>CANLRB010000176.1 GCA_947493455.1 uncultured Pseudoalteromonas sp. | reverse complement strand
ATGGTGCCCAGAGGCGGAATCGAACCACCGACACGAGGATTTTCAATCCTCTGCTCTACCGACTGAGCTATCTGGGCA
>CANLRB010000175.1 GCA_947493455.1 uncultured Pseudoalteromonas sp. | reverse complement strand
ACTGCGGAGTGGTAGTTCAGTTGGTTAGAATACCGGCCTGTCACGCCGGGGGTCGCGGGTTCGAGTCCCGTCCACTCC
>CANLRB010000174.1 GCA_947493455.1 uncultured Pseudoalteromonas sp. | reverse complement strand
TGCTGCCGGAGTCGAACTGGCGACCTACTGATTACAAGTCAGTTGCTCTACCAACTGAGCTAAGCAGGCACACTAAAA
>CANLRB010000173.1 GCA_947493455.1 uncultured Pseudoalteromonas sp. | reverse complement strand
TCCCCCTTAGCTCAGTTGGTTAGAGCGACGGACTGTTAATCCGCAGGTCCCCCGTTCGAGTCGGGGAGGGGGAGCCAA
>CANLRB010000172.1 GCA_947493455.1 uncultured Pseudoalteromonas sp. | reverse complement strand
CGGAGTGGACGGGACTCGAACCCGCGACCCCCGGCGTGACAGGCCGGTATTCTAACCAACTGAACTACCACTCCGCAG
>CANLRB010000171.1 GCA_947493455.1 uncultured Pseudoalteromonas sp. | reverse complement strand
AGAGCGGGTCATTAGCTCAGTTGGTAGAGCAGTGGACTTTTAATCCATTGGTCGATGGTTCAAGTCCATCATGACCCA
>CANLRB010000170.1 GCA_947493455.1 uncultured Pseudoalteromonas sp. | reverse complement strand
CGGGTCATTAGCTCAGTTGGTAGAGCAGTGGACTTTTAATCCATTGGTCGATGGTTCAAGTCCATCATGACCCACCAC
>CANLRB010000169.1 GCA_947493455.1 uncultured Pseudoalteromonas sp. | reverse complement strand
CCCCCCCCCCCCCCCCCCCCCCCCCCCCCCCCCCCCCCCCCCCCCCCCCCCCCCCCCCCCCCCCCCCCCCCCCCCCCC
>CANLRB010000168.1 GCA_947493455.1 uncultured Pseudoalteromonas sp. | reverse complement strand
AAAAAAAAAAAAAAAAAAAAAAAAAAAAAAAAAAAAAAAAAAAAAAAAAAAAAAAAAAAAAAAAAAAAAAAAAAAAAA
>CANLRB010000167.1 GCA_947493455.1 uncultured Pseudoalteromonas sp. | reverse complement strand
GAGTGGACGGGACTCGAACCCGCGACCCCCGGCGTGACAGGCCGGTATTCTAACCAACTGAACTACCACTCCGCAGTAT
>CANLRB010000166.1 GCA_947493455.1 uncultured Pseudoalteromonas sp. | reverse complement strand
ATAAATGGTGCCTGCTGCCGGAGTCGAACTGGCGACCTACTGATTACAAGTCAGTTGCTCTACCAACTGAGCTAAGCAG
>CANLRB010000165.1 GCA_947493455.1 uncultured Pseudoalteromonas sp. | reverse complement strand
ATATGTTCGGCGATTAGCGCAGCTTGGTAGCGCACTTGGTTTGGGTCCAAGGGGTCGCAGGTTCAAATCCTGCATCGCC
>CANLRB010000164.1 GCA_947493455.1 uncultured Pseudoalteromonas sp. | reverse complement strand
AAAATGGTGCCCAGAGGCGGAATCGAACCACCGACACGAGGATTTTCAATCCTCTGCTCTACCGACTGAGCTATCTGGGC
>CANLRB010000163.1 GCA_947493455.1 uncultured Pseudoalteromonas sp. | reverse complement strand
TGGTGGGTCATGATGGACTTGAACCATCGACCAATGGATTAAAAGTCCACTGCTCTACCAACTGAGCTAATGACCCGCTC
>CANLRB010000162.1 GCA_947493455.1 uncultured Pseudoalteromonas sp. | reverse complement strand
TTACGCTTTAAAAGCGTATGTTAGAACTTAATCTGTACGAGTGCCCACACAGATGATTGCTTAAATTTTTAAAGAACAGTGC
>CANLRB010000161.1 GCA_947493455.1 uncultured Pseudoalteromonas sp. | reverse complement strand
AAAGAGTGGCTGGGATACCAGGATTTGAACCTGGGAATGGCAGGATCAAAACCTGCTGCCTTACCGCTTGGCGATATCCCAAC
>CANLRB010000160.1 GCA_947493455.1 uncultured Pseudoalteromonas sp. | reverse complement strand
TTGTGGGAATTGTATTGAAAATCCTCGTTTGATTTTTAGTATTGAAACCGAATTTTTGCCCAGATAGCTCAGTCGGTAGAGCA
>CANLRB010000159.1 GCA_947493455.1 uncultured Pseudoalteromonas sp. | reverse complement strand
AAAAAAAAAAAAAAAAAAAAAAAAAAAAAAAAAAAAAAAAAAAAAAAAAAAAAAAAAAAAAAAAAAAAAAAAAAAAAAAAAAAA
>CANLRB010000158.1 GCA_947493455.1 uncultured Pseudoalteromonas sp. | reverse complement strand
CTTGATAAAGGCATACCTCAGTCGGACTGGCTTGCGAAGTATACCGCGGCTTTTTTTAATATATCCCGTTCTTCGGTTACTCGTTT
>CANLRB010000157.1 GCA_947493455.1 uncultured Pseudoalteromonas sp. | reverse complement strand
CTTTAAAAGCGTATGTTAGAACTTAATCTGTACGAGTGCCCACACAGATGATTGCTTAAATTTTTAAAGAACAGTGCAGAAGCGCTT
>CANLRB010000156.1 GCA_947493455.1 uncultured Pseudoalteromonas sp. | reverse complement strand
AGTCAAATAAAACTTAACTTAAAAAACTTTTTAAATTAAGTGTTGACAAAAAAAGTGAAACGTTTAATATGGCGCTCCACTTAAGCAG
>CANLRB010000155.1 GCA_947493455.1 uncultured Pseudoalteromonas sp. | reverse complement strand
CTATAGCTCAGCTGGGAGAGCGCCTGCCTTGCACGCAGGAGGTCAGCAGTTCGATCCTGCTTAGCTCCACCACTTTCTTCTTAAACCTAAATAAA
>CANLRB010000154.1 GCA_947493455.1 uncultured Pseudoalteromonas sp. | reverse complement strand
TGCGACCATCGCCCCAACGGCAGATGGTAATGTGACGGTGGATGTTTTCGGTGGTGTTGCAACTGATGATGCGGGTAACGGCAATACGGCAGCAACCCA
>CANLRB010000153.1 GCA_947493455.1 uncultured Pseudoalteromonas sp. | reverse complement strand
GCCTCTAGACGAAGGGGACGCAGTATCAATAGATAATGTGTCACTAGGACTGGTTATTTTAACTCTTACCATACGAGCTGTTTTAGCAACGCTACCGACT
>CANLRB010000152.1 GCA_947493455.1 uncultured Pseudoalteromonas sp. | reverse complement strand
ACTCTAAATTAAATTACATTTCCGAAGAAATGAATAATTTAAAGTTTTATCAGCTTTCCAAATTTTTAAAGAGCAATATTAATTAGCTTTAAAAGCTAACT
>CANLRB010000151.1 GCA_947493455.1 uncultured Pseudoalteromonas sp. | reverse complement strand
ATTGTTGTTAAGGGTGTCACCTTATAAATTCGGAAAACTGTTTCTTAAAAAGTAAGTATCTACTTTAGTCACTCTTTCTCAAGAGCATTTAACTTCTAGTGGA
>CANLRB010000150.1 GCA_947493455.1 uncultured Pseudoalteromonas sp. | reverse complement strand
ACTCTTCAATTAAAAGTGTTTTTGGTCCTAAGACCGACTCAATGAATTCTGATTTTGATATCCCATCTACAAGAGATAAAATATCGAATTGACTGTGCTGATGCT
>CANLRB010000149.1 GCA_947493455.1 uncultured Pseudoalteromonas sp. | reverse complement strand
ATGACTGGGGTGAAGTCGTAACAAGGTAGCCCTAGGGGAACCTGGGGCTGGATCACCTCCTTATACGATTTAGAACTTTTTGTTCGAAGTGTCCACACAGATGATTGTTA
>CANLRB010000148.1 GCA_947493455.1 uncultured Pseudoalteromonas sp. | reverse complement strand
GAATTGTATTGAAAATCCTCGTTTGATTTTTAGTATTGAAACCGAATTTTTGCCCAGATAGCTCAGTCGGTAGAGCAGAGGATTGAAAATCCTCGTGTCGGTGGTTCGATTC
>CANLRB010000147.1 GCA_947493455.1 uncultured Pseudoalteromonas sp. | reverse complement strand
ACTTGCATGTGTTAGGCCTGCCGCCAGCGTTCAATCTGAGCCATGATCAAACTCTTCAATTAAAAGTGTTTTTGGTCATTAAGACCGACTCAATGAATTCTGATTTTGATAT
>CANLRB010000146.1 GCA_947493455.1 uncultured Pseudoalteromonas sp. | reverse complement strand
CTGCTATCAAGTGGAAAGGCATCGCTTTCGTCATTGTGACCGTCGTTATCATCGTCCGTGTCCGCATTATTCCCGATGCCATCTAAATCTGTATCGAGCCATTCACTGCTATC
>CANLRB010000145.1 GCA_947493455.1 uncultured Pseudoalteromonas sp. | reverse complement strand
TAAATCAAAGTTGATTTAGTTTTGAGAAGATTATTCTCAATTGCTCTTTAAAAATTTGGAAAGCTGATAAAACTTTAAATTATTCATTTCTTCGGAAATGTAATTTAATTTAGAGT
>CANLRB010000144.1 GCA_947493455.1 uncultured Pseudoalteromonas sp. | reverse complement strand
ATAGAGTACCTGGATACTAACCAGGCGTTCGGTGGTACTAATCCTCCCGCGACCGCCAATTTACTAGAGTGGTTAAAAAAATAGTATTGGACACCTAGTTCAGCTGGATAGAGTATTTGGC
>CANLRB010000143.1 GCA_947493455.1 uncultured Pseudoalteromonas sp. | reverse complement strand
CTGAGCCATGATCAAACTCTTCAATTAAAAGTGTTTTTGGTCATTAAGACCGACTCAATGAATTCTGATTTTGATATCCCATCTACAAGAGATAAAATATCGAATTGACTGTGCTGATGCT
>CANLRB010000142.1 GCA_947493455.1 uncultured Pseudoalteromonas sp. | reverse complement strand
AGGGGAACCTGGGGCTGGATCACCTCCTTATACGATTTAGAACTTTTTGTTCGAAGTGTCCACACAGATGATTGTTAGTTAGCTTTTAAAGCTAATTAATATTGCTCTTTAAAAATTTGGAA
>CANLRB010000141.1 GCA_947493455.1 uncultured Pseudoalteromonas sp. | reverse complement strand
TAAGACCGACTCAATGAATTCTGATTTTGATATCCCATCTACAAGAGATAAAATATCGAATTGACTGTGCTGATGCTTTCGCATCAATTGGTCACTCAGTTTAATTAAGTCTAAATTTTGTTACGCTT
>CANLRB010000140.1 GCA_947493455.1 uncultured Pseudoalteromonas sp. | reverse complement strand
ATTGCTCTTTAAAAATTTGGAAAGCTGATAAAACTTTAAATTATTCATTTCTTCGGAAATGTAATTTAATTTAGAGTTCTCAAAAAAAAGTAAAGAAAATATGCCGCATACTCTTTTCGTTAAAAGAAAGA
>CANLRB010000139.1 GCA_947493455.1 uncultured Pseudoalteromonas sp. | reverse complement strand
GAGCGCCATATTAAACGTTTCACTTTTTTTGTCAACACTTAATTTAAAAAGTTTTTTAAGTTAAGTTTTATTTGACTCTTACCGCCTGTAGCCCTTTGCTTTTCAGCGTTGTGCTCCGTGTCGGTGGATGCGCATTA
>CANLRB010000138.1 GCA_947493455.1 uncultured Pseudoalteromonas sp. | reverse complement strand
AATTCGGAAAACTGTTTCTTAAAAAGTAAGTATCTACTTTAGTCACTCTTTCTCAAGAGCATTTAACTTCTAGTGGAATAAAACCACTTTGGCGTTGTATGGTTAAGCCTCACGGGTAATTAGTACAGGTTAGCTTA
>CANLRB010000137.1 GCA_947493455.1 uncultured Pseudoalteromonas sp. | reverse complement strand
ACGCGAGTCAGGACGACGAGCCGGAACCAAGCTACAGGATGTATTAATGGCAGTTATACTCAGAGCGGGTCATTAGCTCAGTTGGTAGAGCAGTGGACTTTTAATCCATTGGTCGATGGTTCAAGTCCATCATGACCC
>CANLRB010000136.1 GCA_947493455.1 uncultured Pseudoalteromonas sp. | reverse complement strand
CTGAGGCTTGAATAGGTTTAAAATTTAGACTAGAGGATTAATTATCTAACAGACTTGTAAATAAAGAAGTAAATGGCGGAGTGGACGGGACTCGAACCCGCGACCCCCGGCGTGACAGGCCGGTATTCTAACCAACTGAACTACCA
>CANLRB010000135.1 GCA_947493455.1 uncultured Pseudoalteromonas sp. | reverse complement strand
AAAATTTGGAAAGCTGATAAAACTTTAAATTATTCATTTCTTAGGAAATGTAATTTAATTTAGAGTTCTCAAAAAAAGTAAAGAAAATATGCCGCATACTCTTTTCGTTAAAAGAAAGAATATGTTGGTATCTACTTTAGTATTCAA
>CANLRB010000134.1 GCA_947493455.1 uncultured Pseudoalteromonas sp. | reverse complement strand
CAGATAGCTCAGTCGGTAGAGCAGAGGATTGAAAATCCTCGTGTCGGTGGTTCGATTCCGCCTCTGGGCACCATTTTAGTGTGCCTGCTTAGCTCAGTTGGTAGAGCAACTGACTTGTAATCAGTAGGTCGCCAGTTCGACTCCGGCAGC
>CANLRB010000133.1 GCA_947493455.1 uncultured Pseudoalteromonas sp. | reverse complement strand
CAGATAGCTCAGTCGGTAGAGCAGAGGATTGAAAATCCTCGTGTCGGTGGTTCGATTCCGCCTCTGGGCACCATTTTTAGTGTGCCTGCTTAGCTCAGTTGGTAGAGCAACTGACTTGTAATCAGTAGGTCGCCAGTTCGACTCCGGCAGC
>CANLRB010000132.1 GCA_947493455.1 uncultured Pseudoalteromonas sp. | reverse complement strand
CCATTATTACACCTAATTAAGTTATGGTGATTATATCACCTCTAATCAGGTGGCCAAATTCAATGTACCACTACACTGAAACCCGCTTATAACAAACTTAGCACCGAATTTCAGGCATAAAAAAACCGACATAAGTCGGTTTATTCTCACTT
>CANLRB010000131.1 GCA_947493455.1 uncultured Pseudoalteromonas sp. | reverse complement strand
AGCCAGGTGTAAGCGACTTAATTCATTGCATTAATGCACGCGTACTGAGTGTCTAATCAAGCCAGGAAGCTTTGGTAGTTATCAAAGACACCCAACTCTATTTGAGCAGATGATAAATCTCGACTAGGCTTAAGTATTAATTGTTCCTAAAA
>CANLRB010000130.1 GCA_947493455.1 uncultured Pseudoalteromonas sp. | reverse complement strand
GAATTGTATTGAAAATCCTCGTTTGATTTTTAGTATTGAAACCGAATTTTTGCCCAGATAGCTCAGTCGGTAGAGCATTGTGGGAATTGTATTGAAAATCCTCGTTTGATTTTTAGTATTGAAACCGAATTTTTGCCCAGATAGCTCAGTCGGT
>CANLRB010000129.1 GCA_947493455.1 uncultured Pseudoalteromonas sp. | reverse complement strand
CGCAAAGAAACGGAAGACCTTATCGGGTTCTTCGTTAACACCCTCGTGTTACGAAACGACCTAAGTGGTGATCCGCGCTTTGTTGATGCGTTAGCGGCATCAAGGTTAATGCACTTGGCAGCGCAAGAGCATCAAGATATCCCGTTTGAATTACT
>CANLRB010000128.1 GCA_947493455.1 uncultured Pseudoalteromonas sp. | reverse complement strand
CTGTTGCCACCCGGTCGCCTCGTCCAATGCCTTGGGCCACTAACGCATGGGCTAATTGATTCGACTTGTGTTCAAGCTCATCATAACTCAGTGCACGCTCTTGATAGCGGATAGCAATCTGCGTACCTTGCGATGCACTGTATGCGCTCACATGT
>CANLRB010000127.1 GCA_947493455.1 uncultured Pseudoalteromonas sp. | reverse complement strand
ACTGGACTTATTCTTGTTCATCAAAAAATTAAAGATGATCCCGTCGCATTATTACATCTGCTTGAACCCTACCTTGGTGATATTGTCGTTGGTGTAGAGTGTATGCACTGTTGGTACTGGGTTGCTGATTTCTGTGAAGCGAATAATATCGACTT
>CANLRB010000126.1 GCA_947493455.1 uncultured Pseudoalteromonas sp. | reverse complement strand
GAAAGAAGTTCACGAACTTCCATTTCTACTAGCTCTAGTAGCTCTTCGTCGTCAACCATGTCACATTTGTTCATGAATACGATGATGTAAGGTACACCAACCTGACGAGAAAGAAGGATGTGCTCACGAGTTTGTGGCATTGGACCATCTGTTGC
>CANLRB010000125.1 GCA_947493455.1 uncultured Pseudoalteromonas sp. | reverse complement strand
CTGTTGCCACCCGGTCGCCTCGTCCAATGCCTTGGGCCACTAACGCATGGGCTAATTGATTCGACTTGTGTTCAAGCGCATCATAACTCAGTGCACGCTCTTGATAGCGGATAGCAATCTGCGTACCTTGCGATGCACTGTATGCGCTCACATGT
>CANLRB010000124.1 GCA_947493455.1 uncultured Pseudoalteromonas sp. | reverse complement strand
ACACCAGCACCAACTGTACGACCACCTTCACGGATAGCGAAGCGTAAACCTTCGTCCATCGCGATTGGGCAGATTAGTTCTACAGTCATCTTGATGTTATCACCAGGCATTACCATTTCTACGCCTTCAGGTAGCTCAACGTTACCTGTTACGTC
>CANLRB010000123.1 GCA_947493455.1 uncultured Pseudoalteromonas sp. | reverse complement strand
ATGGCCAAGTCTAAATTAATTGAACGCTGTACGACGGGGTCTGGAAAGTAATAGCGCATTTTTTCTCTATCACATACATTTTTTAGATTCACATTATGGGCTGGCAGGTTGCACTGACTAGTCGTATTGGCCACATGAGCTTTTAAGTCAGCACC
>CANLRB010000122.1 GCA_947493455.1 uncultured Pseudoalteromonas sp. | reverse complement strand
AGCGCCTGCCTTGCACGCAGGAGGTCAGCAGTTCGATCCTGCTTAGCTCCACCACTTTCTTCTTAAACCTAAATAAATTAAATCAAAGTTGATTTAGTTTTGAGAAGATTATTCTCAATTGCTCTTTAAAAATTTGGAAAGCTGATAAAACTTTA
>CANLRB010000121.1 GCA_947493455.1 uncultured Pseudoalteromonas sp. | reverse complement strand
AGCGCCTGCCTTGCACGCAGGAGGTCAGCAGTTCGATCCTGCTTAGCTCCACCACTTTCTTCTTAAACCTAAATAAACTAAATCAAAGTTGATTTAGTTTTGAGAAGATTATTCTCAATTGCTCTTTAAAAATTTGGAAAGCTGATAAAACTTTA
>CANLRB010000120.1 GCA_947493455.1 uncultured Pseudoalteromonas sp. | reverse complement strand
AAAATTAAGTGTTGACAAAAAAATAGGAAAGCGTAACATACGCAGCCCTAACAGCGACAAAGCGTCGCAGCAAGTAAGGCACTTGCAACGTTCTTTAAAACAGCCTTGAGCTGAGAACGTAGTTCTTTAAAAATTTAAGCAATCATCTGTGTGGG
>CANLRB010000119.1 GCA_947493455.1 uncultured Pseudoalteromonas sp. | reverse complement strand
GGAAGTGGTGTGAGCCATTAAGCTAACCTGTACTAATTACCCGTGAGGCTTAACCATACAACGCCAAAGTGGTTTTAATCCACTAGAAGTTAAATGCTCTTGAGAAAGAGTGACTAAAGTAGATACTTACTTTTTAAGAAACAGTTTTCCGAATT
>CANLRB010000118.1 GCA_947493455.1 uncultured Pseudoalteromonas sp. | reverse complement strand
AACAAACTTAGCACCGAATTTCAGGCATAAAAAAACCGACATAAGTCGGTTTATTCTCACTTTCTACCTCACAAGGAAGAAAGTGGCGGACGCGGGAGGATTCGAACCTCCGACCGCCTGGTTCGTAGCCAGGTACTCTATCCAGCTGAGCTACGC
>CANLRB010000117.1 GCA_947493455.1 uncultured Pseudoalteromonas sp. | reverse complement strand
ATCTGACACTCAATGAAATCGATTTAGTCACCGCATCGGATAAAGCGTTGTTGCGCGCTTGGAATGACACGCAGCATACGTTTGATTTAGATGGCGGTTTTGTGTCGACTATTGAACAGCAATGCCGACGTACGCCGGATGCGATTGCAATTAGTCA
>CANLRB010000116.1 GCA_947493455.1 uncultured Pseudoalteromonas sp. | reverse complement strand
CTGAGCCATGATCAAACTCTTCAATTAAAAGTGTTTTTGGTCATTAAGACCGACTCAATGAATTCTGATTTTGATATTCTATCTACAAGAGATGAATATCGAATTGACTGTGCTGATGCTTTCGCATCAATTGGTCACTCAGTTTAATTAAGTCTAA
>CANLRB010000115.1 GCA_947493455.1 uncultured Pseudoalteromonas sp. | reverse complement strand
GGCAGTTCACCTATAGCGAAAGAAAAACAGTATTGGAAAACTTATAACGAGGTGACCAAAAATAGTTGACCACTACAATAGGTAGATAAGTAGATAAGTAGATAAGTAGATAAGTAGATAAGTAGATAAGTAGATAAGTAGATAAGTAGATAAGTAGA
>CANLRB010000114.1 GCA_947493455.1 uncultured Pseudoalteromonas sp. | reverse complement strand
ACGGTGAGCATCAATCAATTAGGTTATTCAATGGTATTTGGTTTAAACCTGATTATATGACGATATACCAAAGCTTCTTGTCTTGATTAGACACTCAGTACGCGTGCATTAATGCAATGAATTAAGTCGCTTACACCTGGCTTGAGCCTTACACTAAC
>CANLRB010000113.1 GCA_947493455.1 uncultured Pseudoalteromonas sp. | reverse complement strand
ACTTAACTTAAAAAACTTTTTAAATTAAGTGTTGACAAAAAAAGTGAAACGTTTAATATGGCGCTCCACTTAAGCAGTAAGCAAAGCGCTTCTGCACTGTTCTTTAAAAATTTAAGCAATCATCTGTGTGGGCACTCGTACAGATTAAGTTCTAACATAC
>CANLRB010000112.1 GCA_947493455.1 uncultured Pseudoalteromonas sp. | reverse complement strand
GTATGTTAGAACTTAATCTGTACGAGTGCCCACACAGATGATTGCTTAAATTTTTAAAGAACAGTGCAGAAGCGCTTGGCTTGCTGCTTAAGTGGAGCGCCATATTAAACGTTTCACTTTTTTTGTCAACACTTAATTTAAAAAGTTTTTTAAGTTAAGT
>CANLRB010000111.1 GCA_947493455.1 uncultured Pseudoalteromonas sp. | reverse complement strand
GCATTCGCACTTCTGATACGTCCAGCATACCTCCCGGTACACCTTCAACCGCTTACAGAACGCTCCCCTACCCCGCGTCATAAGACGCAGCCGCAGCTTCGGTGGTATGTTTAGCCCCGTTACATCTTCCGCGCAGACCGACTCGACCAGTGAGCTATTACG
>CANLRB010000110.1 GCA_947493455.1 uncultured Pseudoalteromonas sp. | reverse complement strand
GCGTAATAGCTCACTGGTCGAGTCGGTCTGCGCGGAAGATGTAACGGGGCTAAACATACCACCGAAGCTGCGGCTGCGAATTTATTCGCGGGGTAGGGGAGCGTTCTGTAAGCGGTTGAAGGTGTACCGGGAGGTATGCTGGACGTATCAGAAGTGCGAATGCT
>CANLRB010000109.1 GCA_947493455.1 uncultured Pseudoalteromonas sp. | reverse complement strand
AGCATTCGCACTTCTGATACGTCCAGCATACCTCCCGGTACACCTTCAACCGCTTACAGAACGCTCCCCTACCCCGCAACATAAGTTGCAGCCGCAGCTTCGGTGGTATGTTTAGCCCCGTTACATCTTCCGCGCAGACCGACTCGACCAGTGAGCTATTACGC
>CANLRB010000108.1 GCA_947493455.1 uncultured Pseudoalteromonas sp. | reverse complement strand
CGATGCAGGATTTGAACCTGCGACCCCTTGGACCCAAACCAAGTGCGCTACCAAGCTGCGCTAATCGCCGAACATATTTTGAAAACTTAAAGTGGTCGGCGATGCAGGATTTGAACCTGCGACCCCTTGGACCCAAACCAAGTGCGCTACCAAGCTGCGCTAATC
>CANLRB010000107.1 GCA_947493455.1 uncultured Pseudoalteromonas sp. | reverse complement strand
GGGTCATGATGGACTTGAACCATCGACCAATGGATTAAAAGTCCACTGCTCTACCAACTGAGCTAATGACCCGCTCTTACGGATAATCTGAAGTGGTGGGTCATGATGGACTTGAACCATCGACCAATGGATTAAAAGTCCACTGCTCTACCAACTGAGCTAATGA
>CANLRB010000106.1 GCA_947493455.1 uncultured Pseudoalteromonas sp. | reverse complement strand
AGGGGTTGCGCTTGGTTTTGTTTTCCCTATAATGCGCATCCACCGACACGGAGCACAACGCTGAAAAGCAAAGGGCTGCAGGCGGTAAAAGTCAAATAAAACTTAACTTAAAAAACTTTTTAAATTAAGTGTTGACAAAAAAAGTGAAACGTTTAATATGGCGCTC
>CANLRB010000105.1 GCA_947493455.1 uncultured Pseudoalteromonas sp. | reverse complement strand
CCCCCTCCCCGACTCGAACGGGGGACCTGCGGATTAACAGTCCGTCGCTCTAACCAACTGAGCTAAGGGGGAACAATACTGGCTGAAAATTTGGCTCCCCCTCCCCGACTCGAACGGGGGACCTGCGGATTAACAGTCCGTCGCTCTAACCAACTGAGCTAAGGGGG
>CANLRB010000104.1 GCA_947493455.1 uncultured Pseudoalteromonas sp. | reverse complement strand
GCTCCCCCTCCCCGACTCGAACGGGGGACCTGCGGATTAACAGTCCGTCGCTCTAACCAACTGAGCTAAGGGGGAACTACCTAATTGTATTGTTGGCTCCCCCTCCCCGACTCGAACGGGGGACCTGCGGATTAACAGTCCGTCGCTCTAACCAACTGAGCTAAGGGGG
>CANLRB010000103.1 GCA_947493455.1 uncultured Pseudoalteromonas sp. | reverse complement strand
CGGGTCATTAGCTCAGTTGGTAGAGCAGTGGACTTTTAATCCATTGGTCGATGGTTCAAGTCCATCATGACCCACCATCTTACACTTGCTTTGAGCGGGTCATTAGCTCAGTTGGTAGAGCAGTGGACTTTTAATCCATTGGTCGATGGTTCAAGTCCATCATGACCCA
>CANLRB010000102.1 GCA_947493455.1 uncultured Pseudoalteromonas sp. | reverse complement strand
CGGAATTGGTAGACGCGCTGGATTTAGGTTCCAGTATCTTCGGATGTGAGAGTTCAAGTCTCTCCTTCCGCACCATGCTTAAAAACACCAAATTGTTGGGATATCGCCAAGCGGTAAGGCAGCAGGTTTTGATCCTGCCATTCCCAGGTTCAAATCCTGGTATCCCAGC
>CANLRB010000101.1 GCA_947493455.1 uncultured Pseudoalteromonas sp. | reverse complement strand
CGATGCAGGATTTGAACCTGCGACCCCTTGGACCCAAACCAAGTGCGCTACCAAGCTGCGCTAATCGCCGAACATATATTTTAAGTTTGTAGATGGGGCGACTGATGGGACTTGAACCCACGACAACCGGAATCACAATCCAGGGCTCTACCAACTGAGCTACAGCCGCC
>CANLRB010000100.1 GCA_947493455.1 uncultured Pseudoalteromonas sp. | reverse complement strand
GGCTACGCCCTGATTTGAACAGGGGACCCCATCATTATGAGTGATGTGCTCTAACCAGCTGAGCTACGTAGCCATTTTTCTTCAAGAAATCTTAAAGAGTGGCTGGGATACCAGGATTTGAACCTGGGAATGGCAGGATCAAAACCTGCTGCCTTACCGCTTGGCGATAT
>CANLRB010000099.1 GCA_947493455.1 uncultured Pseudoalteromonas sp. | reverse complement strand
GGGTCGTTAGCTCAGTTGGGAGAGCATCGCCCTTACAAGGCGAGGGTCACTGGTTCAAGTCCAGTACGACCCACCACTAAGGAAAAAATATAAAATGGGTCGTTAGCTCAGTTGGGAGAGCATCGCCCTTACAAGGCGAGGGTCACTGGTTCAAGTCCAGTACGACCCACC
>CANLRB010000098.1 GCA_947493455.1 uncultured Pseudoalteromonas sp. | reverse complement strand
GTGGTGGGTCGTACTGGACTTGAACCAGTGACCCTCGCCTTGTAAGGGCGATGCTCTCCCAACTGAGCTAACGACCCGCTAAGGATATATCACATTATGGTGGGTCGTACTGGACTTGAACCAGTGACCCTCGCCTTGTAAGGGCGATGCTCTCCCAACTGAGCTAACGACCC
>CANLRB010000097.1 GCA_947493455.1 uncultured Pseudoalteromonas sp. | reverse complement strand
GTGGACGGGACTCGAACCCGCGACCCCCGGCGTGACAGGCCGGTATTCTAACCAACTGAACTACCACTCCGCAGTATCTTTTAAATTATCTTATTCCTAAATGGCGGAGTGGACGGGACTCGAACCCGCGACCCCCGGCGTGACAGGCCGGTATTCTAACCAACTGAACTACCA
>CANLRB010000096.1 GCA_947493455.1 uncultured Pseudoalteromonas sp. | reverse complement strand
TAATACGTCCTTCATCGCCTCCAACTGCCAAGGCATCCACCGTATACGCTTAGTCACTTAACCATACAACCCAAAATAGTTTTGAGTTGTAAATCAAAGACTGATTTTTAACTCCGCCAGAAGTTAAATATTGAATACTAAAGTAGATACCAACATATTCTTTCTTTTAACGAAA
>CANLRB010000095.1 GCA_947493455.1 uncultured Pseudoalteromonas sp. | reverse complement strand
GTTTGGCGTAGAAACCCAAAACAGCAAGTTATAGTACATAGTGACCAAGGCGCACAGTATACGAGCCATGATTGGCAAGCATTCCTCAAATACCACGGACTTGAAGGTAGTATGAGTCGTAGAGGAAATTGTCATGACAACGCCGTAGTTGAAAGCTTTTTTGGTGGCCTAAAACGAG
>CANLRB010000094.1 GCA_947493455.1 uncultured Pseudoalteromonas sp. | reverse complement strand
GCGGAGTGGACGGGACTCGAACCCGCGACCCCCGGCGTGACAGGCCGGTATTCTAACCAACTGAACTACCACTCCGCTATAGGGGGCGCTTGCTAATATGCTAATGGCGGAGTGGACGGGACTCGAACCCGCGACCCCCGGCGTGACAGGCCGGTATTCTAACCAACTGAACTACCACT
>CANLRB010000093.1 GCA_947493455.1 uncultured Pseudoalteromonas sp. | reverse complement strand
GGCGGACGCGGGAGGATTCGAACCTCCGACCGCCTGGTTCGTAGCCAGGTACTCTATCCAGCTGAGCTACGCGTCCGTATTTACAAAACAGAACCATTTAAAAAAATGGCGGAGAAGGAGGGATTCGAACCCTCGATAGGGCTACAAACCCTATACTCCCTTAGCAGGGGAGCGCCTTCA
>CANLRB010000092.1 GCA_947493455.1 uncultured Pseudoalteromonas sp. | reverse complement strand
GGTAGTTCAGTTGGTTAGAATACCGGCCTGTCACGCCGGGGGTCGCGGGTTCGAGTCCCGTCCACTCCGCCATTTATTTAATAAATTATCGAATTAAAAAGCATTATACTGCGGAGTGGTAGTTCAGTTGGTTAGAATACCGGCCTGTCACGCCGGGGGTCGCGGGTTCGAGTCCCGTCCAC
>CANLRB010000091.1 GCA_947493455.1 uncultured Pseudoalteromonas sp. | reverse complement strand
GGTTCAAGCAGATGTAATAATGCGACGGGATCATCTTTAATTTTTTGATGAACAAGAATAAGTCCAGTATTATCAATGATACAGACGTAGAGTAATCGAGCGTGCAAATCGATTCCACAATAGTATGGATGCATGTTATTGTAAAAGTTCATTGAGCTTTCTCCTATTAAGGTTGGTGCCTT
>CANLRB010000090.1 GCA_947493455.1 uncultured Pseudoalteromonas sp. | reverse complement strand
ACCGACTGAGCTATCTGGGCAAAAATTCGGTTTCAATACTAAAAATCAAACGAGGATTTTCAATACAATTCCCACAAGGCTCTACCGAAATCGAACTATGCGAGTAAATAAATGGTGCCTGCTGCCGGAGTCGAACTGGCGACCTACTGATTACAAGTCAGTTGCTCTACCAACTGAGCTAAGC
>CANLRB010000089.1 GCA_947493455.1 uncultured Pseudoalteromonas sp. | reverse complement strand
TGGGATACCAGGATTTGAACCTGGGAATGGCAGGATCAAAACCTGCTGCCTTACCGCTTGGCGATATCCCAACAACAAAATAGTTAAGTGTTTTAGTTCTACTTAAGAACATGGTGCGGAAGGAGAGACTTGAACTCTCACATCCGAAGATACTGGAACCTAAATCCAGCGCGTCTACCAATTC
>CANLRB010000088.1 GCA_947493455.1 uncultured Pseudoalteromonas sp. | reverse complement strand
GTTTCACTACTGAGTTCGGCATGGGTTCAGGTGGTTCCAAAATGCTATGGTCATCAGGAAAATCTTGTCGTGCAAATTGATGATGAAGTCCGTTGGACTAAAATCATGCCATTTGCGCAAGGTGCCTCTCCATTAACAATTGTTGTTAAGGGTGTCACCTTATAAATTCGGAAAACTGTTTCTTAAA
>CANLRB010000087.1 GCA_947493455.1 uncultured Pseudoalteromonas sp. | reverse complement strand
TGGTAGTTCAGTTGGTTAGAATACCGGCCTGTCACGCCGGGGGTCGCGGGTTCGAGTCCCGTCCACTCCGCCATTTAATACTTTTTAAGACAATTTGCTTAGCAGATATGCACTGCGGAGTGGTAGTTCAGTTGGTTAGAATACCGGCCTGTCACGCCGGGGGTCGCGGGTTCGAGTCCCGTCCACTC
>CANLRB010000086.1 GCA_947493455.1 uncultured Pseudoalteromonas sp. | reverse complement strand
TCATCATCTGGGTCCGCATTGTTACCTAATCCATCTAAATCCGTATCGAGCCATTCTGAGTTATCAAGCGGAAACGCATCATTGGTATCATTATAACCGTCATTGTCGTCATCCGGGTCCGCATTATTCCCGATGCCATCTAAATCTGTATCGAGCCATTCACTGCTATCAAGTGGAAAGGCATCGCTTTCGT
>CANLRB010000085.1 GCA_947493455.1 uncultured Pseudoalteromonas sp. | reverse complement strand
CGTAGAGGAAATTGTCATGACAACGCCGTAGTTGAAAGCTTTTTTGGTGGCCTAAAACGAGAGCGGATAAAGAAAAAGATCTACGCAACTCGTGATAATGCACGTTCAGATGTATATGATTACATTGAAATGTTTTACAACACAAAAAGGCGTCATGGTTCCAATAATTTGCTTTCGCCTGTAGAGTATGAGA
>CANLRB010000084.1 GCA_947493455.1 uncultured Pseudoalteromonas sp. | reverse complement strand
GGTAACTTTACGGTAAGCATTGCGTTTAACGAAGTTGTGACGGATTTTGTTGCAAATGATATTACGGTCGGCAACGGTAGCGTATCGGCACTGACCGGCTCAGGCATGAATTACAGTGCGACCATCGCCCCAACGGCAGATGGTAATGTGACGGTGGATGTTTTCGGTGGTGTTGCAACTGATGATGCGGGTA
>CANLRB010000083.1 GCA_947493455.1 uncultured Pseudoalteromonas sp. | reverse complement strand
CTCGCAAATACATTCGCGATGTCGGTAATCTTCATCCCAGTGTTAAATTTACCTTGCCAGAAGGTTAATCCGTTAAAATCTGGACGGCGTAAAAACGTTGAGAAGAACAAACGTGCAACCGATGTGTGGTTGTTCACATAGTTGTCTGAATTCATTAACCCATCAAGCCATTGACTGCGAGTCACAGTTGCAAGTGT
>CANLRB010000082.1 GCA_947493455.1 uncultured Pseudoalteromonas sp. | reverse complement strand
GATCAGATCGAGCCATGTAAAATAAGTTCAAAAAAAATCCCCCGATTTTCATCGAGGGATTTGTGTATGAAAGACAGGCATTAGCGACCTTTCTTAATTCAATGCTTATGCATTAACTATAGTTGAATTACTCAACGATAGTTGCAACAACACCAGCACCAACTGTACGACCACCTTCACGGATAGCGAAGCGTAAAC
>CANLRB010000081.1 GCA_947493455.1 uncultured Pseudoalteromonas sp. | reverse complement strand
AGGAGAGACTTGAACTCTCACATCCGAAGATACTGGAACCTAAATCCAGCGCGTCTACCAATTCCGCCACTCCCGCAGCTTAAAAAAACCTAAAAGGTAGTGATAGTTTTTGAGTTGCTATCCAACTTTAAAATGGTGGCTACGCCCTGATTTGAACAGGGGACCCCATCATTATGAGTGATGTGCTCTAACCAGCTGAGCTACGTAGC
>CANLRB010000080.1 GCA_947493455.1 uncultured Pseudoalteromonas sp. | reverse complement strand
TTGTTGCAGATATTTGGCAAGGTGTGAAAACGATGTTGCCACGTTATATGGTGCCGAGTCAGTATGCCGTACTGAATACTTTACCACTGACGGCGAATGGAAAGCGCGATCACAAGGCATTAGCTGAATTAGGGTTAGATGCCGCGCCAAGTGATGCATACAAAGCACCCGAGACAGAGACCGAGATCAAGTTATGCGAATTATGGCAGTC
>CANLRB010000079.1 GCA_947493455.1 uncultured Pseudoalteromonas sp. | reverse complement strand
TTAGTGTTCTATCCTGGCAACTATATTGAAGTTGATAAATTACAAACAGTGATAGAGCGTGAGCAAATTAACATGGCATTGATGACGCCGGCGCTGTTTGAATCGTGGGTGAAGTTGTTACCGGGGGCAAGTGGCATGAAACAATTGCTCGTGGGTGGTGATGTTGTGCCGTTGCAACAAGTCAAAGCGCTTTATCAACAAGACCCAGACGTGGT
>CANLRB010000078.1 GCA_947493455.1 uncultured Pseudoalteromonas sp. | reverse complement strand
ACCACGTCTGGGTCTTGTTGATAAAGCGCTTTGACTTGTTGCAACGGCACAACATCACCACCCACGAGCAATTGTTTTATGCCACTTGCCCCCGGTAACAACTTCACCCACGATTCAAACAGCGCTGGCGTCATCAACGCCATGTTAATTTGCTCACGCTCTATCACTGTTTGTAATTTATCAACTTCAATATAGTTGCCAGGATAGAACACTAA
>CANLRB010000077.1 GCA_947493455.1 uncultured Pseudoalteromonas sp. | reverse complement strand
TAAACTGGTTTAGCTCATCTTGCGCAAAAGAACCGTACTCACTTCGTTCGCTGTCGGTAGCCTTTTGCACTACATTCATCCTTGAAGCTGGGTTTTAGAAGATAATATTCCGATGAATTCTTATAAATACATCCCTGTAGCTTGGTTACATCGGTCATCTGTAGTGGTCAACTATTTTTGGTCACCTCGTTATAAGTTTTCCAATACTGTTTTTCTTTCGCTATAGGTGAACTG
>CANLRB010000076.1 GCA_947493455.1 uncultured Pseudoalteromonas sp. | reverse complement strand
AACTAAAGTGTTCAGTCGGTAGCGTTGCTAAAACAGCTCGTATGGTAAGAGTTAAAATAACCAGTCCTAGTGACACAGAATTTTTGCGATAGATTAATGCCGTTCGCCTCGCAGGCTCGGACTCACCTAACGCAGAAATAGCAAATCAGTGATTTGCTAAGCAATTTCTGCGTCCCCTTCGTCTAGAGGCCTAGGACACCGCCCTTTCACGGCGGTAACAGGGGTTCGAATCCCCTAGGGGACG
>CANLRB010000075.1 GCA_947493455.1 uncultured Pseudoalteromonas sp. | reverse complement strand
AGGAGAGACTTGAACTCTCACATCCGAAGATACTGGAACCTAAATCCAGCGCGTCTACCAATTCCGCCACTTCCGCACTTCATATTTTGCTTAGTGTTTCATCGAACCTAAATCCAGCGTCTATTTCTAGAGCTTCGGCCAATTCCGCCACTTCCGCATTTTTTCTCTTTTAAAAAGAGTGGCTGGGATACCAGGATTTGAACCTGGGAATGGCAGGATCAAAACCTGCTGCCTTACCGCTTGGCGATAT
>CANLRB010000074.1 GCA_947493455.1 uncultured Pseudoalteromonas sp. | reverse complement strand
GGCATACCTCAGTCGGACTGGCTTGCGAAGTATACCGCGGCTTTTTTTAATATATCCCGTTCTTCGGTTACTCGTTTCAGCTCTTTTTGCAGACGACGGATCTCTGCATTGGTATCCGCCTTTTCTTTATGTTCTTTGGAATCTGGGCCATATTTTTTAACCCAGGCATAAAGACTGTGTGTGGTCACATCTAGGTTTTTGGCTACAGTGGCAACACTGTAACCACGATCAACAACTTGTTTAACCGCTTCAAT
>CANLRB010000073.1 GCA_947493455.1 uncultured Pseudoalteromonas sp. | reverse complement strand
TTCGCAAAAGCGCAGCAATGCTCGCTCTTTATGTTACTCGAAACTGCCTTCACGACATTGTTAGCGCGTTTCAGTGGGCAACATGATATTGTGCTTGGTACTCCGATTGCAGGTCGTGAACAGCCGCAAGTTGAGTCGCTGATTGGTTTCTTTGTCAATACATTGGTGCTGCGTTCAACTTTGCAAATGGATGCCTCATTTAAAGACAACTTGCAAGTCTCTAAAGGACAGATCCTGGATGCTTTTGAACATCA
>CANLRB010000072.1 GCA_947493455.1 uncultured Pseudoalteromonas sp. | reverse complement strand
GTCATTAGCTCAGTTGGTAGAGCAGTGGACTTTTAATCCATTGGTCGATGGTTCAAGTCCATCATGACCCACCACTTTCATTTAAGACTATTCCAAACTGTGAGCACTCACAGTCTATGAGCGGGTCATTAGCTCAGTTGGGTGAATAAGAACCGAAACGAAGTTTCGCAGTATTATGGACGCGAGTCAGGACGACGAGCCGGAACCAAGCTACAGGATGTATTAATGGCAGTTATACTCAGAGCGGGTCATTAGC
>CANLRB010000071.1 GCA_947493455.1 uncultured Pseudoalteromonas sp. | reverse complement strand
GGCATACCTCAGTCGGACTGGCTTGCGAAGTATACCGCGGCTTTTTTTAATATATCCCGTTCTTCGGTTACTCGTTTAAGCTCTTTTTGCAGACGACGGATTTCTGCATTGGTATCGGCCTTTTCTTTATGCTCTTTGGAATCTGGGCCATATTTTTTAACCCAGGCATAAAGACTGTGTGTGGTCACATCTAGATTTTTGGCTACAGTGGCAACACTGTAACCACGATCAACAACTTGTTTAACCGCTTCAATTTTAAATTCTTCAGGATA
>CANLRB010000070.1 GCA_947493455.1 uncultured Pseudoalteromonas sp. | reverse complement strand
TGCCATTATTACACCTAATTAAGTTATGGTGATTATATCACCTCTAATCAGGTGGCCAAATTCAATGTACCACTACATATCTACTTATCTACTTATCTACTTATCTACTTATCTACTTATCTACCAAAAGAAAGAGTTAATGTCCCTATATTAGAAGAAAATGTATGTTTTTGACGCTTTTAGTACTAATTTCATACGAACGATCTTAAAATACAAAAAAACTTTAAAAAAGGGGTTGCGCTTGGTTTTGTTTTCCCTATAATGCGCATCCACCGACACGGAGC
>CANLRB010000069.1 GCA_947493455.1 uncultured Pseudoalteromonas sp. | reverse complement strand
GGTCATTAGCTCAGTTGGTAGAGCAGTGGACTTTTAATCCATTGGTCGATGGTTCAAGTCCATCATGACCCACCACTCAAGCAATAGAGCTTGAATTTATATAATTATGCCAGGATGAAAAATTCAAGAAACAGGAAGTTAACCTTAAATGAGCGGGTCATTAGCTCAGTTGGGTGAATAAGAACCGAAACTAAGTTTCGCAGTCTTATGAACGCGAGTCAGGACGACGAGCCGGAACCAAGCTACAGGATGTATTAATGGCAGTTATACTCAGAGCGGGTCATTAGC
>CANLRB010000068.1 GCA_947493455.1 uncultured Pseudoalteromonas sp. | reverse complement strand
GGATCACCACTTAGGTCGTTTCGTAACACGAGGGTGTTAACGAAGAACCCGATAAGGTCTTCCGTTTCTTTGCGTGTACGATTCGCAACCACAGTTCCCATCACAATATCCTGCTCGCCGCCCCACGCACTGAGTAAGGCTGCAAACGCAGTTTGTAAGGTCATAAAGAGTGTACAGTTATGTTGCTGACTCAGCGCCTTTAAGCCATTCAGCACCTCCTTCGGGAGCGCGGCAAAACAGTAATCACCGTTAAACGACTGTTGCTCTGGGCGCTCAAAATCAAGTGGTAGGCT
>CANLRB010000067.1 GCA_947493455.1 uncultured Pseudoalteromonas sp. | reverse complement strand
GGTTCTGCGCTTAAAGCGTTAGAAGGCGAGAAAGAGTGGGAAGACAAAATTGTTGAGCTTGCAGAAGCACTAGACACTTACATCCCAGAGCCAGAGCGTGACATCGATAAGCCATTCATCATGCCTATCGAAGACGTATTCTCAATCCAGGGTCGTGGTACAGTTGTAACTGGTCGTGTTGAAGCGGGTATCATCAACGTGAACGACGAAGTAGAAATTGTAGGTGTTAAAGAGACAACGACTACTACTTGTACTGGTGTTGAAATGTTCCGTAAGCTTCTAGACGAAGGTCGTGC
>CANLRB010000066.1 GCA_947493455.1 uncultured Pseudoalteromonas sp. | reverse complement strand
AGGGGAACCTGGGGCTGGATCACCTCCTTATACGATTTAGAACTTTTTGTTCGAAGTGTCCACACAGATGATTGTTAAATATTGAGAACAACAATTGATTGTGGGTCTGTAGCTCAGCTGGTTAGAGCGCACCCCTGATAAGGGTGAGGTCGGTAGTTCAAGTCTACTCAGACCCACCACTTTTCCTTCCCATGGAAAAGTGGCTAAACAATCACACCACTATTAGTGGGGCTATAGCTCAGCTGGGAGAGCGCCTGCCTTGCACGCAGGAGGTCAGCAGTTCGATCCTGCTTAGCTCCACC
>CANLRB010000065.1 GCA_947493455.1 uncultured Pseudoalteromonas sp. | reverse complement strand
ACGTACAGTGTGATGCGAGAGTTACTAGCAAGTGATGGCTTTAAAACTCGCGTGATGACAGGGCTTACACCAGCAAGCACTGATACCGATGGCGATGGTGTGATAGATGGCATTGAATTTATTGATGGCAGCAACCCAGACATAAAAGACAATGACGTTGACACAAATGACACGGCGTTTGTAAAACAAAGCTACCGAGATTTATTGTCGGAGCAATGGTCGCTGACACAAGTGGCAACGGATGTAGCAACACTTGCAACTGTGACTCGCAGTCAATGGCTTGATGGGTTAATGAATTCAGACAACTATGTGAACAA
>CANLRB010000064.1 GCA_947493455.1 uncultured Pseudoalteromonas sp. | reverse complement strand
TCATTTAAAGACAACTTGCAAGTCTCTAAAGGACAGATCCTGGATGCTTTTGAACATCAAGCAATGCCGTTTGAACGGTTAGTTGAAATCGTTCAACCAGAGCGAAGCTTGAGTTATTCGCCGTTGATCCAAATTTTGTTTGCGTTGCAAAATAATGACCTTTCAAGTGCGTCGCTAGATGGCAATGAGATTGAAAATGTGGTGCAAGAACGTGGCACAAGTAAGTTCGACTTAAAGTTGTCACTTGGTGAGTACGACAATGAACTTATATTGACGTGGGAATACAATACGGACTTATTCGAGAAAGCGACGATTGAGCGCTATGCGACGTGTTACGCTTTCTTGCTCGAA
>CANLRB010000063.1 GCA_947493455.1 uncultured Pseudoalteromonas sp. | reverse complement strand
ACACCACCGCCACGTTGTAGGTCGATTGTTTTAATTACGCCACCACCACGCTGTAAATCGATGGTTTTAATCACACCGCCACCGCGTTGTAGCTGTGCAACTTGGTCAATCGTTTTGATTACGCCACCACCACGTTGCAAATCGATAGTCTTTATAACACCGCCACCGCGTTGTAGCTGTGCAACTTGATCAATCGTTTTGATCACACCACCGCCACGTTGCAGGTCGATAGTCTTAATTACGCCACCACCACGTTGCAAATCGATAGTCTTTATTACACCGCCACCGCGTTGTAGCTGTGCAACTTGATCAATCGTTTTGATCACACCACCGCCACGTTGCAGGTCGATAGT
>CANLRB010000062.1 GCA_947493455.1 uncultured Pseudoalteromonas sp. | reverse complement strand
CTCGTATGGTAAGAGTTAAAATAACCAGTCCTAGTGACACATTATCTATTGATACTGCGTCCCCTTCGTCTAGAGGCCTAGGACACCGCCCTTTCACGGCGGTAACAGGGGTTCGAATCCCCTAGGGGACGCCACTTAACTAAAGTGTTCAGTCGGTAGCGTTGCTAAAACAGCTCGTATGGTAAGAGTTAAAATAACCAGTCCTAGTGACACATTATCTATTGATACTGCGTCCCCTTCGTCTAGAGGCCTAGGACACCGCCCTTTCACGGCGGTAACAGGGGTTCGAATCCCCTAGGGGACGCCACTTAACTAAAGTGTTCAGTCGGTAGCGTTGCTAAAACAGCTCGTATGGTAAGAGTTAAAATAACCAGTCCTAGTGACACA
>CANLRB010000061.1 GCA_947493455.1 uncultured Pseudoalteromonas sp. | reverse complement strand
TATTAGGGGTTTTTACTGTTTAACTGCTTATTTTTATCTATTAATTAAAGCGTAAACTGTATTCCTGCATATTAATTAATGTGGTTATCAGCCCGCTTTGGTCATTGCTATCAAGTTGTGTTTTCGCGTTACTGTACTCCGTATTCGTTGGGTCACGTTTTAATAACCCGTTATACAGTAAGACGCTATTCACCTTACTTTGTGCTTTTCCTTTACCTTCTGTCGAGTCACTAAAACCACTCAGTAGTTCACCCCGTGACATGCCATTTTGAAGTTTACCTAGCCAGAATTGTTTACCACCTGTATCAATGTTTCGTGCTAATACGTTTTGATACACCAAATCGATAAAGTCACTGTCGCTCAATGCCCCATAACGTGTTTGAAACTCATTACTGCTCGCAAATACATTCGCGATGTCGGTAATCTTCATCCCAGTGTTAAATTTACCTTGCCAGAAGGTTAATCCGTTAAA
>CANLRB010000060.1 GCA_947493455.1 uncultured Pseudoalteromonas sp. | reverse complement strand
CTGTCTTTCATACACAAATCCCTCGATGAAAATCGGGGGATTTTTTTTGAACTTATTTTACATGGCTCGATCTGATCTATTTTTATATAGCGACAAGGTTAGTTACGGTGTTTTCAACAAGTTCAGAGCAATGGGCAGCAGAAACATTTTCACGAGCAAGATTAGGTGATATTCGCAGAGTTAAACGACTCATTGTGTTAGCCTCTAATCTTTCCAATAGATTAGGGCAATCTCTCGTGCAATCATCGACTTCTCCCGCTGATATTGAAGCGGCTTACCGTTTTACTCGCAATAAAGCAATTAATGCTCAAGCCATAGCTGAATCAGGCTTTTTAGCCACTGCTAAACGTGTTAATCAATATGATTGCCTGCTCGCATTAGAAGACACCACTTCACTTGAATTTAAGCATCAAACGGTTCGCGAAGAAATGGGGCATACCACATCGAATAGGCGCTCTCGTGGTATGCATGCCCATTC
>CANLRB010000059.1 GCA_947493455.1 uncultured Pseudoalteromonas sp. | reverse complement strand
AGCGATTTCGACCATCATCGCGCGTCATGAGAGTTTACGAACGCAGTTTATTTTTGGCAATGAAATGCAACAGCAAGTAATGCCAATGAACTTGAATCCTATTGATTTTATTGATTATCAAAATTGTGACGATCAACTTATTGAGCATTGGGTGAGGGATTGTGGGGAACGTTGTTTTGATTTAACGCAAGATCAACTATTGCGAGTCAGCGTTGCCAAACGCGATTCAAACCGACATATCGTTAACTTTAATTTCCATCATGTCGCATCTGATGGTTGGTCGATGGCAGTATTTTGGCGCGAATTATCAGCACTTTATAATGCATACAGTCAAGAACAAGACTGTGTCTTGCCTGAACTTTCGATTCAATATCGAGATTATGCAGTATGGCAGCGCGGTTGGTTTACAGGCAACGTGTTACAAACACAACAAGCCTATTGGCTTAACCAGCTTGCGGGAGCGCCACAACGTCACAGCCTACCACTTGATTTTGAGCGCCCAGAGCAACAGTCGTTTAACGGTGATTACTGTTTTGC
>CANLRB010000058.1 GCA_947493455.1 uncultured Pseudoalteromonas sp. | reverse complement strand
TTTGTTGATGCGTTAGCGGCATCAAGGTTAATGCACTTGGCAGCGCAAGAGCATCAAGATATCCCGTTTGAATTACTGGTTGAGCTTATTCAGCCGGAGCGAAGTGCGGCGATTCACCCCTTGTTCCAAGTACTCTTTGTGCTACAAAATAATGAAGAGGGTGACATTGCGCTCAACGGCTTGACTGTTGACGATTTCGATTATGAACGAAACAGTAAAGCCAAGTTTGATATCACATTGACGGCACGAGAAATTGACGGTGAACTTTGGTTTAGCTGGGGCTATTGTTGTGATTTATTCTCCGCAGAAAGCATGAATACGGTGGCGGAGGCGTTTATTCAGTTACTGAGTGAAATTGTCGCGACACCGCAGTTACCATTAAGTCAATTACCATTAATGGCTCAGCCAACATCCTCAGGCTGTTACTCGCCTGACATGATAGACAACACCTACTTGCATCAACATGTGAGCGCATACAGTGCATCGCAAGGTACGCAGATTGCTATCCGCTATCAAGAGCGTGCACTGAGTTATGATG
>CANLRB010000057.1 GCA_947493455.1 uncultured Pseudoalteromonas sp. | reverse complement strand
TAATACGTCCTTCATCGCCTCCAACTGCCAAGGCATCCACCGTATACGCTTAGTCACTTAACCATACAACCCAAAATGGTTTTACTTGGTCTTTTTCATTTATTCGGCCTTGTCTTCTAAATTTGCTTGGTCACATAACACGTTATGCTCCCTTCGACAAATCTATCGACGGCGTTGCCTAAATAAAAAATCCACTTCGTAAAATATTCGAGTGTACTGTGTTAATCAGTAAACTGATTAACGGACTGATTTTTAACTCCGCCAGAAGTTAAATATTGAATACTAAAGTAGATACCAACATATTCTTTCTTTTAACGAAAAGAGTATGCGGCATATTTTCTTTACTTTTTTTTGAGAACTCTAAATTAAATTACATTTCCGAAGAAATGAATAATTTAAAGTTTTATCAGCTTTCCAAATTTTTAAAGAGCAATATTAATTAGCTTTAAAAGCTAACTAACAATCATCTGTGTGGACACTTCGAACAAAAAGTTCTAAATCGTATAAGGAGGTGATCCAGCCCCAGGTTCCCCTAGGGCTACCTTGTTACGACTTCACCCCAGTCAT
>CANLRB010000056.1 GCA_947493455.1 uncultured Pseudoalteromonas sp. | reverse complement strand
GCTTGAACACAAGTCGAATCAATTAGCCCATGCGTTAGTGGCCCAAGGCATTGGACGAGGCGACCGGGTGGCAACAGCATTTGAGCGCTCAGTTGAATTAATTGTGGCGCAAATGGCGATTTTGAAAGTGGGTGCGGTGTTTGTACCGATAGACCCAGCTTACCCAGAAGCACGACAAGCGCATATTTATCAGGATTCGGGTGCGAAGCTGATGGTGTGTCAGCACGCGCAAACATTAGCAGTTGCGCAACTGTGTTTGGCGGAGTTTGAATACAGTCAATTTAGCAGCGATGCGCTTGTGACGCAGCAGCAAAGTTTGGACGACTTGGCATACATTATTTATACATCAGGGACAACAGGTAAGCCCAAAGGCGTACAAGTGAGTCATCGTGCGATTAATCGACTAGTGAAGCACACTGACTTTTGCCAACTTGATACAACTACTCGGTTCTTACAACTCTTGTCACCGGCATTTGATGGTGCCGTATTTGAGATATGGGCAACTTTAGCAAATGGCGGATGCTTAGTGTTCTATCCTGGCAACTATATTGAAGTTGATAAATTACAAACAGTGATAGAGCGTGAGCAAATTAACATGGC
>CANLRB010000055.1 GCA_947493455.1 uncultured Pseudoalteromonas sp. | reverse complement strand
TTGCTTTCGCCTGTAGAGTATGAGAAGAAATACCGAGAATGACTAGGAAGTGTCTAGTTTATTGGTGGCGTATCACACACGCTTTTTCAATTAACTAGAAAGTCAATTCTTGGCAGCCATTTTTCCTACTTTTGATTTCAAACCAAAAAGGTGAGCACTATGCTCACCTTTTCAATTCTTTACGAGTCACAAACTATATTCGACTCACAAACTACCGAAATAAAGTCACAGACTTTATTAGAGTACGACAAAAGACTGTAGCTGCATATTTAAAACTTAGACAATGTGCTATTTAGCTATCCAAAGTTCGCTTTAAATTACCTAAAAGAATCTATTTAAAATTTAGACAAATAGCCATAAAAGTGTTTTTTATAGTTTGTCTAATTTTTTAATGCTTTTTACTTAAATGCCAACCTTCACAGTAACCAAATTTGTATTCAAGCGAAGTTACCCCTCGCCTTCGATTGAGTAATTTAGCTTAATTAACAGCCTCCCTCTTTGTTTCATAGTATTTTTATTTATTAACTGTAGTGGTCAACTATTTTTGGTCACCTCGTTATAAGTTTTCCAATACTGTTTTTCTTTCGCTATAGGTGAACTGC
>CANLRB010000054.1 GCA_947493455.1 uncultured Pseudoalteromonas sp. | reverse complement strand
ACCGAAGAACGGGATATATTAAAAAAAGCCGCGGTATACTTCGCAAGCCAGTCCGACTGAGGTATGCCTTTATCAAGGACAATTGCAAAGCACTACCTGTTCGTACATTGTGTCGATACCTTGATCTTCATCCTAGCGGTTATTACGCGTGGCTCAAATCACCTGAATCAGCGAAGGCAAAAGACGATAGGAAATTATCTGGATTGATTAAGCAGTTCTGGCTTGAATCTGGAGGGGTGTATGGCTATCGAAAGATACATACTGATTTAAAGGATGTGGGAATAAGATGCGGTGTTAATCGCGTTCATCGATTGATGACGCTTGCGGGTATTCGTGCGCAAGTTGGATACCGTAAACCAAGACACCGAGGAGGCAATCAACATGTAGTGGTGCCGAATAAACTCAATCGGCAGTTTAACCCCACTGGCCCAGATCATTCATGGGTAACGGATATTACGCATATTCGCACACATGAAGGCTGGCTTTACCTAGCTGTCGTTGTTGATTTATTCTCCAGAAAAGTTGTTGGTTGGTCTATGAAACCGCGTATAACCAAAGAGTTAGCATTAGACGCTTTATTAATGGCTGTTTGGCGTAGAAACCC
>CANLRB010000053.1 GCA_947493455.1 uncultured Pseudoalteromonas sp. | reverse complement strand
TAAACCAAATACCATTGAATAACCTAATTGATTGATGCTCACCGTGATAGCTAGTTAGGCGTTCAGCTCACTCAGTACCGTGACTAACATTTCAAAAATCGTGCTTCATCGAATACCGTCTCATTTTTTAACATGTAATAAACGCATCGGCCGAGTTTATGTGCTAAGGCTGATAATGCTTTTGCTTTACTCATTCTTTTTTGTAGTTTTTCAATATATTTATTGGCATTGTGGTTGTGCCGTAATAATAAGACAGCGGCTTCTGAAAAGGCCCATTTAAGGTGTGCGTTACCAATTTTATTCCCTTGCGTGCCATACGTTTTCCCTG
This sequence comes from uncultured Pseudoalteromonas sp., assembly GCA_947493455.1. GTDB lineage: Bacteria > Pseudomonadota > Gammaproteobacteria > Enterobacterales > Alteromonadaceae > Pseudoalteromonas. The sequence continues at coordinate 298 of CANLRB010000053.1, read as the reverse complement.
CTGATTCGGCTTTACATTTAACAAGGCGACTATAAGACGCAAACTTTTGTACACTTGGAAATCGCTTGATATCGCCAATTTCATAAATAATAGTCAGCGCGAGAATACGGCCAATCCCGTTTATCGTCTGCAAAATATTAAGATGAACGGGATTGTGTTGTTTTGCCATTTGTTCGATGTAATGCTCTAACGGCTTAAGCTCTTAGTGGTAACAGTCTAATATGGCCAAGTCTAAATTAATTGAACGCTGTACGACGGGGTCTGGAAAGTAATAGCGCATTTTTTCTCTATCACATAC
>CANLRB010000052.1 GCA_947493455.1 uncultured Pseudoalteromonas sp. | reverse complement strand
AAAGTGGCGGACGCGGGAGGATTCGAACCTCCGACCGCCTGGTTCGTAGCCAGGTACTCTATCCAGCTGAGCTACGCGTCCGCGATATCACTAATTTTACATTTTAGCTAATGACTATTTATTTAACCACTTTAGTAAAGTGGCGGACGCGGGACTTTTTCACCTTAGAGAGTGAACCTCCGACCGCCTGGTTCGTCGCCAAATACTCTATCCAGCTGAACTAGGTGTCCAATACTATTTTTTTAACCACTCTAGTAAAGTGGCGGACGCGGGACTTTTTCACCTTAGAGAGTGAACCTCCGACCGCCTGGTTCGTAGCCAAATACTCTATCCAGCTGAACTAGGTGTCCGATACTATTTATTTAACCACTCTAGTAAAGTGGCGGACGCGGGAGGATTCGAACCTCCGACCGCCTGGTTCGTAGCCAGGTACTCTATCCAGCTGAGCTACGCGTCCGCGATATCACTAATTTTACATTTTAGCTAATGACTATTTATTTAACCACTTTAGTAAAGTGGCGGACGCGGGACTTTTTCACCTTAGAGAGTGAACCTCCGACCGCCTGGTTCGTCGCCAAATACTCTATCCAGCTGAACTAGGTGTCCAATACTATTTTTTTAACCACTCTAGTAAAGTGGCGGACGCGGGA
>CANLRB010000051.1 GCA_947493455.1 uncultured Pseudoalteromonas sp. | reverse complement strand
CTCTCACCCAACCGGTTCTGAAGAATTTGTGACAATGAGATAGGTTCTTTGGTTTAAGTCATCCTGACAGGATATTCCGGCTCGACGTCCTTTGTCTCGCGTTCGAGCCTAAAATAGCTCCAAGTATTCGCTATTTTCGAGCGGCTCTCACCCAACCGGTTCTGAAGAATTTGTGACAATGAGATAGGTTCTTTGGTTTAAGTCATCCTGACAGGATATTCCGGCTCGACGTCCTTTGTCTCGCGTTCGAGCCTAAAATAGCTCCAAGTATTCGCTATTTTCGAGCGGCTCTCACCCAACCGGTTCTGAAGAATTTGTGACTATGAGATAGGTTCTTTGGTTTAAGTCATCCTGACAGGATATTCCGGCTCGACGTCCTTTGTCTCGCGTTCGAGCCTAAAATAGCTCCAAGTATTCGCTATTTTCGAGCGGCTCTCACCCAACCGGTTCTGAAGAATTTGCAACAATGGGATAGGTTCTTTGGTTTAAGTCTTCCTGACGGGATATTCCGGCTCGACGTCCTTTGTCTCGCGTTCGAGCCTAAAATAGCTCCAAGTATTCGCTATTTTCGAGCGGCTCTCACCCAACCGGTTCTGAAGAATTTGCAACAATGGGATAGGTTCTTTGGTTTAAGTCTTCCTGACGGGATATTC
>CANLRB010000050.1 GCA_947493455.1 uncultured Pseudoalteromonas sp. | reverse complement strand
ATTCAGTACGGCATACTGACTCGGCACCATATAACGTGGCAACATCGTTTTCACACCTTGCCAAATATCTGCAACAAACGCTTCGTGTGCACTGTCATCAAGCACTAAATAAGCCGCCAACGACTGCACGCCACTGTCACTTTCAATGACCTGTGCCACACAACTGCTCACGCGTGTATCCACCTCAAACGCACTTTCTATTTCCTGTAACTCAATACGGAAACCATTGAGCTTAATTTGCGCATCACGACGGCCCTTGAACAAGTAATTACCCTCATTAGTTCGTCGTGTCAAATCACCACTCAAGTAATAACGTTGCTGGCTATTCGGGTCGACTTTAAATACTGCGTCCGTCGTCTCAACTAACCCTTGATAACCATCGGCCAAACCGAGACCACTTATCGACAATTCACCCACAAAGCCATCCGGCAGTACTAATCCACTCTCACTTCGTACTTGAATTTCAGAGCCCCAAATCGCTTTGCCGATTGGCAAGGCACTACGCTCATTCACCGTTCGTTCAATCTCATACACACTCGTGATGACACTATTTTCCGTCGGTCCATATGCATTGAAAATAACCACGTCTGGGTCTTGTTGATAAAGCGCTTTGACTTGTTGCAACGGCACAACATCACCACCCACGAGCAATTGTTT
>CANLRB010000049.1 GCA_947493455.1 uncultured Pseudoalteromonas sp. | reverse complement strand
ACTAACGTACCTTTAAAGCCTTTGTGCCAACGTAAAATAATTGCTCTATCATTAAGGCGTTTAGCTTTCTTAGAATCAACATGCAACACAATATGCGTGTGATTGCTCATCACTGCGTATGCACATACATCAATACAAAAAACCTTTGTTAGCGCCAAAAGCTTAGATTCAACCCACTCTCGGCGATGTTCGTAGCTTTTGCCTGTTGCTGTATCTTCGCCACATAAAAACGCACGGCGAACACAGCGTGAAATACAGTGATAGTAAGGAGTATCAACCAAACTCACTTGTTTACTGCGTGCAGTTGCCATAACAGAAACCCATTTTAGGAACAATTAATACTTAAGCCTAGTCGAGATTTATCATCTGCTCAAATAGAGTTGGGTGTCTTTGATAACTCATCTTTGATAACTCATAAAAACGCACGGCGAACACAGCGTGAAATACAGTGATAGTAAGGAGTATCAACCAAACTCACTTGTTTACTGCGTGCAGTTGCCATAACAAAAACCCATTTTAGGAACAATTAATACTTAAGCCTAGTCGAGATTTATCATCTGCTCAAATAGAGTTGGGTGTCTTTGATAACTATCACTAACGTACCTTTAAAGCCTTTGTGCCAACGTAAAATAATTGCTCTATCATTAAGGCGTTTAGCTTTCTTAGAATC
>CANLRB010000048.1 GCA_947493455.1 uncultured Pseudoalteromonas sp. | reverse complement strand
AGCGATTTCGACCATCATCGCGCGTCATGAGAGTTTACGAACGCAGTTTATTTTTGGCAATGAAATGCAACAGCAAGCAATGCCAATGCAGTGTGTTAATCTCCAAAGTGATGATTTAACGTATGCTAGTGACCATGAAGTGAGTGCATGGATTAATGCTTGTTCTGCAGAATGTTTTGATTTATCTCATGATCAATTGTTACGAGTTAATATCGCGCGAATTGATGACGACCGTCATATCGTAAATGTTGTTTTTCACCATGTCGCATCTGATGGTTGGTCGATGGCAGTATTTTGGCGTGAATTATCAGCGCTTTATAATGCATACAGTCAAGAACGAGACTGTGTCTTGCCTGAACTTACGATTCAATATCGAGATTATGCAGTATGGCAGCGCGGCTGGTTTACTGGCAACGTGTTACAAACACAACAAGCCTATTGGCTTAACCAGCTTGCGGGGGCGCCACAACGTCACAGCCTACCACTTGATTTTGAGCGCCCAGAGCAACAGTCGTTTAACGGTGATTACTGTTTTGCCGCGCTCCCGAAGGAAGTGCTGAATGGCTTAAAGGCGCTGAGTCAGCAACATAACTGTACACTCTTTATGACCTTGCAAACTGCGTTTGCAGCCTTACTCAGTGCGTGGGGCGGCGAGCAGGATATTGTGATGGGAACCGTGGTTGCGAATCGCACACGCAAAGAAACGGAAGACCTTATCGGGTTCTTCGTTAACACCCTCGTGTTACGAAACGACCTAAGTGGTGATCCGCGTTTTGTTGATGCGTTAGCGGCATCAAGGTTAATGCACTTGGCAGCGCAAGAGCATCAAGATATCCCGTTTGAATTACT
>CANLRB010000047.1 GCA_947493455.1 uncultured Pseudoalteromonas sp. | reverse complement strand
ATTAATCGTTGCAATGTGGCGCTGACCATTAAACGTTTGTACTTTCGGGCGCGCTTTATCAAGCGGTAAACTATGTAGTTCCGGCATCGCTGCCAACCTGTTCTCCCAGTACTTTTCATCCAGCGTCAGCCTTGCGAGTTGTGCCGGTTCACCTTGCCAAGCGGCAAAATCACGATATTGAATAGGTAACTCTGATTTCGTGATATTTATTTGAGCTTCACACGCTTGATAATAATCGGTTAACTCTTGCTCTAAAATACCGAATGACCAGCCATCACAGGCGATATGGTGAATTGTTAGCGCCAAAATATATTCGTCATTTGCGACGTGAATCAATTGAGACGCAAAGATAGGCCCTTGCTCTAAGTCAAATAACGTATGCGCATTTCTTTTTAAAATGCGAGCGACTTCTTCGTCACGCGTTGCAGGCGATAATGAAGATACATCGACCACGTCGAGTTTCAGCGGTTCAAATTCAGCGACTCGCTGTAATACGTCATCGCCATGTTCGTGATAGCTTGTTCTTAAAACTTGATGGCGCTTAACGACCTCATTTAAGGCGAATTCCAGCGCTTGCACATTAATGCCATTGCGATAACGATAACTTGCAGCGACATTATAATTGACACTACCTCCTTCGAGTTTATCAATAAACCATAAACGTTTTTGCGAATAAGATAATGGGTAGCCAATCTCAGATTCTGGCTGCACAGTAATCAACGATTGTTCCGATATGGAAGCATTATCAATCAGTTGAGCCATGTCTTTAAGCACAGGTGATTCAAAAATATCTTTAACTGCAATATCAACGTTAAATACTTGCATTACTTGAGTAATTAATCGCATCGCCAGCAGCGAATGGCCACCAAGCTCAAAGAAGTTATTGTTTATCCCAACACGCTCTTGCTGCAATAAAGACTGCCATAATTCGCATAACTTGATCTCGGTCTCTGTCTCGGGT
>CANLRB010000046.1 GCA_947493455.1 uncultured Pseudoalteromonas sp. | reverse complement strand
GGTGGGTCGTACTGGACTTGAACCAGTGACCCTCGCCTTGTAAGGGCGATGCTCTCCCAACTGAGCTAACGACCCAAATGTGATTTTAGACTAATGGTGGGTCGTACTGGACTTGAACCAGTGACCCTCGCCTTGTAAGGGCGATGCTCTCCCAACTGAGCTAACGACCCAATAGTCTAATGTCGGTTTAATGGTGGGTCGTACTGGACTTGAACCAGTGACCCTCGCCTTGTAAGGGCGATGCTCTCCCAACTGAGCTAACGACCCATAAACCGAAACAGAACAACTTAATCTTGCGATATCGCCGTGCTGTTGTGGGGCGCTATTATAGATAGAGATAGCTTAGAGTCAACACTTAAAATGATAAAAATGTCACATCTGCTTCAATATTAATCATTTTTGTGTTGATTGGCTAGTTATTAAACTGTATCGATTAAAATCGAATCAAAACGTTTGCGAATGGGTATGTCTAGGTAAAAATTAGGCGTTCATAGTGCCACATTATAATGGCTACTATTTTTTGCTAAGTGTGCTTCTTTTGCGATACTAATTGAATATGGCCTGGCGATTAAATTTTTGTATTCAGCTTCAAGAAACAATTGAAATATAACAGGGCGGTTTTTAATTTGCTTTTACTCATCTATTCACTTGTGGTTTTAGTAATTAACTAAGGAGAGGGCAGGAGATAATCATACTTCCTTATATTAAGGAAACGATTAAGCTGTAACTTAAACTTTATAACCGATGATTTTAGGCTATGCTGAAATCATAGATTTGATTGTAATTTATACGGTTTTTGAACTTGTTGAATGTAAATTAAACATCAGGGTGAAAAAGTGGTCAACTAAACGCTTGGTAGCAAAAAAATGTTGACTTTATTTCAGTGGCTGCATAGAATGCGCCCCGTTCTCAACGATACACGAGTTATTAATTGAGAGCATATTTAGGGGCTATAGCTCAGCTGGGAGAGCGCTTCGCTGGCAGCGAAGAGGTCTGCGGTTCGATCCCGCATAGCTCCACCAACACTAGTTGGTAACTCGTATGGTAAGAGTTAAAATAACCAGTCCTAGTGACACATTATCTATTGATACTGCGTCCCCTTCGTCTAGAGGC
>CANLRB010000045.1 GCA_947493455.1 uncultured Pseudoalteromonas sp. | reverse complement strand
GCAGCCGCAGCTTCGGTGGTATGTTTAGCCCCGTTACATCTTCCGCGCAGACCGACTCGACCAGTGAGCTATTACGCTTTCTTTAAAGGATGGCTGCTTCTAAGCCAACCTCCTGGCTGTCTGGGCCTTTCCACATCGTTTCCCACTTAACATACACTTTGGGACCTTAGCTGGCGGTCTGGGTTGTTTCCCTCTCCACGATGGACGTTAGCACCCACCGTGTGTCTCCCGGATATTACTTATTGGTATTCGGAGTTTGCAAAGGGTTGGTAAGTCGGGATGACCCCCTAGCCTTAACAGTGCTCTACCCCCAATAGTATTCGTCCGAGGCTCTACCTAAATAGATTTCGGGGAGAACCAGCTATCTCCCGGTTTGATTAGCCTTTCACTCCTAGCCACAAGTCATCCCCTGGCTTTTCAACGACAGTGGGTTCGGTCCTCCAGTTGATGTTACTCAACCTTCAACCTGCTCATGGCTAGATCACCGGGTTTCGGGTCTATACCTTGCAACTAAACGCCCAGTTAAGACTCGGTTTCCCTACGGCTCCCCTAAATGGTTAACCTCGCTACAAAATATAAGTCGCTGACCCATTATACAAAAGGTACGCAGTCACCCAACAAGTGGGCTCCTACTGCTTGTACGTATACGGTTTCAGGTTCTATTTCACTCCCCTCACAGGGGTTCTTTTCGCCTTTCCCTCACGGTACTGGTTCACTATCGGTCAGTTGGGAGTATTTAGCCTTGGAGGATGGTCCCCCCATATTCAGTCAAAGTTTCACGTGCTCCGACCTACTCGATTTCACTTTAGATAAATTTTCGTGTACGGGACTATCACCCTGTATCGTTGAACTTTCCAGAACATTCCACTAACTACACTAAAGCTTAAGGGCTAATCCGATTTCGCTCGCCGCTACTTTCGGAATCTCGGTTGATTTCTTTTCCTCGGGGTACTTAGATGTTTCAGTTCTCCCGGTTCGCCTCACATACCTATGTATTCAGTATGTGATACCACTAAGTGGTGGGTTTCCCCATTCGGAAATCCGAGCCTCAAGCGCTTTTTACTAGCTTGACTCGGCTTATCGCAAGTTAATACGTCCTTCATCGCCTCCAACTGCCAAGGCATCCACCGTATACGCTTAGTCACTTAACCATACAACCCAAAAT
>CANLRB010000044.1 GCA_947493455.1 uncultured Pseudoalteromonas sp. | reverse complement strand
TGTAGTGGTACATTGAATTTGGCCACCTGATTAGAGGTGATATAATCACCATAACTTAATTAGGTGTAATAATGGCAAAACAAACACGACCGAAATACTCTCCTGAGTTTCGTTTAGAAGTCGCACAGCAAGTAGTGGATGAGCAGCGCTCAGTTCGAGATGTTGCTGAAGCGATGGGGCTTGGAAAATCTACCGTTGATAAATGGGCTAGACAGCTTCGCCAAGAGCGACAAGGTAACTTATCTAGTGCAACTCCATTAACGCCTGACCAGCTTAAAATTCGTGAGCTAGAACGCAAATTAAAGCGACTGGAAGAGGATAATGAAATCTTAAAAAAGGCTTCAGCTCTCTTGATGCAGGACTCCATCAAAGGTTTGCGCTGATACGCTCACTTCAAGAGAGTTGGTCGGTAAAGCGCCTCTGTCATCTATTTAAAGTTCAACGTAGTAGCTTTCGTTACTGGCGTAAAAGGCCACAACATATAAAGCCTGAACGTCTACGTTTGATTGCACAATTAAAGCGTTGGTTTGGGATAAGCCATGGCTCGGCAGGCCAACGTACCTTGGTTCAGTTGCTAAAGGACTCAGGGTTTAAAGTGAGTCGTTGGCTCGTGCGCAAGTTAATGAAACAGAATGACTTAGTGAGTCGTCAGCTACCTTCGCACAAGTATGCAAAAGCTGAAAAGATTCATTTAAGCATTCCTAATTTGCTTGAGCGTGAGTTTAACGCATCGACACCAAATCAAGTTTGGTGTGGTGATGTCACTTATGTTTGGTGTGGCTCTCGGTGGGTTTATCTAGCAGTCGTCATTGATCTTTATGCTCGTAGAGTTGTTGGTTGGGCAACATCGACAAGACCGGATAGTGAACTGACTAAAAAGGCATTGAGAATGGCTTATGAGAGCCGGGGAAATCCAAAAGGAGTTATGTTTCATAGCGATCAAGGTTGTCATTATACGAGTAAAACGTTTAGACAATTAATCTGGCGCTATGGCATGAAACAAAGCTTATCTCGCCGTGGCAATTGCTGGGATAATGCGCCAATGGAACGCTTTTTTAGAAGCTTTAAAACTGAGTGGATGCCAAAAGTAGGATATAAAAATCTAACAGTAGCGACATGCAAAATATCACAATATATCGTGGGCTACTACAACCGTTACCGACCTCATCGGCATAACGACGGCAGTTCACCTATAGCGAAAGAAAAACAGTATTGGAAAACTTATAACGAGGTGACCAAAAATAGTTGACCACTACA
>CANLRB010000042.1 GCA_947493455.1 uncultured Pseudoalteromonas sp. | reverse complement strand
TAAAACCACTTTGGCGTTGTATGGTTAAGCCTCACGGGTAATTAGTACAGGTTAGCTTAATGGCTCACACCACTTCCACATCCTGCCTATCAACGTTGTAGTCTTCAACGGCCCTTTAGAGACTTTAAAAGTCTAGTGAGAACTCATCTCGAGGCTCGCTTCCCGCTTAGATGCTTTCAGCGGTTATCGATTCCGAACGTAGCTACCGGGCAATGCCTTTGGCAAAACAACCCGAACACCAGCGGTTCGTCCACTCCGGTCCTCTCGTACTAGGAGCAGCCCCTCTCAATTCTCAAACGCCCACGGCAGATAGGGACCGAACTGTCTCACGACGTTCTAAACCCAGCTCGCGTACCACTTTAAATGGCGAACAGCCATACCCTTGGGACCGACTTCAGCCCCAGGATGTGATGAGCCGACATCGAGGTGCCAAACACCGCCGTCGATATGAACTCTTGGGCGGTATCAGCCTGTTATCCCCGGAGTACCTTTTATCCGTTGAGCGATGGCCCTTCCATTCAGAACCACCGGATCACTATGACCTACTTTCGTACCTGCTCGACGTGTCTGTCTCGCAGTTAAGCTTGCTTCTACCATTACACTAACCGTACGATGTCCGACCGTACTTAGCAAACCTTCGTGCTCCTCCGTTACTCTTTGGGAGGAGACCGCCCCAGTCAAACTACCCACCAGGCACTGTCCACAATCCCGATAAGGGACCTATGTTAGAACATCAACACTACAAGGGTGGTATTTCAAGGACGGCTCCACAATATCTAGCGATACTGCTTCAAAGCCTCCCACCTATCCTACACATGTAGGGTCAATGTTCAGTGCCAAGCTGTAGTAAAGGTTCACGGGGTCTTTCCGTCTAGCCGCGGGTACACAGCATCTTCACTGCGATTTCAATTTCACTGAGTCTCGGGTGGAGACAGCGTGGCCATGGTTACACCATTCGTGCAGGTCGGAACTTACCCGACAAGGAATTTCGCTACCTTAGGACCGTTATAGTTACGGCCGCCGTTTACCGGGGCTTCGATCAAGAGCTTCGCCGAAGCTAACCCCATCAATTAACCTTCCGGCACCGGGCAGGTGTCACACCCTATACGTCTTCTTTCGAATTTGCAGAGTGCTGTGTTTTTAATAAACAGTCCCAGCCACCTGGTCACTGCGGCTCTCAGTCGCTTAGAGAGTAAATCTCATCACAACCAAGAGCGTACCTTCTCCCGAAGTTACGGTACAATTTTGCCTAGTTCCTTCACCCGAGTTCTCTCAAGCGCCTTAGTATTCTCTACCTGACCACCTGTGTCGGTTTGGGGTACGATTCAGTATAATCTGAAGCTTAGAGGCTTTTCCTGGAAGTATGGCATCAACAACTTCACCACCGTGGTGGCTCGTCTCGCATCTCAGCCTTAAAGAATCCCGGATTTACCTAAGATTCAAGCCTACTTGCTTTCACATGGACAACCAACGCCATGCTTGTTTAGCCTGCTCCGTCCCCCCATCGCAATTATACCAAGTACGGGAATATTAACCCGTTTCCCATCGACTACGCCTTTCGGCCTCGCCTTAGGGGTCGACTCACCCTACCCTGATTAGCATGGGATAGGAACCCTTGGTCTTCCGGCGTGCGGGTTTTTCACCCGCATTATCGTTACTCATGTCAGCATTCGCACTTCTGATACGTCCAGCATACCTCCCGGTACACCTTCAACCGCTTACAGAACGCTCCCCTACCCCGC
>CANLRB010000041.1 GCA_947493455.1 uncultured Pseudoalteromonas sp. | reverse complement strand
TTTGATTTAGATGGCGGTTTTGTGTCGACTATTGAACAGCAATGCCGACGTACGCCGGATGCGATTGCAATTAGTCATGATGGAATGACACTCGATTATCGTGCCCTCAACCACAGTGCAAACCAACTGGCGCGGTTACTCGAAAGTGAAGGCGTGCAAGCGGGTGACATTGTGGCTATTTGTCTTGATAAATCGGTTGATTTATTGGTTGCGATGCTGGCTGTGTTAAAAGCTGGAGCTGCTTATTTACCCATCGATCCGGAATACCCCGTTGAGCGAATTCAATATGTTGTCGATGATTCACATGCGGTGTGTATGTTGTGTCAGTCAGAGGTACATCGCGATACGGTGTCAGTGACATGTCACAATATTAAGAGTGCGTCGCTGGTAGCACGCCAAACGACGTTTGCAAACGATAACCTAAATCGTGCGATTGCTTTATCGGATATTGCGTACGTTATTTATACCTCAGGGTCGACCGGTAAACCCAAAGGGGTGATGGTGAACCATGGCAATATCGCAAATTACTTAGCACAGGCGTTACATACCTACTTTGAGGCTGAGTTAACAGGCAGTATTTTACTGAGCTCGGTGAGTTTTGACGGCACCATCCCGAACATCTATTTACCATTGATGCGCGGTGGCACGGTTCACATTGCAAATGATGCAAACCTCTATCAGTCGGGTGCACAGTTGCTTGAACACGCAACGCAGCCGCTTTACTTAAAAGTGACACCGACGCAAATTAAGACGTTATTGAGTCAATTGACAGGACCGTTGATGCAAGCGCATTGCATTATGCTCGGTGGTGAAGAGTTCTCGAGTGAGCTATATCACCAGTTAAGGGATTCATTGCCGAATGCGGTGATTTATAACCACTATGGGCCGACCGAAACGACGATAGGGTGTGGCTTTAATCGCATTGACCATGCAGGAGCGCATCATAGTATTGCCATCGGTAAACCGATTAAGAATACACGTTTTTATATTTTAGATGCGGCGCAAAAAGAGGCCCCCATCGGCGCAGTGGGTGAGTTATATGTGGCCGGCGACGGGGTAACAAGTGGTTATTTAGGGCAAGCGGGTGATGCTAATCGTGCGTTTATGCCTGAATATGGTGACCAACCGAGTGGGCGAATGTACCGCACCGGGGACCGAGTTCGTTGGCTTAATGACGGGACCATTCTATTTAATGGGCGCAAAGATAATCAAATTAAACTCAATGGTTATCGAATTGAAACAGGGGAAATTGAACAGCTTTTAAATGCACTGGATGCAATTGAAATGTCGGTGGTGTGTTTGCAACAGGGCGCAGATGATAAGCCGATTTTAGCGGCCTACGTAAAGTGCACAACAACGACATCTTGGCAGCCTGCGACCTATCGCGCAGCGCTTAATGAAAAACTGCCGAGCCACATGGTACCGCAAGCATGGGTCATGGTGGAAAGTATCCCATTGACCGTCAGTGGTAAGGTTGACTTAAAAGCTTTACCAAAACCAACGTGGCAGGCTAATGAGGACTATCAAGCACCGGAAACTGATTTACAAAAGCAGGTTGCGACGATTTGGCAACACTTATTAAAACAACCTCGTATTGGGTTAAATGATGGTTTCTTCGCATTGGGCGGCCATTCTTTGCTTGCAATTCAACTGATCTCAGCCTTGCGTGCTGAACTGAGTATTGAGATGCCGGTACGATGTGTTTTTGAAGCGCCGATCTTGGCGGATTTTGTTAAACGCATAGCGCAGTTTAAAGAGGCAGGCACGGTAGTGGACGTGATCCCTCAGGTGGCGTCAGATGGGCCACATGCGGTGTCATTTGCACAGCAACGTTTACTCTTTATAGCGCAAACAAAAGCGGCGAATGCTATGTACAACATGCCGTATACTTATGAGTTTGTTGGTGATTTCAATATTGCAGCGTTTGAAAGAGCGATTTCGACCATCATCGCGCGTCATGAGAGTTTACGAACGCAGTTTATTTTTGGCAATGAAATGCAACAGCAAG
>CANLRB010000040.1 GCA_947493455.1 uncultured Pseudoalteromonas sp. | reverse complement strand
CTGTTAACAAAATGGGTGACGAGCTCGATGTTACAAAAAAAGAGCAAGATGCGATTTTAGCACAGTTAAAAGATATATCTCTAGAGGATCCCCGGGTACCGAGCTCGAATTCACTGGCCGTCGTTTTACAACGTCGTGACTGGGAAAACCCTGGCGTTACCCAACTTAATCGCCTTGCAGCACATCCCCCTTTCGCCAGCTGGCGTAATAGCGAAGAGGCCCGCACCGATCGCCCTTCCCAACAGTTGCGCAGCCTGAATGGCGAATGGCGCCTGATGCGGTATTTTCTCCTTACGCATCTGTGCGGTATTTCACACCGCATATGGTGCACTCTCAGTACAATCTGCTCTGATGCCGCATAGTTAAGCCAGCCCCGACACCCGCCAACACCCGCTGACGCGCCCTGACGGGCTTGTCTGCTCCCGGCATCCGCTTACAGACAAGCTGTGACCGTCTCCGGGAGCTGCATGTGTCAGAGGTTTTCACCGTCATCACCGAAACGCGCGAGACGAAAGGGCCTCGTGATACGCCTATTTTTATAGGTTAATGTCATGATAATAATGGTTTCTTAGACGTCAGGTGGCACTTTTCGGGGAAATGTGCGCGGAACCCCTATTTGTTTATTTTTCTAAATACATTCAAATATGTATCCGCTCATGAGACAATAACCCTGATAAATGCTTCAATAATATTGAAAAAGGAAGAGTATGAGTATTCAACATTTCCGTGTCGCCCTTATTCCCTTTTTTGCGGCATTTTGCCTTCCTGTTTTTGCTCACCCAGAAACGCTGGTGAAAGTAAAAGATGCTGAAGATCAGTTGGGTGCACGAGTGGGTTACATCGAACTGGATCTCAACAGCGGTAAGATCCTTGAGAGTTTTCGCCCCGAAGAACGTTTTCCAATGATGAGCACTTTTAAAGTTCTGCTATGTGGCGCGGTATTATCCCGTATTGACGCCGGGCAAGAGCAACTCGGTCGCCGCATACACTATTCTCAGAATGACTTGGTTGAGTACTCACCAGTCACAGAAAAGCATCTTACGGATGGCATGACAGTAAGAGAATTATGCAGTGCTGCCATAACCATGAGTGATAACACTGCGGCCAACTTACTTCTGACAACGATCGGAGGACCGAAGGAGCTAACCGCTTTTTTGCACAACATGGGGGATCATGTAACTCGCCTTGATCGTTGGGAACCGGAGCTGAATGAAGCCATACCAAACGACGAGCGTGACACCACGATGCCTGTAGCAATGGCAACAACGTTGCGCAAACTATTAACTGGCGAACTACTTACTCTAGCTTCCCGGCAACAATTAATAGACTGGATGGAGGCGGATAAAGTTGCAGGACCACTTCTGCGCTCGGCCCTTCCGGCTGGCTGGTTTATTGCTGATAAATCTGGAGCCGGTGAGCGTGGGTCTCGCGGTATCATTGCAGCACTGGGGCCAGATGGTAAGCCCTCCCGTATCGTAGTTATCTACACGACGGGGAGTCAGGCAACTATGGATGAACGAAATAGACAGATCGCTGAGATAGGTGCCTCACTGATTAAGCATTGGTAACTGTCAGACCAAGTTTACTCATATATACTTTAGATTGATTTAAAACTTCATTTTTAATTTAAAAGGATCTAGGTGAAGATCCTTTTTGATAATCTCATGACCAAAATCCCTTAACGTGAGTTTTCGTTCCACTGAGCGTCAGACCCCGTAGAAAAGATCAAAGGATCTTCTTGAGATCCTTTTTTTCTGCGCGTAATCTGCTGCTTGCAAACAAAAAAACCACCGCTACCAGCGGTGGTTTGTTTGCCGGATCAAGAGCTACCAACTCTTTTTCCGAAGGTAACTGGCTTCAGCAGAGCGCAGATACCAAATACTGTTCTTCTAGTGTAGCCGTAGTTAGGCCACCACTTCAAGAACTCTGTAGCACCGCCTACATACCTCGCTCTGCTAATCCTGTTACCAGTGGCTGCTGCCAGTGGCGATAAGTCGTGTCTTACCGGGTTGGACTCAAGACGATAGTTACCGGATAAGGCGCAGCGGTCGGGCTGAACGGGGGGTTCGTGCACACAGCCCAGCTTGGAGCGAACGACCTACACCGAACTGAGATACCTACAGCGTGAGCTATGAGAAAGCGCCACGCTTCCCGAAGGGAGAAAGGCGGACAGGTATCCGGTAAGCGGCAGGGTCGGAACAGGAGAGCGCACGAGGGAGCTTCCAGGGGGAAACGCCTGGTATCTTTATAGTCCTGTCGGGTTTCGCCACCTCTGACTTGAGCGTCGATTTTTGTGATGCTCGTCAGGGGGGCGGAGCCTATGGAAAAACGCCAGCAACGCGGCCTTTTTACGGTTCCTGGCCTTTTGCTGGCCTTTTGCTCACATGTTCTTTCCTGCGTTATCCCCTGATTCTGTGGATAACCGTATTACCGCCTTTGAGTGAGCTGATACCGCTCGCCGCAGCCGAACGACCGAGCGCAGCGAGTCAGTGAGCGAGGAAGCGGAAGAGCGCCCAATACGCAAACCGCCTCTCCCCGCGCGTTGGCCGATTCATTAATGCAGCTGGCACGACAGGTTTCCCGACTGGAAAGCGGGCAGTGAGCGCAACGCAATTAATGTGAGTTAGCTCACTCATTAGGCACCCCAGGCTTTACACTTTATGCTTCCGGCTCGTATGTTGTGTGGAATTGTGAGCGGATAACAATTTCACACAGGAAACAGCTATGACCATGATTACGCCAAGCTTGCATGCCTGCAGGTCGACGATAGGGAGGTCGTGCGTCTCACATTAATACCTTGCTGCGCTAAAATATCGCTCAGCAAACGAACATTTTCTTCAACGTC
>CANLRB010000039.1 GCA_947493455.1 uncultured Pseudoalteromonas sp. | reverse complement strand
TTTGCTTTCGCCTGTAGAGTATGAGAAGAAATACCGAGAATGACTAGGAAGTGTCTAGTTTATTGGTGGCGTATCAGGTCAATTTATGCTGAGCGATTAGATTTAAGCCAATTAGTCGTTCAACGGCATAGCCGTCTAAGCGGTCGATAGCCACCATTTTTAACCCGTCAATCGGCTCATATTGAAATGGGCTTAACCATGCTCGCTCTTTTAGTAGTTGCCACACCACATAATTAAGTGGTGCACCTATACCATGGCGCGGAACATAGTTTCGCTCTGTAAAGTCGCTATTAATATTTATAAAAATCGGATATTGCGCGACCCATAAATGCCACTCATGTAATTTAAGTTGTGTTGGAAATGCAAATTTCAAGCTACGTTCGTCGGTCTTTACCATCGCAAACAAAGCATCCGCTTGGCCCGTTTCAACATCCTTTTGACAACGCGTCCATGATGTACCGTAAAACGTCACGGAAATATTAGATAACTGCGACGCTTTTTGAACTATATCGATTAATAAACCGCGACTTTGGCCATTTTCGTGATAAATATACGGCGGATATTGATTCGCTTCATGACAGATTTTAAGCGACGAACTTGCATTCACCTGTGCTATAAACAACCCACAGTGAGCAAGTAGTAATGTGACATAACAATGTATCGTCCGAAAACCCAAAGGCGACCCTCACTATTTAATGAACTCAGCATTATTAATAGTAGTTCAGCTAATAAACTTAACCTATAAACAAAAACCCCAACACTAACCATATTGGGGTTTTATTTTGTTATTTAATTCGATCACTCGAACCGAGCACTATAGTCTGGCGAGTTCAACAGTTGCTCTATTAGTGTGCCTGCGTTACGCGCTGCAAGCTGTTGCGCTGCATTATGAAGTTCATTTGTCGTAGGCTGACGCTGCAACAACCCTTGGTATAAGAGTACCGCATTGACCTTATCTTCAATTTTACGCTTGCCTTCATTTGATTCGCTAAAGCCACTTAACATTTCGCCACGCGAAGTGCCATTCGTTAACTTGCCGAGCCAAAACTGTTTGCCTGCGTTATCCACATTGCGGCCGAGTACATTTTGATAAACTAAATCGATAAACTCACTATCAGTTAATGCACCGTAACGGTTTTGAAATTCAGTGCTATTTGCGAATACATTGGCTATTTGCTGTAATTTCATGCCATTTTTAAATTTACGATTCCAGTGAGTGAGACCACTCACATCAGGTTGACGTAAAAATGTAGAGAAAAACAACCGAGCAACGGGTTGGCTTTCGCTTAAGAACTCTTCGTGCGCCAATAAGTTTTCTACAAATAAACTTCTGCTTTGCTGGGCCGCAGAAACCCCTGAATAAAGCGTATTCGTATGCCATTGTTCATCAATTAAATCGCGATATGTTTGTTTTACAAAGGCAAGGTTGTCGCTAAGCACAGCATTGTCTCTCACATCGGGGTTTAACCCGTCAACAAATTCAACCCCATTTGGTATGCCATCGCCATCGGTATCAGCATTAGCGTCTGGCATATCAGTCATGACGCGGTTACGAAAACCTGAACTTGCTAGTAAATATCGCATCAAACTGTAGCTGTCCTGGTTCCAACCTGAAAATTCAGCTAGAGTCTCGTCGTCGTGGCGTTCACCTGATATCAATAATGAAAGCACACGCGTACGCTCTAGTATCTCAATGCGATTAACATATTCAAGTGAATCAATAAAACCGAGCATCAGTTCGGCACGACTAGTTTGCCCACTATTTAAACGTTCAAGCCAGTAATTATAACCACCTTCATCGGCTTTTCGATTCATAACATTGGTATAAACCAAGTTTATAAAGTCACCGTTAGTTAGTTGGCCATATCGGTTTTGAAACTCGCTCGAATTAACAAAACCTTCCACCATCGCGAGGGGGGCCATACCTGTACTCAGGCGTTTACGATAATACACTGCACCGCCTAAGTCCGCATTTCGCATCATCACCGCTTGATAAACTCGGCCAATAAAGCCCATTTGTATAAGTTCTTCGTCCTGCAGCAGGTGATTATAAAAATATGCAGGGTCTAACCCGTTATTGAGCATTTTTAGCGCGCGTTCTAGTTGCAATGGATCAGCAATAATATGTTGTGTATCAACATATGCTTGCAACGCTAACTGTTCATTCGAATTAAATACATCGTTGTCTTTAACCCCAGCATCGGTACTTTGCCGCGTTTCTAATATCGCAGGTAAGCCATCACTATCTTCATCTTGCCATGCGTCCTGCCACACGTCCGGGTTATAACCCCAGGTTGTTTCTAGGTCGTCGCTAATTCCATCGTTATCGGTATCAAACGAAGTCCAACGTAAATTATTAAGTGGCTCACTGTCTTCTCCATCAAGCACACCATCACCGTCGCTATCGCGATTATTTATATTGGTACCAAACAAATACTCTTTGAGGTTCGTTAAGCCATCATTATCAAAGTCTAAGCGAGCATCATAACCATCGTTTGGATCTAATCCATTTTCCAACTCAAACTGGTCGGACAGCCCATCACTATCAGAATCCGCTTCCGCATTTAATCGTTCAACAAGCGTTACAGGCCCTGTACCTAACTCAGACAATGGTTCATTATAATCTGTAAATGAAATATCAACCGTCTCACCTGCGTTTAAATCAACTTTGAGCGGTCGCAGATGAATATCAATATAAGGGTAGTCATATGTTGCCAAATAGATACGCGTACCAGCGGGGATTGCTTGGCCTTTTTCATAACCCGTATTTTTGAAGGATTCGAGATATGTATCCACTTGAAATAATAATTGCGTAACGCCATTGCTGTCAGTTCGTGCATCAATTGGCCTTGCAATCGGTGTAAACATATCCTTCGAACCGTTTTGATTCAGCATCACCAACGCAGCACTCCCAAACATCCGATTTTCAAAGCGAGCGTTGTCTGATAACGTGACGGCAATCATAGTCTCATTCGGTATATCTATTGCCGGTACATAGCTAATATTGATCGATTGACCCTGTGCGCCACCAACGAAGTTTGAAATATCAATACTGTGCCAGCCTTCACTAATAATCACATCAGCGTTTGCATTAACTCTTGTGTCAACAATCAGCGGTTGATAGGTTTGTAATACACCATCATTTGCATCGCCACGCGCAGTACAATCGCCAATCGCACCAAGTTTATCAGCTGCAAGTATGCCGTTAGCATTCACCATGCGAGTATAATTTCGTTCACCATAACTAGCTGTTATTTGAGTATTATCACCGTGGTAAATTTCTAAGCAACTCATTGCACTCGCCCGCATACTCATAGAGGCGAGCAAACTAGCAGCGAGTGTTACGGCTATAATTTTCTTTTTGTCCATAGTACCTACTTTATACTGAATAGCTGCGCAACAAAGGCCAATGTGCGCTATTTGTAATTGAATGCAAAAACGAATTAGGAAAGGAAAATAACGAGTGTACCTTGCTTTGGCTAGCACTTTGTTGTTCGGTTTGAGCCAAAACTGAATCCCTTCAAAACTGCACGAATTAAACGCTAATTGTAACAAAGTTGACCCAAAGAGGACTACTCAACTTTATTACTTTCTTTTCAATAATCGAGATTCATATTTAATAACAAACGGTTACTTTTACCCAAAACAAAAACCCCTAATAATGTGCATATTAGGGGTTTTTACTGTTTAACTGCTTATTTTTATCTATTAATTAAAGCGTAAACTGTATTCCTGCATATTAATT
>CANLRB010000038.1 GCA_947493455.1 uncultured Pseudoalteromonas sp. | reverse complement strand
TCAGCTCAAGGCTGTTTTAAAGAACGTTGCAAGTGCTTTACTTGCTGCGACGCTTTGTCGCTGTTAGGGCTGCGTATATTACGCTTTCCTATTTTTTTGTCAACACTTAATTTTAAGTTTTTCCGAAGAAGCTTTACTTTCTATTTCGAACAAGCTTTGCATTAAGTTTTATTTGACTCTTACCGCCTGTAGCCTGTTGCTTTTCAGCGTTGTGCTCCGTGTCGGTGGATGCGCATTATAGGCAGATCCTTTTTCAGATCAAGTGATTTTATCAACTTTTTCGATATATTTTTTTATACCATGATACACTCATATTATTGACAAGTTATAAACAGAAAGCTGTGGATAAATACTGTAAGTCAGGTCAAACAGAGGATACTGATTACAATGACAGGCGAATGAGTATCATTGAAACACTGCAATAGGTTTTAAAAATTACACACTATAGATACAATAGCAATCTTAGTGCTCGCTGATTTATCGAAATTTAGGGTTTTCTGCTGCATCCATAGCCAATTTAATTGATTGCATCAATTTTTCTTGCACGATTGGTTTTGCTAAATGCGCAATAAAGCCATTATTAAGATAACGCTTTACATCTGCTTCCAATACATTTGCAGTTAAAGCAACAATAGGAATGAATGGCATCGACTTCGTTATTTCAATACATGCTTTCTCACCATCCAATTCAGGCATTTGAATATCCATAAAAATGAAGTCGGGTTTGTGCTTATTAGCAAGTTCAATTGCCTGATTACCATTCTCTGCAACGATTAAGTTAACGTTTGTTTTCGCAACCATAGCGCAGAACACCGTTTGATTTAGTTTATTGTCCTCTGCAAGTAATACCGTTTTATTGGATAAATCCAAAACAGGTGTCTCAATTAGCACTTCCTCGTCGATGCTATTTTTTGTCGTTTTAATTAAGGGTAGTGAAACAGTAAATTGGCTTCCTTTATTAAGTTCACTATTTACGGAAATAGATCCCGACATTAATTTTATTAATTGCTCAACAATTGCAAGACCTAAGCCTGAACCTCCATAACGCCTTGTTGTAGAAGAGTCGGCCTGTTCGAAACGATTAAATAATTTACTTAGCTGCTTTTCATCAATGCCAATTCCCGTATCACTTACTGTAATGCTTAGCCCTTTTTCTTCATATACCTCACAATCAATAGCAACGGTGCCATGCTCGGTGAATTTAATCGCATTACTAACCAAATTTAATAGTATTTGTTTGACCCTTACAGGATCACCTAAATAAAATGATTGAGAAGGTGCTATAGATCGCATTGAGAGATTGATACTTTTCTGTGTCGCCAATGGCGATTGCTGGTCAATTACGTCGCTAAGTAACTTATTAAGATCAAATGGCACAGATTCGAGTGTCACTTTTCCGGCTTCTAGCTTAGAAATGTCGAGTAAGTCATTAATTATGGACAGCAGAGAACTACTTGATAGCATCGCGTTATTTATTAGTTCGACATTTTTTGACGTTTGTTTACTTTGCTTAATCACTTGTAATGCACCAAATACCGCATTAAGTGGTGTTCGGATTTCATGACTCATATTAGCCAAAAATTCGTTTTTTACTTTATCGGCCTTTTGAAGCTTATGGACAACCGTTGCTAATTGCTTGGTTTTTAGCTTAACCTCTCGTTGTAATTGATCGTTAAACCCTGTGATCACCAAAGTAAATGAAACACCTAACGCAGATATCACTAGCCCCAAAACTAACGTTGACCAACTTAGCCAATCCTTTTCACTGTTCTCAAACAACTTACTGCTTTCAAATCGGATAGTCCATTTACGACCAAACCAATCAATCTCATATCGTGCGTTGAAGTGTTGATGCTTGCGATCAAAGTGTTCACTAGAGGCCGTATCAATAAACGCAGTGTCTTCAGCCGCTGCATCGAATACTTTATATTTATAGAACGCGGAATATTTATTGTTATTGAGTATTCTATTTAGTTGAACATCCACTTCCATAACAATTTCAGCGATCCCTAATAATTCATTCTTATCGCTACCGTGCACGGGATAGTAGATTACATTACCTGTTCCTTTATCTGATTGTTGCGCTAGACTTAGTGGAGGCGTAGAACGCAAAGAACGAGAGTCTATCGCTAAGGCAACGAATTCCGTGGCTATCGGATGGGCTGCTACATCTAACCCAACCGCTTTTTGGTTAGTAGTGTACGGCGCGATTAACCCAATAGGTAATAAATAATCAATCTTTGACTTAATTACCTGATTTAACGAGCTATCAGTCAACCCCCTGCGTATTTGCAATTGATACCATTCTTGCGGGTTTTTAGACTTAACATTGTCAATCCAAGCGATTGCACGGTATGGAATCTTGCCGCCATTAAGCTGCGCCGCAAGAAACTGAAATTCTTCTGAGCTAACCTCTGAACCAATTTGAAATATTCCTGCTAATGCAAATAAATTGGCTTCTACACGACCTCTAAGCATTTTTACGTTTTCAAATTGCCGTTCTGTCAACTCATTAAAACGCATTTCTAGATTTTGTCTGTATACATTTCGAGAGTAGTTAAACGTGACGCAAACTATTGTGAAAAGTGCCAACGCCGTAAATAGTATCAGCCGTACATTATTGATTGTCAGATAATATTTAGATGGAAATAAAATTAATATTAATGGAAAGAAAAACAAAACCCCAACTGCGTCACCTACATACCAAGTAAACCATGCAAAAGGTAGACTGTTAAATTCGATAACGCCTTGCAAATATAGAGAAGCTGCACCAATACTTGAAGAGACTAAACAAGAAACAGGGCTTAAAACAATAAGTACTTTTAGTAGTGTACTTGAAGAATTAAGATTTAGCGGAAATTTAGCGAAACGTTTTAGAACATAAATACCAATGCCAGCTTGAGCTACTGCACCAAACGAGCGAACAGCATTCCAAGCAAAATCAACTAACCCGATCTGAAAATTTAATGCGTCAGCATTATATATGTTCACAATGAGCGCACCAATAATTAAGGGTAACAGTGCTCGATATGAATAAATGAGAACAAAAGCAACGGCCGCTCCCGCAGCTGGCCACACAGCACTCGCAAAACCTGGCTCTACATTAAAAAGAGTTCCAATCCAACCTAAAGCAAGGTAACAAAGTAATACCGTTAAGAACATCAACGGGTATTTGACTTCCCTATTTAGCAATTTTGTTCCTCTCTTTTTTTATAACTCCCTAAACATAGCACATGAATAACGATAAATACTGGTGACACTTTATATAACTTATCTAATTACGATATGCGACTTTCTTAAAACAACAATTTTATAATTAAAGGCAGCACTCCTGTTTAATCCAGAATATATTTCTCGACCAACTTTGCTAAATGACTAATCGCGTTTTTATTATTTGTAAATTCTGCAACCGGAATCCATTGCCAATATTGCCCCTCATTACCAAAATTGATGCTAGGCTTTTGCTCAAGCTTTAATTTACAAATAAAGAAATAGGCTACCTTTTCATTTGCCAATGAGTATTGATATCGTTTTTGTAAATCAGCCACCTCTAATTCAAAACCGAACTCTTCGCGCAGCTCACGTAAAACACATTGCTCTGGAGTTTCGTTGTACTCTCTTCCACCACCAGGCAGATCCCACTGATTAGGATACGGAATAGCATCATTTGCATCTCGCTTGTAAACAAGCAATTTATTATTCCATGTTAAAGCAAGTTTACATCCGTCGAAATTCACAAATCCTCCAAACCCAAGACAATTTTCTATTTCGTAAGCGTATATAAATTGCCATAACCACACATTAATGTTTTAACGGTATTAACATCACATAGCAAGTAATGGATTCAAAGTGCACACCTTCACCCTAGGTTAATATTAAAAGTGGCGGGTTAGCGATTAAGCTATGTCAGTTTTCTTTAGGCATAAAAAAACCCGAGCCTAAGCTCGGGTTCTTTATAATGCTATGCATTAACTATAGTTGAATTACTCAACGATAGTTGCAACAACACCGGCGACCCACTCTGATACAGCGCCACCTTCACGGATAGTGTCCTGCGCACAACAAAAAAGGCCGCATTAGCCTGTCTCTTGATCACATTTTTAGATCGAGAGATTGGGCTAATTCATAGCCTTCAAGGATGGTTTGTAATTTAAACCA
>CANLRB010000037.1 GCA_947493455.1 uncultured Pseudoalteromonas sp. | reverse complement strand
GTTTGCTGCTCATAAGCACCTCTCTTTTAGTCATTTTATCTAACTAATAGGTGTCTAGGAAACTAGTGGCGTATCAAATCTCGACAATCTTCCTTTTGTTCATAAAAAATAAAATCTCGTTCCATCAAACCTTCCTATTGCCTAATTTCTAATAAGCACTTTTTCCAGTACTACTTATTTTTACCTGTCGATTAGCATATTAGTATCAATGAACTAGCAATGTGTTGTTATACATTAAGCTAAATACAGCAAATCGAAAAGCCCCAGCTAGCGAAGCGTTGGATTCAAATTAAGTATCCATATTCACGTAATCCCAATCGTCATCGCCTAGCAGCCATTCCAAGGCTCTTCTTCTTTCCCATATAACGTAGGGTTCAACTTTACTTTGAATAGGTTTATCGTTTATTTCGCTGTAAACTATCGAAGCGTGCGCATTATAAGAGATATCACAATTTAAAATAACTTCTGTTAATGGCCTGACTTTAATGCTACTTCTAAATGACTTTGAGGATTCATAGCTTATTAAATCTGGGAATTCGTCAACCAATGAGTTTGGGCAATAACAACTAAAATCTAGTACATCTAACTTTCCCAGCACCCAAGCAAATACATATAAAGACTCTGTTTGAAGCTTAAAAAGCTGACTTGAGGTATTAAAACCCTGTAAGAAATCAGATTCACTTTGAGACAAACATGATTCTAACTTCTCACTTTTAAGCCACTTAAGAGCAAGCTTTTTGTCTAGACCATAAGCAGTAGCGACTATCGCGTTTAAACAAAGTGATCTATTCACTATTGAATTTCTTTCACGCAACGTTAGCGAATTATCAAGTAGTGGTAGGTTCGGATTGGTATTAAAGCTCAAAGATTCAGCACTTTTTACTGCTGCGAGTCTAATTTCCCTATAGTCTTCCGTTTCCATGCAATTCGTCCAAATCCTTTTATTTAAGAGTGTTATTTAACTCTACAAAAAAGTTTAAGTAACCTCAACATCAAGAAATTTTTAATAGGCAATAATATTAAAAAGCCCCGGCTATGAGGCTTTGGATTCAAAATCTGTGTTTTAGTATTTAGTTAAGATCTTTCAATAATGAAACTGCTTCTTGAATACTTGAATCATTATCTAGCAAATCATTCAGGATTAGCTTAGCCTGTTCAATTTCATTAATATCAATGTATTTTTTTGCCAGTTTTATTTGTGTATTAAAATAGTTAGACCTTGCTAAATCAACTTTTTCACTGATTTCTACTCTCGCCAGAAAATCTTGGCACATAATGAGATCATAAAAGTAAAACCAATCTGTCGGCATTGGATTATTCTTAACGTATTCATTTCGTTCAAGCTCATCTATAGATGAAAACCACTTTTTCCAAGCTAAGAGATATTTTTCACCTTCTCCCATACGCCAACCAAGTGAACGTTGTTTATATTTGTATTTTTTCCAAGGTGCTTCCATAGATATTCTCAAATCAATTACAACTGCAAGGGTTATTTACATATTGCGAAGGAATATGGATAGGTACTAAGTATTCATTTTCGGGTACACCATCAATCTTTCCACTATAAGGGTTTGGGATTGCCACTCCATGAGGTAAAGTAATTTTATACACTTCGCCAAAATCGCCTGCAAATATTTCCGCAATAGCTTTATTTGTGGTGATTGAAATAAATGGAGAATTTTGACTTGAGTCTGCATGTGCAGAGTACAAAGAGTCCCATACTACTTTATTTAGGATAGTTTCCGCATTTTTTACACCGTTACTTCTATTTGCGTATTGCTTAACAGCATCCGCCCAAAACTCATTTAACCAAGGATCGTCCCCCCTGTAAAAGGTTTCACATTTCTGCCCATTACCAGATAGTTTTGTCAAGTGTTCTAAAAGCCCAGCTAGCCCGCCTTTTAAAGCATCCATACATGCTTTATTTACGGAACAGGCCAAAACTCCTATACCTGTAGGTACACCAATTGCAATTGAGTTTAACCCAAGAGGATCGTAGAAGTTAACAGGATTCCCCCCAACATACCCATAAGTATTAATCCCACCCGCTAAACCAATCGGATCAGACTGAATGTAGCGTCCCAGTTCAGGATCGTAATCTCTAAAGTAGTTGTAATACAGCCCCGATTCGCTGTCGGCATATTGCCCCGGGAAGCGGGCGGTCATTTCTTCGCTCAACAGGTTGGTTGTAATATTGACCACACCAAATGGGGTATAGTTGGCTTGCCATACAATATCACCATTTTGATCCGTTAATGCCAGCGGTGCATCTATATGATTTGCATGTACATAATAAACTTGCTCCGCAATAAGCGCTAAGCGTTTACCATTTAAATACACATATTCCACCAAAGTATTGCCTGCGCCATCACTTTCAGCCAGCACTAGGCCCGATAAGTCATAATGATATACGCGGGTGGTATCGCTGCTTTTTTTAACGACACGTTGACCCAAATAGTTGTAAGTATATTGATAATCAACTCCGAGGATCGTTGCTTTCGTCAGCCTGCCTGGCGCATTATACAAATAGGTAGCTTTACCATCTGCCACGGTATTACCCGCTGCATCATATTCATAAAGTCGACCATTAACTTCTTGAAGCTTGCCGTTTTGGTAAATATAGGGTGATTGCAACTTATCGATGACAGCCAACTTTAAATGACTTTATTCAATCTGAAAAAAACAACTCAACCCCCTAATTACTCTCGATTATCTAAAAATTAGAATTCAAAGGGTCATTTATCTAACCTAAACATACTTATTACTTTAATATCAATAAGTAAAGTCAAATTACATGCACGAAAAAGTCTCGCTATGTGGCGTGAATTTTGTTTGGTATTGGTGATTTTGTGGGGTAATGATTAACTAAGCGAGTAGTCTCTCACAATTCGCTAGGTTTGGCCTTCGTTTTAGTTTGAGGTGTTCTTTATAAGATTGTAGCGATTCCGAGTGGCCGACTGCGCCATGAAAGACTTTCGTGAATTTAGTTGTCAATCTTAACCAGTTTTCGGGTTCAATGTTTAATCGCGCTAAAATCGGTTGCTCGGAGTTGTTTATATAGCCGCGTTTGTCTTCACGTATACAGCGCCCTGTGAGTTCAACGAGTTCTAGGTATGATTGCAATTCAAATGGCAGCCCTTTTGGCATGTGCTTTCTGGGGTGGCCAACAAAACGAGCTAACTTGCTTGGTTGTTTACCCTCTTTTGCTGACTGGATTCGTTTTTTAACACTCGTGAAGTCTGATGATTCGGGTGTTGCTGCCATTTTTGCGCGTATTGGGTTTAGGTCTACATAGGCTAAGCAAGCGGCTAGTGCGGCGGTATCCAGTAACGCCTGTGACTTGAAGCGGCCTTCCCAGAACCGGCCTGTACAACCATCTTCCTTATTCGCTTGTCGAGCGATACTTTCATTTAACGTACGCATAAACCAACTAATACTGTACAGGCGTTTCCTGTATTCTTTTATTGTAAGTTTAAGAGATTCTTGCTCTGCTGAGTCAAGCTTTTCATCCCTTATAAATTTATGGGTAACTAACGTACCTTTAAAGCCTTTGTGCCAACGTAGTACAATTGCTTTATCATTGAGTCGTTTCACTTTTTTAGTATCGACATGCAACACAATGTGCGTGTGATTACTCATCACTGCATATGCACACACGTCAATACAAAACACTTTAGTCAGGGCTAATAACTTAGATTCAACCCACTCACGCCGATGTTCATAGCTTTTGCCTGTCACTGTATCTTCGCCACACAAAAATGCCCGACGAACACAGCGTGAAATACAGTGATAATAAGGAGTATCAACCAAACTCACTTGTTTACTGCGTGCAGTTGCCATAACAAAAACCCATTTCAGGAACAGATGATATTTAAGCCTAGTCTAAATCCCTAGTTCTAAGTAGAAGTGCACCACCTATACTTTTAGTTTATTAAGACTGGAGGTTCAATATGAAAAAGACATATAAACACTTAAGCTTATTTGAAAGGCAAAGACTTTTTCAGTGGTATCACTATGAGAAAAAGAGCATCCGCGAAATAGGTAGACTTTTAGGCCGTTCTCATTCAACTATAAGTCGTGAGATTAAGAGAAATATGTCTGATTATTACGTCCCAACATATTACCCTAACCCAGCACATATTGATTATAAAGTCAGGATGAAAAAAAGAGTTTTAAGAGGGAGGCTCAAAAATGCTCAGGTCAAAAATTATGTGATTGAAAAGCTAAAACTTGGCTGGACACCTCAAATCATTTCAGGACGTCTAAAATATTTTAAAGAAGCCGACTATATTTGCCATGAGTCTATATATCAGTACATTTACCTTGAAGCACCTGAGCTTATCTCTTACCTGCCACATAAACATAAACGTCGAAGGAAAAAGTACCCTAAACGGAAATACAAAACAAAAATTAGTCAAAAAACTTACATTTCCGAACGTCCCGAATCTGTAAATAATCGTACTGAGCCCGGCCATTGGGAAAGTGATTCAGTCGAATCTAAAGGATGGAAAACTGCATTAAATGTTGTAGTAGAGCGAAAAACGCGACTTACACATGTAACAAAGCTGAGTTCGAAAAAAGCCCTAACAACTCAACATGCACTTATAAAGCGATTGTCCGTTTATCCAGAAAGGTTTATCAACTCAATTACGTATGATAATGGTTCCGAAAATGCTTACCATCTAAAAATAAATGAAAAGCTGCGTTGTGAATCATTTTTCTGCCAACCCTACCACAGTTGGGAAAAAGGCTCAGTTGAGCAGGTAAACGGATTAATCAGGCGATATCTACCTAAGGGCACAGATTTTAATAATGTATCAGCCGCACAGCTTATGGAAATTGAAAATGCACTAAATAATAGACCAAGAAAGTGTCTTGGTTACAAGACACCCTTTGAAAGTTATAATGAAATAGCTGGTGCACTTCTAACTTGAAAGTGGCCAGGCCACGTCTGTTCAAATATGGTTGGGTGTCACCTTTGATTTGTTGAATGGGCATGCATACCACGAGAGCGCCTATTCGATGTGGTATGCCCCATTTCTTCGCGAACCGTTTGATGCTTAAA
>CANLRB010000036.1 GCA_947493455.1 uncultured Pseudoalteromonas sp. | reverse complement strand
AGTGCGTCCTCTTTATATTGGAAACGTGTTATCAATAATGACAGCACACGCATACGCTCTAGCTTATCAATGCGACCTACGTATTCATTCGAGTTTAAAAAGCTTAGCATTAACTCAGCGCGTGTTGCCCGGCCACTTTCTAAACGCTCAACCCAGTAGTCGTAACCCGCTGAGTCCGCCGCACGATTCATCACATTTCGATAAACCAGCTCTACAAACTCGCCGTTGCTCAACTCCCCATAACGGTTTTGGAATTCCGTAGAGTTAACAAACCCAGTCACCATTGAAAGGGGCGATAAGCCTGTATTTAAACGGTAGCGATAATATTCAGCACCGCCGACATCAGCACTTCGCATCATCACCGCTTTATACACGCGGCCAATAAAGCCCATTTGTGCTAAATTAGCATCATCTAGCAAGTTACTGTAAAGCAATGCAGGATTAAGT
Organism: uncultured Pseudoalteromonas sp.; assembly: GCA_947493455.1. Classification (GTDB taxonomy): domain Bacteria; phylum Pseudomonadota; class Gammaproteobacteria; order Enterobacterales; family Alteromonadaceae; genus Pseudoalteromonas. The sequence continues at coordinate 5,428 of CANLRB010000036.1, read as the reverse complement.
GATTTATTATTTAGCTCTGTCAGCTGTGTGCTCATTGTTAGTTCATCAACAAATACATATTGCGTATCAACATACGCTTGCAAAATTAACTGACGATGCGATGCAAACACATTGTTATCTTTTGCCGACTCATCAAGGCCTTCTTGTAGCTCTAACAACATCGGTAAGCCATCTTTATCAACGTCTTTCCAAGCATCCGCTTTGCTCGTAATTTTATTGACGATTTCATGATAATCGCTAATACCATCTCCATCGCTATCAATATTAGTCGGTGAGGTACCGGCGTTTATTTCATCGCCGTCGTTTAAGCCATCGCCATCGGTGTCAGCAAGTGTTGGGCTCGTACCATTATCTACTTCCCATTTATCATCTAATCCATCACCATCGGAGTCAGTGTTGTACGGATCAGTGCCGAGTTCTAATTCCTTACTATCCGTCAAGCCATCACTATCTGTATCGATTGCTGGTTCCACATATACACTTCGCGAAGAAGCACCGCAAATATCTTGATTACATGCCCTAACCGAAAAATATGAACCTTCTGTTAAATTAGAGATCACTACAGAATGATTGGCGGTCTCAGCTACAATTACGGCATTAGTAGTGGAATAGGTACTATGTGCCATCACTCTATAACTGGTTGCATCCGCCACCGCGTCCCAACGAAGCTCGATACTACCAATCTCAGAGCCGGGTTCTGAATATCGAATATAAGGTTTGCCTGCGCTAGAGGATATTCCAAAGTTATCAATAGTAACAACGCCACAAAGTGTCTGTTTACATAACCTCGCTGCAACGATATATGTACCATTTGCTAAATTATTAAATGGAACCGCGTTGTTAAAGCCTTTCAACTCAGCCTTCGAGTATTGTTGACTCAAAACATGTTCGCCTACATTCTCATCTGCTTGGTAATAATCTAACTTTATTAAGTCGTATTCATTGCTAAGATCACTAACATATACTTTATGCCCACTCACATACACGTTTATGTCAGCAGGGCGGTCAGTGTTAAAATCACTCAATGAACGGTATGAAACATTAGCAACGCCACGTATATCGGACTCTAAAAGTAGTCGGCTAAAGTTATCACCCACAAACGGTGAAAGTGTATGATCACGAACCCAATCGCCATCAACAAATAGTTTAACTAAATTAGAATTAGGCTCATTGACGAGTTTAATTTTTTGCCACGTGTTATATTTGAAACTTTTAGTCTTGCTATACTCAGCACCTTGAAACGCAAGGTTAAAATTATCCTTTTCAAGTAATTCAGATGTACATTCGCGTTGCGCATAACTTAGTCTCATTAGCGACGACTGATACGTGCTATTTCCCGAGCCTGACACCAAATTCACCCCGAAGATTTCTGGGCATTTCTCATATCGTGATTGCAATTGAGCTAAAGGAATATAAAGGTCAAATTCAAGCTCAAAACCACCACCTAAATAAAGATCCTGTTGCGTAACCAGACTACTAAATTGTCTGACATCCTGTTTTCCAAAATAATTTGCTCGATACCTTTCGTCGCTAATAATACTACGCTTATAGCTCTCTTCGTCTTGTGCGAACTCGGTAGCCACGGAAGGCGCCATCACTCCTTTAACTAAAACTTCGCTTGAACATAGTGGATTATGCAATTGAGTACACCGCTTGACTTTAAATTCATAAGTCTGTGCATCATATAACGCAGTCTTTTTTAAACTATATTTGCTTACATTTACTTGCTTTGTACTGAATTCCGTTTCACCCTCTTTTCTATACGCAATCTCAAAAGAAGTCATTGCATAATCTAGATCAAAGTCCAATTGAATTTCTTCAACTAAATCATGTGAAGCTTTTACAACGGGGGCTGGGATATCAGAAACGACATCAAAGTGATAGCGTTTATAGTGAGGGTTTAGCTCGCAACTTGAATCCTCAAAACATGATTCAACCCAAAAGTAGTAGACCGTGTTTTCAATAGGTGCGTTCAAATCAAATGAATTCGAACTATATCCCTGTGATAATTCTTGTTTTGGGCCTGTTAATGAAGTTGAAACATAGAGTTTTTTAGCTCTAACCATATAGGTTGAACTAACATATATCTTAATCAGATCATCATCAAGATCATATCTCATAGACGAAACATAGGATAAAACACGGTTTGAATTATTATTAGAATCAGGCCCAATTGTTATTTGATACGGAGAACTCCACGCCGAACAATCAAAAGCGTTACAAGACCTAACTATATAATAAAATGAACTATCGTAACTTGATGAATACGAAACGCTTAACTCACTTGATACAGCTAACGAATACTCATTCGATGAATATAAATGCGGTTTATAGGCAATTTCATAGTACGCCGCATTACTTGCAGGCTGTAATGTAAAATCAATTTTGTTATTCACAACGTGAGCTGACAAAATATCTGAAGTATCAGGAGCAACAGTAATATCTGATGTACGGCCTGTAATCGTATTACTCATTGGCCCACAAGAAGTATAATTACACCACTGAGCTCTAAGCGAAATTGTAGTGCCTGGCTTTAAGTTAGAATAGTGCGTTGTATTATCATACTCATCACGTGAAAAGACGTACTGCCCGAGATCATTTTCTGTAAATATTTTTACATAACGCACGCCAATAGGCTTTTCCGATATATCAAAATTCAAAGAATCATAGTGATATTCATTATTTGTAGTCAATGAAGGTACTTCAGTAATTACAGTCTCACTTGAAGCGAGACTCGCATACCCGACAGTATTATATGACCGTACAATTTGTCGTGCATAGGCCCCTTTCAATACATATTCATGCTTTTTACCGGGTACGGCTGTATTATCTACGTATGAGTTGACAGATAAATCATCGAACAACTTAATCAAAGTGCCATCTCGATATAGCGATAAAGACGTTATTTCAACCTTTTTTTGCCAAGCTAGTTTAACGATGGAACCAAATTGGCCTTGTGACGCTTGCAATCCAAACTGGTCTGTGTGGTAAAAAGCATCAATATTTACTTTATATTGATTTGATTTTCTGCATCCTGCAGCATTACAGACTTCAAAAAAGTAATAATAAGATGTTTTGGTCGGATCAATTGGATCGTCATACTCAAATGCGCTATGTCCATTATCATTTTCTAATTCTGCAATTAATTTAGGCACACCAAATAGCGAGTCTTGCCGATATAACTTCACTTTCCCCTTCGCTTTCGACATGTACAGTGTGGCAAAGCCAAACCGTCTATTTGGATAATCTCGTAAACTAGGCATTTGATTCGAACCAGAGAGATGCTTTTCTTTCGAACTAAGGAAAGAATCTTGGCTATCATAAGCCTCTACTTTGTATATATGATCAACGTTACGACTAAACGTCGTATCAATGAACTGTGATTCAGAACTGCGTTTTCGTAGTAAAAAGTCACTGTCGCTGTACTTAGAATAAACTTTAAAGTAGGCAGCACTTGGCATGCTCCACGTCAGACTCGCTTGCTCTAGTTCAAAATCAATTTCGACATCAAACTCTTGAATGCTATTTTCCGAATTTTCAGCAACCAAAACGGGCTGCCACGGCGAAAGCTCACCGCAAATTAAATAAGCACATGTTCTCAAACGAACGTTTATAACTTCCGGGCGTGGTAGTCCAAACGAATTGATAATTCGATTACCAGTAGTTACACCAGATCTAAGGGCGCCCCTTGAATCAATATATTCATATTCGGTCGACGTAGCGTCCACCGTATCCCAATTAATATACATTGAAGAGTAGTAAGGAGTTATTCGGAGGTTTGAGGCAGGTTGCGGTACATTACCTTGTCCCTGAATAATTTGCGGCTCTGCACAAATATAATTAATATTGCAGCTAGCCACTTCATACGTATATACTGCCTCACTTGGTGGCTTATCAATTGTAATATTTCTCGAAGTGTACTTTACCAGTTGTTTTTGTTCTGGTGAATCAGCTAAATACCGTTTAATAACAAATCGATTGCTTGAGGTCTCTGGCAGTCCAAATTCAACTTTGCCAACAAGGTGAGTTGTCGCTGTGACATTTGTAGCAAAGTCAACCGGTGTTGTCGCTCGCAGTAGTTCGATACTTATCGCTTCAATTGCTTTGTCGAACGGGTATCCTCCATTCAAAACAATGTATTGTGCATCGTCAGAAAAGTGTCCTTTTACATAAAAGCTTGGATTATGAAAACGGCCTTCAGCGTTAACCAAAACATGGCTATTGTCAGTTTGGTTGTACAACCAAACTAGCTCTCTATCAAGTTGTTCGTAAGGAACATCATTGGTAAGATCAGTAAAATATAACACCAAATTACCATCACTACTGACGTCGATGATCCGTGATACTGGCGCATCTTTTCTTACAATGGTTGTTACCTTTGTAGCAATATTATACCGAGCGAGTTCGCGATTGTTATTAATAAAGTAGACTAATTGTGAATCACCTGAAAATTTCGCGTCAAAATTATGGCTATATGTTTGACTCATTGCCGGTATAGTGGAGAACTCTTTTGTTGTTATATCGAACAATTTAGTCGTTGAGTCTGCTCCGGGTGTAAGAATAAATCGACCATCATGCGATGCATCATAAATCTTCAGATCCTCTTCAAAAATTAACTCAATATTTTTAGTAGTACGGTTATAGTAATATAAAGAATTACCATCATGGTTATATTGTTCTACTACATTTGATGATATCGAATGAAAAAACAAACCGCTGCCATCTTCGACTAACCAAAAACTACCTACACCGTTATTTAATTCGATGTTATTAAACCCAGTAATTCGCGAAACAGTGTTATCACTTAGTTGATATTCAAATAAATCCAACTCACCATTGTTATCATTTTCAACAAGGTTAGTGGCACGAGAAACAAAATAAATATGTGACGCATTTTGCGTCATTGATACTAAATATAAACCACTATTCGGCTCTTCACTAAAGGGGAGTTCAACAGGTTGAAGTCCTATACTGTGAGTGATTAGTTTCGTAAAATCTCCGCCGATATTTCCTTGGCTTCGCATCGCGTATGCCATTATTCGGCTGTTATTTAATAATTTAGAACTCGATGACACCTCAACAACTTCATTTTGTGTATCAAGGTTTAATATGGTTCTGAGTTCAGCAGATTGCGCAAACGCCAAGTTGCTTATAAAAAATAAACAAAAAAGTAAATAAATGTAGGTATTTCGCATGAATCCCTTCCACGTAATAAAATTTGACCCATTATTGTAACAATTTTTATCCAATGATGCCTACTCAACTTTATTACTTTCTTTTCAAGAATCGAGATTATTATTTAATAACAAACGGTTACTTTTACCCAAAACAAAAACCCCTAATAGTGTGCTTATTAGGGGTTTTTACTGTTTAACTGCTTATTTTTATCTATTAATTAAAGCGTAAACTGTATTCCTGCATATTAATT
>CANLRB010000035.1 GCA_947493455.1 uncultured Pseudoalteromonas sp. | reverse complement strand
AAAAAGTAAAAAGTAAAAAGTAAAAAGTAAAAAGTAAAAAGTAAAAAGTAAAAAGTAAAAAGTAAAAAGTAAAAAGTTTAGGTTTTAGTTCAAAGTTTGATCAAGATCATAAAATTATTTTTTCAAAGTGGCTAATATTGTAGGTGCTAAAGAAGGAATGATAATGTTTGGACTTTTCAGGTGGTTTAAAATAGTGATAATAACTGTGTTGCTTACGCAGCATAGTTTTGTTACAGCTAAGCCAATGAATTGTGAAGAACATCAAAATGGATCTTCCGATACGCATATTATGCAACCAAGCAAAAATATGCACCATCAAACAATGCATGACAATACCCACCATCACACTGAAAATTTGCAAGATTCTAAACACAATCATGCTGATGAAGACTGTGAAAAATGTAAAGCGGGCGATTGTGTTTGTTGCGAAGGTGGCTTTTGTGCAAGCTTTCATTTAAACGCCTATCTTGTGCAAGAGGAAGAAGAAAGTAGCAACAATAGTAACTTAGACTTAATTATTCAACGGATACCCCCGCCAGCCTCTGGCATCCATCTCTTACCTTATCGTCCCCCAATTATTGGCTAACCACGGGATCAGTGCGTCTTTTTTTCGCCAGTCCCATCAAAAATAGAATGATTTACTGATTGGTTTAAATAACCAACTGTTTTGAACAATTAGCACAATATTTTTGGGAGCCATGATGAACATGCTCAAATTATTGCCATTTGCAATAGCTACCGCTGTTGCGAGTGGGCAACTCTTAGCGAATGAACAACAAAATAATAGTCGCTTCGCGTTAGCGGGGTATGGAGACGTAAAATTCGAAGACAGTAAATTGATGGATACAAGTGCATTCAGTGCGCGATTTGTACCTATATTCTTGTTTAGTCTCAGTGACAAAATGCATATAGAAGCTGAAACTGAGATCTCAGTCGATGAAAACGGGGAAACTGAAGTCGAGCTTGAATACGCTGATATTCATTATTTCCTTTCTGATAGAACTACTTTTACCGCAGGTAAATTTCTACTCCCATTCGGCCAGTATGGGCCGAATCAACACCCTAGTTGGATTAATCGCTCAGCGTTCTCTCCCGGTATTTATGGTGGGTTAGGCGGTCATGGTGGCTATCAACCTATGCAAGGTTTACTGCCTGTGATGAGTGATATTGGTGTTGGCATTCAACACATTATTCCTTTGGGTAAAAATCAAAAAATATTCTTTGACGTATACGTGACCAACGGACTTGCTGCCGAAGCGCCTCATGCTGATGAAGAAGATGCCCATGATGAAGAGCCTGTGCAGGATGAACACGAAGAAGAGGTTGTTGATGAACATGCGGAAGAGGAAGACGAGCATGAAGAAGTTGATGATCACGCTTTGGAACTTCCTGAACTAGCGTTTGAAGCAACTAGTTCGGATAACAACTCTGACAAAGCATTTGGGGGTCGTATTGCGTATGCCTTTCTTCCGGGCATTGAGGTTGGCGCTTCCTATTACACGGCAAAATATGATGATGATGAAGAGCTAGGATTTACAGCAACTGGCTTTGATATCAACTGGATTGGTAACCATTACATCGTCAGAGGGGAATACATCAAAACAGAAACCGATGCCTTCGAAGAAGATGAACATGAAGAAAACAATGTGATCACATTTGATCGCAATGGCTGGTATCTCCAAGCAACTTTTATGGCTGGGAAAATGTTCAATGTATTGCAGGGAACAGATTTCGTCGTTGAATATGCTGAGACCAATAAAATTAACGAAGCAGAGCGTTGGGCTTATGGCATTAATTACTGGTTAGACAGCCGAGCTGTCATTAAGGCTACATACGAAGATACCACCGTTCACGATGGTGAAGATGACAAGCGTTTCGCTATTCAATATAGCTATGGCTTTTAAGGGGGATACTTAGATGAGAACAATTATACAAATATTACTGGTTGTCAGCTTATCTCTTGTGTCTGCTTTTAGCTCCCATGCAGAAGAGAAAATTTCCGGTGCAGAAGTGATCAATAACAACTGTGCAAGATGCCATAACGCTCGCGCTGTTCATGAATTTTCTATTCCTGAATGGAAAGTCATTATGCCGCATATGCGAGAAAAGGCGCATTTAACAGGTAAAGAAACGCAAGCTGTTCTTGAATTTTTGGAACTAACTAGCCAAAGCGTACCTTTGGCAAAAAAAGTAGCGCCAGAAAAGATAATAGCGCCTGACGGAAAGCAATTGTTTACTCAATTTGGTTGCCAAGGCTGCCATTCATTGAAAGGTGATGGTGGCACTGTTGGCCCAGCGCTAGATGAAACGATTAAAAACAAAGGGATCGGCTTCTTTATTAAGAAGCTCCAGAAGCCTCAGTTTAATAACTCATCTTCGCCTATGCCCAAAATGCCGCTAAACGAGCAACAGATAAAAGCAATAGCTGAGTACATTAAATCATAAGGAAGCGCTTGACCTGTGTCTTAGACACAGGTCTAAGCTGTAGGTGAGAGTACAAACTTAGGTGAAAAACTAAGGAGTAAATATGAAAGTAACAGAGCTGGCAAAAAGCCTTGGAACGACTGCTGATACGGTGCGCTATTACACGCGATTGGGACTGTTAAAACCTGCTAAGTCAGTGAACGGCTACAAGTCATACTCGAATAAAGAGGTATCGAGACTTAAATTCATTTTAAGTGCCAGAAACCTTGGTTTTTCCGTTGCTGATATCAAGCAAATTCTTAATGAATCTGAAGATGGTAAAAGTGCGTGCCCATTAGTCAGAAGTCTGATCAAAGAGCGGCTTGAAGAAACAGAAAAACAGTTTCAAGCAATGTTGGCACTTCGAGGAAAAATGTCTTCAGCTCTTTCTCAATGGGAAGAAATGGAAGACAAAGCACCGACTGCAAACATGGTTTGTCATCTCATCGAAAACTTTGAACAAATTAAAAAGGCATAGGAGGAAAAATGGTGACTACTAATACAAATTTAGAAACCGAATCAGGCTGTTGCTGTCAGGCAAAAGCTCAATCCTCTTCGTGTAAAAGTAAGGAGAATACGTTGGAGAAAGTATCACATAACCAACAGCTCATCATTGAAGGAGCTGGGTGTGCTAGCTGTGTAGGCAAAATTGAAGGGGCGTTAAAGGCAACTCTTGGTGTAGTCAGTGCGGAAATGAATTTTGCTGATAGGACTGTAACAGTTTCTGGGACAGCTAAGACAGAAGAATTGATCAAAGCTGTTGAGTCTGTGGGGTATAACGCGAAGCCAATTGATGATAGCTCGGCAACAGATGCGCTTGACGAGAAAGAGGCGGCGGATTGGGCATATTACAAAAAGCTAATGCGCGATACGTTTATTGCCCTTTCACTCGGCGTTCCTTTGATGATCTACAGCATTGTGGTTGGAGAAATGACGGTTGAAACAAACCTTGAACGCATGTCTTGGCTGGTTGTAGGCATTTTAACTTTTGGTGTTATGTATTTTTCAGGTAAGCATTTTTATGTTGGCGCTTGGAAAAGCTTTAAAAACCACTCCGCAAATATGGACACTCTAATAGCTTTAGGAACAGGTACAGCTTGGGTGTATTCGATGGTTGTCGTGTTTGCACCTGACGCCGTTCCATTGATGGCACGGCATGTTTATTTTGAAGCTACCGCCATGATTATTGGCTTAATTGATTTAGGTCTGGCATTAGAAATAAAGGCCAGAGGTAAAACCTCTGAAGCTATCAAACGTCTTATCGGCTTGCAGGCCAAAACGGCAACCGTAGTTCGTGATAGCAAAGAAGTTCAGATTGGTATTGAGCAGGTTTTACTTAACGATATTGTAAAGGTAAAACCGGGCGAAAAAATTCCCGTCGATGGTGTGGTATTGGAAGGGCACACCTCTATTGATGAGTCCATGCTGACAGGCGAGCCTATGCCTGTTGAAAAAGCCGAAGAAGATGAGGTTGTCGCTGGTACTTTGAACAAATCAGGCATGATTATGTTTAAAGCCACACGTGTTGGAAAAGACACGGCGCTTGCGCAAATCATCAATATGGTGAAACGAGCACAAAATTCTAAACCGCCGATTGGCCGCTTGGCTGATGTTATTTCAGCTTTTTTCGTGCCTGTCGTGATGATCATCTCTGTGTTAAGTGCGCTAGCATGGCTTAACTTTGGACCTGAGCCTGCAATTGCTTTTGCCATCGTATCAGCAACTACTGTGCTTATTATTGCTTGCCCATGTGCTTTGGGCTTAGCAACGCCCATGTCTGTCATGGTCGGAGTAGGAAAAGCAGCAGAAGCCGGAGTGCTTATTCGAAACGGTGAAGCACTGCAAACCGCCTCTAAAATCACTGCAATGATTTTAGATAAAACGGGCACTATTACTGAAGGGGCACCTAAGGTAACCGATATTGTTTTAGCAAAAGCTACTGACGAAAAAGACGTACTACAGCTTGCAGCAAGTTTAGAAAGCGGCTCAGAGCACCCATTAGCGCAAGCGATTGTTGAAAGTGCGTTAGATAAGGATATTGAGTTACTAAAAATTGAAGCGTTTAACGCCATTACGGGTTTTGGTGTAGAAGCAAACTGCAACAATAAAGCCCTGCTTTTCGGAAACGATAAACTAATGAAGTTAAAAGACATAGACCTCACGGGCTTTGTTGAACAAGCGCAGTCTTTAGCCAAAGAAGCCAAAACACCTATGTACTTTGCTGTAGATGGTGAGCTTGCCGCAATTATTGCAGTTGCAGATCCTATTAAGTCAGACTCAATCTCTGCTATCAAACGGCTTCAGGCTAATGGGATTCGCGTCATCATGTTAACGGGTGATAACAAGGAAACCGCTGCCGCGGTTGCCAAAAAAGCGGGTATTAGTGAGTTTCTTGCTGAAGTGCTGCCAGAAGATAAAGCCAACAAGGTGAAAGAGCTACAAGAAGGCGGCGAAATTGTTGGTATGACAGGAGATGGCATCAACGATGCTCCTGCGCTAGCGTTAGCCGATGTTGGCTTCGCCATAGGCACAGGGACTGATGTAGCTATCGAAAGTGCTGACATTACCCTAATGCGTGGTTCACTTCATGGCCTTGCTGATGCCATAGCGGTAAGCAAAGCTACTTTACGAAATATAAAACAAAACTTGTTTGGCGCGTTTGTCTATAACGTAGCCGGGATTCCTTTTGCTGCGGGGATTCTATATCCCTTCTTTGGCATTCTGCTTAGCCCTGTAATTGCAGGTGCTGCAATGGCGTTTTCGTCATTGACTGTAGTGTCAAATGCAAATCGACTTCGCTTTTTTAAAGCCCAAAACTCATAGAAAGTAAGCATTAAGGAGAAACACGATGATGGTAATTAACTTATTAGGCTTAGTGTTAATCGTACTGATTGTTTGGTGGTTTTGGCTATACAAACCCAATAAAACGATTGTTCAAGATAATGAAGTACTCATTGAAGTGAAAGATGGTGTGTATTCACCATCCTCTATCCAAGTGTCTGCTAGTCAACCTGTCACTCTGAAGTTTATACGCAAAGATCAATCACCCTGCGCTGAAACCATGCTTATTCCATCATTGGAGATAAGCGAGCAGCTTAAATTAAATGAAATTACTCAAATTACCTTATCGAACTTATCACCGGGAGAGCATGAGTTTCATTGTCAGATGCAAATGTATCGCGGTGTCTTAAAGGTTGTTTAGGAGGGTTTATGAACATGAAAAAAGTGACAGCCATTTTTGATGAAATGGTATTAGCGCGAGTAGAAGAGACACTACTTTCACATGGCTATAAAGGCTTTACTATCCATAAAGCGATGGGAAGAGGCGCATATGCTGATACTTATAACAGAGATCACTTATCAGAACATATAGTGATGACCATTTACGTCGCCTTCGACGATGCAGAACATGTTGCTGAAGTTTTGCTTGATGCAGCGCATACCAACGTTGAAGGAGAAGGATTAGTTAGCGTCTCTCCTGTGGATAATCTCTACTGGATAAATTCTAAGTCTGAAGCTTTAGCGGAAGATTTACGGTCAATAGGAGGCCAACATGAAAAATGAGCACCCTAAATTTTGGTCTACACCCACAGGTTGGGCTGCATTGGTGCTTATTGCCGCAGCCACCTATTTTTTAATCTTTGAACATGGACAACATGTTCTGCAATTTCTTCCCTATTTAATTTTGCTGTTATGTCCTTTGATGCACGTATTTATGCATGGCAGTCATGGCAAACATGGTCACGATCATTCACATCAGACTGATGACAAAAAGGGAGAGAGCTTTCAAGAACTCACGGATAAAAATGCAGCCTATCGCGATGGCTACATACAAGGGTTAGAAGAAGGGCGTAAGGAATCACATAAAAAGGAGAACAGTGATGAATGAAACATATGATTATGGCTTATGGTCAATGGTGATACTGAACTCAGCAATTTTTATCTTTTTTGCCTTTAGTTTTGTTAAACCAAAAACATCGACTGATTGGCGAAGTTTAGGCGCGTTCTCCGCCTTTATTGTCGCCCTATTTACTGAAATGTATGGCTTTCCTTTAACTATCTATTTTCTATCGGGGTGGCTGACGGAGACCTATCCAGACGTAAACTTCTTTGCGCATGAAAATGGGCACTTGTTACATACTTTCTTTGGTTTTGAAGGTGATGCCCATTGGGACCCATTTCATATAGCAAGTATGGTGTTTATTGTTGCAGGTTTCTTTATGTTGTCTTCAGCATGGAACGTATTGCATCACGCGCAAAAACACCATCAATTGGCTACTACAGGATGGTACGCAAGGTGTCGCCACCCACAGTACGTAGCTTTCATTCTAATCATGTTCGGCTTCTTATTGCAGTGGCCGACCATCCCAACACTTGCGATGTTTCCGATCTTAGTTGTTGTTTACGTCAAGCTAGCGAAACGTGAGGAGGCACAAGCGATTGCTGAGTTTGGCTCTGAGTACCACAGGTATATGGAATCGACACCAAGTTGGATTCCAAATTTTAATAAGAACATAGAAGGTAAAAATCATGAAAACGTTAGGTAAATCAATTTTATTTGTCAGCTCACTATTGGCGGCCACAAGCTTATTTGCTCATAACAATGAGCATAAACATGAAGGTGCGGAAAAATCGGATATGCATCAAGGCATGGCAATGTCGCATGAGAACATGGGAAAAATGCATTCAAAAATGATGGAAATGAAAAAGGAAGTCCATGCCATTAAAGCTGAAAAAGATCCTGAAAAGCAAAAGCAGATGATGGCTGAACATCACCGCTCAATTATGAAAATGATGCAATCCATGCACAAAAACATGGAAGCAATGCCAATGCATAAGCAAATCAAGATGGCTGAACATCATCTGGAAATGATGGAAAACATGATGCCACAAATGAAACACAAAATGGCAGAAATGAAAGATAGCAATCAACAACATTCACACAAACATTAGGAGATAAATTATGAGTGATTTAGATCATAGAGTAGGCGTTAGAGAGCAAAACTTAGTTGTTCGAAACTTAAAGCTAAGCAATGTTACAGATGAGAATTGTGATCAATTAATAGCTGAAATTGATGAAATATTTGGTATTGATGAAGTGAGTTACAACATCAAGGAAGGTGAAATTCACCTTGCTTATGACGCGACCAATATTGACCTTGATGGCATTGAAGAAGTTATTCGCAAGCATGGTGCCGATGTTCATGATGATTGGTGGACACACACTAAGGAGGGCTATTACAAATTTGTTGATCAAAACGTTAAGGACAATGCTGAGCATAAGCCTTGGAGTTGTCACAAAGTACCACCGGGTGCAAGCCGGAAAAATAAGTAAGCTTACGATGAGCTTGCTCAGTTAATAAGTTAGATGAGGAAAAATGATGAAAACATCCAATATAAAAATTCTTTTGCTAGTTGTATTCGGTATCTTTTTGGCAGGTTGTTCGAATACTGCGTTTTATCACAAAAATATGATGAGAGGCCAAGTGGTTGAGCAGTCTACTGATCGAACTCTGATTTGTATTGGTGCCAAACATGGCGCAGAGATTGGACAAAAATACAGTGTTATTAGATTCCATGAGGAAATTGCGCCGGGTGAAGGTGATGACCCGTACACCATTGAAAAAGTGGGTACGGTACAAATTACTAAAATTGTAAATGATCACTTCGCGACGGTAAAACTACTATCTGGTGACATCGCGGTGAAAGATATGGTGGAACTTGAAGAGTAAAGACTCTTTCAAGAGTAGCGTCGAAATAAAGTAGGGCTTTAAATAAATTTCACCTGCCCTACCTTGTTTTATTAGTCAAGTATATTGCTGTATTAAATAACAAGCGAGAGTGTAATGAGAATGGACAAACATACCCTTAAGGCTTACTCAATGGGGATTGATACTCATCAAGAGCCAGTCATTTATATGCGGCAAGATTGTCATATTTGCCGCGCTGAAGGGTTTAGTTCAAATGCCCGTGTACTAGTAGAAGCGAATAATAACAAATTGATCGCAACATTAAACGTTGTTCGAAACGATACTTTGTCTTCTAATCAGATAGGTCTATCCGATATTGCTATGGCTAGGTTAGATGCAATTGAAGGGCAATCTTTGCGAATAGCTCATGCACCCGTGGTCAATTCTTTGGGGTTTGTAAGAAAAAAGATTTTTGGTTTTGAATTGAGCGATGAAGAGACATCTCAAATTATTGCCGATATTAGTGAGCATAAATATAGCGACATAGAAATTGCTAGCTTCTTAAGTGTTTGTGCAGGAAAAAGGCTAAGTATTGATGAAATCATATCTTTAACTAAAGCGATGGTTAGCTGTGGCAAAGTGCTAGAGTGGGAAAACCATCATAAAGTGTTTGATAAACACTGTATTGGAGGTTTACCGGGTAATAGAACAACGCCATTGGTTGTTTCTATTGTGAGTGCTGCTGGTTTGATTATTCCAAAGACATCATCAAGAGCTATCACTTCCCCCGCAGGCACGGCAGATACTATGCAGAGCTTAACAAGTGTTAGTTTGAGTATGGAGGAAATTAAAAGAGTTGTTAACAATACGGGCGCTTGTTTGGCTTGGGGTGGAGCTGTAAACCTTAGTCCAGCAGATGACATGCTTATTCGTATAGAACGAGCATTAGATCTAGATGGTGAAGGTCAGCTTATTGCATCTGTCTTATCTAAAAAGATTGCTGCGGGTTCAACACATGTCATCATTGATATTCCTGTAGGAGAAACCGCCAAAGTGCGAATGAGGGACGATGCAGAGCGACTAGCAACCCTATTTACTCAAGTCGGTAAAGCGTGTGGTATCAACGTTAGATGTTTAATTACTGATGGTTCGAAACCCGTAGGGTATGGCATTGGCCCTAGTCAAGAGGCAAGGGATATTTTGTCTGTTTTAAACTGTAGCGACGATGCTCCAAGTGACTTAAGAGAACGCTCACTTATTTTGGCTGCAAATTTATTTGATATGGATAATGGAGAAGGGCTGGAATCAGGGCTGCTTCGTGCAAGGTCAACTTTAGAAAACGGAGAGGCTCTAAGCCAATTTAACAAAATTAGAGCAGAACAAGGTGAAATAAAAGAATTAACAAATTCAAAATATAGTCATCAAGAGCTAGCCAGTACCAGTGGGATACTAGAAGCAATTGATAACCGTAAACTTGCTCGTCTGGCCAAGCTCGCTGGTGCTCCCTTCTCTTTAAATTCAGGCTTGAGACTACATACTAATGTCGGTAGTCAGGTAGCTGAAGGAGAACCATTATTTACGTTATTTAGTGATAGCCAAGGTGAAATGAGTTACGCACTAGATTATTACCTAAACAATTTAGATATGTTCAAAATTCAAGGATAGTTTATGAATTCCTTAACAAAAAAAGTTATTGTTTTCTCTTTAAATTCAGACGTATTAGCTGCTAGCTTAAGTGATAAGTTAGGTGGTCATCTAGGTCAATACAGTTCACGTGATTTCCCGGATGGTGAGTCTTATCTGCGAATTGAGAGTAATGTAGAAAATAGTCATTGCATTGTTGTAGCAGACCTATCCCACCCTAACAAAAAGTACCTGCCTCTCATTTTCTTGCTTGATACATTGAAAGAGTTAGGCGCTAAATCTGTCGGTTTGGTCGCACCTTATCTCAGTTATATGCGGCAAGACAGACGGTTCATTGATGGAGAAGCTGTTACATCTAAACTATTCGCAAAGTCTATTTCCAACCATATTGATTACTTAGTTACAGTAGATCCACATTTACACCGCTACCACTCATTAGACGAAATATACTCAGTGCCTAGCATTGTAGTGCAAGGAGCACCTGTCTTAGCCCAATGGCTTAAAGGACAGCCAAACTTGTTTTTGGTTGGTCCTGACTCAGAAAGTGAACAATGGATCATTAGTATTGCTAAAGTAAGTGGTCATTCTTTCGTTATTGGCGAAAAGAATAGGAAAGGTGACCGTGATGTAGAAGTGTCGTTGCCAGATCTTAGTGCTCAAGCTGGCTTAGCTGCTGTAATAATAGACGATGTCATTTCTAGTGGACAAACGATATTAAGCTGTATTTCAGCGCTGAAGAAAAAGGGAATTAAAGATATTAAGTGTGCTGCCGTCCACGGTATTTTTGCTGATGGCGTTGACCAAAGTTTGCTGGAATCGGGTTTGTCATCACTTATTACGACAAATACCATTACTCACCCTTCAAATGGTGTAGATATTTCTTCTGTGCTTGTAGAGCCTGTTATTGAATGTTTGTCAAAAGTTAAGGGAGTATCAATATGAAAATTACATTTTTAGGTGGTACTGAAACAGTTACAGGATCTAAGTATTTAGTCGAAACAGCTACGACAAAATTGTTAATTGATTGTGGTTTATACCAAGGCTACAAATGGTTAAGAAAGCGGAACCGTGAACCTTTACCCTTAAATATTAATGAATTAGATGGCATTGTTTTAACGCATGCCCATTTAGACCATTCAGGGTTTATTCCTGCCATTTACAAACAAGGCTATCGTGGACCAGTGTATACCCACAGTGCAACATTGGGGCTTTGTTCTATCTTATTGCCGGACAGTGGACATATTCAAGAAGACGATGCCAAGTTTTATAGTAAGCATAAACTTAGTAAACATGAAACGCCCGAACCTTTGTATGATAAGCAAACGGCTCAAGATAGCTTATCTATTTTTGAAACTGTTGACTTTGAAGAAGAAGTTGCAGTCGGCGATATCACCTTTTATCTGCAACCAGTAGGCCATATTCTGGGGGCTGCCAGCATTATTTTAAAAGCAAATGGAAAAACGGTTGGGTTTTCAGGCGATGTTGGCCGTACTAATGATCTGTTAATGCCGCCTCCTAAGGCATTACCCAAATTGGATTTGTTATTGCTCGAATCTACTTACGGTAATCGGGAGCACTCTATTGACGACCCTTATGATCAAGTTGCAGATATTATCAATACAACAGTGAAAAAAGGAGGTGTCACCCTTATTCCCAGCTTTGCCGTTGGCAGAACCGAATTAATTCAACATATTCTTGCGACCCTGATTGAGCAAAAAAGAATACCGAAAATTCCTATATTTCTCGATAGCCCTATGGCGATTAATGTTTTTGATTTTTACTGTCAATACAACGAATTAATTAAGCTTTCAAAAGAAGATTGCCACAAGATGTGTAACGTTGCGTCTTTTATGCGAACAGTTGATGAGTCTAAGTCTTTATCGGAAGTCGCCATGCCGCACATTATTATTGCAGGAAGTGGCATGGTGACGGGAGGGCGTATTCTTCACCATCTTAAGAGACTTGTCGGGGACTATCGCACAACTGTTTTATTTACTGGCTATCAGTCTGGAGGAACTAGGGGCGGGAAAATGTTGTCCGGAGTTGACACAATTAAGATTCATGGCAAATGGCTCTGTAGTGGTCAACTATTTTTGGTCACCTCGTTATAAGTTTTCCAATACTGTTTTTCTTTCGCTATAGGTGAACTGCC
>CANLRB010000034.1 GCA_947493455.1 uncultured Pseudoalteromonas sp. | reverse complement strand
CCCCCTTAGCTCAGTTGGTTAGAGCGACGGACTGTTAATCCGCAGGTCCCCCGTTCGAGTCGGGGAGGGGGAGCCAATCTAATACACAAATTGTTCCCCCTTAGCTCAGTTGGTTAGAGCGACGGACTGTTAATCCGCAGGTCCCCCGTTCGAGTCGGGGAGGGGGAGCCACTTCTAAAAATCATCACAAATTCCTACTTTAATTAGACTTTTATTTACTTTTAAATTAAGCTTCAATAGACTTTTTGGCAATTTATAGTACAAGTTCAGTACGTTAGAGCTATTATAGTTAAAGTGCTAATGACAACATCAAGAAAATATAAGAAGACGCCATGGTAGGACTCACTCGATTCGTAATTATTCAGGTTACTTTTTGCCTATTATCTATTGGCATTACTGGTTACATAGTTAACTCAACACTGCACTCTTATGCCAGCACAAAGCAAATAAACCTACAAAAAGTCATTGATGGACACGTAAAAAACGTGACTGTTGAGACAGACCCTGTTGAACTTGCCAAATCAATGCGCACTATTTTTAACTTGGATAAATTGATTGTTCGCAATAGCGACAATGAAGTGGTATACGCTGAACACGAAAATTTGTACTATTTACCAATATTAACCAAACAAATACAGAATATTGACCCGTTTATTCGTTCGCAACATGCAGCAACGAATGAAGCAGGATTAAAATTTGAATTTACAGTAAGGTTCGACACTCCGGCAAAAATTGCACAAAATGTATTTGTTTTTTTCACACTGATTATTTTAACACTTACCGTAATTCCCTTCTTAACCTTAAAACTGACCTTAAAAAAAGCGTCTGATGACGTAAGCGATGCAATGTCGTCAATGATCGACAAATTTATTTCGGCAGATGATCCTGATAAGCAACTTGATTCATCAATTGCAGCTAACAATATGTCGAATATATTTCCAAGCATTGTTCGTCTAAACACTTTTATTAAACGCAAACAAAAAGAAATTGAAGAAACTGAACACGAAATAAAACGTGAAGCATATAAAGATACGGTAACAGGACTTGGCAATCGTAATTTATTTATCGAGCAATATGAGAAGCAAATTGAAAATAGTGAAAAGCCCTGCTTTGGCGCCTTAACCGTTATTCGATGCACCGAATTACAACTAATAAACCAAACACGGGGTTACCAACAAGGCGACCAATATATTATTGAAGTTGCTGATTTAATTAAAAAAGTAATCGGAACATATGCAGGTAGTGCATGTTATCGATTAAATAGTTCCGATTTCGCTATTTTGTTACCGAATGTCCCCGTTAAGGAGGCTGAAAAATTTGGTGCAACCATGCAGGCGAAGTTTACCGAATACCAGCAACACGTGGAATTAAGTTCAGTGGCGAACACAGGTATTGTTGCCTATGAAAAAGGCAAGGCGCTTAGTTCCCTACTCGCTCAAGTTGATACTGCGATTAGCTTAGCACAGAGTAAACAAACTAACGCGTGGCACGTGCAACGAGAAAGCGACCTAATTGATACGGTAAGCGCAAGCTATGGTAATCAAAACTGGCGACAAGTTATTGAAGACGTATTAAATAACAACCGTATTCAACTAATGATACAACCGATAATGCCAACAAGTCGCAGTGCTAAAGCGTATTCTGAGATACTTGCGCGCTTCAAAACAGACGACGATCATATTTTACCGACTGCGTCGTTTTTAGCGATGAGTGAAAAGCTCGACCAAATTACTCATGTCGATAAACTCGTAATAGAAGCAACCATTGAGGCAATAAAAACGCGTAATCTAAATGACCAGTTCTTTGGTCTTAATGTGACAGCTAAAAGTGCACATGACGAACAGTTTGTTATTTGGTTAGAGCGCCGTTTACTAAAAGATAATGTGATTTCAGCAAAATTAATATTTGAAGTGAGTGAGTTTGGCTTGCAGCAAAATGTAAAAGCATCAAAACGCTTTATTGATATGATCCACCGAGTCGGTGCACGTATTACGGTAGAACGTTTTGGTGTCGGTTTAACATCATTTAAGTTTTTCCGCGATTTAAAACCAGACTTTATAAAAATGGACGCCAGTTACACACGCGGATTAGAAGAAGATAAAAATAACCAATACTTTATGCGCTTAATGGTTGACCTTGCCCATCGGATTGGCGTTACAGTGCTCGCCGAAGGCATCGAAAGCCAAGAAGAGAAGCATATTATTGAACAGCTCTGTTTAGATGGCGCGCAAGGTTACTATATTGAAAAACCGCGTGAAATTTAGTAGCTAGACTTCAAACTGCGAACGGTTTTTAAACAACGCGAGAGAAAACTCTCTCGCCCTTCCCCTTATTTATAACTCTCGTATTTTTAGCTGCACACTGCCTCGCTCTATTATTCAGTGAAATGGGTATAATTGTTGAGTATTGCTCGCAAAAGCAGGATAATATGCGCCAAGTTTAATTTCGAGATAAACGATGTCTGAATACATCTTGCTTTTGATAGCAACCGTATTAGTTAACAACTTTGTGTTAGTGCAGTTTTTAGGGCTCTGCCCATTTATGGGCGTGTCGGGAAAATTAGACACGGCAATCGGTATGTCAATGGCGACGACTTTTGTACTCACACTTGCCTCAATCACCAGTTACTTAGTTAATCAGTATATTTTGGCGCCGCTGGAACTCGAGTTTTTGCGTACCATGAGTTTTATTCTTGTTATTGCTGTTGTCGTACAGTTTACTGAAATGGTTGTACGAAAAACGAGCCCGACACTTTACCGTTTGCTTGGTATATTTTTACCTCTAATTACAACAAATTGTGCGGTACTTGGCGTTGCACTACTAAACATCAATAAACAACATACGTTTATCGAATCTGCCATCTATGGGTTTGGCGCCGCGATCGGTTTTTCACTTGTCCTCGTACTATTTGCGGCGATGCGTGAACGCCTTGCCGTTGCCGACGTGCCTAGTCCGTTTAAAGGTGCCGCAATTGCAATGATCACTGCAGGGTTAATGTCGATGGCATTTTTAGGCTTTACCGGTTTAGTGAAACTATAATGACTTTATTTTATGCCCTAATAGCGCTCGGTGGGTTAGCGCTTATATTCGGAGTTTTACTCGGATTTGCAGCTATTCGATATAAAATCGAAGGCAACCCAATTGTCGAACAAATCGATGAGATTTTACCGCAAACCCAATGTGGTCAGTGTGGTTATCCTGGATGCAAACCTTATGCAGAAGCTATTGCAAATGGCGATGACATCAATAAATGTCCACCAGGTGGTGAAAGTACAGTTCAAAAGTTAGCTGATTTAATGGGCGTCGAAGCAACCCCATTAGCCGTAGAAGAAGACGCCGACAACACGAAAAAAGTTGCCTACATACGAGAAGATGAATGTATTGGGTGTACTAAATGTATTCAAGCCTGCCCTGTTGATGCCATTGTCGGTGCGACACGTCAGATGCATACCGTACTCATAGATGAGTGTACTGGCTGTGATTTATGTGTCGAACCCTGCCCTGTTGATTGTATTGACATGCTACCCGTCAAAAAAACAGTGAAAAACTGGCAGTGGGACTTAAAGTCGATCCCTGTAACAACAATAGATTAGAGGTTTTTGTGGAATCAATTTTAGAACAAATCGATCGCGGCATCATTTGGGATACTCCCGGCGGCGTTCACCCACAAACCAATAAATCATTGTCGACCCAGACACCAATTGAACGATTGCCATTACCGCAAGAACTTGTGTTGCCAATTAAACAACATATCGGAAGCAATGGTAAGTTAATCGTAGAGGTCGGCCAACATGTGCTAAAGGGGCAACCTCTCACTGAAGCCGCAGGCCACTGGAGCGTGCCGATTCATGCGCCAACGTCTGGCACAGTGCTTGATATTAAACCTATGCCTAGCACGCATCCAAGTGCCTTACCGGAACTTAGCATTATTCTCGAACCTGACGGTGCGGACACTTGGTGTGAACTCAGCCCATGGCCTGATTTCCATGCTAAATCGAATGAACAAATCGTCGACAGAATACACCAAGCTGGGATCAGTGGCATGGGCGGAGCAGGATTCCCAGCCTACGTCAAAGCACAGCCGACTCACCCTATTGAGTACTTAATTATCAATGGTGTTGAATGCGAACCGTTTATCACTGCTGACGATATGTTAATGCGCGAACACGCTGAACAGATTATACGCGGCATTGAAGTCTTACGTAAGTTGTATCAACCTACCCGTATTATCATTGCCATTGAAGATGATAAGCCGCAAGCCATTGCTGCGCTAACCAAAGCCTGCGAAGAAGATCACAATACAATCGTAAGAGCTATTCCCACTAAATACCCATCAGGCGGCGAAAAACAATTGATTCAAGTGGTCACATCAATGCAAGTACCGCGTGGCGGACTGCCCAGTGATGTTGGCGTCGTGGTGCATAATGTGGGGACAATATTTGCAATATATCAAGCTATATTCGAAGGTAAGCCGCTTATTGAGCGCGTCGTTACGCTCGCAGGCGATACATTATCTAAAAATACCAATGCATGGCTATTACTCGGAACACCTATAAAGTTTGCATTAACGCACGTGGGCTTTGTACCAGAGAAATGGCAGCGCGTAATCATGGGCGGACCTATGATGGGCTTTACATTGCCAAGTGTTCGGTTACCGATTATAAAAACCAGCAACTGTGTGTTAGCACCATCGCAAAATCAAATGCCATTTCCAGGTGAAGAACAGCCTTGTATACGTTGTGGCGCGTGTGCTGATGCCTGTCCTGCAACCTTGCTACCCCAACAATTACTGTGGTACGCGAAAAGTAATGACCATCAAAAGCTTCAAGACCATAAATTGTCAGACTGCATAGAATGCGGGGCCTGTGCGTTTGTGTGCCCGAGTGAAATTCCGCTCGTTGAATACTACCGTGTTGCGAAAGCAGACATAAAACAAGCACAGCAAGATAAAATTGATGCAGAGCGAGCAAAAGAACGATTTGAAGCACGTAACCGGCGTTTAGAACGTGAAAAAGAAGAACGTAATCAACGCCACCAGCGTGGCCGACGCCAACCTAATAACAACAAGGCATCGGAAACTAAAAAAACAAATGATGCAGTTCAGGCCGCATTAGCAAGAGCAAAAGCGAAAAAAGCAGACGCTGTTAATGACAATGATATGGCAGCGCTGCGCGAAGAGCGAAAACGCCAAGCGAAACTATATAAAGAAGAAAAACGCGCAAGTGCACAAGAGACAAGCACCAAGGAAGATGCGGTCGCTGCTGCGGTTGCTCGTGCAAAAGCAAAAAAACAAGCGAACGCTTCATCTGTCTCAAGCTCAACCGCCAATAACGAAACAGAAAAAGAGAGTCAAAAAGATGCAGTTGCCGCAGCCATCGCGCGAGCAAAAGCGAAAAAGATAGCTAAAAATACGCCACCTGATGAGCAATCAGAGCCCGCTATTGAACGTAGTGACAATACGTCAAAGGCCGATGACCCGAGAAAAGCAGCAGTCGCTGCCGCCATTGCCCGTGCCAAAGCGAAGAAAGCTGCCAAAGAGCCGACTTCAGATGCACAATCGGAGTCCGCAGCTGAACGTAGCGTAGACAATGCAGCAGCTGATGACCCGAGAAAAGCAGCTGTTGCTGCCGCCATCGCCCGCGCCAAAGCGAAGAAAGCAGCCAAAGAAGCGCCTTCAGTTGAGCAATCAGAGTCCGCAGCTGAAAATAGTGATGACAATGCAACGGCTGATGACCCAAGAAAAGCAGCAGTCGCTGCCGCCATTGCCCGTGCCAAAGCGAAAAAAGCAGCCAAAGAAGCGCCTTCAGTTGAGCAATCAGAGTCCGCAGCTGAACATAGCGTAGACAATGCAGCAGCTGATGACCCGAGAAAAGCAGCTGTTGCTGCCTCCATCGCCCGCGCCAAAGCGAAGAAAGCAGCCAAAGAAGCGCCTTCAGTTGAGCAATCAGAGTCCTCAGCTGAAATTAGCGAAGACAATGAGGCGGCCGATGACCCAAGAAAAACAGCGGTTGCCGCTGCCATCGCCCGTGCAAAAGCAAAAAAGGCAGCCAAAGAAGCACCTTCAGTTGAGCAAACAGAGCCCACAGTTGAAAGTAGCGACGACGAAATGGCCGAAGACCCCAGAAAAGCGGCTGTTGCCGCCGCCATTGCCCGTGCCAAAGCAAAAAAAGCGGCTAAAGAAGCGCAATCAAAAAAACATGGAGACGAGAATTAAATGAGTGCATTGAAAGTATTATCCTCGCCTCATCAACACAGTCAGAAGTCGCTCTCACAGTTGATGCTGGCGGTCTGTTTGGCAACAAGTTTAGGATTATTAGCACAGCTCTACTTTTTTGGTATCGGCGTGCTTATTCAAATTGTATTGGCAATATCGACCGCGCTTGCTTGTGAAGCATTGGTCTTAAAACTACGAAAACGACCATTAAACACAACACTCAAAGATAATTCAGCGGTATTAAGTGCGCTATTGTTGGCACTTTGCATTCCACCGCTTGCTCCTTGGTGGGTGATTGTCATTGGTACTTTTTTTGCTATTGTTTTTGTAAAACAACTTTACGGTGGATTAGGCGCAAATATTTTCAATCCAGCGATGGCGGGCTATGTACTACTACTTATTTCGTTCCCAGTGCAAATGACAAGCTGGTTGCCACCTGCTGAGTTAATGCCTATTCAACTTTCTTTTATCGACCAATTATCCTTGGTATTTACCGGTTCTAGTTCGGCGGGGCTGAGCCTTGAGCAAGTAAGAAGTGGCATTGATGGCGTTACGATGGCAACCCCACTCGACACCATAAAAACTGATTTAAGTAAAGGCTTAACGGTGTCAGAAAGCTTAGCACAGCCTATTTTTACAAGTTTCGCGGGCGCGGGCTGGCAATGGGTCAATCTGGGCTATTTAATTGGTGGACTTTATTTAATAAAAGCAAGACTCATCAACTGGCATATCCCCGTTGCGATGTTATCGAGCCTAGGCTTATGTGCAGTTGTTGGCATCATGATTGACCCTGACACAAGTGCCGGTCCAATACTACATCTATTTAGCGGAGCGACGATGTTAGGCGCATTTTTTATTGCGACCGATCCTGTGTCAGCGGCAACAACTAATAAAGGACGCCTAATCTATGGCGCCGCGATCGGTATTCTCGTTTATCTCATTCGTACCTATGGCGGTTATCCTGATGCCGTTGCTTTCGCTGTATTATTATTAAATATGGCTGTTCCTCTGATCGATTTTTATACTCAACCTCGCGTATATGGAGACACAAAAGACTCATGATTATCAAATCCATGTCACGCAATGGGGCCATTTTAGCCATCTTTGCGCTTGCGACCACCGGCGCCGTAACACTGACGCAAATCGCAACGAAAGATAAAATTAAACAGCAAGAGCAAGCAACGCTTATGCGCAGCCTCACAGAAGTGATGCCAAGTCATGCCTATGACAATCAACTGACTGCAAACTGCATTGAAATTAACGACGCGTTTTTGGGTCATAGCAAAACGACAAACGCATACCGCACGCAAAAAGAAGACAAAATGACGGGTATCATTTTAGAGACCACAGCGCCAGATGGCTATTCTGGTAAAATCGAAATTTTATCTGCAATTTATGTTGACGGAACAGTGGCTGGCGTTCGAGTGATTAAACACAAAGAAACCCCTGGCCTTGGTGATAAAGTCGAATTAGCGCGTTCAAGCTGGATATTAAGCTTTAATAACAAAAAACCGCTATCAGAGAAAGATCCTACCTGGGCTGTCAAAAAGGATGGTGGCCAATTTGACCAATTCACAGGCGCCACAATAACGCCTAGAGCGGTCGTTAATGCGGTTAAACGAGCCAGTCTTTATGTGCAACATAACCAAGATAGCTTGTTTGTAAGCGGAGGAGCATGTCATGAGTAATCTACACGCTGACATCAAGGAGCTCATCTATCAAGGCAATTGGAAAAATAACCCTGCACTGGTACAACTATTGGGCCTTTGTCCCCTGCTCGCCGTCACTGGTACCGTCACCAATGCGCTCGGTCTAGCCATCGCAACCTTATTTGTACTTGTTGGCTCAAATGTGACGGTATCCCTAGTTCGAAACTTTGTACCAAAAGATATTCGAATTCCGGTTTTCGTGATGATAATTGCCGCCTTTGTAACAATTATACAGCTGCTCATTAACGCGTATGCGTATGGTTTATATCAGTCGCTCGGCATTTTTATTCCATTGATAGTTACCAACTGTGCAATCATAGGCCGAGCTGAAGCCTATGCGTCAAAAAATACACCTATTTTATCGATGATCGACGGCATAATGATGGGGTTAGGTTTTGGTCTCGTTTTAATCGTGCTTGGTGCTATGCGGGAGATATTAGGCCAAGGCACCTTATTTGACGGTGCACACTTACTATTAGGCGACTGGGCAACCAATTTGTCCATTACGTTATACCAAGTCGACAATGCCTTTTTATTAGCGATTTTACCGCCAGGTGCGTTTATCGGCATGGGCTTACTTATCGCGGGTAAGAATGTTATTGACCAACAAATAGCTGCCAAGAATAAAACAACAAACACAGCGACACGAGCGCCACGCGCACGCGTAACAAGTATGGACTGATAACATGAATAATACGAAGCGCAAAGTCATTCTTGAGCGATTACGAGACGATAACCCGCACCCTAAAAGTGAACTTGAGTATTCAAACCCATTTGAATTATTAGTAGCCGTCACGTTATCAGCGCAGGCGACTGACGTTGGGGTAAATAAAGCGACCCGTAAGTTATTTCCAGTTGCAAATACGCCTGAAGCGATATTAAAACTCGGCGTCGACGGGCTAAAAGACTATATCAAAACCATTGGGCTCTATAACTCAAAAGCAAACAACGTTTATAAAATGTGCCAGATTTTGGTAGATAAACACGACAGTCAGGTACCGGAGAACTTAGAAGCACTTGTTGCCCTGCCTGGTGTGGGCCGAAAAACAGCAAATGTTGTTTTAAATTGTGCATTTGGCTGGCCTACCATTGCCGTTGATACACATATTTTTAGAGTATCAAACCGCACAAAATTTGCCATGGGCAAAGATGTTGATAAGGTCGAGGCGAAACTCGAAAAAGTGGTACCCAAAGAGTTCAAAGTTGATGTTCACCACTGGCTAATCCTGCACGGCCGTTATGTTTGTGTTGCTCGCAAGCCTAAATGTGGCAGCTGTATTATTGAAGATTTGTGCGAGTATAAAGAAAAGACTGAATAACCCCTTTCCAAACATAAATTTGTAGCTAATGGTGTTCTCAGTCTCATATAGGTTTGATTAAAAAGTAATTTGCTAACACAATAAGAACCATTCAATGATCACAGTGTATTCAGCAAAGTACGTTACTTAGTGTTAGTTCTTCTCTATATTATTAATAAACTGCGCCATATTGACTAAACGTTCGCCAACGATAAACTGAATTGTGCTTCTAACCCAGTTAGTCGTGATATTGTGGTAGTTCAACTTAGCGAACAACCATGCCGCTACAATAAACATTAGCGCTGAAGACACAGAGTAGAACCAAATCATATGCTGTTCTAAGTGTAAAAATAAATCAAAGCCAAAAAGTATATCGCACACCATAAACCCATACGCTAAGTAGAAAGGCGTGGACATCATCAACAATTTTGTTAGCTGAAGTTTATGAGAACACACACGATAAATATCTTTTTGCAATTCGCTAATTGGTTTTGAATAGTCAATCTCTGAAATTAAAACGACTTGTCCAATACATCCAGCAAGCCCAATTATCGCAAACATATTTAAGATACCAGCCGATATAGTCGCTGCTGACATTGTGAAATTTTGGGCAATGTACTGCCACAATAAAACAACGATAATAAAAAATAACGTTCCTTCAATAATACGTGCCCATTTCATATTTGAAAGCTCTTTCATTTGCTTGTTCATCTTCATCTCACTTAACATGTTTTGGTTTATTTCAATCGCACCTGCGTCGGCTGAACTTTGGTGCTGCCAATCATTTTTAATGTCATCTAAATTCATGTTAAGACTCCTGTGTTTCAAATTGATCTTTTAATTTATCTTTAATTCTGCCAATTCGCGTGGCGACATTGGTTTTACTAATGCCTAAGCTACTAGCAATACTGTCGTGCGTTTCACCCTCTAAATAGAGCAACATGATCGCTTTATTTAATTTATCGAGTTGCGCAATAAATCGATATAGCAGCTTAATTTCCTCGCTGCGCTCCCCTTCATGAGACGAGTCAGCTATGTGTACAATGCATTCTTCATTAGCATTGGCTTTATCTTCGCGCTTGCTGTCTTTTCGGTAATATGAAATGGCAACATTAAGTGCGATACGGTACATCCACGTTGAAAACTTGTATTCTTCATTATATTTGTCAAATGCCAGCCACATTGTGGTTAAAATTTCTTGTGCAAGATCTTGTCGTTCATCACGCTCTTGGCAATATGAATTCACAATCTTGTAAACAATTCCTTTATGCTGCTCCATTAACCGAGCAAATAGCTTTTTCTTGGTTTCGTCCATTCCCTCTCACTCATAGCTTGTCAGTGTTATTGGACATTCAAGCCCCACTTTGTAATAACTTTATCTTGTTATCTAATTATTCGCAGTAGCTTAGAAATAATCACAATAAAATATAAAAAATCATTAATTCCCATTAAACGGGTTAAGTGAGGGTTAGCAAAAACATATAGAACGTTGAGATTATTGAATTTATATTTTTCTACGAGAAAAACGATACGGTTAAATAATTCACTCGTTTAATAGGTAATTCAAATAACTTAATCGTGTTTATGACGTTAGTTTTGAAGACTACAAATTGATACTCAACATAAATGATAAACTAATATCACCACTTGAAGGTGTATACAAAAAATCAATGACTTCAAGCCATAAACACACTCATCTTCAAACAAAGTAATAAAAATAAAATATTAGGGTTTAACCTCGCAGCAGGGAGCGTAATAAAAACTTGGTTTAAAAAGATAGAATCTAAGTTGTAGTCTGTTTAATCTTATACGCGGTTCTGTAGGCTGTTCCAGAGCATACTTAATTTATTCGCCAAGCTTTACAGAACCATTACTGGAAGACAGTTTTACCTAAGCGCTGTTATTTTTCTTTCCGGTAAGTGAGCGCCACTTCAATTGTTTTGTTCCCATTACTAACAACCAAAGCGCTGTACCAATTTCACCAATTGATGCGGGTTTACGAATGTAGCTAGGAAGATCAACATCTGGAAAAATCACAAAGCCAACGAAAAATGCAACCCACCCAAAGCAACCCAGCATTAAAGAGACACCTAAGAACTTTGGAATAAAGCCTGACTTGTATGCCAAATAACCAAACGGTAACAGCCACAAGCCCCAAAAAATTTGCACGATGCCGACGCCATTGCTGTATGATTTTAATAACAACATAACCTGGGTTTGGATTTGTGTTTCGGACAGGTTTTTTAAATAGTCAGCACCACTTATAAGCGCCAGCACATCCATTTTGACTGTAAAATTATAAATTGAAATTGGGACGCTGATAGCAGCTAACACCACCATAGCGACAGCAACTCGTTTATTGACGCTGTTAAGTAAATCAAAAAGTAAAAAAGCCACGGTCAAGTAAAAGACAAAGCATAATATGCCAACCGCGACTCCTAAGCGATATAAGCCTTCATTCATAATTAAATTATTGATTGTCGCTGCGGCATCATTCCAAACAATGATTTGCGACGGTACATAAACTAAATTAAAAAACCCGCTCAAAACAACTAGAACATAAACGAATCCAGTAAGTCGTGCTGTTGTATTTTTACTCATACATCCCCTTTTTGCTAAGAAAAATAAACACTCGTTAATCGCCTATTAGTGTGTCATTTAGGATCAGTAAAAACGTGCCATATTTAAATTTCGATAACACGTTTTTCAACAAGTCAAACTTACGTTATTAAAACCATAAAAATAAAGTCATTAAAAACAGTTAGATAATCATATAACAGTGAGACAGGGTTTATATGCTCAATTCACTTTCTATTCTAATTACAAATAAGAAATGAATAGGACTTGCCGCTTTTATTCCAATAAATTTGTTTTCGTTTTAATTAAGAGGACAAAAAGTTGAAAAAAATAACACTTCTACTGACACTGCTGTTTTTAAGCTTTAATGGCAATGCCGAAACAACAAACATAATCAAAAAGGTCATAAATGCATACGGTGGCCAAACATTATTAAATGCTTCGAGCTTGAAAGTTGTCGATCATAATAAAGGGCCGTGGCCGGGTGAGACTGAAAACCCAGGTGTTCCGGAAATATGGCGCATCAATGAATCCCTGATAATCGACTTTCAAAATAAACGAAAGAGTTTATTGTCTTATCGTGTGCCGCGAACCACAATTGACCTAGAAAAATGGATTTATGATGGCAAGAACGCCTATATATATGATGTACTGCATCAAAAGTACTCAAAAGAAGATTGGCTCAATTATAACAACCTTGGCGGCTCACTCGTTCGTTCAAGTGATACAATGCACGCAAAACGCCTTGCCAGCGAGGTAACAAAAGCAAACTATGTAGGTGAGGAATTTTATCGTGGTACGTTACACAAAAAACTTGCTGTCACGTTTGAGTCGGGTAACCAATTTATTTACTTTATTGATCCTAAATCAGCACTCATAAAAAAAATATACCGCTCCCTGCCCAACAATAATCTAGTGTATGTATTTTCAAATCACCTTACTAAGCAAGGGCTTAGTTATGCAGCCGACATGAACTTTTTTGTTGACGGTCAACTCCGTTTATCCTCTGTCCACAGAGATATTGAACTAAACCCATCACTGAATACTGCATTTGAAAAGCCAACTAACTACAAACCTTGGGGAGAAATGATAGATAACCGAAAAATGATCAGCAAAAAAATTGGCGACGGTATTTATCAAGCAGGTATTGGTCGCTCTAAAACAGTTTTTATTGAGCAAGCTGATCATTTTATTGCGCTTGGTAGTGCACGAAAGTTAAAAGATAACTTTAAGGAGATCAAAAATTTAACTAACACAGAAAAGCCAATCAACTACTTTGTAGTCACACATCATCACAGAAGAAATTTACAAGGGTTAGATGATATTGCAGCTTTGGGTGCCAAATTCGTTGCCGCAAAGGCACATCAAGATACCATTAACCAATCGCTAAAGCATCCATTGGCATCGGATAAATTCGTTGTCATCCCTAATCGAAAACCATTTAAGCTTGGTAATGTTACGCTCTACGATATAGCGACCACTCACTCTCAGCATTACTTGCTCGTACAGTCAGAAAAAAACAAAATGGTTATTGCCGAAGAGCATTACGAAGTTCAACTTACACAGCAAAAGCCGCGCATTTACAAAGATATGGTTATCTTCGCTAACGCACTAAAGAAACTAAATATCCAAGTTAACTCGTTAGTTGATATTAATAGTTGGCGCGCAATTACAATCGACGAGCTTTATCAATGGACTGGTGATTTTAAAGAAAAATCGTGTCCCGCAGAATACGCTATTTGTACTAGTACAGCTAAAAGATAACAAATATCGCGATCCCAAAAAGTGCTGCGACGTTTAACTACTATACTATGACAGTTGCAGTACTTGTACTCTACCTTGATAAAATCAATTCATTGATTAGTTGCAACAACATTCTTATTTAACCAAAGTTTGTTCGTATTCGATTCTAAATATGCATAATATTGCGCTTGCAATTGCGGTTCGGTACTTAAGAGTCGGTATAAATGCAATGCTGATTCGACTGCTGTGCGAGTGTCATAGTCGACTTTTGCTTTCTCGAAAGCTAACTCAAACATACGAATAGCTGCTTTTGATTTTTGCTCCGCCGTGAGAATTTGTGCTTGTAACAAAATCCGTTTAGGTGTGGCTGCTCGACTCTCTAATACGCTCCTCGCGGCATCAAAGTTTTGTTGAGAAATATAATAATGCACTAATAAGTCAATGGCTTCATCGTGAACCCAAAAGTTATCAATGGTACGTGGTAACTCTAAAATTTTCTCTAGATTAACGACATACTGGCTACCTTTATTGAGAACGGTAAAATTATTTGTTGAACTCTGTTCTGTGACTGAAAATAGCGCCGTGTGATAATAAATTACAGCTAAATTAGATTTATCAAAAGAGTGCTGCAATAAAAGCGTTTGCGCCAAACTTAAATGCGCGTATTTCTTTTGATGGTTATTAACTTTATGCGCCAAAATGGAGTACAGAATATGTAATTTAAACTTTAAAAAAGGAACTTCGGCCTGAGTCGAATTAACGTATTTAAGCCCTTCATCTAACGTTCTAAACATGGCCTCATGATTGGTTTCACTGTATTCTAACCACGCCTTAGTTTTTATGTACTGAAAATGCAGCTCACTAAATGGGTTCTGCTTTAACACTTCTGACATCAATTTTAAGCTATTGCGCGCCGGTACATGTTGCCCACGCATTTTATAAATTTTACCAATTTGCCAGTAAGCGGCAGCTTTATATAAACTAAATTTTTTAAGCGTCTCAAGTTTAGTCAACTTGTTTAAATAAACGAGCGCTATATCCCCTTGGTTTCTTTCAATATAGTCTTTCGCAGCGTACTGCAATATATCTGGATCATAAGGTGCTTTGTTTAGCAGCCTATCTAACTCTGCTGCACTGATATTCGATTGCATCGAATTTAATATACCTTGTGAACTGAGTTGATTTAGGCGCAGTGACAGCTCTTCTCCTAAATATTCAACTGACGCCTGTTCAATAAAGCCTTGCCATATATTCATTTTGCTCGCAATTGTGTACTGCAATATCGCGCCGGACGAAGATGAGAATACGTTACCAGCCAATAGGTAGCTGCTGTCTGGGAGATTATGTTTATTTCGAAAACCTATTGCCTGATACGAGTTAGGAGAATTATTCAAATATTGAATGTTTATATTTCTATTCTCCTCAAGTGATGTGGCTATACCGTATTTTATCAAATCGTTTACGCTACTCGTTTCCTTATGACTTATATAAAGAGTGATAGAATCATCATTTTGATAAAAAATAGCAGCACTAATACTTATCACAGCCATACAAAAAGCAAGAGCCGCGTATTTTATACGCTTTGTTGGAGCCGATTTTATGTGTTTGCCATTATCTAGTTGTTCAACACAACCTACCTTATAATCACCACTCGTGATACGTTCAGAGGTTATTATTAATTGCCATTTATAACCGCGCCCAGAGAAGGTTTTAATCGCGTTATGACCGAGAATGCTTCGCAGCTGGCTTATAGTTTGAAATATCACTTGGTCAGAAACAACTTGATTAGCCCAAATGGCATTTAACATCACGTCTTTACTGTGCACCGAATCAGGATCAGAAAGAAAGAAATCAAGTAGCGAGACCTGATTTTTTTTCAATTCGATTAATTTATCGCCTTTAAACAATAGCTGTTTTTCAACATCAAATTCAAAGTCATCAAAATATAGCTTCATTTAATTTATCGTAACAATCGCCAACATCAATCATTAGCTCGATATTAACGTGTTACTTTACGCCATTCACCACTTTCGATGAAAAATCGAAAATAACTTTTGGCAACATCGGGCTTAAGCCCAATGACACTCCCTTCACTATTCATTTTAAAGATAAACTTATCGGATTTTGTTGACGTGATAAAAGTAAATTCTGTCGGCGACTGCGGTATTAATCGTTCAATAAACTTGCCTTTACTTCGAGCGATAAGCCCTTTGTCGTCTCGCAAAATTTCGAGCTGCTGTTTATTGCTGTGTTGATACACGCCTATATAATTATCGAGTTGAGATTCGCTTAATGTCATCGCTGAAATGACATCTGATTGAAGCGCTTGTATCACCTTGGATTTAGGTGAAAAACTTCGTTTAGGAAAATGCTTTTTAAAAAGTGCGAGGATATCTGCATCATTGGCGATTTGCTCTGGCGAAAGTCCACTGTGATGGAGTCGATTCACTTTTGCTAAGAAGTCGGTTCGGATCTTTTTTTCGTTTTCTAAATCAAACAGGTTACTTGTTGTTTTATGGAGCGTATTACCAGGTACTATAACCGTTTTTTCATTAGCCCTTGCCAGCACGGAGTCTATACCCGCGATGTGGCCACTAATGCCATTTGGCCCTGTCACTGTCATCTAATCATTACGAAAACTATCCGTCATAAAAATCACATTCGCTTTGTTTAACTGTACATTAATATGAGCAAAAGAGTGGGCATCGGTCGTATAAGCTACCACTTCCTCTTTGCCAATCTTCAATCTAAGTTCATCATCAAACAATAACTGTGTATATACAGGCCGATATTGAAGGTTTTTTTGGCCAATAATAGTCGCCCCCTTTTTTGCAAAATGCGCGTTTGCTTGGTGATTATAGGTATCCCAGTTGCTATTAATCACGTATTTAACAGGAAGCGGTGATATTGTACGCAATGTACTTTCCAACGATTCAACATCATCCTGCATCATGGTATTAATCAGCAATATGCCATCATCGCCAACCACGACACCCATGTTTGCTTTGCTAGTGTCGCTCCAATGCTTAGTTAACACGTAAGCCTGGTTACTTAATTTTTGAACGGTAAAATTTTTAGCATGTGTTGTGACGCTCACGCCTGTCACGACAATAAATATGCATGTTTTGAACAAACTACCTAACTTCATTAATGTGTAATCCTTTTATTATTATTTATTGCTAATATATCAGATTAAATGTAAAGGTTTTGTAAAGACGCTTCATTGGTTCCGTATGTCTAGTTAAACTTTTAAGACGCAAAAATCATCTCGATCTTTAAAATCAATTGCACAAACCCAATATATAAGTCAAATAACTAACCGCTAAGGGCAAAAATGCGTTTATTACACACGATGATCCGTGTTGCTGATCTGGAAAAATCAATCAAGTTTTATACTAAAGTACTTGGCATGAAGGAGCTTAGGCGTTCCGACAACCAACAATACCGCTATACATTAGCATTTGTCGGTTACGGCGATGAAAAAGATAACACGGTTATTGAACTAACCTATAACTGGGATACCAACAGTTACGATCATGGCAATGCGTTTGGTCATCTCGCTATTGAATATGATGATATTTATAAAGCCTGCGACGAAATTAAAAACCTTGGTGGTGTTGTATCACGAGAGCCTGGCCCTGTGCTAGGTGGCACTACGGAAATCGCATTTGTAAAAGACCCAGACGGGTATTCTATTGAACTAATACAGAAAAAGTAATTAGTTGCTACCTGTGCGCGGATTACACTCACGGGTAGTAGGCTCACAAGAAAGGCGTTGAACGCCTCCCTTCAAAAAATAATAATTTGTATAGCCAAATAATTCTAAATAATACTGGAGCCACTCCATTTGTTTACCCACAGCATCGAATACAAGTAATTGTTTGTTTAAATCTTCCGAGCGGGATTTTACGTGCGCCCTGAATTGTAATCTCATAAGGATTACTGCTCTTACTTTCATGTTGAAAATTATCTCTTACATCAACCAACACACTTTTGTCATCTTCCTCAAGGGCAAAGAATTGCTCATGAGGCAATAAATGTGCAGACAATTTTTCGTCTGTTATTAATTTTGCAAGATCGGCTGGCTGTCGATTTAGTAATACTGTTTTCTCAGGGAATTGATTAACCCATGATTTGATGCCATCAACATAGGCATAAACGTTAGTAAAGCCCGCGTTATACAAACGCTTTGCTGCGGTTTTTGATTTATCACAAGACTGACCATTGCAATAAGTAACAATTTTACATTGCTGACGGCATAATTCATGAGCTCTAAATTCAAATGCTCGCGTCGACATCGAGATATTAAATACGCCTTGAATATGCAATATATCTTATTCGAGTGGTGTGCGAACATCCAAAATTAAATATTGCTCTAGGTTATCAGCTAACTCTTGCGATGAAATCGTTTTATATATTTCTGAAAATGTATACGAAGAATAACAACAGAGGACCAATAGAGTAATGATTAAGCTAATAAACTTATACACTGACGGGACCAAGTCGAATCATATTGAGGTAATTATAGCCGTATGTTTAGCAATTAAATAATATTTTATAGGCTAGTAAAGGAGGCATCTATCTTTATGGATAGTAAACAAAATTTCGTTTTTTGACATATAAATTGAACACTTAAAGTTAAGTGGCGTCCCCTAGGGGATTCGAACCCCTGTTACCGCCGTGAAAGGGCGGTGTCCTAGGCCTCTAGACGAA
>CANLRB010000033.1 GCA_947493455.1 uncultured Pseudoalteromonas sp. | reverse complement strand
GGAGTGGACGGGACTCGAACCCGCGACCCCCGGCGTGACAGGCCGGTATTCTAACCAACTGAACTACCACTCCGCAGAATGCATTTACTATCGGATAAATGGCGGAGTGGACGGGACTCGAACCCGCGACCCCCGGCGTGACAGGCCGGTATTCTAACCAACTGAACTACCACTCCGCATATCCGGTGCTGTTTAGGATTGCTCCCTGACAGCGGCGTGAATAATACGAATCACCCCCAACATAGTCAACACTTTTTTTATGTTTTTATGGCATTTTTATTCATCTGGCATCGAAAGGTTTAAAATTTCATCACCACTGTCTGATTTGCGACCAGCATCAGTCAAACTTTCACCATCTTGCTGTTTCTGCTTTTTTTTCAGAGAGAATTTAAAATTACCCAATAGCGGTTTTTTAAGAACCACTACCCGAATAAATAACCCACCAATCACTAAAATAAGTACATTTGCTATCACAATAATCGAAATTAGCGTGGCATTATCCATCGCTGGTTCTTCAGGTAACTCTTCTAGTGGCATTTCATCAAGCAAAATATCCGGCTTTTCAATTTCAGGCACTTTTTCTATTACTCGCTCAATCTCAAATTCTTGCCGATCGAGTTTAGCCATAAATTCGCGCCCGTTTATATTACTGCCAAAAACAGATATATCGATTGAGTAAACGCCCCAATCATAATTTGCTAGGCTCAATGTGCGCGTGTCATTCTCTAGCGCATCAATCGTAAAACTTTGCTGCTCACTATTAGGGTAATTAATAGAACCTTGAAAAACGATTGTCTCAGGTTTCACTTTTGTCTCATCAAGGGCAATGGTTACCTTGTGCGACGTTTCACCTTCAGCGGCTTCAGCAAAGGTAAATACAAAAGGAGGTTCGTCGATAATGAGCGGATCATGCACAACATGGCGCGCAACCAATGGTGTGGCTAATTCAAATTCCGGGCGCCATTCACCTGCTGCAAAATCGAGTTTAAATTCTCCAGTAAATACAGCGTCACCTGGGCGCTCATCATAACCTTGCCCGTCATCTTTAAATTCAGCCACGTGCACAGGATCAGAGTTAAAGTTAAAGTAGTCTTTGTTATTCGTACTATAAAAGTCCACGTTAAGTGATACTAAGTCTCGAAAATAGCCTGACGTTACTGGTTCGCCACCGTTCGTCAAACGTCCGGTTAATTTAATTGTCTCGCCTTTAAATAACAAAGGCGGCAGAGGGTCAACATCAAGTTCTATTTCACTTAAGATCATCAGTCGACTTTCGGGAAGGATTTGGCCAATCGCCTGCCAAGGACCGGCCATCGGATTTTTTATTTTTACGATGTCGTACGTTTCGTCATCAAACCAATCTACGTTTTTATCTCTAAATGACGATGTTGCAAATATTTTAGAGCCATCAGGGCGCACTAAAATTACAGCGGGCGATCCCGGCTCACGAAAAAACAACAAGGTGATTTCTTCTATTTCGTGATCAATTCGAAAACGATTATCCAGTATTTTTAATTCGTTTTTATCTGAATTACGTTGCAGCACGTCAAGCTGCGTGGCGGATTCGTTGCTGAGCACAGGTGCACTTATCAAACCGCCAAGGATAAGCACACACAATATTAATAAAGTTAGTTTTGATTGAGCCAAAGGCACTGCCCTCCTTTTTCATTAACCAAATCGAGTCGCTGTTGATGAGCAGCAAGTTCGTCGTCTGTCGCACTTCGAACAAATAACGCTTGGCGATCAGCTGGCAATCGACGAATTCCAGTTGAGTCTGCTTGTGACTGTCCATCACCTGCATTTTGTAAATTTAAGCTAACTTGCCCACCTGTCATCGCCAGGTAAACATCAGCTAGGATTTCAGAATCCAGTAATGCGCCGTGTAGCGTTCGCTTTGAATTATCAATATCGTAACGACGACAAAGTGCATCGAGGTTATTCTTTTGCCCAGGATGTAAATCCCGCGCCATTTTTAATGTATCGACAACCGCACAAATTTCTTCAGTTTTTGCAAAGCCTGCATGAAGTTTAGCAAACTCTGAATCCATAAAGCCGACGTCAAACGCCGCATTGTGGATCACCAGTTCAGCCCCTTTAATATAATCAAAGAACTCTTGGGCTACATCTCTATAAAGCGGCTTACCACGTAAAAACTCATTGGTAATACCGTGGACGAAAATTGCTTCTTCTTCAATCTCACGCTGCGGATCGATATAAACATGAAAGTTATTACCTGTGAGACGACGGTTCACAAGCTCCACACAACCAATTTCAATAATGCGGTGCCCTTTTTTTGGGTCAATACCTGTGGTTTCAGTATCTAGTACTATTTGTCGGTGTAACATATCGTCTTTAATTAATATCTGGTATTTTATATTTCTTCATTTTACATAAATTAAAGGCAAACTGTGCAAAAAAGCGTAGAGATTTTTACAGATGGCTCATGCCTTGGTAATCCTGGCCCGGGCGGCTATGGTGCATTATTAAGATACCAAGGCCATACCAAAGAACTCAGCCAAGGCTATCGTAACACCACCAATAACCGTATGGAGTTACTAGCAGCCATCGTCGCGCTTGAAACATTAACGCAATCTTGTCATGTGGTACTGACCACTGACAGCCAATATGTCAAACAAGGCATTGAGTCTTGGCTGGCAAATTGGAAAAAACGTAACTGGAAAACCGCCAGCAAGCAACCGGTTAAAAACAAAGATCTATGGCAACGACTTGATATTGCCAATGCCAAGCATCAAGTAGAATGGCGCTGGGTGAAAGGTCATGCTGGACATGCTGAAAACGAACTAGTCGATGATTTAGCACGCGAGGCAGCGCAAAGCTCATCACTTATTAATGACGACGGATTTGAGCCTAGCGCTTAAAATTACAATATGATATAACTTATAACATTACGAAATAAGCAATATATCCGCTATGACCGCTCACATTGAAAGTTTTTACCACGCTAATTCATCAACAATTAGCTACGTAGTGTACGATAGTCAAAGTCTTAAAGGCATGGTCATCGACCCTGCAATTGACTTTGACTTATCGTCAGGTTCAATCGCTTACCACAGCTGCGACGAAATGATTTCCTTTATCGACAGTCACCACCTTGATATCGATTGGATAGTTGAAACGCATGCCCACGCAGATCACATTACTGGCGCTGCGTACTTAAAATCAAAACTCGGTGCAAAAATTGGTGTGAGTCAGCACATAACTCAAGTTCAGCGCCACTTTGTTGAGTTATTCGATTTAAATATCCCCTGCGATGGCAGCCAGTTTGATCATTTATTTAAAGACAACGAAGTTATCCAACTTGGGCAATTATCGGTGACTGTGATAGAAACACCGGGCCACACACCTGACAGTGTTTGCTACTTGGTTGAAAATGCTGCGTTTATCGGCGATACGTTATTTATGCCTGATAGCGGGACAGCGCGCTGTGATTTTCCAGGCGGTAGCGCCAGCCAATTATTTCACTCAATTCAACGTATTTTTGAGCTCGACGACCAAACACATTTATATATGTGCCATGATTATCAGCCAAATGGCCGTGAACTAAGTTATGTGACCACCATTGAAGCCCAAAAACAGTATAATATTCATGTTAAAGCGCCAGTTACACAACATGAGTATGTTGCTACCCGCGAAACCCGTGACGAAAAACTAGCAGTACCGAAGCTTTTATATCCCGCCATTCAAATGAATATCAATGCCGGAAATTTACCAGCGTCGCACAATAATGGTCAGCGCTATTTAAAAATTCCGTTATCGGTCAGCTAATCTAAACGTTTAGTCAGCTGGGTTACGTGAATTGATTGATTCTCTAAGCCCAGCGCCTTTAATTGCCGGGTTAAATTGCGGCCGTGCATGCCATTTCGGTTTAATCGGTGTGAGCGGCGCTACACGTTTTCGCGCCACAATAAAATACACACTGCCAATTGGCTTTAGGTAATGCTTACAAAAGTTTTGCCAGCCGTTAAAACGCGACAAGCGAGAACCTCTTGCCAACGACGCATAAATTAAACGTTCGTCTTTTATCACTTCAAAGCCAAGTAAATTAAGCCAATCTTTGACTCGTGCTGGTGTAAAAAAGCGCCCGCTCCAAGGCAGTTTTTGTTTAGAAAAAGGTAAAATACGCGCAAGACCACACAAACTAATTGGGTTAAACCCCGTGATAATAATATAACCACCAGGAATTAACGTTCGATGCGCTTCACGCAGTGCGTGGTGTGGATCCGATAAATATTCAAGCGTATGACTCATTATGCACGCATCCACACTGTGCTCTGAAAAAGGCAGCTCATCAATATCAGCAATCACCCCTGCTAACGCATTTTGAGCAACGTTTACCTGATGCTTAATGCTGCAATGCGAAGTATCAAGCTCAGCGCTCAGCGTACCTAGTTTTAACAGGTGATAACCAAAAATGTGGCTTAAGCTCGATGCTAGCTTAGATTCTATTTCTGATTTAAGATACTCGCCATGCGGAAACGCCAACCATGAGTCTGGCTTAGGCGCGGTTTGTAAGCTAATCGCCGGTTTCATTTACGCTAATTTCCTGCTACATCAATATAACTAACAATAACAGAGCAAATGAGTATGCGACAAGTTAATCCAATAAAAGCATTTAATGATAACTATATTTGGACACTCGAACACACTGAGCACAACGCTATATATGTTGTTGACCCAGGCGATGCAGCGCCGGTATTGGATTACCTTACAAAGCACAACAAGCTACTTGCGGGGATTTTGGTCACCCACCATCATTGGGACCACACTAATGGCATCAAAACACTCACTGAACAGTTTGGCGGTATTCCGGTTTACGGGCCTAAAAACAGCCCGTTCGACGGAATTACTCATCCATTAAGCCAAGGTAATGAACTGTATTTGGCTCAATTTGATATCCGTTTCACAATTATTGAAACGCCCGGTCATACTCTTGATCACATCGCTTATGCGAATAATGATTTAATTTTCTGTGGTGACACCTTGTTTAGTGCCGGTTGTGGTCGTTTATTTGAAGGCACTGCAGAGCAACTATACACCTCACTGCGACTCATAGCAGCGCAACCTGACACATGCTTAGTATACTGCACCCATGAATACACACGCGCAAATTTAGACTTTGCCCTTTCCATAGAGCCAACCAATCAGACACTCGTCGACTACCATCATCAAGTATCGCAACATCAAAACGCAACCGTGCCGAGCACCATTGCCAAAGAACGCGGTATTAACCCTTTTTTGCGCTGTAATGAACTAACGGTAAAAGAGATGGTCAATCAATCAACAGGGCAAACGCTCACTGACGCTGTCGATATATTCACTCAGCTCAGAAAAATGAAAGATACATTTTAATCACACTTAAACCAATTTTATTAAATTAGCGAGTATTGGCATTTTGGCCAAAGACCCTGTACTATTTTACGCTGATTTTTTACAGGTAAGAATGAATGAACAACACGCAATTGATTGCAGCACTTAGCGCCGCACTGTTATTAGCTGGCTGTCAAAGCACAACAAAAACAACTGAGCAAGAGCAAGCAGCGACCCCAACACAACCAAATTATGTGGTTGCCGACGCTAACGATGTTGTTGACGCGTTAACGGTGCTTGCGCTTTCACAACAACCTGAAGAAATAATCGAACAAACACCCGAATTTGACGACGTATGGAACCGCATTCGCTATCAGCTTTCTATCAATGTGCCGCAAAATCGCGCAGTTGTTGCCGAGCGTAATTACTACGCAAGACATCAAAAATACCTTGATCGTATCGCTAAGCGCGGCCAGCCGTACTTACACTATATTGTTGAAGAAGTCGAAAAACGCCAAATTCCAATTGAAATTGCCCTACTCCCGATTGTTGAAAGTGCCTTTGACCCATTTGGTTACTCTCACCGCAGCGCCTCTGGTATTTGGCAGTTTATGCCAGAAACAGGTAAGCGATTTGGACTCGAGCAAAACTGGTGGTACGACGGTCGTCGTGATATCACGCAATCAACACGAGCTGCACTTGATTATTTGACTTATTTACATAAAACACTCGATGGCGATTGGCTAAACGCCATTGCCGCCTACAACTCAGGCGAAGGCCGTGTATTAAGAGCAATCAAAAAGAATCGCCGCAAACACCTGCCAACCGATTTTTGGTCATTGGACTTACCGAGAGAAACAACAGCTTACGTACCTAAGTTATTAGCTCTATCTGATTTATTAGCACGCTCTGACGAATTTAACGTAACCTGGAATAAAATAGCCAACGAGCCAGCCGTCAAACTGGTCGATGTAGGTAGTCAAATCGATTTATCA
Organism: uncultured Pseudoalteromonas sp.; assembly: GCA_947493455.1. GTDB lineage: Bacteria > Pseudomonadota > Gammaproteobacteria > Enterobacterales > Alteromonadaceae > Pseudoalteromonas. The sequence continues at coordinate 15,137 of CANLRB010000033.1, read as the reverse complement.
TTAGCAGCCGATATGGCCGATATATCAATTACTGAGCTGTACCGCTTAAACCCTGCGTTTAATCGCTGGGCATCGGCACCAGAAGGACCACATACACTGCTGCTGCCAATTGATAAAGCAGCACAGTTTACAACGGCGTTGGCACAAACTGATCAAAAAGACCGAATTCGCTGGCAACGCTATCAAGTCAAAAACGGTGATACGCTGTCAAAAATTGCGAAAGAGTTTGATACCAGCACCAATACGATTAAAACCTTAAACAAATTATCGGGTAATATGATACGTGTTGGTCAACATTTGTTTGTGCCACTATCCAACGGTGAAATTGACAATGCAAATATGCCAAAGTCAATGCGCCTTGCCCTTAATACCGCACCGGTTGAATCGCAAACGCATACAGTGAAAGCTGGCGATAGTTTGTGGAAAATCGGTAAAAAATATAACGTTTCAACCAAACAACTTGCAAAATGGAACAAGATTTCGAGCAAAAGTACGCTACGTTTAGGTCAAAAACTGATTGTAAAACAAGGCACGACGACTGCCTCAAACATGGCAATCAAAACGATCACTTACAAAGTACGTAAAGGCGATTCACTCGCACGTATTGCAAACCAATTTGACGTATCCATTAACGATATCAAAAAATGGAATAACTTGAACGCCAATAAATATTTGCAACCCGGTCAGCGCCTCAAATTAAAAGTCAACGTGAAACGAGGTTAATCGATATAACCTCAAAAATTAGCAATAAAAAACGCGCATTGAAGCGCGTTTTTTATTGTAATAGCAATTCAATTAGTTAATGCCTAAATATTTATGTAGCTGAACCGACAATCGCCAGTTTTTAGCTTTACATACATCAATTGCCAATTTTGTCGCTTTAGCTTTTTGACTAATTGGTTGTAAATAAATACGTTTATCATTGGTATTTGTCTCATCCAATAACGCCTGTAATTCATCCACGTGCTTTTCCATCGCTATCGGGTGTTTGATTTCGTCTGCTCTTTGCATTGCAGTGCGTAGAACTTCATAGCCGCCACGCATATTAATTTTTGGCGACACAGTAACCCATGTTTGTTCTGGAGCGAGCACTTCAAATGTGCCACTTGTTTCTATTTGCGTGCTAAACCCATTTTCATGTAATAAGTTACACAGCGGGTTTAAATCATACATACAGGGCTCACCGCCCGTAATCACAACATGTTTCGCGCGATAATTTTTATCACGAATCAAAGATAATAGTTGTTCCGCATCTGATGGCGCCCAATTGTCGGAGTCGGCACTCTTTTCAACGGTATCATCCAATGACACTAAAAACGTATCATCGGTATGCCATGTTTGCTTCGTATCACACCAAGCACACCCTACAGGACAGCCCTGTAAGCGAATAAAAATTGACGGTGTGCCAGTAAAACTCGCTTCACCCTGAATTGTTTCAAATATTTCGTTAATTTTATACAAACTGCTAACTCTCACACGCTACATAGGTAGCAGGTTAATTTCTATATTTGTCATTGGCGGACTATAAGTGTAGTATATCGCGCCCTGACAAAACCGCTATTATACCGAGAGTGAGACAAATATGCCGCAAAAAGTTGTTGTAATTTATTCTGGCGGAATGGATTCATACACAGTATTAAACAAAGCCTTAACTGAAGGTCATGAAGTCTATGCCTTATCATTTGACTATGGTCAGCGTCATGTAAAAGAGCTTAAAGTTGCGGCGGACGTTTGTGAGCGATTAAACGTACCTCATAAAGTTGTTGATATTTCAGCGATAAATCAACTTATTGGCGGCTCTTCGTTAACTGATGATATTGACGTACCAGAAGGCCACTACGAAGAAGAAAGCATGAAGTCAACTGTCGTACCAAATCGAAATATGATTTTATTGTCGCTGGCTGTTGGCTATGCAGTGTCACTAAAGGCAAGCAAGGTATACTATGGCGCGCATTCAGGCGACCATGCAATCTACCCTGATTGTCGCCCTGAATTTGTTAAAAAGATGTCTGATGTTTGTCGCATTGCAAACTATGAAGAAGTAGAAATTGTCAGCCCTTATTTAAACAATTCAAAAATCGAAATCCTAACTGATGGATTAAAAATGGGCCTTGATTATAGCCAAACTTGGACCTGCTATAACGGCCGTGAAAAAGCCTGCGGTAAATGTGGTGCCTGCCAAGAACGCCTTGAAGCGTTTTCTCTGAATAATACAAGCGACCCACTTTCATACGAAGTTTAAAATAAAAAAGGCCAAGTTAACGAAAACTTGGCCTTTTTTATTTATTTGTTCAAATTAGTTCTTAGCGTATACATCTTTAAGCTCTAATTTTTCAACAAGCATATTGGTAATACGTCTTACATTATTGTCCCCGCTCCACTGACTGATTAGCTTGTCATTGGCATCAACTAAAAATGCAGTCGGGAAATAAGATAAGCGATACTTTTTCTTTACTTTACTGCGCTTATCGTAGGTAAATACGACACTCGATTCATCGTATGACTCTACCCATGATTTCGCATCATAAAAGTTATTAATACGGCTGCCTACTTTAGCTTGGTCCACATTTACTGCAAACACTTTAATATTCACGCCTTTTTGGTCTGCCGCGCGTTGTAAATTTACTAAATTAGTTAATGTTGATTTACTGTTTTCTAATTCAGAGTTCCAAAAGTGAATTATTTTGAGCTCGCTCTTGTAATCTTTTAATTTCACCTTAGATTCGAGCGCATGGTCAAGACCCATTAATTGAGGTGCTTTTTTGCCTACATCTAAATCCTTTGCCTGCGCTGTTACAAAAAGGCTCGACACCATTAAACAAGCTGTCATTACTAATTTAGGTAACTTGTTTGTCATTTTCATCACGTTAACGGTTTCCATACGTGTTATCCTCATATATAAAATTAAATCTATGTTTTGCGTTGAAGCTAGAATAACCACTCACCACATTTATAATTATAGAAAGTGACAAAAGGTTACGCACAGTGATAAACGGGAAAAATTCATGGGTGAACAAAACGCGAATCAAAAACTTCGTTACTTTCGCTTCAACACCCATCATATAGAAACATGAAAAAGTCTAGTTTCTCAGTATGATGGCCTCATCCCTATCACTTGGCGCAGTATAAATGAAGGCATATCGAAATATGCCTTCAAAACTATTTACTTTTGTAACAAAATGTCTTGTAGCTCGACAATTTGTTCTGGCGTAAGTTCTGCTTTATCTAACATACGTTTGATTATTTGATAATGATCACCCTTACCTCCTTCAAAACTAAATGCGAACACTTGCGGGGCTCCGCGCTCATGAATTACATGATCAGCGTGCAGTTCAATCACTTTTTCAACATCGTGCGGCGCATCAATATCCGAGATAACTTTTACCATGCTCGCTGATTCACCAATTTTTTCAATATGAAGGTTTTTTAATATTTTTCTTACCGACTCTTGCACTTCTGGTGCTAGATTTGCAATTTTTTCTTCGATATCAGCATCCGTCGGTGTGCCTTCAAATTTGAATGTATGCACTGAATCGTTTTCACTAATCACAATTTCGGAATCATGAATTTTAACGACTTTCTTTTTAACGTCAGTATCATGATCAGCCATTGCAACCATAGGTAATAAAGAGCAGACAGCTGCAAGTACAAGTGCACGGTTTAGTTTGTTTAGTAACATTTTCTTTTCCTTGAGTTTTATAAATATTCCTTGTCACTAATGAAATTGTTGTGCCAAATTGTTAACTGTATGTTTTATATGAATTATTGTATTTTTTGTAGCGCGACAGTGTATTCTGTTTTACGCATATCAGTACATGATTTCCTGATATCAGGAATATTGCCTCAAGTAAAAATAATACTATTAATTAAACAGTAAAATTAACAATGACTTAGAAAGTATTATCTCGCCGAATATATGGTACGATAATTGAATTAGTCTGTGTCAGTATTATTTGGAGTACAACACATTGAGTATTAAACGTTCTCTTATATCAGCGCTCATCATCATATTTGCGCTGACGGCGATTTCACAAATAGCGCTAATATTCTTTTTTAAAAGCCAAGTTGAAAACGAAATAGTCGTTCGTTCCAATCGGATTTCGCAACAGGTAATTAATCAGACTAGAGAAACAGTCAAGAAAAAACTCATCGAAATCGCACCGCAAAATGGTGATCACACGGTGAGTTATCACTTTGAGTTTGAAGAAATCAACGACGAAGTTCATGACAAAGGCCATAATGAAGACCATGGCCAACACCCTGACAAAATTGAGCCAGTAAAAAAAGTGGCGACACCACAAATAATAGAGCAAAACGGGGAAGTCACTATTCTCGCCCCACAAATAAAACACATAAAGCCTATTTCATCGCAGCAAGTCGATGCGATATTTGTTGCCTTAGAGAGCCAAACAAGCCCACTTCATACAATCACGTTGGCAAAGCAAGAGGTTAGTTCAAGCGGCAGCATTAACCGCTTCACTCATTTAATTCTTTGGTCTATTTTGATATCAACCATCATCGCTATCGGCTTTGCTTTATGGTTTGCCAATCGCTTAACCAAACCCATGAGTGCATTGATGACAGGAATGCAAAAACTCGACAGTAACCAACTCGGCACACAAGTTAAACCTCAAGGGGTCGAGGAAATGCGTACCTGTATCGCACAATTTAACAAAATGAGTGCGCAACTGAGCGAATACGCTGAGCAAAAATCAGATATGGAACGGAAAAAACATTTGGCTGATTTAGGTGAGCTTAGTCGTGGTATTGCTCATGCGCTTAGAAACCCGGTTCATACGCTTGGCCTCACCATACAGCAGTACTGGCAAACCCCAAAAGAACAACGTGCCCATCTTGAGCAAATTGCACAAAATAAAATTGCCCATATAAACAAAAATATTCAGGCATTACTGACCTTATCGGCCAACCAGGTTACTCGCGAGCAACAGGTTCCGGTATTGGCGGTGTTGCAAGATATTAAGCTCGAACTTCATTCTGAAAGACAAAACATAAATATAAGTGGCGATACCGAACAACAAATAACGGGGCTTGAAAGCGAAGTCCGCAGTATTTTACATGCACTTGTTGTTAATGCAGTTGAAGCAAGCCCGACTGACAGCGAGATAAAAATTGATATCAAACGAAAAAGCGATTTGCTTATTGTGAATGTAGCAGACCAAGGTTCAGGCATTAATCCCGCAATCAAAGAAAAGTTATTTGAACCTCATAGCAGCGACAAACCAGACGGTGCAGGTATGGGCTTGTACTTAGCGCAGCAGCTGATTTCGCTCTATTATAGTGGTAGCTTAAGCGTCTTAAAAACAGATCAACACGGCACCACCTTTCAAGCCAAGTTTAAGGTCGAAAAATGACAACACACGCACAAACAATTTTATTAGTCGAAGACGACCACGCACAAAACACACTAATTTCAGGCATGCTTGAAGCCCAAGGCTACCAAGTGATGACTTCTTTTAACGTAGAAGAAGCCATTGTCATTTTGAAAAAAACGCCCGCTATTTCACTTATTTTTACCGATTGGAAATTAGGTCAACTCAGCGGGCTCGATTTAATTTCGTATGTTCGCAAAAATGACTACCCTGTCGGTATTGTTGTTGCAACTGCATACGGCTCAATCGATCATGCTGCCGAGGCCATTGAAGCAGGTGCCGATGACTATCTTGCAAAACCATTTCAACGTCTTGAATTGCTGCTCGCGCTAACCAAAGCCGACAAAGCCAATCAGCTACGTCAAACAAACTCAAAATTAAACTCACAACTGGGACAACAAAATACCCTTGTTGACCTCATTGGCAATGCACCGTGCATGCAAAAAGTGTTTCAACGCATCGAAAAGGTCGCAGCGACCAATGCAACCGTGCTAATTAGTGGTGAAAGCGGTACTGGTAAAGAACTTGCAGCGCGGGCACTTCACAAAATATCAGCCCGTTGCAATGCACCATTTATCGCAATCAATTGCGGCGCGATCCCAGAGAACATTGCCGAAGCGGAACTTTTTGGGGCTAAAAAAGGCGCATATACAGGCATTACACAAGACAAAATCGGTAAATTTGAAGCAGCTCATGGCGGCACGCTGTTTTTAGATGAAGTCGCTGAATTGTCAGCGTCTATTCAAACAAAGTTGCTCCGCTTATTGCAAGAAGGCGTTGTTACACCGCTTGGCAGTAACACCGAAACTAAACTTGATATACGGGTTATCGCGGCAAGTCATAAACAGTTGCAAAATCAGGTTGAGGAAGGCCATTTTCGCGAGGACTTATTTTACCGCCTCAATATAGTACCTATTCATATGCCTGCGCTTCGTGAACGCCAAGAAGATATCGGTATACTTATCCATCACTTTTTAACCGTGTTTAGTGAGCGTTACCAAAGTGATGTGATTGATATCGATAAAGAAACCATGAAAAAGTTAATCGATTACAGTTGGCCTGGCAACGTTCGACAATTATCAAATAGTTTAGAGCGTTTCGTCTTATTGCAAGACCAACAAGAACTGATTGAATCATTGAGTGAATCATCATCAACCCCGCAGGCCGAAGCAGAGTTTGTGCTACCTGAATCAGGATTTGATTGGCATCAGTTCGAACGCAGCGTGTTATTACAAGCATTAAATCGCAATAATGGTAACCGCACCCATGCGGCAAAAATGCTTAATCTCAGCTATAAAAAGTTTCTCTATCGACTCGAAAAACACCAAATATAGCCGTTAATCACTATTTTTAGCGAAATGAACTCAATTACGTTAGATTGATACCACAGCATATTTGGAGGAATTAAAATGAGCGGTACCACAATGGTCGTGTTGATTGTGTTTATTTCTGTAGGCTTTGGTGTGTTGTTTGATATGTATAGCAAACACTTAAAGTTTAAAGAAAAGGCCCTTCGCCACAATAGAGAGTCCGACGAGACAAATAAAGAACTCAAACAAGAAATCGAAAAACTGAGTGCACGAGTACAAGTACTCGAAAAAATAGTTACCGATGAAGGCTATAGCATCAGTAAAGAAATAAACCAGCTTTAATAGCTGGTTTATTTTTATCTTTATCAACTAATTCGAAATCGAGATGCTTTCTTTCGTATTAGCCGCAATATCATCCTCACTAAAGAGTAATGGACGCAAACTTGTTGTTTCAGAGTAGTGGCGAGTTTGATCGTCTAAATGTGCCGACATATCGTTGCTCGACTGAGAATAACTCAGTAAGCCTCGCGCGACCGGACCATTCTCGGTAAAGTTTGCGACGAACATCCAACTCGAACCATAATTGACATGATATCCCGCATCACTGAGTCCTGATGGTAATTCTTGCCCAGTCAATACAGACGTCGCTCGCGGATACTGGTGAATAGGCATTAATGTATCGTCTGATTTCGCTACAGAGAAAATATTAAACCCACCTTCATGATGTTGACTACCCGCCCACGGATATACAACACCACTAGCAACGCCTCCAGCTAACGTTTTTTCAGCAAATTGAATGTCCGCAAGTGTTGCATCAAGCGCGATGCCTTGGTTTTTAATATTCGCAATCGCCACCGCAAATGACATCAGCGCTGAGCCATCTGTTGCAAGTGACGCTGGCGTTGTCGCAGGATTTGCAACATCAAACGGCACTGTCAACTGAGTACGTGAGTTAAAGTTATAGGCAAACTCGCGTAACAAATGACCGCCTTTGCTCGTTAAATTAAATCGTTTATCCCAATTTTTTAGTACTTGGCAGCCTTCGCTCAAATCAACTGATAACTCAGCCGATAAAACAACTGGCGTATTTCCATGTGCTTCACATTGCGCCACTAAATCATCCACAACAAGCTCAGCCAAATACGCGCGGTTACTAAATAACGCTTGCTCAACTTCTGCCGCGTTAAATAAGTCATCTTCACCACGACTATCAGCAAGCATTTTTAAGCTCATACGCGTTCTAAATGACAGCGGTGATAAATCATCGCCATAAAGAATCGAATAACCTGACATTGGCTCACTCGGATTTGTTGCCCAGTACGAGTCATTTGAGTTTTGAATGAAGTCGTCACGCAACAACTTAGGTGCTTGCTCATAGCTATTTAAACCATTTGGCTCAAAAATTGATGTGTTACCTGGCAATACATCAAAGCCAACCATTTGACGTGTACCAACAAGCACAGGATCGGTGCGCATTAACTGTAATGCTGTTTCGCTTAAATTAAGCACATTTGATTTATCGATATAAAACGCATTACCTTGTTCATCAGCATACATGGTATTAACCCATGGAATGCCGTTATGATCTTTAAATGCTTGTTGGAATTCATCTAAATTTGACGCCAAGTTCATTGCCAACCAATGATCAATCAAATCAGTATTGAACTCCGCTGCATCGCGTAGGGTATACGCGTTTTTATCTGACCACGGGAATAACGGAATTGACGGCGGCGTTTCTACCATTAAGCCGTGATGGCTGTAATAATAGTCTTTTGCCATAAAAATCGTTTGCCCTGGCGCTATCATCACTTCAACGAAATGAGTTTGCTTGGTTATGTCCTTTACTTCACCATCTACGGTGTATTGCATCGGATTACCGTCGACAAGTGATAATTGATAGGTAACAAAACGACGTGACTTTGAAACGGTGTGAGTCCATGCAAGGTTGTCATTAAAACCAATGTTCACAATACCAGGCATTCCTTGAAGGCCCGCTCCCATTACATTCATCTCACCTGGGATAGTCAAATGAGACTGCCAAAAACGCAAGTGTCCTGTGAATGGGAAATGAGGATTGGCAAGCAAAATACCCTTACCATTTTCAGAGTCTTCTTTACCAATACCCCATGCATTTGAACCTAAGTCACCCAGATCAAGATTTGGTTCACCGACGGTCAAATTAACATCATATTGTTGTTCGCCCGAATCTCCGACTGGGACGCGTGGTAAATATTCGTTGCCAATACCTGGGTTTGCAAAAAATGCAGTATCTAAAAAGCGCAGGCCACTTGCTAACTGCGACGTTGAGAACATATAGGCAATCAATTGCTCGGGCTCAATTGGTTTTAACCATGGTTGCCCTTGGCACTGAGGAGATATGTCTGTCGGACCAGCCTCACTAATAAATTTATTAAAGCCAGCAACATAGCCTTCGACCAACGCTCGCGTATTTTCACTGAGTGACGGATAACGTTTTTTTGCTTCATCCATAACGCGCATCGCTTTATGACCAAAGTCCGAGATAATATTGCCATTGTCGCCTGAGCCTAATACTTTATCTGGACCAAAATATTTTGAACGTTGGCTCGAAATCTTTACAATCTGGTCAGCCAAAATACATGCATTATCTTTTGCATAAGCATAACCAGAACCAAAACCAAGGCTTTGTAAATTATTGGCGGTAATATGCGGCACGCCATAGTCTGTCCAGCGAATATCGGCATTTAATTTACCATCTGGTGAAAACGCGATAAGTCCAGTTGGTTGCGGCGGTTTATCTTCGACAGGCGTATACACGACTTTTGCAGGATCATCTCCGCCACAACCAGCCAATGCCATGACACACGCTGCAGCTAACAGTTTTAGTTTTTTCATACTTGTCCATATTATGTGTTATTAAAATTATTCAAAAATACAAGCAGGCTTATACGTCATTAATGTTGAGGTTTTAAAAATATCAAAGAGATTGCTTTAACTCTCCCCAGAAAAAACGGATCTACACCCAACGAATATAAATATTGTATACAACATGCTTATTTTGATATTACCAAGCTTCCTTGCAATGAAAAAATAGTAAATAGATCTAGATAGTTGCGTACCTAGAACATAATCAAATAAAGTGATTACTCTAAAATACACAAAAGCGCTGTTAAGTGGGCGTAAGCTCGGTATCAGATGGTAAAAAAGCGTAAAAAGTTTCGCTTTTTACGCTTAGAATATAAAAAATTAAATATTTTTGATTAGTCGAAACTACGCACTCACATGGTAGACCAACGCTTTTAAATTGCGATCGTTGTCAATTTCATCAAAGCCATCAGGCGCATGTAATCGCTCAATATACTGAAAATGAGATTGCGTCACCTCGTCGATTAAATCTTTAAACGCTTGCTCACTCAATTCAGGGCTATTTGCACATAAAAGTAATTTAGTTTTGTCATGACACAGTTCAGGCAGACGACGCAATATCTTTTGATAATCTTTGGTTAAAACAAAGCTTCCTTTTTGAAAGCTAGGTGGATCGACCACAATTAAATCATAAGGTGCGCTTCGTTTTAGTTTGCCAAATGATTTTAAAATATCATGCGGAAAAAACTTTACGCCACTTGCGACCTGGTTAAGCTGATGATTTTTCTCGCCTGTACGTAAAACTGACTTATTCATATCCATATTCACAACAAGCTCGGCTCCCGCCCGTTTTGCGACTACGGAAAATGCACACGTATATGAAAATAAATTAAGAACAGTTGCGCCCTGACTATTCTTGCCAACAAACTCACGACCAGTTCGCATATCAGGAAAAATACCGGTGTTTTGTGACTTTGTCAGATTGACATAATATCGCGCACCGAGTTCGCATACCTCAAACTGTCCCGGATCATCACCATACATCACACGTGTTTCACTAATCTGCCCTGCTCTAGATTGAAAGATGAGCCCCTTAACAGTTGGGATTGCTTCACCGGAAACCTGCCAAACCGCTTGGCATAAACTCGTTACTTGTTCGTCTGTTAATGCCTTATATGACACCAGAAACAAATAAGGTGAATAGTAATCAAGGTTTAAGTAGTTTAACGTGCTGTGGCCTCGGCCATGAAAGAGACGACACACCTCATTTGCGTAATGCGGGCCTAACTGAATCGCGTCGAGAATAGGTTGATATTCTTGGTTATGCATTAATTAACTGCTGCTGTAATAAATGGATTTGGTCACGTACCTGCGCTGCTTTTTCGAACTCTAACTCTTTTGCAAAGTTCATCATCTCATTCTCAAGTACGGTTATTTCGTCACTAATCGTCTTAGCATCTTTTGTCACTGACGGTGATAATTGGCTACCTTGATTTGTATCTGTTTTATCCGCCTGTTCGCCAACATCCATGATATCGGTCACTTTTTTGTTGAGTCCCTGCGGGACGATGCCATGTTTTTCATTGTAAGCGTGCTGAATATCACGGCGACGATTGGTTTCATCAATTGCCTTTTGCATCGATTTCGTGATTTTATCGCCGTAAAGAATTGCCTTTCCTGACACATTACGAGCAGCACGACCAATTGTCTGAATTAAAGAACGAGTAGAACGTAAAAAACCTTCTTTGTCAGCATCAAGAATCGCCACGAGAGATACTTCTGGCATATCAAGGCCTTCACGCAATAAGTTAATCCCGACTAATACATCAAAGACACCTTGGCGCAGGTCACGAATAATTTCTACTCGCTCAACGGTATCAATATCCGAATGTAAATATCTAACCTTAACATCATGATCATTTAAATAGTCTGACAAGTCTTCCGCCATACGCTTTGTAAGCGTTGTCACAAGCACGCGTTCATTTTTCTCGACGCGTAAGTAGATTTCAGAGAGTAAATCATCAATTTGAGTTGCAACAGGACGTACCTCTAGCTCAGGGTCTAACAAGCCTGTCGGTCGTATTACCTGTTCAGCAATGTCATCACCCGACTTATCTAATTCGAAATCACCCGGCGTGGCAGAAACGTAAATTGTTTGCGGTGCAATTGCTTCAAACTCTTCAAATTTAAGCGGGCGATTGTCAAGCGCCGACGGCAAACGGAAACCATACTCAACTAGGTTTTCTTTACGTGAACGGTCTCCGCGATACATAGCCCCAATTTGAGAAACAGTGACATGCGATTCATCAATAATCATTAGCGCTTCGTCAGGCAAATAATCAAGCAATGTCGGTGGTGGCTCGCCCGGTGCACGCCCAGACAAGTAACGCGAGTAGTTTTCAATGCCAGAGCAGTAGCCAAGTTCGGTCATCATTTCGATATCGTACTGAGTGCGCTGTGCAACGCGTTGCTCTTCTACCAGTCGATTATTTGTCAATAAATGGTCGCGACGTTGTTTGAGCTCATCTTTGATTGACTCGGTCGCAGCAAGAATTTTTTCTCGCGGTGTCACATAGTGCGTTTTAGGATAAATCGTCGCCCGTACGACATGGCGCTCTACTGCACCTGTCAATGGATCAAAAATACTAATGCGGTCGATCTCGTCATCAAACATTTCAACACGTACCGCATAGGTGTCTGATTCAGCTGGAAATATATCTATTACTTCGCCACGCACCCGGTAGGTACCGCGCTGAAATTCAATATCATTACGGGTATACTGCAACTCAGCTAAACGACGCAACATATCGCGCTGATCGATCACATCGCCTTGCTTAAGTAACAGCATCATCTTCATGTAAGAGTCTGGATCGCCCAAACCATAAATTGCCGATACTGACGCGACGATAATAACGTCTTGGCGCTCCAGTAATGCCTTCGTTGCTGACAAGCGCATTTGCTCAATGTGATCGTTAATCGACGCGTCTTTTTCAATAAACGTATCGCTTGCAACCACATATGCTTCAGGCTGATAATAGTCGTAATATGACACGAAATATTCAACCGCATTATTTGGAAAGAACTCTTTCATTTCGCCATAAAGCTGCGCTGCAAGGGTTTTATTATGTGCCATTATAATCGTTGGGCGATTTGTTTGCTGAATCACATTCGCCATGGTAAAGGTCTTACCCGTGCCTGTTGCGCCTAACAGCGTTTGGTGTGCAAGTCCTGCATCGATGCCATCTACCAGCTTTTCAATCGCGGTAGGCTGGTCACCATTAGGTGAAAAATCACTTTGTAAGTCAAATTGCTTCTTCATTGATTTTTACCTCTTGTTGCGATTCTTGTTCTACTTGCTGTAATGTCTTCGTAAACCACATATAGGCAACGCCCGCAGTAAACAAATTACCAATTAATGCACCGATAAAGAGTCCGTTCATATCTGCGATTAGACTTCCCAAATAGGCAAAAGGTAAATAGAACACAAATAGTCTTATAATACTTAGCCACAAAGCTTGCATCGGCTTATGAAGCGCATTAAAAGAAGAGTTAGACAAGATGATGATCCCTTGTAAGCCATAGCCAAGTGGTAATGTATAAATAAAGAGCTTAATCACCGACACAACCGCTTCGTCATCCGCAAACACATGACTGATCCAATGGCTAAATACGATTAATATAAGATAAATGGCAAATTGCCAAGCCAACACGAATTTGAGACAGATTTTATAAGCATCTCGTACTCGGTCATATTGCTTGGCCCCAAAATTCTGACTAATAAAAGGTGGCAATGTCATCGACAGCGCAAGAACAACAATGCTCGCAATCGATTCAATGCGGCTACCTACTCCAAAAGCAGCAACCGCTGTTTGACCATAAGTCGCTACAATCGCCGTCATTACCGCCATTGCAATAGGTGTTAACATATTCGCGCTGGCAGCTGGAATTCCTATTTTTAATATTTTTGCTGTAGCTTGGAAAAAGGTTTGTTGGCGACATTTAAGCGCAACGAGTCGGCGCCTATATATAAGTAGGTATAAAATGGCGATAACACCGAGTGACCAAGCAATCAAACTTGCAATCGCCGCACCTTTAATGCCCATGGCAGGTACCGGTCCAAATCCAAAAATAAAGATTGGATCTAGAATCGCATTCGCTATCCCTGCCCCGCCCATTATCAAACTCGGCGTTTTAGTATCGCCACTTGCTCTAAGTACTGCATTGCCAATCATCGGCGTAATGAGCAACATACTGCCAAAAAACCACACCGACATATAATCATGTATATAAGGCATCAATTCATTGCTTGCGCCCAGTAAACTGAAAATAGGCCCAATTAAAAAATATCCGACTATTGATAAAAGAAAAACTAACAGTGCCGAAATGATGAGTGATACTGCGCCATCAAAACGCGCTTCAGATAAATTATTTGCTCCTAACGCTTTAGCAATGACTGCTGATGTACCAATACTCAAACCGATAGCGAGACTAATGACAGTGAATGTGACCGGAAACGTAAAGCTGATTGCAGCTAATTGCTCCGTACCTAACATACTGACGAAAAACGTATCGACAATGTTAAATAACATAAGAGTAATCATCCCAACAATCATGGGGACCGTCATTCGAGTAAGCGTGCTGGAAATATCGGCAGTTACTAGATTGGGTTTACTAGATTTTGAATTTTGCATACGACGTCCTGAAAAAGCGAAGCCACATTCTAAATTATCGTTTCGCTAACAGCTATTACTAAATTACGTAATTCAAAATTAAACGGTTACAAAATATTCAAAATGATTTGTGCTAGACAAATATTTAAAGAAAAGCCAGAAATAAAGTTAATAAATTTACAAGTTAGTAACAACTAACAGTATGAAGCGCTGTTTTTTTACACAATAATGTATGAATTTTTAAATATTTATAATAATCGCATTTAAATTTCCACATAAATAGGTAATCCCTTGTTTTTAAAGACTATAAATAAATTCAAAAAAACTATTGAAAACTCGCTAGAACGCGAAATAAAAGGCCTGTAATAGGTTCTTAAATATTAATAAACAGAGTTATCCACAGAAATGGTGGATAACTGATGATAGCCCTTATCTAATAAGGGGTTTATAGGTATGAATAAACATAGCCGTTCGATTGACGACTAAAATTAGCGGTGAGTGTAAAAAAGAACCCTCACAATGTTTTTTCATTCATATATAGAAACTTTATTATCGTCTACTACATTATTTGTCATTTTCTACATCACAAATGAGACTGTAAATCGGTACTCCCAATTAAGGGAATTAAAATTTAGGTATAGTTTATGAGGTGAAGATTGCAAATTTATGACTTGGAATCCAACTTTTTTAAATCCCCTACCCATCATATAGCCAAAATCAAGCCGAAAAATGTACATTTTGTGCAACAAAGCAGCATACAGTCGTATTTTTTTAAATTCTCAAATATTAAGTGTTGACAGTTTCCGCCTTGGTCATTAATATTTCGCCCCGTTGAAGAGAAGGCCATTCCCCCTTAGCTCAGTTGGTTAGAGCGACGGACTGTTAATCCGCAGGTCCCCCGTTCGAGTCGGGGAGGGGGAGCC
>CANLRB010000032.1 GCA_947493455.1 uncultured Pseudoalteromonas sp. | reverse complement strand
ATGGTGCCCAGAGGCGGAATCGAACCACCGACACGAGGATTTTCAATCCTCTGCTCTACCGACTGAGCTATCTGGGCGTGCGGCGTATTAAACGGGTTTTAGGTGTTCAAGTCAACTATTTTTTTCAATAAAAATGTCAGTTGGCCACTTATCAGTCAACACAGATATAAAATAACCGATCAAGCTATATTTTCGCCATCACCTATATATTAATGTCTACAAATAGAACCCAAACTCTATTTATACACACCTTATTAGTAGTACGCTTTATAATATAGATAAAGGACTAACTCGAGAGATAAAGTATACAATATCTT
The DNA here is from genome assembly GCA_947493455.1 of uncultured Pseudoalteromonas sp. Lineage (GTDB taxonomy): Bacteria > Pseudomonadota > Gammaproteobacteria > Enterobacterales > Alteromonadaceae > Pseudoalteromonas. Next base: position 27,204 of record CANLRB010000032.1, on the reverse strand, counting down.
CAGAACATGAAAAAATAGCAACATAGCTTAATATTTATAGTAAGCGATAAACGCAAGGAGCGGTCCAAAAAACTAAAATCAGCTAGATAATAGTCTGATTTTAAGTAAAAAATACCGATTCTTGTTCGCAAATCGGGGAAAAATTGGTTATATTTTATTAAAAAATGGCAATAAACCACATTAAATCCATTTTTTAATATAAAAATAAAAAATCATCAACATACATTTTACCGGAGTCACCCCAAACAATGAGCTCGAGTAAATATCTGTCGACCAGAAGTTTATATTTTATAAACTTTTTTCTCTTTGTATTGTTCTGTATCGCAATATATAAAGTGGTTGAAACACAGCCTACTGATGGCTCAACCATACCAAATAACCAGCTATCTGTTGCGCAAATACAATCAATCGCCGACAAAGCTGATAAACCTCTGACCGATGCAGTAACACGATTTGGTTATAATACAGCGATTCAAATTCTTTACTCGTTAAAACAAGTTAACCCTGAACTCGATTACCATTTATATAGAAATAACGGCAAACAACTGCAGTTTATAGTTAAGACAGGTAAAAACGATGTTGAGCCTATATTTGAAAAACAACAAAACATCACGTCTTCTCAACAGCTGTTCTTTCATCCACTCGAAGACAATGGGAAAAAACACGGATTACTTGTTATAGAAGCGAACTATGATTTAGATACACAAATAAACAGTAACACCTCTGTTACGCAATACTTATGGATGGCCGTGGCGTTTGTATTGATGATCGCATGTGTGTTTGTGTTGCCAGTTCTTCTGACTAAAAAAATTAAGCGCCATACAAAACAGCTTGAAAACGAAATCGTTGTCATAACAGATAAAAAAGATTACGAACTGAAAGTATCGACAGATATTGGCCTTGGTCTTCAAACGATCGCACATTCAATTAACGAATTATTAGTCGAAGTAAATAATAGTGAATTAAAACATATTGAGGCCGAAAATAATTTACAGTCTTTACACGCAAGTCTTGAATCTCAAGTGTTCGCCAGAACTAATGAATTGCAAAAAGCAATCACTGTGGCAGAACAAGCAAGTGAAGCTAAAACAACTTTCTTAGCGACCATGAGTCACGAAATAAGAACACCAATGAATGGTGTAATAGGCACAATTGACCTTTTACGTAACACCGAACTCGACGGCTCTCAATATCGACTAAGTAGCATCATTCGCGAATCCGCGTTTTCATTGCTCGGAATTTTAGACGACATACTAGATTTCTCTAAAATTGAAGCGGGTAAACTAGCAATAGAGCATAAACCTTTCTCAATTGTATCTGTAACGGAAGAAGTCGCTAAAGTTATGTCATCCATTGCTCATAAAAGCGATCTGAATCTTGAATTGTTTATTGACCCAGAAATCCCAGAAGTATTGCTCGGTGATACAGTTCGAGTACGCCAAGTCATCTATAATCTATGCTCTAATGCAATCAAATTCACCACTACAAATGATGAACGCCAAGGAAAAGTGTCGATAGCACTCAACCTAAAATCAAAATCTCATGACTATCAAACTGTCGAACTGCGAATTACCGATAATGGTAAAGGAATGACAAAACAACAACTGGCGCGAATATTCCAACCATTTAGCCAAGCAGAAGATAGCATAACGCGTGAATATGGCGGCACAGGCCTTGGTCTTTCAATATGTAAAAGCTTAACTGAGTTAATGTTCGGTCAAATAAAAGTATCGAGTGAACCCGGCCTAGGAAGTGAGTTTGTTGTCACTTTACCGCTCTCCGTAGCGGAAGAAAGCAAAACTGAAAATCGCGGACGTTTAGCCAAAAAACGGGTTGCTCTTTATAGTGATGATGAAAATAATGCAAAACAGCTATCAAAGTACCTCTCCTTTATAGGTGCTGATGTCATACAGTTTAAAGAACTCAACGAAGAATCTGAGCGTTGGCAACATAGTCCTAATTTAATTTGGTTGCTCGATACTGTGGCGGGCATTGATAAAGTTAATGCAATTATTCGCTCGATTAGCTACGACCTTGATGAAAACAAACAGCAAGCGATTGTTCTTGGAAAACTGACTGAAGCTAAACTCAATCACAAGAGTATTTACTATTTAAACTCGCAGCCACTTTGCAAAACGGCATTATTTAATTCATTACTTATCGCAGCGGGTTTACAACAACCTAAAAAGCTAAAGCCCAAACGTGATTTAAGTATTCATCCATCAATTGCAGATGCTAGAAAGAACAACCAACTTGTTCTACTTGTTGAAGATAATTTAATGAATCAGCAAGTCATCATTGATCAGCTTCATTTACTTGGATATGCCGCCGAAGTTGCCGACAATGGCGAACAAGGCTTTGAAATGTGGAAACAAGGCTGTTACCCATTGGTATTAACCGATTTACATATGCCAAAGATGTCAGGCTATGAACTAGCGCGTAAAATACGCCAAGAAGGTCCATACCGTGATGACATGCAACAGCCGAGTGTCATAATTGCAGTAACGGCAAATGCGCTCAAAGGCGAAAGAGAAAAGTGCATCTCGCATGGTATGAATGATTATATCACCAAACCTGTTGAGCTAAACATGCTTGAAGAGATACTTGATAAATGGCTACCACTAAACCAAGTACAAGCGAAAAGCGCCCCGATTGAGCTCGCTACACTAACTAAATATTTGGGCAATGATCAATCGCAGCACAAACACTTCTTATCTATGTTTTTAAAACATGGAAACGAATTGTTGTTAGAAATAAAACAAGCAGCAAAAGAAGATAATGTGAGTGCGATAGTAACCACAGCTCACCAACTCAAATCAACGGCTGCCACAATAGGTGCGACAACCCTTGCTAGCTACGCCGAAGAGTTAGAAAAACTGGCAGAGAAAAATGCGAATACCAGTAGTGTTGAATTAGCCCATTATAGTGATGTTATTCAACAAAGCTTTTTCGAAGTTCAAGAGTTCATATACCAGTTCTTAGAAAAACAGAAATAAAAAAAGGAGCATCGCTCCTTTTTTTATTTAATTTTGAGGCTTATATCCCTCAATCTCAACTTCTTTATCTTCAAATAAATAGCCCACCATTTGCGCTTCTAAAAACGCACGATGTTCAGGGTCCATCATATTTAAATGCTTTTCGTTGATAAGCATTGTTTGCTTATGCTGCCAACTTGCCCACGCTTCTTTACAAATATTATTAAAAATACGTTCGCCAATTTCACCTGGGTAAAGCTGATAGGCTAAGCCTTCGCCGTCTTTTTTTAACTTTTGGCAATATACTGTTCTAGACATAATTGTAATTCCTAATCGATTTGCAGTTATTCTAATACTTCGCGACGCGTTCGCAACTGATTAATGATTTTTTGAGTCGGCGTAGCAAGGCCTACTTCACTCGGTTTACAGAGATTATAAGATATCCACTGCTTCTCGGCGATCATATCGGGTAACTCAGCAAGTGTCACAACAACCGGTGTAATCATCAAATTAAAGTGACTAAATACGTGTTTAAATTCTGGCAATGTTGATACATCACCAAGAATACCTCGCTCTAAACAATATTTTTCTAAGTCAGCTTGTTCATTAAATTCCATAAAACCAAATAAGCCACCCCATATGCCCGCACTAGGCCTTTTCTCTAATACTATATTTTGCCCTGTGCTAAGCACGAGCATAAAACAAGATTTAGTAGGATTTGTCTTTTTTGGCTTTGAATGAGGATACTCTGCAACAACATCATGTTTAAACGCTAAACAATTAGACTTAAGCGGACAAGGCTCACAATCATATTTAGTACGAGAACACAAACTCGAACCAATATCCATCATAGCCTGGTTAAACTGTACAACATTGTTAGCCAAGGTGACTTGTTGTGACAGCTGCCACAACGTATTTTCAACGGCTTTAACGCCATACCAACCATCGACCTTAAAAAATCGCGCCAGCACTCTTTTAACGTTACCGTCAAGTATTGGGTGATGTTGACCTAATGACAGAGAAAGAATCGCCCCAGCAGTCGAGCGACCAATACCAGGAAGTGCTAACACTTGCTCAAATGACTGAGGAAATTGTCCATTATATTGATCACGAACTATCTGTGCAGTTTTATGTAAATTACGAGCACGAGCATAGTAGCCAAGACCGGTCCATAGATGTAATACTTCGTCTTCGCTGGCATTCGCTAAATCATTAACCGTTGTAAAGCGCGCCATAAACCGCTCGAAATACGGGATGACAGTTGCTACTTGCGTTTGCTGCAGCATCACTTCTGAAATCCACACTTTATAAGGTGTTTTTTCAATCTGCCATGGTAAAGTTTTACGTCCGTATAGTTCATACCACTGAATAACCTGTTCATTGAACCACTGTGCTTGTTGCGTTGAAACGTTCAAAAACTCGACCTTTATATGAAAAAATTGCAGTCAGTCTATTACCGGTGTAAAAAAGGTCAAGTGATTACTTGAGCTAAACTCAAGATACAGGGATAATACGCCACCCATTTTCGGCTAGGTAATGAAAAATGAATCAAGAAAGTAAAAATAGACTTGAACAAGCGGAACAAGACGGAAAGTACATTCGCAAGGTTCGCAGCTTCGTAAAACGCGAAGGTCGTTTAACCAAAGGTCAAGCAAAAGCACTTGAAGACAATTGGAAAAACATGGGTTTAAACCATGCTGACGGTCTTCTGAACTTCAATCAAGTGTTTGGCAACGACAACCCTGTTGTGCTCGAAATCGGCTTTGGTATGGGTAAGTCGCTTGTTGAAATGGCTAAGAATGATCCTAACTCCAATTTCATTGGTATTGAAGTGCACCGCCCAGGTGTAGGCGCATGTTTGATGGATGCAGCTGAAGCCGGCGTAACAAACTTACGTGTATATGAACACGACGCGGTTGAAGTATTAGCTGACTGTATCGCCGATGCGAGTCTTTCTAAGTTACAGTTGTTTTTCCCTGATCCTTGGCATAAAAAACGCCACCATAAACGCCGAATTGTTCAGCCTGAGTTTGTCGAAAACCTGCGTGAAAAACTCAAAATTGACGGTGTATTTCACATGGCAACTGATTGGGAAAACTATGCTGAACACATGCTTGAAGTTATGAATTCAGCTGAAAAATTCGAAAACCTGTCAACAACAAACGATTATGTTGAACGTCCTGATTTTCGTCCTTTAACTAAATTCGAAGCACGCGGACACCGTTTAGGCCATGGCGTGTGGGATTTAATGTTTGCAAGAAAAATTTAAATAAAGGATCGGGTTATGCTGTCATTACCAAGCCAAGTACTAGTTAGAAATGAAGACTTTCTCATTGCCGAAAATATTTTGGTAATCAATTACGGTACTGATAACTTCATATCTGAACTAAAGCAGCTTAACCCGAGTTCTAATATCACCGCATTTACAAGTAATGCGGCAATAGCAAAACAAAACCACTGCGACAGTGTTAATTCGATTATCGATGCGCAGCTTCCAAGTAGTTGCTTTGACCTAATTATTTTCTACTACCCTAAAGCAAAACCTGAGGCGATAATGTTAATGGACAATATTAGAGCCATTAGCAATGAACAAACTCGTTTACTCATTGTTGGAGAAAATAAAGGTGGCGTGCGCTCAGCACCAAAACAGATGAAACCAGTTTGCGCACATGGCAGAAAAGTTGATTCAGCAAGACATTGTAGCTTATTTCAATTTGTAGGATTAGTTCCTAATCCAAACTTTGTTTTGTCAGATTACGCTAAAGAATTTAATATCAGCGTCAATAATCAAGAACTAACCCTGATCACTTTGCCTGGTGTATTTAGCCATGGCGAACTCGACAAAGGCACTGAGTTATTACTAAATACAGTAACTTTAGACAACCCCCGTTCTCTGCTTGATTTCGCCTGTGGTTGTGGTGTTATTGCAACATTTTTCGGTAAAGTTCACCCTAATATAGAGTTAAGCTGCAGTGATGTGAGTGCCTTAGCTATCGCAGCCACTAAGTTGACGCTCGCAAAAAATGGGCTCTCTGCCAATTGCTACCTTACTGACGGTATTGGGGAAATCACCGCACAGTTTGACCAGATAGTGTCGAACCCGCCTTTCCATACAGGGCTTGATACTGACTATTCTATTTCTCACGCATTTATTGAAAATGCAAAATCTAGGTTAAATAAACAAGGTCAGTTAGCGATTGTTGCCAATGCATTTCTGCCTTATCCAAATATTCTCGACAATACCTTTGGCAGCTTTAAAACCGAGGCTAATAATAAAAGTTTTGCAATCTATACTGCTGCAAAATAATTTAGTCCTAAGTAGTTTAATCTAAGGCCAAATTTGCAGGCGCTAGCGCACTTTTTACTTGCCGACTCAAAAATGTCGATTTCAGATACTCTGATTTTTCAGTATCACAATCAACCAAACGCAGGCGCTGATTACCATCGAGTACGTAAAAAGCGTTTTGCTTTGCGAGCCGAGCAATTTCAATGGCTACATGATAGTCACATTCAACTAAAACACTGAGTTCTCGATACTCCATCGTTTTATTGCCACCCCAAACGGTGACATAATTTAGGCCTCGTATTTTAATATTCCGAAGCACTTGATTCGACAGCACCCTATTTTTCGATAAAGAGGCTGTTTGACCATTCGCATTCCACAATGAAATAATCGCGCCGTGCCTGATTGTATGCGCCGCCTTTCGTACTTTAAAATAACAATCTAAATAGATTTTCCAATCGCGATTATTAACAGCCAATTATCACGCTCTCTTGCTTATCTCATTGGTATAAAATTATAAAACACAGCTCTCTAAGATGATATGTTGCTTAATATGGATTATGCGATTAACATTATATTTAAATATTACATGTTTTTCCGCCGAGTATGCCAACCCATAATTACAATATAACAATTAGAAAAGCACTCAGCCGGGCTGTCATTCTCATTACTTCCCTCAGTATTATACTGTCGGTTGCGGTGAGCACATACTTAGATATGGATGCCCAAAAAAGTAATACCATTCAAAAACTCAATACGCTCGCCGAAATAATCGCATTTAATGCCGCCACTCCGCTTTTGTTTGATGATGAGAAAACCCAAAATAGGCAGCTAAAAAGCTATAAAAATGTAGATGAAATTCAGAATATTCACATTTATCGGCTCGACGAATTTAGCGGCGAGGTCCGATTTTTTGCCAGCTATCGTGGTTTTAACAATTTGTCGATAGCAACCCAAATCAATAAGTTATCAAACGAGCCTAAAGTCATCATCCGAGAGGAAATGATCGAGATTATTTATCCTATCATCGAAAATATAGGTGCTAACTCACCACAATCATCTCCTAAAATAAACGGCTATGTGTATATTCGCGGCAGTCTTGAGTCTTTAGAAGCCCATTTTAAACAACGTCTCACAATAGACTTCTTAGTTGCGATTGGCATCCTAGTGATCGTACTGCTAGTAACACTCAATTTACAACGTCGATTTACCCGCCCTATCGAAGCGCTTAGTAGCTTAGTACGTGATGTTTCAAAAAATAAAAACTATGCGCTTAAAGCACCACGCGCTTCAATCACAGAACTCGACCAGCTAGGTTACAATTTAAATACACTATTTTCCCGAACGCTCAATCAAATTGAACGACAACAAAAAAATGAACTCGAGATACGAAAATTAAATCAAGACCTTGAAGCGAAAGTAAACCACCGTACTGTTGCCTTAAAAGAAGCAAACCAAGAATTATTGAACACGCTCGAACGCATGCATCAGTACCAGAATAAGATAGTAGAGAATGAGAAAATGGCGTCGCTTGGCCAAATGGTTGCAGGTGTTGCCCACGAAGTAAATACTCCTATCGGTCTTGGTGTGACCGGCTCTACTTTACTGCGTGATAAGCTAGAAGAACTTAAACTCCAATTCGAAAATAAAACGCTGACATCAAAACAAATGGAGCATTTTATTGACGAAGGAATTGAGAATTTAGAACTTATCTATCGTAATCTAAACCGTGCTGCGGAACTCGTTTCCAGCTTTAAGCAAGTCGCTGTTAGTACGGACTCTGAGAGCCCCAAAGAAACCCAACTCGTTCCTTTATTAAACAATATAGTCGACACTATGGCGAATGAGTTCTTACAAGGCGCTCATAAAATTAATGTAGAAGGTGATGACAGCTTAACCATAGCAACAAAAATTACACCAATTCAGCAGATACTTGAACACCTATTAAAGAATTCCGTTATTCACGGTTTTAAAGATGACCAGAGCGGACTTATAACAATTAAAGTAACGGATTCCAAAGACAGTGTAACAATTGATTACATTGACAACGGTGTTGGTGTACCAAACTCAATTAAAAACCGTATCTTCGATCCATTTGTAACAACGCGCAGGGGCGAAGGTGGTAGTGGTCTCGGCATGCATTTAGTCTACAACCTTGTCACTCAAGCGCTACAAGGCTCCATTGTACTAGTAGATGACGCGAATAAAGGAGCTCATTTTCGTATAGAGTTACCAAGAACTGAGGCGATGAACAATGTATAAGTTATTGTTGCTTTGCCTACTTTTGATTCCGCATACCCTTTATGCACGCAGTATTACTGAAATACGCGCCGCCTATTTGTTTAAACTTGCTTCATATACTGAATTTGAGGCAGTCAAAGGAAGCGCTATCAATTTTTGTTTTTTAGATGACATAGACTCTGGCCCCGGAAAGTTGCTCAGTGACAAACAAAGTGTGTTAAGCCAACGACTCAATTATCAGATTGTTACCGTGTCAATTGATGACTTTAATAACAACTATGACTCATGTCAGTTTTTATACATCAAAAAGCAACAACATTTACAAGCGAAAGAAATTACTGAAAAAAGTAAGCAACACGTATTTTTTGTCGGCGAAAATAAAGACTTTTTGCTGATGGGTGGCACACTTGCTTTAATCCCGTACCGCAGTAAAGTCCAAATACATGTAGGGCGCTCACAAATTAAAAATAAAAGCTTTAAATTGAGTTCTCAATTATTGGGTATTGCACACTTTTACCCTAATTAAACCCTCTTATCTAACAAAACTTGTTTACATTAACATTAGCCCCTATAATCCAAGATAAATATAATCATTTTCAGTAACATTACTGACGTTCAAAAGTACCTAACAAAGGGTTTTAAAATAATGCAAACGCCTGTCATTCTAATCGTTGAAGATGAAGACGTCACAAGATTAAATCTAGTCAGTTTATTTGAAGCTGAGGGTTACAAAGTTATTGAAGCCATAGATGGCGAAGATATGCATGAGAAGATCTCGCAAAACGAAGATATTAACCTTGTTGTAATGGATATCAACTTACCTGGTAAAAATGGTCTTATATTAGCGCGCGAGTTACGCCAACAACGCAACGTAGGTCTCATTTTCTTAACAGGCCGTGACAACGATGTCGATCGTATACTTGGTCTTGAAATTGGTGCGGATGACTACATTACCAAACCTTTTAATCCACGAGAATTAACTATTCGCGCACGCAATTTATTGACTCGTACAGTTAGCGGTGGTGAAGACAGCGAAGTTACAACTTCAGGTGTTGTTACTTTTAATGGCTGGGAGCTTGATGAGAATAGTCGCTGCTTAACTTCGCCAGCAGGTGAAGCAAAACGATTACCGAAAGGTGAATATAGAGCATTACGACTAATGCTAGAATCACCGGGACGTATTTTTAGTCGCGAGCAATTAATTAAACATATGACTGGCCGCGAGCTACGTGCAAACGACCGTACAGTTGATGTAACGATTAGACGAATTCGTAAACACTTTGAAAGTGATAATTCAACACCAGAGCTTATCAGCACGATTCATGGTGAAGGCTATCGCTTTATCGGTAAATTAGATAGCTAAACAATACGCTATTTTAAGTACTCAGAAAGGGCTTCAAGCCCTTTTTCTATTTCTAGCGGCAAACTGGTTAGCCACTCAGTGAGTTCCTCGTCAGAAGCCTGCTCTGCATTATCTTCCATTTTCTTAGCTTGAAGCTGAACACCTTTCAGGCCAACCGAACCAGACGCACCTTTAAGCTTGTGTGCCACAGACTTATATTCAGCGTAGTCTTTACTCTTTAAAGCATCATCTAACTGACTCTGATAGGTTGGCCATAACTTGCCAAATAGGTCCACACCGCGCGAAAACGCATCACACCCCATAGAAGAAACAAAATCATCAATCGTTTCGATATCCAAGACTTTCACGGCCTCCTGTGACAGTGAGTTTTCGACCGTCTTCGCAACAACTAATACTTCTTTTGTCGAATGTGGGAAGAGTTGCGCCAGCACTTTATCTAATTTTGCCGTGTTTACCGGTTTCGCAAGGGAACCTTGCATTGAAATACCTTCTAAGTCTTGCTCTGCTCGGCGCACATTTGCGGTCAAGGCAACAATAGGTAACGAGTCAAATTCAGGCATAGAACGAACAATACGTGCTACTTCATCACCATTAATATCGGGCAATTGCATATCTAATAACACTAAATCCAAATCATCTTCGGTTTCGATAAATGCCAGTGCATCTTCACCTGTCTCAGCCCAAAGTACTTCGTGTCCGCGTTGCTCCAATAAATTAGTTGCGATTTCAGCATTGAGTGGCACATCTTCAACCAACAAGATATGTAAACTGCGGCCATCGTAAACTTGTTGAACAGGTTGCTCAGTCAACTTAAGTGGTATTTCAATTGTAAAACAACTACCCTCATCAGGTGTTGAAGTCACGTTAATTTCGCCATTCATCGCAATCACAAGAGCGCGTGTCACAGCGAGACCGATGCCTGAGCCCAATGCATTTTGGCCGCTAACATCAGGAACTTTGTAATATAAATCAAAAATATGTGCGAGTTCGCTTTGCGCAATGCCGATACCTGTGTCTCTAATTTCGACCTTTAACCATGAAGTCCCATTGCGATACTCACGCACACAAGTGAAATCAACACCACCGTGTCGCGTAAACTTCACTGCATTATTAATTAAATTCCAAAGAACTTGTCTTAATCGTGTAGGGTCAATCTCGGCGAAAACATCAAATACACCAGTCTGTTCAACATTAAAGTAAAGTTCTTTTTGCTGTGCAATCAAGCCACCAAAGTTAATCACATCATTTAAAAAGTCTGCGATATTAACGCTCTCACAAGCGATATCGAGTTGTTCCCTGTCAACTTTATCTAAATCAATAATATCGTTAAAAATATTACCAAGCGTTTCAGCGCTAGAAAATACCGTATTACACCAACTACGTTGCTCTTGAGTTAATTCAGTGTCCATCAGCATACGTGTTAAACCAACAATACCGTTTAACGGTGTACGAAGTTCATGGCTTAACGTAGCGATAAACTTTCCTTTATCTTTATATGCAGTCTCTAAGTCTTGCTCAGCTTGTTTACGCGACGTAATATCTCGACCAAACCCCAGTAGCCCGATATAATTATTTTTGCCATCAAAGAACGGGACTTTGCGCATCTCAAACCAACGATTTTCCCCTTCAACACTATATTCAACATCAAGTGTTAGTGAGATATGCTTTTCTTGAACTTCTTTGTCTGTATTTAATACTGAGGGCATCAAATCATGAGGGTAAATTTGCTCCGCTGTTTTACCTATTAACCCATTTCTAGATTGCCCCATCACCTTTTCAAACATTAAATTGCAACCAGCAAACAAACCATTGTTATCGCGGTAATAGAATAGATCAGGTGAGGAATCGACAATTGAACGCAATAAGACTTCTTGTTCATCTAATTCTTGTTGTGTTCGCTTACGTTCAGACATTTCACGACGTAACTCATCTATAGCACGTCGCTTCGCCTGAAATGCAAGTTTACGATCATCAATTTCACTATTGAGTCGTTTAATATTATCTTGAAGGCTTTGATTTAATAACTTTTCTTGTTGGGCTGAGCTATGCAAAAAATCAATCGAAGCCTGTAACTGCTTATTAATATCGAAGACGAAATAGATGAAGAAAGGACTTATACATGCACTCGCAAAGATAATCCCGATAATATTTAACCAGGCCAGTTCCCCTTGAGCGACATAAAAGTAAAGGCTCGCAACAATAAATGTAACAATTAGTGTTGCTACATATATAATTGCGGCAGCTCGAGCGCTGCCTTGTGTTTTAATAAAGCGAGATAAAAGTTCTACCCATGAACTCATTGGTGAATCATTTATACTCGCTTTATTCATGACTTAGCCCTCTAAAGCGAAGTCGTTTTGTTGATCTTAATGCGATTGCTGATACCTGAAAATGAGCAAACAGTAGTGTTAGAATTCAGCTCACGAGGTGCCCCTTTACGAGTCGTGCTTGCGCCTTTTGATTTTAACTCGACTTCGAACTCAACATTATCATATTGGCCAGTACCATGCGCGTTGGTCGCGCCGGTCACACACAGCATATTATTAAGTTTTAAATAATTATTTCGCGACAACACCTGTGTAGACGTCACTTTAGGAGCACTGCCCGATACTTGTGTTGCTCGCTTCCAAGTTGCAAAGTCCATTGATACACTACTTTCCTTCACCACTGCACTGTCATCATGCGTCAAATAGTGTGAAGTGAATTGAGAAATAAAGTCTTGTTGCGGCGCACTTTCATTGTCTAAGATCCAAAGGCCGCCTAATCCATTTACTTCAAACTCAATAGTACTGCCTTTATCTGATAGATTAACATTCACCTTTGCCGACGTATTACTGTCTAATCCAAATGAAAAGCGTGAATTCACTTGCTGACTTGAATGCAGAGCACGTAATTGACGCGACTTTTGTGATACTTGGTTATCAAAAACACCGAATGGTAATAGTGGTAAAATACCTGATTCAACGATTACTAGTTCACGCTCTGTTTCCAAAGAGTTGCAGTCTACTCCTAAACTACATGCTTCGTTACCTGATAAGAAGCGAATACTATTCGGAGATTCAAGCTTAATGCCTTCACCCGCGACAATACTTGCTTGATTTTCAATACTTGTCACAGCATTAATGGTGTTTCCTTTGACACCAATTACAATTTGCTGCTTATGATACATCTCAAGAATCTTACTTAACGTATCACTTTGTTTGCCACTTGGCGTGTACAAAGCGTGATAAGTGAGTAACGCACTGCCGTCAGCGATAAACAATGCATCACTTCGTTTCACTGTATTAATGAGCGGTTCTGTTTTTTTACATTCACTTACTTGAAGCTTAAATAAATCAGGATACAAAATCTCACGACGAAAACTCGCCAAACGTTTAATTTGAAACTCTTCCAGCTTATCACATGCGGAGCTATCATAAGATTTTGCAGCAAGTGCAGTTTGCATCGCCGCATCAATTGGCAACCAAGTTGCTTCAAAGCCAAGTTCAGTGAATAACTGTTGATAGTAGTCAACCTCAGCATAAGGGTCACGGTTAGTCCCCGTGATAAAGGCCACTCTAGGTTTGCGTTTTTTACTCGTTTGACCAGCAATTTGTTGCGCACTATCAAAAAAGTTTTTAAACGCTTGCAGACTAGCCAACTGACGCGTATTTTCGACCGAAACCTCATTTATTTTACGTTTCGTTTTGCCGATAGTCTGTTTTTGCTCGAGTAAATCAAATAAGTTGCGCTTTTCAAACTCAAACATCGTTGACCAAATATCTCGACCATTTAACGTTTCGCCCTGAAAATCGAAAGTTAACCTTCTTAATTCACGAACTAACTTACGTTCATTTAAAACAACATTATTATTATCAAATTTAGGCTTAACTTGTTTCAGTAAAGTTAAAATTTGTTGTTTTAGTTCAAGTTGTTCGGTCCAAGGGAATTCGTTAACTCGAATTAGCGCCTCTTCTGTAATGTCGAATATAGCGCCTTTTTTAGCGTCCTCTGAAAAACTAGCTTTGCCCTGCTCAGTACAAGCACGCAAATTATCGCTGGCACACAGGGCCAAATCTTCGGAAAATATATGAAAACTGCGAGATGTTTCATTTGAATAAGCGGCAGAACTAACCAAAGCCAATATTGCCAAGGTTAGACTCTCTAAAAATTTTATTTTGACTAAGCGCATTATTAATACCACTTTTTTGTTGTTTAAGCCTAGGTCACACTGATATTGAGATAACTAATAGGTAGAACAAAAATGCTAGTTTCCCAATAAAATCCAATGATAAAAAACTAATTAAAACGTATTTTAATATACTACAGTGTTAAAACCTTACGGTTGACCTGCAATTTTAACCAGATCCAAAGCGAGTAACAAGCTATGTTTCAATATGGGAACAATGTCATTTTGGCATGATTAGTGCTTCATTGACGTATAACTAAAAGCGTCAAAAAATTGGAGTCGTATATGGAGTACGTTTTATTGTTAATCCTAGCGTTGGTGGTCATTACAACACTTGTGCTGTCTAAGTTTACCGACGCGCATGGCAACCCATACCCGTTCAATCATAAGAAAGCACTTTTTACTCAAGTCGAAACAGCATTTCTTGGGTTATTAGAAAAGGCCGTTGGTGATAACTATAAAGTAGTGAGTCGTGTACGCTTAATCGATGTGATTGAGTTCAAACCTGGTCTCAACAAAAAAGCGAAACGTGCAGCGATGACTAAAGCCCAAAATAAGCAATTAGATTTTGTGCTACTTGATAAAAAAAGCCTGTCAATTGTCGCAGCTGTCGATCTAGTTAACAACGCATCTAAAAACGGTCATAAAGCCAGCAAGGATTGGTTTGTTAATGGCGCATTAGAAGCCGCCGGAATTCCGCATATCCGCATGAAAGTAAAAGCAGGCTATAAGCCGTCAGAAGTTCGTCAAGCAATCATGTTTAAATTAGGAAAATCTCAATCGCGTCCAGTTTTTCGTGCAAAAACACCTAAACGAGACTCCCTTGCTTTATCGCCATCGCAAGTTAAAGGACAATCAACAGCACTGGCTCAAATATAATATAGGGTTGCGATAAGCTAGTTATAAAAACACGGATTAATGTATACTAGTACGATGAATATTATGTATTAGGTAATGTAATGAAAATAGGAATTATCGGCGCAATGGAGCCGGAAGTCGCGATCTTAAAAGCAGCGATAACAGATAGAGTTACGACTGAAAAGGCTGGGTTTACTTTTTACTCAGGTTCATTGCGCAACCAAGAAGTTGTTTTAGTTCAATCAGGCATAGGTAAAGTTGCATCAACGATAGCAACTACCTTATTGATTGAACTATTTCAACCTGACTGCATTGTAAATACAGGTTCCGCGGGCGGTTTTGAACAATCACTAAACGTTGGCGACGTTGTTATCTCAAATGAAGTGCGCCATCACGACGTCGATGTTACGGCATTTGGCTACGAAATAGGTCAAGTACCAAACATGCCAGCAGCATTTATTGCTAATGAAACGTTAGTCAGCGCAGCAGAAAAAGCAATCGCCTCGTTATCAGCAGAAATTAAAACCATGGTTGGCCAAATATGTACAGGTGATTCTTTTATGTGTGATCCTGTTCGCATTGAAAAAACCCGTCAACAGTTTCCAAATATGCTGGCCGTTGAAATGGAAGGTGCATCTATTGCACAAACATGTCACCAGTTAAACGTGCCGTTTGTAGTGATCCGTTCACTGTCAGATATTGCAGGAAAAGAGTCTCCTGAGTCATTTGAATCATACTTGGTTAAAGCATCAGAGAACTCTTCAGAAATGGTACTATCGTTCCTTGATAATTTGCAAGGTACCGAACTTTAGTGGATTATGGCCTAGTCCTAACTGAGCCAAGCGCAGTGATTATTATAATCACTGCAACACTTAGTTATTTCTTAACAATCCCACAGCACATTAACCCATTTTTTCTTTACTATATAATTCAACACAACATAGCTAAACGCCTATATCAGCCAACCAATAGCGCTATTTATCAATATCTAGCAAGCACGGCTATTGTTTTTTTATGCCTCAGCATATCGCTTACCTTAGTGTTTGGTCTGTTAAGTTTTGCGTATTATCCAGAGATACTCGAAGCCGTTTTATTATTTTTGTGTATCAGCAACCCACTTGCAAAGTCAGCGTTAAATCGGGTCCCGTTTTTACTTGCGAAGGGTCAAAATTCTGCAGTCAAAGAAATTATTCGTCCCTTACTTCGCCGCAACGTCGATAAACTATCGGAAACTGGGATCATTAAGGCCACAATTGAAACAAAATCATTGCGTTGTGTTCGGGAGTTTTTTATACCACTGTTTTTGTTTTACTTTTTAGGTATTGAAATTGCTTTTTGTTATCGTCTAGTATTAGCGACACATTATAGTTGGAGCGCATACTGTAATGTTGATAGTTTATTTATCAAGTCCACCGCTGTGATTCTATATATAATCGAGTACTTACCTCTTCGCTTATTCTCTTTAACTATGAGTTTGGGGAAGTGCGTGTTGAGTCTTCGCTTAATTCATTTATACAATGCTAACTTCTACAATCAAAATAGCGGTTACCTGTTGTCAGTCGTAAGTGCTAAACAACAGTGTCAAATAGGTGGACCGAGTTATTATCACAATAAGCGCTTTGCCAAAACACGCATTAGTCAATTTGACGTCCCCAAAATATCTCACCTTAAGTCTACTGATAAAATGCTAAATAAAACGTTACTATTGTGGGCTAGCATTTTAATACTACTGGAGTTTTTATATGTTGCGACATCTTAGTTTAGTCATCGCAATTTTCTTTTCAAACTTAACTTACGCAGTCGATACATCACCTCGTATTGCAAGTTTGGCCCCTCACCTTACCGAATGGGCCTATTCGTTAAATTTGGGCGATAACCTAATTGCGGTCAGTGCCTATAGCGACTACCCCGAGGAAGCTAAAGGCTTGCCGCGTGTCGCCGACGTAAATGGTATAAACTTGCCTAGATTGATTGCTTTAAAACCCGACATTGTGCTCATTTGGCAGCCCAATTCAAAGCTCGGTCAAATTGAAAAACTAAAAAAATTAGGTATCGAAGTTTATATATCAAATCCAGTTACTCTAGAGGATATTAAGCGGGAAATTACCGAAGTTGGCGCGCTTACGCAGCAGGTAGAGGCCGCAAAACAGTATGTATTCCAATTCGATAAAAATCTCGCGGCTCTGAGAGTGAAATATTCCAAGCGGCCAAATCAACGTGCCTTTTTTCAGCTTTGGCATAGTCCGCTGATGACTACTAATGATTCCAGTTTAATCCATCAGGCAATGTCAATTTGTGCATTAGACAATGTATTTTCAAATATTAAGATGCCCTACCCGACCGTCAATAAAGAGCAGGTGTTACTTAAAAACCCCGACATTATTATTATCAGTGACCAAAAAAATGTGGTAACACAAAAAGCGATTTGGCAAGGTATTGATTTGATCTCAGCAGTAAAAAACAATCGCATTTATAGCATTAATCCTGACTACCTCCATCGCTATACAAACCGCGCACTAATTGGCATTGAACAACTTTGTGAACTAACAAAAAAAGCCAGTGTGTAATACCACTGGCTTTATTTGTAGGGTAAGCAATTAATTAGTTTAACGTAATTTTCGCAAACTTGCGCTTACCTACTTGATAGATTTCTGTGCTGCCAGATGCGATAAGTAACTTGCTGTCAGTTACTTTTTCCTTGCCATTTATTTTAACCGCACCTTGCTTAATCATTCGCATAGCTTCTGAGGTACTCGCGACAAGCCCGGCTTCTTTTAATAATGCTGCAATAGTCACGTCACCATCAATTGACACTGCCACTTCTGGAATATCATCCGGTAACGCGTTTTTCTGGAATCGTTTAATAAAATCCTGGTGGGCAGCTTGCGCGTCATCTTCACTATGAAAACGTGCAATCATTTCTTTTGCAAACTCTATTTTGATATCTCTTGGGTTTGTACCCGCTGCCACTTTTTCTTTTAACGCTTCGATTTCCTCAAGGCTCAACGCACTAAGTAGTTCGTAATAACGCCACATTAAATCGTCAGAAATAGACATCACTTTACCAAACATTTCAGTTGGTGAATCAGTGATACCAATATAGTTGCCAAGTGACTTCGACATTTTTTGAACACCATCAGTGCCTTCTAGTAATGGCATCATCAGTACTGTTTGCGGCTTTTGGCCTTCTTCTTTTTGAAGCTCGCGGCCCATCAATAAATTAAAACGTTGATCGGTACCACCTAATTCTACGTCAGCCTCGAGCGCAACAGAATCCCACCCTTGCACTAGAGGGTATAAAAACTCATGAATCGCAATAGATTGGCCATTTGCATAACGCTTTTTAAAGTCATCGCGTTCTAGCATTCGCGCAACAGTTTGGCGTGCAGCCAGTTTAATCATACCTGCAGCACCAACTTGTTCCATCCATTGTGAATTGAACGCAACAGTCGTTTTTTCTGGGTCGAGTATTTTGAAAACTTGCTCTTTATATGTTTCAGCGTTTGCTAACACATCGTCTTTAGTAAGCGGCTTACGAGTCACATTCTTGCCAGTTGGGTCGCCGATCATGCCCGTAAAGTCACCAATCAAGAAAATAACTTCGTGACCTAAGTCTTGAAACGTTTTCATCTTGTTAATCAGTACTGTATGCCCTAAATGAAGGTCCGGTGCCGTTGGATCAAATCCAGCTTTTATTTTTAGTTTTTTACCCGACTTTAGTTTTTCAACTAATTCATCTTCAATTAAAATCTCATCTGCGCCACGCTTAATTTCAGCCAGTGCCGCTTGCAAATCCGCCATGCTTTTCTCCACTATTAAAGTGACCGCATATCACTTTAAATAAAACTTGTATGCAATTTATAGTTAATCGCCCGATTCTACCGTACTTTTAAATGAGTTTAAACGAACAAAATGCTGGCACATTTAGAAATATCGGTATATGCTGCAAAATTGATGATGTTTTGTAAACGATGAGCTAAAGACGTAATATGGTACCTAAGGTAGATAAATTGCCTAAAAAGCATAAGCTGCTTATTTTAGGTTTTGCTTTTACATTATTAGCATTGCTAATAATTCCAACTGAAAAAGCAACGGCTTCGAAAGACAGTAATGTTGATGCGCTTGAAATTGGTAAGCGATACGAACTCGCCATTGAACTCGAAAAATCACAAAAACTAGTTAATACAAATCAACAACAAACTGAAGAGCAGGCGCCACAACTTAACTTTAAACAGTTTAAAGTTAAAAAAGGTGACAATTTAGCAAAAATATTTAAGCGTGCGGGCTTTTCTGCGACCACGCTACATAAAATCATCAATACAAATAAGCAAACTAAAAAGCTCACAAAAATTCATCCTGGTGATATTCTTTACTTCGCTCAAAATGATGAAAAACAACTGGTCCAACTTAAATACCCGTTAAGTCAAATTGAAACACTTATCATCTCAAAAGAAGATGACGCATATACGTCGACACTTACAACAAAACAAATTGAACGCCGCACAGAACAAGCAACCGGACAAATTGAATCAAGCTTTTGGAACGCAGGCATTTCATCGGGTTTAAACGAAAAACAGATTATCAACTTTGCCGATATTTTTGGCTGGGATATTGATTTTGCAAATGATCTGCGAAAAGGTGATCAGTTTACGCTTATCTATGAAACGCACTATGTTGAAGGCGAATATATTGGTACTGGGCAAATTTTAGCTGCTGAGTTTATCAATCAAGGACAGCGCTATGATGCTGTTCGCCATACCGATGGCAATTTTTATACTTCAGAAGGACGCAGTATGCGTAAAGCCTTCTTACGTGCACCGGTTAACTTTAAATATATTAGTTCTAACTTCAATCCACGTCGTAAGCACCCTGTTACAGGGCGTGTTAAGGCCCATCGTGGAATCGACTATGCGGCGCGCACCGGTACACCAGTTGTTGCATCTGGCAACGGTAAAGTAATTAAGTCGGGCTACAGTAAATATAATGGCAACTACGTATTTATTCAGCACGGCAATAAATACGTCACTAAATATCTTCACCTGCATAAGCGCAAAGTTAAGCGCGGTCAAAAGGTAAAACAAGGTCAGTTAATTGGCACCGTTGGCGCGACAGGTAGAGTGACGGGAGCTCACCTGCATTACGAATTTTTGGTAAACGGCGTACACCGCAATCCAAAAACAGTAAAGCTGCCAAAGTCAAAGTCATTGCCTAAATCAGAATTAGCAAAATTCAAACCAAATGCTGAAGTGTTGCTTGCACAGCTAGAGCAACACAGAAAGCTACAATTAGCGATGAAATAACAAATACATAAGTGATATTCATTACTAATTTTTAAAAATAATTCTACTGCTTCTAAATCGCCCTCTATAATTTAATTATGGAGGGCGATATGAAAAAACTATTTTCTCGTATTTGTTTTACCACAATTCTTCTTACACTTGCGACATGCAGCAACACGCCGTATCAGTATCGGCAAGTGCTAACTATTGCGCCGCATACAGACTCATACACACTCAAAGTTGACGATCATATTCGTTATGCAGCGAGACCCGACGACCCATATAGCTACCCAATACCAATGGGCGAAATAGGCCCAGTTAATAGTGTCTATGCCGGCGGTAATCGCTACCCATTTGCATGTTCGACCTCTTCTTCTGGACTTGGCCAACCGGAAGTTGATAATCAGGAACTATTAGGCACTCCTGTGTTTAAAACTGACGATATGGGAAAGCTAACCAGAAAAGTAATTGGTTTTAGTAAAGATTGCTCTGTTAAAACGCAACTGCGACTTTTTGTCGTTACTAAAGACAACGAAATAAAAGAAACGTTTGTTGATCAACTGTCACTTTTAAAATCTGATGATCTGCTACTACGAGTAGAACAAGGCACTATCAACCGACATATCTATACATTGGTGATGCCAATAACCTCTCAAGAAGTACACTACCGCAGTAGCAAAAAATTATGGAATGAGCGTCTTATATATCAATTCGCAGGTGGTGTTGGTATTGGTTTTCGACAAGGAAAAATTAACCCTAAAAAGTTACTGAGCCGCCGCAGCGAGCAGCTCCGCGAAGGCTATGCGGTCATCAGCTCAAGTGCAAATAAAACCAGCTACACATACAATATGTTGCTCGCTGAAGACACAGCGTGGCGTGTGAAAAGGCAATTTATATCCTTATATGGTGAGCCAATTTATACAGTGGGAATTGGTGGCTCAGGGGGCGGCCTTGCGCAATATCTCATAGCGCAAAATAGTCCGGGGTTGATTGATGCAGCCCTGCCATTGTATTCATATCCGGATATGGTAAGCCAAACCATTTACGCTCTCGATTGTGATTTGTTTAACAGCTATTATGCTTTTAAGAGCAACCTCGAAAACTGGGATTTGGCAGATAAAAAACGCTCACTAGAAGGTTTAAATAATGCCAACATTGAACATAAATCGTGGTTTTATTACCCTGTGAATCAATTATTGTCGGGTAAAAAACCCTATATCCCTAAAAACTATAGTGAATGTATTCACGGATATTTTGGTCTAAGCGCATTAATCAATAATCCAGCCCAAGGGTTTTTAAAGCCAATTTTTAGCCCAGACGTAAAGCGTAAAACCCATTGGAGCTACTGGCAGGATTTAGCACCTGTATTTGGTGAGGGACAGAAAGGCTATGCCAACTCATTATGGGGAAACCGTGGTGTACAATACGGCCTAAATGGGTTAAAGCAAAACTTAATCACGATTGATGAATTTTTAGACTTAAACTACCGAATTGGCAGTTGGAAGCCAGCAGAGTCAATGCAACAAGAGCAGCTTCTTTATTTTCCGTTTGTAAAAATCCCAATCTGGTTAACACAATGGAGCCGGCACAATATTACAACACCGGATAGCGGCCCTGCAAAGCGTGCTTCAGCATCGATACACGCAGTTCAACAAGCATACCGTTACGGCCAAGTCTTCTTGGGATACAATGATATACCCACAATTGATATTCATCATTATCTTGAAGAAGAACTCGATATGCACCATATTTCAACCGCATTTGCGACACGATTGCGAATTGAAAACAAAATGGGCACAAGTGATAACCACAAAATTTGGATATCGCATAAAGACTATACACCATTAAAGGAAGCTTTTTCAGCAATTGACCATTGGTTACTCAATAACCAAGAGCCCGAAAACGCAAGTGACCGTTGCTTTGACGGATCCGGACAAGTGATCGCATTTGGTAAACAGGTGTGGAATGGGGCTTGGAATCAACGTTCTAACGGAGATTGCACAACTACATACCCAATATACACAAACTCTCGAATTCAAGCGGGCGGTCCATGGTCAGGAAGTATTTTTGAGTGTAACTTGATGCCGATCGAGGATGCGATTAAAAACGGCGTATACGCACCTCTCGATATGACGCCACATATTCAAGAATTACGTAATATATTTCCTGATGGTGTTTGTGATTATTCAAAGGGTGATAAAGGGTTTCCTAGCGAGTTAATTGATAAATCAACGAAATCACTAATGATGCCATCACTAAAGGCCAAATAAGGCGAGCAACTTTATTGGTGGTTTCGTTACTTACTCGAGCGCCTGATTTCTCAATAAGAGGAATAATAACAACCAATGCAACGAACAACCCAATTAATAATAAAAATACATTCATGACTCAATTTCAGTATGTTTTGAATTTATTTTACTAATCTATCACAAGACGTTGATTATATATGCTCAAAAATAAAAAAAGCGGTGCAAAGCACCGCTAAATGAGCTGGTTGAGCTCAACTATGTTAATTAAAACTAGCCAACCATTGCCAAAAGAATACCAGCAGCAACTGCACTTCCTAACACACCAGCGACGTTTGGTCCCATTGCATGCATTAATAAGAAATTATGCGGATTCGCTTCTAAACCGACTTTGTTAACAACTCGCGCTGCCATAGGTACTGCAGAAACTCCCGCTGCACCAACAAGTGGGTTTATTGGCGTTTTACTAAACTTATTCATAGTTTTGGCCATTAACACACCAGATGCCGTGCCAATACCAAAAGCAACCGCGCCAAGCGCCAAAATACCTAACGTTTCAACTGTTAAAAATTGGTCTGCTGCCAATTTAGAGCCAACCGCAAGTCCTAAGAAAATAGTTGTGATGTTAATCAATTCATTTTGAGCGGTTTTACTCAAACGATCAACAACGCCAGATTCTCGCATTAAGTTACCTAAACAGAACATACCAACCAAAGGTGCAGCCGCCGGCAAGAACATCGCTATCAGGATAAGTACTAGTAAAGGAAAAACTATTTTCTCTGCTTTACTGACTTGACGTAATTGCGGCATTGCAATATTGCGCTCTTCTTCTGATGTGAACAACTTCATAATTGGCGGTTGAATAATTGGCACTAACGCCATATAAGAATATGCAGCAACAGCTATGGCACCTAACAAGTCGGGAGCCAACTTTGAGGCTAAGAAAATAGCGGTTGGTCCATCTGCACCACCTATAATCGCAATTGCTGAGGCGTCTTGTAGTGTAAACTCGAAGCCTGGTACAAAGTTTAAGAAAATAGCACCAAACAAGGTAGCGAAAATACCAAACTGCGCAGCGGCACCCAACAGCAACATTTTAGGGTTAGCTATTAACGCACTGAAATCCGTTAACGCCCCAACTCCCATAAATATGAGAAGTGGGAAGACCCCTGAATCAATCCCTATTTTATATACGTAGTAGAGTAAACCGCCAGGATCTGATAAACCTGCTAACGGAATATTAGTTAAAATAGCTCCGAAGCCAATGGGCACTAAAAGAAGCGGTTCAAAATTACGGGCAATTGCAAGATACAAAAGCCCCGCCCCTACCAACATCATGATAAGTTGGGGGCCATCTAAATTGGCAATACCAGTGGCTTGCCACAAAGTAAGTAGACTATCCATTACAGCTCCGCTTCCTTACCCTAATGACAACAACGGTTCGCCAGTCGAGACAGAGTCACCCTCTGACACATGCAACTGCGTAACCGTACCATCTTTGGCTGCACGGACTTCAGTTTCCATTTTCATCGCTTCCATAATGATTACAACATCACCTTGCGACACTTGTTGACCAGGCTTAACATTCACTTTAAAAATATTGCCCGAAAGTGGTGAATTAAGCGTTTCTGCACCTTCAACGGAGGCCGATTGCGGTAAAACGTCAGTGTGCTGACTTGCACTCGATGGTGCTGGTTGAATATTAGTTAATTCACCACTTGGTGCAACACTCACCGCATACACTTTACCGTCAACACTAATACTGTAATGCTCAGTTTTGCCATCAGGTTTTGGCGCTGGCGCTTGCTCTAGTGGTGCAGTGTCAAGACTTGGAGCAGGCTCAAAGGCATCAGGGTTGTTTCGGTTTTTAAGGAACTTCAAACCAATTTGTGGGAACAACGCATAGGTTAGAACATCGTCAATTTTTTCGTTCGATAGCGACAACTTATCTTTTACTGCGATTTCGCCAAGCTCTTGTTCTAACTTGCTAAGTTCCGATTCAATTTGGTCTGCAGGACGACATGTAATTGCTTCACCGCCATCAAGTACACGCTCTTGCAACTCTTTGTTTACTTCAGCAGGTGTTGAACCGTATTCGCCTTTAAGTACGCCTGATGTTTCTTTAGTAATTGATTTATAACGCTCACCCGTTAATACGTTAAGAACCGCTTGTGTACCAACAATTTGAGACGTTGGTGTTACTAATGGTAAGTACCCAAGATCTTTTCTAACTTTAGGGATTTCAAGTAATACGTCGTCTAGTTTATCAGCAGCTCCTTGCTCTTTTAACTGGTTTTCCATATTGGTCAACATGCCACCTGGTACTTGTGCTAAAAGAATTCGGCCATCAACGCCTTTTAAACTGCCTTCGAACTGCGCGTACTTTTTACGTACTTCTCTAAAGTAGGCTGCAATCTCTTCGAGTAAGTTCATATCAAGACCAGTAGAACGCTCAGTATTCTCGACAATAGAAACTATTGTTTCAGTTGCGCTATGGCCATATGTCATACTCATGCTCGAAATAGCGGTATCTAACATGTCGATTCCAGCATCAATCGCCTTTTGATAAGTTGCAGTACTTAAACCTGTAGTTGCATGACATTGCATCGCGATTGGCACAGATACCGTTTCTTTCAACCCTCGAATTAATTTATCTGCATCATAAGGGTTTAAAAGGCCCGCCATATCTTTGATACAAATAGAGTGAACACCTAAGTCTTCAAGTTGTTTAGCTTGGTCGAGCCACATTTGTAAATTGTGGACAGGGCTGACTGTATATGAAATTGTACCTTGCGCATGAGCACCGACTTTAACCGCAGATTTAATTGCTGTTTCTAAATTTCGTACGTCATTCATTGCATCGAAAATACGAAAAACATCAACACCATTCTTATGCGCTCGCTCGACAAACTTTTCAACAACATCATCGGCATAATGGCGATAGCCAAGTAAGTTTTGACCGCGAAGAAGCATTTGTTGTTTTGTATTAGGCATCGCAGCTTTAAGTGCGCGAATGCGCTCCCAAGGATCCTCTCCTAAATAACGAATACATGCATCAAATGTCGCACCACCCCAAGACTCCATTGACCAATAGCCAACTTTATCAAGCTTTTCAGCAATTGGTAGCATATCTTCTAATCGAAGACGCGTTGCTAAAAGTGATTGGTGTGCATCTCGTAATACAAGTTCAGTGAGTTTCAGTTGTGACATTGTGTTGACCCTTGTGATTATTTGCTTCGATATTGCTTAACAGCAGCCGCAATAGCAGCGACATGTGAAGATGGTACAGAATTTGTTTTCAAAGTCGGTTTTGCAGGTACAGGCTGTGCATCCTGAAAATTAACAAGCAACTTTGACATCGTTTTGATTGTAATTATCAAAATTGATAGGAAAACAAAGACCACCACCATGCCTGTGAGCATTAAGTTAGCAGCTTCAAGTAATAAGCTAGATACTTCCATTACAGTCCCCTAATTGTGATTTCATAACGCAAAAAATGCATTAAAACACTGAAGTATGCTTTTTATAATGACCCCACAAAAAAACATTGTCAATTGGTAAAACCAATTTTAAGTTAATTTCATATAACCAACTTAATTTATCGCCTGTACGTAAAAACCATAACTTTCATCAAGTTGAATTAGAATAAAGACTCAAAAGCTAGTAAAGCCTTAATTAATATACATTTTAGTAACATTAAATTTAAATCGGTTATAAAAAAACAAATCTACAGCTAACTTCAGCGAAAGATCATGAAATTGGTATTACCAATATTCAGTATAAGAATAGCGATCATCATTGAAAAAAATACACTGGCTGTTGGTATAATTTATGACCACACATGAGTATAGAACATGGTAAATACGCTTGCGTGATCACAACGTTTAAACCACTCGACACTAAATATATTAAGTAGTATCTAAGAAAATGAAATAACCCCTATTTTAACTCTGGCCCCAGAAGCTAAAACACCAAATTTCAGGCATAAAAAAACCGACCTAAGTCGGTTTATTCTCACTTTCTACCTCACAAGGAAGAAAGTGGCGGACGCGGGACCGTTTTTTTGAAAGAGTGAACCTCCGACCGTCTGGTTCGTAGACTGGTACTCTATCCTGTTTTAAAACCTGATCAATCGCTGAAACCCGCTTATAACAAACTTAGCACCGAATTTCAGGCATAAAAAAACCGACCTAAGTCGGTTTATTCTCACTTTCTACCTCACAAGGACGAAAGTGGCGGACGCGGGACCGGTTTTTTGAAAGAGTGAACCTCCGACCGTCTGGTTCGTAGACTGGTACTCTATCCTGTTTTAAAACCTGATCAATCGCTGAAACCCGCTTATAACAAACTTAGCACCGAATTTCAGGCATAAAAAAACCGACATAAGTCGGTTTATTCTCACTTTCTACCTCACAAGGACGAAAGTGGCGGACGCGAGACCGGTTTTTTGAAAGAGTGAACCTCCGACCGTCTGGTTCGTAGACTGGTACTCTATCCTGTTTTAAAACCTGATCAATCGCTGAAACCCGCTTATAACAAACTTAGCACCGAATTTCAGGCATAAAAAAACCGACCTAAGTCGGTTTATTCTCACTTTCTACCTCACAAGGAAGAAAGTGGCGGACGCGGGACCGTTTTTTTGAAAGAGTGAACCTCCGACCGTCTGGTTCGTAGACTGGTACTCTATCCTGTTTTAAAACCTGATCAATCGCTGTGTAGTGGTCAACTATTTTTGGTCACCTCGTTATAAGTTTTCCAATACTGTTTTTCTTTCGCTATAGGTGAACTGCC
>CANLRB010000031.1 GCA_947493455.1 uncultured Pseudoalteromonas sp. | reverse complement strand
CTCTCACCCAACCGGTTCTGAAGAATTTGCAACAATGGGATAGGTTCTTTGGTTTAAGTCTTCCTGACGGGATATTCAGGCTTTTAGTCCATGAAAAGCCGGAATATCCCATTGAACTCGTTTGAATTGCTTAACCTTTAGTAACGCTTTTTCGATAAGCTGCGATAATTTCTTGCGAAATTTTCTCTGCGACCAATCCATCTGTATTAGCAAGTACAACCACAACAAGTTGATCTTTCATTAAAATTTCTGCTGCTGCACTTACGCCTGGGGCGCCACCATAAGAACTCATCAATGCTTTATCACTGGCAAGAATGTCGTTCCATGTTCGCGATGATTCGCGATACCCATTGCCCAAAACCGCCTTGGTTTTATCATTGAGCAAAGTATCACTAAAAAATAAGCGAGAGAAAAATAACGCGACGTCTTCAGATGTTGCATACATTCCGCCATCGGGTGTTACATTCTCTAAAATATCCGTTTTATCGACCTTTTGACCATTTTTACTATTATAGCGATAACTTCTTGCTTTCCCTTGAACATTATCAGTTAGTGCATAATGGGTATTGTGAGCACCAATGCGATTAAAAATATTATTTTCAATAATTTGCTTAAATGGTTTTTGCTCAAGCTTTTCTAAAATTGCACCGAGTACAATATAGCCATAATTTGAATAGTTGTATTCAGCTCCTGGTGCTGATATCAAAGGCGCCTGCATCAATAGCGGTAACTTGGCATTTATATCAGTTAAAGAACGGTATGTGTTAATATATTCATCATTAAACAGGTCTGCGAACCCCGACTTGTGCTGAAGTAAGTGTCGCACCGTAATTTTATTGGCGATATTCTCAGGAAAGCCAAGAGCAAATTGAGACAAAGTGTCATCTAAAGAAAGTTCGCCCGACTGCACCTTTTGAAGTATTAATACAGCTGTATAGTGTTTGTTAATTGAACCAATTCTAATTTTCGTTTCAGAGCTATTTTTAATCTTTGCTGGAATATCCGCTAAGCCAACGCTTTTTTTATATAAAACTTGATCGTCTTTTTTAAGAATAATGTTTCCAGAAAACCAATCATTTTTCAGATATTTTTTTACTATTTCGTCCGTACTGGCAATAAACTCAGATGTTTCCTCTTTCGCATAACTATTAAACGATATGCATGCGATAAAAATAACGAGTTGCAAGAAATAAATGCAACGTAATTTTGTTTTATTCATCATTTTTTTTCCTTTATTAATTACTTTTCGACCACCGGCGAGATAGGAAGAAACACCCAGCACCGGCCACTAAAAACATAAAAGACGGCACAATAAACCAGCGGTTCCAATAATCTCTTTTTGACTCGTGCTTACCGATTAATTTGAAAAAGCGTCGTCCTTCGGGTGTATTAACAACATACCCCTCCCCTTTAAAACTTTCCGATAAGACATCTTGTTGCTCCAACCGGCTCAATAACTCACCGCGTTTAGTCAATAAGCGTTCATCATCATTAAGCTGTTGAAGATCGCGATAAACCAATTCAAAGGCTCTAAGTTCTTCATCCTTTTTAAGAACTCCTTCAGAACGATAACTGTATTGTGATTGAGAACGATCAGGCAAAATAGAAAAACACAACAACCCCACTCCAATAGTCAACATCACTAAGCCTGCGATTGAGATATTTTTTGCCGTGTCTAAACGTCCTTTTTTTCGCTGCGACACCACCTTATTTATCGCCTTTATTTCGTCTAACTTTTTTATTTCCTGATCTGATAACTTAGCGACTAAATCTTCTAAATCTATTTCATACACAGTGACCAATTTATTAAAGACTTCGTTTGACGGAATAGATTTACCGGATTCCAATTTAGATAAATACGACTGTTCAATTTCCGCTTCCTTCGCAACATCAGGTTGTGTTCTTTTATAAGTTTCACGGCAGTTTTTTAAATACTCACCTAGGTTCATAAGCTTTGCCCTTTTTGAAAGTTCTTGTCAGTATTCTTTGCCCTTGACGCTAGGAATACAAGATGAATATGGCAAGAATACTCAATGAATATGCGTTCATCCGCCGATTTTGTCGCTTTTTGCAAAAAAGAACTAAGCAATGAATAGAACTCCCCAAAAAATATAGATAAGGGAAAATCTACCGTACTATGTGAACACATATATGAACAAAAGATGTTTATTAAAAAGCAAAAAACTTGTGCACATAACATTGCAACTCAAGCTTATGTGGCGTCGCAATTAACCTTTAAAATAATGTATACAATACAAAATTAGTTACAAAAACCCACCATGCACACTTATTGACAGTAATTTAAACAGCGTGTTAAAAACCAATATTCTTATACAAAATAATGGATTAGCATGACCCTTTCTAAACCGCGTATTTTTTCTAACAAACTCACATTAACACTCGCCGTGATCCTAATGTGTTACGCTTTATTGCGAGTAATCGCGTTATTTCAACACCAAACAGTGACATTACCAGGCGATTATTTTAGTTATCATCAAAAAGAAGTTAGGTATTTATGTAAAGGAGAAGGCGCTCCTTATGTTTTTTTTGAAACCGGTTTTGGGTCTGATTCAGAGCAAACCTGGTCAGCCATAGTTGACAAACTCCCATCAAACATAACTGCTTGCTATTACGACCGATTAGGTCATGGCGGCAGTGACGATGTGCCACGCACCTTTACGACCGACGACAAAGCTAAGTTACAAGAGGCGCTAATTCAACACGTTGCAGGTGATAACCCAGTTATATTGGTTGCGGCATCGTATGGCGGTATTATTGCCAGAAGAACAATAGCAAGAGCAAAGCTCAATCTCGCTGCACTAATCCTCTTAGACTCAGCCCATGAAAATCAGCATGCAGTTATGCGCGGTAAGCTCGACCCTATACCCGACTTTGTAAAGTATTGGCACTACGTCGACCCAATTATTGGCATTTCGGATATCAAAAATATATTTAAGCATTATGATTCTCCGATTGCTCAACGACTAGACCAATACTACTCGAGTCTAAGTTACGCCTATGTGCTGTCTACTTACCGCAATGAAAAAGGGTTTTACACACCACTCGAAGAATTTAACTATGACTTTGGTCAATTAAAAATGCTGGTGTTAAGCCATGATAAAGAGGCCTATGCAAATAACCCTCGTTTTTCTGTGGTCGTCGATGACTGGGAAGAAATGCAAAAAAGCATTGCTGAGTTATCGGCAAACTCCGAGCATATTGTTGTTAAAGGTGCGACCCACAATATCCCGGGCGACGCGCCAGAGGTTGTTATTGATAAGATCACCGAAACTGCATCTATGGTAGTTCAACCACGACAAACGCAAAAACTCTAAGCATAAATAAAAATTAAAAGCGGCTTTAACAAACAAGCCGCTTTTATTAATACACTTCTATTGTGTTCTTAACTTTTCAATGATTTTGGCATCCACCCAATAAACATCAATATTGTTACCGTCGTCATCAATGCCACGATTAAACAAAATATACTTTCCATCAGGTGTAACCGACGCATAGGCGTCCCATTTATCTGAATTCACTTCTGGCCCCATATTAATTGCAGACCCCCACTCGCCATCTTGTTGCTTAAAACTAATATATAAATCAGAACCGCCAAAGCCCCCTTCTCGCTCACTATCCCAAATCAGATAACTTTCGTCAGGTGCAATATATGGATGCGCGGTCCATTTTCCAGTATTAACCACTTTACCTAGCTTTTTTGGCGCTTGGCGTTTGCCATCTATCAAATATGAGATACGAATTTCATCATTGCTTTTATAATCATCAAACACATAAGTACCGTTCGCAGATGCCGATAAACGCATAATGCCGTATTCTTTTTTATCAAACATCGGGCCTAAGCTTTTAGTCTCTGACCAATTGTCCCCCACCCGCTCTTTGTAGCCTTTTGCCTTATACATTACATTGCCATCAGGTGAAAAAGTGACTTCGCCGGTGCGCGGAATTTCGAAAAACTTAACCCATTCATTATTTATTTGTCGAAAACCGATCACAACGCGACTTTTGCCATCTTTCCCGCGCGTTGTAAAATAAAACTCTTTCATCCCCGGAGCGAAAACCCCTTCAAGTTCCCATCCCTCTTTTGAAATAATGCCAGGCGCAAATACTTCAGCTGTCATGCCCGGTGGTTTTTGCCCCATTAATGGCCCTTTTAATATCGGGAATTCATGCAATTCATTAGCTGCATTTGTCATCGCACAGAAACTGACTAATACAGTGCCCAGTAGATTACGATACTTCATAATTAGTCCTTTGAAATCGTCAATAGAGTGACAACACAATAACAATCAGAGTTTAAAATACATGAGGTCTGTCTGATTTTTAGATGACGTTTGCCTGACAAATAAAATAACGATATAAATCAATAGATAAAAGGCCAAGACGTTCCCTCAAAGCAGAAGTAAGAAAGTGTTCAATAGCTTATTTGGTGGGTTGAAACTACTGGCATAACATTATTGTCTCTTTTACACTCAAGCTATGACAGTAAAAGAATTCTTTTCCACACAAAAACGATACCTCTATTTGAGCGCATTTGCCTGCCTATTTTTTGTGATTATTAGTGTGTTTACCGGTTATTATGATGCAATTAAAAAAGGAAACGACTACCACCTTATTGAACGAGTATCACTACTTACACTCAGTTACTCGC
This sequence comes from uncultured Pseudoalteromonas sp., assembly GCA_947493455.1. Taxonomy (GTDB): domain Bacteria; phylum Pseudomonadota; class Gammaproteobacteria; order Enterobacterales; family Alteromonadaceae; genus Pseudoalteromonas. Next base: position 26,468 of record CANLRB010000031.1, on the reverse strand, counting down.
CATGGCTCTTATACAGCTGGGCTATCTCTTTTTTATTGCATAAGCATCAATTTAAATTACCAATAAAAATTTATTTTCGAGTAAGCGCCGTATGGCTGTTTCTTTATTTAATTTATGATTTATACATGTTTGCAAAAACGCGTGAAATTGATAACTTCGAATCGCTGTTTGCTTATTACCCCGCTTTTTATGTTTTGTTTAGTCTATTTTTGCTTATCATAAGTTTGAGCGCTACACAGGCCTATTGGCAAAAGATACAGCGACAGAAAATTGAAAAAGAGTATCAAACAGTCAAATTAAAGGCGTTACAAGGACAACTCGAACCCCATTTTCTGTTTAATGCACTAAATAGTGTGACGGCACTTATACGCATTGATGAGAAGCAAAAAGCGATTTCATCACTTACTCAATTGAGTGAATTATTGCGAAGTGCGGTCGACGCCAGTAATTGCAAATTAATTCCACTGAGCGACGAAATACGTTTTATAAAGTCTTACTTATCGCTGCAAAGTCTGCGTTATGGTAACAAACTGACATACGCTATTGAATTCGACCCCAGCACTCATTTATTGGGTCCACCATTTACATTGCAACCTCTTGTCGAAAATGCCATTGTTCACACCTTAGATCAGGGGGCTTCGCATGTTGAAATCATAATCAAAGTCTCACATGGTAAAGACAGTACAACCTTATCAGTCACCAATTCAGTGGCACCAAAAGCAAATGCGACATCTCACACTGGCTGTGGCAGTGCCATAAAAAATCTCAAGCAACGTTTAGCAATCGCTTTTAAACAAGGCGTTAGCTTTACGTGCGAACAATCCGAAAGTCACTATGCTTGTCACATCACAATAAAGCGCGATGCTCATGATTAATGTACTTATAGCTGACGACGAGCCTCTGGCTCTCGCGTCGCTCAAATATTCAATTAAAGAATTAACTAACTGGCAACTGGTAAGTAGTGCGGATAATGGCTTAGACGCCTTAAAACAAATTAATGAATATTGTCCAGACGTCGTACTACTTGATATTAATATGCCACACTTAAACGGTCTTGAGCTGAGTAAACAATTACAAGCTTGTAAAGTTGTCCCTCTTATTATTTTTATCACCGCATATGATAACTACGCGGTTGATGCATTTGCGCACTGTGCGTTTGACTACTTATTAAAGCCTTATGACGACAACCGTTTTCGCTTTATGATTGAACGCGTTGAAAAACAACTCGCATCCGATACCCCACTATCGGACGAAAACACCAAGTTTTTAGTTAAATCAATCGGTAAAATTCAAGTTGTGAATAGTGCAGATATTCACTGGATAGAAAGCGCTGGTAACTATGTTTCATTGCATTTATTTGATACACACGCATTACATCGCATTAGTTTAAATCAAATAGCACAGCAATTGCCGACTCAATTTATACGTATTCACCGTAAATATATTATTTGCATTGAACAACTTGACCAACTCACAACCGATGGCGATGGACACCATTTTGTAATACTTAGAGATGGTACACAGTTAAGCGTCAGTGACAGTTATAAGCAAAGCTTAATGAAAGCACTCAGCTAATACCAAAACGCAAAAATGGCAGGCGAGCCTGCCAACGTTCGCTGGGGAGCAAACAGGTTAATTATCTTGTTTTACCGCTAAATCTCTTAATAAGTCATTACGAAGCTCTTTTTCTAATGCGTAAATATTCCAACTTAAAATCTGTTTCGCACTTAGGCCGTAATCCATTAACCCTGGATATTGAGTCATTAAATCATTTATAAGTATTTGCTTCGCTTTTTTTGTCAAAGGTTTGGACAACCCCTGTTGTTTAATGGCAGCTAACGTCAATTTTCGCATTTGAGAAACCTGTTCAATATGCGTATCAATGATATCAAAGCGGCCTATTTCACCATGCCCTGAAAACACCATATTAGTGTTAGCGTAATTTGCCTTTAAATAGTCGTATTGGCGCAACACGTCAAATGAACGCCCTTCACCAACATAGTAATAACCATGGTTCATAGTGATATCACCTGTAAATAACCACTGCTTTTCTGGCAAATAAATAATCAAGTTGTTTTCAGCTTCACCCGGCCCTAAGTCATCAAAGTGAAATTTAATGTTATCAAAAATCAACGTTTGCCCAGTTTTAACAATCTGAGTTGGTGCAAGCGATGTTGTAATATCTGACGCCATCGATTTGCCAAAGCCATTTAAAAATTGTTTGTGAAAAACGGGCATATGACTTTGAGTTGCCTTAGAGGCATAAATTGGAAATTCACCGAGCTGATTTTGCAACTTTGAAAAACCCGCGAAATGATCTGAATGCGGGTGTGTGATGATCCCCGCAGCAACCGGTTTACCAATCGAATTAATAAGTGCAGATAGCTTCTTAGCATCTTGATTCAGTAATTGACCATCAATAATCACAACTTGATTTTGGCCTTCCACAATATATGAATTCACAGACCAACCAGCAATTGAGACATAACGGTGAACCTGAGGCCACTGAGCATCAGCATACACAGGAGGCAATAACATAGCACTCGCCAAAATAGCCATCAAATAATTAATTAACTGTTTCATATTTCACCCTTTTAAATGAAATTGGTATATCTAGAAAAGCTAAAAAAATAGCACTTAACAAGCATGCTGGGACGAAACTCAAATTTGACGGGTTGAAACTCAATAAGGAATGGATAAAGAATAATGTAAGTCACGTAGATGGCGGGGAATTATTCGTTAAGAGTCGTTATAGCAAAAGCTCAATTTACTGTTCAGCAAAAATTAAGGTTACATTGAATAACATAATCATCACTATCAATTTTTCGAGGTATTTGACATGACTAAATTCAATTTACCAAGTATGAATACAATAGCGACTTTATTTATGGCATTGAGCTTAGCTGCGTGTCAGCAAGCTGCAACTGCAGAAACGAAACAAGACAACCAACTTGACTCTCAACAAGCCACATTTAAAGCGCCAAAAAAAGTGCAAACAGCTGTCACAAACACAATTGATATTAAGGTGTTTTATCTTGACCGATCGCAACTGCCGCCTAGCGCCGAGCTAAAAGTTATTTTAGAAGATGTATCAAAAACAGATACCAAATCTGAAATAGTTGCAAGCCGTACCTTTGTTCTAGAAACAGCTCCGCCTTACAGTGTTTCGCTTTCGGTTGATAAGACGAAAATCAAACCATCACGCCAATACAGCGTGCGCGCAAATATTCGTAAAGATGGAGAACTGCTATATACCAGTACAATGCGTCATGATCCATTCGCGACTCAAACACCAATACAAATTAAGTTAAGCAAAGTCGAGCGCCGAGCGAATACTGAACATAAAGTACCTAACGCACAGTTTTTAAATACATATTGGAAAGCGATACAGCTCAATGGCCAAGTCATCGAACTAAATAGCGGCGACCGTGAACTATTTATTCAAATGAAAGCGGGTAATTAATTACGTGGCTTTGCTGGATGCAATAATTTTCACGGTGGGTATAGTGCCAGCAAAAATTCACTTTCGTTCGATAAACTCGCTTCGACCATGATGGCCTGTAACGCAATTACAGGCGAACGCGAACATAAAATGCACGATGTGCTTAAATCTACACATAGTTATAAAATCGTCGGTGATACATTAAAGTTATATAATGTGGCAGGGAATAAAATTGGCGTGTTTAACGCGATTTATTTTTAAGTTTCATAAATAATATAAGTTGGCGATAGGCGCCAACTTATTGGTTATTCTCAAGGCTACTCACCTACAAGCTCTTCACAACGATAAAATCCGCTCGCGTCGCTCAGTAGTGAAACCAGTTCAGGCAAAACCGAAGACATAGCGTCTTTTAATAACCAAGGTGGATTAATAACGATCATACCCGATGCGGTCATGCCTCGCTCGTCGCTGTCAGCAGAAGTTGCAAGCTCAAATAATTGAATTCGCTTAATACCTGCATCAATTAAGTCTTGTTCCATTTTATCAATGCGAGTTCGATCGACTACAGGGTACCAAATCATATACGTACCAGTTGCAAAACGCTTATGAGCCTTGACCACTGTTTTAACAACTTTCTCGTAATCCGATTTAATTTCATACGGCGGATCAATCAGCACACATGCTCGCTTGGCTTGCACTGGTACTAAGCCGATTAATCCTTTAAAGCCGTCTTCCTTTCGCACTCGCGATTGTTTTCGACTATGGCTCAAAGCTTCAATATTCTTCGATAAGAAATTAAAATCTTGCGGATGCAACTCGAACATCCAGCGCTTATCTTGCTTGCGTAGCAATGCATCAGCAACCATCGGGGAGCCCGGATAAAAAGCCAACTCTTTTTTATTAAATCCTTTTACCAAGGATACATAGTTAGCTAAAGCCGTATTATCGCCAGAGTATTGCCAAAGCTTATCGATGCCCAACAAATATTCTTGAGTTTTTTGAGATTCAGCCGTATCAAGTGCGTACATACCGACCCCTGAATGCGTATCAATATATTCCAGAGGTTTATCTTTTTGCGTTAAATAGCTCAGTGTTTCAGCCAATACTAAATGTTTAATAACATCGGCAGGATTTCCCGCATGAAATGAATGACGATAACTAAGCATAATGTCGACCTGGATCAGAAATAAGGGCGCTAGTGAAACATAACTTTATGGCTTTCGCAATCATAACCCCGCCCACTGTGTTTATTATTTATACAAAACACCAATTAACACAAAAAAATTACGAACTTATTACATACTATCAACTCAAACTGAATTGGTATTAGAGATAATATTCGATAAAATAATTATTCCTTACTCGGTATTTTTAGGGCGCCTTTATGAACAATGACAAACTTTCCCAACTAGAACAATTAATCGATCAATTAATTGCTCAAAACCACGATTATAAGCAGCAAGTCGAGTCACTCACCAGTGCCAACCAGAAGCTGCAAGACGAAAACGAAACACTGCAGCTAGAAGCGCTAGAAATTGAAGAGCAGCAACAAGATGCAGCAAATACACTTGAAACCTTGCTCGGCAAACTACAACAAGCTTAATTCAATATGCAAAATAAGTCTGAACAAGGTATTAAAATAACCATTATGGGTAAGCAACATCATATTGTTTGCCCAAGTGGTCAAGAGCATGCACTCGAAAAAGCCGCTGCACATTTAAATATCTTGTTTGAGAAAATGAAAAATAAAAGTGGTATTCGCAATAGTGAAAAAGCACTGCTCATGGCGGCGCTCAATCTAAGTCACGAGCTGCTTGAACTGCAGCAAAGCTGCGATGTCACCGAACAAAAGTTGTCACTTATCAACACTAAATTACTAAAAAATTTAGATTAAAAATTATGCCTTTTGCAACTTTACGCTAGCAATCAATAGTCAATTGCGATAAAACTATCACCACCTAATTGTTTTTGTAGCCGGTCACTATGACGACAAGTCGCATTTTTGGCATAAAACTCCATCTAATCAGCTTTGCACTTCTGTTATTATTGATCCTTGATGTGGCCACCTTCGCTAGAGCCTTAGGGTTAGAGCCATCTCACAACATGATCACAATTCAATTGTGGGGCTGCTTGTTTGTTATTGGCGGTATTATTGCCGGAAATTCATTTTTAAATTTGAAAAAAGTAAACTATCTCCAACTTACTTTTTACATTGTAATGGCACTCACTTTTATTTGCTTGCCGTTACTTATCACGCATTCACCATACTCTCTTATGGAATTATTAAGTTAAAGGTCAAAAATGAAAAATGTGCTACTCTCTTGCTTATTATTCTGTTGCACGCAACTAATTGCGAACCAACAACCTATCTCAATTTCACAGCATATTGACTTTTACCAACAAGATCCTAAGCTCAAATTTTTTGACTCTAACCAGGTCGTAATTAAAAGTTCAACGTGTTTAGCTATCTTTGATGCAAGTGGCGATTTTGAAAAGGCAGAGCAATTCGCAGATTCTATCAAAGCGACGTATCAAGCACCGGTCTGCTACTTAATAGCAAGCCACGGCCATGACGATCATTTATTAGGGATGGCGATGTTGCAAGCACAGTTCCCAAAGGCACAACTTGTCACTCACCTAGCGATTGCCGAAAATTTCTCAAAGCAACAACAAGCGCTTGCCAATAAACTGGCAAAATTTAATCAAAGCATTGAACTAAGTGAAAAAAGGCTGCCAAAGCTGCAAGAAAAACAACAGCAAGAGTGGCAAAAACGAATAAAGACAGCGAAAAAACGACTTGCACGATGGCAAACACTCACCCTTGACCCACCAGCAGTGACCATAGATAAAAACACGGTGTTGCAATTAGGCGAAGTTGAACTACAAATTTTACCAACCAAAGTGCACAGTGGCACTGATTTACTCATCTATTTAGCGAAAGACAAGGTCTTACTCGGCGGTGATGTTGTCGATCAAATGCCGTATTTGGGCGAAGCAAATATCCCTGAACTTGAGGTTTTTTTAAATAGCTTAAAAACACTCGAGGTAGATACAATAATCCCAGGTCACGGAGATAAATTTACGCTTGCAGAGCTCGACATCAGCCTGTTTTTTGTCAGTTCATTACTGAATTATAGTCGCCAAACAATTGCCAATGACTGGTCATTAGAACGTGCTCAAAATCAATTTGATCATAGTAAAGTACTGCCAAAATCGCCCTCTGAACTTGAAACTCGCGCAGCAAAAATGTTTGTTAATGCAGCATTAAAAAACTTATATCAAGCTTCTGAAAAATAAATAAAAAGCCAAAACAAAGTTATTAACATATTAATTTATAAGACATTATAAAAATTAGTCAATTAGTAAAAAAGAGCTACACTTAGTGCAACTGCAACTTTTAAAAGCGTACTATGAGAGTTTTTTTACTAGTCATAATATTGCCAATAACCGCGTGTCAGCACACTGCCAAACATGATGAGCAGAGCTCGTCTACGGCACAATTAAAAACAAATTCGGCGCCGCTATTAACCGTAACAAAAAGCGAGCCTCTCATTGCGACAAGCAATCATGTTAAATCGTCCAATGTGGACGAAAAAAAAGACGTCGTGACGGCGAAACCATCCTATACCAATTTATGGCTGGATATTCGCAGTAAGCTTTCGCTTAAGGTACCCAATAAAACCACGATCAAAAACCGAAAAGCGTGGTACTTGGCACACCCTAATTATATGAACACCATTAACCGTCGAGCCGCGCCCTACTTATATCATATTGTCAAAGAGGTCGAAAAACGTCAGCTACCGATTGAATTAGCATTATTGCCACTCGTTGAAAGCGATTTTCAAATCGACGCTATTTCAATTGACGGTGCTACGGGAATATGGCAACTGATGCCACATATCGCAAAGCACTATGATGTGACGATTAATGATGAATACGATGGACGACTTGATGTCATTACCTCAACAAATGCGGCACTTGATTATTTAACATACTTACACAAACATTTTGATGGTGATTGGTTACTTGCTATTGCCGCATACAATAGTGGAGAGGGTAAAGTTAAACGCGCTATCAGACAAAATAAATTGCGCGGCAAAAAAACCGATTTTTGGTCACTCAAGCTACCTCAAGAAACAGCGTTTTATGTACCTAAGTTACTCGCTGTCGCGGACTTGTTAAATAACAAGCCTCATTCATTTCACTGGCCCGAATTAGCAAACGACGCCAAAACAGTTCACATTGATATTGGTCAACCTTTTGATATGCTCGTGATAAGCCAGCTAACCCAATTGGATACACGCTTTTTATATCAACTTAATCCTGCCTACCTTGTTGAAAAAGCACCGGAAAATGGGCCCTACAAACTGTTGCTTCCGAAAAGTCATAGTAACAAACTAAGGCATACCCTATTGTTAACTAAGTTGGCCAATAACCAAGGAGTACATAAAGTAAGTAAAGGCGATTCGCTCTATAAACTAAGTCATTTATACAATATCAGTATTGAAGACTTAAAATTACTCAATCAATTGAAAAGCGATTTAATCCGTCTTGGCGATAGTTTAATTGTGCCTAAACTAAAAGATATCGATACGATAAAGCTGACGCGTGACTATACAATTAGCCCATTTTTGGAGCGAGCACAAAAACCCAAAAAAGAGTATACACGTGTGCAATATCAAGTGAGAAAAGGCGATACCCTTTGGTCTATCAGTGAACTCTACGACGTGACTTTTAAGCAACTCGCAAAATGGAATAATATTTCTGAACGCACCCTGCTTAAACCCGGTAAAACATTAACATTATGGATTGAGCGCCAACCGACTCTCGCGTTACCAACCACTGAGAATATTCCTATTTTGACGCGACTAAATTACTTAATCAGTGGCCCTGGCAGCTAGGCGTTGATATAACAACAGAAACAATTACTCTTAAGGCATTTTGCTGCGTATAATATCGTTTTTATTGAAACAATTGGATTGGTTTTATGAACATTAGTGAAAATAGTGTTGTTGAATTTCATTATAGTGTCAGTGAAAATGGCGCCGAAATCGAAAGCAGCTTTGGCTCAGAACCACTTGCTTACTTACACGGCAAAGGCGGTATGCTACCAGGCCTAGAACAAGCGATTGAAGGGAAAACACAAGGCGATAAGTTTGACGTTGACCTGTTAGCAGAACAAGCTTATGGCCCTCGCCACGAAGAGGCTGTGCAACGAATTCCACTTAAGCATTTACAAGGTGCGAAGAAGTGGAAGGCAGGTATGACCGCAATAGTAAATACGGATCAAGGTCAGCGCCAAGTAACCCTATTAAAGGTTGGAAAATTTAACGCTGATTGTGACTTAAATCACCCTTTTGCTGGTAAAGATCTCACATTTAACGTTGAAATAGTGTCAGTTCGTGAAGCCACAACTGAAGAAATATCGCATGGCCATGTACACGGTGCAGGCGGCTGCGGCCACTAATCTCTAAACCATAAATAAGATGCCAAACATTTTTTGGCATCTAGCGTAACAACATAGAATAACAATATCGAGTAACCAATGACTAAAGTAGCGATCGTCACTGGCGGCAGTAAAGGTATCGGAGCTGCATGCGTATCCGAGCTGATCAACCAAGGCTATTTGGTTTTTAATTTAGACATTACACCTTCTAATGTCGGTCAGTTTATGTCTTGCGATATGACAAATTTAAATGCTGTTCAAAGCTGTGTCACACATATCGCAAAACAATATGGTAAAATTGATGCACTTGTTTCAAATGCAGGTATTCACTTATCAGCCAATATTGAGCAAACTTCCGAACAACAACTGGATCATGTTTTTGCACTCAATGTAAAAGGCGCCTATGCCCTAGTTAAAAGCGCGTTACCATTTATGAAAGAAAATGGTGGTAGCATAGTACTCATTTCATCGGATCAAGCGCTCATTGGAAAACGCAATTCTTTTGCCTACAATATGTCCAAAGCGGCCCTTGCATCAATGGCAAAAACAACCGCTCTTGATTATGCCCAGTTTAACATTCGTGCAAATGCAGTATGCCCAGGCACCATAGAAACACCACTTTATCACAATGCAATTGACGCTTACTGTGAAAAATCAGGTGAAAATAAAGCACAAATTCACCAAGAAGAAGCCGCTTTACAGCCGCTGAACCGCTTAGGACAACCAGAGGAAGTCGCTTCGTTAGTTGGTTTTTTAGTCAGTGATCAGTCCAAATTTATAACTGGGAGCCTGCAAGTCATTGACGGCGGCTACACTGCCCAATAAGGATACGCCATGATTTCGATCTTTGACCCACATTTACATCTTTTCGATTATGAAAACGGTGATTATAACTGGTTGAAATCAGAACATGGCCCTAACTGGCCCAATATAGAAAAATTACGTCGTTCATTTAACGAGACTGATTTAAAACTGAGTCCGCCATTTAAGCTCGTTGGCTATAATCATGTTGAAGCGGGATTTGATAATTTAGCGCCAGAAAAAGAGCTCGAATTCCTACGAACACAAAATCAGTTGCCCTTTAGTGCGATTGCTTTTATCGCAATCGATTGCAGTCCAGGCGAGTTTCTATCTCAAATTAACACACTAAACTCAAAACAATCATTTGTTGGTATTCGCGACATCACCGAAGGCAAAGATGCACTTAGGCTCAGTGCGCCAAATGTCATAGAGAATTTAACTCTATTGAATGAACACAAACTAATTTTTGAAGCCCAATTCGAACTTGAGAATATTGACGCTTGCACCACATTAAAGAGATACGCCCGTAAACTACCAAATTTACAGTTTGTAGTGAACCACGCGGGATTGCCAAACAAATGCCTATCAAAAAATTGGCAAACAGGATTGAATTTACTTGGCGAAGAACCGAATATCGCCGTAAAGATGAGTGGATTTGAAATGATTGGTCAAGCTGATAACAAGTCCTTTTTGCGCCAAATACTCGAACACCTTATAGCGAGCTTTAGTTCCAAACGGGTACTCCTAGCCAGTAATTTTCCGGTGTGCTTAATCCAATTAAGTTACCATGATATCTGGCAAAACTACCTCAATTTAGATCTACCCGAATCACAGTTTAAGCAACTTTGTCATGACAATGCAGTTCGAATTTATATGAAAAAAGAGTTATAAGCGTTATTAATACAAGTTCTAGGGCTAAGTATTTCTTCTCTTCTCATTTTCTAACTTGTTATACTGGTGTTTTATTTTTTAAATCACGATAACTATGAGCAGCTCAACACAAGAACAAGCAACTATTGCACTCATCGATAAACAACTCAAAGCCTACAATAATCGCGATATAAACGCGTTTGCAGCAACATACCATGACGATGTTGAGATTTATCATTTTTCAAATGGACTGCAATACAGAGGTAAAAGCGAATTAATAACACGCTACGGTGATAAATTTGCTAGCCTCGTATTTTTAAAGGCAACATCCCTAAAACGAATGGTACAAGGAAATTACCTCGTTGATCATGAGCTTGCAGAATCATCAACTATTGGTGAGCACAAAATTGAGCGCAGTATTAAAGTAATTGCGGCGTATGAGGTTGAAGATGGGCTGATAAAACGAGTAAGTTTTTTAGGTTAAACCTTTCAGCTCGATTTAAAGAGTCAAGCTAGGTGCACAACTCTCGCGCACCTTTAAACTAAAATTATGCCTTACAGTCAAATTTAGCTTGTTGCTCGCAGCGTGCCTGTGCTTCTTCAACTGTGTTGCCCCCTAAACAAAAGTCTAAGCGTACTAACTTTTCTTCATTCGCGGCAGGCTTACCTGATACGTTTTTCCATTGCCATTTTTTGATTAGCTTTTTAGCCGGTTTAGCCAAACCACGTGCAGGCAATGAAGTGACTTGTTGCACTTTTTCCGTTTCACCATTTTGATTTACAGTCACTTTATATATACCACAACCCGCGATACCTTTTTTAGCCATTTCGAACGGATACATAGGTGTAACTTGCTTTTCTCGAACCCATAACGCATTTGCTTTAATTGGCTCTAAATGGGTAATTTGTACATCGCCATAGTTCATTTTAGCGTTTGCAAAAAATGAACACGTTCCAAATGTCGCGACTACTATTAGTTTTTTAATAAATAAGTTCATTGTCTGTCCTTAGTACCGATTTCTAAAAATATTAAAAAAGAAAGGTTAACATAAGGTTAAATATTTTTAAAGTTTTTACTCTAACAATCTAATGTAGCTGTACCAACTCCTTATTAAACTCTTTCATTACTGTGATCAGAACCCCACGTTCATTTACATCGCTAACATAGCGTGCTGGCTGTGAAAGTTGCGCAAGGGTTTGCTGTTGATTTGCTATTAACGAGTATCGCCACAGTTCACGACGACTATTAATACCGTAGATTTGATCGCGAAATAATGCAAAATAAGGACGTTCTAGCTGCCCATCCAATTGCTGAATATGCTTCTCCTCGCCATTTTGCACATAATAAAATGTTAGCGTGTCGCTCAAATAAACAAAATGCTTGTCATCGATTAGATGTGCCCAACTTACAGATTTTATAAGTAAAGGATGATATTGTTCAGAGTTAATATCAAAGCTATAAAGTATCTCTTGACCGTCTCGACGACCTTTTATAAGTAGCTTATTTGTCGACGTCCACTGATATAATTCACTCACTAAAAATGGCATATCGATTACTTTTTTTTGCCCGCTAAGCGAAACAAGTTCAATATTATTATTGGCTATGCGCGCAATACGTTGCCCCGTTGGCGACCACACTGATGATTTACTATTCATAGCATCATCTTGTGCTGCCAATAACTGCGACTTTGAGTCATATTGCTTATTTTGCTGTTTATTTTGCTGTCTATTTTGAATAGTGCTTAACCACACGCGACGAAAACCATCACGTTTAGAGCTCCATAACATTGAATCGCCGAGTGGTTGGAAACGTGCCATATCATCACTTGCATTTGAGCGCACAAGTGTGAACTCAAATACCTCAAGCTGTTTTTCCGTAGTCATTTTAACAAATGGGATATAAGCAATATCCGTATCAGCACTAACCTCTGTCGCAATAATTGATTGCCCATTTGGGTGAAAGCTCGGTGACAACAACCGGTAGCGAGGCGATAAGACTAAAGGGGAAAATTCTCCGCTATCGCTTATTTTATAAATTCCTTGATTCGTATTTGTAATAAAATAGTCACCCTTTGGGTGTGAATGGATTCTAAATGCGGAGTAAGTGTGCGTACCTTCAGGTAGTTGTAACGCATAACTCGCAATAGCACTTCCTGTTTTATTCAAGTGAATTAAAAAATGCTGTTCATTTTGACTAATCGCGAGCAATGAAAACTGCTGAGTAAACTGATTATAAGTAAAGCTATAAACTTCTTTATCTCCACTTGTATATAACAGCTCTGGATACGTTGCGCCAACGGTAAACCGATAAAGCCCCATGTCCCCTTCTCTTTCTTTCAAAACAACTATCTCTTTATCATTTAACCAACTCACTTGCCTGACGTAGTCTTGTGCACAATCTAAGAGTATTTCTGTCTGAGTTTTCGAATCTAATACCGTGTCCAAGTGCAATCGTTTAATTGACCAACAGTATGCCTTCGGTAGCTGCTGTTTTTCGAGAACACATAAGTTACGCTTTGAAAACACGAGTTGCTTACCATTTGGTGACCAATTGGGCTTGCTATAGACCCCAACTTTTGGCGTTAATTGGCGCGACTCGAATGTCGTTGTATCTTTAAGCCAAATTTCACTTTCACAGGCATTAATATTTTTTAGGTACGCAATATAACGACCATTTGGCGAATAACTTGGATCAGATTCATTGTCATCTGTATTTGTAACTGCACTAATTTGAGAAAAGCTCTGTTGCGCTTCTTCATCTAAATTAAACAACCCAAAAGCAATAAAGCACGCTAGAACGACAACGGATAGACAAACTCCCACATATCGAGTTACATCAACTCCTCGCGAAACGTTTTTATCTGAAATCTTTATTTCTAGACTATACCCACTTTTTGCATGGGTGCGGATGACCTCTTTTGGGCTGTCATTAAACACCTTTCTCAATTGGGAAATGCAGCGCTGTAATGTATTAATTGTAACTACTGTATCTGGCCACACCTCGGCCATTAAACTTTCAAAAGAGACAACCTGCCCTTGCTTAGCTACTAACACCTTCAATACAGCCATCGCTTTTGGCTGAAGGTTAGTCGTGTTGTTCTGATAGGTAATTTGATTGCGTGATAAGTCGATATAATAATCACTTAACCAAAATTGCTGTTTATTCATTTAAATACTGCAAAAATCAGTGAGAAATCAGGCTAAAATCAGTGCTGCGCATTCTGTTTATAGCGGAAAATTCTTATCGTAGCACAAGTCTAAAAACAAAATGAAGGAAGCTTATGATCCGTTTATGTTTACTCTTATTGGCATTACTTAGCTTTACCTGCTTAGCTCAGCAAGTAGCCAGCGAACAGCTCGTGGTCGGGCAAAAAGTTACAATAAAATCGCAAATTTTAAATGAACAACGCGATCTATTAATTTATCTACCAAAAAATTATGACGCTGAAAAAAAGTATCCCGTGATTTACGTATTAGATGGCGAGTTCTATTTTATTCCAACTATAGGCGTTGTGAGTAGTTTAAGCGCAACAAAAGCAATCCCTGAATCATTAGTTGTTGCACTGCCAACCAGTATTCGAGTACGTGATTACTTACCCCCAATAGACGGCGAAGCGAAAAGCCGCCAACAGAAATTTACGCAACAAAAGTTTCCGCGCTTTGGCGGTACCAAAAACTTCCAAGACTTTTTAGAACAAGAAGTGTTTAATTTTATCGACTCTCATTATTCAACCTTGCCAAACCGCACCTTAATTGGTCATTCCAATGCAGGCGTTTTTAGCTTACACACCTTGTTATCTAAACCCGATTTATTTACCAACTATTTAGTGATTAGCCCTGCACCATGGTGGGGAGAAAAAGAAATTGATAATAACTTTGCTAACATTCGTGATTTAAAATCAGCTAAAAACCTATTTATTACCTTGGCCAGCGAGTCGGGACGTTATTATTCGCACATGATGCGTTTGCTTGCCAATTTTAAAAGCCATGCGCCCAATTCATTTCAATGGCAATATCAGCATTTAAACGAACATACACATGAGTCTTCAGTCTATCCTGCGATATACCAAGGACTGTCATACCTTTATAGTGACTTTAACTATACGCCGAGTGTGGAACTTGCTAAATACGGTGATATGGCTACCATCGCGAGTTATTATGAAGGACTCTCTAAAAAATATGGCTTTACTGTAAATATTCCACACAATGTACTCGCAGAATTTGCGTCACAACAATTGAATATGGGCCGAAACAAACAAGCGTTTGAAACATTGAACTATTTTGTTGAGCACAACCCAAACGCATCTTACGCACATCAAAACTTGGCTTTCGCCTATATGCGAACAGAGCAACACCTCAAAGCGAAAGAAAGTTTTACTCGCGCACTTAACTTATACCAAAAAAATGGCGGAACCGATTATACGGTCGTCGACTTTCTCAATGATATGATTGGCAATATGGAGTCCAATCTCACGCGCTAAAGAAAAACGAAACAGTAAAAATAAAAAAGCAGAAGGTTAACTTCTGCTTTTTTTATCAAATCACGTCGCACTTTTATTTAATCTCGACGCGCGGCGACTTCATCACGATATCATCGTTTAATTCAATGCCGATGCCCGGCTCTTCTGATACTTCAAAGAATCCATTTTTAGGCTGCGGATCTTGCAAACATAATTCGCGATTCCATTTTTTAATCGCATACGTATGGTGTTCATGAATTAAAAAGTTAGGTATCGCTGTTTCTAAATGCAATGATGCAGCTGTTGCAACTGGGCCACCACAAACATGCGCTTGAATGCGAACATCAAAAATATCTGCGTAGTCGCATACTTTTTTGGTTTCTGTAAAACCACCGCATAAGCCAATATCTGGCTGTAATACATCAACACTTTGGTCTTCTAAGTAAGGTCTTACTTGCCAGCGATTATATAGACGCTCACCACCGGCAATCGGCACCGCAACTTTATCAGCTACTTTTGCATGTAATGAATGATTTAAGTAGTTGACCGGCTCTTCAAAGTACATGCAGTCAAACTCTTCCGCTATCTCACCGAGTTGGATTGCCGTCGTTGCTCCCGGCAATGAGTGGCATTCGAAAATAATATCTACTTCATCACCGACGGCTTCACGGATTGCAGCCATACGTGCACGGTAAAGCTTCATTTCGCCGCGAGAAATGATTTTTGTGCGCTCGTAATAGGTGTTGCCGTCTTTGTCATACATTATTGGGTCAACCTTTACAGCATCATAGCCTTCGGCGATGGCTTTAAGTGCCGCTTCAGCATACTCGTGAGGCTGAGAAAGCGCCTTAAATTCATCATCCCAATCAAATTGGAGTTGCGACGCATAGGTGCGAAGCTTGTCATTAACCTTACCGCCTAGCAATTGATACACAGGCAGCTTTAATGCTTTACCTTTAATATCCCAAAGTGCAGTGTCAATTGCACTCATAGCCGCATAAACAACTGGACCGCCACCAAGACCCCAAAAACTTTCACGCAACATTCGCGCCCACAACATTTCAGTCTGAAATGGGTCATGACCAATCAAAAAAGCTTCTGCCATTTCTTTAATCATACTTGCTGCAGCACTGTGACCTAGATCGTATGCAAGACCCGCCTCACCGACACCAGAAATGCCTTCATCAGTATGAATACGTACAAATATCGGGTTCCACTGTGGTCTTTCTGGGCAGTGAATATCAAACACTTCGACGCGATTAACTTTCATCATAATTCCTATTTAATAATTTACTCAGCAAAACTTGGGTCGATACGGTACACCTTGCGCAGCATTGCAGGCCACGATTTTTGCCCGCCTGTACTGCCGGTATGAACTTTATTTTGCTGTAACTTAACTGTATCTAAAATTTCTTGTTTGATTGGAATAAGTGGTTGATTGGTGGCAAGCGCCATGACCTGTACCTCACAAGCGCGTTGTAAGTCAGCCCAACGCATAAATGCCTCGCCCACTGTCGGTCCTAATGTTAGTGCCCCATGATTTGGCAATAACAAAGTATGTGCGGTGCCTAAATCTGATTGTAAACGTATTTTTTCATCAGCATTAACCGCTAATCCTTCGTAATCATGATACGCAATAGCGCTTAACGGGAACATCGCATGCTGACAAATTGGGCGTAAGCCGCCTTCCATGGTCGAAACAACTATTGTTTCATTTGTATGTAAATGAATTACACAGTGAGCATCATCACGTACTTCATGGATTGCGCTGTGAATGGTAAAACCGGCTGGATTTATTTGAAACGGCGAGTCATCTAAGATTTGGCCTTGTAAGTTAACTTTAACCAAATTCGACGCGGTAATTTCGTCAAACGCGAGGCCAAACGCATTTACCAAATATTCATCACTATTCGGTAATCGAGCCGAAATATGCGTGTAAATTGTATCGTCCCAACCATAATGATGTGCTAAGCGATAACACGCGGCTAAATCCACACGAAGTTGCCACTCCTGTTCGCTCACTTTATCTTTTAAATTTATTTTGGGTAATTCGAACATGCGATTCCAGAGTTTTTTAATGATAATTTGCAGTGTATGTAAGGCAGCCGATTGAATCAATGATCAGTCGCAAACAATCATAATTATTACCAATTCGATAAATAATTCTATCGAGATTAGAATGCATACAAAAAGACTCTTTTAAACTATACCATTCCTTTTATTACTATTACCTATAACAAAAAACCACCGCAAGCGGTGGTTTCAATTTCATAAACTTTACGGCTTACAGCGATTTAACGCCCATGTTATAAAGTGTAAAACCATAAATGTCAGCGTATTGTTCAATAATTTTGCTCGTCGGCGTACCAGCACCATGGCCTGCATTTGTTTCGATGCGGATAAGCGTTGGATTACTGCCACCCTGCTTTGCTTGCAACTCTGCGGCAAACTTAAACGAGTGAGCAGGTACCACACGGTCATCATGATCACCTGTAGTCACCATAGTTGCAGGATATTCAACCCCCGCTTTTACATTATGTACCGGTGAGTAACCTTTCAAGTAATCAAACATTTCTTTGCTTTGCTCCGCCGTACCATAGTCATATGCCCAGCCCGCACCAGCTGTAAAGGTATGATAGCGAAGCATATCTAAAACACCTACCGCAGGCAAGGCAACTTTAAATAGCTCAGGACGTTGAGTCATGACTGCACCAACTAGCAAGCCACCGTTTGAACCGCCATTAACCGCAAGCTTTGCACTTGACGTGTACTTTTCAGCAATTAAGTACTCAGCAGCGGCAATAAAGTCGTCAAATACATTTTGTTTTTGTAACTGTGTACCGGCTTTATGCCACTCTTTACCATATTCACCGCCACCGCGAAGGTTGGCAACCGCATAGATACCGCCTTGCTCTAACCATGCAGCACGTGCTGGGCTAAAGCGCGGCGTTAAGCTCACATTAAAGCCACCGTAACCGTATAAAATAGTTGGGTTTGAACCATCAAGCGCAATACCTTTTTTATAAGTTAAAATCATCGGAACTTGAGTACCGTCTTTCGACTTATAAAATACTTGTTTTGATTCATACTGGTCAGCATCAAAGTTTGCAGCTGATTTGCGGTAAACGTCACTATTACCTGAAGCCACATCGAATGAAAAAGTGGTTCCTGGTGTTTTATAATTCGTAAATGTGTAATACAACTTAGCATCGTCTTTATCACCAGCAAAACCGCCTGCAGTACCAACTCCTGGCAGTTCAATATCACGAACTAATTTACCGTTTTTATCGAATTGCTGTACTTTTGAAATTGCATCAACCATGTATTTAGCAAAAATGTAGCCACCACCAGTAGACACATTGAGTACGTTTTTCGTTTCTGGAATTAAATCAACCCAGTTATCAGGTGTTGGGTTGCTCGCATCAACAGTGACAACACGTTTATTTGGCGCATTGAGGTTAGTCACGATATAAAGCTTTGAGCCATCACTATCAATAACCGTCGAATCTGAATTAGTGTTATCAAGCACAGTGACAAGTGGGCTGTTTGGCTTAGTTAAATCTTTAATAAAAAGCTTATTTCCTGAAGTTGACACTGCAGCAGACACCAATAAGTAACGGTCATCTTCAGTCACACCACCGCCAACATAGCGATGTTTTTGCGCATCGGTTGCACCGAACACAACTTTATCGTCAGCTTGTTTTGTGCCAAGTTTATGGTAATAAAGCTTATGTTGATCAGTTTTTGCCGATAGCTCCGAACCTTCAGGTTTGTCGTAGCTTGAATAGTAAAAACCTTCATTACCAAACCATGATAAACCGCTAAACTTAACATCTACCAATGTATCTTCAATTTGTTTTTTCGTTTCAACATCGATGATGATAACTTTGCGCCAATCACTGCCGCCTTCTGAAATTTGGTATGCAGCTAAACTACCGTCTTTTGAAAAGCTTAAGCCTGCAAGTGAGGTTGTGCCATCTTCACTAAAGGTATTTGGATCAAGAAAAACTTCAGGTTCACCACCGTCGACTTGACGATATACCACATACTGGTTTTGTAAGCCGTCATTTTTGTAGAAATACGTGTACTTACCTTCTTTAAACGGTGCACCTACTTTTTCGTAGTTCATTAAATTAGTAAGGCTTTCTTTTAGCTTATCGCGATATGGAATTTGTGATAAATAATCAAATGTTACTTTATTTTGCGTTTTAACCCACGCCGCCGTTTCCTCACTCATATCATCTTCTAACCAGCGATATGGATCAGCTACTTTTGTGTCAAAATACGTATCAACGACATCGCCTTTATGTGTTTCTGGGTAAGTTAATTTTTGTGCAGCAACCATCTCAGCTTTTGGTGCTTCTTTTTTTGCCACTTCAGTTTGTGATGCTTGTTCGCCACCACAACCGGTTAATGCGACCAACACGGCCAGCGCTAACGCTTTTTTCATCATGATAAGTAGTCCCCTAAAATAACGTTGAAAATTAAACTGTAACACTATCACACTAGCGATAAAGTAAATAGAAGTCTAATAAAGGAGATAAACGGAGGCGGTTGAAATTAAAGGGGTTGAGAGCATAAAATTACAATGATTTACATACTAAAACTATAAAAGAGGCTAACGCCTCTTTTTTGTTCAATCTATAAAAAAGCTTAGGCGCGGCGTTGGCGTAAAACTTCAAATAAGCAAATACCGGTTGCGACTGAGACATTCAAGCTTGATACAGTGCCTAACATAGGTATCTTTACCAGTTCATCGCAGTGTTCTCGGGTCAAACGTCGCATGCCGGAGCCCTCAGCTCCCATTACAATCGCCATTGGGCCAGTGAGCTTCGCATCAAATACCTCAACATTGGTTTCGCCTGCTGTGCCGACAACCCATACACCCATCTCTTTAATATCACGTAGAGTGCGGGCTAGATTAGTAACCTGCACCAAGGGCACAGCTTCTGCTGCACCACAGGCTACTTTGCGCGCGGTACCATTGAGTCGCGCTGACTTATCTTTCGGCACAATAATCGCATCAACCCCTGCGGCATCAGCATTACGCAAACACGCACCAAGGTTATGCGGATCTGTCACGCCGTCTAAAATAAGCAAAAATGGCGTCTCGGCCGCTGCAATAATCTGATCAAGGTCTTTCTCGTTATACTTACGCCCTTCTTTAACGCGCGCAATAATACCTTGGTGCTGTTCGCCTTTCGCCTTATCGTCAAGCGCTTTACGCTGCATAAACTGAATAGAAACACCGTACTGGCGGGCTAAATTGATAATTGGATTTAGACGCTTATCTTCGCGCCCTTTCAGTGCATAAATTTCAATAAAACGCTCAGGCTCTTTATTTAAAATTGCTTCAATTGAGTGAAAGCCAAATATTAATTCATTACTCATTTATAATTTAACCTTTTGTTTTTGCGCGTTTGCGCGCGTTCTTACCTGGACGTTTTTTAGCACTCGATTTCTTTTTTTTAGCCGGTTTTGAGCTATCGACTTTCGTTGAGGTGCGTTTTTTACTCGGGGCTTTCTTTTTACCTTTGCCCGGTATATCGCCAGCCTTTAATTGCTCTCGTACACTCGGTGCAGCTGCTTTTTTACGACGACGTGCATAGCGATCTTCACCTTGCGAAGAGGCCAGTGCAAGGTTTATGCGTCGGTCATCTAAGCTCACTGACGTCACTACAACATCTATTTTGTCACCCATACGGAATACGCGATGCGTATTTTCGCCAACTAAACAGTGTTTTTTGCCATCAAAATGATAGTAGTCATTGCCGAGCGAGGTAACGTGCACCATACCGTCAATGTAAAGCTCGTCGAGCCGAACGAATAGGCCAAAATTAGTGACCGATGAGATCACGCCTGAAAAACTTTGTCCAACATGATCTTGCATAAACTCACATTTTAGCCAATCAGCCACTTCACGGGTTGCATCGTCGGCGCGGCGTTCAGTCATCGAACACTGTTCGCCTAATTGGTCGACCTCGTCATCCGCATAAGCGTAGTCGCCAGAGGTTACCTGACCTTGAGATTTTAAAATCGCTTTAATTGCTCGATGTACGACAAGATCTGGATAACGACGTATCGGTGAAGTGAAATGCGCATATGCTTTCAGGGCAAGACCAAAATGGCCAATATTATCGGCTTGATAAACCGCCTGCTTCATTGAGCGCAATAGCATGGTTTGTATTAACTCAACTTCAGGGCGCTTTTCGAGTCGCTCAAACGTCTGAGCGATCTCTTGCGGTGTCGGCTCTTTTGACAGCGCTATTTCAATCCCAAGTTCACCTAAAAAGTGCGTAAAATTAGTAAGCTTTTCGGGATCTGGTTCATCGTGTACACGATAAAGGCCGCTCGCTTCATGTTTTTCTAAAAAGCGTGCCGTCGCTACATTGGCCAAAATCATGCATTCTTCAATTAACTTATGCGCGTCGTTTCGGCTAAGTGCAACAATAGATTCAATTTTACGATGTGCATTAAAAATGAATTTAGGTTCTTTGGTCTCAAATTCAATTGCACCGCGTTGTAATCGTGCTGTTTTTAACGCCATGTACATAGTATGTAAATCGCGAATATGCGGCGCTAAATGGCCATTGTCACCTAGAGCTGACTCATTACCTTGTAACATGGCACCGACTTGTGTGTAGGTCAACCTTGCATGAGAATTCATAACCGCTTGATAAAAACGGTAACCGGATAGCTTACCTGCTTGCGATACCGTCATTTCGGCAACCATACACAAACGGTCCACTTTTGGATTTAATGAGCACAAACCATTTGATAAGACCTTAGGTAACATAGGGATAACTTCTGATGGGAAGTAAACTGAGTTACCGCGCTCTATTGCTTCAATATCAAGCGCACTGCCTTTTTTAACATAGTGAGAAACATCAGCAATCGCGACCCAAAGTCGCCAACCGCCCGATTTTTTAGACTCGCAATACACCGCATCATCAAAATCGCGGGCGTCTTCACCATCGATAGTAACTAAAGGCAAATGGCGTAAATCTACGCGATCAACTTTATCGTGCTCGAGCACCGATTCACCAAGCCCGGCGATTTGTTGTTCAACATCTTGTGGCCATTCAAACGGAATATCATGAGTGCGCAGTGCAACCTCTATTTCCATACCTGGGGCCATATGCTCGCCTAATATTTCAACTACTTTGCCCATCGCATTCATGCGGCGATTAGGTCTTTGCGTAATATCAACCTGCACCATTTGATTATGGCGCGCACCGTTTTCGTTGCCTGGTAGAATAATAATATCTTGTGTAATACGAGGGTCTTCGGGTACCACAACAGCCATACCGTGCTCAACAAAATAACGACCAATAATCGGCGCGCGTTCACCGTCGATTACGCGAACGATACGGGCTTCACACTTGCCATTGCGGCCAAAACTCGCAGGCTTTGCTAACACGCGATCACCATGAAGCACCATATTCATTTGATGCTTAGGAATAAACCAATCTTTACCACCTTCATCGAGCTCCAAAAAG
Source organism: uncultured Pseudoalteromonas sp. (assembly GCA_947493455.1). Classification (GTDB taxonomy): domain Bacteria; phylum Pseudomonadota; class Gammaproteobacteria; order Enterobacterales; family Alteromonadaceae; genus Pseudoalteromonas. Next base: position 3,950 of record CANLRB010000031.1, on the reverse strand, counting down.
CCAAACCCATCGCGATGGCCAACTACTTTCCCTTTAACCAGACCGACTTTATCTGGAATGCAGTAGCACTTTGATTTATTGAACAACAGTTGCCCATCGCGTTCCATAGCACGTAAACGGCGCTTAAACGCAATATCTCGCAACTCCTCACTAACATTGAGTGCATCGCATAAATCAATAAAGTTGATCGGCTTTTGAATTTTTTCGATATGAGCCAGAATAAACTCTCGGCTAGGGACAGGGTTTTCGTATTTTTCTTTTTCGCGCGACAAATATGGGTCTTGGTTTGACATTCTTTGCTTATAAAATTAACTATGTGTTTATTTTAAACTATATCGCGCATTTGAGACAGATTAATTTAATTCGTTATAAGCGTTAGCGCTTTGCTCTTGCCACCACACTGTCGGGCATTTTTTCTGCCAGCATCGCTAGTTGCTCTGCCACCCGCGCATGTTGTTTTTTGTCAAAAATAATCGCTTTATTAAGCCAACGATAGGCACTTTCGTAATCACGCGGGCTACCATGACCTTGATTAAACATTTCGACAAGACGAATTTGTGCTTTTAAATTCCCTTGAGAGGCGGCTTCGCGCAAATACACGATAGCCTTAGCTAAATCTTTTTGCACTAAACGACCAAGGTGATAATAACGGCCGAGTTGCTCCAGCGCCGGTGCCAATCCTTGATCCGCAGCTAAGCGCATATAGTAGAGCCCTAAATCAACATCACGCTCTACACACACTGCATAAGCGAGCATATCGCCGTAAAGAAATTGATAAGCGGGAATGCTCATACGGGTTGCGCGCGCTTCAATGTCTTGTACCAATTGACAGTTATCGAGGGTAACACGGCTTAAATGCTCATTGTTTTCAATCAATTTGATCAGTTGCTCTTGCGTATACAGCTGAACGGCTTGCAATGGCTCGGCTGCCTTAACAGGCATACACAACGCAAAACTCACCGCTGTAGCGGCAATTAATTGACGTTTAACGTGGGCAAAAGGTTGGAAATTTGGCTTCACAGCAACTCTCTTAATTGGCAAAAACATTCACCTAGTAAGCATACAAAAGGTATGCCACAAATGCCAAAATCAATCGAGTTTAGACATAAAAAAAGCTGCGATTAGCAGCTTTTCTCAAATTATCGATTATTCGCCAAATGGATTGCGAACAATCATAGTTTCAACGCGGTCAGGACCCGTTGAAATAATATCAATTGGTGTTTCGGTAATTTCTTCTAAACGCTTGATGTAGTCACGTGCTGCTTGCGGCAGTGCATCGTAATCAGTCACACCAAATGTATTGTCAGACCAACCTGGCATTTCTTCATATACTGGCGTTACTTTCTCATAACCTTCAGCAGCAAGTGGCGTTACATTAGTAACCGTGCCATCTTCTAACTGGTAACCTGTACAGATTTTAATTGTTTCTAAGCCGTCTAAAACGTCAAGCTTAGTTAAACAGAAACCAGAAATTGAGTTAATTTGTACCGCGCGGCGCATTGCCACAGCATCAAACCAACCAGTACGACGTAAACGACCTGTCGTTGCGCCAAACTCATGGCCTTTATCACCTAAGTGCTTACCAACTGGGTCTTGCTTATCAAGGCCATCATATAATTCTGTTGGGAATGGGCCTGAACCAACACGTGTCGTGTACGCTTTCACAATACCTAATACATAGTCTAAGTTTAATGGGCCGAAACCAGCACCTGTCGCTACACCACCGGCAGTTGTATTTGATGATGTCACATACGGGTAAGTACCGTGGTCAATATCAAGTAACGTACCTTGCGCACCTTCAAATAAAATGTGCTCGCCCGCTTTACGCGTTTGATCAAGTAGCTCAGTTACATCAACAACCATCGCCTTAAGAATATCAGCTACGGCCATCGCTTCATCGTAAACTGTTTGATAGTCAACCGGGTCAGCTTTGTAGTAGTTAACTAGTGTGAAGTTATGGTATTCAACAACTTCTTTTAGTTTTTCAGCAAATTGCTCTGGGTTAAATAAGTCACCAACACGAAGACCACGACGCGCTACTTTGTCTTCATACGCTGGACCAATACCACGACCTGTTGTACCAATCGCTTTTGCACCACGAGCTTCTTCACGTGCCATATCAAGTGCAACATGGTAAGGCAGAATAAGTGGACACGCTTCAGAAATTAATAAGCGTTCTTTAACTGGTACGCCACGCTCTTCAAGCATGCCGATTTCGCGCATAAGTGCATCTGGTGCAAGGACCACACCGTTACCAATTACACACTTAACATTGTCACGTAAAACACCAGATGGGATAAGGTGAAGAACCGTTTTTTCACCATTGATAACTAGTGTATGACCCGCATTGTGACCACCTTGATAACGCACCACTAACGACGCTTTATCCGTTAATAAGTCAACAACTTTACCTTTACCTTCGTCACCCCATTGGGTGCCCAATACAACAACGTTTTTACCCATTGCAAATTCACTTAGAAAAAATTAGGCGCAGATTTTATCAAAAAATAGGGGTAAAGATCACCTTGTTTTGCAGCTTTTTTCATCTTAATTTTAAATCCTATCTCAGGAACAAGTAAGAATGATATATAAAACAGCGATCTAACTTTTAACCCACATAAATAAAAGCCAACCAATAAAAATTAAAAATAGACCAATTTGGCGTAATTGTCCGTCTGTAAGTTGTGCCATTTCTTGTATGTATTGTCGCCAACGTTTAGGCGCAAGCGTTGGCCCGAGTCCTTCGAAGATAAGCATCAAAGCCAGGGCGATTAAAAATGTATCGAGCGTCATTTATCCTCCAAAAAGTAAAAATCTATCTTCCAGAAAGTAAAAAGCCCCGCAATTGCGCTGTCTCTTGATCACATTTTTAGATCGAGAGATTGGGCTAATTCATAGCCTTCAAGGATGGTTTGTAATTTAAACCATCCTTCCCATAACCTCTCCCAGCCAACACGACCATTACGTTTGGAATCATGCCAGCCCGCTAACTTGCCGAGATTAATATAAGCCCAATATAAGCTTGGTGCTGCTTTGGGTGGTTTTGACTTTTCTTGCTTTGTCCATAGCAACTTCCACGCTAACGAGCTTAAAACCATTTCACAACTTTGTTTTTCTGCTTCCTTTTTGTTAAGACCAAGGTAACGAAGTTGATGGAGGCGAGCAGCAATGAAGGCTAAGATAACAATCATCTTTTCTAGGTTGTCTTTACTTTGCATGCGTAAATCTTCTACTTGCGTACCGCCACTTTTCCAAGCTTTGTGGAATTCTTCAATCAGCCAACGCTTTTCATAGTAGGCCAGTACTTTTTCAGCCTCACTTTTGTTGGTCACTGGCTCAGAAGTTAAAAGATGCCAACTTAAACCCTTATCATTATTTTCTTCCTGACAACCTACGTAATAAAGCGGTACAGATACCCCTTTTTTATTCGCTGGCATTTTAATATCGACTTTAGCGTAACGTATTTGGCAACAAGCCTCTCGTGCTTTTCGTCCACCTTTTTGTCTCACCGTAACAACACGCTTACCCGCTGATTTTAATGACTCGCTATACTGGTAAAGCTTGTTATCGCTTTGTTCAATACAGCGGCTCTGCATCGAACGTACTACAAAACGTTGCCGTTGCGTTGTTTTATAAGTTAAATATTCGATGATATCTGCTTCTCTGTCACATACTGAGATCACCTTGTCCATTTCTGAGCCAAGACGGCTTGCCGTCGCTTCTGATGCTTGCTCCCATTTATAACTTTCTTTATCTTCGTACGCTCGGCTGGCATGGCGATTGTTCTGACCATATAAACTGACATCTCGTGTCCAGCGTTTTTGCTCAATAAGGCCTACAACATGTTGCTGCTCTGGTGCAAATAACAAGACGGAATGGGCATGCATACCACGAGAGCGCCTATTCGATGTGGTATGCCCCATTTCTTCGCGAACCGTTTGATGCTTAAA
>CANLRB010000030.1 GCA_947493455.1 uncultured Pseudoalteromonas sp. | reverse complement strand
CAACACTTAATTTTAAAAGTTTTTAAAATTAAGTTTTATCTGACTCTTACCGCCTGTAGCCCTTTGCTTTTCAGCGCCGTGCTCCGTGTCGGTGGATGCGCATTATAGGGAAAACAAAACCAAGCGCAACCCCTTTTTTAAAGTTTTTTGTGAAAAATAACGGTTACTACCATTATTTAACACTAAGGCTACAAAATAGGATGTTTTATCACCGTATTTGATGCCTGCAACGATTTCTTAAAGGAATTTAAGTATCGATCAATCTTTCGATAATGCAAATTTTAATTTCATTTAAATTACCGTTAGATGAAATATATATAAATTCTCTATCACCCTCATCATTTCGATTTCCGTTTAGGCCCCTATTTATGCTAGATTCCGCGCTTTTATATAGCAAAGAAACAGCAAACCATTATTTATGTCTGATTTATTTACTGCATTTAGCAACCTACTCTGGGGTCACGTACTCGTTTATTTACTTATCGGAGTTGGGCTGTATTTCACATTTACGCTCAAATTTATTCAATTTCGTCATTTCAGCCATATGTTTTCAGTAATGAAAAACAGTCGAAAAGGAAGTGATCACGGAATATCCAGTTTTCAAGCATTTTGTACATCACTCGCGGCGCGAGTTGGCACTGGCAATATGGCAGGAGTTGCCGTCGCACTATATTTAGGTGGCGCAGGTGCTATTTTTTGGATGTGGTGCATCGCACTAATCGGAATGGCAACAAGTTTTGCCGAAAGCACACTTGCACAAGTTTATAAAACAAAAGACGAACAAGGAAACTTCCGCGGGGGTCCCGCTTATTATATGGAACGCGGGCTAGGTAAACGTTGGATGGGTATTCTCTTTTCTTTATGTTTAATTATCGCCTTTGGACTCGTTTTTAATGCTGTACAGGCAAACTCAATCGTCGCAGCATTTGAAGTAGCGTTTAACTTTGATCGATTATATGTTGGCATTGCACTCGTTGTTGGTAGCGCGGTTATCATATTTGGCGGTATTAAAACAATTGCTCGCTTCGCCGAAATGGTGGTTCCGGCCATGGCTATTTGCTACTTAGCAATCGCTCTGGTTGTTGTTGCTTTTAATATAGAACAAATTCCATCAATTTTTATTCAAATATTACAAAGTGCCTTCGGTATTGAACAAGCAGGTGCTGGCGCAATCGGTTATGGCGTAGCCCAAGCCATGATCCAAGGTATAAAACGTGGCCTTTTTTCAAATGAAGCTGGTATGGGTAGTGCAGCGAATGCAGCAGCAAGTGCGACACCTTACCCACCTCACCCCGCATCACAAGGCTATGTTCAAATGCTTGGTGTTTTCGTTGATACCATAGTCATTTGCACCGCAACCGCATCGATAATTTTGCTGTCAGGTCAACTGGAGCCTGGGTCGGGCGTTACTGGTATCGCATTAACACAAGCTGCACTTGTGTCACAAGTTGGAGACTGGGGCGCAGCTTTCATAGCAATCGCTATTTTCTTTTTCGCATTTACGTCAATCGTTGCGAATTACTCATACGCAGAAACAAATTTACTGTTTCTCGAACACAATACAGCAAAAGGTCTACTTATATTTCGAGTATGTGTACTCGGCATGGTTCTTTTTGGTGCGCTAGGCGAGCTTGGTTTAATATGGACGCTTGCTGATATATCAATGGGAATGATGGCAATCGTTAATGTGGTAGCATTGTTGCTCTTATCGAAAGTTGTCTTTTGGCTTGCTAAAGACTATCAAACCCAATTGAAAAATGGTTCTGTACCGACATTTAATCGACATGCAAACACTAAACTTGATCAGCAAATAGATAAAGATGTTTGGAACTAAGGTTTTACAGTTCTACTAAATTTGCACTACTTAACTTGCAACCTCTATAAAGAGGTTGCACGCCCCCGCCCTACTATTTACTACGCGCTCTTTAATTTTTCAAGCAAATCAGTTGTTCACTCTTTTAAATCATTAAAGACAACATACCGCTATCACAAGAATTGATGTACAAAAGCTTATTCAATTTTCAAGCGAAGCGGAATTCTGAGCCGGAGCGAGTAAGACGTGTGTAATACGCTCAGTAGTCAATCTACCACTAAACTGTCACTGTGCCACAACTGATAAAAGATTTTAGAGCGATTCATGAGGTCTAAACACTTTTACTCGCTCTTTATAACAATATTATTAAGTAATCGCTCATTCAGCGAAAATCAAAAGGCTTTTAGGCAATGCATTGCTCGGTGAAGCTCTATAAAAATACAGTAACAATAGAAAAGGTTTAAATTGATTGATTAAAGAGAATTTAAGAATTTTAAATAAAGATGGTGCCCGGGGCCGGACTTGAACCGGCACGTCATTACTGACGAGGGATTTTAAATCCCTTGTGTCTACCAATTCCACCACCCGGGCATCGGGCTGCTTTCGCATGTGGAGTTATAAAATGGAGGCGGAACCCGGAGTCGAACCGAGGTAGACGGATTTGCAATCCGCTGCATGGCCACTCTGCCATTCCGCCAAATCTTATAAAAGATTTGGAGCGAGTAACGAGGTTCGAACTCGTGACCTCGACCTTGGCAAGGTCGCGCTCTACCAGCTGAGCTATACTCGCGTCACGTTGCTTAGCTAATTTATCTTTACGTTCTAACGCAATATATCGCATCAAACGATCGAGCAGCTAAACGGTGCTCGCCAAAGCTTATTAAGCTTACATTAGCTTTTGACCGAAGTCGAGCAGCTAAGACTCAAAAAAAGTGGTGCCCGGGGCCGGACTTGAACCGGCACGTCATTACTGACGAGGGATTTTAAATCCCTTGTGTCTACCAATTCCACCACCCGGGCATCGGGTTTCTACGTTGCAGCAAAAACCAATTTGGAGCGAGTAACGAGGTTCGAACTCGTGACCTCGACCTTGGCAAGGTCGCGCTCTACCAGCTGAGCTATACTCGCATCAAATTGATTCTAACATCAATGGTGCCCGGGGCCGGACTTGAACCGGCACGTCATTACTGACGAGGGATTTTAAATCCCTTGTGTCTACCAATTCCACCACCCGGGCATCGGGCTGCTTTCGCATGTGGATGTATTGAGAATGGAGGCGGAACCCGGAGTCGAACCGAGGTAGACGGATTTGCAATCCGCTGCATGGCCACTCTGCCATTCCGCCAAACCTATATCAAGATTTGGAGCGAGTAACGAGGTTCGAACTCGTGACCTCGACCTTGGCAAGGTCGCGCTCTACCAGCTGAGCTATACTCGCGTTTAAAATCACTTAGTGATTCTTATCTTGTGAGGCATACTGCCCTCTCAACACGGACGCATTCTACATAGATTATTATGAGCGTCAACATAAAAATTATTGTTTTTAACTGTTTGCCTATTTTTTATCTAAAATGATTTAAAAACACTCTTTTACGCTGATTTATTAGCCAAGTCGCGCCATGCTGCTTGTAAATATTGCACCATAGAAACAAACGTAAGCAATGTCGCTATATAAAACAGAATATAAGACAGGGTAATCATCCAACTGTTGTATTGCCATATAAGCCCAATGATCGCCAGCATTTGCGCTGCGGCTTTTACTTTTCCTAACTGAGACACCGCCACATTGGCACGCTTGCCCAGTTCAGCCATCCACTCACGCAGTGCGGATATCACAATTTCGCGACCAATAATAATAATTGTGGGAATCGTCATATAAAGGCTTTGATAGTGTTGAGTCAGCACAATCAAGGCAACGGATACCATCACTTTATCCGCAACGGGATCCAAAAATGCTCCAAATGGCGTAGACTGCTCTAACTTTCTAGCTAAGTAGCCATCTAATATATCGGTCACCGAAGCCAACCAGAATACAAACGCGGCCCAAAAATAAGCCAAGGGACTAGGTAGATAAAAAACGATAAGAAATACCGGGATTAATATAAGTCGAAATGTTGTTAATGTATTAGGAATGTTCCACATAAATATATAGCTTTTTATTAAATGTGATTTGTCTCAATCAATCTACTTTATCATGTAGATGATTATAAATTCGTTCTGCGATATCTAAGCTAATGCCAGGTACGCGATTTAATTCTTTGATAGTAGCGCTTTTTACACCTTGAATACCACCTAAATATTTTAGTACCGCTTGGCGTTTTTTCGGTCCAACACCCGAAATTTCTTCCAGTACAGATACCGTACGTTGCTTTTGTCGCTTATTACGATGCCCCGCAATAGCAAATCGATGCGATTCATCTCGAATATGCTGAATTAAATGAAGTGCTGGTGAGGAGGCCTCTAGATTAATTGTTTGTGCGCCACCATTCATAAGCAACGTTTCTAAACCAGGTTTCCTGCTTGTGCCTTTTGCAACGCCAATTAATAACGGCGTTTTAGTTAAGGTCCAATTTGCGAAAAACTGTTCAGCTTGCGCGAGTTGCCCTTTACCACCATCAATAAAGATAATATCAGGCACCAAACTATCTTCGTTCATCTTGCCATAACGTTTATTAAGGGCAAATGCCATTGCGGCATAATCATCTCCGCCAGTAATACCGGTCACATTAAAACGTCGATACTCTTTATTGTTAGGTCCATCTTTATCAAACACAACGCACGATGCAACCGTATTTTCACCCATGGTATGGCTAATATCAAAACACTCCATGCGTTCAATCACATCAATATTAAGCGCGTCGCGCAACTCACGATAGCGCTGTGCAATCGAATCTTTGGCGGCCGCTTTTACATTTATCGCATTTTTCGCATTTTTATTTGCAAGCGTTAAATAGTCGGCTTTTTCACCTCGTTTGGCATGTTTAAAAACTACTTTCTGATTTGCTATTTCGCTCAATGCAACAGCGAGCTCTTCTTGTTCAGCAAAGTCGAACGGGGTGACGACTTCTTTAACAATTCGGCCCGTCTTACCAACTGCCAAATAGTATTGAGCACAAAATGACGACAACACTTCGTCACTATCCGTATTTTTAGGTACTTTTGGAAAAAATGTTTTTGACCCAAGCACTTTATGATCACGTATCATCAATATGTGAATTGCTTGCAGGCCTTTATCATTTGCGAATCCAACGACATCAAGTTCTGCAAAATTGCCCGAAACAGATTGCTGCTCTTGCATACGTCTGAGCATTAAAATTTGGTCTCGCAATTTAGCCGCGTGTTCAAAATCCAGTTTAGCGCTCGCCTGCTCCATTTTTTTTACAAGCTCAGCAATCACTTCAGAGCTTTTCCCCGTTAAAAACTTGCGAACTAGGTCTACTTCCGCGTCATAATCTTGATCAGATACTTTACCAACACACGGTGCACTGCAACGTTTTAATTGATACTGTAAACAAGGCCGGCTTCGCGCTCGATAATAAGCGTCTTCACATTGTCTTACTGTGAAGATTTTCTGCATTAACCTTAAACTTTCAGACACTGCGCCTGCGCTCGGATACGGACCAAAATACTCGCCTTTGACCTTGCGTGCGCCACGATGAAACCCTAATCGCGGGTGCTTATGGTCGGTGAGCAAAATATAAGGGTAGGATTTATCGTCACGCAGCAGAATATTGTAGCGCGGCATGTACTGTTTAATTAAGTTATTCTCTAACAGTAACGCTTCTGTTTCAGTATTCGTAAGAGTAACTTCAATATCCGCAATATTTTTAACAAGAGCACGAGTTTTACTCTCGGGAATATTACTTCGAAAGTAGCTCGACAATCGCTTTTTAAGATTTTTTGCCTTACCAACATAAATAACCTGATGCTGCGCATCATACATGCGGTACACACCAGGTTCTGTTGAAACAGTTTTTAAGAAAGGGACTGAATCGAATTCAGACATTAATTTGTATCAATATCTAATAATTTGTGTCTGATAGCGAGGTGGGTCAACTCAACATCGCCGTTAACAGCAAGTTTTTCGAACATACGATAGCGATAACTATTAACGGTTTTTGAACTTAAACTCAATTGATCAGCGATATCCTGTACTTTTTCGCCTCGCGTGATCATCATCATAATTTGCAATTCACGCTCTGACAGTGAATCAAACGGATTTTCTTCTGAGCGCCCATTAAACTGTGCAAGTGCAATTTGCTGCGCTATTTCTGGTGCTATATATCGTTGACCAGATTTGACTTTCAATATCGCGTCAATAACCTCTTTAGGGCCCGCACTCTTAGTTAAGTATCCATGGGCGCCAATTTGCATGACCTTAGACGGGAAAGGGTCTTCGCAGTGAACCGTCAGCACAATCACCTTTACGTCTGGGCAATAGCGACAAATTTTCTTGGTTGCTTCAAGGCCACCGATCCCCGGCATGTTCATATCCATTAGAACAATATCTGGGTTATTTTGTCGACAAAATTGAACTGCTTCTTCACCTGTGTTGGCTTCACCCACCACTTTAAAGCCTCGAACATCATCTAATATGCGTTTTATACCCGTTCTGACCAACTCATGGTCATCAACTAAAAGTACATTTATCAAGGTCTTACCTCTCTTACTATTGACGCAATATGCCTGTTTGAGCCTAAGATACCACAGAACAATGTAAACGCGAATAAGAAATAGATGATAAAAATAACAATTTACATCTCCTATCAGACTCATCTATTTAGGCATCAATTTTGTACATTTATTTACACCGAAACCAACAAATATGACAGACTGTAATATTTCTTTCATATTTCTCTGTTTTAATCCGCTTCGTAATAAAAACGTCACTAAACTGTCACATGGCAAAAAAGTGAATTAACTGAGAAATATTATGAATCAACCAAATCAACGTTCATTGGCGAGCAAAACTTTAAACTGGGCAGCCATTGCGTTTTTAGTGTATTTAGTATTAGTTGCTGTAGGGACAGTCAGCGGCGGTTTCAAGCTTGCATCAGGCGGTAGTGAAGGAGCAAAAGAAATTTTTGCATTTGCGACCAACCCCTTCATCGCATTATTGTTAGGCGCCCTTGCCACCGCGCTAGTACAGTCATCTTCCACTGTCACGTCGGTTATCGTTGGTTTAGTTGCCGGTGGTTTACCAATTAATATTGCAATACCTATGATTATGGGTGCAAATATCGGCACAACGATTACAAATACCTTGGTTTCAATTGGCCATATACGTTCAAAAGAAGAATTTCGCCGCGCATTTGCTGCATCAACTGTACACGATTTCTTTAACTTATTCGCAGTTGCTATTTTCTTACCGCTTGAAATCATGTTCGGCATGCTTGAAAAATTAGCGTCAAGCCTGTCTTATTTATTTGTCGGTGATGCTGATTTATCTTTGAAGAGCTATAACTTTATTAAACCAATCGTAAAACCAGGTGTGGGACTTGTTAAAGATGCACTGAGCTTTTTAGATGGTAAGCTTGTTGGCGTTGCGATGGTTATTACAGGTATTTTATTAATTCTATTCGCCGTAACAACACTCGGTAAATTACTGCAAAAAGCACTTGTTGGTACAGCTAAAGACATGTTACACCGTGCAATTGGCCGTGGCCCAGTTGCGGGAATTACATCAGGTGCAGTAGTTACTGTGATGGTACAATCATCGTCAACCACAACAAGTTTAATGATCCCACTTGCTGGTAGCGGTGTTTTCTCTACTCGTCAAATTTACCCGTTTACACTTGGTGCAAACATTGGTACGACAATTACCGCATTGTTGGCTGCAACGTCAATTACTGGTGACGCAGCACAAGTGGCGCTCACAATTGCACTTGTTCACGTTATGTTTAATGTATTTGCTGTGGCACTTATTTTCGGACTTCCGTTCTTACGCGAATTGCCACTTAAAGCCGCAGAAAAACTTGCAGAAGTAGGCGCGAACAATAAACCACTCGCACTTTCATATGTGCTAGGTGCCTTCTTTGTCGTACCTGGCTTAATGATGGTGGCAGTACGTTAAACTTTGTTACATTTTAAAGGGGCTTTGCCCCTTTATCTTGTATATATGTAATTTAAACTTATCCTAATTGTTACTCGGCGTTTACACAGTTAAACTGCCCCCGAATTTTTAACATTATGGATAAATCATGTTACGCACTAGTCTTTTTTGTGCAGTTATTTTTAGCAGTCAATTAGTTGCTAAAACAGACTCTTCTATCTCAATTCCATTTATCGATAAACCAGCCGTTATTGACGGTGGTCTGTCTGAGCCCCATTGGCAACAAGCGAAAGAATTTCAAATAAACAATATCACTTGGCCATATGAAAATCAGCCGTCTCCAGTGTCAACTAAGGCATATGTATATGAAGATGGAGAATCTCTATACGTTGCATTTATTGCTGAAGACCCAAATCCAGAAAATATTCGCGCCTTTTATCGCGACCGCGACAAAGCATGGAATGACGACTTAGTCGGTATTAAAATTGACTCGTATAATAATGAGAAACTCGCGTATCAGTTTTTTATCAACCCACTCGGTATCCAGATGGATTCAATCGAGAACGAATTAACAAAACGAGAAAGCGACGCGTGGGATGGCATTTGGCATAGCCAAGGTAAAATCACAGAGCAAGGTTACGTTGTTGAAGTCGCCATTCCGTTTCGAATCTTAAACTTTGAACAAAGTAATGATCGAAAACAAATGGCACTCGAACTAGTCCGCTTTTTGCCACGTGACGAACGGTTACGTTTGTCGTCGATTCAAATTGCACATGATAATGACTGCTGGGTTTGTCAAATGCAGACCGTTGATGGGTTTGAGACTGCAAAGCAAGGAAATAATTTAACCCTAGTACCTACACTTGTGCTCGGTCGTAATGAACAACGCGACGTCGATGGCGATGCCATTGGCGACTGGGAAAACGATAACAATGTTGAACCAGGTCTTGATATCAAATGGGGTATTACTCCCGAAATCACCTTATCAGCAACCCTAAACCCTGACTTTTCACAAGTAGAAGCGGATGTTGCCCAGCTTAGTATCAATAATAATTTCACCCTATTCTTTCCGGAAAAGCGAACTTTCTTCTTAGAGAACGCCGATTACTTTTCAAGTCCTTGGAACCTTATCTATACGCGAAATGTGGCAGAACCCGATGCGGGCATTAAGTTAACGGGCGCCCAAGGTAAACACACATTTGGTGCATTTGTAGCGAATGACAATCAATCAAATATTTTGATCCCAGGCAATTTGGGTTCAACTATTGTCTCGCTTGACGATAAGAGTGAAAACCTTGCAGCGCGTTACCGCTATGATATCAATACTGACTTATCGTTTGCAGCAACCGCGACAGCGAGAACCGCGGGTGACTATTACAACCATTTAACCAGTATTGACACAAAATACAAACCGACTAACAACGATACAATTATCGCTCAAATTGCATATAGCCAAACAAAATACTCAGACGCGTTTCGCGACGATTTGTGCGATGAAGATGACTGCACAAACATATCTGAAATAGACTGTGTCGATAACTCAGATTGCCCTATCAATGAATCTTATTTACGCGTCGCCTCGACAGATGCAATTAAAGATATCGCCTATCGCGTGTCTTATGAACACAATGAAAAGCACTGGAGCGCGTTTGCACGATACAATAATCAAGGCGCTGATTATCGAGCTGATTTAGGTTTTATGAGTCGCTCAGACTTTAATAAATTTGTAACCGGTGGCAGCTATCGTTGGTACGGTGAAGCAGATAAAAATTGGTGGAGTCGCATTAATTTGTATGGTGATTGGGATATCACACACAATGACAACGGCGAGCTTCTTGAAAAAGAAGCACAAGCAAATCTATCGGCTGACGGTCCGTGGCAAAGCCATATGAGTATGGAGTTAGTTACCCGTGACCGCATCGGTTTAAGACATAATACGGCAAGCTTAAAGCTCGACGGAAACACCACACTCTTTACTGAAGATCAAGTGCAAGTGTATCTTAATGCAAAACCAATTGCCGGTCTCTTTACTGAAGTGAGTGTGTTAACAGGTGATCGCGTAGACCTTGCTAATAATCGTCTGGGTGACATGATCCGAATCCGCCCACGTTTAGATTACAACATTAACCGTCATCTGGAGTTCAGATTGCGTCACACCTACGAGAAAATGGATGCTGACAATCAAGACCTATTTACAGCGAACTTAACGGATGCACGATTAAGTTATCAATTTGATTCACGTAGTTTTATTCGATTGGCACTTATTTATACGGATATTGAACGTAACCAAGCGAATTATGATGACGATGTTACAAAGCACTATAAAAGCTTGTCGACACAACTGCTCTACTCTTACAAAGTCAATCCGCAAACAGTATTTTTTGCTGGATATTCTGATAAAGGCTATCAAGACGATGACCTATCTAGAATCACAAAAGATAATCGTTCTGTCTTTGTAAAACTAAGTTACGCTTGGATGATGTAATCAGATTATATTAGCCACAAACTAAATTAATAACCCCCTAATTATTAGGGGGTTTTCTTTTTTCATATAATAAATTTTAGATACACTTCGCATCTCGAACAAATTCGATATATGTTATAGCCAATCCTTACTTTTGTTTTGGTCTATCCTAAGTATGCTTAACCTAATAAATCCATTTAGAAATGAGATAGAACACATGGCGAATATTTTTGAAGATAACTCTCTTAGCATTGGTAACACACCACTTGTAAAACTAAACCGCGTTACTGGCGGCAATGTTTACGCAAAAATCGAAGCTCGCAACCCGAGTTTCAGCGTAAAATGTCGTATTGGCGCTTCGATGATTTGGGATGCTGAGAAATCAGGTCGACTCACAAAAGACAACGAACTGATTGAACCGACTTCAGGAAATACAGGTATCGCACTTGCGTTCGTAGCGGCTTCACGCGGTTATGCACTGACGCTAACTATGCCAAATACGATGAGCTTAGAGCGTCGTAAATTGTTGAAGGCCCTAGGTGCAAATTTAGTGTTAACTGATGGCGCAAAAGGTATGAAGGGCGCAATTGACAAAGCAAAAGAAATTCAGCAAAGCGATCCTGAAAAGTACATTTTATTACAGCAATTTGAGAATCCAGCAAACCCACAAATTCACTTTGAAACAACAGGCCCTGAAATCTTTGAAGCAACTGACGGTAAAGTTGACTTCTTCGTCGCAGGTGTTGGAACAGGTGGTACAATTACGGGCACAAGCCGCTATCTTAAACTTGAGAAAGGGTTAGACGTTAAATCTATCGCTGTTGAGCCAGTTGACTCACCAGTTATTAGCCAAAAACTGGCCGGTGACGAAATCAAGCCTGGACCTCACAAAATTCAAGGGATCGGTGCCGGTTTCATTCCTGGTAACTTAGACCTTGAAATGATTGATGGTGTTGAGCAAGTAAGCAATGATGACGCAATTGCAATGGCACACCGACTAATGAAAGAAGAAGGTATTCTAGCTGGTATTTCATCAGGTGCCGCTGTAATCGCTGCTAAACGCCTTGCTGAACAACCAGAAAACAAAGATAAGAACATTGTTGTTATCTTACCAAGCTCTGCTGAGCGCTATCTATCGAGCGCATTATTTGCTGACGAGTTCACTGACAGTGAGCTTGTTCAATAAGATAGTTTAGAGACTTAAGTGAGATCAAAGCATCGGTTGTTTTGATCTCACTACCAAAATTACGCTAGCCTTTACTTCCATTATCGTCTATAAAAGCCAATAACGAGTTTAAAATTAGATGGTAAATAATGAAATCAGCGATCCTTTCCGTTTTCTTTTTAGTCGCACTTATTGCCTGTGGCGATAGCGGGCCAGATATAAAAAGCGAACGAAGTTCTCCAGAATACAATGCCTCGCTCTACTTCTATTCTTTATTACAAGAAAAAGATATCAACGCCGCAATGGAAATTAGCGTGCCAAAGTTAGCGCGGGTCATGAAATCTTACGGCTCAGCAAAACAATACACCCGCAACGTACTCAATATGAAATTTGATACGGTCAAGGTTGAAATTGATCATGGTAGCCGCAGTGTCAGGAAGCAATACGGCGACAGCGCAGTACTCAACGTTATATTAAGTGGCAAATACAACGGCAACAAAGTAAACGATATGCGCAAGATTAAAATGATTAAGCATAAAGGCCAATGGTACGTTGAAAAAGTACTCGATGACCCTTGGGCACGTTAATATTGTTCATGTATGACTGTAATACCGCCATTACAGTCATACGTCACAAGTCACAGTTTATCAAAAACATCAACATCGATAACTGACAGCCGTTTCGCTTCGAAGTCTTGTAATAACACGCTTTCCTGTTCGGTTATCACGCCTTCATTTAAGGCTTCTTTTATTGCTAATTGACGATCCAGTTTAACGCTAAACACCGCCTTTTTAAAATAACGCTCAAAACGCTGTAATAATTCATCATTTGATTTGATAAACGCTAACGTACTTTCTAAATCAGCCATTGGGCCGTCATCAGTCACAATACTCAAATGAGCAAGTCTTTCCCGTAACCCATCATCTGACGAGACATAATTACAGACATCACTAACCAAGTTATCTTTCGGTAATTTATAATGAATACCCAATGGAAAAATACACAACCTAAGCAGCAAGCCCCCTTTGATATTGGAAAAAAACTCATCAAATGCTTGGCCTATTTGATATAAACAATACTCAAGTGCATATTGTACGAGCACTATATCTGATTGCTGACGACCTTCATCTTCATAGTATTTCAGCACCGCTGACGCCATATAAAGATGACTCAACACATCTCCTAAACGAGCAGAAGTCGCTTCTTTACGCTTTAGCTCACCACCTAAGGTCAACATTGCATAATCGGCACACAAAGCAAGTGCGCTGCTCATTCGAGATAATTGCTTATAGTAGGGCCCTGCCTTGCCAGAAATAGGACTTTTTGCGAACAAGCCCCCCGTCATTGCCATCACAAACGAGAAACCGGCATTGCGTAAACCAAACACCATATGCTTGACTAATAAACTATCGAATTCCGCAAGTCCCGTTTTGTGACATGGGTTGGCTGCCGCTTGCATTTCTTTTAACACATAGGGGTGACATCGTGTGGCGCCTTGTCCAAAAATCATCAGATTACGTGTGAGGATATTAGCGCCTTCGACTGTGATTGATATCGGCATGCCCATATAGGCATGCGCCAAATAATTGTTGGGCCCAGTTTGAATTGCTTTACCACCATGCACATCAAATGCATCATTAATAATCACTCTGCTTAATTCCGTCATATGGTATTTGGCAATCGCAGTCACAACCGCAGGGCTTTGATTCAAGTCGAGTGCACGTGTCGTCAGTCTACGGGTCGCCTCTAACATATAAGTAAACCCAGCGATGCGCGCGTTTACTTGCTGAATGCCTTCAAATTTGCCTATTGGCAGTGAAAATTGTTGGCGAATTTGAGTATAGGCAGACGTCGCCCGGCAAGATAAGTGCGCCGTGGCAGAGGCCAAAGCAGGCAATGAAATACCGCGACCAGCGCTTAAGCATTCCACTAACATACGCCATCCTTGACCGATATATTTTTCGCCACCAATCAGCCAATCGAGCGGTATAAATACGTTGTCACCTTGTGTTGTGCCATTCATAAATGCCATACCCATTGGGTTATGGCGCGCTCCCACTTTAACACCGCGATGTTTTGTCGGGATGAGCGCACAACATATGCCAAGGTTTTTTTCGTCCCCTAATAAACCATCAGGATCATAGAGTTTAAATGCAAGGCCGAGCACCGTCGCAACTGGTGCAAGCGTAATATACCGTTTTTTCCACGACAGACTAATACCAACCGTTTTCTTACCTTTAAAAGTACGCTCGGCAACAACACCAAAGTCACTAATACTGCCAGCATCTGAACCTGCGTCTACACCGGTTAATGCGAAGCACGGAAGTGCTTCGCCTTTTGCTAATGCAGGTAGCCATTCTTGTTGTTGCTCTGGTGTGCCATAGTGCATCAATAATTCAGCTGGGCCTAAGCTATTGGGCACCATCACGGTCACCGCAGCAGATAAGCTACAACTGGAAATCTTCGCCACAATCGTTGAATTAGCATAAGCCGAAAATTCACGACCACCATAAGATTCAGGGATTATCAACGCGAAGAACCCCTGCTCTTTAAGGTATTGCCAAACTTCATCAGGTAAATCCTTGTTTTTGACAACATCATAATCTTTCAGCATTGCACATACTGTCGTTACGTGTTCGTCAATAAACGCTTGTTCTTTGTCACTTAGCTGCGATGGACCATACCCGTGTAATGTGTGCCAATCCGGTTTACCTGCAAACAACTCACCGTCCCACCACACATCTCCTGCTTCCATTGCTTGCCGTTCTGTTTCAGACAATGGTGGGAGCACACGTTTAAAAAACTCAAATGCAGGTTTAGACACAAACCGTATTCGATTTTTTTCGATAGCAAAAAGTGCCACCAGCACAACAATGATAATAATTAAAATAGTCATAACGGTCCTTTTTTCGGCAGGAGTAACTGTCTTTGGCTCGGATTTTTGTTAACTAAACTAATCCAACTAACCAATCTCACTCGGCGTCGTTTTCATATAATACAAATATCATCAATTGAGTATGGCAGCTAATCAAAAAAGCGCCATGTTAGAGGGTGTTATGTCGTTAATACCAACATGCTCCCCATACCTCACAAAGCCGCCGCCCGACAATGATGTTAAGTACTTGTACCGTTTCATTTCACTGGTATGATTAAAGGCGACAATTATTAGGGAACATTATGAAAACAATTCAATTTAAAAAAACAATAACAGCGGCTTTGGTTGGATCAGCGCTCGCGATTGCCGGTTGTAATCAAGAATCACCAAAACAAAATACGCAAGCAGCGGCAAGCGACGCTAAACCAGCAGTCACTAAAATCACAGCAGCTGATGCGACAGCGTTTCTCGATGCAACTGAAAAGGAATTAATGGCACTTTACAATGAAGTGAGTCGTGCCGAGTGGATTTATGCCAACTTTATAACGCATGACACATCACAGTTATCAGCAGCTGCAAACGAAAAAATGACCGCAGCAGTCGTGCGCTTAGCCAATGAAGCCGCTAAATTCGACGACCTACAATTAGACGCTGATAGCCGTCGCAAACTTAATAAATTAAAATTAGCACTCACACTACCTGCCCCACAAGACGCAACGAAAACTGCTGAACTATCTAAACTTGTCGCGGAGCTTGGTGGTCTTTACGGTAAAGGTAAATATTGTAAAGAAGACGGTAAATGTTTGAGCCTTGGCGATATGACAGCCACTATGGCAACAAGCCGTGACTACAATGAGTTACTTGAATTATGGCAAGGGTGGCGCGAAGTCGCTAAACCTATGCGTCCACTGTACGAGCAGCAAGTTGCACTAACCAACGAAGGAGCTAACGAGCTTGGTTACGCAGATACAGGTGCGATGTGGCGAAGCAAATACGACATGCCTGCGGATGATTTTGCAAACGAGCTTGACCGTATATGGGGTCAAGTCAAACCGCTTTACAACTCATTACATTGTCACGTGCGAGCAAAGCTTGGCGAAAAATATGGTGAAGATAAAGTACCGCAAGATAAGCCAATTCCTGCGCACCTACTTGGTAACATGTGGGCACAAACGTGGGGCAATGTCTATGATTTAGTAGCCCCTGAAAATGCAGATCCGGGCTATGATGTCACTGCATTACTTGCCGAGCACAACTACGATGAACTAAAAATGGTCAAAGGCGCGGAAAAGTTCTTTACATCAATGGGTTTTGAGCCATTACCAGAGACTTTTTATCAGCGCTCACTTTTCACAAAACCAAAAGATCGTGATGTTCAATGTCATGCGTCAGCATGGAATTTAGATAGCAAAGACGATTTACGTATTAAAATGTGTATCCAGCGCACCGGCGAAGAGTTTTCGGTTATTCACCATGAACTTGGCCACAACTTTTATCAGCGCGCATACAATACACAACCACTTTACTACCAAGAAAGTGCCAACGACGGTTTCCACGAAGCAATTGGCGATACAATTGCACTTTCGGTTACGCCGGGTTACTTAAAAGAAATTGGTTTACTGGACACAGTACCAGACGAATCGAAAGATATTGGCCTGCTAATGAAAATGGCGATGGATAAAATTGCGTTTATTCCATTTGGTTTACTCGTTGATCAATGGCGCTGGAAAGTATTCTCAGGTGAAGTAACACCTGAAAACTACAACCAAGCTTGGTGGGACTTACGTGAAAAATACCAAGGTATTGCCGCTCCGGTTGCACGTACAGAAGCGCATTTCGATCCGGGTGCTAAATACCATGTACCAGGTAATACACCGTATACGCGCTATTTCTTAGCGCACATTCTACAATTTGAGTTCCATAAAGCGCTGTGTGAGATTGCAGGCAACAAAGAAGCGATTCATCGCTGCTCTGTTTACAACTCAAAAGAAGCCGGCGAACGTTTAAATGCCATGCTGGAAATGGGTTCAAGCCGTCCATGGCAAGAAGCGCTAGAGAGCGTTACTGGCAAACCACAAATGGATGCGACGGCAATTCTTGATTATTTTGCACCATTGCAAAAGTACTTAGATGAGCAAAACCAAGGCCGTCAATGCGGCTGGTAATTTAACGAACTAAAAAGGCCGTACACAGTGTACGGCCTTTTTTAATATTCACATTTTATGAAATTACTTGATTAAACGTAATGTTAGCGGCACTTTATAATTTAAACCATCTGACGCTTTTACCGCTGCCATAATACAGAAGATCAAATGACATAAACCGATTGCCGGTAACAACAATATGCCGATAACGACTAGCGTTAAAACTAATGCGGCAAGATACGCAAAAATAGCGGTAATAGACCAATTAAGCGCTTCTTTTGAATGCGCAATAACAAAGTCATCGTCTTTTTTAATTAAGTACAAAACAAGGCCTGGTATAAAGCCAAAAAAGATAGTCCCTATCCACATTAGTAACGCTAAGTTTTTAGAGTCTTGGCTTACTTCGTTATTCTCAACAACGTCTGTCATGATTACTTCTCCATATTGTTAATTTATTTTTTCCCTTGCGGGTATCAAGCTGATCCTCAGTAAAAGTTAAAGTTTAACTTTTTGAAAAATAACTATATCTCACTTTTCATTTTGGTCAATCGCATTTTTTGCATATTCTTTAACCTCAGTATTGTACAAATTGCAAACATCGGCAATTAGATTAAATGACGCTGCTAAATATAGATAAAACTACTCGATTTTCGTTAAACATGTAAAAAAGGCAATATAACAGGTATATCGCCTTTGTTTCACAAGTGACTCAATTTTGCTGTTTTATATTTATTTACACAGACCGTTATCTTGCCAAACATCCCAAGGACCTGAGTTTAGTTCAGGGTTTGCTCCTTGAGTCCACCACTGGGCAGTGTAAAGTCGCCCATTATAAGCGGCTTGCTCGCCCGCTAAGAAAATGGACGAACTTGTCCAATTTGGTACGCCTGCACATCCTGTTGTTGAATCGGTTACCGTTACAGTTTGTGTTTTGGTATGACTCAGCCCTTGCGCATCGGTCACCGTTAATGACACAGAGTAGCTACCCGCTTGTAAATAGGTATGTGTTGGGTTCGCAGCATTACTTTGCGAGTTGTCACCAAATTGCCAGTTGTAGCCAACAACCCCGTTATCGTCGCGCGCATTTTCGCTAAAATTGACGACAAGCCCAGAAGCTACAGACGTAAAATCAGCCACTGGCGCTTGATTTTCACCGGAGCCACTACACGCCCCCGTTTTCTTCCAAACATTGGTATAAACATTAGGCTGCGCACCCGTAGACCACCAAGTTGCCTCATATTTATTGTTTGAATAAGAGACGTTATCACCAACTCGGTATGCCGTTGTCGCAGACCAAGGTGCTACCCCGTTACAATTTCCACCTGAGCTTCCATTTGTCACCGTAATAACCTGTGATTTAGTTGCAGATTGGCCAGCCGTATCGGTAACTGTCAGTGAAACAGTATAATTACCAGCTGACGTATAAGTATGACTCGGATTTGCATTTGCACTTGTCGCACCGTCGCCAAACTGCCACGAGTGCGCACTAATACCTTTGTCATCGCTCGAGCCATCACTAAACTGCGCGGTTAAATTTGTTGTTTGTACAGTAAAGTTCGCAATTGGTTTTGCATCAACCACGGTGCCGCCACAACTCGAGTTTGCTAAATAATCATATGCCGCTTTTGCTTGTACAATACCATGTCCATAAGAGGTATCTCGCCCTGCTGCACCTTTATCTTTTGCTGTCACATTTAATGCATTTCGTACTTGTGCGCTTGTACAACTTGGAAAGTGACTCCAAACTAATGCAGCGACGCCAGAAACATGGGGCGTTGCCATCGACGTACCACTGATACTTTTATATCCATTGTTATTCCATGTTGAATTTACACCCACACCCGGAGCGGCAATTTCAACTTGGCTATTATATTGCGAAAATGACGCTTTGTTTTCACTACTATCGACTGCCGCAACAGATACAACCGCATCATAAGATGCCGGGTAACTCATTGAACTGTTTCCGTCGTTACCTGCCGCTGCAATATGTAACATCCCTTGAGCATAACTATTTGCAAAGGCTTGGCGTTCAGCATTTGATTGACCTGACCCCCCTAAGCTCATGCTTGTTACATTGGCACCAGCTTGTTGACATTGTTCAATGGCTTTTATTAAGTCTGAACCATAGGCCCAGCGCCCTTGATCATTGAATACTTTGACAATATGAAGTCCGAGTTGCCCCGACGGATTAACGCCAACAACACCTTGCCCATTGCCACCAATTGCCGCGATTGTACCTGCAACATGCGTACCGTGACCATTACCATCATTGTACCAATTGCCCGTGTCATTGCTGCCATACCCATCGCTGCCAGTGATCCCCGTAGAAGGTAAGTCAGGATGGTTTAGGGTATATCCCGTATCCATAATACACACTTTGCGATTTCCGCTTAGCGAATCGCTTAGTTGGTTTGCTTGCACCATTGGAATACCATAAGGCGTGCTTTCAGCCAATAAATAACGTTTCGGGTCAACCTCAATTGATACCACGTCGGAGCGCTTTTCGAGCGCTTGTTTTTGTGCCAAATTAAGCTTCACTGAGACTGCATTAATTGATGGCATCACTTGTAATGGTGAGGCATTGAGGCTTGATACAATCGATTGTAAGCGATTTACGTTACTTTGAGTGCGCTGCTCATCAGCACGAGCAAATTCTTCGGCAGATTTATCTTGCTTAAACGTTACAATAAACCGCGACTGTACTTCTGGTTTTAATTCAATTGACGGGCTCGACATAGCCAGCGATGATGTCGCTAATAAACCACACGAAACCAACGTGCGACTTACTTTGTTGAGTTTTGTTTTCATTATTTTCCCCTTTTTGTTGTGAACATTGCGTAAATAGTTAACAAACAATTTACACACCTAAAGGAACAAAAAATGACCAGCGCTGTCAATTACCTTTTCCAGGTAAACAATTGTAAAAAGTATAAAATGTTGGCATGTAAAGCTTTTATTACATAGCCGCAAATACATTTAGACGTCCGAACACCCAAACACATTGAAACGTAATTACTCTAACGCATCACTGTAAAAATTTGATTACTAAAACCCATATTTCACTAAGTTATATGCCATATGATAATAGAATATTAAACTGGATAAATTGCAATAAAAAAGCGGCCAAGCCGCTTTTAAATAAACCTATTTCACTAAGTTAAAATTGTCCGGTTATTCCGACCCGCGCTTCGTTTGCGACGTCATTATAGGATGCGGTAATCGCAAAGTTGCTATCCACGTAATACTTGGCTTTTATTGCCAAATTTGAGTCCTGGGCGCCCAAACCTAGCGAAATTGCTTGATTGAGATAATAGTTAGCAAAAATAGATGTCTCAGACTCCCCTTTGCCATCAGTATGTTCGAGATCCAGCGCAATAAACTGGTTATTGTTGATCGCTGCAAAATAACGTCCGGCTATCGTCCAAACATCTAAATCAAGTTGTGAATCAAATGATACTGCAACATAATCAAGATCATTCAACTGATGGTTATACCCGATACTCGCCAACCATTCACTGTCTTGATTATCAATATCAAGGTAACTCAAACTGACTTTAAAGTCGTCATTGATTAAGTAACCAAGACCTGCCTGTACTTGGTCAAATTCATCACTATTATGATACTCTGCAAGTGCAAAAACGCCATTGTTGAAATAAACTTCTCCACCAAGGTTATATTGATTATCATTTCCTAGCGTATCAATTGAAAAATGAACATTGTCATCAATATTTAGATAACCAAATTCATCTAAAACGCCAGCCATAGGCTGGGGTTTAATAAAGTATTCAGTTTCAAACAAAAAGCCATCGCCATAATCTGCATTGATATAATCGAGTGTACTAAATGAGTGATAGCTTGCTGCTGATACTCCCGTTGAACACAGCAGCAATAGCGCGAACGTATTAGTTTTTAACTTAACTTCCAATGTGATAATTCCTATGTATGAAACTAGCCTAATTAGGCAAGGACATATTGACTAATAATGCGATAAACATCGTTAATATTATCGCCTGACTTAAACTCTTTAGTAAGTGGTTCTGGCTCTGAACCAATCCAAATTTTAAGTTCAGCATCTAAATCAAACGTGCCCGCTGATTCCTTACTAAACTTAGTAATTTTGCTATATGGGATCGTTAGCATTTCAACTTTCGAGCCGGTTACTCCCTGCTTATCAATTAAAATTAAACGCTTGTTAGTAAAAACAAACATATCACGAATCACTTTATACGCTTTTTCAACCTGTTCACCATCAACAAGCGCATCATTTATAAAGCGATCTAAATCGTCATTATCAACTTCGCTGGCATTGCCCATCAAGCCACTCAATAAACCCATTTTTGTATCCTTAAATTAGAGCGGAAAGAGATGTTGTTCTGCCTCTTTCCAGCTGTTGCAATTCGCCACCTTCGGCACGGTATTAATAATATAGTTTAAATCTCCTGTGTGGCGAATCAATGTCAGTGCCATACACGCATCTATAAATGCGCGTTCATTATCTAACACATAGCCATAGCCTTTTAAAAACGCGGCGAGGATCTCTCTATTGCCAAGTGCGAAAAGCAAAGCAACAGAGGTAAATTCAAAATGAATATCTTGCCCTATCATCGCATCGCCAAAATCAATGACCCCAGATAAAATATATTGGCCTGAACTGTTCTTTTTAACCAGTACATTACCTGGATGAAGGTCAGTATGTAGTAATACGCTTTTTCCAGTGCCGTTAGCACCATAATTTAGATTGCTTAAGTACGGCTGAAAATCATTTAGATAGTCTTGCCTTAGCTTTTGTTTAGCCCGCTTGTCATAACTGGTTGAAAGCTGTTTTTCAATAAACTTAGGCCAGTCGCAATGAAGAACAGAGTCCGGTTCGATTTCAAGCTGATGCAAGTCACGACTAAACTGACCAAGTTGTTGAGCTATTGCGCATTGTTCATCAATTGAAATGTTCGTCAATAGCTCAGATAACAATTCACCTTCAACGTGCGAGGTTATAAGATAGCCCCAAGATTGATAATCTCCAGCGCATATTAATTCAGGTACCGAGACGTTTAAATCCACCTTGTTACAACTCTCAACGGCCGCGCGTTCGTGATCAAATTGAAAACGCCAATTCGGCGCTATGAATTTTATATATGCTTGTTTTCCATCTATCGCACGTAGCAAGAAAACAGGGTTTTCACCGGTTTCCATTCTTTTTATTGGCATAAAGTCAAGTTGATGCGCCAACAATAGACGTCTAATCAAAGTCTCCCACTGACAAAAACTGGTCTCATCACAAATAGCACAAGCAACTTCATAAGTTGGTGATTCAGGCAACTGTACTGCGCTAAAGTCACTCACTAAAAAGTTGGTTTTCAAGCGTTTTTCCATTATTCAATTGACGGTATTCAATATTATTTTGGTGTAGGGTTGAAAGTAAGCCAATATCAAACGGCTGCTCTGATTGTGCGACCTTAATTGTAAATTCGCGGTCTTGTGTCTCAGTCACATTGAGTACTCCTTGCATGCCCGTGATCAGCTCAACAAACCCTTCGTGTTGTTGCCTTAATCGGACTGTAAAGTAATTTGCATTCGACTCTGATTGATCAGAAAAATACTGACTCAACTGCCCCATTTCAAGGTAATACACACGAGAGCATAAACGTTCAAGCTCAGCCAAATCATGAGAACTCAAAACGAAGGTTATATCGCCACTCAATTGGGCAACAACTTCCCTCACCTCTTTGGCATGTTTTGGGTCGAGTCCTGCGGTGGCCTCATCAAGCATGACGATTGACGGCGCACCTATCAGTGCCTGTGCAATACAAGCGCGTTTACGCATACCATGAGAAAGCGCTTGTGGTCGCTCATTTTTCGCGTCTGTTAACGCCACTAAATCAAGGACCCGCTCGGTCTCAATAGCAGCCTGCTTTCCCGACATGCCCTGCAGCTTCGCAAAAAAGCCAAGTTGTTTTGAAATTGAAAACCGAGGGTCTAATTGCGCATCTTGCGGCAGCGCGGCTAGGTGGCCAAAACAATGACTGCCAAAACCCGGACGACCAAATAACTCCAGTTTTCCAGAGTCTGCCTGTAAGTATCCGCAAAGTATGCTAAATAGTGTTGTTTTACCAGCCCCATTTGGTCCGACTAATGCAACTGGTTCGCCTGATTCGAGTGTAAACGACACATCCTTCAGGGCATGCTTTTTACCATAGAATTTATTGAGCGCTTCTGCGTGAATAAGCGTAGTCATAGAGCTTTCCTTTTCATAATAACAAGTGCAAGCGTTAAATAAACTGAAGTTTGAATCAGCGGCGTGACAACAGACTGAATAATATCCGCTTTTAGGCTTACAACATCAATAAAGCTATGTGTCGGATAGATATAGAGCAGCCAACTAACGAAGTCACCG
Source organism: uncultured Pseudoalteromonas sp. (assembly GCA_947493455.1). GTDB lineage: Bacteria > Pseudomonadota > Gammaproteobacteria > Enterobacterales > Alteromonadaceae > Pseudoalteromonas. Next base: position 10,882 of record CANLRB010000030.1, on the reverse strand, counting down.
ATGTAATGTTGTCCTAAACCGATTAATATCGAACCAACTGCAAAGAACAAAATAAAATGAATAATTGCTTGTTTTGAGGACGTAAGATAACTATTAAAAAATGTCATTACACCAACAAATGGCGTAACTGCGATGACGAGTTTAAAAAACAACTCAAGTGCAATGCTCATTGCATCCATTGCATTACTCGGCTCGCGATAAATAGCCATCGAGATAACGGCAATAAGCGTGATTATAATTAAACACGATACAACAGCAAGCTGACCAAAAAATCGGCCTAGCATTATTTCAAGGCGACTCGCTCGAAGTGACAAAAATCGAATCGTTCCACGTTGTTTATCAGAGCAGGTTTGATCACTTGCCACAAACAGCGTGAAAAATGGAAACGTGATTGCAGCTATCATCCAATAAATACTCATTTCGGCAACTGGCCAGTCGAGCAACTTACTCATACCAGCAAGGCCAAACCCTTGCTTAACGAAATCTGCAAAGTGAGGTGAAGAGATAATGTCTGCCGCTTTTGCGACAAAGTCGTACAGTGCAATCAACCAAATAGCAGTAAAGCCAATCAATGCAATAATGCCGCGTTTGGTAAACATGAATCGGGTAAATTCGAATAACGCAAATTGAACAATGCGTTTTGGATGGGCCGATAATTCCATAACTCGCCTCGTTTATATTATTTGCTTTCAAACTAAAGCAATTTGTCTAAAAACGCGAGTAAAATATGTTGCAAAACATGTCAGTAAAAACAAAATGAGGCGTATATTATTCCCCAATAATATACGCCTCAACAGAAGAAAACGGTTTATAAGTGTGCTTGAAAACGGGCCAGTCCGGCCATTAAATCCTCAATTAAATCATCAATATCCTCAAGGCCTACATGCACGCGTATTAAGGGCCCGTGATAAGGCCAATCGGTCACAGTGCGCAAGCGCTTAAACGACGACGTCACCGTAATCAGGCTCTCGAAACCGCCCCACGAATATCCCATTTTAAAATATTTCATGCCGTCAAGTAATGCCGTGATTGCAGCTTGATTTCCGTCTTTTAACACAAAACTAAATAAGCCATTGCTACCATTAAAATCTCGCATAAAGTGTTCATGGCCCGGGCAACTTGAAAATGCGGGATGGCGTAAATGATCAACAAGCGGATGTTGTTCAAGTAAATTTGCAAGTACCATCGCGCTTTTTTCATGTTGAGCAAGACGCACAGCCATCGTACGCAACCCTCTGAGTGCGCTGTATGCATCATCCGGTGATACACACTGCCCCATTAAATATGAATTTTCTCGCAGTTGTGGCCAATGGGCGTCATTTGCAACCGCTATACCCATCATCACATCCGAATGACCAACAATGTATTTCGTCGCTGCCTGGATAGAGATATCAACCCCATGTTGCAATGGCTTAAACTGCAGCCCATTACCATAGGTGTTGTCGATCATTACAATTAAATCATGCTGCTTGGCAATCTGCGTTAAACGTGGCACATCTTGAACTTCCATTGTGATTGAGCCCGGCGCTTCTAAAAATAAGAGTACCGTGTTTGGTTCGATCAGCGTCGCAATATCGTCGCCGATCATCGGGTCGTAATACGTTGTCTCAACCCCTAAATTTACCAGTATTTTGTCGCAAAAATCACGTGTTGGTTCGTATGCTGTATCAACCATTAATATGTGGTCGCCCGATTTTACAAACGATAAAATGGCATTGCTGATGGCCGCAGCGCCACTTGGATACAGCGCACACCCTGCTCCTAACTCCAATTCGGCCAAGGCATCTTGCAAGGCAAAATGGGTTTTGGTGCCACGACGGCCGTAAAAAAGCGTCTGCTCGGCGCGTTTTTGTGTGGCCTCTTTCATTTGTGCGACTGAATCAAAAACCACGGTCGATGCCCGCTGTAACACTGGGTTCACCACGCCTTGCGTATAGTCTTTTTTACGACCGCCGGTAATTAACTGTGTATTTTGTTTCATTATCTGTATTCCAAATCAGGTTTTGCATTATTAAATAGACTTTTAGACGTCTATTCAAGTTTTATTTTTGCAATACAGTAAATAATCTATTAACTGGGCTCAGAATTAATCCAATACTCCAATAAATAACGTGAAATCGAACTGTATCTCGGTTTATTAAATGCAGTGGTTTCATCCCCCCATTCACCAAATTGAGCAAGCTGTTCACGAGAAAACCAACGAGCATCTTCTAACTCATCTTCACCGACATCGATAGTTTCACTGCTTGCATCAGCAATAAACCCTATCATCACAGAGCTTGGAAAAGGCCAAGGCTGAGAACCGACATAATGAGCTTGTGCCACATCAATCCCTGATTCTTCTTTTACTTCTCTTATGACTGCCTCTTCTAGCGTTTCGCCTGAGTCAACAAAGCCAGCAAGCGCTGAATAGTTTCCTTTTGGCCAACTTGCTTGGCGCCCCAGCAGGCAGCGCTCAATGCCATCTGAGAACTGTTTACGCACAATCATAATCACCGCGGGATCATGCCTAGGAAATGTTTGATGACCGCATGTTTCGTTTAAGCATTTGCGCGAATAACCACCTTCATAACTTTGGTTTTTTTGTCCACACCGACCACAAAACTGGTGTGTTTTATGCCAATGCAAGAGCGTTTTAGCGTAGCCAGCGATAGCGACACTGGACATCGTAAAATCAGCTATTTGGCTTCTAAATGCAATCGTTTGGCAATGAGAAAAGTAATCAAGAGCGAGTGTTTGTTGCGTTATTTCGATGGCAAAATAAGGAGTCTGATCCAACAGGCCTAAAAATAAGTGTGGTACTTTGCCCGTTTCATTTGTAAATTCGTTTAGTGAGAACCATAGCAGATCATCAATGTGTGCACTGCTTACGAGCTTATCTTGATAAAACACAAGCACCTTAGCGTCATTTTGTGTTTGCATCTCAATAATAAACTGTTGTGAGGCGCGCTCGCGTGAACAGCGAGACATGGGCATGTTCGAAAATGGTAAATCTTGCATACACTGTCCTTTTACCGTATGAAATCGATTTATAAATACCGTGCTAGTGTACGCAATTATGCCTATAAGAAAAGCGCCTTAGGCGCTTTTATGCAATTTCGAACTTATTTAGCTTGTGAGGCTAATTCAGCTAAATAACTTTGTAATTTTTGGTTTTCACTTTCGATATGCTTATAAAACTCGCCATGCGCTAATTTACTTGCCGCAGCTTCATCAATCACAATCACCGCGTCTTGGTGCAGTTGCAATGCTGATGCAGGACAAATCGCCGCAAGCGGGCCTTCAACCATGTCGCGAACTGCATCAGCTTTATTTTCACCCGTGGCTAATAAAACAATTTTTTTAGCTTCAAGAATGGTACCGATACCCATGGTAATTGATAAATGAGGTTGGTATTCGCCCTCACTGAAAAAACGCGCATTATCGTCAATTGTCTCTTTTGTTAGTGTTTTTACACGAGTTCGCGAACGTAACCCCGAAGACGGTTCGTTAAAGCCGATATGGCCGTTACGACCAATTCCTAACAATTGTACGTCAACGCCACCTTTGTTTGCCATCGCACTTTCATATTCGAGACACGCGTCAACTGGGTTTTGCGCGTCACCTGGAGGAACATGTGTGTTCTCCTGTTTGATATCAATATGATTAAACAATTGTTCATTCATAAAGTAGCGATAACTTTGCTGATGCGAGCCATCGAGCCCCAAATATTCGTCAAGGTTAAAACTGATCGATTCAGCGAAGCTTACCTGACCACTTTGGTTTGCTTTGATTAATTCTTGGTAAAGTGCAACCGGTGTCGAACCTGTTGCTAAACCTAGCACTGAATCCGCTTTTTTATTTACTTGCTCGATAAAAATATTCGCTCCGTATTCGGCAACAGACGCAGCGTCTTTAAGAATAACTATTTGCATAAGAATTAACTCAGTAAGGACTAAAAGAAAATGGGATCTATGATTTGCTACTCCGTGCAAGTATTCACAAACCATAGATCACAAAACCTAATCGGGATATGACGAGATTAGATTTAACCATTATGACAACGCTGTCATTATTAAATAAAAGGCTCGTTTTGTAAAGTAAAAGTCGCGATTAAGTAAAAATTATTTACAAATAAAAAAAGAGGCCTACACCTCTTTCTCTATCCCTTTATACGGATATCAAAATTTTACGTTTATACAGCCAATGTAACGCAAATAGCTGCACCGCTAATAACCCAATCACACTCATCAAAGGTTGCCATTCGCTCGGTAAACCTAACACAAATCCACCAAATAAACTGCGCGAAATATAAGCCCAATCAACAATGCTTGACGCCAAATAAATAATTATCGAGTTTGCGCCAATAATGACGAAAAGATAGGCAAAGCGCTGTAAGTTACATAGATCAACGATTGCATAAAAAACACTAAGCAACACAAAGCTCCAGCCGACGGTCACCAGCACAAATGAGCTGGTCCAAAGATCTTTGTTAACTGGAAATACACTACTCCATGCCCAACCAAGAGCAATACTAACAACACCAATTGCCGCCAGTAGTCCAGCTGTTCGCCACTCTCCCTTCACTGAGGCATTGGCGATCAACTTGCCCGCAGCTACGCCAAATAATGCATTGGTTATTGCCGGAATATTTGATAGTAAACCTTCGGGGTCGGTCGCTCTATTTTGATAAGTAATGCCCGGCAAGAAATTTTGATCAATCCATGCGTTCCAACTACCTGTTTGCGATAAGTTTCCTGCTTCACCGCCTGGCACTGGCACAAATGAAAGCCACAACCAATAGCCAATGAGTGTACTCACCGCCACTATCATCTGAGTGCGAAAACTCGTGTGCCAAACTAATAATGCAGCGACAAACCACGCGATTGCAATGCGCCCTAATACACTTGAATAACGTACTTCATCAAATGATGCCGGAATACCGGTCCCCCAACCATGATTATATAAAATACCAAGTAGACTAAGTAAAAACAGACGCTTAAGCGCTTTTAAATAAATCGGTGTACGCTCGGAAAGTGGCAACTGATTAATCCGTTTGGGAGATAAGCCCATTGCGACACCAGATAAAAATATAAATAACGGAAAAATGAGGTCATAAAAAGTAAAACCATGCCAAACACTATGTACGGTATGACTCTCAGCGACTTTCCATCCCTGCCAACCTGTTAATACGAATAACGCAGCAAACAGCGATTGTCCACCAAGGATCCAAAACATATCCATGCCACGAAGTGCGTCTAACGACGCGAGTCGACGTTTTTTTTCTTTTTTTAAATTATCAGTCAAAATAACCTCTTAGACATATAAAACCAGCTCTTTCTAGATAAAAAAAATCCCCGCATAAGCAGGGCTCTTTTCCAGGGTTTGGTTAAATCCGCTGACCTTTAATATAACTGTCAACAGCATATAAATCATCATCTAACACCACAAAGTCCGCATCAAAGCCAACCGCTAATCGTCCTTTGCATGTATCTAGCGCTAAATACTGCGCCGGGTAAAGCGATGCCATACGTAACGATTCACTCAAACTTACACCGAGCGTGTTAACCGTATTGCGAACGGCAGAAGCCATATCAAGCACACTGCCAGCTAGCTCGCCGGTGGTGGAGTTTAAACGGTCGCCTGTGCGAATCACTTTGCGACCATCAAAAAAATCAAATTCAGTATCCGACGTACCAACCGGAGGCATAGCGTCAGTCACTAACATGATTTTACCGCGCGTTTTTGTCGCAATAGCCAACTTTGCTGATGCAGGATGAACATGATGACCATCGACAATTAATCCACACCAAGATTGTGTATCAGCAAGCGCCGCGCCAACAACACCGGGCTCTCGAGACGTAAACGGTGACATTGCATTAAATAAGTGTGTAAAACCGTCAGCACCCGCTTCAATTGCCGCCATGACTGTTTTATAGTCAGCATTTGTGTGACCAATAGATACTTTTACGCCCGCAGCCACAAGACGGCGAATATCTTGGGTTGACACATTTTCAGGTGCAATTGTGACTAATTTTATACCTAAATCATTGCGCTCAAATACGGCAAACTCATCATCGCTGAGCGGTCGGATATATTGCTCACTATGCGTGCCTTTTTTTGGCAAAGACAAATGCGGTCCTTCAAAATGAATGCCTACGATACCCGCAGTGTTTGATTTAATTGCATCCGCCATCGCGTCCGCCGCACGCGTCATGACCTCAAGTGAGTCAGTTATAAGCGTAGGGAGAATGGCTGTGCTGCCAAATTGGCCGTGTGCATTGGCGATATTTGCAACACATTCAACAGATTGTTCGGCATTGAAAAACGCACCGCCGCCGCCATTCACCTGAACGTCAATAAAACCTGGTGCAACAAGCCCATCAAGCTTTACTGCGTCAGTACTTGGTTCACAAAAAAGCGCGTCAATTTTACCATTTACAACGTTAAAACAAACATTCTCAAAAAATGATTCACCGCTAAAAAATCGTTTTGCAATATACTGCTTCATAAAGGTATCCAATTAAATGTTGACGGATTTCTGCGCGAAATAAATAGCACCCATCTCTGGTGGTTGAATTGGCGGTTCAACCAATGCGACCACTTCGGCATCGAGCCATTTTTGTAACGGCTCTGAAAGTCCACCAATCATCGACAAACGCGGTGGTTTTTGCTCCATCAATCGGTATGCGAGATCGCTAATATAGCGTGCGCCGTCCACAACAATGCTAAGCGCAACCTCATCGCCTTGCTCGGCGACTTCAAGCACACTACGCGCGAGTTTTGCATAGGCACTCGATGGTTTGCCAGCCATCGATTCGGCAATACCCATTGCGGAATCAGTACCAAAATAAGCAAGCAACGTTTCGGCCAACGCCGTCTTTGGTCCAAGTCCATCTAGGCTCAATAAACTGGCTTTAACCGCTTCTAAACCAAGCCAAGCACCCGAGCCTTTATCACCCTGCGAAAAGCCATGGCCGCCATAGGTCGTGCTTTTGCCGTTAACGTAAGAAAAACCGCAAGAACCAGTTCCTGTAATGATTACAGCACCATCGTGGCCCTCATGCGCGCCGATACAGGCTGTATGTAAATCAGTGGTAAGAAACATTTTTTTAAATGGATGATGCCATTCGCTAATCTGCTGATACAAACCTGGTAAATTAACACCGGCAAGGCCAAGCCCCGCAACTAAGTCGTTAACTGTATTTGATTGAAGGCCTGCATCTTTGACTGCCAATTGCGTTGAAACCATGATGGATTCTAAGGTCCGCTCTAGGCCATGTAATGGATTAGCTGGTCCACCCAACCCGGTGCCTATAACCCCGTGCTGCTTCGAAAAAACTGTTGCGCGACATTTAGTCCCACCGCCATCAATTCCAATAAAGATTTGATCTTTATTCGCCACCATTAAAGAACCTCAATATATTATTTTTGTGTCTAGTTTTTTTAAACCTTTTGGCTTTCAAGAACTAGTTTCCTCAATCCCATGTTGATTTAATGTTACACAAATAATGACAGCGTTGTCATTAAGTTTTTATAAAAAAACGCAATTACTGTAAAAGTATTATTTAACCAGCTGATATTTAAGAACAAATAATATTAAAAAATATCTATATTAAGTCCACAATATATGCGCTGCGTCGACTGAGAGTTAAAAATGCTGATTTTATTCTATCACCCGATTAATACAATCCTATTTACTTGTTTTCCTTTTGGCTTTGCCAAACATAAAAAGCAAGCTACGCTTACAATATTAGCAACAAAATGAGTTATTCCTAGTATGCAATCAATTCAAGTAAAAGATTATATGACTCACCGCCCAGTGACGTTTAAAGAAGAGATGACCGTTGTAGAAGCCGCAGAGAGATTACTGATTGCACATCAAATTGGTGGCCCTGTGTTGAATCAATATCGCCATGTTATTGGCTTTCTCTCTGAGCAAGATTGCCTCGAAAGGATGTTAGAAGACACCTATCAAAATGAATCGCCATATAAAGTCGCCGACATTATGCGCACCGATGTGCTGTGTGTAAAACCCGAGCATTCAATCCTCGATTTAGCACAAAGCATGCTGTCAAATAAGCCAAAAATCTATCCGGTTGTTGACGATGACAATAATTTGCTTGGCACCATAAACCGTTCTGATGTTTTAAAAGCGATAGATAGACACCAACACGCGATATACGAGCAAGGCCATGGTCGATTCGTTTAGATTGGTACAGCGCAACCCGATATGACTAAAGAAGCAGTTGAAAACGAAACCAGCTAAATTAGGCCACATGTTTTGCGTCTTCTTTGATTTAAGCGATACTTTGATTGGGAACAATAAGAAAGGATGGAATGAATAATGGCTCATATACTTGCAGTTGATGATCAAATTACAATGCGTAGCTTGCTCGAATCAGTGCTTGAACGCGCTGGACACGTTGTCGTTACCGCAGAAGATGGTGTTGATGCGATGACAAAACTCAGACAACAACAATTTGATTTAGTGATTACCGATATCAACATGCCGAATATGTCAGGTCTTAGCTTAGTGCCTAAAATAAGGCGGCTCGATTCGCACCAATATGTGCCAATTCTTATGTTAACTACCGAATCGAGTGACTATAAAAAAGACAAAGCACGTTCAAGTGGAGCAAGTGGCTGGTTAACAAAACCCTTCGATCCGCCCAGACTACTCGCGGCTGTCAACAAATTATTGCGAAAATAATCAAATTTTCTATTTTTATTGTATACAAAAGTAAAAAACCCTGCTAATAATAAGGCTATCGGTCACATATCGGCCAATTTATCGCGTTTAAAAATTGAAACAATGCAGGATCACAGTTATGACAACAATCTATAATCAAGCAAAAATTGCGCCTAGTCGCATTCAAGCACCACCCAAAAAATCAGCGAGTAAGCCAAACGCACCAAGTCAAGACGATGCCTGCTTTGAACGCGGTTATAATTGAAATTCAAAATAAAAAAGCCGAACAATAAAACTGTTCGGCTTTTTTATTTAAAGTGTTTATTCACCACAAATTATTGTTTTAAGTGAGTTACTATTTAACGCCAAGTTCTTGTAAGCGTTCATTTAAGTAACTATCCGCAGTATAGCGGTCAGATAAAACAACATCTGGTTTAGGGTGTAAGAATAATGGCAACGAAATCCGCGACTTATCGCTTGCTTTACCTGTTGGGTTAATTACACGGTGAATAGTCGATGGAAAGTAACCACCTGATGCTTCTTGCAGCATATCACCAATATTAATAATTAAGTTGCCAAAATCGCATGGTACATCAATCCAACCACCATCTTTATCTTGTACTTGTAAACCTGGCTCATTTGCAGCAGGTAACACAGTCAATAAATTAATATCGCCATGTGCGGCAGCTCTAATTGCACCAGGCTCTTCATCACCAGTCATTGGTGGATAATGGAGAATACGCAATAATGTTTGCTCTGATTCTTTGATCATATCTTTTAGGTCAATCGAAAACTTTGCTTTAACGTCTTCAGGCGCTTTTTCCTGAACCCAGCTTAATAATTGGCCAGCAAACTCGTTTGCTAAGCGGTAATATTCACGGATCTGCGCTTCGAGCTGCTCAGGAACGCGACCATTCGGGTAAACATGGTAATATTCTTTAATATCTTTTTTAGTGTGCCCTTTAGCAACTTCTGAGACTGATGGCGGGAAGTAGCCATCTTGTGTTTCTTTTGAAAACAAAAAATCATGTTTTTGCTCGGTGTTAAAAAATGCTTGCCAATTTTCATAAATTGATTCAACTAAGCTCTGCGGAATTGGGTGATTTTTCAATACGCCAAAGCCTGTATTTCGTAATGATTCAACAAAAAGCTCAGCCGCGTTATCAGCTTTATAATCTACCGTAGGTAATTGCATTTTTTACACCCATTTCGTGTTGTAAGCAGTCGTTGTACTGCATTTAAATTTCGTTTAATTATGCAAAATGCTAATCAAATGTCATGTCATTGATAAGGACATCTGTCCGCTCAACAATACAGCCCTGCACTCTTTTGATTTAAGTCAAGTATTGCATAAAAAAAGGCACTTTCCACAAGTGCCTTTAAACAGTTTCGTAAAGTCCGTATTTTTTTCATACGGCTTTCATTGATTATTAAGGACTAGCCGATTCGATTTTTAGAACGAACAACAATAATCACTGAAAGCATCAATAACAGCCAATGTAACGAACCACCTGAACCACCATTTGCTGAGGGCGAATTTGTAGGCTCACTTGAACGTGTTGCGTCGAGCGGAAATGCATCACTCGCATCATTTACACCATCATTATCATCATCTGGGTCTGCATTATTACCTACCCCATCTAAATCTGTATCAAGCCATTCACTGCTATCGAGCGGGAACGCATCGCTCTCATCAGTATGACCGTCGTTATCGTCATCCAAGTCTGCATTGTTACCAAGTCCATCTAAATCCGTATCGAGCCATTCACTGCTATCGAGCGGGAACGCATCGTTCTCATCAGTATGACCGTCGTTATCGTCATCCGGGTCGGCATTATTACCGATGCCATCTAAATCCGTATCACGCCATTCACTGCTATTTAGCGGAAACGCATCATCGTCATCGTTATAGCCGTCATTATCGTCATCTGGGTCGGCATTGTTACCAAGTCCATCTAAATCCGTATCGAGCCATTCACTGCTATTAAGCGGGAACGCGTCATTGGCATCGTTATAACCGTCGTTATCATCATCTGGGTCCGCATTGTTACCTAATCCATCTAAATCCGTATCGAGCCATTCTGAGTTATCAAGCGGAAACGCGTCATTGGCATCGTTATAACCGTCGTTATCATCATCTGGGTCGGCATTGTTACCAAGTCCATCTAAATCCGTATCGAGCCATTCACTGCTATTAAGCGGGAACGCGTC
>CANLRB010000029.1 GCA_947493455.1 uncultured Pseudoalteromonas sp. | reverse complement strand
TCAGATCGAGCCATGTAAAATAAGTTCAAAAAAAATCCCCCGATTTTCATCGAGGGATTTGTGTATGAAAGACAGCGCAATTGCGGGGCTTTATTATAGTGACGATTACTTGCCGTTAGTTTGCTTCATGTATTTGAAGAAATCACTATCTGGGCTTAATACGAGCATGTCATTTTTGTCTTTAAATGTCGCTTTATACGCGTCTAAGCTACGTAAGAAGCTATAAAACTCAGCGTCTTTATCGTAGGCTTCAGCATAAATTTTGGCAGCATCCGCATCACCTTGACCACGTACAGAACGCGCATTACGCTCTGCATCCGCCAACATCACGGTAACACGGCGGTCAACATTTGCGCGTATTTCTTCAGCTTTCTCTTTACCTTCAGAACGGTGCTCTTTAGCAACAGCGGTACGCTCAGCGCGCATACGTTGGAATATCGAGTTACTCACTTCTGCTGGTAAATTAATTTGCTTAACACGCACGTCGATAACTTCAATACCAAGCTCATTCGCACTTTCTGCAGCTTGCGTAAGTGCATCGGCCATCAACTCACTACGTTCACCCGATACAATCTCTTGAATCGTTCGTGCACCGAAGTTAGTTCTCAGCCCATTGTTTACTTTCTGTTGCAGTAGCGGTTCAGCATATTGCTTGTCGCCACGCGCGCGCAGATAAAATGCACTAAAGTCTTTAACACGCCACTTAACATATGAGTCAACAATTAAGTCTTTTTTCTCACTTGTTACAAAGCGATCTGGCGCACCATCTAGCGTTTGAATACGTGCGTCTAATTTTCTCACTTGAGAAATAAACGGCACTTTAAACTGTAAACCTGGGCCATAAACAACCGCTTCATCGTTGCTATCTTTTTTCACTTTACTGAATTCAAGCACGATCGCACGCTCACCTTCAGAAACCACAAAGACAGATGAAAACAGCAATGCGACAGCGGCCAAAACAAGGATTAAACTAAAGTTTTTCATTAATTGTATCTCCCTTGTTGATAGCGATCAGTTGCATATCGACCATCTGCTTTATTGACTTGGCTATTGTGCGATGAAGTTGACTGTTCACGTAAGTTTTGTACGTCGTCAGTACGTTTTACACGTGCAGGTGCACCTGAAGAGTTAATCATCTTATCAAGCGGTAAATACATCATATTGTTGCCGCCCTTTACATCAACAAGTACTTTTGACGTGCTGCCAAGAACTTCTTCCATTGCTTCTAAGTACAAGCGTTGACGTGTAACTTCTTTTGCAGCTGCGTACTCAGGAAGTAACTTTTCAAAACGGGCGATTTCACCTTGCGCTTCGAGTGTCACTCGCTCTTTGTATGCTTCAGCTTCTTGCGTCATACGTGTAACTCGACCACGTGCACGTGGTTCAATTTCACGAGCATACGCTTCTGCTTCACGAATAAAACGCTCTTCATCTTCTTGCGCTGCGATTGCGTCATCAAAGGCATCTTTTACTTCACTTGGCGGACGCGCATCTTTAAAGTTCACATCCATCAACGTAATACCTAAGTTATATGGCTGAATAATTTTTTCCAGCTCTTCGCGTGTGCGTTGACGTACTTCTTCACGACCTTTGGTCAACACATTGTCCATTTTATCGTGACCAACAACATAGCGTAACGCACTGTCTAAAGCTTGTTGTAAGCTGTGATCTGCGTCCGTCACACTAAAACGATACGCATGTGGGTCAGTAACACGATACTGCACAACAAACTCAACACTCACTAAGTTTTCGTCTTCAGTCAGCATAAAACCAGATGCAGAAAGCGACCGTACCGCTTCAATGTTGATAGGAATAACGCGATCAACAAAGGTCATTTTCCAACGCAGGCCTGGTTGTGCCACATCGTGATATTCACCAAAACGTAAAATAATTCCGCGTTCAGCTTCTTTTACTGTGTAAAAACCACTGATTGCCCATACAACGATTGCAATAACTACCACAAACGCAAAAGCAGGGCCGCTTACACCGCCATTTTTATTGCCTTTGCCACCGCCAAAAATACCACCAAAACGGTCACCATATTTGCGAAATACCTCTTCTAAATCAGGTGGCCCTTGGTCGCGACCGCCTTTATTTTTCCAAGGATCTTTATCATTGCCATTGTTACCCGGCTCGTTCCAGGCCATAGCTCTACTCCGTTGTTATCAAAATTAAAAAATAATACTTAGTTAAATTTACCAAAACCTCAGGGGAATTCATAATTAATTTACGTAAACAAACATTACATAGGTCAAAATACTAAGTTGCGATAATAAATTCTTCTATTTCGTCACCAAACTCTTTTTTGAGTTTATTCCAATCTGATTGAGGTACTCGCACATCAAGTAGCCAGTTGCCCATTTCATCGTAGCTTTCTTTTTGCACTGCATTCAGGCGATAAAATGCGCCCTGCAACGCACCAAAACGCGGTGGCACGGCAAGCGTATTGTGAAACATTTGTTCTGCAAGACATTCACCTATCGCATCAAGCACCAATTCACAGCCTTGCCCTGTTTGCGCTGACACCCATACACGGATTGGCTTGCCTTGATCGTCTCTATCTATTCTAGGTTGAATTTCTTCAACCAAATCAATTTTGTTATAGATCAGTAATTGCGGTACTTCATCCGCTTCAATTTCTTCTAATACCGCTTGTACTTGTTCAATATTTTCTTGACGGCGATTATCGGCAACATCAATCACATGCAGTTGCAAATCGGCTTCGCGGGTTTCCGCTAAGGTCGATTTAAATGCGGCAACTAGGTCATGCGGCAAATGGCGTATAAAACCAACAGTATCTGCTAAAATAGTTGCTCCTAAATCCGGCACATCAATTTTACGAAGAGTCGGATCAAGTGTTGCAAACAGTTGGTCTGCGGCGTACACATCAGCATCGGTAATACGATTAAACAAGGTTGATTTTCCGGCGTTGGTATAGCCAACTAACGATACGGTTGGTACTTCATTGCGGTTACGCGCTCTACGACCTTGTTCACGTTGCTTTGCTACTTTTTCAAGACGCTTTAAAATACTCTTAATTTTACCGCGGATCAGGCGTCGGTCGGTTTCAAGCTGAGTTTCACCCGGTCCACGCAAGCCAATCCCGCCTTTTTGTCGTTCTAAGTGCGTCCAACCGCGAATGAGTCGCGTTGAAATATGGCGTAACTGAGCGAGTTCCACTTGCAATTTACCTTCATGGGTTCGTGCACGCTGAGCAAAAATATCAAGAATTAAACTGGTACGGTCGAGCACTCGGCACTGACAAACAGCTTCGAGATTACGTTCTTGGGATGGAGACAACTCATGGTTAAAGATGATCACATCTGCGTTATGGATTTTGACAATCTCAGCGATTTCTTCAGCTTTACCACTGCCCACAAAAAACTTTGCATGCGGAGACTGACGGCTGCCTTGCACAACCGCCAACGTGTTTACACCAGCTGAAGAAACGAGCATTTCCAATTCTTGCAGATCTTCTCGATCGCCTTCTTGTGGAAACTCAATATGAACTAAGACTGCCTGTTCACCGGCTTCATAACGGTCAAACAAGCATTATGCTCCTATATTAAAAATTACCGCTCTCTTCTTCTGAGTCTGTACCTTGCGCAGCGTGGAAATTAATCGCACGTGCTGGTACTACGGTCGAAATTGCGTGTTTGTAAACCATTTGGTTTACTGTGTTTTCAAGTAAAATGACAAATTGGTCAAATGACTGAATTTTGCCTTGTAATTTAATGCCATTAACTAAATAAATAGAAACGGGAATGCGCTCACGGCGTAACGCGTTTAAAAATGGGTCTTGTAATGATTGGCCCTTTGCCATTGTTATTTTCCTTAGTTCTAGGTGTTATTTTTAAAATTCATTAATTTTTAATTTTAGTGAATTCAATTAGTTTTACTGCCCAATTATTATTAGCTTAGCGAACTTAACACACGTTGCAAGTTTTCTTCGAGATTACCTGATTCAAGCCAAGTGACATTTTGCCAACTACGTAACCACGTTAATTGGCGTTTCGCTAACTGCCTCGTTGCGGCAACGCCGCGAAATACCATTTCGTCATAGTCTATATCACCTGCCAAATAATCCCACATTTGGCGATAACCTACGCAACGAATCGAAGGCAAATCAACATGTAAGTCATTTCTCTTATATAGGGTCAATACTTCGTTTTCAAAACCCTGCTCGAGCATTATTTTAAATCTTTTTTCAATTCGCTGATGTAACACACTGCGATCGCTCGGTGTAATCGCAAACTGATGCACCTCAAATGGCAATGGCTCAGATTTGATTTTCTGTAGCTCTGACATAGGTTTACCCGTTATACGATAAACCTCCAATGCCCGATTAATTCGCTGAGAATCATTTTCGTTAATACGTGATGCCGCATCCACATCCACTTTTGCTAATTCAGCATGCAGTGCCGGCCAGCCTTTTTCGCTTGCTTCTTGCTCTAGTTGCTTGCGCACATTCGCATCAGCATTAGGCAGTGGCGAAATCCCTTCTAGCAATGCCTTAAAGTACATCATAGTGCCACCCACTAATAATGGCACTTTTCCTTGCTGATGTAAGTCAGCAATATGTCGCAGAGCGTCATTTCTAAAATCGGCCGCAGAGTAAGATTCACTTGGGTCTAAAAAGTCAATTAAGCGATGCGGTGCTAATGCGAGTTCTGCTGCATTTGGTGTGGCAGTACCGATATCCATACCTTTATAAATCAATGCCGAGTCCACACTAATGACTTCTGTGTTAAGGTGTTGGCACAAAGAGATGGCCAAATCGGTTTTACCGGAGGCCGTCGGTCCCATAATAAAAATAACTGGTAACTTACTCACTTACTTG
This sequence comes from uncultured Pseudoalteromonas sp., assembly GCA_947493455.1. Classification (GTDB taxonomy): domain Bacteria; phylum Pseudomonadota; class Gammaproteobacteria; order Enterobacterales; family Alteromonadaceae; genus Pseudoalteromonas. The sequence goes on along the minus strand of CANLRB010000029.1, from coordinate 38,837 downwards.
CTCAATTTGCTCTAAATAGGGGGCTAAATCAATTTTAACAGCTTTCTGACTCAAGCGTTCAATATATTGTGGCTCATTTATAACGAAATGAACTAAATCTTGCGTCAGTTTGGCCGAAATGTGTGATTGCTGTATAAGTGAATGTTGCCATTTAAGCCATTGTTCCAATTGCTGTGGCGACGTTTGTAGAAAATCAATCAAATGATCAATGGCAGCACTCACATCGAGATGATAAATATCTAGTGGCACTTTTTTTATCAAAATAAATTGTTTTGCCAATTGAATATCAAAGCCGATAATTTCTAACCAGGAGTTTTGCTGTTCAATGTTATTGACAATATCTTCAGACACATTAATCCGTACTGGCAACAACAACGCTTTTGCAACTAATTGACCATCTTTGCTAATTTGCTGCTGCCAAAAATCAGGTAACAGCCCGCGTAAATTTGCGGCGTAAGCAAACTGTTCTTGCTCTATTAAACAGTAGCCATCCCTAAGTGCCATAACCTGGGTTTGTTGAACTTGAGGTACAGCTTCTAGGTCGTTATTTGTTGCATTTGGCTCATCAAAAAATTGTGCTCGTTGCTCAGCAATGCCCTGATAAAAGGCATTAACGCTGTGTTGTTGCGCATGGGTAGTTGAAGATCGCGAACTCGATGGAGCACTTGCTCGGTAACCGCCACTAGCATAATGATCAGCGCTATTTACAGATGCATTATTTGTCGAGTTCCCTTGAAACAGTGACGGCTCAACTGTACTACTGTCAGCGTCATAGTCAGACATGTTATTGGTTTGATTAACTGCGACTAATTGTTCCGGTTCAACTGCTTGTTTGACTGCCTGAATAATAAAATCGTGGACTAAACGGCCTTGATGAAAACGCACTTCATGCTTCGCCGGGTGCACATTCACGTCAACTTGTTTGGGATCTATCGTTAAATAGAGAACAAATGCTGGTATATTACAACCTGGACTTGCTTCTTCAAACGCTTGGCGAATGGCGTGCAACATCAATTTATCACGCATCATGCGGCCGTTGACATAGGTATACTGCGGATCTGTTGCCAACCCCAATGGCAATACCCAACCATAAATGTTCAGCGAAGCATCACCAGATTCTAAATAAAGCGCTTGTTCATTAAATACATTGCCAGCCACTTGCGCAACCCGCTTAACTAACATCGATGAGTCGACTTGCGGACGATACTGACGTACCACCTTGCCATTGTGTTTTAGGGTGATAGCGACATCAAAACGGCTCAGCGCGATACGCTTGATTAATTCATCAATATGGTGAAATTCAGTTTTTTCAGTGCGCAAAAACTTGCGCCGAGCAGGCGTATTAAAAAAGAGATCAGCTACTTCAATGGTGGTGCCATTTGGGTGTGCGGTCGGTTTAATCTGTACCGCCATATCGCGTCCTTCAGCATAAGCTTGCCACGCTTCTTCTTGATTTGCCGGCTTTGAGCTTAATGTTAAACGCGAGACAGAGCTGATACTCGCCAAAGCTTCACCACGAAAACCCAGCGACATTATATGCTCAAGATCATCGAGAGATTTTACTTTACTGGTCGCATGACGCGACAAAGCAAGACCTAGTTCTTGCTTATCAATCCCCGAGCCGTTATCGCGGATACGTATTAACTTATGACCACCGCGTTCAATATCAATATTAATTCGCGTTGCACCCGCGTCTAAGCTATTTTCAACAAGCTCTTTAACTACGGATGCAGGTCGTTCAACCACCTCTCCTGCCGCGATTTGGTTTGCCAATCGCGCAGGAAGAATTTCTATTGTCATATTAACCTCTCGGAATGGTCAGGTCCTGACCGATGAACAAGGTATTTGACTTGAGCTTGTTTGCTTGTTTAAGGGCTTTAATGGAAACGCCATAACGACTTGCCAATACGCTGAGGGACTCTCCAGAGCGCACCTTATGTTTTTTAGGCTTATTCGCTTTTACTTTTGCGTAGTACGAATCATCAGGCGGATTTTGTTTAAAATAGTTTTTAACCGACGTGAAAATCGCCGCGGCTAATTTTTCTTGATGACGCTTGTTCTGTAATAATCTTTCTTCAGTTGGGTTAGAAATAAAACCTGTTTCAACCAAAATAGACGGAATATCCGGCGACTTAAGCACAGCAAAACTCGCTGCCTGTGGCGTTTTTTTATGCATTTTAGTGACTTTTTTTAGTTCACCAATCAGGTCATCCGCCACTTCAAAGCCTGTTTTCATTGAGTGATCCATCGACATATCGAGCAGTGCTTGCGCTAAATATTTTTCTTTTTGCGTATCTTTTAATACATCTGCTGCACCACCGAGCAATTCTGAGTGTTGCTCACGGTTTTCGAGCCATTTACCCACTTCAGTATTAGCGCGACGCAGTGATAGCACCCACACTGATGCACCGCGTGGTTGTGGTGTTCGAAAGGCATCGGCATGAATCGAAATTAAAAAGTCAGCATTCTTTTTACGGGCACGTTCGGTCCGTGTATTTAATTTAACATAGTAATCACCGGTTCTAGGCAAGACGGCTTTCATGCCTTTTTCGGCGTTTATTTTTGATGCCAAACGCTTTGCAATTTGCAATGTGACGGTTTTTTCATATACACCTGATGGACCAATTGACCCTGGATCTTCACCACCATGCCCAGCAACAACCGCAATGACGATATCACGATCACCACTGATATCACGGTTTTTGGCTACAGCCTTTTCCTGCTTCGATGCACCTTTATTTTTGCTATATAGATCAAAAACAAGGCGATCTTTATACGGCCCCGCTGGCGCGAGCGAAAAAATGACAGGTTTAACTGGTTCTGTGAGTTCAAATACTAAACGGGTCGAACCTTTATATTTTGCGGTCGAATAGCGAATTTTTTTTAACAGTCGATGATTGTCTGAAATCTCTGGAAACGCCTGTTTGGCTTTACTGGTATTTTTTAAATCCACCACTAAGCGCAATGGATTTTTTAACATAAAGTATTTGTAATCCGGTTTTTCCGACATATCAAATACAACCCGAGTGCTTTCTGGCGAAGGCCATACACGCATCCCGGATATGTTATTTTTAGCTTGGACAATAAAAGTCCCGCTTAGTAAAACTATAAATATTAATTTATTTAGTAAGTTACGCATCATTTATTAGATTATTTATTATTTTTGCACCTTTATCGCTGGTACTAATTACGGTAATTTTACGTTCGAGATCAACATATTCCATTGTAATCTCTAGATCGGCCGATGCAAGTAGGCCAGCCCCTTTTTCAGGCCACTCGATCAAACAAATCGCACTATCGTTAAAATAGTCTCTGATCCCCATAAACTCCAGTTCTTCAGGATCCGCTAAGCGATATAAATCAAAGTGATAGATATTAGTATTCGTCAGTTCATATGGTTCAACTAGCGTATAGGTTGGACTTTTAACCTTCCCTGAATGACCAAACTGTCTAACCACACCACGGGTGAGTGTTGTTTTTCCTGCACCCAAATCTCCGTGTAGGTATATAACTGCACCATTAGTAATTGCCTGAGCAAGCTTTTCACCCATCGCCACTGTGGCCGTTTCGTCAGCAAGTTGTGCGCCATACAGCTTTGTCATTGTCGCTCCGTTAATCTATTAGTTTTCGAATATATGGAAATAAATCACTGGCCAACATTCCGCGTGCGCCATGCTCTGCCGCGCACTCGCCAGCATACCCATGCAGTGACACCGCAAGCGACGTCGCCTCATAAAGCGCCATACCTTGACCAATAAACGCCGCGATTATACCAGATAAAACGTCTCCCATCCCAGCACTTGCCATCGCAACACAACCGGAGCGATTTATATTAGTGCGCGTAACATCACTCACTAAGCTACCCGGCCCTTTTAAAACACATACCGCATTATATTGTGACACAATAGTCTGGACTGTTGAAAAACGAGTTAGTTCGATTTCATTTTTGTTCACACCGAGTAGTCGCGCTGCTTCACCTATATGTGGCGTCACGACGAGCTGATTGATGCGAATCTTTGATTGTGCCAATAAATTGAGACCATCCGCATCCATCACTATGGGTTTATTAACCTTAATACACAACTGCCATAACGTTTGCGCCCAGTCATCTTGACCCAACCCTGGACCTAATACCACCACATCGACGTTGTTGAGCAGTGTTTGAGCCTGTTCATGTGATGTAAAACCGTGCACCATTAGCTCATAGCGGCCCTGCAATACTGCACTCACATTATCACTATGGGTCAACACCGAAACAAGCCCTGCACCACTTCGCAAACAGGCCTCCGCACTCAATCTCGCGGCGCCCGCCATACCGCGATTTCCCGCCACAATGAGTACATGCCCGTAACTATTTTTATAACCAATTGTTTGGCGTTTTGGTAACGACTGCTGCAGTATTTCATATGGCAAATAAGAAACTGAACTTGGTACCGCTTGCTGAAATGCATCGGCCAATTGTAAACCACAAAAATCAAGCTGCCCTACAACTTGCTTTGCGTTGCCAGTGAGCAAACCTTGCTTAAGGGCAATAAAACTTACTGTATGATCAGCTAAAACAGTTGGGCTTGAAACTAGCCCCGTTGTTGCATTGAGGCCAGAGGGTAAATCTACACTGTAAACAACCGCATTAGACAGGTTAATTTTTTCTATCACCTTTTGGTATTGTTCGCTCAATGCACCTGAAAACCCGATGCCTAATAACGCATCAACTAAGACGTCGCATTGCGGCAACATTTGCTGCTCGTCATAGTCGAGTATCTCACCACCTGCAGCAATAAATTCATCGCGAGCAAGTGCCGCGTCACCGCTTAGATTAACAGCAGGTTTAACTGCGACTAAACTCACCTCAAGACCTGCCAACAATGCCAATTTACCCGTTAAATAACCATCACCCGCGTTGTTCCCGCCGCCCGCGACAATACATACTGAGCGCACATCCGCACTGTGGCGATAAATACATTTAAATACCGCGGTAGCGGCATCATGCATTAAGCTATACATCTCAATTCCTTGCTGCTTTGCAACTAAGGCTTCATTTTGTTTTACTTGTTGGGCGCTGTATGCGAAATGTGGTAAATTAGCGCTGTTGTTAACTGTCATAAGATCACCTGTGGAACCGTCACATATCAACTATCCAATACTTGCCGAAAAAATCAAGCTCTGGGCGAAAGAGCTTGGCTTTAGTGATGCGAGAATTTCAGATATCGACTTAACCGAGCACGAAGTACAATTACAGCGCTGGCTCGATGCTGGCTACCACGGTGAAATGGACTATATGGCAGCCCATGGTATGAAACGTGCACGCCCGGCGGAGCTCGTACCTGGAACAAAAAGCATAATTACGGTACGCATGGATTATTTGCCGCCAAATGCGCGCTTTGCTAAAGATTTACAAGATACGCACAAAGCCTATATCAGCCGTTATGCCCTCGGTCGTGATTACCATAAAGTGATCCGTAATCGGTTAAAAAAATTAGGTCAGCGCATTGAAGCCGAAGTCGAACAGTTGGGGTTTCGTCCATTTGTTGACTCAGCCCCTGTTATGGAGCGCCAACTCGCCGAAAAATCTGGCTTAGGTTGGACTGGCAAGCACAGTTTGATTTTGAATAAAGATGCGGGTTCGTGGTTTTTTTTAGGCGAGCTATTTGTTGACCTGCCGCTCCCAGCCGATCAACCAGTTGAAGAAAAGTGTGGCCAATGCGTTGCCTGCATTAAAATATGCCCAACCGATGCCATTGTCGAGCCTTATGTGGTCGATGCAAGGCGTTGTATTTCATACCTGACAATTGAATTACAAGGGGCAATTCCAGAACAATTTAGGGCGCTAATTGGCAACCGCGTCTATGGCTGCGACGACTGTCAATTGATATGCCCATGGAATCGCTATGCCAGCATCACCGATGAGCAAGATTTTCATCCGCGGCAGCAACTTACCAGCCAGTCGCTTATCGACCTATTTTTGTGGGATGAAGCCACCTTTTTAAAAAATACCGAAGGCAGCCCGATACGCCGCATAGGCTTTGAGCGTTGGCAACGAAACTTAGCCGTTGGTCTTGGCAATGCCGACTATAGCGATGATATTCTCAATTTGTTGTTGCAATCACTTGATCAGGCAACAGAACTTGTCGCCGAGCATATTCAATGGGCAATTGAACAACAGCAACACAAAAAAGCCAAGATGACTAATAAGACCAAACGCTTGATCCGCGTGGTAGAAAAAGGACTGCCACGCGATGCCTAACCCAAAAGAAACAAAATAGCCAAAAGAGCCAAAAGAGCCAAAAGATCCAAAAGAGCCAAAAGAAATAAAATAGCTAATTCAATTAGCTATTCACTACCAAAATTCTCTGCGGTTTACCTGTTTATCCGTTGCATCAAAGTATTTTCTCAGCTCTTTATGATATGGCGTGCCGAGCACCGTTTTACCTTTCGCAAAATACGGTTCGATGGCTTTATACATACAGTTATCAACACATTTGCTTGAATCCATAAAGCGGATGATATCGGCCCAATTGCGCTGGTCCATGCCACCAAGTAACGCATACCCGGGCTGAAACCAACGTGTGCGCGGGTATTTAGTCAGTACCAAGGAGCCTGTTGGCACTTTACCGCCACCGCGCGCGCCGCGCACAACCGGCCCCTCCACCAGTTCAACATCATCAATTGGCACGTAAATGGGTTTACGCCATAAACGCCTCGGAATACGCACTAAGCCAGTAAAGCGGTCAAACAGCACATAATCCGCATAATCAATTTTGCGCCACACACGGTATAAAAAGTACTGAAAGGGCCCCATCACCCCCGCTAAATAGATGAGCTTGATGGAAAGATCTATTTCTAAAAACATAATAAAAGCGGGGCTAATTGGAAATGCCAATACACTCAGAAAAAAGAAACGAAATCCGGCACAAAAAGCTAAACGCAAAAAGATATAACGGCCGTCACAACTCATCAACTCAGCAACGGGATCTGTTTTTTCTCGCGACGCAAATGTCTCTTTGCTGTTTTGTTTACTTTTAAAGTCGCAACCGTTTAACTTTTTAGCCGCTTCAAGTCGCTCTTGATAGGTTTGATTTTTGAGATGGCTTTTATCTAATTTTTCGAAGTAACCACCATTTTCGATATATCGACGTTGATTCGCTACATAGCGTTCAATTTCATCATATTGCTCTTTTTCCCATCCCGTGGCGTTTCTTTTCTTTTCTTTGTGCTCTGCTACGAGCTTTGCAACATCAATAGAATCCAAGTTTTCTGAGCATTTATCATTCATAAGAGATCTTCTGTTTTCAATTTACTTTAATACAAGGGATCAGATGATTCCTCGGGCGGCTCAAAATCAATGTACAAGACTGTCGTAAATCCGTAAGTGTGCGACACTTCCCTCTCGACCTCACTCTCTACCTTATCCTCCCTCTCCACCTTAACATCAGATCTGCTTTTTTCTATATGTATTGGCAAGGCGAATAAGTAAGGGCTATCGTCTGTAACAGTGGCCCCTTTACCTTGTGGAAACGACGTCACCTCGGCTTGTAATTCAATGGCATCGTCAGTTTTAAGCTTAAGTAAGCGGCGCAGCGCCTCAAAAGTGACAGTCATATACCAGCCTAAACGCGGACGTATACTGCGCCACAGTGCACCTAGTTGTGCTAATTGAACAACCGTTAATTGTTTAAATTCGTCGTGCTCCTCTCGTGTATTGCGTTTTCGCCAAGCGAGTTTAAAGTCTATGCCTTCTATTGTTGAAGCTAAAGGCGCCACGAGCTGAATACTAATGTACTGACCATACTGATTCGCATTGATAGTCACTTGCGGCGCATACAACGCGTTATATAAATCCAATATGGCAAGCTCAGGTTTGTCTTGCCACAAGGATGCGCGCGCACTTGAACTATTTTGGCTATCATTTTTAAATGCATTGCGCCCCCACGGGCAGGCTTGCAGCCAACTTTCTGCGGCTTCTTCACTAAATAAATAGTAAACAACCGCCCCGATTAATATAATCACCAGACCGACAATCGCTAAAGTGCCAATAAGCGTGGTCACCAGCGCAATTTGCAACGCCTTAGTTGCTAAGGCACCGAGCACAAGGCCTGCTGACCCTGTCATACTAATAAATCCCGACATCATAATGCCGTTAGCAATAGCAAGCTCGTTATCACCGCGGTTCGCGGCCTCGCGCAGATCAACATAGGCACAATAAGCACTGACACCACTGGCAACTAAGGTTAAAATATTGGCAGCAGTAAATAGGGCCACTTTCGCAGTTAATTGACTCATAAATAAAAAACGCTGCTTCATGGCTGTTTTTGGCACAAATAAGGCGCGGATCACATTATGACTTTGTTTTATGGTCGGTAGCCCCGCGCGCCGTTCAACAATATTAACCCCAATATTGAGCATAATATCGAGCATGTCGAGCACGGCAGAGACTTTATGGCGCGTAAGTGCGTCGGGATCTCGCATTATGGTGTAAAAATTATAGACTTCAAACGTTGCAACAATTCCGAGCACACCGTTGAGCGCACGATTAAATTGTTTTGGAGACAAGTGCCATGCGGCCATTTTTTGCAAGGACTTATATTGCTCGTCAAGACCGTTAATATCCCAATCTATACTTAACTTATTAAGGTTTTTGCTAGAAATTGTTTCAGCCATATCGTCTTTCTGCTGCAATAATTCCTTTATTTTATCTGTATCCAGCGCCAATAATTTACAATTAAGATCACGATGACTTTGCGACAACTCTGCTTGTTTTTCTTGTACTAACTCATCAATAAACTGCAGTGTTTCATCAAGTTTGAGTAGGCTCTCTAACTTCATATTGACGGTATGGCTTTTACTAATTTTGACCCGTGTACGCGTACTGCTCGGCTGATGTAATTCAGCATCTAAATCAAAACTAGCTTTAGCAAATTTATCGAGCTTTTCTTTGGCGCGCTTTGCTTTGTCATTAAAATTGAGCGGAATAATGCCCTTTGGCAAATTACCCTTTATATAATCATTCAATGAAATGGTGACTTCTTTTAATAAACCGGGCTGAGTAATATCAAATAAATGGGCAAAACTGCGGTATGGATTAACCCGTAACAATACTTCTTTAATACGCAAGGTGCGACTGTAATAGGCAATCGATTCACCGCGTGCGATCAAATTCCTTAAATTTTGCTGGCTCACTCGGGCACCGAGTTGGAACATATGCAGTGAACCTTGTAACTTTTTAACCTCTTGTTGACGTTTTTCAATATCTAATTTAAAACCTGCAATAATATTCCCTTGGTGATTCAGGTTTAAGCTACTCATTTCATTGATAACACTACGATATGCAGCTTCACGGGTCGATATTTCATTTTGTTTTTCGATAATCGTGCTTTCTAGTTGCGCTATTTGCGCTGTCGCCGCTTTATGCTCTTTGCGCAGCGTTTGTAATTGATCGCCCGTATTTGTCAATGTTTGGCTTATAGTGCTATCGCCAACGGCAAATGTATTGCTTGGCACCTCTAGCACTACTGTTAAAAACCCCCACATTGCTTGCATCATTCGCCGCCCTACTTGGGCTAATTCTGCATTCAGCGTGATTTCTTGTGCCTCAATAGTAATGCGTTGTTGTAATGCAAGTGAAAAGCGAATATCAAACGGCGCTTCAGGCGTATCGCGATGACATACATAATCACTTAAACCATCACCGGTGCGTTTTGGAAAAATTAAACTGTGCAATTTTAGTTGATCGTCGGGGTACTCCAAATCGACTAAATGCGTTCCTAATACCCGCAAAATCAGCTCTTGACCGAGATCTTGTGCATCAATTTTATCTAATTCAGTGTGATCGCCCTCTGATACCATAAAAGTAGCTAGCTGCTGAGCGGTCAGGTCTTTCATTGGGCCTAAGCAATCACTGGCGACCTCGTAAATTTCATTGCGCCGCAGGTCTTCATAGTACGCATAATCGGCAATACAAAAGTAAAAGCTTGCCGGATTATCCTCTTCAGTCACTAATTCAAAGGCAAGTGATTTACACAAGTTGATATAATGACCTAGCTCTAGGGCCTCATCTGTGCGCAAATATTGACAATAGGCTCGCATATCAATCTCATTTTCGGCCCAGTTTAAATACTTATTTGCGTGTTCAACTTCCTCATCGCTAACCGTTATGCCAGCTGCTAGCTTTCTTTTCACTGCACGTGGATAAGCAATAAATTGATTATGTATCAAAGATGCTATGCTCAATTTTGCGCGCGTCTTAGCACTTGGCTTAAACTCACTCAAGTCCGCGGCAGGGTTTTCATCTTCTTTCATTGAAAGAAGCGGTAAGCTTTGTAAATAGTTACGACTTAAAGTCACTTCTGCAGCCAAAAAACGCAGCGTACCAAGCTGATCAGGAATAATGGGTTTATGAATATGCTCTTTATTCGGTGCATGAATTTGTATATGTTGCGGTAACACCTCATGAGAATATGTGAGGGGAAAGTCTTGCAGTTTATCTAGTTTCGTCATCCGCTGGCGACGAAGTTGATTGCTTTGATTATCGTTATTTCCAGGTTTAATGACAGGCCCATAATTTAACCGCGGATCTTGCGGGTTCATGCCACCAAAAGCTTCAATTTGTCGCCAACTCCATTGCACCTCTGAATAAGCAATTTGCACATTACACAACTGACCTTGTAACCGATTGGGCACTAAAATATGATGTAGTTTTTCACCCGTTGCTATGCGCTCTATCGTGTTTTCTTTATTGACCCGCCAGCGCTGAGGCCCCTTTTGATAAGCTAAATTGACATCTGAAAAAGTACAGTAGTGCTGCTTATCATGATGTGTCACGGCCAGCTCTCGCCACAAATGGCCATCAACATAAATATAAAGATAACCTGAACGCAGTGCTGTAATGCCATCAACTTCATCTGCAAATGGTGTCGCCAGTGCATGGGGGATAATAGGAACTAACTCAATATCGGCAGCGTCATCTTGCTGCGCTTTCGATACGGTTTTACTGCTGTACAAGGGAATTTTATAATAACCAGACTGCTGTTTATCAACAGATTTATCTTTTAATATAAGAGATAGGTTTTCACGTTCTTGGCCACTGCCATCAAAAAATAACTCGCGATATGCCGCTTTTTGTTTTACGTCTTTCGGGTAGGTAACTTGACTCATGACAAATCAATACCGTCTTGCCCTGCTTTTTTGGCACTGGCGATGACCACCTTGACCTGCCCCTTATCATCGTTTTCGTCTTCCACTTGACGTAAACGCGCTGCCAACTCTGGCGACATAGGTCCAGGAGGCTGAGTCAGTGTTGAAAAGGGGGTATTACAGTTATTTGAAACCATAACATCGCCCTGCCGAACCGCTGGCGATCCTTCTATAAACACATTATGCGACGCCGATAAAAATTGTGCCTTTCCTTGTATTGTGCCACTGACTATACCTTTTTTATCGCCCGCTTCATCCCCTGAACTGCGACTAAAATAGCTATTAATATGTGCGGCGCCATTACCATTAATCTTAACCGTTTGTGCGGTATTAACAACATCGCTCGAGCGCGCCACATTCGCATAAGGAATTGGCACAACCGAGGTACCAACACTGGTATAACACACGTCTACAGTATTGAGTACGCCCTCACTTTGTGCGTGTACAGCCGTTCGACTATTAATGAGCACATTACGACCTAATACAGGTGCAACTTGCTGCGCTTGCTGTAGTTGATCTTTTTCGATGCGCTCAACTGTGCCTGGTTGCCAACCAAGTTCTGCACATACAAAGTCGTAAAATGCAGTCGCATTCGATATGGGTAAATTGACGTCCATGCCCGTCGGGGCATGCAGCCAAGGTAATATCGGTTTATTGTTTTGCTCATCCCATTGCGCCGGTGGAATCACGTAATTTGGTAGAAAAATTTTAAGGGCTTTACCTAACGTCCTTCGTTGGTAATAGGGTCTTTCGAGCTCCGCAAAAAATGCATTACGCGCGCTTTCAACATTCTTAAAAATCGCAGTATGAGCGACCCGTCCTATTGCACCATTTAATTTCGCGCTTAGATTTGGCGCCATTAGGGTTGGGTTGTTTGTCCGCCATGTAAGGCTTCCCTCTATGCGTATATCTGCTTCTTTTTGATTAAGGTCGTACTGCACTGAATTCGGCTCAGCGCCATTTTTTGCAAATATGTATTCGCCCATGTTTCAATCCTTGAAAAATCTTTTTAAACTTTTTTTATTCGTAAATTAACGCGTCCAAGTTGTCGTTTTATGCATCTAACAATGTGATTGTAATGCCGTCGTTTATTTTAGATACAAAGTACAGTTAAGTACGCGTATTCACTACACAACACAAATGTACCCATTTTTATACCAACTCAGGGCAATAGAATCACGTGAATGTGCCGTTTTTCATACTTAAATACATCTTTGCGAAAAAATGACAAAAGGAAATTTAGTACCGGCGAATGCTTATAAGACTATAAAGGGCGCGAGAAAAGGCGAGAGGTTTAGTGGTTCGCTGACTCAAGAAGAATAGATATTTTGCGAGCATGCTCAAGTAAAAAAGGCATGCTACTTAAGCATGCCTTCCAAGTCTTCTTCTATTTCAATAAAAGCGCGTTTTACATCGTGAAGTAGGTCTTCTCGCGCCACTGATTTTTCAATCGTATCGTCCACTTTTTTATAAATGTAAATCTCTTGATCTTCATCGAGTCCCATGTGAGGGATGCGCGTTTCAAATTCGTCTTGTAACTCACGAAATATCGCTTCATTCATTTCATGACTTAAATTCAATACCGCAACCAGATCTTCAAATTTACTGCGCACTAACGAGAATGCTTGGCGCAGTTTTAAGCGCTGGTTGTTTAATTGCTTTTTAGTAATAATGGCATCGAGTTGATGCTCCGTGACACCCACCAAAAAGCAAATATTGTCGCGAATACGACCTAATTTTTCTGGGTCATCTTGTGGTAAGTTCAGAATGATTAAACTCACCCGCGGATAATTCACTAAAATGCGCGGTGCAAACTCATACAACCGTCCTTTATTTTGCAATAGTTCAAAGAGCTCAACCACCATCGGGCTACAAGGGCCATCCGATGCATATTGTTGCCGCGAGCTGCCCGAACGAAATTCCACACAACTACGTAACCCGAAACCTCGTAAGCACGCTAATAACGCGAGCGCCAGCTCTTCTTTGTCGTCAATTTTACCTATATTTTCAACATATTGAACTATGTTCCCCATATCACTGCTGTTCGCCATGGCATTAAAAGCAGTTTCAGTGGCATCATCAATTTGCTGTTGCAGCATGTCTTTGTTTTCAATCACACGAAATAGGGTATCAAGCTTAGATTTTAATTCGGCATGACCAAAGGGTTTTACAATATAGTCTTCCGCGCCCACGTTGTAACCCGCAATACGCTCTTCCACGGAGCCGCGAGCCGAGACAAACATCACCGTAATATCAGCGGTAGACGGATCATCTTTTAATCGACGGCATACTTCATAGCCATCCATGTCAGGCATGCTTACATCCAATAAAATAACATTGGGTTTGATATCGCCGACAACTTGTAAACACTCGGGGCCACTGGCTACGCAGTGAAGTTGGTAGTCTTCTTCAAGAATTTCTTCCAATATTTCCAGATTAAACGGTTCATCATCCACTGCTAAAATTATATTTTGTGACATGCGAACTCCCTTTACGTTACAGTTTAATATTGTACCTTGATAAGCTTAGTCAAGGTTTTCGTTTATTGGCAAATCAACATGTACTGTTGCCCCGCCTTCTGTGTTGTTTTCTGCCCAAATTTGGCCCTTGTGTAATTCAACGAATTCTTTACAAATCGCCAGGCCTAAACCAGTACCACCAGCGCCGCGATTTGTTTTACTGCTCTGCACAAACTTATTAAAAATCTGTTCAAGCTCATCATCAGGAATGCCCATCCCAGTGTCCTTGACCGACAAACACACTCGTTTTAGTTTGTTGATGATTGTAATTTCTATTTCGCTCTGAGGATCGCTAAATTTAATTGCATTACCAAGTAAATTACGGATCACTTGCGCAATTTGGTCAACGTCACAATACACGTTCAAGGGGTCTAGTTCTGGCACAAAATGCACCTTGATTTGCTTTTCCATCGCAACCCCTGACATATCTTCAATACTAGTCCTAACCAATTGATTTAAATTATGGTTAGCCGGGTTAAATGGAAATTGCCCCGCATCTAACTTCGATAAGTCGAGCAGGTTGTTAAGTAGCGATAATAAGCGTTCACCACTACTGGCAATGCGCGATAAATACTTAGTCAGCTTTTCAACTGGAATTGGGTTTAAATTAAGTTTTTCTAACCCAAACTGAGAAAAGCTTAATATCGAATGCATTGGCGTGCGCAGCTCATGGGACATATTTGCCAAAAACTCTGATTTACTGCGGTTTGCTTGCTCTGCGAGATCTTTTGCTTTTATGAGTTCAGCGGTGCGAATTTCAACTTGCTCAGCCAGCAAACTTTTTGCCGCTTCAAGCACTTCTTCTTTATGTTTTAAATGCGCGACATTACGAAAAATTGCTGCATAAGCCGATTCACCGTGAACATCAATCTCGGTAAAAGACCCCGACAGAGGTATTACATGACCAAAATGATCTGCAATTGATAAGTCATGGGTAAATTGAGTCACCAGCTCATGTAAACCAGCTTGCACTTGCTGAGCCGATTCATCGCCTATTAATTCAAACAGATTGGTTTTATGTATATGTGCACCATCTAATGAAAACAAATTTATAAACGCATCATTCGCCTCAACTAAATAACCAGATTGCTTAAATATAACGATCGCATCGGGGGTATTTTTGTATATCACCCGAATTAAACTGTCTTTCTCGATAAGTGCATCAACGGTATCTTGTAAACGCGCAACCAGCTCATCATTCTTGCGCTGCAACTGCACATGCTGCCAAATTTTATAAACTGCTTGTAATAAAACACCTTGGTCAAGTGGCTTTTCAATAACATCATCAACGCCAATTTGAATGGCTTCAAGTAGCGCGCTTTGGTGTGGCTTAGAGGTGATTAATAAACATCGACAGTTTGCGTTAAGCTGCTTTACCTGACGAAACACATCAATGCCCGTTACATCCCCCATATTAAAATCTGAGATCAATATATCGATTTGATTGAGGGCGGCTCGTCCAACAGCAGTATCAAACTGCGTAGTTGCAATCACATCAATGTGCGCCCCTTTCAAGCTTGATTCTATACTCGCTAATCGCTCAGCATTATCATCCACCAGCATAATTTTAGGCAGGCTAATTACCGCTGAGCGCTCACCCAGTTCAAAGTCATCTTCTAAAATTGAGATAATTTCTTTGTTACTAAAGAAGGGATGAATAATCGCCGCTTGATTTAAATAACCGTGCAACTCCAAAAAAGACGATTTAACCATGCCACCGTCAGAGCTCGGAGCAAGAATAATAAAAACTAAATGGCCTATGCCGCTTTTTTTTAAATCTCTTACAATGTTAACAGGCACACCCGCTGCAATCACCGCAACTTCATAAAGGGAAGTATTCGTACTTGTTTCAAAATCACTAAAGTGTGATAAATCAACATCGCAACCAATTAATTCGAGCAGCACTTTAACGCGCATCGCCAATACGCTGGAATTATCGAGAATGAGTATTTTTTGGTGCATAACTCCCTTTACTGTTTTTTCTTAAGTTGCATTTGATAAGCGTAGTTTGTTTTTTCACTAGGCTCATCTTTTGCCAAAATAAAATTTCGTTCAAGGTACGAAAGCAACCTAAACACATATCTTCATCCGACAAACAACAGTGTCGAATACATGGGTTGAGTGATGAGCACGGTGGTTTCATGACTAAAGTGTAGAAGAAAAGCTGAATTTTTTCTGAAAATACGTTTTAAAGCCTGATTTGATAAGGCATATCTATTAACTTAAGTGTGAACAACAAAAAGGAACTATCAATGAAAACATCTTTGGCACTGCTTTTAGGCCTTTTCAGTATTAGCCTGCACGCACATCCATTTATCGGTACATGGTACTTTGTTAAAGGCAGCTATACCGATGCAACAGGCAACACCTCACATGCAACTAATAGCCAGGTTGCAGCAATTAAAAACGTCACCCAAACACAGTTTGTATTAACGAACGCTGGTAATGGTCAATTTAACGGCTACCTTGCCGGCGACTTTAACGTAACTAAAGGTGGTTACAGTGAAGCGATTAAAACAGGCAGTAGTGAAGCGCACTTAGCAAAAACTTTTCACTTTACTGGCTACACAGAGCGGGTCGAAGTAGATAATAAAGTCTATACATATTGGCATCATAAAGGCGAAGTCAACGGCGTAGTTGAACAAGAAGTGTGGCGAAAGATTGAATCAATAAAACACCCGATTGAAACTTCCCAATAGGTCATTTTCATTGTGAAAGTGCTATGATGAGCACACTCTATCGTTAAACTTAGCTCATCATGGACTTTCAATTACAAACCAGTACGTTGTTTAAAAACGCGTCCTATATCAATGGCCAGTGGCATGTTTCTAATCAACAATTTGATGTGTTTGACCCCTACAATAGAGAACATTTAGCCGCTTGCTACGTCGCAACAGAGCAACAAACGCTACTCGCTATTGACAGTGCGCAACAAGCACAACAACACTGGGCCCAAATTCCCCACCACCAGCGTGCCTCGCTATTGACGCGCTGGGCTGAGTTAATACGCGAAAACAAACAGGAACTTGCTACGTTACTCACTCTTGAGCAAGGTAAACCAATCAATGAAGCGCTGGCTGAAATAGACTATGGTGCAAGCTACATTGACTACTATGCACAAATGGCAACGCGGATTGACGGCGATATCATCGCTCCCCCTTCGCCAGACAAACGTATTCTCGTGCAAAAGTACCCTGTAGGTGTGGTTGCCGCCATTACACCCTGGAATTTTCCAAATGCCATGATCACACGAAAAGCAGCGGCTGCGCTTGCTGCAGGCTGCAGTTTTATTGTTAAGCCATCGGAGTTAACGCCGCTTTCGGCCACAGCGTTGGCCGAGCTGGCCGACAGAGCACAAATACCAGCCGGGCTATTTAATGTAATCATTAGTGACGATGCAAAACCGATTGGCGATCACTTTTGTACACATCCACAGGTCGCGAAGCTCACTTTTACCGGTTCAACAAAAGTAGGTCAGCTCCTTGCTGAAAAAGCGTCAAAACACGTTAAACGACTGTCATTGGAACTCGGCGGCAATGCCCCCTTCATTGTGTTTGACGATGCCGATATCAACGCCGCAATCGAGGGTCTCATTGCAGCTAAATTTCGCAACTCAGGGCAAACCTGTGTCTGTGCCAATCGTATCTTAGTTGCAAGTACCATTCACGATGAGTTTGTTTCGCGTTTGACTCACCGCGTAAAACAATTTTCCGTAGATCATGGTTTAGCAGGCGCCACCTTAGCTGCCATGATCAACAAAAGCGCGATAAACAAAGCACAGCACCTCGTTGATAGTGCGCTCGAGCAAGGTGCAAAAAAATATTATAGTGCTCAACCCCATTCATCAGCATACCCAGTTACCATACTCACTGATGTAACCAATGAAATGACTATCGCTCAAACCGAGCAATTCGCGCCCATAGTTGCGATTATTAAATTTAGTTCAGAGCAAGAGGCTGTGTCACTTGCCAATGACACTGAATCGGGTCTGGCAGCTTATTTTTATACCAATGATGTAAAGCGTATCTGGCGTCTTGGCGATCAACTCGAATTTGGCATGCTCGGAATTAATGAAGGCGCAATCTCAAATGCTGCAGCACCGTTTGGTGGTATCAAACAAAGTGGCTACGGCAGAGAGGGTTCTAAATATGGGCTCGATGACTATTTGGCAACGAAATACCTGTGTCTAGGCGGTCTCGCCTAAACAACGAGCCAAGTTATAACAGCGGGAGCGAACGGCCAACACGCGAACCTAATTGGTTGGTCGCCCCACCGACGATAGAAAAGTATTATTTTTTGCTAAATAAGTATCACAATGATGGTCGAATTTTGCTGCAATAAAAGAATTGAAAACGGATATAAATAAAGCGAATGTTGTGCTCCGACGAGCGTGTGTAATACAAATTGCTAATGCCAGTTATATCCAGTTCACCCATATAATTGATTTAAAAAAGCGACATTGATAAAGGGAAGTCAAATATGCGCCCAATGTGCGAAAAAATAATTCCATCGGATAACTCATCATGGCGCTATTACAAATACCAATTAGCTGAAATTCCGTTTAACTGGCACTATCACCCTGAGTACGAAATATGTTTAACCCTTAATAGCAAAGGGCTACGCTATGTGGGTGATCATATCGATTCTTACGATAACTATGATCTTGTACTGTTGGGTCCCGACTTACCCCATACTTGGCATTCACATGAAAATAATGATCGTAGTACGCAAATAGTGCATGTTGCGCAAGTACCCATTGCTTGGCTAGATCAACTGGTTGCGACACACACTGAACTTTTCGGACTTAAAGAGTTTTTAGTTAAGTCACGTTTAGGCATTAAATTCAATATCACCACCGCCATTGAAGCGACTAACTTGTTCAATCGAATCGCTACAGCCTCCCCGCTTATGCGATTTTCAACTTTACTCGAGTTGCTTGATTTAATGAGCAGAGACACAAAAGCAACTTTCTTATCGAGTACTATTTTCACATTTGGTGAGCGGGCTGATCGCTCACGAGATAAACTCGATAAGGTCATTGATTATATTTATGAAAATTACACTGAATCACTCTATGCCGATGACTTAGCAAAGCTGGCACATATGAGTACTAATCACTTTCATCGGTTTTTTAAAAAGCGGACCGAATTGACCTTAACTGAATTTATTAATCAATTACGCATCGGCAAAGCATGTAAATTGTTAGCTAATACCAACTCCCCTATTACTGTGATTAGCGATCAATGCGGATTTAAAAATATGTCAAACTTTAACCGTCGCTTTCTTGCATTAAGGTCATGTACGCCAAGTCAGTTTCGCAAACAAATTTCTAACCGAATTGCAGTATAGCCATTGCAACTATCCAATCAGCTCATCAATCGCTCAAGCACATTCAGCGATAAATCAACGCCCACTTAAAAACCACATTCCGTAATTAATTATGACTTTTTCTTTACAATAAGATAAGGAACTAGTTAAAATACCCATATTGCATACAATATACCGAAATAACCTATTTGGGTAAATGTATCTCTAATCAAGTAGTCCCTTGAAAACAAAGGTCATCTTGTAACTCTCCTTGCAAGTGGCCTTTTCTTCCCTAGCTTATCCACGACTAAACCAAGCGTTATTTTTTTAATTCCGAACGCCACACAATCAAATATACGTTTGCATTTAACGGGTAAATGAGTACTCTGAAAGTATGTTCAAGTTTAAAAGGCATAGTATGAAAATCCTAATTGCAACACTAAGCTTATTATTGAGCGTCGAATTGGCAGCATCACAGTGCAACGACTTTACCAATCAAACAATGCGAAAATTACGTTCAGACAAAACAATTAATTTGTGCGAATTCAAAGATAAACCTCTGTTATTGGTCAATACAGCAAGTAATTGTAACTTTACTCCCCAGTTCAAAGGATTAGAACAACTACATAAAAAGTACAAAGATCGGGGCTTAGTTGTAATTGGTTTTCCATCTGACGATTTTTTTCAAGAAGAAGATAACGAACAAGATACTGCACAAGTGTGCTTTATTAATTACGGCGTCACATTCACTATGATGGCACCTATTTCAGTTATTGGCAGTGATGCACATCCGATTTTTCAGCATTTAAATAATAAAACGAGCCAACCTAAATGGAATTTTTATAAATATTTGGTCAGTAAAGATAGGAAAAAAATTACTAAATTCAATAGTAAAGTAAAACCTGAAGACACAAAGCTCAACAGTGCAATTGAACAATCGCTATAAAAACGCTATAAATATTTACATTGAAGTGGAACATTTAGTCTGTTCCACCATCTAAATAGACATAAAAACGTCACTCTAGTCATTTAGCATCAACCCCTAAGAGGTGCATTTTTAACGTAGAATAGAACTATAAGGAACTCATTATGCAATTAGATAGTACGCATAGCGGCCATGAGGCGCATTCAGATATTGAGTTTATCTCAATAAACAAAAACAAAGTGATTTATCAAGACGCGTCAGGCTTTGTCGAAAAGTGTTTTGACAATGCAGCCGAAGCAAGACACTTTGTCGCTGATCTTACCTCAGATTCGAATTAAGTTGTTTTATAGTCTACCTTAACAAACGTAAACCCTATTTATTTTATCCGTTCAAAGGAATCGATTTATGACAATGGCAACAGCACGCCATATTTTGGTAGACAGTGAGCGACAGTGCGTCGAATTAAAAAATCAGATTGAGCAAGGTGCCAACTTTGCTGATATCGCAAAACAATATTCAAATTGCCCGTCGGGCCAAGATGGCGGTGAGCTTGGTGAATTTGGTCCAGGCATGATGGTGCCAGAATTTGATAAAGTGGTTTTTTCAGCACCTCTAAATCAAGTCCAAGGTCCGGTACAAACTCAATTTGGTTACCATTTACTTGAAGTTACTAGCCGTTCAGAGTAACTTAACTAAACACAATTAGCGGTACAATAAAAACCACCTATTGGTGGTTTTTTTATTTAAGTGAGAGAGTTATGCAATTATATGGGTCTACAACTTCGCCTTATGTTCGACGACTTCGAATCTGGTGTAACGAATATAATGTTGAACATGAGTTTATTAATCTTGATATTTTTGCCGACCACGACCGAGAAACATTAAAACGCCTTAACCCAACTCGAAAAATCCCAATGCTCTGTGATGATGAACAAATTATTTTTGATTCAAATGTCATCTACCGATATTTAGTCGCGAAAGTCGATTTAATCCCATTAACTTGGCAGCAAGAAAATTTACTCACACTCTGTAACAGTGCAAATGACGCATTAGTCGAGTTACTAATTTGTCAGCGCTCAGGTTTTGATACCAATGATGATCGACTATTTTTCAATTTGCAGCGTGAACGCGTACCCGCGGTACTTGCTGAGCTCAACAAAGCAGTTGAAAATGGCCGGTTTAATTTATTTGGCTATACCGAGATCAGCCTATATTGTTTACTTGATTGGATTAAATTTCGCGAATTGGCGGATTTATCTGCTTTTGATGCGCTTAACGCATTCCATCAACTACACGCTTCTCGTGACGCCTGTGTCGCAACAGACCCTCGTCAATAAAGGGCTTGGTAATGACTGAACATCAACAAAGAATTGAAGACTTTATTAGTCAACTGCAAACCGGAAATGATACATGGTTGCTGACCGATGGAGAAGCACTACTCATGACCCCTGCAAATAATAATGAAGAACAAGATGTATTGCAGGTGTGGTCGAGTGAAGAGCTTGCTTTATCTCAATGCAGTGGTCAATGGACTCACTTTAAGGCTATCTCGTTTGATAAAGAGGAATTACTAGACCTGCTTGCACAGCTTACAGAAGACGATGTTGATATTGGAATTGATTTGACCGCAGAGCAAGTAGCGATTGAGTTACCGGCACTCGAACTAGAAACTCGACTCAAATAGCGTAACTAAGAGGCAGACTTTATGCTGATTACACAATTAACTCCTGATTATTTCGATGCGGTAATTGCACTGGCGAACGACGTTCATGGCGATAACTATATTGACCAACAGAGTTTAAAAGAGATTTACAATAAGGGTGTTAAGAAGGGTATAAATGCCAGCTTTATTGCGCTAGACAACAATAAATTAGTAGGCGTTCGACTGTCATACGCGCCAGGCAATTGGCAAATAGACGCTTGGTGCAGTCCAAAACTCTGGCATCACAAAAGTGAGTCTGTCGCTTATTTTAAGTGTATCGCTATTGATAAAAGCCAACAGGGCAAAGGCATAGGCCCACAGTTATTGGCAGCGTCTATCGCAGCATTGAAAGAACAAGGTGCAACAGCAGGAATTGCGCACTTATGGCGACAAAGCCCTGGTAATGGTGCCGTAAAATATTTTACGAAAGCAGGCGGCATATTAATTAAAAATCATCCTGATCGCTGGTTAAAACAATGTCAAGAAGAGGGCTATCTATGTACTTTATGTGGTCGTGATTGCCATTGTGAAGCAGCAGAAATGATCCTCCCATTTAAGTAAAACATGACCTTATACGACCCTTACCAACAAACTCATTGTGGTGGCGCTGAATTCGCACCGAGTTATTGGGCTAGTACCACAGAATTACCAACAGCAATTACACACGGTGATAGTAATAAAAGCTACGATGTTGCGATTATTGGCGGCGGGTTTAGCGGCCTTCTCACAGCATATTACCTTGCCACAGAGCATAATATTACGGCCTGCGTTGTGGAAGCCAATCAAGTAGGATTTGGTGCTAGTGCGCGCAATGCCGGATTTGTACTAAAAGGATCCGGCCGGCTCAGTTATCAGCAAATAGCTAAAAAGTGGGGGCTTGATGTGTGCCGTGGTATTTTTGACGAGCATACCCAGGCCGTCGACCGAGTTGAGCAACTCATTACACAGCATCAGATTGATTGTGAGCCACAGCAAAAAGGCTATTTAAAAATAGCGCACAATGAAAAAGCATATACGAGCTTGCAATCGCAAGCCGAGTTTTTGACTAAGCACTTAGCCTTTAACGGCAGTTTTATTAGCCAACAAGCACTGCGTAATGACTATATGCATAATCAGCAAGCATATGGCGCGCTCAGAATGCATGACAGTTTTGGCGTCAACCCGTTAAAATTACTTTTAGGGTATCGCCAAGCAGTACTAGACGCTGGCGTGCATCTGTATGAAAAAACACCAGTATTAAATGTGAGTGAGCAAAACGGCCAACAACGTTTAGTCACACCGACTGGACATATAAACGTAAACAAGGTCATCTATTGCGGTAACGCGTACAACAATAAGCAGAGCTCTCAAGCAATTGATAGCCGCTATTTACCTATTTTAAGTAGTATTATAGTCACACGTCCATTGAGCAGCGAAGAAATAGAAGCGCTTGCGTTAAAAACGACGCAAGTGACAATGGATACGCGCATTTTGAAGTATTATTACCGCTTATTACCTGACAACAGATTACTATTTGGTGGACGCGGCGCGGTATTTGCCAAGCACCAATACAAAGAAAAGTATAAAACTAATCTAAAACGCGCTCTTGCTGACTGCTTTCCACTTCTTGCAACTATTAAAATTGATTATTTTTGGAGTGGCTATATTGCGGCCGCACTCGATGATATGCCACATATAAACTTTGATGGTCAACAGGGCTTTATACTTGGTTACTGTGGTGCAGGAGTTTCATTTAGTGCGCAAGCGGCTTATCGCTTAGCACAGATGGTCAACGATAAACCGGTTCCAGATTTACCTCTATTTAATCGCCCACTGCCGCATATTCCTCTACCTTGGTTACGACGTTATGGTCAACTGGCCTATTATCAATATGCGCAAATCAAGGATCGCTTCTGGTAAGCTAGTTATTCCACCAATTTTGATTTAAAATCTCTTGAGGTTATTACGTTTACAAGGTCAGTAAGTGAAAAGTCATTTAGGGCGCCGTCCTTTTACACACATGGAATTACACACCTTATTTAGTGGATATATCTACCAGGATGAAAAGCTGCCTCGCGAACAGCCTAAACATTGGCACTTTTGGATACCGGTTTTAGCTTATTATACTGGTGCGTACAGCGATGAATTGGGACGCCTCACACTTGATGACATAGTTAAAGTAAACGGAGTCCGCGGTTTTCAATTGCACACAAATAGTAAAATTAAACAACGTTTTATACCGCTACACCCCTATCTAAGCGAACACGGCTTTTTTGCTTATCTTGACTATGTAAAGCAACAAAAACACAACCGAATTTTATTTGACCTACCTTCAAAATCGGGCAGGTACAGCGAAAAAGTAAGAATTTGGTTTTCTGGAGAAGGTAAGCGGCTCGGTTATCTGCAAAAGTGCCAGATACCGAGTTGTGATAATGATGGACGAAAAGCCTCAATGAGTTCATTCCGCCTTAACTTTGAAGAACAAATCAGAATCCACGCGATACAGGCGGGCAACAAAGATGCATTTAACTATCTATTAGGGTTTAAAGACTACCCATTTGATGAATTTGACTCAACAGTCACGCTGTCGCGGATTACGCGAGGCCTTAGGGCGTTGCCAACAAAAGTAAGCTGGCAGCGTTTTATCGATCGCCACAAAGCGTAAACAATTCAACCGAGAGCTAGACTCGCTAAAGCTTTTCAGCACAAACAAAAGCGAGTTGTGAATGTACTTTGGAATAATTTAAACGAGATACCGAAGTCGCACATACACTTGATAAATCAAGCCACTTTTTCGCTGGTTCTGCGTTTTTCATTTGCCACTTATAAACCACATTGTCTTTAGCAAAAATCACGTTTTTATCATCGTACCAAGCATAGTAATCAACACTCTTCGGAAATTCATAGAGTGCTGTTAGCGATTTATTTTTTGGGTTAAACAAGGTCAACCAGTGCGACTCTTCTTGATAGTGACTGAATGAATACTGTTTAAGGGTTGAATTATAAGCAAGTGTACGACCAATATTATGTGCAACGGGTGTCGCAGTTTGCTGTTTTGCATTACCAAAATAAAGACTGTGCGGTTCACCTAAAACGAAGGTGACCAGCTCATCGCCTTGACCCCATGCATGATAACCTACCGGTGCTAAATCTTGATAAATGCGCGATGGCTGTTCCTTCGCTGCGAGTGGATACTGCCATAGTTTTTGGCTACCATCGTTTTCAACAACAATAGCCGATAATTTATTTTGACCTCGCATCTTAGTAGGTGAATATTCACTTACTTTTGTTTTCGTTATATTTTTTGTTTTATTAAGTTTACTATCGTAAAAGAGAATGTCTGTTTGGTAGCTATCTCCAGATTTAAAAGCGGCGGTATAATACAATCCAAGTTCACCAAAGAATGGTTGATTATCATACCCTTTTCGATTCGAGATATTTTTAACCGCGATCACTTTATGATCATCTATATCCGCTAGGTAAATATCAAAGCCGGCAGGCTGTTGAGCCTGTGCAGCTGTTGCTGCCACAATCGATACAACATACATCATATTTTTAAACATCTGTGTTTTCCATTTCCTACTTAACACCACATTTCTAGCATACTCGGCTACAAATTTCATTAAAACACTCTTTTGACATATATGTTTGGCAGACTAAATAATTGAAAAGCTTGCTATCTCGAACTTGGCACTATATAACAAGCTGATAACTAAATTCGAATTAAGGGTCATCGTGTTATGTCAGCGAAACATCCTATCATTGCAATTACAGGCTCATCAGGTGCGGGCACCACGACAACAACCAATGCACTTATGCATATATTTCGCAGTTTAAATATCAACGCGGCATTTGTTGAAGGTGATAGCTTTCATCGCTACACCCGACCTGAGATGGATAAAAAGATCCGTGAAGCCGAGCAATTAGGCAAACATATTAGTTACTTTGGTTCTGAAGCTAATGATTTCGCTGCACTCGAAAAACTATTTCACGACTACGCTGATACAGGCACAGGTCAGACTCGTCGCTATTTGCACACATTTGATGAAGCGGTGCCCTACAATCAATTACCAGGGACTTTTACACCGTGGCAGGACATTAACCAAAATACAGACTTATTGTTCTATGAGGGGCTTCACGGTGGCGCTGTAAGCGACGAACATGATGTAGCTAAACATGTTGATTTACTTATTGGCATGGTACCTATCATTAATCTTGAATGGATTCAAAAATTAATCCGTGACACCAATGAGCGCGGTCACTCACACCAGGCTGTAATGGGATCAATTATCCGCAGTATGGATGACTACATTAACTATATTACACCGCAATTTTCGCGTACTCATATTAATTTTCAACGAGTGCCCACTGTTGATACATCAAATCCGTTTAGCGCAAAAGATATTCCGTCACTCGATGAAAGCTTTGTAGTAATTCGCTTTCGCGGCATAGAAGACGTTAATTTTCCCTACTACCTGCAAATGATCGAAGGTAGTTTTATGTCGCGTATGAATACACTGGTTGTTCCTGGCGGAAAAATGGGATTAGCGATGGAGTTATTGCTGCGGCCATTAATCGAAGACATTATTAATACAAAACGAAAAATCACAGATTAAGGTTTAATCCAATTCCATTATTACGGCATAATTCTGAATCATTGAATCACAACACACACCGCGGACCTTGCCAGTGAAAGCAACGTTTTCATTTAACTAAATCCAAATTAAAATTGGAGATACGTAATTTAGGAAAGATTCGAACTGTTAACATCAATAGTCTCGACCTTGGTGGGCCAATCATTTTAAAAGGGAAATTAATATAAAGGAAGATTGGAGCGAGTAACGAGGTTCGAACTCTTAATTTCGAAAGTCTCGACCTTGGTGGGTCAATCGTTTAAAAAAGGAAATTAATATAGAAAATAAATTTGTATAAATAAATATTGGAGCGAGTAACGAGGTTCGAACTCGTGACCTCGACCTTGGCAAGGTCGCGCTCTACCAGCTGAGCTATACTCGCGCCACGATGCTTAGCAGATTTTTCTTTACGCTGGAGCGCGACAGGTCACGTCTAACGTACGAGCAGCTTAGCAATACTCGGATTAAATTTATAGCGTTCTAGTTGCTAAAAATTTAAAATTGGAGCCAGTAACGAGGTTCGAACTCTTAATTTCAAGAGTCTCGACCTTGGCATAAGCCTAAATCAATCCAATTTTAAATGTTGGAGCGAGTAACGAGGTTCGAACTCGTGACCTCGACCTTGGCAAGGTCGCGCTCTACCAGCTGAGCTATACTCGCGTCACGATGCTTAGCAGATTTTTCTTTACGCTGGAGCGCGACAGGTCACGTCTAACGTACGAGCAGCTTAGCAATACTCGGATTAAATTTATAGCATTCTGGTTGCTAAAAATTTAAAATTGGAGCGAGTAACGAGGTTCGAACTCGTGACCTCGACCTTGGCAAGGTCGCGCTCTACCAGCTGAGCTATACTCGCATTCCAAATCAACCGTTTTGTTTCCTAGCAGAATAAAATTTATTCTTAACTTCGAGCAGCTGAACTATACTCGCATGCCAAAACACCTAAGTGCCAGCTTAACTTTTTGCAATTGCTTTATCGGTTAAGCGGGGCGAGATTTTACATAAACTATTTTTCTTTGCAAGGGTGTTTAAGCACTTTTTTTCAATTAAAGATGAAAAAGCTCTTTTTTGTACACTTTTAACTCCATTATGGATTCACGAATATCCTGAAGTGCTAAATGGGTGCCTTCTTTTTGTACTTTTTGTAATACGTCCGGCTGCCAACGACGAGCAAGCTCTTTGATGGTACTTACATCAATATTACGATAATGGAAAAAATCTTCGAGCTCTGGCATGTATTCGTTTAAAAAACGACGGTCTTGACCAATTGAATTGCCACACATTGGTGATTCACCTTTAGGAACCCATTTTTCCAAAAATAACAGCGTTTCTTTAATTGCATCTAATTCGTTTTTAGTGCTATTGCGGCAACGTTCAGTTAGTCCTGATTTACCATGCTGTGTTGTGCACCACTCGTCCATGCCATCTAATATTTCATCAGGTTGATGAATTGCTATGACTGGGCCTTCAGCCAATACATTTAGATTGCCGTCAGTTACGATTGTCGCAATTTCTAAAATTTTATCTGTTCTTGGTTCTAAACCTGTCATTTCCAGATCCAACCAAACTAAATTAGATTTATGAAAAGCCATAATTTACCTTTTAGGTGCTTTCCTTTCGATTTAATGCAATTACATATATCATATTATGCTTCTGGGTTAGATAAAATGCTTTTTTTTATTTACACCTGTTTTATATAAGTTATAGGCTAAATGTGGCAAAACGAAAGAAACTAAGTAAAGGTCAATCAAGACGGATCAGCGCAAATCACCAAAAACGGCTAAAGCAGGCTAAAAATAAGCCGCCTGAAGAGCAGCAATGGCAGTCAGATAATTTGGCGCAACAAGAGTCTGCGCTAGTTATCAGTCGTTTTGGTCAACACGCAGATATAGAAACCGCTGAAGGTGAAGTACTGCGCTGCAATATTCGCCGTACCGTATCTAATTTAGTTTGCGGCGACCAAGTCATTTTTCGCCGTGCAAAAGTTAGTCAAGGCGATCTTGCCGGTGTTATTGAGCTCGTTGAAGAACGCACATCGCAACTTACACGTCCTGATTTTTATGATGGCGTCAAAGTGGTTGCAGCGAATATAGATCAAATATTAATGGTCTCTGCTGTACTGCCTGAATTTACTCCCAATATTATCGATCGCTATTTAGTCGCCTGCGAGGATATGGGTATCGAGCCCATTTTAGTATTGAATAAAGTAGATTTGCTTGATGAGGAAAGCTTTGACTTTATTGATGAGATTCTCGATATATATCGAGATATTGGCTATCGAGTTTACTTTATAAGTAACAAGTCCGGACATGGTATCGAAGAGTTACAACAAATCCTTGCCGACAAGAATAATATTTTCGTCGGTCAATCTGGGGTCGGTAAATCAACTTTAGTAAACAGTTTGCTACCAGGTACCGATATTTTAACCAAAGAAGTTTCTGAAGTTAGCGGACTTGGACAACATACAACAACTGTATCAACTCTGCATCACTTGCCCTCTGGTGGTAATTTAATTGACTCTCCAGGGATCCGAGAGTTTGGCTTATGGCATTTAGAAAATGACCGTGTCACTTGGTGTTTTAAAGAGTTTAGAGATTATATTGGCGGTTGTAAGTTTCGCGATTGCAAACACTTAGACGACCCCGGATGTATATTACGCGAAGCAGTTGAACTCGGTAAAATAAGTGAACTGCGATTTGACAGTTACCACCGTATTTTAGAATCAATGGCCGATGGGCGCGCCGGCGCGCGAAACCCACGAGTGTAAGCTCACTGCCCTAGTGCCACAGTGAGACTTGAGATAGAATAGAACAAAAATTTGTAGGAAGATAAAAGTGAGCTTAGATAAACTGAAAATCGCGTCTCAGTATGCGATGCCAAAACATCTCGTTTCTAGATTAGTAGGAAAGCTGGCGGCAGCTGAAGCAGGTTCAGTAACGACCCGTTTAATTAAGGCGTTTATTAAGCAGTACGGTATCGATATGAGCGAAGCTCAATATGAAGATCCGGCTCATTACAAAACCTTTAACGAGTTTTTTACCCGTCCATTAAAAGACGGTTTACGTCCAATAGCCAGTGAACCAGAGATTATTGCGCATCCAGTTGACGGAAAAATAAGTCAGTTAGGTGATATTGTTGATGATCGTTTAATTCAAGCTAAAGGCCATGACTTTAGCTTACAACAATTACTCGGTGGTGATGATAATGTGGCAGCGCCATTTCAAGGTGGTAAGTTTGCAACAATTTACTTGGCGCCGAAAGACTATCATCGTATCCACATGCCAGTGAGTGGCAAACTTCGTAAAATGGTGTATGTTCCAGGCGATTTATTCTCTGTTAATCCGCTGACAGCGGAAAACGTACCAAATTTATTTTCTCGTAATGAGCGCGTGGTCGCTATTTTTGATACCGAGATTGGCCCACTTGCGATGGTACTTGTTGGCGCAACGATCGTTGCCAGTATCGAAACAATTTGGGCAGGAACTGTAACGCCACCAGCAGGTAAAGACGTATTTACTTGGGACTACCCTGATAACGGGCATAACCAAATTATGCTTAACAAAGGGGACGAAATGGGTCGGTTTAAATTGGGTTCAACCGTGATATTGGCTTGGGGAGCACAAGTTGCAGACTTTTTAGATGGTGAAGTTGCCGGTAAAGTAACTCGTATGGGTACACCGTTTGCACAGATTCATACGCCAAATGAGAGTAATAACGCAGGATAAAGATACAAGTTTTGAATAATAAAAAGAGCCTGCTAATTTATTTTAGAGGCTCTTTTTTCTTTTGCTGCTGTACTTCTAATTCTAATATTGATAATCGTTGTGCGATACGATCTAACTTTACTTGTGTCTTTGCTCGTTCAATATCAGCAATAAGCGCTTTTAGCATTAACAACAAACAAGCCATTATAACTGGTAATATGGGTGAGTAAGCCACCCCTACTGCATCAGCAGCAATATCTGCGATTTGCGGAAATATACCCAATACTAAGATAGCAATAGATAGCATTAACCAACGAAATGCAGCTCCCATCAAAATTGAATCGCGGCGAATCAATACGATGACAAGTGTAAAAAAAACAATTGATAAAAAAGAGGTAAGGTACTGATAGTATTCCATTTTTTACTCTGGTAATAAATGTGCTTTTTTTGCAATTTTACTTAAACACAGCATGACTGTATAAAACATGTAGTAAGCGACGGCTCCCCAAGAATAAAAAATTCGAGATATGCCTGACGTACGTTCATGCATGTTAACCTTCACTTCGCCTTTTTTTAAATCAAAAGTACGAAGCAACAGTAGGACACCAACATCTTGATACTCTAATAAGCTTGCTTCTTTGCAACTGAGCACCTCAACAGCCTTTCTATTGTACATTCGAAACCCTGAAGTGAGATCTTGCACTTTAATCCCAGATAAAAATCTGAAAAAACCCCAGGCAACATGTCGGGCAAATGAGCCTCTGCTAGTGCATGAACCGATTACGATATCTAAATTATGTTTTTGTTGTGCAGACATTAAGCATGCAATTTCACTCGCTAAATGCTGCTGATCAGCATCGAAGGTTATTACATGCTCATAGCTATACTTTTTTGCATATCTTAACCCTGCTTGTGTTGCTTTCCACGCACCTAAGTTATAGGGTAAGCTCATCACTTTAGCACCTTTCTCTCGCGCAAATTGAGCTGTACGATCAATACTCGCATCATCAACAACCAAAATATTTTGATAGCCGTGACTACGTAAGTCATCTATTACAAGAGAAATTGTATCCTGTTCATTATGAGCCGGGACAACAATAAGTACTTTATCCATATAAATTCAAATTGCTGAAAAAAACCTTACAAGGGACGCGATAGTGTAGCTAAATCTTACGCAAAGTGACAGGAAAATCACGATAATTCATCATTTTCATCAATGTATATCAGCTATATCTAATACTAAACTTATAAAAATCAAATTATTGCAGATATTTGTGTAATTACTTATAAATTTTCATACATCGTACAAATTGATTTTGCCGAGCACTCAATGTTGAATTTCTGTGTAAAACGCATACGTGCGTTGCGACCAAGTTGATTTAACGAATATTCCCCGTTTAGTATAGCTGTCAAACTATGTTGTATCGCAGAAACAGAGTTTGGCTCAACCAAAATACCGGTTTGTCCATCTTTAACAACATAAGCCATACCGCTGCCTTCAACTCGCGTAGCTAAAACAGGTTTTGCAAATCGTCCCGCCTCGATGAGTACAATTCCAAATGCCTCTGTACGTTCTATCGACGGTAAACACAACAAGTCGCATTCAGCGATACTCTGAAACAATTGCTCATTATCAACTTGCCCGACAAAGCGAACTTGGTCACTTAAGCCTGTTTCAGTAACTAAATTTTGCAATTTACCCTTTAACTCGCCTTCCCCTATTATTGTTAATGAAATCAAACTTGGATTTGCAAGGCCTGCAATCGCTTTTATAAGTAATTCGTGACCTTTATAATAGGTAAGCCTGCCGACTATAAGTAGCTTTAATTGGCTTTCATCTGAATTGTTTTTTGTACTGGGATAAGGAATATCTTTGATTCCAAGTGGAACTACAAACGTTTTATCTTGAAATTTTTTCAATGGAATACTCGACAAGCTATAATTTGGCGATGTCGCAATCACAGCATTTGCTCGTTTCAATATCATTTTTTCAAATATACGGTATCCATAATAAGCAATTTTTATTTTAAAGTCTGGTACTTGACCAACCACATCGGCGTGCCAATGAACAACCCAAGGAATGCTTTTTGCTTTGCATGACAACAAACAAGCAAACGCAGAAGGGTTTGGCATATGAATATGTATAACATCAGGAGTAAAAGTAGCAATCGCGTTATTTAATTCACGCAAAAAGCTCGGTGCAATTGGAGTATAAAGTAGATTTGCAACCGTTTTTACTTTTCTAACCCTAATATTGTTAATTACATGCGATTGAGATTCCATTCCAATTTGTTCTTGATGGACCAATACGTAGGAGTCCACTTGATAACTAGGGCTTTCTACAAGCGCCTTTAAATACGCTTCAATACCGCCAAAAAACGGATGATAGTACTTACCTATATGCAATACTTTCAATCACACACCTACTTTTACAATGTATTACTACGGGGATGATCATACCAACTCACATTAACGCTTAAAATAGCGAACAAAAAATAAAAAAGCCTACCACATTTGAATGGGTAGGCTTTTATTATTTAACGTTCGAATTGAAGTTTAGCGATATTTTCTACGACGCATCACACATATGGTAAGCATCAGCAATGCATAGATATATAGCGTACCACCCGAAGATTTTTTCTTTGGTGGCTGTGGTGGCGTCGGAACTGCAATCACAGATACCGTGCTCGTTGCTTCGTTATTGTTAAGGTCATCATCGGTTCTTGTCGTATTAACTTGCCCTACTAGGCTTGCATTACCCACATTTAAACCTTGCGCAACTACGGTCATCGATACACTTGACCCCATTGCTAAAGATGCCAACGTACAAGAGATTGATTCGGATCCCTGCTCACAAACTAGTGACTCAGCTGTAACTGAAGTAATCGTTAGATTCGAATATCCTAAATTAACTACTACGTCGTCAGCGACTGCCAGCCCGTCATTTGCAACAATAATATCAAAAGTAACACTTTGTCCTTTTTCAACCTCAGAAGCAGATACAGAGCTTGTTATAGCTATATCTGTTGTTTGTTCACCAAACATGCCATTACCTTGATTAAATCTAATTTCACTCGAACCTGAAACCGAATTCATCATAATATCGATATCGCCATCGTTATCAACGTCACTCACACTTAAACTTGTCGCTTGAGTTGTGGCGATAAATGCTTGAATTGTTCTTGCATTATCACCATTTAACGCAAACACGATAAGTTCATGTTGTGCCGTGAGTGCTAATAACTCGAGTTCATCACCATCATTTACGTCAGCAACCAATATAGCAATATAGTTATTTTGAGAAATCGATTGATAGCCAAAGTCATTAGAGCTTAGTAAATAACCTAAGCCTTGTTCGCTGGTTGCAATGAGATCATCTTTCATATCACCATCAATATCAGCAACCGCATATTTGCTTGCGTTCATTATTGGCAAGCGTACTTTGTTGAATTCACCATTTACATTGTTAATCCACATTTCAACGGTGCCATCATCAAAGCCAATGACCAGGTCAGCATAGTCATCGCCATTGAAATCACCAGTTGCGACACTTACAGCTCTTTGCTGTGTGCTCGCTTGAACGTTAGACATCGCAACCTCTACTGCTATTGGCTGGGTGTAAATCGAGAACCCTAGTGGGCTTTGGTCAATATATAGAAGGTCAATTAGCTGATCTAAATTAATGTCGACCGCGATTACCATACTAGCTGGAATGCTTGACACAATTTGAGTCTGTCCAAACTGGCCCGTTCCGTCATTAAACATAACGCCGCTATTACTCTGGTTGCTGGCAAACACTATGTCTAAGCCATTAACTGCGTCAAAGTCAGTGACAGCAACATCAGTGATGCCATCAATTGCTAGTGTTTGCGTCAAGCTAAACACTCCTGCTCCGCCATTCATAAATATGGAGATTCCGGTGTCATGAGCAAACAGAGCATCAGGTAAACCGTCATTATTCAAATCAACTAATTCAGATTTAACTACGCCATCAACCTCAATAAGCTCACCTGCTTGGTCAATCACCGACTCAACAATAACACCTACTTGTTTATTCGTTTTCGACTTATCAGTGTTGAAATGAAGCACAAGTTCTGAATTCAATTCACCCATGTTTGGTGTTTCAAATTCAAAGACAAAGTTTAGCGCTTCATTTTGGCCTAATTCAGCATTGATATCGCAAATAAAGCCAAATTCACTCGCAGAGCAAGATTGTGGCGATTGCAATACAGACGCTCCGGCAAATGTGAACTCAACTGCATTTATTGCAACATTGACTTCACTAGAGTTTGTCACGGTCGCATTAAGCACCGTGCCTTCATTAACAAGTATTGGAGAACTCGTAAATGCTTGCTCAATTAACAGCTGTGAATCATCAAATTCAGTCACTGTTAGCATAAACTCTTGCGCTGCTGAAAGCTCACCATCGCTCGCTACGATAACGATTTCAACATTTTTACCTGCTTCATCTAGCGGTACAACACCAGACACAACACCATCAACTAGGTTGAGCCAGTCAGGTGCAGTTTCGAGTGATAGCTGAATGTCATCTTCATCAACATCTGTCACGTCTATGACGTATTCGTATGTCGATAATACCGAAGCTTCAAGTACCGGCGACGAACTAAATACTGGCTCATCGTTGACCGGAATGACATTCACAGTCACGGTTGTCTCTTCAGAAATAGCATCATTTGTGTCGGCTACTGTATATCTAAAGCTGTCAGTACCGTTGAAGTTCTCAGCTGGTGTATATTTTACCTTACCTGTATCAGCATCTAGTTCGGCAACCCCGTTTTCTGGTTGCGTAACTAACAGCACTGAGGCCGGATCAATATTATTTTGCTCATCCGTATCATTAGCCAGAACATCAATAACAACTACTGTATCTTCATCTACTTCAGCACTATCTGCCTGTGCAGTAGGCGCTGTATTGAGTGTAGTAAATGTCCAGTTAGTTATTGCAGTAGACCCATTATTTAAGCCGTCCTTAAACGCACCAGCTGCAATATTCCAGCGGTATGTCTTACCAGGTAGTAATGCATCCGTTAATGATAAGGTCACTTGATTTCCAGTTAAAGTAACTTGGGTCGCGCTCAGCTGCTCCACAAGGTTATCATCTTCAAATAGTTCAATTGTTTGATTAGCATCATGAGTTACAGTTTCATCAAACATCACTGTAAAGACCATTGCTAAGTCACTCACTTCACCACCAATTTCTGGCACCAAAGTTTCGACACTTGGCGCTTGATTATCGAACACGGTAATCGCTTGCGCAGCCGCCGTATTGCCTAACCCATTGGCTGCCAACGCAACATTTTCAGAGATATCAAACGTGATATTACCAACTTCAATACCGGTTACTGTCACTTGATACTTCATAGCAGACACTTGTACAAAATTCGATAAGGTCGCATTTTGTACGGTAATATCGGCAATTGAGAAGCCCGATACATTTTCGCTAAAATTAATGCTAGCTACAAAGTCTTCGCTTGCCGCTTCTGGTGTATCAATACTAACGGCTGGGCGCGTAGTAACATAGTCAACAGTCAATGTATTTGATTTTTGGTTTTTATTACCAAATTTGTCTACCGCAACATCATCATTGACGGAAACAATCACATCTCCCTCATTTAGCGGTTTAATAGCAGCAACATATTGTGTGTCTGAGCTAGCATTTAATGTAACCACTTCACCATTGACGACAGTCACATCTGATGCAACAAACCCTGTTACGGCAATACTAAAGCCAATTTCAACTTCAAATTGTTCGGTCACAGTAGACGGACCTGAGACAACAATCAAAGGACGTTGATTTGAGAACTCGACAGTCACTTGCTCAGCGGCTGTATTGCCATTGCCAAACTCGTTTTGCGCGCTATTTTGCGGTACATCAATCGTGACCTCGCCGTTTGCAGACGGTTTGATTGTGACTTCAAACACGGATGTTGATTTCGCGACAAACGACTCAACAATACCATTCCCTACCGTCACTTTCGCTTGTGTAAAGCCGGTTACCGCTTCGCTAAAGGTGACCGTCGCCACGAAACTTTCATTGGCTGTCGCAGGTGCACTCACCGTGACACTTGGCTGCTCGGTCGAATAACTTACCGTCGCCGTATTAGATACCGTGTTGCCATTGCCGAATGCGTTTTGCGCACTGTTTTGCGGCACAACAATCGTGACCTCGCCGTTTGCAGACGGTTTGATTGTGACTTCAAACACGGATGTTGATTTCGCGACAAATGACTCAATAACACCATTCCCTACCGTCACTTTCCCTTGTGTAAAGCCGGTTACCGCTTCACTGAAGGTGACCGTGGCTAAGAAGCTATCACTCGCAGTCGCAGGTGCACTCACCGTAACACTTGGTTGCTCGGTCGAGTAGCTTACCGTCGCCGTATTGGATACCGTGTTGCCATTGCCAAATGCATTTTGCGCACTGTTTTGCGGCACAACAATCGAGACCTCGCCGTTTGCAGACGGTTTAATTGTGACTTCAAACACGGATGTTGATTTCGCGACAAATGACTCAATAACACCATTCCCTACCGTCACTTTCCCTTGTGTAAAGCCGGTTATCGCTTCACTGAAGGTGACCGTCGCCACGAAACTTTCATTGGCTGTCGCAGGTGCACTCACCGTGACACTTGGCTGCTCGGTCGAATAACTCACCGTCGCCGTATTAGATACCGTGTTGCCATTGCCGAATGCGTTTTGCGCACTGTTTTGCGGCACTACAATCGCTACCTCGCCATTTGCAGACGGTTTAATTGTGACTTCAAACACGGATGTTGATTTCGCGACAAATGACTCAATAACACCGTTCCCTACCGTCACTTTCGCTTGTGTAAAGCCGGTTACCGCTTCGCTAAAGGTGACCGTCGCTACGAAGCTATCACTCGCAGTCGCTGGCGCACTCACCGTGACACTGGGTTGCACGGTTGAGTAACTCACCGTCACCGTATTCGATACCGTGTTGCCATTGCCGAATGCGTTTTGCGCACTGTTTTGCGGCACTACAATCGTGACCTCGCCATTTGCAGACGGTTTAATTGTGACTTCAAACACGGATGTTGATTTTGCAACAAACGACTCAACAATGCCGTTCCCTACCGTCACTTTCGCTTGTGTAAAGCCGGTTACCGCTTCGCTAAAGGTGACCGTCGCTACGAAGCTATCACTCGCAGTCGCTGGCGCACTCACCGTGACGCTTGGTTGCACAGTAGAGTAACTCACCGTCATCGTATTGGATACCGTATTACCATTGCCGAATGCATTTTGCGCACTGTTTTGCGGTACCACAATCGTAACGTCACCATCAGTTGAAGGGGTTACTTTGACCTCGTAAACAGCAGCAGTCTTAGCGGCAAAAGATTCAACATTGCCATTTGTAACGTTCACATCAGCAGCTATAAAGCCAGTAACATCTTCGCTGAAGGTGATTGTTGCGACAAAACTATCATTTGCGCTTGACGGTGCTGCTATTGCAACACTTGGCTGTTTAGTTGAAAACGCGATCGTCACCGTATTTGATGCTGTGTTCAAATTATCGAACTGATTTTTTGCAACATTTTCCGGCACAAGCAACGTCACATCACCATTATTACTTGGCGTTACTTGTGCTTCAAATACCGAGTCTGATTTTTGAACAAGTTGACTTACTGTTCCGTTAGTCACCTGTACATCAGCCGCTACAAAGTCACTCACGGCTTCTGAGAAAGTAATCATGGCAGTAAAGTCAGAATTAGCGGTAGTCGGCGCAGATACTACAACACCTGGGCGCGAAACAGCATAAGTAACAGAAACAACAGCTGATGCCGTATTCACATTCCCTGCGTTATCCAATGCTACGCCTTGAGGTACTTGTATTGTCACAGGCCCCTCAGATTCTGGGTCTATGGCAATCTGGTAACTAGATGAAGACACTATACCAATACTTCTTGCAAATCCGTTGGTAACCATGAGTTCATTTAATTCAAACCCTGTTACAGGTTCAGAGAAGTTAACAACAACATCAAACTCGTCTTTAACGACTGAGTCCGAAGCTGCAATAGTTACCGTTGGTACAGTACCATCATAATCAACACTATATTCAGTGCCCGCGGCATTTGCGTTACCAGCTGCATCAGTAACCACTGCCGCAAGTAAATTGATTTTCACTTCTCCATCTGAAGATGGTGTTACATTCGCCGTGTAACTAGTGCCTGAGCCTGATAAATTAGAAACCACTGCGTTCGTTGCAGTAATATCATTTACGTTAAATCCAATAACCGCTTCGCTAAATGTAAACGTAACATTAAAGGCTTGTTTTTGCAGGCCTGATGGACCTGTAATATTCACTGTCGGGCTGGTTCCATCATATTCTACACTGAACTGGGTCGCCGCTGTATTACCGTTACCCGCATCGTCTGTTGCCACATTCGCTGCCACATCCACCGTCACATTACCATCCGCTGATGGTGCAATCGTCGCGGTGTAGTTCATACCCGAACCAGTAAGGCCTGTCACACTGCCGTTGCCGACCGTAATATCATTTGCAACAAAATCCGTCACAACTTCGTTAAACGCAATGCTTACCGCAAAGTTACCATTCGTAGGATCTGTCACACTGCTTGAAATGGTTGTTGTTGGGCCTGTCGCATCGTACTCAACACTGAACTGGGTTGCTGCCGTATTGCCGTTACCCGCATCATCAGTTGCAACACCACCGAAAACATCCACCGTCACATTACCATCCGTTGATGGTGTAATCGTCGCGGTGTAATTCATACCTGAACCAGTAAGGCCTGTCACACTGCCGTTGCCGACCGTAATATCATTTGCAACAAAATCCGTCACAACTTCGTTAAACGCAATGCTTACCGTAAAGTTACC
>CANLRB010000028.1 GCA_947493455.1 uncultured Pseudoalteromonas sp. | reverse complement strand
GCCATTATTACACCTAATTAAGTTATGGTGATTATATCACCTCTAATCAGGTGGCCAAATTCAATGTACCACTACACTCCCAGTGAAAGCAGATGTAGAAGTGGTACATGGCTTGTCTGGGCATGGTGATTTTAAAGAATTAACTCAATGGCTATTGTCGTCACCCTTAAACAAAAATACACCCATACAACTTGTGCATGGCGACCCTGAAGCGAGCGAAACATTTCGAGATTATTTGAGTCAACATACGGGTTTTGATGTCAGTGTTGCAAGTTATAAAAGCATCATCAAGGTTGAATAACCCTACTTTAAACAAGCCGCTAAGCAATGAAGGAAAGTACAATGAAGAGCAGAACGAAGATTCTTATTGTAGGTGGTTATGGAAATGTAGGGCACTTTATTGTAGCAGAATTGGCTAAGGATTATTCTGACGATCTTATCATAGCGGGTCGAGATTTATTGAAAGCCCAAGCAACGGCAAAAAAGTTTGGAGATAAAGTTTCAGCTAAAGTTTTAGATGTAAATTGCAACGCTTTTCAGGAAGAAGCATTCTCAGATGTTAAGCTGGTGATCATGTGCATAGATCAGCGAAACACTACATTTGTTGAGTTTTGTATCAATCAAGGCATAAATTACATCGATATTACAGCAAGTTATGAATTTATTTCTCAGCTTGAAGAACTTCACTCATTAGCCGTTAAAAATAAATCTTCTGTCATATTAAGCGTAGGTGTTGCACCGGGACTAACAAATTTGTTGGCTAAGCTTTGCAAGCAAAATAATAAGTTAGTTAAATTCATTGATATTTATATTCTTTTAGGTACGGGTGGTAAGCATGGTGATGCTGCATATCGCTGGATGCTTAAAGACATAAACGACACATTTCTTTTGAATGTATCAGGGGAAAGTGTAACGTACTCCTCTTTTACTGAAGGCATGTCCACTACTATTGCTGATGAAGTAAATACTAGGACCTTTTATCGTTCAAACTTTTCTGATCAACATGTCATACCGCAAACCTTAAACATTAATTCAGCCAGCACGTATCTTTGCTTTGAGTCTAAATTATTAACCACATTAATCGTTTTTCTAAAATGGACAGGAATAAGTAAGCTGCTAAAAATTTATTGGTGTCAATGGATTACTATTAATTTATTCAAGTTATTCGATTTAGGTAGTGAAGCGTTTTTTATTAAAGTCGTAGGTAAGGATTCTAATGGTAAATATTGTGCAAATTCGTTTAGTTTAACAGGAGTTAATGAAGGTAAAGTGACGGCCAGTGTAGCAAGCCATTTAGCCCGACTTATGTTGAAAAG
Source organism: uncultured Pseudoalteromonas sp. (assembly GCA_947493455.1). Lineage (GTDB taxonomy): Bacteria > Pseudomonadota > Gammaproteobacteria > Enterobacterales > Alteromonadaceae > Pseudoalteromonas. The sequence continues at coordinate 43,887 of CANLRB010000028.1, read as the reverse complement.
TAATGTTAAGCAAGGCGTTCATCATATTGAAAACGTCGTACAACCGAAAGAATTTATTTACCAACTTGATGTTGATTTAGACATTAAACCAATGGGAGGAAATTAATTATGAAACTTAACGAAAAAGCTTTTGCGTTGGCTTGTGCCACAGCCTTTGCCATTGTTTGGGTTGTGTGTTCAGTTCTGGTTATGGTGATACCGGAGGTGATGTCAAATATGACCTCCAAGATGTTACATACAGACTGGCAAATTATGGGCTGGCATATGTCAATTACCTCAGTAATATCGGGAGGTATACTCTGGGCTTTACTAGCAGGTATAACTGGCTGGCTGATCGCTAAAATCTATAATATGCAATCAAGTCAGCAGAAAAGGTAAATTTTAGTGGAATTATCTCAAGGACATTATTTGAAGCAGTGGTTGGGCAATACATTAATTATTGAGTTAATTGGTGAATTAACCGTTAACGGATTAAAACAATATTTGGAAGAGATTAGCGCTGAGCTATCTTCGGTTAACCAGTCTGTTAATTTTATTTTGGATCTATCTTGTTTTAAAGGTGTAGTTGTTAGTAGTTGCTGTAACGTAGAGCCATTAGCAATGCAAATACGGTCTACTGGAGTGACTTCAGCGAGAAAAGCTATTGTTGGAGATAAGTCAAAAGTTGTTCAAATAGACATAACTGAGTTTCCTGAATGCTCTATCAATAGTACTGAACACTTTAGTGATCTGAGTAGCGCGTTAAGGTGGATTCAATGATGTCTACAATTCGCCTGATTTTTAAAAAGTATAAACGAAAGTAACGGAATCCGAACTAAAGTTGGTATTTAGTTACGTTCATGAACGAAATGGATTTAGTGGACTTTCGTTCACTTAATTGATAAGGTGTACGAAAGTTATAGGTTTCGTACATATGAAAGTTGGTTTTGCACGAGTTTCGACTCAAGAACAAGATTTACAAGTTCAACTGTCCAAGTTGGGCGCTCATGGCTGTGAGAAAATATTTCAAGGGAAGCAAAGTGGTGCTTCGATTAAAAATGATGAGAAGTTAAAAGATCTCATAAATTTTATACGAGAAGGCGATGAAGTAATTGTTACTCGCCTTGACCGGCTTGGCCGATCATTAAAGACTATTCTCGAAGCAATTGAAAGTATTCATAAAAAGGGAGCGTGTTTAAATATCATCGACGGCTCTCTCAATACTAAAAATGATAATCCATTCTCGACGGCGATGATCAACCTTTGCGGAGTCTTCGCTCAGCTTGAGCGGGATTTAATAAAAGCCAGAACAGCTGAAGGTCGTGAAGAGGCTAAGGCTAAAGGCAAACATATGGGGAGAATGCCTGCTTTGTCTGATAAACAAGCGAAGGAATTATATAAAGATAAATTAAATGGTGAATCGATTTCTGCATTAGCAAAAAAATATTCTGTTAGCCGCCCTACGGTTCACAGAACTATTAAAAGAATGGAAAAGCAAAATAATAAATAAAGGGAGATGTTATGTGGTCTGACAAAGAATCAAAAATTGATTTCTTAAATTTTAATGAAGCGGCTGAGTCGATTAAAGACCTTATAACAGAAAAGGAATTAATGCCTATTAGCGTCGGTGTCTTTGGTGATTGGGGCGCAGGAAAATCTACTATTCTTGAACTTACCAAAGCATCTTTGGAAACTGATGAACAAGAATATATCCAAGTACATTTTGATGCATGGACTTTCCAAGGGTACGATGATGCTAAAGCTGCGCTATTAGAAACAATCGCATCTACTTTAGTTAAAAAAGCAGCAGACGATAAAAACCTAAGTGCAAAAGCAAAAGAGTTTGCTGGACGAATAGATAAGATCAGACTGATGGGACTACTTATGGATGGTGGTGCAGCATTAGCTGGTATACCAACTATAGGTGGTATACAGAAGATCATGGGACTATTCAGTGGTGGTGACGATGGTGAACTGGATGTTGATGATGTAAAAGGTGCTGTCGATGGCGCTAAGGATGTCGCGAAGAAAAACAAAGGTTTGATCAAAGATAAGAAATCATTCTCACCACCTAAAGAAATTAAAGAATTCCGAAAAGCATATTCAGATCTGCTAAAGGAGTTTGATAAACCACTTATTGTCTATGTCGATAATTTAGATCGCTGCTCTCCATTTAATGCCATTTCAACACTTGAGGCGATCAGATTATTTCTATTTCTACCAAATACCGCATTTGTTATTGCCGCCGATGAAGACATGATCCGCTTGGCTGTGCCGGAATATCACAAAGGTGCATCTCAACGACATCAAACTGATTATTTAGACAAGCTTATTCAAATTCCTGTGCATGTACCAAGACCCGGCGTTCTGGAGATAAGGGCATATTTAATGATGCTTACTGCTCAAGACCACGGCGTTACCGATGCTCAATTAGAAACGATAAGATGTGCCCTTGAAGAATCATTAAGGCTGTCGTGGAAACAACCACAAATAACCATTGATGAGCTACTTCAAGATCACGCTATCGAAAAGCATTCAGAACTCAGAAGTAAATTTGTAGTTGCTGAGCAGTTAGCTCCACTATTAGCTGAATCTACAAACATTAACGGCAACCCTCGCATAGTTAAGCGATTACTGAACCAAGTGAAGATGAGAAAGAAAACGGCTCACCGTCGAGGTATGCAGCTTGATGAAAAAACCATCACTAAGCTGGTAATTTTTGAGAGGTGCTTAGGCACTCAGGCTACCAATAAGCTTTATGAATTAATTGACAAGGAAAAGGGATTCCCAAAAGTATTGGCGGAACTCGAAAATTCAGAAGTTGAATTTGACGAAATTAAGTTACCTGAAGAGTGGAAGCTAGACCTAGCTTTTATTGATAAATGGTCAAAATTACCTCCAATGTTTACTGAGATGGATTTGACTCCAGCGGCGTATCTGAGTCGAGAAAGCATTCCAATGGGCGCTGTTAATGCGGTAATGTCAGGAGCCGCTCAAAAACTTGTAGAAGACTTAATGAAGCAAAAGGTAAGGGTCAGTGGCGTTAACTCTACTGCGATTACCACAACTCCTAAGGAAGAATACATGTCAGTCATGGATGGTTTGATTGAAAACTTTAAGTTGATTGGTGATTGGACTGAAAGACCTACAGGCATTTATGGAGCAGTGCTACTTGCCAAGCAGGATGATAAATGTTGTTTAAGTCTTCTTACATTCTTAAAAAGCTTGCCCCGACAAAGGTGGCTTAATCCAATTTTAAAAGAACTAGAGGGAACTAAGTAATATGGGTACGTCCGCATCGTCAACAGGACCGAATAACAAGAGTCCGCTAATTCCATCGTGGGCAGAGCAAGGAGACCCCGTCACGATAGAACCTGCATCAGGTACTGATGGGGATGATCAAACAGGCTTTGACAGTGGTCAAGCAGATGATCAGAATGACAATAGTAACGATATTGACAATGACAAGGTTCAACAAGAAATCGGCGGTTCACCAACAGCAACACCGCCTCCAAATAGGTTTGCTAGTGCAAGAAGAGCATTTGGTAAGTACGCTCAAACAGGTGGATCAACTTCGGATCTAAGGCGTTCATTAAAAAGTTACTCTAGAAAAGGCTCTGGTGGAGGTAAGAGTACTAGCCGGAGACTAGCAAGCGGCATAACTGCTGGTTCTGGATTGCTTGGTTTCATGCGTGGCGACACAGTAACGGTTAATAATCAAAGCTTATCATTAGGTGATCTAACTGGGCTATCGACTGACCAAGCAATTGACAAAATTGCTAGCCATTTAGCGCCTCATAATGCCGATTCGGATGCTGTAAGAGTTGCGTTGGATTACGCACTAGAGGAAGCATTACCCGATACTGAAGAGTTTGATCCTAACAGTTTTACCGACGAAGTTATCCAAGAAGCCATAGGTTGTTATTTAACAGATCTTATATTTCAGGATGTGGTTGAAGGCATGGGCAGAGCTTGGTTTCATGTAGAGCCAGCAAGCAAGCATCATCAAATGGAAGTTGAATTAAGGGAATTAATAAAAGTGATCACACAAGAACAGTTAGACAAAGTAACTAATGGCAACCCCAGTACTATCAGTAAGGAAAATATTACTAAAATTCAAGCCGATGCTATTGCCATGACAGTTGATGAGTGGGAGAGCTTTGATGACTAATTTTTATTTTAATCATGACCCAGCTAACTTGCCTGATTTTTCTAATGATTGTCATCCTGTCCAGATGTTCCATACGCATCAAAATGACATCACTAAGCACAGCTTAGTGTCAAAACAACTACTACAAACAGTTCGTGATTTGGGATTGAATGTAGATGCTGATGCAATAGATCTGATAACAATTGCAACCGCTGTTACCGCCGCTGATACATTTGAATTGAGGGATAATGCAGAAAATGCATGGGCTAGAAAAATGCATTTGCATGTTCCTGTTACCGATGAGGATATGTGGAATACTGTTGAGCCTGAACTAAGTTCAATACTCAACTTTCTAACAGGTGATCAATGGCAGTTTACGTTTGAAAAAACAACTATGCCGATGCCGACTCCTAAAACAAGTGAGCAAGCGAAAGCAAAGGCAAAATCACTAATAGGACTCAACTCAGTATGCCTTTTTTCTGGTGGTCTTGATAGCGCAGTTGGTGCAATTGACATTTTAAACGGAGAGTCAGACTTAAAACCACTTTTGGTTAGTCATGCCTATCGTGGTGATGGTGCGAAACAGGAAGATATTAAGCAATTATTATCCCCGCCATTCGGCGAATTGTCCTATTCAATGTCTCCCCATATTATTAAGCATTTAGAAGGTAAAACTGACATTAGCATGAGGGGAAGAAGCTTCAACTTCCTAGCTATGGCGGTACTTGGTATATCAGCCTTAAGAAATGCCAATTGCGATAGCAGTATTGAAACTATTGTCGTCCCTGAGAATGGCTATATCTCAATAAATCCACCGCTAACCAGAAGACGGATTGGTAGCCATAGTACTAGAACAACTCATCCTAATTTTCTAAGCAGGCTTGAATCTTTGCTTAGAGACACAGGCTTCCATGTCAAATTTGTAAACCCGTATCAATTTAAAACCAAAGGTGAAATGTTAGCTGAATGTGTTGACCAAGACGCAATTAAAAAAGCCGTACCACTAAGCGTTTCTTGTAGCCATTGGCATCGTAAACATATTCAATGCGGACATTGTGTACCATGTTTGATTCGTCGAGCCTCAGTGCATCACGCGGGATTTAAAGATGATGCACCTTATGAAACCAAAAGATTAAAAGGGCTAATGAAAGAGAAAAACACGAGGGACGATTTGCAAGCAGTTCAAGCTGCTATTATCAGATTGAAACAAGATAATAACTATCGCTCTTGGCTTCGTAAATCGGGACCAATACCACAGGATTCTGGTGTTAGGGATAAGCTTACCTCAACAATAAAACGTGGTTTAGCTGAAGTAGAAGACTTCTTGCAGGCTGATATGAAATCATGATGGATCTTCATTGTCATGTCGATTTATATCCAGAGCACGGCAAGGTATTGGATGATATTAAGTCCTGTAAGCACTATGTGCTTTCCGTTACTACTGTGCCGTCAGCTTTTGATGGCACTGCAAACCTTACTGCTGGTATTGATAATTGCAGAACAGCTCTGGGCTTACACCCACAGTTGGCACACTTAAGAAAGAATGAGCTTTCTTTATTTGATCAACTGATATCTAAAACTAAATATATAGGTGAGATCGGTTTAGATGGCTCTAAAGGCTATGTTGATCATATGGAAGACCAGCTATTTGTATTCAAACATATTCTGAATAAGTGCCAGTCATACAAGGATAAAGTATTAACGATTCATTCTCTCAATGCGATTGAAGAAACATTAGATTGCCTAACGCAATATCCTGACGCTGGAAAGCCTATTCTCCATTGGTTTTTAGGCACAAAAAAACAGCTAACAAGAGCTATAGAGCTTGGTTGTTATTTTTCAATCGGACCTGCAATGATTAACTCTAGTAGGGCTAAAAAAATCATTGCGTGGATACCTAAAGATAAGATATTACTTGAAACTGATGGGCCATTTGCAAAAGTTGCTGGGAAAATACAGTTTCCATCAGATGTTATCAGTGTCATCGAATATTTATCAGTGGGTTGGGAAATGTCGCGAGAATCAGTTTCATCTCAATTGAAACTAAATCTTAAAGCTGTTCTATCATCGTCGAAGCAAGATAAATGAATTGGACTCCAATAATCATCAATTAATAATTTTTAGCCCAATTATGTTCTGAAAACTTCAAAATCCGACATATGTAATCTTATTTTTCGAGATATCCTTTGAATGAACTTGTTTGACCTATAAATAGTTATTTGTAGGAGAATAGTTAATTTACATTGACTTGAAAATTATCATATTTAGGGGAATTAATTGAAAGAAATTATAAAAGAAATGTTAGATAGTGTCGGTTTACTGGGCTTTGCGCAGCGGACAAAAGCTCTGATTTGGAATCCGAGTCTCAACGACCCGACTTTTCAAGAGAACAAGGTAAAGGCTGTAGGTGATACCATAAGATCTCTAGCCCTATTTGTCATTTTAGCAAAGTTCGCCACCACATACGCTCCATTTCTATATGAGTTAAGAACGATCAGAGTAGTTGACGAAATTGCTCTCGGAATATATTTGCTAGTACAAACATTTATGATATCAGCGGTATTAGCGGCAGTTGTATCTTTACTGCTTTTTCCTAAGGGGTTGAAATTACACTCATTGATCTTCTATCATAATTTTCGGGTTAAGGCTCTTATAAACATTCCATTCTTTGTGTTGTTTTCAATTATGCTTGGAAAAATGTTTGACGGCAGTGACACGTTAGATTTTGAACTAGATGATGGAAGATTTCCCGTGGCACTAATAAGTTCGTTATTGATTGCTGGGATAACGATCAAATACATTTTTCTTCCAATAAAAGAATATTTTCAAAAATTTTATAGCCCTAAAATTAGTTTTATAATGACTTGCATCTGTTTATTCGCTGCTTCAATAGCCAATACTTATGCTGGATTGGGACTTTCTGAAAAGCTAATAAATAAAGAAGAAGCGTGCAAAGCAATTTTTGATATGAATAAGCAAAAAGGGAATGTTCCAAATAGCACAGATCGCAGTTGTTTTGTTGGAAAATGTATCGAGTTACTTGGGCAAAAAGAAGCTAGATCTCAATAATTATTAAGAGTTGCCCCAGTGTGTTGAAAATCTGGGGCTATGGATTAAGAAATTTATTTTCTTGTGAAAGAAATGATCTCACCAGTTTCTCTATCCACATGCTCAACTTCCATTACTGCATCTGGATTGATATCAATTAACTGCTGCTGTAATGACTTATTTTTGGTTATTAAGTTATCAGACATGCGGTACATTTCCGTTAACTTCTCAATCCAAACTTTATTGTCTACAACTTCAGGTTCTTTATTCTGTAGTTCCTCTACTTTCTTTTTAGCATTAGTGAGTTGCCGAGTTAGCTTTCTAATTTCAGCTTCTAGCTTTTGTATTTTAAGATCTTTATCTCTAATTTCTTGAGCAGCTTTAATATCTCTTTGAAGCTGAATATGCTTAGAAGTTTTTTTATAAATATTTGAATTACTTCGACCAGCTTTTTGAGCAACTCTGTTGGGATTGATCTTCTCATTTGGATCAGCTTTTAACTCTTCAAGTGCTTTGTATAAAAGCTCAATTGCGTCAATTTCTTCTGTCATTTAGATTGCTCTTTTTTATCGTTCTGTTCGTTACTCTCTGCATTACGAATAACATGATCGGCAGCATCAAAAGTATCTTGCCAATTGATTGCTAATAACTCATATCGTTTCTTAACTTCATCTGGGGCATTGCGTAACTTCTCAAGCTTTTTAGCAGCACCATTACGCATAGCTCGCCAATGAACCATTTGTCGCTCTACAACAGTGTAACTACCGCAATATACGCAACCCGAAGGTAACCCAGCATTCTTAATTTTACAGGCTTCACCGCCACTACAGTAGCCGTGAATAAGCCCTCTGATGCCTTTTAAGTTTTTCTGCAAAAACAGGACATACTCTTCCATATTTTTAAAATGTATCTGATTAATTCTATCTGGCTCATCTGATTCAGAGCTAGTAATCCCAATAACTAGGTCTTTAGCTATTTTATTAAAGCGTTCACCGCCACCGCCGCCGAGATTTCCTTTCATGCTTTCTTCGGCAATTTCATTAGCGACTTTCTTCGTAAGCAGCTCTTCATGGTGATTAATAATTTCTAACATCTCGTCAACAGAGGCTATGCCTCTATTGCCATATACCATAGTCATGCTTTTAGATAGGTGATTAAACTGGTACTTAATATCATCAAGTTCACCGAGCCTATTAGCTATAATGAACCATGCAAATGTGTGCCTGAACATATGAGCGGTGATTCTAATTTGATCGCCAACAGAGTATGGTTTGCCTCTATCTGCGCCCTTTAACGCTTTGTAATTGCATTCAAGCTGTTCTAACTGAGCAATATCTAATTCACTTAACGATATAATAAACATCTCATGAGGAGTGCCGTCGGTATTATCAAATTCAGCAAATCTACCATCCTTAGAAAAGCTAATGCTTTTCATAGAATGCGCTACTCCAAATAGTTTGTTCTCTTCTAGACCAAGCTCTAAGTTATGAAGGTTTTCTGGTTTTATTTTCTCAGGGTAGTACTGTTCTAAACATTCCCCACGCTTGCGCATATTGATGACAAAATCTTCAAGTATTTGAACAGCATTATATGTATCTTCGTTGGCTACCCAGTCTAATTCAATAGTGCTACCATCAGTTTTGCTCATGGTTGACTTGACATAAAAGGTGCCGTCTTTTTCGAAAGCACATCCAATCTTGCAAGACAGCGCTTCATCAATTCGCATACCAGTGAAGGTTAATATGTAAACTAAGACAGATATCTTGAGGTCTTTAAAACAAACATACTTTTCTTCATAGTCTTTCTCAGTATCGCAAGCGTTAACAGCGTTTCGGATTAATGTTGCGGTATCACTGATTGCGTTTGTGAAATTAACTCTTTCTTCAAGGCGAGCTATTACTCGGTCATTAAAGTTTTTCCAATCTTCAATGTTCTCTTTTACTAGCTTTACATTTTCACTGGCCCGTTGAATTAGTACTTTTAGTACATTTGTTGGTATTACTGGGTGAGATAAAGTAGACAATCGAGTTTTGTGATATTTATCTTTAATAGCAGCTAAGTGACCGTGAAATATGTCACAAACTGCTTCGCTCAATAAGCCAAAAGAATTCTGCACATTGAAAAGCGTCGAGAACTCCCTTTTGGGTAACGTTTGATCAGCTTTGAGTTCTTGAAATAGATATTCATGCAACGTATTGCTTATTATCAATTGAGGAGACTTGCTAAAGTGATGGAACGAAGTAAAGTTTTTCTTCATCAAGAATTTAGCTAACTGGTTTAGTATTGTAGTGTGACCTGAAACTGATGATGTTTTATAACCAACACCGCCCTCTACATTCCCGTTAAATAGTTTTATTAATGCATATGCCTTAATTTGAAATGAAAACTCATTATCCTCGTCTAAGGTGACGATATTAGTTTGTTTACTGTTTTCCGCGTACCAAGTCCCGTCACTAAAGTGTATTTCCTTGAAATGCTTTTTGTTTATAGCTTTTGTATGCCAAAGTACTGAGCTGTTTATTTCCTCAATCTTATCTACATTGCTCAAAGAACGAATTTGAATTTCTGAGCTAGGTAGAGGATCTGAAATTGCTGTAATTATTTGATGGATGTTCATTATATACCTCTTAACCTGCCATTAGTTCCCAATCTTCGTGAATACCGAACTCTTTAAATAACCTCTTGCCCTCGATAGGGGCTGTTGGAGAAATTTCTGCAATTTTTTCCAGAATCTCATTTACACGATTTGAAAGGATTTCAATGTTCTCTTTTTGCTGTTCGGCGAATTCAAACCCCGCTGTTGATGCCTTCATGCTGTCAATAACGACAGCTCGGTATGACAGAAGTCGCCAGACATGCTCAGCGTCAGCTACGAGTCGATAATAAGGACAGAATAAACACGCGTTAAAATCAGCACACAATGTTGTCTTAGTACCGTTTTCCTTATGTAATTTGTAATTCTCAGCGTCATATACTTTTGCCGCATCACTATCATGTCCACTGATACAACTGCCATTAGGTGTTTGACGACTGTCGTCAGGTGTGTCTGTAAGGATGATAATGTCGTCTGTTAATTCACGACCATGAAAGTAATCACCCATTACTCTTGTTGCTTTAGTTAATATTGCTGTTGATTTAGCAGTGTCATCTTTCAGGTAATGTTTTAAGAAGACCTCAAATGAGTGCTGACCAGCTTCTTTGTATTTTTTAAAGTTACTAAGTACTTTACGGTAGATATAATTAAGGCCGCCTTTTCTGATGCGCTGAGTTGTGAAACTAACTTGGCACCCCTGCGTTTCTAACAGTTCATCAAGAGTTGCTAGTATTGAGGCATCTAATGCTTTTGGAGTGTCGTACTTATATGATTGATATAAAAATATTCTGTTCTTAAAAGGATGAGCATCATCAAGAGCATCTCTGAGTGGTTTACTATCATTATCGCGTATGGCGATTAAGTCTTGAATTACAGGGCGAACTATATCGCCTGTTTCAATGCCTTCTTTTTCAATGTCTTCGGCTTTCAATCCGAATTTATGCCACTGGGTCGAGTAATTTGCTCTTCTCTTGAAAAGCCTTACAGCAGGGGTTTTCTTGCCACCAGTCGGGGAGTCAATATAAAATATATCATCTATAGTCAACTCGAAAACTGGAGTCATATTCCAAGCTGTTTTAAGAAAGATTCTGCCTAGCTTTAATGCTAGCGTTTGGAAATGAGTTAAATCTTTTTTGATTAAGAAAGTTTTCTCAATATGAAATGCTAATTCAACCGCTTCTTCCAAAGTGTAGTAATCATTAGCCCTAGATTTCTCTTCATGGTGCATCCGTTTCAATTGTGAAACGGGATAAGCTATTGATGTTTCGATTCCCAGTTTATCTAGGAACCAATCAAGGGCATCTTGCTGCGCTCTACCATAATCGAGGTCAATATCAGAAGTTTTACATTTATGTTGAATGTGCTGTCGAAGTGACTTTAAAACACCATGATCTTTTTCAGCAAAGCCATATAAACCTTTATCGGCAACTACCTTTTTTTGCTCTTCTGATAAGCACTCGTCGTTTTGCTCAATAGCGACTAAAAATCGACTGAATATACCTTTGACTGTATTAACTTGTACTTGAAATGCATCTGTTCTATTTAAGCTTATGTGATGTACTTTTTTAACATCTTTAAAAAGAGCAGGGTAATTATCTTCGATAAACTTAAATGACTGATATTGCCATTCACCGTGTACCGACTGATGTGGATATTTCAACATATAACTTAAAAACTCGTTAATGTTTACATTCCGCTCGAATACATGTGCTAATAGTTTATTCAAAACGGAGCTTAAATCGTTGACATTATGCTGTCCCTGAACTTCTTTAGGTAACGTTTCAAGATAAAGTAACCACAGCTCAGCTTCATTTTCGGTAAATGCAGCGATTCCGTTATATCGAATTAACTTTAGTTGACTATCAGATAAGTAATTTTGAAAAGTATGGATGAACCTCATAAGCTTTTTAGTTCTAGAGATATGGTGTTTTTCTTGCGATTTAGCTAAGAAGGACGCTATCTCTCCACGAAGTTTAGGTGAAATAGTATCTATAAAATCAAAAGCTTCTTCTGTGCTGAGGAGCAAAGTAGTTGTTCTACTTCCATGAACTTCAGGTGCTAAGTAACGTAGCATATGCTTAAACTGGTCTTTCTTCTGCTTATTGTTAACTGAAGATAAAATCAGGTCACAAAGCTCTTTTGATGAAAGAATCTCTGAAACATTAAACTCCTTTTCAAGCACAGCTTTTACTTCGGGTAAATCAAAGCCTGAGTCTAAGCAAAATAGAAACCCTGTAATATTTTTGATAATAGATTGCAGGTCTTGTTTTCCACCTTCCTCACATTTTTGCTGGAGATACTGAACCATATAGGTCTTAATCTCAGAAATGTTTTTCAATGAATACCTGTAGACTATAGAACAGTCAGTAGTTCTGTAGCTTTGACAAAGCTTGGACGGAATAACAATTTCATGTGGAGCAACAAGTTGTTCATTATTAAAGTGTTGCTTTAGAAGACCTAATAGCGATAGGTGAAACTTTCCTTTAACAGTTGATAAATTATCTTCCAGCTTGGCTAATACCCCACAACGCTCAAAACGTTGCCAGTATTCTATATTAGAGAATGCATCAAGCCCCTTAAGTTGAAACTCTATTAAACCTTCATCGTTTAATCTGCCAAGTATGGCTTCTAAGTATCCATGTAGACATGTACTTTGCTGATGAATGGTTTTATATGTTTGGATGTAAAAATCTTTAGGCTCTGTAGCTTTTGACTTACCTACTAAATTAGCTATTTGCTTTTCTAAAATAGGAGAAAATAATGCAAACTTCTGACTAAATGTTGACTTCACTGCCATTACTCTTCGTCCTGTTTTGCTTCATCAGGAAGTGCATCCATTAGCTCATCAACACGCGAATACATGTCCTTAACCCACATATGCATCGCACCATGCTCGTTTTCATCTAACATGGTTTTGGCTAAACCTAAATACAACTCACTAGTAGTAAAGTCTTCATGGCTAAAGACTTTCATCAAAACGGCTTTAACTCTTTCTTCAGACTCGCCATTAATTATCATTGACGCTGCGAGATAAGTGCCATATGTTGCTCTCAAATCATGATAGTCACGCTCTAATTTTGGTAAGCCTTTATCATCTTGTTCTAGGCGAATATGTCCAATGGTGTCAGAAGGGGCTTCCTCTCGCATTCTTTCGCCATTTCTGTTGATAAATAACGGCAGAGGCTCAGTCATTCCATATTTAGTTTCAAACTTTATTCTACGTTTTCTCCACGTTTCGGTTAGCGTGTATTTGTAAAGTTGCTCCATTAGGTTAGGGCTTATCAATATTTTCGAGGGCTTATGGCCTTTTCTAATAATGTTCACGTAGTAAAACTTAGAGTTATCATCTTCTTTAGGGTCTTTGATATCAGTGTGATTGATAGCCACAACTTCGAAAGAGCGAAAGCCGCCTTGGTACGCACATTTCAAAAATAAGTTGTAAGTGGGTTTCTTAGAAAAGTCTGTCGATATCAAACTAACTAATTCTTCAGGAGAATAGGGCTGAAGTTCTGTTGGAGCATCATCTTTGGGAATTGCACTTTTGGGGATACCAAGGTTGCTTATCCAGTTCATTACTCCTTTGCCATGCTGATAAGCTGTAGGCAAAGCGAATAAATCAAAATCGCCATTCTTTTTAGGAACCTTGATCGCTTTAAGCTCCATAGAAAAAGGTAACGAAGAAATGACACTTCGTTTATAAGACCATAAATAAAAATGCTTGACTGTGTCTAATCTACGTTTAGCTGTCGAGTAACTAAGCTTTCCTGTTTTTACTAATTTGGTTAAATGTTTTTGATATTGCCATATAGGTAGGGACGCAACTTGTTCTTCAACACTATCACTTGGAAGCGGTGCAGCTATTACTTCTTCGTACACTCTATTGTTCTGGACAAGCCAGATAAGAAAAGCTTGGAGATCTTTTGCTATTGGCTCCATTGATTTGTGAGAAAGGTGCTCTCCACTCAAAGTAGCGTAATATGCTTTGGAAAAAGCTGGACTTTGATTTTTGACTTTTGAGTTTGGCTTAGTGGAGTAAATACCTAATCTTCTATGGATTAGAAATAAATTCATCTCTAAACACTCTTTGATTCTGCTCTCACAAAATAAAAGAGGGAACTCTGGATCTATAATATCTTCAGCGTATTTAACTTCTCTTAATTCATTTTCGTCATCAGTTTTAAAATGGGCTTGGCTCCCTAAATTAAACTCACTATATTTTATCGAAACGGTCATTTGCTATATCTCTATTTTCAAAAGATGGTAACAAAGCTTATCTGTAATTTCAATAATGAGGTGTAAAAAATATTTTATAAGTTGTTGTTATTATACGTATTTGTATAATGTTATTGTCAAGTTTAGATGCATAGTGCTCATTGTGTATTGTTATTTATGTCACCTGTGTGCGCTGAATTGTGTATTAAAGCTTTAGGAGTCACGATGGAAGGGGAGTATGTTTTAGAAGTGAATAATGTTATTTGGCAAATCAGATTCTATACTTACTTTTAAATAAGCTTGATACTTTACAAATGATTATAAGAGATGGTTCTTGCAAGTAGAATTAAATAGAACTGTCCAATTGAGATTTGATGCTAATAAAGATGGCTTGTTGTTTTGGTCTTTATCTAGTGGGTGACATAAAATTAAAGTAAATCAATAATGGGGTGTTGGTTAGTGTTTAATAATGGGGTGTCGGGTAACCTTGCCCAAATTGATAGTAACTATCTCACACCTGTGACCTCGGGGTTAACTTATTTAGTTGAACGATTTAAAGATTTTAATGGCAGTGCAACGGTTAATTTAAACGGCGTAGTGCGCAGTAAATTAGCCTCTTTTGCTGAGCTTAATCTATAGTTTTATATTTACATTGAGTAACAATGCAGTTGTTTTGATATTGGGTGCAAAAACAATACCTGATACAATTACGCTGCATTTTTACTCATAATTACCAATAAAAGAAATGACAATGGACTGCACGAGTCAAACCGATGTACTAATTGTTGATGATGATAAACTCAATCAATTAGTGTTAACACAAACATTACAACATTCGTATCGTACTCATACAGTAAGCAGCGGTGAAGCGGCCCTCGATTGGCTCAAGCAACACCGATGCAATATTATTTTGCTTGATATTCAAATGCCAGGCCTTGACGGTTATCAAGTAATTAAAGAGTTAAAAGAGCATCCCATACACAAAACAACTCCGGTTATTTTTATTTCAGCAAATACCAACCTTGAAGATGAAATTAAAGGGCTCGAGCTTGGCGCGGTCGACTACATTATGAAACCATTTCGACCACCCATCGTTTTAGCACGGGTAAAAAACCAATTATTGCTCAAGCAAAAAACCGATTTACTCGAGCGCTTAGCGGCAATTGATGGGCTCACTGAACTCCCTAATCGACGGTACTTCGATGAAAACATCGATAAAGAGTTTCGCCGTTGTGTTCGCGCGCGCCATGAACTTTCTGTATTAATGATGGATGTCGATTACTTTAAACTTTATAACGATCACTATGGCCACCAAAAAGGGGATGATTGTTTAAAGCAAATTGCCGACCAATTGCAGCAGTATTGCCGTCGTGGTGGCGACTTTGTCGCGCGCTACGGAGGAGAAGAGTTTGTCATGGTACTACCGGGTGCCTCCATCAAACAAGCGCAAAAAACGGCTAAAAAAATATTGGATGGCATTCGTGAACTTGCGCTTGAACACTGTCAGTCAGATGTTTCAGATGTGATTTCACTGAGTATTGGCATTGCTTCTTTAAATGGCAGCGGTGCAAAGGATCAAGGCCAGCTTGTGGAAGCAGCCGATAAAGCCCTTTATCAAGCCAAAGCACTTGGCCGTAACCAGTATTTTAGCGCGACATAATACTATTTTTTTCATCTATCTTGTGCTTTAAAACGAGGTAACATGAAGATTTCTAATTGTCGTGAAAAACACTAGTCACAGCATAGTCTTTACTTATATGCTGTGAGCTCACCTTTTACATTATGACAAACAAAATATAAGCAATAGAGCAATGAAATTTGACGTACCTTCGATCGCGACTTTAAACGATATTCTTCCTGATGAACCGTTATTAATGATGGGGGCCGGTCCGGTACCGATCCCACATGCGGTGGCCAATGCTAACCGTATCGTTATTAATCATTTAGGTGATACGATGGGGGCCGTGGTGAGTCAGATTAAAGCTATGGCGGGGTATATTTTTCAAACGTCGTCACCTTGGGTTGTCGGGGTTGCAGGACCTGGCTCTGCGGCAATGGAAATGGCTGTTGCAAACTTAGTGTGGCAAGATACCCGAGTATTGAGTATCTGCAACGGTTTTTTTTCAGACCGTCTTGCTGAACTTGCATCGCGCGTTGGTGCGAATGTCACGCCAATGTTGATTGAAAAAGAAAAAGGCATTGTTGAGGCCGATTTACGCGATTATATCGTGCGCCACAAACCAGAGGTCATTACGGTGGTGCAAGGCGAAACTTCCACTACCACTTATAATGATATTGAACTCGTTGGCCGCATTGCCAAAGAATATGACTGTTACTTGATTGTTGATGCTGTGTGTACGCTCAGCACGATGCCGCTCAAAATGGATGAATGGCATATTGACGCAGTGATTACAGGTGGTCAAAAAGGGTTGAGTTCGATACCTGGCGTATCGCTCATTACATTCTCTGAAAAAGCATGGCAACGCATTAATACACGCGAGAAACCGATTGTTCAGTGGACGCTTGACGCAACCTTGGCAACTAATTTTTGGCATAAAGAGTCATATCACTATACAGCGCCTGTATCTGGGCTGATGGCCTTACACGAAGCAATGCGTTTGGTCTGTGATGAAACACTTAACAAGCGGTTTGCACGTCACCTTGCATGTTCGAAAGCGCTGCAGCAAGGTATTGAAGGGCTTGGTTTATCATTGTATGTGAACGAACAACATCGTCTTAACTCGGTTGTCGGTATTAACTTGCCTGATAACTTGACCGCAGCGCAGGTTTGTCAGCACATTTCGCATAAGTACCGCGTTGAAATTGCAGGTTCATTTGGGCCAAATATTGTACGTATCGGGCAAATGGGCGAGCAATGCCGCGAACATAATTTGTTCAGAGCGCTGCATGCATTTGGTTCAACCTTTAAAGATTTAGGGTGTAAGATTGATGTGCCTCAAGGAATGGCGCAATTAGAAGCCGCTATTCAAAATAGTAAGTTAGCCTAACACATCGGGGCAACGCGCCCCGACACAGTGTGACTAGCCTAATTTGCGATATTTTTGCTTATTTTTCTTACCTATTTTATAAAGAAGTGGACGTGTTAAACGTCGAAAACGTGGAAAAAGATAACCGATGGTTGTTAGTTTTCCACTAAACCACGGCATCGCAATCTCTACTTTTTCGGTCGGCTGCGTCAGCTCAGCAATAGCTTGTGCAACTTGTTCAGCACTGCTCATTGGCTGTGAATAGACAATGTCTTCGACGTTATCAATCTCATCCATTATAAAGCCGGTATCGATGGGGCCCGGTGATACGACAGCCACTTTTATATCGTGCTCAATCAGCTCATCAAATAGGGCGTAACTGAATGCGCGCAGTCCCGCTTTTGTGGCACTATAAGTCGCCGCTCCTTGCAGTGGTGCACGGCCAGCTAATGAACCAACATTAACAATTGAGGCCGTGGATGAGTGTTTTAAATATGGCAAACACAAACTAGTTAAAAGCAATGGCGCGGTAAAGTTTAACTGGGCCATTTGGGTCACTTGTATTGGTGTTAGCGTCTCGAAATTTCCGCGATGGTGGAGCCCGGCATTATTAATTAAGATGTCTATACCATGAAAGTGCTCGACGACTTGGGTTATTAAAGGTTCGAGAGATTCAATTTGGCTCACGTCACAGGTAAATGTCGCCACTTGTGTATGTGCTGACAATTCGTTTGCGATATTATCAAGCCCATTTTGGTTGCGCGCAACCAGTGCCAAGTTAGCTCCGAGCTGGGCATAGTAGCGGGCACAGGCCGCGCCAACGCCTTTTGAAGCGCCGATGATCAAGACCGTTTTTTTGTTATTATTCATAATTTATGGGCTAAGTTTCTAAATGATGCAAACGCGTTTTTCGAATTTGCGCTTTTAACAAAGCTAACATATGGTTATATAAATACCAAGGGAGCGAGTGGTGTTTGTTATTGATTGAGGCAGCGAAAATGAAGTTTGTTCTATTTGGCTTTATCGCATTATATTCGTTTTATGCCAGCGCGCAGCAACAACTTATTTGGTTTGCCTATGACCAACCACCTGCCTATATCTTTTATGGTGAGCAAAAGGGTAAAGGATATATAAACCTCGCGCATGCACAACTTGCGAATTTGATGCCGCAATATCAACATGTACAACAACAAATGACAGTTGGACGCCTTCTCAACGATCTTAAATATACAGATGCATGTGCATTTGGTTTGTTTCGTAACTCTGAGCGAGAGACTTATTTGTATTTTTCAAAGCCTGCATTATTGCACCGTAACCTCTATGTGATGATGCGAACCTCACTTGTAAACTCGTTAGCACTTGACCAGTCGGTGCAACTTGATACGCTGCTCGGCACTCATAATTTATCACTTAATGTGATTGATGGGCGCAGTTACGGTAAATACATTGATCGCGTATTGAGTAAATTTCCGATGAATATTCGTCAACGGCCTTCGCAAGCGACAAAAAACTTATTTAAAATGCTCGATCGCGAACGCTTTGATATGATGCTGGTGTATCCTGGGGCGGCACGTTATGCATTATCACAGCTTGATTTGAAGCATGACTACAGTTTGTTAAAAATAAAAGGGATAGCACCATTTACGCACAGCGCAATTGCCTGCCATAAAAGTGAGTTTGGCAAAGGAGTGATTAAAGCCGTTGATATCGCTCTTGAACAACTCAGTAAAGACTATGCCTATTTTGATGCCTTGTCTTTTTGGGATAAAGAAATGCCCGATAATAATGAGTTTCGAGCGTACTATAAAAAAGTATTTATGAACCAGACTGAGCGCGAATTAAATTAATTCGTAACTAAATTGTCCGCTTTGAATATGGCGCCATGAATCGTCGTCGATGATTGAGATTGGCATTTTGTTGGGTCCAGTTGGCTCTGCGAGAATATATTTTAGACCATCAATATCAATGAACTTTTCACCTTTTTTTACCGGTAGATGAATGCCGATAAGTGCGTGCTCGGGCAGTACGATAAACGCGATTTTTAAGTTAGGATAGATGGCTTTAATAAGAGCAGCAGCCATCACTGATTTGGAATCACAATCCCCTTGGTTATGACTGAGCATCTTTAACGGCGGGTTGAAGCCAAGCCCACTGGTGCGGGTTTTATCTTCTAATGTTTCGTAGGGGATTGATTGAACCCAGCTGAGAATAAAGTTAATCACAGTTTGAGGCCGCGTATTTTTATAGCGTTTAATAATCTCTGCTTTGATAGGCTCTAAGTCTTCAATCGATTCATTAATAAAGCGAATGTGATCTGGCTTTATTGCATTAGTTTGCCACGGCGACGAAAATTGGATGTAGTATTGGCTTTCTAAATAGCGCGCTAAAGCGGCTTGCTTTTCACTGGTCAGTATTTGTTGTGCTTCAGTTAAAATTGCTTGATCTGAGCCTGAAAGTTGGTAGTTAATCGCTCCGTTTTGCTTATCGAAGGTAACCATAAGTTGGCGCGGATCAAACTGTGCCAGTGACTTGAGTACTTGATAGTGTACGTATTCAAATGCTTCAGTTTGATTGAAGCGTTTAAAGCGGCGAAAATGGCTGTTAACCGTTGTTTTATCAAGTGAAAAAGATAACGTGAGAGGCTTGTCTTGATGATCATGCCATTGATATTCAAATTTTTTTTGTGTGCCGTCATTGGCAAGTGTTAGATTGCAATAGCAAAGAATTACAACGATGAACACAAACAATACGTAAATTTTTTTCACATCACTCTCAAGCTAGTTTAGTTGGTAACATGAGCTATTGGGTTAACCATGCCATATTAACTCAATAAGTACAGTGTTTTTTGTTGCCAGAGTTTTTTACGCTTATTCATATTGGCAATATTGTTTTGATTCACACTGGGATGGCGAGCAATAACTTCGTCGCTGATATCGATTAAATCACCGACGCCGATGACTGACCACAGCTCTTCTTCAAGTTCTTTTGCTTTATGCAATGCATACTGGCTTATATAACCTAGTTCCTTCGAAATGTAATCGGTATCGGGTCGACCCGTGCGCGATATGTAGAGGCGAAACGCAAAAAATAAATCTTCGGCGACACTGGCTTCAATAAATGAAGCGCGATGAACTTGCGATTGATCCTGTGTAAAAACGTCGCAAATAATTGCCGATTTTGTGTGTTTTTTGTTGTTAAAGCGAACATAGAGTTCCGCTTGCATCGGTGGATCTTGACGCTTGGCGTCTTTTATTGGTTGCGCAAAAAGTCGTTCGAACACATTGGGAGTCAGCATTTTCTCTAGGTTATAGCTGGCGGCACGGTTCATGTGACTCAAAATTAAGTGCATTGCGTTAGGATATAAGCCTTGTGCTATGGCCCCAACAAACACGGATGCGCCTCGCTTGTGCAAATAAAATGGAAACTGGCAGACATTTTTAGTTGCGATATTTCTTAGTGCGCTTGATAGCCCCGGTATTTTTGGCGATTCAACCGACGCTTTGAGCTTGTTTTTATTGCTCTCAATTAACTGACTTAAAAATGCTTCACCCTGATGCTGCATTGTACTGGTTGGTAAATATGTTTTGAGGTTGATGATGGTTTTGGTCTTACTGACCGCCATAACTTCGTAAGGCAGCTTACTCAGCTCATATTTTTTAGTTAACTTTTGCAGCTCTGGAAACACGACTAAGACTAGATCGCCTTGTTCATAATTACTTGGGTTGGCAAGTTCAAGTTGCAATCCGTGTACTGAAAAGTCGAGTGTATGCCCCGAAATCGTGCCTTTTTCTTCTTGTTCAAGGCGGATTTCAGTTTGATAGAGATAGCGGGTTTCCTGTCTTAAATTGACATAATCTAACGCGACAAATTCGACATGTGGATATTGTGCTTGTTTGGTATGACCAAAATGTTTAAGTGCGTTTACATGCTTGTTATTAAACTGTAGTTTTTGAAACTCACTGACCGCTGCGGTACTTGTTAAATCAGTTATAAGCACTTGATAGTGTAGGTCCTTAAGAGCACCTTGAACGCGAGGCGTGGGCGGCTTATTCAGCTTAGCAATTTCAGGGCTCGCTGTTTCAGGAAGTGACAAAGGAATATAGCAATCTTCTGCACTACAGGGCATGAGTTGAACTGACAATATCTTAAAACTAGGTTTTTGGCTAGCAAAGCCTAAAAAGAGGTTTTTTAATTTTGGCGCATTATTAAGTTCATCAATGGTAGCAGAATAATAAAAAATGCGTCCTTGATTGATATGGGTAAAACAATATAAATAAGTTGTTTTCACGTCTCCGCTTTGGGTAGCGAGTGCATCAATCCTTTTTTTGTTTAAAATACTGTTTAATACGCACTGACGATTTTCATCATTAAAATAACGTGCAATGCCAATATTATTTTCATTGCTTAAAACTAGTTCTGTGGTGATTTGCTCATCGATATCTGAGAGGTAAACAAACAGCGACGTAACACGCGGTAGATAATATTGTTCATAACCCTTTACTATCACGGCATCCAATGTGTTATCTAAGTTCACTTTATATCTGCGTTTATTGCCGTGAATAAAGCTTTTTAAGAACTCATCGATAACATGATGATCGTCGTTGAATGTACGCTTCATTCGAATATGGTTAACCTCATGATTAACATGATCAACAGCGACAATTTCATACTCTAAGCCTTCTTTAAGGCCCATTTCAAAATCTTGTTCAAGGCCAATTAAGCGCATGCGAATTTTTTGCCCTGTTGCGACTTTGTAGCGTTTGGCGAGCTTAACTTTACAGCCGCTCACTGATATGTCCGATGTTGCCGCTTCTATTTGATGGCTCTTATCGACAATGAGTTGCACTTTTATCGAGTAATTCATGCGCTCTTCCGAACGACTTTCATAGGAGGCAAATTTAACTTGATTGTAAGTGATTTCAGGTTTTGCTTCGGTGTCGCTGGTAACAGGCGCAATTTCACCACTTTCACGCGCTTTTTTTTGCAAGACTTTGTGGTTATTTTCGGTATTCATCACCGCTTCGTAAACTGCGAGGGTGTAGCCTTTATTTTGTCTAACTTCCCGCTCAAAAACTTGGATTGCGAGTGAGTCCATAAAGTGCTGTTTTCCATTGTGAACATAAGGACGAACTTCGCCTGTAACTTGACCTCGCAGGTCAATAAAGCGATCAATGGGCTGCGACAAGCGATTCATTTCCATTTTGATCAAAAACTTTTCAGACCCGCTCAGCCCAGTCGTTTTACGATTAAAAATGGCATCAAAATTTGTTTTGCCTAAATCAGCTTTCAATGAGTTTATTAAACTCTGATGTTTAAGCAATACATCGTCTGACATAAATGTTCTGACCTCTAAGCGATTGTATTTTTAATTATTACAGAAACCAGCAGATATTCTAATTTGCTTTTCTCGAATTTACTACGGTTAAGTGTGATGATTTGTGACCCACAAATGGGCTACTATAAGCACTTCATCGTCAATTAAATTCACTAGTCTCTTGGCTAATGAATAAAGCAAAAAGTATGCCGTTATAATATGGGAAAGAAAAAAACAGCCTTTGTGTGCAGCGAATGTGGCTCTGAATTTGCTCGCTGGCAAGGTCAATGTAGCGACTGTAAAGCGTGGAATACCGTCACAGAGTTTCGTGTACCAAGCGTCAAGCAAGTGCCTCGCAGTGGCGCAACAAGTGGCTATGCAGGATTGGTAGAATCTAAAGTACAAACTCTCGATGAAGTCAATTTGGAGTCATTGCCGCGATTCTCGACAGGCTTTAAAGAATTTGATCGCGTACTTGGTGGTGGTGTTGTTCCTGGCAGTGCTATTTTAATAGGTGGTTCACCGGGAGCCGGTAAAAGTACGATTTTGTTGCAGACCATGTGTTTATTGGCCGAATCGATGAACACCTTGTATATCACAGGTGAAGAATCGCTACAGCAAGTGGCAATGAGGGCAAAGCGACTTAACCTACCAACCAATAAATTAAAAACGCTCGCTGAAACCAATGTTGAAACTATTTGTCAATTAGCCCTTAAAGAACAACCTAAAATCATGGTTATTGACTCGATTCAAGTGATGCATATGAGCGATGTGCAATCAGCACCGGGTAGTGTGTCGCAGGTGCGAGAGAGCGCAGCGTATCTGACGCGTTTTGCGAAGCAAAACCAAGTTGCCATTATTATGGTTGGGCATGTCACCAAAGATGGCAGTTTAGCGGGACCAAAAGTACTCGAACACTGTATCGACTGTTCAATTCTACTGGAAGGTAGTAGTGATAGCCGTTTTCGAACATTACGTGGCAATAAAAACCGTTTTGGTGCGGTCAATGAGCTCGGTGTGTTTGCAATGACGGGGCAGGGGTTACGTGAAGTGAATAACCCATCTGCGATTTTTCTTAATCGTTCAGAAGAACAGGCGCCGGGCTCGTTGGTCATGGTTATTTGGGAAGGCACACGACCGCTTTTGGTTGAAGTACAAGCGCTGGTTGATTATTCACAATTAGCAAATCCACGCCGCGTGACGGTGGGGCTAGAGCAAAATCGCTTAGCGATGTTATTGGCGGTGTTGCATCGTCATGGTGGATTACAAGTGGCAGATCAAGATGTCT
Organism: uncultured Pseudoalteromonas sp.; assembly: GCA_947493455.1. Taxonomy (GTDB): domain Bacteria; phylum Pseudomonadota; class Gammaproteobacteria; order Enterobacterales; family Alteromonadaceae; genus Pseudoalteromonas. Next base: position 20,316 of record CANLRB010000028.1, on the reverse strand, counting down.
TTGTGAACGTTGTGGGCGGGGTTAAAGTTAATGAAACAAGTGCTGATTTGGCGTTAATCAGCGCACTGGTATCGAGTTTTAAAAACGCAGCGTTGGCCAAAGAGCTGGTGGTGTTTGGTGAAGTAGGACTCGGCGGTGAAATTCGTCCGGTTCCAAGCGGACAAGAGCGATTGCGCGAAGCGTCAAAGCATGGCTTTAAACGCGCCGTAGTACCCGTTGCAAATAAACCAAAAGAGAACATTGATGGCATGGAGATTATTGGCGTATCGTCGTTATCACAAGCATTAGAGGCCTTGTTTTAAGCGCCTAATTTATACAACAGGATTAAAATGAAAAAGTTTATCGCTCTTTTTGGCGTAGGTGTTTGCGCAGTCGCTGGTTATGTTTATATCGAACAGTCAATCGAATCGTCGGTTAAAGATGAAATTGCACGCCAATTTGCCCAAGTTGAGGCGCAATCAGACATCCGCATGAGTTATAAAAACCTCACTGTGAATATGTGGCAGAGTTCCTTGAATTTAACAGGGGTTGAAGTCGCAACCCTGGATGGACAAGCACTATTGCAAGTTGATGATTTCGCCCTAGTGGGTTATCAGCCTAATCGTTTGCCAGAAGATGTCACAATGACGATTTCTGGTATTCAATTTACCAAATATGCAAAACAGCTATTTGGTGATATCAAGGCCGATACATTACTTGATTCTCACTATCAGTTTACGACCCACTCAACACTCGAACCACAAAGTGGCAATGCAAAGATCACTGCAAAATTGGCTGGCAACGAGCTGTTTGATTTAAATATGTCGTTGGGGTTAGGTCAAACAACTGATTTGTATCAAGTGTCTCTTGATATGCAGCAAGCCGCGCGCGAGCTTGCTGTTGGCGAGCAACTTGGACTTGAAACTCAGTTACAACAACAGACAAAAATGATGCACGCGGTGATGGCGGTTGAGCCGAAAACGTTTTCTTTATCGATTGCCAATCGCGGAAAATTGGCTATCGCGCTTGATGAATTGGCACAAAATCAAGATGCGGATTTAGGGCAACTGCAAGCTGTCTATGCAAAGCAAATTGCTTTGTTGTCTATTCCCGAGCAACTCAAACAAGGGCTTACGGAGTTTGTTAATAATTTAGGCAAATTAGATGTGTCGCTGGCGTTACCAAGTGGGACTCGGGTAATGGATTTGCAAAAACCAGATACATTAAGCAAGCTGTCGCGTCCTGAAGAATTTGCGGATTATATAAATTTGAAGGTTGATAGCTCGCACTAGGTTGCGAATTGCCGCTGCAAAACAAAACAAAACAAAACAAAACAAAACAAAACAAAACAAAACAAAATAAAACAAAACAAAACAAAATAAAACAAAACAAAACAAAATAAAAAGCGCTTCAGTAAGACTGAGGCGCTTTTTATTTCATTTGTTATATCACGTAAGGGCTAGTGCAAAATACGTGCTCTGATTGTACCTTCAACTGCACGAAGCTCTTTTAAAGCGATTTCAGAGTGATCTGTATTGACATCGATAACCACATAACCAATTGCTTCATTCGTTTGCAGATATTGGGCGGCGATATTAATCCCATGTTGTGCAAACGCTTGGTTAATTTGAGTCAGAACACCCGGTCGGTTATGGTGGATATGCAGTAAGCGACTACGATTAGCAAGCTCTGGCAGCGATACGTCGGGGAAGTTAACCGCAGATAAGGTAGAACCATTGTCTGAATATTTTGCAAGTTTACCTGCGACTTCGATACCAATGTTTTCTTGCGCTTCCTGTGTTGAACCACCAATATGTGGGGTTAGAATCACATTGTCGAACTCTCTCAGCGGTGACAAAAATTCCTCATTGTTGCCTTTTGGTTCAACAGGGAAAACATCAATGGCGGCACCGCCAAGGCGTTTTTCACTGAGGGAGCTTGCAAGTGCGTCTATATCGACGACCGTGCCGCGAGAAGCATTAATTAATATGCTGCCTGGCTTCATTATTTCAAGCTCCGCGGCACCAATTAGATTTTTAGTTTGCGGTGTCTCAGGCACATGTAAACTAATGACGTCTGAGTTTTGTAATAGCTGTGTTAAATTAGCTACTTGCGTTGCATTGCCGAGTGATAACTTGTCTTCGATATCATAGTAAGTTACTTGCATGCCGATGTTTTCGGCCATAATGCCAAGTTGCGTGCCGATGTGACCATAGCCAATAATACCGAGTGTTTTGCCTCTCGCTTCGAATGAACCTGCGGCAGATTTTAGCCATTCACCGCGGTGCGCTTTCGCATTTTTCTCGGGAATACCGCGCAGTAGCAGCAAAATCTCGCCTAAAACGAGTTCGGCAACTGAACGAGTATTAGAAAACGGTGCATTAAATACAGGTATACCACGGTTTTGCGCCGCTTCTAGGCTGACTTGGTTGGTGCCAATACAAAAGCAGCCAACTGCGACCAGTTTTTCGGCACGTGATAAGACCGCTTCTGTTAAATGCGTACGCGAACGTATTCCGATAAAGTGAACATCTTGAATACGTTCGATCAGCTCGGACTCTGGTAAGGATGTTTTTACATAATCAATGTTGGTATAACCGTTCTTTTTTAAGGTTTCAACGGCACTTTGGTGCACACCTTCTAACAGTAATATTTTGATTTTGTCTTTTGCTAACGATACCTTACTCATTACGAATCCTAATTTTTACAGTGTTTTGGGTCCATTTGGTGTACCCACTATGACTGTATTTGCCGCACGGTGGGCAAATAGACCATTAGTCACTACACCAACAATTTGGTTAATTGTTTGTTCTAAATTCTTCGCTTCGGTAATGCTTAAATTATGAACATCTAATATGACATTACCGTTATCAGTAATGACGCCTTGACGATATACAGGATCACCGCCAAGTTTAACGATTTCTCTTGCTACATAGCTGCGTGCCATCGGGATCACTTCAACTGGAAGTGGAAAATCACCAAGAACATCCACTTGTTTTGTCTCATCAACAATACATACAAATTGCTTTGCTACCGCAGCAACAATTTTTTCTCGCGTCAGCGCTGCACCACCGCCTTTAATCATTTCATTTTGAGCATTGATTTCATCCGCTCCGTCGACATACACGCTTAGCGAATCAACATCATTGAGCTCAAAAATTTCAATGCCAAGTTGCTTTAACTTTTCAGTTGACGCTTCTGAGCTAGACACTGCGCCGCGGATTGTTTCTTTTATAGAGCCCAGCGCATCAATAAAGTGATTGACTGTTGAGCCGGTGCCTACGCCAACAATACTGTCTTTTTCTACGTATTCCAGCGCCGCCCAAGCAGCTGCTTTTTTCATTTCATCTTGTGTCATGGTTTACCCTAATAGTTTGACTCTGAACGGTTGTGTATCTGTATTATACGCTTACTTTGCCGGCCACTGGTAACACCTTTTTGGTGTTATGATGGTTTTTAATGGCACATCCCAACATTCTGTAGGTACTTGCTCTACCAGTTGACACTCATGGGCTAAGCCTATCACCTCAGGTTGGTTTAATTTTTCACGATAATATTTCGCCAAGGTACGATCATAATAGCCACCTCCCATGCCTAAGCGGTTACCGCTTAAATCAAACGCGACCAAGGGCGTAAATAAAACATCGAGCTGTTCTACCGGGCAAACTTGACTGCAATCTAACTTAGGTTCCACGATACCATAGCGATTTACGCTCATGGGTGAATTTTTCTCATAGCGCTGAAAGAGCAAATTACCCTTGCAGAAGGGGTGAATAAGCGGCACGTAAATATGCTGATTTAGTTGCCATAAGTGTTCTATTATCAAGGATGTATCAATCTCTCCATCATTTGAAATGTAAATTCCTATACGGGCGTTTTTACGGTTTTCGAGATGTTGAGATATATTCAATTTAATTTTTTTCGCGGCATCTTGCTGTTGCACGGGCGTTAGGTTTTGTCGTAAATCGCGTATATTTTTACGAATGTCGTTTCGGTTCAAAGTTTAACTTCTCATTGAATGGGTGATAAGTGTGGGAAGACAATTAACACGCCCAACAGGATAAGCAATACCCCGATAAGAGTGGCTATTAAGTACGGGAAAAACTTACTGCGTTTAGGCGGTGCGTCGGTGTCATCCTCAAACTCAAGGTCGTCACCCCAAGATGAGCTTTGCGTTGCTTCATCAAGGTCGATAGTGTCGTTATCAGCGTTTTGTTTCGCAGCAAGTTCATCAACTTTTTCTTCAAGGCGTATTAAGCTTGTTGTAATGTAATCGAGCGCAGCCACAATTTTTTCGTCTACTTCTTGCTGACGTACGGTTTTGTCTGCGGAGGTTGCGGAAACAGCCTTTGCGGTGAGACTAATGCCCATGCTTGAAAATAGTTTTTGTTGGCGTTTTGCTTTTTCTAACGGCATCGGGTTGAAAACACTGTCGCCATTAAAAAAACGCGTGATTTGAGATTCGCTTAATTTGAGTTTTTGTTGCAATGCATTTTTGGCATCCGACGCTAAAGCAGGATCAGCCAACTTCTTAAACGTGATTTGATAGAGTTGCGACATGCTATTAGATACTCAGTAGATATAAATAGGATGATACAAGTATATAGTTATGTGAGAGTTTTATGCAAAAAAAGCCAACTATTGTGTTTTTATTACAAACAATAGTTGGCGACACTAAATGTGGTTAATTTAGTTTGTATTGTGCAGCTTGGTTAGGTTGTGAGTTCAGGATGAAGTCTCTCACGTGTTGGTTTGAGGATTTTAAATCTTCGCTGCGCAGATACATCATGTGTCCGCTTTTGTAGCCTTTAAAACTTAAACGCTGTTTCATTTTGCCACTCGGGTCGAGCTGCCACATGGTGTATTTGGCATCAAAATAATTTGTTGCGCCATCATAGTAGCCAGATTGAATCATGACATGTAAAAATGGGTTTTGCGCCATGGCTTGTCGCAAGTTTTCGCCCGCGCGATTATTACTGCGATCCCACGGATGCACTGGGCCAAACATATTGTATTTTAGATCCGTTTTATAATTGAGTTCTTGTTGCAGATAATAGTTTATTGCAGGTGTAAACGAATGAAGCCACGCGGTCAACTCTGGCCAATAGTCGGGGCGACTGCCTGCATCGCGCTTATCGATGCCCAAATAACGGGAATCTAATCGACCCAATGTGAGACCCTGGTCTCTTAGCAGTTCTTTCCAAAATGCACTATTTGGAATGTCTAAGTTATTTTGTGCTATGAAGGTTTCAGATAGGCCGGTGTAATTGGCCATTTTTTTGATCAGAGTTGTTTTTTCTTCACTTGATATAAATCCACCTTTGGTGATACCTGGGATTAATTCATTGATGGTGAAATGCTCCACTTCATCGAGTAATTCAATCAATGAGAGTTGTTGATATGTTTGTGGTAACTGTTTGTGATGCCATGCGGTTGCTGCGAAGTAAGGGATTCGGTTTGCCGCTTCAACGGGACCATCACGTTTAATGCCAATGTCTGTTGGTGAGACTAAAATCACGCCATTTAAGTACATCCATTGACGATTTTGCAGTTCGAGTGCAAGGCCTGACACCCGCGTTGTACCATAGCTTTCTCCAATCAGATACTTTGGCGATAACCAGCGGTTATTGCGTGTTACAAAGGTATTAATCCAATCGGCTAAATAAGCAATATCAGCATTAACGCCGAAAAATTGTTCTTTTTGCTTTGCTTTACTCGGTAGTTTTCCGTCTTTATTCTCAAGAATGCGCGAATATCCAGTATTGACTGGATTGACATAAAGTATATCCGCGACATCAAGCACTGAATACGGGTTTTGTTTGACGCCATAGGGCTGGATTGGAAAGCCTTCATCGTCGACCTTAATCACTTTAGGCCCTGTGTAGGCTAAATGCATCCAGACAGATGCTGAACCCGGTCCGCCGTTAAAAGAGATCAACAAAGGCCGTTTAGCCATGTCTTCAACATCATCTTTCTCATAATAGGTATAGTGCAAGCTGGCGATTGGATCACCATTGTCATCCCAAACGGGTTGGGTGCCACTATGCGCGGTATAGCGGATTTTGTCGCCGTTAATCTTTGTTTGATGATGGGTTGTTATACGATGATCAGGGATTATTTTTCGTTCAGTCGCGACGCTAGACTGAATTGAAATCAGTGAGCAAAACGCGAGGGCCGCCAGCAGGGTAATTCTCATAAAGCCTCCAATAAGTTATTGAACTATTTAAAATCAATCTAATTTTCGATGCTAGCTTTTAGAGACAAGGATGCAAAATCTTGAGATGGAATGGATTTGATTGCTGCGATTACTTGGTAGTTCTGAGATTGACACCCTATACTTAAAAAGAACCAAATAGACTCAATCTGCGTATTGTTAAGTTGCAAGGACCAATGTCTCGTTATATTGATTAAGGCGCGGCAGTACAGAGTGATAGATGGAATATTGAGAACATAAAATACTTATAGAGTCGTGTGCGTATAAATATTTTGTGTTTTTGTTATGTACCTTTTATGTAGGTTGTTACCTAATTTTGAGTAGCTTACTAGGAGAGTATCTATGCCACAAACCCCAACAGTTGACAAACAAGAGCAATTTGCACGTTGTTTAGAATGTAATAAAGTTGATACCTTTGCTGCGTTTCATTGGTATGCCTTAGCGTTTAAAGATATGGCGAATGCGCCAATTTTAAGTCTTGTGTATGGACTTATTTTCACCCTTATTCCCGCCGCGATTATGTATTTTGTATATCAGTCCGGTACCCACTTGGTGATACTACCAGCAACGGTTGCGTTTGCATTGATTGGTCCCGCATTTGCGGTCGGGCTCTACGATATCGCGTGGGAGCTTGAAAAAGGTCATACTCCGACTATGTCGCATAGTTTAAAGTCGATGTTCCGTAACCCAGTTGGGGAGTGGGGATTTGCTATCATGCTGATGGTGATTATGATTATTTGGATGCGTTTGGCGGCGCTGGTCCATGCACTGTATCCAAGTTATGCAAACCCATCGCTTGAAGAGTTATCGGGATTTTTGACGTTGGGTAGTTTAATTGGTGCCGTGATGCTTGGTAGTGTGTTTGCGATATCGGCATTTACACCGCAAATAATGATGGAACGCCGTGTTGATATTATGACCGCGGTGGTTTCGTCAATTCATGCGGTGAAAGAAAATATCGGCGCGATGTTTGTTTGGGCTGTTAGCATTTTAGTCTTAGTTGCGATTGGGTTTGCGACCGGTGCAGCTGGTTTTATTGTATTGATGCCACTTCTTAGTTATGCAAGCTGGCATGGCTATATTGCAATCATAAAACATAAAACCGAGCGAGGATATGAATAAAGTCTATTTTTAAAATAGAGTTAGGTTTATACAACTAAAAAGGCAGATTTTCTGCCTTTTTAATTAACTGCTTATTTTATAAAAGAAAATAGTTTATTATTTGTTGCAGTATAACGATAAAAACAAAACTATCTGCAAGTTGGAGTATAACTATGCACAGAGTGTTAATGGTTGAAGACAGTAAAATGGTACAACAGGTATTGCGCCACTTGGCGAGTCAATACCTTCATATCCCAGTTGATTTTGCTGCTTCATTACGAGATGCGGCGGGGCTAATTAAAAACAATAAGTACACCATTGCCTTAGTTGATTTGAACTTACCGGATGCACCGAATGGTGAAGTGGCTAAATTAACACTCAAGTTTGGTATTCCGACCGTAGTGTTAACAGGGTCAATAGACGAGTTTAAACGTCAACAAATGCTGGAAATGGGCGTCGTCGATTATGTGTTAAAAGAAAATCGCGACTCTTATATTTATGCCGTTAAACAACTTGCATTACTGCTTAAAAATCAGGGGAAGAAAGTACTCGTTGCCGATGACTCAGCGACGAGTCGCACTATGATGCGCCAGATGTTGGCACGGTTACTATATCAAGTAATTGAAGTTGAAGATGGTCAACAAGCTTATGAACTTTTAATAAATGACCGTGATATAAAACTGTTGATGACAGATTACGCGATGCCCGTGATGGATGGTTTTGAGCTCGCTAAAAAGATACGCAGTAAGCGAGGTCGTGACGAATTAGCAATTATTGGTATTTCAGGCTCGGGCAGTCAAAGTCTATCGGCAAAGTTTATTAAGCATGGTGCAAATGACTTTTTGACTAAGCCTTTTTTACCTGAAGAGTTTCATTGTCGTGTGATGCAAACAATGGAGCAGATTAGTCTTATTGAAACCATTAAGGATGCGGCGAATCGGGATTACCTGACTGGCTTATATAACCGTCGCTATTTTTATTCATATGCACAGCAGTATCTCGAAAATAACAATCAAGCAACTTGTTTAGCGCTACTTGATATTGATCATTTTAAACAGATAAACGACACCTATGGACACCAAGCCGGTGATGATGTTCTTGTTGAACTGTCAGAGCATTTGCAAGCGTATTTTTCTGATATGCTGATGGCACGTGTTGGTGGTGAAGAGTTTGCATTGCTTATGCCTAATTGCGCGATGGAGCAAGCGTTTGAAATGCTAGATAATTTTCGCTTTAAATTAAGCAGTACGCAAATCGATGCCGGTGAACATTTAATTAGTGTGACGGTCAGTATTGGTGTTTCTGAATATCTCGGTGATAGTTTGCAAGATTTAATCAATCACGCCGATATTGCGCTTTATGATGCAAAAGGCGGCGGGCGCAATCAAGTGTGCCAATATGGCTCTGATGCTGAGGAATAGCAGGAACGCATATTCACTCTATCATTGACATAAAAAAACCAGCGTTTGCTGGTTTTTTTATTACTGTTAAAGCTGTGTAAATTCGAGAAGCTGTTTCAATTTAGTCGCTTGGCGTCTTGAAATTTCAACCGTTTGTCCATTTGTTAGCGTCGCGGTTAAGCCATAACTAATTGCTTGTTCCATGCTTTCAATGGCGTCAAGGCGAATAATATCGGAGCGACTTGCTCTAAAGTAATGCTTTTCATCAAGCTTAGCTTCAATCTTATTGAGTGAGCTATGCAAAAATGCTTTGCCATAAGGTGTATAGATTGCCGCGTGATTACCAATTGATTCGAACCGGATAATTTCACGTAACTCGATGATTCGCATCTGTTCACCGTATTTAACCATTAGTTTGTGGTCATCAGGTAAACCGGCTTCGCCTTTGCTTTGTTCAAGACGTTTTTCAAGTTTATCAATACTTTCGGCGAGGCGCTCTGGATTGACCGGTTTTACTAAGTAATCCATTGCGTTAAGCGAAAATGCATCGACTGCAAATTGATCATATGCAGTACAAAAAATAATATTAACGTCATCACCGAGCGACTCTGCAAGTTCGAGTCCTGTTGCGCCAGGCATATGAATATCTAAAAAAATGGCATCGGGTTTTAGCTCTGCAATTTTCTCGCTGGCTTCTTCAGCATTTTTAGCTTCATCAATAATCTCAATTTGACTGTGTTTGCTTAACAAGCGTTTTAGCTCGCTACGAGCGAGACGCTCATCGTCAACAATTATAATTTTAATAGTCATTATTGATAATTAACTCCATGTTGTAGCAGTTTTCTGTGAGTGTTTGGTTTATTTCGCAAACATCTGATGCATTAAGTTTAGTGAGTAATTCGGTAAACTCTAGTTTGCCAGGTTTGATTTTTGGCGATTGTGTCAAAGAAATCGTAATAATGCATTGGTCATTGCTTTCAGCACATTTTATTGTGAGCTGATTATGTAACACACCATAAATATCTTTCTCGATAAAAACATACTCTAACAGCGGTAAAATCAATGTTTGCTTTAGCCGATAAGGTTTTGCGGGTAAATTGATGTCAAGTGTAACGTCAAGGCGCTCTTCTAAACGAAGTTGCTCAAGAGAAAGTAAATGTTCCACTTGTACTAATTCATTTTCTATATTGGTTTTTGTTTTACCATCGGCGAGTTGGTAACGTATTAACTCAGCTAAGTTGCTTAACAATTCGCTAGCTTGATCTTGATTTTCAAAGATCATATAGCGAATCGCATTCATACTATTAAATAGAAAGTGCGGATTTAATGGGGCTTGAGCGTTATTTTCAAACATATCTATTAAGTGTTACTCATTCTTAGCTGTTACATTATAAGTGTATGCTGTCTAAATTTTACATTCCACTATTAGTGATAAAGGGTCAATAGCACTGATAAGTGGTCATTCGCATTGTTGGTTTAGTGGCAACTCTAAGCGCAGTTTTCTACTGCGTCCTTTTCGCGCTAATATTAAGCTCGCTTTTGACTTATATAAGTAGTCCAATCGTTCTTTTACATTGTCGAAATGTTCTGTGTCTAAAAACAGTTTGCCAAGGCTTCGATGGTAGATATCAATACGATATTTTTCGCCACTTTGGTAACCGTTGACGGTTAATTGTGCATCGCGCTGACGTGCTGACTTTAGTAAAAAAGAAACGAGGAATATCAGGCTCATACTGGGTACCTTGAGCGCCTCAGGTGAGTTGTTTATATTGACATCAATGTCAATTGGAGCACGATTTTGATCATCTAAAATAGAAAGGTAGTTTTTTAAACTATCAATTTCTTGATTTAGCAATGCGTCGGTATTTTTACTCGCGAGCAAGTTGTAGCGAAATAGTTCAGATGCTCGGGTGACAAGCTCTGCTGCCTTTTCTTCGTCGACGTCAATCATTTTTTTGATTGCGTCCATAGTACTAAACAAGAATTCAGGGCTAATCTTGTTTGCCAATAAGCTAAGCTCTTGCTTTTTAAGTACTACGAGCAACTTTTTATAATTCGCCGAGTGCGATGCAAACAAGTAAAGGGCGAGCCACACCACGAAAAGAAAGACATTGTAAAGCCAATAAAGTATTAAGTTTTGTGTAAATGAACTATTAGCCAAAATACTCTTGAGGTACTGTTCAGCGTCATAGGGCGTAATGCCAAGTATCGGTGGTAATAGATCGAATATGATTACAATCACTGACGCAATTGCAGCATTGAACAATACATTTAGTGTTGCTTTTCGCTTTGAATGATAGGGCTTTTTTAGATACTTGTAGATGCCGCGGCAGACAATATGAAAAGTGCCAAATATCACCACCATTTGGTAACAATATAAAATAAATAGGCCAAAGTGAGTTAAGTGCTTTAAATGAGATTGATACTCAGGTGTGGCCGACATTGTCCAAACTGAGAACAGCATAAAGAGGGTTGAGATGAACAGGACTATGCCTTGGTAGCGCCAGTAGCTTGGACTCGTTTTGGTGATATAGTTCCAATTCATGTTATTTACCTAGCGGCACAGTGAGTTGTGCAATATAGAGTTCTTCTTGTTGTTCAGTTGTTAGTTTAGCGTCATCGCCGTACATCAATTGTAATCGTTTAAGTAAATTACTCTGCCCGGTGCCCGTGCCGCTAGCATGGTAATTGCCTTGATACACGGGGTTGGTGACCTTGATAAACAAATACTTTTTATCTTTATGAATATTAATACTTAGCAAACTTTGCTCTATTCGCGGCGCAATGGCATGTTTGATTGCATTTTCGAGTAAAGTGAGCAAGCCCATGGTAGGAATTTTACAGCTATCACAGCCGTTTTCGACGTGCATTTCAATTAACAAACGTTCTTCAAGACGGATATGTTCAATATCAAGATAAAACTCGCAAATTCGTAGTTCTTCTTTAAGTGATGCTGTCGCTTTTTTATTGCTCGATAAATTGTATTTAAACAACTCATTTAATTTATCGACTAAATCTTTGGCAAGCTCTTTGTTTTCAAACATCATGCCGCGAATACTATTGAGTGAGTTAAACAGAAAGTGCGGGTTGAGTTGGCTCATTAAAAGCGCAAGCTGACTTTCTTTTACTCGGCTACTTACTTCGAGGCGGTTTTTAAGAGCCGATAACGGTAAATAACACAGTAACCACATGAGGTATAAGAAAACTGCTTTGATGAAGACCTTGCTAAACGGTTGATCTTGCTCTTGCTCCATTTCTTTTTCGAGCGCTTTTTTGCGGCCTACTTCCATACCCCGTTCGAATTCACTTTGTGGGGCGCTGTTTTCCAGTGTTAACTCCGGCTCTGAAAGTAGCGATTCTTTATTCTCTTGTAAGTAGAGAAAGCGCTGTTGTTGTGGAATGAGCGTTGATTTAGCGGTTGTTTTAATCCAAGCATCAACTAGAGCTGCACATAAAACTAATGGCAGTGCCATAAAACACAGTTTGATTGAAGATATTTGCGTGTTGCGGCGACGTTTAATGAACGCGCGAATAATAAAGTGTGGTACAAAAACCATAGTTGCACCACGCACTAGGGCATATAGAACAACATTTGTCATGCCAAATACAGCTCTATCAATATCGGCATTAAAAAAATAGACGCTAAATAAAAATAAGCCGAGAATTATCTGTATTATCCAATACATCATGGTGCTTTTTTGTTCCTGTGATAAACACTCAATAGAGTCCTTCTCATTGTGTCAAATTGACAATTTTTAGCAAGAGTTATTCATTTGTTGTATTGCACCAAATCGGGCGCGGTCGCTTGTAATACGCACCTTTATTGTGCAAAAAAAGAAATGTAACCCTTTGTTAAATTCTTAACATTATAAAAAATATAAAGTTTTTAAGTTGGCATAAAGCTTGGTTTGTTTAAATAAAATACATAATCAAAAGGTGCAAACTATGAAAATGATAAGTGCCATTATAAAACCCTTTAAATTAGATGATGTGCGCGAAGCGTTATCTGATTTAGGTGTGGAAGGAATGACAGTGGTTGATGTGAAAGGCTTTGGACGTCAGCGAGGGCATACTGAATTGTATCGCGGAGCTGAATATCAAGTTGATTTTATTCCCAAGATTAAGGTTGAGATTGCAACACGCAGTGACAATGTCGAACGGGTCGTTGAGGCGATTAGCGAGATTGCATCAACGGGAAAAATAGGGGACGGCAAAATTTTTGTGTACGACCTTGAACAAATAGTGCGTATTCGCACTGGTGAATTAGACGAAGCGGCGATTTGAGGTAGGTAGCATGGAAAATACAGTTGTTGAACTTAAGTTTGCACTTGATACGTTTTATTTTTTAATCTCAGGTGTACTGGTAATGTGGATGGCGGCAGGCTTTGCAATGTTAGAAGCTGGCCTTGTTCGCTCAAAAAATACCACTGAAATTTTGACCAAAAATGTGGCCTTGTATGCAATTGCGTGTACGGTTTATTTGTTGGTTGGTTATAACATTATGTACGTTGACAATACAGAAGGCGGTTTTATCCCCTCTCTCGGTGCTCTGATTGGCGAACAAGCAAGTGATGCGGACCATGCGTTACAGTCTGATTTCTTTTTCCAAGTTGTTTTTGTCGCGACTGCAATGTCGATTGTCTCGGGGGCGGTGGCTGAACGAATGAAATTATGGGCATTTTTAGTATTTTGTGTCGTACTCACTGGATTTATCTATCCACTTGAAGGTTATTGGACTTGGGGCGGCGGCTTTTTATCTGAAATGGGCTTCGTCGATTTTGCTGGTTCTGGAATTGTTCATATGGCAGGCGCTGCCGCTGCGTTAGCAGGTGTGTTATTGCTTGGCGCTCGTAAAGGTAAGTATGGTAAAAATGGTGAAATTTACCCAATTCCTGGCTCAAATTTACCGCTGGCAACACTCGGTACTTTTATTTTATGGATGGGCTGGTTTGGCTTTAACGGGGGCTCACAATTGCTACTATCAGATAAGGAAAATGCAACGGCAGTGAGTCAAATTTTACTCAACACCAATGCGGCAGCTGCAGCGGGTGCGACAGCATCACTGCTACTGTGTAAATTACTATGGCGAAAAGCTGATTTGACGATGGTGCTAAACGGTGCACTCGCAGGGCTTGTTGTGATCACGGCTGAACCGGCAGCGCCGAGTCCGTTAATGGCGATATTACTGGGATCTATCGGTGGCATAAGCGTAGTATTCAGTATTGTGTTCCTTGATAAAGCAAAAATTGATGACCCTGTTGGTGCGATTTCAGTGCACGGCGTGTGCGGATTTATTGGCTTAATGTGCGTGCCATTATCAAGTAGTGACGCGACTTTTGTTAACCAGTTGATTGGTGCGCTGGTAATATTCGGCTATGTTTTTGCTGCGTCGTTTATTGTATGGGCAATCCTTAAAAAGACAATGGGCATTCGGGTCGGTGAAGAAGAAGAAATCAATGGTATGGACCAACATGACTGTGGTGTTGATGCGTATCCAGAGTTTGTAACGGTACGTAGTTCAATTTAAATTGAATATTTAGTTACAGTTGAAAAGCTCGAGACATGATGATGCTCGGGCTTTTTTATTGATGTCGTCTATTATTTGTATATTAGAAATAATACAACTAGGAGCGACAATGACGTATAAAGCGCTCATCGCTGAAGATGATGTTTGTCTGAATGAATTGATTGCCATGACATTAGGCGACAGCTTTCAAGTTGAAAGTGCGTTTAGCGTTCATCAAGCTGAACAATTGAATGAAAGTCATTCTTTTGATGTCGTTATTCTCGATTACACTTTTCCTGATGGTAATGGCGTTGAATTAGCAAAACAATTTAGCCAACAACAAGACCCGCCGGTGATTTTGTTTTTAAGTGGTTCTGATGAGCTTGATGTGAAAATGGCCGCATTTGATTGCGGGGCATGTGACTGGATAGATAAAAAAGAGTTCGCTCCGGCTTTATTCAACTTGAAAGTGATGCGTGCACTTAAAAATCGTCATGAATTTAAAAGTTTAAAACAAGCTGAAAGTGAGTCGAATCAACTTGTTTTTTCAGCGATGTCAGACTCTTTTGTATGGGGATCTGCAGCAAGAGCTATTCAGGATTGTTTATCGTGTGAATCCTTTGATGAGTTACTGGTAAGTTTATTTGGATTTATGCAAAGCTTAGAGCTCAATGTCGCCGTTGCTATCAATGAGAATACACGCTTGAGTTATTGGGATAACCCTGCACTTGAAGCCAGTGGTATTGAGCAGGATTTATTTAAGTTAGTGATGCAAAACGACAAACGCATTGTGGTAGCGGGTCGCCGCAGTTTTTTCCAAGACAGTGATATTTGTATCTTGGTCAAAAATATGCCGCTGGATGAAGTTAAGCTCGGGCAATTTAACGATGTGCTAGCCGCTTATATTGAATGTGCTAACCATCAAGTGAATGTTTTAAATCAAAATTACGTTAAACGTCTTTATTTTAAAAAAGTCAGCAATGAATTGGCAAATTTAAAGAAAAAAATGTCAAACTTTAATAGTGAAACCCAAGAGATACAAACAAAGCAATCATTGGCCTTTTTTGAAATTTTCAGTCAGCTCGAGTTGACTAATGATGAAGAAGAAAAACTGACTCATGTGACCGATGAAACCTTGCTTAAATTTGAGCATTTAGCAAATAGCCATCATCAACTTATTACTTCACTGAATGAAGTGATGGAAGACTTTCAGCGCCAATTAAAGTAGCGAAAAATGCTGTATCGGCACATAAGTAAGTTGGTTGTCGATACGAGTTGAATGGAATAAGGTGAACTGTTTAAATTTATAATTAAGTGGCGCCATTTTGTTATAAACCGTGGGCTCTTGACGCTTTGCACCGCGCACTAAGGTGATGTGGGGGTTAAACGCAAACGGGTTGTGATAGGTCGCTAATTTATGAGATTTATTACGTAAGCTACTTGCAAGCATGTCGAGTTGCTTAGGTATGCCACTTGGTCGTAAATAAAAAATACCAGTTTGTTGCCAATAACCTGTATCGCCAAAACTGAGCGCAAACGACTTTGCTTTGATTTGCTCTGCATAGCTTATGTAGCGTTTTTCATCGTTGGCGTTCACGTTGCCTAAAAACGCGAGTGTAAGATGTAAGTTGTTTTTATTGATCAGCGGGCGATATGTTTTAACATCGCGTGTCAACCAATTGTAGATATGCGTTTTACTGTGCTCATCAAGCGCTAAGCCAAAGAAAAGCCGTTTTGTGATATCACTCATGTCGCATTCGTTATAAATTTTTCCTGTTATTTTGACAAAAAATTTCAATTTGACGAGTCTTTTTCGGTAAACTTAGTTTTATCACAGATATAGAGACGCCAATGTGTTACCAGTCAGCCAAGTATATTCAGAACTTGTTCATTATTTAAAAGATAATCCAACCGCTATTTTACAAGCCCCTCCCGGTGCGGGTAAGTCAACTTGGTTGCCATTGCAATTAATAAAGGATAAGCACTACAACCATATTGTGCTACTTGAGCCTCGACGTGTTGCTGCGCGCAATATTGCTCTTTACCTCGCACAGTGTTTGGGTGAGCAAGTCGGCGAAACGGTTGGTTTACGTATGCGTGGCGAAACCAAGGTGAGTTCTCAAACAAAGCTCGAAATTGTGACTGAAGGGCTGTTAACACGAAAATTGCAGTCAGATCCAGAACTGACGGGTGTTGATTTAATTATTTTTGATGAGTTTCATGAGCGTTCATTGCCCGCCGATATGGGACTTGCATTTGCGCTTGAAAGTCAGGCTGCGTTTCGTGATGACTTAAAGATTTTAATTATGTCGGCGACGCTTGAGCACTCAAAGCTTAGTGACGTTTTAGATTGTGAGGTGATAAAAAGCGACGGGCGCAGTTATCCAATCGATGAAAACTATATAACGAGTGCTAAAAATAAAAATTGGTTGGAACAGATTGTTGACGTTGTGCTGCAAGCACTTAATGACGAATATGGCAGCGTATTGGTATTCTTACCTGGACAAAAAGAAATTACGTATGTGCATCAACAATTGGAAAGTAAAAACTTAGCCTCGAATATCGAATTACATCAATTAATTGGTTCGCAAAATAAAAGCGAGCAACAACGGGCCATGGCGAAACCTGGTGACGGGATACGCAAAGTCGTCTTGGCGACCAATGTTGCCGAAACCAGTCTTACGATTGAAGGCATCCGCATTGTTATCGATAGTGGTAAGCAGCGACAAAGCCGGTTTAATTTAAAAAATGGCGTGTCTCAATTGGAGACGACCAATATCTCAAAGTCATCTGCCATTCAAAGAGCAGGCCGTGCTGGGCGTATTGAACCTGGGTGTGTTTATCGCCTTGGTACAAAAGAAGAGTTTGAGCGGCGTCCTCATTCTGAATTGCCATCAATTCTCACCAGTGATATTAGCACTTTGTTACTTGAAACATATGCGTGGGGCGCAACTGTTGATGAATTAACTTTGTTGGATAGGCCAACGCCGGCGCAAATGAGTCAAGCAACTAAACTTTTAAAAATGCTGCAGGCGTTTGATGATAATGCAAAACTGACGTCGCTTGGTTCTGAGATGCTGCGCTTTGGCAGTGACTTACGCTTTGCACATACGTTATTAAAGGCAAAGGAGCTAGATAAAGACTATCCCGGCATTTATGTATTGGCTATTTATTTTGTTGCCCTACAGGAAGCGGCGAACCGTTCATCTGCCGATTTAGCATTGAGTTTAAATCAACAACTCACAACACCACACCCAAGCTTTAAATTGCAGCGAGATTATTGGCTAAAAAAATTGGGCGTGAAGCCTGTTACGACTTTGCCAATTGACTATTTAGCAATTGTGGTCGCCTTAGCTTATCCAGATCGCATCGCGAAACGACGCGGCCAAGGATTAATCTTGGCAAATGGCGCGGGCGCTAAATTACATTCAGACTTTCCGTTACATGATGATTTTTTATGTATCGCTAATATGGGCGGAGTGCAAGGTCAACAGGTATACAGCGGCTGTACAGCAGAATTAAGTTTGCTTAAAGGTGCACTGCCGCATCTTTTCAGTGAGCGAGAGGTATGTGAGTACCAGGAAAAAACAGGCCGTTTTATTGCGGCAAAACAAGAGTGTATTGGTGCGGTTGTGGTGAAAGAAAGTGCCAATCCAAATGGAATGGATGTGGCGATGCGAACGCAAGCTTGGCTTTCCCTGATCCATAAAAAAGGCTTGGCACTGTTAAATCTTGCATCTGTTGAACAACTTTTGGTACGCATGGAATTGGCAGGGACATACTTACCTAATGAGTTTGAAACTATAAACCAATCTATTTTGCTCGATAATTTAACAACGTGGTTAGCGCCTTTTATAGAGGGTATCAATTCGCTAGAGCAGTTAAAAAAACTTGATTTAACTGAGGCGGTGCTGGCCCAAATGTCGTGGCAACAGCAACAAAAGCTCGACGAGTTGCTACCAAAGCGGCTTAAAGTTCCCACAGGCTCATTTATTAAAGTTCAATACCAACTAAATGGCCCTGCAAAGTTAGCGGTAAAAATGCAAGAGGTGTACGGGTTAACGGCAACGCCATCTTTATTAAATGGAAACCTAGCCCTTGCAATGGAGTTGCTCTCGCCGGCGATGCGACCCTTACAAATTACGCAAGATCTCGCGCACTTTTGGCAAAATAGTTATAAAGATGTGCAAAAAGAAATGAAAGGACGCTACCCAAAACACTTTTGGCCAGACGACCCCGCAACGAGTGTCGCGACAAATCGAGTTAAAAGCCGTATGTAATCTTAGTAGATTGATTCTCTACAATTTACTAGCTCGTTTTTTGTGCATTTTCGTAGAGTTGGTTTACATTTTTCTGGGTGGTATGAGCGAAGAACGGACATTGATATTATGTAAAATCCTTATTTTTTAACTGCTGAACTATCAACTTTCCCCCATATTCAATAAAGTGCGCAAGTTGCGCACTTTTATCATTATTAAAAATCCGTAATACGCATTTTTAATAATACTGGCAATGAGTTATCAATTTTGTTAAAACTAACGTATTCAGAAAAGTGCGCGACCGCGAATCAGAAATATGCGCGATTTGCGCACTATTAAATTGTTAGGCATACAGGGAAAGAATGAGAGATATCGCCACTAATGAGCATTATTCTGAAATGCTCAAAGTTCAGGAAGAGTTAAATCATAAACTCCGAAATGACTTTGAAAATGAAAAAGTTAATGGTCGAGAGCATCTAGCACGCTTTTTAACTGAGCGAGTAGGCACGCTAATAGATGAACTTAATTCTAGTGGTTATTCTTTCGGGCCGTGTGACTACAGTGGCGATATCAATTTCGAAAACAGCGAACAAACGTTCAGTAATGGAGCTGAAATGGGAGAAGGAATTATTCTTCATTTTCATGGTTATTCCGTTCAAGTTTCTTGGGAAGGTAGTGATAAGTATGCCTAACAAGTTGCTCAAGTTCGTTCGTAAACTCACTGGGACAATTAACAGTTGGCTTGGCGCTTCGCGCTAGTATAGCCAACAGTCAATTGCCCCTTAGCAAAGCGTTAGCTCTCTACAAGGAATCGTTGATGTCATCAGAATTAGTTTTAGAAGTATTAACCTCAGCTTCTGTAAGTGCAGGGCTTTCCACTTGCCTCATATTCTTATCTAAATCATGGATTTCTGAACGAATAAAAGGGGTAATTAAAAGCGAGTATGATCAAAAATTAGAAACTCACAAGGCTCAGCTAAAAAGTGAATCAGATATTCAAATTGAGCAGTTAAAAGCAAGTTTAAGTATTGCAGCAGCGGAAAAACATGTGAAGTTCTCTAAGCTTCACGAAAGTCGAGCTGAAGTTATCGCAAAAACATATTCTTTGTTAAAAACTACAATTGTTACGTTCAAAGACTATGTAAAAGCTTTTGAACCAGCAGGCGACCTTCCTAGAAACGAAAGAAAACAAATAGCAGCAAAAGCTCATGAAGCGTTCAGAGAGTATTTTCCTACAAAAGTAATATATATACCTACAGAAACAGCTAATAAAATTGATGCTATAGATAAAGAGCTAGTAATAAATTTTAATCAATTTGCTCTTCAAATTGATGGTGTTGAAAATAAAATAGACTATGACAAATGGGACGACGTAATCAAAAAGTTAAATGGTGACGTCAGTGAAGCTCTAACTGAGTTAGAAAATGAATTCAGACACCTTCTTGGAGACGAGAGCTAACACATATGAGCCTTAACTCTGTCAATAGGCACTAGTATTCTTTTTGACCGTTTTTTCATAGTGACGGTCGACCGCTAATCAATAAACGTATTCGTTTACTTCGTATGTCGATGCGGCGGTTAAGCTAGTAGCTTACGGCAAACACATATAGAGGCTCTCTTATTGCGATCTCATCGCTGCCTACTTTAGTTCATATCCATATGATGTAGCAGGGGCACTAGACATTCTTCGGTTAACCTGAGCAAGGCACTATTCAAGGAAGCTGGTTTAATAATATGTACCCAGTTAGTTTAAGGCTCAAGCCAGGTGTAAGCGACTTAGTTCATTGCATTAATGCACGCGTACTGAGTGTCTAATCAAGCCAGGAAGCTTTGGTATATCGTCATATAATCAGGTTT
>CANLRB010000027.1 GCA_947493455.1 uncultured Pseudoalteromonas sp. | reverse complement strand
TGCCATTATTACACCTAATTAAGTTATGGTGATTATATCACCTCTAATCAGGTGGCCAAATTCAATGTACCACTACAAACAATCAAAACTTAAATTTACCAATAAGTGGTATATGGTTACTGGTTTACGTCCCCTGTAACGTATTTCTTTATAAGCCTTTAAAGTGGAAGAGTCTTCGATAACTGTAAATAGCTCTTCACTTACTGTAGATTTTTTAAATCCGCTATATTCTCTTTGCCGACTATCATTATCATAGTTGTCACAGAGAGTAGAAAAATTTTTTACATCACAATAAGCAACTATAAAAACAGGACTCAAACATTGTTGATCATAACCAGCTACTTTATTTAAATGGCTATTTATAACTGTTGTATCATTTGAAAAAAGACGAAACGCTTCCATAATTGCAATGCGCTCGTTATTTTTTCCACAAAGGAAAAAATCTATTTCTCCAGGGTTTTCTGTTGAACTAGATTGTCCTCCTCGCTTTTGATCACGACAACTTAAACCTAAATATGACAATTTATGGTCGAATAGAGATGTTAACCAATCATTAACTAAATCTTCTTTAGTAATACGGTAAGAGGTTGCATTTCCTGAATTATTAAAATTATTTAAATAATTTTTTCTAAGTTGTAATTCGTCAATTATTGAATAAATATTTTCATATAAAAACCTTTCAATAGTTGAGTCAGTTCCATCTATGATGCTAATAACTTCTTTTAATTTTTTGGAACATATTTCATGATACCTTTGTCTTAACTCATTAGTAGATTTAGGTATTTCCGAAAGAGCCTTAGACAACGCCGCAATCACAACAGGCTCATGGTCATTTACAATCATTTCTCTTAATTCATGCCATTGCTTTTCAGCTTCATCTCCTAAAGAAGCAACATTATGATACTTCTGTAACTTTTCAAAGATCAGGTTGGCTGAATGATGTTCCCCTCGTTGTTTCAACGATTTACAATAACAAGTCACAATTGCAATGTTATTCTGTTGGGCTTCTGATAACTTATTCCAAAGGGCGTCAATACCTCTAAGATCATCATTTTTTATCAAACAATGAAACCAATTCTTGATAAAATTACAATCCACTGATTGTACATCAGAATCATCTATTGAACTTAACCATTCAATTAAGGCAGTTTTATATTCTATATTTTCACTACTTTCTCTTTTATCCAAATATGCTAGCTTTGAAGCAAAGCGATTACCTGAATAGTAAACTGTTTTATCTTCTTGGTATAAAGCATGAAAATATTTATAAGCTGTTTCAGGATTGGTTTCATGGAGAACTAATGCATTCATATTCCGTTGAAAGCGGTTACAGCTACCAGCCAAATTCATTCTCAGTTGGTGATTTCTTTCGTTCCTAAATGGCTGTTTATACCCTCGAATTCTCTCTAGCTTCTCGTCATTCGACAATGAATTGTCACTGACAATCATTAATAGGTTAATTTTGAACTCATATGAGCACCACTTATCTTCAAGTATTGAAATCTGTGTAGAAGGTAGTCTCTTTCTTAGGTAACTATCTTCATCATTAAGAAGAAACAACCCTTTATCTAACATTACCTTAGCAATATCTACTTGGCCTGTACGACATGCTGAATCTAGTGATTCTTCAAGTGTAGCGATTCCTAAGCTATCAATTGTTGCTTCAGAAGGACTTTTAATATGTACCAAAATCTTTGCCTTGCGAGCCTCTTTATTCACCTTCTCATATAATTCCAAAACTAGGTTAATCGGTGCCCCTAATTCTAGAATTGAGAGTACTCTATCAAATGACACATCACTCATATCATCTACAATCAAAATAAATTGTTGCCATAAGGAGAAGTCATATTGAGATTCATAATCAAACAGCCCACAAAACTCATTTGCATGTTCAGGAAAACCGCAAGACTCAATTAAACCTAAAACCTTTAAAGTAATTAGTTCACTCTTATCTGTAGCTCGTTTTTCTGAGAGCAAACCGATTAGTAACTGTAAATAGCTTCTAGTAAGTCTTTTATTTTGATATTGGCATGAATTATTATCAGTTAACTTAAGAACCCAGAGATTCGTATTCTTTATAAGCCCCAAAATACCGAGGATATACTCATCATCAATACGCCACCAAGGAAGGTAATCAAAAAGTTTATAAGCATCTAACTTACTATCTTTATTTTCAATGTTATTTTTGAAAGCTGAAGCATATAACTTAATTATTAGTGACTGAATTTTATTAGATAAATCATTTTCATTGTCCAACTTAAAATCTTGCGACTTTTCAAGAAGCCAAAATAATAAATATACTTTAGAAACCGATAAATCATTATCAGTTTCGTCGATACTTTTTTCTATCTCTGAAAATAAGCACTCTGAAAAATAAGAAACTTGTTCTATAGAAAATCGTTTCAACAATATATCTAAACAGTCCTTTTTATAGCTCAATTCTCCCGAATAATTCTCATAGATAGAGTCTTCAGCCATGAAGAGGAGCAGTTCAACAATGTCTTTATCAGCAAGCTTATCGAATTTACTTTTAAAACTCAGCTCTAAGAACTCATCACAGACAATAGGAAAGTATTTCAAATGATAAGTATCAGATTCAGTGTGAGGTAAACCTATTGAATGATGAAGTACTCCGTTAGCAAAAAGATACACTGCGGTAGACGCAGTATCTTTTTTTGTTAATAAATAAAGTAGATACTTTATGCCGCTAAAGCTAGATAATTCGTTAAATAGGATATGACGAAGCTCTTCTCTCCCTATAGATTTTTCAAGTAAATTATCCAGTCTCCCATAACTGTTGATTGAATTATTCTTAATGAAAATATCTGATGTTATAAATTGCCTTAAAACACTTGAATAAAACATATTATCATTATTTATATGGTGAGCATGTTTTCTCCAATCTCTTACAAGTCCCAAATTTGAAGTATCAAACACTGATTGAGGTGCAAAATACTTAGATTTAACTTTATCAATACTTAAAGGTGCTGGTGACTTTTGTGTGTGGTTAACATTACACTCTCTAGAAATATCAATTTGCATATGAATACTTCTATCTACTTCAAAAAAGATATCCTTGAAATTAAAATGACATAACCACTTATTTTCCAAAGTACTTCTGGGCTGCTTTAATTGGGTATCATTAATGATTAAAGATTCAAAAAAATCCAAAAAAATGAATCTGTACTCATGTTTAATATACTTAAAATCGATGCTTACTAAATAATTATCAGAATATACTCTACAAATAAGCAGCCACTTTTTGAGCACTTTATTTTGTTCTTCATTTAAAACCACTTCTGAGTCATTCGTTTCAAGCTTTTCTTTGTTAAGATCTAAGGAAGCAATAACCTCTTTCCACAAAAGCTCAGGTAAAAGACTCTCATGACGAAAAGAATGTAGCTCTATTCTATAATTATTCCCTTCTGGGACTATTCCTTGAAAGTCATCTAATTTTACAATTAGTGAATTATTCTCTATCAATTTCTGGGCTGATTGCTTATCAATATGAAAATACGGCCTGACAAACTCATTACCATACAATATATTTTTAAGTAACTTTAAAGCATCATATATTGGTTTGACAGAATCACTAATAGCATCGTAATCAGAAATACTTCTTGAGTGTATTTCACAATAATTAGCGTAGAAAGTTATTGCGCCTAACTTTTCCAAAAGGCTCAATTCTACATTTGTATCAATACGATACATTGAACCATCGCTTTTCGGCCATTCAAGTTTACCTCTCAGTAATAAATTTACATTATCTCGGTTTAATTCAGGTGTCGCTAACTTTGAATTTATTAGCAATAAAGCTAATACCTTACACTGCAAACTCTTGTCGAAATCGGTAATATATTCAGCATGAATGTCATTTTTTTCTTCCGCAAAAAACCTTCTTATTTTTCCAATATTTTCTGAATAATACATTTAATACTCTTCTTAAATATACAAACTTTTAATTTGTTCACATTCTCTTTTTAAAATAAAAAGTCCTGAACATCATCTAAATTTACTAAATACAAAGGGTGAGCTTTGGGCTCGCCTTCGAAGGGTTTTTTACTTATAAGGTAACTTTGAAGTGTGTACTCAACCATCGAAGCTCGTACGATTATTGTGAATGTTTTCCCGCCTCCATGCTCCATCATTATGACTTTTCTTTGTTCTGGTGATAACTCTGGGTGTGTTCCAATAATCAGCTCAACATTTGAATGCCAAGCTTTATCATGACTATTATCGATATTTGATGCCGCAGAAACTTTAGCTTTTGTAATTCGTCCTAGATGAAAATCTCTAAATTCACCTCTTAATTCATCATAAGCACGGCAATGCCACCTCAATCCACTATTTGCTATTGCAAATGGATGAATAGTCCTCTTACTACCTTTAGGAGATGTCATTGAAAAATATTCAATATCTAATGAATACTTACCTGAAATTGCTTGAGATACCGCTCTGACTATCTCTGGTTCAGCATTAAACCTTGAACTAGGTCCCAGCTCTAAAGCAGATGACGACCAAAAGTTTTCTCGGTAAATATTGGCATAATAGCTAACGAATAATTCATACTCATTCCATTTTGAATCAGTGTGGTGTGCTTGAAATTTATCTGTAGGTTCAAAACGCTTCTGAGTTTTGTTATATGCCAAATTGTCAGGATATAGCTCTCGATAACTCACCATATCTTTAGTTATATTGCCAACTGTCACCCCAAAAAGTTTAGATAAACGAGTTGCATTAACAGCTCCTTCCCAATAGGCAAGAATCTCAATGGCTTTGAAGCGGCTTTCTTTAGCTACAGATATGGTCACAGGTTTCATTTTATTATTCTTATGTTGTCTGTTTTTGAAATTGAATACTGATGCTTAATCAAATGTTCTTGAGTTATTGCAATGCGATGCTCTCTCAAGTAATGCAGCATATCCTTTATTGGTTTTGGCGTTAATGTTGAATTAATGCGATTCTTTAACTGCACAGTTTGAGCAATAAATGAATTTTGCTTATTCAGCTTTTTAAATTCTTCACTAGATAGTTTATGGAATTCCCCCCATTTACAAGGATGAAGAATATCAATTGCTCTAACCTCTGCTATGTTTAATGCCATGTCGAATCCAGCTCCGTCAAAGTCGTAAAAAACACCAATAGAAGTATCCTCGGCAAGCTTACCAATAAGCTCTACCAGAGTATTCTGATTTTGACCATGCCCACGATAGACTATTAATGAGGATTGATATTCTTTTGGTAGTAAAGGGATTAATTTATTCCAATGAGTCATTAATGTCCCATTTTCTATGATTAATAATGATTCAATTTTTGCAGTGTCTATTTTTTCAACACCCAAACTAATGACAACTCCAGAAGGAGTAATAAAACTAGAATCATCTTTTACTGGTAATGGCAGCCTTTGCGCTCTAGCCATTGAAATTAATTCTTCAAACACACCTCTTTGCGACCATTTTTCTTCAGAGGTATCTTCAGACGACTCCATTCTGTCCTTAGCATCTAAATTAATATTGATAATTGATGAGCCATATAGGTTGTCTCCATATGACTCTAGGGAGCTTAAGTCATCAAACGTGAAGCTAATTTTCTTACCTTTTAATTGACCAACATTAACCTCGTCACATATTTCACGCCACAACTTTGAGTCATTGACCATATTTTTACGTTGTCGCAAGACATCTTGAATCATTCGAACTTTTATTTTATCCATGCCTTACCCTACGAAAGCAGATATCTCTAACAAAGTGATTACCATCAAAAGGCATAAATACTTTTTCATCTAAAGTTAATTTTATCTTTCCTGTTAGTTCTGATTTTTGCGCCTCATAGTGCTCCATTAGACACAACATCCAGTCTTCTGGTTCAGCATCAACTTCAAGTAACTCATGGGCTTTTAAGGCAGTTAGCTCGCTAACCTCACTTTCTTCATTTAATAAAGCATCAAAAAAGAAATCTACGCTCTCTTCAAGAGTATCTATATCGCCCTCAATTGTTTCACTTCGTCCATCAGTAACTTCAACCTCCTCATCCTGATTACTGTTTATTATTTCTTTTCTAACATTCTGCATAACAGAAGTTGCAATATCCGATAAAACGTCTTCATCTATTGCACTATCAATATCAGCACGGCTATTGATAGTGATTGAATTGATACGATTAAAAGACGGAGGTAAGTCAATTACCGAACTTAGATCAGGTTTATAGCTTGGATACTTTTGATAATGGGTATAAAAGGAATCAATTAATTGGTTAAGACGCTGCGCTTCTTTGTCTTTAATTAATTTGGCGATCATTTCTAGTAAGCGATGAGCTGTCGTACTTAACTCTTTTAAACACTTGTCTACATGGCTCTTTAAAGTTTTCATTAGGAGCCTCTCTAACATTAGATCAGCTCCCGCCCAATCTCTAATATCAGCAACGCTAAGGCTACTAAAAACTTCATTCAATTTTGCGATTTCATTCTTACAACGTGTGGTTTCACGTATCCTGATATCAATACTCGAAATAGTGCTAAACTCATTTCCAACTATATGTGCAAAAGATTGAACGGTATCAGTAAGTTCACTCATGATATCTAGAGTAAATTCATGAATTTGATCTTGATATAACAATTTATCTTCTTGGCTTTTATTTTTAGCAAATTGATAATTTTGAATAGCATGTCTTAACTCTTCTATCATTCCAGCGAATGCTTGATGAGTTTCCCTTAACCTATACCGCTTGGTAACATGGTTTAGTAACCTTCTAACCGTACTATGTACCTGCACTCCCATTGAGTCATCAACATAATAAGCTAAATTATTTTTTTGCAGCGCCTTAATTGCTGATTCATTTTCAGGAATATCAGCTATTTGACCTCGTGCCATGAAGCAGGAATCGTCAATAGTATTAATGTTTCTATGTAATGCTCCTGTTGCAGATTTAGCTTCATCTTTTCGGCTCATTAAAACATTTCCTTTTGTACTTCATCTTTGGGTTTAGAAGTATCTATTCCTTCAAACTGACAAATAAAATCTAACTGGTCATAAACAAGAGACCACTTGGCCGTCGCAATATAAACTGCACCTGAACCGCCAACACTTATTAGGAAGCCGTGCTCTGTTAAGTACTTTAAAATGCCTCGTAGTTTCGACTTAGACTCAGTTGATTTATGATCACGTCTGAGACGATGAGCTATTTCATCTAATTGACTATTCAGTGAAGCAGAGTCCTCTATTGCAGCAAGTAATTCAGACTCCAATAAACGATAACCGGCTTCAATAGGGCGTGAATCTGGATCTGTTCTTCTCACTAACCTAAGCCAAAGTATCAGCCCTTCAAAAGAGCCTTGAATTGCTTCAAATTGACGTTTTACATCAGCACGGTGCTTAGGATTAGACAAATCCTTGTACGCACAAAAAAAGCCA
This sequence comes from uncultured Pseudoalteromonas sp., assembly GCA_947493455.1. GTDB lineage: Bacteria > Pseudomonadota > Gammaproteobacteria > Enterobacterales > Alteromonadaceae > Pseudoalteromonas. The sequence continues at coordinate 53,408 of CANLRB010000027.1, read as the reverse complement.
GCTTTATCTCTTGTTGTAATTATCTTTCTACCTATTTGATGTAGAAACTTTTGAATTGAATTTAAATTGTCATGATCTAATAAATACCGATAAAGGTCTGGTTGGGAGGCTTCACAAACAACATCACCGTTCAGCAGGGTTTCAATGCAACTCTCAAAACGTTCACTCATGAGCTAGCTCCTCCTAACTTTTCACTGGGAGCATCTGATTGCCCAATGTTATTAATCAAAGGGTTCTTTTTATTGCTTTTCCAATCCGTATACCTAAAGACCCCTTTATCTTTAACTAAATGATTCTTAGTTGTAAAATATTTTCTTAGTACCGACGGAGGATTTGGCTGAGCACAGAAAAGCGCAATGTTATGCCTATCCATAAACTTAAATAGAAGTGTTGTATTTTGTGTAGATAGCTTGCCTAGTTCATCTAGTGGCCAATGAATTTTTACATTTTCATCACGACAAAGATATCTAGTCATTCCACAGAAAACAACAATAACGGCCAACATTGAAACCCCTGTACTACTGACATTTTTAAGGTCATTGTCATTTCGAATGTTTACTAATCTGCCGTTCTCTTCTAGCGATATGTTTATCTCTACTAGCGAGGCTATGTCACTAGTAACTTTGGATACTTTCAAGCTATCAATAACTGCTGAAAAGGAGTTCAAAAAATCATTACTAGGTAGCTGTCCTCTGTCAAGCTCCTGCCAAGACGACCAGGATGTATTAAAATTCTTTAGATCCTTCCAAACGTCATACTCATTGATTTTTGAAACTAAACTAATTTCAACATTGCCTATTGCAGGAAATTCATGTTGAGTATTTATGTTGTTTGCTAATGTTTGGGAAACTGAGCTAACTTTCCGATTTAGACTGTCCAAACTCTGGTAAAAACGTATCACCTGCTCACCAACACTTCTTATTGACTCAATTGTTATCGATGTTACGTCAGGTATAGAAGTATCGATTAGTGTCGCTATATCTTGAATCACCTCTAAGAAAAACTCCTCTTCATGAGGCTCATATTTACTTAGCTCTTTTCGTGAATCATAAAGCTGTAGCCATAATTCATTAATTTTAGTTTTATTATTTGTTTGGCTCAAAAAAGCAACAACGTTCTTAACTACTTTGATAATTGAACGCTTCAATCTCAAAGCTTCTGTTACGGAATGGTTCACACTCTCAAATAAAAGAATAGGAGCTTCCGACTCATCAACAACTAGAGGTTGCACATCAACAGGGGCAAGCTCTAACTGAGCACCTATGTTACTTAAGCAACCTTGAGCCGACTCTTCAGATTGTCTAAAAGCCGAAATCTTTTTTGTTAACGAGGATATGTTACTTTCTAAAGTAGCTTTTACACTATCAAAGTTTTTCTGATTTGATTCTAACTCTTGCTCAAGTTTATTTACTTCAGCAGAGATAGTACTGTCCCGTTTATTGAAGTCATCTATACGAGACCATTCAACCCTTTCCCAACTTTTAAATTCATTTACTAACGCTCTGTAACCTTCAACGCATTCTAGCTTTTCGAAACTTTCAGCTTTAAGTTTTTTAGCGTCAGATTCCATTTTCATGTCAATGTTTAAATCTGTTAATAAGGATTTAAATTGCTTTTCCAAGTCATGACATTGCTGCGCTAAAGTATTATTTACCTGAGATATATTTTTGTTAATAACATCCTTACTTTGAAGTGCTTTTTCTTCTTCAAACGAAAATCTCTCTTTCTCCGATAGTATTAACTCATGAAATTTATCGGCAATATCTGCAATATTACGTTCAATTGTACTTTCCAATTGCTTAACGTCTTCTTCAACTTTAATTTTTGTTGCTATGGCATCTTTTAATCGTTGTTGCCCATTCGACTTATATATCGCTTTTTGCGTTTCAATAAAGCTCCTTAGTCGGTTTCGCTCATCTTTAATATGCTTTATTTGACGAGTAATTTCTTGTTCGGTGTTTTCAAATTCCTTTATCTCATCATTAGCAACTTTTAAACGCTTTTCGAATTGTTTAATTTCATCATCCGCAATGCTTAGGTCGAGCTTAGTAGCCTCTAATTGTTCTGATAAGACTTTATCACTTAAGGCACTTTCTTGATCAGGAAGACTCTTCAAATCAATAGAAATACCGAAAAAGTTATCAAAATTTTGCGTGTCATAAAGCTCTGGAGACAATTTGGTATTAAGTAAAAGTTCAGGAAGAATGACTTTGCCTATACTTTCTCTCCAAGCTAACCCACTATTATTTAGAAACTCCTTAAGAGACCCGGGTAAAGGGTAACGCTGTCTAGTAATATCATCCAATTTCGACTGGAGGCGTTCTACGTCTTTTTTCTTTTTTGAGTATGAGCTAAGTAAAGCGTCCCTATCCTTACGCTTTAATTTAAATTCCTCTTGAACACGTTCAAGTTTAGTTTCTCTGTCCTCTAAATCAGTTTCAATTTCAGTTAGCTTCTTTTGCTGACTATTAGAAGATTCCATCTCCTCATCCGTAAGCTTATTAGCCATCTGACTTGATACACGAGCGTCAACTAGTTTGTCTTGCAACACTAACCGCTGATTTTCCATTGATTTTTTATACAGCTCTTGCTCTTCTATTTTTTCCTTTTCAAAAGCATTAAGTTTATCGTTAGACTTTTTCTCATTTGAGTGCAAATCAGTATCAATGAGGTGTATTTTGTCTTTTAATTCTTGAGCCTTTTTGCTAGCTTTTTCTTTTAATTTCAGCTTATTTAATTCATGTTCATCTTTTTCTTTTTTAACGGAGTTCAAGAGATTGTCATAATGCTCTGAAGCAACCTTATATTCGTTACGGTAATCCTCAAGTTGCTCAAGTTCGGCTTCTTTTTGACTTACATTTTCTTCATCCCATTTATCCCTTTGAAGATAAAGGTTGTCTAAATGCTCCTTTACAGTTTTCAGCTCAATTTTATTCGCACTTAGAGTTGCATTTAACTGATCTCGTTTGCGGATATAAACATTATGTTTCTCTGTTAACTCCTGCTCCAAAACCTCTTTGTTTTTTGATTTAGCGTTAATTTCCTCATTACATTCAATCAATAGACTATTGAGTTGTGATTTGTATGAAATGAGTCGCCCCCAAACTTCATACAAATTATTATATTCACTAATAGATTTTGAAAATTTTTCGTTATGACTATTTAGTTCAATCAGAGATTTAAGATCATTTATCAGTTCCCCATTTTTTTTGTTAAATGGAACTTCTCCAATATCTAATTGCTCTACTAAAAAGCTATCGACAACCATTGCTTTGAACTGTTCCAACAGTCTGTCATGTTTCATTAATACTGAAGTGAGAGATTCAATGTGTTGCATATGAGTTTCTGTTGAACATAATGAGAACTCATATGCATCTACAGAAAGAGAAGCCCCTTTAGAGCGACGAATTTTAAGCCTTTTAAGGTCGTTCTGAATTATTGCTCGATAGTCTATTGTTGTATCTACCTGCTTGCTTACTAGAGTATTGATAGACACATAGTCTTTAAGCCAGCTTTTAACCTCTTTACATTCTTTCAGCTGTATTTTAGCGTCATCACTAAACAAAATTTCATCAGCAGCTCCACGAACAAAACGATATGCAAAACTTTTATCGGTTTTTCTATACATAACCGCACAGCATGTTTGTCCTAGACGAATGTATTCAAAGACCACCATAGATTGATAACGTGGTAAATAAAAATCTAAAAATGATTTTTTACTTCCTGCTTTTTGAATCAACTTATCTGGAGATAAACCATAAAAAACAGGAATAAGGTTTAATGAAGTGGTCTTTCCTGCACCATTATCACCAGTATTGTTAGTATGGCCTTCACAGCCAACTCTAGTTAATTTCCCTTTAAAGTATGAATCGGAAAGATAAATAGCTATTAACCCGTTCTTCATAAATTCCCTTATTTGATTTAGAATGCAAAACATATACATCAAAACAATATACACTGAAACGATACACATTAAACCTGTTTATTTTTACAGCTAAATTAATATTTATGCAATTAGATCAATTTAAACGCTTTCGTGAAATTTTTAGGGTGTTGATGAAACCTAACGTGGCCTTTGGCATTTAGTCGTTTTCGTGTTTGTCTAAATGGTGGTGTGATATACCCCCAGTTACCAACTCTTGAAAAATAAATGACGTAATCAATTTTTGCGTCACCCCATTTATTCTCTACCAGAATGTCTTCATCGTTTGTTTCAACAGATTTAACTTGGATACGATAGAAGTCATCACCATCAGAGATAACAAAATCGGTTTTGAGACCATGATCAATCATGGGTAGAAAAACATCCCAACCATCATTAAGTAACCAGCTTGCTGCTAGAGTTTCATAAGAAAGGCTTTTGTAATGTTTTAAAGATTGGTTTGCTGGATTTGAGTTTTTTACAGGCATAGTTATATCCGATATAAATTAATGCCGCAGGCCAGTAGGGACCTCTATATGCTGCGAACCCGGTATCGGTATCGATTACCGCCAATTTAATATCACCATACAACCTAAGGTTTGTATCTAATAGAAAGGCTGCCAGCCTTGCAATTTCCCGTCACGGGTATCATGCATAAATACTATTATCAGACAGTATTGCCTGTGATAAAGCTTAAAAGAAACTTAACAAATACAAAAAGCTAAAGCAACAATCTTATAGGTGAGCATACCTAAAGTTATTTTGTCCCATAAGATTAAATAACCCTTTTAAACTTTCTTCTGATTCAGGATCATCCCAGCCTCTTAGCCATCTAACTTTTATTCCAAGATAATTAGCCCATGCAACTGCCTTCTTCATATCCCTGTATTTATTACTTTTAGCACAAGATTCAATGTATTGATTTACTAATTTATACTGATGCCCACCAGCAGAATATTTTGCTTTGCTAAAAGCTTTTTTATAAAAAGCATTAGCATTTACATTATCTTCTCTGCGGTAATAATAATTTGCATAACACCAATCTGATAGCCAGCCTAAAGTTTCATATAGCCCTTTTCTCTTCAGATCTTTTTCGAATGATTGGCCTTGTTCAAGCAAACTAATGCTGTTTTTTAATTTTAAGCCTTTTCCAAAAAGCTCAGGAAATGGCCTAGGCATATGTTCTCGGATGTTAAAGTTATCTGCTTCAAGCAATGAATAAGCCTGCAAAGAACCTACGCATGAAATATGCACCATTACAGCTTCTCTTCCTGATAAATTTTTAAAAGCATCGACTTCAATGTAATCCTGTAATGCACTAGCTCCGACATGCTGCTGATCTGCATAACGTTGCCAAAACTGACCAATATACTGATAATTTATCTCATCCTTTTCAGCCACAGTTAGATTTATATAATCCGATTTAATTGAGTCTAATTCAGCTCCAAGCTTTTTGTTAATTCGCTTTAACCTACCTGACTGCCCTTTGATGTGCTTACACACATTTAAAAGAAAATCACCCCCAAAAGATTTTTGAAGCTCTTTAAAAAAGAAAGTTGCCGCCCTTGCAATAAATAGCATTAATTTAAACTCATTCACCTGTACATCGTTCACTATTCGATGAGTCTTTCCATCTTTTGAGCTTTTTAATAATTCCAGTGAATAATCTAGATTTGCATACAAAGAACTTACACTTGGCAACTGCTTTCCGGCTACCCAACGCTGTGCCTTTTCTAGATTTTGAATCGCTCTATAGTCATCTGCATCTTTATCTGGATTATGAAATCCTGATTGACTAATCGAAAGGGAGTTATAAATTAATTTCCATGCATGAGCCAAAGGCCAAGTAGTTTTTTTACTATTAATTTCGGGTAGCGCCCAAGAAATTAGCTCAGGGACATTGAGTTTCTCATCAGCAACATTAAACAGTAAGTAGTTCTTATGAAAAGAAATAAGTAATCTATCCAGTAAGTAAACTTTGATAAACCATTGTGTCGTTTTCTTTTTACTTAAGTATGTTCCATCATCTTTTAAAACTGCTTTATAGGTAACTAAAAGCTCTTCGACGAATTCCATAACCATACAAGCGACTCGCTCATTGGGAATAACTTTAATGAGAAGTTTTTTAAGAGTTAGTAATAACTCTTCAAGTTTACCATCGATTTTTGAGCTTTCATCAGCGAGTCGTTTCAATTGCATTTGAAGCGTTTTCTTGTCGCTAGCTGATAATATTGAATTATTTGGCTCTTCTCTTTGTGGCAATAGGCCAGAGCAATTAAATATTTCCCTAACTACTTCGCCAATAGTGGGAAATGAGACTTCTATATTTTCCATAATTTTAAAAAGGCCCCATTAAAAGGGGCCAAACTCCATTTTATTTTTTACCGCCTTTAGGGGCCGCATTTCCTCGATTACCACCTGATTTTTCGCCAGTTGTGGACGGCCAGTTGCCACCAGGACCTGAGTGGCTTGATGGTGGTCTAGAGTTGTTGTTATTTGCCATAATTTAATTTCCTTTAAAGTTAATATAAAAAATACTCCCTGGTTTTTGAATAAACTCAGTGAAGTCGAAACAAACTTTAAATCATGATTAATTAATAAGATGCAGGCGTTTTGGCAACAAGAAAACAAACTAAAACCTTATCAATTAAAAATCAATAAGATAAATAAGTTGTAGGTATAAAAATTTATGCTAACAACAAGAATGAGAAACAGAAAACCATCTAGATTATTACAGCTGGTACTTTTCGACGCCTTTGCGTCGGTATACCTCATTTCGTAGAAATGATAAAAATTCCACTCTTGATAAATTCCTTGTGTAAAAGTGATAATTTCGGTTATCTAAAATTTTATTGTCCTCAATTATATAAAAAGGAACCATTTTGAAGAATTTACAGTAAAAAAAGTTAATTTATTGATATTCAGAAGATAAAACTAAATTTTAAATTATCACAGGCGTTTATCCTAGGTTTTAACTTTCGCTATAGATATCATTTAATTGTTTTTCCCCATCTTTTTTCTTTCCTCCGACTCTTCGTAATTGACACAAAATTTTTCCTTCAAAAGCTACTTCAATTTAACTAATTATTAGGCCTCAAAATCCCGTTAAAAATTGGTTGCATAAACCGGGCTGCTTTTTCATTACTTATTCTTTTCATTAAATCGTGATGAATTTTAATGAATTTGCAACATAAACACTGTAAGGCTATATTTTTGTTATACTTTATAAAACGAACCTGAAATTTAGACATTAATTTATATAATCAATATTAAGTAATTACACACTCCCCATATGAATAATTAAAAAAGTAAAAACTATGTTCTTCCTGTGTAATTTATTACTAAATAAGTAAAGCCTTATTCAGACCATTTTACCCACAACTACATTGCGCTATACTCGAAGGTAGTGAGTTAAAAGGTGATGAATATGAAATCTACTGTAGGTGAGGAATACGTAAAAAGATTTATGGAAGACGTTAGAGAAAACTACCCTAGCGATATCAACATTGACCCAACCGAGCTTTTTGACCAGCTTGAAGACGACCGCAAAAGTGGTGAGCTAAAAAAGCGTGTTAAACAACAGGGTAATTCGTCAACTTCCTAGATAAACAAACTCTGTATACACCTTTTTTAGATGAGAAACCCCCTTCAAGAACAAAGACTTAGAAATAAAGATTGATGTTTTTTAAAGTGGTGAACAAATCTTAACTTGATCTGTCAGATTTGAATTATAGGGCTCAATCAATTCTGACAGTCGTATATGTACCAACAACTGTCATTCGTAACGCTTTTGCTAAGCGGCTTAAAATTGTTGGCTAAAATTAGTGAGGAACGAACGTAAACCAACTGTTTTACGTCCGATTAAGCAACTTTTTATATACCTGTTATACAAGGCTTTCCTTAACTTTTTCAAACCAACCACTAACTTCTTCATGTGCTTCTAGTTCAATTAGATCCTCTAGCGTCAGCAACGGTGCAGCTTGTTCTGATAATACTCTTTTAATAGTACCTGCGCCTTCACCAACTATTTCTGTATTTCCAGCTGCTTTAAGGCCTTTCAGGAAGGTTGAGAGATCTTTAGGTATATTCTTCTTCTTCCACTCATCGACCCAACCGTCATTAGAGTGCATAAAATCTTCTTCAATTGGGTAAACTTTCTTAATCAATCTTGGATGAATATAGTTCTCAACTTCTAGCATATTTGTTAATGCCGCCCATGAGCCTTCTCTCTCATTAACTTGATCAACTGCAAGCTGATATTTTGCAACATCATTGTCATAGATATGAATCTCAGGCTTATTTAACTTTGCAAGGTAGTTTTTGTTAACCCAGTGCATTAACGTACCACCACCCAAAAATATTGTTAGGACGCGATCATCATTTTCCAAATCTAATTCAAAGAGTTTGCCTACATGATTGAAAAATTCAACGTCTGTTGGCCCTTCTAAACATAAAATCGATTGAACGCCTAAATTGTCAATAGAAAGTGCAACGTCAGGTAGCATACCCAATGTTTGCGCGATAGTTTCTAAGTTATCTTCAGTTCCTTTTTGAACTACCGGTAAACCATCAACTTTACTTATAAATCTAATTTTGTCTGTATTTACTAATCCTGCGAGAGACGGGCTATGTGTTGTAATTAATACTTGGGTATTCTCATTTTCAGAAAGCTCAACTAGTGCATTGAACAATTCAACTTGCCAAGTTGGATGTTGCGAAGTTTCAGGCTCTTCAATTGCGTAAATCACATTCCTATCTTCAGCATTCTTTCTTTCTGCTTCGGCTCTGAAGTAGTTAAGTAATATCAGCCTTCTTACTCCGCTCCCTCTCTTATTGATGGGAATGCCATCGTCACAATTAAAAGAAAATGAAAAAAGAGACTCCCAAGGCTTATGGGACATCTCAGGAGAGAGGACGTCAGCAATTTCTGGACTCATTTCTTTCAATTTTTCGAGAGTTTTTAACCCTAGCAGCTCTGCTTTAGCCCGTATTTGCTCTTTTACGTCGTCAAGTTCTGCTTGCAGTTGGCTTATTGCGGTTTTAGTAATAGCCTTCAAAGGATCTTGCACTTCTTTATCTGAATCCTTATTTGCTCTATCGGATTGAAAAATAAAAAATAGAGGCAAGTCCAGTTTTAGAGACTCCCAAATCTTTTTCCCGTCTTCTTTGTCAATTGGTACTTCAATTTCAGATAAATCATCTATATCCTCAACATCGTAAATTGCTTGTCTTATCGATGAGCTTTTGTTTTTCTTTACTTCGTCAACATCAAGTTTATCCGCATAATCGGCTAATAGCTTTTTAAGATCAGCAATTTTCATTGAAATCAATGGACTTTCAAATTTTGTTGGGTAATTAGCTACAAGGTAGGTTTTTAAAGATGCTGCTGTAAGTTTATTTTTTGAGCAGTCCCATACTTTTTTAACAGATAGGCGACTATTCGAATCAAGTAAATATTCTTTATTTAAGTCTGTTGGAACAGTATCAATAGTATACTCTTTATCTTCAGGCCTAAAACTAACCTGAATAGCCATATGTTGTTCATCGGCGGCATGAACATTATGATCATCAATATCTATTTTAACAGTTTCGTTGTTGAAAAATATTTCTAAAGCTTCAAGAATTGTTGACTTCCCAATATCATTCTTACCAATGATGACATTGAAGTTTTCATCAAATTCAACGCTTACATTTCTATAACCTCGGAAATTAGTTAATTCTAGCTTAGAGATTTTCAATGAAGTACTCCTTTACTTGATTAGTGCGCTGGCACATAACATGTCTATAGCGAGCGAATCGCGCGTTTTTCTACCACAGAGTCGCTCGATTTTCTGAATGACCTATTAGTAACAAAATTCTTAACTATTTGCCAATACTACTAAAATTCAGTAGTTCTAGCTTTTGTCTCAAGACAAAAACGAGCGATTGGGTCGCTTTCCTGACTATGCAAGCAATTTACTTTGATGAAATAGAAAAGCAATTTTGAATGACCGCTGTTCGCTCACAACCTCCTGTCAGATGAAATTTAAACCTATTCATCAAAACTGTAAGATCAGATATGAGCTACCACAAGTTAAGCCAACCCTTTGTTAGGAACTTTATTCAAGAGCATCAAAACTAGTTCTCGCTGGAAATACCTAAATTTATCCTCAATATCTAAGTTTTCAATTTTAGGAATAAAAATATCTCCTGTATGTTGCTGAATGCGCTTGATATGCTCGTATTCGAATACGTAAATCTTATCAGCCCATATTAACATTTCTTCGGTACAAAGCGTTGTACCGGCTTTATACACGTACCTAGCACTTAACCCTGCTGATAGATACTCATTGCTATCATCCAGGGCTCTGAACACCTCTTCAGCGGTTTTACTTCTTTGAATGTTTGCAGTGCAAAGAAAAAGGATATTCATGCGACAATAAGCCTCCTGTTCGTATACGTTCTAATATATCTTGGGCTGATAGAACTTATTACCAAATCAGCAAGACCTTATCCAAAGGGTCTATTAAGTACTCTTGTCATTTTTTACTCCTTCTTGAGTATCGTTGCTGTCGTGGAATAGCCTCTGGCAATTTTTCATATAACCATTTTTTATCGTGTTTATACAGCCATATATAACTGCTAGATAACGCGGTTTTAATTTCATTTCTTGTTTTAAAATTCTGAAGTGAACTAGTAAGGTTCTGGCGATGCTTTTGGCGTTTGCTGAAATACCGGATCTTCCTCCTGAGCTCTACAAGATCTGGGTATCTTGACAAAACTTTTTCAACCGCACCAACAGACATGCCCATCGTTGACGCTATATCTTTACAATCAATACCAATAAACAATTTTCGCCAAATCGCTCGTTGCGCATCCTCAAAGACTTTTGAAGGTCTTGTGTCTACACAAATACCTTTTTGCTGAGCCTTAATTTTCAATGTTGATACCGTCGTACCAATCGCAATTGCTGCCTGCCGTAAACTTTTACCTTCATTTAAAAGTTCAAAACCTTTTGCCCATTCAATTGGCTTTGTTACAGATGATCGCTCAACATGATCAATATTTGGCACTGATGAATAAAAACTAGCCTTGAATGCCTGCCAAGAACCAAACAAACTAAAGATAAGGAATAAATGCTTTAGAGGCTGATGATTACAGTGCTCTAGATAAAACAAACATTCAGGATATCGACCCAAGCCGCATTCTGAGTGAAGTAGTTGATAGGCTTTTGAGGTAGCTGATAATTGAGATAAACGATCACGTAAATAAGCCTTTAATAATTTTTGACGAATTCTCCGTCCTGTCGTTAAAAAACCTAATTTACTCAACTGATTTTCATAACAATTTCTTAGTTTATGGAGGCAATAGCTAAAGCTATTATCATGAAACTCATCAAAGATTAACTGCGTTAAATCATAATCAATATTGTTACAGTCAATAGGTGAGCACTGAGGTGGCAATATAACTTTTACCGAGGCTCGTGGGACGCCATACAGCTGACAATGATGCTCATTGCAAACATTAACTCCAACGAGTTGGTGAGTAGTCCTCCAGTAGGGTATTCCATATTTTTCTAAATCACTTGCGGCACATTGTGGGCAAAACTTTAAACTCTGTCCTTGCATCATTCGGTTTGCAACCATGCCCAACTTACTTTGAAGGTTTGAAGTTTCACCATTAGCTAAGCCTGACACTAAGGTTTTAAAACACTCTTTACTCATAAAGGGTTCATAGTAATGAACACTAGTAAACTTATGAATTAGCTGGTTAATAGGTATACCTGATACCTTTGAGAACGAAGGTAAAAAACTAGGTAATTCATTGCTTGGCCTGGATGCATTAACCCCCATCATGTCTAAAGTGTTAGCTTTAAAAGAGCTTTGGGCTGAAAGCAGGTGAAAGCGACATAGCAAGCTAAATACAGTTTCATCAGGTAGTGGTTTTGGGAAAAGAGGATGCATTGCGCTTAACTCAACACATCAAGCTGTTTTGTTATTTTTAACCAGTAAGCTACAACTAACCAATAAATAGGATTACGCACACCATTAGATTTGTATTGGCTGAAAAATAAAATTGAGAATACATTGGTTTTCCCCCTTAAATTTTCTCGACCATAGTCTCTAAACAAATATTGAAGTAGTTGATTTCCTATAGCTTGCTCAAACTCTATATTCAACCGTTCACAATATAGTTTCTGCTCTTTGGATTTTAATTTGCTTACATTGAAATATTTTACAATTTGCGGTTTTATCTGAGTAATGAGTTCTGGATTGTTATGACACAGGTTAATGACTTCTTTTAAATAGCTTTGCCAATCTTCTAACTCTTGTTTAACCTCAGGAACGACATATTCCCAAGCAGCCACATTATGAGGAAGCAATTCCGAATAAATGTTTTTAACGGGCTCTTTGGCAATAACTAAAGGCTTTAAGTGTTTATAACAGGTAAAAACGCTTGGGTATTGATGAGAGGCGTGCCAATAGCTAGTGCCAAAACGCTCTATATCTTCTTCAATGCAAGACTGACATGCGTGCCAACTGGTATCATAACCGAAGAACTGTTGCTCATTCATGTGCTCAAATGAGTCTAAAGCGGGCGAGTTAGCCATAGCTAATTTACCTACAGAGACTTGCCATAATAACGCCGTTGTGTGATTGGAAATTAGTTTTTGCCGATTACCTAAAAGCTTGAAGATTGCTTCAAAATGGCTACCAAATACCTGGTTAGCATAAAGCTTCTTTGCTGATAGATTTATCTGTTTTTGGAAATTCGTAAAACTTGCGGAGCCAGAACGAAAATATCCTCGAACAAACCAAGAAAAAACATGCTCGTTTGGCAAGGGCTGTATATTAAGAAACATCACAATGGTAGCCCTTCATAACCATCTTCATCAATTGGTAAAGCAGATGCTTCAGAGGCAATTTCTTTCTCTAACTTTTTAAGAGTTCTCGCCTCTTTTTGGGTTAATTTATATTCAGGTAAATAAGGTTCAATTTGCTCATGAATTGCTTTCGCTTCTGCTCCGGTAAATTTATTTTCTTCTGCAATTTTTAATAATTGCTTAATTAACTTTTGAATCTCTTTGTCTAGTTCTCTAGATGTAGTCATAATGTCGTCGAAAGCGTCGATTTTCCCATGACGTAAAGCTATCAAGGAGCTCCTCATTATTGAAAATTTGGTATCGTATACATGTTGTATGATTTTTAGAGTGAATGCTGGCAAGCCATTTCTCAGACAATATTTATTACACTGCTCTATCAGAAAAAATAAACAATGAGGTATACCCTGGGTGAGTGAATAAATTTTATTTTTAATTTCAATATTCAGCTCTACATATGTATCTGTCAGTTGATAGTCCCAAGCATAGTTAATCAAAATATCCCAATCAGTACTATCTGGTTTGTAATTTCGCCACTCGTGTGGAATCCCCAAACGTCTAGCGTTAGTGAACTCTTGCTCTGACAAACGGTTCGCTTTAGATGTTCCAATTTTTAACGTAGGGATTCTAGCGACTTGAGTTAACTGATCAAACAGCATAAATATCTTTTTTCTTTCATTTGGAGCGGTAAAACAAATATTATGAATTTCATCAAAAATGATTACACCTACCAGCAATGATGAACATAAAGTAACAAGTTTTTTGATACATGGAGAGCGTCTCAGTTTTTCATATTGTTCCTCATAATTAGTACCTAAAACAGCATCAATCTGTGACGCAATCATTAAGCAAATCATGTGTGAACTAGCTTCTGCTGGAATATCAATTTTTATATAAACTATTTGAAGAGTATGTGGATTCAATAACGCATGTTGGGAATGCATATAAACAGGCTCTATTGTCGTAAGAATACTATCAATAACCGTTGTTTTTCCCATCCCCGAATAGCCCGTAAATTTGAGGCTAGGGGCTGTCGTTCTATTACGTTGATATGATGATGTTGCAACTTGATTTTGCCACTTTTTAACCTCTTCATTCAATGGATTACGATCTGCAAGGCCCTCTTTTAAAATATTCAAAAAGTCACAATAAATATCGAAGTACTCTGAAGTTGGGCACACCGATTTCATGATGTTGGCTGCTTTTTGCTCTCTGGTTTCAACGCTCAATTCATGAAGGTTATCAGGCACATCAACCAAGTTATTTACAACGTCCCAAAAATCGTCACATGTAAGTCTAGGGGGTAAACACTCAATAAAAGGGTTTCCCATGAAATCTGTATTATCTGAAGGTATATATTCTGCTATTTTATAAGACATTATTTATCACCTTTTTTACGCTTATTTCTTGCGGCCATTTTTTCAGCGAAAAGCTCAGATGTTGACTTATCTCTTGTCTCTGTTGAGTAAACAACTGCCTCATTTTCATTAGGTGTAACTTCGCTTACTTCCTGATGTACAGATACCCCCATCTCCCTATTAACTCTGTCGAACTGTTTCCTCGATAGCTCTCTCTCCCTCTCAATTGCCGCTTCTCTATTAGAACCAAGATCCTGGGTATTAGCCGCATTAGCTGTAATCGGCCTCTTTTCTGACTTTGCATTTTGTATGAGGTTACTTGCTGACAAACGAACAGAGCTAAGCTCTTCTTGATATGTCACTTTTAGTTGTTCATCTTCAACTTTTTGTTCTTTTTGATACATATGAACCATTTCAGCTGAAGAATGTTCATACAACTTATGGACATTATGTAGTTGTGCAGGCTGTAGACCATCAGGTGTTTCTATATAAATAATTCCCATCGAATAGCGCATAAAACGACATGAATATCGAGGTAGCTTGCCACCTTTGTGATCTTGAATACCATTCTCTAGCGTCCATTGGCACGTATATTTTAAACCCTTTGAAGATTGACCTTTCTTTGATGAGAAATACTTACCAGGTAATAATAAATACCCACGATGCACTGTAACTTGACCAACCTCTAACAAGCTTAGATACAGCTCATTTTCATTCACTGCCTTTAAATATCCAGGCCTATTTTTTTCTCCCCATTTAAACTTGTCCATTGGGATTTTTCGTACACCATCCTTCTTCATTTCTTTAGTGATAATCAAATCTTCAACAACACCGAAATTGTTGTAGGTAGTGACAAAATCATAAAGTAACTGGTAAAGCTCCCTAATATTTAAAAGCGCATCTTTGCGAAGGTTTTTTTTTAAATAATCTGCGATAAATTTCTTACCAACTCCTGGAACCAATCCAAACAAGAAGTCTTCCAGCGTTTTGTGACTTCTTTCAACTGCTCCTTTTTGCTGCGAGTTACCTTCCGTGTTAAAAATCTGTTCAATATGCGCATCTTTACTAATTGAGCGTTCAAGTTCAGATGAAAATTCCAAATTATCAACCATGATCCCCTTGCACTTTCCTTCAATAGGGTGCGGGTGACGAGGTTTTATACCTACTTCTTCAAAAAACTTATCTTTATTGCGAAAGGCAACAAATAACACTTCACGGGCTGTATGCGCTGAAGCTTTTGCAAACGTTAAAACAATGGCGACCCAAACTTTTGAAAACATATCGACTACCGAATAACAGGTTGCTGGCCCCATTCGTTTTTGCCTTTTAGGGTCTAATTCGTCGACTAACTCAATTGCTAACGGAGTTTCATCGATTTGATAAACATCACCAGGCCCCATTCCAAAGAATGTACCAACTTCGCCACTTAAGCCTTTTTCATTCTTATTGAATTCATCTGTTTTTCTTTGAGATTCAAGTAGTTTTTCTTTATATCGTTTCTTCATACTAGAAACATAATTACGAAATTGAGTCTCTGATAAACGTAATTCAATATCCCAACGTTTAAAGCCTGTTATTTCACCTGTAGCCATGTCTACAACGGGATCACTTTCATGTATATCTATATACATTTGATATGCTTCGTAAACAGATAAAGGATGCTGTGTGAAAATATACTTGCGTGCAATCGCAGCAATATTTTTATTATCTTTATCTGTACGCATCCTCCCCACAGAGCCATTATCACGTTTAGGCCCTGTTTTCCTAGCATAAATTTTATCAGTCGTTTTACCTGAGCCAGGCTTTCTCAAAAACGCATTTGAATTACTTCCTGCTTTTAAAAATCGGTAGAGAAAATCATAAATCTGCGTTCTATTTGCTTTTAAACCAATCTCATCAGCAATAACCAAATACTGTTTTATTAACCCTTTTCCATAACTATTTGAAATTAAGAAATCTTTAAAGCAATTAATAATTGGTTTAATTACCTGATATTTAAGGTCGCGCTTCTCAACATCAGTTACTGATAGAAACTCATCGCTTAGTGTCATGTATTCAGGAATATCTAGAACCCCTTTAACAATTAATCCGGCTTCCAATTCAGCGTAAATCGCATCAAGATGAAATTGACTTGGTTTTCTACTGGATGACATGTCCATTGCAAAAATACGGTTAGCTTCTGAGTCAATCAAAACAACCAAGTACGGAGTTTTAATCAACTCGGATTCACCAGCTCTTGGTACAAGTAGTTCGTTGATGTATAACCCGATATTCATACAGCTACTTGTAAACCTAGTGATTCAGCAGAATACTCAAAGTGCAAACGTATCGTGGAAAGAGATGCTTTAATTTCTCGATGCCATACACAGTGTTGAAATAACTCAACGGCGTCTTTGTAAGTAATATTTAACTTCTGAGCCGTGACATCCATTAATTCACTTAAGCTCTCGTCAGAGCCATTTTTAAGCGCTTTTTTAAACTCCTTTAACCAACGTGGCTTTAACACTTCCAACAAAGGGGGTAATTTGTACGAGGCAATGATCTGCCCTAAATTTTGAGAAAAAATGTTCTTTATTGAGTCACTTAAGATTAAGAACCATTTAACCCCTTGAGACTCCCAAAAAAGCTTCTCTATTTTTAGTTTTGCCTCAATATTTTGCTTTTGTCTTTCTGTAGATTTTTTAAACTGCTTTACATCTTTTATTGAATAAACATATTGCTGGCCAGTAACATCTTGGCAGTAAAAGTCACTAGTCATTACCACTTCCACATTTGCTGTGTAAGGATATGTCGGGTATTTAAGCTTCAACTCGTTAGCGACGGCAATAGCTCGGCTAAGTGGCAACAGAGGATATTGTTCTTTTATCCACACAAATCGCTTTGAAAATCGCAAACGATAAAAAAATAAACGTTCATTAGTCGATAATAAGTTTCGATCTTGTGAATCATCAAAAAAGTCAGGAACACGAGCCTTCGAACCATAAGATTTTATGTCTTGAGTTTTAAGAAAAGAATAATATAGGTGGCTTTGCCTGTTTTCTGTTTCCCAGCGCTCTATCCAACCATCTCGGATCAGCCGAGTTATATTTTTTCTCTTTTTCATATTTACACCAAACAAACCATATAAAAACAATGTTAGGCGAACATAAGTGCAAGATCAAATAACCTTTAATTTTCAACAACTTAATATATCAGTAATTATTAAACTGCCAATAATCTATTCACTAATATAATCAAGGTACTATTGATAAAAAGCGCATGATATTAAGCTAAATGAAAGTTAATTTTTTTTTCAAAATAAACTTTCAAATATACAGTTCGCACCTATATCAAATTCCGCAATTTTCTCATATTATTTGATTAATCTAAGTGAGGGGATATTTTAAATGGCCGATGAGATACTCACAATTCAAGAGCTAGCGCTTTATTTAAAGTTAAATGAGAAAACAGCTTATCGTTTGGCTAGCGAAGGTAAGTTACCAGGGTTCAAAGTAGGCGGTAGTTGGCGTTTTAAGCGTGTAGATATAGAAAAATGGATTGAAGAGAAAAAACAGTGGCAAAAATAGTACTTAGGACAGACTCCAATGAGATAAAAGATATTCATGTTATTTTTCTACATGGACTAGGGGGAGACGCAAATGGGACCTGGCTTAAAAAAGGCTCTAAAGATGAAGCTTGGCCAATTTGGTTAGCTGAAGATAATTGCGACCTAAATATATGGACAGTAGAATATGACGCTCCCAAGCTTAAATTTAATAGCTCAGGAATGGGCATACCAGATCTCGCTGTAAATATATTTGAGCACATATTAAAAGTCCCCGAATTAGCTGAAGGAGAAATAATATTTGTTTGCCATAGCCTTGGTGGATTAATCACAAAGCAGATACTTAGAATTGCTAATGATCAAACTAATAGAGTCGAAGTACAACAATTTTTGGGCAGAGTTTCTGGTGTGGCCTTTTTGGGAACTCCTCACCTCGGAGCTGATATTGCAAAACATGGTCATAATATTGTTGCTAAAGGCCTATTAAGGTGCCTTACATTTCAACAACCATCTATTGTTGCAGCATCTTTAAGCAGAAATGATCCTAACCTAAGAGAGTTGAATACTTGGTATCGAGATTGGTGTCAGCAAAAAGAAATAAAGCACCTTGTTCTAACAGAAACTGAAAAAATGTACGGCATTGTCACCGTTGTTAAACCTGACAGTGCCGATCCAGGAATAGCAGGAGTTAGAGCTATCCCTATTTCAGTTAGTCATGAGAACATATGCAAGCCAAATGATAAAAACGACGAGATTTACACGCACATAAAAGGCTTTTTATCTCAAAAAAAAAGAGAATTTCATGAGCTATGGATAAACTCTAGGTTTTATAACGATACAAACTCATGGGAAGGATATAATAACTGGGCACATTGCCCCCATGGAACATCCGGTGAATATTTCGTTGATGAACAGGTCAGATTGCTTGATTCATCTTCAAGCAATAATGAAGGACTTAAAGGTTTAGATGGCTTAAACCTTATTAGAAACAAGTTATTAGAAAGAAACGCGTCTATTAGACTTGTTGGTTTATCTGGTGTTGGAAAAACTAGGTTCGTGCAAGCCTTATTTGATGAGCGCATTGGTGAAAACCCTTTGCCCCACAAGGCTGTATTTTATACTGATATGGCAAATAGTCCAAAACCAACACCTCAAGCTTTAGCTGAAAAAATCGCTGGCGAAGGTCGAAAAGCAATTTTAATAATAGATAACTGTCCGCCTGACCTACATAGATCTCTTACAACCTTATGCAGCAGTGAAAGCAGCAACACCAATTTACTAACTGTCGAATATGATTTAAGAGAAGACCAACCTGAGCAAACTGAAGTATTCTCTTTAGAACCATCTTCAATCGAGCTTATAGAGAAAATACTTAACGCTAGATATCAGCATCTAGGTCAGCAAAACTCTAGAACAATTAGTGAATTTTCATGTGGTAACTCAAGAATAGCTTTGGCTTTGGCTGAAACAATAGGTAAAGACGAAAACATCTCAAGTTTAAGGGATGAAGAACTATTTAAAAGGCTATTTTACCAACGTCATGCTAGTGAAAAGTCACTCGAAACAGCGGCTCAATACCTTTCACTAGTTTATTCATTCCAAATTAACAGTGAGAAGATTTATAGTGATGATATTGCTTTTCTCAGTAACTTATCAGAAATTCCATCAAGAGATATTTATGAATCAGCTATAGAGCTAAAGCGTCGAAATTTAGTTCAGCAACGAAGTAAATGGATGGCTGTTTTACCGCACCCAATTGCGAATAGGTTAGCAAAGCATGCGTTAGAAAATATAAGTACAGGTGTTATTTCTGATAACTTTAATGAATCAACAGATGAACGCTTACTAAAATCCTTTTCAAGGAGATTAGGCTACTTACCTAAATGTGAAGAAGCCAAAATCATCGCTAATGATTGGTTAAATGAAAATGGATTGTTACATAAACTATACGCCGAAGGAAAAAGTGAACTTGCTTGGGTGTTGCTCACCAATATAGCTCCTATTTCAACTAAAGAAGTTTTACTTCACATTGAAACTTTAGCTAAACAGCCTGAATTTTGTACACGAAAAAATAAGCAATTTACAGAAATAACAAGGCTTATCAGGTCTATTGCTTATGATGAACAATATTTTGATAAATGTGCAAAATTGTTATGCCAATTCACGCTATCTGAAGATAAAAATGAGAATAACAACTCTATCAGAGATATTTTAAAATCATTATTTCAACTCTACTTATCTGGAACTCATGCAACCAAAGAGCAGCGTTTAGGTGTTATAAATAATTTAATTTCTAGCACTACCGAGCCTAGTATAGAGCTAGCTTTCGAACTTTTAGATTCATCTCTTGAAGCTTGGCACTTTTCCTCAAGCCATAGCTTTGATTTTGGTGCAAACCCAAGAGACTTTGGTTACAGACCAAAAACCAACCAAGATGTTGAAGACTGGTACCAATTATTCATCGAATATACCGCTGAGTTAATAGCTGGTAATGCCCAAGTTTCGTCACCCGCAAAAAAAGTACTCAGTAAAAACTTGCGAAACTTATGGGGAGTAAGTTCCCTCAGAGATATAATTGAGAAGATATGTAAAGAAATAAGCAAATCAGGGATGTGGAGCGATGGATTTGAAGCAATCCATTCAATATTAAGGTTTGACTGTAGTTCATCAAATGAAGATGATATTCAAAGGTTAAAGTCAATTTCTGAACTACTATCACCAAATTCTCTTCTGGACGATATAGATATGTATGTTTTAGCTGAACCGTGGAAATTTTATGACCTAGAGGAGATGGATGATAATGGTAAAGTAATTGAGCGTGGGTATAAAAAAGGGCACGAATACTCTATTGAATTAGGTATTCAATTAGCAAATAGACCGACAAAAGAGCTTGAAGATATTCTTTTCAAACTACTATCACACCCAGACATAAGTTCTAATCTATTTGCATTCGGCAAAGGATACGCTGAAGGAATAAAAAACAACCCTGAAGCATTAACTAAAGTAATAAGTGTATTGGAGAAACTTCCAGAAAAAGAAAGAAATCTTGATTTTTTATGTGGCCAAATATATTACCTTTCGACACATAATATCGCACTGACTAATCATTTCTTAGATAGCCTTCTTATTCATCCTATACTTAAACAACACTTCATCAGAGTTCAACTAAGCTACCAGATTGATACAGAGGCTACCGCTCGTATTATTCAATCGCTACAGGAAAATACATGCCTAATAAGGGAATATAACGACCTCGCATCTGGACGAAGGCACGAACCAATACCTGATGAAAAGTTATGCGAAATTTTGGATTTGATTTGGCACAAAGAATGTGGGCAGAACGTTGCTATCCATATATTATCTATGCGTTTTCATGGGCTAAAGCAAAACCAACACTATGTTGTTTCAGAGTTACTTAAAGAAAAATCAGCATCACTTTTAGCGTCATTCGATTACTCTGAAGAAAAAGGCCCTTCCGGTGGCAGTGATTATAGTTTAACCCAAATAGCCAATGTCTGCTTTTCTGCTGGTATAAATGAAGAGAGTGCTTTAACTGTTCTAGAAGCAATTAAAGCGAAAATTTTGACTCATATTATCGGCAGATATGATTTCCCAGAATTTATGTCCACTATTATTCAATTACATCCTATTTTAGCCCTTGAAGTATTTATAGGTAAAAATAAAGAAATAGAACCTCAGGTAAGAAATGCAATAAAAGGTAGGCTTGATAAGAAAGTAAGTCCATTTTCGAAAGTTGATATAAAAGGCACGTTAGATTGGTGTAAATGCAACGGTAAAGATAGTTATCCAGCTCTCGCATCTATAATTACGCCATATCAATCAAGTGAAAAATCAATTAAGTGGACTCCACTAGCGCTAGAACTATTAAACATATGCCCCGAACCAGTTAAAGCTCTAGATGAATACCTCACGAGTTTCAGTCCAAATGGATGGTCAGGTTCAAGAGCGAAGATACTTGAATCTCGTTTACCTTTATTTCAACCATTAATAGATTCAACTAACGAAGATATATCAAAATGGGGGGTTGCAAAAAAAGCTCAATGGGAAGCATACATTGCTAGTGAATATGAAAGAGAAGCAGAACGTGATTCAGAGAGAAATGAGAGGTTTGAGTGGTAGCTATTAATGCAAGATAAAGTTAGCTAATAACTTTGTCGATGCAGATAATTTTTTAAGAGCCACCCAAGTTTAAATATTGATATGAGATACAAAAAAATAGACAAACCGAAGTTTGTCTATTTTTTAATACATTGTCTGAATTTTAAATATTCAGGCACAAGACTTACTCATCTCTATAAGAATCAACCGCCGGACAGCTACAAACTAGGTTACGGTCACCGAACACGTCATCAATACGTGTTACTGTTGGCCAGAACTTGTCTTTTGCAACCGCTGGTACTGGGAACGCAGCGTCAAAGCGCTCGTAGGCACGCTCCCACTCGCTACCAAGTACGTCAGCTTGTGTATGCGGTGCAAATACCAGAGGGTTGTTCTCAAGCGACCATTCGCCTGATTCAACTTTTGCCACTTCTTGGCGGATTGATACCATCGCTTCAATAAAGCGGTCAATCTCAACCTTGCTTTCTGATTCAGTTGGCTCAATCATAAGCGTACCCGCAACTGGGAACGACATAGTTGGTGCGTGGAAACCATAGTCCATTAAGCGTTTTGCGATATCCATTTCAGAGATACCTGAGCTCTCTTTTAGTGGACGTAAGTCAACAATACACTCATGCGCTACGCGGTTGTTTTGACCACGGTATAAAATTGGGTAGTGCGCGCTTAGCTTTTCAGTTAGATAGTTTGCACTCACAATCGCCATTTCAGTCGCTTGTTTCAGGCCTTCGCTGCCCATCATCGTAATGTAAGCCCACGAAATTGGTAAGATAGCTGCTGAGCCATAAGGTGCTGCAGATACCGCGCCGTTACCTTCGTTTGTACCAGGTACGTTAATTACGCTGTGGTTAGGCATAAATGGCGCAAGGTGTGATTTAACACCAATTGGACCAACACCTGGGCCGCCACCACCGTGTGGAATACAGAACGTTTTGTGCAAGTTCAAGTGCGATACGTCAGAACCAATTGAACCTGGGCTTGTTACACCAACCTGCGCGTTCATGTTTGCGCCGTCCATGTAAACTTGGCCGCCGTGCGAGTGAACTACCTCACAAATTTCTTTAATTGTATCTTCAAATACACCGTGCGTTGACGGGTATGTGATCATGATACAAGAAAGGTTTTCGCTTACGTCTTCAGCTTTTGCTTTTAAGTCAGCAACATCAACGTTACCGTTTTTGTCACACTCAACAACAACAACTTTCATGCTTGCCATTTGCGCTGACGCTGGGTTAGTACCGTGTGCAGAGCTTGGGATCAAACATACATTACGGTGACCTTCGCCACGTGACTCATGGTACTTACGAATTGCAATCAGACCTGCATATTCACCTTGTGCACCTGAGTTAGGCTGCATTGATACTGCATCGTAACCCGTAATGTTAACTAGCCAGTCGTGTAGCTCACCAATCATGATTTGGTAACCTTCAGCTTGGTCTAGCGGGCAGAATGGGTGCATATTCGCAAATTCAGGCCAAGTCACTGGGATCATCTCAGCGGTTGCGTTCAGCTTCATGGTACATGAGCCAAGCGAAATCATTGAATGGTTAAGCGCTAAGTCTTTATTTTCTAGGCGCTTGATGTAGCGTAACATTTCTGTTTCGCTGTGGTAGCTATTAAAGTTCGGATGCGTTAAAAACTCATCGTTACGCACTAGGCTTGCTGGAATACCAGTTACGTCGTTTGCCGTCACTTGTGCATCAAGTGCCGCAACGTCAAGGCCGTGGCCTTCACCTAAAATAATGTCAAACAGCTCAGCAATATCTTCACGCGTTGTAGTTTCGTTTACTGAAATTGAAAACTCACCGTTGTGATTTGTTGCAAAGTTTACTTCGCTTGCAAGCGCACGTGCTACTACGTCATCTTTGTTGCTTGTTACTGTAATCGTATCAAACCATGTGTCGTGCTTAAGTGCTACGCCCTGCTCTTTTAAGCCGGTTGCTAAAATGCTTGTTAAACGGTTGATGCGTGATGCAATTGTACGCAGGCCTTCAGCGCCGTGGTAAACCGCATAAAACGCTGCCATATTTGCAAGTAATACCTGTGCAGTACAAATGTTTGAGTTCGCTTTTTCACGGCGAATGTGCTGCTCACGTGTTTGCATTGCCATACGCAGTGCGTCGTTACCTAAGCGGTCTTTTGATACACCAATAATACGACCAGGTAGTGAACGCTTGTACTTGTCGCGAGTTGCAAAAAATGCAGCGTGTGGACCACCGTAACCCATAGGTACACCAAAACGCTGTGCCGAGCCAAGTACTACGTCAGCGCCAAGCTTGCCCGGTGCTTTAAGTAATACGAGTGACATGATGTCAGCAGCAACACACGCGATTGCTTTTTTGCTTTGTACGTCAGCAATTAGGCCTTGTACGTCAACAACTTCACCGGTTGTGCTTGGGTATTGGAAAAGTGCACCAAATATGTCGTGGTTAGCAGCGTCAGCCGCAGGGCCAACAACGACCTCAAAACCAAATTGTTCTGCACGTGTTGCAACAACGTCAATTGTTTGCGCGTGAACATCTTCAGCAATAAAGAAGATAGTTGCTTTTTTCGCTTTAGATACGCGCTTTGCAAGGGCCATTGCTTCTGCTGCAGCCGTTGCTTCGTCAAGTAATGACGCTGACGCTAGGTCTAAACCTGTTAAGTCCATAGAAAGCGTTTGGAAGTTAAGTAGCGACTCTAAACGACCTTGTGCAATTTCAGGCTGATATGGAGTATACGCTGTGTACCAACCTGGGTTCTCTAACACGTTACGTAAAATTACGTTTGGCGTGTGAGTTGGGTGGTAACCTTGACCAATGTACGATTTAAAAACTTTGTTTTTAGCGGCAACTGATTTTAAGTAGCTAAGTGTTTCTACTTCAGTGCGGCTTTCACCAATGGTTAGGCCTTGCTCTAAACGAATACTCGCAGGCACGGTTTCGTTCATTAGCTCTTCAACACTTGCAACACCAAGATCCGCTAACATAGCTGAAGTTTGTGCGGCATCCGGGCCAATATGGCGGCGAATGAAATCTTGCTTTTGTTCAAGTTGCTCAAGGGTTTTAGCGTTTGACATGTGTCTAACTTCCTATGGAATAAATCAATATGATTAAGCCATTTAAACTGTGTGCTTCAGTTTAAGGCTGCATTCAACTGTGTGTACTTAGCCTAATTATACGTAAGCAAAGACCAAACAGTTGAATACATACTTAAATTAACTTAATCAATCATCAATAACTACATTAATAATATAAATATAAAAATTAATAATCTAAATATTTATAGTCTATAAAAAGCAGAAAAGCCCCTTTAGGGGCTTTCCTTTTTAATTCAATCGATTAGTCTTCGTCGATTGAATTTTGGTAACCTTCAGCGTCAAGCAGGTTATCAAGCTCAGACGCGTCTGACGCTTTAATACGGAACAACCAGCCGTCGCCGTATGGGTCAGAGTTAACGTTCTCTGGAGCGTCTTCTAGGTCTTCATTAATCGCAACGACTTCGCCGCCGATTGGTGCATAAATGTCTGAAGCCGCTTTAACTGACTCAGCAACCGCACAATCTTCACCTGCGTCTACTTCATCTTCAACATCAGGTAAGTCAACGAATACCATGTCACCAAGAAGCTCTTGCGCGTGCTCAGTGATACCTACAGTAAAAGTACCGTCGCCTTCATCGCGAACCCACTCGTGAGATGATGCATATTTTAATTCGCTAGGGATATTGCTCATTATTATTAATCCTTCGGTCTATTTAATTAAATACCCAGTGTGTTTATTCATTAAACAATTTAGACGTTTAATAGTTATAACGCAATGGGTATCAGGGGCCTAGAGAAACCCCAATTCATATTAGATAACTGATTTACCATTGCGTACAAAACATGGCTTAACAACTTTAACGTCAACCAGCTTTTTACGCATTTCAACTTGTGCGCTGTCGCCTGTACTGCGCGGTACACGTGCAAGTGCCACACTGTGGCCAAGTGTTGGTGAAAAAGTACCCGATGTAATAACACCTTCGCCGCCTTCAACAACAACTTTACTGCCAGCACGTAATACGCCTTTTGCTTCAAGCACTAGGCCTACTAATTTGTCAGTGCTCTTTTCAGCGCGCTGCTTTGCAACTACGTCACGGCCAATAAAGTCACGATCTTCTGGTTCCCAGCTAATCGTCCAAGCCATGTTTGCAGCAAGTGGTGATACGGTTTCATCCATATCTTGGCCGTATAGGTTCATACCCGCTTCTAGACGTAGCGTATCACGTGCGCCTAAACCAGCTGGTGCCACACCTGCATCAAGTAATTTTTGCCATAACTCAACTGCGCCGTCGTTATGTACTGCAATTTCATAACCGTCTTCGCCAGTATAGCCTGTCGTTGCAATAAATAAATCGCCTGCTTGTACACCAAAGAAAGGTTTCATGCCTTCAACAGCAGCTTGTTGATCTGCATCAAGTACTTGTGCTGTTTTTTCTTTTGCGTTCGGGCCTTGCACTGCAATCATCGCAATTTCTGGGCGCTCTGTAACTTCAACTTTAAAGTCAGCAGCAACCGTTGCAATGTGTGCTAAATCTTTTTCACGTGTAGCTGAGTTAACAACTAAACGGTATTCAGTTTCAGTGAAGAAATAAATAATCAAATCGTCGATAACACCGCCTTCAGCATTAAGCATACCGGTGTATAGCGCTTTACCTGCAACTTGAAGTTTTTCTACATCGTTAGCAACAAGCTTACGTAAGAAAGGCTTTGCTTCATCGCCTTTAATATCAACAATCGTCATGTGAGAAACATCAAACATACCTGCATCTTGACGCACAGCGTGGTGCTCTTCAATTTGCGAGCCGTAGTTGATAGGCATTTCCCAGCCGTGGAAATCGACCATTTTTGCACCTGATTCAAGGTGTTTGGCGTGTAAAACAGTTTTAGAAGTCATAATATTCCTTCACTTTTAAATAAACCCATTATTGGGGCGTGGCCTCAATTTAATGAGGGGGAATAACATGGGCGGCGATTATACCTAAAGCAAACGGCTTTCGCACGCGCAAAAGTTATTAGTTTTTTTCATTATGTAATTAATTTATTTCAATAATTTTTATTTATTAACTTAATTACAAATACAAATGTAAAATAACGGCCAATTTAGTCGTTTTAAAATTGACCTAACTTATTGCTTAAGCTGCTAATTCAGCTTGTTTGGCAAAGCCTAGTTCAATAAATCGGCTTTGCCACTTGGCCAACTCATCGGCTTTTGCCACTAGCTCATAACCTTTATGGCTTTTTAAATGTGTTGCGGTTAAAAACACATTTCCGCTTTGGCGCGCATAACGCTGTGCTTCACCCGTTAAAATAATGCCCGGCGTCAACGAAAACTCAGCTAACAAGGTTTTAAAGGCGTTATCACCGCGAATGGCTAATATATTTAAATCACTGCGGGTGATCACGTCAATATCAAGCGAATCTTCGGCTTCATTAAGTGTTTCAAGCAACAATGGTGCAATATCGTTATCAATAAAAATACGAAACGCCAACTCGCTAAAATAATAAAGTTCAAACGCAATTTCTTGTCCGTTTACCACGGCGCTGCAACGCAAGCCCATACCCGGCACGGTTAAATGGCCTACATCGCTTGAAATTAACGACTGTAAAAATGGCAAGGCAGCACTGCCGGCAATATCAATAATCGCGCGGTCGTTCATCAAAGCAAAGCTATCGTCACCTGCAAATGCATTCTTATGGCTACCAAATAAGCTCGGTACATTAATTGTCATACCCTGTCTCCAGTGTTTAGCGTCAGTCATCAAAATTATGTGAGTCCTACGGGCAACAATCAAATTGTATTTTTTTATAAATTGATAAATAATGTTTATACATTATGCTTAATAAATTTTAATTTGTAATATGAAAAACATCCCAACTGATAGCTTACGCACGCTTATCACTGTGGTTGAAGTAGGCGGATTTGCCAAAGCTGGCGAACTGCTTGGTTTATCTCAACCTGCAGTGAGTTTACAAATAAAACGCTTAGAAGAGCTGCTCGGCAACAAACTATTTAAAAAACAAGGGCAGCGCCAGGTACTTAACCAACATGGCGAAATACTGCTGCCACTAGCAAAAGAAATGCTCAAGGTAAACGACAGCATTTTGCAAACATTTAGCTCCGAAGTACTCACAGGTAAAGTGCGCCTAGGTATTCCAAGTGAATTTGCCGCCACTATATTACCCGCCATCATAGGTGATTTTGTATCGCTCTACCCCGATGTATCACTTGAAGTAAAATCAGAGCTTAGTAAGCAGTTGCTGCACAGCGATAACCGCGATCAATTTGATTTAGTATTGAGTCTCATTGAACAGGCCGATCAATCTAAATACCCCGTATTTATGGACGACGAACTCGTGTGGGTTGGCGAGATAAGCAAAGTAAAAGGCGATGTAATCAATTTAGTTGCCGCCCCTGAAGGCTGTATTTATCGCCGCCGCGCTATTGCTGCGCTTGAAGCCGCAGGACTAAAATGGCGCGTTGTATACACCAATGCCGACTTAGCAGGTATCACCGCCGCATTAAAAGAAGGGCTTGGCATTACCGTGCTAGCAAAACAAACAGTGCCTATGGAGCTTGCATACGCCAAGTCATCAGCAATGCTACCTGAGCTCGGCAGTGTTGGGATTAGTTTAATTAAACAAGTTGAAGAATCTCAACAGGCGGTCACCAAACTCGCCGAGTTTATCGCACTGCGATTAAAATAACGTTATAGGCGCGGTTTTATACCGCGCCATATAGACTTATGAGTCAAACTGGCAGGCTGGGTTATCGTAAATAACTTGTGATGTAATTTGTGCAAATAATAGTTGAATATCAGGCGACACTATTTGTGTTTGTGGCAAAGAAAGCGAATCAACCCGTTGCCCAGTGATCGCTTCAACAAACACCAAGCTTGTTAAATATTGGCCAACCTCTGCCGCATGATTACCATCAGGCGCGTGGTACGTTAAACTTGGCACTAGCTGCAATGCTTTGTCCCACACTAACCCGACTGGCGCAATGCATGCTTTTTGATTATTAATCACATTCATATGCAAGCTATGAACATAGCGCGCTTCGGTCAAGTCACCTCGCTGCGGGTGTTCAGGAAATAAAATTGGTGTCACCCCGAGTGTTTTCGCTCGCTGTATCCAGGTTTCGGCATATGAAGTTGGATAGGTTATTGAGCGTGATTGCGAATAGCGCAAACCTTGTAAAACAATATGAGTAAATCCACCGTTTTTAAACTCCGATTGCGCAGACGCATCAGCAACGGTTTCAACTAAAAAACCCGAGCTTAAATGCACAAAGCTAATTTTTTTATTTGGCATTGATTGTGTAATTAAATCGCTCACGCGATTGCCAAGCCCACTGGTGTGACTATTTCCAACTATTGCAACTTTGTATTCTTCAAGATTCTGATTATTAGGAATTGATAAGTTAACAACTAGGTCGCCTGGTGGGGGATCTTTTTCAATTACAGGTAGTGTATCGTCTTTATTACTGCCTGATGAGCACGCGCTTAACAGAATAACCCATATAAATATTGTATATCTCATCATATTCCTTATGAAATGATCAAAAATTGTTAGTTTAGTTGTACTGTTATAACACCAATATAATGCTTACGTAAATAACACGAAGCGAATCACTAATCTATCGCAACGGGCTCTTTAACCACTCCTAATAATTAATATAACTCATTGTGATAATTTAGAATATTGAGTACATTAAGTACGCTAAATGAATAAAGTATGGATACATTTAAAATGAAAACGACCTTGTACGCACTATCACTATGTGCAGCATTTTCGGCCCAGGCTCAGCTTCAGCCTGTCGACCAAATATCAATCGCCAGCCCACTTTCTGTTATTAATGACTACCAACTCGTCGGCGACAATCGCCATTTTTTGGTTGCTGGTGACCTTAAAATTAGCCTTTTCGTCACAGATGAATCATCTATCTCATTAAAAAAAGAGTTTAGTCCACTCGACTTATTATCAAATTCAGAATCAGCAAATTTAAAAAAAATACGCGTGACGGATGATGGTTCAATTGTTGCGTTTTATGATACAAAAATCGTCACGCTCTCACTTTCTGAACTTGCAACAACACCCGTAATTACATTACTTAATGAAACAAACATTGCAGATATAGATACACACTTAACTACGTATCATATTCGAGATATCGATATTAAAGGTTCTCAAATTGCCCTTTTATTGGCCGATGGTGCTGTTCGCAAACTCAATATCGAAGCCGACAACACAATATCGCTTGTCTCTCGTTTTTATAGCGAAGACTACGAGTCCAATTACAAGCCGCTGACGATTGCAATCGATGATAGTGGTCATGTTTTGCTTGGTAATAACGCTGACCATTGTAGCGGAAAAGAAATTTCGTATGGTGTAGGCTATTGTTTTCCAACTGATAATCCAGCCATTTCAAAATTAACGTTTAACGGAAGTTCAGCAACGCTGTCTCATTTGAGCGGATCAGCAAGAACAAATCAAGATGATACCGTTATTGGTGAAATCACGGTTAAGCATAATAAAGTGTTTGCCTACGACATTGGTAAAGGCGAAGTCATCATTTTTAACCAAACAGATGACAACGTAACGCTCTCTGAACGATTCCAATTAATCCAGGGTTCTAGCTACTGGAAAAATAGACTGCAGCATGGCCGTCTAGATATTAAAGAAACCATGACTGTGTCAAATGATCTATCTTATATCGGAATTAGTGCGATCGGACATGGTGCACACCTGTTCAAAAAAACCAACGAAAGCCTAACGGGTACATTAGATTATGAATATCAAGGCCTTGCAGATTCAGAACTAACGAGCGGTCAACCAGGATATAAGATTAACGGTGGTGTTATAAGTCCTTTACTTATGTCTGATGATGGCCAGCTCATTATCAAGCAGCAATTTAACTACCGCGAAAATTCAGATTCAGGCCCTAACCAAATTGGTAAACTCAGCTATTATTCTGGCCCTCATATATATGAATCAGAAATGAGTAACTACGATCTCAGGAATATTGTCGCGATTGAAGACAATCAATTTTTATTAGATTTTAGCGAAGACAATGGCAATAATTTGTTTCAACCGAATCATCACCAACGTTTACAAGCAACTAATTCCGAACTTAGCTTTGTTGATACGCCAAAGTCTATCGGCGATTTCAAGCTTGCATCTATTCGCTCAAATTTATTAATTTATTTTGAACATGATGAAGACTTTAATAGCACTTTCATTAAAGTTGCTGATGTTAAAAATAATCAATTTAAAATCCTATGTCAGTCAGAATCATTTGGTAGTTCACTGCCAGTGCAAGCAGTTGTGAATCAGTCAGCGACACAAGCTTTAATCATTCAAGATAACAACTCAGCTTTGCAGTACCATATCAATAAAGATGATCAATGCATTGGCCTTGCGCTACCAGTTTCATTGCCAAATGAAATCAGCGCGTTAAATTTGCGAGGCATACAGCCGCTTGGCGATAACTATGTTGTTTCTGAGGGCAATCAGATTCATTTGCTAAAAGTCAACAATGAGCAATTTGAGCTGATTGATACCCTACAATTGGACGAAGCCATATATGGTCCGACGGCTTCTAGTCAAGACAATAGCGTAGTCGTATTGAACAACTCAGGTACCGGAAATTTCTTATTCGTCACGGAGCAAGAGAACAAACTTAACCTGACGTCGCGCTCAATTGATTTGTCTGAGTATATTCAAAATGAAACGATTCCCAGTTTCCAAATGAATTATAACAGCACGGCAAATTTACTGACGCTCAGTACAGGTTTTAGTTATCCTGAGCTAGTTGTACATTTAGTCAATGATAATCAACAAGAGATTGTCAGTTTTGCCAACGGTAAACTAATACAAGGCATCAATAATGGTTACCTTGTACATTCACCACTAGATGTTAATGCAGGACATAGCCACAACGACGTCAATTTGGCTAAG
Source organism: uncultured Pseudoalteromonas sp. (assembly GCA_947493455.1). Lineage (GTDB taxonomy): Bacteria > Pseudomonadota > Gammaproteobacteria > Enterobacterales > Alteromonadaceae > Pseudoalteromonas. The sequence goes on along the minus strand of CANLRB010000027.1, from coordinate 21,611 downwards.
TATCAATTAAAGCCTAAAGCGCTCTCGAATGACGTCATCGAATATACTGAAGGCGAAACATTTGAAGTTGACTTAAATAATTACTTTATTGATCCTAACCAAGACACAATGGTTTTCAGCAGTGACTACCTGCCAGCGGGTATCATAATAGAAAATAATATTTTAAAAGGTACGATTTCCGAACACGAAACCACAGTGAATATTACCGCAACAGATAGTGACGGTTTGTCTTTAAAACACCCACTCAACATACGACTTATGCGCTCACCTGAATCCATTGATACTGGCGTAAGCAACTTTGCAGATGGCGAGCAGATTGAACTTGATTTAACGCAGTTCTTTGCTGTGAGAGATTGGGAAACATTGTCTTTCACAAGTGGCAACTTACCAGTTGGACTTGCGATTGAAAGCAATAAATTAATTGGTTCGTTGCCAACCGCCATGTATACAATCGATATTACTGCAACAAATCAATACGCACTTACTGCAAGCAGCCAAGTAACATTTACGGTAAATTCGGCACCTGAGTTCCTCGGTAATGCAAATATACAAACACAAGAAGGCGAGACATTAAATATTGCACTTGCATCGTATTTTACTGATTCGGAGTTTGACGAACTGTCATTTGCAGTAACAGACCTGCCATCGGGTTTATCACTTGATGGTAGTAATGTTACCGGTACTTTAAGTTCTGGTAGCTATGCATTTAATGTTATTGCCACTGACAAGTTTGGATTAACCAAGTCAGGCGACTTTGCAGTAACAGTAGCGGAGAAACCGCCTTCTCCTGAGCCTGTAAAAGCGAAAAAGAGTGGTTCAAGTAGCCTATCTTATTTACTCGGTTTAATCGCGCTCGTTATGATGCGCCGAAAAATCTAAAACCCAGCAAAATATAAAAGGCCTCACTGAGGCCTTTTATCTATCTCAATATTTAATTTACTGCACGCAGTAGTGCGAGCAACAGCCTAAGTCCTAACCTTTAATCGCTTTTTCAGCGAATAGGTTTTTAAGTGGGCCTAGATTATCAACGAGGTTTAGCCCAATACCACGTACAAGTTGCTTAATTGGGTTAGTTCCTTCAAATAACTCTTTAAGACCTTGCATCATTGCAATATGGGTTTGTGCGTCCGCTTTACGGGCCATTTCGTATTCGCGTAATAATCGGCGCGGAGCAAATTCATCACTCGGCTCTTGCTCTAACAACACGAGTAATTTAGCGACATCTTTTAACCCTAAATTCATACCAAGTCCGGCGAGTGGATGAATCGTATGTGCGGCATCGCCCATTAAAATAACCCGGTTTTCGAGCCATTTACGGCTGTAGCGCATTTTTAGCGGGAATGCGACTCTGTCGCTGACGACCTCGCATAAGCCATATTGCATATCAAATGCCGCGGCAAGCGCTTTGTTAAATTCAGTTTGTGGCATTTGGCATAAATCATTTGCTTTACTCGGTGAGGTAGACCACACAATGGAGTGTGTATTCGGTTCCGGCAAGGGTAAAAATGCCAATGGTCCATCATTTAAAAAGATTTGCCTTGCCACGCTCTCATGTGGCAAATCTGTTTTTATAGTGGCAACAAGTGCATGATGATCATAATCCCAAAACGTCAGCGGCATTTTAAATTGCTCACGAATGGCGGAGTTGGCACCATCACAAGCAACTAACAGTTTGGCCATTATGGGCATGCCATTCTCAAGGGTGATCAGTACATCAGTTTCAGTTTGATGAATCGCTTGATAGCGCGTGTTAAACATTAGTTCAAGGTTATCAAATTGTTTGCACTCGTTTATCAGCGCTTGGCGTATCACATCATTCTCAACAATATGGCCAAGTGCAGTAAGATCCAGTTCATGCGCATCAAAGTGGATATTGCCAATATTTTTTTCGTCGCGTACCGCCATTTTCGTATAGGGTGCAGCTCGCAGCGCCATGATATGTTGCCACACATCTAACTGCTCAAATAATTCCTGACTTGCATTACTAAGCGCACTGACGCGTAAACCAAATTCTGGATCAAGCTCTGTGACCGCCTCTCCCGCGTCCAGCAAAACTACTGATGAACCTTGCTTTGCAAGACCCAATGCTAAAGTTAAGCCTATACAGCCACCACCTACAATACAAACTTGAGATTGTTTCAAAATTACTCCACATAGCCCATAAGGCGTTTTGCTAAAGGCGCTTTTAACACAGAGCATCCGTTCATCATGCTAAGTGTCAGACTACGAGCAAACGCAATAACACGGCTTTCATTTGAAAAGCTTCTAACTAGCGCATCAGTTAACCATAATACAGTTTTAATATCTTGATTTCGCTCAACCTGATACTGATTGAGCAACATAATATCACCAATATCTTGTCCGGCCTTAGCGGCGTTGCTGATAAGTTGGGTCAAACTAATAATATCGCGCAAGCCTAAATTAAACCCTTGCCCTGCAATTGGGTGAACAATGTGCGCCGCATTACCTAGAATCGCCACTCTATGATGAATAAGGCGTTCCGGCTTACCAACAACAAGTGGGTAGTTGGCGCGCATGCCTACTTTAGTAAAGTGACCAGCACGATAACCAAACTCTTGTTGTAATTGGCTTAAGAATTCGTTTTCAGAGCAACTCATCAATGACTCGACTGAATCGGGTTCAACGCACCACACCAAAGAATAGCGATTTTTACTCATTGGTAACATGGCCATTGGACCGTGTTTTGTAAAGCGCTCAAACGCACAATTGCTATGTCCGTCAGCTACTTCAACATTGGCAATAATCGCCCCTTGTTGATAGGCCTGAGTAATCGTTTCGATTTTCAGTTTTTCGAGCGTTTTTGAGTGTGCACCGTCAGCGGCAATGATTAAGCGAGCTTGAATAAGCTCGCCTGTATTGAGTTCAATAGTTACATTGTCACTCGTCTGTGTAAGCGCTGTTACGTTATTAGGGCAAAATAGTGACACCGACATCTGTTCGAGTTGGCGATGCAAAAAGCGTCCCCAAGGGCGTACTTCAACAACATACCCTAAGGCGTCAACATTATATTCAGCTTTATCAATGTACGTTTTACCAAAATGGCCTTTATCAGATACCGCAACATGGTCAATCGCAACACAGTACTCAGCATTTGTATCTAACAAGTCATATTGTTTTAAGTAATTGGCCGACTGCTCAGCAACGGCAATACTGCGATCGTCAAAGCTAGGTTGCGCGTCATCATTTGCCGCAAAGGCTTCAATAACGGCAATTCGTAATTGTGAGTTAGCTTTTTTAATACTGAGCGCGGTACATGACCCTACCAGACCGCCACCGACAATGATTACATCAAACATTACTTTGCTCTTACGTTGCTGTTATTCATGCTTCTATTGTTAATTACTTCGCCATAAGTGCTTCAATTTCAGCAATGGTTTTTGGCACACCTAGGGTTAAATTGGTGTATCCCGTTGCGGTGACCACGACATCATCTTCAATGCGAATACCAATGCCGCGATACTGCTCTGGCGCATTGCTATCGTTGGCAATATATAAACCGGGCTCTACTGTTAACACCATACCAGGCGCAAACGGGCGATCTTTTTCATCTTGCTTATAATCGCCAACGTCATGCACATCAAGGCCAAGCCAATGACCTAAGCCATGCATATAGTAAGCTTTGTATGCTTCGTCTTCTATGAGCTGAGTCAAATCACCACTTAAAATACCTAAGTCAATTAAGCCTTGCGTGAGTACTTTAATCGTGACTTCTGCTGCTTGTTTTAGAGTATTACCCGGCTTAATCATTTCAAGCGCCGCTAATTGGGCTTCAAGCACTAAATCATAGAGTGCCGCTTGGCTTTTTGAAAACTTGCCATTAACTGGAAAAGTACGCGTAATATCAGCGGCATAACCTTGTAGTTCACAACCAGAGTCAATTAAAACCAAATCGCCATCACATAATACGTCACTGTTTTCGGTATAGTGTAAAATATTGGCGTTATCGCCACCGCCAACAATAGTACCGTAAGCCGGATGCCGCGCGCCATTCATCGCATAATGATGGTGGATTTCAGCCTCTAGTTGGTACTCAGTGGCACCAGGTTTGGCAAATTGCATTGCTCGAATATGTCCTTGTGCACTTATCTCGCCCGCCTTCGCCATAATCTCAAGCTCAGCTTCGGACTTAAATAAACGCATTTCATGCACGAGCGAACGCACATCAATGATTGTTTGTGGCGCCTGCCACCCTTTTTTAGGACCACCACGCAAGTCTGACAATAATTGCCATACTTGATCGTCAAATTCTGTGTAAGTACCCTGCCCGTAATAAAGCGTGTCATTACCATTGACCAGCTGCAATAACTGATCATCTAATTCATCAAGTGACAAGGTTTGGTCAAAACCAAACTCTTCTTTAGCGCGCTCAACACCAAAGCGACGACCACACCAAATTTCGGCCATTTTATCTTTCGGTCGACAAAATAAGGTAGTTTCAACGTCTTTGCCAGGAGTAAGGACTAACACTGCGTCGGGCTCCAAGAATCCGGTGAGATAGAAAAAGTCACTGTCTTGACGAAAGGCAAATTCGGTGTCGCGGCTTCGCGTAAGTTCTTTTGCTGCAGGAATAATTGCAACTGAGTTCGACGTCATAGCCGAAAGTAAACGCGTACGGCGTGAAATAAATTCAGATATTTTCATAGTTATCTAACTTAATTTTAGTGCAGGGTCGTATTAGTGGTTGCTTGCGTATTTACTTTACCGAGCTCGGCAAAACACAAATGAACTGAGATCCGTACATACTCGATAATTTCATGCAGTGCCTGTTTATCTTGTTCAGTTTCATCAAAATGTGTATCAAGCTGGTTAATTTCAGTAAAATCATGAATGACTTCTTTTACATCATCCGACAATTTACCGTAATCTTTCTGTTTTAAGCCAAAGCCTAGTAAAAAACCTGATACCCATGCCACAAGTGCATTAGCAATATCAGTTAATGATTCATCACTGTCAGGTAAAAACAAACTAAATTGAAGCTCTTTATCGCTTAAATCAGCACTTATATCTTTGTAATACGCAACCAATAGTTTTTTTAAATCACCACTAAAAGCAATGCCATCATTAAATACATCACTCAAGATCGTTAAAAACTCTTTATCTTCAATCTCTAGACCACAGGCTAGTAATCCTGTAATCACACCATGTACTTCACTCGGTGCAATAAACAGTTCATTTTCTTCAAGCTTTAGTTGGGCTTGTTGGTAATTTGGCAGCTCGCTCATGGATGGCTTCAACGGTAATTAACTATAAACTTAATGCTAACATTCAACCTAATTCTTCGCCATAAAATAAGTTGTAATGAGGTACACCAGAGCTAAAATTTTTATTTTTGATAAATATCTAACTAACTCAAACACCTATTAGTATAAATAGCCACCAGCTTGTTTAATTAAGGTGCACTTAAACAATGAAACGCCATTTAATGCTAGTGATCTGTCAATTTTCTCATATAATAAGAACTGTTCCCTAGAGTGTTGGTGTACGGGTTACGTCCCTGAGCCGATAAACTTTTTTTAAGGAAGTTTGCACACTTGCTTTTGAGCATGCTTGGCATGTACCGAGAAGCCTACGGTAAGTTGTTGATTTCCGCCTTGAGCCATAGGGTTCAAGGGCTGATACTCGAAACCGCACATCCGGGGAACACCTACCTCCTGAAATATAAAGGTTTTACCTTCCCAGTTATAACTAGTCACGTTATCATTTTCCGACGCAAATAAATTACCACATAACATTATTTCGAGCCCTACTATCACCTCAATCCACGTCACTTTATCGCGCCCTGTCCCTAATTAGAGTATTCATTCTAGTTATAAATGGAAGTTATTTCATAATAAATTAATATTATTTTTCAATAGTTTGGTTGATACCTTTGCGTTATTTAGCGTGCTACATTACGCGGCTATTTTTTATGACTACCACCCTCTATAATGAAAATAATAAACTATTTAATAATCGTCCTTGCATCTATCTTGCTCAGTGCTTGTGGCGGTTCAGGTGACAGCGGAAACTCAAGTACCGGGGTCACACAATTTAACTCTCCACCAACTTTAAGTGGTATTCCGAGCACTGCAATGGTTAACGAGCCATTTAGCTTCGAGCCAACTTTATACGACAAAGAAAATGATCCGGTAAGCCTTTCAGCAAAAAACCTGCCTAGCTGGCTAACAATAAACAATAATGTTGTCACAGGAACGCCAACCGCTAATGATATCGGCAATTATTCAATCACTTTTGTTGTATCCGACGGTAAACACTCAAGCCAATACCTTATCGCTTTGCAAGTTGTGGCTGCCCAATCAGATAACCTCGCCCCCACTATTGCTGGGCAAGTTTCCGATGCAGTTATTGATCAAGCATTTTATTTTGAACCGAGTGTGTACGATCCCGAGCAAGATGATCTCAGTTTCAGCGTCACAAATTTACCAAACTGGCTCAGTTTTAATTACGAAAACGGATCGCTGTCAGGAACGCCACAAGCTGAACATATAGGTAGCTATAACAACATTATTATCACTGTAAGTGATGGTATCAATACCGCAAGGCTCACCTTTGATATCACGGTAAAACAACGTGACATTGTTAACACGCCTCCGTCAGTGACGGTTCAAGATCACAGCATAACAGCGAACACTGCGTTTTCTTATGCGCCGAGTATTAGTGATCCAGAAAATGATCCGCTAACGCTCGCGATTCACAATGCGCCAGACTGGTTAACGTTTAATGTTGAAACAGGGCAAGTAAGTGGCACCCCCACCAACGACGATACCGGCGTATATGACAACATAAAAATCGTTGTATCAGATGGCCAATTTAGCGTTAACGCGTTATTTAAAATTGAAGTTACAGCGGAATTACCGAATAACACAGCCCCACGCTTAACAGGCAATGCAGAGGATGCAATAGTCGGGCAAGCCTATCAATTTATGGTGAGCGCCGAAGACGACGAAAACGATGAACTAACATTCACACACAGTAATTTACCGCAGTGGCTCCAATTTGATGAAGCAATGCTCATTTTTAGTGGTACACCTGAATTAGAAGACATCGGCACATACAATAACATAACGCTCACGGTAAGCGACGGACAGTTAAACAGTTCGCTCACCTTTTCAATTACGGTAATTGATGCCCCTAATACCGCACCGACTATTTCCGGCACACCCGGTGATGCAACTGTTGGCAGTGCCTACCAATTTACGCCAAACGCGCAGGATAACGACAGTGATACCTTGTCGTTCACGGTCACTAACTTGCCAACCTGGGCAAGCTTTAATACAAGTACGGGCGCAATTAGCGGCACACCGCAAAATGAGCACATCGGCAACTATAGCAATATTATAATTACGGTGACGGACGGCAGCGCAACTGCCGCACTAACCATCTCCATTAATGTAGTAGCGCCGCCTAATACCGCGCCGACTATTTCCGGCACCCCAAGTGATGCAACTGTTGGCGTAGCCTACCAATTTACGCCAAGCGCACAGGATGACGACGGTGATACCTTGTCGTTTACGGTCACTAACTTGCCGAACTGGGCAAGCTTTAATACGGCCACGGGCGCAATTAGCGGCACACCGCAAAACGAGCATATCGGCAGCTACAGTAATATTGTAATTACGGTGACGGACGGCGGTGCAAGTGCTGCATTAACCATCTCCATTAATGTAGTAGCGCCGCCTAATACCGCGCCGACTATTTCCGGCACACCCGGTGATGCAACTGTTGGCGTTGCCTACCAATTTACACCCAGCGCGCAGGATGACGACGGTGATACCTTGTCGTTTACGGTCACTAACTTGCCAACCTGGGCAAGCTTTAATACGGCCACGGGCGCAATTAGCGGCACACCGCAAAACGAGCATATCGGCAGCTACAGCAATATTATAATTACGGTGACGGACGGCAGCGCAACTGCCGCACTAACCATCTCCATTAATGTAGTAGCGCCGCCTAATACCGCGCCGACTATTTCCGGCACACCCGGTGATGCAACTGTTGGCGTTGCCTACCAATTTACACCCAGCGCACAGGATAACGACAGTGATACCTTGTCGTTCACGGTCACTAATCTGCCGAACTGGGCAAGCTTTAATACAAGCACAGGCGCAATTAGCGGCACACCGCAAAACGAGCATATCGGCAGCTACAGCAATATTATAATTACGGTGACGGACGGCGGTGCAAGTGCTGCATTAACCATCTCCATTAATGTAGTAGCGCCGCCTAATACCCCGCCGACTATTTTCGGCACCCCAAGTGATGCAACTGTTGGCGTTGCCTACCAATTTACGCCCAGCGCACAGGATGACGACGGTGAGACATTGTCGTTCACGGTCACTAATCTGCCAACCTGGGCAAGCTTTAATACGGGTACTGGCGCAATTAGCGGCATACCACAAAATGAGCATATCGGCAGCTACAGCAATATTATAATTACAGTGACGGACGGCAGTGCAAGTACCGCGTTAACCATCTCCATTAATGTGGTTGCACCACCTAATACCCCGCCGACTATTTCCGGCACACCCGCTGATGCAACAGTTGGCAATGCCTACCAATTTACACCCAGCGCGCAGGATGACGACGGTGATACCTTGTCGTTCACGGTCACTAATCTGCCGAACTGGGCAAGCTTTAATACAAGCACTGGCGCAATTAGCGGCACACCGCAAAATGAGCATATCGGCAGCTACAGCAATATTATAATTACCGTAACTGACGGCGGTGCAAGTGCCGCGTTAACCATCTCCATTAATGTGGTAGCGCCGCCTAATACCCCGCCGACTATTTCGGGTACGCCCGCTGATGCAACAGTTGGCAATGCCTACCAATTTACACCCAGCGCGCAGGATGACGACGGTGATACATTGTCGTTCACAGTCACTAACCTGCCGAACTGGGCAAGCTTTAATACAAGCACTGGCGCAATTAGCGGCACACCGCAAAATGAGTATATCGGCAGCCATAGCAATATTGTGATCACTGTGACGGATGGCATCGCAAGTGCCGCGTTAACTGTATCAATCAAAGTGGTAGCGCCACCGAATACCACACCGACTATTTCCGGCACACCCGGTGATGCAGTAGCAGGTAGTTCATATCAATTTATACCAGACGTTAATGATAACGAGGGTGATACTTTATCGTTCACAATTACCAGCAAACCGATATGGGCAAGTTTTAATATCAACACTGGAGAATTAAGTGGTACGCCAACAAATGCTCACGTTGGTTTATACTCGAACATAGCAATAACGGTTAGTGATGGTGAATTAAAAAGTTCACTGTTTTTTGACATACAAGTAATCAAATCAAACAACTTGCCAACGCTTATCACAACCCATGGAGAAGCGCGTATTGACGAACCTTTATCATTAAGTATTCAAGTGAATGATCCTGACAATGACGTTGTTTCAATTCGTGCATTAAACTTGCCAAACTGGCTTTCATTTAATAGCGCAACCAACGAGTTATCGGGTACACCGACAGATGATACTCTATCTCAACTCAGTCTCAATTTTGAATTAGATGATGGATATGACATCAATGCTCAAACTCTCACTCTCATCATAGAGAAAAGTTGGGTTCAAATAGCGATTGAAACTGGCAACGCACTTGTTGTACCAGGTAACGAGCGAATTCTCGATGCGGCACTTGAAGAAATCGACAGTCATAAAGCGCGATTCAATGAGGTTAAACGCCAACTCTTTAAATGGGACACACCTGCGGAAAAACTAACTGCAATTGATTGGCAACCAACACACGATGCGGCGCTTTTCGCTGGTCAATATCCATTTAATGATGTTGTACTCTACACCACCAACTCAAACCAAAGTGGCGGCCCTGATCGCGTATTACCAATCGCCATCGCTGGCAGTGAAAAACCAGATTCCGGCCGTTACATGGTGTACGGTGCCAACCCATTTAGGAATGGTATCAATGAGCAAATGAATCAATTTATGGTGAATACTTTTGATTGGCTAACGCAAACAAACACCAAAGCCAAAACGTCTTTTAATGTTGTTCTAACCCAGCTTGATGAAAGTTACTGGTTTAAAGATCGCAGCTTAACGCGTAACTGGCTCGATACTAATTATACTAATGTATCTTACAATAATGCCGGTGACTGCGACGGCAGCTTATTAGCAAGTTGTATTACAAACCAAACGGATGTAATTATTATCTCGCGTATGACCCGTGACGGTGACGATAAAGCCGCAGTTATTCAAAGCGTTAAAAACGCCTTAGGGCAGGATATCCCAGTTGTATACATTCAGCTCGATGGTGGTATTGGCGAGCATGGTCGTGAATTACTCAATGTGTTTAAAGTAACGCACAAACACGATAACTACTGGTGGAAATTGTATTTATCTGGTTTTAACCCTGAAACTGTAAACGACACACTACCTACGTCAATGCTATCAATTAAAACACTGCTTACCAACTTTAAACAGCAATCGTTTAACGTTGATTTAACCGGCTGCTCAACACGTAGTTGCCCAACCGAGTCAAATACACAAAGTGAGTTTTTCGATGGTGCAAATGCAATAAAAGCCATGTTCAACGAATTTGATAGTCAAAAACAGAATATTTTTAATAGCAATGACTATCGCCTAAATAAACTAATCATATTACTGGCCGACCACTATCGCCAATCAGTTACATATCCGATGGATAAAATCGCCACCAATACGGTGACATTTTTTAAATCATTATTTGCAGACTATGCGGTCTACAATGTACGTTCGGTAAACCCAATACAGCCCGATATGGGGAACTTTAGTCGTTCTGACTTTAGTCATGTTACGCCGACAAACGTACAAGTACCGATGGTTTCTAAATCTTACTTTCGCTCAACAGGTGTATACGCTTTGCCAGGTCGAAGTTTTACAATTACACGCAATGATAACGCCGATGTAACAACCCAGGTATTTATTAATACACTGCGTACAGGTGCGACCCATATCTTTAACGACCATAGATATAATCGCCCATACTTATTGCAGTCGCAGCGCATTACGGTGTTACCAGGTGAGTCTGTTACATTAACCTCAAGTTATGGTGGACCGGTGCAAATTGCGTTTGATAAAAAAGATGTAGATGTGAATTTTACCTTCTCCAATGTAGGTCAACACGCTCATTGGCGAAGCCCTGCCGACGATGAGTCGTTTGCACAAAAAATGCAAGCTGGTGATTACGATTGGGCAGAAATCGCAACAGCTGGTTTTGAAGTCCATTCAAAACACACAAAACTGCAAGCATCATTAAGTGGTAGCATTTGGCCAACCGCATCTGATTTTGCTAATGCAACATCGCGTTATACTCACAACTTAGTGCATGTATTAGCGGGCTTTAAAGGGCCGGGTATTGATATTGAACCTGAGATCCATGACTTTGTTACAGATCGTGGCCTTGAAGTCGATACCATAGATATCGTAAAACACATGAATGCGGATCAACCAACCTGTGGTTGGGGTTGTAGTGGTAACCCATACGATGCTGGATGGAATTTTCATCCAACAGGCCACGGTGACTTACATGAATTAGGTCATGGTATAGAACGCAGCAGTATGCGTTTTGAAGGTTACGGCGGCCACTCGAACACCAATTTTTATTCCTATTTCAGTAAATCTGTCTATGAAGATGAAACGGGTGAACCAGCTAGTTGCCAAAGCCTACCGTTTCAAGACATTTTTAATACCTTGCAACAAAGTAAGCTTGATGCAGATCCTGTAACGTATATGCAAAACAACTTAACTAAGAGTTGGTCTGAGCACCATGCCATTTACATTCAATTAATGATGGCGGCACAAGCCGAGAATAAACTGAACAATGGCTGGTTTATTTATCCGCGACTACACATTTGGGAGCGTGAGTTTTATCGTGCAGATAATAGCGACGAAAGTTGGGATGCTAAAAAAGTAGGGCTTGGCTTTGATACCTATACTCGCACTGATTTAAGTAGCTTAACCCGCAACGAGTGGCTCTATATTTCACTCAGTGAAATTACCGCTCTCGACCTCACTGATTGGTTTACTATGTATGGCTTTACCGTTGGTGACAAAGCCAAAGCACAAGTAAAGTCGAAAGGTTACTCTTTACTGAGTGAGCGTTTTTACACAAGCTCGGGTAATGGCTATTGCAGTACTTTAATTCAAAATAGTTTACCGGTTGATGGCACTCAAGTGTGGCCGACAAACTAACGGTACATTTATAACACCATAAAAAAACCCAGCTGTTGTTATAACAACTGGGCTTTTTATTAACTTATTTTAAAGGTTATGCTTGCGCAACTTCACCTGATGCCTCATTTGTACCAAATAAGCCAAGTAACCGCTCTACAATTAAGTAGTTAACTGGCACTAGTATCAGCGTTATAAACGTGGCAAAAATAATACCAAAGCCCAGCGATACCGCCATAGGGATAAGGAATTGAGCCTGCGTTTGCTGCTCAAATAAGAGCGGCATTAAGCCACAAAATGTTGTGATACTTGTTAACATGACCGGTCTAAATCGTGCGGCACCTGCGGTCAGTACTGCCGTCATCACCTCAAGCCCTTCTTTCTTTTTCTTGTTGATAAAATCAACAAGCACTAACGAGTCATTCACAACCACGCCAATCAAGGCAAGCATGCCAAGTAAGCTCATTATGGTCAATTCCATGCCCATAATCCAATGACCTATCACCGCGCCTATCATGCCAAATGGGATCACACTCATTACAATTAATGGCTGAATATAAGACTTAAACGGAATAGCCAGTAATCCATAAATAACAAAGAAGACAAATAACAATGCCCAAGCAAGTGATCCAAATGATTCTCGCTGCTCTTTGGCTTCGCCTTCAAGTGAATGGCTAACTCCTGGATATTGCAATACAAGCTGATCCAAGAACTCCGCTAATTCACCTTGTAACACCGTCATATTGGTATTCGACTTTTCAATATCAGCAGTTACATTCACCGTACGATAACGGTCAATACGACGGATCGTTGACGGGCTTTGCCCTGGCGTTAATATGGCAACGTGACTAAGCGGTACAGCATTGCCACTTGGCGTGTTGATCAGCAGCTTATCTAGGGTTGCAAGTGAGCTACGTTCAATTAAAGGAAGTCTCACCATTACGCGCACATCGTCACGACCTCGCTGAATACGCTGAACTTGAGCACCAAAAAAGGCACTACGGATTTGGCGTGATACGTCGATACGCGTTAACCCTAACGAACTGCCCTGCTCTGTCAGCTCAATTTGCAATTCTTCTTTGCCATCTGACAAGCTATCTGCAATATCAAACACGGTCGGATATTCAGCTAAACGATCTTTCACCTTTTGAGCGATCTCTTTAAGCGTTTCCAGTGAATTACCGGTTAATTGAATATCAATCGGATCACTTGAACGGCCAATCTCAGCCCTAAATGTGACCGATTCAGCACCAGGAATAGGCCCTATTAGTTTACGCCACTCGGCAACAAGTTGGCGTGATGTAACATCAACTGTGCGCTCTTCAGGCGGTGCAATTTCAAAACGTACACCACCTTGATTCGTTACGCCGCCTCGGCCCCCTGTGGTCGCCAAAATATTTAAAATAACACTTTCACCTGAATCTGGATCAACGTACTTTTCTTGCAGTAAGCGTGCTTTGTCTGACATTTTATCAATTTGGCGTGCCGTAACTTCAAATGGAGTGCCCGCTGGCAAGGTAATGTTCGCCCTTACAGTTTCACTTGGGATACGTGGGAAAAAGATAAACTTAGTCCAACCACTCATAATCAAAGCTAAAATGATAAAAAAGACACCTACAAACAACGATAGTGTTGCCGCCTTGTGATTTATAGCAATACGCAATAACGGCTGATAGTACTTCAAAATAGCCCGTTCAAAACCATCCGCAAAGCGTTGTTGGAACTGGCTCAATTTACTAACTTTGTTTTTTTCTTTACGTAGTTTTAAGTACTTTAAGTGTGCTGGGAGTACAAACTTAGACTCAACTAATGACATTAGCAGTACAGGGATAACGACCACAGGTATTTGCGCAAACAAGGCGCCGCGCATGCCATCAATAAAGGCTAATGGTAAAAATGCCGCAACGGTTGTTAAAATACCAAATGTAACTGGGGTTGCAACTTCTTGCGTACCGCGAATTGCCGCTTCTTCACCCGACTCTGCACTATTTAAATGGGTATATATATTTTCACCGGTCACAATCGCATCATCAACGACGATACCGAGCACCAAAATAAAGCCAAACAAGCTCATAATGTTGAGTGTGATACCAAACAATGGCATCGCTAAAAATGCGCCCATAAATGAGACTGGAATACCGATAAAGACCCAAAAAGCAATGGCCGGTCGCAAGAACAAGGTAAGTAATGCAAGCACTAAAATACCACCTTGCAATGCATTGGACGTTAGAGTAGCAATACGGTTTTTAACAATCACCGAATCATCATCCCAGTAACTGAGTTCATACCCCACTGGTAAAGATGATTGCTGTTGTTCAATGTAGTTTTTAACTTTATCAGCAACGTCAATGGCACTTTGATCACCAATGCGATACACCTCAATGAATGCCGCTTTTTTGCCGTTAAAGCGTGTACGTACTGGCGTTTCTTCAAAGGCATCATAAATATTGGCAATATCACTTAGCCTTACAACTGAGCCATCAACATTGGTTTTAACCTCGATGCGTGCAAATTCATCTTTACGATACGCCTGACCTTTTGAACGCAGTAAAATATCGCCACCGGAGCTTTTTAAGTTCCCCGCCGAGACATCGGTGCTTGAATTACTAATTGCTTTAGAAACTTGATCGATTGATAAGTTATATTGGCGAAGTTTATCTTGGCTAATTTCAATTGCGATTTCGTAGTTGCGAACACCATCGAGCTCGACTTGAGTGACACCTTGAATTTTAAGTAAGTCATCGCGAACTTTTTCGGCAAATTCGCGTGTTTCTTTTTCACCATAGTCGCCGGCAACCGTCACAGTAATAACATCACGTTTGCGCTGTGCAAGTGATGTAACTGGTTTTTCTGCATCACCAGGGAAGGTATTAATCGCATCAACCCGACTTTTTATATCGGCCAGCATATCGCGTGCGTCATAGCCAGAATCTACAGTAATAACGACTGAGGCAGAGCCTTCAGAAGAACGACTGGTAATTCTTTCAATGCCTTCTAAATCTTGTACGGCTTCTTCAATGCGGATCGATACCCCTTTTTCAACATCTTCGGGCGTTGCACCACGCAGCGACATATTTACTGTGATGCGATCACTTTCAAACGAAGGGAATACTTCGAGTGGAATTTGCGTGGTCATCGTAAATAGACCACCGAGTAAAATTGAAATCATGAGCAAATTTGCTGCTACATGATTCCGTGTGAACCACGCTATCATAATTCAGACTCCACTCTTTTTTGCTTGCGCTCGGCAACCAATTGTTCAACAGAGATACCTCGTTTATCTGCTATTTTTTGTAGCTTTTCTCGTTGCTCTGGCGAGATTTTGCCACGTTTTTTTGACTTAGGTGCCTCACCTAAAACCGCCACCTTTGTACCTGAACTGACTTGACCAAGCGAGGTTGTCACCAAACGCATACCTGATTCTAAGCCCGATTTAACGATAGCTTGTGTATCGTTTTGCCAAGCCAAGGTAACATCTTTTCTTATTAACAAGTTGTCATCGGTTAGTGTGTACACATAACTGCCTTGGTAAATGGCATTATTTGGAATAACCAGTGCACCACTTTGGATTTTTCCTTTTATACGTGCAGTTACATATTGACCAATTTTAATTGGTAATCCGATATTTCTATCTAAATTATAAGGGTCATTGATTTGAGCAATCACATACAATTGTTGTGAACCATCATCAATCGCGCCTTCGGTTCTTACTAAGTGCCCTTGCCAGCGCTGCTCGCCAACAAGATCTGAGCTTAGTTCAACATCTCCGGCGCCAAAAACTTGCTCTCCAGAACGATACGTTTCAGGAAGATTAATGAAAGGTAAGTCTTTATTATTTATAGGTAGTCTGATCTCAACATAATCTGTCGCGTAAATTGAAGCAAGCTGACTATTATTTGAGACAACTTGACCTAAGTCGACATTTTTGTTGAGTACTCTTCCTGCAAATGGCGCGATAAGTTTTGTACGTTCCAGTGCTATTTGCGCTTTTTCAAGCTTTGCCTGTGCCGATAATACACTTGCTTGTTGCGCAGCTAATTGCGGTTCACGCAACACTAACGGTGACGGTGCGTCACCACTACCTAGTCGATTCCAATCAGCGAGTGCTTGTTTGCTTCGCGCCTGTTCTTCAAGTAAGTTTTGCTTTGCGCTAAGTAATGACGCCTCAGCGATTTTCACTTCAGCTTGGTAATCACGATCATCTATGCTTAACAGCAATTCACCCTCTTCGAAAAAACCACCGTCGCGAAAGTTTTCACTAATAAAGCTTACCTGACCAGAAACCTGCGCCACTAACATACTCTGCGTACGCGGTCTAACGACACCATAACTTTGGATATCAAGCGAAAAGTCCTGTTCAGTAAGCGTGAGTGCATCGACTGTCATTTGCGCTTGAGGCTTACCCTTAAAGCGTTTATTTGATGGCGGGTTACTAAAAATTGCCATCATAATCACGATAGTTGCCGTAATAATAGCAATAGGAATGAGGAGTTTTTTTAATCTAGTCATTGATACTGTCCCGAGACTGAGATGGCGCAAAATCACCACCTAACGCTAAGTGTAAGTTTATACGATTTGCAATAAGCTGGTTTTTAATTGTTATTAGGCTACTTTGCGCATCGAACGATCGTTTTTGCGCATCTAACACTGTGGTATAGCTAATAAGGCCTTTTTGATATTGCTCGAATGATAAGGTTTCGGCGAGCTTAGCATTTTCAGCTGCGGTCAACGTATTGTTATAACGACTTTGAAGACTCACCTCTGCGGTCACACTGTTTTCAACCACTTCAAACGCCTGTTGTAATGTGTCTAAATAAACCAGCTCTTGTTTTGCCAATTGTAATTTAGCTTTTTCTTCATTAGCGCTAAGACGACCGGCATTAAATATCGGTGCACTTAACGAACTAATTAATGACCATCCTAGTGTGTTGGCAGATAATAAGTCACCAAGGTCATCGCTTGAAGTACCAAGAGAACCCGACAGCGATAAACTTGGGAAGCGCTGCTTATGCGCATAGGCAAGGCCTGCATCGGATGCGAGCAATTGATACCAACTTGCTACGAGCGATGGTTTTCTGCTGATTAATTCTGACGGTAAGCCAAGCGGGATAGAGGTGGTTAATAAAGGTAAGTCAGCGGTTACTGACAGTAAACCTGCGGGATACTCACCAACAAGCCGTTCCAGTTTACGGATCTGCTGAATTTGAGTGGTCTGCTGTTGTGCTACACGTGCTTTTTCACTGTTGTGTTCATTACGTGTTAAATAAACATCAAGTGCGTTATTTAAGCCTTGTCGATAACCGGCTTCAATAATTTCGAGGTTTTGCCCTGCAATCACTAAACGCTCGTTGCGAAGGGATAGCTGCTTATTCGCCTCTATCACTGCAAACCAAGTTGTCACAACTTGTGCTACTAAGTTTTGTTTTGCTTGCTCATAACTCGCTTTTTTTGCCAATAAATCGAGATTTGCTTGTCGTTCGTTATCAGATAACTTACCCCATAGATCGAGCTCATATCGAATATTGGCGGTTAAGCCATGACTATTTGCAATAACTTCGGTCGTGCCATTCTTACGACGCGACGAATCTAAAGAAAGATCCAATGATGGCCATAAATTACTGCCCGCAACGATCAGTTGTTGTTTCGCGATTTCGATATCTTGTTTTTGCTGGCGTAGTTGATAGTTATTACTAAGCGCAAGATTGACCAGTGATAGGACCTGTTCGTCGTCGAGCTGGGCTAACCAGTTATCTTGCACGGGTTTTATTTCTGTTTGAGATTGCCATTGAGCTGGTG
The DNA here is from genome assembly GCA_947493455.1 of uncultured Pseudoalteromonas sp. GTDB lineage: Bacteria > Pseudomonadota > Gammaproteobacteria > Enterobacterales > Alteromonadaceae > Pseudoalteromonas. The sequence continues at coordinate 3,612 of CANLRB010000027.1, read as the reverse complement.
ACTCAACTTTATCACGATAGTCTTGGTCAATTGTCGGCGTAGACATACAGCCAAGCAAAGACAAAGCCACAATCGCTGTGGCAATGGGTTTTAAATACATGCCCATTAATCCTGTTATAACATAAATTTTTCTAATATTAGTCTAACCCGCGTCTAATAAATGTCTCAAGACTCTTTACATAGACTTACATTTCGACTGCTCGCTGACAAAGCTACTTTTATATGTCCAGCGCATTGAGTTTCGAATTAGTGCGTAGCACTATAAGTATTACAGATACGGCTGGCACATCAAATGAGATCAAATTGCTTTTTAACGATTGGTTTAAGCCAATAGCACGGTGTATTCAATTTAAATTAAATCAGGAACAAAGTGCTATTTTTTTTTGGATAAAAGTAATTGTTCAAAGTGAATGAAAGTTACAGGTAATGGGTGTGAACCAGTCGGCTACAAACATATCGGTACCCGACTGTTACTGTGCTTATTGAAAGCTTTTTAACTGATTTTCAAACCAGCTAAGCTCTTTGTTTGACATAAATAGCTTGAGCTTAGATATTAAACTAGCCGTATTTTTATTCTCTAAATTCATTAACGTTTTAAGTAGCTCATCAAACTTTTTTTGACCAAATTTTTTATTTGCGCGTTGAAGAATAAGCGGACCTTTGCGATACAAAGCAATGGTCGCCAAATCACTACTCCTATCAATCTGCCAAATTGCTGGAGAGCCTTTAGAAACCTTTTCAAACGACTTCAATCGTTTTCGATAAACCTCGTCACCAAACTTATGTTTAATAGCCATTAACGCACTATATTCAGCAAAGCTTTCATTTAGCCAGTCTTCCCATTGTGAACTTTCTGCCCCACTCCACCAAAAGTGCCCAATTTCATGAGCGATAGTAGAGAATTTACTGACCTTCGACCCTGAGGTATTAATAGCTACAAAACCCTTGCGAGAATATGACGCTTTGTTGTTTCTTGGCACAAATGCAAAACGGATAGTGTCTGACAATGTCGAGGGGCCAAAATTTTCGTTAAATAAGGAAAGCGTTACCTTTATATCATTTGCAATCTGATCCAATTCTTTTTCCGATTTACCGAAGTGGCTTATTGCTAATTTACTCGCCCCAATATCAAACTCGATTGTAGCTAAACGATCGCTAACAATGAGTGGCACATCAAATTGTTTTCTGGTCGATTTTACCTGCCAATTTTGTTCATCCTTCTGGAAAATATCGCCGTTACCAAGTACTTTATAACCCTTAGGAACGTGGACCTTAATATCAAAATCGAAATCGGCATTAGACAACTGAGTTGGTAACCATGCACTATAATTGCCTATTTCGAAACCGTTTTTGCTAGTAAGGGCTTGAGATAAGTTTTCGGGTGTCCAGTAATTAGCCGAGCGAATATCGAGTTTATATTCAAACTCCAAAATATCACCGCTTAATAAATCATGACTCGATACGGATAATAAACCACCATCGTAGTAGATGTTCGGTTGAACTTCGCGGTTAAATTTAAAACTAACACTGTTCCCTTTATTTTTAATTACTAGATCTTTAGCCGAGTTATTGAGCACAAACTTAAGTTCGTTATAGGGAACTTGGTTTAAAATAGATCTGACATTCACTTTAAGTGTGCTTATATTGTCGTCCACGATCACGCTTACATCATGTTTAGACACTAAAGGTGTAGCTGACGCCACAAAACTGAGTGTAAACAGAGCGATTGCCGTTAAAATAATCCTATTCAATTGATAACTCCTATTCTTTATATTAAATGCAAAACTATTTCAAACACGTTTTGGCATTTTGAACACAAAATAATCTGTCAAATAAGTTAGTAGCGTTTACAGCTATTTTCGTTACTTTTAAATGTAACTTGATGTTTTATTGAGGAGCTCACGAATCTTATTATTTAGTTGACGGGGCATAAACTATCGAAAAATACACTAAACATAGTAAGCTAAGGAAGTTACCTTAAACCTACTTTTATAAAATAAATAGAATAAGTATCATGAAAACTTCAGCCAAAGGATTACCGCTCCTTAGTCTGTTGCTTATAGGGTTAAGCTTCGCATCTGAGAGTGAAACATTAACTCAATCACCTAACAAGGTTGTTGAAGCACATGTCACAACCCTATCGACTATGCTTGCTAATCGTGGAATTGGCGAGTGGGGTTATTCGGCACTCATAACTGTAGATGGTCAAAAAATACTATTTGATACAGGAAACCGTCCGGACACGGTATTAAATAATGCAAAAGCGCTAAATATCGATTTATCAACAGTTGAACACGTCATCTGAAGCCATAATCATGGCGATCACACAGGCGGCTTACTTAATTTAAGAAATAGCTTAAAGTCAAAAAACCCAAAGGCTATGTCCAAAGTTCATGTTGGTAAAGGAATATTTGCAAAGCGAAGTGGTCGTGAAAATAGCATGCTTGAAATGAAAAACAAGCTACAACTGGATGGGGTTGAGTTTATCGAGTATGAAAACGCATCAGAGATATTTCCGGGTGTTTGGTTAACTGGCAATGTTACCCGTAAAACACATGAAAAAAACTACAATACCCGTGGCAAAGTGCACTCCCATGATGGTGTAGTCGAAGACATTGTTTCGGAAGATTTATCTTTAGCCATCCACTCAGAAAATGGATTTATATTAATATCTGGCTGCGGTCATGCGGGTATCGTTAATACAATGCAACATATCATCGATGACATTCACGATGCCCCAATAGACACTGCAATCGGAGGGTTTCACTTATTAAATGCAGATTCAACTCAACTAGCCTGGACTGCATCGAAACTTAAAGGGTTTGGCGTTACAAAAATGATTGGAGCACACTGCACAGGCATTAACGCTTTATATGACCTTAGAGCGCTATTAGGTGGAAACAGAAAAACATTCGTTGTAGGCGCAGTCGGAGATCATTTTAATACAAAAGACGGTATAACCCCTGCCACAATAGCTAAGTAAAATGAAAGCTTTTACGGGGTCAGAGTCACGAATCACCTATTTTAACTCTGACCCCAAATGCGTATACAGTCAAAAAAGTCGGACTGATGAATCGGCTTGGTTACTGATTACAAGATGACTTTAACTTAAAAGTTAAGATATGGAGAAGTAACAGAAGTTTTGTAAAAAGAAAAATGGTGCCTGCTGCCGGAGTCGAACTGATGAATCGGCTTAGTTACTGATTACAAGGTGACTTAACGAAAAAAATAACGCTAGTTAAGAAATAATGGATTTTTTGAAAAAAGAAAAATGGTGCCTGCTGCCGGAGTCGAACTGGCGACCTACTGATTACAAGTCAGTTGCTCTACCAACTGAGCTAAGCAGGCACACTAAAGTCTTAAAAAAGAAGTGGTGCCCAGAGGCGGAATCGAACCACCGACACGAGGATTTTCAATCCTCTGCTCTACCGACTGAGCTATCTGGGCAAAAATTCGGTTTCAAATATTAAAAATCAAACGAGGATTTTCAATACAATTCCCACAAAGCTCTACCGAAATCGAACTATGCGAGTATATAAATGGTGCCTGCTGCCGGAGTCGAACTGGCGACCTACTGATTACAAGTCAGTTGCTCTACCAACTGAGCTAAGC
>CANLRB010000026.1 GCA_947493455.1 uncultured Pseudoalteromonas sp. | reverse complement strand
GCAACTTGATCAATCGTTTTGATCACACCACCGCCACGTTGCAGGTCGATAGTCTTAATTACGCCACCACCACGTTGTAATTGCGCCGTTTTATCAACCGTTTTAATTACACCGCCGCCGCGACGTATAGCAATCGTTTTAATCACACCGCCACCGCGATTCAATTCGCTGACTGTGTTGTGCGGCATTACTGTAGCAAATTGCGAGTTATATTGCGATGTTTCTGTTTTAGAAGAAGTTAGTTGTAAATCTGGCGTGCTCGAAATAGGCGATGCAACCGCACTAAGAGAGAAAAGAGCACCTGCAACTGCTGATAATTTAATGAATTGTTTTTTGTAGCTAGAGACGTTTACATTCGTTTTCATGGTTATTCCTTTATTAAATTAAAATTAAACTCTGCTTTAGAAATCCCTGTTGTTTTTATGAGCAACCTTGCTCGGTCTAAAGTGAATTTCAATTCTTTGTAATTTTTCATGTCGAAAAATTGACAACACCAAAATTGATGCTACTAACTCAGCAATTTGCGATCCAAGATCGCCAAAATAGTGCTAAACGCGTGAAAAATACGAAAAAAGAACCAGAATTATCTAACTGTTTTATAAGGATTATTTTGTTTTTATAAACAAAAAAGCCCGCTATTTAACATAGCGGGCTTGACTATAGGAGTAATGAACTTAAGCGAATTAACTACGCCACTACTTTACAGGGAATCTCTTGTTGATATGCCGAATCAATGACAAAATCCATTGCCACTTCATCGCAATTATCTTTTCTTAAGCAGAGTTCACAGTCTTTCATGACCTTTTCAGGTAGCTGCGATTTATGACTATCAGCAAAACCGAGTTTGGCAAAAAAACCTGGCACACGAGTTAATACAATAATGCGTCCCAGCGCCAACTTTTTGCCCTTTTCAAGCAAATGATTGACCAGAGCACGGCCTTGGCCTTTTGCCTCACTATTAGGGCATACGCCTAATGAGCGAATTTCAGCAAGCCCTGTATCATAGATGTAGAGCGACGCACAGCCACAGACCTTGCCATCAACTTCCGTAACAGCAAACTCATTAATCGAGTGCACCATATCACTTTTTGCACGCGGCAAATTTTCGCCTTCTCGTGCCCAATATTGAATTAGACCCGCAATCGCATCCACATCATCGAGCGTCGCGTCACGTACAATAATACGCTGTGCTTGCTTGGCTTGATTAATTGCAAATTGCACCTGTTTCTGACTTGTGCCACCAAGCGCTTTACGAGCATCTAAACAAGCTTGAAGTTCAAGCACAGGATAAACATCATCGTCAATGACATCACAAACTGACTTAAAGTCACTCAATGATAACTGCTCAAGGTTTTGACCTTGTGATATCGCCAACTGAACCAGCTCACCAACAATATGATGGCCTTCTCGAAACGGGATGCCTTTAGCAACAAGATAATCGGCAAGCTCAGTCGCATTTGCATGTCCACCTTGAGCCGCTTGCTTGGTTTTTTCAGCATTTACTTTAACGCCTTCAATGCAAGCCTGTGCCATATGAATACAGGCAAGCCAAGTTGGCATTGCATCAAACAAACCTTCTTTATCTTCTTGCATATCTTTATTGTATGCCAGCGGCAGCGCTTTCAAGGTCATCATCATGGCGCTAAAAGCACCAAATACACGCCCTGTTTTACCACGAATGAGCTCAAGCGCATCAGGATTTTTTTTCTGCGGCATCAAAGATGAACCAGATGTCACACTATCGGCTAACTCTAAAAACCCTGCTTCGCCCGAATTATAGAAAATCATATCTTCCGCTAGGCGAGACAGGTGCATCATTGAAATCGAGGCACAACTCAATAACTCAACAACAAAATCACGATCCGACACCGCATCAAGGCTATTTTTAGTGGCATGACTAAAACCTAAATCGGTGGCAAGTTTTTGCCGATCAATGGCATAGGCAGTGCCTGCTAGTGCGCCCGAGCCCAATGGGCAAACATTAATGCGCTCAAGTGCACCTTGTAGTCTTTTTTCATCGCGCTCTAACATTTCAAAATAAGCCATACACCAATGACTAAACAAAACAGGTTGTGCACGTTGTAAATGAGTATAACCTGGTAATACAGTACCGAGTTCGCGCTCGGCCAATGTCACTAAGGCACTTTTAAGCGCTGCAATTGCTTTAAGTAGTTGCTCAGCTGTTTTTCGGCTCCACAATCTAAAGTCAGTCGCCACTTGATCGTTTCGACTGCGACCTGTGTGCAGTTTTTTACCAAGATCACCAATTGTTTCTATCAATTTAGATTCAACGTAAGAGTGAATATCTTCATCACCTGCTGATGCGATTGATAATGGATCGGCTTCGACCTCTTGCAGTATCTGCTGTAAGCCATCAACAATGGTTAAATGCTCTTGTTCGCTCAATACATTTACTTGCTGCAATGCGCCAGCCCATGCAATCGAGCCCACAATATCGTGCTCTGCCAGTTGGTAGTCAAAAGGCAATGAATCATTAAATTGCTTAAAAGCTTGATCTGGTCCGCTTGAGAACCGTCCGCCCCAAAGTGCCATAGTGTTTTCCTCAACCCAAACTATGTATTATTAAGTAACCGTAAACTAGGTTACTTGTTGTTCATTGCAGAAATTCTGCTACTTAAACTAAATAGGCGAATAAAGCCTTCAGCATGCGATTGGTCATATACATCATCTTCACCAAAGGTCGCGAAGTCTTCACTATAAAGACTATGTGCAGAGCTTTTTTGAACTGCGCTAACTTGACCTTTATAGAGCTTTAATACAACTTCACCGCTTGCTGTTTGCGTTAATGCTTCAGCGCCCGCAAGAATCGAGTCTTTTAGTGGTGTAAACCAACGACCGTCGTAGACTAAATGCGAGAATTCAGACGCCAGAGTTTCTTTCCATTTACGACTTGATTTATCAAGTACCAACTCATCAATTGCTTGCAGTGCCGCCATCATTACAGTACCGCCCGGTGTTTCATAACAACCGCGGGACTTCATTCCAACAAGACGATTTTCAACAATATCAACCCGACCCACACCATGTGGTGCAGCAATATCATTGAGTTTAGTCAGTACATTAAACGGCGTAAGTGACTCGCCATTTACAGCGGTTACTTCACCATGTTTAACGGTTAATTGTACATATTCAGGTTGATCGGGCGCTTGCTCAGGTGAATTAGTCCAAGTCCAAACTTGGTCGCTTGGTTGGCACCATGGATCTTCGAGCTCACCGCCTTCATGTGAGATATGCCATGCATTTGCATCACGGCTATATATTTTGGTCGCCGACGCTGAACACGGAATATCGCGCTCGGCCAAATAATCAAGCAGAGACTCACGGCTTGATAGGTCCCATTCACGCCATGGCGCTATCACTTTTAAATCTGGTGCAAGAGCGGCAAAGCAGCTTTCAAAACGAACTTGGTCATTACCTTTACCCGTGCAGCCGTGCGATAACGCATCAGCACCCACTTTACGAGCAACTTCAACCTGCGCTTTTGCAATAATTGGACGCGCCATTGATGTACCTAATAGGTAAGTACCTTCGTAAATCGCACCGGTTTTAAGTGTTGGGTAAATATACTCAGAAACCATCGCTTCTTTTAAATCAACGACATGACATTCTGATGCGCCAGAAGCAAGTGCTTTTTCTTCTACGCCTTCTAATTCTTCAGCGCCTTGGCCTACGTCGGCAACAAACGCGACGACTTCACAGTTGTAGTTTTCTTTTAACCACGGCACGATAGCCGATGTATCTAAACCGCCAGAATAAGCTAATACGACTTTTTTAATTGAACTCATTTTAGAGATTTCCTTACGCAAAATTTGGATTTAATAAACTAACTAATAAGGCATTTTGCGCGTGCATGCGGTTTTCTGCCTGTTGAATAATTTTCGATTTTTGACCATCCATCACATCACTGGTAATTTCAAATTCACGATGTGCTGGCTGGCAATGTAAAACACACGATGCACCTGTCATTTCAACAAGTTGTTGATTTATTTGATACGGCATGTATTTTTCTTTCACAAGCTCTAGCGGTGTATTATCACCCATCGAAACCCAGGTATCGGCATAAAGTGCATTAGCACCAACAGCCGCTTCAATACGGTCACTAACAAGTACTGAAGCACCATTTTGCGCCGCAATTGTTTCAGCTTGTTTAACAATTTGAGCATCCGGTGATGATCCTTTAGGACACACAGCAACAAAGTCAGTACCGAGTGTCGCGGCAAGTAACATAAGTGAATGCGTCACATTGTTGCCTTCACCTAAGTAAGCGAGCTTAAGTTGGCTAACATCGCCGTATACTTCTTGCAGTGTCAAAAAATCGGCAAGCGCCTGACATGGGTGATATAAGTCACATAAACTATTAACAACGGGAACAGAAGAGTACTCAGCAAGGGTTGTTAACGTACTATGCGCATTAACCCGTGCGACAATAGCATCTGCCCAGGTCGAGATATTGAGTGCAAAATCTTTGACTGACTCACGCGCCCCCATAGCCCCATTTTGCTGGTCTAAATAAACCGCATGACCGCCCAATTTATTAATGCCAATATCAAATGACAAACGGGTTCTTAAACTTTGTTTTTCAAATAGTGTAACCACCGATTGACCTTGCAGAGCCGTGCTAAAATCAAGTGGATTTGCTTTAATTTGTTGCGCTAAGTTAAGTAATTTTAAATTAGCGGCTTGATCGAATTCGAGTCCAGTTAAAAATTGCTTTTTCATTTTATTTCCTAAGGCGTAATTTGGGTTCCGACATGCTCACCATTGAGCAGTGCAGTTAAGTTTTCTGGCTTTTGCCAACTAGAGATATACACGCCTCGTCGTAAATGAAGAGCAGCTTGTAAGCTGGTGTTTACTTTCACCTGCATACCGCCCTTAATGACTCCCTCGTCTATCAAAGATTTAATTTGTTGCTGATCTAACTGATGAAGCGGTGCTAACTTATGATCCAGTACCGCTTCAACATCAGTCATAAAAATAAGTTCTGCATTAAGCAATTGTGCAATCGCTGCTGCGGCCTCATCGGCATTAACATTGTACCAATTACCGTTTTCGTCAAAGCCAATTGAGCTCACAATCGGCAAGTGCCCGCTTTCTAGCAATACCTCAAGTGTCTTAGCATCATGTGCGACACATGTGCCCACTTGCCCGAGTGCTTTGAGCTTTTTCTCACTGAGAATACCCGCTTCATATAAGCTCATACCAATAGGCTTAATCCCGCAATTAATTGCGGCGCCCATTAATTGTTTGTTCGCACAACCTGCCAATGCGCCGACGATGTAGGGCATCTGCTCTTGCGGACTAATGCGCAGGCCAAGATGTTTCGAGCTTACAAACCCGGCATCTTTTAACCAAGTATCAACGAGTGAACCGCCACCATGTACTAAAATAAAATCGTCTTCAGGGTGTGTATTAAACACACTAATAAGCGCTTTTGCTGCACCCATATTGTTTAATACAGCGCCGCCGAGTTTAATCACCCACTTAGCCATGCTGACCTCCAACTAACGACGTATGAGCCGGCAAACCTAAGGTTAAATTAATACATTGTAATGCCTGTGCTGACGCACCTTTTTGCAAGTTATCGATAGCCGACATAACAATAAGTTGAGAACCTTGCTGCTGCCATGCAATATCAACAAATGGCGTACCCGCAACACCATTAATGGTTGGGATTTGATCAGCCAATAAGCGAACTAATGGCTCATCGGCAAGTTCTTGATAAGCTGCGGCAATATCATGCGCTGTGACATCCGCTTTTAGCGTTACGTAAATAGTCTCTAAGATGCCGCGTGAAAAATTACCTAAATGTGGTGTGAACAACACCTTGTGACCTAAATGCTTTTCAATTTCTGGGCCATGGCGATGGTTAAATAGGCCGTATGGCTTTAAGCTGACTTCGCAAAAGCTTGTTGCAACATTGGCTTTTCTACCGGCACCACTGACACCTGAAACCGCATTGACAATAATTTGACTATCATCAATGAGATTTGCTTGTTTTAATGGCTTAAGTGCGTTGAGTGCCGCAGTTGGATAGCAACCAGGCACAGCCACAAGATGCGCTGATTTTATCTGCTCACTATTCCATTCAGCTAACCCGTAAACTGCGCTTTCAAGTAATTCGGGTTTTGCATGACTAAACCCATAGTACTTTTCATAATCACTGTTTGAATCAAGGCGAAAGCCACCAGAAAGGTCAAACACCTTTTTATTGAGCGATAAAAATTTTGGCGCAAGGTCAACACTGACATGGTGGTCAGTACATAAGCACACAGCGTCACAGTTTTTTTCAATATCTGTAAACGCAGATTCTGTTAATGGCTGTAAAGTTAAGTCAACGATGCTTGTTAGTTCAGGATATAACGCGGCAAGGGGTTTGCCTTTATCAAGACTATTTGCTGATACATATAAACCCGCTAAATTTAATTGCGGATGTTTAGAAATTAATTTGGCAAGTTCGGCACCACTATAGCCACTTGCCCCTACGATAACGATATTCATTTATTTTTTCCAAAAAAGAGATATACAAAACAGATGGTGTTTGAAAGATTGGGTTGTTATCGTCGAAGCTGTTTTAACATGGTAACCACTTAAATATTTATGCCGTAAAAATGAATTGATATGCAGATTAAACCATAGTAGATTTATATGCAACATTTATGAATAATTATTTTTGAAAAATTTTGAGCGACACATGACACAGCCACACTTTATAGAAATGTATGAAACACTTATCGCATCACCTTCAATTAGTGCGACGGTCCCAGAACTTGATATGAGCAATGTTGGTGTCATTAATCAACTGAGTGAGTGGTGTAACGATTTAGGGTTTACCTGTGAGATTACCGAATTAACATCAAGCCAAGGTAAGTACAATTTAGCGGCTAAATTAGGTGCCGGTGAAGGCGGTCTGATGTTAGCTGGTCACACCGACACTGTGCCATTTGATGAGAGTCGCTGGCAGTACGATCCATTTAAACTAACTCAGCAAGATAATAAATTGTATGGCTTAGGTAGCATTGATATGAAAGGTTTTTTTGCTTTTGTATTAAATGCGCTTCAAGAAATAGATGAAGAGCTTGGGCTTGTCAACATTAAGCAACCGCTGATTTTACTGGCCACGGCTGATGAAGAAACCACGATGGCCGGCGCACAGCAAATATGCCAGCACGATAATTTAAAGCCAGCGCGCTGCGTGATTGGCGAACCGACTGATATGGCACCCGTCTACATGCATAAAGGGCATATGTCGAGTGCCATTCGCATTACCGGAAAAGCAGGTCATAGCTCCGATCCAGACGCAGGCCTTAACGCCATTGAAGTGATGCATAAAGTGATTGCAGCACTATTAATATTAAAGCAAGAATTAAAGAATAAATATTCATTAACTGAATTCGCAATCCCGTACCCAACACTTAACCTAGGCCATATTCACGGCGGTGACAACGCAAACCGCATTTGTGGTTGCTGTGAACTCCATCTAGATATGCGCCCAATTCCTGGCATCAGCATTAAAGAACTCGAAGCAATGCTTATATCTGTGGTATCACCCATTAACAAAGAATATCCCAATGCCGTGCAAGTGGTTGACCTACATGATCCGATCCCAGCATTTCACGGCACCAAAGACAGCGCCTTAGTGCAACTTGCCGAACGCCTATCAGGACAAACCGCAATTCCAGTAAACTATTGTACCGAAGCGCCGTTTATTCAACAATTAGGGTGCGAAACACTTGTCATGGGACCAGGTTCGATTCAACAAGCACATCAACCCGATGAGTATTTAGATTTAGAGAAAATTAAACCGTCTCAAGCAATTATTAAACAACTTATCGTAGAGAGCTGCTTTAAATAATCAACCCTGTCAGTTGCCCCACATTATTTGGGGCGACTCGATTTTCACTCTTATCCAACACCGCCTGCAACAGCATATAACACAGCCGCCGCGCGCTTTAGATCGTCCAGTGCAATAAAACTCGGCTAACACAATTTACAAAACGAACGTTCGTGCTATTATAAAAAGAACAAGCGTTCTTTTTTAGCAAAGGTAGTAAAAAAATGGGAAAAGGAAAGCAAACCAAACAACAAATACTGGCGACCGCACTACAAATGGCAACAGAGTCGAGTTTAAATGACTTAACCATTGGTGGGCTCGCCGTTGCAACTGGTATGTCAAAGTCAGGCTTATTTGGTCACTTCAATTCCAAAGAACAATTGCAACTTGACGTACTCAGCCACGCGCAAATCGTGTTTAAAGAAATCGTCACCGATCCAGTGCGCCCAATTGATGATCCACTTACCAAACTACTCGCAGTGTGCGATAACTGGCTCAATTGGTATGAGCAGCAAGCTAAAACCTGTATTTTTATCTCGGCCGCCGTAGAGTTTGACGACCAGCCAGGCGCGATTCATGACAAAGTTCAAAACGACCTCGCCCTATGGTTAAACTATTTAATCGCGTTAGTTGAACAGGTTATCGCAGCAAACCAATTTAAACCACAAACCGATGCCAAACAGTTTGTGTTTGAGCTTTATTCTCTCTATTTAGGTAGTCAAAGCATGCCTTGGCTCGGTCTTGAAGATAAAAAACACTCTCGCTTTAAACACGCGTTTGCGTCTCTCATCCAACGTTACAAACAGGAGCTGTAAAATGAGCAGCAAAATATATTTTACAGATAAAGCATCGTCACGTTCGTTAAGTTATTACCTTGTCAAAGCGGTGTCGTCGTCATTGATTCGCATTGCACCTAAGTTCGCACAAAAGCAAACTAAAAAGCTCTTGCTCACACCGGTAAGATCGCGCAAACGCGAGCAGCTGCCATCACATTTTGAGACTTCTCAGCTCAACACGGCCCATGGCAAGTTAAACATTACCAGTGTTGGTGAGGGAAAAACGATTGTACTCACACATGGTTGGTCGGGCAGCAGTGCACAGTTTTATCCACTCATGGAAAAAATCGCAGCTGCCGGCTACCGCGCACTTGCCTTTGATCACTTTGGTCATGGGCACAGTGGCGGTCGATTCGCTAATCTGCCGCTCTTTATCAAAGGCTTGCATCATGTGCTTCAGCAATATAGTCAACAGATAATTGGGGTTGTTAGCCACTCTATGGGCACAGTTGCCGCGCTCAATGTGGCAAAAGATCTTCCGCATGTACTTATCGCACCGACATTTGGTTTTTATGATTCGTTTGAAAGTCGAATTTTATCAACGGGGATCAGTAAAAAAGCATTTCTTCAGGTATTGTCTGAGGTCGAAACAGAACACAATATGACATTCAACTCTATGCTACCGGAACAACATATCGCAAATCATCAATATCCAATTACTGCGGTACATGATAAAGATGATAAATATGCTCCGTTTCATTTAAGTGAACAACAAGCTGAACTTCATCCAGCGTTTCGGTTACACGCGATAGAAGGAAAAGGACACGGCCGGATTATTAATTGCGATCAAACATGGGCACACATAGAAAACAGTTTATTGCGTTAACGCAATGAGCGTGCCCTCTATAGAACGCACGTAAGCGACTTTCTCACCCAATTCGTTTACATTGGGCTGGGCAAGCGGCTCCGCCCCTGCGGCAACCGCTTTTTGGTATGCTAACTCAACATCATCGCAGCGAAGTATTAACTCAAAACCCAATGCTGGCTGCTTTGGTTGGCTGCGAATATAGTTTTGTTTAAAGTGTGACTGTGCAAGTGGGTGTGCGGCAAATGCGATCTGTCCATTATTAATGGCTAATTCACCATACTGGCCGTTTTCGTCAAGATCAAATGCGCTGATCGAAAACGCTTGGTAATAAAAATCGAGCGTTTCTTCAACGTCATCAACATATATCACAGTTTTGGCATACTCCATTTAACACCTTTACACAACTCTCAACACACATATTGCTTCTTTTCTTGAATAAAAAATATAGCATAAAAAATGCCATTTTTTGAACAGCTATTATCTAATTTATGTAAACGCTAACTTTAAAAAGCCGCAATTGATCGAGAAAACCTCTGAAGCTAAGCACACTATATGACGAAATCACAACGAAGCTGAAAAGGCTCTCTTTTGAAACTCTTTATAACGCTAGTAAGTAGTTTTTATTATTAGTATCAAGCGATAGTTACAACAGCCGTTCTAAACTTCATCGATACAAACAAATGAGTGAAGTATTAAATAAAAACGTATAAGTTATGGTGCTTTAGATGCCAATAAAAATCCAAGGCAAACTTGCTCCGGTAATTACAGACAACATGCCTAAACTGAATTTTAAGTGATTCATTGAATGGCATTTTGAGTACAAATAAATGCCAATAAAAATACTACATAATGACCATATGGCTGCATATTTACTATAAAAAGTAAGCGACGTTTGCGGCATTGGTGTCGTGTAACTTAGCCCTGTCATAAGTTTTAACGTAATTGATACCACTAAACCTAAAAAGGGTATCAATGTTATCTTAAATAATCTGTTTTTAACCGCGCTTTTCATAACTTTCCTTGAACTGTAATCGCTTCAACATCATAGATAGCGGTGTTGGTATACTCCATTTAACACCATTACACACTTTATGCAGATATCTTGATTTTTTTCTTGAATAAAAAATATCGCACAAAAAATACCTTTTTTGAACAGCTACTATCTAATTTATGTGAAATTTTATTCTGAACTGCCGCAATTTATCGACAAATACGCCGAAGTTAGGCACTCTATATGACCAAATAACAACAAAACTGAAAAAGGATTTCTTTTGAAACACTTTATAACGCTAATAAGTGCCTTTTTATTATTAATATCAAATCCTAGTCATAGTAACGCTGTAAATGAGTCAGTGACAGCGTTGTTTCAGCACAATGAAACCGAAAAAGTCACCCTCTCTCCCGATGCCAAACACATCGCGATGCTAAAACGAGAAAACGAAAAGTTAGCCCTCGTTATTTTTAATACTGAAACACTGCAACCGATTAATAAAATTAGCTTTGATAAAAAAGATACTATCACTAATTACACTTGGGTGAGTAACTCCCGTGTCGTACTCGCGATCAGTAACACAAGTAAAAAGTCGACCGCTAAGGTCTATTACGGCGAGCTCTATGCGCTTAATATTGACCAACCACAAGGCGAGTTTATATTTGGTTTTCGCTCACTTGCTAAGCGTAAAAAGCTTAAGAAAAATGCCAATAGCGCGGATCTTGAAAAGCATTTAGCCCACCCGATTATTATTGATCAATTGGTAAATGATCCGAGCAATATTATTATTGCGACAACCCATTGGAATAAAGAAACATCGTTTGCGTACAAGCTCAATGTTTATAATGGCAAGCTCGAAACATTAGCGCACACCAAACGAACCCAAAGTAAATTTTCATACATTGAAGCTGATAACTCGCTTTGGCTCAGCTACTTTGAAAACAATAACAATCACCTTGCTCAATTTGATTCTGATAAACAAGCTTGGCAGGTTGTCGACTTTTATAACCCTCATCAAAAAATCATACTGAACGCCAAAAGAGAGCAACAGACCTACCTCTTTTTAGACTATTGTGAATCAAATTATATTTCAGTATGTGAGCTAAATTTGAGCAAAAAAAGCGTGACTAACTTAACCCCAGAAATAAAACGCGATATTAGCTACGCAGAGTTTCAACAAGGTCATCTTATTGGCTATCGCTATTACGATCTATACCCGCAATTTGCTTTGGTAAATGATACTTTAAAAAGAGGACAAGGCACTAAACTATTACTCAATCAGTTCAATGGTCACGATATAAAAATTTATTGGGCTAAACAATCGAGCTATGACGCCATAGTCAAAGTGTCTTCTGATATCCAATCGCCGCTTTACTATTATTTTAGTTTAGATAAGAAAAAATTGACCCCAATCGCTGCGACTAACCAAAAGGCAAAACCCTATAATCAAGGAGTTACCTACGGCGTAGCGATTGAAAATAGTCAAAATAAACCGCTTGACACCTATATAAGCTTTCCCAACGTTGAAAACAAAACAAAGTTACCCGCGGTCGTTTATGTACATGGTGGGCCATATAGCCGCAGTTACTGGGGTTACAACCCGCAAGTGCAATACCTGACACATTTAGGATATGCGGTTATTCAGGTCAACTACCGTGGTTCAAGCGGTTACGGCTTAAACTTTAAACACGCCGGTGACGGTCAATGGGGTAGCGGTATGCAGCACGATATTCATGATGCGGTGCAACACTTTGTTGCTAAAGACTACATTGATGCAAATCGAGTTTGCATCATGGGCGCAAGCTTTGGTGCGTATTCTGCCGTACAAAGCAGCATTTTGTATCCCAAATCATATCGTTGCGCAGTCGCTACTGCGGGTGTCTACGACTTTGAGTTACTGCATAAAAATACTAAGCGAGCGCGCGGCTACTTAAAGGACGCACTCAAAGAGCAGTTAACAGATGAAACAGCATCGCCGATTGCAAATATTACCAAGCTTAAAGCCCCTCTGCTCTTATCACATGGCCAAAAAGATACCGTCACTGATTATGAACAAGTTGAGCTGTTGGTTGATGCACTGAAAAAGCATAACAAAGAGTTTGAGTTTATACCGTTTAAAAAGGAGCGCCACGCCTTTTTAGACCCTATCAATCAACGTAAATTTCATTTGCGTTTAGCAAACTTCTTAGCAACCCATAATCCACTCTAATCCAGTACAATAAAAAAGCGCCAACATGGCGCTTTTTTATAAAACCTAACAACAAGTTACTGCTGCGGCTTTTTCTTTGTACTGTTGCTAAACATATTTGCGATACGCTTGCGCTGACGCTGTTGCGACAGTGTCATTTTGTTACTGCGGCCTGCGTACGGGTTATCACCTTCACGGAATTCAATTTTAATCGGCGTGCCCATAATTTGCAGCGCTTTACGATAGTAATTCATTAAATAACGCTTATACGAATCAGGTAAATCGTGTACTTGGTTACCGTGGATCACGATAATCGGTGGATTGTAGCCACCGGCATGGGCATATTTCAATTTAACACGACGACCCCTTACCAGCGGCGGTTGATGATCCCCTTGTGCCATATCCATGATGCGGCGCAGCATTGTTGTACTAATGCGCTTTGTCGCTGAGTCATATGCTTCATCAACAGACTCAAATAAATGACCTACGCCTGTACCGTGTAACGCTGAAATAAAATGAATACGGGCAAAATCAATAAACCCGAGACGGCGATCAAGTTCCGATTTAATGCGCTCTTTAACGTCATTATCAAGGCCATCCCATTTATTAACAGCAATAACAAGTGAACGACCCGCGTTAAGCGTAAAGCCGAGCAGGCTTAAGTCTTGGTCACTAATACCGTCGCGTGCATCAATCACAAGCAGTACAACATTGGCATCTTCAATTGCCTTAAGCGTTTTGATAACAGAAAATTTTTCGACGACATCTGATACTTTTTTGCGCTTTCGCACACCTGCTGTATCGATCAGTACATATTCTTTTTCATTGCGTGTCATTGGAATATAAACAGAGTCACGGGTGGTGCCCGGCATATCGTACACGATCACTCGTTCTTCACCGAGAATACGGTTTGTCAGTGTTGATTTACCGACGTTAGGGCGACCGATAATTGCTAGCTTGACTGGCTTTTCTTCAAGTTCATGCTCATCACCTTCTTCACCTTCGTGATATAACTCACCTAGTTCAGGTTCATCCGCATAGTCTGCGTATTTTTCAGCGTATTCGGCAATCACAGGCTGTAATGCTGTTTCAAGCAATGAGGTGATACCACGACCATGTGCCGCAGCAATTTGATAGACTTCACCCAATGCCAGTTGATAAAACTCACCGCAATGTGAATCGGCGTCAATGCCGTCTATTTTGTTGGCAACTAAAAACACTTTCTTTTGCTGTTTTCGAAGGTGATCAGCAATCGCCTGATCAGCGGCATTCATGCCACTGCGCGCATCAACTAAAAATAACACCACATCGGCTTCATCAATGGCCAGCAAAGATTGCTCCGCCATTTCTGTCTCAATGCCTTCTTCGGAGCCATCAATACCACCTGTGTCGACTACAATAAACTCATAGTCTTCATAACTCGCCTGACCATACTTGCGATCACGAGTCAGACCAGGAAAGTCCGCAACAAGCGCGTCACGGGTACGAGTTAAACGATTAAATAATGTTGACTTACCAACATTTGGACGCCCGACTAAGGCGATCACAGGTAGCATAAACAACCCCTTTAAAAAACAACAAAAGGCTTCGCAAAGCGAAGCCTCATAACATCAAACTACGAGACGCTTATTACGGCGCTTTTACCGCACTTACTTCACCATCTCGAGTGATAATAATTAACTTATCGTCAGCAACCACAGGTTCCACATAAAATCCAGAGCTATCAAATGACTCTCTTGAAACCAGTTCGCCTGACGACTTATCTAGCCAGTGCAAGTTACCTTCTTGGTCACCAACCGCTAAATAGTCACCCAAAATCGCTGAGCCGGTTAAATACCAACCTGTTAGCGCCGGTTGACTCCAGCGTTCAATCCCTGAATTCTTATCTAAAGCATAGATAGAACCTTGACTATCAACAAGATAGATATTTTGTGAATCCATCGATATCTCACGATAACCACTGTATTCACGCTTCCAAACAACGTTGCCAGTACGTGACTCAACAGAAACTAAATTACCGTTATAAGCAAGCGCATAAATATTGCCGCCCGATGCAATTGGACGTGTATCAACATCAACCAAGCGTTCAAACTCAGATGAACCTTTCGGTGATGCTACTTCCGCCTGCCATGCTAAAAAACCGCCTTTGGCAACAACTACTGACAACTTGCCACTTTCTTCACCAAAAATAACACCGCCATTTTCAGCAAGTGGTGCACTCATACCGCGCAACGTTAATGCTGGTACTTCGTGTTCATACACCCAGCGTTCTTCGCCTGAATCAGGATGCATAGCAATTAATTTGCCTGAACCTAAATTAACGAAAATCAAACCATCGCCTGCTGCAATCGCTGACAGTGCTTCGCCAGGCACATTTTTACGCCACACAACATCGCCGCTTTCACGATCAATGGCAATCACTTCGCCTTGCTCGCTACCGACAAAAATTTTGCCATACGCTTGCGTTAAACCACCGGCTAACTTGGCTGAGTCACTATCTTCCCATGGCCAAAACGCTTTATTCTTGCGTACATCGCTGCGCCATATGGTATCGCCGTTTTCAATTGAAAGCGCCTCCACGGTACCTTCTCGGTCAGCAACGTATACACGATCTTCATAAACAACTGGTGATAAGCGAGAGAAATAGTGTTCAACACCATCACCGACCGACTCTTGCCATACAACTTGCGTTTCAAACTGGTTTACAATTTCTGGCAATACCAGCTCTTCCTCTTCGTCGCTCGAAGAACACCCTGTTAATCCTAAAACGAGTAACGCGATACCTGCTAAGGTTACTTTTTTCATAGAGCTACCTTAGTTTACTGCGCTAACAACCGCTAAATCATCAAGTTTAATTTGTAATTGCGGATTATTTTCTAAACCTTTCGCATCAACCGCTTCTTGGTAAAAGCTAAGCGCCTGCGCAGTGTCGCCTTTTGCTAAATGAATATCACCTTTAAGCTCTGCAACATTTGCTTCGTATGAAGCAGGAAGTTGTGCAGCAAGGGTTTGCAGTGCCTGATCAAATTGCTTTTGCTCTAACTGAATACGAGCAATACGTGTAATCGCAACAGCTTTAAGTTCAACATTTGCCGAGTTACTTACAACCCAGTTAAGCTTATCAACCGCTACATCAAATTTCTTCGCATCAACCGCTTCACGGGCTGCAACAAACGATGCCAGTACCGCGTAGTTTGAACCTTGTTGATTTGTTAAAAACTCATCTGACTTTGCAAGAATTTCTGAATTTTCTTGCCCCGCAGTTTTAATGAATTGGGTGTATGCATCAGATGCTGCTTCAGCACTTTCAATTTGAGATTGGTTATATGTTTTCCAGCCATATAAGCCACCTAAACCAATAACCACACCAGCAATTAATGATGTACCATTTTCTCGAAAAAATCGTTTTATTGCTTCTGCTTGTTGTTCTTCTGTTGAATAAACTTCCATAATAACCTCTTATATCAAGCTTTTAAGCAATTTAGCTGCTTGATCTAAATCTAATGTTTGTTGTTCTTGGTGCTCACGTAAATGCTTTACTGTTACCTGTTGATTAGCGAGCTCATCGTCACCAATAATCAAAGCAAGTACGGCATCGCTTTTATCTGCGCGTTTTAATTGTTTTTTAAAGTTACCGCCACCTGCATGAACCTGAATACGAATACCGGGTACTTTTTCACGTAATTGCTCAGCAATCACAGGTGCTTGAATACTCGCTGCATCACCCATTGCCGCAATATAAACATCGGCATTACGGCGAATTTCACCAACGCAATCGAGCTCTTGCAATAGCAGTACTAAACGTTCCATACCCATTGCAAAACCAACTGCTGGCGTGCCTTTGCCGCCCAGTTGTTCAACTAAGCCATCGTAGCGGCCACCTGCACATACAGTGCCTTGTGCGCCTAGACTGTCAGTGACCCATTCAAATACGGTGCGGTTATAGTAATCTAAACCACGCACCAGTTTTTCATTTACCTGGTATTCGATACCTGCAGCATCTAAACGTTCACATAAATTTTTAAAATGTGCTTGCGACTCTTCATCTAAGTGTTGAGATAACTTAGGTGCGTCAACTAAAATTGCTTGCACATTTGGGTTTTTACTATCGAGTACTCGCAATGGATTTGAGTGCATACGACGTTTAGAGTCTTCATCTAACTGGTCATGATGTTGCTCTAAAAATGCCACAAGTGCATCACGGTATTCAGCGCGCGCTTCGTTTGAACCAAGCGAGTTCAGTTCTAAACGAACATGCTCTGAGATGCCAAATGCTTGCCATAAGCGCGCAGTTAAAATAATCACTTCAGCATCAATATCTGGCGTTGCGAAGCCAAATACTTCTAAACCAAATTGATGAAATTGACGATAGCGGCCTTTTTGTGGGCGTTCATGACGAAACATTGGGCCCATATACCACAAGCGCTGCTCTTGATTATATAGCAAGCCATTTTGGTTTCCGGCGCGCACACAAACAGCCGTACCTTCAGGGCGCAAGGTTAAACTATCACCATTGCGATCCGCAAAGGTATACATTTCTTTTTCAACAATATCGGTCACTTCACCGATTGAACGTTTAAATAAGTCAGTTGACTCAACGATCGGAAAACGAATTTCCTGATAACCATAAGACGCGACTGTCTCACGTAAAATCGATTCTACTTTTTGCCAAACTTGCGTATCGCCTGGTAGGCAGTCGTTCATGCCACGTACTGCTTGAATTTGTTTTGCCACGCTGTGTCCTAACTCTAAACTTATATTGCATTGCAGAAGCCAGTTTATTGCTCTGCTGTATAGAAAATTACCGAATTATACCAAGGTCGCCGCAAAGATAAATGGCTTTTATCACCGCGCCTTGGTTATTCGTAAATGAATTATTCAACCAATTTTACATCTATTTGGTTTTCTGGGTCTTTTGTCTCAAGATAACTGCGAATTTGATGCTCTAATTGCTCGACAATATTATCGTTATCGATACGTGTTTTTTGACGCTCACCGTTAATGTAAAGGCCCGAACGTTTATTCGCCCCGGCAAGACCTAAATCGCTAACAAGTGCTTCGCCTGGGCCATTAACAACACAGCCAATAACCGATACGGTAATCGGCGTGATCACATCTTCAAGGTTTTGTTCAAGTTGATTCATGGTATTAACCACATCAAATTCTTGTCGTGAGCAACTTGGACATGCAATAAAATTAATGCCACGCGAGCGAATGCGTAAAGACTTTAAAATATCAAAGCCCACTTTTATTTCTTGTACTGGATCTGCTGCCAACGAGACGCGCAATGTATCACCAATACCTTCAGCTAATAACATACCTAAGCCAACTGCTGACTTCACAGAGCCAGCACGAAAGCCACCTGCTTCTGTGATGCCTAAATGCAACGGTTGATCAATTTCTTTCGCCAATAAGCGATATGCGCCTACGGCTAAAAATACATCTGATGCTTTCACCGACACTTTAAATTGGTCAAAGTTTAAACGCTGCAATATTTCAACGTGACGCATCGCTGATTCAAGTAACGCTTCCGGCGTCGGCTCACCGTATTTTTCTTGTAAATCACGTTCAAGTGAACCGCCGTTAACGCCAATACGGATCGGAATATTATTCTCGCCCGCAGCGTCAACAACCGCTCGAATACGATCTTCACTACCAATATTGCCTGGGTTAATACGCAAACAATCAACACCGTACTCCGCTACTTTTAACGCAATTCGGTAGTCAAAGTGAATGTCTGCGACTAATGGAATATCCACCTGTTGCTTAATTGATTTAAATGCTTCTGCAGCGTCCATTGTCGGCACAGATACCCGCACGATATCCGCACCCGCGTTCTGGATAGCTTGAATTTGTGCAACCGTTGCATCCACATCACATGTGTCTGTGTTAGTCATCGACTGAACAGCAATGGGAGCGCCATCACCAATGGGTACATTCCCTACATAAATACGGGTCGACTTACGTCGTTTTATTGGAGATTCTGAAAACATAACAACTACTCAGTCAATGGAAGATTAAATTTGGCCAAACGATTTGTTGGGAATTGCGACAAGTCAACAACTTCATCATTGTAATAAACGGTCACTAAATGGTGTTTACCGATCACCACTTTTAAAGGAGCCGGCCCCTCAACACGCATAGTGTAGTCTTTTTTCTTAACGCCAAATGCAATGCGATCGCCATTGGCGTCAAATATTTCAACCCAGCTATCACCGCTGAATTCCATTTTAATTCGTGGTAATGTATTTTCATTTGACTGCAATGCTGTCGTGTTTAGCTGCTGATTGTCAGTTGAGGCATTGGTCATTGGCTCACTTACAACACGCTCCAGTTCGCTTTGATTTAACGCGTCTTCGCCTAACTCATTTTCAGTTGTTACTTGTTCTTGCTGCGCCGCGTCTTGGTTAACAACAGTCGGCAAAATCGTTGGAACAATTGTTTGCTCGCTTTTTATTGGCGCTTCTGTACTTTGCGGTGTTACTTCATTCAGCACTGGGCTTGGTTCGCGATTTTGCCACCAATAAAAAATTGATGAGCCGACAATAATCGATAATACAACATAGCTAAACAACATTAACCGATTGTCATTGGCTTCTCGTTCAGTGCGTCGCGAAAAGCTTTGCATGTCTACAGTGTCAGCCGCGTTTTCGTCTGCAACAAACGTATTCAATACATCATTTTCATTTAGTTGCAATAATTTACAGTACGATTTGATATAACCTTTTACAAACGTAGTCGGGCCGAGATTGCGGTAATCATCCGCTTCTAATGCACTGATTTGGTTGGTCGATAAATTGAGAGAACGCGCAACGTCATCAAGTGACAAGTTTGCGCGTTTTCGTGCAGAGCAAAGCTGTTCTCCAACATTTTGCTCTACTGTGTTCGGGGTTACTTCCGTTTCTGTCATAGTCTATAAGTTTCGGGATTCACAAGTAAGATTTTACTTCCTGGCACCAGCATCGAGTCTTCAGATAACTCATTCCACTGTGCCAATTTTTTCATTAATACATTATATTTAACTGAAATACTAAATAAGGTATCACCCTCAACAACAAGGTGATAAACATTAGGATTGTTTAAATATATTTTAGTTCCCGCATAAACTGGATCTGATTCGCTTAACCCATTCCAATCTAAGATTTTTTGTAATTTCACATTGTATTTAACTGACACTGAGAATAAGTTCTCGCCCGCTTTCATAATATGAAACGGCGCTTCAAATACTTTCACTAGATTACTACGAACTTCCTCTTGTGGCTCAACAATGGCAGCTTGAGAAGGCAAGATCTCTTCTTTTGGAACAGGTGCTGGAGTTAGTTTTTTACTTTCTTCCTGCTCTTTTGCGATTTTTTCAGTTTTAGTGGGATTATTTACAGCAACTTGTGCTACTACAGGTTTCGCTTGTTCATTTGGTGTTGCAATCTGATTAGCAACAGCGGTTTTCTCTGCAGAGGTAGCGTCACTATTTTTGCGTTTAACCACTTTAATTTTCGGTTTTTTTGCACCCTGCTCTGTATGTGTAATTTCTTTTTTAAGCTTTTTCAGCTCGCTTTTACGATATTTTTCACGCAAGCGCTCAAATTCACTGTTATCAACACGTTTTTGTGACAATTGGCGTGCTTCCACAGAGGTTTGATACGTTTGTAAAATGGTGTTTTTCTTTGCATTGGCAAGTTCAATATGACCCATTCTGTTTTCAACTAAGTACGACAGCATGAGTGAACGAGACGAAATTCGTCCTGATTTTTCATATCGTTTTAAATAATCTTGTGCACGGTGTAGTTCGCTTTTTGCATAACTAATCGCCGATAGATTAATGAGCGCTGAGCCGCGCAGTGGACTGTGTTTAACTGATGCTTTTAAATAATCTTGTGCTTTATCAAACTCGTCATTTTCTATTGCACACAACGCTAAGTTTTCGTAACTTTCAGCAACACGTAAGTAGCTTGGTATATCAATAGCTTGCAGCATGTAATCAGCGGCTTGGTCATACTCTTCAATGCTACATAAAAACACACCATAGTTGTTTAGCGTGTCAGGATTCTTTGGATCAGCATCAATTGCTGATTCGAAAAAGCGTTTAGCGAGTTCGTATTCACCCACTTGTTGATAATAATACGCCATTGAATAATGCGCTTCAGGTAGCTTAGGCGAAAACTTTAACGCACGCTCTAAATTATACTTAGCTTGCATACTGTCGCCCGACGCCAAATACTTCAGTGCTAACGAAATGCGAGTACGTGCCGCCTCATCGTTGTTTATTTCATTTTCAACGACTGGCTTTTCGCTGCCAACATAAACACTTTCAGTAACACATCCTGTGCTCGCGATTAATGCCACAATGGCGATAAATGAATGACGCATTATTACTCTCATTTTGGTTTCCTTCTTTCAATTCTACCTAAATGACGTTTCGAATCATCTAATTTTTAAAAAATTATGAAATTCAATCGCTCAACTAGCTCGGATTAACCACATTTACGGCTATTTCGTTGTCTTTACGCTGCTGTTTTTTAGCCAGTCGTTTGGTTCTATCAACAACATCGCCAACTAATTGACCGCAGGCAGCATCAATGTCGTCACCGCGCGTGCGCCTTACTATACATGTTAAGCCTGCTGCTTGAAGTACTTTTGAAAAACGGTCGATACGGCTATTACTTGAACGACCATACTCATTTCCAGGGAACGGATTAAAAGGAATCAAGTTGATTTTTGACGGTGTGCCTTTTAATACTTTAACCAGCTCATGAGCTTGATCAGTACTGTCATTAATCCCTTGCAGCATAACATATTCAATGGTGATATCTTTATTTGCTTTTGAACCTTTAATATAACGACGACAAGCCGCTAAAAACTCTTCAATCGGGTACTTTTTGTTGATTGGTACTAATACATCACGCAAGTCATTGGTCGGCGCATGTAATGAAATCGCCAAGGCGACATCAATTTTTTCTTTTAAAATATCAAGCGCTGGCACCACACCAGACGTACTTAATGTCACACGGCGTTTTGATAAACCGAACGCCCAATCATCCATCATCAGTTCCATCGCAGGAACCACATTGTTGATGTTAAGCAACGGCTCACCCATGCCCATCATCACCACATTAGTAACTGGACGTTTAGTGCTATCGCCATGCAAGCCAATGTCTTTTGCAACACGCCAAACTTGACCGATAATTTCGGATACTTTTAGATTACGGTTAAAGCCCTGCTGCGCCGTAGAGCAGAATGTACACTCTAATGCACAACCGACTTGTGATGAAACACACAACGTTGCACGATCTTTTTCAGGGATCCAAACAGTTTCAACTTCTTGGCCGCCTTCAAGCAACAGTGCATATTTAATTGTGCCATCCGTTGCAACTTGCTTCACCGAAATCTCAGGTGCTTTGATTTCGCACTCGGCAGCCAGTTTTGCTTTTAGCTTTTTATTGATATTGCTCATTTGTTCAAAATCATCAATACCAAAGTGATAGATCCATTTCATTACCTGATCGCCGCGAAACGGCTTTTCACCCCAAGAGACAAATAAATCACGTACCCCTTCACGAGTTAGATCAAGTAAGTTAATTTTCTTTTCAGTTGTGCCCATCAAAGACCTCTACCACATAAAATTAGGTTCTGGCTATATTTTAGCCTATTTCAAACAGTTGTACTTTTGCTTAAATATGGCGTCAATTTACAAACAAAGTTCAAGCAAAAATACACTGACAAGAAAAGGGCTCGAAAGCCCTTTTCCTTGCTGCCAAAGCAGCGCTGCTTAGTCTGTTAATTCAATTAAGAATTAACGAGTACGTGGGCAGATCTCTTCGTCAGAGAAGAAGTATGCGATTTCACGTGCAGCTGACTCAAGTGCGTCAGAACCGTGTACTGCATTCTCGTCGATGCTGTCAGCGTAGTCAGCACGTAAAGTACCAGCTAGTGCTTCTGCAGGGTTAGTTGCACCCATGATTTCACGGTTCTTAAGAACAGCGTTTTCGCCTTCAAGAACTTGAACCATTACTGGACCAGAAGTCATGAATTCAACTAATGCACCAAAGAAAGGACGCTCTTTATGCTCAGCGTAGAAACCTTCCGCTTTTTCTTGTGAAAGGTGAACCATTTTAGAAGCAACGATCTTAAGACCAGCTGATTCGAAACGGTTGTAGATAGCACCGATGTGGTTTTTAGCAACTGCATCAGGTTTTACGATTGAGAAAGTACGCTCTAAAGCCATCTTTATGCTCCAATTTAAATAAACTTATATTTCAACGGCCGCGAATTATACGCGCTTTTTTTGTGAAAGCCTATTAAAACCACACAAAACATGCACAATTTATAGGCAAAACATGTCAACTTTATGATACTAACGCCAAACACGGGCATCTAAGCTACCTTAGTGATCCGATTTTTCGCTGTCCAAGCGCTATTTGATCCAAGTCAAAAATGACCGCGCTACCCCATGCTAAGCTAGCGCGCTTTTTCTGAGTTAACGCTCTTGATTAAATCATGCAGTTGGCCCGTAACCAGCTCGATGTATGAGGAACACACCGTGTCTAAGATTTTTGTACCTGAACTACTTTCACCTGCCGGCAGTCTAAAAAATATGCGTTATGCATTCGCTTACGGCTCTGATGCTGTCTATGCAGGACAACCTCGCTATAGCTTGCGAGTGCGCAACAATGAGTTTGATCTTGATAATTTGGCGCTTGGTATTAACGAAGCCCACTCTCTTGGTAAAAAGCTCTATGTTGTATCAAACATAGCGCCTCACAATGCAAAAATAAAAACCTATCTACGCGACATAGAACCTGTTATCGAGATGAAGCCTGATGCGTTGATCATGTCAGATCCAGGATTAATTATGCTAGTACGCGAAAAGTGGCCAGACATGCCTATTCACTTATCTGTTCAGGCTAATGCAGTCAACTACGCAAGCGTTAAATTTTGGGCTAAACAGGGGGTTGAACGAATTATTTTATCTCGCGAATTATCACTTGAAGAAATAGCTGAAATTCGCCAAGAATGCCCAGAAACTGAATTAGAAGTATTTGTTCATGGCGCCCTGTGTATGGCTTATTCAGGTCGCTGTTTATTGTCCGGCTATATCGATAAGCGAGATCCAAACCAAGGTACGTGTACGAATGCCTGCCGCTGGGAATACGATGTCAAACCAGGCAAAGAAACAGAAACCGGCGATGTAGTGCACAAAATTGACCCGCAATCAGTGATCCCAACACTAGGTGAAGGCGCGCCAACAAACCAAGTATTTATGCTTGAAGAGCAAGGTCGCCCCGGTGAATATATGCCAGCATTTGAAGACGAACACGGCACCTATATTATGAATTCGAAAGACTTACGTGCAGTGCAATACGTCGACCAATTGACCAAAATGGGCGTTCACAGCCTAAAAATCGAAGGTCGTACCAAGTCGTTTTATTATGTAGCACGTACGGCTCAAGTTTATCGCAAAGCAATTGATGATGCGGTCGCGGGGCGCCCATTTGACCCGAGTTTATTGGGCACTTTAGAGAATCTCGCACACCGAGGTTACACCGAAGGCTTTTTAAAACGCCATGTGCACCAAGAGTACCAAAATTACGAGTACGGTCATTCCGTCTCAACCAAACAGCAGTTTGTTGGTGAAATTATTGGCCGTCACGATAATGGATTAGTAGAGATTGATGTCAAAAACAAATTTTGTACCGGTCACTCGCTTGAATTGATGACCCCGCAGGGTAATGTCAATTTTAACCTCGAGCATATGGAAAACAAAAAAGGTGAAACAATCACTGACGCCAAAGGCTCGGGCCATATAGTAAAAATACCATTGCCAGAAGATATCGAGCTCGATAAAGCAATTTTGCTACGTAATCTCGACAATAATGAAGATACCCGCAATCCATTTAAAAAGGGTTAATGCATGACACTTTTAATTAATCAAAAGTGCATTAATTGCGATATGTGTGAACCGGAGTGCCCCAATGGGGCCATTTACATGGGTAAAAAAATATATGAAATCGACCCAGATAAATGTACCGAGTGCGTTGGCCACTACGATAACCCAACCTGTGTTAGCGTGTGTCCCATTGATTGCATTAAAAAAGACCCAAACCGAGTTGAAAGTTTAGATCAGCTCGCTGAGAAGTTTGTTAAGTTAACATCGTAAGATCACAAAAGGCTGCAATGCAGCCTTTTTATATTTAGATTAGTGCAACAGTAGAACTTCGTTGACCCTTCTTATTTTACTAAAAATGAAAGCTTTACTGTTGAATAACCAGTAACGGGTTTACCATTTTCAAATTTAGGTGCATAGCGCCATTTTTCAACTGCTGCTAAAGAAGACTTTTCGAACCCTGTACCGCCGTGAGATTTTAATACCTCTGCGTTAGTGACAGTGCCAGCTTCTGATACGGTAAAGCCAACTTCAACCCAGCCCGATTTGCGTCGACTTAGGTAACTTTTAGGGTATTTAGGCTCCACTCTAAACAATGGCGTTTGCTCTTGATTATCGTCCCATGGCTTCATTGCACCAATGGCAATACAATGCTTAGTAGCTTGTTCGCTTTTGCCTGCCTTTTCAAACGCGTCAATCAAAAAAGCATGTGTATTCAGTTCTAGTGGATGAGTTGCTCCACCTAAAGATTCAAATGTTGATAAATTCGCAGCTAAGTTATCCGCTGCTTTATTATATTTTTTATGCATTAAATAATATTTGCCAACATGAAAGTTTGCGCGCACGACTCGCTTATCATTGGCCGGTAAATTATTTTTGAAAAATGCTTGTGCCTTAAGCAATACTTTGCTTTTTTTAGACTTTAAATCAAGCAATCTGATCCCTGCATCTAATTGGATTTGTGCTAAATAGTATGGGTTATCAGCGCGATGTTGTTTGGCAATATCAATCGCTTTTAAGTAATGTTCAATACTTTTTTTGTAGTCTTCACTCGACTGTGAATTCCCGAGCAGTAAATGTATTTCTGAAAGCTCAATACCATTTTTAGCGTACTTTTTTTCAAAAATAGGTAGTACAGTTAATAGCAGCCGTTTTGCTTCTTTTTTATTTAGATTACTCAATTCATGCTGAGCGACAATCAGTGCTAAATTAGCAGTATTAATGTCACTCTCGCCATATAGTTCACTTCCTAGCAAATACGCTTTTTTTGCCAGTTTTATCTGCTCATCTTTGTCATTTGTTTTTAACGTATCTTGGTATGCGTAATACGTTGTTTTAAACTGTTCGTTCAGTGTCTTGTCCGCTTGCGCGAGGCAAGAAAATGATGACGCTGCTAAGATTGCGATAGACCAACATGCCTGTTTTAGTACCATATTCTTTCCCTGTAATGCTATTTAAAAGATCCGCCTATGCTTTCACAACTATGTAAAGATTGCAACCTGACAATATGAGTCACTCACCATAGCAAGTGTTTATTTTTTGCTTACGAGAGCAAGCCCTTTCAACAATAAACCTAGCTACGACCCGGTTCAAATTCAGTATAACGCGGCAACTCGGCGTCAAGCTCTTCCCAGTTTGCTTTTGAACTGACAAAATTATGCGACATCGGGCGTTCATAAATATCACTATCAAGAATGCCTAAGCGTAATCGAATACGGGATGGATCACTTTCATTAGAGCTATAAACAGGGCTACCACAACAGGCACAAAAATGACGATTGCGGCCCGGTTTAAACGAGAAAGTCGTTAAATGCTCTTTACCCGCTACGACATCAAACTCTGCGGTATTAACAAAACCATTAGTCGCATAAGCTGTGCCGCTGTTTTTGCGACAAAGTGAACAGTGACAATGAATAATACCACTAATCGCACCACTAATTTTTACCGATACTTTGCCACACAAACACTGACCTAAATACACGACTTTCTCCATTTTTACTTAAACATTTTATTGAGTTTCGAAAATACACGACACTCAACCTATAATAATTACAAAGAATTAGGTGCTACCTTAACATGTACAAATTTAAAAATATGCCCTAGTAATTGCTGTTGAATCGCTTTGCGGTTGACGTTTTGACGATCTTTACACAGTGGTACCCCGTTGGCCTCACGGTTTGAATCACATGCGTCTATGTAAACAAAATGACCCGCACCTTGCTTAACGCCCACCAAATCAGCGTTTGGAATATGGTCAGCATAATATTTGGCATGAACAGCATAAGGTAAGAAGTCATTTTCGACTGAGCCTATTACTAGTGACGGTATCGTAATATTTTTAAGGCTAGCTGTATTAGTTGCATGGCCAAGTGCCGGGTCAAGTGCAATCACGGCAGCTATGCGAGGGTCTTTCATGCCCGCTTGTAGTTGCCCTATTTTTTCAATCATTTCAGCACTCATAGGGGGCATTTTACGTTTACTCGCGTAATTACACCCTTTATCATTTTTTGAACTCTCTAATGCACAATAGCTTTCAGATTTACCCGCTTGTAGTTTGGCCCCAGCCAAAGCAAGCGTTGTAAAACCGCCTGATGAATGACCAAGCATCAGCACGTGATCAGTTTGTAATTTCACATTAAACACATCCGTATTTGCGAGCTGATCGATGACAAAGCTTACTTCTTGCGGGCGCTGCCAAAAACGCGCAACCACACTCGGGTCTATTGTATCTTGGCCATAAACCCAAGATTCACCATAGTGAGCAACGCCAGCCACAACAAAGCCCTGCGACGCCAATGCGTAACCTAGCCAGTTCATCGAATGCGGCGAACCAAACGCACCATGCGAAATCACCGCCACTTTATTTGCCGATTGCGTTGTCGATAAACACACTTTTTGCTGGCAAGCCGACTCGCCCACTTGATGCCAAAAGGTTACTTTTGCAGGGCGTTTTGCATCTGCATCATAAAAGTCGACTTGAGTTGTTTTTACTGCAACGTGATTATTTTGGTTGGCAACCACATTACTTATAAAGCCCGCAGTCATAATCAAAAAACTAAGCAAAAGTAATAAAAATTTCTTCATGGGTCGTCTCGTTTCGTTTAAGTTAGCCCCACTATAACAAGGCACACATTTTATATTGTGCAGAAAGTGCGGTTTTAAATTTTTTAAGCGCTTTCTTCAACGGCAAAATAGAGCTCTGTTTTGAGATCTGACGGTTCACAGTCATTTGGGTTATTGAGATATAGTTGAACAATATGTTCATCTTTAAGCTTAATGTTATTTGGTAAAACCCATTGTGCGTATACCTGAGAAATGGTTTGCCACATCGTATTATGCGGGCCACTGTGCGTGAAACAGGCATATCGTCCACCTCGCCAGCAATAGCTTTCTAACTCTGATTCATGTCCTTCTAATCCAGTTAAAAAGCCCGCAAAAAAAGTGCTTTCACTTTGCTCTCCCACCCAAGGATTGGTAATTGAAATACCGATAGGTTGTAATACGTCAAACGTACTTGGTTTTGCCAAACTCGCTAAGCGGCCATACAACTGACCTGCTAACTGTGAAAAAGACTGCTCATTAAACCCCTTACCATAGAGACCATACACCATTTTTTCGGGCAATAGCTGCCAACGTGGCCTTAGTGCGCTATGCGAAAACGATTTTTTAGGTACAAGTGAGCCTCCTCGCAGGTTTTCCGGCAGTTCACCGTTTGCGACTTCGCTTGGCGTTCGTGAAAAGTGTTTTTTAAATGCGCGAGAAAATGACGATTGCGAGTCATACCCAACGCTTAAGGCAACGTCAATTAGATTATGATTGCCCTCTTTAATGATATAGAGCGCCTTTTCAAGCTTTTGCCGCTGCACAAATTCACCTAACTGATAGCCTGTAGCGGCAAAGAATATGCGGTTAAAGTGATATTTTGAAAACCCGGTAAACTTCGCCAAATCATCTAGTTTAATTGGCTGCGCACTGTGATCGTAGATATACTGAGCAACTTGACTGATAATCTTCGCATTTTTATTTTGTATCGGCTCAGTCATATCGTTTCACGCTTTTTATTTGATTAAAATTTATGTTATTGATAATAATCACAAAGAGCAACTGGTAGGGCGACAAACATCATCGCTTAAAAGAAAGAAGGACTCAAAAAGTCCTTCTACGATCTTAATTATGCATGATTACAAAACTAGGTTTTACGTTTAAGCGCCCACCACGCCTAACGGCTTAGCTGTTTGCCATGCGCCACGAGTAAAATCAGGTATATCAACCGATTGAGCGCGATTTTTTAGCGATATATCACTCAGTGGAGAAATCACTGACCACGCCGCGCCATCATACACATCTTGATCCAGCGGCTCGCCATTGCGTAAACAATAAATCATGCGCCAAAACATTAAAAAGTCCATGCCGCCGTGTCCACCATTGCGCTCAGCTTGCTCTCCCATTTTTCGCCAAAGCGGGTGATCATATTTTTCATACCAACTGGCCATTTCATAATCCCACTTATGAAAGTTGCCGGAGCCCCCTTCTTCTAACGCGATGCGGTTAGGAAATCCAGCAAACACGCCATTGGTGCCCTGAATTAAGTTATGGCGTGAATAAGGACGCGGTGTTGTCGTGTCATGCTGCACCATAATCGTTCGCCCTAGTACCGTTTTTATCAATGTTGTACTCATATCGCCGTTAATATAATTGAGCGAGTTTCGCTTATGATTCGGTGCAAATTCGCGCTTTGCATACGCAGCTCGGCCGAGCGCTGGCGAACTCATTGAAGTCAAATAATCAAATCGATCGCCGCGATTAATATTCATATATTGAGATACCGGCCCTAAACCATGAGTCGGATACAGGTTTCCATTGCGCTTTGCATGCCATGCGGTACGCCACGACCCCGTTTTATGATCTATTTCCTTCATTTGCCAACGCAGCTCATGAATGTAGGCAGCTTCGCCATGCAGTAACTCGCCAAATATACCTTGGCGGACCATATTGAGCACCATAAGCTCATCGCGGCCATAATTAACATTTTCCATCATCATGCAGTTTTTCTGGGTGCGTTCAGCGGTGTTAACAATGTCCCACATTTCTTCAACGGTTGTCGCAAGCGGTACTTCAACAAATGCATGTTTACCACTTTCCATACTCTCAATGGCCATCGGCGCGTGCCATTTCCATGGGGTAGAAATGATCACGATATCGATATCGTCACGGTTAAGCATTTTTCGATATGCGTATTCACCATCGCTATAAAGAGTTGGGGCTTTAACCCCTTTGTCCGTGAGATACTTGGCACTGCGATTAAGTACCTCCGTATGGGTATCGCATAGTGCGACGATTTCGGCACCTTCAATATGACTCATACGTTTAACGTGGCCGTACCCGCGCTGGCCTACGCCAATAAAACCAACCCGTACCACGTCCATTTTAGGCGCAATAAGCCCTATCACAGAGTTGCCCTGTTGAGATAATGCAGGTTGTTGTTTTTTGGTTGTTGAACAGGCTGCACTGAGTCCAGCAGCTGTAATCGTTGCCGCCTTTATAAAATCACGGCGGTTCATTTTTTTCATAGTGTGTCCCTTAACAGTTTATTTGCGCGTTCCTGTATTAATACAGCATTTGAAAAAGCCTCAATTCATTATGCAATAACAAAAAAAGCAGCCGAGGCTGCTTTTTATTAAAATTATGCGGCAAATAATATTTGCTTGAGTCGCGTTTCTTTTCGAATTAATTCACGATAGAGCGCAAATTGATTGCGCGCACGCTCTAAGTTGTGATTTTTATGATGAATAGTAAAGTAATTATCACCATCCAAGTGATCAGTTAAAAAACGCAATCCGATCATAAAGCACATTACTTTAGCACCAAGCCAAAAACTTTCTTTTTCAGCTTCCGTGAGTACTTCTTTAAGCGGTTCAACATAACCTTGTACTATGGCTTCAAAAATCTCTTCACGTACCGTCACTTTATCGAGTGCCGTCGAATCTTCCTCTTCAGGCGAACAAAAAGTGCGTACCATATCGCCAAAATCGTACATCCAATAACCTGGCATGCAAGTGTCTAAATCAATCACGGCTTTTGCTGTATCTTGCTTGTTGCAAAACAGCATATTATTAATTTTAGTATCGTTGTGACAAGCTCTTAGCGGGAGTTTCGGCTCGAGCTTGGCGACTTCATTAACAAGTGGGCGCACTGATTGACAAAATTCAATTTCTGCTGCGCACTCAACGACACGCTGGCAAGGGTTTCGCTCAATCACGTCATCAAACATGTTAAAGCGCATTGCTAAATTATGGAAATTAGGGATCACGTCAACCAGCTGTTTAGCGTCAAAATCATCAAGCGCTTTTGCAAATTGACCGAACGCACTCGCGGCAATGCGCGCCTGTTGTTTATTTTCAACAACGTCTTGGCTGTAGCTACCACCGATAAATTCAAGTGCTCGCCAATTTTCACCATTGAGTGTTAAATAATAATTATGTTCTGCTGTTGCAACATGCTTAATCACACTCAATTCGTACTCGGCATTTTGTTTTTTCTCAGTTAAATGCTTTTCAATTAGCCGTGCATTATTCACCAAATTAGGAATGTCAGGAAACACGCTGGTATTAAGCTTTTGTACAACTAAACTTGAACTAGGTGATTGCAACAATAACGTCGTGTTAATGTGGCCATTACCAATTGGTTTAATTGATATCCCCTGTTGTCCTAATCCATAAGAAGTGGAAAGTGCCAAAGCTTGTTCTTGATACGTCATTGTAATCTCTTAACTGCTACTGCAAGATTGCGGTTTATTTTTTATTAACTGAGTGAGTTGTTGCGCTACATTCTCAAATTCATGGTGATATGTAACACCGAGCCATGCATCTTTTGCAGGCTTAACTTTAACACAAGCTTGCCCTTGTGTAATGAGCTGTTGAATTTGGTCTGGTAAATAATACTCTCCACAGACAACGCTGTCATTTATTTTTAAAAAGTTAATAAAGTTATTTTCTAAATACTCAAAAATCGAATAGTCGAGTGCCCAAATTGTCATCGACACACAGCTCTCGCTGTCTATTTCTTGCGTTAAATTTGATGTGAGTGTCGAACCTTCTTGAACAATATTAATGTGCTCATCAATACGTGTTAAAAATCCATCATGCGATATTTGGCAAATGCCACGATTTACACCACCTTGCTCTGACAAAGTCTGCAAAATGGGATAACCGAGCATTGCCCAATATTTTCCCTGCTCTGTTGCTAATAGCAATTCAGAAAACGCACTTTTACCATAATAATCATCCGCAGTTATTACGATAAAGTGCTCTCGAACATAGGGTTTTGCAGCAAGTAACGCATGCCCGGTTCCCCAAGGTTTAGTTCTTTTTTCTGTGACACTTTTGAAATAAGGCGGGACTTGCTCAACACTTTGTACTGCAATATCAACATCAATGTTAGGCGCTATTCGTGGTAAAATGCGTGTACGAATATAAGGTTCAATTCTGTCATTAACAACGAGTACCACATGTTGAATACCCGCATTATGGGCATGTTCAATGCTTATTTCCATTATAGTCTTGCTTAAGCTATCTATTTCAGCGATTTGCTTATCACCACCAAAGCGTGTGCCAAGCCCTGCTGCTAAAATAACTAAGCTGTATGCATTGTCGTGAGTCTTCATATGGCTATCATTGTGTATGTCAGCCTTTTATCTTACCCCGCTTTAAAATGAAGTGCTATTGGATTTTTGCCTTAGATGCAATTATTTACTTATTGGGTTCATCTTCAAGCCAAACTAGCGCGTCGTGCTGATTGTCAAAAGACGCAATCTCATTGGGCGTAAACCAATCAGACACTTTCACGACGCCTTTTTGCCAACGCTCTGAGCAAATGACTGCAACTTTGTGAAAGTCACGACCGTGTTTTAAGCCAAATTTAAAATCATCCCAAGCTGCGTGCAGTGTCCAACCATCGAGCTCAGTAATATCAATCAGTACATCGAGTTGCGGGTGTTCAACATCCGCCAAAGCGGCTTCAATGGTGGGAACCATATATTGATAGTCATTATGATCTAAGGTACCAAATGCACGAATATGAATAAAAATCGTGTTATTGACGCGGCTCAAGCCAATACTAATACCATGGGGTTTCATAAACGTTCCTTATTTTTACTGCGCTCATTAAACTATAAACGCTTTTCATCCAATTGCATTAAATATTTGGTATAAAACAAAAAAGAGAAGCTTGGCTTCTCTTTTTTAAATTCACTTGATTAATGTTCTTCATTAACAATATTTAAATTATATTTGGGTATTTCTACCACCAGGTCTTCATCGGCAATTGCCGCTTGGCAACCAAGTCGTGATTCAGGCTCTAACCCCCAGGCTTTATCCAGCATATCATCTTCGAGTTCATCACTTTCTTCAAGTGAATCAAACCCTTCACGTATTACAATGTGGCAAGTAGTACACGCACATGACTTTTCACATGCATGTGGAATTGAAATACCATTTTTAAGTGCGACATCTAACACCGTTTCACCCGATTTAGCTTCAATTGCGGCACCTTCTGGGCATAACTCTTCATGGGGTAAAAATATAATTTGTGGCATATTAAACCTCGTCTACCGACTGCCCTTGCAGTGCTTGTTTAATTGATTCATCCATACGACGCGATGCAAACTCACTGCTTGCTTTATCAATCGCTTCGAGTGCTGATTTTAGCTGTTCTGGCGCTGTCGCCGTTTCGCGTAACACGGCTAACTTATTTATTTCACTATCAATCTCAGCGCGTTCTTCGCTTAACAGTAAATGGCCACTTTGTTCAAGTGATGCATTAAGTGCCTCGATTACTCGGAGCGCTTCAACTTGCTGCTCTTTTAGCATACGAGCTTGCATATCTTCCTTGGCATTAACCATTGAAGACTTGAGCATTTGTGCAACTTGGTCATCGCTCAAACCAAATGAAGGCTTGACCTGAATTTCAGCCTGAACCCCAGTTGATTTTTCCATTGCAGTGACACTCAATAAGCCATCAGCATCAACTTTAAAGGTGACTCGAATATGGGCCGCCCCAGCCGCCATTGCCGGGATCCCTTTTAAACTAAATTTAGCGAGTGAACGGCTGTCATCAACAAGCTCTCGCTCCCCCTGAACAACATGCAATGACATTGCTGTTTGACCATCTTTAAAGGTGGTAAATTCTTGAGCTCGTGCAACAGGGATCGTGGTGTTACGCGGAATAATCTTCTCAACTAACCCACCCATGGTTTCTAAACCAAGCGATAATGGTAACACGTCAAGTAACAACATTTCTGAATCAGGCTTATTACCCACTAGGATATCAGCTTGGATAGCTGCACCAATGGCAACAACTTGGTCTGGATCAATCGAAGTAAGTGGCTCTTTGGCAAAGAATTCGCCCACTTTTTCACGAACGATAGGCATGCGGGTTGAACCGCCGACCATGACGACCTCAATAACTTGGTCTTTGTCTATCTCGGCATCTTTTAGTGCGCGACGACACGCTCGCAGCGTCTTTTTCACTAAGCTTTCTGCTGCTTGTTCGAAAAACTCTTTACTCACTTCAATGGTAAACTGTTGCTCGCCTAAATCGAGACCCACATTCACAGTTTTATAGCTAGTTAATGCTTCTTTACAGGCACGTGCTTTTTCCATAAATAGGCGCAGTGTATCAGCATCTGGCGAGGTAATGCTCGTTTGCTGTTTAAAGTGCTCCACTAACAAGGCATCAAAATCATCACCACCCAGTGCGGAATCTCCGCCTGTCGCCAAGACTTCGAAAACACCTTTATTTAAGCGTAAAATCGAAATATCAAAGGTTCCACCACCTAAATCATAAACGGCAATCACACCTTCTTGACCTGAGTCTAATCCGTAAGCTACTGCCGCAGCAGTCGGTTCGTTAAGTAAACGTAATACATTTAAACCTGCAAGTTCTGCCGCATCTTTAGTGCCTTGACGTTGAGCATCGTCAAAATAAGCTGGCACTGTAATCACAGCACCGGTGATTTCTTCACCGCCAAAGCTATCAATCGCGCGTTGCTTGAGAGTACTCAGAATTTCACTGGATGCTTGAATTGGGTTTATTGGACCTTGGCGCGTTGTAATCGCCAATTGCCCTTGCTGTTCTACAAATTGATACGGTAAATCAAGGTGTGCAACATCGCTAAGCCCTTTACCTAGAAAACGCTTCACTGAAATAAGGGTATTTGCCGCATCTAGCGGTGCATTACTTTTTGCACTGTGGCCAACAACAATGTTATTTTCTTCATAACATACTGCCGATGGTAAAATGGTTTGCCCTTCCTTGTCGACCAAGGTTTTAGGCTGCCCACTTTGCACAGTCGCAACCAGTGAATTGGTAGTACCTAAATCAATTCCTATCGCGAGCTTATGCTCATGGGGAGCTGCGCTTTGTCCGGGTTCTGCAATTTGTAACAATGCCATAGTTTTATTGCACCTAAAAATTAATCATCAAATAACGCGTCTTCAACGCGTTCAAGTTCTTGCTGCAGTTTATAAACAAACTTAAGTTTACGCACAATATCTGCAGCGGCTTCAAGTTGCGCTTTTTCTGTAGACAGCAGAATGGGTTTTAATTGGTCAAAAAAATCGTTTCTAAGTAATTTAATGCTAGCATCAAAATCATCAATCGCTGCGTCAGGGTCGTCACTCGCGGTTATCTCTTCAAGTGCCTCGCGCAACTCCATTTGTTGCATTAAAAACATCGGGTCTTGCAAAGTCTGTTGTTCTGATTTGAGCTCAATACCCTGTTCACTCAGCATATACTCGGCACGTTTGAGCGGGTGTTTAAGTGTCTCAAACGCATCATTCAGTTCAGCAGTCTTTTGCACTGCTAGTAATTGTTGTTGAGAACTCTCATGGGCAAATTTATCCGGATGAACCACTTTTTGAAGTTCTAAATAACGAGCATTAATCGCATTTAAATCAATATCGAAAGAGATAGGGTAAGAAAATAACTCAAAGTACTTCATACGTGCGCCTTGCAACAAAACCTTAGACTAACCAAAAAAACAAGCTGCTATATAATTAAAGCCCTGCAATAGCAGGGCTTTTAAGATCTGATATCTAGAAGTAGATTATACGGTAAAACTTTCGCCGCAACCACACTCACCACTTTGGTTCGGGTTGTTAAATTGAAAGCCTTCGTTCAATCCTTCTTTAACAAAATCGAGCTCAGTGCCATCAATGTACACTAAGCTTTTTGCATCGACGATCACTTTCACACCGTTATGCTCAAATGTTTCATCGCCTTCTGCAAGCTCATCAACAAACTCAAGAACATAGGCAAGGCCTGAACAACCGGTTGTTTTAATGCCAACACGAAGTCCAATACCTTTACCTCGGTTGTCTAAAAATGCACGTACGCGATCTGCTGCAGCATCTGTAAGCGTGATTGCCATAGGTTAGCCTTCGTGCTTTGATTTATAGTCAGCGATTGCTGCCTGGATAGCATCTTCAGCTAAAATAGAGCAGTGAATTTTAACCGGTGGTAGCTCGAGTTCAGCAGTTATATCGGTATTTTTTATTTCACCGGCTTCGTCAAGTGTTTTACCTTTGACCCACTCTGTAACAAGTGATGATGACGCGATCGCACTACCACATCCGTACGTTTTAAATTTCGCATCTTCAATTACACCAGAATCAGATACTTTAAGCTGCAGTTTCATTACATCACCACACGCAGGAGCACCTACCATACCAGTTGCAACCGATGGATCATTTTTATCAAATGAACCGACGTTACGTGGATTTTCTACATGATCAATTACTTTTTCGCTATATGCCATTGTTATTTACCTCGTACCCTTATCCTGCTACCAACTAGTGGTGAGTCCACTCAACTGATTCTAAATCAACACCATCTTTGAACATTTCCCAAAGCGGTGACATTTCACGAAGACGACCAATTGAGTCTTTAATTAGTTGCACTGTATAGTCAATCTCTTCTTCCGTTGTAAAACGGCCAATACTGAAGCGAATTGAGCTATGTGCTAATTCATCATTGCGACCAAGTGCACGCAATACATATGACGGCTCTAAGCTTGCAGATGTACAGGCTGAACCTGATGAAACCGCAATATCTTTAAGTGCCATCAATAACGATTCACCTTCAACATAGTTAAAACTAATATTGACAATGCCAGGTACCGACTGGTCTGGTGTACCATTAAAATAAACTTCTTCCGTATCCGCTAGGATACCGTCAATTAAACGCTTTCTAAGCGCGCTGATATGTGCATGATCTTTATCAAAGTCTTGATTAGCGACCTTAAATGCTTCACCCATACCAACAATCTGGTGTGTCGCCAATGTACCTGAACGCATACCACGTTCATGACCACCACCATGCATTTGTGCTTCTAAACGAGCACGCGGCTTACGACGCACATACAAGGCACCAATACCTTTGGGGCCATAAATTTTGTGACCTGAGAACGACATAAAATCTACTTTGAGTTCTTTTAAGTCGATTTTCACCTTGCCCGCACTTTGTGCACCGTCAACGTGGAACATAATTTTACGTTCACGACACATTTCACCGATTGTCGCGATATCTTGAACTACACCAAGTTCATTATTTACGTGCATCACGCTCACTAATACAGTGTCATCGCGCATTGTGGCTTCTAACTTTTTCAAATCAAGTAGGCCGTTTTCTTCAACGTCCATATAAGTCACTTCAAAACCTTGACGTTCCAGTTCACGACAGGTATCTAAAACAGCTTTGTGCTCTGTTTTAACCGTAATTACGTGCTTACCCTTTTTGCTGTAAAAGTGCGCAGCGCCTTTAATTGCAAGGTTATTAGATTCGGTTGCACCTGATGTGAAGACTATTTCACGAGGGTCTGCGTTAATCAGTTCAGCAATATCATGACGCGCTTGATCAACCGACTCTTCAGCCTGCCAACCAAAACGGTGAGAACGAGATGCAGGGTTACCAAAGTTGCCTTCCATTGTTAAACATTGCATCATTTTTTCAGCAACACGTGAATCAACCGGGGTGGTTGCGGCATAATCTAAATAAATTGGTAACTTCATTCTCTACTTGCTCCAGTGTCTATAATTCGCAGCTAACTTCGATATTTTCTAGCTGATTTAAAGCATCGCTCAACACTCGGTCTTGTCGCTCTGCAACTTGCTGAACATCACCTTGGGCAACCAGTTCAGCTAATGTGATATTGTTTAAAAAGTCTGTGATGCGGGCACTTAATTCACTCCACAACGAGTGAGTTAAGCAGCGGACACCATTTTGGCAACCTCCCTCGCCATGACACCGTGTGGCATCAACAGATTCGTCCACCGCTGAAATAACATCGCCAACAGAAATCTCAGATGCCTCTTTACCGAGCAAATAACCCCCACCCGGACCTCTAACAGAGCGAACGAGACCATGCTTTCGTAAACGAGAAAAAAGCTGTTCTAAGTATGAAAGTGAAATGTTTTGGCGTTCAGATATTTCGGCCAATGGAACTGGGCCTATTTTAATATGTAATGCTACGTCAAGCAATGCAGTGACAGCATAGCGACCCTTAGACGTTAGTTTCATATTTAGCCCCTACCAGACGGTTTAAAGACTGCGAATTTTAATTACCTGACTATTAGAGTCAAGTAATATCTTTTGTCGCTGTCAAAAAACCTAGTAAATTACTCAAGTATTGCTAATTTTAATTACCTGAGTAATTTAGTCAAGTATTTTATAGGCTATTTATAATCTAAGTAATACCTAGACTTTATAACGGATAAATTACTTTTTAATCGACTTATCTATCGAGGTTAACATACCGCGAAGTATGTTTAGTTCTTGCTCTTCAGGGCGAGCACGATTGAACAATCGACGTAACTTTGTCATCACCTGACCCGGATGTTGTTTAAGAACAAACCCAGTTTCTGAAAATGTTTTTTCTAAGTGCTCGTAAAATAATTCCATTTGCTCAGAAGTCGGATATTCAACGTCCTTTTCTTCAGCGACAAGTTGTTGGTTATTTAAGTGTGCCATACGCACTTCATAAGTCAGCGTTTGTACCGCCATCGCCAAATTCAACGAGCTATATTCAGGGTTAGCCGGAATACATACATGATAATTACAAAGTTGTAGCTCTTCATTTGTCAAACCACTATTTTCACGGCCAAACACTAATGCAACTTGCTCATCAGCTGCTGCTGAAACGAGCTTCTCACCGCACTCTCGAGGTTCAACCATTGGCCATGACAGCGTACGAGAGCGTGCGCTTGTACCAATTACCAATGAGCAATCACTAATTGCTTCTTGCAACGT
This sequence comes from uncultured Pseudoalteromonas sp., assembly GCA_947493455.1. Lineage (GTDB taxonomy): Bacteria > Pseudomonadota > Gammaproteobacteria > Enterobacterales > Alteromonadaceae > Pseudoalteromonas. The sequence goes on along the minus strand of CANLRB010000026.1, from coordinate 22,286 downwards.
TGCGACTTCAACTGCATTACCGAGTACATCTGTCGCACCCGCTGCTAATGCGCTGGCATGACTATCAATTTGATTGACAGGGTCAACTAAGTAAAGCTTGCTCAGCCCCATTGTTTTCATTGCACGAGCAACTGAACCAATATTACCTGTATGAGATGTATTAACTAATACAATGCGAACGTTATCTAATGACATGAAGATTCTCGATGAGTTAAATTCGCGGCAATTTTATACTAGGCGCATGGTCGGTTTCAATGAATTCAAGCATTTCATCACGTTTTTTATCAATTCTAAAAATATTTCTGAAAATTCAATGTGTTCAGTTTTTGTACAAAAGTATTTCGTAATTTATATTTACTTTATTAAAAAAATCGCTAGAATAGCGCCGCTGAAATTAATGATTTGTTCTTTTAAAACCCAAGGGTAATGCTATGCATCCAATGTTAAACATTGCGATTCGCGCTGCGCGAAATGCAGGTAAAGTAATTCTTCGTGCCTACGAAGACAACGACAAAATTGAAGTAACTCAAAAAGGTTCAAACGACCTAGTTACAAATGTAGATAAAGATGCTGAAACAGTTATTCGTGACACGATTTTAAAGTCGTATCCTGAGCATAGCATTGTGGGTGAAGAGCACGGTTTAATTGAAGGTAAAGACACAGACTATCAATGGATTATTGATCCACTTGACGGTACAACAAACTTCATCAAAGGCATTCCGCATTTTGCCGTATCAATTGCACTCAAAGTCAAAGGTCGTTTAGATCAAGCGGTAGTTTACGACCCTATTCGTGGTGAACTATTCACTGCATCACGTGGTCAAGGTGCACAATTAAATTCAAAACGTATTCGCGTAAATAAAGCAGCTGATTTAAGTGGTACAGTACTAGCAACTGGTTTCCCGTTTAAACAAAAGCATCACATGGAAGCATATCTCGCCGCTTTTAACGCACTCTTTATTCACACTGCTGATATTCGTCGCGCAGGCTCTGCAGCGCTTGATCTTGCTTACGTTGCAGCTGGACGTGTCGACGGTTTCTTTGAAATCGGTCTAAAACCGTGGGATACAGCGGCAGGCCAATTATTAATCAAAGAAGCAGGAGGTCTAGTAGTAGACTTCGCTGGCGGCAACAACTTTGACAATAGCGGTAACATTATTTGTGGTGCACCTAAAGTGACACAAGCGATTGTTAAAGAATTGCGTCCACACTTAACGGATTCACTGCTACGCTAATAGCACACGCTGTAAATATATCGTTGAAGAAAAGGTGCTTATGTAGCACCTTTTTTTTAATCCAAATTCACTTTTTATACCAAAAGCGTTGTTCTTCAAGCGGTGTCTGTAACGGCAACAAATGATTTTCAAGCTCAAAAGTACGGCGTTTTGATAATTCAAGCTTGCTTAAATTCTCGGTAAAATAACGGGAAAATATGGTATCGAATTCGCCAGATTGCTGCATTTTTAATAAGCCTAATTGAAGCGCAGTCGCAAGCTCTTTTTTCTCTTTATTCACAAAGAAATAAAACGCAGCAGGGTATTTCAGTAGAATGTGCTTATCAATAGCCAAACCATGACCAAATTGCTTTAGCTCATCATGAACTTCAATTACTGATCTAGGAAAATATCCTACGCGCTGAGATTTAGTTAAACTAAACATAGCCTCATACTGAGGAAGAGGTTTCACGCGATAGCCATTATTCATTAAAATCTTAGCATCGGGCCAATCATGTCCTTGTACAGCAAGCAATCGTTTAAGCTCGTTTTCCATTTTAATGTTAACAAATCTCTGCTCACTATCTGATGCCACTAAAAGCACGCGCCAACCAATCAAACCTTTAAATAGCGGAATTCGAACTGGAATCGCAATTTTTTCGCGCAGTGTTGATGTCATACTCCAATGTATATCAAGTTGACCGCGGCTCAGTTGCATCAAAGAGCGCTGTTGGTGAGGATGCACTGAAATCAACTCGGTTTGATAAGGTGTGTTTTTCAATGCAGCACTGAGCAACTCATATAAATAATGGTCGCGAGGGTAAAGAGTTCGCTGCTCTTTAGCCACCCGTATCGTGCTTGCTTGACAGGGTAAAGCAACAAGTAATAATGTTAAAACAACAACAAGAAGTCTAATCATAGAAGTAGCTCAACTTTAGATGACCTAGCTTAAAGCCAAACTACTTATAGATGCAACTTGTTTACTTGCTTAGTGCGCGCTCTACTTCTGAAAAATGAGCGATAACTTCAACAATCTCATGCTCGGCTGCAGTACGTTGTTCACTGTCAGAAATACCTATTTTAGCCATCGCTTCAACTGTCGCCGGGTGTACGAGTAGGTCTTTAGCGTGATAACAAATTGGGTCATCAAATTTAGGAAGCTTGCCGTCTGCGTGATATCCTGACTCAATATCCTTAAGCGGTAGCGTTGGGATTACATCTGCTGCCGCAACAAGCGCATCTAAATACGGCTTGCATTGCGGATAACTTGTTTGAAAGTCATGAATGATCACCAGTGATGACTGCACTAGCGCCTTAGCCTGCTTACCTATCAGCGCATCATCTGCTTGCTGGCGAATTTGTGCCACAAGCTGATTCGCATTTTTTTTGTAAGCCGATAAGTTCACATTTGCAATCGCTGCTCTTACCTCTTCACTATTAACCTGTCGCTGTTGTTCTTGCTTTTCACCACAAGCGGCAAGAGCGATTAAAGGGATTGCTAGTAATAGTTTTTTCATTCTTAACCTTTACATGATAATAATTCACATTTTCAATAATACGTTTATGACAAAAAAAAGACCAGCGTTAAAGCTGGCCTTTTTTAAATATAGATAAAGTGTTATGGCATCTCGTCGAATTCAGCGCCTTCCTTTTCCACTTCAACTGGGATCAGGTCTTCTTTACTAATACCCATCATCACCGCAACAGAGCTTGCTACATAAACTGATGAATAAGTACCAATAAAAACACCAAACAATAACGCGGTCGCAAATCCATGAATTGTTTCACCACCCCACACAAACAATGCAACAAGTACAAGTAACGTGGTGATTGACGTCACTAAAGTACGATTCAGCGTTTGAGTTAGTGAAATATCAATTATTTCAATCGTGTCATCGATACGTATTTTACGGAAATTTTCACGAATACGGTCTGATACAACAATGGTATCGTTCAGCGAGTAACCTATTACCGCAAGCACAGCAGCAAGAACAGTTAAGTCGAACGGTAAACCTAAAATTGAGAATAAACCAGCCGTCAGTAGAACATCATGCGCTAAAGCGGCAACCGCACCGACTGCAAAACGCCACTCAAAGCGAAACGCAACATATAACAAGATACAAATGAGCGCGGTTAACATTGCTAAGCCACCTTGCTCCTTTAAATCTTCACCGACACTTGGACCGACAAACTCAATACTACGGATAACAACTTTCTGTCCTGTTTTTTCAAGTACGTCTAGCACCTGATTGCTCAGCATATCAGCTTTAACATCAGTTGGACGCGGCTCTAAGCGAATTTTGACGTCAGTACTTGAGCCAAATAATTGCACTTGTGCATCAGGAAAACCATTTTCATGAAGTACCGTGCGCACAGCTTCAATATCAGCAGATTGCTCAAAGCCAACTTCAACCGTTGTACCACCGGTAAAATCGAGACCAAAATTCATCCCTTTCATAAAAAACGATGCAAATGAGGCTAAGATTAACAGTGTCGACAATGACATTGCGATTTTACGAATCGACATAAATCGCAATGTGCTATTTAATTTTAATAACTGCATTTTCAGCTCCTATATCGACAGCTTTTCAATGCGTTTGCCACCTAATAAGGCGTTTACAATCGCACGTGTACCAATGATGGCAGTGAACATTGATGTGATAATACCTATCGCTAATGTGATCGCGAACCCTTGAATTGGACCAGTACCGATTGCATAAAGAATCACCGCGGCAATTAAGGTCGTAATATTTGCATCAAAAATAGTGCTGAATGCGCTGTCGTAGCCATGGTGAATGGCTTGTTGTGGACTACGACCATCTTTAAGTTCTTCACGAATACGTTCGAAAATAAGTACATTGGCATCAACTGCCATACCGACCGTTAATACGATACCCGCAATACCTGGTAGCGTCAGCGTAGCACCGGCCAGTATCGACATAGCCCCTACAATTAAAACAAGGTTAACAGCAAGAGCTAAGTTAGCAATCAAGCCAAAGCCCATGTAATAAACCAGCATAAATGCCAGTACAAATACAAAGCCTAAAATTACCGCAGTAATGCCTTTTTCTACATTTTCAGCACCCATGCTTGGGCCAACTGTACTTTCAGCAACAATTTGAATTGGCGCAACCAATGCACCAGCTCGTAACATTTCAGACAAGTGCTGTGCTTTTGCTGGGTTGTCTACACCAGTGATTTGGAAATTACGACCTAAACGCTGCTGAATCGTTGCCTGACTGATTACTTCCTCATGTTTAATCGGTGGTAATGCTTTGCCATCTGCGTCTGTTTTGCCCGACGGGCGATACTCAATAAACACAATCGCCATTAAGTTACCAACTTCATCTTTGGTAAACGCTGACATTTTAGAGCCACCTTTACTATCGAGCTGAATGCTAACTTGTGGACGCTGATATTGATCAAGACCCGCTTGTGCACCCGTGATATGCGAACCTTCTAACATCACGCGCTTTTTCAATAGGACAGGTCGACCCGATTGATCATTTAAAATTTCAGAGCCAGCCGGCACACGACCACGCATTGCATCGCGAACATCGTTGTCCTGATCAACCATACGTAATTCAAGAGTTGCCGCTGAACCCAAAATTTCTTTTGCTTTAGCAGGATCTTGAATACCTGGTAATTGCACTAAAATACGCTCTTTACCTAAACGCTGAACGTTTGGCTCAGCAACACCGATTTGGTTAATACGGTTACGAATAATAATGAGGTTTTGCTTAATCGCATAATCACGAATTTCTTTTAATTTTACTTCTGTGATTTGTGCAAAAAAAGCAAGGTCGTTGCTTGAATCATCAAGGAACGAGATGGTTGGATAATTCTTTTTCAAATAACGCTCAGCTTGGTCACGTAACTCTTGTTTGCGAAATACCAATTGAATACGCTCTGAATTTGCAACCTGACGTACTGTGCGGTAACGGATTTTTTGTTCGCGTAAATCAGAACGATAATCTTGCTCCATTTGCTTAAGCTGGTTATTGATTGCGGTGCGCATATCAACTTCCATCGTAAACTCAACACCACCACGTAGGTCTAGGCCAAGCTTCATTGGCGCCCCACCTAAGCTGCTCAACCAAGCTGGCGTCGACGGTGCCATATTGATCGCTGCAATATAACCAGCACCGAGCGCCTCAGCGAGAGTATCTTTCGCCTTAAGCTGTGTTTCAACATTTTCGAAGCGAATTAAAACTTGCTCATTTTCTAGTTTGATTGATTTTATCGCAAGTTCATTTTCTTCTAATATACTATTAACTCTATCTAGGTCAGCCGCTTCTACAACGGCGCCTCGCGCACCTGATACCTGCACGGCAGGGTCGCTGCCATACAGGTTTGGCGCCGCGTATAACATGCCTAAGCCTATTATCGCGAGCACCATCAAGTACTTCCATAACGGGTACTTATTTAACACAATCTATTCCTTCGATTATAGCGACTTCATTGTGCCTTTTGGCAATACAGCTGATACTGATGCCTTTTGCACTGTCACATTTGTTTGGTCATTAAGTGCCATAACAACAAAGTCTTTGTCATCAGAAACTTTTTGAATTTTGCCGATTAGGCCACCGGTTGTAAGAACTTCGTCGCCTTTAGACAGTGCACCCATTAGGTCTTTATGCTCTTTAACGCGCTTAGCTTGCGGACGATAAATTAAAAAGTAAAAAACAAGACCGAAAATACCAAGCATGATCAGCATTTCCATGCCGCCACCTGCCGGGGCTGCACCAGCTGTACTTGCGTGCGCATTTGAAATAAAGAAACTCATATTAATCTCCTAAAATAATTCTTATTAATCTTCAGTGTTCTTGAGCTCAGGCACAGGCAAGCCGCGACGAGCATAAAAATCTTCAACAAATTCATCTAACTTACCTTCGGCAATCGCATTGCGAAGACCTTCCATAACACGTTGATAAAAACGTAAGTTGTGAATTGTATTTAAACGTGCACCTAAAATTTCATTACACTTGTCTAAGTGGTGTAAATAAGCGCGTGAATAATTCTTACAGGTATGGCAGTCACACTCAGCATCAAGCGGACCTGTATCTGTTTTATGTTTTGCGTTGCGGATCTTGATCACGCCATCACTTACAAATAAGTGGCCGTTACGTGCATTACGAGTTGGCATAACACAATCGAACATATCGATGCCACGGCGCACAGCTTCAACCAAGTCTTCAGGTTTGCCAACCCCCATCAGGTAACGCGGCTTATCTTCAGGCATCTTATAGGCACAGTGATCTAAAATATTGATCATGTCTTCTTTTGGTTCGCCAACAGACAAACCGCCGAGTGCATAACCATCAAAGCCAATTTCTTCAAGACCTTTTTGCGACTGAGCACGCAGCTCTGGATACATACCGCCTTGAATGATGCCAAATAACGCAGATGGATTATCAGCGTGGCCTTCTTTTGAACGTTTTGCCCAGCGCAGTGACAATTCCATTGAATCTTTGGCTTCTTTTTCAGTAGCAGGGTACGGCGTACACTCATCGAAAATCATCACGATATCAGAGCCTAAGTCGCGCTGCACTTGCATTGCTTTTTCTGGAGTCAGCATGATTTTTTCACCATTAACTGGTGAGCGGAACATAACTCCTTCTTCTGAAATTTTACGCATTTCACCGAGGCTGAATACTTGGAAACCACCTGAATCCGTTAGAATTGGTTTATCCCACCCCATAAAGTCATGTAAATCGCCGTGCTGCTTAATAATTTCAGTACCGGGGCGTAACATAAGGTGAAAGGTATTACCTAGACAGATATGTGCACCTGTGTCTTTTAACTCATCGGGGGTCATGCCCTTTACAGTGCCATAGGTGCCTACTGGCATAAACGCAGGTGTTTCAACCACACCTCGGTCAAAAATCAAACGTCCGCGACGCGCTTTGCCATCGGTCGTATCTAATTCAAATTTCATTTAAACCTCAATTTGTCGGAAAAACAGTCCAACTAATAGTCAAAATATGATTTATTTAAAACCACATTTAATTTAATTAATCGGCCGATTCTACATGGTTTAACACCGCAATACCATGAATATGAGGGCGAGTGACAAGAATTAAAGAGGAAAAGGGAAACTAATCAAAAACATTACATAAAGAATAAAAATAACACGCTGCTACAAATGTGGCAGCGCATGCAAACACAACTTAGGCTATTTGTATTTCCAGCCTTTGAAAACCAAACGAGTAGTACCACAACAGGTATTGACGTTACCTATTTCACCTAATCGATTATCATAATGTATCGCTGTATCGCCAGACAAATTAACTGTTTTCGCTCTTATAGAGCCCATTAAGCTACCGGCACCTGCAATACTCGCATTTGTAAGAGGTGCATAAACGGCTGCATAAATTTCCGCATCTGACGCTATTTTAAAGCCATCTGCGCCACTGTAGGATGAATACACAGAGAATACTGGCTGGCCAGATGCAGTAATACCTTGGTCTTGGTTAATTGGCAGTCTGATTTCTGTTTTACCACCAACAAATACAGTTAAGCTCGAACCACTGTCAATCGTTAAAAACCCAGAGTTAATTAACTTGAAATCATTTCTGACGTAAATAAATACATCACCGCCACTAATTTTTAAGCCGCCACCGCTTACCGTTAGGCTATCAAATTTATAAAAAGGTTTAAAATCGCCAGTCGGAAGCGCTTCCATAACAGGTAAAATATCGCCTGGGGAAGACGAGCGTGCCCAATTTGGCCAATTACCATAAGTTTGGCCCGATGCTGGTGTCAACTGGTATACGTATGGGCCAATAAACGCGTCAGATTTATTTAACAAAACACGACTTAAACCAGGCTCATCATAACCATTTAGCAAATCAGCGATATCAATTGGGTCACAGTTTTTTGCTGGGTCTTGCGGATCATGACCTGCGGGCAAATTATCTGGGTCGATACCGGGTACCGTGGGTACATTTGGCATATCCAAATAGCGACGATGATCATAGCCAAACCCATCTTGTTCATGACGCAGAGGCATTTCATTACCACCAAAACTGAATGTTCCACCATACATAATATCGAGACCATTGTTTTCGCTATTGAGTACTTCAACTTCCCCGTCATCTGATAAGAAAAAATTCCCTTCAGCACGCACAACACCGGCGACCTTATTATTAATCAAGCGTACATTACGTCCCGACAGTACATCACCGCCGACTGTGGTACTGACATCAAATTCCGCCGGAATGGTACTTAGATTAACTTCAGTACGCGGCCCAGAGTTTACCGTAATATCCAGATTTGCATGTACGTCGCCATACACGGCGGTCCCCCCAGTAATTGAAATAGATCCAGTTGCCGATACACTGCCCCAAATTGATGCACCACCAGTCAAGTTGACATCAGCATCATGATGAATCGTCGTCACACTCGAATCACTATATGCACTCGCCCCGCCATAGTTGCCCTGGCTCGAATCATAACTGTCGATAATTCCACTGGCGCCAAGGGTGACACCATCACAGCCAATCACACCCGACGCAAAGGTTGAACTTGCGCCACCGCTGACCAATTCAAATAGAGCAACTGTATTATTTTTGCCCTCAAAGCGCGTCCCATCACTACTAAATTCTAACAAACCATCACTATTAACATTAAGTGACGTCGCATAGGTCATATCATCGGTTTGAGCGCGACCTGTGATATGCGAACTTTCACCTAAGGTATCATTAATCAGCTGCTGCAATGTGCTTGATGGGTTTTCTGCCATCTCTTGCAACACCCGCGCATGGGTATCGAAAATACCCTTTTCAGATACTAACCGTGCATTCATTTTCTTTTGATAATTACCTGTTAAACGCTCTTGAATAAAATTATCGCGCATCGTCGAAAGGACAATAACACTTATCATCGAAGTTAGAATGAGCACAGTAATAAACGTAAAGCCACGTTGTGTTGAATGCATTACATTGCTCCCGATAAAATAACGCTAGTTAGCGCAAAATTAAGTTCAAATCCATTCGCAAGATCTGCCACGTCGAGATTTTCAGGGGTGACTGTTACCGCCACGAGATTTCCATTAATTTGGTAGCTGATATCGGCAATGCCCGTTAACAGAACCGTTTCACCATTACCCGCGTCGCATACTAAGTTGGGTTGCACAAAGGTGTAGTTTTCAGTAAAAGGTACAGCAGGTCGTGTGCCATCACACGCGGTTGCGCCCGCGTTCGATTGAACCACATTTAAGCTCGTCAAATTCGGAATAACTGGGGTTTCTTGTGTTTGCTTTAAACTGCGACTAAATACTTCTGCGCTATAGCGCAGCACTTCTTGCGCGTTTTCCAACTGTTTTGACGTTGCTACAGTATTGCTAATCGCCATATAAGCGAGTGTCACACCACTTAATAAAAATCCACTCACAGCAAGCGTGACCATCACCTCACTAAGTGTAAATCCGAATTGTCGTGATAACGATGTCGATTGATTTCGTTTATTGCGCATTAGCATGACCCACTTAAGTCAGGAAAGCTGGCTTCAATCTCAACACGATTAGCCAAACCGTCAGTCATTCGTTCATCAGACCACGCAACCGCGACTTTAAAATTTTCACGATTATAATCGTTCGGGAAAGTGAGCGTAAATCGTTCAAATTGAGCACTCGATTTTACATTGTCAAATTGCACAGCATTGGTTTGAATATCACACAAATCGGCCCAGGTTGATTCAACCGCATTATGTGCTTGCAAAAGTGATAACGTATAGTCAAAACTATTGGTTGCGTATTGCAGCGACTTGAGTTGCGCCGCAGCAAGGCCCAACAACGCAACACTCGAAATTACCAGCGATACCATAACCTCAACCAAGGTAAAGCCATCTTCGTACCGCCTCATACACATGCTCCAACACTTAATTTGCTTTGTCCACTCGCGTATACGTTAAAGCAACGATCGCTTGTTTCTGATTCACCATCGGAAACTAGAATATTAAATTGCACCGTTTCACCCGTTGCCGAAATCGTCCGAGTATTCATCCCCCTCACAGTGACACCTTCTTTATCGTTGTTAAATACGGCAAGAGCTTCATTATTTACCATCACATGCCATTCTTTTGCGGCGGTATAAACCAATTGAACTGGGGTTTCACGTTTAATTGCTTCACTGCGTGCGAATTTAAAGACACTCATAATTTCGTTACTTGTCGTAACAATGCGGTCTTGCTTTATGGTGGCCATATAGCTTGGAATCGCAACCGTTGATAATATGCCAATCACCGCCACTACAACGACTAACTCGATTAAGGTAAATCCGTTCTTGTTATTTAGTTCCATGATTAACCCCAACAAATATCTTGCGCCGCGTTCATAACACCTTGGTGATTAAAGCTAAGCGTGCCACAGCGATCACCCACTTGCTTGCCTTTAGGTACCGCAGTCAACAAAAATGCCGTTGCACTTACTCTCGAGTAAGAAAAGCGGTAATAGTCACTGACATCGAGAACGAATTCATTTTCTGCAGGATAAGCGCCAAGCCGTGTATAATTGCGCTCTAGTATTCCAGCCCGTTGCATCATATATTGCTGCGCGTCCGCACGACGTCCGTCTTTGAGGTATTCAAGATAGGCAGGTAACGCAACGCTCAATAAAATGCCGATAATGGTCACACAAACCATCAGTTCGATAAGCGTAAACCCCTTCATTTTTTGTTGCATCGTAACCCCCATTAACATAAACATAAATGACATCGCTGTCATTTTGACACTAAATTGTAAACAAAAACCATACTTTTTTGCTATAAGAAATAATTGATGCATGTAAAGAGTTGTTAATGAAAATTTACATAAACTGTAAGAAAAGGCTTACAACAGAGGTAGATAGAGGTTTTGGAAAGTAAAAAGCCGCAACACGTGCGGCTTTTTTATTAATCTTTATATAAAGATTAAGCTTCAGCGATAACGATAACTGTAATAGTTGCCGTAACGTCTGAGTGTACTTGAATTGCAACTTCGAATTCACCTAGTTCACGGATAGTACCGTTTGGTAGACGAACTTCTGCTTTAGCAACAGGTACACCAACAGCTGAGATAGCATCAGCAATATCGCGAGTACCGATAGAACCAAATAGCTTACCTTCGTCACCAGCTTTAGATACTAATGTAACTTCAGCTAGTGCTTCTAATTTCTCAGCGCGAGCTTGAGAAGCTGCTAATTCTTCAGCAACCTTTGCTTCTAACTCAGCACGACGTGCTTCGAAAGATTCAATGTTTGCTTTGTTTGCTGGAACTGCCTTACCTTGTGGGAAAAGGAAGTTACGAGCGTAACCAGATTTTACAGTAACTTGGTCACCTAGAGTGCCAAGGTTTGCAACCTTGTCTAGTAGAATAACTTGCATGTCTCTACACCTTTTAAAAACTGTTAAACCGCTGCTTACTTATGTAAGTCAGTGTATGGAAGAAGGGCTAAGTAGCGAGCACGCTTGATTGCGCTTGCTAATTGACGCTGATATTTAGCGCTAGTACCTGTGATACGGCTAGGTACGATTTTGCCACTTTCTGTAACATAGTTTTTAAGAGTAGCTAGATCTTTATAATCGATTTGTTGTACGCCTTCCGCTTTGAAGCGGCAGAACTTACGACGTCTGAAGTAACGTGCCATGAGATAAATCTCCAATAGTAATTCTTTCAATATGATGAGCATGTAACACTAACTGGCTAAGGCCGTTTCGACCTTCGTGGCGATTTAAAAAACCACGCACGGTTAGTTCACTACCCACATCTATGCCTTGAGTTTGCTGTTTTAAGCCTTCACCACTTGCCACCACTTGAATGCGAACGTAACTACTACGGTTAAGTCCGGCTTCCATTTGGCTTGATCTGTGCTCCACAACAAAAATACAGTGTGGAATACCGGCTGGGCTTTGACTGAATCTTGGCTTCTTACAAACCCGACCAGAAATGATTAGCTGGTTATCAGTCATACAAACCTCAAAAACGATTAAGCTTCAGCAGCTTCTTTTTTCTCTTCTTTTGCAAGAGGAGAAGCTTCAGTTACAGCGCTCTTAGTACGCATAACTAAGTTGCGAAGCACTGCATCGTTGTAGCGGAAAGAAGTCTCAAGCTCGTTGATTACTTCAGTAGGTGCTTCAACGTTCATTAGAACATAGTGTGCTTTATGAAGCTTTTCGATTGGGTAAGCCAATTGGCGGCGACCCCAGTCTTCTAAACGGTGGATTTGACCACCAGCTTCAGTGATAGAACCAGTATAACGCTCGATCATACCTGGAACTTGCTCACTCTGATCTGGGTGAACCATGAATACGATTTCGTAATGACGCATGGGTATTCCTTACGGTTAATGTAGCCTTGTACCGTTTCGGCCAACCGGTTTAAGGCAAGGAAAACGAATGTAATAGCCGAAAGAGCGCACATTTTACGCATAATGCGTATTAAGTGCAATGCAAAATTTTAATTTCAAAAGCAGAATAAATTGCAAAATGCGAAAAGAATAATTGCGACTTGAGATAAAATAAGTTAAGTCGCTGATTAAACTGAAAATGAAAATTTGGCTTAGGCGTTGCTTAAGTAGTTATAACGCAACAGAACAAGCCGAGGGGGCATGTATGAACAATCTTAATCCAGAATTCACCATTGATAAAAAGTTAAAAGCACTGCAACCACATATCGATTTAAAACTTTATTACAACTCAATCGATTACCGCAGACAAATTATTGGCCTATTCAGGCAACATGAAGCGGCATTGGATACATTAAAAAAAGAATATAACAAAGCTGACGCAGATAATTTTGACGAAGAGTATGATTGTGTATTGGGTTACAACTAGCACCGAAATGGGGTAAAGCAGCTCCTTTGCCTTATCGGCAAGATACCTCTAGCGGGCTGCTTTTTTTTATCCGAATCTTATTTGACTGGATTTATGCGCCAGGCTCCATAATCGATGTTGATCCTTTTGCTGCTAATTCAGCAAGATCTTTATCAATCCAAAATAACGCTTTACCGTCTTCACCCACAAGTTCGATTTTATCTAAAATTCCTTTAAACAACTTTTCTTCTTCATGTTGCTCAGCAACATACCATTGTAAAAAGTTGAATGTAGAGTAATCATGAGTGGTAAATGCAACATGCGTTAATTCATTAATCGCACGGGTAATTTGGCATTCATGATCGAGTGTTTCACGAAAAATATCACCTAACGATGCAAAATCATGTGGCGGCGCTTCAATGATACCTAGAATAGGCATCGCCCCTGTTTCACTCACATAAGTAAACAAACGATTCATATGATCCATTTCTTCAACAGCATGCTTACGCAATAATTCAGCGGCACCTTCAAATCCTTTGTCTTCGCACCAAGCGCTCATTTGCAAATAAAGATTAGATGAATAGAACTCGAGATTAATTTGTTCATTTAACTTATCGATCATTTCAGGTGCTAACATAATGCATTCTCCAAATTTAATTGAAGCTCGCATTCTAAGCGCAAAAAACCAGATTGCAAGTGCTATCTGGTTTTAAAATTTTTAAATAAAAACAATAAAATAAAGTAAATAATAACTACTATTATTTCACTAATTGGCTAATTATCAATTAGCTAATTAATCATTTAAAGCGATGCTAAAACTGATTCAGCACTCGACACTTTAAATTCTTTTGGCTGTTCGACAAACAACTTCTCTACTTTCATATCGTTAACTATCATCGCATAACGCACAGAACGAAACCCACCAAACACGCCTGTCTCTTTTCCAAGACCGAGTGCCTTGGTAAATTCGCCGTCACCATCAGCCAACATCGTAATTTGTGACGCGTTGTGAGTCTCTCCCCATGCTTTCATCACGAATGCATCATTTACTGATATACAAATTATCGAATCTACACCTTTTTCTTTTAATTGGTCAGCAAGTACCACAAAGCCCGGTAAGTGAGCAGCTGAACAAGTTGGTGTAAATGCACCGGGAACCGCAAATAACACAACCTTTTTGTTGACAAATAAAGATTCCGTTGTCGGGTTATTCATACCTTCACTGGTCAGCAAATTGAAAGTATGGTTCGGTAGTATTGTATTTTCTTGTATCATTTTAATACGCCATATCTAGAGTTGAAGTCGCTTTATTGTAATCCTAACGAGTGACGTATTTGAACCACCTTTTGGCCAAGATCTGATTGAATTTCTTTAATGTGTTGATTCGATTCAAAGACACGCTGCTTTAACTGCCCCATCGCATGCGAAAAACCGTGCAAGTGTTCATTTTGCTGATTAGCGTATTCGTTTGCTTGATTTGCAACATCAGTAACGGAGCGCACATTTTGCGATACGCCAAGTGCATTTTCTTTAAGTTGCGTCGCCGACATCGTTTGTTGCTGGGCATTAGTGGCAAGTTCCGTCATTTTTTGGGCCACTTGCTTAGAACTTAATGTTAGCCCATCAAGCTGCTGTTGCACACTACGCAGCGAGTTTTGAGTTTGTTTCGCAAGTTGCCTGACTTCATCGGCAACTACGGCAAAGCCGCGACCATGTTCGCCGGCCCGCGCTGACTCAATCGCTGCATTAAGGGCCAATAAATTAGTTTGTTCGGCAATCGAGTTAATAACCTCCAACACACTACCAACATCCTCAACACCTTTAAGCAAATTAGTCATCGATTCCTGACCTAGCTCTACCTGCTGCTGCGTATAACTGCTCGCTTGATGCATCGAATCAGCTTGTTGCACACTGCTATGCATTGCATCTAATGACAATTGAGCATGATTTTTAACAGTACTATTAATATCACTTACTTGTTCATTAAAGACTGTCACTTGTTGCAACATTTCCGAGCTCCCTGCCACATCGTTAATTGATTGCTCAGATGCATCTAATATCGAATTCAACTGTGTATTCATATTAGTCAAAAAATGATTTATAAGCTGCAGCATTTCACTGCGCTCCTTTGCTTCTTGTTTTTGCTTATCGAGTAATTTATTGAAAAAATAAGCAATTTCATCCAACTCAGTATTTGATTTATCAACAAAGAGCGGTTCGATGTGTTCGCGCTCGATTAATTGTGAAAACGCATCTCTAAGCTTTCGCACAGGCGTCAAAACAAGCTTACGTTGTAACAAGTAAACGACACCCGCAATAATAAATAGACCAAGCACAGCAATAAACAACATAGTAAAAACGCGCTGCTGTGTTTGTTGTTGTTTATCAATCAACATTTTTTCTGCGCTCAATACAGACTCTGTTAACTGGGCTATTTCATTTCGCAAATCTTCAACGGCAGAGGTGCGCTGTACATTAATGCGTGTTGTAGCGGCTAATTCTTTTGGTAGTCGATTGGGAAGACTGCTCAATTCAGCGACAATTTCTTCTCCCATATCTTCGGGCTCGTCACCGGTAAGTAGCAACTCATCTTCATCAATATTGGGATCAAAAATCCCGAGTAATGGCTGCGCTTCAATCTGCTTGGCAAGACGGTTCAGCTCAGTCAATTGCTGCGTTGTTTTATCAACATTATTATCACTTAATGCGAGAGATAACTTAACGACTTGCGTTTGATATTCAAGCGCCAGTTGAACCAAGGTTTCACTTGCTTGAACATTATTAATGCGTCCTTTGGTCGCGTAATCATGCAAGCTGCTAGCGTAGTCCGCCATTTCATTGACTGCATTCGTAATTAAAATGTTTTTATTACCACTTAATTTTCCTAACGCGCGATATTTACCATCCATGCCCTGTTTGAGTTGAGTTAATTGGTTTGACAAACGTTCTGCGACATCTGGTGGAAGTTGAGACAACTGCTGTTCAATATTTGTAATTTTTTGTTTGGCTAATTGAATATATTGAGAATCACCGGAGGCAAGGTAATCAGCCAGCTGATTTGCCAAATCAACCACAATATTATTTTTTAGTTGAGTATACGCGTATGCTTGAGTCGAAATATTTTCAGTGGTACGCCCCGCCCATACGAGCACAGCAGTTAAAACGATACTTACTGTAGTCAATACAATAAGTAATAAACGAGTAAAATTTGAAACACGCATAGTGACCCCAACAAACGCTTATATTGGGAACTAGTGTATTTCAGATGTATGACACTTATATTGCAGTCATTGCTGCATTTACATAAACATCAAAACGGTTTTTTTTGGTTTTAATTTGCATGCTTGGGGTTTTATCATCAAGAAACGGGGCATAATCTGGCCGTTTGACCACAACACGTTTTTTCGCAAGCGTAAGTGCAGGTTGTAATAATGCGTCTGCATCTACATCACCACCAACCAATGATTGAAACACACGCATCTCTTTTTTTACTGCTGCAGATTTTTCACGATGCGGAAACATGGGATCAAGATAAACAACATCGATATCATTATCTGTTGAAGGTAGTAGTGCATGACTTGAACCGAACGCAAGTTGCATGCGCTCGCTCATCCACGAACCGATTTCGTGATCAATATAAGCGCGTTGTAACCCATCATATAATAGCGCCGCAACAATCGGATGGCGCTCATATAATGTTACGTGGCAACCCAGTGATGCTAACACAAATGCGTCGCGACCCAGTCCAGCGGTTCCATCAAGGACATGGGGCGTAATTCCTTTGCCTTTATTTAAACCAATCGCCTTGGCAATCGCTTGTCCTTTACCGCCGCCAAACTTTCGTCGATGAGCCGCAGCGCCCGTTACGAAGTCTACGCGAATTGCACCCAGTTTAGGTTCATCACATTTACTTAATGCAAGTCCGTCTTGATCATAGTGGAGTGTAAAAAGTGAGTTGTTAGTTAGCCAATTTGATAACCCAAACCGCGCATCAAGTTGTTGTAGATAGTCTAACTGCTCTGGAATACTGTTAGTAATTAACACGTAAACGTCATCACTGAATATAAAGGTAGTCGCATTATAGTGATTTAAGCTCACTATTTATATGTATTTTTAATCGCAGCTCAACTAAAAAAGTTCAATATCTTGCTGCGTTGTAACTTCATTAACCTGCGCTTCAACACGATCTTCATTTAAACACTTAATGAGTTTTTTACGCTCAGCCATAATATGCTGCATATGCGTCATCACCTCATTAAACGAGGTTTGAATATCCGTGCCCATATCTAAATGACCACGCAGCTCTGTTACAGTACTTTCCAAGGCATCTAAAATATATTCCTCTTGGTCCGGCTCTAACCCCAACGACGGAATCGTCGAACAAAAGGTTTGGTATAACTGCTCAATCAGGTTAACCGACATTTTGCTGTGATGATAAAGGCTAATAATTTGACTACCTAGCGTTTCGTCGACCAGCTTAAAAGTTTCGGTGAGTTCTTCCGCTTGATTGGTAATTCGTTCATTGATTGCCAGCGCATTTAGTTTAGCATTTGTTGCTTCAAGAACATGTGGAAATAAGTCTTTATAACGACCATAAAGCGGCGCATCAGCTAACGGCATATTCTTAACCAATAACGATACATTCGGATAATTAATAATTGTCCTAGCACCAAAATCGATAAAACGCTCCCCTTGTTTACAATTAAGTAAGAGCTCCTGCTCTAATGGGCATACTGCACCATTGTTAGCAAAGTAAAATGCCTCGTCCAAGTACCAAAATGCCACCACAACCGACAAACTGAGTGGTTGAAAAAATTGAAAAAAATAATCAGATAAACTCTCGAGCGATGCTGTGCCATAGGTTTGACTCACATAGCGCATCACCCGCCCCATATCACCAATATCGGTCAAGGCAATCTCAGCTGTTGATTGCGCTTGCTCGACATCTTTTTTAAGTGCAAGGGATTCATTTCGATAGGCGTCTAACACTTTAATACGCGCAACGAGTTCCGCGATTTCAAACGGCTTGGTGATATAGTCGGCTGCACCAGAATTGTAACCTTGAATGCGCTCTTCGATTGACCCTCTGCCGGATAAGAACATCACAGGGATGTCTTTGGTTCCTTGCGTGCTCTTTAATTTAGAGCAGACTTCAAAGCCGTTCATTCCCGGCATTTCAACGTCAAGTAGAATAATATCAGGTTGGGTTTCAAGTGCCGTACGGATCCCTTGCTCACCATTTTCAGCATGCAAAACATCGCAAAATTCGCCGAGTGACGTATTAATTATTTGGTGAATAAATTTATCATCATCTATGGCCAAGACTCGGTTCGACATTACATGTCCTTATAAACTTTAATCAAAGTTAATAAGAAGCATAGTATTTGTCTGGGTATTTGCGAGAAAAGCCGCCAATATTTAGCGGCTTAATTTGATTTCACGCAATTTTAGGTTGGATTTAGTTTAAGCGGCAATCCCACTATGACGCAGTAAAGCATCTACGTTAGGCTCGCGTCCTCTAAATGCAACAAACAATGCCATCGGCTCTTGCGACCCACCCATCTCTAATATCTGATTAAGGAAGTCTTGCCCCGTTATAGCATTAAATATACCCTCTTCTTCAAAGCGTGAAAACGCATCTGCCGAAAGCACTTCAGCCCATTTATAAGAGTAGTATCCGGCGCTATAGCCACCAGCAAAAATGTGACTAAACCCGTGTTGAAAACGATTAAACTCAGGTGCTTTGACAACAGCAACACGCGCTCGAACAGCATTTAAAATCGATTGGATTTGATCCCCCTGCGCGGGCTCATAGTCTGCGTGAATATGAAAATCAAACAGTGAAAATTCAAGTTGGCGCAACATCATCATAGCTGATTGATAATTTTTAGCTGCAAGTAGTTTATCGAGTAACTCTTTAGGTAATGGGTCTCCAGACTCATAGTGACCTGATATAAACGCCAGTGCTTCTTCTTCATAACACCAGTTTTCTAAGAACTGACTTGGCAATTCAACCGCATCCCAAGCGACACCATTGATACCTGAAACAGCACTGACCTCAACCTGTGTCAACATATGGTGAATGCCGTGTCCAAACTCATGGAATAAAGTTGTCACTTCATTATGAGTGAATAACGCAGGTTTATCGTCAACCGGTTTATTAAAGTTACACACCAAATACGCAACTGGTAATTGCAATTGCCCATTTGCACGACGCTTACGACCAATACAATCGTCCATCCACGCACCGCCGCGTTTATGCTCACGTGCATATAGGTCTAAATAGAATGAGCCACGTTTAGTCCCTTGTTGATCGAAGATATCGAAAAAGCGCACATCAGGGTGCCATGTATCAATATTTTCAACTTCTTTAACCGTAATACCAAAAAGGCGCTGTACGGTTTCAAAAAGGCCCGAAAGTACTTTGTTTTCTGGAAAATAAGGTCTTAAAATCTCATCGGAAATGGCATACTTTTCTTGCTTGAGCTTTTCACTATAGTAGGCATAATCCCACGCTTCTAACGCGTCAATTCCATGCTGTTGTTTTGCATAATCAGTGAGTTCTGCTACTTCTTTTTCCGCCTGCGGCTTTGACTTAAATGCAAGATCGTTCAAAAATTCAAATACTTGCGTCGGTGACTCAGCCATTTTTGTCGCCAAAGACTTTTCGGCAAAGTTATTAAAATCCAGTAAATTAGCAAGTTCATGACGCAGTGCTAACGACTCTGCCATGATGGCGCTATTATCAAATTCTCCCGCATTAGGCCCCTGATCCGATGCTTTCGTCGCAAATGCCACGTACGTTTCTTTGCGTAGTTCACGATTGTCAGCGTACGTCATGACCGGTAAATACGACGGAAAATCGAGTGTAAATAACCAACCCTCTAACTCTTTGCTCTGTGCAGTGTGCTTTGCCAGCGCCAGCGCTGATTCAGGTAAACCGGCAAGTTCACTTTCATCTGTGATATGTTTTTGCCACGCGAGTGTCGCATCCATCACATTATTGCCAAACTTGGCAGCTAATTCAGACATACGCGCCACAATTTCTCCATATCGCTGCTGTTTGTCTTCGCTAAGTGCAATACCTGAAAGTTTAAAATCGCGCAGGCTATTATTAATTGCTTTTTGTTGCGCGACAGATAAAGACGCAAATTTATCGCTCTCAGCAATCGACTTTGTTGCCTCGTAAAGGCCTTGATGCTGACCAACATAAGTCGAATATTCTGATATTAATGGTAAGCATTCATCATACGCTTTACGCAGCGCTTCACTGTTAACCACTGAATGCATGTGCGAAACCGGAGACCATAATCGTGTTAGCTTATCATCCGCCTCATCAAGCGGGGCGACAAAGTTTTCCCACGTATAAGAATCTTGTTTTAGTACCTCGTCGATTGTGGCACGGCAGTGCTCAATACCTTGCTTTAATGCTGGCACTATGTGTTCAGGTTTAATCTGTGAAAAAGGGGGAAGTCCTTCTAATCCAATCAGTGGGTTGCTCATAATTCGCTTCTTTCAAAAAATGTTATTGTAAAAATAGATTGGGGCAATCGATAAAAATTGCAAGTTGAACTATTGTGATATCAGTTAGAATACCCATATCTTGGTTATAAATATAAACTCGTTTAAGGAATAAGTATGGCTCAACATTTTGATTATATTGCAATCGGTGGTGGCAGTGGCGGAATAGCATCAGCGAATCGCGCGGCAATGCGCGGCGCAAACGTTGCCTTAATTGAGGCAGGACCACTTGGTGGCACATGTGTCAATGTTGGCTGTGTTCCTAAAAAAGTTATGTGGCATGGTGCCCAGGTTGCCGAAGCCATTAAACTTTATGCACCAGATTACGGGTTTGATGTTGAAATCAAAGACTTTAATTGGGCCAAATTAGTCGAAAGCCGTGAAGCGTATATTGGTCGTATTCATAAAGGTTACGACAACTACTTATCCAGCAACGGCGTCACAGTAATAAATGGCTTTGCTAAGTTTATTGATAGTAATACTGTTGAAGTGAATGGCGAACAATATACAGCTGATCACATTTTAATTGCTGTTGGCGGACGCCCAACTATACCGTCTATCCCAGGTGCGCATTACGGTATCGATTCCAATGGCTTTTTTGAACTCGAGGCACAACCAAAACGTGTTGCTGTAGTTGGTGCAGGTTATATTGCGGTAGAGCTTGCTGGTGTACTTCACGGTCTTGGTACCGAAACCCATTTATGTGTACGCCGCGATACACCGCTGCGCACCTTTGACCCGCTGATTGTTGATACTTTGATGGAAGTCATCGAGAGCGAAGGACCAACACTGCACACCAATGCAACACCAAAAGAAGTAATCAAAGAATCAGACGACTCGTTAACACTACATTTTGAAAACGGGCAAAGCGTTAATGTCGATCACGTTATCTGGGCGATAGGTCGCCACCCAACAACAGATAAAATTGATGTTGCTGCGGCAGGCGTGGAAGTAACACCATCAGGTCACATTAAAGTTGATGAATACCAAAACACAACAGCAAACAATGTGTATGCGGTTGGTGACATTATCGAAAACGGTATTGAGTTAACGCCAGTTGCAGTTAAAGCAGGCCGTTTGTTATCAGAGCGTTTATTTAACAAAGACATGCCAAACGCCAAAATGGATTACAGCTTAGTACCTACAGTTGTATTTAGCCACCCGCCAATTGGAACCATTGGCCTAACCGAGCCGCAAGCGCGCGAACAATACGGTGATGATGATATTAAAGTATACACCTCAAGCTTTACCGCTATGTATACAGCGGTCACACAACATCGCCAACCATGTAAAATGAAACTAGTATGCCAAGGACCAAATGAAAAAATTGTTGGCCTACACGGTATTGGTTTCGCAGTCGATGAAATGATCCAAGGTTTTGGTGTCGCGATGAAAATGGGCGCAACAAAAGCCGATTTTGATTCTGTGGTTGCGATACATCCAACCGGTTCTGAAGAATTTGTGACTATGAGATAGGTTCTTTGGTTTAAGTCATCCTGACAGGATATTCCGGCTTTTCGTCCATGAAAAGCGTTCGAGGGACTGCGATGTATAGGAAGTACAAGTGCCGTGATTGCATGGACGCAAAGGAACGGCCGAAACTTCGATGATTTCAGGCATCCTGCCTTTCACCCTTCGGGCCAGCTTCGCTGTTCAAAAATATTCCCGATATTTTTGTCGGTTCCCTCTCACCCAACCGGTTCTGAAGAATTTGTGACAATGAGATAGGTTCTTTGGTTTAAGTCATCCTGACAGGATATTC
>CANLRB010000025.1 GCA_947493455.1 uncultured Pseudoalteromonas sp. | reverse complement strand
GGGTCATTAGCTCAGTTGGTAGAGCAGTGGACTTTTAATCCATTGGTCGATGGTTCAAGTCCATCATGACCCACCACTTCTAAAAATATTCAAATTCTTCTAAAATTAAATACACAAAACTGTCATTTGGCCCTTATTTTGCGTATAATTCGCGACAATTTTTAAGAGCAATTAGCGGTCGAGATTTTATGAGCTTTGCTGAACAGATTATGCCTGAAGGCTATATATTCCCCCCAAAACCTACGCCGTTATCAAACGACGAACAAATCGCATATAAAGAGCGAATCAAAGCGTTACTAATTGAAAAAGACGCGGTTCTTGTGGCGCATTATTATTGTGACCCTGTGATTCAAGCGCTTGCCGAAGAAACCGGTGGATGCGTTGCAGACTCTCTTGAAATGGCACGCTTTGGCAGCACTCACCCGGCAAAGAAAATTGTTGTTGCTGGTGTGCGTTTTATGGGTGAAACAGCAAAAATCTTAACGCCTGAAAAAACAGTTGTAATGCCAACACTTGAAGCGACTTGCTCACTCGATGTAGGTTGTCAGATTGACGAGTTTTCAGCATTTTGTGATCAACACCCAGATCGCACTGTGGTAGTTTATGCCAATACATCAACAGCTGTTAAAGCGCGTGCTGATTGGATTGTCACATCGAGTTGTGCGCTAGAAATCGTTGAACACCTTGACGAGCAGGGTGAAAAAATCATTTGGGGACCTGATAAACATTTAGGCGGTTATATTCAAAAGAATACGGGTGCCGATATGATTATGTGGAACGGTGCTTGTATTGTACACGACGAGTTTAAGACTAAAGCGTTGAAGGACATGAAGGCGTTACACCCAGATGCGGCCGTGTTAGTGCACCCAGAATCACCTGAGGAGATTGTAGACTTAGCTGACGCAGTTGGTTCAACGAGTCAATTGATTAAAGCCGCTCAGACGCTTGATAATAAAAAGTTTATCGTTGCAACAGATCGCGGTATTTTTTATAAAATGCAGCAGCTGTGCCCAGAGAAAGAGTTTTTTGAAGCGCCAACCGCTGGTGAAGGCGCAACCTGTAAAAGTTGTGCGCATTGCCCGTGGATGGCAATGAACGGCCTCAAAGCGCTAGAAGAGGCTCTTATTAATCCAGAGGGTAAAGAAGTATTTGTTGATATGTCGTTGCGTGATGGCGCATTAAAGTCGTTAAATCGCATGTTAGACTTTTCAGCATCACTTAATTTAACGCAAAAAAACAATACCTAATTATTTGCTTGGAAGAGCATTTAACCTGTTGTACTGGTTAAAAATACCGCTGTTAACAGTGTCGTTTAAAAAATAGCTTGCCTTGCAATAACGCTTTGCATACTATAGCCGACACTGCAAACAGTGCATTTGCGGAGAGGTGGCTGAGTGGCTGAAGGCGCACGACTGGAACTCGTGTATAGGTTAACCCCTATCGAGGGTTCGAATCCCTCCCTCTCCGCCATTACATAATTTAAAAAGAACGCTTGAGACAGACTCAGGCGTTTTTTTATGCCCGCAATTTATAGGGAGGGTGAGACCCTCGATTAGGGTTCGACAAATTATCGGGGCGAAAAAGAACCGAAGCAACGCTTCGCAGTCTTTTGAGGTGAGGTCAGGACGACCGATGGCTGCGACTTCATGGATGAATTGTTAAACCAAAGCAAAATATGAACGATGATATACGTTAAATCCCTAATTCCCTGCATGCAGCCATTACATAATTTAAAAAAAACGCTTGAGACAGACTCAGGCGTTTTTTTATGCCCGCAATTTATAGGGAGGGTGAGACCCTCGATTAGGGTTCGACAAATTATCGGGGCGAAAAAGAACCGAAGCAACGCTTCGCAGTCTTTTGAGGTGAGGTCAGGACGACCGATGGCGGCGGCTTCATGGATGAATTGTTAAACTAAAGCAAAATATGAACGCCCTCATATCATAACATACGTTAAATCCCTCATTCTCTGTATACCGCTATTACATATTTAAAGAAAGCGCTTGAACAAGATTCATGAGGGCGTTCTGAACTTTATGCCTATAGGCGTAATGGAGTTTTCAATTTAGCTTCGGTTTAATTGCGCCCGATATTGATAAATTATGATTTAATAGAATTAACAACGAAATCTAGAACGTTGTCCCCAGAAGCTTTATAGGATGTATCAAATAGAGATCTCGGTTTTTCTAACATACCTCGTTCAACCATTTCTGAGACCACCTCAAAATCTAAAAGCCCTGTCTTTCCAACGAGCAAGTTGTCAATAGACTGTTCTTTTGCAATATTTAAAATATCTCTGAATCCTGTGAGATATAAATAGTCTTTAGTGAATCCTCCTCCGCGATATACACGAGTAGTCAGAGTAAATGCACTCTCTTTTGTCAACGAAAATTCGTTTAATAGTGCATGGTACGTTTTTACGAAATCTCCGTGTTCCAGCATGTACTTAACCGCAATAACCCTCAATGCAATTGACTTCAGGCGCTGTATTGTTAGGCTGCCAGAACAATACTCACTGTAAAGAGCAATGCCTTCTTGGGTATGAGTGTTTCCTGTTAGACCTAAACTGAATACCTTAAGTGGATGCTTTTTAGCATTAATAGTTGTTAGCATGTGAATGCCTAACTCATGATAGGCAAATGCATGTAATTCTTTTTCGGAAAAAGAAGCTTCCTTATTAATTAGTAACAAAGCTTTTTCATTATTTACCATTGCTTTAGCGACAATTTTTGTGGATTTCTCAATTTTACATTTCAATCCCCATTCACTTGCTTGGTGTTTAAAGTACTCAATAGCTTCGTCAGCATTTAGCGAAACGCCCGACTCTGTAACATCGCTATCGTTTATATGCAGAATGAACCTCGCATTGGCTATATCTGCCTGTGTTGGCTCGCCATAATATTTAAGAGAGTTATATACAAAGTCGTCAGTGCCAATAGTCGTTAGTAAGTCAATTTTACTTGCCAAGTTGTCAATGACATGACGATACATTTGAGCAATACCTGCATCGAAAATATCATCGACAGGTAATTTATATAAGTATTCTCGAAACTTGTATGGGTTTAAGTTAAGCTGTTTATAATTAAAACTTGGAGCAATGTAACTATTTCGCTTTAGAAACTTATTTCTTTGAGCCGCTAAGTTTATTGGGTTAATAAAGTTAAGTGTTTCAACACCTTTACAAAGCGAAAATAACCTCTTATCTAAATCAATTACCTCTTGGCTAATATTTGAAGACAATATATCAGCTTTTTGAGTTCGTACTTTTTTCGTGTACCGTCGCATAAAGAACGCGGCTGTTTCACTAATTGCGTTTTTAAACCCTGATTTTAACTCTTCCAATACGAGAGGGTACGGCTCCCCAGAAGTTTCATCCATAAATACTTTTTTTACCTCAGTCGGTATTACTAGCGTATTATCAAAGTGGGCATTAATGTGAGATATTAAATAGCCTCTGCCCTGAAAAACTTCGTCTGTTGCGGCTCTTACGTCGATGTTGGGGAGTTCAAGTTTATTCAATTCGCGTTCAAATTGGCAAATTACTTTTCCCCAGCGCTCGACATCAATTTGTCCTGATCCAATATTAAAAGTCGGCGTATTACTTTCTATTCTTTTATAGTTGTATGAGTGAATGTCGAAAACAATTGCATTACCAAATTGTTTTTCAATTACTGCGACAATTGCTTCTAATACATTGTAAAAAGATTCATGTTTTGCATGGCTAATTGCACGTTGTTTTGGTGTTAGCGGTTTTCGCCATACTTGTTTATCCCATGCCGTTTTGAAATAGGTAGAAAGAGTTTTAGCCCGATTTAGATCATATTCAAATCGAGAATCATTACCTATAATTTGAATCGGGAATGAAGAGATCAGCTCGTCTGTATAAGGGTCTTCCTCATAAAAACGTTCATCTTGATTAAGCAGAAATAATCTGTCTAACTCTTCCCGTAAACGATGCCCATTGTGAATGGCTGCACAAATTAATGGTGTATATTCATCGATTTTTACGATAAAAGAACCCCCGTTAATTTCAGCATGAAAACACTCTCTCTTTTTTATAAGCTGAATACATTCATGTTCAGATAGCGTTCGCATCTTCGATCACCTTTCTAAATTCAGTCTTGCGATTCATGACAAATTCTTTCGCATGAACAACACTTTCAACAAAGTCGATAACTTGGGATTGAAGTTTTACTCTATTAAGCTTGTTTATGCGTACAATGCCGCCAGGGCTTAATACATTTACTTCTATAAGCTTACCGCCAATTACATCAATTCCGGTAAAATACAACCCATCTCGCACTAGCTTTGGACCAATGTATTTGCAAAGCTTCTTCTCTTGCGCACTCAACTTGTGTTTGACTACTTGGCCGCCAGCATGAACATTTGAGCGAACATCATTTGACGCAGGAACTCTTTTCATCGCGCCTATAGGCTCCCCGTTTAGCATTAGAATTCTAACGTCACCTTCTTCTGCGCCATGAACATAGTCTTGGAGAATGACGTAATTACTTCCTTTTCCGTGCTCATCGCCGCCAATATAGAATTCCAATAATGATCTAAAACTCTGGCGCGCATTTTTTTCAAGAACAATTACTCCTCTTCCACCGAAGCCATCCAGCGGTTTTAAAATCATTTTGTCTGAATCAGACTCATCAAAAATTCGTTCAAGATACTCGCGATTTTTTGAAACATGTGTAGCCGGAATGAACTCGCTTTCCGTATCTTGAAACGATGCGGTATAAATTTTGTTATTTGCGATTCGAAGTCCATCTAAATCGTTCATGATGAAGGTATCGCCTCGAACCGAGTCGAGAAAGTTTAGCGCAAGCGTATCCAACGGCGGATTTGCTCGCATAATAATAGCGTCGAACCCAGCTAGCGGTAGTTGTGCTCGTTTAAAATCGGCAGATTTATAGAAGCTAGGTATGTTATCGGAGAGTTTGGTATTTTTGATGAATACGTCACAAAACGCACTTGCTACACTATCTCTGATTGTGAGGTTGTTTACCGTTGAAAGAGCCACAGTGTGGCCTCGTTTAACACATTCATGAATCAACCTTAAGGTCGAATCGGTTTCGGGTTCGATTCGATCCCAAGGGTACATAATAAAACAAATTTTCATAAGAATGCCCAGTTTTAAAACACGTCATAGCGACGTTTCGTCAATTTTTTCGGAGCATACAGAAAACTTAACGCGGTGACTTCTAAAAAATAATTGTCGGTAAGTTAAAAATATTTTGTTGCTCGTCCGTGAGCTTTGGTTATTGTTAAGCCGAAAACTCTTTATTTGGCAACTTAGCTTTCCCGTTACACATTGAGAAACTATATCCAGACTGGCTTCTTTTTATCGCATTTAAGTATTTTAGCCACAGTTTTACAGGGTATAGTGTAGATGTACCAACAGATTTCGTTTCTATAATAAATAGGCTCTCTTCGTCATTGGTTGGTTCAATTTTACCGTTATATAGTCCTTCGAACGTTTTACCCCAGGTCGCAAGTTCTTCCGATTCGCGCAGGCTAAAATAGCCGCTTCGGGAAATGCCATGTGGAAACGAGTCGTCACCATAAAACGTTCCCTGGCCTTTTCTTATTATGGTTTCCATTGTTGATCACCGTTTTCTTTTGATATATAAGATATTATTTCTTGGTATGAGTTAAAGCCGCTGTAAAGCGATGTAGTAAGGTCGTCATTAACGCATTTCAGGACTTTCGGCTGTGAATCTGGTTCGTCCTCATAAAATTGCGAAATGCAGGAATCATAAACGATTCTTACAAGATTGACTGGTGGCTCTGAAAGCTTTTCATTATCAATTTGGCCGGCAAACGAAGTGCCTATAAAAATGACAGGTAGTGCTAATGCAATTATTCTCATATCGTGAAAACTCCAAGTAGGTTTCAAAAAAAATGTAAGTGAAAATTAGTGTTTTGAAAAACGAAAAATATTTGTCGCACCGATAACTTTTATTTTGTTTTTCGCTAGTTTAAAACGAGAGTAAAAAATGGATATCAGAGTATTTAGAACATTTATAGCTGTTGCTGAAAGTAAACACTTCGGCCGAGCCGCTGAAACGTTATACATCACTCAGGCAGCAGTAAGTGCTCGAATTAAACAACTTGAAGAGTTTTATGGTACGAAATTGATAATTCGAGATAAAAATAACTTGCGTCTTACTTTATCGGGGGAAACATTGCTCTCACATGCTCATTTGATGGTTAGCCAAATGGAGCAGTCTAAACTTGCTATATCGGTAGCAAGCCAGCACAAGGTAGTGTTTAGTGTAGCTGCAACGCCGAATGTATGGGATGCATTTTTTAGTAATCGAATCCATGATGTTATCGTTTTTTTTGAGAATGTTTCATTGAGTACCGAAATATCAGTAAGAGAAGCCATACAAAGAAAATTGTATGATAAAAGTTTAGATGTTGGCCTCTTAACGGACCCAATTAAAGATGATGATTTTGCCAATGAGCTGATTGGCCATTTTGATTTGTCGTTGGTAGGGAGTCGTTCCGATTTTGATAAATCAGTGGAAGACTATATCTTAGTCGATTGGGGGATAACTTTTCAAAAAGAGCATGCACGTCACCATAAAGTGATTCCTAACTTTAAAACGTCAACGGCTATGATCGCTTTGGAAGTTATGTTGTCTCAGGGAGGTTTTGCATATCTACCTTCTGAATTGATAGAACAACACATTAAAAATAGAGAGTTATTTTCGATAGAAACACCACTGCAAATTAGGCGGCCAATATTTATGGTATATCTGAAAAAAAATACAAACACTGTGTTATTAGAGAGTTTTAAAAACTTATTAACGAATAACTTTTCACAATAATAAGACCTAGAGTTATCGTGTTAGTTACCAAAATAGAAAATAGTCCCCAAAAATACTAAAAACTATTTTCAAAGCTTGAGTATTGCAATATATTCCGCGCACTCAAATAAAGAGCCATACTATGCTTGAATTTTTATCACATTCTAAACTAACAATAACTGTCGGACTTTTTTTCGCCTTTATATTTATTAAGGTTATATTTGGTCATCTTTTAAAGAAAAAGCCTAATGACGAAGGAGTTGATAGGCGATATTTGTTCAGCAATATTAAAAATGCACTAAACTTATTTCTAATGCTTAGTTTAGTTTTTTTATGGAGCCAAGAGTTACAACGTTTTGCACTTTCTATTGCCGCGTTTGTAGTGGCAATCGTGCTGGCGACAAAAGAGATTATTCAATGTTTCATAGGGTTTATATATTTATCGACGAGTGCACCTTTTCGAATTGGAGATTGGATTCAAGTCAACGATACATGCGGTGAAGTTGCTGAAATTGATTGGGCAAAAGTAACACTCCTTGAAGTCGATTTAAACACTTATTCTTACACAGGGAAAACGACCTACTTACCAAATAGTTCATTGATGCTGCAGTATGTCAAAAATCTTAATTTTATGAGGCGTTACGTTAATCATGCCTTTGATATTATAAGAGAGCATAATGATGTAATGCCAATAGAGTTGATAAGTGCTTTAGAGAAAAAAGCTGCGAGTTATTGTAGCGGATTTAAGGATGTCGCAGAACGTTATAATTCGCTAATAGAAACTCGGCTAGACGTTAAAATTGCAGGGCCAGAGCCAAGTGTAAAAGTATCAACGACGGAGCTGGGTAAGATAAAAGTCTCTTTTAGCTTATTCTGTCCAACAGAAGACGCAATGGATATTGAACAAAGATTAATAACGGATTTCTTTTATATTTGGAATCAATGTCTGCAAAAGCAATCTGGAGATAGTTAATGGAAAATTTAACAGAGTTAGTTGACACTCCTGAGTTGATTAATATGTTGGAGGGCGACAGCTGTACTCTACCAATAAATTTCGTGGAATTTAATGCTGTGCAATGGGCACGCATATTAGAAAGCTTGCCTAGTGACAGTAGATTGAAGCTTTGGAGCCACATAAATGAGTCATTGCATGGTTCAATTTTAGCAGAGGTGCATGAAGACGTACTTCAGCAGTTTTTAACCGCATTGCCCAATGTAGCAATTGAGCAGACGATTTGTACTAGTACGCAAACTGAAGCTGTAGAAATTCTGGAAGCGCTGCCTAAGAAAGCGGCTCGCAAAATAATAAAGAAACTGTCGCCAGAAACTCAGTTTCAAATGAAAGTCGCATTTAGCTATACCGAGGACCAAGTTGGACGCTATGCAAATCAACAAGTCTATACAATTGAAGAAAGTGAATTTGTGGATGATGTGATCGCTGAAATAAAAGAGGGAGAAAATAAGCTAGAGTCTAGTAATTTGATTGTGCTATCTAAAGATCTGCAGTTCTTGGGCGAGATTTCGATAAACGAATTATTAAATGCGGAAAATAGAAATAAGATTAAAGATTTGATTCAACCAGTAGGTACGACTATTAATGACGTAACTTCATTGCTCGACGCGTCGAATTTAGTGAAAGAAAGCCAGAGAAACTATTTACCTGTAGTTCAAAGTGACGGTCGTTTTATCGGGGTGTTTTCTGTTCAAGATGCGCTTGAGGTTTTTCAAGAGTTTTATGAAGCTCAGGTCGCACATATGGGTAATGTAAGTGATGAAGATTTATTTTCACCTGTAATTGTTAGCTCTAGACGAAGAGCTTTGTGGCTTGGCATAAACTTGTTAACAGCATTATTGGCATCATATGTTATCGGTGTGTTTGACGAGGTGCTTGTCGAAGTTGTAGCGCTAGCGGTATTAATGCCGATCGTAGCTAGCATGGGTGGAATTACAGGCAGCCAATCTTTGACTTTAACTATAAGAGGGCTAGCGACCGGACAAATTGGTAGAGGTAACTTAAGCGTACTCAGGAACAAAGAGTTTTTAGTAGCCTTGTTAAATAGTACTTTATGGGCAGTGCTTGTTGCGTTTATTTGTTTCTATTGGTTTGATAATGCCACTTTGGCAATGATTATTGCATTTTCGATTGTCGTTAACATGCTCGTTGCATCATTGTGCGGAGTGTATATTCCGATCATCTTAGAAAAATTAAACATAGATCCTGCTATCGCAGGTTCTGTAATACTAACAACTGTTACAGATGTGGTTGGATTTTTTGTTTTCTTAGGAGGCGCTTCAATTATATTTTTGAATTAGCCCATTGAAAAAACTAAAGTAAGGCAAGCTCAGCGATTATGAGAGTTAACAGTACAATTAAGATGACCGCGAGGTCTTCTTCTTTAATTTTTAGCCATTTCATGATTGCTGTTCCGATAGCTTCGTACTTGGGAATACCATAAACTGTCGAACCAATTAAAGACACTTAAAAATTATTTTCTTACCGACAATTATTTTTAATAAATATACCAATTTAATGTGATTTTGGGCGTAATTAACATAGCATTAATTTAATATATAGTTCGTGCTAGGTATTTTCTTTGCACTATAAACTGCTTTATCAGCCATTTTTAATAGACCTTCTGCTGTTTCCTTTAAATCACCTATAAGCAATGTAGAAGTCGCGCCTATAGAACTTTTAATCTCAATATCATGATTTTTGATATGTTGTTTGATGGACATCTTGTCTACAATTTTGTTGCATAGCGCAACTAATTCTTGTGCTGAAGTGTCAGGCAAAAGAAGAATAAATTCATCGCCGCCAAACCTAGCAATGGTGTCCGTCTCTCTGCAAATTGATGATATTAGTTTTACAAAACGTTTTAGTAATTCATCGCCAACGTCGTGTCCAAAACTATCGTTAATCGGTTTAAAATCATCTAAATCAAAACAAAGAATGCTAACTGCTCGGTTGTTTCTTTTCGCAAATTTCAGGGCCTGTATCAGCCTATCATTAAACAACAAACGATTAGCGGCACCTGTCAGAGGATCATAATGAGCTAGCTTTGTTAGTCTTTGGTTTAGTTCGAAATCTTGCATAACTGATTTTATTGCATGCTCAAATAGGCCGATGGTAATTGCTTGGAGAGGAATGGTATCAATGGTTAACTTCGTACTTTTAGGCAATGTAAACCCATTAAACTCTTTCGTGACCACGAGAATCGGTAAAATAGTGTTAGTATTTTTTAAATGAGCATGTAACGACTTAAACTTTTCTTCGGTCACTATTATCAGTGATATTGTTTTGTTTGTTATTCCACTTACCACACTACAATAATGTGCATTTTCAATAATAATAGAAGTTAGCTTTATTGTACTTTGGAGCCAATTTGAAACTTCCACTGAACTGCTATATATCACCACTTGGCTTAACTTTTGATTGTTCATACAGGATCATAAACCTAAAATTTAATATTTTTATAATAACAGGGCGAAACTACTACCTAGTTAATAATAAAAGAAACGGAACTGGCAGCTAGATTATTGCTATTAGTTTTTTGATATTTATTAATTCCAAAGTCGCAGTCTTTTCAACATATTGCTACTAGAGTAAAGACAGCTCGAACATTAAGTCAAGCACTCTACACAGGAGATAACAACTATTGAAAAAGAAAATTTTTGTCGATACAACAAAAATTATTACGCTCACTTTTGCATAGCTTTATATCGAATTTTATTTAGAATTTTATAAAAAATATTAATTAATAAAAAAAATTAATCAAAACGTTAACTTTATTTTTATAACTTTATTAATTTCGAACATAAGGAAATAGCATCAGTGCATCTTGTATTAAATCTGCTTTATTATTTTTTGCTAGGTAAATTGCAAAAATATCACGTTTGTATTCAGGGGCGTCGGCAACTTTGTGCAGTCTTCCTTTTCTTATATGCTCAAAACACATTTGTTTTGGCAAATACGCACACCCAGATGCTTCTAGTATGAAATTTAATGCGATTCTGGGTTGGCTCATATTGTGGCGTATTATATTGTTATCATTGTAATCGCGTAGTATTTGACTGTTTACTGACTCTCCATAATCCACCATAACCATATTATTTATTTCGTCGATCGCTACGTTTTTTTCAGCTGAAACTAGCTGAAGTGGCACTGTTGCAACCTTTTCACTAACAATATCCTCAATAAATGGAGGTTCAAATAAGAATGCTATATCGACAAGTCGACTAATTACTTGCTTTCTAAGTTCTAATGGCGAATATGTATGTGTGTAAAGGTGAACATCATCTAAATTTCTATGAATTTTTTGTAACCAGTCTTGCAAAACAATATCCCAGATTGACATCATCGACCCAACGAACAATTGATAAGAATTTACCTGGGCAGCACCAACATCTTGCTTCAACTTCTGCCACATAAGTACCATTTCATTCGCATTCTTTACCAACCTATGACCTTCAGCAGTTAATTTTAACCTCTTCTGCGTTCGATCAAATAGTAAGACTGCTAACTCTTCTTCTAACTGTTTAATACGACTACTTACAGCTGCTTGTGTAAGACATAGGTTCTCTGCCGCAACTCTGACATGCAGTGTTTGGCTAACTTCGAGAAATGTTGTGAGTAATTCTATTTTCATTCGCCATTGTTCTTTTTTAATAAAAAATTTTTATCATAGTATCAGTTTTAATTTGCTTTTTTATTTGTTTTTTTCAACTAAATTTCACCTCAACAAATAAAACTCTTTTTGGTGGAAAACAAATGAAAATTGCAATTTTGTCTCGAAATGAAAATTTATATTCAACACGTCGATTAAAAGAAGCCTGTATCGAACGAGGCCATGAGGTAGATATTGTCGATACGCTACATTGTTATATGGATATCACAAGTAGTAGACCTGCCGTTCGCTATCATGGTGAAGAATTGCCGCAGTACGATGCGATTATTCCAAGAATAGGGGCATCGGTGACATTTTATGGAACTGCTGTAGCGCGACAATTTGAAATGATGGGCACTTTTAATATTAATGAGTCGGTTGCTATAAGCCGATCACGCGACAAATTACGGTCATTACAATTATTGTCTCGAAAAGGTATCGGGTTACCGCGTACAGGCTTTGCGAGCAAGCCAGATAATATTAAAGACTTAATCAAAAATGTAGGTGGCGCGCCGTTGGTTATTAAACTTCTTGAAGGAACACAGGGAATCGGTGTTGTATTAGCGGACACAGCAAAAGCTGCCGAAAGTATTATTGAAGCATTCATGGGTTTAAAAGCAAACATACTCGTTCAAGAGTATATTAAAGAAGCGGGCGGTGCTGATATTCGTTGTTTGGTCGTTGGTGGTCGAGTTGTTGCCGCAATGAAGAGACAGGGAGCTGAAGGAGAATTTCGTTCAAATTTACATCGCGGTGGTAGTGCAGAAATAGTTAAGTTAACCAAGGAAGAAAGAGCAACAGCGATAAATGCTGCTAAAGCGATGGGTCTTAATTTTTGCGGTGTAGACCTATTGCGTTCTCATAATGGGCCGATGGTCATGGAAGTTAACTCTTCGCCTGGTTTAGAAGGCATAGAATCAGCAACAGGTTTAGATGTGGCTGGTAAAGTTGTTGAGTTTTTAGAGAAAAACGCGAAGTTTAATGCAACTAAAACAAAAGGGCGAGGGTAAACCTCGCTGGAGTTTTTACAATGAATAAACTACAAATCGGCGAACATATAATTTTGCCTGGGCAAACAAAAAAAATAGATTTGCCTGTGGCAAAACTATACACAGACGCAGATGTTAATCTACCCGTTTATATTGTACGTGGTAAAAAGGTAGGGCCGACTATATTTATAAGTGCAGCGGTCCATGGTGATGAGTTAAACGGTATTGAGATAATCCGACGCCTTATTAACTTAAAAAAATTTAAAATTTCTGCAGGCACACTCATTGCGGTCCCCATGGTTAATATTTATGGCGTGATTAACCAAAGCCGCTATATGCCTGATAGAAGAGATTTAAATCGAAGCTTTCCAGGATCCGCTAAGGGGTCATTGGCGGCGCGCGTCGCAAATATATTTTTAAACGAAATCGTGAGTCATTGCGACTATGGCATCGATTTGCATACAGGCGCAATTCATCGCTCAAATTTGCCGCAAATTAGAGCGCACTTAGAAGATGATGATACCTTAGCGCTTGCAAAAGCATTCGGAGCACCTGTTATATTAAACTCAGGAATCATCGATAGTTCACTTCGAGATGCAGCCGTAGAGAGTAATACTAAGGTATTGCTTTACGAAGCTGGTGAGGCGCTCAGGTTTGATGAGTTTTCGATACGGGTTGGGATAAAAGGAATTGTTAATGTGCTTAGGCATTTGAAAATGATGCCTAAGGGCAGATCAAGAACAAAAGAAATAACGCAATTTATCGCAAATAACAGCGGCTGGGTGCGAGCGTCTAGTAGCGGTATTGTGACTCACCATTATAGCTTGGGTGACCAGGTGAAAAAAGGTGAGGTTTTGGCTTCCATAGGCAGTCCTTACGGCGAAGTGTTAGGGGAAGTTATAGCAAATAAGAGTGGCGTTATTATTGGTAAGCAAAATATACCGCTTGTTCAAGAGGGTGAAGCTATGTATCACATTGCATATTTCAAAGAGGATGATGAAGAAATAGCTGAACATATTGAAATTGTAGAAGAAGAGTTGGTTAATAATATTGATACACATGAGGAGTTATTGTGATGGACAGAATAGTTATCGGCCATATTGAAAATATCGACTTACCAGAACTTGAAATTAAATTACTTACTGTACGTATTGATACTGGAGCACAAACATCGTCACTCCATGTTGATAATATTCAGCGCACGACAATTGAGAATAAACCAGCTGTTGCGTTTGATATTCACCCTGAAATTCATAATGTTGATAAAGTTGTTCGCTGTACAGCACTGCTTTATGATGTACGAAAAGTAAAATCTTCTAATGGAATAAGTGAGCAACGATATGTGATAAAAACCCCAGCCGTTTTGGGGGATCATACTTGGGATATTGAAATCACCTTAACAGATAGGTCGGATATGACATACCTAATGCTTCTAGGAAGACAAGCATTAGCATCACATTTTTATATTGACGCGGCAAATGCGTTTGTTGCTTCTCACAGTTAAATGAAAATAGGTGTATGAGTTTATGATAGCGCAAATCAAAACCTTGCTAAGTTATCCTTTAATTAATATTAATGATCGGACCATTACTGTTATTGAGGTGTTAGCAATTCCTGTTTGGTTAATTATTAGTCTCTGGTGTGTACACTTTTGTATCTCTAAATTAGGAGTTCGGTTACGAAATCAAAACAAAGACCCAAACATAATCCACCTAATTCAACGCATATTATATGTAGTTGCATTAGGCGTTATTTTTATTACGACGTTATCGATGTTAAGTGTACCTATCACAGCTTTCGCGTTTTTGTCAGGAGCTATTGCGATAGGGTTTGGTTTTGGCGCTCAAAATATTATTAATAACTTTATCAGTGGTTGGATTTTAATGGGTGAAAAGCCTATTCGTATTGGCGACTTTCTCGAGGTTGAGGGAGTAAAAGGTATTGTTGAGGAAATTAATACTCGTTCAACGCGTGTGCGGCGAGTGGACGGTGTGCATATGCTTATTCCTAACAGTAAGCTACTAGAAAATACAGTCATTAATTGGACACTCCGAGACAAACTGATTCGCGGCACCGTACTTGTCGGTGTTGCTTATGGCAGCGATTGTCAAAAAGTGAAACAAATAATGCTAGAAGTAGCAAATGCACAACAAGAAACGCTAGCTGAGAGCGGTAAAGAGCCTCAAGTATTCTTTCAAGATTTTGGAGATAATGCTCTGATGTTTGAGGTCTATTTTTGGATTAATTCTCAGGTTGAAGGCGGGTTGCGATTCGTGGCGAGCAATATTCGATTTGAGCTTGATAAGTGTTTCAATGATAGTGATATCGTAGTGGCTTATCCACAAAGAGATATTCACCTTGATGGCACCTTAAATGTGATTACTAAACGGGTTTAACCGAATGACTTTATTTAATTGATGAGGCCACTCAAATGCATGAATTTATATTGGAAGCGTGGGAACTTTGTCCAAAAGCGCAAGCGACTCCCCTCAAAAGTGATGAAGAACTTGATTCTTCAAACTATTGGATACATTGCGATAGGGGGTCATCAGAATTTGAATTATGGATGGTTAATCAAGGTATAGAAGAATCAGTTCGTGCTTCGTTGTTAGCAGAAGACACGAGGCCTAGGTTCCAGCAATTGGATGAAAATAGTTTTATTCTAATTTTGCGTGGGGTAAATCTTAATAAAGGGAAAGATCCAGATGATATGCTTACAATACGCTTGCTTTACTCTTCTAATCGAGTGATTACATGCAATCAACAGAGGTCACGAGCGATCGATACCGTTGTTACAGAGCTTCGCCAAGGTCGAGGTCCAAAGAGTATTGAATCCTTGGTAATTGCTATCATTTCCCAATTGAACGCTAAAATTGACTCTTTGCTCGATCCGATTGAGCAATTTGTAGATGCGCAAGATAGTGATTCGTTTTCTAATGAACAAATCACTGAGATTGGTTTGCAACATCGTAAACTTCTTCGCCTCAATCGTTTTCTAAAGCCTCAGATATATGCTCTCTCAGCTTTGTCTAAAAATAAAGTCGTTGGCTTTGAAGGTCTAGAAGTTGATTTGTTTAATCAACTCGATGTTTTGCAGAGAATAGTAGACTCCATCGACTTTTATATTGCACAGATAGAAGTTATCAATAACCGTATTGCATTACTTAGCAGTGAAACCATGAATAGGAATACCTATTTGTTATCAATTATCGCGGGTATTTTTTTACCGTTAGGGTTTCTCACCGGGCTCTTTGGCATAAATATTGGTGGTATGCCAGGCATCGATAACTCGCACGGTTTCTATTGGTTCTGTGGGATGTTAACTGGTATTTGTATTTTTGAAATTTATATTTTTAAGCGGCTCAAGTTTTTATAAACTTTCGCCGCGTCATCGACTAGCTTAAACAAATCATTAGACCACTAATAACTACCGTATTTTGTTTGGCATCACGCGTAATAAATACTCACAAAGTTTAATTTAAAACCTCTTTTTATAATTTATATCTTTTCGACATCAAATCTAAATACCAATTCTTCGGCAAGAAAAATAATTTTGAATTTATTTACGGATATTGCAATTAGTTGCGGCAAATTAAGAGCTCTAATTTGCGAATATTATGACAATTTAATTATAAAAAATTTTGTCTTACCGACAATTTTAATTAGCTGTTTTTTTGTCACGTTAAAACTTAAATTTAGCACTTGAGAAAATATGATAGGAAAGCGAATGAAATTAGTTATATTGCCCGCATTTTTTTTAATTGTGGCACTTAGTGCAATGGCGAATTATGTGGAAAAAGAAAATAGAGCGTCGGTCGACGTTGTTCAAGGCCTTTATAGTTACTGTGCAGATGATAATCCTGACAATGAGTTTGATGAGGTTTTCATGTTGCAATGTGTGAACTCTAGTTTGATTGCATTAGAATTCGCCAGCTTTGACTCGTATGCGGACTTAATTGAGTATCTAAGTCTGGAGGATGAATAAAGTTGGAAACAGCAATTAGAAAAGGGTTTTCACCATTTTATGCTACAGACTTATTTCCAGCAGGTTTAGCGCATAGTAACTACTTTACTGAATCAGAATCTGAAGTACTTATTCAGTATGGCCATACTTTTAGCAGCTTACAAAGTGGTAAGTTAACGCCTGTTAATGAAGAAGAGGTGGAATTTTTGGAAGAGCTAAATAGTGGTTTAGAAAATACAATCTATACAGTCGCTCTTTGGAAAAAATATTTGTCAATTGCAGAGTATGTTGGATCTTTTAGAGAGAGGTAAGCGCAACAAGAGCTCTGGACAGAAATGAAATTATTTTTAAATTTATAACTTTTTATTAAGTGACTAGATATTAGGGTTTAATTCAATGAACAATAAATGTAATCAAATATTTGTATTTTTATTACTCTTTGCGGTAACTAATGCTAAATCGATAGAATTAAATCAAGACGCTGACAGTGAATTAGTTAACGAATTGATACAATTATGTACAGAAGATTCTAAAGAAGATAAGGTCAAGCAGACTGAATTGCTAAATTATGTAGTTGAATGCGTGAATGATGAACTTCGCTTAGAAGGTAAGCAGGTTCGAAAGCAAAAAGATCTGTTAGAAGCAATTAAGAAGTCGGGACTGTTAGATATTACAGCGCCGAAATAACGCAGGAGCACTTACGATGTTCATCGACGAAACTGACCTTGGAGAGAATCAAGAACTAGATTGCGAAGAAGATTATCAGTTATCTGATATTGTTGATAAACAACCTGTTTTGTTTAAAAAACGTAAGAAAAAGGAATCAGCTTGGCGACGTATAGAGCAATTGAAAGATGAAGCTCAACTCAACAAAGAAATATCGCTAGATGAGTTTAACTATTTTGACTAGTTGAACAAACCAAAGTTGTTGTACGCTTTTAAAGCTGCAACAACTTTTATGTTAGATTAGGCGATTTATATTTTCGGGGGGGAGGCTTTCGTTTAAGTGCTTTCTGTGGTGTGCAATTGTGAAATCAAAACATCAATTCAAAAACAACTTTCTGTTTCAGTTACTTCAATTAAATTTGCGTTATCGCCTAATTTAAAGGCACACTAAGAAAAAACTCACAAGGATTATCCGTGAAAAATCATCTTGTTGCTTACCTTATCGCTAAAGTGTGCCTCGTGTTTTTCGCACTTACGATATCGACGCCGTTATCTGCAAAAAGTAATATTCCGCAAGTGTTAGCGCCTTGGTCAGACTGGGCGCTACATGGTCAGTCACATCTTAAATGCCCGTTTATAAATAAGTCTAAGTATGGCGAGGCAAAAAGCCATTTATGCATTTGGGCAAGTCCAATAACGATTACTGTAGCGCCTTCTCGCGGGCAATTTTCGCTAACAGTTGAAGTGATGGATAAAAGCTTAGTGCCGCTACCAGGGGACATTGAAGTTTGGCCACAAGATGTCACAGTCAATGGAAAGCGAAGCGCCGTTGTAGCACAAAACGACCGACCTATGATTGAGCTTGAAGTCGGTAAGCATCAAATAAAGGGTGGGTTTGTATGGCCGACACCGCCTGAAGCGATTGCTATCGCACCTCAGTATGCAACCGTATCACTGATCCTTGATGGGCAGGAAATCGATTTTCCAAAAATTGAAGACCAACAACTTTGGCTACAACAGTACCAGCCGAGCGAGCAGCACGCTGATACGCTTGATATGACAGTTGTGCGCAAAGTATCTGATGGTGATTATATTGAGCTTGAAACACGAATAGAAGTTAACGTTTCAGGAAAAATGCGTGAAGAAAATTTAGGATTATTACTGCCAGATGGGTTTGAACTTATCGGATTAAATTCAGAGTTACCCGCGTATCTAGACGCTAAGGGCCAATTGCAGGTCAAGGTAAAGCCCGGTGGTTGGGATATTGTTGCACGAGCGTATGCACGGGCGAATCATGTAACATGGCGAAGGCCCAAGCAGTTATCACATTGGCCGCAAGATGAAATTTGGTTATTTGAAGCAAATGAGGAGCTGCGTTTTGGTAAATTAGCAGGCGCCGTCCCTGTCGATAATAATCAGGTTGCTATGCCAGACGAATGGTACGAATTTCCAAGCTATTTGTTCAAACCCGAGCAGGCGTTAACGTACGACGTTCAACACCGCGGGCAGCCATTACAATTGCAAAATCAATTAACATTAAACCGTAAAATGTGGCGTTCATTCGATAATACGCGCTACTCGATAAAAGATACGATAACGGGGCAAATGATTGATAGCTGGCGTTTAAGTATGGAGCAGCCATATACATTGCAAGCGGCAGAAAACGCTGATGGCAATATGTTGATCACCACAACAGGCAATGGCGAAACAGGGGTTGAAACGCGTTACCCTGAAGTAAACGTGACCGCATTTGCTGAACTTCCAGATGCTACAACACTGCCCACAACGGGTTGGCAAAGCCGGTTCGAAATAGTGTCTGTTGAATTGAATGTACCGCCGGGTGAGCGTTTATTTGCCGTTTTTGGGGCAGATCGTGTGTCGAGCAGCTGGCTTGACGACTGGGGGATTTGGGCATTCTTTATTGTGCTATTTTCGTCGATTTTAGTAGGCCGCATGCTATCGCCTGTAGCTGGGATACTCTCATTACTGACACTTATTTTTATTTATCAGGAACATGGTGCGCCTATTATTGCCATGCTCAACTTAGTTTTGGCAATTGCCATTAAACAGTATCAGCCATTTACCAAATTAAGTGGCACTGTTAAATCATATTGGTTGGTCAGTATTATAGCGGCAATTGCCACTATTTTATTTTTTGTTGCGATGCAGTTACGGGTGATTGTTCATCCTCAGTTGGCGCATGACGTATATAACACGAACGTTATAGAGAATTTTGCGCAACCGAGCTACAGCCTAGTTGATGAAATTAATGTGCCAAACCAACAATTGAGAATGGTAAAAAAGGAGCAATCTTTCGATGAGAGTGTTGACGTGGAACGTATTGAAATTACTGGCAGTCGCATTAAGCAAGCTGACTTAATTATTGAACGCTACCGATCAGATGCCCTCGTGCAAGCGGGCAATGGTGTGCCTAATTGGTCATGGCAGCCGCATTATATCGAATGGCGTGGCCAAGTAGAAAAAGGGCAAACCTATCAGATGTTGATTTTGAGTAAAAACCAATATCGAGCTGTTAAATTAGTGGGTGTTGTATTGCTATTGTTGTGGCTCGGCTTTTTGTTAAAAGAGCAAGTTCGCGGTGTTTTTGCTGGAGTTAATAAGCATGCAGCTAATACTGCGCCTATTTGCCTAATATTATGTGCAACACTTCTTTATTCACCACAGGGAATGACTGCAAACATGCCAGATAAAGCGATGCTTGATGAACTGGCTGTGCGACTTTCTGAAGCGCCTTTATGTAGTGCTGGAAGCTGTGCAACGATTTCAAGTGTAGAGCTCAATTTAGTCGAAAATCAATTGCGTTTAACACTCACAATTGATGCTGTGACTGATACGGCCGTAGCCTTACCTCGGGCTGATTTTTGGCGCATTGAGTCGGTAACAATCGATCAGCAAAACGCCTTTATGTACAAATCGCGAAACTGGGTATATACACCGATTGCAAAAGGGGTCAGCGAGGTTATTTTAAGCGGGCCTGTGGCCGCCGTTGATGTTTTTGAAATTAGCTTCAAATCAATTCCACGAGTCATAAAGCAAATACATTCGCCCGGTTGGGATGTGGCGGGAATTCAACAACAAAAAATGACGGGTCGAGAACTTGAGTTATTGAAAGTACAGCAGCAGGGCGCGGCTTCAACTGAGTCGGAGCGATATAATGTGGGCCCGTTTGTCAGGGTAACGCGGTCAATTGTTATCGATAAGCTTTGGTACGTACGAACGAACGTGGAAC
The DNA here is from genome assembly GCA_947493455.1 of uncultured Pseudoalteromonas sp. Taxonomy (GTDB): domain Bacteria; phylum Pseudomonadota; class Gammaproteobacteria; order Enterobacterales; family Alteromonadaceae; genus Pseudoalteromonas. Next base: position 41,229 of record CANLRB010000025.1, on the reverse strand, counting down.
GAATAGCGCCGGCGATAGGCTCTATTAATGTCAACGTGCCGGTCCTTGCTGGGGAGAATATAACCAGCAGCAACATTAACCAACAAGATGGGTTTGTTCAGGTAAATATTCCCTCAACAGAAGACGCGATAAGCTGGCATTCTATCTTAGATCAAAAATCGCAAATTGCGTTATTAGCATCTGATAGTTTACCGATTGTTGAGCATTGGAATATTCTTGCGACCCCATCGTGGAACGTTGAATTTAATGGGCTACCGAGCGTGTTGTTTGATGGCGAGAACGATGACTATTTTTCTCACTTATTCTACCCGTTAGCTGGAGAAAAGTTAGAGATTGTTATTTCTCGCCCTGATGGTGTTAAAGGTCGTACGTTGGCATTTGACGAAGTGCAGTATCAACTGGAGCAGTCGAAAAGTGCGGTTGAACTTATTGTCGATTTTAAATATCGCAGTACTCGTGGGGGCGAGCATACAATCTCATTACCGAGCGAATTTGAGCTGCAGCAAGTGAAAATTGATGAACGCTTGATTAACTTACAAATGAGTGACTCTCAATTATCTTTGCCAGTCACTCCCGGTGAGCACCAAGTCGCGGTTACGCTGCGTAAAAAACAAGACGCGCCCAATTTACTTAACGCACCCAAGGTTAATTTTAATGCGCCGATTAGTAATATAAATCTAGATGTAACGCTTAATCGTGATCGGTGGGTCCTTTGGAGCAGTGGTCCTGTGCTTGGCCCAGCCATTGTTTATTGGGGAGAGCTGCTGGCGTTTATAGTTGTTGCGCTACTGTTATCACGGGTAACATTTTCGCCGTTGAATGTCAGTCAATGGTTATTGCTTGGACTTGGTTTAAGTTTAAATAATTGGGGTGTGTTAATTTTGCTTGTTACTTGGTTTGCGTTGTTGAGCGCGACTAAATACCGTAGTAAGGATATCGGTCGAATTTATTTTAATGCGTCGCAACTCGGGCTCTTTATTGTTTCACTGATATCGATTATTTCTCTTGTACTGGTGATCCCAATGAGCTTGCTTAGTGCGCCAGAAATGGGCATTACGGGCAATGGTTCTTACGCTAATTATTTACGTTGGTTTAGCGATCGCAGTGATGGCCAAACACCTGACATTCTCGTTTTTTCAATTCCAATGGTTGCGTATAAAGCAGTGATGTTAGCTTGGGTCATGTGGCTTAGTTTTTCAATGTTAAACTGGCTTAAGTGGGCTTGGCAGCAATTGGGTAGCCAAGGTTTTTGGCGTTCAAAGCAAGCTGATATGTTATTAAATGATGAGTAAATAAGTGATAAGCCGATGATTACATCGGCTTATTTTTTTAATTATTACAACTGCGCGATCGTTTTATTCGGTCGCGCGGATTGCTTTAATATCTTGATCTGCGGCCCAGGCCAGTACATCTTCACGTTTTAGCGCGGTGGCCATTAGGTCAGGAAATTGGTCTGGCGTACAGGCGAAAACGGGCGAGCCGATTGTCGCGAATTCAGCGGCGAGTGCGCTATCGTATGATGGCTTACCGTCGTCACTTAATGCGAGCAAGGTGATTACATTGACATCTTGTTTGATTAAATTTGCAACACGCGCCTTTAGCGCTTTTTCGTCGCCGCCTTCATATAAATCGGTGATCAAGATTAAATGTGTTTTTGATGGGCGTTCGATTTTATCTTCGCAATAAGCGATTGCTTGATTGATATCGGTGCCGCCGCCAAGTTGCACGCCAAACAAAACACTTACAGGGTCTTCTAGATCGTCAGTCATATCAACGACTGCGGTATCAAAGCATATGAGTCTTGTTTTCACCGCAGGGATTGACGCCATCACTGCAGCAAAAATAGCGCTGTATACGACAGATGTAGCCATTGAGCCCGATTGGTCAACACATAAAATTACTTCGTCTAAATCAACGATACGTCGTTGTTGACGCATAAAACCGACCAGCTTATCTGGCACGATGGTTTTATAGTCAGCTTGGTAATGGCGTAAGTTGGCGTGAATTGTTCTGTGCCAATCTATGTCGTTAAAGCGCGGCCTAAACGTCTTTTTTGATTTATTTATCGCACCGCGAATTGACTCAGCGGTTTTTTGCTCTAAACGCTTCATTAGCTCATCAACGACTTGCTGGATAACTTGACGGGCCGTATCAATTGTTTTTTCAGGCATGATTGAACGTAAGCTGATTAAATCTGCGATTAAATGCACGTCCGCTTCGATGGCAGATAAAAACTCAGGCTCCATCAGCATTTCTTTGAGTCCTAATCGCTCAAACGCATCTCTTTGTACCACTTGCACGACACTTGACGGAAAAAACTCTCGGATATCACCGAGCCACTTTGACACCTTAGGTGCTGAGCGAGACAAGCTACCACGTCCTTTTTTGTCATCATTTTCGCCGCCATACAGTGCCGTTAGTGCACGTGACAGACGCATGTCGCTTTGCGATAAACTCGTCGATTTGTCGTCCGATTCAGCGCCGAGCACTAGGCGCCAGCGGCGATCTCTATCGGCATGTACTGGTTCACTTTGCTCATATTCATTGCGCTGCTCTATTGTTGCCACTGTTTGTCCCTTTTTAAAAGTGAAGAGAGTCGATTGAGATGATGAGGCCAAGTTGCCAGCGCTTGCTCATTCACACTCATGCTGTGATTTGTGGTATCGCGACCAGTGAGTACTCTATCTATTAAGCGTTTGCGCTCCATTGCGTCTAAATCTGCAAATATACGGCGAAATAAAGGCAAAAACTCAATAAAAGATTCTTCATCTAAACCAATTAGCCAATGTTCAATTGCATTTAATAGAACGTCGTCGTAAAGCAGTCGATCGACCGCATTACTGAAAAAACCATCAAAATATTTGGCCGCGTCGGCAGGATTAACGGCAGCGCTGAGCATTTTACCGAGTAATACTTCGAGATCGTCGTTTGCAAGACGCTGTGCTTGGTAGAGCAAGCGTGACGCCAACCCGGCCACTTGCAAATTGCTTTGGCTATTGTCAACTATCGTCTCTAACGCATGCCACCACTGCGATTCGACAGCATTACTCCAATCGGTTAAAAGCAAAGCTTGGTGGGCGTCACTTATCGTGCTCCGGTAATACCATGCTTCATCGTCACTGAGTGCGCGACATGCGTATGGTAAAGACAGTGCCCCTTGAATTGTTAAGCGTTCGATCAACTCGTCAATTTGTTCAAGCGATAGGTTACGAGCAGTTCCATACCGGCTGACATCAATTAGTGGCGCGATACTGGCTAATAACTCAATACAATCACTTGTGTGAGCGCCTTGTTTTTCAAGCAGTTTGATGCCCGTGGTTGCTGCGTGGTTAAGTTGTGACTCTAAGCAGTGGCTGACCGCGGCGGCTAATTTGCTGAGGCTTTTTTCTGCTGTCATCAATTCGATTATTTTGTTTGATGCCGCTTGTTCAATGGTACTGCCATAAACAAGGTTCTCGACTAACTTTACTGAAAACTCAGCTTGCCATTCGAGTTGCCACTTTTCCCTAAAAGTACCACGACTTGTGCCACTATTTGCGATCACCCCCCAAGGAATATCAAGTATGTTCAGGCGATGAAGCAAGGTCGATTTGCCAAGCCCTGCACTCGCACGTAAATCAACGGAGAGCTCATATGGTAGGGCCTGAGGTTTTAATTTGTACTTTTTTTGTTGCAGTTGCAGGTCTTCGATAAGTGGAATTAACGGCGCATTTGCCGGGATTTGACCGACGCGATCACCGAGCAATATAGTTTGTTCAATTTGTTGCCATAGTGCTTTTTCACCAAAGCATAAACAGGCGATAACCGCATCGCGAACTTCTTCAAACCCGGTGTTAGGGCGACCACGCACGGCTGCTAACGTTTGGCATAAACGTGTCGCTTCAATAACTGATGCGGTAGAAACAATATGACCATGAGTACGCAATTGACGAGCAATGTTAGTAAGCCAAAGAGCGATTGCTTGCTCATTTTTTTGCTGTTGCCAAAGATGTAAGTACCACATGGGCGCGTCAACGCCTGCGCCATAGCCTGACGCACTTGATAGTCTTGCTGATGTCCAAGGAACCCAGGTTGCTCTTACTTTTTTGGCAGAGAGCTTTGCTGGCAACGTTTTGACTAATTCGCGATCACTTTTAGCGGTGTGCTTTTCTTTTAGAGCGGGTACATGCCAGGCACCGCAAACGACAGCGATAGGACCCGTTGCGGTTTTCTTTGCTTTCGCGATTTCAAGTCGCATGTAGGCTTCGCGCACCAAGTCACGCTGCAAGGCAGGATGTTCAGCGCACACACTTTGACGTAGTGACTGCATCGCTTTTTCGATGGTTTCGAAAAGTTCGCTATCGGTTGAAGCATTTTGCTCAATCAAATCGTTCCACCATGCTTCGCCGTCTTCGTATCCGGCTAATTGTGCCAATTGTCCGATAGGATCACGGAGCACGGGTGGAGTTTCTAGCTCGTGGCTATTTGCGATGTTGTCTTTGTCTGACGACGCATTATTGTTATGTGTGTCTTCGTTGTCTTCTTCGTTGTCTTCAGCGTCTTCACTGAGTTTAGTTACGTGTTCTTGTTCAGCCAATTGTTGGGCTAATAGAATATTGACCGGAATATCAATAAAGGCTAAATCTACCTTGTTTTGCATCGCGTACAACGTTGCTTGGTATTCTGGTGAAAACTCAGCAAATGGGTAAAAAATACTGGCGTTAGCATCAGCTTGTGCATAGGCGAGTAATGCCACGGGTAAACGCATATCGTTCGATGAAAGCAGTGGCAATAGCTCAGAGCAGTCAGTCGGCCCTTCGATAAGTACGCAGCTGGGATTTAATTCTTGCAGCGCTGCTAATACTCGTTTACTCGAACCGGGCCCATGATGGCGAATACCAAAGTAATGGATGTTCGACATGGCCAAGCCCTATAGTACTTCGTTGATAATCTTATAATAATCTGCGTAGCCTGAGCGCTTTTTCAATACGGTTTCTAAGTACTCTTCTAAAACAGCTTTATCTTGTACCGGATCTTTAACGATAGCGCCCACTAAGTTACTGGCAAGGCCTTCGGCATTTAGGGTGCCGTTGCCAAACCAATTTGCTTGGCTTAAACCGCCAACCATAACTGCGATTGCCTCTGCGGTCGATAAATTTCCGGTAGGTGTTTTAAGTGTTATTTTACCGTCGAGTGTTTCTCCGCCGCGCAATTCTCTGAACATGGTGACGACTTTCTCAATCTCCTGTTGGGTATCTTTTGCAACTGGCAGATCTAAGTTAGCACTCATTTCATTGACTCTTTTGGCAATAATTGAGACTTCTTGTTCCATGTCATCTGGTAACGGCAGGACCACAACATTAAAGCGACGTTTCAATGCAGATGATAACTCATTCACTCCTTTGTCTCGGTTATTTGCCGTGGCAATAATATTAAATCCTTTTTGTGCGTAAACAGCGTCGTTAAGCTCTGGGATCGGCAGCATTTTTTCAGAGAGCACCGTAATTAGTGTATCTTGCACATCGGATCCCATGCGGGTTAACTCTTCTAAACGACACAAGGTGCCAGATTCCATGGCTCGATAGAGTGGAGTGGGTACCAGTGCTTCGCGGCTTGGACCATTTGCTAAAAGCTGAGCGTAGTTCCAGCCGTATCGGATTTGGTTTTCATCAGTACCGGCCGTACATTGGATGACTTGTGTACTATTGCCGCATATGCCCGCAGCCAGGTGCTCTGATACCCAAGATTTTGCGGTGCCGGGTACACCCAATAATAAGAGTGCGCGGTCGGTTGCAAGTGTCGCGACTGCGGTTTCGATTAGACGGCGATTACCAATATATTTTGCACTAATTGTCATCCCGTCTTTCGTTTTTCCACCCATGAGATAGGTAACGACAGCCTGAGGTGTTAACGCCCAGTTTTCAGGTTTATGGCCAACATCTTCTGCTTTGAGCGCGTCTAATTCGGCTTGATATATTGTTTCTGCAGGTAGACGAAGAATATCACTCATTTTAATTTCCTTTTAAGGTTTAACCTGAACTGGTGCCGGGTGTGATAATTGAATGTTTAATTTGATTGTATCCAGAATCGGATCGGTATTCATTGCGCCGATTTCTATCAAGGCGTTTAATATTTGTTGAGCGCAGTTGGCGTCGACACAAAGTCCAAGCGCCACCAGCCCACGTGTGCTGTGGTAGCTTTCAATGTAACTGGCGTCGGTTAATTGGTCTTTAATATCGCTTAGTAGCACTTGCCACGCTGCACTAGTTTTTATTTGCTGCCAATCTAAGCGTGTATTTGGTTGCTCAATAAACGTTAAACAATCGGAAAAACTAAGCTGCGCTTTTTCGTCGTTAAGTAGTTTTATCATGAGCTCTTCACGTTGTGGTTGGTCTAAACGAGGTAATACGCACTCAATAAAGCGAAAGCATGGCGTAACCGCGTCGCTGAGCAATGATGATAATAAAATATGCACATAGTCATCGGGCAGCGTTTGCGTGAGGTTTTCAATAAAGCTTAAGTTGTCGTACTCTCTAAATTGGTCAAATTGCCAACCCGAAATTAGGGTTTTTAAATCAATCGTTAGCGCATTAGCTAATGCATTGAGTGAGACTTGTTCTAACCATTCTGAGCGCAATGCTTGCTGTTTTTTGCTTTTTAGCTGCTTTGGTTTAATGTGCGTTGTTTTGCGAATTAAGCCGCTAGATGTGACTTCAAGCCAATCAACGAGTTCTGTGGCCATATCAATTTGGTCTTTACTCGGGCTTGAATTAACGTGACTATTAAGGCGACTAAGCAGCTTTTGAGCGACAGCGACCACTTTTTGCGAGCGATTTTGTAACATGCTTTCTAAAAAGGGTTTATCGTGCTCTGATAAATTTATTGCGAGCGTTTCAACTATTTTCACTCTTTTTTCAGCGGCCTCATCGCCAATACATTGCTCTATGATAGCAAGCGCGTGCTGCGGCTTTTCTAGGCGCATGTTAGTTAACATAGACACTCTTTGCGCGGGCAAATAATGCGGCCAATTGTCACATGAGAGTGCTTCTATTTCCGATGCTAAATGCGCCTGAGTTTGGTTGGCAACCCACAGGCTCCAAGGCCAATACTCAGTCGGCACGTCGTCGTTTTTGTTTGGCAGCCAATCAGATGGGTGTGCGCAAAAACCACGATTAGTGAGCAAGTTTAATAGCTGTTTGATGCTAAATCCGTGACTTTGCACCAGTGCCAAGCTTTTACAAAAAAGCACGCGATTAGTATGACTAAGGCACGGCAAAGATAATTTAGGGAGTAAGGGTTGCTCGTTACCTTGTTCTGGCACTTCATGACTTAGCAGCCAATGACGTTGTTGGCTCGCTAAAATGAGGGCGCAGCGGCGCAGTTCGCTTTGTGTTAAATTACTTGTTTCTAGTTGCCAGCTGTGAGGAATGCAATCTGCGGTTATATTGATCGCTCCACCCACTAACCAGCGCTTTAATAATGAATCAATGAGCGTGAGCTCTTGCTGTATTTGATTTAACATGCAATTACTCCCCAATTTTTAGTTTTTGCACTGAGTAATTCGGCTTCATTACCATTAGATACGATAAATGCGGCATCGAGTGCGCTTCCCGGAATTATCGGGTTAATTTGTTGATTTGTTAATGCAAAAGTTAAACTATTATTGTGTGATGACCACCAAAATCGATTTTGCTTATCTTGAAAGACCTTGCCTTGGCCGAGCATGGCTGGCATTTGTTCTATCCAAGGGTAGGTAGTGAGCTGATGTTGGAGGTGTTGCAAACTGTTTGTTTCTTTGTTTGATGACACAATGCTGTCATCGTCGACCACTTTGAATTGACCTAATAGCGCACGCATCGGAAGTTTTGCAGGGTAAAAAATTACATCCCCTTCAATTATTCGACCAATACTTTCTACCTGGCGCTTGTAACCTGATGATGCCGGGTAGAAATCGAGTAGTAGTGCCGGTTGGGGAGATTCGCCATTTAGGTTGACGAGCCATTTAGAGTGCGCAATGAGCCCGTTTCTTCGTGTTTCGATTCGTTCACCAACGGTTTGCCATAAGCCGTTTACTTTAAGTGACTGCGGGTCGGACAGTACCTGTTCACGAGTTTCTGCAGAAATGATTGCACGGCGAACATCAACATCGTCGCAATTAGTAAACCACGCCTCACTTAATAGGGCTAATTTACCTAGCTCTTGATAGACCGCATCAGGTTGTAAGTGCGCAGGCAAGGGTAATATTTTAGCTGGGAATTCATCTATGCGAGCCGCCATATTTGTTGCTTTTGCATCGACTAAACGCGCAGCAATGCGTCGACAGCGATCTTTGATTTCTTTTATAAATTCGCTAATTCCATTGACTAACTGATCATCTAGCCACTGCTGAAATTCGAGTAAACCGTCATTTATAGCTGTGTCGGTTTTCGCTTTATTTGAAGCTGTCCGTTTTGCCTGTGCGGCTTGTTTTTTAGCGAGGTCTTCGGCGCTGATGGGCGTTGATGAAACATCAAGCGCATTGATATTTTTATCGGTTTGCGAAGGATTCTCTTTGTTCGCAGCGGTTGTTGTTGTGCGCTTAGTGCGACCAAGCCATTCAATAACCCATTGCGGAGCATCTGTTTCTGAAAACGAGGTTGGTGTATCAGAAAACTGCCAGAGCAAAGCCAGTACATGTTTGCATGGGAATTTACGTGAAGGGCAGGTGCATTTGTAGCCATGATCACAAACATCTGCAACTGTGTAGTAAGGCTTGGACCCTGAACCCTGACACTCACCCCAAATTGTATTGTTTGCACTTGATTGACCTAAAACGGGCCATTTCGCTGGTTTTAATAGTTTTTTAGCGGCAGTAAGAGAGGCTTGATCAGGTGCTAGCTCCTGAATAGTGCCGAGTGAAATTTCCATGTTCCTGAGAACTCATCATATTTTAGTTTTCTTATTTACCGAGATTATAGAACGAGTTACATGCGTAATGCATCACTTTATTTAATTGCGCGTGAGTAAATTAATGGTGAGTTCGTGGCAAACTATTAGGCATCGGGTTATTCAATGTGTCATCGCTAAGGAGTAAACGCTTATTTTTGTAGGTCAACACGCCTTGCTTTGTTAATTCGATATAGGCTTGCTGTATTTTATTAAATAATAGTTTGGAATGTGGGTTGTGTTTATTGATCACAATTGGGTAGCCATCGAGCTGATATAATTCCCGGTCATAGAATTTTGAACTATTGTAGCGATTTGATGACATTACATCTAAAAATGGGTCGTGTAAGGTAATTAGGTAGTCGGCACGGCCTTTTAATAAAAACGACAGGGCGGAATCAATGTTGTTTAGCTGTACAGTGGTAAATTTGTCGTCGTCTAGTATTTTTGAAAAATGATGCAGTGGAAACCCTCTGATCACGGCTATGCGACTTCCTTCAAATTCATGTATTGATTTGGGTGGTGTTTTTAAAATTGAGTATGCGCGCAACGAAATTACCGTTGGCGGTATTGGGTAGAGTATATGATCGGGGCTTTTGTTTTCAGCGCCATAGGCAAATAACTGAGTTTGTTTTTCGCTTATTTTTGACACGATCCTCGCGTAGGGCAAAACCATAAAATCGACGTCGAGCTTTGCTGCCTCGTAAATGACTTTAGACATTCGATAGTGCAAGCCGGTAAGTTGATTATTATCTATTTGCCAATAGGGCGGATATTCTAATGTGTAATGAACAAATCGACCGCTTTGGCCTTCATCGGCATAGCTCTTAGTGGCAAGTGTTAATAAAAATAACGATACAAACAACAATAATAACGACAATACATAGTTTGCACTGACTACCTTACCCAACTTAACTGTTTGCGTAATTTTTAATGTGCTCGTTGGCCTTACAACTTCGAACATAGGATGTTTTTCAACTTGTTGGTGAAATTAAACGATAACATGGCTTCAAATTCCTTTTTGTAAGAAAAATTGCACTGGCCATAGACTGAAACCTGCCCAACCTACCATAAAGCCAATATTAGTTGAAATATAAAAGAAATAAGAGTCTGGAAAAATATAAATGCCAAAACGGCATGTTATGTAATTTTGATTAATGGCTCGATTATGCAAACTGAAAATTTAGTAAATTGATATTATTAAATAAAATCGCAATAAATGATTTACATAGCGAGCCTTGTAAGTCTCGAATAAGTCATGGCACGTTATGTAAAATCATATTTTGGCTTGTATGGACAAAAACCAGCTGTTAACCTGTTGGTATTATTAAACAAAAAAATTATTAGTTGGCGTTTCAATGGCTGTGGATGAGTTCCTTATCCCGAGATGCACGCTAATACGCTGTTAGCCAACTAAATCAGCCAGCTGTAATATTCAATATTTGGAGTAGAAATGGACTTAGATGATTTATCAACAGGGATTACCGGTTTTATTGATATCTTAGGTTTTAGCGCAAAGGTTACTGCGGCTGAAACTATTGAAGACGTAAGAGAAATTCACCGACTTATACAAATTGTTCAGGACTATTTTGACTTTTCAAATAATGATGAGTTGACAAATGAAGTCCATGAGTTAAATGGAAAAAAGGTATTAGCTTTTTCTGATTGCGTTGTCTTAAATATCCCTCTTGAGTCTGAATCAACAAAATATAGTGGCTCTTTTGATCCGATTATGTCAGAACTGCTTAGTTTAGCTTTTGCACAAGGCATGTGTGTTCATGAAAAATTATTTATCCGTGGTGGTCTAGATCTTGGTTGGTGGTATAACCAAGGTGATACTCTAATCAGTAGTGGTTTAGTTAATTCAGCTAAAAGAGAAGCAAGCGCAAATGTTCCTGTAATCGCTCTATGCGAAGAAATATACAATTATTTTAAAAGGCATCCTGATAGGAAGTTTTATAGCGAAGATATAGATCCAGTCCATTCTATGTTTAGGTTTTATCAGGATGATAAAACTAGCTTCTATTTTTTGGATTATATATACCTTTGCTTAAATAATATGGATTGGCTCCCATCACGAAGCGAAATTGCAATTTATCAACAGGCATCGCATGAAGAAAAAGATAAAATGAGAAATACTGGTTATCAAAATATGGTAGATAATTGGCTGGCAAGTCATGCAAGAATAATTGAGGAAGCTGCTAGTAATGTATCTCAAACACCAAATATCCGCAGTAAATATGTTTGGTTATCACAGTATCACAATGATGTTGTTAAAGGTTTCTCAACCAATCCCGAATGTATGTGCAACGTTGGCTAACAAGGTGCTCAAGAACGGACGTAAAAAGTTTGGCTTCGCTCGTTCCTCGCAAATTTTAGCCAAACATTTTTACGCCGCTTAGCTTGGCGTTGAGGCTGTGGAATTACTCAATTTAGGTACTAAATTGTAATTTTAGATTTATTTGTTTTTTAACCTTGTATCAAGCTAGTTACTGTGATCTAATAGATATTATTCCACTTAAGTAAATTGATATGGCCAATTACAAGCCCGATTTATCTTGCCAAAATAAATTCATTCCAATCAATTTTTCAGAACAAATTCTGCCAGGTACATTCGAGTATGCGCTTTGCTATATCGTTGAAAATAAACTCGACTTATCGGGTTTTGATGCGTGGTATAACAATGATAAAACAGGGGCCGCAGCTTATTCGCCAGCGGTAATGTTAAAGATTATTTTATTGGGTTATGCGCATGGTTTTATTAGTAGCCGTAGAATAGCGAAAGCCTGTGAAAACAATATTTTGTTTATGAGTGTGTCGGGTGATGTACAGCCTCATTACACCTCAATCGCGGCGTTTGTGGCAAAGATGCATGAACAAATCGAACCACTATTTACTCAAGTACTAATGATATGCGATGAAGAAGGGCTAATAGGCCGTCATATGTTCGCTATTGATGGGTGCAAGCTAAAATCAAACGCGAGTAAAGAGTGGAGCGGTACATTCGATGAACTTAGTCGTAAAAAGAGTAAACTAACTCGCGCAAGTAAACGCATTATAGCGCGACATCAGTCACAAGATAATTTAAGCGAAGAGCAAGTTAATCAAGATTTAAAACAAAAGGACAGGCTCGATAAGAGTGCCGACAAAATCACGCAGTTCCTAGCTACACATGAAGAAAAGACGGGTTCAAAAGGTAAGCCCGTAAAAAGTAATATTACCGACCCTGACAGCGCGAAAATGACAACGTCAAAAGGCACGATTCAAGGCTACAATGGTATCGCGATAAATGATGATAAACATCAAATTATACTGCAGGCGCAAGCATGGGGGACGGTAGGTGAGCAACAAACCTTGCAACCTGCAGTGACACAATTAAAACAGCAACTGCAAAAGCTTAATGCAAATAAACATGAGTATAAACACCCTATCAAATTCACGGCTGACAGTGGGTTTAACAGTGAAGCGAATCTCTAGTTTATGGCGCAAAGTGGCTTCGATACGTATATTGCCGATAATCAATTTAGAAAACGTAATCCGCTGTTTAATGAAAGCAAAACCTATGAAATAGAACAAGAAAAACGCAGGCTCAAACGACGAAACGGTAAACCCCGTTTATTTACCTCAGACGACTTCGATTATGATGAAGCGACACAAACTTGCCGATGCCCAGCAGGCAAAGAAATGAGGCGAAGCGGCATTAATGTAAAAAGCCATCATCAAAAGTACACTCGTTTCTGTGGTTACCTAAAAGAGTGCCGAATATGCCCACTGCAAGCGCAATGCATGCAAAAGCCGCCCATTAAAACAGGAAGGCAGGTGCAGTTTAAAAACGATGAATCGCGTAAAAAGCGCAGCTACATTGATAACATGAAAAAAGCTGCAGGGGTCAAGTCTTGCATCTTGCAGCGCTCTTTTACAGAGCGTAATTATGCACGATGTAATACCTGACCCTTTTTGCTTTTACTTATTCAATTATTAAATTTGCCTGTGTTGCAGGCGTTAACGGTCATAAAAGGACAATTCTATATATACTCCGAAGATTGTGATGACCCATCATTAGAGGATTGTTTTACTGGGCAGGAAAATGGGCTCTGTGGAACAGTCAACTCAACTATGATTTTTTTCATTACTAGATTGCATTCGGGAAATATTCATCTGGATGTAAACACGCTTTCGTCGGAGCCAGCTATACAAAATGAAAGTACCGAAATTGTAGAAGCTTCATTTGAAGTTTCAGATTCAAGTTTCAGTCTTAACGATTGGAATGGTGATATTTCACTGCCAATGAACCTTAATCCCGGCACTTATAAAGTTAGGTATAGTGTTATCGATTTCGGTAAAGCAGAGGAGTCAGGGCTATTTGAACAGGGCAACGTTGAATTTTATAAAGTTGAAATCTGGCCATGTCCGTTGGAAAACGATAAGGTGCTTAAAGTTACTTCTGATTTAGCAAAGTATTGGCACGTTGAGGCTTTTTCATAATATAAAGATTCAAAAAGACGGAGCTATCACCCGTTATTGTGATTCGCATTTGTACATTCGACTGTCTCAGTATTGCAAAAAGCATCGCTCTTAAAAAACTGGATGCTCGGGCACTACCATTAAATGTCGTTAATAAGGAAATATTGTTGAAATACATCAGTTTTATTTTTGTTATTTTATGTTTAGCGGCTTGTACTTCAAACTATACAATTCGCTCGCAATCAAGCCCTGTAAAAAATCAAACCGAATTTGTATTTCCGTATTCGGCAGAGGATTTAGCCGAAAAACTGGCACATATATTTTCAATTAGTAATCAAATTGAAAATCAGATCCCGTTGTCACGCAGTCCTCGTAGTGGTGTTTTTACTGCGAAGGCTATTAAACTGGATACAAAAACTTATCAATTTGATTTCGATAATACTGGAGTTAATTTTTGGCGGTCCGACTTTTATAGTGTAAATGGTGAAAATGCGAAGACCACAGGTGAATTTAAGTTAGTGCTTGAGCAAATAGGGGAACAGTCTACGAAGGTTAAGGTGATAGCAACTCTATTGCAGGTGATTAATGGTGTTGAATGTTGCGGCCCTCATGGCCGATATGCTCGTTATACAAATGTTGCACCGACAACAATTGAAGAGTATGCATTTCTGTATTTTATCGGGGAGCAACTCGGTATTCAAATGACTCCCGTAAAGAGAATCAGCAACACCAATAAACCATCAAAAAAGAGCGGTGATTTTTAAAGATGACGGCACAGGTGTCAGAAATACTGGTAAATAGCATGACTGAAGTCGATTTCAGTGATTACGCGCTTTGCAACATTAGTATGAGCGAGCCCGCCGATTATAAGAATTGGCAAAAGTACCCTTTTCAACAGAAATCGAACCCAGAAAAAAGGACACATTGCGTTATTTGTAGAAATGGTTATGTGTCTGTTTATGAGCTCAATCCTTCTGGGCAACTACAACTGATTAAGTTTGAATACCCTTATGGGCCTGAAACTGTTGAACCTGATTTAGCAAATGAGATACTCGAAGGGGATTATTGGGTCGAATTCAGAAAAGATTGTTATGTTGATAAGTTGTTCGTACCATTTGAAAGCGGCAAAATTGTTGCAGATAAAAGGAAGTGGCGCTTCTTTGATAAAAACGGCAGAATTATTAAAGATAAGAAGAAATGGTGTTTCTTCAAAATACGCTAACAAAGATGTGATTATCGTTCTGGCTGTGGGGGCGGCAATGGATTCACCAAACATTGATTCACTAAACGCTGATTCAGTAAACATAGCGGTTAAAAAACACTGCGTTAAAATGGGAGTATTTAATGCCGTTTACACCAATACATATGGGCCCAGGGTTACTAATCAAAGCGATACTTCAAGGTAGTTTTAGCCTAATGGTGTTTGGTTGGACCCAGATAGTGATGGACCTGCAACCGTTGATTGTATTAATCACAGGAGAAGGGCATTTACATGGATTTACCCACACCTACATTGGCGCTAGCCTAATTGCAATAGTTGCCGCGCTAACAGGTAAGTACTTATCAGAGTTTGGTCTTAAACTGCTTTGTATATCTAGTAACGAACGGGTTTTATCTATTTCATGGCATGTTGCAATTTTCAGTGCGTTTATTGGTAGTTTTAGCCATGTATTGCTCGATAGCATCATGCATTTTGATGTTGAGCCGTTCTATCCTTTTTCCTCAAACAACTTATTTTTAGGTTTGCTGACAATAAATCAATTACATCAACTTTGCCTTTACAGCGGTGTGTTTGGGGCTGCGATATTTTATTATTTGCAGTGGCGGCAACGTCAGTAAAAGTGATAGTTGTATTAGTAAATAGCACATTTTTTTGCATAACGGAGTAAAAAACCAATGCAGTTTTCAGTCATTAGTGAGCAAGACGACGACCTTAAAAATTTTCTTTCCAATAAAATAGCTGAATTTAATTGGCGACATTGGGAAGTGAGCGAACGCTTACCCTTGGCAGTAAAGCTAGAGAACGAACATGGTGATGTTGTTGCTGGCTGCTACGGTCGCACCTTTGGTAACTGGTTGATGATTGACACCTTATGGGTGAGTGATGATATGCGAGGTCAAGGTATTGGCGACAAATTATTGAACACTATGGAAGAAAAGGCACGGCAACGCGGGTGCAATCGGTGTTTACTCGATACACTCAATTTTCAGGCTAAGCCGTTTTATGAATCCCGTGGTTATTATGTTGAGTGGCAACAGGAAAATTACCCACTGACGGGAAGTCGGTACTACATGACCAAACGGCTCGACTAATATTTAGTAAAGTGGCAGGCGCATGACAAGGACATCAACACCTTTGTAGGTCACTTGCTCTATCGGCATAAAACCAAGCTTGGTATAGAGCCCGCCACTGAGGTCCTCTGTTTGAAGGTACAGGGTGTCAATATTCGCATCGCGCGCTCTTTTAATAATATCTGTAACGATTTTACTTGCTGCACCATCACGTCGATGTCTTTTATCAACGTATACACCGCCTAACCAAAATTCATATTCAGGATAGATGTCCATTTCATGAAATTTGAGCTCAGCACAACCGATAAGTTCATCGTCGTATATCAAGCAGGTAATTAAGTGAGCGCCTAGTCTGCGTGTTGCGCCTGCTACCTTGTCGTGTACTTGAGAGAGTGTGTATCGATTTGATTGCTCACACCATTCGGTGTAGTACCAATGAGCAATTTGCTCGGCATATTGCGGTACATCGACGAGTAATTTAAATTGGTTCATGTTTACGTCCATTTTTGATTTATAATAACGTGTCGTGAGTGAAGATGGGGTGATTTTTTGAGCCTCGATCTCATGTTATTGAAAAATTTGTATAATCTTCTGTTTAATTTGGGAATAGATTCAGTGAACCCGCAACTTTTAACTATACTGCAGGCACAGTTTGGCGATGTGGCGCAGTTTGAATCGTTACAGTCCTTGTGGGCAGGCTACGGCGACATTCTGCGTGTACGATTCGTTCAAGGACACAGCGTCGTGGTCAAGCAAATTTGCTTTTCACAACCTGAAAATCATCCTCGCGGCTGGAACACAGATGTATCTCATCAACGCAAATTAAAGTCGTACCATGTAGAATATGATTGGTATGAGTTTGTTTCAAAGCACTCAGGCTCTTTGCCCAAATGCGCATCGCCGATGTACCTAGAGCGTTCAGACACAAACATGATAATTGTCATGGAAGATCTAATTGCGAACGGTTATGTCGCGCACCAATCAGTAGCAAGTGAGCAACAAATTAAATCAGCGCTTAGTTGGCTGGCACAATTACATTGTCAGTTTTTGCAACAAAAAATCGACGGAGTATGGCAACAAGGCGGATACTGGCATTTGGCGACACGAGAGCAAGAATGGCATAAGCAGCCAGAAGGTGTACTAAAAGAAAAAGCGAAAGCGCTCGATAGCCAGATCCAACAATGCCAATTTAAAACAGTGATTCATGGTGATGCTAAGCTTGCTAATTTTTGTTTTAACACGAGTTTAAATAAGGCAGTAGCTGTTGACTTTCAGTATATTGGCTATGGTATTGGAGTGCAGGATGTGATGCTGCTACTCAGTAGCATCGAAGGGTTTGAACATCAAACGCAAAGCTTAAATATGTATTTGAACTATTATTTTGAACAGCTTAGTGCTGAGGTCGTGCATCATCGCCCTGATATTGACGGTCACGCTTTAGAAGTTACATGGCGCAATTTATACTGTGTCGCTTGGGCTGATTTTGTACGTTTTTTATCAGGATGGAGTCCGCAACATAAAAAACTAAATAGTTATAGTGACCGTCAATTACAATTAGCGCTTAAAATTGTTTAAAAATCATTCTTAATTCATACTTACTCCATAATTTTTTCCTATATTATGCAAAATATTTTTAATGCTGGGGCGAATAAATGGAGTTTTTTAGGCAAAACGGACTCTTTGCGAATACTTCCACTGACAATACCGCTTCAACTCGTAGTCATGAATTGGTTAGTGATAGACACGTCGACTTAATATGCTTTGTGGCGTTTTCGTCGATTGTGGTGATTTACTTCTTTCTAGGTATGTTCATCGCACTCAATACGGATCTTGCACTCATATTAAACCCAGTAGTATTTTTAATCATTTTAATACTTTGTTATAGTGGCCACCGTATTTCGCTTGATGTTGAACGCATGATAGTGAACGAGTATCAATCCCAAAATAAATAAAATAAAGATAATGAATAAGATGACAAACGGACATGCTTATAAAAAAGTCGAGCCCGTGATAGGAAATCACGTGTCACCAAACAAGCAACGCCATAAAATCATAGAGTCGCGTGCACAAAAGGGCCTAAGCGCATCTACAAATGCAAAAGGGGATAGGGCACCTCGCTGTCCGCGTACGACACTTGCCCACCACATTTTTTTGCCGTTTACTTTGCTGATAAACGTTAATTTACTTTATTTAATGGAAAACAAATCGGTTGAGTTATGGCTTACGATGATTTTACTGAGTGCGTTTACTTACTTTTCCTGTTTTTTGCTGATCAGTGCCGATGCGAAACGCAATGAAATTGCCATAAACTGGTTTGCGTGGCTTGGTTTAATCGTACTAACGCCGTTATTTTTATCGGTTTATTTAATCCGCCAATATGGTGTATTGATTTCGACACTGATTATGTGTGCATTTATTGGCATGACCCTTGTTGCCCAGCAAGTCGCGGTCGTTTTGACGTTGCGTGTCCCGCATCTATTTTATTAGTGTGATGAGATAAAGACACCACTTTAACGACAAAAGGCTTGGCATATGCCAAGCCTTTTTTAATTTATTTGAACCAGCTTATTTAACTTCTTTACCGGCTGCTTGTAAGTCTGCATGGTAGCTAGAACGTACAAACGGTCCACACGCAGCGTGGCTAAAGCCAATGCTATCAGCATAGTCTTTTAATGCGTCAAACTCGGCTGGTGGCACGTAACGTTTTACAGGTAAATGGTGCTTTGACGGCTGTAAATACTGGCCAACGGTAAGCATGTCGACATTGTGTTCGCGTAAATCTCTCAGTACTTCTTCGATTTCAGGCATTTCTTCACCTAAACCAACCATCAGTCCTGACTTAGTTTTAATCTCCGGGTGTGCTTCTTTAAAGCGGCGTAACAATTCCAAAGACCATTTATAGTCAGCACCTGGACGCGCTAATTTGTACAGACGTGGCGCTGTTTCCAAATTGTGGTTAAATACGTCAGGTGGGGTCTCAATAAGAATATCAAGGGCGCGATCCATACGACCACGAAAATCAGGTACTAGAATTTCGATAATAATACCTGGGTTGTGTTTACGAATTGCGGTAATGCAATCTGCAAAGTGCTGTGCGCCGCCATCGCGTAGGTCGTCTCTATCTACTGACGTGATGACTACATAAGATAACTTCATGCCTTTAATCGTTAAGGCTAGTTTTTCAGGCTCTTCGGCGTCAGGTTTCAGTGGTCGACCGTGAGCAACATCACAAAATGGGCATCGACGTGTACAGATCGCCCCTAAAATCATAAAGGTCGCTGTACCATGGTTAAAGCATTCTGATAAATTTGGGCACGATGCTTCTTCACAGACAGAGCTGAGGCCATGTTCGCGCATCGCTTTTTTAATGCCGTCAATACGCTCGCTTGATTTAGGTAAACGTATCTTCAGCCACTCCGGTTTGCGAAGCATTTCCTCTTTTTCAGTTGGCATAACCTTGACGGGGATTAAGGCCATTTTTTCGGCATCGCGTAACTTAACGCCGGGTTGCATTTTTACGGGTTTATTCATTTATTCAAAACCTACTACTTGCTCATATTCGCTGACATTTAGTTTTTCGACTAAATGCTTAACTAGGCCACTTGCCGCTTGTTCTAACGATTGTGGACCCTCTAATTCTTTTGTTTGTACCATCTCCATGCCGGCATACCCACACGGATTAATGCGTAAAAACGGACTCATGTCCATGTCGACATTGAGCGCTAAACCATGAAAAGAGCAGCCTCGGCGTACGCGCAAACCGAGCGATGCTATTTTCTTATTGTCAACGTAAACACCGGGTGCGTCGGGCTTGGCATAGGCATCAATAGCAAAATCTTGCAAGGTTGCTATGATTGATTGTTCGAGCCAAGTTACGAGTTCACGAACCCCTATTTTTAGGCGGCGTAAATTAAACAAAACGTAAAGCACTTGCTGGCCAGGACCATGATAAGTTACTTGGCCACCGCGGTCGACTTGCACAACGGGAATGTCGCCTGTCATCAGCAGATGTTCTTCTTTACCTGCTTGCCCTTGTGTGAAAACAGGGTTATGTTCCACCAACCAAATTTCATCGGCCGCAGTATCATCGCGATTGTCGGTATAATCTTGCATTGCTTGCCAAACAGGCAAATAATCTTGCCTACCGAGTTGACGTACAATAAGTTTTGAGTTGCTCAACAGGACACCTTTATAGTACGTAACGTACGTCTGCTAGATTACCGAGTTCAGTGTAAAGTGTTTCGATGTGCTCTTTGCTTGTTACTGTTGCAACGAGTGTAATCGATTCATAAGTACCTTTGGTACTCGGTTTTGTTTTAGGTGCATAATCGCCTGGCGCATGCTGTTGCATTACGGCCAGTACTTGTGAGGTTAGGTCAACATTTGCAAGTCCCATAACTTTAAATGTAAAAGGACATGGAAATTCTAAATATTCGTCAAATTTAGTGTTTTTTACTGGTTTTACCACAAGGCGCCTCAGTCAACTAATTAATACTATCAGCGTAATTATATCGCTGTTAAAAAACGAGCGCCATTTTAACAGCTTTTAAATTAAAACGCTTATTAATAATCTTTATTTGATAAATAAGCGGAAAAATGAAAAACGCCCAAATAAGGGCGTTTTGTTAAGTCTGGTCAGTTTAGTTTGCAAGTTGCAAACGTAAATAATCATATATTTGACTAAAGAAGCTACCTTCGTTGATTTCTTCTAAGGTAACAAGCGGATATTTTGCAATATCCTTGCCGTCAAGTTGTAAAAACAATGTGCCAACCTTTACGCCCTTCGCAATAGGGGCTTCTAATGTTTTGTCGAGCTCAAAGTTTGCTTTTAGGTTTTTACTTTGTCCGCGAGGAATAGTAATTGGGGTATCTTCTAAAATGCCCAATTTCACAAGTTCTTTATCGCCCATCCAAATACGTTGTTCGGCAAAGCTATCACCCGCTTTATACGGCGTAATTGTTTCGAAAAAGCGAAAGCCATAGTTAAGTAATTTGCGGCTTTCGGTTGCACGTGCTCGTTCACTTTTTGTACCCATAACAACTGAAACAAGGCGCATGCTTCCTTTCGTCGCAGAGGTAACGAGACTATAGCCAGCTTCGCTAGTATGGCCAGTTTTGATTCCGTCAACGTTAATACTTTCATCCCACAGTAGCGAATTTCGGTTGTACTGCTTGATACCATTAAACGTGAACGACTTTTCGGCATACAATACGTACTCTTCAGGAACATCTCTAATTAGTGCAACACCTAAGCTTGCCATATCACGCGGCGTGGTATAGTGTTCGTTGGTGTCTAAACCATGGCTGTTAATAAAGTGAGTGTTTGTTAAGCCAAGTTTTTGCGCATGGGCATTCATAAGATCGGCAAAGGCGCTTTCACTGCCAGCAATGTGTTCTGCCATTGCCACACAGGCGTCGTTACCTGATTGAATAATAATCCCTCGGTTGAGATCTTCAACCGACACTTGTTTACCAACTTCAATAAACATTTTTGATGAATCAGGGAAGTTTTTCGCCCACGCATTTTCACTAATAACAACTTGATCATCGAGTGAAATATTGCCGTTTTTCACTTCAAGGCCAATCACATAGCTGGTCATCATCTTAGTCAAACTCGCTGGTGCAAGTTTAGTATCTGGTTCACCTTCAGCAATCACTTTACCTGTAGTGAAGTCAACTAGGAAATACCCTTTGGCATTGATTTGTGGAGGTGGCGGCATGATTTGGGCATGAGCTGCAAATACACCAGTTGCGCAGAGAATTCCACACAGGCTTTTTAACACATTATGTTTGAATGATTTCATCGTTTTTGCTTGGTTTTAAAGTCTTATTTAATTTCGTTTTTATTTGTAGCTTTAAATTTTTAAGCTGCAAATAGGGAATCTTAATTTATTATCCTAAAGCTTACTGTCACTGTAAAGCATGAATGCTTGAGAATGACTGTTTTGCTTAATATTTTCTAATAGCTCTTTTGCATGATCTGCATTATCAATAGGACCAAGGCGCAAGCGATAAATTCCATTTTTTTTCACTATTTTGCTGTCAACTTGATATTTTGCCGTTAAATCTTTGGCAAGTTGGCTTAGGCGCGTCATATCACTTGCCGCCGCTATTTGAATATAGGCTTGGTGTTGCTCTGCGGCAACCATCGCCTCAATTTTTACATTAGCAGTTCCTTGGCGGTGGAACCCGAGCTTATAGGCGGCTGCGTATGATAGATCGATGATGCGTTCACTATGAAAAGGACCGCGATCATTGATTCTAACAATGGTCGAGAGGCCATTTTCGAGATTGGTGACTTTAACAAAACTCGGCAGGGGTAGGGTTTTATGTGCTGCCGTCATTGCAAACATATTATAGGTTTCGCCGTTAGATGTGTGGTACCCATGAAACTTGCGACCGTACCAACTCGCTTTGCCATATTCAATAAATCCGCGCTCATCGTGCATTGGCACATATGATTGACCGTTAACTATGTAGGGGCGACTCGCTGAAACACTTTTCTTAACTGGCACGACGACGGCGTCTTTTAATTCTATTGAGGTTGGCTGGCGTAACGGGGCGGCGTCATGGCGCATTTCATAGCGTCCGGAACTGCACGCAGCTAAAAATAGAATCAAAATGATAAGTGACGCGATTTTTAGATAATTCATATTAGTTTACAAGTATCCGTTTATGCGTAGCGATAGACATTATAATGCCAAATCCGGCCATTAAGGTCACCATTGACGTACCACCGTAACTTATAAGCGGAAGGGGGACACCAACAACGGGCAGTAAACCTGAAACCATACCTATATTTACAAATACATAAACAAAAAATGTGAGCGTTAAGCTCGATGCCAATAGTTTGCCAAATGCGTCTTGGGCATTCACCGCAATATAAAGTCCGCGGGCGATAATGAACAAGTAGATACCAAGTAAGAGCGTAACACCAATAAGCCCAAACTCTTCACTTAGAACCGAAAAAATAAAGTCAGTATGGCGCTCTGGTAAAAACTCGAGCTGTGACTGTGTGCCTTGTGTCCACCCTTTGCCATCGACACCACCTGAACCGATAGCAATTTTTGATTGTATAATATGGTAGCCAGCACCGAGCGGGTCGCTTTCTGGATCGAGCAAGGTTAATACGCGTGTTTTTTGATATTCATGCATAGCAAACTGCCAAAATGCATAGCCTGCAACGGGGGCGAGCGCCAGTGCACCTAAAATAATACGCCACTGTAGCCCCGCCATAAAGAGTACAAACAGTCCAGAGCTTGCAATTAGGATTGATGTTCCTAAATCCGGTTGTTTCATTATCAAAAGCGTGGGCATCACGACGAGTATTAACCCAACGCAGAGATGGCGAATTTTAGGCGGTAAATGAGCTCGGCTTATATACCAGGCTATCATAATTGGCATCGCTAGTTTCATCAGCTCTGACGGTTGAATACGCGTTACGCCAATATTTAACCAGCGCTGCGCGCCTTTACTTGACTCACCGAAAAGTAATACACCGACCAGAAGAATAACGCATGCGGCATAAATAGGTAAAACCCAGCGCTGCAACATCATCGGCGAAATTTGCGCAATAACAAACATTGCGATAATCGAGATGCCAATGCGTTTTAATTGCGCGTAGACAATGCCTATCTCTTGGCCGCCAGCACTAAATATAATGACTGTTGATGCTGACATAAGGGCGAGCAATGCAACCAGCAGGGGCCAATCGATATGGAGTCTATCCCAAATTGTTTTTCGGTGACTTAATGCTGTCATGGTTTCCCTACAAGTGACTCAGGTTTATTAGAAAAGTAGTAGTCCATTAATTTTCGCGCAGTTGGTGCACCAACCGACGAGCCACCACCGGTATTTTCAACGGCAACCGTCACCACGATCTCTGGGTTTGAGAAAGGTGCAAATCCGACATACATTGCATTATCGCGATGCTTTTCTTGCAAGCTATCCGCGTCATATTCTTTATCTTGCGCGATACTGACAACTTGTGCGGTTCCGGTCTTACCTGCCGAGTCGTATTCACTACCTAAGAAAGCGGGTTTTGCTGTCCCTCGCAGTACCGTGTTATGCATTGCTTTTAAGGCGATATCCCAATTTTTTGGGTTTTTTAATACGACAGGCGGTTTTTCGTCACGGTGTAAGATTTGTACTTGGTCAGCGTGTTTTGTGGCCGCGACTAAATGCGGTGGGTGATGCACACCTTTATTGACTAATATATTGACCGAGTTTGCTATTTGCATAGGCGTTGCCGTCCAGTAACCTTGGCCGATGCCAACGGATGGTGTGTCACCTGGGTACCAAGGAACCTTATAGCGACTCTCCTTCCACTCTCGCGACGGTAATATTGCCGTTTTTTCTTCGTGAATATCAATGCCCGTGCGCTGGCCAAAACCGAGTTTATACATAAAATCACTGATCCGGTCGATGCCTAAGCGGTAGGACACTTCATAAAAATAAGTATCACAAGATTGCTCAACTGCTTTATATACATCCACTTTATCGTGTCCCCACGGTTGCCAATCGCGCCATTTGTGATCTGCATTGGGTAATTGGAAGAAACCAGGATCATGGATTTGCGTTTTTTCGGTTACCACATTTTCATCAAGTGCGAGTACAGCCATATGCGGCTTAATCGTTGATGCAGGAGGGTAAATCCCTTTGGTAACACGGTTTAACTGCGGGCTATCTGGATTGAGTAACGCGCGATAATCTTTGCTGCTAATGCCGTGAACAAATAAGTTCGGGTCATAACTTGGGTTTGAATAGAAGGCGAGCACACCACCGTCTCGGGCATCGAGCACAATAATTGCGCCACGGCGATCGCCGAGTGCTTCTTGCGCTACTTGTTGCAAGCCAATATCGATGGTAAGTACGAGATCTTTGCCAGGAACGGGTTCTGATTCACTGAGTGTACGTATTATTCTGCCGCGGTTATTAATTTCGACTTCTTGACTGCCTACTGTGCCATGCAGCATTTGTTCGTAATATTTTTCAATGCCCAGTTTGCCGATATCTCGAGTCGCGCGATAGTTGGTATCGAGTTCTTGCGCTTGCAAGTCAAATAATTCGGTTTTATTTAATTTAGCGACATAGCCAAGCGCGTGGGTGAGCGTATCGCCATAGGGGTAAAAGCGCGCAAGGCGGGCCTCGATACTAAAGCCTGGAAACTTGTGTTGATGCACTGAAAAAACGGCGACTTCATCGGGCGTTAATCGATTTTTCAGCACTTGGCTTTTAAAGCGACGGGTACGGCGAATACTTTTAAGAAATTTTTCTTTTTGTTCCGCGGTGATATCAATGTAGTTTGATACTTGGTCAATCGTCTCGCTGATATTCTTAACGTCTTCTGGGACCACTTCAAGATTATAAACCGGACGGTTTTCTGCGAGCAGTGTTCCATTTCGGTCGTAAATAAGGCCTCGATTAGGTGCGACAGGCAGTAATTTAATGCGGTTTTCATTTGAACGCGTTTTGTACGATTCACTGTCGTTCACTTGTAAGTTGTAGATATTGACAAACAAAATAGCAATGAGAACTAAAACAAAAATAAACGCTGCAAAAGCGCGCCTTGCGACTAAATTCGCTTCTGCAGAGTGATCTCGTATTGTATTGCGTCGCTGTAGCATTTTTTAATTATTATTCACGATGATAGGGGTGATTATTATTCAAACTCCAACCGCGATACAAGCTTTCTGCGACGATAATTCGCACTAAGGGATGCGGCAAGGTTAGATTTGATAGCGACCACTTTTGCTCGGAAGCAGCAATACATTCAGGTGCTAATCCTTCAGGGCCACCAATCAGCAAGCTAACGTCACGACCATCAAGTTGCCATTTTTCCATTGTTTTTGCAAGTTGATGTGTATCCATGGGTTTACCTGTGACTTCGAGCGTCACAATGCGATTGCCTTTTGGGATAGCCGCAAGGGTTTTTTCACCCTCTTGCTGTAAGATGCGTTTTATATCGGCATTTTTACCGCGTTTTCCTGCTGGGATCTCAATTAAATCAAGCGCCATGTCTTTTGGAAAGCGACGTTGGTACTCGTTAAAGCCGGTTTCAACCCAGTTTGGCATTTTAGTGCCAACCGCAATCAGTTGAATCCGCATAACTTAGCCCCAAAGTTTTTCTAATTGATAAAAGTCACGCGTTTGTTCTTGCATTACGTGCAATACAACATCGCCTAAGTCAAGCAGTACCCACTCGCCAACATCGTGACCTTCCATGCCAATAATTTCAAGGTTAGCAGCGCGTGCTTCTTTATTTACATTGTTGGCAATCGCGTGCACATGGCGTTTTGATGTTCCTGAGCAAATAACCATAAAATCAGTAATAGACGAAGATTCGCTCACATCGAGTTCAATTATATCAACCGCTTTCATATCGTCGGCTTTGTCTACTACAAATTCTAAAAGTTGCTTTGAGTTCAAAATAGTGTCCTGTAATGGCATTTAATTAATACGCGATTTTAACATGGCTCATCAGTATTTTGGTAGAGTTGTTGTTGTTTTATGTAAGCAAATACATTCGCTGCGAGTAAGCTTTCACATTGCGCTAAATTATTTGTTTTGATGAGTGAGCGGATTTGTGATGATGCGATATCAAGCTGGGGGTTATCACACACATAAATCTGACCGAAATGATTAAATGTAACATCGCGATTAAATTGGGTTACAAATGGGGCTATCTCGTCGTTAACGTTGAGCTTATCGCCGGGGCGCTGGCACACAATAAAATTGCAAAGGCTAAGAATATCGCGCCATTTATGCCATAAATGCAACTGATTTAGTGAATCCATGCCAATAATAAAAAAGATTGCTTGGTTTGGGTGTTCGCTGCGAATTTCATGCATGCTAAGCACGGTATAAGACGGCGTTTGTCGCTCTAATTCACGTTTATCTAAAACAAAAGAGGGATGATTGGCAAGAGATTTCTCAAGCATTGTTATACGATGTTGACTGCTACTGCCAGGCTCCGCTTTGTGTACCGGGAATTTGCATGGCATGAAATAGACTTTGTCGAGCGCAAAACGTGCTTTCACATGTTGCGCAATATGAATATGACCGAGGTGAATAGGGTCAAATGTGCCGCCGAAAATAGCAATCATAGTGCATCTTTAAATAGCGGCAATTCAAAATTAACCTGACCGACAAACATGAGTGCAATATGCATCAGCACTTGGTAGGGGCTGGTAATTGTATGCTGCTTATACTGGGCATCAAATTTCGCCAATGCATTAATAATCGAACTTGTTTGTGTGTGATTTAAGCGCTGCAGTGCACTTTGCGTTATAGAAAGTTTGTTTTTCCACACTTTAGCTTGGTTGAGTGCATCGTTAATTGCAATGCCCGAATGAACTGCATTACTGAGTTGATACAGCGTTTGCGCTTCTTTGTTTATTGCCCAACTGATCACCGTCGGTTCACTGTTTTCTTGTTGTAATTTGTGCATGATGTCACAAATACGATTGCCATTTCCTGCGAGAAGCGCATCGCTCAAATCAAAAATATCGAACTTAGATTGATTTAAGAGGGTCGGAGCGAGCTTATGTACATCGACTTCAGTGTTGGAAAAGATCAGGGAAATTTTTTCGAGCTCTTGATAAACAGCGAATAAGTTTCCTTGGTTAGCATCGAGTAACAGTGCTTTGGCATCAGGTGTGAGTCTGAGGTTTTTGTCGTTGCATTGGGTGTTTAACCACTGCGATAAATGGCGTCCCGTCAATTGATAACATGGTACAAACAAACCGTGTTTATCAAGCGCTTTAAACCACGTTGAACGCTGAATATCCGAACCGTTTTTTTGCCCGCGAAGAATAAATATTACATCGGGATTTGGGTTACTGGCTAGTTCGACAATTAGTTTACTCGCACTTGCATTTGGCTTACTGTCGGCTAAATCAAGTTCGATAATTTTTTGCTGACTAAACAGCGACAAGCTTGCATATTCTTGCATAATTTCTTGCCAATCGAACTGGGGGCTATAAACAAATTTAATGGTCTCTGCGAAACCGTGTTGATGCGCGGTTGTTTTTATTTGTTCAATCGTTTGTTGTACTTGAAATGGCTCATCTCCCATAACCAAATAAAACGCATGAATACCCTTTGCAAGGTGCTGAGCAACTTGATTTGCATAGACACGCATTATAGTTGGCTCAGCTCTCTTATAATTTGACGGCTCGCCTGCAAGCGCATTTCACTCAAAATCAGTTCGAGCTCTTTTGATTTTGCTAATGCACTATTTGGATCGTCTTGGTAATTTCTTGTCACTTCAAAACGGCGACTTACTGGCTTATCGAATTCTCGTGTCAGTTCATAAGTCACTGAGTAAATCAGCTCATGCTCTGCTACTTGCCCATTTTTAAACAAACTAAGGCTGCGTCTGCTCAAGCCATCTTTAACAATATGAAGCTGCGCTGTTGCTTCACCTTCGCTCGATTGCGCTAGGTTGGCAAAATTCATTTGCTTGACTAACTGCAAATAAAGAGCCGATTCTGGATCTTCACTGGTTACAATTAGATTTTGCAACTCCGCTGGAAAATGCGACGCGGTGCGCAGTTTAAAACCGCACCCGCTAAGCATTAAGATACACAGCAAATATGCTGTGTATCTTGTAAGTGATAAAACACTCATTAGTTCGCAACCACGTTAAGTAGTTTTCCTTTAATGAAAATTACTTTTCTAATTGTTAACCCATCGG
This sequence comes from uncultured Pseudoalteromonas sp., assembly GCA_947493455.1. GTDB lineage: Bacteria > Pseudomonadota > Gammaproteobacteria > Enterobacterales > Alteromonadaceae > Pseudoalteromonas. The sequence goes on along the minus strand of CANLRB010000025.1, from coordinate 12,872 downwards.
TAAATTTAGTCACGTTAGTCTCGGCAAATGCGACTTTTTCAACATCCTCTTGGGTGGCATCTGCTGCAACAGTGATTTTTGCACGCACTTTACCGTTAACTTGTACAACTACAAGCTTTTCATCTTCAACAAGTGCTGATTCATCAAGCTCTGGCCAAGTTGCGTCAACAACATCACCGTGACCACCCAGTTCTTGCCATAACTGGTGAGAAACGTGTGGTGTAATTGGCGAGAGCATAACCACTAAGGCATTTAATGCTTCATAACCAATCGCGATGTCTTGCGCGTCGCTAAGCGGTGCTTTTGTTAACTTGTTTAACAACTCCATCACTGCAGCAATGGCTGTGTTAAACGTTTGGCGACGGTCTAAATCATCGGTTACTTTAGCAATTGCTTTGTGTAGCTCGCGACGAAGTACTTTTTGGTCAGCGTTGAGCGCTGCTTTGTCTAAACTTACTTTGTCGTTTGCTAGTACATCATTTGCATATTTCCATACGCGTTTGATAAAGCGGTGTGCACCTTCTACACCTGAATCAGACCATTCAAGCGTTTGCTCTGGTGGGGCGGTGAACATCATAAACAAACGAACAGTATCTGCGCCATATTGTTCGATAACTGTTTGCGGGTCGATTCCGTTGTTTTTCGATTTAGACATTTTGCTCATACCAGCTGATTCAACTGGCTGACCATCGTCTTTGTGCCATGCTTTTACAACACGGCCTTTTTCATCTTTTTCTGATTCGACATCACTTGGCGCAATCCATACATCGCCGCCTTTTTCGTCTTTACGAAAATAAGTATCGGCAAGTACCATACCTTGGCACAGTAAGCGTTCAAACGGCTCATCTGAGTTTACTAGCCCGAAATCACGTAGTAATTTGTGGAAGAAACGTGAATAAAGTAAATGTAAGATCGCGTGCTCAATACCACCGATATATTGGTTTACAGGTAGCCAATAATTTGCCGCACCTGGCTCTAACATACCTTCGTCGTAACGCGGGCTACAGTAACGTGCGTAGTACCACGAAGACTCCATAAAGGTGTCAAAAGTATCTGTTTCGTGGAATACTTGCTCGCCGTTAAGTGTCGTTTTTGCCCATTCAGGATCCGCTTTAATTGGTGAAGTTACGCCATTCATTTCAACGTCTTCTGGTAGACGAACCGGAAGCATTTCTGGTGTCGCTGCGGCCTCGGTACCATCTTCTTTGTTTAACATTGGAATTGGTGAACCCCAGTAGCGCTGGCGACTTACACCCCAATCGCGAAGGCGGAAGTTTACTTTGCGCTTACCTGCGCCTAGGCTTTCTAGTTTGTTTGCAATTGCATTAAATGCAGCATCAAACTCAAGGCCATCAAATTCGCCTGAGTTAACTAATACACCCTTTTCAGTGAAGGCTTCTTTGGTTAAATCAGCGGTAAGTTCTGAACCTTCAGCAGGTGCAATTACTTGTTTAATTTCAAGGTTATATGCAGTTGCAAATTCAAAATCGCGTTGATCGTGCCCCGGTACGGCCATGACTGCACCTGAGCCATAATCCATTAGAACGAAGTTAGCTACCCAGATTGGTACTTCTTTACCGGTTAATGGGTGAATCGCCGTCAACCCAGTTGCAATGCCTTTTTTCTCCATTGTCGCCATATCTGCTTCGGCAACTTTGGTGTTTTTGCAGTCTTCGATAAAGGCAGCTAATTCAGGGTTATTTTTCGCAGCTTCTTGGGCAATTGGGTGGCCTGCGGCAACACCTACATAGGTTACACCCATAAAGGTATCAGGGCGTGTTGTATAAACAGTGAAGCTTTCGTTGTTGTCAGCGCGCTTGAAGTCAATTTCAAGACCTTCTGAGCGTCCAATCCAGTTACGCTGCATTGTTTTTACTTGCTCTGGCCAATGCTCTAGCTTGTCGAGATCATCTAGTAGCTCTTGCGCATAGTCGGTAATTTTAATGAACCATTGTGGAATTTCTTTTTGTTCAACAACCGCGCCTGAACGCCAACCGCGTCCATCAATAACTTGTTCATTTGCGAGCACTGTTTGGTCAACTGGATCCCAATTAACCGTTGCCATTTTTTTGTATACAAGGCCTTTTTCATATAATTTAGTGAAGAACCACTGTTCCCACTTGTAGTACTCAGGGTGACAAGTTGCAATTTCACGATCCCAGTCATAACCAAAGCCAAGTTGTTTTAACTGATTGCGCATGTAGTCAATATTTTCGTATGTCCACTTGGCCGGTGCTGTATTGTTTTTAATTGCTGCATTTTCAGCTGGTAGACCAAACGCATCCCATCCCATCGGTTGCATGACATTTTTGCCTTGCAGTCGTTGAAAGCGTGAAACGACATCGCCAATGGTGTAGTTACGAACGTGACCCATATGTAGGCGACCACTTGGGTAAGGGAACATTGAGAGGCAGTAAAACTTTTCTTTACCTTCTTGTTCTGTAACTTTAAATGTTTGATTTTTATCCCAATATTGTTGGACTTTCGCTTCGATATCCGAAGGATTATATTGCTCTTGCATTGCGATTTCCGAAGTACTTGCAAACGATTAAAAAAATTCTCGTTAGCATACCGTAAATAGTGCCTTATATACAGTATTAGCGGCATTAAGTTTGACTTTTTTTTAACTCTTAAAATGCATGGTTTGAAGGGGAGAGTGTAAATCAAAACTGTATATATATTAGTCATTTGAGTTTGTGTTAGAGGCGTTTAATTAAATTCTCTTCTATACTTATGAATATGGAGTTAATGCGGTGGAGTACAGTTGTATGGCTAAGTTAAATTATGAAAGTTGGCTCGATGAATTAAATAAGTGGTTACTGGATGTAAAAAATCACGAAATAGCACACTTCGTTGAAAATTTTAATCAAACGCAAGAAGAAATTGCCGCATACTCAAAACAGCAAATGCAAGATTACGCGTATTATTTAAAACGCGACTATCAGCATTGGCGTGAAAACCATGAACAATATAATGCCTTAGCGAATGCGGAGCTAAAAGAAAGCCTCTGGTTAACCCTGAGCCAGTTAGTCGATAAATCGCAGGTTGAGTGGCGTGTTTTACTCGATGACTTTGAGCATCATGGCGTGTATCAACAGGGGGAATGGGTCGCATTCGGTGAAATAGTATGTCGAAGTTGTGGCGATGTGCACTGTGTTACGCACCCGGAAAAGTTGAGAAAATGCCAGCAGTGCCAAGGGTTCAACTTTATGCGGCGGCCTTTTAGTCCTTAATTAATTTCCGGTTTAAGCATACTCTTTACGCTTGTTTACCCCGTGATTGGCAAGTAGACTAGCACAAAAATTTGATAAAAATAAATGGGTTCGCTAATGAACACGATAGACCGTGTCGCTTTGACATCACGCCAGTTACGACCTGATGTTGATACCAATTATATTCAAACCTGCATGGAGCAAGAATACCCAGATGACTATAGCATCATAGGGCAGCAGCGAGCTCAAGCAGCATTGGACTTCGCTATGGGTATGGAATTACCTGGCTATAACGTATATGTGATGGGGGAGCCTGCATTAGGACGCTTCACCATGGTACAAAATAAAATAGCGAACGAGAGTAAGTCCCGTCAAACACCGCTTGAATGGCTGTACGTCAATAACTTTGATGAACATCGTGAACCCGTGGCAATTTGTCTGCAACCAGGTGAGAGCAAAGAGTTTTGCGATGATGTTGACTCATTGATTGATGAAATCCTCGATACGTTTCCGGCTGCCTTTGATAACCCAGGCTATCAGCGTAAGAAAAAAAATATCGATCGCAAGTTTAACGAAAAGTATGACGAAGCAATTGAAATTGTTGAAAATATCGCAAGTGAACATCAAGTTGCCTTATTTGAAGAGTCAGGTGTCATTAGCTTTGCACCCGTAATTGACGGAAAGCAACTTGATGACGCTGAATTTGCTTCATTAAGTGATGAAGAACGACAGTATTTCTATGATGTTATTCAAAGACTTGAAGATGCATTAAACGAGGCGCTAATCGAACTTCCACGCTGGAAACGTGAATCGTCAGAAGCGCTACGAAGCTTGAAAAAAAGCACCGCTGAGCTTGCCATTAAACCGCTATTGAAAGAACTTGAGCATAAATACGCGAGTCAAATTGGCATTCTTAAGTACTTTAAGGATTTACGTGACGAGCTCGTCGATGCCGTACTAGAGTGGCTGGCTGACGATATTGATGAAAATAACAAAGAAGATTTAGATAAACGCGCAATGCTAACTGAGTATTTTGCGCCGAATTTAATTATTTCACATAAACCTGACGACGGTGCGCCATGTGTTTACGAAGCAAACCCAACATTCAGTAACGTATTTGGTAAAGCTGAACACGGGAGTCAGGCAAGCTCTGTGGTGTCGAGTTACCGATCAATTCAACCGGGTGCATTGCATCGCGCCAATGGTGGCTATCTGATTATGGATGCGCAAAAGTTGATGAGTAACGCGCAGGTATGGGATGCACTGAAAGTCTCGCTTAAAGAAAAGCAAATTAAGAGTGACCTACCGGCACAAGATAGTCAGCTTGGCTCAAGCTTTACCATCAAGCCTCAGCTTATTCCACTGGATGTAAAAATTGTATTGCTTGGCTCACGCGATCTTTACTACTTGATGCAAGAATATGATGATGAATTTAATGAGTTGTTCAGGGTGCTCGCTGATTTTGATTACTACATTCCATCGTCGGATAAGTACCGCTACCAAGTGATCAGTAAGTTACAAACGTATAGTGAAAAAACGTTAGATTGTGAGCTAAGTGCCGACGCAATCGCGAGTCTTTTACTATTTAGCTATCGCCAAGCGGAGCATCAGAACAAGCTCTCAGCGCGATTTGCTGATGTGATTGAGTTGCTTAACGAAGGGTCATACTACGCTAAACAAGATAATGAAACGGTGATTCAAGCAGCCCATATTGATGAAGCCTTGCTCGGCAAACAATATCGTACGGGTCAAATTAGCGAATCATTGTTAAGTGAAATAAAAGAGGGGCATACGCTGATCAACAGTGAAGGAGAGGCAATCGGCTGTGTTAATGGGTTGACGGTCCTTCATATTGGCGATACCAGCTTTGGTACGCCGGCGCGCATTACCGCAACTGTCTATGCAGGCAGTGATGGCGTGCTCGATATTGAGCGTGAAGCAGATTTGGGTAAATCAATCCATACCAAAGGCGTGATGTTACTGACCGGATATTTAGGTAACAAATATGCACAAGACTTTGCATTGACGTTGAGTGCGAATATTGCTATTGAGCAAAGCTATGGTTCAATTGATGGAGACAGCGCATCGTTAGCTGAATTATGTGCCTTGATTTCAGCGATAACCCGTATTCCGATTGACCAAAGTATTGCGTTAACAGGTTCGATTAATCAGCACGGTGAAGTGCAAGCGATTGGCGGCGTAAATGAAAAAATCGAAGGGTTTTTCAAGTTGTGTAAAATGCGCGGTTTAACTGGCTCACAAGGTGCGATGATCCCCCGTTCGAATATGCATAACCTAGTTCTAAACCAGGATGTTATTCAGGCCGTTGAAAGAGGGCAATTTACCATTTACGCGGTAGCGAATGTAGATGAAGCGCTTGAAGTGTTAATGAAACGAGATGCCGGTAAGATGTTAGATAAAGGCACCTATGCAAAAAATACCATCAATGACTTAGCATTAAGAAAGCTCAGTCGCTTTGCTGATATCGTCAATGGACCAGCTGAAGAGTAATAACTCTGAGGAAATAGAACGACAAATCTCAATCGATTATGACTGAGATTTGGCAAGTGTTGTCGATTGTCTTTGTTGCAGATTTCTAACGCCTTTATACGTTAGTCCAAGGGCAAATAATACAGTGAGAAGAATCACTAATGGCGTTTTACCGTTGGCTGCATAAAAGGTTTCTCCTTGCAGTAACGGTAATTCAAAAATCCCGCTCGTTTGTTCAAACTGTGGTAAATATCGCGCCTCGTCAGAAAAGGGGTTATAAACGCCGCTTATCCCGTTATTTGTTACTCGCACCAGTGGCAAACCGAGTTCGAGTGCACGCATGCGCGCTATCTGCATATGTTGATGCGGACCATGTGAATCACCAAACCAGGCATCATTACTCACTGTGAATAAGATGTCGGAGTTAGTACGATAATTGTCGCGTACTAAATCAGCAAAGGCGATTTCGTAACAGATAGCCGGCAGGATATTCAGGCCGTTCGCTACGAGGTTTTTTTGTACTCGTTCACCACGGCTGAATGACGACATTGGTAAATCAAATAGGGGAGCGATAGGGCGCAATAAGTTTTCAAACGGAACAAACTCCCCAATCGGTAACAGTTGAGATTTACGATAGCGATTTTTGTGTAGGTACTGGTAATGGCCGCTGTCATCATCTTTTTGTTGCTTACCGAGCACAATAAGATTGTTGTATATAATTTTAGTATCAAACTGATAGTCAACAATTCCAGTAATTAGCGCGGTATCATTAAAGCTCGCAGCTGCATCCATATGGCTGAGGTAATCACTTGCGATAGACTCAACTTCGGGCACGGCAGCCTCTGGCCAAACCACAAGGTCAACATTCCAATTTTTACGTGTCATATCCCGGTAGGCTGACATTGTCGGCCAAAAATGCTCGGGTGCCCAGCGTAACTCCTGTTTAATATTACCTTGGACGAGTAAAATATCGAGTTGTTGTTCTTTTTGTTCTATCTGTTGCGGCACCAGGAGACTTGCAACGATTATCGCTGAAAGTATCATGGCGCTGATATATATACGCTTTTCTATCACTTTATAGAGTGCAAACGCTGCAACAAGCACAATGCATGATAGGCCAAATTCGCCGATGTAAGGTGCCAGTGAATTGAGTGGCGAATCAGTTAATGTATAACCGAGCGAAAGCCATGGGAAGCCAGTTAAAAGTGTTCCCCGTAAATACTCGGCTAACGCGAAAATAGGGAGTAGTAACAGCAAATATTGCCAGTTGAATTTGTTTTGGAGCCTTGTGCTTAGCATTAATGCGAACGTGGGGTAGAGTGCCAAATACGCTGCAAGCAGCATCATGAGTAGCACGGATACAAAGATCGGCAAGCCACCGTAATCTGCGATTGACACATGAACCCAACTGATCCCAGCGCCGAACCAAGCAAAGCAAAAACTAAACGCGATGCGTAATTGCTGTTTCGTCGTTTGTTGATTTAATAGTAAGAATAATACCGCCAGAAGGATCGGCGCTAGAAACCAAATATTGAAAGGGGCGTAGGCTAAAGACATGGCGATACCTGCAATAAATGCAGGTATCGAACGGTGTTTATTTAATTTCATTGCGCCTCGGCACTGACCTCTGCGTCGAGTTTACTGCTTTTTGGCAGCGTTACTTGAATTTGCTGAATTCGACGGCTATCGGAGTTTGTAATCTTAAATTGAAATTCGCCGATTTCAATTGTTTCGCCGCGACTTGGCATATGGCCAAATGCATGTAAAATGATACCCCCAATGGTATCTGCTTCGTCGGTATCAAACTTGCTACTGAAGAATTCATTAAATTCATCAAGCGGTGTTAAAGCTGCAACTGAATAGGTATGTTTTGAGACTTGGCGAATATCTTGAACGTCTTCTTCATCATCGTGCTCATCTTCAATTTCACCGACAATGATTTCTAAAATATCTTCAATCGTAACAAGACCAGATACACCACCATATTCATCAACTACGATCGCCATATGATAGCGTTGTTGGCGAAATTCATTGAGTAGCGTATCAAGGCGCTTACTTTCAGGTACCACCACTGCAGGGCGTAAAAATGAACGTAACTCTGGGAATTCACTTTCACTTTTTAAGATGAGTGGCAACAGGTCCTTTGCCAACAACACACCTTCAACATGGTCTTTGTCTTCACAAATTACAGGAAAGCGAGAGTGCGATGATTCAACCATGGTGGGCAGCAATTCCGCGAGCGATTTATCAACGTCTAGAGTGATCATTTGCGAACGTGGGATCATAATGTCACGCACTCGAAGTTCAGAAACACCGAGTACACCTTGCATCATTTCCTTTGTTTCAGGATCAATCAAATCGCGGTCGCTGGCATCGACGATAACTTCAACCAGCTCTTTCTTATTTTGGGGTTCCCCTTGCAACATTTGGGCAATGCGGCCTAACCATGTTTTACCAGAAGAACCCTGGCTACTTTGTGCATTTTCGTCGCTCATACGCGATCTTTAAGCTCCATATTTAGAAAAATAGTGTTTTCGTAAAAACTAAATCTAGTTATATCAGAAATAATAGCAAAATGAAAAGTGATTGCGATGCGCTAATCGAAATCTTCGTCACGATAGGGATCACTAATATCCAGCGTGGCGAGCACCTCTTTCTCGATACTTTCCATCTCAATGGCATCTTCTTGTTCGATATGATCGTAGCCTAGCAAATGCAAACAGCCATGAATCACCATATGAGCAAAGTGATCATGGAACGTTTTTTCTTGTTCAATCGCTTCTTGGCGTACTACCTGAGGGCAAATGACTAGATCACCGATAAGTGGAAGTTCAATGCCCGGCGGCGCTTCAAATGGAAATGACAGCACATTGGTCGGCTTATCTTTACCACGGTATTCATGATTGAGTTGTTGGCTCTCTGTTATTTCACACAGGCGAATAGTGAGTTCTGCGCTGTCTTTAAATTGACTAAGTATACGTTGGGTCCAACCTTCGAATTGCTCTTGCGATGGCAAGTCTGTGTCATTACACGCAATTTGTAAATCGAGATCAATCATGGCTACTTGACTCGTTAGTTTGTTGTTGGGCAAGCTCTTGTTGTTTTTTCTTTTCAATGCGTTTTAGGCGTTCAACTTCATCATGTGCTTCGTACGCTTCGACAACAGCAGCAACAACAGGGTGACGCACGACATCGTGCGATTTGAAAAAATTGAAGCTGATTGCATCGACATTTGACAAGACTTCAATAGCGTGGCGCAGACCTGAGCGGGCGCCTCGCGGCAAATCAACTTGGGTAATATCGCCGGTGATCACGGCCTTAGAATTGAAACCAATACGCGTTAAAAACATTTTCATTTGTTCGACGGTTGTATTTTGGCTTTCATCTAAAATAATAAAGGCGTCGTTTAAGGTGCGGCCGCGCATGTAAGCAAGTGGTGCAACTTCAATCACATTTTTTTCAATAAGTCGCTCAACACGTTCGAAACCAAGCATTTCAAATAGCGCATCGTAAAGCGGACGTAAATATGGGTCAACTTTTTGGCTCAGATCACCAGGTAAAAAACCGAGCTTTTCGCCTGCTTCGACCGCTGGACGGGTTAATAAAATACGACGTATTTCTTGGCGCTCTAACGCATCTACAGCCGCGGCGACGGCTAAATACGTTTTACCTGTACCCGCAGGTCCAATACCAAATGTAATGTCATGCGTTAATACGTTGGCAATGTACTGAGTTTGATTTGGGTTTCTCGGCTTTACAACCCCGCGACGGGTTTTAATAATAAGTTCGTCGCGATGTTCAAATTCATCTTCTTGCTCGAGGATGCGTGCTTCTTGAATGGTTAAGTGAACCAAGTCACTTTCAATCTCTGTCACATCGCCTTTAATAGGCGCTGTTTCAACGTAAAGAGATTTTAAGATATCAGTGGCTGCAATGACGCTACGCACTTGTCCTGTTACTTTGAACAAGTTTTCGCGATGCATGATTTCTACGCCTAAGCGACGTTCAATTTGTTTAATGTTTTCGTCAAAAGGGCCGCATAGTGATGCGAGGCGTTTATTGTCAGCAGGTTCTAGGTATGTTTCGATTGTTTTTAGTTGTGTTGTCAAAATAGGGTCCTTTAAAGGCGCAGATTCTGCGCCTTTTAATATGACTATGGCGTAAAGGTTGCAACGCCTAGTTCATTGGCCTGCTCCGTCGGTGATTTTGCCAAGATATCTGATGGCGCGACGTCACGACGCAGGTTCATTTCACTTTCAGTGCGAATTAGCTCACCACGTAAAGAATTAGGCAATGCTTCGGTTATTTTTACATCTACGAATTGACCAATTACGTTGTGTGGACCTTCAAAGTTTACAACGCGGTTGTTTTCAGTACGTCCGCGCAGCTCCATCGGATTTTTCTTAGAAGGGCCTTCAACCAGTATACGTTGCTCAGTACCAAACATTTTGCGGCTAATATCTTGTGCCATTTGGGTGATACGGTTTTGCAATAAATATAAGCGCTCTTTCTTCTCTTGCTCTGAGACGTCGTCAGGTAAATCTGCTGCCGGCGTACCAGGACGAGCACTGTAAATAAAGCTGAAACTCATATCGAAGCCAATATCATTGATAAGGTTCATCGTTGCTTCGAAGTCCATCTTTGATTCGCCAGGGAAACCAATAATGAAGTCTGACGACATGCTTAAATTAGGACGGATCTTACGTAATTTACGAATTGTTGATTTATATTCGAGTGCCGTGTGCCCGCGCTTCATTAACGCAAGTACGCGATCTGACCCACTTTGCACCGGTAAGTGTAAATGGTCCACAAGTTCAGGTATATCGGCGTATGCATCGATGATATCTGGTGTAAATTCGACTGGGTGTGAAGTGGTATATCGGATACGGTCAATGCCATCAATCGTTGCAACGTAGCGTAGCAAATCCGAAAAATAGCAAATTTCGCCATCGTGTGTTTCACCGCGGTAGGCGTTTACATTTTGCCCGAGCAGGTTAACTTCACGCACACCTTGTTCGGCAAGTTGCGCTACTTCTAGAATCACATCGTCAAGTGGGCGACTCACTTCTTCACCTCGGGTGTAAGGTACCACACAGAAGGTACAGTATTTTGAACAGCCTTCCATAATTGATACGAATGCGCTTGGGCCTTCAGCTTTTGGTTCAGGCAAGCGATCAAACTTTTCGATCTCTGGAAACGAAATATCAACAACCGCACCTTGCTTTTCTTGCACTTGTTTAATCATTTCCGGTAAACGGTGCAATGTTTGAGGGCCAAAAACAACGTCTACAAACGGAGCGCGTTGACGAATTGTTTCACCTTCTTGTGATGCAACACAGCCACCTACGCCAATAACGAGGTCGGGGTTATCATCTTTGAGCAATTTCCAGCGACCAAGTTGGTGGAATACTTTTTCTTGTGCTTTTTCACGAATCGAACAGGTATTTAACAAAATAACATCTGCTTGTTCAGCTTCTTCAGTGAGCTCATAACCATTGGTTGAATCTAAAAGGTCTGCCATCTTCTGAGAGTCATACTCATTCATTTGACATCCCCAGGTTTTAATATGCAGCTTTTTACCCATTATTACTTGCCTCTGTATTAAACTGAACTTTTTAAGGGGGCGTATTTTATCCTTAAGCGTAGGTGGATTCAAATATGTTTGCCTAATTGTTGTTAATTTTTCGGCAAATCCACTTTGCGTTTAATTAAAATCAATGATTTGTAGCCCGATTGCGTTAAACTAATCACACTTTTACTAAACAGTATTAAATATGAGTTTATCGATCGTTATTATTGGCGGAGGCATGGTCGGTGCAGCTGCTGCGTTGTTGATGGCCAAACAAGGTCATCAGGTTAAGTTAGTTGAGTTTAAACCGATTGAACCGAACCATGTGCTTAATGACCAAGAGATAGATGTTAGGTTATCGGCACTTAATCTGTTTTCAGAGTCCTTGTTAGCTGAAATTGGTGCCTGGCAGCATGTCCTAAAGGCAAGAAAAGCACCGTATAAACGTCTTGCAGTCAAAGAAATGGATAGCAGTGACTTGTTGTTTAATGCAACTGATATTGATAAAGAGCACTTAGGCCATCTAATTGAGAATAAGATCATTCAAGCCAGTATGTGGAGCGAATTTAAACATTACCCAAACATTGAAGTGATCAGTGATGCTGGAAGATTGGCTCATATTCGTAATAACACACAATGCACGGAACTTGAATTTGAAAAAACGTCACTAACAGCTGATTTAGTTATCGCCGCTGACGGTGCGGGTTCAATGACAAGAATGGCTGCTGGCATTGGTGTCACTGGCTGGCGCTATCAACAAGCTTGTATGGGCGTATTAATAAAGTTAGATGCACCGCAACAAGATATTACTTGGCAACAATTTAAGCCGTCTGGACCGGTTGCGTTTTTACCAATGCAAGCGCCCTATGCGAACTTAATTTGGTACAACGACGCATCTGAACTTGAGCGACTAAATAATTTATCAAAAGATGCGCTCAAGATGGAACTACTAGCAAACTTCCCATCGTTACCGGGAGATTTTACAGTTGAAAAGAATGCGGTCTTTCCATTAACACGCCAACACGCAAATCAATACGTTAAAAATAACGTTGTACTTGTAGGTGATGCAGCTCATGCCATTAATCCGCTTGCAGGGCAGGGGGTCAATTTGGGTTTTAGAGATGTCGCACAATTGGCAAAATCGCTGACTCAGTATGACCTTCCGACGGCGCTAAAAAATTATGAGACTAAACGACGCCCAGTAAATCTATTAATGATGAGCGCAATGGATGCATGTTATGCGGGGTTTTCAAACGATATAGCGCCGTTAAAATTGATGCGTAACACGTTACTGAAAAGTGTTAATAAGTTGACGCCGCTCAAAAATCAAATTTTAAAATATGCGATTGGTGAATATTTATAATATTGGTATTTTGCCTTATCAATTGATAGGGCTAAAAACATCAGGCCGAGCAATTTAAAAAATAATTAGCCTATGAATTCTTATAGATGAACGACTTTAATCGATGAGTCTAAATTAGTAGATAAAATATTGATGAGTATTTTTATATTTATGAAGAGAGTTGGCTGGGATACCAGGATTTGAACCTGGGAATGGCAGGATCAAAACCTGCTGCCTTACCGCTTGGCGATATCCCAAC
>CANLRB010000024.1 GCA_947493455.1 uncultured Pseudoalteromonas sp. | reverse complement strand
CTCGCAAATACATTCGCGATGTCGGTAATCTTCATCCCAGTGTTAAATTTACCTTGCCAGAAGGTTAATCCGTTAAAGTCTGGACGGCGTAAAAACGTTGAGAAGAACAAACGTGCCACAGATGTGTGGTTGTTCACATAGTTGTCTGAATTCATTAACCCATCAAGCCATTGACTGCGAGTCACAGTTGCAAGTGTTGCTACATCTGTTGCCACTTGTGTCAGCGACCATTGCTCCGATAATAAATCTCGGTAGCTTTGTTTTACAAACGCTGTGTCATCAGTGTCAACATCATTGTCTTTTATCTCTGGATTGCTGCCATCAATAAATTCAATGCCATCTATCACCCCATCGCCATCAGTATCATTACTTGCTGGTGTAAGCCCTGTCATCACGCGAGTTTTAAAGCCATCACTTGCTAGTAACTCTCGCATCACACTGTACGTGCTTTGCTCTGAATCCACTCGCGTTACAAACTCAGCTAGTGCGTCCTCTTTATATTGGAAACGTGTTATCAATAATGACAGCACACGCATACGCTCTAGCTTATCAATGCGACCAATGTATTCATTCGACTCCACAAACGACAGCATTAATTGAGCACGGCTTGTGGCACCGCTATCTAAGCGCCCAACCCAGTAGTCGTAACCCGCTGAGTCCGCCGCACGATTCATCACATTTCGATAAACCAGCTCTACAAACTCGCCATTACTCAGTGCACCATAACGGTTTTGGAACTCCGTTGAGTTTACAAACCCGGTCACCATCGCAAGGCGTGATAAGCCCGTATTTAAGCGTTTTCGGTAGTGCGCCGCACCACCCACATCGGCATTTCGCATCATCACCGCTTTATACACGCGGCCAATAAAGCCCATTTGTGCTAAATCAAATTCAGTCAATAAGTCGCTGTAAAGTAGTGCAATATTGGTATCGTCGTTATTAAGCTGTGACACTAAACTTGCAAGTGTATTGTCATCCACAAACACATGCTGTGCATCCACATACGCTAAGCGCACTAAGTTCTCAACCGATTCATCCGTAGCACTAAATACATCGTTATCTTTTATTGACTCATCACTTTGATTTAAACGCTCATAATAAAGCGGACGACCATCGTTATCTGCATCTTGCCATACATCTAAATTCGAGTTGCTATCAAGCCCCAACAAGGTCTCAACATCATCGGTCACCCCATCACCATCAGTGTCTGTATCGGTCCAGCGTTTATCGTTTGTTGGGTACACGTCTTGACCATCACTCACGCCATCGCCATCGGTGTCCGTCTGATTTGGGTTAGTACCCAGTTGGAACTCTTCTAAATTGGTAAGTCCGTCATTATCAGCATCAAGAGAAGCATCTGATGCATCGTTGCTATCGAATCCATGTTCAATTTCATACACATCAGGCAGACCGTCGTTATCATCATCTAGGTCAACTAAGTCAATTGTACCGTCGCCGTCTGTGTCAATATCAGCAATGTAAGTCTGTATGTCTTCTTTTATAACAGTGTTTAACTGAGGCACATTTGAGACAAATAAAATGGTCTTACCATCAGCGGAAATATCGGGCTGTACATGATCCATTTTGCTACTAAACGCATAACTCGCAACGTGTTTTGCTTGCCCCGTTGCGATATTTGATGCCATTAATGCATATGGGCCGTCTTGACTTAGTTGCGATTTGAATACAACATACGAACCATTCGCCGCCAGTTTCGCATGAAACGAATTGAAAATTTGTTGGTTTTGCGTATCTAAACTAACGTTTCTGTATTGGCCTGAAAAACGATCATATAAAATAATCTCCATCCCATTAAAGCCATCGTCATCATTACCAAGTAACTGTTCCGTGGCCTTAGTTTCGAACGCAATATATTGACCATCAGCAGATATTGTCGGCTTATAACTTACTTGTGATGAAAAGCGCAGCGGCGCGCCCTCAAACTGGGTGATCAGCTGGTTAGATTCATTAATAACATTATATAAAAAGATATTTGATGTAATCGTTAAGTCATGACCAATGATCCCTCGATTATTTGATTCGTAAACGATCCACTGGCCATCTGCGCTTATTTCAGGTTCATATGAATGGCCCAATGTTCCAAAGCCGTCAATTGACTTTGAGACAAGCTTTATCGTGTCGTTTTGTGAATCATACAAGTAGACATCTGAAAAGGTATTACCATTTTCAATCAAAGTATTACTGCGCGATACGAAAGCGACATAGCGACCATCTGCCGAGATACTAGGGCGATTTGTCGTGCCTAACGTTTGCGTGCCATCAAACGCCAAGTTAATACGCTTAGTCGTACCGAGTGCTCGATTGTGATAATACACATCCCATTCTGAGCTTGTTGCATTCGCATCTAAGTTAGTCGCGCGTGATGTAAACACAATAATATTGCCGTCAGCACTGATATCAAAGTCGCTCGCATCACCTGAAATATGGCCATTAAGATCTGTTTCGCGCAGCCCTAACTTAAGTTTAGATAAAGTTTTTGTATGGCGATCATACAAACTCAAGTCATCGAACATGCCACCGCTTGTAGTAATGTTTGTTGCATCTGAGTGAATGAGTGCAAAACGCCCGTTGCCCGATAACGCCAGTGAATTAGTTTTTGCATTTAATTGCGGGCCAAATGGCAAGCTCACTTTAGTTACAACACCTGTTGTCATGTTTTTAACAAAAACATCTTCAACAGCGTCAGTTTCATTAGCAGTGAGTGAGGTTCTTTTTGAACTAAAAACAATAAATTGGCCATTACTTGAAATACCGCCATTAATTGCATCACTGTGATCGGGGTTTTCAGTATCTACTTGGCTCGATACCAGCTCAGTTGTATCGGTTTCTAAATTGCGAACGAATACCTCTTTTTTGTAGCCTGTATAGTCTCTAGCTGTATAAAAAGATACTTTGCTGCCATCCGCCGAAATAAGCGGCCTTAACTGGTCAGTATTTCTTGGAATATCACCATTTTCATGAAAACCGATAAACTTGGTATTGCCTGCATTCATATCGCGCATATACACATATGGGTCCCAGTCGTCGTTGATGACTGGGTCCAAGTGTCCGGCACTATTAGCTGCGGTACTTAAAAAGGCAATTTTACTGCCATCTGCCGAAATGCTCGCATTATCTGCAAATTTTGCGTCAGTGACGTTGCCTTCAGAGTTTTTACTGACCAACTCTGTTTCACCACTAACTAATGAATAGCGATAAATATCACTTCGTAAATAATCGTCTTCAGCCACAATATTAGTAGCACCGGAGGTATAGGCCAAAAAGAGGCCATTACTGCTAATCACAGGTCGTAACGATAACCCATTTCCCACATCACCTTGTGAACTTTTACTAATCAAGGTTGTAGTGTTTAGGGTCCGATTGCGAACAAAAACATCGGGTTCATCGTTATTATCAGTCACTGTCGCATCAAACACAGTGGCATCTGTTGCAAACGTGATTAAGTTGCCATCGTTCGATACCGACGGAGTATATGAATTACCATTCGATTTAAAGCCGTCAGCAGCAACCGATACAAGCTCGTTAACACCCGTTTTTACATCGTAGATGTAAATATCATAATTTGTGTTACCACCAATTTTTATAATGTCTGACGCATTTGATGCATATACGATATAACGACCATTTTCTGAAATAGCAGGCTCGCGGGCATCACCATTCGCAACGAGACCGTCATATTTTTTTGACACGAGCGTGGTGTTATTAAGTGTGGTATCTCGCAAAAAAATATCACAGCGCGCGTTATTGTCGTTGGCAACGAGTGTCGTCGCACACGAGCGAAACGTCACATAGCGGCCGTCTCCTGAAATGGCACTTTGATGTGAGTCACCATCACTCCAACTTAAGGAAGTTGCTGAAACCAACTCTGTGGTTTGCCATGTAGTTTGATTTGAGAGGGCAGAAAAATTAGATAAGAGAATAGCGCTATACATCAGCGCTGAGGTTCCTTTCATACCAGGTCCTTTTATTGCGTTTTTATTATTAAAATCGCAATCAATTATACCTGCGAAATAATTTCAAAAACAACAATAACCACCTGCAAAACATAAAGTTGCCACAAATTAGTACAAATACTCTACAGACCTAAAAATTAGGTTAACTATTTCATAAAATCAAACCAAATCCACTAAAGACATTCTCGGTTGAATAGGCCAATAAATTAACAGCTTCCGCTAAACTCAATTACGCCTCAAATACAAAGCTACACTAAGGCTTTTTCGCTATTTTCTTGTTTTTTCGATTTGGATAGCACGTAGTACAAATTGGGCAGACTAGTCCATGGCAGGCACGTGCCGTACAAAAATCACGGCCGTAATAAATAATTTGTAAGTGCAAATCATTCCAGCGTTCTTTCGGAAACAAGCGTTTTAAGTCTTTTTCTGTCTGTGCCACACTCTGCCCATTGGTTAAGCCCCAGCGCTGTGCAAGTCGGTGAATATGGGTATCAACAGGAAAAGCCGGAACATTAAAAGCCTGCGCCATCACCACGCCTGCTGTTTTATGACCCACCCCTGGTAGCGTTTCTAATGCATCCATATCTTGAGGCACTACGCCGTTATAATCTGCCACCAAAATTTCTGATAACTTTTTAATCGCTTTGGATTTTTGCGGCGATAAACCACAGGGACGGATAATCTCTTGAATCGCATCCACTGACTGCATCGCCATATCGAATGGATTATCCGCGAGTTGCCAAAGTGCGGGGGTGACCTGATTAACGCGCTCATCAGTACATTGTGCCGACAGTAACACGGCAACGAGCAAGGTATAGGGATCTTTGTGATCAAGCGGGATCGGTGGATTTGGGTAACGCTTTTCAAGTTCGGTTAAAATATAGTCAACGCGTTCTTTTTTAAGTAAATTTTTTGTTGGCATGTGACAACCTATCTAAAAACTATGTGTGTACAACCATGGTTTGCAATCGGCTCATAATAACAAATTCCCCCCATTTTCACAGCGTGAGTGCGTTGGCGTTCTATTTCAATACGTATTAATTATTTACGCTAAGTTACAATTTAAATCGACTATCAGTTTGTTCAGCCTATAAAACATGCTATTTATTTGACCCTGTTATGAACCAGGGAAATACAACATGAATAAATACAAAAGCAATAAGTTTCATAAGGTTAAACTATCCGCAGTGGCACTATTTAGTTTGCTGGGTGCAATGCAATCCGTATCAGCAGAGACGCTAATCAACAATGTGTATTCACAAAAAGGGCTCGCTGGCACACTAGAACAAACTAAACTGAGCGACCATAAATACACAGGTAAAATTGAATTTGGCTGGAACAATCGCCGCATATTAGTCAATGAAACACTCGAACTAAACGACCAAGGTCTACCTGTTTCCTTTACTGCAAATGGCCAATCTGCATTCGGCGCGCCTATCAATGAAACATTTACATGGATTAATGGCAAGGCTACTTGGCAAAACGATGACGAATCGGGCTCAGTTCAAGATCAACCTCTTGCCACTTACGTGCCGAAAAATACAGCTATCACACCCGGTAATGCCCTAATGCGTTACTTGATAAAATCAGGTAAAAAACAGGCCAACGTATTGCCGCAAGGTAGTGTCAACCTCACCAAGCTGAATACACTCACATTAAATGGACAAACTGTGGCGCTCTACGCAATGTCAGGTCTTGGACTATCGCCAAGTTTTGGTTGGTATGATAAGAATGGGGACTTTTTTGCAGCCAACTGGGGTAGTATGTTTATGCTGCGTGATGGGTTCAAAAAAGAACAATTTGAACAGTTAAAAGAGATTCAATTGCAGGCCGAGCAAACTTACTTAGAAAATATGTCGGCAAAATTAACACATCATCACCCTGAGTTGATCATCAATAATGTCAATGTTTTCGATGTGGAAGCCGGAAAAACAATTACAAATCAAAATGTACATATTAAAAACGGTAAAATAGCTGCAATCGGGAAGACGGTCACCGCCAAAGGTCAAATCGCCAAAGGTCAAATCGCCAAAGTCGATGGCACGGGTAAAACGTTAATTCCAGGTTTATGGGATATGCATGGTCACCTGTCAAAAGAAACTGGCATACTTAATATCGCAAACGGTGTTTTAAGCGTGCGCGACATGGGTAATGAACATGACAATATAATGGAAATTGAGTCTCTCTTTGATACTAACACCGTACTTGGTACACGCGTTTATCGCGCCGGATTTATGGATCAGTACAGTGAAAACTCGGCTGGTTTAAGTGTTAAAACACTTGAAGAAGCACTTGAAACAGTTGACTTTTTTGCCGACAACGGATACGTACAAGTTAAGCTTTACTCATCCATTGATCCAAAGTGGGTTGCACCAATTGCAAAGCGCGCGCAAAGTCGTGGCTTAAGGTTAAGCGGCCATGTACCAGCCTTTATGACAGCCGAACAAGCAATCAACAATGGCTATAACGAAATCCAGCATATCAATATGCTATTTCTTAACTTTTTAGCGGGTACCGAAGTCGATACTCGCACGACTCAGCGCTTTAGCTTAATTGGAGAAGAAGCAGCTGATATGCCACTTGACAGTAAAGAGGTCAATGACTTCATAAAGTTACTCGCTGACAATCAAATTGTGGTAGACCCAACGGTCTCAACATTTAGAAGTTTACTGATGCGCGAGAACAAAAAAGTAGACCAAGAATTCGTTGAAATTTCGTCGCATTTACCGCCCAATTTCGTACGCGGTTTAAAAGGAGCCGAAATGCATATCGAAGACATTCACAAGATCAATTACCAACGCGCCGGCGAAGCCATGCAACAAATGTTGAAAAAACTTTATGATGCGGGCGTTTATATGGTACCTGGCACCGACAACGTGGCTGGGTTCACCTTATTACGTGAACTCGAACTCTATACAATGGCCGGTATCCCAGAGTCAGAAGTATTAAAAATGGCAACCATTAAAAGTGCAAACTTGATGAATGTTGGGCATTTAACTGGCTCTGTGGCGGTCGGCAAAGTAGCAGATCTAGTGCTCGTCGATGGCGACCCAGTAAAAGACATCAAAGCGCTGCGCAAGCTCGCGCTTATCGTTAAAGGCGAACAAGTTTTCAAGCCATCGGAAATCTATAATGAAATTGGTATTAAGCCCTTTACTGAATCAAGTAAAGTCCATTTTTAAAGGAAAATTTCAACCAAGATTTTAGGGAGCTTTGTGCTCCCTTTTTACTTTTCATGCTAATTTTTGAAATTAAAACACAACTACTTAGGTCATGTTGATAAGTCTTAAAAATAAGGTGGGTGTCAAAATGAATTCTAAATTAATATTCGTATTTGCAAGTGGAGTCTTGCTGAGCGCATGTGGCGGTTCAAGCAACAACAACAGTAATAACGTTGAACAACCAATTGCAATGGAAGAACCAATACAACAATCAGTCGTCTATCAAGTCACGTATAATAGTAATTGGACAAGCGCAAACTTTCCAACCAAATACCCAGCTAATGCACATTACTCACCATTTACCGGCTTAACCCATAACGAGCAAGGACGTATTTTCAAATCAGGGGAATTGGCTTCAGCAGGCATTGTTCTTATGGCTGAAACAGGTTCGCGTGGTGTACTGAGCAATGAAATTAGTGAAATTCAAAATATGGGAAATTCACGCTACCTCATTGCTGAAGGGGGTATTCCATCGAACGACAATACAGTCTCATTTACATTTGAAGCGAGTACCGACTACCCATTACTGAGCTTAGTTTCAATGATTGCACCAAGCCCTGATTGGTTTATTGGCATCGATAGTATGCCACTTATCGAAAATAATGCATGGATCACTAATCGAACCCTAGCGGTAAAGGTTTATGATGCGGGCAGCGACGATGGTGCCACGTTTGCTACGGCTAATTTACCATCAACTCCTCGCCAACTAATTGAGCTTTTAAGCACACCAAATTCAGAGACCGATTTCAACCAAGGCGTACATGTTCAAACTGAACAGAGTATCGGTACAATGACCATAGAACTAGTTTCACAGTAACGTTAATTGCGCTCAGGGCTCAGTCTCGAGCGCATACCAACTGGTTAAAGATTGATTTCTAGTGACCGAACATCGGTTTTATTTTTAGGCGATGCGTTGATTAATTAGTATTGCTACCCCTAGTTCTCGAAGGTGGGCGGATACATTTATATTAAGAAAACCAGTCAAAAAATTATTAAAACACGCCCTGTTGGCAACATGTACAGAGAAAAGTCAGTTTCGTATGGTGAGTTTATATAAGAGTGAGCAATTGTCTGGCGAACAAGTAGATAAATTTGTCAAAAAAGTGAAGCGTATTTTATAAGAGCACGTCATCGTGCTCTACCATGTCGTAATTAATAATCAGTAACGCGTGCTTAGCTAACGCGTGTTACTTCATTAATTTCAACGCTGTCGACGCAGTCACCTATTTTTGCAAAGCAATTTGCAATGTGTTGCGACGCCATGTGCAATTCGAGTGCTTCTTTTGAAGTCCAATTTTCATGAAAGAAAAACACATTTTCATCACTATTATCACGGTGTAAGTCGTAGTTAATACAACCCGACTCTTTCATCGTTGGTGCCACTAAATTACGTAACTCTGCAAAAACAATTTCTTTAAATTCAGGTTTAGCCGTAATTTTTGCTATACATGTTAGTGTCGTCATTTCTATATCCTTCTAGTAATTTACCGCAAGCGGCTTTCAATGTCCCCCTATTAGAGGCAGCCATGTTATACCATTGCGTTCAACATAAATAAACAAAAAGAATATATATATATTAAATTGAAATAAAAGTATCACTAACCAAAAAGATAACCTCGGTTATCTAACATAGCGGTATCGACTAGAAAGCGATAACACGTTATCGCTTGTGAATAAATTGGAGGGTTAGGCTTTTTTTACGAACTTTGCTGTGACCATCATTTCGCCTACGCCATCAACCTTACAGTCTAATTCATGGTCTTTTTTATCGAGCACGCGTCTCACAACGGCTTTAGTACCAATTTTTATTACTTGTGAACTACCCTTAATTTTCAGGTCTTTGGCAACAGTGACTTTGTCACCATCAGCGAGTAATGTTCCATTTGCGTCTTTTACGTTAATCGCTTCTTCTTGTGCTTGCTCTGCGGGATTCCACTCAAATGCACATTCAGGGCACACTAAATTTTCTTGGTCTTGGTAAACATATTCAGATTGACAGCTCGGACACGCTGGAAACGACATAATAAATTCTCAAACAAAAACAGGGAGAGCATTTTAATCGAATTATGAAGTGGATGCGAGTATAAACGTATCCACTTAGTGGTTAACCAGAGAGTTTATTACTCGGCAACTTAACCGAAATCATCATCGTCAACACAATAAATAGCAGAGATACAGCAAGACACACCTCTAAGCCATATAATTGATACAACCAGCCAGATAGAACCGTGCCAATCAAGCGCCCCATGGCATTTGCCATGTAGTAAAAGCCAACGTCAAGCGACACGCCATCAGCATCTGCCATACTCACAATCAAATAACTATGAAGCGACGAATTAATTGCAAATAAAACACCAAACAACAGCAACCCACCAAGAACCACAAAATGAAGCTGCCACTGTGAAACAAGCCCAATACAAATCAGTAAAGTGACAAAGCCCAACCAACCAGCCCATTTTACCGCCTGTTGCTGCGGTTGAATACCTGCTTTAAAGCCAATTAACTTAGGTGCGATAGATTGAACAATCCCATAGCCAATCACCCAAGACGCTAAAAAGCCACCTACTTGCCAATGATCCCAGCCAAATGTTTTGGCTAAAAAAACCGGCAATGCAACAACAAACCAAACATCTCGCGCGCCAAACAAAAACAGGCGTGCTGCGGACAGTACATTAATCGCTTGGCTTTTAGAGAAAATCTCAGAAAACTTAGGTTTCGCTTTCGCTTTGCCTAAATCGTTTTTCAGCGCATACAAACTATATAACCAAACAAGACTCAAACAACCTGCCATGGCTAACATCGCACCTTTAAATGACAAGGTCGTCAGCAACAATCCACCGATAAAAAAGCCAACACCTTTCAACGCGTTTTTTGAGCCTGTTAACAGTGCCACCCATTTAAACAAGGTGCCTTCTTGCCCCGCTTTCACTAGCATTTTAATTGAGCTTTTGGCGCTCATCTTGTTAAGATCTTTGGCAATACCTGAAAGCGCCTGCGCTATCATTACATAGACGACAGTTAGATATTCATTGGGCACCACTAACATTAAGAGCGCAACGATTTGAATCGCCAACCCAATGTTCATGGTTTTGTTTAAGCCAAGGCGCGCACCTAAATAACCACCGACTAAGTTTGTTACCACACCAAAAATTTCATAAAACAAAAACAACATGGCGATACTTAGCGGTGAGTAGCCAAGTTGATGAAAATAAAGCACCACTAACATTCTGAGCGCACCATCGGTCAATGTAAAAGCCCAATAGTTACCAGTCACAATTAAGTACTGCTTAATATCATTTGAAAGTGATGCAAAGTTCGTCATCGGTACAGCTTAGCCTTTTATTGAATTTGCCACTTTAATAACGAGTTCCGCTGTACGATTCGCATAACCCCACTCATTATCGTACCAAAGGTACAGCTTTACTTGTGTGCCATTAACCACCATGGTCGAGAGTGCATCAACAATCGTCGAACGCGGATCAGTTTTATAATCAATTGATACTAATGGCTTTTCTTCATAGCCTAAAATACCTGCAAGCGCTCCTTCTGACGCCTCTTTGAACCAACCATTCACTTCGTTTTCACTGGTTTCACGATTAAGTTCAAACACACAATCGGTAATCGACGCATTAGCAAGTGGCACGCGAATCGCGTGGCCGTTAAGCTTGCCTTTTAGTTCAGGAAATATATGCGTAATCGCTGTTGCAGAGCCAGTCGTTGTTGGGATTAAGCTCATACCACAGGCACGTGCTCGGCGCAGATCTTTATGTGGCGCATCAAGAATTGTTTGCGTATTCGTAATATCGTGGACCGTGGTCATTGAACCGTGTTTTATACCGATATTGTCCTGCAAAACTTTAACAACGGGCGCCAAACAATTTGTCGTACATGAAGCTGCTGTAATGAGATCATGTTGCTCACTGTCATACAAATCGTCATTCACACCCATAACAATGTTAAGCACACCTTCTTCTTTTACAGGAGCGGTAACAACAACTTTCTTAACACCTTGATTCAAGTACTCCGACAACAGTGCTTTTGTTTTCATTTTGCCAGATGCTTCAATCACTAAATTACACTCTGACCAGTCAGTATCGGAAATTTTCGTATTTTGAGTTACTTCAATTCGCTTTCCATCAATAACAATGTAATTGTCATCATGACCAACTTCATGTTGCCAGATACCATGCACTGAGTCGTACTTTAGCAAGTGCGCCAATGTTTCAGCGTTACCCGCTGGATCATTTATTTTTACAACGTTTATGCTTTGATTGGTAAACGCTGCGCGCAAAGTCAGCCGCCCCATACGACCAAATCCGTTAATTCCGACTTTAACCGTCATAGTGTTTCTCCTAGTAATTTAAAATTTTTAAAGTAATTAAGTTGTGCATCATGCGTGAGTGCTTTTGGCCTCATTTTCTGCACTTGAGCGATGACTTCTTGTTGCCCATAACCGAGTTGCAACATCAATAAACCAATCATCAATCCAGTGCGCCCCGAGCCGCCTTTACAGTGCACAGCAATGGTTTTTTTCTGTTCTAACAAGGCACGAATAATCGGCCATTGTGCATTTAATGCCTCTTCAAAACCTTCGTTCGGGCAAGCATCATCAGGCATTGGTAATTGAAACCAATTTATAGCGAGTTCATTACACGCATTTGCCAATGATGTTGCACCTAATCGCTCGATTTCGTTATCGTACATCAGAGTAATAATGGCACTTGCACCTGCTTGTTTCAGTTGAGATACGGCGTCAGCTACAGACGTACCTTTCGTACCAGGGCACGGCGTAAATATAAACGACGTGCCATTTGGCAGTGTAAGAGTGTCATAAGGGTGAGTATTCATAGTAACCTCTATTCAAAATATCCACGGGTTTTATTAACCAATGCCACCAGTGACAACATAACAGGGACTTCAACTAAAACCCCAACGACCGTCGCCAAAGCAGCGCCGGAGTGGAGGCCAAATAATGAAATGGCGACTGCAACGGCGAGCTCAAAAAAATTAGACGTACCAATCAGACAAGCTGGAGCGGCAATGTTATGTTTTAACTTAAGCTTAAATGCCATGTAGTAAGTGATAAAAAAGATGCCATAAGTTTGGATAATCAGTGGAATAGCAATAAGAAAAATGTTTAATGGCTGAGCAACAATCGTATTCGCTTGAAAACCGAAAAGTAAGACCACAGTACCGAGTAAACCGACTATCGACAATGGCTTAAATTTTGCGGTCAATTGCGCAATCGCATCATCGTTGGTATTTGTTCGCAGTACCCATTTACGCGTTAATACACCCGCAACAAGTGGTAAAACAACATACAACAAAACGGAATAAAATAACGTCGTCCAGGGTACATGAATATCAGAAACACCAAGCAGTAACCCAGCAATTGGCGCAAAAGCAAAGATCATAATCACATCATTGACTGACACTTGAATCAGGGTGTAATTTGCGTCCCCTTTGGTTAATTGCGACCATACAAACACCATCGCTGTACACGGAGCAACGCCAAGTAATATCATGCCTGCGATATATTCTTGAGCCGTTTCCGGTGAGACAAAATTTACAAATAAAAACTCAAAAAATAGCCAACCAAGCAGTGCCATTGAGAAGGGTTTAATCAACCAATTAACGACCAATGTTAATATTAGTCCTTGCGGATTTTGCGCGACATTTTTAATGGTTGTAAAATCAATTTGCACCATCATTGGATATATCATCACCCAAATTAGTATCGCGACAACCATATTAACATGTGCAAATTCTAGCTCCGCCAAGTATGCAAATACCTCAGGCGCTAATAACCCAAAGCTGACGCCAGCTAAAATCGCTATTGCCACCCATATCGATAAATAACGTTCAAAAGCTCCCATGTTAACTCCTATTCACAACACTGTGCTTTGCGCGAGGGTCTATCACCCATTTGGTTTAAACGATTTAACTCGTTTTCAATAAAATGCGGTTCATTAACAACGGTTGAGGTAATCACTTGCTTCATCCAACTCGCAAGCGTTGGGTTGAGTGAGTAAAACACCCATTTTTGTTGTTTACGATCAGACAAAATCCCCGCTTTTTTCAATTGCGCTAAATGGCGCGATACTTTAGGTTGGCTCTCTTGTTCAAGCGCCACCATGAGTTCGCATACGCAAATTTCATGTTCTACGGCAATCAGAAGCAAAGTTTTCAACCTAATATTGTCAGCTAAAGACTTATAAAATACCGTGGGTGTAATGGCACTCGATTGACATTGCCCAAGTTCAGTCAAAAATAATGTAATTCGCTCATTTATTTCTTGTAGTGTTTTTTCAAATGGATTGGCATCTTTGCGCGATTTTGGTTCAGGAAAATGCCAGTGCAAGCAATTTTGCCCTGAAATGCTTTGTTCGCATTCACTATTTAAGCTGTCACATAAGGTAATGACGTAGTCAAATTGAATATCTGTATATTTTGTATAAGACTTGGACGTTAAATTGTCAGTAGGCAGGCCAAAATGTGAAATTGCCGCGACTGTGCGCTCATCGACTTTACTTGGGTGGGTACCCGCACTGTAAACCTGATATTGACCATCACCATGATAGTTTAATAGGGCTTGTGCCATAATCGAGCGCGCCGAGTTTTCAGCACACAAAAATAAGACCTTCATATTTATATCGACCATACGCATAATAAATTTGTTATATAATATTTTTATTATGTATCTTGATCAATAAAAAATTTGAAGAAATTTATCTCCCAATTGTGCGACAACGTTTAAAATCCACCATATAAAACTATTTACCGCAGTGGTCATTTGCTGCATCATCGTAAATGCGCTGCAAACGTATGCGTATAACGCTTCACTGTGAAACCAAAACGCTTTCTAAGACGTATTAAATTAAAAACTAAGTTATAACACTATGCATATCAAACAACCGATCCGTGTGATACTGGCACTTCTTGGCATTTTATTTGTAGTACAACTCGTTAATACGTTTTATCCCGGCTCCATGTCTCGCTTTGGTATTTTCCCACGCACCATTGAAGGACTATGGGGAATTCCGCTCGCCCCTTGGATACATCATAATTGGCACCATTTATTCTCAAATGCAGCGCCGCTCGCAATATTGGCTTTTATCGTGCTGCAACAAGGTATCAAACGGTTTGTATTAGTTTATTTAAGTGTGTCGGTATTTGCAGGTACCGCTGTATGGCTGTTCGCAAGCCAAGGCTACCATGCGGGAGCAAGTACCATGGTATTTGGCTTATTCGGCTATATTGTTAGCAATGCATTATTTAGTAGAAATATTTTTAATATTATATTAGCGACCATCGTGTGCTTTTTGTATGCGAGCGCAATAATGTCACTGCTCAAACTAACACCCGGCATTAGTTGGAGCAGTCATTTTTTTGGTGCACTTATGGGGCTGATAGCCGGACGCGTTTTTCATACCAACAGCCGCGCAAAAACAAGCTAAATTAACTTTGTGCTTGCGTACGTTGCGCGGTCGACTCCATAAACGATGAATAGACCTTCATCATTTTATTAATTGAGTCAGAACCACCAGCAATCGCAACACCGGTCAGCATCACATCCACCGCGACAAAGGCACTTTTTTGAAAGCCCTCAAGCGGTCCAATGATAAGCAGGTTCTCAAGCACACGCACACCTACAAAACTAAGTAATACACCCATTGCTAGGCCCAGCCACTGGGAAATATAACGAGATTCCGATTTATAGTTTCGACGCTTTGTCTCAGCTGATTCCAGTGCGGTATGCAGCTGCGAATATGTTTCGTTTTGAATTAACTTCGCTTTATCTTCCGCCGTTTTCAAATAGTCATCGAGTTTGCGTTTGGCAATCGCAATTTGGTGATCTAATTCATCCGCCCCGCGACTTCGCCACGCAGACAAAAAGACCTCAATTGCACGTTCAACAAACATCGATATCAACACTAAATAACCGAAAATACTTGGCAATATGGTTAGCCCTTGATCGTTAAAGGCCATTGATACCGGTGATAAATAATATGCTGCCAAGAGTAAAATAACGAGTGGAATCACCCACAGCCAACGTTTATTCTGTGCCGCCATTGTCTATTTCCTTTATTAATTTTGTGATACAACTAAATCCTAACCCACACTATGTTCAAGTTTTAATTAAATAACAAGTAATTATAAAGTTAACAGGGCTAATTGAATTTCCTAGAATAGTCAACTAAGGTGATATCAACCACTTGAAAACTGCAACTCACATGGTGTCAAACGAACAACGAATTATTGCTCTCATCTTAATTGCTGTCTCAGTTCTATTGAGCTATTTCCCTTTGCCATTTTTCACTGGTTCAATGCTTTCATTTGGTAACGTTATAGCTGTCTTTGCAGTACTTGTGTTTGGCTGGCGTATCGGTATTGCGGTATCGATATTTGCCTCGCTCACTTTATATCTGCACTGGTTAAATTTTCTTGCATTGCTTCCTAATTTATTCGAAGTACTTATTATCTTTTTCGCACTTAAAAAAGGTCGAAATATAGTCATAAGTGGTGTTGTCTATTGGCTTACACTTGGCGCTTTAATTGTCGCGCTTGAATACCATTTTTTTACTGACTATTTATTGCAAACCAAATGGGCCATAGTGATCAAATACATCGTCAATGGCATTATTAACGTGGCGCTTGGCTATATTTTTGCTGTCTGTTATCTCTATTTGCGTAAACAGCCTGTGCTCGAACAATTATGTTTACGTAAATTTATGACTATGGTGGTATTTTATGCGGTTTCGATGACAACAATTGTCAGTGCCTATTTCTTTTTAGCGTCGAGTCAAGAAAACAAACTTATACAGCTCAACAAACAACTTATGCAAAATGCCGAACATGTCTCCATGCAGGTTGAACGTTATATATTTAATACTCAAAGTAATCTCAATCTGCTAGGCGAGCTATATAACAAGCAGCTGACTAGCAACAATTTTGAGCGTCAATTTATCGAACTAGCCAAACAAGATAATGGTATTCTTACCATGCTCGCGACGGATAAAAGCGGGCTTATTACCGCAACTTACCCAGCGAGCTTACTAGAAAAAGTAAAAAAAGACGGTCAATTTACATCCGTTGCAACACGCTATTACTTTACAGAGGCAAAACGTACGTTAGAACCTGTGGTATCAGATGTATTCCAAGGGCGCGGCTTTGGCAATGATCCAATAGTGGCTCTGTCCGCCCCCCTCATTCTAAATCAGCAATTTGAGGGGATAATTGAAGCATCACTTGATTTAAATCACTTTCAAAGCTTTGATATAAAGAGGCTTCATGACTCACATGCAATTCTTATTATCGATAATAAAAACCGAGTTATCTATCATTCGCCAAGCACCGAGTATCAATTCTTACAAAACATTTCGCAGTCACCTCTTTCAGCACATTTATCGTCACAAAAGGATTATTATTACAAAAGTAAGCACGGCGTTTACTATATCGTGCAGCAAAGCACACCCAACAAGCTTGGCTGGCATGCGATATCATTAATGCCACGCGCCGTTTACGAACAAGAAATCGTTGCTATTGCGCTTCGCTCACTATTTATTTACCTCGCGTTTATTTTTATATTCGTTTTACTAATATCAAAGCTCGCAGAATCTATTAGTAGACCAATAACGCAGCTTGCGGATCAACTTACAGTATTAAAAAACACCGAGGATTTTGCTAAGTTTAAACCTCAAATCTCATCAGGTATAATCATTGAAATAAATCAGCTTATTCCGGCTATCAATAAGTATTCAAGTGAGTTACGAATATCATTGAACTCATTGCAATCAGCGTTAGTTGATGCCGACAAGGCCAATACACAATTAGCCGACCTTAACGACCATTTAACTCAACTTGTTGATGAAAAAACCAACGCATTGCAATCAGCCTTAGTTGAGGCAAATCAAGCAAATTTAGCTAAGTCAGTATTTTTAGCGAATATGAGCCACGAAGTAAGAACACCTTTAAACGGCATTTTTGGCACTATTCAACTACTGCAAGATCTCGTTACTGAACCACATGCTAAACAATTTATTGCACAAGCATTATCGTCTTCAAAAGCATTACTCACGATACTAAATGATATTCTTGATTTTTCAAAAATTGAAGAAGGGAAACTAACATTGGAATCGAAACCTTTTGATTTAAACCTAGTGCTTGAATCAATTTATTATTCACTTATTAATGATGCTAACAACAAAGGTATTGATATCACAATTGATCATACTCTCCCCTGCCATATGTACTGGTGTGGCGACGTGGTCCGAGTGCAACAAATCGTTCAAAACATTGCCTCCAATGCAGTAAAATTTACAAAAGCGGGAAGCGTAACAGTGACCCCGAGTATGACACCGCAAAAGGAACTAAAAATTGCGGTCTCGGATACCGGCATTGGTATGAGTCAGTCAACCATAAACAAGCTTTTTAACCGATTTGAGCAAGCTGACACGTCAACAACGCGCGAGTTTGGTGGTTCTGGTCTTGGTATGTCGATAAGTTATAATTTGGCTCAGTTAATGAAAGGGCGAATTGATGTGTTCAGTACGGTCGGAAAAGGCTCAACGTTTACACTTGTGCTCCCGCTTCAACAAGCCACAATTGAAGATATTCAATTAGATAATAAAGAAATTGCAATTCCAAATTTGACTCACAAACGTATCCTGTTCGCTGAAGACAATAAAGTGAATCAAGTTATTATACAAACTATGCTCAATAAAACAGGGTGCGAATTAACCATAGTTGAAAATGGTCAAGAAGCACTCGATATTCTTGACCACGCTTCGTTTGACGCCATTTTCCTTGATATTCAAATGCCTGTGTTAGACGGCTTAAATGCCTGTCAAAAAATACGCGAATCGAATACTCAAATACCAATCATCGCATTAACAGCCAATGTCCTCGAGCATGACGTAAAACACTACTTATCAATTGGTTTTACGGCGCATGTAAGCAAACCTGTAGATGCACATGCGCTATACTTAGCCTGTACTCGATTTATTGCTAATCACTAATTTATTAATCGCTACAACTGCATTAATTTATTAATCCCAACTTGCTTAATAAAATGCTCATTATGGCTCACCAAAATAAATGCGCCTGGATAATGTTTGAGTGTTTTCGCAAGTATCGCTTTCGAATCTATATCTAAATGATTGTCTGGTTCATCTAATAACAACAGCACGTTGGATTTTCTATAACTTGCGCATAGTAGCGCTAATTTCATTTTCTCTCCGCCACTGAGTTGCTCTACACGCAAATAAACAGCATCTTTTTTAAAGTTCAAACCAGCAAGCATGGTACGAGCCTCAGCGATGGAAACTCCACAGCTCAGCAACATAAACGCATTGATAACTGTTTCTTGAGGCGGTAGCCAACTGAAATACTGATCGAGATACGTAACTTCACAATTAACTTTAATATTAGTAACCTCTGTCACATTCGCGCTTAAGATATCTTTTAAAAGGGATGACTTTCCAACACCATTTTCACCTAACAATCGACAGCGATTTTGTCCATAAATCACGTCAGTTAATGGTACCCCCTCATTGTATTGGCATCGCCAGTTATCAATTTGAACTAGCGACTTACTTTTTGCTGACTGGTTTTGATTTAAATACAGTGTCTGCGCTTTATCAGCAGGAATCGATGCTGAAATTTCATCAATAGATTGTTCCAACCTTTGCATACGTAGATGCTGAGCATTAACAACCGCTTTATTCGCCTTACTGGCTTTGTCTGTTTTTGCATCCATCAACATTTTAGATTGACTGCCACTTCGCACTAATTGCTTACCATGGCGGGCACTGCGTGCATTGCGCTGTTGCGTTTTTTGCGCAACGTTTTGTAAATGTTCGCGTTGTTTTTTCGCATCATTCAGGCGGCACACACGCGCTGCCAATTCTTGCTCGTATTGACGTCTATGTGTCAAATAATTACCTTGATAATAAGTAAGGCCACCGTTATTCAACTGGCAAATACTATCCACATGCTCCAACAAATCTTCGTCATGACTGGCAATAATGACTAATCCTGAAAAACATCTAAGTTGCTCGATAAGCCATGTTTTTGCATTGCAGTCTAAGTGATTACTAGGTTCGTCCAACAACAATATTTCTGCATCTGAGTTGAAACCAATATGCAGTTTTAATTTTGCCAGTTGGCCGCCACTGAGCGATTGACATGACTGCCAAACACCACTGTCAATACCGAGGCTTTTTAGTTGATGCTCAGCCCTTGCTTTCACCTCCCAATCATCGCACAGCAGTTCAAAATCATTCACGTCACACACACCGCTCTCTATTCGACTAAGCGCAGAAAGCTTATCGGCAATACCAAGAAAGTGAGCGATAGATATGTCATCAGTAGTATCGATTTGCGAAAAGTAATATAACCGACCAATTCGACTGATTGCCTCGTTATTGTCTTCGACAATAGATTTCAGTAGTGTTGATTTACCAACCCCGTTTTTTCCAACCAGGCCAATCACCCCAGATTGAAAAGAAAAATTTAAGTTCTTGTATAGCCAATCACCATTAGCAAATTGTTTTGATAGATTAGTTATTAGAATGTGTGGCATTGTTGCCTCCTTTTATAGAATAAAAAGAGATCAGTACACGTAATAGATGCGTGAAAAGCACGCGCGCTCAGATAGAGTTTTTACATTTAATGTGTGTAGCGAGACGAGAATTACGCCGACTAATCCCAAATATCAAACAAGTAATTGTTGTAACTGATAGGGGCTTAGTTGTTCATTTCGGCGTAGACTCCAAATGGAAAGTTGCTTGTAATGTGCCAAAAAATGACACATTACGCAAATTATTTATACTGATATTGCGATGCGCGGCTTAGCACCTTTGCTCGTATCTATTGTCGGTTGGCATAAAAGTAAGCGTGAAGATTCAATTTTTCCCACATTTATCAAATAGTCTTTTAGCGCAACCTCGCGCTGCTCCCCAATGGCTTTTAGCTGATTAACTACTTTTTTGTCTGTTATTTCAACACCCGAGGCTAAATCAAGATCGGCAGGAGTTGAAACCGCACACAAACGCACTCGAGTATCTTGTTTATCCTGCATCAACAAAATAAATTCGTTTAAATAGTTTGTTTGCATCTCATTTGGTTCAACTTGCTTGTCTAAATAACCCAAATCGTCAAAACGAAGTTTAAATGCAATTTCCCCTGCGGCAAACGCCACCGAAACAATATTCGCATAGGGCACAAAAGTCTGCATCAAATAGTCTTGTGTTGCTGAAATAATGGCTTTTTCAGCAATCAGAGTAACAATACTCGATAAACCGAATTTAGGGTCGTCCGTCGAACCGCTAACTGGCACATTAAGGGCTACATTGCCATCGCTGTCTTTTAATATACCCATAGCCATATTAAGTGGTAACGCGCCTTGGTCGATAAGACTATCCACTTCATCGCTATCAATAATGCCGGTTTCAAGGGCTCTCACTAATAAATTTAAATCGCCATCCAATTGCTGACCATTCAACGTCAACTCAAAATCTGTATTAAATTGGCCCGTTTTTACTTCAAGACCGGTCGACTCTCTTAAATAACTCGAAATCGCAGGTAACGAAAATTCACTAAAGCGCGCTTTAGCATAGTAATTTTGAATATCTGCAAACGGTTTTGCATGGCCGGTTAGTTCAAACTTAGCGTATTTGTTACTTCGTCCTATAAGCTTTATCGGCGTTTCGTTATTTTTGCTAGCGCTTTTATTATCAAGCTCCCCCACTGTTAAGGTATCAATATAAAATACGCGCTGGTAAATAGGCTCAACGCTAAAATCAGTAAAGTGAAGACTGTTCTCACCTGCAAATTCAAAAGAACCAAGCCGCACACGGAACTCATTTTCCTGTTGCTTGTTTTGATTCTCTAATAATTGACCTTCGTTATCATTCACCGCAGGTGTTGAATCGTTTTCTCTGCTCTCTTTCTGGGCTGTTAAAGACACTAGATTCGCAATGGATTTGTCTTTTTTTAAAATAACATGGCTTTCAATGCCTGCCATTTCAATGCGTTCAATATCAATACTCTGAGATGTTAGTTGCACCTCGTTGATCACTAACGCATCGAGCGCCAATACGTGTGGTAACTTAGTTACTTCATCTGTATCAATCGCAACCCCTTCACCTTCTGCACGGCGTTCAATCTGCTCAGCAACGTGCGCTACAAGATTAGAATTAAGCGATTGCTTTTTAGAGAAAACGAATTTTAATAAATTAATTGATTCAAAATGAGCCTCAGGTTTACTTATGTGCTGCAAAGAGATGTCACTTATGTTAAGGGCTTCAAAACCCAGCAACACATCTTTTGACGAAAAATCTTTAACCGCGAGTTGCGCAAGTGTTAATTCACCGTTCCCCGTTAAATCAATCAGTTGATTTTGTTCTAGTGTAAGTTTGATATTCTTCAGCGATTGACTGTACTGTGCTAATTCAACAACATAATTTTGCAGCTCAGAGCTAACATTATCAATCTGCAACGACATTTCATTTATTTTAATATTTAGCTGATTTTGGCGTATCTCAATTGACTGAGTTGTACCAACCGAAAGCGCCCCTGACAAAGCATCGACTTGTGCAATATAAGGCGATATTTTATTGAGCTGATAACCGTCTAAACTGAGCTCAGAATTTAACTCACCGAGCCCATTTTCAATTGCCATATTCGCATTCAATTTAAGTGGAATATTGTCAAGACGAGCGGCTAAATCGAGCTGCGCACTTTGCTGATGTGCATTTGCGCTTACATCACGCAACGCAAACTGTGCAATGTCAAATTGATGATTGGTGGATTCGCTATCTGGCAAACTAACATCAATATCGATACGAAAATTACTCAAGTCCAAATTAGGTAACATAAGCGTATAAATTGGCTGTTGTTGAGTTGGTGAACTCGGCAGTTCTTCACTTTTTTGTTCACCACTTTTCGCGTTACTGTTGACGCGCACTCCCGCCACTTCGATCGCATCAGTGGCGTAGTCAATTTTAATATACCCACCGCTTATTTCTGCCAGTGGTAAACTCACCTTGTTATTTAGCAACTGCCATAAAGAAGCTTGCAGTGTTAACTGTTCCAGAGAAAAAACAGGTCTACCAGATGTTTCACTTTGCTTTGTTAAAACGACATTTTTAACCGAAATTCGACTCATAAATGGGTTATACCAAAAGCGACTCTCATCTGATAAATCTAAACCGAGTTGGTTGAGTTCTGGTTCAATCACATATTTGGTAACAGGAGAAGATAACCCCCAGATAGTTAAAAACAAACCCAAATAGATGATAAAAATAAGCTTAATTGTTTTTATAATGAAGCCGGAAGTTTTTGTATTCATGTTGATATGGTTCCAAACCAAATAAGTCTGCATTGCCCTAATGTCAGCGGCTACTTTACATTAATTAAATGAATTAGTTAATTTACATGCGCACATTTATATCGTTAAACCTCCGTATTCGTTACATAAAAATAACTAAAACAAGGCTAACTTCATAAACTCGACTAAACTAAAGGTACGTTTAGCTAAGTCAAAGATTACGGTGAAAAGGCTTCTATTATTTTTTTTGGCACTGTTATCCCAATCTAATTTTGTGCATGCCAACAACAATGACAAAGACATTTTCGAAATGAGCTTACAAGAGTTATTCGAATTAGAGGTCACAACTGCGTCTAATCGCGAAGAACCAATCAAACAGGCCCCCGCCACAGTTATTGTGATACCGTATCGGGATATCGTAAATCGAGGATACGAAAGCCTAAACGAAATCTTTGCCGATCTTCCGGGCATGGAAAACATACTCACATTTGGTGACAGTTATTTTTCGAACTATATGCGCGGCTATCGTTACACCATAGGCACACCATTTTTAATGATGATTGACGGCGTTACGATTAACAGCCTTTACTTTAATCAAGTAACTCAAATTTCGGCATTCCCACTTGCGAGTATTGATCGCGTTTAAGTAGTGTATGGACCAACGTCAGTGATATATGGTGCAAATGCTTTTATGGGTGTGGTCAATGTCATCACTAAAAAAGCAAAAACGAAGCGTTCCGCTTTTTTAACCACTCGTGCAAGTACCCGAGGTGATACAAATTTTGAGTATCTGTTTCTCAACCAAGCTCAGCATTTCGATGCCCGTTTTGGCTTACATTATGAAGAGCATGACATCGGCGACAGAGTTAACAATCAAGCTAATTACTGGTTACAGGACAGGCACTATAACCCACAGTTGTGGGGAGCTTTTGTTACAAACTCAAAACTCGTGACACCGCGCTTTGAATCAAAAACAAAACGAATCGGATTAGAAGGCGCATTGAAGTTTGAACAAACCGAAATCAATGCCTTTTATTTACTTGAAGAAAATGGATACGGGTCCACATATCCTTCCGATCGATTGCCCGCTTCAGGAAAATGGCCAATATTTCAATACGGATTAACCTTAAAACACCAACTGATGCTTTCTTCAGCACTCACATCAAGGACGCAGTTAACTTACCGCCGAGATGGCGTGCAAGGTAACGCCTATGATATTGAAGCGTGGAATATCACAAATACCAGTGCGCAACCCGAGCAAATTGGCGGAGTGATTTTAGCACCCAACGAGCAGGCTCGTATGTTGCACTTCCAACATTGGTTAACCGACAATAAATCTTTTTCTATCAATCAGGATTTTGACTACCAGTACAGTGAAACCCTTAGTTTGTATAGTGGCTTTGCGTATAGTTACCAAGATTTACAGCAAGCCTATATTCTTTCCGGATTAGATTCACTGTCGCCGCTTGCGAGTCTACCAACACCACCCAAAGTAGCTACAGGTGCCTATCAAAATGATGATAATCGCGAGACATGGAAAGATATTGGCGTTTATATGCAAACAGAATATAACGTAAAACCGAACCACGTTCTCAATGGTGGTTTGCGCTACGATAACAATAATATATATGGCTCTGAACTGACTATGCGCGGCGCATATATATATCACAGAGATAACTGGAATTTTAAAGTTATGTATGGTGAAGCCTATCATGAGCCAACTCCTCGTAATTTATATGGCGCGTGGAGTGGTTCTGGCGCAGATGCGGAGCTGTCAGCAGAGCGTTCTAACACTTTGGAAATGAGTTTAAGTTACAGTAAAAACAACTATCGTCATTTGTTCTCACTTTACCGAATCAATAACAGCGATAGTATTGTGACAGTCGAAGATGGCGCGCGTAATTTAGGTGCTCGTAATGTTCTAGGCTTTGATTATCACTTTATCACTGAGTATAAGAGTGAACACTTTGGTGATATAAATTTCACCTTACATGCCACTCACTACGCGAAAGCAGAAGAGGATATCATCGATCCCTACTCTCAATTAAAAGTAGGTGAAACAGAGATTGGTGATTTAGCACACGATAAACTTTGGTTGATCATCAATTGGCAGTTCAATAAACAGCTTAACGCCAACTTCAAAACACGTTTTATTGGTAAAAGAAACTCAATAGAGTCTAACCCTATTCGTCAGCTCCCTGGCTACGCAGTCAGCGATCTGCATATCACCTATACACCAGCCTCAATTGAAAATGTCAATTTCCATATGCGAATAACTAATTTGTTTAATAAATCATATTTTCACCCGGGCGTACGCGATGCAGACGCCGGCGACCCGCTTTACGATTCAAGTTTATTTAACACTATCGGCTTTAGCGAAAGTAACCCGAAAGCCTGGAATGGTAGTTTAGGTTGGTATAACTCGCGCTTACCGCAACCGACACGTCGTATTGTTTTAGGAGTTGATATTCGCTTCTAAGTTCTCGCTTTAATTTACTTTTTTTCGACTTGCTGTAATAGATCAAGGAATTTTTTCTCAACAAAGTCTTTTTCTTTAGTCAAGTTTTTTAATTTTCCTTCGGCGGCAAGCAGTTTTTGTTGAAGTTGCTGTGTTTCCTTATCATTTTTAGCATTGGCACCTTGTTCCATAAGTTGCTGTATAACTTGATCTTGTTCTTCCATTTGACGTTTATACTGACTTAACGCACGTTTTAAGTTATTGTTTTCTTGCGTGTTATCAGCTCGATTTAATGATTTTTCATTGGTCGCTTGAACATACTGCTTTTCCAATTGTTCAAATTGCGCGGTGATCGCTGCGTTTTCCTTTTTCAACCTTTCTACGCTGTCATATTGGGCATAGAGCTTTTCTCGTGTCACTTTGAGTTTTTTAACACTGCTATCTAGGTCGCCTTTTAACTTTTTGATTAACTTGTGCGCTTTATTTAGACGGGCATTTAGTTCATCCATTTGCGCTTGTTCTTCTTGACTAATATGGTCAGACGTTGACGCTTTGACATCTGCTAATTGTTGCTCTAACCCCTGTTGTACGCGGATCAGCTCATCTAACGTATCTCTATTCTCGGCGCTGTAATTTAACGCCATATCAATCGATTCTTGATATGATTGAACCAGCTTTTCATCGATGCCTTCGTTATGTCCACTAACCTTAGCCGCGAACTTTCGAAACTCGCGAATAATAAGCCAGAGAATTAAAAACCACCCGGCGAGGATCAGTAATCCCAAATCCAATGCTAAAATTTCGAGTATTTTGAACGATGTTAATCCAGCTGTATTCATAGTTATTCCTAATCGATATTATCTTAAGTGTAGTCTTCAATATTTTTTATGACTATACTGGTCATATTATCGACTTTAGTTTGTAATTATTGTGAGAATACTTGTAGTAGACGATAGTAAAGCAACACTCGAAATTGTAAGGCGCTCTTTAGAGGGTTTTAACTACCGTTCCTTATCTATTAAAAAAACACAGAGCCCAGTAGATGCTCTCACCATAATCGGACAATGGCAACCCCATATTCTATTAACGGATTGGAATATGCCCGATTTGAGCGGACTCGACCTTATTAAAGCAATTCGCAAGCGTGGTTTTACAACCCAAATCGGTATGCTAACAACAATCGATACTGAAAAAGAGCTCAATCTTGCACAAAAGGCCGGGGCGAACTTTGTACTGAGCAAGCCATTTGATGATGAACAACTGCATGAAAAACTAAAACCACTGGTTCAATGTATTGAACAAGATGAAATTAGTTTTGACCCAGAAGCCCCCTTATCGGACGGCCTCGCACTGCCAAACTTAGACACATTAACGACTGCTTTACAACGCGTTGTTGGGCAACAACTCAAAGTAAATAAAATCAAGGCGCAAGCATTTGATGAATCAAAGTTACCTTGCATAATGGCTATTTTTGAAGACAGCGAAACACAAAAAGTACGCTCCGTTGCACTGCTCGATTTATATGCTGCATGTTCACTCGTTCGCAATCACCCTGATATCACGATTGGACATCTACAACGCATAATAAAAACAAAGCGACCCAGCAAATACCTAATGGATGTTTGCCACCAAAATCTAAGTAAAGCATCAGTGGCTTTTTTAGATCACCAAAGTAGAAAAAATTTACGTCTAAAAAACTTAAACTTCGTCGAAACCTCATTTACTAAGCTAGAAAACATGTATAAATCCCCGCTCAACAAGCGTATCGATATATCATGTCAAATTGAGCCGCTCGCCCAGGGAAGAATGACAATTATTGGCTTTTAGTTACGACATAAAAAAGCATACAACTTATTTGCATCTAACAAAGAGACATTTAAATTGAGTGTATTTGTGAGCAATTCAACGAGTTCTTCCGATGAGTTAATAAAACGATTTATTAACTCGCTTTCTCCTTTATTATCTTTATAAACAGTAAGTTCTCTGTTTTTAAGCAAGTAACGTCGATTACTTTCAATACGAGACACCACTAAGCTATTTACAAACATCGCCTCTGGGTGTTGCGAACTGTAAAAGTGAGCAATATCACAATCAGATTCAGTCGCTTCTGATAAATCAAAACGATAGAGTGTTAGCCAATCTTGTTCATTTTTCGAATACATTAAGCGAAAATGGTCCTCGCCATCATTTTTTAAAACATAATAACCTTGCTTGGTTTGGGTTTTAAATGGCTCAAGCGGCACTACAAAGCGCGGATTAGCTACGCCAAAACCAACATCCACTAAATAATGTTTGTTTTCAAACTGCAAAAGTGTAATGCGATGCAGACGTCCATTTTCCTCATTGCCATTTATCAGCACACGGCCGATTAACGGTGACACATTAAATCCTAAAGTTTGTAATACGAGATATAAAATTTTATTGTGTTCAAAGCAATAGCCCCCTTGGCGATCAAAGACAACACGCTGAAATAGGGCGTAAGGAGCCAAACTAAGATCGCGTTTGAGTATAACGTTACCACTATTAAACGATAGTTGTGCAATATGGCGCTGTTTTATATCTTCCACTAACGCTAACCCTGTTAAACTTAAATTAACGCCCAACTGCGTCAAATATCGATTTACTAAGCTTCTCATAGACACTTTTCCGTGTTCAATTTCATTGCAAAAGAATTGACAGACTCGCTCTCAACATAAAAACCATCCCGGCAATTAACATGAATAAAGCCGCCGTATTCAATATCAAAATAATTGAATACACGACTAAAAAAACCTTCATAAATAGGACATAACTGTTCATTGGCTGAGGTGGCAACTAAATACGCTTTTTTATTCGCAAGTGCACGTGCTTTGGCTTTTAGTTCATTCACGTCAGTTAACTCAGTGATCCGATCAATGAGCGCCTTCATTGGCGCAGTCACGGCATGCCAATACACCGGAGAAGCAAAAATCAAAATATCAGCCATTAAAATTTTATCAACGAGCGCATAAAAGTCATCACTTGGGTACTTGTTTTGATAATTGTAAGGCGTGATATTTAACATATCGATCTCAACAACTTCGAACTGAACCCGTGCATTGACGTGCTCAACCAACTTCGCTGTATTACCGTTTTTATTCGCGCTAGAAAAGAGGACAAGTCCATTCATTCGTTTTTCTCACCTTGTTTATAATCGTGTTGCGCACTTTAAAAGCTCAACCATGGTTGAGGTAAAGCTCTTTTTTGCAAAATGCGGAATGCATTAGCACCCTTTTTCTAGGTGAGTTGGTGAGTTAATGTGCTTATGAAATGCCTGTAAGTTTGACTCTTGCAACGAATTAATTTTTACTAGGACATGTTTCAATCACTGTGATGGACTTATAACTCGGTAACTAAGTGCTATCGCTCAACGCAGCCTCATGTAATCATCAGATAAGCAGAGATTAAAATGACTAACTCGTTTTATTTAAAAACACCAAAACAACAAAAACGCTTTCAGTTCTATTTATTACTTGGCTTTTTAATTATCAATATCGCATTTGGTTGGCTTATGTTTATAAATGAATTAGCATTTGTTATTTGTTTCTTTGCTGCAATTTCGATCACCATCATCGCCCCATTTTTTGATGTCCCATCAGGTATTAAATCAGGTAATTTAAAATACTATTCCTCTATGCTAATTGCTGAAAAACCGCGTAATAAATCTATCGCGTTGCATAGTGGTAGCTTATTTGATTACTATTTCTCGTTTAATCAAACTGATTCGGCCAGTATTCGAAAGCGCAAAGTCCTGCTGTCTTGTCTTACTGGACTGCTATCACTGATTGAGCAATATGAAAAATCACAACCTAATAATATCGAGGTAAAAGTCACAAGTTATATTCTTAACCATCGAACAGCACAAAAATTAGGTTTAGTTCAAGCGCAACAAGATATGTTGCAGCGGCTTATTTTGTATTTCAATTTTTTCAATCTAACTTGTTCATTGTCATTAATAAATAAAAAGCTTACTTTTGCTAATGTGACCAAAACCGAATCATTTAAAGTTGATATGGATACATTAATTGGAAAAAAAGAAAAAATCAGTGCTCTCATACTGCGCTTAAATAAGTTTGGTGAAAATCGCTAACTCTCGTATTATTGAACGTCAGATTAGTATTTTAGGCCAACGAGAAAAGTAAATAAGCATAACTATCATAAAGTTACATATAGGTATAAAACTTGTATTTAGAGTAGATTAAAATACCTCACGCCAAACTTTTTTGTCACAACGTGAGACTAACTAATAGCGCAACTAAAAGACGAGACCCTATGAGTGCCCTATCCGCAGTATCAGTTAACGATCAAACCCATACAGCAATTAATTTTTATCAAGCGAATTCCTGTATGGACGAACACGAACACGATATAGACCAACTCTCTATTATCGTATCTGGCAGTTTGCTAGAGTCAACACGCCTTGGTTCGCATCAAGTCGATGTTCCGAGTATTTGTTTTAAACCAGCAACACTACTGCATGCCGACCATTATGGTCAAAAAGGTGCGTTTATTGTGTCATTTAACACAGACGTGAACTTACTCGATGAAGTCAACAGCAAAAAACCTGACTATTTGTGGCAACCTATCGACAGCAAAAAAACAAAATCGTTATTGCAAACCACACTGCAAGCGGTAATGAATCACTCAACTAACATACTGGCCGACAACTATTGGGATATATTAGCGTTATATCAGCAAAGTGCGCCAATAAACGAAACTACACAGCCACATTGGTTAAAGTGTGCCAAGAATTTAATCCACGACAGCTACGACCCTATCAACTTAAGTCAGCTAGCAATCGATCAAGGTATTCATCCGGTCCATTTTTCACGAACATTTAAAAAGTTTTATTTATACTCGCCAAGTGAATACCAACAAAAATTACTGATTAGCCGAGCATTACATTTTTTAAAACATGGCTTTTCACTGATTGATTGCGCCGCCGAAGTCGGGTATGCGGACCAAAGTCATATGACTCGCGCTTTTAATAAGCATTTAGGTTTACCGCCAAACAAACTAAAGTGTTTATTCACCCAATAAGTTAAATTCGTTCAATACGCACTAAATCTAAGCACCTAAAATGACACATACTAGAGTAGCGAGGATAATTCGATGAAACAGATTACAAAATTAGCAGCGGCAGCAATGCTACTAACAAATGCCAGCATTGGCTTTGCCGCAACACCTCAGCAAGCAGCAAGTTATATTGATAATTTTGTCGACCAACACCCAGATCTTGGACCCGGCTATAACTTAGTCGTTGTAAGCGGCAACGACGTACTGCTCAATAAATCAATCGGCGTATTAAAATCAAATAGTCCAACCCCAGTGACTGCAGATGCCCCTATGTACATAGCATCACAAACCAAAGCGTATATGGGTTTATTAGCGGCACATCTTCACAACACTAATATATTAAAGTTGAGCGACCCGCTGAGTAAATATTTACCGAGTGGCACTCTGCCTGAAGGCGTTGACGCAACAAAGTGGACGCTCAAAGATTTACTCGCTCACAATGTGCCAATTTCAGCAGATTACCTGACAATGCTCGAAGCATATGTCACAGAAGTCAGTTATAAAGACTATCCGGTACTTTTAAAACAAAATGCAACGATACGTGAAAACGGTTTTGAGTACAGTAACCTTGGCTACAATATTTATGGTGCCATATTGGAACAAGCTACCGGAAAGTCATGGAAAATCTGGCTGGACGACGTTATTTTTAAACCACATAGAATGACATCGACTTCAGCGAATACCTCTGATTATAAGAAAAACAACATCGCGTGGAATCAT
This sequence comes from uncultured Pseudoalteromonas sp., assembly GCA_947493455.1. GTDB lineage: Bacteria > Pseudomonadota > Gammaproteobacteria > Enterobacterales > Alteromonadaceae > Pseudoalteromonas. Next base: position 37,921 of record CANLRB010000024.1, on the reverse strand, counting down.
ATCTGGCTTGGTAAAGAAAAATCTTGGCATCAAGTGCCCCCCAAAACCGATGGTATGATGCAATCGGCTGGCGGCTTGATGACCACCCCCAATGACATGGTTAAATGGTTGCAACTCAACTTATCGAATGGCAAGCATAATATTTCGAGTGACGACCTTGCACTTGCACATGAAAACGCGACGACTATTAAAAAAGGTGACTTACGCAATTACGAAATGAACTGTGACGGATACTCACTTGGCTGGGCGATGTGCCATTTTAAATCACACCGTATTTATATTCACGGCGGTGGCTACACCGGCGCTCGCTCGATGATGGCCTTTATTCCAGAACTCAATATTGGTATGGCAGCGTTCGCTAATTCGGATAATATGACTGGTCGCCAATCTCTGCGTATCTTTAAACAGTTTGTCCTATTTTTAATTGACGATCCAAAGCGAGAAGAGCGAGAAAAGTTACGTATTGATATCTATCCAAAGCATATTAAGCTATTTCTCGAACACAAAGAAAAACGCTTAGCGAAAGCAAATGAGCAAGCGCACTGGGAGAATTGGCAGTATAAGCCTAATTCGCAAGAACTAGCGCACTACGCGGGTCACTATCTCGGCCCAGATAAATATGCAAAAGTGACCCTCAAAGTTGATGAAAGCCAGCTAAAAGGGCAGAGTTTTGACTACCAGTTTGCACTTAAACCTGCTTCGAAAAATGTATTTGCTTTGACGACGACTCCCTTAAGTGTTCCGGAAAAAGTTGAATTTATTTTTGACGATATGAAGCAAATCACTGGCTTTAAGATGGAAGGTAAAGTTTATCACAAGCAGTAACTAATATAGCTCCCGCGCAAACTTTGCGCGGGCAATACTAACAATCTAATTTAGAAACATTTTTATCAAACTCGGTACTTAATAATAATGATGCAAGAGAACGTAATTCGTTATTTGATATCGCTGTTGTACCACATATTTCTTGTAATGTACGCAAGTTGAACCAGTCACCGTAAACGCCCAAATAAGGACGATTTTCAATCTCGGCATTCGGCACACATACAACGCTGTATTTTACAATCGAGTTATAAAACCGGCTCCCCTCATCGCTTTGTTCCAATTTAATCAATTCGATTGCTTCGTCACAGTTCAACAGTTTACGAATTTCAACACAATCATTCTCAGCTGTTTGTAACGACGGACCAAACTCATTGCGACCACCAAATCCGATCTCTTTAACAACTCGGAGCCAAAACTCAGCGACACCATTATTAGTACGCATCAATAATACACACTCTTCATTCGAATCACCTATTAAAAGGGGTTGTTGCCACTTTGAAACTTCTCTATCAGAAAGCGATACATCAAAAAAACCAATTTTCAATTGCTGCTTCGTCGCTAAACTAAGCCCAAATTCGTCCCATTGCCAACCTCTTAACTCGGTAAGTTCATCAAACTCCCAACGAATCTGTACGTGGCTACGATATTCTAAAACTAATTTCATACGCCACTGTTGTACATGGCCGGCAAATGATTTTTGCAGTAATTGAGCTTTAAACAAAGATGAATTTGGCTCACATAGTAATGCCCATTCAGTCGTAGCAATTACGGACCGCGCATCCGTATTAATAACAAAATCAAGACTTAAACAACGACGCAACTCACTCGATGAGACCCATTTATAGAGGGGCTCTGATGGCTCAATCAATTCTTGCTCACTGTCAATTGCAACGACTTTATTACGATTAAACTTCCATATAAAACACGTTCCTTGCTCGGACTGAGCTGAATCCGAAACAATGCTGTCGGTCTCTAATAAATCAAAAAATCGAGTTGCTTTGCCGCCATGTACACATTGATAGTTACTAAAAGTAGCCTGAATAGTTGGAGCCACCTGCGTACCATTTATTGTACCCGGCTCAGTTTTAGCCTGCAGCAGCCACTCTATTTCACCTGTATTCGAATCTCGAATTAAAAACGCCAGTGTTCCCACTTCTGGCTGATCAATCATCGGCTGCGTGAGTCCGTGATAAGGCTCATCATTAGAACAAGTTCGCAATCCTCTAATTTGAAAAAAGTGACCTGTTTGATGAACAAGCGCCCCTTCTTTCAACTGCCAATGTAAACACTCTGATAATGAAATTTTAGCTACCGACAGTTCGCTCTCTACGCGAGCTTGTGTTAGCCAATTCAACATGTCGTTCATATGATTAGTCCAATTGACGTTTAGCAAATTGAATCATTTCTTCTAGCTTAGGTTGAAATGATAAAGATTCTCCGGTACGGCCTTTTAACGCGATACCCAATCTCCCCATGAAATGAGTTCGACTTGATTGTGCTTTAAGTTTAATTATATCAATACCTGAATTGCGTCGTATACGCGAAGCATTAGTTTGATTTGTTTTCAATTGAGGTGCAAAGCTTCGGTTCATATTTAACTGCTGAGAAAGCCATAGGTCGTTATCAATTTTAGCTTTAAGTAACGCCACATCTTGTGATTCAATAGTGTCAATTAGGCAATGATTATATTGGCATGTTATGGAATAATGTGGCAAGGTTTCTTCTCGAGGTAACCTAACTTGATTCATATTATCTTTTAAAACAGTAATTTGCTCACTGGCGCACAATGTCAACCCAATTTCATGTGCACGCACGACATAATCATAAATCGGCACAACTGAAATTTCACTCGACAATCGCATAAAGCCGAGCAACTCTAGCGCTTGTTTTGTTATTACCCAACTACTTATTGGCTCACTGTAGTAAAACGGCGCATCATAAGCGTCTTCTATGCTACGTGCGATTGGCGATGCTTCGACAAACATAGGTAAATCTAGTCGCGGTCCTCTATTTGTATAAAAAGCTGCGCGACTCCAATACAAATCACCTCCTTGCGAGCGAAAAGTATCAACCGCTAATTCTAAGTGCGTTGGCAGCCATAAATCATCATGGTTTAAAAACGCCACATAGTCGCCTTTAGCAAGTGCGATACCAACTGAATTTGGTCCAGCTTGTTCACCAAACCGTTCAGGTAAATTGATAAATTGAATACGCGATTCATGAAGCGTTTCTATCATACGCTCAGTATCATCAGTACACGCGTCTCCAATCACAAGCATGTGCCAATTTTTGTATGTTTGCGCGATTGCAGAACGAAGCGTCAAAGCCAAAGCATCCGCCCGATTAAACGTAGCGACAACGATTGTTATCAGTGGTTTATCATTCGGACTAATTTTTTCCTTTTTAAGTAAATTAAACAATCAAGAGCCCTACGATTTTCAATAATATGTTTGTAGTTAGCATCAGCTAAAAGATGAAGCTAACAAAGTATGCTCTGAGAGTCTAGCATGAAAACAAATGATACAAACGCCATCAATCATGAGTGATTGCGATTGAAATAGCCAAGCAGTCATACTGCTCTCAAATGCGAATTTGAAACCGTTTCGATCAACAAAACGTATCTCTTTATTATTGCTATAAGTTGATTCTACTATTTGCGACACAAAATACCTAAATAGTACTTCTAAGCTGCAAATACACCTGTTATATTAAAATCACACTTGTAATCTTTAGAATATCTAAGTTAAACAGTAAATGGTACAAACGAATTATCTTGAGCAACTTCCACCACCGTGGCTGTCAAACCATATCGAAGTTTTTTGGTTCCAGAAACTGTGCAAAAAGGCAACTTTTGTGCCACAAGGTGTATTCGATTTGCTATTGCATCAACAACCTCTCACGTTTACTTCTAGCAATACGTCGAAATCAGCGATCCCGGCTGGTTTAAGTCTATTAGGACAACAACTACATGCTTACCATATTGAAAGTATACTTCCACAGTGGCTTTTCGGAATTCGGCTGAAACCCTTTTCTTTTTTTCAACAAAAAAATATATCCGCATTAGAAATAAAGAATTCCTTGGTAGGTTGCGAACATGTATTCTCAAACTCGAAAGAAATAGACAACGCACAGTACCAATTAGCACAGCTAAATTCGACCAATGACCCGCTGTTTATGAATCAGCTGATTGACTCGGTGTTACCTTGGTTAAAAACGCAATTTTTAAATAATGAGTTTAATTTTCCTGTTATACAAAGAGCACAAACAAACCTAATCCTTAACGCACGCGGCGATATTCAAGTGAGTGAAATATGCAGCGCATTTGATATTAGTAAGGTCACACTAAGAAAACATTTTTTATCAAGTCTCGGGATCTTGCCAAAAGAGCTAAGTAAAATATGGCGCGTTAACAATTTTATTTTATATGCGAACAGCCAATCAACACGATTGACGGATGCCGCATTGCATGCTGGCTTTTATGATCAAGCTCATCTAAATCGTGAATTTAAATCAATATTTAATTTATCACCAAAAAGTTATTTTCAAGAAAACCAATATTGCTCCCATTCAACACAACATATGACGATACATAATCGATTTATCGGAAGTTACGATCCGGTTTAACGCCCTTCAACAAATAACGTGACAAGTTAACTTTTTTACAATTTTTACGTTTCGCACAGATTTATTCTTTTAAGTATTATAACCATTGGAATTAATTTTATGCTTAATTTAAAAAAAACCGCGCTCTCAATCGCACTTTTATGTTCGGCCAGTTTTACACCAGCATTTGCAAGTTCACTATCAACAGACGAAAAACAAGTAGTGATAAATCAAATATCCGATTTAATGGCTAAGCATTATGTTTTCCCAGACGTGGCAAAAAAAACCAACAAAGCACTTAAAAAAGCGCTTGAGCAAGGTTATTTTGATGACCACACAAGTAATAAAGAATTTGCCGAAGCCTTATCTAAGTGGCTAAAAGAAAACGCCAATGATCGTCACTTGCGCGTTCGTGCAAATCCAACTCAAAAACAAACAAAGGGGGCGGAATCTCGCCTGCGCGATCGCTTGCTTAAGCCCAAGCGTTTTGGCTCAGATAACAAAGGAGTTGTGAGCGCCGAAATTCTCGAAGGCAATATCGGCTATTTAGACCTACGAGGCTTCTACCGTCTGTCAGAGAGCAAGCAATACATTGATTCTGCAATGCAGTTACTCAGTAATAGCGACGCTGTTATCGTTGATTTACGCAAAAACGGTGGCGGCTCGCCACGCACAGTACAATATTTATGTAGCTACTTTTTTGATCAAAAGCTGTTATTAAACAGTTTGTATTTCCGTGAAGACGACGAAACAACCGACTTTTACGTACTCGACGAAGTGGGTGGCACTAAAATGCCAACAACTCCTCTGTATGTATTAACAAGTAAGCGTACTTTTTCAGGTGCCGAAGAATTCAGCTACAATATGCTAACGCAAGAGCGTGCAACACTTGTTGGTGAAATCACTGGCGGCGGCGCAAACCCAGGCGGCACTTACACCATCAACGATGATTTTAGAATGTTTATCGCGACGGGAACTGCAATAAATCCGATCACCAAGACGAATTGGGAAACAACAGGGGTATCACCTCAAGTTCAAGTATCAGCGGATGACGCGCTCGACAAAGCACTCGAACTTGCTCGCACAAAATTGGATACTGAATGGCAAACCGTAAAGGCAAAGCGAGAAAAAGTATCGGACAAATTGTTTACCCTGTTATCTAAGGTTGAAAACAGCGACCTTTCGCTTGCAAAAATTAATAGTAAATATCAGGACAAGGCCAAAAAATTAGTCAAAAAGCTTGAGTTAACTGATCGCGATTTAGCAATGCTTGGTCATGAAAGATGGGAGAAAGCGCCTAAATATGCTGCATTTATATTTGAAATCGCTGTAGAAATGAATGACTCAGAGACGTTTTTATATGAATTTTGGGCGCGCTCTATGGGTAAGCTAAATAAAGTTGATGAGGCTAAACAAATCATTAGCACTGGACTTAAAAAAGTGGAAGGCGATGAACACAAAGAAATGCTCAATAATGCGCTCGCAGAGATTGTGAAAACTGCAGAGAAGCTATAATCAAAATTCGAGTTATAAACTGCATTATGTAGCCTCTAATTTGAACTGTTCGGCCTAAATATGCTAGCTGATATGGTTCAAATTAGACTTACCGCACTTATTCCGAAATAACCTGAAGGATTAAAAGAGATGTTTAGGTACACTATTTTTTTATTACCTCATATAATCAAATATATAAAACATCAAAAACATTTTATCTAAGTCTAAACGCCCTATCTAAACTCACTCTATCAATATTTGTCGTTGCCGACATCAAAATATTCACTTAAAAAATCAATAAAAGCCCGAATTCTATATGGTAAGAACTCAACATTCTTATATATGGCATACATAGGCAAGGAAAGTTTATCGCTCTCAACAAAAAGCTCTTGCAACTTACCTTGCTTAATATAAGGTTCGACCATCCATTTTGGCATCGCGGCAATACCAACCCCTCTAAGAGCGAGTTGAACTATTAATTCAGGACTATCACTCGCCGAAATTTCTTGCACAGTATACTTTTTGCCATCCAAATACCATACATCTGATGGAGAACTAAGCATATAGGTAATACATTTGTGGTTTATTAGTTCCTCAGCTTTATTCGGCTCGCCATAACGAGCTAAATAAGTAGCAGAAGCAAAATAACAAAGGTTATGCTCAAGTATCTTTTTCGCCATTAAACCTGAATCGTTTAAAAATGAAGCCCTGATGGCAATATCAATATCATCTTTGTATAGATCCACTTTTTTGTCATTCACTGACAATTTAAATGCCACCTTCGGGTTTTGATCCATAAACATTGCAATAGGTTCTACCAAACGTTGAGTCGCAAATGCTGACGGCGCTGAAATTTTCAATTCCCCCGTTGCTTCATTTAACTCACCTTTCAGTTTTAATTCTGTCTGAGACATAGTTTCAAGAAGATCACGACAGTAAGCGAGATATTGTTCACCACTATTAGTGAGCGATATTTTTCGTGATGTTCTATGAAAAAGAGAAAAGCCGATGGCACTTTCTAACCATGCGACCCTCTTACTGACAGCACCTTGAGTCATATTCAACTCATTCGCAACAGCAGTGAAGCTGCCTAACCGCGCAACTTGTGTGAATACTTTTATGCAACTTAACTTATCCATTTACATTCCCACTAGGAATAACATCTATTATAAAACTAGCATTTATCCCATCTACTGAGAATGATTAAATGTATGTAATCGAGACAAATCGGAGTTACGTATGTTAGTTATCACTATTTTATTAGTACTATTTTTTTTATTTGCCAGCTCAGTAAAGATCCTTGGTTGGCAAAAATTTATATTCGAAACACAACTTATTTTTTTTAAGAAATATGGTTTAAACCGTAACCATATGTTTCTAGTAGGCTTAATTGAATGTATAGCTTCACTATTACTAGTTATCTCATTGTTAATAAATCGAGATGATGTACAGGCGCTCGGCGCATTAGGCATCGTACTGACATCAGTTGGTGCTATTTATTTCCACTTTAAATTCGATACTTTAAAAGATGCAATCCCAGCGATTATAACGCTTACATTTTCTTCTTTACTTTTAATTTATAACAGCTTTATTGTGGCGTTATTTTCTTACTAGGGTCATAAACGAATATAGCTACATAAAAAATGTGAAGTCTTAATTATCTATTGGACTTCATATTTTTTTTAACTTACTACTGAAAGCGCTTTTGACCGTGATGAAACAATAACGTTACTAGGAAAATAACGCAGTAGTCCCGAAACTCTAGTGTAAACTATTACTAGCTTGGTTTTCACTTGTCGCAAACTGAATCAAATTTATCAGCAGCTTGCCATGCATCGGCGTAAAGCCAGTTTTTTCGAGCTTCTTTTCTAAATAGCTGGCAAAGTTTTTCCGCTTATCGTGATGTTGCCGCAGCGTGCTTAATAATTCGCTTTGTTTTTGGTTAATGAGATTGGTGTCGTATATTGGGTCTTCGTCAGGCCAGTTTTCAACCGGTACTCCTTTATTTTGAAAAACAAAATTAGACACGGTTTTGTTAATTTTAGAATAGTTCACATCACCGATGAGTAGTTCGAGCTCTTTCAATAATCCACTGTATAGTACTCGCGGAAACAGAGTATAAAAGTCTTTATTTTTAAATGCCTTGCCTTGCTCAGTGTGTTGCCAATCAGCAAAACTTGATTTCAAAGCATGAACAAAAATTCGGCCAACAAAATGTACTTTTAAATAGGCACCGCCTTGCAGTTCAGACTCTTGCAACAAGCTATTTAAGCGTTTGCGATACGTTCTGTTGGCATTCTTTAATTCGAATACTTCTTCTTCAAGGGCGTTAATTTGTTCATTTTTGGCTATGAGTTGCTGCTCTAGAATAGCGATTTTGCGTTCTGCACTGGTTAATACATCATGAGTATCTCTTAATTCGTGCAACAAGCTGGCATTTTTCACTTTAAACGGGCTACGACTTGACTCATGATTCGCCAACAACTTGATTAAATTAGCACGCTCAGTATCTAGTGCTGAGCTGATACGCTGTTCAAGCACCTTCCCTGACTGGCTATTTTTAAGCAGCAGCGTCAGTTGTTTTGCTACTTGTTGCACGTACCAAGTATGCAATAGCTGACTTTGGCGCGCACTCAATCCGACAAATGGATTTTGTTTTCCCTCACTCTTATTCGACACTCACTGCCTCTCGAATTTATTCTAAACCTGCTTTTAAATGCACACATCATACCAAAAATACCAAGCTGCGATAGAGTAAATTACGGGTTAGCCAACTGCGTTAAATAATCGAGTCGCTGTTGCTCTTGTTGCGTTGCTTGGTATGGCACTTGCTGAAGGCTATCGTATTGAAAGTCATTAATGTCAAACGACTCAATTTGACTGCGACCAAATTGATTGGGCACGCCTGGTTTTGGTGACATCAATTCGACTTGAAAGTTGCGCAGATTAAGCTGTCGCTGAGATGCATTAAACACGCTCCAATGTGCTTTTAAAGGCAAGGTTTGCGTCCCTTTTTCTAAACGTAACTTAGCCACTAAATGGGCGAGCGGCGTATTACCATTAAACAGATTGGCGCGAAGTCGATAGACACCACTTTTATATACCTCTAGCTTAGCAGGTAATGCCATCGCATCATTATCACTGTATGGCACTGCAAAGGTGATCAACTCAGCGCTCGGCTGCATATATTTAACCTGAGCAATCACGGGAACAATTTTGTTATCTACCTGAGCCAATACTTTAAGTTGTAGTTCGCGCGGCAATGCCTCACTGCCTTTAATTGACGCTTTAAATACGCCATCTTCTCTTTTGGCATTTAAGCTTTGTAACGGCTTTTTACGTTCAACACCACTAACTTCAATTGCGACTTTTTGCAAATTTGGACCTGAAACGCTGAGCTCAATTGGCTCTGGATAAATAAAATAGTATTGACCTAATTGCAGGGTGACTTTTTGACTGCCATCGCCAATTGGGCTTGAGACAGGAAAAAACGCATTGGGGTTAAGCCTATCATGGTCGCTCTCATTAAGTGGTTGTGAATAGGCTGGATACTGAATTGCAGCTTCGTACTGCTTAGCAACAATTGCCGTCGCTGACTTAAGTGCAACCGGAATAATTTTAGGCTCTAATTTTTTTTTGTTAACTTTTTTTGGTAATTCGTTGCCCGGGTTGTACTGTGCTGTAACTTGTTCTAATTGTTGCTCTGTTTTCGTCTCACTTGTAACCGGATTTTTGTTATTTTTATCGCGCCAAAACAACAACACTATCAGAGCAATCACAGTAGTAAATGCAGCAAAATACACTTTTTTATTCATATAACACCCTCCACGATAATGCGCGACATTCGCCGCGCACTAATATATTTACAACAAATAGCAGCGCCAACTCTTACAAAAGAATATTGTAAATAAGCTCGGACGCACTGAGTTTGTTCGAATCATTAACGTAGCGATAATGTTTCTTCCAAAACCAATAGCCGGACGTTTTTTCGTGCGTTGCGACATGAATCGTGCGATTAGCAACATTAAACTGTGTTGTCACCGCAGTAACTTTTCCCTGATGTGACGCTTCACGAATATTATTGTGGGTGTAGTTATCGGACATCATTATTGGATAGTGGAATGGCATAAAACCAGACACCGCATCATTTTGCGATTTTAATTGGCCATTTGTAGCGACCGTTCGGCTGCAACTGCCAAAACCGTCTGCTTTGTTCGCGCCGCATGATGAGTGACTTGCGACAACACCATCATCGTGCCCCGGCAAAAATAGCGCCGTTGCGTTAAAGAAATCATCGTCGTCAGCAATAAAACGTAAGCGAGGAATGCGACTACTTGGTAACGGCGCGAGTTTGCGTGCATTATTCACTTTTAGATCGTGAAGCACGCCAACAGCTTGTGTTATCTCGCTGCCAAGCCACCACTTTAGCGCCGCATCGACAAGCGAACTCCATGATGCAGCGCCAGTTAATGCACTCACCGCAACATCGGCAAGCTCACTGCCACCACCAGCGCCTGCAATATCGTAAGTTGCCACAATATTAAGTGGTTTTAACCCCGCATTTTCAAGCCAGTTAGCTTGATTATCAATAATATAACGGGCAACTAAATCCCCCGTTGAGTGGGTCACAAAAACACAACCAGGTTGACAAAAATTCGATTGCGAAAATGACTTTAACTTAGGCCAAACCCAATCTTGCGCTATTTTTCCTTCGATACGTTCATTTGAAGGCCAGTCGATACGTGCATCGGCCACATTATCCCAATACGACTGCCAGTATTGCTGACCGTCATTGACAACATCAATGTTGGCCGCATTAATAAGCTGATCGGGCTGAAAGCCATGAATGAGCACTGTTTTATATTCATTTGCAGAAACAGAAAACTGCATCAACATTGCGAGAAACAATGTCAAAATACTGCTTGATGTGATACTTCTTTTACTTTTTAGCATATCTACTCCAAAGCGATTTCTTTGTTTATGTGTGTTTATCTGATCGGACATCTGAGGTCGCACCAGAATGTTAATAGATTGCTAAATATCTGATCAAAATTCAATCACCATATTTACAAAATACACAGTAATCGTTCTCGAATTGCTTCGAATTAGAGTAAAAAATCTAAATAAACAAATAAAAAGCTATATTATTCAGTATAATAGAGAGGTTAAGATTAAATTTATTTTTGTCACATACATTTACAATACATATCCATTGGTGGTTTCAAGCCCTGTTTAACTCCTTCTTTTTTAAATACACAGGTTAAAACTAGATTGACGCGCAAGAGCGTAATATATGTGATTAATTAAGGCGACATTGCCAACTAACTCCGATCAATTGGCAATGCGTTTTATTAACAGAGCAAATAAATAGGTTAATAAAATTAAAGAAGTTTTTTTGCCTCAACTAACTTCTGTTGATAGCTTGATAAGCGTTCATGATCTTTACCGGATAAAGAAATCGCTTTGTTTAATTGCGCAATTTCATCTTTTCGATCCCCTTTAATACGCGCCACATCTGCCAATAAAGAATAACTAAAATGAGATTGTGAATAGTGTTTTAATGCTTGATTTGCAACATGCTCTGCTGCATCTATTTTTTTCTGACTAAGTAAAATATCAACAAATTCAGATAAATTGCTTTGGGTTGGTTTTACGGTATAACCCATTCGTTTTGATAAGGTCTCATAATGCTTTTCAAATGCGTGTTTATCAGCTAAAACAGGCGGAATATATAAAAACCAGTCTCGATAAATTTCATTGAATGCTTTGATCAAACCAATATGTGTCACCGACATATGATCCTCACCTTCGAGCAATTGAACTCGATGCGTGTCGGTTAACGCTGGATAGTCGAGCAACATTGAACTCAAGGTGTGAAAGCTTTTTAATGGTGTTGGAAAAGGTGATACTTGTTCGAACTGAAAATAGATTTTTGGCTGATTTGGTTTTGAAAACGCCGCTGGCATTTTGTCAAACATCGCTTCATTGCCCATCGCAAAATTTGCCGCGAATGATAAAAATAAATCAAACTCAGACGCACTTTGCAAATACATATGCGATGCAAATGAGCCACCAAGAGAATGACCCGCAAATATCGAATAGTCTTCGGTGCGATAGTGCTTTTCAATGTAGGGCTTTACTTCTTCGATAATAAACTGGCGTAACAACTCGGATTTTGGGTTTATTTTTTTATCTTCGGTATAAGGTTTGAGCTCCCCCCAGCGGTCTTGCGTATATATACCAACCACTATCATCGGGCTATAGCCACCAGAATAGTAGTGAATAGTGCTGGCCGTGTGATCAAACTGGCTAAATGCATCGGTTAAGTACATGACCGGAAACTTATAAAACGGTTCTTGTTGATAGTTAGCAGGGAGTGACACGACGATTTCACGTTCACCTAAGTATTTTGATTTTAGCTTAATCGTTTTACCTAATTGATTGGCACTCGCCAAACAAGATAACGCTGTTAGAAATATTAATAGCAGTACTTTTTTCATTGCAATTGTTCCTTTATTGTTGGTTTATATCAACTTGCAAAACCAGTGATAAAAGAACAATTGAGAAAGCCCTATTTTTTCCTTAGAAATTGCTTAGGGCTATGTTTTTAAAGCGATAGAAAGGTATCGGGCGATTTCAATTCAAGCTTAAAACTACCACAGTCACAGTCACAGTCACAGTCACAGTCACAGTCACAGTCACAGTCACAGTCACAGTCACAGTCAATTAAATTAGATAATCAATAATGAATGTTTTCAATATACACATTAAACGTTAACCGTAACGGTGAAAGCCCGCGCTCATTGACTCCGGGCTAAATGATTACTTTGCAAGTTGCTTTATTTCATCAGCAAGGTTAATAATGTCGATGCCTTTACCTAAATCAAACTCCATAAAGGCCAGAATACCATGCATCACAATGATGACGCGGTGATATGAATTTGGCTGCTGTTTAAGCTCTTCAAGCGCCGCATCATACCCTTGTGCGTTATAAGTCATCAGTAAATCAATAGAAACCTCTTCAGGCGTACGCTCGCGCAGTTTAGGCTCAAACCCAAGTTCAAGTACGACCTTTTCAGCAAGCTTCCACACTGACCATGGGTTTTGCCCTGTAATTAATTTACCGTCATGTACCACCTGCTCCATATACTTGGTACCTGCTTCAAACTGCGCACCTTGCTCCAGCATTTTATCTTCTAACAAAAACGGAAAGATTTCTTTCGCATTTGGTATTAAGAAAAGCTCTTCTTCATTGGTAAAACCGCTCACGCGTTTATTTGCAATCAACATTTGGCCGTTATCAAGTTCTACGTTAACTAATGCCGCAGGGCCATGGCAGACCGCACTCACTACTTTGTTACTTTGATAAAGCGTTTTTGCAATTCGTTGCACATCTGGGTTATTTGGAAAATCAAACATAGTGCCTTTTCCGCCAACAAAATAAACGGCTTCGTAATCACTCGGGTTTATATCCGCCAGTGCTATCGTGTTATTTACTCTTTCTTGAATTGATTCATCATTTAAAAATGCATAGTCATACGCCCCCATATCCTCACCATCAATAACAACAGGCGGTTTGCCCCCTTTAGGGCTAGCAAAATCAACCTCAAACCCATTCGCAACAAACACCCAATATGCACGCGCCAATTCAGTATGCTCATAGCCTGTTTCCTTATTTTCGCCCATCTTGTCAGTACTAGTAACCACTGCTAAAATTTTGCCGCGATAACTCGGTACATTATCTGTCACGTAGGATAAATCCTGCTGTGTTGTCGCTTTTATTTGCGTAAAGTGTGCTTTATCTGGCAGTAACCCTTTTACATACGATTTAGCCCCAGTAAACAAACCAAACCCAGTTAACCCTAACACGACAAGTGTAATCACAATTTTTTTAAACATGTTTCAATCCTTCTTTGATGTTGATGAATTGAGTTTAAGAAAGTAAATGTGAAATGAATGTAAAATGGATTATTTTTGTCTCGACGCACTTTTTGTTAATCTTGATTCATATCAATTACAAAATAAACCGGCATAAACAAGGTGTTTAACAGTGAAAGCCAAAATACTTAGATATGAACATGTCGACGTTGCGAGCGTGTTCGACAAAGAATCAGAAATATTAGCGCAAATACAAAACGGGCAGTTAAACCGAGCGTTAATACTGTGGCAATCACGTTATGATACCCTAGTGTTGCCTTCTGGTAATAAATGGCAACAGTCAGATGAATTAAAAGCACAGCTCGCACATTATGGCTGGCAACTTTATGCCCGAAAAACCGGTGGAGCTCCGGTACCGCAGCGTCAAGGTGTTATCAATATCTCCTATATGTATACGATAGACGCCAACCAAGATTACTCGATTCCCGATGCATATCGCTCGTTCTGTGACAAGCTGTCACTGTTTTTCGCTCATTTTGGTATTAAAGTCGATGCGCATGCAACACCCGGTAGTTACTGTGATGGTGATTACAACCTCAATATCAATAAACAAAAAATTGTCGGCACAGCGCAACGTGTAGTACTTAAAAAAGGAGGCGGTAAAGTCGTATTGGCACAGGCATGCATTCTTATTAATGCATCGATGGATGAGCTGATAGCACCGGTCAACTTATGTTATCAACTTCACCAGCAGCACGAACAAGTGCTTGCCAATGTGCATACCTGTTTATTTGAGCATACAAATCAACGCCCCGACACGTCGCAATTGTATCAAACGCTCATTCAATGTTTTTCAGATTAATTAGATATCTTGGAGTTACATATTGAATATGCATGCTGACAAAGTTTATACCCATAACAGCTATGACAACACTATTTGGGGTAAGCACTCGCGTCGTAAATATGAGGCTCTGCGATAGCGCATAGCAGTGCAAATTATGCACAAACACTAAAATTAGCCCTTGCCATTAAACGCAAAAATACGAATTTTAGCCAAAATGCGTTACACTTTATGTTTTACAGATAAAATTTAGGTTGGTGTGATGATCCGAGTAAGCGTGTTGTTTTTACTATTAATGTGGACACAATCTGCTTTTTCGCACATGCATCAACTTGTTGCCTGTATCGATGACCACCCACCGTATCAATATGTTGGGCCGGTCCCATATGGTATTCACATTTCTGCCTTGCATAAACTCAGTGATGTATTAGAACGAGAAATTAAATTTGTGCAATCGCCTAATTTTGCGCGCTGCGTCGCCCTATTAAAAAAAGGCGAAGTTGATGTGATTGCTGGGCTCAACCCAACACCTGAGCGCAGTGCGTTTGCTTTTTATGCGCCATTCAAATCAGCAGATGCACTGAAAGTGATTTCAAAAAAAGATATTACCATTCGAAATTACGACGACTTTAAAGGAAAAATAATTGGTGTAGCGCGAGGAAGCACTTACTTTCCGCGATTTGATAACGATGATTCACTCAATAAAATTACAATACAAAACAACCGTATTGGCTTTTCATTACTCCTAAAAGAGCGCATTGACTTTTTTATGGTGAGCCCTGTTGTGTTAGATACCATGTCTACTGAAATAAATGCAGCAAATTTAAAAGTTTCTCCAATGTCACTTGCGGAATTAAGAAATAAAGAAACATTTTTTGGCTTTAGTGAACAAAACAAACTCAATATTGAAAAAGATAAACTTATCGATATAGTGACTACCGCATATAAAAATGGTCGTTTCAAATAGTTAACGAATTATCAATACAGAATTGTTTAAAGTGTTGGTTTGCGCGAATTCAATAATGTTAGTTCGTTGGAAAGGGAGTCAATTGACGCATTAATCCTCTCTACAATTGCCGGACTCATTGTTTTTTTACTGAGCATAATATGGATATTTGCGCTGTATATTTCAAGCGGATGAATTTCAAACTGATTTTCAAGTTGATATTTTTTAACGAAAGTCAGCATGGTATTGGGGTCAACCAGCAGTCCATCGAGATGACCGTCAATCAGCATAGATACATTTTCTTCAAGATCAATCGCCTCGCTAATGTTGGCACTAAACTTTGGGTTTGAGATTAAGCTAGCATAGGCGTCACCGTAAAAGTATCCGCTTTCTACGCCAATAAAATAAGGGCTTCCGATAAGGTCGGCTAATTTTGTTAGCTTAATTCGGCTGACGTCCCCTTTTTTAACCACCAAATTAACTGTTTCAGTGCGATAAGGTTTTGTGAAAAAAGCATACTGCTCGCGTTCTTTTGTTTTTGATGCCCCCATTGCAATATCCACTTTGCCAATTTTAATTAAATGTAAATGGGTCTTCCAGGGAATTTCAGCGATATGATAATTAAGTTTAGCCCCACGCATAATCGCATTAAAGGCATTGATATCAATGCCCACTAATTCACTTTTCTTATTGTGATATTGATACGGGTACCAAAGCTCCCAGCCCACTGAATAATCATCGCTGTGTGCGAAGGAAGTAAACGAAAAAGTGATTAAAAAACAAATTATACGATTAATAATTATTCTACTATTGAGTTAAAACTAACCTCATTATTACCAGTTGTACAAAAAGTGCAACTAATAAATAGTCAACGCTCGCTGTTAACTAAACATAATCTCGCAAATTACGTAACGCGCTTTTTCACCTAAATAATGATTAAGCGGCTACTGATACAACTCTTTATCCTGCAAATAGAGTTGTTGGGTTCGTGGTTCTCGTAAAACCTCATCAATAAATTTAACCCATTTACTTTTTAAAAGATTGTTTGGTGAAATAGCGGTGTAAAACGGGATTTTTGCAAAACAGTGTTTCGCTTTTATTTGATTAAATTCATGGTTATTTTTAATAACGTAATTCATTACCACAGGGTCTTCAACGAACACATCGATACGTTGCAATAGTGTCATTTTTGCTAATTGCATTAATGGAGCAGAGCCAGTAATCGAAACGACTGCTTCGCCTTCTTGCTGTGAGCTAATGATTGAATCAAGCGGCTCGCCAGATGACTATTACAGATAACTACCCTTACCAAATTGGTTACTATCACTTCCAAACGCTTCGCTATTTTATTCGTTATCTTGCGTTTTAAAACTCACTCCGTCTACAGCTAATAAATTCAATCCACCCCATTGTTCAAAAGCGTTTTTGTAGAATGTCCTTTGAGCGAGCAACTGAAATGAATGCTGCACAGCATCAACACCTTAACCGTTGACGACCTTGAACTAAGGCACTGGGCGCAACCAGTTTACTCTTCCCTAGTAAAGTAGTATCTAATCGACTTGCTATACCCCAAACTGTTTCGTTACGAAATAAGCTCATGCCAATAACTAACCACATTATTGCATCTAGTGGTAACCTTCTTCGACGCACTGTGGCAACACCGGCATGTGTGAAAGCTTGTCCAAGTATATCCTCGTCAAGAACGCTCTTTAGTTTATCCGATGTGTGAACATCATCTAAAAAAGAAGATAAATCGTCAAAATGATTAGAAAGGGACATAAAAAAATCCGATATTAGTTTCCTAATATCGGATTCTGAACCCTTTTAAAGAGCGGTCAACTGATCTGTTTATTTCTTAACAGATCAGCATTAGGCTCAGGTGCCGACTTTGATTTGAGAAATCAATTAGTAACTCGCGGTCAAAGTTACACCTGAAAACGCCGAATAGCCATTTAGCATGATGTGGTATGTACCGCCCGATGTACCTGAATTTAAGCTACAGGTTTCATTGTTGCCCCAACGATAAGGACGACAATCGTAATCCCCAGTTGTTGGCTGCGCACCTTTCTTAACATACAAATCAACGTCGCCACTACCGTTTGCCGTTGTCACAGTTAATGTTGTATTCGCAGGTACTTCGATCTTATAGAAAGTTTGGCTGCCTGTTGCACCCGCGATGCTCGATACTGGCACACCATTATCCAAACAATCGGTACAACCTGCATCTGCACTGTATGATGCAACAAGGCTAGCGCCTGAATACGCAGAGTAGCCTTGGATCATAACATAGTACTTACCCGCGGCAGGCGTTGCATAATCACAGTTTTCGTTATTACCGCTGCGATATGGACGACAATCATAACTACCCGTAGTTGGCGCTGAACCTTGTTTAACATAGAGATCCGCATCACCTGAGCCACCCGATAGCGTAAACGATAGGTTTGACTGCCCAGCTGGTACATCAATAAAGAAGTTCGTTTCACTACCAGTAGCGCCTGATACCGCAACCGCTTGGTCATTGGTTAGCTCACCACTTGGATCTGGGTCTGGATCAGGATCCGGTCCGGTTGAGCCATCAAGAGCATAAAGCAACTCATTTGGCGAACCAGACTTTGCGTCCGACACAACATTTTTTGTTGACCCCGATGCGAGCTTAGAGTCTATTTGAGACGGTGTTAAACTACCATTTTCATCGAGATAAAGTGCGACAACACCCGCTACATGAGGCGCTGCCATCGATGTACCACTTATTGTATTGGTCGCAGAGTTTGAGTTATACCAAGCCGATTTAATGCTTGAACCCGGCGCATAAATGTCTAAACAGTTGCCATAGTTTGAAAAGCTTGAACGACTGTCACTTGACGTGGTTGAGCCAACAGTAATTGCAGTGCCAGCTCTTGCTGGAGAGTAGTTACATGCATTGCTGTTATCATTGCCTGCAGCAACAACAAAACTCACGCCCGATGCTACAGCGGCTTCAACCGCTTGGTCAATGGCAGATGATGCGCCGCCACCTAAACTCATATTCGCAACCGACGGACCGCTGGCATTATTTTTAACCCAGTCGATACCACCGATTACGCCTGAGGTGCTACCCGAACCATTACAGCCGAGAACACGAACACCAACAATATTAACGTTTTTCGCAACACCATATGATTGCCCACCGATAGTGCCCGCAACATGCGTACCGTGACCATTACAGTCTGACGCATCAGAATCATTGTCAACAAAATCCCAACCACTTGTTGCACGATTGCCAAACTCATTGTGAGAATTGCGTACACCAGTATCAATTACATACGCAGTGACACCGGTTCCATCGAAGTTATATTGATAATTGCTATCGAGTGGTAATGCACGCTGGTCAATACGGTCAAGACCCCAAATCGCATTCCCTTGATTCGCATTTGTAGATACTTGCGGATCAACAGTAAATATTTGTTCTTGTTCTATAAATTGAACTTGGTCATCTTGTAATAGTTCTTTTAGCTGGCCTTTTGTTAACGTAAACAAACCACCATTGAGCGTATTACCGAATAGTTTGGTCGCTTTAATTCCATATTTACCCGACATCATTTCGGCATTTTGTTGTGCCATTTCTGCAACACTGCTTGTTGAGAGAAGACTTTGATTGGATTTAAAAACAACAATGTATTTATTTGGTACAACATTATTGTTATTAACTTGAATTAACTTTTCACTATTTGCATAACTAGACTGCGCTGCAAATACACCAGCAAGAAGTAACATTGTTTTAGATAATTTAAACATGATTTTTCCTTGTTGTTTTGGTTTTAGTACCGCTTGAAAAAATAGCTCAAAAAACAACCTAATCAACCTTTTTGTTTCACGATATTAACATTCTGATTACACCAGAAACAAACAAACAAAATAAATTATGCACAAAGCACGTATAAAATGAAATTTTCAAATAAAATATTCAAGATAAATAAAGTAAAAAACTAAAAGATGTTAAATAAAGCCCTTTGTTAACAAGTGTAAACAATTGGTTTTTATAGATAAAATAAAAGAAAGTATAAAAAAAACCAAATTATTGTGAAATTAGCAATAACAATCATCACATTTAATAGCACTCATATCTGTTAATCTTGCAACAGAAAGTTTGGGACGTATAGTGCAACCTGAGCTTCGAGCTTACCATTGCAAATATCATCACAATAAACTTTAACTCTACAAAATTTTACGCGGTCGATAAGGCTAATTAAGCGACAACACGAATTAACCAACCTATTAAGCATTTTATGCTGCCTCATAACTAAATATGACAAGATCATGTACATCCATAGCTACATGATCTCGCATTTAAATTAAGACTTTTAAACAGACTTACACACGATTTCTGGGGATAACTCGACCCAAAGTAAATATCCACAACAGCATTCAAATATTTTGTTCATTGTAAACTTTTTTGTCGGGACTTTTGGATGCTTTGCACTTTTTTTTCAAGCGCTTCATAGACTCCGGCCTTATGGCCGCTAGCATAAACTAAAAGCGCTACCCAAACCGAAAACGACAGAGTTAAAGAGTTTTTTAAAAATAAGTTGAATTTACAGCTTAATTTCTCCTGTAAACCGACATATCCTGTGCATGCCAACGTTTAATTCGGGTTAGAATAAGTATTTGAATAAATAGGCTTAATGGAATGATAGAAAGTATACTCGACGTTCCTTGAGGCTGAGAGCTAACACTAAAATAAGCAAATACCAATGACGTAAGTCCAATTCCGACCATACTGCGTTGAACATCTTGTACACGCTTCATCTGTCGATCTTGTTCATTGAGCTGTTTATCAAACAGTTTTCCAAATATCGTTCTTTGAATTGAGATGATCAATGCGCCTAACGTAAACCCAAATAACACTATCAATGCCACTTTCTTATAAAGCGAATAAAGCTCGTTAGATAGTATCAGATAACTACTTAAGCCAACTGAAATCAACAACAAACCGACATAATGAATAGGCAAATAATCAAGAACGCTGCGGCTTTTAAAACTAACTTTAATTTTTATTGGCTTATTTTGTATTTTTCTACGACGCCCCGAAGCAGTTAGCGTAAAAACAGTGTAAGCTGAGGGTAATAATTGTATAAATGTAAGCGTTGCCCAAAACGTCATATAATTGGCTTGCTCGACAAAGAGCATATTAGGCACAACTACAAAAACACATAGCATCGCGACTATTAAGTCTAACGCAACCCGTATAATCGCAATCAATTTATCTTGTTGAGCTGTAAATACATAATAAAGCGGATAATATTTTGGCGGATAACGGTGGTACATTTTGTATTGGTTTATTACCCATATTGCAGGAGCAACAAACGAAATCGAAACTAATTGCAGACCAATTATTAGTAATAAAAAGACTTCTTTACTAAACACTGGTTACTCCGAATTTTTTTTCATTATGGCATTAAAAGAGTTTCGTATTTCCGAATCAATTGCGCCAATTTGACGTAATTTACCAATCGCGGCAAGCAATTCTTTTTCCACTTTAGAATGCATGTTTTGGTGTAAGAATTGAGATGCTTTAGGCTTGATAAAAGATCCCCGATACCCTTTTGATTCAATAACTTGATCTCGTTCTAATATTTTATACGCTTTTGCAACTGTATTTGGATTAACATCTGCATCATGCGCAATTTGGCGAATTGATGGGATCTGCTGACCAGGCTCAAGCTCACCACACTCCACCGCAAGTTTAATTTGCTCAACAATTTGTTGATATATAGGTGTATCAACACCGTTATCTAATTCTATAAACATCACTAGTTTCAATATTTAAGTCAAGTAAGTTTATTCTAGCAGTATTTTTAGCAATGTACTACTTGACGTACTAGTACACACCGATCTATTGTATTAATAGCACATGTAGTACATTACTTAACTGGAGATTTTATGAATCTATTAATAACAAAATTCAACTGTCGTATTATTGGCGATATTATGCTTGCTTGTTGCTTTCTAACGTTAGCGTGGCTTTTAAAAGACGCCGATGAACAGGCCAGAAATTTTGGCCTAATCATTGGTTGCGCAGCAATTTTTATCCGTTTACAAAAGCACACCCCGTGCAAAAAACAGTTTCCTCGCAAATAACTAATTGGAGATGATTATGAAAAAGTATTTAATTACGACATTAATAATATTCATTCTTTTTTGTAGTGACGTTTTGGCAAGTTCAGAGTCAATGATAGGTCGTTGGCAAGGTCAAATCCAAATTGGGCAACAAACCGTTCCAATTATATTTAATGTAAAAGATAGTAAAACTGGATTGCTTGCCACAATGGATAGTCCTTTACAAGGCGCAAAAGATATACCGATAAAATCACTTACGATAAAAGACAATGAAGTGATATTTGACATTGCGGTTGCCGGCGCTTTATATCAATCGACGCGAATTGGAAATACCTTAGACGGCACATGGAATCAAAGTGGCCAGTCATTCCCATTAAAAATGGTTAAAGGTCTGCAAGAACTTAAGACTGTTAAAAAAAAACTGAATAGGCCGCAAGATCCTACACTACCTCTGCCGTACTTTACTGAAGAGGTAGTATTTAAAAATATAAAAGACGATATATTGCTTGCGGGCACTTTAACTATGCCCGACAAGCCGATAGCCGCGGTTGTTCTTATTTCAGGTTCAGGCCCACAAAACCGCGATCAACTTTATATGGGACATCGTCCCTTTTTGGTATTAGCCGACTACCTTACTCGACACAATATTGCAGTTTTACGCTTTGATGATCGCGGCACAAACCAGTCACAAGGTAACTTTTCAGCAGCAACTAGCTACGATTTTGCAGAAGATGCAAGTGCAGCAATTGACTTTTTATCCTCTCGGCCGGCACTTAAAAACTTGAGGCTTGGTGTCATTGGTCACAGTGAAGGTGGACTTATCGCCCCGATTGTAGCAAACAAAAACAGTCTCGTAGACTTTTCAATTTTGCTTGCCGCACCAAGCCAATCGGGTCGGTTTGTTTCAGAAAACCAAATGATACAAATTCTATTGTCAAATGGTGTAACACCATCAACTGCGAATGCAGGCGCTACTATTACGGCATCCCTTAATCAAACGATTTTAAACGCAGTAAACTTACCTAAGAAAGTACTTAAACAAAAATTAATTGAAACCTATCAGGCCAATTGGCTTTCTCTACCATTGAATGCGAAAAAAGAACTAAAGCGACTTGGCGGCGGTTCATTACCAGAAGGCAGATTATCTAGGTTAACAAGCGATTGGTACCACACATTTTTAAAGCATCAACCTGTGCAAGAATTAAAGCAAATCACCAAACCAGTACTCGCTATTTATGCCGAGCATGATGTACAAATTAGTTCGCAGCATCATATTGATTTAATGAGAGAAAGTCTCTCTAATAGTAAACATTCGAAAGTTATCAATCTGGCCGATCATAATCACTTATTTCAGCCGACAAAATCGGGAAAAATGTCACTTTATCAGACGATTGAAATCACCCTGTCCAATAAGTTACTAACAACATTACGTGATTGGATCATAAATCTAGATAGCCTACCACCAACAAACTAGTCTCGATATAAAAACACGCTCAATGCGAAAAGCAGTAAAAATAAGTACGGAATTTAAAATATTTCTGCATTGAGCGACCAGTTTAAACCGATACTTACTACATAATCTAACGTTCCCGTTCAAGCTGTATATAATTATCTAAAAAGAACGCATATGCGTTCTGCTACAAATCAGTTGTTAAACAAATAACTCACTGTTGAAATTGATAGACATTGCCTAGCGACAAAATACGAGATAATTCATCGAGCGCGCTGCGTGATTCATTTAACAATTGGGGATCGCGTAAATCTTGCAGTGTCAAACGGTCTCGATAATGTTTAGTTATCCAGCTTTTAAGGCGAGCGTATAAGGATTCGTCGAGTAAACAGTTAGAGTTGACTGCGCCTAGTTCTTGCTGAGTTAATGGTACACGTAAGCGCAAACATGCAGGCCCACCACCGTTTTTCATGCTTTCGTTGACATCAAAAAAGTGAATTTGATTGACCGGGTTGTTCGCAGCGACTAAAGTTTGTAAATAGTCATAAACGGTACTATTTTTCCTGCAATGTTCAGGGGCAATAATCGCCATGTTATTGTCGCCCACGGTAATAATTTGCGTATTAAATAAATAGCTATTTACAGCATCTGAAATCGATACTTGTTCATTTTTCACTTCAATTAAAAATAATGACCTGTCGCCATATTTACGGTGTACTTCATCCTTAAATTGTTCGCAATTTAGATAAGCATATTCATGATATAAAAATACATTTTGATTACCGACTGCAATCACATCATTGTGAAAAACACCCTGTTCAATCACATCTGGATTTTGCTGCACAAATACGGTGTTCTCTCGTGCTAACCCATGTAAACGCGCAATTGCTTGGCTTGCTTCTAATGTTTGGCGAGCTGGAAATTTAACCGGTGCAGGGACTGCTAGATTAAACGCACTACGACCATAAGTAAAAATCTCGACGCCAGTTTGACTATAACGCTCACATAATCGTGTGTGGTTTGCAGCTCCCTCATCACCAAAATAGTCTGTTGTATTAAGATGTTGATGATGCTCAAAATAGCGTTCATCGTTAAATGTTGCCTGTAATATTCGACCTGTTGCGTTGGGCTCGAGAGAACGATGAAATTTGTTCGCCAAATTAGCTGGAGTAAAATGCACTTTGTGATTTTGTGTATCTGCAGAGGGTGACACAGTCGCCGCATTTGCAGTCCACATACTTGATGCCGAGCAGCAAGACGCAAGCAAAACTGGCGACGTTTTGTAGACAGCTTCGAGTACACTCGCATCTGTTCCCTTAAAGCCGAGTCGCCGCAATGTTGTTATATCAGGACGCTCTTGTGGGGCCAAAACACCTTGCGTACAGCCTAAATCATGCAGTGCTTTCATTTTAGCTAAACCTTGCAAAGCAGCTTGACGCGGATTCGAGGTGTTTTTTGCATTGGCGACAGAAGCTACATTCCCTTGCGATAACCCAGCGTAGTTATGGGTAGGACCAACTAAGCCATCAAAATTAGCTTCAACACAACTCATAGTGTTTCTCAATATTAGGTTTCAATAACAAAAAGTGAGCAAGTCCAGCGCCAAGATTAAAAAGTGTTTAATATCAATAATTAAAAAGTAAAAATATTTATGTGCAGGTGATGTTTGCACTTTTTTAGTGCAAACATGTATGATTTTGGCGCGTTTAAAACATTTCAGCGTTCAGCCACAAATGCACAGCGATACTGGCCGCATAACCAAGCGCAATCACCGGTGCCCATTTTAAATGACCAAAGAAAGTGTAATAGCCGCGCGCTTGTCCCATCAACGCGACGCCCGCGGCCGAACCAATTGAAAGTAAACTACCACCAACGCCCGCGGTGAGCGTAATGAGTAACCACTGTCCATGTGACAGCTCAGGTGACATCGCAAGCACGGCAAACATCACGGGAATATTATCGATAACGGCAGAAATAACGCCTAAAAATATATTAGCAGAGGTCGCTGACCATCCACCATATAGGACTTCTGACATTAAGCTTAAATAACCTAAAAAGCCAAGTCCGCCAACACAAACCACAATGCCATAGAAAAACAGTAAAGTGTCCCACTCTGCTCGTGATATGCGTGCAAACACATCAAAAGGAACCACGCTACCGAGCGACTTTAAGCGTCGTTCATCACCATTTTGTTCAGCTACCGCGATTTTACGCGACAGTGAGCCTGGTAACGTCATTCTTAAAAAGTAACCAAAAAATTGCAGGTAACCTAACCCCATCATCATACCAAGTACAGGCGGTAAATGAAGCAAGCTATGACATAACACAGCCGTTGTCACGGTAAGTAAAAACAAGCACAAAATACGGATCGCACCGCGCTTCAACTCAACTTCTTCACGTGCCGTATTCGGTCGTTTTCGCTCAATAAAAAAGCTCATAATCGTTGCTGGTACAAGATAGTTAACAACGGCTGGAATAAAGAGTGCAAAAAAGCCAACAAATTCGATTTTTCCTGCTTGCCATACCATCAGTGTCGTAATGTCGCCAAAAGGACTAAACGCCCCGCCCGCATTCGCCGCAACAACGATATTAATACAGCTTAGATTGATAAATGTTTTATCGCCTTGCGCCACTTTCATAACCACAGCGCACATAAGCAGCGCAGTTGTTAAGTTATCTGCAATCGGCGAAATAAAAAATGCAAGCCAGCCGGTAATCCAAAAAAGGGCGGGATAACTAAACCCTTTTTGCACCATCCAAACCCGCAATGCGTCAAACACATTACGCTCTTCAAGTGCATTGATATAGGTCATTGCTACTAATAGAAAAAGCATCAATTCAGCAAATTCGAGTAAGTTATGACGAAACGCATTCGCCGTCACATCGGGCATGCCATTTGAGACATAAAAGCTACCTATGAGTATCCAAATTAACCCAGCCGCCACCAGCACGGGTTTGGACTTTCGCATGTGTAACTTTTCTTCAAGCATAACGAGCACATAAGCAAGTACAAAAATTGTTAAACAAACAAATCCAATGGTGCTTGATGTTAAATCAAGCGACAATGATGACGTGCCTGTCGCCGCCATGGCTGAAGTTGAAGATACGAGTAACAAAGCGAAAAAAAGAAGCGGTTTGGATATCATTTGTTGTTTGTCCTTAAAATAGGTTTAACCTGCGGCGCGAACAGTAACATAAGTTTTGTACAATTTGCATACGACAGAGGTGGTAGTCACACCAAGATTGAGATAGCGCAAACTGTGCTTGATAAGTAGTCAAGTAAACCGCAAGATGTTAAGTTTAGTAGAGAGCCGCCAAAGCTGATAAAACATTAAGGACAACCCATGGCGATTTACCAATTTTTAGACTTCACTTTTTGTGACCAATCCTATCAGCTAAAACGATCAAACACGGCTGTACAACTTAGACCTAAAACAGCAAATGCCCTGCATTATTTTCTACAACACCCCAATCAACTTGTCTCTAAAAACGCCTTGTATTTAGCACTTTGGCAAAGTGAACAAGTACAAGATTATCGGGTTTTTCAAGTTGTGAGCGAACTTCGAAAACTAGCACCCAGTGCGGCGCTCATTCGCACACAACCGAACAAAGGCTATATTTGGCAGGCAAAGGTTACAATAATGCAAAAAGCACCAAAAAAAATAGTTTATAGTGCTGCTGCAAGTTTATTGGTCGTCGCAATGGGGTTAGTTGCGCTATTTAAGCCATACTCACAAGATATACCAAATAATGCACTTATGCCCGCTCAAGGCAGCTACGCAAATGCGATATTGGCATTTAACAAAGCACATTATGTTGAGGCCGAAAAATGGTTGCAATTTAGCCTTAGAGAGAATCCTGATTCAATCGACGCTAGGCTGCTACTTGCTGAAGTAAACCTGCAATTACAAAATCCTTATATCGCAACAGAAATTGCACAACAAGTTGCCGAGGCGTCAACGATAAGCCCTTATTATCATGCGCAAGCGCTTGATTTAATGAGTCGAGTTGCCTTTCAAAACAATCAACTAGATCATGCAATCGATTTTGCGCAACAAGGTCAAAAAAATTTAGAGCGCTCGCAAGCAATTTGCAGTGCACAAGTACTTGATAAGCGTATTGCAAACCTTTTTAAAACGAAAAACAATAACCGTTTAACACACCAAAGCGATATACAAAATAATGATGCTGTAAGCAATAACTCAATTGGGATTGCTTTAAATGCAAACAAAAAACTCAGTCAGTTAAAAGAAAACACTGAATTATGCCAACAACTCTCGACACCGGCGACTTCGAAAGTAGAATGCGATAGTTTAATTGAGCTAGATATCTCCCGAAACAAGCGACAAAGCATCGCTTAATTGAAAAATATAACGTACTGAAAAATATAAACTTATAGATTTTTATAATTTATTTTAGAAAGTTTTAAATGCCCTATTTGACAGACAAGGTTATAACCAAACCTTTGTTACTTTTAGGGCATGTTTATGAAATCCAATCATCAGAATATTTTTCCATTATGCAGTATCGTTACGTTACTCTCGTTATTTTTATCTTTTGAAATACAAGCCAAAGCCGCGTTAGAAAACGATAAAAATAGAGAACAATCACAATCTCAAATCGAACGCAAACTCACCGAGCTATTTGGTCCAGAAACACCGTTTTCGGTCGAAAAATTTGACCAACAACTTTATTTAGTACAAAGCCAAGGGCAAACCTTTTTCTCATCAGCCGACGGACGCTATCTCATGCTTGGTAAAGTCATAGATACAATTCAAAAGGTTGATATCAGCGAAATAGCACAACAAAAGTTAAGAAAGTCTTTAATTCAGCAAATTCCACGAAGTGCGTTGCTATCCTATCAAGCAAAAAATCAACAACATGTGATAACTGTGTTCACAGATATTGATTGTCCATTTTGCCGGCGATTACACCGACAAATTAATACGCTCAACGCAAATGGCATCACGGTTGATTACGTTATGGTACCGCGTGGCAAGTCTGGCAGCAAAGCCTATACTAAGACCGCCCAAGTTTTATGTGCAAGCAACCCACAATCAGCAATGAATCAAGCCATGCATACGGGGTCGTTTAGTGATAGCGAAAACCGACTGTGCGATGGCAACTTACCAATACAACAAAAACTGGCGCAGCAATTTGGTTTTGCACACACGCCAACCATATTACTCAGTAATGGCGAGGCGATCCCAGGCTACATAAAAGCTGACCAATTAATTGAGCGACTGAGTCAATTGTAAAACTGAATATATGTAAATTAATAAAATAAGCAACTGGTCATACCAGATCTTTTTTGCTATAAAAAGCATATTCACTTTTAAAAACGTGGTGACTGCCACTTAAAATGAGAATTAGCGGCAGGTTGAGATTTTATAAGCTGAGCAAGCGAGTTATTGTAAAGCGATTGAATAGCTTTGAACCTTTATTTCCCCTAAAACGAGGTGTCGACTTACTATAAATAAAGCGTTGAGGCTAACTCAGAGATGGACAGAAACGAGCTAGAGTCTTTATTTTTTTGTTGTACATTTTTATTTTAATTTTTAGCTGTAAAGGAGCATTAAGTGTAGACACGTTGTCTACTGATAATCTGTCGAATCCAATTGTGAAGAGGATCTGCGGTCATCCTTTTGTGCCACGCAACTATGACTTCAAACGAAGGAAGTTCAAGATCGCAATCTAGCTCCTTAAGACAATTGATTGGCAACAATTTAGTAGGTAGGAAGGCAATTATGTCGGTAGAAACAATGCATTGTGCAGCAGCCGAAAAAAAAGGAACACTCATGACTATATTTCTTTTCAAACCGCGTTCTTCAAAGTATGCATCTGCGGAGCCCACAAGGTTTGCTCTTTTAGGCGAAATGACCAGTTGCGGATGTTGTGCAATTTGCTCAACAGACCATTTTTCATTAGCTCTTTCATGATTTTCAGCGATTACACAGGTGTGAGTTTCGACGAAAAGAGTCATGGTTGGATACTTTGAAGGTACAAACTTTGGAAAAGAAATAACAATATCGAACTCGCCGTTATCCATTAAAATGCTTAAGTTATCAATCTCGAAGTCTTGTACAATTATCTTAAGGTTTGGCGCTTGTTCTCTAATTGTTTGAATCAGACTTGGTAATACCACTGCCTGTGCATAATCAGAAGCACATATCCTAAAAACACCACTTGCGCTACTAGGCTCAAAAACCTTAGGTTTTGTGATATTTTCTAGACGCGTTATTATTTCTGCTACTTCCTGTTGCAGAGATAGCGCATGGGCTGTAGGCACCAAACCGTTACTTTTTCTATTAAATAGTGGATCTCGAAAAGACAGTCTGAGCTTTTTGAGTTGCTCACTGACAGCTTGCTGAGTTAGTCCTAATCTAGAAGCTACCCTTGAAGCATTCTTTTCAATCAAAAGGTAATGCAACACTCTTAACTGCTTTATGTCCAAACCATTGATACCAGCCATACTTGTTTCTCATACATAAAATATCTGTTTTTAATTGTATCACCAAGAAGGTAATCTTTTTTATCATTTTTGTTGTACCTCGGCAGTGGTGCGTGATTATTGGAGTATTGCATGAAATTAAAATCTTACGACCCTAGCAATGGGGAACTTCTTGGTGAGTTAGAATGTTCTTCTAACGAAAATACCCAGAGAGTAATAGAAAAAGCAAAATTAGCTCACAAGCAATGGAAGAGTATCCCATTACAAGAGCGTGTAAAAATAGTCGAGAAGGCTTTTAAGTCCCTTATACCTCATCAAGAAGAGCTTGCCGTTTTATTGTGTAAAGAGATGGGCAAAAAGCACAACCGAGGGCTAAGTGAAGTGCGCGGTTCAATTTTTTCAGGTGCACATTATGCAAAAGAGGCAGGTAATGCACTTTCTCCTCAACCTAATAGTAGTATTGAGTTCAGATCCCTTGGTGTATGTGCTGTGATATCACCTTGGAACTATCCCTTAGCTATGGCTGTAAATCTTATCACTCCTGCCCTTATAGCAGGAAACACAGTCGTATTTAAACCGTCAGAAGAAACGCCATTAATCGCTGATAAGTTCGTTGCATTACTCAACTCAGCACTACCAGATAATGTATTAAATATTCTACATGGAGATGGTCAAGTTGGTAGCACCATCGTCGATAGCCCAGACATAGATCTAGTTGCTTTTACTGGGTCTTTAGACGTGGGTAAAAAGATTATGACATCGGCTTCAAAGAACCTAAAAAGGCTGGTAATGGAACTAGGTGGTAATGACCCAATGATAGTGCTTGATGATGCCAACCTAGATGCCGCAGCACAGTTTGCAGTAGCCAGTAGCTTTGAAAATTCAGGCCAAATGTGTACATCTACTGAGCGAATTTATGTCCAATCAAATGTTGCTCCAGAATTCATAGTAAAAGTAAAAGCTATCGCTTCTCGATACAAAGTAGGACCTTGGCACGACGAAAACACTCATTTGGGGCCAATAATCAATGAAAAACAACTCAGTAAGATTGATTCGCACGTAAAAGATGCCCTTTCTAAAGGTGCTAGTTTGCTATTGGGTGGGCAGATTTTAGATGGTCGATATTACGAACCAACCGTTGTTACGGGAATCGAAGCAAATATGCTCATGGAATCAAATGAAACATTTGGACCAGTTGTCGCTATTTCTGAGTTTGAAAGTATTGAAGAAGCCATATCCCGTGCTAACAACTCTATTTACGGATTAGGAGCTGTCGTATTTGGACAAGCAAATGCCAGAGCAGTAGCAAGTCAGCTAGAAGCGGGAATGATAGGAATAAACAAAGGCCCCGGTGGAAGCGGAGACAGCCCTTGGGTTGGCGCTAAACAAAGTGGATATGGATTTCACGGAAGCCAAGAAGGACACAGACTATTTGCACAAGTTACGGTTGTGGAGTAATTGATGAAAAATAATACATTCTACATTGTCGAAAAAGAATCCGGTGCTGAAAGTAATGACATTCCATTATGGGCAAGTCAAACACAAAACCCAGCGAACTTAGATGAGGCATCTACACTTGAACCGACCATCAAAGTAATAGAAGAAGTACCCGGTGCATTTCAAATACTCGATGTACTCTCCAAAGAGGAATGTGAATCCCTCATCTCTATTGGAGAAACATTAGGTTTTAATAAGGATGCCGCAGTCTCACTACCTCGCCATATCCGACATAACGATAGTTTAACGTGGGTAGTTGATGAAACTACAGATACAATTATGTGGGAAAGGTGTAAACACCTTTTCTCAGAAGGTATTGATGTTATATATGGGCAAACTCCGCTGGGAATTAATGCGCGATTTAGATTCTACAAATATGACAAAGGGGATTTCTTTAAGCCTCATACCGATGGTTCGTGGCCGGGAAGTAGAATTATAGAAGGCAAAAATATACACAATGCTTACCCTGACCGATGGAGTCAAATGACCTTTTTGATTTTACTTTCAGAAGAGTTTACAGGAGGCGATACTCAGTTTTGGGTAAACAAATATGATAAAACATTGCCTGCAAAAAGCGCTCAAGATGCTAAGCTTGTAAAGGTTAGAACACCTGCCGGAAGTGTACTGTGTTTTCCTCACGGTATGCATCCCCTGCACTGTCTACATAGTTCAGCTCCAATTGACGAGGGCATCAAATATATAATCAGGACGGACTTACTTTTTCCCACTAATTAGTAAAAGTTGGTTAAAACTAGCTTCATATATTAGGATTAAACATGAAGCTAGTTTTATATATTGGATTAAGAGCTTATGAATGAACACGGGGAATTTTACATTGAATATTCACACAATGTGTTTTATGTAAAAATCCTTGGGCCTTGGAATTTTGAGGCGTTTGAACACTACAATAATGACTTTAACAAGCTATTGAAAGTCAATAAATGCCCATCATATTCTGTATTCACTGTCCTTGAAGGTGATAGCTTAATGATCCCTGAAGTAATTGAAACATTTAAAACATCGACAGCTCAACGCATAGCGACAGGACTTAACAACATCGCATTCTACTTAACAAAATCAGCATGCCCACACGCATTTAAACAACAAATACGTGAGCTTTATCAAGGTAAAAACCTAAACTTTAAGTTTCTTAATGACATTGAGTCCGCTAAATCTTGGCTAAAAAAATACGAGAGTACCTTAAAAGATGAGCTAGTTAATAAGCTACTTTAATTTATCTGTACATCATTAGATTCTGACCAAACTCTTAACTCTTCCAAGATATGTAAAGCTGACTTTCCAAAATCAGTCAGTTCATAAGTAACTGCTATTGGTCTATCGCTTATGACTTTTCTAATTACCATACCTTCGTCTTCAAGTTCCTTGAGACGCTGATCAACCATTTTTTTTGTTGCGCCGCCGAGCATTCGAGTCAAATCATTAAACCGGACAGGCTCATCTTTTAAATGATAAATAATTGATCCTTTCCATTTTCCGCCGATTAAACGCATGCCTTTTTCAATTGCACAAGGTTCCATACACGCGTTATAAACTTTTTTTCTTCCCTTACTATCTGTTTCTATTGAACTTTTCACAATTACTCACTTATTTATTCTAGGTTACTAAAAGTATACTAATTGATTGTTGTTAAAAGGTATCTAGAATATACCACAATTAACCATTCAAAATAAATTTTATTTTTGGAGAAACACAAATGAGCAATATTTTAATTATCAATGGTCATCAATATTACCCTTTTTCGGAAGGCAAACTAAACGCTACGCTAGTAGAAAAAGCAGTTTCAATGCTAGAGGCAAAAGGCAACAAAACTCGTGTAGTTACAATCTCAGAAGATATTAACGTTGAGAGAGAACTTGAGAATCATCAATGGGCCGATATCGTTATTCTTCAAACCCCGGTAAATTGGATGGGTGTTACTTGGTCATTCAAAAAATACATGGATGAAGTCTATACAGCGGGTATGGGCGGCGCATTATGCGTTGGTGATGGCCGAACAGAAGACGCGCCTAAGAAAAATTATGGTATGGGAGGCACACTTACTAATACAAAATACATGATGTCTTTGACGTTCAATGCTCCAGAAGAAGCGTTCAATGATGAAAATGAATTCTTCAATGGAAAATCAATTGATGACCTGTTGTTCCCTATGCACATGAACTTTAAGTTTTTTGGTATGAAGCCAATGGAAACATTTGCATGCTTTGACGTGATGAAAAATGCAGATGTTGAAAACGACTTCAAACGTTTTGAAGCTCACATTAACAAACATTTTTAAGGAGAAGTTATGAGCGTTGAATATACTACTAAATTACACGCAGGAGCTGATTTCCCTGTAATTGAAGCAAAGCTATTAAATGGCGATGTTAAAAAGCTTTCTATTCCTGAAAATGGTTTGGATTGGAAGATGGTTGTTGTTTACAGGGGGCAGCATTGTCCTCTTTGTACACGATACCTAAACCAATTAGAAAATGTGAAAGATCTACTTGCTCAAACAGGTGTAGATTTGATCGCCGTTTCAGGAGACAGCAAAGAACAACTTGAAAGTCATATGGAAAGACTTGATGTTTCTTTCCCTATCGCATATGGGCTTACTGTTGAGCAAATGGAAGAACTTGGGGTGTATATATCCGATCCAAGATCACCCGAAGAAACTGATCATCCATTTGCTGAGCCGGGGCTATTTGTGGTTAATAGTGAAGGTAAAGTGCACGTAGCGGATATTTCTAATAACCCGTTTGTAAGACCAGAACTTCAGTCATTAATTAGTGGCTTAGACTGGATACGAAATCCAGCTAACAACTACCCTATTCGTGGTATGCATAAATAGGAGTTCCTATGAAAAAGGTTGTTTTGACTGCTGTTATATCAGCCCTATTGTTTGGAAATGCGTTTGCAGAAAACACAAGAGTCGAATCTGCACACATCGCATCTCCAAATCAATATGAACTTCTACTTGAGAACCAAGTAGTTACCGTACTCAAGATGACGCTCAAACCGGGTGAACAGGATAATTGGCATAAACACAATGCTGAAACTGTTTACTTTGAAAAAGGTGGCAAGGCGACGATAACAACAACTGAAAAAGACATGACTTTAGAGATCCCTGATGGCTATGTGATGTGGCATGACCAATGGGAGCACAGAGTTAAAAATGTTGGTGACACAACAATCACTGCGATCATTGTTGAAAAGAAATAGCTATGTCAAAAATGCAAATTAACATTGATATCGTTTCTGATGTGGTTTGTCCTTGGTGTGTAATTGGCTATGGTCGCTTAAAAGAGGCATTAGCCAATTTTGACACTAAATTCGAGGTTAACATTGTCTGGCACCCCTTCGAGCTTAACCCAAGTATGCCCAAAGAAGGTGAAAACCTAAGACAGCATTTATCGAAAAAGTACGGGACTACGTTAGAGGGTAGTATCAGAGCAAGAGCTATGTTGACCGAAGAAGGCAAAAAAGTTGGCTTCAGGTTTAACTACTTTGATGAGATGAAAATGCTTAATACACATCAATGTCATCAACTGCTTCACTGGGCCAAAGAAAGCAACTTGCAAAACCAATTAGCAGAAGCACTTTTTGAGCACTTTTTTAGCGACAAAGGCACTTTCACAGAATCTGAACTTATCCATATTGTTGAAAAGGTTGGCTTGAACTCCCAGCAAGCGCAGTCTGTATTGGATAACAACTTATATAGTGAAGAAGTGAAGCTAGTTGAAGAGCATTGGCATCAAAGAGGAATACATGGCGTACCATTATTTATTTTTAATGGCGAACAGGCCCTTTCAGGTGCACAAGAATTAGCAACTTTTGAACGTGTACTCAATCAATATTTAAAAAGAGACTATTAATTATGTTTACATACTATGAGCCGGATACGGCTCCAGAAGAATCGAAACCATTGATGGAGCAATCTTTAGCTGGCTTTGGGATGATCCCAAACCTCCACAAGATTTTAGCCGAAGCTCCAGCAACATATAAAGCATACAACCAAACGTTTACAAGTTTTATGAAAGAGACAACTTTTAGCCCGGTTGAGCAACAAGTTGTTTTTATGACGTCAAATTTTGAAAATAATTGCCACTATTGCGTTCCCGGTCATACATGGATGATGAAGTCATCTAAAATGCCAGATGATGTTATTGAAGCTTTAAGAAATGGCACTAAGCTGCCAGACGCAAAACTTCAAGCGCTGCATGATTTCACAAAAGCCTTATTAGACAACCGAGGCCATATTGGTGACGATAAGTTAAATGACTTTTTGAATGCTGGATATACAAAGCGCCAAGCATTGGAAGTATTAACCGGATTGGCATCAAAATTAATTTCAAACTTCACAAACGCATTAACGCATACAGAAGTAGATGATGCAATGAAGCCTTACGCTTGGGAAAAGCCGGAGAAATAGTATGTCACTAGAAAATCATCCAATGTGGCGATTGCCAAAGCACCACTTAGATCATGAAGATGCACATGACCATGTGCATTGGGTTGAGTTATTTTATGATCTGATCCATGTGGTCATTATTTTCTTACTTGGAAACTTTTTAAGTGACCACTTAAGTGTGGATGGCTTTCTAGCTTTTGCAGGACTATTTATCGCTGTGTGGTTTGCATGGGCAGACTCTAGCGTGTTTAACTCGCTCTATGTCAGCACAGACGTAAAACATAGACTTATCATGTCCTGCCAAATTGTCACCGCAATGGTTATGGCGGCGTCTATTCCTCATGTATTAGATAAGGGCTGGATGTATTTTGCTCTTGCCTATGCAGCAAATAGAATGATCACGGCCTATTTGTATCACAGAACAAATAGGCTTGGTATAGAAGCAACTGTGCTTTCCAGTACAGTAAGCCGCAACTTTTTTGTTCTTGCTATCGTATTTGCTATTAGCGCTTTTCTACCTGCACCATACAATTTTGCGGTATTTGCACTTGCCATAGTTTCAATCCAACTTCTGTATATGCTTCCAAAAATTGGCGTTTTAGAGTGCAAGCGATTTTTGCCTCGATTAGGGCATATGTCTGAGAGATTCGCTCTACTACTACTCATTGTTGTAGGTGAGGGGTTCTTTAAGCTCGTGATCACACTATCCGAAAAAGGTGTATATAAAGTTACTCCTGAAGTCTTATTTAACTTCATGTTTGGAGGAATAGCTGTATTTATTCAATGCTGGATATACTTTGACTTTGTTGGCAATGGTAAGCCAAAAAATCAAGATAAATGGACACTGGTTAACTGGTGGCTGGCTCACCTATTCTTAATGTTGTCTGCTGTGATGATCGGTGTCGCACTTTCCGGTGAAGTAAAAGTTGGATTTTGGGACCCTTATCCTTTGAAATATGGTGCCATTGGTTGTATCGGCCTTGCCTCATATTTACTGTGTCTACTTTGGATTCAATTCAATATCGAAGAACGCATTGCACATCGATTTGCTACTGCAAAAGTACGAATTTTTGGTGTTGTTTTAGCTTTGGTAACGCTGTTGGTTTTACCATACGTACCAGCAATAGTGGGTAATCTGCTTTGGGGAACTGCTTTAATTTCGCAAATCGCTATTCCAGTAACAAGAGCCTATCTTACCTTCTCCAAAGAAGAACAGGCTAAAGTTTAAGGATTAGGCACTAACGGTTAACTCAATAATAAGCGGAATAATTAATCAATGGGCAAGGCACTAACAACAAGAAAGAAAGTATACGATATTCTCGAACACGGGTTCGATGGTTCAAAGACTAGCCGATTATTTAGCGGCTTTATCGTCATACTTATCATTTTAAACGTAGGAGCCATTATTGTTGAGTCCTATAAACCAATAGGAGAAATGTACCACCAAGAGTTTCTCTTATTTAACATTTTTTCTGTTATTGTGTTTACGGTAGAATATTTCGCGAGGATTTGGGTTTCAGTTGAATCTCCGCAAAATGACCGCTCTGAACCAATAAAATCAAGAATTAAATATTCATTAAGCCCAGTATCACTTATCGACTTGCTAGCGATAGCTCCTTTTTATTTATCGTTCATATTTGCCATAGATTTAAGATATCTGCGGATGCTTAGAATGCTTAGGTTATTGAAACTAACTCACTACTTCAAAGGACTCCGCTTATTTATGGATGTATTGAAGAAAGAATTACCTAGTGTTGGTGCTGCCATAATTATAATGTGCGTTCTAGTCATACTTTCTGCTAGCGTAATGTACGGCGTTGAACATGACGCCCAACCAGATGTATTTGACAGCATACCAAGTGCAATTTGGTGGTCAGTCGTTACCATGACAACCGTAGGCTATGGTGATGTGACCCCAGTAACTTTCTTAGGTAAGTTTATATCTATATTTATTATGTTATTAGGGGTGGGCATAGTGGCGTTACCAGCAGCAATGCTAGCTGCAAAGTTTGGCGATGAACTTAGAACCAGAAGACAATTACTAGAGCGAGAAATAGCAACAGCTCTCCAAGACGGTATCATTACTTTAGAAGAGCAAGCTGCTATTGAAAAGTTATCCGAATCAATGGGTATCTCTTCAAAAGAGCTTGAACACGTAATATTAAACTATAACAGACACAATTCTAAACCAGTGACATGCGAACATTGCGGTAAAACCTAGCTTTTTAGCGACCCCATATTAAAGCTTTTTGTTTAGGTGTGTAGTAAATACGTTTTCTTTGTTTCATTGCAACGTTCTCCATAATTAAGGATAGCATTGCATCCTGATACGCCACTAGTTTCCTAGACACCTAATAGTTAGATAAAATGACTAAAAGAGAGGTGCTTATGAGCAGCAAACGTTATCCTGAAGAATTTAAAATTGAAGCGGT
>CANLRB010000023.1 GCA_947493455.1 uncultured Pseudoalteromonas sp. | reverse complement strand
AACATGGTGCGGAAGGAGAGACTTGAACTCTCACATCCGAAGATACTGGAACCTAAATCCAGCGCGTCTACCAATTCCGCCACTTCCGCATGGCTGGGATACCAGGATTTGAACCTGGGAATGGCAGGATCAAAACCTGCTGCCTTACCGCTTGGCGATATCCCAACAACATTACTGATAAATCTAAACATGGTGCGGAAGGAGAGACTTGAACTCTCACATCCGAAGATACTGGAACCTAAATCCAGCGCGTCTACCAATTCCGCCACTCCCGCATATATTTTGCGTATCGTGAAATTGAATCCAAATTCAGCGCCTATTTCTAGTGCTTCTGTCAATTTCACTACTCACGTAGCTTAGAAATACCAATTAGGTAGTGATAGTTTTAACGTTTCTATCAAACGTTCAAAACATGGTGGCTACGCCCTGATTTGAACAGGGGACCCCATCATTATGAGTGATGTGCTCTAACCAGCTGAGCTACGTAGCCATTTCGTTTTGTTTAATCATCATCGCTGATGTGGGGCGTATTATGCTGATCACCCCCATCTGCGTCAACACCTTTTTTATAAAAAAACGAACTTTTCAGTTTGATTGCAGCTTTTTTACACTAAGTGTATAAAAAAACATAAAGAGCTGACCAATTATAGTGCAATAGATTTTTATCTGCCGTGAGACTAAAGCGAATAACGCAAAATAATCACAACAAAGTAAGTTGTATCACATAAAAAAAGTCCGCTTTCGCGGACTTTTTAGCCTCAATACTCACGTTTAATTTTAAACGTTAAATAAGAAGTTCATTACATCGCCATCTTTAACAATGTAGTCTTTACCTTCTTGGCGCATTTTACCCGCATCTTTTGCACCACTTTCGCCTTTGAATTCAATATAGTCATCAAAGCCAATTGTTTGAGCACGAATAAAGCCTTTTTCGAAATCAGTGTGAATTTTACCTGCTGCTTGCGGCGCAGTCGCCCCTACAGGGATTGTCCATGCTCGGACTTCTTTTACACCAGCAGTAAAATAGGTCTGTAAGTTAAGGAGTTCATAACCTGCACGAATAACGCGATTCAGGCCTGGTTCCTCTAAACCTAAGTCATCCATAAACTCTTTTTTGTCTTCTTCTTCAAGTTCCGACAACTCAGCTTCGATTTCTGCGCATACAGGCACAACAACTGCATTTTCTTTTTCAGCAATTTCTCGTACACGGTCTAAGAATGGATTATTTTCAAAACCATCATCATTTACATTTGCGATGTACATGGTTGGTTTGATAGTTAAGAAGTTGATGTACGCAATAGCTGCACTTTCTTCTTTGGTGAGCTCTAAAGAGCGCAGTGTTTCACCTGTCTCTAAATGGGCCTGTACTTTTTCTAGCACAACAAGCTCAAATTTAGCGTCTTTGTCGCCACCTTTGGCTTTTTTAGCATTGCGTTGCACTGCACGGTCCGCCGCTTCCATATCGGCAAGCACAAGCTCTGTATTGATAACATCAATATCATCGGCCGGGTCGATTTGACCTGATACGTGTACGATATTGTCGTTTTCGAAACAACGAACAACATGTCCAATGGCGTCTGTTTCACGAATATTTGCTAGGAACTGGTTACCTAGGCCTTCGCCTTTTGACGCACCCTTTACAAGACCTGCAATATCAACAAATTCCATTGTTGTAGCAAGAATTTTTTGCGGGCTAACAATTTCAGCAAGTTGATTCAAGCGTGCATCAGGCACTGCAACAACACCTGTGTTTGGCTCAATTGTACAAAAAGGGAAGTTCGCAGCTTCAATGCCTGCTTGTGTTAATGCATTAAAAAGCGTTGATTTACCTACGTTTGGTAGGCCGACAATGCCACATTTAAAACCCATTTTTTAATACCTTCTTAGTAAACTAAACCAGTCTAAGCGACTGGTTTAAAAGTATGTAATCTATTTTGTGCTTTTAACACGCCATCTTTTGCAAGCAATTCCATACAGCGAACAGCTTCATCAACCACATCATTTATATGTGCTTGGTCAGCTGCGGATGGTTTTCCTAGCACCCAACCTGTCACTTGATCTTTATGACCGGGGTGACCAATTCCGATACGCAATCGCATAAAATCTTTTTGGTTTGCCATTTTTTTTATAATGTCTTTTAAGCCATTATGGCCACCGTGACCACCGCCTTTTTTGAGTTTAGCGATGCCGGGTGCCAAGTCCATCTCATCGTGAGCGACTAGAATGTTTTCGACAGGGATCTTAAAAAAGTTGGCTAAACTACTGACCGATTTTCCGCTTAAGTTCATATAAGTGGTTGGGATCAATAATTTGAATTCTTGGTTTTGGATTATCACTTTGCCTGTAAGACCGTGATATTTTGCATCATGCTTTAAAATGCAATTATAGCGACGAGCGAGTTCTTCGATAAACCACGCGCCAGCGTTATGGCGAGTTTTTGAGTATTCGGGGCCCGGATTAGCCAGGCCCACAAGCATTTGAATATTATTCAAGGTGCTGACACCTTAGATATTATTCTGCAGCTTCTTCAGTTTCTTCAGCAGCAGCGCCTTTAGGTGCATTTAAAGTCACAACAGCTTGGTCGTGATCTGCGCCTTTAGCAAGCTCAACTGAAACAACACCTGCAGGTAGTGCAACGTCAGAAAGGTGAACTGTAGCACCAACTTCAAGAGCAGCTACGTCAACTTCGATGAACTCAGGAAGTGCAGCTGGAAGACATGTGATTTCAACTTCAGTTACGTGGTGTGCAACTGTGTTACCGCCTTTAGTTGCAGCTTCTTCGTTGATGAAGTGTACTGGAACCTTAGTGTGGATTTTGTGTGACGCGTCAACACGTTGGAAGTCTAAGTGCATTACTTTAGGCTTGTACGGGTGACGTTGCATATCTTTAAGGATAGCTTCAACTTTTTCACCGCCAATGTTTAAAGTAAGGATGTGGCTGTAAAAACCTTCATCTTCTTGTGCTTTTAAAACTTTGTTGTGAGCAAGTGTAAGTGATACAGCTTCTTTGTCAGCGCCATATAGAACAGCAGGAACTTTATCTTCACGGCGTAGGCGGCGGCTCGCACCAGTACCTAAATCAACACGTACTTCTGCATCTAATGTATATAGTTCGTTAGACATGAATGTCTCCAAATTTAATATTTAAATATAGTTTGGATACTTCGCGACCAAAGTATCCACCTAAAAAAGGCGCGCTATCATAACATCACACTCAATTAAAAGAAACTAAAAGTTAATATCAAGTACTGCTCTCATATTGATTGATGGCAATATTGGCGCCACCAGAGATGACAACATTATTATATGCAAACCGTATTTCACGCGTGCGTCGTTCAATCGGTTGTGGCAAACTCAGTGAGCTTGGCAGCGTATTGATGATTTGTTTACGGAAGCGGTATATTTGAATATTGATGTGGCTTTCACTTTGTCCGAGCATTTGACTGAGTGCTTCTTTGTCTATCCAACCTTGTTCACTTGGTGCAATTCCGTTTTTCATGTCTGAAATTCGCTTGCGTGCAAGAAGCAATAACAAGTAGTGATGGTTGCGTTCGCTTAAGTCAAACTC
Source organism: uncultured Pseudoalteromonas sp. (assembly GCA_947493455.1). Classification (GTDB taxonomy): domain Bacteria; phylum Pseudomonadota; class Gammaproteobacteria; order Enterobacterales; family Alteromonadaceae; genus Pseudoalteromonas. The sequence continues at coordinate 70,156 of CANLRB010000023.1, read as the reverse complement.
TTCGCCATCCAAATTAAACTTAAGCGATACGTGTTCTTCGTTTTGGCTTACATCAAAATAGATACCGATTTGCTTTGATATCGTTACTTCATCTGAATCAACATTTATTGTTGCTTCACTTGCTTTTGCTTCGATAAACCGCCACGTCTTATCATGATTACCTACGAGATCGCCGCTCTTTAGCATTGAAATACCGGCTTTACTTTCGCAAATCCAATGGCCATTAGGCGACATATAAAGGGTGATTTCTGGATTATCCTCACTCGGTAACACCGCGAGTGTTTCAAGTTCAATTGCGTTTAAACCAGGGGTAATCGGGATCAGTAAACTTTTAGGTGCACTGTCATCGATAAATTCCCATGCTTCGGCATTAAGTGATGCGAATTTAATTTTGTCGCCTTTGCTTAAAGGATGTTTGACACTGCGTGCGACTTGACGATCATTTATAAAGGTGCCGTTACTGCTTGAATCTTGCAACAACCAATGTTCCCCATCCCAAAAAATGCTCGCATGCATCCGCGATGTATCGGGTTGACTAAGAATCGTATGGGAGGTATCAGGGTGTCGGCCGAAGATATGTTGAATGAGCAAGGTAACAGTGTCTTCGGTACTTAGGTTAATGAGCTTCGCCATATTAGGTCCATCTGTGTAAAAAGCATACATTTATATTAAGCACTTAACATTATTTTGTATATTACCGCACATTACAGGTTGTGTTGTTATAACTATAAGTTAGCGTTTGCGGTAACAGTTTTTACCGTCAGACTTTGCCAAATAGAGCGCTTTATCTGCGCGTAAAAACATACTATCGCGGCTATCGCCTTGTTTATATTGTGTTACCCCAATACTGCACGAAACATTAAATCGATTGAGTAGCGCATCGCGTTGTATTGTTGATAATAGCGAATCGAGCAAAGTTTCAACTTCCTGCCTTGAGTCAACTTGATGCAAAATAGCAAATTCATCACCCCCGAGTCTAAATAAATGTTTTTGTTCGCAGGGCGTTGAACGGAGCACGTTGGCAAAATGTTGTAACACTAAGTCACCGGCTTGATGGCCAAACTTATCGTTGACCAATTTAAAGCCATCTAAATCACATATTATAAGATGAAAACCCGTATCAAACTTAAACCCTGTGGCCAATTTGGTCGCAAAGTGCGTTTCGAATATATGTCGGTTACCAAGTTGGGTCAATTGATCTTGAAATGCAATGTTGCGTAATTCGTGTAATTTAAGTGCATTTTTTAATGGTAAGGCGAGTAGCTTTGTCATCTCATTGAAGAGGGTCTGTTGCGCCGCGTTTAACTTGCGACTGAATTGGTAATTCAGCGCGCCTAATTTTTCACCGCTTTCGACGATTGTTCGTTCACCACCCCATTGCCCAGGCTCTGAAAACGCGACGCAGTAATGTTCGTGTTGACCTTGAAATGACAATCCGGATAAGGGGAGATATCTGCTTACTTGCGATTTGAATAACTCCAATAGATTTCGCGGGTCATCACTGCTGTGAAGCATCTTTACGAGTGTAAGGCTCAGCTGGTTTACCGCGGAAGGTTTTAGCACTCTATTTAAAAATAGCGGGTGAAAGTGATTTTTATTAACGGGTTTAACCCACGGCCATGTGAGAATCATGAGAATACAAGTTTATTTTTATTGTGCGTTTAGTTTAACCGTTAGAAAAAAGAATAAAATTACAAGTTATTACACGTTTTAAAGTGCATATAAAAGCGCTGCAAAAGCAGCGCGGCTTTGATTCCGATGAGGAATCTACCAAGAAGGCTTATACATGTTAATACCTATAAAGGTTGTTACTTTGTCAATATTATCGCTGGTTAGAAATTGCGCTAATTGCTCTGCAGTTGCAGGGGTAACACGCTGGCCATTTGCAAGTTCTATTTGCCCGAAAAGTTCGGCAAGAGGTGATGCCTGACCCTGAGATATGAGTTGTTGAACGGCATCTCGTTGTTCAAGAGTCGAAGCAATTTGATAAACCAATAAGCTCAGATTTTTTTGTTCGTCACTTGAAAGAATAAAGCCAGCTTGACCATCAAAATCATATACTTTGTTTTGCGGCGTAAATTCAACGCCGTTATCTTTAGTAAATGCACAGCGCATACCTGCATTGCCAAGCGTCAAAGTAAGTTCATTCTCAGCATCAGAGCTTGCCGTTTGGGCAACCAAATCGGCGGCAAATGCGTCACTGAGCACGACACTTGATAACTTCTCGAGTGGACCAAAATTATCTTCTATAAGTGACAGTAAAACCGTTGATTCGTTCACTTCAATGCTTGAGTGCGGAATATAATAGAGGTTTTTCAATTTTGATCGTTGCTTGATAGCACTTTCACTTGAACCTGAGATACTTGGGTAAATACTGCTGGTTGCCGCCTGTAACTTATTATCAAGTACCATCGCAATGACCAGTTTGATAGCACAAAATTGATCACGATAAGCAAATAGTTTTTCGGTATTCGTTTGATTACTCATTTTACTTTATTCCTTTATGTAGGTTAGAGAGGTCGTGCAATTGACGCATGTCGACCCCAGGCGAAAAAATATAGTCTTTGAAAACCTGCTTGTTAGCGTCGCTATGGCAACTACTACAGCTTGATTTATTGTGAAAAAAGGGTTCTAAAACCGGGTTTTCTAGAATTTCAGGTGCGGCAAAACCTCTATCTAACCATTGATTATTCAAGATTTGATAGTTTCGCCAGACTGAAGAAGGCAAATGTTTTTTGGTTTGCGCATTATATGTATCTAAGTTCGCTTTATCTTGCGTAATCGGGTAGGCGACCAAGGTATTTCCGGTGCATTTGGAGCCAATTTCACAGTTATTTTTGTTAATCGGGCACGTATCTAACACTTCATCCCATTGGTCTTGGTTATTGATGCACTGTTTTTTTAATTCGTTTAACGATTTATTGAAAAACGCCCAGCCGTCATTAGGTGGCAAGATGTCTTGCTGCGAGAGTTGGTAATCGCCGTTGTTTGCTTCTGAATATCGCGGCATACTGGCCGCATTTAAATATGTTGCCCAACTCCACTTATTTGCGTCACTCGAGTTTGGTTGATTTTTGGGGTTGTTTTTACTAACTATGTGTTGCGCGGATAGGCCGACGACGGCTAGGCGACATTGTTTGGCGTTTTTACTATCGCCATCAATGACAACGGCAAAGGATGAATGGTATTGGTTTAGTTCGTTGTCAGTCAGCACTTTCCATGCCGCTTTTATATAGATAGCACCACGCTTATCTGCGTTTACTTGGCCCGCTGGGAAATTTAATGAATTAATTGGGCGCTGTTGTGAAGTTAAATACGCAAAGGCCGGTTGATTTAAGTAAACTTGATAATAAACAGGCTGACCATTTACGTCGGCAATGGTTTCACCTTCAGGGTTGATACTATTGGAGAGCACTTCTATTTTTGGTCCGCGCGGTACCGTTGGGTAATTTGATATGAACTGTGTATATTGCGATGTTCCTTGGTTATTTTTTGTGAACAAAGATTGGCATGACAAGGGGAGCTTATAACTTGTTTGCTGCCACTTTGTAATGTCGCCGCTTTTCATTTGAGCGACAGTTGGCCACGACTGCCATACCGGATAGGTATCGAGTTGTTGGCTGTAATCTAGCTGATAATCTGCCATGCCGATTGTGCTGTCCGACAAAGGCCAATTGAGCGCATGAAACTGCCGATATGCATCTCGAATTGCAGATTGATTTGTACGATTATTACCGAGCGTCGGGGCAAAACAAGGCAAAATGGCATAGGGTTTATCGCTCAATGTTTGATAATAGTTTTCACATGCATCAGGCAATTGATTTACTTGAATGTCGTTTGTTTTTGTATGTGACTGAGCGGGGGCGCAATATAGAGCGCCTAAGACGACAAGCATACTAAAATGCGAACCAGCCAAATTTATTTTTTTTACCATTTTAATGTCCTTATTTTTATATCGAATTGGCAATACCTGTGGTGTTACGTGAGCCATACGTCGCTTTTGAACGCAAAGTGCCTTCTAGCTTTATTTGAATATTTAAGATGTCGTATTCAAATCGTTTCTCTTGAAAACGCTGCAGTTTATCAACTGATTGTTTCAGCAAAGTTTTACTTTTTTCATGGTCATGAAAGTGTGCAAAACCTTCTGCGAGCAACGCCTTCATCCAACCTCGGTGTGAAATCGCCCCCGCTTGCGCCCAACCATCAAATCCAGCGGTCATGTAATCAAGACCAGCTTTATTATTGTCTTGAATTACTAATATCCAGCCCAATAGAAATGTCGACATGGATTTCCACGTTACTATGTTGTTTTCAGAAGATACTTTTTGTGATTTGGTCGCAAAAAGTTTCATTTTAGTGTAATCACCAAGGTAGTAGGCATACTGTGCGCGATGAAAGTAGAAGAACGATAACGTGTGTGGATCTTTTGATTTTCGAGCGGCCTGAGTTGCATTAATAAAAAGTAATTTTGCTTTGGCTAAACTTTGTTCGCAAAGAACCTCTGGTCCGCTGCGCGCAGATTCGATAATAGCCAACGCATGGTGCGAAAAAATAGCAGAGTGGAGATCATACGGAATGTGCTTCCTATTATTTTCATTAAACGATTGGAATTTGTCGGTTGGCACTTGATCGTAATGCGTCTTGGCGAATATGTACTGTTCTTCGGTTTTCGCGTAATCTCCAAGAGAGTGAAAAATTAGCGCGTTTGCAAAATTAATGAGTGCTCGATACTCTATCGGTATATCGCAGATTTTTTCTATTTCGCGGTATTTAGATAGGCCTTCAGGCAGTTGAGACAAAACAGCATAGTTTATCATTAGGCTAAAATACACCGAGCATTGGCGCGCTGAATCGAGTTCTATTAATGGGACTTTGTCGATTTTTTCAATATTCTGCTTATAAGCGTTTGACCCAAACCCTTTTACACTCATTAGCAGCATGCTGTAGGTTAATCTTAAGTCCGCTTCAAATGTTGCGCGCTTATCCATGCTGACACGATGCAAATGATTAAGAGAATGTTCTATTAAGCTCATTGAATTAATAAAATTACCGTCGATCGCAAGCTGGGTTCCAATTGCTACTGACTGATTTAAGGCTTTTTCTGATTCATTGGCTTTTAATAGGTGGTCAATATAAACCAGTGGTGTTTGCGCAATGATGTTGCGATGTTGTTTTTCAATAATTGAGACAATGTTATGATGTGCGTTCACTCTTTCTTTGAGTGGTTGACTTTCATAGGCTGCGTCGCGCACAAGTGCGTGTTTAAATATAAATGAATCGCCATCGATTTTTCGTTGTTGATAAATTATCTCAGACTCAATCAGTTCGTTTAAATCAATTTGCAGTTGTCCTTCGCTTCGATTCGACAGTGTTTTTAACAGCTCAGTGTCAAACTCTCTGCCAATGGCGCTCGCAAGTTGTGCCGTTTCTTTTGCGTAAATGAGTGTATCGAGTTTTTGTTGTAGTGACTCTCGCAAACTGTTGGGTACTTGATGGACTTTTTCTGGAGACACAAAATCAGTAATGCCATTGAGGTGTTGTACAAGCGCCTTTTGCTTTAACATGGCTACCAATTCTTCAATAAATAACGGGATCCCATCTGTGCGATTGGTTATTAAGTCCAATACTTGGTTGGAAACGCGCCTGTGGTCAAATAAATTAAGAATAAAGTCTCGCGACTGAGAAGCGCTAAGACGTTGTAATTTAATTTGCACCGAGTCACTATTTTGTAATGTTTGAGGTAACTGCTTGCGCGACGTACTAATAACAATAAAGTTTGAATTTACAAATTGAGCGCGAGATACGAAATTAGCGAGAAACTCGATCGTCATCGGATCTGCCCAGTGAAGATCTTCAATGAAAAACACTTTATCGCGCGCAGGAACCATATTAACAAGCAAGTGCGTTAGTGAGCTAAATAAGATGTTTTTTTGAACTTCTAACGCGAGTAATTTGACCTCATCCTGTTGGGCGTATGGCAATGAGAACCAAGAGCATAAAATTGCGATCGCTTCATCAATATTAATCCCGTCAATATTATTAAGAGCTGCCTTTAGCTGTTGAACTGCGTCAGTAGGTGTTAAGGAGGTGAATTCTAATTGATAGGCAATAATATTGAGAATTGGGCGCAGCGCACTGTTTTTGTGCTCAGGTAAACATTGTGTCACGAGCTGCTTGCGTTTTTCTGAATGACAGCGTAACTCAAATATCAGGCGTGACTTTCCGATGCCGGCATCGCCGTATATATGCGCAGTCTGATGTTTAGTTTTATTTGCAATGAGACCGAGCAGTTGTTGGTATTCTTCATTTCTGCCAATTAAAGCGTGGTTATTTTTATTGCTGCGCAAGAAACCAAACGCTTCAACCTGTCGTTCGCCTACAAGAGAGTAGAGTTGTTCTTGGTTATACTCAGCTGATTGGGTAACAGGTTTTATCGCACGAAATTGAACATAGGTGTCGACTAATTCTTTATAACCGGCCGTACAAAAAATTTGATTTGTATTCGTTGTGCGTACTAAATGCATCGCAATATTAGCGGTTTCCCCTTCCGGCACGGTGTCAGCGTAAATTGTCGTTTGCCCGCTATTTATCCCCATATTAAAGGTAATTTTGATACCGTGGGAGGCATCGAGCAGGGTGCTTCTATTGTGCAATTCACTTGATAGCTCGAGCGCGCTGCGAGCGGCGAGGCGGCCGTCATTGTCACTGGTCAAAGGGTAGCCAAAGTAAAATAAAATCATATCGCCTAGTGAACCAACATGAAAGGCGCCATAACGAATTGCCGTATCGATAATTTGCGCCTTTTGGTCACGATGAATAGCATCAATGACTTCTCTATCGCTTGCTGCATGGGACGCTGATTTAATTGAGATACGAATGCATAAAGCCGTAAGCAGTTTACGTTCAGTGAGCGTCGTATTAGGCTGTGGAGCTTGGCTAATGACGGTTTCATTAATACCGCTGAGCTCGTCAACTTGTTTAATACCAGTTTGGCAATCAATATCACCGACTATGTTGCTGAAATTGAATAGCTTAAATTCGTTATAAAGATCGCACGCGTTGCCCGCACGATCAGTGACGCGCTTATTAAGAATTTTACGTAAAAATGGGGCGCAACTATGGCCTGCTAACGCGCTCGGCAACGTTATATTTGAGGCACTGAGTTGTTTATGAAACACAGCAGCTAAACTAGAACCTGCCATGACAGGTTTGCCCGTTAGACATTCGAGTAGCACTAAACCCCAAACGTAAATATCGGTTTTAGGTGTCGCAGGCTCTCCGCGTAATTGCTCAGGTGCACTGTAAGAGGGCGTACCTAGAGTCTCCTGAGTGAGCGTAATGCTTTTATAGTCAAGTTGGCGACTGTCGCTCACTAGGGTGCCAATACCAAAATCAAGCACCTTTACATGTGTGGTTGCCCCGACTTCAGTCAAAATGATGTTGGCTGGTTTTATATCTCTATGCACCACGCCTTGAGCATGCGCATGTGCTAAGGCGTCCAACACTTGCGCCATAATCATTGACGCATCGATAGGCCTTAATGCCCCTGAGTTCGCTAGTGCTTGCTTTAAGGTGATGCCTTCTACGTACTCAAAAACGGCAAATAGTAAACTATCTTTATAACATCCTTTGTCGAGCAACCTGACAATTGTTAGGGTGATTTAGGCGACTACCTAGCATGGTTTCCCGCTCAAACCGAGCGATGTAGCGTTGTCGTTTTTCATGGTCGAATTCGTGCGATAGAGAGAGAAACTTTATCGCAACATATTGACCGGTACTATTTTGAACTGCCTTGTATACATGACCAAATCCGCCTTCGCCTATTTTTTCTACTAGTTGATAAGCAGTGGAGTTAAAGTCTTTTATCTTAGTGTCTAATTCGAGTTGTGTAGCCATTAATTATTATTCTTTTATTTGAGCATTAGGTTGAATACGCCCTGATTCGGGTACGTTATTTATTTTAGTTAATTAAATATAGCTAACTTTTTAATTAATATATAAATTTTTACGCACTGTCATTAATACTTTCTACACATAGCCAGTGTTAAACCTCAATACTAAATAGCTGCATCACACATATTTATATGTCTAGAGTTAGCATTTAGAGGGTTTGAAAACTATTACATCCGATTACCAGTTGGGCTGGAGAAATTTGGATTAACGGGGCGATTTATAATTGAAACTTAGTATTAAGTGTTGTTTTCACCGTTGCCTACGATTGCGATAAACGGATGCGGTGTAATTAGCTGTAATATATTTACGTTGATTTACACGATATATTTACAAACTTATGTTGAAAAATTTGACTATGTGTTTTTAAGAATTAGATATTATGCAGTTTACAAATTTTGGCTCTATCGCTTCGTATGTCGGCGAACGTTTGCTAACGACAGAGCATCACTTTGCATTACAAGGAAAAGTTAACCGATTAGTCGCATCGAGCAAAAATCTTCCACCAAATCAAAAATGGTCTACCCGCGGTACGTTAAATAATATTTTGTTGTACCCCGATTTTAGTATGCTGCGCCGTAAAATAAGTCACGAAATAAAAGTAAATATTATTACTTCGAGAGATTCCGTCGCTGAGATCGAATTTGTTGATTCGTGGATAAGCGTCGCTGAGCCCGGGCAGAGCGAAAAAATACAGTTCGTCGAAAACTCGTTATTAACTGGAATTTATTGCATCAAAGCAGCAACGAACAGTGGTTATATGAGTGAGTTTGTTGACCCTAAAATAACGTCAAATGAAGCTACTAATACATTCAAAACAAAACCGTTTTCTTTTCGCCACAATCGACTTATAGTGTTACGCCACTCAAAAAATATCGATGCTTCCCCCAATTTGTCTGGAACGCCACGCATTTTACTCGGTTTTTGTGCTGCGATACGCTAATGACTGCATCGTCGTGAACTTATATTGTTATAATAAGAAACGAAGTTTCACGTTCTGGAGTGACAATGGGCCACATTGAGCAGGTTATTTTGGTGGATGAAAATGATAAGGAGGTTGGGTTGTGTCCAAAGTTAGAGGCGCATCAAAGAGGGTTATTACACCGTGCTTTTTCCATTTTTATATTTAACAGTCAACAAAAGTTGATGTTGCAACGACGTCAAGCCGACAAGTATCACTCGGCAGGTTTATGGACGAACACCTGTTGCAGTCATCCACGAATTGGCGAAACTCTCACCATGGCTGCGCAGCGCCGACTTCGTGAAGAAATGGGATTCGAGGTTCAGTTGAAAAAAGTAGGGAGTTTTATCTATCATGAATGCCTTGAGAATGGCCTAGTTGAACATGAATTTGACCATGTTTTTGTTGGTTACTATGATGAAGAACCGGAGATTAACCCAGAAGAAGTAGGCGATTGGTGCTGGGTTGATATTGATACATTAAAACTGAATTTACAGAACGCACCTCAGCAGTTTACGGCGTGGTTTTCGCCCGCACTTGCAATTGTATTAGATTATTTAAAATCAAACCGATAAATAAAAAAGCCAGCAATTGCTGGCTTTTTTATTATCTACATGATGAATCGATTAATGTTCAAAAAGTGCAGAAATTGATTCTTCATTACTGATACGACGAATAGTCTCCGCCAACATATCAGCTAAAGTGAGCACCTTAATCTTATCGATTGCTTTAAGCTCATCAGACAAAGGTACAGAATCTGTCACGATGACTTCATCAATCACAGAGTTGCGAATATTTTCGGCAGCTGCGCCAGATAAAATGGGGTGAGTTGCATAAGCAAATACGCGGCGAGCACCGTGTTCTTTTAGTGCTTCGGCTGCTTTACATAAAGTGCCACCGGTATCGATCATATCATCAACAATAACACAGTCGCGGCCTTCAACGTCACCGATAATGTGCATTACTTGCGATACATTAGCGCGTGGGCGACGCTTATCGATAATCGCAAGGTCAGTGTCGTCGAGCAACTTGGCAATTGCACGAGCACGTACTACGCCGCCGATGTCTGGCGAAACAACAACAACGTCATCAAATGCTTTCTCTTTCATGTCTTCAAGCAAGATCGGACTGCCGAATACATTATCTACTGGTACGTCGAAGAAACCTTGAATTTGCTCTGCATGCAAATCCACTGTTAATACGCGGTCTACACCAACGCTTGATAAGAAATCAGCAACAACTTTCGCAGTAATTGGAACACGGGCACTGCGAACTCGACGGTCTTGGCGTGAATAACCAAAGTACGGTATTACTGCAGTAATACGACCCGCAGAAGCGCGACGTAACGCATCAACCATAACGATGAGCTCCATTAAGTTGTCATTAGTTGGAGCACAAGTAGATTGAATAATAAATACGTCTGAACCACGTACATTTTCGTTAATTTGAACGCTGATTTCGCCGTCGCTAAAGCGACCAACTTCGGCATCACCAAGTTCAATATATAAGCGTTTTGCAACTTTTTGAGCTAGCTCAGGCGTTGCGTTACCAGCGAAGAGCTTCATGTCTGGCACGGTAGATTTCCTCAGGCACTGAAATTTGAACAGTATTTCTACTGTAACATAATTTAATTAAGTTTAGCGCTTAACTCCGAATGTGCAGGAGATATATTAGCGCTTTTGGCTACAAAGCAATGCCAATCATGGGGCAATTCAGCAAGCGCGTTGTGTGCATCTTGCTCGCAAGTAAAACTTACAAAACAACACGCGCCGGTGCCCGTCATTCTCGACGGACCGTATTTTAGCAACCACTCTAGGGTCTTTTCAACCTCAGGGTACAGCTTTTTAACCAATTCTTCGCAATCATTACCTAAATTTGACTGTTGCCAATTATTGGTGAGTTTTGCTGTATTGCGTGGCAAATCTGGGTGGGTAAAAATGGCTTGTGTGCTCACATGCACATTAGGATGTACGACTAGATACCATTTTTCATCCACGGAAGTTGTTTCGAATTCATCACCAATGCCATGTGCTATGGTCGTTTTACCATTGATAAAAACAGGTACATCGGCTCCGAGATTCACGCCAATTTTCGCTAATTCATCAAGCGAATAATTCAGTTGCCAAAGTTTGTTTAAGGCCAGTAAGGTTGTTGCTGCATCTGATGAACCACCGCCTACACCCCCGCCGCTCGGCAAGCGCTTATGTATTTTTATGTGGGTACCTAAATTAGATTCGCTGTACTGCTGAAGTGTTGTCGCTGCGCGATAAACTAAATTATCTTCAATTGCTAGGTTGTCGATGTCACACTCTAACGTGATTTTTGATGAATCGCGTAATGTAAAATCGAGCGTGTCGCCGTAGTTTAAAAACACAAAGAGGGTTTCCAATTCATGATAACCGTCTGGGCGTTGACCATTTATATGGAGGAATAAATTTAACTTTGCGGGCGCTATTAGGCTTAATTGAGTCATTTAGGTTATCTGCCAAGTATATATTTTAAGTTTAATTTTTAACGTATTGTGACGAAGGGTAATGGCATAGGGAAGCCAAAACCCCTGGTGCTTTTTATAGTTATTGTAATCGACGAACCAAGTCTGTCCGTCGCCGTCAATCAGCTGTGCTTGCGTTACGCGATAGAGTTCGTCGTACTCATATAATGGTGAATTAGGTAAGCCTTTCAGCCAATTTACATCATCGACAAAGGGTAAATTGAGTCCTGTAAGCTGATCTATAAGGTGTTGACCACTTTGACCTGTATAGTGATTACCGTCGTACTCAATTTCAAAATGCTCTTTGTTGTGTTGTGTCAGAGTCAGAATATTTGTGCCAATAAATGATGTGAGGGAAAACTTGCTTAAGTTTTGCTCTGTTTGCCAGTTTAAGTTGGCTGATTGGCGATTCTTGGCCTCCATAAATGCCATTTTACCTGCTAATTTCCAATTCGTTTTTTGCTTGAGTTGCTGCTGCCAATCTGTTTTTAATTGAGCATTGTCTGAAATTTGTTGGGCGCAGCCTGACAAAATGAATAAAATCATGAGTAAAATCAATTGTAATCGCATGAATTTGTCTTCCTTACTTTTTTTATTCGTTTGATTTAAGTAAAATTATTGCCTTTAAAATCGGGTTTAGGCTATTTTTGGAACTATGACAATAGTTGCGTTGGGTATTAATCATAAAACAGCATCAGTAGAACTACGTGAAAAAGTGGCATTTTCGCCAGAGCAAATGGCGCCTGCTCTTGCGGAGCTACTGACAACTCATGGTGTCAAAGAGGCTGTTATTGTTTCCACCTGTAATCGAACCGAGCTGTATTGTAGCCTTGAATTGGACGAGACCCAAATACTAATCGACTGGCTTGCACAATTTCATGCTATCACGCGCACTCAGTTGCAAGAGCACATTTATCAATATCAAGACTTTTCTGCGATTGAACATTTAATGCGTGTGTCGGTTGGCCTTGACTCGCTGGTTTTGGGTGAGCCTCAAATTCTTGGGCAAATTAAGCAGGCTTATAGTCAAGCGAAGTCGAATGGTGCGATTGGGGCGATGTTAGAGCGTTTGTTTCAAAAATGTTTTGCAGTTGCCAAACAAGTACGGACCGATACAGATATTGGTGCAAGCGCCGTTAGTGTCGCTTATGCCGCTGTTAGTTTAGCGAAACATATTTACGGAAAATTAGATAAAACCAACGTGTTACTTATCGGCGCGGGTGAGACCATTGAACTTGTTGCCAGACATTTGCACCAAAATGGGTGTGAAAAAATGACGGTGGCAAATCGCACCTTGGCGCGCGCGCAGCAAGTGGCGAGTGAGTTTAATGGTAACGTGGTTTCACTGGCACAGGTACCTGAACAACTTATTCATTCTGATATTGTGATTAGCTCGACAGCGAGCACATTACCCATCATTGGCAAGGGTGTGGTGGAACAAGCACTTAAAGCACGTCGACATAAGCCTATGTTATTAATTGATATTGCCGTGCCGCGCGATATTGAAAGCCAAGTAGCTGAACTTGATGATGCTTACTTATATTCTGTCGATGATTTGCAGGCGATTGTTAATCAGAATATCGAATCGAGGGAAAAAGCGGCGGCCGAAGCGGAACGTATTATTGTTGCAAAGGCCAATGAGTTCTTAAGTTGGATTAATTCTCTCGACTCAGTCGATTTAATCCGCAGTTACCGCGAACAAACAGACAAAATTAAGTTAGAATTAATCTCTAAGGCAACAATGCAATTGGCCGCAGGTAAAGATCACAATAAAGTGATGACTGAATTGGCTAACAAGTTAAGTAACCGAATTATTCATGCACCAACGCGTGCAATTAAAGAGGCTGCAGAGCAAGGGGATATTTCCCAACTCGCGCAGCTAAAAAAAGTATTAGATATAGATTAAAAAGGCATTTGGGTTAGATGAAAGAATCTGTTTATAGAAAGTTGGAAACGCTGGTAGAGCGTTATGAAGAAGTACAAGCTCTATTAAGTGACCCGGATGTGATCACGGACCAAGATCGCTTTCGCGCGCTATCAAAAGAGTTTTCAGAACTAGAAAATGTGACCAAGACCTTTCAAGCGTTTCAACAAGCGCAAGACGATGTTGCAACAGCTGAAGAAATGTTAAAAGATTCTGATCCTGATATGCGTGAGATGGCGCAAGAGGAATTCAAAGAAGCAAAGTCACAAATCACGGTACTTGAAGACGAACTTCAAGTGTTAATGTTACCTAAAGACCCACGTGACGATAACAACGTCTTTTTAGAAGTGCGTGCAGGCACCGGGGGCGACGAAGCCGCTATTTTTGCTGGCGATTTATTCCGAATGTATAGCCGTTATGCAGAACTTCAAAAATGGAAAGTTGAAGTCATTAGCACAAATGAAGGTGAGCATGGTGGTTATAAAGAAGTGATCGCGAATATTTCAGGTGATGGTGTTTACGGTAAACTGAAATTTGAGTCGGGCGCGCATCGAGTGCAACGTGTGCCGGAAACTGAATCACAAGGTCGTGTTCATACATCGGCTTGTACCGTTGCTGTGATGGCTGAAATACCTGAAGCTGAAGCGATTGAAATTAATCCATCTGATTTGAAAGTCGATACGTTTAGAGCATCGGGTGCGGGTGGTCAGCACGTCAACAAAACAGATTCAGCAATTCGTATTACCCATATTCCGACGGGTGTTGTAGTCGAGTGTCAAGATGAACGGTCACAGCACAAAAACAGAGCAAAAGCGTTAAGTGTTTTAGGCGCGCGATTGCAGCAAGCGGAAGATGAAAAGCGTGCCGCAGAAGAAGCCAGCGAACGTCGTAATTTGGTGGGCAGTGGTGACCGTTCTGAGCGTATTCGTACTTATAATTACCCGCAAGGGCGTGTTACGGATCACCGTATTAACTTAACACTATACAAGCTCAATGAAATAGTTGCGGGTGATTTAGGGGCGGTTGTTGATCCGCTCGTACTTGAACATCAAGCAGATATGCTCGCGGCGATGGGTGATGAATAAGTGTCGTCGATGATGACGATTGAACAGGCGCTGAAATATGGTCAGCGCCTTCTCGAAAAGTGCAGTGAGACTGCCAAACTTGATGCAGAAGTTCTTTTACTGCATTCGATAAATAAAGATAAAAGTTATTTGTTTGCATGGCCGGAAGCGTCGTTGAATGAACAACAAAGCGAACAATTTAATACACTTTTAGAGCAGCGAAAATTAGGCAAGCCAGTCGCTCATCTCATCGGCGAGCGAGAGTTTTGGAGTTTGCCACTTAAAGTTAACCCAACCACATTGATCCCACGTCCTGATACTGAAACGCTGGTGGAGTTAGCACTCAATATCGCTAATAAGGAGCAAGGCAGTTGTTTGGATTTAGGCACAGGTACTGGCGCGATAGCATTAGCATTGGCATCTGAACTTCCTTTTTGGCATATAACCGGATGTGATCGTATTGCCGATGCGGTCGCGCTTGCGAATGAAAATAAACATTCCTTAGCAATAGGAAATTGTCGCTTTGTGCTCAGTGATTGGTTTTCTGCTTTCGAAGATGAACAATTTGATCTTATCGTGAGCAACCCACCGTATATTGATCCAATAGACCCTCATTTAAGCCAGGGAGATGTGCGCTTTGAGCCGCTGAGCGCATTAATATCGGATAAACAGGGCATGGCAGATATTGAAACAATAATTAACCAATCGCGTCACTATTTAGTGGACGGAGGTAAATTAATTATTGAACATGGCTACGATCAAGGAAAACTAGTACGTGATTATTTCGAAAAAATGGCTTATAAAGAGAGTATAACAATAAAAGACTTAGCTGGTAACGATCGAGTTACATATGCAACGTGGTGGTATTAAATATCATTATTAATCAGCACTGACAGGAATTAAGGACAGTTATGGTAAATGATTTTTTGTTCTCTGATGAACCGGAAGAATCACACAATGGTACGTGGAAAGTACTAATTGTTGACGATGAGCCAGAAGTACATGCGGTAACTAAATTGGCATTGAGTGATTTTCAGTTCCAAGGGAAGAAACTAGAATTTATCAGTGCGTATTCCGGCAAAGAAGCGGAACAAGTGGTGTTGGAAAATCCCGACGCTGCAATTGTATTATTGGATGTTGTAATGGAAAGTGACGACGCTGGTCTTAAGGTGGCGGAGTTTATTCGCGAAACAGCCAAAAACCATCATGTACGAATTATTTTACGTACCGGGCAACCTGGTCAGGCACCAGAGCGCCAAGTAATCGTTAACTACGATATCAATGATTATAAATCAAAAACCGAGTTAACCGCTCAAAAACTATTCACTGTAGTGATGTCCAGTTTACGTTCTTATCGCGATATTTTGTCGATTGAACAATCGCGGCAAGGACTCGAAAAAATTATAGTTGCGTCGCGCGATATATTTTCAGCCCATTCGATGGATAATTTTATTCATGGTGTAATGCAACAATTGACCTCCATATTAGGCACGGTAGATGAGGCCATGTACGCGACGAGTTTGGTCGCAAGCAATGAAAATGAAAGTGATCTCATCGTTTTTGCTGGACAAGGTGAGTTTGAGCGATGCGAAGGTCAACAATTGTCGGAAGTATTGTCAGAACGTCAATTGCAGGCATGCAATAAAGCGCTGGAGCAGCACACAATTATTTATGAAGAAGATTATTTATTCGCTTATTGCTCGAGTCGATTTAACCATAACTCCATGCTATATGTCTCAGGAATTCCAAAAAAACTGACCGATACTCATCGTAATTTAATCGAGATTTTTTCGCAAAATGTTCAAATTGCATATGAAAATGTGCAATTGCAAAGTGAAATTGAAGACACCCAACGAGAAATAGTATATCGCTTAAGTGAAGCAGTTGAACAGCGTTCAACAGAAACCGGTAATCATGTTAAGCGTGTGTCTTTGATTTGTTATGAGCTCGCTACTTTATATGGATTGAGTGCAAAAGATGCTGAAATGCTCAAACATGCCGCGCCACTCCATGATGTTGGTAAAGTCGGTATTCCAGATACAATACTGCATAAAAAAGGCTGTCTTGATGACAATGAGTGGGACGTGATGAAAACCCATGCTGCTAAAGGGCATCAAATTTTAGAAGGGTCTAAACGTTCTATCATTCAAGCAGGTGCAATTTTAGCGCGCGACCATCATGAAAAATGGGATGGTACAGGTTACCCGACGGGCGCAAAAGGTGAGGGGATCCACATTTTTGGTCGCATAGTGGCGCTTGCTGATGTATATGATGCACTCAGACATAAACGCTGCTATAAAGATGCTTGGTCGTGTGATGAGGTTGTCGAAGAAATAAAACGCCAACGCGGCAAGCATTTTGAACCTAAATTAGTTGACTTAATGCTTGATAATCTTGCAATATTTGAGCGTATTTTAGCTCAATATCCGGAGAAATAAATGGATTACATGGTGTTAAAGCACAGCCATATGATGTTTGCTGTGTTAAGTATTATTTTGTTTTATACGCGCGCTTTTTTACGCATAAAACAAATGCCGCTGGCAAAAAATAAAGTGTTATTTATTTCGAGCCATAGTGTTGACACGTTACTACTAGCAAGTGCGATTTATCTCGCTGTTATGCTCGGAATGAGTCCGCATAATCAGCCTTGGCTCGGTGAAAAAATTCTATTAGTGGTCGCATATATAATTACCGGCGTACTCATGACCAAACAAACAGTGCTTAAAGGTCAACTTGCATTATTAGCTCTTGCCAGCGCTATTTTAGTATGTATATTTTATCTTGCTCGATTTAAAACGCCGTTCTTATTTTAATGTATTAAAGCGATAGTATTTTACTATCGCTTTAACTTAGCTTGCTACGCGTGTAATGACGTAGTATTTCACTGCAAAAAGCGATAAACTTCTCCTACCTAATTTTCAAAGAAGTACAGATATTGATGTTAGATATCTGCGACACAGAGCATGAGTTCGCATATATTGAGCCGCTTTTTTTGTGTTTAAAACATGAAGCACAATGGCTCAAAAATAACAGTTATGATTCGAGTATAGCTAAGCTTGAAAGTTTAGTGGAGCGGGCGCGGGCATTAAATGCCGACGACACGAACCATGAAACACAAGTTAATACTCTACTCGATGCGTATTATACTGATTGGGCCTTTAGTGGCACAGGTCAAGCCGTCGCTGCCAGTAAACTTAACAGTCTTGCTTATGTATTAAGTCATCATACGGGAAATAGCGTTTCCCTCGGCATGGTGTTGAATTACTTACTTCAACAAGTTGGCCTAGATTCAAATATCGTTGTATTTGAAGGTGAGGTCTGTGTTCAAATTCATGTCAGTGCACGCGAAGGGTATATCATTGAGCCTTGCTCAGGGCAACAGCGTTGGTACGTAGAGCCAGAAAACGATGATAATCAAGAGTTATCTACCGCATTTCAATTGATTGACGGAGAAGACTTAGTTAAATTATTTATCGGACATCAAAAATGGGCGTTTATTGCAGAGCAGTGTTACGGTGAAGCATTTATTTGTGTTGAAAAAATGATGCAATTGACAGGCGACGATCCGTACGAGCGTCGTGATCGCGGTTATTTACTACAACATTTAGACTGTGCAGACATGGCGAAAGAGGACTTTGAGTTTTTTATAGCAGAATGCCCTGATGATCCGTCGATTGAACTTGTTCAACATCAGTTGGACGAGCTTACAGTTTCGGACAATACCTTTCACTAGAAAGGTCAAAAATAATAAAAATAATAAGGGAACACGATATGGGCGAAACCTCAACCGCTTTGATCACCAATGACGCTGTTGTTATGGGATTATTAGCACTTATTTTAGGATTTGTGTTTTACACATCGAACTTAAAGCACGGCTTTTGGGCGAAATATTATAAATATGTACCCGCATTGCTCATGTGCTATTTTTTACCGTCTTTATTGAATACGTTTGGTATTGTTGATGGTGACGGCAACAAAGTGTATAGCGTTGCAAAATATTATTTATTGCCAGCGTGTTTGGTTTTATTGACGCTGAGTATCGACTTAAAGGCCGTCGCAGCCCTTGGTCCAAAAGCAATTATTATGTTTTTAACGGGCACTGTCGGGGTGGTTATTGGTGGCCCTATTGCCTTATTATTTACTGCGACATTTATGCCAGAGCTGCTCGGCGTAGAAGGTGCTGGCGAATTATGGCGTGGTATGGCCGCACTCGCTGGAAGCTGGATCGGCGGCGGTGCAAACATGGTTGCCATGAAAGAAATTTATCAAGCAAATGGTGATATTTTCACTATCATGGTGACTGTCGATATTGTTGTGGCGAATATCTGGATGGCAGGTCTTTTGTATTTAGCCGCGCGCCATAAGCAAATTGACGCTAAATCAGGGGCTGATACCGCCTCAATCGACAGATTGATTGACACAGTCTCTCACTTTCAGAAAAAACATTCACGCAAGCCTGAATTGCAAGACCTAATGATTTTAGTGGCATTTGGCTTTGGTGCGACCGGTTTCGCTCACTTAATAGCCGATTTGGCAGTGCCATTCTTTAAATCTAACTACCCCGAGCTTGAGAAGTTTTCTCTTCATTCGAAATTGTTTTGGATTATTTTTGTCGTAACATCGATTGGCTTAACGCTTTCATTCACGAAAGCGCGTCAATATGAAGCAGCTGGTGCGTCAAAAGTGGGTGGTGCATTTTTATATATACTCGTTGCAACAATCGGCCTTCATATGGACATTGGTAAAGTATTTGAAGCGCCAAAATATGTGTTGATAGGACTGATCTGGATGGCAATCCATGTCATCTTATTGTTTATTGTTGCTAAATTAATTAAAGCCCCGGTGTTTTATGTTGCAGTGGGTAGTAAAGCGAATATCGGTGGCGCTGCGTCAGCACCTGTTGTTGCATCGGCATTTCACCCAGCACTTGCACCTGTTGGTGTCTTATTGGCGGTAATCGGCTATGCACTTGGCACCTACGCGGCTTGGTTTTGTGGCCAAGTGCTACAATATGTAGCAAGCTAAACTTAAAAGCCTGCATACCTTTAAATTGATTGTGTGCAGGCTTTAAAAACTTATATTTTCATGGGAAGGTAAATGAATAAGCAAATTATCAAAGTGGCAGATATTGAGGTTGCAAACCATAAACCATTTGTACTATTTGGTGGTATGAATGTGCTTGAGTCTCGCGATTTAGCGATGGAAATCGCTGAGCATTATGTTGAAGTGACCAGCAAACTTAATATTCCATATGTGTTTAAGGCTTCTTTTGATAAAGCGAATCGCTCTTCAATTAATTCATATCGCGGTCCTGGGCTTGAAGAAGGATTAAAGATTTTTGAAGAAATTAAGTCAACGTTTAATGTACCAATCATTACGGATGTGCATGAACCGTTTCAAGCTCAGCCAGTAGCAGATGTTGTTGATATTATTCAATTACCAGCATTTTTAGCGCGTCAAACCGATCTTGTTGTTGCGATGGCTAAAACAAATGCCGTGATAAATGTTAAAAAACCTCAATTTCTCGCGCCCCATGAAATGCGTCACATAATTAAAAAGATCAATGATGCCGGTAACGATAAAGTAATTTTGTGTGAACGCGGTAGTAGCTTTGGTTATAACAATCTTGTTGTAGACATGTTGGGCATGGATGATATGAAGATGCAAGCGCCAGTCATGTTTGATGCAACGCACGCGCTGCAATGCCCTGGTGGACGTGCCGACTCGGCTGACGGGCGACGCGCGCAGGCCGCAGAACTAGCTCGAAGTGGCATGGCACTGGGTTTAGCTGGGTTATTTATTGAAGCACACCCTGATCCAAATAGCGCAAAATGTGACGGTCCATGTGCGTTACCGCTTGCTAAATTACATGACTACCTTGAGCAAATGAAAGCGGTTGATGATTTAGTTAAAAGCTTTGCGCCACTCGATACGAGCGCAAATTAGAACGCTTAATATTGAAACCCGCCTTTGTGGCGGGTTTTTTATTTGTTATAAAAGAGTTATCGATTGATTTGTCGCATCGAGTTCGACGTGTGCGCCAAGCGGCAGTGTGATCATAGGGTGGGTATGGGCACAGTCATATTGTGCGAGGATTGGAAAGGGCACCTTGCCTATTACCTCTTGCGCTATCTGATAATCTTGGAGGCCAGTGCCTTGATCATTAAATTTTTCGTGCTTACCGATTACCAGACCACCAATACGATCGAATACACCTGCTAACTTTAAATGTGCATAAGAGCGCTCTGTAGTCGCCGCATCTTGAAAACTATCTTCAACAAGTAAGATATCTCCTTGTTCGATTATGGACATATAGGGTGTGCCAAAAATACCCGACATTGTATTTAAGTTACCGACGATTAAACGCCCTTGGCTGCGTCCTGGGTTGATGGTGACAAGCTTGTTGATGTTTTTTGGCTTTTCGTTAATTTGCTTTTGCCAGTCGACATATTCGTCGGTCCAAAAGTCAGGGTTTTTAATACGGTGTGGTTTATATTGTTCAGAAACAATATTGGTAAAGTAGTTGTACGTCTGCTCCACAAAATAACCTATTTCGCCAAATGAGGCGACAAGCGCTGGGCCATAATATGTTTGGATCCCGGTTTGTGCATATATACCGTGGAGTATTGCAGTAACGTCTGAATAACCGACGATAATTTTGGGGTCTTTTCTCAGTGCATCGTAATCGATGTAAGGAAGCATAGCGTTTGACACCATACCGCCAATTGTTGACATGATGCAGCGTACACTGGGGTCTCGTATCAACTGATTTAACTCAGCTACGCGTGCTTCAATTGATCCCGAGCGATAATAGTCTCGTTCACCGGTGAGCGAACCTGCTTTTAATTTATAGCCTTTATGATGCAAATATGCTTTCGCTCGGGTAAATCGTTCTTGGGCGAAATGGGTCGCAGGTGTCGACGGTGAAAAGAACGCGATTGTATCGCCCTGTTTTAAGGGCGGTGGTATTAATGTAGTACGCGGAGTTGTCGATTTAAGAATGCTACAACCACTTATTGCACTTGTTGCTATGGTCGCAAATGTGCCCTTTAAAAAGTCGCGACGCTGTGTTTGTGTTGGTTTATTCATTACACATAAAATTTTTGAGCTGTTATAGTGATATGATAAGGGATTTTGGTATTTCTGCGCGGTACAAATTGGGTTTGAAGTGTAGGGTTCAAATGAAGCTAATAAAATTATTAATTTTCGTTGTTGTAATCACTTATATTGCGTCTTGGTACTTATATGTCTCGGCGCAGCATAGACTGCACCTTGGTTTCGCTAAAAGCTGTTTTGGTGATGCCGAACAAATAGATTTTAATGGCGTAAATTCTATACAAAACGCGTTACCCTATGTTGAAATTGAACAACAAGTTAAAGCAGATGGCGGCATGATTGACAAGTATGTGGTATTGAGTGTCGCTTTCCCAATTGCACCTTTTGTTTTATATCATAAAGTGTCTGTCGCGAATGATAACGCAGACATAAAATGCCAGTTTTCAGGAGTTCAACAAAAATTTGGCGACCTGATGAACCGCTATGTTGAGCATTAGCGCAATACCCTTATTTATCGTTTGATTGTTTTTGATAACAGCAATGACCATTTCCTTCATGTTATTATTTAGTAGTAAAGTGCTGCTTTTTTTATTTTCCACGAAAAAATCATTAATATGTTGCAGGAAGTTCTATAAATCGATACAGTTTTTATGAATGCGGTCGATAATTATAATGATAAAAAGCCAGCGAAGACCGCAAATACGAGTTGGCAATACTATAATAAGTTTTGATAACATTTCAGGAAGTCCTCTATGCTCAATCACTTTTCGTTACGGCAAAAAATTTTGTTGCTAATCGGTGGAACGACCACTTTATTGTTAATACTTTCGGCGCTATTTTTCGTAAACCATATATCAACGCTATCTCGCAATGCGGTTGAAGCCGAAGCAAAAAACTATTTGGCGACCGAAAAGCTCAGCATCGAGTCATTCTTTTCTCAATATGGCCGAGTTGTTGAAACCTTTGTTACGAATCCGCATTTGGTAAACTGGTTTTCAAATTGGTCAGAGCGTGGCGCTGATCACCAAAGTACTATTGGCTACTCAGCAATAAATGACGATTTTATTCGAGTCAGTAGTTCTGACGAAAATATTTTATCGGCATTTTTCGCATCCGCGACAACAGGGGCTTATTTTAAAGAAAATGAACGTACCACCCATTATAATGGCGCAGACTACTACGCATATAAACGAGGCTGGTGGCAAACAGCGACAGGGCATGATGCCTTGTATGTTGGCCCGCTTGCTGTGGACCTAACCACTGGCAATGTGTCGGCCGTTGTACAACAAACTGTATATGATAAAAACCGCAAGTTAGTCGGCGTAGGTGGGGTTGATCTGCGCTTAAATAATATTGCTGAATTGATTGAAGACATTAAATTTCATGGTGTTGGATATGGCTTTTTACTAGATGATCAGCAAAAAGTAGTTCATTTTTCAGAGCGTGCAAATCATCGACTATCGGTTATCGAAGATGAATCCAAAGGTATTGAAAAGGACGATTTATCTGCACTTGAGAGTCAGTTTAGCGATACAAGTGGCTTTAGTAAGTTAAATCAGGAAATGCAACGCCAGGGCAGTGGCCACAGCCAAGTGGTGCTCAATGGGGAGCGTTATTATGTTGTGTATCAGCGTTTACAGCTCGAAAAGCCGATATTGAATTGGTACCTTGGTTTGCTTGTCCCTGAAAGTTATATAAATAAACCAGTTGAGAGTGCAGTCTGGACCACAACGACAAGTGTCGTCATTATCTTGTCGATTATTATTGCGATGATTTTTATCGCTACGAATATGATAGTAAACCCGATAGCCAGTGTGACGGCGATGATGAAAGATATTGCATCTGGTGAGGGTGATTTAACAAAGCGGATATCAGTTAACAGCAATGATGAAATCGGTCAACTAGCAAAGCATGTCAACACGTTTATTGACAAATTACGGCATCTGTTGATTGATACACGTGAACAATCACTTCGCCTTGACGAAGCATCAGCGGAGCTCAGTCGTGTATCCGATGAAACACATCAGGAATTGTTACAAGAAAAAGATGAGGTTGATAGCGTCAGTACGGCGGTGACAGAGATGGCGGCGACGGTGCTCGAGATTTCGCGAAACGCGCAAGAAGCCAATAATGCGACAGACTCAGTTCATGAATTAACTGGCAAAGGTGTTTCGTTATCGACAACCGCACAAGATGGCATGAATTCATTGAGTCAACATATCGGTAATGCATCTCAAGTTGTGTCTGGCCTAGAGCAAGAATCAAGTAATATAGGCAGTGTTGTCGACGTGATCAATGGGATTGCTGAGCAAACTAATTTATTAGCGTTAAACGCTGCGATTGAAGCCGCAAGAGCCGGAGAGCAAGGTCGAGGTTTCGCTGTGGTTGCTGATGAAGTGAGAACGCTTGCGAGTCGAACTCAAGAGTCAACCGACGACATTCGAAACATGATCACAAAACTTCAGAGAATTGCGCTACAGGCATCGCAAATGATGGAGCAGGGCAAAGAGCAAGCTGAAAGCTCGTTGACTCAAACGGAACATGTTCTAACAGCATTTAGCGATATTTCAGAATCAGTATCACTCGTTCAAGACCAAAACCATCAAATAGCGACGGCGACTGAAGAGCAAACCTTAGTTGCCGAAGATATAAATAATAATCTTAATTCGATCAATTCATTGGTAAATAATACGACTGATCACGCGAATGAGTTGGCTCATGAAGCTCAGGTGTTACGAGAGTTAGCGGGAACTCTCCATAATACAGTAAACGAGTTTAAATTGTAGCAACCAAGCTTAAAATGAGAGGGGGAGTTAAAGCTCAACCCCTCTATATATGAAATACGCACAATTTTTGGATGTTGGAGAAAAAGTAGCCTTATGCGACACTATATATTCTCACTTTTCCTATGTTGTTCCCTCAATCTGCAAGCACAAGCCGTGCAACCAAATGAAAAAGCCCAAGCTCTACTGGATGATATAACTAAAATTTATATGTCATCTATGGTGTATATTTTTCAACAGCAACCGCTAATTAATGGCAACGAGCAAGATAAAAGCGCGCTATTTGGTGACAATTTAATCGCAAATATTCAAGACGTCTATATAAAAAAATATAACGAACCGTTTCCTTTATTAGACCACGAAACTAAAAAGTTGCTCGTACAAACTATGGTTGATGTCATGAACGATAATCGCGCACTCATCCAAGATCCTGAACTTGAGTTTAAAGGTATTATACCGGCGGTATTTGCTTTTCAATTATCTGCACAGCTTTCAGTGAAAGGGGTGGGACTAAAAATAAAATTTACTCGCACCAGTGATGATATTCGCAACGTACTCAATAAACCCGACCAATGGGAATCAAATGTGATGTCAAAAATCATTGATAATCCGAAAATATATTACGATGCAAATGGAACATTAAACGGCAAACCGGCTTATCGTCAATTTACACCTCTACCAATGGCCCCTTATTGTTTACAGTGCGATGGAGAACCAAAACATAACCCGCTAAATTATGGTAAACCAAAAAAAGCGTGGACGACAATCGATATGACCGGCTTTGAAATGGAAAATTGGACGCTGACAGACTTTGGTGGAGGCGTAAGTCTGTCGGTTGAAAAGTCAAACATTGATAGAGAGGGCACACATTGAGAAACGCGCTATTTGCACTAGCGATTATCTGCCCTATATTGGCTAGCGCACAAAACTATCAGGGGGTTGTTCGCATTGGTTTACTTGAATATCCGCCACATATAGTTTTCGACGATGATATTGGCCCACTACCAGGTTACATGTCTAAAATTGTTGAAGGTAGCGGATATCAAGCCAAGTTTATACGAATGTTGCCAGAGCGGGGGTTAAGAGAACTCAATAAAGGAAATATCGACTTTTTAATGCCTTTAAAAACCATGGAAGCAAAGGTTTCAGTATTATCATTGCCAATTTTACATTCTGTTCCTGGTTTATGTTTTAAAAAGGACAAATTTATTCCAATACTAAGTGCAACTCATCGTTTTGACGACCTAATTGTCGGTATGCCGAATGGATACTATGTCGTTGATGCTTTGGCAAGTTCACAGGCAATGCTATTAGAGGTTAAGGGAGATGATGCAATATCTCGTGGCATTGATTTAACTCAGCGTGGTCGAATTGATGCATTTTATCATCCAAATCCAAGTCACGTTTATTATGAAGGAAATCCAACCTATAAAGAGGTCGCGTGTTCCTCATTTCACGGGTATTTTATTGCTGCTAATATTGCAGTCTCGCCGAAAATTAAGCAACAAGTGTTACATGCCGTTGAATCACAATTTGTCGAACAAATGCAAAGCGAGAATTACGAATTATATTTAAGCCGATTGAGGCGAAATCGGTAGATAGATATTTAAAAGCCCTCTGCTAAGAGGGCTTTTTTATGTTAACCATTTAGTGCATGAATTGCGGCGCGACTGATGGTCTTACGCACAGCCATTAAGCCGGCAAGCATTGCTGTTGTCACGATCAGTATCGCGGCTAAGATTAAACCACTAAATTGCGTTGTGACAACGTACTGAGTATTATTATTGATGAATACATAAAGTCCAATAAGCAATAAAATGCTTGTAAATAAGCCAATCACGATTGGTGTTAAGGCGTCTCCGAGTACAAGTTTGGCAATACGTTTTGGTGTTGCTCCAATTGCCATTCGAATGCCTAGCTCAAATTTTCTAAGTGCTACTGTGTAACTAAACATACCGTAAATACCGATACCCGCAAGAACCAGCGATAATAATCCGAGTGCAGCTGAACACCACGCAAAGACTTGTTCAAGCGATATCTTATCCTGATGAATTGAATTCATGCTATAGATATCGTAAAGATAGATTTGCGAATTAACTTGGCTCAGTAATTGGTTAAACTGTTCAACGTTAAGTGTTTGTCCTTCGTTAAATTTGACCATCATGCTGGCAGAATTTATGCTCGGGATATACATTCTTGGGCTATCATCTTGCTCAGGTACTGTGATGTCCTTTACAACACCGACAATCACGAAGGGATCTTTTTGACGCGGTATATAAAGCGGTTTATCAATTGCACTACCTGTCGGGTTAACCATTCTCGCCATTGTTTCATTAACGACTGCAATACGTGGACGTTCAATCGCTTCGTTAGCCGAGAAATTTCGACCTTCAACTAGTGGGATCTCTAAAATAGGTAAAAAGTTTTCGTCAATCATTGCCACTCCCGGGCCAATTCGATCGCCGCCGCCAAGTTCTGTTGTCACCGCAATGGTCCATTCCATATTAGTCGTACGTGCCATGGGGGCATTCGACGTCGTGCTTAACTCGCTAATTGCAGGATGGGCAATCAATTCTGCCTTAACGTCTTTGACAAGGCTTGCCCATTCATCGCGAGTTTCGGCGTTTGCACCACCAAGTTCAACATCAATAAACGTCATATTGTCACTATTGAAACCGAGCGGTTGATTGACGGCGTCAAGGGAATCTTCTAGTACGTACACATTAGACGTGACAAGTATTGCGCTCAAGGCCACTTGGCTCACCATTAATGCATTGCGAACCGTTTTTGAAATTTGTAAGCCGCTACCTTTACCACTTGATTGTAGCGCGGGTGCAAGTTTTGCGTATTTCACTTGATGCACTGTTGCTGCTGCAAATAAAAGCGAGAGTAGCCAGGCCACACCAAATGAAAATAGCAGTGTTGCAACGTTAATGGAAAGCTCACTAACACGAGGAATATATTCTTGCGTATGCGTTACGAGCAAACTGTTGCATATCAGGGCAATGACGACAGCAAGAATACTTGCCATGGTCATCACTAACCAGGTTTCACTAAAAATACTGGTGAAAATATGCTTTTTACGAGCGCCTAAGGCCGCTTGAATACTGTATTTTCTGTGATTGTTAGCCGTGCGTGCCATCACTAAGTTGGTAATATTTACGGCAGCAATGAGCATGAGCACAAGTACACCCATTAGCATCATAAAGGTACGCGAGGTTGAATCTCCGAGAATCACTTGTTCAAGTTTTGGTAGAGTTACGTTTATTTTACGTTTTTCAAAATAAGCGACACCGGACATCTCTGCTTTAAAGCGGTCATTAATATGCGTGTTTAATACATGTTCTACCTGCTTAATGGTTTGGCTTTCGTCTATTTTACCAAACATAAACTGGTTCACTTCAAACATTTCCCAATTGGTAAAGTCGTCGCCAACTTCTGGCAAGAAATCCCATGGCAGCCAAACTTGAGTATGCAGACCTGCAGCCATAATCTGGGGCTCACTGAATTGCTGTGCCGTAACGCCTATAATTGTAAACGTAATGTCGTTAAACTGCATTTTTTGCCCGATAATATCAGGCTGCGCTGCGAAATGCTGTTGCCATAAATCATAACTGATAACGACAACGGGGTTATTGCTATCTTTAGCTTCAGATTCTTGAAATGCACGGCCAAGGGCGAAAGGTGCTTCAAGTATCTCCATAAATGATGGCTCAACATAAGCTGCTTTTAATTTGGGCTTTTTGATATCGTTAAGTTGAATCTCTTCGCCGTATTTAATAAACGATGTTTTCTCAAACAATCCGTCGATTTTTGCCATTTCGAGAAGGCCTGGGTAATTTTGGGCATGAGGAAAACGTAACTTACCATCATCTCGATGTTCCCAGTTCGCAACCACTAATTTATCTTGCTCTGGGTAGGGCAGCGGTTCGAAGTTGAGTAAATAGTTCAAGTTAAACATGGATACCAAAACGCCCAGCGTAATACCTAAAGTAAGTACAACGGTGAGAACATATCCAGGCGCTGCTTTTAAACTAGCAGCGCCATTTTTAAGTTCGCGCGATAGCTTCATTATACTGCCTCGCCTAATTGTTCGACATCGGCAACGATACGTCCTTCGTGAAGATGAAGTCGCTTCGTTGCATGATCCGCATAGCGAGGATCGTGCGTCACCATACAAATTGTTGTACCGTCATCGTTTAGATCTTTAAGCATCTGCATTACGGCGTCACCATTTTTCGCATCAAGGTTACCCGTCGCTTCATCTACTAATAAAATAGCGGGGTTGGTAACTAAAGCTCGTGCGATAGCAATACGTTGTTGCTGACCACCCGACAATTGGTTTGGTTTATGTTGCAGACGATGACCCATGCTGACTTTTTCTAAGCTTTCAGTAACGCGTTTTTCGATTTCTTGTTCACTGTATCCTTGTTCGTTGTAGCGCAGTGGTAATGCGACATTTTCAAATACAGATAATTCATCGATTAGATTAAACGACTGAAAGATAAAACCAATTTTTTCATTGCGAATGATTGCCGCTTGAGTAAGGCTTAAGTTGCTAACGTCTTGACCTTCTATTTTATATTCACCCGCGCTAGGCGAATCGAGTAAACCCAAAATAGATAAAAGCGTCGACTTACCGCATCCTGATGGACCACAGATTGAGACAAAGTCGCCAGCGTGAATTTCTAACTCAACACCTTGTAGGGCATGCGTTTCCATTTCATCGGTGGCAAATACTTTGGTGATATTTTTAAGGCTTATTTTTAATTCTTTCATTATATGGTCCTTATTAATTGGTAATATTTATTTTATTACTGCCTTTGAAACTAGACATATCAGTTAAAATAAAGGTGTCATCGAGTTCGGCACCATTGGTGATTTCGATATAACGACCGGCTGCTTCACCGAACTTAAGCGTCGTTAATTGTGCAATTTGGTCATCTTGGCTCAGTTTGTAAATTGGTTTACTCGAATGTGAACGTACATTGACTGGACGCTCTAAATAATAAACGTCATTTAATTCAGCAGTGTAGATAACGGCGTCAACGCTAAGTTCTGGGCGCGCCGCATCATTGAGTTTTTGGGTAAACTTAACTTCGACTTCTATGGTGCCATCTTGCACTTCCGGGGTGATTCGTGAAACTGTGCCCGTAATTTGGTCTCGCCTAATTTTGACAACCGCCTCGTGGCCTACTTGAACATTCTCAGCTTCGGCTTGTGAGATTTTAATTAAAGCGAGAAGATCATCGTCACTGCCTATGAGAGCAAGTTCTTGTCCGGGTAAAATGCTCTGTCCCAGTTCGACGGGTAAACGCTGTAATACGCCGTCAATGCCTGCTCGCACGGTTAGTTTATCAACTCGATGTTGGATAGATTGATGTAAAGCTTCAATTTGTGAAATTTCACCTTCTTGAATTGTAATGGCTTCATCATTAACTAATTTTAATTGGGCGATGCGCTCTTGTTGTATCGTAATTGATTCTGCGAGTTGTTCTTGCTCTAAAACCGAAGTTTGATACGTTAGTTTTGAGACAATGCCATTTTCAACTAGGCTTTCTTCTGCATCGCGTTTCAGTTTGGCTTTTTTATGTAACGCAGTTAAGTTAGACAGTTCTGCTGATTCTGTGAGTAACAAACGTTTATTTGCGAGCCTTAAACGTCTTAGATTCGCCTTTTCTTTTGCGACAGCCATTGCTGAACGTTCAAGTTCTTGCATTAGCTCTGGGTTACTGAGTTTTAGTAGAATAGAGTCCGTCGTGACGGTTGCACCTGGCTTCAATACCACTTCTTCTACCGTTGCCGCAGTAAGCGCCGTCAGCAGCTTTTGCTTATCAGAGCGCAAAACGCCGTAACCAGTAATTTCTACCTGAAGGTCGCCACGCTGAACTTTACCGATTAAAATGTCGTTGCGGTGAATTTTTCTATATTCATTTGATGTCATCGTCGCCCACAATAAAGCGACAGTAACGAGGATTGCTCCAGCAATACCGGCAACGAGTTTGGTGTTCTTAGTTTTCGTTTTTGGTTTTACTATATCCATGTCTTTCCTTATTTAACGGCGAGCAGCGCGATGATAGCTACCCGCCATATTTATTATGCAGTTTGTGGTGTTTCACCTTCGTTATCAGAAGGCTTATCTGCGTCATCATCTTCGTTATGTTCGGAGATATTTCTAATGTCTGATTTCATGTATCCCCAGATCACAAATAACATTGGGAATATTGCAAGTACTATCAGCATCAAGCCAATACCACGGCCTGGGCCTGTGCCAATAATTGGCCCTGCAACGTCTGAAATTGCATTTTGATTACGCATGATAGGCTCAAATACGTAGTCAGATAGTGGACCTGCTAAGAAATCACCAAGCGGGATAGTAAATTGTGCAAACATGCGACGAAGCGAGAATACGCGACCTTGCATTGCTGGTGGAATGCGCGTTTGCCATATAACTTGGCTACTGCCGTTGATAATTGGTACTAAGAATTGGAACATGAACAAGCCAAACATGATGACCCAAATCATAGGGCTTAAGCCGATAATAAATAGACATACACCTAAGCCAAATCCACCTAGCAAAATACCGTGAATTTTTTTCTGTGGTCCACCTGACCAAGCGAGATAACTAGCGCCTATTAGTGAACCGACACCACCAACTGACAGCACAAGTCCGGCTTGCCACTCGGTTCCGATAAAGTTAACCATAGGAACAATGGAAATAGTGCCCATACTGACAACAAGATTCACTAAACAGAAGAATAGTAAGAGGTAAACAAGGTCTTTATGTTTGAACAGATAATGCCATGCGGTTTTAATTTCTTGCCACATTGAACTCCCTTCTTCGTCCTCTTCGTAAGGCTCAGGCGCAGGTATTTTTACGATAGCTAACGTAAAGAGTGCAAATAGGAATGTGACTAAATCAATAATGAAAATTGTCGTTAAATCGACAAATGCAAGTAGGGCACCAGCTAGGATAGGCGAAGTGATAAGTGTCACTGAACCGATCATTTGAATCAGACCTGAGATCCGACCGTAATCTTCGCGCTGGACTAATGTTGTAATAGCAGCAATATTGGCCGGTGACTGGAACGCAGCCGCAAGCGACGAAATAGCAACACCTGCAAATACAACCCAGATATTAAGCGCATCGATAAAGTATAAGTATGCCATGGCAACCGTTACTATCGCGCTTACTGCATCTGACAACATTAATATAAGTTTTCGATCGTATCGGTCAACCAGCGCGCCAATAATGGGTGCAAAGACAATGCCTGGCAAACCAGCAATTACAGCGACAAGGGCAAAGTTAGTGACTGAGCCTGTTTGCTGCAAGATCCAAATACCTAAAGCAAAACTGGTAATGCCCGAACCGAGCGCAGAAAAGAGCTGCCCGATCCACATAATGTAATAAGTTTTCATGCCGGGGTTAGCGGCGGTAAATGATTTAAACATAGTTACTCGTTTTCTTGTTATGAAAGTTTATATTGATTGAGAATTTCTTTTAAGCAATGCTGACAATGGTCGGCAAGCCTCTGAATTCGCTCTTCTTTAAATATATTGTTGCTGTATTCCCAACGCACCATTAAACGATTTTGTTTAATGTATACCCCAACAGCAAGCGGTCTTAATCGATTGGTTTTTTTGTCTAGTCCATAGCCTCCAAAGCCGTCTTCGCGGTGCAATACTCGTAAGTCAGCGGTATTGTCATGACCGAAATAATTAAAGAATACCTGAGGTTCAGGCACTGAATTTACGTGATCTATCAGCGCTTGATCTCGATTTAAGTATTTGAGAACTCCGTAGCCGATGCCACCGTTAGGAATGGCACGCAATTGTTCATTGATGTCTTTGATTGCGGCGACAGGACTTTTGTTGTTGCCGTAAGTTAAAAAAGCGGGATAAATGGTATTGAACCAACCGACGGTGCGAGACAAATCGACATCGTCAAACAAGGCTTCGCGACCATGACCGAGCAGGTCTATCATTAAGCAATTTGAATGACACTCTTGCATAAAGGCATAAACGATGCTGCTAAGCAAAATGGCATCGATTTGTGCGCCAGTTACTTTGGTCACCTGCGTCGTTAACTGCTCAGTTTGTGCCTCGTCAAAGTCGATATAAATACTTTGTGATGAAGCCATTGAATTAATGCCATCTGGAAAATCTTTGGTGAGTGCCGCGGCGTGTTTGCGTTCACTTAGCATCCAGTACTTTAATTGTCCTTTTGCTTCGTCTGATTGACCCCATTCACTTAGTTTTTCAACCCATTGGGCAAACGACGTTCCTTTTTGCGGAAGTCGTACTGGTTCGGAACGACTTAATTGGCGATAGCAGGTTTCGAAATCATCGATAATCGTATGCCAACTTCCGATATCCGCTAACATAAAGTGACCAATTAGGAATAAGGTTGGCTTTTCACCATTAAAGCTTGGATATAACATGGCTTTGAACAGAGGACCATTGCTTAAATCTAGCGATGTTGCCGTATCATAGATATGTTGATTCATCGTTCTTGCAAATGCACGCTCTTGTGTTTCATCGATCGGAATTTGATATAGCGGTGCTTTGCTTGGTATGGGGTCTGATATTAACTGACTTGTTTCATTGTCACTCGTTAAGCGCATACGAAGTGTGTCATGTTGTTGCATTACAAGCAGCAGCGATTTTTCAATTGCATCGATATCGAATTCATTGTCGCGTGGCTCAAGAAAAACGCCGAGCGAATGATAGTGCGGCTGTGTATGATTCAGTTGCAAAAAGTGGTGTTGGGCAGGAGTCATCCCAACTTCACCTATCACCGGTGTTTCCTGTCTTAATATTTTGGTATTGAGTGACGCATGGGCGAGCAATTTAACTGTCTTATGCTGAAACACCTGTTTCGCAGTTAATTCGATATCGACAAGTTTTGCTTGGGATACCAGTCGGATAACCAACAACGAATCGCCACCAAGGGTAAAGAAGTCGTCGTTTATACCAACTTTATTAGTTGTTAGGATACGTTCAAACAAGCCACATAGCTTTTCTTCTATCTCATTAGTTGGTGCACAATAGGGGACGTCACTGTTGATGTCGTTCGCGGCAGGCTTAGGCAGTGCTCTGCGGTTAATTTTGCCGTTAGGTGTCAGTGGCACCGAGTTAAGCTCAATGAATAGACTTGGTACCATATACTCAGGTAACGTTTGCTTGATAAAGCGTTTAAAATCTTCGATATCAATGGACGTAGATGGTGCTAATTGGTAATAACCAATGATCCGCTTATCACCGGGTTTTAATTCGTGCACCGAGGTTACCGCAAGTTGCACCGCTGGGTGTGAGTTCAGCACGGTTTCAATCTCGCCAAGTTCAATACGATAACCACGTACTTTAACTTGGTCATCGGCGCGCCCTAAAAAGGTGATTTTGCCAGACCGATCGTAGCAGGCGAGGTCTTTAGTGCGATATAAACGTCGCGCTTGACCGTAGAGAGTCGCATTTAAAAACGCAGCGTCAGTTAAATCATCGCGATTTAAATAACCACTTGCAAGCGCATTACCAGACACATAAAGTTCACCGGGAACACCAGGCGGAACCAGTTGCATATTGTCATCGAGCAACCACATTTCAACATTTTCAATTGGATTCCCGATAGTAACCGCGCCGCTTTCACCATCGCCGCTCTCAATTCGACGCCTTGAACACCAAACGGTTGCTTCTGTCGGACCATATAAGTTCCAAAAAGAAGATGATTTGAGTAACAAGCTTTCTGATAACTCCGGCGGCAGTGCTTCGCCGCCACAGAGAATTTTCATGTTTCGTTTGCCCGGCCAGTCCATTTCTAGCATCATGCGCCAAGTTGACGGGGTCGCTTGCATTACATCGATATCGTGATGATTGATAAGCTCGATGAGTTTTGTAGGGTCGAGTACTTGATCTCGCTGTGCTATAACAACCGTTGCACCGGAAATTAACGGTAAAAATATTTCAAGTACTGCAATATCAAAGCAAATAGTGGTGCATGCTAGTAGTTTTTCACCAGCGGTGATACCTGGTGCTGTTTTCATCGCATGGAGGAAATTACACACGGTTTTATGTGTCAGCATAACCCCCTTGGGTAGCCCCGTTGAGCCAGACGTGAATATCACATATGCATGATTTGTAATCGCAAGTTCACTATCGAAAGTGAGGTGCTCTGGCGGCAAGGCTGCTTGTTCAAGGACGCCCTGCTCATTTATCAGTATGGTCGTCGCACCATGTGACAAGGTTTGTTGCAAGTTGCTATGTGTAATTACAAGTGAAACATCGCCGGTTTCAAGCATATATTTGACACGCTCACTTGGGTAGTTTGTGTCAATTGGAATGTA
Organism: uncultured Pseudoalteromonas sp.; assembly: GCA_947493455.1. Classification (GTDB taxonomy): domain Bacteria; phylum Pseudomonadota; class Gammaproteobacteria; order Enterobacterales; family Alteromonadaceae; genus Pseudoalteromonas. Next base: position 35,587 of record CANLRB010000023.1, on the reverse strand, counting down.
TCCAGCCCCCGTTTTTAGCACTGCGAGCATGGCAATTATCATTGCAGCATTGCGTTCAGTCGCCATTGCGACTAACTTGCCTGGCATCGCACCATGTTCGCGAAGTTGATTCGCTAATTGATTTGCCTTTTTGTCAAGTTCGCGATAGGTGATAGCAAGTTCGCCATCGATGATTGCGATCTCATCGGCTGATTTGGTGACTTGTTGTTCAACCATGCTATGCAAGGGTTGTTCCTCAAATGCTAACTGTTCTCCGCTTAGCCAATGGTGCGTAATAGTTTCTTTTTCAGACTCAGTCAGTAAGCTATGCTCTTTGAGACTTTTATCTGGTGATGCAAGAAGACGTTCTAGCAATAAGGTAAAATGACGCGCGAGGCGTTCAATTGTTGATTTATCAAATAGGTCTGTATTGAATTCAAAAAAGCCACTTAACGAATCACTTTGGCTTAAGTAAACAGTAAGATCAAACTTGGATGTTTTGTTATCCGATGAGAGCGGTTTTAAGGTTATTTCATTTTCATCACTTGGTTGATTTGACTTGTTTGCGCTTGTCGTTTGCGTATTGTCTAAAATCAGCATCGCTTGAAAAATTGCTGCCCGACTTAAATCTCGCTGCGGATTGAGTTCGTCAACAAGCTTTTCAAATGAAACATCTTGATTTGCATATGCGTCTAACACAGTGTTGTTTTCAGATGATAACTGTTGAATAAAGCTGTTGCTTGGGTCTATGTGCGTTCGAAACGCAAGTGTATTGGTAAAAAAGCCCAATATGTTTGCAAGCTCTTTATGTTCTCTATTTGCGATTAATGTACCGATGGCAAAGTCGTCTTGACGACTGTATTTGTGTAGCAGAATACGCAATGTACACAACATAAATGTGTACATAGACACTTGTTGTGTTTGGCAAAATTCAGTGATTTGTGAATAGAGCTTTGGCGTAAATTCAATTTCACAGGTATCACCGTGGTATGTGCGTTCTGCAGGTCTTGGACGATCAGTGTAAAGTTCCAGCGGAGGTACAGCCTCAAGTTGTTTTAGCCAGTAGTCTAACTTTTTCTTGAGCGCTAATTCTTGCTCGGGAGAACGTTGCCAAGAGGCATAGTCAATATAACTTATTTCGGGTTTATCGGGTCCGCGGGTATGTGACTTTAGTGCACAATACCAATTAGTTACGCTTTTTATGAATAGACCATGCGACCAAGCATCAAATGCAATATGGTGCACATTGACATACCAAATATAGTTGGCTTCGTCTAACTTAAATAGGCGGGTTCTAAATACGCCCTCGTTTGACAGGTCAAACGCTTTATTCGTATCTTCTTCGATTTCGTTAAGTGCATCTTGATACGCTTTTTCGACACCACGCTGCGAAAAGTCGACAATCGGTAAGTATTTATTGCCAAATTGTTCACTACATTGCTCAAGTGAAATAATCTTTTGTCGGCCTTGACCTTGCACAGAGACATAGCGGCTACGCAACATTTCATGATCTCTTAGCGTGTTATGAACCGCCTGCGTGAGCGCATTAATATCGATATCATTGGTAATTCGATAAATTTGCGGAATACTATATTCGGGGCTCTCCGGTTCATATTCAGATAAAAACCAAACACGTTGTTGTTCATGAGATAACGGAAAGTCAGGGTTCGCGCGATCAGCAAGTGGAATGTTACGCGATGTAACTTTCGCTGCTTGTTTTTTTTCAGCTAACTTTTTTAAAAATGCGGCGCGTTGCTCTGGGCTCAGTGCTGCTAGTTTGCTTTGGATATCCATAATCACTACATCTTCTTTTTGTTATATTGCTATTGTGTAAATTCAGCGAGTAGGGCTGCTAATTCATCGTCGTCACACAGCGAAAGCTGTAAAGACTCGACATGGGTCGCCAATAAGGCAACTGTTTGATGCCTAAATAAATCTGCTAATGTCATTTTTTCCAATCCGAACCGTTCACTGATCCGAACTAGCGTTTGCATCGCAAATATTGAGTTTCCGCCTAATTTAAAGAAGGCATCATCACGTCCTACACGGTCGATCTTCAAAACGTCTTGCCATATTTCACCAATCGCGCGTTCTGTTTCTGTTTGCGGTTCACTGTAGGTATCAGCCAGTGAAACAGGCTGCAGCTTGAGTTTCTTTTTGTCTATTTTTCCACTTGGAGTCAGCGGCATCTTGTCAACTTCGACCCAAATTGTCGGCAGCATGTAGTCCGGCAGCTTTTTCGATACCTGTTGGATCAGATCCGATTCGTCAAGCGACTCGGTCATTACAACATGCGCTATTAGTTGGTCGTCTCCGGCACGACTTGCATTAATTGTGACGGCGCAGGTATCAACATTGTCGATTGATTCGACAGCTGATTCGATTTCGCCTAATTCGATACGATAACCACGTAATTTAACTTGATCATCGTTTCTATGAAGGTATAGATAGTCTCCGCCGGCGCGTTGACGCACTACATCGCCGGTTAGGTAAACGCGCTCTGTGAAATATTTTCCGGCTACTGATGGATGTGGCAGTTCAATATTGATAAATCGTTCATCAGTGAGCTCAGTTTTATGACGATATCCCAACGTGACGCCATCACCGGCTATCGCGAGTTGGCCTTTACTACCATAAGTAGCAAGGCTGAGTTTGTCATTCAGTACATAGAAGCGTGTATTCGCAATCGGGTTGCCAATTGAGATACGCGCACTTTGCTGGGATATTTTGGCGCATGATGACCATACCGTGGTTTCGGTTGGGCCATACATATTCCAAAGAGAAGCTTGATTAACGGTGAGCTTTTCAGCCAAATCTCTGGGTAATGCTTCACCGCCAACTAACATGGTTAAACGCTCGTTGGGTTGCCATTGAGTATCGAGTAACAGTCGCCAAGTCGATGGGGTGCCTTGCATTATAGAAATATCACTTTGTGCTATTCGCGCGGCGATTGCATGGCCATCTCGACTTTGTTCAGTATTTAATAAGACGACTGTCGCGCCATTAAACAAAGGTAAAAAAAGCTCCAAAACAGAAATATCGAATGAGATAGGAGTGAGAGCAAGCAATTTGTCCGTTGTTGAAAAACCCGGTTTATCACTCATCGATGCTAAGAAGTTAATCATATTTTGCTGTGAAACATCGACCCCCTTTGGCTTTCCTGTACTGCCAGACGTGTAAATACAATATGCCTGTTGATCTTGTGTGTAGCTAGGCACGCTGAAGTTGCACGTTGAAACGACATCGAGCTTTTGTCTATTAATCACACGGCAATCTGTCGATAAGGAAAATGCCACAGAGTTTTTTGCACTTACGATAAAGCGTATTTGTGCGTCAGCTGCAATATAAGCTAAACGATCATTTGGATAGGCAGGATCGAGCGGTAAATAGCATGCGCCGCACTTTAAAATAGCAAGCAAGGTAATTACAAGGTGTTCGTCACGCGCAAGATATACGCCAACTAAATCATGGGCTTGAACGCCGTGCGATTGCAATTGAGTGGCATATTTCCCAACGTTATTAACTAAATCAAAATATGAAATTTGCGTCGTGCCATATTCTAACGCAATTTTATTAGGCGTGGTTATCGCGTATTGTTCGATGATTTTAATAATCGAATCAGGCTTGTTCCAGTTGACCTGTGTATCGTTTAACACGTCGATTTGCTTAATCGTATTTTGACTGTTTGCGTGTTCTAGTTGATGCAATGTTTCATCATTTAAGTTTGAAAACGCACGCAATAAACTAACAAACCGCTCGCAATACAAAGCGATTGTTTCATGATCAAATAACTCATCGCTATATTCGATATGACCGGTCAGTCCGTCTTTACTGCAAACAAGTGAAAACGAAAGGTCAAAGCGAGCGGTGTTGGTATTTGCCTTCGGCGACGATAACACTAAGTCTTCTGTTAGTTGATAATGGTCATCTCCACCGGTGTGCATAAAGTTGAAAAACACTTGGAATAGCGGGTTGTGGCTTGCTGAACGTTCAATATCCAACGATTGCATAAGTTTATGCAAAGGCAAATATTGATGGTCAAAGCCTGATAACACACTTTGTTTTACCTGTTCGATTAAACTCTTGGCAGTTAAATCGTCGTGCGGTGATACTCTTATTGGCAGTGAGTTGATAAACAAACCAAGCACTGATTCAAGTTGATTGCTGAGGCGTCCGGAAACAGGAATGCCAATCGCAAAGTCTTGCTGTCTAGAGTATTCGTGGAGCAGCGCTGTCGTTGCTGCAAGTGCAAGCACATAACTTGAACACCCGAGCTTTTGCGCTTGCTGATTAAATTGTGCTGTTTGCGATGAAGTAAGTTTAAACTCGCAGCGCGCACCGGTAAAAGAGCGATTAGCGGGTCGTATCTTATCAAATGGCAAATCGAGGATTTGTTCAACACCGGTTAACTCATTTTGCCAATAAGTTAATGCTGCTTGTTCAATCACATTTGCTTCGTCTGTTTGTTGCCAATATGCATAATCAATTGTTTGCACAGAAATCGGCGTGGGTCGCCATGTTTCATGGTTAACTAAATGAAAATAGCAATCACATAACTCTCGCGTAAGTAGATCAAGTGAGCCACCGTCAAAGTTAATGTGATGAACTATGATCCCAAGCCAATATAAATCCGCGTTAAGTTTGAATAAGCAAAAACGGTATGCAGGTGACTTAGTTAAATCAAAAGACGTTTTGGCTAAATGATTAAATTTTTCGCGTGCAACTGAATGCGCATCTGGCGTATCACTATAATCATATACACAAAGCGGTGCCGGTGCGATGTCAACGATATACTGGCTGATTTCACCGTTATCGTCGTTGAACACGGTTTTAAGTGCATCGTGCCTACTGATCTGGGCGTTAATCGACTCTTCGAGTAATGGAATATTTAATTGACCATTAAACTCGAGTATATACGGCATATTATAGGATGCGCCCGAACCATCGAGCTGATGTAAAATCCACATTTGCGATTGACTTTGCGTCAATGGGGCATGTGTTTTCCGTTCTTTACGCGATATGCTGATTTGTTTGGCGGCGAGCGATGTATTTGTTAAATATCGAGACAATGAAACGATACTTGGATACTCAAAAAATGTTTTTAATGTAATTTCTTTTTTGAGCGCGTCTTTTAAGCTACTTATTACTTGAAGAGCCAGTAACGAATGGCCACCTTGATTGAAAAAGCTAGTTGCACAACAAATAGATGGGTTTTTTAGTACATTTTGCCAAATATCATAAACAAGCGATTCCATTGGTGTTGACGGCAAAACCGTACTTTGGGTCGTCAATTGTTTTTTAGGTTGAGGAAGTGCTTTAAAATCGATTTTACCGCGCTCAGTGAGCGGTAACGTATTTAGGACAATAAACTGGCTCGGGACCATATAACTCGGCAAATTAGATAACAGTGTTTGCTCGACTTTTTCAATATCAATACTTGAGTCTGCCGCGATGTAGGATATAAGCTCGGGGTCATCGTGAATGCTAGAGATGACAGTTACACTTTCTTTAATCCCACAAATATTATTCAGTTGGTTACTGATTTCGTCTAGCTCGATGCGATATCCTCGAAACTTAACTTGATTATCAATACGACCTCGAAATTGAATTTGGCCAAGGGCGTTGTAACAGGCAGTATCACCGGTTTTATATAAGCGCTGATTAAGCTCAGGATGAATAATAAACCGTTGTTTTGTCACATCAGACAGATTTTGATAGCCCTCTGCAAGATTGTCGCCACCAACATAAAGCTCGCCAATCACGCCTGCAGGTACAGGGTTTAATTTATTATCAAGTATAAACAGTTGCGCATAGGGAAGTGGCTTGCCGATAGGAACCACTGAAATAGTGCGGTCTTCCTGGCTAACTGTATGGGCAGTACATGAGATTGTTGCTTCACTTGGTCCATAGGCATTGATTAGTTGTATTTCATCTAATTTTACTAAGGAGAACCACAATTCAACCGTTTGATTACTCAATTGTTCAGTGCCAATAACAACATGGGTTAAACAGTTTGGTAAATTGCGACTAGCAGACACACAATCACTTAACCAGCTATGTAAGTAGGCCGTTGGTAGACTCAATAAATTTATTTGATACTCGTTGATGACCTGTTCGAGTTCACCAAATGACAATGCTTCTATTCCAGGACGAGTAACGACAGTACCACCGACTGCAAGTATTGGAAAGATCTCTTCCAATGCTAAATCAAAAGAAAGTGGTGAGAATTGTAAAACGGTAGATGTCGCACTTAATTGGTAAAATTCTTTAACTGATAGCGCGTGGTTTGATAACGCTTGTCTTGGGATCCGAACCCCTTTTGGCACACCAGTGGAGCCCGATGTATAGACGATATACGCGATATTGTGCTGTTCGTTAACGTTTTTACTAGTCGCGGTGAGCGATGAAACAGTCAATCCTGCTTCGAATTTGTTCGCCGTATCGGTCAGTAAAAAGGCGGCATTAGCATCGCTGGTAATAAACTCTTTTCGTGCTTGTGGTAATTTTGTGTCGAGAATGACGAACGTGTTATTGCTTGCGATACATGCAAGCATTGCGATAATAGTTAAACTGCGGTGATGGCACTCAATAGCGACAACGTCCCCTTTAATAACACCATTGTCAGCCATTAATTCAGTGTATTTTGTATATTCGTTGACGAGTTCGTTGTAGCTAAAGTTTGAATTTGTTTGTGAACAAGTCAGTGCCGTTTTGTTTGAATCATTGTGTCGATGTTTCTCTATTGCACACAAAATATCAATTGCTTGCTGATGCGGCTGTTGGGCTGCCCCGTTATTAATGAGGTCATCCGAATTTGATGATAATTGCAGCGTATCGATTTGTGTTTCATCATGGCTGATTATTTGCTCGATAACCGTTTTAAAATAGGTTTGCCAAAGTGCTATTGTATTTTTATCGTAGAGTGCTGTTTTATATTCAAAATAGCCAGTAAAACAGTCACTTTGTTCTGACACTTCCAGTGTCATATCGACTTTGCTGTAATGTCGTTTAACACCGTAGTTGCGCCAGCACAGTGATGACCTTTCAGCATGTTTATCGTCGTTGTTGTTCTCGCCTTGCCCACCAACTAAATTATTGTATGCGAACATGACCTGAAATAATGGATTGTGAGCGAGACTGCGTTCGGGATTAATTAGCTCGACTAGCTTTTCGTAGGGTAACTTTTGATGCGCCATATGTTGATAGAACGCGGTATTCGTCTGCATCAGGTATTGTTTTAAGCTACACGATTTCGCTATGTTTGCCGGAACGAGCAAGGTGTTTGCTAATGCGCCAACTAACTTACGAGATAGGGGCGAGTTTCTGTTTAGTTCAGGGACACCGACAATAAAGTTTGATTGTTCGGATAGTTTGTGAAGCAATACATTATAACTACTAAGAAAGAATGAAAACGGTGTAATTCCAGCAAAGCGGCAGTATTGCTTTATTTTTGATGAAAGCTCGGCCTCGAATGAAAAGTAATGATAGGCACCATCATTATTTGAACTGTTTTGTTGTCGGTAATCATTATACAGCGAAATTCGATGGTCTGTTTCTTTGAGGGTAGATAGCCAATACTGTTGCTCTTTTTCTATATTTTGGCTATCCAAATTAACGATATCAGATAAACTGTATTCGCTTTGAACCTCGCCAAGTTGATGCTCATAAAAATGTCGTAATGTATTTTCGACGAGCACTACGGAAAAGCCATCTGCGACGATATGATGAATGCAAATCGTTAGCACGGCTGTTTTTTGATCAAGTTGATAGAGTTTAAACCGACAAGGGAGCGACTTTTGTAAATCGAACCCTGTTTGTGCGTCACGCTCTGCGCTCTTAGCGATTTGCTCTTCGTTATCAACCCTTATAACTTCAAATGGCAAAGTCACATTCTCAAGTTCGAATTGTTTTACTTCATCGTTTGTATTTATAAACCGAGTCCGTAGACTCGGATGCTTGCGAATTGTTAAGTCTATAGCTTGATTTAATTTTGTTAAATCTAGCTCACCTTCAATCAGGTGTGAGCGAAAAATGTTGTTTAGACCCGCCGCGTTATCAAGTTGATCTAAAAACCAAAAACGTTTTTGTGCGTAGGTCAGTGGCAAAAGCGCAGCTGGCGCTTTGCCAGCTGACTTTAAACGCTGTAACTTGGCAAGTTTCTCTGCCCGAGTTAAGACTTTATTCACGTTATTCGTCCTCTTCCATGCTTGCCAATAGTGCATCCAATTCTTCATCCGATAAATCTTCGGTCAGTGTTTCATTGACCTCGATATCCGTAGATTCGGAGCTTGCTACAGGGTTATTTGCATGATTTTCGATTAATGTGATCAAACCTTTCACTGTTGGTGAGGTGAACATGTCAGCTAAATGAATATTAACCGATAGGTGATCGCTTATCTGGGCGAGAACATTGACCGCACTTAGCGAGTGACCACCAAGGCGGAAGAAATTGTCATTGGTACCAACACGCTCGATTTTAAGCGTCTGCTGCCAAATGTCACACAATAACTGTTCGAGCTCTGTCTCGGGCGCAATATAGTTATTGTTTGCTGCTTGGAAATCAAATTCGTTACGCTGCAGTATTTTTTTGCGATCTAACTTCCCATTGACTGTTAAAGGGAAATCATCAAGGCGGCAGAAAAGTGCTGGTACTTGGTGTGCCAACAATTGTTGTTGACAATAGTGTTCGAGCTCTTCGTTTAAATCACTATTTGATAAATAGCAGGCAATAAGATGCTTGTTATTTGCATCGTCTTCTTTGACTAACACACATGCTTGTTGTACTAACTCATGTTGATTAATCACTTCTTCGATTTCACTTAGCTCAACCCTAAACCCGCGTAACTTGATTTGATTGTCTTTACGACCGATGAACTCTAGTTCGCCATGCTCATTGTATTTAACCATGTCGCCAGTCTTATACAGTCGTTCGGTGACGATGTGGTTATTAAAATCGAATGAATGCGAAACAAACGCCGCTTCAGTTTGCTGTTTGTCTAAATATCCGATAGCTAGGCCATCACCTGCCAAATAGAGTTCGCCGATAGCACCATATGCGCAAAGTTGACCTTGTTCGTTTAACACATACCCACGTGTACCTGAAATAGCGGTACCTAAAGGCACACTTGGCGCATTTTCCCAGTCAGCTAAACTTGCTTGTGTCATCGCCTTACAGTATGAGAAAGTCGTATTTTCTGTTGGTCCATAGCCATTAATTAGAGTTGTATGCGCATTTAAACTCAAGAAATTACGTACTTTTTCTGGTGATAGTACATCGCCTCCAGCGAGCAAGTACTTAAGGCTTGGGTGACTTTGTGGTTTTACAAAATCCGCATATTGATGGAATAAACCTGCTGTTAACCATAGATGACTGATTTGATATTCATCAATCATGCCCGATAGTTGCGCTAAGCTTAGTTTGCTAACACTTGGAACGACTAACTTTGCACCATTAAGTAACGGAGCCCAGATTTCGAGTACAGATGCATCGAAATAAATCGATGAATGCTGTAACCAAACATCAGTGTTACTTAATTCAACAAAGTTTGGCTTGTTGACAAGACGGATTATACTTTTTTGACTAACCTGAGCGCCTTTTGGGTGACCCGTTGTGCCTGACGTATACATGACATACGCAGGGCTGTCGCTCGTTGACAAATCAAATGGTTCATTTTGTTCATCAGTCTGCACTAATAACTGCGCCAATTGAAGTTGGCTCACTTGCGCATTTAACTCAATTGTCTCGTCAACGATTAATAGAGGCTGGCGAGAGTGTGTAACTAGATTATTGATCATCGTCGAAAGACGTAAATCACCAGCCGACAAATCGATTGGAGTGTAACTACAGTTTAAACGCAAAGCCGCAATCATTAGCGCGTATAAATCGCTACTTGCACCGATGGCAAGGCCGATTATATCGCCGCTTTGAGCACCATTTTGCTTTAAAGCATGGGCATAGCTTATCGACCGTTGCTGCAGTTGACGATACGTCGCCGAAGAGCCATCTTGATTGATAACAGCAGTTGAATCCGGCGAATTATTAACTTGCTTGTCAAATAGTTGCGGTACAGATTCTGGATAGCGATTATGTTCACTTGCTACTTCTCTCGCAGGTGCTAAGAATTTCTCGGCTGTCTCGTCACGTACTACTTCAAATTGCGAGATCGCCTTGTTTGGTTCGCTGATGGCCGCTTTCATAATGGATAAGAAATTGGTAACCATCTCTTGCATGGTTTTATGAGTAAACAGGTCGGTACTGTATTCCCAAGTCATAACCGCTACTGCTTTTCGAGTTGACTTTTTACCGACTCGTTGCTCAGCATGTGGCGCGACAATAATATTTAAATCAAGTTTTGCTGACTTATTGGTGTTTACCTCGCCTCGTACTTTTAAATCACCAAAGTCTGGCTCAGGTACTTCGGCATCATGGAAGCTAAACATTGTCTGAAATAGTGGGTTTGCATGCCCCATACGTTCAGGGCTTAACTCTTGTACGAGTTTTTCAAACGGCATATCTTGATAGGTATAGCCATCTAAACAGGTTTCTCTAACTCGTTCGAGTAACTCTAAGAATGTCGGATCACCGGATAAGTCGGTGCGCAGAACAATACTGTTAACCATCATACCAATAATTGGGTGTAGTTCTGGGATTGTTCGAGACGCAGCCCCTGCGCCAATGTTAATGTCTTCTTGACCACTATACTTGTAAAGCAATAAGTAGTATGACGCGAGCATGGTCATATAAAGTGTGAATCCATTTTCTTTGGCGAATTCACGTAACCCTGCATAGAGATCATCATCTAAGTTGAACATCATTGACTCACCTTCAAACGCAGGAGTTTGTGGGCGAGGGTAATCGTATGGTAAACCTAGGCTCGTCGGAAAGTTCTCTAGTTTCTTCAGCCAATAACTTTCCATTTCTTTGTAGTAGTCACCAGAGAGGGCTTCACGTTGCCAAACGCAAAAGTCGTTATAACTATATTTCAAAGGCTTAAGAGCGTGCTTTTGACCTTTAATTTTGGCTTCATAGATGGTTTGCATTTCATTTAAAAATAATCCGACAGACCAACCATCGTGAATAAGGTGATGCTCAACTTGCTGCAAGTAGTATTGGTTTTCGGAAAGTTTAATAAGCTTCCAACGTATTAACGGCAATTTAGTAATATCAAACGCTGTTTGGCTTAAATTCTTGAGCAGTCTTTTCGCTTCTGCTTCTTGTTCTTCAAGCGCCAAATGTGACAAGTCAACCGGAGTTAAATCGATTGAAAATGGCTTTTCTACGCGTTGGTAAGGCACGCCGTTTTTACTATGAAATGTACAGAACCAAAGTTGTTGTCTTGCTACGACTTCTTCTAATGTTTGCTCTAAACAGGTGATATTGAGATCACCTTCTAGGAAGAATGTCATTTGGAAGTTGTAGGCAGTGTTTTCTTTTTGTAATTGTTGTAAAAACCAAACGCGTTCTTGTTGGAATGATAACGGAGATTCGACAAGATCCTTCTGATGCACGAGATCCGGTAACGTTGCATTGGCGGCTGTGAGTCCCTGCGCTTTTGCTTTAATTAGCTGTGCCATTTCGGCTAACGTTGGGTTATTAAATACTTGATTAAAAGCCAGTTCGACAGAAAATGCATCACGAATCTCGCCAATTAACTTGACCGTCAGAATTGAATGGCCCCCTAAATGGTAAAAATGGCTTTGCTCGTCGATATCATTTGCCCCGAGCAATTTGCTCCAGATAATGGCAAGAGTGCTTTGATATGTGTCGGTTAAATTTTCAATATTTAGCGGTTGAACAGTCGGTTCAGGCAAATTCTTACGGTCATATTTTCCAGTGATCGTGCGAGGAATATGAGCAAGGTGAATAAATACTTGCGGAATCATATAGTCTGGCAGCTTGGTTGCCAAATACTCGCGTAATTCTTTGCGAGTTAGTTCTTCATCAGCGCTATAATAGGCTGCTAGCTGTGTCGTGTCAGATTGATCGCAATAGCTTGCTACGACGCATTCGTCTAACTTTTCGAAGCTTGCGAGTGCTTGTTCTATTTCACCGAGTTCAATGCGATATCCACGGATTTTTAGCTGGTGGTCTTTACGTCCAAGATAGTAAATTGTACCTTGACTGTGATAACCAAGATCGCCGGTAAGATAAGCGCGACCTATGTGTTCAATGTCGACAAATACCGAGTCGGTTTGTGCTTGATTATTTATGTAGCCTTTCGCTAGACCCCGACCGGTGATTGCGAGCTCGCCAACAAAGCCTTCAGGTAATACTTGTCTGTGACTATTTAAAATGTAACAAGCGGTATTGTCGATTGCATGGCCAATAGGAAGGCGTTTATTATCAATTACCCAGTCACTGATGTCGTGTCGAGTAGCGACAACTGTCGCTTCAGTTGGACCGTAGGTGTTATACAATTTAACAGTAATTTGGTGTTTATTACAGTAACTTTGCCATAAATGTAAGCTCGATTTGAGTGCTTCTTCACCGCCAATAATTACGAGCCTAACACTCGATGGGAGTCCCACTGGTTGCTGGTTTATTTGGGTTATCCAATTTGTCCAAAATGCAGTTGGGAAGTTTAAAATATTAATTTGATGTTTGTTTATGAGCGCAGTAAATGAGTCGCTGCTTGCTAAAATGTCATCGTCACGAAGTACTAAGTGAGCGCCTTGAAAAATAATCGGGTAAATTTCTTCGACTGCGGTATCAAAACTAACCGATGAAAACTGTAAACCTGTGTCATTAGATGTAATGCCATACTCTTTAATTGCAGAGAATGTATGATTTAGTAAAGATCCTCGGCTAATTGAAACCCCTTTCGGCATTCCCGTCGAACCAGAAGTATAGATGACATATGCTTCATCGTTGTCCGATGATTGCACAATCGGACTAGACTGCGCCTGCAATGTAGTTAACTTGCTCGAAATCATAGTACGTGGATAAAATGCCTGTTCATCTTCTGCAATAACTAAATCGATATTGGCATCGATTAGAATGTACTTTTGTCGTTCAGTTGGCATATTTGGGTCAATCGGCACGTATGATGCACCGCATCTAAGAATGGCTAAACTAGCAACAATAAACTCAAAACTGCGATTCATTACCAGTGCAACACGCGAACCCGCAGTAATGTCAATCGTTTTTAACTCTTCACAAACGCCGTAGATGTGATTGTTTAATGTTGCGTAATCCCAGGTTTCATTTTTGAAACTTAATGCACTTTTTGTGGTGTTTACTTGGCTGCCTAGCTCGAGTGCTTCTGATAAAGAAGACATAGACCATTGCTGAGTGTCACCGCGCCCAATTTCAATTATCTCGTCTTTTTGCGTTTGAGTGAGCGGTAAAATAGAATGTGGTGCTGAGTCAGCTTGTTCAATGCAATTAGTTAATAGCTGCTGATAACGTTCAAGTAATTGACTAATCTCATTTTCGCTATAACGTGTCGTGTCAAAATTCGCAAATACATTTAACTCGTCGCCTGACATGACGTAGAGAGTTAAGGGGTAGTGGCTTTGTTCTTCACCTGCGATTTTTGTTAACGACTGCTGTGATTCTTCAGCGTGACTTGTTTCGTCATTATCAACGAGCTTTCTCGGAAAATTCTGGAAAATAAACAATGTCGAAAACAAGTCATCGGTCACACTGACTTGTAATGATTGTTTGATTTGATCTATGCCAATGTAACTGTGATCCCACCCAGTAACTAGGCTCTGTTGAAATCCTTTAATCCACTCAGAAAATGGCGATTCGCCTTCACTATTTACCGTAACGGGGAGAGCATTACTGAAGAAACCGGCAATATGCTCTATTTGGTTAACAGAGTTAGGTCGGCCGGAGACGACTGAGCCTATCACGGAGTTGTGACTATGCGTAATTTGATTATTTAATAATCCAAATACGCCGAGCATATAGGCATTTAAAGTTAGTCCATTCTTCTGACAAAACGTGACGATTTTATTGTGCTGTTGAGCATCAAACGAGAGCCGATAATTACTGTTTTTTCGCTCTTCTGATGTGTTTTGATATGCATCTGTGTGTGCCAGCTTTAACGGCTTGGTAGTGTCAATGTTTTGTAGTTGATTATGCCAGTAATTTATCGACTTTTCTTGGTCTTGGGCTAAGAACCATTTGACGTAATCTTTGTATTCACCAGCTGCTGGTAAATTAACTTCGGCACCATTTTTGAGTCTTGATAAAATGTATTCGACTTCGTTTGAAATCAAGGCCATCGACCAGCCATCAAGTTGTAAATGGGTAAAATTAAAAGTTAATAAGTCAGCTTCTTCGTTAAGTACGAATAAATCAATACTAACAGCAGGTGATTTATTTAGTGTCAGCGGTGCGGTTCTTGCTGACAGTTGAATCGCGTTGATTGAACTATCAATTTCTGCTTGGTTCGTTGCGCGTAAATCGTGTTCGCGCCAAACTAATTCGTTTTGTTTTAGCACCGCTTGTAGCGGTTGAGACTTATTTTCCCAGCTGTAAATTGAGCGAAGTACCGGATGACGGTCAACTACCATTTGCCACGCTGTTTTGAGGTGATTTATTTCAGTACCTTTTGGCACTGTAAAATTAAGTTGCTCTCTATAATTTATATCACCTGGTTCGGCGTTTATAAGATAAAATAGCATACCCTTTTGAGTCGGAGTGACTGGGTAAACTGCCATGATATTTTTTGCAGAATTCATTTAATGCAACCCTATATTTTTATTATTCAAATGTGTAATTACTCAAACTCGCAGAGCAACGCGTTTAAGTCGTCTTCTGCGATATCAGCGCCGAGTATTTCTATTCCATTTACTTCGTATTCAGCTGAATCGATTTGATTCTCAGCCTGCTGATCACCTTTAGTTAGATGATGAGCAAGCTCTTGAACAGTTTGATGAGCGAAAATCATCGAATTTGACATGATATAACCATGCTTATTGACCGCAGAGACGACCTTTACCGCAATAATCGAATCACCACCGCAGGCAAAGAAATTATCAGTAATGGAGAGTTTTTCTTGGCCCAAGCTGTCGCACCATATTGAAATAAGTAGCTCTTCCAACTCGTTTGTGGGTGCAACGAATAGTGATTCTATGTTGCTCAACGGTAATGCAGTCAACGCGTTGCGGTCGACCTTACCACTTGGTGTAAGTGGCAAATGACTCAAAAACTCAATATCGTCGGGTACCATATAAGTCGGTAATGTTGCTTTCGCCGCAGCTTTGATATCGGTTGAATTTGCGTGTTCAATATTTGAAGCGGGCACTATATATGCGACCAGTCGTTTGCTTTTATTCGCTAACTCTTTGATTACTGTACACGCTTGGTTAATATTAGAAATACGCTGTAATTGGGCTTCAATTTCCGGTAGCTCAATACGAAACCCACGTAATTTAACTTGGTGGTCATTTCGTCCGTTGCAAACCAATTTTCCGTTCGGCGAAATATAACCGAGGTCACCGGTGCGATAGGCGTCAACTTCACCCTGTTTGGTTTGTAGCTTGAAAAAGCGTTCATTCGTTAATTTGGGGTTATTTAAGTAGCCTTTGGCAACGCCATTTCCCGCGATTACGATCTCTCCTTGTTGTTCGAATGAGCATGGAAAGTTGTTCTCGTCCAGTATATGAATGCTGGTTCCGAAAATAGGTTGGCCAAGGGAGATGTTTTCACTGCGTGGATTGGTTACCTCAATACAGCTTGACCAAACTGTTGTCTCTGTAGGGCCATACATATTCCAAAGAGAGCCAGCATGTTCTAGTATTTGACTTGCTAATTCACTTGGTAAGGCTTCGCCACCGCTGAGTGCTTTAAGCGCATTGCATCCAATCCAACCAGCATCAATTATAGATAGCCAGCCCGCTGGCGTCGCCTGCATTACCGTTATGTCATATTGCTCTAACCGTGTTTTCAGGCTAAAACCATCGCGTTTGTTTTGTTCTGCGATAACGACACAAGCGCCAACAGTTAATGGAGCGAACAGCTCAAGTATCGAGATATCAAATGAGATCGGTGTGACCGCCAGTAACTTGTCATTCTCTGTAATTCCTGGTTTCTCGGTCATTGAACAAATAAAGTTAACTAAATTGGCATGTGATACTTCCACTCCTTTAGGCACACCCGTTGATCCTGACGTAAATATGACATATGCAGTGTCGTCTTTTTCGAACGTTTCACTTAACGACTGGGCGTATCCATTTTGAGGGGGTTGGCTAAATATATCATTTGTAATTACTATATGATGTGCAGCATCTAAGTCCCCTGTGGAAGCACAATCTTGCACACAAATTTTGCAATTCGAATAATCAATTATGTATTTTAACCGTTCTTGTGGATAATCGGGGTCGAGTGGGACATAGCTTGCTCCGACCGCCATTGTCGCTAACATCGTAATCAACATTTGCGGCGAACGTTGCATTTTTATTGCGATATGGTCGCCTTTAACAACGCCGTTATCACGTAATATGGATTTTGCTTCTTGTATCGCATGATACATTTGCTGATAGCTTATCGACGTCAACCCATATTCAATCGCTGGTTTGTTTGCATGCTGTTTAGCCGTTTTTTCGATTACATTTATGATGGAGCGATATTCTTCCTTCGACTCATCTGTATTATAAAGCGCAGCTATATTTTCTGAACGCACGATTTGTAATTGATTTATAGCAATCGTTGGTTGATTCACTGCGGCAGTTAAAAAGTCCTCAAATGAGTGCGCCATTTGGTTAATAAGCGTGTCACTGAATAGGTCTTTTTTATACTGCCAAATTAGTTTTACTTTATTACCTTTGACAGCGACTCTGATTGTCAGATCATACTTTGTTGAACTAGACTCAGTTCCGTAGTGGCTCCATGTCAAATTATTTTCACTCTTATCACTATTTTCTTGTTGATAGTGCATTGAGATTAGTATTTGAAAAATTGGTGAAAAGTACGGTGTTCTGTGCGGATTAAGCGCTTTTAACAGATGTTCAAACGGGACTTCTTGATATCCGAGCAAGCGCTTATGGGTTTCGCTCGCATGCATTAGCATATCGGTCAAAGATTCACCGTCGCAAAACTGATGACGGATTACTTGCAAGTTTAAAAAACATCCAATCGTGTTGGAGAGCTTGGCTGTTGGTCTATGAATCACAGGTGTACCCATCACGCTGTCATTTGTATTTGTCCAGTGACTTATAAATTTTGCAAGACAAGATTGATAAAACGAAAATGGGGTAAGACCAAACGATCTTTGCAAATCTAACGCTTTTTTCACAACGTCTGTAGGCAACTCGCAAATCACTTTACTTGCAGTATTTGTTGTTTTGTTAGAGTGTGAATTAAGCAACGGGATAGGGTGCAACGGTTGAATGCCATTTAGCTCGTCCGCATATTCCTGCGCTTTGATTTTGAAGTTATCTGAGTGTAAGTGTGAATCTTGCCATTTCGCGTACTCTGAATACTGAGAAATTGATTGTTCCTGTTTTGGCTTAAATGTATTGTCAAACGCTTGGTTTAAGAACAACTGACAGGAGGTGTCATCCATTGCGATATGGTGAAAGGTTATATTAACTAACTTACGATTGTTTGGTAGTAAAATTATGCTAACTTTAATTGGTGGCTCTGTTGTTAGGTCAAATTCACTTTGACCTAACTCAGCTAGTAATTTGTCAACATCAGCCACCGATTGATTACATTCTTCGTGTTCTAAGTTGATGACTTTAAAGTTTAAAATGAAGTCGGGTATTGCTTTTTGCCACAATTTTTCATTTCTCTCTAAATAAACGCTACGCAGTATATGGTGTTGTTGTACAACATCACTTAGTGCTTGTTTAATTTTGTCGACGTGCCAATTTGAATCTAATTCTATGTTTACTGGAATATTGAATTCAGAAGTATGATCACTGAGTTTTTCAATTAACCAAATTCGCTGTTGACTGAGAGATGTTAATTTTTCGGATAGTGGGTCTTGATCAATTTCTTGCTCTTTCTTGAGAAAATCGATTATTGCGTTTTTGTGTTCAGAGATTCGCTTTGCAACATCTTTATTCAGTACCTTATTTTTAGACTTATAACCAAGTCTATTATTCTCAACAAAGAGTATTATTCCGGCATCATGAGCATCGAGAATGATTTTGTTAATATCCATCTTTTTTCATTCCTTGTAATTGTTATTATTTTCGCAAGAAATTAACTACGTGTTAACATTTCGAACAAGTCAAAAGTCAGGCAAAAAGAAAAATCACGGGTAATTTGCAATATTAAAAACACTTTGTCAATCAGTGGTTAGTTTATTTTGATCGACATGGTATCGAGATTTTGTGACTTTTTTATGAACAGGAAACCCAGTGTTTCGCCACTTGACAACGAACCTTTGTAAATATAAAAATTAACAAGTGTAGTTGTTTTGTAAACATCGTTTTTTGGTTTTTATTCATACTCAGGGATGGAAAAACGGAACAGGAATTGGTTTGTAAATTAAACATTGGTAGCGTTTGAAAGCATAAAATGAATGATTTGAGTTAATGCTCTATTCTTTACAAAATGAAAATAAATGCACTAAAAGTGAATATTAATTCCTATCCACGTTTCATCTCTATATTAAATTTTTTGTCTCAATCACGATTTAATTTGATTGACGCTAAAAAAATAATGAGTTTTTTTACTGATTAATAAATATTTTTTCAATTTAATTTCTACTGTTTTATGTCTGTTTCTCGAACAGTTGCGATGTTTCTTTGAAATGATTTAAGTCTAAAACAGAATTATTTAAAAACGTGTAAACAATAAATGACAAATATTCATTTAAGTTAGGTGTGTTTATTTATCTAATTTAATTTAATTGAAATTTTTATGTTTGACCTTAGAGGCTGTTTATTTCGAGCAAAATGGACAGTAACCAAGGAGATGCCCTGTTAATGCGGGGGCGTCATACTTTTCGACAGTTATTGAAGTATAGGTATCGTTGACAATGAGTAATAAAAAAATGACAACAAATGTAGTCTCAGAAAAAACTGGTACAGATCAAGCAAAGCGCACGTTTTGGCGAAATATGTTCAGCGACGTGACACTTGCGCACAGTGTGGCAACCGATTTTTCGAGTGATTTCGTTCGAAATCAAGACATAGTTCATTGTGAGATTGGAGAGTTTAAAGAGTCAGAGCTTTTTGAGTTCTCTAAAACTGATTCGGTTTCTCTTTCTTCGGTTATTTGCGCAGCATGGTCATTTGTCATAGACCAGTATTCTGATTCCGACGATATTATTTTTTCGGCGAAGTTACCGGAAAGTGAGAATCGGTTGTTGTTGCGTCATATTATCAATAGGTCACTAACCGGTGAACAATTTGTGCAGCGGCTATCTGATAGCATCAGTGAAACAATACCTTATTCAAATATCTCAGATGAAGAGCTTATCGAGCTATTGGAAATAACGAATGAAAGCATTTCAGGTACCTTGTTTCCAATTGCGTTAGAGTATCAATCGATACACTGTGACAGTAACTGTTTTGAACAAAAACAGAAGCATGAGTTAAAGCTCTGTATTAACCACACAGAGCAGGGCTTATCAATCGCGTTGCAGTACAACCCGGCGAGCTTTGATACGCTTACGATTAACGCGATGGGGAATGCATTCATTACCTGTTTACAAAAATTGACAGAACACGCTGAGGCGTCGATTCAAAATCATACGCTCGCGCCTCACAACAAGCTTGAACTCGCTGAGTTAGAGGTAGGAACATTGATCCGTTTGTTTAAAAAGCGAGTTAATCAGTCCCCAAACTCAACTTCGCTTGTCGACAAAGAGCGCACGCTAACTTATCAACAAGTCGATACACTATCTGACAAATTAGCGAGTTTGATTGCACCGCATATTACAGCGAACCAAGCGGTTGGTGTTTATCTCCCGGGTGGCACGGACACAGTATTGTGTCAAATTGCATTGTGGAAATTGGGCCTTATCTTTGTTCCGTTGGACCCAGGATATCCAGCGGAGCGACTGCAACATATTATCGAAGATACAAACATAGAATTGATTGTTTCAAATTCATCTACGGCGCACATAGAGCATCCAAACTTGAAGTTCGTGTTGTTAGAGGAGTTGGACGATGTCGCCAGCAGTGACGAGTTTGAGTACGTGTGCTCATCTGAGCAAGATGCATATATTATTCACACTTCGGGCTCAACAGGAAAGCCCAAAGGCGTTCCTATTTCACAAAAAGCACTTCACTCTCATATCTTAGCGATGAATGAGTTGGTCAGCTTTTTGCCTTCTGAGCGCATATTCTCATTCGCATCAATGAACGTTGATACTGCACTTGAGCAGCTTTGGCTTGGATTAATAAATGGTTGTGAAATCCATATTAAAGACAGTGGACTTTGGTCGGTTGATGAACTGCTTGAATACCTAACTTCAAATCAAATTCAGCACACAGATTTACCACCTGCGTTGACGTTACAAATGTTGTCAGATAGTGCTGAGTTAAACGCGTATTGGCAGAGCACAAGCTTAAAAAGTTTAGTATTAGGTGGTGAAGCCCTTAGCGCTCAAATTGTTAGACGCTGGCAACAATTGAATTTATTTGAGCGCTGTAAGTTATATAATGCGTATGGTCCCACTGAAACTGTTATTACGGCAACCTTTCATGAAGTCAACGAAACGGATCTCGAATTCATTTCTATTCCAATCGGTAAAGCCGTTGGCCAACGAGTGCTCAAAGTAGTCGATGAATGTGGGGTCGAATTACCATTGGGCGCACCTGGCGAATTATGGATCGGCGGTGAGCTTCGTTCATCTGGCTATTTAAATAGATTATCTGAGACAAAGCAGCGATTTATTAATGAAAATGGCGTTGACTGGTATCGAACTGGCGACCTTGTTCGCATCGGCTCAGATCATAACGTGTTCTACATGGGCCGAATCGATGAACAGGTAAAACTCCGCGGTTTTCGTATTGAGTTGCAAGAAATTGAATCGCAAATCAATCAAATCTCTGCGGTCAATGAGTGTACCGTCGTTCTCAATACCCTAAGTAATGGCGATGTCGGCTTGGTTGCATATTTAGTAGGCGAAGAAAAAGAGGTGAGCTTTCACCAACTATCTGAATACCTCTTAAAGTCATTGCCACATTATATGATTCCTGCTGCTTATGTATGGTTAGACGCGCTGCCCTTACTTCCAAACGGTAAAATAGACAAAAAGTTTTTACAAAATCAAATTCCACAATCTGCTGCGTCGGTTATTGATTATGTAGCGCCCAAAAATGACATCGAGGCAAAGTTACAGGAAATTTGGGCAGATGCGTTTGAACTTGAGTTGACTCAAGTGAGTGTCGAGCAGCGCTTTATTGAGCTCGGTGGTCATTCGCTACTCGCGATGAACATGATTGGTAAAATAAAATCGACTGTATCGCAAGACATCACATTACCTATGTTCTTTAGCGATGGCACTATTCGCGCGATTGGTGAAAAAATATCACGTAATAGTACATCGTCTGAGTTAACAGTTATTGCACCGCGCTCAAATAGCGACACCACAGGTTTACCTCTTTCTCTATCACAGCAGCAAATGTGGCTAGCAAGTCAATTAAATGAAGATCAAACCGCGTTTACATTGCCACTAAACTTTGAGTTAGCAGGGCCGATATCAGTTTCTAGTTTAAAATATGCTATTCGATTACTCATTGATAATAATCAAGTGCTTCGTTCGTCTTTTTATAATGATGAGCACAATAATACGTATATTAAAATCAATCGAACCCCTTCAGATATTCTGCAAACGCTGGACTTGACCCAATTAGACGAACCTAGTCAATCAATTCAGATTAAACGACTTGCCGAAGAGCAAAATGCATCGATAAAACCAACCGATACTTTGATGATGCGTGCACTATTAATTAAACGTAGTGAGCATAATCATGTATTATTGATGTCGTTTCATCATATTGCCACCGATGGCTGGTCAATGGGGCTAATCTGTGACTTTTTGACTCGCGCGTATAAGAAAGAGTTGCCGATTCAACTTGCCGATTCGTTGCAATATGTCGATTTTACTTATTGGCAAGACCAATACTGGCAGGGCAGTGATAGTGAAAAAGTGATGCGGCAATTTTGGCAGGAATCTCTAGATGACCTGCCGCTGGTACATGGATTAGCATTAGATTATCCACGCCGTAAATTACCTAGTTTTGAAGCACAAACAGTGTCCTTAAAACTTGAAGCCGAATTGGCAAATAAATTAAACCTGTTTGCTCAATCACATAATCTAACCCCATTCGTTTTGTATCAAAGCTTGTTTACGTTAGTTTTGTCGCAAATGAGTGCGCAAAATGACATCGTAATGGGTTGTCCCGTAGCAAATCGTAATGTTGCTGGTGTTGAAAACATGATTGGGTACTTTGTGAACAGCATTGTATTGCGCAATCAAGTTAACTGGGAACTCTCAATTTCAGACTGGCTCGCTGAGCAACAAAGCCAAAGTTTACGCGCTTTCATGCACCAAGAGTTACCCTTTGAATGGGTTGTTGAACAAATTAACCCAGAGCGTGCTGCTAATATTCATCCGCTGTTTCAAATTATGTTTAATTATCTAGGTAAGCATGTTGCAAAGGAAGATGTACAGTGGCAAGGCGTTGATGCGAAGCCATTTTTGCAAAATGAAGGCTATGCGCATTTTGATTTAACATTAACAGCGGTTGAGAATATCGATGATAGTTTAACGCTTGGCCTAGAGTATAGTACCGATATATTCTCAAGCGAGACTGCATCAACCATATTAGAGCAAATTAACTTGTTTGCAGGTGAATTACTTAACTCTAATAATGTGCGTTTGGCTGACATTACTTCGGTTTGTGACAACGAACGACAGTCGCTAATAAACGAATTAGGTCAGGGGCTTGAATCAAACGATATCGCTGCGTCATTGCCGCAATGTATTACAAATTTAGCTATCAATAAAGCAAATCAATTTGCTGTTTTTGACGAAAAGCTAAACGTTTTGACGTATCAAGAGCTTAATCAGCGTGCAGATACATTGGCTGCAATTTTACAATCTAACGGAGTCGAACCTGGTAATCGAGTGTCGTTTATTATGGAACGCTCCGCTATGGTTGTTGTGACCATCTTAGCGATTCATAAAGCCGGCGCTGCATATGTTGCGCTAGATCCAAGTTATCCCGATGAACGAATAAAAAATATTGTGCAACAAGCCGATGTCAATATGTTGGTTTGCGATGAAAGCTATAAAGATAAGAGTAGGTTATTCACAAATCACATAAATATTTCACAGCTTGATTTTTCAAACATTCTACAACCAGTTGAGGTAGAGATTATAGGCGATATGACCGCCTATATTTTGTTCACTTCTGGCTCAACAGGTGAACCCAAAGGCGTTGTTGTAAGTCACCACAATCTTTCAAACATTATTACGGCCCATGCGAATAATATGCAAATCGGGAGTAGTTTTGAATCAGCGCGTTGGGGCTGGCGTTCTTCGTTTGTGTTTGATGCATCCATTATTGGCTTATGTACCCTCGCAAGCGGCGGGGAGCTGTTTGTTGCAGATCAAGAAACGAGTGGTGACCCTGCATTATTTAGAGAGTTTATGATCACGCATAAGATCACAAACACATTTGCAACGCCCACATTCGTTGATCAGCTTATTGATGATTGGCCAGAGAATGCACATGCGCCAGATTTAACCGTTGGAGCAGAAGCTCTGCCGACAAATTTATGGCATCGTCTTATTGATTTTACAAATCGATTTGGAACCAAGGCGCTCAATATTTATGGACCGACAGAGACCACAGTATATTGTACATCAGCGAATATTAATGGCGATGTGCCTGTTATAGGTAAGGCGCTAAGTAATACACAGCTATATATACTCGATCAAAACCAAAATCTTGTTCCTAAAGGTGCAAAAGGGGAACTGTATATTGGTGGTCACGGTATTACTCAAGGATATTTGAATAAACCTGAATTGACTAATGAGCAATTTATTGAGAATCCGTTTGGTGGTGGAAAACTATACCGCACTGGAGATTTAGTTCGTTGGGATTCAAACAGCCAGTTGGCATTTTTCTCACGGCTGGACGATCAGGTTAAATTACGCGGTTATCGTATAGAGCTTGGTGAAGTTGAGCAAGCATTGACATCAATTGATTGGCTCGAACACGCGATTGTCGTAGTTAAAGATCAAGTACTTGTTGCGTATTATATTGTGGACCATACCAAGGTGCCAACAGAGCAAGAACCGTTGTCATTGATAAAAATGGAAGTTGAACAAGTTTTACCAAACTATATGGTACCTCAACTATTTATTGAAATTGCAGAGATCCCATATACCGTTAGTGGCAAAATAAATAAAAAGAAATTGCCGCAGCCTGATTTATCCAAAGTCAGCAATAATTATGTTGCACCTAGCACCGAGGTAGAGCAGCGGGTTCAGTCAATTTGGGCACAAGCGCTCGAACGACCCGTTTCTCAAATAAGTGTTGAAGAAAACTTTTTTGCGCTTGGCGGACATTCGCTTATTGCAACGAAAGTAATTGCAAAGCTGAGCCAAGAATTTAATATTGCGATTAAAGTGTCTGCTCTTTTTACGCACGCCACTGTCAGGTTACTCGCTCGTTATATTGACTCTGTCGCGCCTAAAACCGATTCGAAGCAAGGAATTACGCCTGCTCTAGCTGGCGAGCGAATTCCGCTGTCATCTGCGCAGCAGAGGTTGTGGTTAGTCGACCAAATGCAAGGGGACAGTGCACATTACAATGTTCCTGCAGCTTATACGTTTAATGGCTCTCTTGATTTAATAAGACTCGAAAAAACGCTAATAGCGCTTGTAAATCGTCATCATATTTTGCGTACTGTATTTTTACAGGATGAACAGGGTGTGTTTCAAAAAGTGATGCCGACTGATGGTTTTTCTTTGACAGTCGAACATGTTTTGGCCGATGAAGTCAAACCAACGATAGAGCGCGAGGTCCTTGTGCCGTTCGATTTGGCACGTGACTTACCGTTTAAAGCAACTTTGTATTGCGTTGCTGATTCACACTATGTGTTACTTCTTAATTTTCACCATATTATTTTGGATGGCGCAAGCTTAGCTTTATTTGTGGAAGAATTTGAGCACGTATTTAACAATTTTGGTGAGGTAGATTGCCTTAATAGTAACCATTTACAATACGCCGATTTTGCCCGTTGGCAGCAAGCTAATCGCGGTAACGATGACTATCTTGCGCAAAAATCATATTGGCTAGAGCAACTGGATGGATTAGCACCATTACATAATTTACCGCTCGATTACCCGCGCCCAGCAGAGCAACAACACCGTGGTACGAGTATTATCACGCAACTCAATCATGATCTATCTCGCAAATTTACTGAATTATGTGACAAGCACGATGCCTCTGTATTTATGGGCATGCACGCGTTATTTTGTGCCGTACTTGCAAAGTTTAGTCAAGATCAAGATATCGTTATTGGTACACCGATTGTGAACAGAGAGCAGGCCGAACTTGAAAATATGCTCGGTTTCTTTGCAAACACATTGGCATTGAGAGTCGATACAGACTTATCGCTTGGGTTTAGTGAACTGCTGCGTCGTTGTAGGCAAACATCGCTAACGGCGTATGACAACCAGAGCGTACCGTTTGACGACCTCGTTGCTGATTTGCAAGTTGAGCGTGCGGTCAATTATTCGCCGCTGTTTCAAATTATGATGTTGTTTCAAAATAAACAAAATCAGGCGTTGCAATTAAATGGTATTTCTGCCGAGGAATATGACTTTGATTTTGAGCAAAATAAGTTCGATTTACTACTATCAGTCAATGAAACTGAATCTGGTTTCGTATTGGAGTGGGAGTACGATAGTCAGTTATTTAGTGAAGTGACAATCCAGTCTTTGGCCGACACGTTAAATGTACTTTGTGCTGGCGTCGTTGAAAATTCAAATACGTCAATTTATCAAGTCGAACTGGTCGATGCTTTATCAAGTGTTGAATCAGTTAATAATAAACA
Organism: uncultured Pseudoalteromonas sp.; assembly: GCA_947493455.1. GTDB lineage: Bacteria > Pseudomonadota > Gammaproteobacteria > Enterobacterales > Alteromonadaceae > Pseudoalteromonas. The sequence goes on along the minus strand of CANLRB010000023.1, from coordinate 9,621 downwards.
AACTAATAACTATTCGGATACTGCAAATTCGATTGCTCAATTACTGACAGTTCAAAGTCAGCAAAATGCAAATGGGACTGCACTTTGTTTAGATAAGCAAAAATTAACATATGGCGAGTTAAACGGTATCGCGAATCAATTTGCCCGGTATTTGTCATCAATCGGTGTTAAACAATATGACACGGTTGCAATTTCCGGCAGTCGGACATTTGAATCGTATATTACGATTGCCGCGATATTGAAGTTAGGTGCGGCTTATTTACCGTTAGATTATAAGCTCCCTAAATCAAGACGAGAGTTTATTATTGCCGATAGCCAAGTGGCATTTTTAGTTAACACCGCGCCACAAGAAGATATTGTAGCAACAAGCATAACCTGTGTTGATTTTAGCAGGCGTAGTAACATAGAACTATCTCAGTATAGTAATAAAGAAATTGAACTAGATGTGCCAATTGCCGGAAATGATCCCGCATACGTAATTTATACATCCGGGACAACCGGCCAACCAAAGGGTGTGATTCAAACCCATCAAACGATCTGCCACCTAGTCGCAGCGCAAAAAACGCAACAATATTTATCTAAACCATTAAATATGTTGCAGTTTACGCCACTTACATTTGATGTTTCAGTGCAGGAATTTGCTACGGCTTGGGCACTAGGCAGTAGTTTACGATTGATAACGCATGAACAAAAAGAGAATTTAGCGCAATTACCAAATTTGATGAAGGAATTTCACATTCAACGTTTGTTTTGTCCGCCTGCAGTATTGCAATTGCTGGTAGAGCAGGGCGAATCATCAAATGATTTATTACATAACCTGAACGAGGTCATTGTCGCAGGCGAAGCGCTATTCATTAGTCGTGAGATTGCCGCATTTTTTAGCAATTCAAAGCGTTATTTATTAAATCATTATGGACCGACAGAAACACATGTTGCCACTCATGAATATGTAACCAATTTTACTGAAAATCGTTATGCTTATATTGGTCATGCGGTTGGTAACAATACGTTATGGTTATTAGATGAAAATTTCCAGCCAGTACCGCGTGGTGCAATTGCGCAGCTGTATGTATCAGGCCCGGGTGTCGCCAACGGCTATTTAAATCAAGCCGAACTTAGCAAACAAAAATTTATAAGCGATGTTGTTCAAGATGAAATCTTATATGCAACAGGTGATAGAGTCCGGATCAATGGCAATGGTAAATTACAGTATCTAGGCCGTGCAGATAATCAACTTAAAGTTCGTGGCTTTCGTATAGAAACGAGTGAAGTAGAGATCGCAATTCAAGCGTTACCTGATGTTTTGCAAGCTGCAGTATTTGGGGTGGACACGCCGCAGGGAACCCAGCTTGCGGCATGCATTGTGCTATCGGATAAGAACATATCTTCGTCAACGTGGCTGCAGCAATATAAAGACGCATTAAACACACAATTACCCAGTTATATGGTACCGACGTGCAGTGCAATTGTGGATACATTACCGTTGACAAAAAATGGTAAACTCGATGTTCGTGTAGCGCGAGAATATCTTGATTTTGAGAGTCAGCTTGAAGATGAATTCAGCGCGCCGAAAAATCAAACAGAACAACTATTGACCTCAATTTGGGCTGAAATTTTAGGTAAAGAAGCAGCTAACATTTCAGTGACGGCAAATTTTTTCAAGCTCGGTGGCCATTCACTGTTAGCAACACGTCTCATAATAAAAATTAAAGAGCACTTCAATAAATCACTACCACTGAAAGCTATTTTCACCTATTCAACGATTCGTGGACTCGCTCATTTAATAGCGCGGCAAGAGGACTCGTCAGATAGCAATGAGTTACTTGCTACGACGCAGCTAGAAACGTGGCATCCGTTATCGTTTGCACAAGAGCGACTGTGGTTCTTACAACAAGTTTCACCGGATGCGACAAGTTATCATATGCCCGCAGGCTACCGCATTAAAGGTCAAGTCAATTTAAATGCGTTAGAATATGCGTTGATGACGCTTGTTAAGCGTCATGAAGTGCTACGAACCCAATATCAGCAACTAGAAGACTTAGCGTGTGTAGAAAATAACGCACCAACCGTGCAGCAGCGCGTGCGCACAGATTTTAAAAACCCGCTGGCATTGACACAATTAAATGCGCGGTCGGATGCAGAACTCGTCGCATACTTTGATGCCTTTGTGCAACGTCCATTTGATTTGACTCAAGGGGATGTTATTCGTGTCGAACTTGCGCGTTTGTATGACGACGAGTACATACTGATGGTCTGCATTCATCACATCGCGTGTGATGGTGCCTCATTTTCAATATTTGAAGATGAGTTAATGGCACTTTACCGTGAGAAGATAGAAGGTGCGAAAGCTGCGATCCCAACGCTTGATTTGCAATACCGAGATTTCTCTGTTTGGCAGCGCAATGATGCGAGTGAAAAGCAAATGCACAAGGCGCAAGATTACTGGCAGTCTAAACTCGCGGGTTGCCCGACAATTCATAGCTTACCGCTCGATAAACCAAGAAAAAGTAATACGGATTATCGTGGCGGCTTTTTATCGAGCTCTTTGTCAAAAGAAATTTCTAGCCAAGTCAATGAAATAGCTCATGAGCACAATGCCTCGTCATTTATGGCGTTACATACTGTATTTGCTGGTTTACTTGCTCGTTGGAGTACAGAAAAAGATATTGTTGTTGGAACACCTGTAGCAAACCGACAGTTCGAACAATTACAACCGCTAATGGGGCTCTTTTTAAACTCACTGGCGCTTCGTTTATCGCTTGAAGAAAACCCAAGTTTTATCGATCTGCTAGCACAGACTAAGTCATGTCATTTAGATGCACATGAGCATGCGCAGTTACCATTTGAGCGTTTAGTTGAGTTGATAAATCCTGAGCGTAGCTTATTGCATACGCCGATTTTCCAAGTGATGATTAACTATGATAGTAATCAACAAGTAAAATTATCTCTGCCTAATGCAGATGTGTCGCCACTCGAACTCGGTGATTTTCAGAATAAATACGATATTACGCTTTATATTTCATATACAAATGAACAGTTCAATTTGGGCTGGGCATACGATGAAAACTTATTTCACAAAGATACAATAGCAATGGTTAGCGCAGAGTTTAATCATCTCTTGCAGTGCTGCTTAAATCAGCCGAAGGATGCGCTTTTAGCTCATCAATGGAGTGAGCAAGCACAATGGCCAGAACCCGTTAAAGCGCAATCTCAAAAATCACACACTATTATTGGACTATGGCAACAACAAGTTTTGCACTGCGATAGTCAAATTGCGGTAGAAACTGAGCATCAAGCGCTATCATTTTTGGCACTTGATAAACAATCGAATAAATTGGCTAATTATTTACGTCAAAGTCACGGGTTGACTAAAGGCCAAACGGTTGCTATTACATTACCGAGAAGTATTGAGCGTATTACAGCGATCCTTGCGGTATTAAAATGTGGCGCGGTTTATGTTCCGATTTCGCAAGAATTACCGGATGCACGTTGTGAATATATGGTTAATGATTCTCAATGTGCACTTGTATTAACGTCAACCGTAAATGAAACATCTGTTGCTAAGTGGCAATTCGAAGGCTCAATGGTTTCAACGGATAATAGTGAGATATCTGATCAGATCAGTAAACAAAGTGATGTTTTGTTATTTGATGCCGATTTAACGCCTGACTGTCCTGCACATATTATTTATACATCGGGGTCGACAGGTAATCCAAAGGGCGTATTAGGTACACACGGCGCGACGATTAACCGAGTCTGTTGGATGTCTGAACATTACTCATTCGCGCAGCATGAAAAATGTTGTCACATTACCTCAATGGCGTTTATTCGTGCGGTATGGGAGTTGTTTGTCCCACTACTGAGTGGGGTTACTTTGCACCTCGTTGCTCGAGAAACCGTTAAGCAGGTCCCAGAACTAGTTAACTTACTGAGTGATAAGGGGATTACACGCATCGTGTCGGCGCCATCATTGCTTCGTGTGGCAACAGAGTATATGGCTCAAACACAAACTAACTTGACCAACATGAGGTTTTGGTTTTCAAGTGGCGAACCTTTGTCATCGAGTTTGGCAAAAGCTGTAATGCCGCAGCTTAAAGATTGTCAACTTGTGAATTTGTACGGCTCTACAGAAGTGATGTCAGATATTGCACATTATGCGTTGACATCAGAGTCTGATCTTTCAAGTTTATATGTACCAGTAGGTCAGGCAATTTCTAATACACATATCATGTTATTAGATAGTGCGTTAAACCCAGTGCCGATAGGCGCAAAAGGTGAAATTGTTGTATTCGGAGATAATTTAGCAAACGGCTATTTTAATCGTCAACAACAAACCAAGCTCGCATTTGTTGACACACCTATTGGTCGCGGTTATCGAACTGGGGATTTAGGACGCGTCGATGAATTTGGGCGGCTACATTGCTTAGGTCGACTCGATTATCAAGTTAAAATTCGCGGTTACCGTGTCGAATTAGGCGAAGTAGAGGCGATGTTGATTAAGCACCCGCAAATCGATAATGCGGTTGTGAAACTGAGTGATAACAAGCAGCACATTTTCGCATATTTACTTACTAACGAAGATGTTAAAGGTTATGCAAAGTTAATCGACAATGTTACGCAATCACTTGCACGACACTTGCCTGATTATATGGTACCAGGTGCAATGATTTGCATGAGTGAGTTCAGCTATCGACCAAACGGTAAAGTGGATCGAAACCAATTACCTGAACTCGATATTACAACGCAATCTCAGTATGTTGCACCAGAGACAGAAACAGAACGCAAGTTACAACAAATTTGGCAAGCGTTGTTGGGTGTTGACATTGTTAGTTGCGACGATAATTTCTTTAAAATTGGCGGCCACTCTCTCTTAGCGACACGATTAACGACGGCGATCATTGCGGCGTTTTCAGTGGAACTGCCAGTACGAGCAATTTTTGAATCTAATACGATTGTTCAGCTTGCCGCGCGTATTGATAAAAGCGAACGCGTAATTGACGACGTCCAATTGCTTCCAGCAGTCAAAGAGAACGGTCGCGCGCCGCTTTCTTATGCGCAGCAACGGATGTGGTTTATCAATCAACTTGAGGAAAAATCAGGTAATTACTGTATTCCATTCGTATGCCATTTATCGGGCGAAGTAGAAATAACACATGTTAGAACGGCGATAAATTCAGTCATTCAACGCCACGAAACTCTACGAACCCTGTTTATAGATGAACAAGGTGTACCGATGCAGTGGGTGCAGGAAAAAGCCAAAGATGATATCGCATTCGTTGATTTGAGTTCGTTTAATAACGATGAAAAATCAGATAAATTAGAAAAGCTTACTTCAAATGCTGCAAATAGTAGTTTTGACTTAAGTCACGATGATATGTTGCGAGTGACATTAATAAAACTCTCTGCGAAAGAATATCAACTATTGTTGACTGTGCATCACATAATTGCTGATGGATGGTCAATGGGCTTGTTAGTTGAAGAGTTTGCCTATTATTACGATGCAGCTGCGCTTTCATATCAGAATGATTTGCCTGCATTACCAGTGCAATACTCAGATTTTGCGATTTGGCAAAGAAAATGGCTTGATGGGCATCGTTTAGCTGAACAAATCTCTTTTTGGCGTGAAGCGCTGGATGGTATTCCATCAGTACATAACCTTCCTCTTGATAAGCCAAGGCCAAAAGAACTGACGTATAACGGTGCTTGGTTTGAATCAGTCATATCCGCTGACAAAGAAAAGCAGTTGAATCAACTTGCTGCCGATAATGATGCAACGTTGTTTATGGTATTACAAAGCGCGTTTGCGTTACTTATGTCGCGTTTGAGCAATGAAACCGATGTGGTTATGGCGACGCCAACGGCGAATCGACGTCGTGAAGAACTCACTAAACTGATCGGCTTTTTTGTCAATACATTGGTTCTTCGTAGTGAAATCAAAGAAGATGACACGTTTATTGATTTATTGAATCAAAATCGAGATTATCAATTAGCGGCGCAAACATACCAAGATGTCCCGTTTGAAGTTTTAGTAGAGCAGCTTAAACCTGAGCGAAGTCTTGCATATAGCCCTCTTTTCCAAGTGATGTTTGTATTACACAATAACGCAGATACCAAGTTGCAATGCCAGTCACTCGATATTGAGATTGAGCGTAGCCAAGCAGCTTTGGCAAAATTTGAAATCACATTGACAGCAATGGAAACTGAGCGGGGTATTGCACTCAGTTGGGAGTACAACACAGACTTATTTGATGCCCAAAGTATCGCTCGTTTTAACGACGCCTATTTAGTTTTGATTGAGGAAATCTTAGCAAAACCATCTCAATCTATGGCAACGTTATCACTTTCTCATGAGCGGATCGATACATTGTCTGGCCCAGAGTTAGATACCCTTGAGGACAAATCCGAAAGTTTATTGGCGTTATTTGATAAGCAATGTGCCCACACACCGAACGCGATTGCAGTTGTGCAAAATGACATAAATTATCGCTATTGTGATATTAACCAACGTGCAAATCAATTTGCTCAAGTTTTACATAGTCAAGGTGTGCGTAAAGGCGATTATGTTGCTGTCATGCTGCCAAGATGCGTTGATGTGATTGTTAGTATTGTTGCGATTTGGAAGTTGGACGCGGTGTATACACCACTCGACATAACTTATCCTAACGAGCGTATTGCATCGATTGTATCGGATAGTGGTATCACAGCCGCTATTGTCGACACTCAGAGCAACGCGATGCGTTTGGCGCTCGATAAATGCCTCGTAATGGAGCACTTTGACCCAGATACGACTGAGTTAAATATAGTTACTAATGGGGTGGCAAGCGATGGCGCATATTTAATTCATACCTCTGGTTCGACGGGTAAACCAAAAGGCGTACTCGTGCCTCACCAGACGCTACTAAGCTTAATGGTGCATCAGTGTCAAAGCGGTCACCCTCTGTCGGAAAACCATCGAACATTGCAGTTTTCATCACTCAATTTTGATGTGTCAGTACAAGAGGTTACTACTGCTTTTGCAACGGGAAGCCCGTTAGTTATGCTCGATGCAGATACTCGAATGGATATGCAAAAACTGGTTGCGCATCTTAATTGTCATAAGGTCGAGAGAATATTTTTACCGTATGCCGTACTGCAAGTTTTATGTTACGAAGTTGCTAGTAGTCAATCACTCATACCGTCTTTAAAAACTGTTATCACGGCAGGTGAACAGCTTCAAATAACGTCTGAAATTGTACAATTCTTCACTCATCATGAAAATTGCAAGCTCGTTAATCACTACGGTCCGTCTGAAACCCATGTGACAACAGAATTGGTATTGACTGGAGCGCCATCGACTTGGCCTGCATTGCCATCGATCGGTCGTGTGATCGCCGGTAGTGAAGCGATTGTATTAGATCAATATGGACGTCCCGTCATACCTGGCGTAGTTGGTGAATTATACTTGTCTGGCGAGTGTTTAGCTGTTGGTTATGTCAATGACGAAACACAAACATCGGCGCGTTTTAAAGAGCTCAGTTTAACAAAGCCGGGTAAATCTCAGCGCTGGTATCGCACTGGTGATTTAGTCCGAGAAAATGTAGCGAAGCAATTAGAATATATGGGACGCATCGATAATCAAGTCAAGGTGCGGGGCTTTCGAGTTGAACTCGGTGAAATTGAGTCGGTGATCCTTAGCCATAACGCAATTAGTGATGCAGTTGCTACGGTATACCAAGGAACAAATTTAGTCGCTTATTATGTTGCAAATAAAGTCGATGAGGCTGAATTGGCCAGTTTTGTTAGTGCTAAGTTGCCTGACTATATGTGTCCGAATTACTGGGTTGCGTTGGATCATATTCCGCTGACGGGCAATGGTAAGGTCGATAGGCGCGCATTACCAAAACCAAGTTTATCGAATGATGAATACGTGGCGGTAGCAACAAAAACCGAAACAAAACTTGAAACCTTGTGGGCAGAATTACTGAAAGTCGATCGCATCGGTCGCACAGGTAATTTCTTTAATTTAGGCGGTCACTCGTTGCTTGCTATGCGACTTGTTACTCAGATTCAGCAATTATTTAGCATAGAATTTGCTGTTAAACGCGTTTTTGAGTCTCCTGTACTGAAAGACATGGCACAAGTAATAGAGCATGCTGCAAAATCAGAGCTGTCACTCATAAATACACAGCCTGATTGTGAGATTGGCTACCCGTTATCTTATTCGCAAAAACGCTTATGGTTTATAGATAAACTCGAAAGCGGCAGTGTTAACTACAATGTGCCAGCAAGCTATAAATATCATGGCGAAATGAATTTAGATGCGCTGGAATTTGCATTAAATGAGGTTGTTAAACGCCATCAAATTTTAAGAACAAGCTATCATGAACACGGTGATGACGTATTACAGCGTGTTGCTAAGTTCCAGTCATTTAAGCTTGATGTCATTGATTTATCTTTTATGGAACCGTTAAAGCGTGATGCAGAAGTCGCCCGTTTACTTGAGGAAAATGTATGCAGCGTATTTGATTTAGCAAATGGTCCAATTTTCGCGACCCAGCTCATTCGCGTGTCTAATAAGGAGCACATATTAGCATTGACGATTCATCATATCGCGTGTGATGGGTGGTCATTTGGTATTTTTGAACGAGAAATTGCTGAGTTTTACGAATCTTACAATAGTAATAATCGACATACTTTTGATGAACTTTCGATTCAATATCGCGATTTTGCAGTTTGGCAAGGTGAGGCGGCCCAGCTCGAAAAGCTTAAGAAAAATGAACAGTATTGGAGCGAGACGCTCGACAAGGTCCCTCAATTACATAGTTTACCGCTTGATAAAGCGCGCCCGAAAGTACAAACGTTTAATGGTCAGCGCCACATTGCAACGATTAATGACGCGCAATTGGCTAAGTTAAATCAATTCGCAAAAGCGCAGCAATGCTCGCTCTTTATGTTACTCGAAACTGCCTTCACGACATTGTTAGCGCGTTTCAGTGGACAACATGATATTGTGCTTGGTACCCCAGTTGCAGGTCGTGAACAGCCGCAAGTTGAGTCGCTGATTGGTTTCTTTGTCAACACCTTGGTACTGCGTTCTACTTTGCAAATGGATGCCTCATTTAAAGACAACTTGCAAGTCTCTAAAGGACAGATCCTGGATGCTTTTGAACATCAAGCAATGCCGTTTGAACGATTAGTTGAAATTGTTCAACCGGAGCGAAGCTTGAGTTATTCGCCGTTGATCCAAATTTTATTCGCGCTGCAAAATAATGAATTTACGAATACGACGATTAATGGCAACAATGTTGAGACGGTCGCACAAGAGCGCAGTACGAGTAAATTTGATCTTAAACTATCACTTGTTGAAGATGGTGATGAACTCGTTCTAGCGTGGGAATACAATACGGACTTATTCGAGAAAGCGACGATTGAGCGCTATGCGACGTGTTACGCTTTCTTGCTCGAACAAGTTGTACAGAATCCGAATCTGACACTCAATGAAATCGATTTAGTCACCGCATCGGATAAAGCGTTGTTGCGCGCTTGGAATGACACGCAGCATGCATTTGATTTAGATGGCGGTTTTGTGTCGACTATTGAACAGCAATGCCGACGTACGCCGGATGCGATTGCAATTAGTCA
>CANLRB010000022.1 GCA_947493455.1 uncultured Pseudoalteromonas sp. | reverse complement strand
AAGCAACTAGCTTAACCGCCGCATCGACATACGAAGTAAACGAATATATTTATTGATTAGCGATTGACCGTCACTATAAAAAAAACGGTCAAAAAAAATACTAGTGCCTATTGACAGAGTTAAGGCTCATATGTGTTATGTTCACTTTAAAATTATAAAGTAAGCATTTGTTTAGGCATTTTTCAAAATTATAAATTTTTAAAACTTAACCAAAGAAAAAACCAATTAGCACTAAAGCTACCACAGAGTAAACCAAGATCAGTTGCAATTTATTAAACCTAAAGAAAAACTCGTAGCCACAAACTGGGCAGAGCCTTTTTGTATATTGAGGCGTAACTCGCTCTTCTCTAGGAACAACATCTGAATTGCATTTAGGGCATTTCAACTGATTTCACCTGTGAACATAACGCCTAAAGCACGCGCCCAGTGCCGGAGCTTGGGTTTTGTGCGAGTATTTGTCCGCATAAAACTCAAGCGGAGTGTACTGGGTCGCCGTGACTTTACTTGTTAAGGCTTTTCTTGAATTCTGATTTAAATAGCTTGATGACGGGCTCTAATTGTAAAGCCCCGCCTCGAACTCCATCTTCTTCTTTTCCAAATCCATAATCTCGGCTTTCGGTAAACATACCATATTTACCTTCATGAAATCCTGAATACACGCGCGGCAGAGCCCTAGTCTGTGTGATTTGTTGTATTCCCATCCAGCTACTGATATTGAAATCACCGACCCACATAAATCCATTCTCACCATCAATTCTCTGAGTGAATTCACGATATATGTATAAATCTGTTGATTGTGAATGGCATTTTTCTGGCCTTTTACTATTAAGGTCAAGATCTATGGCATCGCCCAGGTTAATAAGCCTATGTTTGGATTTGTCTTCTGCATATATAAAATATCGGCTACCAATTTCAAGTGATGGGTATCGATAATCGGTAATATGATGAACTTTAACTTTGTCCCCGGCCTTAGCACCAAGTATCTCAGTTTCAATAATTACATCGAATGTAGCTCCACAGACTCCTTGAGAACTACCAACAGGCAAAGCTTCACCAGAAACTACAATACCAGTAGCTATTAGCTTTCCATCTGTAAAGAAATCCTGAATATCAAATCTTTGAGGGCCAGCTCCTAAAGCATTAAGGGATAGTGACAGAAGCAATAATATTGAAAATCTTGCGATAAACATGATGAGCCTTAACAGCGTATTAGCGTGCATTTCGGGTTAAGGAAGTTATCCACAGCCATTGAAACGCCTACTAATAATTTTTTTGTTTAATAATACCAACAGGTTAACAGCTGTTTTTTGTTCAAACAAGCCAAAGTGCCATTTTACATAGCGAGCCATTACTTATTCGAGACTTGCAAGGCACGCTATGTAAATTATTTTCTTATATTTTGTCTTTTGATATCAATGTATTAAATTTTAAGCTTGCATAATCGAGCCATTAATAAAAATTACATAACGTGCCGCCACTTAGTCGAGTCTTGCAAGTTGCTATGTTTTGAACTTTTATTAACCATTTTTTGAGAAAGACTAACCGTCAATCGCATTGTTAACTTAAACCAATTTCCTTGCTAAAACGCTTTCGCTGTATGAAACAGGCCTCTATTAGTAAAGTGGATATTAAGAAGTTGATTGCCGAGTACCGACACAATTGACATGGTTTTTATAAACTGAGCCTTTAATTATTCTCGCGATCGGCTTTTCAAATAAAACGAATGACAATGTGGCAACGAGAATGCTTAAACTCAGTGACAAAACTAACTTTAATTCTGTGCTCATGCTCAAGACATTAACTGCTGCGATTATTGGCATATGAAGCAAATAAAGCGAGTATGAAATTTTGCCGATAAAATCGCCGACTCGGTTGGCTAACAAAATATTGTTGTCGGGTACTAAGTAGACGACGCAAAAAAATACGGTACTGATAACAAAGAGCACTTCGTAGCTGAGCCACATTCTTTTTTTATCGCTGTTATTGATAGGTGTAAACTCAGGGTACATCAGTGGAATTAAACACAGTGCTAAAATAAACCAATGGCTTTTAAGGTAACTCGGTACTTTGAATGTTTTGTAATGTAAACCAAAAATAACCCCGATAAAAAAGTACGGAAACGTTCTCAGCGTACTAAATAAGTTATAGGGTATGCCGTCGAACTCTCCGAATATTCTTGGAAAATTGGCAAAATACCAAACCAGCATAAACGCCACGATGGCCACATATATATAACCCTTTCTGCGCCCTGATAGTGCCCAAAAAACGAGGAATAAAAAATAAAATTGGATTTCTGGCGGGATTGACCAAAGCACACTTTCTCCGTGTAAAAACAGTAGGTGCCCGAGTAAGGTGTTCAGATCCGAAATGTTATAGAGAATATCGCTGTCGTTAATGGTTAAAGCATATGAGCTCAATACAACCAATAAATATAAAGGCAGTACACGGGCGCTTCGTGCTAAAAAATAGCGCTTTATATTTGCCTTGGTAAAGTCTTTGTCTAAATAGAGCAATGACATTAAAAAACCACTTAAAAGGAAAAACAACATAACGCCATAAGCGCCAGAACCGCCTCCTAAGGCACCGTCTAACCAATTGGTTACATCGCTAAAGTGAGTAAAAAAAACAATCAGCGCCGCCAGTGCGCGAAGGGTATTTAGCTTTCTGATTTCCATGAAAAAGTTGTTTTATTGTAATTTGGCTATCAAGGTATTCTATTTATAGTGGTATAACAATTTGAAAATCCATTTATCGCTCATACCTAGCAGTCAGGTTTGATGCCAGATATGAGCTTTAGGAGTTTGTCCCTCTATGCGGTTTCTTGCAACCTCGCCAGTGACTTTTTAGCTTGTTTTGCCACTTTATCATTATCAGATAATGCTAATAATTCGAGCGCTTTAATACTTGTCGATTGCTCGCTATAAGCACGGGCGAGCGCCTTAGCAAGTTGCACTTTTGAGTCAAGGTTACCATTTTCAATAACTAGTTTTTCTTGTTCAAACGTAAGAGCTTGGTTCCAAACCAAGGCTTCGAGCAGTGATTTACTTGTTTTAAGTTGCAGCATTTTGTCAATTTGCTCACTGGTTAGTTTATTTCGATATACTAACGACGAATTTAAATCAGCGTCATCTTGCGCTAACAATTGCGCTAAGATAGGTTTTGCAATGTTACGTTGGTTGGAGAATATAAAATACAAACATTTTCGTTTTTTTCTGTCTTGTCCCAGTTTTGTGATGAGTTCGAGCGACATATCCTGAGCGTATTTGTCAAAACTGTGCATGTTGATTTTGTCGTAGTAGTTATCGAATAAAAATTCAATTTGCTCACTTGTAAACGGTGCGTAGAATCTAAGTCGTTCGTCATACTTGGTATCATCTTTTGGCAGTTTGGTGAGTGCAAATAGGCTCACCTCAGGGTTTTTAGCTTTAATAAGCGATAATAAGGTTTTTTCGCTTATTTCGAGTAATTGATTTGCCTTATCAATAGTCATCAATGGGTTGTCGGTGAATGGCCCAAACAAACCAAAACGCACAACTTTTGCCCCGCCATGTGTTCTAACATAATCAAAAAAGATACGGTCGAATAATTCAGGGCTTTTAATTTTCTTAATTAATGCTTTTTGTAATTGGTCATTTACCTTGTATACAAGCGCGTCCAGCCGTTCATTGGGCGTGCAAATACTGATAGCAATTTCACGCAAGGTGTCGCTAAACTCATCACTGCAAGCAATATCTAATGCTCTATTTTCAATGCGCTCCCGATCTTCCGGCGAAACAGGTTGGTCGCTTATACGGTAGCGAATTCGTGATAATAATGCGTTGAGCACTTGATGGTCTTCTTCATTGAGTAATGAGATGATTTCACCCAGTTTGAAGTTTTGATTTGATACTACTTCGTAGCGTACTTCAGCCAACTCGTCTTTAACTAAACACGCCTTAACGTCATCATGTAAATTGCGCCTGTTAGCAAGTGCGATGCGCACGTCTTTAACTTTATCTTTGGTCAAAGCCAGCAAAATATCGAGTTTATCTGAGTTTTTAGCGTAATCCATTCTCGATTGTTTGTTACCGAGGGTTTTTAGGTTGTTCAAGTCAATTGTTTGCTTATCTGACGTTGCGACTTTAAACCCTTTGTACTTGGATAAGAGAAGTAATAGACCTTGGTCTTTTTCTTCGCTAAGAATAGTCAGTACCGACTTTGGTAGATTTTTAATGTTCTTAACTAGCGCGCGTTTTACCGCGAGATTACCTAAACGGGCAATACCTTGGTATACGAATTCGGGATACTTAACATGCTTATTTACTTCAACAAAGCGTTTTAAAATATGCACGTCGTTTTCAAATAAACATGCGAGTACCAAGCCTATATGGCTGTCAGATACCGACATAGCCTGGCGTTTCAGCGTTATTTCATCACCGCGTAAGCTCGTATCGCTAACACATTGAAATATGCTGTCATTACTCATTGCGCTTTCAATTTGCCAGCGATCGTAACGGGCGAACTTTTTGCCTTTAGCTAGTTTGTTTTCTTTTTCGCTATTGAGTTTGGCGTCATTCGGTAAATAAGCACCTAAGCGGCGATATAAACTGGGAGAACATTTAGCATGTCGAACAACTGCTTTATTCAGTGCGGTGCATTTACCATTTTCATGGTTTGCAACTCGGGTCACTTCTTTACCTAATATATCTGGCGTTAGGGCAATTGAAAGCAGCGTTTCCCAACTGTTTTTAGTTGGCTTTTTGTTGGCCTCAAGCACTGTTTTTAAAATTTCTTTGTTATCAAAAAAGTTCGCAGCAATGGCTTTTCTGCTTGCTTGATCACTTGATGAGATTAGTGTGTTGATAACCTGTTCAGGAATACTCGGGTTATGCGCTAGGCATAGGTCCATTCCTTTTGCTTTGCTTTTTGAAAGCGCGATAAGATGTTCTGAGGTGGTTGAATAAAGTGCTACCGCGACTTTTTGCCAATCGTCCGCCTCATTCATTAACGCTGCATAATAGGCTTCGTTGGCATTTTTGTGAAACCCGCCAGCCGCCCGTACAAAGGGATCTGGGTGAGTTAATAAATTTGAAATCTCATCAGCTGATGTGTTTGCGCTGTTTAATAGTGTACATACTTGAGATATTGACAGTGATTTAGTATCGCTATATTCGGTTTGTTTTAATTTTTCGAGCTGCGCAAGTATGTCATCGCTGAGCTTATCCCGCTTTTTTATCAGCTCAATAATGCGTGTGTCGCCGCTTTGTAGCAGCTTATTTAACACGCCATCGGGCACACTTTCATTTTCTGCCAACGTTTTACGCACTTGTACGCTGCTATCATTGGCAAGTTGCTGGTAATTACTTTTGCTTAGGTCATGTCGTTTGGCGAGCGTATTACGGATCTTTGCTTGCTTATGAGTTAAATAGGGCGCTAAATCGGCATCTGGTGTTTTGCGTGCAAGCCAGTTTAAGTCGTCTGCATCGGCCAAGCGGGTATAATAGTCCATCACATAGTGTGGCAATTGACCGATGAGTCGTTTACCGCCGAGCGCGATTAAATAATTGGCACGCATTTGCAACACGGTATCGCTGTCAAAAATCACCTCAATAAAGTCAAGCAAGCTAGTTGGCTTATTTTCAGGCAGTGATTGCCATAGTGTTTTGGTTTCAGGTTCAAGTAAACGCAGGGCTAAAATATCGCTTGCCTGTGATTGTGCAACCAAGTCGGGCTTAAACCAAGTAAGTATTTTTAATACTTTTAATGGTAAATGCGCATGCGCTAGCATGCTTTGGTAGCAGGTGTCGTCTAATTGCTTATTAGCAAAAACAAAGCACAAAAATATGAATAATTCGCTGGTATCAAAATCTTGTAATTGCTGGTTTATCTCATTGGCTGTTGCCGACGCAATCACTTGGTGCGCTTCTTTACTAATACTGACCTGTTTGTCGAGCTTAGACATCTTTGCCAGCGATGAAAGTGAATAAGTCATGTAATTCCTTTTTTATTAAATAATTAAATCGAGATAGAAAGTGTTTGTCCAAATGGCGCAATATTTTCAGGCTTGGTGATGAGCCATAAGGTGTCGGTGTCAGGCGGGTCATTCGGGTAGTCGCCATCACCATCGGTAAAATAAATTAATGCATCGAGGCTATTAGTCGGGAAGTCGCATTTTATTTGCTCGAAAAACGGCACAAACGAGGTGCCGCCGCCACCGCGTATCGGTGGAATATCGAAATTTGACTTCGTTAACATGTAAGGCCCGTCAATATCTGCATCAGCAAAATATAGGGCAATGCTAATATGAGGTTGAGCATGTGCGATTGCGTTTAATTCAGAAAGAAACACGCCGAGTTGATGATTGCTTATTGAGCCACTGGTGTCGATACCAACAGCAATATCAAGCCCCAGTGTATAGATAGTCTCATTGTAAATACCACGATGTATAAAGCGATTATCAAATTCACTAAAGTCGCTCATTTTTAATTGTACATAGCGCCAAAGTTGAGTTTTCCAATCGACTCTATTCGATAGGGCAATATCTACTTCGCGCAGTAGCATTGTTGATTGATGCGACCATTGGTTTGAGAGTTCATTGTTAAGTTTGGCACTGGTTAATGCCTTGTCCCAATAGGCTTTGGTGTGATTGCACGATTGCGGCACCTGCCCACTTTGGCCTATATCTGCGCGTGCTTGATATTGCGCGAGGGTTTTACTTGATGACCCTTGATCTTGATTGGCATGTTGTTGATTGACTTGGCTTTGATCACATTGTTCGCCTTGCTCACTGGCCTCGTTTTCGTCGGTGCAGTCGCTTTCATAGCGTTCGCTATCGACTGCTTTGATTAAGTCATGATAAATCTCTTCAGCGCTGTAATCTCGGTAGCGATGATCCCATGCGGTAAAAGGTGCAGCAGGTAGTTTTAAACTATCATGAATAATACAATTGACGGCAATATCGGCGGCCACGTTCCAAACTTCGAGTTCGCGATCTTTCCCCCGCAATGGGTGTTGCAAAGCAAGGTGTAAAACTTGGTGAAGTAAAAATACAAAACGCTGTTGCTGCGTCATGTCTTGATACACCATTGGGTTTATGGTGACTTTTTTATCTTCTGTTTTTGCAAACTCGATGTCATCGCATAACGAGAATTCGCAATACATTGCTAAGGTGGCAAAAAATGGCTGTTTTTTTTGCAATAGCAGTAAAAACTGCGTCCATGCTTTATGTGACATCTGCTAATTCACTTGTCAGTTCATTGTATTCACTAATAAACTTTCTCGCAGTAGGGTGCTTGATTAACTGCGCAGCAAATTGGGCAAACAAGCCATTTGTGCGAAGTAACGGAAATAAGTCGTTGATAAACAGTTGCAACCATTCCGCTTTGGTTGTTTTTTCTAGCCAATTAAAAGCACACAATGCCTGCTCACAAGTGGTTATATTGCTAACCAATGCGGTTATCAGGGCATAGCAAAGAGACGGTGATGTTGGAAATTTAGCCGTACTGTCGCCGTTTAAAATGGCATCAAGGTTCGGCATTTTTTGCGATATTTCGACAAATGCGTCAAATTCAACAGAGCATGTGCTGCCAACAGCAGGGGCAATCGGTAAGCCCGCATCATATAAGGTGCTTGCCATTTCCCAGCTACGCGGTGACGGCCAGCTAGGCTCATTATCGTGTGGCTTATGCAGCAATTCAGGGCGAAAGGCTAAAAAGCCGATAATGGCTTGATTCAACTGGTTTTGATAGGCGTATTGTTTAAAGTCATCAAGCGATACATCTACGCTAAGGTGTAAAAAGCGATTAGCCAGTGGCGCAGGCATTTGAAACACCGCAGCTTTGTCTTCAATTCGGTTGCCTGCTGACCATACATGCCAACCGTCTGGTACATTATAGTCGCCAATTTTGCGGTCTAAAATAAGCTGCTGGGCGACCCCTTGCATGGCCGGAGGCGCCATATTTATTTCATCTAGGAATAAAATACCTTTGCCGCTGGTGGGTAAAAAAGAGGGCGGGTACCAGTGAGTTTGGTTTTCGCTAGGTACAGGCACACCTCTTAAATCACTCGGCATCAATTGGCTTAACCTAACATCGATAAATTCAAGATCATGACTTTTAGCAATTTGGGCAACAATGGATGATTTACCAACGCCGGGTTTACCCCAAATCATAACAGAGTAATGAATCGAGTTTGTGACAAGCGAGTTTAAGGTTGTGCATAATGCACTCGGAGACAACAACATTCCTTTGTCCTTAGTATTAAAAAATAGAGACGACCCGTTAGATGAATCTAACGTGTTGAAATCAATATAAGGTTGTTTTCTTTTTTTATCAATTATTAAATTGAGCTTAGTATTAAGCTTCTAAAGTAAGTGGTGACTTTAGAAGCTTGATATTAAAAACTGAGTGCTTACTCGGTTGTTTCGGTGGGTTGTGTAATTTGTGAAAGGATCGATTCATCGGTAATTTGGTCATCATTAATAAGTAAAAATACCTTACTAATTATCTCTGCCATTCGTTTATCAACATCTGCAAATGGTAAATATAAATCGTCATCTTGTTTTTGCTCAGGAACAATACACAAGTAATTACCCGGCTGGATATGAATTACCCCAGAGCCTAAGTGAATTCGGTATGACGCCAGTTTCCCCTCGATAAATGCATAATGCCCCTCACAGGTAACCTGCGTTAAGCCAATATCCTGCATTAAGTTTAAAACGAGTTCAGCGCGGCGCTCTGCAGATTCTTTTGACCATGCAGCATGCCCATCATCGATTTGCGCGACTGAGACAAGTAAATCCGCATCCCGCATTACTTCTGAAAATACTAACGGGTCAACTTGATCTAAATTAACCGCTTTGTTTTCGTCGGTAAACCAAATTTCGTCCACTGTGGTATCGTCTTCCGCTAAATAGTGGCGCGAGTCAGGAAAACCAATTTGAGCAACTAAATTGTGCTGTGGAAAACGTTTGTAAACATCTACCGAGGCACCGTCGTAAAGTTGGTTCCAAGTACGCGCTTGCAGTAGTCTACTCGCAATTGCTCCGTCGATATAATGCCCAGCAAAACGGCGAGAGTGGGTTTTAGCTTCAATTTCTGCCGGTGTAACGATATATAACTCTCTAAATACTTGCTTAAATGGTTGCACTATACGTCGTTTTACAATTGCCCGTTGCCAATTCGAAAGTACACCGGCTGAGAACAAATCGTAAACATGGGCTAGGGTAAGTGCGTCGGTGATTGGTATGAGCTTGCCATCAATGCCAACAAGTGACTCGGTATTGCCGTTAAATAAGCCAAACTGATTGTCGGGTGTTTTTAAAACCAGTTGCGATAACATTGTACTCACAATTGGCAGGCGGCTTAGCGTAGCGAGTTCATCTAAGTGAATCGTCTCACTTGCGCACATCATATCTTCGAGCGTTTTTTTAAAGCGGCGCGCTTGTTCTCGAACGGTATCTTGTGCGTCGCGCATTTGCTGATATACATCTGACTTTCGTACCTTGGCAGGCACTGACTTGAGTGGTTTACCTTGTTTGCTAATGCGGATTTTTGGTGTGATCCCTTCAAGTACAAAGCGTGCCGTCCACGCATCGACAGGATAATCGGTATTAAACGGCAGCATCGTGTTTGCTATATCCGCTTCCATCGCCCATTCGAGTCGCGTATCGTCAGTATAGCCAGCTGTTTGTGCAAGGTTTTTTATGCCCGCTTTGGCTGCTGCTCGGGTATTGGTTTGGCGCTCATGGCCATATTGCGAGGCTTCTTTATACATGGTTTTAAATTTAATGTAGCGCTCGCGCAATTCGTTTTCATTTTCTATTGCATAGAGGCCATATGCTTTCATTGCGCCTTGTCCATGGCGAACAAGTTTCTTTTCAATTTTATCTTTTTCTAACCCCATAACGGCGCAGACTAACATCAGTAAGTTAGAAAATGACATAGAAGATGCGCGCAGCGCCTTGATGTATTTGACTGCGTGTTTTTCATCAACACTTTTTAGTATTTCCTGCCATTCACTGCGGTCAATCACTCCTGACATTGGGTCTTCACTGTTTTCTACATCGTAAACATCGTCATGAGTGTTCCATGACTTTTCGCCTAATTTAAATAGCTGACGTTGCAATGGTATAAGTGTTTCCCATCCTAAGGCGCTAAGTATTGCTTCGCGCGCACAGCCGGCATATGGCAGTGCGACCAACAATTCTCGCTCACTGTATGTAGCGAGCATTTCAATTAATTGCTCATGGCTTTCGTTCGCATTGAGGCCATAGCTGTCAATCAATGTGCGAATACATTTTGCTAGGTCGTCATACTCATCTTTTAGGTCTTTTGCTTTCAATTTGTGCGTTTTGATAAGTGACATACCTGTATCAAGCCAGTTAATGCCTGAAATCTCCGCACCGTTAAGTATGTTCCCTAATGTTTCGGCTGTATTTGGCAGTTCAGTCGAGACTTCGATAATAAAACGTGTGTAAAACTCTTGATAAATTGCTAAAAATTCAGGGCTTAAGTCATCAAGTGACTGATACATACGGTCTATATGTTGCGGAAACGCCCAGTGATTTTTACCATATTTGGGGTTTATTGAGTGTGCGTTTTTGAACCATTCATAAGTGAACTGATTTTTACTAAATAACACCTGCATAAAGTGGATAAATTCGTCTTCGCTACCGCTAAGTAAGACTTCACTCGTTTCAACGTAATAATCGTCAAATTGACAGGGAAAGTTGACTCGTTGGTTATATTTTCCTTGCAATATCTCTGATACAGTCGACATGACACCGTCAAATTCAAGGTGTTTGCTGAGTACGCGTAAGCAATCCCTCGCATTCGGTGGATAGTAGCGTTTGACTAGGTCATGATTACTATAATATTTGTTGTTCCATGTGTTATAGGTGTTTGCTTCCACTTCTGGTGCATCAATTGGCCTTTTAAACATATCAACAAATCGTGCTGATATAGCATCGGCAAACAATTGACTTGGCTGTTGTTCACAGTGGGTTTGGATCATCATCATTGCAACGTTGTTAATATAGTATCCGCTATTTGACGCGTTATACTGAAAGCGTAAACTATGCTTTGTTGGGTTAACAAAGTAATCAATTAGCAACGTATCCATGTCACTACCCAGTGCTTGTTTTAAATCGAACTGTATTGTCGCGTAATAATCGCGACGCGCTTGCCTTTTTTTTGCATGATCATTGTAAGACTGAAAATTCAATGAATACTCTAAACTGCTAAGCTCTTTTTCTTTAGGTAGTATCTGTTCAAATGCATTAAATACTGTTTTATGGTTTTGGCTCCAATTTTCCAATGACATGTTAGCCTCCTGCTAATGGAATTAAACGGATAAATTTAACTTTGCTACCCTCTGTGATGATACAGAGGTCTTCGAGTGTGCGAATTTCATTGCCATCAATAAACATTTTAAATCGATGGTTTTTAAATGCGGTGAGTACGCGGCTGATTTCTTGCTCTAGCGATATTTCTTTTTTATCTTCGCTAGCAAGTGCCACTTTGCCTGTTTCAGCCATTTGCTGAATTTGCTGCTCGTTCAAATAACTGGTGTTTAGACGGCTGCGAATAGACTGGTATTCGACTTGTTCTTTGAGTAAGTGTTTGAGCTGTTCTTTCACCGCGTTTGCGATGATCTCTTTCGCGGTTAATTGTTGACTGACGAGCCTAAGTGTTACGTCGGGTATGCTTGCTTGCGAATTTATGTCACCAAAGACTTGCGTAGAGACATTAATACTTAACATGATTGTGAGAACCTCGTTTACATCCTAGTTAACAGGCGACATTACTGAACTACTTGTGTCTTGCTCGTGATTCCATCGTGCTAAATGTGAGCATATTAGCCAGCAAGTCTTAAATTGTTTCTTTTACAAGTACACCGAGTATATCTAAAAAGTATTTACAATCAACGAATTAATTTTATGTGTAGCCCAGTGTGAGAATACTCTTTTAGTTGCTAACGAGTTTAAAACAACTCGCAATTTAATTTTGTCGATTCACCAATTCATTTTAACAACTCACTTATCTGCTACTTGAGTCAGTGTGTGTGCTAGGTTATGTTGCTTGCATCTAACGAGTGCGAGACATTATGACGTTTACCTTTAAAGAAAAGCTCATTATTACGCTTTTACTGTTTTTAACTTACTTATTGCCCAGCGTACCCGAGTGGCTGCAGTATAAAACTGGGCACATGCGTGTGATTGGCTTAAGTTCGCCAATTTGGTTGGTGTTTTTTTATATTGGCCCATTTTGGCTTAACTATGGTTTAAACAAGTTCCCGTTTATTCGTATGCAACACGTCATTTTAAGGGGAGCGCTTTTTGTTGGGCTCATGTATATCGGCACGATGATCGTGGCCGCGCTGCATCGTATCGCATTTTCGGGGTATAATTTCCCAGTTGTTGAGCAAATTACCTCTGCGGTACTTTGGGGTGTGTTTTTCTTTTCAATGACCCAGTTTTATTTGATGTATTTACGCTTACAACAAGAAAAACAACTACGCGAGCAGGTGCAATGGGTTAACTTAAACAATCGCCTTAATCCGCACTTTTTATTTAATTCGCTCAATACAATTTCGGCGTTAATGTATCACTCGGTCGATGAGGCCGATGATGTTTTGCATAAGCTATCGGATATTTTGCGTTACTCACTCGATAAGCAAGCTGAGCAGGTGAGCTTAGAACATGAAATAGCGATTTGCCGCACCTATTTAGCAATTGAACACGCTCGTTTTACAGACAACTTAGTGGTGGGTTGGCAATATGATAATTGCCTCGTAAACAAGGTCAAATTACCACCGCTGTTATTACAGCCATTGATTGAAAATGCAATTAAGCATGTTCACGTTCGGCCCATTAAAATTGCGATTTCAATAGAGCGACAAGGCGACCAACTGATATGTTGTGTACAAGATAACGGGCACGGGTTTAGTGAGCCAATGCTTTGCGCCATCAATACAAAAACAACACGTTTATCAAGCGATAACCAGGGCCATGGTTTAGAAATAACAGCTCAACGTGTTGCTTTATTAAACGGTGATTTAACAGTAATTAATAATAGGGGAGCGCTATGTCAAGTGAGACTGCCAATAACATCTTGCGTGTAATTATGGTTGAAGACGAAGCGCCTGCGCGGCAAAAACTATCAATGCAATTAGCGCAAATTAACGAAGTTGAATTGATTGCCAAATGCGATAATCCAACATCGGCAATTAGTGAAATTAATACGCTTAAACCCGATCTTGTACTACTCGATATCGAGTTAGGGTCGCTAAATGGCTTTGATGTGTTGGATGCAATTGTCCACCCTTGTCATGTAATTTTTACCACGGCATACAGTGATTACGCGGTTAAAGCATTTGAAAACCGAGCGCTCGATTATCTACTAAAGCCGTTTAATTTGGCGCGATTAAAAGAGGCGCTGTCACGTATACCAAGGCAAGTTTCGGCCAACTCGAAGGACGAAAATACGGCAGAGAAAATAACCGTTGCTAGCTTTAATGAAACATCTCTTATCTCAAAAGTAGGTGATAAGATGCGCGTTTTAAAT
Source organism: uncultured Pseudoalteromonas sp. (assembly GCA_947493455.1). Classification (GTDB taxonomy): domain Bacteria; phylum Pseudomonadota; class Gammaproteobacteria; order Enterobacterales; family Alteromonadaceae; genus Pseudoalteromonas. The sequence continues at coordinate 64,048 of CANLRB010000022.1, read as the reverse complement.
TTTGACGATATTGCCTATATTGCAACGTGTCAGGGTATTTGTAGCGCCTTTACTAATGGAAAAGAGCATAATCTTGAGCATACCTTAGAATCGTTATCATCAAAATTACCCGCTCATTTTGTACGTGTACATCGCAATTGCATCGTTAATTTAAACCGCATAGAGCAAATAGAACGCTGGCAGAACGGGTGCTATTTATTGCGTTTTAAAGATGTTGATAGTGCAGTCACTACCAGTCGCAGTGGGGCCAGCGAAATTAAACACGCCTTTAATCTTTAACTTTTAGTTTAATCCATTAATCAATTTTTTTTACGCCGTTAAGTCGGTGGGACTTGTTACGGCCAAAATATAGGTGAACTTATGAAATTACTCGTTTTTGTTGTCCTTAACTTAATCGTATTTAGCTGTATGGCAAATTCACATCGCGACAGTTTTGTGCTTAATAATGTGCTGCTGCCAAACTTTGAAACCCGTCAACTTAATAAAGTAAATATTGAAGTGATGCACGGTAAAATTAAACGTATCTCCACGGGGGGGAACCCGCTAAATCACACTGATATGCGTGACGGTCAGGGGCAAGTCATATTGCCTGCAATGATCGATATGCATTCTCATAGCATGGGAAATAGCTCGCTCGATCGCAGTGGTTATCAATATATTGGTATTCGCGGCACCGCCAATGCAATGTTGTATGCTGGTGTACATGGGTGGCTCGACTTGTTTAGTAATGAACAAGATATTCTGAGTTATCGTGATGAAAACCATTCTAAACAACGAAATGAAGCCTTTGTTTTTGCTGCAGGCCCGTGCTTTACCGTTCCGAATGGACACTGTGATTTTGGTGAACCAAATCGTTTAATTAGTACGCCAGAAGATGCGCGCCGTGAGCTGATTGACTTAAGTAAATCGTCACCCAATGTCGTTAAAGTTGTTTTTGACAACAACCCTAAACAACCAACACTCGACAAAGCAACGCTTAAGGCATTTTTGCAACAAGCGAATGCACTGAATATTAAATCTGTTGTACATATTGGCAGTTGGCGTGATGCGCAAACGGCCAGTGAGTTTGGTGCAAATGCCATCACCCATTTACCGACAGACAAAATGCCAGAAGGATTAGCACGATTGCTGGCAAAGAATAACACTGCAATCATCCCGACTGTCGGTGTGATTTCAGAGCTGTTGTATATGCACAATACACCGCAGTCACAACAAAAATCAGTATTAAGCCTAGATTTAACCGAAGCATTAGTTGATGAGGATTTATTAAAAGACTACCCAGTATCAAATAAGCATCCTCGTCATTTGGCATGGCTCAACAAACTAACTAAAGAGCAAGCATATGCGAATATGCAAAATGCAATAACGCGCCTTAATAAAGCTGGGGTGACGATTTTCGTTGGTTCCGATTCAGCTAATTTAGCAATGTATCAAGGGGTTGGCTTTCACCGCGAACTATTTCATTTACAGCAGTATGGTTTGCCGGCGTGGCAGCTGTTTGAAAGCGCAAGCGTTGGGGCCTACCAATTTTTAGGCTTGAATTGGCAGTTAGAAGTTGGTGCACCTGCCCATTTTACATTGCACGATGCGGCTATTTTTGACGATGTGAGTGTATCGACTGATGTCACGGATATCTATTTATATGGGCGTAAAGTAGAACGAGCGCCGTTACTTAATTACGCTAAACCGGGATTTATTCAATATGCTAAGTTGTTTTTAGGTTTCGAACGCTAATTGAGTTGTTGCAACGGCGCACAATGCGCCGTTAGTCCAATCATATTTGGTTTCAATGGCACTTAGCTTCGAAAATACTCAGTTTCGAAAGTACTCAGTTTCGAAACTACTAAGCTTCAACCAGTTGCGCTTTTTTACTTTTCACTTGGTATAACACAAACACTAAGCTCGTAAGCACCAGCACGGGCAGGGTATACAGGTTAAGAGATTGCCAGCCAATGCTTGCTTCAAGCCAGCCTGCACCGAGCGATGAAATGGTGACCATGCTAAACACTAAAAATTCGTTTGCTGCTTGGCTTTTTGCCCGTTCTTGAGGCAAATAAGTAGTGCTGACAAGTTGAGTGGCACTAATAAACATAAAGTTCCAGCCAACCCCTAATAAGAATAAAGCGGTTAAGAAGTGCCAGTGCGACGTCCCTTGTAAGTTGATCATGGCGCAGGCAAAAATGAGTACGATGCCACAGTGAATAAGTTTGTTAACACCAAAGCGAGCGATAAGCTTGCCGGTAAAAAAGGAGGGCAGAAACATACCGAGAACATGCCATTCAATCACCAGCGCTGACTCTGCTAAATCGTAACCATGGCGATGCATGGCAAGCGGCGTGGCCGTCATTAATAGATTCATCACCGTATAACTAATCATCGCGATAAACACGGCAGTGGCAAATTGACTCTGGCGTATAATCGCGCGTAATGCGCGAGCAGGTTTTGAAAACTGTTCCAATTTCACTTCATTAAAAGTGACAAATTGCAGGAGCACAATCGCAAGTATATAAAGGCTTGAAAGAGCAATAAACGCATTGGCGTAGTTAAGTGACGGAAAGTGCGCGTTCACATATACCGCCAAATTAGGGCCCAAAATCGCGGCAATAACACCACTTGCCATTATGGTCGAAATTGCAACTCCAGGATTGTTAGATGCTTCGATTGCGGCAAAGCGATATAAAGTGGCAAAGCCAATACCTATGCCAATTAAAAACGTTGCGCCACTAAACAACCAAAACTCACTATTGGCTAAGGCATAAAAGCCTAATAGGGTGCCACTAATACCAAGCAGGTTGCCCAAACTAAAGCCGATTTTGCGACCCGTTTTTGCCATAATCAGCGATGCGGGAATGGTTGCTAGTAGCAAACCAAACATTTGCGTTGCCACAGGAAATGTCGTGTAGGCATCGGATGGACTCAGTAGTTGCCCAACAAGTGCGGTAATGGTTACAAGCAGTATATTACCAGTGGTGATTAAGCCTTGGCAGCATGCCAAAAGAAGTACGTTTTTGTTCATAGTGAAATAGGTCTTAGCGAGTACATGGTTTTGTATCATGTTTAATACTGTGTGCGAAAGTGAAATTTTTTGTCGTTTAGCAAGACCCAAGTACATTGCATTTAATTACAAACCAGTTAGTTATAAGGCATAACGTATTAAAAGGGGCCTTTGTACTCACATTTAAGCGCAATCTCGGTTAAACTTAAGGGAGAAGTTTATTTTGAGTATTTATCTATGCGTCACCAAATATGGCAACAGCTGCGCCTTGAAGCTGAAGACTTAGTCAAAAAAGAACCGTTACTGGCAAGCCATGTCTATTCATGTGTATTAAACCATGAATGCTTAGGTTCGGCGTTAAGTTTTATTGTTGCGAATAAGTTGTCAGATGCGGTGGTATCGGCATTTACCTTTCGCGAGCTATTTGACCAAGCGTTTGTCGATTGTGAACGCATGCTGTCAAATGTCGCCCATGACATTAAAGCGGTGAGTGATCGTGACCCTGCGGTAGATAATTACCTTACGGTATTGCTAAACCTAAAAGGTTTTCAGGCGATTCAAGTGCATCGTTTAGCACATTGCTTATGGCGTCAAGACCGTAAAGAGCTTGCTCAGTTTATTCAAAGCCGTAATTCAGAAGTGTTTGGTGTTGATATTCACCCAGCCTGTAAAGTAGGTAAAGGCATCATGTTTGACCATGCCACAGGTATTGTGGTGGGTGAAACCGCAATTATTGAAGACAATGTATCAATTCTACAAGGTGTCACTTTAGGTGGTACGGGTAATGAGCAAGGCGATCGTCACCCTAAAATTAGGCAGGGCGTGATGATAGGTGCAGGTGCAAAAGTCCTTGGTAATCTAGAAATAGGTGAAGGGGCTAAAATTGGTGCAGGCTCTGTCGTCATCGAAGAAGTTGCTGCACATACCACGGTAGTTGGTGTACCGGCTAAAGTGGTTGGAAAACCGAGCTGTGAATGCCCAGCGCAAACCATGGATCAAAGTTTTTTGTCTGATATTTCAGAAGAGGCGTTGTGTTCGCTGTCGAGTTCAGCGCTTTAATAATACCAATTTAATTTAATAAGCCCGCGACTTAGCGGGCTTTTTTATGCTGCTCGCTAAAGATAATCATGATCAAGCTGGTAATACTTTTGTTCAAACTGTTTGGTGGTGCCGGCTTGTTGTAATTGCTTAAGCGCTTGACTGAAACGGTAGGCAACCGATGCGCGGTCGAGGGCGATTGGCGTATTATTGGCTGAAAGCAAAATTTGCTTATCATAATTTGGGTTATCCACTGCTGCGAAGTGCTTTGAGTATTGTGAAAACCCTAAATACATCGGTTCTTGTTCAAAACAGCAATAGTGCTTTTTAATATTTGGTGACGGGTTATGTGCTAAATAAAAATTAATAGACGCTTCGTTATAAATAAAGTAATCCGCTTTTTTTTGTTCAAGGATATTTAACGCTGAGGCAACCGATAAGTCTTGCCCATAACGAATTTTAGCACCGTGTTGTTTGACCAAGTCACTGCGGCTACCGTGGGCAACAAGTAGAATTTGATTTCGTAGTTGATTGAGCGACGTCAACTCGGTACGGTCGCGGTGAGAAACAATCACGCTATGGCTGTGTAAGCCATTCTCAATAAAATAAAAGTGCTTACTGCGCTTATCGGTAAAACCAAAACCTGGATAAAAATCAATCTTTCCCTGGATCAGGCGTTTTAAAATACGCTTTTTGGGTCCGCGTTCAACAATTAATTTACAGCCAATTTGTTGTGCGGCTTTTCGATAAAGCGTTTGGTATAAACCCTTGTTATTAGGTGCTTTGTCTATAAGAGGTAAGCGTTCGCTAGTGCGGTATCCCATAATTAATTCGCACCCAAAACTGGAAAAAGGCGCCAATAAGGCAATTAAAAGTAGGATGTGTTTTTTCACGTTTTACACATTTGTAAATTATTGTTGTGTTTAGCTAAACACAGCTTTTTATTCAAATCAATCGATTTGCGTTATCCAGTAATGAGTTTTTGTATGAAAAGTGGTAATAATTTCGTCGTCTAAGTATTTACCAAGCAATAGCTTAGCAAGCGGAGATTGGGGGGTGATTATTTGTACATCTGCTTGTTTTGTTTCAATTTTAGAACCACCGCAAAAAGGTAAGATAAAATAGTAGCTGTGCTTTTCATTTGCGCTGTCTTCTAAGCAGACTAGGTTGCCAAGTTGAATTTGGTCAAACTGACCCGCGATAGGAGAGTATTGAGATAACTCGTACAATTCACTTTTCAGCGCAACAATACGTTGGTTTTGACCATCAGCTAAATAAGACATTTCAGTACCAAGACTATCGTACTGAGTCTCAGCTTTGCTTTGCTCATGAGTTGCGTCGTTACGTGCGGCGTTTGCCGCACTAATTGCTAACTTTAGGCTGTCGTTGAGTTGTGTTTGTAAGTTGGCTAATAGTTCACGCTTATCAAGAGTGATCAATACTGCGTACCTCGCTGACAATATGGCCATCGGCGACTTGTGTGGTAAGCGTGTCGCCTACTTTAATGTTGGACACGGAACTGACCACTTTGTGATTGTGGTTTGTCACGCTATAGCCTCGAGCTAATACGGCTAACGGGCTGGTGGCATCGAGTTTGGCACACAATACAGCAAGTTGCTTTTGCGCATCTTCTAGCTGTGCACTGTTTGCTTGAGTTAAACGTTGCAAAAGTTGTTTATTGGTTGTTTTTGCATGTTGTACGCGCAACATTGGGTTAACCCGTTGCAATCGCTGCTGTAAGTGATTCAATTGTTGAATCGCACTGTGTCTATGCTTTTGCAACGCCGCATGCAAGCGGATTTCAAGTTCATCGCGCAATTGCGTTTGCTGTTGCAAACGAGCCTCAGGATGGTACAACGCGAGGTGCTGGCGACTATGTGATAGTTTATGTTTGGCATGTGCCAATTGATTTTGCATCGCTTGCTGTAAGCGTTGTTGCCAATTTAACAACTGAGAAGTTAAATGTTGGTTGTCAGGGCTAACGATTTCTGCCGCTTGTGACGGCGTGGCGGCACGAATATCGGCCACATAATCGGCGATTGTGGTATCAATTTCATGACCTACGGCACTGACGATGGGTAATTGAGATGAAAAAATCGTTCGCGCGAGATTTTCATTGTTAAAACACCACAAATCCTCAAGCGAGCCACCGCCGCGGCCTACAATCAATACGTCGACGTCATTGCGTTGATTTGCCAAATTAATTTGTGTAATAAGTTGTTCTGCCGCACCATCCCCTTGTACTTGAGCCGGATAAATAACAACTTCAATATGCGGCGCGCGTTGTTTTAGCACCTTGATAATGTCTTTTACTGCCGCACCTGTTGCAGATGTGATGATGCCGACTTTTAAAATACTCGGTGGCAATGGTTTTTTATAGCCTGTATTAAACAAGCCTTCGCTTGCTAATTTCATTTGCAGCGCTTCAAACTCTTGTTTTAAGAGGCCAACACCCGCAGGCTCTATATGTTCGACAATAAGTTGATAATCGCCGCGCGGCTCGTATAAAGAGACGCGTGCACGCACGAGCACTTGATCGCCATTTTTGGGTTTGAATCTCGCACTGCGATTATTACCACGCCACATTGCCGCTTTTATTTGTGCGTAATCGTCTTTTAGGGTGAAGTACCAGTGACCAGAACTCGGCGCTACAAAATTTGATATTTCGCCACTTAACATTAGTGACACAAAATTCTGCTCTAATAAAAAACGAATTTCTTTATTGAGTAAAGAAACCGTATACACCTTATTTTGTTGTAATTTTTGAGACATAAAATAGCTTGGTAGTCGCGATTGGCGAGATTTTATCATATTTTTATCGGAAATATATTTACTCATACTAATTTCACTGATAAAATTCCGCCGCAACTCCCTATACCCACATAAATCATGAGAAGTTGCCAATGCTTAGGATTGCTAAAGAAGCTTTAACCTTTGATGATGTACTTTTAGTACCCGGTCATTCCACTGTATTACCTCATACAGCGAGTCTTAAAACACGCCTTACTGATAAAATCGAATTGAATATTCCGATGGTTTCTGCGTCGATGGACACAGTGACCGAATCGCGCCTTGCGATCGCCCTAGCACAAGAGGGTGGTTTAGGTTTTATTCATAAAAATATGACGATTAGCGAGCAAGCAGAAAATGTTCGTAAAGTTAAAACATATGAAGCTGGTATTGTTTCTGAACCAGTTACTGTGACAGCAGACTTAACGATTGCTGGTGCCTTAGATCTTGCACACGAAAAAGGTTTTTCAGGTTTCCCTGTTGTTGATGCTGAAAACAACTTAGTTGGTATTGTAACAAGTCGCGATATGCGTTTTGAAACCAAGCTTGACCAATCGATTGAAACTGTGATGACCAAGCGTGATAAACTCGTTACTGTGCAAGAAGGTGCTGATCGTGAAACGATTTTAGGCCTAATGCATGAACACCGTATCGAGAAAATCTTAGTTGTTGATGATGCTAATAAGTTAAAAGGTATGATCACGGTTAAGGATTATCAAAAAGCACAAGAAAAGCCTAACGCATGTAAAGACGAGCTTGGCCGTTTACGTGTTGGCGCTGCAGTTGGCGTAGGACCAGGTACCGACGAGCGCATTGATGCGTTAGTTGAAGCTGGCGTTGATATCTTATTAATTGATACTTCACATGGTCACTCACAAGGCGTTATTGACCGTGTTCGTGAAACGCGTCTAGCGTATCCAGATTTACAAATTGTGGCAGGTAATGTTGCAACAGCTGAAGGTGCGGTAGCACTTGCTGATGCCGGTGTAAACGCCGTTAAAGTAGGTATTGGTCCTGGTTCAATTTGTACTACTCGTATTGTAACGGGTTGTGGTGTACCACAGATCACCGCAATTTCTGATGCGGTTGAAGGCTTGAAGGGTCGCAATATTCCAGTAATCGCCGATGGTGGTATTCGTTTCTCCGGTGATATCGCTAAAGCACTTGTTGCAGGCGCATCACTTGTTATGGTTGGTTCAATGTTAGCGGGTACTGAAGAAGCGCCGGGTGAAGTTGAACTGTATCAAGGTCGTTACTACAAGTCATATCGCGGTATGGGTAGCTTAGGCGCGATGAACCAAAAAGAAGGTTCATCAGATCGTTACTTCCAAAAATCAAACGAAGCAGACAAATTAGTGCCAGAAGGCATTGAAGGCCGCGTTGCTTATAAAGGACCGATTGCAAATATTGTTCACCAACAAATTGGTGGTATTCGAAGTGCTATGGGCTTAACGGGCTGTGCGACAATTGAAGAGCTAAATACTAAGCCACAATTTGTACGCGTTACTGCTGCAGGCATGGGTGAGTCGCATGTACACGACGTGCAAATCACTAAAGAAGCGCCAAATTACCGTATCGGCTAATCGCCAATAACAGGTTGCAAGGCTAGCATTTTTGCTAGCCTTTACTATTTCTTAACTTAAGCTATTTTTTGAGTGTTTAAGTTACATTGTTTTTAGTTTCAAACTAACGAGACAATTATGAGCAAAAATATCCACGATTCACGCGTATTAATTTTAGATTTTGGTTCTCAATACACACAACTTATTGCACGCCGTATTCGCGAAATAGGTGTTTACTGTGAGCTTTGGGCGTGGGACGTTACAGAAGAGCAAATCCGCGAGTTTAACCCACAAGGTATTATATTATCTGGTGGCCCTGAATCGACAACTGAAGATAACAGTCCACGTGCACCTGAGTATGTGTTTAACGCAGGTGTGCCAGTACTCGGTGTTTGCTACGGTATGCAAACAATGGCAATGCAGTTGGGCGGCAAAGTTGAAAGCTCTGACAAAAAAGAATTTGGCTATGCACAAGTCGAAATCATCGAAAAATCGCCACTGATGGAAGCAATTGAAGATAGTATTGCTGACGATGGCAATGCGCTGTTAGATGTTTGGATGAGCCACGGTGATAAGGTTGTTGAAGTTCCAAGTACCTTTACGACCATCGCTAAAACAGACACTTGTCCGCACGCGATGATGGCGAACGAAGATAAGCAATTTTATGGTATTCAATATCACCCAGAAGTGACACACACTAAACAAGGCAAGCGTATATTAGAGCGCTTTGTTGTCGATATTTGTGGTTGTGAAAAACTGTGGACACCTGCATCAATCATTGAAGATGCCGTTGCACGTATTAAAGAAAAAGTCGGTGATGACGAAGTTATTTTAGGTCTCTCTGGTGGTGTTGATTCATCGGTTGTAGCTATGCTGATTAACAAAGCAATTGGCGACAAGCTGACTTGTGTATTTGTAGACAATGGCTTACTTCGTTTAAATGAAGGTCAACAAGTGATGGACATGTTTGGCGATCACTTTGGTCTGAATATCATTAAAGTCGATGCTGAGCAGCGTTTCTTAAAAGCACTTGAAGGCATTGATGAGCCTGAAGCAAAGCGTAAATCAATCGGCCATACGTTCATCGAAGTATTTGATGAAGAAGCGGGTAAGCGAGAAAACGCGAAATGGTTAGCACAGGGCACAATTTATCCAGATGTGATTGAGTCAGCTGCATCTAAAACAGGTAAAGCACATGTGATTAAATCGCACCACAATGTAGGTGGATTACCTGAAGACATGGAGCTTGGCTTAGTAGAGCCATTGCGTGAATTGTTTAAAGATGAAGTACGTAAAATTGGTTTAGAGCTCGGTTTACCGTACGACATGCTATATCGTCACCCGTTCCCAGGTCCAGGTCTTGGTGTTCGCGTACTTGGCGAAATTAAGAAAGAATACTGTGATTTACTGCGCCGCGCTGATGCTATCTTCATTGAAGAGTTGCATAAAGCAGAGCTTTACCACAAGGTATCGCAAGCGTTTACCGTATTCTTACCAGTTAAGTCGGTAGGTGTAATGGGTGATGCTCGTAAATATGATTGGGTTGTGTCACTTCGTTGTGTCGAAACAATCGATTTTATGACTGCTCGCTGGTCACATTTACCATATGATTTCTTAGGCTTAGTATCTAACCGTATTATTAACGAAATCGACGGTATTTCGCGAGTTGTTTACGATATTTCAGGTAAACCTCCTGCGACAATTGAGTGGGAATAATTAAATCTCGCTAAGTAATTGATTTGAATAAAAAGCCTAGCAAATGCTAGGCTTTTTTATTGCTGATTGAAGGGCCACAGCGCGAAACACATTCGCATAGTATCGCTAACAAGGATAATGATGTATTTAATTAAATTGGTAGAACAATGGCGTGTGAAGCGTCAAAAATAAAAAAAGCTGCATAAAATGCAGCTTTTAGATTGAATAAACGATTCGTTTGTTAAACTTTAAACTCTTCCACCGATTGGCGAAGCTCTTCTGCAAGCATCGCAACTTCACCGCTTGATGTCGACGTTTGATTCGCGCCTTCAGCGGTTTGTTCAGCAATGGCGACAATAGATTCTAAGCGTTCGCTAATCTCTTGCGACACTTGGTGTTGCTCTTCAGCCGCAACAGAGATTTGCTCACTCGCATCATGCGCTTGCGATACCGCTTGTGTGATTTGTTCAAGTGCTTGGCTTGCTTGTTCTGATTGATTAACACATGAATCGGCTTGGTCTTGACCTTTAGCCATAACCGATACCGCTTCTTCAGCACCCGCTTGCAATGATTCAATCATCGCTTGAATCTCTTGGGTTGATTCTTGTGTTTTACTCGCTAACGAGCGCACTTCATCTGCTACCACAGCAAAACCACGTCCTTGCTCACCGGCGCGAGCCGCCTCGATAGCTGCATTAAGTGCAAGTAAGTTCGTTTGCTCTGCGATACCGCGAATTACATCGAGTATGCCACCAATAGAGGCACTGTCTTGGTGCAGCTTATTAATGACTTGAGATGCGCCAGCAACCTCAGATGCAAGTCCTTCTATCGTTTCGCGATTCTGCTGCGAAATAACTTTAACGCGTTCAGCTTCCGCATCAGCATTTTTAATTTCATGCAATGCGTCTTCTGCACTTGTCGAAACAGCCTGAGAAGTACTGCTCATTTCGGTTGTTGCCGTGGCCGCTTGTTCAACCTGTGCACGTTGATTTTCTATCGCTTGGCTTGACTCGATTGTCACTGCTGATGTTTGCTCTGAAGCTGCCGCAAGTTGCGTTGAGCGCGAAATAATACCTTGGATTAAAGTACGTAAATTATCAATTAAGCGATTACAGCTTGTTGCAAGTTCGCCAAACTCATCGGTTGAACTATCATCAAGGCGACGTGTCATATCGCCCGATGCAACTGTTTCGAGAATCGCATTAACTTCAGAAAGTGGTTTGGTGATGCGTTTTACAGTCAAATAGGCAACGCCAATTGCAATTAAAATGGCAATCAGCATACCGACACTAGTCCAAGTTTGCGCACTAGTGACATCATTGTTTACGGTCGCTTTCAGTTCAAGTACCAAATTGTTCGCCGCAGTTACAAGTGAGTCCAGCTTTTTAATCGCATTTTGCGTATCATTTTCCGCTTTATTTAAGTTGTTTAAGGCGTTTTCGAGTGCATTTAAGTGTTGTTGTTTTTTACCAGCCAGAGAGTTACTACCTGCAATCTGGTTTTTTACTTCATCAATATAGCCATTGAGATCGCCCATTAAGTCAGCACCGTCACTGCCTACTTCTGTTTCAACGAGTTTTAATACGCGGTCGATTTCTTCGATACTAAATGTTTGCTCGTTATTAAGTGTATCTAAGGTACTTTTGTTATCGACCGAGATTAAGTCTGTACTGTTGCTAACAATTGACATCAGTGCAGTCTCTACTGTTGTTGCCGCTTGGTATGCGCGATTAGAGCGAGACTCTAATTCAGTTTCGTCAATTAAATCGAGTAGCACAGTGCTCGCATCCTCAGCTGCGATTTCGAGCTCTTCGAGCTGGGAGTTCATCTCGCTCGTTAAACGCAGGGCAGTGCGTTTGTTATCAATTAATCCATCCACATCGGTCAAAAAGCGGCGGTATATATTCTCGATTTGGTTGCTTTGTTGGCTCAATTGTTCATTGCTGCGCACAACGTCACGTAAGGTACGGTAGGTTTTATCGAAATCACCTTTGGCGCCATTAAATCGCGAGGCTAATTGATCAACTTCCGATGGGTTACTTGTATAGTAACTTTGCAATGCTATCGTTCGCATCGCACTAAACGTATTTTGCAACTGACTACTTGCTGTAAGCGCCGGTATTGATAGCTCATTCACTTGAGACGAGGAGTCGCTGATGTTTCCAATTCTAAACAGCGAGTTAGCACCTATGGCGACTAACAAGATTGTAATTAGGATGAAACCACCCCAAATGCGTTGGCTAACGGTCAGGTTCATATATATTCCTGTTGCTTATTACATACAAAGCGTAAACTAAGTGTAGTTATTGTTTATAATTTTTCTAACTTACTTGTCGGCAGCGTGAGTAATATCTTTAGTACTACTTTATTATAATCTAACAAACTTAGTTACAAATTTCATTAAGTTGACTAAATAAACAAAAAATAGCAATTAAATCGTTATTTTTGATGGTTAATTTTTTTTGTTTAGTTATAAATTACTGCTTTTTTGCATCTACTGTACAGATATCTTTGCTATTTAAATCGAGTAAACTGAGTTTATTGCCCCAAACACATCCGGTATCTAATGCAAAAGTATTAGTTTGGTGTGTTGTGCCATTGAGCGCTGCCCAGTGCCCAAACAAAACATTGATGTGTTTATGGTTCTGAGGGTGATAGTTGAACCAAGGAATAAGTTCGGGGTGCTGGTCGGGGTGTCCTTTATAATTTAATTCTAACTGACCATTTTTATTTACAAAACGCATACGCGTAAAACAATTCACGGTATAGCAAAAAGCATCAAGCTCGGAAGCGATTTGATTGCGTGTTGACGGTGTATTGCGATACATGTTCGCTAAGTAATAATCAGCGTCGTTTCCTTGATAAGCCTGCTGAGCTTGGTGCGCAAATTGTAACGCTTGTTGCAGTGGTAGTTCAGGAGAGAGTCCTGCATGACAAATTAAACTGCGATATGACTCGAGCCAAATGGCCAGTGGCTGCTGTTGCAAATAGTCGCAAAATTCGCTGCGCCGCGGGCTTGCAACTATGGATTCGAGTTTATCTTTTGGATTGATTGCTTTATTTAAGCGCTGACAGGCCAAAAAATGGAGGTCGTGATTGCCCAAAGTTGTAAATACGCTGGATGCGTTGTCAACGACATACTCTAAGCAGGCAAGTGAGTTAGGTCCGCGCGCAATAAGATCGCCAACGAGATAAAGGCGATCTTGGCTCGGATTAAAATCGACAATCTGCAGTAGCTGCTGAAATTCATCATAGCAACCTTGTAAGTCACCGATGACGTATCGTTGCATGTTTAGTGCAGTACCACTGAGCTCGTTAAACGAAACACATCAATAGGCGCCTCAAACTCGCTGCCAAATTCGTTGCGCATCGTGTAGTGTCCTTGCATCGTTCCAATAGGCGTATCAATCACTGCACCGCTGGTATAGGTATAGCTTTCACCTGGACCGATACTTGGGGTTTCGCCAACAACACCTTCGCCTTCGACTTCACTTTCTTTACCATTGGCATCGGTAATTAGCCAATAGCGGCGTAACAATTTAGTTGCACATAAGCTATGGTTTTTGATTGTGATTGTATAAGCGAACACATATTTATCTTTTTCAGGCTCTGATTGACCTTCAACATAAAATGTTTCCACACTCACTTTAATAGGGTTGTTACTGCTTGTTGTCATAAATCCAATTTGCGATTTTAATAAAGGTATCTAAAGAAAGGTTTTCTGCACGTAGCTTTAAATCAAGACCAAGGCCTTCAATTTCTTCAGCTGTGAGTAAATTTGATAAACTGTTACGGATGGTTTTTCTGCGTTGATTAAACGCTTCAAGACACACAGTGTTCAATAATTTAACACTTTTAGCCGTGCGTTGCTCTGGTGCTTTTGGCATCAAACGTATTACCGCCGAATCAACTTTTGGCGCTGGTTTAAAGCACTCAGGTGGCACTTCAATTACTGGCATTGCGTGGCAATAGTACTGCGTCATCACACTTAAGCGACCGTATGCTTTGCTGTTAGGACTCGCTACCATACGTTTAACAACTTCTTTTTGCAGCATAAAATGCATGTGCTCAACGTGATCACAAAATTCAAAAAGGTGAAAAAGCAACGGAGTTGAAACATTGTACGGTAAGTTACCAAATATCTTTAGCTTTCGTTCGTCGGTGATTAGGCTTGCAAAATCAAACTTCATCGCATCGCCTTGATGCACGGTTAGTTTGGGCCCTAAAAACGGATGATGGATAAGTCGCTCTGCCAAGTCTTTATCAAGTTCGACAACGGTTAGCTGTTCACTCAAATCGGCAACTGGCTCCGTAATGGCGCCTAAACCTGGACCAATTTCAACCAAATTTTCACCGGGCTTCGGGTCGATTGCAGTGACAATTTTGTCTATGATACCTGCATCATTTAAAAAGTTTTGGCCGAAGCGTTTTCTGGCGCGGTGACCTAAGTGTACTTTATCTGTCATTTATCGTGTGCTTTTAGTTGCCATTTGAACTGCTTTTTTGATTGCAAGCGCAAAGCTGCCTGAGTCAGCTTCGCCAGATCCTGCCAAATCCAGCGCTGTTCCGTGATCGACGGATGTGCGAATAAAAGGAAGTCCTAATGTAATATTAACTGAATTACCAAATCCTTTATATTTTAACACAGGTAATCCCTGATCGTGATACATTGCAAGTACCGCGTCTGCGTCTTTCAAATATTTATCTTGAAACAAGGTATCGGCCGGCAATGGTCCAATCAGGTTTAAGCCTTCTTCATTGAGCGCATTGATCGTTGGCGTTATTACCTCTATTTCCTCGCGGCCAAGATGACCATTTTCACCGGCGTGAGGATTGAGGCCACAGACCAAAATTTTAGGCTCTGTGATTGCAAATTTAGTTTGTAAGTCATGGTGTAAAATTTTACTCACATGGCTTAACCGCTCTGGTGTAATTGCCTTAGCAACGTAGGCAAGGGGGATGTGAGTCGTAACTAAGGCAACTCTTAGCCCCTCAGTTGCAAGTAACATGACCACATCTGGCGTATTTGACTGTTGCGCGAAAAACTCGGTGTGGCCACTAAAAGAAATACCAGCTTGATTAATAATCCCTTTATGAACAGGGCCTGTAACGACCGCGGCAAACGTATCGTCCATGTTTTTTTGACAGGCGTATTGCAGTGTTTCTAGTACATATTGACCGTTTGCTTCATTGAGTTCGCCTGCGACAACAGGTTCACTTGTGGCGATATGCTTGATATACAAAGACCCTGCAGATTGTGCTTGAATAGGGGCTGCTTCATCAAAGTCAATCAGTTGCAATGGCAAACCCAGCGCTTGTGCGCGCTGAGTGAGCATCTCTTTATCTGCAACGGCAACGATTTGCGCATCGTATTCTTGTTGTGCGAGTGAAATTAATAAGTCAGGCCCTATACCTGCTGGTTCACCTGGGGTGACTGCAATACGTACTGTCATTACTCATCTACCATTTCGATATAAGCGTTTTCACGCATTTCGCGTTGTAGAGCAAAGCTCTCTTCCTTAAAGCGACGGCTAAATAGCATTTGATGTGCACGGTTTTTCTTCGCCATTTCAGTTTTGTCTGCAACTCGTTTATCTAACAGTTGTACAATATGCCAGCCAAACTGTGTTCTAAATGGTTCACTGATTTGATCTTTTTCTAGTGACAGCAATGCATCTCTAAATTCACCGGCGTAAGTTGTTGGGTCAGTCCAATCGTACTCTCCACCATTGAGTGCAGAGCCAGGGTCTTCAGAGTGCTCTTTTGCAAGCTCGCCAAAATCAGCTTCACCGGCGCGCAAATCTTTTGCAAAACCAGCTAGCATATTACGGGCTTTTTCTTCACTTACTATAATAGATGGTTTAACAAGGATATGGCGTGAGCGCACTTCAACTGTTTCGACAACTTGACGACCGCGAATATCTTGCAATTTGACAATATGAAATCCTGCACCAGAACGTAATGGGCCGATGATTGCATCTTTTTTCTCACCGCGCACGGCTTCGGCAAAGAGGGTTGGCATTTCGTTAATGTTCATCCATCCCATTTGACCGCCGTCTAAGGCACGTGGGCCACCCGACGAGGCAATCGCAACTTCTTTAAATTCGCGACCACCATCGAGCATTTCGATGACTTTCTCGGCACGCTTTTTCTGCTCTTCGATATCTTTAGCTGTTGCATCGACTGGGATTTCGACAAGAATATGACCGAGGTTATACTCTTCATTCGATTGGCCTTGCTGCTCAATTATTTTTAACAGCGCCTCAACTTCTTGTAAGCTAATGTATATGCGGCGCTCAACTTGTGCGCGCAACGCTCGGCTCGAAATCATTTCATTACGTACTTCTTCGCGGTAAGCTTGAAAGTTATCGCCACTTGCTTCAACAGATTGACGTAATTGGTCAAGTGTAGAACCTTGCTCTTTGGCAATTTGGTTAAGAGTTTGGTCGAGTTGACCGTCTGAAATAACTAAACCCATTCGGCCCGCAGTTTGTAGTAATAGGGTTTGTTGAATAAGTTTGTCAATTGCTTGACGACGCAATGCTTTGTCACTTGGCAGCTTTTGCCCACTTTCTTTTGCGGTGTTTTTTACACGATCAATTAAAACTTGAATTTCACTGTCTAGAATTACGCCATTGTTTACTTTAACTGCTACTTTATCTAATTCCACTCGCTTGGCGTTGGCAGTATTGACATGGCACAAAGCCATAAACGCGATACTTGCTAGTAGTAATGATTTTAACTTCATTTTTTCATTCTTTATCTAGTTATTTAAAAAATACGGTCTACGATAGCCGAATATACTACGATCAAGTAGTTTTTTCGCGTCGAGGCCGGTGATAAATTTTAGTTGGATACCTGAATTAAACGCAGCTGCATTGCCATCAGGCCCTGAAATAGACTGATTTAAGTCTGTTTCAATTTGTCTATGCCCTGAAATTTGAATTGCCCAACAACATGATTGATATTGCAGGCCACTCAGCACTTCAACGCTTCTGTTTGTTTCTATATCGCGCTGGTAACTTGCGACAAATTGCCAATTATTGTCAATTGGTACACTTGCGAAAACGCCCATTTGCTCGATTCTATTACCTGAGACATCATGAGTGAAGCGATGGTTCAATTGAACGAGCTGATCGCGATCACCTTTATAGTCGAGAGTTACATGTGATTGAATCAGCTCTTTACCATCGGTGTCATACTGAATACCCGATGATAAATACCAACGACGATGCCAGTGTAACATAGCTTCACTGGCAAATAAGGCATTGTAATTGGTTTCTGAGTCTAGCCCTTGTTGCGTCGGTTTCGCTGAATCGGAGATATAGAAAATTTGACCTGCGCTTAAATTGAATACTTCATTGTTTTGGTCATTGAAAATCCGAGTCGTTGCACCGAGTGTAAATTGGTTTGCGGTAGCAATTCTATCAACGCCTGAAAAACGGTGCTCGCGAAATAAGCCAAAAAAGTCATCTTGTAGCTTTGTTGTATCATAGAGCGCAATATTTGATTGGTCTTTCTTTGGTATATATAAATATTGCAGGCGAGGTTCTAATGTTTGCACACCATTTTCGACAAGCCAACTCGTATCACGTTCAAAATTTAACTGACCATATAAGCGTACTTTAGGTAATGTTCGGTTCACTGTTTTTTCAAATGATGTATTTGTTAAATCACCGTCCTGTTGGTAGTGAGTTTGCATTAAACTGACTTCCGAAAGCATTTGCCAAGCATTGGTGTGTGCTAAATAACTTAATTTTGGCTCTAAGTGGATGCGGGTGGCAGCATCAACTTGCGCTTCTTTATTTTTAAAATGTGCCATTTCACCGTTTAGGGTAAAGTTTACACCATGCCAATCATATGCTTTTTTTTGTTTAAATGTCACTTGTGGAAATGCAGAATATGATGCTAAGTGGTCGCCGAGTATTTCAAAGTTTTGAACATTGATATCGGTTTGCCAGCGTGAGCCCATGTGGGTTAAGGTCGCAGAACGCTTTAGCTGCGTATCTGTTTTAACAGCGTAGTCTGAACCTAAATCGGTCACGTAGTTATCATCACTAATGTTTGTTGCGTCAATACTTGCGCGCCATTGTTCATTCAATTTGCTTTGCTGTTGCCAGTGGAATAAATAGCGCTCACCCAATGCAGGTTCCGAGTCATCATTGTTCAGATATTCAACGCCGATTAAACCTTGGTGTTGTTCTGTTAAGTAGCGAATTTCGGTTTGTAATTGCAAACCGATATTTGACATGTAGCGAGGCGTTAATGTGGCATCGATATTAGGCGCTATATTCCAATAAAACGGCGCTTCAATTTCTGCACCATTGCGGTTTGAACTCGATAGTGTAGGTTCAATAAATCCCGTTTTTCGTTGATCAGAGATTGGAAAAGTAAAATAGGGCAGATATAAAACCGGTGTATCGAACACCTTTAATACGGTGCCGTAGGTTTCACCCCAGCCTTCACTCTGCGATAGTACGATTTTATCAGCATGCAGTGACCATACTTCATCGTCTGTCGGACATGTTGTAAAACTAGCGCCAAGTAGCTTTAAGTTACCTTCGCCCACCGTTAAACGGGCTGCTTGCCCGCGCCCTGTTTGCTGGGTGAGTTGGTACTTAGCGTTTTCAATATCAATTTCTTTATTATTTAAATTAGCCGATAGTCGGTCACTTGAAATAATACTCGAGGGCGATGCGAACTGGACCGGGCCTTGTGCCTTTAAAGCTCCAAGCAACTTGTCGATTTCAGCGAGTTGTGCAGTTAATTGCATATCAAGCGTATTGATATTCACATTGCCGGCAAATTTTGCTCGTTGCGTATTATTGAGTTCAACGTTATCCGCGGTGATTAACATTTGATTGAGCTTAGCGTCTTCATGTGGCTGCCATAAAGGCTGTGACAAGGCACACATTTGTAATCCACTGAATGTATTTTGAGTATCTAAACCATCAGCTTGTGCCTTGCTTTCTGCTTGTGCAGAGGCCGCATTTAACGCGCTGTAAATAAGTAAAAGGCTGATAGATTTGTTCATTTATTAATCTTGAAGTTCAATGTGTTGACGCAATCTGACTATAATAAAGCAATTTCACTAAATTCTCTAATGATACGCAGAGAATATGGCGTAAAAAAGTGTAAAACGAACACTATTGCAATACGCAGTAATACGGGAGTCATTTGTCAGTATCTTTTAGTGTGTAATTAGTTATTATAGTGCCCTTATTGTTCGCCTATTTGTTTTAATTTTATGCAAAATATACCGCCATCACTAATGCAATTCGCCAATCAGAGTGTGGCTAACATTCTCTCGACAGCAAGTGATGACCTCTCACTAAGTATTGAACTGATTACCGGTGATGCCAGTTTTCGTCGTTACTATCGCGTTGGTATTGAAGAACATTCGTTTATTTTAATGGACTCGCCACCTCAGAAAGTTGATAACTTACCTTTTGTTGAACTTAATCAATACTTTAGTGGTGCCAATTTAATTGTTCCTCGAATTTTAAGTCGCGATATGGCGTTAGGCTATATGTTGTTGCAAGACTTAGGCTCTGTTCATTTGGCTGATAAATTGAATGACAATGACCGGCTCGCATATTACAAGCAAATTATTGAGCTTTTGCCAAAAATTGCTGCCATCACACAGTGTGACAGCATGAAGCCCTATGATGCATCATTTATCGATAATGAAATGGAGATTTTTAATGAGTGGCTGGTGCAGGATATGTGTCAACTAACGTTCGATAATTCGCAAATAAAAATGTGGCAACAACTCAAACAACAATTATGTAATGCAATGATTATGCAGCCACAAGTGACTATGCACCGCGACTTTCATAGTCGCAACATTATGTATTGCGAGTCGCAATGGGCGCTCATTGACTATCAAGATGCTGTTGTTGGTCCATTGACCTATGATCTCGTTTCTCTTTTAAAAGACTGCTATTTCGTTCTGCCAAAAAATGAGCTCAATGAATTATTAGAATTTGCATATCAGCTCTATCAAGAGCATGGCTTAACTGGCTCGCTCGATTTTGAGTCGTTTTGTTTGCTATTTCATTTAACAGGCTTACAACGCCATATTAAAGCGGCGGGAATTTTTTGTCGACTAGCAAAACGAGATGGAAAAAATGGTTATTTACAGAACTTACCAGATACATTGAATTATATGATTGACACGGCAGAGCAACTAAAAAATCAGTTTAGCGTGCTGGGTTACTTCGCTGAGTATTTAAAGGTTACACTGCGCCCACAATTGGAGGCCAAAATATGAAAGCAATGATTTTAGCGGCGGGGCGTGGCAAGCGTATGATGCCATTAACTGAGAACGTCGCAAAACCCATGCTATTGGTCGCAGGTAAACCTTTGATTCAATACCATGTTGAATCACTTAAAAAAGCAGGTATTAGCGACATCGTGATTAATCTGGCATGGTGTGGCGACTCTATAAAATCGCATTTAGGTAATGGCGCTAAATTTGGCGTTAATATTGAGTATAGCGATGAGCCTGAAAATGGCCTTGAAACCGCAGGTGGAATAATCAATGCACTGTCGTTGTTAAGCGATGAGTTTATTGTCGTAAACGGCGATGTGTACTGCGACTATGATTTTTCAAGCTTGGTTCAGTTGTCACTTTTACCTACACAAGCGCATTTAGTGTTAGTTGAAAATCCAGAGCATAATATGACTGGTGATTTTGCGATAACATCTGGTATGGCAAAAATTGAGGGTCAGCAAAAGCATACCTTTGCTGGTATTGCTCGTTATCATAAATCATTTTTTGATGGCTTAGAAAACTCGTTTTTAGCGCTTGCGCCGATATTGCGAGAAAAAATGACGGAAAATTTGGTTTCAGCCGAATTATTTCTTGGTATGTGGCGAGATATTGGCACGCCTGAACGTTTAGCTGAAATTAATAAAGAGGTGAATTGATGTGGGGTAAATTGCTTGGTGCCGGTTTTGGCTTTTTGTTTGGTAAATGGCTAGGCTTGCTCCTCGGGCTTTATTTAGGTCATTTATTTGATAAAGGATTGAAGCAAGACTTTAACAAGGCGGGCGGCTTTAAAGGCTTTTTTGACAATTCAAATTTATCGCAAAAGCAAGCGTTGTTTTCGTATACGTGCTTTGCTGTGATGGGTCATATTGCAAAATCAAATGGTCGAATCAATCAGCAACATATTGATGCTGCAACCTTATTTATGGATGAAATGGGCCTTGAAGGCGAGTTAAGGCGCGATGCACAAAATGCGTTTCGCATTGGTAAAAGTGAAGATTTTCCTCTTAAACAAGCGGTTTTAGATTTTAAGAATAGCTTTGCTGGGCGCTTTGACCTGATTCAAGTATTTTTGGAAATTCAAATCCAAATGGCATTTTCTGATGGTGTACTGTCGGCAAAAGAAACTGAGTTACTCGCCTTGGTGAGTAAATACTTGGGTATTAGTAAAATCCACTTCAATTTTGTTTTAAAACGCTACAAAGCGGAGTTCCAATTTCATCAGCAACAAGGCAAGCGCTCATCCTCACAAAGCTCAACGACGTCACAGTTATCATCAGAGCGCGCCTTGCAAATATTGGGACTGTCAAAGGGCGCATCACAAAAGGAAATTAAAACCGCCTATCGCAAACTGATGGCACAGCACCACCCTGATAAATTGGTGTCGCAGGGCTTACCGGAGTCTATGATGAAAGTAGCTGTGCAAAAAAGCCAAGATATTCAAGAGGCTTATGAATTTTTAAAAGCGCGCTAATTAAGTGGTGCTGAAAGACGAAGCCGTTTAACATCGGCATTCGGAAAATCAAGCTGAGTAAACACCACCTTTTTTTGCTCTGGCAAAATAGTCATCGATGCGACGCGTTCTATGGTCCCGATTGGCAGTTTAACTAGCGGCGTGATTTGCTTGGTTAGTTTATTGTAAAAGTTGATTTGATGGTGACTTGGGTAGTCTTTTTGAAAATAGATGCCGTCGTTTGTCATTTCCCAGTTATAGGTGACAGCAAATTGCTCGGGTGACAGTATTTGTTTGATACCTTTGCCAATTTCAAACTGGTACAGACCTTGGTTACGACCTGGGGTAAACCAGATGATGCCCTGTGTGTCTTGTTTGGCAAATTCAACTTTTTCATCAAGTAGTTGTGTCACTTGGTTGTTGTCAATATTAAATGCATATAAACCGCGTTTATTGCCATCGTTTGCCGCGGCAAAAATTGCTTTATTGTCACTGCGCCATGATGGTCGAAAATGCTGCGCCAAATTTGACGTGACCTTTTTAATGACTTGCGAGTTCACATTGAGAACATAGAGGCTGCTCGTATTGGAAGTGATATTAGGCGCCAAAAAAGCGATATGTTTGCCATCGGGTGACCAGCGCGGAAACGCTAAATGACTAGCCATTGCTGTGAGCTTAACGCGTTCAGTACCATCGATATTCGAGGTCCAAATTTCATCAAATCCAGATTCATTCGAAATATAAGCGAGTCGTTTTGTGATCGTTGAATAGTGTGCGCTGTGATATGAAAAGGCTGACTTTATGAGTGGGAATGGGGCGCTCGCAATATCAGAGTCGATAGCAACCGCAGACAAATGCGATGCGACATGCCAGTCATGAAATATAACATCGTTGCTATTTGGGATATTGCTCGGGTAGCTGAACCCTTCAATACCTAACGATTTCTTTTCTTTGGTATGAATGTTGACGATAAATCCATGACGCTTTTTAGCGATGCTGGTGCCAAAAATAATGTGACTATTGTCGGCATGCCAAGTCATACCTTTAACATCACCAGCGCCACTGACTATTTTTTCAAGCGCATTCGTTTTGCTATCAAAAATATAAATATCATCGCTTAGGCCATTATCGAGTGAGCGAGATACTGCAATATAGTTACCGTTTGGCGAAAATGCTGCATCCATATCGTGGTAATCACAACTGTCACAGGTATAAAGTGGCTTTGATTGTTTAGAGTGTAAATCCAGCAGATGCACTTTTGCTTTTAATGCACCCGGCTCGCGCGACATATAACTTAAAGTACGTCCATCAGCTGACATTGCAAGGGAAAAATCGAGTTCGCCGATACAGAGGGCTACTACGTTTTCTTCGAGCGAACTAATTTCGAGTTCAATAATTTCACAGTGCTCGTAGTTCCACTGTTTACGCTGAAAATAAATTGTTTCGCCATTTGGATGCCACAGCGCGCGGCTTTCATAGTCATCTGAATGGGTAATTTGCTGCGGTGCAACTTCAGTACGCTGTAAGTTTTTGATATATAGATTTGGGGGTTGTCCAATTCGGCGCCAGGAATAAACAACATACTCATTGTTAGGTGACACGGCTGCGTACACTTCGCGACCCGGATCATTGGTAATATTTTCTATTTGCTGCGATGGAGCGCTGTTATTAACAAAAAAATAAGTTAATAGAGCAACACTTACCAATAAAAATACGATTGATGCGATAACGATACGATTCGAAAGAAAGGCGGAAACGGAAAAAGCGGGTTGCTCGTTTTTAGTTTTTGATTTGTGAATGTCGAAATCTGGTTCAATGAGCAGACGATAGCCTTTTTTACGCACTGTTTCGATAAATGACGAATCTGCGCGTTTTAACTCGTGCCTTAACTTCCAAATTGCATTGTTGAGCGATTTTTCACCGACAAAGTGATTGCCATCCCACACTGCATCGATAAGCTCAGTCCGTTCGACAGAGCGAGGGTATTGTTGAGCCAAATAAGCAAGAACTTCAATAAACTTAGGTTGCACCGTCACTGTAACACCATCATCAAATTCAATTAAATTTTCAGCGGGTCTAATTGTGATCTGTTCGAGCTTAAACGGTGATTCTAAATTCATACTTCCAAATGCTATTGAAGATAGGTTGTTTTTAAATGGAATTGTTATAAATAAACGCGCAAAAACTATATCGCATTTGACATACAAATGCAGCAAAAACAAATTTTTACCCAAATTGGTTGCGATTTTTAACTCTCTTTAATATCTATTGTTTATCGTTTTTATTTGTTAATTGGTTGATATTAAAAGAATAGATGTGGCGATGATGTATAAATGATGTAGAAATGAGCGCGCATTCCGGTTTTGCTATTGAGCTTTAATCTCGGTTCGATAAATTCGAGGTGTTGAAACTTTTTAATTACAAAAATATCCGTTTCAACCACAAATCTTTAACAACAGGTAACCAGAATTAACATTCAGTGGGAAATTACGCTATGCCGTTTAATAAATTTACAAAAGCAACAAAGTTGTCGCTTATCTCTGCCGCGATTCTTTCATCGCTCGGAACAGCGCATGCAGACGAAGCAAATAAAGATGCCGATATCGAACGCATTCAAATTACAGGTTCAAGTATCAAACGTACTGACTTAGAGGGTGCACTACCAGTTACAACCATTTCGAAAGAAGATATTGAAAAAACAGGTGTAACCAGTGTACCTGAACTCATGCAGCAAATACCTGCTATGCAGGGCTTTACTGTAGGTGCTCAGTCTGTGGGTGCAGGTAATGGTTCACAAACAGCATCACTACGTGATTTAGGTAGTTCTTATACACTTGTTTTATTAAATGGTCGCCGTATGGCATCGCGTAACAGTGGTGGGTCAGTTGATATTAGTTCAATTCCGCTTGCTGCTATTAAACGTGTTGAAGTTTTAATGGATGGTGCATCGGCACTTTATGGTTCAGATGCCATTGCAGGTGTTATTAACTTTATTACTAAAAACGATTTCCAAGGTGCGGAAATTAATGCACGTGTTGATATGCCACAAGCGTCAGGCGGCGGTGAAAGCGCAAGCTTCGACTTTAGCGCGGGTATTGGTGACTTAGGCTCTGACGGATGGAACTTGATGTTCACGTATAATCATCAGCAGCAAGAAGAATTAAAATCAAGCGAGCGTGATTATGCAAACACGGGCATTGTACCCTTTACGTACAATGGTGCTGATTTGTATGTACAACGCGCATCATCAAATGCAATTCCGGCAAACTTATATTTAAAATTTGATGATGGCAGCAAGAAAAGCTATAACCCATGGCGTGAAGAGAATGGCGGCGATTGTGCACCAAATAATGCGCCATCAGGTGGCACCTGTTTATACGACTTTACTGAGATGGTAAAAATTTATCCTGAATCATCAAGTGATAACTTCTTTGTCTCAGGTGTTGTTGATATTAATGAGAATATGCAAGCCTATACGGATGTGATGCATTCGATTACTGAAATGACCACGCGCATTGCAGCAAAAACCGTGAGCAACTATTCGTTCTCAACCGATTCTGGTTTTGTACAAAACTTACTGCCTAACTATTTAACGCAAGATGAAATTGACTCATTGACGTCGGTTAAAATTAAATGGCGTGCGCGTCCTGCGGGTAGCCGTACATCACACTATGAAACTGCAACAACCAATATAACGGCAGGTTTACGTGGTGACTTTGGTGACATTGCATACGATGTTGCAATCACAAAGGCAGACAGCAGCCGTGATGAAAGCCGTATTGCTGGCTATGTATTAGCGAAAGAATTTGGTGAGCTAATAGAAAGTGGCGCGGTGGACGTTTTCCAAACACCTGACATGTTAAGCCCTGAAGTGAATGACGCCGTTGCTGCGACCAACTACAACGGTTTATGGCAAACAACCGATACTTCAAACTTCTCGTTTGAAGGTACGGCATCAATGCCTATCTATGAGTTACCAGCAGGTGACGTGTATATCGGTGCGGGCTTTGATTACCGTCAAGTTTCATACAGTAACTCAATCAGTGATGCTAACCGTCAAGAGCTGCTCTATAGTTACTCAGCAACGGAAGAGTTCGACTTAGAGCGCGATACTTATGGTTTCTTTGTGGAAGCAATCGCACCTATCACGGATACACTTGAAGTCACAGCTGCAGTGCGTTACGACAACATTGGTGGTATTACAGATAGTAAACGTGCCGCTGGTGAGCAAAATGTAAATGACGATATGAATGACACAACGTATAAGTTAAATGCGTCGTGGCGTCCTAATGACGATTGGGTTGTTCGTGCGTCAATGGGTACTGGTTTTAAAGCGCCTTCAATGCGTGAAATCGCCAGCCCGAAAGTTGAGTCTGGTTGGACATCAGGCAGTTACCCTTGTCCGTTTGCTGCGTCACACTCTTTGGCACAATATTGTCCTGAAGAACCAACTCAGTATCGCGAAGCATCAATGGGTTATGATGGATTAAAACCGGAGACGTCAGAGCAGATGTCAGTCGGTTTTGTTTACTCGCCAAATGCCGACTTCAGCGTAAGTATCGATTGGTGGCAAATTAACCTCAAAGATCAAGTTCGTGAACTAACCGAAAAACAAGTTGTGGGTGATCCGGTCACGTATGATCATATGTGGGGCACTCGCACTAATACGCAAAGTGGCGAAGAAGAGCTGCAAATCACATATACGCCGGTTAACATTGGTGAATCAAACAATTCAGGTATTGATTGGTTAGTTTCTGCAGGTCACGATTTTGGTTTTGGTCAATTGCGTTCAACACTACGCGGCGCTTACATGCTTGAAAGTGAATACTTACGTGTCGGCAGTGTAGGCATTTTTGATACTAGCCTTGGTAAGTTTGGTTTAGATAGCCGTGTTACTTTCCCGCACATTATTAAGTGGAACAGCACCTTTACTCATGGTGACTTTGCACACACGCTTAATATGAATTACAAAAGCGGCTATGAAGATCAAAAATACACTGCGAACCATACGAAAATCCGTTTGCAAAGCGACTTAACTCAGCGTTACGATGAAGCGGTTGAGCGCAATGTCGCAAGTTACACAACTTTTGACTGGGTATCAAAGTGGAACGCTATGGACAATATGTCGCTAAGCTTTGGTATTAAGAATATGTTTGACCGCAATCCACCGTTCTCATTACGTACATCAGGTGGTGGTCACCAAGTTGGTTACGATCCGCGTTACACAGAACAATTGGGTCGTACTTTCTATCTAAAGGCTAACTACAGTTTCTAATTAGCATCCTTGTAATTTAGGCCCTGTCCTCAATGCCGCTTAGTGTTAAGCGGCATTTTTTGTTTTATGGCTTGAAACTCTTGGCTACATTCCAGTCTTAGTTAAAAAGCCATACACTTCTTTGAGTAAACGGGCATTTTGTTGTCCGCTTTGGCGTTGGCCAAACAGTTGTCGCTGGCGGTAATTGAACTTATGGTTTTTGCGCACTAAAGCGTGACGTTTGCTCATTTGGCTCTCAACCCAGCGATTGCTGTCGCGATAATAAATATCGAGTACCGGAGCTTTTAATTTGGCAAGTTGCTGGTTTAGTTGTTGGTTAAGCTGTTTGTCGGGCAAAAAGCCATTTAACAACACCACAGTATCCAGCGTTTCGCTCGCGTCTTTACTTAAATAATCAACTAACATGGCACCACTTTGGCCTTGCACTACTAATACGATAAATCCTGGATGTGTTAATGCTTGCTGGTAGAGGGCTTTAAAGCGGCTCGTTAATATTAAGTTGTAATCAGTAAATTGTTGCTGACTAATACTGGGTAACTGAGGGGCCGAAAATAATGAATCGTTATTTTCAGCTTCTGTGGCATTGAGCTCAAACGGATCGGGTGCGGTAATACTGTACGTAGTCCAGCCTAAATGATTAAGTTCGGTTCGTAAAAAATTAACGCCTTGTGGTGTATTGCTTGCTAAATGCCAGTCGGTCATAAAGAGAACCACGCCTTTTGCATGATATGCGGTGTGCTCTCTAAATAAGGCTTGAATTTCGTCAGTACCTGCCAGTAATGACACGAGGCTGTCGTCGCTCAAATAATGTTGTGTGTCGCTATTAAATTGCGCTTCTTGGCTTATTGGGTTTTGCCATTCGAGCGCTGCAGCATACAGATGCCCACAAAAAAAGAAAAATAAAATAAAAACAAACCAGTTCAACTTAGAACAACCCCAAAGTAAAGATACCTGCAATAGGTTATCGGCGTCTTAATAAACTAGTTTAGTTAAAATTTGGGCTCTTGAGTAAAGGATACCCATTCTTTTGTCGTTGGGTGAGTGAAGGCAAGCCATTTTGCATGGAGTTGTAATCGTTCAGCCATGGCTTTGGCATCGTCATGGGCGTAGAGTCTATCACCAAGGATCACGTGGCCAAGCTCTTTCATATGCACGCGCAGTTGATGTGAGCGACCTGTAATTGGCGTAAGTTCAACACGTGTTACGTGACTCTTTTGTTCGAGCGCCTTATCTTCTACAACTTCATGTTCCAGTACTTGCCAATGGGTGAGGGCATGTTTGCCATTTTCAAAATCAACCATTTGCTTTGGTCGATTAGGCCAGTCACATATAAGTGGTAATTCAACTGAGCCAGACTCTTGCTCAAGCTTGCCGTACAGGCGTGCAATATAGCATTTTTTCGTTTCTCGAAATTGAAACTGGCGGCTAATTTCGCGATGAGCAGCTTTGTTGAGGGCAAGGCAAATAATGCCAGACGTCGCCATGTCAAGGCGGTGTACTATGGTTGCTGTTGGAAACACCCGGTTGACACGATTAATTAAACTATCTTTATGCTCAGGCGCTTTGCCTGGCACCGTAAGTAAGCCACTTGGCTTATTTAAAATTAGAATGTCGTTATCGTGATATACCACATCAATATAGGGCGATGTTGGCGGGTTATAATTTAACAGCATAGTGGCCTCATTTGTACAGCAGGCGAATAGTAGCGTAATTCGCCTAAGGAAGCGAATTACGTACTAGTGTGTTTTGATGTGTTAGTGACTGACGACGATTAAACGAATCGCGTCAAGCTTGAGCTGTGCTTTTTCAATGTGCTCAGACAACTGTAATTTTTGTTTCACAAGGTGCGCAATCTCTTCATCTCGAATATTCGGATTAAGCTTTTTCAATGACGTTAAACGCTCTATTTCATCATCTAAATTTGCGGCCATTTCAGTGTGGGCTGAGCGCTGTAATGCACTTAGTTGACTCTCTGCCATCTCTTTTGCTTTATCGAGCATAGGGTGGACTTGCGATTGTAGTGCCGAAGCAAGTTTGCTTGCGGTTTGTTTACCTACAGCCGAAAGCTGTTGGTTAAATGCGTCAAATGCCACATTTTCACCCAGATTATTACTACCTTTATCGAGCAGTAAACGAATTGGCGTAGGTGGTAAAAAACGACCTAGTTGCAATGATTTGGGTGCACTTGTCTCAGCTAAATAAATCAGCTCAACAAAGTAAGTGCCAGCGGGGAGCTGCTTGTTTTTTAATAACGCAACTGAGGTTGTGCCAATGTCGTCATCGCGGATCATTTCCATGGTGCCTTGCACCATAGGGTGATCCCAACTTAAAAAGTGCAAATCTTCTTGCGCGAGCGACGTATCGCGGTCAAAGGTCACGGTAAGGCCATCATCTTTTAAACATGGGAAAGACGGCGTTAGCATATGTTCGGTTGGTTTAAGGACGATGCTGTTTTCACCTTTGTCTTCTTGATTAATGCCATAGATATCGAACACTTTAATCATGTAAATGGCTAAATCGGTTTCATTGTCCTTAGCTGCAATGGCGTCGGCAATGGCTTGCGAGCGGCCTTGTCCGCCAGAGTGTAACTCTAGTAAGCGGTCGCGCCCTTGTTCCATTTTTTGCTTAAGCTGCTTATTTTGTTTATACGCTTGCTCGAGTAATGGGTCGAGTTCTTCTTCATCGCAATTGTGACCCGCAACGAGCTCTAATAATTCTTCTTGGTACTCTTGATACAGCAGTTGACCTGTGGTCAATGTATGTTCAAATGCTTCTAAGCCTTCGTGATACCAGCGGAATAAAACTTCTTGCGCGGTTTGTTCAAAATAAGGCACATGAATTTGAATATCTTGGCTTTGGCCTATACGGTCAAGGCGACCAATGCGCTGTTCAAGTAAATCTGGGTTCAGCGGTAAGTCGAACAAAATCATGCTGTGCGCAAATTGGAAGTTACGCCCCTCCGAGCCGATTTCCGAACAAATCAGCACTTGGGCTGCGTCTTCTTCTTCAGCAAAATACGCGGCTGCACGATCGCGCTCAATAATTGACATGCCTTCATGGAAGACGGCTGCTTTTATGCCTTCACGTTCGCGCAGCTCTTGCTCTAGGCTTAGTGCAGTTTCTGCCTGCGCACAAATAACCAGTACTTTTTCGCGTTTTAATTCAAGTAGTTTGTCGCAGAGCCAGTCAACACGTGGGTCAAACTGTGTCCATGTGGCGTTTTCGCCTTCAAATTCTTGGAAAATCTTTTCAGGGAAAAGTGCTCTTAAGGCGCGCTGTTCAGCATTTTTCTCACCGCCTAAGCTACCTAATACTGAAATTGCCGTTTTATACTGCTTTGGCATGCTAACAGGATGTGCATTGAGAATGCGCTTCGGAAAGCCTTTAATGCTACTGCGGCTATTTCTAAATAAAATACGTCCTGTGCCGTGACGGTCGAGCAGCATATTTAAGATTTCTGACCGTGCGTCACTATCGCCATTGGCTACTTTGTTTAATAGCTCGCTAATATGCGTTTCTTTAAGTAGCTCAGTTAGCGTATTTGCCGCATCAGCTGACAGCGACTCTTCACAGAGCAACTGATTGGCGGCAGACGCGACGGCTTGATAATTACTTTCTTCGTCAACAAAGGCACTGTACTCGTAAAAGCGATCTGGGTCGAGTAACTTTAATCGCGCAAAGTGGCTTTCATGGCCAAGTTGGTCCGGTGTTGCTGTCAGTAGTATCAGGCCCGGAATATCTTGGCTAAGCTCTGCAATACGGTTGTATTCAGTACTTGATTTCTTTTGACTCCACTGTAGATGGTGCGCTTCATCAACGACTAACATATCCCAATCAGCTAAAGTTGCTTGTTCGAACCACTTTTTCTTTTTAGTGATAAACTCGAGACTCGTTAGAATAAGTTGTTCAGTGTCAAACGGGTTAGCGGCATCGGCATACGCTTCGGTGCAGCGCTCGTCATCAAAAATTGAAAACTTAAGATTAAAGCGGCGTAGCATTTCAACTAACCACTGGTGCTGGAGGTTTTCAGGCACCACAATAAGTACGCGGCTCGCGCGGCCGGAGACGAGTTGCTGATGGATAATCATACCCGCTTCAATGGTTTTACCTAAACCAACTTCGTCAGAAAGCAAAACGCGTGGTGCAAAACGTTTACCAACTTCTTCTGCGATGTGGAGCTGATGTGGAATTAAACTTGCGCGACCACCGAGTAAGCCTTTTAAATCTGACTTTTGGCTTTGATGCAGTTGGTTTAGCGTATTGTATCGCAGTGTATAACGGTCAAAACGGTCTATTTGACCTGAAAATAGTTTGTCTTGTGGTTTGTTAAATTTGATAAAGTGATCAAGAAAGGTCTCTTTTAAACTTACCTCTTCGTCATTGTCACAGCGTTTTCCGTGGTAGGTAAATAACTCATTGTCTTCAGATACTGAATCGACAATCATTTCCCATTCATCAACATGACGAATTTTGTCACCTTGATTGAATGCAACACGTGTGACCGGAGCTTCTTGTATTGAGTATAAACGGTTTTCACCGCTCGCTGGAAAGAGAATAGTAACGTGGCGACCCTCCACAGTTACAACTGTACCTAATCCTAAATCTGATTCTGTATCGCTGATCCAGCGTTGCCCCAAGCTAAAGCTCATTAATTTATCCACATCTAGTCAAAAAAAGGCGGCTATGTTACCCGCAAACTCATTTGGTTTCACCTGTTATTTTTCAGGCATAACATATTCGT
This sequence comes from uncultured Pseudoalteromonas sp., assembly GCA_947493455.1. Lineage (GTDB taxonomy): Bacteria > Pseudomonadota > Gammaproteobacteria > Enterobacterales > Alteromonadaceae > Pseudoalteromonas. Next base: position 32,226 of record CANLRB010000022.1, on the reverse strand, counting down.
TATAAATGGCGAAAATTTAGTCATTCAGTTGTCATAATTCAGTCTCTTTGATTTATTAGACTAAACTAAAAGTAAAGCATAAAACAAAAAAGTGTCAGCCTTAATTTAAAAGGAAATTGCTTATGGTAAAAGTGCGCGATAACGAAACCAAACTTTATGTACTCGATACCAATGTCTTGCTACATGAACCCTTTGCCTTTTTATCTTTTCAAGAACATCAAGTTGTCATTCCAATGACCGTGCTCGAAGAGCTCGACCACATCAAAGACCGCAAAAAAGACGTCAGCCGAGATGCGCGAATTGCAATTCGTGCACTCGATGACATTTTGCGCGATGCGACGCCTGAGCAAATGCTCGCCGGTGTTGATTTACAATCAGTCAATGAAAATACCCAAGGTACATTGACGATTGTTAATGATCATTTGTTTGATGATGCGGTGTCGGGTTTACCTGGCAATGAAAATGATCACCGTATTATTAATACTGCCATTCACTTACAAAAGCAAAAGCCGGACTACAAAGTCGTATTGGTAACAAAAGACATTAATATGCGCCTTAAAGCAAAAGGCGCAGGGCTTGAGTTTGTTGAAGACTATCGAACGGATCAATTAATTGACGATATTAGCCTGTTGTCGTCAGGTTATAAAAAGTTGGATGGTGATTTTTGGCAACATGTTAAAGAATGCCAGAGCGAGCAAGATGGTCGTAATACCTATCACCAAGTGCCTCGTGAACTAGTTAAAGATGTTTTTATTAATGAATATCTACTTGATGAGACTGGTCACTTTGCGGCGCGTGTTGTTGACTATGACGATGCCCATATTAAGTTACTTGATTTAGGTTATGAGCGCTTAATGGCACGCAGTGCTTGGGGCATTTCGCCAAAAAATATTTATCAGGCGATGGCGTTGAACGCGTTATTAGACCCACACATGGATTTAGTTATTCTGACAGGCCCTGCAGGGTGCGGTAAAACCTTATTGGCACTGGCATGCGCACTGGAATTAGTTATCGAACGCGGACTGTACGATAAAGTGATAGTGACCCGTAATACGCCAGAAATTGCCGAATCAATCGGTTATTTACCGGGTACCGAAGAAGAAAAAATGGCACCTTGGCTGGCGGCAATTACCGATTCGCTTGAGGTATTGCACAAAGGCGATGAAAACCCAACGTCTAGTCGCAATTACATTATGGAAAAAGCGAATATTCAATTTAAGTCAATCAACTTTATGCGCGGACGCAGTATTCAAAATGCGATTGTTATTTTAGATGAAAGCCAAAATTTAACGGCATCGCAGCTAAAAACGATTATTACACGCTGTGGTGAAGGCACTAAGTTAGTGTGTCTTGGTTACCCCGTTATTAACCACTCTATAAAATTGTTACCTCCTTATTTTATAAGCTCTCAAGGAATGGTGACAAGAATTTATACTTTTTCTATATGTTTTATATTGGAAAAGATGATTAAAAATTATCAGTTGTCACCAGCAAATGATAATTCGTACTTAAAATTAGTAGCCTAATTAACTCAGAGTACGATTACACATTAACAAATAAATAGGTGTAATAAAAAAAATTTATGGATTTAACCTGCACGAAGCACAAATAAAAATAATAAAGCTAAGGTAAATCTAACTATGATTACTAACAATAATAATAAATATAATTCTCAAAGAGGAAGAAAGATGAAAAATCCAAACGAGAATAGAAATCCAAGAATACTAGACACATCAGCACTGGTGCATGATCCTAAGAGTTTGCTCTCTTATCAAGACGATATCTATATATGTCTAACGGTCCTTGAAGAACTCGATAACTTAAAAGAACGACGAGAGAAAAGCGTCAGCGCAGACGCAAGAGCTGTAATTAGAATGCTTGAAGATATCATCAATGGGCATTCAGCCGAAGAGATGGAAAATGGCATACAACTTCCGTCAACTGAAACCGCTGAAAGAGGCAAGTTGTTCATTGGCATAGACACCAAATTAGATGTTGTAGGGGAGTTAAAGAAAGGTATCGGTAGTGACGCTGATAACCGAATTATTAATTACGCTCTTTATATGAGAAAGGTATTAGATAAAGAAGTAACTTTAGTCTCTCGCGATATCAACATGCGTTTAAAAGCAAGAACTATGGGGCTAGATGCGGAAGACGTATTGATAGACCATCAAATAGCCGATGTGGATTTACTTTACACGGGAGTTCAGGCATTTGAAGGTGATTTGTTTGATAGGTTCGAAGATGAAGCAGGTTTTGCGATGAAAGGAGAGGTCTACAGATTCAATCGTGATGTTTTCAATGACGAAGCTCAAAAGCGTATGTATTGGTTTGATGAAGTTGGTCATATTGGCGTTATTACAGATATAAATGATGAGCATGTTTTCACAACATTATTGCCTCGTAAGCAAGAAAAAATATGGGGCATCCTTCCTAAAAATCAACGTCAAGCAATCGCATTAGATCAATTAACTAACCCTGAATTTGATCTAAATATAATTCTTGGCCCCGCTGGTTCAGGCAAGACATTTTTAGCCGTGGCTGCTGCCTTACATGAAGTGCTCGAATTGAAGCAATATAAAAAAATTGTTGTAGTAAGAAGCCGAGATTTTATGGATGACGATCCGGGTTATCTGCCGGGAGACCTTAAAGAAAAGTCGATGCCGTTAATGGCGGGTGTAACAGACGCACTTGTTTCGATGCATACAGACGATGAGCATGAGGTAAATGTTTACGCAACCGTTGAGCACGTAATTGAGCGAGCGAATATAGAGTTTACTAGTATGGCGTATTTTAGAGGTCGTTCTATAGATGATGCTGTGTTAATTATTGATGAAGCCCAAAATATGACAAGGGCGCAGGTTAAAGGGATGCTTAGTAGGGGCGGAAAGAACTGTCGCACTATCGTCCTTGGTTACCCCGTTATTAACCACTCTATAAAATTGTTACCTCCTTATTTTATAAGCTCTCAAGGAATGGTGACAAGAATTTATACTTTTTCTATATGTTTTATATTGGAAAAGATGATTAAAAATTATCAGTTGTCACCAGCAAATGATAATTCGTACTTAAAATTAGTAGCCTAATTAACTCAGAGTACGATTACACATTAACAAATAAATAGGTGTAATAAAAAAAATTTATGGATTTAACCTGCACGAAGCACAAATAAAAATAATAAAGCTAAGGTAAATCTAACTATGATTACTAACAATAATAATAAATATAATTCTCAAAGAGGAAGAAAGATGAAAAATCCAAACGAGAATAGAAATCCAAGAATACTAGACACATCAGCACTGGTGCATGATCCTAAGAGTTTGCTCTCTTATCAAGACGATATCTATATATGTCTAACGGTCCTTGAAGAACTCGATAACTTAAAAGAACGACGAGAGAAAAGCGTCAGCGCAGACGCAAGAGCTGTAATTAGAATGCTTGAAGATATCATCAATGGGCATTCAGCCGAAGAGATGGAAAATGGCATACAACTTCCGTCAACTGAAACCGCTGAAAGAGGCAAGTTGTTCATTGGCATAGACACCAAATTAGATGTTGTAGGGGAGTTAAAGAAAGGTATCGGTAGTGACGCTGATAACCGAATTATTAATTACGCTCTTTATATGAGAAAGGTATTAGATAAAGAAGTAACTTTAGTCTCTCGCGATATCAACATGCGTTTAAAAGCAAGAACTATGGGGCTAGATGCGGAAGACGTATTGATAGACCATCAAATAGCCGATGTGGATTTACTTTACACGGGAGTTCAGGCATTTGAAGGTGATTTGTTTGATAGGTTCGAAGATGAAGCAGGTTTTGCGATGAAAGGAGAGGTCTACAGATTCAATCGTGATGTTTTCAATGACGAAGCTCAAAAGCGTATGTATTGGTTTGATGAAGTTGGTCATATTGGCGTTATTACAGATATAAATGATGAGCATGTTTTCACAACATTATTGCCTCGTAAGCAAGAAAAAATATGGGGCATCCTTCCTAAAAATCAACGTCAAGCAATCGCATTAGATCAATTAACTAACCCTGAATTTGATCTAAATATAATTCTTGGCCCCGCTGGTTCAGGCAAGACATTTTTAGCCGTGGCTGCTGCCTTACATGAAGTGCTCGAATTGAAGCAATATAAAAAAATTGTTGTAGTAAGAAGCCGAGATTTTATGGATGACGATCCGGGTTATCTGCCGGGAGACCTTAAAGAAAAGTCGATGCCGTTAATGGCGGGTGTAACAGACGCACTTGTTTCGATGCATACAGACGATGAGCATGAGGTAAATGTTTACGCAACCGTTGAGCACGTAATTGAGCGAGCGAATATAGAGTTTACTAGTATGGCGTATTTTAGAGGTCGTTCTATAGATGATGCTGTGTTAATTATTGATGAAGCCCAAAATATGACAAGGGCGCAGGTTAAAGGGATGCTTAGTAGGGGCGGAAAGAACTGTCGCACTATCGTCTTAGGTAACCTTGCCCAAATTGACGATAAATTTGTTACTCCAGCCTCAAGTGGAGCAAGTGCTGCCGTAAATGTTTATAGAAACTATGAACATGGCTCAGTACTGATATTTGATGAAGTTGAGCGGAGTGCATTGGCGCAATTTACTGAGCAGAACTTATAAATAAATGAGTAAGGGCTGAATTGAACTTTCAGCCCTTAAACTCTCAGGAATAATAAAAGGATAACTAACGACAAAAAATAAATAGGCAATAAAATGATTGAGAAATACTTTTACCAATCTGATCTAAAAAATAATTTTGAAAAAGAAGTTAATCAAAATAAAAATTTTAGTGAGCAAGAAAAGAACTCACTTTTTCAAATCCTCTACGAAGTAATTAAAGAATACGAACTCGCAAAAATTCTAATTAAGCAAAGCGTTACATACTCTGGAGAAAAGTATGAGTATTTTAACGCAGGTGAACACTTAAGTTTTCAAAAGAGAGATGACTTCGCCAGATATGTCTTTCGATACTCGTACTTTTTCAAACGAGTGACATCAGAGCTTCCTATTAATACCGAGTATGGGAAAGCGATCTATAAATTATTGGATTCTGCTACTGAATCTCTGGTTGATTATGCAAAGTCAGGTGTTTTTATGGGTATTGTTGAGACAGGGTTAACTAGACAAAAGGTGTTTTAATCTTTCATATTTTTATCTTAAAATGTCTTTATAGGCTTTTCAGAGAAGCCCGTTCCCACATTACTTAGCGGACGAAATGGAATTACTCTGGTTTTAAAGATTAATCATACTTGTATATAAACGTAATGACTGAGGTGCAGTGGACCTAGGTTATGCGTTTAGGTGTACGTATGTATTTAAAACCGGAATCACTACTAAGTAATGTAAAGCGTCAATCAAAGAGGCTGTCAAAAGTTATAGGTTGTCCGCTTGGGCACGCCCAAGAAGGTTTGGCTATCTGCCTATACGGGTGTGATAGCTATAGTGATTTATTAAAGAAAATTAAATCTGAATCTTTTGATAATCCATTAATAGCTTTAACTGCACTTTCGCCAAATTCAGAGTCGTTTTTAGTTAAATTATTAGAAAGCCATTTAAATACCGTCCTTGAAAATTTTGAAAAAAAATTTTCAAATTTTGACTTTAGTGAAGAAGTCGTTGTATCCCTCTTCGGGCTTAGCTTTGAAGAATATCAAAGTCAAATATCTAGCTGAAATTATACAAATCCGTAAGTTGTCATTAAATTTTTAATAGATATTATGCGAGGCTAAGGCTGTGCGGACAGCCTACGCCTACACATGTTTTTGCAGTATAAAACATGAACAGTGAAGCAGAGCATCCGTAACAATTAGTTAATTCAAACAGTCAATTGAGCAGTGTGTTGGTAGGCCATTGTTTATTTGAAATAAATTGTTTGGAGAACTAAATGATTTCACTCAATCAATTGCAGAATAAACTTAATAACCAAGCTAAAAGCTTTGCTCTGTTAATGGAATTTCCAATTTTATTTGCAGAAAAGCTATGGGCAAATGGTGTTTATACTCTTTCTCAATTTTCAGAAGTCCATGAAGATTTAAAGTCCGTATTTAATGAAAACGAACTCGAACAAATCTTAGAGCACAAAACTTTAAAATACTTGATGATCAATGAATTTGATGATCAAGAAATTATTGACTCACTTCATACTGAAATTGAAATGATGGCATCTCGAATTGAAAACCAGATGCTTGTAGATATCGAAACTCTTGAGTTGGTTTCTGTTATATACAAGGTACTGGGCTTGGATGAAGAAGCTAAGTTTATTGTCAATACTGGTGCAGATTTTACGTTGGAATGGCGACCATATTTTGATGCTTTCAATGACCCGCTAATCATTCAATATGCTGACTTAATAGTTCATGGCTGCTACTACAGACTTATAGCCACCAAATTTCCTTTTGAGAAGATATCTTTGAATACTATTAAAAGATATATGCATAAAGTTATTTGGGAGCACGACGGAGATTATGAGGGTTGTATATCTCGCGGGAACAGTTTTTCAAAACATGAAGATTGGTTGACGATGACGCTTGAGCTTTTCAATAGTGGAAAAGTAAATGATGACCGTTTGAATCCAACAACGTTTGAAATAGAAGGGGGACGCTATTTAATTTATGGTTTTCCTTTAAACCCATCTTTAGTTTCAGACTGGCACAAACCTGAGTTGGCACTTCATGTTAAAAACTTAGATGGAGAACAAAAGTTTATTATTCGTATAGATCAACAACAGCTAATCTTTTATGCACGCCGAGTTGATAAATCAACTTTTAATACCGTTAATTGCAATGAACTCATAGATACTTTTAATTTAGGAGTTCTTTCTCATTTTGATGCTGATGACAACTTATTAGAGATTAATAGGATTAAATATTTGACTTGTTTTCGCCCCTATTCCTTGGAAGATATGAAGGGAGTTCAAGTATGAAACCTAGAGTAAAACTAACTAACGCTACATTGATTTCAATTCATTCAGAGCCAAATGAGAAGGCTCCTCAAGTGTTATACGCAACAATTGCGGAAGATTGTGAATACCACAAAAAAGGAGAAGTCTTGTTCACATCTAAAGTGATGAATGTTAGCGGTCTTGAATATCGAACTTTCGGTGCATACTTTTATCTTTTAGAAGTCGAGCCAAAACAGCTAGATGTTACAGTTCGTGAGTTTAACCTCATGCATGATCATATGTATTCACCTAAAGAGCTGATTAAAGTGAGGCAAGGCAATGGATAAAACCTATTTGAAAGATGCCTGCATAGTAACTGTCTACGACTACAAAGAATTTGAAAAACTATTTCTCGGCGATTTTCTATCTGGTGTTGTTATTGACGACGAAACATTCAGATTTCGGCCATTTGAGCAAATGGTAACTTCAAAGATTGTTAGCAAATCTGCTGATGAGGATAAGTTAGAAATATACACACATAGTGAGAGTTGTTATGTGATTGATGCTGACCATAAGTTAATTGATATTTCGTTTGTTGAACTGGTTGTTATGAGGGCGGGAGCTTATTCGGTAGATCGAGTTTTAGAAATGAGGGAACAACTAAAGTCTCGAAATAAAATTCATTAAATAACGAAAATAAGGAGTCTAGAATGACTTCAACAAATTCAATATTCGATCAGATTAGTAATTTTACGTAATAGCTAGCTTTTTAGTGATAGCAATAAAGTGAAGCTTCCAATTCATATTCCTTGATTCGGAAGCTTCACAATTGATGAAAATTGAATTAGCGGGATAACTCCTCAATTTTCTTTTTGGAGAACCAGCGATATAAAACAGGCAAAACAAACAATGTGAGTAATGTTGCTGTTATCAAACCACCAACTATAACACTTGCCAGTGGTCGTTGTATTTCAGCTCCTACACCATTTGACATTAACATCGGTATTAAACCTAATGCAGATGTTATTGCTGTCATAAGAACAGGTCTTAAACGCGAAGTTGCTCCTTCAAATACTGCTTGGGCAACATCCAAGCCATCCCTAATTCGTTGGTTTATACTCTCAACCATAACCACACCATTTAACACGGCAACACCAAATAGTGTAATGAAGCCAACGGAGCTTGGCACGGACAAGTATTGCCCAGACAAATATAAGGAGAAAACACCGCCGATAACAGCTAATGGGACATTAACTAAAATCAACATGGCTTGACCAACTGAGCCAAATGCGAAGTAAAGCAAAAGAGCAATTAGGGCTAAAGATAGAGGAACCACTATAGCTAACCGTTGTTGTGCTCGTTGTTGACTTTCAAATTGACCACCTATTGAAACAGAGTAACCAGCAGGCAAATCAACCTTTTCTGCGATGACTTTACTGATGTCGGTAACAACACTACCCATGTCTCTATTTTGCACGTTGGCTTGGATAACAACACGCCTTTGCACGTCGTCTCTTCTCACTTGTGGTGGGCCAGATTCAAAGGAGACAGTTGCTACATCACCCAGACGAACCCAAGCCCCTGTTGGAGACTGAATGCGAATATCAGAAATAGCTTCTTTATTACTACGATATTCTTTTTCTATACGCACATATATATCATAACGCTCATTACCGTTGATGATTTGTCCTGCTTCTATACCACCAATGCCATCTCGTACAATTTCCATAACATCACTGACAGAAAGGCCAAAGCGAGAAAGCTCTTGTCTGTTAGGCTTTACAACTAACTGAGCTTCACCAGCGATTTGTTCAAGAGCGACATCTCTAGCGCCTTCAACGTCTTTGATTGCCAATTCAATTTCCTGCCCTTTAGCTGCCAATATGCCTAGATTTGGGCCAAAAAGTTTTATCGCTAATTGTGCTTTTACACCAGATAATAGTTCGTCAACTCGTGTCGCAATAGGTTGAGAAAAGTTGAGTAAAAGACCCGGAAACTCTTCTAAAGAACGTTCCATTTTATTTTGCAGTTCATAGCGATTCGAGGCAGAGGTCCATTCGGCGACTGGCTTTAAACCTATATAAATTTCAATATTATTAACAGGCTCAGGATCACCTCCGATTTCGGCTCGTCCTATTCGGCTAAGCGCATAGGTTACTTCAGGAAATGCCATCAATTTATCCTCCAAGATAGGTGCGACACTTAATGCTGTATCCAAGCTTGAAGAAGGAGCGAGTGTAACCCTTAAGTTAATTGTACCTTCTTCCAGTTCTGGAACGAACTCTGTGCCAATATAAGGCACGATTGAAAATGCAGACACAACCATTATTAAGGATGCTGATACAATTAATTTGGTGTGTTTAAGTGCGAACTTAAGCCCTTTTCTATAAAGGTTATTTAATGGTTTAAGTACAAAGCTTTCTCTCTCCTTCACTCCTTTTTTGAACATATAAGTAGCAAGTGCAGGAACGATAAATAAAGCAACTACAATGGCCGAAATAATAGCCAAAATGATACTAACAGCCATCGGTTGGAAGAGTTTGGCTTCTACGCCTTCAAAGCTAAACAAAGGTAAGAACACTACCAAAATGACAGATGCAGCAAAAAAGACAGGTCTTGCAACTTCTTTCCCTGCTTGTTTTAGTCGTAATTTAATTCCATGATCGTCTTGCTCTACAGCATGTGGATCAATATCAGAACTTGGTACGCGTTCTTGCACATTTTGTTTATGAGTAGCGTCTGGTCGGTTTAAATGTTTAAACATGTTTTCAACCATCACAACCGAGCCATCGACCAGCATACCAATTGCTACCGCAATGCCACCTAGCGACATAAGGTTTGCCGATATACCCCACCAAGCCATTATCATCAGCGCAATGCCTATTGAAATAGGGATCGAAATAAGGACAAGAAAAGTCGCTCTTAAATTCATTAAGAAAAGTGCTAGTACGATACAAATAAAGATAAAGGCAAGTGAGAGTGCATTTACTACGGTACTGACTGCTTTTTCGATTAAATCAGCTTGATCATAGAAGGGTTCGAAGCGAACACCGTTAGGTAACGCCTGATTGATCAAAGGGATTCTTGCGTTAATACCATCAATGGTTGCTTTTGTATTTGAACCCATACGTTTTAGCACAATGCCTGATACGACTTCACCCAAGTTTTCAACCTTTCCATCTGCTGTTTTTCGGGTCATAGTGACCGCACCTTGTCGAATCTCACTGCCTAATTCGACTTTGGCGATATCGGAAACTGTCACGACTGTACCATCAACGGTTTTTACAGGTACTTGCTTAATGTTGCTAATGCCTGCTTCACCACTTTCGAACCAGCCTGTTCCTCGGATGACAAGTTGCTCTTGCCCTCGATTCATATACCAACCGCCAACGTTGGCATTGTTACTATCAAGCGACTTAACGATATCTTCTTGTGATAATTTATATGCAAGGAGCTTAGATGGATCTACGGTAACTTGATACTGCCTAACGTTTCCGCCGAAAGATAAGACGTCGGTGACACCATCGACTGGCATAATGAGCAATTTAATTATCCAATCATTTAAACTTCTTAATGCCATTGAGTCATATCCTGCGTCTTTATCTGACACGAGCAAGTATTGAAATACTTGTCCTAGCCCAGACGTATTTGGTCCCATTTCAGGCGTACCTACACCGTCAGGTATCAACTCTTTTGCTGCTTGAAGCCGTTCAAAGACGAGCTGCCGAGCAAAATAGATATCTGTCCCTTCTTTAAAGACGACAGTAACGCCAGATAATCCTGTTTTGGAAATTGAACGTACTTGTTCAACATCAGGTAACGCATACATGACCGCTTCAATCGGATAAGTAATGAGTTGTTCCACTTCTTCTGCTGCAAGCCCCGGTGCTTCAGTGTTAACAGCGACTTGAACATTGGTTACATCTGGGAAAGCATCTAAGTTCAGTTTGGGGATCACCATTATTGCGCCAACAATAGTGGCAAATAAGGCAATCAATATAAGGAGTCGGTTGTTTACAGACCAATCTATAATTTTATTAAACATAGCGTCTCTCCTTAATGGTTATGCGGATCAAATCCGCCTTTAGCTATTTCAGAAGCAACAAAAAACGCTCCTTGAGTTACCACACGAGTACCACTTTCTAAACCAAAAATTTCTCTGAAATTACCTAGTGCACGACCTAACTCAACCTCTTTCGCTTTGAATTCACCGGGATGATCCTCAACAAAGACGGTCCAGTCTCCGTCCGCACTTCTAATTAAAGCTTCTTCTGGAACAGCCATAACTTTTTGTTCAGTGGCAAATTGAAAATATACTTTAACAAACATGCCTGAATGGAGATTGTCATCTGCATTATTAACACTTAGGCGAATGATTCGAGTTCTAGTGATGGGATCAATCGTGTGGGCTTCCTGAATAACTTTTGCCTTATAATCCTCTCCTTCTAATTTAACTATTGCCGGAGAGTTGATTGATAGATTGAGCTTTTTGTTGGGTGATACTTTAGCTTCCACCCACAGCTTATTTTCATCTGCCAAAAGCATGATAGTATCACCCGCATCGACTCGTTGGCCTTGGGTGAAGTCATCTTGTAAAACTACTCCTTCTCGCTGAGCTACTAGCGAATATTGGCCAAACGAAGTTATGTCTTTATTTGATATGTCTTTTATCGCTTTTTCAGTTAACCCTAGTGCGATAAGTTTTCCGTATGTGGCGTTAAATGTGGTTTGAGCCTGAAGTAAACGACTTTCACTTACTGTTTTGTTGCCTAATTTCTTTACTCGCTGCCATTCAGTTGACGCAATCAAGTAGTCAGCTTGAGCTTGAGCCATTGCTTCACTAAATAGGGTGACCAGCTTTTGTCCTTTTTCTACGTGTTCACCGAGTGCAGTATGTCTGCTTATTATCACTGACTCGGTACGGGGAGAAACGACATAGCTGCTATAACCATCTACTTTGACCTCTCCGGGCGCATAGATTGTACTGAATTGATAATCAGGTCTTATGCTTTGAACTTTAATATTGGCTAGTGACATTTTTTGAGGGCTTAGAGTAATACCTTCTTCATGTTCCTCTTCAGTTTCTTTATTTTTGCTCTCTTGGTCGTGACCATGTTCGTCATGTTCTGTGTCTTTTTCAGAATGGTTGCCTTCATTTTCCTGATGGCCTTCTTCTACATGATTTTCTTCACTTTCCGAGTGTTCGTGTTTATGTTTTTTGGGATTTGCTGTTACAGGTTCAATTGTATTTACTTGTAGAGCATACACTTCACCGCTTAATGTCCCACCTAAAAAAAGTCCACTAATTACTATTGCTAATAATTTTTTGCTAAATAATGTATTCATTTTTTTACCTATATTCTTTTAACGTTTAAGATTTCTAATTGCCGTTTTAACTAATTAAATCTTAAACTTAGATAATTGACCCATGCTCCAAATGAAGGCTATTTCAGAGAGTCTAAATTGTTTTTCTAGTTGAATGCCTGAGTGCAATCCATCAGCTCTTTGGCTCAACGCTATTAGATAGTCTGAAGTATTGATGTCTCCAGCCTCCCAACGAGCGTTTAGCAACCTCGCGCTATTATCAATTCGGTTTTGCATAAGGTTTTGCCATCGCTGATAGTATTTTTTACTGATCATGAGGGATTCATAGTTGGCCTGAGCTTCAAAAGAGCGTTTTCGATAAATGGATTGGAAATAAGCTTCCGCAGCAACGGCTTCTGAATATGCCGCTTTAGTAGCATCGGAATAGTTATTTCTGATATTCAAAGGCATAGAGAATGTTAAGCCAACGATATTATCGTCACTATTTTTTCCTGCGCTAATCCCTATGGTGGGATTAGCTTTATTCTCTATGGTTGTTAGTTGTGCTTTAGCTTGTTGCTCTTTCCATTTTGCTTTAGCCAATTGTACTTGGGGGTGTTGTTCAATCCATTCAGCTTTGTATGAATAGTTTTCAACATCGAAATCAATAGAGATTTTACTGGCTAACTCTGGTGTCCAATCAGGCAGCAGCTCTTTAACTTTAACCTCAGCATTTTTTAGCTCTATTTGATATTCAGCTATTTCACTAAAAACTTGAGACAAGTTTAAGTAAACCAGCTCAGCATCTAGAGGCTCAAGTATTCCCGCCTTTTGTTTGTCTTCCACAATACTAAGTAAGGTTTGCAGTTGACTTTCTCTCTCCGTAAATAGCTGTGCAGTATCTTTCGCTGATTGCCAATTTGTCAAAGCAATTAACGCATCGGCCTTTTTTGAATCGATTAAATTCAATAAGTGCTGCTGGCTGGCATAAAGAGTTATCTCGCCAATTGACGTATTGGCAGAGCGTTTATCCCAAAAATCAATGGTCTGACTCAAACCGATTGAATAGTTATTAAAATCACCTTCTTTCTCAAAACTTGCGTCAAGCTCAGGGTTATATATTGCCTGAGTTAAGCTTTTTGCATGATGATTGCTTGCGATTAACAACTCTCTTGCTTCAATTATTTCGGGATCTTTATTTATTTGTGTGTCTAACCACGACTCACTTTTTTGCTTGCTGTAAGCGGCATATGAAATACTTACAAGCAGGCAGAATGACAGGCAAGTGCCTGTATTTTTTATATATTTATACATAAGACTTCTTAAATTTTAAGTATTAATCATCTCTCATTTACCGATTTTTAATCGATAAATGGACGGATATAAATTTAGAAATTTAAGAAATAGGTGGGCGTAATATAGCGTCTAAAAATTCTTTTGTTTGATCGAATTGATAAGGTATTAGATTGTTGTTATACAACTTTGTTGCACTATTTGAATTGCTAATTAATATCCAAGATAAGTGGCTGCCGCTACAATGACCACAATGATGACAATCCTTGATATCATGAGGTTCATCATCAGCGTTTTCATTTAAAATATCGCGATCATCTTTATGGTCATGTTGAGTTTGCAGGTGCTCTACATCGATTTGATGATTCTCAGAAGTTGCAGACGCAATAGAGCTTATCGATTGTAGAACAATCGAAAGAACTAATATTATCCTTAAAGCAACAGTGAAATTCAAAATAGACACCCATAAAATTGTGAGATAAAACTATAACAAGAAGCGACAGTTGAGACTAGCTCTATGTTACTTTTTCATGCTCATCTCTGCAAGTTTCTTTAGGAAACTCAAACTCAATGGTTGTATGAGACAATTTATATTCTGAAAGTTCAATTGCGATAGTTTGTTTTAATGCAACGAGTTCATTCACACTTGAGTTTTTAGATAACTCCAAATGAGCAGTTAGTACATGACTTTCTCCATCTAACGACCAAAAGTGCATGTGATGAACCCCATTAACTTCAGGTAATTTAATTAAAGTTTGTTTGATATTTTGTTGAGTTTCTTCATCTGGAGCGGCTTGAAGAAACAAAACAAGTGTAGATTTTAGATTTCTGAAAACATTAAATAAAATAAATAATGTAAAACCAATTGATAGCAGTGGGTCTAGTATTGGCAGTTCTACAAATAACAACACAATTGTAACAATTAGAACGGCGACCCAACCCAGAACATCTTCCAGTAAGTGCCAAGTTAGTACTTTTTCATTTAAAGTTTCCCCAGCTTTTAATTTGAATACGGCATACCCATTTACGGCAACACCGAGTATCGCTAACCCTAACATTCCTTCAACTACAGGCATTTCAGGGGTGGTTAGCCTTGGTATTGCTTCAAACAAAACCCAAATTGAGCCAATTACTAATACAACGCCATTTACCAATGCCCCGAACAGTGTAAGTCGGCGATAACCATAGCTGTATTTATCTGGTGCTGCTTTGTTTGAAAAACGACTTAATATCCATGCAAAGCCAATCGATAAACTATCTCCTAAGTCATGCACCGCATCAGCCATAATAGCGGTACTGTTGGTGAGCCAACCACCAATAAATTCGATGATCGTAAAGGTAACATTCAGAAAAAATGCCCAACCAATCCTGTCGTCTGTTCCATGTTGATGACTATGACTATGCATTTTGTACCTCCAGCGCTTTATTTTTTCTTAGATTAGTGACATTGAAATTTATTAGGTGGCGGATCACTTTTTGATACATCCAGCGTTTGACTCCAGACAAATTAGTGCCTTTCTCAAGATAAAACTCATCAGGGGAATTATAAAGTCCAAAGTCGTCGTGAATCCCTTCTTTTTGAATATATGTGTCGGTTCCGCGCCAATCTGTATCTGGTGATGAAAAACATTTTGTTGCAACACCATAACCACAGAAATTGTCTTTTATTTGATTAAACTTTTGCTGTATTGAAGTGAGATATTGATTGTCTAAAATAAAGCCCTCTAAGTTGATCCAACGTCCTTCAAAGTAAACTTCAACCCAACTGTGAATAATGTATTTGGGCGCTAACCAAAAGACATAGGTAGGAATAGCTCCTTTTTGTAATTGCTGATCTATTGTAAACCCGTGAAATCGGCACTGAATTCTTAATCCACGTAATAAGGCCATTAAAAGGTTGCCCTTAGTGTTACATTGCCCGTATCCGTCAGATAAAACTTCACTTGCGGAAATATCGTCGCTTTCGTTATAGCCAAATAGTATTTCGTCTTTTACAAACTGATAAGCAGTGCCAATCTTGTTGTAGTCATCAAGTTCATGCCATTTTCGCTCTGTTATTAATGATTGGATAGTGGGGTGTTCAAAATTAACTATCTCAGTTTTTTTAAGATATTCTTGATTCATAAGAGCTTCCTTACTTTGAATTGCAGCAGGTTGATTGTTTATTTTTATCTGATACTTCAGATGTATATTGAGCCGATACTAATTCTTGTTTGGCATCCGTTAATATCATGTAAGCACCTCGAAGAATTAACATTGAAATGATGCTACCAATAACAATATCAGGCCAGCGTTGTTCTAGCACCATGACAAGTATGCCAGCAAGTACGACACCAAGGTTTGCGATCACATCATTAGCTGAAAATATCCAGCTAGCCCTCATATGCACTTCATCATTGTTGTGTTTTCGTATAAGCATCAAACAAATGACATTAGCGATTAAAGCCACAGAACCAACTCCAATCATAAACCAAGAATGAGGCTCACTTTCTCCAACTAGTCGCCTAGCTATATCGAGAAGAATTAGAACCCCTAACCCCAATTGGAAATAACCACTTACTAATGCTGCATTAGCTTTATGTTGGATTGACTTCCCCACGGCATATAAGGCAATGGCATAGACGATAGCATCAGCTAGCATATCTAACGAATCAGCAATTAATGCGGTTGATTCAGATAACCAACCTAAACCAATTTCAAATACAAACATCGTGGCATTTATAGCTAAAAGCCAATAAAGCACTGTTTTTTGTTGGTCATCTTTTAATTCTACTTCACAGCCACAACCGCTCATTTTTTAACTCCGCCTTACTTGTATAATTCAAGTGTAAAACCTATAGTAACTATAGGGTCAAGTTTAAAAGAAAATATTATGAAAATAGGTGAATTATCGAAAACATCCGGTTGTTCTATACAAACGATCAGATACTATGAAAGAGAAGGCTTACTTTCTGAGCCTGAGCGGACAGAAGGTAACTTCAGATTGTATGACGTTACCGCTTTGAAGCAATTAGAATTCGTAAAACATTGTCGCAGTCTCGATATCTCTCTGATTGATATTAAACGTCTCATCGACCTAAAAAATAAACCAGAGGAAAGTTGCTCAAGTGTAAATGCGCTGATTGCGCAACAATTAGCTTTGGTAAATAAACGCATGAAAGAATTAAAAGCCTTAAAAAACGAATTACAACAAATGGCTAGTACGTGTAATTCTGATAATACCATTGAAGGGTGTGGGATAATTAAGTCATTAGATAGCTAAAGTGATGTATAAAAGACTCTTTTTTAACTCACCTTGATTATTGATACAGGCTAATTAATAGTTATTTTCTTACCCACACGAACAGACTTTAGTTCCCCTGTAAACTCCTTTTCAACTAGCAATAGCGATTTATCGCTTGTATCGTGAGTACCTAATGCAACCATTTTGAGTTTACGGGACATTAAATTTATGTCACTAAAGACGTATTGTTTATCAATAAGCGAGCATACTCCTTCGCTGTATATCAATACCTTTGACGGGGATGTATATGCATTTACAAGATAAACGAGTCAGAATTAGAGATGTATCAACCATGTGCACTGGTATAACTTTTGACTACTAACCGTCAAATGAGATTATGAATGCTACATGTACCCCATTGAAAAAATTGATGAATATCAAATATTCACAAATGCTCACATGACATCAATTTACTTCTTCAATAATTTGTATTAGTATAAAGAGTGTATATTTTTGTGAGAATTTTATGTCAAGAGCATTTTCAAAAGTCTTAGTAATGACGCTTATGCTGATTGCCTTTGTTGGGCAAGTATTTGCGTATTCTGCTATGTCTTGCGAAATGTCATCAAGTTCTCACGAGTCACACATGAACATGGAACATTCCAAGATGAGTCATCATGAAGGAATGAATCATGGTGATATGAATAAAAGCAGTAGTGGTCAATCAGAAGATTGTTGTGATGTTGAATGTGTTTGTCCTGCAAATGCTTGCTCATCTACGACTGTCCTAAATTCCAGCGTTTACTCGACAGATATTCAATTATTGAGTGAATCTGTAGCTGATCTGCTATTTAATCAACCTCATTCAATTTCAACCTCTCTTTATCGTCCACCGATTTTTGCCTAATACAGGATTAGTGCGCCCAAATTTTGCGCACATGTAATTAATTTTTCTGTTATTCAATATAGCGTCGTAGCGCTATAGATATTTTCCAGCGATGTCTGGGGGCAAAAATGATCAATAAGTATTTAAAAATAGCAGTTGTAATGCTGCTTTCACCTGCGTTTGCAAACGCCAATGAACATAAGCATGCACACAATAACGACGTAACACCTTTGGAGTTAATCGTTTATAAAACCCCAACTTGTGGGTGTTGTAAAAAATGGATAACTCATATTGAAGACAAAGGGATCGTTGCGCATTCCAAAGATTTCCGAAACATCGGCAACATCAAAACTAAGTATGGTATCAAGCCTAATTATCGCTCCTGCCACACAGCAGTGAGTAGAAACGGATTTGCCTTTGAAGGTCATGTACCCGCTAAGTTTATTCAGCAGTTCTTATCAGAAGAGCACCCGAATGCGATTGGGCTTTCAGTTCCAGCAATGCCAGTTGGCTCTCCCGGTATGGAAGTCGGTGACCGCTTTATGCCATACAACGTGTTAATTCTATTTAAAGATGGAACGAGCAAAGTGTACGCAAAAATTAAGAAATACGAGGAGCAATTCTAATGAAATTGAACGCTTCAAACCTTACTTCACTTTCAACTGCACTAATACTCGGATTATTCGTATTCTCAGCTCAAGCTGAGAAAGTGGTGTCACTCGAACAAGCTATCACTTTAGCTCAGCAAAATGATCCTTGGCTTCATGGTAGCCGATTGAAACAAAGTGCGGTTGAAAATAGAAGTATCGCTTCAGGTACTTTGCCTGACCCGAAAGTATCGCTAGGGATAATGAATTTACCAACAGATACTTGGGATTTAGATCAGGAAGGAATGACTCAGCTAAAGGTTGGTGTTTCTCAAATGTTTCCGAGAGGAGATAGTCTAGAGATCAAACAAGACCAGTTAAAAATCGAGTCCACGAAATTTCCATTGCTACGTGAGGATCGTAAAGCGAAGTTGAAAAGCCAAGTGTCACAGCTTTGGCTAGATGCTTACTTAGCCCAACAGACCATTAAATTGATAGAAGAAGATTGGGCGCTTTTTGAGCAGATGGCAGAAGTGGCTAAAGCTAGCTACTCAAACGTTGTTGGTAAAACCAGACAGCAAGATGTTATTCGTGCTCAATTGGAAATCGTGC
This sequence comes from uncultured Pseudoalteromonas sp., assembly GCA_947493455.1. Taxonomy (GTDB): domain Bacteria; phylum Pseudomonadota; class Gammaproteobacteria; order Enterobacterales; family Alteromonadaceae; genus Pseudoalteromonas. Next base: position 13,430 of record CANLRB010000022.1, on the reverse strand, counting down.
AGTTAGATGACAGGTTAACTTCGCAAAAGCAGAAACTAGAAACGACAATCGCTCGCCTTAATGAGTGGCTTCATATTTACGATGCTGCTCGCTTAAATGAATCATTCAACTTTGACGCGCAACCACTAGAGTTTAGCGTCTCAAAAGAATTGCCTTCGATTCGATTAAAGAATCCAACAGTCCTAACAGCATCTAATTACTCAAGAAATCTATTGGCTCAGGAACTTGCTAATCATCCAGCCATACTTGCAATTGATGTAAAACGCAAAGCTTCAGAAAAAGGAGTTGAGTTAGCCAAACAGCAATATGAGCCGCAATGGGGTGTCAATGCGAGCTATGCCTATCGTGACAATATGCCTTCTGGTGATAGCCGAGCTGATTTATTTTCTGTTGGGGTAACGTTTGATTTGCCTTTGTTCACTGAGAATAGACAAGATAAGCAAGTTGCAGCTTCTATTGCTGATTCAGAAGCTATAAAAACCGAGAAATTATTGCTGACAAAACAAATGATCAGTGCGGTGGAAAAGGAGCTTAGACAGCTTAAACGTTTATCTGACAGGCAGTCTATTTATCAAAAACAACTTCTCAAACAAACGCATGACCAAGCTGAAGCGTCATTGACGGCTTACACCAACGATGATGGTGATTTTGCCGAAGTTGTTCGAGCAAGAATCGCAGAATTAAATGCCAGAATAGCAGCCTTAAAAATTGATGTTGACGCACTTAAAACAGTTGCTCGCATTAACTATTTCTTTTCGTACTCTCAAACTAACTCAAATGCTGAGCATAAGCCAATGCACACTTCGCACAGAATGAATCAACACTTATCCAATCAGCAATTTGGAGAAAAATAATGTCAACGAATACTAAAACACCAAATTTGAAACTAGTAGCCGCCATCATCATTGGGGCAGCACTAGGTGCTGGAGCATTAAGTTTATATCAAGGTACAGGTTCAAGCGGTAATGGCAATGAAGCTACATCAGGAGAGAAAAAACCGCTGTATTGGGTTGCACCGATGGATTCTAATTACCGTCGTGACAAGCCCGGTAAGTCGCCTATGGGTATGGATTTAATTCCTGTGTATGAAGAAGGATCATCTGGTGATGACTTTGGCCCCGGAGCCGTAAAAATCGCGCCTCATGTAGTGAATAATCTTGGGGTTCGCACTGCTCCTGTTGAGCTTAAAAATATGCATACTGAAATATCAACCGTAGGTTACGTTCAATATGATGAAGATAAGCTAATTCACATCCATCCACGTGTAGATGGTTGGATAGAAAAGCTCTACGTCAAAGCCGCAGGTAATCCTGTTGAGAAAGGGCAGCCTCTATATACACTATATTCTCCTCAGCTAGTTAACGCGCAAGAAGAACTATTAATAGCTATAAAGCGCAATAATAGTTCCTTAATTGCGGCGGCCAAAGATCGGCTTAAAGCGTTACAGCTTTCAGCAGACTTTATTCAAAAGCTAGAAAAGACACGAAAGGTTCAGCAAAACATCACCTTTTACTCCCCTCAGGCAGGTGTTGTTGATGGTTTGAAGATTAGAGAGGGTTTTTATGTAAAGCCGGGAAACACCATATTAAGCATTGGTCAGCTAGATCAAGTTTGGGTTGAAGCAGAAGTGTTTGAACGTGACGCAGCCTTAATTAAAGAGGGACTTCCTGTATCAATGACACTTGACTATTTACCCGGTGAGGACTGGGCTGGTGTCGTTGATTATGTCTATCCAACCTTGAACAGTAAAACACGCACACTCAGAGTGAGGTTGAAGTTTGACAACCCTGACTATCAATTAAAACCAAACATGTTCGCACAAGTCTCTATTCACGCTAATCAAGCTGATAGCACCATACTTGTGCCTAAAGAAGCTGTTATTCGAACAGGTAAACAAGACAGAGTTGTACTTGCGTTAGGGGATGGCCAGTTTAAATCTATTGAAGTGACTATTGGCCGTGTTGATATCGATAGTATCGAAATCTTAGAGGGCCTTAATGAAGATGATGTTGTGGTGACATCAGCTCAATTCTTGATTGATTCTGAATCAAGTAAAAGCTCTGACTTTAAACGAATGACTCATGATGAAGTACCTAACTCTGTTTGGATGCAAGGTGATGTTAATAGTGTCATGGCTGGGCACCGCATGGTTAATATCAGTCACGGCCCTGCTGAAGCTTGGGATTGGCCTGAGATGGTTATGGATTTTACTGTAGCTGAAAAAGTCGATATTGACTCATTAAAGTCTGGTCAATCTTTGCACTTTGAGGTGAGTAAAACCGAAGATGGTGGATATGAAATTACTGGAGTTCATATCATGAATGAGTCTGCTGATATGAGTGAAGAAGTATCTTTTGCAACAGTATCAGGTCTAATCAATACGATTGATACTGATACACGGATTCTAAATATTAGCCGAGGCCCAATAGATAAATGGGATAGACCTGCTGCGACGATGGATTTTATCGTCGAGGACAACATAGAAATAGTTGATTTCAACGTTGGAGATAACGTCATTTTTACTTTTGAGGTGAAAGATAATTTGGTTATCACTGAAATTTCTCTTGAATCAGATGAGCAACATAAGCATGAACCAAAAAGTGCTGTTGACCATTCAAACCATTAAGTAGGGAGATAAATGATGATTGAATCAATTATTAGATGGTCGATAGGCAATCGCTTCTTCGTTATCTTAGCTACCTTAATTTTGATTGGTGGTGGGCTATTTTCAATAAAGAATACGCCTGTTGATGCACTACCAGATTTATCTGACGTTCAAGTAATAATTAAAACGAATTACCCCGGTCAGGCACCGCAAGTTGTTCAAGATCAGGTTACTTATCCACTGACAACTGCAATGTTGTCTGTTCCCGGCGCTGTTACTGTTCGTGGCTATTCATTTTTTGGTGACTCATTTGTTTACGTCATCTTTGACGAAGACACTGACTTATATTGGGCAAGGAGCAGAGTACTTGAATATTTAAGTCAAGTAGCCCCTTCGCTACCCGCTAGTGCGCGTCCACAACTAGGGCCAGATGCGACAGGTGTTGGCTGGGTTTACCTATATTCTCTTGTAGATAAAACGGGCAACTTGGATATTAGCCAATTGCGTAGTATTCAAGATTGGTTCTTAAAATATGAATTGCAAACTGTCCCCGGAGTGTCAGAGGTTGCTGCCGTTGGTGGAATGGTTAAACAATATCAAATACAAGTCGATCCCGATAAGTTAAGAGCCTACGGTATACCACTTAGTCACATTCAAATGGCCCTTAAGCGTGGTAACCAAGAAACAGGTGCCTCTGTTGTTGAAATGGCTGAAGCAGAGTACATGGTTACCGCAACTGGCTATATCAAAAGTATTTCCGACATAGAGTTGATCCCTCTTGGTGTTAACGCACAAGGAACCCCGCTTACCATTGGCGATGTGGCGGAAGTCAACCTAGGTCCACAAATGAGACGAGGCATTGCTGAACTAAATGGTGAAGGAGAAGTCGTTGGTGGTGTTGTTGTTATGCGCTTTGGTGAAAACGCACAAAAAACTATTGATGGAGTAAAAGCCAAATTAGAAGAGTTAAAAAAAGGTTTACCCGAAGGAGTTGAAATAGTTACGGTTTATGATCGCTCTGGCTTAATAGGAGAGGCGGTAGAAAACCTATGGAGTAAATTGCTCGAAGAGCTTGCTGTCGTCGCGATTGTATGTGTTGCATTTCTGTTTCATTTGCGATCTTCGATTGTTGCAGTTGTCACTCTACCTATTGGCATCTTAGCTTCATTTATCATCATGCATATGCAAGGTATCAATGCGAATATTATGTCATTAGGTGGTATCGCTATTGCAATTGGTGCGATGACAGATGGCGCAATAGTGATGATTGAAAATATGCATAAGCATATGGAAAAGACACCGCTAACGGATGAAAATCGTTGGCAAATAGTCTCGAAAGCTGCAAGTGAAGTCGGTCCAGCACTATTTTTTAGTTTGCTCATCATTACAGTCTCATTCTTGCCAGTATTTATTTTGGAAGCGCAAGAAGGAAGAATGTTTTCTCCACTTGCTTACACAAAAACATATGCAATGGCCGCATCAGCAGGCTTAGCGATAACATTAGTTCCTGTTTTAATGGGGTATTTTATTCGAGGAAAAATTGTTTCAGAAAAGAAAAACCCTTTAAACAGACTGCTTATTGCTATCTACATGCCTGTTTTAAAGCAAGTTATGAAGTTTCCTAAATCGACAATAGTAGCAGCAATATTAGTGACGATTGTTGGTTTTTGGCCTGTCGATAAAATTGGTAGTGAATTTATTCCTCCTTTAGACGAAGGCGATCTTATGTATATGCCGACTACCTATCCGGGAATTTCCATTGGTAAGGCAAGAGAAATTCTACAGCAGACAGACAAGCTAATTAAAACAGTGCCAGAAGTTGAAACAGTATTTGGTAAAGTAGGAAGAGCTGAAACTGCAACTGATCCCGCGCCTCTAACTATGATTGAGACCTTCATTCAGTTGAAGCCTCAAGAAGAGTGGCGTGAGGGAGTTACAACAGAATCTCTAAAAGCTGAGTTTGATAAGTTGGTTAAGTTTCCGGGCTTGACGAATGCTTGGGTTATGCCAATCAAAACTCGTATTGATATGTTGGCAACAGGTATTAAAACGCCAGTAGGTATTAAAGTAGCAGGAGCTGATTTAAATACGATTCAAGAGATAGGGCAACAAATAGAGCAATTGTTACCAGAGGTGACAGGAACCGCTTCAGTTTATTCTGAACGAGTTGCAGGTGGACGATATATCAAAGTTGATATTTCTCGTGAGAAAGCAAGTCGTTTTGGATTAAACATCGATGACGTACAACAAGTAGTTTCAACTGCTATTGGTGGGATGAATGTCACTCAAACAGTAGAAGGTCAAGAGCGTTATCCTGTCAACTTGCGATACCCACAAGATTATCGTGACTCTCCAGAGCAGTTGTCGCGCTTGCCTGTTGTCACTCCAAATGGACAACGCATCGCACTAGGTGACGTAGCTGAAATAAAAGTAGAAGTAGGCCCTCCGGGGATCAAGAGTGAAAATGCACGTATTAATGGTTGGACGTTCATTGATATAGAGGGCGTTGACGTAGGTACTTATGTTGAAAGTGCAAAAGAGCATTTAGCTAAAAATCTTATATTACCAGCAGGTTATTCGATTACTTGGGCTGGTCAATACGAATATATGGAAAGAGCCAAAGCCAAGCTTACTTACGTTGTTCCATTGACGCTCGCCATTATTGTTATTTTGCTTTATTTGAACTTCAGAGCGTTTAGCGAAGTTGCGATCATCATTGTGACTTTACCGATGGCAATGATCGGTGGGTTATGGTTGATGTATTTAGAAGGGTTCAACTTCTCTGTAGCAGTTGGTGTAGGCTTTATTGCTCTGGCTGGAGTAGCTGTTGAGATTGGCGTAATAATGTTGGTATATCTCAATCAGGCGCTCGCTGAACTTAAGGAAAAAGCGAAAGAGCGAGCAGAACTCATCTCAGAAGATGAATATCAAGATGCCTTATTGCACGGTGCAGGCTTACGAGTGCGCCCTGTTATGATGACGGTTGCCACAATCATTATCGGTTTAATGCCTATTTTATATGGTACAGGTACAGGCTCTGAGGTAATGAGTCGTATTGCAGCACCTATGGTAGGCGGAATGACAAGTGCTGTTTTGTTAACACTAATTGTGCTTCCAGCCATTTATTCAATCGTTAAAAAGCCTGAAGTAAATGCCTTTAATAAAGAGCTTTCTAACGCGGAGCTAAAGAATAATGCTTAGCAGAGTTAGGAAGTACCATAAATGGCTAATGGCTTTTGTGGGAGTACAGTTCCTTTTCTGGTCTATTACTGGCGTGTATATGGTGAGTATGGATATTCACTATATACACGGCGAAACCTTGGCTATAAGTGATGAAGCCAAGATTGATTTAGCTAGTGTGGATTACTCCATTGCAAAGCTAGCTGCGAATTACCCTGAAGCTAGCCAAGTCACACTTACTCAAAGCATGGGCCGTCCTTTGTATTCTTTTATTAATGGAGAACAGGGGAAAGTAGCAATTGATGCTAAAACTGGGGCTGTTCGTCCACCTGTTGATGAATTCAAAGCTAAAGAAATCGCGCATTACCACTACGTAATGAATCATGAAATCAACGGCATAAGGCTGATTCAATCAGTCACAGATATGCCTGCTGAGTTGTCGCCAAGACACTTACCCGTTTGGAGAGTAACGTTTGACCAATTCGCCACACCGACATTTTATATAAGTCAACAAACAGGGGCAATTGTTGCCAAGCGACATGATTACTGGCGCTTGTTCGATTGGATGTGGCGTTTTCACATTATGGATTACGATGATGGAGAAAACGTATCTAACTGGTTTTTGTTCTTAGTTGCAACTCTAGGTCTAATGGGCGCAATTACTGGCGCTGTATTGACTTATTATCGAGTGCTTTCTCCAAATAAAAAGGGAGTCATTTGATGCGACTATTCAAGTTAAATACATCGGTACACAAATGGCTTTCTTTATTTGTTGGTTTACAACTGCTTATTTGGTTGGGAACGGGTCTTTACTTCAATTTGATGGATCACAGTAAAGCCAGTGGTAATGAGCTTAGAGTTCATTCTCATCTTGAAGGTAACATTACAGACTTTATCTTTACACCTATTAAAGACATTACTAGTGAAGCACCTCAAGAAGTAAAACTTATATGGATTTTACATCAGCCTTACTATCATTTTGTGTTCGATAAGGGCCAGCATAGCTACCAAGAACGCCACTCAAAGCTATTTGATGCTGTAACAGGAAAGCCATTTAATCTGTCTGAAGAACAAGTACTAACTTTGGCAAAAAACTCTTACTCAGGTGAGGGCAAGCTAGCTACTCCAGTGTTATCTCAGCCCCCATTTTCTGATCACGTAAGGCAACAAAATCCTATGTGGCAAGTTGTCGTTGAGGATGAGAATAATACAACTATTTATTTAGATAGTATTACAGGCCAAGTGCTTCGCCATGCCAATGATGATTTCAGATTGAAAGATCTGATGATGAAGCTTCACTTTATGGACTATGGCAATTCTGGCGGATTTAACCATTGGTTGATCATTGCATTTGCTTTTGCAACGCTATTCCTTTCAGTTACTGGTGTTACTTGGCTGATACAACAGTATCAAAATGGTTTGCTGAAGCTAAGTTGGGGCAGCAACAGGCAAAAAGTATCAGTGACTTTTTCCAATGAAAATACTATCGCCGACGTCTCAGCAGATGCTAATTCAACAGTATTAGAAGGACTAGCAAGTTCACACGTATACCTATCGTCAAGTTGTGGTGGCGGCGGTACATGTGGCAAATGCATGTTCTTAAGTTCAACTCAATTACCTATCACACTTTCTGAGCAGGAACATTTATCAGATGAGCAGCTAAAGGAAGGTTATCGGTTAGGGTGTCAGCATCGGTTCTCTGAAATTAGCTCAATTGAAGTTAATACGGATCTCAATATTGAAAATCATGAGCTAGTTGTGGTTGCGACTAACTTCATTACTCCTTTTATCAAGGAAGTGAAGTTTAAAGTGAAATCAGGAAAACGATTGGCATTTAAAGCTGGTGCATATATGCAATTTGAAGTGCCAGCAGGGATGAATAGTTTACGCCCAGATGATATGCCAGAGAACTATGAAAAATACTGGGAAAGTTACTCTCATGGAAGATTTTCTCATGACGGTGTAACTCGTCACTACTCATTAGTTAACTTTGACGAGGAATCAGATGAGTTAACGTTTAATATCCGCTGGCAAACTGCTAAGGATGGTTTTAGAGCAGGTATAGGTTCAAGCTATTTAGGTTCACTACAAGTGGGTGAAACGATAATCGCAAAAGGTCCTTTTTCTGATTTTTACGCTACTTCAAATAAAAAGGTTCGTCGCATCTTTATTGGTGCTGGTTCAGGACTTGCCCCACTGAGATCCATTATTTTTGAACAGTTGAAAAAGCACCATTTTCAAGGTGATATGGCACTCATCTATGGTGCTCGAACTGAAGATGATTTGCTGTATCACAACGAGTTGAACTTGTTGAGTGAGCAGCATAAAAATTTTTCTTATATTCCTACACTTTCTAACCCTTCAGAACAATGGGAAGGACACTCAGGCTATGTGCAGCATGTGCTATTGACTCATTTGGTTAAAGGAATAGAAGCCTTTTCAACAGAGTTTTACTTATGTGGTCCTGAAGCAATGATGAATGAGCTAGAAAGCATAATTGCAGACGTTGGTATACCCAGTAATCAAATTTTCAAAGACAAGTTTTGTCGTTAATTCCTAAATTAAAAATAGAGGTAAATATGAAAACATTAATAAAATTTTTAACCGTAATCAGCGTTGTTTTTAGTAGTGCGGTGTTTGCGCATGTGCATCTTGAAAAAAGCGTGCCTGCTGATAATGCAATGCTAATGAAGACTCCAGAAGAGTTAACGTTGGTATTTAGCAAAGAGGTTCGTGTAGTCAAAATTACTTTGAAAAATAAGCAAGGCGAAAAAATTAACTTTGGTTTTAAGCCTTTAAAAGAAGCCAGTACTGAATTTACATGGAAACTACCGAAGCTAACACCTGCGAACTATATAGTTGATGTGACTTTCTTAGGTAAAGATGGACATAAAATGAAAGATAGCTTTGGCTTTATGGTCCACTAATCTAATGGAGTGATTGCTATGGAAATGTATATCTGGAATACAGTCATTGTATTGTCAAAAATTGTATTTTACGTCGGCTTTGCCTGTATTGCTGGTTATACATTTTTCAGGCAAATTTTTAAGCACAACGAATCTCATAACAATTCGGTAATAGCGAACCTAAAATGGATAAGGGCTTCGATTTTCGTCGCTTTGATTGCTAATGGTGTTTGGTTCTTCGCTAGTACTGGTGCGATGGCAGAAGAAGGCATTCAAGGAGCTTTTGACCCTGATATTTTAGACATAATGTGGGACTCTTCTATCGGTGATGGAACTTTACTTAGAGGTCTTGGATTAGTTCTAGCGATATTTGCGATAACGTCACACATTAAATTCAAATCTGTGGTGCTGAGCAACTGCATAAAACAAAGCATTTTAGGGCTTAGCCTTATAGTGCTTTCCTACACCTTTACCTTTATCGGCCATGTATCTGAGCTAGGAGTGTTCGAAAAAATATTGCTGATGCTCCATGTGCTTGTTATGGCTTGGTGGTTCGGAGCGTTGTTTCCACTTAAACAAGCTTGCCATGAACCGGACTATGAGCAGCTCTACTCATTGATGGACAAGTTTGGAAGGCAAGCAAGTATCGCGGTGAGTCTATTGTTAATTGCTGGCCTTTGGTTAGCTTTTCAATTAGTCGGAAATGTTGAAGAAATGTTTAGTTCAAGCTATGGGCAAACACTGTTACTTAAATTAGCTCTCGTGACTTCGATATTGGGCATCGCAGCTAAGCATAAATTAAAACTCGTCCCACAACTTAAAAATAAAGATGGCAGAGAAGCACTATCTAAATCTATCTCGATAGAAATGGTAGTAGCTTTTGCCATTTTATCTGTAACGGCTGGACTTACTAGTGTTGTTGGCCCTGCAAATTAAAACTTAAAAGAGAAAATAAAAATGAAAACAATAAATATATTACTCGTTTTATTAATGACGTTTAGCTTCGCAGCAAGCGCTCATGGTGATAAGAACAAAGACAAAGGTTTGTTTAAAGGTATAGATACCCCTGCCGCAAAAGTTGTTTTGGCATTTCATCAAGCACTAGAAACGGGTAATAAGGATCTAGCAAGAGCACAGTTGGCTGATGATGTGACCATCTACGAGGGAGGTCGTGTTGAAAGAAGTGCTGATGAATACGCCCATCACCATATGCTGTCGGATATGAAATATCTCGCTTCTGTGAAGAGCAAAACACTAGAACACCAAGTGACGGTACTTGGAAACACCGCTATATCTGCTTCACGTAGCCACACTCAAGGTACATACAAAGGCAAAGAGCGTGATTATCAAGGCATGGAAACAATGGTTCTCGAAAAGCAAAACGGTGAATGGAAAATCAAGCACATTCATTGGTCACATTAATTTATTGTTCAAACAACGGAGAGTAAAATGAGAAATAACAATCCATTACATCAAGTTTCTACGCCACGTAGACGCTTTGTACAAGGATTAGCTGCTGGCGGTGTATTAGCTGCTTTTCCAAGTGTTCTTCATGCAGCTTCATCTTTGCTTGCTGGAACTTCAACAGGTACTGCGCCCGAACTAAGTGGGGAAGTCATAGATCTGGTGATAGATGAGTCACCAGTAAACTTCACAGGTGTTGTAAGAATGGCTACAACAATCAATGGCTCAATACCAGCTCCTACCTTGCGCCTCAGAGAAGGTGATGACGTTACTATCAGGGTAACGAATAAATTATCAGTGCCGAGTTCAATTCATTGGCATGGGATCATTCTTCCGTATCAAATGGATGGCGTACCGGGTATTAGCTTTAAAGGTATAATGCCGGGTGAAACCTTTGTTTATAAATTTAAGCTGCAACAAAGCGGCACATATTGGTATCACTCACACAGTGGTTTTCAAGAAATGACAGGTATGTACGGCGCATTAATTATTGAGCCAAGAGAAAAGGATATTATTAGTGCTGACAATGAGCATGTCATCCAATTGTCTGATTGGACTGATGATGACCCAATGGATTTGTTTCGCAAGTTAAAAGTACAGAGCGATGTATTTAACTTTAATCAACCTACTGTTCCAGAGTTTTTTGATGACATTTCAAATAGCAGCGTTTCAAATGCGCTACAACGCCGGGAAATGTGGAATAAAATGAGAATGAACCCTACAGATCTTGCAGACTTATCAGCATCTGCAATGACTTTTTTAATGAATGGTTGTGCGCCTTTGACAAATTGGCGTGGAATGTTTAAAGCTGGCGAAAAGGTTAGGCTTAGATTTATTAACGGTTCTAGCAATACGTTTTTTGATGTAAGAATACCTGAGCTGAAGTTAACAGTTGTACAAGCTGATGGACAAAATGTTGAACCTGTGACAGTAGATGAATTTAGATTTGGTCCCGGTGAAACTTATGATGTACTTGTCGAGCCAAAAAATGACGCATATACGATTTTTGCACAAAGCATGGATCGCTCAGGTTATGCTAAAGGTACTTTATCAATGGCACCTAACGTTGATGCACCAGTACCTTCTTTAGACCCCGTTGAGTGGTTAACGATGACAGATATGATGGGCAATATGACCCATGATAGTGTGCATTCTACAATGGCTGATACGGCAGGTATGTCGGGCATGAATTCTAATAAAATGGATCATAGTGCAATGGGTCATGGAGCGATGGCAATGGGTCATGGAGCGATGGCAATGGATCATAGTAAACATGGAATGACTAAAAACCCATTAGCTGTTGCTAGCACTAAAGTGCGTCATGCAAAAACAGAGTATGGAGCTTCTGTTGATATGCGTGTTGATATGCCTAGAACAAACCTTGATGATCCCGGTATAGGTTTACGTAAAAATGGACGCCGTGTTTTAACACTTGCAGATTTACATTCTCTTGAGGGAATTACAAACCAGCAAGAGCCAGAGGCTGAAATTGAATTACATTTAACTGGAAACATGGAGCGTTATAGCTGGTCATTTGATGGCTTGGAATTTGGAAAAAGCACGCCAGTTCACATGAAGCATAATCAACGTTTAAGAGTTATTTTACAAAACGATACAATGATGACACATCCAATGCACCTGCATGGTATGTGGAGCGATTTGGAGAATGAAAAAGGTGATGTACAGGTTCGTCGCCATACTATCCCTGTACAACCAGCGCAAAGAATTAGTTTTTTAACAACACCTCATGACGTAGGTCGCTGGGCATGGCATTGCCATTTATTATTCCACATGGATGCAGGTATGTTTAGAGAGGTAGTTGTATCATGAGAAAATTAATACTAACCAATACGTTAAAACTATTATTAATAGGTTTGCCCCTTATAAGTGTATCTGTATCTGCAAAAGATGAGATGACTGAGATGGGTGATTCTAAAATGCAAGCACAAGGTGGAGATGCACCTAAAGATGCTAGAGACCCTCATGCTTATGCCGCAGGTACAACATTGACTGAAGGTCCTTATGCACTCAATAGCGACAAACGACTGACTTTGGCAGATGAGCATTCATTTTACGCGCTACTAGGGGATCGTCTTGAATATAATGAGCAAACAAACGCAGGTGTTTTTGACTTTCAGGCATGGTATGGCACTACTTTTGATAGATTAGTCATCAAAACTGAGGGAGATTTTAGCGAAGGTAATTTAGAGGAGAACCAAACAGATTTTCTATGGGGCCACGCAATATCTGCTTATTGGGATACACAAGCCGGTATTCGACTTGATTACAATAACGAAGGTGAAAACCGCAAATGGCTAGCTTTTGGTTTACAAGGTCTAGCCCCCTACTGGTTTGAAATTGATATGACTGCGTATTTAGGAGAGCAAGGTAATAGTGCATTTTCGATCGAAGCTGAGTATGAGCTATTACTTACTCAAAAGTTAATTGTTCAACCACGAGCAGAGTTGACGCTTTACGGTAAGGATGACGTCCAAAATAACCTTGGTAGTGGCTTATCTAGCAGTGCTATTGGTTTTCGGGTTCGTTATGAGTTTACCCGCCAGTTTGCTCCCTATGTTGGCGTTGAGTGGACAAATAAATTTGGTAATACAGCCGACTTTGCGAAGTTAAATGGGCAAAGTACGCGTGATACTGCTTTTGTTGCAGGTATCAAGTTCTGGCTCTGATGTGAAGAAATACTATATTGACTTGATGAGAGCTACCGCAACTATTATTGATGGTAGCTTTCGTTTTTTGGGATTTAAACCATTTTAGTTATGTTAGGAAAGGCCTAGCTAATAGTTTTTTTGGAAAGAACTAAGAGCAGTAATAGTAAGCTACTTCTTGTTTTCAGTCGGTGCCAGTCTGGTGTATACCTATCAAGGTGGAATATCAGCTAAGAAGTAAAGTTGGCGAATGTTTAAGGTTAAAGAGTCAAGCCAAAAAACATCGCCATTGAAAGACGTACAATAGGCTATTTTATCACTTTTGATGAACGGGAATTGGGTGTGCTCGGGATAGAACCGATTGTTGCAAAGTACTGCGCTTAAAGCTGAACAATTCGAAAAATGATCCCTTTCTCAATACCTAGTTATGAGCGTAGGGTTTTTATTTTTTTTAATGGTGCTCATGCTTGGCTTCAATCTCATGAGTATAAATTAGACACCCCTTTTATACTTGTTAAGTTTAAGCTGTTTAAAAAAGTAAAAAGTAAAAAGTAAAAAGTAAAAAGTAAAAAGTAAAAAGTAAAAAGTAAAAAGTAAAAAGTAAAAAGT
>CANLRB010000021.1 GCA_947493455.1 uncultured Pseudoalteromonas sp. | reverse complement strand
TACCCGCATCATCAGTTGCAACACCACCGAAAACATCCACCGTCACATTACCATCTGCCGTTGGGGCGATGGTCGCAGTGTAATTCATGCCTGAGCCAGTCAGTGCCGTTACGCTACCATTGCCAACTGTAATATCATTTGCAACAAAATCAGCAACAATTTCACTGAACACAATGCTCACCGTAAAGTTACCATTGGTTGGGTCAATCACACTGCTCGAAATAGTTGCCGTTGGGCCTGTCGTATCGTATTCAACACTGAATTGAGTTGCTGCTGTATTGCCGTTACCCGCAGCATCGGTTGCCACATTCGCACTCACATCCACCGTCACAGTGCCATCGGCTGCCGGAGCAATCGTCGCAGTGTAATTCATGCCTGAGCCAGTCAGTGCCGTTACGCTACCATTGCCAACTGTAATATCATTCGCAACAAAATCAGCAACAATTTCACTGAACACAATGCTCACCGTAAAGTTACCATTGGTTGGGTCAGTCACACTGCTCGAAATGGTTGCCGTTGGACCTGTTGTATCGTATTCAACACTGAATTGAGTTGCCGCTAAATTGCCATTACTCGCATCGTCGGTTGCAACGTTTGCACCCACATCCACCGTCACAGTACCATCTGCCGTCGGGGTTATGGTCGCAGTGTAATTCATACCTGAACCAGTCAGAGAAGTCACGCTGCCATTACCGACAGTAATACCGCTTGCGATAAAACCGTTTACATTTTCACTGAAGGTAATGTCTACGGTAAAGTTGCCATTCGTTGGATCTGTCACACTGCTCGAAATGGTTGTCGTTGGGCTTGTTACGTCATATTCAACCACAAACGGAGTTGTCGCAGCCGTATTGCCGTTACCGGCAGCATCTGTTGCAACATTCGCTGTAACATCCACCGTCACATTACCTTCTAATGCTGGCGAAATTGTTGCTACGTAAGTCGTACCTGAGCCAGAAAAACTGGTTACAGTGCCATTAGTCACAGTAATGTCGTTTGAGATAAAATCAGCAACACTTTCATTAAATACAATATCTACGTCGAAGCTGCCATTAAACGGGCTAGTAACTGTACTGGTGACTGAAACAGTCGGGTTGGTAATATCATATTCAATACTAAATTGGCTCGCGGCATTACTCGTATTACCAGCACTGTCTGTTGCTACTCCGGCCGCAACATCAATCGTTACAGTCCCTTCTGACGCAGGGGTTATAGTCGCACTATAAGTCGTGCCTGAACCCGACAAGCTAGATGCACTGCCATTAGCGACATCAATATCACCCAGTGCAAAACCCGTTACAACTTCATCAAATACAAAACTAGCTGTAAATGAATTATTGGTCGGATCATTCGCTGTTGTTGAAATCACAACTGATGGTTTTGTTGTATCATAATTAACCGTTAAATCATCAGCAGTGTTACCATTATTCGCTACATCAAATGCTGCGTCATCAGCAACATTTAACACAATATTGCCTTCGCTTGACGGCGTAATCGTTAACTCATAACTCGACGGTGAATTTGTTGTAAGTGACGACTTACCGCCATTCGTCACAACTATATCTGACGCGTCAAAACCGGTCACATTTTCACTAAAAGTGAATGTTGCAACAAAGCTCGCATTAACATTTAAACTTGTGGTAGAAATATTAAGTGTCGGTTTCGTATTGTCATAAGTCGCCGTAACTGTGTCCGCTGCATTCGCATTTCCGGCAACATCTGTCACTGTATTGGCATTTAATGTCACACTAACGGGACCATCAACTAGTGGTGATACGGTCGCTGTGGTAGAATTCCCTTCCATAACTGAAAAATTGGTCACGGTTGCATTGACTAATGTTAAGTCATCCTGCGTTACTTGATCTGGCGTGGTATCGGCTTCACCCGTTAAGTCAATCGTCAGCGTAAATGGCGCATTTATACTAGTTCCATTAACGGGCGATGAAATATCAACTACAGGCAATGTATTGTCAACATTAAAGGTAGTACTCGCGCTTGATTGAGGTGAGTTGCCAACGCCATTTCTCGCCGAATTTGCCAAGATAGTAATACCCAACGTACCATCACCTGTAATACTTGACAGTGTCACAGTCGGCGTTGTTGTTGCCCCATCAGTTACACCTACCACGGCATTTGCAGTACCTGTTGTATTGAGTTGTACTAAGCTAGGTATTAAATTAACGGTATCAGCATTTGTGTAAGTAACAGTAAATGTCACCGGTCCTGAGTTGGTATCAGCAAGACTTGGAGTGCCAATAACCGTTGCGATTTCAAGTGCTGACTCTAAAATCGAGAACGTATCGCTGACCGCTGAGTTGCTAAAAGCAGCCGTGCTCACAGTTGTTGTAATCACACTCGAAGTAGAAGTTACCTGTACTTGGCCACTAACACTTGGTAAACCAAGCGAGATGGTAATTTCACATGTACCGGCATCACCACCAGATCCTTGTGGTATTGTGCCGTTTGTCACAGTTAGTATATCGCTGCCTGAAATAACAGCTGTGCCACATGTATCACTATCAATCGAGCTAATTATTAACCCTGTTAACGCTGCACCAAGGTCATCGGTAAACGCAAGCGCCGTTGCCGCATGGTTTTGATTTTCATTCGAAAAGGTATAGGTTGCAGTTAAAGCGCCTGAGTCCAAAATCGCGTCAGCTGAAAAAGCTTTGCTAACTGTTATCGGGTTCTCTAGAGTCAGAATAGCCCTCGCTGGTTGTCCAACCACCGCACCATTTTCATTATAACTAATCGAACTGGTAGTCACCGCATAGCTACCTAAAGATGCCCCCGCTGGGATTGCCAAATCAAACTCTATTGTACAGCTTTCTCCGACATTCAACGAGCCGCCCACGTATGTAATAAAACTCGTGCCAGATGGCGAGCCACCGCATGTATCTGTAGTTGGGGCTCCTACAACCGCCAAACTGGGTATCGACGCAGCCAAATTATGAGTAAAGAAAGTAAGTGCTATATTGTTTGTCGGCGAGTCGTTGCGCAGCGTGTAGGTGAGTGTAGAAGTACTACCTGGTAGTAAATCACCCGAAAAGTCCATTGAAAAGTCTAACCCTGACACAACAAGCTCTAACGGCAGATTGGGCCCTGTAATCGGCGAGGAATTATACTCAGCAGTTACTTGAGTCGCAGCGGTATAAGTCGCGGAGGTTATCGTACCTGCAACATCAATCGGAATTAAAAAGTTACATGACTCCCCGGGTATTAATGAGCCACCCGTTAGTGAAACAACCTGCCCCGAGCGACTCAAAGAGCCATTACATGCCGAGGTAAACGGAATTGCATCAGGTACGGTACTGGTAAAACCTACACCTAAGGTTGATAAGTCGAGGCTAAAAGCAATATTATCCGCATCCGGTATACCATCAAAATTATCATGGCTAATGGTTACCTCTATGTTGCCAGAACCTCCTGGCTTAATACCATTTGGCATCTCGAATATAGCTGCAGGAGAGCCAAGTACAGCGATATCAAAGCTCGGTAAACTCGAATTAACAGTACTACCCACGGTTGCTGACGCCGAGTCCAGTGTATAGCTCAATGTTTGTGATGCGATTTCAGCTGGCAACGTCACTTCTGCAGTAAAAGAACATGTACCGTTTGCTGGGATTGCTGGAATTGTTCCACCGCTATAACTAATTTGCGCTCGATCTGTCGTTCCAGGAACTGTGCCATATGTAGGTGTGCCGCCGCATGTATTAACAGGAAAAGTAACTACTAAACCAAACGGCAAACCTGGGGTTAATTCGACCGCCATGGCTAAATCACTTACAGCTAATGCACTAATATTTTCAGCTTCAAATTCAAGTGTCACTTTATTACCGGCCAATACAGGCGAAGGTGTAACATTAACGCTAATAACAGGCGCTACCGTCACTTCTAAGGAAGCTGTTGGGGCATTTGCTGTGACACTTGAACCACCTAAATCGTATGTGAACGCACTACTGGTATTAGTATAAATACCGGTAGTTGCACCTGGTGGAATATCTACCGGCACTTGAAATGAACATGTTTCACCAGGCGTTAAAGTAGCTCCCGATAACGTCACCGTAGTTGTACCCGAAACAGTACCTCCACATGCACTTGCAGGCAAACTAGACGCAGTGATACCCGGCATTGCAGGTGATATGGTCGTCAAATCATGCGTTACGGCGATATTTGTTGCCGTATCTGAGCGATCGTAATTTGTGATTGTGAATTCTAAGTTTGTTGTGTTGCTAGGTTGTACTGGGTTTGTTAAAAACGACATAGTCGCAAAAGCACGTGTCACCTCAATTTCGTCACTCGCGAAACCTACAAAGCTAAAATCAGCTGATAAATTACTTGAACGCAGTATTGACTTACCTAAACCAGTACCTTTGATATCCACAGTCACGGTACATGTAGCGGTACTTGCTAGCACTTCAAACCCCGGGGAAATTGTAAAGCCATCAGCATCAAGTTTGATATAATCAGTACCGGCTTGCGCCGTCAATGTGGTATCAGGTAAAGACCCCGAAATACAGTCTGTTGAGGCATTTGGCAGATCTGCGACGACAACCCCAGTGGGTAACGTAATATCAAAGTCTAAACTACCGACAACACTTGCATTCAAGCTGTTATCTATCGTCATTGTGAGCGTGCTCACACCACCTTGAACAATACTATTAGGCGTTGCCGACATTGAAAAACCAGGTAAAGTTGTTACAACCATCAAATCATCCGTCGCAGTACCCGAAGATCCAGAGTCCGACGTTACAGAACTTGTTACCAATGTATGAGTTGCAACCACAGACGAGACCACATCAACTGTTGCAGTACATGATGTCATTACCGGAATGTCAAAATTACTGAATGTGAATGTCGTGCCCCCATCTGGCGCAGTTAGCGTGCCATTTGGGCAGTTAGTTTCAAAGTTAGCAGGACTTGCAAAAACAACACCTGTTGGCATAGTTGCAGTGAAACTAGTATTTGTTGCAACATCAACGGCGTCAACGTTTGTTATAGTAAATGAGAGTTGACTGGTACTACCAGGGCCAATTGTATCTGGTGTAAACACTGCCGTTAGCGTTGGCGCGGTTGCAGCATGAACCGAAACACTAAAATAGGCTAAAAAAGCAAGTAAATATACCCGCATAAAATTAACCCACCGCCGCCGCGATAAGCCCCCGCCCCAAGTTGAATTAGAGCTTTTATTCAGTTTTCGATTCATAATGACAATTCTTTTTTATTGTGATTAGTATGAGGTTATAACTTGTTATTATGAACCAATTATGGATAAACTTACAAAATTAAATACAAATTTTTTTACAATAAGTTATAAATTGTAACAAGCGCTAATCAGAATAAAATCATGAATAAAATCAAAACGTCATTAACAGCCGGGCTGTGTTTACTAAGCGTTGCGTGCAGTACCACAACGACAGAAAATGAACCCCAAAATTACCAAACATTTCAAATAAGCTCTGGTATTGAAGCGAGTATGCAACCACCAGTAGGTTTTAACATTACGCAAGAACACTACGGTTTTGTGCAACCAGCAAGTTTTTCTCGTATTGAGCTAAAAGAAATAGAAATTCCCTACCCCACGTATTTGCAAGCACTGACTAAAGAAAATTTGTTAAAAACTAAACTTCGATTGGTCAAACAAGAAGAGATTGAAGTAAATAAAGCTAATTGCACGTTATTAACATTACGCCAGCTTATCGCCGGCACTTATTATGAAAAACTCTGGTTAATCGCCGGAGATAAACTATCTAGTATTCAAGTAGAAGCGAGTTATCCTGAGGGCATCAGCAACACGCAAAAACAAGCGATAAAAGAGAGCTTAATGTCTTTATCTGTTGAAACTAATACGAATAGTCGTCTATATACCGGTTTACCATTCTACTTGAACGCGACACCGAATTTTACAATTAAACAACGCCATGCCAATTCAATTGTATTGGCTGACAGCGAACAACCAAGCAATATTGTTGTGATTAGCCATGGCAAATTAGCGCAACAAGTGGAAAATATTCAAACGATATCAGAGCACTTTCTCAAAAACAGTAAATCGCTCTCAGAAGTCGAAATTACCAAAAACGAGATGATCAAACTTAATGATATTCCAGCTCTTTCAACACAAGCCTATGCGATAAATGGAGATGAGATGCATTGGGTATATCAAGTTGTCTCATCGCAAAAAAGCAAATTTTTACTTGTTCAAGCGACTTCCCCAAAAGCTGAACGTAAAACATTTGCGGTGAAACTAGAACAATTATTGGGTGAGTTTAAATTTAAGTAATTTAGTCATAACCAAATAAAAACGGCAGCAATACGCTGCCGTTTTTTATTTAATCTTAATCGAGTAAAAAACTAAATCGGAGTGTTTCCGGTAACAAACAAACTGAATCACTGCATGCTTGTACTTTCAAATCAATAAACCGATTTTGTGACTCTTTTGGCAAATCGAAATCGATATTAAATTCGCCTTCGTAAAGGTTTAATGGTTTATCATCAAACCCAAGCATTCGAGAGATTGCGTCTGGGTATGACACAGCGTCGAGTTGACTGTCAGCTACACTGAGCGACGTTGCGATTAACGACTTTTGCAGTGGTTTATTTGAGTTAATATGCCACCCTGGTGCCAATTTAAATGATAACCGCCAGCCATTACTGTTGCGCAACAAGGATACATAGCCATTACCGCGCGCAAATACGTGCTCTGATGCGACATTAGTTTTAGAATCCAGCGATGTAATCGCTGAGAATGCTCCACTGCTATTGCGTAAAAACGCTTGCTGCAACGCGATTTTATGCGCCTTAGCTGGTTTTAAAAACTGCACATCAAGTTGACGAGCAAACGCAAGCTGTTCAGTAAATAACGCATGGGGTGAAATAAACTCGCCATCGGTAATATATTTATATTGTAAGGATTTTTTATCTCGCTGTTCAAAACCTAACAAGGCACCTTTAAGCAAAGATTTAAAGCGACTCAACCACGTATTGCTATTGGTTACTCGATATAGCGCTTTCATCGCTTCAGCTAAGTAAACATAATCTTCGAGCAATGCAGCTCCTTGTGCTTGCTCAAGATAATAAACTCGTTTTAACTCACTATTATTGTCATACAAATGCGTGTTAATAAACTCGCTCAATGCAACAGCCTTATCTAAAAATTGTGTGTTTGATGTTGCTGAATACATTTCAACATAGGCGAGGATCATCAACGCATTCCACGAAGTAATGACTTTTTTGTCAATATGAGGCAGAGTCAATTGCATTTTTTCTTGCTGCAAATTTTTGTTTTCAATACGCCCAAATGCGCCTTTACGCAAAGTAGGAAACCATAAGGGTTCATCTTTAAACTGGAGCCAATGCACTTGCGAGGAAGTCACTTTGTTTTTGCTCTGTTCGGAAAATAAATAGTAGTGGCCTTCTTTACCTTGGTAATCCGCATCTATCGCACTATAAAATCCACCGCGCTCACTTTGCATTTTGCGTTCACTAAACTCGAGTGTACTTTTTGCTACCTGCAAATAATCGGGGTTATTGAAATAGCGTGCAGCTCTTGCAAAACACTGAGTTAACAACGCTTGATTGTAGAGCATCTTCTCAAAGTGAGGGATATGCCATTTATCGTCAGTCGCATAACGAAAAAAGCCACCGTGAATATGATCTCTGAGCCCTTTACGCATCAGGCTATCTAACCAAAGTGTTATCGCTTTTTCTTTTTCGCTGGTTGGCGATTGGGCATAATCATCAAGCAAGGCTAATAGTAACGCCGCACTCGGAAACTTAGGAGCACCTTGTAAACCACCGTGTATTGGATCAAGCTGTTTAGCAACACTTTCGATTGCTTTTGTTGGCGCATCTCGCTCCCATTTAATCTCATCAAACTGGTACTGAGATTCAATTTGTAGCGCTAAGTTTTTTGCAATTTGTTCCAATGTGGTCGGCTGGACCTGCCAAATACGATGTAATCGCTTAAACGTTTTTAATAATTTATCTTTTGGTAGGTAGGAATCAATCCAAATAAGGTCGCCTTTTGGCGTTAGTACGGCGGAAATCGGCCAGCCGGCGCTGCCTTTTACTAACGTCAGCGCATTTGCATAAAACTGGTCAACATCAGAATGGATCTCGCGATCCACTTTTATATTAACGAAATGCTGGTTTAAATAGCGTGCAACTTCATGGTCAACAAAACTCTCCTTTTCCATTACATGGCACCAGTGACATGTGGAATAGCCAATAGATAGGAATATGAGTTTATTTGCTTTTTGAGCGGCATCGAATTGTTTTTGATTATGGCCCACCCAGTTAATTGGATTAACAGCATGGCGCAATAAATAAGGCGACGCCTCCGAAATTAATCCATTAATATAACCCGCATGTTCAAGTCCTGCAGAATTTAACAACTCAGAAATAACAGCTTCACGTTCAGAATAAGTCGCCAATAAAGATTGATATTCTGCTTCATTCATGCCACTTGCAATCGGTGGTAATGGACGTGATTGAACATCAAAACAAAAAAAGCTAACACAAAAGAGTAAGTATATACTTACTCTTTTAAGTGCATCCGTCATAATGCAATCTCCATTGCTTGATTCGCTGCAATGTTATTGTATTTAGTGATTTTACCATTTGGCCAAACCACCTCAACAGTAACTTCTTTTGCATTCCCTAAGCCAAAGTGTTGCTGCTTAGGATGCACTGACATATAGCCATCTGTACTGCGTACTTCGCGCCAAACGCGCTGCCCATTTACCAAGGTAACGTATATACGAGCACCAATTGCATCTTTACTGACTTGCTGTTTTGGATCACCGGTTAACTTTATTTTCAACCAGTTATTATTCGACATAAGATTATTGTTAAATAACGCCGCGGGTTCATGATAATTATTTATCACAATGTCCAAGTCACCGTCATTTTCAATATCAAAATAAGCGGCACTGCGCGAGTTACTTAACAGGTTGAGTCCCATATCCAACTTGGATACTTCTAAACGCCCTTGTGTATTTTCAAAAAAGACATTTTCTTCTTTCTCACTGACAGGCAGCACGGCATCTATTTTATTACCATCTTTATCTTGATAATACGGGTTTTTACTGCTGTATAAATTAAACTCATTCATACCGTTTAACACATACAAATCATCATCACCGTCAAGATCATAGTCAAAGAAATCAGCATCCCATGCCCATCCTGTTGACGAGTAACCACGACCAATAATATCGCTATTTTGATAGCGAAGTGCATCATTCGGTTCAGAAATAAAGAGGTCGTTCGCTTCCACCACCCGCATATGAGCCAATTTATCGGCATTAAACTTTAATTGGGTATCTTGATTTGGCAGTACATAGGTTTCGTCCTTGTTCATAGTCACAATATTTGAAATATAAACGTCTGGCTTATTGTCCTGATTTAAATCTGTAATACCAATACCCATAGTATACGATGGCTTATCGGTGCCTATTTCAGCAGATATATCTTTAAACGAGCCATCTTTCATATTGATGTAGTAACTATTCACACCAAAGTCGTTACCAACAATCACATCTTGCCAGTCATCGCCATTTAAATCAGTATGCGCGACCGCTTGTGCCCAGCCGGTATTATCAAGACCAGAACCTTGGGTCACGTTCTTAAATTTAAAATCACCAACATTTTCAAATAACTGATTTGGCTTACCATTTGTATTACGGCGCTTTAAGGTTGGTAAATCACCTTCAATATAATTACCAAAGTATGTGATGTAGAGATCAAGGTCACCGTCTTTATCAAAATCAAACATGGTTGCCGGACCACCAACAAGATTACGTCCACCTAAGTTTGCTTCAGTTGTCATATCAACAAATTTTTTGCCGTCGACATTTTTATAGACACGATGAACATCATTAACATAGGTTACTACGATATCTTGCCAACCATCATTATTGATATCGGCAATAATCGGTTGACGACTTTCCCCAGGGTGACCATCTTCAGGACGAAGCCAATTCAATCCCATTTTTTCAGTCACATCACTAAATTTGCCATCACCTTGATTCAAATAAAGCGTATTCCCGCGCCCGCCTAAAATAAATATATCAACAAGACCATCGTTATTGATATCTTCAGTCGCAACACCTGAACCACCAAAGGCAGGTGGTATGGTAACAATTCCCGTTGATTCGTCTTTTCTTAAAAATGTCCGCAACTGTCGATTAAGCCAATCTGAAGAGCGATGTTGATAATTTAATCCCGCTAAATCGGTCACATTCACAAAACCAACTTTTTTGTCACTCTCGCTGGCCGACGCCAGCTTTTGAGCAGCGGTTTTCGATTCTTTGGCCGTTTTATGCTGTGCGATTTTTTTATCGAGTAACGCTTGCGCTTTGACAATATGCTCAGCAACAAGGTAATCACTTTTTTCTTGTTTTGCTAAATTACCGGCAACACGCAATAACAAAACGCCATACTGAGCGATATTCTCTACAATAAGTTCTGCTGCAAACGGATCTGGCTCGATAAATAATTTGAACTCAGGCGAACTAATTGCTTGCTGTAGATAAACCCAATGCACTCCTGCATCGCGAAATGCGTCCATATCATAGGATTCAATATAGATTTGTTTATCTTTAGAAAAATTAGGGAAAAATAACGCGTCTTCATATTCATTTATTTTATGCGGAATTGATTGCATCGCAAAATCATAAACCGCTTGTTCGCTGATTGCGCCCAGCTGTTGCGTCATTGCATTGTTCTGTGCACCTAAATACAAGTGCGCTGAAAACTGGGTCAGTAATTGACTAAATGTATCGATGATTTTATCGCTTTGTGCTTTATCACTCGGCCAGGTTACACGCGCAAAATAAACCTGTAAATTACGTAAAAATAGCTGATTACTCACTCTATTGTAACTGGCATAAGAAGCGAGTTTTCGCTCTGCCATTTGGTTGAGTAGCGTCGGTTCGATGAGTTTGTATTCTCGCACCGGGTTTAACTCTTTGCTGCTGGCGGTCGCACCGAGCCCAAGCCACACTGCATTTAAATTATCCACCATAATTAAACGCTCGTTTTGCATTCGCGCGCTATTATCAGCAACCTTCAACGCTGCCAACGTATAAAAGTCGAGGCTATCTTTAAGCGCATTTACAGCGAGCTCGGTGAGTGGCGTTATATTATTGTCAAAGTCTAGTAACGCTTCTTGCTGCACCGCGAGTACTGCGCGCAGAGAATACGCAATACTGCCATACTGACGTTTATCATCTTTATGTAAGGTGACTTGTTGATCGCCATTAAAGTTAAGTCGCCAATGTCCTTTTTCTGTTTTTTCTGTTTTGAACAACTTATTTTGCGCAGCGATTATGTGAGATTTTAGAATAATCTCTTCACCTTCTTGCAATGCTATTTGCGCTGCTTGTTGCCAGATTAGGTTGATGAAATCTTTTTGTAATAAATTTTTTGCAAAACGAGCTTCATCGCTAAGTGGTGTACCGAACATAAAGTCTTCAAGGCGTGATGCGGTGGCATAACACTTAGGCTCTGATTTTGCTTCCAGCTTATTGATTGCATCTAATATTTTATTAAGTGACTGATCACTTGCTTGTGCACACTGCAATACACTTGCACACACTGCTGTATAAACTAATGATTTTATAAACTTCATTGAATCGCTTTCCTTCAAAAAATTTTTGCTCATCCATTTTTCCTGCACATTTATCCTTAAAATGAATAGAAAAGGATTTTTTAATAAAAGGAAGTGCAGCTGTTTAGGCCAAATAAACAACACCTGCATTATTTCATATTTGTAAATTTTTGTTAAACTTAATAGTGATAATTATAAATTAGTTTGCATTTGAATATAACTGAATGGAACTAAACTGAGAGGACCGTGATCATGCGTCGCATATTAACATCAGCAGTACTTTGCACTGCAGTCGCACTGCCAGCTATGGCTGCGAACAGTGTTTATGAATTACAACAGGCTAAGTCAGATGAAATTATTACGACTTTGTCTGAGAGCCATATCGATTTCACCCCAATGAAGTCATACAATAAATTTATTATTTCTGTTACTGGCCAAAATGGTTTTAACCACAGCTTTGAAAGTGATGTACCTTCACTAAACGTGAGCGCACTTAAATTGCCAGAAGATGGTACTTATAGTTATGAAATTAAAGCTGTTGAGTATTTGCAAGAAGTAAAAGACACAATGAATAATGGTCGCAGCGCTGATGCGCGTGGCTTTATCTCAAAAATAGATTCGACTTCAGGTACTTTTACTACCGAAAATTTTGCTGTGGTTACACATAACATTATGCAAGAAAAAGCACCTTCACTAAAACGTGACAGCAAGCAGTAGGAGCTAGAAAAATGAAAAAGAAAATTTTACAATTAAGTGCATTGGCCCTGTCGCTCACAGCTTGTTTTAATGCCCATGCTGACCAAGTTTTTAATGACGATGTTATTATCACATTTAGTGCTTGTATTGGTAATGACTGTGCAAATGGTGAAAGCTTTGGTTTTGACACTATGCGTGTGAAAGAAAATAACCTGCGTATTCATTTCGACGATACCAGTACATCAGCTTCATTCCCTAAAAATGACTGGCGAATCGTGGCAAATGACTCTGCTAATGGCGGTGACAACTACCTTGCATTTGAAGATTCAACAGCTGGTCGCCAAGTGTTTCGCGTTGACGCAGGCGCGCCGGCAAATGCGTTACGCGTAGATTCGGCAGGTGATGTTGGTATTGGCGTATCAAACCCTGTAGTTGATTTGCATGTTAAATCTGGTAATTCACCAACATTACGCTTGGAGCAGGATGGCTCATCAGGCTTTACAGCGCAAACATGGGACTTAGCAGGTAACGAAGCAAACTTCTTCGTCCGTGACGTAACCAATGGAAGTCAACTACCATTTAAAATCAAGCCAGGTGCCGATACAGGTTCACTTTTTATTGCTGCTGATGGTGATGTTGGTATGGGCACGGAGAACCCTGACGCTCATTTACATGTACGCGATACTACCGCTTCAGGTTACCCATACAGTCTAGTTTTAGAGACTGAATCAAGTGACGAGTTCGCTAGTTTAGCTCTTAGAACTAAAACTAATTCAATTGATCTTAACAACTCGAGTAACACCTTTAGAATAAATATTATTGATTCAACAACCGCGAATTGGGATCTACAATTGGATGCAAACAGTGATCTAACAATTAAAGGTGACTTAATTTATAACGAAAATGTTTCGTTAGAAACTGTGATTGCAGATATTCTTTCGAGATTAAACACGTTAGAGAACCCTTAATAGGTTTTAGTGAGGCTTATTTACGCTCACAATAGAAATAAAAAACCGTAATCATAAAAATGATTACGGTTTTTTAGTCAGACGCTTTTATTAATTACCTTTTCGAGTATGCTCTCATAATAATTGAGCTTTTCTTTAATAAAACTCCCGTTTGGTCTCTTCTCATGAGCTATTTGCATTAGAGAGCGAGCTGCAAGTAAATCCACACTCTCTAACTTCAGCGCAGTATCACGTAATTGGTCAATTGTACTTTGCAGTCGTTTATTACCTTCTATAGCTATATGGCTCGCCATATCAGGATGCACTAAATCGGCGTTTACTAGCTGAAAAAGCTCAAATTCACCTTTGCGCACTTCATAAACTGAACGCTTTAAAAATAAAAGCGTATTCGCCTTATACCAAAATTCGACTGAGTCGTTATTCCAAACCTCATTTCGGAATAAGTCGATACAAACAAAATCATTTTTCTCAAATAATGCTACCCAATAAGATTGAGGCTGCTCGTTAACATGGCCTGCGCCTCCTTGATACGGTATTGCAGCACTAAAAACTACAACCTCCGCCGCACTACAAATTGTATTAACGAACTGGTCAGCATATTTCGACTCGATATGCTCTGCCACCTCAAGCGAGATAGCCAGATCATAGTCTTCCTCTACCTGATACAGTTCAGTAAAGTCAGTTTTATTAAACTTTATATTTTTCGATAGTAATTTACTTTGGTCGACCCAATCACCATCAAAACCGGTTAAATTTTCAATTCCCTGCGCTTCAGCTGCAGCTAACCAAGTACCGATGCCGCAACCAAAATCAGCAATGGAATTTGGTTTAAAATATCGCAGCAGAATATCGAGTATAATCATGGCTGACTGAGTTGACTTTTGCGCATACGTTTCGTAAAAGTGAGCATCATAGATATCTCCATTTTTCGACGAATTATTTTTATGAGGGAGATTGTCGGGCATTATGTTCACTCCGTGTTTATTAAAAAACGTTATTAATTTATAGACATGATCTCGTTCAATATTAAACTCAATCGACTTAATATCTTTGTTATTATCAAAGAGAGTTCTTGCAGATTCGTAATGCTGTTTATGAAGCTTATACCAATAATCTAGTACATTTTTATATGAACCTTGGCGCACTACTTCACGCCGTAAGTATTGTCCAGATTGATGCCTCGAAATACTTCTCATCCACTTCCCAAGCGGCCTATAATTTAAGACAAACAAAGCATTTGGATACTGTTTTACCAATATCTCAAGCGCTGTATTCATCAAAAAATAAGTCTGGGCGTTATCTTCATAAACCATGTCAGAGAACGCCTCAAACTCATCCAGTTCAGTAAGTAATTCTACGCCATAATCTAAATTCTTTTTAATTTGCGAGCCAAGACGCCCGCTTTCCCAATGTGCCGACTTCACTTGGTTGTCTAACAACATTTGATGCAAGCTCAGCGTGCCTGTTCGATTCAACCCAACTATCAATATTTTTGTATGATTAATAGAAATAGGTTTAATAAAACCAAGCTCCTCCAACTGAGCCATCGAAGAAAATTTATGACTTAATTCAGGGCTGTATAACGTTAGGTTTTTATTCCTCTCAAATACTCGCAAATAGCGCTGATACTCTATTGCATCATTCCAATGCTCTTTGCGCTCTACTTCGATTTCTACTTTTTTAATGCAATCAAAGAAGAATTTGAAATGAAAAATAACGCCACTCCCTGAACTTGCTTTCGCACCACAAACAAAATGAGTAGAGCTCTTTAAAAAAGTTTGGAGTCCCCATTTTATCAACGGGATTTTACCAATAAATGGAGATTCATTTTTTTCGGCGAAAAAGCGTTGTCGTGGACCACCTTTAATAAAGAGCCCATGATATACACCTTCACTAGCGACTTGATAACTTCGCCCATCATCAAAGTAAGCACAGCTTGTTAAAAAGTCATCTCCAGCGGCATAAAGCGTGTCTGCAACGGCCTTGTCAGAATACATATCTAACATTAACGTTCTATATGCCGATGCCCCCTCATCTTCTAATTGTTCAATGAGTTGTGAAATATGTGAGAGACCACTGGGCAGCGCAAACAATTCGTCAACATCAAGCACTAGCACCCATTTACCAAGACTAAACTGCGGAACAAGATGATTTATCCAATCAATACCGCATCCACTTTCATTGTAGCTATCATCGGTTGTAAACACGCAACAATCGCTTTGCTGCTTAAGGAATTCTAAGCTACCATCAGTGGAACCATTATCAACAAAAATAAACTTGTTAACTCCAATGCCTCTATGGTATTCGATGAAATACGGTAATCGTAGCGACTCGTCACGCGCACAACAATAAATAACGACTTCGTCATCGTTATGCACAATTTTATTGCTAAATGTTTTTACTAATTTCATGTGTAATCACTACGCTCAACTAATATAGTTCCGCTAAATTCTATAGCGATAGCTATTTTGTTCGTACCATCAACTGTTATCACGTTGTAAAAACCACTTTGTCAATTGCTTACTGTGAAGCTTTATATCTTTTCCTAACAAAAACTTTGTGTTCCTCCATTACGTAGAGGAAGATCAAAACCAGACGGTATTGCGAGTTTATAATCGACAAAGTTTCTATCTCTATCTTGGTAATCTTTACCCATTGCGTAAGCTCCAAAGCTTTTTTATTAACTTTGTTGCCAATTGCTGATAGTCAACACTTTCTTCTGACTCATATCCCTTTGCTTTAATACTCTGTATTAAAACAGGATGTTTCGATTCAAGATACTCGATAAGTCCTTTATGGCGAAAGTTCAAAATCCATGCTTGATCGCGAGATAACTGCTTTTTTTGAGTTCCGTACACGAGTTCAGATAGTTCTTGTGCTAAAAATAGCTGCGCGCTGTGATCGTGAATATCGCCTTGTGCAACTTCGCTCAATGTTTCTAATAAAAAGTTACCTCTTGCATCAAAAGAGCGATTGCTCCCCCAAATATCATTAGGTTTAACTTCTGGTTCATTGAAAAGGTTATAAGCAATCGGAATAGAGCAATTATTTAAAAAGTCTTCATTAAGATTCTCATTGAATAGCTTTTTACGGTCAAATGGACGCACAACAAGCCGCTCATGAGCAACTTCTTCCCACTCTTTAAAATGAGTCATCCACCCACTAATGTTACCAAAATTCTTAATATAACTATCAAATGAATCAAAGCTTTCACTTTTATAAAACCATTGTTGCCATGCCGCTAAATAATAATCGCCAATATTACGAAAGTAACATATGTACTCTGAATCTAAATGAGATAATTGCTTTGAAAAAGTAGACTTTACCCATCTAGCGCGTTCAAACAGGCATTCTGATGAAATGATTAACATCGTGCATTGTTCTTCCTCAGCGCTTTTTAATTGATGCTGCAAAAAAGACGATAAACGCTGTTCTTCTCCTGACTGCACTATTTCTGTAATTTCAGCACAGTGATCAAACGAGGATTTTGGCGAATAAAACACACCATTTTCTTTTAAAAGGCTTTTATTGGCCGATAAAAATCGCTGGATAGAACTACTTCCTGTTTTAGGCAAACCTATATGAACAATCACTTTTGTTACTGACATAATATAAGCCCTACCTTTTTCAAAAAATATTTTTGCATACTACAACTCTGCTTTTTCAAACGACTCCCATTCACTAAAGAACGTGTTGTTATAAGTGGTAAAGTTAGAATTTAAACACGCATTGCATGTTCTAACATCAATATAGTCATCTGAGTAAATTATTTTTATTCCAAGTGAACGACAAAGCTCGATAAAAACTTTTTCTGGTAGTGATTGTGAAGGTTCCGCTTTAGCAATACAAAGCCTAGGTATTGTCTGTTGGAAAACAATTTTGTTTATCAACTTTTCTGTTTCATCCAAACAAGTAATTTTACTGTACTGTACCTCTTCATTTTTCATTTTTAAAAAGTCAGCTAACATAGAAATTTTATTATCATTGCCAAGCGTTATCACACCGTCTACTTCAACATCTTTTATATTATCAAACATCTGGCTTGCTTTATGGCCGAGCAAGGGTAAAACTTTAGAAGAGTCCGTAACAGCAAGAGGAGACAATTGACTATCAATACTTAATGAAAAATCTAAATTATAAATTTTGCTTGTCGTCTGATTAACAAACCGCTCATAAGCCGACTGTTCTAAATAATAGACATTTGATTTATAGCTATCGAACTTTGGCGGATACTGGGTTATACACTTAACTTTATTAGACCAACCTAACCACTCAATATGTGCTGTTGTCACCCAATGCCAAATACTTTTCTCATTGCCAAAGTCTTGAGGTAAGTTAACGACAACTTCATATTGATTCAATACCATGCTGTCTAAGTATTCAAGTTCGCTATCTATTTCAAATTGGCAAATCTCGTACGCATCAAGCGATTTTTGAGATAAAGCACCTAACCCTTGAGGTTCATAAGCAAGTTCACACATTGCTAATGCTATCTCTTCGAAACTCTCACATAAGTGCAATGGTTCTACTTGCGGATAACCCTCCATCGCATGCTTGTGCGCAATGAGTGGTTTGCTCAACGCAATGGCTTCACCGGCCTTAATTTTTAAGCCCGTAGAAAACTCCATGGGGACGAGAGCGACATCAATTGCATCATAAAAACTATCAACTGTGTCTACATAGCCAACAAAGTCAACATATTTACTTTGTTCACTTTCAAACTCTTTACACACTGACCCCGCAACTTTTATTTGTAACGGAGGTAGGTATTTATCAAAAATAGGTTCGGCTACTTTCAAAAAGTTCTCAAGGTTGACTTTGTTTATATTATTGCGCGCACCAATAAAACCAAAAGTAATATACTTATTTTCTTGATAAGGACAAATATTCTCTCTTTGATCATCAACATGAATTAATGTACGAACTTCTGCATCAATATCCATTTTATCAAAAAGCTTCTTTTCTTCCTCTTTTATCGCCCACACTAGATCTGCGCGATTTAACCCTCTTGTTTCTTCATTTTCAGTGGTGTGGAAAAACTCTTTGCTAATGCCATTAGCTTCTAGCAGCTGACGCCTACCACTAAATTTATCATGAGTATCAAGTACTTTTAATGTGCAATCTGGGGCAAATTCTAAAGCTCTACTAAGCCAGGTATAATTAACCACAAATAAATCATAGTTTCGCGCCTCAAATAACCATTTTAAATGGTTTTCTAGCGCCGGGTCCCACCACTCATCAATATAGTGGTCATCACCATGCTTGGGCCACTCATGCAATGGGACTGTTGGTACGATATGATCAACAAGGTCCCATTGCTCATTCATTTTTATACGTGATTCAAATGGTAAATTGTTACGCCAATCACCTTCTGATGCATAATGAATATAATGAATCTCATACCCCAACTTTTTCAATCCATTACATACTTTTAAAATCCGTTTTCGATTACCAAAATCCTGTGGCCACGTTGGAGTCGGAGCTAGAATTAGCGCCCTTTTCGCATAATTACTCATTTTCTAATCCCGAAAATCCAGCAAGTGTTAAAACCGTAAAATCATAAAGCGCACTGAGTTGCCAAGTAAATAAATCAGAATCATTCACTTCAACATACAAGCCTTGCAGGTTTCTTTGCAGCGGAGGCAGACTCGCAATAAATTGCTTTACGTTTTTCAGCTTCCAAGTTAAGTTGTCTTCTGTTTTTTCTGGGTTCATAACAAAATCAGAAGTGGCTTGCCAGGCAACTCGTCTTCTAAACCAGGTGCGCTCAAGGCGTTTTTTCTCAACTAAATGGTCAACGCTTGCAGCTGGCGAGTAAACAGCGTTTAAGCCTTCACTTTTAATAAACTCAAGAACTTGGATTTCCTCATTAGACATCAATGAATTGCCATTTCCAATTCGACCTAAGCTTGTAGAAAAACCGCCGCTCTTCACAAGGATATTGCGCTCAAACGAGATATTTGCACCTGCAAACCATTCATCTTCGTCAGCAACTCTAAGCTCCCCTCCCCAATCAACTACACTTACATGGCCTAATAAATTATCGCCGAGCCATGTTGGTTTTGCGATCTCAAACATAGGTTTGATTTGACCACCAACCACACCAACTTGTTCAAACGACTCAAATCCTTTAATCACATTTTCAAGCCATTCAGGGGAGGCAATCGCGTCATCATCTAAATACGATATATACAAAGCATCAGTCATTCTCATTGCTACATTTCGGGCATTTGACAAGCCGGCAATGGGTTCAAAGACATATTTTAGATTTTCGATATCGGCGTAGCGTTTAGCAAACTCTTGTCCTTGATTAAGATGAGCATCAGGCGTGTTATCGATAATGAGTATCTCATATTCAGAATTCGGCAGCGATTGATTTAAAACACTCTCAATTGCCTTTGGCAGTAAATCATAGCGATTATAAGTGCATATCGCGACAGCAATTTTTAACATATTAAACCACCTCTATTTGTGTAAAGGCAACACTCAATAGACGATGGTCGTCGCTTCCCTCAATAAACTCAGATGGCTTAAATAACTTAGGTACAAACAGAGCTACTGTTGTATCTTGTTTACGCGATGTCGCAGGTAAAGTAACAAACAATTCTGCTTTGTCGTCTTTTAATTCGATATCATGTTCAACTAAATCACCATCTACATAAACTTTAATTGAGCCGTACAACCCTTCTGTGATTTGGGCACATAAGCGAACAATAAAAGTCTTCTCTTCATCTCGATTAACAGGTAGTGAAAATGTAGTTAATCGATTTGGTCCTAACCAACGATATGTATCAACACCATTTGATTCGACCAAATGTAAATTTGCATCTAAGCCCACAGGATCCTGTGCGCCAATCACAATACGTGGCAATTGCGAACTCGATATCAAATTAACTTCTGGAATATTAAAAAAGAGTGTCGACTTATTAATAGCGTCTTTTAATTCTTCAATCGTTTTTTGATTATTTTTGACTTGCTCGCTAAGTTCAATATGCTTTTCAACTAAAAAACTTACTTGCTCTTGCGCTGGTAATTCAGTTAAGTGATCTAATAATTTAGCTTTTTGCTCTTCACATGAAAGCATATTTGCATCCTTTAATTTTTATTTATATACATAACGGCTGATTCAACGCAGTCGAGTCATTCGTTTCCATTAATAATAACCAACAATGTTGATATCTAAATTTCAAAGCATCGAGTTGTTTACTTATGATACATAATACAAAAAATTATGTAACTCATAATGATAAATTCTTATATATTTGCTCTAGAGCTTTAAACCCACAAATTTGAAGTACCCTAAATAGCTAAATACACTGGTTCCATTGACTACTATAGAGTCCTCGTCTAAAAATTATTGCTTTGTGATGCACCAACATAAATGATACTCGACACATCACTGATAATCACTATAGGGTTGAATGAGCAATGCACATAGTGTAGAACCTTTTCAGTCTATATCTGTGAATTATTCGTAACCAAGTTTTCTTGTGATATATGGAAAATGCTTATAGAACGTGGCTTTTAATTCGTCATCTAATATCGTTAAGTGTTGCTGCTTTTTACCTGACTGTACGTGTTCAGTTTTTTTAGCGCCACCGCCAAAAATTGAATTATTGTAAAACGCATATTGCATATGCAGTAAATCTCGGCGAGCAAAGCCTAACCACATTGCAAGTTCACGCCAAACGGTACAGTTAAAGTCTTCAATCAGATCTTCATATTTTACAGTTTTAAAAATGCCATAGTCTTCAAACTCACGCATTGAACGAATACTGTCGCCGGTTGAGTGCGTCATTTCGAAAATCATGCGACTCTTTGAATCAGGTAACGCATTAATGGCTTCCTGGTACGTTTGACCATTAAATTTTTTACGCCTAATGTGTAACCAGCTTTCATCAGACCAAGTATGATATTTAGCCGCTGAAATCATAATATCGCGGGGATCTCGTACAACTCTAAACCCCTTAACCTTTGATAGGTCTAAGCCCTCCAGTGGGAACTTAGTGTGATTTTCGAAAATAATAGCACGTTCATCACGTGCTATGGCATCCTGTAAAAATGCTTTTCTCTCTTCCATTGAGTTACATAAATGCTCATTGGAAATGTCATAAAATGGAATTTCCATTTTTTTTGCTGCTTCACGCAACACATTTTCCATCCAAACAGTACCTGTTTTATGGTAAGTGCCTGCTAATACAATTTTCGCCACTTTTGCTCTCCATTACTATAACTTATAAATGTGCGCGAGAAATACGGCTCCAAATGCACAGCACATTTACTTTAAACTAGATTATATTTTTTTATAAACTTCAATCGTTTTGTTAACTGTATTTTGCCAATCAAATCGCGCTTCGACTTGTTGGCCATCTTCATGCAACTTTACAATTCCGTCGGCAATATCTGTAACCGAGCGAGGCTCAACAAATACAGACGTACCAGGCGAGAACTCAACCATTGAACTATTTTTGCTTGTAAGCACCTGAACTCCAGACTGCAATGCCTCCGCAACTGGTAATCCAAACCCTTCGTAGAGCGAAGGAAACAAAAGCCCTTTTGCTCCAGCGTATAAAACTGGCAGCGCGCTTTCAGGCACATACCCTAAATATGAAACATACCCTTTTTGTTCTAGCTGACTAATTTTTGAATGTTCTTTTTCACTTTGCCAGCCTTTACCACCAATCATTAATAATGGCAGGGGTTGCTTCACGCTTGCACGATATTTTTCATAGGCTGCAAGTAAATTAACCACATTTTTCCGTGGCTCAATGGTCGATACAAAAAGAAAATAATTTTTATATTGAACGTGGTATTTTTCAAGTGTCTCCTGGCACTCTTGTTCTGTTCGAGGATAAAAACAATCATCTACACCAAGATGCACTGCAGATACCTTACTCTTTGCAACACTGTATTCATTAATAAGTTCGTCTCGAATAAAACGACTATCCGTTATAATATGATCAGCCAGTTCGAGTGAATTAGAAATAGCATTATTGACTAAGGACACACGGCTTGCAGGGTGAAACTCTGGGAATTTAAGCGTTGATAAATCGTGTATCGTAACGACTTTCTTACCTGAAAAGTTAGGCAACAAAAAGTTAGGAGAGTGAAAAAGGCATTCCTGATGATGCCTTAGAGCATAACGTTCAGCATATGGCATCACTTTACTGTATACACTTGTAGCTAAGTTTGACTGTCCCAACTTAATGCGTAAACGTTGTAATAAAGACGGTTGCACTTGAACTGAGCTCGTCTCTATCTTGGTATTATTGCAATCATCCACCAACGAACGTTGAAAAAACTTGCCATGTGCAAATAACTCAAGTTCATTGACATACTGATGTTGTTCCAAACCAATTGCAAGCGAGCGTGTATACTTTCCTATGCCCGTTAGTGGCGCCAATAAAGGGTCGCAACCTAAAACAATATTTTTCATATGTTAGCTTTGCAACATCCAATCAAGCGTGTCTGAAAAACTAAAATTACGAAACTCACCGATTTCTGCTAAGAGCTTATCAGGGCAGCCAAACAATTCTTTTACTTCGTTCTCACGAACAAATCGCGGATTCACAATAACTTTGGGCTTGTGGTTAGTTTTAGTGGTTAAATTTTCAATGATTTGATTAAGTGAAACCGATTCACCGCGACAGAAATTGTAAACGCCACTCGCGTTTGGAGCATCAAGCAGTCTAAGATAAACGCTCACCAAATCTCGCACATCAGAAAAGTCTCTCGCGACATCTAAATTCCCCAATTCGATAACTTCTTGTCGCTTCTTAAAGGCATTAACCAGTTTTGGCACTAAAAAATGTGCGGCTTGTCCAGCGCCAGTGTAATTAAATGGGCGCACAATAACGATGGGTAAACGATTTTTTCGATGCTGTAGTGCAAGTTCCATAGCGCACTTAGATGCAGCGTAATCATTTTCTGGGCTATATTGATGCAACTCTTCGATTGGCAAACTTTGCGCGTTGCCATAAATATTACCCGAGCTTGCGACCAATATTTTTTCTACGCAATTAGGTGAATGCTCAATTGCATCCATCAAATTGATAGTACCCAATACATTGGCGGCATAAATTTCGCTCACATCTTCGTGAGCAACAAATGAAATTGCAGCCAAATGAACAACATAATCAAACTTAATTTGATCGATAATGGTTATTAACTCGGCTCGATTGCGCAAATCGCACTGTATTGATTCAACGCCATCAATTTTAAGCTGAGAATGCGACAAAGCAACGATTTTATATCCCAGCTCCATTGCAAGTTTAATAAAATGCAGCCCGGTAAACCCCGATGCGCCAGTTAATAAAATCGTTTTCATCAGAAAGAAAAACCTTGCTTATTACGACGTAAATCCGCCTCAACCATCATGTCACATAATTGCTCAAGCGTTGTTGTCGGTTGCCAACCTAACTCATTTATCGCCTTTTCAGGATCTCCAATCAGCAAGTCAACTTCAGCAGGGCGGTAGAACTTGGGATTTACTTTGACACGAACTTCGCCTGTAGCAATGTCAATCGCAGTTTCATTTTCTTCTTTACCTTTCCATTCCAGTTGAATGTCTGCAGCCTTAAATGCCATAGTCACAAACTCTCTCACTGTGACAGTACGATTTGTTGCGAGTACATAAGTATCCGGCTTTTCCGCTTGCAGCATACGCCACATACCTTCAACATAATCTTTGGCAAACCCCCAGTCTCGTTGTGCATCCATATTGCCCAACTCCAAGGTATTTAATTTACCAAGCTTTATTTTGGCAACTGAATCGGTAATTTTTCGAGTTACAAATTCTTGCCCTCTCAGCGGAGATTCATGATTGAATAAAATACCACTTGTCGCAAACAGATCGTATGATTCGCGGTAGTTAACGACCATCCAGTGCGCATACAGCTTGGCAACACCATATGGGCTTCTTGGATAAAAAGGAGTTGCTTCAGTTTGCGGTATTTGCTGAACTTTACCAAACATTTCAGATGTAGAGGCCTGATAAAAACGAATTTTAGGATTAACAATGCGAATAGCTTCAAGTAAGTTTACCGGCCCGACACCTGTGATTTCTGCCGTTGTTATCGGCTGTTCAAACGACACACCAACAAAACTCTGTGCTGCTAAGTTGTAAACTTCAGTCGCATTTGTTTGCTGTAGCAATCGAATACTGGCAGATAAATCTGTTAAATCATATTCAACCAAGTGCAAGTTTTCATGGTCGCGAATACCTAACTCGTCAATTCGCCAAAAATTAACCGAACTAGTACGGCGGTAGGTACCAAATACCTCATAGCCTTTTTCTAATAGTAGCTCAGCCAAATATGCCGCATCTTGACCAGTAATACCTGTTACTATCGCTTTTTTCATTGCTTTTGTTGAATCCTTTAATAAAACTTTAAAAAACACTTATCTTGATATTGTTAACTGATATCCGCTAACTGTGTTATATATTGCTCACCTACAATACGCCAATCAAAATTATCCTTAACGTATCGCGCGGCCTTCAATGTATCGATATTATTTACATCAATTACATTGCTGGCAAAATCTGCATTATTGTAACCGATTGCCATAAGCTGTGACAGACCTAAACCTCGCTTTCCGACTTCAGTAGAGATTACAGGTAGGCCACTTAAAATATAATCTAGCATTTTCAAGTTAGTACCCGAACCGGTAAACATCAGGTTAAGTGCAAAATCAGCAATATTTAAATATGATTGCTTTTCACTGTCACTCACTAATCCTGGGAACGCAATATTGTCTGGTGTCTTCATGTTTTTAAAATAACCACCCACGCTACCGATAACGATAAAGTGAATATTTTGATGACTTTTAGCTAATTTAACAATCTCTTCCACCGCTTCAATATTGGGCTGATGCCAGCTACCAATAAATAGTGCAACTTTTTCATTTTTTAGTCCAAGCCGTTCTCTTATATTGCGTCTCGACTCAGGCGCTATATACTTTACGCTATTTGTATCTACTCCATTTGCGGCAACAAACACTTTATTTTCATCAAAACTAAAGAGCTCACTTAACGTGTGGCCATCTTCTTCTGAACAAACCGCAACTCTCAATGCAACTTCACAGAGTTCCTTTTCAACCATTTTAACCTGCTCAACTAGGGCATTATTAAAGCTACTGTCGCTTAGCATTTGGCGCTTTAACTCAAACTCAATATTGTGGCAGTCATAAGTAACGGGTAACGGGCTATACTTTTTCACAAATGGGTAAACATAACTATGATTACAAATCACCAAATGAGCATCTTTAATCGAAGTTTCAAATTCAACTTTTAATTGTGGCGTATCGTCATATAAAGATTGAAATGCAATATCAGTGACTGGGATCCCTGCTTGCTCTTCAATTTTCCATTCATTCAGCGCGTGAGTTTGAGATTTAGGGACTTTAATTTGCATTAAATGAGGTGCTACCTCTTCTCGAACAAGTGTTTCTGATTCATGTGCAAGACAAATAACATCCACATCGTACTGACGAGCTAATTCTTTATACAAATAGTAGGTTCTGTTTTGACCGCCGCCTTGAGGTGGATAAAATGCATATGTAGAAACAATCGTTATTTTGCGTCTAGTACTGCTGACTTGACCTTGTTCAATAAGGTTACTCACTGCACTAGGCCAATTAATATCTTCAACAAATTGTTTTGCATTTTCCCCCATTGCAGCAGCATGCTCAGGGTGCTCAGCCATCCACGTTATATTATCTGCTAATGATTGCTCATTTGGCTCACTCATTAAACCCGTTTCTTGATGTCTAACAAACTCCGTGACGCCACCCGAATCAGATACAGTAATGACTGGCTTTGCACTTTTCATCGCTTCAACTGTAATCAAACCATAGTCTTCATCTTCGGGTACAAAAATAATAGCTAATGCCTTAGCGTACAACTCTATTAACTCTAAATCGCTAACATAACCCACAAATGTAATTCGCGT
The DNA here is from genome assembly GCA_947493455.1 of uncultured Pseudoalteromonas sp. Classification (GTDB taxonomy): domain Bacteria; phylum Pseudomonadota; class Gammaproteobacteria; order Enterobacterales; family Alteromonadaceae; genus Pseudoalteromonas. The sequence goes on along the minus strand of CANLRB010000021.1, from coordinate 56,891 downwards.
ATCATCCTTAGCTAACTCTTTTAACTCGTCAAGTAATGGCCCCATGCCCGCAACGATAAGCGGTATTTTGACGTCCGTTTTCATATACGCCTTCACTATCATAGCTATACGCTTTGGTCCGTCTAAGCGACTTGCAGTAAAGAAGTATTGCGATGCCTCATTGTGAAACCCTGACATGGTAGATGGCGGATAAACAACATCAACATGGCTAAAGTTTGGAAAATACTCACTACGATCAGCCACTGTTTGTGATATGGCACTAATGCGTCGTGTTTTAGATAAAGCAACTTCGTCAAGATAATGAATTACTTTACGAATAAATGGCCCTGGAAACTGCTTTAATTCTTCTGTTAATAAACCTAATTTTTCAAATCGCTTTAACTCTGAAAAAACGGCCTCGACATTAAGTAACTGTCCGTCTAATTTAGCGATAAACTCATTTATTTCTAAGTTTTCGCACACCACGGTTGTACTGAACGACGCTGGGTAGGTATCGTATAGACCACGTAAACAGTGCAATAAATAAATATGATGATTTGGATGGTCAATCATCCATGCAGGGTATTTACCAGTAATGACCATATCAAAATGTGATAGATCTACCTTAGAAAAATGCTCATAGGCGGCTAGTAAACTATCAAAGGTATTTTCAACAATTGGAATTTTAATTAATTCACACTGATGATTTGTGTAACGATTAATATTATCGACTAAACCCCACCATAGTTTTTCTGCTCCACCAGCTCCATATGGAATTGGACTCGAAGCAACAACAGCAATCTTCATTATCTATCCTAATAATTTTTCAACAACATTGTGCCAAGTTATGTTTTTCTCAATAAACATAGCTCTTCCTTCTTGACCCATAGATTGAGCTAACTTTTTGTCTGCATGTAATTTATCAATTACTCGCGCAATTTGCTCAGGTTCTGGCGCTACCACATAACCGTTGCGGTCATTCTCAACAAACTCAAGTGGTCCACCTGAATCCGTACAAGTAATGACAGGTTTACTCGACAGCATTGCCTCTAATGTAATGTATCCGTAATCTTCATCATAAGGACCAAAAAACACGGCTAAACTATGGGCATAAAACTGCCTTTTTTCTTCTTCTGTTAAAAACCCAACAAATTTAACACGATCGCCCAAACCAAGTTCTTCTACTAAATCAACGAAAGTATCCTTCTGTCCACCTTCGCCAGCAATAATAACTCCAATATCAGAATTCGTATGCTGCAGTGCTTTAATCAATAAGTCTTGACGTTTTAGTGCCTCTAACCGACTAGGACAAAAGATAAAGCTTTCACTTGGTGCACAAAAAAATAAGTCTGCATCCTTTGGTGGGTGATAAAGTGGTGTTGATTCAATCTGATTGTAACGTTGTAAGCGATCACTTACATTTTGGCTATTGGCATAAATTTTCGACAACGCACCTAATTCTTGGGTGTCATATTTATGCACCTGCTCTTTTAGTAACGCAAGTTCTGGCGTTTGTGGTTGCATATCATAAAGTTCATACACAGCTCGGTGTTGATGCATTAACCAAACTACTTTGTTCGGGTGTTGTACATAGTAAGTTGGAAATTGTAGCGCGATTACACGATCAATTTGGTGACCATTAAAATTTTCAAAGTCATTACTTAAGCAATACTGCATTGACTTTAGCAGGTAGTCTTCTGGAGAAAACTTAAATGGAAACGAAACCGCCTCGACCTGATGACCAAATTCTTGAATTGATTTACAAAGTTGAGCAACATGTATTTGCCCACCTCCAGTAATAAATGGTGCTTGAATACACGGGATTAAAATTTTCATTTTATTTATTCTTATATGACGCGCTATGGATACGTTTTTTCAAATCAACTTGAATGTCTTCGTGAGTAAGTGCCAAGCTATGTACTGTTTTATATAATTGATTTAAATTGGCAATATTAAAACATAAATTAAGTAAAGCGCCCAAAACAGGCACACGCCTAATTAAAGACATAAAAAGTGGTTTAGAAATGCCAACTAATGGCTTTGAGCCTGCTTTTCCTTCATCGGAGCGTTTTAATGACCATAGTATCATGGCGCGACTATAGCGACCCGAGTGCAATTTATCATAATAATAGTCAAAACCACCGGCATCGGCCTCTCGTTCAAGAATCATGCGATACGCTACACGAATAAACTCATCATCTGATAATTTATCGTAATCGCTCAAGAGAATAACATCGCGGTTATAGTCAAAGTTATCTTCTCTGGTTTTTAATTCGTCTTGAGAAATGGCGACTGGCTGAATGAGAGGTTGAGGGTCATTCATTGCTTTATTTTTTAAGCGTAAAACAATTTCATCTAAAGTTGACTCAGATATTTCAACCTCAGCGCTATGCTCTTCCACTTTGGTTATAATTTCTTCCGTTTTTAACATAAGCTCCATTAAACCTTAAATTTTGGGATTGTATACAGACGCTATTTCGCCATTTTCGATTAATACAGCACGATCACACAAGTTTTTAATCTGTTGATTTTCGTGAGACACGATTATCACCGTCATGTCTGAGGCTGTTTTTTGTTTTATTAACTGTTTCGCTTTTGCTCTAAATTTTGCATCGCCAACCCCTAACACTTCATCGATTAATAAAATGTCGGTGTCCATAGTAATTGCCGTTGCAAACCCTAATCGAGCCCGCATACCCGCACTATAAGTTTTAACGGGCTCAAAAAATTTATCACCGAGTTCTGACATATCCTGAATTTCTTGCTCTTTTGAGCGAGCGACCGATTTACTGTGTCCCAACAACATAGCACCAATTAAGGCGTTATCTTGGCCACTCAGTTCAACATCAAATCCAGCTGACAAGGTCTGCAGCGATACATGATTGTTATACCGTTCAATATGCCCTTTACTGGGTTCGTAGATTCCAGCAAGCAATTTTAACAAGGTTGACTTACCACTACCATTGCTGCCTTGAATGCCGAGCGTTTCACCTTTGATAATCTCTAAGTTTATATTTTTTAACGCTTCGAATTCCGTACGTCGTAAAAATTTTCTCTGTTTATAGATGTAACAAACATCTTTAAGTGTTAACGCGATTTCTTGTTTGCTCATTACTGCACAAGCACCCTTGGATAAACAGAATCAATTTTCTTTAAAATCAAACTGCAAATAAACAAAAATGTCAGTGACCCTAAACCTATGATTGCAAGAGCGTAAAAGTCAGGCTCGCCACCAAATTGAATAACCTCACGATATTGAGTAATTAAATTGGCAATCGGGTTTAATAAAAATAGGTTATGATGCTGTTCTAAAATAACCATTTTATAGTCATAAAATATGCCCGAAGCAAACATAGTCAACTGCATTGCAGTGTTCACTAAATATTTAAAATCAGGTAAAAAAGGTACAATCATTGAAATAAAAACAGCTAAACAACTAATAAAGCAAAACTGAACAACAATTAATAACGGCAAATAAAACCAGCTCTTAGTGACCTCAATACCGTAAACTACCAAAAAAATGCCGAACAGGATAAATACGCACAGCATTTTAAAAAAGTCTTGCAAAATGGTCACACTGGGGAAAAATATTTTCGGTATTTTTATTTGTTGCATTAAACCGCGGCCATTTTCAATTGCAGAAGCGGAATTTAATATTGAGCGCGCAAACCACAAGAATGGAATTTGCCCGCACAATAAAAAAATTAAAAAGTCTTCTGTGCCACGTGCTAAAAAAACACCAAAAACCAAATAAAACACACCAACAAACAAGGCGGGTTCCAAAATCCACCACATGTAGCTCAAATAACTTTTTTTAGCTTCAGATTTTAGGTTTAATTGGACTTTAGTTAAAACAAGTTGCGAAAATTGACCGACTTTCATTAACTTCTCTAACTTCGGCCATACACATCGTTAAAGCGAACAATGTCATCTTCGCCTAAATAACTACCACTTTGCACCTCAATCAATTCCAAATTCACCTTACCAGGGTTGGTCAGACGGTGTGTTGACCCAAGTGGAATATAAATCGACTGATTTTCTGATAGTAGTGTTTCGTTATCATCTACTTCTACAATCGCCGTGCCGCTCACAACAATCCAGTGCTCTGCGCGGTGGTGATGCATTTGTTTTGACAATGAAGCTCCTGGTTTTACAGTTATATGCTTAACTTGATAGCGATTACCATTGTCAATTGAATCGTATTTTCCCCATGGTCTATGCACTTCGCGATGCAATAAATGTTCAGTACGATTGGTTGTTTTCAGATGCTCGACAACTTTTTTTACATCCTGCACGTGGTCTCGATGCGCAACCAAAACGGAGTCTTTAGTCCCCATCACAACAACATCTTTCACGCCAATAGTCGCAACAAATTGATTTTCTGATTGCGCTAAACAGTTCTCTGAATCAATAAATTTAACATCACCTAATCCGACGTTACCCGATTCATCTTTGCCGAGTACTTCCCATAAAGCAGAAAAAGAGCCAACGTCATTCCAACCCACATCGATAGGTAACACTTTACCATTTGTGGTTTTTTCCATTACAGCATAGTCAATAGAATCTTCTGGACATAATTCAAAGTCTTCTTTTGCAACTCGCACGAAATCCATGTCTTCAGTAGCATTATTGAAAGCAGTTTCAACGGTTGTATACATTTGTGCATTATGTTCTTTCAGTTCATTTAAAAATGCACTCGCTTTGAACACAAACATGCCACTATTCCAAAAGAAATCACCGCTTGCTAAGTAACTTTCAGCAGTTTCTTTATTCGGCTTTTCAACAAAATTTTTGATGGCACTGATGCCTTCTTTATTCTGTGCCTGAATATAACCAAAACCAGTTTCAGGTTTATTTGGAATGACACCAAATGTTACGAGCGAATTCGTCTCGGCTTCGACTACCGCGTGCTCAACCGCTTCCTGAAAACGCTCCTCATGCTCAACAACATGATCAGCCGCTAACACAACTAATATAGCATTCTCATCTAGTTGCTTTGCTTTAAATGCCGCCAATGCGATAGCTGGGGCTGTGTTCTTTGCAACTGGTTCAAGGATAATTGCACTTGGTTTTTTATCAACTTCATTTAATTGTTCAGCGATAATAAAGCGGTGGCTTTCATTACAAATGGCGATGGGGTTGTTAAACCCTTTTAAACGCAACGCTGTCTCTTGCACCATTGTATATTCACTGGTTAACTTTAAAAATTGTTTGGGATAGTGTTTTCGTGAAACTGGCCACAAACGTGTACCTGAACCACCAGATAAGATTACTGGATATACTCTACTCATGATGAAGATTTCTTATAGCTTTCCATAGTTTTTAGAACGACTAATTCTACATCCAAGAGAAGCTAATGCAAGTATCGAAACATATTATTCATTGTTAATACGTATTCAAACCTATCCAGCTTTCGTCATACAACAACTAAAAAAAGTTAAAAAAAAAAAGCTAAGACAAAAAAAGTCTCAGCTTTTCATAGTTTTAATTTATAAAATTAAAATCTATTCGAATACTCTGCCGAATTAATAATATTATTAATAAGTGTACTCAAATTACCACCATTAACTAATGTTTCTCCATCTGAGATTTCTTGCGATGTTGCTCGTCTTTCTAACAAATAGTGGTATAAGATTGCTGTCGTCACGGTGGCCGCGAGCTTATTCTTGCCTTCGGTTGATTCACTAAATGCTAGCAGTAAATCGCCACGAGATAAGTCTGTATCTAATCTATTGGTCCAATACGTTAGACCACCTGTATCAGGTAATCGAGAAAATACATTCTGGTACATTTGCGTAACAAAATCACTGTTACTTAAACTTCCGTATAAGCCGGTAAATTCTCCACCTGCAACAAACGTTGCAGCAATCGCTGATAAATCTAGAGAATCATCTACATAACGAGATAACCAATAATTTAACCCAGCAAAATCAGGCGTTCTACTAAATATAGCTGCATACAAGCGCACAATTTCTTCGCGAGCTTCAAACGAGCTTTCAGACAAAACGGATGACCCAGCCAACCATTCACCATTACTCGGAGCAGCGTCTAAATTAGTTACATCAGTCAATACATTATCAACGGACCAATTCTCGCTTGCTAAGTCACGATACATTTGTCTTACAAAATTATTACTCGAATTAATCGGGTCGTTATCTGACACATTAATGTCGGTGCCGTCCGCAAACTCAACCACATCTGGTCGCTCGTCGTCATCTGTATCAAGTGCGGCATCTAGCGAGACTTGCATTCTTGAGAAGAAGTTAGCATTACCTAACATCGCTTTAACTACTGACAACAATCCATTTGTATCATTTTTATACCAATCAACGAAACGACTAACTTCCTCATCTGTCAGTGCTCGTTTAATTAGTATTAAAGCTAGCACTCTAATTCGTTGTTCCGAATCACGCTCCGTAGATGTATTTGATGTAAACTCATTAGAGTTAATAAATTGCAGCATTAACTCTGCACGAGTAATCGTTCCTGCATCAAGTCGACCTGACCAATAATCTAATCCCCCTTGATCCGGATTGCGCCCAAAAACATTATTATATACAAGTGTCATAAATTCTTGGCTAGTTAACTCACTGCCATATCTATTATTAAACTCATTAGAGTTAACGAAATTCGATACCATCTGCAAGCGTGTCATTCTTTGCGTACTAATGCGTTCGCGATAGTACTGTGCTCCGCCGAAGTCCGCATTACGATTAAAACACGCAATATATACACGACCGATAAAGCCCATTAACTCAAAGTCAGAGTTTGAATCTGCAAGCAGGTCAGCATAGAGCTCCGAAATAGTCGTTGTATTATTGTTGAGCTCACTCACTTTTTGGTCAATTTCAGTATCAGAACCACTTACGATAGTCTCGTAAATCGATTGCATTCGATTAAAAGCAGTCGTGTCAAAGTATGCTTGTAGCACAGAACTTCTCGTATCATTTAAAACATCATTATCATTTTGGCTCGAGTCAAAGCCTTCGAGTTCCTCAAAAATAAGCGGGCGCGCATCATTGTCTGAATCAGACCAAACATCACTAGGGTCAAATTCATCTAATGCACTGCTGTTTCTTTCATACGAATTATCCCAACCGTCGTTATCTGAATCGGCGGCAGTAAGCGGATCGCTGTCTTCTGCGTCGCTAAAGCCATCATTATCAGTATCTGAATTGGTAGGGTTAGTACCATACGTATTGACTTCATCACCATCACTTAGCCCATCGCCGTCAGTGTCAGCCACGGCAGGATCAGTACCTAGGTTTACTTCTTCTGAGTTAGTTAGCCCATCATTATCTGAGTCTGCACTGCCGCTTATCTCATAACTTGTACTTAATGTTACATCGGTGAAACTACCTGTAGCCAGCGCCATATAGTGCAATGGACCGCCTGCGGCTTGATCTGAACAAGTTTCATTACTGCCAGACAATAAAGGTCTGCAATCCCATAAATTGGTGGTTGGGGCATCATTCGCTCGTGTATATAAATCAGCATCCCCTGTTGCGCCCGCCATCGTCACAGTTACGTTGGTCGCACCTGTGGGTACTTGTAACACTCTACGAATTTCCTGCCCTTGGTCCGCTGACAATCCGGTTTCCTGAGTTGACACTGTAATATTATCATTGATGACTCCGGTAACCGATACTTGATAATCGCCACCATTGCCATACTCATTAAATCCTGTACTCCAATCTGAGTCCGGGCTTTGCGCATAAATTTCAATGTAGTATGTACCGGCTTGTAAGGTACTGACATTTGAGAAAACGTTTGTTGTTGGTCGTAGCGGCGAGTTTTCTGAACTAGCATGGCTAGCAATAATTTGATTATTTGCATCTCGTAAGTTAACACTAAACGCCAAATTAGCAGCTCTCGCTTCATCTTCGACACCCAATACCGACTTAACTTCAATCGTTATTTCCGTCGCATTTGCCAGTTGAAACATATAGACATCGGTATCACTGGCGCTATTGATTCCATACGAACTGATGGTTCCTACACGGCCAGATTCGGGCAAACTAAGTGCTGTTGCCGTTTCGTTGGTGTCGCCTGCATCATCGGCAACCACACCTAGCATGTTACCTATAATCGATAAATCGTCTTGTTGCTGGTTAGCCCCATTATACTCCCCTTGGCTCCACTGAACGTATTGCTTACCAAATGGCGCCCCCATTATAGGCCCCCACGAACCATGACCACTATAATAACCAAGTGAGGCAGTCCCATCGTGACTTAAACCTAATTGATGACCGGCTTCATGTGAATGGGTCATTCCCATTGACGTTGCACCACTATTCCAGGTAAAACCGGTCTTATAATAGTCAGACGAGAAGCCAAATATACCCACATACGCTACACCACCGGCACCTGGGTAAAAATAATTCGTTGTTGTTGCAATAATTTGTGAACGATTAGCGCTTGTTGTAGCGTCATAGACAGCTTGACTCGTTGTAACGTTAACATCAAACCCAGCGTAATCTTCAGCAGTTTCTTTCCACGCCAGCCAAATTAAATAGCGCTCACTTTCAGTAAATGTTGTTGCGTCTCCATCTCGGTCGTAAGCCGTGTAAACGATATCAGCTCCACCATTTAGGCTATCATTCCAAGCAGTGCCAGATAAAGTACCACCCCAATTGTTTAAATAGATGGTTTTTGCTGCCCCCGGTCTGCTTTGTAAGTTTTGCAATTCAGCTAAATCAGGTACCGCGCCACTTATTTCAATATTTTGCTCAGATGTACCGCTAAGGTTTAAATTAACCTGATTCGAATGTGAATGAGCATGGGTACCATGCGAGTGGTCTGCTTGTGGATACTCAGCACATTGGAAACTATCAACATTGTGCTCGTAAAGAATTCCATGGCCCGAACCAGCAGTTTGCGTAGTATAAATTTTTTGATCTTCGGTATTGTTTATCAATAAACCAATTGTTTCACCGTGTTGTTGCCATAATTCAATTGCACCATTACCATTAGAAAGGGCTATGACTAGTTTTTCAACACCATCAGGTGAGAGCGAGTGTTTAGCGTCTTTCAAACGCCTAACTACTTTTCCTGATACCGTTTTACCTGAAGGAAGTGTAAAATTAATTGATTTATCAACATTGAGTTGGGAGGCCATTTCAACATTTAAAGCAATATTTGCTACAGCTCTCTTTTCACCATGTTGCGTCATTAAAGCGTCATACTCTGAGCGCTCAATCTGCTCATAACTAACTAAGCTCGCATTATCACTTGCAAAAGCAGGCAAGGCCGCATTGGCAAGTATTAACGCGGCAATTGAAATACTTTTCATTACAGCTCCAAATCGATTAAAGGTGTATAATAAATTTAGTATAAGACACCAAAATTACCACATTTACGTATTTACCATATAAGCAGCAAAGAGCTGTGATTTAGACAACAAGCTAGCTATAATTAATGCAAACAGTGAAAGATATCGAAACGATATGGATAGCGGTCCATCACTGGTAACAAAATTACAACGCTCAATAGGCTATACTCAACACCGCGATCTAAGCCCAAAATGGAAGTGCGATGCTAAAAAATATAAAACCTTTGTTAAATCATAAAATTACTCATTACTTTATCTTTTTATTATTGGTCACTATCACATACGCATTTAGTGTCGACGTGCCATTTTATTTAGATGACTTTAGAAGTATACGAGAAAATAATCTTTTGATTATCGGAACAATGGCTGATTTTTTGTGGCAAAACAGATTTATTGGCACACTCACCTTTTTCTTTCAATACCAACTTGGCTTCGCTGAACTGCAGCACTTGCATATCGTGAATATAGTGATTCACTTCTTTAACACTGTCCTCGTTTATGTGCTTGTAAGGCAATTAATATGTCTATGTGTCCCACAACAACAAGACTTATATCACTATTTACCATTGGTGGTAGCTGCTTGCTTTGCAGTGCACCCTTTAAATACTCAACCCGTTGTATACTTAGTTCAGCGTTACACGTTACTTAGCGCCTTCTTTTATCTTAGTGCCACATCGCTTTATATTTTCGCTCGCAACAAATTATCATCGCATCAGCTAGGTCACGCAGCGGTGGGTATATGCGCAGTCTTCGCATGCCTGTTTCTCGGTTGGTATAGCAAACAAAACATGATATCAATTTTTGTTGTATTCTACTTATTAGAAATCCTATATTTCAGTAAGAAAAAGCTCTTTAAACCAACTGGTTATTTATTCTTCAGTGGTATATTTTTGGCATTTACCGGTTACATGCTTGGTTTTTTTGAAAGCACTTTATGGCAAGCTATTGATAGTGCTTCTAGAGAAACGCCCGACGTATCAAGGCTCGACTACTTTTTAGCACAACTAAATATTTTATGGATTTACATCTATAAATTTGTTTTACCGATCGACTTGAGATTAGAATATTCAATTTTTGAAAATCACTTTTCGATATTTACAACAGGCCTCGCCGCTGTTGCACATATAGCTGTATTAACAATCGCGGTAAAACTCTATAAGAAGTACCCAATAGTTACGTTTGCTATTCTCTTTTATTATGCAGCGCACTTGGTTGAATCGAGCATCATCCCAATTCGCGATTTTGCATTTGAACATAGAACCTACCTTCCCAACTTTGCACTTTGCCTTATTTTGGGGGTTTTATTCATTCATATTAAGAATAAATTGCACAGCCAAAAAATCGTCGCAGCTGCCATGATTGGGATTATTTGCTGCATGTCATTTTTATCTATCGAACGTGTCACACTGTGGCAGAATAAGATGGCGTTTTTTGAAAATGAATACAACTATAACCCTAGCAATATCCGTGTACTGCTAGCGTTAGCCAAAGTAAAACGAGAAAATGGCGAAAAACAATACCACGATAAGCTGATAAGAGCCGCTTATGAGTTATCCGGCGATAATATACGCGACGATGTACTTGGTAACTACCTTGCGATGCTCATTGAAAATAGATACGTAAAACAAGCCAATGCTGTTGCAAAAAAATCACTACCCCAAATAAATGACGTTAAAACAAAGAATCAAATCTTACACAACTTAGGTGTCCTTAATTTCCAATTGAACGACTACAAGTTGGCGAAAAACTATTTTAGCCGCGCAATTGCGCATCCACCAATGCTTCCAGACTCCTTTTACAACCTTGCTATTATTGCATTAAAAGAGAAACAACTATTAAAAGCAGAGCAGATCCTCGCTCAATTACTCGCAAAATATCCATCTCACTCAGATGCAATTAAACTGATGAATACAATTCAAACAGCAAAAGTTAAGTTTGGAATTAAGCGCTAAAAAAAAAAGCCTGCACAACGGTGCAGGCTCTCAATATCGCAGTAGAGCTAGCTAACTTACCGGCTTAAGGTATGTTGAGTGCTTCCACACCAAGTCTTCAATCTCACTACTTGGATTAAACGACGTTGGCGCATTAAGCAGCAACTCCCGAATTCTTTCATGTTCAAAGTGATGACACGCTGAGTCCAACTCATCAATAACAACCTTTAGTTTTGACCAAGAAAGACAGTATTCATTTGCAGTCATAATACGCTCATGTTGCGTACCACTCACATTATCGCCAACCAAGAGTTCCTCATATAGCTTTTCTCCTGGTCGCAGACCAGTATATTGAACCTCAATGTCACCGTTACCATTTTCGTCTGAAACTTTTAGTCCTGACAAGTGGATCATTTTTATCGCCAAGTCATGGATCCTTACAGGTTGCCCCATATCCAAAACGAAAACATCACCACCCTTACCCATTGCGCCAGCCTGAATAACGAGCTGTGAAGCCTCAGGAATCGTCATAAAGTAGCGAGTAATCTCAGGATGTGTAATCGTAACAGGCCCCCCTTTAGCAATTTGTTTTCTAAACAATGGTACAACAGAGCCCGAAGAACCTAATACATTACCAAAGCGCACCATACAAAAGCGCGTATTGTGAGTTTCCATTGCTAGTGCTTGTAGTACAAGCTCAGCCATTCGCTTTGTTGCGCCCATCACGTTTGTCGGTCGAACTGCTTTGTCAGTTGAGATAAGAACGAAAGTCTCTACTTTTGCATTAATAGCAGCTTCCGCAACAGCGAGCGTACCAAAAATATTATTGCGAACCCCTTCAACAACATTATATTCAACTAATGGAACATGCTTATAGGCAGCTGCGTGATACAAGGTTTGTACAGAAAAAGATTGGATAACTGCTTTCAAACGATTTTTACGCTGCACAGATCCTAACAAAGGCAAAATCTCGACATCTAGCTCGTTCTCTAGCTTGATTGCTGATAGCTCCTTTTCGATGCTATATAACGCATACTCTGAAAGCTCAAACAATATTAATTTCCTCGGTTGCAAGAGCACAATCTGGCGACACAATTCTGAGCCTATAGAGCCCCCTGCCCCTGTCACCATTACAACCTTACCATCAATATTTGAGCGAAGTAGCGTCGTATTCGGCTCGACAGGTGCTCGACCCAATAAATCATGTACATCTACGTCATGAATATCATCGATTTTGTGCTTTCCCTTAACAAGGTCATTAATACTCGGGATACTTTGTACTTTAACTGGTAAGTGCTCAAGCTCTAACAATATGTTCTTTCTACGAGCAGGTGTAATACTTGGGATAGCTAGCAATAATTTGCTTGGATTGATGCGTTCAATTAACTCCACTAACTGGGAGTGTTCATATACCTTAGAACCCATCACCTTGCTACCACACTTCTTGCGATCATCGTCAACAAAAGCCTCAACGTAATACTCGTCACAATTATGCAAGGCAGTCGCAAGTTGCGTTCCAGCGGAACCCGCACCATATATTACAACTCTTTCCCTTTCATACGGTTTTTTAGAGTTTCCCATTGCACGGAAAAAAATACGACTACCGCCAACCATGAGTGCTAAATGAGTTGCGTAAATATATGGCAGACTACGAGGTAAATTAAGATCAAGATAAAACGCTAGTAATATTAAAAAAGCAGTCGATGTCAAAATGCTTCCGGTAACGACAGCCAATGCTTTAGTATCAATATAACTCAGCACCGCACGATATAACCCGACACGTATAAATATAAACAACGAAAACAGCAAAAGTACAAAAAATAGTGTCCATATTTCACTACTAAATTCGACTACTTCAGAGTTTGGGTACAAGTAAAGACCAACCCAAAATGAAATTGAAATAAACGAAATATCTGCAAGTAATGTTATTGCTCTTTTTTGAGCTTTACTCAGCCTATTAATAATCTGATGTATATTCATAAACAAGTTTTCATTTCGGATTCAAATAATTGAGAAACCACAAGTACCTCAGTTGACATATAACTATTAAACCACTTATTAAGGCCTTAATATTGTTATAACAATCAGCATTAAGAGTGGTGTTTTTCACCTTCTAAATATGTAGCAATAATAACGAAAAAGGCGCGCTAATACCATTAGCGCGCCTTTTAAATTTAAAAGGTCTGTCTAGAAACGGTTCGAATAATCCGCAGAGCTTAAAATCGACTCAATAACAGATAAACGATTTCCACCATCAATAGCTGTAACAGCGGCAGCGATATCAGCACCTGATGCCGTTTTATCAGTCAAATAATGGTACAGCAATGAAGCTTGGACTTGTGAATCTTTAGCCGCTTTACCTTCAGTCGATTCACTAAAGTTAACCAATAAATCGCCGCGCGACATACCGTCATTTAATTTACCGGTCCAGAACGCTAAGCCCCCTGCATCTGGTAAACGTCCAAAAATATTATCATACATCTTAGAGACAAAATCTTCGTTGCTTAAACTACCATATAAGTTGGTAAACTCATTGCTCGATGCAAATACTTCAGCAATCGCTGAAAGCGACATACCACTGTCATATCTACCTTGCCAGTAATTTAAACCATTAAAGTCAGGGTGACGCAAGAAGGTTGCAAAATACAATCTAACAACGGGTTGTTTATTTAAAAACCCTTCTGACGTCAGAATATTAGAATTGTTCAACCATTCAGCGCGACTTGCCGCATTAGTAAGATCTGTCACTAGTGGCGCAACACCGTCAATTGACCAAAACTCATCACTCAAATCACGATAACTTTGGCGAATAAACGCAGCATCGCTGTTAATAACGTCATTGTCAGCTACGTTGACATCTGAGCCTTCTACAAATTCGAGAATATCAGGACGCTCATCGTCATCAGTATCAACTAACAAATCAATCGAATCCTGTAAGCGCAAATAATATTCGCGACTTCCAATCATCGCTGTCACTACCGAAAGCAGGCCATTAGGGCTATTTACTGTGTGTCTGTTTTCTTTATACCACGTTGTATAAAGAGCCGCTTCAGCATCGGTTAGTGATTGTTTGCGAATAATTTGACTTAGCACTTTAACGCGTTGTTCTGAATCACGCTCTTTTTCAGGGTTAGTAGTGAATTCAGTTGACTTAATAAACTCATAAACTAGCTGCGGACGCGTAATTAGACCGTCATTTAAACGACCCACCCAAAAAGCAAGTCCAGCATCATCCGGAGCTCTTTGGAATATATTTTGATAAATCAGAACCATAAACTGCTCATTTGTCAGTTCATCACCATAGCGGTTTTTAAACTCAGTCGAGTTAACAAAACTTGTAACTAACTCTAATTCAGTCATCGCACCCGTGCTTAATTTTTCACGATTAAAACGAACCCCTTCGATATCAGGTGAACGATTAAAACATGCTAAATAAGTACGACCAATAAAGCCCATTAATGCAAAGTCCGAATTAGAACTCATCAATAGGTCATGATAGAGTTGTGCTGGAGTCACATCACCCGCGTTTACTTCATCAACCTTAGCTTCAATCGCAGTTCGCGCATCCTCACTTGAAATCGGATCTTGATACATCGATTGCAGTTGAGTCAGTGACATTGTGTCAACATAAGCTTGAATCACAAGATTACGTGGCGTCGTTACAACATCGTTATCTTTTGTAGCTGCATCAGCTTGTTCTAATCCTTCAAGAACCAGCGGGCGTCCGTCTTTATCGCTATCAGACCATACATCGCGAGCATCGTCCTCATCGAGTGCAGTGTCATTTCGTTCAATGTCATTAGTCCAGCCATCTCCATCAGTATCTGCGGGTGTAAATGGGTCTTCATCCGTGCCATCGAGAATACCATCATTATCAGTATCAGGGTTATTCGGCATAGTACCACGCTCAAATTCTTGCGTATCCGTTAAGCCATCACTGTCTGAGTCACCATTGGCATTAGAGGAATTGTTGGCAGGTAGTCCATTATCAACTTCCCACTTATCCGGTAAACCATCACCATCTGTGTCAGCTGAATTTGGATTAGTGTTTGCCGCTGATTCTTCTAAGTTTGTTAGTCCATCACCGTCAGAGTCTAAGTTCTCTTCGCCACCTTGCAACGGATTAAACCCATAAGTGATTTCCCACTTGTCATTTAGACCATCTGAATCTGTATCACTAGAATTTGGGTTTGTACCATATTGATATTCTTCAAGATTAGTTAAGGTGTCACCGTCAGCATCTTCACTACCTCGGTCATCTGCACTTTCAATTGCTGCAACGTACTCAATTGGAATGCCTTCACCATTATCGTTAATATCAATCGGGAATGAAATTGTATCTAACCATACTTCAGCACTACAGTCTGGATTTGGTCCAGTACATGATGCATCAGTCATTATCCATGAAAGTTGCGCAAAGCCATTGCCAATCATCTGTGATGTTAATTCGACTTCAATGACCTTACCAGGCGTATACGTATAGCCTTTTTTCCATAGTGTGACATCGTCAATACCTTGATCTTGTCCACCGATTAGACGTAGTTCGATACTATCTCCAGACTGACCAAAAGCGGTATTAGTTCTAAAGCTAAAGAACACCTTACCTGCTTTCAGCTTACGATAAGTAACATCGTTGCTATAAATGTCTTGAATATAGTTGAACGTAACCGCGTTATTTGTGTTCGTTAACTTAATCGACTTGTTACCGTGGTACGGATTATCGCTCGTAACGAGCACTTCATGGGTCGCTTTATTCCTATCATCGTAGGTATAACCAACTTTCGAATTGCTGTTAATCTTATTGTTAATGGCAAGTTTGTTGTCTGTCGTTAACCAACTCAAGCCAGATGTAAACTCTTCATCTTCGAAAGAAAAATAACGACGATTTAAAAAGTTTTCATTTAAGTTAGATGCATAAATTGCATTTTTAATATAGTCAAGACTTAAGACATTTGGCACTGACAACGCAGCTGTACATGCGGTACCTTGCACAAGCTCACATGTTTTATACGTGTTGTATTCAGTTAACGCACCTATACCATCGCCATCAACATCGGTATTCGCATCAGATGCATCTAACGGGTTCAGTCCTATTTCTAGTTCAATCGCATCTGTTAACCCATCATTATCATTATCATTATCGATCTGATCTGGAGTACCATCGCCATCAGTATCTATCGTATAGCGTGGGTCTTCAGGGAATTTATCTAAATAGTCAGGAACATCATCGCCGTCTTGGTCATAAGTATTAAGTACCGTCGGCGACGTTTCATACATACGATGGCTGGCAGTAATAACACCTAATTGATTGTATTCGTTGTTACCCCATACAAACATTTTATTAGTTGTTGTGAGGGCTATAGTATGCGAATCACCTGCATCTACAAGCTGCCAGTCGTACTCAGAGTTTACTGGCACCGGTAATTTTTCAGAGAACGATAAATTATTTGTTCCCAATTGACCGTGCGAGCCAGTACCACTGCCCCATAAGTTGTTATCTTTGTCGATAATAAATGACGTTGTCGCACCAGCTGATAAGGCTAAATAAGGGCCTTGCGTGTTTATATTGTTTTGCTGCCCGTCCGGCAGCGTCGTCGGTATTAATGCGTCTTCGACCGGATCAACAGCTAAATTCTGCTCCAGGCCCCAGACATACAAAGCGTTGTCGGCTTGACCTATTGTTCGCTTGTCTGTAGCACTTAACATCGACCAAACTTTTTGATCATCAACTAGCTGTGGCGTACTTGTATTCGCCGGTATTGATGCAAACCCGAGTTCACCATTTGCAGAAGTTCCCCATGCAAAGCGTGCACCACTTGAGTTAACAGCTTGAGAAAAGGTATCGCCCGCATGTACACTCACCCAGTTAGTCGCGTGACCAATTTTAGTTGGATAAATTACATTAACATCTGCAGATACACCGTTACCCAGTCGCCCATTTTGCTGATTACCCCAAGCCCATAAAGAACCATCGATGGCAACAGCTAGCGTATGCCTATCGTTCGTACTTACACTGCGCCATAAAGTTTGGCTACCACTTTCATTCACAACAGGTTGAGGCGTTGATATACTTGTTTGGCTACCGAGACCAAGTTGACCATGAGTGTTGTCACCCCAAGCATACATTTTTCCAGATGCGTCAATTGCAAAAGAGTGGTCGCCATGCGCGGTAACAGATATCCAATCTTTCTTTGTTAGCGGTGTTTGTTGATTGACTGTGTCTTGATCAATAATCGTTAATTTTGAAAACTGCTCTATCACTGGTGTACTATCATCAGGATCTTGAATAGAGTCACTTAATTGACCTGCGCTATTATCACCACTTCCCCAAACCTCACCAATTGGAAATGAAGTTGTAATACCTGATGCATCTGGGCATCCTGTAGGTTGTATAATATGTGCATTGCTATCGAGTACAGTTTGCGGGTAACAAACGTCTAAAATACGCACTGCCAGTGAATGATTATTACCGGCCGTAACACTTTGCCACGCCACACCTTGTGACGGGAATGTCACAAATGAGTTTAACGCAAAATAAGATGTATCAATTCCAAGTTGACCTTCATAGTTATCACCAAGAACTGATAACTTGTTGTCTAAACCGAGAAAGGCAATCGCTTTATCACCCATTTTGATACTTTTAGCTTGTAAATTGTTATAGGCCGTATCTTTTAATGCCACAGGGGTTCGAATTACATCTCCCCCTTCTTGGTCTAACATCTTCTTAAAGTTTTCACCCCATGCATATACATCGCCCGTCGTCGCGATAAAACCAGCGGTTGACTCTGATGTTGCTATGCGGTTTGCTATTTCTTTATACGATCCAGTAACATCAACAATGACGTCATCGCCATTGGCATATTTGACTTTAGTTGGGGTTAAATAGGTACTTGGTGTATACACCTCACCCCACGCCCACAAGACACCGTTTTCATCAATCGCTAATACACCATTGTTTTTTGCCGATATAGCAACCCACTTTGTTCCTTCACTATTTACTACAACATCGGGGGCATAATAACGGCTCTCAAACGCAGTTCGACCTAAAAAGCCATTGAAATTTAACCCCCAAGTATATATCTCGCCAGTTTGAGTCAGACCAATCGCGGTATTTAAGTTAGTTTGTACATCCTGCCACAATGCACCGGTAACATCCGTAAATTCAACAGGTTCGTTAATTGTTGTCGCTTCGTTTGTATTACTGACTAATTGGCGAGAGTTATCACCCCAACCATATAATTTACCATCACTCGCAATCGCAAAATGGGTATAAAAGTTAGACGAAATAGATTGCCATTGAATTGCTTGCGGAACACTCTCAACTTCAACAATGATTTCATCTAAAGCAGTGGCCGCGTTCACGCTTCTATTTACTTGATAAAGTCGTCCACTACTATCAATTGCAAACGTCTCAAAACGTCCGGTTTCGACTGTAACCCAATCACTTTTGTCGCCAATTAATACTGGAGAATCGACATTTTGCATTACATCAGCGCCGATTGAGCGATACTGGTTATCACCCCATCCCTTTAATTGTCCTTCCGCAGTAATTGCTGCGCCATGTTTTCGCCCCATATCTACATCGTTCCATTGACCATATATACTGGCGGCCGAGCTAAAACTAAGCGGCAGTAAGGGCAAGAGTGTCAATTTCATAAATTTGTTTTTCATAGCAGCCTCATTTATAAACAACGTAAATTAAGGTTTTTTGATAGTGCATAGTATCTACAATAAAGGTAGGGAAAATAATATTGATACTATATTAAAGATTGTTTAATCGCAATTAACGGCGATGCCTAGGCAGGAAATTAATACTTATTTAGCAATTTATTATGTTTAAAAATGTAAAAAGGGTGCAAATGCACCCTTTTTTAAGACTTACTAACTAGGTTAGTAATTACTGCCACTGACGACCGTCAGCTGAGTTGTTAGTCTTGTATAGTACTGGGCTATCAGCACGGCCTGATGGGCTTGAGTTTTGTGCTGCTGCGTGTACGTAGTTTTGTGGAGCATTCACTAGGAATGTCGCTTCAATGTGCCAAGCAGCTGACTCATCAAGAGTACCAGCACCGAATTGAGCGTTGATAGCTTCAATTAGCTGAGTACCTGAGAACGTATACTGACCCATTGCAGGGATTTCAAGAGGTAGTTTAACACCAATGAATGTGTTACCCGCGTTACCGCCTACACCTAGACCTGCTGGAGCAACGATGATGTCTGCTTGGATACCAGCTGGAGTGTTGAACTCGTTAGTAACTTTAATCGTTGAGCTCCAACCTGCAGCACCTGGGATGCTGTATACGTATGGAGTCTTGAATAGAGCACCATCGATACCCCAAACGTGAGTTACACGGTCAAGTTCTACAGAGTTAGAATCTTTACGAACGTAAGTGTTACCAGAAAGTACAGTGTTAGTTTCACCGTATACTACTGGAACGTTTACTTTAGTGTTCGCAGGTAAGTTACCACCAGAGATAACAACATTTTCTAACACCCAGTCTTCAGCGCTTTCTGAGTTAGGGAATAATGGTGCAGTACCTGATGCAGTAATGTCTAGGTTAGCTTCTTGACGAACGTTGCTCGCGTCGAATAGACCAATGTTTAGAAGGCTACCTGAACCTTGGTAAACGTCACTGCTGTTCTTAGATGTACCAACTGAACCAAACGCTACAGTAGAAACACCAGAAACTGACTCACCGTCTTCACGAGAAAGGTCGAAAGACATAGTGTTAGTTTGGTTGATGTCTAGGCTAACGTCTGAAGAGCTAGTGAACATTAACTTAGCACGTGAAGTTAAACGGTCACCAGATGCAGCACAAACATAATCGTCACCAGCGTCAGGACCAGTAGTAGTTACTGTTTCATCTGAGCTTTCACAATCTGCGAAAGTAGTACGGTCATTTTCAACTTCAATAGTTGAAGTCGCTTGGTCAACAACTTGTAATTGGAAACCGTCGCCTACAGTTACTAGACGAGTGTTACCCGCTGCTAGTTGGCTTAGCTCTAGACCACCAGTGTTTGTTACTGTTGGGATAGACACGTCAACTACATCACCTTGCTCTGCAACAGCAGTTAGTTCTACTTGCAGTGGGTTGTATACGTTATTGTTGTCACGTGTAGCTAGGAAGATCTGAGTACCAGCTTCGATTGCTTCACCACGTAACTGAGGAGCACTTTGACTAAGGCCTGTTGCAGAGTCTACCCACGTGATACCGTCTAGTGTATCAACGTTTGTATCGATCTGAATAAGTACGCGAACGATAACACCGTTAACAACTTTAGTATCGATTGCACCACCAAGCTCACGGAAGTTATCTGTGCCAGCTTCCTGAGCAACAAGAACTAACTCACCAGTTAGTGAATCAGCAAAACCACCTGGGTTGTTTGCTGCGAAATCAGCTTCGTCAAAATCGTTACCTTGACCGTAGTTATTGATTACGATTTCGTATGTTGCTTCGTTCGGAATTGTAACGTCAGCAGCATAACCAACTGAAACGTCAGTACGCATTGAACCAATGAATGGACCGTTTGTTGCAGGAGTGCCGTCCGCATCAAGATCAACAACAACATCTGTACCAGCTAAGATTTGGTCAATTGTTAAATCATCAGCAAGAACTGGACCTGAAGCACCAGTACCGTTCATGAAGAAGTTCATTTGACCAACAACACCAGCTTGTGGACCAGTTTGGTTTAAAACTGAAGCAGTACTGTTTGTTACGTCTTGACCACCAAACGCACGGATATCAGCTGCGTTGGCAAATGGAGTAGCTAGAGCACCTGTGATTGCTAGCGCTACTAGACCTTTTTTATAGTTCATTAAGTTTCTCCTTTTGAACTTATTTCTTTTGGTATACCAATTAAAGGTTGTATTAAAGCACAGGCGATTAAGATGTCAATGTTAATATTGCCAACTACTACCTGTTTATCTTAAATTTTATTTTATTATTGTTTTGCTTAACAATTAAGTTAGCCGCACTTTTATAGCGTGACTATCACGTAAAGTCAATCAAAACATAGTACAATTAGAGCAAATATCCTGCTTTCACGCAATAAATTTATTGCTTAATTTACAATTTATTAAAGAAATATATAAATCGCATTATCTCAATGCTAATAACGTGAGATTATCCATTTTAAATATTTCAATTTGTTTTCATTGTAGCATTTAAATCAAAAGTTTCGTTATTTTTTAGCCTTAGCAAAAATAGCAACTATTAAAGCTCAAATAAAAAGTTCTCATACTCTGATGTGATTGCATCTATAGCTTCATTAATACCTTGCTCACTGGCAATAATTTTCGGCGTTATCATCACTACAAGTTCTACGCGTGAATCTTCCTTGTTATCAGAGCCAAAAAGTTTGCCCAATATCGGCAAATCTGACAGTACTGGAATACCACTGCCCGCATTTGACGTATTCTCACTAATCAGTCCGCCAAGAATAATGGTTTTACCATCAAGTGCTAACAACTCAGTATTAAATGAACGGTTGAGTATAGTTGGTGAATTAATACCTTCAATTTTATCTGAACCAACCGCAGATACAGTTTGCGACAAATTCATTGATACAACACCGCGCGCATTGATGGTCGGTGTGACATTGAGTGTCACCCCGGTACTGCGGTACTGAACTGTTTGAAGTACCTGATCTGTATTATCCAAATCATTAACCGACTGCGTAATTACGGGTATTTCTGTACCTACATTCATGGTTGCTGAACGACCGTCTCTGACTAATACGCGCGGGCGAGACACAATTTTCACTCGGCTATTTGTCTCCAAAAAGCTCATCGTCATATTAAAATCAACGCCCTGAATAAGGTACGACAACCCAGAACCAATGTTTAACGTTTGTTTTTTCGCTTGCGCAGGAAAACCATCTTGGAATGTCCAATCAATTCCCGATTTAAATGAATTATCAAGCGTAACTTCAACAATTGCAGCTTCTATTAACACTTGCCCAGGCATTACATCAAGGCGTTCAATCAACTCGAGTGCTTCATGATATTTTGAAGGTGTTGCGTAAAAAACCAGCGCATTCTGAATTTCATCTACTGACATCGCTAAATCTTGCATCGATGCTCCCGTAGCTGAAGCTCCAGAACTCTGCGAGCTGCTATTATTATTACCCTTTGCAGCTGTTGCCGGTTTAGCTTGATCGCTGAGTCTAAATAATTGACTCAAACTTTTACCCATATCAACCGCGCTGACATTTTTTGGAAAATACGTATAGTAACGACGACCGTCTGATGAGCTTGGTACATCAAGTCGTTTGGCCCAGTACATAACTCGATCGAAAACACTGGGCGACGCTGAATGCACAAGCACAGAGCGCATTCGCTTCATCGGAGTAATCGCAACCACTCCTTCTTTACTATTTTCTACCAGCTTAATGCCTTCAATTGCAAGCACTTCTTCTATTTGCTCTCTAAATTCATCTGGCGTCAAATAAACAAAATCAATCATGCCAATATGACGTCCTTTTGCAGACGGTCTATCAAATGCATTGACAATTTTTAGTACTTGTTTAATTTCCTGCTTCGCGCCAGTGATTAAAATTGCATTTCGTTCCGGCAAGTAATCGACTTTGGCATTTGTTAAACTATTTGCAATGCGATTCATTGAACGCCAATCTGCAAAATACAGCGGCGCAACATGCAATATCTGACCACCTACATCTGGCACAGAGTCTGCCTCACGACCAACCCCTAAATTAAAGCCGTCTTTATTTTTCGGGTTTACAAGTTCGAAAAAGTAAATACCACTTTTCTCTTTAAAAACAATATTGGATTGACCAAGTACATTTTTTGCATTGTTATATAAATTGCCCTTTGAAATTGGCTTAGCAATATTAAGAGCCACTGACGCTTGCGATTTTCGCACTTTGTTAGAAAGCGCATAATCAAGACCAAGTTGTTCAGAAAAAACTAAATGGATAAAATCTGACACTCGTAAATTATTTGCCGCAATCGATACTTTTTTATTGTCAAACTTCGGTACTTTATCTTGTACGCTATTTGGTGGAGTAACACCTGCGGCATTAACCGAACTCATTTTTCTTGCGCTATGCTTACCGACTTCGTCAGTATTTAAATTTCTTTCTAATCCCTGTTCTTTAACGTTACTCTCTTTTGATAAAACAGACTTTTCAATCTTAAACTGTTCTGTTGTAGCACACCCTGAAACGGCTAAAATAGATAATGCGACTAAATTGGTTTTAAAATTCATTTTTACTTACCTTTAAAGACTTTTAGCTCAAGTGTTTTATTTGAGTTTTTAAAAATGGCGGTATTCTTTTTAATATTTGCGAGTTTATAGCCGTTAATTTCATCACCTAACGCGAGCTTTTTTGGCTTTGTATTAGATTTATTGTCTTTCACATAGACAAACTTTTTCGGCGCACTATAAACTGCCAGCAACGTCAGTTTATACTCTTTCTTTGCAACCTTTTTAACTTGTTCTGGCGCTTTCTTCTGTTCAAATATTTCGCCAAAAATATGTTTATCTAACGTGGATTTTTCGGGCTTATTCAACACAACTGCCGACACCACATCAAACTCATTTGATACTTGTTTTGTATTTGAGCTATCGGGAAAAATGCGCAAAGCAAAGTCACTCACGACAAATACTAACACTAAGAATACCATCAGCTTTACTTTCATAATTACTCCACTGCAATCAATTGTTGCACACGAATATTTGCCTGAGCTTGTGCACTGCCGCGGGTAGAGCTGAAACGCAAGTTCTTAACTAACAACTTTGGCGATTGTGATTCTAACCAAAACATAAATTCAGAAAGCGGCTCAGATAAGCCTCGAATGATATAAGTAAACTCTTGAGTTTGAATACCATTGCGCGTATGCAGAATGCGAACATTTTGCGAAGAAACAACAAGTTCGAGTTCAGCCACTTTCTTACTTACTAAATCGCCGAGTTTGATCTGATTCGATGTCGCGCTGCCGGTATAATATAACTGCTTTACTTTTTCCAACTCTGCATTAGTGTGTTCCAGTTTGTCTTGTATATTTTGTGACGTACTATTCACACTTTCTTCATCGCGAAGTTGCAATTGAAAAAATTCGATCTCTTCTTTGATCTCACTTTGCCACTCAACAATAGGTACAATGGCAAATTTTATGATGAGTAAAATTGCACATAAAAGTAGTAACTTAACATTTTTTTCAGAGACCCCCTGTGCTTGGGCAAGCTCGAAAATATCTTTATTTATCATGTTTTTGATACCAACTTAAAAGCAATTGTAAAGGCATCTTGAGTACCCGACTTACGCACCGGACGAACATAACGAAGGTCTTTAATCTCTTCCTGATTAGACAGTGTTTTAAATATACTTGCTGCATTATCAGAAACCCCATTTACCGTAATTTCTTCATTATTTATTGTGAATGATTGTATTTCATAAAATACGGTGACATCTTCCAATACTTGAAAAGCACTATAGCTATACAAATAATCTTCAAACGGTTGATTCTTTTGAACAAGCTCTGCTTGTATATCTTTTAATTGACGCTTAGAGCGCTTTAGCTGTTGCAACAATTCTTTATTCTTTTCGTATTGCGCTTGAGATTGTGCATACTCAAAGTGCAAATAGGCACTTGTACCACCAAAATACGTCGCAGCAATCAAAGCACCGGCCAATAAATGCTTCACTTTTAAGCCGGTATTTGTATGTTTTCCTCTATGGATATGCCTTACGTAAGGCAGTAAATCCGACCATGAAAGTGACGCAATTAATTTATTATAAAAGGCGTCAATTTCTACTTGTTGACCACTGGCAATCAGTTGTGCAAACGGCGTTTTATTCGCTGTTACGTATTGAGCTCGGTAATTTGTATCTGATACATAACCGCCTTCACCTACGATATCTACGCACAATTGCTCAGAGTGCTGCCGCACGATGAGTTGTTCTGGTAAAACAATTCCACCATCAGCTTGCCTTTGTATAATCGCTTGGTAATGCGCTTGTCGAATATAATAAACGATAACAAAAGAACCGCCTTCACCAGGAATGACTTCATACCAATGATAATAAGCATCAAATGGAGCGTGTTTTCTAACGAAAATAGCAACAGCCTGAGATAATTCTTTCTTTTTCTCTATATTGAAAAATGTTTTGCTTTCATAAACATAATGAGCCGCAGCAATAATTAATTGGCAATTCGTCGTTTGTTCTTGTTGCTCAGGAAAAAGAAGCTCATCACGATAATAGTACGCAGAATTCGCTCGAATCTTATCGTTTAGTAAACCTTGAAGTTTATTCATCCACTAATTACCACTACTCCGACCATCGCCAGTATTGCAAAATTGGTCTTGGTTTATACCGTAAATTATAACTAAACACAATATTGCGACGGGCTTGTGCCGTATTATTGTTAACTATAATTTGTAACTCAATATCTCTAGAAAGCTGTAAGGTCGTTAAGCTCATATCTGACTGATTAATTCCAAAAAGGCGTTGTGCTTCTTTAACCCGACCCGACCTGGCCATCTCCATTAACATTTGCTTTCGATCTTGAGGTAATTTTGCAGCTTTAATAAGACTAACATCGGCAAACAGAGGATTGAACGCACCGCTCGAATAGAGGTTAAAATTTTTCAATATCATTGCCCTTTTATGCTCATCTTCAGGGAAACCGCAGATTAATTTCAATTCGGTAATCGATTGCGCCTTTGTGTTTCTTGGTTGTGGCAATCCAAGCTCCAAATAATAAGTTTCTTCTTCCCCATCTAAACGTTTCAGTGAATCAGCATCCTGCCAATCAGCTAGGCAGTCAACGAAGCGCGAAACTTCGCGATCGTCAAATCCATTCGCAAATAAAAAGCGTTTAAATATTAGTTCATTCAAATTAATAACTGAAAGCTTACCTTGAGTATCTTGAAACTTTACGGTTGCTCCGTCAGCGAATTCAAATTCCTGACCTCGATAGTTCCAACCTTCGTATTTCTCATCCTGCGCATACTGTTTTGAGTAATGCAAGAACATCAATTCATCTACAAGTGAATCTGCTTGTATCTCTGCCATTACACGATCTTTTTGCAAACCCGCTAACTCAATATTTTGCTGAGTTTTGCCAATAAAATAACTGACGACCCAACTTAAGATCGCAACAACCAATAATACGGTGATTAGAGCTACACCTTTCTGTCTGTTAAGATCATACATTGGGTTTAGAGCCGTCTAACGCAAAGTATTTACTTAAGTTTTCGACTTGTGGATAAAAGCGCCAAGTCGCAGTGTCATTTCCTTTTTGAATAACCACCTCAACTGATGTAGGTAATAGATGTTTCGTCGTATTTTGTGCTATATCTTGAGATGCGCCAAAACCAGGTAAGTTCATTAAAAAGTTATTAAAAGTGTCTGTTTTTCTATTTTCAGACTGAATATTAAATTCAATTGCATTCGCTTCAATGGGTGCAATCGCTTGCAAGCAACTTTGTGGAGTTTCATATGGAAATTCGTCAAGTCGATAAGGCATTACATTACTTAATAAACACTCTGTGACAACCAATGATGCCTTGCTTTGCGCATTATCAATCGTAATTGAAACAAATACTTCATCATCACGATCGTAAATTATCGGCGAAAGTGAAACATATTGAATAACTTCATCGGTTGCAAAAAAGAGAGGCTGATTCAAACCATCGGGTGCGACGACATAATAATCTAACATTGATCGTATCGAAGAACGTAATTTTAATCTCAGTAAAGATTCAGACTGAACGACCTCATAGTGACTGCGGTTTTTAGACGCAGCCTTTAAAAACACAGATAAGGATTGATAACTCAAAGCAAGAACAAATGTCAAAATAGTGAGAGTTATTAACACTTCAACTAAAGTGAAACCTTGAACGCGCCTCCTGCTAACAAGACTAGCCAAAATTAACGTCTCCCCCGTCATCAACTGACAGTACTTTTATCTCGAACGGTTTAATAACCTGGTTTTTGTTTGTGCAACTAACTTCCACCACACTCAACTCAAAAGACACGCCCCCTGTTGTAAGTTGACCCGTCTCTACGTTAAAGCCACTCTCTTGTTTTTTTTGAGAATCTGTTTGCGACCAATCACATTGTGTTGAATTGACGGTTTCAGAACCTCTTACTTCATTGAGTCGACTGATTTTATGTCGAATAACATCGGTCACCTCGGGCAAGTCAGTATAAAGTTGGCTGCGTTCAGAAAACCGCAAATCACTCGCCACGTAATTACTGTAAATGACATTAGTCAACGCAATAATAGTAGTGATTAGTGTGACAGAGATGAGCAGTTCGATTAAGGAGAATCCGCGCTTTCTGATTTGGTTATACACAGCTCCTCCAATACTTTTATCTTACTATTCGTTGTTGTTAATGCAAGCTCACAACTAGATGCCAACCCTGATGCGTTAATTCTTAGTGTTTGTTTGGTAAAATTAAGCTCATCAAATTTTTTAACTTCAATTGGCTTACCCAATGTTTCTTTAACAATGAGCTGCTTACCCGAAAATGTCAGTTCCAAGCTTTTATTTTTCCACTTTGCCTGCGATTGAAAAAACCTCAAATCGCTGCCAAGTTGCAATTGCTCAAAACGATGTTGTCGTTTTGCTAAACTTTCCACAGTTAGTGGGCCAACCAAAGAAAAAGTTCCAGCCAGTAAAATAAGTACAATTAAGATCTCTGGCAACGTCATTCCGCGCTGCTTAGAAGCCCACATCTTGTGCACTCATAATACTTAACATCATAATAATCACGACGCCACCTACGATAACTCCCATCAGCAAAATAAGCATAGGTTCAAGCATTTTTAATACACTGCTTAGTCTGGTATCAAATTCAAGTGATTTACGCTCTAACATTTCAGTGAATGCTTTAGCTAAGTCTCCCGTTTCTTCACCCACTTCGATAAAGCCCAGTTCCATCATTGAGAAAAGACCGGTTTCTTCCATTGCTTTAGTCAGTGTGACACCTGATTGAATTTGTTTCTTCACTTCCAAGAATTTCAATTTCTCATCTTTGTTAGTCAAGGTGTTAGCCGACAAAGCGAGGGCATCAGTAATAGATAAACCTGAATTTAATGTAGACTTCATTGCCGATGAGAAACGTAACTGCTGAGACAGTGTCACCATTCCTTTAATTAAAGGTAATCGTTTTGAAAATTCACGTAATTTATCTCGTGATATTTTGAAGCTTGGGTTATCTGAAAAAACAAAAAAGAGCCCTAAAAACGCGACCCCAATCAGTGATAATGTGCCCGTTGTCGTTCGTACGAAGTCCGATGCAGACATCAACACTACAGTATAGACAGGTAGGTTATTATTTTGTTCCAACATTACAGAAAGCTGTGGTACCACACTGTAAAGGATAAATAAGATTGATACGACGCAAACAAACACAATAACCATTGGATAAACTGCGGCTTGTTTTACTTGACTATTAATCTTACTTTGAAATTTAAGCTGCTCACTTAAATCGACCAACACGTTGTCAAGCCTACCTGTACTTTCACCGATCCGAACTAGGTTAACAACTAACTCATCAAAGTACTCAGGGTAAGCTGCCAATGAATCGGCGAATGATTTACCGCCGCGAATACTGTTTTGCAACGAAAACACGAGTTGCTGTACATTATTAGTTTCACTTGATTTGGCAACCAACGTCAGTGCCTTATCAAGATTAATCCCACTTGATAATAAACTCGCGAGATTTGTAATCACTAGCTCAATCATAGCATCAGTGATGCGGTCTCCACGAATCGAGTCAAGTAAACTCTTTTCAGCTTCTTTAACCGTGATAGGCGTCGCATTAAATGCTTCAAGCTGCTTAAATACATCGTCTTCATCAATCGCTGTAAATGCTTTTTTACTCTTTACACCATTAACATCGACAAATGTGACTTGAAACGTTTTCATTAGCCTGCCACCCTAACGACTTCTTCAATTGTAGTAAGCCCTTTAGCTACTTTTACAATCCCGTCTTCAAACAGGTTACGAAAACCTTTCTGACGCATATAGTCTTCCGCAGACAAAGTAAATGTCGCATTTTTACTCAGCGCCTTAATATGGTCATCATTAGGTAAGTACTCAATTAATGCAAGACGACCTTTATAACCCGTGCCATTGCATTTATCGCATCCTACAGCACGGTTGATAACTGTTGATTCTGAATTTAATACAACATTGTGTGTTTGCTTCAATTTAGCAATTAACTGTTCTTTGTTATCGTCAACTTCGCAGCAATGACTACATAATTTACGCACCAGACGCTGAGCGATGATAGCTATTACAGACGCATTAAGTAAAAATTCATCAACACCTAAATCGATAAGACGCACATAGGCACTCGGCGCATCATTAGTGTGTACAGTACTAAATACTAAGTGACCGGTTAGTGAAGACTGCATCGCTATTCGCGCAGTTTCAGCGTCACGAATTTCACCCACCATAATAACGTCAGGATCTTGTCGAACTATACTGCGCAGACCGGCCGAAAAGTCAAAACCGATATCACTGTTGACTTGAATTTGATTAACACCCTCAAGTTCATATTCTACCGGATCTTCTAATGTGATTATTTTTTCATGGCTCGAATTGAGTTGCTGTAAAAAAGAATACAATGTTGTGGTCTTACCCGAGCCCGTCGGGCCAGTCATTAGAATAACGCCCGCTGTACGGGTCAGATCTTGATTTATCAGCTCGATCGTATCTGGCTCAAAACCTAATTCCTGCATATCAAAGCGCAGTGAACCCTTTTCTAGAAAACGCATTACCACACTTTCTCCGTTATTAAGCGGGAGTACTGAGGCACGAATATCAATGTTTAAATGGTGTAGCGCGATTTTACCATCTTGAGGTCGACGTTTTTCTGCAATATCTAAATCGGCTAAAATTTTGATCCGAGATACAACTGGCATTAATAAGTTTTTAGGAATATCATCGAGTTTCTGCAATACGCCATCAACACGTACGCGCACCCGGCCACCTTGTTCAACAGGTTCAATATGCATATCTGAGGATTTTGCTTCTAATGCCCTATTGATTAATGAATTAACTAGATTGACAATGGGTGCTTCTGAGGCCATTGCACGCAATCGTTCAACTTCTACGATTGAGGAACTTTCAACCTCTTGTGTCTGTTCATACAGGGTCACAACACGCTGTAATAGTGATTCAGAAGTGAGCGCAAGCGTATATTGAACGTTTTCATATGCTAAATAGTTCAATGCATCGACTGCAAATGGCCGATTAGTTACTATTGTCAACTTATCTTCAGTGAATGATAGAGGATACCAGCCTAATTTTGCTAAGTATTGCCAATTGACATCTTGTTGATAAGCATCTTTTAACTGTTGCTCAGAAATAAGATTAGCTGCCTGCTCAAATGTGATGAATTCAATTCCACTCTTTCGAGCAAGATGCTGTAAGAGTTCTTCTTCTGATACACCAGATAATGAGCAAATAACGTTTTCAGGTGAAACATGATGACCTTTTAAATATGTCTCAAACTCTTCATCTGTAACCTTCGTTTGTTCGCCGCGCAATTCATTAATAATGCTTAACAATTGTTTCATCGGTACACTATATCCTGCGCCAAGTCTTCACCACCTTGCTTGCCATCGCGTCCTAAACTTTGCAATGTATAGCTGCTCCCTGTGCGTTGATAAAAATATGGATTATCCCACGGATCGTTAGGCACATCTTTTGGTAAATAGGGACCATCCCAGTAACGACCCGTCGTTTTAACTAAACCATCTAAATTTTCTGGGAATTCGTCATTATCTAAACGATATGTGTCGATTGCTGACGCCAACATTTGCATTTGCGCTTGGGCTGTTTTAACTTTTGAGCTATCTACTTTGCCATACATCGCAGGGCCTACGATTGACGCGATTAAACCGATAATTATCATTACAATAAGCAATTCAACTAGTGAAAATCCTCGATTAGCAAATTTTCTTTTCACTTTTCACCTCTTACATGTTTTTAATTTATAAAGCCAATACTAAAAGCAAGCGTCAATAACAGAGCACTTAGTAGTGTATTAATCTGGGTTAAAATAGAATTTTTTGCCATGAAGCTCTAACCATGGCTGGTATGGACCATAACTGATTGCACGAATCCTTTTTTCTACCTCATCCTTGCTCATCTCAATTTTAATTTCAAATAATTTATTAAATTCTTGTCGCGTATATGGTTCTCTCGTCCATTTCTCAGTCGACTTCGCAAATCTGTTGTTTTCAATGAAATAATTAACAACATCATAAAATAAGATTAATTGGTAGTCATAAGTTCTATTTAATAGTGACTCAATTGTATCTTTTTCAAACACCGGGAAGTGACTTACCTTTATGATATCCCCTGTATCAACCTTTCCTTTCATATGATGGCAAGTCGCACCAAAAGTTCCTTCATCATTAAATAAGGCAAAATTAATACATCCAATGCCAGGGTAATTAGGCGGTGCGGGATGAAAGTTTATCGCTGCTTTTGTTGCTCTATTTAGTAAGTATTCAGGAACAATCCAGCGTGATAAATACGAAATAATTAAATCACCTTCCCAATTAGCCGCCTCTTCAGGAAGCGCTTCTCCCCACTCACCAAAAATAGACAAAACTTCCCAATCTAAGTTTTGAATATATGCCAGAGCCCTTTCGGCATGCTGATCATCTTTCTTGGATAGAAATAATACTTTCATCTACTACTCACCCCCCCGATAAATCGTATAAAAAAGTTTCAGAGTGCTTAGGGTAAGGAACCTGACTGATGAAAACAAATTCATCAGAATCAAGTGGGTTGAGTGAAGACTCAAGCGCTTTCCACTGTGATTGCCAAGCACTAATATGCTCAACTAATGAATGGCATGCGGCATTAATATCTGCATCCCCCAAAGTTTCCAGCTTTGTTAAGATATGTTTCTTTTTAATATTATTTTCAAACAACCTTTTCGCATCTAAAAATACCTTCCCGTGATTCATATAGTGCTGATATATATGATGGCCTTGCTCTGTTACTGTGCAAAAATCGGCAAGCAGTGTTTGTTTCATATTATTACTTATTACCTTCGAAATATTTGGTTGTAGCTTCACCTTCAGCAGATATATCCTTGCGCTGAACCACTCTTAATACAGTTAAAAAGATAATCTTGATATCCAGCAAAAAGCTTTGATTTTCAACATACCAAACATCTAACTTAAATTTTTCATCCCACGCAATCGCATTGCGACCATTAACCTGGGCCCAGCCTGTCACTCCAGGTCTTACATTATGACGTTTTTTCTGCTCATCATTGTATAGAGGTAAATATTGAACAAGCAGTGGCCTTGGGCCAACTAAGCTCATATCCCCGCGCAATATATTCCACAATTCAGGTAATTCATCAAGCGATGTCGAACGGAGAAAGCGCCCAAACGGGGTTAAGCGAACATTGTCAGGAAGTAGCTCCCCAGATTCATCTCGTTCGTCAGTCATAGAGCGAAATTTATACATGGTAAAAACCTTACCATTAAGCCCAGGGCGAGCTTGAGAAAAGACAATAGGTCGCCCCAACTTTGTTGCAACTAAGAGTGCTACAAAGAGCAAGATTGGCGCAAGAATCAACAATACACTTGCAGATACAAAAATATCAAATAGTCGTTTTAACATTTTGACACCTAACGAGACGCTTGCTCTAACACTGAATTAATCACTTGTGTTGTTTTATCAATTTCAGTGGCTGTTAAGGTTGGATGGACTAGAAACATCAAACTAACTTCACCAAGTTGCTTGGCATTGGCCAATCGTTTCTGTGGCCGATAATCAGTATTATCAAATGCTTTTTCCAGATACACTTCAGAGCAACTACCTTGATAACAAGGTACGCCATGCGCGACGATTTGTTCTACTATGCGGTCTCGACTCCATCCTGAATTTAACAATTCAGGCTTTACATACGCATATAATTTATAAAATGCGTGTTCACTTGTATTTGGAAATTCAGGAATTTCAATACAGTTATGCTGGTTAAGTGCCGACAACAATGCTTTACTATTTTCAGTGCGTTGCTCTTTCCATGACGGCATTCTTCGCAGCTGAATTCGACCAATAATTGCTTGCATTTCAGTCATACGATAATTACTACCAAAGCTGTTATGCAACCATCTAAAACCAGGGGGGTGTTCGGTATTATAAACCGCATCATAGTCTTTTCCGTGATCTTTAAACGACCACATTGTCTGCCAATAAGACTTATTATTAGTAGTGACCATCCCACCTTCACCACCAGTCGTCATAATTTTATCTTGGCAAAATGACCAACACCCGACATCGCCAATACTGCCAACAGATCTGCCTTTATACACCGCGCCATGAGCCTGAGCACAATCTTCGATTACTTTAATATCAAACTCTTGTGCAATTGTCATAATTTCATCCATGTCACAAGGCCAGCCTGCTAAATGAACAACAATAATTGCTTTGGTTTTTTCTGTTATTTTACTTCGAATAGCGCATGGTGAAATATTGCCGCTATCAAGAGCGACATCCGCAAAGACAGGTACGCCGCCCCAAGTCACAACACTACTCGCCGTCGCTAAAAATGTACGAGAAGGTATGATTACTTCATCGCCTGGTTTAATACCAATAGCTTTTAAAGCAAGTTCAAGTGCTGTAGTACCGTTACTAACGGCAATGGCATACTCGCAATCTGAAAAGGCAGCGAACTCTTTTTCGAATTCACGGCATTCAGTGCCAGTCCAATAATTAACTTTATTCGTCAATAAAACATTCTTGACCGCTTCAGCTTCTTCTTGTGAAAAACTAGGCCACGGGCTGAAAGGGGTATTCAACATATACTATCTCTAAATACTATAACAAATCACATTCATTTAACTCAGCATCATAACACAATGCAACCCGACTAAATAGCTCAGCAAACCCGTTATTAAAATAGTTGTAAGGGATAAATAATGGGTGCTGCTCTCTACTAGTCCCGGGACCTAAGTAATAAGATAATGCTTTTTCTGACAAAGGATATTGCTGGGACATTTTTCCCATCGCGATTTGATACTTGCTTGAGTCCATAAAAGCGTAATAACCACTATATAATGTCCCTGACAATTGATATGCCTCATATCCATTACCTTCGCCTTGAGTCACATAATTGTAGCGATAAACGCCATTTTCTCCGGTTATAAAGTTATTTTGAAGAAGTAAGTATTCTTGTTCAGAGTCAATCGACACCAACGCATTATTTTCATAAGCATAACGAAAGCCCGTCATTAACGTTTGGTAAAAGTCAGCTTCAAGCAAATTGTTATCAGCAAACGACTTTAACCACAGCGGCATTCGATGTTGGTGACTAGAATCAATACCTATATTGGCAATAGGCTTTGGCTCCATGTCATCAACAATTTCTGCGTGACCAACGTATGCATAGTCTCGATGGTCGTGCCACGTACCACGTTGAAAATACCAAGCTTGTCCATCAAACTCTCCAAACTGACTCAAGATTAATTTAGAAATCTCTTGAAGCTCAGTATTGTCAAAAGGTATTGGAAGATTTGCAAGTTGATAGATATAAGCCAAATCATTCAAAGCTGATAAAGTAAACCAATCTTGATCTATGACAGCGCGATAAAAACTGAATCGCGTTTCGGGTCCTGACAAATTCCACAACAAACGTCCTCTAACACCCTCCAGCTCGAGAGACTTATCCCAATGAAAAGCATCTTCATACAACCAAGCTTCTAATAGTTCAGCTTGTAACTGCTCAATTACTTGCCAATTAAAGTCACCTTGTTGCGCGGCAAGCTTTAAATATTGAGACATAAAGTAAATGTATTGCGCTTTTGTAACGGTTCCGTTGAACGTCGTAAAATCGACATATACAGCACTGTCTTCGATCAAAGTTTTAAACTGAATTCGCGGGTCTTCTTTAAAACGTTCTGGGTATTTAAACGCGTAATGCATTGGTAGCATTAAACTTGTTGAAGCATCATATGCAGAATGTGACAACCACAATGGCTCTG
This sequence comes from uncultured Pseudoalteromonas sp., assembly GCA_947493455.1. Taxonomy (GTDB): domain Bacteria; phylum Pseudomonadota; class Gammaproteobacteria; order Enterobacterales; family Alteromonadaceae; genus Pseudoalteromonas. Next base: position 21,655 of record CANLRB010000021.1, on the reverse strand, counting down.
ACGTCGCGTATGAAATATTACTTTCCCATAGTGCTAAAAAATGGTCATTATGGAGCTTTTTTTCTGTATCGCTTGAACAGCCGCCCAAAATAAGTACTAGAGCACCAATAAAACTAACTCGCATTAATCAATTCCCGTCGTGTTATTAGATATAAAAAAGCATAAAAAGCAAGCATAACTCCACTGTAGCAAACTAAAAAAGTATCAATGGACCATGAGTAATATATAGAAATAAAGCAACATAGCAATAGACAAGATATTCGCGCGATGTCCCAGGCCAGCAATACTTTTTGCTTATTGAGCATATTTAAAACATTATTAATAGGAAAAACAGCTAATTGAGCGCAAAACATAGGTGCTAAATAAAGTAAAAAGTCACTTACTGGCTGCCAACTTTTACCTAATACAATAGGAATTAATAAAGGGGCGCTGACCACTATAAAGGTGAACAAAGCAATGGAAATAAGTAAGCCTTTACCGACGACTTGATTCATAAATAAAAGGCGTTGATGTTGTTCCGTTACGCCTTTTAATTTACTCGAAAAAACCTGAGACATTGATTGACCAGCCAACGCCAGAGGAATCGCAATAATACGGTTTGTCATTAAATAAACACCAGCTGCTACTGCGCCAAAGTGATAAGCAATAAACAAACTCGGTAATTGCATTGATAATGTATTTACGCCACCCGATAAAACAGAGAACTTAAGAAAGTTTTTAAACTTTTGCACTGTCTTGATGAGCACAAAACTTTGCCTATATTTTTTCGTTTGAAGAAAAAAACTTTTACCTAACTGTAGCATGCCAAAGAGCCGGCTAATCACTTCTGCAAACACGAGCCCTTTTGACCATGAACAAACAATGACTTGAATGCCAGCTAACGCGACACTGCGGATCACTTTAACCTTCGCAACAAGTTTGTAACGCTCTTGTATTACACTAATATTGCTAAGCAAATTAAAAAGCGCTAACAAAAAAGCTGCCGAAGGAACAAAATAAATGACTTCGCTTGGAACTTCTAACAAACGAGCGCCGTAGGAACCGAAAGAAAACGCAGCTATTTGCAATACGATAAAAAAACAAATACCAATTTTTAATGCTGCAATAAATGCATGTGATAGTTCTTCAGCATTGTCAGTATTAAACACTGACAGTTCAAGCCTAAGCATAATAATCGAAGCTAAAACACCACTTAGACTAAGCAGTACAGCCAAATAGCCAAAAGATTCTTGGGTATACAAACGCGATATGATGGGCAACATCGCCAAGGTAATAATATGCGCAAGCATGTTCCCTTTTAGCAACGTTATAAAACTTTTTACGTAATTTGTTAAATTCATTAATTACGCCTTAGCTATCTCGCGCCCAGTCAATTTCTGCCTGTGACTTTTTGTTACCTTAGAATATGCGCTAAGTGCTATTGCTAAGCCGAACCAAAAGAACATGACTCGATTATCTGAATATGACTGGGATTTTAAGGAGTTAAGAACACAGTAACTTATCAACAATACAAGTGCTGGTTCAAACCTCAGTACAGTCACTGCATAAAACACTAAGGCAATAAGCGCTACAATTAATACTAGGGCGATTATCCCGCTCTCAGCCCAGACCTCCAAAAACAAGTTATGTGGATATTTTAAACTGTCCTCTTTCAGCGCTACTTTACTATATGCGGCAAGTCCTACCCCCGTAAATGGCTCACTTTCGATAATATCGACAGCACCATTTATAAGTGTGAGCCGCACATTAACAGAAGACCCTTTATCATCTTTAAGTAATAACGAAAAGCGCTCGATACTTAACGTTAATGTTTTAACTATCTCTGTATTTTGATATTTAGCAGGATTAAACGTCACGACAGTAGAGACAAAAAAGATGCTACTAGCAAAAATCAACGCGACAAACTTAAACGCATTGATTCCCTTATTTTGTATTAGAGCGGATATAACATTTAGACTCATGGCCAGAGAACCTAACATTACAAGTAACAGAAGCGGTGCTCTTGCTCCAGATAAGACGAGCGCGAAAAAAAGTAGAATAGCTGACAAGTAAAATATTGGGTTGCGGCGCTTGATCATCAAAAACATAAGGATTAATGAGATAGCACACGAATCTCCGAAGTTTAAATATGAACCTTTGTAAAACTCAGCTTCTTCACCAAGTAACCCCAACCGTAGCTTCGGGAAGATATACAAAAACATACAACTCGAAAAGACTGTCAGAGCGACATAATATTTGGTCAGAACTTTTAAATTAATTTCTTTGCCAAAAAATCCAATTAAAAATATGAAAATAACTAATATGAACTTCCTGATTTTCGTTAATGCAAACTCACTCGGAGAATATAACGCACTAAAAATAATAGAGAGACAGAAGAAGATAAAAACCGTCAGTGCTGTAATTTGAAAAACACTAAAATGAACGCGAGTAAAATGGTTGCTTGATTTAAGAATCGATAATAAAAAAAGCCCCAAAGCTATCAAAGTTAAGTCGGGAACCCAAGGCGCAAGAATTATAAACTGCGCCTTTAAGATCCCACTCATCAAAAGCAGTGCTACCGAAAAGTCTCGCACGTATTATGACTCACGTTGCTTATGTTGTTGATAGGCAAATAAAAGCATATAAAGAAACAACACGCCGATAAACATAACTATAGAAAAAACAACCAATAAAATAGCCCTAAGAGGTGATGACTTCTTTTCTGGGTAGTTGGCTTTTTCTATAATACGAAACGCAAAATCATCACTCGTATCTGAGAGCATTTTCTTTTTAATTTGTTGCTCGATTAAAGAATAAATAGCTGTATTCACTTCAACATTTTTACTAGTGTCTAACTGGTTATGTAAAAATGTCAATCTATTGTCAATTCGCTCAGCTTCTCTTTTTCGCATGAGCTCATTCAACTCACTAATCAATAAAACCGAGAATTCTTGTGCAAATCCAGGAGATACATGTTCAACCCTTAATTTTAGCAACCCAGTTAAATCATCCTTTGATAAGGAGATCATTTCATTTAGTTTAGTTGCAATGTACCATTCACTTGGTCCTTTCGTACGATGACTATAACGCAAATCATCAAATAACCACTTTTTTGCAACCGGATCATAATCGTCTAGATTATATGAAATCTCATTCGTATCGAAACTATAACGCTCCGCAGCAACAACTTGTGGTAAAAAGCCATACTTATTCACAACATCAATCAAAAAGCTATTAGAAGTAAGCATAAACTCAGCCTCGACGACTGCACTGTCACCACCACCCAAGTTTATTCCTGCAAGAGACGCGACGCCGCCAAAACTCGACGCTAAGCTCGCCAATCCTCCTTCACTTTCTTTATTTACTGCAAGAAAGGCCGTTGTTGACGTATATTTATTTGGTAAAAATAAAAGATAGATTACAAATAACGCCGCAGCACCACCTGATACCAATATTATTTGCCATTTTCTTGACCACAAATATGCAAGCAAATCTAACAACTTGATTTCATTATTCACTACTTTTCCTACATTTTATTGAGCAATAATCTAAACACAATACACTAGCTTTTTTGCCATTGATGATAACCATCAATGATATGTTCTAGTTGCTTATTCCACTCATATTTACCGCTATTCAATTTACCTGACTCACCAAATCGCTGGCGAACATCATCCGAATTTAATAATAAATTGAGAGATTCCATTAATGCATCTTTATCGTCTGGGTCGACTGCAATACCACAATTATTTTCATTCACAATGGCTTCATTTATCGGGAAATCCGAGACGATGAAAGGGATACCTAAAGCCATATATTCAAAGATTTTCGTCGGATAGGAAGCAACATAGTTTGGCGTTCGATCAAGAAGTGCCATGCCTATATGACAACGCGCTATATACTTAATCCCGTCTTCAAACGGCATAAACCCAGGTGCAAAATAGAAATCTAACTTAGCACCTAACTGCTCCATTTTGTCTTGTAAAGGCTTTGACTCGAATCGACCAATACAAACATAGCCGATTGGCTCTTTTGATTGTTTTTTTATTTCCACAAGCGCTTCAAGTACTTTTAAACATCCGCGCGCTTCAGTCACTCCCCCCAAATATCCGACTGCCGTAAAATCTTTATATTTTGACTCGTCAATATTTGTAATTTTTTGCAAATCAGGCAGGTTTAAAGCCACCTTATACTTATTTACATAGGGATAAGCATGAATATAATCATCCTCAGCAAAGACCACTGGACCGCGCCCGATAAACATTCTCTCATACATAGCCATAGCAAAACTAAGCGGCTTTCGAATAATTGCTGGCAGCCAGTTTTTTATCAATATTTGCTGAGAAAAGTGCTCATGCGCATCATAAACAACAAGCTTACCACTCAACCTCAACAAGGGTTTTATAAGTAATAGCTCAGGGTCATGAAGGTGAATAATATTCGCATCGCAGCTACGCGCAATTTTATATGCTTGCCAAATCTTTTTGAATCGACCAATTAGACCTGTTTGTTCTCGTAATCCTCTGACCTTGACACCATTTTTTACAAAATCCTCTTTTGACGTAGCTACCAAGGTCACTTGCCAACCATTCTCAGCAAGAGATGAGCACTCTTTATAAAAAATACGGTTATCAAAAACAGGGTGCACAGTCGAGATGTGCACTACACTCAATCCATCCACCATTACAGTGAACCTATCGCTGCTACCGCAACACCCAATTGATAAACAATTTGAGTTGCTTGAGTCCAAAGTGTTAAGTTATCTGTGTATTGACTATCTAACGGCACAACAATTGTATCCCCAGGCGCTAACTCTAAATTAGACTCGTTAACTGCAAACCAACTTTTTCTATTAGGGATAAAAACTTGGCCACTCGCTTTTACAATGAAAATCTTATCTGACGCTGCTTTATCTTTCATTCCACCACTTAGCGAGATGTAATCTTCCACGCTGAGCTTTTTATCGTACAGATGTGACGTTGAAACAAAAACTTCACCAATAACATTAAGCGATTGTTTTTTTGAAGGGATATGTATGGTGTCTTCATCTTCTAGAATTAAATTTATTTCGTCGTTCATAACACGATCTAAGTCAACGACTAGTCGACCGACCGGTTTCGTGTCTGACAACTTTCCAATCAAATTATCTAAACCAGCTGTACTACTACCCAAAACACTATTTTGCGAATTAAGGTTATTTGTAATTAATTCTTTCTTTAATGAGTCTGCTAATTGATCTAATTGAATTTTCTCTTGAAGACGTAAAGATTTACGCGTAAAGACCATCGCGTTTAGGTCAGCAAAATCACCAAAGCCGCCAGCCCTTTGAATAACGCTTTTGAGGGACTCGCCTTTACGGATTGTATACTTGCCAGGCAGTAAAACTTCCCCTTTTAATTCAACAGTTAAGTTGTCGTGCCAATCTGGGATTTGGAAAATATTAACGTAATCTCTACCAACCAATGCTAAATTTTTATCCATATCGCCAGCCATTGCGGCAGATAAATCGATCGTTATATTATTGACCGACATAGACTCGTTATATTTAAGTCGCGATAGCTCCGCTTGTTCTAGATATGCCCCTTCAATCAGGCCGCCAGCTGCCGCAATCAAGTCAGTTAACCTAGCCCCTTTAGCAATTGGATATAAACCAGGATATTTTACCTTACCTGAGATTTCAGCAATTTGGGCAGCTTGACCATTTATAGATTGTGTTTCAAGGCGTTTTAAAATTTTCGGCAACATAGCTGAACGACTGAAAAACGCAAGCTCTGGTAACTCTGTTGCTTTCGCCTCTAAAGCCTCAAACAATTCTTTATTATAAATTGGGCGTTCACTCGATAGTTCTGTATCAAACTCTAAATCGTTGTCCTTTTTGGATATAGCAACACCATCCGAGTTTACTTCTACTGACGCTATAAACTCATTAAATGAACGTTGTTTGTATTTGCCCCATTCATATACATTTTGATTAAGCTTAAACTGTGTTTCAGAAACAGCATATGTTTTCAATAAGTTTCTTTCATCTTTTTCTAGCTCAAAACGACTAAATATCACGATTTTGTCATTTGGCAACAACTTTATTTGACGACTCGCTTTATAGCTTTCATTAGGAGAAAATTGAATCAATTCAATCGATTGATTAAAATCCACGTCTCTCACTATTAATCCGTAATCAAAATCAGCTATCGGAAGAAGGGAACTTTTAGGATCCCCAATCAAACTCATAAGCGTCGATGATTCGGTCCATTCATAAACCCCAGGACGCGATACTGCGCCAAGCAGTGTCACACTATTGGAGATTGAACTAGTTTTGGCATCAATATAAAGTTGATCACCATCGGTAAGAGAAAATGAATCAAATTGGGTGGCTGCAATGTCTTTAAAAGACTTTGTTGCTGCGCCACTACTGCGCAATAATCTTATTTGCTTTTTAAAAGCATCTGCAGAAAATCCGCCAGCATATTTAATCGCATCAGATAAACTCTCATTTGAAAGAATTTCATACTTAGCGGGACGTTTAACGGCACCGAAAATCGAGACAATACTGTCGCTAGCAGGTATAAAAACAACGTCACCACTTTTCAGAGTAATATCACTTGAACGATCGCCTTTTAATAAAAGGTCGTAAAGATCAAAAGTCTTCACGGTTTCGTTATTACGTTTTACTTGCACATTTCTTAAAGAAGCGATTTCCGTCACACCGCCAGCAAACGATAACGCGCTGGTAACGTTTGAAAAAGGTGGAAGCACAAACGTGCCTGGATGGTTAACTTCGCCCGCAACAAAAATATTGACAGGCTGCACACTACTCATAGATACACTGACATCTGTACCAATCTTATGAAGCGCAATTTTCTCCGAAATAAGTTTTGACGCTTCGTTAAAAGATAAGCCTAATACTGGAACCGGAGAGATACCTTGCAAAAGCACTTGACCATTACTATTTATAGTCACTTCAAACGTATCTGATTCTTTTCCAAATAGAGAAACTGACAGTACATCACCGATAGATAATATATAATCGCTCGGTATTGACGACAAATTTTTTGATAAAAGAACACTTTCTGGGTTATTAAAAATTTCTGAACCAAAAATACCCAAGGATTCGACTTGCGGTTCAAACTTGTCGTCAAGGTCGCTAATTTCACCGTCGACTAAGTCTTGATTCTTTATTTGAGAGCTATAATCAATCTCGTCGCCAACATTCGAGCTTGATTCACCAGAGATCGAATTTAAATCAACCCCCATACGTTTAGCCAGCGCTAATTGTTGTGCTTTTGGCAAACTTTTAAAGGCACTCATTTGCTGTGGTGTGACTGCCCACGATATCGCACTAAATAATGTGAATACAATTAAAATTGACCTTAAGGCTAACTTCACGAAAAACTCCTAATGTATTAAACGACAAAAATATGCCTTCGCATATTTTTGTTTTAAATTAACTCTCTAAACCAAGTACCTAGTTACAGCCTTTCGGTAATTATTTCTTGCGGTAACACACCTTTAACATCAAAGACCACTGAATTGTCATGAATTAAATTCTTAACCAGCTGCGACTCGTTGGCGATAAACTCTTTATGACCAACACATACCATAACCGCATCATATTGTTCAGTCGGCAATTCTTTACAAGGCTCAAACCCATACTCATCAGCAATTTCACTTGCATCCGCAACAGGGTCGAATACATCAACATCAATATTATATTCTTTCTTTAATTCCGTAATGATGTCGACAACACGCGTATTTCGGATATCAGGACAGTCTTCTTTAAAAGTAAAACCTAAAAGTAAAATTCTTGAACTTGTTGGGTTCATATTCTTGCGCAACATATTTTTTACGAGTCGGTTAGCTACAAAGCTGCCCATGCCGTCGTTAATGCGTCGGCCAGACAAGATAACATCAGGAACATAGCCTAGAGATTGTGCTTTGAATGTTAAATAATATGGATCAACACCAATACAGTGCCCACCAACTAAACCAGGTTTAAAGTGTAAAAAGTTCCACTTAGTTGCCGCGGCCTCTAAAACCTCATGAGTATCGATGTTTAGAGCATTAAAAATAATTGCTAGTTCATTTATTAACGCAATATTTAAATCGCGCTGCGTGTTTTCAATTACCTTAGAAGCCTCAGCAACTTTAATTGATGAAGCTAAATGAGTACCCGCTGTGATTATTTCACCATACATAGTGTCGATATATTGCGCTATTTCAGGGGTACTACCTGACGTCACCTTTTTAATCGTTGGCAACCTATTTACTTTATCACCCGGGTTAATTCGCTCCGGTGAATACCCAGCAAAAAAGTCGGTATTGAATGTTAAACCTGACTCTTTTTCAACTTCAGGTATACATACTTCTTCTGTAGCGCCTGGGTAAACAGTTGATTCATAAATTACAATATCATCTTTACGAATCACTTTACCGATCATCTGACTCGCTTTTATTAGCGGTGTTAAATCAGGGTTCTTATTACCATCAACGGGGGTAGGCACAGTGATGATATATACATTCGCTTCAGCAATAGCATCTAATGATGAGCTAAATGAGAGCGATTGGGCCTCAGCAAGCTCCGCCGCACTGACCTCAAGCGTTGAATCAACACCACTTGCCAATTCGCCAACACGATGCTCATTAATATCAAAGCCAATTACATTATTCTTTTTACTTAGCTCAACCGCTAACGGTAAGCCAACATACCCTAAACCAATTACAGCAATATTTCTCATTACAGTGTCAATCCGATAACCAAAATAACGCTTCAAAATTACATATTGCCACATCGTTGCAAGGTATTTGATAGCGCAAATACAAAGACGCTAGATAATAGCAAAACCCCTATTAAAAAAAAACTCTTAACTTCATCTATTAATAAGTACGCAATACCAAATCTAATCAGGTATAATCCGCCGCGCATATGGAGTTTACAAAACATGAAAATCGTTTATTTACATCAATATTTCGCAACCCCAAAGAGCAACGGCGGCACTCGTTCCTACGAAATGGCTAAACGCTTAGTTCAACAAGGTCATAGTGTGACAATGATCACAACTAGTGCTTTTTTACAGGGGCAATACGCGTTTTCGAAAGGATGGAACCGTATAAACATTGACGGCATTGATGTGCATATTTACCACCTTCCTTATTCAAACAATGATGGTTTTCTTAAGCGAATCTATAAATTTATCGCTTTTTCACTTGTATCAACACGACAAGCACTTCGCCACCAAGGTGATGTGCTCTTTGCTACGAGCACACCGTTAACAATTGCAATTCCAGCTCTCATATACAAAAAAGTGAAAAAAGTGCCATTTGTGTTTGAAGTTCGTGATTTATGGCCAGATGTACCAATTGCTATGGGCATAATAAACAATAAGCTAGCAATCAAATTGCTAAAGTTGTTTGAAAAGTATACGTATCGTCAAGCAGATCAAATTATTGCGCTCTCGACGGGCATGGCACGAGGCGTAAAGGAATGCGATATTTCAAACGAAAAAATCACGGTCATTCCAAATTCATGCGACACGGCACTGTTTGATATTGACGCTTCACATGGTGAGAACTTTAAAAAGACACACCTTAGTTTTGTTGGTAAGCGTAAACTCGTAGTATATGCCGGTACGTTTGGTTTAGTTAATCGCGTAGACTATTTAGTCGAACTCGCTGAAATAGCAAAGCAGCAGGATTCACCAATTTGCTTTGTTGCAATCGGAACCGGTAATTGCAAACAGCAAGTAGTTGACCTTGCAAAAGAACGTGGAGTACTCGATAAGAACCTGCATATTTTAGAGCCGATAGCAAAAGTTGAATTAACAAACCTTCTTAGTGCAGCTGATTTATGTTTAAGCCTAGTCGGTCCAGTAAAAGCATTTTGGGACAATTCAGCAAACAAAGTGTTTGACGCTCTCGCTGCACAAACACCGATTGCCATTAATCATCAAGGCTGGCAAAAAGAGTTTATTGAACAATCTGGGTGCGGCTTAGTACTTGACGATGACTACGTGAAAAGCCTTAAACGCCTCACTCACTTTTTGCATGATGACAAGCAATATAATGACGCCGTGGCAGCATGTAAATCACTCAGTTACGAGCGTTTTTCACGTGATAAACTAGCAACCCAATTTGCGGAAACTCTCGTCAAAGCAAAAAATGGATAATCATAAAGCGACAGCAAAAATTTAATGTAAAGAATCAGATAAAAAAAGCCGCAAATTACGGCTTTTTTTACTAACAGACTTTTTCAGTTTAAAAACTATAAACTAACGTCAACGCGGTTTCAGTATCTGTTTTCTCTTTACCTGGATCAACATCACTGTTATTGATCACATTAAAGCCAACCTTCATTTGCATCGAGCCATTAATTTTAGTTAACAATGCGGTTTCTGATACGGTTTTAGTATTCGAGCGACCTGATTCTAGCTTTAACGACTGCGTAAATTTAGCATATTCTGTTATGTCCCAGCTAAAATCAGCTTTACCAACAGCAACCCACTCGCTATCTGTTTCACCCGCCTTAGGTGTACCATCGTCAAAAAATTCAGTATTGTTTTTTGCAAACTCAAAGTACTTATAACCAGGACCCACATCAAAACTAAGGGTCATATCTTCTTTATCAATAACACGTAAACCATAACCGAGCGACGCAACTGTTTCATGGCGATAGGCACCAAAGTAATCACTGTCATGCGATAGAGCCATAAAAAAGTGCGAGTGCTTTTGCTCAATATTGTAATTAGCTTGGGCAAACGCCGAGTACTTTTCATTGGTACGCTGTGTTGATTTGACACCGTCTGAATCAGTTACTTCATCTTCTTTATAAAGACCGTTTAACTTATATTCATTGGTCCAATTACCAATATCATGCTTAGCTTTAATACCGCCTTTAAAGGTAGTTGTTTCTGTATTACCGCTAGTAATAATGGCACCGAGCTCACTGCTGATATCCCATGTTTTATCTTCGTCGGCATGCGCAACCGAGTTAAAACACAGTGCGACAGCACAAGCAATATATAACTTTTTCATTTAATTAAACCCAATCGAATTAATCTTGTTTTTGAATATGAACGTCCATTTGCGGGTAAGGAATACCAATACCAGCGTCATCTAATGCGTTTTTAACGTTCTCTTGTAACGCAAAGAACACATCCCAATAATCTTCAGTGTTAACCCAAGTGCGCACTACAAAGTTCACACTTGAATCAGCAAGTGCCGCAACAGCAATGGTATGTTCAGGGTCTTTAAGTATTTTATCGTTAGCGTTTACAACATCTTCAAGCACTTTGCGAGTTTGTTTTAGACATGCGTCATAACTCACACCGACCGTCAAATCAACACGGCGTGTTTTTTCACGTGAGTAATTAATAATTGCACCACTCATGATCGATGAGTTAGGAATAATAACGACTTTGTTATCTGGCGTGTGTAGCTCGGTTGAAAAAATCTCGATTTTTGACACACTACCTGATTGCCCTGCGGCTTCAATATAATCGCCCGACTTAAACGGACGCAGAATAATAATAAGTACGCCTGAAGCAAAATTTGATAATGACCCTTGTAGCGCTAAACCAATAGCAAGACCAGCAGCACCTAAAATAGCAATAAACGAAGTGGTTTCAACACCGACTTGAGACAAGGCCATTAATACGGTAGCGGCAAATACAAGCGCATATACGATGCTGGCAACAAATGAACCAACAGCCTTATCAACGTTTTTCTTAGCTATCGCTTTTTTAGTCAGTTTTTCGCACAGTTTCGCAACGCGAAGACCGACGATGAATATAATGACAGCGAAAATGGCTTGTAAACCATAGTGCATCAAAACATGTGAATTGTTGTTTAACCAATCTAAAACGGTATCCATTTTGGGTTCCTTTCAGTGTCTATTTTAGGTAAGCGCAATTATAGGCAGTTTTCATTATAAAAGCATTACTGATTAGGAGGTTATTATAGATTAAAATCAACAATTAGGTTGATAAAGGCATCTTAAGCTCAAATGAGAATTATATCCGTTAACAGATAGCCTTTTGTATTGAGTTGGTCGAGTTTTAGCACCCAACTTCGAATAGCATAAGCAGGTGCCTTTAAACTACCGTAGACCAGTAGCTGCATTAATATCGTTAAACTTGCGCCACACTGCGCTTTTTACCCTGATAGATATAGCGAAGCAAAACGTGTTTATTATCTTACTTACCTACTAGGCATATTAAGCCTAACACCTGCGTTTCGCTATATTCTAATGTGGAGGAAGGGATGTAATATGTTTAGTAATATTAAAACAGTCTTGTAAAATAAAGCTATTGGCACACAGCTTTATTTTTTCTCACTATCAAATTTCTTTTTTTGTTCAAAGTAATAGCGAATATTTGACCGTATTATATGCATAATAAACAAATACAGAGGCACAACTGTTATCACTAAAAATACGAGCGTTGTAAGAATTGAACTACCAATCGATATCATAACTATTTAGCCTCTCGAAAAATAAAACTAACCGAAAAAAACGATAAAAGCGTATAGTGATAACTTTGTTTGCAATTCATTTTAGATCCTTTAAAAAAATTGACTTATTTTGAGAGTTTTTAGGGCGTGTTGATCTTTGCTGTACATTTCGTATTCAACAATACATCGATAGCCACATTAACATGAATGCCAGCGAAAACATCGTAGCATAGTTCCTTTCTAATATCTATTTGAAATAGCTCGATAATGCTTGATTCTCCCAAAGGCATTTTCGACCAAGTGGCGATACTTGTATAGACACCAATCCATACTGTCTTTGTTTATATCTTGCCCGTAATTGCGTTTCGCAATTACCGTTTCTCCGCCACGTTCCTTAACAAAAGTACGGAAAGGTTCGCTGTCATATCCTTTATCGCAAACGATGGTATTAACTTCATCGAGTTGCTCAACTAAGCTTTCGGCATGCACGATATCGTGGCGCTGCCCTTCTGATAAATCAAAGCAAATCGGCAGGCCACCGCTAAGTGAATTTTGGTTGAGTTGCCCCCATGACTTTTTCCTATTTGCTCTGAGCTTTCAGTAGCAGAACCTGTACTATGCTGATGTGCTCGAACTATAGAGCCATCAAGAAAGACCCATTCAAAATCAGCCATGCTAGCTAAGCTTTTAAAAAGATTATCTAAAAGCCCTTTCTTTGACCAAAGATTAAATCGTCTGTAAACGGTACTCCACTCTCCGAACTCAGAGGGTAGGTCTCGCCAAGGAATACCAGTTCTCATTCGATAAAGTATTCCTTCAAATGTCATTCGATGTTCAGTTTTGTTGTAAATACGACCTGTACTTTTCATAATTTGGAGTAGCAGCTCCCAGCGAATATCAGTTAGTATTGTTCTTGGCATGGTATTGGTTATGGTTTTACTTTTGGCGAAGCAAATCATAACTATTTACCATACTGTTTAAAAAATACTCACGAAAGATCAACACGCCCTAGTATTTAAGATAATGGATGAGGCGATTGATGGGACTTGAACTTCTGACAACCGGAATCACAATCAAGTTAGCAATAATTTTAGCCAGCTCAAGACATAAGAACCGACTAAATGAAAATCAAAATATGGTTAGTGTAACTCCAAGTGAATACGTTAGTAGCGCCATCATAACGATTAAAGCTATTCGTGTTAGATTAATATAAATAGCTTTAGTAAGCATATTGAACATCACGCTATATGCTCTGCGAACCGGACTTAGCGGATTTATAACTTCTTTTACTGTTAGAGAAAGAATAACAATGAAAAACAAAGAAACAAAAACCGGTATAAGTTTATCAGGGTTAGCAAAATAATCGTTTAAGAAAGCAAAAGGAGTTTTAGACACTTTTTCAGCAACACCTTCTGAAGAGTATATATATTTTAAGCCTTGAAATATTAGAGCTATAACAGCTATTAAGACTGAGACGCCGAGGTCGCAGAGCTAAATGAGACAGTGCAAGGACAGGAAAACTAGTTCTTACACTTCTTCCCATCAAATTAAAATATATCGTACTTTATGCGTACCTAGTGGTTTTAAAGCAGATCAAACCCTATCTATCAATTCCTAGCCACTCACAGTAAATGAACCGGACGGCAACTTTAAACCAGTCTTTCCTACTGAAATTCAGACGCAATTATTTTGTATTGATTAATACAGTCGATTGAAAATACTAGATTTATAAAAGAAGTTTTTTAGTAAGGGATGGGGCGACTGATGGGACTTGAACCCACGACAACCGGAATCACAATCCTAGTTGCCGCGCCTATGTATATTATGTACTTGCTAAAATAATACGCCTGTAAACTTTTTCGAACCACATTTAGGGCATACCCTCTCATTTACAGGTTTAAATTTTAGCTCTAGTCCTTCAGCTTTGGTTAAAATGTAATGACATTTTTGACAAACTATATTGGATTGATTCTTATGTTGAAATGCCATCGTTGCCTCCAAAAATTCTTACTAATAACAAAGAGAAGCTATATAACCAAGCGCATTAATAATTTTGCAGAATTAAATAGCTTATTATTTTAGTAGTCAAATAAAATCTACTACTCTGCCAACCAGCTCTTTATTTCATTCAGAGCTTTTTGCTCTCGTTTTGTTTTATCGGATAACTCTTTTTTTAGTCGTTTAGCCTCAGCAGTGTAACGCTCTTTTTGACATATAACAGTGATTATTGTTTCGTCAATCTCTAGATCATCCCCTTTGAACATTTCGAAAAAGTCATTATTAAGAAATAATAAGTCTGTGGGTTCACTTGCTGTTAAAAACAGGTTGTTGAATTTCAGAAATAGTTCAGGCATGGCTTCTCTACGAACTACTTTTTCAGTATCGTCATGGTATATGATGCTTTCACTGGGACTCCCAACTAAATGCAGCTTTGTTCTTCCAACTCCACGCAGCTCTGAGATTTCCATATTTATCGGAAAATTAAGGTCAAGAGTGAACTCATCCCCATCTAGTAAAACTTTACCTTTTTCTTTGCTCGTTATAACTTTATCGAACTGTTTTTGGTCTTTTACTTTGTAAAGTTTATCTAAAATTTCTACTTCATAAGAACTTCTATAAAAACTCTGTAAGTTCCGATAACACATTAAATCTTCAATAAAATTCATTACAACATCATAAAAATCACATTCTTTGTTAACGTCTTGTCCCAACTCGTTTATTAAAAACCTGTTTACAAGCTCTAATGATATAGAATCTACCGTATGACCATCTGTAATCTCTAAAACTGTATCGACAACGTGCTTATCACTTCCTTTAAAATCATCCAACCTCTTAAAAGTTAATAAAGTCGGTGAAATTTCTAAAGTATCTAATGGCTCTATTTTCTCTTTGCTTCCTAAAAGTTTACATAACAGGCCTGGATCCTCTTGGTATGCGGAGAAAACCTCTTTTAGTGTTACTTTTTCAGTAGGATGATTACCAATGGCTACAATTACTGACTTTAAAAATGGTAAATCTTTGGGCTTCCATTTTTGAGCTGTTAATGTAAAAAAATCACTTGCTAAACAAATTATTTTTTCGGGACGAGTTAGTTCAGGGTAAGGTTTGTCCTTGTATACTGGTTGAAACTCGATTATTTCTTTCCAATGTAGTAACGCTACTGTCTTTTCAAGAGCGCCAAAGCGAGCCTCTAGGTTATTACGCATTGATTCAAAAAAGAGTGCTAATTGTTGGTTTAGTTCTAAGAAATCTTGCTTTACAGTGTTCGCGTCGCTAATAACTCGATTAACTTTATCACCCAGCGTAACAACCATTTCGTAAGTCATTAAGTCATTTTCAGCCAGCTTATTAAGTGTTTGCTGACCTATATACTGCGTTTCAGCCAAGTCAATAATGTTCCTAGCTGAAACTTTTTGATTTTTTCCGGTAATGCTTCCTAAAATCCCCCCCAAAAAACCTTGTTCTTCTAGCCCTTTGCTACGCGCTTTAACGGATGTAGCTAGTGAAATTGCTTCTAGCGCCATTAAGTTCATTTGCTCGGTATTTCTACTAAATTTTTTAACCAAGTCATCTATGGAGTTATCTATTTCTATTATGGTTTCATCTGATAGGTTTGCATTTGTTTTTATCGCAATTTTCTTATCTACCATTTGTTTATTTCCTTACGCAAATCCGTTTTAGCAAAATCGATTTGGTCTGTTATCACTTCGCTTTCATCCATTAACTTCTTAGTTAGATGGCGTGTTATATATTTAGTAATTTAGGCTGACACAGAATTCTAAATGTCTTCAGGTTTTCAGTTTTCATTTTGGTTGCTATTGAGGTTTTCTGAGTAAACACTACCAGTACACATCTTTAAATCGACCGTCTATCCCATAATGTACTTCTTGTATGTTTTCTATGTTTTTCAAATTAATCTCTGAAAGAGTTAAATATTCAAAATAAATCTCTACCCCATCAGAAGCTGGGTAACTAGTTGATATTTTTGGTAGCAATGCCCAGAAAGGTTTAATGTCACTAAAGTCCTCAGCATTGTGTAAGCCGGTTTCAATAAGCTTTTGTGTTGTAAAGTCGGTATGTTGCATTTTGAACAGACGTTGTTTCTTGGCTTTACCATCTATACTTAGGCGACTGTTAAATAGTCTAAGAGCAGATGTTTCTTTTGTATAGTTATCTAAAACCGTCATTTTGGTAATGAATATAGGCTCTTCATTATGGCTTGCTAAAGTGATTGATAGCTCTCCTTTAGCCTTTCCCCTTTTTGGGAATTTAAATATAGCGCTATTAAAATTCAAACCTTTCCCACTAATAAAACTGTTAAAGTTGGGATGCGAAGTTATTACATTTTTATCCACTAATATTTTATTAGTTTCTATCAGCTTTTGTTGTTTCTCCTGCTTTTGTTTTTTTAATCTTTCACCCTCTTTTTTTACCTGTGCAGCTGAAAGATAAGCGTCATATATGCACAAGTCCTCGACTAAATTCATAACTACGTCGTAAAAACTATGTTCTTTATCGAAGTCTCGATCTAATTCATTTATCAGCAATTTATTTGTGAGTTGTAAAGATACTGACTCAGCCGTTTGATTTGGTACATAATCCAGTATTGTATCGATAATGTGTTTTTCACTCGTTTTAAACTCAGCTAGTTTACTAAAAGCAAGTATAGTTGGAGCCATCTCTACAGCTGTTAATGGTTCATTGACATGCACTCCTTTTAGGAGTTGATTAAGAATTTCAGGATCTTCTTGATAGGTTTCATAAACTTCTCTTAATGCTACTTTATCATCTGAATGATGCCCAACAACTTCTATGGCTTCTTTTAGGTAATAAAGATCTTTTGGTTTCCATTGTTGTTGAGAGAGAGAATAAAACTGATTAGCTAGACAAATTATTTTTTCTGCGCGAGATAGCTCTTTATATTTTTTTTTCTTATAAATAGGTTCGTGTTTTAACAATACATTCCACTCCAAAAACTGAATAGAATTCTCCAATGAATCAAAACGGGCTTCTAAGCTATGTCTCATTGATTCAAAAAAGTGGGCTAAGCGCTGGTTCAGTTCTAAAAAGTCTTTTTTTGCGGTATTAGCATCATCAATAACTCGATTAACTTTATCACCTAACGCAACGGTCATTTGGTAAGTCATTAAGTTATTCTCAGCTAGCTTATTGAGCGTTTGTTGCCCAAGGTATTGAGCGTCAGCTAAATCAGCGGTATTCCTTGCTGAGATCTTTTGATTTTTTCCAGTTAGGTTACCTAAAATCCTTCCTAAAAAACCTTGCTCTTCTAGCCCTTTACTACGCGCTTTGACTGATGTAGCTAGCGAAGTTGCCTCTAGTGCCATTAAGTTCATTTTCTCTGAGTTTTCACTATGTTTACTTATGAGGTCATCTATTAAGCTATCTATTTCTGTTATGCTCGCATCTGATAGGTTTGTATTTGTTTTTATTGTGATTTTCTTATCTACCATTTGTTCATTTCCTTAAGTAAATCCGTTTTGGCAAAGTCAATTTGGGTTGATATTACTTCGCTTTCATTTCTTAGCTTTATATATTCTTGATGCTGCGATTTATATTTTTGCAACTCTTTGCTGTATTGGTAATTGATTTCAACAAGTTCAAATACAGGTGCTAAGGTTTTCATTGCATCATCATACCCATGCTGCATTTTTTCAGATATACCGCTAAAGTTAAGTGGAAGGCCGGGACATTCTTGAGGGTATATAGGAATTATTTTTGTATTGGGGTACTGGTCAGTTGACAGCAAATCAGAGCGACTTAACATAACAGTTACGATGATATTGCAACCTTCATCAACGAGGGGTTGTAAAGGTGTGTTATCTGTTAGAAAGCCATCCCAATAAATTTTATCTTCGATTTTTTCTGTTGGGAAAATAACGGGGATAGCCGATGAAGCGAGTAAAATATTTCTTACTAACTCTTTATCGTAGCTTTGCAAATCGAAATAGTGAGCCCTTAGGATTGGCGTTTCAGTAGCGCAAGCAAAGCAGGGAAGCCCTCTCGATTTAACGATTTCCGTATCCAAATATTCATCTATAATTCTCGCTAAACCGTCGCGTTTAAATATGCCGTGTATAGCTAGTGTTGTAAGAATATTTACAATGGCCTTGCCTGGAGTAACCCCTATGCGCAGTAGTTTTTCTAGAATACTTTTTAAGTCAATGCTCAGAATGTCACTCGGACTCATTGATAGCCAAGCTTGCTCTGCTTTATGTAAGTCTCCTTGAGCGAACAGTGCAGCATTTAATGCACCAACGGAAGTGCCAGAGACTGCCTGTATATCTTTTGCTAGCCCCAACTCTTCCATAGCTCTCCAAACGCCGACTTCATAGGCACCTTTACCACCGCCACCTGAAAATACTAATCCAATCTTTTGCACTTTGTTGTATCCGTTAACTACTGATGTAGTTCTTTAGCTGATTTAATAATTGATGTTTAATGTGTTCTGGTGAAATTACTTCTATTTCAGGTATCCAGTATCTAATAAGAGGCAGTATTTGTTTGTTAGTTGCCACCCTAGCAGAAACAAGTAATTCACCAGTTTCTAGCTCTTCTATAATTCGTTGATTGGGGAATAAGTTGCGCCTTAGAAAATATTGAGCGATTTCTTTTGATACTTTTACAACCACTTCAAACTTATTTTCGTTGAAAAAAATACCGTCTTCTTCGTCAATTTCAGTAAGCACAGCTTCGCTTCTTTCAAACGTTTCTGTTTGCTCAAATAGATGCTTTATATCAAGCAAATGAAAAGACTTTAGTGTTTCACCGTCTACAGCGGCTAAATACCATATTCCTTTGCTATTAACTAAACGGTATGGCTTAACATTTTTGTATTGCTTGTCTTTATAGGTAAACTGAATAATCTTGTATGCGCGAATGATGGCTTCAAGCTTTTCGAAGACGGGTCTTACAAGGTCAATCGCTTCATAGCTATGACCTTTTACAGTGATTGGGCTGTCATACGCTTGAGACAATAACTTGGTTAAGAATTTAGTGTCAAGATTTGGAAAAAGCTTACCAACACCACTTAACTCAGAAAAGTTACGAATATCTTTTGGAGATAACCTACCAAGAGCTGAAGGTTCTAGTTGGAAGTAATCACTGTTATGATTGATAGGCAAAAAAGCGAGCTTTTCATTTACGTCTCGCTGTATGGTTCGCTTGTCAACATTAAACTCTTCAGCTAGTTTGTTTTTTGATAAAGTCTCCCCATCATTTAGCCGTGTAATCATCAGCACGACTCTTTCAGCTGGAGGTGTTCCTTTCGAGCTCATACTACTTCCTTGTCTTTAACAAACTTAATATATTGAAAAAAATGCATTAAATCCAGTACCCTTCACTGAGTTACATCAATTCGCTTAAAAGCTTGTTTACAAAACGTTCAGCTGGGGATGTGTCCGAGTTTTGACTTAAAAAGTAATCCATCGCTTCATCAATGAAGACGATATCGATTTGGCTATTATCAAATTTCACATTTTCCCAATTGTTAAATTCATCACGGTCTTGAAAAGCCAATTGCAATTTCTTTTTACTGCTTATCGTTAAGTTACTAACTGACGTGATTGCACCAAAAGGTCTGAACTGGTTAACATCTTGACTATCCTCCAAGTCTGAATGGCGTTTTGAAAATGAGTAATCCAATTCACCACACAGATAGAGAGTTGTAGATTTAGATTTGCCAACAAGTTTGATACCAGCCAAGGATATCTTCTCCGGGATTTCAAAATCATCACCATCTAAAATGATAGTAGCAAATGCATGTTCTTCGAGAGCTTGTTTGAACTCAGCTTGATTTGTAACTGTGATTTGAGACATAACGTCACCTTTTTAGTTAAGTTGCTAATCACTTTAGACAAAGGGGGTGACAAGTGGTGTCATGCTAGTTTGTTTTTTTACTTTTCTTACCAAGAGGCAAAGTGATTGGGTTCTTTGGCTGTGTAAAGAATACTTGTTCCAAATCTTCATCTCTATATGTGTCGAGTGCTTTAGCCCACTCACTAAGTAAACTAGCAAGCTCTTCTTTGCTATTGATTGGTAAGTGAGACAAGTTTAGTTTGAGTGGATTTTTATGGTCTATTACAAACTCTACCGAATTTATATAATCTGGGTAATCAGCCTTCTTCTGTCTTTCAGCATGAGTCAAGCCTCGTTCATAAACAGTTTTTGCAGCGTATCCATAATCATTCTGAATAATAATATCTTGATTTAGTTTGTACTTTTCTTCAATTGTTGTTTTTGTTGATGATACTTCTTTCGTTTCTACCTTACCGGTTAATTCATTTTTTATTCGTTTATTTTTGGTGATTACTTCTTCACTAAATCTCACACCTTTGGTCTGAATATTTACTTTTTGTTTATAATATTGAAAGCGATGCTTGTCGTATTTATAAGTATATTTGCAGTCTATATCCCACTCACCATTGACATTTGCTTCGTTCAGCAATTCAAGCCACTCATGTAGCGGCATCTCTCCTTGCATATTTATATCACTTTCGAGGTTCGACAGATTGATGTGATCAAGTAATGAAATATATATGCCTTCTTCTGAATGCTTTAAAAGAATAGCATAGACCTTCTTAAACCTTGAATCACTGCTGATATTTGAGGTTATCTCAATCAGCTTTGCTTCATTATTTTTGGGGATGCGTTTTTTTGATTTGTGCTGAATAAACTTGAAGCCCTTTGGTTCAATTGAAACTAGTCGATCGTTTATTAAATCTGATTGCTCTTCAAGGTTGGTATTACTAGATGCTTTTAGCCAAAATGGGCTCATGGTTCTAGCTATGAGTCTTTGTGTTATATCTCGTTCTCGGAAATATGCATAAAATCTAATGTTCTTAATTAGCTCGATATTCTCTTTGTAGAATTTAATTAAAGTTATTTTTTCAATAGTTTTCAGCCTTTTGGTCTTGTAGTAGCCGTTATTCAAAGAAAGAGTGAGAGTGGTTAATGGAGTCATACTCTCTAACCTAGTACTAATTGTTGAGTTATTGGCACCTGAGCAATAAACAAAGTGAATGTAAGGCTTAGCATTAAAAAAAATGACCTGAATATCATGTTCAGAGCTTACGCTATCTTGGATGACTTTAACGCCATTTTCATACTTTGTTGGCAACGCACTAACTTTGTTATTTAAGTGATACGCCACTAGTTTCCTAGACACCTATTAGTTAGATAAAATGACTAAAAGAGAGGTGCTTATGAGCAGCAAACG
>CANLRB010000020.1 GCA_947493455.1 uncultured Pseudoalteromonas sp. | reverse complement strand
GCAGCTAAACTGGTTTAGCTCATCTTGCGCAAAAGAACCGTACTCACTTCGTTCGCTGTCGGTAGCCTTTTGCACTATTATGATTAAAAAATTTCAATTTACTTTGGTATAGTTGAAAATTACTACAGTGAACATACTGGAATTTGCTTTGTGTATAAGACATTATAACGTTACGTATACAGAGTAGTTCATTGTTAGTTGTAATTTTTGTATAATTTGAACCTCACGCACAAAGATAAACTATTTATCGCTTAAAAGCCCAGGAACACACATGACCAGCAGTTCATCACATGCCTCTTTAATTAAAGAATTGAGTAATATCGTCGGTGACAAGTTCACTTTGAGTGAACCATCCAAAATGCAACCATTTACAAAAGGTTTTCGCTTCGGCGCAGGTGAAGCACTCGCTGTTGCAAAACCAGGAAGTTTAGTTGAGATTTGGCGATTGCTTGAAGCGTGTGTTGCGGCTGATGTCATTGTAATTATGCAAGCGGCAAACACCGGTCTTACTGGGGGATCAACACCTGATGGTAAAGACTATGATCGCCCAATCGTTATTATTAATACCATGCGTATTAGTGATATTCAGTTAATTGATAGTGCAAAGCAAATTGTCGGCTTAGCTGGGGCAACGTTATTTGGCTTAGAAGATGTATTAGCGAAATATGGGCGAGAACCACACTCTGTTATTGGCTCGTCATGTATCGGTGCATCAATTGTCGGTGGTATATGTAATAATTCAGGTGGCGCGCTCGTGCAACGTGGGCCGGCATATACAGAGTTGTCACTTTATGCTCAGATTGATGACCAAGGTCGTTTAAGTTTAGTTAATAACCTCGGTATTAAATTAGGTGATAGCGCCGAAGAAATACTTAATAATTTGCAAAATAAAAATTATTCAGAGTCTGACATTGAATATGGTGAAAAACGAGCGTCCGACAATGAGTATCATGCAAGGGTGAGAGAAGTTGATGCTGATACGCCGTCTCGTTTTAACAATGATGGACGCCGCTTGTATGAAGCGTCAGGCTGTGCAGGTAAATTAGCGGTATTCGCAGTGCGGCTCGATACCTTTCCTATTCCAGAAAAATATAAGGTCTTTTATATAGGAACCAATGACGCCAATGCACTCGCGCAAATTCGACGTGACATGTTATCTACGTTTAAGAATTTACCTGTATCTGGTGAGTATTTGCATCGTGATTGTTATGACGCATCAAAAAAATACGGCAAGGACACTTTCTTAGTTATTAATAAGTTGGGTTCAAAGTTTATTCCAAAAATGTTTGCAATGAAGCGAAGTGTCGATCGCATCGCTGACAAGCTTTCATTTTTACCAAATAAGTTTTCTGACCGTATGATGCAGTATATGAGCTACCTTTGGCCAAATCATCTACCTAAGCGTATGGATGATTACAGAGAGCGATTTGAGCACCATTGGATTGTTGAAATGAGCGGTGATGGAGTTGATGAGGCACAGCAATATTTGACGGAATTCTTTAGTTGTCACGACGGTGATTTTTTCGAGTGTACTAAAGATGAAGGCGAGAAAGCCATTTTACACCGTTTTGTTGCCGGCGGTGCAATTGGTCGTATGCACGCGATGAATGCCGACAAACTGGGTGCTGTAATGACGATTGACGTTGCGTTTCCTCGAAATGAAAAAGAGTGGTTTGAACGTTTACCGAAAGAGCTTGATGAGCAAATAGCAGTTAAGCTTTACTATGGACACTTGTTTTGCCACGTCATGCATCAGAATTATATTATGAAAAAAGGTGTGGATGCCAAAGCGGTTAAGCAAAAAATATTGGAAACATTTGATGCTCGCGGTGCGGAGTACCCGGCTGAGCATAACGTTGGTCACGAATATTTTGCCAAAGATGCGCTAAAATCATTTTATAAAGAACTTGACCCGACAAACTCATTCAACCCGGGGATCGGTAAAACGAGTAAATGCAAACATTGGCATTAATCGCTGTCAAAATGACAAAAAAGCGCTCTTTTTTGAGCGCTTTTAATAGCTAGTTACTTCATTAGTTAGTCACAGCAATCTTCATTGCTAGCGCAGCAACCGCCTTCTTTATGAATATGGCCGTGCTCAAGCTCTTCAGGCGTCGCCTCTCGTACACCAAGTACTTCAACGTCAAAAGTGAGATCGATACCAGATAGCGGGTGATTACCGTCGATTACAACGTCTTCATCTTGAATCTCAATAATGATAACTGTTTGTTCACCTTCGTCTGTTGTCGCACGAAATTGCATTCCCGGTTCAATTTCCATGCCTTCAAACATTGATTTTGGTACTGCTTGCATTAAACCATCGTGACGTTCACCATAGCCTTCCGCGGCTGGAACTTCTGCCGTAAACGTATCGCCTTCTTTTTTATCGATCAGCGCAGTTTCAAGACCCGGGATTAAAAAGCCTGTGCCGATGATGAATTCAAGCGGTTCGTTATCGAATGAGCTGTCGATCGCGTTACCATCTTTATCCATGACAGAGTAATGCATTTTTACAACAGTGTTTTTTGAGATATTCATACTGATTCCGTTAATCTTCAAGTGTGTAAGGGAGAGTACAAAGACTCAGAGGCACTTCTGAGTGTTTTGTTCTTAAATTTGATTCGCTAGTAATATCGTTAGGCAAAACAGCCAATAGGTAAGTACTATCTTGTTCATGGGCTAATTCAATCGTGTTGCCGGCACGACGCCAGTTTTCGCCTAATTGTATTTCAAGTTCAGGTGCGTCATCGGAAATAGTTGCATCTGCTTTTAAAATAGCCATGGCACGCTTGTTTTTACCTAAGTATTTCATTCTTGCAACTGTTTCTTGTCCGGTATAACAACCTTTGGTAAAGCTTATTCCGCCAATTGCTTGCAAGTTTAACATTTGAGGCACATATTCTGAAATAGCGGTACTATTCATACGCGGTTGACCTAACTGTATTAGGTGGGTATACCAAGGCTGATTTGAGCTCTGCCACTTAGCAAATGCGTCTAATACGCTTAATTGCTCGCTTGTAGTGATTAAAATAACGGAAAATTCATCCACTTTTAATACTTTGCCAAGGTCACAATCGGTTGCATTATTGTCGTTGAAGTCGATACTTAATGCAGAACAAATGGACGCTAAGTTATCAGCTTTAAAACCAACGCAAACCTTGTTTTCATCGTGCTCGATTGTAACCTTTGAAAATACAGCGTATTTTTTTAATTCTGGCAGCGACGCATTAAGTTCGTCGGGTGATGTTAAGTAACCATAATGCGAGTTGTGTTGATAGACACGTGCGACAGACCACATTTTGCCTTTCGCGTTACAATGTCCAGCCCACAAGTACTGCTGTTGATTCACTTGATTAATATCTTGTGTGGTTTGCCCATGAAGGTAGCTTTTGGCGTCGTCACCAAATAATGAGATCACTTGCTCATTAAGTTTATAAGCGAGAATTTCAGACATTGAAGTAATCCAATTTATGTTTTTACTGATTTTAACGCAGTTAAGAAAAAATAAATACAGAGGGGGCGTTAGGTTGCAGATTTAGTCAAAAAAATTTGTTAAAATTTCGGCGATATTGATGAGGACAAATATGACAACGATAGATAATAAAGCACGCCTGCGCTGGGCTTGTCGCCGCGGTATGTTAGAACTAGATGTATTATTACGCCCCTTTGTAGATGAAGCGTATGACTCACTTTCACAGACGGATCGTCAAATTTTTGTTCGCTTATTAGAAGCCGATGACCCTGATTTATTTGCGTGGTTTATGGGCCACGAAGAATGCCATGATAGTGAGCTTAAATACATGGTAACTAAAATTTTAGATAGAGTTCGTGTATAGCATTTATATTGAACAGAGCAAGCTTAGTGAGATATTGCTTGTTACGGTATTTGGTATATTCACGTTAATAGTCGTTATATGTACTGAATATGGACCAACTAAGATGTTGGTTGGTCTTCTAAACTTAGCTTTTTATTTTGTAATAAGACGATGGCTATTAAGGTGTCTACAAAGTGATGTACGCATAGGGCTACACCATACAGCACGCCCTGTATATATAGAAAAACACAATGAAGTGTTAAGACTAACGCAACAACCTCTTATAACCCCTTTATTTTGTTTTATTTTTATTAAACAACGGCCACCGCTACTGATATTAAAATCGAGTGTTACAGACCTTGATTGGAAACGATTAAGGCGTACTCTTTATCGATTTTCGTAACTGTTATACCAATTCCGCTATTTAGCAGAATTGGCATAAGTAGTGAAAGCGGTAAGGCGGGAGTCTATTTAATGAGACAATATAGTCGGTTTTGTATCTGCTGATAAATTTGGGAAATCAAGTGTAAAATGCAGCCCGCGGCTTTCTTTTCGTTCCAAAGCACAGCGAATAATTAGCTCGGCCACTTGTACTAAGTTTCTTAATTCCAGTAGGTTATTGCTAACCCTAAAGTTCGCATAGTATTCATTGATTTCTTGTTGCAGTAATTCAACACGACGTAAGGCGCGTTCAAGGCGTTTAGTAGAGCGTACAATGCCAACATAGTCCCACATAAACAAACGTAATTCATGCCAGTTATGGGTTATGACAACTTCTTCGTCTGAGTTACATACTCGACTCTCATCCCAATCAGGTATTTTTGCGCGAACAGGTGTGTCATTAAGTTTTGCGATAATGTCTTTCGCTGCTGCGTGAGCAAATACAATGCATTCTAGTAATGAATTACTCGCCATGCGATTAGCACCATGAAGGCCAGTATAGGCGACCTCGCCAATTGCATAGAGGTTGTCTAAATCAGTTTTGCCGTTGAAATCAGTTATTACGCCGCCACAGGTATAATGGGCAGCAGGTACTACAGGAATAGCTTCTTTTGTAATATCAATGCCGACACTTAAACATTTCGCATAGATAGTTGGAAAGTGGTCGATAATAAAGTTTTTGTCTTTATGAGATATATCAAGGTAAACGCAATTTGCGCCAAGCTTTTTCATTTCAAAATCGATCGCTCTTGCCACAATATCACGAGGTGCAAGCTCTGCTCGCTCATCAAAATCTGGCATAAAGCGAGTGCCGTCGGGCCGTTTTAGCAGCGCTCCTTCACCACGCATTGCCTCTGTAATTAGAAAATTTTGCAGTTCAGGATGATACAAACTGGTTGGATGAAATTGGTTAAACTCCATATTGGCAACACGACACCCTGCACGCCATGCCATTGCAATACCGTCACCGCTTGCTATATCGGGGTTTGATGTATACAAGTAAACTTTACTGGCGCCACCGGTGGCAAGGGCAATAAACCGTGCTGAGAGTATTTCAACCTGTTCTAGCTCACGGTTCCACATATATAAGCCATGGCAATGCGTACCATCACGACTTAATTTTTTATCAGTAATGAGGTCGATGGCATTATGCTTTTCTAATATGGTGATGTTCGCGTGTTGTTTAACTTGCTCAATTAATGTCATTTGCACGGCCTTTCCGGTCGCATCTGCTGCATGCAAAATACGACGATGGCTATGCCCACCTTCACGAGTTAAATGATAGCGTTCAAGGCCTGCGCTGTTTTTTTCCATATCGAAGGGTACGCCTTGGTCGATTAACCATTGCATGCATTCCCTGGCGTGACTAGCAGTATAGTGGACAGCCGCTTTATCACATAGACCCGCACCAGCATCTAGCGTGTCTTCAACATGTGACTCAATGCTGTCGTTTTTATCGAATACTGCAGCAATGCCACCTTGTGCGTATAAAGTAGAACCTTCACTAAGCGGGCCTTTACTTAGCACTGTCACCTTGCAATAGTTTGCTAAACTAAGGGCTAAGGTTAATCCAGCTGCACCACTGCCAATTACAGCGACGTCGGTTAAAGTCATGTGAGTCTTTGTCATCGATATTAACTTGTATTGCAACAAAATATGGGAGTGGCGCCATAGTAGCATTAATTCGGTATTAAGTCAGATAAGTGAATAGAAACAGTGTAAAAGGTACAAATAACACAAACATCTTGTTAAAGTAGGCGTAGCGAATGCTATTTTTTAAATAATTGTAAATATTTGCGAACTTTTTCAACTTCGGCCTGTCTGAACAACTGAAATCGTACAACAGATAATAAAAAGATATAGAGGAGTACCGGCTCGAATGAGCGAGCAGGATTTTGATTTAGCGCTGGTCAGAAAGGTACAGCAAGGAGATAAAAATGCGTTTAATGTTTTGGTTAAAAAATACCAAAATAAAGTCGCAAGTTTAATTTCCCGTTATGTTTCAAATCATAGTGATGTTGGTGATGTTGCACAAGAGGCGTTTATAAAAGCGTATCGCGCATTACCTGGATTTCGTGGAGATAGTGCGTTCTATACTTGGTTGTATCGAATTGCAGTTAACTGTGCAAAAAATTACTTGGTATCGCAAGGGCGCAAGCCGCCGTCAAATGACGTGGACGCAGATGATGCCGAGTTTTATGAAGGCGCAGATGCACTGCGAGTTAACGCAACACCTGAAAATATGCTGCTAACAGATGAAATTAAAGCGGTCATATTTAAAACGATTGAAGGGCTACCTGATGATTTACGAACAGCGATTACATTGAGAGAACTCGAAGGAATGAGTTATGAAGATATTGCGATTATCATGGATTGCCCAGTAGGTACGGTGCGATCTCGAATATTTAGAGCACGTGAAGCGATTGATAATCGTCTCAACCCAATTTTAAAAAATGCATAGGTTTATCAATAATGGCTAAAGTAACATTAACCGAGCAGGACAAAGAACAAATATCAGCGATGATAGATGGCGAAGCAGATAACTTAGCACTGTTTTCAAGTGAAGAGTTAGAATCTGCAGTTGAGCGTTATTCGTTAATTGGCGATGTGATTCGCAGCGAAGAAAAACAGTTTGCAGATTTGAATATTGCAGAGAATGTTGCTTTAGCGCTTGACGCTGAGCCTGTTCATCAAATTGATACAGAGATAGTGGCAAATGACAATGTTGTTCATGTTAATTGGAAAAAGCCATTTTCTCAATTTGCCATTGCCGCAAGTGTCGCTGCAGTTGCTATTTTTGGTATTCAAATGATGCCAACTGAACAAGTTATTACAACGCCTGAGGCAGCGGTGCCAAATGTTGAAACAATGCCGTTTGGCGGTTTTGCCACGCCAGTAAGTTATTCTTCTGAACCTACTGTGGGCTCAGCACAAAAAGGGTTAAGAGAATTACAAGAACAACGTATTGGAGCTTTAGTGTTAGAGCATCAAAGGCAGGCTCGACTTGTAAATAGTCAAGAGTTAAACAAAGACAAAGAAAAGCAGGAAATTAATAAATAAAATGCGGTGGTTGTTAGGATTGGTTGTGATGTTATGCATTGCGCCAATCAATGCTCAAGAGCAAAATGCAGAGCAGTTATTGTCGTCAATGGCTGACACAGTTAAAAAAAGCAATTTTGAAGCGTCCTTTGTGGTTGCAAAAGGGCGTTCTATAGACCCATATTTATGGCGACACGCGAATGTTGACGGCAAAGAGCTAGAGCATTTAAGTTTACTCAATGGCGCTGGTGTTGAAATGGTCAGAGTTGATAATGTTGTGACCTACTTTGAACCGCAAAGTCAGCCCTATTCGCTAAAAAATGAGTCTGTGTCGGGGCCTATCCCGAGTATTTTATTTAGCGATATTTCTGCGTTATCGCCGCATTACCATTTTGTTCTTGGTGGAAAGTCCCGTATTTCAGGTAGACCAGCTCAATTAATACGTATTGAATCCAAAGAGCAGCAAAAATTTAACTATTGGGTATGGCTTGATAGTGAATCATCACTGCCGCTTAAGGCTGCGTATGTTAATACTGATGGCGAAGTAATAGAACAGTTACAGTTAACTAATGTGAGTTTTACACCTGTACCGAGTGAAGAACTCATTGCGATGAGCAAGAAAAGTTTTCCTGCGCCGGTGCCAAGCCTAAAAAAAACCGAAAAGGTCGGCGGTTGGGATATTGCTTGGTTACCACCTGGTTTTAAGCTAGTAAAATCAGATCGTCAAACATTAAGCCTTAATGGTGAATTAGCAGATTATTATCTATTTAGTGACGGGTTAGTTGAAGTCTCTGTGTTTATACAACGCCCGCTCGGTGGACAACAACGTAGTAAAGCGCTTTCTTCGGGTGCGACAACGGTATTTATTCATCAAGCTGCTGGCTATGAAGTGTCAGTTGTAGGTAAGATCCCGGCTATGACTTCTAAAAAAATTGCTGAGTCGGTTTACCGAGCGAATCAATGATTGAAAAAACGTTTACCGTTGCACATGTGGCAGCGGGGCAGGTTGAATTTGAACTTCCTGAACAAGAGGCCGCATGTGCTGGATGCAATGGAAAGTGCGGTTCACAAGTTTTTGCGAGGTTGTTTGCAAATAAACAATCGCGCTTAAAGCTTGCTAGTGAAAAACAGCTTATTCCAGGGCAAAAGGTTCTATTAGCGTTTGACGATAGTAATGTTATTTACTTGTCTTTTTATACTTATCTATTGCCACTCATGCTTGCTCTGTTATTTCCCATTATACTCGTTTCGTTACTTAACACGTCGGAGCTTTGGCACATAGTGAGTGCGATAACGGGTACTTTAATTGGATTTTTGTATTCACGAAACAAGCTTAAAATGATTAAAAATCAAATCAAAATTAAAAAAGTTTATCCAATTAGCCTTCCGGTAACGCAAATAATTGGTGATTAAGCTCAATAAGAGGTAAAATCACCTTTTTCTACATTAATCCGTTTAATAAAAGTATTGAATCTAGTTTATGAAGCATATCCGTAATTTTTCAATCATCGCCCATATTGACCATGGGAAATCAACTCTTTCTGATCGCTTGATTCAAGTTTGTGGCGGCTTGTCCGACCGTGAAATGCAGCAACAAGTACTAGATTCAATGGACTTAGAGCGTGAGCGTGGTATTACCATCAAAGCGCAGAGTGTAACACTTAACTACAAAGCAAAAGATGGTGAAACCTATCAGCTTAACTTTATCGACACGCCGGGACATGTTGACTTTACATACGAAGTTTCGCGTTCTCTAGCGGCATGTGAAGGTGCTTTATTGGTAGTTGATGCGGGTCAAGGGGTAGAGGCGCAAACAGTTGCTAACTGCTATACCGCGATAGAAATGGATTTAGAAGTATTACCGATTCTAAATAAAATCGACTTACCTCAAGCAGACCCAGAGCGCGTATCGGAAGAGATTGAAGATATTGTAGGTATTGATGCAACCGATGCAACTCAATGTAGTGCAAAAACGGGTATCGGTATCGAGGATGTGCTTGAAGATATTGTGGCAAATATACCGCCACCTGTAGGTGATGCTGATAAACCGTTACAAGCACTTATTATTGATTCATGGTTTGACCCTTACCAAGGCGTTGTATCGTTGGTACGTATTAAGCACGGTGAATTGCGTAAAGGCGATAAAATTCAAATCATGTCAAATGGTCAAGTGCATATTGCTGATAAAGTGGGTGTTTTCACCCCGAAGCAAACAGATACGGATATCTTGAGAACAGGCGAAGTAGGCTTTGTCATCGCGGGTATTAAAGAGATCCATGGGGCACCGGTTGGTGACACCATTACTTTGCAACGCACCCCTGCGAGCGAGGTTTTACCTGGATTCCAACGTGTTAAACCTCAGGTTTATGCGGGTATGTATCCTATTTCGTCTGACGACTATGAAAACTTCCGCGATGCATTGTCTAAGCTAAGTCTGAACGATGCGTCACTTTTCTATGAGCCAGAAAACTCGACCGCACTTGGCTTTGGTTTCCGCTGTGGTTTCTTGGGTATGCTCCATATGGAAATTATTCAAGAGCGCTTAGAGCGCGAATATAATATGGATCTGATCACAACGGCGCCAACAGTTGTCTATGAAATTGAAACGAAAAACGATGGTGTTATTCAAATTGATAACCCGTCTGATCTACCGCCAGTTGGTAATATTGAAGAAATTCGCGAACCTGTTGTTGAAGCAAATATCCTTGTACCACAAGAATATTTAGGTAACGTTATTACGCTATGTATTGAAAAGCGCGGCGTACAGACGAATATGGCCTATCATGGTAAACAGGTAGCGGTGACTTATGAACTGCCAATGGGCGAAGTTGTGATGGACTTCTTTGACAAGTTAAAATCAACAAGCCGAGGGTTTGCGTCGCTTGATTACAACTTCAAACACTTCCAAACATCAGATATGGTTCGCGTTGATATTTTAATTAATGGCGATCGCGTTGATGCCCTTGCCATTATTTGTCACCGAGATGCGTCACAGTCACGTGGTCGCCAATTAGCAGATGCGCTCAAAGAGCTAATCCCACGTCAACAGTTTGATATTGCGATTCAGGCTGCGATTGGCGCGCATGTGATTGCTCGTACAACAGTAAAGCAATTACGTAAGAATGTAATCGCGAAGTGTTACGGCGGTGACGTATCGCGTAAGAAAAAACTACTTCAAAAACAAAAAGAAGGTAAAAAGCGCATGAAGCAGCTAGGTAACGTTGAAGTACCACAAGATGCTTTCCTTGCGATTTTAAAAGTAGGTAAATAAGGAGTCTTATAATGGCAGGATACTTTTCGATATTTTTGGTGCTACTTACACTTGGTTCAGGGTTAATTTGGTTAATTGATCATCTCGTGTTTGCGCCAAAAAGAAAAGAAAGAGTGGCGATTGCACAAGGTGCTTCAGATATTCCGTTGACTGACGAAGTAATCGAAAAAGTTGCGCCACAGCATGCCATTGCGGAAACAGCTCAATCTATTTTCCCGATGGTTGCCGCAATCACTATTTTTCGATCATTTTTATATGAGCCGTTTCAAATTCCTTCAGGTTCGATGATCCCGACGTTACTTGATGGAGACTTTATTTTGGTCGAAAAATTTGCCTATGGCGTGAAAGATCCTGTGTGGCGCAGTCAACTTGTTAATATGGATGAACCTGAACGCGGTGATGTTGCCGTGTTTAAGTATCCGCTTGATGAGCGTATCGACTTTATCAAGCGCGTTGTCGGCCTACCCGGTGATACCATTATTTACCGTAATAAAGAAGTGTATATTAAGCCTCGTTGCGGCGCAGGTGAGACTGAAACCCAAGGTCTTAAATGTGGCGAATTTAATAAAGTTTCAAAAACGATTGTCGAGCGCAATGAATTGGCTTTAACTGGTATTCCACAAATTGTAGGCTCGGAAAATTTGGCAGGCGTTGAGCATGGTATCCTGATAAATCCAGCCATGCCTGAACTCGTCGGCCGATATTTCAATCAAGCTGGTACCTCGCCTGATGAATGGCGTGTACCGAAAGACAATTATTTTATGATGGGTGACAACCGAGATAATAGTCAAGATAGTCGTATGTGGGGTTTTGTGCCCAAAGAAAACTTAGTCGGAAAAGCTGTCTTTATCTGGATGAGTTTTGATTTCGAAAATGGCCCTGACGACTTATTACCTGGTTGGGTACCTACAGGTATACGCTTTGAGCGTTTAGGAAGTATTCAATAGTCATGAACAAAGACGTAACCTTACTTTACAAGAAAATTGGGTATGAATTTGATTCTGCCGAATTATTAGAACAAGCGATGACACATCGAAGTTATCGCGGTGCGCATAACGAACGACTTGAGTTTTTAGGTGACTCAATTTTAAGTTTTGTGATAGCCGATGCTTTGTATCATCAATTTCCAAAAGCCAGAGAAGGCGATTTAAGCCGTATGCGCTCGACATTAGTACGTGGGCAAACGCTGGCTGAAATTGGTGTTGAGTTTGCTTTAGGCGATTTTTTAAGATTAGGCCCAGGTGAATTAAAAAGTGGTGGCTTTCGCCGAGAGTCGACTTTGGCCGACGCCGTTGAAGCGATAATTGGTGCTGTATTTTTAGACTCGAATATAGATGTCTGCCGCGAGCTAATTTTAAATTGGTATGAAAAGCGCCTCAAAGAAATCTCACCCGGTTTGAATCAAAAGGACCCTAAA
This sequence comes from uncultured Pseudoalteromonas sp., assembly GCA_947493455.1. GTDB lineage: Bacteria > Pseudomonadota > Gammaproteobacteria > Enterobacterales > Alteromonadaceae > Pseudoalteromonas. The sequence goes on along the minus strand of CANLRB010000020.1, from coordinate 80,641 downwards.
ACCTTATTGCAAGAGTATTTGCAAGCTCGAAAAATCGCGCTGCCAAACTACACTGTAATAGATACTAAGGGTCAAGCGCATAACCAAATATTTACGGTAGAATGCATCGTCGACGGTATTCCTGAAGTGATCGCAAAAGGTAGCTCGCGCAGAAAAGCAGAGCAAAAAGCAGCAGAAATAGCATTAAAGATGGTTAAAAATGAATCCTGATACGCACTGTGGCATGATTGCCATTGTTGGCCGCCCCAATGTGGGAAAATCGACTTTACTCAATACCATTATTGAACAAAAAGTCAGTATTACGTCGCGTAAACCACAAACTACGCGTCACCGTATTATGGGTATTCATACTGAGGATAACTATCAGGCTGTGTACGTTGATACGCCTGGTCTTCACAATGAAGAAAAACGCGCTATCAACCGGTTAATGAACCGTGCCGCATCAAGTTCTATTGGTGATGTTGAAATGGTTATTTTCGTCGTGGAAGGTACAAAGTGGACCGACGATGATGAACTGGTTTTAAGCAAGCTTAAGTTAAGTCAAAAGCCGATTTTATTAGTTATTAATAAAATGGATCAGGTCAAAGAAAAAGAAGAATTACTACCTCACTTGCAATGGTTGAGCGAGAAAGCTGATTTTCACGATATCATTCCGCTGTCAGCGACTCAAAATCGCAATATAGATCTGGTTAAAAAACAAGTACGTAATGTATTGCCTGCGTGTGAGTTTTATTTCCCTGAAGATTATGTAACCGATCGCTCAATGCGTTTTTTAGCGGCAGAGATTATTCGCGAAAAACTTATGCGCTTTATGGGAGATGAATTGCCTTATTCGATTACGGTTGAAATAGAGCAATTTAAATGGCAAGACAATGGCGTATGGCAAATTAATGGCTTGATTTTAGTTGAACGCGAAACGCAAAAGCGTATGGTGATTGGCAATAAAGGCGAAAAGTTGAAAGTCATTGGCCGCGAAGCGCGTAAAGATCTTGAAGAAATGCTCGATAACAAAGTGTATTTAGAACTTTGGGTTAAAGTAAAATCGGGTTGGGCGGACGACGAGCGTGCACTGCGCAGCTTAGGATACGGTGACGAGTAGGGTGTGAATAACGATTTCGTCAACGCCTATTTGCTTCACTTGCGACCATACAGTGATTCGCAATTGATGCTGGATATGTTAGTTGAGGAAATCGGTCAAATCCGTTGCTTAGTGCGTGTTAAAGGTCGCTTTGCAACCAAAAATAAAGCCCAGTTACAGCCTTTTACGCAACTTGAAATCAAGTATAAAGGGGAGCATGAGCTAAAATTTTTAGACAGTTTTGCTCCTACTGAACGACCCTTATCATTACAGGGTAAAGCGCTGTACTGCGGTTTTTATTTGAATGAGTTATCTAACCGCCTCATCCCGTTAAATGAACCTAATGAATATATTTATCGATTATACGATGATCATATTAGGCGTTTGACGAGTACCATAGATTATGAGCCTGTTTTGCGCTCGTTTGAATTTCAATTAATAGAGCTACTTGGTATAGGTGTTGATTTTCATTTTGATGTCGATGGTAAACCGCTCGCACATGACAAATTCTATCAATATCAAAATGAAATCGGTTGGAGTCAGCTAGATAGTAATCGAAGCGGATTATCCGGTAAGCAAATCGAGCAGATTGCCAATCTTAATTTTAATGATAAAGTAACTCGGCAACTTGCAAAACAACTTGCTCGCTATTTATTACACCCTCTGCTTGGGTATCGCGAATTAAAAAGCCGCGAATTATTCTCATAGGACAAATAATGAAAGATATTTTACTAGGTGTTAACGTTGACCATATTGCGACTTTGCGTCAGGCTCGTGGTACATCGTTTCCAGATCCAGCCCATGCGGCAAGTGTTGCTGAGCACGCCGGAGCAGATGGCATAACCATTCACCTGCGTGAAGACCGTCGCCATATTCAAGATCGCGACGTCTATGTTATGGCTAAAACAATTCAAACTCGAATGAATTTAGAAATGGCCGTAACTGACGAAATGATCAAAATAGCGCTTGAAGTAAAACCTGCTTATGTCTGTTTAGTTCCTGAAAAGCGTGAAGAGTTAACCACCGAAGGCGGCTTAGATGTTGTTGGTAACGAAGACAAAATTGCGGCAGCTGTTAAAACGTTAACCGATGCAGGTATTAAAGTGTCACTGTTTGTTGATGCAATTGAAGCGCAGCTCGATGCCTGTGCGCGTGTGAAAACACCCTATATTGAAATCCATACTGGCGCATACGCTGATGCAGAATCAGATAAAGAGATGGGTGACGAACTCGCACGTATCAAACAGGGCGTTGAGTATGCAAGTGACTTAGGCATGGTTGTTAATGCAGGCCACGGCCTTAATTATCATAATGTGAAGCCAATTGCAGAAATTGAAAAAATTTACGAACTCAATATCGGTCATGCAATTATTGCTCGCGCAGCGATTGATGGCTTAGATAAAGCGGTGCGTGATATGAAACGGTTAATGATTGAAGCGCGTTCGGCGTAAAAATTTTTAGAACAAGAAGTTAGTATTATATAGAGCGAGTTAAAAAGTAAACTCGCTCTATTTTTTTATCGATTACTCTTCAATCGTATTCGGTGCGCTGTAGTGAGCTCCTGCGTCGTGCATTAATTGGGTTAATTCATCTTGGAGTTCAAATAGTTCGGGTTCAATTTGAGTTATTGGCACATTCTTTTTAAGTGATGTTTCTATTGTTTCTGCCAGTCGCTTTAATCGTGGCACGCCGGTATAACAACAGGCACCGTGGAATTTGTGGATCACTTCTAATAACTTTTCATGGTCATTTTTACTGATAGCTCCTGCTATCAGTTTTTGTGTTTCAGGTACACTGACAATTAGCATACTGAGCATTTCTTCAGCAAGCTCTTCTTTGCCTCCGGCGCGCTGTAAAGCGAGTATCCAATCAATACAGTGGCTTTCGAATGGCGCCTTGCTTTCGCTAACAACAGCTTCGACTTTCTTCGGCCTTTTATCTGTACTTAATCCATAAGCAAAAATCGCTTGGGTTAAAATTTCTTCATCGATAGGTTTAGTTAAATATCCTGTAAATCCTGTTTTGAGTAACTGCTCTTTTTCAGTTGCTAACGCGTGAGCCGTCACAGCAATGATTGGTGTTTGCTCATTAAGTGAAGAATCGATGATAAGTTTACAGGCCGTTACACCATCCATAATCGGCATTTGAATATCTAAAAATATTAAATCGTATTTATGTGTTTTGGCTAAACTAACAGCTTGGGCCCCGTTGTGTGCGGTGTCGTATGATTCTAACTGCTCATCAAGTAACGCGCACATGAGTTTTAAATTCGCGTCATTGTCATCCACTACCAGAGCTTTCAGAGGAAGCCGCTGCTGCTTTTGGTCTGGTGTACTAATTGATGGATGGTCAAGACGATATGGTGCGGCCATTGTCTCGCACAGTTTACGATGATTGATGGGTTTAGAAAGACAAGCATCTGCGCCCGCATTGATGACTGTTTCTTTTAAATTGTGTGATACTGTGTTGACGAGTACATATAGATAGTCGCACTTTTCGCGTGCTAAACTCATTACAGTTTTAACATCTTTTATACTGTCGGGATCGAGATCTTGACCTACGATGCATAAATCGAAACCAAATTCTCCCATACACGCTTTTTCAAAATCACCAATACTGTTGCATCCCGTTACTTGGAGCTGCCAGCTCGTCAACAGAGCAAGCGTTGCTTCGTAGCTATGTTCGTGTTGTTCAAAATAAAGGATCCGTTTTTGCTGTAATGGTTTGGTTGGTAGATCCGAACTGTAATGGTGTTGTGGAAGTTCAAAGAGTGCATTAAACGTAAAACAGCTGCCTTTTTCAGATGCTGAATTAAGCGATATTTGGCCTCCCATTGCCTCGACAAGGTGCTTGGTAATAATGAGACCAAGGCCTGTACCGCCAAATTTACGTGTAATACTTGAATCTGCTTGGCCGAATGCCATAAATAAGGAATCTTGCTTAGATGAATCAATACCGATCCCAGTATCCTTTACTGAAACGAGTAAAGAGAGCTTATTGTTACTACCACGGCGCCCAGTAATATCGATGGTTACACTACCGTTATCCGTAAACTTAATAGCGTTACTAATTAAATTAATTAAAATTTGTTTCAGGCGTGTCGGGTCTCCGATTAAGTCATCAATAACATTGGGCGAAATATTGACTGACAACTCAAGCTTTTTTTCATGAGCGCTCGGTGCAAGTAAGGTTAAAACTTCATTTACCGTGTCACGTAATTGAAAATGAATTTTTTCAAGCTCCATGGCACCTGCTTCGAGTTTGGAGAAATCTAATATGTCGCTAATAATGGTGAGTAAACTATTCGCTGAAAGCTCAATGGTGTCGAGATAATCTTTTTGGTGTTTATTGAGTGGCGTTTTGTAGAGCTGGCGGGTAAAACCAATGACACCATTTAGTGGTGTTCTAAGCTCGTGACTCATTTTTGCTAAAAAGTCAGATTTTACCTGGTTAGCTTGCTGAGCCTCTCGTTTTGCAAAGCTTAATTGAATATTTTGCGTTTCATATAGTTCAATCGATTTGCGATAGTCGCTGGTGGCTTGATCAATTGAACTTTGCATTTCGTCTTTTTGAATAACCATATGCTTGGCAATGGTGTTAAGCGCATCACGCAGCAACTCAAATTCATCGACCATAGGTTGGTCTAATTCAGTTTCGAGTGTACCTTGACCGAGCTTGTCTGAAGCAAGGATTAACTTCTTCAGTGGTTCATGTAAATGGCGAGATAGTTTTAAGCCTAATAATAAAGCGACCACAAACGCCAAAATAATAACAAGGGTACTAATTAGCAACGCATTTTTCTGCGCATTATTAGCACGTTCTTTACTCAGTTGAATAGAGATATAACCAAAAATTGGGCGGTTTTTGGAGAGGATTAGCGACGTTTTTTGGTTAGATATACCTTTAAATAAGGGGGCACTAAATACGAGGCTGTCGTCAAAATCGCGCGTAATAACAAAAGGGGCAATGATAGTTTCGTTTTGCTGACTTAATTGTGCCATTTGCGGATGGTAATTGCTGGTTACAATAACATCATGATCTTTGTTAAAAACCGCTATGCTTTTAATTAACGGTGTATGCTTATTATGGCTTTCACTGATTAACTCATTAAGGATGGTCGCGTTACCATTATTAAGCGCGTTTTGAGTTGCCGTTGCCAGCGGAGCGATTATTGTATTTCCTTGCTCAGTGAGAAAATCGTTCAACTCATGGTAGCGAGATAGTGTAAAATAGCCACCCAAAATGAGCCCAATTGTTAATGTGGGCAGCAAAGTATACAGCAGAATGCGGTCTCTTAATCCAAATTGAGGCATTGATAGGTCGCTATTTTGTTTTTTATATTCTAAGAGTAAAGATAAGTATAGTTTTGCGCAATATTAATCTCAGCGTTTGTTGCGTAATCTAAGTAGGAACTATGGCACAGTTTTTTAAACCAAAAGCGAAAAAAAATACGCTCAAATCGTCTCAGTTAACAGTAACATCACTGAATCATGAAGGGGTAGGGGTAACTCGGGTCGATAATAAAGTGTCATTTATCACCGGTGGGTTACCTGGCGAAGTTGTCGTTGCCAAACAAACGGCCGTTCGCAATCGTTATGATAATTATCAGGTAGAAAAAATACTGAAGTCTAGTCCTTATAGGGTGCAACCTCCTTGTCAACATTATGGCCAATGTGGTGGATGTCAATTGCAGCATCTTGATGAAAACCAACAGCTTGTCGAAAAACAATTGGCGGTGACTCAACTGTTTAAAAAGTTCGCAGGAGAACACGATTTACCGTGGCAAATGCCGCTTAATGCAAATGCGCAATTTTATCGCCGCAGCGCCCGTATTGCGGTGTTTTACGATCGTAATAAAAAGAAGTTTAAGCTGGGTTATCGCCAAAAGGGTAGTAAAAAGATTATGGATATCGATCGCTGTTTAGTGATCGATCATGCATTTGAAACCGTGTTTAGTGAATTTCGCAACCAATTACCAAGGCTGAAAAAAGGCGCTGCGATTTCTCATATTCAATTGTGCAGTACTGAGTCTGGACACTATGTTATTTTACGCTGTGTATCAAGCCTGCCGCAAAGTGACCAAAAAGCACTTCAAGCGTTATGTCGGGCTAATAATTGGATTTTAGTATTTGATCTTGGTGATAATAAATTTGAAAGTGGTTGCGAAATGCAAACCAATGACCCCAGTTATAGATTGTCGGACTATAACTTAACGCTTTCTTTTAAGTTCAATAACTTTATTCAAGTAAATAAAGAGATTAACCAGCTTATGTTAACGCAGGCGAGTGATTGGTTACAGTTAGACTCGAACACATCGGTACTCGATTTATTTTGCGGTGTTGGCAACTTTTCACTGCCGCTTGCACTAAATTGCCAGTCTGTCGTCGGGGTTGAAGGTGTTCCGCTTGCGATTGAAATGGCGAAGAAAAATGCAATTGATAATAAAATCGACAATGTGAGTTTTTATTGCCAAGATTTAACACAAAATATGACAAAAGAAAGCTGGTTTGCGCTTGATTATGATGTACTATTACTGGACCCCTCGCGTATGGGCGCGGAGCAAATTTTGTCACAATTAAAATTAGCACGATTTAAAAAAATCCTTTATGTTTCATGTGATCCGGTGACAATGGCGCGCGATTCAAAATGTATCATTGATGCGGGTTTTGAGATTGCCAAACTCGGCTTAATGAATATGTTCCCCCATACCGCACATATTGAAACAATGGCGTTATTTGAAAGGAGTAAATAGGCTACATGGTCTCGATTCGACAATCTCACTTAATTTCAGATCCTACGAGCTTTTCACAGTGGCTTAATTTGTTAGAGCAACCTGAAGCAACACAACAGGCTTTGCTTGATGTCTTTACGTTTTGTCAACAGTTTGAAAAAGCGTCGTTGGTGGAAGAGGGCAAAGAGATTGTTGAGATATTGGTCGAACTGAATATGGACAGTGAAACCTTAGTGACTGCGTTTTTAACTCCATTTTTCCTTGCTGATTTACTTGAAATTGACAATGTTAAAAAGCACTTCTCAAATGATGTTGCGAATTTACTGACCGGTGTATCGCAGATGGCTGCATTAGGAGCATTATCATTTCAGGGCAAGGGAAGCACCCAAATAGATAATATTCGCCGAATGTTACTGGCAATGGTTGAAGATGTGCGTGCGGTCGTAATTAAACTGGCGCAACAGGTTTGTCTATTGCGTGTGTTGAAAAATGCGACCGAAGAAGAGCGTGTCATTGCAGCGAAAGAGACCGACAATATATTTGCACCACTTGCTAACCGATTGGGCATTGGCCAACTTAAGTGGGAGCTAGAAGACTTATCACTGCGTTACCTGCACCCGAGCGATTATAAAAGCATTGCCAAGCAGCTTGATGATAAACGCTTAGGGCGCGAAAAGTATATGACGGAAATGGTCTCTTTAGTTAAAGAAAAAATGACTGAAGCAGGCATTAACGCACAAGTTTATGGTCGACCAAAGCATATTTATAGCATTTATAAAAAAATGCAAAATAAGAACTATGAGTTTGACCAACTGTTTGATATTCGAGCGATGCGAGTTGTAGTTGACCAATTACAAGATTGTTACGCGGCCCTTGGCATTGTTCACACTAATTGGCGCCATTTAAATAAAGAGTTTGACGACTACATTGCCACACCAAAATCCAATGGTTATCAGTCAATTCACACGGTTGTTTTTGGGCCGGAGGGTAAAACCGTTGAAATTCAAATTCGTACCGAAGCGATGCACCAAGATGCGGAATTGGGTGTTGCGGCGCATTGGCTATATAAAGAAGGTGCGTTACCGGGCAAAAATTCGGGCTATGAACAAAAAATAAGCTGGTTGCGCAAGTTGTTGCAATGGCAAGAAGAGGTGGTTGATGATCGTGAGTTTGCTGAGGAATTAAAAAACCAAGTCGTCGAAGACCGGGTTTATGTCTTTACGCCACGTGGTGATATCGTAGATTTACCGACAGGCTCTACACCGCTTGATTTTGCGTATTATATTCACTCGAATGTCGGGCACCGTTGTATTGGTGCAAAAGTCTTCGGTAAAATTGTGCCTTTTACTCATGCCTTATCAACCGGTGATCAAGTCGAAATATTGACACAAAAAGAGCCAAATCCGAGCCGGGATTGGTTAAACCCCGCACTGGGTTATGTGAAGTCATCGCGCGCTCGTTCCAAAATACATCACTGGTTTAAGCAACAAGACCGTGATAAAAACCAAGTTGCGGGCAAGGAGATTTTGGATACCGAACTTGCCAAACTCGACCTAACCTATAAAGATTTAACGCCCGCACTTGAGCGTTTCAACTTGCATCATATAGAAGACTTGATGGTTGCTGTGGGCGCTGGTGATGTAAGGTTATTGCAGCTATTAAACTTTTTGCAAAATAAACATGCCGATACGGATGAAATGCCAAAGTTTCGTCGCCATAGTCGCGGTCATGCGCAGAGTAAGGGCGATAAAAATGGCATTGTTGTTGATGGTGTTGGTAGCTTAATGAGTCATGTTGCCAAATGCTGCCAACCCGTGCCCGGTGATTTGATTTGTGGTTATATTACGCAAGGTCGTGGTATTGCTGTACATCGCGTTGATTGTGAACAGCTTTCTCAACTAAAACATACTCACCCAGAGCGTTTAATTGATGTGAGTTGGTCGCAAGATGTCGCCAATTGCTACGAAATCACCATTCGTATTGAAGCACACGACAGGCCTGCGCTAATGCGTGATATTAGTGCGGTACTCGCTAATGAAAAAGTCAATGTACTCAATATGAATATGCAGACTAATACTGCCAATCAAAGTGCGTTGTTTGAAATGAAACTTGAAGTGAGTGATTTGTCTAAACTCAATAAGTTATTAGCTAAAATCTCACAAATTGATGGCGTATTTGAAGCTAAACGTTTTCACTAAGGGTTAATAGAATGAGTCACTCTAGTATACAGTCTCTACTTGATATCATGGCGAAGCTCCGTGATCCAGATGGTGGCTGTCCGTGGGATTTAAAACAAGACTTTACGTCAATAGCACCTCATACGCTCGAAGAAGCATACGAAGTTGTTGATACCATCGAGCGCAAAGATTATATGGCGTTAAAAGCGGAGCTCGGTGATCTTTTATTTCAAGTGGTGTTTTATGCACAGCTCGGACAAGAGCAGCAATTGTTCAACTTTGATGATATCGTCGCTGGCATTTGCGATAAGCTCATTCGTCGTCATCCTCATGTATTTGGCGAGGCAGAAGCGACCGATGACGAAAGTTTGCGATATAACTGGGAATACCAAAAGAGTAAAGAGCGAAATCTGCTCGATGACAAATCGATACTTGCCGATATACCAAAACATTTACCTGCACTCTCGCAAGCGGCTAAAATACAAAAACGTGTTGCCCATGTTGGATTCGATTGGCCTAATGTTACCGGTGCGTTAGATAAAGTCGCTGAAGAGTTTTCGGAAGTAAAAGAAGAACTTGAAAAAGCACCTGAATCGCAAAAAAGTGCAGAAGAGCTTGGTGATTTATTGTTCGCGCTGGTCAATGTTGCACGACATGGTGGTCATGATCCTGAACAACTGCTGCGCCGTGCTAATTCAAAATTCTGTAATCGCTTTCGACAAGTTGAGTCGCTCTCAGAAAAGCCACTTGAAAAGAGTACCCTAGAAGAAATGGACGCTCTGTGGGATTTGGTTAAGAAAAATGAAAAGGATAAACCATAAACGACGCAAACCCATTATTGAGCGTTATCTGCTCATATATAATAGCAATCACGTCATATTAAAATATGGCAGGTTACATAAAAGCATGCATTAATAATAAATAGTTAAATTGACACCGGTGCCAAATTTATTTAACCGAAACCGAGATTTATTTTACGATTTCATATTGAGCAAAAGCGGAACTTTTAGTATACTGTTTTCCCGTCTTGTTATACATCCAAGCTACCTATAAATATAGGTTTCGGCTAGGCTAAATAGAACACATAAAAATAAAAAATAAATGACAACACCTTAATATTAAGGTGTGTTTTTGTTTTGGTGTTTTAGAGCGTGGCGGCCTGATATGCGTGTTTGGTGATGTGCCTTCAAGGCATAGTTAATCTATTTTATTCCTGACATCTTAGGGTTCACATGAATACAAAATTTATCTTCGTAACGGGTGGGGTCGTTTCCTCCTTGGGTAAAGGGATTGCGGCGGCATCACTTGCTGCTATTTTGGAAGCGCGCGGCTTAAAAGTAACGATTCTTAAACTGGATCCGTATATCAACGTTGATCCGGGTACAATGAGCCCAATCCAACACGGTGAAGTTTTTGTAACAGAAGACGGCGCTGAGACCGATCTTGACTTAGGTCATTATGAACGTTTTATTCGTACCAAAATGACTAAGCTAAACAACTTTACACAAGGTCGTGTGTTTGAAGATGTATTACGTCGTGAGCGTCGTGGTGAATTCTTAGGTGCTACTATCCAAGTAATTCCGCATATTACTAATGATATTAAGCGCCGAGTGATTGAAGGTGCTGAAGGCAATGACGTTGCGATTGTTGAAATCGGTGGTACGGTTGGTGATATCGAATCACAACCTTTCTTAGAAGCAATTCGCCAGTTAGGTACAGAGCTTGGTCGCGAAGCGGCACTTTATATGCATTTAACGTTAGTGCCTTACTTGGGCGCTGCTGGTGAAGTTAAAACAAAGCCGACACAACATTCAGTAAAAGAATTACGCTCAATTGGTATTCAGCCAGACATTCTAATTTGTCGTTCTGATCGTCAGATCCCAGCGAACGAACGCGCTAAAATTGCGTTGTTTACTAATGTTGAAGAAAAAGCGGTTATTTCATTAAAAGACGTTGCAAGTATTTATCAGATCCCAGCCTTACTTAAGTCACAAGGTTTAGATGACCTTGTATGTCGCCGTTTTTATATTGATCCACCTGAAGCTGATTTAACTGAGTGGGAGCAAGTTCTATATCAAGAGTCTAACCCGACAGGCGAAGTGACGATTGGTATGGTTGGTAAGTACATTGAATTACCAGATGCGTATAAGTCGGTTAATGAAGCGCTAAAACATGCAGGCCTTAAAAATCGCGTAACTGTGAACATTAAATATGTTGATTCGCAAGACGTTGAAAGCAAAGGCGTTGAAGTATTATCAGGTCTTGATGCGATTCTTGTGCCAGGTGGTTTTGGTGGGCGTGGCGTTGAAGGTAAAATTCGCACTGCACAATATGCACGTGAAAACAAAGTGCCATATTTAGGTATTTGTTTAGGTATGCAAGTGGCACTCATTGAGTTTGCACGAAATGTTGCGGGTTTAAGCAATGCAAATTCATCGGAATTTGATGAAAATTCAGAACATAAAGTGGTGGGTCTTATCACTGAGTGGCTTGATAAAGAAGGCAATGTTGAACAACGTACAGAACAATCTGATCTCGGTGGTACGATGCGCTTAGGTTCGCAAAAATGTCACTTAGTTGATGGTACGAAAGCACGTGAAACGTATGGTGCGAGCGAAATTTTTGAGCGTCATCGCCACAGATACGAAGTAAATAATAATTATGTTGCACAATTAGAAGAAGCAGGGCTTGTATTCTCCGGTTTATCTGAAGATAAAAAGCTCGTTGAAATGATTGAGCATAAAGATCACCCTTGGTTTGTTGCTGCACAATTCCACCCGGAATTTACGTCAACACCGCGCGATGGTCATCCATTATTTGAAGGCTTTGTTGCAGCTGCTGCACAGTCACAAAAACAAAATAGCTAATACTAAGCCGTGATTTATCACGGCTTTTTTGTCTATAAATTAAACCTATTAATAACCTTTTTGGGAATAGAGGATATAAAATGTCTGAAATCGTAAAAGTCGTTGGTCGTGAAGTTATGGATTCACGTGGTAACCCAACTGTTGAAGCTGAAGTTCACTTAGCTAATGGCATTTGGGGTCGTGCATGTGCGCCTTCTGGTGCATCAACTGGTACCCGTGAAGCACTAGAGCTACGCGACGGTGACAAAAGCCGTTACTTAGGTAAAGGTGTTTTAAACGCGGTGAATTTCATTAATGGTCCAATCGCTGAAGCTCTAACTGGCAAAAACTCTCACCAGCAGAAAGACATTGATGGCATCATGCTTGAACTTGATGGCACTGAAAATAAAGAAAAACTAGGCGCAAACGCAATCTTGGCTGTATCGCTTGCAAACGCAAAAGCAGCGGCTCAAGATAAAGGCGTTGAGCTATTCGAACATATCGCTGAGTTAAATGGCACTCCTGGCAAGTTTTCTATGCCAGTACCTATGATGAATATCATTAATGGTGGTGAGCACGCTGACAATAACGTAGATATTCAAGAGTTTATGGTTCAGCCTGTGGGCGCTCCAAGTTTCCGCGAAGGCTTGCGCATGGGTGCGGAAATCTTCCATAGCTTAAAGAAAGTTTTAAGTTCACGCGGTCTAAATACAGCTGTTGGTGATGAAGGTGGTTTTGCACCTGATTTATCATCAAATGAAGAAGCATTAGCTGTCATCGTTGAAGCAGTAGAAGCAGCTGGTTATAAAATGAATGAAGATGTAACGTTAGCGCTAGATTGTGCGTCTTCTGAGTTTTATGTTGATGGTAAATATGACCTAAAAGGTGAAGGTAAAGCGTTTGATTCAGAAGGTTTTGCTGACTTCTTAGCAGATCTCTCTGCTCGTTACCCAATTGTATCGATTGAAGATGGCCTTGACGAAAGCGACTGGGCTGGTTGGAAAATATTAACTGACAAAATTGGCGACAAAGTTCAACTTGTTGGTGATGACTTATTCGTAACGAACACGAAAATCCTAAAGCGCGGTATTGATGAATCAATTGGTAACTCAATTTTGATTAAGTTTAACCAAATCGGTTCATTAACAGAAACGCTAGAAGCGATCCAAATGGCGCATGCTGCAGGTTTCACCGCTGTTATTTCACACCGTTCAGGCGAGACTGAAGATGCAACGATTGCAGACCTTGCCGTGGGCACGGCCGCTGGTCAAATCAAAACAGGTTCACTATGTCGTTCAGACCGTGTTGCTAAGTATAACCAGCTCCTTCGTATAGAAGAAAAGCTTGGTGAAAAAGCAATCTACAATGGTCGCAGCGAGATCAAAGGTCAGTAATATAAACTGATAACTATAAAAAGCCGCTTATGCGGCTTTTTTACAATCACCAAAATTATTTTTCTTGCCAATTCAACTCATTTGAATAAATATTTATAGACGACGAACATAAAGAGTCTGCTTTTTGAAGATTCATGGCAATGAAAATCTCGCAACAAGTCCACTTGAATTCGAGTTATCCGCATTTAAAAGATTATCAAATCAATTTTGGAGCTTACAAATTGGTGGTTGGAGTTGTTACATGGCCGTGGTATTTATTGCGATTATTCGGCCACAATTTGAATCACCCGATTTTAATCTAAACGGACAAATTATAAACTTAGCTGTTGAGACACTTAGTGGTTTTGTTCTTTCATTTATTCAATGGCTGTTTATTCAGAGAGTAATTCACCGCACCCTGCAGCAAACTCTGATTATGAGCTTTTTATCAGCCGCTCTTCTGGGTCTTATATTTAATGTTATCAAACTAGCTTGTTATAAAGTAATCGTGCATAACCAGCAATGGAATCAAGCATGGAATATGTTGGAATTCGGTGGGTGGTTACTCTTTTCGTTAGCAACTATGTTCGTTTGGACCTCAGTTTTTTTTATTATGCTATACAACAGCAAGTTGCAAAGAGAACATGAACAACTGTTGATAGCCCAATCTCAAGCCAAGGATGCACAGCTTGAAATGCTAACATACCAGTTAAACCCGCACTTTATGTTTAACACAATGAATGCGATATCGACTCTAATTCTTAAGGAAGAGAATAGCACTGCATCTGAAATGCTTGATAAGTTGTGTGACTTTTTTCGCTATTCTTTGCGAGCAACGAAACAGACCAAAAGTTCTTTAAAGGATGAGCTAGATCTTTTACAACTTTATTTATCGATCGAGAAAGTACGTTTCGGTAACCGTTTAAAAGTAAACTTTGATATCGATGACGACGTATTGCAATGTGTATTACCTAACATGCTTTGCCAGCCAATTATAGAAAATGCTGTTAAGTATGCTGTAGAACCCAGTAAAGAAGGAGGTGACATATTTTTTACTGCCTCCAAAAAAGGCGAACAGCTCGTCATTGAGATAACCGATACAGGCAAAACTTTTGAAGACGTAAAGCGCAAAGGCTTTGGGATTGGTTTACGCAATACGCGATCTAGGCTGGAAGTGATGTTTAATGGTCACTGCAATGTTGATTTGTCGCACGAACATGGGAAAGGCAATACAGTAACTATGACAATGCCTTATGAGGTTTATAATGAGTAAAAAACTAACAGCCGTTATCGTAGATGATGAACCATTAGCGCTTGAAGGGTTAGCTCTTAGGCTCGCTAAGATTCCTGAGATTAAGGTCATAGGGCAAGCTCAAAATGGTGATGAAGCAATAAAGTTATGTCAAAGCTTATCGCCTGACGTTTTGTTTTTGGATTTACAATTACCAGGGCTTAACGGTATTGAAGTGGTTCAAGCAATGCAATCTGATACAATTCCAATGATCGTATTTGTTAGTGCTTATAGCGAATATGCCATTGAGGCTTTTGAACTTAATGCAATTGACTATGTGTTAAAACCCGCTAATTTAGGTCGTTTACAAAAAACAGTTTCGCGAATTCTAGAGCGTAAAAACCCGCACCAAGCAGAAAAAGAAAAGTTTAAGTTATTGTATGCACTAGGTGAGACTTCGGGGTTAGAAATTTCAAAAATTGAAGAGTGGTTAGAAACTGAGGATCCGCTCCCAATATCGTCCAACCAAGAAATAGTAATAAAAAATGGTGATAATGAGAAGGTATTCGTGCCCGTAAAAGAAATTAAGTGGGTTGATGCTGCGGGTGATTATATGTGCGTACACACTGACAACGATACACATGTCCTTCGTATTACTATGAAAAAGCTAGAGTCATTATTGGATGAAAAGCAGTTTGCTCGAATTCATAAGTCGACGATTGTCAATTTAAATCACGTTATCAGTGTTAAGCCACTTCGCAACAATGAAAGTATAGTGGCATTAAATGGTAATGTGGAGCTGAAAGTCAGTCGTAATTATAGCTTGGCGTTACAAAACTTTGTCGCTGGAAGGCCTATTATTAATTAGTTTCTAACTCAAAGTGATTCTCTAAATTATTACAGGGAATCTAATTTGCCTCGTTTGCAATGCGCCAATTTGGCGCGAAAATAACATCAATTCAATTATTTTGCGCAAGTTCACATAAGGTTTAACCGCTTATCGCAAAATTGTTTCGCTTTATCGTGCACTATTTTGATGCATGCTGCATGCGTCTCACACCTATTTCATGATAGCGAATTCATATTGTAACAATTGTGTTAATAGCACAGGATTACCAAAGCTGCAGGTTTAACTGTACACCATGCACAATTTAGCGAGATCACTAATAATAATGATATGAATAACGATCTCATGAATTGTTAAACAACAAAGTGGCATATTTGGAATATACATTATGATAAAAGTTGTTAAACATATTTCACATGTTGGTGCCTTACTCGCACTTTCCTCTCTAGTAGGTTGTGGGGGAGGTGCTAAGACGAACACTGATCCAACTCAAATTAATCCGCAAGCGCCTGTGAGTGATTGGAAGTTAATATGGAATGACGAGTTTGATGGTTCATCAATTGATGCTCAAAAATGGACTCACGAAGTTAACTGTTTAGGTGGCGGAAACGACGAAAAACAGTGTTATACAGATGATGATGCTAATTCATTCGTAAGTGATGGCACGCTTAAAATAGTGGCGTTGCCAGCACAAGACGGAGCACAAAAACCATTCACTTCAGCGCGAATGGTCACTAAAAATAAAGCGGACTTTAAATATGGCCGTTTTGAAATGCGTGCTAAGTTACCGAGTGGTCAAGGCAGTTGGCCAGCTTTTTGGTTGTTACCAACAGACGAAGTTTACGGTGGTTGGCCCAAGTCAGGTGAGATTGATATTGTTGAAGCAGTAAATCTAAAATCGACTGATGCTGACGGTAAACCGGAAAGTCACATTTATGGAACATTACACTATGGCAAGGACTGGCCGGACAATGTGAGTTCAGGGCAAGCTTATAAGCTACCTAATGACATAAACCCCGCAGACGATTTTCATACTTACGCAATTGAATGGCAAGAGGGAGAAATTCGATGGTATGTTGATGATTACTTATATGCAACACAGCGAAGCTCAGAAATCCGTACAAACTCAAAAGGTGAGACGGTAGGGTTAAAACACCGAGGTTGGTTTGCTGAATACTATGATCAAGTGTCAGGAGAATTAACTACACACTATGGTAGTGCACCCTACGATCAAGAGTTTCATATGCTACTTAATTTTGCGGTAGGCGGTAATTGGCCAGAAAATGTGAATGAGACAGGTATCGATATGCTCGCATTTGAAAACGGGCAAGTTTTTGAGATTGACTTTGTACGAGTATATCAATGCCAACAAAACGTCGATACAGGAAAAGGATGCGAAACAATTCGCGCGGGTTATGACTCGGTAGAGGATGCTTTAGTAGAAGGCAAAGCGCCAATTCCTTCGCCTCCGTCCGTGGGCACTGCGCAAAATTTAATTATTTTTGACGGAGACTACAACCCTAATTGGCCCGCATGGGATTGTTGTGGAGGTTCTACTCCACAAATTGTTGAAGATGAGAGCAATGGTAATGTCGTCGAGTTCGTCGTAGGTGCAACACCAACAGTCAACGGATTTATCAGTCGAGACGCTTTTATTACCGATGAGTTGGGCAAAGCGTCACCTTTTGATGCATCACCGATTGTAGAGGCTGGCAAGCTGAGTTTTGACATGAGAATTATTACACCGCCAAATAATGTTGATGCAACATGGATGCTAAAAGTAGAAAGTTCTGAAGGCTCGACGGCTCTTGAAATACCTTTATCTGCTAATACTGACGGTGTTTTGCCGATTGTAGGAGAATGGCAAAGGTTTAATTTTTCTTTACAAGCGCTTGCTGATGGCGGATTGGATTTAAGCGCAATCGATGTCGTAATGATTTTCCCTGCTTGGGGATTAGGTGAAGGAGCGCAGTATCGTATTACGAACATGAAAATAGCGACAGAGATGGTTTCACCTAAATTGGATGTCTTTGTGAATCAGCAAAATCCAAGCTGGCCGATGTGGGACTGTTGCGGTGGCTCGACACCGACAGTGGAAATTGACGATGACATTCATGGCAATGTTGCTGAGTTTGTCATCGGTGATACGCCAACCGTAATGGGTTTTATTTCGCGCGCTGATAATATTTTGGAAGGAGGTACTGTTAGTCCGTTTGATGCAACCCCTATTCTTTCGAATGGCGTTATTGAATTTGAAATGAAAGTTGTCAATGCGCCAGATTCTGCTGATGCTCCTTGGCTATTTAAAGTTGAGTCGGTCGGCGCTGAGACTTTCGCGGAAGTTGAGTTATCAAGTAGTGAGGAGAATTCAGTACCGAGTGTCGGCGAATGGCAAAAATATACTTTTAAACTGGCTGATTTAGCTAATGCAGGTCTTGATGTGAGCGCAATTGATGTGCTGATGATTTTTCCCGCATGGGGTCAAGGGGCTGGAGCCATTTATCGTGTTGATAATGTAAAGATATATGATCCAAATGCGTCAGAGGGATTTACTGGGCAAATCTTATTTTCCGACACCGTTAAAGACAAGTGGATGCTTTGGGATTGCTGTGGGGGTTCTACACCCACAATTGAAAATGATGATACGTCGCATGGGATGACAATTGAGTTCAAGGTTGGAGAGCAGCCCACGGTATTAGGTTTATTTGCCGAAGATGGTCATTTTATTGATGCATCATCACTTTATGAACGTGGTGTTGTTCAATTTGAAGTCAAAGTTGTGTCTGCGCCAGCTAATGCTGATGCTCGATGGATGTTTAAAATTGAATCTTTGGAAGCGGCTTCCTTTGCTGAGTTTGCGTTAGAAGATAGCCGAGAAGGTGAAAAACCTGTGGTCGGAGAATGGCAAACTTACACGTACTCGTTAAAAGATTTATCGGATGCAGGATTAGATATTAGTGCTATTGATATTTTGATGTTTTTCCCTACTTGGGGAGCTGGAGAGGGTGCTGTGTATCGCGTAGACAACGTGATGATAAAAGCGCCTTAAAACTTACCGAGAAGAATGAGCGTGGCTGTTCACGCTCCTCATTGAGCATTTTTTAGTAGGGTCATTATGAATACATTTAAATTCCAACAATCAAAGATCGCGCTTTATGTCAGTGTGATGTTAGGTACTAGTTGTGCGCTAGTTGTACAAGCCGACGAGCTTGATAAAGAAAAAGAAGTTGAGGTTATCGAAGTAAGAGGGATTAAGGGCAGTTTAATTCGGTCGATGAATGTAAAAAGGGAGATGTCAGGTGTTGTTGATGCAATTTCAGCTGAGGAAATGGGGAAATTTCCCGATACTAATTTGGCTGAATCTTTGCAACGAATAACCGGGGTTTCAATTAGTCGAACCAATGGCGAAGGAAGCCAAATCACTGTACGTGGTTTTGGACCACAATTTAACCTTGTAACATTAAACGGCCGTCAAATGCCTGGTACAGGGAATTCGCGTTCATATAGTTTTGAAAATTTATCATCAGATGGTGTTTCTGCACTGGAGCTGTATAAAACAGCTCGTGCCGATAATCCAACAGGTGGATTAGGTGCGACGGTCAATATTGTGACGTCTAAGCCACTCGATAGTGCTACCAAGAAAATTTCTTTATCTGCAAAAGCAATTCATGATTCATCAAATGTCGCAGGAGATGACGTAACGCCAGAGTTTTCTGCAATTTATTCGAATGCGTTTTTAGATGAGACGATCGGTTTTTCACTATCTGTGAATCACCATCGAAGAGACTTTCAGCAACAAAGTGCGAGTATTCAAGGGTGGTTGGCAAATGTCGATTTACCTACCAACCTAGATGAAAGCAAAGTCATTGATCATCGACCTGTCGATGAAAATGGTAAACGAATTGGCAATCACTTTTTTCCTCGTGATATGAACTATGGCATTAATGATTTCCAACGTGAAAGAACGAATGGTCATGCCGTTTTTCAATTTTCCCCTAACGACGCGATGCTCTTCACTGTAGATTATGTCGGAACGAAAGCTGTAACCGGCATGAATGGGATTAGCTGGGGTATGTGGAATGATTTTGGTGGCAATATCAATGCCTATGAAATCGATGACAACGGTACGGTTGTTTACGCTGATATTAGTGGTAATGATGGCTCTTTTACGGCTTCGCGTGAGACGACTGAGGTCACTGAGCGTTCTATTGGGTTCAATTTTGATTGGCAGATCACAGATTCCTTGGCTCTTACATTGGATTTTCACGATTCTCAAAGTGAAACCGATAATGGAGCTGACAAAGGGCTAGGCAGTAGCGGTTCGTTGGTACTTGGCTCGGATCAATTAACTACTAAAATTTATGATTTTAGAAATGGGGAAGTTCCTCACGCAGAGATTCTATGGAAAAACGGTAGTAATGAACTATTGGCAAGCGAAATTGATTCTCACTTCAGCCAATTTGTTCATTCTCCGGGAGAAACAAATGTAAAGCAACTTCAACTAGATGGGTTATGGGATGCTTATTACGACGAGATCGGCTTAGTTAATGTTAAATTTGGAATCGCACACACTGAACAGGAAATGGGAGGCTCTATCGCGTGGAGTGGTTTGATCGGCGGGTTTTTGTTTAACCCCTCATGGCCCGAAATGTTCCCTGATGGCATGTTTACAAGACACGATACAAGTGACTTTTTAGATGCTTTTGCTGGTGGCGGAAGCGCCTTAAACCCCCATTATTACTATACCTTTAACTTTGATGAAGTGGTTGCACGTTCACAGGCATTTTTAACAAATGAGCTATTAGGTGGCGATGATTATTTTGCTACAACGGCGTATCACGATATGGGGACTTTTTCTAAGAGTTCTGTATTAGAAAAAACAACGAGTGTTTATCTGTCTAGTTTTTGGGAATTTGATGTCGCTGATTACCCAGTTCAGGTTAATGCAGGTCTTCGCTATGAAGAAACAGATGTTACGAGTCGTGTTCTTCAACAAGTGCCAACGGCTGTTTGGTGGAAAGGAGGCAGTGAATGGCACACACAATATTTGCCTGGTGAAGATAATACACTTTCGTTGACGGGGGAACACGACGTGTTTCTTCCTATGTTAGATATTCGAGTTGATTTAACGGATGATTTGGTTTCTCGCGTTTCGTGGGGAAAAACAATTACCAGAGCACCATTAGGTGACTTAGCTGGAGGGCGAAGTTTATCTGGCAGTCCAAAAATAGGCTCAAGAAGTGGCAGCGAAGGAAATACAAATTTACAACCATTCGAATCGACAAATTTTGACTTAAGCCTTGAATGGTACTACGCAGAAGGTAGTTATGCGTCAATCGGTTATTACGACAAATCCGTGAAAAACTTTATCGGCAGTCAAATTGTTTCAACATCAATTGAAGGCTTTAACGACATATACAACGGTCCTCGATGGAATCAAGCGGTTGCCGATATTGAAGCGCGAGGCGAACAAGCTACAAATGATGCAATATTTGCTCAAATGCAGGCTAATGGTGCCACTATTAATGAGCAAGGTTATATCACACCAAGTGCCGATGATCCGCTAATGGTTTGGGATATACGACAGCCGTTTAATGCACCTGATGTTAAAAACGTAGATGGATTTGAAATAGCGCTGCAACATTTGTTTGGTGAGTCAGGTTTTGGTTTTGGCGTCAATGTTACAACAGTTAATGGTGATGTTGAGTTTAACGCTAATAGTTTAGATCAACAAACACCTTTAGAAGGCTTAAGTGACTCTGCAAACATTCAAGCATTCTATGAAAAAGATGGCTTGTCAGTAAAGTTTACTTACGCATGGCGCGAAGATTTTTTACTTGGTGTTGGCCAAGATCAAGGATCTTCGGATAACCCTCCGCAGAATCCAAAAGAATTCAAACAGCTTGATATGAGTGTTAACTACGATGTGACAGATCAAGTGACAGTTTTTTTTGAAGGACTGAATCTCAATAATGAAACAGAACAAGCATACGGCCGTTATGAACGCCAGTTTTTATATGCGCGACAGTATGGTCCCCGTTATGCCTTAGGTGTTCGGTACTCGTTCAATTAATTCAAAAATAGGTGCTTGCCTTAATGAAAGGCAAGCGGTTCACACTTAATAATTACTTTGGTGCTGGTAGTCATTAAACACTGGCGCTCAAGGTCCGGCATGCTGGAAGATAACTATGGCAAGCTCAATCGGCACTTTTGATGCTAATAATCAAGTTGAACATCCGCAAAATAATATCTTTGCGATGATCATTTTAACTACGTTGTTTTTTATGTGGGGTTTTATTACTTGCTTAAATGATATTCTAATACCTTATCTAAAGAATGCATTCTCCCTCTCTTATACTCAGGCTATGCTGGTACAATTTTGCTTTTTTGGCGCTTATTTTATTGTGTCGATTCCAGCAGGTAATTTAGTTAGTAAAATTGGTTTTAAGAAAGGAATTATTACAGGTCTTATGATAGCTAGTATTGGTTGCTTTTTGTTTTATCCTGCAGCCTCTTTAGGTACTTATGCTTTGTTTTTAGGGGCGTTATTTGTGCTCGCTGCTGGGATTACTATTTTACAAGTCTCAGCCAACCCGTTTGTAAGTGCACTCGGGCCAGCTAAAACAGCCTCATCTCGGTTAACAATGACACAGGCATTTAATTCGCTTGGCACTACGGTAGCGCCTTTTTTTGGGGCTTGGCTTATCTTTTCTGAGGCCAATGCAGCTGTTCAATCAGACGCTACGGCAGTACAAATGCCTTATCTACTTTTGGCACTTACCTTACTCGTGTTGGCAGTCGTATTTACGTTTATTAAATTACCTAGTTTGGAACAGACTGAGCAGTCGCCACCTTCGATAAAAACTGCATTACAACACTCTCATTTAAAATTGGGAGCGATAGGCATCTTTTTATATGTAGGCGCTGAGGTCGCTATCGGTAGCTTTTTAGTTAATTTTCTGCACGACCCTGCAATCGCAGGTTTAAATGAAGCACAAGCGGCAAAATTGATCGCATATTATTGGGGAGGGGCGATGATAGGTCGTTTCATTGGCGCGGCGGTTATGCAAAGAGTTGAAGCGGGCCACGTTCTTTTATTTAACTCTATGATGGCGATTGCATTATTGATGATTGCTATTTTCTCAAGCGGACAGTTGGCAAAATGGTCGATTCTAGCGGTTGGCTTATGCAATTCTATTATGTTTCCAACGATTTTTAGTTTAGCTATTAATAAATTAGGTAATGCTGCAAGTCATGGTGCAGGCCTACTTTGCTTAGCGATTGTTGGTGGAGCAATATTACCATTATTCCAAGGCATATTAGCGGACTTCGTTGGTGTGCAGCTTTCATTTTTATTACCGGCGGTTTGTTACATATTCATAGGGTACTTTGGTCTAAAAGGCCACAAACCTAGAAATCTACCATTGGAGAAGCAGTAAAATGAAACGTATTCAAAAAACACTGACTGCGATTATGGTGACAACTTTGGTCGCATCATGCACAAACCCAACTGATTTTAAACGAGAAGAAAAAACGAACCGAGTTGTTTGGCCAAAAATAAATTCAGAGGTAAAGCAAGATCTTGAGATAGAGAACAAGGTTTCAGAGCTACTTTCTAAAATGACATTAGAGCAAAAAGTCGCTCAAATGATTCAGCCAGAAATTCGAGATATTACCGTAGAGGATATGCGGCGATATGGTTTTGGCTCATATCTTAACGGAGGCGGGGCGTTTCCAAATAATAATAAACATTCGAGTATTCAAGATTGGGTCGATTTAGCTGAAGCAATGTATCAAGCGTCGGTTGATGACTCATTGGACGGGATTAATATTCCGACCATGTGGGGGACAGATGCTGTTCATGGCCATAATAACGTAATTGGTGCCACTTTATTTCCTCATAACATTGGCTTAGGAGCGGCCAATAATCCGGATTTACTTGTGGAAATTGCCGAAATTACGGCGAAGGAAGTCATGGCGACTGGCATTGATTGGGTGTTTGCGCCCACTGTAGCAACAGTGCGAGATGACCGCTGGGGACGTACATATGAAGGTTATTCAGAAGACCCTGAAATTGTTAGAAAATATGCTGCGGCTATTGTACATGGGTTGCAAGGTAAGCAAGGTGATAACTTTTTGGGAGATGATCGCGTAATTAGTACTGTAAAACACTTTGTTGGTGATGGTGGCACCGTGAAAGGCGACGATCAAGGAGACAACATTGATTCGGAGCAGAGTTTACTCGATATTCATGCGCAAGGGTATATTGGTGCGCTGACAGCCGGCGCGCAAACGGTAATGGCTTCCTTTAATAGCTGGAATGGCAAAAAAATTCATGGTAGCAAATATTTACTGACCGATGTGTTAAAGAAAAAAATGGGGTTTGACGGCTTTGTCGTGGGCGACTGGAATGGACATGGGCAAATTCTAGGTTGCAGCAATGATGATTGCCCACAAGCGGTAAATGCTGGTCTTGATGTTTATATGGTCCCGACTTCTGCATGGAAGCCGTTAATGGAAAACACAATTAGGCAAGTAAAGTTAGGAATAATTCCAATCTCACGTATTGATGATGCTGTGACACGTATTCTTCGAGTAAAATTTCGTGCGGGTATATTTGATAAGGTGAGTCCAGCACAACGTCCATATGCTAATAGGACGGATTTGATTGGTCACCCTAAACACCGGAAAGTGGCAAAAAAAGCGGTACGTGAGTCGTTAGTATTGCTTAAGAATAATCAGATACTTCCTCTGTCGCCTCGTCAACATTTTTTAATAGCGGGCGATGCGGCAAATAATATTGGCAAACAATCAGGTGGTTGGACAATTACCTGGCAGGGAACCAATAATGAAAATAGCGACTTTCCAGGAGGGACGTCTATTTACGATGGTTTCGCTAAGCAGATCAAAGAGGCTGGAGGAAGCGTCATATTAAGTGAGGATGGCAGTTTCGACAAGAAACCGGACGTAGCGATAGTCGTCTTTGGGGAAGAGCCATATGCAGAAGGACATGGTGATAGAGAAAACTTAGTTTATCAGCAAGGTAATAAGCGAGACCTCGCATTACTTCAAAAGCTTAAAGGGCAAGGTATTCCCGTTGTTTCTATTTTTATTAGTGGCCGTCCATTATGGGTTAACCCAGAGTTAAATGCCAGTGATGCCTTTGTAGCAGCTTGGCTTCCTGGATCCGAAGGTGATGCCGTTGCTGATGTGATTTTGAGAGATCAAGCTGGCAATATACAAAATGATTTTAAAGGTAAGTTGTCGTTTTCATGGCCAAATCACTCTAGCGAGCCCGTCAATCGATTTGATAAAGACTACGCACCCCTATTGCCATACGGATTTGGTCTTCAGTATGGTGATGATTCTGTACTCACTAACTCGTTAAATGAGAAAGTTGAATTAGACGCAAATTTAGAAGGACTTCGCTATATCTTTAAAGGTAAAGTTGAATCGCCTTGGCATATGGGATTGTTTTCTGGTGAAGACAGGCAATCGGTAATCTCTAGTAGTGTCGCATTAAATGGTCTTGAGTATCGAACTATTGACCGACATATCCAAGAAGATGCTTTTAAACTTTTTTGGAATGGTAAAGAAAATGCGGGTATGGAGATTGTGAGTAAGAATTGGTTTAGGGAAGACTTATCTTCTATGCAAGCTCTAAACGCAGCTTTAGTTTTTAAATTAATGCGAGATGGGCGGGCGGAAAAGCCATTAATTATTTCGAGCCACTGTGAAAGTGAAGGAGATCGGCAGAGGAGCTGTAGCGCCAATGTTGATATTACTGAAGAGGTAAATAAATTACCGGATACACAGTGGCAAGAGTTATCAATAGACTTAAAGTGTTTTGCAAATCAAGGTTTGATTTATAGCCAAGTCATTATGCCATTCGCCATTTCAACAAGTGGTAGAGCAACCATTTCGATTAGTGATATCCACTTTGCTCCAAATCATGGAAACATGGCAACGATTTCGTGTGAGTAACTATGAAATATAAACGTGAAATCAGGCTTGTTGCGGATATAGGTGGTACCAATATCCGCATCGCACAGGCAATGAATGATAACCAATTAACACATATAGAGGTTTTTAAATGTGGTAATTTTGCTGAATTGGCAGATGTATTAAAGGTATATATTTCACAGCAACAGTTACAAGATTGTAATTTACATGCATGTTTAGCTATCGCTTGTCCAACCGATGATGATTTGATCTCAATGACAAATCTACCTTGGACGTTTTCTCAGACTAAGCTCAAAGTTGACTTAGGTTTGAACAGTTTGCATTTTATTAATGATTATAAAGCGATTGCAATGTCAGTGCCTTATTTAACAGACGACCAAAAGTTTCATATTCGAGGGCCATTGAGAGGCCGTAAAAAAAGTACTATCTCTATTTGCGGCCCTGGCACAGGGCTTGGTGTTGCAACACTGACTCCAGTACAAATTAGCGATAAAACTTTTTGGCATTGCATTGATTCCGAAGGAGGGCACTGTGACTTTGCGCCGGTTAGTGAATTGGAACTGGTTATATTTGATTACTTAAGTGAATTTAAGCCCAGAATATCATATGAGCAGCTGTTGTCGGGATACGGTTTAGAACAAATATACAGTGCAATTATTAATTACTACAGCAAAACTAACAGCGAGCAATCCATTTTATTTGATCGTCGGCTTACAGCGGCTGATATTTCGAGTAATGCTATTTCAGGAAGCTGCCCATTTTGCAGAATTGCGTTGCAGCAATTTTGTATGGTGCTCGGCAGTTTTGCTGGTAATCTTGCATTACTCAACAGTAGCTTTGGTGGCGTTTATATTGCCGGTGGCATTGTACCGAGGTTTACTGAGTTCTTAAAGCTGAGTGAGTTTAGTGCACGTTTTACCGCTAAAGGCCGATTGTCCCATATTCCAGAACAGACTCCTGTTTTTGTTATAACTGAAAGTCAGCCTGGGTTGTTAGGCGCTGCTGTATTTTTAAACCAATTGCTAGCTAATCAGTATGTCTAGAGTCCAAATTGCTGTGCGAGAATTTCGCCTGTAAAGTGTGTTTTTAAATAGTAGCCGCGAGGTAGAGTCTGGATTAGGTGACCGTTTGGGCCAATTGCTTCGGTCAATGCCTTACTATTTGCGGCTTTCGGACGTAATTGAACTACTTGTCCAAACCGCCCATTTATTTGTTCTATTTTACCGAGACAAATCATTTCGGTGAGCTCTTCCCAGTCTTGTTTTAAACGTGCCATTTGATTTGGGTTCGGTTGCCATAAAAAACCACTTCCTACAATGCGATCGACAGGTGCCAAATCGCGCTCAGATAAAATTGGCAGCCACAATACATGACGAAGCTTCTTATAGATAACAGACTCTTCCCAAACTGTATTTTGCAGATTTTTGAGTGGTGTTACCGAAACGTAAGTTGTTTCAAGGGGTTTGCCACTGTATGAAATTGGCAAGGTTTTTAATTCAATGCTTAAATGTGAAAAATCAGGTTCAGGTTTTGAACCACCATCTGCACCAAGCGCATATTCAATGAGTTGGCCAATCCAGCCTTTATCGCGTAATAAATTTTGCGGGGTTGTAAATTGATA
The DNA here is from genome assembly GCA_947493455.1 of uncultured Pseudoalteromonas sp. Lineage (GTDB taxonomy): Bacteria > Pseudomonadota > Gammaproteobacteria > Enterobacterales > Alteromonadaceae > Pseudoalteromonas. The sequence continues at coordinate 53,774 of CANLRB010000020.1, read as the reverse complement.
TTGAGCTGCGACTTCTCCTAAAGTAAGGCCTGCGATGGCATCTACACGTTGCATTAACTCAGTCGCTGTTGTGGGTGGTGTTGGTCGTGCCATAAAAAGAAAGTTAGATAAATTGGAGAAATATTGTATCAAAGAGGTGATCAAGTATAAATGGTAATGTCAGGTGGTCATATATTGAACGTGTTTCTGTGTGGAATAAAAAAGGCACTGTGTACTTGGTTTAAGTTATTGTTTTGTATGTTTTTTCTTTTGCTTTGTGAAGATTTTAAAATCACTTCGTGTTGATAAAATATGCGAAATACAGGTTTGTAAACAGTTTTATCCACAGAATCTGTGGAGAACTCGATCTATAAGCAGGTTTTTTGTGGATTTGTTTGTTAAATAAGCGTGTTTTATTAATTTTATGCACAAGCTGTGTGTAAGCTGAGTTTATCTGTGATTTTAGATTGCCGAAATGTCGTGATTGTGGAACAATCAAAACAATAACATATCTGTAATTAGGTCTTATACACGTGATAGATGCTGAAGGTTTTCGAGCCAATGTGGGTATCGTAATATGCAACAATCAAGGACAAGTGTTTTGGGCACGTCGTTATGGGCAACACTCTTGGCAATTTCCTCAAGGCGGCGTTGATCAAGGCGAAACCGCTGAAGAAACAATGTACCGCGAGCTAAACGAAGAAGTCGGACTGAAGCCACAAGATGTCGAAATTATCGCAAGTTCAAAACATTGGCTACGCTATAAATTACCGAAACGACTAATTCGGCGTGATTCAAGCCCAGTTTGTATCGGCCAAAAACAAAAATGGTTTCTACTCAAGTTACGCTGTAAAGACGAAGATGTTGATTTACTGCAAACTAATCATCCGGAATTTGATGATTGGCGATGGGTTAGCTACTGGTATCCGGTACGACAAGTTGTTTCGTTTAAGCGCGATGTGTATCGCAAAGTGATGAAGGAATTTGCTCCGGTTGCAATGCCGTTTCATCGAAAAGAACAAAACACGTGGCGAAGTAGGCGATAGTTTAAGGAGGCAAAGTGTTATCGGCGTTAAAAGAAATTGCATACAGTGTTGCACAACAACCTGATTTAACTTTAGCGCTAAAGGAGTTTGTCTCAGGCATCAAACACGCGATGAGCACGCAATGTTGCTCAGTTTACTTTGCTGATGAAGCGCACGCTGATTTCGTTTTAATGGCCACCGATGGTCTAAATCAAAGTGCTGTTGGTCGATTTAGAATCGGCCAAAATGAAGGGTTAGTTGGGCTTGTTGCAAAGCGAGAAGAAGTCCTTAATCTTCCTATGGCGCAAAAGCATCCGAGTTTTAAACATGCCCCTGAAGTTAAAGAAGACACTTATAATGCTTTTTTAGCGGTCCCTATCATTCACCACCGAAAAGTACTCGGGGTTATTGTTGTTCAACAAAAAGCAGCGCGAGTTTTTAACCAAGATGAAGAGTCTTTTCTAGTTACTTTATCTGCGCAGATAGCAGGTCAACTCGCCCATGCTGGGGCAAAACATATTTTGCATCAGGCTGAGATAGCGCATCAAACAACCCGGTTACATGGTATTGCGAGCGCACCAGGTGTGGCAATTGGTAAGGCCCTAGTAATTGCCCCAAGTGTTGACCTTACTCAAATAGAGTTGGCGAAAGTACCCGACGCACAATCGCAAATTCGTTTATTTCACCATGCGGTAATTTCGACTCGAAAAGAGTTTCGTGCTTTAGCTAAGAAAATTGACTCGGGGCTTGATACGCAAACGGTCGCAATATTCACTGTGTACGAGCAACTGCTTGAAGCTAAAAGCTTAGGCGACCAAGTTGAAGCAAAAATTAAACTTGGTTGGTGCGCAAAAAGTGCACTTAAATTAGTGATCGAGCAGCTCGTAGAGCAATTTATGGCGATGCAGGATAGCTATATTCGTGAGCGAGCAAGTGACATTCAAGAAATCGGTACGCGCGTTTTACACCATATGCTGGCTAATGAGCGGCGTCAGGTTGAAGTGCATGAGCCTGTTGTTTTGATTGCACAAACGGTGACACCGACAGTGTTAGCTGAGGTGCCCAAAGAGTTACTCGTTGGTGTGGTAAGTTTAACCGGTGGCGCGAGTTCACACGCATCGATCATAACAAGGGCAATGGGATTGCCAGCTCTGTGGGGAGTAGATGATCTCGCCTTATCTGAAGTTGTCGGAAAGCAAATCGTTCTTGATGCCTATACCAATACGTTAATTATTTCACCGACTAAGCTATTGCTTAATGAATATAAAACGCTGTTAAAGAATGAGAATTTATTAAAAAGTAAATTTTTACAAGAATATGATGAGCCATGCATTACACTCGATGGCGAAAAAGTAAATTTACTTTCTAATGAAGGGCTTGGTGCCGCTGATGATTCGATTGGCGGAAAATCAACAGAGGGTGTTGGACTGTATCGCACCGAAGCTTGGTTTATGCAGCATACCCAGTTTCCTAGCTTACAATTACAAACTCAGTGGTATAAAAAGTTATTAAAATGGTATGCGCCGTTACCGGTCACTATGCGAACGCTCGACATTGGCGGCGATAAAGCATTGTCATATTTTAATTTTAGTGAAGAAAACCCATTTTTAGGTTGGCGCGGTATCCGCATTAGCCTTGATCATCCAGAATTATTTCTCGACCAAATCAAAGCGATGCTCTGGGCGAATTGTGGACTTGGTAATTTGCGTATTATGCTCCCTATGGTGTCAGATGTAGAAGAAGTCATTGAGGCAAAGAGATTAATTTCTCAAGCATATGATGAGCTGGTGGCAGAGCACAGCATGCCATCATTAGAGTATCCGTGTATTGGCATTATGATAGAGGTGCCATCGTCGGTTTATTTGATCAGCGAATGGGCAAAGCATGTCGATTTTTGTTCGATTGGCAGTAACGATTTAACGCAATACTTACTTGCAGTGGATCGCACTAATTCGCGTGTGGCATCACTTTTTGATAGCTATCACCCCGCGGTGCTCAGAGCATTGCATGATATCGCACAGCAATGTGTTGCGGTTGAACTCAACTTTAGCTTATGCGGCGAGCTCGCAGCTGACCCCGAAGGTGCACTTTTACTCATTGCCATGGGCTATCGTAATTTAAGTATGAGCGTGGCATCAATTGGTCGTGTTAAGTATGTGTTGCGACGTTTGAAAACGGCGGATATGGAAAGGTTATTGGCTGATTGTTTAATGGCGGCAACTGCAAATCAGGTGCATCAGCACTTACATCAGTTTATACTATCGCAAAATTTATCTGAAATACTCTATAGTCACTTTCAACGCTCTCACCAGTAGGATAGTAAAATATGAATGAACTGCTAAGCATCGTATTAATATGTGGTGTATTGGGGTGCGTAGTTGGTTTTTTAGCTGGATTGTTGGGGATAGGTGGCGGATTAATTATTGTACCTGTGCTCAGTGTGTTGTTAACGAGTTTTAAGGTCGTTGACGCAGAACAAGCAATGTTGATTGCGATAGCGACGTCGCTCGCCTCAATTATCTTCACCTCAACATCATCCGCTATAGCCCATCATAAACACGGCAATATCCCTTGGCATATCGCGCCTTGGGTCTTGATAGGGGTGTCACTCGGTGCTTTATTTAGTGGCTTTGTGGCAACGGGGATTGATCATATAACCCTTGAGTGGGTGTTTGCCCTTTGTGTGTTTTTTATTGCTTCAAGAATGACGTTTCCGGCGTTGCAAACAGCATCCCGTCCTTTGCCTTCTGGGCCGATTATAACAGGACTTACAAGTGTTATTGGCGGATTGTCTGGCATGATAGGAATTGGCGGCGGGGCATTGCTTGTGCCCTTTTTGAACTATTTTCAAATTGATATGAAAAAAGCGATTGGCTGCGCAGCCCTCAGTGGTATCTTAATTGCGCTATTTGGTACGGTCGGGTTTATATATGCTGGTTGGCAATTTGCTGCGCTCTCAAACGGCTTTGTTGGCTATGTTTATTTGCCGGCACTTTTTGGTATAGTGGTGACTTCTGCAATATTTGCTCAGCTCGGTGCTAAGGCGACACAATATTTACCTGTTGCAATGATAAAAAAAATATTTGCACTTATTTTGGTTTTAGTAGCAATTAAAATGCTACTTGTTTAGAAGGTTAGAAAGTGGAATTTCCTCAAATAGATCCTGTTATTTTTAGTATTGGGCCGATCAGTGTGCACTGGTATGGCATGATGTATCTGTTGGCATTTGTTAGTGCAAGTTGGTTAGCTGGCCGCGCTGCTGCTAAGCCAAATTCAGGTTGGTCAAAAGAAATGGTTAGTGATTTACTGTTTTTTGGCATGCTCGGTGTGATATTAGGTGGCCGAATTGGCTATGTACTTTTTTACCAATTTAGTTACTTTTTAGAAGACCCATTATATCTCTTTAAAATATGGGAAGGTGGGATGTCGTTTCATGGTGGTGTGATAGGTGTTGTCGCTGCGATTGCTTGGTTCTCGAAAACTCGCAATCAACCTCTGCTGGCTGTGGGAGATTTTGTTGCCCCGTTAGTACCACTAGGTTTGTTATTTGGCCGTATTGGTAATTTTATTAACGGCGAATTGTGGGGGCGCACGACAGATGTCTCTTGGGGCATTGTTTTCCCAAGTGGCGGCACAGAGCCGCGTCATCCATCCCAGTTATATGAAGCGTTTTTTGAAGGGTTTGTATTATTTCTTATGTTGCAATGGTTTATTCGTAAACCAAAACCCGCTGGTAGCGTTGGTGGTTTATTTTTATTAGGTTATGGCGTGTTTCGTTTTGCTATCGAGTATTTCCGCGAACCTGATGCACATATTGGTTTATATGCAGGCTTTATTTCTCAAGGGCAAATTTTGTCGCTGCCGATGATTATTGCAGGGGCTGGATTAATGATTTGGGCATACCGTCAACAACCGCTCTCTCAAGCGACTACAGAGAAGTAACATGAAACAATATTTAGAATTATGTCAACGCATCATAGACCAGGGTGAGTGGGTTGAGAATAAACGTACTGGTATTCGTTGTTTAACGGTAATTAATGCCGATCTTGAATACGATGTAGAGAATAATAAATTCCCTTTGATTACAACTCGTAAAAGCTTTTATAAAGCGGCCATTGCAGAATTACTAGGCTATTTAAGAGGCTATGACAGTGCGGCACAGTTTAGAGAAATAGGCTGCAACACATGGAATGCCAATGCAAACGAAAACCAAGCCTGGCTTAATAACCCGCATCGTAAGGGTGAAGATGACATGGGGCGAGTTTATGGCGTACAAGGGCGTTCATGGCAGCGTAGTGATGGCTCGCAGTTAGATCAACTGAAAAAGGTGATTGAAAACCTTACCAATGGAATTGACGACCGTGCTGAAATCGTTACGTTTTATAACCCTGGCGAGTTTGAAATGGGGTGTTTGCGCCCGTGCATGCATACACATACTTTTTCGTTACTCGGTGATACGCTCTATTTAACTTCGTATCAACGCAGTTGTGATGTGCCTCTTGGCTTGAATTTCAATCAGATTCAATGTTTTGTATTACTTGCACTGGTTGCGCAAATTACTGGACATAAAGCCGGAAAAGCGTACCACAAAATTGTCAATGCGCATATTTATGAAAATCAACTAGAATTAATGCGAGACGTGCAATTAAAACGTGAACCATTTGACTCACCGCAATTGCGCATTAATCCCAACATTAAATCTTTGTCGGATATTGAAACTTGGGTGACAACGGATGATTTTGAAGTGACAGGTTACCAATGCCATGAGCCAATAAAGTATCCATTTGCTGTATAGTTGAACTGCTTTTATCCGACATCTAAGCAAAAGGAATAGCAATGTCAGAGGTGAATTTAAAAGCGGTAATCCCGGTTGCAGGGCTTGGCACACGTATGTTGCCAGCAACAAAAGCCCTGCCAAAAGAGATGTTACCGCTGGTCGACAAGCCACTAATCCAATATGTTGTAGATGAAGCGGTAGCCGCAGGGATCCGCGAAATTGTGTTGGTAACTCATTCCAGCAAAAACTCCATTGAAAATCATTTTGATACTAGTTTTGAACTCGAAGCCACTCTCGAAAAACGTGTGAAACGCCAATTGCTTGAAGAGGTAAAATCGATCTGTCCGAAAGACGTCACGATTGTTCATGTGCGTCAAGGAGAAGCAATGGGACTTGGCCATGCGATTGCCTGCGCTTATCCGGTGATTGGCAATGAGCCATTTGTTGTGATGCTCCCTGATGTTATTATTGATGAGCTAAGTTGCAATTTTAAGCATGAAAATCTAGCACAGCTTGTCGCACGGTACAAAGCGACTGGCCATAGCCAAATACTGGTCAAGGAAGTGGCACAAGGCTGTATCGACCAGTTTGGTGTGGTTGACATTGCCGGTTGTTCGCTTAAATCAAATCAATCTGCGAACGTAGTTAGCCTTATTGAAAAACCAAGTCGAAACGAGGCGCCGTCAACTTTTGCGGTTGTTGGACGTTACGTATTTAGTGCGGATATGTGGCCAATTCTTGCCGCAACTCGAAAAGATACAAGCGATGAAGTCCAGTTAACAGATGCAATTGAGTCCTTGTGTGTGACACAATCTATTGATGCATTTCATATGGCAGGAGAGTTTTACCACTGTGGCACAAAACTAGGTTATATGACAGCGAACTTGTGCTATGCGTTGCGTCGACCAGATATCGGGCCACATATTAAAGAGCGTATAAAGACGCTAGTAGCGAGTTAAACAAGAGTGCTTTTTGGCACTCTTTTTGCATAGAAATAGATTATTTGATTTAGGATCTGTTTATGCGTTTAATTTATGTAGCATGCTGTTTTCTTTTTCTTACGGCGTGTGATTCAACTCCAAACATACCAATTTCAGCTGGGCAGACTAAAAATATTAGTAAGCAGAGTGAGCGCTCTGTTCATAGTTATAGTAAAGAACTTGTTGTCTCTATGCTTAATACAATGCAGCCGCTTAACAATGAAACCGCTGTTGCTATCGGGACTTTTTTACCTTCAGACTCGTTGACTAACCAACCACTGAATAGTCAGGCATTTGGTCTTGCCAACCAGTTACAAGAGAGTATGCAGACATTGTTCTCGCAAGTTGGCGCTAATGTTGTTGAGTTCCGTACGAGTCAAGAAATTGGCATCGAACCTCAGCAAGATGTGCTGCTGTCTCGAGACATTGATAAATTATCGTCGCGCATGGAGATAGATTATTTTCTAACAGGTACGATTACTGAACAACAAAATGGCTTTATGGTAAATAGTAAAATGATTGACTTTAATTCAAACCGTCTTGTTTCTGCTGCAACCTTATTGATCCCGCGCAATTCAATGTGGCAAGACGAGAAAGTCATTCAGCGAAATGGGTATATTTATAGGAGTGAAAACTAATGTCGAAAATTAAATTGACGGTGTTAGGTTTAGTGGTAACGATATGTGGTTGTTCTACGTCTTTAATGCCTAGACCAGCGGAGCAAGCAGTTATACCTGTGTCGAGCGACCAGATTGATAATAGCTTTCAGAGCTTTACGAGCAAATCAGTGATGCCTCATCTGGAGCAATCGGCGAGAGTGAAAGATATAAACTATTATGTGCGCGGTTTAATGCACCAATTAGTTGAAAATGTTAAGTATGTTAATGAAACTACGCCGCTTGCAGTGGCTAGTTTTGTGGTGCTTGATAGTGACTTGCAAACAACGAATTTAATAGGTAATCAAATTGCAGAGAGTTTTGTACATGAAGTTCATAAATTTGGTATTCCAGTTCTAGACTTTAAGACAACGGATTATTTTCGTATTACTCCACAAGGAGATTTTGTCTTTAGTCGCGATTTTATGGAACTCAGAGCGGATTTACCGATTGAGTATGCACTCACAGGAACAATGACGCGACATCAATATGGTTACTTAATAAACGCCCGTATTATCGGTGTAAAATCTAAAGCTGTAGTCGCATCGGCACAGGGGTTATTGCCAGATTCTGCAATTGATGTGTTGTTAAACACCAATAGCAACGATGGTATCCCACTTCGTAAACGTTCGTAAGGTGTAATAAGATGAGAGTATTCATTGCTTTTTGCATGGCACTTGCTTTAAGCGGATGTCATATCAACAATCAAGCACCTTCAATGGTAGCGATGGAAGGTGAGTCAGGGCCTTTTCAAGCGCAAATGAGAGTCGGTGCATTCAACGACTATTTAATGGACGAGTATGTTGAACAGATGGCAACACGTTTAGTCACAGCTATTCCAGAGCTTGAGACTGAATATAGTGTTGCGATTGCATCATTCGTTGATTTAGACAATTCGCTCAATACAACAAGCCGCTTAGGTAACCAACTATCCGAAACTTTCATTACTGAAATTAGACGCTTAGGCGTACCTGTCGTAGATTATAAAATGAATTCACATATAGATGTATTGCAAAGCGGTGATATCGTATTTACACGGGATAAAGGTAGCGTAAATAATGATTTCGATTATATTCTGGCTGGTACATTTATTTACGATGAAAAGGGAGTGGTTGTCCACGCGCGAATTATTTCTCGATTAGACAAACGTATTATAGGTGCCACACATTCCTTGATCCCATATCAGCTCGTGTATTAGCATAGCACTATCCAATTATGTCCTCTTAGTTTAATGGATAAAACAAGGACCTCCTAAGTCTTAGATACAGGTTCGATTCCTGTAGGGGACGCCATGCCTACGATATTTAGGCGTTGTATTTGAAAAAATGCTAAAAAGAGTCAAATACTTACCATTTTTTTATTTTTCTAATACACTGTAGTAGTCTTAATTGAGAATAATAATAAATGGAATCAATATGAAATCTCTCACAACGCTATCCTTATTGTGTATATTGATAGCGACCCCAATTTTCGCCAAACCACACGATGAAGTATTAAATGCAACCGTCATTGATTTAAACTTTACATGGCACGAGCAGTCACCCTTACTATCATTTAACCCGCCTTATAAGCAAGCGCTAACCAATACGCATAAACAAACGGATGGCATGATCCCAGGTATGTCATTTGCATCCGATATGACGTTTTTTAGCGGGCAACATGGCGCTCCAACTATTGATGCGCTAGGGCATATAGGACATCAAGGTAAGTTATTTGACGGTACTGACGCAGTAGCAAACGAGGGTCCTGGCGGGCTACTTGCGCACGGTATTGAGAGCTACCCAGTAGAAAAGTATATCAATCGTGGTGTCTTAATTGATATTGCTAAAGCAAAAAATGTTGCAGCACTGCCTGCCGGTTATGAAATAACGGTGGCAGATTTAAAGCTGGCCTTAAAAACACAGGGCAGCAAGTTGAAAGCAGGTGATTCGGTATTAATTCGTACCGGCTTTGGTCAATACTTTGACAGCCAACAAAGTGTTTATATGGGACTTCGCCCCGGTGTTGGCGAAGAGGCTGCGTTATGGCTTGCTAAAAAGAAAATATTTTTAGCTGCGATGGATACGCTTACATTTGACGTGTATCCAGAGCAGGGGACAACATTCCCTGCACATCGTATTCTGATTGCACAAAACGGCATTTATATCGTCGAAAATATTAATTTAGAAAATATTGCAAAAGCGTCAAATGATAAACAGAAATATCACTTTCCTGTGGTCATGAACCCTGTCAAAATAAAAGGAGCAACAGGTGCGCCGTTAAATGCGTTTGCACTATTTTAAAGTGTGTTCACATTTCATTCGCGCGATTTTTTCTCGCGCGAATATAGCGCATTGTCTACTTATACGCAGTGAGTTACGAAGTTGAACAATTAAATGGGGTTGTAGAAGTTGATTCGTACTTTGGTAAAGGAATACGTATTAAAATAAAACTGTCTTACTTAGCTGTCGCTTAATAGTTATCCTCGCGTTTATACATTTTCAAAAATAAAGCGACCGACTTTTCAACATGTTCACATATCTCTTGCGATGAAATCGTTTCATTGGGTACTAAAATCGCTTTGATATGCAATCGTCCTTTTATCATTTCGATAAATAATTTAGCCGCAAAATCAGCATCATCTATATCAAGCAGCTTTTCTTTATCTAAGTGAATTAAATAATGCTTTATTGGGTCACTGCCGCTGAGAGGACCATATTGATAGATGAGTTTACCTATTTTGGGTAGTTCGGGCACGATATGGATGACTAAGCGGAATAAAGCGATGAGCGTTTCGTGTAGCATTCCGGTGAGAAATTGTATTGCCGTTTCTTTGAGCGCTTGCTCGGGCGATACATGATAGTTAATTGATTGTAGAGTACCTACTTGATTAGCGATATGTTCACGAATAACAGCAATGAGTAATCCTTGCTTGTTGCCAAACTCACTGTAGATCGAGCGTCGAGACCCGCCGGATTCATTAATGATCATTTCTAGCGATGTATCTTTATAACCATGTTTTAAGAATAACACTTGTGCCGCATTGAGTATTTTCTTGCCCCTTTCTGATAATGGGGATTCAGCGGTAATTTGATTTAGATCCATCATGATTACACATTCACGTAATAGATTGATTGACATTGGTACCATATAGTACCAAACTATTTGGTACTAGCCAGTACCAAATGTATTTTTGCGTATAACATCTGCAAATTAGCAACTAGGCTAATGATATAAACAAACGCTTACTATGGAAAAAAGCCATGCGATTATTTTTGTTGATTGTAATTTTTGTCATGCTACAGGCTTGCTCAAAGCCTGAAATCGAAAAAAAAACTCAAGTTCGCCCAATTGCTTGGAAACAAGTTGCCGCGTCGCCACTTGAACAGATCCGCACTTTGTCCGGCATCGTAGCGCCGGTCGAAGCAGCGAAACTAAGTTTTGAAGTGTATGGCAAAGTCGACCACGTTTTTGTCAATTTGGGCGATAAGGTGGTGCAAGGGCAGGAGCTTGCAAAGCTTAATGAACTTAGCTTTAACTTAAGTTTGCAATCAGCTGAAGCGCAACTAAATCAGGCTCGAGCAAGCCATCGCGAAGCGAAAAACGAATTCGAACGATATCGTAAATTAAGCCAGCAGGGCTTAGTATCGCAATCGGGGTTTGATAATTCAAAAGCGGCATTTGATTCGACCAAAAGTGCGGTTGCTGTCGCACAGGCTCAATTGGAAATCGCGCAAAAGAATCTCGCGGATAGTCATCTGGTTGCCCCTTACAACGGCATTATAACTAAGCGGTTAATAGAACCATCTCAACAAGTTGCTACCGGTCAAGCGGTGTTTGAAATTGAAGGCGATCACGGCTTAGAAGTGCGTTTGATGGTACCTGAAACCTTGATCCGAGAATTAAAGCCACAAACCCAACTCAATGTTCATTTTCCTGTACTTCCTAACCTAACTATTGCCGGAACCATCACTGAAATCGGTACTCGCGCAGAATCGGCAAATGCGTTTCCGCTAACGGTTGTGCTAAACCAACCTCATAGTGAACTACGAGCAGGTATGACGGCTGAAGTTGATTTTACTTATGAAGGAATGGGGCGCACTGGTTTTAAAGGACTCTCGGTAAAAGTACCGGTGGATGCGCTCGGTGCAGACCTTGATCAAAAAGCGTTTGTGTTTGTATTTGAAAAAGACACGGGAACAGTTAAGAAACGTTATGTTCAAACGGAAAATGTATTTAATAACCAAGTATTTATTTCAAAAGGGTTGACGGAGGGAGAGATAGTCGCTGTTGCGGGAGTCGCATTTTTACGTGATGGGCAGCCTGTCACTTTACTTGATAAGCACACCCAACGCTTTAATTAGGAGCGCACAATGAATTTAACAGCGTTTTCGTTTAAATATAAAAAGCCCGTCTTTTTAATTCTTACCTTACTGTTATTTAATGGGGTATTTGCGTATTTTACGTTACCTGCACAAGAAGATCCCAGTATTACGATTCGTGAAGCGATTGTGACAACACAGTTTCCGGGCATGGCACCCGATCGCATTGAGCAGCTCATCACAAAAAAACTTGAAGAAGAAATTCGAAAAATTCCTGAAGTAAAGGAAATCAAGTCGGCCTCTTCGACAGGGCTATCGACGATTCATGTTAAAATTTATGATCGCTACTTTAACCTTGATCAAATTTGGCAAGATTTACGTAATAAAGTCGACGCAGCTCAAGTTAATTTACCCTCAGGCACACGCCCTTCACATGTTAATGATGAATTTGGTGATGTATCGGTTGTGACACTCGCACTCACCGCAGATGGATTTGATATGGCGCAAATGTACGATATTGCGCAGCATGTCCGCGATACTTTATATGGTGTTGAAGGGACTAAAAAAATAGACATATTAGGTGCGCAAAAAGAGCGTATATTTTTAGAAGCGTCGAATGCAAAGTTGGCGCAATTAGGTATTTCACCTAAAGCGCTAATTGCCGAACTGCAAAATCAAAATATTGTGCGCTCTGGTGGTCGGGTTGATACAGGTGCTCGCAGTTTTATTGTCGAACCCTCGGGTAACTTTAATTCAATCGAAGACATCGCAAATACCTTTATCAATATTCCAAACAGTGATGATTTCATTGCTTTAAAAGACATTGTCCTGATCCGTAAAGGGTATATCGACCCGCCTGATAAGCTGGCTTATTTCAATGGGCAGCCTGCTATTTTCTTTGCCACCGCTATGTTGCCTGAATATAACATTTTGGAGTTTGCACCGCGTTTTACAGCTAAAATTGACGATATTACCGCAACGTTGCCGATTGGTTATCAACTCAATATTGCAACTTATCAAGCGGAACAAGTCGAAAAAACAGTGCGCGGCGTGTCAATCAATGTGTTGCAGACTTTGGCGATAGTGCTTGTCGTTGTCGTCTTGTTTTTAGGTATGAGAACCGGTTTGATTGTGGGTGCAATCGTCCCGTTTGTGATGTTGACGTCGCTGTCAGTGATGATGTTTGTTGGCATTAAACTTGAGCGAATGAGCTTGGCAACACTTATTATTTCACTGGGATTACTGGTTGATAATGGCATTGTGATAGCGGAAGACTTTAAACGCCGCATTGAACAAGGTGTGGCACGTTTTGACGCCATGTTACAAGGCTGTCAAGAATTGGCATTACCTTTGTTAAGTTCATCGGTAACAACGATTTTGTTCTTCCTGCCATTGATGTTGGCTGAGCATGTCGCCGGTGAATATACCCGTTCTATTTCGCTGGTCATTCTAATTACCTTGCTTGCGAGTTGGCTATTGGCACTTTTAGTGACGCCTATCTTGAGTTACTATTTTATTAAACTGCCTTCAGCAAATAATACAATAGCTGAACCGCAGCCTGCGAATCGTTTTTATGCCCTTTATTCGCAGTTTTTACATACAGTGCTAAAGCATAAAACACTTTTTTTAGTGTCGATGTTTGCGCTATTTATTGCCTCAGCAGCGTCAATGAAATATGTCGCCAAGCAGTTTTTCCCTGATTCAGACCGCATGCAAATTCTAGTTAATATTGATTTGCCAAATGGCACATCATCTCGTGCGACAGATAACCAAATGTTGGCGATTTTTGATTGGCTTAATTTGCCTGAACAACGTGAGTATATAGAGAGCTATTCGGCCTATGTTGGCTTTAGCGGGCCTCGTTTTGTATTGTCATTAAACCCCGAGGACCCCGCTGAGAATAAAGGCTTTATTGTGCTTAATGTGAAACCAGGCACGGATATCGCAAATCAAGTACATTTACTTGATAGGCAAATCGAAGCGCAGTTCCCAAATGTGTCGGCTCGCGTCAAAAAAATGTTTTTAGGGCCATCGGATTCGTCAATATTAAAAGTTCAGGTTAAAGGGCCTGACAAAGACGTGCTTTATCGTAAAGCTCAGCAAATAATGGACCAGTTAAATCAGGTGCCAAATACCATCAATGTGCGTAATGATTGGGAAAATTTAATTGTTAAGATTGAAGTTAAAATAGATCAACACAGAGCAAAACGAGCGGGACTGACTTCGTCAGATATTGCGCAAGCGCTCGATAGCTACTTTAGCGGCGCAAGTATAACCAATTTTCGTCAAGACGATGAGATCATCCCGATTGTTTGGCGAGCTGATGAGCACGAAAGGCATAACCTCGATAGGTTGCGTACCTTAACTATTTATTCGCAAAAAACAGGGCATGCGATACCGTTATTTCAAGTTGCCGACTTTTTACCTGTTAACCAATATTCAATGATCCATCATGAGGATATGTTTCGCACTATCAGTATTGAGGCGCGCAATACGGCAATGTCGGCCGAAGATTTTAAATTGCTGGTGGCAGATAAAATTACTGAACTTGAGAGTGATTTACCCGTTAATCATTGGATTGAATACGATGGCGTGATTAAAGAGTCGGCTGCCGGTCAACAGGCGTTAAGTGCTAATATGCCAATGGTACTTGGTTTTATTCTGATTTTGCTCGTGGCACAGTTTAATTCATTTAGAAAACCATTGATTATTGTACTTACAATTCCACTCTCATTTATTGGTGCGGTGGTTGGCTTATTTGTGATGCAAGCACCGTTTGGCTTTATGGTGACATTAGGGCTGTATAGCTTGGCGGGGATCATTATCAATAATGCGATTGTGCTTATCGACCGAATTGAAATCGAACAAAACTCGGGTAAAAGCCCATATCAAGCAATTATTGACGCCTGTATCACTCGATTACGACCCATCGCAATGACAACGATTACAACAATAATGGGGCTATTGCCACTTATGATCAGCCAAGATCCCTTGTTTTATGGTATGGCCAGTGTCATCGCGTTTGGCTTAGGGGTTGGTACGGTGTTGACGCTTGCCGTGGTGCCTGCGCTGTATGCTGGTTTTTATAAAGTAAAAGCGAACGTGTAATTGCTGAAAATGGAATTAGCAAAAAGCGCTTTCATTGGAGCTGAAAGCGCTTGCAGGGAAATACTAATAACCTAAAGAGGCTTATCTTTAGAATGTTTGCTTGTATCTTAAGTACAACTGGCGGCCACGCGGATCGTGCACTTCAGTATCAAAGCCCGGGCGTTGTTCTAATAACGGCGGGTTTTTATCAAAGATATTGGTTGCGCCGATACTTACTAGCGAGTTCATAGATTCGATAGCATATGAATAACGCAAATCAACGGTCGTCTGGCTGTCGATTTTGCCCATTGACTGATCATCTGTATAGTCGGTGATATAACGCATGCTAATATTGGCTTCATGCTGATTTAAGCGCCATGTAGCACCGGTATTGAATTTCAGGTCTGGCACCGAACCGAATGCATTATTGAAATTACGACTGCCTTTTAGTTCACCTTTACCATCTAAACCAGCAAATTCTGTCGACGTGTATTCAAGGATCACTGTGGTCGAAAAATCAAAATCGACTTGGCCCATATCGTCAAGTGCTAAGGCATAGCGCGCAGCTAAATCAAGGCCGTTTGCCGTGGCGTCACCGCGGTTTTCAAAGCCAGTCACTACGGCATTTAATTGACCCGAACCATCGCGAACGACTTGCTCGCCATTTGGCGTTGCATTGATGATAGCTTGAGGCGACATACCGGGTAAAATCAAGTCTTTGTATTCGTAATTCCAGTAATCAAGTGAAAAATTAAAATCTTCAGGTTGCCATACAACACCTAAGTTATAGTTAGTCGCTGATTGCGATTCGAGATCTTCAGAGCCTACCGTGTAAACCGTGATGTTATAGGTGGCACCTGTTTGATCGAGCGGATCGCTTACACCTGCATTACCAACGGAACCCGCAACTTGACGAATTGACGGTGCCTGGAAAGATGTACCCATAGATGCACGTAGTGACATGTCGTCATTTACACGATATTGCAAGGCTATTTTAGGGTCGACTGTGCTGCCGCCTTGATCGCCATAGTCCTCGTAGCGCAGGGCAAACTGGGCATCCAATTGCTCGGTAAACGGTACCGCGATTTCAGCAAACAGCGCGTAAGCATCTTGGTCACCCTTCGTTGGGAATGTTTGGTCGGCACGGCCACCTTCTAATACTCCGCTTAAACCATCAGGGTAGTCTTCCATTTCAATTTTACGATATTGAGCACCTACCGCCATTGATAGCGGGCCAGCGTCCATTTCATAGAGGGTGCCACTGAAAATACCTTCGGCAACAAGTTGCGATATACGTGCCGTATTTGTTTTTGAGCGTGAAAAGCGTTGGAAGATATCATCGCGGTTTCCGGCAACCGTGGTGCCATCTTTAGGAGATACCATCGTAGGGTCAACGAGTGCGGTACCAAATGGGTTCCATAAACCATCGTTTAAAATTGATTGAAATAGGTCTACCGCGTAGTTGCGCGGTTCACGACGGGTCATTTCTGAATTGGCGTAAGTTAAACTGGTGTTAAAGAACCAATCTTCATTGACTTCCATATCTAACCCTGCAACAAAGCGTAGGTTATTAAATACCGTTGAGATATCTTCGGCATTTTCGCCGTCACCGTGGATCCCCACAGGACGAAATTGAGCGACAATATCAGCAGCTTGAAGCTCGCCATTCGCCCATTGTTCGCCGTACAATGAAGGATCCATGTAGTTTAAGCTGCCACTGCCATTGTCGACCCAAAAGTTAAACGGGTGGTCGCCATTAATAATCATATTGCCATCAACGGGGCCTGTACGAAGGACCGCACCGCCTAAACCATCGATGACTTCATTACGAGAAAAACTAAACTCGCCAAATACATTCGTGGTGTCGCTGATGTCATAGTCAAACTGCGAAAACAGCTGGAAACGTTTTTCGTCGGCAATCAGCTTACGTTGATTGATAAAGTTATAGCGACAGCGGTTGCTTTTGATATGGCCACCAGCAGCTTCACAATTTGCATCAGGTACACGTAAGTCAGAATCACCAATACCCGATGAAATACTGCCATCGGGATTACGAACTGCCAGTGCGTATGTGCCCGGCGAGCCGGTAGATGATGAAAAGGTCAGATTGTCGCGAATGAAATCGAACTCACCACGGAAGTTCCCGTCTTGTTTATAGTAGGTTGCAAAGACACTGATATTGCCTTTTTCACCTGATATACCCGCAGCACTGCCGATTTGAAATGATGTATTGCTTGCATTGCGATATTCAGAGGTGATTTCGAAACCCTCAAAATTTTTGCGAGTAATAATGTTAACAACACCTGCGACGGCTTCGGAACCATAGGTCGCGGATGCGCCATCAGTCAGCACGTCTATGCGGCTGATCATATTGACGGGGTATTGGTTGATATCGGTAAATAATGTACCGGTATCATCGGATGCGGGTGCAAGACCTGCGCGACGACCATTAATAAGTGTTAAGGTGGAACCCAGTCCGAGCCCGCGTAAACTAAATTGCGATACACCTTGGCGTTCATTTTGGCGATTCGAGGTTTGTGAACCGGAGTTGACTGTCAGCCCTTTAAAAACGTCTTGTATTTGAACCGCGCCTGTATTAAGTAGTTCGACTTCACCGACCGTTTGGACCGGTGATGGCGATTCAAAGTCGACGCGACCACGAATATTTGAACCAGTTACTTGTATGACTTCCATATTTTTTGCGTCTTGTTCTGCGACATCAGCATCTTGCGCTAATGCAACAAAAGAGGCACCGGAGCATGCAAGTGCAATTGCTGTTTTTTTAAAGACCCGTTCTAGGGTGATATGTGAAAATTGTGACATGTATTGTTCCCTCTCACATTCGCTCAATGTAATACCGCCTGAATGAATGTTTTATTTATTGTTATATGCATGATGATTTACATCGTCACAGTACAGCCTGCCCGAATTTTATATTTTTACTATCCGTCAAAAGACGTGACAAATATATTCTAATAAAAACAGTTTGTTAGGTGTTTTGTAAGTGGTTTGACGGATAGGCGTTATTTATCTTTTTAAGTCGCTTGTCTGATGTTTTCAGTGCATCTAAAGCTTATTTTAAGATTCGAAGATTAGCAAATTATCTCAGCCTAATTTATGTCACTAAGCGGTTATGTCAATGCCGACTAGTGCATAGCAAGTTGAATAAAATTGTTAATTGGGTTTGTCATTTATAGTCAATAAGCGAGAACTTGCTTTGTATAATATAACAAGAATAATTTTACCGCTGTTAAGGGTAAATCAATTAAAAAAACAGACTCTCAAAAACGTTACGACATCTTTTTGTGCATTACTGATGTTGTGCGTATGCCCTCAGGCGATGTCGAATTCAAGTAAAAATCCGGGTTGGCAACCAGCGCGGCCAATCATGGTCACAGTGCCATCGAATCCTGGCGGCGGTTGGGATCAGCTCGGTCGATTTATGCAGCGCGCAATTGGCCAAGAAAAACTCGCACCCGTTTCGATAGAGGTTGTTAACCGGGGCGGTGCTGGCGGAATTATTGCTTTGTCAGAGTTAGTATCTCGCTACAATGGTGACCCATACAAATTAATGGTCACTGGCTTTGGCATGACAGGTGCGACGATCATGCATAATAGTGAGTTTGATTTAGCTGATACCACTCCCATTGCCCGTTTAACCTCAGAGTATCAAGCGATTGGGGTACCATTTAACTCGCCTTACAATAATCTAGAGCAGCTGATGGCAGCATTTAAAAAGTCGCCCGAATCCATCGTTTGGGGAGGGGGCTCAGCTGGTGGGGCTGATCATCTTTTTGTTAATTTACTTGCCGAAAAAATGGGTGTCGACCCAAGTAAAATTAATTATGTCGCGTTTACCGGTGGCGGTGAAGCAACCGCTGCACTGATGGGCGGACAAGTCACTATCGGTGTATCAGGTTACTCTGAATGGGGTGGTTTAGTTGAAGCGAAACGAGTTAAGCTCCTTGGGGTGTCGTCGCAGGAGCGCGTCGTCAACCCCAATATCGCAACCTTTCATGAAATCGGCATTGATGTTGTTTATGCCAACTGGCGCGCATTGGTCGCTGCACCGAATATCAGTGAAGAACAAAAGCATTATCTAATTGAATTAATTACTCATGCTCGAAACTCGCAAACATGGCGACAGATTTTAAAACGAAATAACTGGCAAGACAGCTTTTTAGTCGGTGATGAATTCGCGCGTTTTATTGCGGACGATAAACAGCAGACACAACGAATTGTTGAACGCAGTGGGTTGGGCGAAGGAGGCAAAGGTTATGCTGCTGTGGGCCCTTACTTTTTCCCAAGTATTGCAGGAGTCGGCTTATTGCTAAGCGGAATATGGATAGCAATAAGTGCCTACCGACGGGGCGAGTTGATGTTACCACGCAGTGAATGGCAAGCATCGTTTCTGCCCTTGCTCAAAATTACCGCGATATTAGTGTGCTATTTAATAGGACTTCGTTGGATAGGGTTTATTTTTGTTACGCCACTGTTAATTCCTGCGCTAGCGATGCAACTGGGCTCGTCGAAACACGCACAAAACTTTGCCGTCGGCGTTGTTCTCACCTTGGTGATCACCTTGGTATTTGAAAACTTTCTAAACGTTTTAGTGCCATAGGAGTAATTATGGATTCACTAACTATTATTTTTACGAATATAAGCAGCGGGTTTGGGGTTGCCGCAACTCCTGAAAATTTAATGTTCGGCATGATAGGCGTCTTGCTTGGCACTGCGGTTGGCGTTTTGCCAGGCTTAGGCCCTGCGGTTGCGATTTCGCTGTTATTGCCCCTCACATTTGGTCTTGATCCGATCGCCGCGTTTATCATGTTTGGCGGGATCTATTACGGTGCCATGTATGGTGGGGCAATGACGGCTATTTTAGTTAATACCCCAGGGTGCTCATCATCTGCTGTAACGACTTTTGATGGTCATCCTTTAGCTAAATCTGGGCGCGCGGGTACAGCGTTGTTGACAGCGATTATTGGTTCGTTTGTGGGCGGCACATTCGCAACGCTCATGTTAATGCTATTAGCCCCTGCATTAGTGGAAATTTCGCTACTTTTTGGTCCGCCTGAATACTTTGCCTTAATGCTGCTTGCATTAATTATGGTGGCAACGATTGGCGGCAATAATTTAGGTAAATCGCTGTTCTCTACGTTTTTAGGCATTGGCATAGCGATGATAGGGATCGATATGCAAACTGGTGTATCGCGCATTACATTTGGCATTCCGGAGTTATACAGCGGGATTAATATCGTGTTAGCTGGTATTGGTTTATTTGCCATCGGTGAAAGTATCTGGACGTTATCTGGACAAGATAAATCACAACAAACACAAACGATTAGTCAAACAACACGACTCGGGATGGCAACGGTTGAATGGATTCGTTCTGGCTTTGCCTGGCTGCGTGGCACTGTGCTTGGCTTTTTCGCCGGTATTTTACCGGGTTCAGGAGGGACAATCGCTGCATTTATGGCTTATGGTGTGGAGAAAAAGCTGTCGAAGCAGCCACATAAATTTGGCAGTGGTGTTGTTGAAGGCGTCGCGGCACCAGAATCCGCCAATAACGCCGCAGCGGGTGGTAGCATGGTGCCGTTATTGGCGCTTGGCATACCCGGCTCTGCAACTACGGCAGTGATGCTGGTGGCATTTCAAATGTATGGCCTGCAACCGGGACCGCTGTTATTTCAAAATAGTGGCGACCTTGTTTGGGGGTTGATTGCTAGTTTATACATCGCAAATATTTTGTTGGTTGTTATCAACTTACCGATTATAGGCTTGTGGACCAAGCTGCTGCGCATTCCCGCTGGACTACTCTATTCATCGGTTATCGTATTTTCAATTTTAGGTGCTTATAGTTTAAAGGGAAGCCTAAGCGATGCCTTTATCGTGGTTATATTAGGCGTTTTGGCATTTTGTTTAAGAAAGCTCTCTTTCCCAGTTGCACCTGTACTGCTTGGTATTGTGCTCGGTCCACTGATTGAGCAAGAGTTTCGTCGCACACTCTCGATATCGAGTGGGGACTTGATGATATTTTTAGAGCGCCCGATATCGGCGGGTTTCTTGGCAATTATCCTACTGTCGTTTGTTATTTCTTTAATGAAGCAAACACGGCGTAAAACAACCTAATCTGTACGATTTTCCTTAACTACCTTGTTGATGAAAAGCCCCAAATAAGCAGCCTAGCTGCTTATTTTTTTGCCTTTTTCTCAGCTAATGAGGCACTGCATCGGAAGGGGTAATTATAGGTGATATAAACTCTGCGCCTAAATGGCTTATATTTTGAGTGAGGCGAACATACAGTAAAATAGCCTAATTGATGCGATTAACGCTAGCCGCCTTGTTGAGCCTTAGCTCGGCTAGCGAGTCAGAGTCAATTTGTAGCCATTGCAATTCTGAGTCCAGATGATTTTGAGCTAAAGTAATTTACATTAAGTCTTCAAGAAAGTAGGCAGCAAGGTCATTGCGATTGGCGAGGCTTGATTTAGCGTAAATAGCACCGGCCTGTTGGCGCACTGTTCGTTCACTTTTACTGCGTACCTCGGCTATTTCTTTAAAGGTAAGGCCTTTTAAAAGGAGTAATCCGACTTCTTTTTCTGCTTTAGTGAGTTGCCATTTCGTAAACTCATCATTGATGTGCCCTGACACACCGTGCACACGTTCGGCGAGTTCTTGCTCTGCTTCTCGCTTTTGCTGGTTTGCTTGGCTTAATCGTTCATTCAGAGCGCGTTCGCGTTCCGAACCATTGAAGCGTAGTACCAATATGAAGATACACAACAATATGCATACTAAACCGATATAAATCGCGCTTCGGTAGGGCTTTGCCATTACAGAACGAAGTTGCTCGTCAGCATCGGTATACATCAAGCTGACCTTTTTCATCTTATCGAATTGTGACTTCACGTAATGCTGCTGTTCAGTAACAAATTGCGTAAATGGGTCCGACTCAAGGTAGCGGGTTAACCACATATTATCGATAAGTGCTTGCTGCCAATTCGCATCGGCAACGAGTGTGGCAAATAAATGCGTAAATTGCGTTTTGATTTCAGGGTTTATATTCGGTGATAAGAACACACCATGCCAGTCGACAAACTCACCTTCAGTATAGCGTTTGTCTAAGAGTGGGAGGTGTGCATTACTTGAATTAATAAAAGACAATCCCAAGATACGCAGTTTTTTGGCGTTGAGCGCATCATTAAATTCGTCAATTGAGCTAATTGCCACCGTATAGCCCGTTTCAATTAATTCGGTTGCAACTTGGTTGCCGCCGCCCGGCACTGAAAAGTAATTGAGTTGGTTGTTAGTGAGGCCTAACTTGATGTATAGCCTCTGAATAAACTGATAATCGGCTGCACCGGCCGAGCCGCCAACCCATTTAATTGCTTCGGGTTCAAGTTCAAGTAAATTAAAAAAATCTTGCTGTGTTTTGATTGGTGAGTCTATTGGTACGGCTAGTGCTAATGGCTTTTCTAATAGCCTGGCAAGCGGTAGCGCCCGTGTGATCGATTCAGATGAATTATTATATATGGCGGCACCCATCATAGATTTGCCGCCTAACAAAATTGATGAGTTGGGATCCGCAACATTTAAAAACTGATTTAGTGCCAGAACGCCACCTGCGCCGACAACGAATTGAAATCTAACATCAATATCATATTTTTTGGTTAAAAAGCGACTAATTTGCATTGCCGTATGATGGTATGCGCCGCCCTTATTACCAGGTATATATATGGTGATCTGCGACGGCTTTTTAAATGCGCTTGCAAAACTAGAGCAAGGTAAAAAAATAATGAGCAGGAATGTGATTATTATTTTGTACATCTCGAAATACATATCCCGTATATAATATACCTTATATTACGCAAGCGAGACCGCTAGTTGCAACTTTTAATTTACATTAATTTGGTTATGTTAAGCGAAATAACTTAGTGACTCGATGCATATGAAAAATCTAAATTAGAGTGCTTTAAAATGGTGTGATGGACCTTCGTAGAGTTCGTCCATGTTATTTTTAACATTGCTCCAACGCTCATATAAGGTATCTATATTTTCTATCATAATATCGACTAATCTCGGGTCAAAGTGAAGGCCGCTTTGCGCCTTTATATGATTCAACACGTCTTCGATTTCCCACGCTGGTTTGTAGCAACGTTGGTTAGCGAGCGCATCAAACACATCAGCCAAGGCTGTGACACGGCCTGCCAGTGAAATTGCTTCCCCTTTTAAACCTCTTGGGTAGCCGCTGCCATCCCATTTTTCGTGATGTTCATGAGCTATGGTGGCTGCAGTTTTTAACATGGTTCGATCTGATACATTAAGCATTTTATAGCCCATCTCGGCGTGTGTTTTCATGATTACCCATTCATCTTCATTTAACTTTGCTGGTTTGTGTAAAATCGCATCTGGAATTGCAATTTTGCCAAGATCATGAAGCGGTGCCCCCCATAATATGTCTTCGGCTTCTTGTTCGCTTGCGCCTGCAAATTTTGCCAAATGATAAGCCATTTCGGCGACTCGTTTAACATGGAGCCCAACTTCGCGGCTGTGTCCCTCAGCAATGGTACCCATAATTAAAAATACCTCGCGCTGTGTGTTTTCGATTTCTTGATTCAAATTGATGATAGTCTGGGTGGCTTGCAGAACTTTTTGTTCAAGTGATACTTCGTAACTTCTTAGTTTCAAATGGGTCTTAACTCGAGAAACCACCTCTTGTACACGAAATGGCTTGGCGATAAAATCGGCCCCGCCGAGGTCAAATCCCTTTACTACACTTTCTGAATCGGATAGACCAGTAATAAATATCACAGGGATTTTATTGGTCACTGGATCACGTTTTAGCTCTTGGCAAACGGCAAAACCATCCATTTGCGGCATTTTAATATCAAGTAAAATCAAACTTGGCGGTTTCGCCTTTGCTGATTTTAAGCCAAGGACAGGGGAGGTCGTGCGTCTCACATTAATACCTTGCTGCGCTAAAATATCGCTCAGCAAACGAACATTTTCTTCAACGTCGTCAATCACGAGTACATCTTGTTCCAACATCGGCTTTCATTTCCTTTGACTTGCACTATAGGTCATTCTGTAAAGGTTCTAGTAAGTTTAGCAGTTCTTCAAATTTAAATTGCTCACTATAAAAAATAATATGATTGGCAAGTTCTTTATCTTCAGCTTCAATCGTGTTGGCAACATGGAGTACTTTCTCTGAGTCTAGCTCTAGTGCGGCATCATATAATTGTTTGCGTACTGACAGTGATAATGCTTGCAAGCTCGCAGGTGTTATTACTGTTTTTGATAAGTCATTTGTTGCGGCGTGTGATTTTGTTGCTTCTTGATCTCGTTCATATTCATAATCAAGCTCAAGTAGTTCTGCCATTGTGTCGTAGATGGTTTCCATTTTGTAGGGTTTAGCAAGAAACTTGTCAAAACCATATTGCATAATATTGGCAGCTTCATCCTGCAAGGCGGATGCAGTCAGCGCGACTATTTTAACTTGCTCACCACCTGCTAATCTACGAATTTTTGCTGTCGCGGTCGGTCCATCCATAATGGGCATGCGCCGATCCATCCAAATAAACTGGGGTTGCCACTGTTCAAATAAGGTGATTGCAATTTGACCATTTTCAGCAATTTTTGTTTCTATACCAATTGCCTGAAGGATCCGTTCTAAAAGTCGAGCACTGTCTTTTTGGTCTTCAACAATCAGTACCTTGAGTGGATTCGGTCGATTTCTTATACCTACTATTTTTTGATGACTGGACGAAGTGAGTGTGTGTTGTTCATGTGAGACAGTGACAGGCAATTCGACACAAAAAGTAGAACCTTGACCCTGCTCGCTGTCCACATAAATATTGCCTTTCATCAAGGAAACAAATTGTTGGGTGATTGCCATACCGAGTCCGGTGCCTTTTTGACCTGTATTTGTGTTTTGTTGGTTGTCTATTTGTTCAAACGGTTTAAATATCGTGTCTTGTTGACTCGCGGCAATACCGATGCCTGTGTCTTTTACAATGAACTTAATAATAACATCGTCGGAATTGCCAATGTGTTCGGCATCCAGTGACAAGGTTATGCTACCGTTATTTGTAAATTTAATCGCATTACTGAGTAAATTGATTAGGATTTGCCTGATTTTACCGAGGTCGCCATAGATGCAGCGTGGAAATTTAGAACTTTGATCTAAATTTAGCTCTAGCCCTTTCGATTCAGCTCGAATGCGCATCATATCGACCAGTTCAATGAGTGCACCGCCTAGGTCAAAACTTTCCAATTGTAATTTTGCAGCACCTGCTTCAATTTTTGACATATCGAGAATGTCATTAATTAAGTTTAATAAATGTTCACCAGAGGCGTTGATTGTTTGTAAATCAGCTTTAAGCTTAGCTGGTTCTGGTTGTCGCTTTGCAAGCAGTTGCGAAAAACCAAGTATCGCATTGAGTGGTGTGCGTAATTCATGGCTCATATTAGCTAAAAAGCGAGATTTCGACTGGCTTGCTAGTTCAGCTTGCAATTTAGCGGCACTGAGTTGTTGTGTGAGTAATTCGAGTTTTTGATTTGAGCGTTGCTTTGATAGATAATTTCGGTACGTGAGAATCGCCATTGCGCCCAGTAATATGGCGGCAATCACCACAACAAGTAAAATATTTTGTTGCTGATTGATCGTTTCGCTCTGCTTATTTAACGTTTTATTTTGTTGTTCTATTTTTTTATCTTGTTGATTAATAAACTGTGACCGTTCAGTGATCAATGTTTCTTGTTGCTTTAATTCAATTTCGCGCGTTTGTATTTGTTGATAGAGTTGATCATATTTGACTTGATTCTCAGCTAGCTTTTTACTTTGTTCAATGATCGCACTTTGCTGTTGTGAAAGTGCCGATTTGTGTTGCTCTATGAGTGTATTTTTTTCATTAATTTGAATAGAGAGTGCTTCAAGCTCAGTATTACGAGTTTTGTACAGTCGCGTTTGCTTTTCTAGGTTTTGCTGTAAAGCGGTGAGTTGTTCTTCTAATCGAGTCGAATCGGATCTCGCTTGATTGAGTTGACGAGTCAGGGTTTGCTGCTTAAGACGCAAGTTCTCCATTGCTTTTGTTTGTTCGCGTAAACTGATTTGTCCTTCACGATATAATTTTGCAACATCGACCTCGGTCCCCCCTAATAAGACGATATCGGAAGAGGCGCTGAGGTTTTGATTAATGATATTCGCGCGGTTAATTTTAAAATTGAGTCGACTGGCATTTGACGTTGTTATTAAGTTGATCATAATTGAGCGATCATCTTGCGCGTCTTCGCTGATTAAAAGCGTCGCTGTGCTGCCAATTTGCGCGAGTACATCTTTGATAGCGATGCCTGTTGAAGCACCGACGTAGATAAGGTGTGTGCCTGTCGGATTGGAGATGCGTGTACTTTGTGACACATTTATCGGTTTATTGTAAATCGTTTTTGCCGTCGCTATTTTTTTTAACTCGTTGGCAATATTTGAATTATTATCAATGACATGAATATTAAATGTATTTTGTCCTTGCAATGTCGGCCATGTTACCTGCTCGGCGAGTTTTACTAAATAAACTGCCGTTAATGCATTTCGTGATGCTTGCTCACTGAGTATCTGTGGTGATATTAGCGTAATACAAATTAATATACAGAAACGAAAATACAGGTATAGCTTCAAATTGACTCAGTCCATGTAAATATAAAAATGACTTACTTTTAGCTTAGCTAAAAAGGTGGCACACACGTACATTTTTTAGTGTTAATGTGTTACTTATTGTCTTTGCTCTTGTTGTCAGTTTGCTTTTAAAATTGATACTCGGCACTTAATAGCCATTCGCGGCCTCTATTTGGAATACCTTCACTTAACGAGCTACCGATCGCAGGCGTTTGATATTCATTGTCCAACATATTTTTGACCATCAGTGATAGGTGCCAACGCTCGTTAAGCGGGTATTTTATTTTGCCATTGAGCAGCCAGTAATCGTCGATTGCTAAGGTGTCACCGGAGGCAAGGTTCATTGTTCGTTCTCCGATATAAATAGCCCCTAGATTGACGTTGACTAAATTATGTTGGTAGTTTGCATGTAGGCTGGCCGTATTACTTGATTCACGATAGGCACTTTGCGGTAATTGCCAAAAGCGGCTTGCTGTCATGCGTAAGAACCACTCTTTTTCAGGTTGAAATTGCAGTTCTAATTCGGCCCCTTTACTTTTTTCATTCGAGCCGTTTGTAAACGTGCGCCGACCTTGTGATAGGGCTGCAGTAATTGGGTCTTCAAACGTATTGGCAAAGAGCCCAAATTGAATTTGTGTATGTTGCCATTTTTTTAGCCAAATTAAATCCCATGTTTTGGCTATTTCGTGGCGTAAACTTGGGTTGCTCAGTACAGTGACTGTATTGCGAAAGCCAACCTCAGAGAAGTTAGGTACGCGATATGCTTCGCCATACAGTAGCTTAAAGGTATGTTTATTGTCAGTTTGGTGAACAATAGACAAGCGCGGACTCGTTCTCGATGGGAACATTTCATAGCGATCATAACGCAAGCCAATAGTAGCAAACCAATGTTGATTAAATGATGTTTGGTATTGGCCAAATATACCAGCGGAGTTAATGCCTGTTTGATCTGCAATCGCAACCCCAGGGCCAAGTTTTCCATAGTAGGTAATCGGGAAAGACTGCGAGGTTAGTTGGGCTAGGTTGTAGTTGGTAAAACCTAAAGCGCGCGTGAGTGCTTCGCGCTGGATTTCCGTGCCAAAAATAATATTGTCAGTCGTATTGAGTTGATAGGTGTTTTGCCAGTTTAGTTTTATACGCTGTGTTTTAAATTCCCCGTAGCCATAGAGTGGCGCGTCGCTACTCGGGTTACTTATTTGCTTAAAGGCTCCGTTAGGTGTGCTTTGATTACCATTAATACTGTGAACTTGCACAAAACTTGCGGTAATAGAGCTTTCAATATTATGCCACCAATTAAACCTGTGTCTTGCACTCAGCAGCGTGTTTTCTTGTGAAGAGTAATTGTAGTCATTGCTAATACGTCCGGTGTTATAAAAGTCATCACTATCGATTTCGCGATAGTGTAATTGCAAAGCGGAATGGCTTGTTTCAGCAATGAACCTAAGTTGCTTTTGCGACATGGGGTCTTGGGTTGCTACACGATTATTTGAAAAGGTGTCGGGCACCATATAGTCTTCCCCAGAATCTCTTTCGCCATAAAGTGATAAGCTGAGATCCCACGCACCGATTTGGTTGTGAACAGCAAGTTCGACTTGGCCTGCATTGAGGTTGCCAAAGCCGACCCTTGCATAGGATTGTGTTTTACGGCTAATAATATTAACAACACCGGTGATAGCATTTGAGCCATAAAGTGCAGAGCCGGGCCCACGCATTACCTCAACGCGCTCTATATGGGTGACTGGATACATAAATACTGCGCCAGAATTTCCATTTCTTGGGTTATTGACGGGTACTCCGTCAAGCAAGTAAAGGATTTCTCTACTTGATGCGCCTGTTTTTCTGGCGCGTGCACTGGTTGAATATTGGTAGCTATAGTCGAGTTCTCGCGATGCTTGATAGCCAGGCACATAGCTGAGTAACTCATGTAAATAAGACACCGCGAGACGGTCAATTTCAGCGCGGGTAAATACGGTCATGGCGGCGGGGGCAGTCGCCACCGTTTGTTCTGTTAGACTTGCCGTTTTAATTTTTACCTCAACAAGTTGCTCAAGTGATAAGTCGAGTAGACGATATACATCATCATTGGCATAGAGCGAGCAACTTAATAGCACAGCACACGCATTGAACAGTGCTTTGACATGTTTCAAGGTTTTTCCTTGAGGCAAAAAAATGGATAGATAAAATTATAGCAGTCGTTAAAAGTTTTTTTGTGTTTGTAACTTTTTATGCATGAAAGGTTGATCAAACTCAAAAATGAAGTTTAGTTTTCCCATCTATTTGCTCGCTTGTTGTTAAGCAAAAGCATCGTGATACTTTACTTCCCCATTTGGCATTTTGCCGTTAAAACTAAGTGCTTGAAAATAATGACTTGGCACGCCAGGTAAGATTAATTCAGGGTTTGATTCAAAACCAAAACGGCCGTAATAACCTGGCTCTCCTAGTACAACGCAGCCATGTGCCGATAGGCTTTTTAGGCGCATTAATCCTTGTTTAATGAGTTGACCGCCAAACCCTTGATTTTGATATTGTGGATCAATGCTGACAGGTGCAAGACCATACCAGTGGTCAAATGTGTTATTTATGGTGACTTTTGAAAAGGCGATATGACCCACTACAACCTTATTTATTTCAGCGACAAGTGATACTGTTAAGGCATTATCCTTGCGTAAATTTTCAACGATGTTTGCCTCCTGATTGTTGCTGTGAGGATCATCTTTAAATGCGTTAGTAATAATTTGGTAAATGCCAACATAGTCAGCGTCCATTGCATCTCGAATTATGCTGTTTTGCATGTTTTTTCCTTAATCTTATTTTAGCTCGGCTCAATTTGACTGCCATGGTTGATTATAAAGTACGTTAAATGGCGATGGCTTACAGCTTTGTTTCGTTCTTTTCGCAGTATAGGGTAGTCGGTTGTGAAGTAGTAATACAGCGCGACGAGTGCACTCATTGAGAATAACAATAGCCCAATAGTGACGCCGATTGACTGAATTGTTGGTTGACCGAGTATCATCAGTGGCATGCCTGTTTGCCCCGCAGAACCAAGGCAAATTATAACGCCTACTAAAAATAGCGGTGATAATAAAAACCAGACTAAACTTTTGATTTTTACATTCGGTTTATTAAAAAAGCGCCGCAATAATAGAGTCACAAATGCAACTATCATTATTGGTAATGATATAAAAAATGCGATTAGTAGGCCCATCGAAATTGGTTTTAGCAATGGTGATGTCTTTTTGGCATTAATAAAAAGCTTTGGAATTTGGTAATACCACACCCCGTTTGCTTGCGCGAAAATAATATCGATTTTGTGACCGCTTGTGAGCTGCGTAGTAAATACATTGCCGCCTGCAGGTGTTAATGTATAATTTGAATGCGGTGTTTTTAATTTGAGCTCATTATTCTCAATATAAACGGAGGAAAAAGTTTCCAGCACTTCAAAAAAGGCTAACCGGGCAAGCCGTGCTGTGAATTGTCGGTAACTGCCTACAACGTAAATATTTTGAGCTGTTCTTTGATTTTTTGCATACCTTGCTTTGCACTATCGCCACCCGTGTTGGTCATAACTACAAAGCCAATTTGATGCTGAGGTGAATGATACATCTCGGCTAAATAACTAATCATTTCGCCGCTATGACCAAGCCAAAGCGTGTTTTTGCTTTGTTCACTTATTAGATATTTACCATATCCAAGTTGATACCCCACCGTTGCTGCGAGTGTTGTTTCGATGTGACTCATCGATTGAATGGAGTTCTCAGTTAGGATGTTGGTGGAATTGTTTTTCGAGAACCCTAGCAGCATGCGTTGAATCTTGGATAAGTCTTGTGCGCTTATATTAAGAGCACCTGCGGCACGATCTTTTAAATGATGATAATCAACCCGTGACTTATTGTTATTGGCTACTAGATAGCCGGCAGCAAGATGCAGCGAAACAAAAGGTGTACGGCGAAAGCTTGCACTCTCAATATTTAATGGTGCAAAAATATGTTGTTGGATATAGCCCTCGTAACTTACGCCACTTAATTTTTCGATGACATACGCCACAATGGATAGACCGATATTACTATATGACATAAACTGCCCGGCTGATATCGAACCGTTCTCGCATCGGGGTTAAAATCAAGGGCTTCCTTGGTTGTCATTTGCGAGCCATCAACAACATAATCTTGAAAGTGAATATCATCAAAACCAGCGGTGTGTTCTAGCAGGTGCAATAGGGTTACAGGATGATCGTTTTGCCACGGGTTGGTGATGGCAACTTCTGGTGCGAGTTGTTTAACTGGCGTCTTTAAATCAACTTTACCTTGCTCTACCAGTTGCATAAGAGCAATGGCCGCGATGGTCCGCTCTAAACAGTGTGTTAGAGTTTACATCTTGGCTGTCTTCAATGGAGGCGAAACCTATGTTTTGCTCTAGCAGTACGCCATCTTTGTGATTAATTGAAAGTTGTAAGCCAACTAAATTGTGTGCTTTTGCGATTGCATTAATTTCATTTACAAGTGTTTTAGCCTCGCTTGCGTTTATAATAGAGCTCTCACTTGCACTTAGAAAATATGGAATGAATAACAGCAAACAGATTGCTTGTATAAATACCCTCATTAGCGTTTTTAATGGTGTTTTTTTCATATTGATTTAGTTCTCTATTTGACTATATTCACGCGTGTTGGCTGCACACTAAAAAATAATTCGGCGTCACTTGCTTGTATGTTGCTATTTCGTTCAATCTGAATTGTTAATTCGTCTGTTGTTTTGAACACTATATCTTGTAGTGTGATGGTTGCAGGTGTTTTAAATTCAAATTCAATATGATCGATATCTGGGATTAACCAAGTTGGGATACCGACTAATTCACTAGCGACAAGTTCGAGATCATTTAAAACACCCATTACGTCTTTATACCGCACTTTGTGTTTGGTTATCGGTTTAACGCCAGCGGTTAAATCAAGCGCAAAGGATCCTTTGGGCTGGTTAATCGCAAGGCGTGCATTGCGACCTATGTCGCTGGCAAGTAGCGGAAAATTAACTGTACCATTGTCGTTAATAAGTAATGTTTGAATCGGACGATTGTTGTGAGTAATCGCAAGTTCAATATCCGAAAGCTGAATATCCGAGTGCTCAGGTTTTATGGTTGCGATGAGTCCTGTATACGGAGATTTTGCGTGTTCATCGATAATTGCCAACATTTTATTGATTTTGCAATATGACATGCTGCCATGTTGCTGAGCGTACGAATCGTTTGAATATAACAATGCAATGAAAATAAAAAGTATAGTTAATATCTTAAAAAAGTTATGCGCTTTGTGTGAGTGCGATATTTCGTTATCTAGGGGAAGGGAAAACATAAATGTCATGCGATACCTATAATAAAATTGACCGAAAAGGGACGTTATCAACTCTCAGGTCAAGTTGAGGTCAAGTGATTACGAGTTAATAAAGAGTGAGTTGATTTGGGCGATAAAGGTAAAACTTACGTCCTTGTCTTTTTATAAGACGGGACGTAAGTGAATGAGTTATTTTAATTTAAATTAGTTGAATAGCCAGCAACGTGTTGAGTGGTAATGTGTTGGCATGGTTTTTTATCAAAGCATAATTTAAAAGTATTTGGTTTTGATACCATTTCAATCCAATCTTGCTCTGTAATATCATGCGAATCAATATCGTTAATCGATGTCACAATTGCGCCCGGTATCAGGCCTTTTTGATGGGCGATAAGATTAGGGAAAACTTGGCGAACGAGTAGCATGCCATTTTGTAACTTACGAAGATCAAGCCCTGCTAGGTTAAAGCGAGATGCAAACGACGTGTTTTTGTATGGTCTAATCGTTAATAGGTTGTTTTGATAATCTATTATTGTGACAAACTGATTTAATAAAGCGCTTCCTATCACCCAGTAATCATCTTCATCATCGGCTTTAATGACGTTCGTTTTAACGCCAGTTAATTTAAGCTCACCTAAATGTAATTCAGGTAACCGAAATCGAATGTGTTTAGTTTCGCCGCTAAGCCCATAATCGGAAGCGTTTACCTGAGCAGCAGGCAGTTTGATGTCGTAATTTTCGATATAAGCTGAACTTAACTTTAAATAACTGCGGCTTCCTGTATCTATAGCTAATTCCTGTTCAAACTCGCGACCGTCTAATGTGATTTTGATTGGGACCATCAATTTAGAAAAAAAGACGTCAATCGGTATGTTTATATCGCCTGGCATCGCTGAGAACGGCGTATTTGTAATGCGAATGGCGTTGGCGTGTTTGTCGAACTGCCAATTAAGATGCTTTAATAAATCAT
Organism: uncultured Pseudoalteromonas sp.; assembly: GCA_947493455.1. GTDB lineage: Bacteria > Pseudomonadota > Gammaproteobacteria > Enterobacterales > Alteromonadaceae > Pseudoalteromonas. Next base: position 21,016 of record CANLRB010000020.1, on the reverse strand, counting down.
GTCCTAATACACCATCAAATATCGCTTCGTCGGGTGTAAGATAATATTGCGTTGTTGAAAGCGGGATATAGGCAACATTAACGTCTCTAAAGATCACATCACCAATGGCCATTGAAGCGAGTTGAGTTTGGTATGCAGGTGTATTTTCTTCTTCGCCCCAACCTCTAATTTCGAGCGAGTAACCGCGTTCGAGTTGCAGATTTGAGGCTTTTTGCGTATCGAATAACATGGAAAAAGAGGCACCAGTGTCGATTAAAAAAAGCAACTCCTCGTTTTCGTTTACATTGACTTTTATATACGGTTTTTCGCCAATATAAAAAGCGCGTAACGTTTGTTCAAACTTAGCGTTATTAGAGACGGGGATTTCAGGTTTTATGTCATCATTGGCATTTTTCATACGTATTAGGTTTGCCACAGAGCAGCCACTTAACATGAAAATGGCTATTAAAGTTAAGATGAAATGTTTCATAGCTTTTCCTATGTTTGTCGATTTATGCCATTATCCGAACTTCAAGGTCAATTTGAGGTCAAGAACTCGCCGTCGAATACCTTTACCCTAAAATGACCTACTATTTGTTAATCTGTACCTCGTTAAAGTTTTAAATCTCACAAGGCTCCTATGAACATTTTGTTAGTGGAAGATAACCACGCCATTGCGTCGCAAATTAGTACTTTTCTTGAAGCAAAAAGATGGAATTTGGATTTCGCATCAACCGGTAAATTAGGAGTTGAGTTAGCGTTGGCACACCGCTTTGATGTGATTATCTTAGATTTAAATTTACCGGATATTGACGGCTTAGCCGTATGTGAACAAATAAAACGGCAAGACACCGCAAATACGCCTATTTTGATGTTGACGGCACGTGACGCTTTTGAGGACAAAGCAAAGGGGTTTGGCAAAGGGGCTGACGACTACTTAACTAAGCCGTTTGATTTACGTGAACTTGCACTTCGGTGCGAAGCTATGAAACGGCGCCCGATGATACATCAAGACGTAATTATACAACGCGGTAAATTACGATTAGATAAAAAAGCGGTTAATGCCGAGTGGAATGGAGAGTCCATTAAGTTGACTAAAACGGGCTTTGTGATTTTATCTAAGTTGTTGGATGAATACCCATATCCTGTGAGTCGTTCAGAATTGCTGAAACTGCTATGGGGGGAAGAACCGCCCGAGAGCAATTCACTTAAAACGCATATGTATGAGCTGCGTAAAGCAACACAACAGGTCGCTGACAAAGCGTTAGTGCTGACGATTAGCAACATTGGCTACAAATTGGTTGAGCTCGATGATTAAAACAATTAAACACCGTTTATTTATAACATTTGGTAGTTTAACTGCATTTATATGCGTGTTGCTTACGGCAATAACCTGGCTGTTCGCTGCAATTACTGAAGACGAGGTGCTGAAACATTTACTCGCAACAGAAGCCGAATTTATATTAAACGAGTACGAAATTAGTAATCAAATCACGGAACCCCGAGTTGATTATATGCAAATCTATTTTTCAAAGGCGACGTTACCTGAACAAGTTCTGCAGGGGTATTTAGCAAACCCATACGAAAAAGAATTTTATGTAGATGATGATAATTATCATATTGGTGATTTTGTGACTCCTGATGGCAAGCCATTTTACATCACCCTTAATGCAGCTAAATTGGAAGGCCTATCAACGTTAAACCAAATGATTTGGACTTTTTTATTGATTGCATCAAGCATCGTACTTTTTGTATCTCTGCTTTGTGCGTGGCTGTTATCAAATCGCAGTGCAAAACCATTGCAACGACTTAGTCAACAAATTGAACATCATGACTTTGCTGATGCGCTACCGTCATTGCCTATTGAACGACATGATGAAATTGGTACGCTCAGTCGAGCGTTTGCGTCGGCGCTGCAAAAAATTTCTATGCTACTTGAGCGAGAACGTGAGTTTACTTGCGATGTAAGTCATGAGCTTAGAACACCAATGACACTCATTAAAAATACAATTCAACTGAGTCAGCAACAGCCGCTAAAGAGTGACGAGCTTGAATTAATAGCGCACGCGTCAAATGAATTAGAACAAACGGTTGATGTTTTATTAGCCTTGGCCCGGCAAGAAAATTTGAATTTTAGTAACACTAAACTGACGCCAATTTTAGAAAAATGTGTGTTAAAAATTTACAGTGTGCATCCAGAAATTAGCTTTAACGTTGATATTCAGGTTGATGACCAATTTAGTGTTTATGGCAATGCACATTTGATTAGCCTGTTGTGTCAAAACTTAATTAACAACGCGTTTTATCACAGCAAGAGCCAAACAATGGCTATCACAACTAAAGGCAATTGTGTTGTATTTGAAAATGCAATCGATGGGCACCAAACAAAACCCTATTATCAAGGGCTTGGCCACGGTCATTATCTTGTAAAGCGTATCGTCGAGGAAATGTCGTGGCAAATCGAAGCACAGCAATACGGCGATACCTACCGAGTCGCCATCACTGTGGCAACATGAGCTAAGAATTAATCGCATTTATGGTGAAAGAGGGGGGATCCGTAGATAAACTGTGATGACTAGTTCCAGATCTTGGGTTTAGGTGATTTCATTTCGACGTTAATTGTCGTTAATCTACGTATAACAAGTCTTCACAGCAAGGGAACAGCTAACAGCTTGCTGGGTTCCTGCTTGCTTTACATTTTAGCGAGCTATAATCAGCCTCGGAATGAGGCGTTGAGTTAACACAATGAAAAAACTAATAATTTTTTCTGTCGTAGTTTTACTACAAGCATGCGCAACGGTTAATATGATGCCGAAAAGTGCTGATGAAATTGACTTCTATGGCGAAGAAGGCAAAACGGGTTGGTCTCAGTATAAGCATTTCGAAAACTTTAGAGGCTATACGAAAGAACAAGTTTTTGACGCGGCTAAAATAGGTTTAGGAAATTCCGGCTTCTCGTTGCGCAAAGTTGATTTATCTAACGGTTTAGTAATTGGTGAGCATGGTATGACCATGCATGATTGGAATGTTATGGCTGGTGTTTACTTCATCGAGAATGGTAATCACACGAAAGTAGCCATAATCGCCGAAGGTTCAAAAGACATCGGTTTTAGCGGTGATGTTACGTCAGATGGTTGGACTGGCAAAATATTAACAGGTATGCGCGAATATCTAAATGACACATACCAAATTGGTTTGAAAGTTGATAAAAACGATTAAAAATAGCTTTTAAACTACGATGCAATAAATAGCACTAGGTGCCGCGAAGCAGGCACCTTATCTGGTTGTAGAACATGTCCGACACGCTTGATGTGATTACTTATAGTAAATTGTTCGCTTCTGATTTGATAGACTTTTTAGGAGCTCTTATTCAGAAACTTTAATCAAATTGTTGCTCATCTTATTTCCTTTTCGCTAATTTTTTAATTTCTTGACCGTCGCTTTACCTAGGGTGCGATACCTTGGATTCCACTAAGTGCTGCTTGGTGCAGCGTTATTTATTGGAGAGTTTTTATGAAGTTAATTTTCGCTTTTTGCGCTTTGTTACTGGCAAGTTCTGTTAATGCAGAGGTACGGTCAATGAGTTTGAACTGGGAGTCGCCCATCGATAAGCGTCCAATTACCGGATTTTTAATGCAGGGAGATTCGTTACCGGCAGATGCCCCTGTGGCGATATTGCTCCACGCAATGAACACTGATTTATATCACTGGATAGCCGATGGTGTGCCTACTTATGGCGGTAAAATTACCCAGTTATTATTAGATAAAGGGTATCGAGTTGTTGCTTTAGATGCGCGTGCCCATGGTCATCGCAAATATGGTTTGTCTGCCGAAGAAAGAATGAATAGTGCAAATAATGGTGATCAAGACGCCTATTATGAAATGATTCAAAATACTGTAAAAGACTATGAATTTGTGCTTAAAAAAATTAATAGAAATTTCAGTAAAGCCAAGCATACATTGGCGGTGGGTTATTCAATGGGAGGCCAAATGGCGATTATGCTAGCGGCACAAAATCCGCAGATTGATCATTTAATTACTATGGTGCCGCCACATGCGGGTAACGTAAAAGATGTATCTCCGGTTGTATTTGCACCTAAGGTGAATGCTAAATGGCTACTATTTTTAGCAAATAAAGATGAGTACAGCACGCCTGAAGAAAACAAAGAAATTGCCGCAGTAGCCAAAGGTGATGTTACGCTAATTAAATATGACAGTGGTCACGTATTGCCGCCTAGCTATATTGATGAAGTCACTAACTGGGTTAATGCGATAAAATAATGCATCCTAAGTTAACTTGATTGACACAACGGAGCTTTCGCTTTCGCTAAGTCTCTTCATGGATTGCAATAGGGTAACTGAGTTAGATAACGCAGTTACCTATTTCACTTCTCTCAATTAATCTTTTATTGTCGTTAGCTTTAAAGCTTGCTATGTTGATTGCCGTCATTAGTAACCGAAACTACCTTGCCAGCTTGATCTCGATTAAAAATAAGTGTGTCGTTTGTTAGCTTACCATCTTTTACTAATTTAAATATATCTTGACCAACGTTTTGGTATACATGCATTGCATGTTTTATAGAGTTTACAGGCAAATAAAGCAACACCAACTGGTTGCCCCAGCGTCCCACGTAATACTCGCTGTTCCACGGATTTAAATCATAAAAGCCTTCGTAATCAGAGAAAGGGACTTGCTTGTGATGAGAGTGTACGTTAGGGGCCTCGTCAATTTGCGATGCTTGCTTTAGGATTTCCTTTAAATTATTGATATAGCTTATGGCTCTGACTCTATTCGCTGAGGTGACAACCGAAAACCCTTCTTTTTGGGTGGTATTTATCTGCAAAAATGAATTATAACCTGGGCACATACCACCATGCATCGCCCAAATATCGCCAGATTTGCTATTTTGAATTTGATAACCTAATCCTCTATTTTGAGTAGCGCGGCTGTGATTCGTTTGATACATTTTTTGCAGTGAATCTGAGCTCATTATTTCAGTGTTAGGAGAACTGACTTCTCTGAACTGCCACATTGCGAATTTAGCTAAATCCTGTGCATTACTCGATATGCCAGCGGCGCTTTGCATTGCATTGGTTTTATAAAAATTCGCCAAATGCCGTGTGCCATTTCGATTAATAGCGCTGTAACCCAGCGCATGCGTTTTTCCATAGTTATTGTTAGACATTTCAACGACTGAGCTTGTCATGTTTAGCGGGGCAAAAATTTCGCTTTCCATATAGTCTTTATAGCTTTTTTTTGATGTTTTTTCGATAATTTGGCCAAGTAAGGCATACCCCACGTTGCTATAGTTAGAGACTGTGTCGGCAGCATTCTCTCTTTGTTGTTGTACGAGGCTTTTATAGAGCATTTCCTTTGTTGGAAAATTATGTTCTGGGCCGCTCCAATATGAATGAGTGGTATCTCTGGGTAGTCCTGAAGTGTGATTCAATAGGTGGATCAATTTGATATCACCTAATTCATGACCATTCGTTTGAATTGTTAATTCAGGTAGTAAGTCCGCAACTCTATCGGAAAGACTCAGTTTACCTTGGTCGACTAATTTCATGATGGCGGTTGCTGTGAATACTTTGGATATCGAGCAGATACTCGCCATGGTACTGTTTGTTACTTTGTTAATACGTGCTAGTTCAAGGTGACCATAACTGGAACTTAAAACAAGTTGTTGGTCTTTCGCGTAAGCTATCGACAAGTACGGGATCTGCTGATAATCGAGTTGTGCCTTTAGCCAAACATCTATTACTTTTTGTGCATCAGGATGCAGGGAATTCAGAGTATTGTCATGTGCATGACCTTGAAACATGCATAGAGTAAGAGCACAGCCCGAGAGGGCTGCGATTATTTTTACTCTGAAGTAACTGGTTGATTTCATATTCGAACCTCACGGCGATTTATTTGTTAATTGAGAGGTGTTCATATTAGTGTGGGTGTAAATAAATTATTAGGCTGTGTTTTGTAACGTTTGCAGCGAAAGAGTTTGCAAACTTGTTACAAACAAATCGCTGTACTCGTGTTATCGTTTAGGTAACGGCAATTAATATAACTTATTCGATGAAAAACTCTCCATCTATACTCATAGTCGAAGACGAACAAGCGATTCGTGAAGGGTTGACCGATGTGCTTATTTATCATGGCTTTCATGTTGAGGTTGCTGAAGACGGACTAGCAGGTTATGACATGGCGAAATCCGGTCGCTTTGATTTATTGCTACTTGATGTCATGGTGCCACATATTAATGGCTTTGATATTTGTAAAAAAATTCGTGAGCAAGACCGTAATCAAGCGATTATTATGCTGACCGCAAAATCATCTGATGATGACATTATTAATGGTTTTCAACTCGGTGCTGATGATTATGTTGCCAAGCCTTTTTCTATAACTCAGTTGGTATTGCGAATAAAAGCAGTACTAAAGCGCAGCGTATCAGAGAAATTAAATAATAATATTATTGTGTTAGATGCGTGTACAAAAATCGACTTACAAAATTTGTGCGTGCAAAAAGATGGGAGCGAGTTTTCTTTTACTAAAAGAGAAGCAAACGTATTGGCCTACCTGCATCAGCACAACGATAAACCCATTTCACGAGAAGCGTTACTTACGGCTGTTTGGGGATATTCTCCGGAACTTGCGGTTGAAACGAGAACCGTTGATATCCATATAGCGCGTATTCGCAAAAAAATTGAGGTCGATGCCAAATCACCTAAATTCCTTGTTACGGTGCGCGGCGCAGGCTATCGGTTGTTATCAAGGTCAGAAGACACTTAGTATGACAAATAACAATTCATCGCTATTTTCTGTGCCAACAGGGCTGAGTCATTCAACACTTACTCCATCTCGATTGATGAGTTTTATGATGATCCTATTTGCGATTATTGCAACGCCAGTAATACTTATTACTGTAATCGCATTGAGTAACATTAGAAGCGATTCCATTGAGCAGTATCAGCAAAGTGCTGACAATATCAAACTCGCATCTGAGCGCAAAGTTGCGCGCTCTCTTCAGCAATTTACTATGGCGTACGAATCACTCCGTGTTCAAACTCCCGAACAATTAAAGTCAGCCTCTATGCCGGGTTTAATTGGCTTTTTTCAGCTAAGTGCACAGGGGAGGTTTGATTCGCCATTATTGCCAATAGAAATACACCAACAATCGAGCTTGAATTGGTCAGAGACTGAGTTGGCGCAGCGCCTTTCTCACGTAAATAAAGTATTTAATATACTGGCACAAAATCATATTTCACAACATAACCCGTATATGGTTAATGTTGAGGCTACTAAAACAACGAAGGGGCAAAATAATCGCGATTTATCTCAGCGTCCGGCAAAGGATAAAAAAAGTACGCTAGCGCAAAAAAATGAACGTAAAGCCGAGGCTGTTAAACCAAGTCGTAGCCAACAACGTCAACATACGAAACAGAATCAAGAGTTTAAAATTAACGTGCTGCCATCTGGACACCTCATGTTGCACCGTGCATTCGAACGTCACGGGGAGTGGTTTATTGAAGGAGCCTTGGTTGCGCAAAACGCATTTTTTAGTGAGTTGATAATCAGCGCCTACACTGAGTCACCATTGGCAACGTTTACACAATTAGTGCTGAAAGATAAACAGTTAACCCTCTTTAAGACCAATCTGGATGCTGAGCAGGCACTTGCTAGTTTTCAGCTCGCAGCACCGCTTAACGATATCACTATGTCGATACATTTTGATGAATTGCCACAAAAAAAGAGCGCTGTGTATATATGGCTGTTATCACTACTACTACTGTTTGCTGTTGCGTCAGGTTTGACTGCGTTGTATCGCATGTTAAGGCAACAAATAGCGCTTTCGCAGCGTCAACAAGGTTTTATATCGTCGATGAGTCATGAATTAAAAACACCGATTACATCAATAAAAATGTATGGTGATGCGCTACAGCAGGGTTGGTTAGATGATTCTAAAAAGCACAAATACTATCAACACATTACTGGTGAGGCGGAACGCTTGTCACGACTCATTGATAACCTGCTACAGGCTTCAAATATAAGTCGTAATGCATTGAACCTTGCGATACAGCCGATTCAAATTAACAGCCTACAGATATTGATTACGACTAAAACCAGCGTGCTATTTGAGCAAAGCGGGTTTGATTACCAGTTAATTGTGGCCGATAGCTTGCAAGATAGTTATGTATTGATTGATGTGGATGCATTCTCACAAGTGGCAATCAACTTAGTGGATAACGCGATTAAATATGCAAGTGACAGTGATAAAAAACGCGTGGATATTGCAATTAATCCGCTCGAGAAAAAACATATTACGATTCATATTCGAGATTATGGCATTGGCATCAACAAACAAGAAATCAATAAAGTATTTGATTTATTTTATCGTGTCGGCAATGAATTAACGCGTACCTCGAAAGGCACTGGGCTTGGTTTAACCTTAGTGAAAGAGTTGGTTGAATTGATGTCTGGCAACATAGATGTGGTATCGCATAGCATAGGTACTGAATTTATTATTACTTTACCAACGCACAGTGACGACGATTTGGGTAAATAGCAACGCCACACTTTACTATTGTAATGCAATGTAGTGCAACGTAGACGCTGCACTACTCAGTGTTGATGGCGATTATTTGGTATAGCCAATGATCATTTCTTTTGCTACGAGTGCAGCCGATGGTAAAAACATTGTTGATATGATTCGTTGATCGGTGACGACCGCATGCTTGTCTTTTAATGATGTTTTATTGAGTGCGATTGCACCATGTTTATTTAATTGTGTTTCAATTAAAAACGGTAATAAGGTGCCTTGTTTTGCCCATGGTTTACTTGTTTCAGTTGAATTGGGGAATCCAGCCACTTTTTTATTGTTAACTAAATAGCTCCCGTCAGACAAAGTTACATTTGCAATACCGGCAGCACCATGCCCGCCCACACCAACATAGCCGCCGTCTTCATAGATACGACGAATTATTGATTGGATTTCGTTATTGCTAGCAACGTCGAACATCACTCCATAACCGCCACCAATAAATACACCCCAATAGTCGCTTGTGTTTACCTTAGCGGGTGTTAGCGATGCGTTTGCTTTTTCAAGAAAGCCCTCGTATTTTATGGTGTAACTACTAATACCCTGTGGCTCCATCATAAATTGAACGTCGCCCCCTTTTGGCGAAACAAAGTCAACATCATAGCCATGACTTAAAAATACGTGATAGGGCGGGGCAAATTCTCTTAAATTATTGCGTGCATCATGTTGTTCTGGGTCACCCATATCAACCATATTTGAAGCGATAATAAGTACTTTTTTATTTGGTTCACCTAAAACAGCCGTCGCCACAAGCGACAGCATAAGTACGATAAGTTGTATTAATTTCATTGTTTATCCGGATATCCTTGTTGATGTTTGATTAGTCGTTACTGCAAATATAAAAGGTTTAAATAAGAAAAAAATTTAAATATTTGTTCGGTTGATGCGAGTTAAAAAATCGTGAAAGCTAGCGTTTGATTGACTTTAAACTGATTTTTTAATCTTTAATTAAATTTTTAACTATCAGATTTATAAGGAAAATAGAAAAATTATAGATGAAAATAGGTTAATTCTAGGACTCAGCGTGGGCCTTCCAATATGGTTTTTATATTGAAAACATAGATTGGAAATCCGCAGTAATGAAATTAAAGAAAGTTGTTGCTCAATTGTCGTATGTCGCGATTACATTGAGTGCATGCAATGCGATAACGGTACAGGCATCGGAATATATTGTACCCGCTATGGTTAACATTCCCGCAGGGAATTTTACTATGGGCACGAATGTTGGCGACAACGCTGCAAAGCCCGCTCATCAGGTCAAAGTCGATGCGTTTCAAATGGCCAAGTACCCGGTCACGGTTGCTGAGTTTCGCAAGTTTGTTGCTGACACAAACTTTGTCGCTGATCAAACATGTAAAGATAAGCTTGATAAAAACTGGTTGTCATCGCCAAGAGCAGTTGGTTCGGCAAGTTGGGATAACAACCGTTATTTAAAAAGCGAATACCAACCAGTTAATTGTGTCAATTTTAAAGAGGCGCAAGCATATGTAAACTGGCTAAATGACAAAACCGGGCAGCAGTATCGCCTGCCAACGGAAGCCGAGTTTGAATATGCGGCCAAAGCAAATACCAACAGTCGCTATTTTTGGGGAGATGACCCCGCTCGAACGCAAGCTTGTTTATACGGTAACTTCGCTGATCAAGCTGGTGAATATTATGCATCGACCCAACATGGAGCTAGTTATGTTGGCTTTTTAGAGTATGCAAATTGCGACGATGGTGAACCATATATTGCAATTGTGGGTTTATATCGCCCGAATCCATTTGGCCTTTTTGATATGGCAGGTAATATCAGCGAGATATTAAACGATTGTTACTATGAAGGTTATCCAATTCGCGAAGGCGAAGACATGAATACGCAAACATGCCAAACGATTTCACATCGCGGCGAGAACTGGCATTACCCACCACAGCCACATTATGCGCGAAGTAGTTATGCACGAGCCGAGTGGAGTGCCACTGCAACACTTGGTTTTAGACTCGCAAAAGACGGTGTATCCGATTCGGTTCATCCTTCAACAAAACAGTTTGAAAGTAAGTTAAAACAAGCGCAAATTGCACGTTTAAAAACGCGTAAGGTGATCCCCGAGGCGCCAAATCAAGTGCACTTAAAGCGTCAAGACAATGGCCGCGTCACGCTCAGTTGGCAGGTATCTGAAAATAGCAAAGTCCAAGGCTATGAAATTTATGGTTCTAAAAACCCGTATGCGCACTTATTAGGCGGGTATTTTAAAAATCATTATGAATTGCTCACCGAAGTCGATAGTACCACCACATCGCTGGTGGTAAAGCCCAAAGCCCAAGGTCAGAGTTACCGCATACTTGCAAAAACGGGTGATATGACGAGTTTGCCGAGTCGCGCCGTAAGTACAACAGTGCCAAAACGTATTGATTTACCCGGAAGGCTTGATATGCAAGAGGCAATCGCACTTGATGGCGTGCGTTTAAAGCATCGACCTAAAAGCGAAGAAAAATCAGAGCTATTTTATATTTCGGCATTTAGCCATCGTCATGAACAACATAAAATGGCTGCCCATTTTAACGTTAACGTCGCGACCTCAGGTTGGTATACGGTGAAATACAATGGCTTTGCAATTATTCAACAAGGTGAATTTTTTAATATATGGCAAAACAATAATCTAGTTGGCCAAATTGACTTCAATGAAGATGTTGACGATAGCAAATCAAACCGCCATAAAGTGTATTTAGAAGCGGGTGAGCATACACTTGAAATCAGCAACAAAAAAGAAGGTTTGGAAATTTGGAGTTTAGGCTGGGTCGAGTTTAACAAACTATAAAAAGCACGCACAAAGCAAGCTTATGACCTAAGTTGCCAAACAGTCATAACCTAGGTCACCAACTTGCGATATCTACTTTTTGGGGCGCTGATTTGTGTGAGCTGGTAAATCATTACAAATAGCGCAAGCGATGTTTTTGCGGAAATTGTAATAGCGGCGAGCCGCAAAAATCGCGATCGAAATCAGTGACCAAAGCATGCCAAATTCAATTGCATAGGCAAGCGTTTGCCCTTTTAAGTATTGCACGCCGGCGAGAAGCAAAAAGAGAATAGGTAGTGCGATTGTGTACTGTATTAACCATTTTTTGATAGGCATAAGACCTCCTTCACAGAATTAAGGTGGGGTTTTCGGCATAGTCATTGTTTAGTAGTTGTTTGAGAAGGTGAGTGCCGAGTGGGTCAACTCGTTTTGTACCGCTCGATAAAATAACAACACCAGCTTCACCGGACTCAATGAACCCCATATAACTGCGAAAACCCGCAGTGCCGCCGTCATGCCAGACCACCTTTTCATTTATATCATGACTGATATTAGATACAAACCAGCCAAGGTTGATATTTGTGCGCTCAGTAAATTTAATTTGATGCGTTTTTTGTTGATATATAGGGGTTTGATATAGCGCGATACTGCTATTTAAATATTGCATCATATCGTTAACGCTTGAATTAACTGCGCCAGCACCGGCAAGCATATTTGAAAACGACATATAAGCGGCTTTACCAAGCACTTGATAATTACCAACGGTGCGAAATTGACCATAGCCTCTCGCCCGGTTTTGCCATTGACGGTTATTTGCTGCTGTGCGCGCTAAACTAAGCGGCGTGATGACTTCATTTGTGATGATGTTTGCATAGTCTTGTTGTTCTAAAACAGTTAAAAGGTAGCCGAGCAGACCGAAACCAAGATTGGAATAGCTAGGTGGAGTGCTGTCACTGGCATCAACTTTGGCATCAGTCAAATAAGATAAAATGTATGGGTCATCAAAAGCAGCTGCATTATTGTTCATGGTTAATGCATCAAACAATGACTCAAGGGTATTTAAATTAGCGCCCATCGGCATACGACTTAAGCCCGCTGTATGCGTTGCTAATTGACGCCATGTAATCGCTCCAAGAGCAGGGTTTTTCGCCACTAAAGAGTCTGGTAGAAACGGTGCGATACTTGAGTTTAAGTCGATATCATGCCGCGCTAGTATTTGAAGCATTGCCGTGATTGTAAATGTTTTTGATATTGAGCCGATTTCGAATACGGAATCGGCATTAAGTGTATTTTCGTTTAATTGGCTGACACAAAAAGATTGTTCCTTGTGTGCTTGTTTAATCCCAATGCAAAGCTGTGGAATATCGTTGTCTACTATGTATTGTGTGATTTCAGCGTGCAGCGATTGCGATAACTCATCATCGGTACTATTTGTCCAGTGATAGGGCGTTTTATCATCATTATAGTTAACAGTGACACCTAGAAAGAATGGGATCATAACGATGGCTGCGACATAAAAAGCGGGTTTATAACGCGAAAGCCCATTTTTTGTTTGGTGTTTTAGTTTCTTTTGCATGTATTTTTCTTGCGAAATCCAATTCATTCTTCGCGCGACATAAAGCCCGACTTTAATGATTAAGACCAAAACGAGCCCTTCGATAAATAGCGCTAAAATGATTAACTCAAGAAAAGTAAACATTTCGAATAGTGATTGCACAGTGATACCTTTAAAATCTGTATTTAAACTATTAGTCGATAGACAAATTGGATTGTGTCAGCGTCGAAATAAAAATTTGTGGCAATTTATGAATTGGCAAATTTAATTAATCTCATTGCTTTAACCTATGCATAAAGTAAGTCGCCCTTTTGCCCTGATTATATAATCCGCAATCATGCAAGTTGGTCTTAAACTAGGATTGCGAGGTTAAATTACAGGTAATATAAGGAGCTCAAATCCGTGAGCTCCTAGTTCAACGCGGCGTTAGCGTTTTGTGAACTTGAGCCAATTTAGCGTCCACCAGTCAAAACCTTCTCTTTGAATGGTAATTTGAAGATCATGCTGACCTTTTTCGAGATAAACTTGGTATCGATTAGAAGACTTATCATCGACATCGGGGTCGTAATTTATGTCACCTAGTAATTGATGTCCTGACCACAGTTTGAAAAATGTGCCGCTTTGAGCGGAAGAACCTGCGTAGTTAAATTGATATACACCACTTTCCTTTACATTTACTTTAAATGTGGCCGTATTATTAGGTTGTTGATATCCATCGAGGAACTTACTCAATTGAATGCGCTCAGGTCTATCTTTTTTGGCACTGCGTTTTTCAAGTAATATGCCGTGTAGCTTTGTCGCGTATTTTGCTTCGACCTTGCCGGGAATACTTTGTATAACGGGCTCACTAAATAATACGACATTGCTAGGTAAGCTTGTAAGTTTATTTGTGACGGCAACGACACGAAAGCTCGCATTTGCTGTTACTGAGTCAAGTTTGATACTGCTTTGCGTATTAGGCACAGAGGTGATTTTTGAGTAATGATTTTTGAAATACTTACCCATATGATGCGCGTAGTCTGTGTTTGAGCGATAAATGTCGTATGAGACCACACGCTTATTGTCACTTGGTTTCCTGTGTAATTCATATTACCCTATGCCGACGGATTTAACATATACATGACTCGGTGCAGTTGGAATAATTGGTCTTGTGAGTCTGCGCTGACTTTGCGCTTCAGCTAACTGTTTTTCAAATTCGGCTGTTGTTACGTCAATCTCATCATTCACTTCATCTGAGGCAAGCCTAAACGCAACGCCATCAAACGGGGTGTATTTATCTATTCGCCACTTTTCGTAGTGTGGTTTGGGTGGCGAATGCCAACCGAATCCACGGTGCACGATCATTTCACATTGATCTATTTTTTGTGAGTTTCTACCTGACACGCCATATCGTTCCATATAGCACGATGCTGTCATGTCGGATGCGTTACCAACCATATCGTAAAGACCAAATGGGTTTGCGCGATACATGCCAACGAGCGTTGTGTAAGGTTCATAATCATTACATTTGGTATAACCCCAAAACCCGACATAACTTGCACCATATTGCTGATTTGGGAAATACTCGCCATAGTTGTCTGGAAAATTGCCATACTCACAAGCCTGTGTTAAATCAGGATCATCGCCCCAAAAAAAACGACTTGTTGTGTTTGCTTTAGTTGCATATTCCCATTCTTGCTCGGTAGGTAAACGATAAGGCTTGCCCGTTTTTTCGCTCAACCAATTGGCATACGCAACTGCATCAATATAGCGAACACAGGTAACAGGTTGAAAATCACTAAACAAATGTTTGTTGTTCTGCCAGCTCGCCGTTCCTTCAACATCGGGGCCATTCATCCAGTTTTCACCAATATAATCATTACACGTTGCGGGTACCTCATAACTGGTGTCCTCAACAAATTTTTTGAATTCATTGACGGTGACATGATATTTGGCCAGTTGAAATGCCGTAATATCAACTTTGTGTACAGGACCAACTCGTTTGTTACCAATGTCTGAGCCCATCGTAAATGAGCCCGCAGGGATATTGACCATAGGTGGTGCAATGTAGTCAGCTGCAAATGAGGGTGAACTCAAAAGCAGTAAAATGCTTACTAGTTTAGTTTTTGGGTTTGGAGTGACTGCCGCCATCGATTACTTCCTTTCGTTTTATTCTTTCGTTTTATATAGGAGTTGATGAAAACAAAATGGCGGCAGAAGGTCTTTCAAAAAAAATTAAATTTCACTAAAAAAAGCTAAAAGAAAGCTTAAATTGATTTTTAGGAACTGTCATAACTCGCTCTACTTTTAAATTTAAATGCATGTAAATTAATGCACGCTTTTTAATCCAACGTTTTTCGTAAAATTGATACAAAATGCAATTTGGTTTAATTATATGCAATTTCAAAGTGAGATTAACTTCACATTTTTTTGTTTTTAAGTGTTTGATGCAAAAGTGTTTTAGATAAGTTATAGAGAATTTATAGCTGCTGTGAATGGATTTAAATCGTCAAACAGTGAATTGTAGGCAAATACAAATTGACGAAACATTTCAACACATTATTTCCACTACAAGTAAAAGGAAACAGGATGATTTTATTTTTTAGTAAATCGACACAAACGGTGTTTGCGCTTTTATTTACGCTATGTATTTCTTTTAATGCCTTTGCGCTTGAAAACTTGAATATGAGCAAAGAATACGGGAAAAAACGCGCATTTATTGGGGCGACTATTCTCAACCCAAAAACATCACAACCGCTCACCAATTCGACGATATTAGTGAGTGATGGTCGCATTGTTAAAATTCAACCCAGTTCAGAAGCTATTCCTAACGCATACTCGGCAGTCGATATTAAAGGTAAATGGGTCATACCCGGGTTAATTGATGGTCATATTCATATGGCGCAATCAGGAGGTGCATTTACAAGGCCGGATACGTTTGATGCGACAAAAATTTCGAGTTATGCAGATGATCAGCGTTGGTTGAAAAATAACTTACCTTCGTTACTGCAAAACTATTTAAAGTTAGGTGTTACTTCGGTTATCGATATGGGCGGCCCGTCTGAATATATCAACGACTATCGAGACTTGACGAGAAAAGGCATTTATCCAGATATCTATGCTGCGGGTGCACTTTTATCGCCATTTGCTGTACCGCAACTAGATCTCAATGGTGAAACCTTTACGCAAGTCGAGGCTGCAAAAGACACCATTGCTATGGTAGAGCAGCAGCTTTTGCTTAATACTAATTTAATTAAATTCGTGTGGTCGCAAGAAACAGGGCTTTCTATGGAGCAATTGACAGCCCTATTTAAGCCCGCAATGGCGCTGGCTAAAAAGCATAACAAGCGAGTTGCAGTGCATGCAGAGGGCATTAACGACGCTAAAATGGCCATTAAAGCCGGTGCCGATATCTTGGTACATGGTGTTATGCATGATCCCGTTGATAAAGAATTGATTGATTTAATGATAAAAAATGATGTGACATACATGCCGACGTTAACAGCAAATATTCATTACACTGAGTTGTTTAAAGGTGAGGTGTCGTTTAGCGCACACGAGCATAAGCACGCTCATAAGGAAATAACTTCCTCATTTGACAAATTAATGGAGAACGTTGAAAAGACTGACGAAATGTTTAAATTACTCTTAAAGTATGTACCAAAAGTAGACCAATCAGATGATGAAATAGCCAAGCTTACCGAGCAAGAACAATCTATTATTAGCCACCTACGCACCTTTTTTTCATCTAACGCCGAGTTGATTCAAAAACAAAACTTGAAAAACATGATTCATTCTGGTGTTAACGTGGCTTTTGGCACAGATGCAGGTAACCCTGGAACTCTGCATGCAGCCTCTGTTTATGGTGAGTTTTTAGCATGGCAGCAAGCGGGTATTTCGAACCAAGATATTATCAAAGCCGCCACCTTAGGCAATGCAAAAGCGATTAATATGGAAACTAAATTTGGCACATTGGTTTCAGAAAGCTACGCGAATTTTGTGGTGTTAGATGACAACCCGTATAAAGCACTTGCTACATTAACTCAGCCTGTTATGACGGTGAAACGCGGTACCATAGTGACAAATGACGGCGGGACCATTAACGTAACGTATTAGGTCATACACGTCGGTTGTATTCATTATTTTTATTAACTATCTCGGCTTGAGTTACCGGGGTAATCTATGACTAGATAGCCCCCTTTTATTGCCTATTTATTATTTAATCTTTTGATGTGTTTCACGGGGGATGAGCTTGTCATAATAATTGTCTTTGGTCATTTTTGGTGACATGCCCGTTATTTTCCCGTCGGAAGAAAATTGAAATACTACATGGGATGAGTCAGTTCGTCCTTTAAGCTCAAACTTTTCGGGCGACAGCGGATTAAGCGCAAAGTTAAATTTACCGTTGTGTGATACAAACAAGAGACCGTTATTCAGAGTGACTGTGAGTAGGTTACCGTTACTTGCTTGATATCGCCCTTCGTAGGTCAATAACGTTTTTTCATCTAGAGTGTAAGTGGGGCGAAACTCTAATTCGACCAACTGTATAATATTATATTTTATCAACTCAGGTTCATCGCGGTAGATAGGGTAAATAGCAACAGCTTGTAATAATTCTTGGTCCGCTGTCATCTCGGCGACAGACATGCCCGCTTTATGTTTTTTACCTACTAATTGAGCGAAGTTGCTTAACGTTTTGCCTGCACGTTTTAACTCTTCGCGCTGGCTAAACAGTCGTAACCCTTTATGCCCTGATACGATTAACGTTTTATCATCGGCCATATTATAGGCTAGGTTAAATCCGTCTACGTGACCTTGCACACCGTGATACCCGGTGTATATTAACTTGTCGGTACGAAACGCATCGCCCAGTAACATCACATTACTCTTTTCTAAATAAACGATTGTTTGCGCATTATTATGCGCGAGCGTGTGGCGGGCAGTCAGGACTTCATCACCAAATGACATTGAAAAGCTGTCATCAAATAACATTTCAGTGCGAGCTTGCGTATATTTTAACGCTTTATGGGCAATTAATTGGGCCCCTCGCTCTTTAAAATATTGATTGGCGTGAAAATGAAAGGTGTCTGATGCCATGTTAAAAACATGAGTAACTGATTTACCGGTTAGTTCTTTTATTTTTGCTTCGAGGCTGGGTGCTACGGTGGACATTTGCGACGTTATTAAAAGCACGCCGTTATCACCAACAACAATGGCGCTGTTAATAAATGATGTTTTGCTCCACGCCACTGAAAGTACATATACTTGATCTGTGATTTTTTCAGCGGTGATGTCATACGACTCAACTTTTGTTGAAGCTGCTGCGAGTGTTGATAATGACAAACTTAGTATCGCAATTAATAATATTAGATAAGCTTTTTTCATCAGAATATTTTTCCGTTAGAATTTAATTTTCGTTAGTGTCATTTTATTTGGCAAACAATGCGATGTAGCGCACCTGATAAAAAGCTACAGAAAAGCTGATGTATTAACTATCAATGGGTTAGGTGAGTGTTGTGTCGGCTTTTTGTGTCGGCTTTGTGAACCGATTTATTGTCAAAGTGAAAGTCATTTGACGTTTTATTAAACGCTTTACAGGATTTATAAGTGATTGAACGTTTTAAATAGCGTAAATATTTTGCATCGGTATACTGCGTTTTTAGATGTTATTAAGGTATCGCTTTTGGGAGAAGTCGAGTGATTGAATTTTATGTCGGTAACTACCGCATTGATATGGCGCGTTCACAAATTGTTGCCCAAGACGATATTCTTTCGATGGAACCTAAGGTACTGCAGGTTTTACTTATTCTTGCTGAAAACCAAGGACAGGTTGTTCCCCACGAGGTCATTTTAAACAAAGTATGGCCAAATTCGGTCGTTGGTGCGAATGCAATTCAGCGTTGTATTGCACAGCTGCGAAAAGCCTTTAATGATGATGCTAAAACACAAAGAGTCATTTCAACCCATCCAAAAATAGGCTACAGCTTACTTGCTGACGTTAATTGGCAAACTGAACTGGCGAGTAATTACAGCCAAGAAAACGCTATTGAGTTAGGTTTAGAGAAAGCTGAAAGGCAAGCAGTCGACCAAGAAGTAACTCAAGCAGTAAAGAGCCCATTAGCAAATAAAGCGAGCGCGGCAAAGCAATGGATTTTAATTTTAGCTGTGCTTTTAATGCTTGTTGGAGTATTTACATACCAAGAACGCGACCCTGCAAACACACTTAACATCAAAAAGCTAACCGCTTTAACAGCAACGGACAATAAAGAGCTAAAGCCAAGCTACTCGCCGAATGGTCGCTACATTGCCTTTGAGCGTTATGTTGGTAGTTGTAAAAATCAACTCTGGGCAAAAGATACACAAGATAATAAAGAGTATTTATTAACTGAAGAAGTGGGTATATATGGTACACCGAGCTGGTCACCCGATGGCACCCAAATTGTATTTTCAAGCGTGACTCAGTGTCGCAAACATGTGAGATTAGAGGGTTGCCAAGAGCTCAGAGCCTTGTCATTTAACCTTGCTAAAACGTCGCCACAAGCGACAAGAAAAATATTGAGCTGTGAAAACGGGGACTATCATTCACCTGTTTGGTTAGATAATGACAATATTGCATTTATTAATACTGAACAAGGGCAAGACAGCTTGATAAAGTTGTCACTCACACATAATGAAACAAGCACGCTGTATGCGCCTGAAGATGAGTCTCTTTATTCGGTAGATTATTCACGCCATTTAAATTTATTAGCGTTATCACAATTCGATGCAGTGCATAATTTTAGTTTAGTACTTATCGATCCTCTCGCACAAAAAACGACTAAAACCGCGTTGCAACCTGAAGGCGTGCACAAACGCAACAAATATTGGCAGTTGAATTGGCATCCTAATCAAGAGAGTTTGCTTACGTCGGCTGGAAAATCGCTTTTTACCGTTAATCTCAACGGTCAGTTTTCAGAGCATCAGCTCCCAGCAATGCACGATATTTATGGTGCGCGGTATCATCCTCAAGCCGATAATATCGTTGCCGCATTGGGCACGTTTGATCCGGATATCGGACAATTAAGTTGGAGCAAAGTTGACGATGCACAATTGCCTGACAAAAGCATCACACAACAAATACTGGCTCGCAGTACGGTCAATGAACATGGCGCAAAATATCAACCTCATGGCGATCACATTGGTTTTATATCAGATAGAAGCGGTACAGCACAGGTTTGGTTGTTAAACGCTGTTGAGCATAGTGGTGCGCCGACTCAATTAAGTTATTTCCAAGATGATCAAGCAGTGAATGCGTTTGTTTGGTCACCAGATGGCAACTTTATGATTGTCAATGCGGGTAGGGGGCTGACTTTACTTGATCTTAATGGTGAAATTACCCCTATAAAAATGCCTTTTGAGGTTGTTGATATTTATCATACTCATGGTGAAAACCAAGTCTTACTTAAAATAGTTGAAAATAACCAGTATGCGATCGTACTGTTTAACTTTGACAGTTACGATTTTGAAACCCTATATATAGGCTCAAGTCAAAAAGCACTTTATACCGAGCGCGATGACTTATTTTTTATTGATGACAACGATATGCTAAACCGTGTTGCTGGTGGCAAAGCATTACCCGTTGCTGAATTTAATGAAGACAAATCCTTCTCGCTATTCCAAGGTAAAAACAACAATATTTTAGTAGTCGACAGTTATGACAAGCTTTGGCAGTTTAATGTGGATTCGTCTGTAAAGTCCTTATACTTAGACCCAAAAGGCCACATAGGCACAGTCAGTGACATCTCACTTGATAAAAAAACGCTGCTATTTTCAAAAATGGTATCGATTAAAAAAGAAATTGTGTTGCTTGATTAGGTTTTTGAGCGGCGTGTTTCATAAATTGAACCTAACATGACCACAGGCCTTAAGAATTTAACCCAAATCTAAGCTGACAGTCACCGATTAAAAACGGGTAACTGTCAGTTCAAGTCAGAGTTAGTACATTTAAAAATTTAGGCTGACACAGAATTCTGAACGCCCTCTTCTGATAACTGCCTCATTACTTGTTTAATTACTCAATGATACGCCACTAGTTTCCTAGACACCTATTAGTTAGATAAAATGACTAAAAGAGAGGTGCTTATGAGCAGCAAACG
>CANLRB010000019.1 GCA_947493455.1 uncultured Pseudoalteromonas sp. | reverse complement strand
ATTTGCTTTCGCCTGTAGAGTATGAGAAGAAATACCGAGAATGACTAGGAAGTGTCTAGTTTATTGGTGGCGTATCAGTCAAACATATTGGGCGTGAGCCAAGTGACAGTCATCCAAGTAATGAAAAGGTTGCAATGGTGCCTGGGGCAATTATATGTTGCGGTGTATACGGCGCTTTTGTACATGTTGGCATTGCCATCGACGATAATAATATCATTGAATTACACGGTAACGGACTAGTGAGAGCAATCTCACGTGCGCGATTTTTAGATGGACGAAGTGGCGAGCGTTTATTTATTGCTTGTGATAAAAATGCAACGGCGTTGTGTGACACTGATGCAGCTGATAGAGCGATTAGGCAATTGTATAGCTATCGAAATTATCATGTACTAAAACACAATTGTTACTATTTTATAAGTGAAATTTTAACCGGTAAAGCACAACGAGTGACTACGTTTGATGACTTTAACATGCTATTAAAAAACAAGTTTAACAGCTCAGTTTACTGGGACGAAGTGGTGTAATTTGCCTTTTAACGCGCGTCTAGAGTCGGTATAATGTCGCGAATTTTTCGCCACATTGATGGTGGCGTGTTGTACGCTACAAGGTTAAATAAAATATGTTGAAAATCACTTTTCGCGTCGTTGCGATTAGTTTTATTACTTTTTGTTTGTTATATCCATTTATTTGGCATGCGCCGAAAAAGATGTCAACAGGCTCTGAATTAACACCCCCTGTCGAGCCATACATTGAAGAACCGCTTCATAATGTAATTCTCCCTGATTTTGCGCAAATGCATGATGTCAAAACGAAGAAAACCGCATTTTTTAACTTACTACTTCCTGTAGTTAAAGCCGAAAATCAACGAATTACAAACGAACGAGCGCAAATAGACAATGCACTTACTGATATCGAACTCGATATTCAGCTCGAATTACAGCAGATTGATGATGTGAAGACTATTTTAACCCGTTATAAACTGCCAACCGAAATTAGTGAAGCAAATTTATTAGTTGCATTAAATCGAATTGACAGATTACCAATTCATTTAGTATTAAGCCAAGCAGCAAATGAATCTGGGTGGGGGACGTCGCGTTTTACACGCATCGGCCTCAATTTTTTTGGTCAATGGTGTTACAAAAAAGGTTGTGGTTTAGTCCCGAAGAGCCGAAACATTAATGGTCAACATGAAGTGGCTGCATTTAAATCGATTGAACAGGGGGTCGCCTCATATTTTTTAAACGTAAATACGCACCCTGCATATCAAGATTTACGTGATATAAGACAAGAACATAGAGAGATGGATTCTGTTACACTAGCAACACATCTCGCTACTGGGCTGACTCGCTATTCTGAGCGCGGTCAAGCCTATGTGGACGAAATTAGTGAAATGATTATTTCAAATCAAAGGTATATAAGTGAATAAGATACAGATTATAGCGCTTGCATTATTGTTTTCGGTTACACAGGTACATGCAAAAGAGTTTGTGGTTGCATACGACGGGTTTTATGATCGGTTAAAAGTAATTAATAAAGGCCAGTATAGTGTCGCTGATATTGGTTTTTATCTAGTTGATATGGAAGGTAAAACCTGTGAATTGACGTCGGGTAAAATCTACACTCAAAGTAAAGAATTACCGCTTAATTTCACGAAAGACGCAAAGCTATTATTACCGTTCGATGAAACCTTAGATAAAGATAAAGCTGTTATTGTAGCGCAGCAAAAAGATAATGAAAAAAGCTGCCAACTTAAATTACAGATAGAATCATCAGCGTCTTACTCAAATTCATTGACGCGTCATCAGGCTTATGTTGCATATTCTGAATTTGATGACTTAATTGGTGGTTTATCTGGCTTTTTTATGCGTACACTCTTTGCTTTTATGATGCCGGATGTGAACGGTATTAATGTTACTTTTTCATCAGATGCGGGCGTCAGTGGCTCAAATCAACATATTCAATGTAAACAGAATAAATGCACCATTTTCCCTCAAGAATCGTGGCATCAAGACCAAACACCAATTCGCTTTAATCAAAAAATAGATAAAGTCATTCCGTTTATTGAAAAATAAAAAACGCCCACGATAGTTGTGGGCGTTATTATTGTTACATTTAAAGTGCCTAATATTATAGTTCTACGATATTAACACCATTTGTTGATTCTTCTTGTTCGAAACCAACGGGAACTGATGGTACATCGGGTTTGTCGAGTGCGATATCACCTTCGCCATCGAGTTGATCACCAATCGCTAATTGTTTAAAGTCAAAAATTGACGGATCAGCTAAATGAGAGGGCACCGCGTTCTGCATTGATGTAAATATTGTTTCAACACGGCCAGGGTGTGATTTATCCCAACCTTGAAGCATCGCTTTTATATGTTTGCGCTGTAAGTTTTCCTGAGACCCGCATAAATTACACGGTATTATTGGAAACTCTTTTGCTTGGGCGTATTTTTCTATGTCTTTCTCTTTGCAGTATGCAAGTGGGCGAATAACCATGTGTTGACCGTCATCGCTGAGTAACTTTGCTGGCATGCCTTTTAGTTTTCCGCCATAAAACATATTAAGAAAGAGCGTTTCAATCATATCGTCGCGATGGTGGCCTAATGCAATTTTCGTTGCCCCCATTTCTTTTGCAGTACGGTATAAAATGCCTCTGCGAAGTCGTGAACACAATGAACATGTGGTCTTTCCTTCAGGTATTTTATCTTTCACGATACTGTAGGTATCTTCTTCGACGATTTTATATTCGATACCGAGTTGGTCTAGGTACTCGGGTAATATGTGTTCGGGAAAGCCCGGTTGTTTTTGATCGAGATTGATTGCGAATACTTCGAAGTTTACCGGTGCTGCGCGCTGCAGATTTTGCAATATATCCAATAGGGTATAACTGTCTTTACCACCTGATAAACATACCATGATGCGATCACCTTCTTCTATCATATTGAAATCAGCGATCGCTTGACCTGTTAAACGACGCAAGCGTTTTTGCAGTTTATTGAGGTTGTATTTTGCTTTTGCGGCAACAGCGTGTGACATTAAAAAACGCCCCTATTTTAACGATAAACATAAAGGGGCGTATTATAGGGGCAATTTTTACAAGTCTCAAAGATAAATTACGATTTATCGAGAGGGCTCTTGTAACCTTGTGGTTTAAGTGCGAGAACGTCGCAGTTTAAACTGTCAATGACGTGCTCAGCGGTATTACCAATCAACGCTGCGCTAATGCCTGTGCGGCCGACTGTCCCCATAACTACCAATTCGGCGTCAAGTTCATCTGCAACGAGTGGGATTACGTCTTCAGGCAGACCTTCACGCACATGGCAGTGGTTAATCTCAGTATTGTATTTTTGAGCGAGTGCTTGTGTACTGTCTGTATGATGTGCTTTTACCGATTCTGCATATTGGGTTGCGTCAAATTCCGGTATCTCAATTGCGATATTAACCGGGGTACCCGGATAGGCATTAACGATATTCAAATTTCCGTTTATGAGATCCGCAAAAAACTTTGCGTCTTTCATTATGGTGTGGTTTAAGCCTTGATGTTGCTCTTCTTCAGTTGAGGCGTTGACTGCGGCAACAATATTACCGTGCGCTGGCCAATCATGTTCTTTAACGAGCAACAGGGGCACCGGGCATTTACGCACCAAATGCCAATCGGTTGGCGTGAAAATTACTGATTTCAATGTGTCGTGCTGGTGTGTGCCTTTAACAACAATATCGTACTGTTTTTCAAGTACTGTATTAATAACAGCTTCAAAAGGACGATTGTGCCAGACAACTTCATAATCGACTTCCACATCACAATTTTGTTCTGATACGAGCGACTTAATCCATGCAGTTCTGTCAGCAATAACGGCATCGCGCATTGCATCGCGCTCATCGACTGAGAGCATGGTCGTCATTTCATAGGAAAAATCATAGATAGATAAAAATGCGGTTATCGCAGCGCCTGATTTACTGGCTAATTCAAACGAGCGATTAAGGGCGATTTGTTTTTCTTGGCTTGGGTCAATGACCGCAAGAATTTTTGTTATAGTGTTCATAAAGACCTCCCAAGTGTATAAATTCAGTGTAACTAAATTTACTAATAATGAAAGGCTTTATGAATTAAATTTTGTTTTAGATCAAGGCTTAGCAGAGGCCAAGTTTTCTAGTTCGGCGCCATCAAGTACGGTGATGAATTTGCCTTCCACTTTAATAACTTGTGCTTTTTGAAAGCGACTTAATAACCGACTGATGGTTTCAACTGTCAGTCCTAAGTAATTACCAATTTCTCCGCGAGTCATCGTTAGCCTAAATTCTTTACGGCTAAAGCCCCGTTCACCGAAGCGCGCAGACAAATTGTTGAGAAATGCGGCAAGGCGTTCTTCAGCAGTTTTTTTGTTCAATAAAAGTAACATTTCTTGATCATAGTTGATTTCGTTACTCATCATTCTTAATATTTGTTGGCGTAACTTAGGCAATTTTCCAGCTAACTCATCAAGGGTGGTAAATGGAATTTCGCATACCATTGCCGTTTCCATTGCCTGTGCAAAGCTGCGATGGCTCATTGTACTAATGCCGTCAAAACCTACTATATCACCTGCCAAATGAAACCCAGTGATTTGCTCTTCACCGTTTTCGGCTAAGGTATAAGATTTAAATGAACCAGAGCGCACCGCATAAATGGCGCGTAGTGGCTGTTCCGCCTCAAACAAAAAGTCGCCTTTATGCAGCGGCTTTTTACGTTCTATGATATCGTCGAGCTTTCCCATTTCATCTTGATTGAGCGAAACCGGGATACATAATTGACTAATACTGCAATTGTTACAGCTAATTTGACAGCCGGGCTTTTGATTGATCTTTGCTTTTAAATCCATTGTTTGTCCGTTACCTTAACAACGTTGGGCGAGAGTAGCGTTATTTTTATAATAACGCAATTAGCAAAAGGTATAAACCATAGAACAGTAAGATATTACCTAAAATAAGCCTAATCACTAAATTATTCAGTATCTTATTTATAGTTTGATGGGCAACGCCGAGCGACACCATTGCAGGCGCAGTACCGAGCGCGAAAGCCAACATAAAGAGTGCGCCGGAATAGGCATTTGGTAGCGAAACGGTCCACATCAGCGCAGAATAAACTAAACCACAGGGCAGCCAGCCCCATAAAACGCCATAAAAAAATGCTTTATTAGGTTTATCTATCGGCATAACATATTTATTTAATTTAACTAGGTGACGCCAAATCAATGCCTTGCCCGCTCTTTCTATCCAGTTGAGCGTTGCCGCAAGACGCATTACATAGATACCAACGAGGATCATGAAAATAGCACTCACGATTGCCATAGCAGATGAAAATACATTTGAGCGCGAAGCAAACTCGGCGCCAAGTAACGCAACGATAAACCCGGCGACCATATAACTTGTTATGCGCCCAACATTATACAGTAAGGTAAACAGGGGAATACGCGATTTATCCTTTACGGCGATGCTCAATGACGATGCGACACCGCCACACATAGCGAGGCAGTGTCCACTGCCTAACAAGCCCATTACAAATGCGCTAAAAAACAGGCTAATGGTCATTGCTTTTGTCGTGTTGCTCTTTATCGTCTTCGAACAAAATACTATGGGCCTGCTTATCCAAATTATTAAATTGTTCGCTCTTTACTGCCCAAAAGAATACCCATATAGCAATAATAACGAGTAACACTGCAATTGGGATTAATATGTAAATTATACTCATGCTCGTAGCAACCTTAAAGAATTTGCAATAACTATCAGCGAGCTTGCTGACATACCGATCACCGCCATCCACGGTGCGACAAGGCCCATTGCAGCCAATGGTAAAATAGAACCGTTGTAAAGTAACGACAAGGTTAAATTTTGACGAATGATATTTTTTGTTAACGTCGCAATCGTAAATAGGTGAATGATACCTTTTAAGTCGCTGTTTAATAGTACGACATCAGCAGTATTCTTCGAAATATCAGCGCCAGTCTCCATCGCGAGTGAAACATGTGCACTGTTAAAAACAGGACTATCATTAACGCCATCGCCCACCATGGCGACAATTCGGTTATCATTGCTTAAACGCTCTACATAACTTTGCTTGTCGGCCGGTGAACAGCCAATTTTAACTTTACCAATTAAATAGTTAGAGGCAAGTTTAATCCCTGATTGTGATGGGTCGCCTGTTAATAAGTGAGTATCAATACTTGAATTATTTGCTGCTAATACAAGTTCGTCGATATGCGCTCGATGTTTATCATCTAAATTAAATCCGGCGACTGCCGTGTCATTAATATAGAGATATATAGAAAATTGCCCACATGTATTCGTATTCCAATTTGGTTTTCCGATTGCAACTCGTTTGTCACCATAAATGGCTTTGATACCAATACCTGTGATAACTTGAACATCATCTAATGGCGTTGTTGTAGATGATAGCGAAGTAAACGCTTTAGCAATAGGATGCTCTGAATAGGTTTCAAGCGATTTTGCGATAAGTAAAATAGTTTTATCATCAAAATCACTATTTAGCCGCTGCCAATCGATGATAGTCACTTGTCCTTCGGTGAGTGTACCGGTTTTATCAAATGCGATGTCGGTTACTTTGGGCAATGTTTCGAGCACATGAGCTTGTTTAATTAACACGCCTTTTTGCGTTAAATTGGCAACGGCACAGGTGAGTGCCGTCGGGATCGCTAAACTTAATGCGCACGGGCAAGTTGCGACCAATACTGCAATGGTAATCCAGAATGCGTGTTCAGGGTCTATTTGATACCAACCAATCGCGGTAATTGAGGCAAAAATGAGTAATGTTGCGACAAACCACTGCGCCACTTTGTCGGTGATCTCTGCAATGCGCGGGCGCTTTGAAAGCGCTTCGTTTTGCAAATGAATAATTTGATTGAGCAGTGTGTTACGACCCGTTTTATTAATTTTGACCGAAATGACACCGTCGTGATTAATGGTGCCTGCAAACACATTATCATTGACCTGCTTGAATACTGCTTCGTGTTCGCCTGTCATCATTGCTTCATCGACACTCGTGCTGCCGGATTCAATTAATCCATCTGCAGGTATCGTTTCACCGGGTTTAACACGAATAACGTCACCTAATACTAATTTTTTAGCGGCAATGATTGTTTCATTTGCACCGTCTATCAAACGAGCGGTGAGAGGCAGTAACTTTTGTAAGTTAGCGGTGCTTTCAGATGCCTTAAGGCGTGCACGAAACTCTAAGTATTTACCCAATAACAGCAAAAATGTAAACATACAAATCGATTCAAAATAAACTTCCCCGGTATTAAATATTGTCGCCCAACTGCTAGCGCCATAGGCACCAAAAATCGCAAGCGAAACGGGCAGATCCATATTAAGTTGTTTTGCTTTTAGACCACGAATCGCTGACACCAAAAAGGGCAGTGCAGAATAGAGAATCACTGGCGTGGCTAAGACAAAACTAATCCATCTAAAATATTGTTCGAAATCTTCATCCATGCCCGAGAACATGCCGAAATACATCGCGAAGGCGAACATCATGACTTGCATGGTCATCAAACCTGCAACGCCTAAGCGTCTGACATATGATTTAGCTGTCTGCTTTTTTTGATTTTCTTCTTCGTCAATTTGAAAGGGGTAGGCTCGATAGCCGATTCGAGCGAGTGACTCGATGATTTCGCTGAGCTTTACAACATCTTTTTGCCACTTAATCATGGCTCGATATGTCGAGGTATTCACGTCAACGCGCACGATACCTTTGAGCTTTAATAACTGCTTTTCAATTAACCACGCACATGCAGCACATGAAATTCCTTCAATACTAAGCAGTAACTCGGCGATATCGCCTTGGTCGTCCATAAACTCCGATTGGATATCAGCATCGTCATAGCTTTTAAACATGACAAGTTGTTCAGGAACGAGTTCTTGTACTTTACCTGCTGATTCTGTTCGGAACTTATAATAGTCAGACATGCCTTGATCGATAATCGCTTCTGCGACAGCGTGGCAACCAAGACAACAAAGTGATTGTTTTGCATTATCAAAGTCAATCGTTACATTAAAGCCTTCAGGGATTGGCTCTAAACAATGAAAACAAGGTTTTGTCATAGTTTATTTATATTCCGGATTAATTTTAAAAGCACCTGAATAGGGCAGTTTAATTGTTTCTTTTAATTTCCATGAACTATCGATAGGTTCGATAAATACAGTGTAACGTTCGTCAAGTAGCTTTTCGGTAACGCCTGAAAATTGGCCTTTTGCATTGGGCGAAAGTACCAAATCAAAGTCCTTTTCTTTTAATGTTGTATGATAAAAAGATAGCTTTAATGCTGGCGCGTTACGGTGATCGCCTTTGGTAAACTCAACGGTTACAACACCATCATTGATGAAAAGGTCGGCGTGTAGATAAAGATCTTTCGCTTTTTCAAATTTAGAAAGCTCTAAATTAACCGCTTTTCCTTTTTTGTAATAATCATCTACGACCATTGAAGGTCCTTTGTCAGACATATATATAAGCAGGGTAATACAGGCGATAACGGCGCTCGCTGGAATCAAAATAATAAACCAGGGCCAAAATTGTTTATACCAAGGTGTGTTTTTCATAACTTCGTTTATCAACTTAAATGTAGGGGTATTTTACGTGAAAACAGCGATGAAGGGCAAAAAAAAAGCCCCCAAAAGGGGGCTTATTTGATCTGGATTATTTATCTTGCGATAAACTATAAACATAGGCTGTCAATATATGTACTTTATCTTCACCTAGAATATCTTTCCAAGCTGGCATAACGCCGGCACGGCCATTAGTAATTGACTCTTTAACAGCACGTTGTGAACCACCGTATAACCAAATATTATCAGTTAAGTTAGGTGCACCCATCGCTGTGTTACCTTTACCGTCAACACCGTGACACGCTGCACACATAGCAAACTTAGCTTTACCTGATTCAGCGTCTTTTTGGTTTACAGTACGACCCGATAGACTCAGAACGTATGCTGCCACATGATCTACGCCTTCTTCACCGAGCGCTGCGCCCCATGCCGCCATACCGACCGCAACACGACCATCCATTAACGACTTTTTGATGTCAGCTGGCGTACCGCCATATAACCAATCTTTGTCAGTTAAGTTAGGAAAGCCTAAACCACCACGTGCATCCGAACCGTGACACTGTGAACAGTTTTGGGCGAATAAACGCTGACCAATTTCAAGCGCTTCCTCGTTTTTTGCAAGTTCAATAATGTCTTGTTTTGCAAATTGTTGGAAGACAGGCCCGAAACGCTCATCTGCTTTCGCAATTTCTTGGTCAAGCTGAACACGTTTGCCAGCGGCTTGATTATCAATTGTCGCTTGTTTTGATTCAGCCAAAGTAGTGATACCTTGGTTTGAACTCGTCCACTTGAATAAACCTTCCCAGTTACCCATACCTGGGTAAGCGATTAGGTATACAACAGCCCATACGAATGTAGCGAAGAACATGATTGTCCACCACTTAGGCAATGGGTTGTTTATCTCTTCAATGCCATCAAATTCATGGCCACATGATTCGCCTTCTTCAACACCAACATAGTTTTTCATATTCCAAACTAACAGGCCAAAACAAAGCGCTAAACATGCTAGGGTTAGTACGATAACCCAAATGCTCCAAAACGTAGTCATTTCTCAGACTCCTTTGCTTTTTTATCACCCACTGTGTTGTTATGCACGTTTTCGTCTTCGAAAATGGCATTTGCTGCGCTGTCAAACTTCTTCTTCGAACGTTTGCTATAAGCCCACACAACAATAGCGATAAAAAGTACTAATAATACCAGAGTAAATATGCCTCTGAATGTTCCGTAATCCATAGCGGTTACTTCAAATGCGTGCCGAGCTGTTGTAAATAAGCAATCAATGCATCCATTTCAGTTTTACCTTTAATAGAGTCAACGTCTGCTTGTAGCTCTGCATCTGTGCCATAACCTAATGGTTTACCTTCCTTACCGTCATAGTTAGATTGGTTAATACCAAAGCTATCACGGAACACTTGTAGTTTTTTAAGTGTATACGTAGTGTCAACTTCTGTTGTCGCCAACCAAGGAAAACCAGGCATATTTGATTCTGGAACTACGTCACGTGGATCAATCATGTGAGCATAGTGCCAATCGTCTGAGTAACGACCACCAACACGAGCCAAATCTGGCCCAGTGCGCTTTGAACCCCATTGGAAAGGGTGGTTCCAAACACTTTCACCCGCAACTGAGTAGTGACCGTAACGCTCTACTTCATCGCGGAAAGGGCGAATCATTTGTGAGTGACAGTTATAACAACCTTCACGAACATAGATATCGCGACCTTCAAGTTCAAGTGCCGTAAGTGGACGTAAGTCTTTTACAGGCTCAGTGGTATCTTTTTGAAACATCAATGGCGTAATTTCTACAAGTGCACCAAAGCTGATTGCAAACACCGTTAAGATAGCCATTAAGCCAACGTTTTTTTCAACGATTTCGTGTTTATTCTGTGAATTATTTTGACTCATTCTATCCCCCTTAAGCCGGCTGTGCTTCAGCTTGAAGTACACCTTTCTCAGCAGTGACAGTCTTCAGTACGTTGTAAAGCATTAAGAACATACCAACAACAATGAATACACCACCAACAAAACGCATGAAATAGAACGGGTAAGACGCTTCAAGTGATTGTACAAAGCTGTACATCAATGTACCGTCTGAATTTACCGCACGCCACATTAGACCTTGCATTACACCTGAAATCCACATTGCTACAATGTAAAGTACAACACCCACAGTGTGTAACCAGAAGTGTGTGTTAATTAGTTTTGTACTGTACATGCGTGTTTGGCCGAATAGATTCGGAATTAGGTGATATGTCGCGCCGATAGAAACCATCGCAACCCAACCTAAAGCACCTGAGTGTACGTGACCAACAGTCCAATCAGTATAGTGCGATAGGGCATTTACCGATTTAATTGCCATCATTGGACCTTCAAACGTTGACATACCGTAGAACGATAATGAAACAACTAAGAAGCGAAGGATTGGGTCGTTGCGTAATTTGTGCCAAGCACCTGACAGTGTCATGATACCGTTGATCATACCACCCCAAGATGGAACAAATAGAATTACCGACATTACCATACCTAAAGACTGAGTCCAGTCAGGTAGTGCAGTGTAGTGTAAGTGGTGCGGACCTGCCCAAATATAAAGAGAAACAAGTGCCCAGAAGTGAACTACCGATAAACGGTAAGAATAAACAGGGCGACCAGCTTGTTTCGGTACAAAATAATACATCATACCCAAGAAACCAGCTGTTAATAAGAAACCTACCGCGTTGTGACCGTACCACCACTGTACCATGGCGTCGACTGCACCCGCGTAGATTGAATATGACTTAGTAAGAGAAACCGGTACTGCCATACTGTTTACGATATGTAAAACAGCAACTGTGATGATAAAACCACCATAGAACCAGTTAGCAACATAAATGTGCGATACTTTGCGTTTAATCAAGGTACCAAAGAATACAACTGCGTATGCAACCCAAACAACCGTAATCAAAATATCAATCGGCCATTCTAGTTCAGCATATTCTTTACCACTAGTAAAACCTAATGGAAGCGTGATTGCTGCTAATACAATAACTAGTTGCCATCCCCAAAAAGTGAAAGCGGCTAGCTTGTCCATGAAAAGTCGCGTTTGACATGTACGTTGTACAACGTAATAAGACGTTGCAAAAAGCGCACTCGTACCAAATGCGAAAATAACTGCGTTTGTATGTAAAGGACGCAGTCGAGAGTATGTTAACCATGGAATATCGAAGTTTAAGGCAGGCCAGTAAAGCTGAGCTGCTATAAATACCCCGGCTCCCATGCCAACAATGCCCCAAATCACCGTCATGATGGCGAATTGGCGTACAACTTTATAGTTGTATTCAGTTTGTGATGCTACTGTTGATTGGCTCATTTTCCGGTTTCCGCTGCAATAAATTGCAATTAGAAATGAATTTCCCGTTTCAATTAAGAAAGGGGCCTACTGTATTTTTGCTAAATTCGTTACCTAAAACGTTCAATAACGCAACGCTTTTGAACACCCTAGAAAACAAACCCGGCAAAACCTTTTTTTTGCGCGGAAATAATAAAATTTTTGCATTTAAAAAGATAGCGCAATTACTTAAAATTATGACTTCAATCAAATTATCTTGGTTACAATGCTTCTTTTTTATGCAATTTTTTAGTGTTAATCAAAAGTGAGCGTTTTTTAAACATAGAACGAAAGGCAAATAACGCAATGAAAAGTTATTATTTGTTCATCTGTACGACTTTGTTTCTGGTCGGCTGTGGTGAAAATCAGCCAACCGAAGCGAGTCGCGGCAAATGCATTCCAAACCAACCATGTGTATTTCAATCTCGTGTTAAATTGGCGTTATCAACAACAAATGTTATTCCAGAAACGCCGTTTCAAATTATTCTGCAAAATGAAAAGACTAACGTTGAAGTTCAAACAGCCTATATAGAAGGGGTTAATATGTATATGGGTAAAATTCCACTTTTCTTTGAATTAAAAGATGGAAAACTTGTTGCCGATGCGATGTTAGGTGTATGCAATGAACCCCAAATGCAATGGCAAATCGTGATTAGCGGAACAACAGGTACACCGTTTGAAATTCGTTATCCTTTTTCGAGTACACAAAGATAATACTATCGAATGTGTTTGAGTGGTGTATGCAAATGCAAATATGTGCACGCTTTTGCTTAAACTCGGTGTAATTGCGTTTGATTACATTTGATAAAACTTAATATCAAACCGTAACGAGTTCCTTTAGGGTTTGTTAATGTACAATAAATACAAAGTCTTAACGTTTTTTTGCTCACTTTAATTGTAATTGTTTCTCAAATTTAAGTTGAGCACGAATAAACCCTGAACATACATTCAGTTTTAATTCAGTTAGCCGAGTTAGTGTGACTCCATCGGCGCAACAAACCATTAACTGTTGCGACATTTACGAGTCAATATGTAATAAGGTTTATTATGAATAAAACAAAAATTGGTATTGCAATCGCGACTACATTACCTTTATATAGTGCAGCGATAAACGCTGAAGAAACATCTGTAACAGAAATGGAAACCATTCAGGTAACAGGTTCACGTATTAATCGTACTGATATGGAAACCGCGAGTCCTGTCACTGTGATTTCATCCGATTTTATTGTGCAAAGTGGTTTCCAATCAGTTGAAGAAATATTATCGAATCAACCTGCCGCAGCAGGTATGAATTTAGGTGCGACGTCAAACAATGGTTCGGGCGGCTCAGCGACAGTAAACCTACGAGGAATGGGCACACAGCGTACACTCGTATTACTTAATGGGCGCAGAATGGTGTCTTCTGGCACAGGAGCAAATTCGTCGGTCGACTTAAATACGATTCCTGTGTCTATGATTAAATCAATCGAAATATTAAAAGATGGTGCGTCTGCCGTTTATGGTTCGGAATGCGATTGCCGGTGTTGTTAATATTATTACGAAGAAAGACTTTGTTGGTACGGAATTGGCGGTTGATGGTAGCCAAACTACCTACGGTGACGGCACAAGCTACGGAGTGAGTATTCTACATGGAATGGACATCGCTGGCGGAAACTTAGTATTGGGCGCGCAGTATAGTGAGCGTGGCGAAATTAGCCAAGGGGATCGTGACTATATACCAGACGGTTGTTCATCATTTGTTCCTGAAGGCTCGCTAGGTGGAAAAGTACCTGATGGTAATGGTGGTTTTAAACCCCGTGATACCTGTTATGACTACACAGAACAAAGCTATGCGCAAACGCGAACGAATTGTTGAGTCTTTTCTCTAGTTTCAATAAAGAAATCGCGTCCGATACTGATTTATCAGTTGATTTGATGTATACAAAGCGCGACTCGAATCAGCAAATGGCACCGCAACCTGCATCAATTGATTTAGACACAGACAAACTTGATGACAAGTATACAGATGAGTTTGTTGATGAAGACGGTAATTTACCGGATAGTCTTGAATACCGTCGTCGTATGGTTGACGCTGGTCCACGTATTTATGAACAAGAAACAGATACGGTTCGTGCTTCAATTGGCCTTTCAGGTATTTTAGACAACGACGATCGTTGGGATGTAAGCGCAACCTATGGCCGCAATGATTCTGTTGACGGTGTACAAAACTCGATTCACGCGGGTAACATGGAAAAAAGCATTTATGCAAATCAAGACTTATGGTTTAGCGGTGATGAAATTGATCAAGATTTCCTGGAAAGTGAAGGGATTTTGTACACTGAGCAGAATAAAGGCGGTAATGAACAATTTATCACGGCAGCGGGCTATGCAGGGGTCACCGATAGCGATATAGGCTATGCAATGGGAATCGAAAACCGCTATGAAAGTGGCTACTACACCCCTGATGAAATAACACAAAAAGGCGAGAGTACGGCGGCGCAGCAGGATCCAACGTCAGGTGACTACTCTGTACAATCAGCTTACTTTGAAGCAAATATGCCGGTGCTCGACGATATCACATTAGAAGGTGCATTGCGTTATGACAATTACTCGACGTTTGGCGGCGCAACGACTTGGAAATTAGGTGCGACATGGAACGTGACAGATACATTTATGTTACGTTCAGTAATTGCGACTGGATTTAGAGCGCCGAGTGTATCTGAGCTATATGGTGGTAATTCAGGTTCATTTGATTATCTTGCAGACCCTTGGGGCAATGAACAAGATGCGCAAATTCTAGTTAACTATACGGGTGACGAGAACTTAAAACCTGAATAAAGTGAGTCATTGACATTCGGTGCCGTTTGGGAAGTGACCGATGGGTTGTCTACCACGATAGATTACTGGGCATTTGATATTACAGATGCAATCACACGCCTTGATGTGCAAAATGAAATGAATAAATGTTATGACGGCGATCTTTCTGCGTGTGATGCAATCAATATTACGCCAGATGGTGATCTATCGAATATGACTTCAGCGTTAATAAATGTTGGCTCGCAGAAAACATCGGGTATCGATTGGAATGTTAGTTATCGTGTTGATGCATTGAAGATTAAGTTGGATACAACTTACTTATTAGAGTTCGAGCAAGATGGCGTCGATTATACTGGTTATATCGATGGCAACATCGGTAGCTATGCAGATATTAAGTCTAACTTGTCAATCGGATATGATGTCTCAGATAACTTGAATTTACTTTATAGCGCACGCTATATCTCAGGTATGGAAGGCAGCTACTACGGCGATGACTTTGCGACTAACGATGTTGTTTATCATGATATGTCTGCCGCCTATCATGTTAGTGATGATGTGCGTATAACAGGTGGTGTTAAAAATCTATTTGATACAAATCCAGAAGAAGTACCTGGGGGGAATGATATGGGCACTGTGCCAGGCATCTACGATGTGGTCGGCAGAACATTGTTTTTTAATGTTTCATATAAATTCTAATGGTTAATCGTTACGGGAGGTAAATCACCTCCCTTTTTTGTCATAATATTGTCGTAAATCTGTCTTAAATCTGACCCTGACCGCCGATAAACTTGCGCACAACACTCAGCTAGTATCGTAAAAGGAATAATTAATGAGGAATGCCAAGCGATTAAGTCGATTTCGCGATAAGGGACAAAAGGTTTATGTGCCTATTTCTGCTCGAGACAACCACTATATTCTTGCCCAATTTGAACTTCCACAAAGCTTTATCGAAAAAGTAAAAGTGATCG
The DNA here is from genome assembly GCA_947493455.1 of uncultured Pseudoalteromonas sp. Lineage (GTDB taxonomy): Bacteria > Pseudomonadota > Gammaproteobacteria > Enterobacterales > Alteromonadaceae > Pseudoalteromonas. Next base: position 77,595 of record CANLRB010000019.1, on the reverse strand, counting down.
AGAGTAAAAGTGAAGTTGAGCAACTTGTCTATTTCATTAGTAGTAAACTAATTCGTTTATGTAATGAGTATCACGTTGAAAACTTAGCTATTATTAACAAGCAAAAATTAGTGCGTGTGCGTTTTGCTCAAGAAAACGAAACAATTGAGACTGACGAGCAACTTATTTTCTATTATAACCCAGAGCAGGCGTCTGGATTTAGAGACTTTATTGATAATGATGTCGAACACTATCAATTCCAACTTTTGTTTCTATCAAGTGGCGATGAAATACGCCACAATGCGGTTGATTTTCATCAACGCATTGCAAATCTATTGAAAGATTTTAGTATGCAATGCAAATTAAGTGAAAACGCAATAAAAATTAAAGATCATCAACATATTACTTATCATATTAAAACGCAGCGCAGTGACGACAACCGAAAAGCGCATGGTTTTCGAGAGCTCAGTGTTCGTTATCAAGAGCAAGGGTTTGAATTACCGAAGCGCTGTAACAGTCAATCATACGTTATCGCTAAAATGCCGATGAGCGTGTTACAAAACGATCTTAATACAGTCGACTATTTTACCACGTCACCGTTTCATCGTATTTATAAAGAAGTTGCTGACATATTCAAAAATACGGTCGCGACTAGTTTGGCTTGTCAAAGTGCCGTTGTTGCAAGTGATTTGTTACCTATTGTTCGCATCGCAGGCGATAACAAAGTACAAAAGCTCAATGAATTAATGCTTATTAACTTGTGTCCACACGGTGATAGCCAGTGTTTGGTTGAACTTGATGGAACACGTTACCACGATTATATATACTTTATTTTTGCTGCTAACAGTGATCATGAAGCGCGTGGCGGATATGCAAAATTTGTCAATAACGTGACTGACGTTTTAAATCAAATAACATCAAAACTCGGTATTGAAAATAATCGGGCGCTTTATTCACTTCGTTTTTATCAACATTTGTCATACAAACAGTTGCCTTAATAGGCTACTGCGGTCATTATGGTGTTATGTAGTTCACTTAGCACCATAACTTGATGTCAAAAACCGGCATAATTTCTTTTAATAAAAATAACACTATGTTTGTGCCCGACAAGGTCACTATTCCGTTTGTTTGTGGTGATGGTATCGGACCATTGTTAGTTAAAAAAGTAAGAAGTGTACTCGATCAATTAGTCAATTCTGTATACCACAATGAACGACAAATTATATGGCATGAATTGCTTTGTGGTGAACAAGCCGCCATGAAGTACGACGGCGATTGGTTTCCGCAAGAGACCGTTAGTGAATTAGAAAAGCATAAAATTGGTTTAATTGGTCCGATAACATCGCCAATAGGGCATGGGTTTCGTTCTCTTAACATTGCACTACGTCATGAAATGCGGTTATTTGCAAGCCAAACGCGGGTACAAAGTTATAATGGTAAATATCCTATCAAGTGCACCATCATTCGCGATAATTCAGAAGATTTACCCTTAGGCATAGAGTGGGCTGCAAACAGTGATGAAGCAAACGATGTCGCCAACTTTTTAAGTGATGAATTAGGGGTCAATAAACTAAATGACTTTGAAAACATCGCTTTTGCCGTTAAATCGACATCACAAAAGGCCTCTACGCGATTGGCTGAGTTAGCCATCAATTGTGCGCTTACCAATCAGCACCAGCGCATTACGGTCGTTCATCAAGCCAATAAGCTGCCCTATACTGAAGGTGCTTTTTTAGAGTGGTTTAAAGACCTGGCTATGACAAAGTTTGGATTCAAAGAGGAGGGGGCTTTACTTCAAAACCATACCATAACAATCAATTTTATGTCGTTAGAACGATTTACTCATTATGCAATTCACTCGCCCGAGCTTATCGACATTGTCGTAGCTTGCAACCATGTTGGCGATATAATTGAAGACCTATTACTAAGTCTAGCTGACAGCAATAAATTGATGAACTTAAGTAACCGAAACGAAACAACTGCATTGTTTGAAATGCGCCATGGACCCATGCCGCATATACAAAACACAAATCAAATTAACCCAACCAGCGCATTAAATGCAGCGGTTGATTTATTACAGTATATCGGTTGGCACCCCGTAGCTGAGCAACTCGAAGCGGCAATTGTAAAAGCAAACGAGCATCATTTAAAATCGGGGTTACCCTTTGATAGTCTAAAGTTCGACAGCTACTTTAAAGAGGCATTACGCAGTTAGTTGCAGCTGTTGGGAGTGGTCGACTGCAATAAGTGACACGCAGCGCTCAAAGAGTGCAGAAATTTCACTATTATCACACGTCTGTGAGAGCGAAACTGTACCACGATATGCACTAAATAGAACAAGAATGAAAAATGTTGGCGTTACACACGAATATTTATCTTTAACAAGTTCAGTCTCTGACAATAATGTGTTGAGTGATATATGCGCGCTTGATGACGTGATTATTTCATAAAGTGATTCACTATTAGAGTACGTACTTTTTGCTTGATGCTTTGCGATACGACGAACATGGCCGCCAAATTGAATTAATAAGTTAGTGTAGTCTTCAAAAAATTGCTCTTGTAGCTGCGGTGTTGAGAGGCCACAACGTGCAACAAATTCTTGAAAAAAACTGTTATCGATATACAAATGTTGATGTTTACTAAATTTTATTGGATCCATGACTATCTCTCTTTAATTGGCTAATACGTTGTCGTTGTTAAATTTAACTTTAAAGCGAGATGTACTATTTATAAAATTAAAGATTTCGATAATGCATATAGACGGCGTCTATATCATAATTTTAGTGACGGTCATTAATGGTTTTTGCAAACTCACAGAGTGCGTCTCGCAACCAAATATGTGGTGCTTCATAATGTTTTATTGGATTCCAAATCATCGCGACCTCAATAGGGATGATTTGAAATGGCACAGGCAACAGGGCGATGTTAGGGTGATCAAAACCATGTACTGCTAGGCGCCTAGGTATTGTTGCTAACAGTTGCGTATTATTAACGAGTAATTTTGCAGCTTGGTAGTGCCGACTAAATAACGCGATGTGGCGACGTTTATTAATTTGGCTTAATGCATCATCGACCCAACCTAGCTTATTCGCAGTCACGTTATTAGAGACAAAGGGTTCAGAATTGTACCCGATGCGATTGAACCAAATATGAGGCTGCGCCAAATAACATTCTAATGTTTGGGATTTATAAAATGGGTTTTCTTTATTTGCAACGACGCAATAGTTATCACGCCACAATTGACGTTGATAAAACGAACGAGGCGGCCGTACAAAGCGATTAATACAAACATCGACAAGTCCTTCTTCAATTTCATTTGGTTTAACGTCGCCATTTGTTAACACATCAAACGTTAATTTGGGATAGTGCTCAATACAACTTGAAATAAATGGGTAAAGTAAGGTCGATTCAATGTAATCATTGGTTAAAATTCGAAAATGGGCCTCATCATGTTGTGCATCAAACTGGTTTTCTTGTTGTGTTATTTGCTCTGATAACTGAATAAAATCGATTATTTGGGGCTTTAATCGTTCAGCCTTAGCGGTTGCTTTCATGCCATTTGCTGTGCGAACAAGGAGAGGATCTGAAAAAAGTTCACGTAATCGTTTTAACGCAGCGCTCATGGTGGGTTGGGTGAGTGCAAGTTTTTCTGCGGCGCGAGACACACTTTGTTCTTCTAACAAGACGTTTAGATAAACGAGTAAATTAAGGTCAATATTACGAAGGTTCATTGGTTACATTAGCCAAATTCGCAAATCACTATTGCACCTAAAATGCAGGTTAGTTGCAAATGTATCTCAGTGATAGGCATTATCAGCAAAATTAATAATGCCCTAACTAATTACTAGAGTCCTTGTTCAGAGAATAAGGTTACTTTGTCTGCGACAAAAGTGACTTTAATATTTTTACTATCGTTACCCCAAGTACAATTTGTATGAAGTGTTTTTTCATCGCATTGTGATGCGTTCCCTAATATCGCTTCTATCTCTTTTTTATCCATGCCAACTTGAATTTGCTCGTAGTTTTCTAGTGTTACTTTTGAACATGCGGATAATAAAAACACAGCAGCAATAAGAATAATTTTTTTCATTTTAATTCCTTAATGGTTAAATCGACGTATTTGTAGAATGATCCCCATCTTGGGATGGTCAAAATAGTGTATTTGGCCACTAATCACTCGTTTAAATTGGTTAAAATAGTATTGCTTAAGTGATCCTAACATTGTGTCTGGCTCTGTTAAGTTGAATTCACTTTCGATGGTTAAATAGTTATTGCGAATGTAAACCTTAAAGCGGCCCTCTAGCTCCCAGACTGTGTCATTTACTTCGCTCTGTAATGGTATATTTACGGTGCTACCGTTTTCTGTGTCACCTATCAGTTGGTTGAAAATGGCATTTAATTGCTGCTCATCAGTCACTTCATCTTGGTGAAGTAATTTCGGCGTAATTGCACCATCTATAATATTAAACTGGTTCGCTAAATTGTCACCGCCAAACAGACGAAGTGTTGGCGCACGGCGAATTGACCACTCAGGAAAGCGCCATCCAATATGTGAGATGGGTGTCACGTTTCTCAGTTTTTTAAGTTGTTGGCTTAGCTGTAATTGTTCCGGACTCAATAAATAGGGGTAATCTGTGTGTGTTTGCGGTAATGCGTCAATAATAACTGGCAACGATGCAACATCAATTGCGTTGTTGTCGATGCTATTACAATTAGGATCTGCAAAATCTACATCAACAGTTGATAAGTTTTCGCTGTTAACCGTGGGCGTTTCGTCGTGCTCTGCTAGATACTCGGGTTCTAATTGCTCTGTTGAAATGCTTTCAATCGCTAGTGATTCGTCAGTCTCAACGGCAGTCATCTCTTTCTGTGCATTTAGTTCTGAGTCTTGCGTTTGCGCTTTACCTTGTAACGCGTCGCAATGCGCTTGCGCATTGAACTGTAACTGTTCAGTAATCAAATCAAGTGTTGGGCCTTGTTTTAGAGTATGTGATTGTTTGTCCAATACTTCTTTAACTTGGCTGATATCATCGCGTTTAAAAATGAACATTTCAATCTCAAACCAACGAATTTGCGCACTGACGGGAGCAGTGAAAAGCAATAGACCCACCAAGGTCATCACATATTTCATTAATTTAACGCCTTTTTATTAAAATCATTTATCATGGCACTGACTAATTTAAGTCGCTCTTGCGCATTTTTTTCTTCTATCGAGAAGCGTAACTTATTTGCGCCTTCCATTCTATAGATAGCAGGATTAGATTGCAGTAATCCGATAATAAAGCTTGGGTCAACTTTTGTATCTTGCGAAAATTCAAAGTAGCCGCCTTTATTATTGGCATCAATTTTTGTGATCCCAAGCGAGCGTGCAGTGTTTTTTAAATGCTGTACAGCGAATAAATTTTTTGTCGCATCAGGTAGCAGACCAAAGCGGTCAATGAGTTCAACTTTAAGTTCACTTAGCTGATCGCTATTACCCGCACTTGCAATACGTTTATACATGCTAAGGCGCGCATTGACATCGTGAATGTAATCGTTTGGCAATAAGGCTGCAATTTTGATATCGACCTCAGCTTGTTGGCCGAGAATATTTTCAAGAGATGGTTCTTTTCCTTCTTTTAATGCCGTAACTGCGTGGTCAAGCATTTCCATGTAGAGTGAAAAGCCGATCGATTCAATCTGGCCACTTTGATCGTCACCGAGTAACTCGCCTGCGCCGCGAATTTCAAGATCATGTGTAGCTAAGGTAAAGCCAGCGCCAAGATCTTCGAGTGACTCGATTGCATCGAGACGTTTAACCGCATCTTTGGACAGTAGCTTTTCATTTGGTGTTAGCAAATAGGCGTAGGCTTGATGATGACTTCTTCCTACTCGTCCGCGCAATTGGTGCAATTGTGCGAGACCAAATTTATCCGCGCGATCAATTAAAATGGTATTCGCACTGGGCACATCGATTCCGGTTTCGATGATAGTAGTACATACCAGAACATTAAATTTCTGATGATAAAAGTCAGACATCAATTGCTCGAGCTCTTTTTCGCGCATTTGACCGTGCCCAAACGTCACATTCGCTTGCGGGACCAGTTCTTGAATATCATTAGCAAACGACTCAATGGACTCAACATTATTGTGTAAAAAATAGACCTGACCACCGCGCTTAATTTCACGAATTATTGCCTCTTTAATTAATTCGCCATCAGACTGACGAACAAATGTTTTAACGGCGAGGCGTTTTGCGGGCGGTGTCGCAATAATTGACAGGTCGCGCATGCCACTCATCGCCATATTAAGGGTACGGGGGATCGGTGTTGCGGTGAGCGTCAAGATATCTACATCAGCTCTAAGCGATTTTATTTTTTCTTTTTGGCGTACGCCGAATCGGTGTTCTTCATCAATGATTAGCAAGCCGAGATCATTAAACTTGATATCTTGCTGCAACAGTTTGTGGGTCCCGATAATTATATCGACTTGCCCTTTGTGCAGTCGTTCGAGCGCGCTTTTTTGTTCTTTTGCGGTTTTAAAGCGTGATAGGACTTCAACTTCCACTGGCAAATTTGCGAACCGATCTTTAAAGTTTTCATAGTGCTGCTGCGCTAATAGCGTGGTCGGCACTAATACCGCCACTTGCTTTGAATCATTAACGGCAATGAATGCCGCTCGCATCGCAACTTCAGTCTTACCAAAGCCAACGTCGCCGCACACCAGTCGGTCCATCGCTTGTGGCTTTTGCATGTCGTTGACAACGGCGTTAATTGCGTTGTGTTGGTCTTCAGTTTCTTCAAATGGAAAACTGTCAACAAATTGGCGATATGCATTAGCATCATGGCCAAATTTGTAGCCCATTTTTGCCTCACGCTGTGCATAGATATCAAGTAATTCTGCAGCAACGTCACGTACTTTTTCTGCAGCGCGCTTTTTCGCTTTTTCCCAAGCATCTGAGCCAAGTTTATTAAGCGGTGCTGTTTCTTCATCGCCGCCTGTGTAACGACTTAATAGATGAAGTGCAGAAACAGGCACATACAATTTAGCATCATTTAGGTAAGTGATAGTAACAAATTCAGTCGTGACACCGGCGGCATCAATCGTTTCTAGGCCTTGGTAGCGGCCTACGCCGTGATCTAAATGAACAATTGGTTTGCCGATGTGTAATTCAGCTAAATTACGGATTATTGCGTCTTGGCTTACTTCATATTTGTGTTTGCGACGTCGTCTTTGCGAAATTTTCGCCCCAAGCAACTCTTGTTCGGTGATAAGCGAAATATCGATATCACCAATAAGGCAAATGCTGGTTTCGAGAGGTGATACAATCATACCGATATCGTTTGTAGAATTAACAAATCGTTCGAATGAATCGAATTGGGTTATTTTAATTCCGGTCGGCTTTAAAAGTGTCAATAATGATTCGCGTCGCCCATCAGATTCAACGCTAAATAGTATTCGATTGTTATTTGTCTTTTGCGCGGTGATGTAATCTAACAATGCTTCAAAAGGTTGCTTTAATTGGTGGTTGACTCGAATATCCGCAATATCTCGATACGCCAAGTTAGTATTTGCCGCTTTTGTGGCAAGCGGGTGACGCGACATGTTAATACGCGCAAACTCGCTCAATTGTTGATAAAACGTTTCTACATTTAAATAGAGCAACTCCGGCTCAAGTAAGGGCCTGAGAGGATTGACACTGTGATTCCTGTAGCGCGCTTTTATATCGTCCCAACTGCGTTTTATTTCGCTCTCAATATCTTCGAGTAGCAAGAATACGGCTTCGCTGGGTAAATAATCAAATAGGGTTGCTGTATTCTCAAAAAAGAGCGGTAAATAATATTCGATACCGGCTGGCAAGTTTCCTTGAGTAACTTGCATGTAAATCGAACCTGCGTCGTTACTGGCACCAAATTTTTCTCGATAGGCGGTTCTAAACCTTTCTATATCTTGCTGATTAGTACCAAACTCGTGCGCTGGTAATAAGTCAATTTCATTGACGTCTTGTCGTGACCGCTGCGTTTCTGGGTCGAACTGTTTAATACTTTCAATTTCATCATCGAATAAATCAATACGAAATGGTGTGGCTGAACCCATTGGGTATAAGTCGATGATTGAACCACGAATTGCGTACTCGCCATGTTCCATAACTTGATTTACATGCCGGTAACCGACATTCTCTAATGCATTTCTGAGCTGCGCTGAATCGAGTTGTTGGTTAATTTTATACTGTAGCGCATTAGCGTAAATAAAGTCACTTGGCGCAGTTTTAAGCATCAAGGTTGCTGCTGGAATAATAAGTATTCCCGAGTCCATTGATTTAAGCTTGCTGAGTATCAATAAGCGCTGTGAAACGATATCTTGATGTGGTGAAAAATGATCATAGGGCAGGGTTTCCCAGTCAGGAAACAACAGAACTTTGTTTTTTGGCAATAAATACTCAAGCTCTGCTTCGAGTTTAAGTGCCGATTGGGTGTCCGGGGTAACTATGACAATCGGTTGTTGATTACTCCGGCTGGCATGGGCAATACTTAGCGAAAGGCCTGCTCCATGAAGTTGGCCCCAGGATTTTTTGTCGTTTTTTGCTGTAATCCAAGGTAATTGTTGCCAGCTTTTTATTGTCATAGTTATCTCCGTTTAGTCGCGAAACAATTTTGTTAAATCTTGGTAGTGATCGATTCGTCTATCGCGTAGATAGGGCCATATACGGCGTACGGTTTCACTTCTACTTTTATCAATTGTCGCGAATATTGTCTCATTTTTATCTGAAGTACTTTGCGCTAAAAATTCACCTTGTGGTCCGGCAATAAACGAGTTGCCCCAAAATTGAATGCCTTTTGTTTGGCGCGACGGGTCGACTTCATGCCCGATTCGATTACAGCTAATAACTGGTAATCCATTAGTAATTGCGTGACTACGCTGGACTGTGACCCACGCATCAAGCTGTCTTTGTTGCTCAGCCGAATCATCATCTAAATCCCAACCAATCGCTGTTGGGTAAATAAGCAAATCGGCGCCTGCCATTGCCATGAGTCGCGCGCCTTCTGGAAACCACTGATCCCAGCAAACCAGTACACCTAGCTTGCCAACGCTCGTATTTATCGGTTCAAAACCCATATCACCCGGCGTAAAATAAAATTTTTCATAAAACCCAGGATCATCCGGAATGTGCATCTTTCTGTATTGACCTGCAATAGAACCATCTTTTTCAAGCACAACAGCAGTATTGTGGTAAAGGCCTGGTGCGCGCTTTTCAAATAGAGACGTCACAATAACGACTTGGTGTTTTTTTGCAAGCGCACCATAAAATGTCGTACTTGGTCCGGGTATCGTTTCAGCCAAATCAAATTGGTTTGTATCTTCGCTCTGACAGAAATAAAGGCTTTGATGGAGTTCTTGCAGTACGACTAACTGGGCACCCGCTTGACTGGCTGACTCAATTTGTTGCGCAATATAGGTCTGATTTTCTTTTGGGTCTGAGCTGTTGCTATGTTGAATAGCTGCGACAATTAATTTACTCATTATGTTCTCCTATAAACCCTTTTGGTAACTGCATGGTGATGCAGTGTAAACTGCCGAATTGCTTAATTAGCGGCACACAGTCAAGTGGTACAATAGTGTGATTTGGGTAGGCGTTTGCAATAACGTCAAGGGCAATATCGTCTGCACTATCATTGTATACTGGGACAATAACCTGAGTATTCGTTATTAAGTAGTTTGCATATGTGGCAGGTAAACGCTCCCCGTCGTCATTAAAAATCGCTTGCGGCCATGGCAGTGCATAGAGGGTATAGGGTTCACCTTGTTTGGTCCGTAAAGACATTACCTGTTGTTTTAGCGCATATAACTCAGCAAAATGCTCATCTTTTTCGTCATCACAAGCGACATAAACTAAGCTGTCGTTAGGTGCAAAACGAACAAGTGTGTCGATATGACTGTCTGTATCATCGCCAACTAACGCGCCGCGCGATAACCAAAGAAAGTGGTCAACGCCCAAATAGTTAGAAAGTGTTTCTTCGACTTGTGTTTTTGATACATGGCCATTTCTGTTTGGGTTTAATACACATTGCTCTGTGGTGAGTAGTGAACCCATGCCGTCAGTCTCAATCGCACCACCTTCAAGTACGAAATTGAACGTGATTTCTTGGCGGTTATCATTTTTCAACTGATTAAATAGGGCTGTGTTGATTTTATTATCTTGATCACTTGAGTACTTGTTGCCCCAGCCATTAAATGTAAAATCTAATGCAACGAGCCGATTGCCCTGATAAACACTAATAGGTCCGTGATCGCGGGACCATGTGTCATCGGTTGGCGTGACTACAAACTGAATTCGACTTCCATCTATTTGATTCGCCGCGAGCAATTCTGTGATGTGGTGCTGGACCGCTAAATTGTGACAAACAATGACGACATTTTGACTACTGACTAGAATACGGATTAAGTTTACATAGGTGCCCTCAACTTCATCTAAGATGGGGGCCCAGTCAGTAGCTTGATGTGGCCAAGTGAGCATAATTGCATCTTGTGGAGCCCACTCAGCAGGAAAGTGTCGTTTCATAATTATTTTTTGGTAAAAAATTTTGCAAATTCTAGCAAAACTCTCAATCAATTTTTATTAATTAGTTATTTTTTTTATTTAATTGCTTCTTTTTTAAGATCCGCGATTGAGCGTGCAAGCTAGCGCGAACTATAAGCTCTTGGTCTTGTTCTGTGATATGGCTAAACAAGCATGTTAATTTTGACGTCTCGTTCGATTCATTTTCGACTGCAATTACTTCGGCAAAGCAAAACACCGCAGCGGCTTCTGATTGCAGAAACAATTTACATTGGAGAAATTGGCCTACATTAAATGGGTCATCGCTTAACAAAACAAACCCGCTTCCACCGAATGATTCAGTCATTGCTGTCGTATGGGCGACTTCTTCTTTTGCCAAAATATGTGAGAGTATAAGGTCGATTTTACGTGATTGTAGTTTTAAATATTGGGCTAAGTCTTCAGCAACGTCGCCAAGTTGACGGAGCGGTCGAAGCGCTGTTTGTTCGAGTACGCTTACTTCATTGGCAAGTTTGAATAGGGGCGGAACAATATGTGTTAACTCTTCTTCATCTTTCGGTAGGCTCGATTCGTTGACCGGTTCTAGTGATACTTGAATTGCTTCATTAATTTGAAAATATTCGTTAAAGCGCGACAATTTTTGGCACATTTTAGTTTGTTCAATGAGTTATTTATTTTTATAGTAGCCCTCATCGTACGGTTATACTACCGGAAGAGGGCACTATTTTAAGTTTTGTTTGGTTAGCTGCCTGTAAATGGCACGTTTTCTACGATATTGAGCGCTTCTTCTAACGCTTGCGTACGCGTATCGACAAATCGTTCTTGGCTAATTAGGTCTTTAATCGCCAATTTTTTAAGCTGATTTTGTGCATCATCATTTGGGCAATAGATAAAGACTTCACATTCAGCATCGATTGCGTCTTTAACCGCATTTTCGAGCGCCAATCCAACCGTCATATCAATCATAGGGACGTCACTTAAATCAAGGATCATTGCCTTATATTTATGAACCGACGCATGTTGCCGAGAGATAGCTTTTGATACGCTGAAAATCATTGGGCCTGATAAATAAAAGAACAAGATATTGCCTTTTGCACGTTCGAGTAATGCTCGTTCTTTATCATTAAGCGGAACATCGTCGTGTTCAGCATCACTGATTGCTTTAACGTGTTTAGCTTGTTCTTTGCTTAATCGTTCGATGACCAAAATGTTGGAAATGAAAACCCCCAAACCAACGGCAACGATTAAATCAACGAATACGGTTAATAACATTACGCCATACATAATCGCCGTTTGCGTTTTGCTGAGTCGGTGCGCGCGTTGCAAAAAACTCCAATCGAGAATTGAAATACCAACATACAGTGCGATTCCAGCAAGCACTGCCATTGGGATCGGTTCAATTAAACTGCCTGCGACGAAGACAACGAGCATTAAAATCAGTGCTCGAATTATGCCTGCAACGGGTGAACGGGCACCGACCTGAATACTAACCACGGTTCCCATGGTGGCACCTGCGCCGGGTAATGCGCCAAAAAAGCCAGAAATCATGTTAGCTATACCTTGGCCTTTTAATTCTTTATTTGAATCATGTTCTTGACGCGTCAAACTATCCGCGATCACAGCAGTTAACAAGGTGTCGATGCAACCTAGCGTACCAAGTACTAATGCATCAATAATCATTGTTGTAAACATATCGCTCGTAAAAGTGGGTAATACAATTTCGGGCAGGGCACTTGGAATTTCACCAATGCGTCGAATTGATTCGATATCAAATAAGATGACAGAAATCAACGTAATTGCAACGAGCGCCACAAGTTGGGCTGGCACATACTTACGATATTGTTTTGGTAAATAAAACAAGATGAGCAATGTTAGCGTTGCTAACAATACTTCAGAAAAATGAAGGTTGACGATAAGGTCAGGTAGCGAAGTAAGCGTACCAATGACGCCGCCACTTGGCGCAGCGTGTCCGAGTAACGGTGCAAGCTGCAAAATTATTAGGATAACGCCAATACCAGACATGAATCCTGATATTACACTGTATGGCATCAGTGTTACGTATTTACCCAGTTTTAATGTACCGATTAAAAACTGAAAAGCACCTGCCATCATGACGACAGTGAACCCCATTGCAATACCTTGCTCTGGATACTTGGCCATCATTGTTGTTAAAACGGCGGTCATAATTACCGTCATAGGGCCGGTTGGTTCAGAGATTAGCGAGGTTGACCCACCAAATAGTGCGGCAAACAAGCCAACTAAAATCGCTCCCCAGATACCCGCTTCTGCACCAGCCCCTGATGCGACACCAAATGCTAGAGCGAGTGGCAGAGAAATAATCGCGGTAGTCACGCCACCAAAAAGATCACCTTTTAGGTGCATGTGCTTAAATCGTTGAAACAAAACTCGATCCCAATTACAAAGGTTGCGCCATTTTAGCGATACTCGCGAATAAGTAACAGACCCACCGCTAAAAATAGCCAAAATTTATGACTCATCAGATCTGTTATAGTTAAATTATACTCATCTTTACATTTTTGTTGGCTATTGTTCTACATAAATAGGCGGGAATAATGATAGACTTGCTGCCAATAACAATATTTATAATAAAACTATGTTTCAAAATGTTAGTTTATTTATTGGCTTGCGCTATAGTCGTATGGCGAAGGGAAATGCGTTTATTTCGTTCATTTCCTTTTTTTCAATAAGTGGCATCGCCCTTGGCCTCATAGCGTTGATTACAGTGGTATCGGTAATGAATGGGTTTGAGCAGCGCTTAAAGTCTTCTATGTTAAGTATGACGCCCGATATCGAACTCGATGTGTCAGATTTAGACAATAATTCCTACCAACAGATTCAAAATGCGTTGCTCAAAGACCCCGATGTAGTGTCAGTCAATCCGCATATCAAAGCAGAAGCGCTGGTCTCGTCGAATCAAACGATTAATGCAGTGTTAATGCAAGGCGTATCCAATACTGCGCAGTTCGATAAACTAAAACACGCTATAAATCGGGGAAGTTGGCAGGCACTTTTTGATACCCGCTACAGTGTTTTACTCAGTCATACGCTAGCTGCGCAACTCGACTTACGCGTTGGCGATAAATTTCGAATATTGGTCCCTGCTGCATCCAGTTATACGCCACTTGGTCGCGTTCCTAGTCAACGATTATTTACACTAGTGGCGACGTTTTCACACAGTGAAATTGAACCGAATTTAGTGTTTTCTAACACTGAGTTTGTCTCGCGAATGTTAAAAAAACCGATTGAAAAAGTTCAGACACTTGCTGTCAAACTCAATGATCCGTTTTTAATTGATGATGTTCTTGAACGACACACACTATTTTCTAAACACGGTTACAGTGATTGGCGGCAGACGCAGGGGAGCCTTTTTAGTGCTGTTGCAATGGAAAAAAAGGTGATGTCCTTGTTACTTGGTTTAATCATCATGGTTGCAATTTTCAATATTTTATCTGCACTTGCGATGATGGTTTCGGAGAAAAAGTCCGAAATCGCCATTTTACAAACGCTCGGCATGACACCAAACAGTATCCTTCAGATTTTTATGATTCAAGGCCTCTACAATGGGGTTGTTGGAACGCTAATTGGCTCGGTAGCGGGTATTCTCATTGCTAAACATATCAATGAAATTTTGTATTTTATCGGGCTGCAATTTTTGGGCGGCATGCAAATGCCTGTTCTTATTGAGCCGATCCAGATAACAGTTATTTTGTTGTTGAGTTTGCTAATGAGCTTTTTAGCGACATTTTATCCGGCGTACAAAGCCGCTTCAGTAAATCCAGCGAAGGTATTACGCTATGAGTAAATTCGTTTTTGAATGTCATTCTATTAAAAAACAATATAAGGACGGCGAAAACCAGACAGACGTGTTAAAAGGCGTTAATTTGTCTCTCACGGCCGGTAAGACGTTAGCCATTGTTGGTAGCTCCGGCTCTGGAAAAAGTACCTTACTTCATATATTAGGCACACTCGATACTGCAAGCGATGGTAAAATTACCATTCTTGGTCAAGACCCAACCGTGCTCAATCGAGCTCAGCAGGCAGATTTTCGAAACAAACACCTTGGCTTTATATATCAATTTCATCATCTATTGATGGAATTCACGGCGATAGAAAATGTTGCGATGCCATTATTAATTGCAGGATTACCAAAGACAAACGCATTAGATAAAGCAAAATTAATGTTAGAACGGGTTGGCCTTTCGCATCGATGTGAACACAAGCCCGCCCAGTTGTCAGGGGGCGAAAGACAGCGCGTAGCGATTGCTAGAGCACTCGTCAGTGAGCCAGACTTGGTGCTGGCCGATGAACCAACGGGCAATTTAGATAAAGATAATGCACTTAAAATTTATGATTTAATTTGTGATTTAAATGTACAGTGCAATACAAGCTTTGTCGTTGTGACGCATGATTTAGAATTAGCGAATAAACTTGACCATCAGGTGTATCTTGAACATGGCTTAGTTAAAGACGGTGTAAACTTTCATGAAGCTTAGTTATTTTATTTCTAATGGGTTTCGTAAAGGAAAGGATAATTCAGGTTTTGTTGGCTTTTTTAGTAAAACATCTGCGATTGGGATTGCCATTGGTGTTGCCGTATTAATTGTCGCGCTGTCAGTTATTAATGGCTTCGAGCAACAGCTAAAAGACCGTCTATTAGGTGTTATACCGCATATAGAATTTAATGCTCCGGGCGAGCCAATTCAAAATTGGCCCTCTAAAGTGGCTTTACTTGAAACGCATAATAAAGTGATTCATGCAAGCCCATACATTAAACTTAGTGCTATGGCGCAACACAAAACGTCACTAAAAGCAGTGCAAGTGAAGGCGATTGTTCCGGCATCATATTCTAAGGTATCACGAATTGGTGAATTTATACCCGGTGACGCGTTTGCTAACCTTGATGTTGATGAGGTTGTATTAGGTAGACAAGTAGCACGTTCTCTCGGTGTTGATAAAAATGATGTCGTTACTTTACTGTTACCAAACACAAACAGTGAAAATGTATTGTCTAACCCGATCAAACTGCGTTTAAAGGTGACTGGCTATACCGAAATGGGCGGACCGATCGATCAGTTCGCTGCGTTTGTTCATTTGCAAGCGATACAAGAGGCACTTGATTACGCAAAACATGAAGTGACCGGATTGCAGGTATTGACCTCTGATGTATTTGGTGTCAACGAATATGCTTTGTTGATTGGGCAACTGCTACCAGACTATGTTTATATTGAGACGTGGTATCGCTCTCAAGGAAATTTATATCAAGACATACAAATGGTTCGAACTATCGTGTTTATTACCGTGTTCCTTATTATTGCCGTTTCAAGTTTTAATATTGTCTCGACGCTCATTATGGAAGTAAAAGAAAAACAAGCGAATATCGCCATATTAAAAACGATGGGCGCGAAAGATAGTACGATTATTACCAGTTTTATTTTCCATGGTTTATATCAAGCCGGAATTGGCATCGTGGTTGGCACCGTGTTAGGTGTGTTAGTTGCGTTGAACGTACCTAACTTATTTGAGTGGTATACACATATGAGTGGCAATAATGTGCTAGAGGGAATTTACTTTGTTGAATTTTTGCCGTCAAAAGTGCAAGCGTTTGATATTGTAATAGTTGTGATTGTAACAATTATTTTAGCTTTGGCTGCAAGTGTTTATCCAGCGCTCAAAGCAGCGCGAATTGAACCTGCTAAAGTATTGGGACATTAGGCCTAAATATTGTATTTGCCATTTTAGCTTTGACGCAAGAAATTAAGACGAGAATCGAAAAGGGAGTCATGATGAATTACGAAGACATTATTGGTTTTTGGTTTGAAGAATGCCAACCGCAAGATTGGTGGCAAAAAAACGATGAATTCGACAAATTGATTACACAGCGTTTTGCGCATGTACTTAATAGTGCCATTGCGGGTGAATTAATTAGTTGGCGCGAAAACGCGTTGGGGTCGCTTGCAGAAATAATCGTGTTAGATCAGTTTTCTCGAAATATTTATCGCGATTTACCACAGTCGTTTAGTCAAGACCCACAGGCTCTATGTCTTTCGCAACGCGCTATAGAACGTGGTTTCGATATGCTCTTAGATGAACAAAAGCGTGCATTTCTTTATATGCCGTTTATGCACAGTGAGAGTAAGGTTATTCACGAACAGGCTGCTGTGTTATTTAAAAACCTTGATAACTATGAATTTGAAGTCGCTCATAAAAAAATCATTGATCAATTTGGTCGCTACCCACACCGAAATGAGATTTTAGGTAGAACATCGACAGAGACTGAAATAATATTTTTACAACAACCGAATTCAAGCTTTTAGAGGCTTAGCACAGAGTAATACTTGCTTTCACTATTGCGAACTATTACAGTGGAGCGCAAGAGTTAATATACATTTAAAGTAGTACTATGGAAAATACACAAGAACAATACCAGCCTACGCAAGAAGAAATAGAACAAGCGTCAATTGAATGGCAACGCGAGTCTTTACAAAAGGCACAGAAGCACTTAGCTGAAAAAGGTGTTATCACTGCAACAATCGTTGATAAAGAAAGTCGTTTTATTGCGCCGTTATGCGCTATCTGGAAAATGAAGTGCCAAAAGGGAAAAACATATTGGGTCATTTCAGGCCGCTTACCGACAGATCATGTTGAAGTAGCAGCTGCGCCAAATGCGCGTGAAGCGTTGCGCCACTTTTCACTGCAGTGGCAAATGAAAGCAGAAGTTATTATGTCACAACCAAGTGTTGATAAAACCCAAGCAGATTTTGCTAATTTGTTAATTCATCGTGCTCAGGGCATCTATCGCTTATTTGAAGATGAAAGTTTGTGGGTCAATGCACCAAAGTAAATGGTTCTGGATCGAACGAACTAATCGGGCAGCTTAAACGCTGCCTTGCTATACCTGCTTCCATAAATACAGCGCCACGCTCGTGATAGCCTTTATCAATAAATTTACCTTTTTCGTTTAAATTGCAATTAAAGCTCAATTCATTTATGTCGTGTTGTTTTGCAATTAAAGCAATATGTGAAAAGAGTAGGGCGTAGAGTTCAGTATTACGATGGCGCGATAAAACTGCAACACGGCTTATCACGCCACGTTTATTGAGCCGACCCGAAGCAACAATTTGATCATTGTCTACAACAACAATATGAAACGCTTCGCTGTCTTCGTTATCAAATTCTATTTTTTTCGGAATGTGATACTCACAAACAAACACTTTTTCACGCAATTGTTTTAAATCGTGACGTTTTTCACGCCACAGAACGTTTTGCACGACGTAGCCCATAGCAGTTCTCAACTATTCAATATACCAATACCCTTCATTAATAAGCGTAGACATAGTTTTAATTAAATGTGAACAATTTATTGAACTTTTCAACTGGTCGGATGTTACTGACGTGAAATCACTAAACAAGGACACCCATGTTATAGAGTCTATTGGGAGCTCAATATTTTGGCCATCAATACTTAACAACAAACACCCATCCATTTTTTGATAAAAAATTCGGACACCGCCACTTCGCATAAACGTAATATCGTCCAACAGCAGATTTTTAATCTCTTGCTCAGTATATGGATCTTCAAGTGGTTCAATTTGCGTTTCGTGTTTTGCTTGCGATAAATTTTCGCCAAGCCATCGGGAAAACGTAGCGGGACAATTCAATGCATTGCTCATTAACGTTTTTATTTTTTCAATCTCGCCTAGTTGCAATTCACCACTATTATCTCGAAGACCAAGTTCAGGATCGCTATAGCGAATGGTACCAAGTTCGCCATCAATTAAATAATCGCAAAACGAGGAAAGCAATTCGACTTGATTTGGCGCCCTAAAACCTACTGAATAATTTATTGCATTTTCGACTGCATAACCTTCGTGCGGGCAACCAGGCGGAATATATAAAATGTCGCCAGGTTCTAGTACAGCATCAATACACGCCTCGAATTGTGTAATTTGCAATAGGTCTTTACATGGCACTACTTCTTGCAATGCACTACTTGGCATACCAACTCGCCAATGACGTTTTCCTTGTCCTTGAATTATAAAAACATCGTACTGGTCCAAATGCGGGCCAACCCCCCCTTTGGGTGTTGAATAGCTGATCATTAGGTCGTCGATGCGCCAATTTGGTATAAACCGAAAAGGCGCTAACAGCATTTCGCTGTCAGCATGCCAATGGTCGACTGCTTGAACTAACAAGGTGCTATGACTCTCTGTTAGAAGGGAAAAATCTTCAAACGGTCCGTGGTGTGCTTGCCATTGGTTATTGTTATTCGTAATTATACGCGATTCAATACACTCTTCGACCGCAAGACCAGCCAGTTCTTCTGGTGAAATAGGATCACTAAAGTTTTTAAACCCTTGCTTAATGAGTAGCGGCTTTTTTTGCCAATACTGTTGCAGGAATTCAATTTGACTTAATTCATTAAATGTTAACTGATACACACTTATTTCCTAAAAAAAAAGCGAAAGTTTCCTTTCGCTTCTTAATTTATAATGACCTTAAACTAGTTGAGGTCGTTAATAAATTCAACAGCTCGGCCGATATAATTGGCCGGTGTCATTTGTTTCATCTCAACTTTGGCCGCTTCTGGTAATTCAAGACCGTCGATAAACTCTGCCATAATTTCTTGATTTACGCGTTTTCCGCGGGTTAAATCTTTGAGTTTTTCATATGGTTTTTCAATTCCATACTTTCTCATAACTGTTTGAATTGGCTCTGCAAGCAGTTCCCAGTTTTGATCAAGTTCTTCAAGTAAACGCTGTTCGTTAACTTCTAATTTGCTAATTCCTTTAAGTGTTGCTTGGTAAGCAATTAGCGCATAACCCATACCGACACCCAAATTACGAAGCACAGTAGAGTCTGTTAAATCACGTTGCCAACGCGATACAGGTAATTTTTGTGCTAGGTGTGCAAAAATTGCGTTCGCAATTCCTAAATTACCTTCTGAGTTTTCAAAATCAATTGGATTTACTTTATGTGGCATCGTTGATGAGCCAATTTCACCAGCAATTGTTTTTTGCTTGAAATGATTTAGTGCGATGTAACCCCAAACATCACGATCAAAATCAATAATAATGGTGTTAAAGCGTGCAATGGCATCAAAAAGCTCAGCGATGTAGTCATGTGGTTCAATTTGCGTAGTAAACGAATTCCAAGTTAACCCCAGACTTGTTACAAATTGCTCTGAATGTGCATGCCAATCGTAATCAGGGTAAGCACTTAGGTGCGCATTATAGTTACCAACAGCACCGTTTATTTTACCTAATAATTGCACATTAGCGATTTGGTCACGTTGGCGCTTTAGACGAACGTAAACGTTTGCCATTTCTTTACCCATGGTCGATGGTGAGGCAGGTTGCCCGTGTGTACGTGTCATCATTGGAATTGACTTATATTCGATCGCCAGTGCTTTTAGTGCGTCAAGTAGTTTGTCACAGTAAGGTAGTAAAACCGTATCACGCGCTTCGGCTAACATGAGTCCGTGAGAAAGGTTATTAATGTCTTCAGACGTACATGCAAAGTGGATGAATTCGTTAATAGCGTTTAACTCTGCGTTGTCCGCAACTTTTTCTTTTAGTAAATATTCAACTGCTTTAACATCGTGATTCGTTGTACGTTCAATATCTTTAACGCGTTGTGCATCTTGTTCATTAAAGTTTGCCACGATTTCATCGAGTAGGGCATTTGCGCTGTCGCTGAGTGCTGGGACTTCAGCAATACCTTCTGCTTTGGCAAGGGCTTGCAACCAACGAACTTCGACTGTAACGCGGTACTTAATGAGACCAAACTCACTGAAAATACTACGTAACTCAGTTGTTTTACTGCCATAACGGCCATCTACAGGGGAGATCGCGGTTAACGCTGAAAGCTCCATAATAACTCCTAACAAATTGGACTAGAGAAAATTTTAACTATTTGCTTTTGCAATTTTGACAATTTTTCCTTTACTAAAGAAAAAGTGCCTGCGCTTACCGCCAAGCTGACGCCAAAGTACAGCAGCACGAATGCCAGCCAACAAGAGCGCGCGGATCTTGTTTTGTACATGCGGTTGTTTTAATAATTCCGGTTTACCAAATACTTGGATACGTTGGCCTAATGGGCTAATGACGTTTGCGTAAATATCTGCAAGTCCCGCAACCATTGATTCGTCATGAAGCTCAAAATGCGCTGTTCGGCGATGCATATCATCAATTTTTCGTCCAAGTTCTGCAAGAACTGATGGCTTACCACTAACGAGTCGTTCCAATTGAATCAATCCGCCAACATATTTTACTAGCTCAACACTTTTGTCTGAGCCGCTTTCAAGTTGCTGAACGATCAATCGGTAGCCCTGACGCAAGTTTAATTCTGCAAACACATCCTCTGGGTTTTTCGGATCGGTCACGAGTATTCCAGATAGCGCATCCGATAACTGTTGTTCTGTAATTTGACCTGTGTGCGCAACTTGCTGTACGAATTTTGTAATTTGACACATAGCTGCAAGTGCCATTACTTGTTGTTGATTCATTATCGTATCACCGAGTTGATAATGCCACCGCCTAAACAGATGTCACCAAGATAGAATACGGCAGATTGGCCTGGGGTGACTGCTTTTTGCGGTTCATCAAACAGCACACGAGCTTGTCCATCTTCTCCCGCCAATAACGTACACTGAATATCTGTTTGGCGATAACGTGTTTTAACAGTACAGCGCAGCGTTTGTTTTGGACCAATACGGTCTACCCAATGCAATTGATTTGCGATGAGGCCGTTGCTATACAGGCGCGCGTTGTCTTTACCTTGACCAACGACAAGTACGTTACGCTCGATATCTTTATCTACTACGTACCAAGGTTCGCCAGAACCTTCTTTCATGCCGCCAATTAATAATCCTTTGCGTTGACCGAGCGTGTGATACATGAGGCCTTCGTGTTCACCAACAGTATTACCGTCAGTATCTTCGATTTTTCCTGGCTGGGCTGGTAAAAATTTTTGTAGAAAATCTTTAAACTTACGTTCACCGATAAAACAAATGCCGGTAGAGTCTTTTTTATCGTAGGTAATTAAACCTTGTTCTTCAGCAATTCTGCGAACTTCAGGCTTTTCGATATTACCAACAGGGAATAGCGTTTGTTGTACGTGCTCGTGGCTCAGTGTATAGAGAAAATAGCTTTGATCTTTATTGTTATCTAAGCCACGCACCATCTCAAATTTTCCGTCGACTTCGCGGCGCTGTACGTAGTGACCCGTTGCAATATAATCCGCACCGAGTGCTTCAGCTGCGAACTCTAAAAACGCTTTGAACTTAATTTCTTTATTACACATGATATCGGGGTTTGGTGTGCGGCCCGCTTTATATTCAGCGAGAAAATACTCGAATACGTTATCCCAATATTCAGCTGCAAAGTTAACTGTGTGTAGTTCAATACCTAACTTTTCACATACAGCTTGTGCATCTTTTAGGTCTTCTGCAGCGGCACAGTACTCATCAGTGTCGTCTTCTTCCCAGTTTTTCATAAACAAGCCTTCAACTTGATAGCCTTGTTGTTTGAGTAAATATGCTGAAACTGAAGAATCTACGCCGCCAGACATGCCGACGATGACTTTGATGTTACTATTATCGCTCATAGTTACGAATGCTCTGCAAATTTAAAGGCGCGCATTATAGCATGAAAATCAGTTTGGTTTCATGCTATTTGAGTACGAAGTATAAAGATTTTATAGTCTTTTGAAGTCACCGTTTTCTATTCCATCGATTGTCCACGAACCAATTCGATAGCGGATAAGTCTAAGCGTTGGAAAACCAACGTGCGCTGTCATGCGACGTACTTGCCGATTTTTCCCTTCTTTAATTTCGATACGTAGCCATGAAGTTGGTATGTTTTTTCGCTCGCGGATGGGCGGGTTCCGAGGCCAAACATCAGGGGAGGCCATGCGCGATACTTTTGCCGGTAGGGTTTTACCGTCTTTTAAGTCAACACCTTTTATTAACTTGTCAATCGCTTCGTCCGTTACGTCACCTTCGACTTGTACCCAATATTCTTTTGACATCTTATTTTTCGGCGATGCGATTTTATGTTGCAGTTTGCCGTCATTGGTCAATATCAACAGCCCTTCACTATCTCGGTCAAGTCGACCTGCGGCGTAGATTTCCTTTATCGGAATAAAGTTAGCAAGGGTTTGTCGTTTTGAATCGTCGGTAAACTGACTCAATACGTCAAATGGCTTATTAAACAAAACGATAACTTGTTCAGCCATTGTTTTAGGCTTACTTTCCAGGGTTGGCTTTTTAAATCGTCTTGGTGGTCGTTTAAAGGTCAATGGAACATCCTTTAGAAAACAAAAGGGCAGTCATAGACTGCCCTTAAACGTTAATTCAAAAATGAATTATGCAATTTTTGCAATGATAGCGTTCAGCGTCGCACTTGGGCGCATTGCTTTTGACGCAAGTTCAAAGTTAGGTTGGTAGTAACCTTCAATGTTCATTGCTGGGCCTTGTGCACTATTGAGCTCGTCAACGATAACCGCTTCGTTTTCAGTCAATTCATTTGCAATTGGCGTAAACAAACTTGCTAACTCAGCGTCATCAGTTTGTGCAGCAACTGCTTGTGCCCAAAACATCGTTAAGTAAAAATGACTACCGCGGTTATCAAGCTCATTTACCTTACGGCTTGGCGATTTGTTTTCTAACAGGAATTTAGCCGTTGCGTCATCAAGCGTTTTCGCCAATACGTTTGCTTTTACGTTTCCTGTTGTCTCACTTAGGTGCTCGTATGATGCAGCAAGTGCTAAAAATTCACCAAGTGAATCCCAACGTAAGTGGTTTTCTTTTTCGAACTGTTGAACGTGTTTAGGTGCTGAACCACCTGCGCCCGTTTCAAATAAACCGCCACCATTCATAAGTGGTACAATTGACAGCATTTTAGCACTTGTGCCCAATTCTAAAATAGGGAACAAGTCTGTTAGATAGTCACGTAATACATTACCTGTTACTGAAATTGTATCTTGACCTTCTTTAATGCGCTTAAGTGAAAATTCTGTCGCTTCAAATGGTGCCAAAATATGAATTTCTAAACCAGTCGTATCGTGATTTGGAAGGTATGCATTAACTTTCTCAATTAATTGCGCGTCGTGAGCACGGTTTTTATCTAACCAAAATACAGCTGGCGTGTTTGTTGCGCGCGCGCGGTTAACCGCTAGTTTTACCCAATCTTGAATTGGTGCATCTTTAACCTGACACATGCGGAAAATATCGCCAGCACCCACTTGGTGTGACATTAGCTCATTGCCTTCAGCGTCAACGACACGAATCGTACCGGCTTCAGACATTTCAAATGTTTTGTCATGTGAACCGTATTCTTCCGCTTTTTGAGCCATAAGGCCAACGTTTGGTACGCTACCCATAGTCGTTGGATCAAATGCACCATTTTCTTTACAAAAATCAATAGTTGCTTGATAAACACTTGCATAGCTACGGTCAGGAATAAGCGCTTTAGTGTCTTTTAGCTGACCATCTGGGCCCCACATTTGACCCGAAGAACGAATACATGCTGGCATTGATGCATCGATAATGATATCACTTGGTACGTGAAGGTTAGTGATTCCGCGGTCCGAGTCAACCATTGCAAGTGCTGGACGGCTGTCATAAACGGCTTGGATATCCGCTTCAATTTCAGTACGTGCTGCGTCATCTAATTGAGCGATTTTTGCGTACACATCGCCAATACCATTGTTAACATCAACACCTAGCTTTTCAAATGTGTCACCGTGTTTAGCGAAAACGTCTTTGTAATACACTTTTACAGCGTGACCAAAAATAATTGGATCAGACACTTTCATCATTGTTGCTTTCATATGAAGCGACAATAGAACGTCTTCTTCTTTTGCTGCAGTGATTTGCTGTTCAAAGTAAGCGCAAAGTTTTTTAGCGTTCATCACAGAGCTGTCGATGATCTCACCTGCCAAAATTGGCGTGCTTGCTTTAAGTACTGTTACATCACCTGATGCATTTACAAATTCGATTTTAGTGTCTGTTGCAGATGTTACAGTCACAGATTGCTCTGACGAGAAAAAGTCGCCATCTGCCATGCTCGCAACGTGAGACTTTGAATCGCTCGCCCATGCCCCCATTGAGTGAGGGTTATTTTTTGCGTAGTTCTTAACTGAACCAGGTGCACGACGGTCAGAGTTACCTTCGCGTAACACTGGGTTTACCGCACTACCTTTAATCTTGTCATAGGTTGCTTTGATTGCGGCTTCTTTTTCGTTTTGCGGCTCTTCAGGGTAATCAGGTAATGCATAACCTTGTGATTGCAACTCTTTAACACAGGCTTGAAGCTGTGGAATTGAAGCACTAATATTAGGCAGTTTAATGATGTTTGCTTCAGGTGTTTTAGCTAACTCACCTAATTCAGCAAGAGCGTCACCAATACGTTGCTCTTCGGTTAAGAACTCTGGGAAATTTGCGATAATGCGGCCCGCTAATGAAATATCGCGTGTCTCAACGCTGATATTTGATGCGGCACTGAAAGCTTCAACAATCGGTAAAAATGAATATGTTGCTAAAGCGGGTGCTTCATCTGTCTTGGTGTAGATGATTTTAGAATTTGTAGTAGTCATTCTTGTTCCTAACTTATGCGCCCTAACTGGCGTTCAACAATAATATGTAATGGCTAAACCTCTTACTTTCAAGCTTATGTCACTTAAATATAAGATGAATTGAGATCACAATTGCGCGATAGTATAGCAGGGCGACAGCAAATAAAAAGTGGTTGTGAATTATTTGCAACTAAGGTGGTATAAAGCGCGTGATTATCGGGCAATAAAAAAGCGGGGAGCCCGCTTCCTTTGTTTTTGTTCTAACGTTAAACCGCGTTTAACTATCTGAACCTGTTGGTGCGATGTTTGTCGCGTGAAGCCCTTTAGGTCCTTCTTGCAACTCAAATGTAACATCTTGCCCTGCTTTTAAGGTTTTATAACCGTCCATCACAATTGTTGAAAAGTGAGCAAAAATATCTTCTTCACTGCCGTCTTCAACGATAAACCCAAAACCTTTGGCGTTATTGAACCATTTGACTTTTCCGCAAGCCATACTTCTACATCCTTCTATAAGTTGACTAAATTCGTGTTATTCTACACTTATACTTAGTATTAGTTGGTTAACAGATAACCAAACCACTAGTGACTGTAGTTTAATTGTACAAACAGTCAAGTATTTTTTATTATTTTTTAGCACGTTAATACTTTTATTAAAAAATTACATCTTGAGTTTGCTTGAGATACCAAGAGATGACTATATTTATATTATGAGTAGTACAAATAACTCGTCTGTCGCCGATGTAGTTCGCGACAGTGAAAAACAAAAGTTGCAACCACCGCGTAAGTATCAAGTCATATTGAATAACGATGACTATACGCCGATGGATTTTGTGGTTGAGGTGTTAACCCGCTTTTTTAATAAAACTGACGAACAAGCAACGGAGATTATGCTTAAAGTTCATTATGAAGGTAAAGCCATTTGTGGCGTCTATTCTGCCGAAATCGCAGAGACAAAAGTCGCGCAGGTAAACCAGTATGCAAGAGACAACGAACATCCGTTGTTATGTAACAGTGAACCTGCACAGTAGTGTAAATTAAGGAGTGGCCTATGCTAAATAAAGATTTAGAAATCACCCTGAATACCGCATTTAAAGAAGCACGTAGTCGCCGTCATGAGTTTATGACGGTCGAGCATTTATTATTGGCTTTACTTGAAAACCCATCGGCCATTGACGCATTGAGTCAATGTGGCACCGATATGCAATCGCTAAAGTTATCTCTCTCTGAATTTATTGATGAAACAACGCCATTAATTCCAGAATTGGAAGATGAGCGAGAGACGCAGCCGACTCTAGGTTTTCAAAGAGTATTGCAACGTGCCGTGTTCCATGTTCAGTCATCGGGCAAAAACGAAGTAACCGGAGCAAATGTACTCGTAGCTATTTTTAGTGAACAAGAAAGCCAAGCTGTTTATTTATTGAAAAAGTCCGATGTTACTCGGCTCGATATTGTTAACTATATTTCACACGGTATTTCTAAGTTAGATTCGGATAATCATCAGCCGGATGACGACCAAGAAATTAATGATGAACAAATTGAGGCGCAACCAGCCGACGCAAATCAATTGGAAAATTTTACAACAAATCTCAACCAACAAGCAGAGCAGGGCAATATCGACCCGCTTGTAGGGCGCGATAGTGAAATAGAGCGAACGATTCAAGTGTTGTGTCGACGCAAGAAAAATAACCCGCTGTTAGTGGGCGAGGCAGGTGTTGGTAAAACCGCAATTGCTGAAGGGCTGGCCTATCGCATTGTTAATCAGGATGTGCCTGATGTGATAAGTGATGCAGTTGTATATTCACTTGATATGGGCGCTTTGTTAGCGGGAACTAAATATCGTGGCGATTTTGAAAAGCGTTTTAAATCACTCTTAAAACAGCTTCAAGCAAAACCTGGCGCAATTTTATTTATCGATGAAATTCACACGATTATTGGTGCAGGTGCGGCGTCCGGTGGGGTGATGGATGCGTCTAATTTAATTAAACCTTTATTATCGAGTGGACAATTACGTTGTTTAGGTTCCACGACTTACGGCGAATTTAAAAATATATTTGAAAAAGATCGCGCACTCGTACGTCGTTTTCAAAAAATAGACATTGTCGAACCGAGTATCGCCGATACAACCAAGATTTTAATGGGATTAAAAGAGCGGTATGAAGAACATCATGGTATTCGCTATACGCAGCCAGCTTTAAAAGCAGCAGCAGAATTGAGTGCAAAATACATCAATGAGCGGCATTTACCTGACAAAGCAATTGACGTTATTGATGAAGCTGGCGCAAACCAGCGCTTGCTTCCGGCATCGCGACGAAAGAAAACCATTGGTGTTAATGATATTGAACAAATTATCGCAAAAATAGCACGGATCCCTGAGCAGAATGTATCGAATTCTGACAAAGAAACCTTGCGATTACTCGATCGCAACTTAAAAATGGTTGTTTTCGGTCAAACTCAGTCGATTGATGCGCTCACATCGGCGATTCGCTTGTCGCGATCTGGTTTATCAAGCGATGACAAGCCAATTGGTTCGTTCTTATTTGCAGGTCCGACCGGCGTGGGCAAAACTGAAGTAACCAAACAGCTCGCTAAATGCTTAGGTGTCGATTTGATCCGATTTGATATGTCAGAGTACATGGAACGCCATGCAATTAGTAGACTTATTGGCGCGCCTCCTGGCTATGTAGGGTATGAACAAGGCGGTTTATTAACGGATGCGGTGATAAAGCAACCTCACAGCGTTGTGTTACTTGATGAAATTGAAAAAGCACACCCTGACATCTTCAATGTATTATTGCAGGTAATGGATCACGGTACCTTAACCGACAATAATGGCCGTAAAGCCGATTTTCGAAATGTAATAGTGGTCATGACAACCAACGCAGGTGTACAGGAAACGATTAGAAAATCGATTGGTTTTAAGCAACAAGATCATTCTCATGACGCAATGAGCGAGATAAATAAAACCTTTACCCCTGAATTTAGAAATCGTCTCGACAATATAATTTGGTTTAATCATCTTGATGAGCAAGTCATATTACAAGTAGTAGACAAATTTACTGTTGAACTACAAAGTCAGTTAGATGCGAAATCTGTGTGTATGGAAGTGACTGAAGCAGCCCGTCAGTGGCTAGCAAGAAAAGGGTACGATCAAGCGATGGGCGCACGCCCGATGGCACGTTTGATTCAAGAAAAGCTGAAAAAACCGTTAGCCAATGAAATTTTATTTGGTGAGTTAGTTGGCGGCGGCAGTGTTAAGATTGACGTCGAAGACGATAAACTCTGCTTTGTTTACGAAACAGCCCTAGCTGAAGCGTAAACTAAAAAGCCCGGCATAGGCCGGGCTTTTTTTATTCGTGCGCTAATTAACGAGCACGGAATACAATACGACCTTTGGTTAAGTCATAAGGTGTCATCTCAACCGTTACTTTGTCACCAGTTAAGATACGAATATAATTCTTTCGCATTTTTCCAGAAATATGGGCAACAACAACGTGGCCGTTTTCTAGCTCAACACGGAACATAGTATTTGGTAAAGTATCAAGGACGGTGCCTTGCATTTCAATTACGTCTTCTTTCGCCATTTTTAGCGCAAAACCTCAATAGTTCATTTGAAGCTGCAAATTTTGCCCAAATCATTTCAATATGTAAAGGCAAAGCGAATAAAATTACAAATAAAGATGCCATACATTGTTTTCAAGCGCGTGGAGAGGCTTGAATTGACGTTTATAATTCATTTTATTGCAGTGTTCTATGTAATAACCAAGATAAAGATGATGTTTCGCGTGACGCTGAGCGTATTCGATTTGATGCAAGATCATCACACTACCAAGACTATAGTCAGCATAGTCAGGGTCAAAAAAAGTATAAATCGCTGACAATGAATGCGATAAATTATCTGTTACAGCAACCGCGATAAGTTGATTATCATGCCAAAGTTCAAAGTACAAAGGTGAAAGCCAATCGCAAATTAAAAAGCTTTGATATTGCTCGTAGTTCGCGGGATACATTGCACCATCTTTGTGGCGCTGGTTAATATACTTCTCATAAAGAGGATAATAGTTTTCTCTCGAACTGTGGCTTACTTTTAAATCAAAATTCTTTGCCTTGTTAAATTTTCGTTTTTGTGATTTCGACTTGTTAAAATTGGCTGTCGGTATGCGTATTGCCTGACACGCGCTGCAATGTTCACAATGGGGTCGATAAATTTGATCACCACTTCGGCGAAATCCCATATTTAACAGCTGTTCAAATCGTTCACTACGATAAAAAGACTCATCGAGTACCACTAACAGGCGCTCTTGCTCATCGTCTAAATAACTGCAAGGAAAGCTTTGGCTTAGTCCGAGTTTAAATGGCAAGTGGTCACTCATAAATATCGAAAAGCTCCTGAGTTAGCCATAAATTTGTGGGCACAGTGATTTTGTCTGCTTGTTTAAGTTTAGTTAAATATTCATCGCGTGTAACTAATTTTGCGCCTATTGCCATTAAAAATGGGTTTTCCATTTGACAATCTATAAACGCCATGTCGTGTCTTTTAAGCCAATTACATAACGCCCACATGGCTAACTTTGATGCATTATCAATTGTATTAAACATCGATTCACCACAAAACACGCCATTTTGCATGACACCATAAAGACCACCAACAAGTTGCTCGTCTAAGTAAACCTCAAGGCTATGGGCAATTCCGGCTTTGTGTAACGCACTATAAGCTGAGATCATGTCGTCGGTAATCCAAGTACCCTGGAGTTGTTCGCGTTGTTTCGCGCAGTGCCATATTACCTGTTCAAATTGAGAGTTAACTTTAACTCTGAACGTATACTTTTTTTGATATTTGCGTAAGCTCCGGTTCACGTAGATGTCGTCAAAGTGCAAAATACAGCGGGTAGACGGACTCCACCACATTAACGGTTCTCCTTCGCTATACCAAGGGAAAATACCGTTTCTATAGGCGCATTTAAGCCTAGGAATTGATAATGTGCCGCCAACAGCAAGTAAACCGTCAGGCTCAGTTAGCGCTTGATCTGGGTTTGGGAAGTGGCTACCTTCAGAAGGTAAATGATAGAGTATTGATGTCATAGGTAAGGCCACCGCATCGCGATGGCACTCCAACCTTATTGGCTGTCTAGAAAACGCTCAGCGTCAAGTGCTGCCATGCAGCCTGTACCTGCTGATGTGATCGCTTGGCGATAAATATGATCGCTTACATCACCTGCTGCGAAAACACCTTTAACGCTTGTTTGCGTTGCGTTACCGTTCAGACCTGACTCGACAATTAAATAGCCATCTTTCATCTCTAATTGACCTTCAAACATCGAAGTATTTGGAGAATGACCAATTGCCACAAAAACGCCCGCAACATCAATCTCGTTGGTTTCGTCATTCGAGGTATTTTTTACACGTAACCCAGTAACGCCCATATCATCACCGAGTACTTCGTCTAGCGTTTGATTCAAATGCAGCGTAATGTTGCCGTTTTGAACTTTATCCATCAGACGATCGGTCAGAATTTTTTCGCTGCGGAATGTGTCTCTGCGATGCACTAAATGAACTTCTGAAGCAATATTTGATAAATAAAGTGCTTCTTCAACCGCTGTGTTACCGCCACCGATAACGGCAACTTTTTGATTTTTATAAAAGAAACCATCACAGGTTGCACACGCTGATACGCCGCGACCTTTAAACGCTTCTTCTGATTCAAGACCCAAATATTTAGCTGATGCACCGGTTGCGATAATCAGCGAGTCACAAGTATAGGTACCTGAATCACCGGTTAACGTGAATGGACGGTTGTTTACGTCTACGGTATGAATATGGTCAAAAACAATCTCAGTCTCAAAACGCTCAGCATGTTCTTTCATGCGCTCCATCAGGGCAGGACCTGTTAGTCCGTGCGCATCACCCGGCCAGTTTTCAACTTCTGTAGTCGTTGTCAATTGACCGCCTTGTTGCATGCCTGTGATCAATACAGGATTAAGGTTTGCTCGTGCTGCATAGACTGCTGCTGTATAGCCCGCTGGGCCAGAACCTAAAATAAGTAATTTACTGTGTTTTACGTCGCTCATGTTTAGCGTCCAAGATATTAAGTTAAATTCAGATGTAGGGGTGATTCTATTTAATTCAAGCGATAAGTAAAATAAATTGGCGTTATTATAAATCTCGAAATGACATGAGTGTTCAATAATATGTACTATTTGACATATGTTGGTTTAATTTTAAACATTTAACTCAGTTCAATCTGAATTAGTGTGCGTTATTAATTTTTTTTTGTTATGTTTTATCAGTTTGTATTGAAATTTAGATAGGATTTTATTTGTGGCATTTGATTTTTGGCGTAAAGAAGCTGGCTATAGCATCAAACCAAGTGATATTGAAATATTGCCAAGTGCGCGCGCGTACAAGGAGACCCTGCTATCGCTAATACGCAATGCCACGAAACGCATCGTTATCACTGCACTGTACTTGCAAGATGATGACGCCGGTCAGGAAATTCTCGAAGCGCTGCATCAAGCGTCATTGCTTAAACCAGAGTTATCAATAACAATTTTGGTTGACTATCATCGTGCGCAACGTGGTTTGATTGGTGAGAAGCAAAGCGACGGCAACGCCGGGTTTTATTATGATTACGCGCAAAAATTTAACAGTAACGTGACTGTTTTTGGCGTTCCCGTTAAAGCAAAAGAGCTCTTTGGCGTCCTCCATTTAAAAGGTTTTATATTTGACGACACCGTTTTATATAGCGGGGCAAGTTTAAATAACGTTTATCTACATCATCATGAAAAGTATCGTTTAGATCGTTATTTCTTGATTAAAAGTAGCGCATTGAGTGATGCATTTTATCAATTTACTGACCAAATACTATTGACATCAGCGGCTGTTCCACGACTTGATGTAAAGCCCGTTCAAAAGCTTGCTGAGGTAAAAAATAGCCACAAACGATTAATGAAAACGTTGCGCAGCGCACATTACGCCAAAGCCCAAAGCGAAAGTGAAAACAGCATTGAAGCAAGGTTATTTTTAGGGTTTGGTCGACGCGGTAATAAATTAAATAAGTTAATTAAAAATCTATTCGAGTTATCTGAATCGGAAATGGTTTTATATACACCATACTTTAATTTTCCAGCACCACTGTTGCGTGTTTTACGAAAGAAATTAAAGAAAGGAGTTAATATTACCATTGTAGTCGGTGATAAAACGGCGAATGATTTCTATATTTCACCTGATAAACCATTTAGTAAAATCGGTGCACTCCCTTATTTGTATGAAACTATTTTATATAAATTTCTGAAAGCCAAAGACACCTATGTAAAAAGTGGTCAACTCAAGGTTTACTTGTGGAAGCACGAGTCCAATTCGTTCCATTTGAAAGGGATTAACGTTGATAATCGTTATCAATTGATGACGGGACACAACCTAAATCCAAGGGCATGGGGTCTTGATATTGAAAATGGCATCCTATTTGATGATCCTGAGCAGACCCTTAAGCCACTACTCGACAAGGAACTGCAGCAGATCCTTGCTAACTCGACCTTATTAACTGGATATGAGCAACTCGAGACGGTTGAACAATACCCTGATCCAGTAAGAAAGCTATTGAGTCAGGCGAAGCGTGTTAAAGTCGATTTTATAATTAAGAAGTTTATTTAGCACCAAATTAAAGCGAACGTGATATCAAGCATAACATGTTAAATTGAGTAAGGGTTTTCGAAAAGTTTCGATGTTTTCTTATTTCACCAAAATATCCTTACTCAATATAGAAATCCTCGACGTCATATTTGGGTTTAACACAGAATAAACGCTTGGTTAGATGAATTCTTGCAATTATAATTAGCAGAGTAGCAATATAGTAGTGTCGTTTCACGATTCGATTTGAAGGAAATGGCTCTATAAAATGGGGTTTAATTCAAAAGAGGCATAAATATGATACTTATGCCTCATAGAAACAGTTTAAGTTACGCGTTTAACGCATCTACCGGTGCAACATATTCCATGTTGAAACCTTCAGCAACTTCTTTACAAGTTACTTTACCTTGCATGACATTTAAGCCGTTCAAGAAGTGTTCATCGTCTAATAGAGCTTGTTTGTAACCTTTGTTAGCAAGCTTGATGATGTACGGAAGCGTTGCATTGTTAAGTGCAAATGTTGACGTACGTGGCACAGCACCAGGCATGTTCGCAACACAATAGTGGACAACGTCATCAACAATGTAGGTCGGCTCAGCGTGTGTCGTTGCTTTTGAAGTTTCAATACAACCGCCTTGGTCAATTGCAACATCAACAATTGCAGCGCCCGGCTTCATGCGTTTAATGTGATCAGCAGTAACAAGTTTCGGTGCTGCTGCACCTGGGATTAATACGCCACCGATCACTAAATCAGCTTCTAACACGTGCTTTTCTAATGCATCAGCAGTTGAGTATACCGCTTTAACACGGTTACCGAACTGTGCGTCAACACGGCGAAGTACATCAACATTACGATCAAGAACAACAACGTCGGCACCCATACCAACAGCCATTTGAGCTGCGTTGTTACCAACCATACCTGCACCGATAACAACAACTTTAGCTGGTTCAACACCCGGAACACCACCAAGTAACATGCCGCGGCCGGCATTTGATTTTTCTAGTGCTTGTGCGCCCGCTTGAATCGACATGCGACCGGCAACTTCTGACATCGGCGCAAGTAGCGGTAGGCCTCCGCGCGGATCGGTTACAGTCTCATAGGCAATACAGATGGCTTTGCTTTTGATTAGATCTTCCGTTTGTGGTAAATCTGGTGCTAAGTGTAAATAAGTGAAAAGGATTTGGTCTTCACGCAGCATTGCGCGCTCAACGGCTTGTGGTTCCTTAACCTTTACGATCATTTCCGATTTAGCGAAAACGTCTGCTGCTGTTGGTAAAATCTCTGCACCAGCAGTGACATAGTCTTCGTCTGTAAAACCGATACCAATACCTGCATTGGTTTCAACAAATACACTGTGACCATGGTTGATTAATTCACGAACACTTGCTGGAACCATACCTACACGGTACTCGTGGTTTTTAATCTCTTTAGGAACACCAATAATCATAATATTACCTTCTAAACTATTAACGGATAGTGATAAATCTAGTATATTTTGAAATTAATAGTTTTACACACTTAATTTGGGTGCTCGAGTAGTGTTTAATACTATCTAACGCTAAATTTTAGTGAATATATCTAAAAGGCTTCAAAATGCTAGATAAAATCGATAATAGAATATTAGTCGAACTTCAAAAAGATGGTAGAGTTTCAAATGTTGAGTTAGCGCGCAGGGTTGGTTTGAGCGCGACACCATGCCTTGAGCGGGTCAAAAAATTAGAACGTGAAGGCTATATTAAAGGCTATAAAGCGATCGTATGTCCACAAAAACTAGGGGCTGCCTTACTCGTTTACGTTGAAATAACACTGACAAAGACATCACCTGATGTATTTGAAGAGTTTAGTGAAGCAGTTAAAGAGCATGATGAAATTCTTGAATGCCACCTTATTTCAGGTAGTTTTGACTTTCTATTAAAAACGAGAGTAGCCGATATGTCAGCTTACCGCGATTTACTCGGCGATACTTTGTTACGATTACCTGCTGTTAGTGAAAGCCGTACTTATGTTGTCATGGAAGAAGTAAAAAGTGATGAACTAACTCTTCTCAATCCAATCGCAAGATAATAGAATAGAAGTTTGCTTAACGCGTATTAGGCAATCAATAATAAAAAAAGGGGAGCGTTGATGCGCCTAAACGGTGTTCAAAGATTATTGGAAACGGGTTTAATTATCTCGGGATGTTTTGCACTTTATTTAATGTGTGCATTACTCAGCTTTGATCCAGCAGACCCATCGTGGTCTCAAACTGGCGAGTATATCAAAGTAAAGAATATTACCGGCGCGGTTGGAGCATCACTTGCCGATGCGCTTTATTTCAGTTTTGGTTGGCTTGCATTAAGTACGCCGATACTCGTTATACTATTTGGTTACTTTGTATTTAAAGAAACACATCAACTATTAAAAATAGATTATCTAACATTGTCGTTGCGCCTAATCGGTATTCTCATCTTTATTGCATCAAGCTGTGCAATCAGTAGCATCAATTTTAACGATTTTTACGATTTTTCATCCGGCGGGGTAGTGGGGGATGTGTTAGCAAATGCCATGCTGCCTTCATTTAACTTTATTGGTACCAGTATTGTATTGCTCTGTTTTTTATTTACCAGCTTAACACTGCTTACTGGAATATCTTGGGTTCAATTTGTTGAAAAGATTGGTGAAATAGCGGTTGCTTTAATTCTTTGGTGTTACTATAAGTTAACAAACCTATCTGCGAAGACTCCAGAACAACCGCAAGTATCTAAAGAAACTGCGCCACCGCTTGTTGTTAGTCAAGTTGAAGATAAGGTATCTATACACTTAGAATCTGATTTTGACAAAACAGAACCCGTACTTGAACCAGAACCGATTAACGACTTTGCACTCGACACGTTACCGGATGAGCCTATTGCACCCAATACAGAGTTTGAGTCATTTGAATTACCACAATCTAAAGACAAAGGTAGCACTCGCGCAGATACACCTGCACAACACCCTAAACTTGATGAGTTCGATGACCTTATCACGGATGATCTGAATTTTTCAGCCATTGACAACTCGTTTGATGATGTTATTAAAAATGAAGAACCTAAACCGATAGAAGCCAAAAAATCGACGTATGTAAAGCCGCCGACGGCAAAAGAAAAGTTCGAACAATTATTAGCTGATGATGGACCCGTGTCGGAAATGCCGACCCTAGATTTATTGGATAGACCCGATAAAAAGAAAAACCCAATTTCGCAAGAGGAACTCGATGCAGTGTCACGATTGGTTGAAGCTAAGCTGCTCGATTTTGGAATTCAAGCAGCCGTAGTCGGTGTTTATCCAGGGCCTGTTGTCACCCGCTTTGAACTTGATCTCGCGCCGGGTATAAAGGTTGCGAAAATTTCTGGATTAGCAAAGGATTTAGCACGCTCGCTCTCTGCAATAAGTGTGCGCGTTGTTGAAGTGATCCCAGGTAAAACCTACGTCGGCTTAGAATTACCAAATCAACATCGCGAAATTGTGCGCCTTTCTGAAGTTATCGATGCACCGAAATTTGAAAATAACGCATCAAGCCTAGCTATGGTACTTGGCAAGGATATCGCGGGTGAACCTGTGGTCGCTGACTTGGCAAAAATGCCTCATTTGCTTGTTGCCGGCACAACTGGTTCAGGAAAGTCAGTTGGCGTTAATGTAATGATATTAAGCTTACTTTATAAATCAACGCCAGAAGACGTCAGAATGATCATGATCGACCCTAAAATGCTTGAATTGTCGGTGTACGAAGGAATTCCACATTTATTATGTGAAGTTGTTACCGATATGAAAGAGGCGGCCAATGCACTGCGATGGTGTGTTGGTGAAATGGAACGTCGTTATAAGCTGATGTCGGCACTTGGCGTGCGCAACCTAAAAGGGTATAACCAAAAAGTACTTGATGCCATAGAGGCAGGTGATCCGATCCGTGATCCGTTATGGAAAGACACCGATGGTATGGAAGCTGAAGCGCCGAATCTTGAAAAACTGCCCTCGATTGTTGTCGTGATCGATGAATTTGCAGACATGATGATGATAGTGGGTAAGAAGGTTGAAGAACTCATTGCGCGAATTGCTCAAAAGGCGCGTGCAGCTGGAATCCATTTAGTACTTGCCACTCAGCGCCCGTCCGTTGATGTTATAACAGGCTTAATAAAAGCGAATATTCCAACGCGAATGGCATTTCAGGTATCGAGTAAAATCGACTCCCGTACCATTTTAGACCAACAAGGCGCGGAACATCTGCTTGGCATGGGTGATATGTTATATTTACCGCCAGGTACCAGTGTGCCAATGCGTGTGCACGGTGCGTTTGTCGATGACCATGAAGTTCATGCCGTGGTTAATGACTGGAAAGCGCGTGGTAAACCCAATTATGTTGACGAGATTTTAAATGGCGAGGCGGTAGAAGATGTTTTATTGCCAGGTGAACAGCCTGAAGGTGATGACACCGAAAGCGATCCGCTCTACGATGAAGCTGTCGCATTTGTATTAGAAAGCCGCCGTGCATCCGTTTCGAGTGTGCAACGAAAACTCAGAGTGGGTTATAACCGAGCATCGCGTTTGGTAGAACAAATGGAGATGGCTGGAATTGTCAGTAGCCCGGGCCACAATGGAACGCGAGAAGTACTCGCACCGAATCACGGCAGTGAGTAAGAGAGGTAATCATGAAAGTTAAACTACTTAGTATGTGTATTTTGTGTGTTAGTGGCATTGCATTTTCTCAACCGAAAGAAGTAAACACAAGCGATAAACTAGAAACAACAATTACTAAAAACACACGTACAGAACTGCGCGAAAAATTGTTAACGCTTAATACTTTTTCAGCGGAATTTGAGCAATTTGTCTATGATGAGGCAAATGAGTTGTTGCAAACCGGTAAAGGCCAAGTAGAGTTAAAACGGCCTAATATGATCCGGTGGCATCAAATTGAACCGGATGACACTGTGCTCGTATCAAATGGGGCGACGACTTATTATTATGATGAGTTTGCAGAGCAAGTCTCGGTATACGACGGTAAAAAGTTACTCGACGACTCACCGTTTGCGCTTTTAACATCAAATAACGATGCGTTATGGCAACAATATGATGTTGAATTAAATGGCAATAATTATGTTGTAAAACCAGCTGCGTCACACCAATCTCAAATTGAAAAGCTCATTATTGAGTATCAAAATTTGAATATTAAAAGCTTGATTGTATTTGATATCTCAGGTCAAAACTCAAAATATGTATTTAGCCAAAACGAATACAATAAAGAGATTGATAACGGCACCTTTGTATTTTCTATCCCAGACGGGGTAATGATTGACGACCAACGCCAAGGTGGATAATTTTAGTTTTTCGTTTGCGCCTGATGTACGACCGCTCGCGGCGCGCATGCGACCAACTTGTTTAGACGAGTATATCGGGCAGCAACATATTTTAGCGCCAGACTTGCCGCTTTATCGCGCGATTAATGCAGGCAGAATTCACTCGCTTATTTTATGGGGACCGCCGGGCATCGGCAAAACAACGTTGGCACAAGTTATAGCACATCACTGTGATTGCGAAGTCATTACGCTCTCAGCCGTCACAAGTGGTGTAAAAGAAATCCGGCAAAGTGTTGAACAAGCAAACAATACATTAACGAGTAGTGGTAAACGTACACTGTTATTTATTGACGAAGTTCATCGCTTCAATAAGTCTCAACAAGATGCTTTTTTACCGCATATTGAAAACGGTACGTTTTTATTTATTGGGGCTACGACCGAAAACCCATCGTTTTCACTCAATAACGCGGTATTGTCGCGCGCTCGAGTCTATACGTTAAAACCATTGCAAAATAGCGACATAAAACATGCAATGGTCAGAGCCATAGAACATGATGAACAATTATCATCACTGACGATTAAAATCTCGGATCACGCACTTGATAGCTTATCGCTCGCCGCCGATGGTGATTGCCGCAAGGGTTTAAATTTACTCGAACAGGCTATCGATTTAGCACACAGTAGTGATAATAACCGCCATATTGATGATGCCGTACTCGCGCAAGTATTGCCAACTCATATCGCCAAGTATGACAAAGGCGGTGACCTATATTACGACTTAATTTCGGCATTTCATAAGTCAGTAAGAGGCTCTTCACCTGATGGCGCGTTGTATTGGTATGCGCGTATTTTAGCAGGCGGTGGCGATCCGCTTTATGTCGCGCGACGTCTACTTGCCATAGCAACTGAAGACATCGGCAATGCGGACCCTCGTGCGATGCAGGTAGCGCTCAATGCATGGGATATTTTTCATCGTGTTGGGCCAAGTGAAGGGGAGCGGGCCATTGCACAAGCCACCCTTTATCTTGCGAGTGCACCAAAAAGCAATGCAGTATATATGGCGTTTAACCAAGCCAAAGCGGATGTAGCTAAAGAGAAAAGTTATGAAGTGCCCCCGCATTTGCGTAATGCGCCGACTGAATTAATGAAAGATCTAGGGTATGGTGCCGAATATCGTTATGCGCATAATGAAGAGGGCGCGTTCGCCGCAGGCGAATCCTATTTACCGTATGAAATCCACCGACGTCAATACTATTATCCGACGGAGCGTGGTCTAGAACAAAAAATCAAAGCGAAGTTAGATTATTTGCAAGACCTCAACCTTCAAAGTGACAACCAACGCTATGACGCAACTTAAATTATATTTATTTGTCGCGTTAGGGGGAGCGTTTGGTGCGTGTCTACGGTTTTTTATTAGCGAGTTAATGTTAAAAGTTGGCGCTAAGGGATTCCCTTTTGCAACCTTGACAGTTAATATTCTCGGGTCACTTTTAATGGGCTATTTATATGGCCTAATCGAAAAAGAAATAATAGCAGTTTCGCCCGCTAAAAGTTTAATCGGTATTGGCTTTTTAGGGGCTTTAACTACATTTTCGACTTTTTCTCTAGACACCCTATTGCTATTGCAACAGGGACACTGGGTAAAAGCCGGTTTAAACGTATTTTTAAACGTTGTGTGCTGCATGTTTGTTGCATGGATAGGCATACAATTAGCTTTACAAAAAGGTTAACAATTCCATGTTGGATTCAAAATATTTACGCCAAGATATCGAAGAAGCAAAAACACGCTTGGCAGCGCGTGGCTTTGAGCTCGATGTTGACACCATTTCTCAACTTGAAGAAAAACGTAAAACGTTACAAGTTAAAACGCAAGAATTACAAGCTGAGCGTAAATCCCGTTCCAAAGCGATTGGCCAAGCAAAAGCGAAAGGTGAAGATGCGTCTGAGCTTATGGAAGCTGTTAACAAAATGGGTGACGAGCTCGATGTTACAAAAAAAGAGCAAGATGCGATTTTAGCACAGTTAAAAGATATTGCGTTGAGCTTGCCAAACCTGCCACATGAGTCGGTTCCGTCAGGTAATGATGAAGACGGTAACGTGGAAGTACTAAAGTGGGGCGAGCCAAAGCACTATGACTTTGAAGTGAAGGACCATGTCGACTTAGGTGAAGCACTCAATAAAGGGCTTGATTTTGAGGCTGGTGTAAAAATTACCGGTTCACGCTTTACTGTTATGCGTGGTCAAATTGCACGCTTACATCGTGCTCTTGTTCAATTTATGCTTGACTCACATACACAAGATAATGGTTACACTGAAATGTACGTGCCTTATTTAGTGAACAAAGATAGCTTGTTTGGCACGGGTCAATTACCGAAATTCGCAGAAGATCTATTCCACACCGAAGCATTAAGTGACGACCAAGACGGATTCAGCCTAATCCCAACTGCAGAAGTTCCACTTACAAATCTTGCGCGAGATGAAATTTTTGACGAATCTGAATTACCAGTTCGCTTAACTGCGCATACTCCGTGTTTTCGCAGTGAAGCAGGGAGCTACGGTCGTGACACCCGTGGCCTAATCAGACAACATCAATTTGATAAAGTAGAACTAGTTCAGCTTGTTAAACCAGAAGATTCTTTTAATGCTCTAGAAGAATTAACGGGTCATGCTGAAAAAATCTTGCAAGACTTAGGTTTGCCATACCGTAAAGTTGTTCTTTGTACAGGTGATATGGGCTTTGGCGCGAGTAAAACATATGACCTAGAAGTCTGGTTGCCGGCGCAAAATACTTACCGTGAAATTTCAAGTTGTTCAAATATGGTAGATTTTCAAGCGCGACGCATGCAAGCTCGTTTTCGTCGTCAAGGTGAAAAGAAACCTGAGTTATTACATACATTAAATGGTTCTGGCTTAGCTGTTGGCCGCACCTTAGTTGCTATTTTAGAAAATTATCAACAAGAAGACGGTTCGATTGAAGTGCCTAACGCATTGCGTTCATATATGGGCGGTTTAGACGTAATTAACTAGTTTTTTTACGGGATGTTAATTTATCATCCCGTAACAAGATTAAATAAAAACGCCATGCATTTGCATGGCGTTTTTTTGTGTTGTTTAATTAAAAATCAAACTTAACACCAACACTTAAATTCCGACCTGCTAATGGCACACTCTCTTTATTAAAAGACGTGTGTGGCATAACTAATTCATCGGTTAGATTTGTTGCTTTAGCAAACACATGGCCATCTCCAAAGGATGTATCGAAGTAGTATTTAATGCTCGCATCGACTAACGTGTACGATTCACCTTTAGTTTCATTTTGCGCCAAATCATTTTGCGTGAAATAATGCGTTGCACCGACCGATAACTTTGCGCTATTTAAGTCATAGCTTGTCGCTAAACGGAGTTTATTCTGCATAAATCGCGGCAAATTGTAATCGCTGTTTTTAATGTCATTCCAAATTTGATCGCCACTCACTTTAACAAGCCACATTGGCGTCACTTGGTAATGTGTATCAAATTCGAGTCCATACATCACGACGTCTTGGGCTTGATATTGAAAAATAGCCATTCCATGGTCGTCGCTCTCAACGTGACCATCTTCGAAATAAAGACCCGTATTTACTTGGCTATAGAAGTTGTCAATTTGGTTATAAAACGCATTTAATGAATAACCAAAGTCACCACTAAATTTACGTGCTGTAATGTCTAAAGTGAGCGCGTGTTCTTTTTTTATCTCTTCGGGATGAAATTCTATTTCATCGCCATGGATTTCATAACCAATACCTAAATCATATGTGCCAGTCGCTAGGTGGGCGCCATTTGAAAGGATTTCGGTTGCGTTTGGTGCGCGTTTTGCACTTGCGATTGAAATCGCGAGTGCGTGACCCGCTTTGTACTGCCAATTTGCGCCAATAGAACCACTAAATGTTGTAAACGAATCATCAAACTCAACATGTTCACCATGCTCGTGTTCATGCTCGTCATCGTGCTCATCTTCTTCATGGTCATCATCATGATCACTTTCGAGCGTCGAGATATCCGTTTTCTCGTAGCGTAACCCACCTTCTAATGTAATATTCTGAGCCAGTTCGGTCTCTTCTAAAACAAAAAAGCTGAGTGATTTGGTATTTGATGATGGTGTAAATGCTTCTTCACCTGACGCATTATAATCTGTGTCGAGATAATGAAGTCCTGCAATACCATGAATGTGATTAATTCTGTGTTCTAAGTCTAATCGCGCTTCGAGAGTATCATTGTTAAATTGAGTACCAATATGATCATGTTCGATTTCTTTAAGCGTATACTCAGTATTTGATACCTTTAGTTTTAGACTCTCTAACGCACTATCATGGAATGTATAGTTAACAAACGCTTGTGCTCTTTTTTGACTCACACGTGCAAATACTTCTTCCTCTTCGTGTTCGTCGTCATGATCTTCATCATCATGGTCGTCATGCTCATCGCCATGCTCGTGTTCCTCATCATGTTCGTCTTCATGGTCTTCGTGCTCATGTTCATGATGCTCATGATTTGGAATACCATAATCGGAATCTAGCTCGCTGTATGAGATACCAGTAACAAGGTGGTCGCCGATGTAACTAGCACCAATGTTAAACGTATCGCGCTCTAAAAAGGTATTTTCAATCTCATCGTGTGTCTCTCCTTCATGGACAAACGTTGGTGTTTTTGTATCGTCTGCTCTCACTCTGCTTGCATCAAAGTTAAAGCTAAAATTATCGACACCATGCTGCAGTGATGCGG
This sequence comes from uncultured Pseudoalteromonas sp., assembly GCA_947493455.1. Lineage (GTDB taxonomy): Bacteria > Pseudomonadota > Gammaproteobacteria > Enterobacterales > Alteromonadaceae > Pseudoalteromonas. The sequence continues at coordinate 34,790 of CANLRB010000019.1, read as the reverse complement.
CAATATTTTCACCATCATTAACAGATGATTTATCAACATAGACGCTGCCTTGTAGCTCGTCATAACGATCTGTCGGTAGACTTGAATCTACGACGTTGATAACACCACCAATTGCGCCAGAGCCGTACAACAGTGTCCAAGGGCCGCGCAATACTTCAATTTGTTTTGCTGACAATGCCTCATTTGCGTTAGCGTGGTCTGGGCCTGTTGACGATACATCGCCAGAGTCAAATCCATTTTGAAGTACTTTAACACGTGACCCGGTCAAGCCTCGAATTGATACTGACGCTGAATTAGGGCTGTACGCGTTGCTGCTAAGTCCAGGAATATCCTTTAGCGTTTCGCCGAGAGAAGGAGAGATAGACTCTTTAATGTCTGATTCAGAAAGAACACTGACTGGTGATGCCATTTCTAGCGTATTTTTGTGTAAACCAGACGCATAAACAGTAATTGATTCAATTGCTGCACGGCTTAAATTAATCGTAATTGATGCGTCTTTGTTAAGCACTGGGCGTCTTACATTAACGTAGCCGTCTTTTGATATGTGAAGTTCACTATCGGCATCAACGTTAATTGTAAACTGACCGTTTGAATTAGTCAGCACGGTTTTATCTTTACCGTGGATATGAACCTGTGCATTAGCGAGTGGATTATTATTAGAATCGAGTACCTTACCCGAAATATTCGCTGCAAAAATTGGGGCGCTTGTGGCACCCAATATCGCGGATATGGCATACGCGAGTTTTTTCATGATTTTTCCCATCTAAAGTTGTTATGTAATAATATATCACCACCGTACAATGCTAATCAAGCTTTGATATGTTGTAACATTTCTAGGCCGATATTTTTTCTGATAAAGTGATAATTATTGACTAAAATTAGGCTGACGCAATTAGCAACGAACCGCTATGACTGACAAAGGTATTTTGTATCGCACCCATATTGATGTCGCTGATATCTATCATAAACGGTATCGGCATTCTGATATGCGTGTAGCATTAAGTGATAAGGAAAGTAGCGCACATTTCGTCTTGCGTATGCTTGCGTTTTGCTTAATTCAGGACGAAAAATGCGAATTGAATGTTGCTCACGATCAGTTACAACCAGATCTATATATTAAAAACGAATTTGATGACGTTATACTTTGGTGCGACGTCGGATGGCCCAGTTTAAAGAAGATAACGCGAGCGCTTCATCGGGCTGACAAAGTAAAAGTGGTTACAATTAAAGAGCATAATTGGTTTGACGAGTTACCACAAAAAATACGTCAAAATAAAAAGTTTTATGTCGTCGCATTGAACAATGAGTTTATCGAAAAACTGATCTCGCTGTTGGCAATTAAATTAAGCTGGAATGTGGTCATTGAGCATAACCGAATTTCAGTCACTGTGGCTGAACATTTTATACAATCGGATCTTGTATTCCTAACAAAATAAAAAGGCTGACATACGTCAGCCTAGGGTGTGTTGATTATTGTAAGTCGAGCTGAATGGTGAGCCCTGAATGATCGCCTCTCACTAAAATATAATGCCAACCTGATGTTAAATTCGTAACATTTATATTTTCAGTATTTCCAGATTGTGTTGAACTCATCATGTAGTTGCTTGTCGTAGGCCATGTTGAATTACTGTAATAAATATCGCCATTTCCTGAACCGTGTTCGGTTCTAATTATCGCTGATGTCATGCCATCATTATAGAAATAGAAATACAAGTCATCGCCGCCACTAGTAGTCACACAAATCGGAGATTGATCTGGTAGGTCAATATAGTCTTGTGGTGCTTGGCTCAAACAAGAATCAATAAGGCCACCAGGTTGGGTTGAACCACCCCCTATTGTTGCGATTGTAGACGCCATCGCTGTGGAGCCCTCGTTATCGGTTACAGTCAGCGTTACTGTATACTCGCCACTTGCCGTGTAACTGTGCCAAGGGTTTGATTGACTAGAACTTGAACCATCTCCAAAATTCCAACTATAGGTTGTAATTTGACCATCAGGATCGTAGGAGTTGCTGCCACTAAAGCGAATTATTTGCTCTATATCGCCGGAGTAGGGGCCACCGACTTCAGCTACAGGCGGTACATTTGGGTTTGTGCCGCTCGTTGTAAAACTCGCTTCAAGCGTCACGTTAGTAAACCCAGAGTACGCATAAACACTGACATACCAGATACCAGCGCTGGGTGATTGAAAGTCACAGCTTTCATTGTTCCCACCGGCATAAGGTCGGCAGTCATATTGAGAACTCGTTGGCGTAGCGCCAAATCGAACATAAAGATCAGAATCACCGGAACCGCCAGACGTGTTTATATTTAGGTTAGACGCACCACTTGGAACGTCCAGCGTATACGTTAATGTTTGACCAGTCGATGCACTAAGCCCAGAAATTGGTACACCATTTTCCAGGTTATTATTGCCGCCACTTTGCGAGATAGATGCATAGGTAGAACTTAACGCTGTTTTTCCTTGGTTGTCAGTAACAGTTAAAGTCACTGTGTAATTTCCCCCCTGAGCATATACGTGACTTGGGTTTGCCATAGTACTCGTATTACCATCGCCAAATTCCCAAAAATATTGGGTTATGCTTCCATCTGGGTCGTAACTCCCCTCACTGGAGAAATTAATTGTTGTCGAAACGCTACCTGAATAAGGTCCGTTAACGTTTACGATTGGCGATTGATTTTGGCTTGAGCCGCCAACAGCGTTACTTGCATCAATAATGCCATAGCCACAGCCATAGCAGTTTCCAGGAAATGACTTTGCTGTGTTTTTAATTTTTGATTCAATTGCAGAAGGCGACGTTGCACTACCTGATGAAATCATTAACGCAGCGACGCTCGCAACATGCGGCGCTGCCATACTTGTACCTGACATATAAGAATATGAGTCGCTACCTGGGTATGAATAGCCTGTATTATGTGTCGATAAAATATTAACGCCTGGCGCGGCGATATCTACGAGCGATCCGTAATTCGAAAATGAAGCACGGCTACCTGAAGAATTTGTTGCTGCAACACTTATCACATTGTCACAGTTAGCAGGCGTTGCGCCAGATACATCGATGGCAGAATTTCCTGCAGCAACAACAATGGTTGAACCAAGGCTAACGGCCTGATTTATTGCATTTTGATAGGTATAGCCACAGGCTCCACTGCCGCCTAAACTCATATTAATGACCTGTGCAGGGTAACTGTTAGTCGGAACGCCAGGAACATAACCGCCTGCGGCCCATACGATACCATCCGCTATATCTGACGCGTAGCCACCACCGGCACCTAAAACCCGTACCGGTACGATTTTTGCCTCATATGCAACTCCTGCGACACCATAGCCATTATTAGTTACTGCCGCGATTGTTCCGGCAACATGTGTTCCATGCCACGAACTACCCCCACCGTTGTACGAGTCGCCTGGATCAGAGGCGTCACTATCTCGGCCATCGCCATCGCGCGCCATAGACGGATCTGATACAAAATCATAGCCGCCAACAATGTTCGCGCTCAGGTCAGAGTGATAAACAATACCGGTATCAAGTACTGCAACACGTACACCTGATCCTGTCGTCAAATTCCAAGCGAGATCAGCGCTTATTCCCGAACTCGAGTTTTGGTAATGCCATTGTTCACTATAACGCGGATCATTAGGTGTAAGGGTAGGGTACATCAGCCTATCAACTTCGACATGTGTAATATCGGGATTTGCCTCTAGCTGCTCAATTACATTGTTAATTTCCTTACTCGACAACTTGCGCCCGAACTTAATGACACTTCGTCCGTCCCACATCGTTTTAATTTTTTTGGTTTTACTTCCGGTAATTCCGGAAAGTGTCTTTAAGTCTGAACTTAATTGCTCACTTGAGATTTCGTATGGTGCAGACTCGTTTTGTTTTATTATTAGACGTGTTGTATTGTTTTCGTTTGCAATCACAGTCGGTGCCATCAACCCAATTGATAAGAAACCGAGTGCTGACAAACGTTTACTGATTGTCATAATTATAATCCTTTAAAGTTGTTATATCAGTACGTATTTAAATACGTAGACTCAATGCAAATTTGATATTTAAAGCAGCAAGTATTGGGGACTTCTTGTCTTCTATACTAAAGACTAAATTTGCTACATTATTTTCAATTAACAAAAATGCAATATATTGTATACATTATGTAAACTTAAATGTCACCATTATAGGTAAATTTTATTTGTTGAAAATTAGGGCAGTTAGGGTAATGTAATTTTAGAAAAGGAGAGTGCGGTGATTAAAAATGTGGTCCAAATAGGCATACTTTGTCTAACTACTTGGGTTTTAGCGGGGTGTATAGTCAGTGGTAATTTTAGCACTGACAGATCAGACAATGACTTAGAACCGAAAAGAAAAAAAGAGTTTAATGAATATTGTTTGCACAATCGTAATAACGCAAAAGTCGCATCAGTTGGCTCCGCCCGAGCTATGTTAAATCGGATTGATGATGAAGTTAAAAACATTGGTGGTAGTGCAACTAACTTTGCTCAACTTAAACAACAAGAGAGTCGCTACAATTTTAACAATTGTTCTTAAAGGTAAAACCTTTGCACAATCGCGCGTTATATTTAATTTTTGTAACCATACTTTTTATTGTTTTTATTGGCAGCGATAACAAATCAAGTGCAACGGTTAAAATACAACAAAATGCATCTATTTTAGCTTTTGGTGATAGTTTAACGTATGGCGTCGGCGCAAAGCCTGAGCAAAGCTATCCGGCACAGCTTAGTGAATTACTTAATCTGGAGGTGATTAACTCTGGCATTTCGGGGCAGACAAGTTCACAAGGATTAGCTCGTTTAGAAAATGAATTGATATTACATTCTCCGTCACTCGTGATTATTTGCCTTGGTGGCAACGATATTCTAAGACGTAAATCCCTTGCGAACTTAAAACAAAATCTCGCGAAAATGATTGAAATCGCAGAAAATCATGACGTCGCTATTTTATTAGTTGCAGTACCGGAGTTTGGAATTGGCCTGTCGCCGCCCGACTTATACCATGAGCTTGCGAACGAATTTAGTTTGCCATTAGAGTATGACATTCTCAGTGACTTATTGGCAGATAACGATTATAAATCAGATGGTGTGCATTTAAACGCCAAGGGTTATAGAAAAATGGCACAGGCTATCGCTTCAAAAATTGAGGTAATATATTAATCTTGCTTAGATAAATTATTTACCAAATTGATTGCTAAAACCTAGCCAAAGTGAATCATCAAAAGAAAAAACCCTGCGGCTAAGCAGGGTTTTTGTTTGGGTTCTCAGTGCAATTAACACTGGGAATGAGGAACTGTTAAGCGAATGTCATTTCTGGGATATCACCTGATACCATTAATTTACCCGCTGTTTTTTCAATAATTTCATCTACACTGACACCTGGTGCGCGCTCTAACAGATGAAATGCACCGTCTTTAACTTCAAGTACAGCTAAGTCAGTGACAATTTTTTTAACACAGCTCACGCCGGTTAACGGTAGCGTACATGATTCTAATAATTTTGAATCGCCGTGTTTGTTCGCATGCGTCATGGTGACAACGATGTTTTTTGCACCGGCTACGAGGTCCATCGCACCGCCCATGCCCTTAATTAGCTTCTTTGGGATCATCCACGATGCGATATTACCGTGTTGATCAACTTCAAATGCGCCAAGTACCGTTAAATCTACATGACCACCACGGATCATTGCAAAGCTTTCGGCACTATTAAAAATTGCCGCACCTGTCGCTGCTGTAACGGTTTCTTTACCCGCGTTGATCATATCGGCATCAACTTCGTCTTCTGTCGGGTAGGGTCCCATGCCTAAAAGGCCGTTTTCTGACTGTAACATGACTTCCATACCGTCAGGTACGTAATTTGCCACAAGAGTAGGAATACCAATACCTAGGTTGACGTAATAACCGTCTTGTAACTCTTGCGCTACGCGCATTGCTACTTGCTCACGTGATAATGCCATCGTTTCTCTCCTAAGCTCGTGTTGTTACACGTTCAATGCGTTTTTCAAAGTCACCTTTAATTACGCGATTAACATATATTCCAGGTGTATGAATTTCACTTGGGCTTAATTCACCAGGTTCAACAATCTCTTCAACTTCTGCAACGGTAATTTTACCGGCAGTTGCAGCCATCGGATTAAAGTTCATCGCGGTGTGTCTAAATACTAAATTGCCATAACGGTCTGCTTTCCAGGCTTTTACAATAGCAAATTCACCGGTAATTGATTCTTCGAGAATATAAGGGCGCCCGTTAAATTCTTTGACTTCTTTGCCTTCAGCGACTGGCGTACCGTAGCCCGTTGCAGTATAAAAACCCGGGATGCCAGCACCACCGGCACGCATTTTCTCAGCTAATGTTCCTTGTGGGGTTAATACGACATCAATAATGCCATCAAGCAATTGCTGCTCGAACAATGCATTTTCACCAACGTAGGATGCGATAATCTTTTTAATTTGTTTGTCGTGCAATAAAACACCAAGGCCAAAATCATCGACGCCACAGTTGTTTGATACAACCGTTAACTCTTTTGTTTGCTTGCGTTTAATTTCTGCAATGAGTCCTTCGGGAATACCGCATAGACCAAATCCGCCGGCAATAATTGTATCGCCATCATTAAGGCCGTTCATCGCTTCTTCATAGCTAGTTACGACTTTGTCAAAACCTGCCATATTTACTCTCCTAAATTTAATCGTGTACTTGCATCGCGAGCGATACTTTACTTTGTGGCGTTTTATTGAGCGCCCGCGATATTTGCCACGCTGTTTCGATCACGCTATTTAAATCAACTCCATGGTAAATGCCAAGTCCGTCGAGTAAATAGATTAAATCTTCAGTGGCAACATTCCCTGACGCACCTTGTGCATACGGGCAGCCGCCAAGACCTGCAACAGCACTGTCAACGGTCGCTATACCAAGGCTTAGCGCAACATAGATATTTGTTAAAGCTTGTCCATACGTATCGTGAAAGTGTACAGCTAACTTGTCAGCCGGAATGTATTCTAGAAGGGCAGTGAGAAGTCGTTGCGTATAGGCTGCATTACCTACACCAACGGTATCGCCTAAACTAACCTCATAGCAGCCCATATCAAGTAATGCCTTAGTTACACGAAGTACCTCAGAAATAGCCACTTCACCTTGATATGGACACCCCATAACACAACTTACGTAACCACGTACTTTGATATTATTTTCTTTTGCAAGCGTCATAATTGGCGCAAAGCGCTCAATCGATTCATCAATCGTGCAGTTGATGTTCTTTTTTGTAAACGCTTCACTTGCTGCAGTAAAAATGGCAAATTCTTTGACCCCAGCTGACAAAGCAAGTTCGGCGCCTTTTAAATTTGGCGTTAACACGCTGAAGTTTGCATTCGAAAGCTCAAGTTGTGCCAATACATCTTTAGTATCAGCCATTTGAGGTACCCATTTAGGTGATACAAATGCACCGGCTTCGATTGAATTTAATCCAGCTTTAACAAGACCATTGATTAACGTTACTTTATCATTCGTTGAAACAGAACTTTCATTTTGTAACCCATCACGAGCACCAACTTCAACGATACGAACTTCTTTAGGAAACATTATTCGCTTTCCTCAACATTTGCGAGCAAGTCGCCATGTGACACAAGATCGCCCTCATTAAAGTAGTATTGTGTTAACGTTCCTGCGTATGGAGCGGTTAGGGTATACTCCATTTTCATTGCCTCAATAATGATAACGCCGTCGCCTTCATTAACTTGGTCGCCTTCATTTAATAGCTGTTTTACGACGGTACCATTGAGTGGTGCACAGAGTGAGTTGTCGTCATTATTTGCTTCACTGACATAATGCTTTGACGTCAATTTAAATTCATAGGTAATGGCGTCAACTAACACAAAAATTGCATCTTCACCTTGATGGTATTTTGCGGTTCGTTTGCAACCGTCGATATAAGCTGTAACATCATCGTCATTAATATGCGCAATAACGTGATGCGTTTGCCCCTCTAGATCAATTTGATAGCCGTTATCAAGCGAATTTGCATATATTGCGTTATCGACGAATGGAATCGCAATTTGATGTGCTTGATTGAGCCTGAAGCCCGATACTTGTTGCCACGGTGAGGCGCTTGTTTTGCACAATAATGTGTCTAAATAAATTGCTGATGCAAACAATTTCGCAGTATCGCAAACCTGATCATTGTATTCAACTAGTGCAACGATATTATCATCAATGAAATGCGTACTTGGCTGCGTTTTAGTAAAACCATCGTGACACGTTAATCGATGTAAAAATGCTATATTGGTATCAAGGCCTGCGATAAAGGTCTCTTCAAGAGAATTCGCCAGTTTTAACAACGCACTCTGTCGGTTCTCTCCATACACTATCAATTTAGCTATCATCGGATCGTAAAATGCACTAATTTCCGAACCATTTTGAATACCGGTATCGATTCGTATATCAGTCGATTGCTGCGGAAAACTTAATTTTGTAATTGCACCTGAACAGGGCATAAACTCATTTGCTGGCGTTTCTGCATAAATACGTGCTTCGAGCGCGTGACCGGTTAATACGATTTGTTCTTGGCTAAGCGGTAATGTCTGTCCCGATGCAACATTGAGCTGCCATGCGACTAAGTCTTGACCTGTAACAAGTTCAGTTACTGGATGCTCTACCTGCAAACGCGTATTCATTTCCATAAAGAAAAACTCTTCGCCGCACAATAGGAACTCAACCGTACCCGCACCAACGTAGTTAATCGCTTTCGCACAGCGTACCGCCGCTTCACCCATTTCTTTACGAAGGTCATTAGATAAACCTGGGGCAGGGGCTTCTTCAATTACTTTTTGGTGACGACGTTGCAATGAACAGTCGCGGTCTCCTAAATAAACACAGTTGCCATGTTTATCTGCGAATATTTGGACTTCTACGTGGCGTGGAGATGCAATATAACGCTCAATAAGAACTTTATCATTACCAAACCCCGCCAATGCCTCGCGTTTAGCGCCTTCAAGTTCGGTGATAAATGCATCCGCTTGGTTAACAATGCGCATACCTTTACCACCGCCACCAAAGGCCGCTTTTATTAAAACCGGATAGCCTACTTTCTCAGCTTCCTCTTTTAAAAACGCTTGATCTTGATTTTCGCCGTAGTATCCAGGCACTAGTGGTACATTTGCGCCTGCCATTAGCTCTTTTGAACGCGATTTAGAGCCCATTTCATTAATTGCGGAGCCCGGAGGGCCGACAAACTCGATGCCATTAGCTTCACATTCTGCTGCAAATTCAGCGTTTTCCGACAAAAAGCCATAACCCGGATGAATTGCATCTGCGTTTGCCTTCGTGGCGACAGCAATAATTTTATCGCTTCGTAGATACGAGTCTTTACTCGGCGCAGGCCCTATATTGTAGGCTTCATCCGCTTGATTAACGTGGAGTGCATTCACGTCTGCATCAGAATATACAGCTACCGTTTTAATACCCATTTTCTTAGCGGTAGCAATTACGCGGCATGCGATTTCTCCGCGATTCGCGATAAGAATTTTCTTTATCATAATTATTGCTCCTGCCACGCCGGACGACGTTTTTGAAAAAATGCGTTAAGGCCTTCTTGACCCTCTTCTGATACACGAATACTTGCGATCCGTTCTGCCGTTAATTGTCTTAAGTTGCCATCGATAGGCTGATCGACAACATCAACAATCAACTGTTTTGCTTTTTGCGTTGCAAGCGGGCCATTACCGATTAATGTGTTTACAATTTGTTCTAAAGACGACGTCAAGTCGTCAACAACTTCGTGAACTAGTCCCATCGACAGCGCTTTATCGGCAAAAAACACTTCAGCGGTTTGAAAATAACGACGAGCTTGGCGCTCGCCTATTGCTTTAATGACGTAAGGACTTATCACTGCAGGGATTAGGCCTAGTTTAACTTCGCTTAAGCAAAAACGCGCTTTGTTATGTGCAAGTGCGATATCACAGCATGCAATAAGCCCCAATGCGCCACCAAAGGCGGCACCTTGCACTAAGCAAATAGTCGGCACCTTGGTCTCATACAAAACCTGCATCAGTTTTGCGAGTTCGAGTGAATCATTCACATTATCGTCGTAGTTGTTATCAACCATCGACTTCATCCAATTAAGATCGGCTCCTGCGCTAAAGTGTTTACCCGCGCCTTTTAAGACTAACGCGCGAATATCTAGCGTATTGGCATACTCGATATGTTGAATAAGTTCACTAATGGTATGGCTATCAAACGCATTATGAACGTCACTGCGGTCGAGTAACAGTTCGGCTACTTTTTGTTTTGTTATTGTGAGAGTCACTGACATAATCTTCTACCTACATTCTAAATACGCCGAACTTAGACGGTTGCTCTGGCGCATTTTTTGCTGCAGCAAGTGCAAAGCCTAATACATTTCGGGTTTGTGCTGGGTCGATAATGCCGTCATCCCATAATCGGGCGCTTGCATAATACGGGTGACCTTGTTCTTCATACTGGTCAATAATAGGCTGCTTAAATTGCGCTACTTCCTGCTCTGTCATCGATTGGCCTTTTCGTGCTAGCCCATCTTGGCGAACTTGCGCCATTACACCGGCCGCTTGTTCGCCGCCCATTACAGAAATCCGCGAGTTAGGCCACATCCACATCATTGTAGGCTCAAATGCGCGTCCGCACATACCATAATTACCGGCACCATATGAACCACCAATGAGGACCGTAAACTTTGGAACATCGGCACAACTTACAGCGGTAACCATTTTCGCACCGTGCTTAGCAATTCCTTCAGCTTCGTATTTTTTACCAACCATAAATCCGGTGATGTTTTGCAAAAATACGAGCGGAATATTACGTTGTGCACACAATTGGATAAAATGAGCACCTTTTTGAGCTGACTCAGAGAATAAGATCCCATTGTTTGCAACGATACCGACTGGCATACCAAAAATCTTACTAAAACCGCACACTAAGGTATCGCCGAAATATTGTTTAAATTCGTCAAATGATGAATCATCAACAATTCGCGCGATAATCTCACGTACATCGAAGGGTTTCTTCAGATCGGTACCAACGATGCCGTAAATTTCTTCAATCGCGTAACGCGGTGGCTTAACATCTTCTAACAAAGGAAGGGTAGGACGCTGGTAATTTAAACGTTCAATACATTGGCGAGCAATTGATAGGGCATGCTCGTCATTTTCTGCATAATGATCAGATACCCCAGATACTTTACAATGTACATCGGCACCACCGAGTTCTTCCGCTGACACTTCTTCGCCCGTTGCCGCTTTTACAAGCGGTGGACCCGCTAAAAATATCGTACCTTGCTCTTTTACGATAATACTTTCGTCAGCCATCGCTGGTACATACGCACCGCCTGCCGTACACAACCCCATCACCACGGCGATTTGTGGAATACCTTTAGCAGACATGCGGCTTTGATTGTAAAAAATACGACCGAAATGTAATTTATCAGGGAATACTTCATCTTGTTCTGGCAAGTTTGCGCCACCAGAGTCAACTAGATAAATACAGGGGAGGTGACAACGTTCTGCGATTTCTTGTGCTCTTAGGTGTTTTTTCACCGTAAGTGGAAAGTACGTGCCGCCTTTAACCGTCGCGTCGTTTGCAATGATCATGCATTCAACGCCTTTAACTCGACCAATACCCGCAACAACACCTGCGCACGGAATATCCTGTTCATATACACCGTGTGCTGCAAATTGAGATACTTCTAAAAATGGAGAACCTTCATCAAGCAGTGTGTCGATACGATCGCGAACAAATAATTTTCCGCGGCTTCGATGGCGTTCAATCAGTTTATCGCCACCACCTTTAACGATTTTTGAAACTTGGTCATTTAAGTCATTAACGAGTGACTTCATTGCGTTGCTTTTTGCAATGAAGTCGGCGTCATGACTATTTACTTTGGATTTTAAAATAGTCATAACGTTCCTTATTTACTTTCGCTGAATAACTCACGACCGATAAGCATACGACGGATTTCAGACGTACCCGCGCCGATTTCATAAAGCTTTGCATCACGCAGTAAACGGCCAGTCGCATATTCGTTGATATAGCCATTTCCGCCCAATATCTGAATCGCATCCAATGCCATTTTTGTCGCAAGCTCCGCTGCATATAAAATTACCGCTGCAGCGTCTTTACGTGTTGTTTCGCCGCGATCACATGCGCGAGCAACTGTATATACGTATGAACGCGCCGCATTCATTTGCGTGTACATGTCAGCAATTTTACCCTGAATTAATTGGAATTTACCGATTTCTGTATCAAACTGTTTACGCTCATGTATATAAGGTACTACGATGTCCATACACGCTTGCATGATGCCAAGTGAACCGCCAGACAGTACAACTCGCTCGTAATCTAAACCACTCATTAGTACTTTAACGCCTTGGTTTAGACCGCCTAGAATGTTTTCTTCTGGTACTTCACAGTTTTCAAAAACAAGTTCACACGTATTTGAACCGCGCATGCCTAACTTATCGAGTTTTTGCGCTTGAGAGAATCCTTTAAATCCGCGTTCTACAATAAACGCTGTAATACCCTTTGGACCAGCAGCAAGATCAGTCTTTGCATAGATAACATAAGTATGGGCATCTGGACCGTTGGTAATCCACATCTTATTACCGTTTAGAATATACTTGTCACCTTGTTTCTCAGCCTTTAGCTTCATTGAAACCACATCTGAACCTGCGTTTGGCTCACTCATAGCCAGCGCACCGATATGTTCACCACTAATTAATTTAGGTAAATATTTTTCTTTTTGTGCTTGATTACCATTTCTAAATATTTGATTAACACATAAGTTTGAGTGTGCGCCGTAGCTTAATCCAATAGACGCACTAGCGCGGCTAATTTCTTCCATCGCCAGTACATGTTCCAAATATCCTAGGCCCGCACCACCAAACTCTTCACTAACGGTCATACCGAGCAGGCCCATTTCGCCAAATTTTGGCCAAAGCTCATTCGGAAATTGATTCGATTCATCTGTTTTTTCTGCAAGAGGGGCTACTTCTGCAGCAGCAAAACTATTTACATGGTCGCGGATCATGTCGGCTGTTTCGCCTAAACCAAAATTTAATTCTTTAAAAAGTGATACTGTGCTCATTGTTTTTTTCCTGTTGTCATAATCGGTATAGGGCGAGGTTAGTCGTCTAATCGTTTTAATGTATCTTTACAGCGTCTTTCAGCAGTCACAAGCTCCATTAAAACGACCTTTATGTCGTCCATTTGCTGTTCGAGATGGGCTTTTTTGTCTTCAATTAATTCCAGCATTATTTTTAACTGAGTTGCACTTGATTTGTCGGCATCATACAATTCGAACAAGCGGCCAGTTTCAGCTAATGTGAAGCCCAATCGTTTACCACGTAATATAAGCTTGAGCCGAACGCGGTCTCGTTTGCTATAAATACGTGTTTGTCCTTTACGTTTAGGTGTTACTAATCCTTGGTCTTCGTAAAAACGAATACTACGGGTGGTAATATCAAATTCTTTTGCTAATTGGCTTATGCTAAACGTTTCTTCGTTGTATTCTTCAGTCATTAAACTACACCTCAAATAATTATCCGTTAATATAAGTGAAGTTTACGTAAAGGTAAAGGTTACTTTTAACATTCGTTAACACCCTAAATTTACGCATTTTTATTAGCTTCCCCTATATTTTTCAACGCTAAAGTACTAATTACATTCGTATCAACATAGTCTACAGTGTGTCTTATTTGTTGCAAAAAAGCGTTAATTTACGTTGGCGTAAACGTAAATATTGTGTATGCTCGAAATATTAGTTTTAGGAGAGAATAAAATGAGTCAACAAGACCCAATTGTTATAGTCAGTGCAAAACGTACCGCAATGGGCGGGTTTATGGGTGGTTTAACTAATGCAAGCGCCCCTGAACTTGGCGCAACAGCAATTAAAGCAGCTATCGACAGCGCCGGAATTAATGCCGATGTGATTGATGAAGTCATTATGGGCTGCGTATTGCCAGCAGGTCTCGGTCAAGCGCCTGCTCGCCAAGCAATGCTAAAGGCAGACTTAGAACTAAAAACCGGTGCAACAACGATTAACAAAGTATGCGGTTCTGGTTTAAAAGCGGCGATGTTCGCTCATGATTTAATTAAAGCGGGCTCTATAAATGTAGCCGTTGCCGGTGGTATGGAAAGTATGTCGAATGCACCATATTTTTTACCTAAAGCGCGTAGTGGCTTTCGCATGGGTCATGGCGAAATAAAAGACCACATGATGGCGGATGGTCTTGAAGATGCTTACGACAATAAGGCGATGGGCTGCTTTGCACAAGATACAGCGAATGCATACGAACTCACGCGTGAAGATATGGACGCATTTGCTATTTCGTCATTAACGAAAGCGCAAACCGCAATTGAAAGTGGTGCGTTTGAGCAAGAAATTGCGCCGCATACAATGAAAACGCGCAAAGGCGATGTCACCTTTGCCGTTGATGAACAGCCTGGTAATGCACGTCCTGATAAAATTCCATCACTAAGAGCTGCATTTGCAAAAGACGGTACAATTACCGCGGCAAATTCATCTTCCATCTCAGATGGTGCAGCCGCACTTGTCATGATGAAGGCGTCGCAAGCAAAAGAATTGGGCTTGACAGTTTTATGTGAGATTAAAGCACATGCTACCCATTCGCATGTACCAGCAGAATTTACAACAGCCCCGATTGGCGCAATGGATAAAGTACTTGAGTCCGCTGGTTGGACGAAAGACGATGTTGATCTGTGGGAGATTAACGAAGCGTTCGCCATGGTCACAATGCTCGCAATTAACGAAATGCAACTCGATGCGAATAAAGTTAATGTTAATGGCGGTGCGTGTGCGCTCGGTCACCCAATTGGTGCAAGTGGAGCACGTGTACTGGTGACACTTATTCATGCGCTTAAAAATCGCGGTCTTTCTAAAGGCGTTACGTCACTTTGTATTGGCGGTGGTGAAGCCGTCGCAATGGCAGTTGAATTAGTTTAATTATTTTAAAGGCGCATTTAGGCGCCTTTTGTTTTAAGGAATATTGAAATGGTTAAGGTCCCTTTATATATCGGTGGCGAAATGTGTCAATCAACTACATCTGAGTGGATTGATGTAGTAAACCCTGCAAACCAAGAAGTATTAGCACAGGTTCCATGTGCTACAGATGCTGAAGTTGATGCAGCATTTAAATCAGCACAAGAAACCTTTAAAACGTGGAAAGACGTGCCAGTATCAGAACGTGCACGTATCATGATGAAGTATGCGCAACTATTAAAAGATCATCACGACGAACTCGCGACAATAATTTGCCATGAATTAGGCAAAACCTTTGAAGATGCAAAAGGTGATGTTTGGCGAGGCATTGAGGTTGTTGAACAAGCGGCAAATGCGCCATCAATGATGATGGGCGAAACAGTTGAAAATGTCGCACGTAAAATTGACACTTATTCATATATGCAACCTCTCGGCGTTTGTGCCGGTATTACGCCATTTAACTTTCCGGCAATGATCCCATTATGGATGTTCCCGATGGCGATTGTTTGCGGTAACACGTTTATCTTAAAACCGTCAGAGCAAGACCCATTAACGCCGATGCGCCTAGTTGAGCTATTCGAAGAAGCGGGCGCACCAAAAGGTGTGCTACAGGTTATTCACGGCACTAAACCTCAAGTAGACCGAATCTTAGACGAACCAAGTGTGCGCGCAATTTCATTCGTAGGCTCGTGTGGTGTAGGCGAATACATTTACTCACGCGGAACTGCAAATTTAAAACGTGTTCAAGCGTGTGTTGGCGCTAAAAACCACATGGTGATTATGCCTGATGCACAAAAAGACCGCACAATCAGCAACCTCGTTGGCGCGTCAGTAGGTGCCGCAGGGCAACGCTGTATGGGTATCTCTGTCGCTGTTTTTGTTGGTCAATCAAAAGACTGGGTTAGTGAGTTAGAAGCGCAGTTTAAAACAGTGCGTCCAGGTGTTTGGAATGATGCAGATGCGGCATACGGCCCACAAACAACGCCACAAGCAAAACAACGTATTTTAAACCTAATTGCCTCTGGTAAAGAACAAGGCGCGACTTGTCTAATTGACGGTTCTGATTGCACTGTTGAAGGTTTTGAAAATGGCAACTGGGTCGGTCCTACGCTCTTTACAGACGTGACAACAGAGATGGATCTATATAAAGAAGAAATTTTTGGCCCTGTGCTTGCTTGTATGTTTGTTGACACATTAGAAGAAGCGATTGAGCTTATCAATAACAGCCCTTATGGCAATGGTACATCGCTCTTTACCGCATCCGGTGCAGCAGCGCGTAAATTCCAACATGAAATTGAAGTTGGCCAAGTAGGTATCAATGTACCAATTCCTGTGCCACTGCCATTCTTCTCATTTACTGGCTGGAAAGGCTCGTTCTACGGCGACCAACACACATATGGTAAGCAAGGCGTTCGCTTTTATACTGAAACGAAAACGATTACAGCGCGTTGGTTCGAAGACGATATCGCCACAGGTCCAAACATGAGTATTAACCTACGATAAGGCGCTGCCTTATCGTTTTCATTAAAGGGTTTATCAATGAATTTTAATTTAACAGAAGATCAACAAGCCTTTGCCGAAACGGCACGCCAGTTCGCGATGAGCGAGCTTTTACCCAATGCTGGCAAATGGGATCAAGAGCATATTTTTCCAAAAGACGTTATTCAAGCGGCTGGCGAACTTGGTTTTTGCGGTCTCTATACTCCTGAAGAAGCTGGCGGTTTAGGTTTATCACGCCTTGATTCAAGCATTATTTTTGAACAGCTTGCGATGGGCTGTACTGCCACAACAGCGATGCTGACTATTCATAATATGGCAACTTGGATGATAGCAAGCTTTGGTACCGATGCAGTAAAAGAAGCACATTGTGATGAACTTGTTATGGGACAAAAGTTGGCGTCATATTGTTTAACTGAACCAGGTGCTGGTTCAGATGCTGCCTCTTTAAAAACCAAAGCTGTAAAAGAAGGTGACGACTACCTTATTTCTGGCTCTAAAATGTTTATTTCGGGTGCCGGTGAAACGGACCTGTTAGTTGTGATGGCACGCACGGGTGGTGACGGTGCGGCTGGCATTTCTGCGTTTGTGGTGGATGCTAACGCCGCAGGTATCGAGTATGGCAAAGCGGAAGAGAAAATGGGTTGGAATGCGCAGCCAACACGACTCATTTCATTTGATAATGTACGTATTCCGAGTGAAAACTTATTAGGAAAAGAAGGCGAAGGTTTTAAATTTGCGATGATGGGCCTTGATGGTGGTCGCATTAATATTGCAACGTGTTCGATTGGTACCGCGCAACAGGCACTCAATACTGCAAAACAGTATATGCAAGAACGTAAACAATTTGGTAAGCCCTTGGCCGCGTTTCAGGCGCTTCAGTTTAAGCTAGCTGATATGAATACGGAGCTTGTTGCCGCCCGCCAAATGGTTCGCCTTGCAGCGTTTAAATTGGACAATAAAGACCCTGAGCGCACAACGTATTGCGCGATGGCTAAACGCTATGCAACCGATGTTGGTTTTAAAGTATGTGACGACGCACTGCAATTACATGGTGGATACGGATATATTAAAGAGTATCCGCTAGAACGCCATTTTAGAGATGTACGCGTGCATCAGATTTTGGAAGGCACTAACGAAATTATGCGTTTAATTATTGGCCGTCGAATTCTCGCCGAAGGCGCACAAGAAATTTTATAAGGAATCCATTATGTCAGCGACAATCAAAATTGATAAACAAGGCCACATTGCAATTTTAACAATGTCAAATCCGCCTGCAAATACGTGGACCAAAGAAACACTAACGTTGCTTCGCGATACAGTGAATGAACTCAATAATGACAAAGAAATATACTCGCTTGTCATTACTGGCGAAGGGGATAAGTTTTTCTCAGCGGGTGCTGATTTAAATGTATTTGCTTCGGGAGATAAGGGCGTCGCTGCTGATATGGCAATCATTTTTGGCCAAGCATTTGAAGCATTATCTAACTTTCGCGGCGTATCGATAGCCGCCATTAATGGTTACGCGATGGGCGGTGGGCTTGAGGTAGCGCTTGCTTGTGATCTCCGCATTGCGGAAAAACAAGCACAAATGGCGTTACCTGAAGCAAAAGTTGGACTGCTTCCGTGTGCAGGTGGAACGCAAAATTTAAGTTGGCTGGTCGGAGAAGGTTGGGCAAAACGCATGATCTTATGCGGCGAAAGATTAAAAGCAGACAAAGCACTTGAAATTGGCTTAGTTGAAGAAATTGTAGAGCAGGGTGAATCACTTAATAAAGCACTTGAACTTGCAGCTAACGTCGAACAGCAAAGCCCGGTCGCAGTCAGTGCATGTAAATCACTCATTCAAGCAGCACGCTCTGGCTCAATGACCAGCGCATTGCCACTTGAGCGTGAAATGTTTGTTAATTTGTTCGACACACAAGACCAAAAAGAGGGTGTGAACGCATTTTTAGAAAAACGTGCACCTAACTGGGTGAATGGTTAATGAGTATCGTACTATTTGACGAAGTTACAACAGCGAGTAACCATGTTATTGGCGTTGCAACGCTTAATAGCGAAAAATCACTTAATGCGCTTAATCTAGAGATGATTGAGTTGCTGACAAGTCAGTTTAAAACATGGCAAGCACAAGACAACATCGCTCTGATTGTATTACAAGGCGCGGGTGATAAAGCCTTTTGTGCCGGTGGCGATGTGGTTAGCTTATATAATGCAATGGCAAGCGGCGATAAAGAAAATTATATTGAGCGCTTCTTTACGCAGGAATATAAACTAGATTACCTTATTCACGCACAAGAAAAACCAGTATTAGTATGGGGACATGGCATTGTCATGGGCGGCGGATTAGGATTAATGGCTGGTGCAAGCCACCGAGTTGTGACTGAGAAATCACGTATCGCGATGCCTGAAATCACCATAGGCCTCTATCCAGACGTTGGTGGCAGCTATTTCTTATCGAATATGCCAGACCAAGTGGGTTTATTTCTTGGCTTAACGGGGGCGTCAATCAACGCATCCGACGCAATTTATACGCACTTAGCTGACTATTTTGTTGAAAGCCAATTAAAAGACGAGTTAGTAGCCCAGTTAACAAAATTTGAGTGGTCTACTGATGCGACTGAAAATCATGAAAGTTTAAATAAGCTATTGGCACAACTTTCACCAAACAGTGAATTACAACCGCCATCTAATATCAAAGCGCACTTAGCTTTATTTGAAGAGCTCAGTGAACGTCAATCGCTCTGTGACAAAATAGCCTGTATTGGTCAATACACCTCAGACGATAAGTGGATTACACGTGCACAGGCTAGTTTACAGCACGGAAGTCCATTAAGTGCACAGTTAGTATGGCGCCAGCTTAATACCGCGACAGGCAAGACGCTGAAGCAGTGTTTTGAAATGGAACTTGGACTGAGTGTCAAATGTGGTCGTTTTGGCGAATTTCAAGAAGGTGTGCGTGCTTTGTTAATTGATAAAGACAATAAACCGAACTGGCGCTATGACTCGATAGAACTGGTTGACGAAAGCGTTTTAGACGATTTTTTCGCGCCTATATGGGACAGTGAAACGCATCCACTTAATTGATAGGAATTATAAAATGGCAAAAGTAGGATTTATTGGGTTAGGGAACATGGGTGGGCCGATGGCGGCAAACTTGGTCAAAGCAGGTCATGATGTCGTTGTGTTTGACTTAAACCCAGCAGCAGTCGAAGAGCTTGTCGGCCTTGGTGCAAACTCAGCTAGCGAAGTAGTTGAATGTGCTAAGGACAAAGATTACGTTATTAGCATGCTACCAGCGAGTAAACATGTTAAGTCAATTTATCTTGGTGACAATGGGTTAATTCAGCATATCTCGTCAGATACGCAAGTAATAGATTGCAGCACCATAGACGCCCAATCAGCTCGCGATGTAGCGGCAGAATTTAGCGCGCGTAATATTAGCTTCGTCGATGCGCCAGTATCGGGTGGTGTTGCAGGAGCAACAAACGGCACTTTGACTTTTATCGTTGGTGCTAAGCAAGACGAATTTGCAAAAGCGCAGCTGATTTTACAAAACATGGGCAAAAACATTTTCCATGCAGGTGATCACGGAGCAGGACAAGTTGCTAAAATTTGTAACAATATGCTACTTAGTATCTTAATGGCAGGTACCAGTGAAGCGTTGCAAATGGGCATCGATAACGGTCTTGACGCGTCTGTGTTATCAGAAATTATGCTACAAAGTTCAGGTCGCAATTGGACGTTAGAAGTTTATAATCCGTGCCCTGAGGTACAGCCCAATGTACCATCGTCGAATGATTACCAAGGTGGTTTTATGGTCGATTTAATGGCGAAAGACCTTGGTCTTGCAATGGACGCGGCGCGTCACAGTCAATCAAATACACCGCTTGGTTCGCTTGCGAACAATTTATACCAGTTAATGCAGAATCAAGGTATGGGTGGACTCGATTTTTCATCAATCTTTAAGTTATACAGTAAAGAAGATAAGTCATGAATGTAAATGGTAAAACAATTGTAATCACAGGTGGTGCACAAGGCTTAGGCCTTGCAATGGCCAAAAGTTTTGCGCAAAAAGGTGCAAACCTTGCCCTTATTGATATGCAGCAAGATGCACTCGACGACGCTAAGCAAAGTCTAGGTACTGTTACTGGTAATGTGCGCACATATGTAGCTAATGTTACGAATGAACAGGAAGTAGTGGACACGTTTGCTAAGATAAATGAAGACTTTAGCGGCATTCACGGTTTAATCAATAATGCGGGCATTTTGCGCGATGGTCTGTTTATTAAAGCCAAAGAAGGCAAAGTTGTCTCTAAAATGTCGCTTGAGCAATTTCAATCGGTCATTGATGTTAATTTAACTGGCGTATTTTTATGCGGCCGAGAAGCAGCTGAGCATATGATAAATAATGCAGAACCTGGCGTAATAATTAATATGTCGAGTGTCGCAAGAGCTGGTAATATTGGTCAAACAAATTACTCAGCTTCTAAAGCCGGCGTTGTAGCAATGACCACAACATGGGCACGAGAGCTTGGCCGTTATGGTATTCGGGTTGGTGCGATTGCCCCAGGCGTTATTCGTACCGCGATGACCGATGCTATGAAACCAGAAGCAAAAGAACGTCTTGTTAAAATGAAGCCTGTTGGCCGTCTAGGTGATGCAGAAGAAATAGCTCATAGTGCAAACTATATTTTTGAAAATGACTTTTTCACTGGTCGGGTTATTGAAATTGATGGCGGCATCAGTTTTTAAAATTGATTAAGTAATTGACTGAAAACGAGCTTTATAGCTCGTTTTTTTTTGAAAAATAACTTATATTCGCAACCAGTCGCTTCGCCCATTTGTTTTTTAATGCAATGTCACATAAACCAATTCGCAATTTCTATATTAATGAAGAACAGTCTATTTATCTGCTGTCACATCATGATGCAAAAAAACACAAACAGTGGCTAAAGATTTGTATTAAGCAACTTGAGCTACTTGGATTTAGCCAAGTAGCATTAATAGGTTCTGGCGCATTTGGTTTTGTATTTAAAGGGTATGACAGCGAAAATAAGCCTTGTGTATTTAAATTCTCACGAATAACCTTGTCTCAATCTGTCAGAGATAGATTAGAAGATGAAGCGAACATGTTGGCAAACGTCGACAATCCACTTGTCCCACCGTTTATTGCATTTGAACGGATTAAAAAGCAAGGGATCTTAATGATGGGCTATGCCGAAGGTGAAGATCTCGAACAAGTATCACTTAAACAAGGTCGGCTTAATGCAAAATTTTTAGTCGAATTGGCACTTTCTCTTCGCAATATATTGGCCGATCTTCGCTCTCAAGATGTCGCTAAAAACAAATCCCCCATTGTACACGGAGATATAAAACCATCTAACTTAGTGTGGGATCAAAAAACCAACAAGTTATCGCTAGTCGACTGGGGCTCAAGTGTATTCGCCCAAGTCGATAAAGATGGCCAGCCGATAGCGACAAACATCATGGACTTAATGGCCCATGATGCCGGCTTTTCAAACGCGCGAATGGGAGACGTGTATTTCATTGGTGACGAGCAAATGGCTGGCGAGAAATCATCACCTCGATTCGATGAGCAAGGCGTCGCATCTACACTGTATGCGCTTGCTTCGGGACAATCATGCCGCTTCGGCAACCAAGTTTTACCTGCTTCGTGCTTAGGACTGCCGGTCGAATTTGCCAAAGTCATTGATGGTATGCTTGATAAGAATAAATCAATTCGCAAGCGATCGGGCGATTACTTTATGGCGAATATGAATAAAATGGCGCGTATGTACTTGCCAGAGTTAGCTCTGTTTGAAGATAAAATGCTGATCCCATTTTGGCATCACAAACTTGACGATCTTCCTGATACCGTTGTTTATACTTCGCGCAAACAGTTTTTACGTCAAGCAAGTGTTGAAAACGCGTTAAAAGATGTTGAAGATGCGCAATTAGATCGTTACTATCGCGAATTCCTATTGGATATGGGAGACACTGAAAAAGCGTTTTTAGCATCGATCTCGCGACTCGCAAAATATCCGGTGGTTGGTGGTCTTAGTTTTAATTGGCGAGATGATAAACTTTATGTTGAGTCCAATCTTGTATTGCATGACAACCAGCATCAAGACGCATTTACGATCGCTGTAAATAACACCATAAAGCTTGCGCAGGGGATCACCCAGAAAGGTTTGTTTAAATGTTGTTTATTTGATGCCCGTAAAACAATACAACTTGAGCGCGACCAAAGTGGTGCGTTTATCTTTGATGATATTCCAGAACTTGACTACACGGTTGCGGATGTAAGCTCCACAGAAATCATACGACCTCACAGCTACTTTGAAGACGGTAAAGATCCAGATGAACAGTTAACGCTGCCAAACGAGATACTTAAAGCCGTATTCGCTCTTAATCAGATACATCACACAGGGTGTATTATTGTTGAATCGTTACCTGAACGACTTAAAGTCCATCATTATTATCGTTTGCTTGACAGCACCAAAGAAGTTCAGTTTCAACAGCTGTTACAACGCATCATGTCGCATATTGTTCGCATCACTGATATCGGTGTCGCGGGCTTTATGAAGCTTCCTTATAAGAATACCAGAGAGTTTTCACTTATAAATCAACATGAAAGCTTTTACTATCCAAAAAACCCAAAAGAACACTTAATTTAGATAATAAAATCAATCCTTTACCGAATCAGAGCTGAAGTTCAAAATTTAAATTAATATTTGGCAAAATAAAATTATTTATTCACTTTTTCCAATTAACAGCGTGTTTAATCCTGCGCTATTTTAAATTTTAACTAACTTAACTAAAAATTTAATTTATTCGTAATAATATTGCAGCAATCTTAGTAATCAACTGTGATGTGAACGTTGATCTTGGCTCTTAATTATGGTTTTCTAACAACACGGTTTAGGCCGGTTTTACATTTTAATTTCACTAAAAAAATGGAGTAGAAACCCAAGTAACAATAGCTGGACGTTGTCCGAGCAGAGCGATTACACGTTAACAGCTCTGACCAGTAAAATGACTAATAAGAATTGTTACTTTAAGCTCAAATGGTTAAATAAAGTCAAGCTATCGAACGTATTAATGTTGCTTGTATTTTACTGTTTTATTAACTATTCGTTAAATGTGCGGTACTAACGTTAAGTATCGCCAAGTATCAAATTAAAGGTGAGGATATTACCTATGAAGAGACAAAAACGAGATCGGTTAGAAAGAGCACATGCTCAAGGTTATAAAGCTGGATTGGCTGGGCGTTCAAAAGAAATGTGCCCTTATGAGAGTGTAGATCCACGATCTCAGTGGCTCGGTGGGTGGCGAGAAGCGATGGATAATCGCAACATGTTTAAAGTTTAGATTTTCACAACAGATTATAGGAGAACGCCCGTACATAGTACGGGCGTTTTGCATTTTAAGATGCGAAAACGATTAAAATGAGCTCGTATCTTGAAATAGACCTACTTTTAGGTCTTTTGCTTCATAAATTACGCGACCGTCTACTTCAACAACGCCATCAGCAAGGCCCATAAACAATTTACGCTTAATCACACGTTTCATATTGAGGCGATACGTTACTTTCTTAGAAGTTGGTAAAATCTGGCCCGTGAATTTAACTTCACCTACACCGAGTGCACGACCTAAACCTGGACCACCTGACCAACCTAAGAAAAAGCCAACAAGCTGCCACATTGCATCTAGCCCTAAGCAACCAGGCATTACAGGATCACCTTTGAAATGGCAATCAAAGAACCAAAGTGACGGATCAATATCAAGCTCAGCAACGATTTCGCCTTTGCCGAACTCGCCGCCTTCATCAGTGATTTTTAATATACGATCCATCATCAGCATGTTATCGCTCGGTAAACGGCAATTGCCTTCACCAAACATTTCTCCACGACCACATGCGATTAGCTCTTCTTTGTTGTAACTATTTTTTTGTTCCATAATATCATCTCGATAAAAATTTACGCTACTTTAGCGAACAGATGTACGCTAAACAACTCCGAACAGTTAAATTATGTTAATTAAACATCAATAATGCCCAATTTGACCGATTTTAATTAGGTATCTTGATACTAACTCGTTAAAATAAGCCCGTTATAAAACTAGCTTGGTAAGGCAACCAATGATTTTATTTGTAAATGACCTCACAGTAATTGATTTCTCTTATTTACACCCATCTCGCGGTGCTATTGGTGAAAGTTGGATTGTTGACCTGACTCTCCATGGCGATTTAAACAACGAGTCAATGATCTTAGACTTTTCATTGGTTAAAAAACAAGTTAAACGAATTATCGATGATGTTATTGATCATAAACTCGCAGTACCAACCTTAGCGACTGACTTAAACGTTAAGCTCGGCGACAAACAAAGCCAATTAAACTTTGATTTTGATAACCATAGCCTAGCGATGAGTTCGCCTAATCAAGCTTTTTGTTTTATCGAAACAAACGAAATTAACGAGCAAACGGTCACGCAATATTTAATTGATACGATTTTGCCGCAACTACCAGACAACATTGCGAAAATTGACATAGAGCTGCGTCCAGAGTCAATCCAAAGCTTCTATTATCATTATTCTCATGGGCTGAAAAAGCATGACGGTAATTGTCAGCGCATCGTGCATGGTCATCGCTCGACTATCGGTATAGAAGAAAACGGTATGCGTAGTGTAAAGCTGCAAAAAGAATGGGCGACTAAATGGCAAGACATTTATTTAGCAAGTGAAGAAGATATTATTGCGCCAGAGCAACTGAAACACATAGTGCCTGTTGAAGGCGGAGTGCATTCTGCGTACACCTCGTCACAAGGGTACTTTGAGCTGAGCTTGAGCGCTAATGTTGTTGATATTTTACCATGTGATACCACAGTTGAATGTATCGCAGATTATATTGCCGATTCGTTAAAAAAAATAACGCCGAATAATAATTACAAAGTTAAAGCATATGAAGGAGTCGGTAAAGGTGCAATCAGTATTCGTTAAACTATTAAGCGTAATTTTAGCGTTGGCAATTTTGCCAGTAAGTGCATTGGAACTAAAAGGTCACTTAACCCAAGGTGGTATGATAATTGGCTCGTTACCGGATGCTAAGATTGTTAAATTCAATGACACTCAATTAGAAAAGACGTCGAGTGGCAATTTTGTATTTGGCTTTGGACGGGATGCTCAATTAACGCATACGTTGAGTTGGCAAGACAGTGCAGGGCAGTGGCATAACAAAGAGCTTGTCATCACAAAACGAGAATATGATATTGACCGTATCACAGGTGTTGAAAAAAAGTATGTTACACCGCCTGCGTCTGTTTCAAAACGCACCAAAGAAGAAGCGGCACGGGTGTATTCCGCACGAAACACGTTTTCAAGTAGAACCGATTTTCTGGATTCAGTGTATCGTCCAGCAACAGGACGAATATCTGGCGTATACGGCAGTCAACGCTATTTTAATGGTAAACCGCGCCGCCCTCATTTTGGCCTCGATATTGCCAATAAAACAGGCACCCCCATATATGCTCCCTTGGCTGGTAAGGTGATTTTTGCAGATCCAGATCTTTATTATTCCGGCGGTACCTTAATTCTAGACCATGGTTTTGGCATCACGACAACCTATATTCACTTACATAAACTACATGTCAAAGTGGGTGACGAAGTCACGCTTGGCAACAAAATTGGCGAAATTGGTGCCACGGGACGTGTCACTGGCCCCCATTTGGATTGGCGTCTAAACTGGAAGCAAGAAAGGCTCGATCCCGCATTATTAATGAAACCAGAACTAGCGAGTAAACATTCTAAGTAACATGAATAAAGATATAATCGTTGCAAAACGAATTAAAGAGTCAGTGACGCATGTCACAAAAACTGTATTTCCAAGTCGCACAAACCACCACAATACCCTATTTGGTGGCGATGCTCTTGCTTGGATGGATGAAGTAGCTTTTATCGCCGCAACGCGATTCTGCCGCAAGCCACTCGTCACCATTTCATCCGACAAAGTCGACTTTAAAGAAGCCATACCCGCAGGTACGTTTGCTGAACTCGTCGCAAAAGTAGTTCACGTTGGCAATACGAGTTTAAAAGTTGAAGTTAACATTTATCTTGAAACCATGCATAAAGATGATAAGCACCAAGCAATAAGCGGTAGCTTTACATTTGTAGCCGTTGACGAACAACACAAGCCCACGCCTGTTGTCTGTGAGCGGATGATGACAGGCTTTAAAGATTAATTAGCATTATTTCGCCCCTTTGTTATTATTAGTATAAATATTCTAATAATAACAAAGGGGCGAAAATGAAATCACTTACACAATGGTTTGACCTGTATGGTGAAAGCCACCAAAATCAAACAAACATACTCATTCATAAAGTAGCAGTACCACTAATCTATTTTTCCGTTGTCGCTCTTATTTTTTCGATTCCAGGCCTTATCGGTGATATTGTTCTTGGAGTAACCTGTTTTGCAGCGTTAACTTTTTATTTTTTATTAAACATTAAACTTGGGTTACTCATGTCAGTCTATACCGGCATATGCATCTATTGTGCAGCGTTACTCAATGACAATATTGTTGTCACTGCGGTCGCAATTTTCGTAGTTGCGTGGATATTTCAATTTGTAGGACACAAAATAGAAGGTAAAAAACCGTCGTTTTTTGACGACGTACAGTTTTTATTAATCGGCCCAGCCTGGGTATTCCAAAAATTGTTTAGATAAAAAAATGCCAGCTTTCGAGCTGGCATTTTTATACGTTCATCGACGTATTCGTTGTATTATAAAACCATTGCAGCTATCCAACCAAAAATGAGCAGTGGAATATTAAAATGAATAAATGTTGGAATGACTGAGTCTCTTATATGATCATGCTGACCATCCGCATTCAAACCCGATGTTGGTCCAAGCGTTGAATCTGAAGCAGGAGAGCCTGCATCACCAAGTGCGCCAGCTGTACCAACTAACGCTACAGTCGCCATTTCACTAAATCCAAGCGACATCGCAAGTGGCACAAATATTGTTGCAATAATTGGCACGGTCGAAAACGAACTACCTATCCCCATGGTGATCAGGAGTCCGACAAACAAAATTAGTGCTGCTGCGAGCGCTTTATTTGTACCAATAATACTCGTAATTGATTCGACAAGACTGGCAACTTCATTAGTACTTTTTATTACTGCAGCAAACCCTTGTGCTGAAATCATAATAAAGCCAATCATTGCCATCATGGCAACGCCTCGTGAGAATAAATCACCACTTTCTTGCCATTTAACTGCACCAAAAATAGTAAAAATAAGTACACCAATCAAACCGCCAACTATCATCGAGTTAGTTGTAAATTGCGCATACAATGAGGCAATAATAGCAAGAGAACCAACCCAAATGACTTTGCTTTTATTTTCGACGTTGATAGTGTCATTCTCAGTTGCCGTATGGTTATAATGACGAGGCTTTCGGTAGCTGTAAAACACAGCAACAATTAAACCAAATACCATGCCCAATGCTGGGATCAACATCGCCAATGGGACCTTAGCTTGTTCTACTTGTAGGCCATTTTCAATTAAGTTGTGATGTAAAATTGTATTTAAATAAATGCCGCCGAAACCATAGGGAAGTACCATATAGGCAGTTGCGAGACCAAACGTTAAGATGCATGCAATAGCGCGTCTATCAAGCTGAAAATGATTTAATAAAACAAGCAATGGCGGAATTAATATCGGGATAAAAGCGATATGAACAGGTATCAGGTTTTGCGAGCTCAGCGAGGCAAATAAAATTAAACTTAACACTGTATACTTGAGCCATTGATGTGTTTTTTCTTGGTTTTGCGCTTTCGAAATTAAGCTTGATGCAAGAATATCGGTAAGACCTGAGCGCGATATGGCAACAGCGAAAGCACCAAGCATGGCATAACTAAGTGCAATCACAGCGCCACCAGAAAGCCCATCGTTAAATGTGTTCAAAGTAAATGACAAGGATTGCCCTGATAATAGACCGGTAGTTAATGCACTTAATGTCATTGCGACAATAACGTTAACGCGGCATAAACTCAGTGCCAACATCAAAATGACACCGATAATTACTGAATTCATATTAAGACTCTCTTTTTATTATTTTTTTGTAATTGCGTTTAATAGATTGACGTTCATCTTTATTAAGTAGCACTTGTTGATACCGTAATTTATGATACAACAACAAAAACGAGGATAACGCCGTTGCTTTTGTAGGCTGTTTTTGTTTTAGCACATCAAAGTAATCAGATAGGGTTGTTCCTTTGTGATACACAACACCAAAACTTTCGCCATATTCTATAATGTCTTTAACATAGCGGCTATACTCGTCGACATATTTTGGGCGTCGCTGCCACCAATGTAGCGCATACATAATCAATATTGGTGTAAAAAAAAGCGTTATAATCATCAATGCATACTGCCAACTGAGAAGATGTCCAAACAAGCGACTAATTAAGTTTTCCTGCTCTTTTTGGTTAAAGCCTAATACCCAGCTCGTCCACTTATAATCAAACTCTTCAAACATGATGCGCAATTCATTAAAAACTTTTAACCCACTGAGACTAAGTAAACCAAATTCCATATTATCGTAGAATTCTTGCGTCATTGAACCCGTTTGAGATAACGATCCGTTTAAACGGTCAGGGGAGACCACTTCAGTGGCATCAAATCGCGTCCAACCAGATCCCTTTAGCCAGACTTCCGTCCACGCATGGGCATCGTATTGATACACGCTCATAAATTTACCATTGGGCGATAGTTGACCACCTAGGTAGCCACTGACTACGCGTGCAGGAATGCCCGCTGCACGAAAAAACACAGCTGACGCACTTGCATAGTGCCCGCAAAAGCCACGGCGAGCATTAAACATAAACGAGTCAACACTATTGGGCCCCGGCATACGTGGTGGTTGTAACGTATAACTAAATCCACGATCAATATAGTAATTTCTTAGCGCCATCACGATTGCCTTATCGTCGTTACCATAGCGTTTTCTCATTTGCACCGCGAGTTGCGTAATTTGGGGGTTAGATTGATATGACACAGCTAAATTCATGTTACGGCCGTATCCGCTTAAAGTAGATTCAATTTGGCCGATATCGTAGCTTGCGACGTCATAATTAAAAATTTGATTGGTTTGCCCTTGACGAGACAACACTCCGCCATAGTGCTGCATCGTTTGATAGCTTGAGCTCGTGCCATAATCAAGGCTATAGAGCCATTTCAACGACGATGGCTCTGCGTATATTTGATATGACGCTACCGGACTTAGCGCTTTAAGGTTAGTAATTGACACCTCTGCGTCTGCAAATTCTGACAATCGCCAAACTCCTTTATCAAAGTTTTCGTGGATCATCGCGCGCCAGTACAGAGGTTGTGCAGGCGGCGCCTCGTCGAATGCGACTCTAAAAGCAAGGTCAGTTGATTTTGATAACTTTGCAATGTCGAATGGGTTGACCGAATCTGACAAACCAACTGTCGCATTGTCTGGTGAGGGCATTTGCCACAAACTTGGCAATTTAGGTAGAAAAACAAATAAAATAAATGCAAGCGGTAGCGATGCGGTAACGTATTTTGCACTTAACTTAATGAGATTTTTAGTATTTTGATTGCTGTGTATATCGAGTAAGCAACTAAAATTAATAATCGTAAGCACAAAACACATTAAACTCGCGATAAGCGATTGGTCATACAACAATACGCTGACAATTAAAAATTGTTGCACGAGCACTAGCATCATATAGTTTTTGCTATTTTTAACGATAAGTAACTTCAAACAAATCGCTAACATCAACATGGCTACTGAAATATTAACAAGCTCGTCAACGCCAAAAATTAAATAGAGTGCAACTGTCGTCGCGGCTGCGACAAGATTGGCAAACGTTATTGAGGGACGGTGACTAAATTTATAACTCGCAGTTACATTCCAAATAACTAACAAAAGCGTAATGGCACTAAAAGCAACCGGTAATGATTGCCACAGTAGTAAACTCACTGAAAATAAAATAAGGCATTGCAACAACGTTTGGCGTTTTGAGTCAAGCATCACTGAGCGCCTCCATACATAGTGTATAGTGTTTTACCCCGGAATTTACCGGTAAGCGTTTATTAGGCAGTGATAAACTGTAACGAAGACCATCATTTTCAGCTTGATTAATCAAGTAGCTTAGGTGATTCAACTTTAATTCAAAATCACCCGGCACTGAATTAATATTAAAATGAATGTCCTGACTGACCGGAGAGTCAAATTCCTTCGTATGAAGTGTGAAATTTTTAGCGAAATGTTTCCAAGATATTCGGCTCAATGAATCGCCAGCGATGTACGGCCTGATGGTATGCAGGTTTTGACCACGTTGGTCGACAGTTGATACGTTTTCATCGCCGTCATCTTCATTTTCTTGACTTATCTGATGAATTGAAAAGGGGACGGGGTTAGGGTAAACGTATACATGCTCGGTAAATAATACATAGCTCCAACATTTTACGAGCCCAAACGGGTAATTAGATTCGATTTTTAATCGTTTAAGTGGATATTTACCGCGTGTATTTTCATTTTGCTTTATAGATACGATACCATCATTTTCGCTAAGGCCAGGTACAAACAAATTGCCGATGTCACTTGTAAATTTTAAATGCTCTGCGCCTGTGTTTTTTTTAAGTTGGAATGTAATTGAGTAGCCAGAGTGTGCATAACCTGCTTTAGTGCTTATGAACTTTATCTGCAATCCGACTAAGTTATTATACGAAACAAAAAAATTTATTATCAGAAAAGAGAACATCAGATAAGCAGTTATAAGAACTAAATTGTTTTGATAATTGCTTCCTAATATGAAAATCATCAATGAAAATAACGAATAAACCAAGCCGAATTTTGATGGCAACACATATATCGTTTTATGCGACAAAGTGAGCAGTTTAGATTCGTGTTTACGCGAGCGCAGCAAGCGCTCAAAACGTTTATTTAGCCACTTACTAAGGTTATACATTTTAGTATCGGACATTAGAAGTTAATCGACGTATTGTTTAACAACCGCTGAGATAAGTCGTTGTTATACGCGCCATTTGGCGAGAGCCGATGTTCAACAACACTTGGAAATACGGCTTTTATATCATCAGGGGTTACATAATCACGCTGCTCTATCATAGCCCATGCCTTTGCAGCTTGCATTAAACCACTGCTTGCACGAGGAGACAGCGACAACGGATAATCATCACTATTCCGAGAAAGTTCAACCAAATCAAGTATATAATCAACTACAGTGTCGGACACGCTAATATCATTAACTAGTGATTGAAGCTGTAACAGCTCATCACTGCTAATTATCTGGTTTAATTGCTTGGATTGCTGTGCAAAGTCTCCAAGAATAATTTTTCTCTCAGATTCTCTATCTGGAAAACCCAATTCAATGCGCATTAAAAACCGATCAAGTTGAGATTCTGGCAATGCAAATGTGCCAGCTTGGTGAATTGGGTTTTGAGTTGCGATCACAAAAAACGGCGTTGGTAATAAATGAGTTTGGCCATCAATACTGACTTGATGTTCTTCCATAGCTTCAAGTAATGCACTTTGAGTTTTAGGACCCGCACGATTTATTTCATCAGCAAGTACAACTTGATTAAAAATAGGCCCTTGATGCAATTCAAACGATTGATCTTTTGCGTTAAACACCGATGCACCGACAATATCGGCAGGCAACAAATCACTTGTGAACTGTATTCGCTGGTAGGATAGACCAAAACTGTTTGCCAAAGCATGAGACAATGACGTTTTTCCCATGCCGGGCAAATCTTCGATAAGTAGATGACCACGCGCCAATATACACGTTAATGCCAATTTAATTTGGTGACGTTTACCTAAAATTACAGATGAAAGCTGCTCAATTACATTTTGAATATTGTTGTGCATAAATTAGTAAGAATTAACAAAGAATTAATATGAAACTACCATAAAGTTATTTCTAGCGATAGCGCAACTAAGTATTAATCGATTGGCAAATATGTAATTTTATACATATCAAAGCATAATACATACAAAGTCGATGTGATGAGATAGTGCGCTGATTACAATATATTCACAATAGCAATTAATGTATATTATGTTAAATAACGGGTGTTTTAAGTATCAAGCTAATCCAACCCACATAAAACGAGAATCTAAGGCGCGCGCATCAGATATATAATATTTCATGTCATATTTAAGTAATTTTGCGAAAAGAGAAATTTAGACTCTCGAACATTTTAAAAAAATAAAGTCAGCGCGGTTGAAAAGCCTAAAGTAATCGCACTCATTAAACTCAATGCTCAAATATGGAGTCATGTGGCAAGTGCCAATGTTAAAAAATTAAAAATTGATGCCATAGTCTCTTGTTAGGCATTCTTTAAACCAAACTTTCTATAATCTCTTCACAAACCAACTCTAGTTATGCCGCCTCCAATGGAAATGCATCAATGTGCTTTGACCAGCACCACTCATTACCAATCATGAATTGATTCCCAAGCTCAATTTTTAGTACAAAATGCCCAAGAGCATCAACCGGCTTTATTAGTAACTCTAATTCATCGGGACTCTCGGAAGTTAATTTAGCTTCGCCATTCAAAGAGCTTTTCAGTGATTTAATGCTTTTGATGAATTCCTGTACTTCACTTCCATCAACCCATACTTCATAGGTAAAAGTGAACTCGGTGGAGTTTAAAGTAATTTGAAGATTGTAATCATAAATGTAGTCAGCCGCTCCACGGCTCAATACTACGATCTCTAATTTGTGATTATCACTTAAATTAATCTTCATACTATAGGAATGCCTAACGAGCCTGTAGATTAACTCGTTTAAATTATTATTTTATAGGCAAATACTCTACTGATATTTAAATGCTTTAACAATCAACTTTTTATTATCGGAATGTGTTTATGCATTTGTCGTTTTTCATTTTTGATGTTTGAAGCGATCGTTATTTGAAGTTTATTGATAGAAATGGTGGTTTTGGTGGTATTTACGCCGGAATTAGCGATTATCGCGTTAATGCAGGCTGTTTCTCAGCTTTTCTAGATTATGTACTAAACAGTACAGTTGCCATTGTGCGTTTACTTTCGTTTGGTGCCGTAATGTGAGTTTATTCATCCCTTTATTGACCGTAATATTGCCAAATACAGGGTCACAGCCCAGTCGCTTATTGTACTGTCGTCGCCCTATTGAACTGTCAATTTTAACTTTCACGTTATCACTGTAACTTCACTTTTTCGGCGATTCATCGTTTTTAAACTGAACCTGCCACCCCGTTTTAATGGGTGGCTTTTGCATGCATTGCGCTTACAGTGGGCATACTCGGCACTCTTTTAGGTAACTATAGAAACGAGTGTATGGTACTGAGCAACCACAATATTGGCGCGGCATGGCAGCATGTTAAACGCAATAAAGGGGTTGCTGGTATTGATATTTAGCCTTGTAAAAGAAATCTGCGGAGATCTCGCTCTTGCCGCATGACATGCAAAATGTAAACTTCATTACTATCAACTTTATAGAAAATACGACAGGGGTTAACATTAACTTCTCGATAATTTAAGTTAACTAACTCTTGTGGCCTTTTACCAGACTCAGGGTGGGTTTCTAGCCTTGATATTTTATCGAACACTTTTTGAACCAATTTTTTGGCCGCAGGAATATTACTTAAAGCAATGTATTCAGCTATATCATTTAAATCATCGAGAGCTGGTGATGTCCATATTACTTCAACCATTTGCCCATTTTCTCTTTGGCATCTTGATTTGAAAATGTATTACCATTATTAATTGCTTGCTCACCGCGCGCTACACCTTCAAGAATAGCCATTCGCTGTTGCATAAACTCATAATCATCAACATCAACTAAATAGGCAGATGGTTGTCCATGTTCAGTAATTAGCACTGGTTCTTTGGAAGTATGGAGCTCAGCCAAAATTTTAGTTGCTTGACGTTTAAGTGTTGTTACGAGTTCAACTCTCATAATAAGACCCATATAGAATTAAATAATGTATCACTATAGTATCACATAAACTCGAGGTTACAACTATACGGCTAACGCTTTAATAATAGGCAGAAAATTATGGCTACACTGCCGCCTCGCGGCAAGCCTATGATTTTTTGTCCTGATTGATTAACTTGATAATCATTGAGCCTCCTCCTTAGCATCGCGACATTCGCTAAGCTAAAAAGGCACCAACCTTAATAGGAGAAAGCTCAATGAACTTTTACAATAACATGCATCCATACTA
>CANLRB010000018.1 GCA_947493455.1 uncultured Pseudoalteromonas sp. | reverse complement strand
GCATTATTCCCGATGCCATCTAAATCTGTATCGAGCCATTCACTGCTATCAAGTGGAAAGGCATCGCTTTCGTCATTATGACCGTCGTTATCATCGTCCGTGTCCGCATTATTCCCGATGCCATCTAAATCTGTATCGAGCCATTCACTGCTATCAAGTGGAAAGGCATCGCTTTCGTCATTGTGACCGTCGTTATCATCGTCCGTGTCCGCATTATTCCCGATACCGTCTAAATCTGTATCGAGCCATTCACTGCTATCAAGTGGAAAGGCATCGCTCTCGTCATTATGACCGTCATTATCGTCATCAAAATCAGCATTGTTACCGGTGCCATCCGCGTCAGTATCGAGCCATTCGCTGCTATCGAGCGGGAACGCATCGTTCTCATCAGTATGGCCGTCGTTATCGTCATCCGGATCGGCATTATTACCGGTGCCATCTAAATCCGTATCGAGCCATTCGCTGCTATCAAGTGGGAACGCATCGTTTTCATCAGTATGACCGTCGTTATCGTCATCCAAATCGGCATTATTACCGATGCCATCTAAATCCGTATCGAGCCATTCATTTGCATTATACGGAAAAGCATCGAATGCATCTAAATAGCCATCGTTGTCGTTATCTGTGTCGTTCGCGTTGTCAATACCGTCGTTATCCACATCACTGTCGCTGCCAGCCTCAAGCCCTAATCGGAATAACCCATTCAATGTTTGAATAACCTGAGTCCCGGTACTCGATAGATAAACCAAACGAATGTCAGCTATTTGTTGGCCGCTAAGCATTGCCAATGCAGCCTCATAGTGTGTATCAGTCAGTTGCGAAAACGGTAACGATTGCCAATCACTGCCATTGTAACGCACTGCCAATGACTCGAGAGTGAATTCATCTGATATTGAAGATACTCTCAGCTTTGCATTGATTTTATTGATAATATGATCAACTACCAAGTTGTCGCCTTGATACAAGTTCAAACTCGAAATACTTGGTATATAACTGTTGTCTAGGTTTGATATTTGCAGAGACGAGACATAGTTTTCACCAAAAAGAGACGATTCGAACGACATGCGGATTTGCATTGAGTCGTCACAATTTAGTGCGGGGATCAGTAACCGAGTCACTTTTTGGTCAATCTGGCTCAATTCTGTCGTGCTACTCGCTTGCTCGCACAAAAAATCGACACTTTTTGCGACACCTTGATCATGCTTGTTCCCGCGTGTATCTGATAACACACTAAAAGGCCCAGTTGCATCATTAGGGGCAATTAAACTCAAATACCCATTGTCTATATTAATCTCGCCTGACCAAAACAAGGCTTCAGATTTAAAATCAATTTTTCGCGAAGAGGCTCGTCCAACCTCTAATGAAGACGAGCCCTCGATATACAGGTTAAGACCACTCTGCCCTATCGGCATAAATGGTGCGCTCGCAGCTATATAGTTGCCAAAGTCGCTTTGTGACGACGCGTTTATCTGGGCGACCTTTGTATAAGATTTATGTGAGTTATCGGTTTGAGTTACATAATGAGTTATTAATTTACTGGGGTTCGCATTAACATTATGTGTAATTTTAGCACCTTGAGAATCAATCGATACTCGATACTGATTAAATGAACGCGACAAATCAAATTCAGTAGTGGCCGAATTTACATTCGATAAATCGAGTTGTTTTTCACCTTGGTTTAGCGTGTCATTGTCAAATGAGTCTATCAATGCGATAAGATGATGTTCGTCTGAATTTGATAACCGACTATTTGTTGAGTAAAGCTTTGTCGCACGCAGTTCGCTTTGTGCTGTAAGGTGACCTACCGCAAGGTAAGGTTTTAACCCGTATCGATAATGGACACCTTCAAGATTGATATAATATGATTTTTGCGAATGAGCTACGGTATAGTCTACCATCTCGCCGTTTATCGTTGATAATGGTAGTGCATTTCCTTGTTGATCACTTATTTCTTTGATACCAACGAGTTGCTGTAAATCTCTAAAGTCTAACGTCTGCGTAAAATCACTATTTGCGTCTAAATTGAACGTTTCAACACCAATCACAGTAGACCCCTGAGGTAACCCACCACTGACAAAAAACTCATTCAAGCCAAGGTAAAAAACCGTCATAGTAGCAGGCTTTGCGGGCACATTTATGTTCACCGGATTGCCTAACCTAAGTGCAGTCGAACTTGAAAACGTACCATCATCAGAGTCAATAAAGACGCGTACCTCGCGCGGTGAGTTTGTATCTAGCTGCGCCTTGATAACATGTTCGAGCGTTAAATTAACACTGAGTAAATGAGCATACTCGTCTGATGACGCAGTTAACTTACCAAAATGAACGCCCGCTTCATTATTTGCAAAGACTAAATCAGCCACATTCTCGATACGTAATTCTATGTCAACCGATTTCGTTTCATTAGGTGCTAAGGTAATGCTGTTTTGCGCTAAACTCAGTGTGATACCGTGTGGCATTGTTTCATCAAAATCAAGTTGAAACGTTAGTTCTTGACCATATACATTAGTAAACGAGATACGCTGCGTTTGTACGTACGACGAAGCTGTTTTATCGACCGCACCAAAGTGGATCATAGCCTGATCAGAGATCAAACGAGCATTTACGCTATTACTGACATTTAAGCGACCTGCCCCTTGTGCATAAGGGTTTTCATTTATATCTTCAGCACCGGCAAGTAATTTGTGCCGAACCTTAGTCGGCGTTAAACTCGGGTCATGCTGTAATAGTAACGCTGCTGCACCTGCAACGTGCGGTGCAGCCATGCTCGTACCGTTTGCAGTGCCCACCTCATTGCCAGGTAAAGTTGAGACAATACTGCTACCAGGCGCCGTAATCTCAGGTTTGGTTAGTGTGCCAGGCAACGCCTTCGATGAAAACGAACTCAATGTGTCTTGTTTCGTCGACGACGCAACTGTGATCACATGTTCGGCATTTGCGGGAGAGTGCGTATTGATATCTCCGTATTCGCCATCATTACCTGCAGCTGCAATCACAACAACGCCAGCTTGTACGGCGCCATTCACAGCGTCGTTGACCGGGCTATCAACAGCACCGTTACCACCCAAACTCATATTAATAATATCGACTGCATCGTCTGTTGTTGGGTCGCCATCCGGATCGACCGCTTTCTCAA
Source organism: uncultured Pseudoalteromonas sp. (assembly GCA_947493455.1). GTDB lineage: Bacteria > Pseudomonadota > Gammaproteobacteria > Enterobacterales > Alteromonadaceae > Pseudoalteromonas. Next base: position 92,322 of record CANLRB010000018.1, on the reverse strand, counting down.
TGGCTGCAATAATGCTTGATGTAGGGCCATTACCAAACTGATTTAGCACCTTATAGGCGTGTAGTGTCACTTCGGGCGCAACCCCTTTTACATTCGAACTATTTGCACCGACGATGCCCGCTACATGCGTGCCGTGGCCATTGTCATCCATCGGGTCTGCATCATTGTTTATGAAGTCATAACCCGCGACTACTTTGCAACCTGAGCCAAAGCAGCCCCCGAGTGCAGGGTGTGTATAGTCAATACCACTGTCTAATATCGCAACCGATATACCATGGCCTTGAATCGCATTATTTTCATTGGAAGTTAATTGCCATACTGTTGGCGCATCTATAATCGAAACACTTTGTTCAAGGTTTGCTTTATATATATGATCTTCAGTGACCTTTGTCACATACTGAAGCTTATTGATTTTTTCTGCGTCTTTCGTATTGATGTCAACGACCAATGCATTCATGGTGTTTTTAAATCGACCAACAATCTTCACTTGCGGCGCCAATTGTTTGATTTGAGTCTCAACATGCGTTTGAATTTGCTCAATCAATGAAACATGCGTAGAGATTTTATTCGCGTTTGTCATCAACGATGAAACTGTATCGAGTGAGTTGGCGTGAATTAACTGAGATTTATACGCGACGATACTCGGCGCATCTAGTGTCACTATAAAGCGCGTCGCTATAGCGGAACTGGATGCGCTTTCAATATCTATACGTTGATCATCAACGATCTCGCCAAGCACATACGCGTTCGTTGCAGAGCCGTGTTGATTCACATTTTCACGGCTCGATTGAGCTGTAATCGGCAAACATACAGTGCCCGCCAATACAGCTAACATCCAAGTTAACATCCCTTTATATTTCATCTTTCAAACCAATTGACAAATAATGAGCGCTATTATCCGTTACCTTTATTAAAAAATCGATTATTTAATAACAAATTATTACTTAATTTAACTTTTAAATTTTTTGCCAACTAATCTCTCCAAGAACCAAATTTTAGATTCTATTCAACACTGACTTGCACCTTTTTAACATCCCACATGTTTTTTGTGTTAAATCGAGCTTTGATGAACCTAGCTCATTTAAAAGTTGTCTTATCTGGAAATAAGGTTAAAGTAAGCTCACTAAGCTGGTAATAAATATGACCGTTATGAAACGCAAGATCCCACCTGTTCATCTGCTAAGTATATTTGAAGCCGCTGCGCGCCATCAAAGTTTTAAAGCGGCAAGTATTGAATTATGCATCACACCTTCTGCTGTAAGTCATCAAATCAAAACCCTAGAAGAAAGCTTAGGCTTTGAATTATTTCACCGTGTAAATCGCGGAGTGACCTTAAATAGTGCAGGCCAAATGTACTTGAATTACATCGAAAAAGGATTTGAGTTTTTCGAGCAAGGTACAAATCGATTACAGCATCAATTTAACTCGCCAACCTTAAAGGTTTCATGCTTTACAACCATGGCAAGTAACATCATTATTCCTCAATTGGGTGCCTTTCAAAGCGAGCACCCACAAATTGAACTACGCATCGAAACAGGCAACCATGTAGCTGATTTGCGATATGACGATATCGATATTGCAATTCGAGTGGGCCAAGGAAACTGGCCTAATACCAAAAGTAAAAAATTATTTGATATTGAGATTGCCGCTGTATGCTCCCCTACTCTGATAAAACAAAACCATACTGTTTTAAAAGAAAATATTAATCAATTACCATTGATTGACTTATCTTATATGGATGATATTTGGCAGCAATGGTCAGACGCAATGGGAGTTAAACTTACAAACCCCAAACGAGCGATTACATTTAGTGATTATGACTCGTCAATCACTGCGGCATCTCAAGGAGTTGGATTAGCACTTGCTATGTTCCCTATCGAAAGCCAACATTTGGTGCACAACACATTAGTTAAACCGTTTGGTGAGTCAATTCCATTTCAGCGCGCGCTCTACGCTGTCTATCGCGAAGAAGATAAAGAACGCCATGACATTAATTGTTTTATAAACTGGTTAATTAAATCGCCGCTGCTTTCGCTAGATACATAGATGAATAAGACTCATCAATTAGGTGAATATATTCCTTTTGTCAAAGAGCAAATTAGAAATTAAACTCATCATACTCAAACACAAAAGGAATTCACCATGGCGTCAAAAATTATTATCACATGTTATCGCGTGTTGGCCGGGATAATCATCTTATTACCTATGGTATTAAATATAGTCTTGCAAGGAGATATCGTGACATCGCTAATTTACGCACCTGTCACATCTCTGGCGGCTGCCGTGATTGCAAACTACTACGATGAAAAAATAGGAAATGTATTAGCAAGGCACTTTCGATACCGAGTTAATCCATACACCCGCTTTTTAGTTCGTCAAATGCAGCGTGTTCAGCTTCGTCAATGTTGCGTGTTAAATTAGCAAATTCTGCGTATGCCATTTTAACTGGTTGATATTCGGGTTGATAGTAAAGCAGGAGCGGTTTAAAACTCAACACGTTATAATTATTGGTTTACTTATCATCGCTACGCGCTTCGTTTAACAACAGTAAATAAGCGATGATAAGCGATGATAAGTGACAACAGTCATGAGATTACCCCTATATTAATTTTAGGTGAATTGACGAACTTATTTAGAACACCACTTTTTGGTTATTAGTTAGTACAAATGGCACAAATATTTTGCAATGTACGCCTATTAACATGTTTAATCCCAATGCCTTACAGTAAATAAGAAACATTACTGTGAATAATTCATAAAACTGTAATGCACAAGCGCTCGCGCAAATCTAGACTTAACCTATTATATTTTTTAAATATTTAATCGTCAGCTAGTTTGAATATTACAAACTCCAATCTAAGCTTAAAGTAACCATTATATAAATATTAATTAAATGGTGAGTACGGTGCCATACTGAAAACGCTTGGCAACATTTTTAATCCAGCAGTCTAATCGCCTCTTAAATCAAAAAAGGAAGCAAACAATGAAATGGATTTTGAATTCAAAACGTAACCAACAAACTGTGATTGAAAATCAAAAAAATGAATACCTAGCGAAACTGAAAGCGCTAGATGCATCACAAGCAGTCATCGAATTTGATTTAGACGGTATCATACTCACTGCAAACGATAATTTCTTAGCTGCGATGGGTTACCAACTAGATGAAATTGTTGGTCAACATCATCACCTATTTGTGCCGAAGGAAATAAGTGATAGCCAAGAGTACCGCAATTTTTGGGAGCAGTTAAAACGAGGCAATTTCAAACAAGGGGAATTTAAGCGGATTGCTAAAAATAATCGCGAAGTGTGGATACAGGCTACATATAACCCTATTTTAGACAAAAGTGGCCATCCATATAAAGTTGTCAAATTCGCGACCGATATCACCGAACAAAAATTAGCAGACGCGAATTTTAAAGGGCAAATTGATGCAATAAATAAAGCACAAGCGGTTATCGAATTTAATATGGATGGTACCGTGCTTTGTGCCAACGATAACTTTTTAAATACAACTGGATATACGTTAAATGAAATAAAGGGCCTGCATCACTCGGTTTTTGTTCCAAGCGATATTAAAAATAGTGAGCAATATCGTAATTTTTGGCATCAACTCAACTTAGGTAAATTTCAAGCCGGAGAGTATAAACGCATCACAAAAGGCGGAAACGAAATTTGGATTCAAGCGACCTACAACCCTATTTTTGACCTAAATGGAAACCCTTATAAAGTGGTCAAGTTTGCCACTGACATTACTTCGCAAAAACTCGCTGATGCTAACTTTTCTGGACAAATAAATGCAATCAACAAGGCACAAGCAGTGATTGAATTTGAGTTAGACGGCACCATTATTTCGGCTAACGATAACTTTTTATCAGCCATGGGCTATACCCTTGCAGAAATAAAAGGTCAGCATCACTCATTATTTGCACCAGACGAACTCAAAAACAGTGCTGAATATATCGCTTTTTGGCAAAAGCTCAATCGGGGTGAATTTGAGGCTGGCGAATACAAACGCATTGCTAAAGGTGGACGCGAAATATGGATACAGGCGTCTTATAATCCGATTTACGACCTCAGTGGCAAACCCTATAAAGTGGTCAAGTTTGCCACTGACATTACTGCACAAAAACTCTCAAACGCCTACTTTGAAGGACAAATTGATGCCATTAGTAAAGCTCAGGCTGTCATTGAATTCAATATGGATGGCACGATTGTTAAAGCGAACGAGAACTTTTTGCAAGCAACGGGCTACACGCTGGACGAAATAAAAGGTCAGCACCACTCACTTTTTGCCCCAAATGAGTTAAAAAATAGCACAGAATATATCGCGTTTTGGCAAAAACTCAATCGCGGTGAATTTGAGGCTGGCGAATACAAACGAATTGCCAAAAATGGTCAAGAAATTTGGATTCAAGCATCCTATAACCCTATTTTTGACCTCAATGGTCAGCCATATAAAGTTATCAAGTTTGCCACCGATATTACGGAGCAAAAACAGAACCATGCAAATTTTGAAGGGCAAATTGCAGCCATAAGTAAAGCCCAAGCTGTCATTGAATTCGAGTTAGATGGCACCATTATTACCGCCAATGACAACTTTTTAGCTGCAACTGGCTACACGCTAGATGAAATAAAAGGACACCACCACAGTTTATTTGTGTCACAAGAACTTAAAAATAGTCAGGAATATACTCAATTTTGGCAAAAGCTTAATCGCGGTGAATTTGAGGCCGGCGAGTATAAAAGAATAAAAAAAGGCGGTGAAGAATTATGGATTAACGCCTCATACAACCCAATTTTCGATGCCAGTGGAAAACCATATAAAGTGGTAAAATTTGCCACCGACATAACCGAACAAAAGCGCGCGAATGCTAATTTTGAAGGCCAAATTGACGCCATTAGCAAAGCACAAGCGGTTATCGAGTTTGACTTAGACGGCATCATCATTACCGCCAACGATAACTTTTTAAACGCACTTGGCTATACACTTTCGGAGATTCAAGGGCAGCATCATCGCATGTTTGCGCCAGAGGAGCTTAGAAACAGCGCCGAGTATGATGTTTTTTGGCAAAAACTCAATCGGGGTGAATTTGAAGCCGGTGAATTCAAACGTATTGCAAAAGACGGTCGTGAGATCTGGATTCAAGCTTCCTATAACCCAATTATGGATGCCAGTGGTAAACCATACAAAGTGGTTAAATTTGCTACAGACATTACACAACAAAAACGTGCCAATGCCAATTTTGAAGGTCAAATCAACGCTATAAGTAAAGCGCAAGCGGTGATTGAATTTAACTTAGATGGCACCATCATTACCGCCAACGACAACTTTTTAAACACGCTTGGCTACGCGTTACAAGAGATTCAAGGGCAGCACCATAGCATGTTTGCACCTGAAGAACTCAAAAACAGTAGTGAGTACACTGCATTTTGGCAAAAACTCAATCGCGGTGAATTTGAAACTGGTGAATATAAGCGTATCGCTAAAGGCGGTCGTGAGATTTGGATACAGGCTTCCTATAACCCTATCCTCGATGCAAATGGAAAACCGTATAAAGTAGTTAAGTTTGCTACCGACATTACACAACAAAAACGTGCCAATGCGAACTTTGAAGGCCAAATCGATGCGATTAGTAAAGCACAAGCTGTAATCGAATTTAATATGGATGGCACCATTATTACAGCCAATGATAATTTTCTCCAAACGATGGGCTATCAGTTAAACGAAATAATCGGCCAACATCACAGTATATTCGCACCAAACGAGCTTAAAGGAAGCTCTGAATACAAAGCTTTTTGGCATAAGCTAAACCTCGGTGAATTTGAAGCTGGTGAGTACAAACGAATAGCAAAAGGTGGCAGCGAAGTATGGATTCAAGCGTCATATAATCCGATTCTAGATGCCAACGGTCTGCCGTTTAAAGTTGTCAAATTTGCAACTGACGTGACACCACGAAAAGTGGCAGTTAATGAAGTCTCATCGGTCTTAATAGAACTTGCCAAAGGAAACTTAACGCGCGCAATAGAAGTACCATTAGAAACAGAGTTTCAAGCTTTAAAAGACGCAGTAAACACCACAGTGCACAAACTCAACGAAACCCTCACAAGTATCACTAAAAGAGCTAATTTAGTGTCCTCGGGAAGTAATGAAATTGCACAAGGAAACAGTGACTTAAGCCAAAGAACAGAAGAGCAAGCTGCGTCGCTAGAGGAAACAGCATCGAGCATGGATGAAATGACCACAACCGTTGCGCAAAATGCAGACAACGCAAAGTCAGCCAATACACTATCTCTTGAAGCAAAACAAAAAGCCGAAAATGGCGGCCAAGTTGTCGAATCAGCCGTTGCGAGTATGACTGAAATTAATCAGGCGAGTAAGAAAATTAGCGACATCATCGGCGTGATTGATGAAATTGCATTTCAAACCAACCTGCTAGCACTCAATGCGGCAGTCGAAGCTGCGCGCGCTGGCGAACAAGGCAGAGGATTTGCCGTCGTCGCAGGCGAAGTTCGTAACTTAGCACAGCGCAGCGCGGGAGCAGCAAAAGAAATCAAAGAATTAATTCGAGATAGCGTAAGCAAGGTAGAAGAAGGGTCTCGTTTGGTTGATCAATCTGGTGAGACTTTAAAGGAAATTATCGCAGCCGTTGAAAAAGTGAATCGTGTTGTTGAGGGTATTACAACAGCGTCACAAGAACAGCGCTCGGGGATTGAGCAAGTCAATAAAGCCATAATGCAAATGGACGAAATGACCCAGCAAAACGCTGCGTTAGTAGAACAGGCCGCAGCAGCAAGCGAGTCAATTGTTGAACAAGTGTCGGGAATGAGCCAATCTTTGGCCTTTTTTAACATATCAACGCATCGACCAAACACATTGAGTGCAGCGATACCTAACTTAAATATTGAATTGGTAAAACAAGTGCCAAAACAACTGAATGGCAAATCGGTCACTAGCAAGGAACAGCCTATCCCTGCTCAAACATATACAGTTGCACAAGAAGAGTGGGAAGAATTTTGACTTTGCATGCTAAGACCGTGCATTGACCGCAATGCGCGTTCTTACTAATAAACTATGTTCGCAATAAGTAGCGCGTCACTTGATGACAACAATCAGAGTGGAAACTCGATGTTATCATGTATGAAGGCTCACTTTAAACATCGGATTTTAAGTTCGCAAACAAACCCGTTAAACAATTGACAAATTTCGCAAATATCGCTTTCATTGGCTCTGGCTTGGTTGGATGCATGGCATTCAGTAACAAGGCGTCAAACGAATTCGCGGAGCTTACATAGACGGCGCTTAAAATTGTCAAACGTAAACGACATTTAATCAATGATATCGCGCCAAATTAACGCCGAACGTTATTCAAAAATAGAGGAAATTAATTCAAATACGTGATCTAGGTAGTTGTCGTAATTTACCTGCTTGCCTTTAGCTTGTTTATTGCAGCAACCGTGGTTGTTACTGCGAGACTGATTTCGCATTTCATTCTTAGCGCGCGCCAATTCAATTTCAGATGCTTCAATATTTTGAATTTTTTCCAATTCACCAGTATCTAACCAAATTCCGGCGCACATTGGGCATTCGTCAATTTCAATCACTTTTAGTGGACTATAGTAACGGCGCATCATCACTACATTGTTACATTTCGGACAGTCAATCCGTGTGTCTTCGTCCAACAAATACGAGTTAAACTGGCTTATATGTTTTGCTAATGCGTTGCCTCGTTTGCTATCGCCACGTCTAAATAATACGATGCTTTGACTATCTAAAAATACGCCGCCGCAGGCCTGCGAAACATATACTTCAACCCCGCCGACTTTGACTTTCTTTAATTCTTCACCAGTTCTTGGGCACTGCATACTTACAAAACTCTCTAGTATTCGTATTGATTATGTATAGATATTTACTTTTAACGTAAATCACTTATAGAGTAAATATTTAAGTTAACTACAATTATTAAGATAAAGTCATTTATTACCAGTCAAGTTGAATGCTCATCAGTATAATCCTAATAAATAGACCTATCATCACAGAGCTTGCAAAACGATTTTCTACACATATTTTTATCGCCATTTACTTCAACAACTAGGTAGTTAAAAATTTGAGCTATTCAACATATGTGCATATATGATAAAACTAAACAAAAACAATAAGCAGGCGTTATGGATTACACAACCTCAGTACTTATTACCCTAGTTGTTTACAAAATACTCCTGATTGGGATTGGCATATGGAGTAATAAAAAAAATCAAACGAGTGATGACTATTTTATTGGCGGCAGAACATTGGGCCCTTGGGTTGCGGCGATTAGTGCTGCAGCCAGTGCTTCATCCGCCTGGTCACTGCTTGGCATGAGTGGTGCAGCCTATGTGATAGGTTTGCAAGCAATTTGGATAGTGCCTGCTGTGGTACTCGGCTATTCGTTTAATTGGCTATGGCTTGCACCACGAATTCAAAAGCAAGGCCATCAAAAACAAAGTGTCACGGTGACCGAATTTATTGCAAGTGATACTGTGCATTACAAACACCGTATTATTTTGTTATCAACGTTTTGCATTGTTTTTTCCTTTGTTTTTTATATCGCTGCACAATTTCAAGCCGCTGGAAATATGTTTGCCGCAACATTCGATATGGATATAAATTTGAGTATTGCTCTGGGTACCGCAATTATTTTAATTTATACCTTACTCGGTGGATTTTGGGCTGTGAGTGTAACCGATACAGTGCAAGGCGTGATTATGATCGCAACAGCCATTTTACTACCAAGCGTCGCCCTGTATACAGTTGGTGGCGCAGAACCACTTTGGCAACAAATGCATGAGACCTACACTGTAAGTCAAATGCGTTGGTTTGGTGATTATAGCGGTATGTACATACTCGCTTTCTTGTTAGGCACGGCAGGTATTGGGATTGGTAACCCAGGGCAACCTCATGTGGTAAACCGCTTAATGGCAATTAAAGATGAAAAATCGGTAAAACAAGGTGCTTACATTGGTATCGGCTGGTCTGTTGTCATTTTTATTAGTATGTTGTTGGTTGGGTGGAGCGCCAAGGTATTGTTATCCACTGCGGTTAACGGCGAGCAAGCGCTCATAACGCTCGCGCAGCAACTATTACCGTCGGCAATTGCCGGTATTGTTGTTGCAGCCACTCTTTCAGCAATTATGTCAACGGCAGATAGCCAATTGTTAGTCGCAGCTGGCGCTATTTCATACGATTTACCATCGAAAAAACAAGCAAAAACATTAACCAGTGCCCGCATCACTGTGGCGGTAATGTGCCTTGTTTCAATGCTGCTTGCTATTTATGCGCCAAAAGATATTTTCTCAAGAGTTTTATTTGCTTGGAATGCGTTAGGTGCCGCATTTGGTCCCGTGTTAATCGTATTGCTAATGAAACGAACCATACCACCCAAAATTATATTTATGAGTATTTTACTCGGATTTACCAGTACCGTTGTTTTTCACTGGTTGCCGCCATTACCGGGCGATGTGTTAGAACGAGTTGTGCCGTTTATTATGGCGCTTACTTTATGCTTGTTATTTAGTACAAAGAACGAAACACAGACAAATTAAGTTGTTTGTGTCATCTGTTTGCAGGTTAATCAAACGTATGCTTTTTTTGTCAATTTGTCAGACGTAACTTATTATTCTGATAACAATTTTTTTGAATATGGGTTATTTCGTTTTTGAGAGCGAAACCTTGATTGTTTTTCCACCAAAGCCATGTTTATTGCATTTAGCACGGACGATTACTTGAGTAATTTCTGGCGGGACATGAATATTGCATTGGCTGCGTGTAAATGGTTGCTCATTGTCGTGCGGATGATGGAGTTTACGAAATCCCAGTTGATTACCTTCCAAATCAATAACCTCCCAGCCATTTACATAATGTTCCCACCCTTGGTCGTTGTGTAATACTGAAGTAGAAAAACACCAACTTCCATTCGCACTTTGGGTTGCTTCAACGCCTGTAACTTGAGCAAAGTCCGTTGATTTGGAATAGCTTGTCATATCCAATGTAGTAGCCGATACAGATTGATATCATTGATGACACCCAACTATAAAGTGAAATGATATCATTGATGACACCCAACTATAAAGTGAAATACTTTGCCATCCAAAAGTTAACTATAATACTTAATTATTCTCTAAAAATTATTGATGAAACCCTCTTATAAATTATCCGGTTAAGCTAAAAAAAACAATGGAATATCAGTATTTAATCGAGATTATGACCGAGTTGTTATTTGAAGCATGACTTATCGAACTTAATAACAGCTTTAACTTAATATCAATTGGTAAAGTAAGTTTGAACGCATAAGAAAACCACGCTAAGTGGTGTGCGAAGATTTTGTAGGGTACAGATTAACTAAGCGAGTAATTTTTCGCAATTAGCTAGATTCGGCCTTCGTTTTAGTTCGAGGTGTTCTTTATAAGATTGTAACGATTCTGAGTGGCCGACAGCACCATGAAAAACCTTTGTAAATTTAGTGGTCAATTTTAACCAGTTTTCAGGCTCAATATTCAATCGCGTTAGAATAGGTTGCGCGGAGTCGCTTATATACCCGCGTTTATCTTCACGTATGCAGCGCCCTGTGAGTTCAACTAGTTCTAGGTACGATTGCAGTTCAAAAGGCAGTCCTTTTGGCATGTGCTTTCTGGGATGGCCAACAAAACGAGCGAGTTTCTTTGGTTGTTTACCCTCTTTTGCTGACTGAATTCGTTTTTTAACACTCGTGAAGTCTGATGATTCGGGTGTTGCTGCCATTTTTGCGCGTATTGGGTTTAGGTCTACATAGGCTAAGCAAGCTGCCAACGCTGCCGTGTCGAGCAGTGCCTGTGACTTGAAGCGGCCTTCCCAGAACCGACCTGTACAACCGTCTTCCTTATTCGCTTGGCGTGCGATACTTTCATTTAACGTACGCATAAACCAACTAATACTATACAGGCGTTTCCTGTATTCTTTTATTGTGAGCTCAAGAGATTCTTGCTCTGCTGAGTCAAGTTTGTCACCCCGTATAAATTTATGGGTAACTAACGTACCTTTAAAGCCTTTGTGCCAACGCAAGACAATTGCTTTATCATTGAGTCGTTTCGCTTTTTTAGTATCGACATGCAACACAATATGTGTGTGATTGCTCATCACTGCATATGCACCTACATCAATACAAAATACGTTTGTCAATGCTAATAACTTGGATTCGACCCACTCACGGCGATGTTCATAACTTTTACCTGTCACTGTATCTTCGCCACACAAAAATGCACGGCGAACACAGCGTGAAATACAGTGGTAATAAGGAGTATCAACCAAGCTGACTTGTTTACTGCGTGCAGTTGCCATAATTAAAAACCCATAACAGGAACAAACTTTAAGTAAGCCTAGTCTAAATTATCGCCTAATCAAATATGGTTGGGTGTCATATTTAATTACTAAGCGTAATCCAACGGGAAATTACTGCGTTCATCACTAAGCGATTAAAGCTCAAAGTGAACGAATCGAAAAGTCGGGTCGGTCCAGTATCAGGCTCGAAATTTCTCGGGTTTACCTTCCGCTACGGTCAAGTGCAGATCCACGGACAGGCGCTAAAGAAATTTAAAGCAAACGTCAGGGAGCTCACAAACCGCAACAGAGGGATCTCAATGACCCTACAAATTCATAAACTCACTCAATATTTGCGCGGCTGGGGCCACTACTATCTGATTGCTAATGCATATCAGTTAACAGTGGAACTAGATCACTGGATCCGCCGTAGAATAAGGATGTGCTACTGGCGGCAATGGCGTAAACCTCGCACAAAAGTACGCAGTTTAATGAAATTGGGTGTTAGCGAACGGCTCGCCATAGCCTGTGGTATCACCAGCAAGGGGCCTTGTCGAAGCTCAAAAACAAAAGGAATTAACATTGCGCTAGGCAATGACTATCTAGTCATCACAAGGTTTAGCGTCATTAAGAGATATTTGGATCAATATACATTACGGGAGGTGAACCGCCCATTGCGGACCCGCACGATGGGTGGTGTGGGGGCTGGAGGTTAGATACCTCCGGCTACCCGATTAGGGCTCAATTTAATAATTTTGTTGAGGAATTCTTGGCTAAACTCCATATTCGGCCAAATTGCTTGAGTGCCTCCACAAAAACCAGTAATCCAATTGGATTCATTAGCAAAGACTACATACTCCTTACCAAGCATAAATGTCATGCCATGGCAGGCATTACCATCGAGAGCTGAATAAATAACCTTAGAAAAAGAACCTTTTAACATTGAGTTATGATCTAGTGTAATTTTTTGGAATGGTCTATTTTCCTCATCGAACACTATCTCAAGCTTCATAATTTTACCGTGCATAACTTTACTTGCACTCTTGAAGTATTCTTTCGCAGATAGTTCCTTGCAGCTACAAGCGAAACAGTCAAAAGAAACAATAATCAAACTAAGAATAAGAAGCAGACGATTCAAATAAACTCTCCTTGAGCCCTAACAGCGTATTAGCGTGTATCTCGGGATAAGGAAGTTATCCACAGTCATCGAAAGCCTACTAATAATTTTTTATTTAATAATACCAACAGGTTAACAGCTGTTTTTTGTTCATACAACCCAAAAATACGGTTTTACATAACGTGCCATTACTTATTCGAGACTTGTAAGACTCGCTATGTAAATTATTTATTATAAATTTACCTTTTAATATCAATAAACTAATTTTTCACTCTGCATAATCGAGCCATTTATTCAAATTACATAGCGTGCCACGTTAGGGTAAAGCGTATCGTGCCATTTACGTTTATTTTTGATTTATTCACTTATACCACTGTAGTTTTATTTTTTAGACCACTACAGAATAAACAAAACGTGAATACTTATTTTTTCTGCGAGTCAACGTACACAATTTTGCGTTAAATATGTCGAATACAATCGCAATGATTTGATTTCAATGGCGAGGTTTCAAAGGTGCTCGACCTCTTTTGCTAAAGGGTTTATCATACGCCGATAATGTGCAAGCTTTGCATCCTCGTTTGATTGGATTGGATGTGACATAGCGCGCTAAAAAGCTAAATAAATATATAAAATCAGCGTCTTAAAAAAAGATAAAGGCAATAATGAATAACGAACAGCAGCCTACAATTTACTGGCACGACTACGAAACGTGGGGAGCTAACCCACAAAAAGACCGACCTAGCCAGTTTGCCGGGATCCGCACCGATTACGACCTCAATATTATTGGCGAACCATTAGTCATTTTCTGTAAACCGGCGCCTGATTTTTTGCCTCATCCGATGGCCTGCTTAGTGACCGGAATCACCCCACAACATGCCCATAAGCACGGTTTTATTGAAGCTGATTTCATTGCCAAAATCCATCATGAATTTTCACAGTCAAATACCTGTGTTGCAGGCTACAATAGCATTCGGTTTGACGATGAAGTGAGCCGTTATACGCTGTATCGTAACTTTTATGATCCGTATGCGCGCGAGTGGCAAAATGGTAACAGTCGCTGGGATATTATTGACTTAGTTCGTGCAACGTATGCCTTACGCCCAGAAGGGATCAACTGGCCAACAAAAGAGGATGGCAGCCCGAGCTTTCGCCTTGAAGAGCTGACCGTTGCCAATGGCATTGAGCACGGCAACGCGCACGATGCCCTAAGCGATGTCACGGCAACTATTGCCCTTGCTAAATTGATAAAAGATAAGCAACCTAAGCTCTACGACTTTTTCTTTAAGCTGAAAAATAAGCAAGCGGTAAAAGACCTAATTGATGTGTTTAATATGACGCCACTGGTACATACATCGTCACGAATACCGGCAAGCCAAGGTTGTACTTCTTGGATAGCGCCAATGGCATTTCACCATCAAAATAAAAATGCGGTTATTTGTTTTAACCTAACTTTTGATCCATCACCGCTGATTGAACTCTCAGTTGATGAAATTCGCACTCGCCTATACACCAAACAAGCTGACCTAAAAGATGACGAACTACCGATCGGCTTAAAACAAGTCCATATAAATAAATGCCCTATTCTCGCGCCGGCAAAAACCTTGTTACCTGAGAATGCTGCGCGCCTCGGCATTGACCGCGAGTTATGTTTAAAGCACTTAGCAATTTTAAAACAGCACCCTGAGTTACGTGAAAAAGTCGTTGCCGTATTTGAAACTGACAACGAATTTGACGCACCATCAAACCCTGATTATTCACTCTATCACGGCTTTGCGAGCCGCGGCGACAAAGCCAAGTTTGACATTATTCGCAGTACCGACCCCGCTCAACTAGCAGGGCTAGATCTCACGTTTGATGATGCTAAATATACTGAACTTTTATTCCGCTATCGCGCGCGAAACTGGCCCGAAAGCCTGTCACAACAAGAACTCATTAAATGGCAAAAATACTGTCAAAATAAGCTCGTTCATGGCGATGACAGTCCATCACTTGATGCCAATGAATTTACCATGACGCTTGAAAATCTAGCGCATCAGCATGAAACTGACGAACATAAAATGAAGTTATTGAAAGCGTTATTTCACTACGCACAAAATTTATAATACGGCGCTTAAAGTCGCCTTCGGGCGACTTACAACTTAACTGACCGACTATGTTAGTTACCTATTTCTTTACTAACTAACTGAAACCACAAAATTATGTTCAGGTACTGGGTTATTTATAGCTTCAAGCTTGGCGATATCTATCAATAAAACCGATTCTATTACTGAATTCGCTAACTTAACTTTTAATATTTCTTGGCGCTCTAGGACAACAATATCAACTGCACTCCCGTGAATACGTTCACCATTTTTAAGTGTCACTATAATTGCACTCTTACGCATGCACACAATTTCAAAATAATCATGTAAGTCACAACTAATGGGTTTCGTCATCGTTGCTCTCCAAGAGTGCAGTCAGTCAGCTAGTTATCAAATTTTTCAAGGCGCGCTAATAAACTTGACGTATCATAGCGCCCGCCACCGAGTGCTTGTACTTCTGAATAAAATTGATCAACCAATGCAGTTACGGGTGTTCGGGCCCCATTTTTTCGCGCTTCATCCAATGCAATACCAAGATCTTTTCGCATCCAATCAACCGCAAAACCAAATTCATATTCACCGCGCCACATGGTTTGATGGCGATTTTCCATCTGCCACGACCCCGCCGCTCCTTTAGCTATTGTTTCAATGACTTTATCGCCATCAAGTCCGGCTTTTTTAGCAAAGTGAAGGCCTTCAGCAAGACCTTGTACAAGTCCGGCAATACAAATTTGATTTACCATTTTACAGCGCTGTCCAGCGCCTACACCGCCAAGCAACTGGGTAAACTGTGAAAACGCCGCCATAATCGGTTTCGCTTTCTCATATGCAGCGTCATCGCCACCACACATCACGGTAAGTACACCATTTTCGGCGCCTGCTTGGCCACCCGAAACAGGTGCATCAATAAACGCATTACCTTGTTCTTGTGCACGTGCGGCAATCTCAATGGCAACCTCAGCCGACGTCGTGGTATGGTCAACAATAATGGCATCGCGTTTACATCCTGCTAAAACCCCTTGCTCGCCGTACATTACTGAGCGCAAATCGTCATCATTGCCAACACACAAAAAAACAAAGTCCGCATTCTCTGCTGCTTGTTTTGGCGTTTCGGCAAACGTACCTTTATATTGCTCTGCCCAACGTTTCGCTTTTTCGGTTGTTCGGTTATATACACAGGTAGCAAAACCTGCATTTTGGAGGTGGCCGGCCATCGGGTAACCCATTACCCCTAATCCAATAAATGACACATTAACTGACATAAAACTGTCCTATTTCGGTAAAGCTGCTGAAAACTATCATCAGTATACTGACAGAAAACAATCGTGCCTAGCGCAAATATTTCAACTAATTAATAAGAAGGAGTCCTTATGACAGGAGGTCCTAATAAATCTTTTTACGATTTTAAATTACCACTCGAAAACGGGCAGTATCTCTCACTAGAACATTTTAAAAATAAAAGCGTACTCGTTGTAAATGTTAACAATACCTGTGAACTCGCCGAACAAATAGACGAACTGCGCAATCTCAGCTATCACTTTTGTGATCACCCTTTTCAGGTGCTCGCCTTGCCGTGTTCGCAGTTTTCGCCATTAAATCAACAAAAACAAACGCTGCAACATGAAATTTCTTTACAAGTGGACCCAAATTGGCCACCCTTTGCTAATGTAAAAGTGAACGGTCCATTTGCATTGCCGCTGTTTAATTTTTTGAAAGACAACGCCCGTGGTTTAAAAGGTGCCCGCGCAATCAAATGGAATTTCACTAAATTTTTAGTTAACTGCGAAGGAAATGTGGTCAAGCGTTACGCGCCCCGCACGCGTCCTTCAGCATTATTCGACGTAATAGAGAAGACCATTGCATGACAAGCAAAATTAAAGTTGCCTTTTTCAGTGCCCAAAAATACGATATTCAGGCATTTAAACCACACTGCCCGTCACATATTGAGCTGGTCTTTTTTAGTGAAGCACTCAGTGAACACACGGCCAGTTTAGTCGCAGGTTTTGATGCCGTATGTTGCTTTGTTAACGATAATTTAAATGCCCAAGTATTAACCAGTTTAAAACAACATGGGCTGCGCTTTATTGCGCTGCGCTGCGCAGGTTTTAATAACCTTGATGTTGCTAAAGCAAACGAACTTGGTATTCAGGTTGCTCGCGTCCCCGCTTATAGCCCTGAAGCGGTCGCCGAACACTGTTTGGCACTCATTTTAACCTTGAGTCGCAAAACCCATAAAGCATACAACCGGGTAAAGGAAAACAACTTTGATCTCAACGGACTATTGGGTTTTAACTTACATCAAAAAACAGTTGGTGTAATTGGCCTTGGCAAAATTGGTTCGGCGTTTGTCAAAATAATGAATGGGTTTGGATGCCGTGTTATCTATCATGATCCTGGGGTAAACTCTGAACTCGCTGAGCACGTGTCATTAAGTGAACTGTATCAATCATCTGATATCATCGCACTGCACTGCCCCTTAACCGAGGCAACACATCATTTAATAAATGAATCAGCGATAAGCCAAATGAAAGACTCGGTGATGGTCGTTAATACCAGTCGCGGCGCTATCATCGACACACAAGCCTGTATCAATGCACTCAAACAACGAAAAATTGCCTATTTAGCACTAGATGTCTATGAACAAGAGTCAGAACTATTTTTCAAAGACCGCAGTAGTCAAATAATTGAAGACGATGTGTTTCAACGTTTGCTCACTTTTCCGAATGTGTTGATCACAGGGCACCAGGGCTTTTTTACCGAAGAAGCCGTCGCTGAGATTGTGGCCACCACATTTACTAATCTCGCCCAGTTTATAAATAATGAACCATTAAAAAACCAGGTAAGCTAACTCACCTGGTTTTTAACCAATACCACGATTTGTATTAGTTGTTTTATTACTAACCCATTATTTTGTGTACAAATACAGCAATCATTAACAATGGGCAAATAAAGCGAATATAGTTGGCGAATAAGCGTTGTTTCAAGCCGGTGCTTGACGCTAGCGCATTACCTTTTCGCCACAACCAGCCCACCACAATAAAGTAAAAGAGGCCCATCAGCGGTAGCTGATATTCAGTCAATACCATAATGACAAGGTCGAATAACCAATCAAAGTTCAAAATAATTGCGCTTGATGCCAAAAATATAATTAAGGTTACAAACCACGTTGCTTGGCGGCGGCTTGCGCCGTGATTTTCGACTAAAAACGACACCGGAATTTCAGTTGACGAAATAGTCGATGTGAGCGATGCAACCGACATTAATACAAAAAAGATAAAACCAATCAATAACCCAAGTTGTCCCATGGTTTCAAACAACTGAGGTAATATGGCAAAAATGAGCTGCGGCCCACCAATTAAATTGCCATCATTCAATACTTGAACGCCCTGATTTTGAGCTACAAATAGGGCCGGGATAATCAGTAAACCTGCTAAAAATGCAACACCGCTATCGAGCATTGCAACCGAAAACGACATTTTCGCAACGTTTGCTTTAGGATTTAAATACGAACCATAAATCATCATACAGCCCACGCCGAGCGACAATGAAAAGAACGCTTGCCCCATTGCAGAAATTATCAATTCAGGGTCGAGAACCTTGTTTAAGTCAGGGATCAAATACGCAGCAAACCCTTCATCGGCCCCCTTTAAGGTGCCAATATACGCAATCAAGGCCACTAACAATATCAATAGTAACGGCATAAGGCGGCGCGACCATACTTCAATGCCTGATTTAACCCCTTGCAAAATAATGCTGGCAGTTAAAATCAGCATAATCGGCGTAAATATAAAATTGCGCCACATCGAGTCTTGTTTTAAAAATTCAGCAACATCATCGAGCCCTAATACCTGGGCAATTGGTTCCAGTGAAAAAGCCACCATCCAGCCAGCGACAATACTATAAAAGCTCAGCATAATAATCGCGCCAAACAAGCCAATATAACCTGCCGATGCACCGAGCTTTTTACTTGTTTCACTGCATGCTTGTGACAGCGCTTTTACCGGGTTTGCCTGAGCACTATGACCAATATAAAGCTCTGTAAATAGCGCAGGCAATGCCAGTAAAAATATAACAATAAAATAAACTAATAAAAACGCACCACCACCATGGTTGGCCGCCTGTGTTGGAAAGCCCCAAATGTTGCCAAGTCCAACGGCCGCCCCTGCGGCTGCAAATACAAAGCCAATGCGGCTTTGAAAACCATCTCTTATTTCAGACATACAACTAACTCATTATTATTTTTTTCACATTTAAACATAAAACAAACGTAATAACTGCAATTGGCGATAATTTATTGGCTAAGTTACAATAAGTTCGCTCAGTTTAAGTTTGGTTTTAATTAAATGCATTCACACCACGTTGCACCCTATTTTTCAAATGCACTCAAGGTCGATTCTACACAAGCCAAATTAGGAACGCCAACCCAATTAGTCATAAGCAATAGCAAAGCATTATGCATTAATGAGCGCACCGTTAATCAGGTATTGCATCAAAACGAAACAACTATTCTTGCACGGCGAAAAAAAGAGGCAGCAAAGCAAGAATACTTGGCGTCGCGCTATTTAATTAAATACTTAATCTGTCAATATAACGCGTATACATTGAGTGAGCTTGAAACCCGCTTTAATCTTGATACCTCAAAACTCGAGGTGTTCTATTTAGGGCAGCGACTTCCCTATTCGGTTGTCATCAGTCACTCGCATAATTGGGTCGCAGTGTATGTCACTCCCTGCGACAACATCATCGGCCTTGATATTGAACATCAAAACCAAACGCGGCCCTTCATTAAACTTGCAACCCATTTTTATCATGAATTCGAAATTAGCTTAATCTCAAAAAGCAGCAACACATGGCAAACATTTTACCGTATTTGGACGCTCAAAGAGGCACTCGCCAAAGCAACTTGCACGCCTATCGCACGCCTATTAAGTAAAAATGTATTTGATGAACTGGCAAATTTACACAGCTACAGCACCCACTTTAATGACTTTGATGTGACGGTTGTAGTAGCTAAAGGCGCAACAGCGCCTACACTTTATTATATTGATATCAAAGAGCTAATTACTCAATTCGAGTAATTGACGGTGAATACTCTTTACAACTTGGTCAGAGTCAGCTTGCTCAACTAAAAAACACAAGTTATGCTTGCTCGCACCGTGGCAAATTAAGCGAATATTGAATTGTGATAATACCGACATCAGATTAATTTCGTGATGGCGCAATTGAATTTCAGAACCGATCAACGCTACCAACGTTAGCTTGTTCTCCACACTCACATGACAAAACTCACTCAGCTCATTTAAACATGCTTGGTCAAGTTCAGGGCGTGATGCATTCGGCGCATTATCAAGTGTTACCGCCACACTAATTTCAGAGGTCGTCACTAAATCAACCGAAATATTATATTTCGCCAAAATGGTAAAAACGCGCGCTAAAAAGCCACTCGCCAATAGCATTTCAGGGCTTTTCACGGTCAGTAATAATTGATTTTTACGCTGCGTCACGGCGCGAATTCCTGGTACCGCTGATTTTTCTTTTTCAATCCAGGTACCACCTTGCTCTGGTGCGCGGCTTGAGCCAACAAAAACCCGTATACCGCTGCGGCTTGCCGGCAAAATCGTTGCTGGGTGCAATACTTTCGCACCAAAGGTCGCCATTTCAGCGGCTTCGTCAAAACTGAGTTTGCTAATCGGCGCCGCTTTATGACAAAGGCGCGGATCAGTACTAAAAATCCCCACTACGTCAGTCCAAATTTGTACTTGATCTGCATCAATCGCTTCTGCAATCAATGCCGCACTATAATCCGACCCACCACGACCTAATGTCGTTGTTAAACTATTGTCACCACGTCCAATAAAACCCTGTGTAACAATAACTTGTTCATTTAAAAGCGGTAAAAGGTGCTGTTTGGCATTGTCACGCGTTTTCGCAATATTTGGTTCTGCTTTGGCATGAATATCGTTTGTTGCCAATACGTCACGTACATCAAAGCGTGTTGCAGCAACACCCTGGCCTCGCAGTACTTGGGTAAATAAGTACGACGATAAACGCTCGCCAAAACTAAGGAGTTCGTCTTTTTCCGCGACACTAAATTGGCACTTACCTGCGAGTACTTTAAACTGTTCAAGAGTGGCCATAAACCCGTGCGTGATATCTGCATCGAGTGACAATTTTTCAATGATATTATGCTGAATCGTTTCAACGGCAATAATATGTTCAGCACGTGCTTGCTCAGTTAATGAGTCATCACACAAAGCGACTAAATGATTAGTAACACCAGAGCTTGCGCTCACCACTACCACACGAACTTGCGTATCATTTTTGATAATTGCCGCACAGCGTGACATTGCATCAAAATCAGCAACACTGGTACCGCCAAATTTAGCGACAGAATAGTTAGACATGGGATCTCCTTTAAATAATACATAAGGAGAACTTGGCAAGAGACAGCTTGAAAAGTTTTATAAGGTCACCGCCAGAAGCTCTCCACCAACTTTACACAAGGTAAAGGGTGACAGTTCCGAGGATTCAACCCCAAGAACCGAAATGACTACTCTGCGCGAGCAAACACTTCTCGGCATCTAACCCCCTGATAGACCCTCGTCGGTAACGCGCCCTCCGATCTACTGCCTGGTTAATGCACCTCTTCTGTTGTTTGTTCGTTTTTCTAAAACATCACAAACAAAAAGCCCTCATTGTCGAGGGCCTTTGAAATTTACAGTTTAGACGTCTAGCTGTCAATCATTAATTTAAAAACCATTGACCAACAAAGTACGAACTACCATACCCTATGGTGTATGCGACCAATAAATAGAACGACATTTTTAAATAACTGATAAACGTTAGCTCTTTAATCTTACTCATCGCAATAATACCCGCGGCCGAACCGATAATCAGCATCGAACCGCCTACACCGGTCGCATAGGTGAACGTTAGCCACTGACGTGTATCCATCACAATATCAGCTTTAAGTAACGCAGCAGTAAGCGGCACGTTATCAACCGCAGCCGATAAAATACCCATAATGTAATTGGCGTATTCAGGCGACAGTACTTCGTACAAGTGAGTAAACTGTGCTAAAACCCCTACTTCTTTCATCGCGCCAACAAGCAACAATACACCAACAAAGAACAACAAGGTGTCATATTCAATTTCTCGAACATAATCGATAATCTTTTTATTAACGTCTTTTTTGCGCATTAAAAATTGGGCAACCAAAAACATAAATGATAAACCGAATAAAAAGGTTAAAAGCGGTGGCACTTTATAAAGCACGCTGAGTATTAACGTAGATATAACCGTCGTAAAAAAGATCACCGCAATGGTAATGTCGGTTTTTTCAATTCGGCGATGCTCGACTTGCTCAAATGTAAGTACCCCCTTCATACCGATACTTAGCATCATGGCTAGTGCAAAAACAGATAACGCCGCAGGCGCAACGAGTAGCAATAAATTACCAATAGTGACTTTATCTGCTAAGAAAATCATTAAGGTGGTTACATCACCTGTAATCAACGACACGCCACCTGAATTAACTGCAAAAATAATCAAAGTGGCATACTTGATACGCTTTTTCGCCTCAAGTTTAAGTGACATCACGACCGCCAATGAAATCAAGGTCGCGGTGATATTGTCTGAAATTGAAGAGAAAATAAATGCAAACGCGCCAACTAAGTACATCAAATTACGCTCTGTAATTTTACTTGGCATAACACGGTGAACTAGGTTTTGAATAAAGCCTTTGGAGTTTAAATAGGCAACGAATGTCATCGCGGCCATCAAAAACAACCATAAGGTCGCTATCTCTAAAATGTTGTGATTGAGTTCATTTTGAATAATTTGAGAGCTTTGCCCGTGGAGCGGGAAGATAAAAGAAATAATCCAACACAATGTACCAAAAAATAACGTTGTTTTAGCCTTGTTTACATGGATAATATCTTCTATTACGATCAGCACAAACGCGATCGCAATCAGTGCAAGTATGACACCTGAAACCATTTTGTTAATAACCTGTTTAGTAAGAGTTAACCTTGTTGCACCCTGCTTTGAAAGCGCGCGAAGTCTAACACTTAAAATTACCTAAAACTAGACCATCGTTAGGCTAAATTTAAACTAAATTCTGAATAAACATGTCGTGTACGAATATAAATAAATTAAACGTGGATAATTATGATCCCTCCTAAGCGAATACTCAGTGCTATCAACGATTACTGGCCTCTTTTAGAAGTGCTGGTTAAGCGCTTTAATTTAAGTGATTTTAGCTTTCTCGATGTACAAACTATCATCAAACAACAACAGCCGCATTTGAGTTCCGACAAGGTATTCAAAGAGGTGAATAAATTGTTACAGCTAGAAATTATTATTCCATTGGCCAAATCCTCTCAACTGGAGATAAATCGTGCAATTGCCGACTTTTGCCAACATTTATTGCAAGAAGAAAACCTCGGCGCTATGGGCGAAATTTCGGCTTTGGTAGACGACCTAACACGCGTTGGTCAACGAATGTACAATGCAGGCCTCAGTGATGATCAATATGAATTAGCGCGCAATGCGCGCATTATGGATGATCGAGTACGTAAAATCGTCAAACTGTTTTTACACAACCAAAATGCTATTTTTAACTTAGTTGAACAGGCCAAATCAAATGATACTCACATGAGCCTGGCCAAACGTTATAAAGCGGTTATTGAAGCCTTTGACGAATACATTGAGCCCATGCTGACCATGGTGGATATCGGCGGCCATTTTAAAACCTGTTTTGCACAAATTGAGCATCAAATCAGCGAGTTAATTGAATACATAATGGCGACAGGTAAGTTTAATCAAGAAAAACGCATGCTGGAGCAATTACGTACGCGCATTCTGGATATGTATTTAACTGGCCAAAAAAGCTTAACTAAAAGCGCCGATATTTTATTACCCCTGCGTGAAGAACTGCGTCGCAATACGCAATTAACCCGTCAAGCTGCCAATGTGCTGAGTAGAATAAGAAAACAAGGCGTCAATGCAGTGCTCGGTGAATTTGTTCCTGCGTTTCAATCAGAACCGCAAAAAATGTCGCTAGGCAACGCAAACCAAATGGTTGCTTATATGGCCGAACTCAATGAGTTTGAACAAGCAGAATACACCCTACCAAACCCAGATGAAATAGACCGTTATGCACTGCCACATGTGCCTGACTACGACAAAGTCAAACACTGCTTTTTTAAACAAAGTGAGACGACGCCGCGCTCGCTATTTGCGTTCCTTGAAGATGAATACAGCGGACTTGAAGCCGACGAACTGCTTTATTTATATCAAAAGCTCGCGAGTGACCCAGCTATCAACATTGAACAAGCTGAACAACCGATGACATTAGCGCACCATCAACACCAGTTTATTTTGCACCCGTATCACGGGGCAATTAATTCAAATGAGCAACCTTGATCATGACACACATTGACCTATCGCAACTCTCTTTATTAAAAGCGATCAATAAAAAACTTGTAAGCGGCTACCATATCAGCGAACAAGACCGCGAACTGTGGCAACAACTTGACCAACAAATAGAGCAATACGCCGCGCTATTTGCTGCATTGGGCTATGAATTAGTGCAAGATGCGCGCGGCTTTGTGTATTTATATGCAGACGACGCTACGCCAAGCATGGGTAAAACCTCGCGCTCTTTTGCGCTTACTATTTATATTCTTATTGAACATTTCGCTAACCAAGGCAATGACCCGATTAATGCCTTGTTTGACCAAGACATTGATTTATCGCTAATGCAGTCATTAGTGCAACATAACAAACATTTATTTGATCAACTCGAAATTTTTTCAGGCTCTGATTTACGTAAAGATGTATTTATGCGCATGGTGCGTCTTGGTGTCGCCAAAGCCACTGAGCAAGGGTTTTTATTGCAAGCCCCTGCATATCGCTATATTGATGCCTTATTAGAAATAAACGACTTTCAAGAAATGACTGCCGAGGAGCCAGCATGAATCAATTATATGGCTTAACGAAACTTGCGCTATTAAATACGGCTGGCTACGCAAAGTGCGTAATCCCACTAGATAAAAGCAGTTCTATTTGTGCGCCAAACAATACCGGTAAAAGCTCGGTGATCAACGCGCTCCAGTTTCCACTTATTAACGACTTAAGATTAACCGAGTGGGACGGACATGATCTTGATGAAACGCGTAAATTTTATTTTGCCACAGACCAATCTTATATTTTATTGGAAGCTGAGCTCCCTCATGGCCCGGTCGTGATTGGTGTTGCTGGCCTTGGTAAAATCGCCGGCTATGGTTATCAGTACTTTTGCTATCACGGTAAATTGGCGCTCGAACACTATAGCAACGACAATAAAATAATTAAGTACACCCGCTTATTCAAACATTTGACAGATTTAGGCCACCAGCCATTTGAATTAAAAGCGCAAGAGTTAAACGCGTTATTAACAGGCGGTGCAACACCGTTTGATAGCGAGCTTAACCTCAAGATGATCCCGCTAAACCATGCCAATGACGCTCCGATTTATAAAGAAATTTTCCGTCGCATCATAAACTTACATAAACTTGGGGCGAGTGATGTAAAACGTTTTATGCTCAAAGTATTTGAGCGCCACATGTCAAACGCTAAAGTTGATTTTTACGATATTTGGCAACGAGCCTTTGATAAAGTCCACCGTGCGCGTCTCGAACTAGCCGCACTAGAAAAAAACAGTGACGCCATTCATGCCCTTGAAGGCATGCTTGCCAACAAAAAAGTACTGAATGGTAAATTAGCAGCCTACGCACCTAAAATCGACCTCGCACTCAGTGACTATGAACACTATAAAACCACACAACTGGACGAGATTGCCGAACAGTTAGACGCACTCGACGGCGAGAAAACTGAATTTGACCACAAGCAGCGCTTGTACTTAAGTCAATTGCAAGAAATTGAACGAAAACGCACACAAATAGACGCGTGGTTTACGCAATTTAATGCGCTGAAGAGTGAATTTGAGCTAGTTGATGAAGCGAGTTTAAATAGCGATTTAAAACGTATCAAGCACGAATACGAAGCCCTGTCACACACCTTAACTAGCGTGCAAGGGCAATCAATCGTGACGCTCGACTTCCGTATTAAAGAAGCGGCAAAACAAGTAAAGAGCCTTAAGTTGCAGCTAAAAAATCTCGAATTTAACTTGTTTACACGCATGCGCGAAGATTTATCACTGCGCGAAGTCGAAGACATTTCGCGGTTACTTAACCCCGATATTTTGGCATTTGCCACCACAGGTAAAGGTGAAATAACAATTGATGATGAAGCTAAATTCAGCGCGTTCCTAGATGCATTTAGTACAAACATCACCAATCAAATGTTGACTGTGCCTGGTGCTACAATCAACCTAAAAAGTTTGCCCAATATCGAAATGCAAAGTGGCGAGAACAAAGCATCACTTGAACAAAAACTCGCGGCCGTAACACAATCTCTGCAAGAGCTTGAAGCGCAGCGCAATGTCGCTCAGGACCTCGCTGGCAAAGAGCAACAAAAAGAAGTGCTATATCAAGAAATGATGGCATGCGAAAATGCGCTTAAGCACTTGAGTGAATACCAAGCAATGTTCAGCTCGGTCGAGGCGCAAGGGACTTTGCAACAACAGCTCGAAATGGAGCAAGAAGAAGTCACCGAGCACTTACAACAAGCACAATTGGCAGTAGCAGGTAGCGCCGACCGCCGAGCAATTTTAACTGCCAAGCGCGATCAGATTTTGCGTCAAAGTCAGCGACTCGACCAAATTAAGTCTGAACGTATTGACCATACACTTGATTTTTACGACGGTGACATCACCCCTTACCCAATTGAAATCACGATTGATTTTGACAATCTAAGTGATCTCATTCACGGCTTTAATAAAGATTGCCACGAACTTCGCAACTTCGACATCAATATACGCAATACGTATTTGCACATTTACAATAGCGGCATTACCAAGTTCGATAATGAAAGCGATGATCAAATAAAGTACTCGAAACTCATCAATGCGCTGCACAACATCGACAATGAACACCAAGCCGTGGAACGCCAAGCGCGCGTGGCCCTCACCGAAGTTGCTGCAACCATCAAAGGGTTACGTGAAGATCTTGACCGTTTATGCCGCGAGATGAATATATTCAATAAAGGTATTAGTCAGCATCAAATTTCAAACTTACAATCATTCAAAATTGAGGTATTGCCGCGCAAACAGTTAGTCGATAGTATCGATAAAATTGTCTCAACGTCGGCACAAATAAACGACGGCGATACGCTGGATTTACTTAGCGCAGCACCTTTTGATGAAACAGCGCTCAACTCAGCAAAAGATCATATTATTAGTTTTGCATCTGAAAAAGCGGGCCTCACCCTGAGCGATTTATTTGATATTCGCTTTGTTGTTGTCAATCGCGCCGGCGAAACCGATACCTTCAGTAAAATTGACTCCGCCGGTTCAAACGGTACACGGATCACCATAAAACTCTTGTGTGGTATGTTGTTTATTCGCTATTTATTATCAGATAAAGAGCAGCGCCAATTCCGTATTCCAATTTATATTGATGAAGCCGCCGATATTGATCCACAAAACCAACGCGCAATTATTGAAACGGCCTACAGCTTTGGCTTTGTACCACTTTTTGCGTCAGTAAAACCTCAACTCAGTTGCGAATATATTGTGCCTATTCGCACCTTGACGAATGGCTCAACCAACTGGGTCGACGAAAAGGACTGGATCCAAGTGATCGACAAGCAAGAAACAACTTAACGAAGTAAATTAGAATTAGGACGATAAGGCACCGCGCCCTTGTCGTCCTATTGCACTTGTCAGCATAAAGCATTAGGCTATAAGCTATTCAATTTAAACTATAATAACAATAATGTACTCACTTCTGATCGCCGCAATCTTTTTGAGCGCGAGTTACCATATATTCTTCGACCATAAAAAAATTCATCGCCTCTGTTACTTCTTTAAACCGCTCACGACAAGTTTAATTATTGTATTAGCGTATGGGCAAACGAACCATTTTACAGGTGTTCATTACTTAATTTTGGCCGGGCTCGCTTTTTCATTACTTGGCGACATTTTTTTGATGTTGCAAAGTGATAAGTTTATACACGGCTTAATCAGCTTTTTTATCGCGCATGTATTTTATATTACCGCTTTTTTACAGCCTTATGGCTTTAGTTATAATCTCTTTGTGATCGGGTGCTTACTGGTTTACTGCGCCGTTTTACTGGCTATTTTATTACCTAAAGTTGGCCGTTTAAAAATTGCCATTGTTGCGTATGCGGGTATTTTATTTGCAATGGTGCTCACCAGCTACAGCTTTAATCATATCTCTGAATTGCCGTTTGCCTATTTTGCCTTTATTGGCGCCATCATATTTATGCTATCGGATTCAGCGCTTGCCTACGCAAAGTTTGTAAAACGTCACCCTTATTCACAAATTTTTGTTTTAAGTACCTATTATTTTGCACAAGTATTAATTGCCACCAGCTTAACCAACTAAGCAATAGAAATAAAAAAACGCTTCAATATGAAGCGTTTTTTTATTGGATTATTTTACTTGCCAATTAATGGTGTCGCCTGCGCGAATAGGTACCACCACATCATTACCAAGTGGATACGAGTCTGGCACTGTCCATGGCTCTTTAACCAGTGTCACGGTATCAGTATTGCGCGGTAGGTCATAAAAATCAGGGCCATTAAAGCTTGCAAACGCCTCAAGCTTATCAAGTGCGCCTGCTTCTTCAAACGCTTCGGCATACAATTCAAGTGCCGCATGCGCTGTGTAAGAACCTGCACAGCCACACGAAGCCTCTTTTTTATCTTTTAGATGCGGCGCAGAATCCGTGCCTAAAAAGAACTTTTTGCTGCCACTTGTCGCTGCTGCAATCAATGCTTGCTGATGAATGTTACGTTTTAAAATTGGTAAACAATAATAGTGCGGACGAATACCACCGGCAAGCATGTGGTTGCGGTTGTACAATAAATGGTGCGCAGTAATCGTTGCAGCTACGTTGTCACCTGCCGCCGCCACAAATTCTGCCGCATCTTTGGTAGTAATGTGTTCAAGTACAATTTTAAGTTGTGGGAAATCAGCAACAATCTTTTTCAGTTTAGTTTCAATAAAAACTTTTTCGCGGTCAAAAATATCAATACTTGAATCTGTTACTTCGCCGTGAATAAGCAATAACATACCGCATTCAGCCATTGCTTCAAATACTGGGTACATGCCCTCAATCGACGTCACGCCCGAATCCGAATTGGTTGTTGCACCCGCTGGATACAATTTAGCCGCCACAATTTTGCCTGTCGCTTTCGCTTTTTTAATTTCTTCAGGCGTTGTGTTATTCGTTAGATATAACACCATTAAAGGCTCAAAACTATTTTGCGGCCCTGCAGCCATAATACGGTCACGGTAGCTCAATGCCGATTCTGTGCATGTTGCTGGCGGAACCAAATTAGGCATGATAATCGCACGTTGCATATAACGGCTTACATCGCGAACTGTATCAGTTAACTGTTCGCCATCTCGTAGGTGAATATGCCAGTCGTCTGGGCGGGTTAAGGTGAGGCTAGTTAGATTACTTGTCATTGGCTTATCTTACTTGTGAACGATAAGGTGGATCTTATTGTGCATACTGTGATGTGTAAAGTGAAACCATGCAATTTCACCAACTAAGTTGTATACAATATTCACTCTTGATATTCTCTCAATTATTTACAACGTAAAAGATAGCCTGGATTTATTATGAATCGCCTAAAATATTCTCTCATCGGTGCTGCCGTAATCGCGTTATCAGCATGTGAGCAAACCCAACAAGTTACTGCACCGCAAAGCTTCGATGCACTTGGTTTTACGCAAAACACGTTTTGGCAAGAAAGCAATCTGCGCACCACTGAGTTTGATGCCTTGCAAACACGTTTGAACTACCTGGCAGGTGCGGGCAAATTAACACCAGAAGTTAACCAAATTCTTTATGCACTTAGAGGTTACAGTTATTTTGGCGATGTTGATAAGCTTACCAACGATCAACTATCACAACTAAGTACTCAGTTGCTGCAAATTGCTCAATCAGCGTCATCTGAATCCGATCTCTATGCACGATTTATTGAAAACTACAGTGTACTGGTATACCGCTATTTCAACGATGACGATACAGCAATCGACGTTACGCCACATTTACACAACTTAGTGATTTCACCCATTGACCCATCGGCTTCACAAGCAAGCCAATATATGGCGTGGGAACAGATGCGTGTATATGGCTTTTTAGCTTTTGAAGCTCGAAGAAATGAAAAAATTAAAACGTCACTGCTAACCCATTTTAATGCTGAAATGAAACAACAATTGTTAGCCTTAGTTGCGACTGATCAAGGCTGGCAACAAGAGCATGCATTATGGGCATTAGGCTATACGCATTTTTTACTCGAAAAGGAAGATGCCAACGCTCTTGATGAGCAAGTTTGGCAAGCACTTGAGCGTAACGCGTCAACTAAAAAATCGGCTAAGCATTTATTTTCTCAACGCTATCTTGTAAATAGCTTTCGCGGAAAGTCAGCCTGCGACGAGTTATTCCCAAATCAATGTGAGTTCATTGACATCGACACCGCATTGCCAATTAACCACCGCTGCTCTGAGTCACTCTTTATACGTGCACAAGGCTTAACAAATGAGCAACTAGCGCAATCATGTACACAATTAATTTCTCAAGAATCAGACTTTCACCAACTGTTAGCGACAAAAAATAAAGCAGTTGCCAACGACTTTAATACGTCATTGCGTGTGGTGATTTTTGATCATTACTCAGGTTATAACCAGCATGGCCAAATGTTGTTCGACATTAATACTAATAACGGTGGTATGTACATAGAAGGAAAACCGAGCGCACCGGGTAATCAAGCGACTTTTTATTCATTTAAAGCGTTTTGGAAAGATGACTTTTCGGTTTGGAATCTAAACCACGAGTACATGCACTACCTCGACGGGCGTTTTAATAAATACAGTGGCTTTGGTCATTTCCCTAGTCATTTAGTTTGGTGGAGTGAAGGACAAGCTGAACTTATTGCACAAGGTGATAATAATCCCCGCGCCATTAAGACAGCAAAAGAGCTGGCAAAAGATAAATGGCCGAGCTTAACCGATATATTTGCTACCGATTACTCAAAAGGTAGTGAACAAATATATCAATGGTCGTATTTGGCAAACCGATATTTAGCAGAGCATGATTTAACTGCCTATCAACAACTCGCGTATTTCTTACGTACCGACTATTTTGACGGTTACGCAAAATTGCTCGATTCGTTGGCAACAAAACACCAACAGCAGTTCGAACAATTTGTTGACACGCTAATCGCTAAGCAACAGGATAAACCACAAACGGACAAAAAAGGTAAAGTGAACAAACTGTATCGCTACCTTTATCGCGACTACTTAATGCCTACGCATTTGACACTAAATGAGCAACATATGCATATTTTGTAAATAATTGAGCTAAAAATTTGTGGCTTGGCGTTCACTAAGTTAAATTAATATTAATGTGTATCAAGTATTAAGATGATATGGCGAAAAACGACCAAGTAGTACAAATCAACTCATCTCAAGCACAAGCTGCTCAGCTCGAGCTAAAAGCCGAGCAGCTGTCTATTATTAACCGTTTTGCGTCATCACTTATTCAATTAAACCAACTCGATGAATTATTCGATTATGTGACACATGAAGTCGTATTTCGCTTAGGCTTTGTAGATTGCGTAATCTTTTTAGCCGACACTTCGCAACAAGCATTGATCCAAGTCGCTGCAACCGGGATCAAATATCAAAACCTACAATACCAAGCAAATACCACCAAAATTAATTTTGGTACAGGTATTACAGGCCATGTTTATCAGACCGGTCAGGCAGAAATAATCGGAAACTTAGCACAAGACCCCCGCTATTTTGCCGATACGAATCCTGCGCTGTCGGAAATTTGTATTCCGTTAATATATAACGATCAAGTTTTGGGTGTCATTGACTGTGAGCACCCTGAAGAAAACTATTTTAACGCAAACCACCTTGAAATTTTAACCACTGTTGCGTCGATGTTGAGCGCTAAAATTAATCAATGCCAAACGCTCGATGATCTCAAAAGCACTGTCGCCCAGCTCAACCAAGCGCAAAAATTAGAGCAAGGCCTATTGCAAATGGCTAACCTCACGTACGAATCGGTCGACATGGATAACTTTTATTCGGGCCTGCATGAGATTGTCGCGTCATTATTGCCTGCCGAAAACTTATTTATCGCCTATTACGACAAACAAAATGAGCATTTTGATATCCCGTATATTATTGAGCACGGGGTCCCGTGTACGAAATATAAACGCTTTAATAAAGACCTGGTATCGCGAACTGCATCGGTGTTTACAATAAAAAGTAATTGTTCGTTGTTACTGACAAAAGAACAATATCAAGCGCACAGCGAGCGCGGCTCTTTTGACATTCTAGGCGAGCTTCCCGAAAGCTGGCTCGGGGTGCCATTTGATTTGAGCGAAGGTAAGCAAGGTATTGTTGTAATACAAAGTTACGACGAAAACGTCATGTATTCGCAGCACGATCAAGATATCTTAACTTATATAAGCCGCCAATTGAGCTTAGCGCTTAACCGCGCACTCACACGACAAAGTTTACAGCACAAAGTATTGCATGATGAATTAACGGGACTTGCCAATCGCGCATTACTGATTGATCGTTTGAGCCATGCAATCTCAAGACTTGCAAGGCAAGACGAAGGGCAAGTACATGCCCTGCTCTACTTAGATTTTGACCGCTTTAAAATTATTAACGACACCTTGGGGCATCAAGTCGGCGATAAGTTTTTAATTGAAATTTGTCGTTTAATCAAAACCTGTATACGTGAAATGGATACCTTTGCGCGCTTAGGCGGCGACGAGTTCGCTATTTTAGTCGAAAATATATCTGATCAAAATACCGTTGCTGAGCTAATTGCTCGAATCCAAACAGTATTAGAAGAGCCTTTGATTATTGACGAGCATATTTTGCAGGCGTCAACCAGTACTGGGGTTGCCTTTGCCAATAAAGCAACTGACGAAGCCTATAAGATTTTGCAGCGCGCTGACGCTGCAATGTACGAAGCAAAATCTTTAGGTCGTGGCCAAGTGCAATTCTTTAATGAGTCAATGCGCGAAAAGCTAAAAGGTGCCGCGCTTATTGAACGCGATATTCAAAATGGCATCGCCAACGATGAATTTGAGCTTTACTATCAACCTATTTTCGCACTGAATAGCCAACGCATTGTCGCCTTTGAAGCATTGGTGCGATGGCACCATCCAGAGCGCGGCTTTGTCTCGCCCGGTGACTTCATCACTATAGCCGAGGAAACAGGGCAAATTTTAGCGCTTGATATGCATATATTGCACTTAGCCGCCAAACAGCTTGCAAAATGGCAAACACACTTACCAGAGCATTTTAAAGTCACCGTTAATGTGTCATCACGCCATTTTTCAAGCCTTGATTTTGTTGATTTTATTCACAGCATTTACAATGATTATAAGCTTAACAAAGGTATTTTGTGCATCGAAATAACCGAGTCCGGTCTCATTGAAAACCTCGATTTAGCGACGCGTATTATCGAAGGGCTAAAACCGCTGGATGTAAAGCTATGCTTAGATGATTTTGGTACCGGCTATTCAGCGCTAGGTTATTTACACCAACTGCCTATTCACATACTAAAAATAGATAAGAGCTTTATTGATAACATTGCCGAGGGTGACAGTAAACCTCTGGTTGAAGCAATTTTAACTTTGGCAGAATCACTGAAACTAGAAGTAGTCGCTGAAGGAATAGAAACACAAGAGCAGCTCGAAATTCTGCAAAAAACCACCTGTAAATATGGTCAAGGGTATTTAATCGCCAAACCTATGCCACCATCAAAAGCGATTGCTTTTTTACCTCAAACTAACAAATAAACATCACCGAACATAATCTTTTTCTACGCCTAGTGCCTCACCTAAATGAGGCGCCTTTAGTGTTGCCTATCGTAAAACGAACCTTAACTAGTATTGAATAAATTTAATGTAGGCAACCTAGCTGTTCCTATTTTTAATTATTTCACAACGCCAAATATCAATTTATTTCCGCAAAATATATAATATATAAATTATTTTTATGAAAATTACGAATTTTAGACGTCTAGATGTTGATATAAACACGCTATAACGATATTATTCGAATCCTCTCTCGCGAAGATACACTTAATTATGAGTAAAATTAAAGATGATTGACATAAAACACCTAAAAACGATATCGACCCTGAAAAATACCGGTTCGTTGGTCAACACAGCGCGAGAATTATTTTTAACTCAATCCGCGTTGTCACACCAAATAAAAGACCTTGAAAACAAATTGGATTGCCAACTATTCGAAAGAAAAACGCACCCTGTTCGATTTACACCACAAGGTATGTTATTGCTTGAACTTGCCAACGAGGTATTGCCAAAAGTCGAAGCGGCAAAATGTCGCTTGAAAGAAAGCCTCAACCAACCGATATCGCAACTGCGTTTAAGTGTTGAATGCCATGCTTGTTTTCATTGGTTATTACCAACCATTAAAGAGTTCAATAACTTCTGGCCAGATATTAAAGTCGACTATGAACGGGGCTTTAGCTATGACGCAATTCCCGATTTAATAAATGATGAGTTGGATTTAGTATTAACCTCTGATGTGCGCGACACCGAGTCAATTGAGTATGCGCATTTATTTGACTTTAAATTAAAGCTTATCGTCAGCCCAGATCACCCACTGGCAAAAAAAGCCTATGTCACGGCACTTGATTTAAAAGATGAAACCATTATTTCATACCCAATACCGCGCGAACGCCAAGATATATTTAAGCATTTTATTCAAGGCGCGCGATTCGACGGGACATTGAAAAATGTCGACCAAGGCTTACTTATATTTCAATTGGTGAGCGCAGGCATGGGCGTGGCCGCATTGCCCGATTGGTTGGTCACACCCTACGAAAGTCAGGGCTTAATCAAGTCTATTCCGCTTGGCGCACTCGGTTTAACACGACCTATGTATTTAGCAATGAAAAAGCAAATGGTTGACAACCCTGTCTATCGCCACTTTCTAAATACATGCAAAGAAAAAAATATTGTTGTCAAAAAATAAAAAAGAAGGCCATGCCTTCTTTTTTATTATTCGAATTTAAACCGGATTATCGATATCAATAAATTCCACGTCTAAGTTAAACTGTTCAGCTAAATACTCACCAACTCGTTTTACGCCATAACGCTCTGTTGCATGATGACCTGCGGCAAAAAAATCAATTCCTAACTCACGTGACGAATGAATTGTTTGTTCTGATGCTTCACCGGTCAGGTACGCGTCAATTCCATTCGCTGCCGCTAAATCAATATAACCTTGTCCACCGCCGGTGCACCAAGCAATTGTTTCAATCGGTTTATTGCGCACAGAGCTTACAAGCGGCTTACGCTTTAACGTACAGTCAATACGTGTTGCTAATTCTTCAGCACTAATCGGTTGCTTAAAACGCCCCTGTACAACAATACCAGCATCATCCAATGGGCCAATAACATCAATATCAAATAGGGCCGCTATTTGAGCGTTATTTCCGTATTCAGTATGGACATCAATCGGTAAATGATAGGCGATTAAGCTTATATCATTTTTTATTAATGCAGCGATTCGATTCTTCTTCATGCCCGTGATTGGGTAGGCTTCGCCTTTCCAAAAATAACCGTGGTGAACTAAAACGGCATCGGCACCTTGTTCTATTGCTCTATCAATAAGGGCTTGGCTTGCGGTTACACCTGTGATTATTTTTTTAACGTCGCTTTTACCTTCTACTTGCAACCCATTTGGGCAGAAATCGCCTACGTTATTTGGCTCAAGTAGTTTGTCGAGTTCAGCGACGAGTTCGATTAATTTCATAGTCTATAAATCTTGCCTATTTTAGCCAAATTGTCCTCAACTCAAGCCAGAAAATAAAGAAAAATCTTAAAAAATTGAAAATTAGTAGGAAATTCGGTATAACTACTGTTTTCAAATCTTCGTATCAATAAACGGGATATACGATGAGTAAACTTGATAAAACTGAAGTGCTTGCAGCATTTGAAAATGCATACCAAGCAGCGAACGGTAAAAAACCTGAAGTTGTCGCTAAAAGCGGTTGGTATAGTGTTGATGGCGGCAAAAACATGCGTTTAGCTGATCTTGCTGCGCTTGCCGAAGAACTTGCATCAGGTGGTGCAGCAGTTGCTGAAGAAAAACCAGCAAAAGCTGAAAAACCAAAAGCAAAGGCGAAAGCTAAGCCGGCTAAGACTGAGTCAGTGAGCAAACAAAAAGAATATACAGTAGTGAGTCAAAGTGGTGAAGGTTTCACTGCAGAGGAATACTGGATTAAAGAGCTTGCTGAAAAAGATCACGACACGCGTTTACCTCGCGGCGTTGTTTAATCTGACAGTTTTTTTAAAAAGCAGCGTCAGCTGCTTTTTTTATGTCTATTTAAGATACCACTGTCGTGGATCAAATTCATAATAGTCACACAGCAAGTTAAAAATACTCGCGTCAAAGCGATTTAACTCATCCGGCTTTTCAAGAAACGTCTCCGTCACTACGGCAAAAAACTCCGCCTCATTCGTTGCTCCATACTGGTGAATAGTATTTGGCATGCCATATGCGATATTTGTTTTCAACATATTAAACGCACGTGAAAATTCACGCGCCCATTTGGCATACATAGACTTATTTGGCAACGCGGGTGTACCCGTTGTGCTTCCGGTTTGCTGATCGAGTTGATGTGCAAATTCATGAAACACCAAATTGTGCCCATCTTCTGGTAACTTACACCCTTGCACAACATCGTGCCAAGATAACACTAATGTACCGCCAGGCCATGATTCGCCTTGTCGCACCACGTCATGATATGCCACTAAACCAGCACTATCGCGACGTTGCTCCGATGCGTAATATGCACTCGGGTATAACAACACTTGTTTTACATTGGGAAACAGCGGCCATGGCTTTTTTAATACCAACAAACACGCATTAGCTGCAATCACCAATTTCATGACGTCGGTAACCACCAAACCATCACGGCCTAAAAAGCTAATATTATGTAAAAACCAAACTACCTGACGCTCTAACTGAGATCTATCGCTATCAGTCATATTGCGATAAATTGGCATTACACGTTCTAAAAATGCGCGTTCATCGTCAGATAGATTGACGCCGTTAAGCTTACGTTGCCAATATAAACGTTTAAGTTCGTCACTGTACCAATAAGCTGCGCAGCCAACGCCCATTGTCAGTAGCATGAAAAATTCGAGCATAAATCGCCCCATGTTTATAACTTCATATTATAAACATGGGGGGATCTTCACTATATTCAAGTGTCGTGAATATGACTTAGGACTTTGACTTCACTTTTCTAAGCACGACAATATCGCGCACGATTGATTCACTCATGCGGTGCGATGCGCTAAAATCAATCACTTCGAGTTCATGAGGGGTAAATACGTCGATAAGTGCTTGGCGTTTTGGAATATAGCGATTAAAGGCAAGCACCAATACGCCGCCTGTATGTAAACATTGGCTCCAGCTAGGCGCACATTCGGCAAGTACACTAAGTGGATTACGCGTATTTTCAGTTGTGAAATGTTGCACACCATAAGGTATATCACTAACTAATAAATGAAACTTTTCATTTTTTAAGATTTGATTTGCTTCTCGGGCATCACCATTAATGATTCGAGTCTGTGTTTCATTGGCAACAAAATCAATAAACAGCCCCTTGTTTTGTTTATTTTTTTTGCCAATAAACCCCTCTTTCAAACTGTGTTTTTGACGGTGTATTTTGGTCCACTTCTTGATAATTTGACGGACTTCGGGAATGGCTTTGACGTCTTGTTCTATACCCTTTGAACGAATACCGTAACGCATCGCCCACATAAGCGTTGTACCGCGCCCACACATGGGATCAAGTAGTTTAATTTCACTTGTTGGTTTATCAACAAAATGCAAGCCGATGTTAATTAAAAACTGAGTCAGTAGTTCATTGGTTTTTCCCTTAAACTTAGAACCAAATACAAAGTCAGCATGCAATGAAAACGGGTTTTCAAGGGCGATGGGTCTAAATAGCTCGCCTTCGATATCAAACACGCCCTGCACAAAAGATAAACGGGTAATATCAATTATCTTCGAACTTTCTATGTTGACTAAGAAAAATAACATCTCGCCGATCAGTCGGTGTTCTATTTCAATATGAGGACTCACTAAACGCAGTTCTTTTTCCGCAACATCAACCACATCATTAAAATAAGCACCTTTCGCTAAAGGTGATACAAGAATCGCAATTTTTTTCAAGTGATACTCTATCTATCAGTTGTCAATTTATAGTGATGTATTATATCGAATTATGACAATATTCAAATAGAGCAAATTTTGCTATTCTAGCGACAGAAAATAGTAGCCACCCGCCCCCATATGCAATTACCAATAGACTCAATAAAAGCCAATTTTCTAGAAGCAGTAAAATCCAACCACGTGTTGGTAAGCGCAGCCACTGGAACCGGAAAATCAACCCAGCTGCCGCTTTGGTGCAAACACGCAGGTCGCGTCCTGGTCATCGAACCTCGCCGTATTGCCTGTGTCAGCCTTGCCCACTACGTTGCCGCACAAGTCGAATGTGAATTAGGGCAAGAGGTTGGCTACAGTATTCGTTTTGAAAACCATACATCAGATCTAACAAAAATTGTATTTGCAACGCCAGGTGTTGCACTGCGCTGGTTTATGGAAGATAACTTAAACGCGTTCGATGTGGTCATAATTGATGAATTTCATGAACGACGTTGGGATACAGATTTGCTACTGGCGATGCTCAAACAAAGTAACTCGCATCGTATCGTCATTACGTCGGCGACATTGCACGCAAGTGCGATTGCAAATTACTTGGAGTGTGAATTACTCACAGCAGCCGGTAAGCAATTTGATGTCGCGTGTAAATACATCGCAAGTAATAAACGCGACATGCCATCAAAAGAAAACTTGAGTGATCGCGTACAACAAGCCTGTGAATACGCCTTAGCCGCGTGTAATGACGATATTCTCGTTTTTTTACCGGGCAAGGGAGAAATTCAGCAGGCCGCTAGCCAACTTAAAGAACTCGACTGCGAAGTGGTGCAGCTTCACGGTGGCAGTACGATTACACAACAAAGTGCTGCGCTTAATATCGCAAATCGACGTCGTATTGTGCTTGCGACCAATGTTGCCGAAACGTCGTTGACTATCCCGGGCATAGATTGCGTCATTGATTCGGGTCTTGAACGCCGAACCCATTTAAGAAACGGTCGCAGTGTGCTCGCGCTGAGCGCCATTTCAAACGATTCAAAATTGCAACGTCGCGGTCGTGCAGGCCGTGTCAAACCCGGTTTGTGTATTGCTCTGTATGGTGAAACTGCCCCACTCATAACACACACCCCTCCTGAAACACAGCGCGAAAATTTAATTGAAATGGTACTTGCGTGTGCCGCGTCAGATTTCAATATCTCGGAGCTTGAGTTTATCGAGCGCTTGCCAGAGAGCGCATTAAAAAAAGCAATCGAGACACTGAAATCCATTTGCGCCATTGATGAGCAACATAGAGCAACCGAATACGGCAAGTCTCTTTACGCATTGCCACTTGATGCACCACTTGCTCATTTAGTTAATTGCGATACATCCAGTGCCACGAAACAAGCGATTATCGACCTCGTTTCTATCGTTGCAGTGCCAGCAAAAGTCTACACCGTAGACCAATCAATTGAAACGCAAACAGAATTAGAAAAAATAGTAAAGCATCGCTGTGATATTGAACTGGCAATTGCCACACTTCGCGGTCAATTAAGTGAAATTGTAACAACTGAACCAAACGCCTTGAATGAAGCACTACAATTTAGCAGCAATTTGCGCGACCAACAACAGTTGCCCAACATCAAACAGTTTGCCAA
This sequence comes from uncultured Pseudoalteromonas sp., assembly GCA_947493455.1. Classification (GTDB taxonomy): domain Bacteria; phylum Pseudomonadota; class Gammaproteobacteria; order Enterobacterales; family Alteromonadaceae; genus Pseudoalteromonas. Next base: position 52,783 of record CANLRB010000018.1, on the reverse strand, counting down.
TTATGATTACTCAGCCCTCATAGCTGCATTAGTCAATCAACTGCCGAGCCAAGTTTATATTAATAAACAAAATCGCCGGGGTAGTTTTGGTAACGGTTACGATGAAGTCGTCTTAAGTAAAGACTCTCGCGTTTCAGACGATGTTGACGCCATTTTTGTGTTAAAAACACACACGCTTGCCGGGCGCGGTATTAAAGATGCTAAAACACTCGCAACGGTTGCCGCTCCGCTGAATCTATCGCAGCTATTGCAAACCAATATCGCAACAAGAACGCTGACAAATGTGATCCTAAAAGACGAACAATTGTTAGGTGAATACCAAATGCAGTATGCGGGAATTTCTTTATCGACGCAGATTAACACGTTAACAGCAGATGATTTAAATCAAGCACTTGTCATGGCAATAAAAGCGCAGCTAATTTTCCCAGAGCTATACAACAAACTACAACACCAATTTGCGACATACAGCTTATTTAACGAAGTGAATCAAACCGATTTAACTATCAGAGAACCAGAGCTGCATTTAACTCAACTTATTTGTGACCTTGAGTTATGCGAGTTTGAGGATATACAGCTTTTTGATGATACCGATTTTTATTACGTTGGCACCCCCGACGATGAATTAGCTCAGTTCGCAGAAAATTACCCCCTCACTATCCAGTTGCCTCAACAAAAATTACGCTGTGAGTACTTTATTCGTGCCAAAAAAGTGGTTTTACATTACCTCGAAGGACAGCGAAAAGACGCGCCTAACCGCTGGCAATTACCTAAATTTTCAGGTTACAAAATACAATATTTGAAAGCCAGTAAACGCGTTGACATAAAATGACGACGAAAAGTGATGTACTGTTTATGCCAATCGCGCAAAATAATTGGTTTTAAAACTTACCACATTGTGTTTGAAGCTCGTCAACAAAACGCGCCACATGGAGTCCATCCATCAAGGCATGATGAACTTCAATAGATAGCGGCATCGTGCCTGTATCAGCATCATATTTGCCAAACACTAATTTAGGAATGCCGTCATTTACTCCATGATGCGATGCATGACTAAAGCTAGAAAAATCAAGCCAAGGTAACACTGAAACATAAACGCAGTTGATGCGCCCCTCATTTTCTACAAATTGCGTTGAAAAAAAGTTTTGTGACAGCGCGCTTTCAAATGCAGCATCACATAACTCGCTATACTCAGATAACGAATCACTAAATGGCAAATACGCAATGCGAAAGCTATCATCTGGCGCAATTTGAACCGTGCTCAACTCAATATTTGGCACATCGAACACACACTCATCTTTGATACGTAAACGCATCGGTTGATAGCCATTGACCGCTTTCATTGCCGCAAATAAATAGCATTGGTAAAACGATGTTTTACTGCGTTTTGCATACTCAAACACAGGTTTAACATTTATGCGTACACAGACGTTAAAATAGGGATCACTAAATTCATTATAAAAATCAAAATGCTCTTTTCGTGCCCACGTATTAATATCAAGTTGTTTCATTACACCACTGTTTCTAAGCTTTAAATACAAAAAAGGTCTGCTAAGTGCAGACCTTTTAATATTATGCAATTATCTAGACGAATGCCATTAAAGACCGTTTTCGATAATTTCTTGTGCCAATTCATCGGCAATTAAATGAGTTGATTTTTGTTCTGATTCTGAGCGCTTAAAGATTTCAGTCAAGGTATCAAAAATCCCTTCAACATGCTTAGTTGCTGCGGCTTCATTGTAACCACCCTCAGCTGTTTCATAGTATACGTTAATAATACCACCAGCATTAATTACGTAATCAGGCGCATAAAGAATGCCTTTCTCGCGGACAATTTCACCGTGGCGTGACTCTGCCAACTGGTTATTTGCACAACCTGCGATAATACTCGCTTTCAAACGTGCAATGGTCTCATCATTAACCGTTGCACCAAGCGCACACGGGGCATATACATCAACATCAAGGTCATAAATATCATCAATACCGACCGCAATCGCATTGAAATCATTCACTACGCGTTCAACTGACGCTGTATTGATATCAGTAACAAACAGTTCAGCGCCCGCTTCATGTAGGTGTTTACATAACGAGTATGCCACCGCACCTAAGCCTTGCACTGCAACTTTCACACCAGCTAAGTCTTGATGACCATGCTTGTGTTGATATGCAGCTTTAATTCCTAAGAATGTACCAAGTGCAGTAAACGGTGATGGATTACCACTCTTTCCTTCAAGGCCCAGCACATAATCGGTTTCAGTATTCATAATCGCAACATCATCACAGGTAATGTTAACGTCTTCAGCCGAGTAGTATGCACCACCTAAGCGCTCTAAGTGACGACCAAATGCTTTAAACAACGCTTCTGATTTAATTTCTTTTGCATCACCGATGATCACCGATTTACCACCACCAAATGGTAAACGTGCAACTGCGTTTTTGTAGGTCATGCCTTTAGATAAGCGCAATACATCGTAGATGGCATCTTGGTTATTATCATATTGCCATAAGCGACAACCGCCAACTGCTGGTCCTAATTTAGTGCTATGAACAGCGATAATCGCTTTCAAGCCGGTTTCTTTATCTGCACAAAAAACGACGTTTTCGTGGTTATCAAATTCAACTTGATCAAAAACTGACACGGTCTCTCTCCAAACAAATGTGTAGCGCATTTTTTAATTTCGACAAACTCTATCATTATCATACGCGCAAAACCACCGTTTTAGATGAACAAGACAAACAAAACAAAATATAAACAATAATCAAACCAAATAACACCAAAATGAGGATAAATTAACCCAAATAGAACATTTAAACGAAAAATTATACTAACTATTTCATATAAATTAGCTTATCGGTTTACGTTTACGTAAAATGGAAGTGGAAAGAAATGCAGACAGCGGATGAAAAGTAATAAAATTTGTCTGTGTTTGGTAAATATGGCAAGAAAAAATCGATACGACGAGCTCAATAGTTCGCCGTATCAAGATAAGGTTTCGCAGAATTGCGCTTAGTCTTGGGTATAGCGCTTCATCCAATCAAATACTTCACTGTACCAATGAACTAGATTCTCTTTTTTCAAAATCCAATGGTTTTCATCCGGATAGATGACAAGCTTAGAATCAATCCCCTTACGCTGCAGATTCGTATAGGCACCGAGCCCTTGTGCATAGGGAACGCGATAGTCTTTTAAGCCGTGAATAACCAACATTGGCGTTTTCCAATTCTCAGCAAAGTTAGCTGGGTTAAACTTTTGATAGTCTTCACTTTTGTTCCATATTGGTCCACCCATTTCATATTCAGGGAACCATAACTCTTCGGTACTTTGATAAAAACTCGGCATATCGTATAAACCCGCATGGTTCACTAAGCACTTAAAGCCTGTTGGCCAATTACCTGCGATCCAATTCATCATATAGCCACCGTAGGATGCGCCGAGCGCACAGGCATTGCTACCGTCAAGCCACTTATATGTGTTCGTTACGTATTGAAGACCTTTTTGTAAATCTTCAAGCGGCTTACCGCCCCAATCACGCGAGATTGAATCGGTAAATGCTTGTCCGTAACCGGTCGAACCATGAAAGTCGACCATAACAACACCGTAACCTTGGGCTGCCCAAAGCTGCGCGTTCCAACGATAGTGGAACATATTGCCAAAGGAACCTTGCGGACCACCATGCACTAAAAATGCGATTGGGTAACTTTGACCGGCTTTAAAATTCCATGGTTTGACGAGATAACCATGAACGGTTTCATTATTCCATCCATTAAATTTAAATTGCTCAAAATCGCCGAACTGAACATCTTTTAACTGTTCTTTGTTTAACTGAGTCAATTGGGTTAACTCTGAACCGTCTTTATTAATTTTATAAATTTGCTTAGGCGAATTTAACGCATGGCGCGTAAAATATATTTCATTGCCACTGAGCTGTACGTCACCTGCAATACCATCTGAATAAACGGTGCGAACATCGCCAAAATTCGTACTTATCTCGAAAATACTTTTTTGACCTACATCTTGCGCTGTGACATAGAGTGCACGGCTGTTTTCACTAAATGTGAAGCTTGATACACTGCGATCCCAAAGTGGCGCTACTTCTTTGACATCACCACTGCGCAAATCTTTTAGCATGAGGCCGAAGCGGTCTGCTTCAAAGCCTGGGCGTTTCATTGCCACATAGGCTAAATAACGTCCATCAGGGCTAAATGTAGGATGCGCATCCCATGCTTTATTGTTTGGCGTTAAATTTTTGATTTCACCGCCTTCGATAGACACTTGGAACAAATCATAATTGGTTGTCCACGCCTGATCCGAGGATGGCGCTTTTGCAGAGAAAACAATGTTTAAACTATCAGGTGTAAAGGTCACTTCTTCCATACCGGCAAACGGTTTCGCAGGAATATCGGTATCCCATTTCGGCGTAATATCTTTTGCAGTCGTAATGTGTTTATCTGTAATATCGGCAATAAAAATGTGACTGCGCAGGCCATCTTCCCAAGTGTCCCAATGGCGCACAGGTAATTGGTTATATACTTGCGCCGAGTGTGGCACGCGTTTTAACTTTTCAATTTCTTTAACTGAACACGCTAATGTTTCGCAATGAGCGAGTACTTCAAATGCCACAGCAAACTTTTTACCATCAGGCGATAGCTTAAAACCTGTAACATCGAGCGGAAAGTCAGTTACTTGAATTGCTTCACCGCCGTTTATATTGATTTTCCAAATCTGTGATGAACCATTTCGATTCGCTAAAAAATAGACCGACTGACTATCTTTCGTCCATATGACTGACGATTCATAAGATGGGTGTGATGTTAATTGCGACACTTTACCGGTCGTCGTACGTTGTAAAAATAAATCACTTCGGTTGGGCGTTTTAACGCCGTAAACAAGGTATTCGCCATTATTTGATAGCGCAACGCTGTGCACTTTATCTAAGCTATTTAGTTTTTCTACGGTCAACGCCGATTGCGCGCTAACACTCAGCGCACAGGTTGCCAACATGGCACCAAACAGTCGTTTTTTAAGCATGGTTATTCTCATCGTTAAATAATTTTATTTTCTACAGCTCATTCATTGCCAAATAATTATTAAAAAAGAGCGCATTGCGCTCTTTTTTATCAGTATGTTATATCACTAACTGCTCAATTTTGCATCGAGTTCTTCAATTTTCGCTTTCCAGATTGCAGGTCCTGCGGTGTGCGCATTATTACCTTCGCTATCTACGGCGACAGTGACAGGCATGTCTTCCACTTCAAACTCATAAATAGCTTCCATTCCTAGGTCTTCAAATGCAACAACACGTGCCTTTTTAATTGCTTTAGAGACTAAATATGCCGCGCCGCCAACAGCCATTAAATAAATAGATTTATTTTGTTTGATTGACTCTACAGTCGCAGGTCCTCGCTCGGCTTTACCAATCATGCCAACAATGCCTGTGTTCTCAAGCATCAGATCTGTAAATTTATCCATACGTGTTGCTGTTGTCGGGCCAGCTGGACCTACTGCTTCATCACCAACCGCATCAACAGGACCCACGTAATAAATAAATTTATTGTCAAAATCGACCCCTTCTGGCAAGCCTTCACCCGACAAAATCATATCTTGTAGTCGTTTATGCGCAGCATCACGGCCTGTTAAGATTTTACCCGATAACAATACGGTCTCGCCCATTTTCCACTCTTGCGTGTCTTCTTTAGTTAATGTATCTAAATTTACACGGCGAGTGTCTTCACCCACTTCAAACGTAAGCTCTGGCCAATCTTCTAGTTTCGGCGCTTTCAAGTCTGCAGGCCCTGAACCATCAAGCGTAAAGTGTACATGACGAGTTGCTGCGCAGTTTGGGATCATCACTACTGGTTTTGATGCGGCATGTGTTGGCGCCGTTTTAATCTTGATATCAACAACCGTGGTTAAACCACCTAAACCTTGTGCGCCGATGCCTAACTTGTTTGCACGTTCAAAAATATCAAGGCGTAATTTTTCTTCTGCCGTTTCCGCACCGCGTTCAATTAACTCATGAATATCAACCGGATCCATCAACGACTCTTTTGCAAGTACAGCTGCTTTTTCAGCCGTACCGCCAATACCTATACCGAGCATACCTGGTGGACACCAGCCCGCCCCCATGGTTGGTAACGTTTTCTCAACCCACGCCGCCACATCATCTGATGGATTAAGCATGACCATTTTCGTTTTATTTTCTGAGCCGCCGCCTTTTGCCGCGATCATCACCTCAACTTCAGCGCCTGGCACCATATCGATATGAACAACAGACGGCGTGTTATCTTTTGTATTTTTACGACTGCCTGCCGGATCTGCAACAATTGACGCACGCAGTGGGTTGTCTGAGCTGTTATAGGCGCGGCGAGTGCCTTCATCAACCATTTGCTGCACGGTTAAATCAGTTTTATCCCACTTAACATCCATACCAACTTTAACAAAACACGTCACGATACCTGTATCTTGACAAAGTGGACGTTTACCTTCAGCCGACATACGTGAGTTAATTAAAATTTGTGCAATGGCATCTTTTGCCGCGCTGCTTTGCTCTTTGTGGTAGGCTTTTTCAAGTGCTTGTACAAAGTCCAGTGGATGATAAAACGAAATGTATTGAAGTGCATCTTCGATGCTGTCGATAAAGTCTTGCTGACGGATAGTGCTCATAGTACATCCTTACTATTGCCGTGACGGTGGCAAATGTTTACGGTTCGAGTGGCAATATGATTTGCAAATAACATGCAATTATCATCGCCTTTGGTTTATTATTGCCATTATAATAACCTCCTTGTTCGATTGCGACTAGCCTAGTAGTAAAAGTTAATGATAAATGAACAATTAATATGCAAAAAGCTTAATATTAAGCGCGCCAGTTCAGAAATATTTGAGCACCTGGTCCATCTTGATCATGCCATATTGCTCGATTCCACCAACTCGGCTCACGAGAATGCACGATTTGATATCATCTCGGCGTTACCTAAAACCACCATTGAAGTGAAAAACAAACAAACCTTCGTTGACGGTAAACCACATCCCGACGGCCCATTTGTTGCAATTAAAAGCGCCCTAAATGAGTTAAGTTCGGCGCCAGCGCCCCATGAATTACCTTTCTCTGGTGGCATCTTAGGTGCGTTTAGTTACGATTTGGGTAGAGCAATCGAAAACTTACCAACTATCGCTCACGCCGACATAACATTCCCTGAAATGGTGGTAGGGATATACGTAGATGCGTTAATCTATGACAAGATTGCGGATACGTGGTTCTATATCGCACAGCCTCAATGCGATAGGCTCGCGCTCTTTTTAAACTTTATAGATGTAGAACCGTCACTTGCTCCGTTTGCCCTCTCGTCAAGTTGGCACTCAAATATGGATGAGGCGAGCTATCAATTTCGCTTTAATAAAATCCAGCACTACCTTGTTGAAGGTGATTGCTATCAAATAAACCTTGCCCAGCGATTTCAAGCGCATTATAAAGGCCATCCATACTATGCGTATTTAAAATTACGAAACGCGAATAATGCGCCATTTTCTGCCTACTATAACTGCGGTAAGCATCAAATTCTGTCGCTCTCACCAGAGCGCTTTATTAAAGTGACGGACGCTCAGGTTGAAACAAAACCAATCAAAGGCACACTGCCGCGCTCATCAGACCCAATAAAAGATCAAGCAAATGCGAGCGCGCTAGCCCGTTCAGAAAAAGATCATGCAGAGAATGTTATGATCGTTGACTTACTGCGCAATGACCTTGGTAAAGTGGCCAAACCCGGTTCCGTCGAAGTACCTAAATTATTTGATATCGAAAGTTTTAGCGCAGTTCACCATTTAGTCAGCACGGTACGTTCAACGCTTGCTGATAATAAGTCAGCGGTTGACCAACTCGAAGCTGCGTTTCCTGGGGGATCAATCACTGGCGCTCCAAAAATAAGAGCAATGGAAATTATTGATGAGTTGGAACCGCACAGGCGCAGTATTTACTGCGGTTCGATCGGCTACTTGTCTGCATGTGGTAATATGGATTCAAGCATCACGATTCGCACCCTAATTACAGAAGATAACTCAATTTACTGCTGGGCCGGTGGCGGCATTGTCGCTGACTCTAAATGTGAGTTAGAGTTTCAAGAAACGCTTGATAAAGTTAATAAAATATTGCCGGAGTTATTATGACCTTTGAGCACTTTTTCAGTCGATATCAATTACTATTGCCGCAAGATGACATTGGCTATCAAAACGACGCAAGAAAAAGTGCTGTACTACTGCCTTTGTGCGAGGTGCAAGGAGAGTTACATATTTTACTGTGCAAACGGCCTAACTACTTAAAACATCACCCGGGACAAATTTGTTTTCCCGGCGGTAAAAAAGACGAGAGCGACCGATGTTTGCTTGATACAGCGCTACGAGAATGCCATGAAGAATTAGGCATTGATGCAAGTCGTATTTCCCTATTAGGAGAAATGAGCGATTATTGGACGCTAACTGGGTTTCAGATAAAGCCATTTATAGCCAAAATTGACTCACCGTATTCTCTTTCACTATCAGAAGATGAAGTCGCGACCACATTTTTACTCCCGTTTTCCCAACTTCAGCAAGAAAGTAATTGGCAGAGTATTCATTTCAAACGTCAATTTAATCACTATACTCTAAAAGGATTTAAAACAGATCACGGTGTGTTGTGGGGAGCAACCGCACAACTGATCCTCAATTTGATTAAACATGTTAATTAATTGCATAAGCATTAATAATAGTAATAAACATTAACAAACATATAATTTAGCGTTATGATTAACGACCGTTCATTGAAACCAGAATAGAGAAATTATTATGATAAGTGCTTTCGATATGTTCAGTATCGGCATTGGTCCATCATCGTCACATACTGTTGGCCCTATGCGTGCTTCTCGTCTCTTCGTAAAAAAGTTACAAGAAGAAAATCTATTTGAGCAAGTAGACAAAGTGATTGTTGAATTATTTGGATCACTTGGCCAAACCGGTATCGGTCACGGCTCAGGAAAAGCTGTTATTTTAGGCCTTGCGGGTTATGACCCTGAAACAATCGACGCCGATCAAGTGCCATCAATTTTGGATAAAATTGATCAAGAAGAAGTTATATATTTAGACCAAACTCACCCAGCCCAATTTTGTCGCAAAGGCGCCATCGTTTTCCACCGTCGTAAAACCTTACCAAAACATTCAAATGCGATGGAAATTAAAGCTTATAAAAACGACAAGCTCATCGCCAGCCAGGTATATTATTCCATTGGCGGTGGTTTCATCGTAACCGAAGAAGAATTTGACGAGCAAAAGCAAGCAGCACTTGATGTAAGAGAACAAAACCCCGCTCCTTACCTATTTGATAATGCAGAAGAATTGCTCGCATTATGTAAAGAAAACGGGTTAAGTGTACCCGCGCTTATGATGGCCAATGAGATCACACTAAAGCCAGAACAAGAAATAAAAGATGAGCTTTACAACATCTGGCTGGTTATGAAAGCGTGTATTGAGCGCGGCATGCGTACTGAAGGCATTTTACCAGGTGGTTTAAAAGTTAAACGACGCGCCCCAAGTTTACATCGCCAGCTCAATGTCGAGAATAACAACGATCCATTACGCGCAATGGATTGGGTTGATTTGTTTGCGTTAGCGGTTAATGAAGAAAATGCTGCAGGCGGACGCGTTGTTACAGCGCCGACAAATGGTGCCGCCGGGATCTTACCTGCAGTGTTAATGTACTACCATACCTTTGTTAAAGAAGTCGACGCCGAAATTGCCACTCGCTACTTACTCACTGCAGCTGCAATTGGTATCCTATACAAAAAGAATGCCTCAATTTCTGGTGCTGAAGTTGGCTGCCAAGGCGAAGTCGGCGTTGCCTGCTCAATGGCGGCAGGTGCGATCACTGAAATTATGGGCGGCAATGTTGTTCATGTTGAGAACGCCGCTGAAATTGGTATGGAACACAACCTCGGTTTAACGTGTGATCCAGTAGGCGGGCTGGTGCAAGTTCCGTGTATCGAACGTAACGCAATGGGTGCAGTAAAAGCAATTAATGCCTCACGACTCGCGATGCGTGGTTCTGGTGAGCAAAAAGTGTCTCTCGATAAAGTCATAAAGACGATGTGGGATACAGGTAACGATATGAAAACCAAGTATAAAGAAACCGCACGCGGCGGTTTAGCGGTCAACATTATCGAATGCTAAAAAAAGGCGCTAAATGCGCCTTTATATTTATCTCACCGGTAAGGTGATATTACGACATAGATGATCAACATCATCTTGATTACGCAATAAGCTCGCTTTTTCAACTAATGACTTATCTAAGTGTGGTGCAAAACGCTCAATAAAATCATACATATAACTTCTTAAAAAAGTGCCTTTTCTAAAACCAATCTTGGTTGTACTGGCTTCAAATAAGTGACTGGCATCAATAACAACCAAATCATTGTCTTTCATTTCATCGATTGCCATAGAGGCAACAACACCAACACCAAGACCTAAGCGAACATAGGTTTTAATCACGTCAGCATCGGTCGCAGTAAACACGATTTGCGGCTCTAAACCATGTTTATCAAACGCTTTGTCGAGCTCTGAACGTCCAGTAAAGCCAAATACATAGGTAATCAACGGAAACGCAGCAACATCTTCGATCGTTAGGTTATGTTGTTTTTGCGCTAATGGATGGTCTTTTGCTACAACAATACTGCGATTCCAGTGGTAGCAAGGTAACATGACTAAGTCGCTGTATAAATGCAATGCTTCGGTTGCAATCGCAAAATCGGCATCGCCTCGTGCTGCAGCATCCGATATTTGTTGCGGCGTACCTTGATGCATATGCAACGATACCTTAGGATATTTTTGCATAAAACCTTGAATCACATTCGGCAACGCGTAGCGAGCTTGCGTATGTGTCGTTGCAATATTTAGTTTGCCTTGATCCGGTAACGTATGTTCATTGGCAACTGCCTTTATACTTTCAACTTTAGCTAAAATTTCACGAGAGATATTAATAATATCTTTTCCGGCAGGTGTTACGTGCGTCAAATGCTTACCACTTCGGCCAAAAATTTGCACGCCCAATTCATCTTCTAGCATTCTTACTTGCTTCGAAATTCCCGGTTGCGATGTATACAGATTTTCTGCGGTCGCCGATACATTAAGGTTATGGTTCAATACCTCGACGATATATTTTAGCTGCTGTAATTTCATAAATAGTAAATTTAATTTCTTATTACCTTTATTTATATACTTTTGTCAGAATCATGCCAAGTATTAATTCAAAAAAGTAGAGATATTTGGTTTATTATGCAAAATTGGTATATGAAACGATAAGCCTCCCATAATCATTAATTCCCTTTTTAATAAAAAGCGCCTAAATTAATACTATGTTCTTGTTAAAAACTATGTTCTTGCTAATCGCATTTTATGAGTAACGTTTTTCAAAAATACAAAGAAATTACATTTTTAATCGTCGATGACTTTTCCGAATTTAGATTATCGCTAAAACAAATGGTCGAGAGCTTTGGTGCGAATACGATTGATGTGTGTATTGATGCAGATTCAGCTATTGAACGTTATAGTGAGCAGTATCACGACGTTTTACTAGTAGACTACAATTTGGGCGACGGGCTTACAGGATTACAGCTACTTGAAGAACTCAATCACAGAAAGCTACTTAAAGCAGGCACTAGTTTCGTATTAATTACAGGCGAAACCGCTATGGATTTAGTGATGGGTGCACTAGAATACCGTCCGGATGACTACCTCGCTAAACCCTTCACGCGCACGACCTTAAAACAACGAATTGATAAACTGGTTGAGCTTAATTTACAGCTAAAACCGATATTCCACGAGGTCAATAATGGCAAACCGAATAAAGCAATTGCCATGTGCGACCAAATCATGCAGCAAAACCGACGTGTTGCACTAACCTGCATGCGTATTAAAGCTGAATTGCTATTAAAAGAAACCCGCTATGTTGATGCAGCGAGTGTATATCAAACAGTGATTGCCAAAAAAGAGCTAAACTGGGCATTGATGGGCTTTGCGAATTGTCTCAATGGTATGAATAAGCTGAGTGATGCAATTTTAGTATGCCAGAATATAATTAATCGCAACAAAAATGCGCTTGAAGCGTTTGATTTACTCGCGGAATGTTACATCAACACTGGTGATTATGATGGCGCTTTTAGCACCGTTAAAATGGCTGCCGAACGTTCGCCCAATTCGATTCCAAGGCAGCGCATGCAGGCTAAACTCGCATTACGTTACCACGATTACGAACTCGCCTTCAACAGCACAAAAAAATTGATTCAACTGGCGAAACACTCATGCCTTATCCTAGTTGAAGATTATATAAATCAACTTATTATTTGCTCCACTATACATTATTGCAGCGGTTCGGCGTTAAGCCGCCGTGCAGCGAAAGAATACAACACAACATACCGTGAATTAAATAAGCGGTTTAATTCTGTGCAAAGTGCGCTCTGTATAGAGATTCATAAAAGCTTTTGTAATTTTAAGGCTAATAAAGAGAATCGAAGTGAATTACAGCAAAACCTTTTGAGAGCAAAAAATTTGCCTGATCCCCAACAAAGCTACCTTGTCGACCTTATTAATTTTATTATTAAAGCCTGCGAAGACAGCGAGATAGCTGAACTCGCAAATGACGTAATTGCACTCAGTAACACACAATTATTTACTCAAAATAACATGCAAAAGTCCGATGATTACAATCGTCAGGGCATGGTGAAATACAAACAAAAGAGTTACCCGGAAGCGGTTGCTGCATTTAAAACCGCATTGACCAATTCACCAGACAATCCCAATATCGCGCTCAATCTACTGCAAAGCTATTATAAGCAACTGAAAGAATCGACCACAACAACGCATGACAATACCATTTATCGGCTATGCCATCGTGCATTACAAAAGTTACCACCTTCCGACCACAGGTATAATCAAAGCCAAGTTTTACTCGCCCATGTTAAAGCAATAATTAAAGGCATATCATGAATAATCATCAAATCGACTTTTCGACCGTTCTAGCCGCAAGTATGCATGATATGAAAAATTCATTGTGCATGCTACTGCAATCCTTAGATACGTTAAGTGAAAAAGTAGAGCAAACCCCTAAGGCGCGGGAAGAGTTTGCAAAATTGCATTACGAAATTGCTCGGGTCAATTCAAACTTATTGCAACTTCTTGCAATGTATCGTCAATGTAATGATAGTTTGCCACTGCACATTGAAGAAGTTTTTATAGATGATTTAATCGACGAGCTTATTTCAAAAAACGACTTATATATTAGTAATAATCAAATTGACGTATCAGTCGAGATAGAAGCTGATCTTGCTTGGTATCTCGACAAAGACCTTATTCTTAACTTACTCAATGATATTTTTATCAATGCACTCAAGTACACGCACAGCAAAATAAATATTTCTGTCTCAGTGATCGACGAACAGCGACTTAGCATTCAAATGCAAGACGATGGTGCCGGATACCCCAAAGCAATGATTGATAAGTCACTTGAAACAATGAGCCCTGCAATGTTAACAAAAGGGCGAACAGGTTTAGGCATCTATTTTGCCAATCTCATTGCGCACGCACACACAAACGGCGAGCATACAGGCTATATTAAGCTAGAAAATGGCGGGCAGTTTGGTGGAAGTGTGTTTACATTGTCCCTACCTTAGAGAAGCAAGCTGAAACATATCGGTAAAAATGATTAAATGTGCTCTGCAATTAACACTTTACCAGTATCAAGGCTACACTAAGTTATTATAATTATGTACTATTGAACGATAATGAAATCAAAGAGACCGCTTTATGGCATTTAGCATTATTATCGCCTTGATTGTGGCACTCATAATAGTGGGTGTATGGGTGAGTGCGATTCAGCAGCATAAAGAAAAACAAGAAGCTGAGCGTCGTCAAGAGTTGACAAAACAAAAGAAAATAATTGAAGAAACTGAAGAAGTTTTGATGAATTCGGCCAATGTGCCAATGTCAAAAGCATTGTTTACGATTTTACATAAACGTATTCATGACGCACTACAAGTTATGAGTACCCTATCACCTAATTCCAAAGAAATAAAAACGCGCTTAGAAGAATCAGCAAAACGACTCGAAGCGTCATCAAGCAAAGATTCGAATAGCGATAAAGTCGCACTGCCCGACAACGAAAAACAAGTAATCGCACTCGTACAAAGCGTAAAAAAATTGCGCAACATTATTCGCTCAGAACATTCAAAAGGAAAAGTCGATACACAGATCTTTTTAAATGAAGACAAGCGCATGGAAAAAATACAAGTGCAAGTGAGTATTGATAGTCAATTGAAACGCGGGCGAGCTGCGCAAAGTGCGAACATGATAGGTTCTGCAAGGCAATACTATGAGAAAGCAAAATCAATTATCGCTTCGCTTAATTATCGTGACGAATATATCAATAGTAAAGCGGTTGAAATTGAAGAGGTACTTAAACAGATCTCAACCGAATTGAAAGCAACCAACGCAACAGACAGACAAAAGAAACAAGAACAAGAAAAAGACGATTTGGATGTACTTTTCGCTCCCAAGAAAAAATGGTAGCCAGGCTTTATTGCTGAATTAACTAATAAAAAAACCGCCATCAAGGCGGTCTTTTTATTAACTCAAGACAACAGCTATTAAGATTTAGCTTTTTTCTTAGCTGTTTTCTTCGCTTCTTCAACCCATTTACCGTCTACCATCTTTGCAGTCCAACCGGTTGCTTTACCCTCAACTTCACTCATGACATATTGCTCCTTTGCTTTTCGGCTATAGCGAATGATTGCATCATTGCCATCAGGATCTTTATCAGGAGCATCAGCCAGATAATAAAATTTTGGTGAAATACGGTCTCTAAAACGTTTTAATTCAGATACTTTCGGTGCTCTCGTTTCACGTGATTTCGGAAAGGTAGATGCAGCCATAAAAATACCTGATGCGCCATCCCTAAGCACAAAATAGGCTTCTGACTTTTCACAAGGCAGCTCCGGTAAATGAACAGGGTCTTCTTTAGGCGGAGCAGCTTCGCCATTTTTCAGTAACTTGCGCGTATTTTTACATTCTTCATTAGTACAGCCAAAATACTTACCGAAACGGCCTGATTTAAGTTGCATTTCAGACTGGCATTTATCGCATTCAATGACAGGGCCATCATAACCCTTAATCTTAAAGCTACCTTGCTCAACAACATAGCCTGTGCAATCAGGATTGTTACCACATACGTGAAGTTTTTTTGTTTCATCAATTAAATAAGAATCCATTGCCGTTTCGCATTTAGGGCAGCGTTTCATATTACGTAAAACTTCTGTCTCTTGGTCCTCTGCATCTGCTGAGACCGCTTCTTCACCCGACACCAAGTTCATTGTCTGAGTACAACGTTCTTTTGGCGGCAGAGCATAGCCCGTACATCCTAAAAACACACCGGTCGAGGCAGTACGAATGCCCATATTGCGCGAACAAGTAGGACAGCTTAAATCAATCTCTACGACTTGGTTAGTGCGCATGCCACCGTCGTTTTCTTCTGCATTCGCCTTATCCAAGTCAGATGAGAACTCGCTGTAGAACTTATCAAGTACATGTGTCCATTCTCTGTTCCCTTCGGCAATATCATCTAAACGTGTTTCCATTTTTGCTGTGAAGTCGAAGTTCATCAAGTCTGTAAAACTTTCAACGAGGCGGTCATTGACAATTTCACCCATCTTCTCAGCGAAAAATCGGCGATTTTCAACGCGCACATAACCGCGGTCTTGAATCGTTGAAATAATTGACGCATAAGTCGATGGTCGACCAATCCCACGTTTTTCCAACTCTTTAACTAAACTTGCTTCACTAAAGCGTGCTGGCGGTTTAGTAAAATGCTGTTGTGGGTCAAGCTCAATTAGATTTAAAACTTGCCCTGCTTCAACTTGTGGTAATGCCTGTTCGTCTTGGTTTTTCTTCTTCACCGACGGCTGCACACGTGTCCAACCATCAAACTTCAGCACACGACCTTTCGCTTTAAGCTCATAACCAGCGACGGTAACTGTGATAGTTGTCAAATCATATTGTGCAGGAACCATTTGACACGCAACAAACTGACGCCAAATTAACTCATATAGCTTTTTCGCATCTGCTTCAACGCCATCCAAGTGACCCGACAAAATGGTCACATTTGACGGTCGGATTGCCTCATGCGCTTCTTGTGCATTTTGCTTCGCCGAGTAACTTATCGGCGAATCGGGCAAATAGTTATCACCAAACTCGCTAGCGATATACTCCCTACAGCTCTCTACGGCATCTTTTGACAGATTTGTTGAGTCAGTACGCATGTAGGTAATAAAACCAGCCTCATAGAGGCGCTGAGCGAGCATCATGGTCTTTTTGACGCCATAACCCAAACGCGTACTTGCCGCTTGTTGCATTGTTGACGTGATAAACGGTGCACTCGGTTTGCTTTTGCTTGGTTTCTGCTCTGTGCCGGAAACAACAAATTCACCTGCTTGAATCTCACCAACAGCGACATCTGTTTGTTCTTTATTAACCGGTTTAAACGCTTTGCCTAAATGTTTAGTCACTGCAAGACGAATATTATCTTTATTCGCAGCAACATCAGCGTGAATATCCCAAAACTCTTCCGGGATAAATGCTTTGATTTCTCGTTCTCTTTCAACAAGTAATCTAACTGCAACTGACTGAACTCGTCCAGCGGAAAGCCCACGTGCTACTTTAGCCCAAAGCAGTGGTGAAACCATAAACCCAACAACACGGTCTAAAAAGCGACGTGCTTGTTGCGCATTAACCATGTCAACATTCAACTCACCCGGTTCAGAAAAGGCTTGCTGAATTGCATTTTTAGTGATTTCGTTAAAAACAACACGCTTATATTTATCAGGCTCGCCACCGATAATTTGTTCAAGGTGCCAAGCTATCGCTTCCCCTTCTCTATCCAAATCCGTTGCGAGATATATTTGATCAGCGGACTTCGCCAACTTTTGCAGTTCTGCGACAACTTTTTCTTTGCCAGGCAATACTTCATAGTCTGGTTGCCAACCGCCTTGAGGATCAATCCCCATACGCGCGACTAAATTGGCGTAGTCCTTTTTCTTTTTATATGCTGCTTTTTCATCCGGGGCCATTTTTCTCACTTCAGCAGGCGTTTTAGTTGCCCCTTTAGTTTTGGCTTTTCCCGATGTAGGTAGATCACGTATATGTCCCACACTGGACTTTACAATGAAGTCTTTACCTAAATACTTATTTATCGTCTTCGCCTTGGCTGGCGATTCCACAATGACAAGCGATTTACCCATATCTGCCTATTCAACTCATTAAAGCTGTATCTAAATGTTTAACCCAATCAGGGCACTATTATTAAAGGTATATCTACAAACTGCCAGCGTGACAAGCACTATTTGCAAAAAAAACACTAAATTAAGGTGTGTTCGTGCTAAAAACCGTCAATCAGAAGGTTTTGTGACCGAATTCAGCATGTGCTTTAGATATTTAAAATCAAAGTAATTTTGATCAAATATAAAAAAAGCACCGAAATCGGTGCTTTTTCAAACATGCTAACAATTAGCCATCATCTTTAACATTGAGCGTCAATCTTGACGTGTTGCCTTTTGGCGTTACAAATTCAAGTTGTACATGTCCACCAATTACTTTATTTGGCGTCCCTTCTCGTGTCACAGTTAATCCGTACGCACTTGCACCAACTTGTGTTGAATTCGTTAATGTATCGCTAATATCCTGAGCGCCTGAGTCGCCATTTGTAACGATACCTCGAATCGTGGTTCCACTTGGTAACGCGTTGTTATTGATATCAGAGAACAGCATTGTAAAGTCAATGCCACCAATACCGATTTCTCTAGGTGAATCTTCGGTATCCGTACAACGCCTTTCATCAGCATCATATAGTCCTGGTTCTCTGTCACAATTCGACGGTGTATTCACATCATCATCGTCATTGGTATGAATGAAAATAAACGATAAATCAACGGTACGAATATCACAGTAATCTGCAAATTCCGACAGTTCTAATTCAAGTAATTGAACAGAAAAGAAGTTACCTGTAAATTCCCAATCACCATTTTCAGGCTCGCTTAATACGATACTTTCGCAGTTCGCCGGCAGCGCATCTGTTGGATATCCACCAAACACCAATGCAGGGTGACCTGCCAGGCTATTGCGACGGATCATAACACGACCATGAGCAAAACTACCTGACATAATAATTTCTGTTGATTGTCGAACATCAATGAGCTCTTTATTACATCGGCCAGCGGCTTCGGCTGCTTCACTACAAACTAACCCGTTAAATTTACCATCTGCAAAGGTATATTCTTGATCTAAGTTTAGGTCGACATACTCTTCAAATTCACCAGCATTGGTATTGGTCGGTAAACAATTTTCGCCGGTACTACAATCAACATCCCCTTCAAAAACATTGTTTTCGTTATTGTCGATAAATGCTTCTGGTAAATCAAACGCGCTGTAATATTCACCAACATCAAACACGCCATTTGCATTGCGGTCAATGTAGACTTCCTCACCTTTTGCAGTCGCTAAGATAGTTGCTCGCCCAGCCAACGGAACACCATTATCAACATCAAATGCAGCATTGTTAATACCAAACTGACAAGGAGCAGCAGCACCGAAGAATGGATCACAATTAATTACGCCAGTTTTTGGGTTTATCGAATTAATTTGGCTACCCCAACGCGCATCTGTAAACGGTTTCGGGTTTTGGCTACGCCATTGTAAATTACATTCACCATCTATCGTTTCACATTGTTGCAGTGGCGTAAACTGCCCACCATCAAGCGTACCAATTGTCCCCCCCTCTGTACGCAAGTATACACTTGTGCCATCTGGAACAGGATTATTAAAATGATCAGCCATATATACAGTTACTTGACTGATTTCACCGTTATATAACAATGCTTCTGGGTTTAGAATATCAACACCCAGTGTAAAGCTGTCATTATCAGGTAACCCTGATGTAACAGTTAACATGTCTGATACCGATATAATCTGCTCATCTAGCGCTAATAGTGATAAATTGCCTGTCGGACAGTTTTCACCTGATGGGTCGGCTTGACACGCATCATAAATTTCTTTCCAGCAGGTTACGTCATCCGCTTCATTCGTTGGAATCTTATCTTCCGGAATAAAACACGCATGAACACGCATTGCCGTTGGAATAGTACCCGCTGTCACTGTCGTTTTCGCAAGGCCTTCGGTATTGGTTTTCACTGACATTGGATTTAATGATATGCCACCATTATATGAACTAAGTTTAAAGTCGATTCGCCCTTGGCTCGACGGAATACCGAGTTCGTCTTTTAGTCTAAAGGTAATTTCTGACGATTCAGTACGCTGTGCGCCGCCAGTTCCTTTAAGAGCAATAACAGGCTGTGTTGACCCCATAAACTCAATTGCTGCCACTTCTGCTGAAGAAAGCGGAATATTAGTCTGAATGGTTTTACCGTTAACTGTTGCCGTCACGGTATCACCTTCAGCAGTAAAACATCCGGTAGAACGGTATGTCGCCGTTGCAATGCCACTAATACTCGTTACTTTGGCATCAAGCTCTGCTTTTCCTGCTGCAGTACAGCCAGAACTCAATTCTACGTCAAGTGGTAATGGTAGTAAGCTAACGCCATCAGTATCGAATATACTTACTGTAATTACCGTCGTGGCGCCCGCTGCAAGTGGCTGCGTTACATTGTCGATAACTGGTAAACCGTTGTCGATTTGCAACGAAATTTCAGCCACACCAACATTAAACGCTTTCGTAGCCGATACGTTTTTCGCTGTCGCTGTAATTATGCCTGAGTCATTTGCAGTACCTGGTTGCAGTGTCAATAATGCAATACCAAAGTTATCTGTTACTGCATTCCCCGAATCAGGCAGCAGACGGCCTAATGATGTGTTCACGTCAACTAAAATACCAGGAAACCCGTCGCCAGTATTTGCATTATTTGCAGACACAAATATCGTACCTAATTTATCAGATGAAATATCTCGATTGACCACAGTACACCCTGTAGTCGGGTCAGTTGGATCTAATTTTGCCGAATCGCGGTTCGCATCCCACCCATCATTACAATCGATAAGTAGCTTCACATCAAGTGTCGCTTCAGCAGTTTCTACCGACGCGCCATCACCCGAAGAAAAGAAAAATGCTTGAGAGAGCAGTTCAGAACCATCTAAGCTCGCAGTTACTTTACCTGCACCTTTAAAATCACCAGCACCTAATTCAATACTTGCCGTACCATTGGAGATTAATTGAGTTGACGTGTCAGATAGTATTTTACCTGTAAACGCCGTTGCAAATGATACAAGACCCTGAGCTAATGGTTGATCATCCTCAGTAATGGTCGCCGTCACAGTGCCTGGATTATCTTTTGTAATTGGATTTGCATCGGTAAAAGGTTGGCCGTTTTTATCAACAACAGACAACGTCATTTTGAGCGTGCCTTGTTCACCACCAGTTCCGTCTTCGTCACCTAAACTGGTAAATACAAGAGATACGGATACGGCTTCACCATCAGGGTCCTGGAATGACGCTGTTACAGTACCGCTACCCGCAACAGTCCCTGCTCGCAGAGTCATTTTAGCAACACCTGCACTATTCGTTTGCGACGTACCAACTTCAGGGTCTAAAACCCCCACTGTGGTACCATTAAATTGGTCAAGTGTGAAGGACACCAGCTGATTTACAAACACTTTACCGTCTTTGGTTAGTGTTGCTTCCAATTGCCCTGGCACATCTTTTGAGATTGTCGCTATTCCTTCACCGCCGTCGCCGGATGTCAATATTACTTCAAGTTTATATGTAGACGAGCCACTACCACCACCGCCACCGGATGTGTCTAGACTACCGCCACCGCCACAAGCCGCTAGTAAAAAACTAAGCAGCACCATACAGAGTATTCGGATCGAAGGCATGTACTTCTCCCTTGCATTGTTATAATTAGAGTTTTCGTGTCTATCTTAACCTAATATTCAAGTAAAAATCATAGCATTTTTCAAAAAACTTACCGCTTTTCCTTTAATATTTTATTTTCACTGGTAGGCTATGCATCAAATTACAATAAATATAAGCATAAATTATGACAACATCCAGTTCGATGAGTCTGACCACCCGTATTATGATTGGCATGCTTGCCGGTATTACGGTCGGCTGGCTATTTAAAGCGCTTTTTAACGACAGCGGTGATTTTCTCTTAAACTTAGGTTTCTTTGAACTCTCGTTTAAAAACTTTTTTGTTGATGGTTTATTCCATATAGGCGGTCAAGTTTTTGTAGCCAGCTTAAAAATGTTAGTTGTACCATTAGTTTTTATCTCCTTGGTTTGCGGAACGTGTAGCTTAAGTGACCCGAGCAAACTGGGACGATTAGGTGGCAAATCGATAGCTCTTTATCTATTGACCACCGCTATTGCTATTACTATTGCCATGACTTTGGCACTAATTATCAGTCCTGGAGAAGGCATTAATATGCCGACAACATCATCGTTTGATGCCAAACAAGCACCCACATTAGTCGACGTTATCATTAATATGTTTCCAACCAATCCGATTGAAGCTATGGCATCGGGAAATATGCTTCAAGTTATCGTTTTTGCACTTCTTTTCGGAATCGCAATGGCACTCAGTGGTGAATCAGGAAAACGACTTGCAGCGGTTTTTGATGACCTGAACACAGTTATTTTAAAATTAGTGACGATTTTAATGAACCTAGCACCTTATGGGGTTTTTTGCCTCATGGCGAAATTATTCAGCTATATCGAAATCGCACTCATTAAAAAGCTTATTTTTTACTTTTTCACAGTCGTAGCGGCTTTATTTATCCACGCGTTAGTTGTTTACCCAACGCTGCTAAAGTCGTTGTCTGGCCTTAATCCGAAAATGTTTTTGAGCAAAATGAAAGACGCCGCACTATTTGCGTTTAGTACTTCAAGTTCAAGTGCAACCATGCCTGTTACGCTCGAAACGGCGACCAAAAAATTGGGCGCAAATAATAAAGTAGCGTCGTTTACGGTACCGCTTGGTGCAACCATCAATATGGATGGCACCGCCATCATGCAAGGTGTTGCAACCGTCTTTATTGCACAAGTGTTTGCAGTCGACCTTTCGTTTTCAGACTATCTCATGGTAATTTTGACGGCTACCCTCGCATCAGTAGGGACTGCGGGCGTCCCCGGTGTCGGCCTTATTATGCTCGCTATGGTGCTTAATCAAGTAGGACTTCCTGTGGAAGGCATTGCCATCATAATGGGCGTAGATCGTTTGCTCGATATGACGCGAACTGCAGTCAATGTAACCGGTGATTGTATGGTAACGTGTGTGGTTGCAAAATCAGAGGGCGAACTAAACGAGCAAGTCTTTAACGACAAACACGCAGCAGATGCAATTGAAGACATCCACTTTGATAAAAAATAATCTAGAATAAACGACATAAAAAATCCGATACGATAGTATCGGATTTTTTTATGACTAAGTTGTCCGTTTTGAAATCATCACGTTTTATTTAAATAAATGATTACTCTTATCGATAAGACGCATTAAAACTGATTCAACAGCGCCAGATATGGCAAGACCTATTTTATCACTTAAACCTTTTTTAGTTTGATATTTAACCAGATATAACTGATTTGTTTTATTGAGTTCCATTAAAACATCATCACTCGTTGTTATCTCGTCAACAAGTCCTTTGTCAAGTGCGTCAATCCCAAACCAATGCTCGCCGGTAGCAACGGTTTCTAAATCGAGTTCAGGTCGTGCTTGGGAAACATACTGCTTAAACAAATGATGTGTTTGCTCGATTTCCTGCTTGAACTTTTCTTTCGCTTTTTCCGTGTTTTCACCAAACATGGTTACTGTACGCTTATATTCACCGGCAGTTATTTGCTCAAAATCAATATCATTTTTTTTCAAAATTTTATTGAAATTAGGCAGTTGAGCAATAACACCGATCGAGCCGATAATCGCAAACGGTGCACAACTAACTTTATCGCCGATGCACGCCATCATATAACCACCGCTCGCCGCTATCTTGTCGACACATATATGCAGGTTTAAACCAGCCTGTTTAATCCGTTGTAATTGAGAAGCGCATAAGCCATAACCATGAACGACACCACCACCACTTTCTAGACGTACAAGCACTCGGTCATCTTTAGAGGCGATATTAATAATCGCAGAGATTTCTTCGCGCAGCGCATCACTTTCGTGCGCATCGATACTGCCTTTGAAGTCAATTACAAATGTTTTTGCTTTAACGGACGTATCTTTAACCTTTTGCTTTAAATCTTTAGCATGTTGTTTTAGCTCATCTTTAGATAAAGTTGCTTCTAAAAACTGATTTTTATCATCGTCGAGCTGTTTCGACAAGTCTGTGACTTCCAACTCCCCTTTTTTAGATTTAGGTTTATGCGCTGCCCCTACTCCAACGGCGATAATTACCACAATGGCGGCTACAAAGGTGACTGCTTTAGCCAAAAATAATCCGTACTCAAATAAATATTCCAATGAAAAAACCTCTTTTACGATTCATGGTGGCCACTTTATCATATGACCATACAAAAAAAAGCCGCACTTGATACAAGTGCGGCTTTTCTAATTTGCTTATATATTATGGTGTAACAATTTGTGTGTTTTGCATTTGGAGCGCATATCCACGTGACGCGAGGAACGATGCCATTTGCAATTGCATTTCTTGAGTCGCTGCACCGGCTTGCTCAGGCGTAGCACCACCCGCTGGTGCTGGCGTTAAAATTGAACCATGGTGGCCATAGATAAATTTAACTAAAAACTTACCTGGTACAGGGTTGCCGTTGTCATCAACCAATGGCGCTTGAGACTCAGTAACTGGTTTTAATCCCATACGCAGCGCCGAAGGCACCGTGCCAGCATTCGGGTTTACACTTGCAGAAACATACGCTGGTATCACCGTATCTTCTTTATTGTCGATACCGTCGCCAACTACAACGCTTTGATAGATTGGCGTATCAAGTGCCGCTACGCGTTGATAAATACTATTTGGATCTGCTGCATCCAATGCTGTTTGAGATGCAAATACAAACGATGACATTATCGCCGAAATATTGGCAATTTTTTGACTCTCACCTGCCGCAACTAATGATTTCATAAACTCATCATATACACATGAGACAAACGCTTGCTGATCTTCAAAAAGTGCTAAACATGACTCAGGAGGCGACTGTAAAAACGCAGCAAATTCGGCTGACTCAGCAATACCTGCACTTAGTAATACTGATGCTTGAATAAATGAGCCAAAGCTTTCGGATTCTAGTAAGAACCCTGCAATACCGCCGGCACCACTTGCTAAAGCACCTGACTGTATTTTAAACAACGCATCAGCCTGCGGGCTACCCAGCGTGGTATTTGCTGCCGTAATAAAACCAGGTCCTGAAATGGCACCGAGAGAATGGCCAACAAAGCTAACATCGAGTGTATTGAGGTCTTGTTCATTTTGAATGAAGTTTAAGCCTAAGCGCAAACCAAGCAAATCAGCCATAGACTGACGTAAATTGTCGCGTGCCACTAACATTGAACCTAAGTTCATGTAGTGTAATACGCTTTTAGTCGTCGCATTAAAATCATCTTCGCCATCGCCATCAACATCGATACCGCGTTCACCATGCATAGGATGGTCAATAGCAACTGTTGCAAACCCTTGCAGTGCGAGTGACGCCGTCAATGCAAGCATGCTCTCTTTTCTGCTGGTAATACCATGCTGCATAATGACAACTGGCCAGCCTGCTTCAGGCTTCACTAACGGACCCATGCCTAATGCTTGACGCGTCGCGTTGATCATCGTTAGGTTATCAGCAGGTTTGGTCATTTGAACTGCTGCTGTTGAAATACCTTGTACTTTCGGCAATAAGTTATACTTGGTTAAATGACGTTCCTTATCCAGCTCCATCCCGATTGCAGTAAAATCACGCAACAGGCCACCACTTACGTTTAGACAAAACGCATCATTTTCACTAACCGGGTCCATTGGGAAATTATCACCAGCTTGCGCTTTGAACCCAGCCACAACGGCCGCGTTATCACACTGAGCTTGCCAATACGTTTCGTTTAAACCTGAATCTTCAGTGGACGTTGGCGCTTTTAAGTAATTAGGTAAATTAATTACCCCTTTATGATAAGTCACTTCATCAAACAGTGACGGCGACGGGATACCCAGCACTTGACCTACATTAAGACCCGTTGGTGCACCCATCACAATTGCCGGTGGCGTACCAACACCTTGCAGCGAGGCCGCAAGCAAATTCTTTACAGAACCAATAATATTACCAGCGCTTTGAATAGTCATAGCAGCAGACAAGATGATTTCATCCTTCGTTAGTGAACCTGACTGGATCACGACGTTTTCATAACTATTAATAACGCCTTGCAATGCAAGTTGCGACTCTGTTACTAATGGTAATTCGTTAATATCTTG
Organism: uncultured Pseudoalteromonas sp.; assembly: GCA_947493455.1. Classification (GTDB taxonomy): domain Bacteria; phylum Pseudomonadota; class Gammaproteobacteria; order Enterobacterales; family Alteromonadaceae; genus Pseudoalteromonas. The sequence continues at coordinate 27,309 of CANLRB010000018.1, read as the reverse complement.
TTTAACTAATTTATACGTAGATGACGGCTGAATCGAACGGCCATAGTTGTCTTCAAGCGCACTCGTCAACACATTGATATAAGATGCGCCCTGAGTAAATGGTTTCATCGGAACAATAGCAACGTCATTGCCCGACGCACTTGCTACGAAATCAACACCAAACTGCAATTCACGTACATATTTACAACCGAGACCCGCAGGAACCGAACGACATGTTTCGTCTGTTAAGCTTGCCCCCATTACAACTTCAAAAATACGTACAGAGGATGCATTGACAGAAGTTTCTTCAAGCTCAACACCTGCTGGCATAGTTAACTCAATTTTGTAAGGACTTTGCGTCGACCAACCATCAAGTGCACCAAGACTCGTCTGTGGATCTGCGTAATTTACTGATTCGCCAGCTGTCACGGTTTCGCCTGGCATATTTAATGTGCCGTCAGTGGTTCCGAGGAAAAGTAAGTCATTAGGAACAGACAGCACGCCTGCTGATGGATCATATTTTACAGTCGCATAAGGGACAACAGGTTCAGATTTTGATTTAACATCTTCTAAACTTTCGCTACCACAGCCTGATAGTGCTGCAGCGATTGCTATGCCAAGTAGCATCTTTTTCATTTTATTGCTCCAATCCCGATCTTTTTTATTGTTCATTTAATAGGCTTTTCCCTATTAAACTGTTCGTCGGTGGTTATTATTAAGACATTAGACCAGTTTAACTTAACTTAAACAAATGGTTTTCGCCACCAAAATTTGCATAAATCACCAACTAATTTTCACGATTGTGTTATTATGCGCGAAATTCTTAATCATTTTATAGTTTATGCATAATTATCAAGCAAATGTTGATGCACTTAAAAATAAAGTAATTTTAGTAACGGGCGCAGGCGATGGCATTGGCCGTGTCGCGGCGATCGAATACGCAAAACACGGTGCAACTGTGATCCTTCTAGGCAAAACCGTTTCTAAATTAGAGCAAGTCTATGATGAAATTGTTGAGCGCGGTGGCCCGCAACCAGCAATCGTCCCGCTGGACATGAAAGGCGCAACAAAACAAAATTATCGTGATTTAGCAGCAACAATCGAAAGCCAATTTGGTCGCCTTGATGGACTATTAAATAATGCAGGTATTTTAGGATCACTCGGTCCACTTGAGCATTTTTGTGTTTCAACATTTGAAAACATCATGAAAGTCAATGTGACAGCACAAGCTGTGCTAACTAAGTCGATGTTTCCAATATTAAGAAAATCAGAAAATGCATCTATTGTGTTTACTTCAAGCGGTGTTGGCCGTGAGGGTCGCGAGTTTTGGGGCGCTTATGCGATTAGCAAGTTTGCAGTCGAAGGTATGATGCAGACCTGGTCTAAAGAAGTCAGCAAAACAAACATTCGTATAAACTGTATTAACCCAGGCGCAACACGCACGTCAATGCGAGCGACGGCGTACCCAGGCGAAGATAAAGATAAACTGGCAACACCTGAGCAACTCATGCCAACGTATCTGTACTTAATGTCAGATGATTCGAAGGATATCAACGGTCAATCTATCGACGCCCAAGTAAAATAAGTGTCCAGCCGCAACGCTATTGTGCTTGCGGCGATACGTTTGTTTCACCTTCCAAATAACTAATTAGCTTAATCGCATATTCATTTGTGTCACCACACACATCAACACTCGCTTTAAAGTCGAGACAAACTTTTGGCCTTGTTGGCAAGCCAAATAAACGACACATATTATGTTCGTCTAATTGTACACAACGAACTCCCGCGGGCTTGCCAAGCGGCATTCCTGGAATCGATGAGCTAATACTTGGTGCAATGCAACATGCACCACACCCACTTCGACACTCCATAGTTGTATCCCAAAACTAAAAGCCGCTATTCTATCCCATATTGATGATATGACCCAACAACTCCAGCCGAATTGCTGCAAATAGATGAGTAACACTTGAATTAGTTTCACTTGTATATTGCATAAAATGTAAATAAATATTTCTGTTACTCAACTTATATGATTAGTAAATATAAAATAAAATCAATATAATCATAATGATATAAATAGTATTTGGTTTTTAAAAATCGATTTACTTAACCACCAACACAGTTTGTTACAACTGCGAAAACACTCTAAACATTTGGTTTATTAAAATTAACGTGTCATCAATCGAGTAACTATATGGGAATACCATGGCTAGTAAATTAAAACTTACCGGAATAACAGTAGCAGTTGTTCTTGTATCAGGTGGAATTGCTGCGGGACTCAGCGCAATGAAAAAGCCACCAGAAAAGAAAAAAGAAAAAGATACAACTCCTGCAGTTGTTGTACAGCAAAACCAAGTTCAAACGTATCTATTAAATGTTGAGTCGTATGGCTTAGTCAACCCGAAGTATCATACCAACTTAACGGCTCAAGTATCAGGACAAGTCACTCAGGTTGCCGATATTTTCGTAAAAGGTGGATTTGTTAAGCAAGGTGAATTACTGGCACGTATCGATCCAAATGATTATGAAGCAGCGCTCACTGAAGCCGAAGCAAGCTTAGCTCAGGCAAGAGCAGCGCTCGAACTTGAACGAGCACAAAAGCGCGTTGCCGAATCAGAATGGGAACGCATTAAAAGTAATGCCAAAAATGAATTCGTACCGACAGAATTATATTTAAGAAAGCCGCAGCTAGCCGAAAAACTTGCACGTTTTAAAGCGGCAGAAGCAGGCGTTAAACGAGCAAAACGTAATCTTGAACGCACCTTTATCAAAGCGCCTTACGATGCATTGATCACCGCACGCTCTGTGAGTTTAGGTTCCGTCGTAAATATGGGCAGCGCCATCGGAGAGTTGAGCTCAACTAAAACTGCGGAAATTCGTTTACCCGTCGCAGATAAAGACATTCAGTTCCTAGAGAACAATGGTCTAAACGCAAACGTCGACCTTGTTGCATCATATCAAGGAAAGCCTACTCACTGGCAAGGAAGTATTGTGCGTACAGAAGGCGTTATCGACAATAAGAGTCGTATGACTTATTTAGTCGCACAAGTATCTGATCCATACGGGTTAGAAAGCGCCAGTGCACCACTTCGTTTTGGTTCATACGTCAACGCACAAATCGAAGGTTTACAAATTGAAGGTGTTAGCAAAGTAAAAACACACCTTGTAAACAACGGAAAACTTGCAACATACGATAGCGCCGACAATACACTTAAATTCGTTGATGTCGAAGTGATTCGCGAGCAAGGGGAATATGCCATTGTCAAAGGAGCGCTCAGCGCACAAACGCAGATTATTGCCTCTAACCTTAAATTCCCGACAGACGGTATGAAGTTAAACAAAACGAGCAACGCGCCGAGTGCAAATGAAAAACCCGTTGCAGAGCTTGCAATGAAAGAGGATTAAGCGATGATCGATACAAATAAAGGGATCATCGCTTGGTTTGCACGCAATCCAGTTGCAGCAAACTTATTGATGATTATCATCTTAATTGGTGGTTTGTTTACCGCAATGACCATCAGAAAACAAATGTTCCCACAATTTGAAAACAATTGGATGTCAGTCCAGGTTGCCTACCCCGGTGCCGCGGCACAAGAAGTTGAAGAAGGGATCACCATAAAAATCGAGGAAGCGCTCGAAGGAATGCAAGGCATCGAGCGCCTCATAACGTATTCTAATCGCGGGTTTTCTCGTGCTTGGATTAAAATCGATGAAAGTTATGACGACAAAGAAATTGTCGACGAAGTAAAAATGCAAATTGACTCCATCTCGACGTTCCCAGACGGGATGGAGCGCCCAATCGTAGCCAAGCAAAAATATCGACAAGAAGTAATGTATTTGTCGCTACATGGCGATTTGTCGAAACGCGAATTAAAAGATCTCGGCTCATCAATTCACGATGAATTACTTGCCTTGCCTGGTATCAATATTGCCGAGTACTTTAGTGGTCTAAACTATGAAATTGGCATTGAAATTAGCCCTGACAAACTAAGAGAATATGGTCTCACTTTCCGCGATGTATCGGGGGCTGTACGCAGTTTTTCAGCAAATATGTCTGCTGGTCAGATCAGAGCTGAGAATGGCTACATTTCGATGCGGGTCGAGAATCAGGCATACTACGGTAAGGAATTTGAAAAACTGCCACTGTTAAGTTTGGCAGATGGCACACAAATTCTACTAGGTGATGTAGCAACAGTTAAAGACGGATTTCAAGAAGGTATTCAGTTTTCAAAGTTCAATGGTGAGAATTCGCGTACGTTTTTTATTGGCGCATCTGAAGAGCAAGATATCAGTGATGTGGCAAATGTCGTAAATAAATATTTAGACAAAAAAGCGGATCAATTACCACAAGGCGTTACACTTGAAGCGTTCGTCGATTTTACCTATTACCTCGACGGTCGTTTAAATATGATGCTTGAAAATATGATGTGGGGCGGAATATTAGTTATTTTGTTACTTGCGCTATTTTTACGTATTCGGTTAGCGTTTTGGGTGATGATGGGTTTGCCAATCTCATTCTTGGGCGCGTTTTTATTTATGCCCATGCCAGGACTCGATGTAACCATTAATATTATGTCGTTATTCGCCTTTATATTAGTGCTGGGTATCGTGGTTGATGACGCAATAGTGATTGGTGAATCGGCGCACAGCGAAATTGAGGAAAAAGGCCATTCTGTTGATAATGTCATTCGCGGGGTCAAGCGTGTTGCGATACCTGCAACCTTTGGTGTTTTAACTACCATTGCTGCATTTGTACCTATGGTACTCGATGATGGACCTGGCGCTGCAATCTCTAAGTCAATTGGTGGTGTGATTATACTGTGCTTAATTTTCTCACTGGTTGAGTCAAAACTAATTTTACCAGCGCATTTAGCGCAAATGAAATTGAAACCACATAACCCAAAAAACCCGCTGCATCGCATGCGTGAGCGCTTAGATAATGGCTTAAAAGTGTTTATTGAGAATAAATACCGTCCATTTATTAGAAAATGCATTGATTATCGCTACCCGGTCATGTGGGGCTTTGTTGGATTGCTGATCATAAGTGGAGGCTTGTTCGCAGGTGGCTTTGTTAAATTTGTATCAAATCCTAAAATTCCTCATGATTACGCTAATATCAATATCGAAATGGAGCAAGCAACATCTGAGTCAGCGACACTGCGTACAGCATTAGCACTAGAAAAATTAGTATTAGACGATGATGCGAAAATCGAGCAAGAGTTTGGCCAAAAAATGGTTGGTGATATCTCAGTTCGATTGGATGGACGTACCAGAGCAGAGATCATGGTCAAGTTGGTAGACCCAGAGCTCAGAGCGATGGATACATTCCAATTAGCTGATCGTTGGCGCAATCAAATACCACAATTTGCATCTCTAAAATCACTCACTATTCGCGATAGCCTAGGTGGCAATGATCGTGACGATGGTGATATCAGCTTCCGTTTAGAAGGCAAAGATATGGAAGTCCTGCGACAAGCAGCTGCAGAGCTTAAAACACATCTTGCCACAATAAAAGGCGTTGGTGATGTTAACGACTCGATGCAAACGGCCACCGATGAAGTACGCTTTGACTTGAAACCTGTCGCTTATAGTTTAGGACTGACACTTGCCGATGTGGCATCGCAAGTTAACTTCAGTTTTTACGGATTAGAAGCACAGCGCATTCTGCGAGACGGCGAAGAAGTAAAAGTAATGATCCGCTACCCTGAAGAAGAACGTAATGCGATTAGCCGTATTCACGATGTACGTATTATTACGCCGCAAGGTAGTGAAGTGCTCTTGTCAGAGATTGCAGAAATCAAATTAGCCGATGGTGTGAGTGGCATTCGACGCGAAAACGCACGACGTACAATCAACGTGTGGGCAAATATTGATGCCGCACAAGTTGAACCATTTAAAGTCGCAGAAGATATCCGTAAAGAATACATCCCGATACTACTCGAGCAGTATCCTGGAGTCACAACAAACCTAACAGGTCGCGTGCAAGAAGAAATGGATTCATTTTGGGATCAATTTAAAAACTTTGCGATTTCTTTGTTGATTATTTATAGCTTGCTCGCGATTCCACTTCGCTCATACTCACAACCGTTACTTATCATGTCGGTTATCCCGTTTGGTGTAATCGGTGCAATGTTCGGCCATATGCTGCTCGGACTGACTATGAGCGCACTCTCTGTATTTGGTATTATCGCAGCGGCAGGGGTTGTCGTAAATGACTCGCTTGTCATGGTTGACTTTGTCAATAATGCACGAAAACACGGCGTGCCATTAAAAGACGCCGTTGTTGATGCCGGTTGTAAACGTTTTAGAGCAATATTGCTGACCTCTGCAACCACCTTTATCGGACTCATTCCGATTTTAAGTGAAACCAGTATGCAGGCCAAACTAGTGGTGCCAATGGCTGTCTCACTGGCATTTGGCGTGTTATTCGCAACGGTAATTACGCTTGTGATGATCCCATGCCAATATGTGGCGTTAGAAGATATTAAAAAGTTACTCAACAAATTGTTTAGACGCGGCTCGCAAGCTAATGCGGCTAATAAATCAGAGATTGATGACCAAGCTACTGTATAACTGATTTTGTCTAACCATGTAAAAAGACCCTGAATAGGGTCTTTTTTTTGCCTCGATGAAAATGGATTTAAAGATATAACTTGATATCAATAATCCATATAATAATTCTCAAACAAATATTGGATAGTGACGATAAAAAATGAAGCGATTGTTCTTGGCGCTGCTAATTTTAGCTTCGGCCGCCCTAGTTTATCTGCTAAATAACCCGGATTCACATCACCCGGTGGTTGATAGTGAAACCAAACCAACCGAAGCACAACCGCACCAGCAAACAACAATTGAAGAACACAGCAGCCATGACGAACTCGACACGCTATTTATGGCGACAGAAGTACCGCCAAATCATATCAAAACAGGCTATTGCCAAAACTTAACCTCTATCAAGCGTAACCTTAAAACACACCAAACTCGCTATGCAATATATCGCTCGCTGCACTTACTCAACGAAGGACATTCTTTTGCAGAGATATACGAAAACCTATATACACTTTTCTCTTTAGAGTTAGCAAACACGGTTATAAAGTCACTCTCCTCTATTTCTCGCTATAACGAGCTAAATCAAAGCCTTTTAGAAAAAGATCCATTCACGTTTAAACAATTTGTAAAAAATAATAAGCATCGTCACCCGTTTATTACATGGCGTAAAAATAGTCGACTATCAGCACAATACAATTATTATGTCACGCAACTTTCAGAACACTCAGATATTAAACATCATATTTTACAAGAAGCGATTTTAGAGTATTTAATGCGTGATCAAGAAAACGATTTAATTCAGGCACTCGAAGAATATGCTGCTAATTACCAAGCACAATTTTATACAAAGAACTTACTGAGCGACCCATACTTTATCCACCAAATCTCGATTGCAAATGAGCGCGCACGACACCAAGCGATTAAATATCTTGCACAAATCGAGCACATCGATAGTGAGAGGTTAAGTACCATTAAAACCTCTTACCAAGCAATCGGTGATAGTTTTATTGATGACTACATCGATAATTTGCATGGTACTAGTTTTACAATCCAAAAAAATACCAGCTTACAATCCGTATTTGATACTGTTCTCAGTACAAAAGCAGAAGATAACAAGGCACTGTGTCAACTATACGACGAAAAATTAACTGAAAAAGCGGTGCTAATCAGTGAAGTAAAACTGGAACAGTCAACGCAATATGAGGGCTGTGATGAAAGCATGCTGCGGCAATTACCCTTGGTAGATATCTACAGTAAGTTAACAGCTATTCTAAACAGTGCAGAGGTTGAGCTGCGACAATTTAATGATTTACACGAGCTCGAAAAAATAGATCTCGATATGCTTAAGGATTCATTCGATGCACTCGATGAGGTCGAAAAAGAATTTGCCTACTTATTGCTCACTCGCAGGATAAAAACTCAAAACCGTGATGAAGTGATTAACCACGTAGTCGAACAAGGCTTTTATCCACAAAATGCCAATGCGGCCATTTTGTTCGAATACCTTAATCTTGAGCAACAAAAAGAACTGCTTAACAAACTGTATAATATTGATAACCCGAACAAACGCAATGAGAGCCTCATTTACAACATATTATTTATCAGCCCGAAGATTGTTCCAGATTTGATTCGCCAAGGCTATAAGCTCCAACATACCAATGACTCCCCTGATCCACTGATAAAATTACTTCATTATTTTCCTAAAAATAAGAAACTTACGCCGTTTTATAATATTATAAATGCGATGTTAGACTCTGGTTTTACGCTAAATGAACGCCATTATAACGAGTTGTATAGATTGAAATTGAATCGCCCTAACGAGTTTGAAGAGTTAATCGCTGCAGTTCCTGAAATAAATTATCAACAGCCAACTGTATTATTCGATTATGTTTGCCCTAAAAAAGCCCAGCAATAACTGGGCTTCTTTCTAATCGACTTAGCAGGAAATTAAATATATTCTACTTCGGTAATTTCATATTCAACCGCACCGTTTGGCGTTTGAATGGTCACCGCATCATCAATTTCTTTGCCGATTAATCCACGCGCAATCGGTGAATTAAATGAAATTAAATTATTTTTTATATCTGCTTCATCATCACCGACAATACGATAAGTCGTTTCTTCATCGGTATCCACATTCATAATTGTGACCGTGGCACCGAAGATAACTTTACCTTGATTATCCATCTTTGTTACATCGATGATTTGAACCGTTGATAGTTTAGCTTCAATTTCTTGAATACGTCCTTCGCAAAAGCCCTGCTCTTCACGAGCCGCATGATACTCTGCGTTTTCTTTCAGATCGCCGTGCTCTCTTGCTTCGGCGATATCAGCCACGATACGCGGACGCTTTACTGTCTTTAATTCTACTAGTTCATCACGTAACATTTGCTCGCCACGAACCGTCATTGGTGTTTGTTGCATTTTTTCTTCCCAGAATTAAAAGCCCGGACAAAGCCGGGCTAAACTAGATTAATGTACTTAGTCTATCGCAGAACGATAGAAATGAGCAATTAATTTACGCGTTTATGTAATTCCTGCACTGATGAAACCGTTGAACGGTCATCTGCATCATGTGCTTTACAATTAGCAAACGCAGCATTTAACGTTGTCGTGTAGTTAACCTTGGCTTGAAGAGCACCACGACGAAGTACTTTTGAGTCTTCAATCGCTTGGCGACCTTCAGTGGTATTAACAATGTAGCTGTACTCACCGTTTTTAATGCGGTCAAGAATATGAGGACGGCCTTCATACACTTTGTTGACTGCACGTACTTCGATACCCGCAGCTTCGAGTGCCGCAGCAGTGCCGCCCGTTGCATCCAATTCAAAACCGAGCTCTCTCATTTGGCGCGCAAGTTCAACAACACGTTTCTTATCGCCATTTCGAACTGACAACAAAGCACGACCGTCGCGCGGCATCACATTACCAGCGCCAAGTTGTGCTTTAGCAAATGCGTCTGCAAAATTATCGCCTACCCCCATTACTTCACCCGTTGAACGCATTTCTGGACCACGCATTGGGTCAACGCCAGGGAATTTAGCAAATGGAAGTACTACTTCTTTTACGCTGTAGTAAGGAGGAATAATTTCTTTCGTTACACCTTGGCTCACTAGCGACTGACCCGCCATACAACGCGCCGCAACTTTCGCAAGTGCAACACCTGTTGCCTTAGATACAAATGGAACAGTACGCGCAGCACGAGGGTTAACCTCGATTAGATATACTTCACCATCTTTCACAGCAAACTGAGTATTCATCAGACCCACAACACCAAGCTCTAATGCCATGCGCGTTACTTGGTCACGCATGCGATCTTGGATTTCAGGGCTTAGTGAGTATGCAGGTAATGAACATGCTGAGTCACCTGAGTGAACACCGGCTTGCTCAATGTGCTCCATGATACCGCCGATGATCACTTGCTCACCGTCACAAATCGCATCGACGTCAATTTCTATTGCGTCATCTAGAAAACGGTCAAGTAGTACTGGGGCTTCATTTGACGCTTGTACTGCTTCTGTCATATAACGACGTAAATCGTCTTCGTCATATACGATTTCCATCGCACGACCGCCAAGTACGTATGAAGGACGCACAACTAGTGGGAAGCCGATTTCTTGCGATTTAGCAACTGCTTCTTCTAGTGAAGTAACCGTTGCATTCTCTGGCTGAAGTAGGTCTAAACGCTCAACCATTTGCTGGAAGCGCTCGCGGTCTTCTGCACGGTCGATTGCATCTGGCGAAGTACCAATGATTGGCACACCGTTAGCTTCAAGTTCACGCGCTAATTTAAGCGGAGTTTGGCCGCCGTACTGCACGATAACGCCTTTTGGCTTTTCAACACGTACGATTTCTAGTACATCTTCTAACGTGATTGGCTCGAAGAATAAACGGTCTGATGTGTCATAGTCTGTAGAAACTGTCTCTGGGTTACAGTTAACCATAATTGTTTCATAGCCATCTTCACGCATTGCAAGCGCAGCATGAACACAACAATAATCGAACTCGATACCCTGACCGATACGGTTAGGGCCGCCGCCGATAACCATGATCTTGTCTTTATCAGACGGGTTCGCTTCACACTCCTCATCATATGATGAGTACATGTAAGCGGTATCTGAGCTGAATTCTGCCGCACATGTATCAACGCGCTTGTAGACTGGCAGTACTTCAAGCTGTTGGCGTTTTTTGCGAACTTCAGATTCACTTACACCAAGTAGTTCAGCGATGCGCGCATCAGCAAAACCTTTGCGCTTTAAGCGACGTAAGAAGTCTTTGTTAAGGCCAGCCATGCCGCCTTCAGCAATTTTCGCTTCATCTTTGATGATGTCTTCGATTTGAACTAGGTACCAACGGTCAATTTTAGTCAGTTCGAATACATCTTCAACGCTCATACCGTGGCGCATTGCATCGGCAACATACCAAATACGCTCAGCACCTGGCTCACGTAATTCGCGAACAATTTTTTCTTTCGCATTCGAGTCATCAAGTGCCACAATTGGGTTAAAACCTGTTGCGCCAACTTCTAAGCCACGAAGTGCTTTGTGAAGTGATTCTTGTTGGTTACGGCCAATCGCCATTACTTCACCAACTGACTTCATTTGCGTCGTTAGACGGTCGTTAGAACCTGCGAATTTTTCGAAGTTAAAACGAGGGATCTTAGTGACAACGTAGTCAATTGACGGCTCGAACGATGCTGGTGTGGCGCCACCTGTAATGTCATTTTGAAGCTCATCGAGCGTGTAACCTACTGCTAATTTTGCAGCGATTTTCGCAATTGGGAAACCTGTAGCTTTTGACGCCAATGCAGATGAACGCGATACACGTGGGTTCATCTCAATGATAACCATACGACCGTCATCTGGGTTAACACCAAACTGTACGTTAGAACCTCCGGTTTCTACACCGATTTCACGAAGAACCGCCATCGATGCATTACGCATTAGTTGGTATTCTTTGTCTGTTAGTGTTTGTGCTGGTGCGACTGTAATTGAGTCACCTGTGTGAACACCCATAGGATCAAAGTTTTCGATAGAACATACGATGATACAGTTGTCGTTTTTGTCGCGTACAACTTCCATCTCGTACTCTTTCCAACCTAGTAAGCTTTCATCGATTAGAAGCTCGCTAGTTGGTGAAAGATCAAGACCACGGGTACAAATTTCTTCGAACTCTTCCATGTTGTAAGCAACACCACCACCGGTACCACCCATAGTGAAAGAAGGACGAATAATACATGGGAAGCCGATACGCGTTAATGTGTCACGTGCTTCATCCATTGAGTGTGCGATTTCTGCACGCGGACATTCTAGGCCAATCGCCTTCATTGCCGCGTCAAAACGCTCACGATTTTCTGCTTTGTCAATTGCATCAGCAGTTGCACCAATTAGCTCAACGCCGTGCTTAGCAAGCACACCATGCTTATCTAAATCTAGTGCACAGTTAAGCGCAGTCTGACCACCCATAGTCGGTAGTACGGCATCTGGCTTTTCTTTTTCAATGATACGCTCAACCACTTCCCAGTGAATCGGCTCAATGTACGTTGCATCGGCCATTTCAGGGTCAGTCATAATGGTTGCAGGGTTCGAGTTAACTAAGATTACGCGGTAACCTTCTTCTCGTAACGCTTTACACGCCTGTGCACCTGAATAGTCGAATTCACATGCCTGACCGATAACAATCGGACCTGCACCTAAAATCAAAATACTTTTTATGTCATTACGTTTTGGCATTTTAGTCTTTGTCCTAATTATTTACGTTCTTGCATTAAGTCGATGAAATGGTCAAATAAAGGCGCTGCATCATGTGGGCCAGGGCTTGCTTCAGGGTGACCTTGGAAGCTAAACGCTGGCTTATCAGTACGGTGAATACCTTGTAATGTACCGTCGAACAATGACACGTGCGTTGCACGTAAATTTTCAGGTAGTGTGTCTTGATCTGCTGCAAAACCGTGGTTTTGCGCTGTGATCATAACGACATTTCTGTCTAAATCTTTAACTGGGTGGTTACCGCCGTGGTGACCAAACTTCATTTTTACTGTTTTCGCGCCAGACGCTAATGCAAGAAGCTGGTGACCTAAACAAATACCAAAAATCGGAGTATCTGTTTCTAAGAACGTTTTAATCGCTTCAATAGCGTATGTACATGGCTCTGGATCACCAGGACCATTTGATAAGAAAATACCATCGGGGTTTAATGCGAGTACATCCGCTGCAGGAGTCTCAGCAGGTACGACCGTTAATTTACAGCCACGGTCAACTAACATACGTAAGATATTACGTTTAACACCAAAGTCATACGCTACTACATGAAACTTTGCATCGGTATCATTTAGCGTTTTAAAGCCTTCACCCAATGTCCAGCTTGTTTCATTCCAAGTGTACTGTTCCTTTGTACATACAACTTTAGCTAAATCCATGCCTTTAAGGCCCGGGAAGTCTTTTGCTGCAGCTAGTGCTTTTGCTTCATCGATATCACCGGCGATAATACAACCGTTTTGCGCGCCTTTGTCACGTAAAATACGAGTAAGTTTGCGTGTATCGATATCTGCAATACCTAGAATATTACGAGTTTTTAAATATTCATCGAGTGACTGCTCATTGCGGAAATTGCTAGCAAGGAGGGGTAGATCACGAATCACGAGGCCTTTTGCCCAGATTTTCGTAGCCTCTTCATCTTCACTGTTGGTACCTGTATTACCTATGTGCGGGTAAGTTAAAGTAACAATTTGTTCAGCGTAAGATGGATCAGTTAAAATTTCTTGGTAGCCAGTCATTGAAGTGTTAAAAACGACTTCACCAACAGAAATACCCTCGGCACCAATAGCAGTACCGCGAAATACCGTGCCGTCTTCAAGGACTAACAAAGCGGATTTAGACAAGTTGACCTCCTAACAGTAAAAAACGGGCGAAATTTGCATAAATTCCAACCCGTTCAATCGACCTAACGCCCTAGAGAAAGCGTTAGATTATAAAATTTTGGCAAATTCCAAGTATTTTAGTTTAAAACTGACAAAAGATCTAATTAAAATTGATAAAAAATTAAAAATAGTACGTTTAAGGCAAAATTAGGCTTAAGCGCTCAAAAAATTTAGTTTTCTAATCGAAACCAAGCACATCTTGCATAGAATAAAGTCCCGCTGGCTTATTCTTTAACCATGCCGCAGCCCTTACAGCGCCTTTTGCGAAGGTCATTCGAGAACTTGCTTTATGAGTAAGTTCAAGCCTTTCACCTTCAGCAGCAAAATAAGCCGTATGTTCACCAACTATGTCTCCGCCTCTCATCGCTGTATAGCCGATTTCTTTTTGTGATTTAGCTTGCTCGTTTTGTGTACGATCATAAACAGCAACATCATCATGCTGCCACCCTTTTGCCTGTGCAATCGCTTCGCCAATCATGAGTGCAGTGCCAGATGGTGCATCAATTTTATGACGGTGATGTAATTCAAACACTTCAATATCTATGTCGTCTGATAAGGTTTTCGCCGCAATGCGAACCAAATTTTCTAACAAATTAATTCCCACTGAGTAGTTTCTTGAAAATACTATCGGGATTGACTTTGCGGCTGCGGTCAATGCATCCATATCAGCAGAGGTTAACCCTGTTGTGCCGATCACTATCGGAATACCTTGCTTAACAGCATATGCCAAATGCGCCTTCATACCGATCGGTAACGTAAAATCAATAATAACGTCAGTTTGTTTGGGTAATCTCATTTCATCACTAAACATAACATCAGTCGTACCTTGGTTGACAAAATGCGTAACAGGCTGATCCTTTAATGAATTACCGCTACGCACCGTTGCGGCAACCAAGCGTGCATCACTACTATTAATAGTTGCTTCACACAGCACGCGTCCCATGCGACCATTTGCTCCATAAATTGCGATATTGACCATTTTTTTTCTCCAAATATTTGATAGATGACGTTATACCGAGTTTATTGAATTAATTCACCTTCAATTTAGTCATGCTATATAAATAGCGAGGCAGTTGTTTCCGCACGTCAGTTATTGAAAACATAATGTACGTCATTTCTTGACAAACACTTTGGACGTCTATACATTCACACGCCCAAATTAAATTATACTCAACGTGAACACTTGCACAAATAAGTAAAACGTGGAACAAATAGTAATTAAAATAATAACGTTCATAACACCTTGTCTATGAGCAATTACTTCTGAGGAAATTATGGATACAGAGATCAATAAGGTCGCAGCAAAATTATCGCTGCTTCCTTTGTTAACGTTTGTCGGGTTATTTTTAGGTGCTGGTTTATATTTACAGTCGCAAGGCGTCGAATACGCCTTTTATCAGCTACCAGCTCCGGTTGCGATTTTACCTGCAATTTTAATTGCGTTTATAGTAAATCGTAAAACGATCAATGAATCGGTCAACACGTTTATCAAAGGCGCGGGCCACAGTAATATAATTACAATGTGTTTAATTTATTTGCTTGCTGGTGCCTTCTCAACAGTTGCAGCGGCAACGGGAGGCGTTGATGCGGTTGTTAATGCCGGTCTTTCGCTGGTACCGCCCGCTTTTTTATTACCTGGGTTATTCTTGATCTCTGCGGTGATTTCAACGGCAATGGGCACATCAATGGGTACCATAGGCGCGATTGGTCCAATCGCTTATGCACTATCAATAAAAACAGGAATGGACCCAGCTCTTGTTGCTGGTACGGTTGTATCGGGCGCCATGTTCGGTGATAACTTGTCAATTATTTCTGACACGACAATTGCTGCAACCCGCACTCAGGGCTGCGAAATGAAAGATAAATTCAAAGAAAACTTAAAAATTGCCCTACCCGCAGCAGTTTTAACTGTGTTACTTCTTTCATTTTTAACCCCAGAGCCTGAGCTAATCGAAAGCCAAGACTACGATTTATTCTTAACCTTGCCTTACTTCTTTATTTTAGTTTTAGCCGTAATGGGACTCAATGTCTTCGTGGTTTTGTTTAGCGGCATTATTTTTGCCGGATTTATGGGCTTTTTAGGTGACTACCAAGGAAGCGCATTTATTTCTGACGTCTATAAAGGCTTTAGCAGTATGCAAGAAATATTCTTATTGTCGATGTTTATTGGCGGCTTGTCTGAGTTTATTCGTGTTAACGGGGGCTTAGGCTATCTCGCGTCAAAAATACAAAAAGCAACCTCACTGGTCGCCAAGTGGAATCGCAAGGTCGCCGATCAACTTGGCATCGCCGCATTAGTTTTAACTTCAAACTTATGTATTGCGAATAATACAGTATCAATAATAGTCGCAGGACCCGTCGCTAAAAAACTGGCGTCCGATGGCAATATTGAAGGGAAGCGCTCTGCAAGTCTGCTCGATATATTTGCATGTGTAATGCAAGGTTCTCTGCCCTATGGAGCCCAAGCGCTATTACTTGGTGCTACCTTTAGTATTTCACCGTGGCAAGTCGCAACGTCTTCCTACTATTGTTTTATTCTAGGGTTTACGGCAATCGCGATAATTTGCTTTTATCGACGCGCTAACTAATTTCCTTTGAACTATCACTCTGCTGAGGTAACAATCGAGTTACTTCAGCAATCAATTCATTTGGCATAAAGGGTTTACCAACAAACCCATTCATTCCCGCAGCAATACACTTGTCTTTGTCATTACCAATATCACTTGCGGTGACAGCAATAATGGGCACAGGCTCATCATCAAATGCTTCAGCCATCCGAATCTTTTTGGTCGCACGTAAGCCATCCATTAACGGCATTTGACAATCCATCAAGATCAAATCTGGACCGTGCTGCTGCCACATTTCAACAGCTTGTTCCCCATTTTGGGCAATAATCAAATGAATGCCTAACTGAGATAAAATTGCACTACAAACACGTTGGTTAATTTCTGAGTCCTCTGCAATTAAAATGGTCGGGCGAGTTTCTAACGCTTCAACGCTTTCTTGTTCTGAATTTTGCTCTATATGGTGAAGCAATGACTGCTTAATTTGAGCCGGATGACGTGGCAGTTGCCAACAATCATTGTAGCCTTTCGCTTTCGCTTGGTGAACTTGTTGCTCAGTAAACTCAGTATCAGTCAGAATAATACACGGCGGCTTATTCATTCTTTCTTGATTTATCATTTCATAGATTAACGTGCCATCATCAGTTAATTGTTGTTTTGCCAGCAAAATAAAATCAAAGCCTTGCAATTTACTGTCTTCGCCATGCGTTAACCCAACAGCAAGTTCGGTACTCTGTACTTGCGTCACATGCATGCCTAAATCAATGAAAATTTCGCTCATCACCCGGTTATTAAACTCATTGTCATCTAAAATTAGAACCCGGCTTCCAGCTAACAAATCGAGTTTGCGCGTAAAGTTATTATTCAAATCAGTGCTTACTGGTAACGATAAATCAAAGCTAAATGCACTGCCGAGTCCTAACTTAGTATTCAATTCAAGTTTGCCACCCATTAGCTTAATTAGGTTATCGGAAATGGCAAGGCCCAAACCATTGCCACCGTGCTTTCGCGCGATACTTGCATCGACTTGTGTAAACTTGTCAAAGATAGCCATTTCCTTTTCTTTTGGAATACCAATCCCCGTGTCTTTAACTTTAAAGCTCAATTGTGCCAGGCCAGCATCAACAGTTGCATCAACATACAGTTCTACACTGCCTTTATCTGTAAACTTTAATGCATTACTAACTAAGTTAACTAACACTTGCTTGATTCTAAGCGAGTCCCCCACTAAAAACTGGCGTATCGTCGGGTCTACTTTCACGGCAAGCGTAATGCCCTTCTCAGTTGCACGCGCTTTGAACATATCATAAATACCCTGAACCAATTCATGAATATCAAACACATGCTTATCGAGTGTCAGCTTGCTGGCCTCTATTTTCGAAAAATCGAGTACACTGTTTAATAACTCCATCATATGGAATGCGCTTTTTTTAATGACCTGCAAATAGCCATGCTGACGATGGTCAAGCTTAGTCTCATCGAGAAGGTGCGCCATTCCAATAACGCCATTCATGGGCGTTTTAACCTCATGGCTCATATTGGCTAAAAATTCACTTTTCAGTTGACTCGATTTCTCAGCTTGTTGCTGTTGCTTTTTGATTTGGTCGAATGATTTGTTAAGCGCATCGCACATATTATTAAATTCATTGTTTAAGCGATTAATTTCATCATCTTTCGATGTTTTTCTATCAAGTTTTAGTTTAGTCGGCTTATCAAGATTAATTGAAGCCATCGAGGTTGCTAATCGATTCAAATGACTGGTGATCAACATGTGTACAAGTGCAAAGATAATCAATGACACAATAAAGGTTTTTGTTCCCTGACTTAATACGTTAATAATTAATTTCTCTGTCAGATGCCCGTAAACACCTGACAGATCAGCAACCACAACGAGTTCACCCAAATCATACTTAACACCGTTAAAGTGGTGAATAAGCGGCCATGAAGTCACTTTAGTATATTCGGATTTAACTTGTCCGGCGGTAAAGCGTCGCTGATTGTCTTGCCAGACTTCAGCCTGAAAAATCTCTGGTAAATCTGCAACCCCTTTCACTAACAAACCTAACTGAGACGTATCTTCTGCCCACAAAGCATTACTAATTGATGGTAAGTTACTTTTTTCAATTTGATCTAATTTTTGATCTATTTGTGCTAAATCACGATTAAAATCGAGCCATAGATTCGCACTCGTAATGATTAAGGTCAAAATTGAACTCGCGAGTAAAATCCAAAATAAGAGCTGTTTTGCAATCGGGTGTTTAAATTTCACGATGGGCCCAGAATTGTTAATTAATAATTATTATTTGTTACAATTTAGTTCATAATAACTCTCATTTCCACCTCTGTGCCGAAAAATCACACAAAAAAAGCCTGCTTAAAAACAGGCTTAATTTATCAAAAGCAAAATTCAAATTAGAGTTTGCAGTTCGGAATGCGATTTTGTGCTAATGCCGATTTATTTAGTTTCATCGCTTCTGGCATTAATTTGCGCAAGTCATCTATTCGTGTTTCCGGTGACGGGTGAGTTGACAAAAATTCTGGTGTTCCGCTACTGCCCTGCGCACTCATTCGTTGCCACAGTGTGACAGACTCTTTCGGATTAAACCCCGATTTTGCCATTAATTCTAAGCCTATTTCATCAGCCTCGCTTTCATGAATTCGGCTAAACGGCATTTGCACACCATATTGAGCACCTAGCCCAAGTACCGCCATTAACTCATTATGATATTTATTGTTTGCCGCTTGGCTTGCAACATTACTCGCTTGCATCAGAAGTTGTACCCCAGCACTTTGTGATGCCCGTTCATTTGAATGTTGTGCAATCACGTGTCCAACTTCGTGCCCAATAACCGCCGCGAGTTGATCTTGATTAACTGCGATTTTCAATAGACCAGTATGCACCCCTATTTTTCCACCTGGCAACGCAAATGCGTTAGCACTTGGCTCTTCAAATACAACGACTTCCCATTGCTGATTAGCATATTTCTTTGGCAATACCGCGATCACATTATCGCTAATACAACGCACATAACGATTGGTTTTTTCGTCTGTGTTGATCGTCATTTTCTTTTTCATATCATTAAAGCTTTGCGCGCCCATTTGATTCATATTCGCTTCCGAATACATCATCATTTGAGTTCGCCCAGTTGGCGATGTTTTACACCCCGCAATTGCAACCAGGCATGCAAGTGACGTTAATAGCAATTTTTTCATGATATTCCAGAATTTATAATTTCGTGGACCCATTTTAAACAGATACAGATCAAAACAAAATAGTTTTATTATGACAGCGTACTGCCAGTAGTTACGAAACTAAAACATGCAAATTAGGTGCACGATTTATGTGGACTTAGTTGCATTCCTTGAGGCTATTTGGGGTGGATGATTGTAGTCGTGCTATGTGACAAAATCTTAAACCAAAAAAAAGACCGTAATAACGGTCTTTATCTTTTAAAACTGTGCACTAGATTAATCTGCTGCTTTAGATACCATAACCATTGCTGGTCTCAGTAAACGACCATTCAGCGTGTATCCTTTTTGCATCACAGCAATTACCGTATTCGGGTCAACTTCGGCTGACGGTTGAATAGACATCGCCTGATGAAATTCAGGGTTAAACGTTTCGCCTTGCGGATCCACTACTTCAACGCCAAATTTAGCGACTGCATCGACAAAGCTTTTCGCTGTCATCTCAATCCCTTCAAGTACCGGCTTTAACGTTTCATTCTCTTTATCAGCAAACTCAATCGCTCGCTCTAAGTTATCTACAACTGGAAGTAGCTCATTCGCAAACTTTTCGAGCGCGAATTTATGTGCTTTTTCAACATCTTGTTGAGCACGGCGACGCATGTTTTCAACATCAGCTGCAGCGCGAACAACTGAATCTTTTTGATCAGCGATAGTTTGTTTCGCGGCTTCTAACTCAGCGCTTAATAATGCAATTTCAGCTTCAGGTGCAAGTTCTTCAACTTGCTCCGCGTGTTCTTCGCTAGCCTGTTGCTGCTCTACCTCTACTTCTTGTTCAAGATTCTTATCTTGCTCAGACATCAAAATTCTCCAATTCTTTACAACTGATGCTAGTTATGGGGATCAATTTAATCGATTCAAGGGTCAATTTCATAAACAAGTGAAATTTCATTGATGATAGACTCAATTTTCGCAGATTTTTTACAGATAATACAAAATCTACTTAAGTATTGTTCGTCTTTAAAATAAGGAGCACTAATGACGACATGTTGTTGCAAGTCTGCAAACGGTAATTTTTCATCGTAGAGTACTGAAATTCCATTCTTGAGCGCTAGTTTATCTTCGACATAGCTTAAAATCGGCGCGCCCAATTTATTTAAATTGCTATCGGACATCACTTCGAATAAATGATGATTGCCAATAACGATGGTATTTTCAACGTTAAGCTTTTCTGCCAACGCTTGAATCCACATCGTTAAAGAACCATGGCAAAACATTGGCGCGCTTGATGCCATCGCATGCATTCTTCTAAGTCCTTCCGCGAGCGGATGACCACTAAATACCATATTGAGCCAAGTATTAAACTCAATACGCAGTTTATCATTGGCTTCAAGTGGTTTAGTAATACATATATTTTGACTTTGCCCATCACTATCGATCAACAGAACTAGCCATTGCTGTGTGGTAAACTCTAAGACTTCGGCGCGATATATTTGATGGGTGGTGAGCTCAGGCATACCCACAATGACACAACTTTGATATTGCTGGCTGATAGTATGTGCCAAAGTAACGAGTTGCTGTTGATTAGGCTGCCAAAAACACGCCTTGTTTGATAAATCAAAAAATTCATCAAACCAATAATCAAACCCTTGAGCAGTTGGCATTCGTCCTGAGGATGTATGTGGCGAATACAACAAGCCGGCTTTTTCTAACCGGGCCATCGCGTTTCGCACTGTTGCACTACAAAGCTTTACTTTCGCCCGCTTAACAACATGACTTGACGCGACTGGATTGTTCTCGCCATTGCAATATAAATTCATTACAGCGGAAAATATTAACTGGTCTCGGGCACTTATGTTCATAATTATTATATGTAAACGACTTATTCTTTTCCAAGTCAATGATATTTAGATATACTTTTAAGCACAGACTTTATCAGCGGACTTTGTATGGCACAAGTATTTAATGCAATCGGCTTGATTGGTAAGCCTAATCACGCCGGGGCGAGCACAACATTGAAAAAATTGCATGCTTTTTTGCTGGCGTTAGGCTATCAGGTTTTTATTGAAGAACGTGTTGCAGATGACATGGAAATAGAACCGCAACAACGAGTTTCCCTCGTTGAACTCGGAAAATGTTGTGATCTTGCCATCGTTGTTGGTGGCGATGGCAATATGCTTGGTGCAGCTCGCGTATTGGCTCGCTTTGATATTGCTGTCATCGGTGTCAATCGCGGCAATTTGGGCTTTTTAACTGATTTAGACCCAGAAAATTTTGAACGTGAACTCGAACAAGTTCTCGCAGGTCATTTTAGCGAAGAAAATCGATTTTTGCTCGAAGTTGAAATTTATCGCCATGAAAAACTAAAAAGCTCTAATGCGGCAGTCAATGAAGCCGTCTTACATGCAAACAAAGTTGCCCACATGATTGAATTCGAGGCGTTTATTGACAATGATTTTGTGTTTTCACAAAAATCCGATGGACTGATTGTCGCTACGCCAACAGGCTCAACTGCGTATAGTTTATCGGGCGGCGGACCCATCTTAAACCCGAACATCAACGCGATGTCACTCGTCCCAATGTTCCCGCATACACTCACCAGCAGACCATTAGTCGTCGATGCGAATAGTGAAATCGTTATCGTTTTAAGTCCAACCAACGATGTTGACCTTCAAGTGAGCTGCGATAGCCATGTGGTTCTGGCTGTAATGCCCGGCGACAAGATAGTAATCAGAAAAGGGGACCAAACCCTGCGCATGGTTCATCCTAAAAATTACTCTTACTACAATATATTGCGACAAAAATTAAACTGGGGCAGCCGACTCTATTAACAATTACACTTTTCATTAACCATAATTTTCGCTATTGTTGGCAAAAAAATAATAAACTGGATTACAGGATAATATGAATATCGTAGTACTTTTATCCATTGTGTTACTAATAACATTGTTAGGAACATATTTAGTTGTTGAAAACAACAAAAAGAAAGCGCAACAATTACAAAAACGTATCTACAACGATAGAGTAAGTTCCGCGCATACAGAGTTAAGAAAACAGCTACTGATAATCAAAGACGCACGCCTAATTAGACCGATGGATGTGAACACGATTGCACAACTGGCAACTAACTTTTTTGTCGTGCAAAGTAAAACCGAAGAGAATTTAGAGCAGCTTGAAAACCTTTCTCACTCGCTTGTGGTTATGCTGCAATCTGAAGTAAATAAGACGTTTATTGGCCAAGATTCAGAGCAACTAAAGCTCAATTTAAGGGATTTCGTTAATGCATTGCCAAAGAACGGGCGAGACTTCAACCAGGAGTTTTATCAAACACAGTTACCGTCTTTGGTCGCCACCATTGCAACCCCTGAGTTTATAGCGCAGACCGAAGAAATCGAGAAAGAACAAACAGAAGACAATGAACAACCGGTAGAATAAATAACAAGCGGCGCATTGTGCGCCGTTTTAGATTTTCCCCTCTCTTTATAAGTTATACTTGCATTCAATTAATTTACTGTATAAATTAACAGTAAATGTACTGGATGGATAAACAGGTATGCTAACTGAACTTGAAATATCAAATTTTGCAATTGTAAGTCAGCTCTCTATTGAATGGCACAATGGGATGAGCACTATTACTGGTGAAACAGGAGCGGGTAAGTCAATTGCAATCGATGCGCTCTCGCTGTGCTTAGGTGAACGCGCTGAAGCAGCAATGGTGCGCCCAGGCAAAGATAGCGCACAAATATGTGCAAACTTTGATATATCTTCATTACCTGCGGCCAGTAAATTCTTGCAAGAGCACCAATTAAATTTTGAACACGAGTGTGTTATTCGTCGCGTAATTAATAGTTCAGGGCGCAGCAAAGCATACATTAATGGTACATTAGTCTCGCTAAATCAGCTAAAAACCTTAGCACCCATGCTCGTATCCATTCACGGCCAGCACGCACATCAGTTTTTAACTAAAGCCGAAAACCAACTGTCAATGCTCGATAATTATGCCAATCACGATTTGCTTTTATCTAATGTATACCAAGCTTACAAAAGCTACACAGCGCTGAGTAAGGAACTTAACGACTTAAAACAAAGCGCCGCTCAACAAGAAGCCGAAAAACAACTATTGCAATACCAAGTCGCTGAACTCGATGAATTTGCACTTGTAGATGGTGAATATGAAGAAATTGAGCAAATGCACGCTCGCCTCAGCCACAGTAACACCCTGATGGAGCAATGCCATAAAGAATTACAAGTGCTCTATCAACAAGAGGGGTTTAACGCATTTTCGATTGTTCAACAAAGCGCAAACCAAATCGCGAGCCTAGCAGATTTAGATGACCGCTTAACGCCGATAGCTGATCTGCTCTTTGAATCAAGTATACAACTTGAAGAAGCAGCACGCGAACTGTCTCAGTATCAAGATGCTATCGTACTCGACCCAAGCCAATTAAATGACCTTGAATCACGCATGTCGAGCGCACTTGATCTCGCGCGCAAACATAATGTTCAACCTCAACAATTAGCCGAACACCATAATCAACTCGCAAACCAGCTTGCTTGCATAGAAGGAAATAGCGAGCGCATAGAGGCGCTTGAATCAGAAACACTAGCCGCACTTAATATTTATCAAGAACATGCTCAAATTCTCAGCGCGAGCCGCGAGAGCGCAGCTACGTTAATGGCCGAAAAAATAGAAAGTTCAATGCAGCAACTTGCGATGGAAAATGCGCAATTTAATATCGAAGTAGCGAATCATCCAGAGAATATACCTAATAAACTGGGCGCGAATAGTGTTTCGTTTAATGTATCTACGAACCCCGGTCAACCGCTGCAGGCATTAGCCAAAGTCGCATCTGGTGGTGAGCTGTCGCGCATTAGCCTTGCTATCGAAGTCCTCATTGCAAATAATAAAACAACGCCAACTTTAATATTTGATGAAGTAGATGTTGGTATTTCGGGTCCAACAGCGACTGCAGTCGGCCGCTTGTTGCGAGAGCTCGGTGATTCAACGCAAGTTATATGCGTAACACATTTACCACAAGTTGCGTGTCATGGACACAATCAATTTTTTGTCGAAAAAAGTACGGATGGACAACATACCACTACATCGATGGTTGCACTCACTGAAGAAGGTCGCATAGACGAAATAGCACGTTTATTGGGCGGTGAAAATATTAGTGACGTCACACGCACTAATGCCAAAGAGCTGCTGTGTCAGCCAATCTAGACTGACTACACACTGTTACAGTTGGATAATCATTATACCCAATGGTGAATAGCAAGACTCTCAAACATAGAATGCGCTAGCTAGCGCATTTTATGTTTTTAGCTATTCGTAAAATTAAACGCATTGCTCAAAATCTTGCTGTACCTGAGATGCTACGTTTCTCAATAATGCTTGCGTATCAAATGGAACGTCAAACGTACTTAAGTTTGGCAGCGCGGATGCCGGATTTCCTGTAATTGTTTCAAATAGAACGAGTGCCGACAAAAAGGCGCCAGTGTGATTAGCATGATTGCCATCAGCCGCATGCATTTTTAAAGGTTTTTGTGACAACGCGTGGTCCCATGCCAAGCCGACGGGCGCAATACATGCATTACTGCGTTTCGCTATTCCCTCATAAATATCATGGACGTATTGTGCCTCCCACTTTCGACCTCGCTGCCCCCACTCTGGAAACATAACTGCTTTTGCCGATTTTTTATGCGCCATTGCAACGAGTTTCTCCGCTTCTTTAGTTGAATAATACTTGCGGCGACTTTGCGAATACTTTTGTGCTTGCAATACGACATGCGATAAATCATTTTTGTCCAAAAGCTTTAAAGTGCGGCTATCACGTAATCGTTCATCTAAAAATTTAATCCCAGGCGCGATACGATAGTCAACTACGGCGTTCGGCTCTGCTGCTAACATCATTACTTTGACCATTTCAGGCACATTATGATTGCGAGTATGACTATTTCCTAAAAATAGTATGTTATATTCTTTTGCGACCGGACTCTGCTGAGCTCCCATTAATATTTCTCCTCTATTTTCACTTTCGGCACTTTGTAAATTTGGCGAAAGCAACATACACACCATTATTGAAAACTTAATTTTTTGTTTTAACACACGTAGCATTTATCCCTCCTCCATTTCCATAAATATATTTTTTTATTCAAGCACAATGAATGTTTCCACCTGCTGTCGACCACAATCAGCATTGGTTGTTTGATAAATACGGTAGTGACCAGTGATACACAATCCGTGTCGAAATTTGTCATTGAAGGTCAACCCAAGCTCAAAAGTAAAGTGGCCATGCTCATTATTACCATCGAGTGTAACTAAACTTACCGCCGAAAAATCGAAGTACTGACCATATAAAGGAAACATTGCTTTAAAAAAACTTTCTTTACCGGAAAAGACTACTGAAAACGCGACGTCGTTATCGAGTTGGCAAGAACTAATTACGTTTTGCTCATTCGAGTTAATAATTTGCTCTTTTATTTCATGAACTACCTTTGATGTAAGTACCCACTCTTGATCAATACCAAGACCATGTATATCTTCTTTATTCGTCACTAAAGTAACCGCAGAGCAGTCAGTATGACTTATTGCACCTTTAATACCTTTTGGCCACAGCGGTTCCCGCTTCGCACCAATGGCAATATTTACATTGTTAATACCCATTGTTTCAAGTACTTGATTAGCACAGTATCGTCCACACAAATATTCCGCTTGTCGTTTTTTAACAGACTGAAAAATACTTTTTGGAACCGATATCGCTAATTCATTAAAATAATAAAATTCGAATTCATCAATAGAATATTCACAACGGCTGAAAAATACGCCTGGGTGCTCTACTAACTCGCCGTTCGATGTACTTGAAATAAATCTATCTATCGAGCTAATCATAATTTGGCTTTAATATGATTGATTAACGTTTCTTTTTGCTCGTGAACAAAAAAGTGACCGCCTTTTATTGAGACGTAGTCAACCGTTGGTTTTATAAACTCTTGCCACTGTGCAATACTTTCATAAGAAATATCAGAATCAAATTCGCCCGCGAAAAGTGTTGTAGAGACAGGCACTGTCTCTTTATTCGCATTACCTTGCTCAATGTACTCATAGCCAATCTTAAAATCACTTTTAATCATAGGTAATAATAAGTCGAGTATTTCTTGGTTCTCTAGTATCTCGTTGGGAGTACCGCCTAACTCAATTAACGCTTTTTTAAAATCAACATCGTGTTTAATATGCAACGGTTCATATAAATACTGCATTTTTGGTGCCGATTTCGCAGATAAGAATAAGTTTTGACAGTTCTCAATATGAGGCGATTCTTTTAATTGCTTAATCATTTCAAACGCAAATAAAGCACCATTACTATGACCAAAAACAGAGAATGGTTTGTCAAAATAAGGTGCCAATTCACGGCAGATATCGCTAACAGCTGTCGTTAAATCATTCATCAATGGCTCTAAAAACCGCGCGCCTCTGCCGGGCAATTGAATCGTAACAACCTCAACATCATCAGCGAAATATTCATGCCAATCAAAATAAATAGATGCTTGCCCCCCCGCATAGGGGAAGCAAAACAAACGTTTAGTCGCATTTGGATTCGGCTTTGGTGTAAAAAAATAACAACTCATCACATAATTCCTTTAACTACAAATGGATAATCGAGATTACTTAAATCTATTTGAAATATACGATTTAGAACCATCCAATTTCCTCTTCGACGCTTTCGCTTTCAACCAAGCTAGATAACAACTCAACTGTGTTGTTTTCAAATAAATCAACAACTTGAAGTTCAACAGAAAACTGTTCATTCACTGTTGTAATCAGTTGCATTGCGAGCAGCGAATGGCCACCAAGCTCAAAGAAGTTACTGTTTATCCCAACACGCTCTTGCTGCAATAAAGACTGCCATAATTCGCATAACTTGATCTCGGTCTCTGTCTCGGGTGCTTTGTATGCATCACTTGGCGCGGCATCTAATCCTAATTCAGCCAATGCCTTGTGATCGCGCTTTCCATTCGCCGTCAGTGGTAAAGCATTCAGTACGGCATACTGACTCGGCACCATATAACGTGGCAACATCGTTTTCACACCTTGCCAAATATCTGCAACAA
>CANLRB010000017.1 GCA_947493455.1 uncultured Pseudoalteromonas sp. | reverse complement strand
CGAGTTGGAGTATCGTACTCTACGTGAGAAGTAGCGATTGTGATACCACGCTCGCGCTCTTCTGGAGCGTTATCGATTGCAGAGAAGTCTTTTGCTTCACCGCCGTATACTTTAGCAAGTACGTTAGTAATTGCTGCAGTTAGTGTAGTTTTACCGTGGTCAACGTGGCCGATTGTACCTACGTTTACGTGCGGTTTCGAACGTTCAAACTTTTCTTTTGCCATTTTTAAAATTCCTATAAAGAAATTAAAGTCCGACCCTTTTGAGACCGGACCGAACTAAAATTACTTAACAGCGCGAGCTGCAATTATTGCGTCTGCAACACTATTAGGCGCTTCATTGTACTTCAAGAACTCCATAGAGTATGAAGCACGGCCTTGTGTTGCCGAACGAAGGTCTGTTGCATAACCGAACATCTCAGCAAGCGGCACTTGTGCGTTAACTTGCTTAAGACCACCTGGCGCTTCGTCCATGCCTTCGATCATACCGCGACGACGGTTTAAGTCGCCAACGACATCACCCATATTTGATTCTGGAGTGATGACTTCAACCTTCATAACTGGTTCTAATAAAGCTGGGTTCGCTTCAAGCGCACCTTTTTTGAAGCCCATAGAGCCTGCAATTTTAAATGCCATTTCATTCGAGTCTACATCATGGAATGAACCATCAAATAGCGTCGCTTTAACACCTAAAACAGGGAATCCGCCAAGCACACCGTTGGTCATTTGCTCTTGGATACCTTTATCTACTGCAGGGATATACTCTTTAGGGATAACACCACCTACGATTTCATTTACGAATTCGTATGAATCAGCATCTTCACCTTCAAAGTCCATCGGCTCAAGTTTCAGCCATACGTGACCATATTGTCCGCGACCACCAGATTGACGTACAAACTTCCCTTCAACTTCAACAGCCGAACGAATAGTCTCTCTGTACGCTACTTGTGGTTTACCAACGTTACATTCAACGCTGAATTCACGTTTCATACGATCAACGATAATATCTAAGTGAAGTTCACCCATTCCTGAAATGATGGTCTGGCCTGATTCTTCATCTGTTTCGACACGGAAAGACGGATCTTCTGCCGCTAGTTTACCTAACGCGATACCCATTTTTTCTTGGTCAGCTTTGGTACGAGGCTCAACTGCAACTGAGATTACTGGCTCAGGAAACTCCATTCGCTCTAGTGTAATGTGAGATTCAGTTGAACATAATGTGTCACCTGTTGTGACATCTTTAAGACCAATCGCTGCCGCAATGTCGCCAGCGCGAACTTCTTTTATTTCTTGACGATCATTTGAGTGCATTTGCACGATACGTCCGAAACGCTCGCGTTTACCTTTTACAGGGTTATAAACAGTATCACCTGTTGCTACAACACCCGAGTAAACACGGAAGAAAGTTAAGGTTCCTACAAACGGGTCTGTTGCAATTTTAAATGCAAGTGCCGAAAACGGTGCGTTATCATCAGCAGGACGTTCTTCTTCTGTCTCGCCGTCGTCTAAAACACCTTGGATCTGCTTAACTTCAGTTGGTGAAGGCATAAATTCAATCACTGCGTCTAGTACTGCTTGTACGCCTTTATTTTTAAAGGCTGAACCACAAGTCATCGGAACGATTTCGTTCGCGAGTGTACGTTGACGAATTGCAGCTTTGATTTCTTCTTCGCTTAATTCACCATCTTCTAGGTACTTATCCATCAACTCTTCAGTTGCTTCCGCAGCAGTCTCAACTAAATGAGCATGCCATTCTTCAGCAAGGTCTTGAAGGTCAGCTGGAATATCTTCATAAGTGAAACTCATACCCTGGTCATCTTCAGACCAGTTAATTGCTTTCATCTTAATAAGATCGACGACGCCTTTAAACTCGTCTTCAGCACCAATAGCAAGTTGAATTGGAACAGGTGTTGCACCCAAGCGATTTTTAACTTGGTCAACAACCATCAAGAAATCAGCTCCCATACGATCCATTTTGTTAACAAAGATCATACGTGGAACTTCATATTTGTCAGCTTGACGCCAAACCGTTTCGGTTTGCGGCTGAACACCAGATGAAGCACAAAGAACAACCACTGCACCATCAAGTACACGCAATGAACGCTCTACTTCGATAGTGAAGTCTACGTGTCCTGGTGTATCAATAATATTGATACGATGGTCTTGGAACTGAGCGTCCATACCTTTCCAGAAACACGTGGTTGCAGCAGAAGTGATCGTGATACCACGTTCTTGCTCTTGCTCCATCCAGTCCATAGTTGCGGCACCGTCGTGAACTTCACCGATCTTATGACTAAGACCGGTGTAGAAAAGGACACGCTCGGTAGTAGTGGTTTTACCCGCATCTACGTGGGCACAAATACCTATGTTGCGATAACGCTCGATTGGAGTTGTACGTGCCATAATATCCTCTTAAAAATTAAGAGCCGACTACCAACGGTAGTGAGCGAATGCTTTGTTCGCTTCAGCCATACGGTGAACGTCTTCACGTTTCTTAACCGCAGTGCCCTTGTTGTCAGCAGCATCTAACATTTCTTGAGCAAGACGTAGACCCATAGACTTTTCACCACGCTTACGCGCAGCTTCTACGATCCAACGCATACCAAGAGCGTTACGACGAACTGGACGAACTTCTACTGGAACTTGATACGTAGAACCACCAACACGGCGAGATTTAACCTCAACCTGTGGGCGTACGTTCTCAAGTGCCGCTTCGAAGATCTCTAGGTGCGACTTGCCTGATTTCTCAGCAGCCACGTCTAGCGCACCATATACGATTTTTTCAGCAGTTGATTTCTTGCCGTCTAACATTAAAACGTTAACGAATTTTGCAAGAAGCTCTGATCCGAACTTCGGATCTGGAAGAATTTTACGTTGACCTATTACGCGTCTTCTAGGCATTTTGTATCTCCGGTTATCTTCAGGTTCGCTTTACTTCAGCGACTCCCAAAACAATATATTATTTAAAACTTAAGTGCTTGGCCTTACTAACGGAGAACCATTAGCCCTTAGGGCGTTTAGCACCGTACTTAGAACGACCTTGACGACGATCGCTTACGCCTGCACAGTCAAGTGCACCGCGAACAGTGTGGAAACGTACACCTGGTAAGTCTTTAACACGACCACCACGGATAAGAATAACACTGTGCTCTTGAAGGTTGTGACCTTCACCACCGATGTATGAAGTTACTTCGAAACCGTTCGTTAAACGAACACGCGCTACTTTACGTAGAGCTGAGTTTGGTTTCTTAGGTGTTGTTGTATATACACGAGTACATACGCCGCGCTTCTGTGGACACGCTTTAAGTGCCGCAGAGTTGCTTTTAGTTACCTTGCTACGACGTGGCTTACGTACTAGCTGGTTGATAGTTGCCATTAAATAGCTCCTAATAAATTAAAACTAAACTACTGAAAAAAATCCGCCCTTTTACTCAGCAGAGCAAAAGGGTGGCGGAATTTTAATGAGCAAAGTTTAACCTGTCAACATAAACCGTGTGTATAAGCAAATAAATTCGCTTATACACAGGTTATTTGATGGCAAAGTATTACTCTTGCTCACCTGAGATATTTGCATTTAGTGCATCAGTTAGTGCTTGAGATGCCTCATCTACACTTACTGTTTGCTCTTCAACTACCTCTTGTTTGCGACGGTTGATACGCTCTTGGTGGTACGCAAAACCAGTACCAGCAGGAATTAGTCGACCAACAATTACGTTTTCTTTCAGACCACGTAATTCATCGCTCTTACCATTTACGGCAGCATCTGTAAGAACACGAGTTGTTTCTTGGAATGATGCAGCTGAAATGAAAGATTCTGTTGCAAGTGACGCTTTCGTGATACCCATTAATTGGATTTCATACTTAGCAGGGATCTTGCCTTGTGTTTCGATTTCACGGTTAGCAATGTTAACACGCGAAACTTCAACCTGCTCACCAGCTAGGAATTCAGTGTCACCGCCGTCAAGAATGATACACTTACGGATCATTTGACGAATAATTGTTTCGATGTGCTTATCGTTAATCTTTACACCTTGTAAACGATATACTTCTTGTACTTCGTTTACGATGTAGTTAGCAACATCAGTTACACCACGTAGACGTAAGATGTCATGCGGAGATTCAGGACCATCAGCAATAACTTCACCTTTAGATACTGATTCACCTTCAAACACGTTAAGTTGACGCCATTTCGGGATCATCTCTTCGTACGCATCACCTTCTGGTGGTGTTATGACAAGACGCTTCTTGCCTTTTGTTTCTTTACCGAAACTAACTGTACCTGTGATTTCCGCAAGAATTGCTGGATCTTTTGGCTTACGCGCTTCGAATAAGTCAGCAACACGCGGTAGACCACCGGTGATATCACGAGTCTTAGAACCTTCTTGCGGAATACGCGCAAGAACAGCACCTGCAGTTACCGTTGCACCATCTGTTACTTCAATCGTAGTGAATGAAGGTAAACGGATTTCTTGTAAACCGCGCTCATCGTTTTCGATGATTAGTTTAGGCTCTTTCGCGTTAACTTTCGCAAGGTCTTTAACAACCATACGCGTAAGACCTGTCAGCTCATCAGTTTGAGATTCGATATTTGA
The DNA here is from genome assembly GCA_947493455.1 of uncultured Pseudoalteromonas sp. Taxonomy (GTDB): domain Bacteria; phylum Pseudomonadota; class Gammaproteobacteria; order Enterobacterales; family Alteromonadaceae; genus Pseudoalteromonas. The sequence continues at coordinate 94,671 of CANLRB010000017.1, read as the reverse complement.
ATCATCAATATCGCTGAACTGAACTTTAGACTCATGTTCAACAATAATTGGGTGACTATGCGGGTCCCACGTAGCTACGATATCGTTACCAGCAACCTCAGCACCGTCTTGTACTGAAAGAACCGCACCGTAAGGTACTTTATAACGCTCTTTCTCACGGCCTTGCTCATCGATTACTGTGATTTCAGTCGAACGAGAAGTAATAACAATCTTACCGTCAGCATTGATTACATACTTAGCGTTATGTAGCTTCAGGCTACCATTGTTTTTAACTTGAACGCTGTTCTCTGCTGACGCTCTTGATGCCGCACCACCGATGTGGAATGTACGCATCGTAAGCTGTGTACCTGGCTCACCGATTGACTGAGCAGCGATAACACCCACTGACTCACCTGCGTTAATCAGGTGGCCACGAGCAAGGTCACGACCGTAACACTTAGCACATACACCGAAGTCATTATTACAAGTGATTACTGAGCGTACACGTACTTCGTCGACTGAGTTCTCTTCTAAAAGGTCACACAGTTTTTCGTCAAGCATGATGTTACGTTCTACAAGCACTTCGCTCGTACCTGGCTTAACTACATCTTCTGCAACTACACGACCTAATACACGCTCGCGTAGCGGCTCTACAACGTCACCACCTTCAATAAGCGGCTTCATCGTTAGACCATCTTCAGTGCCACAGTCTGTTTCGTTGATTACCAAATCTTGAGCAACGTCTACGAGACGACGTGTTAAGTAACCCGAGTTTGCTGTTTTAAGTGCTGTATCGGCAAGACCTTTACGCGCACCGTGGGTTGAGATGAAGTACTGCAGTACGTTTAGGCCTTCACGGAAGTTTGCTGTGATTGGCGTCTCGATGATTGAACCATCTGGACGTGCCATTAGACCACGCATACCCGCTAGCTGACGAATCTGAGCTGCACTACCACGTGCACCTGAGTCGGCCATCATAAACACCGAGTTGAACGAGTCTTGCTCTTCTTCAACACCTTCAGCATTTACTACAGTGTCTTTCGATAAGTTCGCCATCATTTCGCGTGATAAGTTTTCGTTAACACGTGACCAGATATCGATTACTTTGTTGTACTTTTCACCCGCAGTTACAAGACCTGATTGGAACTGTTGGTTAATTTCATTTACTTCCGCTTCTGCAGCGTCGATGATTTCAGCTTTAACAGGTGGAATTTCCATATCGTTAATACCGATAGAAACACCTGACTTCATCGCGTAATGGAAACCTGTGTACATAACTTGGTCGGCAAAGATAACGGTATCTTTCAGACCTAGGCGACGGTAACACTCATTTAGTAGACCAGAGATTTGCTTTTTACCTAGCGCTTTATTAACAAGCTCGAATGGTAAGCCTTCCGGCATAATAAGTGAGAAAATCGCACGACCCACAGTTGTATCAACAAGGTGAGTTAATTCGCTGCGATTACCTTCTTCGTCAATCACAGTTTCTGTCATACGTACTTTTACGCGAGCATGTAGTTCAGCTTCGCCAGTACGGTATGCTTTTTCTGCTTCTTTAGGATCTTTTAATACTAAACCTTCGCCTTTCGCATTGATGCGATCGCGCGTCATGTAGTAAAGACCTAGTACAACGTCCTGCGAAGGAACGATGATTGGTTCACCATTCGCTGGAGATAGAATGTTGTTAGTAGACATCATTAGCGCACGAGCTTCTAGCTGCGCTTCTAATGTTAACGGTACGTGTACCGCCATTTGGTCACCATCGAAGTCGGCGTTATAAGCCGCACATACTAACGGGTGAAGGTGAATCGCTTTACCTTCGATTAGTACTGGTTCGAATGCTTGGATACCCAAACGGTGAAGTGTTGGTGCACGGTTAAGTAATACTGGGTGTTCACGAATTACTTCGTCAAGGATATCCCATACTTCCGGTACTTCGCGCTCTACCATTTTCTTCGCAGCTTTAATGGTTGTCGCCATGCCACGAAGTTCTAATTTACCGTAGATAAATGGCTTGAATAGCTCAAGTGCCATTTTCTTAGGTAGACCACACTGGTGTAATTTAAGAGTAGGACCTACTGTGATTACAGAACGGCCTGAGTAGTCAACACGCTTACCTAGAAGGTTTTGACGGAAACGACCTTGCTTACCCTTAATCATGTCTGCAAGCGACTTAAGTGGACGCTTGTTTGAACCAGTGATTGCACGACCACGACGACCGTTATCTAATAGCGCATCAACAGACTCTTGTAACATACGCTTTTCGTTACGTACGATGATGTCTGGTGCCGCTAGGTCTAATAGACGCTTAAGACGGTTGTTACGGTTAATAACACGACGGTATAAGTCGTTCAGATCAGACGTTGCAAAACGACCGCCATCTAGTGGAACTAGAGGACGAAGATCTGGTGGAAGAACCGGTAACACTGTCATGATCATCCACTCAGGGTTATTACCTGACTGGTGGAATGATTCCATAAGCTTAAGACGTTTAGTGATCTTCTTACGCTTAGTTTCAGAGTTAATTGTTGGTAACTCTTCACGCATTTCAGCAATAAGCTGACCTAGATCTAGGTCGCGAAGTAAATCAAGTACAGCTTCTGCACCCATTTTAGCTTCAAACTCATCACCATGCTCTTCTAATGCATCTAGGTATTCTTCTTCACCTAGTAGTTGACCACGCTCAAGTGTTGTCATACCTGGCTCGGTAACAACAAATGATTCAAAATAAAGAACACGTTCGATATCACGAAGTGTCATATCAAGCATTAAGCCGATACGTGACGGAAGTGATTTTAGGAACCAAATGTGCGCAACTGGGCTTGCCAATTCAATGTGACCCATACGGTCACGACGTACTTTAGTTAAAGTAACTTCTACGCCACATTTTTCACAAATTACACCACGGTGCTTTAAGCGCTTATATTTACCACATAAACACTCATAGTCTTTCACTGGGCCGAAAATACGAGCACAGAATAAGCCGTCGCGCTCAGGCTTGAAAGTACGGTAGTTGATTGTCTCAGGTTTCTTTACCTCACCATATGACCATGAACGTACCATATCTGGTGAAGCTAGACCGATGCGGATTGCATCAAACTCTTCGGTCTTGTTTTGTTGCTTCAGAAACTTAAGTAAGTCTTTCACCTTAGCTCTCCTAATGGAGGTTAATCTTGGGGGCAATATTAATTACCCCATCTATTCGTTCGCGAAAGGTACTCAGCAAACTATGCTAAGTACCTAATCGGCTTATTCTTCTTCCAGCTCGATGTTAATACCTAGCGAGCGAATCTCTTTCAACAATACGTTGAACGATTCTGGCATACCAGGTTCCATCTTGTGGTTACCGTCTACGATGTTCTTATACATCTTAGTACGACCGTTAACGTCATCCGACTTAACTGTAAGCATTTCTTGTAGGGTATATGCAGCACCATATGCTTCAAGTGCCCATACTTCCATCTCACCGAAACGCTGACCACCGAACTGAGCTTTACCACCAAGTGGTTGCTGAGTTACTAGGCTGTATGAACCAGTTGAACGCGCGTGCATCTTGTCATCAACTAAGTGGTTTAGTTTCAGCATGTACATGTAACCAACTGTTACCTTACGCTCAAACTCATCACCAGTACGACCGTCATACAGCGTTACCTGACCACTTGACGGGTAACCACCAAGTTCAAGTAGTTCTTTGATTTCGCTTTCTTTTGCACCATCAAATGCTGGAGTCGCAATTGGTAAACCACCTTTAAGGTTGTCAGCTAAGCGACGAATTTCATCGTCAGAGAAGCTAGCAATATCAACTTTTTGACGACAGTCACCTAATGCATATGCTTTCGCGATGAATTCACGTAATTCGTGTAATTCACGCTGCTCTTTGATCATATCTTCTAAACGTTCACCGATACCACGAGCTGCAAGACCCATATGCGTCTCTAAGATCTGACCGATGTTCATACGTGAAGGTACACCTAGTGGGTTAAGTACGATATCCACTGTACGACCTTTTTCATCGTAAGGCATATCTTCTACTGGTACGATTGTCGAGATAACACCCTTGTTACCGTGACGACCCGCCATCTTATCACCCGGCTGGATGCGACGCTTAACAGCTAAGTAAACTTTAACAATCTTAAGAACACCCGGTGCTAAGTCGTCACCTTGTGTGATCTTACGACGCTTCGTTTCAAAACGCTTATCGTAGTCAGCTTTTAACTCATCATATTGTGCAGCTAATTGCTCTAATTCAGCTTGTTGCGCTTCATCAGCAAGGCTTTGCGTTAATAACTTGTCAGCAGACAATGTAGCAACAGTCGCTTCGTCAAGACCAGCTGTTGTAAGTAACTTACGAGCACGGCTTAATACGCCTTCTTCAAGAATGCGGAACTCTTCGTTGAAGTCTTTCTTCGCTTCACGAACTTGCATTTCTTCAATTTCAAGTGCGCGCTTGTCTTTCTCAACACCATCGCGAGTAAATACTTGAACGTCGATTACGGTACCCGATACTGAGTTTGGTACACGTAATGAGCTGTCTTTAACGTCAGACGCTTTCTCACCGAAGATAGCACGTAGTAGCTTTTCTTCAGGAGTCAGTTGTGTTTCACCTTTCGGAGTTACTTTACCTACTAGGATATCGCCGCCTTTAACTTCAGCACCAATATAAACAACGCCTGATTCATCTAATTTACCAAGTGCAGATTCACCTACATTTGGAATATCAGCTGTAATTTCTTCTGGACCTAGCTTAGTATCACGAGCAATACATTGTAGTTCTTGAATGTGGATCGTTGTTAAACGGTCTTCTTGTACTACACGCTCAGATAAAAGGATTGAATCCTCAAAGTTATAACCATTCCATGGCATGAATGCCACGCGAAGGTTTTGACCAAGTGCTAAGTCACCTAAATCAGTTGAAGGGCCATCTGCTAATACATCACCGCGCGTTACCGGCTCACCAACCATGCACGTAGGCTTTTGGTTGATACATGTGTTTTGGTTTGAACGGGTGTATTTAGTTAGGTTATAAATGTCGATACCCGCTTCACCTGGAATACGCTCATCTTCATTTACGTTTACAACGATACGGCTCGCATCTGCGTAATCAACCACACCGCCACGCTTAGCAACAATCGTTACACCTGAATCTTTAGCAAGTGTACGCTCGATACCTGTACCAACCAGCGGCTTATCAGCACGCAATGTTGGGACTGCTTGACGTTGCATGTTCGATCCCATCAATGCACGGTTCGCATCATCGTGCTCTAGGAATGGAATCAATGCTGCAGCAACTGAGATAACCTGTTGTGGTGATACATCCATATATTGAATGTTGTCACTTGGCATAAAGGTTGATTCACCTTTGTGACGACATGGAATTTGCTCATCAACAAAACGATTTTCGTCAGTTAAGTTTGCGTTCGCCTGTGCAATTACAAACTGGCCTTCTTCGATTGCAGAAAGGTAATCAACTTCATCAGTTACGACACCTTCAATTACTTTACGATATGGTGTTTCTAAGAAACCATAGTCGTTAGTACGTGCGTAAGTAGATAGCGAGTTAATTAGACCGATGTTTGGACCTTCCGGCGTTTCGATAGGACATACACGACCGTAGTGAGTTACGTGAACGTCACGTACTTCGAAGCCTGCGCGCTCACGCGTAAGACCACCCGGACCTAATGCTGAAATACGACGCTTATGCGTTACTTCTGAAAGCGGGTTGTTTTGGTCCATAAATTGAGATAATTGCGATGAACCGAAGAATTCTTTAACCGCTGCAGAAATAGGCTTAGCATTGATTAGATCTTGTGGCATAACTGCATCAAGATCACCAAGGCTTAAACGCTCACGTACAGCACGCTCTACACGCACTAAACCAACACGGAATTGGTTTTCAGCCATTTCACCCACAGAACGGATACGACGGTTACCTAAGTGATCGATATCATCAACTTCACCTTTACCGTTACGAATGTCGATTAGAACCTTCATAACTGCAACGATATCTTCTTTGCTTAATGTACCGTTACCGTAGCCTTCTTCGTGACCAACACGGCTATTGAACTTCATACGACCAACATTTGAAAGGTCGTAACGCTCTTCAGTAAAGAATAAATTATCAAATAATGCTTCTGCTGCATCACGCGTTGGTGGCTCACCAGGACGCATCATGCGGTAGATTTCTACAAGCGCTTCAAGACGGTTAGTCGTCGAATCAACGCGAATTGTGTCTGACATATAAGAGCCAGTGTCAACGTCGTTGATGTAAAGCGTGTCAATTGTGGTAAACCCTGCTTTTACAAGCTCAGCCATCAACTCTAATGTTAATTCAGCATTCGCTTCAGCAACGATTTCACCTGTATCTTCATTGATGTAGTTTTTAGCAACAACACGATCAATGATGTACTCATGTGGAACTTCTAATTGAGTGATGTTTTTCTTTTCAAGTTGCTTGATGTGACGCGCAGTAATACGACGGCCCGCTTCAACTAGAACATCACCTTCTTGATCTTTAATATCGAATGATGCAGTTTCACCACGCAAACGCGCAGGAACTAATTCCATCATTACTTTACCGTCAACAACTTCAAATGAAGTCGTTTCAAAGAACATACCTAGAATTTCTTCAGTTGAGAATTCTAATGCACGTAAAATAATTGAAGCCGGTAATTTACGGCGACGGTCAATACGAACAAATAAGTTATCTTTCGGGTCAAATTCAAAATCTAACCATGAACCACGGTAAGGAATTACGCGTGCGTTATAAAGTACTTTACCTGACGAGTGTGTTTTACCACGGTCGTTATCAAAGAATACACCTGGTGAACGGTGTAGCTGAGAAACGATTACACGCTCAGTACCATTAATAACAAAAGTACCTGTATCTGTCATGAGCGGGATTTCGCCCATGTATACTTCTTGCTCTTTGATGTCTTTAACTGTGCCTGGTGCTTCTTTATCCATTAGCACTAAGCGAAGCTTAACGCGTAATGGCGCAGAATATGTCACACCACGAATTTGACATTCTTTAACATCAAACACTGGCTCGCCAATACGGTAACTTACGTATTGCAGCTCAGAATTTCCCGAATAACTTTTGATCGGGAATACAGAACGGAATGCAGCTTCTAGGCCGTGATTGCCTTCAGCGTCCGGACTTAAGAATTTTTTAAACGATTCCAACTGTGTCGACAGAAGGAAAGGCACATCCAAAACTTGTGGACGTTTACCAAAATCCTTACGGATACGTTTCTTTTCAGAATAAGAGTAAGCCATGGGGTTCCTCAGCTTGCTGACCTTTGACCCAACTGCCCATAATCATGGACAGACTAACTGGCGTTGCCGCCAGGAATGCAATATCTTGTTGTATGAAAAACTAAAAAACTTTAAAAATCAGCGTATTGCAAACCAATTTTAATACAACATTAGTTCTTCATTGTGCAGTGTAGTAATGCATATCTCTACAGCGCAAAAAGGCCGGTGATTAAAAAATCACCAGCCCTTGCCTGAAATAAATCAGGCAGCTAATCTAGCGACGGCTAGATTATTTGATCTCAACAGTAGCACCAGCTTCTTCAAGACCTTTCTTAAGCTCTTCAGCTTCTTCTTTAGAAACAGCTTCTTTGATAGCAACTGGAGCAGACTCAACCATAGCTTTCGCTTCTTTAAGGCCAAGACCTGTAGCACCACGTACAGCTTTGATAGCAGCAACTTTGTTACCGCCAGCAGCAGCTAGGATTACGTCGAACTCAGTCTTTTCTTCAGCAGCTTCAGCTGGACCAGCAGCAACAACAGCAGCAGCTGCAGTTACGCCGAATTTTTCTTCCATTGCTTCAACAAGTTCAACAACTTCCATTACTGACATTTCAGCAATAGCGTCAAGGATTTGGTCTTTAGTTACAGACATTTCAAATTTCCTAATAATTACGAACCATTATAGGCTCTAAAAATACTTTACACCGAATAAGAACAATAAAAAAGCTTAAAATTAAGCAGCTTGCTCTTCTTTCTGTACACGTACCGCTTCAATTGTTTTACACAATTTACCAGCAGACGCTTCTTTCATAGCGCTCATTAAGCGTGCAACTGCTTCGTCGTATGTAGGTAGCTTAGCAAGCATTTCTACATCAACGATATTGCCTTCAAAAGCAGCCGTTTTAAGCTCGAAGTTTTCATTCTTTTTCGCGAAATCAGCAAAGATACGCGCTGCAGCACCTGGGTGCTCAGAAGAGAATGCAACAAGGCTTGGGCCTACTAATGAGTCATTTAGACACTCGTACTCAGTACCTTCAACAGCACGTTTAGCTAAAGTGTTACGAACAACCTTCATCCAAACGCCTGCTTCACGCGCTTCTTTACGAAGAGCAGTGATAGCATCTACAGTTACACCACGAGAATCTGCAATTACTGCAGAAAGAGCACCTTTGGCAACTTCATTAACTTCAGCAACAATTGCTTTTTTGTCTTGAAGGTTTAAAGCCATGGGTGTTACTCCTGGTTCTGGGGATAATTAAAATAACCATCCCAATTTACTCATCTCTTACTCAAAATTAAGAGTAAAAGTGCTTTTTACGGCGAGAGCCAGAAGATTAGGAAAAATCTTGCTGGGAATTCACACCGTCTACGTAGGAAATTAAGTCGTTTTACCAACACCTACGGTCTTGGACGAAAGCTCAATTTATCGATTTTGTTAATAACAAACGCGAAATTATGAGCTCCAACCCGAATTTGGTTTTTTGTTAAATTTAAAATAACATTCAAAACTTAACAAAATGGCGCGAAATTATAGTCTAATTTTCGCACCATGTAAACGCTTATCTCTAAATTATACAACTAGTGTATTTAGAGTAGCTTGGTCAACAGCAACACCAGCGCCCATTGTAGTAGAGATGCTTACTTTCTTAAGGTAAGTACCTTTTGCTTGAGAAGGCTTAGCTTTCTTAAGCGCTACAATTAGAGCTTCAAGGTTTTCTTGAAGTTGGTTTGCGTCAAAGTCCACTTTACCGATAGTAGTGTGGATGATACCGTTCTTATCATTACGGTAACGAACCTGACCCGCTTTCGCGTTCTTAACTGCATCTGCAACGTTAGGAGTTACAGTACCAGTTTTAGGGTTAGGCATAAGACCACGTGGACCTAAGATTTGACCTAGTTGACCAACAACGCGCATTGCGTCTGGAGATGCAACAACAACGTCAAAGTTCATTTCGCCTTTCTTCACTTGCTCAGCAAGGTCTTCCATACCAACTAAATCAGCACCAGCTTCTTTAGCAGCATCAGCATTAGCACCTTGAGTGAATACAGCAACGCGAACATCACGACCAGTACCGTGCGGTAGTACAGTTGCACCACGTACGTTTTGGTCTGATTTACGAGCGTCGATGCCAAGATTTACAGCAACGTCAACACTTTCAGTGAATTTAGCAGTAGCTAGTTCTTTAAGAAGAGCAACAGCTTCGTTGATTTCGTACTCTTTAGTTACGTCAACTTTTTCGCGGATTACGCGCATACGCTTAGTTAATTTAGCCATTCTCAATTACCCTTCTACATTCAAGCCCATTGCACGTGCAGAACCTGCAATCGTGCGTACAGCTGCATCCATATCAGCAGCAGTAAGGTCAGGACGTTTAGTCTCAACGATCTCTTCTAGTTGTGCACGTGTTACAGTACCAACTTTCTCAGTGTTAGGACGGCCAGAACCAGACTTGATACCTGCAGCCTTCTTAAGAAGGTAAGAAGCAGGTGGAGTTTTCATATCAAACGTGAATGAACGGTCGTTGTAAACTGAAATGATTACAGGAACCGGTGCGCCTTTTTCGATAGACTCTGTACGTGCGTTGAACGCTTTACAGAATTCCATGATGTTTACACCGTGTTGACCTAGTGCAGGACCTACTGGTGGACTTGGGTTCGCCATACCAGCAGCAACTTGTAGCTTGATTAGAGCTTCAACTTTCTTTGCCATTTTAATAACCTCATTGATTGGGTCTTAGCCTTGTGCGTGCGAGGACACGTACTCAAACGGCTTCCCAAAAATTAAAAAATTCTTTGCTTTTGCTATCACCAGATAACAAAAGGCCGCTGATTATAGATTAATCAACGGCCTTTTTCAATAGAATTAAGTAACAATCTTATTTGTCAGCTTCAACCTGGCTAAATTCGAGTTCAACAGGCGTTGAACGACCGAAAATAAGCACTGACACTTTAACGCGGCTACGAGCATAATCGACTTCTTCAACCACACCATTGAAATCAGCAAATGGCCCGTCAATAACGCGTACCACTTCACCCGGCTCAAATAATGTAGCTGGCTTAGGAGCGTCAGCGTTCTCTTGCAAGCGATTAAGAATACGATCAGCTTCTTTTTTACTGATAGGCGCTGGGCGGTCTGATGTACCACCAATAAAGCCCATTACACGAGGCGTACTATTAACTAAATGCCAGCTCGCATCATTCATATCCATTTCAACTAGGACATAGCCCGGGAAAAACTTACGCTCTGAGCGACGTTTTTGACCCGATTTCATTTCGACTACTTCTTCTGTTGGAACAAGTACTTCGCCAAAGCTGTCTTCAAGACCTTGGATTTTAATGTGCTCAATAATGGTTTGAGCTACGCGCTTCTCAAAACCAGAAAATGCTTGTACTACGTACCAGCGTAATTTCTTTTCTTTGTTCTCATCCGCCATGGGATCAGATCTCCAATCCAGTTAAATAGCCAACAACTCTAAATAAGATGCCGTCTAATCCCCAAAGGATTAACGCCATAATTACGGTTGCGATCATTACAATAAAGGTTGTTTGCGTTGTTTCTTGGCGAGTTGGCCAAACAACTTTACGTACTTCCAGTTTAGACTCTTTTGCAAAAGCAATAAAAGTACGACCTTTATTTGTTAATGCGGCAACACCTAAACCTGCAGCAATCGCTACTACCACACCAATCGCACGAATCAAAGGCGATTGATCTTCAAACATATAATTACCGACTACGGCACCAGCTAACAATGCAATTGCAAGTAACCACTTAACCGCATCCATTGAGCTAGATTGAGTTTCTACATTAGCGCTCATATTTATTTACCTTAATAACAGACACAACAACCCTGCACAATAAAGCAGGGTTAATCCTTTAAATCTAAACTTTATAATTTTCTTGTAATAATAAAAATATTATCAGGTTTAGACTTTAAATTAAGTGGCAGGGGCGGAGAGATTCGAACTCCCAACCGTCGGTTTTGGAGACCGCTGTTCTACCAATTGGAACTACGCCCCTGCAAAGTGGATGCCCATTATACTGACCAATCAGGTTAAAACAAGGGTAAAAGATACCCAGTCGTAAAATAACCGCAATAAATTCGTTACTTTTACGAATATTTGCAACTCACATCGATTAGTCAACATAAAATAAGCGAGCATACTTGCCCGCCTATTGCATCACTTAAAAAACCTTAGTGCGATTATTCCGCCGCTGGCTTTTCTTCAGGCTGTTCAATTTTTAACAACTCAACTTCGAAGATTAGTGTTGAGTTTGCAGGGATTTTACCCAAGTCACGCTCACCATAAGCAAGCTCAGACGGAATAAAGAACTTATATTTTGCGCCTTCGCTCATAAGTTGAACACCTTCAGTCCAACCTTTGATTACGCGATTTAATGGGAAGTCAACTGGCTCACCATTTTTGTGCGAGCTATCAAACTCTGTACCGTCTAGTAGCATACCTTTATAGTGAACAACTACGGTGTCAGTAGCGAGTGGTTTTTTACCTTCACCAGCTGTCATTACTTGATACTGTAAACCCGACTCAGTTGTAACAACACCTTCTTTTTTACCGTTCTCAGCTAAAAAAGCAGCGCCTTCAGCCTTGGTTTTTTCTGCAGTCGCTTTAGCTAGTTCTTGCTGCTTTTCGCCCGCTTGCTTGTTTAGGTTTGTTAATAGCTCTTTAACTTCTTCTTCAGTTAACTTTGACTTACCTGCTAACGCATCTTGTAAGCCAGTTACGATAAGTTTTTGGTCAAGCGCAAAACCAAGCTCTTTTTTGCTTTCTAAATCTTTATTCAAGAATTCACCGATTGAAGCGCCAACACCATATGCTTGTTTTTGTAATTCGGTATCCAGCTTAACTTCAACAACAGTCTCAGTTTTTGTTTCTTGATTACATGCAGCAAGTGTCATCAGTGACGCTGCAAGTAAAGATAATTTAAATGCTTTTTTCATTAGGGTCTCCGGCAAAAAAGTTGCCTTTGTTGTACAATTAACGTTATAAACCATATTGGCAAAATGCCGATAAAAACAGAGGGTCACAAAGACTACACAAAGCTAAATTGTTGTTTAGTCACCCGCTGCAAAATAGTCGTATTTTATATATACCACTTTATTGTTTGCAATTAAACTTGTGCACAAGTAACCAATTGCAATTTTTAGCTGGGTAATGAGTCTACCCGCTTGGCATTCAAGAGTTAAGGAAAAGTTATCTCATGAATACATCACACAACCCTATTTTATGGGTTTTGTTTTTAAGCTTGCTCGGGTGCAACAATCAGGAATCAATTCCCGAAAATGCCACCGAACACGCGGTACAAGGCAGCTATGCTGCAGCACTTACCAACGATGCAAGCTTGGCGATATTATCATCTATTAATCATGGGGTCAGTGTTTGGGATCTCAATAGCAATGCAATAAAATTTCAATGGGCTCATCAGAATAATGGCGACAACCTTGTATTAGCCATCGATATTGCTGACGATAACAGTGTTGCTGTGACAGCCGACAAAATAAATTTTGCACTCTGGGATTTACAAAGTGGCGAAAACATAGGCTTTTGGCAAATACAAAAGTCGACTATTCGTGATATTGCGGTGAGCAATGAAGGCAAATATGTTTTATACGGTCGTGGCGACGGCGTGGTTGTTCATATCAATATGGATACCGGAAGACGCATCGAGTTTTTAGGCCATCAAGAAAAAATTAATGCCGTCGACTTATCACCAAATGGACATTACGCACTAACAGGCAGCAGCGATTATAGTGCCTACCTGTGGGATACGCGCAGCGCACAAGTAATACATCGTATGAACCACACCAGCCGTGTTACGCAAGTCGCACTCGACAATCAAGGTCGCAAAGCATTTACCGCCGACAGCAAAAAGCAGGCACGCATCTGGGATTTAAGTAATGGAGAGCTGATATCTAACTTAAAATTCACCAGCCGACAGCAAATATTTAGTAGTGCACGTTTTAGTCCAGATGCCGAACAGTTAATCACCGGTTCACCATCGCGCAAACTCGCTCTGTGGGATGTCAATTCAGGTGAACAGTTAAAACACTGGCTGGTGAGCCCTCGAAAAGGTTCGCGCCCGAAGTCTGCAGTAGTGTATGATGCGACCTTTACCCCCGATGGCCAGTATATCGTTTCTGAAAGTTCAAACGGACTATCCGAACGCTGGGCTCTTGAGAGAAGTCAATGAATGAATTAGAAAACCGGCTCAATGAACTTGAAGCCAAAGTCGCTTATCAAGATGAAACAATTGAGATCCTTAACGATGAACTAAAGCAGCACCAAGTGACACTTGCGAAAATGCACCGTCAAATGGAGTTGCTTGCAGAAAAAGTAAAAGACGTTCAGCCCTCATCTGTTGGCAACCCAGCCAACGAGCCACCGCCACCTCATTACTAATTGAGCGCAACAGAACGATTTAAGCCTGTTATTCAGGCTTAAAGACACCAATCACTTGTTCAAACTGTCTTGTCGATGCCTGTACAGCCCCTTCTGGCTGCGCCATCATATGGCCACACTCAACACATTCAACTTTTTCCACGTTTTGCTCTTTGTACAACATCATTGTATCGATGCGATGACATTCAGGACAACTCGCACCTGCAATAAAACGTTTTTTTTGTTTCACGATAAATACCTCACTATATTGCACCGCTATTTTACAAAATCTTGTCATATCTTGATATACTCGGCGCAACTTTAATCAAAACTAAAAACAACGCATGATCCAAATTTCGCAACTCGAGCTATTACGCGGCGGCAACTGTTTGCTTAAAGATGCAAGTGCTACCTTATTCGAAAACCACAAAGTCGGCCTAGTGGGCGCTAATGGTTGCGGAAAGTCTAGCCTATTCGCATTATTACGCGGAGAGTTAAGTTGTGACTCTGGAGACTGCAACGTACCTAAACAATGGCGAATCTCGTCGGTTAAGCAAGAAACACCTGGGCTTGAAATATCTGCCCTCGATTATGTTTTACAAGGCCATACCAAATATTACCCATTAAAAGCAGCAATTGACGCTGCTGAACAACGTCAAGATGGCGAAGAGTTAGCAAAACTACATCAGCAACTCGAAGAGATTCAAGGCTATCATATTGAGGCGAAAGCTGCTGAGTTACTACATGGTCTTGGCTTTAAAAATGAGCAGCTTACCTTAACAGTAAAGTCTTTTTCTGGTGGTTGGCGCATGCGTCTTAATTTAGCGCAGGCCCTACTTGATGAAGCAGAATTGTTGCTACTTGATGAACCGACTAACCATTTGGATTTAGACGCGGTTTATTGGTTAGAACGCTTTTTGAAAAACTATCCAGGTACCTTAGTGCTGATCTCTCACGATAGAGAGTTTTTAGACGCCATCGTCGGCGAAATTTGGCAAGTCGAGAGTCAGACAATTAATTGTTACAAAGGTAACTACAGTCAGTTTGAGCGACAAAAAGCGGAACGCCTTGCCCAACAACAAGCAAACTTTGAAAAGCAACAAGAGCAAATTGCTCATCTTGAGAACTTTATTCGACGCTTTAAAGCAAAAGCGACCAAAGCCAAACAAGCACAGAGTCGCGTTAAAGCACTTGAGCGCATGGAAAAACTCGCACCGGCACACATTGACTCACCGTTTGACTTTGAATTTAGAAAACCAACAACGTTACCAAACCCACTTATGAGCATGGAGTTTACGCAAGCAGGCTACGGCGATACGGTAATCCTAGATGAGATAAAATTAAATCTTGTACCTGGCAGTCGAATCGCCTTGCTTGGTCGTAATGGAGCAGGTAAATCAACATTAATTAAATTGTTAGCAGGTGAACTCAAGCCACTCAGTGGCGAAGTTTTCCAGCATCAAGGTTTAAAAGTAGGTTACTTTGCCCAACACCAACTTGAATCACTCGACATCAATGCATCGGCATTAACGCAAATTCAACGCCTCGATCCTCAAGCTAGCGAACAATCAATTCGCGATTTCCTTGGTGGTTTTGCATTCCATGGCGACAAAGCACTGGAGCCAATTGCACCGTTCTCTGGCGGAGAGAAAGCGCGTTTAGTACTTGCTATGCTCGTTTACCAGCAACCTAACTTACTGCTACTCGATGAACCAACTAACCACCTTGATTTAGAAATGCGTCATGCACTCGTAATGGCACTGCAAGGCTTTGAAGGCGCAATGGTCACGGTTTCCCACGACCGTCATATGCTCAAAAACACCGCCGATGAGTTTTACTTGGTTGATAGTGGTAAGGTCACACAGTTTAGTTACGACATTGAGGCGTATTATACTTGGTTGCAAAACGCCAAAAAAGATGAAGCGACGGCTTCAGATTCTGTCACTAATAAAGATAACAGCGCCCAGAACAAAAAAGAGCAAAAACGCAAAGAGGCGGAATTTAGAAAGAAAGTTCAACCGCTGAAAAAAGAAATTACAAAGCTCGAAAAACAACTCGAAGCACTCACCGATAAATTGAGCCAAATCGAAACGCAATTAGCTGACAACAGCCTTTACGAAGAGGAAAACAAATCACAACTAAGTCAGCTACTATCGCAACAAGCCGCTTTAACACCCGAATTGAATGAGGTTGAAGAAAGCTACCTCGAAAAGCTCGAAGAGCTCGAAGCGCAAGAGTTAGCGTTCAGTCAAAATGAAAGTTGATACAAACAAATTTTGGCAGTTCTCAATTGAGCTCTATCGCAACAGCGATGTTGCGGAGCAATTATTGTCTTTGCAAGAGCGTTATCATGCAAATGTAAACTTATGCCTATTTCTGATTTATTTAGATAAGCATCAGCAGCAACTCGAGATAGCACAGTTGAAAACATTGCAGCATGATGTTGAGCAATTTAGCGCTACGTATACGCGCCCCTTACGTACACTTCGACACACTTTTAAATATAATCTGAAAAACAGCGAGCACTATGCAGCATTGCGTAGCTCTATGCTTGAGGCTGAGTTAAGTCTAGAAAAACAAGAGCAACAACTACTTGTCACAGCATTTAACGACTTTCAATGTGCCCATCAGAGCAGCGCGTCAAACCTTGTTGTCTACCTCGAACTACTATTAAAACTCTCAAAAACTGACTTAGATCAAATTTTCACCGTGTTAAAAAAAGTGGCCTCGTAAACCTTGATCTAAATCAGGTTCCGCCTTGTGTTTCTCTTCTATTCTTACCGCATCAACAAAGCGGGAGAGATTATTATGAACACTATGTTTAGAGACTTTTTTCAAGATCCAGTACTATTTTTATCATTTGGTATTCTCGGTGTCGTTATCGTCCTGTGTTTGTTTTATGTTGGTTTCTTTATCAACAAAATCAAGAATGCTGAAGTTCCTGAGTAATAAGTTACTCAGTTGCCCCAACCTAATTAAGCACGACGCACTAAAGTGTCAAATCAGTTTCTGATTTGGCGCTTTATTTTTTTCTGGTACACTGAGGCTTCTTTCAATATTAAAATGTTGTCATGGATTATCAGTTTAAACCTGCTTGGTGGATGACCAATGCACATGCGCAAACCATATTGCCACGCTTTTTTAGACCAAATTTAAAGCTAAATTATGATATTGAGCTGTTGCCAACGCCTGATCACGACGAATTAGAACTTGCGTGGACTAAACCCCAACCAAAAAATAACGACAAACCCCTGGCGATTGTGCTGCATGGGTTAGAAGGTAATATCGACAGCTTTTATGCAAAAGGGATGATGAAAGCACTCCAGCTCGCAGGGTTCGATGTCGTATTAATGCATTTTCGCAATTGTGGCCAGCAAGCAAATAAATTGGCACGGGCATACCACAGTGGTGAAACGTCTGATTTAGATTTTGTGCTCTGTGAAATAAAGTCTCGTTTCCCGAATAAGCCATTGATGGCGGTCGGCTTTTCTTTGGGTGGTAATGTACTGACGAAATATCTCGGTGAGTGCAAAGAGCACAGTAAGCTCGATGCGGCGGCCGTGGTATCTGCACCATTCGCGCTAGCTTCATCATGTAAAGTCATTCAAACATCGTGTTTTAAGTTGTACCAAAAGTATCTGTTAGATCGGTTAAAAAAATCGACGTCCCGCAAACTAGACCATATTAAAGAAAACCTAAACCTAACCGCGCAACAAGTTAGTGCAATTCGTGACCTTTGGGAATTCGACAATAAAATTACTGCACCATTACATGGTTTTATTGATGCTGCAGATTACTACTTAAAATCAAGTGGTAAACCGTATTTAAAACGCATAAAAACGCCAACTTTAGTAATTCATGCGCAAGATGATCCGATGTTATCTAAAGAAGCAATTCCAACCGCACAAGATGTCAGCCGGTTTGTTAAATTAGCTGTATCAAAACAAGGAGGTCACGTGGGTTTTATTGGCGGCACCAACCCGCTGAAGCCAACGTTTTGGCTCGAACAATGTATTCCTGATTTTTTCTTACAAGAACTAAAGAAACGCATAAAATGATAGTACCCATAGAACAAATAGATCCTGACACACTTAATTCACTGATCAAAGAGTTTGTCTTAAGAGAAGGCACAGACTACGGCAGCGAAGAGGCCCAGCTTGAACATAAAGTAACTCAAGTCAAACAACAGTTATTAGATAAAACAGCTGTCATTGTTTTTTCTGAATTGCATGAGACAATTAATATTATGCCAGCGGCCGAGTTTACGACGAGCGCAAATTACGATTAATCTGAATACGCATAATAAACAGTCAACTTTCTATCGCATGCTTCTTGCTTTCTTTACAAAAGACAGCAAAATGAAACAAAACAAGCAACAAGAATAAATCATGAAAAAATTACTGAGCCTAAGTCTGTTGACGACATCTTTGGTTTTCGCCAGCGCAGCCCATGCGCAATCCATCACACCATCGGCAAAAGCTGTGCAACTCGCAAAAGAAAACATCTTAATCGATACACACATTGATGTACCGTATCGCATTCACAATCGCTGGGACGATGTTGCAAAAGCAACAGGGCGTGGTGATTTTGACTATCCCCGAGCCATTAAAGGGGGCCTGAATGCACCTTTTATGTCGATTTACATTCCCGCTAACCTTGAATTCGAAGGCAAAGGTAAAAGTTATCAATTAGCAAACCAACTAATTGATGGCATGGAAGCACTCGTCGCCCGTGCGCCAACTAAATTTGCGATTGCAGACTCAACACAAGACATTCAAGAACATTTTGAAAAAGGCCTGATGTCACTCGCAATGGGTATGGAGAATGGCTCACCGATTGAAGGTGATTTAAAAAATCTAACACATTTCTTTGAACGTGGTGTTCGCTATATCACGCTCGCTCATTCGCAAAGTAACCATATTTCAGATTCATCCTACGACATACGCCGCAAATGGAAAGGCCTCAGCCCATTTGGTAAAGACCTTGTCAAAGAAATGAATCAAATAGGCATGCTGATCGATGTCTCGCACATTTCAGACGACGCTTTTTATCAAGTAATGGAATTATCTAAAGTGCCGGTAATCGCTTCACATTCATCACTTAGAAAATACACGCCCGGCTTTGAGCGCAATATGGATGACAAAATGTTGCTAGCCCTAAAAAAGAACGGCGGGGTGATTCAAATTAACTTTGGTTCGAGCTTTGTGACCTCAGCCGCGGGTGCTTGGTCGACCAAGATGAAAGAGCAGCGCACATCGGTATATGAGCAACATGGCAAAAATAGCAACCAAGCAAAAGATTTTCGTAAGGCCTACTTAGCAAAAAACCCATACCCATTTGCTACGCTTGCTCAAGTGCTTGATCATATTGACCACGTCGTAAAACTAATCGGTATTGAACATGTCGGCATAGGTTCAGATTACGATGGCGTAGGTGATTCATTACCTATCGGTTTAAAAGACGTAGCTAGCTACCCTAATCTTGTACAAGGATTACTGGATCGCGGTTATTCCGACCAAGATATCAAACTAATACTTGGCGAGAATACAATGCGCGTATGGAAGCAAGCTGAAGCATTTGCCGCTAAAAGTAAATAATCAATTATCGTTGTAGAGGTAAACTAATAAATTTACCTCTACTTATCGAAGCCCTATTAACCGCTACATTTATTAAACTCTTCACTCGCTTTTTCATAAACAGTGCAAAAGTCGTCGCTTCCATTACTGGCTTTTATCGCATTGCCATCAAAAAGTGCGTTGATAACCTTAGATTTAGTTATTGAAAGTCGTCTATTTTTACATGATTTAACTGCCATTTCGCCACACTCGGCAGCACTCGCCGCCTCTTTAAACTTCGAGCATTTTTGTTTTCCTTTGCATTTTTTGTAGCTAATTTTTTCTTTTCCTGGACACGCTGTTCTCGTGTATTTAATCTCACAGGTACCTGCTTCGACTAGCCCTGCAAAGACAACGCAGGCGACAGCAATTACAATGCTTATAAAGTTAATTTTCATAATCACTCCTAAGTTTTAAATTTATTCATTAGTTCTCTTTGGGTTTCCGCCATTTCGGCCAATTGTTGACTTGCTTGTTTATTTTCTTGCGCATGTTCGGCTGACAAATCAGTAATCTCCTGAATCTGAACTACATTCTGGTACTGGCTTTGTGCTGCTATACTCTGCTGTTCAGATGCTGTCGCGATCTGTTGACTCATATCACGGATCGATGCGATACCAGCAACAATTGAACCAAGCATATCTTTGACATCTTGGATACCATTCACGCAGTCATGAGTTTCTTGTTGTGATTTAGCCATCGTATCAACCGCTTCTTTTGCACCAATCTGTAAGCGTTCAATGGCTTGTTGTATTTCCTGTGTTGAGTCATGTGCACGGCTCGCCAATGTGCGCACTTCATCAGCCACTACTGCAAAACCGCGACCTTGCTCACCAGCCCGCGCTGCTTCAATAGCCGCGTTAAGCGCAAGTAAATTAGTTTGCTCTGCCACACCACGAATCACATCTAGCACCGAGCTAATATTATTGGTATCTTCATTTAGTTGCTCAATCACTTTGGCCGATGCTTCAATTGCATCCGCTAGAACACCGATATTCTCAACATTTTCTAGCAGCAATGCCTCTCCTCGATTAGCGTCATTATTCGCTTGTTCCACCTCTTCAAGGGTTTGATGCACACTGCCCGTTACGGAGTTAACGGTTTCTTTCATTTCCAAGATCGAGCTATTCATCGCTTGCATTTGTTCACTTTGCGCCGAAACACTGTCAAAGCTCTGCTGAGCAATAGTGTTTGTCTGTTCGGCTGTTGTTGCTAAACTTTGCGAGTTGTTAGAAACCTCTTTTAACGTAGAGCGCAGCATATTTACCAGCACCTGCATATTATCTGCAAGCTCGCCAAGTTCATCATCACGCATCTTGGTGAAAGTAACCGTCATATCCCCTTGTGCAGCCTGTTTGATTTGTGAAACGGCATTGTGAAGTGGCTTTCGAATGGATAACGCGACAAAATAGGCTATGCCAATTGAAAGTGAAAAAGTAATTAATGCAAGAATGCTCGTAACCCACTGATTTTGAGTAACAGACTCTAGTGCTTCTTGTTTAACTTGGTCGGTTGATTGCTCTATTTGTTCATTTAACTGACTTAATAATTGACGCGTTTCACCTCCACGTTGCTGAGCTAAATTTAATTGCTGCAACGATTTTTCAACGCGCTTAATACCGTCAAGTTTTGCTTTAATCGCGCTCTGCTCACCTAAAAGTGCACGATTAAACTCAGCTAAATTTTGCTCCATAACACCAATCGCGTCATTGCCACTCAACTCTTGCGCATTGACAATAGATGCAAAAAGCCGGTTAAGCTCCTCTTGTGAAGAAGCTAAGCTTGATTGAGCACTCAAAACTTCAAATAATATTTTACTATCTAACGCTGCATTGGCTTCATCAACCATGCTTTCAATTAAGTTCACAAACTCACTAATTGTGTTCGAAAGTATCTCGTTTTCGCTTAACCCCTCTAAATCATAGGCAAAGCTCAAACTTTCATCGCCCATATCACCAAATTCACTCGCCCGTAATTCGACTGTTTCCATTAGATCCAAAACACGTAAATGCTCAATCACTGCACTGTTTGATAACTCAATAAATTGCTGATTCAGTTTTGATGTTTTAACGAAAAGTTGCTCAAAGTGCGGCTGAAGTTGAACATAGTGATTTAAACTAGAGATAGCGTCACGGTTATCATTAAGCGCTTTATCTAGACTTTTTCGAATCGCTCGCGCTTGTTCCTTTTTATCACTGCTCGCTAACTGCTTTAATTTTAATTCTGCTTCTAATATGGAAATCGATAAATCAGAACCAGCCACTAATGTTGGCATGCTGCGTTCGGCAACACGCGAAACACCGTCACCAATTTGCTTTATTCCCACCATGGCGACAATAAAAATAATACCGGCGAACAATACTAGTAAAGCAAACCCACCGAACACGCGATCAGACACGGTCAAATTCATTTATAAATCAATCAAAATAGCGACTAATACATAAGGTATAGCATCGACTGAAAATTTTTCTATTTTTAATACTTCAATTTGGCCATCAAGAATACGCTTGAGAATAAATGAAACACTAAATTTGCAACATAGATTAATATAGTCGAGAGCATACGACGACTGCAGGTCGAACACTGTCCGATTTACAAGTTTTTAAAAGGTTAGAAAATTAAAATGGTTGCGGGAGCCGGATTTCTACGCGCAAGGCACTTGCGACGACCTTTGCTGGCTTAATAAGAGTTGAGCCCGACGAATACAATCGTTCAAAATAATAAATGGATAAACTTGATATGAAAGATTAGAAAATGATGATTTAGAAAATGGTTGCGGGAGCCGGATTTGAACCGACGACCTTTGCTGGCTTAATAAGAGCTGAGCCCGACGAATACAATCGATCAAAACAATAAACGGATAAACTTGATATTAAAGATTAGAAAATGATGATTTAGAAAATGGTTGCGGGAGCCGGATTTCAATTAACGACCTTTGCTGGCTTAATAAGAGTTGAGCCCGACGAATACAATCGTTCAAAATATTAAACGGATAAACTTGATATGAAAGATTAGAAAATGATCATTTAGAAAATGGTTGCGGGAGCCGGATTTGAACCGACGACCTTTGCTGGCTTAATAAAAGCTGAGCCCGACGAATACAATCGATCAAAACAATAAACGGATAAACTTGATATGAAAGATTAGAAAATGATGATTTAGAAAATGGTTGCGGGAGCCGGATTTGAACCGACGACCTTCGGGTTATGAGCCCGACGAGCTACCAGGCTGCTCCATCCCGCGTCAGAATGGTCCACGAACGTGAACAAAGCCTTAGAAGTTTTTATTCATTCTAAAAGAATTACAGCACCAAATTAAAATTTGGTTGCGGGAGCCGGATTTGAACCGACGACCTTCGGGTTATGAGCCCGACGAGCTACCAGGCTGCTCCATCCCGCGCCTGTATTTAGTAACAATTTTAAGTCGGTTACCGACGACCTTCGGCTCTTTCTGATTTTGCGAGCCCGACTAACTGTCAAACCGCTCCATCCCGCGCCTGTATAAGTGATTTTCACCACTTCCTCGTTTGAGGAGGTCGCCATAATATAGAATTATAATTTATTTGCAAGAGTTTTTTACAAATAAACTGCTGAATGCTTATTTTAACATCAACGTTTATGGGGTAAGAGCATTTTATGCCAATCCCAATCTGAATGACCCACAATAATAAAATCAGGATTTTCAGTAGTTTCACGTTGATTATAGGTTATTTCGTTGAATTCGGCGTCAAATAGCGCTCCACCCGCTTCTTCAACAATAACCTGAGAAGCTCCGGTATCCCATTCGCCAGTCGGTCCAATGCGCAAAAAAGCATCTGCTTTGCCTTCGGCAATGTGACACGCCTTGAGCGAACAGGAACCAAGCGGTAATGTATCAAAGTCTCCATTAACATATTGACTCACTGTATCAAGCTGCTGCCTGCGGCTCACTGCTAACGTCAACTTATTGTGCTTAATCACCGAAATCTTTTTATTGTATTGCTCAGTGCGCTTATAGGCACCGCCATCTTTCGTGGCATAATAAGTCGTATTTTTTGACGGCCAATAAATAACACCGAGTACTGGTTTATTGTTTTCTACCAATGCAATATTAACGGCAAAATCACCACTTTTTAATACAAACTCGCCAGTGCCATCCATCGGATCAAGCAACCAATATCGTTGCCATTGCTTCCTTTCCTTTAATGCAGGGATTGGCGTTTCTTCCGACATAATTGGAATTTCAGGGGTCAATTTTTTCAGGCCTGCGGTTAACACTGCATTAGCAGCCAAATCTGCTTTAGTAACAGGTGTATCATCTGATTTTTGCTGTAATTCAATATCGTCTTGTTGGTATATCGCCATAATTGCATCACCTGCTTGCTGTGCAAGTGAAATACAAGCCTCTAAAATCTCTACCATCTTAAAATTTCATCTTTTTTTGAGCTAATAGTAGCGCAGCAATACTGCGCGCTTCAGTAAAATCATCTCGCTCGAGCAACAGCTCCCAGTTCGCAAGTGGCCAATAAATTACCTTTAATGGTTCGGGCTCATCGCCCGGCAATTGTTCATCATACAAATCTTGCGCCATCAGAATATGCATTTTGGCATTAAAGTAACTCGGCGCTAAAGCAACTTGCTTCAGCTCTGTGAAAACTTCTGCACCGTAACCTGCTTCTTCTTTTAGCTCTCTATTTCCAGCCTCAGTCGGGGACTCTCCTGGATCGATAAGCCCTTTAGGAAAGCCGAGTTGATAATCATGTGTGCCTGCACAGTACTCTTTTACCAAAATAAACTCGTCATTCTTAGTAATCGGTACAACAAGCACTGCACCACGACCGCCACCTTTAATACGTTCATATTGACGTTGAGCACCATTGCTAAAGGTTAAGTCTAGTTGCTCAACAGTAAATAATTTACTTTTTGCGACTACTTTCGCTTGTTCAATTGTCGGTAACGTTAGATCCTTGCATTCATCCATTGATTTTCTCTGGTAAACTCGCAAACTAGTTTAATCATAAATGTTTTATAACTAAAAACCTATGCTAAATTGGACAGAAATTGACACTGTGCTACTCGATATGGATGGCACCTTGCTTGACTTACACTTTGACACTCACTTTTGGCTCGAATTTTTGCCAAAAGAGCTTGCCAAAAAGCGAAATATTTCGGTAGCGGATGCCACTGACACGTTAATTAATTATTACAAGGAAGTCGAAGGACAAATTGAATGGTATTGCTTGGATTATTGGCAAAAAAAGCTCGATTTACCAATTATGCCGCTAAAACATGAATTAAAACATTTGATTTCAATGCGAGATGACGTGCCTGAATTTTTAACTTACTTAAAATCTCAAGGTAAACAGCTTATTTTGCTGACCAATGCACACCCAAATAGCTTATCTTTAAAAGTCGAAAGGACGAACCTAGATAAATACCTCGATGAGCTTATCTCAACGCATGAATATGGTGTGAGTAAGGAGTCACAGTTATTGTGGCACAAAGTACAGCAACGATTGCAATTTGATCCAGAGCGCACTCTATTCGTAGATGATAGCCTTGCGGTACTCGATGCAGCTAAGGAGTACGGTATCGGCCATATTTTAGCAATCGCGAACCCTGACAGTAATAAACCGGAAAATGTCATTTCAGACTATTTATCTACGACTGATTACCGTACCTTGATCCCTACAAGTAAATAGTACCAACGCCTATCAACAATCAGTGTAAATCATGCCAAATAGCCCACTTGAGCAATTTGGCAAATTAAATTAACTAGGATAACGACTCGCTAAACCTTGATATACCTTATCGGCAAAATTGCTGTCCTCGATATCAAGTGACTTCACGACTTCAACTAGGTGTTCATTATCTTCTTTGCCGTGCCATACCTTGATATAACTTCCCTCTTTATAACCATGGTCTTGGCGAAAGAAATTTAGCGTATTTTTACCAACATAGCTACGGTACAAATCATCAAGGTCCATCCCTATTTGTTGCATACAACCTGCAAATACAGCTGCATTAAATGCTTTATCTGCAACAGCAGAGGCAGCAAGTTGTTCCAATGTGAGTTTAAAATCTTGCTGCATTTGTGGTTCAGACAATTCTTTATTCAACTCAGTTGCTAACATCTCAAAGCTTGTCTTTCCATCGATACGCAGTGATAATCCAAAATGAAATATATCGTTCTCAAGACCTATTAATTTAAGCACTTTTCATAGAAATAAAAACAAGAAAAAATTTAAAGATCATTGTCTTCTTATACTTCATATATTCATATACCAATTTAAAAATAACAAAAAGATATTTGCATTTATTTTAGAAGTGTGCTTTGCATTTTTGGCTTTAGTCACTATGTTAGAAGTCTCAGCAGTATTTTATTAAGAGGCATCATGATAGAAAGCAGTCTAATAACAGGTTTAAAAATTAGTTCTATAGGTGTAAGTGAGACATTCCTAATTTCAGATGGAGAAGGCATACCAATTTATTATCCAACGCTTTTTAGTCAGCACTTATTTGAAAATAATTTTTTTTACAAAGCTAAAAAAGTCAAAAATCAAGATAATGAATATGAAGAAGTCATTGAAGAGAGAGCAATTGATAATAAAAGATCTAAAGTTTTTGTTAAAAAAGTAGTTAATTATTTGGATTGGCTCCAGAGGAAAATAGAGCAAGGAGAAATTCCAAATATTACTATTCATCAGCATACTCAGGTTCCAGAGAACTTAATTAACAAATACGTCAATGAATATTTGGTTGATGAACTAGGGGAAGGTGGATCAAGTGTTACAAACACTATTGATGCTTTAAATGCTTACTATACATCTATCGCTGTACTGGGAGTTAGTAAAGCCAAAACTATTCGATTAGGTAAAAATCGGCAAAAAGCTGTAAAAAACAATATTAAACGAAATAGAGCGTATAAATACCTTTCTCGCGATACCCGAAGTGCATTACTCCGTCAATGCAAAACCAAATGTGAAACACTTGTTTTGGAATTTGGTTTGCAAAATGGTCTTAGGACAATGGAACTAACTCGATTGTTTATGGATGATTTTAAGTACAATGGAGAGATCTACCCAGGCTTTTTGTCATTAATCAAAGAGTTAAAATCAACCGATTCAACCCAGTTCAAATATTATCTAACTTTAGCTAAAGGTGAAGTATCTCGATACATTACGATAAGTCGAGAATTACTTCAAAAATGTAAAGATTATTGTGATGAAGAAAGACTTGATCATAAAAAAGCAAAAACCTTATTTGTAACTCACGACAATAATACAAAGGGAAGTGAAATCAGCAGAGAGTTTGGTTCAAATATTTTCAAAAGAGTCCGTGATCGATTGATACAAGTAAACCCTAAATATTCATTTCTTGCTTTAGGCAAAACAGAAAAAAATTCATACCACCATTGTAGACATACATTTGCTACAGAGAAATTTTACGAATTGTTAAACGGTCGAGATCATCATTCAGTAAACGAAGGGGATGATGCAATTATTGGTGTTGCTAAATTATTAGGCCATAAGCTTAACCATAGGAATATGCTTAATGTTACTCGAAGATATATTCGAGGTGTAGATGAAATGCTAAGACTGGAGGCAGCGTAATATGAGCCAGTTTAATAGTGATGATGTACACAAGCAGAATACAGATGAAGAAGTGGCTGAAATTCAGGAGCAATTTAGCTTGTTGCTAGAAAATGAGCTGGATAAAAGTAAGCCTAAGGCGATATCAAAAAGACCCAACTTATTTACTTTAGTTGATAAGGCTACTAAAGAGGTTATTTACATAAAGAACCATAGCTGCCATAGGGTCGCGAGGTTGCTTTTTTCTACTCTAACTTACTTCAGAAATGATATTGAGTTGAATAAAGATAACTATGCGGATTCCTACCAGCATCCTAACGTAAAACAAAACATTAAAAGGTATATTGATCAAATAAATAGCTATGATTTTGAAAATGAAGATCAATTTGCTGTCATCAAAAATTACGAAACGCAACTTGTAGAGAAAGGAAAGTCAAATTCATATGCACACACATTCAAAAACTACTTAAAAATTGCGATTGATGTAATGCCTGATCTAACTACTGAAGAAAGTGCAATACTTTCGTCAGTATTAAGAAAAAGCAAGTTAACCCCTTTGGAGCACAAGCAAAGACCATTAACTCTTTGGTTTCAAAGTATAAAGTGGTTACGTAGTGAGTTTGAAAAAAAGGATTTAGGAGATTTGTATCTTCAAGTTGCCTCCCCAAAGCTATTGATGCGTAGCTTTGCTTATACAGTTTCATGCATATACCTTCATTTTAATGAGGTTATTTCAAGCTTGGTTGGTGCGTTGAAAGACTCTGGTATTTCATCCGATGATTGGCTCAATAAAGCGAATTCATACGGTAACACACAAGCAGGAACTCAAAATATTACTAAAGATATTTTTGAATATGCGTTTTGTGGTAGCCGTTCTTGTTGTTTGCTTTTGAAGCAGTTTTTGCTTGATGAATTGGTTATTTCGGGTAGAGAAATTGAAGTCATGGAATACTTAGCTTCGTATGGTGAGTTGATTATATATGTAAACAACAAACCATATGCTAAAAAGTCCAGAATATTAACCGTAGACTTTATATATTCATTGCTTTTATTTATTGAAGGCAAACGTGAAAACGTACCTGTATTTGATAGTCAGTCTTTGATTTTTTATTGGCTGAACTGTTATATGACTATGCAGCCTACGGATGCCAAAAAAACTTGTCGTTCTAACTATAAATACATGCGAAATACAAAGCGTGTAACTCATGTTCAATCTGATTACTGGAAAAGTCGAGGAAAAAAGTTCACGCCCACGGATAGTGTTTCAACATCAACCCCAATAGGTGCAGTATTTTATGATTATCTTAGCAAACTCTCTCACTTATCTGATTCAGATTGCTTAATCCCAAAATTGGTTACAAATCATAAAGAGATTAACTCCAAGGGTTTTGTTTATGGAACGTTAGATTTAATTACTAAGGGATATAGTGGCCTTTATATCGCTAAGCAGTTAAGAGAAAAAGATGTAAGTCCGATTTTTTGCGAATTAATTAAATGTATTGTTGAAAAAATGGAATCATCATCAACTGGCAAGTTGGCAGGAATCGACACAACTATTTGGTTTGGTGGTGAGCACATTAAAACCTCGGCAGTGCATGCTAATAGCGACAAATATCGAGATGGAAAATTAGTAAATTATAACTCCCATTCATCAGCAACGGAGTTGAAGTCCTATTGTACGCCTGAAAGCCAAGAGTTTGTTAATGCTAGTGGACGAGTCACCCGAATCATCCTAAATGACTTGCAAAATGCTGGTTTTAAACCCTTTAACGATGTTGTCGAAAATGTAAAAGCATTAGCTGATGAATTTAAATCGAGAGCTAGCGAACAAAAGCTAAACGGCAATGTTAACTCTTATAGCTCTAACCAAGCTGGAGCAAAGCCTTCAACGCTAAAAGGCTCATCTCATAAATATGTTGTGATTGAATCAGACGAAACAGTTTTAGAGCTTTTACATTACACCGAACAAGTAAAAAAACATTACAAGGAGCTATTACTAAAGGCACCAGACTTCCTTGAGTTTGAAGCTCTTCCTAGATGCGTATGGTATGAAGGTCTATTAGATAACCATTTTAATTTAGCGTTAGTGCAAAAGATCACGCAACGGTATTACGCAGAATATCAAAATATTTTACCTGACTTATTTACTAGCCAATTGATTGGAGGTTAAAAGTGAAATTAAGAAGTGCTACCGATTACTCTATTAATGAATATCTCTCTGATAAAATAGCTGGTTATCATGCTCCATTAATAAATAACAAGCTCGTTTTTAAAAGAAAACAATATGGTCAGCATACGCTGAACTTTAATATCATTCAGGATAATCTTGATGATGATTTGCCCGTGTTTGATGCCGTCTTTGAAGGACAAAAAATACAACTTAGCTCAAGTGAATTGTCTAAATTACTATGGGTTGAACTGAGTGAGAAAACGTACTCTATTGGTTCGTTAAATAATCTCTTTAGAGGCGTAGCCATATTTACTAAATTTGTTGTCGAGAAAGGGAATGATCTGATTGGTAATATAGATTTAGAAGCGCTTAATCGTGCTCTACTGATGACAGGGATTGAAAACAATCAGTTCACGCAACGTGTAAATGCTGTTTCATATGCATTTTTTGAAATTATTAATTTACAAGATGTTATACATGTCTGCTCAAAATATTCTCTTTCGATTTTTAAGTCGAATATTAAAATTCAGAATATTAATAGCGCCGCCAAAAAAGCAGTGGAAGACTGTACTGGTATGTCTTACGCAGACTATCGTGATGCGGGTAGTTTCGACAAGTTAACCTTAGAGCACGGTCGATTTTATATAGAACATGTCAATAATATATTTTTTGATTATTATCTTGCAGCTCGAACGGTAAGCGACCTAATAGCTTTAGAAAAGGCAGAGGTAGGTGAATACGCTAGAAAAATTTACCCACAAGTGTTGTGTGGTAAGCCCTTAGCGGAAATTATTGAATATTTTCATGATGAGAATGAGAGCTATGTAAAAAATGCTTTTTCTGCTTGTCGAGATAAATATCATTCAATTTACCTTGAACATGCCAGAGAGCATACTTCATATGATACACAGTTCATTAAGAAATTATGTAGTGAATTAGGCTTATTAGATAAAGAGCAAAACGTAGCTTGTATACAGGCACTTTTGATAGCTCAAAAAGAATATGGTTTTGAGCAGTATAAAGAGTTGTTTGAGTACACTCATACTCGATTATCTCGTAGAAACAAAGAATCGTTTCTTACGTTTTCATTATTCGAGAAAACGATTGAAAAGGTCAAAGCTGATTATCATTTTGATGTTATTCCTATTGAAAAGTTGCCTGAAATTTATGAATTTCTCAGAATAAAAGATAGTGAAAATAAATGTTCTTCAAGATCTCTTGAGCACTACGTAGTATCTGCTGGTTGTACAATGATGTTGGCACTTTTCGGTTGGAGGGGCTCCGAAATGGGTTTTCCGAAATCTGCTATCAGTGTTAATTATAATATTGATGCTCTTGATCAAGCGTATTACCCATTGAGATATAGCATAAAATGGAAAGTGCCAAAAACAGCCGGAGAAACGAAAGTTGATAGGGAGATTACTCAAAATGCTTTTATTATTGCTTCAATGCTACAAAAATTGAATAAAGCTAGCGATGAGCAACCATGTTTATATCCTACTAAATTTTTGGAAGATGGTGTATTAGAGGAAAACGGATTTCTATCGCACCCTCGAATGGCGAATCGATGTGCAATTAATTGGGAGTCATTTGTATTTAATAGTGTTTATTTTAAGGCTTTAGAGCAGTTTGATGCCTATAACCAAAAATCTGATTTAGATAGCGGTGATAAATCACATCTAGCTGTATTGGAGCAGACTTTAAATAGTGAACAACTGATTAGACAAGTTCGCCGTACTAAGGAAAAAGTACAAGGTGACTGGGAGCGCATTGCAATAATCGGCCTCGCTACTAAAAGTGATGAACAATTAGCATATAAGGTTATTGAACGATACGTAAAAAATGACCTAGATAAGTCAACTAAAGCAATAATTGAACAGTATGTATCGCCAGATATATTGCAATACATCAAGCAATTACCTAAAGGTGAGAAATATTCCAAAAATCTTTCTGAAGCTTTTGCTGATAGTTTGAAGAAAGGTTGCGTTTACCCAACACCTCATGCTTTCAGGCATATTTGGGCTGAAGCTGTATATAGGAGGTTTAGTGGAGATATCGGTTGGTTTATAAGATCTAACTTCAAGCACTTTTCAAACGGTTTTTTTTATCGTTATTTGAAAAGCAAAGATATGCAACATATCGATAAAGATGTGAAAAAGATTTTTCTGTCATCCCTCCTATTTCAATATATCGAGAAAAAGAAGGCTGATGGTGCTCATGACTATGCCGGTAAAACAGAGGTGATGTTGAGAAGAATTTTTGACAATACAATCGTCATTAACCTAGAAGATGAAGAAAAAATTAAAGAACAACTAGGCCAATTTTCAGCAGATGAATTATTAGATATTCAAAGCTCAGCATTTGGTTATTGTATACCTCGTAGAAGAGCATTAGAAAAAGCGGCATGTGCCGAATCAGGTGAACCACAGCAACACCTAGCATCTCCTGAATTTTGTTTTGGTTGTCAAAATTTCTTGATTGAACAATCTCAAGTGCCCTCAGCAATGGTAGCTATTAGTAGTCATGTAAAAGCGCTAACTAATCACCATCTTCCGACTCACTTTAAAAGGTCATCCTACAAAGCGGTTAATAATCTAATGAAGAGACTAATACAGCTAGATTCAAATAACGAAGCCTTGTTAAATCAAGCGTATATAAAACACCTGAGAAGTGCACTAGAGTCAGTAAAATTTGAAGAGGTAGCAGCGTAATGGATATTTTAAATTTAGTTGTTGAAGAAGAAAGTAAAAATAACCCTAATAAGAAAAACAAGCTACCAGACTGGGTAAGTGATAATAATAAATCAAAAGCCGCTTACTTTGAGATCGAGAAGTGCTTTGAAGCAAAGGTTGCGTTTATTATGCGTAACTCTCTAGAGTCACAGTTCAAAGGAAACAAAAAAAGTTGGATAATAAAAAAAACAGAAGTAGCAGATGCACTTAACTCCGATGTAAGTACGGTATTTCATAATGAAACTTTTAAAGCTGGAATTAACGATTATCTAAAGGATAAAAATAGTGAGTTAACTAAAAAAAAGAACAAAAGGTTAAAAACCAATGGGGTTGCAAACAAGAATAAGACTCAGCTTGTTGAAGAAGTTAAAGATTATAAAAAAGCATATGAAGCTTTAAAGCAGCGAAAAAATAAACTATTACTCAGAATGATGTTAGAGAAAATGCCCCTGAGAGATAAAAAAGTACTGTCTCTGATTACAAAATGATAAAAACTAGGATATTACTTTAATATCTATCTGTAGAGCCGATGAATTAGAAATAAATACTCAAGGTGGGTAAAAGGCTTGTATTGCTTTCTTCTTCAGTTGAATAAACCTAAATTTTAGTAGCTCATATCACAGTTTGACGAATAGGCTTGGACTTCGTCTAACAGACAGCTATGAGCGACCTTCGGTCGTTCGAGTTCTACTTTTTTATTAGGAACTGCCTCTTTATAGCAGACGATAATAATTCAAAATGTAGGTTTGGGCTTCCCATAGTATGCTAGATACTTGAAAACCTCCTAAAGGCCCCCAAATAAAATACCAATATTTTTTCTTGTATCTATTGGGTCGGTGACTAAATGACAAAAAGAAAAGCAATTCCATCAGCAATAAAACTTCGCTTATTTGCTGATTCAGCTGGTTATTGCCAAAAGCCTGATTGCTTAACTCCCCTTTATCCCGCAGAGCTTGGAGGAGAAAAACATATTGCCGAAATGGCTCATATAATCCCGCATGGTGATGGAGGTCCACGAAATGATGAAAAAAATAGCAACTCTGTAGATACAGACACCTTTGAGAATTTAATTTTATTATGTCCAAAATGTCATACGATTATAGATAAAGAGCCTGATTCATTCCCCCGTGCAACCTTACTTGAGTGGAAAAGAGAGCACTTAGTTAAGCTTTCCGTCAATCAAGGGATTAAGCATTACGATACTAGGCAAGAAGTTAGAGCAGCTTTAGTGGCTCGACTTGCTGAAAATAAAGCTATTTGGAAAAAGCTAGCACCAATTGAAGGTTCTGACTTTGAATTTGACCCTGAGTCAGAAATGGCAGTTTTGTGGGAGCAAAGAATAAAGAGCGTAATTTTACCTAACCATTATCAAACTCAAGCCTTAATAGATGCTAATCTACATCACGCAACTGAAATTGAATATGAAGTCATTGCCGAGTTTAAAGAGCATGTGCGTGGCTTAGCTGAGAGGCATGTATGTAATGTTGCGGGGAAAGCAATTCGATTCCCTGAAGGTATGGAGGAAATTTTTGCATGAGCTGGCAAGTAAATTATGTACTTGAAAATTTAAACAAAGAAATTGGAAAGTTATTTCAAGCTGAACATATAGAAGGTGATGTAATAAAGGTTGCGACTAAAGGACAGCCAGATGTGCTCGCCCATATATCTGCTTGCCATGAAATTACCCTTGCAAATGTTAAAGGTTATGTGGAGCAATTCCCTGAACTTGATTTTGTCTGTGGTTTTAGAAGCAACTGTATTTGGCGGGGGGATGCAATTGACTACCTTAAAGAGCGAGGGATTGGTTGGGGGAATAGTGGTACGTTATCCTCAGCTGCCCGCAAAGGCGAAGCAAATATTGCAGAGCACAAGACTTGGGTATTTTCAGCAAGGTTAATCCATCAATATGGGGTAGTAAGGAGTGCTACTCGTGAATTTGATCGATTATTTATGATAGAGCTTAAGAGTGGTCGCAAAGTAAGAATAGGAATGATTGCGGATTATGAGCCAACTGCTGATAGTGTCAGAACTTTAGTAGAGAAATTTGGCAAGGTAGATATTGCTTGGAATATTAACCCTAATGGTCAACCTACATCGGCTGCAATTCGAGCAGGTAAAGAGCTTGGTTGTGTAGTATTAAAAACAGACGATTTGAAAACTCATATGCAGTCCCTGAAATGAACACCAAAGAAATAGCAATGTTTTTGCTTAATTCATGTAAGCACTTAAGGTTTTTTGAATCGTACATGTTTGGTTCAACTCTTAATGGCACAGGTTATGATATAGATATCCTAATTGTTGGCGAGCATGATGAGCGATTATTTGAATTGAAGAAAGAAATTCGGTTAGCTGAAGAAAATTTGCCTTTGGATGTTTTGTATATGAACTATAGCGAGGCGAAAGAGACAAATTTTATCAAGAAGGAAAATTGTGTAAAGCTGTCGGTGCTAGCTAAAAATAACATAGGCTGAACGGCAGTAACTAGCACTTATGCGACTGTCAGGCTTGATTAAAAAAAACTTAATCAAATCTCAATTGTATTTGTGTTATTTATGGCCGGTGGTCGCAGCTCGTTGCTATTGCTATATTCGACCACATTGAAAATTTTTCACCTTACTTAATCCAGCTCCTTTATCACCAAGCTTTGCTCCCTTTAACGTTGGATCAAAAGCAATAAAGTAGTCGTTTCCGCATTTTAGTCCAGTATCATAATCAGCTCTGATTCCTAAGAATATGTGACCCAATCCTTTATCAATTGGTGGCCTTTTAATGACAAAAGTGTCAAAGCCTAACTCATTAAGCATGACAACAGCTAAAGCTGATTTATCTTCGCAATCGCCTTTACCATCCGCTACGGTTCTCGAAGGTAGTCTAGTGCCTGGGCGATTCAAATCATCAGAAAACCCTTCTGCTTTATCCGCCTCATACACAATAGTTGTAGATGTGTAATCTAAAACGGCTTGTGCTTGTTTCTCTAGTGAGGCATCCCGAGAAATTCTTAATTCTTCAATAAAACAACTGCCATATTTTTGATCGGTCCGTACAGCTTTAAAAATATCTCCACCGTCTTTTTCAGTCTCTAGTGGAAAAGTGTTTTTAGCTGCTTCAGGATCTTCAAGACAAGAAACTAGGTTTGGTTTTCCGCAGGCACTTAAAGATATTAGAGAAATTAATAAGACTAAATACTTCAATTTAAACTTCCATTAACTATAAATATTTAACATAGACTCAATAGTATGCTTCCATTAGAGCCTTGGGTAATTATCTGATTGAACTCAAAATAATATAAGGGCTACCTTGTTGCTAAGTATAGTATTTTTTAAAAAAACGAATGATGATTGAAAGAAAATAGGAAACTATTCTTCTAGGCTTTAAAGTCGAATAATGGCTATGACAATATCTAAGCCATAAAATGGCGAAACTATTTTTATTGCAACAGCATTCAAAGTTTTCGTAGAGTGCTTCGTTATATAATATGGAGGTTAGCGTTGAATATTAACTTTGAAAAGTTCGAAAACGGTTTTAAAAAGAATAAACTACTCTCATTAATCTTAATTCCTCTTTTTATATTGAGCCTTATATTCAGTATTACTGATACAGGCAACCGGTTGATTACTTTTATAAAATCAGTTGTTGGTTATGAAGCACTTGAGTATGTTGAAGTTAATGGTCAAACTAAAATTGAACAGAGACTTCACCTAGCAAAGCTTGAGGCAACAAAGTATAAAATACCAAGCAGTTCAATGATGGTTGTTAAGTTTATTAGTTTACCTTTTTTAAATGAATACAATAAAAGAGAAACTATCAATAGCTCCATGGCAGCAACTGTATCACCGATCAAATCGGTTTCAGGCAATATTGTTTTTGATGGTGGAGATTGCCGAGTTGGACTTAAAGCCGAGTCATTTGATAAAGCGAGCATGAAGGCCTCTTTTGGCGTAACCTTTATTTCATGTACCGATAATAAAGGTATTGCGTATAGTTTTGAGCCAAGTTATTCCATAGGTTATCTTTCTGAATTATCCAACCCTGGAATTTCCAGTGTAAAAGTTAACGATGATGATGGGTATTTTACAATATTTCCTGAAACTAACTATTTAGTTCAATTGTATGAACCAGTAGAGTCTATAGATAAAAGAGGGATTTCGTTATTTGGACGTTTTTAAAAACTAGAAGGTATTGATAGGCAGACACCAAAACACTGGCTGAAGTTTACTTCACTGAATTAGTTAAACTAACTAAGCTTAACCTTTTTTAGTAACTGCAAAATCAGCTCTTTCTGAAAATACTGATAATCATCAGGAATATTCAAATTGATGATTTTAGGAAAATACTGCTCACCAGTATGACTTTGAATTCGATCAATATGTTGCTGTTCAAATAAATAAATTCTATCAGCCCATTGAAGCATATCTTCTGTACAAAGGGTTGAGTTTGCCTTTTTCACATATTTAGCGCTCAGCCCTGCTGACTTATATTCGTGATCCTTATTGGTTGCACGAAACAACTCTTCGGCAGTTTTGCTACGTTGAACATTAGCTGTACATAAAAAAAGGATATTCATACTAACTACTTTGATTTCTTCGCTGGTTGTTCGGGCTTTAACTGATTCAGTTTTTGCTCAGTGCGCTTACGAGATTGATTTATATCAACGCCTGGGTTTTCTAGCTCACCAGTTTTGAAAGGATTCACAAACTCTTTATCATCAGAGATGGGGTTGTTTGCTGTGCTCATGAAAAGTCACCGGTTCTCATGCGAACTAGTATATCCATCACTTCATCAGCATTAACTGTTAACTGCTCAAACGGTGACTTCCCTTGTAAAGGCCGCTTTGGTGTTATTAGCCACTCCTGACTAGTTCTGTCATCAAACTTGAACTGCGACATTAACTCATTGTAGATATCAAAATATTCAGATTTTAACTGCTCTAATTCAGTTAAATCGCTGTGACTAACAAGGTGAGATTTAGTGTTTTGGTTAGGCATTGTTTAGGTGCTTTTCAGTAATGATGATCTTAATCAACAATAAAGCACAAAATCTATTTGCTGTCTAACTCATAATGATACATACTATTTCCACTTAAATAGAAAATGTCAATAGAATCAGAGTTATTGAATGACGGATTTTAGCTTTGCACAGAAGCAGCGCCTAGCCTATATCGACTTTAAATTATATTTCACTGGCATGGTTACTCGCAGTGAAATAGTTAGTCATTTCGAGTTAGGCCTAGCCGCAGCAACTCGGGATTTAAAGTTCTATAAAGAACAAGCTCCAGAGAATATGGCTTACGATAATGTAGAGAAAAAATACTTTATCACAACCAAATTCAAGCCTGTTTTTAAACATGATGCTCGCCGTACTCTGATTAAGCTAGCTAATAACATTAGCGATGGCTTTGATGCAATTGGTGAAACATCGTTCCCTATTGAAACGCCTAGCCCGTTAAATGTGCCTGATATTGATATTATTGCAAAGTTATCTCAAGCGATTATCAATCATAAACCTGTTAGCGTTATATACACGTCTCTAAGTAGTGGCTCTGGTTCAAGAGAGCTTGTGCCTCACTCGATAGTAGATAACGGCTTACGTTGGCATTTAAGAGCTTTTGATCGCAAATCTAAATCCTTTCGAGATTTTGTTTTAACCCGTATTACCAAAATTACAATTCAAGCACAGACACCTTCGCCAGAAGAAGATAAGTTAGAAGATCATCAGTGGATGCGAATGGTGCCACTGCAAATCGTTCCACACCCCAAAAACGTTGAGTATCCAACGGCTATCAAGTTGGACTTCGGTATGGAAAGTGGCGTTTTAGAAGTAAATGTACGAGCGGCCATGGCAGGTTATTTATTAAGGCGTTGGAATGTGGACTGTTCTGAAAGCGGAACGCTTGTAGGCCCCGAATATCAATTATTTTTACGAAACGCTCAAACTTTATACGGTGCTGAGAATTTAGCTATAGCACCTGGCTATGAACAAAACTGAAAGCAGATGTAATACATTTACGGAGAAGTGTAATGTCTGAAGAAAAACCTGAATGGTATAAGTTTCAAGAAGAAATAAAAGAACACTTTTTATCAATTGGTGCTGATGCAGAAACCAACGTAACGATGCAAGGAGTGAGAACCTCTCATGACATTGATGTTGTAGTTAAAACTAAGTTTTTGGGTGATGAGCTATTATGGCTTGTTGAAGCAAAATGTTGGAATTCAAAAATTACAAAAGATAAAGTTCTTACTTTTCATTCGATAGTTGAGCAAATAGGTGCTGATTCAGGTTTTATAATATCTAAAAAAGGTTTTCAAAAGGGAGCCTACGAAGCTGCAAATAATACTTGTATAAGACTTAAGACATTTGAAGAACTAAAAATAGATACCAGTGACTATGTAGAAGATAAGATTTTAAAATCTTATAGAGATAGAATTGCTCGTATTGATGATAGATATTGGGCTCATAAAAAAGCTATTCGGATTGAATATGGCTTACGTCATGAAGTGCCAAGCATGAATTGGTTATTTGTTGGGCAAGAGCTTTTAACTAC
This sequence comes from uncultured Pseudoalteromonas sp., assembly GCA_947493455.1. Taxonomy (GTDB): domain Bacteria; phylum Pseudomonadota; class Gammaproteobacteria; order Enterobacterales; family Alteromonadaceae; genus Pseudoalteromonas. Next base: position 56,414 of record CANLRB010000017.1, on the reverse strand, counting down.
TGCTGAATATGCATTATTAGAAGCTAGTGCAAAAAACTACCCAATTGATTTGACAATGCATATGACTGAACGCAAAGGGAAGTTGGTTGTAAATTCTTTTCAGCAACTTATAAATTGGCTAAATCTTAATTTAAATCATTTTGATGAGAAACTACTTGTGGCAGAGTGGGCAATGTCGAAAGATGGTAAATATAATCCTGATAATGTATTGACACCTATAGGTGAAATGACATCAGGCAGACGTACTGCATTAATTATGCAGGAAGCAGAAAAAATCAAAAAAATAACAAGGAGTAATTAATGGAAGCAGTTGCAATACAAGAGTCACCAAACACTGATGGTAGAATAGTCAGCACAGTTTTACACCAAATAGATGTTGAATCAAAAGCACTGACAGCTATTCCAATGTCAGGGCAACAGACTGACTTAGAAGGCTATCTTGATGACCTTCTAAAAGAAATACAAAATAAAGAACAGAAGCGAGCTTATGGTTTCTTAAGAGAAACAACAGAATTTTTCACAGCTCTAACGTCATATACTCAAAATCAAGATCTTCAGAGTAATACCATTTCATCTAATCTTGCACAAAGGCTACTTGAGAAGGAAATAAATACAGATGATAAATATGGTCACTTAAGTCCATCAGGTGATGGTCATGTAAAAAAGGGAAGCTTTTTGCAGTTTTTGTACCGTGACAATGGTTCTATCTCATATTTAGGCGTAAAAATAGAACATCAAACATTCTTAGATGAAGTTGATTTTAAAAAGAAAATTGGCATATCAATAGCAAATAAAGTTTATAAGGCATGTAAAGTAACATTTGATGCCAACAATCAACCAGCTACAGTATTTGTATTTGATACAAACTCTAAGCCATCAACATACTGGTGGAGTGAATTTTTAGAATTAAAAGAGTTAAGAAACGATGCTCATAACACTCGAATTGCTTCAAAAGAGGTGTTGAAAGTTATTAATAAAATCAAAGCGGAACATCCCGCTGATCATACCATTATAAGAAATTCAGCAATCTCATCATTTAAGCAAAAAGGAGAGCTAAAATACGATGAGTTTATTGATGAGAATTTAACTAACTATGAGCCTGTAGACGCTAATTTAAAAGATAAATTACCTGACTTAGTAAATAAATTAAAAGATCTCCCTGAGAAAAAAGGATTTGATACTCACTTTAATTTAGTCCCTTCAGAGGTTCCATTTAGAAAAACTAAATATGATTTATCTAAAGAGATATCAATCACCATTGAAGACGGAATTGAAAATATTAGCGATAAAGTTTGGTCAGAACAAACCACATGTGGCCGAAAGTTAGTCGTAATTGAATCTACCGAAGGCTTTGATAGATTTAGTGAAAAAGCTAGAGAGTTGTAGACATGTTAGCTGAGTTCTTTAAAACTAACTCTACAGTGTCTTCTGTCGCAATTAATGAAACGTTGGATAACTTAACAATTAAAGGGAAGCCAGATTGTCAAATATCAGAGTTTATCTTTAAGTTATTTGATGAGCTTAAAACTATTTCCGAAAGAGATAAGTTTGAGTTATTTCTTGATATATGTGGCAATCATGTAAGTGTATCAAACACGTCAAGGCAAAGTTACGATCTTCTGACTGAGCATATAAATGATAATGACGATGAAGACACGTTTGATATCGACCTTAAAATAACTAAATGTAAAAATGATTCTGAAATTTCTATTTATTTTTTAGAGCACTTTGCTGAGTATTTAAGTAAAGAGAAGCCCTTAAACCTTATTACTACATTCTCAAAAAAATTCGAAAATAAAATAGTTTTTGAGGTTTTTTCAACAATAAATACATTTTATTCAAATGGAATTCTTTTTTATCAATCAGGTCACTACCCTGACTCTTTTAAAGAGCTACTTCCTAAAAAGCGCCAAGCCAATTTACAGATGTTCCATGAAAATAGTGCATTCGGTAATATTGATTTAAAAGTACTCCCTAGCGATTTTTATCTTTTAGTTGATTCTGATGTAAGAGAAATTAATCGCTTATTTGATGAAATTTCAGGTGCATTGAGTTTAATATTTATCTCAAATTTTACAGAATTTAGTGCTGACAATTTACTTTCATATAAAATTAATGGCTACAAAACAATTTATTGTGAAGGAAACCCTTTAGATAAATTATCCTATGTTAATGATTTGCTTCATAAAATTTATGCTTGGACATATGAAGGTGGGAATAGTGTAGATAAATTAGGTTTAGTCCGAAATGTACTCTCTATTCACCTCAATGAAAGTGGGAATATCAAGTTTGATAATGAGGCATGGGAAGCGATTCGATCTAATTACCAAGTTTATTTAAAAGATAACCTTCAAAGTTACTTGGAAGTAAAAAATAAAATTGGTGAGTTTATTATTGATGCAACAGCTAAGACATATAATATGGCAGATGACCTATTAGAGTCACTGAAAAATAATGTTCTTGTATTGTTAACTTTTTTGCTAACAGTGGTATTAGTAAATGGATTGAAAGATAACGGATATCAAACTGTATTTTCTGATGGCTATTTTGCTATTGTGCTGATTTTATCTTTGATTTCGGCTTTATGGCTTACTATGTCATATAAAGAAACCATAAAGCGATTTGAAAGCGCCTCATCCACAATAAAAGATATTCTAATTCTTAACTATGACAAAATTATCATGGAGTCAGAAATCAATGATATTGTTGATCCTGTGATAACCAAAAATAAAGTTTATTTAATAGGGCAACTGAAAAGATATGCTTCTTGGTGGGTTGGTTTATTAGTAAGTTTAATTTTATCTTTTGGGGTCGCTAATAAAGTTTTTGAAGCTGATGCACCAATCCCCCCTAGCAGCACAAAGAGCCCCAAAACAAAAGTTACCCCGCCAAAAGTAGTCACTCCTGTAAAAACACCTAAAAAAAATAAAGCAGTTTCTCCAACACCGCCATAAGTTAAGCACCATTTGTTATTAGGGCTAACCCGTCGGAAGGGGAAATCTTAAGAGACTCACAATATTGAACGTATTCTAGTACGTTCAACTTCCTTTCGTATGTCTCTATCTTAACGACAAATTGATGGGGTTCATCTAACAATTTACCTAAGTCACGTACACTTAAACCTTTCTCAATTCGAGTGGATTTCAGCCACTCAATTAGCGCTTTATACCGTGGGTCATCTAAATTTTTAATCATTTTCATATTCTCCTTGGCACTATATCGGTGCCAGTGTATATTGTATTAAGGCACTGTATTAGTGCCGTTTATTATATCAATAATTAATCAAATTGACATTAAGGTGGTTTGTATATGAAGTTTACGGGTAAGTCGATAGATATTGTTTTAGAACTAGCTGAGTACGCAGCTAAAAAAATGAAAATAAACGCAGCGTCTGGTTTGAAATTATTTGCAGGAATAAAGAAGTATCTTGATGAAATAAATGAAAAGATGTTTGATGGGGCTGGCAATGTAAAGGAGTGTATGGACTTCTGTAAATATATCTTTATCCAAGACGGTATGGATGGGGTTGAGCGGCTATCGCTAGGGAAACAGCCATATAGAGAAAGTTATTACATCGAATTAAACTTAGTGAATCAACTAGTCCCGAACAGTTGGGCAATTTTATCATTTAAAGCTCAAGGTAAAACTCCAGCAAGACTGAAATTATTAGCCTCATGGGAGGAAGTAGGAAAATGTGAAATTTCAGATGGGATCACTAAACTAAATGGCATCGAAGAGTTTGAAAACTACTATATCTGGATCGAAAAAACAGGCAAAAGTTACTATCTGTATAAAGATGCAAAAGAAGAGCTCAGCGATAACCTTGCTCCTGTCGTGATGAAAGAAAACTTTACCGAAATGTTTATGCCTTTCATGGTCAATATTATCTTTCAGCACGATAAACTCGAAGAATTTGGGCTTCCTTGGGCAGATCTTCCCCTAAAGCCATAGGTGCCTTTTAGGGAAATACAAATACTAGTTGTACATCCATAATACAGCTTTCTATTTTAGTTATTAATTTTAATCATATATCTAAAGCTTTAATTTAATTACTGCGTTTTTTTAAAACTGACTATATTAGAGTTTTCATTGCAAGTAGTTGAAGCGGAGTAACTAATGAAAAATATCTTTAGAAAACGTATGACTCACGAAGAAGTTCTAGAAATAATCAGAAATGCAGGGGCTCCTTATCTGGCTCAATGCTGTGTGACTAGTAACTTTTGCTTAGTTGATTATAACTCTAATAACGATTTGGAAGTCTATGCATACTTGGAGCTAGGGCTATACGATTATGAAAAAGTTGACAGCTATAGTGAATTGCTCTGGCTAAAAGAGCTTAAATGCCGTCATTATTTTTATTTTGATGTTTGGCGCTATGGAGCTGAAAATTCAGTCTGTTTTGACGTTACTAAGTATCAAGCGACTGAAGTTAAAGATATGCTGGATTTGGGATTTATTCACAATAATTATAAATTATTAGGTCTGGCTGAGGTCGAAGCTGACTAGATTCAGTCTAGAAATGTATGACAAAGATAATAAGCTAAGGCCATCATTTTAGACCTTAGCTTATTTGACTTACTATTTTCGTCCTGAGTGACCAAAACCACCTTCGCCACGTTCACTTTGCTCAAACTCTTCAACTAACTGAAATTCTGGCTGAATAACAGGGATAAACATAAGCTGCGCAATTCTATCGGCAGGCTCAATGGTGAATGTTTCATTACCTCTATTCCAGCATGATATAAACAACTGACCTTGATAGTCTGAGTCAATTAAGCCAACTAAGTTACCTAATACAATACCGTGCTTATGGCCTAAGCCTGAACGAGGTAAAATTGTTGCTGCTATATCTTTGCTCTTCATATGAATCGCAATACCAGTAGGTATCAATTCTGTTTGACCGGGTTCTAAAGTTAATGGCTCATCAATGCATGCACGTAAATCAACACCTGCTGAACCGTCAGTTGCATAAGTTGGTAAAGGAATTTCATTTCCTACTTTTGGGTCTAATATTTTTACTTCTACTTGTTTCATAATTTACTCCGAATACGTTTCTCTTTATTTGGCAAAATCTCAGATCTAGAATCACAAATTCTTTAAAAAAGCATAGAAAAACCATAGATTGAAAATCATAGATTAGCTTTTAAGGGAAATTGCTTTTAACTATTGAAGAATAAAGGGATTGAAAAATATATGATTCTAGATCTACGATTTTAGCTCTTGAGAAATGTCGACTAACTCAAGAATAACTTGTTCAGTATCCGGCTGTTGTTTTTTCCACCACTTCCAACCGTAATGGTCAAGCATTTCAGCACACTCGACCCAAATCGCGCGGTACCATTCAAACCCTTGGTTAAACCATTCTGGGTGAACTTTTGTATTCATTGCATTTTGCATCTCTAGCATAGTGGCTATTTTTTGAATATCTGCTGGCATTACTTTCTCGGTCTCTCGATTTGATTTAGTGCTGCAATACTAGCATTTGCAACTAGTTTAAAAAATAAAAAAGGTCGCTAAAAAGCGACCTTTCAATATTCAATTCTATTTAACGCAGTTCAAAATCACATCGCCCTTGTTTTACATAACGAGAACGAAATGACTCACCCGTATTAAATTCCAATCGCATTGATTGCAAATCAAAACGACTGTGAGGATGTGCATCAATCCAATTCATTGTTGCGGAACAAATTTCTTCAAGCTTTCTTAAGCGAAATGTGTTTACAACGACAACCGCCTCTTTCGGCTCTAAAAAGCTTCTAACAACATTTTCAGGCCAATCAGCTTGCGGGAAGTTTTGTTGCAAATAAAAAGTAAGATCTCGATTATCTAGACCTCGATTTACAACCCCAACGGATTCACTCGCCTTCTGCGCAAATTGAGCAAGCGATTGCGTTTTTTTAATTACAACTTGACGTTCACCGCGCTCACAACTGCGTGTTGTAAAGCGTTCTTCGCCGGTGACACTAATACATTTATTAAGACTTTTCTGTGCGTTAGCAAAAAATGGAATTAAGAAAATTACAAAAAGCAGCAATCTCATTTTTATTATCAACCTAAAGTGCGATGCTAAATAATGAACAGATAATACAATTAAACGCCCAATGTTATCAATTCATTTACATAAAAGAATGCCAATTTAGGAACAAAAAGTGTGCAAACAGTGAAAATTTATAAAGAAATTTTCTAGAATAAATTTTCACCAATTAACTATATAAGCGCCGTGAGCACGAAATCTATTATAAACACTTTTATAACTTAAGACTCTTCAAGCTCCTCATCTGATATACCTAAGTCAAATTCAGGCATAAATTCAAGTTCAGGCGAAACAAACTGAATCGAATCCTCTTTTGAAGTATAAAGTACCGACAGCGACGGCCCTTGACTCAAATGAAGCTCAACGACGTCAGGACGTTCGCCGGCAAACAATTGTGAGCTAATAACTTCCAGCTCATAGTCAGAGATATACAAACAGATACGCTGTTCAGCGCTTGGGTTCTGACATAGTTCAGCCATTAAATTTTCATTCAATTGAATATTAATAATGGCATCGGGTTGTTCAATATCGCGTTGTTCCAGGGTGTCGTCCAACATAAATAGTGGAACAGATAACACTTCCGTGGCTAATTCTTGTTCATGCTCAGACATAAGTGATCCCAAAAATAAATAATGATAGCAAACATATATGGACCTTGCTTTACAAATTCAAGCTGATACATTGATATCAAAGCTAGTTTAAACATAGGGATATTATTCACGATGAGTTCGACAGCACAATTTTTATGGTTCTTTCTTGCGGTTGCCGCTGTTATTGCAATATTGGCGATAGTGATATTTAATAAACTCGTTGAATATAAGAATTTAGTTAAAAATGCATTTGCACAAATTGATGTTCAATTACATCGTCGTCACGACTTAATCCCTAATTTAGTCGAAACCTGTAAAGGTTACCTAACACACGAAAAGTCGACACTAGAAAATGTAACTATGGCGCGAAACCAAGCTGTCAGTTGTTTGCAGACGCTCCAGCAACAAGGTGTCAATGCTAAATCACTGCAAGCGCTGGCTGGAGCTGAAAATAAACTGGCTTCCGCACTTGGCCAGTTACAAGTGACCATTGAAGACTACCCAGAGCTCAAAGCAGATCAAACAATTGCACAACTTTCTGAGGAAATTGCAAGCACAGAGAACCGTATTGCATTTGCACGGCAAGCCTATAATGATGAAGTGATGCAATACAATACCTATAAGCAAAGTTTTCCTCAGTTGATATTTGCTAAGCGATTGGGTCATATTGAAGATGCCTCAATGCTTCAACTTGAAGCTAATTCAGTAAAAAAAGAAGCTCCTAGCGTTAAATTTTAATGAAAAACTTCTTTGGCGAACAGCAGGCGGCAAAACGCACTACGCTGTTACTTGTAGTACTTTTTATTGCGGCCTTTTCGCTTATTGTCTTTATTACTCAAGCCTTCTTTGGCCTGTTATTTGACGTGAGAATACTCGAACAACTGCCGCTAATACTCTATCAAGGCTGGGACGAATTCCGAGTACAAAACCCGTACCAATGGCACTGGCCTTCCAGTATTATTTCGTGCCTCATTATGTTGGGCGCGATTGCGTATAAGTACGCACAACTTCGCCAAGGCGGGCATGTTATTGCACAACAACTTGGTGCCACTTTAGTGCAACCAAATAGTTACCATCCGCTTGAGCGCCAGCTAATTAATGTTGTTGAAGAAATGGCGATCGCAGCCCACACCTCTGTGCCTCGGATTTATATTCAATTGAATCAAGGTCGCGTTAATGCCTTCGCTGCAGGGCATGATCAGAAAAGCGCAGTCATTGCTGTGACCCGTGGTGCACTAGAAAAGCTAACCCGTGACGAGTTACAAGCAGTTGTGGCCCATGAATTGAGCCATATTGTCAACCAAGATATTAAACTAAACAATAAACTCGCGGCGGCAACATTTGCTATTAGCTTTATTGGGTTAATCGGTGAGTCACTCATACATAAAGCGGCACAGAGCAAAAGCAAAGACGGCCTATCAATCATTATTGGAATTGCATTTGTCATATACGGTTTTTTTGGAACTCTATTAGCCGATTTTATAAAGGCGGCCATTTGTCGACGCAGAGAGTTTTTGGCTGATGCCAACGCAGTGCAATTTAATCGCAATAGTCAAGCACTGGCAGAGGCTTTAAAAGTTGTCGCAGGAGTCAAACCACAAGTGCAACTCAAAAACTATCATCAGTACAGTCACTTATTTTTTACTAATGTTCGCAGTCCATGGTTAAGCTGGTTTTCAACTCACCCCGATATACATCAGCGCATTCGTAAGTTACAGCCCCATTGGCAAGGTCAAAGCACCCAGTCACAACGACCAAATCATAGCAATTACATGACAATGCAGCTCGCAGCTCAACGGCATCAAACAGCAGAAGCCAGCTCACAACCATCAATTCGCCAAATTCAATCAATTCAGGGAATTGATGATGAACTAACACAATTAGTCCATGAACCAAGCTTATTGTGTAACATTTTCAGCATATTGCTACTGAGTGAAAACAACGAAACCCAACAAACACAGTTACAAATAATCGTTAATTATCCATATATCGATATTCACCACCTTGATCGTGTTGAGTTGCTGCAAGCAAGTTTAAGCCTTGTTGATAAATTTAAATTACTTGAGGTCGCATGCAACACGCTGCATTGCCTTGCGCCGGCGCGCCAACGAGCATTGCAAACTTTGTTAACTGATCTGTTTAATTTAACTTGTAATTCAACTCCATTAAATCGAGTTCAACTTACAGCACAAATAGCTCAGTGGCTTATTTATGAATCGATCTATCATCAAACAAGAACGCGGACTCGGCTTCTAAACACCCCGGTGTTTAATAAAAAAGCGCTCATACATGCATGGCATTTACTGATCAGCATTACCGCACATCTCGGCCACAACAGCAATAAAGAGGCTGAAGCTGCGTTTATCAAAACCTGCAACGCATTTAATATGCCAAATCTAGCGTTACTTGATATTAATGAAATTGACTTACAAACCGCTCATACAAAACTGCAAATCATTGCCAAGTTGGCACCTAAAAACAAAGCCGCCTTTCTAGATGCGGCCAAATTTTGTGTTGCGGTCGACCATGTGCTCACCGATGAAGAAAAAACGATCATTTATCTACTAGGTCTTCGTTTAGAACTTAATTTTGGTAAGCTATGAAAATAACGTTACCAAGGTAAAACAGCCCCATTAGAGTGCCAAAATGTACCCGTATTCGACAAGTTCAATTCATCGATTCGACTCATTAAGCGCTCGGCAGCAACATCAGGACTGATATCTCCGGCAAAGCCAACCATTTCAGTTTGTACAAACCCCGGGTGCAATATTGCAAGTGAAACTCCCAACCCTGCCAATTCAATTGCCATACTTTTACTCGCGGCATTGAGGGCCGCTTTTGACATTCGATAACCTATATATGCACCAGAGCCGTTGTCTGCAATAGAACCCATACGACTCGTGATCATCGCTACTTTACTGCCAGACGACAAGCATTTTTGTAAGGCATGCGTCATACGTATCGGCGCTAACGCATTAACCATAAATTGTTTTTCAATTGCTGCGAAATCCATATTAGCCAATGACTCATTACTAAAAATACCCGCGTTATTGATCAATATATCAACGGACTGGCCAAGCAAGTGCTGTTTTAAGTTAGCAACACTGGTGCCGCAAGCGACATCGATATTTGAAATTATTTCACAGCCCAATGTATCAAGCTCAGGTGAGCTTTTACGCACCACAGCGGTGACTCTAAAGCCTAACGCCAAATAGTGCTGACAAAAGCTTAACCCGATGCCGCGATTAGCGCCCGTTATAACAACATGTTTCACAACTCAATCTTCCTAGTTTATATCTATTTTAGTGCTACTTTTGACTTTGAATAATCGAAAAGAAGCCACCTTGAGGGTCTGTAATCACACTGAATCGACCAACGTTTTTAATATCCGTGGCCGGGACGCATACTTTACCCCCTAATTCTTCGACTCGCTCTAGCATATTGTCACAATTAGTGACTTCAAAGTAAGTCATCCAGTGCGCTGGCATATCACCCCACTCCGCGGTCATTTCAAGCATTCCTGCCACTTGCTTACCGTCTTTAGTAAATAGGGTATACGCCATCCCATCCATATCTTCGATTTCAAACTGCCAACCAAATAATTCGCCGTAAAAATCCCGGCTCTTTTGCGCATTTTTTGAAGCTAACTCTTGCCAACACATCGAACCGGCCTCATCACGCACTTTCACGCCGCAATGCACGCCTGCTTGCCAAATAGCAAACAGCGCTCCTTCCGGTTCGTGAAATATTGCCATACGCCCAGCATCACCGACATCATGAGGTCCAGCAACTAACTCGGCACCTAATTCCTTCGCTTTCTCTACTGTTGCATCAACACTTTCAACGGCAACATAATTGAGCCAATGACTGGGCATTTTGTTTTTAAGTCGCTCATCGTCCATTTGGTACATCGCGCCCACTTCGAGACCATCCAGTTGCAGCATGGTGTAATACATATCCTCACCAATAGGTTGGTCATCTGCTCCCCAGCCAAATAGTTCAGTGTAAAATTGCTTTGCGCCTTGCCAATCTTGTGTCGCCAATTCAGTCCAGCAAAATTGACCACTTGAAGTTTTTGTTATTTTAGTCATCGAGTTACCCTCATTAGTCCTGCTATAAAGTTATATCATAAACAATAAAATGCAACTCCAATGCAGCAACAAAAAAGCCCACACAAGTGGGCTTTCAAATAAAAGGTTTAATTTATACTTTAAACCACCTTATCGCATTGTTTAATTCTTCGGTTTGATGTGATACTTGATTTGATGCCACCGCATTATTCATCGAGTTATCAGCCAATTCATCAGCGTAATCGCTAATTTGTACAATGTTCTGATTAATCTCTTGCGCCACGGTCGACTGTTGTTCCACTGCCACAGCAATCGTCGAGGTCATCTCTGACACCTCCTGAATATCAGCAATAATTTCTGAAAATGCTCGTCCAGCTTCATCAGTTTGTTCTGCTGTTTGCAAGCCTTGGCTTTTGCATAGCTCAATAGATTCGACAATATTGGCCGTGCTCGACTGCAGATCTGTAATTATTTGCGTAATTTCAGTCGTTGATTCTTGTGTTTTAACGGCCAACGAACGCACCTCATCAGCGACAACGGCAAAGCCTCTACCCTGCTCGCCCGCGCGTGCGGCTTCAATAGCTGCATTTAAAGCAAGTAAATTAGTTTGCTCTGCAATACCGCGGATCACTTCCATGACCGCATTAATCGCATTACTTTTTTCTCGCAACAAGTTAACTTGCACTGCTGACTCGACTAATTGGTTGCTCAATTTAGTCATGTTATCAACTGTGAATTCAATTTTCTTTTGGCCAACACTTGCGCTCTCAGATACTGTATCAACGCGTTTTGAGGTCGTTTCCGCATTCACTGCGATATCGTGTGCTACGGCCCCCATTTCAGTCACCGCGCTTGCAACCGTTTCAACTTCAGACTTTTGTTGAACCAACTGCTCACCGCTTTGCTCTACGCTGCGCGCAACTTTAGTCGATTCAGAATTAACAATATCTACTGAGTGATGAATCGCTTGAATTACTGATAAAAACTTCGCCATCAAGCCATTTACACTCTCAGCGAGTAAACCAAGCTCGTCGTCACCATGTTTTCGAATTTTAATACTGAGATCGCCACTCTGTGCAATTTTTTCAACATCCTCAATAACCATATCAATCGCTTGCGAAATAGAACGAATAAGCCCGATCAAAACAGCAACAAGAACCAAGGCCAAGAGAATACCAATTGACCATTGCATTACTTTCGCGTTGTCAAACACCTCAGTTTGAATATCTGCAAGTTCCTGGCTAAGTGCCTGTGTGAGTTGTTTAAGCTCAGCTTCGCTTTGCTCGAGATCCACCTTAATACCAGAGCTTTGATTAAAGCCTATTTTTTTATATAAGTTTGCAGCCGAATTAAACGCCTGTGAATAACTTGATAACCAAGAATAGTCGACATTTTTACGGCGTAAGTGCTGCTCTAGATTCGATACCACTTGCGCAGAACGCGCCAAATACTTTTCACTGCCACGCATGATAAAGTCTTTTTCATGACGGCGAATTTGCAAAACGAAGACCTTTGCTTCTAAATCATTCAGCTCATTTGAATTCTCTTCAAGTGCATGAGCTGCGCCACGCAGTTTTTTACGAAGCCCGAGATCCGGTGAATAGCCATATTCTTGATATGTCGTATTCATATCAATAAATTGGGCCTGCAGCCTATCCAAAGTGCGTGCAACTTGATCAGTGTTATCAGTGCGATACCCTAAGTTTTCGATTTCATTTTGCAAGCTTACCATCATTTTCTTAGCAAGCGTTACCGATTGCGTCAGTTGGTTTTGGTAGGCATATTCAGGTTTATCCATAAACTCAACTTTAGTGCGTAATATCTCTGTAATCGCCCTCTCTGACTCAATCAAAAAGTGACTTGCATCAGCTAAATTTTGCTTTTTATTTGCAATATAGAGATTAAGCAAAGCCATTGCTGCCAACGACAATACGGCAATCATGGCAAGTATCTGTAACTTTGTTTTTATTTTTACGGATTTGAGCATATAACTAGCGGCCTTAGTGGAATTATTAGTATTTGATTTACACTTATCATTGTAAATTATTTATTAACATCAACTCCTTGATACGAATCATTGTTGCGATTTATTAAATTAATAAAAATGCTTAATCTTTATCGGCTAGTTTACAAAAAACTTAACTAGATTCAATCTAAAAAATATAATTTTTTCAATTAAAACAAAAAGATAATTAAATGATAATTATTTTTATTGATTGCAATCTGGCAAAAATTAGCGTATTTCTTGGTTAAATATAAATAAATCGGCAACCTTATGAACACATTTAAGACATTTTCACTTCTCATCGGACTAGCAAGCGCCCCTTTATTTGCAAGCGACGCGCCACTGGTCAGCATCGATTCACACGATGCTTTTTTTAATAATCTGAAACAGCACTGCGGAAAAGCGTTTGCAGGTAAGGTCACGATAGATAATCAACCGAGCGATAAATTTACCAACAACAAACTCATAATGCATGTGCGCCGCTGCAGCGATGCCCAATTACAAATCCCATTTCATGTTGGTGACGATGCCTCCCGTACTTGGCTTATTACTAAAACAGGCGCAGGATTAAGTCTCAAGCATGACCATCGAAACCCTGACGGCAGTGATGATAAATCAACAATGTATGGCGGTCATACAATCGATAGTGGCTGGGCGCAAGTCCAATCGTTTCCAGCTGATCAATATTCTAAAAACTTATTTGTCAAAAATGGCATTCCACAATCGATGGGGAATACCTGGCACATGTATATTTACCCAAAACAGTTTACGTACCGTTTAACACGGGAAGGCCGTGAGTTCCGAGTCGATTTTGACTTAACAAAACCCGTCCCTTTACCAGCTACTCCTTGGGGTTATCAGGACTAACACAGCGAATATTTGCCACCAGCTTGCCAGGGTAAGCTCGTGGCTCAACCGGAAACTTTTCGAAAGGTTGTACACCTGAAATAATCGTTAACTCAACAGCGCGCCGACCGCACAGGCGCGCACTCTTGCGCATTAAAAATGCACTTTGTGTTTCAAAAAACGCATAGTTTCCCGGCTTAATCGCGATTCGATATTGATCATTGGCAAGTTCCCTGATTTCAAAATGGACCTGATGATCAAAATCATACAGCTTCTCTGTTTTTGCAGAGGCTTCGCTTAAACAGAGAAAAAATATAAACGGAAGTAATCTCATAGCGCACTCATAAAAAGGCTAGCGCGCTAATCCTACATCAAGATTGTCAAACCACTCAAGAAACTCCTGAACCGCTTCACCTTTAAAAATACTGCCGTGTTGCGGTGCCATGATGTCAATATCCAGCTCCTTAACCCGCGCAACCCAATTTTTCTTGGCCCGATTTGAGGGCATCCAGCGCTGATGAAAAAACTGCATTTTCGATACTTGATCTGCAAAGTTTTCAACAAACATCGGCGTATCATGAGACTCTAAAGCGGCCCCAATATCACCGCTCATAAGTATCTTAGCCTGTGGATCGTACACATTAAAATTACCTGAAGAGTGCAAATAGTGTGCAGGAACAAACTGTAAGTTTATTGAATCGAAGCGCAGCTCCATTCCTTCGTCCTTTATCGGCATATACTCAATGTTTTCCATACCAAAGTGACGGATAAACTCTTCCCATAGCCAAGGAGCATAAAGCTTAGCTTTAGGGATCGTTTTATCCCATAACCCTAACGACGAAATAATGTCTGGGTCTTGGTGCGACGCAAACAATGTAGTTACTTTTTCTAATTCAACATAGCTTAAAACGCCCGCTAACATCGCTGAAAATAGCTCGATTCCACCAGGATCCATTAAAAAGCATTGTTCATGCGTTAGTATCATGTACTGATTTGTATCAACAATTTTGTCTGGTTTACTTTCATCTCGTCCAAATACAACCCAGCGATGATGTTTTCCTTCAAATAGGGTGGCTGATTTCATTTTATTATCCGTTCTAATTCTGACAGGGTATTCATGTTCGTTGAAATTGCTTGCTTTATTCGCTTTGCTGCACTGCTTATATAGTCAGAAACCGATTCAAGACTCGCACAGTACTCACCAGCCTGTGACGCTTCAACTCGCGAGGTCACTGCAATATATTCTGCCGCACGCATTTGCTGATCTATTTCTTCAAATTGCGCGCTCAACGATTGTAACTCCAAATAAAGCTGAGAGAGCGACTGCTGTAATTCAACCTGTGCCCGTTGATGCAATTTATTTAAAGTGGTAGCCGCTTGCGCATCACTATTTTTATCTAGCGATGTCGAAATATGATCAAAAAACTGTGTTGCTCTCAGTTGATTTAATGCCAACTTAAACAACAAATGTGCATGCTGATTAATTTCATTGGTAATGCGAATCGTGCGCGCAGAAAACTCGTTAATAAAATTGGTAATTGATTTAAAGCCTAATGCAGATTCTCCAGCTCTAATTGCAACAACGCGGGCATTTTTAGAGGTCAGCGATAAACTCTTTGCTTCATCAAGGATCACATCGAGCTGCGCAACCACTGTCGCAACTGTCATAAAACACTTTATTTCAGTCCCTTGTTTTAACTTTTTCACCCGAGCCCCGCTTTGTATCTCATCTACGTATCCTAAGCATAGGAAATACAATCAAAATTTGCCCAATTATTTTTCATTTTTTATATTCTATGGGTGCTAAACAAGTTGTTCGATATAGTTAACTCGTTTTTCACACCCTTATCATCTATATTAAGGTAGAAATAGGCTTCATTTTACAATTAACACAATTGTTCTAAAACTAGAGAATTTCATTGAACTGCACGAATCAACTGTTAACCGCACATCGTCGTTTTAACCATCTGTTGAGCCGTTTGGCACTCGGTGTCGAACAGAGCGTTTTTATACGTCAAGTACTCGATGCTGTCGAAGAGTTGCTACCACACAGCATTGCCTCAGTACTATACCTCGATTCAAACTCCGCAACATTACACAGTGGTGCCAACAATCATTTACCGGAATTTTACAACGAAGCAATTGAAGGTGTTGAGATCGGAGAATTTGTCGGGAGTTGCGGTGCAGCCGCGTATCTCAATCAAACGGTGATTGTCGAAGATATAAATACACATAAAAATTGGCAACCTTATTTGCCACTAACGCAAAAAGCGAATTTACATGCCTGTTGGTCAATGCCAATTCGAAGTTCAACCAACTCAGTATTGGGCACCTTTGCTATCTACCATCAATTTACCAAACACCCAAGTGCGGACGAGCAAGAGATTTTGCAAGTCGCAGCGGTCGTCACTGCGGTCGCCATCGAAAAAAAACAGCTAGAAGAACAGCTACACTTTGCTGCGACTCATGACGAACTGACGGAACTTAAAAACCGTACTTACTTAGCAGATGCTGGGCAAGCGTTAATTTCCCTTTGCAAGCGTCAAGAACTATCACTATCGTTACTTTTTATCGATTTAAACAATTTCAAGCAAGTGAATGATCAACTTGGTCATGATAAAGGTGACCAACTATTAATTCAGGTTGCAAAAATCATTCTGTCACAAATTCGAGAATCTGACATAGCTGTGCGTTTTGGCGGTGATGAGTTTATTGTCCTGATGCAAAACAACGAAACACATGATGGACTCGTTGTTGCTAAACGCATACGAAATCAATTATTACGAGAGATAAACACACATATTAAGGCCTTAGGCTTTGGTGTTAGTATAGGCATTGCATACAACCAGTGCAGTCAACAATACTCGCTAACAGAACTCATCAATTTGGCAGACAAAGCAATGTATTTTGCCAAACAAAATCAGCTTGGGATCAGAGAAGCACTAATTTAGCCGTTAACAAGATCGATTCACGCATCGATACCGTATAAGCGTATATCAACACTTTATAAATGCTTATTCGATGAAACTGCCTGTATTTCCATTGCCGACCTTTTTATTACCTCACGGGGTGTCACGCTTAAGAATATTCGAGCCCCGATATATTCGCATGGTCAGTGAGGCAACACAAAACAATATAGGCTTTGTTCTTTCGACCTATCAGCCTCATCTCCCATTTCAAACTTCACCATGGGGTAGTTGGGTCGAAATTATCGACTTTTCAACACTGCCTGATGGTTTGCTCGCCATTGATGTAAAATCAAAAGGACTCGTCAAATTACAAAATATAGAACAAGATGAACAGCTGTTGCGCTATGGTGACATTAAGACATTGGAACATTGGGAACAAAGCTCTATGAATAGCCAAGTCCAGTTTTTAGCGCAGCAGTTAGCTAAAATTTTTGATGACAATAAAGAGTACGCAAGTCTCTACAAAACCCATGAACTTTCTTGTCCAAACTGGGTGTGCGCACGATTGCTCGAAATGCTGCCGCTTGATTACGAACAAAAATCGCAATTTAGCGAGAAAAACTCGTTTGACCAAGCCAGCGAATTTTTATTTACTTTATTTACTGGAAAAAGTGATCATTAGTCCAAACTACTTCGTAAATATCAAAAGCTGAGCTAAGGTATTTAATAATGTTAGAACAAATTGAAAGTCAAAAACCCGTGATGACGCAGTCTGCACCGACAAAGTTAGATGAAAAAACAAGCCGGATGCTTTCGTCTTCGCTAATTAGTATTGCGGAAAATCGCGACAAAACAGCATTTGCTGCCGTTTTCCAATGGTTTAGTCCCAAAATAATCCATTTTGGCATCAAGCAGTTTTCGAACCAAACACTCGCACAAGAGCTACTACAAGAAACCATGACCAAAGTGTGGCGTAAGGCACACTTATATAGTCGCGACAAAGGGGCGGCGACAACTTGGGTTTATTCAATCATGCGAAATACCTGTTTTGATATTTTAAGAAAAATCCAATCAAACAAAGAAGATTCCTTGGCTGAAGAAATATGGCCACTTGCTGAAGCACAACATGTGCAAGACGAACAATTTAATGATCATTTAATGGCCAAGCAGTTACAGCAACATTTAGACAAGCTACCTGAGAACCAACAACAGATTATTCGCGGTGTTTATTTTCAAGAGCTTTCCCAAGAACAACTAGCAAAACAACTCGGCATTCCTCTTGGCACCGTAAAATCAAGACTGAGACTGGCCTTATCAAAATTAAAGCTTCATATAGGAGACTCAAAATGATTAAACATCATCCAAATCACGCTTTATTGAGTGCCTATGTTGCGGGCGACCTTAGCGCTAGTATTTGTATAGCAATCTCAGCGCATGCCGAAATGTGCCCAGAGTGCAAACAAAAAATCGACAAGCTCGAAGCTCAAAGCGCAAATATTGTGTTTGATAACACCTCGAGTCACATTTTTGAAGATGATATGGCATTTTCACAACATGATTTTGACGACTGTGCAATGATCGATTTCATTACACAAGATAGCGATATCGATGTATACGAGCCGAGCAAGCAGCAACAAGTGACGGTAAAAAATACGCAGTATGACTTACCACGGGTGCTAAACAATTTGTCTTTCGATAAATTTAATCAACTGGGTAAGTTGTCACGCGCCAAAATTAACTTGGAAGACGGCGATGATCATATCAATTTGCTCCATATTGATAAGGACGGTCAAGTACCGAGTCATACCCACCAAGGGTTTGAAATCACCTTGCTGTTAAGCGGTGACTTTCATGATGAAATGGGCAGTTATTCTCCCGGTGACTTTATTTTACTCGATAACAAACATACTCATAACCCAACGACAACACAGGGGTGCCTGTGTCTAACTGTCGCCAATAGTGGACCACAATTTACCCAAGGATTGAGTAAATTATTTAATCCAATAACAAATTACTTCTATTAAGGAAGGTGATTTATGCTAGACCAAGACGACAATATTGTTCTCGGGATCAGTGCTTGTTTAACAGGCGATCAAGTACGCTTTGATAAAAGCCACAAAAAGTCTGACTTTTGCATGAATCAATTGGGGCAATTCGTTAAGTATCAAAAGTTTTGTCCTGAGGTCGCGGTCGGCCTGCCTGTGCCTCGACCTACCATTAGACAAACAGAACGTGGTGATCTCATTCATATCTCACGGCCTGATGGTTCAATGGATGTGACTGAAGAGATGCACCACTATAGTGAAAAAGTGGCAAGTAAAATTTCCCACTTAAGCGGATTTATTTTTATGAAAGGAAGTCCCAGTTGTGGTATGGAGCGCGTTAAGGTTTATTACGAACACGGTCTTGGTTGTCGCCACGATGGTGTTGGTGTTTTTGCTGAGCACGTAATGAAAGCAAACCCTAACTTACCTTGTGAAGAAAGCGGTAGACTTAACGACGCACATCTTCGAGAGAACTTTGTTCTTCGTGTTTATACATACAAAAAATGGCAAAACCTGCTGTCTCAACCCCTCTCGATTCATGCACTGACACAGTTTCATAGCCAGCAAAAATATTTAGTTATGAGTCACAATTTGGCCGCTTATAAAGAGCTTGGCAGATTACTGGGTGAAAACAGCCATCAGCCTATCGAACAGCTTGCGCAGCAATATATCTCAGGCTTGATGTTAGCACTTAAAAAGCCCGCATCGCGCAAAAACCACACTAATACATTGCAACATTTACAAGGTTATTTCAAAAAGTGCTTAACGAAGTCAAGTAAGCAAGAGCTCAGCGAACAAATACTCGCTTACCGACATGGATTGGTGCCCTTAATGGTGCCACTAGCACTCATTAATCATTATTTAAAAGATTATCCAAATGAGTACCTCAAACAGCAAGCGTACTTAGACCCCTACCCTAAGGACTTGAAGCTTAGATACGGACTATAATGAAAAGTTTATATTGGATCCGGCGGGATTTTCGTGTTGACGATAATCCCGCTCTTTATTTGGCACTCCAACAAGGTTGTCGACACGCAATTTATTTAACCGCGACCAAAACATGGCAAGCGCATAACGCTGCGCCTATCCAAGTTGACTTTATTGAGCGTCATTTAAATGCCTTTATCGCGCAATTAAATACTTTAGGAATTACAGTTCAGGTTATTGAATGTTCAGATTTTAACGAACAACGTGAGGTAATAACCGAGTTTTACACACGACATCAATTCGAACACGTGTTTGCAAATCAAGAAATCGAGCTGCGCGAACAGCAGCGAGACAGCAAGTTGCAACAATCAATTAATCTTAGCGTATCCCAGTGCGATACAATCTTGCCGCATTTATCTGTACTAAATAAATCAGGCGAGATGTTTAAAGTGTTTACACCGTATAAAAAAGCATGGTTACAAAATATCCACCAATCTGGCTATGAACAAGGTTTTTTAGGGGCAATAAAAGTCGACAAAGCAAACACAAATCAACAGGCACCTGTTTCGTTAAACTTTGAAAAAAACTGTTCGCGCAAATGGCCATTAGCAAGCACCGTATTAGATAATGTACTTGAGTCATTTATGCGTGATAAGCTACCTAATTACGCAGAACACCGCGATATTCCGAGCATCAAGGGAACCAGTGGGCTATCACCTTATTTCAGCATTGGCGCGATAAGTCCTCGAAGAGTGTTACATCAATTACTAAATCACTATCCTACGATTCTCGAAAATAGTAAAGCGCCGCTATTTAGCTGGCTAAATGAGCTTATTTGGCGTGAATTCTATCGCAACTTACTCGTCGCCTATCCACGCCTTTGTAAACATACTGATTTTCAAACTAAATTCGCATCATTTATATGGCCAAACCAAGAACAATTATTTAAGGCCTGGTGTGAAGGAAAAACAGGGTACCCCATCATTGATGCCGCCATGCGCCAATTGCAACAAACCGGATGGATGCATAATCGACTGCGCATGATAGTCGCGAGCTTTCTAACTAAGCACTTATTGATTGATTGGCGCTGGGGTGAAGCGTTTTTTATGCGCTCGCTGATTGATGGTGATTTAGCTGCAAATAGTGGCGGTTGGCAGTGGTCGGCAGGCACTGGGTGCGATGCCCAGCCATACTTTCGCATTTTCAACCCAGTCACACAGAGTAAAAAGTTTGATCCCCACGGCCATTTTATTCGTAAATACTTACCAGAACTCGTAAATGTACCAGATAAAGAGATACATTTACCTCACGCGTTTTTGGCAAAGCAAAATCAAAGCACTGTATATTGGCCAACCATAGTCGATTTGTCTGAAGCGAGAAAAAATACCTTAGATTATTTTTCACAACAGCTTAATAAGGTCGCTCAATGAATATGGCAATCACACAATTTGTAAATATTTATCAAAGTTTATCAAAGAACAATCTTGATTCATTGACACTCATTTACGATGAAAATATTACCTTTGTCGATCCGATCCATACTATTTGCGGCTTACCGTCACTGACAGAATACTTTGTTCATTTATATGAAAACTTGATAAGTAGTCAATTCCACATGGAACACACATACCAGTGTGATAATGATGCTTTTCTGTATTGGACTATGGTAATCACGCATAAAAAGCTAAATAAAGGAAAGCCAGTTTCCGTCAAAGGTCATTCAAAATTAACCTTCAAAAACGATAAGGTCATTTATCATCGCGACTATTTTGATTTAGGCGAAATGTTATACGAACAATTGCCTGGCATCGGCTTTCTCATTAAAAAAGTAAAAGTGAGAGCAGGTGATGCTTAATATATTGATAACCGGAGCAAGCTCTGGAATAGGTCGCGCACTCGCCGTTCAGTATGCAAATACTGGGCATCAGGTCTTTGCCTGTGGCCGCAATAAAAATGTCTTACAAAGTCTGTCGACAGAGCACAAAAGTATTAACGTACTCAGCTTCGATATCAATAATAAAGATGAGGTGCTAACAACTACAAGCACATTACCTGAACTAGACATTGTGATTTTAAATGCAGGTACCTGCGAATATATCAATGACGCAAAAAACTTTGACGGAGCGCTTTTTGAACGGGTTATACAAACAAACTTAATTGCGACTGGCTATTGCCTCGAAGCTCTGTTGCCAAAAATAAAAGAAAACGGAAATTTGGCATTAATGAGCTCAAGCGCAGCGTTTTTACCGTTAACGCGCAGTGAGGCATACGGTGCATCAAAAGCAGCGATGACATATTTGGCGAAATGTTTACATGTTGACTTACCCACAATTACAGTCAGTGCAATCCACCCCGGATTTGTCAAAACACCTTTAACCGACAAAAACGACTTTCCTATGCCAATGCAAATATCGCCCGAACAGGCCGCGCGCGAAATAATCTCGGGTATCGAAAAAAACAATCTCGATATTCATTTTCCAAAACGCTTTACGTATATACTTAAACTATTATCAGCATTACCATTTTTTGTGTGGTATCGACTAGCAAAAAGGATGACAAAATAATGAAAAAAGTCGCTATCATAGGCAGTGGCATATCAGGATTAACATGTGGTTACCTGCTCTCGAAAAAACACCAGGTCACACTGTTTGAAAAAAATGATTACCTTGGCGGCCACACCGCGACCGTCGATATAAACATCAACAATAAAGACTATGCAATTGATACTGGCTTTATCGTCTGTAACAACAAAACCTACCCTAATTTTTTAAAACTATTAAGCAGAATAGGGATAGAGATTCAAGATACCATTATGAGTTTTAGTGTTAAAAACGAACGCACGGGACTCGAATACAATGGCAACAACTTAAACTCACTGTTTGCGCAGCGACGTAATTTTTTCAACCCAAAGTTCTATCGTCTCATCGCAGAAATTTTAAGGTTTAATCGAACTTGTAAAGCGCTATACCAACAAGATGACGTAGAGAGCACACTCACTCTCGGTGACTTTTTAACACAAAATAAGTTTTCTGATTACTTTTGCCAACATTACATTCTACCAATGGGCGCTGCAATTTGGTCCACCAGCTTACACGAAATGAAAGAGTTTGAACTGCGCTTTTTTATTCAGTTCTTTTACAATCACGGCCTATTAAATGTTGCTGACAGACCCCAATGGCACGTTATAAAAGGTGGTTCTCGTAGTTACATCGCGCCACTGATTGAGCCATTCAAAGATAATATTCATCTCAATAGTCAAATCAAAACGATTAAACGAGACAACGCAGGCGCCGAATTACACTTTGAAGATGGCTCAATACAAACGTTTGATGACGTTATTCTTGCTTGCCATTCAGACCAAGCATTGGCGTTACTTGAGTCACCAACAGCAGCAGAGCAAGCAATACTCGGTGCTATCGAGTACAGTGAAAATAAGGTTGTATTGCACCATGATGAAAATATGTTACCAACGCGGCGTTTGGCTTGGGCTAGTTGGAACTACAGTTTAGATTTACAACAACCGAGACCAGCTGCAGTGACTTACAATATGAATATATTGCAAGGCATTGACAGTGATACCACTTTTTGCGTCACACTCAATCAAAGCGATTTAATTGAGCCGGCCAAAATATTGCGCCAGTTTACTTATCATCATCCTGTGTTTAATACACAGTCAATGGCTGCCCAGCGACGCCGTAAAGAAATTTGCGGCCATAATCACACGCATTTTTGTGGCGCATATTGGTATAACGGGTTTCATGAAGATGGTGTGCGCAGCGCACTTGATGTGTGCGACCGCTTTAACTGTGAGCTGTAATATGAACAGTGGCATCTATCAAGGTATCGTGCGACATCGCCGCTTTGCGCCAAAATCACATCACTTTTCATATAAGTTATATATGCTCGCGCTCGACCTCGACGAGCTTGAATTGGCATTAAGCCAATCGATGATGCTAAGCAATAATAAATACGCCCCTGTTGGTTTTAATGAGAAAGATTACATTAAAAATGAACCAGGTACTCTCAAACAACGTATTGCCAGTAAAGTTTCAAAGCTAGGTGGCAAGTGGGATGGAACTAAAACGGTTTTTATGGGCCAATGTCGAAATTTCGGCTTGTACTTTAGCCCAGCCAATTTCTTTTTTTGCTATCAAGAATCAGGGGAATGTAAGTATATGTTGGTCGAAGTAAGTAATACGCCGTGGAATCAAAAGCACTATTACTTAGTCGAGTTAGGTGGTGATATGGTGTCAAATAAAGACTTTCATGTATCGCCATTTATGGATCTCAATATGGCCTACCACTGGCGTGTTAAAACGCCAGGGAAACATGCACTGATACACATAGAAAATAGAAATACCGAAAAGCTGTTTGACGCAACGCTCGCTTTAACGCGCAGTGAGCTTGCAAGTAAAAACCTAATCAGCACATTATTTAATGCGCCAGTCATGACACTCAAAATAGTATTGGGTATTTATTGGCAAGCATTAAAGCTATATTTAAAAAAAGTTCCGTTCATTGCCCACCCACAGAGTAGAGGTTAATTATGGCGCACTCGAGTACAAGCACCGATTTAGTCAAAACATACGACATAACATGGGCACAAACTAAATGCAGAGCCTTAATTTTTAAATTGTTTTCAAAAATGTCAGGGGCGAGCATAGAGGTCGAAGAAAATGGTCAGATTACACACCTAGGTGATAAAAACAGTGTGTTATGTGGCAAACTAATTGTGCAAGACCCAAGTCTATTTAGTGATTTTGTTAAAGGCGGGAGTATCGCTGCAGCAGAAGCATATATCGCAAAAAAATGGACGACCCCAAATCTGACTGAACTCGTTCAAGTATTTGCGCGTTGCCAGTCAACCATGGATCAGGTCGAGCAACAAAACAGCTGGTTCACACGCCTAAAGTACAAGCTTTCTCATCTCAAAAATGCCAACACACAAAGTGGTTCAAAAAAGAACATTTTAGCCCACTACGATTTAGGCAATGAACTCTATACGCGTTTTTTAGACAGTACCATGATGTACTCAAGTGCAATTTATACCAATGATGCACCTGATTTACATGCTGCTCAATTAAACAAGCTGAAATCGATTTGTGACAAATTATCACTCAAACCCAGTGATCATCTCGTTGAGATTGGTACTGGCTGGGGTTCTTTAGCAATCTTTGCAGCACAGCACTATGGTTGCCGTGTCACCACGACCACTATTTCAGAGCAACAATACCTATATGCACAAGAGCAAGTAAATCAAGCAGGTCTTAACGACAAAGTAACCTTACTGAAAAAGGATTACCGCTTACTTGAAGGAAAGTTTGACAAACTAGTGTCGATTGAAATGATCGAAGCGGTCGGTCACGAGTTTATGGCTGAGTTTTTTGCCAAATGTTCAAACCTTTTAAAGCCGACAGGACAAATGTTAATTCAAGCAATTACCATTGCAGATCAACGCTATGATCATTACCGTAGTAATGTCGACTTTATTCAACGCTATATTTTTCCGGGCGGTTGTTTACCATCAATTGCGGTAATATCGCAACATGTCGCGAATCAAACCGATATGATGATCGATAACATACAAGATATCGGTTTACATTACGCTCGCACACTGGCCGACTGGCGCACCAATTTTCATGCACGTAGTCATGAACTTGACCAATTTGGCTTTGATGAACAATTTAAACGTTTGTGGCACTTTTACTTTTGCTATTGTGAAGGGGCATTTAAAGAGCGTGTAATCAGTACACATCATCTAGTTATACGCAAGCCCCACTATTTAGGCGATCAAGATGAAAAAGTTTTGGCTTATTGATCTCATCGTTTTTCAATCAGCATGGTGGCTATGTGCATTATATAGCTATCATGCCTCTCCTATACTGAGCGCATTATTAATTATGCGACTCGTTATTTCACCAACACGAAAACACGATTTGATGCTATTACCTGTGGCACTCATTGGTATTTTATTTGATCAAATCATGATCTCAAATCACATTATTGTCCAGCAGAGTGATGTCATACCGATGTGGCTCATCCTGTTATGGTGTTTTTTTATATTAACCTTTAATCACAGTTTAGCTTGGTTAGCGCAATTACCACTCACTGCAAAAATAGCCTCAGGCGCCCTATTTGGCCCATTAAGTTATTACAGCGCATCGATTTTAGGGGCGATTTCACTTAGTCCCAAAATTGTAATAGCCATGGTTTTTTACAGCATATTTTTTGCGGTTTTGTTACCTGGGATTCTATTTATCCAACAAAAGTTAATACACAAGGGGGCCGCACATGAGAATCAAGTTCCTATTAGTTAGTATGCTTTTAGTTTTTTGTGGCGTCACCTATGCACAACCCACAAAATCGCTCAGTCTGTATGGCGAAGGCGAAATGAGCTTTATGTTTTGGACACTTTACTCTGCACAGTTATTCGGTAAAGACGCCGTCTATTCATTCGACAATCGTCCAATAGCGCTTTCACTCACCTATCAACGCGATATTGATAAAGAAGATTTAATAGAAGCCACACTGCAACAATGGAAACATATTAAGCTTAATCATGAAAACAGAGAGTTATGGCTAAACGAACTGGTTGATGTGTGGCCTAATATAAAAGAAGGTGACAACTTAACGCATTATATCGATGAGCAAAATATCAGCACGTTTTATTACAATGGAAACCATGTTGGAACCATCAAGGATGTTGACTTTGGTATCGCATTTTTGTCGATTTGGCTCGACAAGAAAACCTCAGAGCCCAGTTTACGTTCAAAACTAATTGGAGAAAAACAATGAGTTGGAAACCACTTTTTTTTATTGTCGCATTGATTTTTCTCAGTGCATGTTCATCGCCTAATGTTGAGCAATATAGTAACAACGCACCAAAACTTGAACTCAGTGACTTTTTTAATGGCGACCTTGTTGCTCATGGAATTGTGTTGGATCGCAGTGGCGACCTCACTCGCAGTTTTACCGTCAAATTAAAAGGAACCTGGCAAGGGAATAAAGGTAAACTTGAAGAGTGGTTTATTTACAACGATGGCGAAAAGCAAGAACGAACTTGGTATCTTGAAAAAACAGCGCAGGGATACAACGGCACGGCGCAAGATGTCATTGGTACTGCGCAAGGAAGCAGCGCTGGAAACGCATTATTCTGGCAATATCAACTCGCTATTGAATATCAAGGTCGCACCATCAATGTCACATTGGATGATTGGATGTATTTAGTCGACGAACAAGTATTGATCAATAAAACCGATATCAGTAAGTTTGGTTTTAAGGTAGGCGAAGTCGTTTTGTCAATCCGCAAGCTCAATTAATACCTACAAACGACTATTCATAAAGACTACTAGCTTGATTTATATCAAGTAAATTTTATATTGGCGATTATTACTGTGTTATTTTTGTACATATTGTATGCATTATAATGATTGCCAATCTATACTCATTACAATACCAAGCGCGCCGCATTTTACTAAATAACAATCGCTAATTAGGTACATAATGAGACCACTTTTGCGTCTAACAAAAAAAGAATTACTTACAAATATAGCCGTAACGTTCACGCATATTTTACTTATCGCGTTAGCATTGCAGTTAGTCACGCCTGAAGAAAAAATTTCTTTAATGTGGTTACCTGATGGTTTTTTGTTAGGTGTGCTCGTTTTGTATAGCTACCGTCAATGGCCGCTGCAGATAGTGAGTATTGCACTTGCTTCTTTTTTATTTGAAATCGCCATCACTGATAGACCCCCATTGATGATAACCGCGTTCATTTTTTCAAACTTGGTTGAAAGCGTAGTCGGGGCATATATTTTTAAACGAGTATGTGGTGCAAAAAGCGGACTCTCAAATTTTACTGAGCTCTCTTATTTTTTAATTTTTTGCGTTCTAATTATTCCCTCATTGAGTGCGTTGATATCGACTTATACCATTTATTACTATCAGTTCAGTCAAGATTTTATTGGTGTCTACCGCACTTGGATATCGTCTGCCAGCTTAGGTATTTTGTTTATCGCGCCAGTCGTTATTTTTTCGTATAAATGGTACAAAAGCCACTTACATTTGAACCCCAAAAACCTCAATTTATTAATAGTCAATTTAGTGTGTATTTGCACCATAGTGTTTATCACCAGCTATATGGCAACACAAACAACGCTAAAAACCGATTACGCAATTTACATTACATTTCCATTTCTTTGCCTAGCCGCAATTAAACTCGGCCTGTTTGGCGCACTCACATCCTCATCACTCATGGTCGTTTTGCTGATTTGGTTAACAAGTCTAGGAATTGGTCCATTTAACTCCCAAGATTTACTGATGTCAGATACGGTATTTAAATTACAGGTATATTTAGGTGCGATCATTGTATCGGTGCTCTATATTGGCATTGCTGTAGATTCATTAGACTTTGCAGCAAAGCAAGTTGCCCGCGGTCGATTGCAATATAAAAGCCTATTTGATAAATCACCCATTGCCCTTTGGGAAGAAGATTTTTCAGAGGTAAAACGCTACTTGGACAAAAAGCTAAAACGAACTCAACTCGATATAGCAAGCTGGTTTAACCAAAATCCCGATGAAATAGCTAAATGTGCTCAAAAAGTAAAAATTGTTGAAGTCAATGACAGAGCACTGCAACTGTTTGGTGCAAGTTCGACGCCTGAATTACTATCAAATCTAAACAACATTTTTACGGAAGAGTCTATTCGTGTTTTTCAACAAGAAATCGTCGCACTGTATAACGGCAGCCGCTCATTTCGCGCAGAGGCTGAACAGCGAAAAATAGACGGCTCACTAGTGTATACCATTACGGCTGTTAATATACTTGAGGGCCACCAAGAAACTTGGCACAGAGCCGTTGTGTCGATTGAGGACATTACAGACCGTATTCTCAATGAACGAAAGTTAACTCAAGCAGCAGCGGTTTACGCCAGCACCTCTGAGGGCGTTGTAGTAACTAATATTGATGGTGATGTAGTCGATATAAACCAAGCCTTTTGCAACATAACGGGCTACAGCATAGAGGAAGTCAACGGTCATAATTTGCGTTTTTTAAAGTCAGATCGACATGACAACCACTTCTACAAAAATATGTGGTCATCTCTAAAGGAGCACGGCCACTGGTGTGACGAAATATGGAACCGTAAAAAAGATGGTTCGGTATACCCTGAACTACTTACAATTAATACGATTTACGATAACAACGAGAAACCAATTAACTATGTTGCTGTATTTAGTGATATCTCAAAAATAAAAGAGACTGAAGAAAAGCTTCACTTTTTGGCGCATCACGATCCGCTCACCAACTTACCTAACCGACTGCTGTTTAAAGACCGTTTTTCTCAAGCCATAAAAGCAGCCCAAAGAAAAGGCACTAAACTCGGTTTTTTATTTTTAGATATCGATCGCTTTAAAGTTATTAACGATAGCTTAGGCCATGCAGCCGGCGATCAACTACTGATTGAGGTTGCGAAAAAACTAAAAAGAGCGCTTAGGCAAGTCGATACCGTTGCACGTATAAGCGGTGATGAGTTTTCAATACTATTAGAAGACTTAGAGAGCACACAATTTATTGACGCAATTCTCAAAAAAATCCTGCTTTCATTTGAACAACCAATTCAACTTGAAAATGAAGCTGTCGTCGTTAGTTTAAGCACTGGTGTGAGTATTTACCCCGATGACGGCACCACCATTGACGCACTGTTTCGCTGCGCCGATGCCGCCCTGTACGAAGCAAAAGATCTTGGCCGTAATACCTATCAATACTTTACCCCTGAGTTAAATGCCATTGTCAATGAGCAGTTAGAACTCGAGCAAAGCTTACATTTGGCATTACCCAACCGCGAGCTGTTCTTAGTATATCAACCGCAAATAGAATTAACGACAGGCAATCTAATCGGCGTTGAAGCCTTATTGCGCTGGCGACATCCAGAAAAAGGACTGATCCCACCCGATAAATTTATTCCGCTGGCGGAGAAAAGCGGATTAATAAAAGATCTCGGACATTGGGTACTGGAGCATGTGTGTCAGGTGCGCAAACATTGGTTAGAGCATAACGTCAATGTAAAAAAAATTGCGGTCAATGTATCGGGTGTACAACTCCAATCATCTAACTTTGCAACAATAGTCAAAGAACTACTAAATCAATATCAATATCCGGCAAGTGAGCTCGAGCTTGAAGTCACAGAAAGCTTTGTGATGAAAAAAATTACAGCATGTAGTGACCAATTAAAACAGCTACAAGAACTTGGCATTGAAATCTCGATTGATGATTTTGGTAAGGGGTATTCGTCACTCAGTTATTTAAAACGATTGCCAATTGATAAACTTAAAATAGACCACTCATTTGTGATGGAGTTACCGCAGAGCCAAGATGATGCGGCCATTGTAAAAGCTATATTAGCCATGAGCCATGCACTTGGTATGACAGTGATCGCAGAAGGTGTTGAAACACAAGCACAAGCGACATATCTTCAGCAGCAAGGTTGTGAACAAGGTCAAGGGTACTTATTTGATACACCGCTCAGTGAAAATGAGGTTATTGAGAAGTTTAAATCACGCTCTTAACCTTAATTAAGCCTTACTATTAGAGGTTACGTGTTTCTATGATTTCATGGCGCTAGTTTGCCGCTTTAATTTGTTCAATCTTCTGCCATAAGTTTTCAGCGTCCGCTGTTAGCATAGAATAACTGCGAATATCGCCACTACGCTGCGCATGCATCGCTTTTTCTAATAGTTCGTAATACTTTTTTTCCATTTTTTTTGTCGGGTTGCGCTTAAACCAATTAAACATAGCTCACCATTAAATCTCTACACCATGGTTATTAAACGTATATTTGCGCGATTAAGATCAATTAACGCAATACGAAACCGATTTTTATATCGGTGAACTAACTTGGTTACACTCAATCCATAATATAGCACTCACTATGAACACTTAGACATACAGATTTTATTAAAAAGTAGCGCCCGCAAACCAAAGACGATCGCAATCAGCGCCAAAACAGCAGATAACACCAAGGCAGTAAAATAAGGCGCGCCAATTGCATTGGTAATAAAAACAATGCCGCCTGCGCCCACCCCCAAAAATAAATGACTTAAAATAAGTAACCCAAGTCCTGTAGCAATTAATCCCAGTAACTTTGCCGGTAAATTCATAGTAACATCGCCGTACTTATTGCTTATACTCAGATATAGATTAGCAAGCATTACCGTTAAAAGGTTTGTCCAATTGTAATAATCCATGTATGTAGCAAAACTAACCGGCTTTTCACCTATTGTTATAACAGGCTCTCATAGAGTAAAAACCTAAACCGTTTTTCGCCGCGCACGAAAACGAACACTTTGCATTAACAATAAGATTCCTGAAAGACAAAATAGTACAGCAATCGCAGAAAAGCTGATTAAGAGCGGATTATTGAAATCTTCTCGTTCATCATAATCCATAATATGTAACATCCAGAAGAAATCGAAAATGCGCCATATCGTGCTTCGTACAGTAATTACTTGCCCACTTAGTGCATCAAAGTAAATACTCGTTGAGACCCAGTCGTCAAACTCGACTTGCCAGATTTTTTCTTTATAACCAATCTCACGCGGGCCTTTATCATGAAAAACAGCACGCCTAATATCGGCATCATTTAAATAATGAGTGACCGCCAGTTGCTTAACGTGCATCTCGGACATAGAAGTTAATGGTATTGCTGTTTGGCCGTGATAAACATGCTTACCCACATCATCAAAAATAATCACAACGGGGATATCAAGGCGATGTGTAAATTCAATTTTTGTACTTTTGGGGTGCGCTTGCTTTATCGTCTCGAACGACAAACGATACGCCGACATATCAAATGGGTTTTCGATTTGTCGACTGGCTAAATGTTTACCGTGTACTTTATCAAGCGGAATGGCACTCATCACCAGTCCGCCTAACAACCAAAAGAAAACCTGCAACGCCAGTAAATAACCTAACCATTTGTGGACTTTACGAGCATGCTTATACCAATGCTTTTTAATCATTATAATTATTGCTTTATACGATATTTAATAACCAGTGTGCCAATGATTAAAGAGCAACTCAAGGTGACAAATTGTCGCACCTAAGTTAAAGTTGCTTTTTAAGATGACCAAAAAAATCAACTCAATGGCTGAAATTCAATTCCTCAATGTCGATTTAGAGATCGAGTCCAAAGAAGATCTTTCAAAGTTAGTCAACGATCTCAAACGTTCGGCAACGATATTGCACTATGAACAAAGTGACTCGCCGCAACTTGCGCGCATTGAGGCGAGCATTGAAGTAACCACTCCGGATGCTGGCATTAATCACTTATGCGAGTTAGTTGAATCATGCTCTCGTAATGCACTGAAGCAATGGCTTGCAGCAAAACGACGTACATTTGATATTGGCCTGCAATCAGGACACAGCCCTAAGTGTTTTAATCAAGCACTAGATGCAAATACCTTACTCAGAATTTCAGCATTAGGTGCCGGTATTGAAATTACCCTTTACCCCATTGAGTCATAACCAAGCTGGC
Source organism: uncultured Pseudoalteromonas sp. (assembly GCA_947493455.1). Lineage (GTDB taxonomy): Bacteria > Pseudomonadota > Gammaproteobacteria > Enterobacterales > Alteromonadaceae > Pseudoalteromonas. The sequence goes on along the minus strand of CANLRB010000017.1, from coordinate 24,455 downwards.
TTTTCGTTAATTGAGCTTATTGTCGCCATCATTATTGTTGGGACAATCGCAGTGACTGCATCAGTGAAATTACTCTCTGTATCAAGCGATGCCGAATTTGCACAACTTGAAGAAAATGCATCCGCATTTAAACAGGCCGTGCAGTTTGCCAACACTAAATGGCATGTTTTGGGGAATAGAGACAAAGTCAGAAATCTGCCCGGTTTTAGTGATGGCACACTCGACATCAACCCGAATGGCTACCCAATTGGCACCGGCAAAGGACGGCGCTTTAACAACCCTTTTAATATCCCCAATGGTCATCGAGGCTGTGTGCAGTTGTGGACAAGTCTGCTAGAACAGGCTCCATCAATTGCTGCAGGTAACAACAATTCAGACTATCGCGCTTACCGCTATCGCGGAGCAGAAGGCCATAATAGTATGTGTGATTTTGTGTTACGCAAGCTTGGCGATACAAAAGGCCGCCAAAGAGCTGATTTTAAATTCACGTATAACTCATATACAGGCACGATAACGACTACAAACAACCTTTAAATCATACTGTTTCTATTTTCTTATATCTATATAACAAGAACATATATTCCAACCATTCCATTTTGGAATAACAAAGCATTTTCTATTATTTTTTAACGACGCATTCCTCGCTTATATTTCAGCCTAATAAAAGCCCGTTTTTCATAGCGCAGTATTTCAACTATCGGTTGTCGAGGAAATTTATAATGTTGTTAAGTCAACTTTCGGCGCAGGCAAGTCCGCTTACGCCAGAACAAGTACAAAAGTTACAAGCTCTCACGGCTGAACTAAACCCAATCCAACAAGCTTGGGTTAGTGGCTACTTAGCAGCAAATGCCAACACTGCAGCGCTCTCAGGTGCAGTTGGCGGCCAGACCCCGCAAACAGGTGAAGCTGCGGCACTCACTATTTTATATGGTTCACAAACTGGTAATGCCAAAGGCGTTGCGACGCAATTAAAAGAGCAAGCTGAATCACGTGGTTTAGCCGTTAAGCTTGTCAACATGGCTGATTACAAGCCTAACCAGCTCAAGAAAGAAAAATTTATTGCCATTGCTGTATCAACATACGGCGAGGGTGAGCCACCAGAAGATGCTGAAAACTTGCACGAATTCCTTGCCTCTAAAAAAGCACCTAAGCTTGATGGTGTTAAAGTGGCGGTAATCGGCCTTGGCGATTCTAGCTACGAGTTCTTCTGCCAAACAGCAATTGATTTCGAATCACGTCTAAACGCATTAGGTGCAGAAACGATTGTTGCACGTGCCGATCTTGACGTCGACTACGAAGACGAAGCAACAACTTGGATTGGTTCAGCACTTGATGCGTTCGAGCCAGATCTAAAAGCGCAATCTGAAGGCGGCGCACAAGTCATTCCTATGGCAGGCTTTGCACCAGCATCAAGCCAAGCGAGCCAATACAACAAGCAAAATCCATTTGCTGCTGAGCTATCTGTTTCACAAAAAATTACTGGTCGTGACTCAACTAAAGACGTACGTCACGTTGAAATCTCGTTAGAAGATTCTGGTATTTCTTACCAACCAGGTGACTCACTTGGCGTTTACTTCCTCAACGACGAAGCTGCGGTTGACGCTTTACTAAAAGCAGTTGAACTAAGCGGCGATGAAGACGTTAAACTTGGTGACGACACATTCACTGTGCGCCAAGCTTTAATCGAAAAGCTTGAGCTAACACAATCGTACCCGGGTTTTGTTGAGAAGTATGCACGAGCGACAAACAACGCAGAACTTGCAAAGCTGGTTGAAGACAAAGCTGCGATGCGCGAATACCTAGAGGCGCGCCAAATTTTCGATATCGTCGCGCAAAACCCAGCTAAGGTAGAGGCACAAACCTTGGTTGAATGTGCCCGCAAACTACAAGCACGCTTATACTCAATCGCATCAAGCCAAACTGAAGTGGAAGAAGAAGTTCACCTTACTGTTGGCCTTGTTGAGTTTGACGCGTTCGGTAGCGAACACCTAGGTGGTTGTTCTGGTTACCTAGCACGCCGTGCTGAAGAAGGTTCAAATATTAAAGTCTTCGTTGAACACAACGATAACTTCCGCCTTCCAGCTGATGATACTGCACCGGTTATCATGGTTGGTCCTGGTACGGGTATCGCGCCATTTAGAGCGTTTTTACAAGAGCGTGATGCACGTGATGCACAAGGCGAAAACTGGTTATTCTTTGGTAATCCTCACTTTACCCAAGATTTCTTATACCAGGTTGAAATTCAAGGATATGTTAAGTCAGGTCTACTCAACAAAATTGACTTAGCATTTAGCCGTGATCAAGCAGAAAAAGTCTACGTACAAGATCGCATTCGCGAGAACGGCGTAAAATTTTACGCTTGGCTCGAAAAAGGCGCCCATTTCTACATTTGTGGCGATGCAAATCGTATGGCTAAGGATGTTCACCAAGCACTTATCGATGTCATCAAAACACACGGTGGCAAAGATGATGAGCAAGCTGAGCAATATTTAAAAGATTTACGCAGCAACAATCGTTATCAAAAAGACGTGTACTAAGCCTCGCTTAGTACCATTTATTTACCGTCATAAAGAATTTAGGAAGACAATGAGCAATTCTGATTACAAACCAAATAGTAAGCTCGACCCGAATGCAAAGTTTGCAGATAACGAGCGTTTAAAAACCGAAAGTGAGTTTCTGCGCGGTACAATTACAACGGACCTAAAAGACCAGTTGACCGGTGGTTTCACAGCGGATAACTTCCAACTTATCCGTTTCCACGGTATGTATCAACAAGACGATCGTGATATTCGTGCAGAGCGCGCTAAGCAAAAACTAGAGCCTTTGCACAACGTCATGTTACGAGCTCGTATGCCTGGCGGGATCATTACACCAAAGCAATGGCTTGCCATTGATGAGTTTGCTGGTGAAAAAACCTCTTACGGTAGTATTCGTTTAACAACACGTCAAACGTTCCAGTTTCACGGTGTATTAAAGCCGGGCATTAAAGAAATGCACCAAATGCTTAACAGTGTGGGTATCGACTCAATCGCAACAGCAGGTGACGTTAACCGTAATGTATTGTGCACGACAAACCCTGTTGAGTCGGAACTGCACCAAGAAGCGTATGAGTGGGCAGCCAAGATTTCTGAGCACTTACTACCACATACCAAAGCATACGCGGAGATCTGGTTAAACGGTGAGAAGACAGAGTCGACTGAAGAGCCAATTTTAGGCTCTACGTACTTACCACGTAAATTTAAAACCACAGTAACAATTCCACCGAATAACGAAGTCGATGTTCACGCCAACGACCTTAACTTTGTAGCCATTGCAGAAGACGGCAAGCTTATTGGCTTCAATGTGCTTGTTGGTGGCGGTTTGGCAATGACGCACGGCGATGTGAACACTTACCCACGTAAAGCGGACGACTTTGGCTTTATTCCACTTGAGCATACATTAAAGATTGCCGAACACGTGGTATCGGTGCAACGAGATTGGGGTAACCGTGTAAACCGTAAGAATGCAAAAACCAAATACACGCTTGATACATTCGGTGCTGATGCATTTAAAGCAGAAGTTGAAAACCGTGCAGGCGTTAAATTTGAAGATAGCCGCCCTTATGAGTTCACGCATCGTGGTGATCGCATTGGTTGGGTCGAAGGCATTGATGGAAAACATCACCTAACCCTATTCCTACAAAGTGGCCGTATTCTTGACTATCCAGGCAAGCCTTTAAAAACAGGTTGTCGCAAGATTGCTGAAATTCACCAAGGTGATTTTCGCATGACAGCAAACCAAAATCTAATTGTTGCAGGTGTACCGGCAGAGCAAAAAGCGCAGATCGAGCAATTAGCCCGTGATCATGGCTTAATCGACGACAGCCACACTGAACAGCGTAAAAACTCGATGGCGTGTGTTGCACTACCAACGTGTCCATTAGCAATGGCCGAAGCAGAGCGCTACCTGCCAGAGCTGATTGAAAAAACAGAAGCGATTTTGATTAAGCACGACATTCCTAACGACGACATCATTATGCGTGTTGTTGGCTGCCCGAATGGCTGTGGGCGTGCCATGTTGGCAGAAATCGGCTTTGTAGGTAAAGGCCCTGGTAAATACAACGTTTACCTTGGTGGTAACCGTGAAGGTACACGTGTACCTAAGCTATACCTAGAAAACGTATCTGAAGACAAATACTTACCAGCACTTGATGCGCTAATTGGCCAATGGGCAACCGAGCGTAACGACGGTGAGTGTTTCGGTGACTTTGTAATTCGAAAAGAAATTGTTGCCGAAGTGAAAGTATCAAAAACAGACTTTCACACTTAATTAATTTGGGCGGCATTGCCGCCCATAACTGGATTTTTACGCATGAGTGAATTTAAACAAATTTTAACGCTAGATAAAGAATCGCAACAGGCACTACTTGCCGATGCGAACGGTCTTTTGGCTAACAAAACAGCCGAAGAACGCGTCGCATGGGCGTTAGAAAATTTACCAAACAATCACTTTTTATCATCAAGCTTTGGAATTCAAGCCGCAGTAATGCTAAACATGCTTACAAGTCAACGTGCAGATGTTCCGGTTGTATTAACAGATACAGGGTATTTATTTCCTGAAACCTATCAGTTTATTGACCAAATGACTGAACGCTTAAAGTTGAATCTAAAAGTGTACAAATCAGAACTCAGCCCAGCCTGGCAAGAAGCTAAATTCGGTAAGCTTTGGGAGCAAGGTGAGAACGGCATCAAGCGTTACAATGAGCTCAACAAAGTCGAACCGATGACGCGTGCATTAACCGACTTAAGCGCAGGCACTTGGTTTAGCGGATTAAGGCGACAGCAATCGTCAACTCGCGCTGATAAGCAAATACTCGAAATCAGTCGTGGTGCGGTTAAAGTTTATCCCATTATTGATTGGCACAATAAAGATGTTTACCAGTATCTCACTAAACATGATTTACCATACCACCCTCTTTGGGAGCAGGGTTATGTTTCAATGGGAGATACCCACACAACGCGCAAGTTAGAACCCGGCATGACTGAAGAGGAAACTCGCTTTTTTGGTATCAATCGCGAGTGCGGTCTGCACATAGATGGTGATGGAATTTAATTTCATCACCGCTTTTTAGTTTTTGTCTTCTGATGTACGTTTTTTTTCTTGTTCTGCTTTAACCCAAATAAAGGTTAAGTACATCTTGGTTGGTAAAGACAAGATTAATCCTAATGCATAGCAGCCTGCACTAATAACCATTCCCGTTACACCCATTTTCTCGGGTAGGTGTGCATGATTTATCAAATAATAACCCAGTCCAATTAAACACAGCCCTAGCACAATAATCAGTTTTAGAATAAAAATTATTCGCGTGTTTGACATATTTCTACTCCCCTATTTGTTGGAGAAAAAATAACTTTAACGCTAAGCTGAAAAGTACATATAGATTGAGATCAATCGATTATTAAGTTAAACAAAATAAACTGTCGATAAATACATTTAATAAATCGAGGTAGTTGATGGAAATAAACCAAATCATGTCGCGCAAAGTGGTTACTGTAGACATTGACGATGATTTATACGCAATCAAACACATATTTGACCATGTCGACTTCCATCATCTCATCGTCATAAGTCAGCATAAGCCTGTGGGAATTATTAGCGATAAAAACCTAGCTCAAGCTTTAAGCCCTTATGTTGGCACAGCTTCCGAAAATACACGTGATTTAAATTTACTCAACAAACGCGCCCATCAAATAATGGCGCGTCCGTTACAAACCATAACACCTAATCAAAATGTCGCTCACGCTATCTCTATCTTTAACAAGTACAATTGCGATTGTTTAGCCGTTGTCGAAAATCAAAAGCTCGTTGGTATTTTAAGCTGGCGCGACATATTTCAACACATAGAGCAACTTTATTTAAAAAAGGTTAACCAAACTGACTAAGCTAATCCCTTTTGTTTTTAGTTGGCAGCTCTGGTAACTCATATCGCGTTTCTGATATTTCAATTTTATAAACCTTTTCATCAACCACTTCCATTGCACCTGTACGAGGGTTCGCTTTCCACACTGTTTCTGTCGGTGTGTTTATATCATAATCGGGTGTCGTCACAGTTACCGTTGTTGCACAACCTGACAGCCATAGCGAGCTCAGCGAAATAATCATTACCATTTGTTTTTTCATATTTTTCTTCTCGAAGATAGGTATAAGACAGCGCCTAAATTAGCTATTTACAACATTTTTTAATCCAGACTGTGATAAACGGCGTAATTAAATTAACAACGGCAATGAATGGTAAAATCATTTATGCCGGTCTTTTTTAACAAGAGTATTAGATAGAAGATATTTTATGAAAGCAGGTTATATCATATTGGCGATAGTATTAATTACACTCCAATTGCCAACTCACGCAAAACCGCAACAGACCAACCATCAAGACTTTATTGTGCTCGGTGCAGGGTGTTTTTGGGGCGTTGAAAAACGGTTTGCCGCACTACCAGGCGTTACAGATGCTATTTCGGGTTACGCTGACGGACGAGGTTTTAAAGCGACTTACCGCAACATTACGAAAGCGAAACACAAATACAATCCAGATAATTTTGCAGAAGTGGTTAAAGTCAGTTTTAACCGCAATCAAATTAGCTTAGAGACAATTCTTAAAGCCTTCTATGAGATGCACAATCCTACCTTAGTCAATCGACAAGGAAATGATATTGGCACTCAATACCGCTCAACCATTTTATACCATTCACAAGCGCAATTAGATGCGGCAAAAAAAGTGACCGATGAGTATCAAGTTTTATTGACTCGCGCAGGCTACCCGCAAATTGCAACCAAAATAAAAAAACTTAATCAGTTTTATCCAGCTGAATCCTACCATCAAGATTACTTAGTAAAAAATCCAAATGGTTACTGTCCAGATCACGCTACAGGCGTCAAATTTAAGGGTTATTCCGAGACACAAGTTGTCGATAACACAGCTCTCTTAAAAGGAAAACAAATTGTCGTTATCGATGCACAAGGCTACTGTCCATATTGCGAAAAATTTAAAAAAGAGGTCGCAAATGATTATCAAGGCTCAATTCCAATGAATTTTAGAACGGCGGCACAACTCGACGGACTATCAATCGAGTCGCCCACTTGGGCCACTCCAACAATTCTATTTTTAGAAAACGGTAAAGAAGTATTTGGGCGCCAAGGATTCCTCAGTAAACAGGAATTTTACCCTTTGTTAGGCGCGTTTAAACTGGGAAAAGGAGAAGCATTTAACGTGGCTTTTAACAAAGGCACTGACAACCGCTTTTGCAAACAATACGAAATATTTAAAAACACACCTGATGGTGTTTTTATTGACAAGTTAAGTGGTGCCGTCCTGTTCGATACCAAAGACAGGTTTAACTCTGAAACCGGTTGGCTATCATTTACACAACCTGTCGAAGGCGCTGTTTATGAAAAGCCCGACAACAGTTATGGTATGCGTCGTACTGAAATCCGCTCCACCAGCTCAGACATTCATTTAGGCCATGTTTTTGATGATGGACCAAATGGTTCGCTGCGATACTGTATCAACGCGACTGTGCTCGAATTTGTTGCACGATAAATAAAAAGGCTACAGCACAAGTTGTAGCCTTTTTTTTCATCGAATAGTGAGTATCAATTAATTTAAGAATGTTTCTTTAAACCAATCCCAAATGCCAAGCGAAAAGCCAGAGAATAAATCAATACCAAGTGCTGATTTTAGTAGGTAGAGTAGCAGTAAGCCAAATAGAGTACTGATACCAATAAAACCAGTTAAAATAGCAGATTGAATGAGCAGGCTAATTTGCTTTTCTTTACGCGACATTTCACGTCGGTTTCGACCTGCGACAAAAACATAATAATAACGATAACGAAAAAACTTAACTGTACTGCGAAAGTCGACCGCATGCTTCCCCCAGCTTCGCGCCCCTAAAGCAACTTTAAGGTGGGATAACTGAGCTTCACTGAAACTTTCTTTAACTTCGTCCGGCATCCGCTCGAGCAAATTTTTAATAATAGGGTCATCTCGTAGCTCTTGACGGATCACTCTATTTTCATCAGAAATATCCATTCGTTATCCTTTATTGTTTATCCATTCACTCATTACAACGTGAGTTTTAATTTTGATAAAATCTGGCTGCGCATCTAGTTGTTCGCGTATTTCATGAAGGCGTCGCATTGAATCAGCTTGAACAAAAACCAATAAATCCATATCGCCAGAAATACCACGACAAGTCACCACTTCTGGGATCGCATGAAAAACCGGTACCACCTCTGAGCAGCGTGCACACTGATGCTGAATCTCAAAATAGGCAGAAACCCCCTCTTTTTGTGATTCGCTCAACAGCACTTGGTAACCCCGAATAACGCCCGTAGATTCTAGTTTTTTGATTCGCTCTGTCACCGCTGATCGCGATAAGCTGACAGCCTCGGCGATCGCCGATACACTTTGCCGTGCATTTGCGCGTAATTCAGTAATAATTGCATGGTCAAACTTATCCATGAACGATTCTCGTAGACTCCGATTAACAGATGCCAACTATTATACGAAAAGCTTGCCGTCATATTCACTGTTTATTGCACTTACTCCGTCAAAATAACGGTTTAATTCTCTAAATTGTGGGTGAAATGCGTCAGAATTATCAACTCTCCCCCGTTAAAATGTCGGTTCACTACTATTTAATTGTGCGGAGGTTGGTATGAAAGGTAAAATCGGTCGCTGGCATGGGGCTGGCATGATGGCGACAACACTATTAGGCACAGGTGTGTTTATATTACCGCAGCTAACAATTAACAATGCAGGCAGCAATGCACTAATAGCTTGGATTTTACTGACTATTGCTATCATTCCGGTTGCACTGGTATTTGGTAAGTTAGCAGCACTTTATCCCCATGCTGGCGGACCAGCACATTTTGTAGAAAAAGCATTTGGCAGAACCGCAGGCAGAACAATCGGGTTAAGCTTTTTATTCGTGGTCCCCATCGGTGCTCCTGCTGCCATCATTATGACATTTCAATTTGTGCAAACACTTATTTCCCTTAATGCCGCAAGCTTACTAATCGGTCAATTAATAACACTTATACTGATTTATGCGCTCAATTATCGCGGTTTACATATCTCTGCAAAACTACAATTCTTTTTAACCGTACTGATTGTCTTTGTGATCCTCCTTTTATTCGGCAAATCCACGCAAGTCGAAACTGCGCCGTTAGTGTGGCAATTAGACAACAGCGCAATTTTATCGGCCGCAGGCATCGCTTTTTGGAGCTTTTTAGGTATTGAGGCGATGAGTCATTTAAGTGATGATTTTAAAAACCCTAAAAAAGACATGTTACCAGCAATGATGATTGGAATCTGTCTTGTTGGCTCAGTATATGTGTTATGTACACTGGTCCTGCTGTGGCTGCCGAATCAAGAGTTACTCGCTATGGTCGGTGTTTTTGACACTCACTTTGGTCAATACGGAAGTCACGTCATTGGGGCACTTGGTATTGCTGGCGGGCTAGCAACAGTGAATGTATATATAGCAAGTCTTGCTCGATTGGTATCGAGCTTTGCTAAACAAAATGTATTGCCAAATTACTTCGCGCATCACAACGAATTTAATGTGCCAACACGCGCTTTTACGTTAATTTTAAGTGTGATGGCGCTGGTACTAATAATCACGTTTACAACAAAACAAGATTTAGAAGACCTTATTAATCTGGTTAATGGTGTTTTTGTTATTATTTACTTAGCTTCAATGCTAGCCGCCTTTAGATTACTTCATAAAAAATATCATTTTTACACTATACTCGGCGGATTGTGCTGTTTGTGTTTAATCGTGGGAATTGGCTGGCATATGCTTTATGCAGTGATATTGCTTTGCGTCATTTCGCCTTATGTTTATGTTCAAAAAAAGCGTATTTGTAAAATTTCATCAACGGTTTAAAACCCATTAAGGCAGCAAGTTTTACTGCTGCCCTTGTGTTGCCATTAAACGGCAGCCACCATATAAAGAAACAATACCGATAGACACAACTACAAAATAAAAACCGAGGTGTTTGTTCTCATTAGGACTCAAATACTGAAACACTGCAACCTGATTCAAAGTAGCGCTCACGAGCGGTAAACAAACTGCAAGGGCACCTACTAAAAGCAATAGAACTTGCGACAAAAATCGTTGTGTAAACCACAAACTAAAAACGATTACGCAGCTAAAGCTAATATAAAAAATACGTTGTTCAAGCTCAGCTTGATGAAGATTACTGGCTGAATTAAACCGATTAGCGTAAAAATAGCAAAGTGTTGCTATTGGCAACCCTAAATACACACCGATGCTGATTCGTTTTGTTGCATTGTAAAACCGTTGTTGCCATGGCGATGCAATCGATGCGTTATATTTTTGTATAAAGATCAAACTTCCTGTCGCTAAAAGCACACAACCGAATATTCCTCCCAATGCAAATACGCTTTTAACAAAAAAATCACTAAAACGCGCAGTATGCAACCCTATTAATGTATTCATCACTCTTTGCGGGTAGGTTTGCGCTAATTTGCGCGAGTCAACAACTTGAGTTCCAGTTGCAAGCTCATAACCTATCACGCGCCGTTGGTGAGTCGCCTTATTGATAGGACGACCGTAAAAGCGAATAATCGAGCGCTCAGTCATTGGCGCCTGAACGATGATACGGTCAATATAGTGTCCATCAAATGCATCTTGTGCATGCGCTAATATTGCACTCATAGTGGCTCCCTGTGCGTGTTTTAGGTCGCGCTTATCCGTAATCAATTGGGATGGGTTAGTCAAATTAAAAAAATCACCGACCCCGTTTTCAAACGCACTCTTTACAGGCATCGACATAAAACTAAATGCGAGTGCTGCCAAACCACTGACACAAATAACAATGTAAAACGGCAACCCCCAGAAGGCCGTCACAACATGCACGTTAAGCGGTAGGTTGTTGCCATTGTTTGGCAGTAAGCTAACTAGTTTTGTAAACTTTTTATAGTGTATAGCAAGACCCGAAATCACACCGACCAACATAAGTAGTGCGAGGATTCCGACAAGCTTCATTCCCAACATACCGGGCACGGCGAACAACTGATAATGTATGCGATAGAAAAAATCGCCACCAGCACTATCGCCACGCGGTTTTATTTCGCGCAGCGTATATGGATCGAAATAGACTTTGTAATTTGTATAATTGCCATCAGGTGAACGCTGCGAGTATTGTGAATAAGCAAATATTCGTATTTCTTCTGGCATATATAACAGCCAGTTTGACGCATTTGGCGCATCATTAGTCAGGTTAGCTAACATACGCTCTATCAATTCGGCATATTCAGGTAGATCGTTTCTTTGACTATGCGATTCATTTGGCAGTTGCAGCATATAAGCTGTAATGGGCTCTTTAAAGTAACTTAGTGTCCCTGTGAAAAAAACAATAAATAACAACCAGGCCGCTAAGAACCCTGTGAGCGTATGTAACCGATTCATTGATTGATAAACTGATTTCACGTAACTTTTACCATCCAATTAAGCAAAAAATACGTTGCTCCCCACACAACTAGCGTTATAACCATTACAACTTTTAATAAACGCGTTAAAAAGCAGAGGAAAATCCAAGTTAAGTAAAAAGCTAACGACCATAACATTGCATGCACAACATTTGATACGGTACTAAATGGCAGTAGTAAAGCAAGAATCGAGGCACTTTGAGCAGCAATATAATAGCCGACATAAAATCCGCAAAAAATACGCACTCCTTGTCGCGTAAATTTTTTGCTGTTAAAGCGAAGCACAGCGCGTCCTTAGATTATAAAAACATTGTTATACCTGATTTTTACAGTCAGTGTAATATTGTTCTCGTGTCTTATTTTTATAAGCTATAAAAAAATCAAACTAACTCAAACACAGTGGCACAATAAGTATAAAACGCGCATAATTAACGCCATACCCTAAACTATGAGATAAAGTTATGACAGATAACACAGCGACGCTAAGCACTTTTTTAGCGACTGTTAAAAATGAGCAAGTCATCTGGGCATTGCAAGACAAAAGCGAACAAGAGTGGGTCATTTTAGACTCGACACAGTTCGAGCAAACGGAAGTAATGCCTGTTTGGTCATCAAAAGCGGCCGCGGCTGCACACTGTGAACAAGAATGGCAAGCATACCAACCTGCAGCAATTTCGGTTGCCGAGTGGCTTGAGTACTGGGTAGATGATTTAAAAGACGATAATATTGTGATTGGTGTGGATTGGCCGATTGAGGACGCTGAGTTATTAGAACTCGACTTAAGTGAGTTTTCTCAAAACTTAGCAGAAATAGAAAAATTGTAATCTGATTTTAATGGACGCATGGACGCGCTACCAAGATAAATGGGTGACCTCCGCGCCCAATTAACGATATAATCCCATCCTTAATCAGTACGAGTGACCCAAATGACAGATCAAGCCTATATTGTTGAACTTGAAGAAGAGCCTATCGAGCTATGTAATTTACTTAAAGTACTCACGCTTGTCGAATCAGGTGGCCAGGCTAAAATGCTCATTAGCGAAGGCTATGTTGGTCTTAATAACGAGATCTGTACACAAAAACGAAAAAAAGTTTTCTCTGGGGACGTGATTGCGTTTGACGGCGAGCTCTATCAACTTGCGCTTGCCGAAGGGGCAACGCCAATCGAGCGCCCGGCACAAAATACAAGCCAAGAACTCCCCCCCATTCAACAAGAGCCGCAACGAACAAGTCACAAGCAAAAATCGAGTAAGAAGAAAAAGAATAAAGACAGCAAAACAGGTCGTCGCCCTATTTCATTTGGTTAAACCTAATACATTAGTAAACATACAATAAACTTCGGCGCTTCTAACGCATAAAAGCAAGTTTAGATCACGCAACGTTAAGTTGAAGGCGATTTCATTCGCCACGTAATAATCGCCACATTTCATCAAATACTTCCAAACGTCACAAAACATCAATAAAAATTTCACTTATCTATTCTCGATATCAAGCAATCACATTCATCATACTAAATAGGGAATAGACTCATGGATACATCAAACATCATTGACGTGTTAATGACCGCAGGATTAGCAACCGTCGTAGTGACTGGTTTAATTTTTGCTGGTATGGCAAGCGCAATTGTCACCGGTGCAGCAATTGGAAGTACATACGTATTGGTGAAGTAGAAATAAACTGTATAAAGGAGATAGCAATGAATAAATCAAATATATTCGAAATGTCACTGACCTCGGGGTTCGCTCCATTCGTCGTTGTTTCATCAATTATCATAGCGATCACTTTTAGCCTCACCGCCATAACATAAGCTGATTATCGACAAGGGTAAACTTTTTACCAAGTAAAAAGCGACGATGGCGGGCTAAATTCAGATGACTCTTTCGCAGTGTAACGAAAAGCTCATTTGCTGCACCTACCTTATGCATTACGTAACTTGCAGTAAAGTAAAATCAGTTAGCGAGCCATTTATCCAGGCTCTTTTTAAGTAATACCTCATCGTCACTTTTTTCACCAGGACAGAGCCCCCCACCTGAAGAGGGCATATCTGCACTACCCATCGCACTATTTGCATCCATGATGTAACACTTCCCACGCCACTTAACGATAGAACGCCCGTTATTTAAACTGGCTATCTTCTGCGTACTGTTATAGTTCGCGTAGTGTTTCGGTGTTGCGATAAACTGTTTTGGTGCACCCACTTGGTGTGAAAGCGACTGTTGTGAAACATATTCTTGATGACTTTGCCTTGCTACACTTGATATCGCTGCATACGGGTTGAGTCTTTTAACACCTTTTTCACGGTTTTCTTTTTTGTTGTCAGGTGCTTCGCTTAACTCTTCAACAACGAGCTCGTCTTGGCTCGTTGACGGCTCTTTTTGAACCTGCGAGTCTGATTTCGGTTGCACGATAACTTGCGCTACAACCTTTTGGTTATTTTTCCTATCTAGAATTTCACTTTGTTCTACTACATTAAGCTCTTTTTGTGGCTTAATTTCGGGTTTTTTCTCTTGTTCAAAACGCGCCAAGATTTCACGTTGCTGTTCGACCGGTATAATGTAAGTGCTAAGAGATTGCGGCTGTTCATCCTGCACATATTTAATCGGCGAGAGCCGAGTTAAACAATAAAAGAGTACAACATGGAACAAAATTGAAAGCAGCAGTCCTTTGTATTTCATCAACTTTATATGTATGTGTTAGTGGTAATCTTTTGATATAAAGAATGGTTTTAAGTTCAACCTTAGAGCTCAGAAAAACAAGGTTTTTACAACAAAATGTAAATGAAATGCACCATAGAATAACAATAAAAAAAGCCCCACCTAGAGGGTGAGGCTTCTTAACTAAAAGCTTAATTACAAATTAAGATTTAGTTACAACGTCAACTAAAGCCCAAGATTTATTCTTAGAAATAGGAGCACATTCACGAATAGTAACTGTGTTGCCTACTTTAGCAGTGTTGTTTTCGTCGTGTGCGTGTAGTTTAGTAGTACGCTTGATGAATTTACCGTAAATTGGGTGCTTCACCTGACGTTCAATAGCAACAACAATAGTTTTATCCATTTTGTCACTTACAACACGACCTTGTAGAGTACGGATCTTATCGCTCATTATGCACCTGCCTTCTGGTTGATAACCGTTTTAACACGCGCGATGTCGCGACGTACTTTACGTAGTAAATGCGATTGAGCTAGCTGACCAGTGCTTGCTTGCATGCGCAGGTTGAACTGCTCACGAAGAAGCTCTAGAAGTTCAGTGTTTAGCTCTTCTACGCTCTTGTCTTTTAATTCGCTAGCTTTCATTACATTACCGTCCGAGTTACGAATGTTGTCTTGAATGGTAGTTTACGTGCTGCAAGGTTGAACGCTTCACGAGCAAGCTCTTCAGGAACACCTTCCATTTCGTAAAGTACTTTACCAGGCTGAATTTCAGCAACCCAGTATTCTACGCTACCTTTACCTTTACCCATACGAACTTCAAGCGGCTTATTTGTAATAGGCTTATCAGGGAACACACGGATCCAGATTTTACCTTGACGCTTGACGTGACGAGTCATAGCACGACGAGCTGCTTCGATTTGACGAGCAGTCATACGGCCACGGCCTGTCGCTTTAAGACCGAATGATCCGAAGCTAACTTTGTTACCGTTGTTTGCAAGACCACGGTTGCGGCCTTTATGCGTTTTACGGAATTTTGTACGTTTTGGCTGTAACATTAATCGCTACCTCTTACTTAGCACTTTTACGAGCTTTCTTCGGTGCACGTTTAGCTGGCTTCTCTTGCTCTTGCTTCAGTGGAAGACCACCGATAACTTCGCCTTTGAAGATCCAAACTTTAACACCGATGATGCCGTATGTAGTTAAAGCTTCTGAAGTTGCGTAATCGATATCAGCACGTAAAGTATGTAGAGGTACACGACCTTCACGATACCATTCTGCACGTGCGATTTCAGCGCCGCCTAGACGACCGCTAACTTCAACCTTAATACCTTTAGCGCCAATGCGCATTGCATTTTGTACCGCACGCTTCATTGCGCGACGGAACATAACACGACGCTCTAGCTGAGATGCGATGCTATCTGCAACTAATTGTGCATCTAGCTCAGGCTTACGTACTTCAGCGATATTGATTTGTGCCGGAACACCAACCATTTTTGTAATCGCTTGACGTAGCTTCTCAACGTCTTCGCCTTTTTTACCGATAACAACACCAGGACGAGCTGTGTGAATTGTTACACGGATTGATTTTGCTGGACGCTCGATAACGATTTTAGACACAGAAGCGTTTTTCAATTCCTTAGTAAGGTATTGACGCACTTTGTGGTCACCGTTTAACGTAACAGCGTAATCTTTTGTATTCGCGTACCAAGTAGATACCCAAGGTTTTGAGATACCTAGGCGAATACCAGTAGGATGTACCTTTTGTCCCATTAGTCTAACTCCTAGCTATCTGAAACCACAACAGTGATGTGGCTTGTACGCTTAAGGATGCGATCTGCGCGTCCTTTAGCACGTGGGCGAATGCGTTTCATTGTTGGACCTTCGTCAACAAATACTTTCGCTACTTTAAGCTCATCAATGTCAGCACCTTCGTTGTGCTCCGCATTTGCGATAGCAGACTCAAGTACTTTCTTTACTAAAACAGCCGCTTTTTTAGGGCTGTACGCCAGAATTTCTAGCGCGCGATCAACAGGTAGTCCGCGGACTTGATCTGCAACTAAACGTGCTTTTTGCGCAGAACCAGAGGCGAATTTGTGTTTAGCTAATGCTTCCATCATAACCTCCGATTAACGTTTCTTAGCTTTCTTATCAGCAGCATGGCCGCGATAAGTACGTGTAGGTGCAAATTCACCTAGTTTGTGACCGATCATTTCGTCCGATACGAATACAGGGACGTGCTGACGACCATTATGGACTGCGATGGTCAATCCGATCATATTAGGGATGATCATTGAACGACGGCTCCAAGTCTTGATAGGCTTCTTGTCACCGCTTTCCAACGCCTTCTCGACCTTCTTCAGCAAGTGTAGGTCGATAAATGGACCCTTCTTGAGAGAACGTGGCATGGCTATTCCTCAACTATTACTTAGTACGACGACGTACGATAAATTTATCAGTACGCTTGTTCTTACGTGTCTTAGCACCTTTGGTAGGCTTACCCCATGGAGACACAGGATGACGACCACCAGAAGTACGACCTTCACCACCACCGTGAGGGTGGTCTACTGGGTTCATGGCAACACCACGAACTGTAGGACGAACACCACGCCAACGGTTAGCACCAGCTTTACCTAGTGAACGAAGCATGTGTTCTGCGTTACCTACTTCACCTAAAGTTGCGCGACAATCCGCTTCAACTTTACGTACTTCGCCTGAACGTAGACGAAGTGTTACGTATTGACCTTCACGAGCGAGGATCTGAACGTAAGCACCCGCAGAACGAGCGATTTGAGCACCTTTACCAGGCTTAAGCTCAACGTTGTGAACAGTAGAACCTACAGGCATGTTACGCATTGGTAATGTGTTACCAGCCTTGATTGGTGCATCAACACCAGACTGAACAGTATCACCAGCTTTTAAGCCTTTAGGTGCAATGATGTAACGACGCTCACCGTCTGCATATAATACAAGAGCGATGTTTGCGCTACGGTTTGGATCATACTCTAAACGCTCAACTTTAGCCGGAATACCGTCTTTAGTGCGTTTAAAATCGATTACACGATAGTGATGCTTATGACCACCACCGATGTGACGAACCGTGATACGACCGTTGTTATTACGACCACCAGACTTAGAGTTTTTCTCTAGTAGTGGTGCATATGGTTTACCTTTGTGTAGATCAGGGTTAACCACTTTAACAAGGTGACGACGACCCGGAGAAGTTGGTTTACACTTTTGAAGTGCCATAATTCGAACTCCTTAAATTACTCGGCGCCGCCGACAAAGTCTAGCTCGCTGCCTTCTTTAAGAGTAACATATGCTTTTTTCCAGTCGCTGCGGCGACCAAAACGCATACCTGTGCGCTTAGCTTTACCCTTAACATTTAGGCTACGAACACCCGTTACTTCAACTTCGAAAAGTTTCTCTACCGCTGCTTTAATTTCAGCTTTAGTTGCATCACCTGCTACTTTGAAAACAATCGTATTGTTGTTTTCAGCGTTAGTAGTACTTTTCTCTGAAATGTGCGGAGCAAGTAGAACTTTTAATAAACGTTCTTCACTGATCATGCTAACGACTCCTCAAGTTGCTTAACAGCAGCTGCTGTAATAAGAACCTTATCGAATGCGATTAGGCTTACTGGGTCGATACCAGCAACGTCGCGAACGTCAACTTTGTATAAGTTGCGCGAAGATAAGAATAGATTCTCATCAACTTCTTCAGTCACGATTAGAACATCTTTAAGCTCTAGCTCTTTAAGCTTAGCTACTAGTTCTTTAGTCTTTGGTGCTTCAAGACCAAAGTTTTCAACAACTACTAGACGCTCTTGACGAACTAGTTCAGAAAGGATGCTTTTGATCGCACCGCGATACATTTTACGGTTTACTTTTTGGCTGTGATCTTGCGGCTTAGCTGCAAAAGTCACACCACCCGAGCGCCAGATTGGGCTACGGATTGTACCAGCACGTGCACGGCCAGTACCTTTTTGGTTCCACGGTTTCTTACCGCCACCACTTACTTCAGAACGTGTCTTCTGAGCACGAGTACCTTGACGAGCGCCTGCTGCGTATGCAACAACTACTTGGTGTACTAATGCTTCGTTAAACTCACGACCAAAAGTAGCTTCGGAAACCTCAAGAGCGCCTGATGCGCCTTTTAACGTTAATTCCATCACTAAATCTCCAGGACTTAAGCTTTAACAGCTGGTTTAACGATTACGTCGCCATTGATTGCGCCAGGTACTGCACCTTTAACAAGCAATAAACCACGTTCAGCGTCAACACGAACAACTTCTAGGTTTTGAGTCGTTACACGCTCAGCACCCATGTGACCGGCCATTTTCTTACCTTTGAATACTTTACCCGGTGATTGGTTTTGACCAATTGAACCAGGAGCACGGTGAGAAATTGAGTTACCGTGAGTAGCGTCTTGCATGCTGAAGTTCCAGCGCTTAACACCACCTTGGAAGCCTTTACCTTTAGAAGTACCAGTAACGTCAACTTTCTTAACGTCATTGAAAACTTCAACAGTAATTTCGTTACCAACTTCGAAGTCACCTTCGTCGCCAGATAAACGGAATTCCCACAGACCACGACCAGCTTCAACGCCAGCTTTAGCGAAGTGACCCGCTGCTGGTTTGCTTACTCGGCTCGCTTTTTTCTCGCCTGCGGTTACTTGAAGCGCGTTATAACCGTCTGTAGCTTCAGATTTAACCTGAGTTACACGGTTAGGCGTCGCTTCGATTACGGTTACAGGGATTGAAACGCCATCTTCAGTGAAGATACGAGTCATGCCCACTTTACGACCGACTAGACCTAATGCCATTTTCCTAAAACCTCTCTAATCTTCCGATTAACCCAGGCTGATTTGAACATCAACACCAGCAGCAAGGTCTAGGCGCATTAGAGCGTCTACAGTCTTGTCAGTTGGTTCTACGATGTCGATCAGACGTTTGTGGGTGCGGATTTCGTACTGATCACGCGCATCTTTGTTTACGTGCGGAGAAATAAGTACAGTGAAACGCTCCATGCGTGTAGGTAGTGGGATTGGACCACGAACCTGAGCACCAGTGCGCTTAGCAGTTTCCACGATTTCCAGCGTTGATTGATCAATCAAACGGTGGTCAAAAGCTTTTAGGCGAATACGAATGCGTTGATTTGACATTCTATTTAAACCTCAAAATAAAGAGCATTTTAAAAAGACCATAAAAAGGCCGTCAAACTATCTAAATTTAGATAATCGACAATCTATTTATAATCTTACCTTTGAACTCCAAATCGGAGTTCCTGTTACTGGGCTTGAAATCCAAGCCTCTATTTAAGCTTTCCAAGTCTTGTACAAATCAAAATCTTGAAAGCCTGCGTATTATAGTGACATTGGTGATAAATGCAACAATTATTTTCAATGCACTTTTACTACTGTACTTTAAACTAAAGAGCAGGGTATATACCCTGCTCTTTTTGAATTTCAAATCTTAGTAAAGATACGTACTAGAACTGTACTTGATAGTTAACATAAACGACACGACCAATGATGTCATGGAATGAGTCATTAAATCCATCGCGAAGCTCTTCATTTAATTCAGCAATCTCATCCGTTAAATTACGCGCACCAATTGTGAAACGTCCGTACTCGTCAGCATTATAGTTTACCGACATATCAAGCGTTGACCAGCTTGGGAAGTTTTGACGTTCAATATCTGCTAATTGATCTTCAGGTGATTGACCCAAAAAAGCTGCCGTATATCGATAAGTCAGATTGGCACTAATATCGTCGAACATCCAAGTAAGTCCGGTATTAAAACGATATTCTGGCGTCTCGACAAAACCGACTTCGTCAAATCGCGGAGATGTAGGCGTATCTTGTGTTTCGTACTCAAGTACATAAGAGCCGTCAAAGGTGTATCGCAACTCGCCCCATTCACCAATATCAAATAGACTATTAAAACTCACGTCAACGCCATTTGTAGTAATGCCGGCCATATTAATTGAACTAGTACGGACTGAGGTTAACGTACCGTCGGCTTCTCGTTGAACACTGACACGGTTAGGATCAAAGTTATCAAGTAAACCTGCAGCCTCCAAATCGACAACAGCTTGCGCATCTAAAAATTGCACCTGATCATTTATCTCAATACTATAATAGTCAAGCGTTAACGAAGTATTATCGGCAATATCCCATACTAAACCAAATGAGTACTGATCAGACTCTTCAGGTGCCAATGTTTCATTACCTGCGCTGCGACGCTGTATCTCATTAGTGGTACACACATCAGCGTTTTCTCGCTCCGCAGGTGGCAACGCCTGACAACGAGTAGTATCAACCACTCGATTAAAACTAAGTGCTTCATCACCTAACAGGTCGTCTAGACTAGGCGCTCTAAAACCTTGACCATACGAGGCACGAATTACAAAGTCATCCGACACTGTGTATTTTGCATTGATTGATGAAGACAACTTGCCATCATCAGGTAAACTATATTTATCGTATCGCGTCGCTATTTTAACTGCTAAGTTATCAAGTACAGGCAAGTCTACTTCAGCATATGCAGCTTTATAGCTGCGTTCACCCGCCGAGTCTCCACCAAACGCACCAAGTACATCACCATTTGCGGTTTGACGATCCATTTTATCGATATAGGTCATTTTCTGATATTCGGCACCCACTGCATAAGCTATCGTTCCACCTGCTAATTCAAAATCTGTATCAGACGCCCAGCTTAAACTTGCCCCTTTAGTTTTTGTTTTAGCCTCACGCGTAAACGTATGTTGGAATTGGGCCATGCCTTCTTCAGATGCACCGCCACCAAGCTCAAACGGATTCCAACTACCATCTGCTACAGCTTCACGGAATCGATCTTCAAAAGCATAGTGCTCCGTTTTTATATGAACAACCTGAGAACTACTTTGTACATCAAACTTTAGTGAGCCCATGTCAGTGTTATAAGTTAGCGAGCTCGCAAAATCGAGTACATTGCTATCAAATGAGGTTTCACGATCTGCAGCGCCGACCATACGAGACCAGTATTGAATACGTTGCGGGTTTGCAGTACCAAAAGTTGGGTTATTAGGGTTATCCGCTTCCATGTAAAACGGTGCAGCCGTAAAACCAGTATGAATTGACGTGCTCGCAGTTTTGGAGGTGTCCTTGAGTAATAAGACTTGCGCATCCCAAATCAGATCATCGGTAATGTCATAGGAGTATGCGCCAAAAATGGAGTTTTTTTGTCTATCAGGTAAAAAGTCTTTTCCATCAAGGTAGTTGTAACCGCATCGTTTATCATCCTCGCCGCGATCAACAACTTTATCAGCTGGGCAGTCGGGACCAGGTACACGTGCCCCAATTGCATTGCCTTCTGCGTCGACAGGTCGGTACGTGCCATAAGGTGAATATATTGAGCTACGGTTATAGCCGGTGTCCCAATTCGCTTCTAATTGCGGTCGGCCGCTGCCACCGCCAGCTAACCCCTCCCACTCTTTATGTTCCATAACAACAATCGAGCGAGACTTTTCGCCTTGGCTACCAAACGTAATTGACGCTCCACCTTCATCTCGTTGCCCTCGAGTAGGGTTGGCATAGTTCGCTTGTAACATTAAGCCTTCGAAATCTTTTTTCAGAATTATATTTATTACACCCCCGATTGCATCTGAACCATAAATGGCTGAGGCACCATCGCGCAGAATATCAATTCGCTCTACAGCTTCAATAGGTATAAAGTTTAAGTTAGTGCCTTCGCCGCCAAATGTTGCTGATGGTGCAATACGGCGCCCATTAATTAGTGTCAGCGTTCTCGCTGAACCGAGCCCTCTCATACCTGAGCTTGAATGATTTTGGGCAGAGCTTCCGCCTGCACTGACGAAGCTCCCCTGTGTGTTATATGGCATTTGGGCAATAACTGCTGACAGATCTGTTAGACCAGTAGCAGCAATATCAGCCGAAGTAATCGTAGTAACAGGTAAGGCCGACTCCATATCAGTACGTTGGATACGTGATCCAGTAATTTCAATGCGCTCCACTTCTTCAGCTGAGGACTCGTCAGCGGCAGCTACATAAAAAGGCGATGTTGAGAATAAGGCGGCACTCAGTGCTATGTATGTTTTAGAAAATTTCGATTTTATCATTATATATCTCCCTGGATTCTTGTTACCAAATCATAAGTAACTAAAACCAAACTAATAATTTGAGGCCAAGGAGACCATACGATTTACGCCAAAGGCGTTGTAAATCTGACAAAAGGAGCGAAATAATATTTTCGAAATATGTTACTTACAATCCATCAACAAATAGCAATATATTGACACATTAAGCGATAGTGACCGCTAACAAAATGTTACACCATTTTACCTAAATACATAACGCGATATGTATACTTAGCTCTAAAGTTACTCTAGGAAACAAGGATCAGTATGAAACGATTCAGCGTTGTCATCGCAGATAAATCAGACACGACAAAATCTAACATTCAAGCTTTACTCGATAACTATCAACAATTCGAGGCGATTGCATTAGCTTACAATATCAAAGAAATAAATGATATTTGTCACAACCTTCAAGCCGACGTCCTTTTTTTAAATGAAAATACGTATGATGATCGCGACTTACTCACTGAACTTGTTGCTAAACTGCCTAGTTACACCCATATAATCTACCTCTCTAGTGACGAGCGAAATGCAGCGACCGCGTTTGATCACGGCTTTATAGATTATCTTATCACCCCATTTGACGCCGACCGCTTTCACAAGTCTCTATTTAAAGTGCTCAAACATTTAGAACACAATAGTCATGAACCTCTGCGTGATATGCAAAGCATGTTGAGCCAACTAGCTGTGGCAAACGATAAAGAAGAAATCATTGTAGTAAAAGACTCTGGCCGAATCCGCATCATCGATCGCGATGAAATTGTGTGGATTGGCGGCGCTGGTAATTATGTTGAATTACATTTAACTGATGAGACCCGTCCCATGCTCCATCGTGAAACATTGTCGACAATGGAAAAACTATTAAAAGAAAATGGGTTTATCCGTATACACCGCAGTGCCCTAGTAAAAAAGCGAGAAATTAGAGAATTAAAACCAACTGAGAACGGTGACTATTTAGTTACACTGAGAAATGGGGCGTCACTAAATTTATCGCGACGTTATAAAGAATCAATGAGCGGAATTCTAAAATAACGCAAATCAGCTAATGGAGTAGCTGAAATTGAATATTTGCTTTTATAAGAAATTGTTATTATATTTTTTTCAACACATATTCAAAAAATTAGCTAATCAATGTTAAGATATTCCCCATATAAAGAACAAACTATATAGCTGAGGCAAAAGGGAATTAGTTGTTAATGAAAAAATATGTACTTATCGGCCTCATCGCATTAGCAGGATGTCAAACGTCTGCACCTCAAAACAAGTCAAATGGCGAAAAAATTAGAATAGAATTCGAAAGCATCACACAAGCACAAGACAGTCTTACAACAATCATATCTGATAAGTCTTGTGATGCATCTTATCAATGTAAAGTATTACATTTAGGCGAGCGGGCTTGCGGTGGTGCAAGCCATTTCGAAATATATTCAACAAAAACGGCTAATCAGGAAGAAGTTGAACATATCGCAACACAAATTACTGATTTTGAAAAACGTTATAATCAAAAAGAAAATTCAATTGATACGTGCCAGCACACTATCACCCCGCAAACACTGTGCATTAAATCAACCTGCGAACAAGTCGAGTTGCGATAGCACAGCTTATTTTGATACTAACCGATCAATCAAAAGGTTAGTTGAAGTAACACTGGTTGGCGTGCATTCGACATCGTTTGGGCATTTAAAGACGTCACTCTCATAAAGTTACCGTCGTATTCACAAGAATTAAACCCCATCGAACAGGCCTGGAGCCGGATGAGACAACATTCTATACCGAATCGTATCTTCACAGGCTATGACGAGATTGTTGATGAAGTATCAAAAGCTTCGAATAAATTCATACTTGTTCCGACTAGGGGAAAAGTATGTGCTCAAGGGATTGGATAAAAGTGACTTAATCTTTTTGCGGATTGGTATGAGTACGGTTCTTTTGCGCATGGGCGACGATGGACCGACAAAAATATCCGGAATATTTTTGAACAGCTTTGCTGGCCCGAAGGGCGTAAG
This sequence comes from uncultured Pseudoalteromonas sp., assembly GCA_947493455.1. GTDB lineage: Bacteria > Pseudomonadota > Gammaproteobacteria > Enterobacterales > Alteromonadaceae > Pseudoalteromonas. The sequence continues at coordinate 166 of CANLRB010000017.1, read as the reverse complement.
GCAGGATGCCTGTAGTCATCGAAGTTTCGCAGCCTGAGATGAAAAGTAACCGAAACGCAGTTTCGCAGTGCTTTGAAATGAGGTCAAGGTGTAGTGGTACATTGAATTTGGCCACCTGATTAGAGGTGATATAATCACCATAACTTAATTAGGTGTAATAATGGCA
>CANLRB010000016.1 GCA_947493455.1 uncultured Pseudoalteromonas sp. | reverse complement strand
TAGATAAGTAGATAAGTAGATAAGTAGATAAGTAGATAAGTAGATAAGTAGATAAGTAGATAAGTAGATAAGTAGATAAGTAGATTTTATAAGGGTAAAAGTAATCGACAACCCCAATTACGAAAAAAGCCGAGCAAATGCTCGGCTTTTCAATATTTTAAATCTTACTCTGCAGACTGTGCGTCTTCTTGAACTTCTTCAGTCGCAACTGGGCGATCTAGTAGTTCAATGTAAGCCATAGGTGCGTTGTCACCAGCACGGAAACCACACTTAAGAATACGAGTGTAGCCACCTGGACGATCCGCGAAACGAGGACCGATTTCTGAGAACAATTTACCAACAACTTCTTTATCACGCGTGCGAGCAAACGCTAAACGACGGTTTGCTACGCTATCAGTCTTAGCCAGTGTGATTAAAGGTTCAATTACACGACGTAACTCTTTTGCTTTTGGCAAAGTTGTTTTGATGATTTCATGTTTCACCAAAGAACCTGCCATGTTGCTGAACATCGCTTTACGATGACTGCTGTTACGGTTTAATTGACGACCACTCTTGCGATGGCGCATGACCCTATCCTTCTAACTAAACTTAAATCGTTGATTATTCAGCTAAGCTTGCTGGCGGCCAATTTTCTAGGCGCATACCTAGAGATAGACCACGTGATGCAAGCACGTCTTTAATTTCTGTAAGTGACTTCTTACCAAGGTTTGGCGTTTTAAGAAGTTCAACTTCAGTGCGCTGAACAAGATCACCGATATATTGAATTTGCTCGGCTTTCAAGCAGTTTGCAGAACGTACTGTTAGTTCTAAATCATCTACAGGGCGAAGTAGAATCGGATCAAACTCCGGCTTCTCTTCTTTTTCTTCTGGCTCAGTTACATCACGTAAATCTACGAATGCATCTAATTGCTCAGCAAGAATAGTTGACGCACGACGAATTGCCTCTTCAGGATCAATTGTACCGTTCGTCTCCATGTCGATGATTAGCTTATCTAAATCTGTACGTTGCTCAACACGTGCTGATTCAACCGAGTACGCAATACGCTCAACCGGGCTATATGAAGCATCTAGCAACAAACGACCGATTGGACGCTCATCGTCTTCAGAGGATATACGGTTCGACGCTGGTACATAACCACGACCGCGTTGAACACGAATGCGCATGCTGATATCGCTGTTGTCAGTTGTTAAATGACAAATCACATGTTCTGGATTTGAAATTTCAACACTGTCATCATGCTGAATGTCAGCGGCAGTAACAGGGCCAACACCAGACTTAGTCAGGGTAAGAAAAACTTCATCTTTACCTTCTAACGATACAGCTAAACCTTTTAGGTTTAACAAGATTTCAATGATGTCTTCTTGAACGCCTTCTTTCGCGCTGTATTCATGCAACACACCATCAATTTCAACTTCTGTCACTGCGCAACCTGGCATAGATGACAATAAAATGCGGCGTAGTGCATTCCCAAGAGTATGACCAAAGCCACGCTCTAACGGCTCTAAAACAACTTTAGAACGTGTTGGGTTAATAGCGTCGATATCGACTAATCTTGGCTTTAGGAATTCGGTTACAGAACCCTGCATGTGTATCCTCTCTTATCTGTTAACTTTACTTCGAGTAAAGTTCGACGATTAGCTGTTCATTAATTTCTGCAGACAGGTCAGAACGCTCAGGTAAACGCTTAAACGTACCTTCTAGCTTCTTGCTGTCTACTTCAACCCAAGTTGGCTTCTCACGTTGATCTGCCAATTCTAGAGCTGCAACGATACGTGCTTGTTTTTTCGCTTTTTCACGAATAACAACAACATCTTCAGCCGAAACTACGAATGAAGGAATGTTTACAACAGTACCATTAACCATGATCGCTTTGTGGCTTACAAGCTGACGCGCTTCAGCACGTGTGCTCGCAAAACCCATGCGATATACAACGTTATCTAAACGCTGTTCTAGAAGTTGAAGTAGGTTTTCACCTGTGTTGCCTTTAAGACGAGCAGCTTCTTTGTAGTAGTTACGGAATTGCTTTTCTAGTACACCGTAGATACGACGAACTTTTTGCTTTTCACGTAATTGTAAACCGTAGTCAGATAGGCGACCCTTACGAGCGCCGTGTTGACCTGGTGCTGTCTCAAGTTTACATTTAGAGTCGATAGCTCTAACGCCGCTCTTAAGGAACAGGTCAGTACCTTCACGACGACTTAGCTTGAGCTTAGGGCCCAAATATCTTGCCATGTTCTTTCTCCTAACCTATTGTTATACGCGACGTTTCTTCGGTGGACGACAACCATTATGTGGAATTGGCGTCACGTCAGTAATGTTTGTGATACGGTAACCTAGTGCATTAAGGGCACGTACAGATGATTCACGACCTGGACCTGGACCTTTAATGAAAACTTCTAAGTTTTTTAAACCGTATTCTTGTGCAGCAGTACCTGCACGCTCAGCAGCAACCTGTGCAGCGAATGGAGTTGATTTACGTGAACCACGGAAACCAGAACCACCTGCAGTTGCCCATGACAGAGCATTACCCTGACGGTCAGTAATAGTTACAATAGTATTGTTGAAAGATGCATGAACATGAGCCATACCATCAGCAACTTGCTTTTTAACCTTCTTACGACGAATTGGTGCTTTAGCCATAACTTACCCCACCTTATTTCTTGATAGGCTTGCGAGGACCCTTACGAGTACGCGCGTTAGTCTTAGTACGCTGACCACGTAGTGGAAGCGAACGACGGTGACGTAGGCCACGGAAACAACCAAGGTCCATAAGACGCTTGATATTCAAAGTAACTTCACGACGAAGATCACCTTCAACAGTGTACTTGCCTACTTCTTCACGTAGTTGGTCAAGAACTTCATCACTTAGTTCACCGATTTTTGTGGTCTCGGCGATACCAGTCGCTGCTAAGATAGCCTTAGAGCGAGTCTTACCTACACCATAGATGCTTGTTAAACCGATAACAGCATGCTTATGGTCAGGAACGTTAATGCCTGCGATACGGGCCACTAACATATCTCCTATAAATGAACCTGATTATCATCTTGTTGGAAAGCCCGTATAGGATACCCAACCGATATCAGATTTCTACCAATGAAACAGGCTGAGTAACAACTCAGCCTGCATGACTTAAATTAGCCTTGCCTTTGCTTATGCTTAGGGTCACTGCAAATCACGCGAACAACACCTGCACGCTTGATAACTTTACAGTTACGGCAAATCTTTTTAACGGAAGCACGTACTTTCATAACTCAACTCCGTAACACAACCTAGCGGCCGTAGCCTTTTAGGTTGGCTTTTTTCAGCACAGAATCATACTGATGAGACATCAGATGGGTCTGTACTTGTGCCATAAAGTCCATGATTACAACAACGATAATCAAAATTGATGTACCGCCGAAGTAGAACGGCGTTTGCCACGCCATGGTCATAAACTCGGGCACTAGACAGATAAAGGTAATATACAACGCACCAGCTAATGTTAGGCGTGTCATCACTTTATCAATGTATTTTGATGTCTGCTCTCCTGGGCGAATGCCTGGGATAAATGCCCCTGATTTTTTCAGGTTGTCTGCTGTCTCGCGTGGATTAAATACCAACGCTGTATAGAAGAAGCAGAAAAAGATGATGGCAGCTGCTAAAACCATTGCATATAACGGTTGTCCTGGAGACAACGCTAATGAAACAGTTTGTAATACATCAGCTACAGGGCCTTCACCTTGACCGAACCAGCTCGCAATTGTACCAGGGAACAGAATAACACTACTAGCAAAGATTGGTGGAATAACCCCTGCCATATTAACTTTCAATGGTAAATGTGAACTTTGCGCTGCAAACACCTGACGGCCTTGCTGGCGCTTCGCATAGTTAACAACGATACGACGTTGACCACGCTCGAAGAACACAACCAATGCAGTTACAGCAAAAACAATTACCGCAATCAATAGTAGTATTAAAACATTCAAATCACCTTGGCGCGCCATTTCGGCAGTCGAGCCAATAGCAGACGGCAAGTTAGCTACAATACCAACAAATATAAGAACAGAAATACCGTTACCGATACCGCGCTCTGTAATTTGTTCACCCAACCACATCAAGAACATAGTACCAGTTACCAAACTTACAACTGCAGTAAAGTAGAACCCAAAACCTGGGTTAACCACTAAACCTTGCATCATATTTGGTAAACTTGTTGCTATACCAATTGATTGGAATGTAGCTAGCACAAGCGTAGCATATCGAGTGTATTGACTAATTTTCTTACGACCTTGCTCACCTTCTTTTTTCAATTCAATCATGGCTGGATGCATATGCGTCAACAACTGCATGATAATTGAAGCGGTAATGTAAGGCATAATACCTAGTGCCAACACCGATGCACGCTCAAGTGCACCACCACTGAACATGTTGAACATTTCAACAATGGTGCCCTTTTGTTGCTCGAAGAACTGGGCTAGTACTGCGGCGTCTATTCCAGGGATCGGCACAAATGAACCAAGACGGTAAATAATGATTGCACCCAATACAAATAGTAATCGGCGCTTCAGCTCCGCTAAGCCACTCTGTGCACTTTGCATATCTAAACCTGGTTTAGCCATAGTACTTCCTTATTATTCTTCTATCTTGCCTCCGGCAGCTTCAATCGCTTCACGAGCACCTTTAGTCACTTTAAGACCTTTAACAGTAACCGCGCGAGAAACTTCGCCAGATTTAACTACTTTAACGAACTGAACGTTCTTTTTAACGATACCAGCTGCCTGTAGTGTGCTTAGTTCTACCACATCGCCTTCAACTTTAGCGATTTCAAAAAGGTTAACTTCAGCAGACACAAGAGACTTGCGTGAAGTGAAACCAAATTTAGGTAGACGACGTTGCATAGGCATTTGACCGCCTTCAAAACCAACGCGCACTTTACCGCCAGAACGTGATTTTTGACCTTTGTGACCACGACCACCAGTCTTACCAAGACCAGAACCGATACCACGACCAACACGTTTACCAGCAGACTTAGAACCTGCAGCAGGAGAAAGAGTATTCAAATGCATCGAATTAGCCCTCAACCTTAACCATGTAAGAAACTTGGTTGATCATACCGCGCACACATGGAGTATCTTCTAACTCAACAGTGTGGTTAATACGACGTAAACCAAGGCCACGTAAAGTAGCTTTATGCTTCGGTAAACGACCGATAGAGCTCTTTACTTGAGTCACTTTTACAGTATTTGCCATGGTTAATTACCCCTGAATTTGTTCAACAGTTAAACCACGCTTCGCAGCAACAGCTTCTGGAGATTTCATGTTCTCAAGAGCTTTGATAGTTGCACGAACAACGTTGATTGGGTTAGTCGAACCGTAACACTTAGAAAGAACGTTTTGTACACCCGTTACTTCCAATACAGCACGCATTGCACCACCGGCGATGATACCTGTACCTTCTGATGCTGGTTGCATGTATACCTTAGAGCCTGAATGACGGCCCTTAATTGGGTGTTGTAATGTGTTACCGTTAAGGTCTACATTAATCATGTTACGACGCGCTTTTTCCATTGCTTTTTGAATAGCAGCTGGAACTTCACGTGCTTTACCGTAACCAAAACCTACTTTACCTGCGCCATCACCAACAACAGTTAGTGCTGTGAAGCTAAAGATACGACCACCTTTAACAACTTTTGACACACGGTTTACAGCAATTAGCTTTTCAGCGAATTCTGTTTGCTTTGCTTCTACGTTAGCCATTGTCTACTCCTAGAATTGCAAACCGGCTTCACGCGCTGCATCAGCAAGCGCCTTCACACGGCCGTGATATTTAAAACCACTGCGATCAAAAGATAATTTTGCGATACCTTTTTCAACTGCGCGCTCTGCGACAGCTTTACCTACAGCTTGTGCAGCTGCAACGTTACCAGTACCTTCAATTGATGCGGCTAGTGCTTTTTCAACAGTAGAAGCAGCAGCTACCACAGCACCTTCAGCATTTACAACTTGAGCGTAAATGTGACGCGGTGTGCGGTGGATAACTAGGCGAGTAACGCCTTGTTCAATAAAGTTTCTACGAGTGCGTTTTGCACGACGTAGACGAGCTGTTTTCTTATCCATCGTTCTACCTTACTTCTTCTTGGCTTCTTTACGACGCACGTGTTCATCAGCATAACGAACACCTTTACCTTTGTAAGGCTCAGGCTTACGGTATGCACGGATGTTAGCAGATACTTGACCTACTAATTGCTTATCTGCGCCTTTAACCACAATTTCAGTTTGGCTTGGAGTTTCGATAGTAATACCTTCAGGTACTTCGAAATTCACTGGGTGTGAGAAACCAAGAGTTAAGTCTAAAACTTTACCCTTAGCTGCAGCACGGTAACCAACACCAACTAACTGAAGCTTTTTCACATAACCTTCGCTTGCACCAATAACCATGTTATTGATGTTAGCGCGTGCAGTACCTGCCTGCGCCCATGCGTCAGCAAAACCTTCACGAGGAAGCGTCTTGATTACGTTATCTTCAAAAGTTACTTCAACAGCAGCGTTTACAGTGCGAGTTAACTCACCACTTTTGCCTTTAACTTTGATTTCTTGACCAGCTAGTGTAACTTCAACACCGGCAGGAACTGTAATAGGTGCCTTTGCTATACGAGACATAGTTCCCTCCGATTAAGCTACAAAGCCGATGATTTCACCACCGATACCAGCACTACGTGCAGCACGGTCAGTCATCAAGCCTTTAGAAGTTGAAACGATAGCAATACCTAGACCACCCATAACTTTAGGAAGCTCGTCACGTTTCTTATAGATACGTAGACCAGGGCGGCTAACACGCTGAATTGACTCAATTACAGCTTTGCCTTCAAAATATTTTAGTTCTACAGAAAGTTCTGGTTTTGCTTCACCCGCTACTGCGAAATCAGTGATGAAACCTTCTTCTTTAAGTAGTTTTGCAACAGCAACCTTTAGCTTTGAAGAAGGCATAGATACAGAAACCTTCTTAGCCTGTTGGCCGTTACGAACACGTGTAAACATATCCGCGATTGGATCTTGCAAGCTCATTGTCTTACTCCCGTGATTCTATTACCAAGAAGCCTTTTTAAGGCCAGGAACTTCACCGCGCATAGCAGCTTCGCGTAATTTGATACGGCTTAAGCCGAACTTACGAAGGTAACCATGTGGGCGGCCCGTGATGTTACAACGATTACGTTGACGCGCAGGGCTTGAATCACGCGGAAGGCTTTGAAGCTTTAATACCGCGTCCCAACGATCATCTTCAGAAGCGTTAACGTCTGAGATGATTGCTTTTAGTGCAGCGCGCTTTTCAGCGTACTGAGCCACTAACTTTGCACGTTTTGCTTCACGTGCTTTCATAGAATTCTTTGCCATAACCCTACCCTTATTTCTTGAATGGGAAGTTAAACGCTGCTAACAACGCACGGCCTTCCTCATCTGTTTTCGCAGAAGTAGTGATTGTGATATCCATACCGCGAACGCGATCTACTTTATCATAATCAATTTCTGGGAAGATGATTTGCTCACGTACGCCCATAGAATAGTTACCGCGACCGTCAAAAGACTTAGCGCTAACACCGCGGAAGTCACGAATACGTGGCATTGCAATAGAGACTAAACGCTCTAAGAAATCCCACATACGCTCACCGCGTAGGGTTACTTTACAACCGATCGGATAGCCTTCACGAATTTTGAAACCAGCTACTGATTTACGTGCTTTCGTGATTAATGCTTTCTGACCAGAGATAGCTTCTAGATCGTTTACTGCGTTTTCTAGAATCTTTTTGTCTGCTAGGGCTTCGCCCACACCCATATTAAGGGTAATTTTCTCTATTCGAGGGACTTGCATGACAGAGCTGAAACCGAACTCTTTTTGAAGTTCAGCAACTACTTTGTCTTTATACATTTCATGCAGTTTCGCCATCGTCTACTCCGACTATTAGATAGTTTTACCGGTAGATTTGAAGATACGTACTTTATTACCATCTTCAATCTTGAAACCTACACGATCCGCTTTACCAGTTTCCTGGTTGAAGATCGCTACGTTTGATACGTCGATTGACGCTTCTTTCTCAACAATGCCGCCAGCTTGCTGTAACTGAGGTACAGGCTTTTGGTGCTTCTTGATTAAGTTTACGCCTTCAACAAATACTCGGCCTGATTCAGTTACAACTGAAAGCACTTTACCGCGCTTACCTTTGTCTTTACCGGCTAGTACGATTACTTCGTCATCACGACGGATTTTTGCTGCCATGATCGACTCCTTATAGTACTTCTGGGGCTAGTGAAACGATCTTCATGAACTGTTCAGTACGAAGTTCACGAGTCACAGGGCCAAAGATACGAGTACCAATTGGCTGTAAGCTATCATTTAAGATAACAGCCGCATTGCTGTCGAAACGGATTAAAGAACCGTCTGGACGACGAACGCCTTTTTTAGTACGCACAACTACCGCGTTTTTAACATCACCTTTCTTCACTTTACCGCGAGGAATCGCTTCTTTTACAGAAACTTTGATGATGTCGCCAATCGCTGCGTAGCGACGGTGCGAACCGCCAAGGACTTTAATACACTGCACTTTGCGAGCGCCGCTGTTATCAGCAACGTCCAGCTGAGTTTGCATTTGGATCATTGTATATGCTCCGGTGTAGTTAAAACCTGCCTTAATTCAGTACGAATTAAGACCTAATTGTTCAATTCTCCACCCAAAAGTCCAGTTGGATCTCTTTGGGGGCGGGCAATTGTACCAGCAAACCCAGTTAAGTGGTAGGTTATTTTTTAATTAATTTTTAAGGTAACTTTTTGATAAAAAAAGTGACCAAAGAACAACAAGTTCAAAAAATAAACAGCACATATCATATTTGCTTTACTTGGATATGGGGTGCTTTCTTGTCTTCTTCAAGTTAAATTTAACTATCCTATTTGTGCCTCGAAGTTTACATTATTAATGTGACAATTCATTTATCATCCAAACATCGCAACCACCATGCTCTGAACCATCAAGTGAACTCTCCAAATTTCTAAAACCAAACCGCTTATACAATGAGATAGCCTTATGCATATTACTCAAAGTATCTAAATAGCACTGCTGATAGCCCATACTTCTCGCATCGTTTAAACACTGCTCAGTGAGCGCTTTGCCAATCCCTAAACCACGCGCCCCCGGTATTAAAAACAATTTACGTAATTCGCAAACTTGCGAACTGTTATTAAATGGAGCAATGCCGCACCCACCGACCACCTTACCTTGCAACACAGCAACATAGTAACAACTGCGATTTATACGCAAATAATGCTCACTCATCGCGCTTACTTCGGCGTCACCCGGTCCAAAGCCATCACCTACTGCACCAAATTCTTTGCCAACAGCCTTAATGATGTCATGAATGGCTTGGTCGTCGGCGCTTGATATAAGTCTTATCTCGGTATTCATGCTCAATTTATGTTCTCTTACGTGTTGTATAGCAAATGTCAGTATACACTTGTGTTTACATAGTCGTTTAAGTAACACGATAAATCACATCATCGTGTTTTACATTCTCTTAAAAGAGCAGGAAGACGGCACGGCTATGAAAAATGCTTTCGTGGTTGTGACATTCAGAATGTACTAATGCCGCAATTATATGGATGTAAAGGAGCGGCCTAGGCTTCGATGCTTCAGGCATCCTGCCTTACGCCCTTCGGGCCCGCTCCGCTGTTCAAAAATACTCCCGATATTTTTGTCGGTCTGGAATCTTATATACTCAGTGCAAACAAATTCGTCCATGAAGCTATATAACATCGGTATCCTGACCTCATTTCGAAGTACTGCGAAGCTTCGCTTCGGTTACTTCTCATCTAATACGATATTCCGGTGCGTTACGCAGTAATCGACATCCAGTTTATTAAAACCATCCTTGGTTTTAACTCTACGAGCCGACTTCGTCGTTTTAAAATGTTTCCAATATTTTAATCGCGTTCGCACGGCTGTGACGTACAGAATGTACTAATGCCGAAATTACATGGATGTAAAGGAGCGGCCTAGGCTTCGATTAGGTTTAACAATCATGTTAGTAATTCGTCCATGAAGTGATATTCCGGCTTTTCGTCCATGAAAAGCGTTCGCGCGACTGCGAAGCTTCGATGACTTCATGCATCCTGCCTTTCGCCCTTCGGGTCAGCTCCGCTGTTCAAAAATATTCCCGATATTTTTGTCGGTTCGCGCTCACCCAAACAGGTTTTTGAGTTTATTTTTGACTTTGTCTTTAATTTTATCTTTCGCTTCTTCTTTCGCAGCATCCTTGATATCAAGCTTCACTTTTACATCATGGAATGGGCCTTTAATACGTGCAGGAATTTTAAAACCTGTACTCTTGTCGGTAGTACCCTGCCCTTCTATCGAATCCACAATGCCCGTTACTAAGCGATAATTTAATTTGGTATTGGGTAAATGAACGTCACCTTTACCTGTCACCCTTAACAAAGGACTTTTTAGCAGCAGTTCATTTTCTCGGCTTATGCCGCTGTCGAATACAAACTTCCCTGTCAATTCAGAGAAATCTGTTTTCTTTGCATTATCGTAACCCTGCTCTAATCCGTCGCCAGTTAATCCACCACCACTAATTAAGGATTTTGCTTGGCGTACCATTGCAGCTAAGTTTGCACCTTTAACTGCACCGTCTAAGAAACTAAAACCAAGTTCACCACCCAATCCATTTACAAAGTCATGCTGTGACTGGCCCGACGTCGATAATGCCCAATTTAAACTTCCCTGCCCCATTAGTTTATCAAATGCAGCTGCATCTTTAAGCAAAGGCTCCGCTTGCATACCGGTTAACTCAAAAGACGTATTGATTACATAAGGCACTTTCGCAGCATTGACGACTACTTTTCCTGTTCCCATGCCTTCATATGCGTTAAATTTATCGAGCCCAATTGTTGCCAAACCATTATTTAATTTCAACGATAATGCGTTTTCGCCTAACTTGATCTCTTTAAATTTAAACGCTTGCGAACGCAGTTTAATATTGGCATCTAGGGTTGTCAGCGCCGACAAGTCAATGGTCGTCTTATCCCATACAATAGGTTTTGCCTCACCTTGCTCTTGAACGGGCTGTTCAGTAGCAATCGATTCTGGAAGATAAGGGTTAACATTAAGCTCACCGAGATCTGCATTTGCCATGATATTGAGCCGCTCACCTAAATCAATGTTTGCTTGCCCTTTAATATCGAGTTTATCTAAAGTTGCTTTGAGCTCAGACAATACTAATTTTTGCTCACTGAATTTCGCCTTACCAGAGAATGCAAACTGATTAAGTGCATTATCTTTTGCTTCAATCGCTATATTTTGCCAACGCAGTAAACGCTTAACTGAGTCACCATTGACGACCAACTCGCCACTAAATTCACTACCTGCCTTAACCACAGCTCCCTTAAAGTCCATTTTGAGCAGCGCTGCATCAATCACCGCAGACAAGTTAAAATCATCACCATTAATGACTTTCTCTGGTGTCTCTAACTGTGTCTCAAGTTGAAATTTTTCTTCCATATAAGTCACAGAGCCATCAAGTAAAAGCGGTTTTCTAATTGACGGAAGCTGAATCGTTAAATCTAAATCAGATAATTGTGATGTTTTATTTGTTTGATGATCAATATACGTAAAGGTACCGCCATAAATTGCAACCTCGCCAAGCGCAATATCAAAATCCTTAGGCAATCCAGTCGTGCTAGATTCGCTTGATTTTTCTTCATTCTTTGGCGCTTGCTTCACTGATTCAAACAACTGCCAGTTAACGCGACCATCAGGCATCTTTTCAAGCAAAATGTTAGGTTCACGTATTACAAAGGTCTCCAATTTAATATCACCAAATAACGCCGACATATAAGGGATATGTACCGCCAATTGCTGCATTGAAACCATATCAGGGGACGATCCATTTGGCATGTTCGCGAAATGTACATCATTAAGTTCTAAACTAAGTTTTGGGAATACAGATAAGTTTTGCTGCCCTTTAATGGTTAGTGTACGGCCGGTGGTTTTTTCTACCGCTTGCGTAACTTGATTAAAGATATAATCACTTGGAATTATAAAAGGTAATGCAATTACCAAAATAACCAAGCCAACAACAATAAAACCAAAAATTTTCAACAATTTTTTCATTATTTGTCCCTTTTTAATGACAGTGACGCTACTATACCCAAGCCGACATTCAGTTAAAACCTAAGCTCTTAAAAATTCGTTTATTTTTTGCGTTAATACCCGCAGTCCATGCGCCATTCTAGAATCCCATGGTAAAGCATAGGTAATTCTGAAGTATTGCTCAAACTGCGCATTCGATAAAAACATCTTTCCCGGTGCGATTGAAATCCGCTCCGCTAATAAACATTTAAAAAGATCTTCCGATTTATATCCAGCAGGTAACTTAATCCACAAGCAAGGTCCGCCTTTCACTTCATTCACAATCACATTTGGCGAAAGCCCCGAAAGAATACTCAGTGTCAATTCATATTGATAATACGATTGCTGGTTGAGCCGTCTAACGAGTTTTCGGTAATTTCCTGCTCGAATCATGTTAGCAAGTATCAATTGGCTAACTGTATCCGGCTTTTCTGTAGTAACGTGTTTCGTGTAAACACATTGCTCTGCACTACGATGACAAATTATATAACCTAAACTGAAGCTAAAACTGACCGTATCAGTAAAATCACCGATGCTCATTACAGGTGTTGCCATAGAGTCATCTACCAAACTTGTAATAGGCGACGGTCTCATATTGTTAAACGCGAGTTCGCCGCGATCATATTCTATTAGCACTACGCCGCGACGCTGCGCCCATGCCAACAATTCGCTTTTTTCATTTTGAGTCAACAGGCGTCCTGTCGGATCATTAAAACTAGGGTTAAATACATAGGCAGCAAATGGACTTTCCTGGTACGCTTTTTCAAGCAGGTCCAGCTCTTTATTAAAATCTACTTGCATCGGTACAGCGAGCGTTTCCACATCAAGTTGCTCTAAACATGCATTGATAAAAAAAGAACTAGGTGCTTCAATCGCAATGCGCTTTTTCGTTAATTTAAGTGCAACTAGCGCCAATTGCAGCGAATCAGCTCGCCCTCGCGTTATCAGTAAGTTTTCCTTGGGCACTGATATGCCAGATTCTGCAAAGTGCTTTACAAGCGCAGCGATCAACTCCGGGTGACCCACTTCATAGTTGTCTTGTTGTAAGCGGTACGGACGATTGGCTAATACTTTACGATGAAGCTGATTCAACAACATTTCATTATCAAGCACAGTTGACGGTCCAGTACACGATAGTGGCAAGACAGTTTCATCATTAAAGGAATATTGTACCGCTTGAGCAAGCGGTAATTGAGTTAAATCACGCTGATAAAATACTTTTGAACCGTAACTATGACGTTTTTCTGAAGTGTTCGCTTTAACGTAGTACCCTGATTTTTCTTTAACTTCTGCTAAGTTATTTGCTTCGAGTTGTTGTAGTACCTTGACCGCAGTACTTATTGAAACACGATGCCGATTGGCAAGCTCTCGTACAGAGGGCAGTTTTTCACCAGCTTTATAAACCTCATCCACAATGGCTTGCTGATAATGCTTTACTAATTTCTGATAAATAAACTTGCTCATCTGTACTGCTAATTTAATTCAAAATCTGTATCTGTTATGCATTATTCCCAAAATATAAACTAATTTGCAATACAGAATTGAGGATTATGTAATGACAATTTTAATTGAAACACCGCGCTTAATCATGCGTCACTTTACACTTGACGATGCCAACGATGTACTGCAATTTAATAGTAATGAAAGGGTAACGCGATATACTGGCGACGCGGGGTTTTGCGACAACTTACAAGCGAGTACAAACGTCATTAAAAAGTTATGGTTAAAGGAATATGAGACATATGGTTACGCACGATATGCATTAATTTATAAAGAACATAACAAACTTATCGGTTTTTGTGGCATCAAATATGAAACCCAAATTGAACGTCCTGATATTGGTTACCGCATGCTACCTGAATATTGGGGTCAAGGGCTTGGTTTTGAAGCAGCTCAAGCTACATTAGAACATGCTACTAATGACCTTGGTTTGACGTATCTGATCGGCGAAGTTGATGAAAACAACGACGCATCACATCGCATTCTAAATAAACTCGGCTTTAATGAAATAAAACGCTATCAATACGAGTCGCATCCTTTAATCCAATTGGAGTATGATCGATTCCCTACCATAGAAAGTAAGCGACTTTGTTTCATTGAACAAACAAAACAATATATCGATGACGTATATGCATTATTTAGCCATCCCAAAACTTGTGCTTTTTACGATTTATCTACTTTTTCAACGCTTGAACAAGCCGCCGAACTCATTGAGCAAGATGATCTCGCTAGAAGACAAGGCAAAGGCGTTCGCTGGTTACTCAAAATAAAAGACAGCGACAAAGTTATTGGAAGCTGCGGTTACAAATACGACTATAAAGATCGCAGCGCACGTATAAGTTACGAAATTCACCCCGACTATTGGCAAGTTGGTTATGCGCAAGAAGCCGTATCTACAATGATAGCTTGGATGTTCGGTAGTATAAAATCGCTTAATCGTATTGAAGCCTACGTCATGCCGGAAAATTTAGCATCAACTAAACTGCTCAAGAGAATTGGATTTGAACTAGAAGGGCTATTGCGCGAAAAAGGTGTTTGGAAGGATAGCACTCATGACTTAAATTTATTTAGTTTATTAAAGAGTAAACCTCAATAGTTCGGGTTTTAAAGTCTATAAGTCAAAGTATTCACTTTGACTTATTACAACAAACTATTAACTTACATTAACCGCATATAGCACCCGAGAATTTAGAGTCTTCCTTTGAAGGTGTTTGATACGGCGTTACAACTTCTTTTGCTTGGTAGTTTGCCGAGAAAGGCGAGCGGTTTTCCAGCAAAGTTTCAATTGCATTTGCAAACACTTGTTTAAATACCTCCTTCGACTCATTTTCAAAACCAATCCCTGCAGCGCCATTTGAACCAAACTGAATTACATATCCAGAGTCTGGTTTTCTTTGAGAAGCATGAATCGTACCAAGCGTATAACCAACTCGATAAGCCCAGGCATATGCCAATATTTGCACCCTGTGATGGCTTATCTTTTGATAATCAGGGACTGGGTAACCTAATGCATCAAACCCCAGAAGTGGAACACCATCCAACTCATGGTTGTGACTCAAATCTAGTTCACTACATAGACCAAGCTGTGTATTAGCAAAAATAGGAGAGGCAGGTTCAATAACTCTCATTGGCTTCTTAATAGCTTTGTTCCACCTATCTTTATCATGGTAACCACCGTATATAAAACTACCACCCATTACCGAGTGCGCAGGTTTACCTATCTGATGAAAATAGGTTGTTTCCATACCTTCTTTAGCTTCTATGTCTTTCTTAGACTTATAACTGACTAAGTTACCATGCTCATTGTAGCGCGAATGCCACCACATAATGTTACCACCAGCAACAATAGCGTGATTACCTTTATCCAAATGATTTTCTAAATTTTGAACCGCTTTCATGGTCCAATATTCATTATGTCCAGGTATGACGATCAATTTAGTTGACATGAGGAGTTGTTCGTCATCTAGCTCTTTATCTGTAATATACCCAACATTGCTATAGGTTTTATTTACGTATGTTTCCGACCACTGCAAATACCCTTCCATTAAACCAAGAACATCGCCAATCCAACTATCCGAATTTCGAATTGGCCTTTTAAAGGTCAATTCAGCTACACCTTTATGAGAAACTCCCGATTCATCTTTACAGCTATATAAACTGCGTCCGCCTGCACATGAGTATGAATTCATAGTATTTGTTGGAATCACTACGAGGATTTCTGGAGAGCTAGAAGGAGCTACAGTGAACATAAAGTCCCTGTTCCCATTTATAAAGTAAACACCGGACCTCATCTCATCTGGAATCTTGTATTCAAATGTCACATCATATCCCAGCCCTTCAACCCATGGCTGTTCATTTTTTATTTGTTGCGGTGCAATTTTCGTATCAAATCGGGCAACCTCGGTATTTAAAGCATCAGTAATAGTCACATAACCTTCAACGGTACTAAGTCCATTTATATGCCATGCAATCACGTCTCCAGGCTTTACATTATAGCCGTACCCACCATTTACGGTTGGATATCCATCAACTAACTGCCCCTTTAAAGGTGTACTCTCAACTTTAGGTGGCGGCTCAATAACTATCTTTTTTTTATCACTGCCATCGCCGCATGCAGTTAAAAGCAATAAAAACAAAGTTAATATAAAGTATTTCATTATATTTCCCTATAAAAAGCGCGAATTATATACTTATAAAACAATGAAAATAAACAAAAAAGACAGGTTAAAATGTACAAAATTTTGTTACAAAAGTTTCAAAGACCAAAAGAACATAAATACGCATTTTACTAATGTCAATATTGCATCTAAATTAGATCTCAGTATCATGCACAGCCCGCGTATATTCTTACGTTGGAAGCAAGTTGTTAACAGAATATTGGGGGCTTTTTAAATTCATGAAAAAACTACTTACAGCACCATCAAAAATGCCACTTTCTGAAGTGGAAATACAGCTATATCAAAACGTATTGAAGTTGATCCCGGAAGTCAGCTTAAACTTGATGGCAGTTAAAGTAACAAATCATCCTGAAGACTTTGTGGGGTGGTGCCATGAACTTATTGACGTATGTAAAAATCGTATTAACTTCGAGCTACTCGAACCTCAGCAACTTCCGATCTTAAAAAAGATACAAACGACTTTAGAGTCTGGCATTACAATTAGCCAGCTAAAAACTCTGCGTATTGCACCTTGGCCAGTCGTCGCCGAATCGATAAAAGCACAACAAGAAACGCTAGTACTCGATGAACAGCTTGCTTTATTAGACTACCTCACCCCGCTAAAACAGCAACGCTTAAGCGATATGATTGAAGAAGATAAACTCGCTTTTGCAGGCAAACACACAGCAAAACACGATCCGAGTATTTATAAATTTGACGTAGAGTGGTTTGCCTCAACGAAATCTGCCAAAAATCTTCACGCATTAATGTCAGCTTCATGCGTTGAACTTGATGATGCGCTTTCACACATTCCACTTGAAGGCGATGTTACCCAAGCCCAATATGCTGATTTTGTAACAGGATATATCAATGCATTTAATGTACTTGAAAATGAAAAAGCGACATTAGCACCGGCAACACGCTTACTTGCGATGCGTCGTCCTGATATCTTCACGCCAGTTACCTCAGGTTCGTTAGATCTATTGTGTCAGTCACTCAGCTTAGTAAAACTAACTAACCGTGACTTCGAACGTTATTGGCATGAAATCGTCATGGCGATCCATAAGCAACCTTGGTACTTACAAGACCAACCTGAAGATCAATTAGAAGCAACGATCTGGCAGTATCGCGCGCTTATGCCTTGTTGGTTTACTTACTACAGCAGTGATGCGAAAGAACAATCAAATTATTATCGCGCGCTACATAAACCAAAACGAACTTCGTCAAATAGTGCAGCACCAAAACGTCGCGGTAAAGAATCTGCAGAAGTACTCGTCGATCGCGCATTATCGAGCGACGAAATCCCTGCACATATCAAAAATATGCGTGACTCAATCGTAAGCGAAGTTGAAAAAGGCCGCAGTGTTGACGAAACAATTAATTTAATGCGTACCATATTTGGCTAATATATTTTGGAATAAGACACGAGTGCGGGTAACCAGCTGCGATGCCCGCATTTGTGCAAATGTATAAAAAACGCACTAAAACTGTGCAAGACCGGCCCTAAAAAACGCCCTCAAAGCATAATAAACAATTGATATATAAACCTTTATAAAATCAGGCATGCAATTTGTTAATTAACTGTTAGCGCTATTCAAATTAGGAAACAGTATGAACAAATTAAAATATATTAGTACTCTTGCTTTATCTCTTACTTCAATCGCGAGTTTTACAAGTCACGCCGAAATTTCAGCAAACATTGCCGTCGACTCAAATTATTATTGGCGTGGTATTTCACAAACTCAGGATGCAACCGCTGTATCTGGTGGGTTGGATTATAATCATGATTCGGGATTTTATGCGGGAACATGGGCATCAAATATTGACTTTGGCGATATGAGCCCGAGTTATGAACTCGACTTTTATGCCGGCTACAGCGGCACCTCCGGCGACATCAATTATGATCTTGGTTATATATATTACGCGTATCCAGATGCGAACAATAATATCGATTTTAGCGAAGTTTATGGTGAACTTGCTTGGCAATGGCTCAGTGGAAAATTAAGTTATTTAAGTCACGCACAAAGTGATGCAACAACTGAAGAGGATATGCTTTATGTCGAACTCAATGCACAATTTGAAATATTAAATCAAACTGAATTAGCATTTCACATTGGTCACTCGAGCGGTGATACAGTCTCAGAATGGTACGGTGAAGACGATAGCTATCTCGATTACGGGGTATCAATGTCTAAATCAGGGTTTACGTTTCGCCTGACTAAAACAGATCTCAGTGCGAATGACGACATTAAAGTATCGGTAGGTTACAGCCTCGATTTCGATCTCTAGTCAAACTAGCAGCCCAATCCTCTATTGGGCTATATCTTTCACTTGCAAATATTGTTCAAACGCTTTTTGTAACCCTTCAACAATAATAGGGTCACTGTTTAAACTCAGTGCCATACAAGAGGGGTCTTCGCGTTTTACATTCTGCAACAGCGCTTTTTTAACTGTATCGTACGACGCGTTTATTTTTTTTAACCGTCCACGCATGGCATGCTCTGAATTCAGCATCAAATCAATCCGCCCCGCTAAGAGCGTTTGCAGGTTTGCATCGTCTGTCGCGGCAATATCCAAATTAACGCCCACTTCAAACCCCTCTTCTTTTAAAAATGCTTCATTCCAATCACCACGTGCAACGCCGACACGATATTTTTTCGCATCAGCAACCGTTTTCAATTGTACAGTCTCGTTATTAGCGAGCTTATAAAAATAAATCTTTACTTGCGCATGAATAGGACAAAACCAATGAAACAAAGGCTCTCGAGAAGGGGTTTTAATGATGGTATAAATGAGCACATTCTTTTTTGATAGCGCCATATCATAAGCGCGCGCCCAGGGATAAAGCTTTAAGTCGTAGTCAAGGCCTGATAATGCGAGTACTTGTTTCACATTCTCGGTAGATGCCCCTACCACATTACCTTGTTTATCATGGTAGTTGTAGGGTGGCCAATCCTCAGTCACAACAGTAAGTTTTGTCGCATAAAGCGGCATAGTAAAAACGCTCAAAAAAAAGAGCAACAATAAACGGTTATTGTTCACGGTTGTATCCAGAGTTTTTTAAATAGTACTCAAAAGCTGTATCTAAGCGTTGCTTCGTTTCGACATCAGACTCAGTATTCAATGCCAAACATAAAGGCGTACTCTCTTTAAAGTCGGTGTTTAGCGCCTTTTCTATTATGTCACGTGATAGATTTAGCTTTCTTAACCGCTCAACAACTGAAATTTCTGTGACCAACACCATATCCACCCTGCCAGCGAGTAATTGCAATAAATTAGCGTTTTCATCTGTCGACACGTCTAAATTCACACCTTCAGTAAATCCATGTTGACGTAGGAATATTTCATTCCAATCTTGTCGACTCACACCTACAAGTAAACCTTTAGCATCATTGAGATCTTGAATTTGAATATCTTGTCGCTCCTTTAATCTAAACAAATATATTGGTAAGCCTTGCATTAACGGACAATACCAATAAAATTTTGAACTGCGCTGTGCCGTTTTTAATATTGGATATATCAGCGTATTACTGCGTGACAAAGCCGTATTATATGCTCGCGCCCACGGATAAACCTTTAATTGATAGTCAATATCTGCTGCTTTCATTAATTTTCGAACGCGCTCAGTCGCAGCACCCGAAATATGTCCGCTTGGGCTCACAGAGGTATAGGGCGGCCGCTCTTCAGTCACTATCATAACAGAGCAAACAGCACGCGGTATTAATAAAAAAAATAAAACACTAATGAAAGCACGCATAAATCTTCCTATAACATTACTGTTTTACTATAGCAAATACGTATAAAACAGCCTGAACTTACATTATTTTAGACTGTTTTATTTTTATTAAAGAGTAATTTTAACCGCAGCTGCACTCTCTTTAGCTAGC
This sequence comes from uncultured Pseudoalteromonas sp., assembly GCA_947493455.1. Lineage (GTDB taxonomy): Bacteria > Pseudomonadota > Gammaproteobacteria > Enterobacterales > Alteromonadaceae > Pseudoalteromonas. The sequence goes on along the minus strand of CANLRB010000016.1, from coordinate 86,175 downwards.
TCCACCGCCGACTCAACTGTGTTTGCACGTGCTAAAGCTACTCCCATACGTCGGGTCCCTTTTACTTCGGGTTTTCCGAACAAGCGAATATCTGTATTTGGTTGCGATAATGCGTTGTGTAAATTGCCAAACTGAACGTTCTGCGAATCACCCGAGACTAATATGACACTTGAAGCTGACGGTCCGTAAAACTCAATATGAGGTATCGGCAAACCTAAAATAGCACGCGCATGTAACGCAAACTCACTTAAATGCTGTGAAATAAGTGTAACCATGCCGGTATCATGCGGGCGCGGTGATACTTCACTAAAGTATACCTTATCGCCTTTAATAAATAGCTCAACACCAAAGAGCCCATAGCCACCTAACTCAGTCGTCACTTTATTTGCAATTTCTTGACTTTGTGCCAATGCACTTGGAGACATCGCTTGCGGTTGCCAGCTTTGTTGATAATCACCACCTTGTTGAATATGCCCAATTGGCAAACAGTAGTCTGTACCACCAGCATGGCGCACGGTTAGTAGTGTAATTTCGTAATCAAAGTCGACAAAACCTTCTACAATTACACGGCCTTTACCCGTACGGCCCCCCTCTTGCGCGTATTGCCATGCAGTTTTAATATCATCCTTATCTTTAATGGTACTTTGTCCTTTTCCTGATGAACTCATAATCGGTTTCACAACACACGGTAACCCTATTTCAGCAACAGCGCATTCAAACTCATCAAAACTGTCAACAAACCGGTAAGGTGATGTTTTAATCCCTAACTGCTCAGCGACCAATCGACGTATACCCTCGCGGTTCATGGTCAACTGAGTCGCACGTGCTGTAGGTACGACGCGTTTTCCTTGACTCTCTAACTTAACTAAGGTGTCGGTGGCGATCGCCTCAATTTCAGGTACGATAAGATCTGGGTTTTCTTGATGAACAATCTGCGCTAGCGCCTCGCCGTCAAGCATAGAAATTACATGAGCACGGTCGGCTACTTGCATTGCCGGTGCATTCTCATAGCGATCAACAACAATCACTTCGCACCCTAATCGTTTAAGTTCAATAACAACTTCTTTGCCAAGCTCACCGCCGCCACAAAATAAAACACGCGTCGCAGTTTTTGAAAAGGGAGTTCCAATATTCATAAGCTTCTTTAATTATTTAATGTGGGATATAAATGAATAACTTAGCACAGAATATTGTACTGAAGAAGCTACGCAGCGAATACCGCGTAGCGAGAAGATAATTACTTAAGAGGAGGTTTCACCGTATCGCATTTCACAGTGACGGTTTTAGGGTACCAAATAGGACCAACACTGTTCACAACAGAACCCGCAAGACCATTTACAAATGATACTTCCGTAGTTACCGAACGCCACTCTTTATTAGCGCAACGCTGTTGCAGATCAACGGGGTCAGAAGACTCATATAAAGATAATGCAAAATTATGATGCCACGATTCATTGGTACTACTATTGGTTGCTACTGTGGCTGGCGTGCCATTATCAAAATGAATACGTGTACAACCCGACACAAATAATAAGACAACAACAAAAAGAGAAAACTTAACCTTCATGTTTCACCTCCATTGGTATCGTTACAGCCTGACTATCACACCATACTTTCACCGAGTGCGGTGAATAAATGCCGAGCGTAATCAAACCAAGTGCACCATCTGCAAGAGTTTGCTGAGACTGCATCTGCAGTACCTTGTTTTCACCACAGATTTGTTTCACATTGACACGTTCTTCACCAATCAATCCCCATAAAAAAAAGTGTCGACTGTCGTGATAAGTCGGCTGAGATGAAAGTTTTGCTATTTGTTCTGGTTGGATTGTGACTGACGAGCAAGCACTTAATACCAGAGCTAATAAAAGCACCGATAGTTTTTTCATAGTTTTCCTACTTTCTATAATTTGCTGCATTTATGCTTTTTTTAATTATATGGATAATAATCTTGAATAATGTAAGAAAGTGTTTTGAAAATGCACCTAACCGCTACAAACAACCTTACCCTTTGCTAAAGTGTCGTCCAATAGCATCAGTTCAAAGCTATCATTGTGACTAAATTTACCAACCCCTTTCGGAGTGCCCGTCAATACGAGATCTCCCGGCTGCAGTGAAAAGTATAATGTAATTTCACGCAACAACTTTTCAATAGGAAACAGCATACATTCTGTATTGCCGTACTGTTGTATCTGCTCGTTACGTACAAACGTAAACTCAAGGTTAGCCAAATTTTGTTCTGTGTATGGCACAAGCGATGAAACAGGGCAGCTGTTATCAAATGCTTTTGCTTTTTCCCAAGGCAAACCTTTGGCTTTTAATTCACTTTGCTTATCACGTAAGGTTAAATCAAGCGCCACGCCAAGCCCTACAATACACGCTTGATAGTCATCGATATTGTCACGACTTAACGGCTGACCGATCAATAATGCTAATTCTGCTTCAAAGTGATGGTCGCCAAGCTCTTGGTGTAATGTCATTGTCTGACTCGCATCACAAAGTGACGTCGCCGGTTTTATAAATAAAAGCGGCTCTTGCGGCACTTCATTATTCAATTCGTTGACATGCTCTACATAATTGCGACCAATACAGACTACTTTACCCGGCGCTAGTGAGACGGTTTGCCCGTTACTCCAGTGATAGCGAAACATAGCTTCTTCCAAAGTTAAAATGAAGTGGTATTAAAAACATTTCAGCCTAAAAAACCAAATTTATTTGTCGAATACGCAGAATAAAAACGAAAAAAGCCGCTGAAAACCAGCGGCTTGCCCCATTATCATAATGGCATCACAAATTATAACTTCTTAATGTTATCTGCGCTATCGCGGTCAATTAAACGAATGAACGGGTCAACCCCTGCAAACTTAGGCAACTCTTTCACCTTCAGTTCAATCACATTACTACCTGATTTAATCTCGTGTTTTTGCAAATAAAGAACAAAATCCTCAGCTGAAAGATCTTCAGGGTCTTGGCTAAATAAACCGATATCGATAAGTCCTGCAAATTCAACTTCTGTCTCTTTGCCTTTGCGATCAGCACGATTAAGTTTTGCTTCTACGGTCATTGTTACCGTATAGAAACCTTGTTCATCTTGCTGTTCAGCAATTTTAACCTCTGTTGTTTTTAAATCGTATAACGAGATATGTTCAAACAAATTACTGACAAATTCTTTTTCGATATCATTAGCGTCTTGTTGAATATAAGCCATCAAGTCTAACGTTGTCGGATACGGTGTACTTTGATATTTAAATTCTGCCAAGAAATCAGCCAACGCTTTATTTAAACGCTGCTCGCCTAGCATGTCTTTTAACGACATCATCACTACTGAGCCTTTACGATAGTGAATATATTGCTGATTTTCACTACGCATGAATGGCATTTCTTCTAAGAATTCAGTTGTGCGACCACGTAAGTAACGATCTAGTTCATACTTTAAGAATTTACGGATTTTTTCAGGGCCATATTTCTTTTCCATAACCATTAAGGCGCTGTACTGCGAAAGTGCTTCAGAGATAATCGCGCTACCTTGTACATTCGCAGCACCTACTTGATGTCCCCACCACTGGTGTGCAACTTCATGTGCCGTTACATAGTAAACAGGGTCGATATCTTCTGGATTACGTAAGTCAGTAATAAAGCCGATTTGTTCAGAATAAGGCACTGTATTTGCAAAACTTTGTGCGAATGAACGATACCCTGGGAATTCGATAATACGCATTTGCTTGTGCTGATACGGGCCAAATTCTGCTGTGAAGTAATCAATCGAATCTTTCACCGACTCAATCATACGATCAACATTCATACCGTGTGATGTATGATAGTAAACTTCGATATCAATACCGTTATAACGCTCCTTCTTCGCTTCAAGTCGTGCCGACATAATAGAGAAGAAGTTAACCATAGGCGCATCCATTTTATAATGGAAAGTGCGACGGCCATTTTCAACGGTTTCACTCTGTAAATAACCCGGCGCAATAGCAAATTGATCTTCTGCTGTTGTTACTTTTGCTTCAAAGTCAATAAACCCAACACCACGACCAAAGAAGCTTTCATTGTAATATTCTTCCTCTTCAAGCTTGTTAGCGCGCTGCAATGGCTCCAAACCATATTTACGGCGTTTATGACGATCAGTCAGTTGCAATGTTTGATTGTAACCAAAACTTGGGAATAGCGTGTAGTTGTCAATAAAGGTGCCGTTTTCAACTAAAGTAAAGTCTTCATTGCCCGCTCTAAACCCGGTGTGTTCACGTACCACCTCAATTTTGCCGCGGCGCTTTTCACCTGGTAGCAAAGGTTTATCAAACTCAAACCATGCACTGCGGAACAACTCATCCATTTCAGTGACCTTGCCACCGTCTAACTCAACTTGCCAGCTCGGGCTGTGTTGTGGAATATTAACTAAGAACTTGCTAATCGGTTGATTTGACGTATTTTCAAACTCAATCTGAGCTGAAGCTTCAATGCGGCGTTGATATGGATAGATTTCAATGTCCGTATTAACAGCTGTTATGGTCGGAATATAATCCTCTTTAAAAGCCATATATTTCTTTTCATAATTAGCTTGCAGCAACTCACGATCATCTTGCTCTAAATATTCATGTTGAATACGCGTATTGTTATAAATATGGAAGCCCGTCGTCGTAAATAACAGTAAGCCAAATGCCACTGTAACTTTACCAGGTAAACCTAAATAATAAGGTACCGTTGCGATACGCGCTTTTAAAGACTGCTGCGGACCACGATGCCATAATGCATAACTCAAAGCACCAAGCACCAGAGTTGCACCTAACCAATACGCCATAAACCAGTTGTGTGCTGTTAAGAAGTGGCCATAACCATTAATATCTGAATACGGGATATTTGGAGCTTCACCAAACTGCCACATAGGATGACTAAAACCAAAGTTACTTAGCACGATTGAACCAATAATAAACAACATAAACAATAGCATACCGACGTATTTATTAGGGCTAACAACCTGTAAGAAGAACGCCATGACAACCGTCATAATCAAAGGTACTAAATTAATATACCCGAGGCGGAACACATACTGAGATAACTCAAAGTGTGTATAGCCACTCAACATTTGGTTAATAATTGTCACTGTCATACCAAATACGTACAGCAATACAAACACCAAGCTGATTGCAATCACCTTAGAGAGCCAGAAAGTAATGTTATTAACCGGCATAGAGTCAATAATGTCGCCCATGCCCGAATTACGTTCGCGCCATACCACCTCTGCACTATAGTAAGCGAGAATAACCAACATTAATAAACCACTTGAATTAGTAATCAATTGCACCATAGTTTGGGTGAGCGGCCAGTCCGGCGTACCAAACATACCTTGTGGGTCGAGTAGTGGCGCAACAAGCATAAAAATAGTCAATACACCCAATACTAAGAATGGTGCGCTAAAGATAACTTGTTTAATTTCAAATAACGTCCGCAGCTTAAGATGTGCGGCGGTGTTGATCAGCTTACTGCCTTTCGCTTTAATATTAAAACTAAGCGCCGCTTTTCCGTCATCTGTGTTAACCGCTTTTTGAGCTTTTTTCGCTTTTTCTTGTGTTAGCGATAAACCCTTTCTAAAGCCACCAAATAGCACCATAATAACAATCGCTGCGACGACCCAAATTAAACGGTTTTGCAGTAACACACCGGTCATTTCAATCGCTGAGTTATTTTTCTCATACATTGTCCAGTAACGGGTTAGCTCTGCAAAAGTATTAAATGCAAACGGGTCGGCTAATGCTGCAATCGTACGATACTCAGGCTCATCTAAAAATTGCCCAGTCACATTGTAAGCAATAAAAAGACCTACCGCGCACAGATAGACGGCCATCATGGAACGGAAACGAATCGCAATTGAATAAAAAATACTGGCTAATACAAATAGCGTCGGGATCGACAAGTAGAAGAAAGCAGTAAAGTAATGGCTAAAATTTGTCGGTCCTAAGCGCTCAACATCAACCCATCCAGCCACTGAGCCAATCACGGTACCCAAAAAGATACCAAGTGGAACAAATGCAAATACAGTTACAACAACCGCAAACGAACCAAAAAAGCGACCAAGCTGATAACTCACAGGGTTAATCGGTTTGCTGTAAAGGATTTCAGACATCTTGCTACTGTCATTGCGAGTCGCGGTGCTTGCAACAAAGTTCACCACCAAAAACATGGCGAAAATACTCATGATCAGTAATGTTTGGGCAATTGAAAATGGGCCGTTGTAAACAACATTACCGCCACCACCAATTTGCACATTTTCAGATACAGTTGCAAAAAATGTGAGTAGGAAAAAAATACAGCTAGTCACAAAAAATGACGGCTGTTTTGTAAAGTATCGCCATTCAAAGGCAAGCATTTTTAAAAACATACCGCCTCCTTATGCCGCGCTGCGGTGTTGATGAAGTGTCGAGAAATAAACATCTTCTAAATTGGCCGGAGCCGCTTCAAAGCCTTCCGGCTGATTATCGGCCATCACATGTACGATGGTTTGGCCTGCAAATAAACGTTTTGAGATTAACGGCATGCTTTGCTCTATCTCTTGTGATTCGGATAGAGAAACCGATTTGCGCCAAATTTGTCCATTGAGTTTATCAGTTAATGCAATCGGGTTGCCTTCGAGTAATATTTGACCCGACGCAAGCACTGCCATATTAGGGCATAACTCAGAAACATCTTCTACGATATGAGTTGATAAGATAATCGCCTTTTCTTCACCTAAACTCACTAACAAGTTATGAAAACGATTGCGCTCTTCTGGATCGAGGCCAGCTGTTGGCTCGTCAACAATAATTAAATCTGGATCGCCGAGTAGTGCTTGAGCGATACCAAAACGCTGACGCATACCGCCAGAAAAACCACTCACTGCTTTTTTGCGATGTTGGAACAAATTGGTATGTGCCAATAACCCTTCAACCGCTTCTTTGCGCTCTTTCGGTTTGTCTAACCCTTTTAAAATCGCCATATGATCAAGTAAATCATATGCGCTAATACGCGGGTAAACGCCAAAGTCTTGCGGTAGATAGCCAAGACGCTGACGCAGTTGCTGTGGGTCTGAAAATACATCAATACCATCAAAGTTTATGCTACCTGTGTCCGCATCTTGTAATGTGGCAATGGTTCGCATTAATGAAGACTTGCCTGCTCCGTTCGGTCCTAGCAAACCGAACATTCCTTTCGGTATTTCTAAATTAACATTATTCAGCGCCTTAACGCCGTTATCGTAAGTTTTTGATAAGCCTGATATTGATAGCATGGTCGTTCCCCGCTTTTTTATTTTAAATTAAGCTACTGCACTCGATTATGTGCTTTTTAAGCGTTTGGAGTGTGACCGTGAAAACAAGCCTAATTGGCTTAAAAATGATAAATGGCAAATATCGGTGATAAGTGGTTAACCTAAAATTTACAAAAAAGCCGCAACGTCAAAGTTGCGGCTTGCCACATAATATTTGGGCGTATTATGTGAATATAGAAAAAGTATCCGAGGTGAGAGTTATCTCATCAGGCGGCCTGTACCTCTGTTGCACTTGCTCGAATTAAATAATCAAACGCTCCCAAGCTAGCACTTGCGCCACTACCCATGGCAATCACAATTTGTTTATACGGTGTTGTTGTAGCATCGCCTGCGGCGTATATGCCTGGCACAGACGTGGCACCTTTTTGATCGATTTCAATTTCCCCAAAACGATTGAGGCTAACAACGCCATCTAAAAACTCAGTGTTAGGTACTAAACCAATTTGTACAAAAATGCCGGCAAGCGCAAGCTGGTGACTGTCACCTGTAACTCGGTCACTATAAGTCAAACCTGTGACTTTGTTACCATCACCGATGACTTCAGTCGTCTGCGCATTTTTTATAATCGAAATATTTGCAAGGCTATTGGCTTTATTTATCAGTACTTGATCAGCGCGCAGCGAGTCTGCAAACTCGAGTACAGTAACGTGCTCAACAATATTAGCTAAATCAATCGCAGCCTCAATACCTGAATTACCGCCACCAATGACCGCCACTTTTTTACCTTTAAATAAAGGTCCATCGCAGTGTGGGCAGTATGCGACCCCATTGCCACGATAAGTTTGTTCACCCGGAACATTCATCTCTCGCCAGCGCGCGCCTGTGGCTAGAATCACACTTTTACTTTTAAGCGTCGCACCACTTTCTAAATCAATTTCAAGTCCATGTTCAGTGCGAATATTCGCCGCTTTTTGCTGTGTAATAATATCTACATCGTATTCTTTAACGTGTTCTTCCAGTTGTGCAACCAGTTTTGGCCCCTCAGTTTTTTGCACCGAGATAAAGTTTTCAATACCAACCGTATCTGCTACTTGACCGCCAAAGCGTTCTGCCACGATACCTGTTTTTAGCCCTTTACGAGCGGCGTATACAGCAGCCGATGCACCGGCAGGCCCCCCACCAACAACCAATACATCAAACTCATCTTTCGCTGATAGCAGTGCAGCTTGCTGCTCAGCTGCACCTGAATCCAATTTGTTTATTATATCCGTCAATGCTAGTGCACCTTGGCTAAATAGCTGCCCGTTCAAATAAACACTCGGTACCGCTAGAATATTTCGCTCACTCACTTCGTCTTGGAATAATGCACCGTCAATCATCGTCACTTTTATTCGGTGGTTTAGCGCTGCTATTGTATTTAACGCTTGCACAACACCAGGGCAGGTTTGGCAGCTGAGAGAAATATAAATTTCAAAATTCAAGTCTTGCTGCAACTGAGCGATTTGCGTCTGTTCAAGCTCGTCAATCTTACTTGCAACGCCACCAGTATGAAGTAAAGCCAACACTAAGCTTGTGAACTCATGCCCCATTGGCACACCTGCAAAGTTGATTTCGGTGCCACGTTGCGGTGAACGAATTGAAAGTAACGGTTTGCGCTTTATAGCCTCGTCTTCGCGTACTAAAAAATACTCACTCAAACCGAGCAAGTCATGGGCAAGGGCTTTTAACTCTTTTGATTTATCGCTGTCATCTAAGGCAATGACCAGCTCGACAGGTTCTTTAATACCGCTAAAGTGGCTCTGTAACTGTGCTTTAATATTATTATCTAAAATACTGTTCATGATGATCATTCCTTAAATGACATAACTGAAATGAAGAAGTTGCCTGCCAATTCAGGCAGGCAAACGCAATAGCAGATTAAATCTTGCCAACTAAGTCTAATGAAGGCGCTAATGTTTCATCGCCCGGCTGCCACTTAGCAGGGCATACTTCACCATCATGTGTCGCAACATATTGTGCAGCTTGAATCTTACGCACTAACTCACCTGCATCGCGACCAATACCTAAATCATGCGTTTCAACTACTTTAATTTCACCTTCAGGGTTAATCACAAACGTACCGCGTAGTGCGAGGCCATCTTCTTCAATCATTACACCAAAATTGCGTGTGATACGCCCTGTTGGGTCACCAATCATTGGGAATTGAATTTTTTTGATTGTGTCTGACGTGTCATGCCATGCTTTGTGGGTAAAGTGGGTATCAGTGGATACTGAGTAAACTTCAACGCCCATTTCTTGCAACTGGCTGTAATGATCTGCTAAATCACCCAATTCAGTTGGACATACAAAAGTGAAATCTGCAGGGTAGAAAAACACAACAGCCCATTTACCCAATAAATTTTGCTCTGAAACGTCAACAAAATCGCCATTGTGATAAGCAGTTGCATTAAAAGGTTGAATTTTTGTATTAATCAAAGAAGTCGTCATATCTTTTCTCTCTATAGTTAAATTAGTCATTGGAAAAAATTAATTAGTTATTTCCATTTGGCTTGGTATATAGATTAGAAAAAACTTTAGAAAAGATAAAATAGATTAATTTAATTACTGCAATCGTTTTTTCGGAACAAAGATTGGCATGGAAAATTTAATTTAAATACAACAACCTACTTTTTAACATGCAGAATTAGCTATCATTATTAGACGAATATGACTCGACCGCGGCCTCAAACATCGCAATTTGATGTTCAAGAGCCTGTTTACCAACGTACGCTTGTCGCACTTGTTGATTATTTTTCATTGCATGCAGTTCCATTGGTGATAAACGCTCATCGCCTAAGCCTTGCACCATGTTATATGTTGCCAGTGCTTTGCCTTTTTGCTGCAAATCTTCATGGTCCGGTACAGAAGGGTTACTTTCAGTGCTCTGACTACTCTTTTGCATTGCCGTAACCGAAATCGATACTAAGTCCCTCGACAAACCAGAGTGAAAATCTTGTTTATTAGCCGAAATATCGCCTAATTTAAAAGGTGCACTAGATGGTGTGCCCGCGTTCAAAACTTTTATATTCATAAAAAACCAGTCCAAATCAAATTAACAACACGATAAAATCTATTGGTATTCAACTTAACCCACTATGAATTCACTTTTTTGTATGACTGTTTACTCTTAGTTGGCAAGCCGAAAGGAAAATTTGACCACAAAATCGTAACTGGTCGAGTTGCAACAACTGCATGTTGACGATATAAAGAGGGTACATAAAATAATAATAAAGTCCCTATGCAAGATCATAAATCCGTCCCACTTAATGACTTTGTTGAGCTTTCAGAACAACAAATGAAGCAGCGCGCCAGTGATTTATTGGCAAGTAGTAAACGCCGCCATTCAATTCGCTCATTCTCAGACAAACCTGTACCAAAAGAAATCATCGAGACCTGCATTAAAATTGCAGCGACCGCGCCAAGCGGCGCAAATCACCAACCTTGGCACTTTGTCGCAATCAATAGTCAAGATGTAAAAAAGCAAATTAGAACCGCAGCTGAAGATTTGGAGCGTTCATTTTATAAAGGTCGAGCCGGTGACGAATGGCTAAACGCACTCAAACCACTCGGCACTGACGCACAAAAACCGTATCTTGAACACGCTCCATGGCTCATTGCGATTTTTAGCCAAAAAAAGGGCGGGATTCATAGTGAGGATAAGAATACCAACTATTACGTGCATGAGAGCGTGGGCATTGCGACTGGCTTCCTAATTAATGCCCTCCACCAATCAGGCCTCGTCACACTCACTCACACACCAAAGCCGATGAGTTTTTTAACTGAAATCTGCGGCCGCGATAAAGATAACGAACGTCCGTATATGCTGATTATCGCAGGTTACCCAGCTGCTGATGCTACAGTGCCTGAACACGCGCTTGTGAAAAAAGATTTTGACGAAATAGCGACGGTTCTATAAATAAATCTATTCGGGAGATATTGCTCCCGAATATTCTAAAGCGCGATCACTTCGCCAGCTTGCAAGCCCGCTATCACCTCAATACTTCCTGATGACAGCCGCTTTCCTAAACGAACAAAACGCGCTTGTGCGACACCATTTTCAATCACTAACACCTTATCTAATTGACCAAATGATTTAACACTTGCTGCGGGAATAGCGATTAATTGTCGCATTGGCTTTTCAATTGCTATACGTGCATACATACCAGGGCGCATTGCGTTTGTGGCTTCAACATCGAGTTTAATAGCAAAACTACGCGCACTGCTATCAACTAGCGGTACAATTTCACTTACTGAAGACTCGCCTGAATAGTTAATAGAATCAATCGAGAAAGCAATGTTTTGGCCCAAACCGAGAGCGACCGCATGCGATTCAGGTACGGCAGCACTTAATTGCATGCTCAACGGGTTATAGATGCTGACAATTGCTTGCCCTGGATTTGCTAAATCACCGGGTTCGGCAAAACGATCCACAACCGTGCCTGATATTGGTGCGCGAATTTTAGAATAACTCAACGTCACTTGGGCCTGATCACGCAACTGCTGTTCACTTAATTTAGTCGCGCTGAGTTTATCAAAACTTGCTTGAATATCATCGAGCTCACTACTTGAAATTAAACCTTGTTGAAACAGTGCTTTATTACGCTGTAATTGCGCTTCAGCCTGAACCAGTTGCGCCGAAGTGGCCGCGATACGGGCATCCAGTTGAGCCACTTGCTTTATTAAGTCTTGATTATCGAGCTCAGCGATTAACTGACCCTGCTTAACTTGATGTCCTGCACGCACGTGTATTTTATTAATCGTCGCCAAGATACGACTCGCGACTTGCGTATTTTGCCGCGCACTCACGGTAGCGGGTAACCATACTTTATTGATTACCGCTTGCGTTGTTATTTGGTGCGTCGCTCCGCTGTACCTTTCGCTATTGATGATTTCTGGTGCTTGTTTACTTGAAAAACCGCCTGCCATATAAACAACGATTAACAACAGCCCAGCAAGTGCCGCGACGGGCAATAGCAAACGTTTAAGTATCATGGATTACTCTCCTTTGATCATCACCTCTAAATACTAAGAAATACACCAGAGGCACAACAAATAAACTAAATAAAGTAGATGCAACAATGCCAAAAATAATCGCCAATGCTAAACCACTAAACACGGGGTCCAGAATAATCACTAAATTACCTAAAAGAGTGGTCCCGGCAGTCAATAACACAGGCCGCATACGTACAGAACCAGCTTCGATTAATGCGTCTTTCAAGGCCGCTCCTGAAGCGCGCGCAGCGCTGATAAATTCAACTAAGATCAATGAATTTCTAACCACAATCCCGGCAAGTGCTATCATTCCTATCATCGCAGTGGCAGTAAAAAGAACTGGCTCAGGACTGCCCGCGATTTCCCGTTCACCAAATTGATTCATCAACCAAAAGCCCGGCATAATGCCAATAACTGTCAGTGGGATCGCCGACATTATGATACCAGCAAGTGCTGTTGACCCAGTTTGTAAGCGTAAAATGATAAAAATACCCGTGAGTGCAAAAGCAAATGCGATGCCCATATCGCGAAACACCCGCACTGTAATTTTAAGCTCACCTTCGCCGCTCCAAGATAGAGATGTCCCCACAGGTATCTGCCAAGGTAACCCACCACCATTAGATAAAAAACTACGTTGTTGCCAAGGTAACGCCGTATCTTCAGATGGGTTCGCCTTATTCTCTACTTGCTGATCCGCATTGATGTCGGCAATGACTTCTGCAGGCGTGCGGCCGTTTAACTCAGCGGTTACATAAATAACGGGCTGTAAATCTTTACGATGGATTACTGCCTGCTCTTCAAACAACGTAAATTCTCCGAGCTCGGACAATGCTACTAAGGGTTGCGGCGCCGCTTCGACGCCATAGCCGAGATCTTGCTGTACGTAACCTTGTTGGCCACGTACATACAATTTAGTTAAATCTTCTAAACGATTGCGTTCGCTAATTGGTAGTCGCAGGAGTAACGAAAGGGGTTCGGCTTCTTGATCTGTTGCCACAATGGGACCATCAATACCCTTATTAGCCGCTGCCAAAGTTGTCACAATATCTCGTTGGGAGATCCCAGAAAGTGCCGCTTTTTCACGCTCTGTGATAAATCGGTTAATCGTAACTGGCGCAGAAATCGTGGTATCAACTTCCACCACATGGGCTTCAGCTGCAAGTCGCTTTGCAATCACTTTGGCTGCCTGTTGATGCGTAGTTAAATCTACGAAAGCCTCGCGATAAACTTCGGCTACTACAGTTGATAATACCGGTGGACCTGGCGGAACTTCGACGACTTTTATCGTTACGCCATCACGATTTAATGGTGCGAGAAGCTGACGTAGACGCAGTACTACACCATGAGATTGATGCTCTCGTTTTGTTTTATCAATCAGTTTTAAGCGCAACTCCCCATGATAGTTCATGTTGCGCATATAGTAGCGACGCACCATGCCATTAAAATCCATTGGGCTTGCAATGCCAACATACGCTGCCAACTCACTAACTTCGGCGACAGTTTTAACACGTGATGCTACCTGCTGTGTTTGCGCCATAGTAAACTCCAAAGAACTCGATTCAGGCATCTCTATCAAAATTTGAATTTCATTTTTATTATCAAACGGCAACAATTTTAACGGCACTGCTCGAAAAAGAGGTAACGCTGCGCTAACAACAAACAATCCTAAAACACCCCACAGCACATATTTACTGCGCTGTGGTGATTTTAATAATGGCGTCAATATTCGGCGATAGAGTGATGCGCTTGTACCTTTGCCCTGCATATTCGGAGTCGGTTTTAATAATTTGCTGGCAAGCCAAGGGGTCACAAAAAACGCCACTAAGGTTGAAGCAATAACACTGACGGGCACATTAAATGCCATTGGCGCCATATATGGCCCCATCATGCCCGTAATAAAGGCCATTGGGATAAACGCGAGAATGATTGTCACAGTCGACATAATGAGAGCAGGGCGAATTTCCGTCATAGCTGCAATGATCCGCAACGATTTATTCTCTCGCCCTGTTATATAACGCTTTATGTTGTCAATACCCGTTATTGGGTCATCAACTAGTAAACCTAGAGACAATATTAAAGCAAATAAAGTCACACGATTAATGGTATAGCCAAAGAGCATATCGAGGGCAAGCGTAATGCCATAGCAGATCGGCACCGCTAAGCCTACAACAATCGCAGGACGCCATCCCAAAAAAACACCGATAAACACAATCACGGTTAACACTGCAAACGCAAGTGATGAGACAAGATCATTTACTTTGCTATTTGCGGTTTCGCCATAATCTCTCAGCACAGTGATATGAATTTGTTCGGGTAACAGTTGCTTTTTAAAATGAGCGATTTTGTCATGTACCGCCTTGGTGAGTGCAACTGCATTGCTGCCAGTTTGTTTTGCTACGCTGATGGTTACCATAGGGTAGTCATCTGGTAAACCCGATTGCTCAGTGTGACTATTGCCATAGCTAAACCATTGGTAACTAGTTTGTTCAACAGGACCATCAACAATCGTGGCCACATCATTCAAATAAACCGCTTTGCCATTAATCATATTTACAACCAGCTGGTCGAGCTGCTCTAATTCGCGAAAGGTGTCGCCGACTTCAATTTTTATTTGTTGCCGACCACTTACCTGCCCGCCAATTTGTGCGTAGCTGCTTGATAGTGACAAAGCGCGAGCAACATCAAGTACAGTGGTATTGTAGGCACTTAATTGGGTACTCTCTAAGTAGATCTGCACGGCGCGCTTGCGACCACCTACCACGTGCACTTCGGAGGTATTTTCAATTGATTGGATTTGTGTGGACAACTCTTTGGCGAAGCGGCGTAGTTCATAGTCCGAGTACAATTCAACGTCGCTGCTCCAAAGCCCGAGCATCATTACTGGCACATCATCCACTTCAATGGGCTTGATCTGCCAATTTGATACTATTATCGGCATCGTATGTTGGTAGGCATTCAGTTTGGTGTAGGTATTTAAAATCGCATGCTCGCGATTTTCGCCGACAAAAAAGCGCATGGTCACTACGCTGCGACCCCGTTCAGTAGTCGAATAAACATGCTCAACGCCTTTTACTTGGCTAAGCAGTTTTTCGAGCGGGATTGTAACCTGACGCTCAACTTGATGGGCTTCAATGTTGGGCGCATCAACTAAAATGTCGAGCATGGGTACCACAATCTGAGGCTCTTCTTCACGCGGCGTCATTTTAAGCGCAAAAAAGCCCATCACGAGCGCTACAAAAAATATAACGATAGGAATTTTGCCATCGAGTGAACGGGCAACCCAATTATCAATAAAGCGCACTATTACTTGCCCTCTTGCTCAGCACAGAATACGCCATACAGGGTATTGAGTAATACCGCAACACGCTCATCTTCTATGCGATAGTAGATAGTTTGCGCCTCTCTTCTTGTCCCAACCAAACCGGATTGACGCAAACTAGCCAGGTGTTGTGATAAAGCTGATTGTGCTAATGGAACCAGTTGGTTTAATTCAGACACGCTTTTTTCCGTTTGATTCAGCGTGCATAAAATCATTAAACGATTTTTATTTGCCAGCAGTTTTAAAAACGCCTCTGCTTGCTCTGCGTTCTTAGCCATGGTTGTTAAATCAATTTGCATCTTTATCTCGCAGTTTTCATTTTTGCACAGTATAGCAACAACATTAGAAAAGTCTAATATTAGATCTTGCTAATTTAAGTTTATCTAATATACTTATTTTGTTTTCACTACACATTCGGAGGCAAAAATGAACGTAAATGACTGGTTAAGGCTTATTGCAGGGATAATGATCGCACTATCCTTACTCCTAACACATTTAGTACACCCATACTGGGTGTTTTTTACTTTATTTATTGCCGTAAACCTCGCTCAATCTGCAGTTACCAAGTGGTGTCCTATGATGTCGATACTGCGTAAATTAGGCGTGAAAGATTAGGACAACATGATGAACAAATTACTCTCAATTCCAGAACTCATAACACTCGCATCTAATAGTGTAACCAAATTAAATGCTGCAGATGCTGCAGCGCAGCGCGAACAAGATGGCGGCTTACTTATCGATGTACGCGAGCCAGCAGAACATGCCAATAAAAATGCGGTTGGTGCAATTAATTTGCCACGCGGAGTGCTTGAAATGAAACTGGTAGAAATTGAAAAAGATGCAATGCGTCCTATTTATTTACATTGCGCAACCGGTGGGCGCGCAACACTTGCCGCTGAACAATTACAGCGTATTGGTTACCAAAACGTTTATGCGATCAGTTGCAAAGCCGAGATTGTGTGCGACTACTTTAATTAGACCATTACCAAACAGCCTGCATAAACTGCAGGCTTTATAATATAAGCTCGTTAAGCAAGGCTATATTTACAAACTGACTTGGCATACCATTTCTGAGTGAAAATTAAGTGGCTCCCACTTATTGTCTGTCAGTACAATATTTGTAATACCCAATGATGTTAAGTCTTCAACGGAATAGAACCAACCTAGCTCTCCGTTATTCTGACAAAAATATTCGTCTTCTTGTCCAATAGTTGGTAAACGTGGATCAATACCTAAACGACTGTATAAGCTAACCTCTTTTTTACGTGCTTTACGAATGTACAATTGGAATTGTTGTTTTTCTGCGTAGTCCCGAAACTCAATGTTTTTTTGAAATGCGCCGCCATGCCAACCGATTAAATCTCGTTCGGAGATATATTTAATAACCCCTGCAGGAAAAATGTAATTGGCACAGGATGAAAAACACAGCTCATTAATCTCTACATTTATTTGCCTATCTCGTATCCAATGGGCAAAATACATCGCATCATCAATCACCCCTCCTTCACTGCGCACATTAAGTGTTTTAATATCATGTCCTTGCGCCATATTTATGGCACATAACACTGAATCTTCACTTAAGTCACCATTAAAAAAGAGTGTCGAACCGTCAATATGGATTTCGGCATCTTGCTGCTTACATAGATATTTTGAGCCATGCTGTTGCTGAGAGGCACAACCAACAAAGCTCATTAAAAACAGCATGATAATGAGTTTATTTTTCTTATATTTATTATTGTTCATATGCCCAACTTCAGTGACAAATAGCCACCCTAGGCATAATGCCTTGAGGGGAAAAAGGCCGTCTAACAGACTACTTCAGAGAAAAAGAGATATCAACGATTTTATTAACAAAGTGCAACACCTATTTACAATTTATTAATAAATAAAACATACATTCTTTTAGATAGAAAAAGAAAACTACTTAATTATGACCATTCGTCATTTAAGCTAGAGTACGAATAATTTTTATACATAAAGCCCAAACTTGGGCTTTATTTTTGTCTTGAAAGCGACAGATTGTTACGCTTTATTCGGCACAATTTGTACTTCAACACGGCGATTTTGCGCTTTACCCATTGCAGTTTCATTGCTTGCCACCGGGCGCAGCTCACCGTAACCTGCGGTAGTTAAGCGTGCACCAATTACCCCCTTTGAAACAAGATAATCTTTTACACTTAACGCGCGTTTTTCTGACAATGTTTGGTTGTACTGTTCTGAACCTGAGCTATCTGTATGTCCTTCAATGCTTAAGAAGGTCTTCTCATAATTATTCAGAATATTTGCGACCGTGTTAAGGGTGTCATAAAAACCTGCCGTGATCCCTGATTGGTTGGTCGCAAAAGTAATGTTTGATGGCATAATCAAACGCAGATTATCACCTTCACGCACCACCTCAACACCTGAGCCTGATAATTGTTCACGCATCGCTTCTTCTTGCTTATCCATATAATCACCAATCGCAGCGCCGGCGATAGCACCAACCGCAGCACCTATTACTGCACGTTTATCTTTGTGGTTTGCAGTTGATTTGCCAAGTACCGCCCCTGCTATCGCACCAATTGCAGCGCCTTTTTCAGCATTTGTTGATGCACAACCTGAAACCGCTAGTGCTAAAGAAATAAGTGTTAAGTTAATAAGTTTCATAATCGCCCTTGATTGTGTAATTCAATGTAATTAACGCTAAGAATAAAAGGAGTTAGCTGAACACGCGCTGAAGTTTATGGTTCGATAGTAGAACGGTCAATCGGTGGTAAACCATATTTTTTGACGATTTGGTCTAACTCACCGCTATGTGCTATTGCTTTCATCGTTGAATCTATTTCATCTGCTAAGCGGCGGTCCGCAAACTTGCGTGATAACACCGCATGCCCGAGTATTTTTTCACTGTGTCGATAAGCTACTTTTTTAATGCGATGGCTCGATTGATTCCAAATTTGAATCGCGTGATCAGTCGTTGCCTCGACTGCGATTACAAGATCAACTCGGCCACGCAATAACATATCCATGGCTATTTTTTCTGACGGCACAAACACCTTGTTCAGTGTATTGTCTTTATCAAAACGATCAAAATAAACGCCACTACGCATCGTTGCGATGCGTTTCTTTTGTAAATCTTGGTAGCTGTTAATATGCATATCACTGTCGCGTAATGCATAAAACACAAATGATGAATTCAACGACATATAAGCTGGGTGTAAATACTGCAGCCGCGTTTCACGTTCATGTGTAAAAATAAGTCCGCCCATCATATCAACCTGCCCTGTTTCAACCATTTTCAGGCAACGAGAAAATGGGCACGGCACAATCTTTAACGAGAATCCAACTTCATTGGCTAAACGTGTCATAATGTCAATTAGTAGACCACGCGGGCGCGACTCTCCGTCCGTATATGCATACGGCGGCGAATGATCGATTGCGATACTTACGCGTTGATTGAGCGCCATCGACGGGCTCGATGCAACTATCAATAGCGCAATTATGATGAATAGGGTCGATTTAAACACGTATATGCTCACTCTTTTGCCAATGCAAAAATCCCTATTTTGCGGTTTCTATTGCATTTTAGCCAAAAACCAGTCACAAAAAAATAGTAATTTTGTATTTCAAAAGTAACAATAATTGATTAAGTCTCACGGCTTAAATACGATAACATTTAAGCCTTGGTTCAATAACAATTAAACACCACTTTTTCATATCCTGCCTATTAAACTAGCGTAAAAATCGTTTAACAAAAATATTAGCTATGAAAAAACAGTTATCTATCTCCCTGCTTACACTCTGCCTATTTGCCTGTAGTGATGATGAACTCTACACAACTAATGCGATCGCGGTAAACCACTTGGGCCCCGATGTCGACGTGCTGTACCACAATAGCGATCATTCGAGTTCGCTAACCGAACTCACAGGACTTCAATACGGCGAGATATCCAACTGGAACTTGCTCACTCAAGATACGCAAGATGAAACGGTTTATACCTTCAACGCCGTCGATGCTAATTCACAAGAACAGCTCATTGACAAAATCTCATTTGATCTGAGTGGTATCGAAAATGTGTTGTTGTTTACTTATGGTAAAGAATCAGGCGTTGAGCAACAAAAGGCTACGTTAAGAGGGTTAGCACTCGACTTTGAAGACTTCTCTAGTGAAAAATATGCGCTTTACGTTGTCCACGCATACCCAGCTGAGCTTGGTGAATTAGCTGTTACGATGAACGGTGCGGAGCAATCGGTCGAACTCACTGAAGATGGCCTTGGCTATGGCCATGCCACAACTCGTTTTAGTCTAGACCCAACAATCAATCAATTAGAGGTCTCACAGCCTGATACTCAAAATGCACCGTTGCTAAAAGAGACATTTTTCTTTGAACCTAATACAGTCAACGTTATTTTCATTGCTCCACAAGCACACAACAACAATCAAATTAAGGCCTTTAAATACACCATTAATGATCCACTCAACGAACTGTCATAAAAAATTCATTAAACTGACGTAATATAAACACTCAATAAGTTTTAGCGGTCGCATTATGCAAGTACTGAGTGTTTTCTTTCAATTTTTTCTGCTGGGCCTGACTTCATTTGGCGGGCCGGCTGCACATATTGGTTATTTTCGCCGTCATTTTGTGGAAAATAAAAAATGGCTTAGTGAACAGGAATATGGCCAGCTCATTGCCTTGAGTCAGTTTTTACCCGGCCCCGGATCAAGCCAAGTCGGTTTTGCACTCGGATTAAGGCAAGCGGGTATTCTAGGTGGTCTCGCAGCTTTTATCGGTTTTACCCTGCCATCATTCTTAATCATGTTTGGTTTAGCGATTACGCCACCCAGTGATCATTTTGTGGTTAATGCACTGATACATGCAGCTAAACTATTTGCGGTTGTTGTTGTGATTGACGCTGTCGTTGCAATGAGCAGACAGTTTTGTACAGATATAAAAACCCAGTTGTTTGCATTTGTAAGCGCGATCACGAGCCTTATTGCCGTTGGCGCCCTTAGTCAACTATCCATTATAGTAGTCGCCGCAGTGCTCGGTATTATCGTATTACAAACTTCCTCTCGAGCTGAAAAAAAGGCATTTGTGAAACCAAATATGCTGGTGTTTTGTTTGGTCATTTTGATTGTCTTAGGCATCATTTTTTATACACATCCACTCAGTGAACTATTTGTTCAATTCGCCGCAGCAGGCAGTTTAGTATTTGGTGGAGGGCATGTTGTACTTCCTTTATTGCAGCAACTATTGAGCAGCATTTCAAACGAACAGTTTTTAACTGGGTATGCCGCAGCACAAGCCATTCCGGGCCCCATGTTTGCATTAGCAAGCTACCTAGGGGTTACTGCGCAGCCTAGCTATGGCATAATCGCGAGTATTGTGGCAACACTGGGTGTATTTTTACCTGGCCTCTTTTTAATGTATTGGCTACTACCGAGCTGGCAAAGTTTACAATCTATTAGTTGGTGCCAAAAAGCAGTGGCAGGTATCAACGCCGCCGTAGTTGGTATTCTGGGCGCCGCACTTTATGACCCAATATACACCAGTGCGGTAAATTCAACCCAAGATATGGCATTGGTACTCGTTGGGCTTGTTTTGTTAAGGCAGCTTAAATTACCGATTATAAAAGTGATTATTTTGTTCGGCGCACTCAATTTAGTGGTCAGTTATATGGCGTTTTAGTGTTTATCTATATAAACAAACGTAAACCGATACCAGCTAATTATTGCCATTTTATAAAAAAAACTATATTTTCAGCGATGTAAAATAAATAGCTTAAGGGTGAGCATGCTACAGCAGTTAGCAAAATATCGATTCGCAATCTTGATACATGGCATCATCTTTGGCCTTATACTGCTGCTGAGCGTTGATATTGCAACGTCGCCATTGCGTATCGAAGCGCTCAACTTAATTAAAATTAGCCATTTTAGTTATCACTTACTCATCTTGCCGCTACTGCTCGTGTATTGGCCAATTCATAAATTAAAACAGCGTGGCGAAAAAACGAAAAACATCTATTTAATTGCGTTACTACTGAGTATTGCTGCGGGGGTTGCGAGTGCGACCTACACCCATACTATTTCCAATCCGGGTGGCTTTTTGTTTCAAATTAGAGGCGGTGAATCCATTGATGAACAAGGTAACCCGTCCACTTCGTTTTATATCAATCTATCGACTAGTGTCGACGGGTATGATTATGACACCGGCTGGCCAATGTATTTTGCCGAGTGCTTTTTACATGCATTGTACTATATGTTTTATAGCCTAATGTATTTGCAGTTTTATGCGCTCTCTCGCAAGCGCAAATTACGCTATCAATTAAAGCAACAGCAGCTCGATATATTAGGCCATCAGCTAAACCCACACTTTTTATTTAATTCACTTAACAGTATTCGCGGTATGCTGTTTGAAGATAGTAATGAAGCTAAGGTATTACTGCACGAATTTAGAAATCTGTTTAAAAGTCACTTTGCCAACAAAGAGCATAAAATTGCACTAAAGAATGAGGTCGAGTTATGCCAACGTTATTTAAAACTCGAGCACGTTCGCTTTGAGGAACGTTTAAAAGTTAATTGGCTAGTCGATAGTCACCTCGGCAATACCTTAGTCCCGAGCATGTCGTTGTTCACGCTTATCGAAAACGCGATAAAACACGGTATCGGTCAATTAATCTCTGGTGGTAAAATTAAAGTGCAAATCACCACGCACCAAAAAGAACTCATACTGCGCGTCACAAATCCAACGCCTGAATCGAGCAAGGCTGATGGCACTAAAACTGGGCTTGCAAACTTAGATACGCGCTTGCGTTTACTCTACAATTCAGACTATCAATTGCAAACCAAGCGCAAGTATAGCCAATATGAAGTCACCTTGATTGTGCCGTTACAGGAGCAAGCAAATGCGTAAACTGTCTGATTATTGGATTGCACAGCTCATTATATTTGTCTTGCTACTGCTCTTTCCGCTTATCGCACTGGCAGAACTTGAGCCGAGTAAACTACTGCCATACGCTCATGACTGGCTACTTTATACCAGCTGCCTCATTCTAGTATCTCATTTCGTCAGTCGACGATTTATTAAGAAAATGCTAAGTACAGGCCGCTTTTATCGTATTTTAATTGTATTTAGTGCAGTGATAATGACCGCTGCGTTTCTCTATATACCTAGTTATTTATTGAGTTTTATTTGGTATGACAGTGAAAAAGACCGTCAGCTATTAATTCAATTTTTAACGAGTATGAACGTAATTTTTAGCTTTGTCTGGGTCATAGGATACCTTGCGGCCTTGGCTGCACGCGAACGCTCTCAATTAGAGGAAACATACAAAAAGCAAAGTTTACGCATGCTATCGCAACAAATTCAGCCTAAGTTTTTATATCAAAGCCTTGATCAAATCGAACACTTTATGGATTCTGATTTAGACAAAGCCTGCGACGCCGTCACCAACTTAGCTGAATTATTACGCTACAAATTGCGTGCCGGTAAAGAAGAGTATGTAGACTTGTACGACGAGCTAATTGCCGCTCGGTATATGCAAAGTCTAGCTGAGGCGGGCGACCTAAACCTCAGCGCACTCGATGAGTTACAACCAAAAACAATTAAGTTACCACCCCTTTTAGTGTATAACTTATTGTTTCAATTAAATCATAAGGTGGACCAACCGCTCAATGTAACCCTCGAACAACAGCTAGAGCAGTGGCATTTATGCGTGAGTGGTTTAACCCATAACCCGCGCCTAATTAAAAAGCGCATGCGCACTCAGTATCCAGATTTTTTTGCTATTAATCCCGGGTTTCAATACAAAAATAACTGTTTAACACTCAAAATTGACGTTGCAAATACCCGCTTTGAAAACAGAAAAGCAGAGTAGGAATTCGTCTTACTGAACGCCGAGTTGCCCTGACACACTTTGGTAAGGGCGCAGGTTAAACGCATTTAGGCAAGCTATCAGATGATCTACAATGTCGGCCTGTAAATGCTCATATGGGATCCAACGCTTGTCCTTGCTAAAACAATACAGCTCGATCGGCAAGCCATACTGAGTCGGCGCAAGCTCGCGCACCATTAAAGTAAGCTGTTGGTTTAAATCACCATGCTGTTGCAAGTAGTTTTCAGCATACTGCCTAAATAATCGCACATTACTAAAGCCTATAGCAGTATTGCAGTTCAGCTCACCCAACGTGCTTTTAATTGAAGTTGGTAATTGCATCATAAGCGTATCATCAACCAAATTAACACTATGTAAATCGAGATAAATCGCTCGTTTAATGCGGCGCCCTCCTGACTCTTGCATGCCGCGCCAATTCTTAAATGATTGTGAAATTAATGCATACGTTGGCACCGTTGTAATCGTTTTATCCCAGTTACGCACTTTCACAGTATTTAGACCGATTTCTTCTACTTCACCGTCGGCACCATACTGTGAAAACTCGATCCAATCACCATGGGTGAGCAATCGGTTTGCCGCAATTTGTATGCTGGCTACAAAGCCTAAAATGGTATCTTTAAATACTAATAGTAGAACGGCCGCCAACGCACCAAAACCAGATAAAATATAAGTAGGTGATTGATCAATCAAAATACTAATTACTAAAATGGCACTAACAATGAAAGTGATTAGTTTAAGAACCTGGATCAAACCAAGTATGGGTACATCTTTAGCAAACGAAAGTTGATTGTACGCAGCCCCCGAAATGACAATCACTGAACTAACAATAAAGCCTGCGTATATAACAATCGCAATTTCGCCTAGCCCAACTAAAAAGACCTGATTAAGCTCATGCGGTAAATAGAATAAATCGAACGTGACTAAAAAAACTAAACTACAAATGAACCCGGCTAGGCGGCGATTTAATTTATCAAAATGTACTTTTAATTGACCGACTTTGTGAGGTGAGATATAGAGCGCAATTCGCTGTAAACTAGGTAAAAACAAACGTCTCGAAAATAAGTAGACCAGTATCAGAAATACAACGCCACTAAACACGGAACCAATGCGGGCGATGAGTTCAGCATTAGGTAAGCCGTCTAACCAAGGTAAAAAAAGTAGCTGTAATTGACTCATACACTTTCCTAGTGAAGTTGGTTTAATATACCTTGCTCTATTTCTTGATTTGGTTCAATCATTTGCGCCAACTTAGCATCTTTTTCATGCCATATTTTATTTAGTTGGTGCTGAAACTTAATTCTAAACTCACGGTCGAGCTGGTAATTGCCGATAAGCTCTGGGGCGATTTCTTGCGTTTCAATTAACACATGTATTTTCGTCAGTTTACCGAACAGCATATCGCGGCATATTTGTTCTGAAGTACCAAAATAAACTAAATTCGTGTTTAACAAGCCATCCATTTGCTCCCCAAGCACTTCGAGTGCGAATGCGATGCCACCTGCTTTTGGTTTTAACAAAAACCGGAATGGGCTTTGCTGCTGTGCATGTTTTTGTTCGGTAAAGCGCGAGCCCTCGACAAAGTTTATAATCGTGGTCGGATTGTGTCTAAAGTGACGGCAACTGCGTTTTGTGCGCTCGACATCCATGCCTTTCAATTTGGGGTTTTTAGCCGCTTTTTTCTTGCTCACGCGCTTCATAAATGGCATATCTAACGCCCACGCTCCTGCACCAACAAAAGGCACAAATTTAAGCTCATCTTTTAAAAAGAATTTCGGCGGAGGCAAACGCTCAATGCTGGTTAACACCAAAATATCGAGCCAACTTTTATGGTTGGCAATTAACAAGTACCAAGCTTGCGGGTTTACATCTTCGGCGAGCGAAATCTCAATATCATCACACGCCAACCACAAACCAAAGCGATTTCCTTTACACCAACCGCGATAGCATAGATGTAAAACCTGACGCAGTATGGATAGCGGAAAGACGAGCTTGATTAAGCCAAGCACAAAAATAATGGTACCCCAAAATGCCACGTTCAATGTGAACACCAAAAACAGTATTGGTGCCAGAATAAAGCTTGGCAAATAACGCACTAACATTAAGCTGCATCCTGCTTTTTATGTTGTCCGCTGAGCGTAGTTAATACCTCATCTTTTTCCTGCCAGAGTTGGTTTAATTCAGCTTGGAACGACTTTCTAAATTCAGAGTCATCAGTATAGTTACCAATCCATTGCTGTGATACTGGCAGCACTTCGACATGTACATTTATTTGACGTACACGCCCTGCCACATAATCAACAAAGGTTGGAATGCCTTCAGGATAGCTAATCGTCACATTAACGACTTTGTTCAGCTGTTCCCCCATGGCCTGCATAACAAAGGCAACGCCCCCTGCTTTTGGTTTTAATAATCCATTAAACGGACTTTTTTGGCGTTGATGTTTTTCACTCGTAAAACGCGTACCTTCAACAAAATTAACGATACTGACTGGCATTTCCTTAAATTTTTCACAGGCCTTTCGCGTTGTTTCCATATCTTTACCACGAAGTGACGGATTCTTTTTTAGCTGCGCCTTACTGGTGCGCTTCATAAATGGAAAATCCAGTGCCCACCATGCTAAACCCAAAAACGGCACATAGATCAGCTCTTTCTTTAAGAAGAAGTTTAGAAATGGTATTTTTTTGTGCAAAATACGCTGCAAAATCAAAATATCAACCCAACTTTGATGGTTGGCAATGACGAGATACCAATCTTTGCGTTTGAGTTCATCCAGTCCTGTCACCGTTACATTTGCAGGAGTAAGAACATTTTGAATCACACTATTAGTCCCTACCCACTTGCTTGCACAAGCTTTAGCAAACCAACTCACCGCTTTTTGCCACGGTTTAACCGGAATAAGCTTCAGTACACCACATAAAAAAATCGGTAAACACCAAAAAAGCGTATTTAAAATATATAAAAAAAACGTAATCGCGACTCTAAACATAGACAACATTGCGCGTATCCACTTCCTAAAAAATTGCTGTAACGGTAAAAAAGCTCACATTCTAGCCTGTTTTGGCCTAGTCTTCAAAGTAGGTGTAGCCACTTAAGCCATTATCAAGCTCATTTAAGTACTGTTTTTGCTGGTGTTCACTCAAATTAGTGCTGGTCATCAAGTCGCGATAGTTTTGTTTCATCTTGCAACTATCGTAATGCACGAAACCGAGTACCTTTTCAACGCTATCACCTTTAATGGCATTAGTGAGCTCATAACCTTCGTCAAGTAATGCAACATGCACGGAGTCAGTGTCACCGAACAAGTTATGCAAGTCACCTAAGATTTCTTGGTACGCCCCCACCATAAACATGCCTATATGGTATTGTTGACCCGGTATATATGCCGGCATCGGCAAACTCGCTTCAATTCCTGAACCATCAACGTACTGGCGTATTTGTCCGTCAGAATCACAGGTTATATCTTGTAAAATAGCCCGTTGTGATAACGGTTCGTTTAGTCGCTCAGTGGGCATAATCGGGAATATTTGCTCAATGCCCCAAATATCAGGCAATGATTGAAATAGTGAAAAGTTAACAAACAGCTTATTTGCTAGTTTTTCGTTCAGATCATCAATAATATCTCGATGGGAGCGCGATTGCGGGTCTAATAAATCATGCACTTGTTGCAGCACATCGAAATATAAAAGTTCAATTTGCGACCAATCACGTAAACTCAATAAACCGTGAACATATTGCTCATGCGCTTCACTGAATAAATGCATTGCATCATGATAAGTTTCAATCGCAAGGCGCGCATTTAAGCTTGTTCTTATCGCAGCCATTTCAGCAAGTATTTGCGGTGCGTCACCGGCGATTGCAAATTCCCGCGCTAATTTTGGCGGTGTTTCAATATCAATCACATCGGTGATCAATACTGCATGATGCGCTGTTAAGGCACGACCTGACTCGGTAATAATATTGGGTTCTGGCAAGGATTTTTGCTCGCAAATATCAGCGAATGCGGCAACCACATTTTTTGCGTATTCCTCAACCGTATAATTCATTGAACACGCACTGCGTGAACCTGAGCCTTCATAATCAACTCCCAAACCACCACCAACATCGACAGTATTCAACGGCACTCCCATTTCATAAAGCTCAGCAAAATGACGCGCACACTCTTTCAAAGCACGATGAATATCGCGGATATTTGCGACCTGAGAGCCGATGTGAAAATGTACTAATTGCAGTAGTTCGAGTTTGTTTACAGCTTTTAGTTTATTTACCGCCTGCAATACTTGCCCTGCAGTTAAGCCAAACTTTCCTTTTTCACCACCGGTATTTTGCCACTTCCCTTTGCCCACAGAGTTCAGCTTAATGCGAATACCAATACTGGGTTTTGTTGGCAACGTTTCAAGCTCATGTAATAACGCATCGAGCTCAGATAGCTTCTCGATCACAATGTGGACATGATGTCCCATTTCTTTTGCGATGCACGCAAGACGCAAAAACTCACTGTCTTTATAACCATTACAAACAATGCTGATGGGTCTATTGGCTACACCGAGAATCGCCATAAGCTCCGGTTTTGAACCCGCTTCTAAACCCACTTTATTACTGGGGTGTTCAAGTAATTTAGTGACGACCGAATATTGCTGGTTTACTTTAATTGGATATACACAGGTGTATTCACCGCGATAATTTTTTTGTTCTCGAACTGAGCCAAATGCATTAACTAACGTGTCGACTCGACTTTGTAGAATGTCGGTAAAACGTACCAGTACAGGTAGAGTAAGCCCCTGTTTTATAAAATCTTGTGTAAGCTGATTAAAACAAATACCCGCTCGTTCTCGGTTTTTATTTGGGTAAGCAACCAAGTTACCATGCTCATTAATATCAAAATAACCATCGCTCCAGTGTTTGATATTATAGGTATGGCGTGCGTTTTCAATGACCGTCGACATCGGCGTTCTCATTTAAATTTCTCGATATATAACTATTTTACTAAAATTAATTGATTGAGCAAAAGCCATGACACTGGCAAAATCGCAACATATTTATTTAGAGTGAGTATTTTCATGTCGCAACTAGACCAAGCACAGTGGTTTACTGAAATTAGTGACCGCGATGGCAGCGCATTTTCGCTGCGTATAAACAAAAAGCTTGAAGCAAAGCAATCTCCGTTTCAGCTTGTTGAAATGTACGAAACGACCGATTTCGGCAACCTAATGATTATCGATGGTTGTACTATGGTCAGTACGCGAGAAAACTTTTTCTATCATGAGATGATGAGCCATACCGCATTATTCGCTCATCCTAATCCAAAAAATGTCGTCATCATCGGTGGCGGTGATTGTGGAACGTTACGCGAAGTATTAAAACACCCGACGGTTGAAAGTGTGCATCAAATCGATATCGACGAAGTGGTGACTGAAATGGCACAGAAGTACTTTCCAGAGCTATGCGCGTCAAACCAAGACCCACGTGCCACTGTGATGTTTGACGATGGTATCAAATATATGAAAGAGGCCTTGCCAGAATCAATTGACGTCATCATCGTTGATGGTACCGATCCTGTCGGTCCCGGTGAAGGTTTATTTAACCACGCCTTTTACACTAGCTGTTTAAATGCATTGCGTCCTGGCGGTATTTTAATTCAACAAAGCGAATCGCCACTTATGCATATCGAATTGTTAAAAGACATTCGTACAGCGATGACCGATGTGGGCTTTGCGGATTTACAAACACTGCCTTTCCCGCAACCAATTTACCCTTCTGGTATTTGGTCATGTACCTTAGCGCGTAAAGACGAGCATTTTAATGGTTTTAGAGAATCGGATGTTGAAGCGATGCCTTTTGATACCGAATATTATAATCGCGGCATTCATTTAGGTGCTTTGGCAATGCCTAATTTTATGAAGCGCCAGCTAAATAAATAAAATTTTCTTTTATAACATGACACAAGGCCCAAACTGGGCCTTTTTCTTTTTTAAGATCAAGCACTCATAATCTGTGCGCACAAGTACAACCCCTGCTATAGTTGAACACAATAATGACAATAAAAGAGTTTACTATGTACAAATTAATGACCGTATTTTTTGCTTGTTTACTAACGCTTAGTACGGCGGTTGGTAAAACTGAAACACCACAAATGCACCCGAAATTGGCCTTTTTAGCCCCCTACTTAGGTACTTGGCAAGCTACATTTGAATCCGGTGCAGTTGATGTGAGCAAATGGGAACGGGCGCTAAATGGCACAGCAGTGCGCACCTTACACTCGATTAACAATGGTGAATATGGCGGGGAATCGCTGATTTTTTGGGATAACAAAAAGAAATCCTTAGTCTTTTATTACTTCACTACCGCAGGTTTTTATACCCAAGGCATTATCAACCAAAGTAGCGATGGTGATTTTGTTGCGATTGAAGAAGTCACGGGCAACAAAGACGGCATCACGAAAGTAAAATCGACCAGTACACTATTAAAAAACAGCATGAAAGTATCGTCAAGCTACCTTAAATACGGTAAGTGGACCGAGCCAGAAGCGCGTACTTATACACGCTCTAGTAAAGAGGTTATCTTTCGCTAATATATCGAACGATATGCGAATCAATAATTGACATGCCAAGCGCCTCGGCGTCTTGGCTGTAACCAACAGATGCTGGGTTTATAAAACCATGGCCATATTGGGTTTTGTGAAGCGATACACTGCGATACTCTGCGACCTGCTGACACACTGACGCCACATCAAAATGAGGTTCGGCATTTGGCATCACTAACGTTAGAGGAATACTTGGTTTGAGCTCGCGATACTTCGCAACTTGTGATGGGTAAAAGCACAACATGCGCATATTTTTTGCTGCGATGTCATTGGTGCCAGCTAGTCGCCAAGCCGCACTTGCACCGGCACTAAAGCCAATTAACAAGCTCACCTTTAGTTCAGTGACCTGCTGCGTCAGCATATTTAAATACATTTCATGCCCGCCGCACTCGCAAAAAAACGCATAGGCGTCATCGTCACTAGCAAAATCACATCTTTTTCCCGAATAGGGATCTAACACATGCACTTCACAGCCGCTTTTCTCGATATGCCGCATTAGGTTATTTATATGCTGATTTAGACCAAAGATATCGGTCACGATTAGAATTGACATACGCTATATCTGTTTACTTTTATGGGCCAAGCTTTGTGCATTTTGCTCCCAGTTTTGACCATCAAACTTAACGATATTTATTGATTCTGGCTGAGTATCAAGGCACCTAACATTGATATCAATGCCATCTGGATTTGAGCGAGGTGTATAAAAAGGTTTAATACCGCAATGTTTGCAAAAAGTATGCTTGGCAATGCCGGTATTAAACGTATAGGTTGATAGCGACTCTTCACCTTTTAGTAAGGTAAATGCAGACAACGGAACAATCAGATGCAAAAAACCCACTTTATTACAAATTGAGCAGTTACAGTCTTCAACTTCAATATGCGCTGGTGCATCTACTTCAAATTGGATTGCCTGACAATGACAACTACCACGATACTTCATTCGAAAACCCCTTTTTAAATTCTTTTCCTGCACAAAGCCTACAAGCTAATGCTATGGCATACAAATAAAAAAACCAGCAGTGGTTGCTGCTGGCATAAAAATTCAGGGGTCTGTCACTTCATCAAGTGGGCGCTACTATAAGTACAAAAAGTGACATTATTATGACAAGACCCCATTACTCTAACACGAAATAAAAATTAAATGAGAATTATTATCAAATAAGTATTGACAGAAAGTTAGATCTAATTGATAATCAATCTCAACAACAAGACAGAAACCCTTGGACATCTCGACCCGGTAGTTTGTTAGTTTACTAATAAGCTACGGCTGCCAGATTATTTGCTTCGACGCCCCTGAAGCTTTTTCTCTGGCAGCCAATTTAAGATTTACTTGCTACATTGCTCATATCGGTGACGGTAGATATGAAACCCAAAAAGCCCTTTTTAGGGCTTTTTTTATTTGTAAACTCCAAAGTCTTTCACACGCCAAATCAGCTCAAGTTCTTTTTTAATGTATTCATATTCGTCTACGGGAAAGGTCAATTGATGTTGTACTAAACTGTGCTCTTTCATCGTATTACTCGCAAGTGCCTCATTAATGAGTTGAATCACTTGCTTACCAACTTCTGAGCGCGAGCAGGCAATATAACCATAACTAAAATCAGCAGCATCATCGAGCTGAATAAAGTGGTATTGATCGACTTCTTGTTGTGATTTAAGCCTTGAGGTAAATACGCGACTATACTCAATCACGCCATCAAGTCTATTTTGTTGCAAAATTTTATGTAACCGTTCGGCATTAAATTCACCGCCATTAATAAATAGCTTATCACCTAATCGCATGATTTCTTTATCAAGGCCACTGCCATATGAGCGACCACTGACGACACCTATCACCAATCCATACTTGTCGACTGCAGTGGCAAGTTCCATCCGTTCATCAAAATCACCTGAGCGTTTTCGTACAATAAGCCGGTTAGGTGGATAGATAACGAGTGGTAGTTGAGAATAATAAGCCAATATCTGGCGCTCTGATGTTTTCGTTTTATTGTATAAACAAATATCATCACGCTGAGCGAGCAGGCGCCATTCACGAGAACGACTCGCTAATTGCATTTCAAACTCAACTTTTCCTGCCAAATAATTTTGAACCTCAAGCAGTAATTTACCGGCTAAAAAGTCAGGCGTTTCACCACCATCAAAAACAAAATCAGATGGAATAATCACTTTATAAGGTGTTTGCGGCGCGGCCATTATACCGCCAGGCATAACAAGGCACGCCAAACAACAAATAATAATGAGCACATGCCGCACAAAACAATTCATAGATAATTTCGCAATTTAAATCATCTAATAACTATAGTAGAAGGTGTTTAATTTGTAAGGGATACTAAAACACCGAGCTTGGTTAATTTAGCACGCGAATAATTAAGCCAATTGTGGGTCGCATTCTTTTTCAAATACGAGATATATTGTTTTTTGTTTATCGAGGAGTTTTGCTCGCTCAGCTCAATTAAGAGCAGTGCAGCATCCAAAGACGCTGCTAACTCACCAGCAAGTACAGCTGATTCATACGCGCTTAAGGTATGTTGTGATGCTTGTGTGAACTTATCCCAATCCAGATAAATTTCTGCCAAAATAATTTCTTCTTGGCTAGTAAATGAGTCAAGGTCTTTAAAGATAGCGAGCGCTTGTTCATAGTGCTTATTTTGCACATAAAGGGCTGCTAAGTGCGCTTGTGCACGTTCTTTGTGCCACCAATAGGTCGTTGGAGAAAACAGAGATAAGACTCGCGAATAGTGCTCAATCGCCACATCTATTTGTCCTGCTTGCTCTGCAAAAAGTCCCTGTTGAAAGTAAACTTTGGCATAAAACTCTTTTGGAAAACCATTTACATCCAACATCCTTGATGCTGCATTCAAATAAAAATCACGCTCTTCATATTGCTCCAGTTTATTTGCCAATACGGCAAGTGTAATAGTGAGATCGAGCTCTTTATAATATTGTTGTGACTGATTAAAAAAGCGGATTGGTGCAAGCAAGGCAGATTTAACCCCAGCGAAATCTTTTTCATCTGCCTTAAAGTAGGCCATCAAATAGGCGTTGCGAAAACGCGTATCACTGTGCGCGTTCGCCTTTAACGCGATTTGTGAAAGTGAAATGAAGTTTAGCAAGTCATCACTATCTTCCTCTAGTAATGCAATCTCAGCGCGCAATGACATTAGATGTGCCAGCCCAACGTCCTTTTCTTTATCCCGCAAATGTTTAAGTGCGCGTGTGGCAATCAGCTTTGCCTCAGTCAAATTACCCGTTTTTATTAAACCTTCAATCAGCCTACCAGTAATGGCTGGATCATCGGGAAAACGATTATAAAGCAACCGCAAATTAGCATTAACTTGCAGATAATTATGGCGGTTAATCGTTAAATAACCTGACTCGATAACACGGTTTACAGATGCAACCACCTTATTTGCTAGGTCTTCTTTGTTTACGCCGAATAGAGTGCTTTGCCATGCATTTTTATGACTTACTATTGCAAATGTAAGGCTCACGCCGTCGCGCCATTCAGTTATTGGATTCGTTATCAGTAAGGGTTGTGCGTATTGTGATAAAAACGTGTGCGAAATAAGCTCAGGTGCAGAAATCATTCGCTCAATATCAAGTGGTGAAGATGCCTCAACAGTCTCGATAACAAACTTTTTCTTAATGTTAACCGCTATGGTATTTTGTGTTGAGTGGCTTTGTAGCGCATTGCCAATCATAAAAGTAAGTACAGGCACACTCGCCGATGGTTCTTGGTGAGAACTTTCACCGTTAAACCTAACCCCGACAAGAGCCACCGACAAAACAATTAAACTGCACAAAGCGAACAAGGCTATTGGTTTAGTCATCGAGGTGTGACTCGACTGCTTTTCACTCTCATGTCTAGACGATAAACTCGTATCTGTTTCTTGTTTTAACGGAATACACCATTGATAGCCTTTTTTCGGGTGTGTTTTAATCGCAGATTCGCCAAATATCACCCTTAAATGACTAATATTTTGAAAAATGGATTGTTCTGAGACCATTTTCCCAGCCCAAACGGATTCCATGATTTCCTTTTTGTTAAACACTTTATTTGGAGCACTAATTAGCAAAGCCAACAACTTAGCTTCATTCGCCCGTAAATTGACAAGCTCGTCTTGCTTTAAAAGTACTAGCTCATCGCTTTTAAAATGAAAGTCTTGGAAATAATAGTTCATAGAATTGGTTACACTATCGAGTCAATGTAAAGGTATAAAACCCGTGTTGAGCTCGCTTTTTAATAACGCTGTACAAGTTACGTCAAATCAAAAAACGCGCCCATTAAAAAATTTTTAGATAGGCTAAGTCAAATTTTTATAAATAGTTTTTTCAATTCCATAAAAATTCATCTCAATACGAACCAAACAACGTCAATATCACAAAACCTCAAAAAGAAATTAAAGCCAACATTTACAACCACGTAACATATATTAAAACCTAAAATTTTTCTCACTCACAAATTTAGCGCAGAAATTAGGATAATTTTTGAACCCATGCATGAAGAAATTGTTAGGGTGGCCTCACCCAAACAAAGGAGCCCTTGAGGAATTACCCTATGAAAATATTCTTACCAACTTGTGCCATTTTAGTCGTCACTGCAATGCACCCTATCCATGTATTTGCGGCAAACTCCAAAACCAAGTTTACCGAACCCGAAATGGCCACCATTCCAGCCGGCCGCTTTATCATGGGCGGAACACGCAGTAACGAACAACCCAAGCATAAAGTTTTTATCAACAAGTTCAAACTAGCAAAACACGAGGTGACAGTTGGCGAGTTTCGACAATTTGTCCAAGATACAAACCATAAAACAAAAGACATATGTTGGATATGGCAAGAAGTCACTGAGGACCATAATTGGGAGATCAATAGAAAGCCAGGTAGTTGGGATTTAGACAAATATGCTCCGTCAGATGATCATCCAGTAATATGTGTCACTTGGCAGGATGCCAAAGCATATGCCACTTGGCTAAACAAAAAAACCGGTAAGAATTATCGTCTACCGACTGAGTCAGAGTGGGAATATGCAGCGCGTGCAGGTTCGCAAAAAACTTATTTTATGGGTGATGATGCGACTAAATTGTGCACGTATGCCAATATACTCGATACCAAAACATCAATTGCTTTAGCTAGAGATTACCGCGTATTTTATGAGGCGATAGCGTGTGATGATAATGCTGCTTATACAGCTAAAGTTGGCAGCTATAAACCTAACAAATTTGGCCTATTTGATATGATAGGCAATGTCAGTGAGTTTGTGGAAGATTGTGAACACACTCATTACGTAGGCGCTCCAAACGATGGCACTGCTTGGACCGAAGGCTGCAATGTCGAGAATCCCATGGTGATTGTCCGAGGTGGTTCTTATGCCTCGAAGAATGGAGCCAGATTAGCGGCTCGAGAACATGCAGGCCCAGATAATCCAAGTAGCCTTGGCGAAGGGTTCCGCCTAGCGATGTCAATCAATTAAATACCGCAGATGGGCTCGAAATATGAGCCCATTATCATTTGAGTGTATTCGTGAGAATCCGCTAGGTAACAAATAAGAAGGTAGCAGTCACGCTATTAATTTGATACTAATAACAAAATTGAAAAATAGTCGCTCGGTATCAAGAATGGAATCAAACGTAAAAAACAAAATAACGAAACGAGTCGCTATGGCCACCGTGCTGCCAATTTTAGGCTTGCTCGTTACGATTATTTTAAACAAAATTGCCGGTCCGGGTTACACAACCTCAGTCAATCAAACCGCGCTTATGATATTCAGTAAAGGCGCAATTATTTGGTCTATTTTTGCTGTTTTTACGGGTGTTTTTATGTACTCAAAATGCAGTTCAATGAATCATTTGAAATTTATAATCGGCATTACCTCCGTGACTTTGGGAGCGGCTATACCATGGCTAATCGGCCTGCAATAATTGCTGTTGAGCACTTTGATGCCTATCACAGCCACTTCAAACACACTCTTCAATTCGAGTAAATCCAAGTATTTTTAAGTAGTAAGGAAAAAATGAGCATATCTCTACGACCTGTTTCTAAGGAAAATTATGAAGCAGTCTGCGACCTTGATGTCACTAAAGAGCAAGAGGATTATGTTGCTTGTAATATGTGGTCTTTGGTTGAATCGATGTTTAACGACGGCTACGAAACGCGAGCTATTTATCAGGAAAACGACGTCGTCGGCTTTTTTATGTGGGTGAAAGAAACTGCAACAAAAGTCTCGATTTGGCGTTTTATGGTTGATCGGAAACATCAGCAAGCAGGTATTGGTCGCAAAGCTTTAACACTTGCACTTAACGACATTAAACGACTTACAGAAATCAAAGAAATCGAGATTTGCTATAACCCAAATAACCCTGTTGCTAAAGAATTCTATGCGAGTTTTGGCTTTGTTGAAATCGGGATGGATGAAGACGACGAAGATATGCTGGCAATCATTTCCCTTTAAGAATAACCACTTTGAATTTGGTTTTAAGTTGTTCAAGCCCCTTGTTAAATTTGAACACGTGGCATTTAGTTTTGGCAAATCTCGCAGGTACTATTAATCATGGATAAATTGACAAAGTTTATTAATAAACAAAATAGCATACTCGCTGTACTTTTAATTTTGCTTATCACGGCGGTCATTTTTACCAAAGGATATGTTCAGCAATATACTTCCGATTTTATCGACCATAGCATCTATTCCACTGTGCTGAATGAGAATAGAAAAATCTTTGTCCGACTACCTAAAAATTACGATAAAAATAAACACTATCCGCTCATTATCAAATCGGATGGAAATTTCAATTTAGCTCGCTGGCATGACTCAATTTCAGCGCTTTCAGAGCAAGGTATTATTGAAGAGTCAATTGTCGTTGCTATTCCTAATTTGTATTTTCGCAACACACGAAATCGTGATTTAGTCCCACCTTATGCAAGACAAGACGTGCAAATAACTGCGCGCCCAAAAAACGAAAATGCCCCAGAGATCTTTGGTAAAGCGGATTTGTTTTTAGCTTTTATTGAAAATGAGGTTATCCCGTTTATCGAACAAAAATACCCAGTTAATCAAAACCGTATACTAAGCGGCTTCTCTGCTGGAGGCAGCTTTGTACTATATACCATAGTGACTAAACCAGAACTATTTACTGGCTATTTTGCATTTAGTCCTGCCGCTTGGTACGACGACTCTGTGGTTGTCCGTGAATTTACATGTGGTCTTGCCAAAGCCGACAAGCAGCCCTTGTTTTTGTATTTAAGTCTCGGCGGTGCTGAGAATCAAATCATTGCAGGTTCATTCAAAGGACTACTCTCAGCGATAGAATCGCACGCACCTAATAATTTTCACTCCGTCCATAGTTATAGCGAGAATGCCGGACATTCCGAAAATCCCTATATTTCAGTGCCCAAAGCACTACAAGCCTACTATGAATTTAGAAAGAGCAAGCTATGAACTTAGGGCGAATGAGGTATGAATAACCAAATTAATTTAATTGCGGCCTAATTAAACATGAATATTCGAGCGTATTGCGAGAACGACTATCCATCTCTTCTAACCATTTACGCTAACTCAAAGTTGGATGAACTGCGTTTTGAAAGCAAATCCTTTAAATTACTCCAGCTTGAACAGGATAAAAAACGCCTGTCTGCTTTATTAGAATCAGATATCTATGTATATGATGATGGGCAAGTGCGCGGCTATGGCGCGATTTATAACAACGAGATCCGTGCCCTATTTGTATGCCCTTCAGTAAGGGGAAATGGGATTGGCAAAGCATTGCTTGAGTTTTTGTTATCTAAAGTGAATGGATCAACCAAGTTATATGTTGCGAAAACCAATACCCCAGCTAGAGCACTTTATCGGAAGTATGGGTTTACGGTCTCATCTGAGTTTTTAACAGACTATAATGGCGAACCCGTATACGCGTGCGAGATGGTGCGAATAACTCACTAGATCGCACCTAACCTCTTACACCTGTTACCAGTTATCGCCTAGCGTAACAGTGACTAGCGACGGTTCTTACGCGCTCGCGCTCGGCGTGCTTTCTTCTCTTCTTCGCGCGCTTTCTTTTTAGCTTCCGCTGCTGCACGAATCTCAGCAACCATGACCTCTTCACGTTCGCGCATGGTCGGTGTTTCCATCGAAATTCGGCCAATAACCGCATCACGTAGTTCGTTAATTAAAATCTCTGACATTTTATGGGTATCAACTTGATTACCGGAGCGAATGCAACCACGCTTGCGGCCTGCCATTTCAACAAATTCCCAATCTTGCTCAGGCAACTCATCTAGCTTATAGCGCGCCTTAAGCAATTCAGGGTATGCTTGTAATAAATATTCGGCAGTATAGCTGGCGACTTCTTCATAATTGATGGCTGTGTCACGAATAGCGCCGGTAGCCGCTAAGCGATAACCCGAATTTTCATTTTCTACTTTTGGCCACAACATACCCGGCGTATCGTACAGCATGATGCCGTCATCTAACTTGATCCGTTGCTGCGCTTTTGTCACCGCGGGTTCATTGCCCGTTTTTGCCACAATGCGACCTGCCAGCGTATTGATTAGCGTTGACTTACCAACATTTGGAATGCCCATAATCATGGCTTTTATTTGCTTGTCTGCGGTGTCTTTGTGCGGCACCAACTTTTTGCACAGATCGGTAATTAAATGCACATCGCTTGATTTATTATTATCAAGCGGCAATGTTTTAACACCCGCTTCTTGTTCTAAATAGCTCATCCATACTTTTGTCATTTCGGGATCAGCTAAGTCAGCCTTATTTAATATTTTTATGACTGGCTTATCGCCGCGCAGTTCACCCACCATTGGGTTTTCACTGCTATAAGGAATACGCGCATCCAATACCTCAATGATCACATCCATTTGCGGCATAATCTCTTTAATCTCATTACGCGCTTTGTTCATATGTCCAGGAAACCATTGAATAGCCATGTTATGTACTCCTTAAATTTTAAGTGGGCGTATTTTAGCGAGATTGCGCTCAATTAACATTATTTATCTTAAAAATACGTTAATCACCTAAATATTAGAAAAATAGATACAAATAGATATTGCGCAATATAGACACCAAAACAACGCTAAGAGAATCTAAAAGCTAATTCCGATTTGTTTAATGGAGCCTAAAAATGGACTTTAGTTTAATCATGTGGTTTTCAATGCCGCTTATTTTAATCGCACAAGTAAAATTATTATCACTTATTTTGGTCCTTATACTGTTATTTTGTCACCTGCAATTTGGTCAACTTAAAACAGCGCATAGCCCGCTTATATTCGGCTGCTATATTCTCTTATTTGGTTACGCGATGTACGATTTTGTGTTACTAAAACACTATGCTGAGCAAAGTGGCGTAATCTTTCGGTTTGATCTCATTTTAGCAACGCCGATTGTTTATTGGTGCCTTTACTTTATTGGTAAGCGTTTTCGGGCAAGTAAAAAGTCGGTTTCAAGTCACGTTTCATAAAAAGGTTTTGTGGCGCGCGACTGTCGCATACAATAGCGACAATTAAATTTATCGCACTGAGTATCATGGCATTAAAAGCAACAATCAATAAAGTATCACTTAGCTTAAGTGATATGGATAACCATAAATATCAAGACTATAGCTTTACCGTAGCGCAGCACCCATCTGAAACAGATCAACGTATGATGCTGCGCATTCTCGCATTTGCACTAAATGCCAATGAGCAACTCGAGTTTACTAAAGGTCTTTGTGCCGATGATGAACCTGAGTTGTGGCAAAAATCGCTCAGCGACGAAATAGAATTGTGGATTGAATTGGGTCTGCCCGATGAAAAGCGTATAAAAAAAGCGTGTAACCGAGCGGAGCAGGTTTTGTTGTATACCTATGGTGAGGGCGACCAAAGCGTTTGGTTAGACAAAAACCAAAATAAATTACACAACTATAGCAACCTAACCTGTATTAGTATAAAAGCGAGTGAATCGCAACAACTCGCCACACTTGCTGCACGTTCGATGCGTTTTACGGTCACTATTCAAGACGGCCAAGTTTGGTTTAATTCTGATGATACGAGTGTCATGGTCGAACCAATCACCATCCAAACAAGTACAAAATAAATTCCCCACATGCGCGCTTTGCCAAAGCGCGCATTCGTATTACACTGACTAAACTGTGCAATTACTCTAGTACACTGCTTTTTATGACAAAAATTATCGTGCTACACGGTCTATATATGTCGGGCTTTGTAATGATGCCACTTTGTAGGCGCTTAAAGAAAAAAGGGTTTGATATTCTCAACCTCACGTATCAAAGCCTCAACCCAAACAAAGCGGCAATTTTTTCGCAAATAGACGACTATATTGGCGACCAAAATGCGGTATTTGTGTGTCACTCTATGGGTGGATTAATTGCCCGTGCCTACTTAGAAGCAAAGACCCCAAAGTGTAACCAAGTGACGAAAGTTATTACTCTAGGCACCCCGCACAAAGGCGCGAGCATTGCACAACACATGAATGAAAAAGGGCTCAGTCCACTGTTAAAAAACAGTGTTGAATTTTTGCTGAGTGACAATCAGGACTGGCCATTTAAGGCACACCTTTATAGTATTGCAGGCGATTTACCGATTGGCCTAATGCCACTGTTAAAAAAAGGCAGCGAGTCCGATGGCACAGTATTACTTGATGAAACCAAACTAAAAGGCATGGCTGAGCACAAGGTGTTTCATGTAAGTCACACAGCATTAATCTACTCTCGCCAAGTTATGGAGTATATTGAAAGCTTACTCGAGTAACTGATTTTTACAGCAATTCATTAATTGAAAAAATAGAACACTACAATCAAGATTAATTGATTTTAAAGATTATAAAATCCGCTTATAGTTTCATTATCAACTTTTGGAGAAAACACTATGAGCAATTTAAACCATATCGGCCTAGATCAAGCACAATCAGAACAACTTGTTGTATCACTGAATCAATTATTAAGTTCGTATCAAATTCACTACATGAATGCGCGCAGCTTTCATTGGAATATTAAAGGCAAAGACTTTTTCGAATTACATTTAAAATTTGAAGAAATCTACAATGACCTATTGCTTAAAGTCGATGAGATTGCGGAGCGCATATTAACCCTAGGTGGCACACCACTGCACGCATTTTCAGACTATTTAACACAAAGTGAAATTAGTGAAGCGAAAAACATCGTTAACGGTCAAGATGCAATGCAACTTTTATTGCAAAGTTATAGCCAACTGATTTTAAAGCAGCGCAGTATTTTAAACGCGGCAGCAGACGCGAATGACGAAGGAACTGCAGCACAAATGAGTGACTATATCAAAGAGCAAGAAAAACTCATTTGGATGCTAAAAGCATATTTAGCATAATCATAACCTTAGTTTCATAAACAAAAGGCAGCTGAAAACAGACTGCCTTTTACAACGCAAGTAACAAGATTACTTATACAGAGATAACAAATTAATGACCGGTGTCTTTATCATTTGCAGCGGCATATTTGTATGCCACAAATGCAATAATACCTAATACAAGCGGCACAGGTGCAGCAATAATGCCAAACGCATCTGAATTGGCGATACTTGCCCCTGCAAGGTGGCCAACCAAAGCAACAACGAGCGCTAAAACGGCAATAATCAAGACGATAATTTCTGTTTTTTGTACATTTCTCATGATGGAATCCCTTTGCTGTATTTTTTAACTTGCAACAAAGTATGCGCTTATTGAACGGCTAATAATTGACCTAAATCAAGTTTACAAAAAGAACAAGTGTGACCATAAAAAAATCTTGATTTAGCGCAAATAATCAGCTTTTGACTACTTAATCTGGCCAACTTTTTGCAACAAACCTGTACAAAATACAGCCCAAAAGTGCACTTTTGGCTTATTTATTCAACAAAAAAATTAATTTATTGCTTAAAACTCAATAAATTAAAATCGTTCCGAATTTAAGGCTATCAATTTAAAATTTTAGAATATAGCATACAATATCCACAACTCGAGATGTAATGTATGCGTGTATTCAGTTCAATCACTTCAATGAGCAAAAAATTAGTTTTAGCGATTTCGGCGACGATCTTGGTCATCTTTGTCATTTCAGCGAGTGTATTAACTCACTACCTTGCAGAACAGCGTACAAATCAAGTCCAACAAGAAATAAATACACAATTACAAGCCAGCGCACAGCAAGTCGAACAATTTTTTAGTACCAAAATACGTGCGCTCAATACGCTTTTCCGTGCCCCTAATACTTTAAACTGGTTGTCAGAACGCCGTAGTGCCACTGAACCCGCGCAACAAATCGCAAGCTTGACCAAATCGCTTAGCGCTGAATCAAGTGCAGATCCCGAAATACTCTCCATTTTTTTTGGTTCAGCGTTAACTGGAGAATATTTTTACGAAAACGGTATATACAATACAGATGGTTATTCAGTATACGGTCGCCCTTGGTGGGAAGCAGTAAAAGCATCGCAAAACACTATTATTTCAAAGGTTGAACTCCACCCAAGTTATCAAAAAAACTATGCGGCGATTAATTTCCCTGTGCAATATCAAGGTCGTTTTATTGGTGTAGGTGGTGCCGATATTTTAATTCCGAGCTTGAGTCAGTTTGTTGACGCGCTCAATTACCAAAATCAGGGTTATGGTTTTTTAATCGATGGTGAAAATCGAATCATTCATTTCTCTGCAAGCAGTCATTTAGAGCTCAATCAAGACTTTGCTGAGCTAGACCAACAAAGTGCGCATCAAGGATTTGGTCAAATGTTGAATGCTTCCAACTCTCAGCAACAACTCCATACACTGCGGTTTAACAATGAAGAACACAAAGCTGTCATCATGCCAATACCCCAAGCTAACTTTGAACTCGATTGGCGCATCGGGCTATTAATTCCGCAACAAGTGATTGCGAAACCAGTCAACCAATCTATTTATCAAGTGATCGGATTTTCTGTTTTATTAATCATTGTATTAGGCGGTATCGTTGGTCTCATTACTAAAAAGTTATGTCAACCGCTCACTGAAGTTCAATGCGCGCTTGAACAAATAGCAAAAGGAAATGGCGATTTAACTAAGCGTATTCAAGTTAACGGCAAAGATGAAGTCGCAAAAGTTGCGCATGCGGTTAACGATATTATCTCGCACTTACATAGTATGGTTGCCAGTATAAAAAACTCTACCCAAGAACTCGACACATCAATTAGCTATGTTGAAGGGTTATCAAAACAGGGAGAACACACCAATCAGTCGATGCTTAACACCATGCATACGACGGTCAGCGCAGTAAGCGAATTAGCATCATCGGCAAATAATATTAAACAACAAGCAGAGTCCGCGCAGCAAGCAATTCACTTTGCCGATGAAATGGCTAACAGAGGACAAGAAATCATCACAGAAAACAAAACTGAATTGCATCAATTGGCAAGCCAATTTGGCGAAGCAAATGAAGTTGTTGCCCAACTAAAAGTGGAATCTGAAGGGATTAGTGAAGTACTGGACGTCATAAAATCTGTCGCCGAACAAACAAATTTACTCGCACTCAATGCCGCAATTGAAGCCGCGCGCGCCGGGGAAAATGGTCGCGGTTTTGCTGTTGTTGCAGACGAAGTTCGACAACTTGCTGCACGCAGTGAGAGTTCAACAAACCAAATTCAACAAATCATAAATCAGTTACAAGCAAGTTCTGAAAAAGCATCCAGCATGATGACACTAGCGCAGCAAAAGTTAACGCACTTTGAATCGCACTCAGAACAATTGAGCGGCTCGTTTTCAGATATCTCAACACAAGTCAGTCAATGCGTTGATGCCAATACATTGATCACAGATCAAGTTGGTTTGCAGGCGACCACAAGCAGTGAACTCGATCAGTTATTACATGAACTCGAATTAGCCGCAAGTGAACAAAGTGCGCGCAGCGGTGAAATCGCTAGTTGCCAAACACAATTAGCCAATGCGGG
This sequence comes from uncultured Pseudoalteromonas sp., assembly GCA_947493455.1. GTDB lineage: Bacteria > Pseudomonadota > Gammaproteobacteria > Enterobacterales > Alteromonadaceae > Pseudoalteromonas. Next base: position 42,198 of record CANLRB010000016.1, on the reverse strand, counting down.
CCATGAACTCGCAGCGCAAGTTAGTCGCTTTAAAGTGGAATAGAAAAATATAAAAAGGGTTAGCCAATAACTAACCCTTTTTATAAATAGTCGTTAACGTATTGCCCAGCTTAGCATTTGTTTCACGCTTGGCTCCTTGCCATAAGTCACCATGCCCATTTTAAATAAACGACCAGCCACGGTTCGGATATAAAAGCAGGTCAACAATGAGATGACTAATGCCAACAGCGGCTGCCACATAGGTAAATCAACCAACGCCATTTTAACTGGCATCACTGCAAACGCGGTGAGAGGAAAGTAACTTAAAAACGTCATCGCAAAACCACTCGGACTATCCATCAACACGAATGCCAGCATCATAGGTAGTAGGGGCAACATCATAAATGACGTTTTGCCACTGTGATTCGGATCGTCGATAGCCGCAGCAATCGCAGCCATAAAGGCGGTTGAAAGATATAAACCAAGCAGCGCAAAAAGTGTAAGCCAAGGCAATAACGACAAGTCAACGATTGATAAATCTAAGCTGGTGCCATCAATAACGACTTGCATAAACGCAATACCGAGCACCACTGAAAGCAATGTCGAAGCCATTGCCTTCAACGCCAACAACACCTGACCAATTATTTTGCCGTCAATCCAAGTTTGCGCACTCATACATGCATATAACTGCTCCGTAACACGTTGCTGTTTTTCGCCCGTGATTGAGACAAATATTTGCGCAAACGATACAAAAATACCGACTGACATTAATACCATGACGCCAATTGCTGTGTTACTTGACGTCCCCGTTTCTTGTTTTACAGCTTCATCTAAATACGCGGCCGTCCAGATTACAGGTTGCTGTAATAGCGATAATTTTTGCTCATTTAGACCCAGTTCAACCGTTACTTCTGCCATATAGTGCGCGTTAATTTGCGCCATTAGTGTTTGTTGCCAGCTCATTTTCCCTTGGGTATGTAACACAAATTCGGCCGGTAATGATTTTGATGTTGCAACGAGTACCGCATCGAGCTCGCCCAGAGCGACTTTTTTCAAGAGTAGCTCAGTTGATAATTGGCTATGAGAAAGCACAAAGTCATCATTTTGCACTGTAAGATCTGGCGCACCAACAACTGCAACTTTATATTGTGATTGCGTCAATTCGTCGCTACTACTCCAAAAAAATACGACACCGGCGATAACCAGCATCACAAGTTTACTCAACAATTCCTGCTTCCATTTAAAAAAGTGCATAAATTCCCAAGCAGCGACTTGCCATGTTTGATTTACCTTTTTCATGAAGTTACTTCCATTTTTGTTGAGTCGATTGAACTAGTATGCGCTGTTAATTGGTTATGTTGCGCGAGCGCTTTTAAATACAGTTGATGCAAATCCATTTGATGACTAACCAAAGTCACTACCGTGCCAAAATGCGGCAATAATTGTAAAACAGCACTTAATTGCTGATTCGACTCCAAATCAAGGCTTAGACTCGATTCATTGATTAGCGTGTATTGGTAACCGGTTAACTTTGATTTGACGTGCTCACCGCTAATGGGGTCTTGATAGCTCACTTTTAATTCTGCCCCTACCCCGATTTGTTCTCGGATTTGCGCGATGGTACCTTGTAATACAATCTCACCTCGGTTCATCAGCAACATTTTGTCTGCTAGCTTTTCAACCATCGCCATTTGGTGCGCGCTTAAGATCACCGTCATACCTTTTTCTTTCAATTCAGCTAAAAATTGCACCACTTTTTCTTGGTTGATAGGATCGAGCCCCGAAAATGGTTCATCAAGAATAACAACTTCAGGCTGGTGCAACACGGCAGAGATGAGTTGAACCTTCTGCTGATTTCCTTTTGATAAAGACTTTAACGTATCATTTGCTCGTTCTGACAAGTCGAACCGCTCGAGCCAATAAGTAATTTCCGACTCAAATTGTTTTTTATCGACACCATGCAATTTAGCAAAATAAGAAAGGTTTTGTTTTACTGTTTTTTCACCATATAAACCGCGGTCTTCAGGTAAATAACCAAGCTGATGCGCAGGAATTGAGACATATTGTTTGCCATCAAGTTGCACTTTAATCGTGCCACTATCTGGCTGGGTAAATCCAACGAGCATACGCACTAACGATGACTTGCCCGCGCCGTTAGGCCCCAGCAATGCGAATATTTCGCCTTTTTCGACACGAAAACTCAATTTATTAACGGCTTTAACTTTAGCGTATTCTTTTTCTACTTTATTAACTAAAATCAACGTGTTTGAATTCATTCAAAGACTTCCTTGGCGGTTTTTTAGTGGCCACTATTGTAGCTCAGCGCAGCGGCACTCATAGCCCAGTCATCATTTTATAAAGCCGCTTGTCACATTACTGCTCTTAATAATCATTTTGATATAAATTTTCTATATAAAACTGGTAATTAGTGCATTTAAAAGCCACAATTAAACCCTCGATATTTCGTGGTTTAGGTCATGCACTCATTAAAAAATTTATTAGCAAACTCCGAACTCTTGCTCAATGCCGTTGGAGAAGGTGTTTATGGCTTTGATTTAGAAGGAAAAGCAGTATTTATAAACCCTGCAGCGGAACGAATGACAGGATGGAGCGCAGATCAGTTACTCGGCGAAAAAATCCATCAATATCATCACCACAGTCATGCTGATGGCTCTCATTATCCTGCCCATGAATGTAATATTTACGCCACCATGCAAGATGGCCGAAGTCGTCAAATTAATAACGAAGTCTTTTGGCGCAAAGATGGTACAAGTTTCCCCGTCGAATACACGTCTACACCGGTTTATAAAAACGGCAAAATTATAGGTGCGGTTGCCGTTTTTCGCGATGTCAGCCAACAACATGAAACCGATAAAGCACTGCGACAAGCACTGGATCAGGTACGCGCACTGAGCGAGCAACTACAAGAAGAAAACTCCTACTTACAAAGTGAACTCGACGCAAATTGGGGCGAATCAGGGTTAGTGGGTAATAACCCACAATTTTTAAAATTACTAGAACAAATCAGTTTAGTTAGTAAAACCGACAGCAACGTGCTTATTCTCGGAGAAAATGGCACAGGTAAAGAGCTGATTGCCCGCTCACTACATCAGCTTAGCGAACGTCATAACAATACCATGGTGAAGGTGAATTGCGCTGCATTCACACCAAGCTTGCTTGAAAGTGAACTATTTGGCCACGAAAAAGGCGCCTTTACCGGCGCCACCGAACGTCGCAAAGGGCGTTTTGAGCTCGCAGATAACGGGACCTTATTTTTGGATGAAGTTGCTGAGCTTAGCCTCACCGCACAAAGTAAGCTATTACGTGTATTACAAGAAAAAGAGTTTGAGCGCGTTGGCGGAAATCAAACCATTTCAGTTGATATCCGCATTATTGCGGCGACCAACCGCAATCTACAAAAAATGGTGGAATCAGGTGAATTCCGCATGGATTTATTTTATCGCTTAAATGTGTTCCCGCTTCAGGTGCCCGCTCTAAGAGAGCGCATTGATGACCTGCCACTACTATGTCATAGCATCATCAATGACCTAAATAAAAAGCTCAAAAAGCAAGTTTCAGGTATCAGTAAACTCAGTCTTAAACAACTCGCAAAATACCACTGGCCTGGCAATATTCGTGAATTACAAAATGTGCTCGAACGCGCAGTTATTCTCAGCCAATCAGCGGTGGTTAAAATTGAAAAAGGGTTTGGTCAGCAACTTGAATCGCAAACGCCTAAGCTAATGACTCTGGCCGACCATGAGCGCAATTATATTGAACACGTATTAGAGCAATGCAACTATAAAATAGGTGGCAAGTTAGGTGCAGCGGCAGTACTTGGTTTGCCCGAAAGCACCTTGCGTTCAAAAATGAAAAAACTCGACATTACACGCCCATAAAACCGCGATATATCGCGCAACAGCGATATATCGCGGCTCAATTAAAGAGCGATAAAAATAAAGCTATAAAAATCAATAAATTAAAAACATAAAAAGTGGCTCGATAATTGATGTATCAGACTAAGTAAGTTTACCGTCGAGACCACTATGAAGTTTGATATTAAAGAAGAAGATCTAATTATTAAGCCCTACAAGAGTGAAGGGCCTATTTATGTGAGGCAGCAAAAAGGAATTTATCAACAATTGCGCCAACGCATCGGTTGGATTTTAATGCTTGTGTTTATTGCTATTCCCTTTATTCCTTACAATGGCCAACAAGCAGTTCTGCTTGATGTCGCTAACCAACAGTTTCGCATTTTCAACGTAACATTATTTCCGCAAGACTTCACACTACTCGCTTGGATCTTTATGGCGGGTGCTTTCGCATTATTTTTTATTACAACTTGGCTTGGCCGTGTCTGGTGTGGCTACACTTGCCCGCAAACAGTGTGGATGATGATGTTTATTTGGGTTGAAGAAAAAATCGAAGGCTCGCGAAATCAGCGCATCAAACTAGATAAGTCATCAATGAGTAAAGACAAGTTACTAAAAAAGTGTGCTAAACACAGTGTCTGGCTACTTATCTCATTTTTAACTGCAACTAGCTTTATGGCTTACTTTGTACCGGTTAGCACTTTATACGGCGAACTTATTACACTCGAATGGAGTGGGATAATAAGCTTTTGGGTATTTCTTTTCGCTATCTGTACTTATGGTAATGCTGGGTTTTTACGTGAAAAAATGTGTATTTACATGTGCCCATATTCACGTTTTCAATCAGTGATGTTCGACAAAGACACCTTAGTTGTCGCCTATGATGAAAAACGAGGTGAAAGTCGCGGACGTCGCAAACGTAAAGACGATCCCACGCAACTCGGGCTCGGTGATTGCGTCGATTGTAATTTATGTGTTGAAGTCTGCCCAGCAGGAATCGATATTCGCAACGGTCTGCAATATGAATGTATTAATTGTGGTGCATGCATCGACGCCTGCGACCAAACCATGGATAAATTCGGCTATGACAAAGGTTTAATCAGTTATACCAGCGAACACCAACTCGAGGGCAAAAAAACAGATAAGTTTCGTTTAAAACTGGTCGGTTATGGTACTTTCACTATCATGATTTTCGTAGTGATGGCGATTTGGATGGCATTGCGAGTGCCAATTGAAGCATCTATTTTGCGCGACAGGAATACACTTTACCGCGTAAATTACGAAGGATTAGTAGAGAACACGTATACGTTTAGAGTGACCAACAAAACGCAGCGCACGCTAAATTACTCGGTCACACTTAATAATGAAGATATTTATTCTTTATCGATACCAAAGTCGATCTCGATTCCAGCGGGTGAAATGCTGCAATTCCCGGTTACGGTAAGCGCAGATAGTTATGACTTAAAGCGTAAAGTCACTGAGATATCATTTTCTATTTATTCGGTGAGTCAACCGGATATCCGTATCGAAAAAGAATCAAAATTTTATTCCAACTAAGTTGTTATAAACCAAAATAGTTTCCTACTAACTAAAGCGCTGTTTCCTTGTGTTCAGCGCTTTTATCTAAGCTATAAATATCACCAAGATATTTGATGACCGTTTTTTTATACTGCCTCTGATACGCTTGATTACCGATAAGCTCGTTAACTTGGTCGCGTATTTGCTCGCTTTTAAACGCCGCACTTGCCGAAACCGGCGCTATTAACGCATGTTCGTTAAATAGTGAAATTGACCGAGTTTTGTCAAACTGACGATAAAAATAGTAAAACATATAACGATCAAGTACCGCGTAATCATAGCGATCTTTAGCAAGTAAGTCGGCGATCACGCTCATATCTGCTTCTTCTCGATATTGCTCCGATTGTGATAGCTGAGCAAACTGTTCACCAAAGTAACGCGTCGCACCTTGAAACGTGATAATAGAGTGCCCTTTTAAATCACTAATCGAACGTGGTGACAATTGGTTTTTCACCAGCGAAAAAACCATAGGGCGATACATAACAAGCGGATCACTGATATAAAAATTTTCACTATCTTGCGCCATAAAAATCGGCACCATCACATCAAAGCCGCCCGATTTTAATAATTTTTCAGCGCGACCTAAACCAACAAAATGCAACTCTGTTTGATGGCCCAGTAAATTAAGTGTCCACTTCAGCATATCAATATCAATGCCATTGTGTTGAGCGTGTTTAATTGTATGAGGGGGGCCTTCACTGCTTAATACTTTAAGCGCTGCGCCTTGCAGCTGCGCACTATGCAGAAGAATCAACACGCATACTATCCTAGTTAGCTTCATAAATTATTAAATTAAAAGTGTCTGTCAAAAGCTTAGCAAAAAATTGTCGAAAACGTGGAAATATGTACCTGCTTGGTATGATCAAGATCATGCCAACCACATAATAAACTGGCGCTCAGCGACGAAGTAAGGCTAAAATAGCACACCTTGGCAGTACTTCATTGCACTGCCATACTCGGTATAAATGGATTTAAATTGCGTAACGCAAGTCTTCAAGGAACCAAGTCCACTCATGTTCTTAGAACAATTTGAGTGTGCTTTACCCCTCAAGGTTCTGGGATCATTCTTTTCATTATTTTGGAGAAAAGCATGTCCTTAACAATACAGCAAGCCGCACAATACAGTTTAGGCTTAATGGACTTAACCTCATTAAATGATACTGACACTGACGCGGATATCATTGCCCTTTGCCAACAATCAAGTTGCAGCGTTGGACACACAGCTGCAATCTGTATTTATCCGCAATTTATCCCACTTGCTAAAAAAACATTAGCATCGCTGAACAACAATAGTGTCAAAGTTGCAACTGTGACCAACTTTCCACACGGTAACGATGATATAGCTCAAGCAGTACAAGAAACACAGCGTGCAGTCGAACTTGGTGCAGACGAAATTGACGTCGTATTTCCGTACAAGGCATTAAAAGGTGGCAATAGCCAAATTGGCTATGATCTTGTCAGTGCCTGCAAAAAAACGTGTGGTGACAAGGTTACTCTTAAAGTCATTATTGAAAGTGGTGAGCTCGAATCGGCGCAACTTATTGAACTTGCGAGCGATATCTCAATTCGAGCGGGAGCTGATTTTATCAAAACAAGTACTGGCAAGGTGAGCGTTAACGCAACCCTAAGTGCCGCAAAAATCATGCTTAACGTGATAAAAGAACACGGTGCAAACGTTGGCTTTAAAGCTGCCGGAGGTGTTCGTACTGTGTCTGATGCAAAAGACTACCTAGAACTATGCCACGCAATCCTAGGCGAAAAATGGCTTAGCACCCAACACTTCCGTTTTGGCGCATCAGGCTTATTGTCAGACGTTCTCAAACAACTTGATATCACGTCAAATCAGGTTGCGGGAGATTACTAATGACAACAGCACATATTAATGCAAAACCGGGGGATTTTGCCGAAACGGTACTGATGCCCGGCGATCCACTACGTGCTAAATACATTGCAGAACAATTTCTTAGCGATATAAAGCAAGTTACCAATGTACGCAATATGCTTGGTTTTACAGGTTATTATGGTGATAAACGAGTTTCTGTTATGGGATCGGGTATGGGCATTCCAAGCTGCTCATTGTATGCCAAGGAACTGATCACAGAGTTTCATGTTAATAACCTAATTCGCGTTGGCAGTTGTGGCGCTGTGCACGACGATATTGAGTTAAACGATATTATTGTTGCAATGGGGGCATGTACTGATTCAAAAACTAATCGCATGCGGTTTAAAGATCATGATTTTGCTGCAATTGCTGATTATGAACTGCTCAACAACACAGTGCTAGCAGCACAGCAATTACAGCAATCAATTCGTATTGGCAACGTGTTTTCGTCGGATTTGTTTTATACACCACAACCCGAAATGTTTGACTTAATGGAGCAAATGAAAATTCTTGGCGTCGAGATGGAAGCAGCAGGGCTATACGGCACCGCAGCCGAATATGGTGCCAATGCACTAACTATTTTAACTGTTTCAGACCACATAAAAAAAGACTTACATGCATCAAGCGAGGCCCGCGAAACCTCGTTCAATGCCATGATCAAACTCGCGTTAACTTCTATATAAACACTCTTTGGGTGAACGTTATGCTCACCCATATTTCATAAACTCTTTGCTAAAGTGTAACAAAATAATAATGTTTACAGTTGATTAAAAATACCGCTACAACTGTGTTTTATCTTTAATTTGAGCGTGTTAGCTCAAAATAGTTTTTATAAAAATAAAGGGATAAAACAAAATGAAACAAGCATTCAAAAAACTCAGCAACGCACAGCAAGCCCAAGTTGATATGAATCCAATGCTCGACATCGTATTTATATTACTTATCTTCTTTATCGTGACCACCAGCTTTGTTAAAGCTGACTTAATTGACATTCTTAGACCAAAAAATAGTACCAACAGCGTCAATACCAGCCAATCGGTCAATATAAATATCGACGACACCAATCAAATTTATGTTGCAGGTCGACTAACTCAAAAAGATGCAGTGAGTATAGCAATCGCACGATTGAGTGCTGAATTTGATATCACTAATATTAATCTTTCTGCGGCCGCTGACTCTCAACACAATGTCATGGTACAGGTGCTTGACCAAGTAAAAATGATGGGTGATTATCCGGTGGCAATTACTACTAATTTAGACTAGTCTATGGATGATCGGTAAACTTAATTACCGATCATCTTTTTCATAAAAAGCAATATATTCAATTAACTCGCTTTAAATATAACGAAGAATAAAAATATGATGATTACCATAGTCGGTGGCATTGTCATCGCACTTTTTATAATGATTTTTCTTTACATGCGCGGCGAAAATCATCGCCGTACAGCGCAGCGTTTAAGTGCACAATTAGACGGCGTCAATCGAGAAACCCGTTACCTCACTGAAGTGGTGATCGAGCTGGCAAAAGAAGAACAACAAACGTTACGCGACCGATATAGCAAAATTCACCGCTTAGGCTCGCCCAAAGTCAGTTTAATGCGTAACACCGGGTTACTTATTGAAAGCTGTGAAGCTGTAATACGAGATTCAACCTTAGGCCACAAAACGGTGCAAGCCGCATTTAAGCACTACATTGAAAACCACACAAATCACGATTTTGAAGAGTTTAACAACTTTATTTTGCAATCGAGCGCTGAGTTTCGTCAGCTCTGGTCTAAAAACACCCTTCACGACTATATCGAGCTATGTAAAAAGTGCATGGATGAGCTTGATTAAATCCCAAGGGTTCGTGTTTTATAGACATAGTTAAATTGTAATATAACCAAATTAACTTCTATGACAGCACATTAAAGGTCAGCTACTGCGATACCCTGCTCTAACACAGACACGACGTAGCTAACAGCATAAACCGAGTTTACGTCCATTTTTGATGTGCCAAAAACATCTAACCAACTCATTCTAAATAAATAATCTGCAAAAAAAAGGAGTAAGACAATGGGAGCATGGGCTGAAGATGCATTTGGAAATGACACAGCATGCGATTGGGCAGACGATTTTTCAGACAACCCAAATATCGAGCATATTAGCCGTACGATTAACGTTATCGCCAATTCAAACGAATATATTGATTCAGATGATGCGTGCGAAGCGTTGGCTGCATGTGAACTTGTCGCTGGCTTAAAGGGAACTTGGGGCGACACGATTAGTTATTCTGATGAACTCGATCAGTGGGTTAAGACTTCGGGAATTAAACCAACGAGTAACTTAATTGAGGCTGCAGAAAAAGCCATTGCGAAGATCCTTAGCGACGATTCAGAGCTTTTAGAACTCTGGGATGAAGACGGCATAAACGAGCAATGGCATCAGGAAATGGCTGATTTACTTGCCAGAATCAAATCTTAACGATACCAAGGCCACTAAATTTTAGTGGCCTTGGCAGTTTAATTAAAAGAAACCAAGTGGGCTATCACTATAGCTTACTAATAAATTTTTGGTGTTTTGATAATGCTCTAGCATCATTTTATGTGTCTCACGACCAACACCTGATTTCTTATAGCCGCCAAATGCTGCATGCGCAGGGTAGTGATGATAGCAATTGGTCCACACTCGTCCCGCTTCGATACCACGCCCCATGCGATAGGCTAAGTTCATATCTTTTGTCCAGAGGCCCGCCCCTAAGCCGAATTCGGTATCATTTGCGATCTCAAGTGCTTCTGCTTCGTCTTTAAACGTTGTCACACTAACAACTGGGCCAAAAATCTCCTCACGGAATACACGCATTTTATTGTGACCTTTAAACAAAGTAGGCTGTACATAATAGCCGCCACCGAGTGCATCATCGATTTTTTCGGCTTCACCACCTATCAATACTTGCGCACCTTCTTGTTTGCCAATATCAAGATAGCCTAATATTTTATCGTATTGCTGCTGCGATGCCTGTGCGCCAACCATAGTGTCTGTATCAAGCGGGTTACCGCGCTTGATTTGATTAATACGATCGATAACACGACTAATAAACTCGTCATAAATAGATTCTTGCACTAGCAACCGTGAAGGACAGGTACACACTTCACCCTGATTAAAAAACGCGAGTACGGCACCTTCAACACATTTGCTGATGTATTCTTCATCCTGCGCCATTACATCGGCAAAATAAATATTTGGAGATTTACCACCTAACTCAACTGTTGACGGAATGATATTTTCAGCCGCACATTTCAAAATATGGGAGCCGACAGGCGTTGATCCAGTAAAGGCAATTTTTGCAATACGGGTGCTTGTCGCTAATGCCTGCCCCGCTTCATTGCCGAAACCGTTGACAATGTTTAATACACCGGCAGGTAATAGATCCTCTATCACCTCAACGAGCTTCAAAATAGAAACTGGAGTCTGCTCTGCAGGTTTTAATACAATGCAATTACCTGCAGCGAGAGCGGGTGCGAGCTTCCATGCTGCCATTAAGAGTGGAAAATTCCACGGAATAATTTGTCCAACAACGCCCAACGGTTCATGAAAATGATACGCAACGGTACCTTCATCAATTTCACCAATTGAACCTTCTTGAGCGCGAATACACCCGGCATAATATCGAAAATGGTCAACACATAAAGGAAGATCAGCAGCAAGCGTTTCTCGTACTGCTTTGCCATTATCCCAAGTCTCCGCAATCGCCAGCATTTCTAAATTTTGTTCGATGCGATCTGCAATTTTAAGCAATAAATTACTGCGCTCTGTCACGGATGTTTTTGCCCACGCGTTTTTTGCGCTGTGTGCCGCATCGAGGGCAAGTTCGATATCTTTATGGTTTGAACGAGGAATACGACAAATCAGTTCACCGGTGACCGGCGTGGTGTTATCAAAGTATTGACCATCTACTGGCCCTTGCCATTTACCACCAATAAAGTTTTCATACTGCGCATTAAAATTAACAACTGAATTCGGTTGTCCAGGGTTTGCATATATCATTATTATTTTCCTTTGTGTGTGCTCCTTAGCTAGCCTAGTGCGCACCGCGATAAAATACTTGACTGTCAATCCGAAAAACTTGACTCACAGTACGCTTTTCATCCATGCTGGTCTAAAAATAACAAGTGCGTATTGACCATTATTTCGAGGTTAACGATATAAAATAAAGCGTTATAAAAGGGAGAAAGCGATGAGCGGACTAGAACATAGAAATAATATTAAGACCTTAATCGACAACAAAACCGAATTTAACAGCGACGATGTTCAATTGTGTATCTATGATACCTATCAGCAGGCACAACAAATCCCTTTTCACGCACAAGAGCCAATGTTTTGCGCTATGTTTAGTGGCAAAAAGATCATGCATCACAAAAGCTTAACTTCCGGCAAAGACTTTATTCCTGGGCAGAGCTTTATTATAGGCGCGGGCGAACAAGTAAAAATCGACTTCCCAGAAGCAAACCTGAAAACGCCAACGAGTTGCCTGACCTTAGAAATAGACCACCGAAAAATCAATCAAATTGCTGAAACGATGAATTTACAAGAAGTCGCAACAGAAACGCGATTGAAACCTACTTTTCAACTCAACCATAATGCGCCAACTCAGTCTTTATACCGACGTTTAATCAGTGCATTTAGTGAAAACCAAGACGACCGCGCCCTGTTTATAAACCTTGGTATCACTGAGCTAATAGTGCGCATGCTACGCGACCAAAATGCGCGTAAAATTTTGCAGCAAGCTGTCACTGATCCGTGTAAAACAGGACTTCATGCTGTTGTCGATTACATCAAGAGTAATGTCACACAACCGATGGATATCGAGTCATTGTGTAAAATTGCTTGTATGGGCCGTAGCAAACTCTATGGCGAGTTTAAAAAACACCTAGCATGCACGCCACAAGCATATATTTTGCAACAGAGGCTCGCTTGGGCAGCGCAACAAATAAAAAATGGCGGCCATATTACACAAATTAGTTACGAATGTGGTTTTAGCGATCCAAGCCATTTTAGCCGTCGCTTTAAACAGCACTTTTCGATCAGTCCAAAGCAATATCAATTAAGTAAGTAACTAAATTGGTTAAAGTTTTGTTTTATTAGTTATTTTTTTTCCGAGCCATAGGCTTTTTTAACGAAATAAGTTATAAATACAGAAAGAGAAAAGTAGTCTGTCACCTAAATGCAAAATACGAACAATAAAAATAAACTTCGTTGGTCACTCGTACTGATTTTACTTGCGTTTTTTGACGGCCTATTTGCGCAACCGTTTTACGGCATACAATGGCAAAGCCCTGCGGCTATGTTAGAACTAGCAGAGTCATATCGCTATGTAAAAGTCATCATGGTGATAATTGGCTTTATATTATTTTTTCAAGTTCGCAAGCACGTTACTCAATTATTGCCAACTAGGTGGCAGCAGCAAGCTGCCAAAGTCGCCATTTATATTGGCTTTATTACACAAATCACCGTCTTGCCGTATATCATAGTCATGAATCTATTATTCGGTGCCCCGCCAATGACGACCTTTGAGCATCGCGTTGGCGACAATACATTCTATGTACAAAATGTTGCGGCAACGAAAAACTCAAAAGCTTATCACTATGTTTATTTTAAGTGCACGAAGACATTTGGCTTTTATTCACTTTCATTAATCGACCGCTACGATTGGTTAGGCAAGGTTTACCCAGCTATCGATAATAATATTCTAACGATCAATAATGACACGCCTCGCTATATCAGTGAGCCACGGGTTTTCACAGATATAAAAGCAAGCTGCGACTAGTCACTCACACAATCAAACGACAAAAGCGATTAATGAAAGCTAAATAATCCATTTTATTGTTTAATTAATTTCTTTCATACTGGATTTAAGCCATACAGGAGAATCCACCATGATTGAACTTATTGTTAAAGACCACATGCAAGTCCAACTACCTCACATTACTGCAGAAACAGAAGTGAGTACCGCAATACAACTATTGCAACAACACAACTTAATCGGCGCGCCGGTACTCAATCAACAAAATCACGCTATCGGTTATATTTCTGAACATGAACTACTCAAACCTATGCTTGAAGCAAGTTATTACTGTGATGCCCCGCTTATTGTAAGCGACATTATGAGCCATCAAACCGTCTCTGTAGCTGAACACGAGTCTCTTATTGATCTTGCCAATAAGATGCTCACTGCAAGACCGAAAAACTACCCAGTACTAAACAAAGATAAAAAGGTGATCGGGATAATTAATCGCACTCATGTAGTCAACGCCCTCGCTTCAGCTTACAACAGTTGCCATAGCTAAATTATATAATTGATTTATCATTACACTAACTGCCCGCATTGCGGGCTGCTTTAGTTTCACTTAAACCCTACTGACACTCACTGACAATCACTTATGGTTTACTTGTTTCATCATTTAACGGGAGAAACAAGATGACAAATAATGTAATTGAAATTGTTAATTTTAAACTCGCAGACCATGTAACTGAGTGCGACTTTGCTGCGGCCAACATTGCATTTCAAAGTTATATCGACAGTCAAAGTGGCGTAATTTATCGTTCCTTGGCAAAGCAAAAAGAAGAAAAAATTTACGTCGATATCGTGTATTTTGAGACGATGGAGGATGCCGAACGAATTCAAAAAGAGTTTTTTGAAAATGAAATTTGCCAACAATTTGCAACACTGATTGACAAACAAAGTGTGATACTTGAGCATTACAACGTCATCGCTCAAACACCGTGTAATGCATAACGTCAGAGGTTTATGTGCATAAATCAGAACGATTATTTCAACTGGTCAACATACTAAAAGGCCGTCGCTATGCGATTACAGCCAAACAATTGGCGGTCAAGTTGGCAGTCTCTGAGCGCACGATTTATCGCGATATTCAACACCTGCAAAGTGCAGGTGTTCCAATCGACGGCGAAGCAGGTATTGGCTATCTAATCGCACAATGTGACTTACCACCGATGATGTTCACCCTCGCTGAGTTGCAAGCTTTGCTGTTGGGTAGCCGTATGGTTGGCGCGTGGACAGATCCTGAATTAGCAGCAGATGCGCATGCCGCTATTGCAAAAATAGAGGCGGTACTGCCGCAGCAATTAAAACAGCGTATCGATAACCTACCTTATTTGGTATCGGGCTGGAGTCATACGGCTGATCACCAAGCATACAATAAACTCATTCGTCATGGCATCAATCAATCGACTTGCTTACGATTACATTACCAAGATGCTAAAGACGCGGTTAGTCAACGGATCATCGAACCTCTTGGACTCGTTTATTGGGGTGGAAAGTGGACTTTGATTGCACACTGTCAGCTACGTCAAGACTACCGAGAATTTCGACTCGACCGCATTTTGTCACTTGAAGCAACAAACGACGTGTTTACAACATCAGCAACGCATTGCCTAGACCATTATGTCGCGCGGGTAAAAGCTTGTTACAAAGAACAATGATGAAAGCGAAACGAATTTGCTATAGTAAGAGTTAAACAGCATTTAAAAGGAAATGACACAATGCGAAATTGGATTCGAATAATCGCCATCGCAATCGCAGCTTACGCGATCTACTACGGTGTGACGTCAGAGAACTGGAAACCAGCTATTGCAACACTGGCATTGTCGTTTCTTGCATTAGTCGCCTCACGAGCTAAATCGAGTGGACGTTACGATACGTCGGTAGGAGCAAGCCTTGGCTCAAGCCACAACTCCAGTAACTGTGATGACGGTGGTGGTGGTGGCGACTGCTAGTAGCATGAAAAAAGCGTGGTGATTTCGCCGAGTTCAGGTAATATTTAACCGCCTTAGATAACAGTTAACACGACAATGTACTACCAGTTTCTCGACTACACGTTTGATTCAACCAGCTTAACCTTGCAGCGACAAGGCAAAGACATTGATATCCGCCACAATGAGGGTAAGCTACTTGCTTTGCTACTAGATCGCCGTGACGAAGTACTTAGCAAAGAAGCGATTCTTGACGCCGTGTGGAAAGGTAAGGTCGTATCAGAGCAGGCCGTTTTTCAAAATATCAGCCACTTACGCAATTTGTTTGGCAATGACGCAATTAAAACATTCCCAAAACGCGGCTACCAGTGGCAATTAGACATTTCAATTTGCAATCAACCAACGGTACAGACAACTGCTGAATCATCTGTTCCAGTAAAAAAGCAGCACAACTATTGGAAATATATCGCGCTCGCCGGCATGTTCATTGTTATTTCGGGCTTTCTTGGCTTTAGTGGTGAACAGCCTGGTCAAATTGAAACGCAGCAACAACACAAAGTGGCTTATATCAATTTCGCCGGTCAACTAAACGAAACAACGATCAATTTATCTGACAATGAAAAAATTGATTTTACGCTTTTACCTAACCTTGATAGTGCAACGTTTGCTGCAACCTCAACGCTCGCTTATCAAGATCTTGCTAAAACGCACCCTATTGTTTTAAATGGTACAGTAAGAATGCATCAAGGCACTTACTTCGCTCGCTTTATTCTTAAAGGCCCTCACGGTGACTGGAGCGGACAGCTTAGCGGGACGACAAAAGCCGAGCTAACCCACCAGCTGATCACCCACTTATCACAACCAACGATATTTGATTACGTAAATAAACGCCTTGCGCCAGAGCACATGCTGGCAAGTCTGTCGCTTGCCCATGCAACAACGCCCAACGATTTAATTTTACTCGATCAGCTCACGCGCGCTTATATAAATCATCGCGAACTCGATAAAGCTATGGTCATGGCTGATAAACTAGCGACACTTTCAAATCAGCAAAATCGTATTGATTATCAAGGAAAAGCCTTTTTATTACAAAGTAGAATTTTATCTGAAAAAGAGCTTTACGAGTTGAGCCAAGAAAAATTAATGACCGCAATTACCCATTTCGAATCAATCAATGATTTAGAAGGTCATGCCAACGCACTTTATGCGAAATCTTGGCTCGATCATCAAGCTAATGATTATGACACTCTGAAGCAGAGTCTATTAACATCGTCAGAGCTCAACCGACAAGCGCAAAATATTGCACAAGAAATTGAGTCGTTAACTTATCTATCGGTCATGGCTCATAAACACAAGCAACAACAAGATAAATACAGTTACTTGCAACTTGCTGAAAGTAAAATGCGCAGTTATAACTTGCCTGATTATCACTATGCAAAAATTCCTTTTCACTACGCTATCTTTGCCGAAACGCCAGCAGCCAAAGAGCCACACTATAAACAAGTGCTCGAAATTACAAAGTTAACTCCAGACTATTGGGTTGCACGTAACTGTCGCCGCTCTCTAGTGCAATACTATATCGCAGAAAATCGTTTATATGATGCCAAACAAATCGTTGCGCAAGTGACAACCGATAACGTGCACAATGCTTATTTACATACGCTAATCGCTCAACAAGAAGGTGATACGCAAGCCTTGATTGACAAAGCACATTATACCTTTGAACTAGCGCAAATGGCGAACCAACGTTTTATTAGTTTAGATACAGCACTCATTTTATATGGCATTGATCATGCTAATATTAATCACGATTTTTATCGCCAGTACATTGACGACAATAAGAGTGTCGCTTGGCAAACTCGAAATCAAGACGAATTAACACGTCTCGGGCTAATTGAAAGTTAGCCCTTACCCAGAAAAAGCTCCATCTTTAAAAAAATGTCCTTTACTTTCATTTGACTAGAAATATTCATTGGATTAATCTACAAACCATCTCAGCCATGGTCGGCAAAAAAGCAAAATGGACACCACGATGAAAACCTCTTTGCAACAAAAAATCACACTGCCTAACGTCAATGTTCTCGATGCGGCTATCTTTGGTAAAACGCTCTCTCTTGGTTCGCATGCAGTCAGCTTCACTCGCGATGTTAAAGGCAACCAAGTTGCACTTACTCTAGATAGCAAATTAGGCCTGTAGGCTTGCCGTGGGACAGGGTAAAGGTCGTATGTAAATAATGCTTTCAGCACATTCATGCTTGCCGCGTAAATATCAAATTGAAAAAACCGAATTCAAACCAAGTGAACACTACAAGGAAAAAAAATGGAAAATAACTATTCAGCACCCGAAGCAGATTTATCCGTCAGTTCAAATACATCTGGCTTAGGAAAAGGACACCCAATCCCCGAAGGCGTCACCGGTTGGAGTTGGGGTGCTTTTGTACTTAGTTGGATTTGGGCACTCGGCAATCGCACATGGATTGGTCTAATTGCCTTGATCCCTTATATTGGCTTTATTATGGCGATTGTACTTGGCGTTAAAGGCAAGCAATGGGCTTGGCAAAATAAAAAGTGGGAAAGTGTTGAGCATTTTCAAAAAGTACAACGCCGATGGTCGATTGTCGGGTTCATTATCTTTATGGTGATGATACTGGGTATTCTCGCAGCGGTGATGATCCCTGCATACCAAGGTTATGTCGCTTCAAAATAACAAATTCGGTTTGCATCCTGCCATATAGGCCGATGCAAACCACCCAAAAGGCTAGAATTGATATCTTAAACTCGCGTTAATATTAGTCGGTTCACCAACAAAATAACGATAGTTTCCAAATGCATAATCAGCGCGCTCAGCATAACGCGTATCCAATACATTATTGATCTTAACTGACACAGCTGTGCGTGTATCTAATTGCCACTCAGCACTTAGGTCAACAATGGTGTGGCCACTATATATATGCTCATTTTCCGCATCTAAAAAGTAGTCATCAAGATAGTTAAACTGCAATTGAACACCAATATCATTCACTACTTGCCAATCAAAAATGAGATTGCTCATCAATTTAGGTGCCGTGTCTACATCGTTTCCTTTTAATAATTTACCATTTAGCGGATTGTTCAAATAGCGATGTGTGGCAACACTGGTATTTAAACGCGCCATCAAATCTTTGTTTAAACGCCAATTAACATCAAATTCCACCCCACGATGCAAGGTATCTAAACCATTTAAATATTGTCGGTTAGCATCTTGATATATACCGTCGCTCTTTTTCAATCGATAAAGACTTACTTCAGCAAACACATTTTGTAAATCAAAGCGCAACCCGATTTCGTGTGCCGCAGCTTTCACACTTTTAACATCACTCGTTAGTTGACCATTTTGTAAACGATACAGTTCAGCAGTATGTGGAGCGCGGAAACTATCGTCATACTTGATAAACAGCCTCGCCGATTCATCGAGTTGATGAATATAGCCAAGTGAGAAACTTACATTTGAAAAATCATTTTTTTGACTTTCCGGGCGAGTATAACGACAGCCCCCAAAGCCACATTCAGTGCCGTCTGATTTTAAATTGCCAACACTTAAGTTATTGCGATAGTCATACTGCACATTATCAAAACGGGCGATAGCAACGATTGTACTGTCATCTGTCAGTTGATGATCAACTTGTGTATATAGAGCTAAATTGCGAGATTTCACATCGTAATCATAGTGCGCACCCCGTGGCAACACTGCGCGTAAAAAGGCCGAGCTAGACTCTGTATCCGACGCTTGAAACTGAGTGAGATAGCCATCGCTAAAATCAACGTCAACCCCAAATTTTAGTCGCGTTGATGAGAGTATTTGCTCAATACGGCTAATTTGCAAACCGATGCTGTGATGACCATTTTCCTCAACTGGCGTACCAGGCAGGAAGTGCATCAAAAAATCCATGTCGGTATAACGTAAATACGGCACAATTTGCCATGCAACACTCTCTTCCTGCCAATCATTTGTCATGCTGTAGCGCACGGAAACACTGTTGCGATATGCATCAGGAAAATCATTGATGCGTAGCAAAGATTTATCTTTGTAAGCGTTTTTACCGCGCTGAAGATAACCAGCTGTTTCTTGATCAAGTTGGGTTACTGTCAATCTATGGGTTGTTTGCCATGACTTAAAATCATGTGCCGCAGCAAGCGATACTTTTTGCTGCTGATACCCTGAACTATGTTGAAATCCGCCATCAGAAGTCAATGTAGTGGCAACACCAAAATCAACTTCTTCACCTGTCACGTTATAAACGCCATTGACTCGAAAATAAGCATCATTACCAACGTCTAAGCTCAACTTGTTAGGGCCATTTAGTTGCGCACTAATCACATTAACAAGCCCATGAATCGCATTAGAACCATAACGCGCTGAATTTGCGCCTTTCACGACTTCAACACCTGATGCCAGTTCAAAGTGACTATCAAACAGCTGGTTTACATTACAAAATCCCGGTGCGCGCAGCGCTATACCATTCTCTAAGGTCAAAAATTCAGCACACGAACCAGCGCCGGTTAATACTGGCGAACGCAATGCTAACAGTGACTCTTGTCCGTTACCTCGGCTCAACCAAGCACCTGACGCCAACTTTAAAATACTCGACATATGCTCCGCATTTACTTTTTCAAGTGCTCGTTGATCAATTTGGCTGGTGTTACCAACCAAATCCAAATGGTTCGTTTTGCCACGATTGGCTGTCGTCACTATGGTCTCAACTTCAACGCTACTGTTGTGTTGTGCACGGGCATTTTGTTCGGCACTTACATTAAAGTGAAAGCCAAATATTAAAGAAAATAACGGTATTGGATACAAACTTCGCACAAAATAAACCTTTTATCGCATCTTGACGGAAATAACTAATTACGCTCATTATACTGAAACCGTCACCAAACCGATCTTGTGCGATAAAATATTATGTATCAAAAAATGAATAAATTAGCGCTACTTATAGTTAGCTTGCTGTGCAGCCAAAGTGCCATTGCACAAAATGAAAAAGTTGAACACGTTTTTAAATCCACCTGCGCCTCGTGCCATGGTCAAGAACTTACCGGCGGTATGGCTAGCTCATTACTAGACAATCAGTGGATTACCGACGGTAGTGACAAAGCATTAGCGAGTGCGATTGCAAACGGTATCGAAAAAGCTGGTATGCCAGCGTTTGCGGCAAGTTTATCAGAAGAGCAAATTCGCACCTTGGTTGTGTACATTCGCGAAGCCGCTGCAAAAGCAAAACCACAACCAGAATCACAACTTGGTCAACAGTTTAACTCTCGCTATCACGCTGTAACGACGAAAGAAATCACCTCTGCCAATGGTATTATTTGGGCACTCGATTTTTTACCTGATAACAGTTTGCTCTACACTTTGCGTGAAGGGCAACTGTGGCATATGGATAAGTCAGGCAAAAAGCAACAAGTAAAAGGCATACCCGAAGTGTGGCATAAACGCCAAGGCGGTTTACTCGATGTATACCCGGACCCCGACTATGCAAAAAATGGGTGGATTTATCTATCGTACAGCATGGCAGATGATACCCAAAGTGGCGACATTGCTTACACTAAAATCGTGCGCGGCAAAATTAAAAACAATACTTGGCAAGAACAACAAACGTTATTCGAGGCCAAAACGAAAAATCGTAAAAATAGAGGCTGGCACTTTGGTTCTCGCTTTGCGATTCAAGGCGACTATTTATTCTTTTCAAATGGCGATGAAGGCCACCAAGACGATGCCCAAAGTATCGCCACGCAAAACGGTAAAATCCACCGTATATTTAAAGATGGTCGCATTCCAAAAGACAATCCGTTTTATTCGCAAGAAGGTGCTCAACAAACCATTTGGAGCTATGGCAACCGAAATCCTCAAGGCTTGGCAATTAACCCAACGACAAATGAGTTATGGTCAACAGAACACGGACCGCGCGGTGGTGATGAGCTGAATAAAATAGAAAAAGGCATAAACTACGGCTGGCCAAAAGTGACCTTTGGCATGAATTACAATGGCACCCCAATCACACCACATACTGAACTTCCGGGTATGCAAAACCCGGTACATCACTGGACACCGTCAATTGCGGTCGCCGGTATGAACTTTTATAACGCAAGTTTATTTAGCAAATGGCAAGGCGATTTATTTGTTGGTAGCTTAGCTAAAAAGCAACTACACCGCCTGCGCATCGAAAATGGAAAAGTAGTAGAAGATGAGATTATTCTAAAAGGTCTCGGCCGTATTCGCGATGTTGTCACCGCCCCCAATGGCGAAATCTACTTAACGATTAATGATCGTAACGCCAATGAAAGTAAAATAATTTCACTGTCACCGCGTTAATAATACACATCGGTTAAACTGGTTGGCACATACGTGCCAGCCAAAACTTCTTTTATACGAGCTACTCGGTGCGCATTTTGTTTTGGAAATTGGCTCACACTCAAGCTATTCGGTGAAATCAACATAGCGACTAACGCCAAATATTGTTCGAAATTCAACTCATCAAACTGACGCTTAAAATAGACTTGTGCCGCCGCTTCAAAACCGCGTACTCCCTTACCATTTACGTGCCCTAAATACGCGTAGTTAAATAAGATAGTTAACTGCTCTTGCTTTGAAAAATAGCGGTTTAAAACAAATCGAGCTATTAACGTTTGTTCCAGCTTGGCAAATCCTGGTTCGAACTTTTCGAAATACATAAACTTTGCTAAGCCTTGGGTAATCGTTGTGAAACCGGCTCCTGGCGTCGTAAAGTCAATGCCCTGATGGGTAAAAAAGTTGGGATCTTCGATTTTTAATAGAGCGTCAATTTGCGCGTCACTAAAGCCACTTTTTGAGTAGGTTTCTAAGTAAATTGATTTCACAAAAGGCGTGCGGCTTTGTGCCAACTGAACCCGATATGTTTCATACAGAATCACCGCAAGAACCACCAGCGACAGGAAAAAAGCACTATACTTCAACGCTTTCACACACACCTCAGCTATCTCAACATTGAACTCATAGTGAGAGTATGAAATACATAATTAGTTCAACAATTTCGCAACCTAAAAACAAAAAAAGGCCGCAAACGCGACCTCGAGTTGGGTTCAATTTGTTACTGTTTCAGTGATAGCCAGTTTAGTTTCCAGTTGTTATCAAGCGAGTTTATTTTAAGAACATTGCGCCCTTTTTTGAGATGCACTTTTTCACCGCCTTGCGTTGCCCATTCATGGTAACCACCTGTTTTTGCAACAGGGTTAGTGCTTAATTTTTTGCCATTCACATGAATTTCAAATCCTTTTGTATCACGTGGCGTAGCAACACGATATTGCAATTGATATTCACCTGATTTTGGCACCTCAACTTGATATTCCAATGTCGCTGTATCTGATATACCACCCGGACCTGTAAAGTTATAGTCACCGTTTTCATCTGACGTACGAGTCAACGAGGTACCACTGTGACTCGATGCCCACTGCGCTTCGATACGTCCAGGTAATTTGGCCCAGCCTGCTTGAGTTGTTACCGCCTCACTGTACGGGCCTTGCATATGTCGGCGCACAGCGACGACTGAGTAGTCGTAGCGCATATTAGATTCATGTACATCAATATATTGAGTCTCAGTTAAATTTGTCGCCAATAACTTATACATACCACCCGCTACAGAATTGCGATATACACGATATCCTTCAATTTCGTCTTCAGCGCTTTTATCCCAAGTAAGTGTCACCATATTGCCATCTTGTTTCAGTTTGACATTCTCAAGCTTGCCAGGGAATTCTGGCATATAGTCACGACGTTTTTGTTCTTGTTGCTGAGCAAACTTTAAGTTGGCTGCAAAGCGCTTGGTACTTTTCGCTTGTTTAGGCGCTTTACCATCGAGCGCAATACGAAAGCCATCTACGCCTCCAGCAAAGTCTACTGGGATACGCCCACGCTGGGCTAATGGCCAATTGTTCCAATGCCAGCTACCGCCGCGAGTGGCACGTCGCTCACAGTTTTCTTGTTGACGTGCAGAACCATCGGTCGGTGCGCCGTCATAACCGTCGACATAACAGTCAGCTAAAAACTCAAGCACGTTGCTGACCACATCGTGTAAACCAAACTGATTTGGTTTATACATGCCAACAATACTTGCATACGCTGAACCATCTACACAGTTAACCATACCGGTCGACCAGTTGTAATAACTTGTATTACTATCACGTTGTAAAATATTTTCACCGGTTAAGTCTGCGGTATTCGCGTATTCACACACTTGTGTACGGTCCGGATCATCGCCAAAAAAATAGTCAGTTGTTGTGCCTGCTCGCGCGGCATATTCCCACTCCGCTTCACTTGGCAGGCGATACGGTTTTCCTGTTTCTTTTGCCAACCATTTCACATAGGCATCTGCCGCATTCCAATTGATACATACAACCGGCTGGTATTCGCTTTGGTTCACACCATTATTTTCCCAGTTGCCTTTACTGGTAGGTCGAAACCAGCCGTTCAATTCACTGCGACATTCTTCAGGTAATTTATAATTGGTTGCCTCTGCAAAACGGCGGAATTCACTTACCGTCACTTCATATTTCCCGATGCTAAACTCAGGCAAAGTAACAGTGTGAACTGGTTGAGATGCGGGGTTTGCATCCGAGCCCATTTCGAATGAACCTGCAGGTATCGTTACCATAACAGGTTCAATAGGCCCTCCCGCGTATATCTTGCCACTAGCAAGAGCGGTTAGAATAAGTAAAAGAGTTTGATTTGCTTTCATGTGAACATCCTTCTATCTGTTGCCCACATAATGGCGAGAGTCACTAAACTAAATCCTATAAAATTTTTAGTTAGTGGTAAAAATAGAAATTTTCTAAGTTAAATGACATTAAATTAAATTTACTCATAAATAGTAATGCGTTGTAAGTAATATAAAAAACGCGCCAAATGGCGCATTTTTTAAAACTATAAAGTGTTAGCTTTTAAGTAACTCTTTTCGTTCGCTGTCGCTCATAAACGCCATTTTGAGCGCATTTTCTTGTGACAATTTAGTGTGATGATGGGTTAAACCTGCTAAAGGAGCGGCTACTTCATACTCGTGGCGAATTTCAATATTACTCACACCCGGATCATCTGTGTTAATACACGCTAGAATGTTGTGCTCCAAAAATTGTTTAAGCGGGTGTACTGCAAGTGAGGCAACTGTACTCGTTTGAATATTACTCGTGAGGCAAGACTCTATACCGATTTGATTATTTGCTAAATAATCCATCAATTGCGCGTCTTCAATCGCCTTCACACCATGACCAATACGTGTCGCACCTAAATGTTTAATTGCATGCCAAATACTTTCACTACCAGCCGCTTCGCCAGCGTGCGCCGTAATTTGCAGCCCAGCATCACGTGCAGCTTTAAAGTGTGATTCAAATAAATCCCCGGGGAAGCCCAACTCATCACCCGCTAAATCTAGCGCGACTAAATGTGATTTATGGGCAAGCAGGCCGTTTAATTCAACCTGACAAGCATCAACCCCATAAGTGCGTGACAAAATACCAATGAGCTTTGCTTTAACAGCAAACTTTTTGCATCCATCCGTTACACCATCAATCACAGCGGCAACAACATCCGCTACATCGAGTTTATGAGTATGTGCCATATAGTATGGGCTAAATCTAAGCTCAACATAGTCGAGACCTTGCACAAACGCATCTTCGATATTCTCATAAGCGATGCGATAACACGCATCATAATCACCGAGCACTTTTACACCCCAGTCTAACTTTTGCAAAAAGCCAATTAGATCAGGTTCGTTATCGATTATTTGAACGTAAGGGCGCAATTGCTCAACGTTTGTTGCAGGTAATTGCATATTAAACTGTTGGCCCAAGTCTAAAATCGTTTCCGAACGTACATTTCCGTCGAGGTGGCGGTGTAAATCGAGTAAAGGAAGTGATTTATCTATCATATGTCAGGCCTTGAAAATAAAAATTGCGCGGATTCTACGTAGTTTAGCCATAAAATCAAGGGACTGTTAGGACATACGTCCGACTGTGAGGTTGTTTGTATGCCAATTACAATAAAAAAGGGTGCAGGCACCCTTATAAATCTTCAGCTAACTATATTGCTGATATAGCGCCAAGGCTGCTTGGCTGTCGCCTTGATGAGCATAACACTCTGCTGCTGCAAGCCAGTGCTGTTTAATATTGTGCGTAGACAATGCTTCTCTAAAGACTTTCGCTGCCAACTCATAATCGCCTGATAATTTGGCGACATAGGCTAAGCAAAGTAATAAATTGGTGTCTTTTTCCGCTTTCTTAAGCTGTCCTTGAAGCACTTTTTGAAATTGCGGTAATGCCACTTGATTACCACTTGCCAGCACACTAAATAACGGCTCAAACAAGCCCGCTTTTAAAAACTTAATCAACGACTTTTCAACTTCAGTTGTTTCACAATAAGCGATCATCGCCTGCAGATACGGCAGTTGGGATTTTTGCTTTAAACTGCGCGATAAACCATTGTAGGTCGTTGCCAACACATCTTTATCAAGGGCTGAAAAATAGCCGTTAAACAACATTGACCATTCGTCATCAGTCAATACATTTTGTTTTTCAAGCCTTGGTAAAAGTGTTGTGAGTTTTTGCCAAGATTGTTGCTTTAGCAAAAACTGACAATAACTGCGTAGCTCAACTTCACTGGCTTTTTTGTCACTTGCTACCGGCGCTAATACTAACTCAGCCATATCTGGCTGATCGGTCGATAAGTAAAGCGGTGCTGCCTTGGCCTGATTCGACTCGCCAATATTTTGCATATAAACGCGCGCCGCATTAATATCGCCAGTTTTAATCGATGATTTAGCGAGTACTGCTTGTGTCAGACTATACCAATGCTCATCGACGTTGCCTTTTTTAAAGGTTGTCATTGCGCCTTGGTAATCATCAACAAGTAATTGCCACAATCCTGTTTCTAATCTCTGTTGCTTTTTTTGCGCACTGCGTGATGCAAACTTAAAACGGGTAATGCCGTAAAGCGAGAGTACATAACGCACTAATTTAAATAGTAGATAAGCGCTAAATAACGTGATCAATATTGATATAGCGAAACTGACAATGGAGCCTTCAATCGTGAAATTATTAAATGCGATTAAGACATAGCCCTTTTCACCAATCGCTAGCGGCGCTAAGGCAAGCACAATAATCGCGATAACCAGCGTGATAATAGCCTTTCTCATTATAGCTCCTTAATTGCAGCGCCTGTGACTAGCTTAAACTGAGGCGTAAATTCTAATGACATTGCGTTGAGCATCTTAATTTGTTCAGCCAGTGCCTGATTATTGCTTTGTGATAAATCAAAGTATTCCGCTAGCGTTTGCTGCGCTTGTAATAACGACACGCGATACAGCTCACGGCGCTGCTGCATTAACGCATGCTGCGCCTGCGCAATATAAAAGCGTAATTGCTGTTTGACTAATGTTTGCTCTTTATTTGACAGCAGTGGCTCGATCGGCGCGCTGCGCTCACGCACTTTAATAAAGTCGTCAACCAAACGTCCCCAGCTGCGCTTTAAATTTTGTCGCCAGTCGGATACATCTTCGGACAATTCATACTTTTCAACTTGGTCAACAATTTCAGGTAATTGCACCATGTTCAAGGCTAGTGAATCCACTTGCTGTAACAGCCCGTGCAAAGTCAAATAGATATCTTCAACCGGAACCGATTGAACTCCGTTTAGGGTTTGGATATCTTGATTAATCGCCTGGCGAATCTGACTCGTACCTGAGTGCTCAGCCAACAGTTGGTCAAGGCGTGTCAGAATAGCCGCAGCGCCGGCATAATCGCGTTCACTTAACGCTTTAAACTCGGCCATACGGTATAAGCTATTTACTTCTTGCGGGTTCAACGTAATTTGCTGCTGTTTTGCTTGCACTACTTGCTGTTTAACGTACTGAGACAGTTTTTGCTGTGCCGATGTAAACTGCTTTTGCTGCTGCGCCTGTTTTTGTTTTACCGAATTCTCAGTTGCCTTAATTTGCTGCGATAACGCGTTAACTTGTTGCGTTAGTTTCTCATTTTGTAATTGCAATTCCTGCTGCTTATTTATTTCTTGTTTCCATATCAGGTAACCATAAGCTAGGCCTCCTAAGGTACTCAGAGATATCAGCAATGCCAGCGCAGCGGTAATTTTTGTGCCCAAATGCCGACTTTGTTTGGTAGTCGTAGCGGACGTATTTACCGAGTTAGCTTTCGGTGTTGATTTCTTTGCCTCTGAACTGGATTCTTGTTTTGTTTCTTGTTCTGTATTCATCGTCGGAAATTGCTCCTTCACCTTCGCAATTATTTGCTCTGTCGTTGCA
Source organism: uncultured Pseudoalteromonas sp. (assembly GCA_947493455.1). Classification (GTDB taxonomy): domain Bacteria; phylum Pseudomonadota; class Gammaproteobacteria; order Enterobacterales; family Alteromonadaceae; genus Pseudoalteromonas. The sequence goes on along the minus strand of CANLRB010000016.1, from coordinate 14,818 downwards.
CCTTGGCAAACATGGATATTGAGTTCACAATTAACTCGCTGCGCCAGATAATCAGCACTACGCTGACTGACTACATAAAAGTGACATTGTGATAACCAAGACTCAGCTATAGCGTCATGGTCTAGTAATACATCAATACTGGCATTACTGGTTAAAATATAATGAGAAACGCCTTGGTGCTGCCATGACGCGACAACATTGGGCGTTATCTTTGTTGAAGGCAGGCGCTCATAAACATTAATGCTATTGAGGATTGCGTCGCGCTGTTTAAGGGTTTTCGCCAGCGTCGCGCGCCCCCCTTTACCTTTAACAATAACAATGTGCTTATCTGCCACAACCGAAAGCTGAGGCAGTGCCAATAGTCCTTCTGAAGTAAACTCATCAGGAGTCGTAATGGGTAAATCATAGTGTGCACTAAACGCATTAGCCGTGGTTTCACCCACTGCAAAATAAGTGCTATGAGACGGTAGTTGGCTTTTAACTTGGTGCAAGAAATTTACTGCGTCTTGCGAAACAAAAATAATGATATCAGCATTATCAAGCACGCCGAGCTGCTCAGAACGCAGCTCAAGCGGCTCCAATGTCAATAGCGGACACTCACTTACTTGGTGACCAAGCACTCTTAGCTGCTCTGCGAGCTGCTCGTTTTTACCTTGAGGGCGGGTAACCAAGTAATGTGCCATACTATGCGTCCTTATATACTTCGGCTAAAATTTTATCAGCGCCTTGTGCTAGTAACTTATCAGCAAGTTGCTCACCAAGTTGCTCTGCGTCTGCAATCAGGCCGCTCACTTGATCATGTAAAATGCATGAACCATCGATTGCACCCACCAGCCCTTTAAGAGTCAATGAGTTTTGCTCTACAACAGCAAATGCGCCAATCGGCACTTGGCAACCACCTTGTAGTTTGCGGTTCATCGCGCGCTCAGCAAGTACACGAACACGCGTTTCGCTATGCTCAAGAGGTGCTAAAAGCGCTTGCGTTGACAAGTCATCGCTACGACATTCAATACCTACCGCACCTTGACCATTCGCAGGTAACGATACATCAACTTCAATATAGCTAGTAATACGCTCGGCCATTTCTAAACGCAACAAACCTGCCGCAGCAAGAATAATCGCATCGTACTCACCGTTATCAAGTTTAGCTAAACGAGTATTCACGTTACCGCGTAGATCTCTAATTTCAAGGTCAGGGCGTAGCGCACGAATTTGGCATTGGCGACGCAAACTCGATGTACCAACAACGGCACCTTGTGGTAATTGATCTATAGAGTCATAAGTATTCGAAACAAACGCATCACGCGGATCTTCGCGTTCACAAATAGTATGTAAATGCAGCCCTTCCGGGAATTCAACTGGCACATCTTTCATCGAGTGCACCGCAATATCAGCGCGACCATCAAGCATTGCTTGCTCAAGCTCTTTAACAAATAAGCCTTTGCCGCCAATTTTAGCCAATGGTGTATCAAGTATCTTATCGCCCTGTGTCGACATAGGTACCAATTCAACAACGAGATCAGAATGAAATTTTTCCAGTTCTGCTTTTACAAATTCAGCCTGCCATAAAGCCAACGCGCTTTTGCGTGTCGCGATTCGTAAGGTTTTTGTATTTGCTGACATTTTATTTTGGTCCTTAAGCATTAATTTGCAATATTGAATTCTTTTTTGGCAAGAATTTCATTGTTTTGATTGACTAGCTCAACACGCCAAGGGCCCGTATGCTGGGCTAATATGCGCTTAGATGAAAAAGTACGGTATTGATTCGAATAAATCGCTAAACTAATTTCAGCAACCTGCTGATCTTTATAAAACCAGCGGTGAAAAATCGTTTGTTCATTTAAATTCTTTACATCAGTAAAGAAAAACAAATCCTCATCAAATTGCGCCAGTGTAATTGTCTGTGACAGTAAGTTAATGGGTTCGTGTTTCTCAACACGCTTAGTCAATAAGGCGCGTGATACGTATTCTGTGTTCATCGCACCGCCTAACGTGATTACAGGTATCAACGGTTGATTATCAGTGTCACTCTTTGCCTGTGCTAATTCTGGTTGGCTTTGTCGCTGCCCCTGTGGTTCCAGTTTTTCTTGCTCACTTTGTTCTTTTTCACTCGCTAATGAAGCTTTTAATTGTGGTTGCGCTAGTTGGTTATCTAGCTGGCTCTTAGAAGCAACAATCTTTGTGGCTTCTTGCAAAGCGTCGTTTTTTAAAACTGACACCACTTGTTGATGCCCCTCGTCAATATTAACTTGGTCACTTTTGACTTCATTTTCAATAGGTGAATTTTGATTTTTTGCTTGTGCAATAGGTTCAACAGTTAATATTGGCGATGTTGATACAACGAGAGCATGCTCATGGTTAGGCTTATTTTGCTGTTGTTCAGGCGCACTTTCGAGCGCCAGAACAACACTATATACAAGGGCAACTGCGACTAACAATACTACAAAAATTCGGCGCCAATGCCATTGATACTGGATCTTAGGCTGGCTACGCGGCGCATCACCAGCGCCTTTTACTTTTGCAGAAATTATTATTTTTTGCATTCATTCACCCTTAACTAAGCCGTGCCGTTACCCACTGACTTATTGCATTTATTTCTTCGATACACACCTGATGTGCCATATTGTACTCTTGCCAACTTACTTCTTGGCCGCTCGCTCGCAAAGTATCATATGCCATACGTCCAGCCTGCATTGGAACAACATCATCCATGCGGCCATGGGCCATAAAAATATTAAGCTGTTGCTGTGTCATTTCATCAGCGAGCTTGTCCGGCGCGCACATATAGGTCGATAACGCCATTACTCCAGCAAGTTTCACATCAAGGCGTGGCGCCAAATGTAACGACACAACACCACCTTGCGAAAAGCCCGCCAAAATAATTTTATCAGGGCTGATACCTTGTGTAATTTCAGCATCGATGAGTTGTTGCACTTTTTGTGCTGATTCTCTCACACCTTGCTCATCGGCACGTTTATCTAGATCAAAGCTTTTAATATCGTACCAAGACCGCATTGCCATACCACCGTTTATGGTGACCGGTTGCACCGGGGCATGAGGGAAAATAAATTTAACCCCTAAGTTTGTTGGCAACTTCAGTTCAGGTACAATCGGTGCAAAACCTTCGCCAGAATCACCTAAACCATGCAACCAGATGACACTCGCTTGATGTTGCTCTTGTGGGTTAATTACAACTGCATCTAACTTCATTACAACGGCTTCCATTGTATTTCACACCCAGCTTGCAGCGACGATGCCTTATTAAAGAACGTCCAAAACTCTTGTTCAGTGCGATTGTCAATCCAGCTGCCGTCGCGCAATTCGAAATGGTGGCCATTAAACTTAGTTGCCATCCACAATTGGTGCAACGGCGCTTGCTTATTAAAAATGATTTTCGACTTATCTGGAAATATGATTTCTAAAATACCGGAAGCAGATTCATAATCTAAATCAACTTCACAGTCATCGACTTGCTCCTCGATATGAATGAATAAATCATCGATTAATTGGTGGTATTCTTGATCTGTCATATTCGGCTTCCGTATAACTAAAAGTCACAACAAATGATAAAATAATAAATATGAATCGTGCGATATTTATCGTTTTTCTGGTAATCTCAAACTGAGTTTATAAGCTACATCTTTGCTAATATTTGATGTAACCCTTATATGATACCAATCTAGGCAAAAAGTTGTCATTATTTTAGTGAGTGATATGTTTAATTCAAAATTGTTAAAAACGGCTGTTATTTTAATCGGGTTATTGTCAATTGCTGCCTGTGGCCAGCGCGGCCCTCTGTATTTAGCCGATGAGCAAGCGAATAAACAGCAAAACCAAACTGCAAAGAAAACTCCATCAAAACAAGCTGAACAAAGTAAAACAACCAAAAAACCATCTGAAATAGGCAACTAAATGGACTATTTTAACTATCAAGATAACGAGCTTTTTGCTGAACAAGTATCCTTGACGACTATCGCTGAGCAGTACGGTACGCCGTGCTATGTGTACTCTAGAAAAACCTTAGAGAGACACTATCACGCCTTTAATGAAGCCGCTGGTGAGTTTCCACACCTAGTATGTTATGCCGTTAAGGCGAATTCAAATCTAGCGATCTTAAATTTGCTCGCACGCTTGGGCTCCGGATTCGATATCGTGTCGAAAGGCGAATTGGCCCGCGTTATAGCAGCCGGTGGTGATGCTAACAAGGTGGTCTTTTCAGGTGTTGCCAAATCCAGTGAAGAAATTAAATATGCACTCGAACAGGGTATAAAATGTTTTAATGTCGAATCTGAAGCGGAGCTTGAGCGCATTTCACACATCGCACAACAATTAAATAAAAACGCCCCTATTTCGATTCGTGTAAACCCTGACATCGACGCGAAAACACACCCGTATATATCGACAGGACTTAAAGAAAATAAGTTTGGTATTGATATCAACATTGCTGAGTCTGTTTACCTAAAAGCAAATCAACTACCCAATTTAGATATCATTGGAGTCGATTTTCATATTGGTTCACAACTCACCGAAGTATCTCCGTTTTTAGCGGCACTCGATAAAATTATAGAGCTAGTTAAAACTTTAAAAGAACATCAAATTCATCTGCACCACATTGATGTAGGCGGTGGTTTGGGTGTGCCTTATCAGCAAGAAGAACCGCCCCACCCTAGTTCTTATGTAAATGAAATAACCAAACGTGTTGCCCAACTTGAAAACATTGAACTCATTTTTGAACCAGGCCGGGCCATCGCTGCAAACGCGGGAATTTTGCTGACAAAAGTGGAATACCTTAAGGTAAATCAAGATAAACACTTCGCGATTGTAGATGCCGGCATGAATGATTTACTACGTCCATCGCTCTACCAAGCTTGGCAAAATATCATTGCCGTTAAACCGCGGAAAGGTGACAGTGAACTCTACGATATTGTAGGGCCTGTCTGTGAAACCGGAGACTTTTTAGGCAAAGACAGAGCGCTTTGTTTAGCTCAAGACGATCTTATTGCTGTGCGCAGCGCTGGTGCATATGGCTTTACCATGAGCTCAAACTACAATTCGCGTCCGCGTATCGCGGAGATTATGGTCGACAACGAAACGTGCCACGTTATTCGTGAACGTGAAAAAATAGAAGACTTATATCGTGGAGAGTGTACACTGCCTTAAAGCAAGTACGATGTTAATTAAAATAATATGCTAGTTAACTTTACCAAAATGCATGGCCTTGGTAATGACTTTATGGTTGTTGATAATGTCACGCAAAATGTATTTATTTCAAAAGATCAAATACGCCAATTAGCAGACCGCCATTTTGGCATTGGCTTTGATCAACTTCTCATGGTCGAAGCGCCTTATGATCCCGATCTTGATTTTCACTATCGGATATTTAATGCCGACGGTAACGAAGTAGAACAATGTGGCAATGGCGCTCGCTGTTTTGCGCGTTTCGTGCGCATGAAAGGCCTGACCAATAAACACAAGGTCACAGTCTCTACAAAAGCCGGCAATATGGCACTGCATATCGAAAAAGAGGGCAAAGTTACGGTCAATATGGGTCACCCAAAATTTGAACCGAGCAAAATCCCGTTTAAAGCAACCAAAAGAGAATCAACTTACATTATTCGTGAGCAAGACCATACGGTGTTTTGCAGCGTGCTCTCGATGGGTAATCCACACTGTGTTGTTATCGTTGAAGATATTGACACTGCACCAATTGAAACACTGGGCCCACTGCTTGAAAACCACGAACGATTTGCGAAAAAAGCGAATATTGGCTTTATGCAAATTATCGCTCGCGATCATATCAAATTACGCGTTTGGGAGCGCGGAGCCGGTGAGACCTTAGCTTGCGGTAGTGGTGCTTGTGCAGCAGTTGTTGCCGGTCGTAGCCAAGGAAAACTCAATGATCACGTTCGTGTTGATTTACCCGGTGGCAGTTTGCAAATAAAGTGGCAGGGCGAAGGCAATCCAGTGCGCATGACAGGTCCGGCAGAACATGTTTTTGATGGACAAATTGCGATATGAGTGAGCTCAATGAGAAACAAGTAATCGATTTTTTAATTAACAATCCTGATTTCATTTCTCGTCACCCTGAATTATTACAAAGTTTAGAGCTGCTAACAATACAACCTGGCGTTACTAATTTAGTACATCGCCAGCAAAGTTTGTTACGTGAAAAAAACAAATCATTGCAGGATCAGTTGAATGAGTTGATTGCGACGGCAGCTAGAAACGAAAAAATATTCGAGGTGTATAGCTGTTGTCACCGTTTACTGCTGAGCGCGACAAATTTTAACGATTTTAATAGTGAACTAGGTCAACTTATCTGTAATCAATTTGACCTCGCTGACTGCGCAATTTTCCTGTATGAAAAAAGCCTCGAACCACTGGTTAAATACAAACTCGCCAATTCAGGTATTTTTTTGGGTCGCCTTTCTGATAACGAACAAACCCTGTTATTTGATACGGCTCATCAATCCTATGCGCTCTATTTAGTAGGCAGTATTCAACAGCCTCTTGCCATACTTGCCTTTGCAAGTGCAAAGGAGACACACTATCAACCAACACAAAGCAGCACCATCGTACTGGAGTTTGTAAAAGCACTCGAAATTGCTTTTCATCGATTAACCCATGAGCAACCCTCTTAATTCTAGTTGGCTACAACCAGTTGATAAATTTATTGCATTTATCAACTTCGAAAAGCAGTATTCAAAAAATACCATCACTTTATATCGCTCACAGTTACTCGAAGCCGCAAACTTTTTGCAAAATGACTGTGAAAATTGGGGCCAAGTCAAAAACAACCATTTACGCCATTATTTGATGACGTTAAAAAGCCGCAACTTGTCATCCCGTTCAATCAATTTAAAACTCTCATGCTTACGCTCATTCTTTAAATATTTACAACAGATTCAAGCACGGCAAAATAAAACGTTTAACAACCCGAGTGCCGCATTAAAAGGGCCTAAATACAGTAAACCTTTACCAAAAAACCTCGATGTAGACCAAGTAAATCAATTGCTCGAAATCCCCGTTGAAGACGCCCTCGCCCTGCGAGACAAAGCTATGATGGAATTGATGTATTCATCAGGACTACGTATTACAGAACTAATAAATATTAATATTGGCGATATCAATGATGGTCAAGTGACCGTGCTTGGTAAAGGCAGTAAAGAGCGAATTGTGCCTGTAGGTAGCAAAGCACTTGACGCGCTTAAAGCATGGCTAAAGGTGCGCGCAGAATTTGTTGGCGACGATAAATTAGCGCTTTTTTTAAGTAAACGAAAACGCCGTATTTCATCACGGCAAGTTCGTACCCGAATGAAAGAATGGGGGATCAAGCAAGGCATTAGCGCAGATGTTCACCCTCATAAGCTGCGCCATAGCTTTGCTTCACATATTTTAGAGTCAAGTGGTGATTTGCGTGCGGTACAAGAACTACTCGGACACGCAAATCTTGCGACGACACAAGTTTATACTCATTTAGATTTTCAACATTTAGCAAAGGTATACGATAATACCCACCCTCGAGCCAAACGAAAGTAAGTAATATAATGAAATTTAACCGTGCTATACCCCACATTCAGGCGATTAGCTTTGATCTTGACGATACGTTATACGACAACGGTCCAATTATTCATGCTGCAATCAAGGCACAGCAAGACTATTTAGCAAGTATTCCTGAGTGGGCAGCGCAACCAGGCGATTTTTGGCGCGTATGCCGCGAAGAATACGCCCATCTCCACCCTGAAATTATCGAAGACGTAACCCAATGGCGACAAAAAGCGCTGCTGTTTGGCATGCAAAAGTTAAAAGTAAACGATGCAGTTCAACACGCCAAAGCCGCATATTTAGCTTTTGCGAAAGCCCGCTCACAAATTAATGTGAGTCAGGATATAATAAAATTATTATCCCAACTTCGTAAGCGTTATAAAGTCATTGCGATCACCAATGGTAATGTCGATGTTAGCCAATTTAATTTACGCGATAGCTTTGATTTGGTCTTACAGGCGGGGCCAGATGGACGCGCCAAACCACATAACGAAATGTTTGACGTCGCGGCAACGAGATTATCATTACCACTTAACAGCATTTTACATGTTGGCGACAGCCTAGATACTGACGTGCAAGGCGCCAATAATGCGGGGTGTAGCTCTGTTTACCTTAAGCTTCCGAATACAAAATACGGTTACCAAGGTCTGCCAGATATCGAAATAGATAATGTTTTAGAGCTTAATGCATTAACTTAGCTTACCTAAATATAGAGCCCGTTGTGCAAGGCATATTTACTTAGTAAATCGTCTATTAATTAATAATCGAAACTGTGCAGATGCGTTTGCACAATACCTGTTTATAAAAACAGTATTTTATTTTTTCTCTGGTTATCTCCTGTTATACTGAGCAAAATGTCGAAGATAAGTTGAGCGCAATGGACGTTTCAGAGTTAATAGATGGTTTAAATGATAAACAGCGAGAAGCGGTAGCCGCGCCATTGCAAAATGCATTGGTGCTTGCCGGAGCGGGTTCGGGAAAAACACGCGTACTTGTGCATCGTATTGCTTGGTTAATGCAAGTTGAACACGCATCTCCATACAGTATTTTCGCGGTTACATTTACCAATAAAGCAGCAAAAGAAATGCGTGCTCGCGTAGAGCAAACGATTAAAGCCTCTGTCGGCGGAATGTGGATAGGCACTTTCCACGGTTTATCTCACCGTATATTGCGCGCTCACCATAAAGAAGCCAATTTACCTGAGTCATTCCAAATACTCGACTCTGATGACCAAATACGTATGATACGTCGTTTGCTCAAGGCGATGAATATTGACGAGAAAAAATGGCCTGCAAAACAAGCATCTTGGTATATTAGCGCGAAAAAAGATGAGGGCATTCGCCCGCATATGATCAAGCCTTACGATCCAACTGAGCAAATGATGCAACGTATTTATGCGGCGTATCAAGATGCCTGCGATCGTGCAGGACTGGTTGATTTTGCAGAAATTATTTTACGTTGTTACGAGCTACTCAATACCCAACCTACCCTGTTGCGTCACTATCAACAGCGCTTCCCGCATTTTTTAGTAGACGAGTTTCAAGATACCAACACCATCCAATATAAGTGGCTTAAACTACTCGCAGGCGGCGACAGCCATATCATGATTGTCGGCGATGACGATCAAAGTATATACGGATGGCGCGGCGCTAAAATCGAAAACATTAAGCGCTTTTTAACTGACTTTGACGCGGATACGATTCGTCTAGAACAAAATTATCGCTCTACCGCCAATATACTTAAAGCTGCAAATACGCTGATCGCCAACAACTCGGAACGCATGGGTAAAAACCTATGGACCGACGGAAACCAAGGTGAACCGATTTCTATCTATGCAGCATACAACGAACTCGACGAAGCACGCTTTATTGTTGGCAAAATAAAGCAATGGCTCAATGATGGCAATAGTCTGCAAGATAGCGCTATTTTATATCGCAATAACGCTCAGTCGCGTGTTCTAGAAGAAGCATTATTGCAAGAAGGTATAAAATACCGCATCTATGGCGGTATGCGCTTTTTTGAACGACAAGAAATCAAAGATGCTTTATGTTACCTCAGACTAATTAATAATCGTCAAGATGACGCCGCATTTGAGCGTGTTATTAATACACCGACTCGTGGTATTGGCGAGCGCACGCTCAGCTCTATTCGTGATTGCGCGCGCAGTGAGTCGCTGTCACTTTGGTATGCTGCTAAAGCCTTAGTGGAGCAAAAGCATTTATCGGGCCGAGCAGCCAATGCTGTAAATAGCTTTGTAGAACTCATCGATTCGATTGAAGATAATATTCATGAAGAAACCTTGGATAAACAAACCAAGTTTACTATTCAGCAGTCTGGACTGATGGCGATGTACCAAGCCGAAAAAGGCGAGAAAGGTCGTGCCCGTGTCGAAAACTTAGAAGAGCTGATTAATGCGACAGGACAATTTGAATTGCCTGACGACGAAGAGTTTGCATCACCACTCGCCGGTTTTTTGTCTTATACCGCACTTGAGTCTGGAGAGAGCCAAGCCGAGGAGCATGAAGACGCTGTTCAAATGATGACCTTGCACTCAGCAAAAGGTCTTGAGTTTCCACTCGTTTTTATGGCTGGCGTTGAAGAGGGCATGTTCCCGTCACAGCAAAGCCAAGAAGAAGCAGGCCGCTTAGAGGAGGAGCGTCGCTTATGCTACGTAGGTATGACTCGCGCAATGGAAAAACTCTATGTCAGCCATGCCGAAAGCAGACGTTTGTATGGTCAAGAAAAATACCACAGTCCATCACGATTCTTACGCGAAGTACCTGATGAATGTGTAGAGCAAGTGCGTATTGCAACTAAGGTAACCAAGCCGAAGACAACGGGGCGCTTTAGCAACACAATCAGCTTAGAAACATTTGCTGACAGCGGGTTCAGCCTAGGTCAACGTGTAAGGCACCATAAATTTGGCGATGGTACGGTATTAAACTATGAAGGAACGGGCGCACAAGCGCGGATCCAAGTTGCATTTGATGATGTTGGCAGTAAGTGGCTCGTGACATGCTACGCTAAATTACAATCTATTTCCTAATACTTGGGTATCGGTGTGCTAACGCAATTACTCGAAGAATTATCTCAAAATCGTCACCGCGAGCTCGTCATAGTTAGCGGTGAAACTCATTGGGCGTGGCAACAAGCAGAAAACTTAATGAGTCACTTCGACGAATTTTTAGTATTAAGCAAACACCACAATCTAGGCATATGGCCCGAGCATAACCATCAACTTCTAGGGCAAGAATATCCTGCAGCGATCTACGATTATAACAGCGGTTTACTGCCTGATAAATTTGCGACGCTGGCTGGTACTATAAAAGCGGGTGGTTTACTCGTCATTGTTATGCCAAAAATGGCAGATTTTGTAAGCTTCAAAGACAATGGCTTTGACATTTTTCAATCTGCTAATTTCCAAAGTGCAAAAACAAGCTTATTTAATCAATATATTCAGCAGCGACTTCCTGAATTACCATGCCTAATCGTTGAACAAGGTAAAACCCCCAAATACAACAGGAGCGCATTAAATCAGACGAAGCCTAGTATTTCGCAATTAGAATTAGTTAAACGTTTCTCTCACCGTGTCATAGCAAAAGGCAAAATACCACTGTTGATCAGCGCTGATCGAGGTAGGGGAAAATCAGCCGCTCTTGGACTGATTGCGGCAGAGCTCGTAAAACAAAACAAACGCGTACTGATATGTGCAAGCCAACGCAATGCGACAATGAGTGCGTTTAAACACTTTAAGTTGAGTATCGAAGATCGTGAGTATGAAAAACACTTTGATTACATCGCCCCCGATGCACTCGTTAGTAACAAACCACAATGTGACGTTTTGTTGATTGATGAAGCTGCAACTTTACCGATACCCATACTAAAAACGTTTATCAATAACTATCCCCGAGTTATATTTGCAACCACCATACATGGTTATGAAGGGACAGGGCGCGGTTTTTCGTTACGCTTTATTCCGTATCTCAAAAAGCATTTTAAACATTTTGAGCAACAACATTTAACCCGCCCAATTCGGTTTAGTGATGGCGACCCATTAGAGAGCTGCATCAACGACATGCTGCTCCTTAATGCTGACTTTAAAGATGTGCGTAGTGATCCAAAAACACCGATCAACTTTAGTAAAATTACTCAGCTTCAATTACTTGAAAATCACCAGCTGCTCAATCAAGTATTTGCGCTCTTAGTAACCGCCCACTATCAAACAACAGCAAATGATTTTAGGCATTTGCTCGATAGTAATAATTTAGCAATTTATATCGCCGAACAAGATAATGAACTCGTTGGCACCGCTCTTATATCACTAGAAGGGAGCTTTAACGAGGAACTAGCGACACAAGTTATCGCAGGACAACGTCGTCCACGAGGGCATTTGCTTGCACAAACAGTGGGCCAGTTGTCAGGCCATATAAGCGACCTAGCAAAGTCATATGCGCGAATTATGCGTATCGCAGTGCACCCTGATAAACGACGGCAATCAATTGGTAGTCAATTGATAGAATTTGCAGAAAACGATTTACAAAATATCGACTGTATCGGCACTAGTTTTGGTGCACAAAGCGATTTAGTCGAATTTTGGCAGCAAGCTCAGTTTGTGCCAATTAAACTCGGCTATAAGCGCGATAAAGCAAGTGCCGAGCATGCTATGGTAATGATAAAAAGCGCAGATATATTGTGGCAAAACAGCCTAACCGATAGGTTTTCACAGCAACTTGACCATCAACTACCCCGTGCTTTTAGCGAACTTGAGTGCAATATAATTTTGCATAGTTTAGTTACACAACCCGTCTTTTCAATAGAGCAAGATAAACAAGAAATAACACGATTTATCCGCGGCGAAATCTTGTTTGAACACGTCTACTCCGCTCTTTATCGGAACATACGTATCACACCTCAGACTTTGGTCGAACTAGAAATAATTTCAAGAAGTTTATTAATTAGGCTAGTATTACAGGGACAGCCGTTAGAAAGTGTCGCATATGAGCTAAAAATTAACGGAAAGAAGCAACTTCAACAGCAACTTAAAAGTGCTGTTTCAACCTGGTTTGACATTACTTGTTTAAATTAACGTTTGTTTTAATCGTCTTACTCTCATCTATGAGTAACTTTGCCACCGAAATTGGGGTTTCTGATACAGAAATCAAACTCGGTATGTCGAGCGCACTGTCCGGCCCATCGGCACAGCTAGGCATTCAATTAAAAGCCGGAGCAATGGCCTACTTTGATAAGGTAAATGAGCGTGGCGGCATTAATAATAGAAAAATAAATCTGATTAGCTTAGACGATCGTTACGAGCCTCAGTTTACGGTTATCAATACCCGAGAACTTATATTACACCACCAGGTGTTTGCACTATTTTCATATGTAGGCACACCAACCTCACATGCAATACTGCCGCTCTTACGCCGCCATAAAACGCCGTATTTAATGCCGTTTACTGGTGCTGAATTTTTACGAAAAGAAGAATTCGCCCCGATATTTAATTTACGAGCAAGCTATTATGAAGAAGCTAAAGTTCAAATTGATTATTTAATAAAAAAACACAATGCATCTAAGATCGCCTTTCTTATTCAAGCTGATGAGTTTGGTCTTGCTGTTGAAAATGGATTGCGTCAATCGCTCTCGCAACATCAACTGAAACCAATTACTGTTGCCCGCTTTAAACGTAATACTCAAGATATTAATAAAGCACTACTACAGATCTCCGATAAAAAACCGGATGCGGTGTGTTTAGTGGGCACTTATAAACCTTTAAGCCAATTTATCAATCAGGCAAGTGAATCGCAATTCAACCCAATTTATACTTCTGTTTCGTTTGCTTCGAGTTATGACCTATTTAGAAATATAAATCAGGTGAACAACTTACTCGTAACAGAAGTTGTACCTGAACCACAAGCATGTACACTAAAATGGTGTAAACACTTTAAGTACGATATGAAAAAAGCAGGTGTGACAAATCCTAATCAAGTGCATTTGGAGGGCTATTTAAACGCCTACGTTTTATCAAAAGCGATAAAAAATTGTAGCAGCAAGCTTACCCGCAACTGTGTAATGGAGGAATTATCAGTCATTAAAGGGAATTTGGTTGATTACAAGCTACCTTTTAATTCGAAAAAAATGTCATCAAGCCGCGTTTTTAAAAATTTATATTCCAAAAAAGCCGAACAGTAATTTCAAGCTAACTTTTTCATACCTATTAAAATTGTGTTAGTTTTCGTGAAATTTTGTCACGTTGGACTATGCTTTTAATAAGCTTGCAAATCCGGTTATGAGACAGGTATGGACTTTATTAATTTCAAGGTTGGATCCAAAACAATCGCTCTAAAAATTCTTGATATTTTACTCACCGAGCGATTCGAAAATAACCTCACAGAGTTACCGAACGACAATAAGAGCTTTATCGGCGTAAAAGACTATATGGGAACTCCAACGCCGATATTTGACTTGGGTATAGTGCTAAATAAGCAATCAACACATATCACAAATAAGGCCCTTTCAGACTTACTTATTGCCAGAGAAAAGGACCATATAGAGTGGATCCATGCATTAGAAGATAGCATTAAAAACAAGGTCCCTTTTACAAAAGCACGTGATCCGGAAAAATGTGAGTTTGGTAAGTGGTATAGTAGTTTTAAAACGGATAACGAAGATCTTGCTGCCATTTTAAAGCGCTTCGATGAACCTCATAAAGCACTTCATAATATGGCTGACAATCTATTAGAACTCGTACAACAAGGCCAACAAGAGCTCGCAGTTAATAAGTTTCACGAGCAAAAAAGAACAACATTTACATTATTAATACGCCTTTTCGAATCGGCCAGAGAACAAATAATATTGGACTATAAGCCAATCATTATCTTTACCACTAAAGATGGGCATAACCCACATATAGGGTTACTCGTAGATAAAGTAGAAGACAGCGTTAACGTAAATAAAGATGAAATTAAGTCATTGAGTCAATTAACCAGCATCGGATTTGAAATAGCAGAAGAAACTAAAAATATGATGCGAGGCTTAATTAAAATGGAACAGAAACATTCTGTGATAATTGATCCGTCTGCAATTTTTGCTGAAAAGTACACTGAACAAAGTGTAGAAGAAGTTTAAACCCAATTTTTTCAACCTTTCGGGGTCAGAGTTAAAATAGGGGTTTTGTGACTCTGACCCCAAGTGTATAAACGCAAAAAACCCGCTACATTGCTGCAGCGGGTTTCTTTAATTGGGCCCTGACGATGTCCTACTTTCACATGGGAGA
>CANLRB010000015.1 GCA_947493455.1 uncultured Pseudoalteromonas sp. | reverse complement strand
GGTCGTTAGCTCAGTTGGGAGAGCATCGCCCTTACAAGGCGAGGGTCACTGGTTCAAGTCCAGTACGACCCACCATTTTATATAACAATTGATGTGGGTCGTTAGCTCAGTTGGGAGAGCATCGCCCTTACAAGGCGAGGGTCACTGGTTCAAGTCCAGTACGACCCACCACATCAAAATCAAATCAAATCAAATCAAATCAAATCAAATCAAATCAAATCAAATCAAAAACATCTAAACATACTTCAGTAAAACCGCTATAAATATCGAAGCAATAAAATAACAATCTACACTCATGCTCTGCTACGCATCTTCAACTCTTAGCAACCCGAACCGACACTGGTTCAAGTAAAGTAACGACCCAGCACATCAAACCATTCCTATAAAAAATCAAATTAAAAAATATCAAACAAGCTTCTTCAAAAACTCTAAAATCATCGCATTAACAAAGTAACAATCTACACCCGTGCTCTGCTACGCATCTTCAACCCTTAGCAACCCGAGCCGACACTGATTTTTACCAGTATGGAATAAACTCCAGAATGAACATAAATCAAATATTGTATTCAAATCCTACTAATTAACTCTTAAATGCCCGTGATTTGGGCATCAGCGCTTGCGACAACCGCAAGCCTTTAATATAGTTAAAGCTATATTCGGTGAATTTAAAATACGCTAGGTGGCTAATTTGATTTGGAATTCTATCAATGAGCAATAAAGCAATTTTCAAAGCTAAAATTCTCATTGTTGACGATCAATCACTCGCACAAAGTTATATGAAACAAGCGTTGGAAAGCTTGGGTTTTCGTAGTGTCGTGAGCGCTGATCGAGCCAAAACCGCCATTGAGCTATGTACTCAGAACAAATTTGATCTCATTCTTTGCTCTTTTAACTTGGGGCACGGTAAAGACGGTTATCAACTTTATGAAGAACTCAAAGTAAAGAGCCTCATAAAACGAACAGCTGGTTTTATTTTTATTAGCGCTGAAACGGATCCTTCCCTCGTTCATAGCGTTGTTGAACTGCAGCCCGATGATTTTTTGGCGAAACCATTTTCAATAAAAGTGTTTGGTGAGCGAATTAAAAAACTGCTGAACCGAAAAAAAGTATTAGCCGAAATTTTTGATTACATTGATGTCGAAAATTATTCAAAAGCACTTCGTAAAGTCGACGAAAAAATTCAAGATCAAACCTATGCGAGCTACTCCCCTATTCTATTGCGCTTACGCGGTGAATTGTTATTAAGCTTAAATAGGACTGCCGAAGCCAAAGAGTTCTTTAAATCAGTACTGAGCTTTCAAAAATTTACTTGGGCGCGTGTTGGCCTGGTTGAAGCACTAATTCATAATAGTGAGTTTTCGTTAGCGAAAGATATGCTCGAAGTTATGCTTACCAAATCAGAAACACGCCTTGTTGCCAACCACTTGCTCGGCAAACTTGAGCTACACATGGAGAACTATCAGCAAGCACAACTGTATATTACTGAAGCAACAGCGCTTGCACCGAGAAATATTGACCGTCAGCATACACTCGTTAACTTAACGCGGCTTAATCACGATTACGAGAAAAGCTACAGTGTAAATAAAGAAATTCTCAAATATGCTAAACATTCAATCCACGATAGCCCAGAAATATATTTAAACCTAGCTCGTGCCGGTGTGGACTACGCGTTAACGCTTGATCAAAGTGATCTCGTTAACCGCTTAACACGACAAAGCCAAGATTGTTTAAAAGAGCTTAGAACACAGTTTCCTGATGCCCATGCGCAAGAGCAGCTTGATATCGTCAATGCCCGGATTCATTACTTAAAAGACGAACGAAATAAAGCGCTAAGGCTTGTTGAACAGCTAAATGATGAAGATCTTATCCATTCTATCGACGATGCCCTCGACAAAGCAAAAGTATTGCATGAACTCGGGTTTCACCAACGTTCAAGTCAATTGTTCGACAAAATTTCTAAACACAGTGAAAAATATCAAGCCAACAATACGACGCTGAATATGTATTTGAAGCAAGAACAAAAAGAACGAGACGAAATTAAATTTGGCCCCAAAGATTTAAATAACAACGCCGTTAAGTTTTATCAGCAAGGGCGTTATATCGACGCACTGCATATGTTCAACCAAGCATTTCGCATCATGCCAAAAAATGCAAGTATTGCACTTAATTTATTACAGACGATTTTTGACGCCAATCAACACGGCGGTACCAGCATCAACACAGAACAAGTAAATACCTGCGTGCAGCTTGTTGATGCTAATGTACACAGGCTCGATAAAGAACAAAGCCAACGCTATGAAAAAATGAAACCAAATATTGAAACAATTTTGGGCCAGCGAAAATAAAGCTAACTACTCGGGTTTTTCTTCCTCTACTTGTGGCCATTCATTGAAGTAAATCGTTAAATAACGACTTTTAGCAAGGTACAACAAGGCCCAAAGTAATAACACGCCCTGCAATGCAAGGCCTATTGAAAACTGGTAGTAACTGGTTTTCGCTTGCCAGCTTAACCATGCTAAATCTGCCAGCACATTAGCAATGAGTATCCAGCGTGTATAAGGCCATATAAATCTTGGCCATTGCGCAGCATTAGGCTTTCGAAGTAAATACATTAAAAAAATAATTAAACTGACCGATGCCAAACCTAAGGCAATAAAAAACTGACTCTTTTGTTGGTAGAAAATCCCCATCAAATTGAGATCAGCACGCATCGATGCAGCAGTAAACAACCACAATATATAAGGACGGATCAATAAAACTAAACACAAAATAAAGCCAATCGGCGCTCTATACAGACCGTGTTTATCCCAATACTCAGGACCATACCGCTTCATTGACCCAACCTCGATTAGTTATGCTGTGAAAGCAAGTTAATTAAATCATCCTCAGACAGCACTTCGATGCCTAGATCTTGCGCTTTCGTCAATTTAGACCCGGCTTTTTCGCCCGCAACCAATGCATGGGTTTTTGCCGAGACACTCCCTGACACTTTCGCACCTAGATTTTGCAGTGCAGCTTTCGCATCAGAGCGTGTCATTTGGCTTAAGGTTCCTGTAATCACATAGGTCAAACCAACGAGTGGTTGTTCATCTTCCGATTTTTTTTCAATCTCAGGCCAATTAACACCATTTTCCAATAGCGAGTCAATCACAGCCAAATTATGCGCTTCTTTAAAGAAATAAAACACATGTTTAGCAACAACTTCACCCACGTCCGAAACCTCTTGTAAACTTTCAACAGAAGCAGACTTTATCGCCTCAAGCGTCAAATAGTGATTTGCAAGATTCTGTGCTGTCGCCTCACCCACTTCGCGAATACCGAGCGCATAAAGAAATTTTGCTAAGGTTGTTTGCTTAGATGATTCAAGCGCTGTAATCAAATTAGCAGCCGATTTCGGGCCCATCCGTTCTAATGATTCTAAATGACCTTGGCGCAGTGTAAACAAATCAGCAGGTGATAAAATTAACTCTCGGTCAACTAATTGTTCGACAATCTTATCTCCCAAGCCGTCAACGTCAAATGCTTTACGTGATGCAAAATGCTTGATTGCTTCTTTGCGCTGTGCAGCGCAGAATAAACCACCACTACAACGAGCCACAGCCTCCCCAGTAATACGTTCAATCTTTGAATCACAAATAGGGCAACTAGTCGGAAAAATAATGTCAGAAGCGCTCTGAGGACGCTTTTCAATAACAACACTTGCGACTTGTGGGATAACATCCCCCGCGCGGCGAATAATCACAGTGTCACCAACTTTAACACCGAGGCGCTCAATTTCGTCTTGATTATGAAGCGTGGCATTTGACACGGTAACACCGCCAACAAAGACAGGCTTAAGTCGCGCAACCGGCGTAATCGCCCCTGTGCGACCAACCTGATACTCGACATCAAGTAACTCAGTAAGTTCTTCTTGGGCAGGAAATTTAAATGCAATCGCCCATCGCGGCGCTCTGGCAACAAAGCCTAATTCACTCTGCACGTCTTTATCATTAATTTTTGCGACAACACCATCAATTTCGTAACCTAACTCACTGCGACGCGCTAAAATATCTTGGTAATACTGGTAGGCTTCGCGCGCATTGTTTAGCTTTTTAATTTCAGGACACACTGGCAAACCGAGCTCTTTTAGTGCCATTAACTGTTCAAAATGGCTCTCGCCAAGATTGGTCCCTTCAACAACGCCCGTACTGTATGCGTAGAGCATTAGCGGCCTTGATGCGGTAATTTTCGAATCGAGTTGACGCAAGCTACCTGCTGCTGCATTGCGCGGATTCGCAAACACTTTATCGTCATTGTCACGTTGCTGTTCATTTAACGCGGCAAATCCTTTGTCATTAATAAATACTTCGCCACGTACCTCGAGGCGAGTAGGAATTGAGTCACCACGCAGCCTTAACGGCACATTGCGAATGGTTTTTACATTTTCTGTTATGTTCTCACCGACTTGGCCATCACCGCGTGTCGCCGCTCTTACGAGTATGCCATTTTCATAAAGAATCGAAACCGCCAGTCCATCAAGTTTCGGCTCACAACAATACTCAAAGTCTTGACTGACTTTAAGACGGTCTTGAGCACGCTTATCAAAGGCAACAAACTCTTCCTCACTAAACGCATTATCCAACGACAACATCGGAATTTCATGACTCACTTTGTCAAAGTGTGATAACACGCCGCCACCGACTTTTTGACTCGGCGAATCATTGCTAAGGAGTTCAGGGTTCGCGGTTTCTAATTTTATCAGTTCGCGCATCACACGATCATACTCAGCATCAGGCACAGTCGGCGCATCCAACACGTAATATTCGTGATTATAAGTTTCTAATTTTTCTCTTAACTGTGCTATTTGAATGGCTGCGTCAGACATAAATTCCTCTATCAATCGCAATAAAGCCACTCAAGAGTGGCTTTATCACTGTATTCGTTGTAGTTTGCGTTAGCGTTATGCGCTTTCGAATTCTCGGATTTTCTCGACATACTGGCGCACTTGGGCAACATCAAGTGGTTGTCGTTCGTGATCTAAAATTTGCGCACCAAATTCATCCGCTATTTTCTTAGCCGCACTATGTAACATATTAAACGCCGGCAATGCTTCTCCTTCGCATGGTAAGGTCATAAAAAGACTGACCCCTTCAGTTTTAAACTGCTCCATGTTATCAATATCAAATGTGCCTGGATTAAACATATTAACGAGGCGGAACAACACGGCACCATTACCTGCTGTGTCTTCATGGCGATTAAAAAAGCCGTCTTCTGAATATTTAAAACCAAGGGTTAATACCAATGGCAATAACACTGAGCCTTGCATTGGGATCCCTTCTTCAGTTTGGATATGAACGATGATGTAATCCTGTGGTTCAATCGCTTTAGGCGATTGCTCCGTATGGTCTTGTTCAGGCTCAACACGACGCTCGTCATCATCAATGCTCACCGAAATATTACCCATATCCGGTTCGTCGCGCGTTTCATTGACGACGGGTGTCGCTGCAACTGGCTCTTGTTGGACTGATGGAATGGTTGCAATTTTATCTTTATCGCCTTTGCGAATAGACCATAAACCATGCAATAAAACGCCCCCGATAAGCAGTGCACCTATAATAATAAGTACCCATCTCAATTCATCATTCATCCAACCACCTATCCACTTGGTCTATTAAACTTAATTATGAAAATTATTAACGGTTCTGAACTTAATTTCAACCGCTTGCGTGCTTAAAAACTAATATATTAGAGTGAGTTTACTGATTTTGCGCTAAATTTAACCTTTAATCACAAACACTCGTTCATTTTTAATGTACATACTAACTCGCCTGAGCCATTTCAAGTGCCGTTTCAATATCAACGGCAACAACACGAGACACACCTGGCTCTGCCATAGTAACACCAGTTAACCGTGCCGCCATTTCCATCGCTATTTTATTATGACTAATATAGATAAACTGCACTTCTTCAGACATTTCTTTAACCAAACGGCAAAAACGCCCGACATTGGCATCATCAAGTGGTGCGTCAACTTCATCTAACATGCAAAAAGGCGCAGGGTTTAACTGAAAAATAGAAAAAACCAGAGACAATGCAGTCAACGCTTTTTCACCGCCGCTTAACAAGTGAATCGTTGAGTTCTTTTTACCCGGAGGTCTTGCCATAATCGCAACGCCAGTATCGAGTAGGTCATCGGAAGTAAGTTCCAAATACGCACTTCCTCCGCCAAACACTTTAGGAAACAATGATTGTAAGCCCGAGTTCACCTTCTCAAACGTCGTTTTAAATCGTGATTTTGTTTCACGGTCAATTTTAATAATGGCGTTCTCTAAGGTTGTTAAAGCCTGTGTTAAATCATCATATTGCTGGTCGAGATAAACCTTACGCTGCTGCGCTTTGTCAAATTCCTCTATTGCCGCTAAATTAATCGCCCCAAGAGCGTTAATTTCATTGCCAATAGTCTTGAGCTTATTTGTGTATGGCGCAAGTTTTGCGTCATGTGGCAGCGTTGCAATGGCTTCTTTGAGTGTAATATTCAGGTCCGCCAGCGGGGAAAGTTCGGCATCTGACTTAATTTGAAAACTTTGCTGCTCAAGGGTTAATTTTTGTTTTTTATTACTCAATTCTTGCAATTTATTGTGTTCAGCACCTTGCCCTTTTTCCTTATCTTGCAAAGCCGACTTTGTCTGTTCTAATTCAGTTTGTTTTTGTTCTTTAATAAGTACCTGCTGAGCTAGTTTTTCATGGCCATCGAGCAACGACTGTTCAATCTCCATTTGGCTCTCGAGTACCTCTTCAAGTGCGGCTTGGTTTTCTTCAAAAGTATGGTTTAACTGCGCAAGCGCTTCATTAGTTGCCTGTTGTTTAGCCTGTTGCACTTGTAGCTGATTTTTACATGACTCTAAATGTAACTGATATTTATGAATTTGGTTTTTGGCCAATTCAAATTGTTGGCCCAATTGGTAACTTTCCATTTTACTGCGATGAAACGCCAGCTCATTCTCTTCATTAAGTTTAGTCTGCTGCTCCATGTCAGTGTGAAGTGCCTTAAGCTTGAGCTCGATAGGTTCCATTTCGCTTGAAACAACATCTTTATCAGCAGCGAGTTGCTGGCAAATTAACTCAACCTCTTGCTGTTGTTTTGCCAATTTATCTGATTTTTCAAGCGCAATTGCGTACTCTGTCTGTAAACGAACATCTTGCTGCGCCAACTGGTGTACTTCTGAATCGGCTTGTTTCATTTGCACGTTGATATCGTTTAATTGCGCCTCAATCTCATCGATTTGTGTCGCTAAGTCTAAATAATTATTTTCAAGCACCGGTAGGTGCGTTAGCAAATCAGCTAATTGCGAGCGCTTGGCGAGCAAAGACGAGTTTTGGTCAAGCTGCGCGGGCAAAACCCAATTTTCGCCAATTAAGGTACCATTTGTGGTCACTGCCATCATAAACTGTGTTGATTGGCTCAGTTGCTCACAAATTGCCGTTACGTCATCAACTTCACTGTCAGCTATCGCCAAAATACAGTTAAAATAATTGGGGTAAACACCATTTATTACATGATTAGCTAAGCTATCGGCGGTTTTTTGTGAGCCTTGCGGCCAAACCGCCATCGAATTATCAAACCCAGGCCACGAATCCACAACATGTGCATCTCGAAGCGCAAACAGGCTGTTTTCAATAGCCAGTTGCCAATTGGGTTGCACGTCTAGTTGCATAATAATATTGCCCGATTCAGCTTCAGAGTCAGATAAAAGCTCTTTTAGCGTTTTGCTTTTTATATCGGCTTGACGATGCGCTTCATATGCCTCGTTATAGGCTGATTTAAGTTTGCCTTGTTGAGTTTCATTTGCTAACTTTTGCTCGCTTATTTTGGCCGAAAGTAACTGTGCTTTCGCTAACCGCGCTTTCACCTCGTGCTGGCGTTTCGACAAGTTTTCTAAGTTTAACTCTCTCAACTCAGTTTTAAGCTCAGTAACGCGCTGTTGATTTGTTCTTTGGCGCTCTTCAAGCGCCTCTAATTGCATTTTTTTGGCCAACAGAGTTTGCTCATTGGCCGCGATATCTTGTCGCACTGACGCGTGTTGTTGAACGTTTTTTTGCAGTGCTAAATAATGACTGTCGTGTTCTTCTCTTTTTAACGCCAGTTGTTCTTCAGCCGCTTCAAGTTCCATTTCGCCGGTCAAAACCTGCTCTTGACTTATTTCGACATCTTCAGTCAACTGCGTAATCTGCTTGCTCAATTGCGTCTGCGTCTCGCGGTAATCTTGCTCGGATTGATTATGCTTTGCTTGCGCTGCTAGCAATTGGGACTTGCGCTCAGTTAAATGTATTTTTTGCTGTTCGATGCGCGATACTGTATTACGGGTCGTAAACTCATCTTCCTGCAGTGTATTAAGTTCATCAAGCTGCTGCTCAATTTTAAGTTTGAGGCTTGCTATCACATCATGATGGCCTGAATGCGCTGACTCTAAAAACGCGATTTCAGATGTTAACTCATCAATCTTGTCGTTCGTTTCAACAAGCTTTTGTTGGAGGCCTTGCCATTTCAAAACGCAGACAAAACCTTTCAAAGCGCGTTCTTGTTGTTTGAGTTCTTTATAGCTTTTCGCGGCTTGGGCCTGCACAGATAGGGTTTCAAGTTGGCTTTCAAGCTCACCTTTTAAATCAAGTAATCGTTCTAAATTGTCGCGCGTACTGCGCAGCCTTGTTTCAGTTTCACGGCGCCGTTCTTTGTATTTTGAGACCCCTGCTGCTTCTTCTAAAAAAATACGTAAATCTTGTGGCTTACTTTCAATAAGCCGTGAAATCATGCCTTGTTCGATAATCGCATAACTTCGCGGACCCAGACCTGTACCGAGGAAAATATCAGTAATATCGCGTTTTCGGCATTTGCTACCATTTAAAAAGTATTGAGAAAGTCCATCGCGCGTAACGAGTCGTTTGATTGAAATTTGATTGCGCTCAGCCAATGTGCCCGGTAGGCGACCAGCTGTATTGTCAAACATCAATTCAACCGATGCCTGTGAGATTGGCTTGCGCGATGTTGAACCATTGAAAATAACATCCGCCATAGCATCACCGCGCAGGTTTTTTGCTGAGCTCTCACCAAGTACCCAACGCACAGCATCAATCACATTTGACTTGCCGCAGCCATTTGGCCCAACAACACACGTCATGGCATCTGGAAATGGAATTTTACTGGACTCAACGAAAGACTTAAAACCCGCGAGTTTAATGCTACTTAAGCGCATACTATTATTATTTTCATACTCGTCAGCGCACTTTATCAGATCTACTATCAAAAGTAACGATTTGCCCGACATACCTTGTTACGAGATTGAAAAATATTTTATTTATGTATTGAACACAAGCCTTTATACTTTAGTTTTAGTGTAAATGATTGAGGTCACTGTGCAGTTAGCGAAAGGCTTTGAGTACTTTTTATCCGGGTTTTCATTGATCACCCAAAAAGGGTTAAAACGATTTGTATTTATTCCCTTGATGATCAACCTAATACTATTCGGTAGTTCGTTATTTTTTATCATCGGCTGGCTTGACCAAGGCGCAGCGCTGATGAATAGCTATTTGCCCAGCTTTTTAAGTTGGTTAGAGTGGATTTTATGGCCACTTGCCATTTTGCTGATACTTTTTATCTATGCAACAGTCTTTACATTAATCACAAACTTTATTGCTGCCCCCTTTAATGGCTTACTAAGCGAAAAAGTCGAACTCTATTTAACCCAACAACGGATCAATGATGATGGCGTTAAAGAACTCGTGCAAGATGTACCGCGCATGCTGTCGCGTGAACTGGCAAAACTCGTTTACTATTTACCAAAGGCGATTGGGTTTTTCTTATTTATGTTGTTTGTGCCAGTGATTGGCCAAATCGTCTGGTTACTATTCAATTGTTGGATGTTCGCAGTGCAGTACATTGATTATCCATTTGATAACCATAAAATTCATTTTCGTGAAACTCGCCAACACTTAAAAGAAAAACAAACGCTCAGCTATGGCTTTGGTGCCGCAGTGTTGCTTTTCAGTATGATCCCCATTGTTAACCTGATTGCCATGCCCGTCGCCGTTTGCGGTGCAACGAGGTTATTTGTAGATAATCACCGTCATCATTATCGAGACTAATAGCAATTTCATTTATTTTGTAAAAAAGGGCTGCAGTTGCAGCCCTTTTAAACTTTATTCTTTAACTATATAAATTTTGCGGTACACGTAAAACCTGTAAATGTACCGTCACTTCTTCTCTGTCATGATATAAATGCTTTGCTTGTAACGCATACTTCACACCATAGCTTTCAAGCTCAGTACGGATCATTTCCATACATTGATAGACACTATCAAAGCGCTTTTTCATTGGTAATTTTAAGTTGAAAATAATTTCTTTAACAAAGTCATTAACCGCCCAATCAATCATTAAATCGGTCACTTTAGTCGGTTTTTCAACCATATCACACACCAACCAGTGAATATTGCGTTTTTCAGGCCTAAATTTAAAACCATCTTCTCGCAAATGTTTGACTTGACCGGTTTCCATCAGCGAATCCGCCATTGGACCATTATCGATTGCTTGCACCATCATACCACGGCGTACCAGCTGATATGTCCAACCACCAGGACACGCGCCGAGGTCAACGCCTCGCATACCCGATTGAACACGTTCTTCGCGCTCTTCCTCAGGCACAAACACATGAAACGCTTCGTCCAATTTAAGTGTTGAGCGGCTCGGCGCATCCTTTGGCATTTTTAAGCGTAAAATACCCATATAGTACGGCGAATTATTATAGCTATATGAATAACCAACGTAAGCCGCTGAATTTGATAAAAACAGCACATGCATAACGGGGCGGTTTTTAACCTCATTAGCAAGCAGGGTCTCGTTTGCCACGAGTTGCTTTCGAAGTGGAACACTGAGCTTTTTACAGAACTTTTGTAACTCTTTACCTTCATTTGTGTCTGGCGTTTCAACACGTAATTCACCGCACAGAGGAAAATCATCAACACCCTCAGCAATCGCAGTCACGCGATCATCAATTGGCATATTGTTAACCAGTTTTCCTACAAACCATTGGCGTGCAAAAACCAATTGAGAAAAAGGCATTTTGCGCACCATCATCTCTGCTTCAGCTTCATCGTAGCACTGAAAAATAATGTAACCCGCATTAGGCTTGGCTTTCACAAACCCACCCACATCGCGTTCATTTGCATGATGTGTAATTTCTGCGGCTGCATCGCTTTCAAATCCTGGTCGACAATAAATAATAATTGATGACATTAATAAAACCTTAATCAAACTTATATTGAGCTACGCTATAGAAAAACATCGCCCAACCAATAATCATGCACACGCCGCCAATGGGCGTAATGGGTCCAAATAATTTATTACCCGTTAATGCAAGTAAATATAAACTTCCGCTAAACAGGACCACACCGGCAATCAAAAAATAAGACGCAACACGTAATTGTGGACCTTGAAACACAACAAGTGCAAATAAAATCAGCGCCAAACCATGAAAGAACTGATAGTGCACGCCGGTTTGAAACACGGCCACCATTTCTGGTGAAATCAGTTTCTTTAATCCATGGGCTGCAAACGCACCGAGTACAACGCTTAATCCACAAAAAGCGCCGCCCATTAATAAAGTTAGTTTAATCATAGCTGGGACTCTATAAACTGAACGGCACGCTGTGCGGCAGTTTGCCAATTTGTTTGTTTATCTACATTAGCAGATTTTCGCGGTACCAGTGAATGGTCACCGTCTTCAATCCAACAAAGCTGGGTATTATCGCATAAATTATATGAGAGTACTTCTGTTTTATTACCGAAAGTGTCACGTTCACCCTGTATTATAAAAAGTGGGCACGTTAAATCAGACAGATGCTCTGTTCTCAGTTTGTCAGGCTTACCTACCGGATGGAATGGGTAACCAAACGCAATGCAACCTTTAAACTTTTCGTCGCATGCTAAAAGCGTTGCCATGCGCCCACCCATTGATTTACCGCCAACAAAGAGTGGTAAATTTGGTAATGCATTTGATACAACTTCTGAATAATAAGGAATTAGCTTATTGGCACGCTGCGGAGGGCGTTTTTTGCCAAGCAATTTTGCCTGTTGCATATATTCAAAATCAAACAAGCCCACACTGACGCCCAATTCCTGCATATAGCTGGTAAGCTGTTGCATAAAATCAGATTCCATGCCGGCCCCGGCACCATGAGCAAAAATGAATTGCGCTTTTGGATTTTTCGCTTTATACCAAGTGATCATTATACTAATCCTGATTCTAATTGTTCTTGTTCCACCATTTCGAGCATCCAGTCTTTAAACGCAACAATTTTACCGAGTTCCGCTTGTGACTCACGCAGGACCAGATAAAATGCATTTTTACTTTCTACTGCGTGGCTAAACGGCATTAACAAACGCCCAGCATCAAGTTCTGGTTTTGCCAACACACTATTTACTAATGCAATACCTTGACCATGCACAGCCGCTTGCAGCACCATCGACGAGTGACTGAAAATAGGGCCCTGATTCACCTTTACGTTATTCATGCCGAGGGTTTTAAACCACTGCTTCCACGGTTTTCGTGTCATGTCATGAAGTAAGGTATGATTTTGCAGATCAGACGGCTCCATAAGTGGTTTGGGGCCGTTTAACAGTATTGGTGAACACAGTGGAACCAAAAATTCAGTATGCAATTTATGGCTCTGTACACCGCTCCAATGACCGCGACCATAGTAAATCGCAACATCGACATCATCCGTTAACGAATTCTCATCGAGATCTTGTGCTTTTATTCGAATATCAATATCCGGGTGAGCTTCGTTAAATAGTTGCAAGCGCGGGACAAGCCATTGAATTGCAAAGCTAGGCGTTAAACTGACCGCCACCGAGCCTTTTGCGCCACGCGCTAACAGTTTTTCGGTGGCATCAACAAGCTGCGTAAAAATCTCTTTAATATCGAGAAAATAGCCCTGCCCTTCTTCGGTCAATAGTAAGGAACGGTTTTTTCGTAAAAATAACTTTAGTCCTAAATGCTCTTCTAATGTTTTGATTTGATGACTCACGGCAGCTTGTGTTACAAAGAGCTCATCCGCTGCCTTTGTAAAACTCAGATTGCGTGCAGCAGCTTCAAAGGCTTTAAGCGAATTTAATGGGGGTAAACGACGCGACATAGACTTGCCTATCCATTAGTTATTTTTATCTGAACTCATTATAAAAGATCATTTTTAAAACTCAACAAAGCTGTATATTATTCCCCCACAGTTAATTAACACCAACCATTTAGTTAACTTACGAATATATTAATTGTTACTTTTAAATATTTATGCCATCAACCAGCATAAATATATTTATTATGAATCAGGAAAGATAATGAAAACTCTCATCTCTGTAACAGCCTTACTTTTAAGTAGCCAAAGCTTTGCAGCGGAACTTGCTGATACAAAACAGCAAGCACTTGAAATCGCAACAATGGAACTTGCAAAAAGTATCAAACATAACTCAATCTCACTGAATAAAGTGAATAAGGTTAAGCTTTCAAACGAGCAATTAACCATCGCAAAGCGAAAGCAACTAAAACAAGACATCACGCCTAAACGCAGCGAGTTGTCCGAATAAAAAAAGGAGCATTTGCTCCTTTTTTTAATCCTCTTCTATATTGTCACACCCTTTTGTTCCTTCGTGGGATTCCAATCGATGATGAATAGCCGATTTTATTAACATATAACCGCTAATGGGCGCCGTGATTAATAAAAAGATGGTGATCAAGATTTCTTTAACACTCGGTTGTTCAACAATAAAGCTAAAGTAAACAATCGATGCAATTAAAATACCTGCCATACCTAAAGTGGTTGCTTTGGTTGGACCGTGTAAGCGCATAAAAAAGTCCGGCATGCGAATTAATCCAATTGACCCAATCAAAATAAATGAACCACCGAGTAATAATAAAAACGAAACGATAATTTCAGCCATAGTGCATTACTCAATTATGTCGCCGCGCAATAAAAACTTGCATACGGCAACAGTACTAACAAACCCAAGCATTGCGATAAGCAAAGCCGCTTCAAAATAAAGCGATGACACCATTTTAATGCCAAACAGTATTATTAATGCAATACTGTTTATATACATGGTATCGAGTGCCAAAATGCGATCGGGTACAGTCGGCCCGATTAGTAATCGCCATAAATTTAACAATAGTGATAGCCCTATCATGCTAAACACAATCAGAATTACGGTATCTAACATTGAAATATCTCCTTAAGTGGCGCTTCATAACGTGTCTTAATGGTATTTATTAATTCTTGCTCATCTTTCAAATCAAGCACATGGATTAACAAATAACGTTGCTCAGGCAACTCGCCTGGCGCCAATGTTTCAGGAATAGGATAGACTTCAGCGCTGACAGTCCCTGGGGTCAATGACACCGTACTTGCTAAAATCGTAATCGGCATTTCATGGGTTAAATCAAGCGGCACCTTTACAAAGGCGGGACGCAAGCGTTTTACTGGGCCTAGAATCAAAAATGCAACTTGAATATTAGCCGTGAGAATATCATACAGCACCAGCAACATATGCCTAATCGCAAGCCATGGACGTAATATTAACGGTTGTGGTTCTCTAAATGGCAATATCAGCCATGGAATCGCAATCGCTAAAATAGCGCCCAAAATAAGATGTCCGACAGAATAACTATTGTTTAGCAACAACCAAACGATAAATAGCAATAAGCTTCTAAATGGCGTTGGCAACCAACTTAATCTAGATTGAAAACGCATTATCTCCCCTCCATCGACTTACCTAGCACCGCATTTGAGTATGTTGAGACATCATGGATTTGGGCAGCGGCTTCCATCGTTACATCACTAATAACACCTGCGAATAAACTTAATAGTGGTGCGCAACTGGCAACCAGCAAGAGTGCCGAAATTTGCCAACGAGAAAGTTTAACTTCAATTGCTTGCTTCGACGAATGACGCCAAAATAACTGACTGCCAGCGCGCGTCATGGATATCAGTACCAATAAAGAACTCACCAAATAAAGAGGCCAAAACCAGGTATGTAATTCGGCAGCCATTGACGCTTGCAATAACCAAACCTTACCGACAAAACCCGATAATGGTGGCATGCCCACTACCGAGAGCACTAATAGTATAAAGCAACTTCCTAATAGCATTGGATTCGCAATTGGTCTTGCCGGCACTAATCTATCACCCACTTTACCGCGTTGTTTTGCAACAAGTCCTGCTAACAAAAATAAACCAGCAGTAATCAATGTTGAGTGAATTAAATAGTAAAGCGCAGCGCCCGTTGCATGTTGCGAGTTGAATGTAACGGCGGCAACCAAGGTCCCGACTGACACCACTACAAGATTCGCAATGACTTGACGAAACCCTTTAGCCGCAAGCACGCCAAGAGTACCAAACGCAATCGTGACAAGTGCCGCAGGCCATAACCAGGTTGAATCAATTTGAGTCAACTCCCCTGCTTGCTCGCCAAATACGGTATTGTATACACGAATAATTGAATACACGCCCACTTTAGTCATTATTGCAAACATTGCGGCGACAACAGGCAATGCGGCTGAGTAAGTTGCAGGTAGCCAAAATTGCAACGGAATAACCGCTGCTTTTAATGCAAAAACAACAAGTAGTAATAAGCCACCAATTTTAACTAATGCAACATCATCGCCACTCAACGTTGCAATCTTATGCGCCATATCAGCGATATTTAACGTCCCCAGTACGCCATACATAATACCCAAGGCAATTAAGAATATACTCGAGCCTATCAAGTTTAATACAACGTAATGAATCGCCGCTTGTGTTTTTTGTTTATCGGAGCTATGCATTAGCAACGCATATGAGGCTATCAATAACACTTCAAAAAATACAAATAGGTTAAATAAATCACCGGTTAAAAACGCACCGTTCACACCGAGCAATAAAAAATGCAGTAGCGGGTGGAAAAAGCTGCCTGCTTCATCGTCACCACCGAGGGAGTAAATCACACAGCATAAAGCGAGAAACGAGGTCAGTAAGACCAACATTGACGCCATGATATCAGCAACAAGCACAATGCCGTATGGCGCTTGCCAATTACCAATCGCGTAAACCGCAATCTCGCCGGTTAGCGAGTGGTTAAATAAAAGCCCTGCGACAAAAAGCGACACCAACGCCATCGTCAACGATGTAAATCGTCTTGCCTTTAAGTTTTTGCCACTTGGCGGAAGTAACAACAAAATACCAGCAAGCATCGGTACTAAAATAGGGAGTATGGTCAAATGCGTCATTACTTATTCCCTTTTTTGAGCTTAGGGAAAGCCATATGAACATGGTCATGCCCTAAGTCAGCGCGCCCACGGATCGCTAAAATAACGACAAACGCCGTCATCGCAAATCCAATCACGATTGCGGTTAATACAAGAGCCTGCGGCAGTGGATCAGAATAACTTGTTGAATAACCTAACACGGCGGCTTGGTTAACCACTAGGCGACCTGATGCAAACAAAAATAGATTCACTGCATAAGAAAGCATCGTCAGACCGAGAACCACAGGAAAGGTGCGCGCTCTCAATAATAAAAAGATGCCACAGCTTACTAATACGCCAACACAACATGCATATAATAATTCCATTAGTTCGCCTCCTGCTTTTCATGGCTTGACGCAGTCAAGCGGCCTAGACTCGCTAAAATCATAAGTGTTGCACCTACTACTGTTAAATAAACACCTAAATCAAATGCAATTGCGCTTGCCAATTCGATTTTACCCACCGCTGGGATATCAAAATATTCAAACCAAGACGTTAAGAAAGGCCTGTCAAACGCCCAGCTTCCAACACCAGTTAAAAACGCAATCGCAATACCCGACGCGATAATTTTTCGATAATTGACATTAAAGCGCTCATAAATCCAATTTGAGCCGTGCGCGATATATTGCAAGATGAACGCAATGGCCGTAACCAAACCTGCAATAAAACCACCTCCCGGTAAATTATGACCACGTAAGAAAATATAAACGGTCACCAAAATTGCAAGTGGTAACAAGGTTTGCGAAATACTCGCAAGTAACATTGGATGGCGTTCTCGTGCCCAAGGGCGACCATCGCCGTCACTGGCTGGCATAAAGAGTGGTAAATTAGCGAGTAATTTAAAGATACCTAAACCTGCAATGCCAAGAACTGTAATTTCCCCTAACGTATCAAAGCCACGGAAATCAACTAAGATGACATTAACCACATTAGTGCCACCGCCACCAGTTTTTGCATTCGCAACAAAAAAGTCAGAAATAGAATTGAGCGGGCGCGTTAAAATGGCGTAACAAATAGAGCCAATAATAACACCGACTGATGACGCCACACCCACATCACGTAATAATCGAATTGAACTCGACTCTTTAGGCGTTCGATGTGGTAAAAAGAAAAGCGCTAACATCAGTAACACAACCGTGACCACTTCTACTGTTAACTGTGTCAATGCAAGATCTGGCGCTGAAAAACGAGTAAAGGCAACTGCAACCATCAAGCCAACAATAGAAATCATTAATAGGGCAACCATACGTACTCTATGCCAAATAACAGTGGCAAGAGCACCAATGATCAACAGTGTTGCACCGATTGCATTATGAGGGTCAATCGGAGTCAGCCCTTGGTTGCCAACCAACTTTTCCATTTCAAATAATGGCAGGCCTGCAAAAATAACAACGACTAACAAGAGCAACACAACATAGCGTTGTAATGAGCCATTTTCGAGCGCGCCACTGATCCGTTCGGCATAATTGACAAGTGACTTAACACCTACCAAAAAGCCACGTTTTGGGTCCAAGTCAGGCAACGATGCTTGAAATTGGAATAAATGTTTGCGTTGAACATAGATAAAAATGCCCACAGCGACGGCAAATACACTCATCATTAACGGTAAATTTAAGCCATGCCAAATCGCCAAATTAAATTCCGGCGCTCGATGACCAAGCACAGCCTGTGACGCCACGCTTAATATATCGTCCACAGCAAAATGTGGGAACATACCGACAATAATACATAGAGCAACTAGAATTTCGACTGGCACACGCATATAACGCGGTGGCTCATGAGGTGTTTTTGTTAAACCAATCGGTTCACCATTAAAAAATACATCATGGATAAAGCGCATTGAATATGCGACTGAAAACGCCGCAGCTAAGGTCGCCAACACAGGAATTAGCCATGACATTGATCCTAAAATTTGTTGATGCAGCGTTTCTGCAAAGAACATTTCTTTAGATAAAAATCCGTTGAGTAATGGCACACCGGCCATCGATGCCGCTGCGACCATCGCTAGGGTTGCCGTATAGGGTAAATATTGCCATAAACCATTTAGTTTACGCATATCTCGAGAGCCGGTTTCATGGTCAATAATACCGGTCGCCATAAACAAAGAAGCTTTAAAAGTGGCATGGTTTATTATATGAAAAATCGCCGCTACAGTAGCAAGTTCTGTATCAAGGCCGAGCAACAGGGTAATCAGTCCCAAATGGCTAATTGTTGAATACGCTAATAAACCTTTCAAATCATGCTTAAACAGCGCCATATAGGCGCCAACCAAAAGCGTTGCCAAACCAGTTAAGGCAACCAATAAAAACCATAGTTCAGTACCTGATAAAGCAGGATAAAAACGTGCCAATAAAAAGATACCTGCTTTTACCATGGTCGCAGAGTGTAAGTATGCACTTACAGGCGTTGGCGCAGCCATAGCATGGGGCAACCAAAAATGAAATGGAAATTGTGCTGATTTAGTAAATGCGCCCAACAAAATAAGACATAATGTGACTGGGTAAAGCGCGTGATTCTTAATTAAGTCGGCTTGGCCTAAAATAACATCTAAGTCGTAACTGCCAACAATATGACCCAGTAAAACAAAACCTGCTAGCAAAGCGAGCCCGCCAGCACCGGTTATAGTCAATGCCATACGTGCGCCACGGCGCGCATCAGAGCTATGCCACCAATAACTAATAAGTAAAAATGAGCTAATACTGGTTAGCTCCCAAAATAACCATAGCTGTATGATATTGTTTGACATCACAATACCAAGCATCGCGGTCATAAATAACAGTAAATAAGCGTAAAACTTCGGCATCGAATCTTTCGTGCTTAAGTAATAGCGAGCATACAGTATGACAAGTAGGCCAATACCCAAAATCATAAAACAAAATAATAGGGCTAAGCCATCGAGGCGAAAAGATAAATTGATCCCCAATAACGGGATCCATGGAATATGGAAGCGAAGTGTTTCGCCATCTAATACGGCTGCACCGTGGTAAACGACAATCGCCAGTGCAAACGCCGGAAAGGCGGCACATAATAATGTACTCATGTTACGTGACAGCTTGCCCGAAAATGCCGAAACAAAACTGCCAATTAATGACAACAAGGGTACCCAAAGTAAAGACATAGATTAAAACCTTTAATATCTGTTACAACGTGCTCTTTTTAAGCGCTTCGAGATGATAAAGATACAGATAGTACCTATCTTGTAACATTAGTTGCGCCCATTAAATTCAACCTGTAGTTATACTGACAAGTTAGCTATATGTCTATACTAACCAGCTGTAATTGAACATAAATACGCCAATTATGCTCGCTTTAAATATAGTTTATTTTCAATTTAATAAACATTTATCTGTTCACTAATCTTATCTAATAGTTATAACAGAGTCTCATAGTGATTTTTGGCGTAACTTAGCAAGCCGATAACGTGCCAATGGATTATTAAGTCGCTCTGCTTGTTCTAATAGCGCAACATAGTGCTTTGTATCACATGTATCTAATTTGCATATCAAGTCAGCCATATAGACATAAGCAAAACTATCGTGCTCAGCCATCGCCAAATCAATCGCAGCGCGAGCTTGTTCTAGTTCATCTAGCAACAAATAAACCCGAGCCTGCTGTGAGTGAGCCAAAGGCCAAGGTTTTATTTGTTCAAGCTTGACTAATGCCTCACGATAGCGTTTGCGCTCAATCAACTGATTGACATAGTAACTTGTCGCACTTTTATTTTGCATGTCCACAGCATAATGTAGCCACGTGGCGTTATTCGAAAGACGATAAAAATATTCTGCAAAATGCGGATTATTTACCTGCGCTTTAATGCTCAATTGCAATAAACTGCTATATTCCTGATTTAAACCAACTTCTTGCAATTCCATAATGGTAGTCTCACTACCTCTTCGAACGGCAGTGACATTCGTCCCGTGACAGGTATCAACTTGCGTCAGTTGAACCCCACTATTGCTGTGGACGAATGATTCAACATGCTCAGTAGCAACAAACTGAATGTTGGCACTGTGTGTATCAGCCACACAAATCGACTCTTGTAATTGTTGACTCACGCGATATTCATCAACAAATCCATAGAGATGCATAATCTCATGCAATAACACGTTAGCATCGTGTCGCAACGATATTTTTGCTATACCCGATGACACATTCGCTTGTCCGTGCTCGGTCGCGACAACTAAACCGTGATACCCGATTTGAGGCTGTGGTAAATCGGCTAAAGCAAATTCGCATTGGATATTTTCACCCATGTAATTTGAGCATTTAATCAGCGTTTGTGGAAGATAATTTGGCTCACTCAAACAAATCCCTAATGGCACTAATTGGTCGTTCAGTTGACTTGCAAGTCTTTCGAGATGGGATTTCGCTTTATGGCTAGTTGCAATAAGCAATAGTCGACTTTTACATTGTGGTAAAAACGTTTGTTGTTGCCATGAAAAGTCATCATGAATAGGCCGCCCTATCTGCATTTTAGCTAAAGAATTATAATCTTTAACTTGCTGTTCTATCGAATTTTCACTTAATTTAACGAGTGCGCTCCACGCCTCTTGATTTGCTAAAAAATGAGCGTAAAAGATGGTGGTATTTGGCACGTCACGATTTAGGGCTATTTGATAATAGCGCTCGGCTAAGTCGGCACGCTTGAGCTTTGCATAATATTCGCCGAGCAATAGCGCCGCATCGTGTTTACCTGACTTTAAGAATAGCCGAAGTACTTCAGGGTTATCAGCATAATAAGATATATCATCAAGCTGGTAATGAGCAGCGAGGACATAAAAATAACTTTGCGGATCATCGACAAAGCGCTGCTTTAAATATTTTGGCGAGACACAGGTATCTGCAACAAAACCAAAAATACATAAAACAGCAATACTAAATTGCCTAACAAAATTAACCGGCAGAGTTTGGCTCATCACTAAACAATAGTTTTAACTCAAGCTTCGCATATTTATGTTCTACAAACTGATATATATTAGTCGCAAGTGTTAAATTAAAATAATCAATGGCTCGTTTCTTATCCCCTTGCCATAATGCCTTTTTCGCTAAGTAAAAGTACGCTTCACAGAGACGTTCACGATATTCGTTTTGATTCGACACACCATAACCTATCTTGTCGAAGAGTTGCTGTTCAGTTATTTCACCTAAAAATACTTGAACCAACTGATACGCCCATTTTTCTTTATCAAGTGTGTTGGCGGCTTCTAATAGTTGTTGCCGAGCCTGTTGCTTATCAACATCATACGTCGCAATATAAAGCCATAATGCGCGATAAGGGTCCAAATTATCTTTGCTCAAATAGGTTTGAAAATCCGCTTTTGACAGCTCTTTTCGGTTACCATAATAAAGCGCAATACCGCGGTTTAAATAGGCATAATCATATTCTGGGTCGAGTTCCAACACATTATCAAAACTCTCGTATGCTTTATCAAATTGCATCGCGACTGTGTAATGAATACCAATCAAATTGTAAACACCCGGGATATCGGGTCTGATCCTCAATACGCGGTCATAATCAATACTAGCAAGCGTTGGTAATCCCATATTGTCGTACAACGCACCGCGTTCGAAATAAGTTTGTGCAAGTTGGTCTGGCTTCAATTCTGATGTAAGTAATCGCTGCTCAATTCTGGCTAGTGTAACTTGATTTGACAAAGTGACTTGTTGTGGTTGCGTAAATGGTACTGACAACAGTGAGGTTTTCTGTTGCTCCGTTGACTGACACGCACTTAACGACAGCACTATCGACATCGTCACAAACAATTTTTTTATACTCATTGACTTCCATTACCAAACTAAATGCATAAATTATATTAGAGCATAAAAAAAGGGGCTTAACAGCCCCTTAGATACAAACAATTGTTATTTTAGCGAACAAATTATTCAGCATCACCCTCTTTCGGTGCTTCTGCTGGCTTGTTAGCTTCTTTAATACTCAAACGTACACGGCCTTGGCGGTCTACTTCAAGCACTTTAACTTTAACTTCATCACCCACTTTAAGGTGATCAGCTACATTATTAATGCGCTCTTCACAGATTTGTGAAATATGAACAAGACCATCTTTACCTGGTAATACGTTTACGAACGCACCAAAGTCAACGATACGAACAACTTTACCGTTATAGATAGTACCTACTTCAAGTTCAGCAGTTAGTTGCTCAATACGTGAAATAGCTGCTTTCGCGCTTTCACCGTCTGTTGCAGCAATCTTAATTGTACCATCGTCTTCGATTTCGATTGTTGTGCCCGTCTCTTCAGTAAGTTGACGGATAACCGCACCACCTTTACCGATAACATCAGCAATTTTCTTCGGTGGAATGTTCATTGTGTAAATACGCGGAGCAAATTCTGAAAGCTCTTCTTGCGGCGCAGAGATTGCTTCATCCATTACCGTAAGAATGTGAAGACGTGCCGCTTTCGCTTGGTTAAGTGCGATTTGCATGATTTCGCGGTCGATACCTTCAATCTTGATATCCATTTGCAATGCAGTGATACCCGCTTGCGTACCCGCTACTTTAAAGTCCATGTCGCCTAAGTGATCTTCATCACCTAAGATATCTGAAAGAACAACAAAGTTTTCATCTTCTTTAACAAGACCCATCGCGATACCCGCAACAGATGCTTTAGTTGGCACACCCGCGTTCATAAGTGCAAGTGACGTACCACACACTGATGCCATTGATGATGAACCATTTGATTCTGTGATTTCAGAAACAACACGTATTGAGTACGGGAACTCTTCAAGTGTTGGCATAACCGCTTGAATACCACGCTTAGCGAGGTTACCGTGACCAATTTCACGACGCTTAGGAGAACCTACAAAGCCTGTTTCACCCACACAGAATGGAGGGAAGTTGTAGTGAAGCATGAAACGATTCGTTGATGTACCGGTTAGGTCATCAATTAACTGTGCATCACGTTCTGTACCAAGTGTCGCAGTAACAAGTGCCTGCGTTTCACCACGTGTGAATACAGCTGAGCCGTGAGTACGAGGAAGGACACCTGTCATTACGTCAAGCGCACGAACCATGTCTGGTTCACGACCATCAATACGCTTCTCGCCTGCGATGATGCGACCGCGTACAATTTTCTTCTCTAGAGAACCAAATAGTTTGCCAACTTCTTGACCGTCAAGTTCTTCGTCTTCAGCTAGCTCTGCTGTTAATTGCTCAACAACTTCTGCTTTAGCTGCAGAAAGTGCTTCTTTACGCTCAACTTTATCAGTGATTAAGTAAGCAGCGCCCACTTTCTCTTCTGCGATAGCAGCGATTTTGTCAGCAAGCGTTACATTCTTCTCTGGTGCAGTCCAATCCCAAGCTGGCTTGCCTGCTTCAGCTTTGAACTCATTGATTGCAGTGATGATCGCTTGAGATTGCTCGTGACCGTAAACAACAGCACCAAGCATAACATCTTCAGATAATACTTCAGCTTCAGACTCAACCATAAGTACCGCGTTTTCAGTACCTGCAACAACTAGGTCAAGCTTACTTTCTTTAAGTTCTGTTGCTGACGGGTTAAGCACGTATTGGTCGTTTATGAAACCAACGCGCGACGCACCAATCGGACCATTAAATGGAATACCTGAGATAGCAAGTGCTGCAGAAGTACCTATTAGCGTTAGGATATCAGGCTGGATTTCAGGGTTAATTGAAACAACTGTTGCAATAACCTGAACTTCATTTACGAAACCATCAGGGAAAAGAGGACGAATTGGACGATCTACAAGACGTGCAATAAGTGTTTCGCCATCATTTGGACGACCTTCGCGCTTAAGGAAACCACCAGGGATGCGACCTGCAGCGTACATACGCTCTTGGTAGTTAACTGTTAGCGGGAAAAAGTCTTGGCCAGGCGCAGCATCGCGCTTACCTACTACAGTTACAAGCACTGATGTATCGCCAATGCTTGCAAGTACTGCTGCGTCAGCTTGACGTGCAATAACACCTGTTTCAAGGGTAACTTCGTGTTGGCCTAACTGAAATTTTTTAATAATCGGTTGCATTAAAAAATCCTTTAAATATTTAATTTTTATTAAAAATACCAATTACAGTAGGTAATCGTATTTAAAAACGAGGTAAAATCGATTAACTACTACAATTGGTATCGGTTACAACGCAATCAATTTAAATTGCGCTTGCGCTAGTATACTGCATCATGGTGCAGATGGCAGCCTAACCACATAAAAAAAAGGAGCCTAAGCTCCTTTTTTTTATCACAAAGATATTAGCGACGTAGGCCAAGCTCTTTGATAAGCGCAGCATAACGCTCTGCATCTTTGCGCTTTAGGTAGTCAAGAAGGCTACGACGTTGGCTTACTTTGCGAAGAAGACCACGACGTGAGTGGAAATCATGCTTGTGGTTAGCAAAGTGACCTTGTAGCTTATTGATATCGTGCGTTAATAAAGCAACTTGTACTTCAGGTGAACCAGTGTCGCCTTCAGCGCGTGCAAATTTTGCTAAGATATCAGCTTTTTCTTGAGTGCTTAGTGACATAATAACTCCAAACGTTTAAGTTAGATAATATGCTTTAGCCGATCACTAATTCAGCCAAAGCGCTAAGTCGCGGTATTCTACCAGCAATAAATGTAACTACAAGTAAAATTTAAAATATCGTAATTAAGTTGATGCTGTCGCACTTGATAAACCACGTTTTGATTTCAATTGGCCTTGATCATTGCGCTCGCCAATTCCGATAAAAACACCATCACTCGAGCGCACTACTTTAAATACACCATCTGGTAAATTAGTCATCGTAGCCGCTTGGCCGTGGCTAAATGCTTTAGCTTGCCCGTCTGTCACCAACACTTCCGCCATACCTTCAAGTGCCGTATCCATTGGAAGCAAAAGTGGGTCTAACGACTCTGAAGGGGTTGTTCCCTTTTCTTTTGCATCATCCAAAATAGCCTGCAGCTCATCAAGTGTCAGCATTTGCTCAGCAGGATAGTGACCCACAGCGCTACGGTGCAACATAATAACATGAGCGCCACAACCGAGTTTTTCACCTAAGTCGTCAACAATCGTACGAATATAAGTGCCTTTACTGACATGTGCGGTCATTTGAATTTCATTGTTGGCCGCATCATATTCATCTAGGGTCAGACTGAATACGTTGATTTTGCGACACTTGCGCGGCACTTCAATGCCTTGGCGCGCATAGTAATACAAAGGTTTGCCTTCGTATTTTAGCGCTGAAAACATCGATGGATATTGATCAGACTCACCTTCAAAAGACTGAACCGCGTCAATCAATTGTTGCTCCGTGATATTAACCGGTTTGGTTTCAACCACATCACCGTCAGAGTCAGATGTATCGGTACGTACACCAAGTTTTGCACGAACAACATATGTTTTATCAGTATCAAGTAAAAACTGAGAAAATTTAGTCGCTTCACCAAAGCAAATCGGCAACATGCCGGTCGCAAGCGGATCTAATGCGCCAGTGTGGCCAGCTTTTTGCGCAAAATAAATACTTTTTGCTATTTGCAATGCTTTGCTTGACGAAATATCTGTTGGCTTATTTAATAACAAAATGCCATCGACAGGACGACCTTTTTGCCTTCTACCCATTACTCTTCGCCCGCTTCGTCATCACCGCGCTTTGCTTCATCTTCTCGGATCACTTTATCAACGAGGTTTGAAATACGCATACCTTCGAGTAATGATGTATCCATCACAAATTTCAACTCAGGCACAATACGTGCGCGAATGCGTTTACCGAGTAAAGAACGAATATAGCCACTGGCTTCATTAATAATCGCTAAACTCTGTTTCGCTTTTTCTTTGTTATCACCGTCAAGCGAGGTGATAAATATTTTTGCATAAGATAAATCACGCGATACTTCAACCGCACTCACGGTGATCATACCCAGGCGTGGGTCTTTAATTTCGCGTTGCAATATTACCGCAACTTCTTTTTGGATCTGCTGACCCACTCTATCTGTACGAGAAAACTCTCTCATAAACACCACTTAATTTAAAAGCAATAAAGGGGGCTAAAGCCCCCAAAATAA
Organism: uncultured Pseudoalteromonas sp.; assembly: GCA_947493455.1. Classification (GTDB taxonomy): domain Bacteria; phylum Pseudomonadota; class Gammaproteobacteria; order Enterobacterales; family Alteromonadaceae; genus Pseudoalteromonas. The sequence goes on along the minus strand of CANLRB010000015.1, from coordinate 81,330 downwards.
TCACTTGGTTTCGGTTATTCGATTATAGAGAACGCTTAACTTCAACAACTTCAAATACTTCGATTTGGTCGCCTACTTTAACGTCGTTATAGTTCTTAACACCGATACCACATTCCATGCCATTTCGTACTTCTTGAACATCGTCTTTAAAGCGACGAAGTGATTCAAGTTCACCTTCGTAAATAACAACATTTTCACGAAGAACACGAATTGGGTTACTACGTTTAATTAGGCCTTCAGTAACCATACAACCAGCTACCGCACCGAACTTAGGTGAACGGAATACGTCACGTACTTCAGCAAGACCAATGATTTCTTGTTTGAATTCAGGTGCAAGCATACCCGACATTGCTTGTTTCACTTCATCAATCAAGTCATAAATTACGCTGTAGTAGCGTAGGTCTAGGTTTTCAGCATCAATTACTTTACGTGCTGATGCATCTGCACGTACGTTAAAGCCAACAACAATAGCATTTGACGCTGCAGCAAGCGTTGCATCTGTTTCAGTGATACCACCAACGCCAGTACCAACGATTTTAACCTTAACTTCTTCAGTTGACAGTTTAACAAGCGCATCTTGAATCGCTTCAACTGAACCTTGTACGTCTGCTTTGAGTACCACGTTAACTTCTGATATATCACCTTCAGTCATGTTAGCAAACATGTTTTCAAGCTTCGCTTTTTGTTGACGAGCAAGCTTAATGTCACGGAATTTACCTTGACGATAAAGCGCAACTTCACGTGCTTTTTTCTCATCTTTAACAACAGTCGCTTCGTCACCTGCAGCTGGTACACCTGATAGACCTAAAATCTCAACAGGAATTGCTGGACCCGCTTCAACGATTTCGCGACCATCTTCATCACGCATCGCGCGAACACGGCCATACTCTTGACCACATAGTACGATATCGCCTTTACGCAGAGTACCTTCTTGTACAAGTATTGATGCAACTGGACCACGACCTTTATCTAGACGTGATTCAATCACAACACCCGCTGCCATGCCTTCTTTCGACGCTGTCAGCTCAAGTAATTCAGCTTGCATCAAAATCGCTTCTAGAAGCGCGTCCACATTCTCACCTGTTTTAGCTGAAATGTGTACAAACTGAACGTCGCCACCCCAATCTTCTGGAATAACATCGTGCTGTGACAGTTCGTTCTTCACGCGATCTGGATCCGCGCCTTCCTTATCGATCTTGTTCACTGCAACAATAAGCGGTACTTCAGCTGCTTTAGCGTGCTGTACGGCTTCAATTGTTTGCGGCATTACACCATCATCAGCAGCAACAACAAGAACAACGATATCCGTCGCTTTTGCACCACGTGCACGCATTGATGTAAACGCGGCGTGTCCAGGAGTATCTAGGAAAGTAATCATGCCGTTGTCAGTATCTACATGGTATGCACCAATATGCTGGGTAATACCACCGGCCTCACCTGATGCCACATTCTTAGAGCGAATATAGTCAAGTGTTGACGTTTTACCATGGTCAACGTGACCCATAACAGTAACAACAGGCGCACGAGATTCTTGCGCACCCTCTGCGCCACGATCGGCAAGTACATTTTCTTCAAGCGCATTCTCTTTTACAAGAACAACCTTGTGACCCATTTCTTCAGCAACAAGCTGCGCAGTTTCTTGGTCGATAACTTGGTTAATCGTAACCATTTCGCCCATTTTCATCATGGTCTTAACAACTTCAACACCTTTCACTGCCATGCGAGATGCCAGTTCTGCAACTGAAATTGTTTCACTGATACGTACTTCACGAGTCACTTCTTGAGTTGGCTTTTGGAAGCCATGCTGCAATGACGTTGGCGCTTTTAGCTTGCCTTTTTTACCCTTTTTACCACGCGGTGCAGGTTCATCTTTGGCATTCGCTTTTTTCTTTTTCTTACCTTGACGACGAGCTGATTGCTCTTCTTTCATATCAGATTCGTCTTCGGCAAGACGCGCTGCTTCAGAAGATGTTTTGTGGTAATCAGCCGTTTCTTCACGGCGCTTACGCTCTTCTTCTTCTTTTTTCCAACGCGCTTCATTTTCTTCTGCTAATTTACGTGCTTCTTCAGCAACGCGTTTCGCTTCTTCTTCAACTTTCTTTTGCGCAGCTAACTCAGCTTCTTTTTGCAAACGTTCGGCCTCTAATTTATCTTGCTCAGCTTTTTCGGCATCTTCTTTCGACGTCACCGGTTGCTCAGCTTTTGCTTTCTCTTGTGCTTTACGTTTCGCTTCCTCTTTTGCTAGACGTTCAGCTTCTTCTTTTGCTTTACGCTCAGCTTCCTGCTTAGCTTTTAACTCAGCTTCTTTTTTCGCTTGTTGTTCAGCTTCAATTCTCGCCAAACGTTCAGCGTCTTTACGAGCTTGCTCTGCTTGTTGCTCTTCAAGTGCACTTTTCTTAACGTAAGTACGTTTTTTACGGACTTCTACTTGCACTGATTTCGCTTTTCCTGTGCTACCTTGAACACTTAACGTGCTTTTGCTTTTGCGCTGCAACGTCATGCGAGATGGAGCATTCGAACCTTCGCCACCATGGGCTTTGTTTAGGTGATCTAAAAGCTTTGTTTTTTCATCTTCAGTGACACTATCTGACGCAGTTTTAGAAATCCCTGCATCCTTAAACTGCTGAACTAATTTATCAACCGTTGTACCTATATCACTGGCGAGTTTATCAATACTTACATCTGCCATTATTTACACTACCTCCGTTAATAAATTATTCGTCGCCAAACCAGCAAATATTACGTGCAGCCATGATTAATTCACCGGCCTTTTCTTCATCGAGTTCCGTAATATCAACTAATTCGTCAATGCCTTGTTCAGCAAGGTCTTCAAGTGTCACAACACCTTTACTTGCCATAACAAATGCAAGGTGTCTTTCTAACCCTTCCAATGCAAGCAAGTCTTCTGCTGGCTCTGCACCTTCAAGTGATTCTTCAGTCTTAAGTGCTTCAGTTGTCAGCGCTGCTTTTGCACGCTCACGCAGCTCTTCAACTGTTTCTTCGTCTAGACCATCAATTTCTAAGAATTCAGAAACCGGTACGTAAGCAACTTCTTCAAGTGATGAGAAGCCTTCTTGAATTAACAAGTTAGCAAAATCATCGTCAATGTCTAAGCCAGTTGTAAACAACGATACAAGTTTGTCAGCTTCTTCTTCAGACTTCTTGTTCATGTCCTCAACCGTCATCACATTGAGTTCCCAACCCGTCAGTTGACTTGCTAAACGAACATTCTGTCCATTGCGGCCAATTGCCTGTGCTAGATTGTCTGCTTCAACAGCAATATCCATAGAGCGCGAGTCTTCATCAACAACAATAGAAGCAACTTCTGCAGGCGCCATAGCGTTAATTACATACTGAGCTGGATTATCATCGAACAATACAATATCAATACGTTCGTTCGCCAATTCAGTTGACACCGCTTGTACACGTGCACCGCGCATACCAACACAAGCACCCACAGGGTCTATACGCTTGTCATTTGACTTAACAGCGATTTTTGCACGTGAACCAGGATCGCGAGCTGCTGATTTGATTTCAATCATCTCTTCACCAATTTCAGGCACTTCGATGCGGAATAATTCAATCAACATTTCTGGTTTAGAACGCGTCACAAATAATTGTGCACCGCGTGCTTCTGGTTTAACTGCATATAATAAACCACGTACACGGTCACCTGGACGGTGGTTTTCACGCGGTAACATATCGTCACGGTAAATAACCGCTTCAGCGTTGTTACCAAGATCTAATACGATTGCATCACGGTTTGCCTTTTTCACAACACCAGTAACCATTTCACCTTCTTGGTCTTGGTATGCTTCGACAATCAATGCGCGCTCTGCTTCACGTACTTTTTGCACAATCACTTGTTTAGCTGTTTGTGTTGTAATACGGTCAAACTTGATTGATTCGATTTGTTCTTCAACAAAATCGCCTAAACCAAGCTCTGGCTCTTCTACTTGAGCGGCTTCAAGCGTAATTTCCCTAAATGGGTTCTCTAATGCACCTGTCTCAAGAGGTTCAACAATTTGCCAACGACGGAACGTATCATATTCACCAGTACGTTGGTCGATACTTACGCGTACGTCGATGTCACCTTCGTGTTTTTTCTTTGTTGCAGTTGCAAGCGCAAACTCGAGCGCTTCAAAAATCTTTTCTCTTGGAACTGCTTTCTCATTGGAAACAGCCTCTGCTACCAATAATATTTCTTTTGCCATCTTAATGCCTCGCTGCCCTGTTCCTTATCGCACTACTAAAATTTAGCAATTATGTTCGCTTTTTCGACATTTGATAGCATGATCATAAAATCATTACCGTCGATTTTAAGCGTTAACATATCGCCGTTAACATTTTCGAGATCGCCTTTGAAATTACGGCGACCGTCTTGTGGAAGTTTGGTACGTAACCTAACTTCTTCACCTACAGCATCAACAAAATGTTGTTGTTTAAATAATGGTCTATCAACACCTGGCGAAGATACTTCCAACGTATATTCGTTTGTAATTGGATCTTCAACATCTAAAATTGCACCTACTTGACGACTTACATCCGCACAATTATCTACATTAATGCCATCTTCATGGTCAATATAAATACGTAATGTTGAATGACGACCTGCTTGAACTAACTCAAGCCCCAACAATTCAAAACCCATGTCTTCAATTGTTGGTTCTAACAATGCCGTTAAATCTTGTTCAATTTTTGTCACTGATTACTCCGTACAAACAAAAAAAGGGCCTATGCCCTATCAAATCATTTGCTCATAAACAACAACGCCCCGAACTAAGCGGGGCGTCACACTAAAAACAAAACTGTGTGGCCAAACCCCAGGTCTGGCATTGCGTCATTAAGCTAACTAGGCAGAGCCTAAACGCAAAACGCGCATAAAATTATGCGCGAATCAACCATATACAACATGGTAGTGACACTTTGGTTGCGGGAGCCGGATTTGAACCGACGACCTTCGGGTTATGAGCCCGACGAGCTACCAGGCTGCTCCATCCCGCGCCAGTGCCATTTTAGTCCCTTTGCTCATTCTATTTTAGCAAAGTCCACTAAAGTTGCGCAGATTATAAGTGCGCAGGCGAAAATTAGCAACCTTTATTACCTTAAAACCGCACTTCAAAGTGTTTTATATCCTTGAGCACGATGGAAAATGAAAAAACCTTTCGTGTTTCACAATCGATATCAAACCAAGTATACTACTACGCCCCTGAAAAATAAGCACAAATTTTACAATTGATGAGGAATACAATGAGAACAAAATTGTTACTGAGCATGGCCGCTCTCACTTTTTCAGGTCAACTTATCGCACAATCGTGCGAAGGATATGGACCACAAACACCACGTGATATTGATAACCTGTTAGGTGAGAATAAGCGTGTATTTAGTAAAGCGCCAAATGCCGAAAATATGAATCTATGCAATATTCATTTTCATAAAAACGCTGAACACAAAGCAAAGGACTTCTCTTTATATGCAGGCGATGGAAAATACGGTGGCTATCAATGTGGTATTAGCCAACAACTCAGTAAAGCGGAGCTTAAACCACCAAAAGCAAAAATCTGTAAGGGTTTAAAGCCAGGCGACACAATTGAAGTTCACTGGGTTCACTCGTCATGCGACGTAACTCCAGGTAAAGGGTTAGGTTCTTGCCTCAGTGACAAGTGTGCCAATCCCGATTTACGAGTCGAAACACAAGTTTTCACACTGGTTAACGACAGTGATGCGCTCGACTTTAACGATTTAAGCTATGATGGCAATCAGGTCAACGGCTATCACCAAGCTAAAGCGATTCCAAATACAACGGGTAAACCAGTTGAGTTTTTAGGTTCGACAACCGGACCAAGTTACACTGGGCAATCGTGTTCACCGCTCCAAGTTACTTGGAGTGTTCGCCCACAATGTGCCAAATTAGATATTAATACGATTGGCAAATGGTGTGAAGCCAATGTCTTTGAAGAAGACCACGCACATGGCGTACGTCAGCTCGTTACCGATCCTAAGCTACTTGCGCCAATTAAGTAAAACATATTTACTTACAAATTAAAGGAAGCATTATTGCTTCCTTGTTCATTTAATATTGACATGATACAAATTTAAGTTAAATTTAACTTCTTTCTCATTACCTAAGTTTAAAAATGACTCAGCTAACTTCGCATTACAATCACTCGCTTTGGCAGAACACTCTTTGTTCTGTCCTTCGAGTATGGACTCTGCGCGGTTAACACAGACACTAACCGCATTCTAAAGCGGTTAGTTCAACGACACACACCTTTCCGTTTTTGTTTGCTTTAAATTAAGGACACTGCAATGTCAGTTCGTGTATCGTACTTTTTTGTTGTTTTAATTTGGTCCACAACGCCCCTCGGTATTGTTTGGAGTAGCGACTCTATATCGCCAACTATGGCGGTTTTTTTACGTATGTTTATCGCGCTCGTTCTCGGTGGCGGTATTATATGGCTGGCGAAAATCTCGGTACCTTGGCATAAAAGAGCACGAATTCTTTACAGCTATTCAGCACTTGGTATCTATGGTGGCATGTTATTGAGCTATCAAGCGGCGCAAAGCGTGTCATCTGGTGTAATTTCGTTAGTATTTGGTCTTGCCCCGATATTTTCAGGGTTACTTGCACAACGAATTTTAAATGAACCTAAGTTTAGTCGTGCAAAACTGATTGCATTAATGCTCTCAGTATTTGGACTATATCTTGTCTGCGCCGAAAAAATTAATCAAAGTCAATTTGACCCAATCGGATTTGTTTATTTGTTTGGTGCCGTCATCTCATTTAGTTTAAGCAGTGTGTTGGTCAAACGCGTGCATTTACCTATTCACCCGATGGCAACGACATTCGGCGCACTCTGTATTTCAACGCCATTGTTTTTTATTACATGGTTACTTGTCGATGGTGAGTTCGCACCGCAAGTTTGGAAAGTAAAAGCGATTGCTGCGGTGATCTACTTAGGTGTATTTGGTTCACTGCTCGGGTTTTTAGCCTACTTTCATGTATTGCAAAAGCTACAAGCGAGCACTGTCGCACTCATTACCCTTATTACTCCGGGTTTTGCAATTGCGCTTGGTGCCACCTTAAACGGTGAACCCATCTCAACAAATTTAATTTTGGGAGCCTGCATCATTTTATCGAGTCTCGCTTTATTCCAATTTGGTGATACCTTGAGCACAAAAAAACAAACAAGGGAGAAACAAGCATGACGACCTTATATATTACCGGCGCTGGTGTCAGTGCTGAAAGTGGTATCCCTACTTTTCGTGGTGAAGACGGTTACTGGACAATTGGCAGTAAAAACTACACGCCAATGGAAATGGCGACTCGCGCCATGTATATGGCACATCCCGCTGAGTTTTTAACCTGGTATTACAAACGTTTTATCAGCTATCGTCATCATGGGCCAAATGCAGTCCATCATTGGCTCGCAAATAAACAGTTAATAACTCAAAACATCGATGGCTTAGATGGCAAAGCTGGAAACACAAATTATATTGCGATTCACGGTCGCATTGACCAAATGACCTTGTTTCACGAGCAAGGTCCGATTGTTGAGCGTTTTGAAGCGCCCTGGCATCACGTCGATGAAAATAACTTAACAGATTCACTGCTCGATTTATTTAAAATTTCCAAAAAAGGGCCTGAGCTGAATGTGTCTCTCAAGCCCTATGTATTGCTATTTGACGAGTTTTATACCGAGTTATATCAAATTGAAAAAGCGCAACAGCAAATGCAAAACGCCCCTAAAATCGTGTTTATTGGTACGTCCTTTAGTGTCAACATTACCCAAATGGCTCTAGACTATGCACGCCAATTCGAAATTCCAGTGGAAGTTGTTGACCCCAACCCCTGTCATGTAATGCATCCTAATGTGACTTACCATGCCATCACAGCATCGCAATATATTCAAACCGATTCCGCTAATTAGTGGAATTGGTATTATCTTGTTCCCTTAATTGTGCAACCAAAGAGAGAACACACGAAAAGCGATGTGTTTTAAAACATCCGTAATTCGGCTTTCTTGTCAGCTTCAATTGAGTAAATACTGGCTGTGTGAGCCCGCATAGAAAACGCGCGATGAGTATGTCTGACAGCACAATTTCGTTGCTGACAAATGCCTGCGTTAGTTCATCGATTGCCGATACCAATTGATTATTGTTTATATTTGACGTCGGATAAATATAATCAAGTGTAACAGGGCCAGTTCGACACGCGCTGCAATGACCGCATTGTACTGGCGCCTTGTCATCACCAAAATACCGCGCCAGATAGTGCGTATAACAGGGCGCTTGCTGAAAAAACTGCACCATAGCGTTAATACGATTTATTTCGCTGTCCTCGGTATGCTTAAAATACTGAGCCAATTCAGTCGCTAAATTTGGTTCGGTTAATTTGGCTGATGACACACCATAAACATCAACCATTTGCTTTGTCTCTAAAAAAATCAATCCCTGTTGATGCAGATAGTCAAGCGCATTAATCACACGCTCGCGCGATTCATTCGTCGAACTACAAAACTGTTGAATGTCGATTGAACCCCATTTTTTCTTAAAGTTAGTCACGGCAAAAAGCTGCTGCAAAAACGCTTGTCTCGTTGCGTCAAACCGCGCAAGCAGCGATGCTTCATCTTGCACAAAATAATAACGGTACTCCGCAAAATAACTGTATTTGGCTTGCAGTATTCCACGCAATTCACATTGCACCAACAAGGTTTTTAATGTGAGTTGCCGTATATTACACGCTTGCGACAAACTATATAGCTTGCAATCCCAGCGACCATTTTGATTGTTTTGCGCAACAATATCTAAAAATCGCTTTATTGACGCTAACTCTGGCGTGTCACCATAAACAAAGTTTTCAAGCGTAGTGAGTTCGTCTAAATGACCAAGTACAGAGCAATGCGACGATAACCCATCGCGCCCTGCACGGCCTATTTCTTGAGAATAGTTTTCTATCGATTTAGGCAAATCGTAATGTACTACAAATCGAATATCGGCCTTGTCGATGCCCATACCAAATGCGATAGTCGCGACAATCACATTATATTGACCGTTCATAAACGCCATTTGAATTCGCGTTCGTTCATCGCTCGCGAGTCCAGCATGATAGGCAATCGCATTAATGCCCTGTGCTATTAAAAAATCAGCAACACGGTGCGAGGTGTCTTGCAATGTAACATAAACGATACCGCAGCCAGGACGGCTGACAAGTGACAATAACTGCTCATGTTTATTAGCTGCACTAACTGCGTGCACTGCTAAATCGAGATTCGCACGATAAAACCCTGTTTGCACTACATTTTCAACTGCAATGTCAAATTTGGCGCACATGTCCTGCTTTACTTTGTCCGTCGCCGTAGCCGTTAGCAGCAACACTTGCGCGATATTCAATTCTTGTCGGTAACTTGGCAGCTTTAAATAATCTGGTCGAAAGTTATGTCCCCACTCAGATATACAGTGGGCTTCATCAACGACTAAGAGTGAAATTGGTACCTGCTCAAGCAACTGCCTAAATCGTTCGTTTTTAAATCGCTCCACCGACACCATTAATATTTTCAACGAGCCTGTTTTAACTTGCTCAACAACGTCAGCATATTCCTCTTTTGATAAACTCGAATCCAAGCTTGCCGCAGAAATGCCTTTTGATCGTAAAAAGTCGACTTGATCTTTAATTAGGGCAAGTAAGGGCGATACCACTAACGTTAAGCCTGGTAAATGCAACGCCGTAAATTGGTAACATAAAGACTTGCCAGACCCGGTCGGAAAGATTGCCAGCACGGATTGGTTATTAAGCAACTTTTCAATGGCATTCTGTTGCCCAGTGCGAAACGCATCAAAACCAAAATAGTTTTTGAGCGATTCGGAGAGTCGGCCGTTTAAAGAGTTCATTTTTTACCTTTAAATTTAAAATGAGTGGTAAATTGAAATTTAAATAAGAGTATTAAAGTGAGATAATCTCACGATATTTATCTATTTTTATTTTTTAGTTGCAATAAATTTATATTACAAACGCAAAGCCTAAGATTCATTCTTTATTCATCGTCAAAGACACATTTGAAAACGCGATTAAATAATAAAGTATGTTTTATCAATTATTCTTTTAATCTCATTTTTAACATTTATTGCACTATCTTATAAAACTAACGAGTCCTTCTACTGGAGAAAGTATGACAACACAATATAAAAAAACAACAATAGGTTCTCATCGCCTAAAAGCTGAGTCATTGATGATGGGTTATGGTTATGACCCTCAGTTATCTGAAGGCTCAATTAAGTGCCCTAACTTTCAAACATCGACTTTTGTATTCAAATCAGCGAGTGAAGGCAAGGACTTTTTTGATGTTGTATCAGGGCGTCGCCAATTAAAAGACGGTGAGCAAGCAGGTCTTGTGTATTCACGTTTCAACAACCCGACCATAGAAATCGCAGAAAACCGCATTGCACTTTGGGATAACGCACAAGAGTGTGCGATTACAGGCAGCGGCATGTCGGCAATATCAACCGTATTGATGGCCCTTTCACAACCGGGTGATGTGATTGTTTATTCAGAGCCTATTTACGGCGGCAGCGATACCCTTATTAACGGAATATTGAGTCAGTTTGGCATCAAAGCCGTCGGGTTTATGTCAAATGGTGGTCTTAATGCACTCGAAAACGCCATTGAAACCGCACAGCAACTTGGTACCATTTCCGTTATTCTCGTTGAAACACCTGACAACCCAACCAATAATCTCGTTGATATTGCAGGGTGTAAAGCCCTTGCAGTCAAAGCAGCAACAAAACAATGCAAACAGCCGGTATTGGCAATCGACAACACCATGCTTGGCCCGGTTTGGCAACGTCCACTCGAGCACGGCGCCGATCTCTGCTTGTACTCGTTAACGAAATACGTCGGTGGCCACTCAGATCTCATTGGTGGCAGCTGCTCTGGGTCAAAGGAGCTGATAGCCAAAATTAGAAAAATGCGTAATAGCATCGGTACCACGATGGACTCAAATACGGCTTGGCTAATTTTACGCTCACTTGAAACACTAAAAATAAGAATGAAAGCTGCAACTGAGGGCGCACAACAGGTCGTTGAATTTTTAAATCAACACGAGAAGGTTAAGCGCATTGACTACCCTGGCCTACTGACCGAAGACAACCCACAGTACGCGGTCTACCAAAAACAATGCAGCGGTGCTGGTTCTACATTTTCATTTGAAGTTGAAGGCGGACAGGAAGCTGCATTTGCCGTGCTCGATAAGCTTCAACTGATCAAGTTAGCTGTAAGTTTAGGCGGCACTGAAAGTCTTGCGCAACACCCAGCTGCGATGACTCACTCAGGAGTCGCAAAAGAGCGCCGTGAAGAAATCGGTATCACAGACGGTCTGATCCGCATTTCAATTGGCATTGAAGACCCTGAAGACTTGATCGCTGACTTAGCAAATGCGTTAGCCTAGCACCAATTCAATTAAATACTAAGGCGCCTGCTCGCGCCTTGTTTTTTTGCTGGCATAAAAAAAAGCCGATACATTGTATCGGCTTTTCTATTTTAAAAATTGGTGCGGATGGGGGGACTTGAACCCCCACGAGCATGGCTCACCACCCCCTCAAGATGGCGCGTCTACCAATTCCGCCACATCCGCAAATTCTTATTTTATATTTTAAATGAATAGTATTTAGCTATTCTTTCCAGCACATACACGTACCTTATTCTTTAATACCGTTTTGTTGGTTGCTAAGAATAAAAACCCGATACCAAGTACCGGTTTATAAAGTGGTGCGGATGGGGGGACTTGAACCCCCACGAGCATAGCTCACCACCCCCTCAAGATGGCGCGTCTACCAATTCCGCCACATCCGCATATTTTAATTAGTTAGGTACGTCTGAATTCTTGTTATCTGATGCTGGTACATCTTTGTTTTCAGGCTTAACAAGTTCAACTGCTGCAGGTGCGGCTTCACTCAAATCTGACCACTCGTCAGTTTGCTTGATTTGACCTGCTGTTAAGTTACCTAACGCTATGCTTAAAACAAAAAATACAGTTGCAAGTACTGTTGTTGTTTTAGTCATAAAATTACCTGCACCACTTGAGCCAAATACAGTCGCTGATGCACCTGCACCAAATGACGAACCCATGTCTGCGCCTTTACCTTGTTGGATCAGCACAAATCCGATAAGTGCTAATGCAACAATTAAGTAAACTACTAATAAAATTTCGTACATCTTAGCCATTTCCTTTTGCGCTATTGCAGATACTTTCGAAGCTTTCTGGCTTTAAGCTTGCGCCGCCAATTAAGCCACCGTCAATATCTTCTTGCGCAAATAATTGTTCGCTATTTTTATCATTTACACTGCCACCGTAGAGCAGTCTAAGGTTTTGAGCAATATTACTATCTAGTGCAGTAATCTTGTCTCGAATAAATTTGTGCACTGCTTGTGCTTGTTCAGGCGATGCTGTTTTACCAGTACCTATTGCCCAAACCGGCTCATATGCTATCACAGAATTAGCAAGCGCTGCTACACCTAATTTGACGATTACAGCATCAATTTGCCTTGATACAACCTGCTCAGTTAGCTCTTGCTCACGCTCTGATTCACTTTCACCAACACATAGAATTGGTGTTAAACCGTGCTCTTGTGCTTTCGCGAATTTGTTCGCCACATCTGAATCTGATTCACCGTAGATAGCACGTCTTTCAGAGTGCCCTACAAGTGTGTATTTAGCTCCAAGTTGGGCAACTAATTTGGCATCCACTTCACCGGTAAAAGCACCTGCATCATTTTCTGATACGGTTTGTGCTCCAGCCGACAAACCTGAATCGATGGCTGACTTAATTAATGGAAACGGTGGAAATACTAAAACTTCAACATCGCCGTCAAATCCATTTAATTTCGTAGATAATTGTTCAACAAGCTCTAATGAGCCATTCATTTTCCAATTACCCGCGACTAACGCTTTGCGTTTTGCCATTACATACTCCAACAAATTTGCGGACGAGATACTATCTCGACTCGTCCTAAGTTACAAGAGAAAATCTAACTTATGCTAACTGTTTGCTCACAGTTTCAACAACATCGGCGATTTTTTGCGTAAAATCGAGAACTTGCTTTTCTTGTTCCGCTTCAACCATGACACGAATAACAGGTTCAGTGCCCGATTTGCGGATCAATACGCGTCCTTTATCAGCAAGGTCTTGTTCAACTTCTGCGATAACAGAATTTACATCATCACTATCAAGCGGATCGGTGCCCTTCGCATAGCGTACATTAATCATGTGCATTGGATACTTGGTAAAACCCTGTCCTAAATCTTCAAGCGTTTTATTTTGTGCGTTCATCGCTGCAAGGACCTGAAGACTTGAAATAATGCCATCGCCAGTCGAAATTAAGTCTGTATTTAGAATATGACCCGAACTTTCACCGCCAATATGCCACCCGTTTTCCTTAAGTAATTCCATTACATAACGGTCGCCGACTTTGCTGCGCGCAAAATCAATACCTTTGTTTTTAAGTGCGTTTTCAAGGCCCATATTAGACATTACGGTACCCACAACACCACCTTTTAGAGTACCTGCTTGTTGTGCCTGACAGGCGACAATATAAACAATGTCGTCGCCATCAAAAACGCGCCCTTTGTGATCAACCATCATCACGCGATCGCCATCACCATCGTAGGCAATTCCCACATCAGCTTTATGTTCTAATACCTTTTTGACCAACGCATCAACATGGGTGGCGCCGCACTCTTGGTTGATATTTAAACCATTTGGCTCACACGCATAAGTGATCACCTCAGCACCAAGCTCGCGCATCACATCTGGCGCAATATGATAAGTTGCACCATGCGCACAATCGACAACAATACGCAGCCCACTTAATGACAGTCCGGCTGGGAACTGGCTTTTACAAAACTCGATATAGCGGCCTGCTGCGGTATCCAAACGTGTTGCTTTACCAAGGCTTTCAGAGGCGACGCAGGTCATCTCTTGATCAAGCATCGCTTCAATCTCTAGCTCTATCGCATCGTCTAGCTTGAGCCCTTCTGCCGAGAAAAATTTGATGCCGTTGTCGTGGTACGGATTATGCGAAGCACTGATAACTATACCCGCTTCTGCACGGAATGTTTGTGTTAAATAAGCAATTGCCGGTGTCGGCATCGGTCCTAGTAAAACCACATCAATTCCCGCCGAAACGAGACCTGCTTCAAGCGCCGTTTCAAGCAAATAGCCTGAAATTCGCGTGTCTTTACCGATAATGACTTTTTTAGTACCCGCTTTAGATAATACTTTACCTGCGGCCCAACCCAACTTCATCGCAAAATTAGGCGTTATCGGAAACTCACCAACTAGCCCTCGGACCCCGTCAGTACCAAAATATTTACGTTTACTCATTTATAATTCCTTGTTCACAGGCCAACCAAACTTTAATCACATCGTTGGTCTCTGTAACATCGTGTACTCTAATTATTGTCGCCCCTTTTTGCACCGCTATCAGTGCGCCTGCCAATGAGGCTGCGAGGCGTTCGTCAGTTTGTCTATTTAATAAATTACCAAACATCGACTTACGCGATAATCCAGCGAGAATAGGACATCCAAGTTCACTAAACGCGTCCATGTGCTTTAGCAACTGATAGTTGTGATCTAAAGTTTTACCAAAACCAAAACCAGGATCCAAAATGATATTCTCTTGCGCAATGCCAGCGTTTGTACAGTCTTCAATGCGAGATATAAAAAACTGCTTTATTTCGCTTAACATATCATCGTAATGTGGTGCGTGTTGCATGGTTCTCGGCTGCCCCTGCATATGCATTAGACATACAGGTACATTAAGCTGTGCTGCGACTTCAAGTGCACCAGGTTCTTGCAGCGCGCGAACATCATTTATGATATTTGCACCAGCGGCAATCGCTTGACGCATGACTTCTGCTTTACTGGTATCAATCGAAACAACACAATCACTCACCGCTCTTATCGCTCTAATCACAGGGATCACGCGCGCAAGTTCTTCGGCAAGTGCTACATCTGGAGCACCCGGTCGGGTTGACTCACCGCCAATGTCGATAATCGTCGCACCTTGCTTTAACATTTCCAGCGCAGCTTTGACAGCGCTGTCTAGTTGGTTATTTTGGCCTCCGTCCGAGAAGGAATCAGGTGTGACATTGAGGATCCCCATAATATGAGGTCGGCTTAGGTCTAGCGCCTTGCCATTTGAAAATTTAATAATAGACATGATTTTTTAATTAAAAAAAACCCCGAATGAATCGGGGTTTGTAGATTAGTTTACCGATTGTTGGTCACTGTCATCAAGTTTATTTTCAACTTTTTCGTCAGTTTCCTTTTTTTGCTCATCGGTGACGTTCGCTTTTGCACTTGGTTTGTTATCATCATCTTTACGATCATGTGCATCACGCGGCGGACGAACTTCACGTCGTTCCATCAAGTCATCAATTTGGTCCGCATCAATCGTTTCGTACTTCATTAACGCATCTTTCATCGCATGAAGTATATCCATATTATCTTTTAGGATTTGTTCAGCACGATCGTAGTTGCGATCTGAGAAGTCTCGAACTTCAGCGTCAATCAATTTGGCTGTTTCGCCCGACATACTCTTATTCTGTGTTGAGCTGCGACCCATAAAGACCTCGCCTTGCTCTTCAGAATATAATAGCGGGCCTAACTTTTCACTCAAGCCCCATTGTGTCACCATTTTATGAGCAATATCTGTTGCGCGTTCAATGTCATTACTTGCGCCTGTTGTGACCTTGTCGGCTCCGTATATCAACTCTTCTGCAATTCGACCACCATAGAGACTCGAAATCATCGATTCTAAATGTTGTTTCGAATGGCTTACACGGTCTTGCTCAGGTAAATACATAGTGACACCCAGTGCGCGACCGCGTGGAATAATTGACACTTTATATACCGGATCATGTTCAGGTACAATGCGGCCAACGATTGCGTGACCCGCTTCGTGATAAGCAGTCATTTCTTTTTCCTGCTCACTCATTACCATTGACTTGCGCTCTGCACCCATCATGATTTTATCTTTTGCAGCGTCAAACTCTGCCATGCTCACGACACGCTTGTTGCCACGTGCTGCGAATAGCGCCGCCTCGTTAACGAGATTTGCTAAATCGGCACCAGAGAATCCTGGCGTACCACGTGCAATAACTGACGCTTTTACATTGTCAGCCAATGGTACTTTACGCATGTGTACTTTTAGAATTTGCTCACGACCACGAATATCTGGCAGGCCAACGACCACTTGGCGGTCAAAACGACCAGGTCGTAAGAGAGCAGGATCAAGTACATCAGGTCTGTTCGTCGCGGCAATGACGATAATACCTTCGTTACCTTCAAAACCGTCCATCTCAACCAACATTTGGTTAAGAGTTTGCTCACGCTCATCGTGTCCGCCGCCAAGGCCTGCGCCACGCTGGCGTCCTACCGCATCAATTTCATCGATAAAGATGATACATGGTGCTGCTTTTTTCGCTTGTTCAAACATGTCACGTACACGTGATGCACCAACACCAACAAACATTTCGACAAAGTCTGAACCAGAAATAGTGAAAAATGGTACTTTTGCTTCGCCCGCTACCGCTTTTGCTAGCAATGTTTTACCCGTACCTGGAGGACCGACCATCAACACACCTTTTGGAATGCTACCGCCTAGCTTTTGGAATTTTGACGGGTCACGCAAAAAGTCAACCAGTTCGGTGACGTCTTCTTTTGCTTCATCGCAACCTGCAACATCAGCAAACGTGGTCTTAACTTGGTCTTCACTCATTAAGCGCGCTTTACTCTTGCCAAATGACATTGCGCCCTTTCCGCCACCGCCTTGCATTTGACGCATGAAGAATATCCATACACCAATTAGCAACAGCATTGGGAACCATGAAATGAAAATGGTACCAAGCAATGACTGCTCTTCCGGCTTAACGCCTTCAACAACAGCGCCGCCTTTAATTAGTTCATCAACAATATATTGATCGTGCATCGGGATCACAGTTTCAAAGCGTTCGCCACCCGTTTTAACACCGTAAACAATGCCAGCTGTACGATCAAACTTAGCTTCCCGAATTGCTTGGTTTCGGGCATCTTTAACAAATTGCGAATAACTTAGTTGACGGTCTGCACCATCACCAGGACTGATGCTCTGAAAAACGGACATCAAAACTACGGCGATGACCAACCAGAGTATTAAATTTTTAGCCATATCACTCAAGGAGTTAACCTCTTGTCTTTTAATTTAAAAAAATATTTAGGGTAGTTACCCTTAACTGTACTACAGTTTATAACCTGTCGCTACTACATAAACTTCTCGTGAGCGGGGTCTCGACGAATCCGGCTTGCGAATTTTAACTGTTTTAAAGCAGCTTCGCACGTCTTTTACAAATTGATCAAACCCTTCTCCTTGAAACACTTTAACTGCAAAGTCACCGTCTTTTTTGAGTACTTGATGACACATATCAAGTGCCAGTTCAACCAACCCCATACTGCCCGCTTGGTCAATTGATTTATTACCACTTAAATTAGGCGCCATATCAGACAAAACGACATCAACATTTTTGCCGTCAATTCGCTCAAGCAATGCATCTAGTACCGCATCTTCGCGAAAATCCCCTTGCAAAAACTCCACACCGGCAAGCGGGTCCATTGGTAAAATATCGCACGCAATAACACGCCCATTGGTGCCAACTTGCGGCACAACATACTGTGACCAACCACCCGGAGCGGCACCTAAATCAACCACAGTCATGCCTGGTTTAAACAGCTTATCTTTATTCTGCAATTCATCAATTTTAAAATAAGCTCTTGAGCGATAACCTTGTTTTCGCGCCTCATTAGCATAGAAATCATCAAAATGTTCTTTTAGCCAACGCTTCGAACTCGCCGAATGTTTTTTATTTGTCATTAAATTCCGCCAACAGAATTAGTATTATTGGTGATATGGCGGTAGAATACCCATAATTCAAGCTTTATCCAGCGAAATTTATATCAAAATGAAATTATCAAACAAACAAAAGCAATTCTTAAAAGGTCTTGCACATAACTTAAACCCTGTTGTTTTACTTGGCGCAAATGGACTGACTGAAGGGGTTCTTGTTGAAATTGACAATGCGCTCAATAGTCATGAGCTAATTAAAGTTAAAGTGCCAACCAGTGATCGCGAGACTAAATCACTTATTTTTGACGCAATTGTGCGCGAAACAAACGCAGTTAAACTGCAAACGATTGGCCACATTATTGTTTTATTCCGTCAAACAGACGATAAATTGATCCAGCTTCCACGGGTCTAATAAAGCAACCGATAAGCCAATAAAAAAACCAGCATATGCTGGTTTTTTTATTGTTTCAAAATATGTACAAAGTGCCAGTTGGTTATTTTGTAGTCATATTGAGCGAATTTGTGATGCTGGTCTTGTTGTGATTTAAAGCTAATTGCAGAAAGTCATTCGTGAGCTCATTAATAATGCCCGCTTCTGCGTTAAGCATTAAGCTATAGCCAAGTTCAAGTTCTGGCACGATAACAATATCAGCCCGATACCCTTGTACCCAGCCACTGTGGTAATACAAAGTAATTCCTTGATAATCGTAGATACGCCAACCTAAACCATAATGAGCTTGGTTAACATATTGTCGCCAAATTCGACGCTTTAGCTCTTTCTTGGTCGCAATTTGCGGATTAACTTGCAACTTAAGCGCACTCGGCGATAAGACATTGGGGTACATACCTAATTGCGCTTTTAACCACTGCACCATATCGTCAGCACTGGCATTAACTCCAGCAGCAGGGCCGACCTTATAGTAGTTTTCTTTTAGTTGAGTCACATACCATCGTTTTCGTGCGCGAACATGGGGCCGCGCATAATCATCATCTTGTGTCATATGCGCATAACCGACACCCGCTTTACGCATATTTAGTGGTTTGAAAATGAATTGGTCAAGCCATTTTTGATAGCTAAGCCCGGTACTTTGTTCAATTACATCACCAATTAGACTAAACATCACATTCTGATAGCCATAACAGCGCCCAGGACTACATATGGGTTCTACATTTGATAGTCGTTTAACAATCGAATCATACGCCATGCGCGACTCGATTAAATTGTCGTATGCATTCGGTACCAACCCGCTTGAATGGCTAATAAGATGTTTAATTCTTAATTTTTTGTCGCGGGTTTCAAAGTAAAAATCAGGTAAATACTTGGCAACAGTATCATCAAGATCAAAGTGTTGCTGTTCAATCAGTTTTGCACTTAACGAACCCGCAAACGTTTTTGACACCGACGCTAAACGAAACCGCGTTTTCCGAGTCACTTTTCGATTACTTTTATGGCTCGTTTTACCATAAGCGTAAACATAACTTGGGTGCTTCTTTGACACAATTGACAATGCCGCCCCTGGGATCCCTTTCTTTTTGAGCTTGGCCTCGAGCACTTGCTGATAATCATTGAGCAGGGTATTAAAATCGACTTGTCGAGCATTAATCGAAAAACAAGTGAAAAAAGAAAATAAATAAAGCCAGCGCATACACATATAATAAGGACCACAATTAACCAGCGATATTGTATCACAGCCGCTAAAAAATGTGGTACTTGTGACTCGCGCTCAAGTTACTTATATTATGACAACACACAAAAATACAATTTTTTACAGTTTTAAAAACGAAATTAACAATACAATACACTTCACACTATGCCAATAAATCGAGTTTTCATGCAGTTTGCTGCCAAATTAATATTACTTCTAAGTTTACTCTTAGCCTGTCAACAGGCCGTTGCGAGTAACCGGTTTTATGCCGATAATCAGCTAGAGCCTACCGACGGGTTTGCATGGGATTGGAGTTTTGGTGCCGGATACTATATTGATAAACATTATTTAGCGGGTGTCGAGTACGATGACGGCCTCGAACTAGATGTCAATATTGCTCTCTCGTACGATCGCTTTTACCTCGATATTGACAATAGCCAACTCAGCGGCGGTTTTATTATTGGTTATAACCTAGTCGACCAATACAATTGGAGTCTTGATATTATTTCCACTGATATTCAGGACGGATTTAATGAAGAAGGTCCGTTTTACAATAATAAAAAACCGGTCGATGAGCTGGCTGGAATAACTGAAAGAAAAGGCGATTTTGCAGCCGGATTACGCTTATCTCGCCGCTTCGACGATACCCAAATCTCCTTTGAATTACTGCATGATATATCGAAAAGCCATCAAAGCTATCTCGCCAGCGGATTTGTCTCGACGATTGTCGATTGGCAAAATTGGGAGTTTCGTTTTGGCACCGGCTACCATATTTATTCGTCTGATTTCACAAATTACTATTATGGTGTAAGTGAACAAGAAGCGACGGATGTTAGACCAATATATCAACCTAGCCAAAGTTTTGGTCTGTTGTTTGAATTTCATAGTGAATACCCGATATCCGAAGATTGGGTGTTTTTAAATGGACTACTGGTTAATTGGTATTCGAGTGAAGTAACAGACAGTCCCATTGTTGATGATGACATGCAAATTAAAGCAAAAATAGGCGTGCGCTATGTATTCTAAGACAAGGAACGTCTTTTATTTTAGTATTCTACTCATTGCAAGTGACGCGCGCAGTGACGCAAATGAAGCGTCGTCCCAAGCGCTACAGCTCTTTGCTACACCTAACAAGTGTGTCGCGCTGCGTGAAGGAAGAACCTGTTACGCTGACATCGAAATGTCTTGGCAGGCACCTTTGCAAGGCAATTACTGCTTACAAAAAGTAAATGAGAAAACCTTTATACAGTGTTGGCAAAATCGCCAAACAGGATCTGTTTCCTATCAATTTAATGCAAAACAAACAGTTAATTTTCAACTGGTTGATATATCCACCGGTCAAGCTCTGTATACTGCCCCAGTGGAAGTATCCTGGGTATATAAAAACAAGCAAAAGAAACGTCGATGGAGGCTATTCTAATGGACGCATACGGTAAAATTTTATTAGTCGAAGATGATATTTCGCTTGCCCAATGGGTTAATGAATATCTCAGTGAACAGGGTTTTGAAGTCATTTTGTGCCACCGTGGTGACGAAGTTATTGATCTCGTTAAACAACATCAGCCAAAACTAATTTTATTAGATGTCATGCTACCTGGCAAAGATGGTATTAGCGTGTGCCGTGAACTATCGAGCTTTTACCAGCAGCCGATTCTGATGCTGACGGCCAAAGGTGACGAAATTGATGAAGTGATAGGTCTTGAAGTCGGTGCTACCGATTACATAGTCAAACCAGTCAGACCTCGCGCCCTGCTCGCTCGTATTCACGCAGCTCTGCGCAATACAAGCCAACAAGAGGAGGCATCCACACAAGACAAAGTCATTGTTGGGCAACTGAGTATCGATTTACTATCAAGAGATATTTATCTCAGTGACGAAAAGCTCACTCTTTCGAATGCTGAATTTTCGCTACTCAGCTTTTTAGCGAAAAATGCCGACCAAGTGATGGACCGTGACGCTGTATTTATGGCGACAAAAGGACGCGAATACGATGGTCTTGACCGCAGTGTTGATGTATTGATTTCAGCACTTCGTAAAAAGTTAAATGATGATCCGCAAAACCCTGAACGCATTAAAACAATTTGGGGCAAAGGCTATTTATTTGTATCACAAGCTTGGCAGTAAATGAAAAAGCTCTACTTAAGCTTAATCGCGGGTGCATTGATAAGCTCGTTTATATTAGGTTGGTTAATTGATCATGTCAGCGAAATGCCTGATGACGACAGCTTTGTATTGCAAAAGCAGTTGGTTGACGGCTTTGCTGCGCAAATAGCAGCGCAGCCAAAAACACAACGTGTCAATTATACCAATCAAATTAGCGAACAGTTTAATCTCGATATGACCTTTCATAGCAACGCAAATTTAGCGATGCCGCCATCAGTCATCAACGAGTTAAAAGCACCCGGCGGACTTGTGCTTGAAGACGAAGTCGGGTTTTACGTTTTAAAAAGTACCAGCGTCTTTCCAGAGCATCATATTCAGTTGCGTCTCGACAAACCAAATCAAAGCCATTCCAATTTTGATCTTTTTCTGACCGTCGGTTTTTATTTCGGTATTTGCATATTTATGTGGGTTTGGCTATCACCTTTAACAACACGACTTTCGCTACTCAATCAAAAAGCAATCCGCTTTGCCAATGGCGACTTATCAGCTCGAATCGACAACAATCGACTCACCTATATCAAAGATGTGGAAGTTGCGTTCAATCGAATGGCTTCGCAAATTCAAAAGTTAATTGAAGAGAATCAATTATTGGCGTCTAGTTTGTCGCACGATATACGTACCCCTGTGGCCTGTTTACGATTTGGTCTTGATGCCGCGATTGATGCCCGCGATGAGGAAAAACGCACTCGCTATTTGCAACGCATGGAAGATGATCTCGACCAAATGGAATGTATGCTCGATACCTACCTTGAATTTGCAACGCTCGAGCAAAAATCGCAGCAAATAAACCCAGAATCCTTTGCGCTCGAACAAGTTATTAATATCAGCGTCGCCCAAGTCGAACCAAAAGTCATTGATAAGCAGCTTAGCATTGACGTTAATATCAATGATGTATTTGTTGTTGCCGACAGTCACTGGTTATCGCGCGCACTGACAAACCTTTTGAGTAATGCGTGTGATTTCGCTACATCTAAAATCATGATTACTGTGACACAAACGCAAATTGACACGTTTATTGAAGTTGAAGACGATGGTCCTGGCATCGATAATGCGCACATAGATAAAGTATTACAACCATTCTATCAACAAGAAAAACATCGTAACCGCGCCGGCAAAAACTATGGTCTTGGCCTTGCAATTGTCGCGAAAGTCATCGATTGGCACTTTGGTTCCATTCAAATTGGACAATCTACGACATTACACGGTGCTAAATTCACAATTCGATTGCCGCGCACGTGCCCACGACAACAGCACATCGATGAACGTTAGCCATATTCGCCCGATATAAACTGAATGACTGGATAAAATTTTTTTGATTTCATAGCACATTCTCACCGTACGCCCGCACAAGAGCTAAATTACCTCTTTTTATTTCAACCTATTTCTTGTAGATTGTGTTCGCTGATTAAGAAAGAGAATAATTATATGAGTTCAGTTAGAGGAGAGTTCAGCTCTCGCATCGGTTTTATTATGGCGGCAGCCGGTTCTGCCGTAGGATTAGGTAATATCTGGGGTTTCCCAACACAAACGGCATCAAATGGCGGCGCGGCGTTTGTTCTCGCATATTTAGTGCTCGCATTTTGTTTGGCCTACCCTGCATTGATGGCAGAACTTATTGTCGGCCGACATGGACAAGCGAATGCAGTTAAGTCACTGCAAAAGATTTCTAAAACAAAAGCGCAAAAAGCGGGCGCATTCGCGGTCGGTTTTGGTGGTATTATATGTGCAGGCCTTATTCTGAGCTTTTATTCAATTGTTGCGGGTTGGATGATGACGGCAACACTTGAACCGGTCGCTCAAGTCGCAAGCCAAGATACGGTTGCTAACTGGTTAAGTACGCAATCATTATCACGCGATCTTGTATTTACAGCCGCATTTATTCTTCTAACCGTTGCCATTATTAGCCGTGGTATCGAAAATGGTATTGAAAAATGGTCTAAGCGTTTAATGCCTGCCCTTCTGACCATATTATTTGCGCTTATTGTCTATGTATTTATGCAAGAGGGTGCAATGAAAGGTCTAAAAGCTTACCTCGTACCCGACTTTAGCCTTATTTTAGAACCAAAGCTATTGATTAGCGCGTTAGGCCAAGCCTTTTTCTCGCTTTCTTTAGGCACCAGTGTGATGATCATTTATGGCTCGTATATTAGCAAAAAAGAAAATATAGTCGCACTTGGGACCTATGTGACATTAATTGATGTGTTTATTGCGTTTGTAGCGGGTCTACTGATAATTCCAGCGATGTATGTTGCACAAGAACTTGGCGTACAAATTTTCTCTGAAACTGGTCAATTACTTTCAGAAGATACGCTAGTATTTACCGTGCTTCCTGCGCTATTTGATTCGATGGGTGATATCGGATTATTTATTGGTTTTGCATTCTTTGCATTAATGACAATCGCGGCGCTGACGTCGTCAATTTCACTGCTTGAAGCTCCAGTTTCTTATGTCGTCGAACAGTTTGGCCTTACCCGCATGCAAGCAACGTTTGGCATGGGGGCAATCATTACTCTTGTCAGCTTTACCATCTTATTCAATTTCTCAAGTCTATTTGGTTTTGTTATAGCCCTAACAACGCAATACGGGCAACCCTTGCTTGGTTTAATGTGTTGTTTGTTTGTCGGTTGGCTATGGAATAGAACAAGTTTACTCAAAGAGATTGAACAAGGTAGCCCTGAAATCGGCGCAACATTTTTCTGGAAAATTTGGCCTTGGTATATCAAGTTCGTTTGCCCTATCGCGATTTCACTCGTTTTTCTGAGTAAAATTATCGATTGGTAATAAGCCTCGCATTAAAACGCCCCGTTAATTTGTGGGGCGTTCAATTTGTTGTAATACCATCGCTTGATGTGGAATGCCATCTTCTAAATACGACTCACCGACTTGTTCAAAGCCTAAACTTAAATAAAACTCCACTAAGTAACGCTGCGCCGATATTTTTATATCATGCTGTGGCCAGAGCGTTTGACAGCATTCAATGGCACTAACCATCAACCTATTCGCAAGCCCCTTACCCCGCTCCTCTTGCGGCACAAGCACGCGACCAATACTGGCGTAGTCGGTATAACTTGTACCAGGTGCTAGACAGCGCGCATATGCGGCTAGTCGACTATCAGAGCCAATAACGAGATGTCGGGTTTGACAATGATTATCTAATTCGTCGATTTCTTGATAAGGACAGTCTTGCTCGACCACAAATACGGCGATCCGCTGCGTTACTATTTCATAAAATAAATCGATAGAAAGATCGTGAAAACGAAGGGTTTGCAAATCATAAGACATGGCTTTAAATTCCAATAAATGCCAGGCTAGATTTAATTTAGACGATAAATTAGCGTAATCCGCCTGGCGCAAAAGGTTAGTTTAAGAGGTGTTCAAGCTGATCACAGAGTTGATTCACATTAACTTGGTCATGTTCGACTGTCATATCAATGTAACCATCTCCAGAAAAAGCCCTGTCTATTTCAATTAATACATGAGTGCGGTGGGCTTCAGGAACAAACGATAACTCCACTTCCCGCGTACCAAAAATACTCATGCCAGTTGGCTTATATTCGAGCTCTTGATAACAGCCCGAATTCGAGTGGAAGTTTGCCGTGTTTAAAAAGCCTTTTTCGACATCCGATTTAACTAATCTAAAGCCACACCGCGTCATCGCTTCCATAAACGCTTTTACCGCTTCATTAGGATAAATGAACAGAGGATCTTTATCACTCGCATCCAAGGCCATATCAATATTGAGACCGGTTGCAAGCCATACTCTGGATTGATTGAGACCCGAATCAATTTCTGTGATTGGTGTTTCAGAATGCAAGCGCGCTTCAAACGGGATCACAACTTGCTCGCCGGGTTCGATGACGCGTTTGTCAGCGATACGCCAACGATCGATAACGTGATCCGTGAAATAGTCGCCATCATCACTGCTTACTTTTACTTTTGTCATTAAAGCGAGTTCAAGCCCTGATAACTCCTGTTCAACGTCGCCGCCATTAATAATTATTTCTGCAGAAAATTTCTGTCCAGGCTGTAGATGTTCGGTATGTAATACTGTGTCAACTTTTGTGGCACCTATTCCGACCGATGCTAAAATTTTTTTGAACATATATAGTCACCTGTTTAGTTATTGTATTTCGATAATAAACACACTTTTTATTAATTGTCAGGTAAAAGATGTAATTAATCGTTCATATACTTACTATCTTTTATTTATTCATTGTAAATTCATATAATTAGTAGACAATAAAGCGAAGACAAAAAGGAAGCCGAAACGATGAAATTTTGTTCACTATTAGTTGTTTTTTCAGCATTATTAATCACTGGTTGCAACACCACACAAGAAACACCATCTGGTTATTTACCAAATTATTCAAATCTTGAAACAATCAAAGATAAGGATGGTAGCTATCATCAACGCTGGGTTGCACACGCGTTAACACGCAAGGTGTCGCCTGTTATCCCGAGAAGTTTTTATATAAAACCAATCATCTATTACCCTAAACTTCAACACAGCGAACAGCTCAGCGTCGAAGTAGCGGCTAAATTAAGTCATTATATTAACCAACAAATAACCAACACATTCAGCAAACACTTTAATGTCGTAGACACCATAGAACCAGGCACGTTGGTTGTTGAACCTGCCATTACTGCCGTCAGAATATCACCAGAAGATCTCTCGCCACTTGAAGTGATCCCATTCAGAGCTGTTATCGCCAGCATCAATTATGCCGCAGGAGGGCGTGATCAAGATGTCGAAATTCGGCTTGAAACTAAGGTTGTAAACCCGCGCAATAATCGTATTTTAGCAATGACAGTGCATGGCGGTCACGGTATTCAACTTGAAAATGAAACCGAAAAGCTAACGCAAAAACATATTACCGATTTAGTAAAAAGCTGGACATCGGAATGGGATGTTGCACTGGGCGAATATAAAAATAACATTAAAAATTAGTATTTTTTGATATCACTCTTAACAGCGAGTTGTTTTTTTCGTTAAACTGTAAAAAAAACTAATCCCGAGTAATATGGAACTTATTTTCTACGCCACAGCGTTTATCTGTGGCTTTATTATTTTACAGTTTAAATTACCTCCCCTTATCGGATTCTTAGCAGCAGGCTTTATTCTAAACCTCGCTGGCTACGGCAATACCGAAATCATGAATACCATGGCTAATCTTGGCGTAACCCTACTACTTTTTAGTATTGGATTAAAACTCAAACCGGCAAATTTGTTTAAAAAGCAAGTATGGGCGCCTGCTAGTATTCATATTGTGGTAAGCAGTTTGTTATTTAGTGGTATTTTACTTGGCTTAGGTTGGCTCGCATTACCGTTATTTAACGAGTTAGATACATCTACAGCCCTGTTGCTTGGGTTTGCACTGAGTTTTTCAAGTACCGTTTTTGCGGTAAAAGTATTAGAAGAACGCGGCGAAATGGCCAGTTTACATGGCAAAATCGCGATTGGTATTTTGGTAATGCAAGATATCTTTGCGGTCATATTTTTAGCAGTAAGCACAGGGAAATCACCTAATATGTGGGCACTGTTGCTACTTATCACGTTGCCGGCGATACGTCCTGTTTTTTATTGGATGCTCGGAAAATCAAAACACGGTGAAGTACTGCCATTATTTGGCTTTTTCTTCGCGCTCGTTGTGGGCTATCACGCATTTGAGTTTGCCGGCCTTAAAGGTGATTTAGGCGCACTTATCATTGGCATGTTGCTCGCCGGACATAAAAAAGCAAGTGAACTATCTAAGTCATTATTGAGCTTTAAAGACTTACTGCTCGTTGGCTTTTTCTTAACAATTGGTCTAAACGCAGAGTTAACACTACAAGCTCTGTTTGTAGCACTCATCTTAGTTGTTGTACTACCACTCAAAATAATACTCTATTACCTATTAACAAATGCATTTCACCTGCGTTCGCGTACGTCATTACTCGGCGCTTTTTCTCTGTCAAATTACAGTGAGTTTGGCCTTATTGTCTGTGCGTTGGCCGTCTCTCAATCATGGCTCACTGGTGAATGGCTTGCAGTTGTTGCCATGGCGGTGTCAATTACCTTTATCATCGCGTCACCACTTAACCGTTACGCAAATGAAATCTACGTTAAAATTGAAAACTGGTTAGCTAAATTTGAATCGAGCAAACGCCTTTCTGAAGAAATGCCAGTAAACTTAAACAACACCAAAATACTCATTTTTGGTATGGGCCGCGTCGGTACAGGTGCATACGGTACCATTGCGCAAAGTTACCCAGATTCCGTTGCTGGGGTAGATATTAACCCCGATGCGGTGGCAAAACATGTTAAGCGCGGTCGTTTTGTAATTTTAGCAGATGCAACCGACCCTGATTTTTGGACTCGGATCAACCATTCAGATGTTGAAATGGTGATGCTAGCCATGCCCAAACACGCACAGAATATCTATGCGCTTGAACAATTGAAGGCGTCAGGCTACGACGGCCAAGTCACTGCAATTGCCAATTACCCCGACCAACAAATTGAACTTGAAAAAATGGGTGTTAATTTTACGTATAACTTTTACCTTGAAGCCGGTGCGGGTTTCGCTGAACACGTAAAAAGGCAGTTATTCTAATATGGACCAAGCAATACTGCTTAAAGCAATTAACACCCAAATGCCATTTGGTAAATATGCAGGCCGCCCACTATTGCTGTTGCCAGAGCCCTACTTAGTATGGTTCCACCAACAAGGGTTTCCCGCTGGGCAACTCGGCGAGCAACTTGCATTAATGTATGAAGTCAAACGAAATGGCCTCGAAACCATGTTAATGCCATTACTTAAAGAGAACACTGACAATCGAGGCTAGCGCCAGATGTCTAACCTATAAGGAATCACACATGACGCAACTGAACCGGTTAGCCCCACAAAATTTGTGGTCTATTTTTGAGAAAATATGCTCAATCCCTCACCCAAGTAAACATGAACAAAAAATATCTGCATGGATCCAACAATGGGCAAAAGATTTAGGTTTGTCGGTCGTAGAGGACCAAGTTGGCAACCTAATAATTAAAAAGCCCGCGACACCCGGAATGGAAAATCGAAAAGGCGTTATTTTACAAGCCCATATGGATATGGTTCCGCAAAAAAACAACGATAAGCAGCACGATTTTGTGACAGATCCTATCGAAGCCTATGTTGATGGCGATTGGGTAACCGCAAATGGAACTACGCTCGGTGCCGACAACGGCATTGGCCTCTCAGCCTGTTTGGCGGTGCTCGAGAGTCCTGACGTTGCGCACGGCCCTCTTGAAGTCTTGGTTACTATTGACGAAGAAGCGGGTATGACTGGCGCTTTTGGTCTCGAGCCAGGCTACCTTGACGGCGAAATTCTGCTCAATACCGATTCAGAAGATGAAGGCGAAGTGTATATGGGCTGTGCGGGCGGCATTGATGTTAACATCACCTTGCCTATTGAAACACAAGATGTCTCAGCTGATTCACACGCCTACCTGGTTACGTTAAACGGTTTAAAAGGCGGCCATTCGGGCGTTGACATTCATACCGGGCGCAGTAATGCCAACAAATTACTCATGCGCACACTCGATATTCTAAACAATGAATTCGACTACAGTGTCGCCGAGTTTAACGGTGGCACGCTTCGAAATGCCATTCCGCGTGAAGCTAGCTGCATCATTCTAATTAATGAAGCAGACAAAGAAACACTGCAAAATAAACTCGCGCAATTGCAGTCGTTGTATTTAAGCGAACTCGGTCGCATTGAAACAAATATCAAGTTAACACTGACAGCATGTGATAAGCCGAAAAACGCGCTTAGCGCAGCGAGCAAAGCGTACTTAATAAACTCCGTCAATGCCTGTGTTAATGGCGTGATCCGAATGAGCGATGAAATTGACGGTGTGGTTGAAACATCAACCAATTTAGGTGTTATAAAAACACAAGGAACAAGTATTCATATTCAATGTTTGGTACGTTCACTCATTGATTCTGCGCGCACCAATACCCAAAATATGATCACCTCAAACTTCAAAATGGTCAATGCAACCATAAACTGCACCGGCGCATACCCTGGCTGGGAGCCAAAAAATGATTCACAAATCACCCATATTCTGCGCGAAACATATCAAGGTTTATTTGGTTCGTTACCAAAAATCA
Source organism: uncultured Pseudoalteromonas sp. (assembly GCA_947493455.1). Taxonomy (GTDB): domain Bacteria; phylum Pseudomonadota; class Gammaproteobacteria; order Enterobacterales; family Alteromonadaceae; genus Pseudoalteromonas. The sequence continues at coordinate 51,514 of CANLRB010000015.1, read as the reverse complement.
TGGTGATCCATGCGGGACTGGAGTGCGGCCTGTTTAAAAGTGCGTATCCACACTGGGACATGGTATCGTTTGGTCCAACAATTCGCTTTCCACACTCGCCAGATGAGAAAGTTAAAATTGACACGGTAGCCCCGTTTTATCAATTACTGGTCGAAGTACTTAAAAACATCCCGGCCAAAGGTTAAAAACCTAAACGTCCTCTCATGATAAGCAATCAGGTTTGATTGCTTATCTTTTTACGCACATACCCGACACCTTTCTTAAGTTGCTTTACGGCCTCTCGAAGGGGCTTTAAATAAATCGCCAAAATTGAATCATGACCGCAGTCATATTGCCCAACACCGATTGAAATTTTACCCACTTGAGATGCTTTTATCAGGGTGCCTGTTAATCTATCCCATATCGCCAATGCCGAGCCTAGGTTGGTATCAAAGTGACGTGGATTATCACTGTGATGAATTTGATGTTGTGCAGGGCTGATAAATATACCTTCTAGCTTATCGCCCCAACTAAACCAAATGTGTGAGTGGCGTAAATTCGAACCAAAAAAGTTAAAGAGAAATACAAATGCATTGGCGCCCAAAATATCAAACATGCTAATTTTGTCGCCAAAGAAATAATAACCAAACCCGACGCAAATCCCCTGCACTAGCGCCATACGACACGCGTAAAGGTAACTTTCAACGGGATGAGAGCGATAGATAGTAAAAGGCGTGAGTACCTTTGCCGAATGATGAGCCTTGTGAAACTCCCATAAAAATGGGACTTTATGCAATAAATAATGAAGCCCAAAACGCGTAAAGTCATCAACTAAAAAAAGCGCTAAGGTAAAAATAAAAATAATCAACTCAACAGGCCAATCAAGCGGAGTTCGCTCACCAAAAATCGATTCCATCACACCAGAAATTGATAATGCAATCGGTACCATGGTAATGATAACGGGTGCAAGCAAAAGCGCTTTTATCAGTTTATTGGTGACTAACAAGATGTAATCTTGCCGAGCACTCTTTGCCATCCAAACAGATTTAGGAAAAAGAAAACGAAAAAAGCCTGCGATACTTTTTTGTGAATGCACACGCAAATATATAATACTTGCCATCACCACGGCACTCAGTAAATAAATGCCAAAAATACGTTTATTAGCATCAATAAAGTACGTCGGCAGTTCACTGAGGTTTTCAGAAATAATCGCTAACAATGTGACACCTGCAACACAAAATCATAGTCAAAATTCTAACAAAAAAGGAGCGAAGCTCCTTATTTAATTTAACTCAAATAGTGATGTGGTAATCATCACTTATTTGAATCGGCATACGCGCATGTCATACCGTTAAAAACTGTATTTATAGCCAACGACAAACTGACGTGGTTTACCTGGGCGAGCGCCGTAAGGGCGACGGCTGACAATGGTTTCTTCATCTAACAGATTGTCAATTTTGCCATACACAGTTCCGTAATCACCTAAGTTATAATTCGCTGAAAAGTCGACGACAACTGATGAATCAGTGGTTTTACCTTCAAGTGGTACATTTATCCCATTTGAGGATGCCGTTACACCGTCCGGTAAATCTGATATATCCCAACTAGTGCCCGCGGCTTCTTTCATTTCACCGACGTATTTAACGGCCAAGTTTAGCTGCCACTCACTGGCGTCGAGGCCAATATTAAAGGTTGCTTGATGATCCGCTAAGTATGGCAGTTCATCACCTGGTTTGACGTGACCCCATTGCACGAATTCGGAGAAGATTTCGTCTTTGAATTCACTTTTAGTATAAGTGTACGTCACACTCACTGGCATATCATATTGAGTACTAATCGGTAAACGTTGCGCTATGCGTGATTCAAGACCATACACATCGACATCACCACCATTAAACTCTTGGTCTAAGTCCGACAAAACGCCACAGTTTGATTGACTACAGCTTTCTTTCAAATTGCTATAATCATTAAAAAAGCTAATTATTTCAAACTGAGTGGCACCATCGTTATAGCGGCCACCAAATTCGTAGTTAATACTTTTTTCAACTTTAATGTCGGCGTCTTGTTTTGGGCTTGTTGGCGTAAAACCTTGATATACGCCAAATAGTAGACCTGCGTCATCACTTAACTTATAAAAACCACTCAGACCCGGCAGCCAAATAGTCGTTGTTTTATCCTGCCATTCGTCCGCGTCTTTAAGGTTTTCATAGTGCATTTCCATGCGCTCGCCACGTAAACCTGCAGACAGCGTGAGCGCATCAATGGTAATAGTGTCTTCAAGGTACACAGATAACGCATCTGTTTGCTCTATGTCGGTTGTCGTGAAGTATTTAGTGCCATCAATATAAACCGCGCTGCCGTCTTCCATTTTGTAGTTTTCTTCAAAATGCTTGCGCTCAATTTCATCTTGATGGTAGCGCACACCAAACGAGGCTTTGTGTGAGAGCCCTGCGAGCTCAAATTGATATGTGCTGTCAAATTGAATACCCTGTGAGTAATACTCACGGTCATTTGTGCCCATCACTAAAAACGTCGACGTTTCGCCGCCTACCACAGAATCTTGCGCACCTGTTATCACATTATATTCACGTTCATATTGCTGTGGTTCTGCCAATATCTCGGAAAGACTAGCAGTGGTGTTAGTCAGACTATTAAGCTTACGCCAAGCGCGTTCATAGTTATTACGATAGACTCGCGTTGTCGTACTGAATTGGTCTCCACGTGCAGTATGGGTGAACATCACTTGATTGTGTGCCGTGTCCATATTGGCAGGCTCCGTTGCCGCATAGCGGCGGTACGGATTGGCCGCAAAATCATCGTCAGTTAAGCCTAAATAAGTTTCATCTGAGTTTTCATCTGCATAACTTACCTTTAGCTCAACTTTTTGCGCTAGACCATGGCTTGCAAACTCATAATTTACTTTTGCTAAAAAGTCATTTTTAACAAACCCGGTATCGCCGCCATTATCAAGCTCTTTAAAGCCATCGGCTTGCAAGCGCACAGCTTCAAATAATACACCCACATCATCTTTACGCGTGCCGTAGTAACCATGACCTTTAAAATAGGCATCGCTGCCAGTTGCCAAATCAACGCCATAAATCGTCTCACTTGGCACTTGACGGGTTACTAAGTTAAGCGCACCTGCGACTGTTTGCGGACCATGTTTAATCGCGGCAGGACCTTTAAACACTTCTACTGCGGTCATGCGTGTTGTCAGCGGAAAGTAATACGCCGCTGGCGCCGAATAAGGTGCAGGGCCAATTAAAACGCCATCTTCCATGATAGTGATTTTTTTACTGCGCTCGGGTGTCACACCACGAAAACCAATATTTGGACGCAACCCATAGCCATCTTCTTCACGAATGTTGACACCGGGTACATTACTTAAAATTCGATGAATATCGTCGTATTCATACGCTTCTAATTCAACTTCAGAAATAAGTGTTGCCGAGCCCGATTCTGTTCTCAATTTATCGCTATGACCGATGATTTGAATATGCTCAATATCCGCATCTTTTGGTTTTTCTTTATCTGCTGCAAATGCGGATGGCGAAACCGCTGTTGCAATGGTGAGCGCAAGTAGTGTTTTTTTCATAATTAACCCTTAGTCGTTGTCACCGGCAGATGATTTTGGAAGCTCTAGTGCAAGCTTGTTAATAAAGTCTGTTTTAAGTTGATCAGTCACTTCTTTCACTTTCGTATGCGATTGTTCAACACTGGCTTTATTTTCAACCAATGCGCTCTGCAGTGTTCCAGTAATTGCCGCGACACTTTGCTTGGCCTCAACCAATCCCTGAGTCATTAATTGCGCAGTTTCGCTCGCCTCTTCTTCCGATAAATAGTCATCAAAACCAATCCCTGATTCAGCTTGATCAACACCGCGACCAGTGAACAGCATTTCAAACGCTTCGATATTGGCACGAATATTAGCCAGTGAATTTGACGACAACGCAGATTCCACATCTTCTGGACAAGCCTCTAAGCCACACGAATTTGAAAAGTAACCGAGTGGCGTTGCCAGTTTGCTGTCTTTTAACTCTTTATCGAGGTAGAACAGTGCGTCAGAAATCGCATTTACGGCTTTGTGGGTCGACTCGAATTGGTTGCCCGGTTCACCAGCATTTTTAATCTCATTAGCAAAACCCGTATCGCCATTCCACTGTGCAAGTAATGCATTTGCGTTGTCGAATAAGTCGTTGGCAACCGCAACCGCATATTCACAACGCGCGACTTTTCGGTCATGATCTGGGCGTTCGTTCCATGTTTGCAGGGCATCGTTAGCAATGCTGCAGTTATGATCCAAATTCGGGTTAAATAGCAAGTGCTCTAACGCAACAAGACCACGACGTGTCGCTGTACGGGCTTTTATGTCATAAGGCGCATTCGGGTTTAAATTAATCACGCCATCTTGAAAATACACCACATCTTGGTCCACACCACATAAGCTTTTAGCTGGCCATGAATAAATCACATTGCGCAACTGACCGTCATTACTCAATAACGGGCCAACTTGCATAAGTTCACTGTGTTGCCATACATGCATCGCATCAACCCACTTTGCCTGCGCATTTGCCAACGAGCTATCACGGTCAGCATCGTTACTCTTTTCAAGTTGGCAATAATTAGCGATGGCGGGGGCTAAATCTTGTCCCGCTTTGTCAGCAAAGAGCTCAAATGTCGGGGTCATTACGTTATCGACTAAATTGGCTAACAACGCTTTTTCATCAAACGCTGTGCCACCGCCATTGCCTGGGTCTTTGTCACCAAAATTAGGGCCACTGTTACTGCTGGTATTCTCAGAACAAGCCGTTGCCAGTAGAGCGAGCGAACATGCTAGCGCAATCGGCTTTAACCCTTTAATAATTGACATATTTTTTCCTAAATTAGTTATCTTTATAACGACAAAAAGGTTAGCGCAGTGCACTAACCTTTTTAATTTAACTGTTTACGATTGAATTACCAACCAATTGCGTTATCCGCATTAAAGTTATACGCTGATGTTAATAAATCACGTGCTTTAACTAAGTCGGCTTTATACGCATCGGCACCGTCGGTTGCAATCACAGGCTTATCTTTCATTAGCTCATGAAGTTCAACAAATTTTGCCGCGCCTACTGTGTCTTTTTTCGGGTTTAATTCTGAATCCGCAAATGGTGAATACGGACTAAACTGGAAGTTAAGCGCAAAACCTTTCATTTCGCCCCAGTGTTTTGCATACGCTTCAAACTGAGCCGAATCATAGTTGCCCGCGATAATGTCATCAATATCGCCATCATCGTTATCTAATACATCATTGATGTAGTGAACAACGGTTGCTGCAATCGCTTTTTCCCACGCAAGTGCTGCGTCAAATACGTGCTGGTTGAACTTAGCTTGCAAGTCAGCACTTAGTTCTGAAATATCGCTACCATGATTGTCATGAATCATTTTACGTGCTGCGATGAAGTTGGTCATTGTTTCCGCTGTCATATCAGTCGGAATACTTGACGCACCTAAGTCACGCTTTGCTGCATTTGACGAGTTACCCCAAATAAATTCGGCTGCGAGGTCATACATGTTGTCGCCATTAGTGTCGTGCTTACCATTATAATCGGCACGACCATCAGCTTCCGACGCTACTTTTTTCGCGATTTCTTTGTCTGAGTACTCTAAGTAATCACGGCTTGCTCCGAAGTAGCCAAAACCTTCGTCGAATTGGTGCTCAAGCTTAGTGTAGTTTTTACCCTTATACGATTCTTTGTTGTCTGTTGCTAAACCTTGATCAAGGTAATCATCAGTACCTTGTGAAAACATAACCGCACCAAGAGTGTGCTTTTGAACTAATTGAACTAAGTCATGCCCTTCAGGAGTAATATATGCTTTAGTGATTAACGCATCATTGTTATCGCGTAGCTCAGTACCATTGTTAATCATCTCAACTTGAGCAACTAAACGAGCAAAGAAATACTCGATTAAACCTTCTGGTGTTTGTGCCTTGCCGCCAAAGTCAGTCCAGCCTTTGAACGTGCCTGGTACTAGCCACTCTTGGTACATGTTTGTTCCATCTTCACCAGCAATTTTACCACCTAACTCTTTGTCTGAGCTTGAAATTTGTGCAAAAGTCGTTTGCTTATACATAGATAAGTCATTGCCTAAATGCGTAATAGGCTGATCAGCAATCGCTTCATAATCGCCTTTTTCAAAACCCCAAAGCGATTTTAATTTTGCGTCAACCTCCGCTGCTGTAATATTGTTGGTGTTAATATATTCAACTGATAGCTTCCCCATGTAGCTCTTAATTTCAGCTGACAATGCATGACGCGCAGTTTGACCCGTGTAGACAACTGACGAACCATCACCTAAGTTTGAATCAAACTCATATACGTTAACGCCATTTTCAGCATCTACGTCGGTTGTTGCAATAGTTAACGTTTTAGTAAATGTTAAACCACCAGCATCTGTCACGGTTACTTCTACATCCACATTTGGTGTTTGTTCAAAGTTCATCGCTTTTGCATCAACTAATTTAAGTGTTGAACCAGAAATTTCAAAACGATTATCAGATACGGTAAAGGTAAATCCTGACGTTGTATCATCAGTTGCCGATAAATCACCAACAACTGCACCTAACGTATCTTCTACAATTGCAGATGCTGAAAGTGAAATGTCAGTTGGCGCTGTATTAACAGGCGTTGTAGGCTCTTTACTGCCGCCGCTGCTACCACCACATGCTGATAGACCGAGAGTCGCCGCAACGATTGCAGTGCTTAATAATGATTTACGCAGATTGATCATGATAATCCTTGGAATATTATAGGAACTTATACTTAAATTTATGGGTCGAGATTATACGCAGCAAAATAATGAGAATCAATCTCATTACAATTAATTTTTTGATGTGTATCACGATTAATGTAAAAAAAAGTAAACTTTATTGAATTTGTTAAACGCTTTTATGAACAAGTGATAAATTACGCATTAACAAATATTAAAAATAACTTAAACAAATAATTTAAATTGCTTTGAAGTGTAAATAAGCGGGAGTTAGATAATAGAAAATTTAGAAAAAATAAAAATATTTCAAAAACATTGAACTTATTAAAATTTGTTACATCTTAAATACTGTTACTTGTTGATTTGTTAGATTCCCTGAAGAGCGCCCTCGCGGCGCTTTTATTTTTTGAGCGCGATAACAAAACACGCACCACCGAGTTTACTTTCTTGTAAATAACAACGCCCGGTGTGCCATGAAACAATTTTTTCAACGATTGCCAAGCCAAGGCCAAACCCTTTAATTTTTTTATTACGACTTTTATCCAACCGCGTAAACGGTTTAAACACATGCTGCCACTGCTCTTTTTCGATGCCAGGGCCATCGTCAGATACGCTAATCACAAGTTCATCGTTAATTTCGAGTAACTCAATTTGTACTTGAGCCACTGCATACTTAACCGCATTACCAATTAAGTTTTGTACGGCGCGCTGTAAAAAGTGCTTATCGCCATTGAACATTAAGCTGTTTGTGTTCACTACAGCGATTTGTTTATCGCAATTAAATGCCAATTTCGCGGCAACTTCATCAACCATATGCACCAAATCAAATGGCTCCATATTTAAGGTTGGCGCTTCTCGCTCAAGCTTGGCATATTCAAGCATTTCACTCACCAAGCTCTCAAGTTCATAAATGTCGTTATTCATTCCATTAAAGTAATTATCCAACTTAGTATCACTCGACATATCTTGCATCATTGCAATCGCAAACTTAAGCCTCGCCAGTGGCGTTCTAAATTCATGAGATACACTTGAAGTAAGGTCGCGCTGGGCATCAAGCAAGTGCTTAATGCGGTTTTGCATCGTGACTAGCGTTTGCGTAATGGGCAATAACAGCGAGCGTTTATGTTTTGCCAGTACTAAGTCGTTGCCAGCTTCCATCGTGTGACATGCACTTTCAAGTCGGTTAAAGTCGCGCCATAGCCAATAACTCCATAATGCGACCGGTAACCCGATTAATGCCAACATAATAAAAAACGGCCAAATCGAATTGTACGACGCACTTTGTGTATCATAAGGGCCGAGTTTTAGCAGCTGATCATGCGACACAATTAAGTACCAATACACACGCTGATTGGCATCGAATAAAGCAACTGCTTTGCCGGCGTTTAGCTGCTGTTGCTGCTGTGGCAGAAATGCAATGTCGGAGCGCGCGATGAGCTCGCCATTGAATTGTTGTTGTAGTAATTGAATTCCGTCGTCTTGTTGGTTTAACAATTCAAACGACACCGCCATTTCAGGTGCAAGTGGCATTAAGTCAATGCCATCTTGCTGTGGCCAAAATTTTTCAAGCGCGCCACTTAAAATAAACAGCGACGCGATAATATAAAAATATAAGCTAATAAATAGCTTGCCCATTTAATCTAGTTCCATGCATCAGCAACAAATAAGTAGCCTTGACCCCACACCGTTTTAATACGATAAGGTTTATCACTATTGTCACCTAATTTTTTACGTAATCGAGAAATTCGCACGTCGACCGTTCTATCAAGCCCGTCGTATTGACGCCCAATCATCTGCTCGTGAACAAAGTCGCGGCTGAGCACCTCACCCGCTCGACTAGATAGTAACCACAAAAGTTCAAACTCATGACTCGTTAACACAATTTCTTGGCCTGACAAGGTGACTTCACGACTCGTTTTGTCAACCGACAAAACACCAAAGTTAAGCGCTTCAGAATGTGTATTTGGCGCTTGGTTTCTGCGCAGTAACGCATTCACTCTCGCCAACAGGACACGTGGCTCTGCCGGTTTAATCACATAATCGTCGGCGCCAAGCTCAAGTCCAATGACTTGGTCAAAGTCTTCCCCTTTTGCTGTGAGCATTAAAATCGGTAAATTGTACTTATCGCGAACTTCGCGGCACACACTAAAACCGTCTTTGCCGGGCAGCATCACATCAAGAATCATCATATCAGGCATATCGTGTTCAATCGCAGCCATCACTTCGCTGCCGTCACTTAGCACAGCAACGCTCAAGCCATTATGCTCTAAATAATCTTTGGTTAACTGTTGTAACGCTAAATCGTCTTCAACTAATAATACTTTCGCCATGAGGGTCTCCATTTTCGCTAGAAAAAGCTCCAAGGTGAACGTAAACGCCGGCGTTGTGCTTTGATGTTTGCACTTTGCACATCAATGGTGGCACTTGCCAAAACTTCACCTGTTTGTCTATTTACCAGCGAGTATACGGATTGAAACTGAACCTCCGCTTTATAAGAAAAACTTCCTGTTGCTGCATTTATCCAACATTTCAATGGTTTTCCGGAAACCGATAAACACACCTCGTTAGCCGTTGGCAGTTGCCAGTTTAGTTTTATATCTAGATGACAGCCGTCTTGGCTATTTTGCACTGCGCATACATTCGGAGATACAGTCAACTTAGCCTGTTCTTGTGAAAAACTGTAATTACTGTTAACTAATAGAAAAAAAGTTAAAAGAAAACCAAGGCATTTAGAAAACATATTTTAGCCCCGTAAAAAAACTCCAAGCAGAGCGTGAGCGAAACAGCGGACTATCGTTCAATTGGCTATAGTCATGGTAACCTATGTGTGTCACCCAACTTTTAGTCGCTGAAATGGGATAGTCAAATATCATTTTTGCAAACACATTTTGCGAGGACGATAACTGAGTAACAAAACCAAGGTTATCGCTTGGCGCAATACCATAGTAGTAATTATTCAAACGTGCCGAGTTTATTGCAACACCCAGCGTGCTGTGCGTGCGAAAACTTCCCAATTGCTGCATATACGAAGCGCTGACCTTACCTCGGTGTCCATGATAAACACCCGAGATGTCATGCAGTAAAGACACCTCTATTTGCCAATTATGTTTTATAAAATGGTAGTTAATACCAGCATCAAGTGCCCAGTTAGGTTTGTCCAAGTATTCGATATTCACTTCATGCTTTTGTTGCGATGCTACAAATCCTGTATTAACCAACACAGTTGCAGGGTGCCAGCGTACAAAAAACCGATTTTCAGGATTAATTTCGCTGATCAAGCTAACGATATGATTATTACGCTCAACGAATGTGTAACCCAACTGGCCATTATCAAAGTAAAACTGTTCGTCATAGTATGCGATATCCGGGACAACGAGCAATGGGATCGGATCGCCGCCATTTAATGGGTTAGAAAGCGCCCCCACACCAAAGGCGGCACTCAGGTGCCATTTTTGTGTATCAATTACATCAAGCGATTCTTTGGCATGTATTGAACACATATAAAAACTACAAATTAAGATTATTGCTCGTAGCAACGCAAACCTCCTCTATGAACGTGACGTACTGTATCAATAACTGCTAAATTAAGCAGTATTCAATTACAAATCATAACAAATTAGTGCTCACTGTTTTCTTGCAATAATTGCCATACGGCGCCGATCACTCTGTGTTGTAAATTGGCCTGTTTTACAACTAAACCAATTTCAAACGGTGACACCGGTCGTGACGAGGTAATTACGTCAACTTGGCTTTTAAATGGACTCATATCGAGCACTACTTGCGGTATTAGCGCAACGCCAAAGCCTAAACTAACCATAGAAACCGCAGCCTCATTACCGGCAACCTGGGAGTAGACTTGCGGCGAAATATCGAGCTCCTGCCACCAGCGCGCCAATCGCGTTTTACTCAAGCCTTGTTCCGGTACTATAAACGGCAATTTTTGCCACGGAATATCCTGTGACGAAGTCTGTGCTTCTTTTATAAGTGAATTAATTTCGCATTCAATCTTAGGTGCAATAAAAACAAGTGGCGAAAAGCCTAAACTTAAAAACGAAAGCCCATTTGGCATAAATTCGGGTCGCGCTGCAATCGCTAAATCGTCATGTTGCGCGATAACACGCTCTATTGCCAATGCGGGGTCGCCCGTTTTCAAAGTAATATCAACTTTCGGAAAATGCTGGCGTACCAACTTAAGCAAATGATGAAGATAACTGTAAGTTGCAGTCACCGAACTATATACACTTAACGAGCCCGACAATTGATGACTCGTTTGCTCTATATCCGCTTTAAATTTTTGCCATTGCGCCAATGTCGTTTGTGCATATTCTAAAAACGCGATGCCATGGCGGGTCAACTTTACACTGCGTTTTGTGCGTTCAAACAATTCAGCACCGACTTCTTGCTCTAACTGTTGGATGTTACGACTTAATGTAGGCGGACTAACATGTAAAGCAGCACTTGCTTTGGCAAAGTGTAAATGATGAGCTAAAGCCAAGAACATCTGTAACGAGCGATGATCCATAACACACCTATAATTTCACATTTTGAAATACAATAATTCAAATATATCATTTTACGCAATTTAATTTTTGTTTTATGTTTAACTCATCGCTGCATAACGGCAGCCCAATTAATCAATATTAGGACAAAATGATGGCTCAGAATTATTTTAACTCTCTCCCACTTCGTGAGCAATTAGCCCAACTTGGGCAATGTGAATTTATGGACCCAAGTGAATTCACCGAAGGCGTTGATGTGCTGCGCGGCAAAAAACTAGTTATTGTTGGCTGTGGTGCACAAGGCCTTAACCAAGGTTTAAATTTAAGAGATTCTGGATTAGATGTTTCTTACGCGCTACGAGAGTCAGCAATTTCAGAAAAGCGTCAGTCATTTATCAATGCCTCTGAAAATGGCTTTGTCGTTGGTACCTATGAAGAACTTATTCCAAGTGCTGATTTAGTACTTAATTTAACGCCTGATAAACAGCATAGTTCGGTTGTAAACGCGGTGATGCCACTTATGAAAGAAGGCGCAACATTGTCATATTCGCACGGCTTTAATATCGTTGAAGAAGGTATGCAAGTGCGCGACGACATCACCGTTATCATGGTTGCACCAAAATGCCCAGGTACTGAGGTGCGCGAAGAATACAAGCGTGGTTTTGGTGTACCAACATTAATCGCTGTTCACCCAGAGAACGACCCGCAAGGCAAAGGTTTAGCGCAAGCAAAAGCATACGCGGCTGGCACCGGTGGGCATCGTGCAGGTGTTCTTTTATCATCATTTATTGCTGAAGTTAAATCAGATTTGATGGGCGAACAAACAATTCTATGTGGCATGCTGCAAACAGGTTCTTTGCTTTGTTTTGACAAAATGGTCAGTAAAGGAATCGATGCAAGTTATGCAGCTAAATTAATCCAGTATGGCTGGGAAGTAATCACTGAAGCGCTTAAGTACGGTGGTGTTACCAACATGCTCGATCGCTTAAGCAACCCTGCAAAAATTAAAGCGTTTGACTTATCAGAGCAGTTAAAAGACATCATGCGCCCGCTTTATAATAAGCATATGGACGATATCATGTCGGGCGAATTTTCATCAGGCATGATGGCAGATTGGGCTGAAGATGATGCAAAATTATTAGGCTGGCGCGCTGAAACTGCAGAAACAGCATTTGAAAAACAAGCAATCTCAAACGAAGAGATATCTGAGCAAACTTTCTTTGACCAAGGTATTTTAATGGTCGCTATGGTGAAAGCCGGTGTTGAGCTTGCCTATGAAACGATGACGGCTGCGGGTATTAAAGATGAATCTGCTTACTATGAGTCGCTTCATGAAACACCGCTGATTGCAAATACAATAGCACGTAAAAAGTTGTATGAAATGAATGCAACGATTTCTGATACAGCTGAATATGGGTGTTACTTGTACAACCATGCATGCTTACCATTATTGCAAGACTTTATGACTTCAATCGATACTGACGTGATTGGTAAAGGAATCGATGCAACAGACAATGGCGTTGATAACGCGCGTCTAATTGAAGTCAATAAAGCGCTGCGCGAGCACCCAGTTGAAGTTATTGGCACAACACTGCGTAGCTATATGTCAGCGATGAAACCAATTATTTAACTCATCACCCTGAGTAAATCGCCTGCTTTATTGCAGGCTTTTTTTTTGCCTGTTTGCTTGCGTCGGACCAAAAACTGGTTATTACTTTAATGATTATTAATTAAAAACACAGCGGCGTTATGGTTTCACCTCAACCTGGCATTTTTGCCTTAAACAGTCAGCACTTTTACTTTTTAGAATATAACATTAGGCAAGATGCACCAATCGAAGCGGTTATCGCATCGCTAGAGACAATATATACAAAACAAGAGCAAAGCCATGTCATACTTGCATTTGGCTCAGCGTTATGGCGCCGCTTTGCATTACGACCCGAGTTCTCTTTTGAGCCATTTACGTCACTGTACGGGCCATTTAATCACGTTGCTATTGCCAGTCAACACGATTTACTGGTGTGGCTACATGCCGATAATCAAAGTGTACTGTGTGATGGACTTAATTATGTGATGGAGCAACTCGGTGAATACGTCGACCTTAAATTAGAGTGTAATGGCTTTACCTATAAAGATGACCGTGACTTAACTGGCTTTGTTGATGGTAGTGCTAACCCCAAAACAGAACAAGAAAAAGAGCAAGCAGCGCTCATCCAAGCGCCACATGATTACGCAGGCGGCTCGTTTGTATTAACCCAAAAATGGGTGCATAAGCTTAAAAAATTTGATGCATTATCAATCCCGCAACAAGAAAAAGTAATAGGCCGCACCAAAGTCGACTCCATTGAACTCGAAGGCGATAATATGCCACAAGACTCCCATGTTAGTCGTACCGATGTCAGTCTCAATAATACGCCGTTAAAAATCTACCGACGCAGTGCCCCCTTTGCCAACGCACATGAGAGCGGCCTATATTTTATGGGATTTTCCTGTGAGCAATTGCGTTTTGAGATACAGTTACAGCGTATGTATGGATTAACGGAAGATAATATATACGATAAATTAATTGACTATTCAGATGCAATAAACAGCGCATATTGGTTTGCACCCAGCGAGACCACTCTCAAGACGTTGTTTTCGACAAAAAAACAAATATAACTAACGAGATAAGATATAAATTGTAACAATTAAAATTATTAAATTTTGTTTATTCAGCATACAGTTAATATTAAGGAGTCAGCTTAGGAGTCTTACCATGAACCGAACCTTACATATGATTGCAGTCATTGTTTTTGTATCATTACTATCGGCATGTAATACCACTCAAAAACAATCACAATCAGCCCCAGAATTTAGCAATGTGCCTTTTAATAAAGTTGCTGTTGAAAGTGAACAAACCATCTATCAACTTGACGACACCATCACCAAAAAGCTCGACCGTTATGTGCAACACGCAGAAACTAAGTATGAAATTTCGAAAAAAATGCTCGAATTTATCTTTAGTTCATCGGGCAAAGACCTTAATTATTTAACAGGTGCAACCCTTAGTGCCAATGACACCTTTAACAGCCAAAACGCAAACTGTCTTTCGCTCTCAATTATGGCAAACAGTATGGCAAATCATTTAGGGTTAGAAAGCCGCTTTCAACTTGTGAATATTCCGGAATATTGGGCTAGCGAACAAGGCTATAATCTTTTAACCGGCCACGTTAATTTAAGAGTCACTAAGACAGAAAAAGAAATCGCTTCCAATTTACATTATGATTTTTCGAAAGACATAGTGATCGACTTTAATGCCGACATGCGTAAGCAACGCTTCAGTACCGAGTTTATTTCACAAGATACAATCACGGCGATGTTTTATAACAATAAAGGCGCTGCAGCCATGATCGATCGCAACTTTGATCTTGCATACAGCTACTTCAGCGCCGCAATTGATGCTGAGCCGAACTTTAGCGGTAGTTACGCCAATCTTGGGGTTTTATTTCGTCTTGTAGAACAACTCGACAATGCAGAGAAAGCCTATAAACATGCGATCGTTATAAATAACAATGCAACTGCACAGGGCAATTTAGCGATTCTGTTTGAGATGACGGGTCGCGAAGAACTGGCATTTACGATACGCCGCAACCTTGAAAAAAAGCGTAAATCAAATCCATATTATTTTATTGCCGAAGGAAATGATGCTTACTATCAAAAAGATTTTGTAGCTGCAATTCGCTTATACAAAAAAGCAATCGAACTTGATAAGAGTATTCACGAAAGTCATTTTGGCCTCGCAAAAACCTATTTTGCGCAAGGGCGTAATGAGAAGGCGCGCCAAGCACTCGTAAAAGCGAAACGGACCGCGCTATTTGACAGCGATAAAGATCGCTACCAGGGAAAAATCATGAGCTTAAGCGCGATGAGATATTAATCGCCCATGTATGGTATTTGTCTTTTCTTCTGCTTATCGCTTAATGCCCCGGCTATATCGGAACAAGCACTGAGCGATTTAGCCGTATTAAGCGACCAAGCGATGAACGGCCGTAAAACCGGAACTCCCGGCGCAAAACGCGCGGCCGAATATATTCGTACTCGCTACAAAGAGATTGGTTTAGCGCCAGTATCTGACAATTACAGCCAACATTTCACTTACTCAAGTGGCTTTTGGTCACAAGCACAAGGTGAAAACCTAGTTGCGCAAATTATCAGTGACCCTCAAAAGCCGTTTATCGCGATTACCGCGCATTACGATCATCTTGGTAATAAAGGGCGCTTAGTGTATAACGGTGCTGACGACAACGCATCGGGCGTGTCGGCATTGCTTGCTCTGGCCACACAATTAAAAAATACGCAAACCAACTACAATTATGTATTTATTGCGACAGATGCCGAAGAACAAGGCCTCCATGGTGCGCGAGCTTATTTCGACAATCCGATTAACCCAAAGAAAAACATTATTCTTAATATCAATTTGGATATGCTAGGCATTGGCCGCAAAAAAATGCGCTTGCTTGCTCTTTACTCGAGCGAGCTAAAACCATATAAAACAATGATTGAACAACGCCATAATACGTCAAAAGCGCATATAAAAATGTCGCGCGGTCGCGGTTTTTATCCAGACTCAACCCACCGAGCTAGGCGACAAATTTTAAACGCTAGTGATCACAGTATCTTTCGAAAAGCTGGTATTCCATTTGTTTATTTTGGTGTCGGCGTGCATAAGCATTATCATAAAATCACTGATAACTTCGAAAATATCAATAAACCATTTTACCGTGCGAGTATCGAAAACCTGCTGCGCGTTGTTACACTATTGGACCAACACTTTGTTGCTCAGAATGCATCTTAACCCATTTTCGTTTATCGCTTTTTGATAGGCGTTTTATTTGATATTCCAATTTACACGCACAGCTTTTGCTTCCAACTTCTGCACTAAAAATAAGAGTAAGTGGTAACTTACCTCTCAGTGCTTTGGCACCTTTGCCTGCTTGATGTGTTGCAAAACGCTGCGCGACATCTGTGGTTACACCGGTATACCAATGGCCCAATTTATTCTCAATGATATAGATATACCAAAGTGGTTTTTGCTCGTTTTGCAAAACAATTTGAACTTATTTAACAACAATAAATCAAATTTACACTTTTCCATCGCTGACGCAACAGGTATTATGGCGTGAGCTAATAATTAAGGACATAACAACATAATGCAGTGGTTGAAAAACATATGCTTGTGCGGTGTACTTTTACTAAGTGCCGGATGCAGCAGTTGGTTATACAAAATGCCCATTCCTCAAGGTAACTTCTTAGAACAAAAAGACATCGATAAACTTCGTGTTGAAATGACGCGAGAACAAGTTATTTTTGTATTAGGGCAGCCTATCGCGAAAGATGCCTTTAATCCAAACAAATGGCAGTATATCTACTTATATAATCCAGGTCGTAGCAGTGAACAACGTAAATCAATTGAAGTTGTTTTTAAAGATGACAAGTTAGCATCTATTGCCGGTGACTTTGAGCAACCAAAAGACTTTAACATTCCGCTCGAACAATAACATTCTTTGGATTTATCTCGCCAAACAAAAAAGGGCATTATTTTAATGCCCTTCCACCTGTAATTTTATTTGCTCGGCCTTCTTCCTTTGCTTTGTCGGCACGTCGACGCCTTGCTTCTTTAGGATCTGCTATCAGTGGCCGGTAAATTTCAATACGATCCCCATCGCGCAGTACTTGGTGCAATTTGCAGGTTCGATTCCATACACCAACAGACAAGTTCTCACGGTCAATTTCAGGACACTTAGCAACAATATTAGACTGGTCGATTGCCTGTTCAACGGTGCAATCATTGGCTACTTGTAATTTTAAACACGTCGCCCTATCTGGAAGTGCAAACACAATCTCGATTTCGATCATGACGCCGCACCATAAGTCAGCTTTGCCCGCTTGGTAAATGCACTGATCATATTATTAGCAACTTCGTTAAATACTTTGCCAAATGCCATTTCAACGAGCTTATTTTTAAATTCAAATTCAAGCTCTAAACTGACTTTACAAGCATGTTCATCTAATGGTGTAAAACGCCAACCACCGGTCAATTTTTTAAACGGGCCATCCAACAGTTTCATATCAATACGCGCGTCTTCGGTCAGTGTATTTTCAGTCGTAAACCATTTTCGTAAGCCTGCTTTTGCAATTTCGACCGACGCTGTCATGGACGCCTTTGACTGTGATATCACTTTTGCATCCGAGCAGTTTGGTAAGAACTGCGGATAGGCATCAACGTCATTGACTAATTCAAACATTTGTTTTGCGCTATACATTACAAGCGCACTTCGACTAATCTGCGGCATCATTACTCCTATGCGATTTGCTTGATTTTAACATGCCCACGCATTGATGACATTAATTTGATCAACAACCTAGGAATTTTAGTTGGCTTGGGTATAATGGCGTCATTATGGCAAAACACAAAAAACCTAAAGCACAAAGTAATACCATCGCGCTAAATAAAAAAGCGCGTCATGAGTATATTCTTAACGATAAATTCGAAGCGGGTATGGAACTGCAAGGCTGGGAAGTTAAAAGTATTCGAGCTGGCAAAGTAAATATCACCGACACTTACATCCATTTAAAAGACGGTGAGGCGTTTCTGCTTGCGAGCCGCATAACTCCTCTTAATAGCGCCTCGTCACACGTTGTTTGTGATCCAATGCGCAGTCGTAAGCTATTGCTTAATAAGCGTGAGCTTAACCGTCTGATTGGCGCGACTGAGCGCGATGGCTACACCCTCGTTGCAACCGCAATGTATTGGAAAAAGTGCTGGGTGAAACTTGAATTCCACCTCGCTAAAGGTAAAAAACAACATGATAAACGTGCCGACAGTAAAGATAAGGATTGGGCACGAGAAAAAGAACGCACCATGAAACACAGCGTACGCTAACTTTTAGATATAAAAAAACCGCCATTTGGCGGTTTTTTTATTTTTGGCTAAACGATTATAGCTCGCCTTCGTTTTGTGAAAGGTAAGCTGCTACGCCTTCAGGGCTTGCATCCATACCTTTTTTGCCTTCTTCCCAACCTGCAGGACATACTTCGCCGTGCTCAGAGTGGAAAGAAAGTGCATCAACCATACGTAACATTTCGTCGATGTTACGGCCAAGTGGTAAATCATTAACTACTTGATGACGTACGTTACCTTCTTCATCAATTAAGAAAGAACCACGGAATGCAACACCAGCTTCTGGGTGCTCAACATCGTATGCTTGACAGATTTCGTGCTTAACGTCAGCAACAAGTGCATACTTAACTGGACCAATACCACCTTCAGATACTGGTGTATTACGCCATGCGTTGTGAGAGAATTGTGAATCGATTGATACACCGATTACTTCAACGCCACGCTTTTGGAACTCTTCAAAACGCTTGTCAAATGCAATTAGCTCTGAAGGACATACAAAAGTGAAATCTAATGGGTAAAAGAAAACAACTGCTTTTTTACCTTTGATTGCTTCGTGTAGATTGTAGCTATCAACGATCTCACCGTTACCTAGAACTGCTGCAGCTGTGAAATCAGGTGCCTGACGGCCTACTAATACGCCCATTATTATCTCCAAATATGAAATTTATAATCGTTCAAGTAACACCTTGTTACTTGTACCATTCAATATAATGGCAAATCTTAAAAATCCAACCTTATTGGACAATTATTTTTTACCACTTTAACGCAGGCAACATGATAACGAGCGAACTTCAAAATTAACAATCAATTTTACCGATACTATTAATTGAAAAAATAGATAGTGTCGTTTTTAATCAATCACAGATAATCGCTATGTATAATAGTCATTCACAAAATTCATTTATGCCAAATAAGTGTACAATAAGTTTCTCTAAACCAAAAAAAACCAGCAAACGCTGGTTTTTTTAATTACTTCGGATCATCCATAATATCTTTTGGCATGGTTTCTCGTATTTCGTGCCACAGTTCACCGGATTTTAAACCGTACTTACGGATTAGGAAAATCGACTCATCAAACTTGCCTTGTTCCGCAAGCTCTTTCAAATCACGATAAAATTGTTTGGCTAGATTGCGTGTGCGCTCATCTGAAAAATAGTGACCCGCAATTTTTGAATAAAACCCTTTAAATCCGTTGAGTGTCAATACATAAATTGGATTTCCACATGCAAATGCAAGTTCATGATGCATGCGATAATCATACTCGCCATAGGCCGCGGCTGTATCTTCGATATGCTCTGCGCGCGAAAGTGTCTCAACAACTTTTTCAGGATTCGACTTAATTGCCGCACGGGTATAAATCGCGCTGATATTGGTTCGTGCCGAAAGTAATTGGTCAATGAGTTCCGGTACTTTAGGTTCATCTAGACGTGCTAACGTTTCTAAAATATTGAGTCCAGATGTTTCCCAATAATTATTAACACGTGTCGGTTTTCCGTGTTGAATGGTTAACCAACCATCACGCGCTAAACGCTGCAACACTTCTCTTAATGTGGTTCTGGTCACCCCGATTAATTCAGAAAGTTCACGTTCAGCAGGTAAGATAGAGCCTGGTGCAAACTCACCATTCCAAATTGACTCTACTATATATTCTTCGGCAAAGCCCGCTGGGCTTTTTGCTTTGAAAATTCTCATCAAGTTTCCAGTTTTTTATAATGCCACTGTATTTAGAAACTGATTGTACCAGATGATAATGAAGTAACAAGCCCGCATGCTTATTTACTGTCACGATATATTCATTAAATAAATGTTAAGTATTTAACAAAATCGTCATATTAGACTAAAGATAGGTTAAGTTTAGCCATCTAGATATGTTATAACCTGCCCCGTAAAATCCGTCGCGATTTACAGCCCTTGACCACATGCCAGCACAATTGAGGAATTCACATGCAACAGACAACGTTTTCAGCCTTGTCATCTAACTTTTTGGGAAACGCACCGAGGTGGTACAAACTCACCATTATCGCTTTTTTAGCACTGAACCCTATTTTATTTTTTATTAACCCTTACCTTGCGGGGTGGGTCTTAGTGCTCGAGTTTATTTTCACCCTAGCAATGGCACTCAAGTGCTACCCATTGCAACCTGGCGGTCTGTTAGCGATTGAAGCAATCGCCATCGGCATGACGACAACCCATCAAGTCAAACATGAGGTTGTGCAAAACTTTGATGTCATCTTATTGCTTATGTTTATGGTTGCTGGCATTTATTTTATGAAGGACTTATTACTCTTTATTTTTACAAAACTTGTAGTACGAGTAAAAAGTAAAACAATTCTTTCCCTGGCGTTTGCCTTTGCAGCGGCATTTTTATCCGCTTTTCTTGATGCGTTGACGGTCATGGCGGTGATTATTGCGGTCGCGATGGGCTTTTATAGTATTTATCATAAAGTGGCCTCCGGCAAAGACTTTCATAGCGAGCATGATGTTAACAATGACCATCAAGTCACAACCGTTAATCGCGAAGAGCTCGAAGACTTTCGCGCATTTCTGCGCAGCCTATTAATGCATGCGTCTATCGGAACGGCGCTCGGCGGCGTTTGCACTATGGTTGGTGAACCACAAAACTTGATTATTGCAGATCGTGCGGGCTGGGGATTTAGCGAGTTTTTCTTACGAATGGCACCCATTACAATTCCGGCTTTAGTATCCGGTCTATGCATGACCGTAATTTTGGAAAAAACCAAAAAGTTTGGCTATGGCTCATTGCTACCAGATAAAGTCAGAACGATTCTATCGGACTATGATAAGTACCAAGATAAAAAGCGCACTAAGCGCGACGTCGTTAATCTTGTTATCCAAGGTCTAATAGGCATATGGTTAATTGTCGCACTTGCATTGCATTTAGCTGACGTGGGCCTTATAGGACTCTCTGTGATTATATTTGCAACCGCCTCCGCAGGCATAATCGAAGAGCATCAAATAGGTAAGGCATTTGAAGAAGCATTGCCTTTCACTGCACTGTTATGTGTATTTTTTGCGGTTGTCGCGGTCATTATTGACCAACAATTATTTACACCTGTAATTGCTTGGGTGCTCAGTTTCGAAGGAAACACACAACTTGTTATGTTTTTTATGGCAAATGGGTTTTTATCTATGGTTAGTGACAATGTGTTTGTAGGCACTGTGTATATTAATGAAGTGGCAATCGCGATGAAAAACGGTCAAATTTCGCGCGATCAATTTGACCTTCTCGCCGTCGCAATTAATACAGGCACTAATTTGCCCAGTGTTGCCACACCAAATGGGCAAGCCGCATTTTTATTCTTATTGACTTCCACCCTCGCGCCTGTGCTTCGTTTATCTTACGGGCGTATGGTGATTATGGCCCTGCCCTACACCCTTGTATTAAGTGTTGTCGGACTCACCTTTACCTATGCTTATCTTGTCGATTGGACACAAGTACTGTACGACTTGTCATTGATAGAGCATCACTCCGATGCCCTCAACTTAATTAAAAATGACCATTAATTATTTTTAATAATACAATCGACGACTAAAAAAACCGTGCGTCTATACACGGTTTTTTATACTATTTGCGTAACGAAAACAATTTCAATAAAAGTTATGTTAAGTTTCATTTCCAATTTAGCTGAAAAGCGAATTTCATGGCTGTTGCTAGCAGCAATCGCATTCTTACTCGAAATCAGTGCGCTCTTTTTTCAATATGTGATGGAGTTAGCACCGTGCATTATGTGTATTTATCAACGTACTGCAGTCCTAGGCTTGCTCGCCGCCGGACTCATCGGTGCTATCAAACCCAACAACCTCATCGTGCGACTGCTCGCATTTACAACTTTTGCAATCGCGAGCATCTGGGGGTGGTTACTTGCCAATGAGCACATTGCAATGCAAAACAATACCGATCCATTTGCATTTATGTGTGAGTTTGAACCTAATTTCCCTGACTTTATGCCATTACATCATTGGCTGCCGTGGTTCTTTGAAGCAACGGGCGATTGTGGCGAGATCAGTTGGTCATTTATTGGGCTGTCGATGCCAAGTTGGATGCAAATCATTTTTGCAATTTCAACACTTGTGTGTGTCACGCTGATCGCGTGCCGATTATTGGCTCATAAAAAGGTTTAACATGTTGTATTTTAACAGTCGTCAACTACCAGAATTACATGACGTATCACTTAAGCAACGAAATCAAATAGTACAACGCGCCGTTGCACTATTGTCAACGCCACAAAAAACCGCGTTGAATATTATAAAGTTGCTTTTACTCACACCGATATTTTTGCTACTTGCAAATATTGATGACTGGACGCTACTTATCTACTTACTGATTGTCGGTATATTGTACCCCCTTGTCACCAATCCAATCACCTTGTTATTTGCTAAGCCAAACATTAGCCAAGCAAAAAACGAGATTCTCGCTGAGAGCGACTAAAAGAATGGGCCTTTCGGCCCATTTTAAAACTCTATTTGTGCAGAAAACTTTGCCACTGTTTTTTCGCCGAGCCCCTTTACATTCGCTAGTTGCTCTATTGATTTTATCGGCCCATTAAGTTCTCGATAATCAATAATTGCCTGTGCTTTCTTTTTACCAATCCCTGGTAACGTCGCTAAGGTCATCACATCCGCAACATTAATATTAATCGCGCTCCTCATTACGACTTCTGGACTGCCCAAATTGCTTGGGTTAGCTTGGTTAGCGAGTACATTACTTGTACCCAAACACATCAAAACAGCACTCAATAAAATAACAAAAATAGGTTTCATATTATTCCTCCATGAAACGAGTAAATTAAAGTACCTTTATAAGGTAATCTAACCCTAGTTTGCTTTTAATGAAGTACAAGCGAATAGCCTCTAATTCATACTTTTATAAAACCTTGTGCTGTTTAATTCATTTTCCTAGTCCAAATTTAGATTCTTGGTATAATGCCAATTCATCGCAAGAGGTACACATGATTTCCAAAAACCAAGTAAAGCTAATTAGAGCATTGAGTCAAAAAAAACAACGTAAGTTACAACAACTGTTTCTCGTGCAAGGTGAAAAAAATGTACTCGAGCTATTAAACACCAATTTAGTGATTAAGCATTTATTTGGCACACCTGAGTTTATTAAAAATAATGCTGTGCAGTTAAATGCACAACCTATAATTGAGGCTGATGAATCTGCTCTTGCTAAAGCGAGTACGCTAGTCAGTAATAATGCAGCAATCGCTGTTGTCGAGATGCCAGCACTCCCCGCACTACCTCAAGAAGGGTTAATACTTGCGTTAGACGGCGTCTCTGATCCGGGTAACCTAGGTACCATTATTCGTGTCGCTGATTGGTATGGCATTTCAACTGTTGTTGCCAGTCTTGATTGTGCCGATCCCTATAACCCCAAAACCATTAGCGCCACGATGGGCTCATTTGGGCGTGTAAACGTAGTGCAAACCGAGTTAGAAACCTATCTAAAGGAAATCAATTTACCAATATATGGTGCCTACCTAGGTGGCGAAAGCGTACATCAATCAAAATTTACCGACAACATGGTACTGGTCATGGGCAGTGAATCGCACGGTATACGTGGCAACATCAGCGAATTTATAAATCACAAAATTACCATTCCCGGATTTGGTCATGCGGAATCGCTTAACGTCGCCATGGCAAGTGGCATCATTCTCGATAATATTAAGCGAACGCAAACTAAAGGCTAGAGTTTAATTTTACCGGTTATCATGTCTTTGAACATCACCCAGTCCCCAATTAAACTATAAATAGGGTAAGTAAATGTGGCTGGGCGGTTTTTTTCGAAAAAGAAATGCCCAACCCATGCAAAGCCGTAACCTAGCAATGGAATTGCAATCAACGCACTCCAGTACTGGGTCATAACAACCCATACAATAAGCAGTAAAATTAGGGCGGAGCCTATAAAGTGTAAACGTCGGCATATTACATCCTGATGTTGACTCAAATAAAACGGATAAAAATCTGCAAACGTGTCATATTTTTTCTTCATTGTTCGAACCCTAAAACACCTGTTATTATCAACTTACTGTAAACGATGGCGATTAAAATGACCAATATGAAATTAAACTGCGATTTAGGTGAAAGCTTTGGTCACTGGCAGCTTGGCGATGACCAGCAACTCATGCCTTTTATAAATATGGCAAACATTGCATGTGGCTTTCATGCGGGTGATCCTTCTGTCATCAAGCACACGTTGCAATTGGCAAAACAACATCACGTGATCATCGGTGCCCACCCTAGTTACCCGGACTTACAAGGGTTTGGGCGACGCTCTTTAAAAATGTCACGAGATGACCTGATTGCATGTATTCAATATCAAATCGCGGCACTCGATGGCTTAGCAAAATCACAGAAACTACATCTCGACTATATTAAGCCTCACGGTGCCTTGTATAACGATATGATGGTCGATAACGACGTGTTTGACGCTGTGCTCGCCGCGGTCGCCGGTTACTATCGACCGCTCAAACTGATGGTCCAAGCCACGCCAAGCAATCAAGCGATGGCTCAAAAAGCAACAGGCTATGCAATTGAATTGTTATACGAAGCATTTTCCGACCGAGCATATACTAAAGATGGGAACTTAGTGCCGCGAACACAAAGCGGTGCAGTGTTGAGCGGCGCTAATGCCATAAATCAAGTTAAGCAGTTAATTGAAGAACAATCGGTTACGTCGATTTGCGGTGAAAAAGTGATGCTCAACGCAGATACATTATGCGTCCATGGTGACAACCCCGAAGCCCTTGCAGTGCTGCAACAAATTAGCGAATTATGTCAGCAAAATTAAGTTTTAGTAGGGCAAGTGAAAACGCGTTGATGATCTATATTGACGGTATTGCAACTGCTGAGAATAACCTCAAACTATGCCAACTAGAGGTGGCGTTGAGGCATCAATTCAAACACACGCTGCTCGACACCATTGTTTCCTACAACTCGCTATTTATCGAATTTGATTTCATACTGCTTGATGAACAACAACTTATTGATTTTATCAACAACAGCTATTTATCAACACACGTAACTCAATTCAACAATGTAGTTCATCATTTACCCGTTTATTACGGTCCAGAGTTTGGACTTGATTTTGACTATGTTTGCGACAGCGCGAAAATCACCGCTGCCGAGCTTATACAATTGCACAGTGCGCGACGCTATCACGTTTACTCAATTGGGTTTGCACCTGGATTTGCATTCTTAGGCCATATCGACGACAAGCTTCATCTACCGCGGCGCTCATCACCAAGGGCCTTAGTTGAAGCTGGTTCTTTGGCAATTGCAGAATCGCAGACGGCCGTATACCCGACGACAACGCCCGGAGGCTGGCACCTCATCGGGCGCTGCCCACTCACCACGTTTAATCTAAAAAATCAGCCGCCAACCCCATTTAAAATTGGCGACAGCGTTCAGTTTACGCCCATCTCAAAATCTGAGTATCAACATCTCATGGGGTCTCAATGCAGGGTCTAATCGAAGTCGTCAGCGGTGCTCAATTCATCACCGTGCAGGATTTAGGTCGTAACAACGTCAGTCAATTTGGTATGAGCCAAGGTGGTGCTGCTGATCCCCTTTCATTTAAACTTGCAAATTTATTGGTTGGCAATACAGAAGATTGTGCGGCACTCGAGGTTCATTTTGCAGCATTAACATTGCGTATACTGGTTCCTATCACAGTCTCTTTTACGGGAGCACAATGTTCACTTGTCATTAATAAATTAACATACCCGTTATGGCAATCTTATACACTCAAACCGGGAGATATAATTGAACTCAAAAATTGTGGGCATCAAACAATCAATTATATCTCGATTAGCGGCGGCTTTTGTTCGCCATCTATTTATTGCAGCCACAGCACCATTATTCGTGAACAAATTGGGCTCAAAATAAACAATAACGACGTCTTATTCGCAAAAAAATCCTCAATTAGCCGTGAGAGAAAACTCGATGTGAATGCAATTGCAGCGCGAATCGTAAACCGCCCTCTCTATGTCGTACCTAGCTATCAACATGCGAACTTCAGCCAACGTGCGCGCCAGCTATTTTTTTCTAATACGCATCGCATTGGGTTACGCTCTAATCGAATGGGCGTTGAGTTAACTGGCAACAACATATCGCCGCCAAAACAACAATTATACTCTGAAGGGATTGCACTCGGTGCAATTCAAGTACCACCAAATGGCAATCCAATTGTGTTACTCAACGATCGTCAAACTATCGGTGGATATGCAAAAATTGGGACACTTGTCAGTAGCGATTGTGCAGTGTTGTCGCAGCTTCCGGCAAGCAGTGAGGTTAATTTTAAAAAGGTGTCGTTTGATTTTGCTAAAACTCACGCTATCGAGCAGCTTAAATGGTATCGTGAATTAAAACAGCAAATTTGTAAAAAATAATTGGTTTAAAAGCAAAAAGCGGCTTATCTAAAAGCCGCTAGTGGTTGGAGAATCTATTTATATAATATGCCTTTAAGCGCTGCGTAACATTTCCGCTTGTTGACCATTAATTTTAATGGTTCTTGGCTTATCGGCTTCTGGTATCTCTCGCTCTAAGGCGATATTTAATAACCCGTTGTTAAGTGACGCCCCACGTACTTTAACGTGATCACCTAACTGAAATTTGTGTTCAAAGTTGCGCTCTGCAATGCCTTGATGAATAAAACTGCGCTCGCCATCTTGCGATTTACTTTCTTTAACACCTTTTACAAGCAAGGCGTTTTTTTCTGTTTCAATGTGCAGTTCGTGCTCTTCAAAGCCCGCGACCGCCATCGTAATTTGATATTTATCTTCACCTAACAGTTCGATGTTGTATGGTGGAAAACTCGATGGTTTCGCATTTCGAGACGCGTTGTCCATCATTTGTGCAAGATGATCAAAACCAATAAAAGAACGATAAAGAGGTGATAAATCTACATTACGCATAGTATAGTATCCTTAAATAAGCAATAATTTTAGTGTGTGCCCCTCGTTATTGAGCAGGCAATAACATTAACCTAATCAAAAGGTTAATCTTTAAAACACCCTGTCGGCGTGTTCTAAAATAGATGTGTGGTGCGACAACGTATTTTTCAAGTAAAAAAATTGAAATTATTAATATTTAATCTCTGTCTTATACTATAAGATTAATAAAATCATATGATTATGAAGTTAAAAATAACTAAAGAAAAAATTCTCAATACTGTGCTGCAAGCGCTCTTTTTCATTTTCATGTTCTATATCATCAACACATTTTTAGAGCGAAATATGTTGCAGTCGACGACAAATCCAGCACCTTATTTTTCTCTGAAAACACTCGAAAGCATAAAACAACATACTGATCATCGCGTGTCGCTCTCAGGCTTACGGGGAAAAAAAACCATTCTTTATTTTTTTGCTCCCTGGTGCAGTGTGTGCAAATTAAGCATGCCAAATTTAGAGAAAATTCAACAGAGACAGGACCTTAACGTTATTGCAATCGCCCTAGACTACTCTTCTGTAAAAGAGGTTGATGATTTTATCGGTAATTTAACGCTCTCTATGCCTATTTTGTTGGGTGATCGGGAGCTCGCCAAAAATTACCGCATTGACGCCTTTCCGAGTTACTACGTGCTCAATGAAGACCTCACGATCAGCGCCCGCTCGCGGGGCTATAGTACCGAGCTTGGCATGTGGTTGCGTTTGTAAGCATTAATAAAAACGCGATACAATAGCGCCTTTCTAAAACCAAGCGGATAACCATTATGCCTAAAGCCTGCGCCTATCACATATTAGTCAAAACAGAAAAAGAGTGTTTAGCTATCAAAGCCAAACTGGATAAAGGGGCAGATTTTAATAAACTTGCCAAACAGCACTCAACTTGCCCATCAAAAAAACGCGGCGGTGATCTGGGTGAGTTTAATAAAGGCGATATGGTCAAAGCATTTGATGATGTGGTGTTTAAAAAGCCCCTTTTTGAGGTTCATGGACCCGTCAAAACAAAATTCGGTTACCACCTAATTAAAACCGTTTACCGTACTTAATTTCAGTTTTTTCGATTACACCTATTTAATTATTCGAATTTACAGCGAAAGTAATTCGATTAATAATGAGCTGTATCAACATAAAGAAAGGTGAGAATATGTTTACTGTAATTTTTGGTCGTGATGGGTGTCCGTTTTGTGTTCGTGCAAAAGAGCTCGCAGAAAAGCTATCAAATGAGCGTGACGATTTTCAATTCCGTTACATCGATATCATCAAAGAAGGAATATCAAAAGCTGATCTTGAAAAATCAGCCGGCAAACCATGTGAAACAGTGCCACAGATATTTTTAGATCAAAATCACATCGGTGGTTTCACCGACTTTGAAGCCTACGCAAAAGAGCACTTAGGCCTTTATCAAGACTAAATCCAATTCGACGCACCCACATCATCCTTGTATGACGGGTGCGTGATTTGACTCTACAATCATACTGCGCATCCTAGTCAATTTTTCAGATCACATCTATGCTTTAACAACGTGACCTTAAAACGTTAAAAGATGTGAAGAAGCTATTTATCGCGTTACTTATTTTTTGCCATACGCTCTGGGCGAATGACGAAATCACACTGATAGCAGGTGTTGACCGCCCTCCTTTTGTAATCGATAACGCAAATACCGGATTCGAAATTGAATTAATTACGCAAATTTTTCAATCAATTGATTACAAGTGTCAATTTATATCGCTGCCGCTTGGGCATTCACTTAAAGCTTTTCATTTGCAAGGTTACGATGGCGTGATCACCACCAATAAAGACCTATTACCAGAGACACACTATCTAACAGATAGCTATATAGAATATCAAAATGTAGCTATCTCATTGTCTAGCAACAAACTTCATATCGACCGAATCGCGCAGTTAGCTAACTATAAGATCATTGCTTTTTCGCAAGCAGATATATTTTTAGGTCCACGTTTTAAAACAGCCGTTGGCAAGGCTCCGCTTTATTTTGAAATACAAGATCAAAGTAAACAGTTAAAAATGTTGCGCGAAGGTAAAGCTGATGTGCTGGTGATGGATCGCAGCGTATTTCATTACTTCAATGAAACGGAACAACTCGATGTTACTTTTCATCCTTTGTTTGCGATTAATAAATATCATTTGGCTTTTACTCGGCAAGATTTAATAAAACGATTTAATAACGCATTAATCAAATTTAAGAATTCAAAACAGTATTACCAGCTGGAAGAAAAATGGCAAATAAAGTAACTGGAGAGAGTTGCAAAGGCCACACAGTGCCTTTGCAGCTATAAAAGTCGCCCTACTATAGAACGAGGTGTTGATCTAAGAATGCCAATACTCTTTTATAGTAAAGAGTACGGTGTTCAGGTTTATAGAATCCATGACCTTCATTTTCAAGCAACTCATACTCATAAGGGTGTTTTGCTTTTTTCAACGCTTCAATCAGTGCTTCGGCTTGTTCAAGCGGTGCTCTTCTATCTTCACCACCATGCACAATAAGTACGGGTGCTTTGAGTGATGCAATATTTTTATTTGGTGAAAAGCGGATTATTTCTTCTTTATTCGTACCCAGCACTTGAGTCAAATAGCTTTGTCCACTGCTACGCTCTGCAACATCACCTTCTTCAAACATCATCGCCAAATCATACACACCAACGACACCAATTGCGCATTTAAACATATCGGGTTCAATAATTGCACTTTGTAGCGCTGAGTAGCCACCAAAACTCGCCCCCATAATGCAAACGTTGTCTTTGTTCGCTATACCTTGCTCGATAATATGTTTAACGCCATCAATAATGTCATGTTGAATTTTATGACCCCATTGGCGGTGGCCTTTAAACTCAAAAGCGGGACCATAACCACCGG
This sequence comes from uncultured Pseudoalteromonas sp., assembly GCA_947493455.1. Lineage (GTDB taxonomy): Bacteria > Pseudomonadota > Gammaproteobacteria > Enterobacterales > Alteromonadaceae > Pseudoalteromonas. The sequence continues at coordinate 21,503 of CANLRB010000015.1, read as the reverse complement.
AACCACGAAAGTTTACTTTAAGTACCGCCATGCCCTTATTAGCAAGCAATTGCGTATCACTATCAAACCCCCACCAATCACGAGGTCCATGTGGCCCACCATGCGGCATCACAACTAAAGGCAAGTTTTCCGCTTTTTTACCCTCAGGGAGGGTCAAATAACCGTGGATCGTTAAACCGTCGCGTGCTTCAAACGAAATAGGCTTACTCTGAGCCATCAAATCTGGGTCAATCCAACTGCGATTAGCAAACAAATATTGTAGCTTGTTAACTTTTGCATCATATAAATAATATTCACCCGGATTAATGTCGCTAACGGTGCGCACCACACTCATATCAGCATCACGCGAACTCGATACAATTTGTACTTGATTACCTTCAAACGTTTTTAACATGCTTTTCAAACGTTTGGTCATTTTTGATTTTTTATCAACAAATGCATAGGTTGGATAACCCGGCTCATACTCAATCGCAAACAATTCTTTATTGGTTTCATCAATCCAAATATTGCTCGGGTCAACAACGTTATCTTTGTGAATAAGTTCGAGTTCTTTAGTTTTGAGTGACAGTTTATAAATACCCTTCGGTGCCCCACCTATCGATGCAGACGCATACACATACTCGCCAGTTTCATCAAACGCATGCAGGCCGATATTGGTTAAGTCATTACGATTTAAAGTGAGTTCTTGCCACGTTTTTTCTTTTAAATCACGTATAAACAACTTTTGATTAATGTAATCGGAAGAGCTTACAGCAAGTCGTACCTCACCATTATGGTCTGTTAAATAACGAGCCAGACGCGTAGGCGCGCGCGTTACTTTACGACGCTTACCTTTGTTTACATCAACGCGATACACTTGCGTATACGGTTCTTTACTTGATGTTGTACCCCATGGATAAGTTACGATTAACATGTAATCTTCATCGTGATGGAGTGGATCAAGCACATATGATGTGCCGTAAATCGGTGTCGCTTTTTTCAAGCGTGAGCCCACTTGGCTTTGCCCTTTATGCCCTACTAAATAGCGTGGATTACTGCCATCAGCATTAACCCCATAAAGCTCACCATGGTAACTCGGATGATCATTCCATCCTTTAATATATTGTTTTTCAAGAACAACACGCTCGTCATTAACCCAATGGTAGTTGCCAACCTGTGCACTCTCAGGAAAGTTAACCGCATGAGAAAAACTATTTTTAGAGAGATCATAGATAAACAACATGCGTTTACCTTCTGTTTCACTGATCCCTGCTAAATACTGCCCATTGGGCGACAGTTTCAAATTACTGTATTCAGCACCACGGCTAAAGTGTTCAATTGAAAGTTCTTTTGCTGTCGTGCTCAATAAGAAGGTGGTTAGTAAAATAAAAAGACTAAGTCGTATTATTTTCCTTAACATTCATGTATCCCTTGTTGTTACATTTCAGTTTTATGAATGATTACACATCTTCTTACAAATTAAAAGAATTTAATATTCAATGAGTTAGGTTATAAAAACAGGACAACTCAGATGTAAAAAAAGAGGGTTACTCAAACCCTCTTAGAACAAAAATTAAGTATTCAACTACTCAGACAACGCCTTTATTTTATCCCAAATATCGGCGACATAGTCACGGTCTTGATCGTTGAGCTCACCGTCACGATATGCTTTGACTAATGACTTTTCAACACGCTCGTTTAATTCACTTGGGCTTAAATTTAGTTCTTCAACTTGCGCATAACCCACTTGCAGATCAAAATGTCCTCTTAAATAGCCGCTTGCGAACAGCTCATCATCATTCGCAGTCTCAATTAGCTGATCAAATAACGTTTGCGCACGTTCTACATAGTCTAAATACATGTTAATTTTCCTCTTGATAACCGACTGCATACATTACATAGTCGTTATAACCTGTAATAACTTTAATAAACCCTGACAACTGGTGATCTAATTCACTATCACCCGTATCACAAATAAGTGGGCGACCATTGAGAGCTTGAAGTTTAGCTTTTGTTGCAACGATGATGATGTTGTCACGACCAATTCTACGTATTAGTTCAGCACTTAATTGTTGGTTTCCTCTGCCGAAAATATGCCCTTGACCGCCAATCAGGGTGATAACCAATTTAGTCTGCTGTGTCTCGCTTAATGTCAGTAATTGCGCAGCCGTACAATCTGTCGCGACCAACTCCTGATCATAAACTACATCAACACCAAGTAAGGTATTATCGAGTCCCATTTCATCCATCACAGCCGCAACGGTGGAACCTGAGCCCATTATATAATGAGTATCGTCATCCATTTCACTCACAACATAAGCGGCAATATCAGCCAACACCAACTCATCACTTTCTTTACCGCCATTTTTAACGGCCTGCACATAACGCAGCTCAGCGGGGATTTGCATTTCACCAAAGCGCTTTGCTTTGACAATACCATCACGAAATGCGCGCTCATCGATATCCATCACATCTGCATCCGTCAGGCTCACTAATTCGCCCGACACAAGCATATCGACGATACGACCAGCCGCTTTCGGCGTAATAGCATAAACACCTGAGTGAATTTTACATCCTGCAGGAATTCCTAACACGGTCATTTTTTCGGTAACAGCATTACAGATATTTCGCGCCGTTCCATCGCCGCCAGCAAATAAAATGAGATCAACATCGCACTCAGCTAATAAAGTAACCGCCTGCTCGGTGTCATCAGCACACGACGGACCGTTAAGATGCTTCACAACATGGGTAGTAAAACCGAGTTGTTTTGCACACTCTTCGCCCATTTCGCCAGAAACAGTGAAGATTTCAATTTTATCGCGGTGTTTGAGCAACTCTTCAAGTGCTGCTTTGGTCCTATTCTGAGCTTTTTTTGTCGCGCCAAGGGCGAGTGCTTTTTCGGTTTGTCCATCGCTGCCTTTAAGTGCAACACTGCCACCTAAACCCGCGACTGGGTTAATAATTAACCCCAATTTATACTTCATAGGAAGACTGCCATTCAAAGTGTGAAAGAGAGAGCGGCCATGGCGTTTTATAATAGTCCGATAGCGCTTTTAATAAGGTTTGTGTTCTCGTGTTAAAACCTGTTTGCAATAGCTCAGTTACTTTATCATGTACTGCACGTTGAAATTGATGACGGCACGTTTGTTCGCCATTGAGATTATCGCATGACACATTAAACTTAAAGCCCGCAGCAACACTAAGGCACCATTCAATCGCTTGTGGTAACACTTCGACTTTTTCAAACTCCGCCTGCTGCACTGCGGTGCGTCCATCTGGGCAGTACCAATAACCATAATCTTCCAGTAAACGTCGGGCATCACCAGCGACCAACCAATGAGCGATTTCATGCAGCGCACTGGCATAATAGCCGTGGGCAAACACAATTTGATGGTACGACGTTTGCTGATTTAGCGGCAGATAAATGGGTTCATCTTGACCACGGATCAAGCGCGTTTGAAAGGCATCGAAAAAGCAGCCTTCAAATATTGCTGTTAACTGTTCAATGGTATGCATAAAACGAATAGATAAAAGTTTTGCGTGATTTTAACTGATCTATACCAATTAAAATAGAGTGCATTCAACAAACGAATGCACTCAAATAAACTAGCTAGTTTGACCTGGTATTGGACCCGGTGATACATTGACATCGTGATTTTGCCCACGGTGTCGCAATAAATGGTCCATCAGCGTAATTGCGAGCATCGCCTCAGCAATTGCGATAGCGCGAATGCCAACACAAGGGTCGTGGCGACCTTTTGTGATCATTTCTACCGACTCATTTTGTGTATTGATGCTGTTTCCAACAATGGTGATACTCGATGTTGGTTTCAGTGCAATTGAGGCACAAATATCTTGGCCAGTTGAAATTCCCGCAAGTACACCACCGGCGTGGTTCGAGGTAAAGCCATCTGGTGTCAGCTCGTCACGATGCTCCGATCCCTTTTGCTCAACGACGGCAAAGCCATCGCCGATTTCGACACCTTTTACCGCATTAATGCTCATTAAGCTATGAGCAATTTCTGCATCTAATCTATCAAATACAGGTTCACCGAGGCCAACAGGCACGTTTTTAGCAACTACGGTTACTTTTGCGCCAATTGAATCACCTTCTTTGCGCAAGTCACGCATATATTGGTCAAGTTGCTCTAGCTTGCTCTCATCAGGAAAGAAGAAATCATTTTTTTCAACTTGTTGCCAGTTGTAATTTTCGGCCTTGATCGGTCCCAACTGTGACAAACATGCTTGAATTGAGATATTGTGCGTTTGTTGTAAATACTTTTTAGCAATTGCACCTGCGGCAACGCGTATTGCGGTTTCACGAGCAGACGAGCGCCCGCCGCCACGATAATCACGTACGCCATACTTATGCCAATAAGTGTAATCACCGTGACCTGGGCGAAATACGTCTGCTATTTTTGAATAATCTTTCGAACGTTGATCGGTATTTTCAATCAATAATCCGATACTAGTACCTGTGGTTTTTCCTTCAAAAACACCCGACAATATTTTAACTTGATCATCTTCTCGTCGCTGTGTGGTATAACGACTCTGCCCCGGCTTGCGACGGTCCAGATCAATTTGCAGATCAGCTTCAGTTAATTCAAGTCCCGGTGGACAACCATCTACAACACCACCTAAAGCAAGCCCATGGCTTTCGCCAAATGTGCTCACTTTAAATAACTGGCCGATACTATTTCCTGCCATTTTTATTTTCACCTCATTCCCATAAAAATTGATACCTAAATACCACCCGTACACCTTAATTTGGTCGTGTACTTAACCAAAATGTGCTTGCAGTTGTGCCTTTGTGATCACACAAACACCAAACCCACCGCGTTCAAAGTTTATCCATTCAAAGCCAACGTGTGGGAACAACTGATCCATATGTACCATAGAATTACCGACTTCAACAAATAACAAACCACCATCATTTAGATGCTCAGCCGCTTCTTTTAACAAGGTGCGTGTTACATCTAAACCATCATCACCAGAGGCAAGGCCTAGCTCTGGCTCATGACGAAACTCATCTGGCAAGTCAGCCATATCTTCCGCATCAACATACGGTGGGTTTGCCACAATTAGATCATATTTTTGTCCTGGCACCCCACTAAACACATCGGATTGAATTGGATAAACACGGTCTTCGAGTTGATAATCACTGATATTTAAATTCGCAACTTCTAATGCGTCATACGAAATATCAACGGCATCTACTTGTGCATTTGGAAATGCATGAGCCAAAGCAATAGCAATGCATGCTGAACCGGTACACATATCTAATATTCGATTTACAGAATCAGTTTGCTGTAACCACGGCTTAAATTGTTTATCAATTAGCTCAGCAAATGGAGAGCGCGGCACTAATACACGTTCATCAACATAAAACGGCAAACCTGCAAAATAGGCTTGATTTGTAAGGTAGGCAACTGGAACACGATTATTAATACGTTCAGAAATAAGTTCGCCCAACAGGTGTTTTTCGGTCGTTGTTAACTTAGCGCTAACCATTTCTTTCGGGGTATCAATTGGTAGAGACAATGCAGGAAGTATAAGTTGTACCGCTTCGTCCCATGCATTATCAGAGCCGTGGCCAAAAAATACGCCAGACGCCGAAAGCTGTGACGTACACCATCGTAACCAATCATTAATAGTGTCAAGCTCAGTAACGGCTTCAGTTAGTGTCACTGAGTCTAAAAAAGGCTGTTCCATAATCGAAAACTTTAAACAAACAAAATTGCCTTATTGTAGCGGTAAAATGCATCACTTCTCTAGCGCTTTCACCACTATTTTTATTTCTTAAAACTACCCAAGCATGCAAGTCAGAGGTATAATTTAACAAATTCTGTTTCTATTATTCGATTAAATCTAACCACTATGTCAAAAAACTCCTCATTATCAGAACAAGATATTGCTCTTTTTCGTCAAGAAATGGGGGCGACAAAAAAGATTAGCCAAGATACAGTGCAGTTTAAGCGAACAGTCGACACTTTGAAAAAGACGACTCAGCAACACAGTAAACAGCTCGACGCCGAGTTTTATTTTTCCGACGATTATATTCCCGATATTGATACCCATCACACCATTAACTGGGTTAAACCGGGCGAAGATCGCTTTTTAGCAAAACAATTACGCCGCGGTGATTTTTATCCTGATCTCGTTCTTGATATGCATGGCATGAATAAAGAGGTGGCAAAATTAGAGTTAGCAGCACTCATCAGTGCATGTAAAAAGCGTGATGTAAAATGCGCCTGTATTGTGACCGGTATTGGCGAGCGTATTTTAAAGCACAAGGTACCGCATTATTTAGTGCAGCATCCCGACATCTTAGCGATGCACCAAGCACCACTGGAATACGGTGGCAGAGGTGCAATCTTAATACTGCTCGATATTAAAGAAGAAAAACTTATTTAATTGTTTCCATCATTGCAGGCAAATGCATCTGAGTTAAAGTTGCTTGTTCGGTCGTTTCGTCATAATCAATTTCGCACGCCGCTGCCGTTGCAAATATAGGCATATCGGGCGGACAAAACTCAGCAATTAGGTAACTCACCAATGGCATATGCGCCACAATAAGCCAAGTTTCATGCTGCGGGTGCGCTTCAATCAAGCTTTTAATAAAAAGCGCGGCGCTAAATGGCTCGGCTTCGGGCACAAAATCGCGATATTCACCGGTTAATTTTACGGAATGAGGCTGCGCCATAATCGTTGCGGTTTGCATAGCGCGTAAGTAGGTGCTCGATAAAATAACATCAAATGACGCGCGCTCAGCCATTTGAGAAGACATCGCAAAAACCTGCTGATGACCAAATTCTGTTAATTTACGCGTTGCGTCGGACACTGCAAGCGTTTCTGCTTGACCATGACGCATTATAAAAATCTTCTTCATCGGCTTACCGGTTATCCATAAAAAAAGAAAATAATATATAGCCAACCACCTGAAAACTCAGCTATATTAGAAATACACTAACTTGGTTTGATGTTCAGGCGATTATCTGTCGTGTCCACCTAAAGCGAACACTGCGGCGTTTGCCGAAGGTTAACATCTTAGGAGCACAGCATGATAGTAAGTACAAATGATAACAGAAGTTATCAGCCTCTGACACTCAACAATGGTCTTAAAGTGTTACTTATTCAGGACCTCGACAGTGAAAAATCTGCTGTGTCGCTTACAGTTAATGCGGGTCACTTTGACGATCCCACTGACCGTCAAGGTTTAGCCCACTTTCTCGAACACATGTTATTTTTGGGCACGGAACGTTTTCCTGAGCCTGGCGGATTCTCGCAATTCACCTCACAACACGGCGGTAATAGTAATGCTTGGACCGGCACAGAACATTCAAGTTATTTTTTTGATATTCAAAACGATTACCTCGTCGATGCGTTAACGCAATTCGCCCAGTTTTTTATCAGTCCACTTATCTTGCCGAGTGCGTGTGAAAAAGAACGCAATGCGATTGATGCTGAGTTTAAGTTAAAACTAAAAGATGATACCCGCCGAATCTACCAAGTACATAAAGAAACCGTAAACCCAGCGCATCCGTTCGCAAAATTTTCGGTCGGCAATAAACAAACTCTCGCCAATAAAACACGTTGTATTAGTGAAGAAATAAGAGCTTTTTTCAAACGCCACTACCAGGCACAATTTATGACATTGGCAATTTCAAGCCCGCTACCGCATGAACAATTAGCACCAACCGTAAAACAACTTTTTGAAAGAATTCATGGCGATGTTCGTAAAATAAAACCGTCTATCGAGGCCCCTTTATATTTAACCCAACACCTGTGCCAAGAAATTTTTATTAAACCGCATAAACATATGCAAAAGCTGATCATTGCATTTGCTCTGCCATCTATTGACTCGTTTTACCAACAAAAAACGGTGAGCTTTCTGGCACATTTAATCGGTTATGAAGGGACAAATTCACTGTATTCAATTTTAAAAGCAAAAGGCTGGATTAACGCCCTGAGCGCAGGCGGCGGTATTAATGGCAGTAATTTTAAAGACTTTAATATCAGTATTGCATTAACCGATGAAGGAAAATCACACCGCTGCGAGATTGTAGAGCTCTTTTTTGAGTACCTCGACGTGATTAAGCAAACACCAACAGCATTACTCGAGAAGCTGTATCAGGATAAAAAACGGTTGCTCGATATTGCATTCGATAATCAAGAAAAATCACGCGTGACCGATTGGGTTAATAGCTTAAGTGTCAACATGCACCATTACCCAGAGCAAGATTATGTGCGCGGCGACTACTTGATGACCGGGTTTGCCCCCTCACAATGGCAACATTTATTTCGGTTTTTCACGCCAACCAATATGCGACTAACAAGTATTTATCCTGAAGTTGCCTGTGACCAATTTGCGAAATGGTATGAAACCCCATTTGCTGCGTGCGAAATACCAAACAGTTGGTTGACCCAATTAGAAAATATAAAAAGTAATGCCAGTGAGATGGAGATTGCCAAAGTAAATCCTTATTTGAGCAAAAAGATTAGATTACTCGAGGTAGAACGCCACTTAACCCACCCTGAACTTATTTTTGAAAATGACGGATGTGAATTTTGGTTTAAGCAAGACAGTAGTTATCGCGTTGCGAAAGGACATTTCTATCTCTCGTTAGATAGTGAACTGACCGTGCAGTCAATTAAACATATGGCAATGACACGGCTATTCGCTGATTTATTTATGGATAGCGTCGCGGAACAATTCTACCCAGCTGAATTAGCTGGTTTAAGCTACCATTTGGCAAGCCACCAAGGCGGGCTCACGTTACACACCTGGGGCTTATCGACAAACCAATACGAATTCGTTGATCAGTTAATTGAACAATTGTTTAACGCATCATTTTGCGAAATGCGTTTTAACGAATATAAAAAACAGCTCGCTCGTCACTGGCATAATGGTAATCAGAATAAACCAGTGAGCATGCTATTTTCACATTTAAGTGCCTCGCTGTTGCCATGGAACCCGACACCTCAGCAATTAGCAGAAGAACTCGCATCCGTGAGCTACGAGCAGTTCAATGTCTTTAAACAACATCTTTTTGACCAATTACATTGTCAAGCATTACTGCATGGTAATTGGCAGCGCGCTGATGCCGATGCATTTTGTCATTTAGTAAACACCTTGTTAACACAGACTGCCGCTATCAAAGATTTGCAACGGCCGGTGCTGTCTGTGCTCGAAAATACCCAACGCAGTTACCAACTAGAGCATCATGACAACGCCATCGTTGTTTATTTCCAATCAAATACAACTAGTATTTGTGAAAAGGTAAGACTGATGCTAATCAATCACCTTATTAGCCAAGACTATTTTAACGAAATGCGCACGCAAAAGCAGCTAGGCTATTTAGTTGGTAGTGGTTTTGCACCGCTGAACACACGTGCAGGCATCGCTTTTTACATTCAATCCCCGCAAACGGACAGCGATATTCTAGCCACCTATAACAATCAGTTTTTACAGCAGTATCATAAATCGATTGCCCAGTTGTCAGATCAACAATGGGCGCAAGCAAAAACAACCCTGCTGACGCAAATCAAAGAAAAAGACAAAAACTTACGTTTAAAATCACAACGATTCTGGCTCTCAATTGGCAATGGGGACAAAAAATTTGATATGCAGAAACGCCTTGAAATGGCCTTACTACAACTATCACAAGTCCAATTAGTCGATTATTGTGAAAAATTGTTTGCATCAGAAAGTACAAGACTGACATTGTGCACCGAAATAAATTCACAAAACGAGTTAAAACCCGCGCAAAATCAAAACTCTTTTTGACAGTTCGCGTCGTATGCATTAATGTACACCTAGAAATTTGTCGTACTCCAAAATCGATATGCGCTCGTTAAAAACAACAATAATTAAGAGTGTCATCTTGGGGAGTTTTCTGCCTCATAAAGCTTATGCGCATCAGACTCCTTTAATAGACTCTCAATTACGCTTACCCATGGTGATAGCATTGCTGTCGCTATGCATTGCTGTGATTGCAATAGTGCGACTTAAACTTTCAGAAAAAAGACTACAACAGTCAGAGCAGAAAATTCGCGATAGTATTATCGCAAGTGGCGAAGTTGTGTGGGACTGGAATTTAAAAACAAATAAATTAGAACGTACAAACGACTACTTTTTTCACACTGACCCCATATCCAAAGAAATCCCGCCCAATAAAAACAGTATCCATCCCGGCGATTTAGACCAAGTAAAACAACAACTAGAGCAGCATCTCAAAGGAGACAGCGACTATTTTGAGGCGAGCTACAGAATTAAAGACACTGACGGAAAATGGCGCTGGGTGTTAGACCGAGGTCAAGTCACATCCCATGACAAAAATAAGACGCCATTACGTATGACGGGTACGGTAAAAGATATCAGCCGTATTAAATCCACCCAAGACCGATTGAACTTGCTTGCTACTTGCATCGAAAACCTGACTGATGCCGTTGCTATTTATGACAGCAACTTATCACTTATTGAAGTTAACAAACGCTACCTAGCGACGTTTGGCGGACAAGCATCTGAGCACATTGGCACCCAATTTAACTTACCGGGTTACAAACAAAGTTACCTCAATAAATTACATCAATTACTAAATAAAACAGGTAATTGGAAAGAAGAATTAAAAATAGTCCACGACGACAAAGCGTTCTTTTTCGAGCTCTCTATCGATGCGATACGCTGTGAAAAACAGGTCATAACACATTACATCGCCGTTTATAGTGATATTAGCGAGCGTAAACATGCAGAGCTTCAATTGCAAAAGATGTCTAACCGTGACCGCCTTACGGGTTTACCAAATCGCAATCAGTTTTTCAGCAACCTTAAAAAATTAGCAGTCAGTAAAAGTCACCATGCGCTGCTGGTGTTCGACCTTGATAACTTTAAGAAAATTAACGACTCGCTAGGCCATCAAGCAGGTGATATTTTACTATGCCGCCTCGCCAACCGCTTAGGTAAGTTAACCCGCCAACAAGACAGTATTTACCGCTTGGGGGGTGACGAATTTGCGTTAGTTATCGCCGGTACCAATGATATTCACACCATTACACAAACGGCGAAAGAATTTCTAGTTAATATTGAAAAGCCATTTCATATGTCAGGTCATGAGTTGGTCATTACCTCAAGTGTCGGGATTGTATTGTTCCCAGAAGATGGTAACAATCCTGAAGTTCTGTTAAAAAATGCAGATACCGCGATGTATCACGCAAAACAACATGGCAATCGATATTTATTCTTCAATGATGCCATGAACCGTCAAGCTGTTAAGCGCTTACAAATAGAAAACTTAATTCGCTTTGGCATGAAAGAAGATCAATTTAGAGTGTTCTATCAACCAAAAATGGATGTAAGTACCGGCCAACTGATCGGAATGGAAGCACTTGTTCGCTTTATTACGCCAACAAAAGGATTGATTAGCCCAGCTCAATTTATACCTGTCGCAGAAGAAACAGGTCAAATAGTTGAAATTGGTCGACTTGTTTTCGATAAAGCATGTGCCGATGTTAAAGACTGGTTATCACGCGGTTTATTTAACGGGCGCTGCGCTGTTAACTTATCAGCGAAACAGTTTTCGCAACCTGATTTAGCACGGATCATCGATAATATATTAAAAAAACATGAGCTACCGGCTAATTTTCTCGAGCTAGAAATAACTGAAGGGACCGTGATGCACGACCCGAAAGACGCAATTAGAATAATGAATGAGCTCAATCATATCGGTATTCATTTGTCGCTTGATGATTTTGGTACTGGGTACTCATCGCTTGCATATTTAAAGCAATTCCCGCTAGATACACTAAAAATAGACCGTGCTTTTATTGACGACATGGGCAACGAAAAAGGTCAAAACATGGTCGATTCGGTCGTCACGATAGCCCACAACTTAGGGCTTAGTGTGGTTGCTGAAGGTGTTGAAAATCAACACCAAGTCGATGTATTGAGAGCGTTAAATTGTGAAATTTTACAAGGTTACTTCTACGCAAAACCGCTTGCTAAAGAGCAATTTGAAGAGTTTTTAATTGCCGAACAGAAAAAGTTCAACAGCCAAGCAAAGGGTACCAGTCTTACGCTCGTTGCGAATGAATCATGACTTAAGCGTTTGCGATCAAACTTTTCTATAAACAGAAGCAGCCCACTGTATATAGGCTTGATGGTTAAGCGCTAAATCGAGCAAATAAAAAGCCACACTGCCTATGCAACTGGCGACGTTTATGTACATTAAACATAAATAAGGCAACCGGGCCCATTACGGTACCAAAGAATGTCCATCGCTTTAACCCTAAGCCATTTTTTAACGCTAAAATGTAACACAATAAACCACACAACGGCAGTAATACAAACAACATTGGTTGACCTTCGCTGAAAATTTGAGCGCATATAATACATAAAATTGAGCAAATTAAAAGCAAAAAAAAACCGAAGTATTAACTCCGGTTTTTTAATAGTATCGATTTAATCGTTCATATTATGATTGCGTTTCGCCACCGTAGTACACATCATTTTCTTGCGCCATTTTTGTTAGTGCCTCGCTCGGCGTAAACTGGCTATTTTGCTCAGCAAACGTCGCTAATTGAGATGCTACTTTAGCTGCACCAAGTTTATCCATATAACTAAATGGACCGCCAAGGAATGGTGGGAATCCGATACCAAAAATCGCTCCGATATCGCCATCCCGAGCACTTGCAATAATGCCTTCATCAAGACAACGTGATGCTTCATTTAGCATTTGCGCAACGCAGCGCTGTGCGATTTCTTCTTTATTCAAGCGCGGGTTTACCGTCACACCCAACAGTGAATAAATTGATTCGTCGACTTTCTTGTCTTTTTTATCATACAAATAAAAACCGCGTTTCGATTTACGACCAAGACGCCCTGCGTCTATTAATCGTGAGAAAGCGTCTGGCGCTTTAAATCGCTCACCTAATTCGTTCTCTAATATCGGCGCTATTTTAGAACCGATATCAATGCCAACTTCATCAAGTAACGTCATCGGGCCAACCGGAAAGCCAAATTCAACCAATGCCTGATCAATTTTTTCAATTGGCTCGCCTGCAAGTAATAAATTAGCCGCCTCATTAACATAAGGCGCAAGAATTCTATTTACATAAAAGCCGGCCTTATCTTTAACCACAATGGGTGTTTTTCCTTGCTTACGTGCAAAATTTACAACTTTAGCAATGGTTGTTTCGCTCGTACCTTGATGTGGAATAATTTCGACCAAGGGCATTTTTTCAACTGGTGAAAAGTAGTGTAAACCAATAACATTTTCTGGGCGCGCAGCGTCACTTGCAATCTGCGCGATAGGTAGTGACGATGTATTTGACGCGAAAATGGTATTGTCATTGCACTGTGTTTCAATATCAGCCACCATGGCTTGCTTAAGCGCAAGATCTTCAAATACGGCTTCAATCACGATATCCATATTTTTAAAACCGTCGTAGTTAACTCCGCCGGTAATCTGATTCATTTGCTGTTGCATCTCTGCATGACTTAAAATGCGGCGCTTTTGTTTTTTGTTCAGTATTTTATAACTGTAGTTAAGCGCGCCCGAAATGCCCTTTTGAGCGACATCTTTAATACGCACTTTAACACCCGCTTTGCACGCGCTAACATGGGCAATACCTGCTCCCATTAGACCGCCGCCAAGTACTGCCGCCTTTTCAATTTTTGCACCTGCATTTGAATACTCTTTTTTCATCTCAGTGGTCGCAAAAAAGATACCACGTAGCGATTTAGACACGTCTGTCATACAAAGATCAGCAAAGCCTTGTGCTTCCACTTCAAAACCCTTTGCTGGGCTCATCTCTACCGCGGCACGCACACTTTTAATAATTGCAGACGGCGCAGGGTAATGACCCCCTGTTTTTTTATCGACATTCTCTTGTGCTTTTTTAAAGATAATATTGCGGCCAAATGGGTTTGACTCGAGCAGCGTTGAAAGTTTGCTCAACTTTGGTTTTTGCGACTTACGCTTGCCTTTTTCAATTTGTTTAAAGGCAGCGGCCAACAGAATACTCTGCGGTACACAATCGTCAACTAAACCAGCTTTTTTAGCTTGCTTTGCACGTACTTGCTTGCCAGTTAACATCCACTCCAGTGCTTTTTGAATACCAACCAATTTTGGTAAACGCTGCGTACCCCCACCACCTGGCAACAAACCAAGCTGTACTTCAGGTAAACCCAACTTAGTATTGCTTGCGTCACTACAAACACGATAATCACAAGCGAGTGCGAATTCTAAGCCCCCGCCAAGTGCTGCACCGTGCATCGCTGCAACAGTGGGGAATGGTAACTTGACCATATCAGCAAACACACTATGACAGGTTTGCGATAAATATAACGCGTCATCGCGGGTTTTTGCGTTATCGAGCATATTGATATCCGCACCTGCAATGAAGTTGTCGGACTTAGCACTAATAAATACCAGTCCTTTCACTTGAGATTCGAGAGCTTGTTTTAATACAGCATTCAAGTCATCAACAAAACTCGCTCGCAATGTATTCATTTTTTCGCCCGGCACATCAATAGTGACGACCGCGATATTTTGTTCATTTACACTAAAATCAAAAACCGATTCACTCATGTTATGCTCCTTCTAAAACAAATGCTGCACCTAAGCCACCTGCAGCACATGCTGTCGTCAATGCAAGACCGCCGCCACGACGGTTAAGTTCATTTAAACTCTGTGTAATTAAGCGCGCGCCCGTTGCGGCAAATGGGTGTCCATAGGCGAGTGAACCACCATTAACATTAAATTTGTCCATGTCGATTTCACCAATTGCCTTGCTCAAGCCTAATTTTTCCTGTGCAAACTTGTTACAACCAAACATTTTCATATTTGCTAGGGCTTGTGCTGCAAATGCCTCATGCATTTCAATTAAATCTAAGTCTTGCAATGTAATCCCTGCGCGTTGCAATGCAATTGGCGTTGAATGCGCAGGACCCATTAACATGTCTTCATGTACACCGATTGCACTGAATGCAAAGCTGCGAATATAACCGAGAATATCATAACCCAGCGCTTTGGCTTTCGATTCACTCATCATCAGAACTGCAGCTGCACCATCAGTCAACGGTGTCGCATTTGCCGCCGTTACTGAGCCATGCTGTCTATCAAACACAGGTCTTAGTTTGGCATAGCTTTCAAGTTTAGAGTTGGTGCGAATATTATTGTCTTGCGTCAATGTATCAGTATATGGCGGAACATGCGCTGCCATCACTTCACTATCGAGTAACCCATCTTGCCAAGCTTTTGTTGCTAAGGTGTGCGAGCGGTGCGCCATTGCGTCTTGGTCAGCACGGCTAATTTGGTGTGTCTTTGCCATTTGCTCTGCAGTTTGCCCCATTGACAGACCCGTTGAGTACTCAGCAACTGCAGGCGGCACAGGTAGCAAATCTTTGATACGTAGTTTAGAGAATATTTTCAATCGCTGCCCTAAGGTACGTGCCTTCGTTAAATCAACCAAGCTACCTGCTAGCTTTTTGCTCACACCAATTGGCAATACAGATGATGAATCAGCGCCACCCGCAATACCCACGTTCACCGAGCCTGCAATAATCGATTCTGCTACATTAGCGACGGCTTGAAAGCTCGTTGCACAAGCACGAGATACCGAATATGCATCCACAGATACCGGCATTCCAGTTCCTAATACGATTTCGCGGGCAATGTTAGGTGCTTCAGGCATTTGCACCACTTGACCAAAAACCAATTGATCAATTTCATTTTTGTCCAAATTTAGACGTTCCAACATTTCATTGACTACCAGCTTACCCATATCCAGCGCTGGGACATGATGAAAATAAGTCGCTTGCTTCGCAAAGGGCGTTCTCAATCCGCTGACAACGGCGATACGGTCGCCTTTTGTTGTTTTTAATATATTTTGTTCAGACATTCAGTTTTATCCTCTGGTTACAGGTCTGACCTGTTAATCAATGTTTTGATTCTAAAGCAATGAATATTTTTTTGCCAATGCTTAACGCGATAAAAATAAAATTAGCCTTAAAATACGCAAATGGCGATATTAAATTATTATTTACATCAAAGTGTTACTTGAAAAAGTATAGAAGTTTATTTTGTAAATGGTGGTAAAACTTCGGCCTATAAAAGGACAAAATGTAAAAAACGGGTCACATTAAAGTAGTTAATAAATACAAACGACAACCGAAAATTTCTACTTTATTACACAATTGTCAGTAACAATTTATCTAACGTATTCAATTTATGATAGAGGTATGATGATGAAATTAAGTCAACATCTTAAATCTGAACTTGGCAATCAATACAACGCCAATTTAATTTCTGAGCTCACCAATGGTGCATTGAGTAAACGAACAGCAAATAATTGGTTCAATGGTGACAAACGCCCTATTCTCGACCTCGTAATAGACGGGTTGAAATACCGCGACAAGCAATTTGAACACAACGCAAAGTAATTAATAACACGAGGCTTAGCGCAATACAGCTAGGCCAATTTTATAGCAAATACGCCCTCTGAATTGCCCACAATTAACCCCCAAAGGTTTTCGAAAAAATTAGTTACAGAAGCAATTTAATGCCATGCTTCACAATTTGATTGTGATCAGTATAATCAGACGCCATATGTGACGTTAACTTATGATTGTGCAGTTTTATTCGCCAATACATAATGAAAAAATGCAATAAGGATTTATACGGCAATGGCAGTATCAGCATTTACGCAATTACAGAGCTATTTGAATAGCCAAATTATCGGCCAACCTGAACTTACTCAAGCCCTTTTACTCGCAATTTTGGCTGATGGTCACCTGCTTGTCGAAGGACCGCCAGGGCTTGCCAAAACCCGCGCAGTAAACTCCTTAGCAAAAGGTGTTGAAGGAAGTTTTCAACGGGTACAATTTACACCAGATTTACTACCAGCAGATATTACTGGTACCGATATTTACCGCCAACAGACCAACGAATTTATATTTGAAGCGGGTCCTCTGTTTCACAATCTGATTTTAGCGGACGAAATAAACCGAGCCCCAGCTAAAGTACAATCAGCCTTGCTAGAAGCGATGGCTGAGCGCCAAATTACAGTGGGCAAAAACACTTATCCGCTGCCCGATTTGTTCTTAGTTATGGCAACGCAAAACCCATTAGAGCAAGAAGGTACTTATCCATTGCCCGAAGCGCAACTAGACCGCTTTTTATTACATTTAAATATCGATTACCCCGATGCACAAAGCGAGCTCGCAATTTTGCGCCTAACGCGCGGCGAAGCAATCGCTGATTCAAGTACCCAACCGCCTGAAATTTGTCAAAAAACCTTGTTTGAAGCACGTAAAGAAATTCTCGCAATGCACCTATCTGAACCGCTTGAACGCTATTTAGTGCAATTAATCCTCGCAACACGCCAGGCGGATAAGATTGACCAGAGTTTAGCATCATGGATTGAATTTGGTGCGAGTCCACGTGCAACTATTGCGCTTGACCGTTGTGCCCGAGCACATGCCTGGTTAAGCGGACGCGACTTTGTTGCACCTGAAGATATCCAAAGCGTATTTAATAACGTACTTCGTCACCGCATTATATTGTCTTATGAAGCACAAGCCGATCGGATCGATAAAGATCACGTATTAAATGAAATATTAGCGCGAGTTGCAGTGCCTTAAAAATGACTGTAACTGCTTCTCAAACGACCGACTGGCTTAATGAACTCGGATGCGACGGCGTTACGCTCTCATTAAGAGAGTTGGTCTACTATCAAGCGAGAGCGCATTTGCTCGATTTAACGCCTTCACGACTCATTAAGCACCGTATGGCCGGTCAATATCTCGCACCTCACAAAGGCCGCGGAATGGAATTTGCCGAAGTCCGTCACTATCAAAACGGCGATGACGTGCGTTCAATTGATTGGCGTGTAACGGCGCGCACTGGCGTTGCCCATACCAAACTTTATCAAGAAGAAAAAGAACGACCGGTATACGTGGTCTCCGATTTTAGTGACAGCATGTTATTTGGTACTCGATTTGTTTTAAAGTCAATTCAAACAGCGCATATCGCAGCAATGATTGCGTGGTCCGCTAGTAGACGTGGCGATCGGGTTGGTGGGCTGACATTTAATAGTCAAAACCACTATGAAGCAAAACCGGGCAGCCGACAAAACGCCGTATTACGTTTAATTCACCAACTCATCGAATGCCATGGAGAATCACGTACTGCACACGCAGAACCAGATTACTGCCCATTTAACGAACAACTGCAACGACTCAATCAAATGGCAAAGCCGGGCAGTTTAGTTTATCTCATTTCTGATTTTAGTAAAATGAATGAGCAAAGCGCTAAACAATTGCAAAACCTAACCCGACATTGCGAAGTTATCGCAGTGCGAGTGAGCGACCCTTTTGAACTGTCATTACCAAAGTACCATGATGATATTCACCTAGATACCTCAGAGAATATAACAACACTTGCATTATCGAGCGCGTCTTTTAGAGACACTTACAAAAAGCATGTCACAGCGTATCGCGATAAGACTCATCATCAATTAACTCGACTCGGGATCAATGTAATTGATATTACAAGTGCCATGCCGCTCACCGAGCAACTAGTTTCAAGAGGGTAATAAGATGGCAATGCAACCCCCTGTGCCACTCCAAGATGTTATTGCGCCAACTCAAGTATCGTGGTGGCCGTTATCACCATTTGCGTACATGCTAATCATCGTGACGATTGTGTTAATCGCATTCATCATTCGTTTTATTGTTAAACGTTGGCGTTTTAATCAAGCCAAACGTCACGCTAAAACACTCGCTTTGGCAATCACACACGCAGAAGTAACTCAGCTTAATCAACTACATGAAATATTAAAACGGCTAGCGCGTCACTATTACGGCGATAAAGTCAGCGCGCTGCACGGTGAAAGGTGGTCTAAATTCGTGATGCAAGTCAGTGGTACTCTATTAACACCGGACGACCTTGCATTACTCTATGCACCGTCATCGCAAGCGCATCCGCAGTGTCGTCAAAAATTGGTTCAAGCGATTGTAAAATTTAAATTAAAAGAGCAAGTCAATGTTTGAATTTAGTTGGCCTTGGGCATTTTTACTAGTCCCTTTACCCTTCATCCTGTTATTTTTAAAAAGCACGGTAACACGGCTTACGATAAAAGCACCGTCACTTATAGGCATGCCACAAAGCCGTTATGGTGCAGCAAAGAAAGCTCGCGTGTCGCTGCTTGGCTGGTTGTGCTGGCTTTGTTTATGTAGCGCAGTTGCGAACCCTAAATATTATGGCGACCCCATCAGTTTGCCGCTCGAAGGACGAGATTTAATGCTCGCCGTAGACTTATCGGGCTCAATGGAAGAAGCCGATATGGCCTATCAAGGCCAATATATCGATCGTTTGTCATTAGTAAAGGCAGTATTGAGTGAATTTATCACTGCGCGTAAAGGCGATAGACTTGGACTTATTCTATTTGGCGATACAGCCTTCTTACAAACACCGCTTACGCGAGACGTTACAACGGTGAGTCAAATGCTAGTCGAAGCGCAAATTGGTCTCGTTGGTAAAGCCACAGCGATTGGCGATGCACTTGGTTTAGCAGTGAAACGATTTAAATTGAAAGAAGACAGTAACCGCATTTTGATATTGCTTACTGATGGACAAAATACATCAGGCAACCTTGACCCCGAAGAGGCACTCATATTGGCCAAAGAAGAAGGCATCAAAGTTTATACGGTTGGTGTTGGCTCGAATTCTTCAAATCGTGGCTTTTTTTCAATGGGTTTAAGTCGCGGTAGTAGTTTAGATGAAACGCTACTAAAGAAAATAGCCTCTGAGACTGGCGGCAAATATTTTAGGGCGACAGACGCTCAAACATTGCAATCTATCTATAGCGAACTTGATCGCCTAGAACCACTTGAAGACGATCAGCAAACATTTCGCCCGCAAAGCGCCCTCTTTTACTATCCGCTCGGTGTGATTATTCTGCTAATCTGTCTCAGTTTACTTTGGCAAATAGCACTTGCTCTGCGCCCGGAGGAAACATCCCATGATTGAATTTATACGTCCTCATTTTCTATGGTTGCTGCTCCCAGTAAGCCTACTATTTGTCGCCTATATTCTTTTATCTAGAAGTAAGCGACTTAAAAGCGAACAACTGATTGCACCGCATCTTGCACAATTTATGGTATCAACTGAACATAAAAAGAACCGACTCTCACCATGGTTATTGAGTTTTTTCCTGATAATCGGATGTATTGCATTAGCAGGGCCATCGTGGCAAAAAGAAAAAATACCCGTTTTCAAAGCAAGCGATGCACGTATTGTGCTGATGGACATGTCGTTGTCAATGTATAGCCAAGATATTAAACCAAATCGACTCACTCAGGCTCGATTTAAAATACTCGATATGTTGACCCAATTTAGTGAAGGTGAAACCGCTCTTGTTGCCTATAGTGGCGATGCGTTTACTATTTCACCATTGAGCTCAGATTCTACAACTCTAGCGAATTTAATTCCGAGCTTAAGTCCCGACATCATGCCAAGCAAAGGATCAAATGTGTTAGCCGGTGTTACACGAAGCATCGATTTGCTTAAAAATGCAGATTATTTGCACGGGGAAATAATATTGGTCACCGACGGCATTGACCGAGAAGACATAGCAGATCTTCGCGATATTTTGAGCAAACACACTTATTCGCTTTCTATTTATGCAGTCGCCACTGAAAGTGGTGCACCGATTCAATTACCTGATGTCGGCTTTTTAAAAGATAATACCGGGCAAATTGTTATTCCTAAGGCAAATTATGCACAACTAAAAAATTTAGCGGCAAGCTACGGTGGACGCTTTGCGTACTTTACTGCAGGTGAAGAAGACATAAATACATTTAAGCCACGCGTTAAAAATGACGATGCACTTAATGAAAGCGATCAACTGAGCGAACAGTTACTGGACGGCGGTGTTTATTTGACATTACTTCTAATCCCTCTTTTATTACTTTTAATGCGCGAGCGCGTCATATTGCTTGTGCCATTATGCATCGTTGCGATTGCACCGCAGCCAAGCGCCGCATTTGAATTGCCAGACTGGCTAAAGAACAAACAACAAAAAGCATTGGATGCTTATCAAGCGAAAGACTACAACAGTGCAATCACTGATGATAATGCCCAGCTCTCTGGTGCTGCTTACTATCAAACCCAACAATATGAAAAAGCACTCGACGCGTTTAGCAACGATAATTCGGCAACAGGACTTTATAACCAAGGCAATGCCTTGGCGCAATTAGGGCGCGTTGATGAAGCGATCGATAAATATGAACAAGCGCTTGATAAAAAACCCGATTTCGAACAAGCGCAGCATAATTTAAACTTGCTTAAGCAACAACAAGGCGACGGTGACCAACAACAAGGTGAAGGCGACCAACAACAAGGCGAAGGTGACCAACAACAAGGTGCCGGTGACCAACAACAAGGTGAAGGTGACCAACAACAAGGCGAAGGTGACCAACAACAAGGCGAAGGTGACCAACAACAAGGCGAAGGTGACCAACA
>CANLRB010000014.1 GCA_947493455.1 uncultured Pseudoalteromonas sp. | reverse complement strand
CAACGGCAGCTAAACTGGTTTAGCTCATCTTGCGCAAAAGAACCGTACTCACTTCGTTCGCTGTCGGTAGCCTTTTGCACTACATTCGTCCATGAATTTGCTGCATTTGTATGTCCTATACATCAAAACGAAACAGCTGGAGCGCCAGCCCAGGCCGATGATAGTGTGGGTGCGGGTCGCAGAGCCTTCCATGTGAAAGTAGGTCATCCTGCTGCGCAGCGCGCACAAGCTCCTAATTAAAGAAACCCGCTGCAGCAATGTAGCGGGTTTTTTGCATTTAAGTCTCTCTGCAACGGCTAAACTGGTTTAGCTCACCTTGCGCAAAAGAACCGTACTCTGTTTGAAAGCGGGTCATACACAGGTGTGACGTCGATATAAAGTAAAACAAAAAAAGCCTACATAAATGTAGGCTTTGCGAACTTCAATAAATGTTGGACTTATTTATTTAAGTCACTTTCAGCTATTCACTAGTGATAAAAGCGTCAATCATTTTTTGGCCAATGTCGGTATGGTGCTGCATAGTTGCAAACTGTTTAGTAACGCCTTGTGGACCAAACGCATAGACTGGCACAGGTGCCGCAGTATGCGTACCAGTACCCCAAACAACATTTTGTTCTGCCGCGATAGCGCGACCAATTAGGTTACCGTGTAACTCATCACCATATACATAAAATTCTTTAAAGTCAGTGATCGCTGGAAACTCGTCTGCTGAAAGGTACTTGTGGTCATGAACATGAAATTCATTGTATTCACGCTTTGTGATTGCTTCTGCGTTTTCAGCGGTTACTTTAAAGTCGCTGTAGTAGTTAATTGCAGTCGCCCATTGCTCACCAGTTGTTGAATCAAAATCCCAGTCGCCATTTACCATGCTCATCATGTCGTAGAAAGTACCCGTTTGTTTATATAAACGATCTAGGTTTTCTAATGGACCAAAGTTGAAGTTTGGTTTGTAGTCGCGACCTAGCATACCATCACCAGGTAGTGTTTGTGCTTCTGGTAAGTCTTTACGCGAGTAACTAAAACCAAAGCTACCAGTCTCATGGTCAGCTGTAATGAGTACGAGTGTATCATCTCTGTCTTCAACCCATTCATAAACTGCGGCTACCGCTTCATCGAACTTAAGTAACTCGTGTAGCATCCATCCTGCATCGTTAACATGACCCGCCCAATCGATTTGACCGCCTTCGATCATTAAAAAGAAGCCATCTTCATCTTTTGATAAGATATCGAGTGCTTTCTTAGTCATATCTTTCAACGAAGGTTGCGTACACGAATTGTCTTTTTTACATTGGCTATACGCAATACCATCATCCATGCCTGAACTTGCAAATAGGCCAAGTAATTTTGTCGCGTCGCTTGCATTTAACTGAGCTTTGTCAAAAGCAAGTTCAAAGCCGTGGTTTTCTTTTGCTTCGACGATCACATTGCGATTGTCATCGCGCTTTGACTTTTTGTAGACAGAAGCAGGCGCACCGAGTGCCGCCATCTTTTCTTTGGCGGCTTCATTTGATTTTATATCGTTAGGTAAGAAAACACGCGCTCCACCAGATAGTAGAACGTCAACTTGACCGCTTTCTACTAATTGCTCTGCAATTGCAGGTTCAAGGCTACGGTGGGGCTGGTGTGCAGCAAATGCCGCAGGGGTCGCGTGCGTAATGCGCGTATCTGATACGAGTCCGGTTGCTTTACCAAGCTTTTTGGCTTTTTCTAAAATAGTTTCAACAACATTACCTTGGCTATCTAAACCTATCATCTCAGAGCCCGCAGCAATACCCGTTGCAAGCTGTGTTGCCGAACATGCAGAGTCAACAACTAGGCTACCTGAAGCGCCGTCTGGCGCCGTGAGTGATAGTCCCATTTGGCCCGCATTAGCGAACTTAGTCAGTGCTGTTACACCATTTTGTGTTTGGTAACCTGATAAACTAGAGCGCTTTGCAAATTCTTCTAGTAGGCCGACTTGTTGTGCGCCCATACCATCGCCAATCATTAAAATGACATTTTTAACTTTAGTCACTTCTGGTGGAGTGACTTCAATTTCCTTGATAACTTCAACTTCTTTAATTACTTCTACAGTTTTAGTGTCGTCATCACAACCGACTAATAAAGAGGTGGATACGGCTAATGCGAGTAAAGAGAGTCTCGGCGTTTTCATGTTGTTTTCCCATTTAAGTTAATTTTATTTTTACGGCGGGAATACTAAGTAGCTGTTATGACGAAACTATTACTCAATTATGAAAGATTAGAGTATTTATACCAGTTGTTCTAAATAATGGATATTAAGGCCCAATGTGAGGGCCTTAACAAAATGCTAGATTTGCGGTGTGACTGTTTAGTTCTTTTTAAATGCTTTGCTTGCTGTTGCTATTAATACTGTGATTATTGCACCTGCAAAAACGCCCAGTACGCCATTAATTAATGTCGGTAGTATCCAGGTAACCCAACTACCCATGTGCTCGGCAACTTCTAGTACGGTGTGCTCCACGCCATGATGTAGCGGGTCAATGCCATGAACCACGATTCCTCCCCCAACTAAAAACATGGCGGCAGTGCCTACAACTGAAAGTGTTTTCATTAACCAAGGGGCAAAACTCAGCAAAGCTTGGCCTATTTTTTGTTTTATAAGGCTACTTTTCTTTGTTAAATACAAACCTAGGTCATCAATTTTTACAATACCGGCTACTAATCCATAGACGCCTACTGTCATACCGAGTGCTATAACACTCAGCACTAATATTTGTGAGGTGAGATCGGCTTGTGCGACAGTACCAAGTGATATCACAATAATTTCGGCCGACAGAATAAAGTCAGTGCGAATTGCGCCTTTAACTTTTTGCCTTTCAAATTCAGCCATGTCATCAATAACCGAAAGATCCTCATCGGTGTCAGCTTTGTTTGGGTGTAGCCAGGCTTCAAATATCTTTTCCGCGCCTTCATAACATAAGAATAACCCGCCGATCATCAATAACGGCAGTACAAGTACAGGTGCAAAGCTACTTATTAGTAGTGCCAATGGCACTAATATTAGTTTGTTTATGAATGACCCTTTAGCGACTGCCCAAACGACTGGCAGTTCACGATCGGCATTCACGCCGGTTACTTGCTGCGCGTTAAGCGCAAGGTCATCGCCAAGTACGCCAGCGGTTTTTTTTGCGGCGACCTTGCTCATAACGGCAATATCATCTAGTAATGCGGCAATGTCATCAATGAGGGTGAGTAGGCTGCTTCCTGCCATGGGGTTGTTCCTTTAGTTATTTTTTACTCAGTGTACGAAAAGCACAGCATGTATACAATTGCTATTGCGCAGTGGACCTAGGTGACAGTAAATTGAGCAAGCCTAAATAAAGCCAACCACCAATCAAGGTAAAGCCAAGTATAAAGGTAATGATACCCGATACTAGTTTAGAGCGGTTTTGTTGAGCAGCTAAGCGCACAGCTAAAATAGCGGGAAAAACGGTGGTAAAACATAAAAAGAAGAACGCAAACTGGCCCGAGACGTTAATATCCAAAATCATTCCTTTTGAACAGCAAAGAAAATCTAGTCGTAATAGTAGCTTACCTCACTGAAACAAAGCAATGTGATTTCTTTTTATTAACAAGTGCTTGGATTTTGATAGTCGAGTTCGATAATTTGTTTTAAAACGTTGAGATCAATGTCATCGAGTTTATTGATGTATAAACATGCTACAGAGCGACGGTGTTTTCCGAGTTGCTTATAAAGTGCGTCTGCACCGTTAAATTGAGTGCCTACATAAAAAACGAGGTTTGCTTTTCGAGGTGAAAAACTAGCTGCAGGGACATCGCCCTCTCGACCACTTTCATATTTGTAATGAAATGTCCCAAAACCGATAATCGACGGCCCCCACATCACTGCTGGTTGGCCTGTAATTTGCTCGTAGATAGCTAGGCAAGTGAGTGCATCGGCCTTTCTTCGCTTATTCTCAATGCCTTCAATGAAGTCTTCAACTGTTACTGCAGTTGGCTTAGTTTTGTTTTCACTCATTATGGCTGGATTTGTCGTTTTTCTTGATAGCTAGATTTTAGTTTGTTTTCTGTTATTTGGCATAGTATTTGAGCGGTGCTTACACTTTAAACTTGCCGGTTTCGGTAGCGAAACTTCATCATATTTGAATCTGAATAGCGCGAATTATTTTCCATTTATTGACTGTTAAATGATTTAAAGCTTAACAAAAATAAATAGTTATAAACTTGAGTTTGTTTTGTTCCCATATTAAGGTAAGGCGATAATTTCTACAAGGAAGAACATAATGGGACTTGAAATTACTAATGGATATCGCGATGGACAGGACTTTGCAAATGAAGTACGCGAGTCACTCAGTGGTGGTGATTACGATCTAACACAACCAGTTGAACTTTCTTTTTACCTCTATTTACCTAATCAAGCAGTTGCAGAACAAGCAGCTTTACCGTTGCGAGAAGCGGGATTTGAAGTTGACGTTGAGCAAAGTGCAGATGAAGAGTCAAACACTTGGCTCTGTTTTTGTGATAAAGAAATCGTACCGAGTGAGGCCACTCTAGCTGAAATTGGCGAGTTGTTTTTAGCATTAGCAGAGCAATACAATGGCGAATTTGACGGCTGGGAAACTAAAGTTCGCTATGATTTTGGCTTTAGTTTTGAACCTGATTATGAGCAAGTTGCGACAGAAATTTTAGCTGCTGTAAAAGCAGGCTTTTCGCCTAAATCATATAACGAAGTAGACCCGGCAAGTTATGACCATTTAGATTTGACGTTTTATGATGAAACTGCACAAACTCTGCGTCAGCTAGGTTTTAATCATGTTGCTAACTTTGAAATAGCAAGTGATGATATGGAGCCTATCGATACATTTTGTATGTTGATGATCAATCCAGAGTCGGGTGTTGAAGCCTGCTGTTATTGCATGCCACAAGGTGATATGAATGTGTTTGAATTTACATCACGATTTAACGATGACCACTCACTTTGCACAACGACAGCGTTACAAGATTTAATGTTCAACGACTATCCACATGTAACAACAGAGTTTTTACCAGAATCGTGTGATATTGAGAGCGGTTTAGCACGTCATTTAACACTGTTAGATAACATGCTTAGTGACGGCTTGCGAACACAGGCTAAACTTACAAACTTTACCCAAATGATTGAGGCTATTCACTCTGGCGAGCAGAAAAAAGCACAGCACTTAAAGTCTATTGGTTGGATTACACGTGACTATTTACTAGTGCAAACACAAGGCGATGAAGAGTTGACCGACAACGTATTTGCCGAAATTCAAAAGCTACTCGCAAACTAGCTTGTATATACAGGCGACGATTGCTACGTTTTTAGAGCGTCGCCTTTTATTTTTAATGCTATTTTTTGCTTGCCGAAATAATCGCGCGCACTGACTTAATATGCGCACTACAATATTTAGTCGCTAGCTCATTGAGCGATTGATCTTCTTCAGAAATCGTTTCAGTTTTGCCCAGCCCATGATAAATATAACTATATACAGCACTTGTGAGTACTTTATTTTTTTTTGCCACTAATGCAGGGTTATTTAAATCGCTATCAGGTACGGTGTCTAAACAATCAGATAAAGAGACAAAAGCGTCAGTCCCTTTTTTCATATCAATGGCGTTAGCCAAACTGGCTGATGAAAACATGATAATGGCGGCAAGCGCAGCAGCCTTGGTGACGGGGTTTATCATAATTAAACTCGAATTCTTATTATTACGTATTCAAATCAACCTATCACAATTAATAAGGACCTATCAAACATGTACCTATTTTGATTGGTCTAATGAGTTGGGTTGTAAAACTCGATGAGTTCCTTTTTCGCATCAATTACATGAGTTAGTAGTAACTCTTCATCCGTTATATTTGATATATACAGCGCGGTTTCAGGCAATTGTGTGAGCATTTGAAAACTATGAGACGCAACATCGTAACGCCACAACTCGCGCTGATGATTTATGCCATATACGTTATTGTTAAAAACTGCGATGCGCCAGTGCACGAGTTGTTTATCAAGCGCTGGGTTGAGTTTAAGCTGTTTGCCTTCGTGTGAGTATATGGACAATTTTTTTTGCGCATTGGTGACTACAATGTGCCCGTGCTTTGTAACTTGTGCCCATTCAATATTGTGAATGGGATGCTGTGTTAGGTGTTGAGTGTGAGAAGCATTTTGAATAGAGTACAGCGAATGAGAGCTATCGTCTGATGCGGCAATTAACAACGTATCGTTTGCCGTCCACTGAAATAACGATTGCACTGGCATTGCTAAATCCAACTGGCTCATGTTTCCTGTTAAATCGATAAGGGCGATTTTATCTTGGTAAACTACCGCGATTGCTTTTCCACTGGGAGACCATACTAAATGATCTGATGCTAAGCCAAACTCAAAATGACTAAGCTGGGTACTTTTGCCATTGTTATAGAGCCATACTTGACGCTTGCCAGAACGAACAGAAACATACGCAATTAACGGCCCGTTTGGTTGTTTTTTGGCATTTTGTTCCGATACATTCGAGCGAGCAAAAATGCGAGGTTGCACTGTGTCTTGACTCAGTTCTGTTTTCGCAACGATTGACACATCGATATCTGAATTTGCTTGCGTGGCAACGATTTTGTCGCCAGTAGGGTTAAAGCGCGCGTCGAGCAAGAATTTTTGATCGAGAGTGTTTATTTTTTGCAGTTGCCCATCAAATTGTAATTTATATAACCCATCATCAAGTATGGTGAGTACGTATTCGCCACTTGGATGGTAATTTATGTTGATATATTCGTATGATGAGTGGTGTGCATGCAGCGTTATTGGTACCGAACTCAACATTGCTCCAGATTGATTGAGCCGTTTTAATATATGCTGATTGCTGGCCGTGCGCTCGACGATTGCAAACTGGTTTTTTGCAAAGGAATAATCGTAGCTATAGAGTAGAGTGTCGCTCGGTGTATAAAGCGGCGTAGAGTTATCTTCACGTGGGTTATAAACCTTCAAGACATGATGCCCTAACTCGCTTTGTTGTAAAAAACCTATATGACCTTGCCATAGCCAACGTGCGACGGCCGTGCGAGAAACATGGCAATTTAATCGCATTGTAGTGGCTTGGGGCTGCGTTAAAGCATTTGCGAAATCGAGCGATTTAATAGACCAACACATGTTATCTACTAAGTCAGGTGAGCCGCATTCATTTCGTTCTGCCATGACCAACTGATTGCCATCTTGTGACCAACTATGACTGCCAAATATACCGGGTGTTACGGTGAGTTGGTGTTCTTGCTTGGTGGTTAAATCTTTCGCCCATAAATGACTTTTGCAACCTTGTGTAACGCGCGAAAAAACTAAAAAGCGCCCATCAGGTGAGTAGCTGGCCGTAAATTCTCGCTCGTCGGTAGCCGTGAGTGGCTTTACATTTTTAAATGACAATGGCTGCTGATTGACCGGCCATAACCAAAAACACACTAAACTCAAAAGTACTGCAGTTAAGGTAGCCAATGCGTATAAATTCCGTGATGATACTTTAGGTTGCGTATCGATTTGTTCAGTTTGAATGGCTGCTTGTTCGTCGTTTAGCAACTGTGATGAATCGATATTTTGCCATCGCACATTGGCGCATAAACTGTAGCCTTGTTTGGCATGGGTTTTTATAAAGGCTTGCTGCTTACTGTCATCACCAAAAGCTTTGCGTAATTGGGCGATATTTCGTTGTAATGTATTTGGCGATACTACGGCGTTCGGCCAAACCTTATCCATAATCTCGTCATGAGACACCACATTAGGTGCATTTTCGGCCAAAATAGTGAGTACCGAAAGTGCTTTTGCAGGAAGCGTAATCGACTGCGCTTGATGGTTTATTTGGTTGCGAGAACGGTCAATAAAATAATTATTAATCCAATACTGCATTGCCATTTTATTGATTTCCTGCGCGCTATACCGGCCCTCATAGTACCTTGTCGCTTATAAAAAAATAAGCAAAAAAGCAAGATTTCAGCTAAATGTCAGCTTTTTTTCAAGTATCGACACCCTGTTTTAATTAGATTGCTGCGATATGTTTTACGGAGAACACATTAATGATCAATCGAATTAAAAAGGTTGCCTGTTTATTGCTATTGGTAACAAGCTTTATAACAGTAGCAACGCAGAGCAGTCATCAAATTGCAGTCACGCAATTAAGTAAAAATGTATATGCACTAAATGGGCAGGGCTTTGGCAGTAATGTTGGTGTAGTGGTTGACGACGACGGACTTCTGCTTATTGATGCGATGTCGCCCGGTGAAAAAAACCATAAAGCACTAATGGCGGCGCTGCGTACAATTAGTGATAAACCGGTAAAGTTTGTTATTAACACTCATGCGCATCGCGACCACGCAGGCGGAAATCAATTTTTTGCTGACTTAGGCGCGACCATTATTGCACAGAGTCACGTGCGCTATATTCCAAAAACCAGTAATCGATACAAAGCGACCTATAACCAAATACTCGCAGCGGATCATATGACAATCACGTTTGCTGGGTTAACAATTGATTTGTACCCAAAGATGTCGCACACGCATCATGATCTCATTGTACATATTCCAGCCGCTGACGTGGTGTTTACTGGCGATAATCATGCAACTGACTGGGGCCCTAATATTGGCGCTACGGGATTAAAAGGCCAGCTCGCGTTACTCGATTTTGTGATGAGTTTAACAACTAATGCGAGTCATGTTGTGCCTGGGCATGGCGAAGTCACCAATAAAGCCCACGTGCTGGCATATAAACAACATACAAAAAAATGGTACCAAACAATAGCGAACCTTTATAAGCAAGGTAAAACACCTGCCCAAATGCTCGATAACGCCGATTTACAGCAAAGCATCGCATTCTTTGCGGGTGAAGGTGACAACGAAGGCTATTTAAAGCCTGAAAATATTCAGCGACGGATCCAGCGTACGTTATCTGGTTTTTTACCTAATGCCATAGTGATCGACGACCTTGCTCATTATCAGGGGTTGTATATACAACAAGACGGTACCAATCTGAT
This sequence comes from uncultured Pseudoalteromonas sp., assembly GCA_947493455.1. Classification (GTDB taxonomy): domain Bacteria; phylum Pseudomonadota; class Gammaproteobacteria; order Enterobacterales; family Alteromonadaceae; genus Pseudoalteromonas. Next base: position 105,697 of record CANLRB010000014.1, on the reverse strand, counting down.
TGTAAAATTAATCAACAATAAATTATTTGCAAAAGTAGATGGTGGTTTTATGGCGCAGTTGATCCCGACTAATGAACGCACTTTTAGGCTCAGAGGCTGGGGTGAAAACGAAGTTGTAGAGTTTACATTATCACCAACAAAACAAGTAACAAATGCAACGCTCCATATTGAAGCAATTTAACAGGAATTAATTATGAACTTAAACGCGACATCACATTTTTTAACGCGCAAACCATCACTGTATATAGGCTTAATTTCTGCATGCTTGCTAATACTGTGCGTTATTAGCTTTAAAAGCCATGCAGATGAATTAAAAGTACTGACTCAAGACCAATTAACGCAGTATGTAAACAAGGTGAATCAGTTACAAAACCAAGTATTAATGAAAGGCTCGACCGTAGCTGATGCGGATGCGCTGTTTGAACAGTACACCGCCGACTTTAAATATGTTCATGAGGTTTACGGTGGTACGTATACGCGGCAGCATTTATACAACAACACAGTAAAGTTTTTAAAAGCGGGTAATTACGATTATACCGAGCCACGCTACACAATTAAAAATATGTTATTTGGCTTAAATACGGTTGCAGTGCTACGCCAGCAAAATGACGGTGAGACACACCTTGCGGTGTTTGAATTTAAGCAAAATAAAGTGGCAAAAATAACGGAATATTGGCAATAGTGAACTGTTCATAAATTGGTCGCGTATAGATTGTCACTTTCAAAGTTAAAATACTGGAGCAAGTGTATGACCATTCATGAACTCACACCTTTTATAACGAAAGACAAGCTCACCCCTACTATTGTGAGCTATGCCGACGCCACTCATTATTTAGTTGGTGCTGAAGATAGCGAAGGTAACTTTTTTGAAGCGCGAAATGATAAAGGTCAACCAACGGTATTTTTGTCATTGCGTGAAGCAGAGGACTACTTTGCTAAGCAAGGAGTTGAGACGGTAATGATCCGCGTACAAAGCCCATACGACGAAATGATAGGTGGCGAGAGTGCACACGATGTAGTGTATAGCCAAAGCGTGGTGCGGCATTAAAGAGTGAGACACCTTATCGGGAATGCTGCCTTTGGTAAGACAACTCTCTTGTTTTACAAAGGCAACTGATTGCGCGAAAACGTTTGTTTTAGCACAACGGTTGATTCAATAGCGGCAATGCTATTCAGTTGGCCGAGCGATTTTTTAACAAAGCTTTCGTAATGGGCGAGATCCTTAGCAACAATTTTTAGCAGGTAGTCATAACTGCCTGTGATCACCGAGCACTCCATTACTTGTTCGAGTGCTTCGACTGCAATTTCAAATTCGTCTGCGAGTTTGTCGGAGTTTGCATTAAGCCGAACCAGTGCATACACCAAAATAGATAAATTGAGCTTTTCGCGATCGAGAATGGCTTGATACCCTTTAATGATGCCCTCTTGCTCAAGCTTTTTTATGCGCCTAAGGCATGGGGTGTCAGACAAACTGACATGTTGTGCGACGTCTGTGGTACTCATACGGCCACGGTATTGCAACAGGTTAAGTATGGCTAAATCTTTACTATCGACGCTCATGTTAGTTGAAATCACTCTTTATCATTTAAATTTTGTTAAATATCACTCATTAAGTATGAAATAATCAAGTTTATTAGTGATTTTTTATCGTCGCCAACTGCTACTATTATTGGATTAAGTGTTTAATACAAAGCAATGGTTGAAAACCCTATGACAGCCCGTACACGTGAATTTGATGATTGGATCCGCAGCTCGTTTTGCGACATTAATTCAGAGCTTGAAGCCTTATATTGGCAGCAAGACGACAAAGCAAATGTAAATAACATTGGCGATTCGCTCAAACAACAGTTACAAAGCGAAGGCACCGAATTAATAAAAGCCCTGGTTGCCGAGGGCAATACCGACGAAGGTTTTGATAATGCGTTTGATTTATTAGGTAATGTGGGCCTGTATATGGCTGCATGCCGACGCCATGAAATTACCGAGCCAAGCCGCGAGCGCACGTCGCCCTTAGTTGAAGCATCAACACTTGCCATGCACATTGGCGCCTCAATTGGCGTAACACCGCGTTTTGCAACGGCGCATTTAACCACACACAATACCGCGGTAAACGGTATTTATAAGCGTTTTACTGATTTACACGATGAAAAAGTATTTGTTGATTACAACACCAAAGGTATTTTGGCCTATAAACGCGCCGCTGATGCGTTATTAAAAATTTTACCGCTTGGTATTTCGCACCCCATTACTGCTGATTTACTTAAGGTTGCAAAACAGGCACTGCAAGATGTCATAGAATCAAACCAACAGCTGTTTGATAAGCTAGATACTGACCGCTTTTTTTATTGCGTAAGACCATATTACAAACCATACCGTGTAGGCAGCCAAGTGTATCGCGGTGCCAATGCAGGTGACTTTGCCGGTATTAACGTGATTGATATGTTACTTGGGTTATGTGTTGCCAATGAACCGAGTTACTCGCAAATGCTGGTGGATAAATTTTTGTATATGATGCCTGAAGATCAGCAAATTTTGCGCGACTGCATGCGCAGAACCAGCTTAATGGATTCGTTTTTAAATGCGCATGGCGAACACACATCATCGTGGTACCAAGAAAACACAGCTCTGTTTTTAGAGGTATGCGAACTGCATGGCGAAGGGGCTACGCAGCATCATAATCAACTTGTTGAAAAATACATTGCCCAGCCGTCAAACTCGATGGCCGAGCAGCACCTCGATAAAGTAACAGCCAGTGGACCGCCACTTGAAGTATTATTAGCATCGCTTGAAAAATTACGCGATCGCCGCGCTGCAAATCAACGCGATGATATATTTACTCGCTACCATGACATTCAAACACTCACTGCAAGTTTGGCTAAATAAAGGAGTATAAAATGAAGCACGATTTTGTACTGCCAAGTGAAACTTACTTGCTTAACCACTCAGTAGGTAGACCGTTAAAAACCGCTGAGAGTAGCTTTAGACAATGTTACTTGTCACCTTGGCAAGATTCAGGGCGTGAGCCGTGGCAAGCGTGGCTTGAGATTATAAGCGAATTTCAGTGTGGCTTAGCACAATTATTTAGCTCAAATGAAACCCAGTTTTGCCCACAAGTGAACTTGTCGAGTGCGCTTACTAAATTGATTATGGCGTTGCCAGAACTGAACCAACACAGTGTAATATTAATGAGTGCGCAGGATTTTCCGAGCATGGGTTTTGCGATGCAAAAAGCGCTGCCAGCTGGGGCAACTATTCGCTATATTCCTGAAGATGAAGACATTACCAACCTCAGTGTGTGGCAACAGCACCTAACTCATGACGTTGATTTAGTGTTCGTCAGTCAAGCGTATTCAAATACCGGTCAACTGGCACCGGTAAGTGAGATTGTAACCTTAGCTAAACAACATCAAATACTGACGATTGTCGACGTAGCCCAATCGGCCGGTGTGATCCCACTTCATTTAACTGAACTGGATGCCGATTTTATGATTGGCTCCAGTGTTAAATGGTTGTGTGGTGGCCCAGGTGCGGCTTATTTGTGGATAAATGAGCGCCATATTGCGCGTTTAACACCAAAAGATGTGGGCTGGTTTTCACATGAAAACCCTTTTGAGTTTGATATTCAGCATTTTGTGTATCACGATAGCGCACTTAAATTTTGGGGCGGTACGCCAAGTGTGGCACCTTATGCTTTTGCTGCACACAGCATTGCTTACTTTGCAAAGTTAGGTTGCCAATTACGTGATCATAACCAACAGCTCATTGATTTATTGATAAGCAAATTAGGCGATCAAGTGGTGTCGCCCCATGATCCTGCCAAACGCAGCGGTACTGTAATTATTAACCCGACTATGGGCGTGGAAGCGGCATTAGCTGCCTGCAGTGATGCGGGTATTAGCATAGATGCACGAGCTCATGGTCTGCGTGTTTCGCCGCATATTTATAACAATGAAAGTGATGTATTAAAGTTGGCAGAGCTTTTAAATAAATAGCTATTTACCAAGTAGCAGCATAGAGATGTGATATTGTTATAAAAACTGATCCCTTTAATTGATTTTGTCGTATGATGGCTTAGATAAATAGTTATTAAGGGATCAGCATGACATTACGCCACAGCTTAATTGGGCTTTTTTTACTGTCGTCGGGTGCGGCTACTGCATCAACATGTGACGACTTCACTAACGTTGAACTGCGCAAATTGCGCTCGCAAGAAACCGTTAATTTATGTGAGTTTAAAGACAAACCATTATTGCTTGTTAATACTGCGAGTAATTGTGGCTTCACTTCACAGTTTAAAGACCTTCAAGCGGTTCACAAAAAGTATCAAGACCAAGGCTTAGTTGTTATTGGCTTTCCGTCTGACTCATTTTTTCAAGAAGAAAACGACGAAAAAGAAACCGCTGAAATGTGCTTTATTAACTACGGCGTAACCTTCACTATGCTTGCAACGAGTGATGTAAAAGGCAGCGATGCAAACCCTATTTTTAAACACTTAGGCGAGCAAACTAAAAAGCCAAGCTGGAACTTTAATAAATACTTGGTCAGCAAAGACCGCGCTACCATTCAACACTTTGGCTCGCGCGTCAAACCACAAAGCGACCAACTAGCAAAAGCGATTGAAGCTGCGCTTTAATCGGCATTACATTAAGCCCAATGGGTTAATACTGTTTAGGTATTAACCCATTTTTTTTGTGCTTTTTCGTCATATTTTTTGATCTAGTACTAAATGCGCATCGCTTTTGTTTTGTTATTGGCAATAATGGGCGTACACTAAAGCTAATCAAAATAACTAGGTGGCAGTAGCACGTGCAGCAGTTGGCGCTCAAATTACTCATAGTTGTTTGCTGCTTATTTGGCAGTAATGTTTTTGCGGAACAAAACCATGCCGATCAAAGCAAAGTCGAGCAAAACGATGCCACACATTTGTCAGCGCACAATTATCCGCTGAGTTACTACACTGAGATTTACCCCCCTTCTAGCTTTTATAACAATAATCAACTGACCGGCATTTCGGTTGAGCTGATGCGTGCGATGTGGCGTGATATGAATATGCCGCAGCAAAAAATTATGGTGGTGCCGTGGGCACGCGGTTATCGACAAATCTCTATGCACCCTAACAATGTACTGTTTGCGATGTCACGTACCGCGGAACGTGATCCTTTATTCAAATGGGTCGGCCCCATTTTTGAAGCACAATATTTTATTCTTGAAAAAAGGCACTCAACAATTTCAAACTTACAAAGCCGGTACGAGAAGGACTCGCAAGTAAAGAGCCCGTATGAACCGAGCTCGCAAGTAAAAAGCTCTAAATCGCTGGTGGTAATACGCCACGATATCACCGAAGCCTTGGTTGATAACTCACCTTACAAACAGTTCAAACGGGTGAGCGCAAAGAACATGGATCAAGCAATTAAAATGTTTGCGAACAACCGAGTCGACCTAATTGCAATATCACGCACCGGCATCGCCACTGCCGTACAAAAAGGCCAGATAGATGCCAGCGCTTATACTCGTATATACAAGTTAAAAAGCGTTGGCGACTATTATGCTTTTAGTAAAGACACCCCCGACCATATTATTCACGTATTCCAAAAAAGCCTCGATAATTTAAAGCCTTATCATGATGAGTTGAAAATTAAGTATGGCATGGAGTAGGCGTTGGCGGGGTATTAATGAATATTAACAGCTACCTAGTATACCGCTAATTAGTCAATGGCGTGAGGCTAATCCCTTCTACCTCACATACCTTTTTTATCGGAAAACACCACTGCGAAAGCATAATTTAAAAGTAATCACATGCGGTTAAGTTATCTCCTAGTAATTACTTTGTTTTTCAATTGCAAACCAAAATTATAATGGCTTTATTATCTTGGTAATGGCTTCCAATGCCGGATCTTTACCAGAGAAATAGTCTGATGACGAAAGGCTAATTGGAATATGGGGAGCCACCCAAATTCTATGGTCCTCAGCCTTTGACGCCTGATGAAACTGAGATGAAATAATGGCAAGGGTTTTACTATAGGGAAGTTTAACCCAGCCGGCTTCACTTAACGCGTTGGGTCTCGAACCGCTTGGTTCTCCCACGATAATTGCATCTGTAATTCGGTTGATATCTAACAATAAATTGTGTGCTGCCGAGAAGGTATTTCTACCGACTATGACAAACAGTTTGCCTTGTGGTCTCAACGCTTCAAACTGAGCTAACGTTTTTAGTATTGGTGGATAAGTACTGCCGTTTCCTCCTGCATTGTGGCGTATGTCTAAAATGATATTCTGAACATCTGCTTTTGTAATTTGTTCTCTTAATTTTTGATTAAATTGTTCAAATGAAAACGAAGGATTGCTATGCACATAATTGTATTGAATATAAAGTGACGCTTGCTTTGGCTGGTGTTGATACCAGTATTGTTTGTTTATTTTTAGGTTATGAATTCCATCGTGATCAGCTAATGCCGGAAGTTTAGGAAAACCATTGAATTTCATCGCCCTAATTGACGGCGTTACAACGCGTTGCTCGCCTTTACCATTTACTAGTGTGAGTGGGACGATTGACGCATTCTTTACAATATCTAAGCCCTTTAAAACTTCAGGCAAACTTAAGTAATGTGGTCCGAGCCAAAGTTGTTGCATCTCATTGTCGCGGGCGTTCACGACTTCCACTTTTTTTAATGCCTGTTCAGCTGTTGCGTTTCCAATAGCGACAACTTTATAGCCAATAAGCGATTGATATTCTTTGTCCGCGTTAACAATAAAAAGTCCGTCACTAAATTTATAAAACTGTAACGGTAGCTGATTGAAACTGCCTTTATCATTAAAGGTTGGAATGATGAAGTTATGGCCATTTCCTAATGCGGAAACGAGTTTCATAAACTCAAACACGATTTCTTTGTCTGACAGCGAGGGGATCTTTTTATGGATATTGACCACCATTTCTTCAAACTGTTCTTGCGTTACAGAATGATAGATATTCACGTGTAAACGTTTAATTTCAGACACCAAGTAATTAAGATCAAAGCGCCACGATTGCACTCTCGACAAGTCTTTAGGCACAAAGCTGCCAACCAATTTTTGAAAGGCCGGTGAATCTGCTATGTTTTTAAAATGTTGATTATCAGCTAATTGATGTTTTCCATCATACCTTGCCTCAAGACTACGATTGATCCAGTGCATTGCGGCTGATGTTTTACCTAATTCGGCATATGCAGCGGCTATTTTTATCATAATGTCGTTTGACGGCGCTGAGGCTTTTGGAATGCCCGACAAAATAGTGCCCAGCGCCAACGTTTTTTCATAGGCTTCAATCGCGTTTTGCCATTCACCTAGTTGGAAGTGGGTTACTGCGCGCATATACCACGTATCGCCATCATCAGGATATTGATTGGTTAAAGACTGTAATAATGGTTTAGCTGCCAGCCAGTTTTCATCACGAACTGACTTTAATGCTTTATTTCGGTTTTCGAAGTAAGCAACCGGAGAGTTAACTTTACGTTCTGAGAAAGAGTGACCAAGCGAACTGTTGGTCATTTTAGAGGATTGATCTTGTGCATTAACTTGCCAAGCGCACATGCCAAGTACAACACCAGCCATTAGTACATTAGTTATTAATGCGTGTTTTAGTTTCGTATTAATAGGCATAGAGGTCTTCCCAATATTTGCAATTATAGTAACTGCAATATAGAGGTCAGACAGACTTGTGGCGTCCTAAAACCGGATTTTGAACGTACAGAATCCGGATGTTAGACTGTTTTTACTACGGTTTAACGCTGTTTAGGAATTGACTTGGGGTTATTCCAACTTGCTTTTTAAACACACTGTTAAAGGTTGATTTTGAGCTGAATCCAGATTCAAACGCCAAGTCTAATAGCGTGGTGCCTTCTGGAATACCTTGCTCAATTTTATTTTTTAGGTATTGCACTCTTAGCGAATTAATATACTCGCAAAAGTTTTTGGCGGCGCCGACATTGATAGCCCAAGACAGGTCTTTTACATTTAAGTCTGTTGTATTAGCTATGTCGGTCACACTTAGTCGCTGTTGCTTGAATAATTCCTCCGCGACAATCATTTCCTCTATGCTATTAAACAAAGCTTGGGCTGTTGATACGTCCTCAGGGTTGTTCTTTGGCTTAGTTGTTTGCAGTAACTTTTCGTAAGGAACCATTTCTGTAAATAAGCGTGGTTTGTTAACTGCTTTAACAAGTAAAAACAGTGACACGCAAAACAGCACTAAGGTATCGATAAAATACCAAGCCATTTTCGACTCAATAGACAATAGCGTACTTGTTTGCAAATTTAAGCGAATTAGATCTGTCACAACAATAATTGTAAAAATACTTAACGCTTTTACTATCCATATTAGCCCCATAGCTTCTGCATCAGCGCTCACTGATTTTGACGTTTTGTGATAACGATTTAGCAGTCGAAAAGAGAGAACTAAATAGATAATTTGACTCACAGAGCCTGCTGCAATAACCGTTTGTGTAAACTCAGTAAATGGTAGCGCACAAAATAGCGGTATTAAGTGAGCAAGCTTATGTCTAGTCACTAGCTCTTTATCATGCACGATTGAGCGAACAAAAAAGTAAATTAATGACCCGACTAATAAATTTAATGAAGGCGTAATCAAATAGGAAACATTGATAATTCGAGTCTCTTCCAAAAAGTTAAACAGCATAAGCATTGCTTGATATACAAAAAAAAGCGCCAAACTGCGGTAAACCTTTGAACGCCAAATCAACAATGCACCTACGCTCGTTAATGTGAAAAAAGCAATATGAAGTAAATTTACAGGAAATAATTGGATAGATTGCAGCAGCATTATGTGTTTTCGGGCATCGATAGATAACTATAAGTATGCCACAAACATGGCCACTGTAAATCTCAGTGATACCGCCTCTTTGGTGATAACCAAATCCCAATAAAAAGGTTGTTGGCACTTGTTAGTAGGTTTTGAGGAAGGGGTGCGTGAGTTAAATATTAATTCTACTCGCTTAATCAGTTGATATTTTTGTTTTGGTGTTCCCCGTATCCACGGGGCTGAACCGCACAAAGCCGATACCACTAATAGTGTTATCAAGTGTTCCCCGTACCCACGGGGCTAAACCGAATGTAGATTCACTGCCACGCAAGCCTGCATATAAATGTCGAGCAGGAGGGTAACGTTCCCCTCCTGTATTCACGACTAAACAAGCAGCTTCGCATTATAAAAATGTAAAATAATCCGTTACTGAACTTTCTTAGGTGCTCGAATTTTGGCGTGTGCCCTAAGCATTCGACATATACCGCTGATAGGTGTTTTTGCAGTCTTCAATAAAGTTTGCATGATCTTCATACTGCCTGCCTGTTATTTTATTAAACCAATAAGCGCTGTACTCTTTTCTGCCAATAACAAGGCCGACTTTCATTAATATCGATACAATAAAAATGGCTATTAATGAAATAATAAGTGCTAAAAGCGGAATAGAGAGCATCAACCCTATTACGCCTAAATTGCCATTTACGATACGATACTCTTTACTGCCATTTGCATATTTAGTTACTACTAAATACTGGCGCTGCGAAATTTCAGTTGATGCATTACTCGCTGTATCAATAAAGGTATCTAGTAAATCAATTAGGCATAAAGAATCAATTAAATCACTTTTAAAATTATTTGATGTTTGCGAATAAGACAAAGTTTGAATTATTAAGTTTTCTTTTTCGGTATTGGTCAAATTCACGATAAATGCGTCAGAGACTTGCAAATATAAATGCCGGCGTCTCTTTGTAGAAAACAATACGGGTCGCTCCATAGCAATATGTAAATTATTATCCAGTGAAACAATATTTAGCGTTAATTTGTCATAGCCCAGATTAATTGCATACTTTTTAATTACATCATATAGTTCTTGATGACCATTAGGGGCATCGACAATTGTATTTTCATTATAAAAAACTTCCGAGTCTTTATACTTTGCGATGTGTTTTTCGATTAACCTTGTTTTTGTGCTGTATGAATAGAGCCCTGCAAAAATAGCGAGCGATGTCGCAATTATAGTAAGCGCCGGAAAATGCCATTTACTTAAATCACCATTGGCTCCTACCTCGAGTAGAAAATAATCAAGTGCTATCGCTCCGATCCCCCAACATGCTCCGATTAAGGTTAAATAGCCAACAAGTACAGCGTTCACACTTCCTTGACTAGAAACCCATGGCGTATCTTTTTGCGGGTCAAATTTATATGTCTCTTTAGCTGTTCTTTGTTTTTTAGGGAGAAGGGCCAATAAAACAATTGAAAATAGAATAATCAATGGCAAGGAAATAAATGAAAAAAGAATGAAAACAGCGTTATCGCTAGTGGGGATCAAATCCATTTCGGCTAAATAAACTAAGCCAAAAAATGCCGCAGAAAAAATAATGCAAGTCATTAAAATATAACCAATAAAACCAATTAGACCCGATTTTTTTACTGTTTTATTTAAGAAATATAAATAACTTACCACTAATGATCCGCATACGATTAAGATGAGTACACTTAGGCCCGAAAAACTCGTTTTGCCAATAGTGTAGTTACCCAAAATGCTATTGAGAAATGAAAATATATCTAACTCTGCAGCTAACCGGTTGGCTTCTCTTGTAATCTTTTTGAGAGCTTTTAACAGTGTATCCATAAAACCTACTTAACAACTTATTTAAAACGCATATCTGAAAATTAAATATTTTGGGGCTTTGATTAAAGCCCCGTTTTACTTATCACAAACAAGAATTGGGCAGTGTTACTGAACCCGTCATAGTCAATATCTCACCACAATCATCTTGCTGACATGCTTGTACACCTAACTCGGTATTTTCAGGTAAGTTAGCAACTTTTTGTGGTATCTGAATGGTTTCTACATACTGCATTTCCCCACCATTTTCAGATTGGTAAAGTTTGTAGCTGACATTATCTTGAGCAAAACCTAAATTGCCCCAAGTAAATTTAACTAAATCGCATGTATTTGCAAATTTATCCATTTCGCTTAACCAGGTTTGTTCTTCGGGCGTGTTATAGCCTTCATAGCGATGTACTTTTTTGTAATCACTGAGCGCAGTTACATAGTCTATTGCATTCGTCGCTTTATTTGCTTGCAAAGCGCCTGCGCCACAGCCAAACTTTGTACACAATGTATCTTCAGGGAACTCAACCGTGCTTGATTTTATAATTGATTCAATTTGTGGTGGTGTCAGCTCCGGATGGGTCATTTTTAAATTAACAACAAGTCCTGCAGTTAGTGGTGACGCCATGCTGGTACCCGATGCCATATAGTAAGTTTTATCTTCTATATTGCCTGCTTTGTTCGGGTATTCTGGGTTCCATGCAGATACGATCGATACTCCGGCCGCCATAACATCCACATACTTGCCGAAATTAGAAAAACTTGCCCTGTCATCAAGTTGATTATCTGTTGCACCCACAGTAATTACGTTATTACAGGTTGCTGGGGTGAAAAGGCTGGCATAGTCTCCATTATTCCCAGCAGCAACAACAACGGTCACGCCAGCGTTACGGGCTGCTTGAAAAATCTCTTGTTCAAATTGGCTACAGCCACTAACCGCAGGGCCACCTAGTGACATATTAATCACATCCACTCTGTTGGTAATATCAGGTACGCCAGGTACACTCAAACCCGACATCCAAGCTACTGCATCCATAATGTCTGAGGTAACACCGCCTACACAATCGAGTACTCGAGCTTGAATTACCTCTACTTCTCCTGTTTTGACGACACCTACACCACCAATACCGTTATTTGATATAAATGCGGCATTGCTTGTTACTGCTAGGCCATGTTGGCTTGAGCAAGTTGTGCCATTACCATAATCGACAAAATCGGTTGGGTCACTATCTCTTTCATGCTGCAAGTCGCCATTTTTCCATGACAAAAAGTCATATCCTTCAACGTGTTCGGGTACGTCTTCATGGGGTAAAATGCCGCTATCAATAACTCCCAAGCGAGCTTTGCGCCCTAGGTTATTAACGGCATTTAACGCTGAATATTCGAAAAAATTCCCCTGTGGGTTGGTCGTATTTTTTGGTTGGAAGTAATTCTGTTGCTCATAGAGTGGGTCATTAAAAGTTTGCGGGTACATCATGTGATTTAGCATGACATATTCAATCTCATTAGCTGCTTGTAATTGCGCGATAATTGATTGAACATCACGGCCATTAAGGTCTGAAATATTAATCACATCATAATTTAACGCCATAGAACGGCCATGTTTAAACTCAACGTCAAAGCGATTACCAAGTTTAGTTAACTGTTCAAGCCCATACGCCTTGTCGGCTGTTGTATGCACATTGTATTTTTTAGCCAAGCTTGAGCGTGTTTCTAGTGTTAAGCCCTGCTTGGTGTTGTCATTTAGTAATTTGGTCGTTTCTGGAGTAGATAATAACGAACGATGAATCTCGTTATCTTTAAACTTAACAATTAACGAATAGCTCTCTTTATGTGGCGTGACAATGTTTGGTTTCGTGAAATTGCTCACAGTCGCGTTCACCGCTGTAGAAGCCATCATTACCGTAACCGCGAGTGTCTTTAGCATTGCTTTTTCCTTTAAAATACGCTGTTGTTTTGGCAGTTTTTTTGAATAACAAATCATTGAAATGCCTCCTCTTTATTCTTCTACATACGCGTTGGTAATTTCTGAACGTGTTTTTTCTATAATGGCTTGTAAAAAACGATACTCTTCTTTGAATACCCACTTTCCGTCAACCGTGCTGCCATAAGTTGCATCAGAGGTGAAGTGGCTGAAATAGCTATTGTCAGCGTCATATTTATGCACTGAATCGATAAATGGCAGGCTAACAAGCTGGTTTCCTGATTTGGTCACTAGCTCTTCGACCACGGCTTGTGCTTGTTTGCCATAATGTAAAAACAAAGTACCAAAGCGATATTCTACAGTGCTAACTGTTGCTACTTCATCGCCTTCAACCCATCGGCCGAGTGTGACATATTCTTCAATTACATTGAGAGAACGCAGAAGAACGAATAAATCTAGATCGTGGGAGTCATTAACGAGTGCGCGTTTACGGTATTCTTCTGCTTGTAACCCCGTTATTAGACCTGTATTTTCGAGTACGTCGGCGTAAAACGCCGCAATATGCGCATACTCTTTACCCGCTGCCAGCTTTTGGCGTCCTTCAGTTACATAGGCCATCATAGAATCGTGCCACTCACTCCAAGCTGGACGTGAAATTGCGGTTAGAAAAAATGTGCCGCTTGAACTTACGTCGGTAAAGGGCAAGCCAAACACAAGTTCTTCGCCACTTTGTGTTCCGTTATATGTTATTGAGATTGTTTGGGCTTGTTTATTGTGGGTAAGAATAAATTTAGAGGCGTCCCCTGAACTAATAACAAATTCACCAAATTCGATAGCCTCTGGGTTGTCATCAATAATTTCATAATTAACAACGGTTGTGCTACCAATATCAACAGGTACACGTCCTCCAATTACTTGATCATCAAATCTTAAAACCGGTGCGCCATTAGGTCGGTTCTCACCCTGAATATAAAAATCGGTCCGCACGACTTCAGTGCCATCATTGACCCACAAAAATGTGTTGTATTTTAGAGCGCTACCTGCTGGAACGGTATCGAGTTCAATGTTGATAACATTGTTTTCTGTATCAAAATGGTAATTTCTTACGCCGCGCAGTGGGTTGTTACTGTGATCTTCTTCAAACGAGCTTCTAAACTCTTCAGCAAGACCCCAAGTGACTTGGTCACCGTCGGCGTCATTTAAAATAACAGGGATCGTTACTGCCTCGTCTGTATAAATGGTCACGACATTATGCTCATCAACACCTGCTAGGGTAATCGTCGGTGCTTGGTTATTGGTAATGGTGACTTGTAGATTTTTCGACGTTGTAACTCCATTTGCAGTAACAGCAACAACCACTTCTTCGGTAACCTCATTATCAATTTCACTTGCAGTCACGGTTAGTTCCGTGTCTGTATTACTCACAGTTAATAAATCAGAACTAGTGCTTGAAGTAATTGTCATTTCATCATCGTCAATATCATTAGCAACAATCATGATCGTCACGCTCGTTGCTTCTTTTATTGAAAGTAATGGTGGGTCAAGCTCGAGTGTTGGTGGGTTATCAGGTAAATTCTTCGCAAGTACCTGTATCGTTTTTTTAACTGTTTTACCATTGGCTGTTGCGGTTAGGATAATTGAGGTTTCAAGATCTGCTTCTAATCTACCGACCGAGATGCTTAACTCCGAATTTGTATTACTCACTGTAAGCTGTTCTGAATCGCTGCTCGCCGTTAACTCAATTTCATCGCCATCGGCATCACTCGCGCTAATAGCAACCTTGATTGTTTGCCTTTCTTGTAGTTCTACATTATTCAGCGATGTAAGTGTTGGTGGTGTATCGGTGTCATTCACAACGATTGAAATTGTTTTTGATACCGTTTTACCCTTTGCTGAGGCTGTTACTGAAATCGTGCCGCTCGTTTCACCATACACTTCGCCTGCATTAATGGTTAATGTGTTGTTAGTGTTACTAAGTGCTAGTTCTGTAATATCACTTTGCGTTGATATTGTGATGTTATCGCCATCGGCATCACTGGCTGAGATCGAAATGCTTGTTTCAGAATTTTCATCCAGTGATAATGTATCTGTTCCTAAGGTTAAAGAAGGAGGGGTATCATTTTTAACAGATGAACCACCTGAATCTGAGCCACCGCCTCCGCCGCAAGCAGTTAATAACAAAGGCAATAGTAAAACAAAGAATTTATTACGCATATCCATAAGCTTTTATAGTTTACTGAGTTTGCATCATAGAATTACTCAGTACTACATTTATAGCTACGTAATAGAAAAAATTACCCGTAAAACTTTTTAACTAAAAGCTATAATTGCGTTTATCTTGGTAAAACTTAACGGCTGATTCGATATCTAAACCTTTTTTAAAGGCTTTAATAATATCTACCAGCTTAGCTTCATCGCTCTCGCTGTCGGGTAACTTTACTAAGCTCAAGTTATAGGTAGTTTTAAGTGATTGAACTTTCTGCATCCAATAACTTTCTGGTGAAGGGTTTATATGAAAGTTATATTGGTAGAGTTCTTTTAGATATTGAGTGGCTTCCTTGCTTCGTCCTACTTTTGCCAAGGCTTCAACAAGATAAAACCCTGTATACTGAAAATAGCTTTCATAATAAAACATATAGCGACCATCAAAAATAATAGTGCGTAAGTTTTCACCATGAGTTATTACTTTATTGTAAGCCTTATTATGAAAATAAAATTGAATCAAAATTGGTAGTGACTCTATTAGGTCAGATGACGATTTTATTTTATCTTCCAAGTACGTTACCGTTGACTGTGGGTTTTTATTCAAGATCCCCATCGCAATATTGATGTCATTCAGGTCGAACTCTTTTTTAATGGCTTTTTCATTATCAGGGTGATGATTTAATAGGCGCTGGTAATGTTGATTAACCCGTTCGGCTTTATCAAATTCCTTTAGTTGAATATAAGTGGTAAGCAAAATGCCCATTAAATTTTGGAATGTAATAAAACGACTATTTTCACTGTTACTTGCTATCTGCCGGTAAATCGACGATTCAAGCTCATCATAATAACGTTTAGCTAATTTAGCATTTCCATTTACAAGGTAAGCCCAAGCAACATACTCTAGCGATCTTAAATAGTCATCATTCTCACCAAAGTGCTCTTTAATTATTTGGTTTTCCCTCAAAGCATATTCGGCATTTTTTTGCCATTTACGTTCTACACCTGTTACAAACACTAGCTTATGCAATACTCTATTGGTAAAAAGATGCTTAGTACCATAATGAGTCGCAAATTTTTTATATAAAGCCTCCATTTTTTCAGTATAACCACCTGCAATACCTAAAGTATCTGCGGCAGTTGCTAGTTCAGTCACAACAACAGAACGCCTAACATCGAATGGTTCGAGTTTTTCGAGTAGGCTATTGGCTATAACAATACCTTCTCGAAGATGTTCTTCACGCTTATAATAACCCAGCGACCTCGACCTGATCAGATTTTGATTGATATATACAAGTTTATTGTATAAGTAGCTAGTCTCTTGTTCTGCCGTTAAATTTCCTGCCTTTGACAATATTGACAGCTTATCTAAATTAGCTTGCCATAGTGCTAAACCATTATCGCCCAATTTTCTTGTGAAGAGGTCTGGGAAATTAAGAAGCAGTAGTAATCTTTGAATCTCATTTTGGGATAGCTCTCTTACTGTACGATTTTGTACTAAGCCTAACCTATAGTTTGGAAATAATGATGACAAAAATTTGTCCGCACCATCTTCATTACGAGTATATTTATAGCTTTCTAGTATGTGGCTAAGCAATAATTTATTGTTTTGTAAATCTAATTGATAAAAGGTCGCTTTTTGTAATAAAGGTTCTGCAATATTAATAATTTGTTGAAAATCGCCAATACCATACAAGCTTTCTACCAATACACTGATTAATTGATAACGAGTTTCATCTGACAACCCTTTTGCATTTTGAATGCCATGATATCCTTGAGATAATAAGTCGCTTGCAGTTAACTCTTTCTTTAAAGCCTTTCGTGGGTCTACCTGACTAAAAATATTAGCAAGTTGTGTTGATACTTGCTCAGCATTTTGTTTTTCCTTTTCAGCTAACTGCTGTGCAAATATCGCGTTATTACGCTCTTGTTCGAGTGCCATATTTTGATAGGCTAAGGCACCACCACCCGTTAGTAAAATAATATAAAGCGCGGCAAAGGCTGGTTTGCGATAGAGCCATTTAGTTAAACGAGTAAAGGGCTTATTTTTTTGTGCACTAATGGCGTGGTTTTCAAGTGCGCGATGGATATCTGATTTAAACGCTTGCACTGACTGATATCGTAGATTGACATCTGGGTGCATAGCTTTGTTGATGATTTGATTTAAATCATTTTGATATAAATATCGCTCAATTTTGGTGAGCTGTAGCATTTTATTGTTGAGCAAAAGAGGTTGTTTATTGCCTTGGTAGATTGCTTCAACAATGATATCAATGCGTTCTTGCTTATTTGGTTCTGTCTTGTGAAGAAAAGGCACGTTTTCAGTTAATAACACATAGAGCAATACAGCTAAGGAATATTGGTCAGTAGCAAGGGTGATTTCATCTCCTTTTAATTGCTCTGGTGAAGCGAAGTTAATACTCAAAGCTCGAAGGTATCGTTTTACTGCACCCTTATTTCTCGTTGCTTCTTGAACGTTATCAGTTGCCTTTGCAATATCAAAATCAAGCACTTTCACCAAACCATCGTTAGATACCAATATATTGCTGGGTTTGATATCTGTATGAGCGATATTGATGACATGGGTTTTGCTAATTGCGTCACAAACAGTTAAAAAAAGTTGTAAACGCTCCTCAAAACTTAAGCGATTATTCTGACAGTATTTATCAATAGGTTCGCCTTGTACATATTCCATTACTACGTAGTATAAACCCGTATCGGTTTTTCCAGCATCCAACACCGAGGTGATGTTGGGGTGATTTAGCTTGGCTAGAATTTGCGCTTGGTTATAGCCTACGTCTGAACCGACGAGGTGCACAACTGAAGGGTATAGGAACTTGATGGCAACTTGTTGATCCATTTTACCGTCAATGCGTTCGGCTAGGAATACAACTCCCATACCGCCTTTTCCTATTTCAGTTACTAACTTGTATGGACCGAGCACTGTACCAATTAAGTCATCAATATGTTGATCACCAATTACCTCTTGTACTTGGGTTGCAATCAAGTCATGCCATTCGGTTGTAGCTTGGTATTCGTTATGGTAAAAAATTAATTGTTTTAATTCTTCCTGTTGCTGAGGGCAATTGACGTGCTGGTTGCAATAGTCTTGAAAACTTGATGAAGGTAATTCAATTAACTGTTCAAAATGATGATACAGACTTTGCTGCTGCATATATCCAAAATCCATTTCTAGTCGTGCGCTGCTATTATTATTGGTTTCACCCGCACCTGAACTATGCGCCGTTCAGTTTCTGTTATTCCGTATGCTAGGAATTAAGAGGGTGTCATTAACAATACTTAACTCTAAGAGTAATAACAAATTATTTCGCTAATTGTGAGTAATGAATTGATGACATTGATATTTTAGCTCCTGTGCGTAGGGCAATAGCCTGAACCTTTAGAATAACCCCGCCAACTTTTAATACAATAAGCGCTATTTTTTTTGAGGCTAGCTTTTTAAACTCGATACTCATATTTAATTCGTCAAACTGTACTGTTAGTGGTTTATTTTTTCGAACGAACCAAGTGTTTATAGTTATGCTTTTGCCATTAACATTCACTTTAAGCTGGCGCCATTGAGTACGCCAATAGAATTTAAATATTTGCCCTTGCCAGTCAGTGGAAAGTACTAATCGGTTCAAGATGCTAACCTCATTTTTAACCATGATTTGGCAAACGCAAGGTCTTTCTCGACACTGGATAAACTCACCGTTAGTAAGTCTGATATTTCTTTAGTGAGAAGGCCACCAAAATATTTTAATTGCATGGCCTGCGCTTGGCGAGGATACTGAGCCTCCATATCGCTAAGTGCGTTAGATAAGTCGATTAGCTCTTGGTTTTTTTCTAATGTTTCGTAAAACAAACGGTTGTCGGTTTCATCTTGAATCGTGAGTAGTTCTACTTGTCTTTTTTTTGCATTGTTTTTGCGGGCTTGATCCACCAGTATGTTGTGAATCGATCGCGAAATCATTAAAAAGAATTCTTTTCGATTTTTATAATGTTCAGGATTACCTTGCGCAAGTTTTACATAGATATCGTGCACAAGAGCTGTTGTTGAGTTTATATGGGCTTGCATCCCTTGTTCGCCAAACTTGTTTGTGATTTTCGCTTTATGCTGGGAAGCAAGCTTGCGCAAGTGATCGTAAATCAACAAATAGAGGTTTTCTTGTGCGCTGTTGTTACCGTTTTGCCAATCTATGATTGCTTGAGTAATGTCTTGATTCATTTATCGACTTCCATAGCAGATAGTTTTAATTATTTGACTCATGCTGCAACTATGATATCTCATTAAGTACAAAGAGATGGAGAGCGCCTGTTATCGACGCTTAACATATTCCTGCTAAAGTACATAACACTGTAAAATGTAATAATAGCTACGTAAGTAAAATAAAAAACCATAACTATTAGATTAATTATTTTAAAGAATGTCCGCGTTTAACCGTTAACTCCGCCACGCCCTCTGCTCTTGACTTCATTAGCTTCAATAACGAGTTATGAAAGTCTCTAAAAATTAATTCGCCCCAAATGCGTGAGTAAATACCAAAATTGGTATTGTCGGCCAGTGTGGTTTTTAAGGTTAATACTGTATCGCCTGCGCCATCTTGCGAAAGGGTGTATCCGCCGTGTAATGGCGAAAAATATTCACCACCTAGTTTTACGTGTTTGTCTAATGCATTATCTGGAATAGCATCAGGATCAATATCGAACTTATACGTCATTTTTTGGTTTGGTTGCCATGCAGTAATGACTTCTTTAAATATAACGCCTTTTTCCCACTCACTTGTTCTGACTGCGCCAACGCCATTTGCATTCATGCTGGCTTTAATAGGCTTTGGCACGCCAATAAGTGAGGTTAGCGATATGTCGAGTTCTTCTGGTGCGATGTATGACACTTGCCCAAGTTGAGCCCACACAACATCGGGTGACGCAGCTATGGTTATTTTGTTTTCTACCGTATAGGTGTTTGAGAGTGACAGGTAGTTGATTTCAATCGGTGCTATTAACATCGGAAATAAGGCAACCGACATTAATGTTGCATTGCGCCTTTTTGCGTAAAAGCGGCTTAAGCATCCTGCAGTAACCCCACCAACACTGGCAAAAAACATAAAGGCAGGTAATGCCATAATGATGCAAATACTGCCTTCCAATAGGGTGATTGCCGTTGCTAAAATAAAAAATAAAATGGGTTGCCATGGCAGCGTAACCATTTTTCTTACACTAAGCTCTGTGTTTAACTTAGATTCAAAATGGATACGCATAAAACCAATAGCAAACGGCATAATAAACATAAATGAAATGGTTACCAGTCCGCCTATCGCTTGAAGCGCATCCACTTCCCACAGTAGCCTGATCGCGAGTCCGTACACTACGCCGATTAACGTGCCAATATACTTGGCGTTTTTTGCATTATTCAAGGTGCTATAACTCTTCTACTTTGTGGTTTTTTGCTGCTAACATCTCTAAATCAAATTGTACCGGGTACGGCGCTTTGCTTTTAGTATTGCTATTTAAATAATCTCTAAAAGAGCGCTCAGATATCCCGATAACTTTTGCAGCACCGCGTTGGGTGATATCTGCCCGTGTAAGTAGTTCTCGTAAATAAGTCGGATCGGGGTTATAAGTTTCAGCGTTCGGTTGCATGTTAATAGTCCATTAAAAGCAAGAGCTCTATTTTTATATCAGTTTGAATTGTTTGTACATAGTGTATTGATTCAATAAGATTAAATACGACTTGTGCTGGTATTTTTAATGTAACACTGGGCTGACTTTGGTAGCTTCAAGTTCGCTGCCGATCACATATAGTGTACGTGGTTTAAGGAAAGCTCTTCAAATTAAAATAAAAAACCCAAACAATTTGTTTGGGTTTTTTGTTGGCACCATATTAATTATTTACGATTGGTCAATTAAAATGAATATTTCACACTGACTTTAAATGACCGCGGTGCGCCCGGCATTGTCCAAGCTTCAAAATATGAATTCGCGTAGTATTCTTCATCGAGTACGTTGTCGATATTCAAGTTAACATCAATGTTATGAGTGAGCTCAACATTCATGAAAAGGTTTACTAATGTGTAATTGGGTAAATTAAAATCTTGCTCAAGGAAGTCACCTAATTGAGAGCCTACATACTGAACAACAAAGCCGCCACTGCCTTCAAAGCCATTGACTTCAGCGAAATGACGTACCATAAAATTACCACTATGTTCAGGTACATTACCGAGGCGAGCGCCTTCGTCAATCACATACCAATCCCACAGTGTGATCTCTTTAGCGTTTTGCGCATCAACATAA
The DNA here is from genome assembly GCA_947493455.1 of uncultured Pseudoalteromonas sp. Taxonomy (GTDB): domain Bacteria; phylum Pseudomonadota; class Gammaproteobacteria; order Enterobacterales; family Alteromonadaceae; genus Pseudoalteromonas. The sequence continues at coordinate 84,646 of CANLRB010000014.1, read as the reverse complement.
GCGTATGACATAGAAATTTCGGTATTTTCAGTTAAGGCGTACGATAAATCGAGCTCAAATCCTTCACTTTCCGCTTCACCAATGGCTTCGGTAGTACCGTCGCCATTTGGACTACTTGCTAGAATATTTTTCTTTTCTGTACTAAAAATCGCAGCCGTACCACTGAAGTTCGAATCAGCTAAGTCCCACTTTAGGCCAATCTCATAAGATTTACTTTCTTCTGGGTTGTGACCATTGCCGTTGCCATTAACGCCTGAGTTAGGGCGAGCTCCTTCCGAGTAACTAGCATAAAAACGAGTATCTTCTGATGGGCTGAAAACTAAACCAAAACGAGGATTTATGTATGACTTTGATGAACTCGTTTTTCGGTTATTATCCAATCGGTAGGTAATGTCTTGTTCGAAGTGATCGTAGCGCACACCTAACATCGCTTTCCAATTGTCGGATAAGTCAATTTGATCTTGAATATATACACCTCGACCATTTTGTTCTTCCAAATCTGAAGTGTTGTTTTTCATTGCTGGAAGTTCGGCACGGTAGACCGGGTTATCGTAATCGATCGCAAAAGCATCAGGTCCATCGTCTGGTTCACCAGAGTGACGGTAGCGCAAAATTAACCTTTCCAATTCATACTCGTAGGTGTCAGCTCCCATTAATAAATTATGTGTAAAACCAAATAGGTTTATTGCGCCACTAAATTCAAAACGAGCAGACAAATCTTCTGCATCAAAATCGCGATAACGGCGCTGTCGAACAATGTAGTTATTATCAGCATCATACCAACGCGGCTCTGATACACTGCCTTCAAATGAAGACTCGCGGTAACTTAGGCCCGCATTGAAATACCATCCACTTGACAGGTCATGCTGAATTTCTAATTGATGTCCAATAGCCTCTATTTTAACTGGGTCATCAGCAGGTTCACCGTAAAAATTAGAGCTAGAAAATGGCTTTTCTTTAACGTACATGATACCGCGATCCATATCTGCTTCTTGGTCAAGATATTCTAACTCGTAACTCAGTACAGTGTTGCCGTTCAGCTGGTACAAAAAAGAGGGGGTTAATACAGCTTTCTTTTTTTCTACAGTATCACGGTAACTTTCGGCGTCTTCGTACGCACCGTTTAGCCTAAATGCGAGATCGTCCGATAATGCATTTGTATAATCACCTTCCGCACGGTAGGTGTTGAAGCTACCGCCGGTTAACTTTAAATAACCTTGTTCGTCAAATTGTGGCTTTTTTGTTGTTATGTTAACGGTACCGCCAGGTTCGCCTCGGCCATATAATGCTGAACTAGGACCTTTAAGCACTTCTATAACTTCAACATTTGAAACATCACGGTTGCCACTAAACCCACGGCCTGCGCTAAAACCGTTAATTAGGTAGGCTGAAGGTAAGTTTTCGTCACCAGCAAAACCTCGAATAGCGAACATATCCCAAAGGCCGCCAAAGTCATTTTGTCTAGTTACACCGCTGACAAACTCAAGTGAGTTTTGCAAGCTAGTGGTGCCGGTCAGTTCAAGTTTTTTGTAGGGTATTTTGGATACAGACTGAGGTAGATCTAGAGCTTGTACATTACCTCGATATGCTTGACGTAACCACTTCACTTCAATAGTTTCTATATCTTTTTTTACCGATGAGCTTGTATCATTTGCGTTGGCAATCACTGGTAATGTAAGTGCCGCGCTTATGCAAATACTTAAGTACTTTAGTGGTCGCTTAAATATATGACTTTTCATTTTAACTGTTACCCTTTTGATTTTTCTTTATGGTCTGAAAATTTAGGTAGTTCAGACATTTTGTCTAAATTGAATGTGTTTTCTGTAAAAAACAGCGGATAGTAAAATTCGCGTAATTCTTTGTGGTAATTACGTATGTTTTGCTCGTATCGCATAGCTGCGTATGTGTCTGTTTGTGCTATGGAAGACATCAACCTTTGCGTTAACATCGGCGGTGACAGCCATGCAAAATGGCTCGCTAACTTGTCTTTTTTCAAGGTAGCTTCACGATAAGCGTTTGAAAGTTTGCTGGCTTTTTGATCGCCAACTTGTTGAAAGGCGTAGTACCATTTCCATTCGAATGTTGGGCCCATATCTATGCCATTTTTCCACTGTGGGTGAGTACTTAAAAATTCATCCCAAGTAGCTGAGTAGGGTAAATCCCATGCATCATTTACGGCTTCTCGCTGTGTTAGAAGGATGTCGCCCCCTTTCGGGCTTGTTACCATTTTTTCAATCGCAATATTACTGATAACGGGCACTAGTACTGCAACCGCAAGCCATACAGCCAGCAGCATTGAAGCTATTTTGGCTGAACTTTGTTTTACCGCCGCTTTGCTGGCAGTAAAGGTGAGCGTCAGTGTCATCCATATTGTAATGTGGCCTAATACAACGAGTAGCATTAGACCGGTAGTGGCTAGTGAGGCTTGTGTATATAAAGCGCCGGCAATAAACGGTAATATTAAAGCAATACTTAGTGCGCTACACATTACAATTGCTCTTGAAAACCACAGGCGCTGTTGCCTTTTCGAAGTCGTGACCAATAAATCATAGCGACCCGCTTCGCGTTCAACAGAGCGAATATCATGTAGCAATAGGATTACGAATAATGGCAGTAATACACTGACAAGAAAAGCAAAGTCAAACCTGCCTAAAAAAGAGAGTTCTGGATTGTCGGCATCAGTTTCGTAGATTTGTCCCTCTATAGCGAGCATGCGAATACGATGTTTCCATGGGTAGATGTCTCGTTGACCTATAGCAGCAAACGCCATATTTGATGGTGAGGAGTAGGTTAAGTGAAAGCTATAATATGCTGCAGAACCGTAGTCTGATTGCTTTGCTAGAACGCCCTCACGATCAATGGTATCTTTTTCGATAAGACGCTCAATTGTGGTTATCTGACTGGTAGTTTCACTTATACCTGACCAAACAGCAAAACACGATAATACAAATATAGTTGCAAAGAGGAGCTGTAAATTACGTTGTTTGGCAAGGAACTTAGTTTCTCTGTGTAGATTTGAAAATAGCGACATTAACGAACTCTCCTAACTGCAAATCGCAAGACAACCAGCACGACAACTAACCAAAAAAGTAATTGTCCCCCGTACACTAAACTACGTGTCAATCGGGTTTGGGCTGTGTCAGGTTTGAATGAAAATGACGACAGTACTTGCCAGTTGTCTGCACTAACTCTCGCTGCAGCATTATCTTTGTGGCGATTAATATCGGCCTGATAGCTAAGAATGTTTTGGTGTGCATTATTAAGTGATTGAACAAAGTCGTACCTCAGCTGCTCAGCTTCACGAAGAAAGCGATGATGGGTTTCTAAACTTGTACCTGACACCGTCATTGAAAATGAGCGTAATGCAGTGGTAGGGGTCAACCACCCAAGCTGGCGGGCTATTTTTGCTTGCGACAACTCTTCTATCATTCGCTTTTCAGCAAACTGGTTAAGCACTATAGTGAGCTTTTCTTCTGAGTATTGCGCAACAGTACCTCGGAAATTTATCGGCAAGTCTTCTACGCTGTCGACATTATATTTGACCAATAAGTTCTTTTTGAGTTGTTCAAATGCGGGGTCGGTTGCATTATGGCCGTCACCAAGTTTGCGTAGCTCTTCCAATACTGAAAAATCAGCTTCTAATTTACCAGCGGTTGGTGCTAATGCTGCGGCACTGGAGCTGCCTATACGCGGGATTAAAATACAGAGCATTATCCAGATAGCAACTAAACTTGCAAAGCTTGTGCTATTTTTGCTACTTAATGTTGAAACGGCTAAAACAATGCCACTCCAAACCAAAATGTAAAATATATAGCCACTTACAAAACTGCTCGTAATTAAAGCTGATTCACCGTTAAATGTCGCCCAAATTGCGGCAACGATTAATGGTAGTAACATTAATAAAGCGCATGCGACTAATGCTATGTATTTGCCAAGTATTAGGTACCACACATTAAACCCTTGTGTGACCATAATATTTATAGTGCCAGCCTCTTTTTCTCTGGTGACACTGCCATAGCCGATCAAAATAATGAAAAGTGGCACAAGTACTTGCAGTAAAAAGCTAGGCGTCAAACTACTAAAACGTGTCATGCCTGATGCTTGACGCTGCTCGGCAAACATCGCGCTATTTTGTCTATGTCCTTCAAGAAAGACGGCTGTTCCCGTAAAGGCGTCTACCCCAGGTTCAATAATACTTAGTGTTGAAGGTGTGCGAAAAACATAATGACCGTAATGTACCATTCGATGGGGATGTCGATCGGGCTGGTCGAGGAATTGAGCCTCTGATGACTGTTGCAAGTGCTGGCGTTCATGCATGGCTTCTTGCATTTTTATGGTATTAATTACTGCCGAAGCAATTGTTAATATGGTGCCAATAACAATTATAGTTGCGGCGAGTTTAGTACGGTGCCAAAAGCGCCATTCGTCACGAGCTACTTTAGTGATTGCCTTCATCGTTTATTTCTCTTAGAAAATGCCGAATGTACTTCTTCTGTATTGATGTGTGATTGATCGCCGCGCTCAAACATACCTACAACCTTGCCGTGATCTAGTAGCCCTATACGGTGTGCTATTTGGCATGCGCCATATACATCGTGAGTTACCATAAATACAGTTGTGCCTTCAGCGGCTAATGTAGCAATGAGTTGATTGAATTCATCAATGGCGTTCGGATCAAGACCGGAGGTTGGCTCATCTAGGAACAAAATGGGGGCATCTCTTAGTAGGGCGAGTGCAATCGCTGCTTTTTGGCGCATACCTTTTGAATAGTTAGACATAGGTTGGCGCCAGGCTTTTTCTTGCAACGCAACTCGAACAAGTGCTCGTTCAATATCAGATTCACTGCAAGTAATGTCTGCAAGTGATAAAAAATACTCTATATTCTCAACACCTGTTAAATGCCCATATAGCATCACGGATTCCGGAAGGTAAGCCACTTTACTTCGAATGAAATCAATATCTGTTTTTACTGATTTGTTCATCACCGCTGCACTTCCTTCTGACGGGGGTACAATACCTAACAGTGTTTTTAGTGTTGTTGACTTACCTGCGCCGTTACCACCGAGTAGTGCAAATATTTCACCCTTAGCAACGTTAAAATTTACATTATCTAGAATTGTCTGATTGTTAAGACGAACGCATAGCGAGGAGGCCGCAATTATTTCTTCTTGCATTAATATTCTCTTATTTTTTGGTAATAACAAAAATGAAAAGTGACCGAATTAACGTCGTTTATCTCAGTACTTTGTGATATGTTATATTATATCGCTGGTGTAGTGCAATTAATTAAATAATAAACGTTTGGTTAAGTTTGATTGTATTGTTGCCAAGGCTAAAGCTTATATATCTTTTCTTATTAATTCGTGATTGCAGTACCGTTTAATATTATGGATGGTCCTCTACACTCGATTTTAAAAGCTATCCACACTTCTAAGTTGAACATGGTTACCAATTAAGGTTTGGTTTTCAGTTAGTGTTTATTAGTCCCAACTAAGGCGCACAATTGCATCGATTAATGTTGGGGGAGTATTAGTTGGCAATCGTAAACATAGTTTTTTCGAGTTCTGGGTAATACGGGTTCCAGGTTAGGCGGGTGTGCTTTTTGCCTTCTTCTTGATAGCCCCAAGCGGCGTACCATAGGGTGTCATTGTGCTTACAGCGTTTTAAGGTGCCGTGCTTATAATTGGTTTTACATAATCTACGCTCACCTGTTGCGCCGTAGTAGGAGTTGGTAGGTGAAAACAATGAACTCACATGTGAGGCTGTGCTAATTCGCTGGTGTGCTAACGCCATTGAGTAGGTTTGTATGTTTTTTTTGTGCTCAGAGCTTTTGTGTTCAGTGGCGTGCTTATGACTTTCGGTGGAAGCTGTGGCATTGCCGTACCAAATCAATTGGTTTTTGGGGTGATCAAAGTTGTTTAAATACAGGTCTGTTACTGCATGTGAGTCAACGGCGCTGTCAAACTCGCTCATTACTAATAAGGTTGGAATAGTGACTGTGGTGTTATTGAGGTGCTTTCTGAGTTTTTCGGCGCTGTCACTGTATGCGATTGCACCTTGAATCGTCGCCGAAGTGTACTTTGCAAGGTTTGTTTCATTGCGGTCATAACCATCAATAAAAATAGATGCCACCCGCGCAAACTTTTCAATAAAGGGAACGTTTGATTGAAAACCCGGAGCAAATAGCATCAGGCCATCTATATTGTTATTTTCAATCGCATGAATGGTGACTAAATTACCACCGGTAGAAAAACCGCCTAACCAAACATTGCTAAAGTCTTTTTTTAGTAAGTTAGCGTAGTGATCAACAAACCCTTGCCAATCGGTATAAGTGGGTAACATTAAGTCTTGTGGTTTGCTGCCGTGACCGGGCAGTAACAAGGATTGCACATAAAAGCCTTGGCTTTGTAGTGTACGGGCAATGTCAAAAAAGCTATAAGGTGAATCTCCAAGGCCGTGCACAAGTAAAATAGCTTTGTCGCTATGCTTTTTACTACCCAGTGCAAATGGCATATTCATGGCAATTTCTTTTTCAGGATCGTCTGAAATATAGGTTCTGTTTTTGCGCAGCCATTGTTCGGTCACCGTTAAATAATTTTCAAAACTCGGCTGTAGATAATTGTAGTAATTAGGTGCGGCGTTGAGTGTGCCATTTGGCTTACTATTTAACAGTGAACAACCAACGCTAATAAGTAGTACCGCAATAATTAAAACGAATTTTATAAGCAATTTCATAATGTGACCTCTTGTTATATTTACAATCACCTTGTGCAATATTGAGGTTGGTATTTTTTATCAATTCACTAAATAAAGCGTTCAAATGGGCCCAATAGAACGTATTTTTTAAAAAATCGCCTGATTTACGGCCTTTTTGCGCTGTGAATAGCGTGTTTAGCCTGGTGTGTTTTTTATGATTTTAGTGAAGAGAGGGGCGGTGAGTACTTATCAAAACCGCTTTTTTAGTAGGTTTAAGCTTAATTTCGCGCAACCACATGCCGTCGTAGTTGCGCGTAAAGTGTGATTAAGGCTTGTTTGTGGCCGAAAACTCAGTGACTCCTTTTTTCCAGTAAAAGAGCGCAACTAATGTGGCAACAAGCGCTAAAACAATGCCAAATTCATCCATGTAAATGCTTGAATTGGCATTTGTAGTGGTAATTGGGGTAAATACTTTTTGAATAAAAATATTTGACGCACCATGGTAAATTACAGCAGTCCACACACTGCCTGTTTTTAGTCGATAGTACGCCATGATTGTGCCTGTCGCTGTAATAAATAAAGTGAAGAAAAAAAGTTGGAAAAAGAGCGAGGTTTCGTCATTTCCGTATAGGCCCATTATTATGAGCGGCCAATGAAACGCCGACCATAATACGCCGCTGATTAACGCAATACCGGTAAATGATGTGACTTTAGAAAGTTCAGGTACAAGTAAACCGCGCCAACCCAGCTCCTCGCCTAAAATAGAGGGCAGTGATACTAAAAAGTTGATAATTGCGACCAGCAAAATATGAAAAACTAAAATGCTCGCATCATTCCAATCAGCTAGGTTATAGCTCTGTTTTTTGTCGGCTAAAAATTCAGCATTGTAAAATTCACCGCCACCAAAAGTCCAAATAATAATGTACGCAATAAGAGTGATGGCCAAAGGTATTAAATAACTATGTAGCTGGTATTTTGAGTTACCCCATTGCCAACCAAGGTTGGCCAAGCTTTTTTTCCTTACAAGGCATGTAGCGAGTGTTGCTGCACCAACCGAGAGCATAAGCGGTGTTGCTTGCCCCATTCTAAAAATCAACCAATAGCCTACTAAGTAAAACGTAATTACAAAGCCAATAAAGGTTGCTATGGTGATATAGCTTTCTGTTTTTGTATTCATTATTCGTTTTCCTCGCTCTGGTAAGTGGCAATTTGTTGGCTATAGGTTAATTCGCGCTGCGGAAAACGTTCACCAAACGATTTGCGTTGCAATGCATTCATTGCTTGGTTTAATACTTGTTGAATATCAACACCTATTTCGTTGGATAAATCTTTAAACGCGTGCGCAGCATCAACACAATATAATTCGAGAATTTGTGCTTTGCTTTGCCCTTTAGGTGTTAAGTGGTACAGGGTTTTTCGTCTATCCTTGGCATCTTTTACACCTTCAATAAGCTCAAGTGAAAGTAGCGTTTTGATACGTTGCGACGTGAGCTGGTGTGACAAATTTAACGCATTTGAAATATCGGTAATTGAGGCATGCGGCGTATTCGTTAAAAAATAGAGTGTAGATGATGCCCAAACTGGGAACTCCATTTCTTTATCATCGTAAAGCGCGTCAGATTGCGCTTGGATTAAACAATGCAAATCAAAAACCGATTTCGCCATAAATGCATAATTCGATGCTAACTGTTTACTGAAAGTCGACTCTTTAGACATATCACTCGGCCTCTGCAAATAAAATAAGTAATGCTTAAAAATAAATACAAGTAATTGCGCAATTGCTTGTATAAAATAAAGTAGAACTAAAACAAACAAAAGCAAAAATTTGTAACACGATAAATCGCTTTAATGGTTTGAGGTACTTATTGCTGCTAACGTTTTGATATAAAAGAAATTGGTAGTGGTTGGTGTAAATCTTTACGCTACAAAAATTGATGTTTCAGGTTCATAGCAGAAATATAAAAATAACAGTGCGGTGTGTTACACTTTGCGCGACTTTGTTTTGTGAAGAATGTTATGGCGATCAGTTTTGAATTTAAATTAACACGTGAACATTTGGCTGAATGTTTTGATGAGTCATTGCCGTTTAGCAGGCATCAAAAACCTAAGTATGGCTTTGCCGGTAGTTTTATTGGTATTGGTATGGGGTTAATTTTGTTTACCGAAATCGGCGGAGTTGCGCCTTATATCATGGTGGGGCTTGGCATTTTAGAGTTTGTTAGTTTTTATTACCGTCGACCTTGGTGGTTAACACGGCAAATGTGGAGCCGAGCGTCAAACAGCCAAGTGACCATAACGCTAAACGAAGACGGCGTGCACAGCAAAAACCCGTATACTGAATCTACTTTATTGTGGGAGCATGTAGGTAAAATTATTGAAACTGATAAAGGCATTATTTTACAAACTGAAAAAGGGGCGCAAAGTTATTTATCTCGCGCTACCATGCCCGAAGGCGCGCTCGACTACATTAAAGAACAACTCGCTGTGTATAACGTACACTAAAAATGTGTTGTGATTGCGCAACATCACTTTAGCCGCATACTACTCGGTTGCGGCCTTGATTCTTAGCCTGGTATAAGGCTTCGTCGGCCGCTTTTATAGTGAGATCAAAACTATTTACGTTTTTAATTTCGGCTACACCAAAGCTTGATGTCATTTGAATTTCGCGGCCATCTTCTAAATGTAACGGATGTTGCTCTAGGCAGCGGCGTAGTTTTTCGGCAATTTGTTCTCCTTGCCTAACTGATGCATGGGGCAATAAGGCAATAAATTCCTCGCCACCAAAACGTGCAAAAATATCTGAATAGCGTAGTTGATGTTGCATAAGCTTTGCGATGTGCATTAAGGCTTTGTCGCCAACATCGTGGCCGTATGTATCGTTAATATTTTTAAATTTATCTATATCCATTAATACAATTGAAAGCGGAATAAAGGCGTCGCTGCTTTGCTGTACCTTTGGAATAAATATGGTATCAATAAAGCGCCTATTTGGTAGGCCGGTTAGTGTATCTGTATTCGCTTTTTGTTTTTGATTAAAGGTGATGTTGGTAATAATTTGATGGCTGCGATCACGAAAATACTCACTAATAAATGAAAACGTAATTACTAACATAAGGCCTGACAAAAAACGGCTTTTTTCAGTATCGCCATAATTAGCTTGAATTAACTCGGGATTATAAAGAAAAAATGTACTGACGATCAGCATGGCAATGCTGAGTGTGGTGCCAATGCGGGTACCGAGCATGGTATAAGATACAACGGGATAAAACATGATCCAGTAAAGGGCTGTGTTGTCTTTTCCGCCTGTATATACAAGTAATGAACACAAGATCAAAATAATAAGCGCCACGCCAATACCGGCACCGCGTAACTGTTTTGTTTGTAAATATATATAGGCATTAATAATTACGGCCACTAAACCGCAAAATAGGGTAATTGAAAGCGTATTTGAATAAACTTGGTAGTTCGTAATTAGCAGTACTGAAAAAACAACAATCGCAATCGCCGACATTGCCAGTAATGAAAACGAGCGACGTTTACGTTCTGCGCTATGTAGGCCGTCAACTTCAATAAAGCTGCGCCACCATTCTTTTGTTGCTTTAGAATCTTGCATGTATTCATCGTAGAGGTATACCTTTAATGAATATATGTTTAACCGTTCAAAATCGCCAGAAATTAATTGAGAAATATCAATTTATTGCGTATTTTACAATAAAAGGTGTAATCACTATAACTCTAAAAAAGCATCTAACTGAATTAGCATATTCTTATAGTACGGATTGTAGGTTAGGCGTTTTATTGTGTTTTGTGCAAGGGCGTTTTCAGTAATTTCGCTCGCTGGCACATTATCTTTGGTTTTACACTCATTAAAGCGTTTTTCATCACCAATATAGTGCTCACAATTACGGTATGAACCATGGCGTCCATAATGTGGGTTATGTGGCGCATTAGTCACTGCGGTATGTGCCATGATCGGCGATTGTAAACAGCCATTGCCGCCGCATTGCGGTAAGTAAAGTGACATATTGTCGCCAAGTTTTGCCGTTAGTGTGGTTCGCTCACCATAGTAAACTAGATGTGTTTTGGCGCTATTATTTTGCTGCCAAAAATTAAGTAAGGTTAAGGTGGCGTCGGTGGCTATGGTTTGGTCTTGCTCTGGCGCTACAACAAACAGCGGAATAGGGTGTGACTTAAGCTTTTTACGGTGTTTTTTAACATTCAGTCTGTTCATCAGTGCGTGTACTTGTGCACCTGCGTTATATGGGAACGACTCGTACTTGGCAAAATCAATATCGGCCGATTTATCAATCCAATCAACAAATGGCACGTAATCAACCAGACCAGCTAACCAAGCTAAGCTGCTTTTTGCTTTTGAGGCAGGAGACCAAAGTAATAGGCCCTTTATCTTTTCGCTCACGCTTGATTTATACATTAGGTTGTCGAGGAGCAGTGCGCCTCCAGTTGAAAACCCTGCTAAATAAACCTCATCAAAATCGGCGATACTGCGCTCAATTGCATAGTTTGCTGCTTGTTGCCAGTCTTGGTAGGTTACCTCCATGAGCTCGTTTGCAGCTGTACCGTGGCCTGGTAATAACAAGGTTCTGACTGAAAAGTTGCGGCGATAAAAGTCGTTTGCTAAATCATGGAACGAGTAGGGGGAATCTGTTAAGCCGTGGATCATCAGTACAACTTTTTTGGAGTTGCTACGTTTTAGTTCAAATGGGGCAATCACATCGGCTATGGTGTTATTGGACCCTTGTAGGTGCGGTAATTTGCTCGGTATTGGGCAAGGCATGCTTGCTAACGGATTTAGCTGGTTGATATGGCGTTTAGCGTAGTTAATATAATCGCTAAAGCTTTGCTCAGCGCTATAATTAAATGTTGCGCGCTGTTTTTCATCTACAGGGTTGGCATGACGATACAAGCCTTTGTCTTTTGCTTTACTAATATGTGCGAAATCCTGCGCAATCGAAATACAGGTATGGTCATTAGCAAAGGCTGAAACACTCAAAAACAACAGGAGCCAGCTCAGGCTTTTCATAAAATAAATCCGTTTTTATTGTTATAACGTCCAATATACGGGAAGTATAGTCAAAATAGCGAGTGTTTTTTTATTAAATTTACTTTAATTTAACAATTGTAAGCGTGTTTTAGGTGGCTTTAATTTAGCCACCTAATTGATATTTATTAGTTAATTTTCAAGTAGTGAGACAAAAAATGCGATTTCGAGAGCTTTTTCTTTTAAGCTCTTAAACCGGCCCGACGCACCACCGTGCCCAGAGTCCATATCGGTTTTGAAGACCAATAGATTATCATCGGTTTTAAATTCACGCATTTTTGCAACCCATTTCATGGGTTCCCAGTACTGTACTTGCGAATCATGAAACCCAGTAGTCACCAAAATATGCGGGTAATTTTGTGCTTTTATATTGTCGTATGGCGAGTACGCTAATATGGTTTGGTAGTCATCTTTACCATTCGGGTTGCCCCACTCGTCATATTCATTGGTTGTTAGTGGGATTGACTCATCAAGCATTGTTGTCAGTACATCTAAAAATGGCACATGGCAGCCAATTGCGCGGTATTGTTCAGGCGCTTGGTTTACTACCGCACCCATCAATAAGCCGCCAGCACTGCCGCCAGATGCAAATACTTTGTCTTTGTCACCGTAACCTTTATCCGTTAGTGCCTTTGTCACATCAACAAAATCATTAAAGGTATTTTGCTTGTTAGACTTTTTACCTTGTTCGTACCAATGTCGCCCGAGCATTTCTGAGCCGCGAATATGTGCAATGGCATACACAAAGCCTCTATCGAGCAAACTGAGTGCAGTGCCCGAGAAACTTGGATCGATAGTGATGCCGTAGGCGCCATAACCGTACTGAAAGAGCGGATTTGTACCATCTTTTTTAAATTTATCTTTGTGGTAAACCAAAGAAACCGGCACCTTAATGCCATCGCGAGCCGTCACAAAAAGGCGTTCTGAAGCATAATTATTGGCGTCAAAACCACCCAGCACTTGCTCTTGCTTGAGTTGTGTTTTAGTGCCGCTTGCTATATCAAATTCGTAAAGCGAACTTGGGGTCGTTAAGCTTGAATAGAAAATACGAACTTTATTTGTGTTGTGCTCAGGATTGTCGCCAAGGCTTGCAAAAAAGCATGGGTCGCTAAATTCAAGGGTAAAAGCATCGCCCTGATGCGGATGAATCACAAAGCGGATCTGGCCCTGTTCGCGTTCAGTCACAATATTAAAGGTGTCAAATAATTCAATGCCTTCAATGAGTACATTGTCTCGATGCGCAATGATTTCTTGCCATTGCTCTTTATTGCCAATCGTTACTGCAGTGGCTTTAAATACCCTAAAATTAACTGCTTGCCAGTTTGACGTGATGACATAATCGTCACCGAGTTTATCAATATCAAACTCGTGCTTATCTTCGCGTGGTACTAACTGGGTAAATTCTTCGAGCGGCGTATTGGCATTTAATGCATAGCAGTCACTGGTTTCAGTTGATTCTAAATCAATAAAAATAAGGCTATCGTCGCGGCTTTTGCCTAATCCCATGTAAAAGCTGGTGTCGTGTTCTTCGTATACGAGTACGTCTTCGCTTTGCGGTTGCCCTAAAATATGGCGAAATACTTGATAACCGAGCAGTGTTTTTAAGTCTTTTTTAACGTAAAAGCAGGTTTTATTGTCATTGGCCCAAACTAGTTGCCCTTCGGTGTTTTCAAGTACATCGTCAAAGTAACTTTGGTTGGCAAGGTCAAAAAAGCGAATTGTATAAATACGACGACCGTCTAAGTCTTCTGAATACGCCATAAGCTGTTCGTCATAGCTAATGCTAATTTCACCAAGCTCATAATATTCATGTTCTTTTGCGAGTTCGTTGGCATCAACCAAAAGTTGTTTATTGTTGCCATTAAAGCTGGTGGCGCGATAGTAGCTAGCGTATTCGTCATCGCCTTTTACTTCGCTGTGGTACCAAAAAGAGCCGTCTTTAACTGGAACGGTTGAATCGTCTTTTACAATACGGTCTTTAAGTTCATTAAACAGCGTATCTTGCAATTCTTTTTGCGGTGCAAGTACTTGGCTACAGTATTCGTTTTCCGCTTTTAAATGATTGATAATTTGCGGGTCTTGGCGGTTGTCGTCGCGCATCCAATAATAGTTATCACACCGAGTATGTTGATGGTGTGTTAGCTGGTGTTGTTTTTTTTCTGCTATTGGTGCTGAGAGTTGCTGTTTGGCCACGTAGTTTTCCAAAATTTAACGATATGCGCTTAGTGTACCAATCCAGTGTAAAAAATGCTTGTTGCCTAGCTAAAAGAATTCATTTGTGAGTTGTTATAAAATTAATTTGCGAATTTACAAATTACTTCTAAACTTATAACTAGTTGAATTGAATTTAAATGAGTCGTTTGACATTCGTTTCAAACGTTTCGCTGAATACCATTAAAGTTTCTCTGTAAACTTAACCAAGGTGGCGCTTTTTTTACGGCGCTGCCTATTCTCTTAACCCCCACTCATTCGCTGCTCTATGTTGTTTATCGTTATACATTGCAATTTAGCGCATCTAAGTAGGCAATAGTTTCGAATATTGGTATATCTGACGATATACATGATTTTGCATCTGTCTTAATGAGCCCAATTTACATTATGTATGTGACGGTTTGTAAACCAATCGCAGTTTGTTAGCACTTTTTAATTGCTCGATTTTCACTTTCTCGTTGTTTTTGATGAAAAACAGTGGCAAAAATTTACAACTCGTTACTTTTTATATTTCAAATTGGTGAACACAATAAGGTAGACTCGAAAGGTGATAAATTTCAATAAATCTAATTTCGCAGCCTAACTGCGACGATTAGTCGACAATTTGAAGGGAAAAACAATGAAACTTAAAACGCTCTCACTGGCGCTAGCGCTGTGTTTTGCGGCAAATGGCCAAGCTATTGCCAAAGATGATAAGAAAAAAGAAGACAAAAAGCCTGAAACTTTAGCTGAAATGCTAAAAGAAAAAACCAGCTCTGAAGGCTTGTTTGATCTTTACACGGATAAAAAAACTGGCGAAACCATGATGGTGATTGAAGAAAGCCAGTTAAATAAACCTTTCTTATATTTTGCACACACAGTTGATGGTGTAACTGATGCGGGTCACGTTCGTGGTTCATACCGTGAAACTAAGCTGATTGAGTTTCGTCGTCATTTTGACCGCGTTGACATTATTAGTAAAACGCCACGTTACAAATTTGACGAATCAAACGCAATTTCACGTGCAGCCGACGCTAACATCAGTGAAGCTGTTCTTGCTAGCCTAAAAGTTGAAAAAGACGAAGAAGGCAAAATTGCACTTAAAGTTGATAAACTATTTAAGAGCGAAGCGTTACATAAGGTATCTCCGTGGAAACGTGCTGGCGACAAAAATGCAAGCAAGCGTTTTAACCCAGGTAAAGTTGACGACAAAAAGTCACGCATTATTTCAAACCGTAACTATGACAATAACCTAGACGTTGTTGTTGATTACGTATTAACTAACAAAAACCCAAGTGTTCGCGGTAGCCAAGCGGTATCAGACCCACGCAGTGTATCTGTAAAGCTACAGCACTCGTTTATTGCTCTACCTGAAAACGACTATCAGCCGCGTAAAGACGATGCACGCGTTGGTTACTTTGGTCAGCAGTTTGATGATATGACGTCAAGCGACTGGACACCGTACATCGACTACATTAATCGTTGGAACCTAGTTAAAAAAGACCCAACAGCAGCGCTTTCAGAGCCAGTTGAGCCGATCACATGGTGGATTGAAAATACAACACCTGTTGAGTGGCGTGAAACTGTACGACAAGGTGTTCTTGCTTGGAACTCTTCGTTCGAAAAAGCAGGTTTTAAAAACGCGATTGTTGTTAAAGTGCAACCTGACGACGCAACCTGGGATGCAGGCGACATAAACTACAACGTACTGCGTTGGACGTCGTCACCTCGTCCTCCATTTGGTGGTTACGGTCCATCTCTTGCAAACCCACTAACGGGTCAAATCATCGGTTCTGACATCATGCTTGAGTATGTATTCATGAAAAACCGTTGGATGCTTGATAGCCTATATAGCCAAGGCTCAGCAATGACAATGGAAGATGAGCACGCGCACGAAGGTGAAATGCCACTACATTGTAGCCAAGGTCATCAGCTACAGCAGGGTATGATGATGGCTAATTCGCTGGCAACAACGGATATTCAAAAGAAAGAAATTCTTGATCAAGGCCTGAAAATGCTGATCTTACATGAAGTGGGCCACACCCTTGGCTTAAACCACAACATGAAAGCATCAATCTTGTGGAATGAAAAAGACGTTCACGACAAGAGCAAAACAAAAGGCGTATTGACGGGTTCTGTGATGGACTACACGCCAGCAAACATTGCACCAATGGGAATGGAACAGGGTGACTACTTCCAAGATAAGCCAGGTCCTTATGATGATTGGGCAATTGAATATGGTTACTCAGCAGGTCTTAACGACAAAAAAGCAGAGCAAGCACGTTTAGACGCAATTTTAGCGCGCTCAAGTGAGCATGGCCTTCAATTTGGTAATGATGCTGACGATATGCGCGCACCAGGTCGTCATATTGACCCACGTATTATGATTGGTGATATGTCATCTAATCCAGTTGCATATGCAGCTGATCGTATGGCACTTATCAATAACACATTTGGTAAGCTTGAAGAAAATGCACTAGTTGAAGGTGATTCATACCACCAGTTGCTCGTAAAAGCTAACATGTTGTTCCGTGAATACCGTACTCAGGCAAACATTATCACGCGTCAAATCGGTGGTGTTTATGTTGAGCGTAACGCGGTAGGTGTTGACTCAACGCCATATACGCCAGTACCTGCGAAGATTCAAAAAGCGGCAATGAATACCCTTGCGAACAATGTATTTGCACCAAATACACTTGAAAGCATGCAGCCAATTTTGGATAAAATGCAGCACCAGCGTCGTGGCTTTAACCACTATGGCCAAAACGAAGATCCTAAGTTCCACAGCATGATCTTAGGTATGCAAAAGTCAGTACTTCAGCAACTACTGCATGAAAAAGTACTAACGCGTATTTCAGATAGCCAAATGTATGGTAACGAGTACGAGCTAAATGAGTACCTAAACGACTTAACAGATGCAATTTTTGTTAAAGCAAAAGATGCGAGCACGCTGAGCCACAACATTCAAACTGAGTATGTTAAAGGCTTAATTAAAGTGGCTGGCATTACTAAGCCATCAAAGCATGACAACTTAGCAAAAGCGGCTGCGTTTAAGCAGTTGCAAGATATTAAAGCGAAAAGCGCTGCTTGGGGTGCATCTGATGCGTCAAAAGCACAAAAAGCATATATCGACATGCTAATCGAAAAAGCAATGAAAGCTTAAGAATTTAGTTTTTCATTTTGAAACTTAAAAGCCGCGAATATCGCGGCTTTTTATTTTTATCGCTTAGTTAAAAGTTACCAATAAAAAGTGACAAATAAAAAACGCAGCCTAAGCCGCGCATTTAATAGGGTATTATTGATACCGACTAATCGTAAATAGTCGGGATTGGTTGACGCTTGTGCTGGGTGCGCTGGTAAATCGCAATTAACTTTTGTTCGACTGATTCTGATACCGGTTTGCCTTCTAAAAAGTCATCGATTTGGTCGTAGCTTAAGCCTAGAGCATCTTCATCGGCAAGGCCTGGCTTGTTATCTTCTAAATCGGCAGTTGGCGTTTTTGTTACTAACACCTCCGGTGCTCCCAGCTCTTTTGCCAGTTGGCGCACTTGGCGTTTTGACAACCCAAATAGGGGCGCTAAATCGCATGCCCCATCACCAAATTTTGTATAAAACCCAGTAATGTTTTCGGCACTGTGGTCGGTGCCAACAACTAATCCACGCGTCAGGCCCGCTATTTCGTACTGGGCGATCATGCGCTGGCGCGCTTTCACATTCCCTTTAACAAAATCGACTGCGTTGTCGCTTGGTAATTCAAACTCGCCGCAAATTGCTTGTAGTGCTTGCTCATGCATTCCATCAGCTGCAGGCTTAATATTGACTGTAATACGCTTGTTAGGTTGAATAAAGTCAACAGCAAGCTGAGCTTCGTCTTCATCTGCTTGCACACCATACGGTAAGCGCATGGCAATAAATTGGTAGTTTGTTGTTGCGTGTTCTTGGTTTAGCTCGTTAATTGCCAGTTGGCATAAGCGGCCACAGGTTGATGAATCAACCCCGCCACTTATTCCTAACACTAAACTTTGCGTGCCCGACTCAAGCAATTTTGACTTTATAAACGACACGCGACGTGTAATTTCAGCTTGAGCATCGATGGTTGGCTGTACTTTCATTTCGGCCATTATTTCAGCACGCATTTTATTTCTCCAAGAATTATTGAGTTATAAGCCTAAGTGATCTTTTATTTCAGCAAGTTCGCTGCGAAGTGTGGCTATTTCTGCTCTTAATTGTGCCACTTCACTATTATTTTCGCTAGGGGCACCACTATTAATTTGTTCATTGCTAGCGGCTTCATAGTCGCCATTGGTAAACAAATTAGCAAAGCGAGATTCGCGTTTTCCGGGTTCGCGTTCTAATTTCACTACGTGCTCGTTGGTGATTAAGTTAGATAGTGCGTCTTCAACTTGTTGTACATTACTGAATTCGGCAAGGCGGTTGGAGCGAGTGCGAATTTCACCGGGTGTTTGCGGTCCGCGCAAAAGGGTAATGCAAATGATGGCTTTTTCTTGTTCAGTAAATTTCAAACTGCCAAATTCAGTGTTACAAAAACGGTGCTGGTACTTATTTACACGCCCCGAAAAACCTTCATCTGATGTGACCAAGCGCTTTGCAACTAGCTCGTCGAGCGCGTTTTGAACCTCGAGCTCAGACAAACTCATCACCGGCTCGCGATTAGATTTTTGATTACAGGCGTTGGTTAAACTATTAAGTGAAAGGGGGTACTGATCGGGCGTGGTGACTTCTTTTTCAAGCATGCAGCCAATAATGCGTGCCTCTACAGGCGATAAGGTAATTTCCATCAAATACATCCTGAATAAATAGAAAGCACTATATATAACCTAGTTTGGCCCGTACGCCAATAAATTAGATTGTATTTTCAATGGATAACTAAGAGCTGTAAATGAAAGTAGGCTAAACCGATAGAGAGATTTAGCCTAGGGGGTGTTGTTTATACCAAATAACTACAGTTTTTTAGGTTTAACAAACTTAAGGGTCATACGATTACTCTCGCCAATTGCGAGGAATTTGGCTTTGTCTTTTTTGCCGCCAGCAAGCGTTGGTGGTAATGACCATACGCCTTTATCGTGCTGTGCACTATCAAGTGGGTTTGCGTTCACTTCGCTCACAGCCACTAACTCAAAGCCAGCTGCTTTTGCAGCTTTTTCAACAATACTTTGCTTCACATAACCTGATGGACGGAATTTATCGGCATCGAGGTTTTCTGGTAATTTGTGATCAACAACACCTAAAATGCCGCCAGGCTTAAGTGCTTTAAATGCGGCATTGAGCGTTTTTTGCATAGCTTCGTCACTGTCCATATAGAAGTTGTGCAAGTTTCTAAATGTAAGTACAGCATCTGCCGTGCCCGCTTTCGTTAGCTCAGGTGAAAACTTAGGGTGGAACTGAGTGATTTTTGTTTTAGATAACTCAGGTGTTTTTTCAATTTTGCTTTTAAATTTTGGTAAATGCTTATTGAAATACCCGATGTCAGTGCCTTCAGGGAAATGCGCCGCCACAAATTGACCTTTTTCCGCCAGCATAGGCGCTAGAATTTCGGTATACCAACCGCCGCCTGGCCAAATTTCAACGACAGTCATGTCATTTTCGATACCGAAAAAGTGTAACGTCTGTTGTGGGTTACGATATTCGTCGCGTGATTTATTTTTATCGCTGCGCACTTCGCTTTTAATTACTTCATTAAGCGGTGCCGCGTTAATCGTGCTAAGTGGTGCGACTAATGCGCCAAGTAGCGCAAGCTTAGTTAACGTTTTCATTCAAATAATCCCTTGAAAGATTTTAAACTCAAATTCACATTGTTGTTTATTTTCGTACCCTAGGTAACCACATTTTGAAGTTAAAAATAAGTATTTGAGATAACTAACCTGACTAATTTTGTATCAATTTATGTCGTTTTTTATCACCTTTAGCCCGCTTATTTGCCCCTTTATCGCATGAAGTATGGTGTTTGCCCCTAGTTTTTGGTTCAATCGATGCGTCTCTATAACAATGACAATGTTGGATTTCACATGAAACAGATATTAAAAACGTCAATTGCATTGGCGGTTACTTTTGCGTTGACTGGCGTCGCGCATGCACAAGAAGAAAAAAAAGAAGAAACTAAAAAGTGGCAAGTAGATGCGCCACAAGGCGAGTTTTTTGACGCCAGCATCAAGGTATCGCAAGGCACTTGGATGAATATTGATGTGAGTCCAGATGGCAAAACGCTTGTTTTTGATTTACTTGGTGACATTTATAGCATGCCTATTTCGGGTGGCGTAGCAAAACAGCTGACATCTGATATTCCGTGGCAAATGCAGCCTCGTTTTAGTCCTGATGGTAAGCATATTGCGTTTACCTCGGACCAAGGTGGTGGTGACAATATTTGGGTGATGGATGTTGACGGTGAAAACCAAACTGCAGTGACAAAAGAAACATTTCGCCTGTTAAATAGCCCAGCGTGGAGTCCAGATGGTGACTTTATTGTTGCGCGTAAACACTTTACTGGTACACGTTCATTAGGTGCAGGTGAAGTGTGGCTTTACCATAAAGCGGGTGGTAAAGGTGTACAACTCACTAAGCGTCCAAATGAACAAAAAGATTTAGGTGAACCTGCGTTTTCACCTGATGGTCGTTACGTGTATTTTTCACAAGATGCGACGCCTGGTAAAACATTCCACTATTCAAAAGATTCTGTAGCAGGCATTTATAAAATCAAACGCTACGATCGCGAAACCGGTGAAATGGAAACGATTATTTCAGGCATGGGCGGGGCAATTCGTCCAACACCATCACCGGATGGTAAAACACTGGCGTACGTTAAGCGTGATGACTTTCAAACGAGTCTTTACCTCTACAACTTTGAAACAGGTGAGCACACTAAACTTTATGGTGAGTTAGAGCGTGACATGCAAGAAACATGGGCGATTCACGGTGTGTATACCAATATTGCTTGGACGCCGGACAATAAAAAGCTCATTTTCTGGGCCGGTGGTAAAATTCATTCACTCGACGTTGCATCAAAGCAAGTTAGCAATATTGCATTTGAAGTTGAAACAACGAAAAAGTTACAAAAGGCGCTGCGCGTTGCACAAAACTTAGATACCGCTGAGTTTGACGTAAAAATGCTGCGCAATGTACAAGTATCACCTGATGGTGAAACGGCTATTTTTGAGGCGCTTGGTCATATTTATAAGCGCGATTTAGAGTCGGGTAAAGTAAAACGTTTAACCAAACAATCAGACCATTTTGAATTTTTCCCTACGTTCTCACGCGACGGTAAGAAAATCGCTTATGTTACATGGGATGATCAAAAGCAAGGGTCAGTTCGTGTGGTATCAGCGCGTAATGGTAAAGGCAAAACAGTTGTTAAAGCCAAAGGTAAATATGTTGAGCCAACATTTAGCCCTGATGGTAAAACCGTTGTTTATCGCAAAATTCGCGGTGGCTCAATTTTAGATACCAGCTATTCAGTAAAGCCGGGCATTTACAGCGTGTCGGCAAAAGGTGGCGAGCCAGAATTTATTACTAAATCGGGGATTCAGCCGCAATTTGGCGATAAAAATAACCAAATTTATACTATGTCGGCATGGCCAAAACCGAGTCTAAGTTTAGTTGATTTAGAGTCTAAAGAGTCGCGTAAGTTGTATGAGGCAAAACATGCTACTGAATTTAGAGTTTCACCAAATGGGAAATACCTCGCATTTGCCGAGCGTTTTAAAGTATTTGTCACGCCACTAGTTGAACGCGGTAAAACAATTAATATTGGTCCAAAGGATAGCCAGTTCCCTATCGAGCAAGTATCGACGCGCGCCGGTGAGAACATTAGCTGGAGTGCTAAAGGCGATGCGCTATACTGGACATTAGGCCCAGAGCTATACCATGCTGAACTCGATGGTATCTTTGCGATTAACAAAGCCAAAGGTAAATCATTTAAAGTTGAAAATGGCACCAATATTGGCTTCAGTAAAAAGATGGATGCACCAGAGGGCATGATTGCACTGACTGGCGCTCGTATCATTACAATGGAAGGTACCGAAGTCATTGAAAATGGTGTTGTGTTAACCGACGGCAAGCATATTGAAGCTGTTGGCACGGCGCAGCAGGTGTCAATTCCAAAAGGTGCTGAGGTAATTGATGTTACAGGTAAAACTATTATTCCTGGCTTAGTTGATGCTCATGCGCATGGCTCACAAGCTTCTAATGAGATTATTCCACAGCAAAACTGGAAAAACTTAGCGGGCTTGAGTCTCGGTGTAACGACGATTCACGATCCATCAAACGACACAACCGAAGTGTTTGCTGCAAGTGAAATGCAAAAAGCGGGTAGCATTGTTGGCCCGCGTATTTTCTCAACGGGTACTATTTTATATGGTGCAAACATGCCAGGTTTCACCAGCCATGTTGATAGCCTAGAAGATGCGAAGTTCCACTTAGAACGTTTGCAAAAAGTAGGTGCCTTTAGTGTTAAGTCATACAACCAACCACGTCGTAATCAGCGCCAACAAGTGGTTCAGGCTGCGCGCGAATTAGGTATGATGGTGGTGCCAGAAGGCGGTTCACTGTTACAACATAACCTTTCTATGGTGGTTGACGGCCATACGGGTATTGAACATTCATTACCGGTTGCCAACATCTACGATGATATAAAGCAAATGTGGAATCAAACCGAAGTTGGTTACACGCCAACGCTCGGTGTTGCATACGGCGGTATTTGGGGTGAAAACTATTGGTACGATAAAACCGATGTATGGGCGCATCCGCGTTTATCTAAGTTTGTACCAAAGAACCAGTTGTTACCACGCTCTATGCGCCGCGTGAAGTCACCAGATCATCACTATAATCACTTTAGTAATGCGCGGGTTTCAAAAGAACTGCAAGACTTAGGTGTTTTGGTCAACATAGGTGCTCACGGCCAACGTGAAGGTTTAGCCGCACACTGGGAAATTTGGATGTTTGCGCAAGGTGGTATGACGCCGCACAATGCGCTTAAAACAGCAACCATCGATCCGGCAAAACACTTAGGGCTAGATAATCATGTTGGTTCAATTAAGGCAGGTAAACTGGCGGATCTTGTGGTTATTGACGGCAACCCACTTGAAGATATTCGCGTGACTGACAAAATTAGTTTTACCATGATTAATGGTCGTTTATTTGATGCGAATACGATGAATGAAGTAGGTAAAGCACCGCGCGAAAAAATGTACTTTGAAAAGTAATACTTTGAACTATATTGTTTGAACTTAATTGAATAAGCTGACCTCGGTCAGCTTTTTTTATGTTGGTATTAAGGCACTTTCACTTTTTGCTGATAGCGTGTAACAAGCATTACCCCTTCAGGCACTTGGTTATCGTTTTCAAGTTGGTTTATTTGTTTTGTGATTAAGGCCAAACGTTCTTGCGGTTTGGGATGGGTTTGATAGAGCATAGCAAGAGCGTAGTCATCGCTGGCTATGGCATCGACGCGCTGTAATGAGGCTGCCATTGCATACACATCGTACCCCGCTTTTGCCAATAGAGAGAGGGCTTTTGCATCGGCAGCGAGCTCATCGTCGCGATCAAGTCCTTTGGTATACAAGTCCATCGCCATACCACTGAGTGCTTTGGCATATTGGGTGTATTGGCGTTGTTGGCTCGACGCACCGGTGTTGCTTTGGTATGCATCAGCTGACATAAAGGCAACGTCAGTTAATGCACCGCGTAGTGAGTCACTTTGTAAGCGATTTAAATGATGTTGTTCTGTCACATGGGCAATTTCGTGAGCAAGTACCGCGGCTAATTCAGCTTCACTGTTGAGCTGCAATACAAATGCGGAAGTAATAAATACAAACCCGCCTGGTGCGGCAAAGGCATTGATTTCATTACTATGAATAATGCCAAAGCGCCAATTTAAATGAGGGCGGCTGGAGTGGCTCGCTAAGTGGTAGCCAACTTGGTTTACGTATTGCTGTAAATCATTATTATCGAGCAGCGGGCGAACTCCTAATAATAGGCTCGATAGTCGTTGACCAATTTCATATTCCTTTTCTTCGGTCATGTTTTGGCTGTCCCAGACTGCAACGCCTTGATTAACCAGTTTTCCGACATCCCAACTACCGACTTTTAATCCTGTGTTGGCGCAGCTCATCAATAGTATAGTTGTTAGAGCGAGAAGTAATTTATTCATTTGTGCTCTCCTGCTTTTGCGAGCTGACCGCTTTTTACAAAGCGATTCAGCGATGCCGCTTTGGGCACAAATGCATTAAGTTGATTTACTGCATCTGGGTTGGCGCTGGCGTTGCGAAAATTTTCTTCGTCAAAACCGCGAATACCGGTTGATTCGGTCGAGGTGCGACCCGTGAAAGAGTCGAGCACGGAGGCGACACCGAGTTCACCTTCGCGTTTTGCTACGCCGACAAGCCGGACATTGAGCATTTTTACCCAACCTTTGGCTTGTTCGGTTAAGGGTTTTATTTGGTACCAAGCGCGTTTTCGAGTGAGCACATCGACTTGATTGCCTTGGTCGAGTTCTGTGATTACTTTGCTTTGATGTTTAGGTGCAACATGCAGTTTGGATTGCGTAACAAGGGCTGCTGATTGCGCATGCGCGCCGCAGCAATAGAGTAGTAAGCAAAGCGCAACCGACGTTTTTTTCATCTTAGCCTCACTTATACCTCATGATATTGAGGTGGTGATTTACCTTATTGGTGTGTAAAGGTTTACTGTTTGCTCGCGGCCTTTAACACTAAATTCGCCAACAAAATTAAACTCAAATTCAGCGCGAGCTAAATCACGAGTTTGCTCAGATACTAAAATACGATCATGTTGTTTTGTTAGCCCTTCAATACGACTTGCGAGATTGACTGCGTCGCCTAGTACAGTATAGTCAACTCTGCTGGTTGTGCCGACAAAGCCACAAATAACATCACCTGAGTGCAGCCCGATGCCAATGTCGAAATTGGCATATTTTGGTGCAAGCGTTTGTTTAAATTTGATTAACTCTTGCTCCATCGAAATTGCCGCGCGGACTGCACGAAGAGCGTGATCTTCTTGCGTGAGAGGCGCTCCCCAAAACGCCATAATGCAGTCGCCGATAAACTTATCGAGTGTACCTTTGTGTTCAAATACTACCGCCACTTGTTTCACAAAATAATCGTTGAGTAGTTGCAGGATTTCAATTTCGTCACTGTGCTCCGATAATTGCGTAAAACCGCGAATATCGCTAAACAATAGGGTGCAATGGCAACGTTTAGCGCTTTGTCGGTTGACGTGAGTTTCTTCGCTGAGTAGTTGGTTAACGACTATTGGGTCAACAAATCGGCCAAATAAACTTTGTGCTTTTACGCGGTTAAAGTACTCGTAAATACTGTAAACCACACTAGGGATAAACAAGCTAATTAAGCATACAAAGTAGTAATGACCGAGATTAAACAAGGTGCTGTTTCGCATGAGTTCTAGGTTAATAAACCATGCGCAAGCCATTACGCTAAATATTACTATGTGACTATATATCACTTGCTTTAGCAATGAATTGCATAGCGTAAAAATGGCGGCAATAACGAGTACGGAAAGTAAACTTACAACAACAAGGTAGTAATTAGGCAGCGATAAATAATAATGTTTTGATAGTAGATTATCTATCGCATTTGCTAACACATAAACGCCTGGTAAATTGCTGTTAACAGGCGTGTTTACCGCATCGTATAACCCTGCTGACGTGGCGCCAATCAACACTATTTTATTATTAAACTGGCTTAAAAAAGTTTGTTCGTTGTCAAGAATAGCTTGATACACATCGGCGTACGACACGCTGTGATATCCAGCTTGCAATGGGCCGCGCCATTGTAACTGAATTTCATTGATTGAGTGTTGCTGTGGTTTTACAAATTGACTGACACGGTACGGGAGTGATGCATAGCGAGTGCCCGCTAAAGAGGTGTGGAGCCTGTGTTTTCGAATAACCGCATCTGAGTCTTTATGGGAATTAATTAAGCCGATTTGGTTTGGGCTCTCTATCATAAATTGTGGTGAAAGAAGTCGTAATTCGTGTTCTATTTGTTGGTCTATTTTGCCTGCCTTTGCTTCATCGTGATTTTCGAACACATCTAAAACAAGGGCGGCGAGCATGACATGCGGGCTTTCTAGAAGCACCTCTTTAAAGTAGCTATCGGCGTCGGGGCGGTAGCGATCAGGCTCTGAAAATAAAATATCAAAGGCGATGACTTTGACATTGTGCTCATTGAGGCTTTCAATTAACTCCGCGTGAGTACTGCGCGGCCAAGGCCAGCGACCTGCATATGTGGTCATTCGGCGAATGCTGGCATCATCAATGCGGATCACGATGATATTTGATGATGGTATAAGCTGAGGAGAAAGAATTTTACTTTGCTGATCGTACACAAATTGCGTTAACGGCAGGCTGAGATTGACGCTGTGGTTGATAAAAAGTATCGTACCAATGAGTACGATACTGAGTAAAGTTAATGTACTGCGTTGTGCAGCTTGTTTCATAGTATGCCGTCAACACTGTGAAGATCTTTTAAGTGTAGACAATGTTGACGTGCATGCGGTTTATTCTTTAACGTCGACCTCTTGGCCATCGCTTAGGCGCTCAGCACCGCGCACGGCAATGCGATCACCAATATTAAGCTGTGCTTTATCACGGGCTTGAATCGCGACCAGTTGTCCTTGGCCTTTGCCAACAGTGACAGGAATTTGCACTGCTTTATTGTCAGCGCCAATTTTAACAATGTGCACGCCTTCTTTGCGCAGAATGAGCGCATCGCGGTTGATCAGCATTGATGCGGATTGGCTCGTTAGTGGCACACTGACATCAACTAATTGGCCAACTGCCCATGATTGCCCTGCCTTGCGATTAAGTGTGGCACGTACTTCAACAGTTTGTGAGCGCGGATCGGTCGCCGGAATTACGGCGCTTATCACAGCCGTTGATTCGAGCGGCGCATTTAGATTACCCGTTTTAATATTCAGGGTGGTGCCTTTGTTTAAATAGGCTAAATGCTTAACTGGCACATACAAGCGCACTTCTAAATTGTGAATATCGATAAAGCTGAGTAACTCTTCGGCCCGTCCTACATCGCGCCCAGCTCGTTTGTAACGCTCACTAACAATGCCAGAAAAAGGCGCGCTAATGGTTGCGCGACTCAGCTGGTCATCAATTACTTTAAGTTCGACTTCCGCCAACGCGATATCTGATAACGCGAGGTCGTGCTGAGTTTGCACTTGATCAACTTGGCTAGCCGCGGCTGCGCTTGTTTTTGCTAGTTTTTCTAAGCGTGATAATTCTTGTTTATGAAAACGGAGATTGATTTTAGCGCGGTTGAGCATTTCTTGCTGGCGCGCGCGGTTTAGCTCAAGTGGCAAGGTATCGATGCGCGCAAGTACAGTGCCTTCGTCGACGTTTTGTCCTGGCTCTGCAACAAACATTAAGCGGCCGCTTACGCCTGATGTGAGTACCACATCTTGTTTACCGTACAAGGTCCCATTGACGGTAAGAATACTTGTTAATGGGGCTTGTGTTATTGGCTCAACCGCAACCGATAACTTTGCGAGTGTAGGTGCACTGACCAGCACAGACGCACTTAATAGAGCGCCAAGTAGATGAGTTGTTAATTTGTTTCGTTTCATCAAGGTTGTCCTTACTGATTGGCGACTAAGTTAAGTTGTGGTTTCGTATGTGTTTGCGGCTGTTTTGGCGGTATTTTTTCACGGCCAAGTTGTAATAGGCTCGGCATTAAAATTAAGGTAAACAGGGCCGAAATTGCCATACCGCCAACAATAACAGTGGCAAGGCCACGGTATATCTCTGAGCCTACACCCGGCATTAACATCAATGGCAGCATACCAAACAAGCTAGTGAGGGTACTTAAATAAACGGGTCGGGCACGAATTAGTACTGCTTGTTTAACCGCATCTTGTCGGTTGAGACCTTGGTTTTGCGCAATTCGAGTTTGATCGACGAGCAAAATGGCATTATTAACCACAAGCCCGAGCAAAATAATAAAGCCAATCATGGTGAGTAAATCGAGCGATTGAAACGTAAATAAATTTAAAATGTATAGTGCTAACACACCGCCAGCAATGGCAAGTGGCATCACCAGCAATACTAGTGCACTGTCTTTGGCTGATTTAAATAACGCGGTCATTAATAAGAATAAAATAAACAGCGCCAGCACAAAGTTGATCGCCATTTCTTGAATTGCTGAATTCATTTTTTGTGCATTCCCACCTAAGATCACTCCAGCTGATTTAGGTAAAACAGCTTTAACTTTTGGGATCACTTGTTGCGATAAAATGGCCTGCGCTTGTTGCAAGCTCATCTCGGCTGGTGGCGTAACAACAACGCTGACTGTACGGCGGCCGTTAACGCGACGCAATTGAGAAGGCCCCACAGTACGCTCCACTTTTGCGAGTTCGCCAAGCGTTTGAATACCTGCACTCGGTGTCACTATGGGCAGTGTTTGTAATTCTTCAGGGGTTTGCCAAGGTGTTGCTCGTAAAATGACGTTCATTCGGTCGTTGCCGTCAAAGTATTCATTCACAAACAAGCCACCTGTAAAGGCTTGTACTGCTTGGGCTACATCAGAGCGAGTTAACCCCGCTTGGGTGATACGGCGATCATCGGGGTGCAAGCGCAGTTCGGGCTCTGCTAAATCAAGGCGAGGTTGCGGCTGGGCGGTTGCGTTTGGCATAGCTTCTTTTACCGCGCCTAAGGCGACTTGAGCGGCCGCAATTAAGTCATCCATATTTGGGCCGGTGAGATCAATATTAATACCTCGGCCGTCACCGCCGTTTGCAACTTGGATCATTGAGCCTCTAAATAAGAAGGCTTGAGTATCGGGCAGCTCTGCGAAAATTTCTTCGCGGGCAACCGTCATCAGCTCTTCAACGCGTTGCGGATCGTCGGAATAAATAAAGCCACCCGCATTTGAGCCAAACACATAAAAGTTAAAGTCTTTAATTGCGGGTTGTTTTTCTTTTTCGTAATAGGGCATAAGGCGAGCACGTACGCGTTTAAGTAACTCATCTTCTAAATACTGAATATTGCCACCCGGTGGGGTAATTAAGCTAAAGAAAAAACCATCGGTTGGCGCGCGCGGCATAAAGTCGGTTTTAGGCAGCATAGTTAAACTGACAACCGCCGAGCCGCCCAATAATACGCCAATCCAAGTAAGCTGCTTAACTTTGCTGTTGGTGAGTCGCATTATCCATGTGGTGAGTTTGGTCCAGTAACTGGCATACGGATCAATTTTACTTTTTTGATCAGGCCAAAACTTATTTGCAATCGGGATTATAGTTATAGCACACAGCATAGAGGCGATAACGGCGATTGATAAGGTTAACGCGAGATCTGAAAATAACTGGCCTTCAATACCCGCCATAAATAGGATTGGCAGGAAAATAGCAACGCTGGTGGCGGTTGACGCAAATAGCGCGCCTGCCACTTGAGTGGCCCCTTTTAAAGCCGCTTTACGGTTATCGAGCCCCTCGTTTTTAAGCCGTGCAATGTTCTCTTGCACTATGATTGCGGCGTCTAGCACCAAACCTACAGCAAAAGCAAGGCCTGCCAATGAAATTACGTTTAAACTGCGGCCGAATATATTGAGTGCTAAAAATGCCACCATGAGTGAAATAGGAATGGTCGCAGCGATGATTAATGTGGTTTTAAGTCCACGGAAAAAGAGCCATAAAATTATGCATGATAACAATACGCCGAGTCCTAAGTTGCCTTTGACCAGTAACAGTGCATTACGAATATGCACTGAGGCATCAAAACTAAGTTCAATTGAGAGTCCTTCTTCGGCAAGCGGCCCTTCGTTGAGTTCTTTGATTGCTTGATTGATACCGTCGAGCACGGCAACAGTGTTGGCTTCGTTGCTACGCGACACCGTAATGTAATAAGCAGGTTTACCATTGCGTCCACTCATTGAACGGCGATCTGAATTAGTTTGTTCAACGGTTGCGATATCGGCAAGATAGATTGGTCTGTCGTTTGAGTAACCAACACGCATTTGTAGCATATTGTCGAGATCATATTGACCGGTAAAGCGCACTGTATATTGGCGACGACCAACATCGGCAATACCACCTGAGCTATCACGCGAGCTCGATAGCGTACGACGAATTTGACCTAGGCTAATGCCGAGAGCGGCCGCTTTATGCGGATCAAAGGTAATACGCAATTCACGCGGTCGTTCACTGGCGAGGTTAACGCGCGCAATACCCGGAATACGCGCTAAACGAGGTTCAATCAGCTCTTCAATTTGTTTTTGATACTGTGCCATATCAAGGCTTAAATCATCGCCTTCAAAATAGAGCGGTGTAACAAGTAGCGATGCGGCTGTGGGGCCGCCTGAACCCGGCCCACCGCCACCGCCAGCAGTAACAACAGGGTCAATGGCATCAAGTGGTAACGGTGGTGCTTGGTTTAAACTGGTCAATACATCAAGCATGGCTTGTTGCATATCGGCACCCACCGCGAATGAGAGGTTAATAAACCCCGAGCCTTGGTTGATGATAGTGTTAACTTCGAGTGCGCCAGGGGTGTTTTTAACCGCATTTTCAAGCGGTTCAATAATCATGGACTCGATTTCTTCAGGAGCAGCTTGTCGCCAACCAGAAAATATGGTGATTTGTGGCTGTTCGATATCTGGCGTGAGCTGTATTGGTAGTTTAAATATACTCAGGGTGCCAAATAGGATGATCAGCACCAAGATCACCAAAACACTCGCAGGGTTTTTGAGTGAGCGATGGGTTACATTCATATAAGCCTCAGGTTGGCTTTGTATTTACTAATAGATGAAGTTTAAAGGTTATGTCAAATTGTGCCAGCCCCTGCTTTGTAACTAAATTTAAAACTTGAGTTAAAGTGTTGTTTTTAAGCGATAAGCGGGGGTTCTGACACACTTTGTAACGAAGTTATTTTTAACGGATTTTAAACGTGGCTAAAGGTGTTCAAAAAAACATCGCTTTACTTAGTTACTTGTTGTCATATTTTCTTACATCTCAAGTGTGACGATAGCCGTGATTCGGAGTAATATGTAATTTTTAACAAAAGGACTTGTTATGTTTTTTTTCGAAGTTAAAAATCAAGCATTTATAAGCAAGGAACAGCTTACTTGTCCGCGTTGTAATAAACCCCACCTTAAATCTGGTAATGGCTTACATTATTTAAGTTTTGGCATTTTGCCGCTACTACCGCTTAGTGTAAAACGTTTGCAAACATGTTCGAGTTGTCGTTTTCACCATGACGGCGAACGCATGGCATTAACCTCGGTACCACTCCATCAATTGCTCATTAAGCTTATTGGTATTGTGCTGTTTGTAAGCGTAATGTTATATGTATATACAAGTTGGCAAGCCAAGCAAGAATGGGAGCTCGAGGTATTGCGAACGCCTCAAATCGATGATTTTTACTTTATAGATTACAGCAAATTTAAAGAAGAAGATTACTACCAAAAACGGGTCGTCGCGGCGAAGGTGATTGCGGTTGATGATGAAAAAGTGTGGTTTACGCTCGCCAATTATATGTACTCGCTAAATAAAGATTTAGTGACCGCAGCGCGACTATCAAACTTTATTCATCAAGGGTATTTTACTAATCAGCTTTATTCTGTGCCTAAGTCTCAGTTAATGGATTACTTTGAAAGCGGTAAAATTTATCGTGCGCATCGTCCTCGTTATTTAAAGCTCTATGGTGGTTTTGTATTAAAACCGAAACAACCAGCACCCCTCTATAAAGGGTTTAATCCTAATCAAGCAAATGAAGAAGGCATTCAATACTATCAAGATGGTCAATTTGATTTAGCGCGCGAACAGTTCGAAATTGCAGCTGCGCAAGGCGATCAATGGGGTCAAATGAATCTGGCTGATATGTATCGCGACGGTACGGCAGGACAGGTTGATTTAGAACGTAGCTTAGCGCTCTACCAGCAAGCAAAATTGCAAGGCAATAATAAAGCGAAAGTCGCTTACCAAGAGCTATGCAACTTATTGAAAAAGTGTCAGTAAAAATATCATTAAAATAACACGTTTGATATTTGCTATTTTATTAGTGAGCGATACACTCTAGTTTGAGTTGAAATTCACTAAATAAAAATCATGCTAAGAATAATAAAAATCACGATCTTTATTGTATTTACCCTCGCTTTGTTGGTTACAGCCCTCGTTTATGGGGTGTTATCGATCAGCTTGCCGAGTTTGTCGGGTAACACGGTTAGTTCAGTTGTCAGTCACACCACGTCACTTGAGCGCGATGAATTAGGCAGCGCCATTATTAGCGGTGAAAATCGCTTAGATGTTGCTTATGCATTGGGTTATGCCCATGGTCAAGACCGCTTTTTTCAAATGGATCTATTACGCCGTAACTCGGCGGGCGAATTGTCAGAATTATTTGGTAAGGCCGCGGTGCCAATTGATAAGCGCATGCGCTTTCATCAATTTAGAAAACGCAGCCAAGCAATTTTAAAAACACTACCGACGCATCATAGCGACATGCTAACCACTTATGCGCAAGGGGTGAATGATGCTGTTGCCCACATTCAGTATCCGAGTTTTGAATATATTTTGACAGGGGCTGAGATTAAACCTTGGCAGCCAGAAGATAGCTTTTTAGTTATCTTCAGTATGTATTTAGATTTGCAAACCACCTCGTTTAACCGCGATTTGTTACTTACGCAAATTGAAAAAGAATTTGGCGAAAACATGGTGCAGTTTTTGATTCAACCGAGCCAGTATCAAGCAGCGTTAGACGGTTCGGAGTTTGAATTACTGGATATGCCACTTCCTAAGTTACGACCTGAGACGCTCGCACAAACAATGCCGTTGGCTATTGAAGAGCCTTTGGATATTGGTAGTAACAACTGGGCTGTGACCGGCGCATTAACTAAAGCGGGCGGTGCCATGCTATCGGATGATATGCACCTTGGTTTAGCAGTGCCCATTATTTGGTATCGTGCACAATTAAAGTACGGAGAAACACAAGTTACCGGTGTTACCTTACCGGGCGTGCCGGCCGTTGTAGTTGGTAGTAATGGGCAGATCGCTTGGGGCTTTACCAATGGCTATATTGATACTGCAGATTGGGTGCGGTTAACCAACGAAAATAAAACCACAACGGTCGTTGAAAAAATTGTCACTCCCGAGGGCGATGTTGACTACCCATTAGAGCTCAGTGAATTTGGCCCCGTGAAATTAGTTGATGGTGAAAAATATGCGCTATCTTGGGTTGCGCATCAGCCCTATGCGGTTGATATGGAATTACTCGGTTTTGAACAAGCGCAAAATGTTGAACAAGCACTACAGGTTGCTAAAACGGTTGGTATACCAGTGCAAAACATGATGGTAGTCGACAAAGATGGCAATGCAGCATGGCAGGCAACAGGCGCGATCCCAGGGCGCACAACACCTTATGATACAGCGATTTCAGCGGCGCAATTTGATAATGCATGGCAGCAAGATGCGACGGATGTTCCGTTCATTGCAAACCCTGATTTGGGGCGACTGTGGACTGGTAATAGTCGTGTTGTAAGCGTGGAGCAAGCAAAGCGCTATGGTAATGGCGGTTATGCATTGGGTGCGCGCAGTGAGCAAATTAAACAGCGCTTGTTTGAAAAAACGCATTTTGATGAAGCTGATTTTTACGATATTCAACTTGATAACGAAGCGCTCTTTTTAGTGCCATGGCAACAGCTTTTGCTTAAGGTATTAAATTCAGACCCTGATAAGTTTGCCCAAGACATTAAAGCGGTAGAACAATGGCAGCAATGTGCGTGCGCAGATTCAGTAGGATATACCTTAGTCCGTAAGTATCGTAGTGCGTTGATTGATGCGGTTTTTGCGCCAATTGAAAGTGCGATGCATATGCACGGGTTGACATTAAAGCCGATTAAGCGCGATTTAGAAACGGGTGTTTGGCAAATTATTAATACGTTCCCAGATGATTGGTTAACTGCGGATTATGCATCTTGGCCTGATTTAATGCGTGTGACTTATATACAAATGCGTGATGATTTGTTGGTTCAGCATACTGGGCATAAAACGTCGCCGCTTTCAGCATTAACTTGGGGTGAAGTGAATGCACTGCAAATTAAACATCCGTTTAGCCAACAAATTCCGCAATTAAGTAAGTTACTCGATATGCCAAAACATGCTGCATTTGGCGATAGCTTTATGCCAGCAGTACAGGGTACGGGCTTTGGTGCGTCACAGCGCTTAATTGTAAAGCCTGGTGATGAGAAAAACGCGATTCTTACACTGCCAGGCGGACAAAGTGGTCACCCATTATCACCATTTTATCGCTCTGGTTATGCTGACTACGTAAATCATAAAAATACGCCGCTATTGCCTGGCAAAGCTATGCACAAAATTGAGTTTTCGCCCAACTAGTAAGCGTTTAAAAATTTACAGATATAAAAAAACACCAAGCACGTGCTTGGTGTTTTTTTAATTTAATCGATTAGTGAGATTTAATAGTCACGCGTTCGATAAGCGGCTCAAGTTTTGTGTCTTGATTCATTGCAAAATCGAGTTGTACTAATACATCTTTTTGGCCATTTGTTGATGCCGTGTATTGCCATTGGCGCAGAGCTTTTTTTGCTTCGCGGTCAAACACGCCCTTTGGCTTTGCGTTAACTACGGAGACGTTTTCAACCTTGCCGGATGAGGTGATATCAAATTTGAGAACAACCGAACCTTCGGTTCCGGCATCAGCCGCTTGTTTTGGGTAAAGTGGCTCAATGCGAACAATTGGTTTTACACTGTGACTTTCTTTATGTGCACCCATCTCGCCATACTTTGCAAATGCCACACTTGAAAGAGCCGCCGTTAAAGTGGTGGCGATAAGTAGTTTTACAAGTGCGTTGCCTTTTGGCATTGTTTGGATGTACTGCATTCTTTTTTTCATTGTACTTTTCTCCATGTAATGGCTGTAGCTATAAAGGCCATATTGATTGTTAATAACGGTGTTAAGCATTGCTTTGCAGTAGCTTATTTTTTGTTCTTTAGTACTGTTTTTTAACACGGCTTCGTCACATGAAATCTCTTGGCTTTTACGATAGCTGGCGTAGGCTATCCAAATTAATGGATTAAACCAAAATACCAAAACCAATGCGATTGCGAATGTGTTGGCCCAGTTGTCTTTGCGGCTAAAATGAACACTCTCATGTTGATAAATAAGCTCTTGTTGCTGTTCACTAAACATTTTTGTGAAGTTGCTAGGTAGCAGTAAGCGCGTATTAATCAGGCCGACGAGAATTGGACTATCAATGGATTCATTTTTAAAGATTGAGAATTTCGTCGAGTGGTTTTCGACTCGTTTTGAATGACCGTGACGAATAGAGGTGACCAATTTTGTGTGCTCTGAGACAATTCGTGTAACCACAAACATCGCACCCATTAACCAAATAATGAGTGATAATCCGACAATATCGAATTGGTTTACTTGATTTGACACGTTGACAACGTAACGGGTGATTTCGGTGTCTACAATACTAGTGAGTGGGTTAGGCAAATTATTTACCACTAACACTATCGGGACCAATGCCCATAACAGATAACTTAATCTCGCCCCAACGTAGTGAATGGCATAGCGATTAATGCCAATAAGCGCGAGCAAAGTTACTGACAATGGCCACTGTTGTTCAAGTAGCCAGTTAATCATTTTTCTTTTCCCAGTCTGAGATAAATGCTTTTAGTTCGTTAATATCTTGCTTAGATAGCTGTTCAGACTTGGCAAAACCAGCAACTAAAGGTGCAATGCGGCCACTAAATAAGCGTTCGATAAGACTTTTACTCTCAGTCACTGCGTAGTTTTCGAGCTCAAGTATTGGGCTATATAAGTAGGTTCGGCCCTGCTTTTCATAGCTGATCGCACCTTTTTTTACCATGCGGCCAAGCAGGGTTTTTACTGTTTTTTCATGCCATTGTTTTTCTTTATTGAGCTGCTCAATAATCTGCATGGCGTTAGCTGGATATTGCTGCCATAGGGCGGCGAGCACTTCGTATTCTGTTTTACTGATCTCTGACATTTAATTACACCTGTAATTTAATAATAGAGTAAGAATTACAGCTGTAGTTAAAAAAGGCAAGGATTATTTTTCTCAAGGCGACATTAGTACGCTACATTAGAGCATGTTGATCTTTGTCTGAAAAATAGACGTAACGATTTATCACTTAAAAATAAATAAAGGATGATGGGAATATGAGATTAAAACTATTGTTGCTCGTGATAACCTTGATATCGGGTGTTGCGCAGAGCGATGTCACATTTAACGTTGAGAAAATTACTGACAATTTGCATGTTTTATATGGCCGTGGTGGCAATATTGCGATCAGCACAGGTGATGATGGGATTTATATTGTTGATGACCAGTTTGCCAATTTGTCAGAGCAAATTAAAAAGAAGATTAGTGCTCTTCAGCCTGGCAGCGCCGAGTTTATTATAAACACGCACTATCATAAAGATCACACTGGCGGAAATGAAAATTTTGCAAAGGATGGCGGGCATATTATTGCGCATCATAATGTGCATAAGCGGCTAAAGGTGGAACACGGTAGTAATTCAAAACATTTACCTGTGCTTACTTTTGGTCATGATATGGCACTGCATTTTAATGCCGAAAAAGCTGAAATAAGACATTTTGCCCATGCGCATACCGACGGTGATTCGGTGATTTATTTTAAGAATGCAAATGTAGTGCATATGGGTGATCTTTACTTTAATTTAGGTGGCTTGCCGTTTGTAGATGTACAAGGGGGCGGCTCACTTTCTGGATTGATTAGCGCTATTGAGCAGGTCATAAGCGATGTTGATGGCCAAACTAAAGTGATCCCAGGCCATGGCCCGTTGAGTGACCGTGATGGACTGAAAACTTATCTCGCATTATTGAAAAAAGCGCGCACATTAATGACTGTATCGATGGACGGTAAAAAGTCACTTGAATCCGTGCAAAAGTTAGATCCGCTCGGACCTTTAAATTTAAAATATGCCAATTGGCTGCCAAAAGAGCGCGTTGTTAAACTTTTTTATTTAAGTTTAAAAGGTGAATCTAAAAGTGATTAACTTATCATAAATGAGATTAAAAGTTCTTAAATACTTTGAATACCGCTTATCTGGTTTGTTGACCGTTGAGCGGTTTTTTATGCGTCGACATCATTTAACAGGACTTTATTGATGGTTTTTTGTTACTGTTTGTTTCAACCAAACAAGGAGTTCAAATATGTTGAAAAACAATAATGATTTACCAGACTTAACACAGGCATTACCAAAGAAAAAAGGGCCAATATTTGCAGCCATTGCAGGTGCAATTGGCGTGGCGGTACTTTATTCGGCAATGTATACGGTCGATGAAGGTCATGTTGGTATTATTAAACGTTTTGGTGAAGCCACTGAACAAGTGAATCCAGGTTTACACACAAAAATCCCATTTGTCGACACGGTCGAAGTTCTTGAAATTCGTACTCGTAAAAATGTTGAAAAGCTGAGTGCGTCAACGCATGAGCAAATGCCTGTCACAGCGGAAGTATCGATTAACTGGACGGTGATGCGTGAACAAGCATTTGACCTGTTTAAAAGTTACGGTGGCTTGAGTCAATTTGAATCTCGTATTTTAGACCCTAAATTACGTTCGGCGGCAAAAGATGCGCTAGCGCGTTATAAAGCTGAAGAGTTGATTCAAAACCGCTCGCAAGTGATTGCACAAATTGAAGAGTTACTTGTTGAAGAAATGAAAGAGTATCCGGTAAAGCTTGATTCTGCGCAGCTTGAGAACCTCGTACTGCCGCAAAAGTACATTCAATCGATTGAGACTAAGCAGACGGAGAAAAACTTAGCGGCGGCAGAGATGCACCGTTTAGAAAGGCAAAAACTTGAAGCCCAGCGTGAAGTTAACACTGCGATGGCACAGCGTGATGCGGCGAAAGCGCAAGCAGATGGTAAAGCTTATGCGATTAAAATTGAAGCCGAGGCGGAAGCGCAAGCAATTGAGCTCAAAGGTTTAGCCGAAGCAAAAGCGATTAAGGAAAAGGCTCTTGCAATTAAAAACAATGCAACACTCGTTGATTATATGCGTGCACAGCAATGGAATGGCCAAATGCCAACTACCATGATGGGCTCAGACCAAAATGTACTTTGGAGCATGGATCAGAAGAAAAAATAGCGAATAGAAATAACCTCATCGACTACTTTTTTCGCGAGGCCTGCCACAGTAGGCCTTGTAAAAATAGCCTTTCAGTATGGCGTATACATTAAGATGCCGGCTGACGGGCTTTTTACTTTTACAAATAAGCAAAAATAAATAACTGAGTTGAAATTACAAGGGATAAATTTGTCGTAATAATACTCATCTTCCTGCTTTAATTTCCTTATATCTGCATCATTTAATGTTAGCGAAAATTTGTGAATAAATGAGCCATTAGGGATCCGTTTGGTGCACTTTTTTATCATATAAACAAATCATGCCACTTGTGCCTTGAATGTCGCCAATAATCCAAATTTGCTCAAATGGGTGACCTTCGTTAATCGTGAGTTCTGGTTGTATTGCTTTAATATCATCGCAATGCCAAAACGGATTGGCATTTCTAATGACTAGCCAAACACGTGCAGAGTTGTAGTGTTTCTTAGCTTTATTGATGAGTATTTTGTTTAGCGCAAAACTCAGGCGTTGTTCGATGGGCTCGAGTAACAGGGATTGCAGTGATAGCTTAGTTTCATCGCTCAGCTCCCTGCCTAAAATGGCCATCGCTTCTTTTTCACTGCCATAGAGGTGGGCTATTTCTAAATCAAGTTGTGTTTGCGCTTGATAGCAACTGACGTCGGGTTTACTCGGTTGGTTATGCCAAATATGACGCATTGGAATATTGAAATGGTGTTCGTACAAGCGCAAAAACAGTTTTGCAGCTTGGTGCTCTAATTCAATTTTTTCTTGATGGCTGGTTTTGTCCATATTATTTTTTCTTTTAAAGCCCTGGTTATGCTAGCGTTTGCTGTAAAGCAATGACAATAAAATCATACTTATAACATAAGTTTTTAATCAAAAATATGTGACCGTGCCGTATAACTATCGCATAGCGTAATAGATGGGGTGTCCGTCATAAATTTATAAACTTATACCGTTATCTTATATTAAAAATTACCCCAATTTGCACAGACCACTTATACTCAAATAGCATACAAAATAGGAGTACCTTCTCTCAATGTCAGCACTTTATATTGCCGGAGTCGCACTATGTTCTGTTTTGGCACAATGGCTAGCATGGACAGTTAAAGTTCCTGCGATTTTGTTTTTGTTGTGTGTCGGATTATTGCTCGGGCCAGGCTTTGGTTTGTTAGACCCAGATGCATTATTTGATGATTTACTCTTTCCCGTAGTGTCGCTGGCTGTTGCGGTTATCTTATTTGAAGGGTCTCTAACATTGCATTTTCGCGAGCTAAAAGGGATTGGCAAAGTTGTTCGTAACCTAATTAGTGTGGGAATGATCGCCACTTTTATTGTCATTGGCTTAGCGGGTTACTATGTATTGGGTTTAGATTGGCGCGTTGCCGCGGTGTTAGGGGCGGTATTAGTTGTCACAGGCCCGACGGTAATTGCCCCATTACTTAACGCGATGCGTCCTACCAAAGAGGTGGATCGGGTGTTGCGCTGGGAAGGCATAGTGATTGATCCGATTGGTGCGCTGTTTGCTGTACTTGTGTTTGAAGCGGTGATGCTAACCGGACAAGAAAGCATTTTTAACCATACTTTAGGGGCCTTGTTTACCACCTTAGTGGTTGGTTTTTCACTTGGCGTTTTCTCGGGTTGGTTGATTACCTTACTGATACGAAAAGAGTGGCTTCCATACGAATTACATAAGTTTACGGTACTGGCGATGGTGTTGGGGTCGTTTAGCTTGTCCAACTACTTGAGCCATGAGTCCGGATTGCTTGCTGTGACCGTGTTTGGCATTTGGCTTGCCAATCAAGATGACCTTGAAATGGATTCAATACTTGAATTTAAAGAAGATCTTTCGCTGATTTTAATATCGATGCTGTTTATTATTTTAGCGGCGCGCCTTCGCATGGAAGATATATTATTACTTGGACCGAGTGTTGCGATATTTATGGGGTTAGTGTTGTTTGTTGCACGTCCTTTATCGATTGCGTTGTCTACTTGGGGCTCAGAGCTCCCATTAAAAGCGCGCTTGTTATTAAGTTGGATTGCGCCGCGCGGCATCGTAGCCGCAGCTGTGGGTTCTGTATTTGCACTCAGCATGGTAAAGGCAAGTATACCGACGGCCGAAAAGCTGGTGCCACTTATTTTTGCTGTGATTATTGTCACTGTGGTATTGCAGAGTTTAACTGCGGTGCCGATTACCCGTTTACTTAAATTACAACAACCTGAGCCATCGACCATTCTTATTATTGGTGCAAATCATGTTGCACGAGCAATAGCATCTGGCCTGCAAGAGCAAAATATATCGGTTCATTTGTCTGATCCGGCATGGGAAAACTGCAAAATGGCACGCATGGATGGCATTCCTTGCTATTACGGTAACCCCCAGTCAGAGCATGCGGAGCGTTATTTGCCGATGACAGACATTTGTACTGTGCTTGGTTTGTCGCCAAATCGTCATTATAACGCCTTAGGGGTGCAGTATTTCTCTCACCTTATAAAAGAGCAAAATGTGTATTCATTAAAAAGCTCAGATGTACATGCAAAAGCAAATAAAGACAGCGCAACATTTTTATCGCGGCAGAATTTATTTGGCGACAGCGCAACGTTTGCAAGGTTGAGTGGCTTGATTGCAAAAGGCGGCAAGGTCAGTACGACGCGTATTGCTGAAGCGTTTAATTGGCAAGATTATTTAGAAGTCAATAAAGAAGCGGTGCCTTTATTTATAATTGATGAAGCCGGTGCTGTGATCCCATTTACAGCCGATATGGAGCGCCTGCCGGAGCTCGGTGAAATGGTGATTGCTATGCAACCACCTAAAATGTCGGTACTAAAAGAGCCATTAGCGCAAGTGATTGCTAAATAGCTTTTTTAATTATGTGAACTAAGGTTGTGAGTTGTCACTTGATTCAATAAGTTTAAAACGCGCGACCT
This sequence comes from uncultured Pseudoalteromonas sp., assembly GCA_947493455.1. Lineage (GTDB taxonomy): Bacteria > Pseudomonadota > Gammaproteobacteria > Enterobacterales > Alteromonadaceae > Pseudoalteromonas. Next base: position 43,624 of record CANLRB010000014.1, on the reverse strand, counting down.
TGTTACCTTGATGTTCTACGACTTCTTTAAACATGGCTAATGGCCTGACCCAAAGCGCCTGCTCACCATATAAAGGTTTGTATAGAACTAAGGTTTCACCTGTTTCGCTATGTGTGACGGTATCAATGACTTGATAATACTGCCCTTTAAAATGTTGGTACTTACCAGGTTGTATATACATGTTGATTACGCATTGTGTTAATTAGTTTTGCCACATTACCATAATGGCGGCGATGGCGATAAGCAGTAAACCGAGTAATTCGTTCTTAGCTACTTTTTGTTTGAGCCAAATTAATGAAATTAAAATGGTAAACAGCACTTCAATTTGACCTAACGTTTTTACATAGGCGACATACTGCAAACTCATTGCACTAAACCAACCGATCGAGCCGATGCAACTGGTCAAACTCACTGAAAATGTGGTGCCTAGGTTATTTTTTAATTGAGTAAAAGTATTAGGTTGTTTGAGATATATATAAATTGATAGAACAATCGTTTGCATACATAACACAAAGACGAGCACCCAAGCTGCGCTATGCGGAAAAGGAACACTCAGTACTAAGCTGGCTTCTCTAATAAATAAAGAGGTTAACGCAAAGCTTGCACCACACAATAGGCCGATCACCACAGTTTTAATTTTGAATTGTTTGCTGTTAGTTATACCGCTCAGTAAAAAAATCGCGAGTGTGCCAACCAATACGCCAAACCATCCAAGAATGGTTAATTGGCTGCCAAAAAAAAGTGCGCCGAGCAAGGCCGCGATCAATGCTTCGCTTTTAGCAAGCCCTGCGCCTATGGCAAAGTTTTGTTGTTTGAATAGTTGAACCATTAAAGCTGTTGCAACAATTTGCATGAACGCAGCAAAAGCGCAAAACAGCACAAACTGGGTTGTAAATTTGGGGTGTGATTGGGGGTCAAAAAAATAGAGCGAGCATAAATAAGCAATGGCGATTGGTGTTGCAAAAATAAAGCGGGCAAGAGTGACTCCTAAGGTACTCACCGAGCTACTTAATTTGCTTTGCAGAGCATTGCGCACCGTTTGGCTTAACGCCGCGAGTAATGTGAAAAATATCCAGAGCATAAATCGTGTTTTTTGATGTGTTTTCGCTAGCTTAACAATCGCCTGTACAGAGGGTGAGTTTATTTTGGTGATATTGAAAATAATTCACGAAACGATTTTAAAGCGGTTTATCGAGATAGGTTATTACGTCATGGCGTGTAAAAAAGTGCGACATTATGTCACACCTCATAGCTGGTTATTTTAGATACACTAAGGATGATGTTACTTGATGTTGGTCCGTATGGCATTTTGGCCTAAAACACCTTTACGGATTGGTATTGTTGCCCCTTACAATAAGGGGCTTTTTTTGTTCTAAATCAAACTCTTTTTGTAAATTAGTCAGCCACAAACAGAAGCGTGAAAAAGGTTATTCTAGATCAAGGTTGCGCGGGGTTAATGATTTAAGATTGAGCCAGTTTAAATTTGGCCCAATCAAAAAAGTGACCCCCCTGAATTAGCTTTGCGATTGTCACTTAAGGAAAACCTATGACACGCCCAACTTTTTTAAATACGCTAATTGATAATTTAGATCTAATTTTTACGACGGCATTTTTTATTACAACGATGACCTACCTTGCAGTCAATGGCATGGAGAATGCCTTGTACTTAGGTGGTTTATTTGCCGTGCTTTATTATGCGGTTCGCTTTAGAAAGTAGTTTACTTGCCTATCAAGAAGCCTAACATTTTTTGTTACGGCTTCTTATTTAACATATCCTTGTCAATTTCTACCATTTCACCTTCTTTCAGCTCCAGTTTCGTCAATAATAGTTCGGCAATGCGTATTCGCTTTAAGTCTGTGACATAGTAGCCAAGATATTTTGCCATGCGTCGGATTTGACGATTTAAACCTTGAGTTAACGTTATTTTGAATTGTTGTTCATTAATGATTTGTACCTGACATGGTTGGGTTAATTTATCTTTGATTGGAATGCCGCCGCTTGCCATTTTGTTTTGAAACTCAGCTGTGAGCGTTTTATTTACAGTGACTAAATATTCTTTTTCTTGATGGTGCTCAGGGTGATTTAATTGATGGTAAAAATCGCCATCAGTGGTTAATAAAATAAGGCCATGGGAATCTTTATCGAGTCGCCCAACTGGGAAAAGCCGAATATCTTTTGGTAGTAAATGAAGAAGACTAGTAGGGTCGTGTTGTAGTAGTTTACAGTCAATACCGATTGGTTTGTAAAAAGCAAAGTAATGATGTTTGGTAAGCTGCGGTAGTACTTCACCAAAAATGGTAACGATATCGCTTGGTTCAATATGATCAATATGATTGGCAGCACGGTTATTAACTTGAACAGCACCAATTTCGATTAGTCGGGATGCTTGTTTGCGCGAGCAGTAGCCATTTTGAGCGATATATTTAGCGAGTCGAATAGCCATAAAAAATGCCTGAATAGTTTCAGGCATTTTACGTTATTGCTTAGGCGGCGACTATAGTGAGAGTCATATTATCTGCGGAAACAACTTTGACCTTGGTTCCTTCATTCAACTCTTGCTCACAATAGACTTTCCAAAATGTATCGCCAATTTGAATGCGGCCTTGGCCGCCAGATACAGAATGCGACAGGGTTATTTCGCGACCAATTAAGGTTGCAGCTCGCTGGTTGAGTTCTTCGTGATCACTTTGCTTATTGAAATCTTTAAAATATTTCCAGTAAGCAAACGAAAATGCCACTGCGCTGAGTGCAAAAATAACGGTTTGCGTTTGCCAGCTAAGACCCGGAGCGACTGCGTTGACCAGTGCGACTAAAAATGCCGCAATTGCCGTACCGAGTAAAAAGCCTGCTGCACCGAGGGCTTCTGCCGCCAACAGCAGTAAGCCAAGTGACAACCAATGCCAAGGTTCAAGTTGTGATAACCATTCTTGCATAATTACTACCTCTTTTAGCTGTCGTGATATTCAATTTGAATATTATTTTTTACCGAATGCTTCTTTTGCAATTTCGGCAACACCTGCGATCGATCCTAACATATTGCTCGCTTCGAGTGGGATCATCATGACTTTATTGTTGTCAGACTCAGCAAGTTTACCGAGTGCATCCATATATTTTTGTGCAACAAAGTAGTTAATGGCACGTTGATCACCTTGTTGGATTGATTCAGATACCATACGCGTTGCTTCAGCTTCAGCCTGCGCAAGTCGTTCACGTGCTTCCGCTTCACGTTTTGCAGCTTCAAGCTCACCTTCTGCTTTTAAGATTTCAGCTTGTTTCTGACCTTCGGCGACTTTGATCGCTGCTTCTCTTTCACCTTCTGCTTCCAAAATGCTAGCACGTTTTTCACGTTCAGCTTTCATTTGGCGTGCCATCGCATCTACTAAGTCCATTGGCGGTGCGATGTCTTTTATCTCTATACGAGTGACTTTGACGCCCCATGGATCGGTTGCTTCATCGACTTTAACTAATAAAGCGCCGTTTATTTGGTCACGATTCGATAGCATTTCGTCAAGTTCCATTGAACCTAACACCGCACGAATATTCGTCATCACTAAGTTTTGCATGGCACGCTCTAAGTCATTCACTTCATAGGATGCTTTAACTGGGTCGAGTACCTGATAGAAACAGACCGCGTCAGTTGTTACTTGCGCATTATCCGCTGAAATGACAACTTGTGGCGGTACGTCAAGTACTTGCTCCATAACATTTTGTTTGCGCCCAACACTATCTATAAATGGAATGATAATGTGCAGCCCAGGTTGTAATGTACGTGTGTACTTACCAAATCGCTCAACGGTATAGTGATATCCTTGCGGCACCATCTTGATACCTGAAAAGATGATTATGATTGCGAGCGCTAATAAAATAAGCACTGTGATATTAATTTGTTCCATGAAACCTCCTGTTTGACCCACTCGGTCAATTTGTCATATTTTGAAACACTTTCTACAATGTAATGAGTTTTATGGTGATTTTCTAGCACAAATGATAAACGGCTGAAGCCAGTGATGAATGGTCTTTAATTTTCTTTATAATTTGGGCATGGTAATAAAAAGAGCCTAATTTTGAGGAAGTAAATTATGAACTCACTTTTTATTGGTATGAATGGCCATGTTGTGTCGATTGATAAGACATCAGGAACGGAAAATTGGCGGGTTAAGTTAAAAAGCGCCTCAATCACCGTTGTGAGCAGTGATGATGAGCGAGTTTATGCTGCCGCTGGTGGTCATTTATTTTGTTTAGACATTCAAACCGGTCAGCAGCTATGGACCAACGAGCTTAAAGGCCTAGGCTATGGTACTTGCATCATTGACAGCAATGCACAAGCAATATCAGCAGGACATACTGTAAATACCTCAGCAAGTGTCGCTACGACCACGGCGGCAACGGCTGCTGTTGTTGCATCAGGTTCTGCTGCAGCCGGTGACGGTGCCTAAATAGCGTTTAAAATTGGTAGCTAATTGATGCTCTAATATTACGGCCAGCTTGCGGATACGGATGCAGGCTGGAGCCACCTTGATAATAGCGTTTATCAAGTAGGTTATGAGTTGTTAACTTAAATGTGATTTGCTCTGAAATGCGATATCTAAGCTTTGCATCGAGCAAGGTTGCACTACCAACTTCGTGCTCTAAATCGTTAAAGCTTACGCCAGAATTAGGGAAAGGGTCTACAACCGCAACGCCATTCGATTGAATAAAAATGGGTGAATGTTGACGTGAGACGTAGCGTGTAATTAAGCTAGTTGAAAGCGACTCATTAATATCCCAACTTGCGACAAAACTCGCTGTTAATGCTGGAATATTATTGATTTTATTCCCTGTTGTTGCAAATTTTTCGGAACTGATCGTGCGTTGAAAACCAATGGTCGTATGCAAACTAAAGTCGCTTTGCTGATAGCGTGCTTCGAGTTCGCCACCCCAACTAGTCAGCTTACCTGAATTTGAGTAATTCGGTTCATTGACACCAGCGCCATTGTCTCTAAAAATAAAGTCTTTTAGTTTGTTGTAATATAAGTTACCGGCAAGATATAAGCGATCATCTAGCAAAGTGGTACTGGGTGTAATTTGCAGAGTTTCAAGATGTTCAGGCTTTAACTCTTGTGCACCGCGAAATGAGGCTAACTGACTGAATCGGTTCCAATACGTGGCATCTACAAACGAAGCTGCATACGAAAGCTTAAGATTATAGCCTGAATTATCGTTGTATATGATTGATAATCTTGGGCTTAAATTAGCCTCATTAGCCGTTCTGTGGCGCACTTTGTAATCGTATCTTGCGCCGATATTGGCTAACCAGAGCGGTGATATTTGGTATTTTATTTGGCCAAAAATAGAGTAAATTTGTTCGTTTCCGCTTTCGAGTAATGGGCGACTCGCTAATTCGTTACTGCCATCGTTTTGATAACTGCCTACATTAAAATGGGCGTCGGTCACCTCCATTGTTTCAACTTGCATACCCGCAAGATAACTGACGCTGTTGTGCTCAAAGCTGAGATGAGAGAGTAAACCCGTTGCATATTCCTGCCAAAATGGCGTGCCATAAAGTTGGCTTGCAGGATTGATGACCACACTTGATTTTATTTTGTTTTTGTCAGCATACAGCTCGTTATGCCAAGTGAATGAATCGAACTGTTGTGTATTTTTGATATTGACATGCAATGCGCTCCAGCCAAAGCCTGGACCGATATTTCTATATAGCGGCACATCATGATATCGATATGCTTCACCTGTTAGTCCGCCGCCTGAAAAGGGCTCAATATAATGAGATTGTCGCGAGTTAATAAACAGCTGCCAGTCTTGGTATTTTGCTTTGAAGCCAAGATCAAAAGTAGGTACATCATCATAAGCATCAAGAAGTGCATACGCATTATCGATGGGAGTGCCCGAATAAATTTGTTCTGGACTTAACGCGATACGCTCGCCCGATGACTCAAAAAACTGCGCCCAGAGCAGGTAATCAATACTGTGTTTTTCATCGCCATAAATAAAATTAACTTGTTTATGCCCTTGATTTCCGGCGGTCACAGTTAATTGAGTCTTGTTTAATTGTGTGCCTGATTTAAGCTTAATATTGATTGTGGCGGTAAGCGCAACATTGCCATAGAGTGATGATGCAGGTCCACGTAACACTTCAATTTGCTGAATTTTATCTAAGCTAATCGCGTAGTCGGGGCTTGCCATGGAATAGCTTCTACTATTGAGACGATGGCCATCGACCATAAACAATATTTTTTGCTGTGACGATGTGAATACGCCACGCGCGGCGATATTGGGCTCATTTTGATCTGTCACATGTGTAAAGTTAGGGATATAGGTCAGGAGTACATCTTTGATATTGCGAGCACCTGATTGCTCTATCATTTGCCCGGTTATGACTGTTACGGGGACAGGTGTTTGCATCAGAGTCTCATTGTCAAGTGACGCAGAGGTAACTTCGACTTTAGCCAGTTGTTCGAGTGATAGTTGGAATAAGTCATGATCTGCCAGCGCACTCATAGGTATGCATAACAAAATGAGTGATGAAATAGCGCTTAACTTAGACATATCACGGATCTTCCGAGTCTTGATTTGTAATAAAAATATGACGTTAATTATACACCTTATTCATAATGCGTAGTAAGAAAAGCGAGCAATGAATTTAATAAATTTTGTTGTGTGTGAATGCTAATAGCAGTTTATGACTTAAGGGGGGGCTTTTACGGATATCTTTGATTTTAGTGTTTTTAAAGTCCATCGTTTTTGTTAAATCGACAACTCCCATTGACCATGCAGCAAAGTTTCGATTTTCAATGGGATTTCGGATTATCGCACTTACTTCAAAATGGCGGCTATCGTGTTTGATCGTTTCAAATAGAGTTTCAATTGTTTGGCTATCACCTTCCAACACTTGCATAAAATGTTGACCATCATAGAGCAGCATGCCCGTTACCCCTTTCTGGGCATTATTGTGCATACAAGACTCTTGCAAATTAATTACTTCTTTAGGGTCAAGCGGTCTTGTAACGGTACTGGTATAAATAAATTCGATGAGCATGGTAAATGGACTAAAGTGCCTAAAATAGTTGCAATAAGTTTTTTTAAGCATAGTAAAAAGCCTGCAAATTGCAGGCTTTCGTTGTGATTAGTTTGAATAACTAAATTCGATTAATGTTCCCAGTGGTATTTATGTGCTTTTTCTTCCATATAAATAGCTGTTGCTGGGTGCATATTGGTTACATTGCTCTTTTCAAAGAAGAATGGCTCGCGTTTGTTATCATAGTGACCAATTTCGTTCATCGTAGCAGCGTCGTATACACGTCCGTTAATAACAGTGTAAGCAACCTTTTCTGACTGTCGAATATCACTGAGTACATCGCCGTCAATAATGGCTAAGTCGGCAAGTTTACCAACCTCAATTGAGCCGAGATCTTTGTCCATACCTAAGTAGCGTGCGCCATCTAGTGTACCACTGCGCAGTGCTTGCCATGGTGTAAAGCCGCCTTGTGCCATTGACCATAGCTCCCAATGCGCACCTAAGCCTTCGCGTTGGCCATGTGCACCAATATGTACAGTGACACCTTTGTCTCGCAATTGCTTGGCAGATTTTGCCACATTGATATGGTTATAATGAGACTCTGGCGCTTTGGTTGGGCGGATCGACATTGGCTTGACAACATATTCAGGTACGTAGCTCATAAGACGCTCGTTTTCCCATACATTGGTATGATGATACCAATAGTTTTCACCTTTAATACCACCGTATGCAACGACAAATGTTGGCGTAAAGCCAACTTCAGTTTGTCCCCACATTTGTACAACATCTTTGTAGACGTGCGGAATTGGCAGTGCATGTTCAACACCAGTATGGCCATCCACAATCATATTCATATTGTGCTGGAACTTAGAACCCCCTTCAGGAACCACCATAATTTCCATTTCACGTGCTGCATCAATAACTTGCTGACGAGTTTCACGGCGCGGGTGGTTATAACTTTTAACCGAAATTGCACCTGAGTCTTTTAATCGTTTAACGTGGAACTTTGCATCTTCCATGTTGTTGATAGGTGTTTTATAACCAGGGGCATTACCTGCATAAAGAATACGGCCAACAGAGTAGATGCGTGGCGAGACTGTTTCACCGGCTTTGGCAAGCTCCGCCATTGAGAATACTTCACTTGAGTTGTTTGAAGGATCGTGAATTGTGGTCACACCAAAGCTCAAGTTTGAGTATTGGTTCCAGTTTTGTTGTGGCTGCATATCGTAACTTGCATAGCTACCGTGCGCGTGTGCATCGATAAGTCCAGGGATCACAGTTTTACCTGTAATATCAATTTTCTTTGCTTTATTTGGAATGGTCACATCTGACTGACTGCCGACAGCAATTATGCGGTTGTCTTCGATAAGAACAACGCCGTTTTCGATGACCTCTTGTTCTTTTTCTGCATTGCGCATTGTGACCACTTTACCGCCGATTAATGCAATGATCCCTTCCGGTTTATCGGCTTTTTTCGTAAAGCCTAAACCAATGCCCTGATCAGTGAGTTCACTCACCTCTGACGCAGCATTATCTACAAATGAGAATGTATCTGTGATTTTGCGCTCATAAAGAGTTGGTCCAAATGCCCATGTGACTGTGCTGCTGTCTGCTTTCCAGTTTAGATAATCACCTGAAAATTTAGAAACACGTTTAACAGGGAAATCTTTCGTGTTCGGCCCAATAGTCAGGTTTTTACCTGTGCTAACAAAAGGCGCCACAAAGGTGTTAAAGTTTTGAATAAAAGCAACGTACTCGCCATCTGGAGACACCTTATAATCAAAAACATAATCACCTGTAAAATGCTTACGTTTTTCTTCACCAGCTAAATTTACACTGTGCAGAGATTGCTTGGTTTCGCCGGCTGACTTAGTAAAGAAAATACGGTCATTGGCTGCGCCAAAGTGAGGGTTTTGCCCTGACTTAACAATACGTTTTGGTTCTTTTTTCTTGATTGAAGTAAGGTAAATACCCGGCTCCATTGACCATTCGCCGTTAAGTAAATAACCACCGGTTACTTTTTTGTAGAGTACTTGTTTGCCGTCAGGAGAAAAACTTGGGTTAATATAGTGACCAGGTTGTTCAGTGATGGTTTTGCCTTTACCGTTTCGTGCAGAAACCACGCGAATAGTGCCTAATTTACTGTCATCCCAAGTTGTATATACAATCTTTTTACCATCGCGTGAATAGCTAGGGTAGTATTCAAAATGATCTGTTTGTTTTGTTAGACGTTTCGTTTTTCCGGTTTTTAGATCTTTGATATAGATATAACCAAGCGCTTGAAATAGAGCTGTTTTACCATTTGGTGAAAGTTGTGACCAACGTGCCATTTTGACTTTAAATGTATCAGGAGCAACGTCTACAGCAAATCTAAGCGCTGGCGTGACTTCTTTCTCGGCTGTTACTTGTGTTGGTATATGTGAAACTTGTTTTGTTTTAATATCGACTTTTTGGATTTTTCCGCCAGCCCAAAATACCAGCTCTTTACCTGTTGGTGTCCAAGCATATGCCGTGGTATTACCATGTGCGCCATTTGCTTCTTGTAAATCACGATCAAGCCCTGTAAATACCTCAGTTTCTTTACCTGATTTGAGGTCTTTTAGGTATAGCGCACTGACATCATTAACGCGTTTTACATAAGCCAAAGTTAACCCATCTGGGCTTGGCATCGGTCTGATTGCGCCGCCTGCACCTTTGATGATGGTTTCTTCTTCACCAGTTTCTAAGTTCCACTTTCTGACTTCAAACACACTTTCAAGAGCGTTCTTATTATACTGCCAACGCACACCTGCAGTCCCGTCAACAGAGTAGTAGATAGCTTTACCATCACGCGAGAAAACCGGTTCTGCGACGTTTTTTTGTGATTTGCTACCATGTAGTCGATCACGAACAACAAGTCCTTTACCACCTGAGATATGGTACATGCGAATTGAACCACCCGGAATGGTTCGCCCGGTTACTTGTCCTTGCTTAACTGCAATGTATTGACCATCAGGTGACCAAGCAGGGTTATGCACTATATTGTGTTTTTCTTTGGAAACTTGACGTAAATTTTTGCCATCAATATCCATTACCCATAAGTTATCGCCACCGGCGCGATCAGAGATAAATGCGATTTGTTTACCGTTTGGTGAAAACTTAGGTTGGATATTCCAACCAATATCATTAGTTAATGCTCTCGCTTTACCACCGGTAATTGGCATGATATAGAGATCGCCAAGCATGTCGAATACGATGCTTTTGCCGTCTGGGCTCACATCGAGGTTAGTCCAGGTTGTTTCGTCTGTATTAATTGTAATTGTTTGGCGTTCGCCGGCAGGGTTTAATACATCCCACTTTTTACTTTCGGCTTTGACTGCGTCAGTCGCTTTTTTTGCTAATTCAGATGCAGTTGCAGGCATTATCATGCTCGAGCCGAATAGGGCTGCACTTACTGCAAATGCAAGTTTACTTTTTAGAAGTGTGTTCATGTTGTTCCCATCAACGTGTGAAAATTAGATCGTTCAGTGTTGAACTTGAGTTGGCTTCAAACTCTTTCGAAGCCACACTCAACAATTTTTATCGTCCCAATATGACGAAGTTTATTTAAAATGTCGATGTTTTGAGTTAAACGAAATGTGTCGAAGGAGAGAGAAAGCGTAAATTGCTTTCTCTAATTGTACTAATTTTTTTATTGAGTGGAGTTGGTATTATTTGAGCTTACCACAGCTCAACGGTGTCGCCATTCATTTTTCCACGGCTAAATTGGTTGTTTTGCCACAGTAATATTTCGCCTTTTTCACCGCGTTTAATCGAGCTATCAATGGCGATGATACGTTTATCATGGCGTGTTTCAATCGTTTCCATTGAAGTATGCCCAACTATAATGTGCTGTGCGTTTAACTTGCTTAGAATGTGGTCTAGCTGTTTGCTTGTTAAGTCTTTGTCGCGGAAGTAGCCACGATACCAAATAGGGCCTGTACGGCTATGCAAACTTGTATATACAGGGTTCTTTTTAAGTTCGTCTTTACTTAATGCAATGGTGTTTCTAAATTGACTGTTGGCTTGTTCGAGCGATAGTTTTAAATCTAGGAAATCTTGGTGAATGCCACCATGCAAGAAAACAAAACCATTGATATTTATAATTGTTGATTTACTGCGCAGCCAGCGTCCGAGCACGGTATTGTTCGAGAACATGACTCGAAGATCGTTATTGTAGTGTGCGAGTGAATTTAAGTACTTTTTATGTAAATAGCGCTGGTCGTCACGCAATACCATGTATTCATGGTTACCGAGTAAGTAGTGAACTTTACCGCCAGCTTGTTGCGCTTGTTGTTCGAGTTTATAAACCAGCCAGAGCGCTTCAGTGACTGTGTCACCGCGATCAAATATATCGCCGGTAATTACAAGGTGTCCTTTGCCGAACTGCCAGTTTAAGTTCTTGTCGATTACTTTATTGTTAACCAGAAGTGTTTTAAAGATTTCGACTTGCCCATGAATATCACTGATAGAGGCAATTTTTTCTACGTTGCGATAATGGTCGTGGGGTGCAATTGTAAATTCGCGCAAAATGGGTAGCTTGCCTGCATAGTGTTGTGAGGTTTTTTTATCTCCTTTGATCATGTGTTGTTCAATGTGATCAGGATGGTAAATAAGGTAAGGACCATCTTCAAAATCGGGTTGTGATACGGCGAAGCAGCTCATTATCAAGAGTAGTACTAGAGAGGCTTTTTTAAACATGAATATTCCAGCGAGTTTTTTCTTATGATTTACTTTGTATACATTTTTTGGGCAAGTCTTTATTTATCTTTTTTATATCTATTTGCCAAATATACATTGATGATATCTTCGCAAGTTTTTGTTCTTATTTTACTTTTTGAGTTGAGCCAAAAAGAAGCATCGGATAGGGAGTTGAACGCTTGTTTTTCAAATAAGCCGTGTGTTTCGGTCATTTTTTGTAGTTGATATTGGGTGATGTTATAGAAGTCTGGCGGAATAACTTGGGCAACATATAGCATATTGAGTTGAGTTAATTTTTTCACTAGCTGTTCGACCATTTTCTCCACGGCGGGTTCGGCAAATGTGAACTCATCAAAATAAACGAGATGAGAAAATGGCTGTCCGTTGAATTGCTCTACAGTGCGCAAAAACTCTTTGCTATAACGCGTCGCAATGTAGTCATTCCAGCCGCCGCGAACTACTGCAACAACGCACGTATCGACAGTCTCAATAATATAGGCGGCTTGCTGACTTTGTTGGTTCATCTTATAACCTAGAGCGTGTTTTTAATATGGTCTAGATAGGTATTTAAGCTTTGTTGCCACTGTTGTTTAAGTTGCTCGAAATCAATTTTATTATCTCCCTCTAAAAGTTGTCTCTCTGCTTGTTTTAAGCTTAGACCAAAACGGTTAAATCCGAGTTGCAATGCCGTACTCGCGAGGCGGTGAAACTCTTTAATTGCTTTGTCGGCGTCTTCGTCGACAGACTTTTCAATTCTGGTCATCTTACTACGAATGCTTAATACAAAGTCATTATATACAGATGATAGTTCATCTTCCGAAAAAGAGCTCTCAAGACTTTGTGCTGCTCCTTGGTCAAAAAGGACGTCCGTTATTTCGTTTTTTGATAATGCACTGATATTAGTTTGAGAGTTGATAATTGCTTGGCGCAATTTATCGAGTTTAATTGGTTTTGCGACAATATCTTTAATGCCAAGCGATAAATACTCTTTCACTTCGTCTTGGCTTAGACTTGCGGTAAATGCGAGGAAAGGGGTACTTTCATTCTTGTGATGTACTTGTTGCAGTTGTTTCAATACGTCTTGCCCACTAATATCTGGCAAGTTCATATCAAGCAGCACGAGATCATAGGTATTAGCTTTTAAAAGCTCAATTGCTTTGTGGCCGCTATCTGCCAATGTTACCTTATGTTCATCCATCGCCATAAATTCTAATGCGAGCTTTTGATTTAATGGTAAATCTTCAACTAACAAAGTGGTTAATCCAGTCATGTAGTCATCACTATGATGGCGTTGCTCGACTAAGCTTAATTCTCCTAGACTAAAAGCCACTTCAAACGAAAATTGACTTCCCTTTCCGAGCTGACTCTCTATTTCTAGCTTACTTGCCAAGCTTTGTAAGAGTCGTTCTGTAATCGCTAAACCAAGCCCTGTACCACCTTTTGACTTACCAGCTTTGCTTTGCATGTAAGGCTCGGTGAGGTTTTTAATATCATTGGTGGCGATACCCGGCCCCGTATCAATAACTGAAAATCTTAGTGTATGGGTTGTCGCATTAAGTTGATGCTCGCAGACTGATAGAGTGACGGATCCCTTATCCGTAAATTTAATCGCGTTACCCACAAGATTAATTAATACCTGTCGCATTTTTTGTTGGTCAAAGTAATAACAGGCTTGCTCGGGTAACTGGTTTTCTAGCTTGAATCCGATATTTTTTTGCTCTGCAAGAGGGGTTAATAGTAAGCAGAGGTTTTCAAGCCAAGGGGTCAACTCAATATCTTCTTCGTATAAGGTTTCATTTCCTTGTTCAAGGCTTGCAAAGTCGAGTACTTTATCAATGAGTAAATTGAGTGATTCGGCTGAGTTGATAATCGCTTCACAGTACGGCTGATTTTTTGGCGAGATTGATTGACTCATAATTAGCTGTGCACTGCCTAAAATGCCATTGAGCGGTGTACGGATCTCGTGACTCATCGTCGATAAAAATAACCCTCTGAGCTCCGCGTCCTGTTGCGCGCTGTCAGTGAGTTGTTGAAGGTCTCGAGCGTGCTTTTCATGGCAAAGAAATGCAATACCCATAGCATATAAAAGAGGCGTAATCACGGCGTTAAAGAAGATCCCGAGAGAAAACCAATCACTTTTTAGCATATCACTCGAGGGTTGCTCAAATAAGAAAATATTACGCAGGATCAGGCCTGTAATAAGCAGAACTGCATGCACTATGTAGATTGTACTTGCATAAGGGTAGCGAGTGCGGGCCCCTGCGACGACGATATAAGTCAGCATCGCAGCCTCGACAATGCGTTGAATGCTAAAAATTAAAATGCGTTTGTATAAGCTGGGTTCTGCAACGGTATACCACAGCAAAATAATTGCTAGGCAGGCGGTGATAGTTGCAAAAATAATTGTGAGATCGTGCTTGCGATTGAAAAAACGCGTAATCGCATAAAAATGAAGAATCGATGCTGCAAACAAAAGTAGGTTGGCCATGCCCACCGAGATAAGCGGAATATTTATATAGTGCAGTGAAAAAAGCAGCAGTGTAAGCAGGATCAGTGCTGGATAAAGCAGGTGTAATACAACGCCTTTGATATTTCTATTTGCTCGCCAAGTTAGAAAATTTAGCAAACAACAAAGTGTCACAATAATGCACCCGATAAAATACACTGTGTTAATTTGCAGCATAACCGCGCTCGCAATCAAATAGAAAAACTCATTTTATACATAATATCAGTAGATTCAAAAGGAAGAATTTAAGGCAACAAAAAAGGCGCTAAGCGCCTTTTAAAAAGTTGGTTGGTAGAACAACTATTAATAATAGTTTGTTTTTTAACATTTGCAAGTACAATGTTTTAACTTTTATTTAACATTAAGTGCGGTAATTGAATTGTTTGCATTTTTCTCTAAATGCAGAAACGCAATTGATTTATGAGCTCGGTGTTGACTAGCAAATGTTGCCAGATCGATACCATTACATTTTACAATGTCGTTGGCACGTGCTCGCGTGATATGAAACTCTTTTAGTCGTTTGGTTAGGCGTAGCGGTTTATCTTGTACAACAGCCATACAAACGCTGGTTGAAAATGAGGTGTCGCTTGCAACATATTGCTTACTGCTATGAGCTTGGGCTGCATTACTGCAAAGTAAAATTGTCGCTGCTGCAAGTGTTAAAGTAAGTGCTTTCATAATAAATCCCTCTTTGGTGCATAGGTCGTTTTAGATACACTTTCACAGTAGCCTCAAAATGGCGAAAAAGTGTTTATAAAAAATTTTTGCGCGTAACAAAGTGTGTTATTTAAAGCACTTATCAACGATAAATATGCTGCGACTAATGTTATAAATATTACGATGAACGTTTATTTTGTTGCTTTTTTTGCAATACTTTTGCCTTTAGTATTTTAAATATTGCCACTCACCAAAGAATTAGAAAATAGGCTGTTACTTAGGTTAATAAAACGTGGCTTTACCAAAAAGTCGACTAGCCAATAAGATGTTACATTTAGGCTGTATTTTTTTGAGATATAAAAAAGCCCGGTACATAGTACCGGGCAAAAATGAACAAAGTTCAGGGAAAGGGAGTTATCTTAGCTCATTCGGAATGTTGTACTGGGCCCACGACAGTAGCTCGATACGATTACGGCATTTTGTTTTTCTAAATGCACTATACAAATGTGTTTTAACAGTATGCGGGCTAATATTCAGCTCATCAGCGATTTCTTTATTTTTACAGCCTTTACTCATTAGGCTAATAATCGCTTTTTCTCGTTTTGTCAGTTTGACTGGCTCCAGCTCTGCATCTGTAATTTGATTAATAGCTTCTTTATTGAATTGCAACAGGCGATTAAGTGCATTACACATAACGTCCCTGCGGTACCAAAGTTGGTTATCAAGCAGTAGACGAATACCTTTCATAAGTACGTCAGCATCGTCTGTTTCATAAAAAACACCTCGAATACCGGTCAATAACGCTTTATTAGCAAGTTCGGTGTTTTCGCAAATGTTGAACAGAACAATGTCGCATTCGGTTTTTAGCTCACTTAAAAATTGTTGCAGCTGTTGCCAAACATGATCACCATTAGACTCTATAAATAATAGCTTTGTGTTGCTCGGCACCTCTGTCGCATCAAATCCATGTTGTACCTCTAATCCCTGCGTCATTAAAAGAGGCTTCAAAACTTCTAGCCCAGAATTATTAGTTGGGTTCGTGTTGAGTATTATATATGCCGAATTATTCATCATTTTACTCGAGTAAAAATAAGCTTTAACTATTACAATACTTAAAGCTTACCACGATTTTAAATCTTTTGTATTATTTTTTTTGTTTATTTTGGTACTTTAATCTTGTTGTTTAAGCGTGTTTGTGTAGGGAGGCCAGCCCATAGCCTTACCTGCAAGCATATGTAAATGAATGTGAAATACCGTTTGTCCGCCGTCATTGTTGCAGTTCATCACTACACGATAACCGTTTTCGGCAAATTGATACTCTTTTGCAAGTTGTGCTGCAACATAATACAAATGACCTACTAGCTCGCGATTTTCTAAATTAATATCGTTGATAGTGGCAATAGCTTGCTTTGGAATAATCAATACATGAAACGGGGCTTGTGGGTTTATGTCGCGAAATGCCAATGCATGGTCATCTTCGTAAACAATGTCTGCGGGAATCTCTTTGTTGATTATTTTTGTAAAAATAGTTTCGTTGCTCATGATGTTACCTAGTATTTTCCAATTATTTATGCCAGTTTAGAGGGAGAATAGATAATCGCAAGAGGTGATAATGAAACAGCTAGTTGGTGCGGTACTAATTTTGATTGGATTTCAGGTAAATGCGGCGCAAATCCGTTTTGGTGAAGAGCTTGTGCCACTAAAACTTAATAACACCCAAGTAGAGCAGTCACTTTTTAGTAAAGTCACCGAATTAGAGGCTGCCGTCGGGTTGCACCGAGTGCAGCTCAAATATAGTGATTTATATGAAGTTGATTATGATGATCACGAAGTGATTGAGTCTAAGCCATTTTGGATTCAAGTTGAGATTAAAAATGAACGAGATGATGTATTCATTTCTATCGAAAGGCCTGAGTCAGTTGAAGAGGCGAAGCTTTTTGCAAAAAAACCGGTTGCTGTGATTCAAAATGCACAAGACAAGCACGTTGCCAAAGTGGTTCCTGAGCCGATGCCAGCATTGGCACCAGTTACAGTAAATCAACCTGTTAAGCCATTAAAGCAAGCAGCTGTTGATGCTCCCGTAAGTCAGCGACCCGATCCGCTTTTTATGCTTGAGTATTGGTGGCAACGGGCGAGTGACGAACAAAAAGCCGCATTTTTATCATCAAAAAATAAAGCGCAATAATTAAAAGAGTAAGAGACCGTAGTTTGTCTCTTACTTGTTCCATGTATATAACAAGGTTACAACTTGGCACCCGTTTGACCATAGAGCTTGATCGTTGTGCTATCTTCTTGAATTGAAAAAGCGGCTTCAACCCCAGTTTCTGGATGAACAAAGTGAGTGTCTCCTTGCGTCGTCGAAACGAGACTGTATTTGTCGTTGTTGGGAAAGATGATAGCGATCTCATTATCTACTGCGTCGTATTTGATATCAATTTGCCAACCTTGTTGTGCAAATTGATATTGGCCTGCGAGACGCTTTAACTTGTTTGGTGCTACACTTTTTTTGGTAAGCTTAGTTGGCTTAAAAAACGGCCATTGATAATAGGCAGATGCAGCGCGCAGTAAATCACTGGCAAGTGCTGAGCCGTTATCTGAATTTGTCAGTATTACCATGCCATTGCCTGATTCTAAATGCAACACCATTGCTGCACGGTAACCGACATTGCCACCATAGTGCGCAATTGTTAGCTGCTCGTTTTCACCGTACGCGACAAATCCGTAAAAATGATCATTAATGCGTTGGTTGAGCAATTGGTCAATAAGTTGTTTCGAGAAAAACTCGCTTTGTCCTCGATACCCTTTTCCGACTTCAATTAAAACGCGAGCTAAGTCGTTGGCATTCGACCATAAGCCAGCGGCCGCTTGTTCAGGGTGCCTATGCCAGCCCCCAGCAACCATGTTGCCGTCCGCTTTATGACCATGAGCAATTTTTGTTGGGAGGTGAGTCATAGAGAAATTAGCGATCGATATATCTAAAGGGTCAAACAACCATTGTTGCATGATGTCTTCAAATGGTAACTTGAATTTGTCTTGTAGTGCAGTTTCAGCTAGCGTGTAACCGCCACCAGAGTATTGTAATTTTTCACCTGGCGTAGAGAGAACTTCTATCGCTTGCGTATTACTTGGTTTCTCACCATTCAAAATTGCTAAATTAGAGGGTATTGATTGACCTTCACTATAACCAAGGTAGCCACCGGGTGTGATCCCAGAAGTATGATTGAGTAAATTACGAAAGGTGACAGGATTCTCTTCTGTCTGCTTGCCCTTTGATAGGTTGTAGTTGGTCAAATAGTATTGGATGTTTTTATCAAGGTCGATCACGTCTTTTTCTGCCATTCTGAGCATGCTTAACATAGTGATCGGTTTTGACAAGGAAGCAGCTTGAAATGCAGTATTGCAATCTACTATATCGTTTGAATCTGTGTTTAACGTGCCAACTGATGCACTCCAATCTAGGGTGTTATTTTTGATTGTCGCTATTGAAACAGCACTCACGTTGAGGTTTTTCATTCGTTGTTGCAGCGAATTCTTTTTTAAAGGCTCATTGCTAAAGTGCACTTTTTGCGAAAGTGCATTTAATACACTGTCGCGAGCTTCATTATCTATAGCGAGCTGCTGGCAGGTGTCATTTGTATTGTTTAAGTGGGGATTATTTTGTTGTATTTCTGATGATGCAATCGCTGCTGTTAACGGTAAAGCGAGTGTTGTAAAAAATAAAAATCGTTTCATTGCCTATCTGTCCATTTATCACTATTCAATGAGATAAAATTACGTTTTTGGTCAATTAAAAACATGCCTAAATGGGGATTTGATGTGACCAAACTATGATTTTCATAGAAAATTAAGCGTATCGAGGGAAATACTTATGTTACGTCCGCCCATGTTATATAGTGAGCCTTTGACGCCAATATTCTTAATGCATAGTGCAAATATGGACTCTACGAATAATTATTATCGATTAAATGACCTTTATATCGGAATTGAATTACCAATTTTGGTTGATGCATCTGGTGTACAAGTAGATTTAGAACCTAAGGTATGGCGTCTAATAATTCTGCTATGCCAAAATCGTCAACGCGTGATTAGCCGTGATGAGATTATTGCCGATGTATACGAGGGTACCATTGTCAGTGATAACGCTGTGAACAAAATGGTGGCGAAAGCACGAAAAGTACTCACAGACTCACCGAGTAATTCTCGTTTTATAAAGACGATTCCAAAACAAGGCTATAGCCTGATTGCAGAGGTAGACATTGTTCAATCAATTGACTCTTCTTCACCATTAAACTCAACCTCAAACAAAGTGAGTCCCGTTATATATGGGGCCACATTGATTGCATTTGTTGTAATGTTTTTCGGGTGGATGCTGTTTAGCCAAAGTAATCATCATCAGTTTATAAATAAGAAGTTGTCACCGTTGACGCATGATGCTGGTGTGGAGTCTGCCCCGAGTATCTCGCCAAATGGACAATACCTTGTTTTTCAAAAAAACGCGCCGCAGCAAGATTTGCATCAATGGTGGATAAAGAGCTTAAACGCCAATGCAAGTCAAACTCAGTTACCGTTTGATACAGTTTACTCTAATGTTGCTTGGTCGTCGCAAGAGATGGCGTTTTTATACGTTGAGAATGATCAAGGATGCCAAGTTAAAAAGGTAACAATCGCCAAGCCCAATCTAACGCTAAGTTCTTCCAATATAATGAACTGCGACGGATTATGGCTTGCAAATTTAGCCTACTCAAAAGATGAATTAGGCTTTTATTATATTGCGCGTAAATCAATTCATACTCCTTGGCGTATTTATTATTATCGATTTGATAAACAAGAAAGTACCTTGGTCAGTCAGCCACAATCATTAGGTACAGGTAATTACGCATTCGATATGTCACCTAAAAAAGACAAATTACTTATTTTATCTTCAGATGAACGAAATAAAACCTTGTTGCACGTGTTAAATATTGAGTCGAATGAACTTAGATTAAAAGGTCAGCGAGATTGGTCGATGCAACGCGCTATTTGGCACCATGATAATCAGCGCATCGTTCATACCTCACAGCGTTATGCGCGTGAACTACTTGTGAGCTCGTTATTGGGTGATGTGTCATCGACATTAGTGAGTACGTCGAAACGAGTTTCTGAAAATGTTCAACGCCACCCTAATGGGGTTGATTTTTATTTTAGCTCTTTTCAAATGAACAATGATTTAGTACGACTTCGCGGCGATGATGAAATGCTGTTGGTACATAACAATTCGGAACTTTATGAAAAGTTACCTGTGTATATGGTGGATTCGTCGAATTGGATTTTTGTTTCAAACTTAAATGGCATCTCACAGATTTATTTATCCTCAAGTTCACGGAATGATTTGCGTCAAGTTACTTATTTTGAGTCCGAGTTTGAGTTTTCTTCGTTAGATACGTCACCTAAGGGAGACCGGGTAGCTTTTCATAGTGCAAATACACTCTTTGTAGGTAAATTAAATAGTAGTCAGTTTCAACAGTATTCGGTTCCTATGGGACGTATTGTGTCGACACGTTGGTTGCCAAATCAACGCATTGCCGTATCTGTTGTTGATGGTGGTCGCTATCAAGTACTTATTTTTGATTTACTTACTGGTGATTTTCAGCCGATATCAGCAAGGTGGTTGGCACTTTTATCAGCGAAAGACAGTGCACAAATTTTCGCAGTGGAAGCGACAACAAATCAAATATACCAACTAGATAATAATTTTAACGTTCTGCAAATGTTACCGCATAAAGTAGCGGACGCGATAACGTATAGCGGCTTACAAGTTAAGGCGACTAAAAGCACCGTGGTTTATGCACAATCCCGCGGCGCTTATACTGAACTATGGCGTTATGATTTGATGAGCCAACAAACGAAAAAGCTGGGGCGATGGCTTTATTTGGCAGGCTTTGATGTAGCTGATAATGAGGTTGTGCTAAGTTTTGAAAAAAACCGTAGCGGTGATGTGATTCGTACACATTTAGAAGAGATAAAATAATTAGAAAAGGCAGCCTAAATGCTGCCTTTTTTAATATCAATACTCTTATTACACTATTTGTTACTTAAAAATAGCGTCGATTGTACCTTGTGCGAGAGGGTGGTAGCCGGGACGCGCTTTTAGATAGACCGCATGTGCCCACTCTTTTTGTCCTTTCTCTGCCAGTAATTTATATAAGGGTACGATCAGCTTACGGCGGCCGATACCTTCTAAGTGTTCAGCAAGTGCATCGTCAATACCAGTGTAACCGTTATCGATCGCTAGCATAAACCACGCAAATGAGATTTCATCATTGGTCGAATGGGTAAAGTTAAATGAGTTGTCTAGTGCCGCCATTTTATCTTTCGCCAAATCGCGCGGTAAGTTGTTGATAAAGTGCAACCACTCATGCACTGTCCAGTTTGACGTTGGTAAACTTGTAAGATCTTGTTGGTCGTTTAACCAGCTTTTGGTGTGTGTATCGACATTGATAAACGCATTTGATGTCGGGTTAGGCGCATCTTTTGGTAGACCTGGCTGGTGGATCCATTGCTTTGCTTTTTCAACACTAACAATACCGGGGTATTTATTAAGTAAGTGTTTTGCTAAATAAGCTTCAAATTCTTTTGTTGTTAACGATTTGAACGCATATTCTGAGAAATAGCCCTTTACGAATTCGTCAAAGCGGTCGCGGCCAAACTTCTCTTCAAGATAAATTAAAAATAGCATGCCTTTGATATAAGGTACTTTACTAAATGCATCGTCTGGATCACGGCCATTTAGTTTTAGATTAAGTCGTGTGTCGCCCTGTTCTAAATTTGGCATTTGCCCTTTTAGTGCAGCTGTATCGAGTGCCTGTTCCATAACCGCACGGTCGCGACCAAAGACTTCTTCCATAATGCGGTTTTCAACATAGGATGTGAAACCTTCATTAAGCCATAAGTCTTCCCATGTTGCGTTGGTTACTAGGTTACCTGACCAAGAGTGCGCCAGCTCGTGAGCAATTAGGTTTACTAAACTCTTGTCTCCTGCAACAACAGTGGGTGTAATAAATGAAAGTCGTGGGTTTTCCATACCACCAAATGGAAAGCTCGGCGGTAGCATTAATAGGTCATAACGACCCCATGCATATTCACCGTACATCGCATTTGTTTTTTCGATCATCGCTTGTGTATCGTTAAACTCGTTAACGGATGCATCGAGAATGGTCGGTTCTGCAAATATGGCCGTTTGGTGCGACATTTCTTTATATTCTAAGTTACCTGCGCCAATCGCAATGAGATAAGGAGGTATGGCCTGAGGCATATCAAAGAAGTAGTTGCCATCTTTAATAAACGCATCGGTATTATCTGCACTCATTACGGCTCGAACGTCCTCTGGAGTTTGAATACGAGCGGTGTAAGTTGCGCGCATCGCAGGCGTATCTTGTACAGGGATCCAACTACGCGCGTGAATAGCTTGTGATTGGCTATACATAAACGGCTGTGTTTTTGTTGCCGTTTGCTCCGGCGTTAACCACTGTAAGCCAGACGCTTGCGGCAAACTATTGTAGTAAACACGTACTTTATCAGCCTGTTGCTTAAATGAAATGGTTAATTTAGCGCCTCTTACATCATGGCGCGGTGCTAAATCAAATTGAGCGCGATGCCAGTTGCCATCATTTGTTTGATACATCACCTTGTCAATTTCAAGGTCACGTGTATCGAGTACGAGTTTGCGTGCTTTTTTGTTCTGCCATTCTAAGTTATGTTCAGCAAAACCAACTAACTGTTTATTGTCAAAGTCGATATTTAAATCAAGGTAAATATGATTGGTAGTTACATCACTTAAATTTGCATAAGTGTGTTCGTCTGCGGCATTTGCTTGTGCACTCAGGCTTAAAGCCACAAACGTTGCTAAAGGTGTTAACTTCATAATGGTCCTATGAACGGTTGTGTATACAATTCGAGGCATCAGTATATACCTAAATTGACTTTTGAAGCGAGCTTCTTACTTTTGCTATGTTGACTAAATACGGTAACATGCATTTATTCACATATAAATTGGTTGCACCTGTGCCTTCGTTAACAGCGCTTCATACTTTTGCACTGCCGTCTACGGCGAACAACATTGTAAAAATTACAGATTCACAACAGCTTACTAAAATCGATTGGCAGCGACGGCACTTGTTATTGGGAGAGGGCAGTAATACGGTATTTATTGACGATTTTGCTGGTGATGTAATTTTGGTTGCAAACAAGGGAATTGAAGTTACCGAGCATGACGACAGTTATCATGTGCGTGTTTGTGCAGGAGAAAACTGGCATCAATTTGTATCGTATTGCGTTTCAAACGAGATTTATGGCATCGAAAATCTTGCGTTGATCCCAGGCACAGTGGGTGCTGCGCCGGTGCAAAATATTGGCGCATATGGGGTAGAAGTTAAAAATTTCATTCATCTAGTCGACGGTTTTGATATCGAAGTGGGGCAGTTTAAAACGCTATCGGCAGAACAGTGTCAATTTGGCTACCGAGATTCTGTTTTCAAGCATCATTATAAAAGTCGTTTTGTAATCACGCATGTTGAATTCAGCTTCTCCAAAACATGGCGGCCAAATTTAAGTTATGGACCATTGCAGAGCTTAAAAGCGCCGACTGCTCAACAGGTGTTGAATGAAGTGATTAAAATCCGCAATAGTAAGTTGCCAAATCCAAGTGTGTTGCCAAATGCAGGGAGCTTTTTTAAAAACCCCATCGTGCCAGAGAAGCATTTCAATTCATTGTTAGCTCGTTTTCCGGAATTACCAAATTATCCGAGTTTACCAGGGTTTAAAAAGCTTGCGGCGGGTTGGTTAATTGAGCAATCGGGTTTAAAACAAGAAAAAATAGGTGGTATTGCAGTTCACCAACAACAAGCTCTCGTTGTAGTGAACCACGGTCAGAGTACAGGTAACGACCTTATTAATTATATAAAGCTGATTCGACGCCGCGTTTTAGATAAATTCAATATTGCGTTGGAACCCGAAGTGCGCCTTATTGGTAAGTTAGGTGAATTGACATTAGGTGACATCGATGACAGATAGCAACATGCCATTAAAAGGGTCAAAGCAACGGATTTTGAATGAATTGTGCCGTGGTGGATTTATATCGGGGCAACAGCTAGGTGAAAAACTCGGTATTAGTCGTGCCGCTGTCGCGAAGCATATTAAATCTTTGCAGCAATTGGGTATTGAAATCTTTTCGGTTACAGGAAAAGGGTATTGTATCAGTGGTGGATTATCACTAATTGACCAACAGCAAGTTGTGGCAAGCTATCTTGCTCGAGGTGGTCACGGTGCGTTATTTGAAAGTCACCCTATTGTTGATTCAACCAACAGTATTCTAATGCGCCGGTTAGCCGACAAGTCTTCGATGGCAAGTGGTACAGTGATTGTCGCTGAAAGCCAAACTGCTGGTCGTGGTCGACGAGGACGAACGTGGCAATCTCCTTTTGGTGCAAATCTTTATTACAGCTATTACTGGCAATTGAATGATGGACTGCAAGCGGCAATGGGCTTAAGTATTGCCGTGGGGCTGGCAATTTATGATTGTATATACAACTTATATGGTAAAAAAGTCGCGTTGAAGTGGCCTAATGATGTGTTAGTAAACGATAAGAAATTAGCGGGCGTATTAGTTGAGTTAGAAGGACAACCTGAAGGACCTTGTCATTTAGTGATTGGCATCGGCCTTAATTTTAATATGCCAGCCAATTTTGAACAGTATATTGATCAACCGTGGACTGATTTAGTAAAAATGGGCTGTAAACTTGATAAAAATACATTAATAGCACAGCTAACACGATCATTAGAAATTCGATTAGCGCAATATAGTGAATTTGGCCTCAATCAAATGTATAGCGAGTGGAACTCAGTTAATGCGTTTCGCGGTGAGTTGGTTAACTTGATGACTGGTAGCAAATCATGGAGTGGTATTTGTGAAGGCATTGATCAACAAGGCGGAATTCGTTTGCGCTGCGATGGCCAATGCCAAACGTATTATGGCGGTGAACTTTCATTGCGCAAGGTAGTAAAATGAAACTATTAGTAGATGCGGGTAATACTGCACTTAAATACGCATACCAAGCGAATGATGAATTAATAAAAATAAATCACCATGAGATTGATTGGTGCACGGTTGAAGTTGTGCTCATCTCGAGCGTACGAGATAGCGACTTGCTCGAAAAATTACGCGAAACAGCAAAGCAGCACCAAGTTCCAGTATATACAGCAAGCGTTACAGCTAACAGTGGTCGTGTTATATGTGGTTACAAGCAATTTCAAAACCTTGGTATTGATCGCTGGTTGGCCGTACTCGCAGTTGATAAGTTATACCCAAATGAAGCTGTAGTCGTAATTGATTCTGGTACAGCGACTACTATAGATATAGTCGACACCAATCACCACCATTTGGGCGGGTGGATTATACCAGGTATCGACCTAATGATGGAATCCATTGTGGCTAAGGCGGAAAAGGTTTTCCATAATACGCAGCCACAGTTTGATTTCACAATTGCAACAAATACACCTGCGGCGGTAAGTGAGGGAAGCTTGACAGCGACGCTTGGCATGGTCGAGATGGCAAAACAAAAGTTGGCCCGTCCATGTCGTATAGTGTGCACGGGTGGCTATGGAAACTTATTGCATCAGCATATAGCTACGTCTCAATTACATGATGATTTGGTCTTTCAAGGGCTGTTGGTTTGGTATGTGAACCTAAAACTGTAGAAAATAGAGTCAAATCGATTAATTCTTCTTCGTTTATGCAATAACTTAGTATTTTTTTTTATTAAGGGGTTGCATCAGTTAAAAGCTTGCTCTAGAATCTCGCCCCGTACTTAAGCAGTATATGTGCCGACTTAGCTCAGCTGGTAGAGCAACTGACTTGTAATCAGTAGGTCAACCGTTCGACTCGGTTAGTCGGCACCATTTACCTTTTATAAGGTACTAGCTTTTAAAGAATTTGTGGAGGGGTTCCCGAGCGGCCAAAGGGATCAGACTGTAAATCTGACGGCACTGCCTTCGATGGTTCGAATCCGTCCCCCTCCACCACTTATCTTGACGGTTAGAGGTAGTTAAGAACACAGGTTCCTAAAAAGCGGGCATCGTATAATGGCTATTACCTCAGCCTTCCAAGCTGATGATGCGGGTTCGATTCCCGCTGCCCGCTCCAGTTTCTGGTGTGCTGATATAGCTCAGTTGGTAGAGCGCACCCTTGGTAAGGGTGAGGTCGGCAGTTCAAATCTGCCTATCAGCACCAGTCATGTAACCTTGCAAAAATTTCTTTCTCTTCCTTTAATTTGTCATACAGTATTCAATAATATTGAATAGGCTTACCACCGTAAGCATTTTTACATGTAATTTTTAGTTATATAACTTTATAGGTTCCGTCATGGCAAAAGAAAAGTTTGAACGTTCGAAACCGCACGTAAACGTAGGTACAATCGGCCACGTTGACCACGGTAAAACAACTCTAACTGCAGCAATCACTAATGTACTTGCTAAAGTATACGGTGGTGAAGCAAAAGACTTCTCTGCGATCGATAACGCTCCAGAAGAGCGCGAGCGTGGTATCACAATCGCTACTTCTCACGTAGAGTACGATACTCCAACTCGTCACTACGCACACGTAGACTGTCCAGGACACGCCGATTATGTTAAAAACATGATCACTGGTGCTGCACAGATGGACGGCGCTATCCTAGTTGTTGCTGCAACAGATGGTCCAATGCCACAAACTCGTGAGCACATCCTTCTTTCTCGTCAGGTTGGTGTACCTTACATCATCGTGTTCATGAACAAATGTGACATGGTTGACGACGAAGAGCTACTAGAGCTAGTAGAAATGGAAGTTCGTGAACTTCTTTCAGAATATGACTTCCCAGGTGATGACCTACCTCTAATCGCTGGTTCTGCGCTTAAAGCGTTAGAAGGCGAGAAAGAGTGGGAAGACAAAATTGTTGAGCTTGCAGAAGCACTAGACACATACATCCCAGAGCCAGAGCGTGACATCGATAAGCCATTCATCATGCCTATCGAAGACGTGTTCTCAATCCAGGGTCGTGGTACAGTTGTAACTGGTCGTGTTGAAGCGGGTATCATCAACGTGAATGACGAAGTAGAAATCGTAGGTGTTAAAGAGACAACGACTACTACTTGTACTGGTGTTGAAATGTTCCGTAAGCTTCTAGACGAAGGTCGTGCAGGTGAGAACATTGGTGCACTTCTACGTGGTACTAAGCGTGATGACGTTGAACGTGGTCAAGTACTAGCTAAGCCTGGTTCAATCACTCCACACACGAAGTTCACTTCAGAAGTATACGTACTTTCTAAAGATGAAGGTGGTCGTCACACGCCATTCTTCAAAGGCTACCGTCCACAGTTCTACTTCCGTACAACTGACGTAACAGGTAACGTTGAGCTACCTGAAGGCGTAGAAATGGTAATGCCTGGTGATAACATCAAGATGACTGTAGAGCTAATCTGCCCAATCGCGATGGACGAAGGTTTACGCTTCGCTATCCGTGAAGGTGGTCGTACAGTTGGTGCTGGTGTTGTTGCAACTATCGTTGAGTAATTCAACCATAGTTAATGCATAGCATTATAAAGAACCCGAGCTTAGGCTCGGGTTTTTGTGTTATTTCAAGGTGACTTAAGTCACTTTAATTGACGCGATATAGCAATAAGTTTAACGCTTCTCAGGTTATATTACATTTTTGTTGGTTTTTTGTGCCAATATCAAGGTGATGTTCTGAGCTGTCGGTGCTATAATCCGCGCGAAAAATTTAAATTAATTTAGAGTATAGAAATGGCTGATTTATCTAAGTACAGAAATATCGGTATTTTTGCCCACGTTGATGCGGGTAAAACGACTACAACAGAACGTATCCTTAAGCTTACTGGTAAAATCCATAAGACAGGTGAGGTTCATGACGGTGAGTCTACGACTGACTTCATGGAGCAGGAAGCTGAGCGTGGTATTACTATCCAGTCTGCTGCTGTAACGTGTGAGTGGAAAAAGCACCGCTTAAACGTTATCGATACTCCAGGACACGTTGACTTCACAGTTGAAGTATATCGTTCACTTAAAGTACTAGACGGTGGTATCGGTGTATTCTGTGGTTCTGGTGGTGTTGAGCCTCAGTCTGAAACTAACTGGCGTTACGCGAACGAGTCAGAAGTTGCTCGTTGTATTTTCGTAAACAAGCTAGACCGTATGGGTGCTGATTTCTACCGCGTTGTAGACCAAGTAACTAACGTGCTTGGTGCAAACCCATTAGTTATGACTCTTCCTATCGGTATCGAAGATGAGTTCGTAGGTGTTGTAGACGTACTTGAGAAGAAAGCATACGTTTGGGATGACACAGGTCTTCCTGAAAACTATGAAGTATTAGACGTTCCAGCTGACATGGTTGACAAAGTTGATGAGTATCACGAGATGCTAATCGAAACAGCTGTAGAGCAAGACGACGACCTAATGGAAGCCTACATGGAAGGTGAAGAGCCTTCAATGGAAGACATCAAGCGTTGTATCCGTAAAGGTACTCGTGACCTAGCGTTCTTCCCAACTTACTGTGGTTCAGCATTCAAAAACAAAGGTGTTCAATTAGTACTTGACGCTGTTGTTGATTACTTACCAGCTCCAACAGAAGTTGATGCGCAGCCGCTAACTGATCCTGAAACAGGTGAGCCTACTGGTGAAGTTGCAACTGTTGACGCTGAAGAGCCGTTAAAAGCACTTGCATTTAAAATCATGGATGACCGTTTCGGTGCGCTTACATTCATTCGTATCTACTCAGGTCGTATGAAGAAAGGTGACACTGTACTTAACTCAGCAACAGGTAAAACTGAGCGTATCGGCCGTATGGTTGAGATGCAAGCAGATGACCGTAACGAAATCACTGAAGCGCAAGCGGGTGACATCATTGCTGTTGTAGGTATGAAGAACGTTCAAACTGGTCACACACTATGTGATCCTAAGCACGAATGTACGCTTGAAGCGATGATCTTCCCTGATCCAGTAATCTCAATCGCTGTTGCACCTAAAGATAAAGGTGGTAACGAGAAGATGGGTATCGCTATCGGTAAGATGGTTGCAGAAGATCCGTCATTCCAAGTTGAAACTGACGAAGATTCAGGTGAAACAATCCTTAAAGGTATGGGTGAATTACACCTAGATATCAAAGTTGATATCCTTAAGCGTACTTACGGTGTAGACCTAGTTGTTGGTCAACCTCAGGTTGCATACCGTGAAACTATCACACAAGAAGTTGAAGATAGCTACACGCACAAGAAGCAATCTGGTGGTTCTGGTCAGTTCGGTAAGATTGATTATCGCATCAAGCCAGGTGAGCAAAACTCAGGCTTCACTTTCTCTTCTTCAGTAGTTGGTGGTAACGTTCCTAAGGAATTCTGGCCAGCAGTTGAGAAAGGCTTTAAGTCAATGATGGAAGAAGGTGTTCTAGCTGGCTTCCCAGTACTTGACGTTGAAGTTGAATTATTCGACGGTGCTTTCCACGCAGTTGACTCATCAGCAATCGCGTTCGAAATCGCTGCTAAAGGTGCATTCCGTCAATCAATTCCAAAAGCGGGTGCACAACTTCTTGAGCCAATCATGAAAGTTGACGTGTTCACGCCAGATGACAACGTAGGTGACGTAATCGGTGACCTTAACCGTCGTCGTGGTATGATCAAAGACCAAGAAGCTGGCGCAATGGGCGTTCGCATCAAGGGTGAAGTACCACTTTCTGAAATGTTCGGTTACATCGGTCACCTTCGTACAATTACTTCAGGTCGTGGTCAGTTCTCTATGGAGTTCTCACACTACGCACCTTGTCCGCAAAACGTTGCTGAAGACGTAATTGCTGCAGAAAAAGAGAAAAAAGCGAACAGCTAATTAGTTCACTTTATTCAAATTGAAAAAAAACCTCGCTTATGCGAGGTTTTTTTTGCGTTAATTTTTGTCGATTAATTGCAATTGATTAAACTTTGTATAGTATAAACTGACTAGTCAGTCGGTTTTTGGGGTTACATGATGAACATTGCTGTTTCAGCATTGCAATTAGAGTCAAATTTACAAAGTGTATTTGATGCGCAGCGAGTTGCTTTTAACAAAAATAAATTTCCGACACTTGCTGAGCGAAGAGAGCGCCTCGCTCATCTGAAAAAAGCGTTGCTTGCTAATGAGCAGGAAATCGTCTTAGCGCTCTCACAAGATTATGGCCAACGCAGTGAGTTTGATACCTTATTGGGCGACGTTATGCCGACTGTGCAGCATATCAACTACAGCATAAAACAGTTAGCTAAATGGATGCGCCCAGAACGCCGCCATGCAGGGCTTGCGTTGTTTCCGTCAAAGGTCGAAGTCATACATCAACCGCTTGGTGTTGTAGGTGTTATTGTGCCGTGGAATTTTCCGGTATTTTTGAGTTTAGGACCGATCGTTACTGCACTCGCTGCAGGAAACACGGTGATGGTTAAATTGAGCGAATATACGCCGAATACGAATCGAGTACTATCTAACATCCTAGAGTCTGTTGCTGATAGTGTCGCTGTTATAGAAGGGGACGCAGAAGTTGCAGCTCAATTTTCAAGATTGAGTTTTGATCATTTATTCTTCACTGGTTCAACTCAAGTGGGTCGCTATGTTGCCAAAGCGTGTGCAGAAAATTTGACTCCGTATACGCTTGAACTTGGTGGTAAATCACCGGTCATCATCGCACCGGATTGTGATATCAACTCTATTGTTCACACTATTTTGATGGGTAAATCACTCAATGCGGGTCAAATATGTGTTGCGCCAGATTATATTTTACTGCCTAAAGGCAAAGCAGATCAGTTTGCAAACCTGTATATACAAGCGTTTAAATCGATTTATAAAGATGCAAAAAATTGTTATGGCGCGATAGTTAATCAGCGTCAATTTGAGCGTTTAAAGCGAGTTTTGGCGCAGGCCTCTGAACAAGGTGCGCGAGTAATTAGCGCCGGAGAAATTGACAATGAGAAGCGTATTATGGCCCCGCAAATATTATTAGACTGCAATGACTCAATGACGGTCATGAGCGAGGAAATATTTGGCCCAATATTACCCATTATCGAATATGACGTCATTGATGATGCGATTGAGTATGTAAATAATCATAGTAAGCCATTGGCACTTTATATAATGAGTTCTAATAAAGAAACACAGCAACATATAATACGTTACACGCATTCAGGAGGCGTGTGTGTTAATGATACGCTTATTCATGTGGGTGCTGATGATGCACCATTTGGTGGGGTCGGTGAGTCTGGAATTGGCCAATACCATGGTCGTGAAGGCTACGCTACTTTTACCAATGCCAAAACGATTGTCACGACACCAACTTGGTTACCACGAGCCAAGCTGTTACTCGCTAATCGAGCGCTTGCGACAAAACTTTTGAAAAAATTATTTGTTAGATAACATGACAAAAAAACAACAAATTTTAGAAAGTGCACTGTGTCTTTTTGTTGAAAAAGGAATTAGTGAAACTGCAACCGCTGAAATTGCCCGACATGCAAAAGTAGCAAATGGCACTGTGTTTCATCATTTTGATTCTAAGCAGTCTTTGGTTGAAAGTTTATATCTTTATTTGAAGCAGCAACTGGTTGAGCATTTGAATGAGATTACAGACTTAACCACACTGAGTGATGGGCAAGTATTATGGGCTGCATCAATTCAGTGGGGACTTAACAACCCAAAAGCGATTGCCTTTTTTGAATATTATTATGCGTGTCCTTGGCTTAATCAGGAATATCGTGAAACCGTAATGGCACAGGTGTTTGCGTTTTTAGCTCAGTTTGTAGAGAGCGAAATTAAGCATGGGCGATTTGTTGAACTGCCTATCGACTATATTGTAAGCAGTATTTTGCAAAGTAATTTAGTGGCAACGCGTTATATTTTGCTGTCACCTAAACACAACGATGAGCAATTTATTGCTTTGTCGTATCAAGCTTGCATAAATGGTTTTATCGCGCGCACTTAGTAGAGTGTCGCGCGTTAATATTGTATCGAGAGTGCGTGTTCAATTAGCTATGGTTTGTATATAAGTTTTCAATCAGCTGATCTTCAAACTCAAAGCGCTGATCAAGTGCTTGCCCTAATGCTGATAAATCGTTATCAAATTCAGGAAGTAAGCTTTTTTCTTTTTCTTCTGCGTATTTGTCGTTGAAAGAAACCGCCATTTCTGTTGAACCGGCTATTTTTGGATATAAATTTTGCGCGAGCTGTGCGCTTTTTTCACCTTGCTCTTTGCACGCTTTGACTATGTCATCATAAATTTCAAAGTGTCCGGCTGATAGGTAGTCCATCAGAATCTGGCAAAAAGCCTGGATCTCTGTTTTGCACGGTAAAGCCTGATCGCTACGTTCAAAATCGGATAAGCCAGCTAACTTACAATAGAGAACAAGTAGTTCACGGCGCTCTTCTAACCATGTATCAATTACAGAGTGAGAACCACCCCACTCTTTTTTTGCACTTTCCAACCGTGTTAACATATTTCTCTCCCTTTACAGCAGTCTTAGTTACTATAGAAATGAAATCTAAGGGAAAGATCAACTTATTTTTTACATTTAGTAACCAGATAATTTTAACTCAATGAAAAATAAGCCTTTTATTTATATACGAATTATTACTTAGAAATGAAATATAAAGATGCTATTGCTATAAAAAGAAAAAGCCACCCATAGGGTGGCATTAAATCTTTCAGCGTCTTGTTTAAACAAGCTTCTTCTTTTGTTAATTATTTTATAACAAATAATTTTCTTTTAAACAACGGTTTTTTTACCTTTTTTGTATTTTAATTTCTTTTTTATGGTGATGGATACTTGTTTGATCTTTCGCATAGTGGCCTGATACGGTTGGTGGTATAATCTGGCCTAATTATTGTCTTACTGGTTACTAAGAGAACTTTATGAGTGAATTAAAGAATGATCGCTATCTACGCGCTTTGCTAAAAGAACCTGTGGATCAAACTCCGGTTTGGATGATGCGCCAAGCAGGTCGTTATTTACCGGAGTATCGAGCTACTCGTGCGCAAGCGGGTGACTTTATGAGTTTATGTAAAAATGCTGAGCTCGCTTGTGAGGTGACTTTACAGCCATTAAGACGCTATCCGCTTGATGCCGCGATTCTGTTTAGTGATATTTTGACTATTCCGGATGCGATGGGCTTAGGGCTTTATTTTGAAACAGGAGAAGGACCTAAGTTTGAACGTCCAATCCAATCATTGGCTGATGTTGCAAACTTACCTATTCCTGACCCTGAGGATGAGCTTGGCTATGTGATGAATGCTGTGCGCACTATTCGTCGAGAACTGAAGGGCGAAGTACCGCTAATCGGCTTCTCTGGCTCACCTTGGACTTTAGCAACTTATATGATTGAAGGTGGTAGCAGCAAAACGTTTGGTAAAATTAAGAAAATGGCGTTCTCTGAGCCAGAAATTTTACATATGCTCCTCGATAAGCTTGCTGATTCAGTGATTAGCTATTTAAATGCACAAATAAAGGCTGGTGCACAATCGCTGATGGTATTTGATTCATGGGGTGGGGTATTGTCACCACGTGATTATAAAGAGTTTTCGCTTACTTATATGCAAAAGATAGTCGATGGCTTGATTAGAGAATACGATGGTCGCAAAGTACCGGTTACGCTATTTACTAAAAATGGCGGGCTAAACTTAGAATCGATCGCCGCAACTGGTTGCGATGCCGTTGGGCTTGATTGGACGGTTGATATTGCTGATGCACGTCGTCGCATTGGTGATAAAGTTGCTCTACAAGGTAATATGGACCCGTCTATGCTTCATGGTACTCCTGAGCGCATTCGCCAAGAAGTTCAGCGAATTCTTGAAGGTTATGGTGAAGGATCTGGTCATGTCTTCAACTTAGGCCATGGTATTACCCCTGACGTTGACCCTGAAAACGCAGGCGTGTTTATTAACGCTGTGGGTGAATTTAGTAAGCAATACCACAATAAATAAGATTTAAAGCCTTGCACTTGCAAGGCTTTTTTATGGAAATGTGTAACAGAATAGAGTGGCCAGGTAGCGTTGAAAGTGCACGTGAATTACAGCTCTCACTTGCAAAAAGAGTACGCCTTACTGAATTCAAGCAATCAATCAACTTCGTAGCTGGTATTGACGTTGCTTTCCCGGTAGGTGGAAAAGTGACACGGGCTGCTGTGGTCGTGCTGTCATTTCCAGAAATGAAGGTGCTAGAGCAAGTCACCGTTGAGCAACAAACTTGTTTGCCATACATTCCTGGCATGTTGAGCTTTCGTGAAGGAAGTGCGATTTTACAGGCCTTAGAGCGCTTGTCTATACAACCAGACATACTGATGTTTGATGGTCAGGGTATATTGCACCCGCAAAGGTTAGGTATTGCATCGCATATTGGTGTATTACTGAATAAACCAACACTTGGCGTTGCTAAAAACCCCTTTCGCGGAAGCTTTATTGCCCCTAAAACTGAATTTGGCGCTTATGAGAGTGTGTATCTAGATGAAGAACATCTTGGCTATGCTTTACGCTCAAAGAAAAACGTAAAACCCATTTTTGTATCGCCAGGGCATCTTATAACAAAACAGCAAGCGTTAACGCTTGCTGTTCAATGTTGTCATGGGTACAAACTACCAGAGCCGACAAGGCTCGCTGACAAGCTTAGTGGGTATCAGCCATCATAGAAGCTTGCGGCTGTTCAATTAAATTAATGTAATTTTGAGCCGGCCAGTTGCGTTTGTTTGCTTCATTCAAAGCTTGTTGCAACAAGGCATTACCTTGTTGAATTTTACCTAGTTCACTGTACGCAGTACCAAGAACCGATAATAATACAGGGTTTGTATTATCGAGTGCGCGAGCAAGCTCAGCAAATTTTACTGCAGCTTGCATATCGCGAATACTGGCTTCATCAGAAAACGCGAGCAAGTGTGAATAGGCAACCATCGCTGGTAAATACTGTTTTAGTGTTGCAGCTTTCAATATTTCAGACGCTTTTGCTACATCATAGTGTACGCTTTCATAGTTAAGCATTGTCATAGCAAGTTGATATTGAGCGCGTTCATTTTCCGATTCAGCAGCTTTTTTCAACCAGTTAAAAGCTTTATTTTCATCTGGTTGGCAACCTTCACCATTTGCAAAACAGTGCATTAATCTAAGTTGTGCTTCATGGTTACCGTTCACAGCGGCTTTGTAATACCAATCAATGTGCTCGTTTTCTTGAGCTTCAATAACTTTTTGCTCTAGCATTAGGGCATAGCGATGTTGAGCATAGCCATTTCCTTTGTCAGCAAGCGCTTTCAACTTTTCAGTATACTGACTCATTTGACGTTTAAATTCACGATTTGCTTTATTGTTATCGCTTTTGAATTTGAACGTGTGCATTAGGTCAAAAGTACGACGGGCATCTCCAGTTGGGCTAATATTTTGTTCGAATTGCCACTGGTTAATTGTTTCAAGCGCTTTATCGTCGATCACACCTTTTGGAAATGATGCAAGAATACGAGCATCTTCAACATGACCGCTTTCATTTACATTATATGCAACCGTTGCCCATACATTGAATTTTTCTTTAAGCTTGACTTCATTTGACTCAACGCCTTCGAGTAATTTAGCGCGCTGTGGGTAGAAGTTGGTATGTTTAGTAACAGGCGCAAAACTTGCCTGATGTACTTTATAGCCATATTCATCTGATAATGCACGATAATGGTTTTTGGCTTCTTTACGCGACGGTACCATTCTGCGTAATTCTTTATATTTGCTCTGAGCTTCGGGGTGACCAAAGTCTTTAGCAATGAGGTACCATGCATAGGCCTTATTGATATCAGCTTCAACACCTTGACCTGCTTGATAAGCTTGTGCAAGTTGAAATTGCGCTTTGACATGGCCTGATTTTGCTAGCTTGTTAAGCTCTGTAACCGCTAGCTTATGTTCGCCTTTTTCAAGGTGGCGTTGTGCTGAAGAATAGTCAGCTAATACCGAGCTTGAAATAAGCGATAAAGCTGAGGTGAATAGTAGTGCGGATTTTTTCATTACTTAACAGCCTATTATTATAATTATAGGGTATCAAGT
This sequence comes from uncultured Pseudoalteromonas sp., assembly GCA_947493455.1. Taxonomy (GTDB): domain Bacteria; phylum Pseudomonadota; class Gammaproteobacteria; order Enterobacterales; family Alteromonadaceae; genus Pseudoalteromonas. Next base: position 7,640 of record CANLRB010000014.1, on the reverse strand, counting down.
TTACAATAATTTTACACAGTTACAATAGGCAGAATAAAAAACAGACACTTATTTTTATAAAATTTTTATATATTTGAAAACAAATGCCTGTTTTTTGTTATTAGTGAACTATTTAATTAAGCGATTTAGTCCATTGAGTGCGGCAACGCGATAAGCTTCTGCCATTGTTGGATAGTTAAATGTGGTATTGACAAAATATTCAATATTGTTCCCACCATTTTTTTGCTCCATGATCGCTTGGCCGATATGAATGATCTCTGAAGCACGTTCTCCAAAACAATGAATGCCGAGGATCTCTTTCGTTTCAATATGAAATAAGATTTTCAGGCTACCGACTTCGTTGCCAGTTATTTGAGCGCGAGCCAAATGCTTAAATTGAGCGCGTCCGACTTCATAGGGTACTTTTGCTGCCGTAAGCTCTTGCTCATTACGACCAACTGAACTGATCTCAGGAATTGTGTAAATCCCAGTTGGAATATCTGTAATCAGTTTTTCAGCACATTGACCATGGTTGATCGCATCGGCGGCGATCCGGCCTTGATCAAACGCCGCACTTGCAAGGCTTGGGTAACCAATCACATCACCGACAGCGTAAATATTTTCAATTTCTGTTTGGTAGTTTTCGTTTACTTTTAAATTACCGCGCCCATCAGGTGTTAATCCAACAGCTGCTAAATTGAGTTTATCTGTATTACCGGTACGTCCATTAGCAAACAAAATACAATCTGCTTGCATGCGTTTACCTGAGCTCATATGCATAATCACACAGTCATCACGTGTTTCTACTTTTTCAAGTTCTTCATTGTGACGTATCACAATGCCACTATTCCAAAAGTGGTAGCTCAAAGCATCCGAAATTTCAGCGTCTAGAAATGCCAAGAGACGTTCTCGTGTATTAATTAAGTCAACTTTTGCACCAAGACCTTTAAAAATTGAAGCGTATTCACAACCGATCACACCTGCACCGTAAATGATGATGTGACGAGGATCGTGTTTAAGTTTTAAAATGGTATCGCTGTCGTACACTCGCTCATGGTTGAAGTCGATATCTGCTGGGCGATAGGGTCTGGAACCTGTCGCAATAACGATCGTTTGTGCAGTTAGCTTTTCACACGAGCCATCAGCATGTTGTAAATTAATCGTGTGCTTATCGATAAACGATGCTTCGCCATGAAATAATTTAATGCGATTGCGATCATAAAACGAAGTACGCAATTTTACTTGTTTTGATATTGCGTTACCTGCATGGTTTAATATCTCAGGAAAGGTTAATTTACTGGGCTTTTCCTGATAGTTAAATAAAGGATTGCTATTGTATTCAAACAAGCGGCTAACAGAGTGACGCAAGGCTTTTGAAGGTATGGTTCCCCAGTGAGCGCAACCACCACCAACACGTGGTTGCTTTTCAATCACGGCAACTCGCTTTTTGTTTTTTGCGAGATTCATAGCTGTGCCTTCACCACCAGGGCCGGTACCTATGATGATTGCATCATAGTCAAACGATACTGCTTTTTTTGAAGTTTTCTCTTTAGCCACGTTTATTCCTTATATTTTTAGTTAGCCGGCAATTTTAACACGCTTTCGTTAAATTTGAGCCATACTTGATTCTGAATTTGCCAGGCTTCTTTTAATTCTGTGTATTGTTGCATTAATGCAGAACGTTCACATTGCTTCAGCATTTTTTGTTTTTGCATCTCTATGAGCCTTTTACGAACTTTATAATAATGCTGTAGCTTGTTAATTAATACATCATACTCTGTTTGTAAGCGATCCATTTGTTCTTGCATATTGGCAGAGTTTGCTAAACAGCTTTTCGTTTTGGCAAATAATGTAGTCGCTTTGGCTTTTTCAATACGTTCATCAGGCGTGACTTTTAAATTTGAGGTCAGGCCAACATAAGAAAATGATTTTATCATCCATTTTGTTGGGTCGTAATGCCACCATTGGATACCATTGCGGTAGTCTGACGCAAATATATGATGAAAGTTATGATATCCCTCTCCATAGGTTAGCAGTGCAAGAAATCCGTTATCGCGGGCAGTATTTGTTTCAGTGTAAGGACGAGTTCCCCAAATATGCGCTAATGAGTTGATAAAAAAGGTAAAGTGTTGACTCAATACCAACCTTAATAAGCCGCATAGTAAAAGGGCAGCGATAAAATCGCCTGTTACTATTCCGATACATAACGGAATGAGTAAATTTGTAGCTATGGTCAGCAGTAGGTAATTTTTATGTTGCCACATAACAATTTTATTTTTTTGTAAGTCACGGACATTGTTATAGTTTGAATAAGTATCACCTTGATGCTCTCTTAACATCCAGCCGATGTGGCTAAACCAAAAGCCACGAGTTGCTGCGTATGGATCATGCTCTATATCGTCTACTTTACCGTGATGTAGTCGATGGTCCGAACTCCAATGTAGTGCACTATTTTGCACTGAAAATGCGCCACCTAATGCATAAATGACTTCAAGAATTGGATGTGCTTGATATGCTTTATGGGCCCACAATCTGTGATAACCGGCTGTAATTGACATGCCGGAATAAAACATACATGCAATAAAAGCAATCCATAAGTTGGCATCATAACCGACTTCAAAACCGTACCAAGGTACAAGTGTTATTGCAGTGATAAAAGTGATCGTAAAGAAGGCGACATTAAGCCAAATAATGGGTGGTTTTTTCATGATTTTACTCTTAGCGTACACGTGTACGCTAAAATAGTGGTGATAACGGTTTTCGTCAAGGTAATTAAGCCTAATTCACAAAGATTTTATATACATGATAGTATATGGAACCATAATTCACCTCTGTATGCTGTTTGTGTTGATTTGGAGGCACTTAAGGAGTTTTACAATGTCAGGCGTTCGAGCTCAGCAAAAAGAAAAAACAAGACAAGCGTTAATTACGGCGGCATTCAATCAGTTAAGTGCTGATCATAGTTTTTCCAACTTAAGTCTACGAGAAGTTGCACGCGAAGCCGGTATTGCGCCGACTTCATTCTATCGACATTTTAAAGATATGAATGAGTTGGGGCTGACACTTGTTGATGAAGCCGGATTAACACTGCGCCAATTAATGCGTCAAGCGCGCCGCAGAATAGAAAGCGGCGGCAGCATTATAAATATTTCTGTCTATACATTTATGGAGTTTATTGAAAACTCGAGCAATCAGTTCCGCTTATTGTTGCGTGAGCGTTCGGGTACGTCGACGGCGTTTAGAGCTGCTGTAGCAAGAGAGATTAAACATTTTATTTTGGAATTGGCCCACTATTTAGAAGTTGAAACACAATGTGATGCCTACCATGCTTATGTTCAAGCGGAGGCGATGGTGACGTTGGTATTTAATGCAGGTGCTGAAGCGCTGGATTTAGATACGCAGCAGCGCATAGAGCTGACTGAAAGAATTATATGGCAGCTGCGTTATATTGCTAAAGGCGCATTGATTTATAACAAAGAAAGAAAAAGCAGCTAATGCTGCTTTTTCCTGATTATTACTTTCTGGAGAGAAAGACACCCGATTCAATATGGTGGGTGTAAGGAAATTGATCAAATATGGCAAATCGCTCGATGCGATGAGTTTGTGTTAACTGCATCAAATCGCGCTCTAGCGTGTCGGGGTTACACGAAATATAAATAATATTGTCATACCCTTGTACTAAATCGGTCGTTTTTGGGTCAAGGCCTGCACGTGGTGGGTCGACGAGTATGCTTTGACAATTGTAACTTTTTAAGTCGATTCCGTTTAAGCGAGAAAACGATTTTTCACCATTCATAGCTTGAGTGAACTCTTCACTCGACATACGAATAATATCTAAGTTCTCAATTTGGTTTTGCGCTATATTAAATTGCGCTGATTTTACCGACGATTTTGAGATCTCTGTTGCCAACACTTTGTCGAAACAAGCGGCTAGTGCGATTGAAAAATTACCGTTACCACAATAAAGCTCAAGAAGGTCATTTTCTAATGGCGCTGCAATATCGACTGCCCATTCAAGCATTTTTTCATTCAATTTGGCATTCGGCTGGGTAAAGCTGTTTTCAACTTGCTGATAAGTGTATTGTTTATCGTTAACTGAAAGCTTTTCGATGACATAGTCATTACCAAGTAATACTTTTTGTTTACGGGCACGCCCTATGATATCAATATTAAATTTATGTGATAGGCGCTGTTTGAGTTCAGTTGCTTGGTCAATCCATTCTTGGTCGAGCTGTTTGTGGTAAATCAAACTCACTAAGATTTCACCACTTAATGTGGATAAGTAGTCAATTTGAAATAGCTTGCGACGTAACTTTTCGTTTGGTTTTAACTCTTCGAGTAAAATAGGCATTAGCTCACAAATAAGCGGAGCCGCCGGATCAAATTGATCAACCCGAATTTTTTCTTTCGTTTGCGGGTCAAACATAATGTGGAATAAGTCTTCGCCTTCATGCCAAACACGAAATTCAGCTCTTTGGCGGTAGTGTTTTTCTTGCGATTGGAAAACTTCAATTTTAGGGGCTGCAAACTTATTAAATTGCGCGCTAATACGTTTTTCTTTTTCTGCTAATTGTATTGGATATTGGGTGGTGTCTATAGAGATCACAGCCATAATCAAGTTCCTCGAAAAAATCTGTCGCGCTATTGTAGGGAGTGGCTTTAGTTTGTCTAGTGTTCTGCTCATTATAGATGCAAAATAAATAATCGATGAAAGTGCGATAAAAGTTCAAGTTGTTTATATATTGGTCGATAATGTAGATATATTGTTTGTGGAGAACAACTCATGAAAGTCGGTGCAACAGGATTCCAGCCTGAACAATCCAGTCAGTCTCTTGTTAAAAATACAAAACAAGAGATGTTGAAGAGTATAGCGCAAGATTCATTTTCTTTTTCGCGCAGCATTACTGTGGCGAGCCGCATATATCATCAAAAAATTGCGGAAAACCTGCCTTTTAAAATGCCAGAGCCAGCTAAGCCTGAACAATTATTCGATTTTGAAGAAGTTGCCAAAAATGTTTTGTCATTTGTTAAAGGGGCAATTTTAGGGGCAAAATCAGATGGCAAAGATGATGACTACCTAAAAACGATGTTTGAACAAGCTCGCAACGGTGTGCAAAAAGGCATTGATGACGCTATTGGTGAGTTGGAAGACTCTGATTTGATGAATGACGACATATCTAATGGAATTGATAAGAGTAAAGAATTAATCTTTGCTGGAATCGATGAATTTGAGAGCTCTTTATTTAATACGCAAAATGCTGGTTCAAGTATGGCGGTGGGCATGTCATACCAACTAGAAAATAATGCGCAGTACACAATTGAAACTGCTGAAGGTGATAAAATAACCCTCACTTATAATGGGGCATATTCAAATTCACAAGCAGCGGCCTATAGACAAAATGAACAAGGAGAAGAGTTTGTCTATGCAAGTGAAACAAGTACATCAAGGCAATTCGCTTTTACAGTTGAGGGAGACCTCAATGATGATGAGAAAGAAGCGATTAATGCATTGATGGCTGATTTACAGGAAGTAAGCGACGAATTTTTCAATGGATCACTAGATGATGCGTTTGAAAAAGCGAAAGAGTTGTCACTTGATTCTTCTCAACTAGTTTCTATGTCGATGAACCTGCAGCAAAAAGAAGTTCGTTCAAGTGTGAAGCAGTATCAGCAGTCAATGCCAGGTACAGAAATCGCAAAACAATTTGAGCCGCTCAATGAACCACTGGAAAGTGCATATAATCGTGCAGAGCCATTTAGTATCCAAGACCAACTGCCTAGTTTAATGGCTTGGTTGAATCAAACTCGAGAAAACGCCAAGAATTTACTCGACTATAGTAGTGCGCTGTTTGATAAGTTGTCAGAACAACGGGAACAGGATACCGAATAAGCTAAGTCGACTTTGTTCTTACTATTAATATATGGCAGACTAGCGGCGAAGATTATTAGGAGTTGTTAGTTTGTCACCACATATTGTTGTATTTGATTCCGGTGTTGGCGGTACCTCAGTATTAGCGCATATTCAAAAGGCACTGCCCAGTGCCCATTACTCCTATATTATGGATAATAAATTCTTACCGTATGGAGAGCTGACAAAAAGTGCGTTAAATACTCGAATTGTTGAGGTGATGACCCAGCTCAATATACATCTAGGCTGTTTTGATTTATTGGTAATTGCTTGTAATACGGCAAGTACCCATACATTGGAGTTACTAAGAAGTAAGCTTGATGTGCCAATAGTTGGGGTGGTACCAGCTATTAAGCCAGCCGCTCAAACCAGCACATCGAAAGAAATAGGAGTGTTGGCAACGCCCGCAACGATATCAAACGAATATACTAAACGCCTGATAGGTGATTTTGCGAATCATTGTGACGTGCGCTTATTTGGCTCGACCGAATTAGTGGCCATTGCTGAAAAGTATTTTTGGCAAGGAGAGTTGTGTCTAAAGCAATTATCGCGAGCATTAGCAGAAGTTAAGTTGTCAAATATTGATACATTGGTTTTAGGATGCACTCACTTCCCTATAATTGCCCCATTTATAAAACAAGTAATAAATAGTGAATGCACATTAGTTGATTCTGGTGCCGCAATAGCTCGTCGCGTAAAAGGTATATTGGGGAATGAATTATCTGTCGATACTATTAAGAAAGGACCGTTGCAATATTATGCAACGGCGCCAATTGAACAATCTAAGTTAGATATTAAGCAGATTGATCTGTAGTTTCTGTATTGTTGTCGCGGTTATCACTTTTTTGCTTTGCTTCTCTTACTTTTAACGTTCTTTGTTGAAACTCCTTTTCGTTAAGCGCATTAATCGTTGAAGCTGCGTCTTTCTCCGCAACTTCGACAAAGCCAAAACCGCGACGCTTACCTGTATTCTTATCTTTTAGTAATCGTACAGACTGAACAGTCGCATGTTTTTCGAATAGCTCTCTAACTACACTTTCATTTGCCTTATAAGGCAAGTTACCGACATAAAGTGTTTTAGTTGCAATTTCTTTTGGTGAAGCGCTCGATTGACTACCTATAATAAGGCCGCCAATTATAATACCCGTTGCAAACATGATGGCGCTATCTACGCCTGGGGCCAAAAATTTGATTATTGCAAAACCTAAGATAGCGAGAATTATTATCGTTATAATTGATTTCTGTTGTGGGAAACTCATTTTCTTAATTCCAAATCACATAAATTAAACATAAAATTAACATTAAACCATCGCTTATCTTATCTATATTAGAAAACATAGCAACCGCTATTACGTGATTCTTCTAAATTCGACGTTCCAGTTGGAGTGGTTTGAACAGAAATTAAACTATAATAGGCGTTAATGTACTATTTTTAACCGAACGAGATCTTTTTTAGATCTTTTTTCAAAAATCACTTGATCTGAAAAAGGATCTGCCTATAATGCGCATCCACCGACACGGAGCACAGCGCTGAAAAGCAAAGGGCTACAGGCGGTAAGAGTCAGATAAAACTTAATTTTAAAAACTTTTAAAATTAAGTGTTGACAAAAAAAGTGAAACGTTTAATATGGCGCTCCACTTCGCAGCGAGAAGCTGCAGCGATTAAAGAGTTAATCGCACTGTTCTTTAACAATTTAAGCAATCATCTGTGTGGGCACTCGTACAGATTAAGTTCTAACATACGCTTTTAAAG
>CANLRB010000013.1 GCA_947493455.1 uncultured Pseudoalteromonas sp. | reverse complement strand
TTCGAACCCTCGATAGGGCTACAAACCCTATACTCCCTTAGCAGGGGAGCGCCTTCAGCCACTCGGCCACCTCTCCGTCTTGTGGGTGCGTATATTAAAGCCTAATGAAAATAAGTCAAACACTTTTAGTGATAATTTTAACTGTATGCTCATAGAATATGCAGTTTGTATATAAACTGCATAATTACTTTAAGTTACGTTGTTAAATTAACCAAATTTCAGTAACAACGCAATAAAAAAGCCCATTAAAATGGGCTTACTAATTAGCTTTTCTTTACTTGTTCAACCCATCTTAAGATTTTCTTCTCAAGAATCGGCATAGGTAAGGAGCCGTCTATCAAAATTTGCGTGTGGAACTCTTTTACGTCAAACTTATCACCCAACTCTTTTTGAGCTGTCTCTCGCAATTCACGAATCGTAAATTCGCCCAATTTATACGAAAGAGCCTGGCCTGGCCAACCAATATAGCGCTCAACTTCTGAAACAATATCACTCTCGGCCATTGAAGAGTTGGCTTTCATGTATTCGATTCCTTGCTCACGCGTCCAGCCTTTTGCATGGAACCCTGTATCTAATACCAATCTCATCGCTCTGAGCTGCTCATCAACTAAGCGTCCGTACCACATATATGGGTCGGTAAATAATCCAAGCTCTTTACCTAGGCTTTCAGCGTATAGTGCCCAGCCCTCTTCATATACGGTGTAATTACCAAAGCGTCTAAATCTCGGAAGCCCCTCCACTTCCTGCTGCAATGCTGTTTGGAAGTGATGACCCGGCGATGCCTCATGGATTGATAAGGTTTCGAGTAGGAATTTAGGCTGCGCTTTTAGATTAAAGGTGTTGATGTAAAATATACCTGGGCGAGAACCATCTGGAGCAGGCCCCTGATATGACGCCCCTGCTGCAGATTGAGCACGATAAGATTCAACGGCTCTCACTACATAGTCGGCTTTAGGTGCAATATTAAATAGCTTTGGCAGGCGACTATCAATATTTGTTTTGACATCTTCATACGCCTTGATTAACGCTTCTGGAGTCTCGTAATAAAACTCATCGCTTTCTCTCAAATGGACGAAAAAGTCAGCCAAGCTGCCATCAAACTTAACTTCCTCTTTTACCTTTTCCATCTCCGACAAAATACGTGCAACTTCTTGCAAACCGATTTCATGAATTTCATCCGCATTTAAATCAAGGGTAGTATGCACTTTAATACGGTATTCGTACCATGCTTTACCGTTAGGTAATTCGCCATAACCAAAGCTTGAGCGCGCTGCTGGGATATATTCATTCTCGATGAACTGTGCCATGCGCTGATAAGCTGGCACGATGGTATTTAAAATGAGCGCCTTGTATTGTTCTTTTATTTTTGTTTGATCAGCAGTAGGAATTGAGCTTGGCATCGCCTCGACTGGCGACCAGAAAATACTTTTCGTGTGATCATCAACAACATGGCTTGCAAACTGAGGTAATAGCTTTTCAGCAAGTACACGCGGTAATACAACCCCTTCATCTATGCCCTGCTTCATCGATTTCTCAACACTTTGCAGCCAAGTTACAAAACTATGCGTACGACGTTCAAAATCGTTAAAATCAGATACCGTATTAAACGGTTGTACGTTTTGCCCAGAGCCAAAACCTGCAAATAAATTGTGTTCACCTGCCATTTGGTCAATAGGTATTAAATAACTCGGAAATTGCGTACCTTCAACAGCTAACTCTAAATCACGTTTAAATACTTCAAAACTTAAAAGGTCTTGCCCTTGTAACAGCGATACATCAATTGCTTCGAGTTTCGCTAAATAGCGTTTTACAAACGCCGTATACTTGGCACGGTTTGCCTCATTTAACGCAGGTGTCCATTGATCATTATATTGCGGCTGACCGACATAAGTACCGGCTATTGGGTAATAGGCGATGCCTTCGTCAAAATACGCTTCAACTAAAGCGATAAATTTTTCACTTTCGGCTTCAACTTGGCTTGTCACTATAGGTTTTGAATTATGTGGCACATCAACACATGCTGCGGTTGACAATGCTATCGCCACAGCTAACGCTATTTTTTTCATTATTAAATTCTTCTATCGAACGGTGTTACTAAAATCATACCAAGGTGAATGTATACAATATAGAGGGTAATATAATTAATTTGATTTAAACTAAAAAAAATCGAAATCTAGTTCTTTTAGGCACAAAAAAACCAGCGATAAACGCTGGCCTTTCACGATATAGCAATATTATTCATTGCCCGGTTGCGGATTTGCTTTCTCAGCTTGAATTCGCATATAAATTTCTTCACGATGAACAGAAACATCTTTAGGTGCATTTACACCAATACGTACTTGGTTTCCTTTTACACCTAGTACAGTAACTGTTACTTCATCCCCAATCATAAGGGTTTCACCAACGCGACGAGTTAGAATCAGCATTCTATAGCTCCTAATAATCCAAAGTTAAAAGATTCCGTATCAATTCCATTTTACATGAATATTAGACACATAACTAAATTTATTTCTAAAATTCCTCAGAATCTAGTGCAAATGCACTATGGAGTGTTCTAACTCCCAACTCTAAGTACTTTTCTTCTACTAACACTGAAATTTTTATTTCTGACGTAGTGATAAGTTCAACAGCAATATTCTCATTTGCTAATGCCGTAAACAGTTGACTCGCAACACCAGCATTTGATTTCATCCCTACACCAACAACTGAAATTTTAGCGACCTGTTCATTACCGCACACTGAACAAAAACCCAAAGTTGCTTTTTCACTCTCTAACAACTCTAAAACTTGTGTAAAATCATTTTGATGTACAGTAATAGCATAGTCGATATTTTCAGACTTTTGACTTTTTGTTGTGATCATATCGATTTCGATATGATTTTTTGCAAAGACCGCCAACAAATCTGCCAATTTTTGCGGTGAATTAGGTAGGCCGATTACTTCAATAAGGGCTTCATCGCGATTAAACGCGATACCCGATACGATTTTTTCTCTCATCGTGTTTTGCTCATAACTGATTAACGTGCCATGATCAGGTTTAAAACTAGACAAAACTCTTAAAGGAATATTGTGTCGTCCCGCCGCTTCCACTGACCGAATTTGTAACACTTTTGCACCTAAACTCGCAAGCTCCAACATCTCTTCAAATGTAACAAAATCCATCCGTCGCGCGTTGGGTTCGATTCGAGGGTCGGTCGTGTACACACCATCAACATCCGTATAAATTTGGCATTCATCGGCATTAAGCGCAGCAGCGACTTCTACCGCACTGGTATCTGTACCACCGCGACCGAGCGTTGTAATATTGCCTTCAATATCACGTCCTTGGAACCCTGCCAAAATAACAATACGACCTTGTTCAAGCTCCAAACTCAATCGGTTGCCATGAATATGCTGAATGCGTGCTTTGCCAAACAGGTTATCGGTAAGAATTTCGGCTTGATCCGCCAAAAGGCTAATAGCAGAATGGCCTCGTTTGATGATCGCCATCGCCAATAATGAAATAGAAACTTGCTCGCCTGTGCTTAACAATACGTCGAGCTCACGCGAGTTAGCTCGGCTATCAACTTGCATCGCTAAATCGAGCAATCGATTTGTTTCACCAGACATTGCTGAGACAACAACAACAATGCTATGCCCTTGCTGTTTTGTTTTGACAATATGGTCGGCGACAGCTTCGATTCGTTCAATTGAACCAACCGAAGTACCGCCATATTTTTGAACTAATAACGCCACAAATTATGCGCGCTCAGTCACCCACGCTGACACACTTTCAAGCGCTTGCGTTAAGTTTTCAGGTTGTGAACCACCAGCTTGCGCCATATCTGGACGACCACCGCCCTTACCGCCTACTTGTGAGGCCATATGGTTAACCAGCTCGCCCGCTTTAAATTGACCAGTAAGATCCTTGGTCACACCAACAATTAAGCTCACTTTATCGCCATTAGCGACACCGAGTGCAATCACGCCTGAGCCCATTTTAGTTTTAAGCTCATCAACAAGGCCACGAAGTGCTTTCGACTCGGTACCTTCAACATTGGCAACAAGCAATTTAACACCGTTAATATCAACAGCACCATCTAATAGTGATGCACCAGCGGCACTCGCTAACTTGTCTTTTAATTGTGTGATTTCTTTTTCAAGACCTTTCGCGCGTTCGACCAACGATGACACTTTTTCAAGCACATTCGCGCTATCACCCTTAACAAGTCCTGCAATTTGTGTCAGTACATCAGCTTGCTTGTTGATGTATGCCATTGCGCCTTCACCGGTAACCGCTTCAATACGACGTACACCCGCAGCAATACCACCTTCAGATACAATTTTGAATAAACCAATATCACCCGTACGCGTTACATGGGTACCGCCGCACAGCTCAATTGAAAATTGACCAATGCTAACAACACGAACTTCATCGTCATATTTTTCGCCAAAGAGCGCCATTGCGCCTTTTTCTTTCGCAGCGTCAATTTGCATCAACTCTGTGTTCAAATCGGTATTACGGCGGATTTCGCTATTTACCATGTCTTCAATTTGTTGTAACTGCGCTTTTGATACAGCTTCAAAGTGAGAAAAGTCAAAGCGTAAACGCTCTTCATCATTCAGAGAGCCTTTTTGACCCACATGCTCACCAAGAACTACACGTAGCGCTTCATGTAATAAGTGCGTCGCAGTGTGGTTCTTTTTAATATTGTTACGGCGAACAGCGTCAACTTCCGCTTCTACACGGTCATTTACACCAATGCGACCAACCACTTTACCTTTATGCGCAAATGCGTTGCCAAGTTTTGTTGTGTCTTCAACTAAAAACTCGCCACCAGCAACTTTAAGTACACCTGTGTCACCTACTTGACCACCTGACTCAGCGTAAAATGGAGTGCGATCTAAAATCACAATGCCTTTTGCGCCGTCTTCAAGTACAGAAACCGCTTCAGCTTCGCTAAATAGTTCAACAACGGTGCCTGTATATGACTCGCTGTCGTAACCTTTAAAGTCAGTCGTTTTTTCTGACTTTAACTGCTCGTTGTAGTCAGTACCAAATTTACCTGCCTGCTGCGCTTTTTTACGCTGAACTTCCATTGCTTCTTGGAAACCGCGCTCGTCGATTGTCATAAAGCGTTCACGCGCTACGTCGGCTGTTAAGTCAGCTGGGAAACCATAAGTGTCGTAAAGTTTAAATACTAGGTCACCCGGAATAACATCGCCTTCTAGGGTTTTTAAGCTATCTTCTAAAATTGCTAAACCGCGGTCGAGTGTTTTACCGAATTGTTCTTCTTCGATACGTAATACTTTTTCGATGATCGCTTGTTGCTTATGTAATTCAGGGTAAGCATCGCCCATTTGCTCGGCTAGAGCCGCAACCAACTTGTGGAAGAAAGTACCCGTTGCGCCTAATTTGTTTCCGTGACGAACCGCACGACGAATGATACGGCGTAAAACATAACCACGGCCTTCGTTTGACGGCATTACCCCGTCAGAAATTAAAAACGCACATGAGCGAATATGATCAGCAATAACGCGTAATGATTTATCTTCTAAATCTTGTGCATGAGTTACGGCAGCTGCAGCTTTTATTAAGTTTTGAAAAATATCAATTTCATAGTTTGAATGCACGCCCTGCATAATGGCAGAAATACGCTCAAGACCCATCCCCGTATCAACAGACTGCTGTGGAAGTGGTTCCATTTTACCGTCGGCTTGACGGTTAAATTGCATAAATACAAGGTTCCAAATCTCAATGAAACGGTCGCCGTCTTCTTCAGGTGACCCCGGAGGACCACCCCAAATCTCTTCACCGTGATCGTAAAAGATCTCTGAACACGGGCCACATGGACCTGTATCACCCATCGACCAGAAGTTATCTGCCGTATCAATGCGAATAATTTTATCTTCAGGCAATCCCATTTGGTTATGCCAAATATCAAACGCTTCGTCATCAGTGTGATACACAGTAACCAACAACTTTTCTTTTGGTAATTTGATTGTTTCAGTCAAAAATTCCCATGCAAATTTAATTGCATCTTGTTTGAAATAATCACCAAAACTAAAGTTACCCAGCATTTCAAAAAATGTGTGATGACGCGCCGTATAGCCTACGTTTTCTAAATCATTATGCTTACCACCAGCACGTACACAACGCTGAGAGCTTGTCGCTCGCGTATATGGACGACGCTCAGCGCCTAAAAATACATCTTTAAACTGCACCATACCTGCATTGGTAAATAACAGGGTTGGATCATTGCCTGGTACTAAAGAACTAGAAGGAACGATTTGGTGTTGCTGTGAAGCAAAATAATCTAGAAACGCCTTACGTATCTGTGCGGTCGTCATATGCTGCATCTATTAATCTCACTCGTCTGACGGGTTGGGTTGCATTGCAAATTCAATTTGGTCACGATTAAAGCCGCGATAACTTAAATATCGCATTCGTTTTGCTTTTTCTTTATAGTCGAGACTTTCATTATTGTTCGAAAACTTCTTATTATATGCGGATTGCGCTAGTTGATACCAGTCTATTTCCATTTCATTTATCATAGTTTCGACCAACTCAGTATCTAGCCCTTTATTATAGGCGTCTGACTTTATTCGTTGATAACCAAGTAACTTATTGGTTTGTCTAATAATAAAACTCTCGCAAAAGCGAACATCATCAATAAAATGATGTTCAGTACAATATGTAATTAATTCTTGAATATACTCAGGTTCAACGCCGCGCGACTGTAATTTAGTTGTTATTTGCTTGGTTGAATAGTCTTGTCGCGACAACAGCCAGAGCACATAGTTTTTATGTTTCTGGCGCTCTTTGTCATCCATTAAGCATCAAACCTGTCAGTTGATTTTGCCGCATCCGCTTTTTCAACATCGCTCGATTTAATCACAATGTTCGACATAAACATTGCTTGGAACGAAATAAAATACGCCGCGTAAATAATTGGCATAAAGATGAGCAATGGTAAGAAGGACGCAAACGCCGCAACAATAAATAAGAATGACGCAATTAAGTGGAACACAGCCACTGCAGCCATATTATGCCAAAACACCATTAAACTGGCTTTAATGGCCTCAAGAATACTGTTGTTTTGCGTAAAATAAATAAGCGGAATGGTATAAGCAAAACACATTGAATAGACAGCCACCGCCGCAACCATCACAACCACATTAGGTAATTGAATAGTGTTTACCATTTCTTGAGCAAGTAATTCAGGGTTGGTAGTGTTTTGTTCAAGTAAAGCAAGGGCGTCTTGAAACAACCAGGTTGACAACATAGCGAGCAATAAACCGGCTGCCATATGATATAGGCCCAAGCGAAACAACATAACGCGACGCCCCGCTTCGACAAACGGTTTAAACATATCGGCAAGCTCAATAGATTGGCCTTGCTGGCGCATCAGCATTGCTTTATACATACCTGCGGTCAAAAAAGGAGTCGCCAATGCGGCAGGGATTTGTAAAAACGGAATCACAAAAGCGATCAGTGAGACTGCTGCAAGCACTATTTGCATGCCAATAAATGTGCCCGGTTGGATTTTAAACAGCTGCCAACCTGCTTTCATCCATTCTACACCTGCTTTTGCTTTAAAAATTCTTAATTCAATTGCCATATTTTTTCTAGCCAACTTAAAACGCACCCAATTGGGTGCGTTTTTAACTTCAATTTAGTTGCTCTATGCTACTTCTTTGTTTTTTCTAAATCCAGCATATGATCGCCATGCGTCACTTTTGTTTGCAAATACGCTTCATTGCCGTCTTTTACATGTGCTGAGGTATTTACTTGTTTCACAATTTCAATACCGGCGTCAGTCAATGATTTCATTTTACGCGGATTATTAGTAACCAATTGTACTTGTTCAAGACCAAGGGCTTGTAACATCAATACCGCATCGCTAAAGTCGCGCAAATCATCTTCAAACCCTAAATGGTTATTTGCTTCGTAGGTATTCATCCCCTGCGACTGCAGCACATATGCATCAATTTTATTATATAGCCCAATGCCGCGTCCTTCTTGGCGTAAATACAAAATAACGCCGCCTTCATCCTTCATTTTATCGATACATTCATTTAACTGCTCACCACAATCACAGCGCGACGAGTGAAATACATCACCGGTCAGGCACTCTGAGTGCATACGAATGAGCGGTGCTTTTTGGGTTTTATCCGCTTGATTAAATATGACCGCGACATGCTCTTGCCCATCTTGAAGCCCATGAAATGAAACCAATTCAGCGGGAACATCACTATTTTTACCAACTTTCAGTTGGACTCTTGCTCTTACTTCAGCCACAACATATCCAAATAATAACTTTGTTACAATATAACAAATTCAACTTTATCAAACTAGCCATTTGAACTCTAAGCTTAATAAATGGGTGCAAAAGCGAAAAATAACAAGTAAAAGTAAAAATAATTTCACCCCTTTTTTATTTTTGCCGCGTTTTATAAATAACTTTGAGAAAAAAGGGCTATTTATATGACTCAAACAACACAATCTAACGGACTTCGCTTTTTAATTGCCGCAGCATTAGCAGCAATTGTAACCTTTATGCTTTTCGCATTTATGCAATATTTAATTAAAGGAGCCACACCGCCAGCCAACAAACCAATCGATGAATTCGCGGTAGAAATAGAGATGCCCCGTGCAGAAACCAAAGTGCATGAAAAACCGAGGTTGCAACCCAAACCGCAACCACAAAATCCGCCACCAAAAATGAAACTGCCCACAGCAGAGACAACAACAACGGAACTGATCGCGGCAAATCCAGAAATAAAAATGGAGGTTGAAGCCCCATCAATGAATAGCTTTGGTGCACCGGAGGGCGATGCAACACCGTTAGTGCAAATTCCACCGAGCTACCCGGCAGGCCCTGCGCGTGATGGCATTGAAGGTTGGGTACAACTTAACTTTTCTATTTCTGAGACGGGCCAAGTATTTGATGTTAAGGTAATAGACGCGAAGCCTAAGCGGGTATTTAATCGTGCAGCGATTAAGGCATTGAAAAAGTGGAAGTACAAACCCAAAGTAATTAACGGACAGGCACAAGTTCAGTCTGGTTTATCAGTACAACTTGACTTTAAACTAGAAAAACACGGCTGAGTCAAACCAATAGTGGCAACCTAACAGATAGGTTGCCAAGTTACATGTATAAAAAGGAGTTGCCTATTGATGTTAGTTGCGATTAAACAATTACTAAATATAGAAATCAGTGCCGAGCAGCTGATGCTGAGCTATCAAGCCAGTGGTAAAAGCAAAGAGTTAGAACTATTAGTAAATCGCCATGGCGATGAATTATATCATTACCTCATGACACAGTGCGATCACCATATGGCACTCGATATATGTCAAAAGACCTGGCTTAAAGTGATTGAAAAACGTCATTTATACCAAGACCATGGTTCGTTTAAAGCCTGGCTTTTTGTTATTGCACGGCGCCTATTACTTGACGAAATCCGCTATTACAGTCGGCTCGAAGAATTAGAGCAGCAGACGATTACAAGCATTGTGTTAAGTGAAGATACACAAACGCTGCAACAGCGTTTTGAGCGGGCATTAGAGCAGCTACCATTTAGTCAAAAAGAAGCCTTTGTATTGCAACAAGAAGGGTTTAGCTTAGCGCAAATTGCGCAAATCACAGCGCACCCTGTTGAAACAATAAAAACACGATTGCGCTATGCCAAAAGCGCGTTACGCACTCAATTAGGAGAATTCAATGTCAGATAACGACCAAACTCCGTCACTCGACCAGCTTTATCAAAATCGCAAAGCAAAGCATAAGCTGACGCACGAACAAAAAAAGCGCTTTATCAAATCAGGTAATCAACAAGTTTGGCGCAGCTGGACACGCCGTGCACAATTTGCCATCGCGCTGTCGGCGATTGCCGTATTTAGTCACTTGGCTTTAAACCAACATACAACACCGAGTCATGTTATTGAGCTTGACCAATCACATTATCATCATCTTGCTGTGGTCGACTTAACCAGCAATACACAAGATACAAATATTACCGTGCAAGTAAACCGTGACCAAGAGCACCAGCGTTTATTAGCGCAAAAACAATCAGCGGTGCGTACGCTTGCGCAATTTAACTCAGCACAAAAAATGTATGGCAAATTAGTAATGCAACAAGATGACTGGTTTATAGAGTCATGCGATAAAACTTTATTAGTCAAAGTGAAAAAATCAGTGCTCGCGCAATTAAAACAACAAAATAAAATTGATACGCAAATACAGTCGGGCGATTGGTTACAACTGGATGCAAGCGATAACCAACTTATCGCGCTCACACGTACACATGAACCAATGCAATGTAATTTGATTTAGCTCTAAGTAATCGGAACAAAATTAAGTTAGACTGATCTTGGTGTAATTGTTAATTAGGTGTACCGTGATAGAGATTAACGACAAGATTTTAGGTGACTTATCAGACGGGTTTAGCTTGCCGCCAAAACCCGAACTACTTGAAAAACTACAACAAGAACTAGAAAGCGAAACTCCTGAGCTCAATAAAATTGCCGATATCATCGCCGCAGATGTAGCAACTTCAGCGGCGGTGCTCAAGGTCATCAATTCACCCTTTTATGGCTTAGCAAGAACCATTACGGATATTCGACAAGCTGTGATGTTTTTAGGGCTCGACAGTATCACAACACTTGTCACCGGCTTTTTACTACAAAAAGCCTTTGACCAAGACAAATGCTGCATCAAATTAGAACGATTTTGGGATAATGCGTCTGATATTGCCTATGTGACAACCTTGATAGGCAGTAAAATTAAAGCAAAAGTGCCAGTTGAAAACCTGCATATGGTGGGCCTTTTTCATGACGCTGGCATTCCAGCTATGGCAATGAACTACTCAGATTACATTCATGTACTAAGTGCTGCAAATCGTGACTACCACACCCTGTTAGTTGAGCGAGAAGAAGCCGCCTATAAAACCAACCATGCAGTGATCGGCTATTTTTTAGCGAGCAGCTGGAATTTACCAAAAAACATTTGTCAGCTGATTTTGCGTCATCACGACAAAACCTTTTTGTGCGAAGACGCGGAGCATCAACCGCACATAACAGATCAACTCACACTTGCCACATTAAAAATGGCCGAAAACATAGTGCATACTAATAAACGCTTTATTGCTGACCCCGATTGGCCATATTTTAAAGAAAACGTGTTAACCACGCTTAATCTTGATGAAGATGACTACCTTGATATTAAAGAAGACGCAGAAGAATATTTTAATCAATAAAAAAGCGACAAAACCTTGTTAGCTTGTCGCTTTTGTCACATTTATTGTTACCGAGCATAACCTCAAAGGCGGCGAAAAGCGGAGCTATTGAGGTAAATGCGAAATCATTGAAATTAGATTTCATGTCTCACATAAAAATATAGCGCCGATGAGTTACTGTATAGCAGTTTATCACGGCGCTTTTTTTGATCTAAGGTTGTGTGTTAGACGTGTTTATCAGACCTAATTCCAGTTAGTTAGCTGAATGCTTCCTTCACCTAAGTATTCAAAAGTCGCATTTACCAGCCCACCACTGTTAGTTAGGTTAACCAGTGATTCGCAATCGACCCCATCGCCACACACAAACGGGGTGCCTAAAAAGTAATAATTGTCAGCGTCTTTAGTAAATGTACTTTCCAACATTTCAACTAACTTGTACTCATATTGAGTGCCAACAGCATCTTCTATTTGAGACGTAATACTCTTAAGTTTGTGTTGCTTTAATGAACCATCACTTGGAGGGTTCGCAATCGTCGAACTATTGATTATAAGTTCGTATTGATTTCCCCAAGTAAAATCAAACCCTTCAATATCGCTGTGAAAGATATTTACGGTGTCGTTGCCACTTTTAGTGGTCAAACATAACTTTTGGCTAACACCAACACATGGGCTCATGTGAGAAAGAACGTTTAACGTCTCTTGAGTATCAATCTCGTTTTTGTTGTCACTACTACCGCCACCACAAGCAGCCAATACAATAGTACTAAACAACATGGCTATCCGTTTCCGCATAATATTCCCCTAGCTAAAATGAGCTTGTAAGTAAATTCGTTCAAAATAATTTTTACGTTAATCAACAATAACTTGGACTTTGTTCCATTTCAAGCTAAACATTTGACATATATAAATTTAAGCTATGATAAAGCGCATTGTAATTAAGCCAATTGTGTGTGAAGTATGAACAAATTTGCATGCATACTTACAAAGGTTAAGCGGTAGAGTATTTAACTCAATATAACCCAACAAAATTCTACTAGGCAGTTGCTCTAGTCTGGTTTTTTGTCGCCAGTATTAACTCAAAAGTGCTTATTTAAGTGGCTATGTAAGAAGGTTTTCAAGTTGTGAATTAAAAAGCTTTTTTAAAAACGTATACATGCGTTTTGCGCCTTTAATCTAGTTTAAACGAAATCCAGCGCTCTTTGAGCACGCTCACAACGAACTCAATAAACTCATGGCTCGTTATGTAATTTAAAGAAATGGCTCGTTTATGCGGGTCGAAAATGAAGTTAATTGATATTAATAGAAAAATCTATAATAAGTAATTTACATAGCGTGTCTCGCAAGTCTCGAATAAGTAATGGCTCGCTATGCAAAATGATATTTTGCCTTGTTTGAACAAAAAACAGCTGTTAACCTATTGGTATTATTAAACAAAAAAACTATTAGTCGGCGTTTCAATGGCTGTGGATAACTTCCTTAACCCGAGATGCACGCTAATACGCTGTTATACGTATAAGGGAATCTGAGTTGCTTGAAGGACTGCTATCTATTGTTGTTGCAATTGCTGAAGCGATCTTCGCTTTGTTTACCGCGTTAGTAGAATTTGTAGCTAGTTTCTTTGTTGCGGCAGGGGAAACTCTTTCGGTAATAGATTTAATAGCTGTATTCATTGTATTTGTTATTGAGTTAGTTCTTTGGTTCGCTTTGTGGGTTGCAGAGATAGTTGCTTCATTGATTAAATGGCGTAAACCTAGAACAATAAAAAAGCCAGTGTTATGGCGGCCAAAACCAAAACTTAAAAAAACAAAAACATGAAATAGGTGTAATAAACGTATAACAAGCAATTCAACAGGGACAAAAAATAGCGGGCTGATTTTGCTTCGCAAAAATTTTAGCCCACAATTTTTAGCCCGTTAATGGGGCGTTATGTACTTGTAGGGACTTAATTGAATTATTCCAAATACAATCTTTCAGAATTAAATGAGGCTTTAGCAACTATAGATAAAGACGAATACCCCGAAAGATATAGTGCAATAATAAAGGAAATAGACAATCCCAGACACTACTCAGTTGAAGCTATTGAGCAGGAAAAAGATGCTAAAAAGGAAATGATTCAAAAGTGGAAGAAACAGGATTCAAAAATTAGGTTAATGATAATAAGCTGTGGTTTCTTAATTTTGGTTCTATCCGAGCTATTTTCGTCTCCAATTTTTTATTACTTGTCAGTTCTTCTGTGGTGTGTAATTTGGGCTTACATTTTATACAAACTGTTCGGTTGGATAGATCGTACATAACAAGCGCCTAAACTCCGACAATGTTAAGTTGTCATGGTTTTGGCAAACTACGCAAAAAGCCACGCCAACACATTGCGTGTTAGGCGGGCGTTAGTTGCCAGATTAAAATCGCATGTTCAATTTACTGTACAAGTAAAGTGGTGAAGACTATAATTGTACAATTAAATGTACATGTGGAGGTTCTTATGAAAATCGTATCTTTTACTGAAGCTAGAAATGGTCTCAAAGCTGTTTTAGACGGTGTGGTTAATGATGCTGATACAACAGTCATAACACGTCGTGATTCTGAAGATGCAGTGGTGATGTCTTTAGACTACTACAACAGCCTTATGGAGACAGTTCACTTACTACGCTCTCCTAAAAACGCTGAACACCTAAACCGTTCGATAGCACAGTACCGTGCTGGTAAAACAACAACACGAGAGTTAATTGATGAGTCGTAGTCAACGTCTACTGTCGTGGACTGATGACGCTTGGGATGACTACCTGTATTGGCAAACCCAAGACAAGAAAACACTCAAGCGCATCAACAAAATCATCAATGATGTTAAGCGCTCTCCTTTTGAGGGCATCGGTAAACCCGAACCGTTAAAAGAGAACTTATCTGGTTTTTGGTCTCGCCGTATTGACGATACTAATAGGCTTGTTTATGCGATCGATGATCAAGCTATAACGATAATTTCGTGTCGATACCACTACTAAATCAGCTTCAGCGATCGGGCATCTTAGGAATAACATTGACACCTGACCATAATTTTGAAGAGATAACAAACCCCTGATTCAAAGTAGAAGCGAATGTCATCGATATTCGATTTTTTATACAACAGCTGCAGCCAAAATTTATCAAAGATTTAGCTTAATCTTTAGTTACTTTTAATGAGTATTCTCAAACAAACAGTGCTGATATAATCCTATGAGCAACTCAAGGATGTATACAGTGAATAAACTAAAACTCGTAAGCGTACTTTTCCTGAGCGCGTGTTCTTTTAGCGCTAAATCAATCGAATCTAATCCTATATTTCAATATTGCGTAGGCTCTTCTTTCCAGCCAGATAATGCATCTTTCACCTATGTTTCAAACCTTGCCGGTGGCACAGGGCAGCTCTGGAGCAAGCCACTAGGAAACACATGGCCTAAACAGCTGACAAATTTTGACGAACATATCTATAAATCTGTATGGCATGACAAAAGCAAAACATTAGCAATTGAAGTCGGTGTCAATGGCAGTGATGAACGACTCATACTAGTCGGCGATCCTGTCAAAAATAACTTTAATCAAATTTCACCGAGCAACCAAATCTCTCGTTTACAGTCTTGGGCAAAAACGGGAAACAGAGTGATCTACTCAACTCGTTCTAAAAATGAAAAAGGGGTAAACCTTGTTGAATTTGACTTAGACACAAAGCACTCTCAGCGGCTCACTAAATCCCCATATTATGAATCGTTACACGATACCAATGAGCATGGCTATCTATACTGGCAATTGTTTCAACGGTCGGATGAAAACCTGTTACTAAAAAGCGATTCGGGCGTAAAAACGCTAATTAGTCATGACGAAGGGATCGGCACTATTAAGAAAGCCCAGCTGCTAAATGATGGCCGCGTGTTAGCCGCAACAGATATGTATACCGATAGGCATGCACTGGTGCTAATCGACAACAAGAATCAACGAAAAATTGTGATTGAAGAACCTGATGCAGATGTTGTTGATATAAACCTCAGCCCTGACGGTAATTTATTATTTGTACATTGGCAACAATACAGCTTGTCGAATTTTCAAATATTAGATACCGCAGAGTTCAGCGTTTTGTACGAGTCAAAACTACCTAACGGCACACTCTATCGAAACGCATGGAGCCATGATAGTCGCTATTTAAGCTATCAATTTGTAGATGACTCCAATAATATTTATGTATTTGATAACAACACCGCAAAGTTAAGCCAGCAGACCTATTGTCAATCGTCTTCAACTACACAAACCATAACCACAGAACTTCATAAATTTAAATCGTTCGATAACTTACAACTTGATGGCTGGCTAAAACGAGCAAGCGAAAAAGCAGCCCCTACGGTTATCTATTTTCATGGTGGGCCCGAAAGAGAGTCTACTTTTTCTGGTACATCTGATATGGATAAATTACTCGTGGAAGCGGGTATTAATGTTTTTTACCCAAATATAAGAGGTTCATCTGGTCGCGGCAAAGAATTCGTCACGCTAGATAATAAAGAAAAGCGCTTTGATGCAATTAAAGATGTAAAAGCAATCCATGATTATTTAGTGCAAGAAAAAATCGCGCAAGCGGGAAATATTGCGGTTATGGGCAGCTCTTATGGCGGATACATGACCAATGCATCACTTGCCTTTCACCCTAAGCTCTTCGCAACTGGTATTTCAATGTATGGCATAAGTGATTTTCTATCGAATAGAAGTTGGTTTAATCACTTATCGTCGAATGAGTATGGCGATCCTACTAAAGATAGAGACTTACTTTATGCGTTGTCTCCAGTAAACTCCGCGCAAAATATTATTGCGCCAATGCTATTTATAAATGGCGCTGAAGACAAAAATACGCCGGTAGAGCAAAGTACACTTTTAAAAGAGCGTCTCGACGCACAAGGTATTGAAACAGATATCATTATTTTTGAAGATGAAGGACACGGCATTGTTAAGGCGAAAAACAGAAAACGTATGAACAAAGCCATCAGAGATTGGTTGGTTAAACACTTTAACTAACACTTTACTAAGTGCATGCTCATTTGGCGTTATATCTATAGAACGTCAAATGAGCAACTAACGTGCTGCCCGCTGTCCCGCCCCTATTCGTGCATTGTGAATTTAAGCTATTGTTCTAATCCCTAAACTACAAATACACACGTCGAGTTATCAGCCAAAAAACACTTGAATAATCTATTCCACAACATTCACTTTTGTTGACTGTAACGCCGAGATAAGCCCAGCTTGGTCGTTGGTACCTAAGCGATATGCAGTGCCGTCTTGCAATGTGATTTGAACCGCTTTAAAGCCTGACACGCTATATACCCAACCATCGTGGGTAATGCGCATGCCAATGCCGTGACGCCATGAATTAGTAACGGCTTTTGCTTCGCTTATTTGCTGCAGTGGAATACGCCCACCAAACCAGCCAAAGGCAAAGCCAAACAGGATTTCTGAATCTGTAACTTTGACGGTCATTGAATGAAATAAAACACCCACAAGTACGACTACGGCAGCAAAAATAATTAATGCGGTAATCGGCCCCATCAGGAAAATTGCCAGCAATGTAAAGCCAAATACCCATGAGAGAATAGCCCAAATCGCATAGGCAAATTGTGTGTGTTTATAAATCATAATGACGTCTTTTAAAATTGGTAAACAAAGGTGGCGCTAGTTTCACCATCATAGTGCCGTTTATCGGCTTCAGGTTGGGTATTGTAGCGGTATAAATACGAGAATTTAAGAGACAAATCACCACTTATTTCACTCACCAGTGAGGTTTCTAATTTAAAGCGCGAGTTTAACCCCGATAGCGATTGCTCAATACTAACGTTTTGATTAAAGCGTGTGCGCTTTGATACAAGTCGCTCCCACTGCAGTGCAACACGCAGCAAGTAACCAATATCTGACTCCCCTGCCTCGTTCACTTGATAATTGATACCGGGTCCAATATCAAAATCGACAATATTTTTAACGTTGTCAAACAATCGATTACCGTAACCAGATACTAAACTTGCTTGGTGTTCAATACCGTTAAAGCGGTCATATTCATAATCAGTGAAGACAAAAAACGATGCATTTTGCTCTCCAACATCATAATTACTTTGCAATGACACATAACTGCGTGCAGCAGATACCGACGAATCGTTGTCGTCAAAGCGATCACGCTTCACGAGAGTGTCAAACTTTAGCTGATTGCGCCATTTTTCAAAATCTTGATAGAGATTCGCTTTTATTTTTGCGCTGCTCGAATTGGTGTTGCCTGTGGTGACAATAAAGCCAAGCTCTACATCGCCGTAAAAAAGTCTATCTAGCTGCGCTTTTTGCCACTCTTTGTCTTCTATTTCGCCATATTTATAAAAGTCTTCAAAGGGGTCATTCGCATATGTATAAAAATGTGCCAACAGCAAAAATATTGCTACCACGTACCGCATTACAAAACTCATCCTCACAGAGCTAATATTAATCTAAGGTATCGTCTGCTAACTTTTGGCGAGTCAACAGACAACAAAATTACATTTGTGACTTCCAAATCACATGCACAAAGGGTGCATCTTTTTCTCGGCTAATCAAAATACGTGCAAATTCGATATCTTGATTTTCAAATTCTAAACCGACAATAACTTGAATATAAAGTTCTGGTTCTATTTCAAACTCTACGAATTCGTGCCAACTGTCATCAGGATCGCTTTCTTCAATAAATCCCAAATCTTCTCTATGTTGGTTAAAATCAACAATATCTTGTTCTGATAAATTATCTGGGGCCAATTCTAAGAAGACTTCGTACGCATTGCTTGTTGCTTCTTCGATTGTCCATAAATGAGCTGGGTTAGTCATAACTTGCTTCTCATAAAATGACTGTAATAGGCCGATTGTAACAAACAAAGTGAATGACTCGCAGTAGATAATTACAAAAAAACGACGCTTTCGCGTCGTTTTTTAACATTTACTCTGCGCTGGTACCTTTGACCTTTTCGCGCATGCGTTGGATCAAGCTGTAAAACAGCGGTATCAGAATTGTGCCTAAAATAGTGGCTGATAACATACCCGCTAATACAGTCAAACCTAACGAGACACGACTTCCCGCACCGGCACCTGAGGCAAATACTAACGGTAGTACGCCTAGGACAAACGAAAGGGCTGTCATCAATACGGCTCTAAAACGCAGTCTTGCGGCATTGAGGGCCGATTCAAATATCGAATATCCCGCGGCGCGCTGCTCCATGGCAAATTCAACAATGAGAATCGCGGTTTTGGTCGACAGACCAATCAGCAAGATTAAGCCCACTTGCGCATAAATATTATTGGCCATACCCACCGCATAAAGTGCTGACATTGCGCCTAATATCGCAAGCGGTACCGCAGCGATAACTGAAAATGGAATAGTCCAGCTTTCATATTGTGCAACAAGGAATAAGTAAACAAAAACAATGGCAAGCGCAAATAACACTGGTGCCAGGTTACCCGCTTCAAGCTCTTGTTTTGACTGCCCTGCCCATTCAAAAATATAGCCTGATGGCAATTGACTCGCCAACTCTTCCATCACTGCAATCGCCTGACCACTTGAATAACCCGGTGCTGCTTGCCCTGTAATGCTCGCGCTGCGATACAAGTTAAAGTGACCAATGCTGGTTGCACCTAGAATTGGCTCTAATTTAGCAAGCGTCGTCAGTGGTACCATATTGCCATCAGCGTTACGTACATAGTAATGGCTGAGATCAGATGGCTCTTTTCGATATTGAGTTTCCGCTTGGATCATTACCCGATACGTACGGCCAAATTGGCTAAAGTCGTTCACATACAATGAACCAAGCTGCGCTTGTAAGGTGACAAAAATATCACTTAACGCAACCCCTTGGGCTTTTGCTTTATCACGATCAACTTCTAAAAAGTACTGAGGTACATTCGCTCTAAAGGTACTAAATACTCGGGTTAATTCAGGGCGCTGATTTGCCTCATAAATAAGGCCGTTCATAACTTGTGCCAGCTCCGATGGCGAACGCCCCTCACTGTCTTGTAGCTTAAATTCAAAACCTGAACTATTGCCAAGCCCTGGGATTGGCGGTGGATTAAATACCATAATTTGCGCATCTGGCATGGTCCACAACTGCCCCATAATACGCGGGATCACCTGACGCAAACCAAGCTCTGGTGCAGTGCGTTCATCCCAGTCTTTTAAAATTATGATACCTAAACCATTATTTGAACCAGGACCACCAAGCAAAGAGGTACCTGATACGGCAATAAAATCGGTCACGGCTGGGTCATTTTTGATAACTTCATTTATCTTGGCCATTACTTTTTCGGTGCGCACAGTCGAAGCTGCATCTGGTAATTGCACATCAACAAATAAATAACCTTGGTCTTCACCTGGTACAAACGCCGTTGGTACTGCTTTAGTAAGCCAACCTGTCGCGGCAAAAAGTACCACAGCAAATAGACCAACGCGGGCACTGCGCTTTAAAATAAAGTTAACAGCGCCGGTGTATTTACCCGTCATTTTCGAAATTAAGCTTTCAAACGGAGCCAACCATGAAATCGGCTTCATTACTTTTACATTAAGCAACAATACGCAAAGCGCTGGGCTCAAGGTCAAGGCATTAAGCGATGAAATTAATACAGCAAATGAAATGGTAACCGAAAACTGTTTGTACAACTCACCAGTAATGCCTGGCATAAAGCCAACGGGCACAAATACCGCAAGCAGTACCAAGGTGGTAGCGACAATTGGCCCAGAGACTTGCTTCATTGCTTTTGCAACGGCTTCTTTAATCGGTAGTTGCTCTTCTTTTAATATGCGCTCTACGTTCTCAATCACGATAATGGCATCGTCCACCACAATACCTATCGCAAGTACTAAGCCAAACAAAGTAATGGTGTTGATTGAATAACCCATTAATAGCATGAAGGCAAAGGTACCCACCAACGACACTGGAATTGCTACCGACGGAATTAACGTCGCACGCCAGTTTTGTAAAAATAAGAACACCACTAAGATTACTAAGGCAACCGCTTGGAATAAGGTCACGATGACTTCTTCTACCGAGCGCTCAATAAAGTCGGTTGTATCAAACGGAACCGAGTAATGTAGTCCATCAGGGAAACGTTCTGACAGTTCTGCCATCATCGCTTTTACATCCGCCGCAACCTGTGTTGCATTGGCGTCAGTCAATTGATATATCACTAAAAATGCAGTGTCATCGCCATTGAGTTTGGCTGAAAAACCGTAGTCTTGAGAACCAAGTTCAATACGACCAATATCAGATAAACGTACAAAGTTGCCGTCGCTGCGGGCGCGAATAATGGTTTTACCAAATTCTTCAGGGGTTTTTAAACGTCCTCTCGCTTGAATCGAATACTCAAATTGCTGATTAGGTAACGACGGGCTGGCACCCAATTTACCGGCCGCCACAATTAAGTTTTGCTCTCTCAGTGCATTTTGTACTTCAGCAACCGTCACATTCAATGACGCCATACGTTTCGGGTTTAACCAAATTCGCATTGAATAGGTTTTTTCACCCATTACAGCAGCGGATGCAACACCTTTAATACGGCCAAGTGGTTCGGTCAGGTAATTAGTTGCATAGTTACTCAAGAAAATATCGTCGAGATTTTCTTTATCTGAGTAAAGGGTGATGCCCATCAACATGTTACTAGATTGCTTTTTAACGCTCACACCTTGGCGTTTAACCTCTTCAGGTAAACCACTTTCAGCAAGAGCCACACGGTTTTGTACGTTAACCTGTGCCATGTCACCGTCAGTGCCTACTTTAAAGTAAACGGTAATGGTCGCGGTGCCGTTATTCGCTGCCGTTGACTCGATATACATCATATCTTCAACGCCGTTAACCTGCTCTTCTATTGGCCGAATAACTGCTTCTTCAACAACTTGAGCACTAGCGCCGGGATAAATCGCAGTAATTTGAACCTGCGGCGGGGTAATTTGCGGATACATATTCACCGGCAATAACGACATTGCAATTAAACCCGCAAGGGTAATTACAATCGAAATGACCAGTGCAAATTTGGGTCTTGATATAAAGGTTGCACTAATCATTTATGCACCCTCTTTCGCTTGGTCTGAAATAACACCGGTAAGCGGGTTCACTGTTTTACTAATAGGTTGCACTTCAACACCGGCACGTACTTTCTGCAGACCTTCAATAATAATACGCTCACCGGCTTCAAGACCTGAATCAACCACCCACATCGCATTAATACGACGACCTAGTTGAACATGGCGCGTGACGACTTTATTTTCAGCGTTTACAACCAGTACAAATTTGCCTTGCTGGTTTTCTTGCACCGCGGCCTGCGGAATTAACGCCATACTACGTTTTGCTTTACTTTCAGCAATTAGATTTACAAAAAGACCCGGTAATACAATGCCGTCAGGGTTGGCAAATCGAGCTCGCAGCTCAACAGTGCCGGTACTGTGGTCAATTTTGGTATCGGCAAAATCAAACTCGCCTTTTTTATCATATTGGGTATTATTTGGCAGGCGTAATGTGAGTTCCATTGGCACATTGGCTGGGTCTTTATCGTTTTTGTGTTCTTGCAAATAGCTGATGTAATCAGCTTCTTCTACTTGAAAACTAACATAAATCGGGTCAATTGCAGTGAGTGTTGCCAACGGGCCACTTTGCCCACTCACAACATTACCAACATCATAATTTACTTTACCTATTTCGCCTGAAAATGGCGCATGAATCGCGGTATAGCTTAAATCGAGTTCCGCTTTTTCTAACGTTGCTTCCGCCGCTTTAACTGCTGCTGCGGTTTGCGCTGCGTTAGTTGTCAACTTGTCGAGATCAGATTGCGAAATAAATCCTTGCGCCGCAACTTCTTTGCCACGTTTTAAATCGCGCGCAGCGCCATCGGCACCGGCGACTTTCGATTTAAGATCAGCTTTAGCTTGCGACACACTCGCTACATAAGCGGTCGGGTCAATTTTTAATAATAAGTCGCCTTTTTTCACCGTTGAACCTTCGGTAAAAGTACGCTCAATCAACTCACCTTGAACTCGTGCCACAAGTTCTGCCTGTTGTGACGCCTGTGTTCGAGCAACAAACTCGCGATAGTTACCAACTTGGTCACTGGCAATGTTGTACACTGATACGGCCGGAGCGGGCATTTTTTGCTGGCTTTGTTCAGGTTGTCCGCAGGCTGATAGCAATACCGACAGTGAGACAGCTGTAATCAAAGATTTGTTAATTTTACGACTCATCATGTTTTTCATTATCTATTCCCTAATCTTGGTTCGATGACCTTGAACCGAAAATATCTGCACTTATTTGTATTCATAGTAATATGTCTTCTCAATAAAGTAATGTATATAGCGTAAAAAAAGTCAAAATCTATTGATTTATCTTCTTGTTTCACAAAATCTTTTCAAACTTAAACGCCATGGCAGCAGCACTTAGGCAGACATCAGACGACGCTATAACGAGGAATAATTTACCAGCTACAAACTGAACGTAATATGAAACACTCTTTACATTTGCGTGGCGGCCATTTAGGCTAAAACAAAAAGAGTACTGCTCCGATGAGTTATCAAACCCTTGCATTTACAATCACAAACCATATTGCTTATGTCAGTTTAAACCGTCCTGATAAACTCAATTCTTTAACGTACCAATCGTTCGTCGAAATAGACCAAGTAATAAAACGCATTAAAAAGAATCGAGATTTAAGAGCAGTAATCATTGATGGCAAAGGAAGTGATTTTTGCACTGGGCTCGATGTGAAAGGGATCAGCCGCCACCCGATACAGATGCTAAAACTGCTTTTTAAGTGGTTACCCGGAAATGCTAATTTGGCTCAGCGAGTCGTACTTGGATGGCAGCAACTTCCTATCCCTGTTATCGCCAAAATACACGGGCGCTGTTACGGCGGTGGTACACAACTGATACTTGGTGCGGATTTTCGCATTGCATTAAACGATGCCGAAATTGCAATTATGGAAACCAAGTGGGGGTTAACCCCTGATATGGGCGCAAGCACCATGGTTTCTAGTTTGTTGCCCATCGACCAAAGCTTGCTACTGACGCATCACGCTCAGCCAATTTCCGCTGAGCAGGCTCGCGACGTCAATTTAGTCACGCAACTGAGTGATGATCTTGACGGCGCAGTCGAGTTACTGCTATCAAAATTACTACAACAATCGCCGGATGCACTTGCTGCTAATAAACGACTTTATCAAACAACCTACAATATTTTTAATCGCCGCGCCCTAGCGCGCGAAACATGGAGTCAAATAAAGCTACTTGTAGGGCATAATCAAAAACGTGCTGTAAAACGAAACTTAAGCGATGAAAAAGTGCCTTTCAAGTCACGTAAAAAGTGGTAGCACGACCTAGGTGGTATAGTGCCCACCTTTAAAACTTGCTAAATTAATCGCATGAGTAGAATCAGTACACTTACAAAACTAATCGTCAGTTTGGCCATTATTCTTAGTTGCTTAATGGTCTCAAAGGCGCTTGTTGCCTTGTTTGAACTCACCATTCCTGCATCGGTACTCGGCCTTTTACTCTTGTTTTTTTTACTAAATCGAGGCTGGATTAAAAAAGAACAGGTCACACCTTCGGGCAATATACTGCTTAAATATTTTCCACTTTTCTTTATTCCAAGCGGTGTGGGCATCGTTGAACATATCGTTCTTGTTCAAGCTAATTTATACCTTATTTTAACTGCTGTACTCGCTGCAACACTGTCTACCCTTTTAGTTGTGTCGCAGCTAGCAAGTAAACTTAAGGTGGGCCAACGTGATTGAGCTACTCTTTTTTTTATTAACCCCGCTGCTATTTTTTGTCTTTAAGCAAATACAAAAAGTACTTAATGTAACTTTTGCTAATCCAATTTTATTGAGTATTTTAGTTATTGCTGTTGGTCTTTATATGGGGGGCGGTTCTTATATTCAGTATCAAGCAGCGAATGTTCCGTTTACAAGTTTGCTTGAGCTTGCCATCGTCGCCCTTGCAATTCCGCTTTACAATGAATTTGAAACAATAAAAAAAGATTTTTTAAACGTGTTGCTTTGCGTATGTACCGGCGTGATAACGTCATCAACGGTTGCGATAACAGTGGCTTATTTGCTAGGCGCAAGTGACCAACTTATCGCGACTGTCGCCCCGAATGCGGTCACCACCCCTATCGCCATAACAGTTGCAACGAATCTTGGTGGCATTGCGCCACTCAGCGCCGTAATCGTTATCTGTGTTGGCATTGTTGGAGCCATTATTGCAATTCCGCTATTAACGTTATTTAAATCATTCAACTCTGCATCATCAGGGCTTGCAATTGGCGTTGCGTGTCATGCAATTGGCACAGCCCGCGCACTTGAATACAACGCAGCAATGGGAGCATATGCGTCAACCAGCTTAATACTCAGTACGGTGCTCACGCCACTCTTGTTACCCGCTATTTTCTCCATATTTAAACTTGTCAGCGGATTTTAAAAACGGCTTTATTAATAGTCACCGTATTAGCTGTATGCTTTTATAAAGCGATTAATGCAATCTAGAATGTAGGCGTCACTTGGCATGTCTCCGGGCTTTGCCTGACCAAGTGCATGGCGCATTTTCCAATCGCCTTGTACCATGCCCAATAACTGAATAGTCGCAAAGCGGCTATCAGGAATATTGAGTAGCTTACGCTCTCGTATACATTCAATACAGGCTTCAACTTGCGCACATACTTGTAGCGGTCCGACTTCATAAAATCGTTTGCCTAACTCTGGATATTCCTCTTTATGTGCAACACAGGTCGAATATGCCTTATTTGCTCCTTCCGACAAAATTAAGCCAATAAAGCTGCGAGCAACACGCAATAGGTTTTGCTCTAGTGTTTCATCTGCATGAAATAATTCTTCGTTAAAATCGGACGCTTCGCAATATGCAGTGATCGTTTCAATAAATAAGTTTTCTTTGTCATTAAAATGACTGTACACCGTTTGCTTTGAAACTCCCGCTTGTTTTGCGATTTTATCCATACTTGTTGCGGCAAACCCTTGTTCAATAAACAATACCGTAGCGGCTTGAATGATTTGCATGCGTTTTTGTTGCGATCGGTTCAAAGTATTTATTTCCATTTGCTGCTCAAATCAAACTAGACAGTCTAGTTTGAATCTATTATTCTTGAAACTAGACTCATTAGTCTACTTTACACCTTAATTGGTAATCAGCAAGTAGTTAACGTTAGTTTCACATATAGCGTCATTGTATTTGAATTGTTGTCACTGTTTCAATAAATGTTAGGAACCAACTATGAAACATTACGCCCTGCTCCCTCTTATTTTCTTATTCAGTTTTGCTACCCTGGCGCAGCAAAAAAGCACCGCACTCAAGGTCGCATCGTACCCGTTAGTGCAAAGCCAAGGATTTACACAGCAACGTCTATTGCATGGCGAAGTGGTAAAAAAGCACGAAGCTAAACTCAGTTTTGAATTTTCAGGCCGCATCGACGCAATTTTTCGTGATCACGGTAATATCGTTACAAAGGGTGATGTAATTGCCAAACAAGATACGCAATTATTAGAAATTGAAAAAGAAAAACTCGCAGCCAATAGACAACAAACGACAGCCCAATTAAAGCTCGCGGAGCTTGAGCAAAAGCGTCTCAGTAAACTCGATAAAAACAACTACGCTGCCGAAGCCCAACTCGACCAAGTCAACACCAATATTCTTGTTCTTAAAAGCCAACTCGCATTACTCGATGCCAATATTAAAGGCATTGCCCTGAAGATTGAAAAAGCAAAATTAATCGCCCCATTTGACGGCATTTTAGCAAACCGAAGCGCATCAAATGGCGAAGTTGTTTTGGCGGGAACGCCAATTATTACGTTAATTGAACAGGCGAACAGCGAAATCACCGTCGGTGTACCGCTTTCATTGCAAAACGATATTAAAAATGAAATGACCGTGCACATCAATGGCAATAAACATCGCGCTACAGTCATCAGTAAAGGTGCCAAATTAGACCACCTGACACGTACGTTTAATGTTCGCTTGCAACTGCCGCCGTCAGTGAGCGTGTATTCAGGTCAAATTGCGAAACTCGAAATCAAACACCATATCGCCGAAACTGGTTTTTGGGTACCACTTGGCGCGGTGAACAATGGTATTCGCGGTACGTGGCAAGTTTATAGCATTAACAATCAGCAACTTGATCCTGTGCCCGTCAATTTACTTTATAGTGATGGTGAATACGCCTATGTCACCGGTGCACTACAAAGCAATCAGCAAATCGTGGCGAATGGGTTACATAAAGTGTCTGCACATATTGATGTACAGGTTGTTCAGCAAGTAGCGCCGAGAGTTCTGTAATGATTGATTACCTTTTAGCGCATCGCCGCTTTCAAGTACTGTTGATTGCCTTATTGTTAGTCGCAGGTAGCGCTGCAATAAGTGGTCTAGCACGCAGTGAAGACCCTCATATTACTAACCGAATAGCAATTGTTACTACCTTTTTACCTGGCGCAAGTGCCGAACGGGTTGAAGCCCAAGTGAGCGAAAAAATTGAACAAAAGCTCAAATCACAAGCGCAAATTAAACACCTCGAAGCCGTCTCCAAACCTGGCATATCTGTGATTAAGGTCGAGCTCATTGACGAAGTAACCAATTCGGTACCTGTTTGGTCACGACTGCGTGACTTACTTGCCGATGTGCAAAGTCAGTTGCCGCAAAACGCTTCAGCGCCGCAGCTTGATGATGAACGCGGTTACGCATATACCCGAATTGTGGCATTAAAGTCGCCATCTGGGTTGACGTCAATCAACACCATTAATCGCTATGCAAAGGAATTACAAAATCAGTTAAGAAATGTATCTGGCGTTGAGCTTATACATTTATTTGGTGCACCTGAAGAAGAGTTTCGGGTTGAAGTCGATACCGCCAAAGCCGCCGCGCGTAATATCTCGCTGATGCAAATTACCAACGCAATTCAAGGGGCAGATGCAAAAGTTGCAGCAGGCACATTAATCAGTCAACAAGCGCAAATTCAAATCGAAATTGCTGGCGCACTGACCACGTTAGAGCGCATAAAGAAAATCCCTATTCAATCAACTGGGCAAGCCCGCCAAGTGGTGTTATCAGACATCGCCACCATTACACGAACAGTTAAAACGCCGAGTCGCGAAATTGCGCTCATTGATGGCCAACAAGGTATTTATTTGGGTGTTCGCATGTTGGCGGATAGACGTGTCGATAAATGGTCGCTCAATATCAACCAGCAATTAGAACAATTTGCCACCCAATTACCGCAATCAATTGAACTGCAAACTATTTTTGATCAACAAGGCTATACGCAAACCCGTCTTGGCGAATTGGTTGGCAATATTACCCTTGGCTTTATACTCATTTTATCTGTGCTATTTGTCACATTAGGATATCGCGCAGCATTAATTGTTGGGCTTGCACTGCCTTTAACCGTTTTATTTACCCTCATTTGCATGCAAGCGTTTGGCTTACCAATTCATCAAATGTCTGTCACTGGACTTGTTGTCGCCCTTGGTATTATGGTTGATAACGCGATCGTAATTACAGACGCAGTGCAACGTAATCGCCAACAAGGCATGTCAGTGGTCGCTGCTGTTAAAGACGCAGTCAGTCACTTTTATATCCCACTGCTTGGCTCTACCTTAACCACTATTTTAGCGTTTGCACCTATTGTATTAATGCCGGGACCATCTGGTGAATTTGTCGGTGGGATCGCTTTAAGTGTTATTTTCGCCTTAATCGGCTCGTATCTCATTTCTCACACATTAATTGCCGTTTTTGCAGGGCAATTTATTAAAACGAATAACAAAAACCACTTTATTTATCGTGGGATCCGCGCAACAGCTGTGAGTGACGTTTTCAAAAAAACGCTTCATAAATCGTTGTCGTTTCCTAAAACAACGTTACTGCTCGTGTTTATTTTACCCGTTGCCGGTTTTATCAGCGCCGGCAAACTGGCTGAACAGTTTTTTCCGCCGTCAGATAGAGATATGTTCCATATTGAAGTCCGTCTTGCTCCTTATGCCAGCACCGCAACAACCCTAACTCAAGTAAAAAAAATGGACCAGGAAATTAGACAATTTGAAGGGATTGAAAAACTAGATTGGATGATAGGAAATAACTTCCCGTCATTTTATTACAATATGCTGCAAGGCGGTCGCGGTTCAGCAAACTACGCGCAAGCAATGGTTAAGGTTAATGATTTTGAAACCGCCAATGAGCTTATTGTGTCGTTACAAGCGCATTTAGACAACCAATTTCCTGAAGCTCAAACCATTGTACGCAAACTAGAGCAAGGCCCTCCGTTTAATGCACCCATAGAAGTGCGCCTCTACGGCCCAAGTCTTGAAAAACTAGACCAACTGGGACGAGAAATTCGTACCTTGCTCGCACAAAACGAATACATCACTCACACTCGCCCGACTATTTTATCTGGCTCCTTTAAGCTTTGGCTCAATACCGATGAAACCGTACTGAGTCATAGCGGGCTGCGCCTTACTGATATGGCCAATCAACTGCAAATGCAATATGGCGGCATCACAGCGGCAAATGTGTTAGAACAAACAGAAACCATTCCTGTTGTGGTACGTGTTAATGACCAAGATCGCAATGAGTTAACCGACCTTTACAGCGCAAAAATTCAAGGCAAAGAAACTTTGCTGGTTGAATCGTTTGCCACTGGCGAAATAAAACCAACCTTTGGCCTGATTCAACGCCGAGATGGCGAACGGATGAATGTCATTGAAGGATACCTACAAAGCGGTGTTTTACCTCATACGGTGCTAACTCAATTTGAGATTGCCCTAAAACAGTCAGACTTCACCTTACCTAACGGGTACCGTTTAGAAATAGGGGGTGAATCACAAAAGCGCAATGAAGCTGTCGGCAAATTACTTGGCCAAGTCGGTATTATTGTGGTCCTGCTTATCACCGTACTAGTCATGGCATTTAATTCATTTAGTAAAACACTGCTGATCCTGATCACCGCACTGCAAGCGGCTATGCTAGGCATTCTCAGCGTATTTTTAGGCAGTTACCCATTTGGTTTTACAGTTATAATTGGATTGCTCGGGTTAATGGGACTGGCCATCAATGCAGCTATTGTGATTTTATCGGAGCTTGATGCGAATAACGCAGATACAGATGTTAAAACCATAGCCGATGCTGTAATGACCTGCTCACGTCATATAAGCTCAACGACAATCACTACTGTGGGTGGCTTTATGCCATTAATACTCGCTGGCGGCGGCTTTTGGCCACCGTTTGCCGTTGCCATTGCAGGTGGCACCGTATTAACAACTTTACTGTCATTTTTCTTTGTACCTACAAGCTATTTATTAATCGCACGCCACAAGGAACGCAAGCGGTTGCGTCGTCAATCAGCAATACCAGCAAGTTAATAATTTAGGCCCAATCAACGTCTCGATCTGGGCCTTATTTTTAATTAAAGTTGACTTTCAAGACGACTGGTCTAATAATTCAGGTTAGGTGTAGTACAAAGAGAACCCAATGAATAAACCAGATACGCGTGAATTGATCCTAAGCGCGGGTCACGACCTCATTGTAGAGAAAAGCTATAATGGCTGTGGACTCAAAGAGATACTCGATCGAGCAGGTGTGCCAAAAGGCTCTTTCTATCATTACTTTAAATCAAAAGAAGATTTTGGCCTTGCAGTAATTGAGCGTGCACAAGACCAAACCCATGACTTTATGCGCGAGTTTTTGCGTGATAGAAAACACGCGCCGCTGCAGCGTATTAAAAATCTATACGCACGTATTCAGCAGTTTCATGAGGAAGAAGGCATTGATTGCCAGTGCCTGGTGCCTAAATTAACACTAGAGCAATCGCAGTTAAGTGAAACCATGCGCGGTGGTTTAAAATGCGCCCAAGACATGACACATAACTTGTTGGCACAAACAATCCGCGAAGCACAAAACAGCGATGAAATCTCCCCATCACTGGACCCTGACAAAATTGCCGCATTTATTTTTAACGCCAGCCACGGCGCCTCAATTCAAATGCAGATTGAACGCTCAACAAAGCCCTATGATGACTTTGTTAGTATCATCTTCGAACACATTCTTATCCCATAAATAACTTAGATAGACCGCCTGGTCTATCAAAATTCACCTCATCACTATAAAAAATCAATAACTTAATATATTTTATTTTAATTTTTTGCTGTTCAGCGTAAATTCAGCTTGCTTTTTGACCCTATTTCACCGACACTCCACTAGACGACTGGTCTACTAAACTGGATTTACTATGTTTAAACTCTCAAAATCAATGATACTTGCGATGATTACAACCCTTGTAAGCATGGCTATTTTATTACAAAGCAACAACTTACAAGCTCAAGTCGTGCGTTATTCTGAAGTGAGTGAACAAACGCTGCAAGACAATAAGCGTGTTTTAGGTACGCTAAAAGCGTATCAGCAAACAAATATTGCAGCGGCGCAAGCCGGAATTATTACAAGTACCCTCGCTAACGACGGTGATAACGTTAAAAAAGGCGATCTCTTAATCCAGTTAGATGATCGCAAACTAAAAGCACAGCAGCAGCGCATCACATCAAATTTAGCAATCGCACAAGCGAGCTTTGAACTTGCCAAAGCCGAATTTGAACAAGCTGAATATGATTATGCTGCGTATCAACAGTCGGCGTCTAAACACGCGATATCAGAGCAACGTTTACGTCAAAGCAAAACCTTAGCAATCACAAAACAAGCGCAGGTTATTATTGCACAAGAGCAAATCCAAGGGTTGCAAGCTGAACTCAACGACATTGCCCTGCGCATTGAAGAAATGGCAATTAGAGCCCCTTTTTCAGGCCAAATCACCAAACGAAATGCCGAGCTCGGCCAGTGGTTGAGTGTGGGTGACATCGCCTTAACATTGACCTCTTTAGATAAACTTGAAGCATGGATAGATGTCCCTGAACGACTCGCGTCTCAAACAACGGCACAACTTAATTCAATTGCCTTACAAGTAGGTGATCATTTGCTGACCGGTGAAAATGTAAAAGTAATTAATGCAGTTGATAACCGGGCTCGTACGTTCCAAGTTATCAGTCAATTGAGCGCTTCAGGTTTGATGCCAGGCATGTCAGTCAGCGCTTGGTTACCAGAAGGCCAATCACAAACTCATTTAACAGTGCCCAAAGATGCCTTAGTCAAACGTGGCAATAATCACATTGTTTATAAAGTGACAAGCCAAAATGATCAGCAAAATGCCGCCCCTGTGATTGTTAATGTACTTTTTCACCAAGGAAACGTTGTGGCAATTTCAACCCCGCAGCTAGCGGCTGGAGATAAAGTCATTACCGAAGGCAATGAAAGGTTGATGCCAGGCCCAGTGATTGCAGTTGCCGACACCCCAGTAAATCAAGTGGCGAGCAAGGCAACGTCATCGGCATTGAAGTAAGAGGTTTAAAATGAATATTATATCAGCGGCCGTTAAACAGCCTATCAGCGTTATTGTTGCGGTTATTTTATCCATATTGGCCGGTGTGTTAGCGTTTACACGAGTGCCCGTTCAAATGACCCCCACAGTCGATTCTGTGGTAGTGAGCGTACGGACTTTTTGGGAAAACGCCAGCCCTGAAGAAATCGAGTCAGACATCGTCATTGAGCAAGAAAAAGTGCTCTCTGATGTCAACGGACTTGTTGGTATCACAAGTATTAGCCAAACATCGGCAGCTCAACTGCGTCTTGAATTTGCCAACGGAACCGATATTAAGCAGGCGCAAGCCGAAGTTGTACAAAAGCTTAATGAAGTGCCAGCGTACCCAAATGGTGTTTCAGAGCCAACCGTCGAAGGCGTCGACCCAATGTCGGTCGACTATATTGCGTGGGTTGGCTTAGCTGCAACAGACCCTAGTTTTGATAACACAACATTATATGACTTTATGGAACGTCGCCTGCGCCCGCGGTTAGAAAATATTCCAGGAATTTCGAAAGTTGGCATTTT
The DNA here is from genome assembly GCA_947493455.1 of uncultured Pseudoalteromonas sp. GTDB lineage: Bacteria > Pseudomonadota > Gammaproteobacteria > Enterobacterales > Alteromonadaceae > Pseudoalteromonas. The sequence goes on along the minus strand of CANLRB010000013.1, from coordinate 93,730 downwards.
GGGCGCTCGTGAACAAGAACTGCAAATTAGGCTTGACCCAATTAAGCTAGCTAATTTTGGCATCACTTATAGCCAACTTGTCGATGCTATTCAGCTTACTAACAGCAATTTTTCAGGTGGTCGTTTAAGCGATGGTAAAAACGACATTCGCGTGCGCGCAATTGGTCGCTTTAGCGACGAAGCCCGCGTTGCCAATACGGTATTACGCCGCGATACTGCCGGTACTGTTTATTTGAAAGATGTCGCAGAAGTTGTCGTAAGCTATAAAGATATGACTGACTGGGTACGCGCACGCGGCGTTAAAATGCCATTTTTTAACTTTCAATTGGCGCGAGGCGCAAACTTATTGGAGACCATGGGTGCGCTAAAAGCAGAAATGACTCGCCTAAATGAACCCGGTGGCATGCTCGAACAACATGCAAATAAACTCAAAATTGACGGCACCTTTGAGCTGGTAATGACATGGGATTCATCGTCATATGTAGAAAATGCAATTGATTTAGTACAAAGTAATATTCTCGTGGGTGGTTTTTTAGCTGTCATCACACTGCTCCTATTTTTGCGTTCACTGCGCACTATTGGCGTTATCGCAATCGCGATTCCAATTTCAGTTATTGCGTCAATTGTGGTGCTAGTGTCGCTCGGTCGCTCAATAAACATTGTCTCACTTGCGGGCATGGCTTTCGCTGTAGGCATGGTGGTTGATAACGCCATTGTTGTTATCGAAAATATATTTAGACACCTCGAAATGGGTAAAAAGCCGCTTAAAGCAAGCGTTGATGGCACCCAAGAAGTTGCCAGCGCAGTCTTTGCATCAACGATGACGACACTTGTTGTTTTTGTGCCTATTTTGACTATCAGTGATAGTGCCGGTCAGTTATTTAGAGACATCTCATTAGCCATTATGGCGGCTGTATTTATCAGTTTTGTGGTATCAGTATTGGTTATCCCTGTAGCCGGTGCTTACTTCCTGCGTAGCCGTGCTCAATCGAAGAAAGTAGATATTAAATCGACAACATTAAAACGTTTAGAAGATAAAGCGGCGTCAGTGCCAAGTAAAATTGGTCAATTGTTTTTGTATTTAAGTGCAACAACTAAACGTAAATGGGCACTTATCGGTAGCTTTACCATAGTGACATTTGTCGGTATCGCAATTTTAATTCCACCGCTTGATTACCTGCCAAAAGGAAATCGAAATTTTGCATTTGGTTTTATGGTGCCGCCACCAGGGTATAACCTAAATCAGATCTCAGAGATTGGCGATCGTATTGAACAGCGTTTACGTCCTGCGTGGGAAGTAACAGGTGATAAGTTTCAAGCCGAAACACTTATTCGCGGAAGCGAGCCCGACTTAAATCAATCAATTCCTGAAATTCAACTAATGGATGGCAGTCACATTAGTGCACCTGAAATTGATCACTACTTTTTGGTCGCGATGGATGGGCAAGTACTGCATGGCATGATCCCAAAAGAAGCGGAAAAAACGGTTGATGCTGTTGATTTTCTTAACCAAACATTAATGGGTATGAATGCACCGGATGTGATCGGGTTCGCATTTCAATTTCCACTTTTTAATACGGGTGGCACCACCGGCTCTGCGATTCAAATTGATTTAGTGGGCGATGATCTTGAACAAATCACACTCGGTGCAACTTCGCTACTCTATCGACTTATTGGTGAGTTTGGACCTTATGCTACGATCCCTGAGCCTGCAAACTTCTTATTGCCAACGCCTGAGCTTTCTATCACGCCCCTAGACGAGCGTCTTGCTGAGCTTGATATGAGCCGCCGTGATGTCGGTCTTGCAGTACAAGCAAATGGTGATGGTATAATCATGATGAATAGTTTTGCAGTAGATGGCGAACTAAAAGATTTAAAAATCGTTAGCCAAGCGCAGCAAGGGCAATTTCCGATTGATGATCTGCTGCAAACGCCAATCGCGACGCCAACAAGCCAAGTGGTTGATTTACAATCACTCGCCTTGATAGAGCGAACGCAAAATGTTGACCAAATAAAACACGTTGCACGTCAACGAGCTGTCACACTGCAATTTACCCCGCCTGCGGGTATGCCGCTTGAAATGGCTATTGCCAGCGTTAATGGTATGGTCAATGAACTTCGCCAAGCAAATGCCATTTCACCGTACGTTGAAGTGAACCTTGCTGGTAGTGCCGGTAAGTTAGGCGATTTGAAACAAGCGTTACTCGGTGATGGCAGTGTGTTTGGCACACTAAGTTCAAGCCTTTTCTTAGCGATGTTTGTCGTTTACTTAGTGATGGTTATTTTATTCCAAAGCTGGAAGTACCCTCTCGTGATCCTAGTTACTGTGCCTCTGGCAACGCTCGGTGGCTTTATCGGCTTGTCTGCAGTTCACTGGGCAAGTGTTTTCGACCGCTATACACCGATTCAAAACTTGGACGTACTCACCTTACTCGGCTTTGTTATTCTTGCAGGAGTTGTGGTTAACAATGCGATTCTAATTGTGCACCAAGCACTCAATAACCTGTCTAAACGAGGGCTATCCGCACAGCTGGCAATCAAAGCATCGGTTGAAAGCCGAGTACGCCCGATTATGATGTCAACGCTAACATCGGTTGGTGGCATGTTACCACTTGTCCTCATGCCGGGCGCTGGCAGCGAACTGTATCGCGGGCTCGGTGCCGTTGTCGTCGGCGGACTGGTGGTCTCAACCATATTCACGCTTGTGTTGGTCCCCGTTATTTTAAGTCTGATGCTAAAAGAGATGCCGCAGGCAGAAAACTACGACTCAGAAGATTTGGCTACAGCTGCATAAATTTTCAAACGTAAAGTTAAAAATCCCAATTTATTTGGGATTTTTTTTGCCAAAAAAAAACTCATTCAGTTAAGGATCATCTATATTGATACTAAGTAATTTTAAAAATTAAGCGCGTATGATTGAGGTCAATAACGATATTCTAAAAGATGTCGCATCAGGGTTTAATTTGCCTGTAAAACCAGATGTGCTGCAAAAATTGCAAGATGAACTTGCGTCAAAAGAACCCGAATTAAACCGTGTCGCAACGATTATATCGGGTGATGTAGCAACAGCAGCTGCTGTGTTAAAAATAATCAACTCGCCCTATTATGGCCTATCACGCAGTGTTACTGATGTGCGCCAAGCAGTGATGTTTCTTGGCCTTGAAAATGTCACCAGTTTAGTAGTTGGTTATTTATTGCAAGCGGCGTTTGATCAGAGCCAGTGTGGTATTCAATTAGGTCGGTTTTGGGATAGCGCAAACGACATTGCTAATGTGGCGTGTTTAATTGGGCGCAAATTAAAAACACCATTGCCGGTTGAAAACTTACATATGCTAGGGCTATTCCATGACGCAGGAATTCCTGCAATGGGGATCCGCTTTAAAGATTATGCAGCATTGCTACAAGAACACGCAGAAAGTGATACTTCGTTGCTTATCACCAAAGAGAACAATCGCTACCACACTAATCATGCTATCGTAGGCTACTATTTAGCGAGCTCATGGCATTTACCAAAGAATATGTGCCAACTTATATTGCAGCACCATAGTGATGATTTTTTTGAGATTATTAAAGATGAGTTTGAATTAAGTTGCTGCGCATGTTTGCGCCTTGCCGATAATCTAGTACACGTTAACCGCTATTTTCGCCCAGAACCGCAATGGGGTTATATTGAACAAGACGTGCTTGATATACTTAAAATAGACGAAGATGATTATCAAGATTTAAAAGAAGACGTTGAAGACTATTTTGTCAATTCGCATTAATATTAGTTAGGTTATTAATTTTTCAAAATCACTCGCCTCAAGCGGTTTTGATAATAAATAGCCTTGCAAATAGTCACACTTAGCAACTTTTAAATAGGTCAACTGTTCTTTGGTTTCAACGCCTTCTGCAGTTGTTTTAACTTCTAGCGCATTGGCTAATGAAATAATGTTTTCGAGTACTATTTTTCCTTTTTCAGTCTTCATTCCTAATTTAATAAAACTTTGGTCGATTTTTAAATGTTTAATCGGCAAACTTAAAACCGTTTCAAGGTTCGCATTGCCAGTACCATAGTCATCGATCGCAATTGACACGCCAGACTTCTCTAGCCGCGCCATCTGAATCGATGCCTTTTTAAAATCATGAATTAACCCGTATTCTGTCACTTCAATTTCTAGTAGTTTTGGCGGTACATCAAACTCACCCAAATTCTCGAAAATATAAGAAATGGTACTTTTTTGAAATAAATATCTCGCTGACAAGTTAATTGAAATAGGCACCACCTTATTGCCATTATCAAGCCAAGTTCGAATTTGACGGCACACACCACGAATAACATAACTATCAATTAACGGCATTAAATGGCTGCGTTCCGCAAGCGGGATAAAAATAGCGGGACTGATTAACTTGCCATCTTTTTGCCAACGTATAAGTGCTTCTGCTGAACTCATTTCAAGCGATTGGCTTGCATATTTTGGCTGGAACACAAAATACAATTCTTCGCTCAATATCGCTGATTCCAAGCTTTGACATAACATCGCGGTATATTTTAAATCTGCAATATACTGATTATCTAAGTTAATAATAGCACCCGGTCCTTTTTCGAGTGCTTGACGAATCGCTAAGTTTGCTTGATTTATAAATTCACCTAACTCAACCTCATTCGCGACTTGCCCCATAACGCGACAAAACTTTGGAATAATAGACAGCTTTTCAAACTCAATTGGTTTTGCCACAACTGCTTTTAAGCTTTTAACGACGACACGAGCATGAGAGGTTGTCAGTAAAATAAATCGCCCATTAAAGACTCGGCATACCAAATAGTTTTCGAAGTTTAAACTCCGTATTCGTTGACAGAATTCTGTAATGAAACGGTCACCATAATCGTAGCCATAGCTGTCATTTATATTTTTAATCGCAGTCAGTTCAATTAAACTTATATGATACGGAGTATTTACCGTCACTTTCGAAAAATGATGTGACAACCCATTCAAATTTAACAACCCCGTTAACGCGTCATAGTATGCAAGTTTCTCGATTTTGTGTTGATATTCAACTTCATTTGACACATCGCGTATAAACGCAGTAAAAGTGAGCTCGCCACCCATTTTTGATTCCGTAACCACTATTTCAGCTGGGAATACCTCCCCTGACTTTCTAACTCCCGAGATATTTCTCAACTTATTCAAGATACGATGCATTGTTTGATTTAAATCTATCTTCTCATTTTTATTTTTATATTTCCCCATAGCATCAATATGTTGCTGATGATATTCTGCGGGTATGAGCCGCAATATACTTAAGCCTTCAAGCTCACTTTCATCGTTATAGCCAAAAAGCGTTACCGCATTGTCATTGACATTAATAATAATCCCCTGTCGATTGGCCATAATAATTGCATCAACAACGTTAGTTACAATCAACTCATTAACCATCCGCTCGCGCTCTGAACAAGCTTTACGGTGTAACATTAATTCAAAAAAATCATTTAGCAGCAATTTGAGTCTTAAAAATGCATTGACACGGCTTTCGTCAAGCCGAATGCTACTATCTCCATCATGATATTGAACAAGCGTTTGCTCAATTTGTGAGAGCTCAATTCCAATTAACCGTTTATTGTGGCGATAGATATAAAAAATGGAATATAAGATAGGTGCTGTAATAAATAATAAAAACAGTAAAATTGAAACGCGAAGCACATAGAGCTCTTTAGCGAAGTCTCTTTCAACGTAAACAAAGTGGGACACTTCTCGCGTCGTAACATTGTGTAATACAGACATCAGATGCAACCTTTGTTCTCGCAAAATCGGTTTTGTCTGATTGATTGTATTTTTCTCAAATAACTTAAAAACCTCATTGTCGACGTCGAATAGCGGTTCCCCTTCAAATGCAATCCGATGAGAGGCAAATACAGTATGATCGAGCGACAATACATACACTTTTTCAATCGAACGTTTTTCAGATGTCAATGAAGCCCATTCTTTTACATGCTGTTCATCCTGATGATAAATTGCTGATGATAGCAACTGTAAACTTGTCTCTATATCCGACACTTGATATTTAATTAGCTTATCAAGCATGTAGCCTTCAATAACACTGCGGTATAAAAACAGAATTATCACAACACAAGTGGCAAAACCGGCAACAAACTTGGATAGTGCGATTTTGTTTTCATTCATATACTTAAACTTCGCTCTATGTACTTCAAGCTAAATAAGTCGCTACAATTACACTGGCTATCTATCAGTTTATTTTCAATAAGTACTTTTTCATATTTTTTTATTAATGTGTTTAGCTTATCTTTATTTGAAAAAAAGGATTTTTGTTGCTTTAGTGTCGGTATTTCTATTAACCCAAATGCGTCAGCAAGTTCTTTTTTTGACAGGTTAAGGCGACTATTCAAAGCCGAAGAATAAGTACCGAAATTTTGCTTAAGCTGCTCAACAATCGCACTATGTTGTGTTAATAATCCGCTCAGCCGCTTCTGTTTGCTTATATTCATCGTGTTGTTATTAATAACAAGTACATCGACAATTTCGCCAGAGATTTGACGACTATTAAATAACTCAAGCGCACCTTCTCGCATCAGTTTACTGCGCACAGGTTCAAACGTAATAACGGCATCAACAGAGCCATCCATAAAATGTTCATAATGACGGTTAACCTCCAAGTTAACAATCTCGATTTGAGATTTTGTTAACTCTGAAGAATCTAAAAAACGTTCTAAAAAATAAATACCTAGGGCTGATGTTTCTACCGCGATTCGCTTCCCAATAAGACCATCAATCGAAGTGATTGTTGATTGACTCAGCAGCGCATCAGCTCCCGCTGACCAATCCAACACCCAAATAATCGTTATATCATGGCCCAATGCAGCCGCCCTTACGGCTTCATCGAGTGTTAAAGCAGCCACGTCAATATGGTTATTCAATAACCCATTTAGCACCTGAGAGGCGTTACGATATTCAATAAAGTCAATCCCATCATTATCTTTATGGATTGAGTGAGCCATATATAAGACTTCATTTCCCGGCCATATATTGGTGCCGATTCTTAGCCTATTTTGTTCTAGGGAGTCACAGCTTAATAGTAAAAGAGTAAGCAGTATTAATATTGTTCGAAGCATTGTAATAATGTATTTACGTACCATACCTAAACTTTAGAACAAGCTGGCAATTTATAAAGGCTTGGTAATAAAATAAAAAAGGCTGCACTAGGCAGCCTTTCTCAAATCAAAAGAAGTTATTAATCCGCTTGCGGGCGCATATGCGGGAATAAGATAACGTCTTTAATCGTCGGTGAATCAGTAAACAACATCACTAAGCGGTCGATACCAATACCTTCACCTGCCGTTGGCGGTAAACCATATTCAAGTGCTTGGATATAGTCATCATCAAAGTGCATTGCTTCATCGTCGCCTGCGTCTTTTTCTTCAACTTGACGTGCAAAACGTGCTGCTTGGTCTTCAGCATCATTCAGCTCAGAGAAACCATTTGCCAGCTCACGGCCGCCTACGAAAAATTCAAAGCGATCAGTGATAAATGGATTATCATCGTTACGACGTGCAAGTGGTGACACCTCCCACGGGTACTCAGTGATGAAAGTCGGCTGAATAAGTTTATGCTCAGCTGTTTCTTCAAAGATTTCACATAGGAACTTACCAGCACCCCAAACACATTTCTCAGGAACTTTAACGTGTACTTTCTTCGCATAAGCGACAAGCTCGTCAAAGTGATTTTCAGGATCTTTAAAGATGTGTGCACTCGCCTCTGCATCAGGGCCATATTTAATGATTGCATCAGCCATTGATAAACGCTCAAATTGCTTACCAAAGTCATATTCAATCGTTTCAACAACTTCACCTTCAGCGTTTTTCACTGTATTAACAACCGTCGTCGTACCTAATACATCTTCTGCTACGGTACGCAGCATGTCTTCAGTTAGGTTCATTAGGTCATTGTAATCAGCGTACGCTTGGTAGAATTCAATCATCGTGAATTCTGGATTGTGACGCGTCGATAACCCTTCATTACGGAAGTTACGGTTAATTTCAAATACACGGTCAAAACCACCGACAACGAGACGCTTTAAGTAAAGCTCTGGCGCAATACGCAAGTACATATCGATATCAAGTGCATTGTGGTGTGTCACAAATGGACGCGCTGTTGCACCACCTGGGATCACCTGCAGCATTGGAGTTTCAACTTCCATAAAGTCACGCTCAGCAAGGAAACGACGAATACCTTCGATAACTTTTGAACGAATACGGAACGTCTCGCGAGTATCCATGTTAGTGATAAGGTCAACATAACGCTGACGGTATTTCGCTTCTTGGTCAGTTAAACCGTGGAATTTTTCTGGCAATGGACGCAATGACTTGGTCAGTAGTTCATATTCATGCATGTCTACGTAAAGATCGCCTTTACCTGATTTATGTAGCGGACCTGAAACACCAATGATGTCACCGATATCTAGCTGACCATACTTTTCTTTTAATGCTTTTTGCACATCTTTCGATGCGTATGCTTGAATACGGCCTTTCATGTCTTGTAATACAAGGAAAGGACCACGCTTTGCTAAAATACGGCCTGCAACTGAAACTTGGTGGTCTAACTCGACTAACTCTTCCTTAGATTTATCACCAAACTTAGCCTGTAGATCAGCCGTGTAATTTTCGCGGCGGAAAGTATTCGGATGGCCATTTGCTGAACAATTCTCGCGAATTGAGTCTAGCTTGGCGCGACGTTCTGCAATCAATTTATTTTCGTCTTGAATATGATCTGTCATTTTATAGCTCTAACTATGCTTGGTTTAAATTAAAGGCCAGATTTCAGGCTGGCTTCGATAAATTTATCTAAATCGCCGTCTAATACGGCTTGAGTATTTCGGTTTTCAACCCCAGTACGCAAATCTTTGATCCGTGAATCATCGAGCACGTACGAACGAATTTGGCTACCCCAGCCAATATCCGATTTTGCATCTTCTTGCGATTGCTTTTCAGCATTTTGCTTATGCATTTCAAGCTCAAACAATTTTGCTTTTAACTGCTTCATTGCCTGCGCCTTGTTCTTATGCTGTGAGCGATCGTTTTGGCACTGTACCACAGTATTGGTTGGTAAGTGTGTAATACGTACCGCTGATTCGGTTCGGTTAACGTGCTGACCACCGGCACCCGATGCACGATATACGTCAATACGTAAATCCGCTGGGTTAATATCGATTTCGATGTTGTCATCAACTTCTGGATAAACAAACGCAGAAGCGAACGATGTATGACGACGACCTGTTGAATCAAACGGGCTCTTACGTACTAAGCGGTGAACACCAGTTTCGGTGCGCAGCCAACCATAGGCATATTCACCCGATACGCGCACGGTTGCCCCTTTAATGCCAGCAACATCACCATCAGTCGCTTCTACGATTTCCGCTTTAAAACCTTTTGCCTCTGCCCAACGTAAATACATACGCAGCAACATATTACACCAGTCTTGTGCTTCGGTACCGCCAGAGCCTGATTGTAAGTCAATATAGGCATCGTTGCCGTCTTGTTCACCTGAGAACATACGGCGGAATTCTAATTTGTCTAACTGAGCGAGTAATTCTTCAAGTTCAGCTTGTGCTTCAGCAAACGTATCTTCATCTTCAGCTTCCACAGCCAGTTCGACAAGTCCTTCAACGTCTTCCGCACCCAATTCAAGATTGTCGATTGTTTCAACAATTGCTTCTAGACTCGATTTTTCACGGCCAAGTGCCTGTGCCCTTTCTGGCTCATTCCATACTGCCGAGTCTTCCAATTCAGCATTAACTTCTTCTAACCGCTCTTTCTTTAGAGGGTAGTCAAAGATACCCCCTAAGTTGGTCGGTGCGCTCGCGAATTTCCTTGATTTGATTAATCACAGGATTCACTTCAAACATTACTTCCACTCCAACTGGTGTTGCCCTGAATTTTGGCAATAATCAAAGGCGAGAATTTTAGCAAAAAAAAATGGTTTTGATTAGCATCAAAACCACCTTTTTAACAATAAATTTAGCCTGTTTTGCTATTAACTATGCCAACATAATTTCACTGACCAATAACTGCAATGAAAACTTACCGCGAAACTCATTAATATCCAGTTGATAAACAAGCTTTATTTGCGTTGCTGCACTATTTGGCCACGCTTTAATATCAACATTAAAAGCTATTGCATCAATTACTTGTCCAGATGCATGCTGCACTACGAGCTTTAAATGTTTTTCCCCAACGATACGCTGTTGCACGAGAGTGAACTCGTCATAGAATAATGGCTCGGGGAAATTTTGACCAAAGGGGCCAGCTTGCTTTAATAAATTTGCAAATTCTAAATTAAAACAATCACTCGGCAAAGCGCCGTCGGTTAATACCACGGCTTGTTTGTCTTGTTCACTTAAGGTTTGGCTAACCGCGATATTAAATATCGTTTTAAACCTATCAAAATCCGCCTCGCATATTGATAACCCTGCGGCCATTGCATGGCCACCAAACTTTAATATGAGGTTCGGGTTTTGGGTTGACATGGTTTCAAGTAAATCACGAATATGCAAACCAGGAATAGAGCGACAACTGCCTTTAATTTCGCCATTTTCTCCTTGCGCAAATATCACTGTGGGACGATAGTACTTTTCTTTTAATCGCCCCGCTAAGATACCAATCACACCTTGATGCCAATCATCTTGGTACAGACAAACAGAATCAGGAATACTGTTTTCGCTAAGCACTAAACGATCTAAAACAGCCTGCGCTTCAACTTGCATACTCTGTTCTATTTCTCTGCGCTCAAGGTTCAAACTATCAAGCTCGCTGGCAATACGCCGCGCATTGTTAATATCAGGGCTTAGCAGGCACGCTATGCCTAAGCTCATATCATCCAGTCGCCCTGCCGCATTAAGGCGCGGTGCAATCGCATAGCCAAAGTCACTGGCACATAAGCGGTGTGCATTGCGATTGGCAACTTCAATTAAAGCTTGAATACCGGGGCGTGTTTTACCCGCTTTAATACGTGCTAATCCTTGAAATACCAGTGTTCGGTTGTTGGCATCAAGTGGCACTACATCTGCAACCGTACCAAGCGCTACAATATCGAGTAAACTCGCTATGTTTGGCTCAGCAAAGCCGTTACTTTCAAAGTAATTTTGTTGTCTTAAAAAGTGACGAAGGGCAATCAATAAGTAAAATGCAACGCCCACCCCTGCCAGCGCTTTTGATGGAAAAGTGCAGTCATGACGGTTCGGGTTTACAATTGCATCGGCATTAGGTAACTGCGCGCCTTGTAAGTGATGATCTGTAATAATCACTGTGATGCCAGCTTGTTTACAAATTTCAACACCTTGAATACATGAAATCCCGTTATCAACGGTGATCAAGATATCTGGTTTAATGTTGACCACTTGTTCTGCGAGCGCAGGACTCAAGCCATACCCTAAATCAAAGCGATTAGGCACCAAGTAATCGACATGCGCAAAGCCAAACATAGGCAGACCGTTCATGAGCACGCTGGTACTCGTTGCACCATCGGCATCAAAATCGCCAACTATCAAAATTCGCTTTTGTGAGCGCAGCCCCTCAATCAAAATATTCGCGGCAACATCAATGTCTTTGAGTAACTCAAAATTCAGTAAGGTACTTGCGCTATTATTTAATTCTTGGTCGTTTTGCACACCGCGCGAGGCATATATTTGCTTAATAACAGGGTGTGCTATGGCGTGAATATGGTCATCAGCCACTCTATCACGCACAACAATCGTTTTTTCCATAATTTCTCTAATTCAATAAAAAAAGGCCTTATAGGCCTTTTTTTAAACTAACACATAGCGTTAGCTTTTCTTTTTACTGTCTAAGATTTCTTTAATCTTTGCTGCAGGTTGGTAACCTGGAATCATGCTGCCATCTTCGAAGATGATGGCTGGTGTGCCTGAAACACCAAAACTTTGCCCTAATTCAAATTGCTGTTTCACAGGCGCATCACACGCCGCTACTTTCTCAACACTTGAACCTGCTTTTGCTTTTGTTAATGCGCCTGCCGCATCTGCTGCACACCAAATGTTTTGTAAATCGTTATAACCATCACTTGGTACGCCTGCGCGAGGGAATGCTAAATATTGCACCGTGATACCCGCATCATGATAGTCATCCATTTCACGGTGTAACTTACGACAATAGCCACAGGTAATATCCGTAAATACAGTGATGCGGTATTTTTCGTCTTTTGCCGGATACACTATCATCGAGTCAGCAAACTGTTCAATACCTACTTTACGTAGCTTACCCAATGCCACTTCGGTTAAGTTGGTTTTGTTTTTAATATCGATCATCGTACCTTGCAATAAAAAGCGACCGTCATCACTGACATATAGCACGCCTTTATCGGTCAGAACTTCGTTCATACCGGGTACTTCTGAAGGATTAATTTGTGTTGCATTGACGCCCAACTTTTTTAACTCAACAGAGATTGGGTGTTCCTGCACCTTTGCCACTGCACTGCCAGCTGCTGATAAATTAAATGCACAGCTCACTAACGCTGCAGCAAAAAGTATTTTTTTCATTTTCGTCTCTTCTTTAAATGTCATATCTATATGACCTGACATCATCTATAAAAATTCCATCACGCCCGTGGATGATGCTGTTGATGCACAGATTTTAACCTTTCTTTAGCAACATGGGTATAGATTTGTGTGGTCGATAAATCACTGTGTCCAAGCATCATCTGTACCACACGCAAATCGGCACCATGATTAATCAAGTGCGTTGCAAATGCGTGGCGCAATGTGTGTGGCGATAAATCGCTCTCAATCTGCGCAATCAGTGCATAATGCTTTATCCTATGCCAAAACGTCTGGCGTGTCATGCCTGTTCCGCGTTTTGATGGAAAAATAAAATCAGTTGCGTGCTTTACTAATTGCGGGCGACCCACTTTTAAAAAGAGCTCAATCCAATGCAAAGCCTCTTCCCCCATAGGTACTAATCGCTCTTTATTGCCTTTTCCTTTTACAAATACGACGGCTTGGCGCACATTAAGTTGCTCAATGCGCAGACCAACTAACTCACTGACACGCAACCCGGTTGCGTAAAGTAATTCAAGCATTGCTTTATCACGCAATTCAATCGCATCTTCTACATTAGGCGCATCCAATAACGCCTCGACCTCAGCTGTTGACAGTGACTTAGGTAAACTTTGTCCGAGCTTAGGTTGCCCAATATTTGCAACAGGATTCAATTCAATACGTTGCCGCGAAATATAAAATAGGTAGAAGCGTTTTAATGCACTCAACAGACGCGCTGTACTCCGTGCCTTAAAGTTATTATCGATTCGATATGCCAAATAGCTTTGGATATCTTGCTCGGTTATATCAAACAAGTGAGTCTCAGGTTTAAAAGCGCTAAATTTGACTAAATCTGTTCGATACGCAGCCAGTGTATTTTCACTTAACCCTTGCTCTAACCACAAAGCGTCTAAAAATTCTTCAATTAGTTCTGCATTATTGTTCGAAATAACAACATCCCTCGCGAGTATATATAAATACGATAAAAGTTAAGATAAACTGCCCCATCATAGCAAGCTATTATTTACTGATAAATACCATGAAGATTGGATTATTTTACGGCTCTACAACCTGCTATACAGAAATGGCAGCAGAAAAAATGCGAGATATTATCGGGCCAGATATTATCTCGCTTCACAATATTAAAGATGAGCCATTAAAAAATGCAGAGCAATTTGATTTTGTCATTTTTGGCATATCAACTTGGGACTTTGGCGAGCTGCAAGAAGATTGGGAATCTATTTGGGACGATATCGAGCAAGTTAATTTAACCAATAAAACCATTGCTCTATTCGGCATGGGCGATCAGCAAGGTTACGGACAGTGGTTTCAAGATGCGCTCGGCATGCTACATGATAAAATTGCACCACAAAATGTGACCTTTTTAGGCTACTGGCCCAACAGTGATGACTATGAATTTGAAGCATCAAAAGCACTGACCGACGACGGTCAACACTTTGTTGGACTTGCACTGGACGAAGACAGTCAGTATGACAAAAGCGATGAACGTATTGCCGCTTGGGTCGAGCAGATTTTAGTTGAGTACGCCCAAACGTTATAAGCTAAAACTTCAAATAAAAATCGCGACACAGCGTCTTATAGTCGTCGCTGTAGTCGCCACTTTCAGCATGAATAATAAGGGTACTTTGTACCACTTCTTGTATTGTAAACGTAAACGTCATTAAACTGCGTAGCGGTGCTTTATCCCGCTTGCTGCGAACTATGGTCTGTCTAGATAGATAAAGACCTTGGCGTTTTGCCACAAGAATAAACCTTTCAGCTTCAGTAAACGGTAAAACTAACGCGAATTCGCCGTCTTGTGTCATTACACGATTTACAACTGAGCATAAAGACTCGAATGATAGGCTTTCAGTATGACGAGCCAACGTTCTCTCGACATTAGGGCTTGTTAAACTGCGCTCGAAAAAGGGCGGATTCGACACCACCAAATCAAATTGTTTGTTTGGGTAATAGTCAGTAATATCTTGCCGAGTGATAGTCACATTACGCCAAGGTGACGCATTTATATTTTGCTGTGCCTGAACAAAAGCCTGAGGGTCTATTTCAACTCCAGTTACATCACTTGATTTGTCCATACGCTGCGCCAACATCAAACAAATTAAACCGCTTCCAGCACCAATATCGAGCGCATTTCGTTTATCTGAAACATTCGCCCAACATCCCAAAAGAATGCCATCAGTGCCGACTTTCATGGCACATTGCCCATGATCGACATGAAACTGTTTAAAGGTGAAACCTGACAAAAGAAAAACCTATATGCAAGTTAATAGAGAATCGGTGTATAATAACGTTAATTTTCCTAATTGTTTAACTCCTTATGCACTTTGCCGAACTGGATCTCGATAAATCCCTATTAAACTCGATCGATAAACTTGGTTTTGAAAAGCCGACAAGTATTCAACAACTCGCCATTCCGGCCGCAATGGAAGGACGAGATATTCTTGCCAGTTCACCTACAGGTACCGGTAAAACAGCCGCTTTTTTATTAGGTGCAATGCAATATCTCATCGACTTCCCGCGCAAAAACCCAGGCTTTGCGCGCGTGCTTATCATGACGCCAACGCGAGAGCTCGCCTACCAAATTCACGATCAAGCTGTGGCGCTTGCAAATCAAAGTCACTTAAAAATAGGCGTAGTAACAGGTGGTATTAACTACGGCACGCACAAAGAGATATTCGAAAAAAATAACGATATATTAATTGCGACTCCGGGGCGATTAATGGATTACCTAGAAGGTGAAAACTTTCACGCAGAAGATGTTGAAGTACTCATTCTCGACGAAGCTGACCGCATGCTTGATATGGGCTTTCGCAAAGAAATGCTACGTATTTGTGATGAAGCGAAGAACCGCAAGCAATGCTTCTTGTTCTCTGCAACCTTAGAAGGCGATAGTGTCGAGTTATTTGCCGATCGTATTTTAAAAGACCCAGCTTTGCTCGAAGCCACTCCATCACGTAAAGAGAAAGGTAAAATTCATCAATGGGTTCACTTAGCTGATAGCCGTAATCACAAAGTTAAATTATTAACCAATATATTAAAGTCTGAAGATGTTACAAAAGCGATTGTGTTTGTAAAAACACGCGAGCGTTTAGAACAACTTGTTGGTGAACTCTATAGCCAAGAAATTAAAACAACTTGGTTACGCGGTGAAATGAAGCAAGATAAACGCTTAAGCGCGCTGCGAAGCTTTGAAAGCGGTCGAACCAATGTACTCATTGCAACCGACGTTGCCGCACGTGGCATTGATGTTGCTGATATAAGCCATGTAATTAATTTCGATATGCCACGTACCGCAGATGTCTACGTGCATCGTATCGGTCGCACAGGACGCGCAGGTAAAAAAGGCACCGCGATATCATTTATTGAGGCGCACGAAGTAGAAATGCTCGCAAAAGTAGAGCGTTACACGGAGCAAAAATTAAAGCGCCGCGTAATCGAAGGGCTTGAACCTAAACATAAAGAAGCAAAACTACCGGCGAAAAAGAAAAAAGACCCTGTAAAAATGAAGGCAAAGAAAAAAGCCAAAAAGAAAGCAAAGAAAAAATAAACGCTTAGTAGCCCTTAAAGTTTTAAGGGCTTTTTTATGCAAAAAACATAGTTTACCTAACGAACTAATCGTACTATTATTGCGAAAATCGCGGCCTTGACCTCCCTTTGAAAGTGTCGGCTCTCAACCTACTTGCAGTATAAATCGGTTTCATAATAATGATAAAAATAAGCCGTCTAATATTATTAACCTTACTTATTACAATTAGCACAGCCGCCTCTTCAGTCGAGTTTTTTGGCGATCATGCGGAGGTTTGCGGTGCAATTAAAGGCAATGAATGCCTTGAACTCATCAATAAAAAACGTTCTGCACAAATACAATATTCACTAGCTTGGTATCAAACCACAAACTACTATTTGGATTACTATTACGATAATCAAGAATTTAAGAAGTTATTGAATGTAACAAGTAACTATTTAGAAAAAGAAAACCACCCAACGTTATTTCAAACTCGGCTCTATTATTACCAAGCTAAATCATTGCTTTTTTTCAAGCAACGTGAACAGGCCAAAGTCTATGCTGACAAAGCATTTTCAAGCCTTGAAAAAATCGCAGACGCCTTTCCAAATCCAATGCGGAGCATTGAAATAGCCAATTTAAAACATGTTTTTGGTGATAGCAAAGAAGCGTATGCCATGTTGCATAAATTACAGATTACGCATAGTAATCATAAGGATGCGCTATTTCATGTTGAACTGCAGAGCAATATGGGCCATGCAATGCACAACTTAGGTAATTTAGAACAAGCCGCAAAACATCGTACACAAAGCGCTAATTGGGCATTAAAGTCAAATGACCTACATTTAATCTCGATTGAAACCGGCAACTTAGCGCGCACATATCAATTGCTCGAACAATATCAACAAGCACTCGAAACGTATCAATTTACGATTACTTATTTAGAAAAAACAAAAAATGTAAGGCTGTTGGCGGCAACCTATGTGCGACTCGTCGAAATTGCCACTAGCCTTGCCAATGAAAAACTCGCAAAACAATATTATGACTTGATTGAGCCTAGTCTTTTAAGCCATTATCATATAGGCATTTATGATACTTACAGCAAAATCTATGAGAAAAATTAATATGCAACTTCTAAACGTCGCTTTCGCGACGGTGCTATTTTTTGCATTCTCATGTTTTAGCGCCGAGTATTTTAGTGATTACAATGATATTTGCGAAACACAGACCGCAATCAAAGTATGCGAAAAGCAGATATTAGCCGCGAAGAGTCAAGAAAAACCGTTAACCATGCGCTGGTATAAAGTTGCGGGCTACTACCTTGATTTTCTCTATGACCAGAACAAATTCACAACCTTAGATCAGCAAACCGAACAGTTAATACAGTTGGAAAACAATCCTGATTCGTTTTTAATCCAACTCTATTACTACCGTGCGAAAGCATTATCCGCCGTCGGCAGACGCACTGAAGGCAAAGCTTATGGCTTGAAAGCCATTGAAATGTTGAAAAAAACCGTTGATGCATTTCCAAAACCTATTAGAGAAGTTGAAATTGCAAACCTCGAATACGTATATGGCGATGCCCACAGTGCGTATACATTGCTGCAAAATATTCACAACAAGTATAAACGAATTCAAGACCCGATTTTGCATTTAGAAATTCAATCAAATATGGCACATATCCAAGACAAACTTGGTAATTTGATTAAATCACAACAACATCGCCAACATGCTTTTTTTTGGGCGAAAGAAAGTGGTAACACCCATTACTTAGCAATTGCAGCCGGTAACTTGGCCTATACCTACAACCTCAATCAACAATACGATCAAGCGTTTACCGCCTACCAATATGCCGTAACTTTGCTAGAAAAAAATGGCAGTTTTGAATTAATGAGTCGCTACTATTTACGGTTAATTGAACTCACTCAAAAACTCAATAAACCACAATACACCAAACAATACTGCAGTGCGGTAAAGCAATCATTATTGCCACCGATCGCCCACAAAACTTATCATGAAGTTAAGAACAAATACTGTAAGGCTAAATAGCGCCTTCATGACGCAGCAACCACTCTTTACGCTCTAACCCGCCACCATAACCGGTTAATGAACCGTCTTTGCCAATGACGCGATGACAAGGAATAATAATCGCGACTCGATTCATACCATTAGCATTAGCCACTGCGCGAACAGCCTTTTCATTATTAATTGCGACTGCTTGTTGCTGATAACTACGCAATTGACCATACGGAATTGCTTGTAATTGCTGCCATACCTGCTGCTGAAACTCTGTACCCGGCGTGTCGAGCGACACCGTAAACGTTTGCCTAGTACCTTCGAAATACTCTTCGAGTTCCATTTTTAATTGTTTAATGTGTTTATTCTCGCCAATTAAAATTGTCGCATCGAGCCGTTTTTGTAAATCATGAAATTCAGTTTCGAGCATACGTCTATCAACAAACTCAAGCATACATACACCCTTTTCCGTCGCAGCAACGAACATCGGACCAAGTTTTGATGTAATGCGCTCAAGTAAGATGACATTTTTACGGTCTGACTCGCGCGGTGATTTTCCGGTCGCTTTTTTAAACGTATAATTAAAACCACTTAGTGAGTCATAACCATTATCATATGCAGTTTCGAGGGTCTTTTTTCCCGCTTTTAACTCTTGAAATGCATTATTAATACGAAACATGCGTTGATACGCTTGGAACGTCATACCATAGTGTTTGTTGAACCAACGCCTCACAAACTCAGGCTGAATACCTTGGCACTTCAGTTGATAATCCGTCACCTTCATTTTTTCATCTTGCCTAACAAGCGCCAACGCCTGCTGTACCTGAGCAGGTGCTTCAAATGCATTCTCCGTGGGCTTACACACCTTGCACGGACGAAACCCAGCATCAAGTGCATCCTTGCACCCCGAGTAAAAAACCACATTCTTTTTTTTAGGTTTGCGAGCGCGGCACGTTGCGATACAAAAAATAGAGGTCGTTTTGACGGCAACAAAAAACGCCCCACTATAGCTCGGGTTTTTATCTAATAAAGCTTGATAGTATTCATCTATTTTTACTTGGTCAGTTATCTGCATTGCATCGCCGTTTAGTTACGCTACTTCATACTGTGTAGACTAAAGTAACATATCGATGGGTGCCAACCGAAAACTGAACAAGTATTTTTTAGTTTGCAACGTTCACTTCATTAAGCATCATCAATAAATGCGCAGCGCTCCAGCTAAAATTGGTCGCACCTTGCATTTGACCCGTTTCTGGGTGGTAATTCTCTCGAATACTCTCTGAGCCAGATAAGCCTTCAGCATTTTCAAGCAACCTTTCTAAGGCGATTTCAGCTTCTTTGTGATAGCCATAATTTTTCAGCGCGATTAACGCAAAATAGACTTGGTCTAACCAAACACGACCACGCCAATACACATCGGCGCCATATGCTGGATTTGTCAGTGCCGCTGTACCGAACGGGATATGAGTAAAGAATTCATTTTTATCGAGCATCACACTGACCACGTTAGCGCTTTGCTGCTTTGTCGCTATATTGGTAAATAGCGGACTCCATCCCTCAGGGCCTTTACCGCGATGAACCAGCAGCTTTCCACTGCACTGCTGCGGTGATTGTGTTGTACTCGTAATTTGTAGGTCATAGTAGAAGCCCGTCTCTTGATCAAAAAAGCACTCATTAATACGGCGTTTCAATTGTTCAGCTTGGCGCGCATAACGAGCGGCGTCTGATTGTTTCCCCAACAAGCTTGCCATTTTGCTTAGGATTTCTTTTTCCATTGCTAAATAACTATTTAGCTCAACAGATTCTTGGTTTATGGAGTAACCTACTAACTCTTCGTTCACTCTATTTTCAAACACTTTGACAACCCAATCACGCTTGGCACGTAAAATATCTTCCGCATATAAGCGGTTCGCATACGCGGCGAGTTGTGCGTCGTTTATAAAGCCAAAGCGCGCCGCGTTATCCATACCCGACTCCCAACCAGCGCCATGTTGTACTGGAATATCAATATTTTGGTAATTTTGCTTATCTATGAACTCGTTATAAAGTGAAATACCGCGACAACCGTACCATGCATTATCGGCAATACTGCACCCGCGTTTAGTCAAATCAGATGACGATTTTACCGAAAAACGAAGTTCACCATGTTCTGTTGTGTGTTTTGGGTCAACAGTGCCACCATACTCGATTAAACCATTACTATTGTGATCGCGGTTGCGGTACCACCATGCGTGGTAGTCAACTAACTTGGCGTACATTTCACGGATAAATTCAACGTCATTGGTTGTTTTAAAAATTTGCCAAACAGCCCAACTTGCCAGCGGCGGTTTGGTATTTCGTTCGTTCCAATTGCCGCCATCACCACCGCGCTGCGATGATTTGTTATAAAAAATAGCATCGATAACCATGCCGAAATCTTGCGGCCTGACAGGGTCTTTTACACTAATTTGATAATCAAACATGGCTCTAATATTATCTTTTGCGAGATGCGGTGCAAAATCAGCGATTGCATAGGCGTGTTTCCAACTATCCCACGCCCATACTCCATTAAACCATCTTGCAGTGACTGATGGCGTCACACTATGATGAGTAATTGCTCCAGCGGGGCTGCGCCAATTTGCCACTAAGGTTTCAATGGCCTTAATTGCAATAGCTTGTTGCTCTTTGCTTAGCCTTTTATCAATTGAGTTTATATAATTTTGCCAACGCGCTTTATGTCGCCCCTTAAAAGCTATCGCATTTTTCATATACTCAGACTGCTTTTCACTCGCAGCTTGAAATTCTTCATCACTTAAATAAAAGCTATGGGTAGAAGGAAGTGTCATTACTTGACCCGGTGCTAATGTGATCAGTGTTTCAGTACGATAGCTATCTTTATCACTATGCGATTCGCTCGCAAAACCTCGCTCTATGACATATTGACTGCCTTTTTGCGACATCATGTGCCAGGTTTGTCGTTGCTGAGGAAATAAAATATTGATTCTATTTTGCTTCGCTTGCAAAGACGTCTGCCAAGTGCGCTTATCAGGCTTACTCGAATTCCAGGTTGGCAAAACATCACCCGACAACTCCAACTTTAGAGATAATTCTTGTTTTGATTTGTTGGTTAAGTGAGTAACAACAAGGGCACTGCGCTCACTGACAAAAAATGATTCATTTTCGAATAGCAAATTCTCATTTTCCATTTTCTGATATAAGAGTCCTGGCTCGCTATGTTTGCTTTTCGAGTCAAATTCAAGCAATTTATTTGACGTCATATTTGTGATTTTTGGAATGTCGAATGCGGCGCTTAAATTAAGCGTATACTCTTCAAATATAACACTTGGCACAACTGCACCGCGATTTTCAGCATGTTGCGGAAAACTAAAACCGTGCCAACTACCTAAGTCAAATAGCGGGTTACTAATTTGATTGCCGTACTTATCGTAGTCTTTCATCGCCGACGGCGCCGCACTGCGATTGATCAAAGATAGATTTTCTTGTGCGCCACACGGGGTGCATAAGAGCGTGGCTATTAAAATTATAAAAGTTCGTTTAAACATAATATGGCTGTCAAATAAACAAAGTGTATACATTATGCATATATAAAAATATATGTCACCGATATAAGGTAAACGCCCTTCACGATATATCTGCTAAACTTACATGAACAAAATTCAAACAACCCTTTTAACTAGTTCAGCTGACAAACTAAGGAGCACTGTATGCACTTAGCAGCCTGTTTTATCGTTGAATTGAACATGCCTTATAATGACTATAAGGGCACATTTTTTGCTCAGATATTGACCCAGTTTGAGTTCATGTCTCAACAGCATGGTGACTGTCAGTGGCAAACCATTACACACCATTGTCAAGACTCTTATTGCGAACTGTTTAACGCTAACGAATTTATATGCTTTCGCGCCACCTATACTGAATTAGAACATTTGAACCACCTACTTAAACAGGCCGATCTGTATGATATTTTGCTCAACATAAATAAAAGTATAAAAGGCGTCTCAGAAATTCAGCATGTATTATGGTGGGTCAATAACAGGCACCAACCCGATCTCTATGAAGTAAAACAACGACTGTCACATTTGACAGCGCATAGTAATACTCAAATGGCATTTACACTTGGCCACCCATTTGATCATATCAATTTAATGGACCCTACTTTATAACCTCTAAAATGGAGAACGCTATGAAAAGTTGCGCTAAATGTTGATCCGAAACAATGCGAGATTAGTTAATACTTTTATACTAATTGGTGTATTCGTAAAGCAATAGGAAGTAAATATGTTTTCGCGAATTAAACTACCATTGACGATTTTAACCATTATCAGCATTGGTTATTTATTGTTGTTTGAAAAAGTAGATGATATTGACGTTGTCAGCCTGATTACCGAGTTTATCATGACCTGCACTGTATTTTTCCTGCTCGCATTACTCAGTGACAAAGATAACCAAAGCGAAGTTTTTTCTACAATACGGTTAGGGTTTTTACTTATTTTTACTTCGCTAGTGTCCGATACGTTTGACGAAGTTGTCGAGATTTCGTATTTGGTTGTTATCTTACTTGAAGATGTACTCGAAGTAATCGGCTTTTTTATTTTGCTGGTTGGTGTTAATGACTGGCTCAAGACCTTAAAAAGTCAAAAAAAGTCGCTGGAGCTACTAGCGCATACAGACAGCCTAACAGGGGCTTATATTCGGCGCTATTTTCTTGATATGGTTAAACTCGCAAGGCAAGAAAATAAACAACCAAAAGGCTTTGCAATATTGCTTTTTGACATCGATCACTTCAAAAAAATTAATGACAATTACGGCCATAACGCAGGCGATCAAGCATTAATTGAGTTTACATCTTTGCTAAAACAACTTACGCGAGAGGATGATATATTTGCCCGCTGGGGAGGTGAAGAATTCATTTTATTTCTAAAAAATACGCAGTTAAACGATGCCCTAGTCCGTGCAAATAAAATTAAAGATAAAATAGAGCAGCTCGTTGTTCATTATCAACAACAGCAATTTAGCTACACTGCAAGTATTGGCGTTGTGCACTGCTGTGACACAACAACCTCTATCGACTCACTTATCAGTCAAGCAGACAAACAGCTCTATTTAGCAAAAGAAAATGGCCGTAATCTTGTCATGCCGGCCATCACAACAGAGTCGTAAAAAAATTAAGCTTGCTCTTCACGAATAAAAACAGGTTCATTGTCTTTTGAAGTCATTTCCTTTGAGAAACGATAACCCGCACTATCAAACTTTTCTAATTCGGCCAAACTGGTGACTTTATTTTCAATGAGGTAACGGGCCATCATGCCGCGTGCTTTTTTCGCATAAAAGCTAATCACCTTATATTGTCCATTTTTACAATCTTTAAAGATAGGCGTTACGATTTGTGCATTAAGCATTTTTTTATCTACCGCTTTAAAATATTCATTTGATGCCAAATTAACAATCGTCTGGCAATCTTGTTTTTGCAGCTGCTCATTCAACTTTTCGGCAATAATGGCGCCCCAAAACTGATATAAATTTTTGCCGCGAGGA
Source organism: uncultured Pseudoalteromonas sp. (assembly GCA_947493455.1). Lineage (GTDB taxonomy): Bacteria > Pseudomonadota > Gammaproteobacteria > Enterobacterales > Alteromonadaceae > Pseudoalteromonas. The sequence goes on along the minus strand of CANLRB010000013.1, from coordinate 70,113 downwards.
TTATCTAACTTAGTACCCATTTCTAAGCGATATGCTTGCATTAAGTCTAGCGGCTTTAAAAGCCCATATAAGCCCGACAAAATTCGTAAATTGTTCTGAGCATATGTCAAGCTGTCAGTGGTTAATGTACTCGCATCTAAGCCCGTATATACATCACCATTAAAGGCAAAAATGGCTTGCTTTGCATTTTCAAGATTAAATGGTTCTGACCATTGTTCAAAACGCGCTGCGTTTAATCCTGCTAACTTATCGCTAATTTTCATTAAACTACCAATATCGTGTGGCGCAAGTGTGCGGCACACAGAGATTAGCTCCTGGCTATGTGCCAATAATTCTGGATACGTATTCAAATCTGTTGGGCTTGGCGTTTCGTAATCTAAATTTTTAGCCGGAGATATAACAGTAATCATTATTTTACTCGTCGTTGTATGTTTAATTACTAAATGCTATCAAGTGTCAAAAAGCCTGTACACTATGAATTGCTCGTTTTGTTATCATAATCCGGTTTTATATGGTTTTTAACGTGCCCCCTGACACCGATATAACTTAAGTTGATACGCGTATAGCGACGAAATTAATTGACTTCAATTAGTTTTAGTGTCAATTTCAAAACTCAGTATATTAAGTGTGTATTTCAATCATTTTTAATGTCAAAACGGGGACATTTAAACTATTTCTTCCAAACTTGCATTTGACAAGAATTACGGACAATTGACCTGTCATGTTAGTTTCAATAAAAGGCAATATGATAGACATTAAATAATCTCAAAATACACCGAACACGTGTTTTTATGGAATGAGGTAAACCATGTCACAAATTTTAGCTGCTCTGAAAGAGCAATCGACTATCGTCGCAGACACCGGCGACATTGCTGCGATCAAACAACACCAACCGCAAGACGCAACAACCAATCCGTCACTATTACTCAAAGCGAGTGAATTAGAAAGCTATCAACCACTTCTAAAAAAAGCACTTCACTACGCCAGTGAGAACGAAAGCGATGCGCAAAAACAAATTGCCTTAGCGTGCGATTATTTTGCAGTACTGATTGGTAAAGAAATTGCGAACGTTGTGCCTGGTTATATTTCTACAGAAGTGGACGCTCGATTATCGTTTGATACCGAAGCGACTATTGCTAAAGCGAAGCAGTTACTTGCACTTTATAAATTAGAAGGTGTGCCGCAAGACAAAATCTTAATTAAAATCGCCTCAACATGGGAAGGCATAAAAGCGGCTGAACAGCTTGAGAAAGAAGGTATAAAATGTAACTTAACACTGCTTTTCTCAAATGCGCAGGCCCGCGCATGTGCCGATGCAAATGTTTTTCTAATTTCTCCATTCGTTGGGCGTATTCTTGACTGGCATATAGCAAACGGCATGGCCAAACCTGAATCAGCACTAGATGATCCAGGTGTGCAGTCTGTGCGTTCGATTTTCGAATTTTATAAAAAACACGACTATAAAACCGTTGTCATGGGCGCCAGCTTTAGAAACACAGGCGAAATTTTAGCCCTGTCAGGCTGCGATCGGTTAACGATTAGCCCAGCATTACTGGAAGAGCTGGCTAGCCTTGAAAATGCTGATGTTCATCCGCTAGAATTACCAACAACAACCGTTGCTAAACCAACTCCTTTAAGTGAAGCCGAGTTCCGCTGGCAACATAATCAAGATGCAATGGCAACCGAAAAATTAGGCGAAGGAATTCGTTTATTTGCCAAAGCTCAATTAGATTTAGAAGAACGCTTTAAAGCGTTATAAGAGATAATCAACTATGACACCTGCCAGCTCTTTGCAACAACTCGATGAGTATTTACAACTAGCTGCGGACAAGTTTAAAAAGCTCCCGTTAAAGGAGCTTTTTAATGCGCACGCGGACCGACCTCAACAATTATCATTTAAAGCTCCGGCGATTCGCTTGGACGCCTCAAAACAGTTCTTCGATTCGGAGATACTTGAACAGCTATGCCAAGTCGCTTCGAATAAAGGCTTGCTTGCTGAACGCGACAAGATGTTTTCTGGCGAGATAATTAATCGCACTGAGCAGCGTGCTGTTTTACATACAGCCTTGCGCAATTCCGATTACTTGGCACCGCACCAACCCGAGCTTTGTCAACAAATTGAAGATACGAAACAGCGTATGCTGCAATTTGTCGATGATGTTCACTGTGGCAAACGGTGCGGGTATACTGGGAAACCGTTCACCGACGTAATAAGCATTGGCATAGGCGGCTCTTTTTTTGGTCCTAAAATGCTGCATGGCGCCTTGTCAGATTATGCGGTGTCAGATTTAAATTGTCACTATTTAGCCAATATCGACGGCGAACAAATTGAGCAAATTTTAAAAAAGCTCAATCCAGAAACGACATTAGTGATTGTTGCTTCTAAGTCTTGGACCACCTCTGAAACACAAATTAATGCCCAAGCAATACAAACCTGGTTTTGCCAACATTTAGAAAAAGCAGCCATTGCATCCCATTGGGTCGCGCTGACAGCAAAACCCAATTTAGCAAATGAGTTTGGTATTGCGGATGAACTCACGTTCCCACTATGGGACTTCGTTGGTGGCCGTTACTCCGTTTGGTCTGTAATCGGTTTACCACTTGCATTAGCCATTGGTCGCGCTCATTTTAACGAGTTGCTAAACGGCGCAGCGGCGCAAGACAAACACTTTTGTGAAACGCCACTCAACCGTAACTTACCTGTTGTTTTAGCACTTATCGGTTACTGGCAACAACGCTATTTCCAATTGAATAACTTGATGGTACTGCCCTACAGCCACGCACTCAAAGCCTTACCAGCCTATTTACAACAGCTAGATATGGAAAGTAATGGTAAACGCGTGAATAACCAAGGAGACGAAGTTGCGCTATCTGGCCCTATCTTATGGGGTGCTGAAGGAACCAACTGCCAACATTCTTTTATGCAGTTGTTTCATCAAGGCAAGCAAAACGCAATGATCGACTTTATCTTGCCACTTAAAAATAACAGTCAATACCAGCAACACCATCGTTTTATGGCGGCAAATTGCTTCGCCCAAGCTCAAGCTTTAATGCTCGGAAAATCTCTCCAGCAAGCGGAACAAGAACTACGTGAGAGCGGTTTAGAGAGCACCGAGGCCAAACAACTTGCACAGCATAAACAAATGCCCGGCAATACAGCGTCTAATATGCTGCTAATTGACGATATATCGCCTTTTAGTCTTGGCTCATTGTTAGCTTGTTACGAGCATAAAGTATTCGTGCAAGGTGTACTTTTCGATATTAACAGTTTTGACCAATGGGGTGTTGAGCTTGGTAAACAGCTTGGAAAAACGGTGCTAAATGCGATAGATAGTGATAGTGAGCATGAACTTGATCCATCAACAAGTGCCCTTGTTAGCCTCTTTAAAGAGCATCAAAGCTAACCTTAATCTCGCTCTTTACCTTTTATAAAAACGGCGACAATATTCGCCGTTTTTTTGATCTTGTCCTCAATACTTCATCTTTTTTTAACAAAACGGAAACATAATAGTTTTATTTTCATACCAGTTGTGATATTTACTTATCCCGAGGTTAAAAAATCCACAGGAGGCGACCATGGATAGTCTTGATGACATTTTAACTGTTGTAGAACGTCCCGAAGCAAAAACAAAAACCTCTGCTAAAGGAAAAAAGCGTAAGTGGCGTGAAATTGAAGCGCTACAAGAACGGCATCGTTTAAGAAAAGAGTTACAGGAGCTCGACTACTTTAACGAACTTGAGTTTGATGATTCACTTATATAATTAACATCACACTCGCAAAAAAGGCTCAATATTTGGGCCTTTTTTATTGGCCATGAGGCAATAGAATTGCTTTTAACCTCGACGTTGCTACCATAACCACTCACCTAGAAGTTAGAGACATACCATGGCAAAAACCTACGACCTAAACGATATGATGACTTTTTTAAGTGTGGTCGAAGCGGGAAGCTTTACTCAAGCAGCCGAACGTTTAGGTATCCCTAAAGCCAATGTCAGCCGAAAGGTCACAAAACTAGAGCAGCAGCTTGGTACCGTGCTACTCGAGCGAACCACGCGCAGTCAACGCTTAACCGAAGCCGGAGGCCAGTTTCTAACCCATTGCAAGCGTATCTCAGAAGAAATCAATTTAGCCCATAGCGCCGTCAATACCATCAAGCAATCAATCTCTGGTAACCTCAAAATTGGCACCTCGGTAACTATGGGTCAACAGGTACTCAAAAACTCGCTCGCTCAATTTATGAAAATGTACCCTGAGGTCAAGTTACATCTCAGTTTACTTAATCAACGAGTTGACTTAATTGAGCAAGGTTACGATGTGCTGATCCGCATCGGTGAACTCAGCGATTCACGACTTATCGCCAAACCACTGGGACATATAAAACGCCATATTTACGCAAGTTCCGAGTACCTTAAAAACAACACCAACGAACTAACTGAACTTACAGATTTATCTCATCACTCAATTTTACATATGAGCCCGGATAATAGAGTCAAACCGCTTAATTTATATAATAGCGACACCGAAGAACGTGTTCAGTTATCATTGCCTTACTATTTTCTCAGTGATGATTTTGAGGTGATAAAGCAATTAACGATGGAGCACTGTGGCATCGCCTTATTGCCTACCTACATGACACAAGGCGAAACCAAAACGGGCCAATTGCAGCGTGTCTTACCGAACTGGCAAGCCGAACAGATCCCGGTCTATGTACTCTACCCAAAGCACCGTTCGCACATTGCTAAAGTGGCACAGTTTATAAATCATATTGAAAAATCATTTGCGCAATATTTATCTCATTAAACTTGCCAATTAATCCCTGATTTATGCTGTTTTGCCAAGGCATCATTGGTTAAAGAAAAATGCTGACAACCAAAAAAACCACGATAGGCGGAAAGCGGCGACGGATGTGGACCTTTCAGCACAACATGTTTACCGGTATCAAGGAATTTACCTTTTTTCTGCGCATGTGCACCCCATAATATAAACACAACACCGTTTTTATGTTGGTTTATGTGTGCCAGTACTTTATCGGTAAATGTTTCCCAGCCCAAATGTTTATGCGAATGTGCTTTGCCCTGCTCAACCGTCAGTACGGTATTGAGTAGCAATACACCTTGCTCTGCCCAACTTTGTAAATTGCCATGGGCGGGTATCGTAAAGCCGTCAATATCTGTCGCTAACTCTTTATACATATTTACCAAAGAAGGCGGTATTTTTATATCTCTATTGACAGAAAACGCTAAACCGTGGGCTTGGTCAGGTCCGTGATACGGATCCTGACCTAGAATCACAACTTTAACGTCATCAAACGGGGTCGCCGCAAATGCATTAAATACATCTTGCTCTTTAGGGTATATAACAACGCCTTGTTCGCGCTGTTTTTCAATATAAGTAAGCGTTTCTTTTAAGTAAGGTTCCTGCTTTTCATTTGCAAGAAAAGATGGCCAATCGTTCATAACATACTGGTGTAAAAAAATACATATACCTAGTATGCCATAGCCGCTTAGTCATTTGTTGGGTTATTAGTTGTATAAGCCTTGGTCCCCCACAGTGGCACGGTCGACAAACTATGTTTAAAACTGCCGGACGTTTCTTTAGTAGAGTATGACAGATACATTAGCGTTTGATTTTTTGCATCATAAATACGCCTCACTTTCATGCTCTTCAAAAAGATGCTCTTTGACTTTTTAAACACCACTTCACCTGAGTCACTTTTATCTATATTTGCAATCATCGCAGGGGTAATATCGCCAGTTTGGCGACAGGAAATCGAGCTATCACTAGGATCTGATAAACTCAAATTCGCTTCAACGGAGGCAACATGGCACGTCACCCCAGGGATCAATGGATCATGCATACTATTGAGCTTAATGTCTTTAAGTGTAAATAAACCTAAGCTGACATCGCCTACTTCACTGTCACCGCAACCACTCATCAAAACCGACAGTGCAGCTATACAAACTAATTTTTTCATCATGAGTCCCTTTGAATAAACCCTTGCCAATAGCCGACATCTAACCACTTATCAAATTTATAACCGACCTCTTTAAAGTGTGCGGCTTTTTCCATTGAGAACTGTTCATGCAGTTTTTCGCTTGCTACATTTGGCAAGGTTACAACGCCTATCACACTGTGAATATGGGTTTTTGCTAATGCGTCAAATAAGGCTGCGTACAACAAGCGCCCCAACCCCTTACCCAAGGCTTGTGGTGCAATATAGACTGTTATTTCAGCGGTATTTTGGTAGGCAACACGTTCCTTCCACGTATTTGCATAAGCAAAACCAACAACTTCTCCCTTTTGTTCTATAACAAACCAAGGCAGCTGCTTCGTTAAAACTTGTTCAATTCGAGAGTGAATATCAGAGTCATTTAGTGGGTCGAGCTCAAAAGTAACAACGGTGTTCAAAATATAGTGGTTGTAAATTGCTGTAATAGCGGGTGCATCCAGCGCGCACACAGGTCGGATCATTGTGTTTACTCATTAAGTATAAAGCCAGTTGAACCCTGACTTTATACTTATTGAGTTATGAAGGCTAGCCTAATTTAGCCAATAGTTGCTCTCTTAATACCTGATAGTCATTAACAAGTTCTTGCGCTAAGCAGGGCTTTGCCAACGCATCAGCGAGCGGTTTTGGCATTGCTAAATCAATATTTAAAATCTCTTCAACTGATTCTTTAAATTTAGCCGGATGTGCCGTCGACAAGAACACACCCACGCCATCACTTGCTAAATCTTGCTTTAGTCCTTGATAAGCAATTGCAGTGTGAGGCTCTGCCAAATAACCATTATCATAAACCTGTTGCATGATGGCTTTTGTTTCATCCTCACCGACACTGTGAGAGTAAAAGTTTTCATAGTTAAACCAGTCATTGTCTAGCATAAACTGAACGCGTGGCCAGTTGTTCGGTTTACTAACATCCATTGCGTTCGATAGAGACTCTAGGGTGTCATTCGGCGCCCACTCTTTTGATGCCAAATAGCGTGGTACAGTATCATTTTGATTAGTCGTTGCCGATAACTTAGCAACAGGTAAGCCAAGGCTTGCCGCGATCATTGCCGCACAAACATTACCAAAGTTACCGCTTGGCACAGAAATGTGGGCTTTTTCTCTTTGCTCACTCGGAAGTTGCGCGACAGCTTCAAAATAATAACAAACTTGGGCGAGCAAACGGCTAATATTGATTGAGTTAGCTGAATTTAAGCCTAAACGCTGTTTTATTTCATCATCTAAAAAGGCGTGTTTAACCATCGCCTGACAATCGTCAAAACTGCCTTCAACTGCGTAACAATGAATATTGTTTCCTAAGGTCGTAAAGAGCTTTTGTTGTGCCAAAGAGATCTTGCCTTTAGGGTATAAAATGACCACATCAATATCTTTTTTACCGTAAAAAGCATGCGCTACAGCCGCCCCAGTGTCACCACTCGTTGCAGTTAATATGGTGGTTTTATTACCCTCATTAAATACGGATAAGCATTCGGCCATAAAGCGGCCACCAAAGTCTTTAAACGCTAATGTTGGGCCATGAAAGAGTTCAAGGCAATATACGTTTTCTTCTACTTTGACTAACTCAGCTGGAAAGTTAAAGGCATTTTTTACCATGCTTGCTATTGTGCTCTGTGGTATTTCGTCACCAATCAAATGCGACAGAACTTTGCTACTGCGACCAACAAAATCAAGTTCTAACAAAGCATCAACATCGGCAAGCGGAGCTATGCTCTGAGGGAAAAATACGCCCTGATTATTGCCTAATCCTACTTTAACGGCTTCTACAAACGACACCACCTGCTCGGCGTCTTTAAGATTATGCAACAACATCATTTTCCCCTTTATTTATTATACGTGTGCCATCATTGTCAATTTTACAAATGTGGCTAAAACCTTGTTCATTTAAATAATTATCTTTTAACCAAGCGTCAATTGCTTGCGCTTGTTTTGCCGACTTTGTCAGTGCCAGTAATGTTGGCCCAGCTCCCGAAATTGCTATTACGTCAGCTCCCAACTTTGGTAATGTATCGCGCGCTTGCGTAAACCCAGCAATTAAGTCTTGTCGATACGGTTCAGCCAAGTCATCTTTCATCAACGTAACCGCCTTATCGAAATCACCACCGAAACATAGTGTCGTAAAGGCGCTTAAGCGCTGTCCATAATCAATACTTGTGTGCATCGCGACTTGCTTCGGTAAGACCTCTCGTGCTTTTGCCGTATTGAGTGCAAAACCAGGGTAAGCGACAACTAATTGCCAGTTTTCATCGTGTGGAATCGCTAACGATTTTTCTGGAATTAGGTCGCCGCATAACTGCAATCCACCTAAATAGCAGGGAGCAATATTGTCGTAGTGTCGACCACCGCTTACCTTTTCTTCAAAATCAGCCATCAGTTCTAATAATGCATTCTGTGAAAGTTGTGTGTTGGCATATTTATCCAGCGCCACAAACGCAGCTACGACCGAACACGCACTCGAGCCTAAGCCTGAACCTATCGGTAAGTTTTTCTTTAATTCAAGGCGACATGCTGGCATGTCACTGGCTACATGCTCTCTAAAATGTATCAAGCACTGATAAGCCAGGTTATCTTCTTTAGGGCCGGATAATTTTTCTGCATAATCGCCACTACATAAAAACTCATCTTGCCCAGAAGAACTCGCAGCAATCGCAACAACATCACCTAACAAGGTGCCATCAACAGGCGCAAGGGCTGCACCTAACACATCAAAGCCAACGGCAAAATTACCACTTGAAGCAGGAGCAAAAACTTCAATCATCTTAACCCCCCGCCGTTTTTAGAATATCCGAAAAGACACCGGCCGCAGTGACTTCAGCACCAGCGCCATACCCTCTAATTACAAAAGGTCTAGGCTGATAATAGTGACTTAAAATAGCGAGTGCGTTTTCACCGTCACGCACACTGTGCAGTGCATCTTGTTTTGACACCCCTTGAATGCCGACTTTACAACGACCATTTTCAATTGAACCAACATATCGCAAAACTTGATTTTGCGCTTTGGCATCGGCCATTTTTTTCGCAAATGCGTCATCGAGTTCTGGTAGACGTGCCATAAATTCGTCAACACTGGTGTTCGGCGCAAAGCTTTCAGGTACCACAGCTTCAACCTCAATATCGTCAAGTTCCAGTTCTAATCCCGATTCACGAGCGATAATTAACAGCTTTCTCGCCACATCGGTACCAGATAAATCATCACGAGGATCAGGCTCTGTAAAGCCATTTTGTTTTGCTTGTGTTGTTGCTTCACTCAGGCTAAGGCCATCTTCAAGTTCGCCAAACATATACGACAGCGAGCCACTTAAAATGCCGTTAAAACTAATCAACTTATCGCCTGCGCCAAATAAAAGCTGCAAGTTGTCTAATACCGGTAAGCCAGCACCTACGTTTGTCTCGTACAAAAATTTACGTTGTGTTTTTTGACACGCCTGCGTCAGTGCATGGTAATAGGCTTGTGAGCTCGTATTTGCCTTTTTATTTGCCGCCACAACATGAAAGCCGGCATTTATAAAGTCGACATATTGTGCAGCGAGTTGATCTGACGAAGAACAATCCACCAGTACCGGATTAATTAAATGGTTCTCTTTAACAAAGTTCTCAACAATCTGTAAATCAAACGCTTGATTGCTATCAGCTAATTGCATTTGCCAATTATTAAAATCGATACCATCGACATCCAACAGTAACTGCCTTGAATTTGCCACACCATAGAGATTTAGTTTGATATGGCGTTCTGCCAAAAATGCTTGTTGGCGCTGTATTTGCGCTACAAGTTCTTTACCAACTAAGCCACAACCGAGTAAAAACACATCGATAGACGGCATATGCGAAAAGAAATTCTCATGACATACTTTAACCGCATCATTGCAACGCTTTGCTTTAACGACAGCTGAAATTGCACTTTCAGTTGAATCTTGTGCGATGGCCACGATATTGACTTGCGCTTGTGCCAGTGATGCAAAAAACTTAGCCGCGAGCCCTTTATGTGCACGCATATTATCACCGACCAATGTGACAATTGATAAATCTTGTTTGACCTCAAAAGGTTCAATCAAACCGGCATCGACTTCAAGTTGAAAAGCGCGCTCTAACCCTGATAACGCAGTCAACAAGTCAACTTGATGCACGCAAAAGCTAATACTAAATTCACAGGAAGATTGCGTAATTAATACTATCGAAATATCGTCTTGAGCTAGCGCGTTAAATACCCGCGATGCCATACCGACTTTTCCTTTCATACCAGGACCCGACACAGTGATCATGGCTAAACCTTGCAATGAGGAAATCGCTTTTACTGGCTCGTCATCACTGCCTGAACATTCGCTAATAATGCTTCCTGGGACATCGGGATTGTGAGTATTTTTAATCTCGCATGGCACATTTTTCTTAGCACACGGTAAAATGGTTTTAGGGTGCAATACTTTGGCCCCAAAATAAGACAGCTCCATTGCCTCTTTGTAACTTAATTGGTCAATCTTAGTCGCCGATTTAATGAAACGAGGATCTGCGCTATAAACACCGTCGACATCAGTCCAAATCTGACATACTTGCGCATCTAAACACGCTGCCGCTATTGCCGCAGAATAGTCAGAACCGTTACGGCCTAACGTAGTTAATTCACCTTGCGGCGAGGCGGCAGTAAACCCGGGCATAATGTATACTCGGCTCTGTTGTGATGACACTTGCTGCCTAAATTGTTTTTCCGAAACGGTAAGGTCAACTTGCGCATCTAAAAACTGGTTGTCCGATGCGATACACTTTGTTGCTTCCAAGTAAATAGGGGAGAACTCATTGAGTAATGCGTGCATCAGTGACACGCTGACACGCTCACCAAAGCTAATCACAAACGCCCTAACTGAGTTTGGACATTGCTGTAATAGCGCAACGCCATCAAGCTTTTGTTTTAAATTCGAAAAATCGGGCCAATATTCAACCGAAGCTATTTGTGAAACTTGCTCTTTTAAGTCGTTACAACGTGCTTCTAACGCTTGCCAAGCTAACTCATAGCTTTTTCCTGATTCAGCTAATTGCGTAAGCTCGACTAAACTATCAGTCATGCCACCGGGTGCAGAGAGTACAAGTAAGATTTCATCTTCCAACTGGCCTTTTGCAAGAGACGCTACGCGTTGTAAACAAGCAAAGTCAGCAAGTGACGACCCCCCAAATTTTAAAACTTTCATATTTTTCCTCATTCCAAAAACGAAAAAAGGCCTGTGCTCTTAGTGAGCACAGGCCTTTAAATTTTGCGTACAGACCTATGCCACTATCCAGTTAGGATAATGGTTGTAATAATGGTGGTGTGTACTAAATTAATTTGTTTCATATCGCTAGACTGCCGAAGAGTGAAAATAAAGTCAACTATAAAAAAAGATAATTTATTCCATTTTGAAATATTATACCTTAGTAAATGCCAAATTTATGCAATATGGCCTGCAGCACGTTTTCAGAAACAGGCTTTTCGATAAATCCAATGGCCCCTAACTGTGCTACCCGCTCGCGCATTTGAGTTTGAATATCTGCCGAAATAACCACAGTATGAGGTAATTTTTTATGTTGATTTAACTTGGTTAGTAAACCTACTCCGTCTAGCACAGGCATAGTGAGATCAAGGCAAAGCAAACCAATTTCTTGATTTGCGATAATCTGACAAGCTTCTTCGCCATTGCTTGCTTTTAAAATTTCAAAATCTGTATTTTGCGATAATATCTTCGCGACTTGATTGCGAGCGACACGAGAATCATCACATATTAAAACAGGAAATTTCATTTAACCTCAGCCAAGTTGTACAATCTAGAACGTCAATATAAAGTCAAAACTAGCATACGCTAGCATGGCAAATAAATGTAACTTTTATTGCAATAAAAACGACGAAAAATTAAAAATAGACTAGAATTACGTTAAGTTTTTATTTAATAGCAACAATTTGCATAATAATTATTTATTTTTCGCATAATATTAGCTAAGTTTATAGTGCATTATTCAAGTCTTATAACTACGGGGTTCTGGTTACTAAATGCTAAGTAAGAGTTTATCAAAAAGGTTGTTAACCAGCGTATTGTCCGTTTACTTTATCCTCACGTTTGTGGTTACATGCGGACAGGTTATTGCGGAATACCATAACTCAAAAGACCATATTCAAAATGAACTGTCGACCTTTCAAAAAACCTTTTCAGGTAGTTTGACCCGCGCGATATGGGAGTTGAATACGCAACAAACTAGAACCATTGCCGAAGGTCTGCTTGCGATGCCGACAATTGAAGGGGTTATCGTGCGTGACGACTCCGGCGAAATCATCTCTCAACTTGGCCAATCAATTGATATTGGTGATGCGTATAACGATACCTTAGTAGTGAAGCCACAGCTTGTTCAACAAACCTCTTCAGGTTTATTTGGATATACCTTTCCACTGATTTTTGAATTTTCAGGCCGAGCAACGCAAGTTGGTGATGTAACTCTGTTTTCAAGCCGTAATGTTGTGCTTAGTCGGATTATGGTATCGATTTATTTCTTAGTTGGTAACGCCCTAATCAAAACGACTTTTTTAATTATTCTGTTTTTGATGGCATTTAGACGCTTACTTACAGAACCATTAACAGACTTAACGCACCAAATTGAAGAACTAGAGCTCGATAACTTAGAAGGCGTGCAGGTCAGTGTGCACACAACCGAGCACAATGAATTAAAAATCATGGAATACTCTTTCAATAACCTAATTGACAAAGTTATTGATTATAAAAATCAGCTTGAGGCAACACAAAAACAACTAGTTTCAACCAACGAAAAGTTAGATCAGCAAAACCTAATGCTCGAACAAGAAGTTGCGCGAAAAACGTCAAATTTGAGCCAAGCCATGATGGACCTACAACAACAAAAGTATGAGTTAGAAAAGCAAAAACTCACACTCACAGAAGAAGTCGATAGACGAAAAACAACAGAGTCAGAGCTGCTGCAAAAGCAAGACGAACTGACCCGTTATGTCGATGAACTCAATCTAGCCCAAGAACGACTCGTTGGTTCTGAGAAAATGGCCGCACTCGGCGGATTGGTTGCGGGTATTACACACGATATAAACACCCCTGTTGGCATTGGCGTGACTGCAACCTCATTTTTAGAAGAGCGGCTCAATCAAATTGAAATAGCATACCAAGATAAATCACTTTCACCGAAAGCACTGGAAGAATTTATTCGCGATGCCAAACAAAGCACTAGCTTATTGGCAACCAACCTAGAACGTGCTTCAGAGCTTGTTGCGAGCTTTAAACAGATCGCGGTTGACCAAGCAAGTGAAGCAGTTCGTAATATTAATTTAAAAGAGTACCTGAGTGAAATCATTCGCTCCTTACAGCCGAAATTAAAAAAGACAATGCATAAGATAAACATACATTGTCCTGATGATTTGAAGTTGAATTTACCGGCAGGTGCAATAAGCCAAATATTTACAAACTTAATTATGAATTCACTCATTCATGGCTTTGAAGGAGTTAATGCAGGTTCGATTGATATTGCCATTTCAGAACACGACGGTGAAGTAAGAATTACGTATCGCGATGACGGTCGCGGTGTTTCACAAGAGCAACTCGACAAACTATTTGACCCGTTTTTCACAACGCGCAGAGAGCAAGGTGGTAGTGGGCTCGGTACACATATAACCTTTAACCTCGTAAAACAAACACTGGGTGGTGATATCACTGCCACCAGCGAAATTGGAAAAGGCCTGACTTATGAAATATCTTTCCCGAAAGATATGCCATCGCCAATGAGTATGTTAGCTGAATAAATCATCATCGAGTAAAAAGCGCCTAATTGGCGCTTTTTTATTGTGCTTAACCCTGCTACTCTGCCGCTATATCTAAATTCAAATAGGCCAAATAAACATGTGGTTTAGTAACCTTATCTGCTATCGATTTAAGCAAGACGTATCATATGAACAAGAATCGTTCGAAACCGCTTTAGAGCAAGACAAATTTCGCCCTTGCGGAAATCAAGACTTAAGCACTTTTGGTTGGACCAAAGCACTTGGCAAGCATGGCCAAATGCTCTCTCACTTCTCAAGCGACTCAATTTTGGTATGTGCAAAGCGTGAAGAAAAAGTCCTGCCACCCGCTGTGATTAACGATTTACTGGCAGAGAAAATAGAGCAAATTGAAACCGCAGAAAATAGACCTGTAAAAAAGAAAGAAAAAGACGAACTGAAAGAAAATCTAATCCATAGTTTATTACCTCAGGCATTTAAAAAGTCAAGTTTGCAGTTTGCGTTTATTGACCAAAAAAATGGCTGGCTAATTGTAAATAGCGCCAGCTTTAATAAAGCAGAAGAACTTTTAGCTCTGTTGCGCAAGTCGCTAGGTTCTCTACCCGTTGTTCCAGCATTTGTAAACTATGACCTGTCACTGTTTTTGACTAATTGGCTTAAAACATATGACATGCCTGAAACGTTTGAAATTGGGCTCGATGCCGAACTTATAGAACCTGAAGAAAATGGTGCAAAAGTTGTTTTAAAACAACATGATCTAAGCTCAGATGAAATTACAAACCATTTGGCAAATGGCAAAGTCGTCACTAAGTTAGCCCTCGACTGGCAAGAACGTCTGCGCTTTATGCTAATAGAAGATGGTTCGATTAAACGCGTAAACTATGCAGATGTATTAAAAGAAGAAAACGCAGATATTCCAAAAGAAGACCTTGCCGTTAAACTCGATGCTGACTTTATGCTCGCCAGCAACGAAATAAAAGAAATGCTCGAAAGCTTAGTCCGTGCTCTTGGTGAGCCTGACGAAAAAATTTAATTTCAACTCGGTGCCAGTGGCGACACTGGCACTCTTATTACGCCAAACTGGTTAGGCAAACATTGCGCGAATATCGGCGTGTAGCGCGACGTAATCCTCATTATCGAATAGCTCTAACGAACTCAAAACACCTTTTTCAACGTAACCAGCCAATACAACTTGTTTATCAGCAACTTTTAACACATCTTGGCTAATCGCGGCCATGCGAATAAAATCAACATAACACGGATTTTCCGGTTTATACCCAGCATTCGACCAACTTTCAGCCACTTCAACAAAATCTTCGGTAAAACCCCATGCGCGCATGATTTGGCCGCCGACCTTACCGCCTAGTTTTTGAATTGCTTGGCCCAAAAAAGCAGGATTAGCAAAGACTTCTTGATGGCGCTCGGCTTCAGTTAATATAGGCAAAATACCAATATTATAAACTAATGATGCAAGCGTAATCGTGTCGACATTTAACGGGCTGTGCTTATTTTCTTTTACATATGTGTGCAATAACGCAATCGCGTGCGCCGCAACATCGAGTGTGACTTGCCAACTCTTCGATAAATACTCTTTCACGACAGGGTTTTTCGACACGAACAACTGTTCCATCGCCATTGCCGTTGCAATATTTTTTATTTGTCGTAAACCAATTCGTGTAACAGCTTGATTGAGTGTTGACACTTTCACGGCTCGACCTAAAAAAGCACTGTTTGCAACTTTAATCATACGCGCCGACAGTGCCGGATCATGAGTGATAACATCGCTCATTTCCATCAAGTTGACGTCAGGGTTATCGGCCGCTTCACGAACTTTAATCGCCACTTCAGGCAAGGTTGGTAAAACTAGCGTATCGTTATTAATTTTTTCGACTAATATCGTCAGTAGTGCATTCTCTGTGGACATAAAGCTGGTTTCCTTATAACCGTCAAACCAAACAAGGTTTAGTGAGTTCTTTGTATGATGGTCTAATAACATTACACCTGAACCATTCCAAATTATATGTTTTAATGACTCAGCATTGAGCCGAATCAAAATTTATTTGATAAGAAAGTCACTGAGTTATTTTGATTGAATTTTGGGGTTTATCCCCTATTTTCCATAACCAATTTAAATTTGTTCCATCTTTCTATATCTTAGTAACTTTAAGCGTAGTCTAAAATCGCACAATCAACATAAATTTTTTAAATTTAGTTAAATAAAAATAAATACATAGAGAATAATATGAAACTTTCACTCACCGCTTTAGCAGTGCTTGCTGCAACAAGCCTAAGCCTGTCAGGTTGCTCCGACAATACAAGCCAAAACGCAACAAAGCCAAAGCCTGCGCAAGCAGTTCAATCAGTCTCACAAAAGTCCTTGTTGCCAGATGCCAAAGCACGACTCAATATCTATACCCAAGTCACATTGAATACAGACTTATCACACCTATCTACAAATCAAATTAAAATGCTGTCGATACTCATTGATGTAGCTCAAATCATGGATGAGCTGTTTTGGTTGCAGGCTAACGGCCAATCGAAGCAAGACGTAATGGCAAGTATTGACGGTGAGCAAGCTAAACGTTTTGCCTTGTTAAATTATGGCCCATGGGATCGACTCGATGGCGACAAACCTTTTTTGACAAATACCAAAAACAAGCCGCTTGGCGCTGGATTTTATCCTTCAGATATCACTAAAGAAGAACTAAATAACGCCAAACTCAAAGATGAAAAAGGCTTATATTCACTGGTCAAACGTGATAACAATAACCAATTAATTACTGTTCCTTACTCCACAATATATAAGGAACAACTCACAAAAGCATCTGCGTTGTTATCAAAAGCGGCGAAGCTTGCTGACGACAAGCAGTTTGCACATTATCTAGAATTGCGTGCCAAAGCGTTATTATCTGATCAATATCAAGAATCAGACTTCGCATGGATGGATATGAAAAATAACAAAATTGATATGGTTGTCGGCCCTATCGAGACCTATGAAGACCAACTTTTTGGTTACCGTTCTGCATTTGAAGCCTATGTCCTTATCAAAGACTTAAGTTGGAGTGAAAAACTCGCAAAATACGCGTCATACCTGCCCCAGTTACAAAAAGATTTACCGGTACCCGCACAGTATAAACAAGAGGTACCAGGCTCTGATGCGGATTTAAACGCATATGATGTTGTTTACTACGCAGGTCACTCTAATGCGGGCAGTAAAACGATTGCAATTAACCTTCCTAACGATGAACAAGTTCAACTTGAAAAAGGCACTCGCCGCCTGCAATTAAAAAATGCAATGCGTGCAAAGTTTGACAAAATTCTATTGCCAATCTCAGAACAACTCATCGTTAAAGAGCAACGTAAACATGTCACATTTAATGCATTCTTCGCTAACACTATGTTTCATGAAGTCGCTCACGGACTTGGTATAAAGCAAACCATTAATGGTAAAGGAACAGTGCGCCAAGCCTTACAAGAACATGCATCGGCACTTGAAGAAGGCAAAGCAGATATACTCGGCCTCTATATGGTGGAGCAATTACTCGCGAACGGCGCCATTAGCGAAGGCCAGTTGGAAGATTATTACGTCACATTTATGGCGGGTATTTTCCGTTCAGTGCGCTTTGGTGCAAGTTCAGCGCATGGTAAGGCAAATATGGTTCGCTTTAATTATTTCGCCGACCAAGGGGCATTTTCACTCGACTCACAAGGCTTATATCAGGTCGACATGGTTAAAATGAAACAAGCGGTTGCTAGTTTGTCAGAACTTATCTTAACCCTTCAAGGAAACGGCGATTATGCCGCTGTAAACCAATTAATGGAATCAGATGGTGTCATTAAAAAGGATCTAAAACACGCTCTCAATCGACTTGAAAAAGCCAATATTCCTGTTGATGTTGAGTTTGCTCAGGGTAAAGCCGAACTTGGTTTAATGTGATGGCATATCGTATCACCAAGTATCGGAAAAAAATAAAATAGAGATAATTAATCTACAATTTAATACGTTAACGAAAATATTAAGTCGTCTGCAATATTAAAGAGGATGAAAAAAAGCGCTCCGCTTGTTGGGCAATTGATTAATATGGCCAAACGGCTATAACTCAATTAAAAAGACAGGCCTTTATGTGGCCTGTCTTTTTTATGCGAAAAAAACTATTTTGAAAAGTCGATTGACCAGCGATTTAAACTACCGATATCTTGACGATAATTATCTGCAACTCGCAGCTTCCATTCACCTTTAGCGACACTGTTCAACTGAACAGAATAAGCTTCCACTAGGTTGTCGGTACCATCACGACCATTTTTATCTTTTAGAGTCACTTGCTCCCCACTTGGTGCAATCAACACTAAACTAATGTCACCGCGATAAGTATGAGTAATATCGACATTAATCGTGATATCTGCAGCAAGCCCACTGCGCTCTACATTAATTAACGACTCAATTTGGCCATTATCTGGAATTGCTAGTTGATTCACATTTTCAAAATAATGTGCCTCAATTGGTGTAACCCCGCCGAAGCTTTGCCCCGTATTAATGTTGTTTTCAGTCGCACTTTGTAATTGCCAAGTAAAATCACTATAGCGGGTGCCATCACCGACTAACTGCAAAGAGTGCCCAACTAATGTTGATGACGACTCTGAAGTGCCAATGTCACTCGAACGCAGGCCTTGCGCGGCGCCATTTGTGGCAACAAGCTCCCCTTCATAACTTATAAACTGGATAACTTGATTTTGCGCATTTACCAACGCCAAACCGTCAGCACTGCCATTTTGTAGCCCAGAAACAGCGAAGAATATAGTGCCAAATCCATTTGCCTGATCGGCAATAACACCGCTCAATTGAATCGATTTATATACTTGTCCATTATTGCCATTGTATGCAAGTAACTGCCAACCGCTTAAATCAACACCCGCGCTGCCTGCAACTTCAACCCCTTCATTTTTATCGGTGCTCTCATTATCATAATGAAATTCATTAATCCAAGTCTGTTGCTCTGTTTGATTTGGCAAAGAAACTGAAATCACATCAGACAACAATGACTCATTGTCACTTCTATCGATGGCAGAAACACTATATGAATAGGTCTGTCCGCTAGCAACATTGCTATCAGTAAAGCTTGTCGTTGCCGTATTCGTTACCAGTTCGGGTGCACTATCCGTCTGACGATAAACATTGTAACTCGCTATATCGCTTTCGTCATTGGCATTCCATGTAAGGCTAATTGTGCCACCTTGTGCACTCCCAACAAGTCCTGTTGGAGCTTGAGGAGCAGTTGTATCAACAGGCGCTATACCGCTACATTGCTGCTCAAAAATACAGGCTATATATTCCGGATGATCAATAAATGGATTGCGATTGCCTTGATGTAAAAAAATGGCGTCGTTGCGTTGTTGTTCTAATTGATCGACAGGATCCTCCTTGTGCCAAGCAATTAAGGTCGATTTTAAACCCATATAGGCAATTAACTCGTTACCACCTGTTTTTGACGCTTCAATTAAATTGGTATCATTTGTCAGCTCTAAGTCGGGCTCTTGCACGCCAGTAATACTGTGAACATCACCTTCATAACGCACAGCTAAGTACATAAGTGCGCGTGCTACATCACCACGGCGTCCAGGCCATGTTTGCCAACTTCCTGTCGTGCCTGAGCCAAGTGTCAAGTTAACTTCAACTGCACTACCGCCGCGGCCATTGTTATAATCAGTTGTTTTTACGATACAAGCTGCATCGTTGCATGCTCCATATATTTTATTATTACGGCTTGAGTTATAACTGCTGTTGGCGATAAATAAGTGATGCAGATCGGTATAAGGGTAATTCGTCGAACCGTCTTTTGGAAAACCATATGATTTGGGCCAGCTGTGTTCACGATTATAAAAACTATTACCGCCCCCTTCTTTTGCATAAACAGCATTTTTGTATACATCGATCACTTGAGTTTCATTGTCTGGGTTTTGGTCTGCAAGCTCTAAGACATCCCATGTATCTGTGTTTGATGAGGTATACGGAATTTTTTTATGATCATCAATGATAGCGTGCAAGCTTTGCTTCAAGCTTACCGCATTTGATGTATTCACGCTTTGATAATAATTTTGTGGGGCTGCCGCCATGGCGAATTGAGATGACAGTAACGTCATCGCCATGAAGTTTATTTTCTTTGTGAGAGTCATGGATATTTATCCAAAAGATTTTTAAGTTACAACCTCCTTTTAGCCAAGCTTTCCTTAAATGAGCTCGGCATTATGATTAACATTTATTAAACTTTCATTAACAATAGACGTCTATTGTTGTGTTTTTTGCAAACAGATGTAAAGATTTTATCTATGTACTTCAAACATAATCTAGAATGAATTATCTAACATTTTACTTTTTAGCAGTTCTATTTGCTTTTCAGAATAGGGCTTAGCGGGTAATTTACCCCATACAGGTGATGGCCATGCCGGATCGTTTGTATAGCGAGCAATATGATGAATATGGAGCTGCGGCACCATATTTCCAAGCGCTGCAACATTGAGTTTATCTGGTTTGAAAACAGCTAACATAAGGCGCTGCAATCGACATGACTCTTTTGTATACTGCACCATATCCTGTTCACTCAAATCAATCAGCTCTTTTAACCCCGCGATTCGCGGCACTAAAATAAACCATGGATACTGACTGTCATTCATTAACAAAACGGTAGATAGCGGCCACTGTGCGACTTCAATGCAGTCACGCTTTAATTCAGGAGCGAGTTCAAACATACTTTTCTCAATCAATTTATTTTGGTCGTTTATAGCAATTTGTTGAGATTATTACCATATCCACATACCATCTAGCCCTACCTGTTTGCAAAATAGAGCAAGGATATGATCAAAAAAACAACCTCACTTGCATTGCTTAGCCTCGTCGCAAGCACGTCGAGCTTTGCTGAGCCACTTTCATTAGAGCGCATTTTCTCGGACCCAGGCCTATCGGGTAAAGCACCCGTAAAATTGACATTCTCGCCTGATGGCAGTCGCGTCACCTACTTGCAAGGAAAGCAAGAAGATTACACTCGCTATGACTTATGGGAATATAACTTAAAAGAGAAGAAGAATAAGCTATTAGTCGACTCAGAAAGCATATTTTCAGGACCTGAAACACTTTCTGATGAAGAGAAAGCGCGCCGTGAACGCATGCGAGTATTTGGCAAAGGGATCATGGAGTATACCTGGTCAAAAGACGGTAAAGCTCTGCTCTTCCCATTAAATGGCGATTTGTTTTATTATGATTTAGCAACGAAATCATCGCGTAAACTTACAAACACCCCCGAATTTGAAACCGATGCGCGCATTTCGCCAAAAGGTAATTTTGTTTCCTTTATACGCGCTCAAAATCTCTATACGCTTAACCTTACAACAGGTAAAGAGATCCAAATAACACAAGATGGCGGTGGTACCATCAAAAACGGGATGGCGGAATTCGTTGCCCAAGAAGAAATGAGCCGCATGACAGGCTATTGGTGGAGCAATGATGAAAGTAAGATTGCCTTTACGCGCATAGATGAAAGTCCTGTCGCCGAGGCAATTCGCAACGAAATTTACGCTGAAGAAGTTAAACTCTTTAATCAACGTTACCCATTTACTGGTACAAACAATGTCGACATCCAACTCGGCGTCGTATCACTTAACAATCAACAAATTGACTGGGTAGATTTAGGCGCAGATAAAGATATCTATATCGCCCGTGCCAAATGGTTAAACGACAACCAAACTCTATCATATCAATGGCAAAACCGCTCGCAGCAACAGCTAGAACTGCGCTTTTACAATAGCCAAACGAAAAATCAACGTGTTGCTCTCACGGAAACAAGTGATACCTGGATTAATCTGCATTTTGACTTGCACTTTTTGAAAGACAAAAAACATTTTGTTTGGGCCTCAGAACGTGATGGCTTTAAACACCTTTACCTATATAAAGTTGATGGTACCTTAGTCCGCCAAATTACCGGTGGTGATTGGATTGTTGAGAGCATAAAAAGTATCGACGAAGAGAACGGACTGGTTTACTTCTCAGGTCGTGCTGACACCCCCCTGGAAAGCCACTTATATAGTGCAAAACTATTTACTCAATCAAAACCAATTCGCTTAACTGAGGCGGGTAAATTCCACAAAGTTGTCATGGCAAAAGACAATTTAACCTTTATTGACAGAAGCTCAAGTGTCAATCAACCAGCACAAGTATCGCTGCGTGACAACTTAGGTAATTTTATTACTTGGCTCGAGCCAAATCGTCTCGACAATCAACATCCGTTAACACCCTATTTAAGCGATATGGTTGATCCTGAGTACGGTACTCTTAAAGCTGAAGATGGCCAGCAAATGCACTATCGTATTTTTAAACCGAATAAGCTTGAAGCCGGCAAAAAATACCCTGTTATGGTCAATGTATACGGTGGACCCCATGCACAGCGTGTAACCAATAGCTGGCGTGATAAAAATCTATATTTTCAGTATATGGCGCAGCAAGGCTACATTGTATTTCAGCTTGATAACCGCGGCTCCTACAATCGTGGTAAAAAATTTGAAGATCCGATTTACAAATACTTGGGTGATATAGAAGTAAAAGACCAAATAAAAGGGGTCGAGTTTTTACGAACTCTTGATTATGTCGATGCGAACCGCATTGGAATATATGGTCATAGCTATGGTGGCTATATGGCATTAATGACTATGTTCAAGGCGGGAGATTACTTCCAAGCCGGCGTGTCAGGTGCGCCAGTCACTGATTGGGCTCTTTACGACACCCATTACACAGAACGTTACCTTGGCCACCCACAAACAAACGCAACAGGTTATGAGAACAGTGCTGTTTTTCCTTACGCCGAAGGACTGAAAGGACCACTCATGATCTATCATGGCATGGCTGACGACAATGTACTGTTTACGCATGCAACTAAGTTGTTCAAACAGTTGCAAGACAACGCGCAAGAATTTGAAATGATGACTTATCCCGGTTCAAAACACAGTTTGCGCGGTAAAAAAGTTCAGACTCACTTGCATAAAACAATTACTAACTTCTTTAACCGTCACTTCGACGTTAAATAACATTTCGGTATTAGATGCGGCGCTTTTACAGCGCCGTATCAGCATTTAGAACAACGAGTTATTGCTACCCGCCAGGGCCTCACACCAGCTCGCCTTTCTTTCTAGTTAGACTAAAATTAAAGCTAACCTATCAACATGGGTATCCGGCTTATGACCTTTTTACGAAAGTTTACGATACAACAACGACTGGCGATACTTGTGGTATTGGTACTATCAGGGCTGCTGATCCTCACAACGACAAGTTTGTTTATTCAACGTGATGCACTCGAAAAAGAAGAGTATTTAAAAACCCAACGGTTAGTCGAATCAGCTCATAGTTTACTAAATTACTACTACGAGAAACAAAGGGCCAACACACTTTCCCGCGCAGAAGCACAGGCGCAAGCAAAATCAGCCATTGCTGCTCTGCGCTATGGCAATAATAACTATTTCTGGATTAATGACGAACAACCCAATATGGTAATGCATCCATTCAAACCGGAACTAAACGGTCAATCAGTTGCTCAGGTTAAAGATCCCAACGGCGTATTGCTCTTTGTTGAAATTGCGAAAGTCGTCGCAAAAAATGGTCAAGGGTTTGTACCATACCAATGGCCAAAACCGGGGGCGAGTCAACCAGTTGATAAAATTTCCTACGTCAAAGGGTTTGCCCCGTGGGGTTGGATTGTCGGCTCAGGCATTTATATTGATACCCTAGACATTGCCTTTGCAAAACAGCGTAATGTGCTACTTACCTATACCTTGATTATCACTGTATTCGCAGCATTTTTAAGTTATTTGATCGGGAGGAGTATTTTCGAACCGACTAGACGAGCAACACTGCTAATGAAAGATGTAGCGCAAGGTGAAGGCGACTTAACCCGCAAACTCAATGCCGAAGGAAATGACGAAATTTCGCGTCTATCTGGCTTTTTTAACGAGTTTACCAATAAACTGCGCGATTCGTTGAGCGATGTCGCTAACAATTCAAAACAAGTACTTGCCCATGCCGAGCAAGTCGCAGCTAACTCAACGGCAAGCCAACAACTTATCCAATCGCAAAACGATAACACCACACAAGTTGCCTCAGCCATGGCCCAAATGACATCTCAAATCAAAGAAGTCAGTACGCACGCCGATGCAGCAGAGCAGGCAGCGGGTGATGCTCAGCAAAATACGGTATCAGGTAAACAAGTTGTGTCGCAAACAATTTCTGAGATAGAACAATTATCGCAAAATATCGATAAGGTAAGTGATGTCATTACCAACTTAGCGAAAGAAAGCGAAAATATAGGTGCAGTACTTGATGTAATCAGAGGAATCGCAGAGCAGACCAATTTGCTAGCGCTCAATGCAGCGATTGAAGCTGCGCGTGCGGGCGAACAAGGACGTGGTTTTGCCGTCGTTGCCGACGAAGTGAGAACGCTTGCTAGTCGAACGGGTCAAAGTACAGAAGAAATTCAAACAATGATAGAAAATCTGCAAGCGGGTGCACAACGTGCAGTCAGTGCCGTTCAGGCATCACAAGAGACGTCAAAACTAACCGTAGAGCAAGCGGCCAAAGCTGATACAGCATTAACTGAAATTGAACGACTCATGGACGTAATTTCGCAAATGAATAGTCAAATTGCAAAAGCAACCGTCGAACAAACTCAAGCCGCTGACGAAGTCAACACGCGTGTCAACGAGCTATCAGGCATGGCAAATGAAACACTTAAAAATACCGAGGGATTACATACAGCGAGCGTTGAACTGACTCACAGTAGTGAGCAGATGTCTGCAGTGGTGAATCGATTTAAACTACGGTGATATGTGGATAAAAGAATAAAGCCAAGCAAAATAACAATATCTTGCTTGGCTTTTAAAATAATGAATGCTCAAGTCGAGTTAGTTGGTACCGACAAACGCATTGTAAATACTCGCAAGTGAGGCAGCCGTTGGTTTACCGCTTTGCCAGTTGCCATTTTCGACGCCACTACCGGCAATATCGACATGCACATATGGAATTGGCGTATCACTATCCAATCCATGCTTGTCTAAACCAGATGCTATCGCCAAAAATGCCATCGGAAATTGATGGCCGCGCGCTGTTACTGCAGATGGCGCCGAATTACTCGATAGCACATCATCAGCAAGCGTATGTGGCTTCACAAAATCGTAATCTTCGCGACGTGAACGTGATATTTCACTGCCATCAGCCCATAAATCGCCCGCATCAGCAATAGCTTTAGAAACCAATGATTGGCGTGCAGGGCCATTCTCAACAAGTGCAGTGTAAGGACCCATTGCTCTTGCAGCATGCCCGGTTAAGGTTGCCACAGTAAACACAACTGGGTTCACTTCACCTTTAGCGATATCTTTAATCTCACTTAACAGATCACCCATCGCTAAACGCCCTTCAGCGTCCGTATTACCTATTCGTACGCGCACACCTTCTCGACTAGTAATAATTTCATCCGGTACAAAACAGTCTGAGCCAATTGAATTTCTAACCACAGCTAAGTACGCAATGACTTTTACGCCTGCTGGTTTTTGCTCAGCGATTGTTTTCATAAAACCAGCAACTGACGCGGCTCCGCCTTTATCTCGGCTCATACCAGCCATTGCACCGCCGACTTTTAAGTCCGCACCGCCAGTGTCATAAACTAACCCTTTACCAACAAAGAGTAATGTGCGCTCAACCGCACCTTCAGGAGTATACTCTAGCTTAACAACACGCGGATGATGGCGCTCAACAGCATATGATGCACGTGCGACCGTACTCAACATCGGGTAGTCTTTATCAATGGTATTGATATCACTAATGACATCAACTTTTACGCTGGTATTTTCAAATAAGCTCACACAGTAATCTGCAAACTTTGGCGGCGCCATACGCTCTGGCTCTGTCCCGCACAAGTCGCGTGCGGCAAATTGCCCTATTGCAAGCGCATTAACCTTGTCGATATCAACTTCGCCAATGAGCGTAATTGATTGCACTAGCGAAATTGCTGCGCCATGATGCTCTCGGGCTTCAAGCGGTTGCCAAAGTGCCTGACACATACCCAAATAGGCCACTGCAAGTGCATTCTGATAGGAAGCATTGTCATCACCTAACACCATCACAGCTGGGTTTACCGCCCCTGCATCTTTCGCTTGCATAACTGCACTCTTAGCTGCATCAAAATAACGACGCACATCATCATAATCACGATTCAAAGGGCCAGTCGGCGCAAGTACTAAACGCTGCCCAGGCGCAGATTCAGTAACGAGCATAGTTACCTGTCGGCCAATACGTTTATCTATTTGAGCTTGAGCCGTAATCAGATCGCGTAATGCGTCATTAGTCACTAAATTAAAATCTGGAGAAATAACAATCAGCGCATCAACACTTGATGAAAGTGCTGAAATATCGGTACATTGCAATGCAGTTGGGTTGGTCATAACACACCTTTATTGAACGAATAGTTAAGCTCTATATTGGGGTACTCGGCCAAATTTTCAAGGCTAACAAATCGATAGAGAGAGTTGTTCTGTATTCGCGGCGGCTTCAGCAGCCACTCCGATCCCTAAGCCCAATAAACGCACACCTTTATTGCCGCCGCGCAAATATGCTTTTTCGAGCAACGCAAGAAACACATCATCATCGAGTTGATGAGCCACTTGATCCGCCGTGGTTGAAACAAAATCGTTAAACTTAACTTTAACGGATAGTTTACTAATGCGATGAGTAAGCCCTTGTTTTTCTATACGCTGTTTTAACTCTGTTAACAGCTGCGGATACTGTTCAATACATGCTTGCAGTGACGTTTTGTCATATTCATATGTATGCTCAACCGATAATGACTTGCGAACGCGCTCCGTATGTACTTTACCTTCAACCTCACCATTACATTTTTTAAATAACTGCCCACCCCAATTGCCATAGTGCTGAACCATTTTATTAAACCCTAAATTAACAACATCTTGGCCGATAAATAGTCCGCCTGCATTTAATTTTTCGAGTGTCACTGTACCGACACCCGGGATTTTCTTTAAATCCAAGTTGAGCAAAAAGGGCTGAACCCGACTTGGAGAAATAACACAGTAACCATTCGGTTTATTTTCGTCGCTTGCAACTTTGGCAAGAAACTTAATTGGCGCAATGCCAGCGGATGCGGTGAGACCGGTTACTTGTTCTATTTCTGCTCGAATTGAATTGGCAATTAAGGTTGCACTACCAGAGCATTCAGAACTGTTTGTGACATCTAAAAACGCTTCATCTAGACTCAGGGGCTCGACTAAATCAGTATATCTATAAAATATCTCTCTTATCTGTTGTGACACCTGTTTGTAAACTTGCATTCTGCCCGGCACAAGTACGAGTTCGGGACACAGTTGCAGCGCCTTATAGTTTGACATTGCCGCTTTAACACCATACTCCCGAGCCAAATAATTAGATGTCGCTAACACCCCACGGCGACTGCGCCCACCTATCGCCATAGGTACATTTCGTAATTCTGGGTTGTCTCTCATTTCAACCGCAGCATAGAAGCAATCCATATCAATATGTATAAATTTTTTCATAGAGACATTCACGTATCGATAACTGTATATAAAAACAGTACCAATAATATAGGCTCATGACCTTTTTTCAACTGGTTTAAATAACCAATTACTTAGTATAAATAACCAATAGTTGATAATTATTGTATAATCGAAAAAAACAACAAAGACTAAAATACTGATATAATTGAATTTATAAAACTGGCACCAAACCTGCTAATACAATTTTATAAATTTCAAAAAGGAATAAATAATGAAAAAATTAATGATTGCAACTGCGCTTACTTTACCTCTTTTAACTGGCTGTGTTGTGGCAGTAGGCAATGGCGGCGAAGATGAATTTTATAGCTCGGGTAGCTCGTGGCAAAAGCAATATAAAAAGAATCGTAAAATGATTGCTGATTTAGCGCTAGGATCAAGTTATCAAAATGCCATTGATAAACTCGGCACACCGCTGTTTAATGAGTTATTGACACACAATGGCACTGAGTACCGCGTTATTTTCTATCCTACCAACTCGATTCATTCAGATGGCAAGATGACGAAAGACGAGTGTACACCGATTGTTTTTGCAGATAATAAACTGCAAGGGTATGGCGAAACAGCCTACCAGAAAGTAAAATAATTCCTGGATAAAAAAAGCGCCTAACTCGGCGCTTTTTCTTTGCAATAATTTACAATATTTGATTCTCTTTCCAGCGACGCTCTTTCGCTAAACGCTGTCTACGTGCTTCGCATGGATCATCACAGTCACAAACTTTATCAATGCCCATTGCACCAAGTCCACCACAACTGCTCGCCATTGACTTACGCTGTACAATAACGCCAACAGCCATCGCTAATGCGACAATAACCAATAACCCGAAAGTAAGAAAAAATATATCCATTGCTCGCCCCCAGTTTAAAAACGGGCATATTATACCCGACTTGGATAAAAGGTCACATACTTATTCGTTATATAATCACTATAAGTATGGTTTGAATGCACTACTTGCATAGGTCGTCAAGCCATCGGCCGTATGACTAATTAAATAAACAGGCAAACTATGCTGCTCAGCATAGGCTTTCGCTCGTTCGGTCCCCATTACAGTGAGTGCCGTTGCCAAACCATCTGCTGTCATTGCTGACGGGTGTAAAACAGTAACCGAAACCAAATCTTGTTTTACAGGCTTTCCCGTAACTGGGCTAATTAAGTGAGTAAAACGTTCCCCGTCAAGTTCATAAAAAATACGATAATCACCTGACGTCGCCATGGAAATATTACTCAATTTTAAAATTTTGTGAGCCTTGCGCTCACCAACAGGGGCATCCGGTTGCTCAATCGCGAGCACCCATGGCTGGCCATTCGCTTTTGTACCGGATGTGCGTAACTCGCCGCCTATTTCAACCATATAATCGGTTAACTCATTTGTATTTAGATACTCAGCCACTTTGTCGATACCAAAGCCTTTAGCAATTGCTGAGTAGCTAATTTGAAGAGAATCGACTGATTTAGATAGACCTTGCCCATTAAGCGTTAGCTTATCAATACCGATTTGTCGCTTTACATTATTGATTAATTCATCACTCGGTACCTTAGTTGGCTTTTTATCGGGGCCAAACCCCCATAAGTTTATTAGCGGTCCCATAGTCACATCAAGGGTGCCGGTACTCTTACCTATTCGAATCGACTCGGCAGTAACGGTACGAAAATCTGCGCTCATCGCAAACACTTTATTTGCAGGGCCTCGATTAAATTTATTTATTTCAGAATCTTGTACATACGTCGACATTGACTGATTAACATCATCCAGTAAATCCGTAACGTCACTAAATAAGTTAAGTGTTTGTAATTTATCAACCGGAACAAAAACTTTTACCGTAAATGTTGTACCCATGGTTTTACCCTGTAACAATACTTCTTGCCGTTTGCTCGTCGGCTTTTCATCGCACGCAGTCAGGCATATAACCACCACAGCAACAATAAACAGCTTGTAAAAGTTCCACATTTTCATCATGTTTAATTCCAGTCTAAATTGGTATTACGCTTTGCACACACTATCATTTTTAGTCATGCATAAAAAAGGCTCCTAAATCATTATAGTCGATTTAGGAGCCTGAATTATATCGTAAAAAAAACTATTTTTTACGTTGTGTAGAATTAACCACCGAAGTCATCGAGTAAGATGTTTTCG
Organism: uncultured Pseudoalteromonas sp.; assembly: GCA_947493455.1. Taxonomy (GTDB): domain Bacteria; phylum Pseudomonadota; class Gammaproteobacteria; order Enterobacterales; family Alteromonadaceae; genus Pseudoalteromonas. The sequence goes on along the minus strand of CANLRB010000013.1, from coordinate 40,609 downwards.
TCTTCTACACCTAAGTCTTTCAGTAAGCCGATAACAGCTGCGTTCATCATTGGAGGACCACACATGTAGTATTCACAATCTTCTGGCGCTTCATGGTCACGTAGGTAGTTCTCGTAAAGAACATTGTGAATGAAGCCTGTGTAACCTTCCCAGTTATCCTCTGGCTGAGGATCAGAAAGCGCACAGTGCCATACAAAGTTATCGTTCTCAGCTTGTAGGCCGTCAAAATCTTCTACATAGAACATTTCGCGCTTAGAACGTGCACCATACCAGAAGCTCATCTTACGGTCTGAATTCAGACGCTTAAGTTGGTCAAAGATATGTGAACGCATAGGTGCCATACCTGCACCACCACCTACAAATACCATTTCAGCGTCAGTATCTTTCGCGAAGAACTCACCGAATGGACCCGAAATCGTCACCTTGTCACCTTCTTTCAGTGACCAGATGTAAGATGACATCTTACCGCATGGTAAGCTTAAATCACGCGGTGGCGGCGTAGCGATACGCACGTTAAGCATGATAATGCCTTCTTCTTCTGGGTAGTTAGCCATTGAATATGCACGGATTGTTTCTTCGTCAACTTTAGACTCAAGTTTAAAGAAGCCAAAGTGCTCCCAGTCACCACGATACTCTTCAGGAATATCGAAGTCTGCATATTTAACGTGGTGAGCTGGCGCTTCAATCTGAATGTAACCACCTGCACGGAAAGGTACAGATTCACCATCAGGAATTGCAAGCTTAAGCTCTTTAATGAATGTTGCTTTGTTATCATTAGAGATAACTTCACATTCCCACTTTTTAACACCGAAAATTGACTCTTCAAGTTCAATTTCCATGTCGCCTTTAACAGCAACCTGACATGCTAAACGACAACCTTCACGTGCTTCACCTTTAGTAATATGGTCAAGCTCAGTCGGTAGAATATCACCACCACCTGAATGAACGTCTACGCGACACTGACCACAAGAGCCACCGCCACCACATGCTGATGATACGAAGATACCCGCATCAGCAAGTGCGCCTAAAAGCTTAGAGCCAGGCTGAGTGATGATCGCTTTTTCAGGATCACCGTTAACACCAATAGTTACGTCACCGCTAGGTACTAGTTTTGATTTAGCCGCAATAATAATTAGGACTAAAATCACAACGATAGCGATAAACATGCTTACGCCTAATACAACTGTTTCCATCGTATAGTTTCCTCGCTACCTTAAAGTGAAATACCAGAGAATGACATAAAGCCAAGACCCATTAGACCTACAGTGATAAAGGTAATACCAAGACCACGTAAACCATCAGGAATATCAGCATACTTCATCTTCTCGCGCAGACCTGCAAGTGCCACAATAGCAAGTGCCCAGCCCACACCAGAACCAATACCAAACACAACAGACTCTGTGAAGTTATAGTTACGCTCAACCATAAAGGCAACCGCACCAAAAATCGCACAGTTTACTGTGATTAGTGGTAAGAAGATGCCCAGCGCGTTATATAGCGGTGGGAAAAACTTATCAAGAGTCATCTCAAGGATTTGTACTAGTGCCGCAATAACACCGATGAAAGTTAAGAACTTCAAGAAGCTTAAATCAGCATCTGGGTAACCTAACCACTCAAGTGCACCTGGCGCTAGAATCGCGTGATAAACCACGTTATTTACCGGTACCGCAACACCAAGTACAAAGATAACAGCAATACCAAGACCCAAAGAGGTAGTTACTTTCTTTGATACAGCTAGGAATGTACACATACCTAGGAAGAAAGAAAGCGCTAAGTTTTCAATGAAAACCGCTTTGATAAATAGATTAATATAATGTTCCATTTCTTACCTCTTATGCTTTCTCTACTTGGTCTTTCTTATAAGTACGAAGTACCCAAATGAATAAACCAATAATGAAGAAAGAACTTGGTGGAAGAATAAGAAGACCCATTGGTTGATAGAAACCACCTTCTGAAACAAGAGGTAAGATTTCCACATCAAACAGTGTACCTTTACCAAACAGTTCACGAATAAATGCAACTGTAAGTAGTACTACTGAATAACCAAGGCCATTACCGATACCATCGATAAATGACATAAGTGGTGGTGTCTTCATTGCGTATGCTTCGGCACGACCCATTACGATACAGTTAGTAATAATCAAACCAACAAATACCGAAAGCTCTTTCGCTGTTGCGTATACAAAAGCTTGTAGCGTTTGGTCAACAACAATTACCAATGATGCGATAATCGTCATTTGCACGATAATACGTACGCTTGATGGAATATGGTTACGGATCATCGAGATGAACAAGCTTGAGAAAGCAGTTACTAATGTCAATGCAATTGACATAATAAGCGCATTCTTAAGGCTTGAAGTAACCGCTAGCGCAGAACAAATACCAAGTACTTGTAGTGCAATTGGGTTGTTTGCAAATACAGGTGCAAACAAGACTTCTTTCATTTCTTTTGCATTAGCCATTAGTTCAATGCTCCTTCACGTACTTTCGCTAGGAATGGACCAAACGCTTTATCGCTTGTCCAGAACTTGAATGTATTATCAACACCTACAGATGTAAGTGTTGCACCTGATAAGCCGTCAACTTTATGCACATCATTTCCTGCTGTACCTTTTACGATATCAACTGGAAGCTGCTTTTCTTGCCAAGATGCAACCCAACGTGGATTTTGGATTTCACCACCTAGACCAGGCGTTTCGTTGTGCTTGTAAAAGTTAATCGCTTTCACTGTTTTAGTGTCAGTGTCAAGCGCTAAGAAACCATACATAATACCCCAAAGGCCGTAACCTTGAACTGGTAAGATGATAGTCTCAACTTTGCCGTTTGCGTTTTTCGCAAAGTAAACAGGTGACTCAGTTGTCATGCGTTGAACGCCAGCAAGATCGTCTGACTTTTCAAGTTTAATACTGCGTTTTGCGTCAAACTTTGTCATTTCGAAATCAAAGCTGTTTGGATCAGTGTCAACAAACTCACCTGTTTTCAAATCAACAACACGCGCTTCAATGTTTGCATTGAATGTTTCAGTGACATTTTCAACATCAGCAAAACCAGCTGACGCTAAAATGTTACGTTGTACGTCTTGTGTTTTGTTTGCTTGCTGTAATGGGCGTAATTGAACCGCTGCCATAGATACAACAACTGCACACACTAAACATAAGCCAACGACAACGCCTAGCGTTTTACCGATAGTTTCGTTATTACTAGCCACGTGCCAATCTCCTCTTGATGTTCGACTGAACTACAAAGTGGTCGAATAACGGTGCAAACAAGTTAGCAAATAGAATTGCTAGCATCATACCTTCTGGGTATGCAGGGTTTACTACACGCACTAAAACAACCATTACACCAATTAGAATACCGTAAGCCCATTTACCTTTATTCGTGTACGAAGCAGATACAGGGTCGGTCGCCATAAAGAACATACCAAATGCAAAACCACCTAACACTAAGTGCCAGTACCAAGGCATTGCAAACATAGGGTTAGTTTCTGAGCCTACAGCGTTTAGTAAGAATGATGCTGCTACCATACCAGCAAAAACACCACCAACGATGCGCCATGACGCGATACGAACATAAATTAAGAATAAACCACCCAACATAATCGCAAGCGTCGACGTTTCACCCATAGAACCTTGGATAAAGCCATAGAATGCATTCCACCATAGCTCCATATCAGCAAAGTAATCTACACCAGAAGCTGCTTGACCTAACCAAGTTGCACCAGAGAAACCATCTACTGCGGTCCATACTGTGTCACCTGAAATCTGTGCAGGATATGCAAAGAATAGGAACGCTCGACCAGCAAGTGCTGGGTTTAAGAAGTTACGGCCTGTACCACCAAACACTTCCTTCGCCATTACAACACCAAAGGTAATACCTAAGGCAACTTGCCACAGCGGAATCGTCGCAGGCAGAATAAGAGCGAATAGTACTGAGGTTACAAAGAAACCTTCGTTAACTTCGTGCTTACGGATTGATGCAAATAGCACTTCCCAAAAACCACCAACAATAAACACAGTTGCGTAAATTGGTAAGAAGTGACACGCACCATAGAACATTTTCGCACCCCAACCTGAGGTTGCAGTCAGTTCACCGCCGAATAGTTGAAATAGGCCAACTTGCCATGTGTCACCTAAAGCAAAACCGTTTGCTAATGCAATTGATGCTTGATGACCAATATTGAACATACCAAAAAACATCGCAGGGAATGTCGCCATCCACACTAAGATCATGATACGTTTTAGATCGATATTATCACGTACGTGAGAACCGGTTTTAGTTACATGACCCGGTGTATAAAAAATAGTTGCTGCTGCTTCATACAGGGCATACCATTTTTCATGCTTACCACCAGGTTCAAAATGCGGCTCGATATCTTCAAGAAACTTTTTTAAGCCCATGGAATTAACCTTCCTTCTCAATAGTAGTCAGGCGCTCACGAAGGATAGGACCATATTCGTATTTACCTGGACAAACGAAGGTACATAATGCTAAATCTTCTTCATCTAACTCTAATGCACCCAATGAAATTGCGCCGTCTAAGTCGCCAGCGATTAAATCACGAAGTAATAAAGTCGGAAGAATATCTAATGGCATTATGCGCTCATAGTTACCGATTGGTACCATAGAACGGCTCGAACCACCTGTTGAAGTCGTCATATTGAATAAACGGCTTGGTGATAAGTGCGATAAGAAAGTACGTGTAACTGAGAACTTCTTAGAACCTGGAGCAATCCAGCCAAAGAATTCTTTTTCACGGCCTTCTAATAATGCAGTTACTTGAGAGTGGTAACGACCAAGATATGCATGAGGACCACTTGCTGTTGTACCTGACAACACTGAACCTGAAATGATACGGTTCTCACCGTCTTCAAGTTCACCTGATGTTAAATCAGACAGTGATGCACCTAATTGCGTTTTGATTAAACGAGGGTTTTTAACTGTTGGACCCGCTAATGAAATTACACGGTCTGTGAAAATTTCACCAGTTAAGAACAACTTACCAAACGCAATCACATCTTGATAACCTAAGTGCCAAACCTGCTTATTAGCAGATACTGCATCTAGGAAGTGGATGTGTGTACCAACTAGACCTGCAGGGTGTTTACCACCAAACTCATGTACTTCTACTTGAGCTACAGATGAACTAGGTACGGTTGCACCTTGTGCTTTACAAACAAATACTTTGCCATCAGTTAGACGCGAAACAACTGATAAACCAGCTTCAAATGCGTCAGCATTTTCAGCGATTACAATTGCAGGGTCAGCTGCTAATGGGTTAGTGTCGATTGCAGTCACAAAGATCGAGCTTGCATTGGCATCCAACGCTGGCACTTTGCTATATGGACGCGTACGAAGCGCAGCCCATTGACCTGATTCGACAAGTACCTGTTTTACTTTTTCACGGTCAAGGCTAGTTAACTCGCCTGCCGAGAAAGAGTCAAAAGTGATTTGCTCGTTGCCATTGACTTCAATAACAACAGATTGCAAAACACGTTTGGCACCACGGTTGATTTCTTTGACAACACCAGCAGCCGGAGCTGTGTATTGTACACCTGGGTTCTTTTTGTCAACAAAAAGAACTTGGCCTTTTTTAACTTGGTCATCCACGCGAACTTGCATGGTAGGACGCATGCCGATGAATTCTTCACCTAGCACAGCAACTCGTTTGACGGCAGAGCCATCGTGAATCACTTGCTGAGGTGCGCCTTCAATTGGCAGGTCCAGACCTTTTTTTATGTTGATCATACGCACTTGCATTACATTAACGGAAAGAAACTGGTAAATCTTGCCGTTGCACGACTCAAAATTTAACGCCAAACACAAATTAACTCGGCGTTTTTTTAGCCACACAACTCAAACTAAACATATTCCCCGAATTTTAACATTATTCGGGATGACTATGCGAGCCTTAAAATGAAATTTATGCTTACAAATTAAAGCTTAAATTTTACACAATACAAGTTTATACGCGAGATTTAGATGTTTATGAAAAGTCAATGCTGCGAAAGAATAATTTGAAATTTTTTCAATGTAAAAAGTCGTAATAGGCAATATAAAACAAAAAAAGCGACATAGAACAACTTATGCCCTATGCCGCTCTTACAATTAAGCTAATTAAACGAGGTTGTTGATATCAACTACTGCAGAGACATCAGCTTCATAATCAACGCTATCAATACCAAAACCAAACAGACGTAAGAACTCGCCGTGGTAACTCACGTAATCTGTCAGCTCGTCAATGGTATCTGTATCCACTGTATCCCACACCGTTTGAACGCGTGCTTGTACATTATCTTCAAGCTCTTTGTAGTTTTGGAATAGGTGGCCGCCGTCATCAAAACGCGGTGAATCGCCATACAGGTTTTCAGTAAACAGACCATGAATTTGTTCAATTGTGCCTTCGTACGTACCGTCTTCTTTCATCACTTTAAAGAGCGCTGAAATGTAAAGCGGCATAATTGGAATCGCAGAACTCGCTTGCGTAACAACCGCATTTAATGACGATACATATGCTTCACCATTAATTGATGATGTAGACGTTTTAATTGCACTTGCGGCGCGGTCTAAATCTTCTTTTGCTTTACCAATTGTTGCGTGCCCGTAGATTGGCCATGTAAGCTCTTTACCAATATAAGTATACGCAGTGGTTTTAAAGTTATCAGATAACACGCCTGCTTCGCTCAGCGCATTAATCCAAAGCTCCCAATCTTCGCCGCCCATGACTTTTACTGTATTAGCGATTTCATCTTCATTTGCCGCTTCCACAGTGACTTCATCAATTACGCGCTTAGAGGTATTTAAGTTTTTCGTCGTAATTGCTTCACCAATTGGCTTTAACGTTGACGAATACACTTCACCGGTTTCTGGATCGGTACGACGTGGTGATGCCAAGCTATAAATTACGAGGTCAACTTTGCCTAAATCAGCTTTAATTGTTTCAATTGTTTTTTGTTTTAATTCGTTTGAAAACGCATCGCCGTTAATGTTTTTAGAATAAACGCCTGCGTCTTCAGCTGCTGCTTGAAATGCAGCTGTGTTATACCAGCCAGCAGAGCCTGTGCGTTTTTCGGTACCTTCTTTTTCAAAGAAAATACCTAAAGTATTTGCGCCTGCACCAAATGTTGCAGTAATACGTGATGCAAGGCCATAGCCTGTTGATGCTCCAATCACTAGCACATTTTTAGGACCATTCTCAATTGGGCCTTGTGCTTTTACATAATCAATTTGCTCTTGAACATGAGCTGCACAGCCTACTGGGTGTGCGTTAGTACAAATAAATCCACGAATTTTAGGCTTAATAACCATAAGTTGATTCCACTTTTACCTAATAAAATTGCTGCTAGTTTAAAGCAATCACACTCTAAACAGGTCTGATCAGCTTTAAATAAAAACAAAAAATGACATCTATGATGCCATTTTTTATATCTAAACGATTAGTTAGCGATTCTTATAATACTCTAACTCAGAAATCGCATGGTACACTTTCACTTGCTCTAAAAATGCCTGGTATGACTGCCATACCTTAGCGACTTGCTGATCATTTTCAGCGAGTTCAGTGAGTACTTCTTGATTCGCTTGACGCAGAGCTTGCATTACTTCCGGTGGGAACGCTCTAAGTTTCACATTGTGCTTTGATTTTAATTGCTCAAGCGCTGAGTTGTTGCGCGCGGTGTATTCGTCAAGCATGTCTTGGTTCGCAACACGTGTTGCAGCGGTAACAATAGCCTGTAAATCTTTTGGCAATTTTTCATACGCCGTTTTGTTAATTAAAAACTCTAAATTAGCGCCAGGCTCGTGCCAGCCTGAGTAATAGTAAAATTCTGCTGCTTTATTCAAACCAAATGCAAGGTCATTATAAGGGCCAACCCATTCAGTTGCATCAATAGTGCCTGTTTGCAATGCCGTGAATATTTCACCACCAGTGAGCGACAATGGTACACCACCTAACTTACTAAGTACTTCACCGCCAAGGCCCGGGATACGCATTTTTAAGCCTTGTAGATCAGCAACGGAGTTAATTTCCTTTTTAAACCACCCTGCCATTTGCACACCGGTATTACCTCCCGCTGCTGGGATTAAGTTATACGGTGCATATAGCTCTTGCCATAGCTCCATACCGCCGCCATGATGCAACCAACCATTAACCTCTTGCGCATTCATGCCAAATGGAATTGCAGTAAAAAATTGGGCAGCCGGTATTTTGCCTTTCCAATAATAGGCTGCACTGTGTCCCATTTCAGCAGTACCACTTGATACGGTATCAAATACTTCAAAGCCAGGAACCAATTCGCCAGCGCCATACACTTTAACCTTAAGACGTCCATTACTCATCGCCTCAACATTTTTCGCAAAACGTTCAGGGGCTGTGCCAAGCCCAGGATAATTTTTTGGCCAGCTAGTTACCAACTTCCATTCAAATGTTTGCTGTGCTTGCATTGCGCCTTTTGCAGCGGCTTGTTCACTCTTATCATTGCCACAGCCCGCTAAGGCCAACGCAGCTACAAGGCCGACCACAGCCAATGTAAACTTTTTCATAACTTCTCCTTGCTCCTTATCCATATAACTGAGTCGGTAACCAAGTTACCAATTCAGGAAATAAAGACATTAATATCAGTAAAATAAGTTGAATAATAATAAATGGTATGACGCCTTTATAAATATCTGATGTCAAAATGCTTTTATCGGCAACACCGCGTAAATAAAATAATGCAAAACCAAAAGGAGGTGTTAAAAACGACGTTTGCAAGTTAACAGCAATCATAATGCCAAGCCAAATTGGATCGATGCCCATCATTAATAATATCGGCGCTACAATCGGAACAACCACAAATGTGATTTCGATGAAATCCAAAATGAACCCGAGTAAAAACATCACCAACATCACTAACAACATGGCGGTAAATGCGCCACCCGGCAAGCTCTCAAAAACAGATGCAATTAACTCTTCTCCACCGAATCCTCTAAACACCAATGAAAACAGCGAAGCACCAATGAGGATCATAAAGACCATCGAGGTAACTTTTAATGTGCTCTGCATAACGGCTCGCAAGTTGTGTAAAGTGAATTGTTTTTGCCAAATAGCCAGAATAATTGCACCAAATGCACCGACACCAGCGGCTTCCGTCGGTGTCGCTAAGCCAAATAAAATAGAACCAAGTACCACCACGATTAACATTAACGGCGGAACTAGCGCGACAAACAATGATACTTTTTTACGTTGTTTAATATGTTCAATGTCTTCATCAAGTAACGCCGGAACTTGTTCAGGCTTAAGCCAAGCTACACCAAGTGAATAAACAATATAAAGCACCACTAAAATCAGACCCGGGATCACGGCCCCAGCAAATAAGTCACCTACGCTAACATTTTCTGGAGAAAATATGCCCATATTTAACTGTGCTTGTTGATAACTACTTGATAATACATCGCCTAATAACACTAGCGCGATTGACGGCGGAATTATTTGCCCCAAGGTGCCCGTTGCCGCAATAATGCCACTACTATATTGAGCACTATAACCGCGCTTCATCATAGTTGGTAAAGCTAATAACCCCATTGTCACAACAGTGGCACCAACAATGCCCGTACTCGCAGCAAGCAGCATACCAACCAACGTAACGGCAATGCCCATACCTGCTTTTTGCTTACCCATTACAACTGCCATGGCATCGAGAAGGTTTTCAGCAACTTTCGATTTCTCGAGCATCACGCCCATAAAGACAAACAGTGGAACGGCAATTAACGTGGTATTTGAAACGATACCAAAGAGTCTATTTGGCAGAGCATGCAAAAAAGCACCGTCAAACACATCAAAAAAACTGCCAATACCGGCAAAAATAAGTGCGGTACCAGCCAGTGAAAAAGCCACGGGGAAGCCAAGCAGCAATACCAAGCAAACCGCTAAAAATAAATAAAGTGCCATATACTCCATTATTGCTGCTCCTTAGTTTGCGGCACGATAACCAAAATGTTTTTACAAATTTCCGAAAGACTTTGCAGCAATAGCGTGATTGATAGCAGCGGAATGAGTGCTTTTAGCAAATAAACAAACGGCAATCCACCTGCTTCTTGAGATTCTTCACCGATACGCCACGAAACGGCAACGTAATCAAAACTCATCAATAAAATAAATAGCGCAACGGGCCACAAAAGAGCCAAATGACCAACTAGATTGACGATTGCTTGTTTTTTTTGCGACATTTTTCGATAAAAAATATCAACGCGAACATGTTCATTGTGTTGCAATGCATAGCTACAACCGAGCATAAAGAACGCCGCGTGAAGATAAAGTACTGATTCTTGTAATGCGATCCAACCTAAGCTGAAACCATAGCGAAGGACAACAATTGCAAATGTGATGAGCACCATAAATAGGCACAACCAGGCAACAGCTCGACCTAGGCGCTCAATGACTAAGTCGATAGTTTTAGAAGTAAAAGAAAGTACCCCAAGCATAAGTTCTTATTATTGTAATTGCTAAAAAATAAGAATTTAACATGTTATTAACCCCTAATAAACCTTATATATAGACGGAACAGGGCTAATTTATAGCGAATCTAATCTGCGGTACTTTTTTTATACAAAGTTATTAAGACGGAGTGTCAAATTTTGAGCCACCTAAACAATTTGGTGACTGAGGCGCATCTTCGCGCTCACTCCATTCTTCGGGCGTGTATGTGTGAATAGCGAGTGCATGAATATCATGGGCGAGTTCATCAGCCAAAATTTCATTTACTTTACGGTGGCGTTGCAGCAGTCGTAGCCCTGAAAACTCAGGCGTTACAATCACGACTTTAAAATGTGAATCCTGCCCTCTGGCATGCATATGACTTTCATTGATCACATCAAGATACTGAGGAGCCAATGCATTGTTTAATTTGGTATGGATTTGATGTTGCATCGTCATAACTAAACTCGATTAGGATTAAAACGCGCATTATACCAACTCATAGAATAAAGAGGTAATTTCCGAGGCTTTTATCTAAATATCAGGTGCTTTATTGACGCAAGTACCGAAACGTTATATTTATTCGACCTTGTTTTACTTTTTTTTGAATTGGTAAGCTATGTTGGTAATCTCGTTGACTATCCTCTGACATCACTAAACAACTACCATGAACCAAATTTATATCAATCACTTTTTTCGTATCATTTTTGCGAATTTTAAACTTGCGTGTTGCCCCCAATGAAACGGATGCAATAACTGGCATGTTGCCTAACTCAGGTTCGTCATCAGCATGCCACCCCATACGGTCGTCACCATCACGGTAATAATTTAGCAAAGCAACGTTAAACGGGGTATTCAATTTTTTTGAAAGCAAGTTAGCGAGCTGCAATACATTGTTGTGCCAGGGCTGTGCAAAAAAGATCTGTTTAGAATATTGATAACTTAACCCTGCATCTCCCATAAAGTATTGCTTGCGCGGAATTTTATGGAGTTTATCAAAAATCAGAAGTTCAGGTTGTTGCCAATTTACTGTATGCATAAGCTGCGCGTATAACATACTTGCTTTATCACCTTGAATACAGTTTGCAATATACTCAAAACAAGCAGGCAATTCGATGGTATCGGATTGGCTACAAGCCATGCTAAAATCCCCTCAGAATAGAATTAAGGCTCTACACCATGAACGAAGCATGCCAAACTAACGCATTACAAGCAACGCTTGCAGACAAAACTTTTCAGCTCGCACGATTTCCAATAAATCAAAAAAACCGTAGCTTGCAAGCATGGGATGCTGCTGACGAATACATCGCCAACCATTGCTTAGAAAATAATATTTCAGCCAAGCATGTGCTTATTATCAATGATGCTTTTGGTGCCTTAAGCTGTTTTTTTGGCGACTCTCAACAAACTTTTTTAAGCGATTCGTATATTTCAACACAAGCAACACAATACAACCGCGAACAGAACCAAATTGAAAACGACAATATTCAGTATATTTCTGCACTTGATGATATTCCCGCGGATATCGATTTAGTGATCATTAAAATACCGAAAAACAGCGGCTATTTGACACACCTTTTAGCAAAATTAAGTAGCAGTTTAAAAACCAATACGCCACTTATTGGTTCCGGAAAGGTTAAAGAAATCCATAGTTCAACACTCAATCAATTTGAACGCTTTATGGGGCAAACAACAACTTCGCTCGCGGTAAAAAAAGCACGGCTTATTTTTACAAAACAAATCAACAAGCCTCAGCAATCGAAGTACCCAACCAGCTGGCCTTTAGAAAAAACAGACTACACTATTTACAACCATGCCAATGTATTTAGTCGCGATTCGTTGGACATTGGCGCGCGCTTTTTTATAAATTATTTACCGCAAACAACAAAGGCGAAACGAATTGTAGATTTAGGCTGTGGCAACGGTGTTATTGGCTTATTAACCCTTGCCAAGTGCCCACAAGCGCAGGTCACGTTTGTCGATGAATCAGCGATGGCGGTTGCCTCGGCTAAATATAATGTAGAGAAAAACCTACCAGAAATGCTCGAAAACAGCACTTTTGTACAAAATGATTGTCTTAGTAACTTTAAACCTAATAGCCAAGATTTTGTATTGTGTAATCCGCCATTTCACCAGCAACAAGCCGTCACAGATCATATCGCTTGGCAAATGTTTGTTGATGCACACAAAGTGCTACGTGAAGGCGGCGAAATTAGAATTGTTGGCAATCGCCACCTCGATTACCACGAAAAGCTCAAACGCCTATTTGGCGGTTATAAGTTATTGGGTTCAAATAAAAAATTTGTTGTTTTAAGCGCAAAAAAGAGAACATAATGAAAAACTATATTATTGCTTTATCGTTGGCTACTTTGATTGGCTGCCAAAGTACCCCTCAAAATATTATTCTGTTGCCCAATTATACGGTATCTCATGCAGCCGCATTTAGTGTACCTGCAACATTAACAGTACTCGATAAACGAAATACTAATACGACCGTCACAGTTAACTACGCCGACCGTCAAGAGGCACTACCAAGCAAACAATTAGTCCCCAACTTAACGCAAAGTTTTAGTGATGCATTTACACGTCGCGGCAGTATTATTACAGCACAAGCAAATCATCAAATTGAAATTGTTCTTCACCAACTTCACACTGGTATTGAACAGCAACTGCATAAGCATGCAAGTAGCGGTACTGTGGATATTGAACTAAAAATGTCACACGCTGGGCAGACTTTTTCAAAACACTATACGGGAAATCATAATGCAGAAGGCCCATTTAGTTATGATAAAGCGAAAGTCGAAAGCCAAATGAATCGATTGTTAGAAAATATCATTGATCGTATGATGCTAGACCCTGAAGTAATCCAATTTTTACAAGGATAGACGATGAAATATTTTGTGAGTTTCTTTTTGCTGTTTGTGACGAGTATCGTGGGTGCACAAACTAAAGGTGAATTTATTCAAAAGGACAATGCATTTCCGCAAGTAAAACTAACCACCTCAATGGGAAATATTGTTGTTGAACTCGATCGCCGCAAAGCACCAATTACAGTAAATAACTTTTTAACTTATGTGGTTGACGGTGGTTATGAAGATACCGTTTTTCACCGTGTTGAACACGACGCCGAACAAGAGCGTGATTTCGTCATCCAAGGTGGGGGTTACGATAAAGAGTACGATGGCGCTTATATGGGCCCAACTATTCCCAATGAAAGCGGCAATGGCTTGAAAAATGATATGTACACCATTGCAATGGCATACCAAGACCGCAAACCGCATTCTGCAACTCGCCAGTTTTTCTTTAACATGAATGATAACGATCATTTGAATCCGGGTAGAGAATGGGGCTTTGCAGTGTTTGGCTACGTGATGGAAGGCACTGAAACACTCGATAAAATAATGCGAGTTGAAACAGGCTGTCATGAGAAATTAGGATGGTGCTTTGTGCCAAAAACACCGGTGGTGATATTAAAAGCACAAGTCCTTCCTATGGCTGAGTAATCGCTACTTACAGAAAACCTTAATAAAGAGGCCATTGCCTCTTTTTAAAATAAGAAAAATAATTACTTATGAGCAATGTATCTCTTCGCCAATACTTTGGATATTTTAAAGACAAGCGGCTAATTAATATATTTGTATTTGGTCTTGCAAGTGGCTTTCCGTGGGTTTTAGCCAGCTCGGTCATGTCAGCTTGGCTAAAGGATGAAAACCTATCTCGGTCAACGATCGGCCTATTTGGCATTGTGTTCGCATGCTACACGGTCAATTTTCTTTGGTCGCCACTTGTCGACCGCATAAAGTTACCGGTGCTTTATGGTTGGCTTGGACAGCGACGCAGTTGGATTTTTATAACACAAATCATTATTTTATGTGCCACACTTGTAATGAGCCAACTCGAGATAAAAGAGCAGCTTTGGTTGGTCGCAGCATGTTGTTTTGCGATTACCCTTGCCGGTGCGACACAGGACATTGCAATCGATGCATTTCGCATCGACACCTTATCTGAACAAGAAAACCATAAAACCACAGCAGCAGCAACGATGGCCACATCAGGATGGTGGAGCGGTTATGCCTTACTTGGTGCGTTACCTTTTTACTTCGCCGACTATATAAGTTGGCCAAGTGTCTACCTTATTTTAGCCGGTGTCATGGTGGCATTGATGGTCGGTGTTTTATGGGCAGACGAACCAAAAACAAACCGCGAACAAATTCAGTTGGAACACGAACAAGCCTATTTGGCCCGCTTACAAAATAATAATAACTTTGCAAAGCTCGCCGCGTGGTTAATGGTTACTTTAGTCGATCCTATCAAGGCCTTTTTTATACGAAACGGTGTAAAAACTGCGCTCGCTCTACTTGCCTTTATCTTCTTTTTTAAAGTCGGTGAAGCCTTTTTGGGCCGCATGTCGATTGTCTTTTATAAAGAAATTGGCTTTTCAAATTCGCAAATCGCGACTTACTCTAAGCTTGGAACTGGCTTAATTACCATTGTTTTTGCCTTTTTAGGCAGTTTGTTTAACACCCGCTATGGCATTGTAAAAGGATTGTTTATTAGTGGCATTGCTATGGCTGCAAGTAATTTAATGTTTTCAATTATTGCGATACAAGGCCCGAAAGAGTGGCTCTATGGCATCGCGATAGTCGTCGATGGCTTTACCCAAGCTTGGTCACTTGTAGCAATGGTTGCCTTCATTTCAATGCTCTGTGACAGAGCGTTTAGTGCTACTCATTATGCGTTATTAGCATCGTTGGGCAACCTCAGTCGTACCTTATTATCAAGTTACTCAGGTGTTGTTATCGATGATTGGCTCGACGGTGATTGGGCGCTCTTTTTTGCCGTCACGGCACTCATGGTAATCCCTTCGTTAGTGGTACTGTGGCTCATTCGTAAACGCCTCTATCAATTAGAAGCGAGCTATAAACAAGCGAAATAAAAAACGGGGCTACTAAGCCCCGTTCTTATACCAACAACAAAAAAAGCATTAAGCTTGTAACAATGCAAGGCCTTCCACTGGATCTACTTCAAGTGCTTGGCAATAGCGCATAAACTCAACAACATCTAAACGACGCTCTTGGTTTTCAATTTTTCCTACGAAAGAGTGAGGGGTGCCCAACAATTGCGCTAAGCTACGCATTGTATGTCCCTTTTCATGGCGCTTTGACTTGAGCCACTGAGTTAACTTTGAATTTTCTTCTGATGACACTGTTTTGCCCATCATAACTACATCTCCTACTTGATGACTGGTGTTTTATATGAAAGCCTTCTTTGGACTTTTTTATTTGTTAGATTTTAATTCAGCTTAGCTTGACCAATACTGAATATATATCTACTTTTTTTGCTTTAATTTGATCTAGGTTCAGCTTTATTCAACATTCATAAAATGAATACCAAATAAGGCGGTCCCTTTTTAAGTGATTAGTTCACTTTTATCAATATTATTTTACCTAATTTGGGCAATTGCCCTATAGGGTTGCGTTAAAATAACGAATATCGGCGATAAATTGCAATAAAATTCTGATAAAAACAGTAAAAACCACATAAATTATGGTTGTGTATTGTATTTTGAATACAAAATCAAAAATAAATTTAATAAAAATTTAACTTAAATTTATTTTTATGCAACATTTATGAAAATTTTGAAGTGTTGGTGTATATCGTTCAACTGGTCAAACTGAATAACAAAAAATAGGCAAGTTTACTAATTTGTTGATACTATATTTATAGAATAAAAATTGAAGAACAGACTATGATAAAGTTATTTTTTCTGCTGCCAGTTATACTATGTTTTGCTTGGTATTATTTTTTAAGAGTTAATAATTTAAGCAT
Organism: uncultured Pseudoalteromonas sp.; assembly: GCA_947493455.1. Classification (GTDB taxonomy): domain Bacteria; phylum Pseudomonadota; class Gammaproteobacteria; order Enterobacterales; family Alteromonadaceae; genus Pseudoalteromonas. Next base: position 24,330 of record CANLRB010000013.1, on the reverse strand, counting down.
TAAGCAAGGCAAGAATGGTTTTTTTTACATTTTAGGTATTAGTACTTTTGTACTCGCATTTTTTACCATGATGCTCCATGTAACTAAAACCTAGTCATCATATAAAAAACGGCCCGCTAATGCGGGCCGTTTTAGGTTTACTCTTTTTATTACTTTTTACGTAATGCCAGTAGACACGGTGTAAGTACAAGGGTGAGTAACGTAGCAAAGGCAAGTCCGCCCGCAACAGCTGTCGACAACTGAACCCACCACTGCGTCGATGGTGCACCAACAGCTACTTCACGGTTAAATAAGTCTATATTAACCTGCAGTACCATTGGCATTAAACCGAGTATGGTTGTTACCGTTGTCATCAACACCGGTCTTAAACGCTGTGCACCGGTGCGTAATATGGCTTCACGCTGGGCCATACCTTGGCGACGAAGTACATTATACGTATCAATTAATACAATGTTGTTATTTACAACGATACCGGCAAGTGCAATCACCCCGATTCCTGACATTACAACTCCAAATGGCTGTTGCAATATCAGTAAGCCTAAGAACACACCAACCGTTGAAAACACGACTGCACTCAAAATAAGTAGAGATTGATAAAAGCTATTAAACTGGGTAACAAGAATAATGCCCATTACAAACAGCGCTACTAAAAACGCATTTTGTAAAAATGCCATCGATTCATCTTGTTCTTCATTTTCACCACGTACTTTTAATTTTACTCGTGGATCTAAGCCCTGCTCTTCGAGCTGCAATTGTAAGCGCGGTAGTGCTTGAGACAACAATTTACCTGGGATCATGTCCGCATTCACAGTCACAACACGATGGCTATCTACTCGGTTAATAGTGTCAACTTTTTGCACCGCTGTACGCGTTACAAAATGCGTTACAGGAATCTGACCATGCATGGTCTTTACACGCAAGCTCTCTAAGCGTCCTAAGTCTCGTTTATCAGCAGGAAATCGAACGCGAATATCAATTTCATCGTCAACATCATCTGGGCGATATTCACCTAGTTTTAGACCATTTGTGATCATTTGTACATTGGCACCTAACATGGTCGCATCAGCGCCAAAGCGGGCAGCATCAGCTCGACTTAATTTTAGCTGCCATTCAATACCCTGCTTTGAAGCTGTATCATCTATGTTGGTAAACGCGCCGTCGTTCTCAATCGCATTGCGAATGCGTCTTGCTTCTTTATTTAACGCATCCGGGAATTTCGAACTTAATTCAATGGAAAGATCTTTACCACCACCGGGGCCGTTTTCGTCTTTACGTAATTCAATTTCAACCCCTGCAATATTGGAGGTGCGAGAAATAACCTCAGAAATAATTTCATCAGCAGGTGCACGTTCGTCCCAATCTTTGAGATTCATACGCAACGTACCTACGATGTCTTTACCGCCTGTGCGTGAGTAAAGCGTTTTAATGCCTTCGACCGAAAGAATACGCTGTTCAACATCTTTCATTATGGCGTCTTTTTCATAAATTGATAAATCGCCAAACGAACGCACCTTTAAATTAACACCATTCGGCTCAACATCAGGGAAAAATTCCATACCAAGGCTTGACGCCCCATAACCAACAAACACCAGTACGGATATTCCGATCGCGCCCATTAACACCAGCAGTGGGCGTTTAACAGCTCGTTCAAGTACTCTAACATAACGACCCGTAAAGCCTTGTAACTTAGTTAAATCTCCTTCCTCGGCGGTATCGAGGGCTTGCTGTTGTTGTTTACTAAGCGGACGTACTTTACCTATCATGCTGCCAATCGTCGGCACAAATACAAGGGCCATCACAAGTGACGCAGAAAGTGTCGCAATCAGTGTGATCGGTAAGTATTTCATAAACTCACCCATCATCCCCGGCCAAAAAATAAGTGGTGCAAAGGCTGCCAGTGTTGTCGCTGTAGATGCAATAATCGGCCATGCCATGCGTTTTGCCGCAACGGAATAGGCTTTTTTACGCGGCATGCCCTCGCTCATCATACGGTCGGCAAATTCGGTCACAACAATTGCACCATCCACCAGCATGCCCACAGCCATAATAAGGGCAAACAACACTACGATATTGACCGTCAGACCAAATAGCGAGATAACTAAAATACCCGTTAAAAATGAACCGGGAATGGCAACGCCAACTAAAAACGCCGAGCGCGCGCCCAAAATCGCAATGATCACAATAACAACGAGTAACACCGCAGACAGCACGTTATTTTGTAAATCAGCAAGCATTTGCTTTACATCTTTACTCATGTCTCCGGTGTAGTTCACTTTAATATGATCAGGCCATAACTGGCGCGCCTGTTGTACTTTGTCTTTCACTAGTGCAACTGTGTCGATAATGTTTTCACCAACACGCTTTTTAACTTCAAGCGATACCGCCTGTTCACCATTAATACGAGCAATCGAATTAGGGTCTTTATAAGAACGTCGAATTTGCGCCACATCCATAAATCGTACGACTTTGTCGCCAACCACTTTGACTGGTTGCTCCATCACATCTTGAATAGATTCAAAAACCGACGGAATTTTAACAGCAAAACGGCCTTTCCCGGTATCGAGTGTGCCCGCAGCAACAAGGCGATTATTATTACTTAATAAGTTAAAAATATCGGTTTGATCTAAGCCATAAGATTCCATTAGTAGAGGATCAACGACAATCTCGACCATATCTTCTCGTTCACCACCAATTTCAACTTCTAAGACGCTTGAAATCGATTCCAATTCATCTTTTAAATTACGCGCAATGGTCAATAAACCGCGCTCAGGGACTTCGCCTGACAAAGTTAAGGTAATAGTAGGCTGCTGATCTTCCATTAATACTTCGTGCACTTCAGGCTCTTCGGTCTCAGATGGCAGTTTAGCTTGCGCTAGCGACACTTTATCGCGCACATCAGCAAGGGCTTCTTTGGGATCCATACCTGCAAGAAACTCCAGGGTGACTGACGCATGGCCTTCACTTGCCACCGCTTTCATTTCTTTAACCCCTTCAATTGAGCGCAGCTCAATTTCCATCGGACGAACCAGTAAGCGTTCAGCATCTTCTGGCGAGATGCCATCGTGCACAATCGACACATAAATAAACGGAATAGTTACATCGGGATTCGCTTCTTTGGGGATATTTTGGTATGTCACCCAACCCGAGATTATCAATAGAATAAAGATTGATAATACAGTACGCGTGCGATTAAGCGACGCATCAATCAGTGTACGCATAATCGTCCTTATTCTTGTTCAGAGATAACAGGGTCAACTTGGTCGCCAATACGAACAAACCCTTGCCCTAACGTAATTACTTTTACGTTCTCGCCTAGACCTGTCATCCATACACCAGACGGCTCAGACTTAACAATATTGATTGGCGTAAACACAACGCGGTTATCATCGTCGATGGTTTTAACACCAATATTACCATTCTCATCGAGTGCCATAAAAGCGGGGCTCAAATGCACCGCATTTACGGATTCCACATCAATATCTAATTGAGTTGAAAAGCCCGCAGGTAACTTCATATTTGGGTTATCAAACTTTGCTTCAACCTTAAATGTATTGGTGCCATCATCAGCCACTGACGCAATATATCGGATGTCGCCTTGATAGCGGCTACCATTTAAAATGCTGGCATTCACCGCCTGTCCGAGCTTTAAACCCAGTACTTCTGATTGTGTAACATCGGCACGAACAATTAAGGGGTCTAAATCAGCAAGTTCTAAAATTGGGTCACCACGACCTAAATAGTCACCCACTTCCACCATACGTTTATTAATAATGCCACTAAATGGCGCAACAATATGCGTGCGCTTTAATTGCAATTTAACCTGACTTAACTGACTTTTAGCCATTTCAAGATTTGATTGAGCACGGGCCAAAGCAACCGCATCATTGAGCCCTTTTTGCTTTAATTTATTTGCACCTTGGTATTCAACTTCGCGTTGTTCTAATAACGCTTGTGCCGCACTAATTTGCTGCTCTAAATCCGCTTTATCAAGACTCAGAATCGCGGTACCTTGCTCAACAAATTGACCTTCCTGAACATGAATTTCAATTACTTCACCGGGTTCTCTGGCACTTATCACTGCTACTTTATCTGGTTCTGTCCGGCCATAGAGTTGTAAACTCTTATTCACCGGCTTGGCTTGCAATCGTTCCACCTTTACTTTAGGGAGCTTTGCTTTATGTACAGGCCCGTCTTCATCAGCCTTAACGGTGAACAGACCTGACACCATCCAAAGAATAATAAGAAGTGAGATAAATATCGCAATAATATAAGGTTTTTGTTCGAGGGTATTTCTGATTTGGGCGCCTGCTTGCATCCCTGACTCCTGATAATAAAGTTACTTCGTCAATCTACTGGCAATGTTACGAATATAAAACTTAAATTTACGTTAAAAATTGTAATCAAGTATAAATATATATTACAAACCAATGTCTAAACTAGCTGCATTTGTAGTATAAAAAAATAAAGCCGCGATGCGGCTTTATTTTAAAGATTTGTTAAACGCTAAATGATGCGCCGCACCCACAGGTGGTTGTCGCATTTGGGTTATTAACAAAAAAGCGTGAACCTTCTAACCCCTCGGTGTAATCGACTTCACCGTCAACTAAGTATTGTAAGCTCATCGGGTCAACCACTAGGGTGACACCGCTTTTCTCGATTTCCAAATCACCTGGGTTAGTGTTTTCGTCAAACGAAAAGCCATATTGGAAACCAGAGCAGCCACCACCTGTGACATAAACGCGTAGTTTCAGTGATGGGTTTTCTTCTTCCTCAATCAACTGCTTTACTTTATTTGCTGCTGCATCGCTAAATTTAATCGGTAATTGCTCAGACATACTTCAACTCATCATATTGGATGGGGCAAATTATCTAATACCTGAGCATTTTAATCAAGTTTTGTACTAAGTCTAAAACAACCCAATTTTGAATTTAAAATGAGCCTAAATAACAACGACTTTGCAGCACTTAACTGTTATACTTCGAGCAGTAACAATTACCAGTTAGAGAATTCAATGTCGCTTGAAGCACTCAGGCGCCGTGTGGCACGCCCAAAATCGTCAATCCAACTTTGCCTACTCGGTGTTGGCGCAGGGTTAATTGCTGCCATGCTGATAATTATATTTCGCGTTGTTGTACTTATTGGCCAGCGGGCATTTATTCCCGAGTACGACAACTTTACCGACATGCCTGAACTCGAGCGTTTATATTTACCCATTATTGCGGCATTTTTAATTGGGTTATTTGCCTTTATGACTGGGTTTAAACACTACCGTTTAGGTATCCCCTATGTTATTCACCGCATAAAAACCAATTATGGCCAAATGCCAATTTGGAATGCCGCAAACCAATTTGTTGGTGGCGCCATCGCGCTTATTAGTGGTTTTTCAGTGGGGCGAGAAGGACCTTCGGTACACATGGGGGCTGCGGGTGCCAGTGTTTTTGCAAGTTATCTACACCTTCCCTATAACGCCATGCGTACCCTCTCTGGTTGCGGTGTAGCAGCCGGTATCGCAGCGTCATTTAACACCCCGCTTGCCGCCGTTATATTCGTTATGGAAGTGGTGCTTCGTGAGTATAAAGTACATATTTTCGTACCTGTCATACTATCCGCGGTGACTGGCGCTATCACCACTCAATTTGTGTTTGGCGCAGGTTCCGAGCTTTCAATCATCAACGTCGTACCAATTTCCCCGTGGCACTATCCGTATTTAATTTTGTGTGGCGTGATTTTGGGCGCAATTGCATATGCCTTTAATCACAACTTGATGCTCATCATTCGTACCTTTAAACCTATTAGTATGTTTCCACGTTTAATTCTCGCAGGCATAATTACTGGTATTATCGGATACTTAGTGCCTCAAGCAATGGGGTCAGGTATGAGTGCGATTGATATTGCTGTCACTGATCCGAACAATATCGAACTACTCACAACCATTCTGATAGCAAAGTTATTTGCAACCTTATTTGCCTTAGGGCTTGGCATCCCTGGCGGTATCATCGGCCCCGTAATTGGGCTTGGCGTCGTGATTGGCTCCTTAATGAGCTATGTCGCAAACTATATTAACCCAGAAATCAGCGTGACAGGTACATACGCGGTACTCGGCATGGCCGGATTGCTTGCTGCCACCTTACATGCGCCACTTGCTGCTCTTATGGCCGTGATGGAACTCACCGCGAGCCCAGAAATTATCGTACCAGCCATGTTAGTCATTGTGCCCGCGTACATTACTGCACTGCAAGTTTTTGGTAATCGTTCTATCTTTTTACAACAACTCGACTTCCAGGGACTTACCTATCAAGTATCACCCGCAGTTGAGGCATTGCAAAAAGTCGGCGTGCTTGACGAAATGGACGAAAATTTCAAACTTCTTTACTCCGACGATAAACAACAAATAGCTGAGTCGCTCAATGCCGTTGATACGCAAACCCCTTTAATTGTCTTTGATGACGAAAATGGCTATCGTTTGGCTGAGTATGATTTATCGCTCAGTGCCGACGAAAGTATCTCCATCCAATACATTCCTATGACTGGTATTAGCAGTCAAAGCACCTTAGGAGACGCCTTCGATGTGCTCAAAGACAAACGCTCAGGGGCTATCTATATCTACGACATGCTCGATAATAATCAAATTGTCGGATTAATCCGCTGGGATGACATCAGACATATACTAACTATTCGCAGTGCGGTGTTATAAACATGAATACACTTTTACTTATAAAAGCATTACACATTTTCTTTATGGTTGCGTGGTTTGCCGGCATATTTTACTTGCCACGGTTATTTGTCTACCACGCCATGACTGAAGAGCGCAGTAATCAAAGCATGCTCAAAATAATGGAACGTCGATTACTCTTTTTCGTCACGCCGTTTGCGGTATTAACCGCTGTGTTTGGTACCTGGCTTATTCACCTGTATGGGTTAGATTGGTTTAAATTGAGCCTGTGGTTACACATTAAACTTAAGCTAGTCCTGCTGCTATATATTTATCACGGTTATTGTTTTAAGTTACTGGCCGATTTTAAACATGATAGAAACCAGCGCAGCGATAAATTTTATCGAATATTCAATGAAGTACCTGTACTTATCTTACTTGCCATCATTATATTGGCGGTAATGAAACCAACTTTTTAAAAATTAGCGCTAATTTCTGGTATATTAGCGCGCAACTTCCTGCAACTGTTTATTAGGAAAAACGCATGTCGAACTTCGTTAGCAAACATATCCTCTGTGTTAATGAACTCAACCGAGATAGCATAGAAACTATTTTTCACGTCGCCAAAAAAATGGAACCGTACGCCAAAAAACAAAAGCGAACGAAAGTTTTAGAAGGGGCGGTCCTAGCTAATTTATTTTTCGAACCAAGTACGCGTACGCGAGTAAGTTTTGGTACCGCTTTTAACTTACTTGGCGGCCTGGTACGCGAAACCACAGGCATGCAAAGCTCTGCGCTTGCCAAAGGTGAATCCCTCTACGATACGGCACGTGTTATCTCTGCTTATGCAGATGCCGTTGCGATGCGCCACCCTGATGCAGGCTCTGTTGCCGATTTTGCAACTGGCTCAACCGTCCCAGTCATCAATGGGGGCGACGGGCCAAATGAACACCCAACGCAGGCATTACTCGACTTATTGACCATTGAAAAAGAGCTCACCCGCTTTGATCGCAATATCGATGGCATGCATATCGCCCTCGTCGGTGACCTAAAATATGGCCGTACCGTGCACTCGCTGTCAAAGCTTCTGTGCCACTATAAAGACGTCAAATTTTCAATGGTGGCTCCTGATGGGTTGCAGATGCCAGACTCCATTTTAGATACAGTCACCAATGCTGGTCACCAAATAGAACTGGTTAATACAATGGAAGGCAATCTCGCTGCTGATATTGTCTATCAAACTCGCATTCAAGAAGAGCGTTTTCCATCACAAGAAGAAGCAAATAAATACCGCGGTGGTTTCCGCATTAGTCAGGCTATCTATGATGCCCATTGCAAACCGAATTCCGTACTTATGCATCCGTTACCGCGCGATAGTCGCGGCGATGCCAATGAACTTGATAACGACCTTAATAACAACGACAACCTAGCTATTTTCCGTCAAGTACAAAACGGTGTACTTATTCGCATGGCGTTATTTGCTTTAACACTGGGTGTCGACGAACTGGTTGAAAAATATGAAACAGATGTACCATGGTACAGCAGCAAAAAGAACTCTTAATAGCAGGACCTAATATGACAATTAGCCAAGACTTATTTGAACGTGCACAAACTTCAATTCCAGGTGGCGTAAACTCACCGGTGAGAGCTTTCAATGGCGTTGGTGGCACACCGCGCTTTATCACAAAAGCGGAAGGTGCTTATACATATGACGCTGACAACAACAAATATATTGACTATGTTGGCTCTTGGGGCCCGATGATTTTAGGTCATAACCACAGTGAGATTAAGCAAGCTGTTCATGATGCTGTTGAGCTAGGTTTAAGCTATGGTGCGCCAACTGAAGCTGAAATTCTAATGGCCGAAAAAGTTAAACAATTAGTGCCGTCAATTGAAAAAGTTCGTATGGTCAGCTCAGGTACAGAAGCCACAATGAGTGCAATTCGCTTAGCACGCGGCTTCACTGGCAAAGATAAAATCCTAAAGTTTGAAGGTTGTTACCACGGTCATGCTGACTCATTATTAGTGAAAGCAGGCTCAGGCGCACTCACTATGGGTGTACCTAACTCACCGGGTATTCCTGAAGACTTTGCCAAACATACGCTAACAGTTTCATTCAACAAACTCGATGAAGTAAAAGAGATATTTGCAAAATTTGGCGATGACATCGCCTGTATTATCGTTGAACCTGTTGCCGGTAATATGAACTGTATTCCTCCAGTAGCGGGCTTTCTAGAGGGGCTTCGTGAAATTTGTGATGATTACAAATCAGTCCTTATCTTTGATGAAGTAATGACGGGTTTTCGTGTCGCACTTGGCGGCGCACAAGCGTATTACAATATCGAACCAGATCTAACGTGCTTAGGCAAAGTGATTGGCGGCGGTATGCCAGTCGGTGCTTTCGGTGGTAAAACTGAGATCATGGATTATATTGCGCCTGTCGGTCCGGTATATCAAGCAGGTACACTATCAGGTAACCCAATTGCCATGGCGGCAGGTTTAAAAGCACTCGAACTGCTTGATGTAGCGGGTTTACATGATGAACTTGAAGCAAAAAGTAAACGTTTATGCGAAGGCTTTCAAGCGGCTGCAGATAAAGCAGGTATTCCACTGACAACAAATTATGCCGGTGGTATGTATGGCTTTTTCTTCACAAGTGAAGAATCAGTCACCACCTACCAGCAGGCAACCGAATGCGATTTAGAACGTTTTAAAACCTTTTTCCACTTAATGCTTGATGAAGGCGTATATTTAGCACCGAGTGCGTTTGAGGCGGGTTTTGTATCAACAGCACATGGCGAGCAGGAAATCGAAGAAACCATCAGCGCTGCTGAACGCGTTTTCGCTAAACTTTAAAGACAGCGCGTAATTCACATTAAGGTGCCGCTTTGCGTGGCACCTAATTCTCATCTTCAACACAGAAGTTGCCTCAAAACATCGATTTATTCTTTTTATGAACTAATATTTTAAGTTATCCGTTCTACTATTATAGTCATCAACGGTAACCGAATTAGCTAATATAAGAAAAGCGTATGTCTCAATTAGAATCTTTTGCAGCACCTGCAACACGCCTTATGGCAAAGCTCACCTATTCCAAAAAAATAGTTTTGGTCGTTGCGATTTTATTAGTCCCGCTCTTTATTACCTTGTTTTTCTTAAACAGCCAACTTAATACGCAACTCGAACAACAAACGTTAAAACGCAATGGCGTCACTGAGTATGAAACCACACTCAATCGTTTAATAAACACGACAAATAGCGATACACAAAGCCTCGAGCGAATTTCAATAGAAAGCGGTTTAGCGATCGACAACAACATTGTTAGCAACTATTTAAACCGCTCTCTGGTCGAGGGGTTACCTGCGCTCATAAAACACGTACAGGCAACCTATCAACAAGCAGCTATAGTAGTGCAAGATGGCCAATTTACACCCGACTCTTTTATCGCATTATCAAATTTAAGCAAATCGTTACCGGCCCGAGAAAGCGCATTTACAGCTAAAGTAACCGTTGCGCTCAATAACCATAAAGCACTCAATCAGCGCTTGCAATCTAACATTCGCGACAATTCTCAAGCTATATCGTCATTTAAGGCTTTTCTCGATGAACGCATACTAAACCCCGATTCCATAGAGGTTTCATCAGCGCAGCTCAATAGCCAGTATCGTAATTTGACGACGCAGCTAGAAAACCTATATAAAAGCCTATTGCCTGAACTTGATACCTTACTGATAGAACAACAAACGAATATTACCAACATCCGTAACCTCGTGTTTCTTGCATCACTGGTCAGTTTATTACTCACGGTTTACTTGATAATCGGTTTTTACTTTTCAGTTGTAAACAATGTGAAAAAACTCAGTCACAGTGTGCAGCTCGCCGCACAAGGCAATTTAAACGAAAAAACTAAATTGGAAGGTAATGACGAGGTTTCCCAAATTGGTGAACAGCTCAACCATATGCTTGATAAAATAAAACAACTTGTTCAACAAGCGCAGCGCAGCACACAAGAGCTAAGTGATGCAACACATGCACTGGCTGACATCAGTTCACAAGGGCGAAATGATGTACAATTGCAACAATCTAAGCTTTCAGATATAGGCCATCATATAGAGCAAATGACGGCCTCAGCAAAAGATATTGAACACAAAGCAGCTGACGCTGTAACGTTGGCACAGCAGGCCAATGAGCATGTTAAACAAGGTTCAAATACAACCTTACAGCTCGCCGATGATATGGGAGTGCTACAAGCGGAGCTTGAAGAGAGCCGCAGTGCACTCGATAAACTAGCGGATGACACACAGAATATTTCCAAAGTCAGTGTTGCGATAAGCGAAATTGCAGAGCAAACCAATTTACTTGCACTCAATGCAGCAATCGAAGCGGCTCGAGCCGGTGAACAAGGCCGTGGCTTTGCCGTTGTCGCAGATGAAGTACGTACCCTCGCCGCACGCACACAACAGCAAACCCAAGAAATACACAGTATCATCAGTGCATTGCAATCTGCCTGCCAAGATACGCAAAACAAAATGAAGTCCAGTGTTGAGAAAATGGAACAAGGCGTGACGTCCGCAAATAGTACACGGGATATTCTCGCTAAAGCTGAAACAGACATGGAACAAATAGATGTTCATGGCGCTGGGATTGCGTCACTGTCGAGCCAACAAAGTCAGTCAACAGAAATGGTATTAAGTTACAGCCAAGATATTAATACGGTGGCGCAACACACCTTGCAGACTGCGGAACAAAGTGAAAGCGAAGCAACCCACTTAACCGCAATTGCAAAAGAACTCAACACGGCGATGGGCCACTTTAAATCCTAGTAGGTGTCAACCAGTAGCAGCACTACTAATCAGGTGCATATTCCACTAAGGTATGGCATTCACCCTGTAGTTGATTTTCGATAATCGCCGCAATAGCGGGCCAGTTTCCACCGGCAAGGCCCGCGCCTATTTTGGGGTATGCTATTCGTTTACCTGCAAAGTCCCTTTTAATTTGTGCAAACACTCGCTCCAAAGCGCCGTAGTCAACCAACACACCATGACCTTTATAATCAAATTGCGTATAAGCATTAACTACAAATAGCGCATTGTCGTTTTGTATAATTTCGGCAATCGAATATTGGCCTAGTTTACTTTTGTTACCTTTGTCAGTTGCACAATCTGCAGCATAAGCCGCGGGATAAACACGCTTTATGGTTTTAGCAATGCCAGCCCCCATCGTACAAAAACAATTGCAACCATGAACAATCACATCAAACCGTCCTTGTTGCGCCAGCTTTATCAGATCTCCTTTAATCGTTATCATTTTTTATAACCCCGCCTTTATTGCATCAAGCAATGGAAATAGCAACATTGTCAGTGCACAACCTATTGCACTTAGCGACATTAAGCGCAGCAAAATAAGGCCTATTTGTGTCACGCCGCCTGCCGATGTGCCGCGGTAACTGAGAGGGTATCCGTGGAAAATAAGCACATAAAGTAAATCAAAAAAGCCAATACGATTTCCGTCTAATTCAATCATATCACCATTGTTTAAATGCACCTCGCAAGCATGCAATTGCGCTGTTTTTCTTATCCAAGCACGACTACCATAGCCTTTACGATTTTTAAGAATGGTATAGTTAAAGATAATCTCTCGAATATCGTCGCGGTTTATCTCGGTAATACCACCCACCTTTGCTTTTTTTGCGGTTTCTGCAACTTTCAAAGTGTCGCTTGATACCGACATAACCCAGCGCGAACCAAAACCATATTTTTTAAATATAAGAACTCGTTTGAGTATGAAAACAAATAAAAACAAAGCGAAACACGTTGAAAACGCCGCAAGCGGTGATATCCATTCCATCAGGACAAAAGAAGACAAAGCCGTGGCGAATACGAACAACGAGCACAGCAGTTCCATTGGGGTTGATAACAATGCTATCGCAGGAATAGATTTCAGGTCAGTGGTTGAATTTGTGTGTGGTGGTGCTTTGTGTTTAATGTGCACATATCGAAACCAAATGTCATCATTGAGATCTAAATCCAACGAATGCTTTGCAAGTGATTGCATATTAAGTCCGTTTAAAGGTGAGTGTAAATTAAAGTGCTTACTTTATACCGTAGCAACCGGCTAAGGTAAACACTTCAATTTAAACAAAAAACTAAAATTCAATTAGTTAAAAAATCACGCTAGACACGATGTGTTATTTTACTTAGTTGATGATATATCATTATAAATGACATCGTAATTATAGGGTTAAGGTAATAATCTAATGAAAGACCGACATCAAATCCGCTTACAAGTCCGACGATGAACATCAATCCCCACGACGCCACAGGTAATAACAGAAAACAACCCAATAGCCGAGTCTGCTTTGTCAATAAACTGGCGACTGAGCTAGCTAAAAATGAAATTATCATGCTAACCATAAACAATACAATCAGAATTAATAACCCACTGGGTGTTGGGTTTGATACATTCAACCCCATCAACGACCCAACAAGAATCCAAATTGCGGCAACAATAAGTGAACAACCTGCAATTAACGCACTAAACGATGCCATTTTCGCTATTTTAGGCGTCCGCTTTTTTATTTGCGTATCAAGCTTAAACAGTCCCATTACGCAAATAAACAATGCTGTCATTGCAGGGATAGCGGGCCATAAAATGGATAACTTAAAATCCATCAAATAACGCGTCCATAACAGAACTGTATTAACCAACATAAAGCAGCCTGCAATCAAAAATAGCTTTGCGCCCCATGAATTTTCTATATAAATCTTGTTCATAACGATTCCCTCAATATTAAAAAACAACGCCATTACTCAATAACGTCAAATTCATTAAATAACCGGTTAACATGGCTTTGATTTGTGTTTTGTCCAAGTGAACGCCAAATAAATAATCAGCAACCCAGTACATAGTTCAAAAAAGCTGAAAAAAAGTAGTGCAAAGTGCCACCTTGACTCACTGTGAACAGTTGCACCAATGTTGTAATGAGGCCGGCCACAATATTGGCGTATTTATTAAGTCGCATAGTTAAGTAGTTTGATAGAACAATCATTATCATGAGGATTTGCATGATCACAGCGAAGGTCAATAAAAACTCTTCCGTTAACTTCATCCCCCCCAACTTCGCCACTGAGAAATGCGTTCAAATACTTTGCATCGTGAAGAGTGAAGACATCGCAGAAAATATAATTGACCGTAATATAAATCCACAGCAGTGATAAGGCTCTTTGACGATCGCCATCCTACTCAAAAATTTTCATATTATTTCTTACCTATTTGTTGAAAGTGATAGGTAAATTGCCGAAAAAACGAAGTGAAGTCGTTCAAATGGGCCGATTTGAACGTATTAAATGGGTTATTTTTGTATTTTTAGCTGGAATGCAGTTTTCTAAACGCAGTCGGAGTAAGGTTTGTTGATTTTTTAAACGCCGTATTAAATGTTGATTTTGAGTTAAAACCGACGTCATAAGCAATCGTTGAAACTAAGCTATCACTCGTTAACAAACGCTCTTTCGCCTCTTCAATACGAAACTGATTTATATAGTGGAAAAAATTAGTTTTTAAATGCTGAGACAGGGTCTCTGAAATATAGTTTTCGGATATTGAAATCGCTTTTGAAAGCCTGTTTAGTGACAAATCATCTTCTAAAAAGAGCTGCTGTTGCTTCATGGCATAACTTAACTTTGTCGCAATCGACTTCATGGTATCGAGCTCAAGGCTCGCACTACGTACAGGTTCTTGCGCGTCAGATTCAGTCGTAGCAGGTTCAGGCGCTGCTTTTTCATCTTCCTTTAAAATTTGCTGATTGAGCGCCAAATACGCAAATGCCATTAATACACATGATTCAATCAGCGGAAAAACAAAACTTTTACCAAACCATGTCCATCCTAAAAAGTTCAAAAGGTATTGCACTGAATACATCAACCACGTACAGCCCCACAATATCAACATGACTTTTAGCCAATCTAACGAGCGCCCTTCTAACTTAGCAAATCGGGTCATCAACTGGGTACGATGTTTATCATGTACTTTAAGCGCCGCTGCCAAGTATGAGAATGTAAACACGATAAAAATCAACATTGTAGAAGTACAGGCAAATAACGCCAATTTGTAGTTTTCAGGGTCGCGTGTTTGTGGGTTTGCGAGCGCTAACTTTTCAGCAGAAGTCAAACCAAAAACAAAGGGGGCCATTGCTATCAAAACAAGTACCGGGCCAAGTGCCGCGATTGCATATTCTTTTTTCGAAAAACGGTTGTTGGGAGACATCGATGCCACGGCGTAAAAATACAATGCAGGTCCGAGCAATACGCGAACAGGAAACTGAAGGCCAGCCAATGCAGGTAAGTAGATGTAAGCACCAGTATAGATGTAAAGCTCACCGAGAATATGTACCAAAAGCAACACAAGTAACGCAACCAAACTTTGAGATTGTCGATGCGTCGGCTTAAACACCGCACACAATAAGGCAAATACCGTCATGCCCATCATATTGGCGTAAATCACTGTGGGTGCAATCTCAATGTTCATATTCTTTCTCTGAAACGACGTTACTTAGCTATGCTAGCACATGTTGCAATAATGAATAACCGTCCTTCGCCAAGACTACAACTCGTTTTTACCATCAAACTGAATTATATTGAGTGCTCTTGAGTCTATGTCGTCAACACAACCTAAATTCACGCGATAGGTGCCAGGCTCATAACAGGTATCATGAAACGGATAAATACCACAGCGTTTACAAAAATAGTGATTCACATCCTGATCGCCCCAATGATATGTGATTAAATCATCTTTACCTTTAATTAATTTAAAAGCACTCGGCGCAAAACTTTGTTTCGACATAATCGCATTTTTTCGAATGCAGATTGAACAATTGCATTGCAGTGCTTCATCAATTAAATCACTTTCAAATTCAAACTGTATCGCCTTACAATGACAAGACCCTGTATATTTCATTATTGTTCCTTAGATGTAAAACACCAAAATACTGTGTATAAAAACAGTTTAAATATAAAACCTCTATTTACTTGTCGGTCCTATTCACAAATCCAGGAGACACAAATTGATAATTATGCCGAGGTTTTGATGCAAACTAGTTCCAAAGTAAATCAAACCAGCTCTTTTTCTCTTTTTTAGCTTCGCCATGGCAGTTTGGGTTATCGATAAATTGTTCTGCGCGGATCGGAAGATTAATGACCTTGCCACAACTTGGTGCACTTTGCTTACCGGTTTCAGCCGACACAAACGCCCACTTAATTGAATCTGGTCGTTGATCTGCAATCGATTCAGGATTAAGTTTTTTCAAATAGCGAATATAAAGCTCTAACGCGCCAATGCCGCCGGTTAACTTGGTCGGTTTATTGTCATCTCTACCGAGCCACGTGACAGTCACCGTATTTTGGTCAAAGCCTGCATACCAACTATCGCGTAAATTATTAGTTGAGCCAGTTTTACCTGCCAGCTGTATCGTTGGAAAATGAAGCTTTAATCGCTTCGCGGTACCCTCTCGCGTTACTTTTTGCATCGCAAACTTCGTCATATAACTACTTTGCTCATCAAAATGACGACTTGCTTGGTTATCATGCTGATAAATAACATCACCGACTGAGTTGGTAATGGCAGAGACACTGGTAATCGGCTGATAGAATCCATTTGCGGCCAACGTGGTATACATTTGTGCTACTTCAACACTCGATAGCTCAATGGCCCCTAAAAACAGTGACGGGTACGGTGTAATTTGTTGCTCTATCCCCAATCCATTCAATGTGGCAATAAGACTCTCCAAACCAATATCAAGACCCACATTTACGGCCGGAATATTCACACTTTGGCTAAAGGCTTCATAAAGCGGTATCCTGCCACGGAATTTATTATCAAAGTTACCCGGTGACCAATTGTGCCCTGCATCATTTTTTATTTCGATCGGGCTGTCATCAACAGGGGTCGCTAAATCATATCGCAGTGATTCAAATGCCGATAAATAGATAGCAGGTTTCACTAACGAGCCAATATTACGTCGTGTATCCAGCGCGCGATTAAACCCTTTATATTGACTGTCTCGCCCGCCGACCATGGCTGAGATACCGCCGCTTTCTACATTAACCGCGACCATTGCGGCTTCAAGCTCCGCGGTCTTCTTAAGGCGTTCTAAATAAGGTAAACCTGATTTAAGCGCTAACTCCATCGCTTCTTGCTTTTGCAAATCAAAATATGTGAATACCCGTACGCCTGCATCCAAGGTGCTTTGCGAATTTAGTATGGCTTTTAATTGACGGCTCACCTGATCCATATAGGCGGGGTAACCGCGTTTTTCAGAGCGTGCTAACGGCTCAATGGTAATCGGCCGCTCAATTGCCAGACGATATTCACGGCTAGAGATGAGTTGGTTTTCTGTCATTAAGCGCAGTACTAAATCACGACGTGCCTTAGTGCGTTCTTTAAATCGACGCGGGTTGTAATAGCTTGGCCCTTTGACCATGGCAACAAGCAATGCGATTTGCTCGTATTCAAGTTCATTCAACGGCTTCGCAAAGTAAAACTCACTAGCTAAGGAAAAGCCATGGATCCCTTGGGTACGCGACTGGCCAAGATAAACTTCGTTAATATACGCCTCTAATATCGCCTCTTTTGAATAGCGAAAATCCAAAATAAGGGCCATTAATGCTTCATTAATTTTACGTGTTAACGAGCGCTCACGTGATAAATAAAAATTTTTAGCCAGTTGTTGAGTGAGTGTGCTCCCCCCTTGCACTGTGCGCCCTGCACGTACGTTTGCAAATAAAGCCCGCGCAATTGAAGTTATTGATACCCCATAGTGAGAATAAAAATCGCGGTCTTCAACCAACAACAAGGTGTTGCGCAACATACTAGGCACATTGGCGATCGGCACAAACTCTCTGTCTTGCCCTGTAGCATTCGCTAAGCGCGCTAATTGCACTGGCTCTAAGCGCGCTTGATTAATTTCATTGCCATCAATATCATAGATCGCAGTTAGCTTTTTAGGACCAAACTTAAGTTTAAATACACGACTTTTTTCAGCACCGTCATAAAACTCAAAGGCTCGACGTTGAATTGTCAGTGTATTTCCCGCACTGACATATTGCCCTGTATTTGTTATGCGATTTACCTGTGCATAATTCAAGCGTTTCAATTCCCATAGTACTTCACTCTTGGCCAAGTATTGGGTCGGGTAAAAAGTCATCGCTCGGGCATATATTTGTGCAGGTAATTGCCATTTATTTCCCTCAAACTGCTTTGATACCTTGCTGTCGAGGTAAATCATATAAAGAGCCAAAACAAGCGAGAGCGCAATCGCACTTTTCCATGCCAGTGACCAACAACCAAGGAGAATACGCTTAGTTAAACTTGCAGACGGCGTTTTGGCTGACTTTTTTTTACTATTTTTACGTGAATTAGCTTTTGGCTTGGTCATAATAAATTCATTCAATATACAACCGCTAAATAATACCTGTTTTTATCGAAAATGGCATTGCCTGTGTCGTCATCTTTAGTTAACTTTGTTGTACCGTATCGCTTTTTTGCAAACGCAAAGAGGAATTATGCTCTATACACAACTTGGCCACAGCCAAGTCAATGTCTCGCGAGTTTGTTTAGGTTCAATGACTTGGGGACTGCAAAACAATCAACAGGACGCCAATCAACAAATTGAATATGCGGCAAGCCGCGGCGTTAACTTTCTCGACACCGCCGAAATGTACGCAGTACCGCCAAGCCCAAATACCTATGGCAAAACTGAATCGATTATCGGCAATTACTTTGCGGCCAACCCTACAAAACGAAAAGACTGGATTGTCGCAACCAAAATAGCCGGTCCGGGTTTGCCTTGGGTGCGCGGCGGCGAAGGAATAACTGGAGAAGCAATATATGCGGCTGTAGATGCATCATTAAAGCGCTTACAAACAGACTACATCGACCTGTATCAATTACATTGGCCAAATCGAACTTCACCACACTTTGGCAATCACATGCCAAATGATGTCCGTTTTAGTGAAATAAATGCAGCGCAGCATAGCGACCAAATGCTCGATATTCTTACTGCTGTCGATGCATGTATCAAGGCAGGAAAAATTCGTCACTTTGGTTTATCTGATGATACGCCTTGGGGCATTTCACAATACCTTCAATTAGCAAAAGAAAACTCATTACCAAAAGTGACGTCAATTCAAAACGAGTTTAACTTGCTGCACAGTAAAGACTGGCCGTACTTAATTGAACAATGCATTCATGAAGATATTGCATATTTGCCTTGGTCTCCGCTTGCTGGCGGTATGCTCAGCGGCAAATACCTCAACGGTGCAAGACCTGAAGGTTCTCGCTGGACACTGATGCAGCGAAATGGACTATTTAGAAATACCGAGCAATCAGAAGCAGCAATTAACGCTTACTGTCAAGTCGCTCGCGATCACGGCATTTCACCTAGTCAACTAGCACTGGCTTGGTGTGACAAAGTCGACGGTGTGACATCCACCATTATTGGTGCCACCTCACTGCATCAATTAACGGAAGATATCGACGCATTCTCATTGACTTATTCAGATCAACTTCACCAAGATATCGCACACGTGTTGCGCCAGTTCCCAGCACCATTTTAAGCAATGCAGTACACAGTTATACGATTAGCTGTGTACTTTTTCACGTCGTTTTAAATAGCTAAATAGCGATAGCATCAATGACAGTGTCAAAAACAATAAAGCAACAGCATAGAGCCAATTGTTTTCAGGTCGTTCTACTTCTCGCTGACCAATGAGGCGATACTCTATGGTATTTAAGTCTAACTGTTCTAGGTAACGCTCCCCTAAATAAAGCTCACTAATATGATACCCGGTGTTAGGCAAATCACTTTGCTCTGAGCTCAAGGAAAACTGATAAGTGTAAAATGTTTGCCCGTAAAATAGCTTAAAGTGCGCTGCGATAAACATCAAAGTCGCGACAAAAAAGAGCGAAAAAGTCCAGTAAATATGTTTTTTATATTGCTCGTCGCTCATTGTGCTAGGCAGCGCAAGTTCGTTTTTTGTAACTTGATACACATCACTTATTTGTTTTATCACCTCGGGTGATGGCAAACATTTGGCGTTTTCCAACTTAGATAAATACGACTGCTGTATGCCGATTTCACGCGCAGCAAATGCTTGCGTCCATCCCTTTTTTTGACGCAGTGCCACCAACTTTTTAGCAAATTCCATATTTTCATATTTAATTTTCTAATGAATGGGGCTATTGTGCCTAAAGAGCCATTCATTGTGTAGTGATTAACACTTATTCATGACCATGAATATTTGGAATATCAATAAACTAGCTTTATTTTCACGCATAATTTAAAAATAATAATCGGTGTCAAAAACACTGGAGAAAAGCATGAAAAAATACATATACATATTTTTACTTTTAATACTGGCATCACTTTCACTGCATGCGCAAAGTTCAGAACCTCTTTTTGCAATTAAAGTAAGCGTGCAAAAAGCAGAAGCGCTTAGCAAAAACGCATCACTCGCGCAAAAGCTAAGTGCGGGTCAACTCTACGCTAAACCAATGTTAATGGTTAATTATGGTAAAACAGCGACCGTTCGAATTGAAAAAGATGAAAACAACGAGTTGGAACTCGCCGTTACACCATCAAAAGATGGCTCAGTTTACGATGTTAGCTTGTTATTAAAAGAAAAAAATACTAGCCAAGAATGGATAAAAACAAATAGCCAAGCCACCAGCATCCAACAAGGTGAAAGCGTGTTGTTTACAACCGAGCTCAACGGTAATCATTATATTATGACCATTCACGGCAGTGCGTTTAGCAATTTAGCATCCGCACAAAACTGGCTCGAACAAAATTAATTCGAGCTGTACTGGCTAGAGCGGAGCGAGTAAATAAGCGCGCAAAGTCGCGCTTCCTTCTTTAAGTGGATGAATCTTTAGTTGAATGAGCCTTAAATTAACTTGTCAGATATGACCCATAGGTTTTGGTTTAATCTAACTGCGCCCAGGCTTGGCCCTTCGAACGCCACCAAAAGCGGCTAAAGTTAGTTGGCTAAACTAAACGACGAATGAGCGCAAGCTTGTTATTTTATGTTCTTTGGTTCAAGTCCTTGTATGGCTTTACTTGAAATATTTTACAATTTTAACTTTAGCTGTGGACTCGATGTTAGAAAAAGCGCTCTGCATTATTTCTAATGACCATTGTTCACTCCTATTTCCTGAACCAGCTCCTATTAAAGGAAACGCTACACTTTTATAGCCTTTGCTATCGACGATTTTCATAGCGTTAATCACCGATTGTTCAATCGAATACCTTGTCGCAAACCAAAACATATTGATACCAGCGACGTGGATAATAGCTTCAAATGGTAGTTTCCCAGATGAGGTTAATCTTGCTTCACCTAAGGGAATAGCACCAAATTTTGCTACTTCTTTAAATGGTTTTGTTCCACCAACTTTCTTAATTGCACCTGAAACGCCTTGAGGGAGAAGAAGCCACCAAGGAATAATGTTTCGGTTCCAACTATTAATGATGACTTCTACATCTTGATTTAAAATGTCACCTTCGACGTTATCAAAATTCATACTCTAGACTCGAGGTAAAGCTAACGAGACTGTAGAATTTCTATTTTTGAAATTTCAGTCATAAAAATTATTGTAAATTACATCTCAAATCGCGTCTCTACGTGAAATCTGAGGTAGGTTTGTGCAAATTCAGCACGTTTCTTCAATCTCAGACACCAACTTTTGATGCCACGTTTTCAATTTCGAGTAATTCTACAGCCTCAACGCTTGCCGTAAACGGCACAAAATAGCAGGCTAAAATTAGCGATAAAGGAGCACAAGCCTGCTATTTTGTGTCCATGCTTTAACGGCCTTGTTAGGTTTTTCTAAGCAAGTTTAAAATATAAAAATGTAATGAATACAATTACACACAAAGTTAAGTAGCTAAAAGCATTAAAAACAAATGAGTGCTTAAGTAATAATTTTGGTTTTATTTCATCTGACCAATATTCAAACTTTTTTAACACGAAGTATTCAATAAAAACAGTACCTAGATAAGCAAGAAATAAATCGACACTTAATGATAACCACCAAATTAGAGTCATAGTCTCTTTAGTTGTATTACTTTGAATCATATAACCAAGTGGTTCGAGTTGCACAATAATCATAAAGATTGGTAAAGCAATAACACCAAACAACGTTGAGTAACAATTAAATTTAATTACTAGTCCACTCAGATGAGAGTGGTGCTCAGGTCTTACAAGTTTTTTTAGGTAAGCTCGCTCAATGAAAAATACAAAAACTATTCCAACCAAAAGAGCGTAAGTGTTTAGCATCCATATTATCGGGAGACCGCCATTTGCGAAACAAACCGAAGGACTAAGCAATCCGAAAATAAATAAAAACCTTTTCAAAAGAACTCCATTCTAGAAGAAAAATCTAACGAGACTGTAGAATTTCTATTTTTGAAATTTCAGTCATAAAAATTATTGTAAATTACATCTCAAATCGCGTCTCTACGTGAAATCTGAGGTAGGTTTGTGCAAATTCAGTACGTTTTTTCAATCTCAGACACCTACTTTTGATGCCACGTTTTCAATTTCGAGTAATTCTACAGCCTCAACGCCCCATTCAGGGGCTGATAATAGCTTGCTAAAATTGTGAAGCGAAGCGGAACCGAGCAAGCTGTTAACAGTCCCGTTACTGTAATGGCTTGTTAGATTTTAATTTTGCTTGAGCTCAATTTTTTCAGAAACAAGTTTGCCGGTTTCTTTATTTTCTACCCAAACGGCAGAGTATTCTTTGCCGAGTATTCCTTTTACAACATAATCGGTATAACGCTCAGGTACAAAAGTGATATTCCCTCTAACCAAAAGAGTATCATTCGTTAATGTTTGAATTGGTGCTGCATAAATCGAAGTGCCAACGATAGTAAATGTAGCTTTTTGAGACGGAACTACCGTTTCCAACAAGTTTGTAGTTAAGTGAAAGCCTTGTCCTTGGCTTGAGTTCCTTGTAGCTATCGCAGCATTATATATTTCTTTGTTATTAACCTTCTCTAAATAAAACAAGTGTGTACCACTATCTTTAGTTTTATTTTCTGAGCTTGAAAACAAAGATGTCGCGCCATCGTAATCTTTTGGAATAGGTGAATGCAGCGTTGCACACCCTGTTATAAAAATAACTAACAAAAGTATTAATATATTCTTCATGCCTGAATTATTCCTTTAAGGCTTCACTAAAATCTAACGCCCAAAGCTGCGGCGGCGAAGCCGTCCAGCCCGCAGGGCGATGCAGCCTTTGCTTGTTATATGCATTTACCTAATACCTCTTGATCTTGATTGCTTGCAGTTTGGAATACACCGTCCTTATCGGGCCAGACACACTGAAGTGCACGAAAACCCTTGTTATCATAATGTGCTTTGGCAACCCTGAGATATTCGGATAGAGCACTATCTTTGACCTCTATAAATTTAACAGGAAACCCTTTTACTACCTCATTAGATAAATCACCGTTCTTAAATGAACTACCGTTTTTGATTAATTCACCTATATCATTCAAAAGGTGGTGCATAAGCTCAGTACCAAGACCAGACATTATTATTTCTGGATGGCTTAATGTTTGCTCAAAGCCTACCGTATAAGAAAAGCTCGGTGAATCCTCACACGCCACAGAAAGAACATGCCATCCGTACTTTGCAATGTCCTCATCCACTTTTTTAAATATTTTAGAATTACTCATCGTGATTTTTCTTGCATATAACGAGACTGTAGAATTTCTATTTTTGAAATTTCAGTCATAAAAATTATTGTAAATTACATCTCAAATCGCGTCTCTACGTGAAATCTGAGGTAGGTTTGTGCAAATTCAGCACGTTTCTTCAATCTCAGACACCAACTTTTGATGCCACGTTTTCAATTTCGAGTAATTCTACAGCCTCAACGCCCCAATAACGGGCTAAAAATGCTTGGCTATACTTGTGAGCAACGCGAACCAAGCCAAGCTTTTTTAGTCCGAGTTGATTGGCTTGATAATCATTGAGCCTCCTCCTTAGCATCGCGAAATTCGCTAAGCTAAAAAGGCACCAACCTTAATAGGAGAAAGCTCAATGAACTTTTACAATAACATGCATCCATACTATTGTGGAATCGATTTACATGCTCGATTACTCTACGTCTGTATTATTGATAATACTGGACTTATTCTTGTTCATCAAAAAATTAAAGATGATCCCGTCGCATTATTACATCTGCTTGAACCCTACCTTGGCGATATTGTCGTTGGTGTAGAGTGTATGCACTGTTGGTACTGGGTTGCTGATTTCTGTGAAGCGAATAATATCGACTTTATTCTCGGTCATGCACTTTACATGAAAGCCATTCATGGTGGTAAAGCTAAAAATGACAAAATCGATTCTTATAAAATCGCCAAGCTCATCCGTGGCGGTAACTTCCCCCTTGCTTATGTCTATGACAAAGAGATGCGGGCTACACGCGATTTATTGCGTCGCAGAACTAAAATTGTTCGTCATGGTGCTGACTTAAAAGCTCATGTGGCCAATACGACTAGTCAGTGCAACCTGCCAGCCCATAATGTGAATCTAAAAAACGTATGTGATAGAGAAAAAATGCGCTATTACTTTCCAGACCCCGTCGTACAGCGTTCAATTAATTTAGACTTGGCCAT
>CANLRB010000012.1 GCA_947493455.1 uncultured Pseudoalteromonas sp. | reverse complement strand
GGCGATTAGCGCAGCTTGGTAGCGCACTTGGTTTGGGTCCAAGGGGTCGCAGGTTCAAATCCTGCATCGCCGACCACCTCTTTATTATTTATTCTCCTTACGCTTTATAAATTCAATAATTCTATCTAGTATTGCGTGTTTTATTCGCTAAAAATCATCTACAAAACGCTTTTTACGCTGACTTCCATGATAATTTCTTAGTGCCTCTCGACTATCTCGAATATTGCGTTATAATGCCGCGTCTATTGTTTAATTAGAACCACCTAGTAGCTAGGTATTTGTGCAGCAATCCTTAATTTTTTGCTGTGTAAAGGATGGCGAAGAGTCGCCAAATAAAAAAGATTGAGGTAAAACATGCAAGTTTCTGTAGAGACTACTCAAGGCCTAGAGCGCCGCGTTACAATCACTGTTCCAGCAGAGAGCATTGATTCAGAAGTTAAAAAACGCTTACAACAACTATCTAAAACTCAGCGTATTGATGGTTTCCGTCCAGGTAAAGTACCTGTGTCTATCATTAACAAGCGTTACGGTGCAGCTGTTCGCCAAGAAGTTGCTGGTGATTTAATGCAGCGCAATTATATTGAAGCTGTTGTAGCTGAAAAACTAAACCCAGCGGGTGGCCCAACTTTCGCTCCAAAAGAGTTAGCGGCAGGTAAAGATTTAGAATTTACTGCTACTTTTGAAGTTTACCCAGAAGTAGAAATTAAAGATTTAGAAAAAATCGCAGTTGATAAGCCAGTTGTTACAGTAACTGACGAAGACTTAGATAACATGCTTGTAACACTTCGTAAGCAACATGCTACATGGTCAGAAACTGAAGACGCTGCTGCAACTGATAGCCGTGTAACAATTGATTTCTTAGGTACTGTTGACGGTGAAGAGTTTGATGGCGGTAAAGCTGAAAACTTCCCACTAGAAATGGGTCAAGGTCGTATGATCCCTGGTTTTGAAGACGGTATCGTAGGTAAAAAAGCAGGCGAAGAAGTTGTTGTTGACGTTACTTTCCCTGAAGAATACCACGCAGAAAACCTAAAAGGTAAGCCAGCTCAGTTTACTGTTAAAGTAAATAAAGTTGAAGTTCAAGAGCTTCCGGAGCTAACTGATGAGTTTGCAACAACGTTTGGTGTTGCTGATGGCGGCGTTGATGCATTAAAAGAAGAAGTAAAGAAAAACATGACGCGTGAGCTTGACCAAGCTGTTAAAGCAAAGGTTAAAGAGCAAGTGATCAAAGGTTTACTTGAAACAAACGAAATTGACGCGCCAAAGGCATTGATTGAGCAAGAAATTGATCAATTACGTCAACAAGCTGCACAGCGTTTCGGTGGTGATGCGAAGAACATGCCTGAGCTTCCTGCTGAGTTGTTCCAAGAACAAGCTGTTACTCGTGTGAAAACTGGTCTACTATTAGGCGAAGTAATCAAAGCGGGCGAGATTAAAGTAGATGATGCTAAAGTAGAAGAGTTAATCGCTACTATGGCTTCTGCTTACGAAGATCCGACTGAAGTTGTAGAATACTACAAAGCAAATGAACAGCTAATGCAGCAAATGCGTAACGTTGCGTTAGAAGAGCAAGCAATTGATTCTATCATCGAAAAAGCAGCAGTAACTGATGTTGAAACTGCGTTTGACGAGATTATGAATCCACAGGCGGCACAATAAGTCATTGACTTAATCAGCCACTAAAGTTTAAATGGCTCGTGTAAGGTTTGCTTTTGCAAAAATTACCGAGCCATTTTTATTTGGGAAGCGCGTGCAGTCGACAGGTGCACAAAAGGAAAAAAGAACAAATGTTAGATAATCCAATGGATCCTTTAAATGCGTTAGTTCCTATGGTAGTTGAACAAACTGCAAAGGGAGAACGCTCATATGATATATATTCTCGTTTATTAAAAGAGCGTGTTATATTTTTAACTGGTCAAGTTGAAGATAATATGGCTAATCTGATCGTAGCGCAGTTATTGTTCTTAGAGTCGGAAAACCCAGAAAAAGATATTTTTATTTATATAAATTCGCCGGGCGGTTCAGTGACTGCTGGGATGGCGATTTATGACACGATGAAGTTTATTAAGCCGAATATTAGCACTGTATGTATGGGGCAAGCGGCGAGTATGGGCGCATTTTTATTATCAGGCGGCACCAAAGGTAAACGTTTTTGTTTACCAAATGCACGTGTGATGATCCATCAACCACTTGGTGGATTCCAAGGTCAGGCGTCTGACTTTGAAATACATGCTAAAGAAATTTTGTCGATTAAAGATAAACTAAATAGATTACTTGCTGAGCATACAGGTCAAGATATTGAAGTTGTTGCAAATGATACTGATCGCGATAACTTTATGAGTGCTGAGCAAGCAGTGGAATATGGCATCGTAGATGCGGTATTATCACAAAGAGAAGAAAAGTAAGTTGTTAACTTAACTGTTCCTTATTTATAATGATTAAGGAACAGTGAATTGTATGAGGTAGCTTAATGTCCGATAACCGTACTGACGGCGAAAAGAGTGGTAAATTACTATATTGCTCATTCTGTGGTAAGAGCCAACATGAAGTACGCAAGCTAATTGCTGGCCCTTCGGTCTATATTTGTGATGAATGTGTTGAGTTGTGTAATGACATCATCAGGGAAGAGATCAAAGACATCGCTCCAACGCGAAACGCGCAAGAAAAACTGCCTGTACCTAAAGAAATTCGCAATCACCTCGATGACTATGTCATAGGTCAAGAACATGCGAAGAAAGTACTTTCAGTCGCTGTGTATAACCACTATAAACGTTTACGCAACCAATCTGCGAACAGCACAGTTGAATTAGGTAAAAGTAATATATTATTAATTGGACCAACTGGTAGTGGTAAAACATTGCTTGCTGAGACAATGGCGAAATTACTTGATGTGCCGTTTACTATGGCTGACGCTACGACACTAACCGAAGCAGGTTATGTGGGTGAAGACGTTGAAAATATTATTCAAAAGCTTCTTCAAAAATGTGATTACGACGTTGAAAAAGCGCAGCGCGGAATCGTATATATCGATGAAATCGATAAGATTTCACGAAAGTCAGATAATCCGTCAATTACACGAGATGTATCAGGCGAAGGTGTACAACAAGCGTTATTGAAGTTGATTGAAGGGACAGTTGCTTCAGTTCCACCTCAGGGTGGCAGAAAGCACCCTCAACAAGAATTCTTGCAAGTGGATACGTCTAAGATTTTGTTTATCTGTGGTGGCGCATTTGCGGGCCTTGATAAAGTAATCGAACAGCGAAGCACTAAAAACACCGGTATTGGATTTGGTGTCGATGTGAAATCAAGCGAGTCATCTCGTTCGTTGAGCGAGACATTTAAAGACGTTGAACCGGAAGATCTGGTTAAATATGGTTTGATTCCTGAATTTATTGGGCGTCTACCAGTAGTTGCAACACTGACTGAACTTGATGAAGCGGCCTTGATTCAAATCTTGAATGAGCCTAAAAACGCATTAACGAAACAGTACGCGTCGCTATTCCAAATGGAAGACGTTGATTTGGAATTCCGTCAAGATGCACTTGCGGCTATCGCGCATAAAGCGATGGAGCGTAAAACAGGTGCGCGCGGTCTGCGCTCAATCGTAGAAGGTGTATTG
The DNA here is from genome assembly GCA_947493455.1 of uncultured Pseudoalteromonas sp. Taxonomy (GTDB): domain Bacteria; phylum Pseudomonadota; class Gammaproteobacteria; order Enterobacterales; family Alteromonadaceae; genus Pseudoalteromonas. The sequence continues at coordinate 149,942 of CANLRB010000012.1, read as the reverse complement.
TTAGATACCATGTATGAGTTGCCTTCGATGGAAGATGTAGCAAAAGTTGTGATTGATGAAACCGTAATTAAAGGTGAGTCAGATCCAATATTAATCTATGAAACAAATACGCACGATAAAGCTGCGTCAGAGTGAGTTGATGTTTATTTGAACAAAAAGGAGCCTTTTGGCTCCTTTTTTTATAAAACCATTGAAGTCTTAAACTTTTATCCCCATATTCAGCTATAGTCTTAATTTTTAAACGTACCAAGAGAATAATAATGACCCTTGAACGTACCGATATAATTGAAATTCCAGTGCTTGCTTTACGAGATGTGGTTGTTTATCCGCATATGGTGATTCCGCTTTTCGTTGGCAGAGAAAAATCAATTAAGTGCCTTGAAGCAGCGATGGAAAATGATAAGCAGGTTTTCTTGGTTGCCCAAAAAGATGCGGGTGTTGATGAGCCGTCGTCAGATGAAATTTTTGAGATAGGCACAATTGCAACGATTTTACAGCTGCTCAAGTTGCCTGATGGCACGGTTAAAGTACTTGTCGAAGGAACACAGCGTGCTCGCGTTGAAGAGTTTACGCAAACCGATGAGTTTTTTGTGGCAAATGCGGCCTTTATTCCAGCGGTAAACTTACCTGAGCAAGAACAAGACATTTTTATGCGCAGCGCTATAAGCCAGTTTGAAGGCTATGTTAAGTTGAATAAGAAAATTGCGCCTGAAGTCTTAAGTTCGGTTCAAGGGATTGAAGAGCCAGCGCGTTTAGCCGATACCATGGCTGCGCATATGCCGCTAAAAGTAGCTGAAAAACAAAAGGTGCTTGAGATTGCCGACGTCACAGAGCGTCTCGAGTATTTAATGGCGCTGATGGAAGGTGAAATCGATTTACTTCAAGTCGAAAAGAAAATCCGTTCGCGTGTTAAAAAGCAAATGGAAAAAAGTCAACGCGAATACTATTTGAATGAGCAAATGAAAGCTATTCAAAAAGAACTTGGTGAGCTTGACGATGTTCCAGATGAATTTGAGGGGCTCGCTAAAAAAATTGATGATGCGGCCATGCCGGCAGACGCGACAGAAAAGGCGAAGTCGGAACTCAATAAACTTAAAATGATGTCGCCGATGTCTGCTGAAGCGACTGTAGTGCGTTCATACATTGACTGGATGATCGGCGTTCCTTGGAAAAAGCGTTCTAAAGTTAAGAAAGATTTAGCTAAAGCCCAAGAAATACTCGATGCAGATCACTATGGCTTAGAGAAAGTTAAAGAACGTATTATTGAGTACCTAGCGGTGCAACAGCGCATCAACAAATTGAAAGGTCCAATTTTATGCTTAGTCGGCCCTCCTGGTGTCGGTAAAACATCACTTGGTCAGTCGATAGCTCGTTCTACCGGCCGAAAATACGTGCGTATGGCATTAGGCGGCGTGCGCGATGAGGCTGAAATTAGAGGGCATCGCCGTACGTATATTGGCTCTATGCCAGGAAAAATCGTACAGAACATGTCAAAAGTCGGGGTTAAAAATCCGCTATTCTTACTTGATGAAATAGATAAAATGTCGTCGGATATGCGCGGCGATCCAGCGTCTGCATTACTCGAAGTGCTCGACCCAGAACAAAACACGAGCTTTAATGATCACTATCTTGAAGTTGATTACGATTTATCGGATGTTATGTTCGTGGCAACGTCTAATAGCTTTAATATTCCAGGGCCACTGCTTGATCGAATGGAGGTTATTCGTTTATCAGGCTATACCGAAGACGAAAAACTTAACATTGCAATACGCCATTTGATCCCGAAGCAAATTAAGCGAAATGGTTTGAAAGATTCTGAGATTCAAATCGAAGATAGCGCGATTATTGGTATTGTTCGCTACTATACACGCGAAGCGGGTGTGCGTAGTCTAGAGCGAGAAATCTCAAAACTGTGTCGCAAAGCGGTTAAAAATATCCTGCTCGATAAAGGTTTAAAAAAGGTTGTTATTAACCAAGACAATTTAGAAGAGTTCTTAGGCGTGCAACGTCACGATTACGGTAAAGCAGAAAACAATGACACGATAGGCCAAGTTACTGGGCTCGCGTGGACTGAAGTCGGTGGCGATTTACTGACGATTGAATGTGCTGCGGTGCCCGGTAAAGGCAAGTTAAACTATACTGGGTCACTTGGTGATGTAATGCAAGAGTCGATTCAAGCAGCATTGACGGTTGTGCGAAGTCGCACAGAGACGTTGCGCATCAATGATGACTTTAATGAAAAGCGAGATATCCATATTCACGTACCAGAAGGTGCAACTCCAAAAGATGGTCCAAGTGCGGGTATTGCAATGGTAACGTGTTTAGTATCGAGTTTAACAGGTAATCCTGTTAAATCAGATGTTGCGATGACCGGAGAGATAACCCTGCGCGGTGAAGTATTGCCAATTGGTGGCTTGAAAGAGAAATTATTGGCTGCACATCGCGGCGGTATTAAGACAGTTGTCATACCAAAAGATAATGAACGCGACTTAAAAGAGATCCCTGATAACGTGATTGATGGCTTGTCAATTCACCCGGTTAAGTCAATTGATGAGGTGCTAAACCTCGCTTTGGCAGAGCCTGTGGAAAGTTTTTTGGTCGAATAGACAAAAAAATAGACAAAAAGTAAAAAAAAGTGCTGTAAAGGGCTTTTCAAATAAATTCTCTGTGCTAAGTTAAGCACTGGTTTTAAGCCTAGCCCTTATACAGCCTAGGCTAGAAAGAATTATAACATTAGAAAGCCACAGTTTTGTGCCTTATCTAATTTGACTTAAGTGTGGTTAAAATAAATAAACCACATTAAATAATAACAATGTAAGGGGATGATATTGTGAATAAATCTCAACTAGTTGATCAAATTGCAACAGGCGCAGACATTTCAAAAGCGGCAGCGGGCCGTGCGTTAGATTCATTCATTGAAGGCGTAACAAATGCACTAAAAGAGGGTGATTCTGTAGCGCTTGTAGGTTTTGGTACTTTTTCAGTTCGTGAGCGTGCAGCACGTACTGGCCGCAACCCACAAACAGGCGAAGCAATTGAAATTGCAGCTGCAACAATTCCTTCTTTTAAAGCAGGTAAAGCTCTAAAAGACGCAGTTAACTAATTTAGTAGTTAACGCATAGAAGAACGGAGACTCAGGTGAGTAATAAGATTAAATTGAAATTACGCCTAAGTTAGTTCTTCAAGTAAAAAGGCGCATCTGTTAAGATGCGCTTTTTACATTTATAGAACTTGGATAATTACCAAGTTAACTGACTGAGTTACTCGCTAATAGGCAGATATTTGTTGTATTAGGTGACGCTCTTAGAGCCATAATAACAACTCAGCACCTAACGGAATAATGAGATAGAAACAATGCTAGAGAGAATTAGAGAAGGTTCACAAGGTGTAACTGCAAAAGTTATTTTGACCTTAGTGATTTTGTCCTTTGCTCTTGCCGGTATTGGTAGTTACTTAGGTCAAACGACTGAACAACCAATTGCAACGGTAAATGGTAAAGAAATTAGCCAATTGAGCTTCGCCCGTGCGTACGAAAATGAACGTGCTCGCTTAGAACAACAGTTTGGTGAATATTTTAGTCAAATCGCTTCGGACCCGAGTTACATGGCGCAATTACGTCAATCGGTCGTCGATAGGTTAGTACAACAAGAATTACAAAACCAATTAGCGTCTGAATTAGGTTTGCGTGTAAGTGACGAAGCATTGAAAGAAGAAATACGTAATATTTCTTATTTCCAAGTCGGTGGCCAGTTTAACAACGACCGTTACCTTCAAGTTATTCGTCAAATGAATTATTCACCTGATTCATTTAGAGATTATCTGCGTGCTGAAATGACTCGTAACCAATTAGTTGGCGCATTGACTGCGACTGACTTTACTTTGGATAATGAGTTAGCGGCTGTGACTAAGTTAGAAAATCAATTGCGTGACGCTGATGTACTTACCATTACGGCTGAGCAATTTAAATCACAAGTAACTATTAGTGATGAGCAACGCAATGATTACTACACTTTAAATCAAGCTAAGTTTATGGCACCAGAACAAATTAGCTTAGAGTACCTTGAATTCAAGGCTGCTGACCTTGCGCTATCAACACCAATCAGCGACGCCGATATCGCAGCAAACTATGATGAAAATAAAGCATTGTATTTAGAGCCGGAGCGCCGTCGTGTATCGCATATCTTGATCGAAAATCTAGAAGACGATGCCGCTGCAAAAGCGAAAGCTGACAGTATCTTAATGGAATTAAAAGGTGGCGCGGAGTTTGCTAAAGTGGCATCAGAAAAGTCAGACGATGTTGTAAGTGCAGAACTTGGTGGTGATCTTGAGTGGATTGACCGCGATATGATGGATCCTGCTTTTGAAGAGGCGGCTTTTGCGCTAGCTGCGAAAGGTGATATTTCAGAAGTTGTTCAATCTGAATTTGGCTACCACATTATCCAATTAACCGATTTAGTTACTGAGCAGACGAAGCCATTAGCAGACGTAAAAGAAGAAATTAAAGAAAAGTTAGCGATGGAGCAAAAGCTGGATCAGTATTATGAACTTCAAACTGAAGTCACTGATTTGGCATTTGAAGTTGCTGATTCGTTGGCAGAAGCAGCTGAAGCTGCAGGCGTTGAGGTTAAATCAACTGCGCTATTTTCTCGCAACAATGCGCCGGCACCAGTCAACAACCCGAAGGTACTGACTGCTGCGTTTTCAGCTGAATTACTTGAAGATGGCGTTAACTCAGAACTAATTGAATTAGGTAATGAGCATATTATCTTTGTGCGCGTAAAAGAGCATGTGGCAGCGGCTGTTAAACCGTTAGAGGAAGTTTCAGCTAGTATCACAACAACGCTAACCAATGAGAAAGCGGGCGAACTTGCGAAGGAAAAAGCGGATGCACTCTACGAAAAAGTAACTGCGGGTGAGAGCTTAGCGACACTTGCCGAGGCTGAAGGTTTAACTGTAGCACCAGCAACAGGTATGACTCGTAAAGGGTTTACGCCATCATATGAAGTTGTTCAAGCGACGTTTAAGCTTGCTAAACCGACAGACAAGCCGGTGACTAAGCTAGTTACCTTAAATAATGGCGACGCAAGCATTATCGCGCTTAATAAAGTGTATGATGCGCCAGAAAAAGCGCTTGATGAGCAAGCAAAACAAAGTATTGCACGTCAACAAATTGGTAAAAGCTTTACCGCGTTTGTTGAAGCATTAAAAGCTAATGCTGATATCAATAGCGCGGCAGTAGCGCCAGTTGAGTCTGAGCTTTAATCTAGATTAAAAGTGAGGCGTTGTAAGACAAGTCACTGCTAAATATAAAGGCCACATTTGTGGCCTTTTTTATTATTCGAATTGAGTACTAATTACCTTAATTGGTAAAACAATTGCTTTAACAGCTAAGTAGTCGCTGTCCTTGCTTTGATTGGGCACACGAAAATAGCTCACTGGTTTTGCCATATTCGATTGCTTTGCCTTGGTCAAGAATAAGCAGTGAATCACTCATATGGCGAACTAAAGATAGATGATTTGTGATAAGTACATAACTGAGGCCTATTTTTCTTTGTAATGAGAGCAAAAGGTTGACAGTTTGCGCCCGTACTGAGGGATCGAGCGAAGAAAGCGCTTCGTCGAGTATCAACACAAGCGGATCAAGAATAATGGCTCTGGCAAGGGCGACACGTTGAATTTGACCACCTGAAAACATATGTGCATAGTAGTTGCGGTGCTCGGCAAGTAAACCGACCGTTAGCAAGGTTTCGTTAATCTTGTCTCTTCGTTGTTGTTCATTTAGTTGGGTATTTAACTCAAGTATCTCACTCAAAATTTTTTCGATGGTTAAACTCGGGTTGAGAGACTTCATTGGGTCTTGAAAAATCAAGCGCAGCTCTTTGGAGTGAACTATACGTTTACCATCATCTTCAATAATCTGACCTTGTAATAATATTTGGCCACGGTCAGAGGCTTCAGCGCCTGCCAGTATTCTGCCTAACGTACTTTTACCTGAACCAGTTTCACCAATAACGGCTAAGGTTTCACCCTTATTTAAACAAAAAGAAACGTTTTCGAGTGCACTAAAAAAGCGACTTCTAAAGAGCCCGTCTCGGGTTTTATATTGTTTGTTTAACGCTTGAACTTTCAATATCGGTTGCATTTAAAACCCTATTTTTGTGAAAGAGGAAAATGACAGGCGACAGTATGCCCGTGAAAATCATTCGCTTGTGGTGTTGCGACACAGTCCTTTTGCGCTTGAGGACAACGCGGGCCTAATCTGCACCCAATAGGCAGGTGTTGTAACGTTGGTATTGTACCTTTTAATGCGTATAACTCACTCTTGTGTTCAAGTGCGACATTGTGCTCAGGAGAGCTTTTTATCAGCGCTTGTGTATATGGATGTTTTGGTGAGCCGAAAACCTTTTTAGATGGTCCAGCTTCGACCATTTGGCCGCAATACAAAACATGTAAGCCATGTGTCCAATCATTAAGTTCAGCGAGTTCATGGCTGATCATCAAAATTGACATACTCTTAAGTTGGTTAAGGCTTTTTAACAATCGAAAAATTTGAGCGCGAGTGGTACTTTCTAGCGCAGTTGTTGGTTCATCTGCAATTAGCAGTTTAGGCGAGCGAGCAATGGCCATTGCTATCATCACTTTTTGACAAACACCTTCAGAGAGCTCGTGTGGATAGCTATCGAGAACTTTTGTATGGCGTTTAATACCAACTTTATGCAATAACGCTGTTGCGCGTTGCTTACGTTGTTTTTTTCGCTGCCAAAAGTAGCCACTGAGTCCTTGTTCAGGAATACTTTCGGCAATTTGTTCGAAAATCTTTGCCGTTGGATCTAAGCATGAACTGGGTTCTTGATAAATCATGGCTATTTCTTTGCCAATGAGCTTGCGGCGTTTTTCTGGCGGCAAGCGCATTAGGTCAACGCCTTGCCAATGAATGCGATCAGCCGTCACTTGCCAACGCTCGTTAAGTACACCCATGAGCGCCTTTGCAATTAAGCTTTTACCCGATCCTGATTCCCCTACAAGCGCGTGTACTTCGCCTTCTTTGAGGCTTAGATTCACTTTATCAACCGCACGTATTACGTGGTCGCCGGTATTGAGTTCAATCGTTAGATTTCGAATATCGAGTAAATGCATTAGCTGGCCCTTCGTTTTTGAAGTGCGTGACGTAAACCATCACCAACAAGGTTTGTAGATAGTATTGCGATGAATAATAGAATACCCGGCAATGCGACGGTCCAAGGCGCGAGATAGATTAGACTGAGGTTTTCAGCGAGAATAGCGCCCCATTCTGCGGTAGGTGCTTGAGCGCCTAATTGCAAAAAGCCAAGTGCTGCAATATCGAGTACAGCTGTAGATAGTGACATGGTAAAAATGACGACAATATGCTCATAAATATTCGGCAAAATTCCAGTTTTGAGTATTTGCCACTTATTTGCACCATCGAGTCGTTGGGCAACAATATAGTCTTTGCTTAACTCTTGAGCAACTAAGTTTCGAACGGAGTGGATATACTGAGGTAATAAGGCGAAGATAATTGCCCACACCGTATTCATTAAACCAGGTCCAAGGATTGCAACAATCACAATTGCGAGTAATAAGCTCGGAATTGCGAGGGTAATATCGAGTAGGTGATTAAGCACACTTGATTTAACGCCGCGGGTAAGACCTGCAAAAACGCCTAATACAACCCCAATTGCTGTGGTTAATAATGCCGCAAGAATAGCGAGGCCGAAGGTACTTGTAGCACCGTTCATTAATCGAGACAACAAATCACGGCCTAACCCGTCAGTACCTAAAATAAACTCGACTTGACCTGCATCATCCCATGAGGGGGGCAAAATCAGTGCTTGCGCATTTTGTTCATTAACCCCGTAAGGCGCAATTAAAGGGGCACTAATGGCCAGTATCGCTAATAGTAAAAATACCCAAAGGCCTACTAACGCGCTGTGATTTGACTTAAAGTGACGCCAAAGGTGTTTTAACGGTGATTTGTTAGCATCTTCATTGAATAATTTAAACTTGGCCATGCGAGCGGTTCCTACTTACGGGGTCAAGTATGGTGTTGAGTATATCTGCAATCATAGTTGCGATTATAACAAACAGTGATACGGTTAATAATCCACCCATAATCGCGGGGAAGTCACGTTGGTAGATACTGTTTATTAACCACGCTCCGATGCCAGGCCATGAAAAAATAACTTCTGTAATCATAGCAAGTGTAATCAAGGTACTAAACTGGAGTCCGATTTGTGATATAACCGGAAGCAGCGCGTTACGAAGTGCATGATGAAAGATAATTTGTGAATGGTTGAGACCTTTTGCCCGCGCTGATTTAATATAGCTTTTATCTAGCACATCCAACATGGCATCTTTTGTAAAGCGAACAAGTACGGCGGTCGGGTAGGTGGCAAGTACTATTGATGGCAGCAGTAAATGATGAAATGCGTCGATCAATGCTGCCTGCTTATAGGTGTTGTTTGATAGCAGAATATCAATTAGCAAAAAGCCCGTTTGATGTTCGACTTCAAATAGCAAACTAATTCGACCTGACATCGGTAGCAGACCCAGCTGCAAACAAAACGCCATTATTAATATCAAAGCGAGCCAAAAGACCGGTGTTGAATAAGCAAATAATGTCACCGTATATATGACGTGGTCTTGCCATTTTTTATGGTATGCTGCGGCGATAACCCCGGTCGGGATGCCTATTAATATTGATATTAAAAGGGCATATAAAGCGAGCTCAACAGTTGCGGGAAATAGCGTTTTAACATGCTCAAAAACCGGTTGGCCTGATGCTAACGACAGCCCCCAGTCACCATTTACAATATGTTGAATAAAGGCAAAATACTGTAATAAGTAATTTTCATTAAGTTTATACTTTTCGGTTATTTGGTCATTGGCATTAAATCCTGCGCTGTCAATACCACTTAAGTTAGTACTCACATCGCCTGGGAATAAATAGCTTAGTGTAAAGGTGAACAGGCTGAGCAATAAAACCATAAAAAATAAAAGAGTAAGTCTTCTCACTAAATACTGGCGTAACATTACTCTTTCCTTGCATTGGCTAATTGCACGCCGCCAAACGGAGGAATGTTAATCCCACTAACCTGATTACTTTTCGCTTGTAATCTTAGTCCGTGTGCAATGGGTAAAAGCGGTAATTGCTGACTGATCATTTGTTGTGCCGTGTAATAATGCTCTTTTCGTTGCTCTATTGAATTTGTGTCTATTGCTTGGGTCAAGACTAAATCAAATTCAGAATTACACCAATTTGATGGGTTTTTACCACTAAAAACCGCAGCGCAACTTAAAATAGGACTCAGAAAATTGACGGGATCGGGTGAGTCAGCGGCCCAGCCGATAAGCACTGAGTCATGTTGGTGAAGTGTTAGTTTATCTAAAAACGTGTTCCACTCGTATTCAATGATATTGACCGTGATACCCACTTTTTTGAGGTCGCTTTGAATGAGCTTTGCCATTTTTCGTGCATTGGGATTATAAATACGGCTAACTGGCATGGCCCAAATATTCATCGTAAAGCCATCTTCAAAACCAGCTTGCTCAAGTAATGTTTTTGCCAGTACCGGATTATAGGTCGGAAAATTTGGTTGGGCTTGATACGCCCATGAATCGGGTGGCAAAATCGAATGCGCAGCGGTCGCGTTGCCAAAGTAAACGGCTTGCATGATTTTGTTGCGGTCGATGGCGTGTGCTAATGCGCGACGTACAGCAACGTTATCAAATGGTGGTTTTTGTGTATTGAATGCCCAATAGCCTACATTTAGGTTTGCTAGCATTTCGACCTCGAGATCCTCGCGGGCTTCAAGTACTGGAATTTGTGCGTTACTTGGGTAGGCAGCAATATCGCATTCTTTGGTGAGTAGTTTAGCGATACGGGTATTACTATCTGGCGTGATATCAAAAACGAGTTGTTTTAGTGCAACCGGATGTTGCCAATAGTTTTCGTTGCGATAATATCGCACCATAACATCTCGTTGAAATTGTTTAAATTGATATGGGCCTGTACCGACGGGCTTCACATCAATCTGCTCTAGGTTATCATTGTTCAATAATTTTTGTGCATATTCTTCTGATAAAATGACCGCAAAGTCTGTTGCCATATTCGACAAAAAGCTGCTATCTGCATTAAACAGTTCAAAGGTAACTTGATAGTCATCGACTTTTTCAACCGAACGAAATAATTGATCGAGGCCTGTACTTTGAAAATAGGGGTAGTTGCCTTCACTGACAAAGTGGAATGGATTATAAACATCAAATAGTCGTGTAAAGGTAAAAATAACATCGTCGGCATTAAACGCGCGTGTCGGCGTAAAGTAATCAGTGTTGTGAAACAACACATCTTTACGCAGGGTAAATGTGATTTTTTTACCGTCGTCGGAAGTCTGCCAACTGGTTGCGAGTTCCGGTTTAAACTCACCACTTACTGGGTCAATTGACAGTAATCGATTGTACAGTTGCGCCGAAATAAGATCGACGGTTGACCCTGTTGTAGTTATTTGTGGATTAAACGAGGCTGGATTAGCTTCAGCGCAGTACACTAAACCTAAATTACCCGCTTTACGCTCTGCTGGAGAGCATGCTAACAGTGTAAACAAGACACATAGCATACTTAAAGTCCGCATTTAGCTTGCCTCAGATTCTTTCGAGTTGGTCTCGAGTAAATTATATTTTTTAAGATAGCCTCGCAGCTGATGATAGGTCAGTCCTAATGCGTCAGCGGTGCGTCGTTGATTATATTGACTAAACTTGAGGGCGTCATTAATTAATTTAATTTCATATTCATTTGAAAGGGCTTTCAAGTCACAAGGAAAAGTCGCAACGGCTGTAACCGAGGCAGGAGCCTCGGCTGTGTGGCTCGCTGATTCAGCAACGTTTGCTTCTTCTGTGCTTTTTCGATCATGAGTTTTGACGCGTCTCTTTGGTCTAAATGGGCTTTCAAACGGATCTAAGACGATATTATGTACTGGCACATGTGGGTTTGCACTGCGATAAACACTGCGTTCGACGACGTTTTTAAGTTCACGAATATTACCGGGCCACGCATAGTCTAGCAATTGTTGTTGGGCAGTGCGGGTAAAACCGCTAAATAGTTCCCACTCGAGGTCTCTTGCCATATTGATTGCGAAGTGTTCGGCTAGCATTAAAATATCTTCTTGGCGTTCTCTAAGTGGTGGTAAGGTGATAACGTCAAATGCGAGGCGATCGAGTAAGTCACTTCTAAACTCACCGATTTCTGCTAAATAAGGTAAGTCTTCGTTAGTAGCACAAATAAGTCGCGTATTGACTTTGACTGTCGATTTACCGCCGACACGTTCAAACTCACCATATTCGATAACACGTAGCAGCTTTTCTTGAATTAACCCCGATGTATTGGCGAGTTCATCTAAAAAGAGGGTTCCGCCATCAGCACGTTCAAAACGACCTTCATGACGCTTGCCAGCGCCGGTAAACGCCCCTGATTCATGACCAAAGAGCTCGCTTTCGAGTAAGTTCTCATTGAGCGCGGCACAATTTAACTTTATATAGTTTTGGTCCCACCTTTGCGATAGATAATGCAAACGCGCCGCAATCAGCTCTTTACCGGTTCCGCGTTCGCCGATGATTAGAACAGGTTTATTAAGTTGCGCTACTTGTGAGACATGTTCTAATACTTCTAAAAAGCGATTTGATTGGCCAAGTAAATTATCTTGTTGGTTAAATTGGCTCATGTTCCCTAACTCTTAGTCAAATTGGCTAATATGTAGTTTATTTCATTTTTGAATGAACTTAAAGAATTATTGCTTTCTATTATTTTATTAGTTAATTCAATATGTTAAATTTATTTTCAAAGTTGGCAAGCATTTTGATTAAGTTTAAGTAACTTAAATTTGTTTGTAGTTATAAAGAGGATTGAATTATGGGAATTTTTTCAAGATTTGCAGATATCGTTAATTCGAATATCAATTCGCTGTTAGATAAGGCGGAAGACCCAGAAAAAATGGTGCGTCTGATCATTCAGGAAATGGAAGACACATTGGTTGAAGTACGTTCTACATCAGCACGTACCATCGCAGAGAAAAAGGAATTGGCACGACGCGTTGAAAAATTGAATGAACAAGTTGCAATGTGGCAAGAAAAAGCGGAGCTTGCATTAAGCAAAGATCGCGAAGATTTGGCTCGTGCAGCATTAGTTGAAAAGAAAAAGTCAAGCGAAGCGGCGACAGCAGTAGAAACAGAGCTTGCACATGTAGAGCAGCATATTGAAAAACTTCAAAATGAAGTTGCTGCATTACAAGATAAATTGGCAGATGCAAAAGCACGACAAAAAGCGATTGTCCTTCGTCAACGTTCGGCTGAATCACGTCTTGATGTGAAAAAGGCATTAAATACATCTAAAGTAGATGATGCGCTGTCTCGCTTTGAGCGTTACGAAAACAAAATTGATGGTCTAGAATCGCAAGTCGAATCATATGACCTGGGTACTAAATCGCTGAGCGATGAAATTGCCGACCTGCAACAGGAAGACAAAGTCGATGACGAACTTGCAGCGTTAAAAGAAAAAATGGCGAAAGAGTCTAAGTAACATAATAATCAGGGACGCAGGAGGTCTAATATGAACGGGTTTGAATTTTTCATCGCACCATTGATGGTTTTTATGATTTTCATTGCACCTTTATGGCTGATTTTACATTACCGTAGTAAAAAACAAGTCAGTCAAGGGCTCAGTGAACACGAGCATCGTCAATTGGTAGAGTTAGCTAACAAAGCAGAAAAAATGGCAGAAAGAGTTCAAACTCTCGAGTCTATTTTGGACGCGGAGGCGCCACAGTGGAGGAATAAAGTATGAGTCGGTCAAAACGCGAATTATACAGAGATCCAGTAAGAGGGAAAATTGCTGGGGTATGCGCAGGATTAAGCGACTATTTTTCGATGGAATTGTGGCTTGTTCGTATCATCTTTATTTCTGCGGTATTGTTAACAGGTGGTCCTTTCTTTGTTGTCGCTTATATAGCTTGCTGGTTTATATTAGACAAAAAACCTAAGCAAGCGAATAAAGCGCAACACGAGCCGGTTCAACAGTCTGATGATGAGAAAGCGGTTGAAGTTAAATTTAAAGTTTGGCAAGCCGGTGAACCACCAAGACGTGCGTTGCATGACTTAAAAGAGCAAATGGACCGCATTGATGGACGTATTCAAACTATGGAAAAATATGTGACATCACCAGAGTTCACGGTTAGTAATGAAATTAACAAATTGTAGTTTGAGTTTATAACGCCATAAAATTAGTTTTATGGCGTTATTTTTATTTTGTTAGGGCTTTAATTATCAACACCTCATCATTTTTAAACCTATGCCGCGACAAAGCAGAAAAAGCGCTTCATCGCTCCCTTGATCAACATATTAAACTGGCTGTCACTGGGTTAAGCCGCAGCGGAAAAACCGCATTTATTACTTCACTTGTCAATCAATTGACAAATGCCAGCGATAGATCACTGCCATTTTTTGATGTTGTTCAAAGTGACCGTTTTATTGCTGCGAAAATTGTTCCACAGCAAAATTTATCGATACCGACGTTCGCATTTCAAGACTCGCTTTCGAGTTTGACACAAAGCGAGCCAGCATGGCCAAATTCAACTGAGCGTTTAAATACGCTGCGGCTGGCGATAAAGTATCGACCAGATTCGGGAATAAGAGCAAAGCTAAATGACACCTCGACTCTAATCGTCGACTTAATTGACTACCCAGGTGAATGGCTTTTAGATTTGCCTATGCTCGAACAAGATTACTTTAGCTGGTCGAAAAAACAGCTTGAGTTATTGACAAGCGAACCACGTAAATCTGCTGCTGCGCCATTTATTAAAAAACTAGCTGAATTTGAGTGGACAGCAAGTGTTGACGAAAGTGCATTAAAACAGCTCGCGCACGAATATAAATCCTTGTTACTTTATTTTAAGAATGAGTTGAAGTTGACCGAGTTGCAACCCGGTCGCTTATTGATGCCGGCAGATTTAGAAGACGCCCCCGTCACCTTGTTTTTCCCAACAACGCAAACTGAACAAAATAATGACATTGAGAATACCAATTTAGGCCAACTGATAGAGCGATTCTCAAGTTATCAAAACACAGTGATTAAGCCATTTTACAAAACCTATTTTTGCGACTTTGATCGACAAATTATATTGGTGGACTTACTCAATGCGTTACACGGTGGGCCGGTTGTCTTAAACGAACAAAACCGTGTTATTGCTGAATTGCTCAGTTATTTTGATTACGGCCAATCAGGCTTTCTTAAGCGCTTATTCTCACCGAATATTGACAGACTACTCTTTGCTGCAAATAAGTCGGACCATGTGAGTGTTGAGCACCATAAGGATCTCGCATTGTTGTTAAGCAACTTAGTAAAAGAGGCTAAAAATGACTTACATTTTGCCGGCGTTAAAGTTGAAACAATGGCGATGAGTTCAGTTTGTGCCACCAAGAATGTATCCGTTATGCAAGATGGCGAGAAGCTCAATTGTATCTATGGTCGAGAAATTAAAAGTGGCGATTTTATTACCTATTTACCTACGCAGCCACCGATGAGACCAATCAAAGCAGAACGTTGGCCTGAATCTGGGTTTGTGTTTCCGGAATTTTATCCTTATCCGAATGAAAATGATCAATTGAGGCATATTCGATTAGATCATGTAATGGAATTTTTACTGGGAGATAAGTTGCAGTGACAGATAAAACATATCGTACAGGACGTGTAATTGAAACGTTTGATACCAGCGAAGAGCTTGATTCAGATACACATCAACCATCGGTAGAACAAGGTGTCATCGATGCTCTAGTGGTTGAGCACACAAAGTCGGACTCCCTTGAGCAAAGTATTGAAGCGCCACTGAAACCACGCCGTTCAAATTTAGTTAGACGTGTCTTTTCTATTAGTTTACTAGTGTTAATTTTTACTGAATTAGCACTTACAATCTATGCAAGTTTTTCCACGTCAATTGTGCTGGGATCGCTTTACTCTATCGTTATAGGCACGGGTTGTTTGTTGGCGGGTCGTATCGTTCTAAAAGAATACCGATTGTTACGCCGGCTAAAGCGCCACCAAGTGAATCGCGCCAGCGCATTGCGACTATTGAACTCAGAACAAATCGGTGAGGCAAAAGTGTGGTTATCTCATGTCAACAACATGAGCCCGTCAGCTAAATTTGGCGCCTTTGAAGCATCACTTGATGATCACCATAGCGATAAAGAAGTCATGTTGCTGTATGAAAAAATGATTCTCAGCGATAAAGATGAAGAGGCGAAGCAAATCATTAATAAGTTTGCCTTAGAATCAGGGCTGCTTGTGGCCGTAAGCCCTGTTGCCTTGGTTGATATGATTGCCGTACTGTGGCGTGGCAGCAAAATGATTGAGCGTTTAGCTGAACTCTATGGCGTTCCACTTGGGTATATGAGTCGAATTCGTTTATATCGTAGCTTAGTGAAGCAAATTTTGTTTGCTGGTGCCTCTGAATTAATGACCGACTTTGCTACTACTGCGATGAGTGCAGAGGTTGCTGGCAAACTATCGATGCGTGCAGCGCAAGGCGTAAGTGTTGGCGTATTAACCGCGCGAATTGGTTACAAAGCAATGGAAGTGACTCGACCGTTACCAAAACTTGAAAACAAACGTAACTTATTAGCTGAAACCACCAAGTCCCTGTTCAAAATGGTTGTAACCAAAGGCCAATGACAACTTAGGTGTACAGATTAAACCTTGTTTGTATACAATTATAGACTTCCGTCCATCTGGCTTGCTTGCTGTCGTTGTGAAAGTGGTTTACTTATATCGGTAAATAAAAAGTAACTGAAGTAAACATTATGACGCACAAATTAAATGATAACAGTTTATGTATCCATGGCGGTAAGCAACTAGGGCACGGATTTGGTCCACTCAGCACACCAATTTATCAATCTTCAACATTTGTATTTGAGAACGCAGAGCAAGGCGCTGCTCGTTTTGCAGGTGATGAAACTGGCTATATCTATTCGCGATTGGGTAACCCAACTACGCGCGAGCTGGAACAAAAAATTGCACAGTTGGAAGAGATGGAAGATGGTGCAGCGACTGCAACGGGTATGGGCGCTGTGTCTGCATCCGTGTTATCTTTCCTTGAAAAGGGCGATCATTTAATAGCCTCAAAAGCGGTGTACGGATGTACCTTCGCATTTTTTGCACATATGCTGCCAAAATTTGGTATTGAAGTGACATTTGTTGATATGGAAAACCATCAAGAGGTGCATGATGCACTGCAACCAAATAGTAAGATGGTTTTTGCAGAAACACCCATAAACCCTAATTTGGTTGTATTAGATTTGGCGTTTATTGGTCAATTTGCTAAGCAGCATCAATTGATTTCTGTTATAGACAATACCTTTATGACGCCGTTGCTGCAAAAGCCAAAGCATTTTGGTATTGATATTGTCCTGCACAGTGCGACTAAATACCTTAACGGACATGGCGACGTTGTTGCGGGGTTAATCTGTTCGACGAAAGAAAATATTGAGATTATCAAGCTAACAGTACTTAAAGATATCGGCGCGACGATGAGCCCACATGACGCGTGGCTGATTATTCGAGGTATGAAAACACTCAGTGTACGCATGGACCGCCACTGCTCAAATGCTCAAGCAATTGCTGAATACCTAGAGTCTCACGAAAAAGTTGAAAAAGTCTATTATCCAGGTCTTGCGTCGCATTCTGGTAATAAGTTTATTGGCAACCAAATGAAATCTGGCGGGGGGGTGATTGCATTTGAACTCAAAGGTACTTTGCAACAAGGTGTCGATTTTATTAATGCAACTGAACTGTGCACCCTTGCGGTAAGCTTAGGTGATGCTGAAACCCTGATCCAGCACCCTGCGTCGATGACACATTCGCCTTATACACAAGAAGAAAGATTGGCAGCGGGTATTTCAGACGGATTAGTACGAATTTCAGTTGGTTTGGAAGATAAACAAGATATTATTAATGATCTCGAGCAGGCATTTAATCGAATTTAGACCTGCCAAATTCAGCCCATGTGATACAAAAAAGCTGCAACTCGTTAACAAGTTGCAGCTTTTTTAATGGAATAAAGATTACCATCTGAAAAGTGAGTAATTTATTCTTTACACTTTGCTGTCTCATAAATGCATATATGTGAACTTGTAAATTGTTGTTTACTATCTTGTATTATTTTATGTACAAAATGAGGGCGCAGTGACATATCCAATGTCCCGCTCACTATTACACTTTGTCTCAGTTTTAAATATGATGAAATTAACAATCTAGCATCGATGCATGACCATTGAAGTCATGCAATTAGAATTCGGTGTGACAGAAATTACGAGATAAGGTGCCGTATGGCAAAGCAAAGTAAATACATTTCAAAAACACCTAATGAACAAGGTGTGATCAATTGGAGTGACGAAGAAAACCAAGTTTGGTCAGAACTCATTGAGCGTCAATTGGCGTGTATTGAAGGTAAAGCGTGTGATGAATACATGGCTGGCCTTGAGAAAATTAATCTACCATTGGATCGCATTCCGCAATTGGAAGAAGTGAGCAAAGTTTTACGCGCGACGACCGGGTGGGAGTGTGCGCCTGTGCCTGCTTTGATTGACTTTGATGAGTTTTTCCGTTTACTCGCGAACAAAAAGTTTCCTGTAGCGACATTTATTCGTACTCGAGAAGAGTTCGATTATTTACAAGAACCAGATATTTTCCATGAAATTTTTGGCCATTGTGCAATGCTAACAAACCCAGCATTTGCTGAGTTCACACATAAGTATGGTCAACTCGGCCTTGCTGCTGAGAAAAAAGATCGCGTATATTTAGCTCGCCTTTATTGGTTTACAGTTGAATTTGGCTTAATGCAAACGGAAGATGGTTTACGCATATACGGTGGTGGTATTTTGTCGAGCCCTGGCGAAACGCAATATGTTTATTCAGATAAGCCGCAAATAAAGCCGCTTAATCCAATTGATGTTTTAAGAACACCGTATCGTATTGATATTATGCAACCGCTTTACTATACCATTAACGCAATCGATGATTTATTTGATATCTCAAAATTAGATATTATGTCATTAGTTGAGAAAGCCAAAGAACTTGGGTTGCACGAACCACTTTTTCCACCAAAACAAAAATTAGCAAGTTAAGGATTTAGAATGTCTGAATTAAGTGCTCAAAAATGTGAGGCGTGTCGTGCTGATGCACCTAAAGTTTCTGACGAAGAACTCGCGGTTCTAATTAAGCAGATCCCAGATTGGACGCCAATCGTCGTTGACGGAATCATGCAATTAGAACGCGTGTATAAATTTAAAAACTTCAAACTAGCGCTTGAGTTTACCAATAAGCTTGGCGCAATGGCGGAAGATGAAGGTCATCACCCAGGTATCTTAACAGAATGGGGCAAAGTGACCG
Organism: uncultured Pseudoalteromonas sp.; assembly: GCA_947493455.1. GTDB lineage: Bacteria > Pseudomonadota > Gammaproteobacteria > Enterobacterales > Alteromonadaceae > Pseudoalteromonas. The sequence continues at coordinate 131,494 of CANLRB010000012.1, read as the reverse complement.
TAACTTGGTGGAGCCATTCAATTAAAGGCCTGCACAAAAACGACTTTATTTGTGCTGCAAAAACAGATGAGCTATTTGCTTAATCTTGTTTCTCCTTGGCTCTATTGCGCATCTCTCGCACGATAGAGTCAAACTCTTCTTTAGTCGCTTTCACATACCGTGATGGACTTTCTTTTCTAACAAACGTATCGCTAAACCAAATGGCACAGTCGCGTTTATTACACTTTATCGCGGCAGTGACTTTATCAACATCGTTCGATACTTCAAATACATTTGCAAGCGCTATAAACGAAAATTGCTTATTGGCATAACTAGTGAGTTGATGTGCTTGATTTTCTGCGTGCTGCTGCGTTAATAGCGGCAAAGAGAGATATTGTTTGCTAAGAAAAATATAGCTTAGCAATAACCCAATAGCGCAAATGTAAAAAAGTGATGTTGTTTTGGCGAGCGCTTTAAATTCGAAACTCTGAAATCCCTTTAGCATGCCCAATAGTCCTTTATTTTTGTATTAGCCTATAACGAAAGTCGATGCTAATCAACTAGTTGTTAATTGAGCGTCAGAAAGCGCGTTATTTCCGTTTGTATTATGTGCACTCATCTTTTAATTCTATTGCTATTCTTAATATATTATTTTTAAACACTGGGGTGGTTTTTGCTTCGTTGTTTACTCGTAATTAGTTTGCTCGTAGTCAGTCTTGTTTTCATGCGATTTGCTGCTGCAGAAAATGTCACTGTGGTATTTCCAGAGCAAATTCCACCGTGGGTTTATAGTGATGGTGCTGATGGTATTGCAGTAGAAATAGTCGAACGCGCTTTAGCGTACAGAGGGCATACACTGACCGTTGAAGTAGTACCGTTTTCGCGTATGAACAAAGCAATTGAAAAGCAACATGTAGACGCTGTCGCTATGGTTGAAGGAAAAAAAATTAAAGGGCGCTACTATTATTCTAATGTAACAACAAAGTTTACAACCTCGTTGATTTCATTGTCTCGCAATAATTTTAAAATTGCATCGTGGAACGATTTACGTGACAAACGTATTGTCGCGTTTTTAGACGCTAAAAAAGTATTTCCGCAAGTTGCCGACTTAGCACGTGGGAATAACGGTTATAAAGAGATAGGCAATCAACAAAGTCAGGTCACCTTACTTTTTAAGGGCAGGGCGGATTTGATCTTGATTGATCGAAGTATATTTTATTATTGGCGCAATAGCCTGTCGCAAGTTAATACGCGTTTATCGCTTACGTTCCATGATTTAGCTGCAATTAGCGATATTGATGTTGACAGCCCAACGCAAACTGTGTTCAAAAATGAGCATTTATTACGGCAATTTAACCAAGGATTAGATCAATTAAAAAATAGCGGTGAATATCAACAGATAATCAACAAGCATATACGGTCGGAGTTAACGATAGAACGTGCGAGGAATTAGGTGCTGTTGATTAGCAGCACCTAATATTGGTTAAGGTTATTCGCTGACAGAGCGAAGAAGTGCATTGATGCCGACTTTTTCGCGGGTTTGCTGGTCGACTTTTTTAACAATGATGGCTGCATATAAGCTGTGCGAACCGTCTTTTGATGGCAGTGAGCCTGGTACGACAACGGCGCCTGCCGGTATGCGACCATAATGGGTTTCACCTGTTTCTCTGTCATATATTCGTGTGCTTTGGCTAATGTATACGCCCATCGAAATTACAGCTCCCTCTTCAACAACCACACCTTCTACGATTTCTGAACGGGCACCAATAAAGCAGTTGTCTTCAATAATTGTCGGATTAGCTTGTAATGGCTCCAGTACACCGCCAATGCCAACGCCGCCCGATAGGTGTACATTCTTACCAATTTGCGCACACGAGCCCACAGTGGCCCATGTATCGACCATCGTGCCGTCATCGACATAGGCACCGATATTGACATACGATGGCATGAGGACCACATTGTTGCCAACGTAACTGCCTTGGCGAGCGACTGCATTTGGCACAACACGCATGCCTTCTTGTTTAAATTGCTCTGGCGTATAGTCGCTAAATTTTAGCGGGACCTTGTCGTAGAATTGATTGACACCATCGTTGAGTGGCGCGTTGTCACGGATCCGAAATGATAATAGAACGGCCTTTTTGAGCCATTGGTGGACAACCCATTCGTCGGCAATTTTTTCTGCAACGCGTGCTTTGCCCGAATCTAATAACGCAAGTGCGTCGATCACGCCTTGTTTTACTTCGTCAGAGACAGTTGACGGGGAGATGTTATCGCGATTATCCCATGCGTTTTCGATTAGTTGTTGCAATGTATTCATGTGTTCCTCAATTATTCTTTATCTGAGTTAAGTTTTTCAAACAAGGCAGATTGCAATTGGCCTTGTTCTTGTTCGCTTAATGCTTGGTATTCTTGATTAGATACGACAAAAAAGTCTTCGGCTCGTTCACCTATCGTGGTGATCCGCGCTGCGTGAATATGCAGCGCGAGAGACTGAAATATGTCGGTGATTTTCGTTAGCAGGCCGGGAATGTCGACAACTTGGATCTCGACTAAGGTTCGGTCTTTTCGCCCGTGTTCCGAGACAATAACACGTGGCTTAATGTTAAAACCTTTAAAGCGCTTTGAGCGATTTTTTTTGATTCTGAGTTTGCGGTTTGGCTCGTCAATGACTTGCTGAATCGCTTTTTTAATCGAATTAGCGCGGCTTTTACTGTTTATTGGTTCGCCGTTTTGTTCCAAAATAACAAAGTTATCAATCGCGTACCCATCTTTGGTGTTCATTATTTGTGCATAGTGAATATGCGCTTTCTTAGCACCGAGTACATTGACGAGGCGGGCAAACAGATTTGCTTGATCTGGGCAATATATGAATAGTTGGCTGCCACCATTAATGGGTTTGCCCGATAACAAAACTTGTCCTTGTGACATATCACCGGAAGCTAAAATATGTTCGCATTGCCAAGCGATTAATTGTGCGCTAAACCGCGTAAAATAGTCGGGTTTAAAGCGTGACCAAAGAGCATCGATTTGCGTTTCGTCAAAATCTAAATTGAGCAAGCGCTGTTTTGCTTGCTGCTTTTTGTCTCGGATCTGATCACGTAAATCCATTGGGTTTTCGAGCCCGCGGCGCAAGGCTCGCTGTGTTGATAGGTAAAGCTCTCTGAGCAGTGTACTTTTCCAGTCATTCCAGAGGTTTGCGTTAGTTGCTCGAATATCGGCAAGGGTCAAACAATAAAGGTAATCAAGCTGTTTTTCATTTTTTACGATGGCAGCAAATTCTGCAATAACATCTGGGTCATTAATGTCTTTGCGCTGTGCGGTGATCGACATCAATAGGTGGTTTTCGACAAGCCACGCAATAAAGCGACCTTCAAATGCTGTTAATTGGTGTAGTCGCGCAAATTCAAGCGCATCAACGGCCCCTAACTCAGAATGATCGCCACCACGTCCTTTTGCTATATCGTGGAAAATTCCTGCAAAATAGAGTAGTTCAGGTTTTTCCATTCGAATCACGATTTCTCTGCATAAAGGAAAGTCGTTTGCGCATTCGGGCGTAAAATAATGATGTAAATTTTGGATGAGACGGTGAGTATGTTCATCTACCGTGTAGGCATGAAATAAATCGAACTGCATTTGCCCAAAGATATTACGCCACTGAGGTAAATAGGCCGCCAATATGCCATGTTTATGCATGAGTGTGAATGCGCGGCCCATACCATTTGGGTGCTGGAATAAACGTAAAAATGCTTCGCGACAACCTGCATAATCTTGTAAGTCGCCGAGTAGGCGACGACGGACCTGTCGTAATAAGCGAATTGTACTCGGATGAATATGGGTGATTTGTTGGTTATCAGCGATGTGTAGAAAAAGTTCGATGATTTTTTCGCGATGAAAAAATACTTGCGGGTCTTTTACTTTAATTTGGTGGCCAACTTGTTCGAAATTGGCGTCAATTTGCGTTACTTTGTAATTGACGTGCCCCGCTAAAATACTCTGTTCAAAATAAGATAAAAGCATTTGATTGAGTTCGCGAACGCGGCTCATAATACGAAATAAACGCTTCATCATGCGCTCTACTGAGGCGCGCCCATCATCACCAAAACCGAGTAATTCCGCGGCGATTGGTTGATAATCAAATAGTAGTCGGTTTTCCATACGGCCCGCAGCTAAATGTAGGGCAAAGCGAATATTCCAGAGGTTTTGAATACACTCTTGTAACTCTTGATACTCTTCAAATGTTAAATAGCCATTTTCAACGAGTTCTTCGAGTGTTTGAGCTCGAAAGTGTTTTTTGGCAACCCAAATAATGGTTTGTACATCGCGCAATCCTCCTGGATTTTCTTTGAGGTTAGGCTCTAGATTATACGCTGTACCGTGACACTTCTGGTGACGTATTGCTTGTTCGTCGCGTTTAGCAATAAAAAAGGTGTCTGAGCGCCAATGTGACGTTTCAACGAGCTTTTTTTGTAATCGATTATACGCTGCATCTGTACCACAAACTAGACGGGATTCTAGTAAACTGGTGGCAAAATTAACGTCTTGTTTTTTTTGTTCAATCGTTTGTTCTAGCGTACGAACACTGTGGCCTATGTCGAGCCTTAAATCCCATAAAAATGTGACAAACTCCCCAATTCGCGCCGACAAGCCTTGGTTTGGCTCAGAGTCAGTGAGCATGAGGAAATCGATATCAGAAAACGGATGCAATTCCCCACGGCCATAACCGCCAATCGCAATGAGTGTAACTTCATGGGTTAGTTGGTAATGGTTGACAAGCTGAGTAAGCAGGTTGTCAATATACGCGGCGCGGGCTTTGACAAGGCGTTCTACCGGTTGGCTGGCAAACGCCTTTTTTGACCAATCATAAAACGAAGCGAGTGCTTCTTTATAATCAACGAGCTGCTCAGCGTTTTTGAGCAGCTCAATACAATGTTTGGGTAGTGGCATTCGGGCCTTCTTAGTCGTTGTGTTCGATCACTCTTTCAAGCTTATCATCTGATCTCAACGTTAAGATTTCAACACCATTTTTTGTAACCAGCAAGGTGTGCTCCCATTGCGCCGAAAGGCTTCGGTCACGTGTCACAACCGTCCACTCATCTTTGAGCAGCTTACATTGGCGTTTACCGACATTGACCATCGGCTCTATCGTAAAACACATACCTTCTTTAAGTACGTCACCGGTGCCTGGTTTGCCATAGTGCATGACTTGTGGTTCTTCATGGAATTCTGCACCAATCCCGTGACCACAGTACTCACGCACGATTGAATAGCTAAAGCCTTCTGCAAATTTTTGAATTGCAGAACCAATATCGCCAAGGCGTACGCCGGGTTTAACCATTTTTATTGCCAGATAAAGACTTTCTTGCGTTACTTCACATAGACGCTTTGCCTGAATTGATGGCTTACCAACATAAAACATTTTTGACGTATCGCCATGATAGCCATCTTTAATGACAGTGATGTCAATGTTGATGATATCACCTTCTTTTAATGGCTTGTCATTAGGAATTCCGTGGCAAATAACGTGGTTGACCGATGTACAAATAGATTTAGGAAATCCGTGGTAATTTAATGGCGCAGGTACAGCATCTTGCTCATTTACGATGTACTCATGACAAATAGTGTTAAGCTCATCAGTAGTTACCCCAGGTTGAACATGCGGTTCGATCATTTCTAATACTTCTGCGGCGAGGCGTCCAGCGACGCGCATCTTTTCTATTTCAGCCGCTGTTTTTATCACTGCGCTCATCAATGCTCCAATAGTGTTTGCTCGGTAATTCAATCACAATTTTAGATTGAAAAATACTCGCTAAATTTGAGTTTTGTTATTTAATATGGTATAAAGCGCGCCGTCTTTTTACAATTAAAATCTGCATTATTTAGATTGATTGTAGTTAAGGCGAACATATAATTTAATTTTAACACACACACGCATCGGCACATACACTAGGGTGCATTGGTAAAACAATGTTGGTGTTATGGGATGTGTGGAGGCTTAACCCTAAATTTATTAGAGGAAATTTAAAATGGCAAACGTTTCAATGCGCGATATGCTACAAGCTGGTGTTCACTTCGGTCACCAAGCTCGTTACTGGAACCCAAAAATGAAACCTTTCATCTTTGGTGCTCGTAATAAAGTACATATCATCAACCTAGAGCAAACTGTACCTATGTTCAACGACGCACTTTCATACCTGAAAGGTGTTGCATCAAACAAAGGTAAGATCCTTTTCGTTGGTACTAAGCGCGCAGCAAGCGAAGCAGTTAAAGAAGCAGCTCTTCGTTCAGATCAGTTCTACGTAAATCACCGTTGGTTAGGTGGTATGCTTACTAACTGGAAAACTGTTCGTCAGTCAATCAAGCGTCTTAAAGATCTTGAAGCACAAAGCCAAGACGGTACTTTCGAAAAGTTAACTAAGAAAGAAGCGTTAATGCTAACTCGTGAAATGGAAAAGCTTGAAAAGAGCTTAGGCGGTATCAAAAACATGGGCGGTCTTCCAGACGCTATCTTTGTTATCGACGCAGACCACGAGCACATTGCAATTCGTGAAGCAAACAACCTAGGTATTCCAGTTGTATCAGTAGTTGATACTAACTCGAACCCAGATGGTGTTGATTTCATCATCCCAGGTAACGACGATGCAATCCGTGCTATCCAGCTTTACACTAACGCTGTTGCAGATACTGTGATCGAAGGTCGCGAAAGCAACATCGCTGTTCAAGCTGAAAAAGACGATTTTGTAGAAGCTGAATAATAGCTTGTCATTAAGTATTCATACGATATTGCTTGAATACTGACTATTCTATAATCGAGCGGGAGTTATGCTCCCGCTTATTTTAATTGATTTGGATTTGAGGACATACTAATGGCTGTAACTGCTGCCCTAGTAAAAGAACTTCGTGAGCGCACTGGCGCTGGCATGATGGATTGTAAAAAAGCGTTAACTGAAACAAACGGTGACATCGAAGCTGCAATCGAAAATATGCGTAAAAACGGTCAAGCGAAAGCGGCTAAAAAAGCTGGTAACATCGCTGCTGAAGGTACGATTATCATTAAAGAAGCTAACGGTGTTGCGGCACTTGTTGAAGTTAACTGTCAAACTGACTTCGTTGCTAAAGATGCAAGCTTCCTTGCGTTTGCAAACGAAGTAGCTGACGCAGCTGTAGCTGAAAAGCTTTCTATCGAAGCGCTTAAAGAAAAGTTTGAAGAGACGCGTGTTGCACTAGTTGCTAAAATTGGTGAAAACATGAACGTTCGTCGCGTTGAGTATATTGAAGGTGCTTCACTTGCTGCATACCGTCACGGTGAGCGCATTGGTGTTGTTGTTGCTGGTGATGCTGACGCTGAAACACTTAAGCACGTTGCAATGCACGTTGCTGCTTCTAAGCCTGACTACGTTAACCCTGAAGATGTTCCTGCTGACGTAGTAGAGAAAGAAAAAGCGGTTCAAGTTGAAATCGCTATGAACGAAGGCAAGCCAGCTGAAATCGCAGAAAAAATGGTTATTGGTCGTATGAAGAAGTTCACTGGTGAGATCTCTCTTACTGGTCAAGCTTTCATCATGGAACCGAAAAAATCTGTTGGTGATTTCCTGAAAGAGAAGAATGCTTCAGTTTCAACATTCGTTCGCTTAGAAGTAGGTGAAGGTATCGAGAAGAAAGAAGAAGACTTCGCTGCTGAAGTAGCTGCACAAATCGCTGCTGCAAAAGGCGAGTAATCGACTTTTTGCCCTGTGAATAGCGCAATTGCTTTTGCGCTTGAGCACAAAATTAATTAGAATAACCGCGCTATAATATAGCGCGGTTATTTTTTTTCACAATTGTTACGGTCAGGAATATTATGAACACAAATCGCAAACCTGTTTTCAGACGTGTTTTACTTAAGTTAAGTGGTGAAGCCCTTATGGGTGAAGAAGGGTTTGGTATTGACCCTAAAATCCTTGACCGTATGGCTCAAGAGATAAAAGAGCTCGTCGAGCTAGGTGTTGAAGTTGGTGTTGTAATCGGTGGTGGTAACTTTTTGCGCGGCGGTACGCTTGCTGAAAACGGTATGAACCGTGTTGTAGGCGATCACATGGGCATGTTAGCAACCGTGATGAATGGATTAGCAATGCGTGACGCATTACATCGTGCGTATGTGAATTGTCGTTTAATGTCAGCAATTCCACTTAATGGTGTTTGTGATGCTTACAACTGGGCGGAAGCGATAAGTCTGCTTAAAACGGGTCGCGTTGTTATTTTCTCGGCGGGAACCGGGAATCCGTTCTTTACAACAGACTCAGCAGCATGTTTACGCGGTATTGAAATTGAAGCTGATACGGTACTTAAAGCAACCAAAGTTGATGGTGTTTATAACGATGATCCAGTTAAAAACCCAGAAGCAACTATGTTCGCAAATTTATCGTATGATGAAGTAATCGAAAAAGAATTAAAAGTAATGGATCTGGCGGCGTTCACACTTGCGCGAGATCATAATATGCCAATCAGTGTATTTAATATGAATAAGCCTGGCGCGCTAAAACGTGTTATTTTAGGCGAAGAAGAAGGTACATTGATTTCAACAAAGTCAGCACAATAAGCTACTAATCGATATTAGGAAGATGACAGTGATTAACGATATTCAAAAGCACGCTTCAGAGCGTATGCAAAAAAGTGTAGATGCACTTGGCACTCAGCTATCTAAAATTCGCACAGGTCGTGCACACCCAAGTTTACTTGATGGAATTCAAGTATCTTACTACGGCGCTGATACGCCGTTAAATCAGGTTGGCAACGTAACGATTGAGGACAATCGCACACTCGCTATCACAGTGTTCGACAAGTCTCTTACTCAAGCAGTAGAAAAAGCGATTATGGCATCTGACCTTGGTTTAAACCCAATGTCTGCAGGTACAGTTATTCGTGTGCCGCTTCCTCCCCTTACAGAAGAGCGTCGTAAAGATTTAATCAAAATTGTACGTGGCGAAGTTGAAGGTGGCCGCATTGCTGTTCGAAACATTCGCCGTGACGCGAATTCAGACGTTAAATCATTACTGAAAGAGAAGGAAATTTCAGAAGATGAACAACGCCAAAGCGAAGATGAAATCCAAAAAATTACGGATAAATTCATTAAAGAAATGGATGCATTATTAACAGCAAAAGAAGCTGAATTGATGGAAATCTAACACGCTAAAGTATTAGTGTTAAAACGCTGCCTAGGGTATACTAGGCGGCGTTTTTTATTTTAGGAAGTATAAAATTTAATGTCACCAACCACGGAAGCGATAACACAGCAATCTTTACCAAAGCATGTTGCTATTATTATGGATGGCAATGGTCGCTGGGCTCAAGCACAAGGTAAGCCTCGTGTGTTTGGCCACAAAAGAGGCGTCGAAGCTGTACGTGAATCAGTTAAATTTTGTCGCAAGCTGGGTATTCAATCACTGACGTTGTTCGCCTTTAGCAGCGAAAATTGGCGACGTCCTGAAGATGAAGTGAGCACATTGATGGAGCTGTTTATGATGGTTCTGTCAAGCGAAGTTAAAAAACTACATAAAAACAATGTAAAACTTCAAATTGTCGGTGATGTATCTCGTTTTTCTGATAAATTACAAGAACGTGTTGCGCAAGCACAAGCGCTTACGAAGAATAACACTGGGTTGTGTTTGAACATTGCTGCGAACTATGGCGGACAATGGGATATTGCTCAAGCTGCGAAACAGGTAGCAACAAAAGTACAGCAAGGTAAATTACAACCTAGTGATATTAGTGAAGAGTTGCTTAGTGAGCATATTTGTATGCATGACCAGGCTCCACTTGATTTGCTAGTTCGTACTGGCGGCGATCTTCGTATAAGTAATTTTTTACTCTGGCAGGCAGCCTATGCGGAACTCTATTTTACAGAAACACTATGGCCAGATTTTAATGAGCATGCATTTGCTGACGCAATTGCTTGTTTTGTCTCACGTGAGCGACGTTTCGGTTGTACCGGCGAACAAATAAAACAATTACTCGCTCAATAATGCGACTATATTAAAGGTATTTTCGTTTGTTAAAACTTAGAATTATGACATCAGCGGTGCTCGCTCCAGCAGCACTTGCATTGGTATTTTTTACACCGCTCACTGCATTTAGCTATATTGCTGGCGCAATTATGTTACTGGGTGCGTGGGAATGGTCGGCCTTTATGGGTCTGAAAAAGTTGGTTTCACGCGGTGCCTATGTGTTGTTTGTAGCAGCCGTTTTAATGGCATTAAATCTGTATTGGCCGATTGAAACTTTATGGCAAAACGGACAATTGGTCGCCGATGCAAACTATTTATTTACTCTTGCATTTGCTTGGTGGGTCGTCGCCTCGTTATTAGTTTGGACTTACCCAAAAACTGCTCGCGGTTGGCAAAAAGGGCTTGCAATGCGTGGCTTTGCGGGCTTATTAACACTGGTTCCTACTTGGCTTGCACTTAATACGTTACGCAGCGCATCATTTAGTGAAAATGAAATGTTTGGTTCGATATTAATTATGGTCGTGCTTGGGATTGTGTGGAGCGCTGATATCGGTGCCTATTTCAGCGGTAAGAACTTCGGAAAGCACAAATTGATGCCAAAAGTCAGCCCAAACAAAACGATTGAAGGTTTAGTTGGTGGGCTTATCGTCAGCATGATTTTTACGCTCGTATTTTGTTATTTCGCTAATGTTGAGCGCAATTTATGGCTGACATATAGCTTAATGGCGGTTGTGATTGCACTGTTTTCGGCGATAGGCGATTTACTTGAAAGCATGTTTAAGCGAGAAGCAGGACTAAAAGACAGTGGTCGTTGCTTACCTGGGCATGGTGGGATTTTAGATCGTATTGATAGTCTAACCGCTGCAGCCCCTATTTTTGCGGCCTGTTATGCGTGGTCGCTTAGCATATGAGTAATGTGTGTATTCTCGGTTCGACTGGGTCAATAGGACGCAGTACCCTTGACGTGATTGCATGCCATAAGCACTACAATGTATTTGCGCTCGTTGCTAATAGCAATCACGATTTAATGATTGAGCAGTGTCAGCAATTCAAGCCCCGTTTTGTTGTAATGCAAAACCCGGACGCCTCAAAAAGAGTCAAAAAGACGCTAGCTAGCCTCAATTTACCGTGTTGTGTAATCGACAGTGCACGCGCTGCGGAAGAAGTAGCGAGTCACCCCGATGTCGATATCGTGATGTCGGCAATTGTTGGTGCAGCGGGCTTATTACCCACACTTGCCGCAGTGGAGCAAGGTAAGCGAATATTACTTGCAAATAAAGAGTCACTTGTAATGTCAGGTGAACTGTTCATCAATAAAGTGAAGCAACACAATGCAACACTATTACCGATTGATAGTGAACATAATGCGATTTTTCAAGCGATGCCATCGCACGTACAAGGTGCTAGCTTTGACGCCGAGTTACATCAGCAAGGAGTTAGTAAAATCCTTTTAACAGGCTCTGGCGGCCCGTTTTTGAATCGTGACCTCACTACGTTTTGTGATATTAGTGTTGAGCAGGCTGTTGCACATCCAAATTGGAGTATGGGACAAAAAATTTCGGTCGACTCGGCAACGATGATGAATAAAGGACTTGAATTTATTGAAGCAAAATGGCTATTTAACGCCAACGTTGATGATATTGAAGTCGTTATCCACCCACAAAGTGTTATTCACTCTATGGTGCAATATGTTGACGGCTCAGTGCTTGCGCAAATGGGGAATCCAGATATGCGCACACCAATAGCCCATGCACTTGCTTTCCCAGAACGCATTGAATCAGGCGTGGCGCCATTGAATTTTTCAGATATGCTCGACTTTACTTTCGTCAAGCCCGATTACCAACGTTATCCTAATTTAAAACTGGCAATTGATGCCTGCCGTGAAGGGCAATACGCGACGACAACGGTCAACGCAGCAAATGAGGTCAGCGTCGCAGCATTTTTATCAGGTAGAATTGGCTTTAACGATATTTACAAGGTAAATGAGCAAACCTTGATGGCAATGCCTAATCGTCAGTTAGAATCCCTTGACGAGATTTTAGCGCTGGATAGCCGAGCGCGAGAAATTGCAAATGAACTAGTTAGGAAATGGGAACAATAATGTTAGATTTTGTTTGGAATTTGTTGTCATTTGTTTTAGTGCTCGGTGTGATTGTTACTGTGCACGAATACGGCCATTTTTGGGTCGCTCGCAAAGTGGGCGTCAAAGTCTTACGATTTTCTATTGGTTTTGGCAAGCCCCTCGTGCGTTGGCATGATAAGCTAGGTACCGAGTACGTTATTGCCGCTATTCCTCTTGGTGGCTACGTTAAAATGCTTGATGAGCGAGTTGAAACTGTCCCGCAAGAACAACGTCATTTAGCATTTAATAATAAGTCTGTTTATGCCCGTATCGCAGTCGTTGCAGCAGGGCCAATTGCAAACTTTCTGTTTGCTATTATTGCGGCAATGGCGATTTATTTAATTGGCGTGAAATCAGTATTACCCGTCATTGGTGATGTTGAAGAAAACTCACTCGCTGCTCGCGCTAATATACAAGCTGAACAAACCATAGTTCGCATAGGTGACAATGAAACCTATAGCTGGCGTGATGTGTTACTTTCTTTGATGCAAGAAATTGGCAATGACGAAGTTGTAATTGAAGTACGAGATCCAGAGCTAGGCAATAAATATCATCGACTTGACCTATCACAATGGCGTATTGACGATGATAGTGAATCGCCACTAAAGACGCTTGGCATCGTACCGTATCGTCCTGAACTCACGTTACAATTAGCGGTTGTAGGTGAGCAGACCCCCGCTCAAATGGGGGGGTTACAAGTCAAAGATATTATTCATTTAGTTGATGGTGAGCCGGTTGCGACTTGGCAAGCGTTTGTAAATATAGTAAAACAATCGCCGAATAAAGAAATATTGCTCACCATTAGCCGTGGCGAAGAAAAACTGAATGTTCCTGTTGTACCGACAAGTAAGGTTGATCAGCAAGGATTAAGTCATGGATTTTTAGGGGTTGTGCCATATGCAAATCCATGGCCTGACGAGTATATAGTAACGCAACAGTATGGTGTGTTTGATGCCTTTTTCTTAGGTGTCGATAAAACATGGCAACTGATTAGCGTGAGCTTTAATACGGTTGTTAATTTAATTACGGGACAAGTCTCAGTAAAGAATTTGAGCGGTCCAGTGGGGGTTGCAATCGGCGCTGGAAACAGCACGAGTATTGGCTTCGTTGCTATTTTAGAGTTTCTTGCATTTGTAAGTGTGAGTATCGGTTTTTTCAATTTGTTACCACTACCAATTTTAGATGGTGGCCATTTAATGTATTACATAATTGAACTTATTCGAAAAAAACCAGTCTCTGAAAAGACACAAGAATTAGGTTTTAGAATTGGTGCGCTGATTCTAGTATTATTGACTGGCCTTGCGCTTTTCAATGATTTTACGCGGTTGTAAAGGATATTAAATAAGAAGATGGCTATAAAAAAACATTTGGCTGCAACAGGTTTGTTAGGGGCGAGCTTTGCCGCTCTAGGCCAAAACTCCTTTATTGTAGAAGATTTAAGAGTTGAAGGACTTCAGCGCGTTGCGTTAGGTGCTGCTTTGACGCATATCCCAATTAATATTGGTGATGATGTTGACGATTACACAATTTCAAAAACAATTAAGTCACTGTATGGGTCGGGCCATTTCGACAATATTACGGCGTATCGTGATGGTGATGTGGTTGTATTTAAAGTGCAAGAACGTGCGACCATCAGTTTAATTGAATTTGATGGCAACAAAGATATTAAAGACGAGCAATTAACCGAGAGCTTAGATCAACAGGGGATCCGCAGAGGTGAACCACTTGATATGACGGTTGTTGATGGTCTTGAAAAAGGGCTCATTGAGTTTTTTCATGGCATCGGTAAATATAACGCTGAAATTGACGTTGCAATTACCCGTTTACCGCGAAATCGCGTTAAATTGAAGTTGGATTTCAAAGAAGGTGATGCCGCTTCGATTCGTCAAATTAATATTGTCGGTAATGAATTGTTTTCGGATGAAGAACTACTTCGAAATTACGAATCTCAACAAGATTTACCTTGGTATATGTTCATGGGTAACGACAGATACCAGAAACAGACGATTCAAGGCGATTTAGAAAAACTACGTACTTTTTATTTAGACCGTGGTTATTTGCAATTCAATGTTGATTCAACACAAGTATCGGTGAGCCCTGATAAAGAATCTGTTTATATTGCAGTCAACGTAACTGAAGGCGAGCAATATACGGTTAGTGGCTTTGACTTCATGGGTGATTTGCTCGACCGTGAAGAGTTAATTCGAACGGTTATTCCGCTTAAGACAGGCACGTTATATAACGGCTCTGTGGTTACTGCGTCTGAAGAGTTTATTAAGAACTACTTAGCGCGCTTTGGTTATGCTAATGCGGAAGTTCGTACTATTCCAGATATTGACGAAGAGAATAAAGAAGTAAAATTAACGCTCTCGGTCAATCCGGGTAAACGTATTTATGTTCGTCGTATTGGTATTCAAGGCAATGAAATTACCTCTGATGAGGTTATTCGCCGTGAAATGACGCAGTTAGAAGGTGCTTGGTTGTCGAATAACTCGTTGGAGCGCTCTAAAGTTCAGATTCAACGTTTAATGTATATGGAAAATGTTGAATTTAATGTGTCGCCGGTACCGGGTGTTGATGACCAAGTGGATGTCGATTTCACTGTAAAAGAGCAATCAGCAGGTAGTTTCAATGCAGGTCTTGCTTATGGTTCATATAATGGCCTTCAATTTAACATCGGTATTAGCGAGTCTAACTTCTTAGGTACTGGTGATCAGGTTGCATTTAATATTAATACCGCAACTGGTTCGCAAAATATTAGCTTGTCGCATACTAACCCTTATTTTACGAATGACGGTATTAGTTTAGGTAACAGTATTTTCTATAGTAATTTTGATGCAAGTAAGTATGCATTGATTGACTATAAAACCAAGCGCTATGGTATTGGTACTAATATGGGTGTGCCGATTAATGCAAATAACCGCTTGAATTTCGGTTTAACCATTTCGAAAGAAGAGTTATCTGAGCTGTCTGAATACGAGCAAACACGGACAACGATTGATACTTTCTTCGATCCAAATAATCCAGATGCTGGGTTTGATTTTACTAAGTTTGAACTTAGCGCAGGTTGGTCACGCATCACATTAAACCGTGGTATGTTCCCAACAGCTGGTTCTAAACAAAATCTAACAGTTAAAGCGACGACGCCAAACTCAGATCTAACGTATTTCAAAATAAATTTTGACACGCGTTTTTACTGGCCAATCAGTAACGACCATAAGTGGACGTTATCTGCGCGAGCAGCGCTTGGTTATGGTAATGGCTATGGCACAACAAATGGGTTTGATCAGGTCTTGCCGATCCAAGAATTTTTCCGTATAACGGAAATGGAATTACGTGGTTTTGACCGCAACACAATATTGCCACAAGCTATTCTTGTTGGACCGAAATGTCTAGATGGGGTGCCAGACAAAGATGGTAATAGCAGGCCGTGTGTGCCATCGGATCCAGAGTTTAACCAAGTAAACTTTGCTGGTCGTATTGGTGGTAACGCAAAAGCGTTGGCAGGATTAGAAATGATCGTACCAACACCGTTTCTTGATGATGACAACAGTGGTTCAGTTAGAACAAGTTTATTCTTAGATGCGGCCAACGTGTGGGATACTGAGTTTGATGCGGACCGTTATTCAAACTTAACGCCATACGAACAAAACAAACTTGACGATTACTCAAATCCAAGCCGATACCGTGTTTCTACAGGTTTATCGGTTCAGTGGATATCGCCGATGGGGCCAATGGTGATTAGTTTTGCCTATCCACTGAGAAAAGAAGATGATGATGAAACGAAGCGCATAAGCTTTAACATCAGTAATACATTCTAATAAGGAAAAATACGTGAATAAAATGATTAAAACAACAGCCATGACATTATTAGCTACCTTATTAATGGGGGCGTCAGCGGCGTCTTTTGCGCACAAAGTAGCCGTTGTTAATGTACAACAAGTTTTTCAACAATCGCCTCAAGCTGCTGCGATTGAAGCAACGTTACAAGCAGAATTTCAAGAACGCCGTCAGGAGCTTGAGAAGTTACAAAGCGATATGCGTTTTGAAATGGAAAAATATAAGCGTGAAAGCCCAACAATGGGTAAAGCGCAAAAAGAAGCATTAGAAACTAAAATTGCGGGTTTACAAAAGTCATTACAAGAAAAAGGCCAGCCGCTACAGCAAGAAGTGCAGGCGCGTAAAAACCAGGAAATGAGCAAATTACAAGCGCTTATTTTCCAAGCGATTGAAGCAGAAGCAAAAGCGGGCAAATACGATGAAGTTAAAGCTGCTGCTGCAAGTCTTTATATCAATGAAAAAACAGTTGATGACTTGACTGGCAAAGTTGCCGAGCGTGTAGCAAAAGCAAAATAAGAGACAATATGAACCTTAAGCAAATTGCTGAGTTTTTAAATGCTGAGTTGATCGGAGATGATCAACTCAGCATTTCTCGTATAGCAACCATCGATACCGCGAATGCGGATGAGATTACATTTTTAGCAAATAAAAAGTATCGTAAGCAGTTGTCAATAACACAGGCAGGCGCGGTGATCTTAACTCAACAAATGGCCACGCTGTTTGATGGCAATAAGCTTATTGTTGATGACCCGTATATGGCCTACGCATTGCTTGCCCAAAAGCTCGATACAACGCCTCAGCCAGCTGAAAGTGTACACCCAACAGCAACAGTTGCCGATGACGTCACGCTTGGGAATAATGTGACACTTGGCGCAAATGTTGTTATTGAGTCAGGAGCCGTGATTGGTGACAACGTAAGCATTGGTGCCGGCACGTTTATTGGGCGCGGTGCACAACTCGGTAGTAACATTAAACTTTGGCCGAATGTGACGATTTACCACGAAGTCCAAATTGGCAACCACGTTATCATCCATAGCAATACGGTCATTGGTTCCGATGGGTTTGGTTTTGCAAATGACAAAGGACAATGGGTTAAAATTCCTCAGTTAGGTTCGGTTGTTATTGGTAATCATGTTGAAATAGGCGCAAGCACAACGATTGACCGCGGTGCTTTAGGTAATACAGAAGTCCATGACCATGTCATTTTAGATAATCAAATTCAGATTGCACATAATGTGGTTATTGGTGAGGGCACAGCGATGGCCGCCTGTTCGGTAATTGCGGGCAGTACTATCGTTGGTAAATACTGTCAAATTGGCGGACTCTGCGGCATTAATGGCCACATTGAATTGTGCGATGGGGTTATTTTAACTGGCATGGCAATGGTAATAAGCAGTGTTACTGAGCCTGGTGTATACTCTTCCGGCGTCCCTCATACAGAAAATCGAGAATGGCGTCGCCAAATGGCCCAGCTGCGCCAAATTGGCACTATGAATAAGCGTATTAAAACGCTTGAACAAGCAGCTCACCCTGAAAAATAAAGTTAAGGAATTTATTGTGGCAAACGAATTAAATAGCTTCGATATTCAAGAAATTGTTAAATTGTTACCTCATCGTTATCCGATGCTATTAGTAGACAAGGTAGTTGATTATGAAGTGGGGAAATCACTTCATGCCATTAAAAATGTATCGATAAATGAACCTATTTTTACAGGTCATTTTCCAGGGCAGCCTATCTTCCCTGGTGTTTTAATTCTTGAAGCGCTAGCACAAGCGACAGGCTTACTTGGATTTAAAACAGCAGAAAATGCCAGTGAAAATGAATTATACTTATTTGCTGCAATTGACAATGCACGGTTTAAGCAGCCTGTGATCCCAGGTGACACTATGCATTTGCATGTAGAATTCGTAAAAGAGCGCCGTAATATATGGAAGTTCTACGGTGAGGCGAAAGTAGATGGCAAGGTTGTTTGTTCTGCTGACTTAATGTGTGCTAGAAGAGAGTTTTAATCTGTGATTCATCCCTCAGCAATTATTGAGCCTGGTGCTCAGCTTGGTAATAATGTAAGTGTAGGTCCGTGGACCTACATCGGAAATGACGTGGTTATTGGTGATGACTGTAAAATAGAGTCTCATGTTGTGATTAAAGGCCCAACGACCATTGGTCGAGGCAATCATATTTTTCAGTTTGCCTCGGTCGGCGAGGGATGCCAAGATAAAAAGTACAAGGATGAACCTACCAAATTAATTATTGGCGACAATAACGTGATTCGTGAAAGTGCGACAATCCACCGTGGCACGATCCAAGACGAAGGCGTTACGATTATTGGTAGCAATAACTTGTTTATGGCGTACACGCATGTAGCGCATGACGTGGTCGTTGGCGACAATTGTATCTTTGCGAATAACGCCAGTGCTGCAGGCCATGTTCACATTGGTGATTGGGTAATACTTGCGGGTAACTCAGGTATTCACCAGTTTTGCCATATTGGGTCACATGCATTTGTCGGCATGTACTCGGCGATCAATAAAGATGTACCGCCGTTTGTTACTACCATAGGTATCCCTGCTAGTCCTGTTGCAATGAATACTGAAGGCATGAAGCGTCGCGGTTTTGAAAGTGATGAAATCATGGCAACGCGCCGCGCGTATAAAACCCTTTATCGCAAAGGACTCAAGTTAGAAGATGCCATTGCCGCATTGAGTGAAGATGCTCAGAAATATGGTGCTGTAAAGCAAATCGTCGAGTTCGTCTCACAGTCTAATCGCGGTATTATACGTTAATATGGAACGTCCACTTCGAATAGGAATCATCGCCGGGGAACACTCCGGCGATATTTTAGGTGCTGGTTTAATTAAGGCGATTCAAAAATATCATCCGAATGCGGTATTTGAGGGCATTGCAGGGCCACGTATGAAGGCGCTTGGCTGTGAATCAAAATTTGCAATGGAAGAGTTGGCCGTAATGGGTGTTTTTGAAGTTCTACCTAAATTACGCCGATTATTCGCCATTAAGCGCGAAATTGTACAACACTTTATTGACAGCCCCCCTGATGTATTTATTGGTATTGATGCACCCGATTTTACCTTGCGTGTTGAAAAGCAATTAAAAGATGCTGGCATTAAAACGGTACATTACGTCAGTCCTTCAGTTTGGGCTTGGCGTGAAAAGCGGGTGTTCAAAATAGGTGACGCAACGAATTTAGTATTGGCGCTGTTGCCATTTGAAAAAGCGTTTTATGATAAGCATGATATTCCATGTCAGTTTGTTGGGCACACTTTAGCCGATGAATTACCACTGGAAAATACACAAAGTGACGCGCGAAAATCGCTATCGCTTACTGAGCAAGATACAGTGCTTGCTGTCTTACCAGGCAGTCGAGGCTCGGAGGTGAGTATTTTAAGTGAGCCGTACCTCAATGCGGTAAAACAAGTTAAACAGCGCTTGCCAGAGCTTAAAATTTTGGTACCGCTGGTTAATGAAAAGCGTAAGGCAGAATTTCAACAAGCAGCCACAAAAATAGCTCCTGAAATAGACTTTATTTTACTTGATGGCCAGTCACGCGAAGCGATGGCGGCAGCAAATGCTGTCTTATTGGCATCGGGAACAGCGACCCTTGAATGCATGCTGCTGAAAACGCCGATGGTGGTTGGTTATAAGTTTAAAGCATTAACCTATCATTTATTGAAAACCTTTTTTACGTTTAACATTAAGTATTTTAGTTTACCTAATTTGTTGGCTGATAAACCGCTGGTTAAAGAGCTATTTCAAAATGAATTAACTGCTGAGAACCTTGCACCGCAGCTGTTGGCGTTACTATGCGAAGACCAAACTCAACTTATACAAGAGTTTCATGAAATGCATCAATCACTCAAATTAGATGCAAGTAATCAAGCTGCGATTGCAGTGCTCAAATTAATTAAGGCATTATAACCATGACAGCGATTATAAGGCCGCCAAACAAATTGATTGCCGGTGTTGATGAAGTTGGACGCGGTCCTTTAGTGGGCGACGTCGTCACTGCTGCGGTAATTTTAGACCCGAACAATCCGATTGACGGACTGGCCGATTCTAAAAAGTTGACCGAAAAAAGACGCTCTGCACTTTATGATGAAATTGTTGAAAAAGCATTGTGTTTTTATATTGCACGCGCGAGCGTTGCCGAAATTGATGATCTTAATATTCTGCACGCCACCATGCTTGCCATGACCCGCGCCGTCGAAGGGTTGGCAATACCCGCTGAATTTGTGTTTGTTGATGGCAATCGACTGCCAAAACTCGCCATTCCGGCGCAAGCTGTGGTCAAAGGTGATAGTTTAGTTGCGGAAATAAGTGCAGCATCCATATTGGCAAAGGTGACCCGAGACCGTGAGATGATAGCCCTCGATGCGCAGTACCCACAGTATGGCTTTGCTGGTAATAAGGGATATCCTACAAAAGCACATTTGGCAGCGCTAGCTGACCATGGTGTGACAAAGCACCATAGAACAAGTTTTAAACCAATAAAAAATATAATTGAAAATAGTTAACTAGGTATAGTATGACAGATCCGAAGTTCGTTCACCTGCGTGTTCACAGTGATTTTTCTATGGTGGATGGGTTGGCGAAAACCAAGCCGATTGTTGCTAAAGTGAGCGAACTTGGCATGCCTGCGTTTGCTATTACAGACCAAATGAATCTTTGCGGTCTCGTTCGTTTATATGGTGCCGCGCATGGCGCAGGAATTAAGCCGATCGTCGGAGCCGACTTTTGGCTCAATAGCCCTGAGTTTGAAGATGAACCTTGTCGTATTGTTATTTTGGCTAAAAATAATGAAGGCTATAAAAACTTAACCCTTCTTATTTCGTTGGCTTATCAACGTGGTCACATGCATCATAGAGCGATGATTGACCGAGATTGGCTCGTTGAACATAAAGAAGGACTCATACTACTCTCCGGTGCAAAAGATGGCGATTTGGGTAAAGCATTATTAAAAGGCAACCCTGCATTAGTCGAGCAAGTGAGTCAATTTTACTTAACGCACTTTGCCGATCACTATTATCTCGAGTTAGTACGTACTAACCGTGAACAAGAAGAAGACTATCTCCACCTCGCTGTTGACCATGCATATAAAACGGGGCTGCCAGTCGTTGCGACAAACGAAGTGGTCTTTCTCAAACCTGAAGATTTTGAAGCTCATGAAATTCGCGTTGCGATACACGATGGATTTACGTTAGATGATAAACGCAGGCCTAAACGTTTTTCAGATCAACAGTATTTAAAAACACAAGAGCAGATGCTATCGCTGTTCGCAGATATTCCCGAAGCATTGCAAAACAGCGTTGAAATCGCCAAACGCTGTAATGTTACGATTCAACTTGGCACTTATTTCTTGCCTGATTATCCAACTGGCGAACTATCAATCGACAAGTTTTTAGTCAAAGTTTCCGAAGACGGCCTAGAAGAGCGATTGCGTTTCTTATTTCCTAATGAGCAGGAACGGGCCGAAAAACGAGGTGAATATGACGATCGCCTGCGCATAGAACTCGATGTGATTAACCAAATGGGGTTCCCTGGCTATTTCTTGATCGTAATGGAGTTTATCCAGTGGAGTAAGGATAATAATATTCCGGTTGGTCCAGGACGTGGCTCGGGTGCCGGCTCGCTGGTTGCTTATGCACTTAAAATTACTGACTTAGACCCGCTTCAGTTTGATTTGCTTTTTGAACGTTTCTTGAATCCAGAACGTGTATCAATGCCTGACTTTGACGTCGATTTTTGTATGGACCGACGTGATGAAGTAATTGATCACGTCGCCATGCTCTATGGTCGAGATGCAGTATCTCAAATCATCACCTTTGGTACTATGGCGGCGAAGGCGGTTATTCGCGATGTAGGCCGTGTACTTGGTCACCCGTATGGATTTGTTGACCGGATTTCAAAATTAGTACCGGGCGATCCGGGCATGACACTTGCAAAAGCGTTTGACGTGGAACCGCGTTTACCTGAAGCCTATGACGGCGATGACGAAGTCAAAGAATTAATCGACATGTGCCGTATTCTCGAAGGGTGTACGCGAAATGCTGGTAAACATGCTGGTGGGGTGGTTATTTCACCGACCACGATCACTGACTTTGCTGCCTTGTATTGTGATGATGAGGGTAAATTTCCGGTTACCCAATTTGATAAAAACGACGTAGAGACTGCCGGCCTTGTTAAGTTTGACTTTCTTGGGCTGCGTACCCTAACCATTTTGCAATGGGGTATCGATATGGCCAATGAGCGCTTAGCAAGAGAAGGTAAAGAGTTTATTGATATCGCCGCTATTCCGCTCGATGATCCGCCAAGTTTTGAATTATTGTTGCGTGCCGAGACGACGGCCGTTTTCCAGCTTGAATCTCGCGGTATGAAAGATTTAATACGCAGATTAAAACCAGACTGTTTTGAAGATATGATCGCACTTGTTGCGCTATTTCGTCCGGGTCCACTGCAATCAGGCATGGTAGATAACTTTATTGACCGTAAGCACGGCCGTGAAGAAGTCAGTTATCCCGATGCGCAATATCAGCACGACAGTTTACAGCCAATTCTAGAACCGACTTACGGTATCATCTTATACCAAGAACAAGTCATGCAAATTGCACAGGTTCTTGCTGGGTATAGCTTAGGTGGGGCGGATTTATTGCGTCGTGCGATGGGTAAAAAGAAACCCGAAGAAATGGCGAAGCAGCGTAGTACCTTTGAAGATGGCTCGATTCAAAACGGGGTTGATGGCGAGCTTGCCATGAAAATCTTCGATCTGGTAGAAAAGTTCGCAGGCTATGGATTTAATAAATCGCACTCAGCGGCCTACGCACTTGTATCGTATCAAACCCTTTGGATGAAGACGCATTATCCGGCAGAGTTTATGGCTGCTGTTATGTCGGCGGATATGGATAACACCGACAAAATAGTGACCTTAGTTGATGAATGTGAAAACATGAAATTAACGCTTTTACCACCGGATGTGAATTCAGGCTTATACAAATTCACAGTTAATCGACGCGGCGAGATAGTCTATGGTATCGGTGCGATTAAAGGGGTGGGTGAAGGCCCCGTCGATGCGATATTAGAAGCGCGTGCGGCTGGCGGCGAATTTAAAGACTTATTTGATTTTTGTGCTCGCATTGATTTAAAACGCTTAAACAAACGCGTAATTGAAAAGTTAATTATGGCGGGGGCTATGGATTTACTCGGCCCTGAGCGCACGCAAAACGGTCGTTCTACCTTAATCGCCAGCTTACCAGATGCCATAAAATCAGCCGATCAGCACAATAAAGCAGAAGCGCTTGGTCAAAGTGACTTATTCGGTTTGTTGGCGACGGAGCCAGAAGAAGTTGCACAAGCTTTTGTAAATGCGCCGCGCTTTACTGACAACGAGTGGCTAGAAGGGGAGCGCGAGACGCTCGGCTTGTATTTGACTGGTCACCCAATTAATCAGTATCGTCAAGAGCTTAAGCATTATACGTCGGGCCGTCTTGTTGACTTGCAACCGACTGAGCGTGATGTACAATCAACAGCGGCGGGACTCGTAATTAATACGCGCGTCTTGGTTAATAAGAAAGGGCGCCGCTGGGGTTTAGTGACCTTAGATGATAAAAGTGCACGAATAGATGTTCGATTATTCCCCGAACAGTTCGAAATATACCAAGAAAAGCTACAAATGAACAATATCTTGGTGATATCGGGTGTGGTCAGCTTTGATAACTTCTCTGGTGGTATTACAATGACCGCTCGGGAAGTATCCGATATCGAATCTGTGCGTGAAAAACGTATAAAAAGTATAAAAATGAAAGTGAAAATGGCCGAAATAGAAAGTAATTTCCTCAATCGTCTTGAAAACACTTTGGAGCCATACAAGTTCGGTACTTGCCCAATCAGAATACAATATGAACGCCCAGACGCAATTGCTGAGCTTTCATTAGGAACACAATGGTGTGTTACACCGAGTGACGATTTAATTGCTAACTTGTCACGGCTTGTAACACAGGAAGTAGAATTAGAATTTAATTAGGTAGTTTAGCGCATGAGCCTCAATTATCTTGATTTTGAGCTGCCAATTGCAGAATTGGAAGCAAAAATCGATGAGTTAAAAAATGTTGGTCGCAACGGGTCGCTTGATCTTGGGCTAGAAGAAGAAGTATCACGCTTAAAGGAAAAAAGCGTTGAACTGACAAAAAAGATCTTTTCAGATTTAGGCGCATGGCAGGTATCGCAAATTGCCCGTCATCCACTTCGTCCATACACTAAAGACTATATTGAACGTATGTTCACTGAGTTTGATGAGTTGGCAGGTGATCGCGCGTTTGCCAATGATCCGGCAATTGTTGGTGGCATTGCGCGTTTAGATGGTGAACCTGTAATGGTTATTGGCCAACAAAAAGGACGTGATACCGCTGAGAAAATTAAGCGCAATTTCGGTATGCCAAAACCTGAAGGGTACCGAAAAGCTTTACGCTTAATGGAAATGGCTGAACGTTTTAAGATGCCGATTATTACATTTATCGACACACCAGGCGCATATCCTGGCGTCGGTGCAGAAGAACGTGGACAAAGCGAAGCAATTGCTAAAAACTTAAAAGTAATGGCTGGCTTAAAAGTACCGGTTATTTGTACTGTTATCGGTGAAGGTGGTTCTGGTGGTGCATTGGCGATTGGTGTTGGCGATCGCGTGAATATGCTGCAGTACTCAACCTATTCGGTTATTTCACCTGAAGGATGCGCTTCGATCCTTTGGAAAAGCGCAGAAAAAGCACCTCTGGCGGCCGAAGCGATGGGTGTTAGTGCACAGCGTGTTAAAGAACTTGATTTAATTAACTCGATTGTTGAAGAGCCGCTAGGTGGCGCGCATCGCAATTTTGATGCGATGGCAAAATCACTTAAGGCACAAATTAAACGTGACTTAGGCGAGCTTCAGGCTTTATCATTAGAAGAGATGTTAGAGCAACGCTATCAGCGACTGATGTCATTTGGTTACTGCTAGGTTGGTTTTAACTGAGTGAGAAAAAGTCGCTAATTAGCGACTTTTTTTATGTTATGAACTTATCACAAATTTTACTTAAGCGAATAGAATCACAACTTGATGTAGAAACCGGTTGCTATGACGTTGCGTTATCTGGCGGGGTTGATTCGGTTGTGTTGTTACATTTACTGCACCGCTTACGCGCGCAACATAACACGTTAGATATTCGTGCAATTCATGTCGATCATGGGCTCAGTGAAAATGCAGCAAGCTGGCGGCATTTTTGTGAAAATGTATGCCAACAGTGGCAAATTCCTATCATTTGTGAATCAATTGCGATACATCTTAAACCAAGACAAAGTTTGGAGTCGATCGCCCGCGATGCGCGCTATAGCGTGTTCGCTAAGTATGTTACAACGGGTCGCACGTTATTGTTAGGTCAACATCTTGATGACCAAGTAGAAACATTTTTTATTCGATTGAAGCGAGGCTCAGGGTTGACTGGACTTGGTGCCATGCGACGTGTTGGACAAACACAACAGGATGTTTGTTGGCTACGACCGTTATTAGATACAACTCGCCATGAAATAGAAACCTATGCTGAGCAAAACAATCTGGAGTATGTGGTTGATGAATCTAACAAGGATACGCGGTTTGACCGCAACTTTTTGCGTCATCAAGTGATCCCTGAGCTATCTCGTCGGTTTTCTGGCTTCTCAGCGTGCGTTGCGCGCTCTGCTACATTACTTCAGCAACAAGATGCGTTATTGCAAGAATACATTCGTAGTGATTATGCTTCGTGTAGTGATAATGCGCGTTTGCAAGTGAGCACGCTTAAAAAAATGTCAAAAGCGCGGCAAATGGAAGTTGTTCGCTACTGGTTGTCGCAGCATCGACTCACGATGCCGTCGAAAAAATGGCTCGATAATTTATTGCTCCAGGTTGGACAAATAACTGATGACAGCAAGTTTAAATTGACTATCGCTGATATAGCCATCCGCTTTTATCGTGACTATTTATACATTGTCGCGCCGCGATATATCGATGAGGTTTATCAGCTCGATCCGAGCAAGGGGCGTATTGAGTTAAGTGATGGCCGAGTTTTAATCCAAACGGGCGGAGATAAATCAGCGACAGTAGGTGCCCGTTTGAGTGTGCGTTTTAATTTACCCCACCTACGCATTCACCCGCACGGAAAACCAGGCTCAAACACGGTGAAGCATTGGTTAAAGGATGCTAAAATCCCGAGCTGGGAACGGCCCTATGTGCCACTCATATTTGTCGACGATGAACTCGTTGAAATTGTTGATGTGGGGGTAAGTAAGTCTTTTTATAAGTCGCATGGTAAGCGATGGATAGTTGAGGAATAAGAGATGCAATCAAGTGCAGATGTCGGTCTTTCGTTAATTTCAAAAGCGCACTGGGGAGTACTATTATCATGTGCTTTGCTTGGTGTCAGTCTCATCTTTATAGTCAATCTCTCGATTATACTCATGAATTTTGGTTTTGGCGGTTTAACTGGTTTGCTGTTACTGGCCTATTGGCGGGGTAAAGGTGGGCTGTTTTTTATACTCGCCTTGATTTCACCGCTTATCGCAGTGCTCTTTACGCCACTTTCTCAGCTGGTAGAAATAGCTCCCCTTGTTGCAAGCTTTTTTCTTGGTCTCAGTATCGTACTGAGTGCCTTTAATTTGATGAAAAAAAATAAAAGCGCCTAAGCGCTTTAGTGTTTGTGGAAATCAGTCGACTTTATAGCAATTTCGGCCGTTTGTTTTCGCGCTGTAAAGCGCTTTATCAGCGCGTTCAAATATCGATTCAACACAGTCTTGGCTGCGCGATAGCGAGGCGCCAATACTACAAGTTACACTGTGTTGCGATAATAAAATATTTTCGCCTACACGCTGTTGAATACGTTTAGCTAAAGTTTCACTACCAAGGACTTTATCGTCATCAACTAAAACGGCAAATTCATCACCACCAAATCGGTATACGCTGTCTGTACCACGAATTGATTGCGCTAGTATTTGCGCAAACTCTGTGAGTACATGGTCTCCGCTGATATGGCCATGCAAGTCATTAACTTGTTTAAAGTTGTCTAAATCAATTAGCATTAGACCAAAATGACGATGATAACGGCGACTGCGTTCTAGTTTGCGTACGAGGCATTCGTCAAATTGACTTCGATTATTAAGTCCCGTTAATGAATCTTTGGTGGCAAGTTGTGTTACTCGATAGAACATCAGTGCGTTACGAAGCGGATACACTAACACTGAATGCAACTTCGCCAACTGCTGTTTAGCGAAACTGGACAGGGAGTTAGCACAGAAATAGATTAACTGACCGAGACGCTCGCCATCGACTTCAAGATCAAATGCATGATGTTGCCCTGTTGCTTTACTCCCTGACATTTCGATGACACCTTCAGGGGAGTGAAATTGAAGCCCTGCAAATGGCGTAATACGTGAAGCTTCGACGGAAAATATATTGACAATTTTACTGAGCTCAAGGGTTTTTTGTAGCTGCCCCACTAAATGATGGGTGCGCTCGAGCTCATGCTCTTGCCGATAAGCTTGCGAATACGGCAAAAACTCGCCGCTGCCGTCAATTTGCCGATTTAATACATGCACATTTTCCACAATAACTGCCCTCTAATTGCTATCTACAACAAAGTAAGCAAATTACGTACCAGACCAACTAACTAGAATTAAAACAGATGCTTGCTATATTTAAATGATACGAGCGTGGGAAACGCCAATTTACTGACAATGATGAGAGGTCGTTCTTGCAACAAGCCTTTAGCGCATTTTTCTATTTATTAATATCGGCCGTCTTTTTTGTGTGGCTATTTAAGCGCGTTAATTTACCGCCAATATTGGCGTATCTGATGGTGGGCATTTTAGCAGGCCAGTATGGTTTTGGCTGGCTCGCCGCGTATGACCAGATACATTATGTGGCGGAACTCGGTATTGTCTTTTTGCTCTTTAGTTTGGGGCTTGAATTTTCAATTCCCCGCCTAAAAGCGATGCGCCACATTGTATTTGGTCTCGGTTCATTACAGGTTTTCGTCACTACACTTGTTTTCTACTTTATATTGATTGCATTTGGCTTTACTTGGTTGTCGGCGTTGAGTATTGCGAGTTTAATCGCGCTGTCGTCAACTGCGATTGTGGTTAAGCATGTCAGTGAGTCTGGGTCGATTCAAACCCGTCAGGGGCAATTATCAATTGGTATTTTGTTATTTCAAGATATCGCGGTGGTCCCCTTGCTAATTGCGCTGCCTCTTTTGGCACAGCCAACAGCAGATGGTATGTGGGGGCCAATTGGCTTTGCTTTAGCAAAAGGGGTGGTGGTATGCATCGTTTTATGGGCTATCGGTCGCTGGCTTTTGCCTCGCATTTTTAGTGAAGTAGCGCAAGTTAGAACCGACGAACTCTTCGTTCTCACAACACTGTTAGTCGCGCTTATTGCTGGCGCTTTAACACACACGTTTGGCCTTTCTATGGCGCTTGGCGCTTTTTTAGCGGGTATGATGTTAGGGGAAAGTCAATATCGTCATCAATTGGAATCTGATATCAGGCCGTTTCGAGATATTCTGATGGGCTTGTTCTTTGTCACTGTTGGTATGCAACTTGAAATGCCGTTTGTTGTGGCGCAAAGTGGGTGGATTTTAATTGGCCTCATTGGCCTGCTTGTAATTAAGTTTATCGTGATTTCATGTTTGGCGCGGCTTTTTGGTGAATCAAAAAAACACGCGTTTGCAACTGGGTTCATGTTATGCCAAATGGGTGAATTTGGTTTTGTATTGGTGTCACTGGCACTAAAGCATCAACTGGTAGAATCGTCGGACGCCTCACTGTTGATGGCAATTGGTGTATTGTCGATGGCGATAACGCCTTTGCTAATCGATAAATCAGAAATATGGAGCGTTAAATTATTACAACGATTTGGTAGCGAGCCACAAACCGCAACAACGGATAGTAATGAACAGAGTGAGAGTTTCAAAGATCACGTCGTAATTTGCGGCTATGGTCGAGTTGGGCAGTCTGTCTCACGATTTTTAAAGCCAGAAGCAATTCCGTATATTGCGCTTGACATCGACCCGATCAGAGTTAAAGAAGCACAAGCTGCTGGTGAACAGGTTAAATTTGGTCAAGCTAAACATAAGTCTATCTTGGCGTCCATTGGGGTAGAGCACGCGCGCTTAGTTATAATTACATTTGCTGATTACACCAATACAATGCATGTTGTCAGTGCCATTCGCCAACTCAGTGATTCAGTAAAAATATTAGTGCGCATGCGAGATGATCAATACTTAACTGAGCTAAAAGCAGCCGGTGTTTCGGAAGTCGTCCCTGAATCATTAGAGGCAAGTCTGATGTTGGTTGCACACGTGATGTATATGTCAGGGGTTCCTGTCAAACGAGTACTGCGACGCGTTCAAAGTGAGCGTAAAAATCGCTATGGCATGCTGCATGGCTATTTTCCAGGTGAAAATACGGATTTAAGCGCCCGCGCTTACGACAGGCTAGAGCACCTACATGCGATCGCTTTAACCGATGATGCCTATGCAATCGGTAAAACAATCATCGAACTGGATTTAGAACTGAAACGTATTGATGTCACGGGCTTACGACGAAATGGCAATGAGATTGCCTACCCAGACCCGACTACACAGTTAATCTGTCAAGATATTTTGATTGTCCGCGGTAAGCCTCGTCGAGTAGAACGATTTGAGCGCTTTTTACTTGAAGGTCCGTAGCTAATGCTGAACTAGCTTAAAGTTCTAAAAAGGCCATGATGTTTTCGATGTCAGCGAGTCCGTCCTGTCGGCCCAACTCGATCAAATGTTGGGTGTATTCCCTTTCAAATAGTAAGTAACTAACGAGTGAAGACTCGGAATGTTGCTTTACACCAATACCGCGCAACAAGGTGCGGATGGCAAGTGGCATGGTGTCATAGTAGTCGGTGGCGATTGCATTAAAGTTGTGTGAGGGGTTGATAACATAACTATGTATTTGCTGTAATTCACGATGTTTATCGCGACTCGGTAACAAACCTAGCGTGCGATTAATCCGTTCAAGGCGCTCGATATCTGAGCGTAATGTGTCTGAAAAAATAGTATCGAGCAAATGACCAGCTATTGTAGATATTCCAGGGTAATGAGGTTGAAAGCCAAAGTATTTATTATCAGCGGGTTGCTCTACACCGATAATAAAGATTTTCTTCGCGCCGAGATGGATCGCAGGACTCAGAGGCGCATGTTGGTGGATGGAACCATCGCCAAAATAACCTTGTTTTATTTTAGTACTTGGGAAAACCATTGGAATGGCACTTGATGCCATCAAGTGTTCAATATTGATGGTTGTTTGTTCGCCTCTGCGCTTTGCTCTGCGCCAGGGGGCGACATGGGGGGATTGATAAAATGCCACCGAGTCCCCGCTCGAATAGCTTGATGCGGTAATAGACAATGCATGTAAATGGCCATTAAGAATATTATTGTCAATTCTTTTTAAATCAAGCACATTTTTAAGCAACTCTCGAAGAGGTTGGTTGTCAAACAAACTTGCTGGCGGATGGTTTTCATAATCTGATTGAAAGCTTCGTAACATATTTAACATTAAGTTACCAAAAACAGCTGAAAAGCTTGTCTTATATACTTGATGTGTGTGAAAGTGTTTCCATACCCATTCGAGTTTTTTTACGCCAAGCTGAAAACAGGATGCGTAGCAACTAAGTGCTGTCGCATTTATTGCCCCGGCAGAGGTTCCGTTAATAATCTCGAAAGGAAGTTTTTGGTTACGAGGAAGTTGGCTGGCGATGGCTTTTAGCACGCCAACTTGGTAAGCGGCGCGTGCGCCACCGCCAGTGAGTAAAAGCGCCGTTTTTTGTTTTTTATTCGTTTCCGCTTGGCTTTGATTCATAATTCATTGAGCTCCCTTTATGTTAAATTTAGTGGAGAATGAGTTAAAAATAAATACTTTTAATATTAGGTGGTTAATTTATGAGCGAGACTCAAAATCGTTTTTCGTTAGCACAAGTTATCTTGATTGTGTCACTTGTTATTGTGTTGCTTGTGGGTGGCTATGCTGCATGGCAATTACTTAGTGCGAGTGACTCTCCAAATAGCAGTCGTACCAATGTGCCAGTGCCCGTGGTAGAAACTAAACCGCAATTAAATGATGACGAATCAGATAAATTACTAGCAACTGACAATGTACAAAACGATACCACAACGCCTTCGGAACCAGAATCGCAGGCGCCGATTGCTGACGAAGTAGAGACGCCGATTGAGCCTGCCTATCAGTTACCAAATATCGATGAAAGCGATAGCGTTGTGATTGCAGAATTAACGATAATTTCGGCGCACGATTTATTAACAGTCATGTTCAATGATGACATTATTCGCCGTATTGTGGTTTTTACAGAGAACTTTTCTCAAGGAAAAATTGCCGGTAAACACCATATATTTAAAGCGCCAAAGGAGCCATTTTCGGTTGACGAAAGCGATGTCATTACCATAAGTGCTGCAAGTTTTGCGCGTTATAATAAATATGTTGATGTCGTTGATGCGCTAGAACCAGCTCAATTGTACGCCATTTATCGTAAGTTAGGCCCGCTATTTGATGAAGTGTATCAAGAAATTGGTCGACCGAACCGGGAGTTTCAACAGGTTATATTGGAGGCGATTGAGGTGATTGAACAAATGCCAACGGTTGATCAAAATGCCGTGCTATTAAGCCAATCTGTTGCTTATAAGTACGCTAAGCCAGAGTGGGAGTCATTGAGTGCAGCGCAGAAGCAATGGTTAAGAATGGGTGAGCGTAACAATAGAAAGTTACTTAAAAAGTTATTGGCGCTAAAGCCGTACTTCAAGTCTTAATTGACAACTTATTTCTAAATTTGATGGAAAGTTGCGCGCTTAGTTTGTTTTTGACAACTTTCCCTTGAACTTAGTGAGTAAAATAGTGATAATTCAACCCGCGCCTCAATAGGCCCACTATGGTGGTCTTGTTGGTCCTCTCGCAACAATAGCGTGTGAACTTGGTCAGGCCCGGAAGGGAGCAGCCACAGCATGTGACTTGTGTGCCGGGATGTGGCTGGCAAGACTGCCACCCATCTTCATGAATTTCATAAATCTATTCTAAGACCAAAATCTAATTAATCTTTTCAAATTGGGTATTTTCTATCTTTTTATTATAGAATGAATAGTTGCGGAGGTACTTTGTTTTGCAACTGAAAAAAATAGTCACTTGGCTTGTATTAATAAATTTTGTTTTAACATTTAAGTTACTCGCAGCGCGCGTTTATGTTCATTCCGATAATGAGCAAGACGTATTCAGTTTTGATGCAGTTAACCCGGTAAGTTTATCAGTCGAAACAAATATGCTTGCATTGGCGATTCCGCGAGTTGATATTCGAGTTGAGCTAGTGCCGCTTAAACGGTCTTTAACGTTTATGGATAATGAGCAGCCAGTGTGTGTTATCAATAAACTAAAAACGGCCGAGAGAGTTGAAAAGTACCTTTTCAGTAAACCGGTTAATTTATTTTTTAATCGGCGTCTATACCAACAGCCAGAGCTGGAGCAACTCGAGCACTCTGAATCTGTATCGTTAGTTGAGATATTCAAACGCTTTCCTGAGCGAAAACTGATTATTTCGAGCCAAATTTCCTATGGCGACGATTTAGACCAACAAATCAAGCAAATACCAAAGCGTAATGTTATTGTCAGAGATGCTGGGCTACAGGGAAAAGGTATTATTCAAATGTTTGCGCAAAAACGGGCTGACTATGCACTATTATACCCGCAGGAGTTGGTCACACTCACGACACCACTTAACTCACCAAGTTATGAAGTTGCGGGCATTAATCCCTATGTGACCGGACATATTATGTGTGCTGAAACAGCCTTAACCAAACAGTTTATAGGTGAACTGAACGAGAACATCGATAACTCATTAACGAGTGGGGAGTTGCATCGCGCTCATCTGAAATATATTGATGCGGGCAGCATAAATGCATTAGAGCGCTATTTTAAAGAAGTATTTTATTAGTCGGGTTTGTTTTCAAAATCGCGTTGTACAATCTCGAGCGCTTTTAATACGGTTTGTTTAGGTAACTCGTGTTGTTCCAATAGCATAATTAAGTCAATTGCCAGCTGTATGTGAGCTGGTGCATTTTCCAACTCACTGTGACTTTGATTCGATTGATTATTGTCAGCCATTATTTGCTCGTTTGGCAATAAGCGACTTCGCGATTTCAATCGCATCTTTTACTTGCACAATCATAGATTCGCGCTCTGACTGGGGTAGGTAAAACGCCATATCAACTTCAAAACGAATGTATCGCGGTGGTAAATGGTTAAGCACAGTACAGCAAAAATCAGCCATTGTATCGTTGTCGTATACATTCGTGAGCTTTTGCGCCTCAATTTCATCGAGCATTAGTTTTTCATAATAGTTGTGTACATCGTCATGTAATTTCATTTTTACCTCGCCAAAATGGCTATCTCATTCTTGTTATTTATTAACCATAAACAGCAGCAATCGCTTTGTAAAGTTGCAAATGAACTTCAACGAGATTATTTAGATTTCGCTGATAGCCACCACCGCTGACAGCCAATAGCGGAATATTATTGCTGTAGCAATATTGCGTGACTGCGAGGTCTCGTTGAAACACGCCATCAAGACTAATATTGAGATAGCCGAGTTCGTCGCGCGCATATATATCAGCACCCGCATTATATAAAATGATATCTGGTTGCTCGAGGCGACAGACTAACTCTAATGTGTTGTTTACGCAGTTGATATAATCATCATCACTAATATTTTCGTCAAGGCCAATGTCATAGTCTGAGACTTGCTTTTGCATCGGGAAGTTTCGTTCGCAATGAATCGAAGCGGTAACAATGTTTGGCTCTTGAGCACAGGTTTTTGCAGTGCCATCGCCTTGGTGTACATCTAAATCAAAAATCAACACTTTGTCTACTTGGTTTGTTGCTAATAACTCTTTTGCAGCAATGGCTAAATCATTAAAAATACAAAACCCACTGCCATAGTCTGGAAATGCATGGTGGTAGCCGCCGCTGATATTGGTCGCAATACCGTGCTTGAGGGCGTGCTGTGCACCATCGATGGCTGCGCCGATTGAATAACATGTGCGTGTAACGAGTTCGCTTGACCAAGGAAAGCCAATTCGTTTAACTGACTTTTTATCTAGACTGTTATTGAAAAAGTTAGTCACGTAATGGTCATCGTGGCAGCGACTAATCTGTGTTGCACTTGCACAGGATGGACTGTAAAACGTGAAGGTGTCAGCGTAATGTTCAAGCACATTTTGATGCAGGTGAATGTACTTTTTGATTGGAAAACGATGACGTTCCGGCAAATTCAGATCACTGTACGTCGCATGGTAATAACATGCTATTGTCATGAGCGCTTCTCTAAGCGCTGAATTTTTTCCTCTGTGGCGCTGATTGCTTTGCGGCAACGTCCAAGGCGCGCGTGTAATGCCAAAATCTCTTTATTGATAGCTGCAGCTTGCTGATGCGGAGCAGATGCTATTTGAGACTGCCTCACTTCAATCATTTCAAGTAAACGTCGCTCAAACTCGTGGTTTTGCGATAATTCATGATAAAGCTCTTGCGATGATTGCATGATTTGTTGCACAGCACGCTGGTATTTTGGTTTTGTACGTAATGTGTTGCTTTCTTTTTGCCAGACACTGGTGGATTTGAGCATACGAATGATGGCAGTCAATTGTTGGTCTATTTTTTCAATTGCAAATTGGTACGAGCGCCTTTTTTCTGGTTCTGGAAGACGCGACAAGTTTTCTTCGACCTCTTCTAAGTAGTCGCTCAGCAGCAGGCTTTTTGACGTAAAAATATGATCATCAAATAGGCGAGTTTTGGTACGCATATAGCTATTTTTTTGCAATAGCTTTGCGTCATCAAATTTGGCACAGTCAACTTTTAATTGTGCAATTTGTTGCGATATGCGGTTAGGTAAATCAGCCATAAGCCTGCCAGATCAGTTGCATTGCGAGTAAAATAACCACTGTATTAAAAACAGGTTTAATTAATTTACTGCCAAACTTTATCGCCGAATGTGCGCCTATCCAAGCACCTATCATTAAAAATGCGCCCATGGTGACACCCAATAAAAAGTTAACATGGCCGAGAAAGACAAAAGTCGCTAATGAGACAACATTACTTATAAAATTCATTGAGCGCGCTAAACCGCAGTTGAGAAGCAAGTTCATTTTGTAGAGCACGCCGTTTGAGGCTGTCCAAAATGTGCCTGTGCCTGGACCTGCAATACCATCGAAGAATCCCAGCAGTGAACCTTGTATCCCTTGTTTATACTTTAATGTACGCGTTTTTGATGGCAGTTTATGATCTGTATATTGATCGTTTTTAACAAACAAGCTGTATACGGCAACAATAATTACGATTATAGGGATAACTTTGTGTAATAGCTCAACGCTCATATGATCCGCTGCAAAAGTGCCCAACATGGCACCCAGTGCAGTTGTCAAAGATGAGATAAGCCAAAAGCGCGGTTTGAATAATTGGCGTCGATAATAGGTAATACTTGCTGTTAACGAACCAAAGCTTGCGGCTAATTTGTTTGTGCCAAGGGCTAAGTGAGGTGGCACGCCACTTGTTAACAAGGCTGGCACTGTCAGCATGCCACCACCGCCTGCAATTGCATCAATAAAACCGGCTAACAATGCGACGCCACATAAAATCGCCCAAGTTGTCGGGTCGAGCATTAATTCAAACATTAATAATCTATTTGCCTTTTAAAAGGAGGAAGCGCGTCGAGCATTGCTTTACCATAACGTTTACTCACTAAACGTCGATCAAGTATCGTGATAACGCCACTGTCAGATTCTTTTCTCAGTAGTCTACCACAGCTTTGTACCAGTTTTTTAGAAGCTTCTGGCACTGTGATAGACAAAAATGGATTACCACCTTTCTTTTCGATATATTCATTTTGCGCCTGCTCTATCGGTGAGGTAGGTACGGCAAATGGAATTTTTGTGATAATGAGGTTGGTGAGTAGTTTGCCCGGTAAGTCTAATCCCTCGGATAAACTTTGGGTACCAAGCAAAATCGAGCCATTACCACCAGTTACTTTTTCGCGGTGCAAGTTGAGCAATGCTTCACGCGATGCTTCACCCTGTACCAAAATTGATAGTCCGCGCTGTCTAAGTGATTTTGCCACTTGGTCCATTTGCCAGTACGACGCGAATAAAATCAAATTCGCTTCGTTTTTTTTAATATATTTAGGGATTATCTGGCACAATGTATCGGTAAACTCTTTGTGAGTCGGCTCTACTTCTGTAGTCGGAAGGTGCAATAACGCTTGCTGCGGATAGTCGAACGGGGAGGGGACTTTTAAATACTGCACGCCAGGCTCATTTTTTAGTCCAGCTTCAAACGCAAAGTGGTCGAAGGTACCTAACGCTGAGAGTGTTGCTGAACATAAAACCGCGCCAGCACATTCTTGCCATAATTTATCTTTTAAATAAAAGCCGACCTCAATAGGGCAGTCAGCTAGCAAATAGTCGACGCTATTTTTATATTCCAACTGTTTTAGCCACCTTGCGTGGGGCGTACTTGCTTTTTCAATGCTGAGGTTACTCCATAACTTGCTAAAGTTTTCTAGTCGATTTAGATAAACTCCACTTTCGCTAAGTAATGGCTCGGCAACATGGGCTTTTACATCACCATCATTTACATCGAGAGTGAGTGCATCATGCATTTTGCGCAAATGCTTATGCATATTAGAGGATGATTCTTTTAAATTTTTTACTAGTGGGGTTAAAAATTTAGGCAGTTCGCCATCTATAAAACGATGTATATTGTCGTCATTAAATTCAAAGTAATTATCTGCTAAATAGGTTTTAACCGCCTTTAGATCTTTTTGACAATCGTTCAATGCATCTGCAAGTTTAAAATTGAGGCCAATCGCCCGCGCTGTTGAAATTGCATTCGACATTTTTTGGTTAAATTTTGCTAATTTTTCAATCCAGTCCATCGCCCCTTGCAATGTACTTGAAGCCGACGAAAAATCGCGTGTGATATGGG
Organism: uncultured Pseudoalteromonas sp.; assembly: GCA_947493455.1. GTDB lineage: Bacteria > Pseudomonadota > Gammaproteobacteria > Enterobacterales > Alteromonadaceae > Pseudoalteromonas. The sequence goes on along the minus strand of CANLRB010000012.1, from coordinate 94,500 downwards.
GCAAATGATGCGCTTCATCAATGACGTAAATTGTATCAGACGGTTCGGGTAAAATAGTCCCGCCGCCGAGTTCTAAATCGGCGAGTAGCAGACTGTGATTGACTACGAGTACATCCATTTGAGAGAGTTTGTTTCTCGCAGTGTGAAATGGACAATGGGTGTGCTCTTTTAGTTGACGTTGACACGCGTGCTTGTCACTAGCGATTAACTGCCAAACTTTGTCAGGAATCGCCGCAGGCCAAGAATCTCTGTCTCCTAAGTAACGACCAGCCAAGTATTCTTTTTTTATTTCACAAAGCATACTTTGCTCAGCGTCATTTAATGGCTGTGTGGCCAATGCAGAAAATTGTATTTGCGCTTGTTCGTTGTTGTTAGCAAGGGTGAGTTTTGGACTACACAAATAGCGGTTACGACCTTTGGCAAGGTCAAAACTAAAATCTAACCCACTGTGCTGTTTAAAAAATGGCAGTTCTTTTTCAATTAATTGCTCTTGCAGCGCAACGGTCGCCGTTGAAATAACAACTTTCTTTTTATGTTTGATGGCAAACGGAATAACGCCCAAACAATATGCCAGCGACTTTCCGGTTCCTGTACCAGCTTCAATTACACTAATGCGTTGTGATTTATGATGTTCACCGGCAAGACTCTTGGCGATTTCAGCAACAATGTAATTTTGACTCGGCCGCGACTTATAGTCTGACAAATTAGTAGCGATATTTTTATGAATATGGCGAATGGATTTTTTAAGACTATCTGAAAGCATATGGAGTCAAATTAATAAAGGGTGTTTAATTTTATGGGGGCAATAAGCGAGATACAATTACTTATTACGATTATTTGCTAGAATAGCCGCTTTCTCAGCCTAATTTAATACCTAATATGCAACTTCGCGGATTTATTTTAACAAAACAACAATATGATTACCGTGGCAAACTCCGCTTATGTTATTGGTTAAAAACATCGAATGGCAACGTCAAGGTAATTGTTGACAACGAGCAAGTCGTTTTTTTCGTTGAAGAAACCATAGCTGCAATATTGACTCAGAGGCTAAACGACGATGGTATTAGTTTTTCGAGCAATGCATTACAGCTGAAGACTTTCTCTCAAAAAAATATCGTAGGCCTTTATTTTAATTCGCTAAGAGATTATTACAGTGCACGAGATGTAGCGCGTGAATCACATATTAAGTTGTATGAAGATGATATTCGTCACTGTGAGCGTTTTCTAATGGAGCGCTTTATTTGTGGCGGATGCTGGGTAACTGGCGATATTCGCCAATTGAAAAATTACATCGAAGTAACGAATGCGCGTATGACAAAGGCTGAGTATTTGCCGGATTTGACGATGTTGTCGGTTGATTTGGAGTGTAATCGCCAAGGTGTGCTCTTTTCTATTGGGTTCTATGAACCTAAATTTAAGCATGTTGTTATGATAGGGGAAGGTGAGGATACGCACGAAATTACATGGGTCAAAGATGAACTCTCACTACTAAAGGCATTTTGTGGCATTGTGGCAAATCGGGACCCCGATATTTTTATTGGTTGGAATGTTATCGAGTTTGATTTTAAGTTACTTGCACGACGTGCCGATGCTTTAAATATGAAATTAAACTTAGGTCGTGACAACACGTATTTAACAGTAAAAGAGTCAAAAATAGGTGCTGTGAGTATTCCCGGGCGAGTTGTTGTTGATGGCATTGATACATTAAAAAATGCGAGCTTTCATTTTTCGAGTTTTAGCCTCGCCGTTGTTAGTAATGAATTACTTGGCGAGCGCAAACTGATTGAAAGCGACAATCGGCTCGAGCAAATTGAGCAACAGTTTCTACATGATAAAAAAGCACTTGCAGAATATAATTTAAAAGACTGCGAGCTGGTTTGGAAAATATTTGAACAGGAAAAATTACTGCCTTTTTTGATTGCACGTACGCAAATGACAGGGCTTGATCTCGATAGACTTGGTGGGTCGGTCGCTGCGTTTGTGAACTTGTATTTACCTCGGCTACACCGAGCTGGCTATGTGGCACCAAATTTAGGAGACGCGCCGGTCGATTTTTTAAGTCCTGGTGGCTATGTGATGGAGTCAAATCCGGGTCTTTACAAAAATGTATTAGTACTTGATTTTAAAAGCCTATATCCGTCGATTATCCGTACGTTTAAAATTGACCCTCTCGGTCTTGTTGCAGGGCTTGCCGATACAAATGACGCGATTGACGGCTTTAACGGAGCAAAGTTTCATCGTAAAAAACACTTTTTGCCTACATTAATCGAATCGCTATGGCAACAACGTGATCTAGCTAAAACGAATGATAATCAAATGCTCTCTTACGCCATTAAAATTATTATGAATAGTTTTTATGGCGTATTGGGTTCATCGGGATGCCGCTTTTACGATCCGCGCCTTTCATCGTCAATAACAATGCGCGGCCATGAAATTATGCAGCGCACTAAATGTTTAATCGAAGAAAAAGGTTACGCAGTTATATACGGTGATACTGACTCAACGTTTGTTGCGCTTGATGAGTCGCTAGATGCCTTGCAATGCGAAGCGATCGCAGTGGGATTGCGAGATGACATTAATGAATTTTGGCTAAACGAACTTGAACAAAAGTTTTGTCTAACGAGCTATTTAGAAATTGAATTTGAAACCTATTTTAGTCAGTTCTTTATGCCTACTATTCGCGGTCTCGAAAAAGGGTCGAAAAAACGTTACGTTGGCAAAGACAAAAGCGGAGAGCTCATTTATAAAGGCGTAGAAACGGTAAGATCAGACTGGACGGAACTTGCCCAACAGTTTCAAAAACAGCTTTTTGAACGACTATTTCAAGGTGTGCCTCTTGATACATATGTTACGGAAGTTGTTAACAATTTGTATGATGGGCAGTATGACGAGCGGCTGGTATACCGCAAGCGTTTAGGGCAAGCATTAAGTGAATATACTAAGAACATTCCACCGCACGTGAGAGCGGCGAGAGAAGCACAATTACATAACCCAGAACTGAGTTTTAAACGCGGCGATTGGGTTGAGTATATTATAACGAGCTATGGCCCAGAACTCGCGCAACATAATGGTTCTAGCGCATTAGCAAATGCTCATCGACGATATGACTATGATCACTATTGCGGTAAGCAACTCGCCCCAATTGCGGATATGTTATTGCCGCTTTTTGGTACAAATTTTAAACATGTTGTAAATGCGCAGGGAAGTTTGTTCTAAAAAATCAAAAAAAAATGTAATCATTTAATTACAATTGAAATAGTTGACGTAAAGAAATGTTAATGACTATTAAGCTTTTATTTTTCAATGACTTAAAATTATTGTGTATCACTTGAGTAGATGTTTCTAAATGTGTTGATATGTTTGTTTTTAGAAATATATGCGAGCAAAGTGTTAAAACTTTATAAACATATGTTGACCAATGTTTCCCCTTATGATTATTATGCTCCTCGGATAAAGAGCCTAGCTCATAAAAAAATAGGTGGTTGCATGTACAACTGCCAAAAATCAAATCCACATTTTTGTGGTCCAGGGAGAAATCTAAATGTTAAATAATAAACTAACTAAAGCAGTTCGCTTAGCGATTGCATTTGGTGGTGCGAGCGCTGCAGCTTTTGCTGGCAACGTAAATGCTGCTGAAGAACAGAGCGCTGAAGAAGTAGAACGCATTGAAGTTACAGGTTCACGTATCAAGCGTACTGATATGGAATCAGCTTCACCAATCGCTGTATACAACAAAGTTGAAATTGAAAAGACTGGTGTATCAACGGTTGCTGAATTCTTACGTAACACTGCGTCTTCAGGTGGTTTTAACGAGTCTGCTACGTTAAGCCAATCAGCGGGTGCTTCAAGCGTAGGCTTGAAAGGCTTTGGTTCTGATTACACGCTAATTCTATTAAACGGTCGTCGTTTACCTAAAAACTCAGCTGGTGGTGTTTTCGTAGATATCAACCAAATCCCAATGGCTGCAGTTGAGCGTATCGAAATCCTTCCTGATGGCGCTTCAGCTATCTACGGTTCTGACGCGGTTGCTGGTGTAATCAACATTATCACTAAAACTGACCAAGAAGGTGTTTCAGTATCGGCTAAGTACGGTGCTGCAATGGAACACCGTGACGGTGACGAGCTACAATTCCAATTCGTAGCAGGCGCAACGTCAGACAAAACAAATATCTTATTCGCTGCTGACTACTTCGAACGTCGTCCAATCATGGCTAAAAACCGTGAACTAGGTGGTGCTGCATTCATCGACCGTGAAGGTGGTGAAGGTCGTTCAACTTGGGGTATCCCAGGTTCAACTTATGTTTCTTCTCCGTCGACTCCTGACACAGGTTGGGCTCCGTGGGATGCATGTCCGACAGAGAACATTCACCCGAATGGCCGCTGTCGTTATGACTTCGCTCCTTTGTATCAATTACAGCCGCAAAGTGATCGTCAGTCAATCTTCACGTCAATCAACCACGAATACAGCGACAACCTAAGCATGGACGCACAGTTCCGTTACGCACGTGCTTACACGCTTACGTCTAACGCGCCAGCTCCAGGTGCTGTAGATATCACTGATAGCCCGTACCTACGTGACTTCCTAATCAACGATCGTTATAAAGATAACCCAACTCTTGGCGCGCAAATTGCTGACGAAATCGCAGCAGGTAGTGGTTTTGCATACGTTGGTCGTCGTTACTTAGACTTCCCTAACCGTGAAAAAGACAATACGAATGAAACATTCGAAGCAACAACTGGCTTCAACTACCTAATCAACGATGATTGGGAAGTTTCATACGACATCGGTTTCTCACGTTTAACTAACCGCCAAATCGGTCGTAACGGTCAGCTACTTGTTGATGCAGTAGAAAGCGCATTTGCTGACGGTACATTGAACCCGTTCGTAATCAACGACTGTTCTTCAGCTGAACTTAAAGATTTCTGTGACGGCTTAAACTCGTCAATCCACAGAACTGGTGAGTTCGAAACTGTTTACTCTAACCTAACTGTTGGTGGCCTTACTGGCTTCGAACTACCTGGTGGTGAAGTAGGTGTGGCTGCGGGTGTTGACTGGCGTCGTGAAGCTTACACTGACCGTTCAGACCAAGCGTCAATCGACGGTGCGGTAATCGGTGGTGCAGGTTCAAACGGTGGTGGTTCATTCGTGAACAAAGCATTCTTCGTAGAATTCTCACTTCCACTTGTTGAAGATATGGAATTCAACATCGCGGTACGTAACGATGCTGCAGAATGGGGTGTAGATTCAGACGCGAGCGAGACAACTTACACAGCTAAGATGTCATACCGTCCAATGGATGATTTACTACTTCGTGCGTCAGTTGGTACTGGTTTCAAAGCGCCTGCGCTTGATAACCTATACTTAGCGTCTTCATTCGGTGTAACTTCAGCAATCGACACTAAGCTTTGTAACGCAGCTGGTAACGTAAGCACACACCCAGATTGTCAACGTTTAGAGCTTAACTCTAAGTCAGGTGGTAACGAAGACCTAGAGCCAGAAACGTCTGATTCATTCAACATCGGTGCGGTTTATAACGTAACTGAAGGTTTATCAGTATCACTAGATTACTGGTCACTTTCTATCGACAACATCATCGGTTCACTTGCAATGCAAGAAATCCTTGATGAAGAAGCACAAGGCCGTCTAACTGACCTAGTTATCCGTAACTCACAAGGTCGTCTAGATGACACTGGCCGTACTGGTTTCGTACAAACGAACTTACAAAACTTAACTGAATCTACTGCAACTGGTCTAATCTATGACGTTCAGTACACTACAGAGCTAAGCTTTGGTTCATTGACTGCTAACTTCCGTGCAGAGCAATACCTATCGTTTGAATCACAAACTTCAGCTTCACAGCCTCTTTGTGATTACGTTGACCTAGATGCAACACGTGAATGGCGTGCAAATGGTGGCTTCACTCTTGATGCTGGCGATTACACAGGTTCTGTAAACATGCGTCTACTACCTGGTTATGACCAATGGCGTAGCCGTGACACAATCAACAAGTCTTGTGACTCTGTAGGTCACTGGGACGTTGTACGTGGCGATAACCAAGAGCTTATCGACCAAGGTCGTTCGCTACACGTAGCTACTTATGTTGAGTTCGACGTAACTGGTGCATACCACATCGACGACAACAACAAAGTAACTGTTGGTATTCGTAACCTGTTTGACAGACAGCCTCCGTTCTCTCAAGTTAACGATTGGCCGTTCTACTCACAGTCTACATACAGCAACATCGGTCGCTTTATGTACGTACAGTACGACGTTAATTTCTAATCAGAAATTAAAGGAGAAGCGCACTAGTTAGTGCGCTTTTTTTATTTATGCAACAAAGATTAAATGCGAAACCAAAGCCGTGCTTTGCGACCCCTGTTCTTGAAGGAACAATAGAAGGGACAGAGCAACTTAATAAGGCACTGACTTCCCTCTTTTTAAAGATGGAAGCAGATAACTATAAAAATAAAACGCGTTTAAATACGACATTGGGCAATATTTTTGATAGCCCAGGGGATTTATTTAAACAAATTCAACATCCAGAAGTCGCGGAAATAAGAAAATTAATAAATCTAACGCTGACATCTTGGATACTTGAGACATCAACATTTACTGAAGCAGAATTAAAAGCAAATCATTACTTTGAATATGAGTCGTGGTTTCATATTACGCGCTTTGGCGGTACTAAGTCACTGCATCACCACGGACAATGTGGTTGGTCAATGGTCTATTACGTAGACGGCGGCGATCCGCCAACTGAAGAGTATCCGCGAAGTGGTTTTTTACAGGTATACGATCCACGCCGTATACGTCAAAACCCAGAAGATCAGGGCTTTATGAGATTGAAGCCGATGTTTGATTACGGCGGTTATAGCTTTCGACCTGAAGCGGGTAAATTTGTTATTTTCCCGGGGTACTTGGAGCACGAAGTGATCACGTATTTTGGTCAAAAACCCAGGATTATGATTGCGGTTAATTGCATGATTCGGAAGAAATAAAGGAGAGAGTAATGAAAAAAGCGGTATTAATTTTATCATTGTTAGCGCTTGGGGCGTGTTCATCAACCCCTGAAGAAAAGGCGCAAGCACAAGCTGAAAAAGATGAACTCATTTCAAAGGCGACTGACAATAAAAAGACATTTGTGTCAGATAAAGGCAATAAGTATATCTGTACGACGAAGCGCCAGATTGGTTCTCATTTCAATAAACGTCGCTGTATAACTGCAGAAGCGAAAAAGAAAGAAGAAGAAGCTGCAAAAAAAGCGATGCGTAATTTAGATCGCAGCTGGAATAATAACGGCGGTTAAATCCTAGTAAGTTATTAAAAGGCGCAATAATAAAAACCAATTAAAGAAATTTAATTGGTTTTTTTATAATTATTGAAACAATATCAAGTTGTTTACAGTGTTTTACTTAAAATAAAAATACTTATCATTAAATAGTTTAAATTGATTAAATAGTGTGCCAAACTGAAATCTGTTTCGATTTTCTTGATAATCAAACAATTTCATAATAATCGATAGGGTGCAACCTATTTACAATTAATAAATAATGGAGTTATTTATGAAAAAAGCATTGGTAGTTATTTCTTTAGCACTTCTTGCTACAGCTTGTTCATCGACCCCTGAAGAAAAAGCACAAGCGCAAGCGGAGAAAGACGAGCTCATTTCTAAAGCGACAGAAAACAAGAAGACATTCGTGTCTGAAAAAGGCAATAAGTATATTTGTACTACAAAACGCCAAATAGGTTCGCACTTTAATAAGCGTCGTTGCATCACTGCTGAAGCGAAAAAGAAAGAGCAAGAAGAAGCTAAAAAAGCAATGCGCAGTCTAGATCGCAGTTGGCACAACCATACCGGCGGGTAGCTCGCACAATTTGTTTATACGCCAGTAATTCATCAATTGAATACTGGCGTTTAAACTACCTTACGTGATTCGATTAGCCATTCCAAAATAACCGTTTCACGTGTATTAAACTCCCCAAATCCACAATTTCATCTATCGGTTACGTAGAGCAAAAAATCCTTTTTGACTGGAAGCTCGTATCATCAACATTAAAAAGCGAATGACACAAGCCCTGAGCGACAGGCCCACTATATTTCCATCATAGATTCATAGTGAGCAAACCGATCGAGCGAGGATTTATATATCGGTTTACGTACTTGCCATACACTTGCTGTAGAAACTAAATTCTTGTTGCTATAAAAACGAGCCATGGCGTCTTCATAGTCGAGGCCCAAAAAGCTCACTAAGTTTCTGGCGGTTGAGTCAAACTCGGTCACTAAAGACTCGTAGTCTACTTCGATAATATTCTTTGGATATCGCGTTTTGAAAATACTGACCAATTGTTCGTGAATATCATATTGATGAGTGATATTTGTTAGGCTATTTGAATAAGACACATTAGGTGCAAGGTGATTGAAATAGAGACTTAAAATGTTATTCTTTTTGGCGCGCTTTGTGAACACGATGCGTGCATTAGGAAACATAGCAATTATTAAATCGATATAAAGATAATTGTGTAAATGCTTATTTGTAATATGCGATGCACCGTCAAATTGCTCACTGAAGTAATCGCAATATTTTTGCGCTAATAGGGTCAGTGAATCTTCGTTGTGAATGATCTCTTGATAAGCGGATAGGTTGTTTTCTAAATTTATATGACGTGTAAAAAAGTCGACTTCGCCTGCATTTGTGACCTCACTATGAGATGACAGAATTTGTTCAACCAATGTGGACCCAGAGCGAAACATGCCGCATATAAAAATAGGTGATTCAGTACGACTTGTTTTAACTGTCGGCTTGTTTTTCGTGATTTCATCTAACAGGTTTTTAAAATGCTGCGTGTTGTATTGGTAATTGAGGCGACTATTTGCGGATTTAAAGTAGCCAAATGCATTTTCATATTGTTTAAGTTCGTCACACGCGTTACCTAACGAAAATAACATTGATGTTACTTCATCACCTTGCAGCTTATTTAACAACTTTTGACCATGAGCGATATAGCCAGTGAGTTTTTTGTCTGATGGCTTTAACTCGAGTAAACGACATAGTGCCGGTGAAAACGCATCGTCGAGTGTTAAACAATGCTCAAAGCGGGTGATTGCCGCTTCTTTATTCCCTTTTTCTTCTTCCAACAGACCAGCATTAAAATTAAAAATAATATTAGTTGGTGCTAAATGAAGTGCACGTGTTAAATAGCTCTCAGCGCGAGCGATGTCTTTTTGATGAATTGCATTTTGCAGTAACAGGTTGAGAGCACGCAAAAGAATATTGGGTGCATCGTTTTCCAATCTAAGGTCTAATATCGATTCGAGTATTTGGCGAGCGCAATTAAATTCACTTATATCTGTGAGGGTGAATGCGATATCAAGCTTTTGCTGATCGGTGAGCGTTATTTTTAGCAATCTTTCCGTTAGTTCATTGGCGTATATAGCGACAAACGGGAACCCTTGTAATGCAATCGCGAGCAAAATTTCTGGGTTGTCGTCAATCAAAGATAATTTATACAGTGATTGAAAGTAATGCGAATGATCGTTAATGGCGCGATAGTGCTCTAGTAATTTACTGAGTTCACCTAAATCGTGTTGGCAAAAGGCTATTACATCCCCATTTATTTGGTTATATTCAACTAGATTATTTTCATTTTTTGCCTCAAACGCGGAAATCAATGCGTTTTTTATGTCTTCATTGCTTTTTAGTTGCATAGTATTTCATTTTTAGGGTGGTTATATTCAAATAATGTCATATTTGACTGGTGATAGGGTGATTTTACGGTAAATATTGCGCTAATGATAAAACTTTTTATATTTAACAAAAATTAAACATTGCAATTTAACAAAGCTGCCATTGTGGGGGTAAAATGCAGATGAATTAAATTCTTTGTTTAACTAAATGTAAATTAAATGATAATGTAACGCGCTTAGCTGGTTTAATCAGTTTACTCATGAAGATAAGTAGGTTGACACCTGCGTTTGCATTTAGCATTATTGGAGAGTTGGTGCATCTAAAAATGCACCCAAAATGATTGAGTTTTAATCAGTTTAAATTCTAAAAAAGTAACATTACTTAATTGGTTGGGAACTATGTCTGTTAAAATCAGAAAAAGTCTTGTAGCTTCTGCGTTGGTTGGCGCATTTGCACTTGCAAGCAACAATGTGATGGCAGATCCTTTAAAAGACATTCATACTACTGAAGGTCAAATTATAAAGGCTGCTGTAAAATCTCAAAATAAGATTAACAACGTTTTCGAACAAACTATTGAGCTAAAAGCTGAATACGATAACGCGGTTAACCAAACTGAGATCCTTAAAGTATATAACGATCACTTAGCGCGCTTAGTAGCGTCACAAAATGCGTCAATTGATTCATTGAATTCGCAAATTGGTGAGATCGATACGACTAAACGTAACGTTGTGCCTTTGATGTATCGCATGATCGATACGCTTGAGCAATTCATCAAAGCGGACGTTCCTTTTGATACTGAAAAGCGTTTAGCACGTGTTGAAAAACTACGTGAAATTATGACTAACGCAAACGTTCAAACTTCTGAGCGTTACCGTCAAGTACTAGAAGCGTATATTCTTGAAAAAGATTACAGCTCGAACCTAGTAGCGACACAAGGTGCATTGCAACTTGATGGTCGTGAAATCACGGTTGACTTCGCACGTCTTGGTCGTGTTGCTTATGTAGCACAGTCATTAGACTTGAAGAATGCTTGGGTGTGGAACAACACTTCTAAGCAATGGGATAAGTTAGGTGAAGAATATCTTAACCCTGTTAAAGAGCTAATTCGTATGGCTCGTAAGCAGGCTGCACCTGATCTAGTTAACTTACCTATCTTTGGCGCGGAGTAATCACAATGAAAAAACTTTTTAAAGGTTTAGCTGCTGCAGCTGTGTTTACTGTTTCAGCGGGTGCTGCTCTAAATGCACACGCCGACACTGCTGCCCTAGATAAAATCCTTCAGCAAGTAAAAGCTGATCGTATCTCTGAAGGCAAAATCAACAAGCAACGTGAGCAAGAGTTTTTATCAGCTCGTGCTGACAAGCAAGCCCTTTTCAATAAAGCGAAGCGTGAACTAGCTGCTGAAGAAGCACGTGGTGACCGTCTTAAGAAGCAATATGCGCAAAACGAAGCGACACTTGCTGCTAAAGAAGCTGAGCTAGAGCAAGCAAAAGGTACTCTTGGTGAGATGTTCGGTGTTGTACGTCGTGCAGCGTCTGAAACTATCGGTTCAATCGAAGCATCACTAGTAAGTGCTGAACATAAAGGTCGTGAAGAAGTACTTCGTTCACTAGCGGCAGCAAAAGAGCTACCGACTACGCGTGAGCTAGAAGAGCTTTGGATTGGTCTACAAACTGAAATGACTGAGTCTGCAAAAGTATCAACTTTTGATGCTGAAATTGCTCAGTTAAACGGTGACACTGCAACTGCACGTGTTACACGTATCGGTAACTTCAACCTTATCTCTGACCAAGGTTACTTAATTTACCACCCTGAAACGAAACAAATTCAGCCTCTAGGTCGTCAACCAGACGGTTATGTATTGGATGGTGCTAAGTCTCTACAAGCGACTTCAGCAGGTTCATACACGTCTTTCTACGTTGACCCGACACGTGGCTCAATTTTACGTCTAAACACACAAAAAGCGACGCTTGAAGAATACTTCCACGAAGGTGGTACAGTAGGTTACATCATCGCTGCATTACTTGTGTTAGGTTTCGTGATTGCAATCATCCGTTTAGTAGACCTTACGTTGACTACGGGCAAAATCAAATCACAGCTTAAAAACCTTGATGCACCAGGTAACAACCCTCTGGGTCGTATTCTTGCTGTTTACGCAGAGAATAAGAACCAAGACGTTGAAAACCTTGAGCTTAAGCTTGATGAAGCGATTCTACGTGAAACGCCGCGCATCGAAGCCGGTATCAACATCATTAAGATTCTTGCAGCTATCGCACCGTTACTAGGTCTATTAGGTACGGTTGTAGGTATGATCTTGACGTTCCAACAAATTACATTGTTCGGTACAGGTGATCCGAAGATCATGGCTGGTTCAATCTCAATGGCACTTGTAACTACAGCACTAGGTCTAATTGCGGCACTTCCGCTAATCCTAGTTCACGCTATCGTTGCAGGTCGCAGTAAATCAGTATTACACATCCTTGATGAGCAAAGTGCAGGTATCATTGCAGCTCACGCGGAGAAGGAGAAAGCATAATGCTAGTCCTGATGGAGATATGGGAATCTATCAGGGATTTTGTTGCTACGGGCGGCCAAGTACTTTATGTGGTCGCAATAGCACTCTTTCTTATGTGGGTATTAATGATTGAGCGCTATTGGTTCCTAACGAACGAGTTTCCAAAGATTAAACGTGGAATTATCGCGAATTGGGATGCCCGCCAGGATACAACTTCCTGGTACGCACATAGAATCCGTGAAGCATGGATTTCTGAAGCGTCTGAGAAATTAGATGAGCGTATGTTGTTGATCAAAACATTGGTAGCTGTTTGTCCTTTGATAGGTCTTTTAGGTACGGTAACAGGTATGATCGCGGTTTTTGAAACCATGGCAAACCAAGGTACTGGTAACGCGAGACTTATGGCATCAGGTATTTCAATGGCAACGGTCCCAACAATGGCTGGAATGGTTGCGGCACTATCAGGTGTATTCTTTAGCTCACGTTTAGAAGCGAAAGCAAAAATGGCTAAAGAAAAACTGATTGATAGCTTGCCTCATCACTAGAGAGAGATTTGAATATGGCACGTAAACAACGTTTTCGTGAAGAAGAAGAAGCAGCAGTCGACATGACACCGATGCTGGACATCGTTTTCATCATGCTTATTTTCTTTATCGTAACAACTTCGTTCGTTAAAGAAGCGGGTATTGATGTTAACAAACCAAAAGCAGCTCAAGCTACCAAGAAAAAGAATGCAAATATCTTTATTGCAATTCGTGGTAACGGCGAAATTTGGATGGACAAGCGTCAAGTAGATGTTGAGCGTGTTGCAGCTAACATTGAGCGTCTATTAGCCGAACAACCTACTGAAATCGTAATTATCCAAGCGGATAAAGATGCGAAACACGGTGTAGTTGTGAAGGTAATGGATCAGATTAAAGCTTCGGGTATTGATAAAATATCTATCGCTGGAGATAAATAATGGTTCGTTTTCTGTTTTCACTGATTGCAGGTGGGGCAGTTACTTTCGGCTTGTTTTTCTTCATGGCATTCCTGATTTCAGGAGGCGACAAGCGCGCCGCCAATGAACAAGAGCAGATTGTAGTCGAAATTATGACGAATCCGCCTGAATCTAAGGTGCAGCAGAGGAAGCGTGTTCCGCCTCCTCCGCCGCCACCACCAAAGCAGCCGCCTAAGCCGCAGCCGCCACAGCCGGATAATAGTAATCCGAACTCAGGTGGCTTGCAGTTTAACATGCCTAGCATTGATGTAGGTGGAACTGCGGGTGGTCTTGATGGCCCAGGTGCATTTGGACGTGATGGTGATGCTACACCGATCGTTCGTATTGAACCTAAATATCCGCCGCAAGCTGCGCGTGATGGTAAAGAAGGTTGGGTACAGTTATCATTCACTATCGATGAAGTGGGTGGGGTTACTGACATTAAAGTAATCAAAGCTGAACCAAGACGTATTTTTGACCGTGAAGCAAAGCGTGCATTACGTAAGTGGAAGTACAGACCTAAAGTTGTTGATGGTAAGCCACAAAAGCAACCTGGTATGACTGTACAACTTGACTTTAAACTTAACCAAGATAATTAAGGAGCAAAGCAATGAGAACTTTTTCTAAAGCCACTGCAATTGCCTTAATGATCTCACTGACGGGTGCAGTTTATACTGCACCGACTTTAGCAAAGCCTGATCCTGCAAAAATTGAGGAACGAAAAAAGCGCAAGTCTAAAGTAATGAGTGAGCGCACTGGTAAAAAGATAATTAAAGTATTTGATGTTTTTAATGGTACTGATGAAGTTGAAGGCGATGTTAATGAAGCAGTAAGAATGCTGAAAGAAATCAAACCTTCTGATTCGTACGACAAAGCATTAGTTGCATACTACTTAGCTCAGATGACTTATCAGCAAGAAAAGTTTTCTGAAGCGGTATCGTATGCGATTGCGGCGTCAAAACCAGATATTTTGAACTTTAAAGATCAAGCCACTGCAATGAAACTCGTTGGTGACTTATCAGTACAACAGAAAAAGTATAAGCAAGCGCGTGAAGCTTATTATGCTTGGATGGACTTTACTGGTGAAGAAGACGCAAAAGTATATATGCAAATTGCAAATACTTTTTACGAAACCAAAGAGTACGCAAAAATCGTTGCACCAGCGGATCGCGCAATTGAACTTGGTAAAAAAGAGCCACACAAAGCACCATACGATTTAAAAATCGGTGCGTATGTAGAGCTTAAACAATACAATAACGCGATTAAAACAGCTGAAGCGCAAATTAAAGTTTGGCCAACAGAGTATAAATATTGGACTCGCTTAGGTTCATTTTACATGACAGTAGAAGACTATAAAAAAGGTCTGGCTGCAGTAAAAATTGCTGAGCGTAATGGTGCGTTAGAAACGTCTAACCACTATAAGTTCTTATCAAGCTTGTATTCACTTAACGACATGCCTTACAAGGCAGCTGTAGCGCTTGAAAAAGCGATGAAAGCAGGTGTTGTTAAGAAAGATAAGCAAACAGTTTCAACCATTGGTGCATACTATCATAATGCGAAACACCTAAATAAAGGTGCGAGCTATTATATTGAAGCAGCAAAGTTTGATAACGACTCTGAGTTGTACCGTAAAGCAGGTGCTTTATTACTACAAAGCGAAAAGTACAAAGAGTCAGTCACAGCACTGAACAAAGCACTTGAGCTTGGTAATAAGAAAAAAGGTCGTATTTATACTGACCTAGCTGATGCTTACCTACAACAAGAAAAGTACAAGTTAGCCTATTCAAACATTCGTAAAGCGATGGACTATCCTAAAACGAAGAAGTTTGCTAAGAGCTGGTCACAGTACATTAAAGATAAAGCGATCCGTAAGGGCGTTAAAATCTAATTTAAGAAGCCCCGCAAGGGGCTTTTTTATTGCTTAATATAATCTCGTCTACCTATCCTTTCTGCTATTAACTAAAGCTAAAGTGCGCAAGTCGATAAAACGCAAATACATTCTGCATCATGCTAATGAATAAACTAAAAATGTATTAATGAATTTGATATTGGCTAATTTTACAGCCATTTTTTCCTTCTTTTTGGGCTAATTCTAATGCCTCTATCGTTTGATTGAATACATCGTTTAATTCAATGTTGCTGCTAGGTAACACATTCACGCCGCCAACACTTAAGTTGCAATGCAACGAGCCGTTTGCTTCTAGTTTTTCAAGTGCTACTTTAATGCGCTCAACAATGACCTCTGTGCCACTATCGTCAAGGCCAAACAGCCCCATCGCAAAATAGTTATGATTAAAGCGACAGGTAATGTCGGTGCTACGCAGAGTTTGTTCAGCAAGGATATCGCTAATGGCGCGAAGCGTTTCTATGCCGTTCTCACTCTTACTTGATATATGCGGGTCTAATATAAGAATCGATAGTGCATTTTTGTCACGTATTAAACGATGCCATTCTCGATTAAAGACTTCCATAAAATAGGCTTGATTGTATAATCCAGTTTCTTGGTCGCGAAATGACGCATTTTGAAATGAGAAGATCATTTTTGTCTCCACTTTTTGTTGCTCTTATATAAGGTTAGATTAGCTTGAATAAAATTACGCAATTTTTAATCGTTTTTTTGCTTTCCGTTATCGCAGCGTGTTCAAAAGTCGAAGCGCCCAACCGCGATTTAGCGCAATTGACGACACAACTTCAGCAACTTAATTTGCCTTTGCTTGTTGTTGATGACAAGCAGCCGGCTCTGAGTACAGTACTGCCGTTTACAAAAGAGTATTTAGACAGCCGTAATGAGCTACTTAGCGCATTATCATCAGTGGATAATTTAACTGAGTATCAGATGCGTGAACTCGCTTTACTAACGATTGAACAGCGTTACACTGAGCGTTACTTTCCTTGGCCGCCAGTGACCAATGTGATAGCAAATTTTAACCTCGAAGAGGGGAGTGAGTTTAATCAGTTGGTCAGTTGGCTCGGATTTGTTGAAAGTACAATGAAACAAGGCGCGGCATCAAAAATAAAGTTAAACCAATTTGAACACATTTTACTTACCAAGCAGGTATCCCAATTAATTGAATTTTTAGCGCCCAAACAGCAAGCTGAATCATTGATAGGGTCACTTACTCAGCTTGAAACTTATTTGACCACATACCAAGTGCGCAATATCCCCGGTCTCGTCGGATTGCCAAATGGTCGCGAATGGTATCAAGCGCGGCTTAATTATTTTAACCCTCAGGTATCTAAACCGATCGATGCCTACTCTCAGGTGCTCGCATTGCAAGATACGCAGCAAAACTGTAGCCAAGAGGCTTTTTTGAAAAACTATATCGGTGAAGCAAATAAGCAGAGTGATGTAACAGGGTTCGATTGGCGTACAGGGTATAGCAACCGATTAGTGCAATTTGAATCAATTCCGGTATGTAAATTACAACTCGTTGTTGCAGAGGTAGATCTTGGCATTCACAGTCAAAACTGGCGCTTGGAGCATGCAACGAATGTGCTTGCAAATAAGTTGGCTCTCAGCAAAGAGCAACAGTTCCAAGTGCTCGCTCAAATTCTATTTGAACCCGGACTTGCACTCGTAAATATAAACCTTTAGAGCCTATTAAAAAAGACAGAGAGTCACTTTATTTATGAAGTGACTCACATTTCTCGCAGCGCTGCAAAGCTGGGTTTTCATTAAGACTAGACAGCTGCAATGGCGCTTCACAATCTGCGCAAAAGCCATATTGACCTATTTCAAATTGGGCAATTGCCGCTTCAAGTTCGATTAATCGTTGAATTTTCGGTTCACCAGTAATAATAAAATGTTGTTCCAAATACTCAGGCCAATTAGAGTAATTTAGTTTAGTTAGTTCGCTTGCAATCTTATGTTTTGTATCTTGCTCACTGGCGAGGCAACTATCAAGTATTGCCTGGCGTGTTTGAGTGAGCTCATTTCGCAGTCTATTTTCGAAAATAGCGAGTGAATGTGCCATTTGAGTTCTCCTACTATCAGGAGGTTAGTATAGGAATAGATACTCAACCGTGACATGACATGAATCAATAAACTGTAACTTGCCTAGTTAGCGAGTTCGATTTCCATTTCTCTTAAAATTTCGTCGGTCGCTTTGAGACGACGAATTTTGTCAAAAAAATGGGTTGCCTCTGGATATGCCAGTTTTAAGTATGCGAGCCATTGCTTTGTGCGATTGGCAAAGTATTTTTCAGAATTGCCGCCGTCGCAATGCATTGACGAGTGATAAATGTGGTCAACGACATCATGCCACTTTAATAGTTGGTAAGGTTGGTTGTTATTAAAGGAATGAATTTGCTTTGCCAAATCGGGGCGTGCCAGCGCACCGCGCCCTAGCATAACGTCATCGCACCCACTGCGTTCTTTGCAACGTATATAGTCGTCTTTTGTCCATACTTCGCCGTTAGCGACAACATTTATGGTGGTTGAGGCTTTTAGTGGTTTTATTTTTTCCCAGTAAGCCGGTGGCCGATACCCTTGCTTTTTTGTGCGCGCATGAATCGCGATTGACGATGCGTGAGCTTGGCTCACTGCATCGACGATTTCTTGTGAGCGGGTGTCGTCATCAAATCCTAATCGTACTTTTGCTGAGACTTCTTGAGAACTACACACTGCTTGTCGTACCGTATTGACTATTTGATAGATTTGCTCAGGTTCTTTTAATAATACTGCGCCGCCTTTGCTTTTATTAACGGTTTTTGCAGGACAGCCAAAATTAAGATCAATGCCATGGGAGCCGAGCGATACGGCTTTAACTGCATTTTCGGCAAGAGCCTCGGCATTTTGCCCGAGTAATTGAATGCGAACCGGCGTACCTGCCTCAGTGTAACCCGAATTATGTAACTCGCGACAGTAGCGATAGAACACGCGATCAGGAAATGTTGCGTCAACTACGCGAATAAATTCGGTGACACATAAGTCAAAACCACCTAATTTTGATAGAAGTTGGCGCATATGGAAGTCAACAACGCCTTCCATTGGGGCAAGAATGAGTTTCATAAAAGCGTACTGATAAAAAAGGGCTATTTTATCGTAAATTAATGTGGGATGCGAAATTTGCTCATCAACATTTTTACTATTGTTGGTTTATTTTCATTAATTTAAAGGCTAAACTGTTTTTAATCATATAGTTATTTACTATTTGAGGCAGCTCAATCCGTTTATTTTAAAGGGGTTGAGGCTTACTTTTATAACTGGAACAGATCAAAGAAGTAGGTTGTTGGTGGTATTTTTTATTTTTTTCTGAAATTAAAAATTAAAACAACAGGTCTAATTGGATAACGCAAGCAACATTACATAGAGAATATTATGAAAACACTTAAGAAAAATTCAGTCGCATTAACAATTGGCGCAGCGGTAATTGGCGCGAGCAGCATGGTTTCAACAAGCGCGGTTGCAAACCCATTTGAAGTTGTTGAAATGCAATCTGGTTACCAGTTAGCTGCTGGTGAAGGCAAATGTGGCGAAGGCAAATGTGGCGGCGATAAAAAAGCCAAGAAAGAAGGCAAATGCGGCGAAGGTAAGTGTGGCGGCGACAAAAAAGCCAAGAAAGAAGGTAAGTGCGGCGAAGGCAAATGTGGCGAAGGTAAGTGCGGCGGCGACAAAAAAGCTAAAAAAGAAGGCAAATGTGGCGAAGGTAAGTGCGGCGGCGACAAAAAAGCTAAGAAAGAAGGCAAGTGCGGCGAAGGCAAATGCGGTGGTCACAAAAAAGCTAAGAAAGAAGGCAAGTGTGGCGAAGGCAAATGCGGCGGCGATAAAAAAGCTAAAAAAGAAGGTAAATGTGGCGAAGGCAAATGTGGCGGCCATAAGTAATTTGAACTAATCGAATCAAGGCCAGGTAATCTGGCCTTTTTTATTTTTAAGGAGAGTACATGAATAAAGTGACCTCGCCAGAGTTTGGTCGAGTTGGGCTAGGTTTACGCCGTGAAATGCTCGATGAAATGATTAGTCATTACCCACCAGGGTTGGATTTTTTAGAAGTTGCCCCCGAGAATTGGTTGGTATTGGGTGGCCGGTTAGGCAAACAGTTTCGCACCTTGACGGAACGTCATAACTTTGTCTGTCATGGGCTTTCGCTTTCTATTGGTTCACCCGAACCACTTGATATCGATTTTATTAAAGAATTAAAAGTATTTTTTAAGCAACACAATATTAAATTATACAGCGAGCATTTAAGTTACTGCTCAGGAACGGGGCATATGTATGACCTAATGCCAATTCCGTTTACTGAGGAATCTGCGGACTATGTCGCAAAGCGAATCGCAACGGTGCAAGATATTCTAGAGCAGAAAATCGCCATGGAAAATGTGTCGTATTACTGTGCCCCAGGGCAAGAAATGAGCGAAATTGATTTCACCAATCTCGTACTCGAAAAAGCGGACTGTAAGTTATTACTTGATGTAAATAATATTTACGTTAATTCAGTGAATCATAACTATGACGCCGACGCATTTTTAAAAGCATTGCCGAGTGAACGTATTGCGTATGGTCATATAGCAGGGCATTACAATGAAGCAGACGACCTGATTGTGGATACCCATGGCGCCGACGTTATTGCGCCTGTGTGGCAATTGTTAAAAACGGCTTATCAGCATCATGGTGTGTTTCCGACCCTGTTAGAACGCGATTTTAATATACCGAGCATGCCAGAGCTGTTAACTGAAGTTGATATGATAGCGGATATTCAAAAACAGTATGCCGAGGTAAAAAGTGCCTGATATGCAATTTAAGCAAGTTCAAAATGACTTTATGGCGCATATTCGCAACCCCGAAAACTGCGCTTTTGAAGGGGTTGAGGACCGACGTTTAGCAATTTATCGCGAACTCTTTTTTAATAATATTGAAGGGTTTGTTAGTTCGGCTTTTCCAGTTTTAAAAAGCTTGTATTGTGAAACGGACTGGCTCAAATTGGTACGTCAATTTTTTGTGGAACATGATTGTAAATCGCCATACTTTTTAAATATATCAGAAGAATTTTTAAATTTTTTGTCGAGTGGTTATCAACTCGCACACGCGGATCCTGTCTACATGCTAGAGCTTGCTCATTATGAATGGGTTGAACTCGCACTTTCGATTGCCGACAGAGCACTTGATGAAAAGTCGTTGGCGGTCAGCGATATTCAAACTAGCCCGCTTTGTTTTTCGTCAATTGCGTGGCGCTTATCCTACGCTTACCCAGTGCAATATGCGGCAGAAGATAATCCTGAACTCGAACCGATGGAAAATGGCAACCATTTAGTTGTATATAGAGATACTGACGATGATATTCAATTTGTTGCGATAAATGGCTTAACCGCCATGATGCTGCAAACAATAGAACAAAACAAAGGCATTGAATTTAAAACATTACTAAAGCAAATGGCAGAAGCAGTACCGCAATTTAGTGAACAACAATTGGCTCAAGGGCTTATGATCACATTGCAAGACTTAAGTGAGCGCGAGATAATTGTTACTTATTAAATTTGTTGTGAGCCCTTTATTATCATAACGACTTACTCTATTATGTGCGCGTTTTTCGTGCTTAATAATTGAGGTAGTATCATGGCTCACAAAGGTGAATTTAAAGACCCGTTCAATGCAAAATACTTTTTAGCATTTATCGCAGTATTTGCAGGTATTGGTTGTTTAAATGCGATTTTAGGTTGGATGCACGTATTAGCTGCGTAAATTAATCAAACGTGCTAATCTAACATTCAAAACAAAAAGGCTGGTATTCCAGCCTTTTTACGTTTCTGCAGGTTATGTTTATGGCCGGAGCAATTTGCTTTTGACAGAAACTTTGTATAATTAAACAAAAAATTTTGAGATTGTTATGACATTAAGTATTGAGAATTCTCAGCTTATTAAAAACAGCATTGCCGCTGTGCCAGATTACCCTAAAGCGGGCATTATGTTCCGTGACATCACTACCTTGTTGGCAAACCCTGAGGCGTTTAAAGCAGTGCAAAATGCATTAGTTGATGCCTATAAAAACAAAGGTTTTACTAAAATTATTGGCACTGAATCACGCGGTTTTATTTTTGGTGCACCACTTGCGCTTGAACTGGGTATTCCATTTATTCCGGTGCGTAAGCCAGGTAAATTACCACGCGAAGTTATTTCGCAGTCTTACCAACTTGAATATGGTGAAGATACGTTAGAGCTTCATGCCGATGCGATTAACGAAAATGACCAAGTACTGCTAGTTGATGACCTTTTGGCGACAGGCGGTACGATTGAAGCAACCGTTAAATTGGTTGAGGCCCTAGGCGGTAAAGCAACAGATGCTGCATTTGTTATTTCGTTACCAGAGCTTGGTGGTGAAACGCGCTTGGCAGGTCTTGGCTTAAATATTTTAAAATTGGTCGAGTTCGAAGGCGAATAACACATGAGTTATCAGGTTTTAGCAAGAAAGTGGCGGCCGCAAAATTTTCATCAGCTGGTTGGGCAAGAGCATGTAAAGCAAGCATTAGTGAATGCGCTTGAACAGCAACGACTGCACCATGCCTACTTGTTTACCGGAACACGCGGCGTGGGTAAAACCACCATTGCCCGTATTTTTGCTAAAAGCCTGAATTGTGAGTCAGGTATTACATCAACCCCATGTGGTACCTGCAGTAGCTGCCAAGATATTGAAGCAGGACGTTTTATCGACTTAATAGAAGTTGATGCGGCGTCGCGTACTAAGGTTGAAGACACGCGTGAAATCTTAGACAACGTACAGTACTCGCCAACACGTGGTCGCTACAAGGTGTACTTGATTGACGAAGTACACATGTTGTCAAAAAATAGCTTTAATGCCTTGCTTAAAACCCTTGAAGAACCGCCTGAGCACGTTAAGTTTTTGCTTGCGACGACTGATCCGCAAAAGCTACCTGTTACGATACTGTCGCGTTGTTTACAGTTTAACTTAGCGTCAATTTCAGTCACTGATATCGCAAAACAACTTGCATATGTGTTAGGCCAAGAAAACATTGCACATCAAAACGATGCGCTTGATGCACTTGCTATTGCTGCAAACGGCAGTATGCGTGATGCACTTAGTTTGACTGATCAAGCCATCGCGCAAACAAACAGTAATGTAACCTTGCCTGCGGTACAAAGCATGCTTGGCCTGATGGATATCAGCTATGCCAAAAAACTGTTGAGTTGCATTATTGCCAATGAAGGCGAAGCACTGCTTGAGGTGATTGAACAGCTTAACTTGCAAAACGGCAACTTTAATGCGGTGCTCGATGATTTACTTAATTTATGCCACCTTATCTTATTGACCCAGCTTGTGCCCAATGCAGCGCAACTTGATCAACGAGAAAATGAGTTTGTGAGTGAAATAGCGGGCACTTGCGATGCCACACAGCTGCAAATTTATTATCAGTTATTATTAAACGGCAAAAAAGATTTAACTTGGGCTCCGAGTGCGCGCCTTGGTTTTGAAATGATTATGCTGCGCTTACTTGCATTTGAGCCACAGGGCATGGCTGATACGCCGCCTCAGGCACAAATAGCAGCAGCGCCAAGTAATTCAACGGTCACATCAGGTAACGCAGTCGCAAATAAAAAGCGACCGTCGCTTAAAGCGTTATTAAAGAGTGTAAAAGAGCCTGAGAAGCAAGCGCAAGATAATAATGCACCTGTTCAACCGGTAGAATTGCAGTCAGATGCTCAGCAAGCACCATCACAGCCAGTTGAGCAGCCAATTGCTACGCAACAAGTGGATACTCCTGTGCAGGAGCAAAACGTCAGTACTCACTCACCTGAACAAGCTGAAAACCAAAGTTCAGAAACCCAAATTGTTGTAAATGCGAATGAAGCCGATTTAGTTGCACAGTACTCTGATGTAATGGCCGAAGCTGAGCAATTACAGCAAGAAAGCGCATCGATGATGACGCATGCTGGCATCGCGCAGCAATCAAATATGGGTGAGGGCAATATTGAGAGTAATCGTGTGGAAAATAGTGAGGTAACTCTTGAAGGAAAAAGTATTGCACCGCACCCAGAACCACACGACCAACAATGTGCGCAATATGCAGAGCAAGGTGCACACCTAGCAGAACAAGCTGCGCACCAAGCGCCTATAACGAATGACTTAGCATCGCAAGGTGACGAGCCGATGCAGGCTGATGTTCACAATGAGCCAACGCCGCAACCTGAATCACCAGTGGATTTAGCTGCTGCACTGGACCAACAAATGGCAGGCGCTGAATCGGCTATCGCGAGCATATTAAAGAGGCGCAATATATCAGGTACCGGCGTACTTAATAATAACAGTGAGCAACAGCCAAAAAAGGCTGAGCCCCAACCTCAAGGGGCGCCGATTGGTAAAAAAGAGAGCCCGCTTGAAAAGTATAAAGGTGAACAAGATAACGTTGCCCCTGAATTAATTGCGCAACTACAACCAGTCGAGCAACCGAAAGCGGTAGAAGAGGTTATTGAACCTTTACCGGTAGGGTTTGAAAGTCCGATATCCGATATTAAATATGCCCACCAGCAAGATGACTGGGCGAAAATGATTGAAGATATGCAATTAGGTGGGCGAATTCGTCAGTTTGCGTTGCATAGCCGATATACACGTGAGCAAGGGCAAGTTATTTTGCACGTTGATCAACAACAACAGCACCTAGATTCACAAGTTATGCGCGACAGTTTAACGCAAGCACTATCAACGTTATTGGCTGAAGCAATTGAACTAGTAATTGAATTTGTGGGTGAAATTGACAATACCCCGTATTTAATCCAGCAGCAAATTGATCAATACCGATTACAGCAGGCGATTCATACCATAAAACACGATGAACTCGTGGTGCAAATGGTGACGCGATTTGACGCAAATATTGATGAATCGAGTATTTTAGCATTGTAATTTTGGGCTAAAGCCCTTATCTTTGCAGCAATAGAAAGATTTAAGTTTATTTAGAGAGAACAGATATGTTTAAAGGCGGAATGGGTAACATGATGAAGCAAGCGCAGCAAATGCAAGAGCGCATGCAAAAAGCCCAAGAAGAAATCGCGAATATGGAAGTAGTTGGCGAAGCCGGTGCAGGCCTTGTTAAAGTAACAATGCTAGGTAGCCACAACGTTCGCCGCATCGAAATCGACGAGTCATTAATGGAAGATGACAAAGAAATGATTGAAGACTTAGTTGCTGCTGCAATTAACGACGCTGTACGCCGCGTTGAAGAGCAAAGCAAAGAAAAAATGGCATCAGTCACCGGCGGTATGCAAATGCCTCCTGGCTTCAAAATGCCGTTTTAATTTAGAATCCTATAAAAATAGCGCCTTCAGGCGCTATTTTTTTATCTGAAATTTAGGGATACCAAATAGATACCAAACGTTAGTAATAAAAAAGCCCAAATTATTTCATTTGGGCTTTGCGTCTGTACTCAATATTGATTATCAGAGTAATGCTAAATTGGCGGCAACTTTGTTTATCTCATCACTACCTTCATCAATCCACTTTCCATAAATGATGCGGATCATCCCCCAATCAGCATGTCCCATTTGCTTCGCAAGCCATACATGGTTAGCCTCAGCTTTAAGCATACGACTTGCATATGTATGCCGCAGTTGATAAGGAGGGCGGTGAACTAATTTAGCTTCCTTCAACCAATTAGCCCATTGTTTAGGGGCGGTTGTTAGCTCTGGCCGCTTAAATGGTTTATCTTCACGACTTAAGAAAACACGGCGGCGTGATACAATTTTAGTTTTACCATGCTTAAGGTGAATTACTTCATCAATAGCTGGTAATGAAAAAGAACGCTTCTTTTGTTCAATAAGAAGCTTTACCGTGGTTGGTAAAAGTTCGACAGTACGCTTGCCTGATCTCGTCTTAGGAGTTTTTAACTTGCCTTTACGGTCTAGATTAAACTTAACATCTATACGTCCCGTTAGGTTAGTCTCATCAATAAAAATATCTTCCCAAGCGAGTCCTTTCATTTCACCTGGTCGTAATCCTGTCCATGCCAAGAACTCTATCATTACTTTTGTTTGAGGTACATGCACAACATCCAACAATGACGATAGTTCTTCTTTAGTAAATGGCAGCACATCTTCATCAAGCTTTTCATCAGGTACAAGTTTAGAGACTTTAACAAACGGGTTGTACTCGATGATTGCATCTTCAACGGCCAATTCTAAGATTCGACGCAATGTTTGGCTGTATTCGATTACTGTTGAAACAGCTAAATTTTTAGCTGAACTCTTTCTGGCTTTGTTAAGGTGCTTATGTGTTAACTCTTTAATATCTAGGTCTATCAGCTTGTTTTTAGCAGCCCAAGTTTTGCAACTTTTAAACTTCGATTTAAGAGATTCAGTCAGGTCAGCATAGTTTTCCTCTTCGTACATGTCGAAAATAGAACCAACGGTGAAGACTTTAACACTTTCGGATTTGACTGAGTTCGGAAAATGGGTAGCCCAGAAGCTCTCAGGGTCAACACGATATGCACCATTTGCAATATCACGCTTGATAGCACTCAATGAAGCAATAGCTGTTTCAAGGTTCTCTTCGCACGCCATGATGCCAAGCGAACGACGCACAGCACTTTTTAAATCAGGTAACTTAAATTGTACTCGGAAATTTCCTTTAAACTCTGATATGCCCTTAGCTGCTTTCAATTTGTCAGCATACGATAACTTTGCCATATTCAATATTCTCCTACATCTTTTCTCTAAATGCCTTGAGGTTTATATAAATCGAAGCACCTTTGTCTTTCTGCTTCCAAACAGTGCCTTTTGCCATCATCTTTTTAGGGTTTTTGATCATTTGACGAACTGCGGAGGGGGATTTCCCTATTTCATCAGCGGCTCTCTCTAGGGTGACCCAGCTTTCTTTTGCTATTTGTCGAAGTATCTTCACTTCATCTTCTAATATGTCGATTCGTTCCAGCGCATTTACGATTCGCTCATCTATGTTCATCACGTTTTCAAGTGAAGTTGCTAGTTTTGAAAAATCTGTCATGTTGACCTCGTGGCTTTTCCTAAAATGTAAATTCACGGTCAATGTATAAAAAATTTTGCCTACCAAATAATTTGAGTAGTAAAATAGTTGAGTTATCTTTTTAGGTTGAAAACATGCCCAGAAACCCTTGTAAACACGGCCCTGATACTGAAAAATATTCTAGTAGAGCATGTAAAACATGTGCTCTTGAGAAAAAGAAGTTAAAAGATTTTGAAAAATTAACACCAGAACAACAGCTCAAAAAGCTAGTGTTAGCTAAAAATAGAGAGCTGAGAGAAGCTGCAAAAATAGATGAAAAAATAACGTATAAACCAGTTAATTACTGCCAAAGATGTGGCGGTGAAAACCGATACGTTAAATCAAATTCTTGCGCAAAGTGTCATAATCATTGGCGTGCCCCAGATACAATTTACGTAGATCCTGTTGAGTATCACTTACGAACTGAGTTTAAGGATCTTTCAATTGATCAGGTCATTCTTTTAAATCTTTAGTATATTGATTTTAAATGAAAAATGATTTATAAAAAGGAACTTCACTGCGTTAGCTCAGCACTAAGTTCCTTCTCTGGCATAATTTTTTATTTAATCCTTTTGAACTGAAAGTGACCATTACCCACTACATCACCAAACTCAAAGTTCATAAGCTCTTCGTTGTTAGCACCATGTCTGCTTTTTGGCTTTCGTAGCTTGATGACAGACTTAGAGTCAGTGCTTTGTTTTTTATCTTTAACCGCTATTAACACGTTGTCGATGGCACGTGCGATCTCAGAATGACCACGGTAGTTTCTTGAATCTTTATCGGTGTGGTGAAGTACCAGAACTGCTTTGTTTAGCTCTCTTAGTTCATCTAGGCAGTCGTTATAATAGTTCCAGTCATTTTGTGATAACTCTTCAGCTGAGCGATACAGAGATGACAGGTTGTCTAATATAACAACTTGAGATGCCTCTATGTCAGGCATCAGTTTTTCGAAGCCGTCAGGATGAGTAAGATCAGGCATACCAGATTTAAAGGATCGTTTGTGAATGATTCTTAAAAAACCTTTTGCTGGCTTTTTACCTATAAACTCATATATGAGTTTAAACCTTTGCTGAATTTGATACCTACTAAGCTCTGAATCCACGAAAAGTACAGGCTGAGGCTTAGTTACAGGCATACCAAAGCAAGGTGTACCTGTAGCAACACATGCTGCAATATACTGTGTTGTGATTGTCTTTGCCCCTCCAGCTAATGCAGCGAGCATAGTGGCTTCACCAGACACTAAAAAGTTTGGAACTATAATATTGGGTGGTTCGATATCCGCCGACAATATCGTGTTGATGCACTCTCCAACACTCGAAGTTTTAGGTATGCTGGATTCTTGGTGCTCATCAAAATCAAAAGATAATTGGCTCATTTTTTTCCTTACTAAAAATAATAATTGTTGTGAGCCAATACCTAAGATTGGGTTGTGCAAATTATTCTGATTCGAACAATCTTTCATAAAAATCACCAAAATTCGCATCAATGAAACTTACTAAAAAACACTTTCCCCTTTTAAAGGGGAAAGTGTTTTTTAGTAAGTAGAACTTGAAAAGCTTCATAAGCTCATTGGGCGAAGCACAATGAATATAAAAACTTTAACGCAGTTAAACAACAAGTCGCGTTAGCAAAAAATAACGTAGTTGATTTTGCAGCGAGAGCCATTTGAAAAATGTAAAAGCGCATCTCAAGCCGCCATAGGCGAGCGGAGCAACCTGGTTCGGTGTATTTACCTTCGAAGTTTCCCGAAGCGGGTTGCTCCGCTCCCGTAGGGTAAGTGGAGATGCGCTAATCGGTAACGTCAGTGATGGAATCAATGCCGTAGTTGTAGTTGATGTATCAATGGAAACAAGGAGTTAGTGATTGTCCTCTTTCTTGTTCTGTTTAAAACGCTAGTTTCTCTTACCTTCTTCTGATTGCCTGCAAAAAATCAGTCTCAGGTGTCCTAATTTAAGGTAATTCGCATACCTTGCCGTTACTTAATTAAATAAAAGAAGCAAAGGAATGTTTTATGATCACAGTATATGAACGAGGTATCTTATCGAGATACATTCAGTCAAAATCAACACAAGCAAGGCATCAAGCAAAACTGTACTGTATGCTTGATTGGTTACTCCGTTGGGGATATACCAGCCCATCGGTATTAGTCGCACTGTGGGGGCTTGACCGTTCTGTTGTGAATAGAATGCTTCGTCGATATGTAAATGAGGGTGCTGTCTCTGAAGTGCCAGTCTATTCTTGCCGAGATAAAAGGGTATTTATATTAAAACCAGCAGGTCTGCGCCTGTTGGAAGATTTCCATCAGCAAAACTTCAAATATGGTGTTAAGCCTTCTAGTTTTCCTAAAAAAGAATTAAACCATGATTTGATGGTTCAATACCTTGTTGCTAGAGGTGTAAAGTCAGGAGAGTATCAGTTCTTTATTAACGAATCAGAACAAAGCAAAGATGGAACTGGGCGAAAGCGCCGCCTTGACGCCATTGTTTATGATGGTGAAGAGTTAATCGGTCTTGAGATTGAGTGCTCTTCAAAAACAATCCCGTATCGTTTAGACATTATCCGACGCTACAAAACCGCGATTGTCGAAGAAAAGAAAGTGAACAAAATCTTGATGATTAGCCATAAACGTAAATACATCAAAGATGTTGAGCGCATTCACAACAAGCTTTTTGATGAACCAGAAAACAATCTTGAACGATCATTCTTTGAAGAGCACATCAAGTATGTTTATAGCAAGCAGCTTACAGCGGAGTTATACGAATCATTTTGGGCTTATTAAGTCCATAGAGTGGGAAAAGGCAGGTAGTACGATATTCCGTACCCCTGCCTTTATTTTGTATCAGGGAGAGACAATCAAGGCATACCGCCATCGAAAGCTCAAAAGGTGCTGAGGTTTGCATACCCAGCTTTAGTAAGTCATTCAAGTTTGAATGAGCCGCAGCCTGCAAAAGCCGCAAAAGTAACCTGTACTTATATATAGTACCCTAAGAGGGAAATTCTAATTATTAATTTACTTTTAAAATTATAGTGTTACATATAGCTGTGATATGATTACGTGTTCACAATATGAAAATGAGGGAGGAGACGTTAATGGATGGTGGTTTAGTGAAAATTTGGAATGACAAAAATGCTAGGTCAATTCTTAACTTAATCATTTGTCTAGCTGCTACTTGTTATCTGGCACTTCTGACTTACGATGTTGTCACATCGTTCACGCTACATGAAAATGTAATACTATCAATTGAGTTTGTAAAAAAAGTATGGGGCAGCTTATTAAAATTCATACTTTTAATTATTGCTTTATATTATTGTTCTAATACTAAGTGGTATTCGAATTACCCTGTTCAAAAATTTACTGGTAGCCACCTTTTTGCGCAGTTATTGACTGTCTCTGCAATATTAGCAGGTGCTTATGTTTCAATTATGTCTACAGACATAAATAGTGCTATTCAATGTCATTTAACAGAAACACAGTGTGCAGATAATCTCCCAAATTTTGCGGCAATAAGTGTGGGGATTATACTTATTGTGTTGTTTTATATTTTACATGGTACTCACTCAGTCAAATTAAAAAATGAGAGAGAGAAACATGAAAATGATCAATCAGAAAAGCTCAGACTCGCTATTCAAATAGCTCCTCCTCCTTATTTCGCTAAAAAACTCGCTGATTATTCAGATATAGTTGAGGATATGTTTCAAGAAATGAGTGATAGGTATACTTCGTTATTGGATGAATCTTTACCACCTAAACCTATACAAGAAGGCGAAAAGATTCTTGAAGAACAGAGAGTAATTATTAGGTGTAGTTTAATGGCGCTGGGCAGACTAGCTCAAGCATATGATAATGTTGATCCATCAGAAAAAACTGCTGTTAAGTATCGAGCAAACTTAATGTTATGTTTGAAATCTGACGATGCTATCTGTTCGCACTTTGAAGAAACTCATACAACAGAGGCTCTTCGTTTTGCTATTCCTTTTGGTGCTAAACCGTATTTCAAACTATACATAGATGAGCGCTATAGTATCAATGTGGAGCAAAAAGAAGATAAATTAAATAATGCAGATTTGTTTGAAATTGATAGGGAGGGTCATATTAAGCCACTTGTGTTTGAAGCTGATGAAACAGTTGAAAATGCTATAATGCCTGTGTATTGGGAAGAGAATAAAGATGTTACTAACTACAATGTAATAGGAGCGCCAAAATCTATTGTTAAAGGGGATGAGCAGTTTATAAGTAATACAGTCAAAGAGGCTAGGGCTGCCAGTTACTATAGTGAAGATATACAAAATTCGGTTATTGATTACTTTAAGAATGACACGAAAGGTCGGTCTATCGTTAGTTTACCTGTCGCTACTAGACACTATAAGCTTAGCCAAGAGCACAAAGAAGACATAGATCGCTTTCTAGGTGTTATTAACATATACAGAAATACAGAAGATATTTTTGCAGGAGAAAAGAAAAACTTTGAGTTTTTTGCAGATTTTACTAGACCCTTACGTTTAGTGATTGCAAGAATGGCTTATACTCATTTCGATAGTATTGCTATTGTAGAAGAGCGTAAGGCAGATAAATCTAGCACTAACGACTAAATTTAGTTATGATAAGACCAATCTTATAGGAGATTGATTATGAGCGAACAACAAAAGAAAATAAGAGCAGCAGCTCGTGCAAGTGCGGCTGCGTCAGTGGCACGTAGAAAGGTAGAAGCTCGCCGTGCTAATTCTAAAGCTAAATAACTCCTAGTAAAAAACCGCCCAAACAGGGCGGCGATGCTAGTTTATTAACTAGCTAAAAATTGCTGATATGATTCCTCCCATACGGCTTTAGACTCGTCAGAAAAGAATCCTCGCTGATCTACCAAGAATATTCGTTTGAAAACTCTAATGCTTACGTTGTCATTACAGTAGCCTGAGATCTCTGTCTCAAATAGATGTAATACAACGTCTATATCACTCGCTTCAATGTATTGGCTTTGTAAAGCCTTTGGTAGTCTAGACTGTAGTTCTTTACTGAGAGAAACACCATTAATACCCGATTCACCCAAGTGCAGGTAAATGCCCTGTTTCGAGTCAGGTTGAAACATCATAACCACGCGTGAAACATCTGCCCAAGGGCTACGTGATTGGCGCGTGTAGCGTTTAAAAAACTCAATTGTATCTGTCATCATTGTTACTCATAGTAGTTGACCTATAAGTAACAAGGTTCGACGCTAGGTAAAATTACCAATCATCAAACCCGCCACAACTTGAATCATCAAAGCTGTCAAAGGTATCCGAACTAGAAAAATTATTATCAAAACAAGAGTTAAGATCGATACCATCATCTGTGGACGTCACTCCAAATGGGTTTCCATTTATATCAATACAGCCACACATTGGTGAACCATCTATATTTACACTTGGTTCACTATTAGAAATTGAATCGTCAGAACCAAACAAGAAGCTAAACAACCCCATAAAAATCACCTTTACTAACATTAAGTTACTGACAAATTGTCTCAAAAATGCTAGCTTTTGAAAGCACTTTCGTAGTCGTTAGACGCCTACAAGTGCTTACCTAGGAGTATAGTTAACAAGGGACTAAAGATGGATCAAACGAGCAACTTCGATTTTTTAAATAGACATCTTGATTGGCTTTTTAAGTTAGCCGAAAGTGCTGAAAGAAACTTTTCGCCAAACCCTAACACAACTCTTATAAATATGTGCCAACTGGGTGATGACATCGCCCAAGCAATAGCGGCCCGCATAGGTATCGAAGCTGGTAGCAATATTAAACAAATCGATCTACTCCGGGTAATCGAATACAAACTCCGCCTTGATGATAACGTCCGCGATGCGCTTAAATCTCTGATGGTCGGTTATTCCCTTTCTATGTGGTTTCAAGTCACCTTTCGCGGTGAACTTGTTGAATATTAAAATATGTCTTTTTCAAACAAATCTGCACGAATTAGAAATTCGTTAAAAAATTACAAAAAAGAATCAGTTATTCGCGCTGAGATTAATCGATTAGCCAGACCTGTAGCTGAAGGTTTTACTGAAGCTCATAAAATGCCTTGGTTGTCATTTTTATTGATTGAATGGTTATTTCAAGTTGAGGAAAGTCAAAATGCTGTTGAAGCAAGTGACGCGGATGTTAATCGTATTCTCAATAATATGTATGCGTTGCAGGATGATGCTTCAAATCTGGCAGATAGTGTAACCTTAGATCTTGCCCTTAGGAGGATGCTCCTAAGCCAATTACCGTGTCAGCTACCTGTTTTATACCATCAATTTACACTGGTTCGACTATATAGCCTGTTAATCATCAAGGGTAAGACACCATACTTTAGGAATAAATTTTATGAGGCTACGGAAATAGATTTAAAGCAGTTTATAGAAGTTAGCTTATGGTTGCTGATGGCTTCTTTGGCTCAAAAAGGTACTGTACGGTATGATCAAATTCTTAAAGAGCTTTATCCGGCTTATGATCTGAAAACTATAATAACTACACTAAAGTTATTAGCTGGAGGATTAGACAGACTGCGAGAAGTTATGTCCCGAACTTTTACCGATAAAATTTCCAGTGAGCGTTACTTCGCGTCACCTCAACTCCTAAAGGTTCCATTTTTTAAGTTTAGTGATTCTATTGGTTCTATGCATCAATCTATATCTAGCAAGGGGGTTGCTGAGTTTGTCCTTGAGTTTTTCAAAGCCAATGATCATGAAAACTTTAGAAAACACTTTACACGTCACTTCGAAGAGTACGTTGGTAAAGTTATTGAGGAAGCGAGAATACCATTTGTTGATGAAAAAGGGTTAAAGGAAATTTACAAAAATAATAAAGTAAACGGCAAAGTTATAGATTTTCTATTAACCCAGGATGATGACAACATTTTTATAGATGCAAAGGGTATTGAACCGCCAGAAAAAGTGTTAATGACAGATAAGCCCGATATTATTAGGCAACGATTAAAGAAAAGCTTTAGCAAAGGTGTAGAGCAGTCTTTTGAGTGTGCTGGAAGATTAAATGATTGTGAAGGTATTAGCCTATGCGAACGTGAAAATCGATTTGTGCTAGTTGTAACCCACCAAGATTTCTATATTCTAAGCGGTGCTTATTTAAAACGAAATATTACTGATAGTTTTTTTGATGAGTTAGTCGAAGCTTATGGTGATCACATACCCGTTGAAAATGTACATTTTTGTTCGATAGAAAATTTTGAAGGTATTATGCATATTTGTAAAGAACACGATGTGAAATTATCTGACTTTTTAAGGTATTGTAACCAACAAGACTTAGATGCTAGAACAAAGAAGTTTGATGTTAGGCAACATATTCAGAGCTTTTGTGCGTCGCTAGGTTTAGATAAAACATCACCAATAGGTTCTGATTATCTATTAGAAAGAAAAGATGAGCTTTTTAATTCGCTCATCGACGGAGTTAAAGCAAATCGTGAGTATTGGCGTTCTAACGGCACGAAGGCGATACCTGAGTTTATTGATAAGTATCAGAAATTATTAAAGAAAGTACAGGGATAATTAATTATGACCAGTCGCCCTAAAATGATCATCGATACGCTTCGTGATAACCCCGATAAAAAGTTTACCGCTAGAGAGTTAGCTAAGATTTTTATTGAACGTTACGCGGATGATTTGGCCGATAAACGCAACAATCCTCGTTTTGATACGGAAGAAAAGTTTATTGCGCAGATAGCTGCCGAGATTGGCGGTGAGCGTACCGTAAGGGCAAAAGCACAGTGCCCCAATGTCACCACTCGTGAAAAGCCAAGGCCACGTCTTTATTATTGGTCTGAAATACCATTGGAAGAAGATCCTGTTGTTAATGAGGAAGTTGATACTGACATAGCTATTACAACAAGTGGTTTTACAGAGCATGATCTTTACCCAATGTTAATTGAGTTCCTAAACAATGATATGGGTTTATATTGCCAGCGTATTGATGAAAGGCGTTCTGTTAATTCTCAAGGTAGTGGAGGTAATCACTGGTTGCACCCTGACATTGTGGCAATGGAACCCCTAGATCAAGGTTGGGATGAAACTGTGCGTACTTGTGTACGTCACGGTAATGACAAATCCGTTAGACTTTGGTCATTTGAAGTTAAGAAAGAACTGACCCGTGGCAACGTTCGTAAATGCTTTTTCCAAGCTGTATCAAATTCTAGCTGGGCAAATTATGGTTACTTAGTGGCAACGTCTATGTCATCAGGTGTAGAGCCTGAATTACAGATGTTATCTTCTTTACATGGCATTGGAGTGTTACTACTCGATGTTGAAGATCTCTATAACAGTCAAATACTTATACCAGCAAAAGAAAAAGCCGATGTTGATTGGTTATCCGCCAATAGAATTGTTGCCGAAAATATCGATTTTAAAAACTACATCGAACAAGTGGGGATTTATCACCAAACGGGTAAATTGATACAAAGCACATGGAACAAGTGATTATTTATCAGATTATTTGAGAAAAATCAGGATACCAAATAGATACCAAAAAATTAGAAATAAGGTGTGCTAAACAGTTATGAAAGTTACAAAAGAGACGAAATAATGCGGCTTTCATAACACATCAGCACTTATAAGCAGCCTATGGTCATTAGGCTTCAAAATGCCGTTTTAATTCGATAGAATTCAAGAGACCCGCTTAATAGCGGGTTTTTTTATGGTGCATCTTGGCAAACACGCAGCAGAATTTGGTTTTATTACGCCACCTTGAGTCGAGAACTAAAATCGTGCTGGCAGCGTTCAATAATCGCGTTCTTATCGTCTTCTGAGAATTGGCTCATATAAATGGCGAATTTTGAATTACCTGTCGTATTGAATACGATTTTCTTTTC
The DNA here is from genome assembly GCA_947493455.1 of uncultured Pseudoalteromonas sp. Classification (GTDB taxonomy): domain Bacteria; phylum Pseudomonadota; class Gammaproteobacteria; order Enterobacterales; family Alteromonadaceae; genus Pseudoalteromonas. The sequence goes on along the minus strand of CANLRB010000012.1, from coordinate 59,523 downwards.
ATTACTCAAGTCAACTTGAGAAATCGCATGGTAGGGAAGTGACTTTTTACTTCTCATTGGCGCGAGCTTTAATTGTAAATGGGTCGGCGTAAATATAATTATCGGATCCTGTTGCACTTGTGAAAAAACAAGCAGAAGAAGGCCAAATGAAATTAAGCTAAACAATAGTGGTACAAAAAGACCGCCAATCAAACCACACAAATACGTAATAGCGCCGATATAAAACATCATATTACTCGTTGCACGGTTGATTGAAAATTCGTTTTTATTCATTTGGCCTCCGAGTTTGTATTGATAATGATATCATCGAGTTTGTCTTTTTCTTTTACGACCCCAAAGCACGCTATAAGCCCAGCGGGCACAAAGAAAATGCTGCCTAAAAAGACGAGATTAAGACCTAGGCGCTTAAAGCCTATGCAATACATGATTGCGCCAATAAGACCAATAGCACAGGGAATAATGACAAGAAACGCGCCTTCAGGCTTAGTTAAAATAAAGTAAAAACTGATCGTTAAATTAATAAGCCATCCGGCAATAATGAAATTCATAGAGAATATGTCCTTATATAATAATATTGAATGCAGCATTTATAATGCTGCGCCATTTAATTAATTGATGTTTGATTTGAAGTTAATAAAAGTACAAATTGTGAAAAGTGTGAGGTAAACACAGGCTTTCCTTGTCGGTTATTGTTTTAGTTAATGTTATGGCAACGTTTACATCAATGTATCAGCGCTAGTTTTAATAGTTTGTGGTTGATTAGGGTACACAATGATTGGAGAGCCGTATAGCCATAGAGTAATGAATTCAATGGAATTCATACTAAAATAAGCCTCGTTGTAACAGATGCTTGCGATTCAGGGTCGGTTTTAGTCATCGGCGAAAAACTCAAAATCGGTTAAATACGCAGTTCTTCGGTGTGTATGTTGGACCCGATTTAAACCAAGTGTAGTTAAGTGACATAATTTCCTTGCTTTTCAAAGCGGCTAAAATGTAAATCCGACCGTTAATTGTAAAATCAATCGTTTTAAGCGTTTTCGCCATAGAGGGACTTTGGCTTCTTTATCAAAGTAACTCTGTTCAATAGGCCACCTTAACCAAGGTCGAGTAATCTCTTTTTGGGCAAAACGTTGTGGGTCGGTAAATGCAGTCATAAAGTCAAAGTCATATGCTTCATCGGTAATTTGTTCTTCAATTGCAAGTTTTTGTTTTTTGTGCATGCTACGCCAAAAATGCGTTGGGCGTTTTTGTTTTTTATCAAAACGTCGCGTAATGGGGTCCAAGTGACGAAAGGGCTCTAAGTCGGGTGAATCAGGTAGCGGTAAGGATGTATCCGCAAAGCGCAAGACCTTTTCCCACTCGAGAAAACAGTAATGTGGGTTGTGTGCGTTGCTGAGAACGCTGAGCTGAGCAAATGCACCGTTATAGGTTTCATGATCATAGTGGGCAATACACAGCGCGTGGGTGATTTGTCCATATTGATTGGCTATCATTTTTTTATAAAATGCACCAATTGCGCTCAACGGGAAGGTGGCGTGACCATGTTCATTTTTCGGTGGGTTCCCGTCAACATGCCAGGTAAAGCTAATCGTTTGCTTTTCGCGGTCAACATATGCACCATTAAAGTAGTTGAACAAGCATAGGATAAATAGTCGGGTGTTCAGCCAAAATAGATTCCATATAACAATTATAAAAAATAAACTTAGAGGGGGCTCAGCTTTGTCATCGAATAAGCTTATGATTAAAAATAGAGCGAATATGATATTGCCTGCAAGCGAGAACAATATTGGCCCTGCAGCAATGAAAGTGCGAATCATATTGCCCGTTAGGCTGGGGATCACATAGTATCGTTGCTCTTGTTTGATAAACGAGTCATCACGTTTTTCGCGTATTGAATCACTGAGCTTTTTTGTAAACTCAAAACCAAAAAAGCTTTTATCTTCTTGTTCATCGCCACTAAATTCAAAATATCGGTTAAAAACGCGATTTTTTGGGGCGTATGTTGAGCCCGACTTAAACCAAGTGTAGTTAATGGACATATAGCCTCCGGGTCGTTTCTATTTTTATCGTTTTACTCGAAAATATCATGTATTAACTATCTCAAACCTTAAACGTCGAGGTTGCCCAATGTTGTTTGTTTAATGATGTATTGTCTGCTCGTGCATTCTCGTTATTATTTTGCTCATTTTCAGGTGTTTGGGCGTTACGAATTTCGTCGCGATAGGCTTTTAAATCTTGTGGGTAGCACACCGAATGAATCGAAAGAGCAGCTTTGGCTTCGATAAACTGAATCTGTGGTAAGTCAAAATAGGCATGATATTCAAACTCGGTTACTTTATCTTGTTTATTGTGACTGGCCTTCGGTAAAGCAATAAAGTGATCTTTGTTTGGATCATCAAACCGGTGATTCACGGGAATTGAAATCGGGTTTCGTTTGTCTGCATAGCGAAAGCCAGAACGATTAGCTTGTGGATGAACCTTCATTGCCTTATAGACGGTTACACTTAAAAATACTTCACTTAATTTTTCATCGAAGTAGGGCAGGTGAACCCTTATAACAAAATATCGTGTGCGGCAAATACGCTCGATAGTCACCGTAGGACTAATGAGGATAGATGAAATAAAGTTCCAATAGGCCGTGGCGTTTTTAAATGCGCTATAGCCGTGAAATCGATCATCTGGGTTACGTCCAAAGGGGCCAAATTGCGCCCAGTTTTCAACTTCGCTATTAATCAATAAACTACTAATCAATGAAAATAGTAGAGCGGCAATGATTAGTCCCCACACAACCGGGCCTGCTGCACTGACTATGCTAGCATAGGCCAAAATACTTGATGTTGCGGCTGCTGTATAGCCCCAAATAGCAGCATCACGGTCACGTTTTTGCAATAGAAAATAGGCATCCCAAGCCATTATCGCCGAACCTATAATACCAACTAGTCCATTAGCAAGTGATAAGCGAGTTATCTTTAATGGGGTTTTAGGATTGATTAATTTATTAATGTCCTTCATACGATTTTTTAATATGTTTTTCGACATCGCAGTTTCACTTGATATGTATGCCTCATACATCAAAGCCCCTGCTGCGGCCAGTTCTGCCCAGAAAGTAATTTGTTTGATACCGCTATAAAGCTCTCCATGCCGCTGAAAACTATCTTCATAGTGCTGATAAGCATAGGTGATTTGAAATAGGCTAAAGGCAAATAAGCCGGCGGGAACCCCTTTTTGCAAGGCATTGTTAAATAAGCTTAATTTGTTAACTCGAAGGCCTAGGCTATCGCGAAGCGGGTTTCCTTTTTCGTATAGGTGAACTAATCCCTTTGGTAAATCATTGATAGGTACGGTAAGCACCTCTATTTTGTAGCGCTTAATGTCTTCTAAACTGTTTAGTTTATCGACATGCTGTTGTAAAAGTGCGGCCACGTCTGATTTAGTGGTGACGCCGACCGTTTCGCGGTTTTTGTGATTGGTGATGATTGTATGGCGATGGCTACTATGTTGGGTATGAGAGCTTTTTGCCATAAACCGCGCAAGTGGGATGAAATCATCTTTTTTGAGGGATTGCTTGTTTAAAATCGCTTTGCTGAGTTTATTTAGCTCTTTATTGGCGGCGCGATAATTCTCATCATTTAAATGACTCAACGCATGGTGACTTCCGATATTGCCTGCAATTATCACATGGTCTTCAGGAATATTACCAATTTGGTTAAAGCTCAGGTTAGCAAATGCATCAAGACCTGTGCCTTTCATTGTGGCGCCTACCATTTCGATTATTTGACGCTTTACATTAAAATTGGTATCTAAATCGAGGTTGCGATGCCAGTAGTTCAAAAAACTCGCATAAACTTGCTGGCCTGATGTGACCGATTTGAGTGCAAATACATGTATATCGTCGGCGTCGCTATTTTCAAAATGATGTATTGCTTGCTTGAATTTTTCGGGGTCGAAAAGACCAGGTTCTTGATCAGTATTGATAGGTGCGGCAGTGGGGTTTTTAAGGCGATCGCCGAATGCATTGATGTCTGCGCAAAACTGTTTACGTAGCCAGCTAGCTTTATCAGTGAGTGTTGTATTTAGTTGCTTGATTTTTTGTTCTAATTCGCGCATTTTCTCGAGCAACTGATTACGCTTTGGTTTACTGTCAGAAGTCACCAACCCTTGAACAAATATGGGTAAATTTTTTAGTGGTTTGGATAGGGTATTTAAAATGGTGTAAACCGCGAGGTTACTCAAATGATACGTTTTACAATTTGTTGTGCTTAAATCACGAAATGCGGCAAACCAGTACGTTGGAGCATGTACCTTCGCCTCGGTCGTCAATGTGCTCAGTAATTTGGTTTGGTATTGAGAGTTAAGAAAATCAATCGCCTCGTTACATATTTCCAAATACTGTTCGAGTAAGTTTATTTCAGTTGGTGTGATTAAGCGTTTTTCTATTTCTTCGGCAGAGAGCTTATCAACTACTTGCAAGGTTGGCAGCCCTTCAGGTGGTGTTGGACTAGTGAGGTTGTAGGGATCTGTGAACTTATTTCTCTCTAGATTGTATTTACTGTTCAAAAACATTTGGCACGCCAACATGGCTGAGTCGTAATACGGCTGACTTTTATTGTGCTCATATAGAAGTTGCATGCGAGCGCTTAGCTCGTCAAGCCAAATATGGTAGCGCTGTGCAATGCCAACCATATCGTGTAAATAAACGTTATAAATACCATTACTTGCAAAAACATAGTCACAGTTAGCCGGATTTGTATGCTGCGAAAAGTCGAATGTTTGGCAGCGTTCACCGCGAAGGCGCAGAGCGCGGCTCGTGTCATCGCATTTTTGCATTAATGGGCGCTTGCTCAATCGTTTATCTGTGACAAACATGCCTCCTAAGTCGCAAATATATTGCCAATTCCATTGCAGACGCGACAATGCAATTTCAACCTGACAATTTTGTAGGCCTGACTGGGCATGATAAAGTCCATTTGTTCGCGTTGGTATAAGAATACGCTGGGTCGCTGTTGAGCGGTGCGCACGTTGATCTAAACTATGCTCTTGCTCCAGATCGACATCGCTGTATTGACCATCGCCTATGCATGCCACTTCCCGCCACAAATAACCATCAACGAATATATAGATGTAACCACATGTAGCATGCTTTAACTTGCTTGGTAAGTTTTCAATGTCATCAGGCGGGCATGCGGAGGATTTATCTAATGAGGCTTCGGTAAAAACAAGTGGCGTGATGGCAACTAAGGCTGTTTTTTGCTCAGGCGTTTTATCGTTCGCCAAAGACTGGGTTTCAACTAGCCCGCAGGGGATAATCACTTCGTCAGCATTTGGGCAAGGTAAACGCAAATCGAGGCTGCAAGGGGTATCAATATGCGGAATTTCGATAAGCTGGTCACGTGCTTCATTTGTGCCCGATGCAAATAAGTAACTACGTTCAAAGCTATGTTGCGTCACCATTAATTTGCCCGCGCCATAGAGTGTTTCAGATGGCTTTGCGTACACAATCATAGCGGTTAAGGCTTGATGCGGATTGCTTTTATTTTCACTTTGGCGAAGGCGTTCGCGTAGGGCCGCCGTCATAGGGGCGCCGGGCTGAGTTAAGGTCGACAGCGTTGTATTTGCATTATTTGACGACATGATATCGTCTTGGCGCACGGCGGGTAACCCTTCGATATAGACGTTGGGAGAACCTGTTAAAAACTCGGCCTTACCTTGGATTGTGCGGCTGTGAATTCCTTTTTTATCGCCCGCTTCATCGCCTGCACTGCGACTAAAATAACTTTTCAGATTTGCCATGCCATTGCCGCCAACTTTAACAGTTTGGGCGACATTGGTTACATCGTGTGAGCGGGCAACATTGGCATAAGGAATAGGTATAACAGATTGTCCCACTGAGGTTAAACACACATCCGTTGTACTTAATACACCGTTACTTTGCGCATGCACAGCCGTTTTTCCGTTAATTAAAACATTGTTACCTACGACCATATCGACGTGTTGCGCTTGATGCTGTTCGTCGATTTCAATTTGCTCAATGGTACCAACTTGCCAGCCATGTACGCTGCAAATAAAGTCGTATAATGCTGCTGCATTGGAAATTGGCTTGTCTAAATCCATGCCTGTCGCCTGATGGAACCACGGAAGTATTGGCTGGTTATTATGATCGTCCCATTGCGGTGGCGGAATAATGTAATCTGGGCAAAAGGTTTTTATGGCTTTTGCTAATGTGTGTCTTCGATAATAAGGACGTTCCATTTCGGCAAAAAAGGCATTGCGCGCATCGGTCTCATTATTAAATATAGCTACGCAATTCGCGCGGCCAAGGGCGTTATTTTGTTTAGCACTTAAATTTAATGGCATGAGTGTGGGGTTATTGGTACGCCAACTTAAACTGCCACCTTTGCGTAAATCAGCCGTTGTCGCGTTTATGCTGTATTGAATACTCTTATTAGTAGGGCCATTGCAGGCGTTGATATAGGTTGTCATGGTTCAGTCCTTGAATTTTATGATGAGTTATTACCTTTCAAAAAGCATAAAACGTCACTGTTTTACGCTTGGGCGATCCCTAACGCTGGATGCCTTAGACAACCATTTTTACCTTGTACCTATTTTATTGCAATGTAGATTGCGAAAATTGATTGAAATTCATGCTAATTTCAACCTTTATCTAAATGAGCATAGATAGGTAACGATACGACCATTACCTATTGATAAGTTGAACTAATTATTTTATTTAAAACCAACTTTAAGCAGGGCGCTGCTTTGCAAACGGCGCACTAATGCCAGCGTATTCGCCGCCACCTAAACGGCCGAGTGGGGCGACCTTGTCGGCGTGCACTTTTATGCGCTCTTTGGCATCAAGTTCAACTACTTTATCACCTAAATACAGCGTATTAATTTTTAAAAATACGAGGTTTTGTGGTGTATCGCCGAGTTCTTTTATTTCAAACAGTTCACAGCCATAGGCAATATCACACTGTTGAATGCGTGGTAGTTCAAACCCTGTGAAGTCGGTGAGTGCTATATTGTTAGTACTTACTTCAGACTCGCCATGTGCAAGTGTTGCCGCCGTTTGTGTTACTAAATCGGCATCTGATTCTGATGCAATATGCACCACACACTGCTTTGTGTTTTTAATATTTTTTACTGTGTCTTTTATATCGCCATTGGGCTTTTTACCCGCTGAAAACATTAAGATCGGCGGTGCGCTCGATACCGCAGTAAAATACGAAAACGGCGCTAGGTTGTAGTTCTTATCACCAGAGTCGGTGAGTATCCACGCAATTGGGCGCGGGATAATCGTTTGCGTCATCAGGTGATAAATTTGCAGTGGCGTAAAGTCGTTAAAGTTTAATTGCATGCGTTTATTTTGTGTGGTTGCTAATACCAATTATGGTGCCATAACACAGCTATTAGTAAAGCCCCGCACCACAGGTTTTTATATTGACTAACGCTCAGTGATACGGGGTATGGCTGGTTTGTAACTTTTACGACTTAACTTCAGTGAACGCGTTTTGCACTGCGTTGGGTGCTTTTTTTGAAGGCTTAAGTCCACACGCCCAAGCAAGGGGCGGAATGCGTTTAATTGCCCCGTAGCCTAATAAACAACTTAGCACGGTAAGGGCAATTAAAATCACACTTTCAACACCTGCGTGTATATTGAACGACTTTAACCACCAGGCAAACACAACAATCAAAGTCTGGTGCAGCATGTACCAAGGTAATATCGCGCTGTTGGCGTAACTTAATACACGGCTCGGTTTATTGAGCCAAAAACCGGCTAAGCCTACCGCTGCAAATATCCAACACCAATGATTTATGCTGTAAATAAACCGATAAAGTATTTTAATACTGGTATGCTGGTGGAATGCCTCAGCAAGCTCAGGGAACAATAAATGGCGGTCGGCAATAATTAAGCTATAACAAACAAGGGCGATTAATAAAAACCAGTTGCGTTGAGTAATCACAAATTGCCACCACCTTTGTTGCAGTGTAAATACAAAGCCAACAATAAATACAAAACCATATTTAACATGGTTATACCAATCATTTATTAAATCGTGGGTTGTCGGAAATAAATCACCCAGTAAAAAACGGTTCACAATTAAAACGGCAGCAATAACCAGCCCAAATACTAAAAACGGCGTTTTGGCGAGTAAGTTTGAGTTGGCAAAGGCCACCAGTGGGCGCACTAATATAATTGCAATAAGGCTATAGACCCACAAATAGGGCAAAAACCATAAATGATTCCAAGTGAGTAAACCAATCGGGCCGTGATGTTCTGTTAATAGTGATGTATTTGGGTTGATATACTCAAGCCAAAATTGCCAAAACCCCGGTTCAATTAACCCTTGGCTGAGCGCTTCAATATATGGCTGGGGTGCAACGATTACAAACATACCAAATAAAAGCGGAACAAATAATCGAGTAGTTCGTAGCAGCATTAATTTTGTGGGTGGGTATTTTTGAACAATAAATGCGAGCGCCATTGCGGCAATAAAAAACATCAGGCTCATGCGCCATGGGTTAGTGAGTATCATCACATTTTGCAACAGGGTTGAGGTTGAATCGCTTTTTACATGCCATCCCCAATCGGTCACATAATACATGCCTACGTGATATAAAATAAGCAAACCAAATGCGATCACTCTAAGCCAGTCAATATCATAACGGCGTGTTGTTAAATTAATATTTGTGTGTGTTTTCATTGTTTTCCCACGTTTATAATTTGCCTGCAGTGTGGCAAATGCCATACACTTTAAAAATAACTAACTGCTTGATTGGTATGGTTTTAGGGTTAAGCGGTGGCTACGAGGGATAAAAAAGTGAGTGTATTAACGCGATTTGAAGCGCACCCGGTTCGTTATACGTATTGTTTAATAGCGTTATATTTATTTTTTAATAATAGTGTTAATGCTGTGTCGGTTTGGGCCGAGCATAACCGCCTAGGTACGGCGCAAATTAATATGTGGGAACCCTTTGTTTGGGAGTACTCCAGTGCACTCAGTACGTTTTGTTTGTTGCCACTTATGTTTTATACCTTCAAACGTTTTCCAATTAAATTAGCCAATATTAAAAAGCAGTTGCTTGTTCATTTAGTTGGCACGCTCTTTTTTAGTCTTTTTCATGTGCTCATTATGGTTGCCCTTCGCGAAGTCGCCTATTTAATTGCGGGCGGCAATTACTCCTTTGGGCCGTGGCTGCGTGAGCTTTTATACGAATATCGAAAAGACGCGTGGGGTTACATAGTATGGTGCGGCTTATTTAATATCGGTTTGGCTGCTTTTGCTCGCATTAAAGGAGAGGCCAGCGCCATTGCGAGTAATGAAAATGACGCAGAGCAGCCACCAAGTGGCAATAGCAAAGCACCAGAGCATTTTTTAGTGAAAAAGCTCGATAAAGAATTTTTAGTTAAGGTTGCCGATATCGAATGGCTTGAATCTGCCGGAAATTACGTGAACTTACACAGCCAAGGGCGAATTTACCCTCTGCGTTCTACACTAAGTGATTTGTGTTCACGGCTTGAACCCGTCGGCTTTAGTCGTATTCATCGCAGTCTTGGGGTAAATCATAATGCCATCGATAACATTAGTTATGTCTCAAGTGGTGATGGTGAAATCACATTAAAAAATGGTAAGAGCTTAAATTTGTCACGTCGTTATAAAGATGAGTTTAAGCAAAAGTTAATGTGAGTTGACGCAACACATATCAATTAAAAGGTCATATATGAGAATTCAGTTTGCCGCATCAAATGCATTGTTAAAGTTGCTTGGCATTACGCTGCCGCGACTGCCAACAATTGCGGGCCAGCAAGTCGGTGTAAGTAAACTAAAAAGCGACCAACATAAAATGTGCTGGCAGGTGCACGTAGTTAAAAACCGCACTAATTCATTTCAACAAACCATTATTGCCTGTGAGGCTAACAGCCGGTTTATTTGTTTTATTCCTGTTTATGGTGAAATGTCACTTGATGAGCTTACAAGCCGCATATTCAAGGCGTGGCATCGTACACTGAGCGATATGCTTGTTACGACCTTTTTAATACCTGCCGAATTAGCGCATGCGCATATACTGCAAATCGAGAATATTCATTTTGATGTGAAGTGGGTTAAAAATACTGATTTGAGCATTCATGGCCATATTTCTGATGCGGCACTTTGGTTACAAGACACACTGGAGCACCGCTGTGAAACATTTTTAAATGACGAGCTTAATTTTGAGCTGGCAAATCACATTAATATGCAAACTAAAAAGATAGGAAAAAAATCAAATAAGGTGTTCACGATGGATGAGTTTACCCGTTATTGCAAAGCACTCATTGAATCAAATTAAGTTTACAAGCTAATAAATTTATAAATACGGATATTGCGTGAACCTTTTTATGTTGTTGTTCGTCTTGGTTATCGAAGGTTACTTATTTTAGGTTTATTTTATGCACAAGGCCAAAGAAGATATGCTGGTGATTGCCGCACAACAAGGCAACGAACAAGCATTTACTTTTCTTTGTAAATATTATCAGCAAGCTGTATCTCGTTTTGCGTTTAAATTATGTGGCGATGCGTCACTGGTACAAGACGCACTGCAAAATGCGTGGCTGAGATTAGCTAAAAATATTCATCGTTTAGACGATCCGCGTGCATTTGAAAACTGGGTATATAAAACGGTTCGCTGGTGTGTGTTTGACTTAATGCGCCAACAAAAACGCACTCACGATGCAATTGACGACACCGTTTCGTATGACGAACTCGATGATCACAGTAATATTGATGATAACAAGTCAGACTCGCTGTCTCATGCGATTGCCCAGTTACCTTATATAGACCAACAAGTAATCCATTTATTTTATTTAGAAGAAATGCGAATTTCGAGCATTGCTACGGTCCTGAATATTCCACAAGGTACTGTAAAATCAAGGCTGAACCGTGCTCGTAAAACGCTTGCAACGCTCATTAATAAAGGTGATTAATATGAATATCGATGACAAAATAAAACAGCAACTAAAAAGTGAAGCCGACGAAATTGACCGCATTTTGGCTACTGAAAATAAAGGCTTATTCAGTATGATGAATGATGGCTTTAAAGGCAGTTTGCGCCCGTGGTTTATCTTGGTTAATGTGATTACGGTGCTCAACTCAATTTTATTGATTTACTGCGGCTATCAGTTTTTTACAGCCAGCAGCACAAATATGATGTTTTGGGGTATTGTGATGCTACTGAGTTTTCAATTTCAAGTGGCTGCAAAACAGTGGTTAATGAGCGAAGTAAATCGCAGTAATTTAATGCGTGAAATTAAACGGGTTGAACTTGCGGTGGCTGAACTTGACGACAAATTAACAAATCAATCATAGAGGTTTGTTATGAATAAATTAAGCCACATTATTATGCTGTTAGTTACCCTAATATTGACGGTGATTGAGTTACTGGCAAGCTAGCTAACACTAGGAGTTATCATGTTAATTATTGCGGGTTGTCTACTTATCTTGTTGTCGCTCTTGCACAGTGTGTTAGGAGAGCGCTTTATTTTAATACGCTTATTTAGAACAACCTCGTTGCCGCCAATATATGGGTCGGATGCGTTTACCCGAGCAACACTGAGGTTTGCTTGGCATATTACCTCGGTTGTTTGGGTTGGCGTTGCGTATGTGTTATTGATGGACGAATCGCCAAGCGCACTCTTTTTAAATGCAATGACGGGTGTATTTGCCATTAGCAGTTTTATTGCGGCATTTTTTAGTCGTTTAAAACATTTTTCGTGGCCTGTGTTTGCGGCGATCAGTGCGCTAATTTTTAGTTATTAAACGTAACACTTTTTATCTTGCCGTATTGGCGCCACAGTGATTTACTGAATAGCCCAAAAATAAACAGAGAAGTACAGTGGAACACAATCAAGTCTCGGTCAATACATTTAATCGCAGAGCCAACGAATACCAACAAAAATACATGGATTTTGATTTTTATCACGATACCTTTAACACTTTTTGTGAATTACTTGAAAAAGAGCAAACTAGAGTATTAGAGCTCGCCTGTGGACCGGGTAACATCACACAATACTTGCTAAATAAGCTACCTCATTTATCAATTTTGGCCACCGACTTAGCGCCGAACATGGTGGCACTTGCAAAACAAAATAATCCAACGATTGAAACGCAAGTGCTCGATAGCCGAGAAATAACGAGTTTGAATGAAAAATTTGATGCTATTGTGTCTGGCTTTTGTACTCCGTATTTACCACGTCAAGATGTAGCGCAGTTAATTAAAGATTGTCGAGATATGCTAACCGACAACGGCTTATTGTATTTGAGCACCATGTTGGGACAACAAGGAGAGGTTGTTACACAAACCTCTTCTAAAGGTGACCAAGTTCACATTTATTATTACAGCCAAGTTGAACTTGAAAAAATGCTCGAGCAAAGCGGGTTTAAAGTAGTTAAGGCGTATACCAAGCAATATAGCGAGCAAAGCGATATTGACTTATTTATATACGCACAAGCTGTTTAAATAGTCTGCAATACACAACGCGTAATAAAAATGAGTTTTTTGCTGCGCGGCTTTAGTGTATTTTAGTAGCATAGAAACCGACTTATACGTAATTATGAAGTTATCTCCTGGGTTAACCCAACTTGTTGAATCACTGCGCTGTTTACCTGGCATTGGCCCAAAATCAGCTCAGCGAATTGCATTTCATTTACTTGAGCGAGACCGCTTAGGCGGCAGCCAGCTAGGCCAAAGTTTAACGTATGCAATGGATAAAATAGGCCATTGCAATTTTTGCCGCACCTTTACTGAGTTGAACGAATGCGAAATATGCGCCAACCCTAAACGCCATGAAAATGGCCTCTTGTGTGTTGTTGAATCGCCTACCGATATTTTGGCAATTGAGCAAACAGGGCACTTTACCGGTCGATACTTTGTGCTTATGGGGCACTTATCACCCCTTGATGGTATTGGCCCGAAAGAACTCGGCCTCGATATTTTTGAAAACCAGTTAAAGTCGAGTACCGTAAAAGAAGTGATTTTGGCTACAAACCCAACGGTTGAAGGTGAAGCAACCGCGCACTATTTAGCGGAAATGTGTCGTCGTAATAATGTTGAAGCATCGCGCATCGCCCAAGGTGTGCCAGTTGGGGGCGAGCTTGACTTGGTTGACGGCACCACCTTGTCACATGCATTTTCAGGTCGTAAAGTAATCGAGTAGGCAACGCCTTACTCGATTTTATTTTCATACTAAATTTAAAATTTATTTAATTTCCCCTTGAACTTTAGTTCGTCTACCCCATATCTGTTTTATAAAATTTCTTATCCCTCATAAGTAGGGGAATTGTGTAATAACTGGAGTTATTTATGTCGGCCCAAAAAGAAACGTTAGGCTTTCAAACAGAAGTAAAACAATTATTAAACCTGATGATCCACTCTTTGTATTCAAACAAAGAGATCTTTTTGCGTGAGCTTGTATCAAATGCATCGGATGCAGCGGATAAACTACGCTTTTTAGCCTTATCAAATGGCGAATTATATCAAGGTGATGCAGACCTAAAAGTACGTATTAGCGCAGATAAAGACGCAGGTACAGTAACCATTACTGATAATGGTATTGGTATGACCCGTGACGAGGTGATTAACTCACTTGGTACAATTGCAAAGTCGGGTACTGCGGAATTTTTCCAAAACTTAACGGGCGACCAAGCAAAAGACTCACAGCTTATTGGTCAATTTGGTGTTGGTTTTTACTCAGCGTTTATCGTGGCTGATGCAGTGACTGTACGTACGCGTAAAGCGGGCGAAGAAAAAGCGGTTGAGTGGCATTCACAAGGTGAAGGCGAATACACACTCGAAGAAATTGAAAAAGAATCGCGCGGTACTGAAATCGTGCTTCACTTACGTGAAGAAGAAAGCGAGTTCTTAGAAGAGTTCCGCCTACGTTCTATCGTTACAAAATATTCTGATCATGTATCAATTCCGGTTGAAATGTTTAAAGCACCAACGGAAGAGTCAGAAGGTCCAGATGGCGAAAAAATCCCAGCAACACCAGGTGAGTGGGAAGCAATTAACAAAGCAACAGCACTTTGGACGCGTGATAAGTCAGAAATTAATGAAGACGAATACAAAGAGTTTTACAAACATGTAAGCCATGATTGGGAAGAGCCGCTGTCGTGGGCACATAACAAGGTTGAAGGTAAAACTGAATACACAAGTTTGTTGTACATTCCTAAAAAAGCACCATTCGATTTATGGAACCGTGACCGCCAGTCTGGTTTAAAACTGTATGTACAGCGCGTATTTATTATGGACGACGCTGAGCAGTTTATGCCGAGCTACCTACGTTTTGTAAAAGGTTTGCTTGACTCAAACGACTTACCATTAAACGTTTCTCGTGAAATTTTACAAGACAACAAGGTAACGCAAGCAATCCGTAAAGGCTGTACTTCACGTATTTTGAAAATGCTTGATCGCATGGGTAAAAATAAAGCGGAAGACTATCAAACATTCTGGAATGAGTTTGGCCAAGTAATTAAAGAAGGGCCAGCTGAAGATGCAGCAAACAAAGATGCAATTGCCAAGCTATTACGTTTTGCGTCAACGAACGAAGATGAAGCAACACAAAGCGTCTCTCTTGAGCAATACATTGAGCGCATGACTGATGGCCAAGACAAAATTTATTATGTTGTTGCCGACAGCCATGAAACAGCTAAGAGCTCACCACATTTAGAGATTTTCCGTAAAAAAGGCATTGAAGTACTGTTAATGTCTGACCGTGTTGATGAGTGGATGATGAGCCACCTGACTGAGTTTGACGGCAAGCAGTTTGAATCAATTACCCGTGGTGATTTAGATTTAGGCGACCTTGATGATGAAGAAAGCAAAAAAGAGCAAGAAGCATCTGAAAAAGAAGTTGAAGGCTTAGTTGAGCGCGTTAAAACGGTACTTGGCGACAAAGTGAAAGAAGTTCGCTTTACGCACCGTTTAACGGATTCGCCAGCATGTGTTGTCGCAGACGACCATGACATGAGCTCACAAATGCAAAAGCTAATGGAACAAATTGGTCAATCGGCACCTGAAGCAAAACCAGTGTTTGAGCTAAACCCTGAGCACCAACTTGTTAAGCACCTAAATGACGTGCAAGATGAAGACAACTTTGCCCAGTGGTCAGAAGTACTGCTTGACCAAGCATTACTAGCCGAGCGCGGTAGCTTAAAAGACCCTGCGGGCTTTGTGTCTCGCTTGAATAAATTAATGCTTGATTTAAGCAAATAAGCTTAAATTTGTCTTATCGAGTAAGGAAGCCATGGCTTCCTTTTTTTATGGTCAAAAAAACGATTAAACTTTTGGCTAATCCCTATTGTAGATTGGTGCCCAATATGAAAAAATTCGGGCTCAATTTTAAATACATTTCGAGGAAATGACATGCGCATTATTCTTTTGGGCGCACCAGGTGCAGGTAAAGGCACTCAAGCCCAGTTTTTGATGGACAAATACGGTATTCCACAAATTTCAACGGGTGATATGCTACGTGCCGCAATTAAAGAAGGCACGCCACTTGGTTTAGAAGCAAAAAAAGTAATGGACGCAGGTCAATTGGTATCTGACGAAATTATTATTGGTCTAGTGAAAGAGCGTATTGCAAAAGCAGACTGCGAAAATGGTTTCTTACTAGATGGTTTCCCGCGCACTATCCCACAAGCGGATGCAATGAAAGACAATGGTATTGAAATCGATCACGTGATTGAGTTCGACGTTGCTGACGAAGTGATTGTAGAGCGCATGGGCGGTCGTCGCGTACACCCAGGTTCTGGCCGTGTATACCACGTTGTATACAACCCACCTAAGGTTGAAGGCAAAGATGACGTAACAGGTGAAGACCTAATTATTCGTGATGACGACGTTGAAGAAACAGTTCGTAAGCGTTTAGGTATTTACCACGACCAAACAAAGCCACTAGTAGATTACTATCAAGCAGAAGCAAATGCGGGCAACACTAAGTACCACAAACTAGACGGTACTCAAGCTGTTGACGCTGTTAGCAGCCAACTTGGTGAGCTATTAGGCTAATCAAATAGCGTTTACTTTATTTGTATACATTGCGAATAAAACAAAAAATCCCTCGTGTTAAACGGGGGATTTTTGTATCTGCATGACTCCAAATTAATTCTCTAGTGGAATTAGCTCGATTAGAGTTTTGTTAATATTGACTCAACTTCTTTATAGTTGGGCTCTTTTGCCAAGTTGTCGACGAGTTGCTTATAAACAACCGTATGCTGTTTATCAAGTACAAATACAGCTCGCGCGAGCAACCCCATATCTTGAATGAGTAGTCCATAATTAGCAGCGAACTCTCGCCACACTGAATCCGACAACACTTCAATATTATTTACATTTTCGGTATCGCAAAAGCGCTTTTGTGCAAAAGGTAAGTCCATACTTATGGTCAACATTTTCACATTAGGGTAGTTCGCTGCCATTTTGTCGTTAAAGTGTTTTGTTTGAATGGAGCAAATACCTGTATCAAGGCTTGGCACAACGCTAATTAAAACTGCTTGGTTGGCAAAATCTGATAGCTTGATTGGCGCGAAGCGATTGTTTGCCGCTTTAAATGCGGGTGCTTGCTGGCCTACATTGACCGGCTGGCCGAGTAAAGAAAGCTTTCCTTTATTTGCAGTGATTTTACCTGAATCAATGTCGTTAATTGGCAATTGCGCAACACTCATGGTACTAACTAATGCGAGGGCGGAGAATACAATATTTTTTAGCATGACAACTCTCATTAAATTTAATTATTGTCATGGTAAATCAATTGAATCGCGAGATAAACACAGGTATTTAAATAAACAATCGAATCGCAATGAGCATCGCTTTATTGTGTTGTTTCGATTATGTAACTTTTTATTTCGTTATAGGCTGGTAGTTTATGTGGATAATTATTATGATAAACATTCAATCCTACTCTAAACTTATAGCAATAACATAAAAGAGAGTATTTATGGCAACACCTATTTTGATTTGTGATGATTCTCGGCTTGCCCGGCGTCAGCTTGCCCGCTCTTTGCCAGAAGATTGGGATATTCAAATTGAATACGCAGAAAATGGTGTGCATTGCATTGAGCAAATCAAAGCAGTTAACCCTGAAATTCTATTTCTCGACTTGAATATGCCGCAAATGGACGGCTATGAAGTTCTGCAAACGATAGCAAATGAGGGATTGCAGGTCTTAGTGGTGGTTGTATCAGGCGATATTCAACCCACCGCGCATCAACGCGTGACAGAGCTCGGCGCAATCGACTTTATTAAAAAGCCATGTGATGCTAGCAAACTCGAAGAAATTATTGAAAAGCACGGCATTAAAGACAGAGCCATGCGTGAGCGCTTGCAGCATCAACTCGGTGAACAGCTTGACCCAGAAATTCGTGATGTGTATCAAGAAATAACCAATGTTGCTATGGGCCAAGCAGGCAGCTTGCTTGCGCGACTATTAGACGTATTTGTTGAGTTACCGATCCCCAATGTAAATGTACTTGAAGTTAATGAGCTCAGTATGGCGTTGCAGTCGATTGATGATAACGATACCACGTCGGGTGTGTGCCAAGGCTTTATTGGTGGTGGCGTATCGGGTGAGGCGTTATTGCTTTTAAATGATTCGAGCTTTAAAGAAATCGCGTCATTAATGAAGTATGAAGGCGAAGTCAATCAACACGTAGAACTCGAGTTGTTAATGGATATAGGTAATATTTTAATCGGGTCATTACTTACGGGACTTGCCAAACAGCTTGATATGCATTTTAGCCAAGGTCACCCAGTTGTAATGGGTCAGCACTGTGATGTGTCGGACTTAGTGCAAACAAATCGCAATCGCTGGCAGCGAACGCTGGCTATTGAAATTAGTTATAGTATTGAAAACCATGATGTTGCGTGCGATTTAATGTTGTTATTTACCGAAGATTCATTAAAAACATTAAAGTACAAAGTACAGTATTTATTAGAAGACTAAATGTATGGCTGCAGAATTAAATGAAATACATTGGATGATGGATATGTTTAATACCATAGACGTAGGTCTGGTGGTGTTAGACAGAGATTACAAAATATGTGTTTGGAATGGTTTTATGGAAAATCATTCGGGCCTTTTACCCAGCGCGGTGAAAGACAAAGACGTGTTTGACTTGTTTCCAAGTATTGATGAAAGTTGGTTCCGCAGTAAAAGCGAATCAGTGTTTGTATTGAAAACGCGGTCTTTTACTATTTGGGAGCAACAACCATATATATTTAAGTTTAAAAATTATCGCCCGATCACCGGCAAAGCCGATCATATGTATCAAAATGCGACCTTTATTCCGCTTACAAATACAACCGGGGACGTATCTCATATTTGCATCATTTTGTATGATGTTACGGATGAAGCGGTCAATAAAAAAGAACTTGAGCACGCTAATAAAAAACTTGAACAGTTAAGCCGTGTAGATCGCCTTACAGGCCTTTATAACCGAGGGTTTTGGGAAGAAAGCTTACACAAAGAGTTTAAGCGTATTACGCGCAGTGAAGGACAGAGTTGTTTATTGATGTTTGATATTGACCACTTTAAGAAAATCAATGATACCTTTGGCCACAGTGGCGGAGATGCAGCAATTCGCCACATTGCCGATGTACTTCGCAAAACACTGCGTGATTCTGACGTTGCTGGGCGCTACGGCGGAGAAGAATTTGCTGTTACCTTAGTCGATACCGACATCGAAGGGGCGCAAGTATTTGCAGAGCGCGTACGCAAAATAATTGAAGACTCGACCATTTTTTATGAAGAAGCTGAAATTAAAATGACCATTAGCCTTGGCGTCGCTCAATTTGATGCCGCATTTGGCAAACATGAAAAATGGATTGAAGCCGCAGATGCTGCGCTTTATCGGTCAAAAGAAAGCGGCCGAAATTGTGTGACCGTGCATACTAAATAAATTGTCGTGAGTGCCCTCGTTGATAGGGCGTGACTATCTATCGTTTTTGTTTGCTGTTTAATCAAAACAATATGAAATAGATTATTACCGGTTATTTTTGTTTGCTTGGTGATAAAACTAATAAGTCAGTTTTAAGTAATTTCATCACTTGCTCTGCGGTATTGCCAATGAGCTTTCCTTTAAGTCCTGTACGGCCAATTGACCCCATCACGACAAGGCTTGCATTGGCGTCGGCTGCAAGGCTTGGGATCACTTTTGCTACGTCTCCCGCCTTAATTTTAAGTTTATCTGCAAGCTGATATTGTTCAACAAGTGCTTGTTGCTGTTCAGGTAAATTTTTTAGTGCGTTGATTTCTTGTTCATCGGTAAACACTATGCCTAAATCGCGCAAAATCGGAGATACGGAAATCGCATAACCGATGTGTAGCGGCACCGAGAGTTTTGCAGCGAGTTGATTACCAAGCTCCATAATTTTTTGATTAAGAATATACTTCTCCTGTAACTTACTGCCTAAGTCGAGGCACGCGAAGATACCCTTTTTATTTTTCCAAGTGTTATCGGCGACAAAGTACAATGGCGTGTCAAAGGTACGAATAAGTCGCCAATCTAATAGCGTGAATTGATTTTGATTATCGATGTGGCGTGCTTTGATAAGCATCTCAACATCATCGAGTGCATGATTTTCTTTTATAAACTCTTCAGGATGTTTATGCCAGTGCACTGATAGCGAAATCTGATTTTCATCAAATAAGCTTTCTAGTTGACCACTTAGTTCCGTATGGTATTTATCTATAAGCGTTTTTTTAATTTCAGCTTTTTTCTGCTCAGAAAGTTCAAATGGCAAATTATCTAAACTTTGATGTGTAAATGCTAAAATTCGCACAGGCAGTTGTAATGAAAGGGCGAGCTGCTGCGCTTTTTCAAGCGCAACATGTGCATATTCTAGGTTATCTACTAGAACAAGTAGGTGTTTTGGCATAAATATTTAAGATTCCATTTCCGTTTTTTTATTTTCACTTATTGGACAACGTGCAATTTCACGCACATCGTTATTTTCTTCTTGCTCAAGTTTGACTTTAAAACCCCATAGCCGATAAACGTGTTTTATCACTTCATCTTTACTTTTATCAAGCGGTATACTGTTATGCGGCGTAAAACGCAGTGTCAGTGAACGATCGCCTTTCACATCAACATTATAAACTTGGATATTAGGTTCTAAATTACTCAAGTTATATTGCTCGGATAGCGCTTGGCGAATCGCCTTATAGCCTGATTCATTGTGAATCGCACTCACTTCTAAATGGCTGTTTTTTTCGTTATCAAGAATTGAAAAAAACTTAAAATCACGCATTAGTTTTGGCGATAAGAACTGGCTGATAAAGCTTTCATCTTTAAAGTTTTCCATCGCAAAATGCAAGGTGTCGAGCCAGTTACTGCCTGCAATATCTGGAAACCAGTGCTTATCTTCTTCGGTTGGATTTTCGCAAATTCTGCGAATATCCACCATCATGTTAAACCCGAGCGCATACGGATTTATACCACTATAATAGGGTGAATTATAAGCAGGCTGATATACCACATTGGTATGAGATTGCAAAAACTCCAAGATAAAACTTTCACTGACCACCCCTTCGTCGTACAAATGGTTCAGAATGGTGTAGTGCCAAAAGGTAGCCCAACCTTCATTCATGACCTGAGTTTGTTTTTGCGGGTAAAAGTACTGCGAAATTTTACGCACAATGCGAATAATCTCTCGTTGCCAACTTTCTAACAGTGGAGCGCGCTTTTCAATAAAATAAAGAATATTTTCTTGTGGTTCACTTGGGTATCGCTCGTGTTGGTGATGGCTCTCAGAAGGGGCTTGTGGAATTGTTTTCCAAAGCTCATTCACTTGTGACTGTAAATAGTCTTCGCGTTCTTTTTGGCGCTTTTGCTCTTCGTACATCGAGATTTGTTGCGGACGTTTATATCGATCAACCCCGTAGTTCATTAATGCATGACACGAGTCGAGCAGTTGTTCAACTTCGTCAATGCCGTACTTTTGTTCGCAATCGGCTATGTACTTTTTGGCAAAGACGAGGTAATCAATGATGGAGCTTGCATCTGTCCAGGTTTTAAATAAGTAGTTGTTTTTGAAGAATGAATTATGACCATAACATGCATGTGCAATTACCAGTGCTTGCATTGGCATGGTGTTCTCTTCCATTAAATATGCAATACAGGGGTCAGAGTTAATCACGATTTCATAGGCAAGGCCCATTTGCCCGCGTTTATAGCTTTGCTCTGTTTGAATAAACTTTTTACCGTACGACCAATGGCTGTAACCTATGGGCATGCCAACACTAGAATATGCATCCATCATTTGTTCGGCAGTGATCACCTCAATTTGGTTTGGGTAGGTATCAAGGCGGTAGTATTTTGCGACCCGTTCAATTTCTTGCTGGTACTCGGCCAAGAGTTCGAATGTCCAATCGGGCCCGTCACTGAGTCTTTTTCTTTTTTCCATTTCCATTACCTCGCTGTCGATTTGCTTACTCGATATTGGCGGATTGATTATTTTTACTAAAAAGCTCCCTGAAAATAGGGTAAATGTCTTCAACTCCCCGAATATGTTGCATTGCAAAGTTTTCGTGGCTTTGACTAATTGCTTGATATTCGCGCCATAGGCTTTGATGAGCGCGGTTAGTAATTTCGATATAGGCGTAATAGCGTGATACGGGTAAAATTTGATTACGTAATAACTCGCCACATTGCGGTGAATCATCAGCCCAGTTATCGCCATCAGACGCCTGTGCTGCGTAGATATTCCATTGGCTTGGATCGTATCTGTCTTTTACAATTTCATTCATTAGTTTAAGTGCACTCGATACTATCGTGCCGCCAGTTTCTTGCGAATAGAAAAACTCCTGTTCATCAACCTCTTTGGCTTGTGTGTGATGGCGAATGTAAACAACATCGATATTTTTATAGGTGCGTGTTAAAAATAAATAAAGCAAGATGTAAAAGCGTTTCGCTGTTTCTTTGGTAGCCTGATCCATTGAGCCCGACACATCCATTAAACAAAACATGACCGCCTTACTGGTGGGTTCGGGGCGTTTTTCAAAATTGCGATAACGTAAATCGAACGTATCAATAAAGGGCACAGCTGCAATTTTTGCTTTAAGCGTTTCAATCTCTTTTAGCAATATCGTAATTTCAGCTTGATTCGTTGCCTTATCTTGGTTGAGCTCTTCAAGTTCAGCTTCAAGCTCTCGTAGACGACGTTTTTTACCCGCATTAATGGCCACTCTGCGGGCCAGCGAGCCTTGCAGTGAGCGAACAATATCGATATTGGTCGGTACGCCATCATTACTAAAACCGGCGCGATGAGTGGTCATTTGCACCAATTTATCGAGCTGGTTTTGTTGTAAATTAGGTAACGCTAAATCTTCGAACAAGAGATCGAGGTACTCATCTTTTGAAATCGAAAATACAAAATCGTCGGTGCCTTCGCCGCTATTACTTGCTTCGCCTTCACCTGCGCCTTGTCCTTCACCGCCGAGCGGTCGTTTTATTTTGTCACCGGTACTAAATTGGTCGTTACCCGGATGAACCGTATTGCGTTTGCCCCCTTTTCCTTGGTGAAATATCGGTTCCTGTATATCTTTACTCGGAATCGAAACACTTTCGCCTTTATCTATGTCTGTAACACTGCGCTTTGAAATGGCATCCGACACCGCTTCTTTTATTTGCTTTTTATAACGCCTAATAAAACGCTGTCGGTTAACCGTATTCTTATTTTTACCGTTTAAGCGCCGGTCTATAAAATTGGCCATATGCGCCTCCAATCAAGTGAACTACAGTTATTGCGATTTGCGTACGCGTAAATACCACTCACTTAGCAAACGTACTTGTTTTGCGGTGTAACCTTTTTCTACCATTCGGTTCACAAAGTCCTCGTGTTTTTGCTGATCCTCGGTTGAAGTTTTGGTGTTAAACGAAATAACAGGTAATAAGTCCTCTGTATTTGAGAACATTTTCTTCTCAATCACAGTACGCAGCTTTTCATAACTTGTCCAAACTGGGTTTTTACCGTTGTTATTTGCCCGCGCTCTCAATACAAAGTTAACAATTTCGTTGCGGAAATCTTTTGGATTGGAGATCCCGGCCGGTTTTTCAATTTTTTCAAGCTCTGCATTTAGCGCCGCACGGTCAAATAGCTGGCCGGTATCCGGATCGCGATACTCTTGGTCTTGAATCCAAAAGTCGGCATAGGTGACATAGCGGTCAAAAATGTTCTGGCCGTATTCAGAGTACGATTCAAGATACGCTGTTTGAATTTCTTTACCAATAAACTCAACGTATTTTGGAATTAAAAAGCCTTTTAAATGCTCTAAGTAACGCTCAGAGGCTTCTTGCGCAAATTGTTCGCGCTCGATTTGTTGCTCAAGTACATAAAATAAGTGGACAGGGTTCGCTGCCACTTCGGTGTGATCAAAGTTAAATACACGCGATAGAATCTTAAACGCGAATCGGGTTGATAGGCCGTCCATGCCTTCGTCAACACCTGCAAAGTCTTTATACTCCTGATAAGATTTTGCTTTTGGATCGGTGTCTTTTAATGTTTCGCCATCATAAACGCGCATTTTTGAATAGATACTTGAGTTTTCAGGGTCTTTCATGCGCGACAGCACTGAAAACTGAGCGAGTGTTTCAAGCGTACCCGGCGCACATGGTGCATTAAGCAGCTGTGAATTCTCAATCAGTTTATCGTAAATGCGGATTTCTTCAGAAACGCGCAAGCAGTACGGTACTTTTACGATGTAAACACGGTCTAAAAACGCCTCATTGTTTTTATTCCCTTTAAACGTTTGCCACTCAGATTCGTTTGAATGCGCTAAAATCATGCCATTAAACGGCAGTGCAGAGAGCCCTTCGGTACCATTGTAATTGCCCTCTTGAGTTGCGGTGAGTAGCGGATGCAGCACTTTAATCGGTGCTTTAAACATCTCTACAAACTCCATGAGCCCCTGATTGGCATGGCACAAAGCGCCAGAGTAGGCATAGGCATCCGGATCACTTTGCGCGTAATGTTCGAGTTTACGAATATCAACTTTACCAACAAGCGCGCTAATATCTTGGTTATTTTCATCACCCGGTTCTGTTTTCGCTATGGCAATTTGATCCAAAATAGAAGGATAGCGTTTAACGACTTTAAATTGAGAGATATCGCCATTGTATTCATGTAGTCGTTTTGCAGTCCACGGTGACATAATCGTCTTTATATAACGTTTATTAATGCCATACTCTTTTTCTAAAATATCGCCATCTTCAATTGGGTCGAATAAACACAGTGGGTGGTCGTTTACAGGTGATCCTTTAATGCAGTAAATGGGCACTTTTTGCATTAAATACTTTAACTTTTCAGCAAGTGAAGACTTACCCCCACCAACCGGGCCGAGTAAATAGAGTACTTGTTTACATTCTTCTAAACCTTGGGCGGCATGCTTTAAGTAGGATACGATTTGCTCAATGCTTTCTTCCATACCGTAAAATTCTTTAAAGGCGGGGTAACGAGCGATAACGCGGTTGGAAAAAATACGGCTTAATGTTGGATCTTGCGATGTGTCAACCATATCGGGTTCACCAATCGCCATGAGTAATCGCTCAGGCGCACTGGCATAGGCCGACTTATCGTTTTTACAAATTTCTAAGAATTCAGCAACAGTATATTCTTCTTCTTTAGCTGCTTCATAACGAGACTGAAAATGATCAAATATTGTCATATAGACCTCCAAGGAAACCACACGAATACGAAATTCACCTGACTAGTTCATAAAGAACCTTATCTTTAATGGTAGTTGGAAATTTTAAATATGCTTATTTAAAGTATCGTTTTTTAAAGAAAATTTTTGTTGTCTAAAGCGCAATAATAAAAAGGGGAGAATGCTAGCAGACGTTGCTGCTAGCATAAAAGCAATTAAGCTAGGTTTGCGTTTGCAAAATCCCAGTTCGCAAGTGCCCAGAAACCTTTAAGGTAATCAGGACGTACGTTGCGGTAATCAATGTAGTAAGCGTGTTCCCACAAATCCACAGTTAAAATTGGTGTTACGCCATCTTCAGTCAGTGGTGTAGCCGCGTTTGATGTATTCACGATATCAAGTGAACCGTCAGCAAGTTGCACTAACCAAGTCCAGCTTGAACCGAAGTTGTTCACTGCTTTATCGTTGAAAGCTGCTTGGAATTCAGCGAATGAACCCCATTTTGCGTTGATTAGCTCTGCTACTTTACCAGTTGCGTCGCCGCCACCATTTGGCGATAGGCTGTGCCAGTAAAAAGTGTGGTTCCAGATCTGAGCTGCATTATTGAAAACACCACCTTCAGAGTTACATACAACTTCTTCTAGTGATTTTTCAGCAAGCTCAGTGCCTTCAACTAAACCGTTTAGTTTTACAACATATGTGTTGTGGTGCTTACCGTGGTGAAACTCAAGTGTTTCTTTTGAAATGTGCGGCTCTAGTGCGTCGATCGCATAAGGTAGTGACGGTAGTTCAAATGCCATTTTCGTGTCTCCGTAGGCGTTAGTTTAATCAAGAACATCATAATTATATATGAAGATAATCTTGATAAGTGTTATTATACCTGAGCATTTTACTCAAGTTTTTGCAAACAGCAATGCTAGAAAGCACACGCGATTGCCTATTAGCATAAAAATTAGTTCAATTTGGTTGATTTTTATATTTTCCTAGCATGTAATCGCGCAATATATATTTTTTGTTCATCGTTTTGATGCGTTACGAGGTCGTTGATGGAAACCATTGATAAAATTAAACAGCAAATTTCTGAAAACCCAATCATTCTATATATGAAGGGATCACCTAAACTGCCAAGTTGTGGCTTTTCGTCGCAGGCGTCACAAGCGTTAATGAATTGTGGTGAGCAATTTGCGTATGTTGATATTCTGCAAAACCCAGATATTCGCGCCGAGTTACCTGCTTATGCAAATTGGCCAACTTTCCCACAATTGTGGGTTGAAGGTGAGCTAATTGGCGGCTGTGACATTATTTTAGAAATGTTTCAACGCGGTGAATTGCAGCCACTTATCACTGAAACAGCTGCGAAATATAAAACAGAAGACGAATAGTTTATAACACTGTTTTCTAATTTATAGAAAAAGCGAATAAGGACTCTTATTCGCTTTTTTTGTTTTTTACTGTGCAACTGTTTGCCAGCTTCCCGCCTTGTTGTCACATTTTTGACTCGACCCGGATCTCGATGTATGTCCCATTTTTATTGGCCTTACACAACGCATAGTTTACTTTTGGTAAATTGGTAATACCATGAATAATTATTCATTAATGTGTTTGGTTTACGTTTACGTAAACTACAGTTGAGAGTTATTCTTGTTAACCTTTAATTAAAATGTCACCGGTGTCATTTAAAATTAAGATGCAATTTAGCCTTTTTTAGCTGTTTTTACCTGATGTGGGTTAATTGCAATGTAAATGAAAAATATTCACTGTAGTGCATAGGTATGCATAAATTGGTTGACGTAAAATCAATTTATGGTTAGTTTTGTTCTGCTAAAGCTTTTATTTTCGTTACTACTAACACAACTGTGCGCTTTAGCAGTAGCAAGGGAGGAGTTCATCTGATGTTATATGACTCGAATTTAGAAAAAGATAATTGTGGTTTTGGCTTGATTGCCCATGTGGACGGTAAACCGAGCCATAAGCTAATACGAACGGCAATTACCGGTTTAGATCGTATGCAACACCGCGGTGGTATTGCGGCAGACGGTAAAACAGGTGATGGTTGCGGTTTGTTATTACAAAAGCCTGACAGCTTTTTTCGCAGCATCGCGCAAGATAATGATTGGCATTTAGGTAAAAATTATGCGGTCGGTATGATCTTCTTGCACCCTGATCCGGAAATTGCAGCGCGCAGTCAAGCGGTCATCAATGAAGAACTCGAAAAAGAAACTCTCACATTAGTTGGTTGGCGAAATGTGCCGACTGACACAGCGTCATTAGGTCCAATTGCCATTGAACAATTGCCTTCGTTTTATCAGGTCTTTATATCAGCGCCGGAAGGTTGGCGTCCAAAAGATCTAGAACGCCGTCTTTATATCGCACGGCGTCGAATCGAACAGCGCATCGCAGATGACTACTTTTATATATGTAGTTTATCAGGCCTTGTGACTGTGTATAAAGGCTTAATGATGCCGGTCGATTTACCGAATTTTTATTTAGACTTAGCCGATATACGAATGGAATCGGCCATTTGTGTATTCCATCAGCGATTTTCAACGAATACCCAGCCGCGCTGGCCACTTGCTCAACCATTTCGCTACTTAGCGCACAATGGTGAAATTAATACGATTGAAGGCAATCGACAGTGGGCGCGTGCAAGGGCGTATAAGTTTTCATCTCCTCTATTACCTGATTTACAAACAGCAGCGCCGTTTGTAAACGAAAGCGGTTCAGATAGCTCAAGTTTAGACAACATGTTAGAGCTGTTTTTAGCAGGTGGCATGGATATATTCCGTGCGATGCGCATGCTCGTTCCGCCAGCATGGCAAAAAAACCGCGCAATGGATGAAGATTTACGCGCGTTTTATGATTTTAACTCAATGCATATGGAACCTTGGGATGGCCCTGCGGGCTTGGTTATGTCGGATGGTCGTTTTGCTGCATGTAACTTAGATCGCAATGGTTTGCGTCCCGCCCGTTATGTGATCACTAAAGATGGTCATATCACGCTCGCTTCCGAGGTCGGTATTTGGGATTATGAGCCTGACGAAGTAAAAGAAAAAGGCCGCGTTGGCCCAGGTGAATTGCTCGTTGTTGATACCTTGCATGGTAAAGTGTGGCAATCAAATGATATCGATGAAGACCTCAAATCTCGCCACCCTTATAAGACATGGCTTGAAGAAAACGTTAAACGACTGACGCCGGTCGAAGAACTTACCGGTAGCGAAGTTGGCGTACGTGAATTGGACGACGATATGTTGTCGGTATTACACAAACAGTTTGGCTATTCAAACGAAGAACTAGACCAAGTGCTGCGCCCAATGGGTAGTTTAGGTCAAGAGGCAACAGGTTCGATGGGGGATGACACCCCGTTTGCTGTGCTTTCTTCAAAAGAGCGTTCTGTATTTGATTATTTCCGACAAAAATTTGCGCAAGTTACCAATCCGCCGATTGATCCGCTGCGCGAAAACCATGTGATGTCACTGGCAACCTGTATTGGCCGTGAACAAAATGTTTTCAACGAGACAACAGGCCACGCCAAACGATTACAGTTTGCTAGTCCTATTTTAATGTATTCTGATATGTCGCAGCTTTTATCAGCAGATCAGGCCCATTATTCGTTCTCTGAAGTCTCAATTAATTATGATAAACAAAGCGATTTACGCAGTGCCATAATCGCTGTGTGTGATAAAGCCGAAGAGCTAGCGCGCTTGGGCACGGTATTGATTGTATTGTCTGATAAAGGCCTTACTAGTGAACAACTGCCCATTCCTGCAGCAATGGCTGTCGGTGCGGTACAGCGCCGTTTAGTTGATAAGAGCTTGCGTTGTGACACGAACATCGTGATTGAAACGGCGAGTTGCCGAGACCCACATCAGTTTGCCGTCTTATTAGGATTTGGTGCAACTGCGATTTATCCATATTTAGCATATGAAACATTGGCGCAAATGTGTGAAACAAATGTGATTGATTCGCACTATCGTGATGCTACCGTCCGTTATCGCAATGCGATAAATAAAGGCCTTTATAAAATTATGTCTAAAATGGGCATCAGTACTATCGCCAGCTATCGTTGCTCGATGTTATTTGAAGCTGTCGGCTTACACGACGAAATCATCGACTTGTGTTTTAGTGGTGTGGTGAGTCGCGTGCAAGGTGCTGATTTTAGTGATTTCCATCAAGACCAAATTAATTTGTCGCGTAAAGCTTGGATCAAACGTAAACCGTTAGAACACGGTGGTTTATTAAAGTATGTTCATAACGGCGAGTACCATGCATACAACCCAGACGTTATTCAAACGCTTCAGACCGCGGTGCGTTCAGGTGAGTACCAAGACTACCAAGTGTATGCCGATCTTGTGAATAACCGACCTGTTACAAATTTGCGTGATTTACTGCGTTTAAAGCAAGGTGATGCGAGTATTGATGTCAGTGAAGTAGAGGATGCAAGCGCATTATACAAACGCTTCGACTCAGCGGCGATGAGTATCGGCGCACTGTCACCTGAAGCGCATGAAGCGCTCGCCATTGCAATGAACCGTTTAGGCGGCTGCTCTAACTCTGGTGAAGGCGGTGAAGATATAAAACGCTACGGCACCGAGAAAAATTCACGTATCAAGCAGGTCGCTTCTGGCCGTTTTGGTGTGACGCCGCATTACTTACGTAATGCAGATGTGATTCAAATTAAGGTCGCGCAAGGTGCAAAACCCGGTGAAGGCGGGCAATTGCCAGGTGAAAAAGTTACCCCATACATCGCACAGTTACGTTATTCAGTGCCCGGTGTGACGCTGATTTCGCCGCCACCGCACCATGATATTTATTCAATTGAAGATTTGGCACAGCTTATTTTTGACTTAAAACAAGTGAACCCAAACGCGATGATTTCGGTTAAGTTAGTATCCGAGCCTGGTGTTGGTACCATTGCCACCGGTGTTGCAAAAGCGTACGCAGATCTCATTACAATTGCAGGTTATGATGGCGGCACTGGGGCAAGCCCATTAACTTCGGTTAAGTATGCAGGCAGCCCGTGGGAACTCGGTCTTGCTGAGACCCAACAAGCGTTGGTTGAAAATGGATTGAGGCATCGTATTCGCCTGCAAACAGATGGCGGCTTAAAAACTGGCCTTGATATTATTAAAGCGGCCATATTAGGTGCCGAGAGCTTTGGCTTTGGTACGGGCCCGATGGTTGCATTGGGTTGTAAATATTTACGTATTTGTCATTTAAATAACTGTGCAACCGGTGTTGCGACACAAGATGAAACCTTGCGTCAAAAGCATTACCACGGTTTACCTGAAATGGCGATGAACTACTTTAAATTTATTGCACAAGAAGCGCGCGAAATTATGGCAGCGCTTGGTGTGAAGCGTCTTGTTGATTTAATTGGCCGTACTGACTTGTTAGAGGCAATTGAAGGTACAACGGCAAAACAAAGTAAACTCGACTTGTCGAGCTTACTCTACAAGCCAAATAATCGCTCAGGTGAGACGCTATATTGTAGTGCTGAGAATACATCGCACTACCAAGGTCAGCTTAATGAACAGTTACTTGAGCAGGCGCAAACGGCAATTGAGAGCAAAACCTCAATTAAGTTACGCGCTAATATTTGCAATACAGATCGCTCGGTGGGCGCCTTGGTCTCAGGCTTTATCGCAGATCATCACGGCAATCAAGGTCTGGCAAGTGATCCGGTGGTCGTTAAATTAAATGGCACCGCAGGCCAATCATTTGGTGTTTGGAATGCCGGTGGCTTGGAGCTGCATTTAACAGGCGATGCCAATGATTATGTTGGTAAAGGCATGGCTGGCGGCAAGATTTCAATTCAGCCTCCTGTGGGCTCTGCATTTGCGTCGCACGATGCAACCATCGCTGGCAATACCTGTTTATATGGAGCCACAGGCGGTCGACTTTTTGCCGCAGGGCGCGCGGGTGAACGTTTTGCCGTGCGTAACTCAGGTGCGGTTTCTGTGGTAGAAGGGCTTGGCGACAACGGCTGTGAATACATGACAGGTGGTGTGGTTTGTGTACTAGGTTCAACTGGCATTAACTTTGGTGCAGGGATGACCGGTGGGTTTGCTTACATTCTTGATGAAGCGGATGATTTTGATAAGCGTATTAATAACGAGTTGGTGGAACTTGTTGAGCTAGATAGTCTGACTATTCACCATGAACATTTGCGCGGTCTTATCGGGGAGCATCTTGAAATGACAAACTCACTGCGCGCTGAAGAAATTTTGGCTAACTTTGAGTCATATATCGCTAAATTCCGTCTTGTAAAACCAAAATCAAGTGACGTTAAGAGTTTATTAGGTCATCGCGCACGCAGTAGTGCTGAACTTCGAATTCAGGCGCAATAGGAGAAATCGTATGTCACAAAATGTTTATCAATTTATCGACGTGCAGCGTGTTGATCCGCGCAAAAAGCCTATTTCGTCACGTAAAAAACAATTTGTCGAAATCTATGAGCCATTTTCGGCAAAACAAGTAGATTCACAAGCAGATCGTTGCTTGGATTGTGGTAATCCATATTGCGAATGGAAGTGCCCGGTTCACAATTACATTCCACAATGGTTAAAGTTAATTAAAGCAGGCAAAGTACTCGAGGCGGCTGATTTATCGCATCGTACTAATAGCTTGCCAGAAGTGTGTGGTCGTGTTTGTCCACAAGACCGATTATGCGAAGGTGCATGTACCTTAAATGATGAGTTTGGCGCTGTTACGATCGGTAATATTGAAAAATATATTTCCGATACCGCATTCGCAATGGGCTGGAAACCCGATATGTCGCACGTTGTTTGGAGCGACAAAAAAGTCGCTGTCATCGGTGCGGGGCCAGCTGGGTTAGGTTGTGCTGATATTCTGGTGCGTAACGGCGTTAAACCGGTTGTATTTGACAAACACCCGCAAATTGGTGGGTTGTTAACGTTTGGTATTCCGTCGTTCAAACTTGAAAAGTCGGTAATGGAAAATCGCCGCGTTATATTTGAAGAAATGGGCGTAGAATTTAAATTGAATACTGAAGTAGGTAAAGACATTGCGCTGAGCGACATCATTGCTGAGTATGACGCCGTATTTTTAGCGGTTGGCACATATAAAAATATGCGTGCGGGCCTTGAAAATGAAGATGCCAATGGTGTGTTTGATGCATTACCTTTTTTAATTGCGAACACTAATCAACACCTTGGTTTCAGTAATGACGAATATCAATACGCCAGTATGGAAAACAAACGTGTTGTGGTACTCGGTGGCGGTGATACGGCAATGGACTGTGTGAGAACGTCAGTGCGCCAAGGAGCACAACATGTAATTTGTGCGTATCGTCGTGATGAAAAGAATATGCCAGGTTCAGTTCGAGAAGTTAAAAATGCCAAAGAGGAAGGGGTTGAATTTGTATTTAACGTTCAACCTAAAGGGATTGCGCTCAACGCTGAAGGCAAGGTGATAGGCGTTAATATGGTTAAAACTGAACTAGGTGAGCCTGATGAAAACGGACGCCGTAGGGCGCAAGAGGTTGCGGGTTCGGAGCACCTTGTTGCGGCAGACGCAGTGATTATGGCGTTCGGATTTCAACCACACGCCATGCCTTGGCTTAGCGAGTTTGATGTTGAATTAGACACGTGGGGGCGTATCAAAGCGCCTGAAAACGGCGAATTTACACATCAAACAACAAATCCAAAAATCTTTGCCGGTGGTGACGCCGTGCGTGGCTCAGATCTCGTCGTAACAGCGATTTACGAAGGACGTAATGCAGCTGAAGGAATTATGGATTATTTAAATGTTTAGTAATCAACTTTATTAAGCTCCCTAGCTAACCAAAAGGCAGTATTTACTGCCTTTTTTATTGTGTGCTGATATTGGCTTAAAGTTGGAGTGTCATGTTAATTGATTTTAAATTGAAATATACATTTATATTGTTGATTTATAATATTAAAAAAACATAATAAGGGCTTTAAAGGAGGAAGTTATGGAATTTTTAACACCATATAAATGGTCTGTTCTAGTAATAGGGTTAGTTGGTCTAATGCAAGTGATACAACTCATTATCGCTGATGTCGTTGCGTTAAAAGCAAAGCACACACCTGGTTTTCCGATTGAAGCAACACATGACAGCTTTGTTTTTCGGGCGACTCGAGCATTTATGAATACCAATGAAAGTGTGTCTATTTTTATTTTATTACTAATGTTTGCAACATTGCTCGGTGGAGCACCAAGTTGGGTGAATGGATTTTCACTGCTCTATTTTGTCGCGCGCGTCGGTCACATGTTTTTTTATTATATTAATTTTAGTCTTGCACGCAGTGGTGCCTTTGGTTTGAGCCTGATTGGACTCGTTGGCTTATTTATTTGTGGTGTTTTAACGCTTGTTTAATGAATAAATAATTTGTAAGGTGGTTAATAGTTGTTCAATAAATCGTGCTAAATCTCCAATTTAACCTAAGGTGACAAAAATGGCAGATATAAAAATTGATGGAAGAGCAGTAAAAACCATTTCAGTTGAAACATATCAGGAACTCATTAAAGTTGAGCTAAATAGTGAGGATATAAAACGCGTTTTCCCGTTTAAACCTAACACACCGCGTTATTCAATCACGCAAAATGATGACAACTTAGGCTACTATAAAGTGTTATCGTGTAAGCATCGAGCCGACAACGAAACCTCGTTGCTGACGCTGCACAAGCAATAAGTTATCTAACGGGTTAAGAGTTGTGATTAAACGCGGCTCTTACCCAATTAGCCGACGAAATAGGCATTAATTAAATTAGACTGTTTAGCAAACCAAGCACTAAACATAAAAGCAAATCAATTAATTCGATAAACATACATCCCTCGCCACTCTTTCAGATAGTCTAATTTATAGACTATGTGATGTTTTGCTTTTTTTCCTGACGTTTACGATAAAGGGCCAGTAAAATGAGATTGATGGTTTTGAGATGGTTTTAAGGTAGGGTTGGGAGCAAGCATGTCACGCGTACTCCCTAAAGTGAACTAATTAAAGTTGTTTGTGTGATTTAAGCTGAATATCGAACTGCTCAACACCTTTTTCACCTTTCCACATACGTACTAAGAGAAAATCCATACTTGGCGCAAACCAAGCTAATGCTTGACGTTTATCGTTGTCGTAAAGGCGTTTCACTTTAATGGTCTCAAGATTGCCAAAAGGGAGTGTGATTGTTTCTTTACCGATCACTTCAAATTTATAGTGCCGCGCTTTGCCTTTTTTATCTACGATAGGATAGTCAAAATGAGTCGCGCCACTGCGCAAGTCTATGCGCATTTTTGCTTGGTAGGACATGCCATCTTGGAAGTTTTCACTCCAATCAAGTTTTAGTGGGTACTTGTGTTGGTTTGACTTGATTTGCTTTTTATTTTGATCGAATAGCAGTTTGTAGTTTCGGTCTTTGCCGGTTCCTTCGCGCACCATGGTGTATTTCAATGGTGTAATTTTGTCGTCGGTACAATTAAAAATACCGCTTTCTTCGCGTTCATCAGTGAAAATCATCCACTTAATCTTGCTGCTATAGCGCAGTTTACATTGGCCATTACCAACATCTGAAAATTGACGAAGGGCACTGCCATAGCGTTCACCTTTGCGAAAAACATCGTATTCGGCACTATATGGATTAATAGTCGAAGCGTATAGGGTAGTAGAGAAAAAGGTGCTTAGTAGGAAAACTAAAGCACCGAGAGTATTCTTTTTATAGCTTGGCGCCGCTAATTGGTAATTTTTCGCCATCAAGAACTGCATAATCGGTTTCCATTGTTAGTCGTTGTTCACTGAACCACTTAACCACCAAAGGATAGATTATATGTTCTTGTTTATGAACACGTTCTGCTAAGGTTTCTGCAGTATCGTCTGCTTTAATATCAACCTTTGCTTGAAGTACCACTGGGCCACCGTCTAATTCTTCGGTGACAAAGTGAACACTTACGCCGTGTTCTTTATCATTTGCATCTAGCGCTCTTTGATGGGTATTCAGACCCTGATACTTAGGCAACAAAGATGGATGAATGTTCAACATTTTACCCAAATAATTTTGCACTAAGCTAGGAGTTAGAATACGCATAAAACCAGCCAATACAACCAAATCTGGCTCAAAACTATCAATTTTTTGCATTAATGCCGAATCGTAGTCTTCACGAGAGGCAAATTCTTTATGGCTTAATACCGCTGTGGCAATGTTTGCCTTACTCGCTCGCACTAAGCCATATGCATCAGCGCGGTTACTAATAACCGCACTAATTTCGCCATTGATTTGCTTTGCCGCAACGGCATCAATAATTGCTTGTAAGTTTGAACCGCTACCCGAAATTAAAACGACAATTCGGGTTGGCTTTTGAAGCACATCAACTGCCATTAGATGATTTCTACTTGCTCTTCGCCTGCTGCAGCAGTTTGGATTTCACCAATGTGCCACGCTTGCTCGCCTGCGTTATTTAAAATCTCAAGACTTTGCGATAGTTTATCAGCAGGAACAACTAACACTAAACCAACACCGCAGTTAAATGTGCGGTACATTTCATGGGTTTCGATATTGCCGTTTTCTTGTAGCCAGTTGAACACTGCAGGCCATTGCCAGCTGTCACCTTTAATAACTGCTTTTGCAGATTCAGGTAATACACGTGGAATGTTCTCCCAAAAACCACCGCCTGTGATATGAGAAAGCGCGTGAACATCAACATGTTTAAGTAATTCAAGCGTTGATTTTACGTAAATACGTGTTGGCTCAAGTAAATGCTCACCTAAAGTTTTACCTTTAAATTCTGCATTTGTATCCGCGCCTGATACTTCAAGTACTTTGCGAATTAATGAGTATCCGTTCGAGTGCGGACCACTTGACGCAAGGGCGATAAGTTGGTCGCCTTGAGATACTTTTGAACCGTCGATGATTTTTGATTTTTCAACGACACCGGTACAAAAGCCAGCCATATCGTAATCATCACCTTCGTACATGCCAGGCATTTCAGCTGTTTCACCACCAATGAGTGCACAGCCAGAAAGCTCACAACCTTTACCGATACCAGTCACGACATCTGCGGCAACATCAACGTCGAGTTTACCTGTTGCATAGTAGTCTAGGAAAAACAGAGGTTCAGCGCCTTGTACAATAAGGTCATTTACACACATAGCAACGAGGTCAATACCGACAGTGTCGTGCTTTTTCAGGTCGATTGCTAAACGTAATTTAGTACCTACACCGTCGGTACCAGCAACGAGTACAGGTTCTTTATAACCGGTTGGTAACTCACAAAGTGCGCCAAAACCACCAATTCCGCCCATCACTTCTGGACGTCGGGTTTTTTTAACGACACCTTTAATACGTTCAACTAATGCGTTACCAGCGTCAATATCGACACCAGCATCTTTGTAGCTTAAAGACTGTTTTTGTTCGCTCACGGAAATTCCTTAAGGTTGCATGTGGGTTGCATAAAAAACTCGCGCATTTTACATGAATTAGTAAGTCGCTACCACAATTATTCGGGGTAAAAGAGGACATTTGTCATAAATGATTGAGATTTAGTAATAGCGTCTCGCGCGCCATGAGTTGTTTCGAATAATTAAGGTACTGTATTGACGAATATTTGCCGTATCCAAGTGTGAATACGGCAAAATTGATTATGCGTTGGCGATAACAACCGCACGAAGAGGGGCCGGGTAGCCTTCAATTGTTTTATTTGGATCGTTTGGATCAAGAAAATCACTCAGTGATTCGGTGGTCATCCAGTCAGTTTTTCGCTGTTCCTCAACAGAGGTTTGGTCAAGGTCGACGAGTTTGATGTTTTTGAATCCGACTCGGGCCATCCACAGCATTAAGGCGTTGGCGCTTGGAATATACCAAACATTACGCATTTTTGCGTAGCGGTCGGTTGGCATTAGCACAGCTTGTTCGTCGCCTTCAATAACGAGTGTTTCAAGCACGAGTTCACCGCCGGGTCTAAGCTGAGCTTTTAGCTGCGATAAAAAGTCGATTGGCGAACGTCTATGGTAGAGCACACCCATTGAGAAAACCGTGTCAAATGCTTTTAATTCGGGTAACTGTTCAACACCGAGCGGCAATAAATGTACATTGGGGTCGGGGTTAAAGTGCTTGATCGCTTGAAATTGGCTTAAAAATAGATCAGATGGATCAATACCGACAACAAATTCAGCACCGGCACCACGCATACGCCATAAGTGGTAGCCTGAACCACAGCCGATATCCAGTACCGTACGGTTTGTTAAATCGCTAATATGCGGCGCAACGCGATCCCACTTCCAGTCACTGCGCCACTCGGTATTGATTTCAAGGCCATGAATGGTAAATGGGCCTTTGCGCCATGGCATCATACGTTTAAAAAGATGTTCAAGTTGTTTTTGGTGGCCAGTAGATAGTTCATCATCGCGACCAAACTCAACTTTATCTGTTATGTTGACGTGCTCTGTATTCGAAGTGGGTAAGTTTTTTAACACTTTCTCCCATTTTGGCCAATCACCATGTTGGGCTTCTTTTTGCCAATGATTGAGCTGGCTTGGTAAGGTTTCTAGCCAGTGACTGAGAGTTGATTGAGCAATTGCAGCATAAAATTGCGTGAACCAAATATTCATAATTTACCTTTATTACTTAATTGCGATCATTGAACAAAAATTAAAACATTGATACCAAACTTGTGTATGTGTAAAGCCGATATCAGTTAAGCGTTGTTGATGTTCTGATAAGGTATCGGGGCGCATTACGTTTTCAATTGCGCTGCGTTTTTGACTTATTTCTAATTCGGAATAACCGTTGGCACGTTTAAAGTCGTGATGTAAGTCAATTAGCACATCATCTACAGTGTCGTTTTCGCCTTTTATTTTTTCACTTAGGAGCAGGATGCCACCGGGTTTGAGTCCCGCATAAATTTTCTCTAGCAGCGCGCGGCGCATCGGTTGTGCAATAAATTGGAGCGTAAAATTGAGCGCGACAACCGAGGCGTTTTCAATGTTCACTTCAGTAATATCGGCTAGTTGCACATCTACGGGCACGTCAGAACGAAACCCCTGTAAATGTAATTTGCAGCGTTCAATCATTGCCTGTGAATTGTCGATGGCAATGATTTGGCAATTTTGCTTTTCAATATTTCGACGCATACTCAGAGTCACGGCACCAAGCGAACAACCTAAATCGTACAAGTTAGAGTTATTTTGTGCATATTGGCCAGCCAACTTGCCCATGGTGCTGACCATCGTGGTATAGCCTGGGACTGAGCGCTGGATCATATCTGGAAAGACTTCAACGACGGTCTCATCAAAGCTAAAGTCTTTTACCTGTTGTTGGCTTGCGTAAATCGTATCTTTTTGCGTCATTAATTTATCTCTTAGACGAAATATCGCGGCATTCTACCTATTCTAGTCGCATTATTCCAACTTAGGTTGTTGATTAAAAACGTCGTTGTTGCAATTTGTGGTAAATAGTTAAAAATTTGTTTTATAAATATCAATTTAGGAGTAAATTGCCTCTATACTCTTTAGTAACAACGTAATAAGGTTTTCGAGATCCCATGAAAAAAAGTAAAACAATTAGTACTGAAGATATACTGGCAACCTTATGTCACTCGGTGACGCAAGTTTTATCATCGGCTACCAACAATGGCATTGCATATTCTGCCATGGTGCAAAAAATTACACGCACCTGTATGCGACCGGATATCGGTTGTTTTGTGTTATTCGATGGCGGCTTTACTGGGTTGGTGGTAACTAACTTCACCTCGCAAGCGGCAATGGAAATCTACGGCGATTATATGCGCAATATGGGAATGCCTGAATCAGAAATAGCGACCAGCCATTTATCGGACGATGTGTCTAACGTGATGGGGGAGCTGATGAATCAAATTGTTGGTGATTTCACCAATAAAGTGCGCGAGCAATTGCACACGTCAATTACGCAAAACCAGCCTAAAATGATGGCAATAAACAAACAAGTGCAAATTTCAGTTGATACAACAATGGATAGACCGCAAGCACGCAGAGTTACCTTTACCACTGAAAATCAGAATATCTTTTACTTAGAACTGGCAATGGATAAAACAGAGTTTATAAAACTACATGATTTTGACATCGCTGAAGCTGTTGATCCAGACGACATTATTGCTAGTGAAAAAGCAAAGCCAGCAAAAGATAATAAAGCGCCTCAAGATTCGGCTAATGATGAACTCGATGATGACTTTATGGCAGAGCTCGGTCTTTAGTTATTAAAATTTATTCGTTCGATGTGGTGTGTGCAGCCATATCGAACGTAATTTCCCGCAGCATCAATTGACTTTAAATCTACGTTTTATAAAAACATTCATCGCGCTCTACAAGTACCAAAAATAAACGCATATCAAGTTCTAGTTGGTGATATTGCGGCTCCATGTGACAGCATAAATTATAAAAACTTTTGTTGTGGTCTTTTTCTTTAAAATGGGCAAGTTCGTGTACGACCAATGCTTTTAAAAGCGGTTCAGGGGCGTACTTTAATTGCTCTGCAATGGCAATTTCGTGGTTCGCTTTTAGCTTCTTGCCATGTGCTTTGCTTTTAAAGGTATGTGTTCCAAGTGCATTTTTAACTAAGTCTTTTTGTTTTTTAAATTTTACAGACGCTAGCCTCGGCGTATTTTTTAAAAAGCGAGACTTGAGTGTATCGGTATATTGATAGAGCAATTTCTCCGAACGAATTTGATGCGCAGCGGGGTACTTTTTTGTAAAGTAATCACGTAACTGACCATTTTCAATCAGTTGGGTAACCTGCGTTATTATATGCTCAGGATAACCGGTAAAGTATTTTAAGTAATGCATGTGGCGATATCTGATAGTTAGAATAATGTACTTTGCGTGGCTTCTTTTTCACTCGGAAATGGCGCTAGCACAGGATGTTCGACTGCTAAGTCGGTAATAAATTGACGGGCTAAAAACGGGGCGTCAATATTATCCGCCGTGTGAAAAAATATATAGGGTGACAACCCATCGTTAAGCCATTGTTTTATTTTATTTAGCCAAGGTTTATAGGTGAGCGTATTTTGTTCCAGCACGCTGCAACCGACAAAACGTACGATAGGTTGTTGCGCTGTTGCAATGACATGAACTGGTAGCCGCGGTTTTTTGCGTTGCGCATCAATAATTGCCTCTGTTGTCGCTGGTTCGTTAAACAGCGCGCGCGTATCCATCATGATACGGTCAATTTGCTGTGCCATTAAGAGTTGATTGAGCTTCCTTTCGATATCGTCTTTTCGATAAAACCCCAAATGGCGAACTTCGAGCGAAAATCGCAAATCACTCGGTAGTAATCTAAGGAATTGTTCAAGGGTATTAAAATCAGCTGGGGAAAACGATTTGGGAAGCTGAATCATAATACTGCCGATGTTTTCGTGAAGCGGCTCAAACAATTTAAACCAACCCAGTAAATCGTGCTGGCAATTTACGAGACCAGATTCATGCGATATGCGCTGAGGGAGTTTAAAGGTGAATCTAAAATGCTCGGGAACAGCATTTTTCCAATTCAAAATGGTTTGCCTACTCGGGTCTGCATAAAAGCTGGTATTTCCCTCGACGGAATT
Source organism: uncultured Pseudoalteromonas sp. (assembly GCA_947493455.1). Lineage (GTDB taxonomy): Bacteria > Pseudomonadota > Gammaproteobacteria > Enterobacterales > Alteromonadaceae > Pseudoalteromonas. The sequence continues at coordinate 19,312 of CANLRB010000012.1, read as the reverse complement.
AAATACCTGCGCATATTCACTTAGCATATTGCGCGGTTGACAGGAGCGCGTAAAGACGCGACCACGCCAATGATTAGAACTCCATTGCGGACATCCGAGGTATAACATTTTTTGCTTAGCCTTGGTTAATTTTGCGTAGCATACCAAAAGGAACGTTCGTTGCCACTTTTACGACAGTGAATCTCGCATTTTTACGCGGCTTGGGTATAATGAGCGACAATTTTTATATGGCGAAAGTCATCTCCACGTTAATGGACGTGGAGTGAGAAACTGACTGACAGGATAAGTATGCGCTCAATATATTGCGGACAACTAAATAAAACTCATGTAGAACAAACAGTTGAACTTTGTGGCTGGATTAACAAACGCCGTGACCTAGGCGGCTTAATTTTCATCGATTTGCGCGATCGTGAAGGGTTAGTGCAAGTTGTATTTGATCCGGATGTGGCTGGCCTAATGGATACAGCAAACCAATTGCGCAACGAGTTTTGTGTAAAGGTAACTGGTATTGTGCGCGCACGACCAGAGAGCCAAATTAATCAAGATATGGCGACAGGTGAAGTTGAGATCTTAGGTAAAGGTCTTGAGATTATTAACCGTGCGGAACCGTTACCACTTGACTTTAATCAGCAAAATTCAGAAGAGCAGCGCTTAAAGTTCCGTTATTTAGATTTACGTCGTTTAGAAATGAGTGATCGCATTAAGTTGCGTGCGAAAGCATCGTCATTTGTTCGTCGCTTTTTGGATGACAATGGCTTTTTGGATATTGAAACGCCGGTATTGACAAAAGCAACACCGGAAGGTGCGCGCGATTACCTTGTACCAAGTCGCGTTCATAACGGCAGCTTTTATGCGTTGCCTCAGTCGCCTCAGCTATTTAAACAATTGTTGATGATGTCTGGATTTGATCGTTATTATCAAATCGTAAAATGTTTCCGTGATGAAGATTTACGTGCAGACCGTCAGCCAGAATTTACACAAATCGATTTAGAAACGTCATTTATGAACTCGACAGAAGTGCGTGCGATGACGGAAAAACTAATTCATGACATGTGGCAAGAATTACTAGATGTTGATTTAGGTGAATTTCCAGTGATGCCATATGCAGAAGCGATGACGCGATTTGGTTCTGATAAACCTGACTTACGTAACCCAATGGAGCTTATTGATGTTGCTGATTTGCTAAAAGATGTTGAGTTTAAAGTATTCTCGGGTCCAGCAAATGATGAAAAAGGCCGTGTTGCAGTACTTACTGTACCAGGCGGGGCGTCGCTTTCTCGTAAGCAAATTGACGAGTACACTAAATACATCGGCATCTATGGTGCAAAAGGGTTGGCGTGGATGAAGGTTAACGACCGTGAAGCGGGCGTTGAAGGTGTACAATCTCCAATTGCTAAATTCTTGAATGAAGATGTGATTTCTCAGCTTCTTGAGCGCACTAATGCTCAAACGGGCGATATAATCTTATTTGGTGCTGATAAACGTAACGTTGTTAATGAAGCAATGGGCGCACTTCGCCTGAAAATTGGTTTAGACCTTGAGCTTACCGATTTGACGAAGTGGGCGCCACTTTGGGTTGTAGACTTCCCGATGTTTGAAGAAGATGATGAAGGAACATTACACGCAGTTCATCACCCATTCACAGCGCCAAAAGACATCAGTGCAGCAGAACTTGAAGCAAATCCGAGTGCGGCAATCTCAGATGCGTATGATATGGTAATTAATGGTTATGAAGTAGGCGGCGGTTCTGTACGTATCCATAATAGTGAAATGCAAGAAGCTGCGTTTCGCATTTTAGGCATTGACGAAAAAGAGCAGCAAGACAAATTTGGCTTCTTATTGGATGCATTAAAATATGGGACACCACCACATGCGGGTCTTGCATTTGGTCTAGACCGTTTAGTTATGTTGTTATGTGGTACTGAGAATATTCGTGATGTCATCGCGTTCCCTAAAACGACGCAAGCATCGTGTTTATTGACTAATGCGCCAAGTGTTGCAAACCCAGACGCACTCGTGGAATTAGGTGTTAACGTAATCGAAAAATCAGATGCATAATCGCATCTATTAGCATTAATTTGAAAAGCGAACTTTTAAAGTTCGCTTTTTTTTTGAACTAATTTAATACCCGCTTCGTAGTATCCCTATAAATAAAATTTCGCTTGCTTTAGGTCTTTTGTTCAAACTGATTATGAAGGTGGAGTTATGCATTATTTAGTTACAAGCCAAAACTATCGTGAGTTTATTCAGCTGCAACACGAGTTAGAGTCGGTCTCAACGGTCGATAATATTACCGAGTTATGCAGTGACGAAGCGCATCCGTGGTATCAGTTTATCACCCCAAACGTGGCAAATATAATCAGGAAAGAGGTCATCTTCTTAGCGCTTCTGAGTGTCTTTACCGTTGTGTTAATTTTTAACTTTTCGATATCGTCTCTTGCGGTAATGGGCTTTTTTAGCCTCTTTGCTTTGTTTTCGTTGTGGTTGTGCGGTTTGATTGGGTGGCACTTAATCCATCTTTATTCGGTCTGTAAATCAACACTTGGGGCTAATCATAATCAGTTGGTGATGTTAGTTGGCGTACCAGATGATGACAATGAGATAGTGATTGATATCCTCAAAGCCAAGCCAAATCATCACTTTGAAATAATTGATGCATGAATACAAAACGTTGACAGTAAATTTAGGACAATATTTTATGGATATGGTTGACGCTTAACTATACTAATAATTGATGTAGTAATTAGTTAATTTTCAACGCATAGGATACTTGATGACAGTAACAAGCCAAACCGTAGAGCATGACTTGTTAAAGGAACTACCCATCTTACCAACTGTACTGGTTGAGTTACTTGGGATTTCGCTCGATGACGAGAATTACTTCGATAAGATTGAAGCCCTTGCGGAGCGAGATCCTCCCCTTGCAATAAAAATAATTAAACTGAGCAATACCGCACGGCAAACGACGGTTAAGCCCATTTTAAGTATTAAAGAGGCGATTATTCGCATGGGCTGTAAAGAGGTGTTTAATCTCATATCACTGGTCGCCGTGACCAAAGTATTTGTTGCAAATACCGAGTCCGAAAAGCATTTATGGCATCACGCATTACAGGTCGCAGAGATAGTTAAAGAAAGCTTCGATTTATTGCCTAAGATAGCAATAGCTACAGAGACGGCTTATCTTATTGGTTTGTTGCACGATATAGGGTTATTTCTCGTTGATGAAAGCCAACGGCAAGATTTTCCTGAACTCGACGCTGAAATTTGGAATTCGTTAGGGCCAAACTCGCCAATTTATCGTGCTCAACGACGACACGCAGCAATTGGTACCAAAGTGTGTAAACACTGGGGTATTCCAAGTCCTATTCCAGAAGTTATTTATTTTCATCATCACTTTTCGATGCCCGAACAATATCGCCGTTACCGTTCATTAGTTGAAACAATTCGACGTATTCAATTTGCTGATATTGTGAGTGAAATCGCATTGACTCATAACGAGTTTGACGACGGATTTATGTTGGAAGTGCTCAATCAGCATACGCAACTAAAGCCGTGGTTGCAATCAGTATCGAACCTCGACAGTTTGTTTGAAAAATCTAAATCCGCAATTGACGTAGCGAATAGTAAATTTGATTTATTGTACTTATAACTCAATGTGTTTATGTAAAAATTTATTAAATATTGTTAAATAGTTACTTTATTAATAGGTATCTGTTGCTATTATAGGAGCTTGTCCCTTTGCAGCATTGCGCAAAGGAGAGTAATAAACGGAGTTAGAAAATGAATAAAACACTTGTTACTGTCGCAGCAGTTGCCGCAATTGCTGGTGGTGCATATTATTTGACACAATCTGAAGGTGGCTCGTCGAGCAGTTCTATTAACATTGAGCAACTTGATTATGTGCCTGCAGACAGTGCGTTTTTTTGGGGGCAATTAGAAGCCTTTCCATATAAAAAATATATGGATCTGTTACCAGATTCAATGAAATCGAATCAAGATGTTGCGTTGATTGTTGATGAATTGAAGCAAACTGATGATAAAAATGCGCGCTTTTTAGCAGTGCTTTTAACAAAATATCAAGAGTCTACTGAATCAAGTGAAAAAATGGCGCAAATCTGGGGAGTCGGTGACTCGTTGCGCGGTTTGGGTTATTCGGTTGGTCTAATACCTGTTTTACGATATGAAGTAACAAATACTGCGGCGTTTAACACGACAATGAAAGACGCGGCGCAACAAGCTGGTATTAGCTTCAAAGAAGAACAAATCAACGGTGCAGCAGTAACGCGTTATCAACTTGAAGTTGATGGGATGCAAGGTTTGGAGTTGGTTACATCAACAGCAGGTAATTGGAGTACGATTACATTTAATACGCCGTTTAATGATGAAAGTGACTTAAAGCTGGCTTTGGCGCTAGAAAAGCCAACTCAATCGCTATCTCAATCTAAAAAGCTCGATAAATATGTTGCTGACTACGGCTTTGACGGCAAGTCAGTTGCGTATCTTAATCATGTTGCAATTGTTGATGCAGTCACTGCAAAATCACAGTCACGCTTAACTAAAATGCTTGACCAAGTTCTTGACGTATCTGGTTCTGCGGGTGCGTTTGATTCAGTGCGAAATGCGCAGTGTCAGGCTGATTTCAGCGATATAGCGAATAAATGGCCTGCAACAATATCGGGCACCAAAGAGATGCGCATTACCGCGAGCGAAGCGTATTTTGAAATGGATACGGTATTTGCAAGTACGGATGTTGATGCGATGAAGGCGCTTGCAAGCGTGCGAGGCTTCGTACCACAGCACACGCGTTCAGCAAATCATAAAATGATGAGTTTTGCGTATGGCGTGGATATTCAAAAAGTAGCGCCACTACTCAATACCTTATGGACGCGTTTTACAAAAGCCGAATTTAGCTGTGAGCACCTTCTTATGGCGCAGGAGCAGGCTAAAGCGAATAACCCAATGGCTGTTGCAATGATGACGGGCATGGCGGGATCACTTAAAGGGATCAGTGTTAGTTTACAAGGCTTTTCGCTTAGTGAAGATGCCAATGGCCAGCCAAGCTTTGAGAACTTAGACGCGATAGTGTCGGTATCTGCTGATGATGCAGCTGGATTGTTTAATACACTTAAGAGCTTTGCACCGCCACTAGCAAATGTTGAATTGCCAGAAGATGGTTCTGAAATTGTAGTAAATGATATGATCCCATCACCAATTCCACTTAAAAGTGACATTAAACTTGCACTTAAAGGCAAACATTTAACGTTATTTACCGGTGAGCAAGGAAGTAAGCTTGCTGCGAATATGGCAAATGAAGAACTGACGAACAATGGTTTCAGTAACTTTGCCTTTGACTTAAAATCGTTTATCACACCGTTTTTAAGTGTTGTTGAGTTATCCGGTGAGCCAGTGCCAGAAGAGCTTGAACAACTTAAAAACCAGAATATGTCGATGTACTTTTCTGCTGACTTTGCGGAAAAAGGCATTGTATTTGAAACTGATATGACGATTAAAAAGTTATAATATAAATTAATATTTAGTTTTAAACGGGTCGCGATGACCCGTTTTTTTATGCCGATTATTTATCAGAATTAAAGTTAATGTAATTTTAGTTTCGGTCTAACGATCCGCATGAGCTTTTCAGCAAGCCATAATGCAATCGTTTTAAAGGGACCATGAATCGCGTTTTGATGCATGCGATACAGTGAAATGTACATGATACGTGCGAGCTTTCCTTCAACAAAGAGGCTGTTCTTTGTTAGGTTACCCATTAAATTACCGACCGCAGAAAAGCGCGACAAGTTGACCAAGGAGCCATGGTCTTTATAGATAAACGGCGCTAGATTTTGTTGCTCGATAAGTGCCTTGATATTTTTTGCGGTCATGCTTGCCATTTGGTGGGCAGCTTGTGCTCTAGGTGGTACTTGAGAGCCGCTCTCTTCCGTAAAGCAACATGCGTCACCTAGCACAAATATATCGCTGTAATTGACTGCTCGTAAATAGCTATCGACTTCAATTTGATTTTGTCGATTTAATTTAAATAGATTAAGCGCTGCAATGTAATCAGCCACTTTTACGCCAGCCGCCCAAAGCATAAGATCAGCTTCGATTAGTTCATTATCATGAGTAATAAAACCAAACTCAGTCGCTCGAATGATTTTGGTGTTGAGCTTAACAGTTACGCCTAGTTGCTCTAGCTCTGTTTTTGCCGCTTGTGCGATTCTGTTTGGCAGTGCGGGCAATAACCGTTCGCCGGCTTCGATAAGGTGAATCGTTAGCTGGGTATCATTGAGTGCGTTGAATCCGTAATGCTTCAATAAACTAGAAACATGGACTAACTCCGCGCTTAATTCCACGCCGGTCGCACCGCCGCCAACGATGGCAATTGACACGTTATTTTGACTGTTCGGCAAGTTATGAGCGGATTGATTAACTCGGGTAAAATTATTTAACAGTGAATTTTGAAAGCGCTCAGCCTGCTTTTGAGAGTCTAGAAAAAAGCAATGTTGGCTGACACCTGGGGTATTAAAGTCGTTGCTAATACTGCCGATTGATAATGTTAAGATATCGTAGTTGAGCGTTTGATCTGGTAATAATGCGATGCCAGATTCATCTGTTTGCGCTTTTAAATTAAGTTGCTTTTTGTGTGGATCTAGGCCGATAAACTCACCGAGTACGAAGTTAAAACCGTGTTTCGCAGCGTGCGCGCAATAAGACACCCCGTCAATACTTGGGTCGAGTGACCCTGTCGCGATTTCATGCAACAACGGCTTCCAAATATGAGTTCGATTCTTATCAATAAGTGTGATGTGAGCGCGTTTTCGTTTTCCTAATTGATGCCCCAACTTTGTTGCGAGTTCCAAGCCGCCAGCTCCGCCGCCAACGATGACAATATTGGGAAGTTGATTATTCATGATTGTGTCCTTAGAAAGATAAAATGAGCTAGATACTTTTTAAAGCACTAAGTCATTGATACCTAGATCATTACATCCTTTCACAATCAATATTTATTTTATTTTTAGTTAAATTTTATGCCAAGCTTAAAAGTATTACTAAATGTGTCTGATGCGTTAGGTTGTGCTATTAATCACCATTTAATTAATAAAATCGAATTAATACTGGTAATCTATACAGTTATTCGTCATTATTTAGCTATTAAAGATTCGAGGTTTTATTTTGGCGATTATTTTAGGCATTGATCCAGGCTCTCGCTTTACGGGTTATGGCGTGGTTAAACAACACGGTCTTAAATTCGAATATATTGGCAGCGGCTGTATTAAAATGGGCGAAAAACCCATGCCTGAACGTCTTAAAATTATTTTTCAAGGTGTGACCCAGTTGGTTGAACAGTTCCAACCAACGAGTTTTGCGATTGAACAGGTGTTTATGGCGCATAATCCAGATTCAGCACTTAAACTCGGTCAAGCGCGTGGTGCCGCAATAGTCGCGGCATCATTGCAGGAATTACCTGTCAGTGAATATTCTGCAAGACAAGTAAAGCAGGCTGTTGTGGGTAATGGCGGAGCGGATAAATCGCAGGTTCAGCACATGGTTAAAAACCTATTAAAATTGCCGGGCACGCCGCAATCCGACGCCGCAGATGCGCTGGCAATCGCTATTTGTCATGGTCATTCAGAACAAAACTTAATAAAACTCTCGGGTCAGGCGAAAAAAACAGTTAGAGGACGTTTGAGAAGATGATAGGGCGCTTACGTGGCATTTTACTAGAAAAACAACCCCCAGAAGTGTTACTTGAAGTTGGCGGAGTTGGCTATGAAATTCAATTGCCGATGACGTGTTTTTACAATTTGCCAAAAGAAGGCGAAGAAGCTGTTATTTATACGCATTTTGTGGTGCGAGAAGATGCTCAGTTATTGTTTGGCTTTAACAACAAAACCGAGCGTGCTCTGTTTCGTGAATTGTTAAAAGCAAATGGCGTCGGCCCGAAACTCGGTTTAGGTATTTTGTCGGGTATGTCTGCCGAGCAATTTGTCAATTGTGTTCATAATGAAGATGCATCGGCGCTGGTTAAATTACCTGGTGTTGGTAAAAAAACGGCTGAGCGACTTGTGCTTGAAATGAAAGACAGGTTGAAAGATTGGGGTATGGATTTATTTACTCCGTACACGGATGCTGTTGTGCTCGAAATGCAAGAAGATCCAACCATACAGGGTAATGCGAAAGACGACGCTGTCGCTGCGTTGATTGCGCTTGGTTATAAAGCATCGCAGGCCGAGAAATCAGTCAACGCGGTGAAGGGCGTGGGCCACAGTTCTGAAGTACTCATTAAAGAAGCATTAAAGGCGATGATGTAACATGATAGAGGCTGATCGATTAATAGAACCGGAGAAAAAAGGTAACGAAGACGTTATCGATCGTGCTATTAGGCCAAAATTACTGGCTGATTATCGCGGTCAACCCCATGTTAAAGAACAAATGGAAATTTTTATCGAGGCGGCGCGCAGTCGCAGTGAAGCCCTTGATCATTTGCTTATATTTGGGCCTCCCGGGCTTGGAAAAACAACCCTCGCAAACATTGTTGCTAATGAGTTAGAGGTGAATATTAAAACGACTTCTGGGCCTGTATTAGAAAAAGCCGGTGATCTTGCTGCGATGTTAACAAACCTTGAAGAAAATGATGTTTTATTCATTGATGAAATTCACCGTTTAAGTCCGCATGTTGAAGAAATTCTATACCCAGCAATGGAAGACTATCAGCTTGATATTATGATAGGGGAAGGGCCCGCAGCGCGATCAATTAAACTTGATTTACCACCGTTTACCTTAGTTGGCGCGACAACCCGCGCAGGTTCACTTACGTCACCACTTAGAGATAGATTTGGTATTGTGCAGCGCCTTGAATTTTATTCGGTGGAAGATTTATCGGCAATAGTTAAACGCTCGGCAGATTTCTTACAATTGGAAATGGATAGCGAAGGTGCCATAGAAATAGCTCGGCGTGCACGTGGTACGCCACGAATTGCAAACCGATTGCTGCGCCGTGTTAGAGATTATGCGCAAGTTAAAGCAAATGGTAAGGTAAATGCCGACGTTGCAGGCAGCGCACTTGATATGGTTGATGTAGATAAAAGTGGTTTTGATTACATGGATCGTAAATATTTATTATGCCTAATTGAAAAGTTTATGGGCGGCCCCGTTGGGCTTGATAATATTGCCGCAGCGATTGGTGAAGAGCGAGATACAATAGAAGATGTTATTGAACCTTTTTTGATACAACAAGGGTTTATTCAGCGAACTCCGCGCGGACGCATTGCCTCAGAGCATGCGTATCGTCATTTTGGCCTTGCAGGAGCTGAGTAAAATTTAAGTTCAAGTTCAAATTCATAGGCTACACTTTTTTAAAACAGGAGGTTAGCAATGAATTTGAATTGGCTTAAATCAATCGGTGCATGTTTACTACTATTTGGAAGCCATTTAATTATGGCGACCGAACTCATTATATATATTGATTCAGATTTTTCTCATCATCAGCAATCGGCCAAATCAATCGAAGCGGGTGTGAAAGCGGCCTTAAGTCAAATCGATTACCGAATTGGTGAGCACATAATTGCCGTTGTCAATAAAGATCACCGGGGTAATACCGCACGAAGTAAACGCCATTATCAGCAGTTACTTAACGACAAAAATGGCCTACTAATGATAGGCGGGCTTCATTCGCCACCGCCTATAAAAAACCAAGCCTTTATTAATGAAAATCAACTACTGACGCTTGTGCCATGGGCTGCAGCAGGTCCCATAACGCGTCCTTCATCATTAAATAATTGGATCTTTCGGCTATCAATTGACGACACTATTGCTGGTCGTGTTATCAGTCGCTTTGCGATGGAGCAAAAGCAGTGTGAACGGCCTCATTTATTTCTAGAGAAAACACCTTGGGGTCAATCTAATTATCGCACGATGAGATCGCAATTGCCTAAACTCACTGAATCAGATGTATCTTGGTTCAATTGGGGGATTGATGAAAATAAGCTAGCGATTATGCTACGCGCGATAAAGTCGCGTAACGCTGACTGTTTGCTTTTTGTTGGCAATGCCGTCGAAGGCAAAAAGTTAGTTAAAACGATGGTGAATAACACAACATTAATGCTCCCAATATACAGTCATTGGGGAATTACCGGCGGCGATTTTCATTTACAAGTCGACTTTGACGCACGTAAAGCCGTGCAATTACATTTCATTCAATCTTGCTTTTCATTTTTATCATCATCGCAATCAACGATAAGTAATCGAGCTGAGCAACAGTATTCAACATTATCGATTGATGGTTTACCTAAATCGATTATGGATTTAAGTGCGCCAACGGGGTTTATCCATGCATACGACTTAACGCAAATTCTTATTCACGCAATAAAACAATCTCAGTTGAGCGACGATATGGCTGAGAACCGCCGCAGTATAAAACGAGCATTAGAGAATATGACCGTACCAATCGAGGGTTTAATTAAAACCTATCATACTCCGTTCAAGCCATACACTGAGGTGGGTTCTGCGCAGCATGAAGCGCTTAGTACCAATGATTTTTGTATGGGCCATTATAACCAACAAAACCAAGTTATACTGGACACCGAGTGAAGGTTAATTTTTTTGATAGGCTCAGTACTGCGAGCCTCTATATTACCTTTATTATTTTAAGTGTTGTGATTAGCTTGCTCATCATTGTGCCATTTATTAGTTATGAAAGTGGTAAAAATGTAGAGTCATGGCAACAACAAAGCGCAAATGTGGAACGAGCAATCCTGTCGTCTTCTGCGCAAAGAATAGTAAATAGCTATGTAAATAGTGTTAAAGATTTATCCACGATCCCGTTATTTGCTAACGCGGTAATGGGGTCTCAAACAAATATTGCAGATCTGCAAGACTTTTTAAAAAACGTTCAATTGCAAGGTAAACGCTTTCCTATCGCCATTTTGGATATTGAGGGGCAAATTCTGGCTGATACGGCGGATGCTCGCAGATTTAACTATTTTGTTAATGACGGGAAATTAGCGGAGTTATTGGATGAAAAGCGTCAATTTGCCGTCTCGAGCATTATTAAAAAAGGGGTTCAGTATTTACAAATTGGCTTGCCGATAAAGTACAACCAATATACTGAAGGGCTTATTGTTGCTCACATTAATTTTGAACCAAATAAACAGTTATTGGGCACAACGTTTGACGAAAACCGTTCCGTTGATATTTATGATAGTGACGATTCGCTCAGCGCATTACCGGTAAACTGGTACGCTGAAACATTAAACTTAGGTATTGATGATTTGAATATGCGGTATTCGTTTAACGCCGCATATCAAAAATCACAAGTGAATCAAGTTAAGGATCGCATCATTTTTGCTGTCGCTTTTGCAATTATTTTGAGTGCGTTTGTGACCTTAGTAATTGGCCGTCACATTATTTTAGCGCCAATCGAAAAAATTAGTCATATGCGTAATAGGCTGCAAGCGGTGCAGAATGCGACACATGAGGGGCACTTTTTACTCGATAAAAAAGGCGTCGTGATACATGTTAACAAAGCCGCGCAGACCCAATTCAAAATGGCTGAAAATGAACTTTTAGGTAAATACATCACCAGCATTTTAGATGTTGAGATAAATACAACAGAGACAAGTTTATTTTTCACTCATTTCAGGGCGCCACATCAGGCTTATTTTCGTTATGTTGTGCATCCATTACCTGGAGGGAGTAATCGACTACTGGTTGTTAGAGACGTGTCGGTTGAATATCAAAATAAAAAGGAACTAGAAGAAACACAAGGGCGTTATTTACGTGCAATAAGAGGTTCATCGGATGGTATTTGGGAATGGTATGTAGATGATGACACCGTTAAATGCTCCCCCCGTTTTGTGGAGTTGATGGGACTACCACCACAAGATACTTATCACAGTGATGATTTACGGTTATGTGTTGTACCAACGGATGTTAAGGTCATTGAAACTGCATTTTCAGATTTACTTAAGTATGGAAAACATATTGACGTTGACTATAGAACTAGCGAAGACAAAGGGCCACAGCGTTGGTTGAAAATTCGCGGCCAGTCGTTTGACCATGAAAGTCGCGGCCAAGTGTTGTCGGGTATTCTAACAGATATTAGTGAATTAGTTGAAAAAGAAGACAAACTAAAAGCATCAAATAGAGAGCTGCAGCAACAGCGAATTGCGCTCTCAAAGGCAAAAAACCAAGCCGAAAAAGCAACCCAAATGAAATCTGAGTTTTTAGCCAACATGAGTCACGAGATCAGAACCCCCATGAACGGGGTGATCGGCATGAGTAAAGTGTTAGCAGATACAGGGTTGACGGAACAACAATTGTCATATTTAACGACGATAGATAGTTCAGCAAAATCGTTACTTGCAATTATCAATGATATTTTAGATTACTCTAAAATCGAAGCTGGGCAGTTACAAATCGATACCAGGCCGTTTGACTTGTTAGAGGTCATTGAATTAACCATGGCACCGTTGCAATTTAACGCATTAGATAAAGGGTTAGACTTTTTTTTGGATTTTGCGCCCGATGTGCCGACATTATTAAACTCTGATGAATTTAGGTTACGCCAAATTATTACGAACTTATTGTCGAATGCAATAAAGTTTACGCCCGCTGGGGCAGTTTCTATTTGTATTACTAAATCGGATAAAAATGTGGATATATGTATTGCTGATACGGGCATAGGTATTAAATCGCAGCAACAAACTGACATTTTTAATCCGTTTTCTCAAGCGGATAGCAGTATTACAAGGAAATTTGGTGGCACAGGACTAGGGCTTGCTATCACAAAACAACTTGTTCGGCTTATCGGTGGTTCGTTGTCCTTGGAAAGCGAATTAAATAAAGGTAGCCAGTTTACTATTTGTTTGCCGCTTAACTTGTTTGATAGTCAAACTCAAGTGGAAAAGTATGGTGTTATCGGAACCTTTTACAGCTTTGGTGAAGAACTAATTGAAACTCGAGTGCATCGCAGTATTTTATTGCAATTGGGATTAAACGAGCAAAGCGCGGAGTCTCGCGACGACTCTGTCACTGGGATTTGTATCCGTGGTGATGTGAATGGCACGATACACTATTTATTACCGGGGCAAAGGCACGGACAACATGAATTTGAATTGACGTGGCCGTATAGAATAAGTGAGTTACTTAAGTTTGTTAATGGCTTTGATAAACGCCAGCTGCCCGAATCAGAGCAATCAGAATCAAAACAACAGGTTCAATTGACTCAAAATATGCATGTTCTGGTGATTGATGATAATCCGGTTAATGTAAAAGTTGCACAAGCAATGCTTATTAAAATGGGTTGCCAAGTAAGTGTTGCTGATGGCGGAGAAAGCGGCATTGCGGCCTATTGTGATCAGAACCGAAATATTGATTTGATTTTTATGGACTGTCAAATGCCAATAATTGATGGGTTTAATGCAACACGTCAGATCCGGGCTTTGGAAACAGAGCAGCATTGGACTGCGACGCCGATTGTCGCATTAACCGCGAACGCAATGAAAGGCGATAGACAAAAGTGCATTGATGCAGGCATGAACGATTATTTAACTAAGCCGATTGAAACCGACAAATTATCGCAAATAATCATAAATTACAGCCAAAAAAAAGCCCGCTAAAGATAGCGGGCCAAACAACAAGTTGAAGGAAGTAAATCCAGGTTGCATTTAATGAACTAAAATGCGTGGCAACATGGAAATCAGAAAATCACATTGCCTTAAAACTGTGTACGTCTTGCCGTTGGCAAGGTCGTCTCGTTCAGTACAGGTGTATCTTACCCCAGCCGAATGATTTCTTTCAAACTAGAAAAATTATTTTTTGCCATTAGTTTTTCTAATGTGATGATGTTTTTTTTACTGTTTACGTTTGATTTGTATCAAAGTTAATTTTTTGCAAATATATGTTTATTAAGATTTTTGTTTGTTTTGTGTTGTTTTTGTTCAATTAGATTTATTGTTCTTTAATTTTTTATAGGGTTTTTATGCATGTTTATTCAATAAAATGGTTCTAACCTCATATTTTTATATGTTTAGGTGCGTAGTTTAAGGCCGATTAGCGCTTTTAGATTATTGCAGTTTTATTTTTAACCATTCCGATTTCTTTTCGTCTTAATACCATTGTAAGGCGCTTTATCTATGGTTACACTAGCCCTTATTGAGAGGACAGTTCAAATACAGTAATTTGAACTTTTAAAAACAAATATGGACTAAGTAGCCTGTATTTATATATCTAGGAGCTTGCAGTGGCCGCCGAACTTTCGTTTATTGATCTTATTTTAAAAGCCAGCCTTTTAGTTCAGTTGGTTATGTTGACCTTGGTGCTTATGTCGGTATTTTCTTGGGCAATGATTATTCAGCGCCGTAAAGCGTTAGCAGATGCTCAACAAAATGCCAAAAAATTTGAAGATAAGTTTTGGTCTGGTGTTGATTTAAGCAAGTTATATAGCGAACTATCCGCTCGTGCTAATTTAGGCGGAATGGAAGCGATGTTTGCAGCAGGTTTTAAAGAATATGCCCGTTTAAGTAAAAGTAATCATGCCAGCGCCGGTTCGATTATGGATGGCACTCACAGAGCAATGCGTGTGTCGTTATCACGTGAAATTGAAAAACTTGAGTCAAGTCTATCATTTTTGGCCACAGTGGGTTCGATTAGTCCATATATAGGCTTGTTTGGTACTGTATGGGGGATCATGAATTCATTTATCGCCCTAGGACAGGCGAAGCAAGCAACCTTGCAGATGGTAGCTCCGGGTATTGCCGAAGCTCTCATTGCAACTGCGATGGGCTTATTTGCTGCTATTCCTGCGGTAATTGCCTACAACCGCTTTTCGCATTCGGTTGAAAAGGTTGAGTCGAGTTATGGTAACTTTATGGAAGAGTTTTCAAATATCTTACACCGTCAAGCAGTTGCAAATAGCGAGGGTAAGGCTTAAATGTATCAACGTAAAAAACGCAAACAAGTTGCGGAGATAAACGTTGTTCCTTATATCGACGTGATGTTGGTGTTGTTAATAATCTTTATGGCAACGGCACCCCTGATCACGCACGGTGTTAAAGTTGAATTACCGAAAATGGAACAAGCAGAATTAGTTGAGAGTAAAGAAGCGCCGCCGATTATTGTGTCGATAGACTCTGAAGGGCGTTATTACACAACTGTTGGGATTGATCCTGAAGCTCCAATGGATGCGGTTGATATTGCGGCACAAGTAAAAATGGCGCTAGATAAAGATCCAAAAACGCCTGTAATGCTAAAAGGCGACGGTAAAGTATCGTATCAGCAAGTATTATTGTTGATGGATTACCTGAAAAGAGCGGGTGTGCCGTCAGTTGGCCTAATGACAGAATCATTTGAGAAGTAGTTATGACAAATGACTTAATACCTGCCTTACTAAAATCAAGTATTTTGCACGCCGCGTTAGTAGGGGCTTTGGTTGTTGGCAGTTTATTTAAATCTCCGGCACCCCAAGTGTTGGAAGTCACGTTAAATACGCCACAAGCCAGTGCACCCAGTAATGAAAAAGCGGTTGAAGCGATGACGGTTGACCAAGAAGCCGTAGCGAAACGCATCGAAGAGCTTAAAAAACAAGATGCCGCTAAAAAAGCTGCAGAGAGAAAGCGCATTCGTGATTTAGAACGCCGCGCTGAAAACGCGAAAAAAGAGCGTCAAAAAGAAGCGCGTCGCATTGCTAAACTTGAAAAACAACGCAAGCAAAAAGAGTTAGAGAAGAAAAAGGCAGATGCGGCCGCAAAAAAAGCGGATGAAGCAGCCAAAAAAGCTCAGAAAAAACAGCGCGATGCACAAAAGAAAGCGGCAGCTGACAAGAAAAAAGCAGATGAATTAGCTGAAAAACGCAAACAAGAAGAGTTGGCGTTGAAAAAAGCTGAAGAAAAGCGTAAAAAAGATGCGGCTATTGCGAAGAAAAAGGCTGAAGATGCACGCAAGCGCGCACTAGAAGAAAAGCAAATGCAAGATGCGCTAGCTGCTGAAGCGGCAGCTCGTTCGAAAGCGCGAAAAGCACAGGTACTGACCGAAGTTGAAAAATACACAGCGCTTATCACCTCAAAAATACAGCAAAACTTGCTTATCGATGAGAAAATGAAAGGAAAAGAATGCCGACTTAACATTCGATTGGCGTTTAATGGTTTTGTAACCAAGGTGAATCCTTTGGGCGGCGATAAATTAGTTTGCGAAGCTGCTATTAGAGCGGTTGGTATGGCCGACACGTTACCTGTATCGAAAGATAAAGCAGTGTTTGAAGAACTTAAGAATATAAATTTAACAATACAACCTAATGTTTAAGAGGTCACATGTTTAACCGGTTAAAACAAACAATATTTATATTGTTATTGATAACGACGATGCCTGCATTCTCAGCGCTTGAGATTGTGATCACTGAAGGTGTTGATAGCGCACGTCCAATTGGCATCGTGCCGTTTAAGTATGTTGGCGCAGGACAAGCTCCGAGCAACATTACAGACGTGATTGCAGCCGATTTACGCCGCAGCGGTAAATTTAACCCAATTTCGGCGATTAATATGCCGCAGCGCCCGAGTAATGATAAAGAAATTGATTACACAGCTTGGGTTAGCGAAGGGGTGGAAGCGATTTTAGTCGGGACCATTGAAGAGCAACTCGGCGCTCGTTACTTAGTTAAGTATCAATTGGTTGATGTTATTCGCGGCCAAATTACAGGCGGCCAAACGCAAATGTTGAGCCAAGGCCGTTTAATTAATAGTGAAGATCATATTTTAGATGCCCGACAAACGGTGATCACCAGTGACAGCTTTAGACGCTATGGCCATCGCATCAGTGACGTTGTTTATGAAGCCTTAACGGGTGAGCGCGGCGCGTTTTTAACTAAAATTGCGTATGTGATTGTGCGTGAAGAACAAGCCATGCCATATCAACTAGTCGTCGCAGATTACGACGGTGCCAATGAACAAGTACTACTGCGCTCAAAAGAGCCATTAATGTCGCCTGATTGGTCACCAGATGGTACTAAGCTCGCTTACGTAACGTTTGAAAATCGTCAAAGCCAAATTTATATTCAAGACATTTATACGGGTAAGCGCGAACGTGTTACCTCGTTTAAAGGTATTAATGGTGCACCGCGTTTTTCGCCTGATGGTACAAAGCTCGCAATGGTGTTGTCGAAAGATAAAAACGGGGCAACAGAAGTGTATGTGCAGGATTTACGCACTAAGCAACTGCGCCGAATTACTAAGCACCGCAGTATCGATACGGAGCCAAGTTGGCACCCAAATGGTAAAGAAATTGTATTTACGTCTGAAAGGGCTGGTAATGCTCAGATATATAGCGTAAATTTAGCAACTGGTAAGAAAAGAAGGCTTACCTTTGATGGCGATATGAATCTAGCAGGTTCAATAACACCCGATGGCAATGACTTAATTATGGTAAACCGCACACTTGGCCGTTACCATATTGGTAAGAAGTCGTTGAAGTCGGGTGATTTTAGTGTGCTAACGCGTACTCGTTTAGATGAATCACCGAGTGTTGCTCCTAACGGCTCGATGATCATTTACAGTACATTGCATAATAATAAACAAGTACTGGCATTAGTGTCGGTTGATGGGCGTTTTAAAGCGCGCCTTCCGGTTACTGATGGGCAAGTTAAAGCACCTGCTTGGTCACCATTTTTATAACTATTACAGGTTAGACTTTTACAAAAGGAATCAACTCAATGCAACTTAACAAACTACTCAAAAGCTTACTCATTGCAGTGCCTGTAATGACGCTAGCAGCGTGTAGCTCGTCGTCAAACATCGACGAAGGTCAATCAAACCAAAATCAAAATAATCAACAAGCTGTTGAAGAAACAGTGCAGGTAGAAACGGTTGTTAAAGAAAAAACACCAGAAGAAATTCTAGCTGAAAAGTACGAAGCAATGCGCCAAAATCAAATCGTATACTTTGATTTTGATAAGTCGACAGTTCGTGCTGAATATGTTGAATTACTGCAAGCACACGCAGATTTTTTAGTTAAGAACTCGTCAGTAAAAGTACTTGTAGAAGGTCACGCTGATGAGCGCGGTACACCTGAGTACAACATTGCACTTGGTGAGCGCCGTGGTCAAGCTGTTGCTAAATACCTACAAAGCTTAGGTGTATCTGAAAGTCAAATTTCAGTTGTTAGCTACGGTGAAGAAAAGCCGATGGTTAAAACGCGCACTGAAGACGCGTTTGCTAAAAACCGTCGTGCAGTTTTAGTATACTAATAGTTTAAAGATATGATGAAGCCGAAATTTATTTTGGCAGCCATATTACTGAGCGGGAGCAGTCACCTAGTGGCTGCTCCCGCTCCTGTTTCTGAAGCACGCGGTGTGACTGCATCGAGTAGCGCAAGTTTAGAAACACGATTGGCTGCACTTGAAAACATGATCAAAAATCGCAATTTGCAATTTTTGGAGCTGCAACAGCAATTAGAGTTACTGCAAGACGAAGTGAGTCAATTGCGCGGAGTCACTGAAGAGCAAGGCTATAAACTTGAGAAAGTATTGCAACGTCAACGCGAGCTGTATCAAGAGATAGAAGACCGTGTTTCGAATACTTATAATGTTGTAGAGACGCCGCCACAAACTGATGCTGTGGTTGGTGCACCTGATATTAGTCAAAACTTGGATGAGAACGACGCATATGATCGTGCAGTGAAAATGATCATGAAAGACAAGCGTTATGATCAGGCAATTCCAGAGTTTGAATCATTCTTAACAACGTATCCTGACTCTATCTATGTGCCGAATGCACATTATTGGTTAGGACAATTGTTAACGATTAAAAGCGATACGACAAAAGCTCAGCATCATTTTGAAACGGTGGTAAACCAATTCCCTGATTCAAATAAACGTGCTGAAGCAATGTTAAAACTTGCAACTGTGTATCAAGGCAAGGGTGAACTGGCAAAGGCAAAGAAAATTTTGTCAGACCTGATTGCACAATATCCAGACTCAACTGCATCAAAACTCGGTGCAGAAAAATTATCTGGTCTATAATTTAAAACTTGAGTGGCTTTAAACGTTATAAGTTTGTTAATGCAAAGCCACTTATTGCTTATGTTTTCCACAACTCGGTTTATTTTGATATAAAATTAGCCAACTAAGTGTAAAAACTAAAAAAAAGCGAATATTTTGGTTGCACTGAAATTATAAATCAGTATTATAAGCGCCCGCAGCAGGCGGTTAGCAATAACAAAAAAGCTGCGACAAATAATCTGATTGAGGGTCATTAGCTCAGTTGGTAGAGCAGTGGACTTTTAATCCATTGGTCGATGGTTCAAGTCCATCATGACCCACCAC
>CANLRB010000011.1 GCA_947493455.1 uncultured Pseudoalteromonas sp. | reverse complement strand
CAAGGCGAAGGTGACCAACAACAAGGCGAAGGTGACCAACAACAAGGCGAAGGTGACCAACAACAAGGCGAAGGTGACCAACAACAAGGCGAAGGTGATCAACAACAAAGCGAAGGTGACCAGCAGCAAGAAGGGTCACAACAAACTGATAGTGAACGCACCCAAGCTGATATGGAAGCAGATCCCAACGCTCAGCAACAGCAACAGCAACAGCAACAGCAACAGCAACAGCAACAGTCTGATTCTGAATTAGCGCAATCGCAACCAGAATCCAGCGAACAATCCCAAGAGGCAGACGCCAAAAATAAGAGTGAGGAGCAAATGAAGGCTCAACTTCAGCAACAAGATGTCACCCCGCTCACTGCTGAACAAAAAGAAAAGCTGCAAATGCTCAATCAATTACTGCGTAAAGTGCCCGACAAACCAGAAATTTTATTACGCAACAAAATGCAATTAGAAAACCAAAAACGATATCGCAAACGTATGCCACAAGGAGTCGTCAAATCATGGTAGTTCGCCTTTTTATTGTCTTATTACTATTAGTAAGCAGCTCTAGTTATGCGGCGTTTACAGCAAGTGTTAATAAAAACCCTGTGCTAGCGGGCGAGTTTTTTGTTTTATCACTGCAACTCGATAGCTCTGCGAACGGCCAACAACCGGATACATCCGCCCTATTAAAAGACTTTGTTGTTGGTCCAACAAACACCAGTTCAGGAATGCGCAGTATTAATGGGCAAGTCTCACGTAATACAACGTGGAGCATTGAACTAATGGTACGCAATCCAGGCAATTACACCATTCCGGCATTTACGGTTAATGGCCAAACTACGGCACCGATTAATTTGACGGTGCTAAAAGCGGATTCAGCACAGACTAAAAATAACGATATTTTTATAACTACAAGTATTGAATCGGATAGTCTCTACGTGCAACAAGCCGGCGTCTACACGGTCAAATTGCATTTGGCTGCAGACTTAAGCGAAGGTCAATTAGGCGCTCCGACGCTTGCTGATGCCAGTGTTTCACAACTCGGAAAACAAACTGAAAACTATGAAATAATCGACGGTAAACGTTATTTAGTCGTAACACGTAATTATTTAATTCAGCCACAACAAAGTGGTGAGTACACCATCAAAGGCCCGGTATTCAAAGGCCGTGTGCGTCAAAACTATCGCTCTGTAGCGGCCAGTGCGCTTGGTGAGGACATACAGTTAACAGTCAAACCAATCCCAAATGCCGTCACAGGTAATTGGTTGCCGAGTGAACTCGTCACTCTCGATGACGAATGGGCACCTGATAAAACCGAGTTTGAAGTTGGTGAACCCATTACGCGAACCATTACATTAACCGCACTAGGGATTACCAAAGAGCAATTACCTGAATTGCAATTACCGAATATGAAAGGGATCCGCAGCTATTCCGATCAAGCAGATAACAACCATGTTGTGCGCAACAATCAAGTTATTTCACAACGAGTCGAATCGTTTGCCCTTATGCCGCAAATCCCAGGTACCTACGAGCTCCCTGAAGTGCGCATTCCTTGGTTTAATGTCGTCACAAATCAGCTGGACTATGCCGTATTGCCGAGCAAAACAATTACTGTCACAGGTGACTTTGTGCCGCCGGCTGATAACGTTGCAGTCGCAAATGACCAAGCCCCGTCAAACGTGACACAGCCACAAACAACAACGTATACATCAATTGAATACAAAACCAATTGGTGGCTCATTGGATCAGGCTATGGGTTGTGGGTACTCACTTTAATTGTTTGGTTCCTAACACGAAATAAAAACAATACCGCAAGCCGTAAAAACGACCCTAAACCTAACAATAGAAACGGGATTGAAGTATTAGTACAGCACGCAAAAAACAATGATACAAAGGCGTTTTACAGCGAGCTTATCCGCTATCAACAAGCTGAACTCGGGGCGAAAAACGCCAGTTTAGAGTTTATTATCGATTATTTAAATAGTGACAAGGCAGCGCAAGAAATTCGCAACCTACAGCACAATTTATATGGTTCAGCTAAGCAAAATGTTGATTTGAAAACTATTATTAATGAGCTTAAAAAAATAAATAAAACACACAACAGCTCCGTATTAAATGAAATGTATCAATAACATAACAAAAAGGCGTTTATTTTAGTCATGTTTGGAAAGAAAAAAACAGATAGTCAGGTCTTACTAGATATGACAAATAAACAAAAACGCTACGAGGCATTGGTCGCTGTATATCATAAAGATTTATATCGATTCGCCCATTGGTTGTGCAACGACCCAACCATAGCAGAAGATTTAGTACAAGAAACATTTTTACGAGCGTGGCGCTCGTTAGATGCGTTGCAAGATAAAAATGCCGCAAAATCGTGGCTAATTACGATACTGCGACGGGAAAATGCGCGTCGCTTTGAGAGAAAGCAATTTGATTACTCAGATGTCGAACAAGACACGTTAATCGATGATAAAACGCAGTCTTTAGATCAGAGCACCGAGCACAGCTTGTTACAAAAGCAAATTATGGCGCTGGATACCGAGTATCGAGAACCGTTATTGTTGCAAATAGTCATGGGCATGTCAGGGGAAGAAATAGCGAGTACGCTATCTTTAAACAAAAACACGGTCATGACGCGTCTATTTAGGGCGAGAAACCAATTGAAAGAAGCATTAAGTAATAGTAATAATCAACAGCGAGGAGCCTTGTAATGGATGATTTAGAATTTCGTCGTAGGTTGTATGCCGATCCTCAAGACACTGACACGCAACTAGAACAATGTGCTGCCCAAGACCCTGAAAAGCGTGCATTGCAAAGTGAATTAAAAGAGCTCGACAAATCCTTGCACCAAGCACTCAACATTGATGTGCCTGAGGGATTGTCTGAGAAACTGATATTACAGCAAAGTTTAGTTGAATTTAAACAACGAAAACGTCGTACACGAACCCATTTAGCACTGGCTGCTTCCATTGCATTTGCGTTTGGGGTGAGTTTTACGCTGTATCAACAGCCTGGGCCTATCAATATGGAACAGCATGCGCTCGCCCATATTTATCATGAACTTGGGTCATTAGAAAAAAGTACACGCGATATTAATTTAACCAAAGTGAACACTAAACTAGCAAGTTTTGGCGGTCAATTTAATGAACTCCCGTCAACAGTAACTTATGCTAAGTATTGTGATTTTAATGGTCAAAAAAGCATGCATTTAGTACTACAAACAGATACTGGGCCAATGACAGTCTTTATTGTGCCAGCTAAAAATCAATTTACCACAGACTCGTACTTTTCTGATCAGCGATTTGACGGCGCGATTTACCAAAGTGAAAAAGCGAATCTTATTATTCTTGGCGACAAAGGCAGTGACTTAGAACAACAAAAGCAACGTGTTGAAGAGACTTTGCAGTGGCGAACTTAGTAGCATTGCGTTTGCCCTAATTCCAATAGACAAAAATAAGTGCCATAGCGCACTTATTTTTTTGCCTTATCTTTGCCTTAATAAGCGCAATCCATATTTCCACACCAATTTCATTTAACGATATAAAAATAGTTCTTTACAACCACACTAAAGTTAATGATAATCATTTGCACTTAGTTTATTGTTACTTTAAGTTATTATGCATACATGGCAAAGTTTACTGTTAAATGGCAATGATTGCTTCGACTCTCATAACTGGATCGAAGCTGAGCGCTACTATCTTAAAGCTATCGAGCTACTCGATAGTTTAAAAGAGTCGCATCGCGATGAAAGCCTACTGTATGCCTGGATTTGTGGCTACCATAACCTAAGTGAGCTGTATAAACAGCAAGGACAAATTACGCGCTCAGCGCAATCATTAATCGTGCCGCATCAATATATTTTGCAGCGCCTGCAAAATAGCGAAAGTAACGAGCAAACCACGTTAAATGCGATAAAAATTACGCTGCCACCTCTATTAACTTTGGCCAAATCATTTCCACTTTGTGATAACTGCGTTGCACAATTGATAAAACAAACCGAACTACTAACCCCCCTTCCTCACACTTTGCACTAATAAGGAAAAACTATGAAATTTAACCTTTTGTTTATCGTTATGTTGTTGGGTCTACCACAAATCGCATTTGCACACCCGGGACATGATCACAGCTCACCTTATGCAGTACTCGTGCATTTTGTTTGGCTCGCGCCGCTTGTTGCTGTAGGTGTCTTGGTTGCGCGCTATATGAAATCTAAAAAAAACAAATCTAATCACTCTGAATAGGATAAAAATGATGTTACAAGGGTTACTTAAATCAATCGACAACTTGGTCCAATTTGAAAGTGTTAAAGCACATTGCGATATTCCATGTAAAATATACGATCCCATTTCGGCCCAATTGGCAACACTGACGATCATCCGAATGATCGATTTAATCGACGAGTTACGTGCCAAAGAGTCTCTTTCGCTCGAAGACCACGCTCAACTTAACCGCTTGATCAGCCAAAAAGAGGAGCGTGGTTTTAAACTAAAAGAAGAGATCCGTGTTATCTGGGGTGATTACTTTAAACAACCGCAATTTGATGCATTCCCAGAAATACATGAGTTGAGTCACAGCATTATGCTTGGTGCATCCTATGCAAAGCAGCATATTGATAAAACAGCCGCACTTGAATTGCTCGACAAAGTTAATCGATTTGCAACGGTATTTTGGCAGAGTAAGAACATTGCGACTTATCAAGCGACTTCACCTTACCCGCCACAGCAAGTGGTTGTCTACCCCGATTTAAAGTCATAAATGTTTGGCCTATCGATTAATCGCATAACCGGTGACAGCATGTCACCGACTGTGCCTCATAACAGTTATGCGGTTTTCCATCATTTTACTTGGGGCGATATTGCACTTGGAACAAAGGTGAAAGTAGATCATGCCCGTTATGGCAAGATCATTAAAACGATTTGCCATATTGATAACAATGGCCTTTATTGGCTTGCTGGTGAGAATGATCACAGCCTATCGACATTGCAAATGGGTCCTATCAATAAAAGTCAAATACTGGGGATTTTGCTGCTAGCCGTAAAGCCTGACCGCACTTAATCGTAAGCTCGCTAAATAGTGACAGTCAGTGGGCTTGTCGAACAAGTTCGTTTATAATACGGAAAAAATTTCTATTTGTATTATGAAAAAGCTGATCACCTTTGACCATACCAATAGCGACTTTAGCGGCAAAACTGTTTTTACCCGTCCAAGCACCCGTGCCATCGTATTTAACAACAATAAAATATTACTTTTATTTACTGAGCGTTATAACGATTTCAGCCTACCAGGTGGTGGTGTCGATAAAGGTGAGTCACTAGTCGATGCGTTAAAGCGCGAATTGAATGAAGAAACCGGAGCGACCAATATACGCAATATAGCCGAATACGGTCTGATCGAGGAATATAGGTCTTGGTACAAAGACGACTACGACATAATTAATATTTTATCTTATTGCTATACATGTCAAATAGATGAACAACTTAGTGAACAAAAATTAGAAGATTACGAAGTAAATAATGGTATGAAAGCAGTTTGGATGGACATTCATGATGCTATCAAACACAATCAAACAACGATGGAAAATTGCACTAAAAAAGGCCTCAGCATTGTGCGTGAAACCTTTTTATTACAGCATATCGCAGAAAATTTAACGTAATTTATCCTAGTGCAGCGCAGCGCGAAATGGTAGTGCTGCGCAAATTTCAGCTTCAGTAGTCAAAATCTCTTCGAGTCGCAAATCGACTTCCGTTTTATCAAAATACTCATATGCAAGCTCAACAAACAACCACGCATGTTTTTCTTCAGACTTAGCTATGGTGCCATAAAAGTCTTGCTCTTTACTGCCTTCTGGTAATGCTTGTGCAACCAATGAAAAGCGCTCATATCCGCGTGCCTCAATCACCGCAGCAACTAATAATCGGTCGAGCAAAAATACTTCACGGCCATTTCTAAATAACGCACGCAATTGTTTTACATACGTATCTTTTTTATCATCGGCAAGGTTGACGTTGCGCTCGAGTAAAATCTTGACAACTTGCTTAAAGTGGATCATCTCTTCAAGTGCCAAATCCGTCATGGCACGCACCAGCTTGCGACGATCAGGGTAATGAGACAGCATTGATACTGCCATACCCGACGCTTTTTTTTCTGCAGCTGCGTGATCTTGTAAAAACGTATCAAAATCGGCCATTACAGCTTCTGTCCAAGAGAACGGGGTATCGTATTTTAGTTTAAACATAACACTACTATCTAACGCTAATAATTTGTCGGCAAGTGTACCTTGGCGCTCAATGTAAATCTACTTTTCCATTGCGGGTTGAAGGCACTTTTAGCGGATGGTGAATGCTATTCCATGCAGTCACTTTACCGCCTTTATTTATCACTTCAAATCCAGACTGCAAAGTGGTTTTTTTTACAAAACGACAAAACTCCGAATAGGCATGCGGCTGGCTCACATCTAAAGTCAATAAATCAGCTGGGCGCTCAGAGAAGTATCGTGTCACATTACTCAAATGACGCTCATAACAATGTGCTAAAAACGCATCATCGGCGATGTTGTCAAGCGTAAACGGTTCGAACACAGTTTGAATCGAACGCTTTAAACCTGGATGAAAGCCGCCATCTTGTCGACTAATATTAACGTACATTCTTTGCAAAAGTTGCTTTATTGACGGCAGCCACTTACTTTTCTCTCTGGTTAATAGAATAAACTTGGCCCCGGGAAACTGCGTATCAAGCTCTTTAAAGTCACAATATATCGGCGTATCGGCAATAAACTCGGCGCTCTCTAGGCCTTTTTTTGTATAAACTGTGTGCGCCGTTTGAAAACCCAAATTGAGCGCTGCGACACAGACACTGGTGGTACCGGTTCGTGGCAAACCAATGACAAAGTACTTTTGTTGGGTCATAGTGTAATTTATTACTTGCAAAAATAGTTAGTCTATCGAATTTCATTGAAATTAAAAATAAACTTGAGTGGTCGGATGAGTTGCGTAATAATGAAAAAACGCGGTCAATAATTTGATTTGGTTACAATAATGATACTACATAAACTGGATGGCTATATACAGGCGATATATCTCGCCGAGCACGACAATGGATTATTGTTGCTTGATGGCTGCGCACGGCCAGATGTCGATACAGTATGCGAATTTATTGCAACAACACTTAACCGTCCGCTCAGTGATTTAAAGCTAATCGTTGTCACTCACATGCACCCTGATCATGCTGGTGCAGCCCATAAATTGCGCTCTATTACGGGTGCAAAAATAGCGGCGTCTAACAACCCAAGTCAATGGTATCGTGGGATTGATGGCTTCTTTATGCACCTTACCGATATGTACTTAGCACGCTGGGTCGCTGCGCGTAAAGGTAAGAAAAAGCGCTATTTATGGTATTCTCGCACACTTAAGGCAGACTATTTTTTAGCTGACCAACATACGTTACCTGAGTTTGAACAGTGGCAGGTGTTCCATACACCGGGCCACACAGACCGCGATATCTCTCTATTACATAAACCGAGTAAGCGGCTATATATTGCTGACCTCTTGGTAAAAGTTAAAAACCAACTTGTCGCACCCTACCCGGTTTTTTATCCAAAACTTTATCGCGGGTCACTAGCCCGTTTGAATGACATTCAGCCTAAAACACTGATCCTCGCTCATCAAAATGAAGTCGAGTTTTCTGCCATAAACTTGCCAGCAATTATTGATGATGCGCCGACAAAACCGATGACCCATTGGCGCTCGGTGAAAACCAAATTTAAGCAAGCACTGTCAAAAACAAACTAACCCAATTTTTCGCTAATTATTTTCAGAGCGCAAAGCCGAAAATTTGCGATCTTTAAATACGCGCTTTTTCTTTGGTTTCGCGGCTTTCTTACTTTGCTCAGAGTGATTGCGGCTCGATTTATGTTTGTTTTTTGTGACTGGCTTTTGCTCTTTTCGCTTCGAGTTCGCTTTGCTATCTGAGTCTACTTTGTTTTCAACGTCATTAGATGGCTTATTCTTTTTCGGTTTCTTCGGTTTTTTTGCTTTAAGCGGCCTAGTATCGAGTTGCGTAATCGGCACTCGGTTGACCGGTTCAAAGCCTTCTATTTCTTCACGTGGTAATACATTTTGAATCAAACGTTCAATGGCACGCAAATCATCAATACAGCCAGCAGTTACAAATGAAATAGCGTGTCCGGTCGCTCCAGCGCGCCCTGTTCGACCAATGCGATGAACATAATCCTCTGCTTGGTTAGGCAAATCAAAGTTGACAACTTGTGGCAGTTGGTCAATATCTAATCCTCGCGCCACAATGTCAGTGGCGACTAAAACCTTTACAGATCCGTTTTTAAAACCGTCTAGCGCTTTCATGCGTGCGCCCTGGCTTTTATTACCATGAATCGCCGCCGCGTCAATCTTTTTACTTTCAAGATTACGAACAAGGCGGTTTGCACCGTGTTTAGTTCGTGTGAAAACCAGTACTTGTTGCCAATTATTTGTTTTTATCAGGTGGATGAGCAATTTGCTTTTTTGACTTTTATCCACAGGGTGAGCAATTTGCGCGACCGTTTTGGCTGCTGCATTTTTTGGCGTAACCGAAATTTCAACAGGGTCATTTATTAGGCCTTTCGCCAAATCTCTGATCTCGTTTGAAAAGGTCGCACTGAACAGCAAGTTTTGTCGTTTTTTCGGCAACACGTTTAAGATTTTTTTTATGTCGTGAATAAAGCCCATATCCAACATACGATCTGCTTCATCGAGCACCAAAACTTCAAGCTGACTAAATTTAACAGCATTTTGATTGTATAAATCCAATAATCGACCAGGTGTTGCGACTAAAATATCAGTACCTTTTGTCAAACGTTGCATTTGCGGGTTTATTTTTACACCGCCATACACCACATCACTGCGTAGTTTTACATTCTTACTATACTGTGCAACGCTCTCGGCGACTTGTGCAGCGAGCTCTCGCGTTGGTGTTAAGATAAGTGCTCTGACTTGGTTACCACTGGCACGTTGACCACGAAATAAATTTTCAATCAAAGGCAGTGTAAAACCAGCTGTTTTACCCGTCCCTGTTTGCGCCGCCGCCATCACATCACGTCCATCTATAATGGCTGGAATTGCCTGTTGTTGAATTGGCGTCGGCTTGCTATAACCGAGCTCAGTAACGGCGTCGAGAATTGGGGCTGACAGGTCAAGGCTATCAAAGGTCATCATGTCTCACTTAATATGTGTTATGAAAAGAGGTAGGTAGTAAAGCCAAGTGCTAACTACTTGTTTGCTGCGCGCTTTGCATTAATAAAAGACAATATCGCCAAAATACCACTTGTTAATACTAGGCCGATGTTATTGTCAAAGCTAATCGAAAAAACACTTTTGATAATACAACCCAAAATCAAGCACAGCATAAAAGGTTCAACAAACGCCAGCTTAGAGCTTTTTGTGTACTGTTTAATTGAATATTGGGTATACCACGCAAACATAATTATCTCGAACTAAAAAAGAGCCGCAAATTCTAGCTACTTTCGCTACAACTGCAACTCTTTTATAATCGGTTTGTTATTTTGCGAACTCGTTTAACATTATGCTAACAAAAATTCTATTGCCGCAGTCACCGCCCTAACCTGTGCATCAACACAGTTAACATCATCCACTAACGGACTATCAGGATAGACTTCGGTTGTCGTAACCAATGGCGCATCCGTCAATCCGGCGCACAAGCCAAGCTCCTTACACGCATAATTAATGACGCCAAATTGCTCAATTTCAACGCCTATTAGCTGTTCATTTTCATCAGCTGGAGCAATATGAGTAACCGCCGCTACTGCATCTATTATCGCTTTTTGAAATGCCGCATTATCACGCGTCGTATCGCCAACTAAATAAAAACCATCGGGAATATTCCAATTGCTGTGCGTTACGCCATCACGTGCGGCAAGCGCTGGTCTAAATTCTGAGTTATCCGTATCCGTTGTTTCATGTAAATCAATGTGTAAAGCAACGTCACCTAGTATTGTTTTCATATACGCCATTAATTGCGCTGATTCTGGTGCCGGGCTATTTTCATAGAAAGAGCGATTTGGATCGATTGCGCTTTGATTCCAGCGGTTAATTGTCTCATAGCCCCATGGGCTTACACACGGTACCACAATTAAGTTGACCTGTTCACTGAGCGCAAGTCCATGCCGGGCCATAAATGCTAACGCACCATGTACCCCACTTGTTTCGTAACCGTGCACGCCACCGGTGACCAATACAGTTGGTTTCGCTTGCATCATCGATTTTGTTTGAATAGCAAATAGTGGGTACTCTTTTTGATAATTAAGAACGCCATACTGAATAACATCATAATCATTCTTTAAATCGTTAATTTGTTGGACTACATCATCAAAATAACTGCGTTTACAGTGCTGCATTGCCAACCACTGTAATTTTTCCTGTTGTTGCCACGCAACACCGGCTTGCCCAATTGGGTATGGTTTATTTTCGTTCATAATTAAGTTTGTCATTGTTCACACTGACATTTATTCTACGCTAAGCACTAAAAATTGCATACAATTTATTACTGAGCATTAAGCTAGCACTGTTATCACAAATTTGGCACACTGAGCCTTACTCTAACCAAATTGGAATTGTTGTGAAAAAACGTTTTCTTCTTGCGCCACTTTTATATTCTCTAACTACACACGCAGCGCTAAACCCAGTTGCACTCAAAACTGCTGACTATGCTGTTGAACACTATCAAACACATCAAATCCATACACTCGCAAATATGGTGAGTTTTGAAACCGTTAATTTGCCTAACATTAAGGCCCCAAAAAACACGGAGTTTATTGGTTTCAAACAGCTTTTAAAAATAAAGGCAGATGAATTTGGTCTCACATTCCAAGATTTTGGGTACACTGTACTGATAACCATGGGGGATCAAAAAGACAAAGTCACGGTCGTGACCCACGGCGACGTACAACCAGCTGATCCAAGTAAATGGCAACAAAGCCCGTTTAAACTTGATACTACCAGTGAGCCGGGCAAATTAATCGCACGTGGAACTGAAGATGATAAAGGCGCTATCGCCACAGCTCTTTATGCAATGAAAGCGATAAAAGACAATGATATTCAATTAAAGAATCGTATCGAGCTTATGGTCTACCTGGCAGAGGAGTCAGATTGGCAACCACTGCGCGAGTTTATGAAAACCTACCATCAACCAAAATACGCTGTCACCATCGATGCCTCCTACCCGGTCGTTGTTGCCGAGAAAGGTTGGAGTTTACTGACAACAGAATTTAAAAACTCGGTTGATTTTGATAACAGTAAACTCTACGCAAGTGACTTCAAAGGTGGTGCTTTTAAGAGTCAAATACCGGAAGATGCCAGCATTCGACTTTATAATTTAACGCCGCACCAGGCATCTCAGTTAAAAAACAAAGCGGCCCAACTCAAACCTGTGCAATTTAATTTTGACAAGGTCGACGATCATTATTTAATAACTGCACGCGGTATTTCCGCTCACTCGTCCGAGCCAGAAGCTGGAGTGAACGCAATTGCGTACTTGGCTCAACTAGTCGATGGGCTGCCGCTTGAACAAAATGCAACCAAAGACGCGCTGAGCTTTTTTAATCAGTTGCTGGGCTTAACGATTTACGGCGAACAATTTGGCGATATTGCATATCGACATGACTTTATGGGGCCGATGACAGTATCGCCGACACTGCTTGAAACATCAGAGCAATCGTTAACCTTACATGTCAATATGCGTCGACCTGTCGGTAAAGAAAAGTCTCAATTAGAAAGCGAAATATGGCAAGCGTTAAACACGTTGCAAAAGGAGCAGCAATTAACAATTCATAATACAAAGCTCACTATCGGTGAACCAATGTTGTTAGACTCAACACCCCATGCCCATAAACTACTTTCAATTTTCAAGCACTTCACTGGCGATCAAAACGCCTCATTTGTGTCTATTGGTGGTGGCACAAACGCAAAGTTATTTGAAAATGCGGTCTCATTTGGTCCCTCGATGCCCGGTCAAAAGTATACCGGTCATTCTGAGCACGAATTTTTAACCGAACAGCAAATGGCACTGAATTTACGTATGTATACCAGCATGATGATAGAACTCGGTAATATGTAAACAACATATTATAGATATAAACAGGCCACTTAATGTGGCCTGTTTTAGTTTGGTTTTAAGATCACTTTACCATCGCTTTTGTGATTAGCGTAGTGCGCCAAGGCAGGTAAAAAAGTCGAAAAATCGAATTCACCGTAAATGTCTGTGTCAAAAATACCTTCTGCAAACAGCTTCTGCACTTTTCGCATCAGCCTGACAGTGCGTAGCATGCCCGCTTTTTTTATATAAGTTGAAAGCCAAAACCCCTCAATATGCATATCTCTAAATATCACGTCCGCAACACTAAAGTACCCTCCGAATGGGTCATGTGTTTCGGTTAATCGACCATACACAATGGCACTTGACCCATTTGGCATCTGTTTAAGGAGTTGCGGTGTTTCATTATCGGCAACCGCATCGAGTAACACAGTGGCATTCTCATAAGAGGCAAGTTTCGCTAATTGAGTCGAAAATTGCCCATCGCTTGTTAATAAAACATGTGTTGCGCCGACATCTTGTACCACGCGCAAATTCGACTCACTGCGCACCGTGGCGATTGTTTTAATCCCTTTCGTTTTACAGTAACGAATTACGCCCTTACCGACTTGACTTGCCGCGGCGTTAACTATAATCGCTTTGGCACCGAGTTCCATCGCACGTTCAACAAGGCAGACCGCAGTACAAGGATTTACCATCATAGTCGCACCTTGTGCATCACTTAACTCTTTACGTAACGCAACACAATAATCAACACGTGTAACCACATGGTTCGCCCAAACACCATCTTGACCCGGTGTTGCAAACACGGCTACACGCTTTCCTTGTAACCATTTGCCATAGAGTCCGGCATTGGCGTCAACCACAATACCACACGCCTCAAACCCCGCAAACGCACCAGGGTTCGCAGGGATCCCATATTTCCCCATTAAATAAACTAAATCAGATGGATTCACAGACGCTGCCAGTACTTTCACCAGAACTTGTCCTGGTTTTAACGACGGTATTTCTTTTGTTTGAAGCTCAATTCGCTGCTCAACGGGTAACTTTTCATCATTTGCATTAACAAGCGCAAACCCGCTATTTTTATATGGTTTCATCATGACTTCCTTAACCAGCTCATCTGACCAGATTAGCGTGCTGAATTTATATTGTAAAATGCTATTTAATTAATTTATGCCTATTAATCACAAAAAATGGCCTGTTAGCATGATTAATCAAAATCCAGAGAACTAATATTAATAAAACCAAAGTTAAAAAGAATAAATAATCCAATTGATTTTGATAATTGAAAAGTTTTAGTTAAGTAAAACGTTATATGAAGAATGTTTTTCACTTGATTTTCAATTTAAAAGATAACATGATGCCGATTATTGATAAAAAATGATTAAAACCCGTTCACCGCATATAATCCCCACTATGAAAATTGAATACAAATTAAAACCGCTCTGTGAGCGTCGCACAACTCCTTTAGATTGCTCTCACCCACTTGGATTTGGCCAACTACGTACCGACCATATGTTTTTAATGGACTATGAAAATGGTCAATGGCAAAACTTACGTATTCAACCTTATGGCGAATTAAATATGATGCCGGGAGCAACAGCGTTGCATTATGGGCAATCTGTCTTTGAAGGGGCCAAAGCATTTTTGCACAATGACAACGAAATTTACACATTCCGTTTAACTAAGAACTGTGAGCGCCTCAACCAATCAGCTGATATCTTGTGTATGCCACAAGTTCCGGTAGAAGTGCAAATGCAAGCAATACACAGCTTATTGGATGTTGACCGTATATGGATGCCTAAGCAGGCTGGCGCGTCGATGTATATACGTCCATTTTTATTTGCAACCGATGATAACTTATCCGTTCGTCCCAGTGAGCAATATACTTATTGTGTCATGTTAAGCCCAAGCGGTGCTTACTATGAAAAAGGGATTAAAGACAGTATTAGTCTGCTGGTTTCAACTCAATATCACCGCGCAGTCAGCGGCGGTACCGGTGCGGCAAAAGCAGCTGGTAACTACGCAGCATCACTGAGAGCGCAGCGCCAAGCGCAAAGTTTAGGTGCCGCACAAGTACTCTACTTAGACGCAAGCAATACCTATCTTGAAGAAGCCGGTGCGATGAATCATTTTCATATCACCAAAGAGAACGAGTTGATCATTCCATTTTTTACTGACACGATTTTAAAATCAATCACCTCGCAAAGCATTCTGACGCTCGGTGAGCAACTTGGTCTCACCGTAAAGCAACAGCAAATCAAACTCAGCGACTTTATTAACGACATTCAAAATGGCAACATTATTGAAGCAGGTGGATTTGGTACTGCAGCGGTGTGCACTGCAGTTGGCCATTACCTATTCGAAGATGGCCGCCGTATTACGGTGGGTGACGGTAACGTTGGTCCCATCATCAAACGGTTATACGAAACCTATACTGGATTGCAACAAGGTAAAATAGCTGCGCCAACCGATTGGCTCGAGCACGTAGCAAGTGCTCAGGAAGTTAAATAAAGATGGAAAATACGGCTGGCCACTGGGATACCGTTTATAAAAATAAACACGATAATGAACTTGGCTGGTATGAGCAAGATTTAAATCAAACGTTTAAATTTATCCATAACGTTCCCTTGCTAGCCGAAAGTCCTATATTTATTGCCGGAGCCGGCACATCGACGCTAATCTCATCGTTGGATGCTCAGGGTTATTTGTTAAGCGTCAACGACATTAGCGAACACGCATTAAAAATTAGCCAAAGCCAATTGCCCGTTCCTGATAAGCATAATTGGATCAGACAAAGTATCGCCGAGCCCCTCGAACTAGAGCAAACGTGTGAGCTGTGGATCGACCGTGCCGTATTGCACTTTTTAATCTCAGCTGACGCCCAACATGCCTATTTCGAAAATGTGCGTCGTATAGTAAAGCCTGGTGGCTATATTTTACTCGCACAGTTTAGTGAAGATGGCGCAAAGACCTGTGCAGGCCTGCCAGTCAAGGGCTATTCTGTTGCAGATTATCAAGCTAAGCTCGCTGATTTTAAGCTTATTGCCAGCGAGCGCTATGTATTTATAAATCCTTTTGGTCAAGCACGGCCATACAATTACGTTTTGTTTAAACGTCTTAAATAAATCAGACGCACACATTTTTATTGCTTACGTATTTAGGTACAATTTAACAAACTAAAGGGAATACAGTATGCAATTATCTTTGAGCGACTTGGTATCAACTTCTCACTTTTTTACGGTACCACTTAATCATAACCAGCCAAACCATGACACTATAAAAATTCATGTGCGTGAAGTCACTAGTTGTGACAATCAAAACAATAACCTACCTTATTTAGTCTTTTTCCAAGGCGGCCCTGGGTTTGCAGCTCCCCGCCCCATTTCAAACGACGGTTGGCTAAAACGCGCGACAAAAGAGTTTCGTGTGTTACTGCTTGATCAGCGCGGTACGGGACTGTCGACGCCCGTTAATCACGTCAGTTTAAACAAAATGAGCGCAGAGCAGCAAGCGAACTATTTATCATATTTTCGCGCCGACAGCATCATTAAAGACGCTGAATATATCCGAAAGATACTCATTGGACCACAGACATGGAGTGTACTCGGGCAGAGTTTCGGTGGTTTCTGCGTGGTAAAATATTTAAACGATGCACCAGATGGCCTTAAAGAAGCTTATATTACAGGCGGATTACCCTCGCTCACCCACACTGCGGATGCGGTATATCGAAAAACCTTTGCCCGTGTAAAACAAAAGAACCGAGACTTTTTTACCCGTTTCCCTAATGCACAACAAATTTTAAACGACCTCGCTCACTATATTTCTAACAATCAGGTGATATTGCCTAATGGTGAAACACTCACAGTTGAAATGTTGCAATGTACTGGCATTCATTTAGGGCTAGAGCAAGGTCCCGAAACCCTATACTACTTATTTGAGCAAGCGCTAATAAATAGCCCAACTGGTACTTACTTAAACCCGCTATTCTTAACTCATTTTTGTACTTTGCTTGACTATAATACTAATCCACTATTTGCACTGTTACATGAGCCAATCTATAACCAAAATTGTGCATCAAATTGGTCAGCTCAGCGCATACGCAACGAGTTTTCTGAATTTAATTATAAACCTGGAAATGACCTGATACTGACAGGAGAAATGATTTTCCCTTGGTATTTTGACCAGTTTACTCAACTCAAGCCATTGCAAAAGTGCGCTGAACTATTGGCACAAAAAAGCGATTGGCCAGCGTTATACGACAGCGAAAAGCTCTCAAATAACACGGTACCCGTTGCAGCCGCTATTTATAGCGAGGATATGTTTGTCGAAATGGAGTACAGTTTGCAAAGCGCGAGCCAGATAACAAACTTAACTTATTGGCTAACCTCTGAGTATGAACACAACGGCATACGTATGGACGGAGAACATATTTTGGACCGTCTAATTGCCCTAAATCGCTCAAACGTACTGCGCTAACAGTCACATACCTTCCATTTACTGTAAACGGGTTATAAAAATTAAGATTGTTAAAATTTTATTAATGAACTTAGTGCAAGAGCCCGCTATAATAAGGCATTGGAAACTACTACCGAATAAAAAGGAACGCAAGTGAAAAAGTCGTTGTTAGCCCTATCAATGGGGGTGCTGCTCTCCGCATGTGGCGCCTCCGATGAATCAAGTCCCGAAGAACTGGTTGCTGAAGTTAAAGAAATCGTTAAAGCGCAAAACCTTAAACCCTTTACCGAAGAACAACTTGCTCATTTCCCTAACATTGATACCCCGTTAGCGGATTTGGGTAAAAAACTCTTTTTTTCAAAGTCATTAAGTGGTGACATGGATACCGCCTGTGCATCGTGTCATCACCCGTTTCTTGGCGGTGGCGACGACCTCAGCTTATCGGTTGGGGTTGGCGCTGTTAACCCTGAATTATTAGGTCCAGGGCGCTTACATGATGCAGCAGCAGAGCATCATGATGGTGGCCCAACAGTGCCGCGTAATGCCCCGACCACATTTAACATTGCATTCTACGATAAAGCAATGTTCCACGATGGCCGCCTTGAAAACCTTGCTGATGAACCGCTGAACAACGGTCAAGGGGCACCTATCCGTACACCGGATAGCCCATTTAATACGGTTGATTTGAATGCTGGCAGTAACATGACTGCGGCTCAAGCACGTTTTCCTGTTACATCACCCGAAGAAATGAAAGGCTTTGAATTTGCAGCAGGCGAAGACAACGCGACTCTGCGCGATATGCTGGCAGCACGGCTGCGCGAAGAGACCGATGAGCTCGAAAATACAACATGGTTTGACGAGTTTGTGAAAGGCTTGCAAGTTTCTGATACTACACCAGTTAAAGAACTGATTACTTACGATCATATTGCGCTTGCCCTTGGTGAATATCAGCGTTCACAGATTTTTGTAAATACACCATGGCAGCGTTTTTTAGAAGGCAATGACGACGCCCTGTCTGACAGTCAACTGCGCGGTGCAAAATTGTTTTTTAATGCGCCAAGTGACGGCGGTTTCAATTGTGTTGCATGTCATAGTGGTTCGTTTATGACAGATGAAGCATTCCACGTTGTTGCTATTCCACAAATTGGTCGCGGTAAAGGAAATGGTGAAAACGGTGACGACGATTTTGGCCGCTATCGCGAAACGAAAATTGATGGCGAAAAATACGCGTTTAGAACCCCTCACTTGCTTAATGTTACTGCAACAGGCCCATGGGGTCATTCAGGTGCATATAATGATTTAACGGACATTGTGCGTCATCATCTCGATCCTGAATATGCTATTTCAATTTACGACACAAACGACTTGCAGTTTGGGATGCAGTTAGACAACTGGCAAAACAATACACAATTGGCACTTGAGCAGCTACAACAATTGCAAGCCAATGGTACATCAAAATTAGTTAAACTTAACTATAATGATGAACAACTCGCTGATGTTGTGAGCTTTTTAGGTGCGCTGACTGATCCATGCGTCGAGAACAAAGAGTGTGTCGCACCTTGGATCCCATCACCTGCAGAGGATGTCGATGGCACCCTATTGATCGCCGAATTTGAATCAAATTAATCGATTAATCATGGGGCTTTGATTACAAAGCCCCATGCTCTCTTTGCCACAGATTTCTTGCACAAACAGTCCACCTTGGCTAACATGCATCTTCAAATCAACCCGCTTTAAAAATAATGTCAGGTCATTTAAATACATTTGTATCACATCTATTAACTGCCGATATGGATGTTTTGAAAACATGTTATAAGGGCTCAACAAAGTTGGAGAAGTTTGAGCAAATTCGTTTTTTATATTTGCAATCACAAAAAGCAGAACATGAATTTGCCAACTTTCAAGCTATCGCGGCTCAACTTTGCGCCGAAGACTCCTTGCTTCCAGCACTATTAAAATTAATCTGCACCGAACATGCGCTCACTTTTTTTATACCCATTTTACAAATGAAAGATAATTATAAGTGTACCGACCATAAACAGCGTACGTTTTTGCATTACTTATTTGTCACACATAAAAAAGCGCTTGTTCCGCCTTTTAACTATATTCGCAGCCTGATGTTATTTGAGACAAACGAAACATTGATCAAAGCATTAAGCATAGAAGACCACGCTAAGATGAGTGCTATCGAAACTTATTTGCTGATAAATACGAATTTAGAAAAGCTCGCTGACCATGAAAGCACGGCCTTACTCGCTTTAATTGAGTTTGAGAGAACGCACCGCAAAACAAATCCGGCACATTACCCAATTATCATCAAAAGTATTGCAAATATGATGAGCCTACAAAATAGAAATGATTTTTCTGATAGTGACCGATTACTATTCACTGCGCTTTATTTCAATAAGTCACTAAACTCAGTTGTACGTGACATGGTTAAACAACTGAGCAAATAGCGTAATTATTGTGCTAAGCTCATCTCCATAAACACACTGGTGTCACTTTCTCGGTAGTTGCCAAACGAACCACAACGCTCGAAACCTAAACTTTCATAAAGTGCGATTGATTCTTTTTGCTTGTTACCCGTTTCTAATCGCAGTACCGGTATCTGTGCTTGCCCCGCAAAATACATTAAATTTTGCATAATTCGACGCGAGAGACCTTTGCCACGGTGGTTAGGTTTAACATATACACGTTTAATCTCTCCATACAAACTACCTTCAAACATTTTGACTATGGCACCACATGCAATAATACCTTCTTCTGTTTGCAACCCGATAGCATGTACATTCGGCTGATTTAGTTCTGCTAACGACAACGTTTGATCGCACGGTACAGGATAGAGTGACGCTAACAAACGATCTATCTCATCAAATAACGCGATCACTTGTTGGTCAGATGAATTTAATGATACTAACTGCATATTCTCCCCTGTCTATGCAACTGCTTAAGTAACAACTCGGTAGTTTACCCTGATGTGGGGGTATTTCCTATATATTCAAGCTTAAAAATTGTTAAACTATATGTTCACTTCAATACACGCGAAGTATAATCTTAGCGCGCATAATTTATCATGCGAATTAATTAGACTAATATTAGTAAGGAATTCTTTATGCCAAAGGCAAGCGAAATAAAAAAACACGCCGCAATTGAATATAATAACCGGGTCATGATAGTGCGTGATATTGAACGTTCTGTTCCTCAAGGACGTGCCGGTGGCAGTTTATATCGAATGAGAATGTATGACGTGGTTACTGGCGGCAAAGTTGACGAAACGTTTAAAGCAGAAGAAATGTTAAAGTTTGCTGACTTGACTCGTCGCCCAGCTATCTTATCGTACATTGATGGTGACGAATTTGTTTTTATGGATGAAGAAGACTACACACCTTATAACCTCAATAAAGAGTCTATTGCTGAGCAAATCTTATTTATCGACGAATCAACGAAAGGTCTACAAGTTGTCATTGTTGAAGGCAACCCAGTCTCAGTCGATTTGCCAAGCAGTGTTGAATTAGTAATTGAGGAAACTTCACCGTCAATAAAAGGTGCGTCTGCCAGCGCTCGCACTAAACCTGCAACAATGACAACCGGTTTAGTGATTCAAGTGCCAGAACACATTTCACAAGGCGACAAAATAAAAATTAATACAACAGAAAACAAATTTATTAGCCGCGCAAATAGCTAAACCCGTTATTCTGGTAATGCGGCAGCATAGTACAACCGCATTACCGCTATTCAAATTTTTCCACTAATAAATCAATTAAACACCGCACCTTAGGTGATAAATGCTTGCGACTGGGGTAGACCGCATAAACATCAATTGGGTGGTTTCGATAATCGCTTAGTACTTCTTTCACTAAACCTTGTGCAAGCGCTTGCTCCATAGCAAACTGAGGCAACCGCGTAATTCCATGGCCATTAATCGTCATTGCAAGCTCCATATCTGAACTGTTACACAACATGCGAATTGGTAATTCCACAACTTGTTCCACCCCCGTATTATTTGTATAGCGCCACTTATTCGGTTGTTTGAGGTTGCTGTAGCAAATGCATTGGTGGTTCACCAAATCTTGTGGTGTTTTTGGACAACCAAATTTCTGCAAATACGCAGGTGACGCAACAGTAAGCGCCTTGGAGCTAAAAATCTTACGTGCTATCAAGGTCGATTCTTCGAGTTCAGCGGTCGCTCGAATAACTAAATCATAGCCATCTTGGACCACATCCACTTTTCGGTCATTAAGATCCAAATCGAGAGTAACATTGGGGTAACGGGACATGTACTCAGCCAAAATAGGCTGTAAATAGTGATTACCAAATGACACCGGGCAGCTTAATTTCAATACCCCAGTCGGGGTCACTTGCGTCGATGACAAAGCGGCAACCGCTTGTTGTGCACCATCAATCAGCTGAGTACATTGCGAATAAAACGCCTCACCTTCTGGCGTTAAACTAATTGAACGCGTGGTACGATTAAGTAATCGTGCACCTACGCGCCCTTCTAGTTTATTAATTTCTTTACTGATAAACGAAGTCGAATGGCCTGTTAAATTCGCCGCAGCGGAGAACCCCTTACAATTAACAACATGGCAAAATATTACCATGCCATCGAACAATTCATGATTAGCAGTCATATGGAAAAAGTCATTAACCATTTTTGGTATTAATAGTCAGGTGAGATTAATATACACTAAGTTTTATCAAATTAAGAAATATTACGTATAACTATTGTCAAAAGTAACGTGAGACGAGGAACAAATTATGAAACTAATCACATTTGCAGCAAGTAATAGCCGTAATTCAATCAACAAACAGCTCGCGACCTATGCCGCCTCACTCGTTGATAATGCACAAGTTGAAGTACTTGATATCAATGATTATGAACTTCCTATATTTAGTGAAGATAGAGAGAAAGAGCTTGGCAAGCCAGAGTTAGCACAGCAATTTTATAATAAATTAGGCGCGGCCGACGCGATTATTATCTCTTTTGCAGAACACAATGGTAGCTATACAGCAGCATATAAGAATTTATTTGACTGGACCTCTCGAATCGATATGAAAGTCTTCCAAAATAAGCCGATGGTTCTACTTGCTACATCACCAGGTCCAGGCGGTGCAAATACGGTGCTTACACAAGCAGTAAACTCAGCGCCTTATTTTGCCGCAGATGTAAAAGCAAGTCTTTCTATCGCCAGTTTTTATGAAAACTTTGATGCCGAAAAACAGGTGCTGACTAATCCTGAGCTGATAGACAAACTTCAGTCCGCAGTAGCGACATTGTCGAATTAACGGTTAAAATCCTAATATCAACAACCAAAATGGTAGTGACACTACTGAAACAAGGGTACTCACTACCACGATGCTTGCTGAGTCACGTTGCCCAGATTGTTCACTAACGGCAATTAAGTACGCATTCACCCCCGTGGGACTCGCGGTTAGAATGACTAAAATCGTCACTAATTCATGAGAGAGCGCAAATAAGTACACCGAAAAAATATAAGTGATAGCAGGCAATATAAAAAGTTTAATGGCAGTGCCAATTGCTACTGTCATTTTATTCCCTGTCACACGATACTGCACTAGAGTCATCCCTAAAATAACCAATGCAAGCGGTAACGCTGGTAATGTAGCCAGTGCAAGCGTGGATTCAAGCCACGCAAACAGTTCAATATCAAATAAGTTGAATAGTAAACCTATATAAATTGCTGTAACCAAAGGGTTTGTCAGACTTGCTAAAATGAATCGTCCAAGATTAAAACGGGCCGACGTCATTGCTTGGCGACATAGAAGCTGTGTAACACCAAATAATATTGCACTGTGTACACAGATAACTACAAAGACAATGCCCGCGACACTTGGTGACAGTATGCTCACGAGTATCGGTAAGCCAACGATGATAGTATTGGAATAGGTTGCCGATAAACTCGCTATGGGTACAGAGACTTCACTCATTTTAGTACGCGATTTAAAAATAAAAAAACTGATAACAAAGCAGCTAAAAACCGACCCATAAAATACGGCGAAAACATCAATTGAAAGCTGCGCATTCAAATTTAAATTTACAATGCTATAAAACAAATACAACGGGATTAGCAGGTTAAATGTCGCGCGCGCTAATTGGTCGATCCAAGCTTGGGGAATAACGCTATTTTTTGCCAACACAAAACCAAACAACACAAGACTTAAGATAGGCAAAAGTATTGACACCAAAAACATATTTATCTTCCGCAAACGTAACGAGTTTAAAAAGCGAGAAAGGTCGCATTTGTCTAAAAATTGCGGTAGTTTAGCATTTTTTAATTACACCAATAGACTATGATCGACACCAATCTGCTGCTTTTGTTTATTCCCACTTGCTTTATCATTTCAATTACACCAGGTATGTGTATGACACTGGCCTTAACGCTAGGCATGAGTGTTGGCTTGAGACAAACGTTCTATATGATGTGGGGCGAGTTGCTCGGTGTTGCGATTGTTGCTATTAGTGCCGTATTGGGTGTTGCCGCACTCATGTTGAATTTCCCGCAGCTGTTTGTTGCATTAAAGCTACTAGGGGGTGCCTACTTAATTTGGATTGGCATTCAACTGTGGCGCAATCGAGGCAAACTTGCCCTCGAACACGCTAACCAATCCAAGCAAACCTCAAAGCGTGCACTTTTTAGTCAAGGATTAATCACAGCCGTCGCCAATCCAAAAGGATGGGCATTTACCGCGTCGCTGCTTCCTCCGTTTATTAACGCCAATATCACTTTGGCTCCACAACTTACTGCTTTAGTCATAATTCTGCTAATCAGCGAATTTATTTGTATGATGATATACGCCAGTGGTGGTCATGGTTTAAAACGCCTACTTAAAAATCAGCAAAACGTTACACTAATCAACCGGATAAGTGGTGCACTTATGATTGGCGTAGGTTGTTGGCTTGCAGTTTCTTGAACAGCCGATAGATCACTAGCAATTATACCTAGTTTAGTTAATACTTAGAGGATGTCGTTTTGAGGAAGTGTAATAACGTGTGCGTGTATAATCTAAACCGCGGTTTTACATTAGTGGAAGTGATGATAGTCGTTGCGATTATTGCTATCTTAACGAGTATCGCGCTACCAGCTTATAATAATTATACTGCGAAGGCAAAATATACAAGCGCATATGCTGAAGTGAATTTAGGTAAAGTGCAAGCAGACTTGATAGTTCATGACGGCAAAGATATCGCTGACCCGAGTGAGGTATTTACTAGTGCAGCGAGCGAGCATTGCTCTTATACTGCCTCAATAATTGGCGGCGCGGGTAATTTAAGATGTATCATAAAGGGACCACCAGCGCAGGTTGCCGGTGTTGTCATTCGTTTTGAAAGAGCCTCTGATGGTGTGTGGTCTTGTTTTACCGACGCAGCATCTGAAATTAAAGGAGCACTTTGCCCCTAATCGACAACAGTCAAAAGCACCATTCGGTGCTCTGCCACATTATTGTGATAACTTTTCTTTGGCGTTATCTAACGCAGTCACGTCTAACCCCAACTCTTCAACCGCTTGACGAATTATCTGTGGGTTTTGCATTGCCATCATCATAACAGGTTGCAGTTTTTCTGGCGCAATGCCAAGTTGCGAAATTGTCGCCATTGCAGCTAACGGGTTTTCAGTCAAGGTTGTAAATATTTCTTTGATTTTTGATTCATCGATATTACTGTCGCGTAATAGTTGAATAATTGGGTTCATACTTAGTCCTCTAATTAACTCATTATCATGCTAACACACACTACCAACAATTATTTAGCTCAATTGTATTAACGTTGAGAAGATGGCAATTTTATTTACAACATTACCGAACACAGATACAATTCGCCGAAAGTTACTTCTATTAAAAAAGCGATGAACAAAGCGCTCTTTAACTTAATCCTATTTATCATCATAGTTACTACATTATATGGCGTTATAAGCAGTCATTACGGGTCGATCAATTATAAAAACTGGGGAAAAGCAAATAATAGTCAACAGAATGCTGCTGAAGGTTGGCGTCGTGATTCGTTAAATCAAGCTGAGTATGAAGTGACTTATTCTCGCCAAAGTCACCATGTTCACTCTGGGCAACAAAGTGTTTCGATAAAATCAAAAGACATAAAAGATTCAGAAGAATTTCGCTATATTCAGAGCTTTTCAGCTGAGCAGTTTATCGGAAAGCGTATGGAGCTGACAGCCTATGTCAAACTAGCAGAGCTATCAAATAAAATCGCCCTATTTGCTTCGCAAAGTGAAACATCGGGCCGTGTACAAGCATATGTCAGTGAACTTCATAGCGACACAGCTAAAAATACGTGGCATAAACTTCGCGTTGTTTCCGATGTAATCGACGACACGACGATGATTACAATTGGCTTTCATATGATAGGACATGGGTCTGTATGGCTTGACA
Source organism: uncultured Pseudoalteromonas sp. (assembly GCA_947493455.1). GTDB lineage: Bacteria > Pseudomonadota > Gammaproteobacteria > Enterobacterales > Alteromonadaceae > Pseudoalteromonas. Next base: position 132,023 of record CANLRB010000011.1, on the reverse strand, counting down.
GTATAACTTGGCAAGAAGTTGATAAATTTGAAAAAACAGTAGGAAAGCCGACAATTTATCGCACTAAAGAAGCGTATCAAAACTATCTGGATAGTGTTGGTGCAACTGCGACCGCAACGAGTGAAAAGACCGACAATCTCGGTTTCGAACAACCAATTTTAAACGCAAATACAGGTTGGCAAGTCGCTCCTGTCGTTATGCAAGATTATGATATTATATTTGATAACGATGTTACCTACTCAGGCGATGCAAGCTTATCATTTACAACAAAAGAGCATGTACACCCACAAAGTATCGGTGTCGTTTATCAAAAGCTGCTCGCCGATAACTATCTCGGTAAAAAAGTGCAGCTGTCGGCGTTCATAAAAAGAGAAAATACCACCAATAAAGCAACTTTGTGGTTTCGAGTAAATAACTCAGAGAATAAAACGATCGCGTTTGAAAACCTGCAACATACGCGCATTTCACTATCTAATCCATGGCAAAAAGAAACCATCGTATTAGACATTGCAAAAGACGCTTCGACCCTCTCGTTTGGACTACTTACAACAGGAAGTGGTCAAATATGGCTCGACGATGTGGAATTAACAATATTAGAATCGTTACCAAACGACTATAAATACGACAACGCTATAGAAACGCTATTTAAACTTCCAACGACAGCAAGTAATTTAAGTTTTGAACAGAATAAGTAACTGCGGATAGACGTATGCCATATATCGTATAAGACTAAAGTGGAATTACACATAACCTTTTGGTCCTTAACATAAAAGATGTTTGTGAGATAAATTTATCTCACACCTTCCGATTGACTTCGGTTAGTTAGCATACAAACGCACACTAATTTTAACATCAAGGATATGGTATGGATCGGCGAAAGTTTATTACAATTTCAACCTCTTCTCTGTTTCTCGCAGCCTGCGGCAGTAATTCAGATAAAACCCCGACAAGTCAACCTCCGACAAAGGTCGAAAGCGAACTAACAGAGCAGCAATGGCAACAATTAGTCGACTCAATAGACGGGGACGTAATACTGCCCACCAATACGTCTGCCTATGCCACCGCCCGACTTGTTTTTCATACCCGTTATGATCATATCTATCCACAAGCAATTGTGCACTGCAAAAATGACAGCGATGTCAAGTCTATACTTGAGTTTGTTCAATTACACTCACTTGCGCTAACCCCACGATGCGGTAGCCATAGTTACATCGGAAACTCGACCTCAAAGGGTGTGATCATCGATGTGTCGAAAATGAATCACATCTCGGTGTCACAAAACCGTGCCAATATTGGCGCAGGCGCCCGATTAGTCGACGTTTATGATCAACTCACACAACAAGGAGTGTGCATTCCTTTGGGGACGTGTTTAAGTGTAGGCATTGCTGGACTCACCCTTGGCGGTGGCTTTGGCATTGTCGACCGACAATATGGCCTCACGTGCGATGCACTAGTCGGCGCTAAAATTATCACAGCTGATGGACAACTTTTAACTTGTAGTGAAGAGCAAAATCAAGATCTCTTTTGGGCACTTCGAGGCGGTGGTGGTGGTAACCTTGGTGTTGTCACTGAATTTATCTTTGAAACCCATGATATCTCGGACATTATTCATTTTTCGGCGACTTTTCATTTTTCAGACTTTAGTGCTGTGATGAGCGAATGGCAGACTCTTGCCGACCTGTGGCCAAACGAAATGTGGGCACAATGTCTGCCCTCATGGATTAATGGCGCGCTGCGTTTACAAGTGCGCGCTTTTTGCCTCAATGATCTCGACAGTGCTGTCATTCTTTGGGAAGAATTTATTTCTCGTATTGGACGCCCTACTCTGACTAACAGCCATTGGTTGCAAACCTACCGTAGTACTATGCTCGGTTCATGTATGGATGCAATCGCCGAATGTCGTCTTTCTGCGCATTTTCCAGAAGGCGAAATGCAACGCAGCGCTTTCGCCGCAAGCTCTGATTTTTTTAACGATACAATCCCCTTTGAAGGCCTTGAAACGCTTGAAAAGCATATTCAAAACCTGGCAGATAATGGTAAATATGGCATGATAATTTTTAACTTAATGGCCGGTAAAATTAGTGATATTGCACCAGATGAAACGGCTTTCCCTCATCGCCTTGCAAAAGTGAGTGCAGAGTATTACGCGCCACTCGCAAGTTCTGCGCCTGTTTCTCGCATTGACGAAAGCCAAGTTTGGAATAATGAGTTTCGTCAACTTATGGCTCCTTGGAGTAGTGGTGGCGCATACGTGAACTATTTAGACCCGCTCATCGACAATTGGCAGAACGCCTACTACGGCAATAATTATGCGAGATTAACGACGACCAAAAATCAATATGATCCAAATTCTCTATTCAATATAAAACAAGGCATAGAGACTTAATCACAGACACCAAAAGGGTGAGTTGTCATTAACTGGCAACTCTTAGTTTAAATGAAAAGTCACTGCCCTGCCCTAACTCACTTTGAACACGTATTTCCGAATTCAATAACGTGAGTAATTGCTTTGTGATCGCAAGGCCAAGCCCACCGTGTTTTTTATTGCTGCCAATCGCATTGCTAGCGCGATATCGGGCTTCAAAAATATAGCTGAGATCAGCTTCGTGAATACCGGTACCAGAATCTTTGACACTAACGTAAACATTGCTGCCTTGATGTTGTAAATTAATATTAATTTTACCTTCAACCGGTGTATGACGAATCGCATTTTCAAGCAGGTTGCTCAATACTCTCTCTAATTTCGCGATATCAGCGTAAACCATCACATCACATACGGCCGTATCAATAATGAGCTCAATTTTCTTGCGCTCTACTTTAAGCGCAAATTTAGCACTAATATCATAGGCTAACTCACCGAGATTGATCACTTCAAAATGTGTATTTACATGACCACTTTCTAAATGCGCTAACTCAAAAATTTGATCTATCATATGCTTTATTTGACCGCAATTATTCAAAGAAACAGATAAAAATGAGTGTTGCTGCTCTGCATCAGAGACCTTTTTATCTACTAAGAGTTCTAAATAGCCTTGTAGTGATGCCAGTGGGGTTCTTAGATCATGCGATAAGTGTGCGAGCATTTCTTTGCGCTGCAAATCAATCTGTTCAAGCTGCTTTAATTGACTGTCAATTTTAGACGCCATGACATTAACACTTTGACCAAGCATATGAATTTCATTATTGTCTTTGTGTAACCATCGGTGCAACGAAATATTATCTAAGTTGAATTTTGCCTTTTCAATAGCGGTTACGTCATTTTTTAGTTGAGTCAGCGGTTTGGTTAAATATCTAAATAAAATTAGTAATGAAATCAACAATAGAAATAGTGTTATCGCAATCCAAATGGCGCTTAATTGGAGTGTTTCGCTTAGTTGAATGGTGTTAAATATAGTTTCAAATGCTTGCGAACCAATAATGACATACAAATATCCCTGTAATTGCTGATTGTTAAAAACCGGTGAGACAGAGAATATTTTGCTTCCATCGAGACTGCGCGGATCGTCACCATAAATTGGCAGCTCGTGCTGGTTTTCAATTAAACTAATTAATGGTACTAAATCGATATGTGAACGTTTTACATCACCCGGCTTGGCCGAATAAGTGATAAGCTTTCCATTTGGATCTACAAAGTAAAATTCAAATGACGGCCCCAATACCATCAGTGTGTGAAACAAGTTTTCAAGTGCTTTATAATCGTACACACCTTGGCTTAACAATGGATTATCACCGACTAAGTGCTCTGCGAGAGAAAGATGTAGCGTTTGCTCCGCATGATGTCGAGAGACATAACTCACTTGCTGTGTCCACACCATAAACAAGCTCGCGACCAATATAAAAATTGCACACAATGCGCCTGCAAGCTTTTGATATAAAGAAAGTTTCATCACATCCTCAGTGTTTCATCGGTGATTCTAACAGCGCCGAATTTAACTTGTAGCCAACGCCCCAAACAGTTTCAATTAACGGTATGCCACAATGCTTCTCAATCTTCGCGCGCAATCGATTTATATGAGAATTAACAGTGTGTTCATACCCTGAATGTTGATAACCCCAGACCGAATCAAGTAACTGTACGCGCGAAAAAACTTGGTTGGGGTGGCTTGCGAAATGCCGCAACAAGTCGAATTCTGTTGCGGTCAGGCTAATTGAGTCACCTTGATAGACAACTTGATGACTCTGTCCGTCAATAAGCAATGCACCAAGTACCAATGGTGTTGACGCTTGTTCAACATTCGATGACGATCGAAGTAAGTGCACATGACGTAATTGTGCTTTCACTCTCGCTTGAAATTCTCGATAACTAAACGGCTTACAGATATAATCGTCAGCCCCCATTTCGAGACCTATAACTCGGTCCATCTCACTGCCTTTAGAGGTCATCATTAAAACACTGACATGAGGTTGGTGTTCTTTGATTTTGCGACACAGCGTCAATCCATCCATGCCAGGTAGCATGATATCGAGTAACACCAACGAATAGTGTGTTGCGCTCATTTTTTGCTGTGCGTTTTCAGCTGACTGCACATGTTCAACATCTACACCTAGTTCGTTGAGATGGACTCGAATCAAGTTTGCAATATCTAAATCGTCTTCAACAATGAGTACGCGGTCATGCATTATAAATTCCTTGCTTATTTGCACTTTAATGTGACAAATAAACAAGGTTATCGTCACATTATTGGGTTCTAGTGATAGACACAGCAAGCAATGGATTATCAAACTTATGTTGATAACTTAAAACAGACTGAGTCAGTCCATCATCGTTACCCACAACACCTGGATGCATACTGACAAAGTCAACATCATTGCGCTCAGCATTGAAGCCTTCACCGCCATCAGCTGGTCCCGGTATTGTGCCCATCGACTCCATATTTGCCTCTGTGCCCGCGTCATACGAGACGGTGCGGTACGACATTGAATCTCCAACTCGCATTGCCGCAACATCTATCGCATTAAGACCGGTAAAGCCATCATTTGTATTCACCATCATCGAAATTAACGACAATTTTTGTTGCTCGAGGGTATCCGTTGCTATCTGCAATGTGGTCGATTGCCCAGGTGGCAGTGGCGCACTGTCTGCACTATTGGCGTTAATATAGTCGAGGTTTAAAATATCACTATTGTCACCACCTTCAGCGAGCAATTCGAGTGCGGTCGATGCGGATTCACCTATTTGCCAAAGGTTGTTTGATTGGTGTAGCGCAATGGTTACAGGTGACATTGGCTGCGCATAAGTTAAGTTCGTTACCGTCACTTCAAACTGATAACTAGGTTTAACTACAGGGGGTGTTACCACCACTGGGTCATCACTATCTCCGCACGCTACGAGTGCGACACACGCTAATGGAACAACTACGTTTAAAAATCGCATAGGTGGTCTCCTTATTTAACTGTCACAGTGACTTTTGCAACTGGATTCAACCAACGGTGCACTGTATTATCTAAGTCACTTGCACCTCCATCCATTTGATCATCGCCTAAATTGCCGCGGTGAATATGAATATATGTATTGGCCTCGTCATTCGTGACTCCCATACCGCCCATACCCGCGCCACCTGGTGAAGCAGGTATGCCGGCTACACCGGGTGCGCCTGAGCCATCAATAACTAGTTCATTATTTGCTTCAGTGCCAGCATCGTAGGCGTTAAGATAAATCGTGTAGGTGCCTGCTTGTGAGGGAATAGACCAACTATCGAGTCCAACAAAACCATCATTAGTTGGTAGCATCATGGCTGTAATCGAAAGTTTGGTATTGCCATCACTCGTTGTCATACTTGTCATTGTTGAACCACCAGGGGCCAATAATCCACCAGCAGGGTTCGCCACGTGATTTGCGGAGATGCTATCTAATACAGTCACTAAACCGGAGATATCGCCGCCTTCAGCCATCGCTTGCAACTGAGTAGAGGCCATCGTACCTGATTCAAACAAGTGGCTTGTGTCATTATGGGCGCCAACCAAAATTGGCGTAAAATAGATACCTTGGGTTAGATTCGTAATTTTGACATCAACCTCAGCTGCAAAAGAGCTCATTGATGCCATAGCGAGTAGACCTGATAGAGTTATAAGTGTTGGTTTCATGATATTTCCTTGTTCGCGTTTTTGTTCTCTCTAGTATCAAAAACAAATATCAAGAAACTCTCACCGAATTATCACATTTTCATCACAAAATAGGTGCAAATTAATCACAAAAAAGGGTTCATCATGAACCCTTAGTGTTTATTTTCTGTCAGCCTAACTAATGCAAGCGCTAATTCAGCCGCGTTAACTTACGTAAACTTTGGTATGTTGTCATGCCATATTGAAGGTCATATTGCGCTAAATGTTTATTATTGTCGCTGCGTAACACTTTATAGTGACGAATAAGTATCGCCTCAGGTGAGTTATCACGAATCTGTTGATAGCAAGATTGAAAATCTGTTGCATCTGGACAGCTTACATTATGGATTAGGCGAACCCCCAAGCTATTGTCAACGTCTGCAAAATAATTAAATTGTGTTGTTTGTCTTGTGCTTCCAACATAGGCATTTCCGTCATTTGTAATTTCAATGTAACTGACCAAATCATGGTCATAAAAGCGACCGAGATAATCAAATTCAGTCTCATTCAAATCAACTTCTTCGAATGCATACACATGTTGCCATGTTAAACCCGCTTCTTGATTCTCGAAATCCAGTGTTATACCTTTCGCACCACTTGCCATGGTATAAAAACCGTGATCTGTTTGTTTATCAAACAAGGTTATTTTTAAGCTATCTTGCTCTTGCGTATAGCTATAATCGACACTTTTTGACCAATTACCATCAGCACTGGTCAAGGTTGTCGTGCCGCTATTCTCACCGTTAAATGTAAATAACGAAGCGCCACCTAAATACTGATAGCCAGATTCAGACACATTACTATTTGCAATCAACCGACCTGAATACGTTTTTTCTGAATTAAGTTCAGGCGTCTCTATTTTTATAGCCTGCTTATAACCACTTAATTGTGTTTGCGGGCGTAAAAAATGTGCTAACCCGTCAAAGTCATCGATTGCAAGGCCCTGTAAGTCAGTAATGAGTTGATATCGATAATGCGTTTCTAACACAAGATGAGATAAATGCTGGGACATCAGTACAACTTTCTCTATATTCGGCTTAAGTTCTAATAGCTGCTCGCCATCGAGATAAGAAAATGAAACATAAATGCTTTCTGACGAATGTGTCAGCGACTCCGTAGTACCTTGATTAAACTGGCCATTGACCAATACAGTTTGCTTACTCTTAGTATTATTTAAATCGTGTAACAAAACCGAAAATTGACTTTTCGACACACCAGAAAAATCTAGCTTATTAAGCTCTTGGTATGCGCGTTGTTTATCTTCTAGATGAAAATACACCAGATTATTTGTTTCAAAGTTGTTGGTTTGTTTTTCTAATTCAATTATCTTGGTTGGGGCATTAGTACTTAACAGCTCAACACGGATTCTATTTTCTTTACGCGCAATAATATTAAGAGTTAAGTCCGTTGTTGACGCACACTCAGTGATAACACAGTGACGATAATTATAAAGAGATAAGGACAATGGCAATTGGTTTATATAACTTGATAAATAAAGCTGTTGCCCATCGTTAACCACACCCAATCCGTTATTTGCAAACATATATTGAGTTTGCGACTGCGCATCGAGCCAGCGCCCCTGCAAATCGGCGTCTGTTAATTGCAGCGATTGCCACTTACTTGGATTATCGACAACATCTAAATTCAGTGTGTACGAATTACTGAGCTTTCCATCAGACAGTTCAAGTTGCAGTGTGTGGTCACCTATATCAAAGAAATCGGGCGAAAGCGTCATTTTTATTTGTTGATTATCGATACTAAAATCAAGCCAACTCGGTTTATCCGCAATTGTTAATGATAAGGTATCATTCTCTGAATCTGCGCCAGTTAAGACGATCAGCGTTTCAGTCGATGCTTTTGCTTCATAGGTTAGCAGCCCACTGAGCGTTGGTGCCGTATTTGGTGTCGTTTCACCACCTTTCTCGGTTGTTTGTTCCTCTTCAATTGGGCCACACGCCGCGATAAAGACAATCACCCAACTTGCTAATAACAACTTTTTCATTTTTATTATTCCCTGCTTAATATGCTTTTATCATACGAAGAAGTTAACACGGTATAAAGGATATATTTGTAGCAATTTGATACAGTTTGACAAACCAAGATTGGCGACAAACTCTTTATCACTTATAGTTGTTCGAAATTATCATATAACTAATAATAACTATGGAGCATAGAAATGGATATCATAATCTACTCTGCGTTTATCGCAGCATTACTGCCGTTTATCGCAAAAGCGCCTGTTGCTATTGCCATGCAGCGACTTGGCGGATACGACAATCGACACCCAAGAGACCAACAGCAACGACTAACAGGCTTTGGTGCGCGTGCTCTTGCTGCCCATCAGAATAGTTTCGAATCTCTTATCATCTACGGCATCGCCATTGGTGTCACTTTGGCCACGAATACAGTTGGTACGACAATACAAGTGCTCGCTGTGGCCTATATTGTCTCGCGTGTTCTGTATTGTATTTTTTACTATTTAGATTGGCATTTTGCTCGCTCAAGTGTGTGGTTAATTAGCCTGATATGTCCACTTTCGATGATTTTACTGAGTGCAATGTAATTTAGGAGGGGTTATGTCACAACTGATCATACGCAATATGCGTGAAAACGAGGTACAAATCGCTATTGATTGGGCCCAGCAAGAAGGTTGGAATCCTGGACTCAATGATGCAGAGCTATTTTATCTTGCCGACCCTAACGGCTTTTTTGTTGGCGAAATTAACAATCAAATTGTAGCCGTAGGCAGCGCCGTGAAATACAGCGAGCAATATGCGTTTTGTGGCTTATATATTGTAGCTCCTGAGTACAGAGGCAAAGGCTATGGTTTAGCACTTACCAAACACCGTTTAGCCTATTGCCAAGACGCAAATATCGGTATTGATGGTGTATTAGAAAACGTCGAAATATATCAACGAGTCGGTTACGTGCCTTTTTATCAAAATACACGCTACCAGAAAAAAGCGCAGACGCCGACAACGCTATCACCCCATATTAAAACGGTTGATAACGCTGATATCGCAGACATTATCAAGTACGATGAACAATGCTTTGCAGCCAAACGCGAACAATTCCTAACCGCCTGGTTATTGCAACCCAATGGAAAATCTGTCTGTTTTATCGAAAATGGGACAATACGTGGGTTTGCTGTGCGACGAAAATGTGTTGAAGGTTATAAAATTGGGCCGCTATTTGCTGATTCTCGCGTTATCGCAAATGAGTTATTTAGTGCCCTTCAAGCAGGAATTGATAACGACTTAATTATTATTGATGTACCAGGTAACAACCCAAATGCCGTCGCGCTGGCAAAAAGTGCCGATATGGAAAGCGTTTTTGCTACCTCCCGCATGTATCAACACGGCGAACCAACTATCGCGACTGAAAAAGTATATGGCATCACAACATTTGAACTCGGTTAATTCCAATAATCTAATTGAGCAATGAAGGCTCATATACATGGGCCTTAGCTCGTTTGAGCGCGATGCTTTGCACTAATAAAATCGACATGACTGACATACAGTAGGCCCGCAATGCGGCGAATAATATGCTCTTCATGACTTTCTAATTGACCGTCACTGTATGCGACAGCCCATAACAGTTGAACAATATCGATGCGCTCAACGTCACTCGTTAAATCGTTGATAGGTTTAACAAACAAATATAAATCAATGGCTTCTTCAACGAGTTGTTGAGCACGACTAATCAAATTTTTTGCTTGCGTTTGGTCGACCTCACATTGCTCAATCAGTATCTTCTGCGTCGCCGCCAATTCCGAGTCTAACACACTGCCATCGGCACGCATCACTTCAACTAATAACGCCGCAAGCGCGGTATTAAAATCGACTTGGCTCTTTTGCCCTTCACTCGGCTCTGAAAACTGACTCAGCAATCGCTTAATATGGTTTATCACTGTTTACTCCAGTCCATCACTATTTAGTAAGTGTATCTAAAAAGTAGATAAGGTTATCTTGTAAATTGTAATGAAACATGTCATTTTTTGCGTTGATTCGGCAATATTATGCGAGCTACGGCGCCTTGCTCGGGCGAACGATTCTCAAGTGTTAACCTTCCTTGTTGCTGTTCTATCATATTGCGACACAATGATAACCCGATCCCTTTGCCATTTTGCTTGGTGGTGTAAAAAGGCACGAATAAATTGTCAATATTGGCAAGACCCACACCAGAATCCGACACCGTAATTTCAACCGCGTTCAACTTAGCAAGGCTCGTTATTGTCACCGGTGTTTTATCTGGACTCGCTTCAATTGCATTTTTTATTAAATTAACAATCACTTGCTCGAGTAAAACAGGATCGGCATACACATATTCAACAGCACCTGAAATGGTAATTGGATAGTCAAACAACGTAGCGGCTTGCTCGAGGCTATGTTGCAAATCAACCTGTGTTTTATCAACATCAAATTCTTGCGTCAAACTTGCGTAGCGATTAACGAACTGCATTAAATTACTACTTCGTTGCACAATAACGTCAAGGGCATGCGATACATTTTGATCATCAAGTTGTTTGCTTAACAAGTCTATTAGGGATTGCGCGAGTGATTTAATCGGCGACAACGAATTATTAATTTCATGGCTTAATACGCGCGTCATTTTATGCCAGGCGACCTGTTCGGTTTGCGAAACCAATTGCTCGATATTCGTCAATATGACGAGTTGGGATTGCTCATTTTGCATTGCAAATTGACTATAACGTATTTGCCACTTTGCAATCATGTGTTGGTCTTTAAACTGCCAGCTTTCGCCGTTAAAGAACAAGCCCAGTGCATTTGCTGAACGCATTTTATAACTATGCCACGGTTTGCCGCACCAATTTGAAAGCGCTTCATTGCCGTGCTGCAAACGTCCTTGTTGATCAAATATGCCAATCGGAGTCGCGAGCTGTTCAATCAAATTTAACACCAACACAGCTTGTTGATCATAATGGAGCTTTCTAGTGCTTAAATCACGCGCGATCATCGCGACTTCATCGCTCAAAACCTTAACCACGCCTCCGCTAAACTTCGGATTTGCGCGTAGCGAATAATCTTCGTGTCGAACCGCCTCTAGCATCGCCGATAAACTATAAAACGGGTTCAATATCGCATTACGAAGCAAATAAAAGCAGATACCAAAACAGCCAACAAAAGTAAATAGCACTGTCACAACAAGCAACAAATTTGCGTTGATAGTATAAAAAAGAACACACAACAAACTAAAAATAATCAATATATTAATAGTGAAAAATGCGCCCAGCACACCTTCTAATGTGTATTGCCGAGTATTAGTTTGTTTACCAGCCAAACGTCACCTACTTGGTTTTAATATTAAATTTTTCGAGTCTTCGATAGATGGCACTTTTGCTAATTCCCAACAAAGTTGCTGCATCCTCGACATGATTATTCGATTGGAGCATGGCCATTTTCAATAGTTTTCGCTCTGCATCTTCTAATGTCATCATTGGCATCGCAATTGCTTTATTATTGCCTGACTGCAGTGCAATATCGCATGCCTCTATTGTGCCTGTATCATTCATTAATACAGCGCGCGCCATCAAATGGCTCAATTCTCTCACGTTACCAGGCCAATCATGTTGATAAAGCAACTCTTTTGCTTGCGCACTGAGTTGTGGTGCCGATAATCGATATTTATGACTGTGCTTAGCCATAAAATATTCAGCCAATGGCAGAATATCTTCTGGTCTGTCACGCAGTGGTGGGATAGTGAGCTCAATAGTATTGAGACGATAATACAAGTCAGTCCTAAACTCGCCCTGCTTTATCAACTGTTCAAAGTCAGCATTCGATGCACAAATCACACGGCAATTCGCGGTACGTGTTTGACTGTCGCCCACTCGCTCATATTCACTTGATTCCAACACGCGTAATAGCTTAGCTTGTTGCGCCTGCGGTAACACACCAATTTCATCTAAAAATAAAGAACCGAGATCAGCAGCTTCAAACCGCCCTACTCGATCTTGCTTTGCATCGGTAAAGGCACCTTTTTTGTGACCAAATAATTCACTTTCGAATAGGCTTTCAGTTATTGCCGCCATATTCACAGAGACAAATTGACCCGATCGCTGGGACTGATTATGAAGGTAATGTGCGATACAGGATTTACCAGTTCCATTTTCACCGCGTAAAAAGACGGTTGCATCTGTTGCGGCGATGCGGTCAAGTTGCTTTTTCAGTTGTTGCATCGGTGCACTGTGCCACAATAAGTGGGTCTCTTGTGCGTTATCGAAAGTCGGTTTGATTGCTTCTTTTTTAGTTTCTATCTGCGCGAGTGCAAGATGCTTTTGCACCATCATAATCACCGCATGATTATCCCACGGCTTGGCAAAAAAATCGCGTGCGCCCAGCTGCATCGCCGCAACCGCTAAATCGACACTCGACCATGCTGTCATCGCAATTATCGGTGGACAATTGGTTATATCCAAGTTGCGAATAAAATCGAGCCCTTCTTGCCCACTGGTGGTGTCAAACTCATAATTCATATCCAACAGCACTAAATCAACCTGCGCTTGCGATAACTGTTCGCGCGCGGTCGTTAAATCACTCGCTTCTAACACATCAAAGTTATGATTAGTTAATAAAAAACGTAAACTCAAACGAATATCTGACTTGTCATCAACAACAAGCACGGTTGCTTTTTTCATATATTACTTCATTTTATGATCATACAAATGATATCAATTTAATCATAGCGTTGCTTTACTTTAAAAGTAAATGGCAGCGTCCATCTCTGCACGCTGCCATATCCCTATCTCACTAAAAAACTGATACGACAATATAAGAATTATTGTTCATTACTCATTGCGTAGCGCCTTAATAGGGTCTGCCGCAACGACATTTTTAATTGGCAGGTAACACGCCATTATTGCAATTAGTAACATCACGGGCAGTGCAATTGAAAACGCCAATAAATTAACTTTAAATTGATAGGCATACAAAGCTGCGGCACCATAATAACAAATTGTGGCAAGGCCAATTGCACCAATAACGCCAATGACAATCGGCTTTAGACTTTGCTTAAGTACCATAGCGATAACCTGTTGAGTGTGCGCGCCAAGCGACAAATGAATGCCTAATTCAAAGCGTCTCATCTGAACTGTATAGCTCAGTACACCAAATATTCCCGCTCCGGCAAGCGCCAACGCCAATGATATTAAACAGACTGTTAATATCGCCGTTAACTTGGTACCGCGCAAACGACCTTGCAGCTGGTCATGTAAACTGCGTTGAAACGCAATACTCAAATTTGGGTTCACATCTTTTAACAGCGACGTCAATCTTTTCTTATCAATCGGTGCTTTAAGTTTTATCGAAAATCCCATACGAGAGCCTTCTTCGAACGGTAAATAGTAACGCTCTGTGGCATACTCTTGGTTTCCTTCTGGTACATAGATATCACTGACCACACCGACGACAGTAAGCGGTGTATTTTGTATTACATGCAATACTTCACCGACTGCCGATTTTTCACCGTAAATTCGTTTCGCCAATGCATTACTGATAATAATTTCAGCAGGTACATTATCTGGATCGTTCAACTCACTAAACCCGCGTCCTTGCATAATCGTATGATCAATTACCGAAAAATGATTACTATCGACGAAGCTGACACTTACAATACCGAGCATTTCATTATCTTTATCAAACAGGTAGTTTTCCCAACCCATTCGCAGTGGCGATGCAAAGGTACGAGCAGCATCCTCAACTTCCGGCAGTGCAATCAATGCTGACTTAATTTGCGTTGCGACGTCAAAACGCCCTTCATCAAGCGTGCCATAATCAACCAGTAAGTAGTCCACGTTCTCCATGTTAAAGCCAACTGGCTTCAAAATACGCTCAATCGCAGGGCTCAAAACCGATGTCGCACCTAACAACAAAAATGTCGCCAACATCACTTGCGTTGCGATAAGAATATGTCGGGTCAAACTCGAAATCTGTGCGCCCACTCCTTTACCGCTGCTTTGTAACTCTGAGCTAAGTTTAAAGTAATCAATTTGCTTAATGGCAAGCTTGGCCATGACTAATGCGACAACGACACAAATTACGAAACTAAATGCAATTGTCGCGATATCTAATTGCAGCTGCTGCATGCGTGGAAACATATATTGCAGGTCGTTCTCGAGCCACACCATCACCCAACCAGCAGCTAATAGCCCGACAATCCAAGCGAGACTAATCAAAATCATTGCCTCACTAAACATACTTACGAATAGGTGTTTAGTATTGGCACCTAAGGCAGATTGAATTGCCATCGTGCGTTGTTTTTGTGCCGCACGAGATAAAAACAAGTTCGTTATATTGGTTACGGCGATAAATAGTAAAGTCACTACACCGGCAAGTAACAACAACGCCATCGACGTGCTCCGGCCGACAATTTTTTCTTTTAACGGCACAAATTGAGCACCAATACTCGTATCTGCAGCTACTCCCTCTTGAGATTGATAAAGTTTATCAATTTGCTGACCAAGCGTTTGATTGGCCTGTGCAATGCTCACCCCAGATTTAAGTTTTGCTATGCCATTAACAGTTGAGGTAATGCTATTCCACCCGCTGGTAATCGACACTTCATTGGGAAAACTCAACCACATTTCATCGGCAAAATGGCCAAATATCTCAGGAGATTGAAATTCAGGTGCAGCAACGCCCACGATTTGATAATTGTAATTGCCGACTCGAGTAAATTTACCAACAATATCTAGGTCCGCTTTAAAATACTGTTGCCACGCGTGATAACTCAATACAGCGACGGTTTGCCTATCATTAAGTCCTTCATTTTCATTAAAATGACGACCTAGATGCATTGGCATACCAAGTAAAGAGAAATACTCAGGAGAGACGCGAGAACCATCAATATAAGGTGTCCCTTCGATATCGCGAAGACGGTCACCATAGCTCACAATCAATGCCATTTCGTCAATATATGTTTCATCATTATAAATATGAAACTGAGTTGGCAAAAGTTGATAGCCGTATTGAGTGTCGTCTTTAATTGTTTCACTTTGGTCCGTCACCAACAAATTATTTGCATCCGGATAGGGTAATGGCTTGGTTAACACTAAATAGTTAATATTAAGTACCACAATCAACGCCGCCAGAGTAATCGCCAGCGTTAATATCACTGTGAGGCAAAAACCGGGCAAGCGCATTAAACTGACCCAAGACAGGGTAATTTCTTGTTTTAATGATTGGCTTAATCGACTCATCCCGCTAACTCCATATTGAGTACTTCCGCCATCACACCATCAAGTAAATGGAGCTTCGTTTTGGCCATATCGGCGTAACGTGGATCATGTGTCACCATGCAGATGGTCGTACCCGATGCGTTTAAATCGGCCAACATCTGCATTACAGCGTCCCCGTTTTTTGAGTCTAGGTTACCGGTCGGTTCATCAACCAGTAAAATAGCGGGATCATTAACCAACGCGCGGGCAATGGCAACACGTTGTTGTTGACCACCTGAGAGTTGATTCGGTTTGTGATTTGCGCGATGAGTCATCTGCACTTTCTCAAGGCAGCGAGTCACTTTTTCAAAAATCTCTTTTGCTGACAGCGCGGTGTCTGAATAACGCAGCGGTAGCGCGATATTGTCAAATACACTCAGCTCATCAATCAAGTTAAAGGACTGGAATACAAAACCTATATATTTATTACGTACACTCGCCCGTTGATTCACGCTCAAATTACTAACATTTTCACCGGCAATGATGTATTGCCCCGATGTGGGCGTATCGAGTAAGCCCAAAATCGTCAGTAGAGTTGATTTTCCGCACCCAGAAGGGCCCGATATTGAAACATAGTCGCCGTCGAAAATCTCTAAGTCAACCCCTTGTAACGCATGAGTTTCCATGTCAGTCGTGACAAATTTTTTGGTGATATTTGAGAGTTTAATTTTGCTTTGTTGTGTCATAGCTAAGTTGTCCTTTTGTTACTGCACTATGCTAATTGCAGCATGTTCTTGCCAACGCGACATATCAGATAATATATATCGCTGATTAGGTTGTGCACCAGAAATAATTTGAATGGTATCTTGCGCCTCACTGCCGTATTGCAGAGTTTTTGCTATCGCAGTGTCGCCGTCTTGCTGCAACATAAATAATGTTGTATTTGTGTCAGCTTTGGCATTAACAGGCTTTTCAATATAGAGCGCATTTTTTACTGTCCCGATATGAATATTCGCTGCGATGTTGAGCTCAGGACGGGCATTTTTGGTTAATTGTGAATTGAGTTTTACTTCAACCTGTACACTGCCATTAGTGATAACTGGGTCGATGCGGATCACTTCACCCGAGATCAGCCCTGCTCGAGTATCAACTTCAACGGTTTGAGATAAAGCGATTTGCTGCATATAAGCTTGCGGTACCGACACTTGCGCATACAAGTCAGTCGTACTACCAACCAACGCCAAACGTTGTCCTTGATTAACACTTTGGCCAAGTTCAACATCGAGTGACTGCAACACGCCTGAAATACCCGCTCGAATCGTTAGGTTCTGATGAACTTCAGAGATTAAGGTCAATGCTTCTTGCTCTGACTCAATGTTTGATTGCGCAATAGCTAAGTTTGCCAAATGTAATTCTTCGAGCTGTGATAAGCGTTTTTGCTCAATGTCGAGACGCCGTGTTAATTGCCTTTGCTCTAATACACGACGTTGATAGTCAATATTTGATGCAATGCCCTTTTCAATCAGTTGGCCCAGCGCTTTTACTTCCAATTCTGCGCTTTCAAGTTCCGCCTGCAACAACTCAAGCCTAGCTTGCTGCGATAAAACTTCGCGCTGCTGATTAATTTCGAGTTGCTTATATTGGTTTTTAATTTGCACTAATTCTCGCTGTGCATCTTTAACCTGCTGCTCAATTTGCGGATCAGATAGGCGCACAATCACACTATTTGGTGTTACCATTGCCCCAGGCTTAAGTACAATTTCATCAACAATGGCATTTGATTGCGCTGTGAGTAATCGCGGCTTACGCGACTTCAAACGACCAAATGCCGCGACTTGTTGATGTAAATCGCCCTGCTTAACAATTCCCGTCCATATATCTTGAGCGTGAACACTCGCCGATGTATTTGGTTTAATTATCAGAACGACAGATACGAATGCAAGTATCGCTACCCCAATCAATATAGGATTGCGAAATCGAAATGCCTGCTTTTTTTCAACCTTAATATCCATTAATACAACCTTAATTTTGAAATGCTAACTGTTATCTAACAATTCGCATGCCAAATTTTAAGTTGTTGTTTTTATTTGATTTTAATAATATTCAAGCGCTAAGCTCGATGATTTTTTGTAATAACGAAATTTACTTTTTGTGATTTCACAAAAGTCGCATTGTTTAGAAAAGAGAAAGTAGAGGAAGAGGTGCATGCATATCACATGCACCATTTAACGAGTTTCAGATTAACCCGTCGTTAACCGTTATGTTGAAAAATATGTTCGCCTAAGTCAGATAACTCTGTTAGCCAACTATCGACTTGCTGTTGTTGATGAGGTGCGGCAGTTACGCCCGTTTTCAACTCATCACGTAGCAATGATTCAATGGCAATTGCAACAGTAAGTGATACTAAACGCGCCATCGCAGAACCGTTTTCATTGCCCGCTTCATCAACCCCATAGTGAGAGTGAAATACTACATGCTTATTATCTGGGTCGCGCACCTCAAGCTCAACTGACAAAACAACACGGTCAGCTTCGCCTTCGTCGTATTGATATTTCTCCCACAGCTCATCACTAATTTCAGATAATTCACTCAGGCCTTGTTCGCCCTGCAAAGTATCAACCTTGTCAAATAACTCACGCCACGCTTGTGCCCAACCATCTAACCGAAGCGTGCCGCGCACAAACTCTGCTACATGCCAATCTTCACCAAATCCATATTGTTTTAAAAATGGTATCGAATCGCGATTCGGGTAAGCCTGAAACGTCTCTGTTTGCCCGTCTGCCAAGGTCATCTTAAAATCAGACAAGGCCAACCACGGCTTTTCAGTTTGTTGAACTTGGTTATCTGCACGCCATTGCGCCGGTGATTTAAGCGCTTTTAACACCCCGAGCGGTGACCAAGAAAACTTATACTTGAAATCATTTGCACGCTTTGGAAAGCCACCACAGTATGAACGAAAATAGTGTACATTATGTGGGTTAAACACATCAGAACTTATATAACGATTTACAAGCGCATGAGCCAATAAATGGTCAAGACCTGGATCTAGCCCGACTTCATTGACAAAACATAATCCAAGCTCACGTGATGGTTGATCAAGTGCCATCATCTCGTCGGAAATATAGCTGCTCGAGACAAAGTGAGCCTGTTTTTCTAAACACATCTTAGCCACTTGCACATGCATCGTTGCAGGTAACATACTCACGACAACGTCACCCTTATTGACGCTCTGTTGCAGCGCCTGCCAGTCCAGCTGTTGCACTGGGATATCGATATTCAATGCATTTACGGCATCAAGCGCTTTACTTAAAGTGCGGTTCCATAACACCATAGAATGGCTAGATTGCGCGATTTTCTTTATGCCTGGTAGGGAAGAAAGTCCCGCACCCAACCAATGAATTGTTGTCATTCTAATTCCTCTAAATTTGAGCTAATTTACTCTGAAATATATGGTGTGCTTTTTGCCATACACCTTGGCCTAAATTATCTAATTGTAATAAATGTGGCAGCAATTGATTACAAAAATCTTCACTACTTTCGACTGGTAATAACGACGGAAGATGATCGATAGCAATTAAATCAAGTGGCTGCTTTGCATCACTTAAGCGCAGCACCGGCTTATCGAAAGTAGTGCATTGATTATAAATAGGCAACGGATTATAGTCTCCATACGGATCGCAACTGACGTCGCAGATAACCGCCAAACGGCGCTCCTTTTGCAACATATTTGGCGTAATAAAGGGTGGAATAGCGTGTTGTACAAAAACACAGTTTATTACTACATCAACGTCAAGTAACTGGTCGAATGGGCCGCCCGCTTGGGTTTCTTCTATATCCCATTCAATCACTGTCGCACCAACGCTTTTTACCATTTCAACTGCACCACGGCCGCTGCGCCCTTTTGCACCGATTACCAATACTGTAGCTGTTTGTGATTGTTTTAAGCTAATGATTTCATTCACTAACTGATCTTTATTTGGGTAAGAAGTGAGTGGTGACATCGTATCACGCTCATCATTTGAGTAACCAAAAAATGACTTCAATGCGACAGCAGCACCGGCAAATCCAGCCCAGTAACCAAACGCAGCAACACGGCGGTTATTGTCATCAACGAGATACTCAAGATCATAGAGCGCGCCCTCGCCATCTCGAAATCGTCGCAGCACATTTTGCCACCCTTGCTGTTCTTTAAAAACATGCGCAAAGTGAATATGACGATGACATAAAGGCCAGCTTTCATTTTCAAGCTCCTTGAGCCCTAGAATAATCGTATCTTTATGTGCTTCTCGCCAGCTATGCGCGGGTTGAATATCGCAACCCACATCAACATAAGCAGAGGACGAAATTGCACTTTGAGAAGACGCTTCAACGGTCACTTTAAAGCCCTCAGCAATTAATCGCTTTGCAGCTTCTGGCGTCAAAGCAATGCGCTCTTCCAACGGCTTTGTTTCTGCTCTCAGCCAAATATGCCCTTTGTCCATAACAAAAACTCCTGTTAAAACATTAAATTAATAATCAAAAAAATGAGTTTAATATAACAAACCTGTAAAATAATTGTATATTTTATAATATAAAGCCGATACATTAGCAATGGACTTAGGCGTAAAGCGCATTGATTACTAATTTAAAACGAGAAAAATTTATGCACCATTGTGACCCGTCAATTTGCGAGCAAGACGTAACTTCTTTGGTTAACACACACTATAACCTCACCGGCTCTGTAACCCAATTACCCGGCTATATCGATCTCAATTTCCTGCTTAAACAAGCCGATGGTACGCACTACATTATTAAAATTGCCAATCAAGCTGAACCCAAACTAGAGCTCGAAATGCAAAATGCGGCGATGGCACATTTACATAATAACCCGGTTGACGCAATCGCCTTTCCGCGTGCATTCGCCAATGTGAATGGAGACGCCATAACGACCATTACATGGCAATCAACAACACGATACATGCGCCTGCTCAGTTTTGTTCCCGGTGTTTTTTATTGTGAACACCCAAAAATCAACGAGAATCACCATAAACAGCTTGGTCGTGCGCTCGCACACCTTTCGATACAGTTTGAAAGCTTTAACCATATTGGCTGCGAACGTATTTTTGATTGGGACTTAAAGCACGCTTTACGTACTATCGAACATAAAATTAACTATATTGATGGCGAGCACAAAAAGCAGCAAATTCATCAGATCCGTGATCTGTTTAACCACCAAGTACAACCCTTTGTTGAGCAGCTACCACAAGCTGTCATTCATAACGATGTGAACGATTACAACCTATTGCTGTCAAGTGACGATGCCAGCGCACGAATTTGCGGTCTGATTGATTTTGGCGACATGGTCAAGACATACCAAATCTGCGAACTTGCGATTGCAAGTACTTACGCAATGCTTGACAGCGATGATCCTTTGTCAATATTAAAAACAATGACACGGGCCTATCATCAAGTGCGCTCGCTCACACCAACAGAAGCGTGGGTGTTATTTCCACTTGTGCTAGCCAGACTCGCAATGAGCGTTTGCAATTCAGCGCAAAGTCATCGAGACGATCCTAATAATGATTATTTATTAGTGTCTGCGCAACCGGCTTGGCGAGCAATTGACACTCTGCTGAGTTATGATGCAAAAACAATTGCATTTGAACTGCAAAGAGTCTGTGAATTAACCCCCACAAAAAATCCTGCTCATGATGAAATACTGCGAAAACGAGCCGATCAGCTATTTCAAACTTTAAGCGTATCGTATCAATCGCCACTATTAATTGAACGTGGACAGGGGCAATATCTACTCGATGAAAATAATATCGCCTACTTAGATATGGTGAATAACGTCTGCCATGTCGGTCATTGCCACTCAAAGGTTGTTGAAGCAGGCCAGCAACAAATGGCAAAACTCAATACGAACACACGCTATTTGCACCAAAACATCATAAAATACAGTGATGCACTACTTGACACTTTTCCCGATGAATTAAGCGTCGTTATGTTTGTTAACTCCGGCAGTGAAGCAAACGAGCTTGCAATGCGTCTGATGCATTGTTACACCCAATCCGATGAGCTTATCGTTGTCGATGGTGCCTATCATGGCAATACCAATAAAGCGATTGAAATCAGCCCGTACAAATTTAACGGCCCAGGCGGTGAAGGCCCGCAACCGCATATCCATACTGTACCCATGCCCGACCCGTACCGAGGTGAATTCAAAGGGCTGCAACACAGCTCAGGTGTTCAATATGGGCAATCAGTTATCGACAAACTCGCGCAACTTAAACGAGAAAATAAACAAATTGGCGGATTTATTTGTGAATCATTGCAAGGGGTTGGCGGCAATTTAGTGATGCCCGATGGCTATTTAGAAACAGTCTATCACGCCATACGAGAAGCAGGTGGTGTTTGTATTGCCGACGAAGTGCAAGTCGGTTTTGGTAGAATCGGCAAACATTGGTGGGGGTTTGAATCCCAAGGCGTTGTGCCCGATATCGTTACCTTAGGAAAACCTATCGGCAATGGCCACCCGATGGCCGCTGTGGTTACAACAAAAGCAATCGCTGAGGCATTTGTCACCGGCATGGAATATTTTAATACTTTTGGCGGTAACCCTGTGTCATGTGCCATCGGTCTTGCTGTACTCGAGACGATAAAATCAGAGCAGTTACGTGAAAATGCCGATGCGACAGGCCAGCTCTTAATGATGCAACTTCGCGATTTGCAAAGTCACTATCCAATCATCGGTGATGTGCGCGGGCTCGGCCTATTTGTTGGCGTCGAGCTTATTTTAGACACACAGCTTACACCTGCAACAAAACACGCAAAGCAATTAATCGAGTTACTCAAATCACGCCATATCTTGTTAAGTTTAGATGGCCCGCACAACAATGTGCTCAAGATTAAGCCACCTATCGTGTTTAACCAACGTAACGTCACCTACTTTGTTGCACAGTTACGGGACTGTTTGGATCAGCTCAATTATCAGCAATAGCAAGGATGCCCATATGCTTTCAAATACACGCTCAATGCGCACTGCAAGTTTACTCGATGCGTTAATTCCCTTACTCGGACTCATCGTGATGTTAATCGCGTCGGTCTATTTATTTTCATCGGACAGTTCATCAGGCGCTAACCAAATCGCGCTCATCTTAGCGGCATGTATTGCGCTCGTTATCGCTGTTAAAAACGGCTACCCTTGGCAACAGCTTGAGCAAGGGATAGTCAATAGTGTTGCCGCAGCTACAGGCGCATTACTCATCTTGTTTGCTGTCGGCTCTCTGATTGGTACTTGGATCCTCGCAGGCACAGTGCCGACCATGATTTACTATGGTGTTCAAATTCTCCATCCAGATTATTTTTATGCCGCGAGTTGCCTTTTGTGCGCAATCGTCGCGCTTAGCATAGGTAGTTCATGGACCGTTGCCGGAACACTTGGAATCGCCCTCATAGGTATTGCTGCGGCACTTAATTTGAGCGTTGAAATTACCGCCGGAGCAATTATTAGTGGCGCCTATTTTGGCGATAAAATGTCACCACTTTCCGATACAACAAACCTCGCCCCCGCTGTCGTCGGTACCGATATTTTTAAACACATCCGTCATATGGCGTGGACCACAATTCCCAGCATTGTTATCGCATTGGCGGGGTTTTTAATGATCGGCTTAATGACCACCGACCTAAGCTCACAAAATCAACTTGATGCATTGATTGTCGCCCTTGAAACTGAATATCAGCTGGGTCTACATTTATTGTTGCCACTCGCCATTGTATTACTGCTCGCATATAAAAAAATGCCCGCCTTTCCAACCGTTATTTTGGGCACCTTAGCTGGCGCTTTGTGTGCGCTGATTTTTCAATATGATGCAATTCTAACATTCGTAAACGAGCCAACACTGCCGCCAGCTGTTGCCGCTATTAAAGGTATCTGGATTGCGATGTTTGCCGGATATAGTGCAAGCAGCGACAATGCGCTACTCAATGAATTACTGAGTCGCGGCGGCATGAGCAGTATTTTAAACACAGTGTGGCTTATTCTTTGTGCGATGGCATTTGGTGGCATTATGGAAGTAAGCGGTTTATTGAATCGTTTGCTGCAATCAATTTTAAAGTTGGTACGCGGTACGTCAAGTTTGATTATTACAACATTGGCAACCTGTATCGGCGCCAACATCATTACAGCCGATCAATTTATTGCGATTGTCCTACCCGGGCGCATGTTAAAAGTGGAGTATGAAAAACGGCAACTCGATATGGTTAATTTAAGTCGTGCCATTGAAGACTCTGCAACGATCACCAGTCCATTGGTACCTTGGAATACATGCGGTGCTTATATGGCAGTCACGCTCGGCGTCGCGACATTAGCTTATTTGCCATATGCATTTTTTAATTTAATTTGTCCTGTGGTAAGTGCGATATACGCATACTTTAATTTTAAAGTCGAATACGTATCTAACGATGAACTAAGTGCAACCGCTTAATCGTCGCCAAGCATACTTGAATAATTATCCGTCGTGTATTTTTTGACTACACTAAATACACAAAACCAGAAGGAAAGTTATGATGAGTAAACTAAAAATCACTTACTTTGATGTAAACGGTGGTCGGGCGCAACCAATTCGTTTAGCACTGTACCTTGGCGGAATCGAATTTGACGACGACCGATTCCCGTACAGTCAATTTAGTGAAGTACGCAAAAATACACCGTTGCAACAAGTACCTGTGCTAACGATTAATGGGCAACAGGTAACCCAATCAAACGCAATTACCCGTTACGTTGGAAAATTAACGGGACTCTACAGTGAGAATGACTTTAATGCCTTACTGTGTGATGAACTGATGGATTCAGTTGAAGATGTCACATCGCGAATTGTGACAACATTTGGCCTTGAAGGCGATGAGCTTAAGAAGGCAAGAACCAATCTCCTTGAATACTATCTTGTTCCCCATTTAAATTGGCTCGCGAAAAAACTGGGGGAAAATGATTATTTTATTGAAAATCGCATTTCCATTGCTGATTTAAAAGTGCTGTCTCACATTTCATGGCTCACTAGCGGTATGCTTGAATATATCGATAAACAACTCGTTGAATCGGATTATCCTAGCTTACATCAGCACAGTAAACGCCTATTAGAACATAGCAAGATAGCAGAGTACTACGCCAAAACAACACGATAAATGTCGAGTTGGGTATTAATTCACAATATCTTGAATATTGAGTTTAAAGCCAATACCGCCCTGCTCAGGTTTAAAGTATTGAATACTGCCATGCAGTAATTGATTTACTAAATTGTATGCAAGGTGTAAACCGAGCCCCGCATTACCACGATGACGCGACGTGGTATAAAATGGTTCAAATAAATGGACCTCTGCATCGGGCTCGATCCCACAACCCGAGTCTGTATAAATTAAATTGAGACCACTATCATTAACTTCTAATCTACAGTTAATGATAAGGTTTTCAGCTTGACCGTGCTCTACACTATTTTCCATCAAAATATATATAACTTGCGTTAATGAACTCAGATAGCTAGTGATCTCACCGTGTGCGTCATTTTCTAAAGTAACCGATTTAATCAATTCAGGCTTATTAACTTTCAACAACTCAAAACAATTGTTAACCACATTATGTAACTTAACTTGGCTGGCTTGTTCATTATCACTGACTGCAAGCTGCTTAAATCGCTCTACTAATTCACCTGCACGACCGACTCCTGTTTCAATCAGATCACTGCTATTGGTTACGACAGCGAGATAACCCGAGAACTGATTTTTAGATAAGGTTTTATTTTGATATTGAGTTAAGGTCGTTGCAGTTTGCTGTTTTAAATGACTGACTGCCGTAATCGCCGTACCTAACGGTGTATTAATTTCATGGGCAAGACCCGC
Source organism: uncultured Pseudoalteromonas sp. (assembly GCA_947493455.1). Taxonomy (GTDB): domain Bacteria; phylum Pseudomonadota; class Gammaproteobacteria; order Enterobacterales; family Alteromonadaceae; genus Pseudoalteromonas. The sequence continues at coordinate 106,873 of CANLRB010000011.1, read as the reverse complement.
TATCATATTTCCAAGCGCGGCATTTTTCTCTGCCTCAACTAGGTAATCCTGAGTCAGTTTCAATTGCTCAATTATTTTCGTAAGCTCTTGATTTGCTTTATCTAGCTCACTTGTTCGCGTACTAACACGTTGCTCTAGATCTTCATTGAGCTCTTGCAATACCGTTTCTTGTTGTTTAAGCAAACTGACATCGCGTTGTGTACCCGCAACGCGAACCGCATTCCCCTGTTTATCTTTTTCAACGACTTTGCCGCGGTCAAGGATCCAGCGCCATTGACCTTGTGCATCCATAACGCGATAAGTGGCTTCAAAGAAATCCCCGATACCATTAAGGTGCACATTAAATTTATCTGCCAGCTTTTTAAAATCATCGGGATGAATATAAGGTTTAACCGCATCTATGGTGTTTCCTTTAATAAACTGGGGTTGCCGTGTCGTATCATTGAGGTTTTCTCGTTTAATGGTATTTTCAGCTAAGTTCCAATCCCATAACACATCACCGCTCGCCCAAAGAGCTAAGTTCAGGCGCTGCTCGCTGACTTCTATTTCTCTGCGCGCCAACTGCTCAATACGCAATGCTTTTTGCTGCTGCTGTTTTCGATAGAGTAACCAAGCGATGACAAAGCAAATTACAATCGCACCAATAATCGAACTCAATTTAAAGTTGGTCGCATCAATTTTTGCCTGCTTTAAGCGTGCGTCTTGACGGGCTAGTTTGAGTGCCTGCTCTGAAGCAAACAGTTGATTTTCGACTATCAGTGATTCGAGCCGTTTTTGGCTTTGTTTATCAAACAACATTCGCTCTTTCTGATGGTAGGTTTTTAAGGTTTCATATGCTTTTTGGAATTGCTGTTGCTGTGCATATAAATCAACTAACCCTTTATAGGCTGCAAACATTACGGTGTTTTTTTCAACCTCTTGGGCTATTTTTTTTGCTTGATTGTAGAAGAATTCAGAACGTGCAAAATCTTTTTTTATCAAATAGATACGACCGTACTCAACACTTGCGTCAGCGATGCGTGACTGTGATTTTCGGGTTTTATAAATTGCCATTGCAGTATCTAAAAACGACAGCGCACGACCATATTCCTCTACTTCGATTGCCATACGTGCTCGGTACAAATAGTTCGATCCCAATAGCGCCTGATTATTTAGCTTCTCGGCGAGGGCTTTCGCTTTATCTAAATGAAATTGTGCTTTGTCTCGCTCACCTTTTAAGCGAAATGTTTCTCCTAAATTATTGTGCGAATAAATTTGCCCGCGCTCATAACCGAGCTCTTTTTTCAAATTCAACGACTTAAAATGCATTGCAATGGCATCATCAAAGCGTTCCAGGTCTTTATAAACAATCGCTGTATTGTTGTAGGCAATTGCAAGTTTTCGCTTTTGCACTGTTCCTTCGAGCGCTTGAATACTTCCCAATAAGTTTTCAAGCGCCTTATCAAAATCGCCAAGGGTTCGATAGATTGAACCGATACGACCAAAAGTGTCAGCCAAATGCAGTGACTCCTTCGCCGCCTGGAAAATAAATCGGCTATTAAACAAGGCATTAAATGCTTCGTTGTGACGATTTAAAAATAAGTAATTATCGCCAAGTTTTCGATAGGCAACTCCTAAATCAACATTGACGCTGTTTGCCGGATAAAGCGCAACAATTTTGTATAAATCTTGGTTTGAATTCGAATAATCGGCCTGATCAGTTTTTAAATCGGCGCGCGAAAACAAAATTTGTGCTCGTATAGCGGGATCAGAAATATCATTAAATAATGAAAATGCTTTGTCGATATAAACTTGAGATTCGGTTCGTTTTCCTTGGTACATATAAGCGGTTGCTGCAAAACTATAAATTTGTGCTTTGAGCGCTTTGGGGTCAGTGTCGCTGACATTTCGCAATTGTTGCTCAAACGTAAGTACCGCATCCGCTGATTTATCACGTGAGTTAATTGATAGATAATCGCGTAGCTCAGACGCCGTCATCACGACATCGACTTGGCTCGAACTCGTCGCCGTAGTTTGCGCTGCACAAATATTGACTAAAAACACTTTTAGCAGCAATAACCAAACTAACCCTGCTCTCATAAGTTATAAGCTCGAAAACTAAGAATAAATTTAGTTTAGTACAAGAATCCTAGCACTGATTTGATCTCGGCCTAAAGGACGTATAAATAAATTAATTTTTTCACCACTTTGCGTGTTAATAAGATAGTTTTCCTTGGAAAGCGATTTATGCTTACTTTTAAAAAGTAACCATTCCTAGCTTTTTTCTTTAACCGTAAACATTTAAAACTTATCGCGGCAGCCTGTATTCCCGCTGGTTTTTCAATTATTGCTTGGTGTGGCTTAATTATTTGGGCTGTCACAGGTAGAGGTATCGAAAAATTCGTTAAGACCAAGAAAGAGTCAACCGCGACACAAAACGGTTAATCCGCTTTATCTTGCTAATGGGGTTTTGCTACTATAACAAAAACAGTGCTTTTTTTAGCGCATCATTTTGGCAAAGCGCAATGCCCCATGACGATATCACAACAACTTATCCTACTTTTTAGTGCATTTGGTGGTTTAAACGGCCTGCTACTCGCAGTGTATTTATTCATCAATAAGCTGCCACACAACCGGTGGCTGTGTGCGCTCGTTTTAGTGCTCAGTATTCGTACTTTAAAATCGGTGTTTTTCTACTTTAATCCCGATATCACCAAACACATCCTACAACTAGGCCTCTCAGCATGCTTATTGATAGGGCCTATTTGTTATTGTTATATTCGCTCCTTTGTAAACTCGTCGCCTTACGCAAAATATCATGTAATTGCCCCGCTCACCTTAATTGCAATTGTTGGCGTTGTATTTCCCTATACCAACTACCCACAGTTATGGGGCACAGTTATCTATAAAGCAATTAACTATATCTGGCTTGCCTATCTAATTGCCGGTGGCATAAAACTGTATAGTAGTTCGCCCACATCGCAAACTGTCTTTAATATTCCAGTGCGAAACTGGTTAACAGGGATCATCGCGAGCAACGCTGTTATCTGGAGTGCTTTTTTCTTTGCAAGTTACACATCTTATATCAGCGGTGCGCTTATCTTTACCACATTATTATTACTGAGCGTGTTAGTCAGCGTAAATTACATGAAAACACAACGTCTTAATAGCGCGCCAAAATACCATAACAAACAGTTCGACAATGAACTCGCAAATGAAATGATTGCACAATTGAAAACCTACGTTGAACAAGAACGTGTATTTTTAAATTCAACCTTGACGATGCCCCAATTAGCAAAAAAATTGTCTTGGTCGTCGCCACAACTATCACAACTCATTAACGATAATTTGCAAAAGTCATTTGTTCAGTTTATCAATGAATATCGCATTGAACATGCCAAACAATTATTGCTCGAAGATAACCTAAAAACTGAAGACATCGCATTTAATTCAGGTTACAACTCACTCTCGACCTTTTATAGTGCATTTAAAAAACAAACCGGACTTACACCGGCACAGTATAGAAAACAGGCTAAATGTATTAATTAACCCATTTATTTATTGCTAATTTATAATTCAGGAATATGAATTTATAAACGATTATATATAAAACAACATCTTACGGTTAATTTAATACTCCACATTTATTTTCGGAGTTTATATGTTTTCCTTAATTCGTAACGCGCTATTATGTTTTTTATTAGCCATAGCGACGACTAGTTTCGCTCAATCCGCACATCAAGGTGTTACCCAGACGCTGAATTTATATATTCAAGGAACCAGTCACTATCAACCTAAGTTGCTAGAAAAAGCATTTCATAAAGACGCAAATTTACTGCTAGCTCATGATAAAAAGCCATTCTGGCAAGTTCCATTTGCTGAATACTTATCATGGTTTAACAAACCAAATTTATTTGGCAAATACAGCGGCCGTGACGGTCATATCTTATCGATTAATATCCGCGATTCAGTGGCAACGGCGACGGTTCGTATCAATATGCCGGATAAAAATCGCAGTTACATCGACCACATTCAACTTAAGAAATTTGATAAACGTTGGCTAATTATCAGTAAAGCAGCACAAAAACAGACGGTTAGACAACAAAAACGTATTCTATTTATTGTTTCAAGTGCCAACACCCATGGCGAGACGCAATTACCAGCAGGGGCTAGTTTTTCTGAACTAGTATATGCCTACGATGCCTTTGATCAAGCTGGGTTTGATATCGATTTTATATCGACAAGTGGCGGCGAAGTGCCGTTAGCTTACATCGACCCATCAAATCCTGATCATACTAAGTACTTATTCGACACCGATTTTATGTACGCATTAAAAAATAGTAAAACAGCCTCGCAAATTGATGCGAAAAACTACGCCGCCGTGCACTATATTGGTGGCAGTAACGCTATGTATCAAGTACCTAACAACCCAGAAATAGCAGCACTCACCATGGAAATATACGAACAACATCAAGGCATTATTTCATCCGTGTGTCATGGCACTGCCGGAATTGTTCACCTCACGTTAAAAAATGGCGACTATCTTGTCACAAATAAAACGATTACTGGCTATCCAGAAGAGTTTGAAAAACAGGACGCCGACTACTTTAAACAGTTTCCTTTTTTAATGCGTAAAACAGTCGAGTCTCGTAACGGTAAATTCACCACAGGCCCGCGTGATGGTTCACATATTGAAGTGGATGGCAGAGTGATTACGGGACAAAACTACTTGTCGTCAGCTAATGTGGCAAAAGCCATTATCACTCAGTTAAATAACAAGAGTCAGGCTAATTTAGCTAAATAATTGATTGAAATATAAGCCCAATTGCATTTCACTTGGGCTTAGCTATTTTTATTTACTTTCCTTTATCAAAACGAGCTTGATTCTGGTGTGACTTATACATTTGACTCAACGCTTTATCTCGCGTTCGTCGTTCAAATGCAGTTGCACTATTGTGGGCTTGCTCGCGCTGTAACTTTATAAAATTATCAAAGCGACGTTGCGATAAACTCCCCTCTTCAATCGCATCCCTGACCGCACATTGAGGTTCACTGTCATGACGACAATCATGAAAACGACATGAATTTGCAAGCTCTGCAATATCTTTAAAGGTTTCATTAAGACCGTGTTCACAGTCAATTAATTGTACTTCGCGCATGCCTGGCGTATCGAGTATCAAAAAGCCACTATCACAGATATGCAGCGAGCGTGTTGTGGTCGTATGACGCCCTTTACCATCATCCATGCGAATGGCACCGGTTTCTTGAATACTTGACCCCAAAAGCAAGTTAGTAAGCGTTGACTTACCTACACCTGACGAACCAATCACGGCGAGTGTACTCCCCGGCTTTAGCCAAGGGGCCAGCTGGGTCAGTGTCTCTGTACTATGACAGTTTATCGCCTCTACCATTAAAAAAGAGTCAAGCGAGTGTATCTGCTCAATAAATGAATCGACATCACTGATTAAATCGCTCTTAGTTAACAAGATAACAGCTTCACTGCCAACTTGTTTTACTAATGTCAAATACCGTTCGATTCGATTTAAGTTAAAGTCTTCATTGAGTGAACATACGATAAACACAGTATCAACATTTGCTGCAATGAGTTGCGAGTTTGACTTTAACCCCGCAGCTTTACGGACAATACTTGTTTTTCTTTCGAGTAATTTAGAAAATCGAAAGTTGTCATCAAGTAACAGCCAGTCTCCGACCACCATTTTGGGCATCGTAGGAATAATTTCGAGCGTGACTTGTGCTTCACTCAACTGCAGCAAATAAACGGACTTTTGCTGTTCTACGATACGAGCGATATGTGCGTGATTGTTTTGCTCAAGTGAAAGTTGTTGTTGAAAATATGGTTGCCAACCAAGTTGGCTTAAATTATAAAAATTTGACATAGCAAACCCTTACGAAAAAATTCGAATGTAAGGGGGCACAACTGCAGCAACGTTTTCATCACCGCATAAAAATCTGATGGCCCCGGCAAAAGTACCGGGTTTAATGCTATTTTCTAGCGTAAAGACCCGGTTAGGTTTACTACTATCATTTGTCATCTCCTAACCAATTTTAAACGATTCTGAGTATAACCAGATACAACAAAGAGTAAAGCGTTTAATGTGTGGTCACGGCAAATTCATGTGTATTTTTTAAACAAAATTCTTAATATAAATTTTGGCCCGCCGATAAGCTGTTATGCACAACCATGTCAAAGGTTAGTTATGAAAATTGCAAACGCGGAAATAGCGCTTGAAAACAGTTACCATGGTCAGATTGAACGGGCTGAATTTCGCCGCGAAATATCAATTCCTGGGACCTCAGAACAACTACAAAATATAGACCAACAGCCGCTTGATGAAACGCACCTCGATGACCTAGAAAGCATTAAAGATTCCCATTTGTATATTTTAAAATTATTAGTGCAAAAACTGTCGGGCAAAGAAATCGATTGGTTTGAACCTGAAAGTTTAAACACTGTGAGTGAAGAAGCGGCACCCATAACTACTGAGCAAGCGTCAAATAATCAAATATTAGTCGAACGTTATTATCATGAAGCCCAGTCAAATAACCTCACCCTTTCAGGAAACATTCAAACTGCCAGCGGTGAGTCCATCGCATTTAGTTTTAAATCGCAATTTGCCCAAGAATATACCAGTTATCAACGCAGTGTTGAGTCAGTCGAAATGAAAGACCCACTTATAATTAGTTTTACCAATCGCGCTGTCGAACTCTCAAATGAACAAATGCAGCTGGATCTTGATGCCGACGGCACAAAAGAGTCATTTGCAAAGCTCGCAGAGGGCTATGGTTACCTTGCTCTGGATATAAATAACAATGGTCATATCGATGACGGCAGTGAACTATTTGGTGCGTTAAGTGGCAATGGTTTTGCTGATCTGGCCCAGTACGACGATGATGGCAACGGTTTTATCGATGAACAAGATGCCATTTTCAGTAAACTGAAAGTCTGGCAGAAAAACACCACCCAAGACGAAATCATCGATTTAACAGATGCAAATATTGGCGCCATTGCACTTGATAGTGTGGCGACCCCAATGAATTTACGCTCCGGCGACAAGCTGCAAGGCGCAATTCGCCAAACCGGCTTTTATATCGACAACCAAGGAAGTGCGGGCCTCATGCAGCAAATCGATTATGTAGTTTAAAGCCCCTAACTCTCAAGGGCTTCTATGTTAACAATCTCCGACCGGTTGAGGGTTATTTTATAACGCTGAAGTTGTGGCTCACCGTTTTTTTGATGGCTCAAAATAAGGTTAATTTGGTAACGCCGTTCAACACCCTGCCCTGATACCTTTTGCCCGTCTAAACTATATAAGCGCCCTGCGCCTTTTTTCAAAAAGCGTACAAACGGCGTTAAATTAAAGTAAATTTGCTGCTGTATTTCATCGTAGCCTGGCAAGTATTCTTTTACTAACACTTTGGCATCGCAACGAAAATGAAGAAGATGCGCAGCTTGTTTATTTTGTTGACGGCGTTGCTGAAATAATGCGTGTACAGGTTTTGGCAAGTCGCTTTTTTTAATGTGTTCAAACCAAAGGGTTTGGCTGTGTATTCGTTTATCAGTCACACTATGAGTATAAATATTGCGCCACTTTGGCCGCCCTTTTTGAATACGTCGCCAAATAATGCGCGTTAAGTCATCTTTAAAGATTTCGCGAAGACCATAAATAACACCCAGTAGCGCAATTAATGCCGCCGTTATCTCAGCGAAATTAGATTTGGCGTTAAGCACCAATAGCATCACAAACGCCATAATCACTGCTGTCACACCACCTCGCACTAAGCGTTGTAAGTTTAAATTGAGATGCCGAGTTTGTTTTTTAAATACAACGCCATACTCAATTAACCGCTGCAACAAGCGCATTTTATTAGTGATTCGATTCGGGTCGTCTAATGTCACTTGCGAATTATATTTTTTGTCCGCGCGATATTGATTTTCCTCACGACAAAAGTTGAATAAACGTTCACGCTCTTGGGTAAAATCGCTGCTTTTAGGCCCTTTAGCGAGTAGTTTTAAAAAACTTTGTTCTGCGTGCCAGCTAAGATAATTATCTGCATTCTCATAAAATGAACTCAGCTTTTTATCTGGCGGCGTATATCGACGTAGCTTTTTAATCAGCACATTAAATTGCTCCACCAGCTCGGTTACCATAGGGTAAAAATCTTCTGCTTCTTTTAACTTTAACGCCTGTTTAATATCTGCATCGAGGGCAATGCGAATTTGGTACGAGTATAAATTTAAATTCAAGCGATAATCCGTTTGTTCCCCTTTATTTTGGCTAATAAAACGGCTTCGCACTAACGGTAAATGGAGTTGTTCGCTATAGTAAGCACTGTGATTTTTGACACTTGAGTGAAAATAGTCCTCTTCACTGAGCGTACTCGTGTTGATACCCATCTCAACAGGTAGCGAAAAATAGAGGTCGATACGTTGCGTATCTTTTGGTAGTAATTGATAACTAATTTTGAACGATAGGTTTTCATCTTGATTTAATTTAATGGCTTTCACGCGTGATAATGTCTCCTCGCTGTTTTATCTGTTTTTTACTTCTTATTTCATTAATTTGAATAAAGTATAGCAAAAAATAACTTATATAACCGCGAGTTAAGTATAAAGAGCCGAAAAAAACCGGCTCCTGCTCAGTTTTTTTAGTGTTGTGACTTCACATTATTCAAACGCACTTGACCTGAGCCATCGTCAATCAATTTAAAACTGCGCGCATTATCGACAGAAATACTACCTGAACCATCATTCACCGTGACGTCACCTGTCACTTGGTTAACAATAATCGCGCCAGAGCCATCGATAATTGCAAGATCGCCTGTCACGTTTTCAATATCAATTTTTCCAGAACCGTCCTCTATGCGCAAACTAACGCCGTTATTCATCACTGAAATAGAACCGGATGTATCTTCTATCACAGAAATACTCGTATTCTCGGCTTTAATACTACCTGATGAATCATAGATGGTTGAAACTAATTCTCGCGGCAGTGTCACTTTTAAGTTAATTTGTGTTTCATTATCATCGTGACAAGTATTCGCGCTTAGTAGCGCCTCATTGTTATTTTCATCGAGCGACAAACAATAAGGCTGTGAAGTATTCTTTTGATAAATATCAGCCACCACACTTATTTGCTGCGTATCGTCACCTATCAATTCCAAACTACCCGCACCCGCTTTTATGGTAAATGAACTAATGCCTTTAACAGGTAGATTCAATGTTTTACTTTCAATAAAGTCTTTCTCATGATTATGCGCACTTGAAAATGTCGCAACCGCAATGAGAGAAAGTAATAACAAACGTTTCATTTGATTTTCCTTGTTTTGGACTCGCGTTTTCTATCTATTTATAGTTAGACGCACACAATAAGTGAAAGGTTTAAACCCAAATATCCGCAACTTCATCTAACTTATGTTGACACCAACTATATACCTAGCTGTATTATGCTAGTGAACAAAAAACGCTTTAGATAATTAAAAAGCGTAGTATCAAAAACAACAAGGGAAATATGCGATGAAAAAGTCTCTTATCTCAATTGCATTAGCAACTGCCTTTTTAGCAGGTTGCGGTGATTCAAATAGTGAGAAAGAAGTCACAGCAAAAGTAGAACAAAAAAAACCTACCGTGGCACCTGCTGTTGCCGAAAAAGGCAAAGCCGAACTTGGTACATTTGGTGTTGATTTAAGCGCTCGTAACGAAGCCGTTAAACCAGGCGATGATTTCTTTATGTATGCCAGCGGTACTTGGTATGACAACTACGTAATGCCTGCAGATAAAACGCGATATGGTGCGTTTACAGGCCTTGCTGAGCGCAGTGAAAAACAAGTAAAAGAAATTATCGACGACATCACCAGCCGCACTGATTTAAACTTCGAAGAACAATTGATTGCTAATTTTTATCATGCCTTTATGGATACTGACACAATCAATAAACTCGGTATTTCACCAATTCAGCCTGTGCTTGACCAAATCAAAGCAGCAAAAACAACCGATGACCTTACAGCAATTTTTGGTAAAAATTGGTTAAGCGGTGTTAATGCGCCGCTCGGTGGAGGCATGTGGTTTAACCGTTTAGACCCAAATAAATATGAAATGTCGATGGGCGCAGGCGGTCTAGGATTACCTGATCGTTCATACTATTTAGTCGACAGCGAGCGATTCGCAAAAACACGTGATGCGTATGTGGCTCACATAGCTCAGATGCTTGACTTTGCAGGCACTGAAAATTCAACTGAGCGCGCTAAAGCCATATTAGCCCTTGAAACTAAAATTGCACAAGGTCATTGGCCGCGCGAAAAACGCCGTAACCGCGACTTGACACTCAATCAAATTAAGCGCGCAGATCTTGCCAAAGAATACCCAGGGTTTAATTGGGACCTTTACTTTGAGCAGACAGGATATCAAGTTCCACAGTTAAATATGTCTCAACCTGAGCCGATCAAAGCGATGATCGCGCTATTAAATGGTGAAGATATCAATACTTGGAAAGACTACCTAACATACCACGCGATTAGCGGTAATGCGAGCTTGCTGTCTGAAGATATCTACAATGCTAACTTTGCCTTCCACGGTACTGAGCTCAGCGGTCAACAAGAACCAAGACCGCGCTGGAAACGCGCTATCGCACAAATGTCAGGCACTCAGTCGCTCGGTTTTGCAATTGGTAAAGTTTACGTAAAACGTTATTTCCCAGAATCGTCAAAACAACAAATGGCTGAGCTAGTTGAAAACTTACGTACCGCACTTGGCGAACGTATCGACAATCTTGATTGGATGGGCACAGAAACAAAAGTAAACGCTCGTGCAAAACTCGCAGCCTTCAATCCAAAAATTGGTTACCCTGACGTATGGCAAGAGTTTGACGGACTAACCCTGAAAAATAATGATTTAGTCGGTAACATTCAAAATATTCGTCAATTCTTTAGAGCAGACAGCGTCGAGCAAGAGTTAAAGAAAACCGACCGAAACCGTTGGGGCATGGCACCACAGCGTGTTAACGCCTATTACAATAGTTCATTTAATGAAATTGTTTTCCCAGCTGCAATACTACAACCGCCATTTTTCGATCCAAATGCGGACCCGGCCGTAAACTACGGCGGTATCGGTGCTGTTATCGGTCATGAAATGGGTCACGGCTTTGATGACCAAGGCTCAAAATCTGATGCCAATGGTATTCAACGCAACTGGTGGACAGATGCCGATCGCGCAGCCTTTGATGCTAAAGCAGACAAACTGGCAGAGCAGTACAGCAAGTACGAGCCGATTCCTGATAACTTTGTAAATGGTCGTAATAGCTTAGGCGAAAACATCGGTGATGTTGGCGGTATCGCAATGGCTTACCACGCCTACAAACTAAGCCTAAATGGTAAAGAAGCACCGATTATTGACGGTTTAACTGGCGATCAACGTTTCTTCCTTGCATGGGCACAAGTATGGAAAGAAAAACGTACTGAACAGAGTATGCTAAGTCAGTTGCGTGCAGGTACCCACGCACCAGGTCGCTTTAGAGCATTGGCTCCGCGTAACCACGATGCATGGTACAAAGCGTTTGACGTAAAACCAGGTGATAAGTTGTATTTACCTGAAGACCAACGTGTTCGCATTTGGTAATAAAAAACTTAAAATAAATGCCAGTCCTCTAGACTGGCATTTATTATTGGTTAAATTTATTGGTATCAAAACTCAATGATACTTTGACGCCAGAAAATACATTATCATGGACCTCCCAATTTCGCGCATCAATTTGACGATAACGTGAAAAAGCCGACACTTCGAGGTGTTCGAGTTTAATTCCAATACCTACACCCACATATGCATCGAGCTCATCATTGTGTGAAACATAGTGCTCATGATATCTGCCTTCGTCGTCATAGTAGTGATAATGATGATCATCGCGGGCATCTTTAAATACTAATTCAAACATGTCGACACCAAATTCACCATAGACAAATAAATCAGAAAAATAGCCAAACTTAACGCCTGTATCGAGCGTTAAAAAATCTTCATAATAATGCGATTTTGTTAGTACCTCTGCGTGTGATAACGAAGCGCTCACACCAAAGCCAAAATGGGTGCGAGGGTTTTTACCAATAAATTCGATGCCCGCCCCCGCTATTTCACTATCGTTTGCCCATTCAGATTTAGCGAAAAAATTAAACTTACCGTGACTTGCCGCACTTGTTGCCGAGAACAACATTAGCATCACCATCAATACTCTCTGGCGCATACCCGCCTCCTACTATCTCCAATTTCGATACTTTGAGTGTATGAGTTATGTTTGGCTAGGACTGTAAGAAAAGGTAATTATTTGTAGAAAGCGCGCCACCTAAGATATCAACTATTCAGTAACTATCACTTCTTTTTCAAATCGCGAATCCAAATAGTCGGTATTCATTGAGCGATGCCACAATTGCTTTTTTTGACCGTTATCTTTTGCTATTTCGCCAATGCGCCCAGGGTTGTATTTCATTACAGACTGGGTTGAATACGTTGCAATATCATCTTGATAAGCCGTTTCAATATCAATAATACGCCACCCATTGGCGCGCAATGTATTGGCGAGTTCGCCAACAAACAATGCATTTAAATCCGTTTCATGAAGCAATAAAATATGTTTTGGCGATCGTTTTAAATAACTCACCGCTAATTCATCGTAGTAATTAATGCCCTGCATAATCACATCAACGTATAGCGCTTTGAGTTTTTCCATATCAATTTTCTTTTTTTGCTTTAGCGCATTTTGAAACAAGCTTTCTAGATGCCAATCATAGTTATTAAGTGTGATATAGGCATTAAAGTAGCCTTTGTCAGATAAAAAAGCGCGCACGCCATCACGTTTTTCGAGTGTATCGCCTTCACGTAAATACGGAAAACGAAACCAAGGTTTAAATGTCGCATAAGGAGACAACAATTTGTCTGCTTGACTAATTTCGCTAATATAGTCAGAAAGCGCCGTCTTATTAATATCAGGGTGTGTATGGGTGTGATTTGCAATAATATGACCCGCTTTTGCATACGCGTGTAAACGCTGCGCACCTTCCAAATTAATATTTTGCGTCGTGGCAAAAAAAGCGGCCTGCTTAATTTGATGGTCGTTTAATTCTTTAATCAAGTTCGCAGCACGGTTCGGCCCATCAAAATACCCATTTGCCGCGCGCGGCGCATCATCAAAGCTGAATGCAATTTCTTTAGCACAGACTAAGGAGTTATAAAATAAAGCAATTACCAAAATAACAATACGTAAAATCACGCTATGCTCTCCCAAAAAATGAACCTAGGTATTAAATCTGCAACTAAACTGACTAACAATGAAATAAATTAGTGATTCACTCGCTCTCATATTTAAATAGCTCAATAATTAAAGGTGAACTATGTCTACTGAATCATATCAAGTACCGCGCGTTTGGCAATGGCAGGCAGGAAACGGTGGGAAGTTTTCCAATATTAATCAGCCTTCGGCAGGCAGCCGCTTTGAAAAATCATTACCCAGAGGAAAACACCCGTTTCAACTCTATTCACTTGCAACGCCAAATGGCGTTAAAGTGACTATGTTATTTGAAGAGTTATTAGCGGCTGGATTTGACACCGCACAATACGATGCCTATGTCATAGACATTATGGAACTTGACCAATTTGGTGATGAGTTTGTAGCGATTAACCCAAATTCAAAAATTCCTGCCTTACTCGATTGCTCGTCAGATACGGAGGTGCGAGTTTTTGAATCAGGTTCTATTTTATTGCATCTTGCAGAAAAATTTGATGCCTTTATACCGTTCGACTCTCATAAACGCACAGAATGCCTAAACTGGCTGTTTTGGCAAATGGGCAGTGCACCTATCTTAGGGGGAGGATTTGGTCATTTTTATTCATACGCACCCGAACCAATGCAATACCCAATTGACCGCTTTACAATGGAAGTCAAACGTCAGCTTGACGTATTAGACAAACACTTGAGTGATAACCAATATATGGTCGGCGACCAGTACACTATCGCAGATATCGCAATCTGGCCTTGGTATGGGGCACTGGTGCTCGGTCAGTTATATGATGCCGCTGAGTTTTTAGACGTTAACAACTACACACATGTGATGCGTTGGGCGACCATGATAGCAAATCGACCAGCAACAAAGCGTGGAAAAATGGTCAATAAAACATGGGGAGACGAATCCGAGCAATTACATGAACGTCACAACAGCGAAGATTTTGAGCGTAATACGCAAGATAGGTTGAGAGATTAGTCAAACGCGTGTTTGTAATGCTATAGTGACATAAGAGAGACAAAAGGAGCATCAATGGTTCGCCCAATATTTCCCATACTGGCATTACTTGTGTCTCTAATGCCATCTCTTGCCTTAGCAAATACAATTTACTGGCAAACATACCATCGTCCACCCGGTGTGATTATGCTTGGACCTGAAACAGGCAATGGCTTTGTGCAAAAAGTACTGCAACTCATTATTGCCCGTATGCCCGAATTCCAACACGAAATGCCGATGACATCGGTCAGCCGCGCCATTTCTGATATTCGCGCGCAAAAAAACGTCTGTCACCCGGCACTTTACAAAACCAAGCAGCGCAATCAATTCATGTATTTTTCTGATGCGGCAATTGTCAGTCCTAGTAATCGACTGGTTGCCCGCTCAGGTATTCTAGAGACCTATGCACAAAACAATGAGATTGACTTAAATGCCGTGTTAAATGCCAATAAACACTCTTTTAGTTTGGTAAAAAATCGCTCTTATTCCCAAGTCATCGATACAGCGCTGGCAAATCATAAAGCGCAAACACACATGCACTTAATGACCCATACAGACCTAACAGCAACCTTTCATATGATCAACCTTAACCGCATCGACTTCACCATAGTGTATCCATTTGAATTGTCATACTACCTTAGCCAATACCCAGAGACGAAAGCACAATTCAAAACATTTAATATTCAAGGTGTGTCGCCATTTAATTACGGCCACATTGCATGTCCCAAAAATAGCTGGGGTAAAACAGTAATAAACAAAATTAACGTTATTTTGCGCGAGATTAAAAATACACCTGAGTTTAAACTCGCCGCAACAACTTGGTGGCGCGAAGCAAGTAACTCTGCTGAATTTGAGTTGTACTACCAACAGCAATTTATGCACAATTAGTTGACGTTATAAATCTAAAAATCAAATCACCCAAACCTATCCAATCTATAAAACCGAACAAACTAACCATTTTTATTTATTAGATAAATAGCCCTCTCTTTGCCATACTGCAACGCATCTAATTTATTATTAATCCATAGGTCCAGTATGTTAAAAGATATTTCCGGTCAAAAAGTACCTCAAGTCACGTTACCTATTTTTGCAAACAATCAATGGCAAAACGTCACAACCGATGATTTATTTAAAGGTAAAACCGTTGTCGTATTTTCACTACCGGGTGCATTTACACCAACATGCTCATCCACTCACCTGCCGCGCTTTAACGAATTAGCAAGTACCTTTAAAGCCAGCGGTGTTGACGACATTTTATGCTTTTCAGTAAACGATAGCTTTGTAATGAGCGCATGGGAGAAAGATCAAGAAGCGCAACATATTCGACTCATTCCAGATGGTACAGGTGAATTCACCCATGGTATGGGTATGCTCGTTGACAAAAGCAAGATTGGTTTTGGCAAACGCAGCTGGCGCTATTCGATGTTAGTGAAAGACGGTGTGATTGAAAAAATGTTTATTGAACCCGAAGTCGATGGCGACCCATTTGAAGTATCAGATGCCGATACCATGCTCGATTACATTAACCCAGAGGCAGTGAAACCAAAAGCGGTGGCGTTGTTTACTAAACCAAATTGCCCGTACTGCCAAAATGCTAAACGATTATTAGCCAAACACAATATGCAGTTTGAAGAGATTGTGATCGGTAAAGACGCGTCATCGACAAGTTTAAAAGCCATGTCTGGGCGCGATACGGTGCCACAAATATTTATTGGCGGGCAACATATCGGCGGCTCTGAAGACTTAGAAGTTTTGCTTAATTCGTAACCGTCACGTTATACGAACGGCTCTCAAACGCCGTTCGTTACCCGTTAAGTTTGTTGTTAGAAAACCTATTTTGCTTAACCAGACGCAAGGCAATCATACCGGATAATAAAATTAACCCACCTACCCCCGTTGCATAACCAAATATAAAATAAGCCAGCATGCCCAACAGAGCGCTCACCATAAAAACAAGTAACATAATATCCTCACTCAATTAAATGAATACCCTACTCGTTACAACATGAACTTCCTCTGAATTAGCACCATAATGTTAAAAAAGATTCATTTAATTAATTTCACCTGCGGCCTAGATTATGTGTTATATATAATGAGCCAGTGACAACAATATCTATTAGAACAATAAATTAGGAATCGTTCACTATGCCACAAACCTTACTGCAAGTGGGACTGCCTATTGCACTCATATTGATCATGATGGGTGTCGGCCTAAATTTAACGAAGGCAGACTTTATCCGAGTTGCAAAAGAACCAAAAAGCTTTTTAATCGGCGCGCTATGTCAAATGATAGTACTCCCAATAGCAGCGCTTGCGGTAATCGCATTAACCGACCTAAGTGGTGAATTAGCGGTTGGCTTATTTATACTTGCCCTGTGCCCTGGCGGGACGACATCAAACCTCTATAGCTACTTAGCAAAAGCAGATCTCGGATTATCGATTTCTCTCACCGCTGTTATTGGTTTCATTACACCCTTTACAATTCCACTACTCGCAGTGTGGGCAATGAACTATTATGGTATTGCGAACGAATCATTTGAATTGCCAATATTAGCAACTTGGCTTAAGTTAATGATTATTACCGTGTTCCCTGTACTTGTTGGCATGTGGATTAACGCTAAATGGCATACATTTGCCAAACGCGTTCAACCCTTTATCAGCTGGTTTTCGATTGCCGTGCTTATTCTCGTGATAATCAGTATTTGCATTAAATTAGGCAACCAGCTAATTGAGTTTACAGTGCTCGCTGGCCCAAGTGCTATATTACTCAATGTTGTAACTATGGCACTCGGTTACTTTGTCGGAAGATGGGCTTTAAACAACCAAGCACAAGCAAAAACAATTACCTTAGAGGTGGGTCTACAAAACGGAACTCTCGCATTACTTGTTACATCAAGCCTGCTACAAAGTACACAAATGTCTATCGCGCCTAGTATCTATAGTTTGTTTATGTTTTTCAGTGCATCACTGTTCACGATTTATGCGCGGCGTATCTAATATAAATTTCAGTTAAAAAACAACTAACGCTGATTAGTATCTTCTACTTCGAGAGCATAACGGTTTTTATGCTCCTTACGCCTATTGTTAACAATTTATTACAACACTGCGCAACATATAAAACCATAATTATTAATTAGTTATATGGTCTTGAGATTTTCTCATCGCATTTTATGACATTTTTATGGCAAAAATAAAATCTCCTGACTAGGCTTACCCTGTTGCCTGATTAATTATTAATCACATTAATGGAATGACTTTTCGAACAAGGAGGTTTCATGTCTATTAAACGATCTTTTACAACTCTTTCAGGGCTTATCATCGCTGCGATGGCGATTATGGCAAGCCTTAACTGGTATACTTCTGAGCGAATCGCAGAACTCGGTGAACAACTGTCTTTGAGTAAAGATGTGAGTCACAATTTACTAATGTTAAGGCGCCATGAAAAAGACTTTTTACTTCGTAAAAATTTAAAGTATCACGATAAGTTCGAAAAACGCATAACACAAATCAAATCGAACATGATGAACCTAAAACGTCGCCTTAATGATGCACCCGATTTACAACAAAAACTGCACGAATCACTGATATTGGTTGACGACTATCAATCCAGTTTCAATGAGCTGGTCAAACTTGATATCGAAATCGGTTTAAATAAAGAGACCGGTCTTCGCCAAGTATTTAATCAAGCCGAGTTAGCTCTCAAAAACCAAGTTATTGATACTGGTGATACCAGAGCAATAAGTTCAACGGTTCGCTTAGTTCTACTTGAAAACGACTTTCAAACCAGCCTCGATTTATCCATTAAACAGCAAGCGGAACAAAACTTAGTTTCGGTAAGATCTTATTTAACCAACCATACATCAACCGCATCGTTGGCATTAGTTGATTTTGAGAAAGCCGCAGCCAACCTCGCCAATGCGTTAAAATTAAGAGGGCTCAATGAAGAGCTCGGTTTACGCGGTAAGCTGCGTAGCAGTATTCATCAAGTAGAAACAAAACTCAATGCGTTAAGTTCAGATATAAACAACCAAGTAGGCGACACCCTGAGCCAAAGTAAAAAGCAGAGTATTTCGCTTTCAACAGTAATCACACTCATCATCGCATCAATTTTATTGTGGCAAACATACCGTATAATCAAACGACTCCATACTGCTAACTTAAAAATGGCAGATATTAGTCACGGTAATGGAGATCTGACACAACATATCGATCTGGAAGGTCATGACGAAGTGACACAATTTACCGATAGCGTAAATGAATTCATCGATACGACCGCTGATATTGTTCGAGAAATCAAACAAAAAGGGAATGAAGTGGAGATAAGTGCGCACCAATCAGCGGAGCTCAGCAAGCGCTCACAACATGCTATAGAAGATCAAAAAAACAACACGTTATCGGTTAAAAATGCGGTATCGGAGTTGGCAAAAGCCGTTGAACTTATTGCGCAAAATAGCTCAGAAGTAGAGCAAAGCGTGCAAAATGCGGAAGAAAATATGGACCAGGGTTCATTAGTGATGACAAGCACCTGTGAACGAATGAATGAATTAAAAACCCATATAGACGAAACCAGTGGGTTAATGCAACAGCTCATTGCTTCAAGTAAAAGTATCGAGAAAGTAACGAGTGTGATCAGCGAAATTACTGAGCAAACCAATTTGCTCGCTTTAAATGCGGCGATAGAAGCGGCTCGTGCCGGAGAATCTGGACGCGGATTTGCAGTTGTTGCTGACGAAGTGCGCACACTTGCAAAGCGCACACAAACCTCAACCATCGAGATTTCACAGACAATTCAATCATTACAAAAACAAGTGGCTGATTCTGAATCAGCAATGACTAAAAGTTTAGACCTTGGCAATCAAATGGAAGAAGCGATTGATTCTGCCAAACAAAGTATGATTAATAATAAACGCTCGCTTGACTCAATTCGCGACCGCGTTATACAGATAGCCGGAGCGACTCAAGAACAAATGTATACAGTAAAAGAAGTTGAAGCTGCGACGACCAATATTTCAGTTTCAGCGGAGCAGCTTTATATTGATTCGCGCGAGACCTGTAAAAACTGTGAACACCTCGAGCTCGATGCGAAACAAATGAAACAGGATGTCTCTCGCTTTACTGTTTAGTACCTAAACACATTTCAACCTAAAGGTCAGCTTACGGGCTGACCTTAACTAACCACAGTGACTAACTCAAATACAGTAGGCAAAATAGACACCACGAGTAGCGACGCCATCAACCAATTAAAAACTCGCTGAGATTGAGTATTTGTAAACACTTGCTGCAACTTAATGCCAAATATTAGCCATATTCCAACACATGGAAAAGCAACCAACAAAAATATGAACGCAATCACTGTGACTTGCCAAAGCATAGGATTGTTTGGCAAGGTAAACGCGGCAATAGCGCCCATTGCCATAACCCATGCTTTAGGATTGACCCATTGAAAAAGCGCTGACTGCCAAAATGTGAGCGGTGCCGACTGGCTAGTTAGTTTAGTTAGAGAAGAATTTGCTATTTGCCATGCTAAATAGATAAGGTAAACAACACCGACTAGTTTAATGACTTCATGAATAATTGGATAGCGCTGAAACACGGCCCCGGCACCTACACCGACACAAAGCACCATTATCGGAAAGCCGACACAGATCCCCATAAAGTGCGGTAGACTTCGATTGAAGCCATAATTTAAGCCCGATGTCATAATCATCACATTATTAGGGCCTGGTGTCAGGGTGGTCGAAATTGCAAATAGCACGACAGCAGCTATTAATTCCAAATTGTGACCTCCTAATTATAAAATACCACCAACATATGAGCTTATATTTAATAACTTTTTTTAGGAAGTAAATAGGAAAAAAGTAAACTAATTTAAAAAAAATCAGCCTATTAAAATGTTGTTGCAAGTTCCCAAAAAATAGGTCGTGTAATAAAAGAATTCGCGAAACGGTCATAGATTTAGGCTGGTCACGAACTCAATACACAGTTTACTTTTGTGGCGTAATGGATATCCATTACGCCACAGACATTAAAATTTATATGCCAATGTCAGTGTCATTGCCATGGATGTTTCTACGTCACCAGTGTCACCAAACAAACCACTTTCATCTTGGCGAGTTACGCCAACACCCGTGCCTAGCAACCAACCTTTTTGCATAAATCCATCAAAATGATAGTCGTAAGTAACAAAAAAGAAGCCGTCTTCACTTTGTGATACTTCACTGCCGACCACCATACCAAAGGCGTGGCGAGTATCTTCGCCCAAGACGCTTTGAAAGCCTGCAGCAGCGCCAATTAATCCGATTGAGCCGAACACTTTTGTGCTATCCGTTGTATACGCTAATTTTGCCCCCAATGCCCCGCCATATTGATGACCAAATCCAACCGAAGTCTCATACTCTTGTGCAGCACTTAAGCCCGAAAACAACGCAAGTGCCAACGCTACTAATCTCATAAAAGTCCCTTATTAGTTTATGATAATGAAAATAACTATCAGTATTATAATTAAATGCTACGCTATCGTATTGTTCTTAAAAATTCAATTATATAAATTCACTCTATGTAAACGGGCGTAACGACACCGATTTAATAGACAATAAAAGTTTCTCGTTATTTATTGTGCAACAGGGATAATTTTTTATACTTACAATTAGAAGTCGTTTATGGAGTTTGCATTGCGAAGAATTTTTTTTCTATTTTGTATCGTCATTAACTATTGCTATGCCGACAATAGCCCAGCTCAATTAACGTACGACTTCTCGGGCTCAAATAGTTGGGTGCCTTATTATATTCCAAACGAGTATGAGCCTGGTATTCTCGCAGAACTCGTACCAAAGTTATTAATTCAAGCAAATATTGTTGGCAAAGAAGTAAAACTACCACCAAAGCGCACCAATTCAGCATTGATAAGTGGTGAGCTTGATTTTGATCTTGTTTGCAAAGAATGGTTTCCTAACCAAGATGTTGGGCCGTATTTTGTAATGTCAGATGCGGTTTTTGAGATCAAAGAATACATTGTTTCATTACAAAACACGCCCTCAACCAACTCGATTGTCGGTAAAAATATTGGTACGGTACGTGGCTATTATTACTACGATGACGCACTGTTTAACCGTATCGATTTTAAATCAGAACGAGAACTCATTCTGGCTCTTAAAAAAGGGCGAGTAAAACGTATTCTTATTGGTGATTTACCCGCCCGCTACTGGTCTAAAAAAGAAGGTGTCGGCATTAAGTTTGATTACTTACATACGCAAGGCCAATTGCGTATACGCCTCAACAAACAAAAGAGACACCTGTTACCGCGCCTTAATACCGCAATTAAAATACTTAAAAACGATAATACAGTGGCCAATATCGTCAATAAATACAAGCAACTTCAATTTGATTAACTATCGTTGGGATAACCAAATAATACTTTTAGCTTTTGTTTCATTCCGTTTCGTTGTTTAAGCTTTCTGACAAGCTGTTTTACAGGTGAAAAGTTCGTACTTAGCGGGTTATCCTTAGGCAAAGTTCCAATAATGCCATAGCGAATTTTAATCTCAGCTTGATATGGCGCAAATGTGCCAAATAGTCTGTCCCAAATAATCAATACACCGCCATAGTTTTTGTCGATATACGGTTTATTAATTGCGTGATGAATGCGGTGATGGGTTGGCGTATTAAATATGTATTCAATCCATCCTAAATGGCCAATAGTTTGGGTATGAACAAAAAATTGAAATGCCAAGTTAATCGCAACGATTGCAAAGACCAGTTCAGGTGAAAAACCAATTAAAATCAAAGGCAACCAAAACAACCACATACCGACGATTGGATAGAGTACACTCTGTCTAAATGCAGTCGTAAAGTTCATATATGTCGAGCTATGATGCACAACATGAGCGAGCCAAAACCAATGAATGTTATGCGATGCGCGATGAAACCAATAATAAAGAAAGTCTTGTACTACAAAACCAATTAGTAATGTCCACCAAGTCAATTTAATATCAAACACAGCATATTGATGTAAATAGTAAAAAAACGGCATTAACAAGACTAAACAAAACGCATCCACCCCTTGATGCAAAAGCGCAAGCACACTGTTATTTAAACTATCTTTAATCTTGTAATATTGCTTTGCACGCATGTATTCAAGCGCAACACAGATAACAAATAACGGACTCAACGCCAACAAAATAAGTTCAACTGGCGGCATAAAACACCTCGAGTTTTTTTAGACACTGATTTATGTCGTTTTTAAGCAGTGCGGTAAGTAAAAACGTCGGCAAATACCAGGGAGGCTGGCATGAAATAGTGTAAGCGACTTCGGTATACTGGCCTTGTTTATCAAATCTAATATGACCTAAATGCGATTTAACGGGAAAGTCATTGAGTACACGATAGCGAATACCCATCGCTGAGGCTTGTGTAATTTGCTCGCGAAACTTAATACAGAAGATACTAACTTGGCGTATACAACCGCGCCCGCCTTTGATTTCACCATCTTGTTGCGGCTGTACCGTTTTTATTTTTGCATTAAAAAACAAATGTAAGTTATCGTGATCAAGTAAGGTTTCTAAAAGCTGAGACGGCGTCGCTTTAATTTGCTTTTTAGCTTCAATTTCTAGCATAAATTCGTCACGTTTATCTCATAATGATAAAAGTTTACGTTGACTTTTAATTTTAATCTTGTCCTAATACGACAGCTTTTTTGTTATTTTGCGACACATAGTATGCACTCAGTCTCCACCGATTATTTGCAAAGTATCGTGCGAACCCTTAGCGCGCTCAACGTTGAAAAAAAACAAATCGATTCGTTCAGCCAGCAAATTATTGCGCTATCGCAAGAGCGCCGAATAGCGATGCGATGCTATATCGATTTACTTAATTTAGGTGCGAGCGCGGCGCAAAATACGCTGTTTGGTTTTGAACTCGGCAAGCAGATTCAAATGCGAGAATATGGCGTATTAGGCTACCTAGTTGAAAGTTGTGAAAACTTATCGCAGGCTATTGCCAGTTTAATGCGTTTTGACTCTTTAGTTGCCAATATTGGCAAAACCCATTTTAAGCAAACAAACAAAATAGCAGAAATCACATGGCGACCATATGCAAAAGACAGTAAACACATGGTGCTTAGAAACACCACTGCTTGGATTGTGACCGTAAGGCAAATACTAAACGACCAACTTGCGCCAATTCGAATTTCGTTTACTTTCCCGTTAACAACAAGCGAAATCGGCGTCTTATCCGATTATTTTCGGTGCGAAATTATAATAAATGCAGCAAACAACAGCGTTGAATTTCCCACTGCCTACTTAACTCATCCGTTTAGTAACGAAAACAAACATGTTTTCAATGCTCTACAACAAGAATCTAGTGCCCTCCTTGCCACTATAACAACATCAAATAACATCAAACAAGAAGTCGAATTACTGTTGTTCTCTCAGCATTCACTGAAACACTGTAGTCAAGAAAAAATGGCCAACGCGCTTTTTATGAGTTCACGTTCATTGCAACGCAAACTCAAAAATGAGCGGACAAGTTACGGCCAATTACTCGAAAATGAACGTAAACGCCGCGCCGCGCAATCAATTGGGACCATGCCCTTAAGCCGCCTGAGCCTAGAGCTTGGCTATCAAGAGCAATCATCATTTAATCACGCATTTAAACGTTGGTTTGGTTGCTCGCCGAAATGTTTTTTGGCACAGCAAAAAGAACTTACAAGCTAATCACTGCGATGATCAAAATAAAACGCCTTTTCTTTGACTAAGCGTCCACTCTTATCATTGGGTGTTGTATAAAATGACACACCAAGTTTATCAGTTTGATGATTCAATTCGATGTGAGCAAAACCCCAAGTAAATGCCTTATTCCATATTAAGTCGTACTCTGGATAACGTTTTTCTTGATAATGAGCTAATGGTGTATGAACTCCGCGCATTTTCGATGCCGCGCCACTAATAATTAATGGTAGTTTCGGCTTATTATTCGCAGGTAACACCCGAGAACAATCGTCACTCAGTAATTCAAGATCATGTTCATGGCCTGCAATGTAAGCATCCGCATACAAACATAGTTCAGGTAAAATTAAACGGCGCAAAACGTGCCCTTCATCATATTTAGTGCCTCCAATCGACCATAAAATATGATGTCCATAAACTATTTTCCATTTTGCTGTCGACGACCTTAAACCTTCGGCAAGCCATGCCAACTGTTTGTGGTCTTCTCCGTTGAGTGGCTCTTCATGACGCTCAATTTGCTCCAGTTCAGCTTGTCCATTTGCCAACGCTGTTGCCAACCCCTGTTCTTCGCCATTGTTTGACAGTGGAATTTCATAATAATGTTGACCTGATAACAGCATGTTTGTGTCGAGCACAAAAAACTCAACGTCCTGTCCAGGTGTTCCTTGCTTAAATGAATAATATCCCTGTTTATCCATATAAAAGTTAGCTTGCTTTGCCATCCAGGCAGTTTGAAGTGCAACCCCTTTGCGTGACGTTTTCCAATCATGATTGCCAAGTGCAGAGTAAATAACTAACTCGGGATCTTGCTGAAATAATGGTAATAAAGGTTTTAAGATCAAATCATTCATCCGTTTTTGGTCATCTTTCCCATCGTTCGCATCCGCTCCATCTGGATAAATATTATCGCCTAATTGAATACCAAACTGACAATCGTTAGATTGGCAAAATGTGGCCATCGCTTTGCCAACAGAGCTCGCACCAGTATCTTCTGTCGCGATATTTGTACCTGGATAGATATAGATCGGAGCGTGGTCAAATTCTTCCATCGGACGATGCTCTTCTAACCAATCAGCTTTTTCGGCAGCGATAAATTGCGCTTCATTTTTTGGTTTGTCGATGTGTTTTTGCTTTGGATAATCAGGGTGATAACCGCCGTCTCCAAAAGCAATAAATGAAATCGTTTTTGCATTTACACTAAACAACACACTAACTAATAAAAGTACTAAGTTAAAAATTTTCATAAAAGAATCCGCTTGCTTTCGCAAGCGGCTACCGCAAATTAAAATGAGTTTAAGGTAAAGCCTAATTCAAACGAACGGCCGTATGTTTCATATTGAAGGTTGTATTGACGTCCACCGTGATACAAATAGTATGGCTCGTCAGTCACATTGATGGCATTAAAGTACAATTTCATCGTGTCGTTAATAAAGTAATTTGCACTGAAATCGAGTTGAGTATGTGCATCTTCAGTCACGGCAACATCATTTATCTCATATTGATAAGCGTCACTTTTATAACTTGCGCTTAAACGTGTGCTGAAAGAGGTTGACTCATACCCCACCATTAAGTTTGCAACTGTATCCGACTGATTTGGAAGTTTATCGTCAGCATCAACAAAAGTACCATTTGCCGAAAACATCAGACCATTTTTGAAATTCTTAGTCCAAGCCAGCTCCACCCCCGTCAATTGCGCCGCACCACCATTAGTCGCCTGAATGACTTCTTCATAGCCATTCCATAAGCCATTGTCTCGCACGTCATCAATAACAATAAAGTTATCAATGTCTTTGTAAAATAAACCAGCTGAGAGCACACCAATATTGCCTGGGTAATACTCAATTGAAAAATCGAGATTCGTTGATTCAAATGGGTCAAGTTCAGGATTACCCACTTCGGCTTTTCGCTCTGTCTCAATTTGGCCATCATCATCTGTGGTTTCACTTTCTATGATTTGGTAAGCCGCACTGTCGCCAAACGTTGGCCGAGCAATGGTATTGGTATAGGCAAAACGAGTGATTAACTTATCGTTAATATCGTAACGAACATTTATACTTGGTAATAAATGATCATAGTCTTTATCAACAGTCCAAGAAGTGATATTGACTGTTTCAGTGTCATTTACCTCATCAACAAGCAATTCAACTCGATTGCCATTAGTTGAAAATTGGGTCTGTTCATAGCGAACACCAGCAACCACATTAAAATTTTGAATATCGATGGTAAACATTGCATATGCGGCGAGCACATCTTCGTTACTTGTGTAACTTTGACCTGAGCTATCTATGTCACTATCGATGTGATTGATATCAAATCGTGACATATTTGCGTTTACATACTCAGCGATAGCACGTGCTGATAAGCCAGGTCCAAATAAGCCGATATCATAGTCAGGTGTTAAGTCGCTGAAATCGCTCCCAAGCGCATCATCAAAGCCGCCGTCATAAACGGTAGTATTAACACGATTAAACTTCTCTCTTTTTGAGTATTTGCTGCCGAACTTGAGTTGAGCATTATAATTTGCAACAATTAAATCTTTAGTAATATCAAATTTAACACTTATCGCTTCGTCTTCAGTTTTATTATTTTCAGCAACGATTTCATCCAGCTCAAAGTTGGCTAAGTTATGTGCCATATCACTTTGCATTAAACTCACATCGTCATGTGTCGTCGCATAACCAAGTGATAAACCCTCTGCAGTGAAATCAGCATCAATTCGGTTTGGTTCCTTTTCATTTGACTTCGAATAGCCGACGTTATATTCAAATAACCAATCATTAAATTGGTTCTCCCCCCCTAACACCAGCGACAAAATCTGTTGTACTTCATATCTATCTTTGGTGTCACGATCCATTTCTGCATCAACAAACTGTGCGCTCGTCGGCGTGATGGAATCGCCAATTACATTCCCTTTGTCAAACTTATACTCATTACGCAATCTAAACTCATCATCAGAAAATTCGCTCCATAATGTTCGAAAATAGTACTGACTAAAATCAGACGATTTGTAGTCTAGGTTTAACGCTGCCCCCATTCTCTCTCTTGTCACTAAATAGTGACGTTGCTCAATTTCTTCGCTACTAAAAAATGTCACTTCGTCTGACGATTGCGCATCGTCCATGCTCAGTTCCTGCCAACCACCATCTGTCTCAACATTATGTGAGCCAAAACTGCGTTCAAACCAGCTAAACGCAGTCGCGACGCCGAGTTGGTGGCCGCTATCGAGCTCAAAAATATCCGTAAAACTTGCCGACAATTTTGGACTTGATTCTGACACCTGTTCATTATAAGAGGCTTGAACTGTTGCACTGTAACTCTGCCCTTTTCTATCAAACGCGCTTAAACTTTTGACGTCAATCGAGCCGCCAACCGCACTTGCGTCCATATCCGGTGTCACCGTTTTACTTACTTCTAAACTTTGAATCAGTTCGCTCGGAATAACATCCATCGCAACACTGCGCACTCCCGCTTCAGGCGACGGGACATTTGCGCCATTTATTGTGACATTATTTAAATTTGGATCGATACCGCGGATCCCAACAAATCGACCTTCACCTTGATCGCGTTGAATAAACATGCCCGGTAATCGTTGTAATGCTTCAGCAGCATTTTGATCTGGCAACTGACCAATCGAATCCGCGCTTACAATAGACTTGATACTTAACGCATTTTTCTGCCTATTAAGCGCACCCGCTTGCCCGGCTCGTTGGCCTACAACAATCATGTCCTCAATCACCGTATCACTACTTTTTAACGTCACATTTTGAGTAATCACACCACTGTCATTGACTTTAATAGACACTTTTTTAGGTTGTGCTCCAAGATATGAAACTGATAAGGTATATGCCCCTGCGGGAAGGTTTGTGAACTGGAATGAACCATCGCGATTTGACACAACCGTTCTTTTAAGTTCTTCAATTGTTACTTTAGCGCCTTCAAAATAAACCTTTTGATTGTGGTCACTTATGCGTCCTGTGACAGTACTTGCGATAGTTTGAGCTGCAAACAAGCTTGTCGTTAATGCAAGCGCTAGCTGCGTTTTTTTAAAACATGACGGTGTTTTATATTTCATTTTTGTTCTCTTTTAATGCGTGCACTATCTACTTAAAACATAAAAAGCGGCACAAATAAGGAATGTAGTTACGACTAAAAGTGCTCGTTACATTCCAGCTCAGGGGTCAGGTCGCTACCCTAGCGCCCTGAGATTAAAGAAATATTTCAGTGAAATTTGACCGAGCTGCAAAATCCAATTTTGACCATGTATGCAATAGGATTTGAGCTAAATTGACCCCCAAAAAGTAATTCAAAAAATCCGTAATCATGCGTAAATCGGAAGTATTTCAATCGTTATCCGTTTTTTTGTCATAAATTTGTCGACATCAGTGAGCTAATCTAACCCTGTTTAAAAATAAAAATTTAGATAGCGTTATATAGACAGTGCTAATAACCCTGAGAAACTTATGTTGTTATCCAACCTAAAACTACATTGGACCTACTTTATTTTACTGCTCGCTGTTCAGCTGAGCACATTGTCTTTTGCATACATAATGGGCACGACAAAGGATTTTTCTGAAATAAATTGGCTCGATACCTTGGGTGAGGGCGGAATCACGTTAATGACATTAGCATGGTTAATTGCAACACTATTAAGCCGCCCAAAAGGAAAAGTGACAACGTTGTTATTTTTGGGCATTGGTGCCATGCATATCTCGATGCTATTGGACTTTTTAGATGAATTTTTTCGCTTTAACGCCTCAATTACTTGGTTAACCAGTCTTGAAGCCTTTCCTGCCGTATTTGGTATGATGCTGATGAGTCTCGCGTTATATTTTTGGCACCAAGAACAAGCACTCATAAATCACAGTTTACAAAAGCGCGAACGATTTTACAGAGAGCACAGCTTATATGACTTTATTTCAGGCTTATATACCGCTGAATATATGAAGCGGCAAATTGAGAATGAACTAAGCCATTTCAAAAAATATAACACGCCATTTTGCCTCGCTATATTTGATGTCAAAGGGTTTTCCCACTATAACAGACAATTTGGCAACCACTGTGCCAATCACTTACTCAGTGACATTGGCAACATTGTCGCAGTCAATATTCGCCAGTCAGACCTCGCCTGTCGCTATGCTGCAGACCGGTTTATTATACTTTTTCCACAAACCGAATTTACACAAGCTAAACAAATTGCTCAGCAGGTAAATAATTTACTGGAACAACATGTTAGCTATCAACACGAACAAATTGTTCGTACGGAGGTGAATTGGACATGTATCGTAGCGAATAAACAACTTGATGTGACGGATAATTTAAACAAACTCAATCATCAACTCTCTAAACAAAAAAAGATGGCAGCGTAATGCAGTTCATCGAAAATCACGAAAGTTGCTTACCAAGCGACCAAATTTTAACGCATTTGGTTGAGTTTGCGCGTCAACGCAATATCGACCCTAATCGCTTATTACGTGGAACGCGATTATTTTATCAAGATCTCGACAACCCAAACCGCTGTATCTCGTTTAAACAATTAGAATCTGTCATTGAAAATGCCGCAAAGCTTATGCCAAACGGTGAATTAAGCTTTTTGGTAGGACAAAATATACTGGTCGGTAAGCAAGACAACGCTGTACAAGTGCTCTTAAACAGCACCAGCTTGCAGACATGTATTCGCACTCTGTTGTGCTATCAGTTCTCATTGTTCCCATACTATTTTGTCAACCAATACCACACTAGAGAAACAACCTATTTCGTTTTGAACCCAGCGCTCAGCCAGAGTGCTCAATGCGTGGACCAATTTTTTAGTGAAGTCGTTATCAGCATGATAAGTTCACTGCTAAAATGGCGTTTTCCACACTTACGAATTTCTGTAAGCCTGCCCTATCAGCAGCCTTCTCACATTGAGCAGTATCATAGTGCAATCGAGTTTGAACTTACCTTTGGCAGTCCATTATTTTGTATTTCGTTACAAAACAACCAAATAAACCAAAAACAATTAGGTGCAAATCCAATCCTTAGGCGTATCGCACAACGCAAATTAATACATCAACCTCGGCCCATTGGGATTATCCAATGCATTTGGCAAATAGTACAGCGCTCACCGCAGATATCCTGCGAGCAAACGGCAAGTCAACTAAATATCAGTACAGCAACGCTGAAACGAAAACTAAAAGCGCATAATACAAGTTTTAAACAAATCAAAGACAGGCATCAGCAACAAATGGCACTATTTCATATCACCACCTTGGGCCATTCAAACGAAAAAGTCGCTCAAGCCCTTAACTTTAGCGACCTAACAAATTTTCGACGCGCATTTAAGCGATGGACTGGCAAAACACCAAATGAAATACGTGGTTTAAGCTAGTGAGGCCTTTGCTGCTGTTTGCTGTTTGGCAAGACGTTTATAGCCATAAAGTTGATACACGCCCCAAGTGAGCTCAGGGAGCAAAAAAAACCAAATAAGTGCAGTGCCATTATCAACAAAAAGCGCGTAGGCCATCATAAAGCTAAACGCAAATCGAGCAACACTATCATATAAACCAAATAGCGGCTGAGGATGTCGGATCCTCAACCATGACCAAACGATCACGAGTGCGCCCAGTAAGTGCACAAAAAACAAATGCATCGCATCAAATTTTGGAAAATCACCTGCGAGCGCAAGTTCTACATGCAGATGAGTTAATAAGCCAAGCTTCCAAGCGGCAAGACCTGGAATGGCCAATAAAAAAGTAAACGCAATATCATAAATCGCGCTACTACGTACGATTTTTTGGTAATAAGTGACTGTCATCGTCGGCTCCTAATAAAGTTAACAGCCGAAGTTTACACTTTGTCCTATAGGGTAAAGTCAATACATTGTGAACAATTCAATTGTGACTCAATCTGCTTTATTTCATCGAGTTGTTGTTGAATTCGCATTTGCTCTTGCTTAAGTTTTTCTTTTTGATTATTTAGCGCATTGTCAATGACATGGCGCGGTAAGCCAAAATCCATATTGGCCCCGTCGCACAGTTCGCAAATCTGCTTCAAACTCATACCTAATTGCTGAGCAATACGTATTTGCCTGACTGTTTCGACAAAGCGACTATCATATACACGGTAACGGCCTTTGCGCTGTGCTTTTGGTAGTAAACCAATTTGCTCATAAAAACGAATTGTTTTCGTGCTGGTGCCAGTCAGTTTACAAAATTCACCGATATACATTACTTTAGCAACCTATAAGCTTCTTCATTACGAATAAAAATCATACCATCGAATAGTGTTGACCAATCTGCCGTGTGCTTTTTGCCATACTGGATCGGCTGGGCTGAAATGGCCCCCAGCTCTTGAAGCTGATGCTTATTTAAATACATTAAACTTCCTTGCTGTTGTTGGTAAACATGCTCGGCAAGTAAGGCGGGTTGAATTAACTTAGCTTGTTGTTTTGAACGACCAAACTCACCACCAAGTGCACTAAATCCGATGCTCATTACACCATCAAGGCCCTCAGTTAGATGGGTCGCCATTGAGGTACGCTTTGGATACAGGGGTTTAAGTGTTTTGGCCACATGAATCGAGGCGCTCCATATGATGACTTTCGTCTTTTGTGGCAATTTATCGAGGTGCCATTGTATGTTTTGTGCCATGTTGGTATCACGTAAATTAAAGTAATCGCCACCTGTTCGAAATGATAAGTAAACAGCAAAGTTTTGTGCCATAAACAAATCTAATTCCACTTGTCTATTAGTGCTATCGTACTTTTCAAGTGCATTTACAATAGTATTTACACATTTCGCAATACGGGATTGTTCCACCTTGTCATACTTATGGTTATCGTCGTATTGCCAATTTAAAAAGCGATACAGCGCCCTTTGACAGCTTAATTTTTCAGAACCAGGTAAATACTGTGATACTTGCTTTGGCAATACTTTTTGTGCAAACGGCTGGCCCCGGCCAAATTGCGCGTCTATCCCCCCAAGATACAAATCACCACTGAGCGCTTGTTGATGTAAAAATGATATCAAAGGTTGCATTTGGTGCGCATTGGCCCATAAACCACCAATGGCCGCAGCGAGCTGTTTGCGAGTTGATGAGCTCAACATACGCTGTCTATCATAATCAAAAAACTCGTACACTGGACTTTCAAATAATACCGCCGAGAAGCCACACTGATTAATCAAACGTGTAATGATTTCGCCTTTGACCGATACCGTATTACCACTGCCGTGATGGGCATCTTCACCCAGCATCACAATGTTTTTATCACATGCTTGTGCCACCATTAAATCAAGCTGACTCACATCTTTGTTAGCTTGATTTAATTGCGCATTACAATTCCAAGTAACTAATAAACATAAAACCGTAACCGCAACGTGTAGATTCATTTTTATTCCTTTAAATATGATTGCAAATTAGTGCCAATTCACATCATTAAATAAATAACAACATAGGGAGCGCATAAAAAATGTTCTCTTGTTGTGTAACTAATGATATACAAGTCAAAAAGTTACCATAAAATTATGTCAACATAACAGGAAAACAACAGATAATGATCACGTTATCTATTTCATTCGACCTCATTTATCGTTATCCTTTTAACACATCTGACCAGTTTACTTGAAGTGCTATTATGAAAACGCGTATTACAGAACTCTTTAACATTGAAAAGCCAATTGTATTGCCCGGTATGAGTTGGATTTCCGTGCCCAAGTTGGTCGCTGCGGTCAGTAATGCCGGAGGGCTCGGTATACTGGCAAGCGGGCCACTCTCTGCGCAGCAAGCACGCGACGCTATTGCAGAAATACGCACACTGACAGATAAACCATTTGGTATAGGCATTACCTTGATGATGCCAGGCGCAAAAGAAAACGCAAAAGTCGCCCTTGAAGAACAAGTCCCGGTTATTAATTTTTCTCTTGGTAAAGGTGATTGGTTAGTAAAGGGAGCAAAAAAATATGGCGGAAAAGTAATCGCAACTGTCGTAACTGAAAAACACGCATTGGCAGCGCAAAAATCCGGTGTCGATGCCCTGCTTGTAACAGGTCACGAAGCAGCCGCTCATGGCGGTGACGTAACGTCACTGTGTTTAGTACCCAATATCGTCGATATCGTTGATATTCCAGTGATCGCTGCAGGTGGTTTTGCCGATAGTCGTGGCCTTGTCGCAGCCCTTGCACTTGGCGCCGATGGTGTTGCAATGGGATCTCGATTTGCCACATCAAAAGAAAGCCCGCTGCATCAAAACGTAAAACAAACAGTGGTTGAAAAAGCCGTTAGCGATACTATTTATTCAAAAAACTTTGATGGTCTATACGCACGCGTTATGAAAACCCCAATGGCCGAAAAAGTCACCCGAAAGCCAATGAACTTTTTTGTTGCGGTTATTAAATCATTTAGCGCCGCGCGAAAATTCAATATGCCGCTTTGGCAACTTATGGCGGGTCTTATAAGCCAATTTGACAAAATAAAATTACTCGCGCTATTTGGCGCTGCGACCGAAAAGCTTGAAGCCGCAACCATAAAGGGTGATTTAGACCAAGGTGTGCAATTTATTGGTCAATCACAAGGCGTGATCCGCGATATTGAGTCGGTTGAGGTGATTATCGAGCGCATCATTAGTGAAGCAAACAGCTTAAGTTTGGCGCTGAGCGAAAAAGTCGACAAGTAAAAACGATAAAAGGTAACAATTTAAAAAGCCAATTAACTCAGGTTAATTGGCTTGATCTGTTTTAGTTGAATTGACATTGACTGATTGCTCAACCAACTAGCTACTTTTATACTGAAATACCGCTTCTAGTGGCTCATCAAATACGGCGGCAATTTTAAATGCCACCTCCAACGACGGTGAATACTTGGCCGCTTCAATTGCCATAATGGTTTGGCGAGTAACGCCTACTTGATCGGCCAGTTCTTTTTGCGTCATTTCGCCATGCATAAAACGCATCATTTTTATCTTATTTGCAATGGTGAGTTCAGCCATATACTGCACCCATTCGGTTGCGAACAAGTTGCGTACCATAATTCGCCACTTCTGATACCATAAATGCCACCACCATTATATGCAGCGGTAAGAAAGGTAATGTGTACTCGCCACTTGGGCCAAAATTATGCGCCTCCGCAGTATATTGAAAAATCGCAATACACACACCGCTTTGCAAAATCCAAAGCCCGGTTTTATTGCCGTATAACTCAATTTTTTGCTCGCGCTCATCAAGCGGCTTATCCGTGTCATTATCACTCACAAATTCAAGTAATAAACTGCTCGCGATTGATAAAACAATTGAAACAACAATTACTTTTAATAACAGCGATGAAATAAAACTCGCGTCAGCGCGCATCTCAGGTGTTGCCATAAAAAGCTGCTGCATATAAAAATATAAAATACCAATCGTCACCGCTAAATCAACGCTAAGTGTTAAATCACGAAAACTCAACGAATCTAAAAATAATTTTAATTTATTCTCTTCCATGTAAACACCTCTTAACTTGAAGTTAAATATTTTTGACATGGAAAACTTTAGCAAACCAACTGACAATGTCAAACATTTTTTACCTTAGGTCGAATTTTATAGACTTTATAAGTTGGCTCAGCTGTGCCATATTGCAACAAACAACACACAGGAAAGTAGCGTGAACTATCTCGCCCATCTTTATTTTGCAAAACCC
This sequence comes from uncultured Pseudoalteromonas sp., assembly GCA_947493455.1. Classification (GTDB taxonomy): domain Bacteria; phylum Pseudomonadota; class Gammaproteobacteria; order Enterobacterales; family Alteromonadaceae; genus Pseudoalteromonas. The sequence goes on along the minus strand of CANLRB010000011.1, from coordinate 72,248 downwards.
ACGGCCGATTCGCACTTTGGTAATTTACTGGCGGATTTTGGCGGTTTAAGGCAGGTAAGCAATGTATCTCATGATGTTAAACTCGGGGTTGAAAATCATATGTTGGTTGATAAATTTACCGATCAGCATGCGATTCAACGAACCGCAAAAGCACTGTTTTCAAACCAACGACGACGCTTTGCTGGCATCATTCTCGATGTTCTTTACGACCATTTTTTAATTAAAAATTGGCAACAATTTCATAGCGACGCGTTTACACAATTTAAATTGCAAAGCTATACACTGCTTGGCGAAAACCAGCATCTTATGCCCAAGCGAATGGCATACGTGATTTACCACATGCGTAAAAATGACTGGTTTGAAAGTTACCGCACCATTGAAGGCGTTGGCACAGCGCTTGACAACATTGCCAAGCGCTTGCGATTTGAGAATAATTTTGTTGGTTCAGAAGCAGAGATACGCGCTCATTATCAGCAACTCGAAAACCTCTTTATGACCTTTTTTCCTGCACTGATAAACCACGTTAAACACCACAACATCGAAAACAACAACGAGCGCGCCTTAACAACGCGCTATAAACATAATGTGTAGAAAACACATGCGCTATTTAGCAGCGATGAGTATTTTACGTACAATATCTAAGGTTAAATCGCCGGTTTCTGATAAATGAGTCAGTCCCATTTTTTCCATATTACCGACTAAGGTATCGATTTTTTCATCATCAATGCCGTAGTGCGAAAGCTGAGTCACAATACCTAGCGAATTGAAAAAACGCTCGGTGTTATCGATTGCTAAATCAATTTTTTCGTCATCGCTACCGCTTGTGATATCCCATACACGCTCAGCATATTGCAGTAATTTGTCACGCTTATGTTCTTTGCGTTCACGCAATAAGCTCGGTAATACAATGGCGAGTGTGCGACCATGCGCAATACCAAACATCGCGGTCATTTCGTGACCTATCATATGGGTTGACCAATCTTGCATTACGCCTACGCCAATTAAGCCATTAAGCGCTGAAGTCGCCGACCACATAAAGTTTTTACGTGCCGCAATGTCTTGGCCATCGTTGTAAGTTACAGGGCCATCTTCAATCAAGGTTTTTAATAGCCCTTCAGAAAAACGGTCTTGTACTTTAGCATTTTGAGGTTGAGTTAAATATTGCTCAATGACATGAATAAACGCATCGGCAACGCCATTGGCGATTTGCTCTTGTGGCAGCGTGAGCGTTAAGTCTGGATCAAGTAGTGAGAACTGTGGATAGACCAATGGTGACGTAAACGGATACTTTTGCTGGTTAAACGTGATCACCCCAAACGTATTCATTTCTGAACCTGTTGCAGGCAAGGTCACAACGCAACCGAGCTTAATCGCAGAGGTCGACGGCACAGGCTCAAAACCGTGAAAAAGAATCTGCTCGTGTGCTTCTTGTTGCTCGGCAGCTAATGCCACAAATTTAGTGCCATCCATCACCGAGCCACCGCCAACGGCAAGTAAAAAGTCTATTTTTTCGCGCTGAACAAGTTCAACAGCATTCATTAAGGTTGTAAATTCAGGATTGGCTTCAATTCCGCCAAATTCAAACACGTCACGCTCTGCTAATTGCGCTTTTATTTTATCGAGCGTACCAAAACGTTTTACGCTACCACCGCCATATAAAATAAGCACACGTGCATTTGCTGGGATCAATTGGTTTAGTTCAGCCAAACGGTCTTGACCAAAAACAATACGGGTTGGATTAAAGTAATCAAAATTTTGCATTTGTTCGCCCTCTTTAAATTTGCATTCATTTTAGGACACAAATGTAAAAAAAGAATGGGCAAAAACGGTTATTTCATGCCTAAAACTCTCACTGACGATATTTTCAATAGAGAAGCAAACACAGCTAAGTTACACTTGATGCAAGTATATAAATTACATTTTAAACAATCTTAGCATTCACTGTTTGTTTAGGAGTATGCAATGCAGCAAAGCGCACACATTCTGTCTCAATTACCACTGACTGAAGGTTACAACAAAACGCCGTTACAAGGCGTCGGTATTTATAAGGCAAGCCAACCGATTGGTCGTGTGCCACTGTGTTACGCGCAAGGTGTTATCATTATCTTACAAGGTAAAAAGCGCATTTTTTTTGATAATGTGGTTTATGACTATAACCCTGATAACTACCTAGTACTGACCATACCGCTCGCCGCAGAATGTGAAACCTTGCTGGATGACAACTTGCCATTACTATCACTGATTATCGATTTTGATATGACAGTCATCCTTGAACTCATTAGCCAGCTCGACGAACACGGACAAATTGACAAGCAGCCCGTTAATGCCAACAAAGGGTTATTTGTAAGCCGTTGTACCGAGGGTATGTCGTGCGTTATTCAGCGCCTTGCAACATGTTTAACCTCGCCACTGCAATGCGATGTAATCGGTAAAGGGCTACTCAAAGAAGTGTTTTTTCATATTTTGTCCGGGCCGCAAGCAGCACCACTTGTTGCATTAGCCTCACACAGTACCTTGCTCTCGCGCATCGAGCATGTACTCAAGCACGTGCATAATAATTACCAAAATACCTTTGATGTTGACCAATTGGCAGGCATGGTGAATATGAGCAGCTCCACCTTTCATCGCAACTTTAAGCAAATTACCTCTCTCTCGCCCATGCAATACATTAAAAAAATTCGTCTTAACCGAGCCCGAGAGCTGCTACAAGATCAAGGTTTAAAAGTAAAACAAGTCGCACAACAAGTGGGTTACGAAAGTGCGGCGCAGTTTAGCCGCGAATTTACTCGCTATTACGGTAAAGCCCCGAGCGCACTCAGTGCCTAATAATCAAAATGGGGCAACCACGCTAGTTTAAACGGTAAAATTCTGACAGCCGAGTGATCTTGTCATAAAACCACAATTGATCACTTAGCGTCACGCCCGCCAACATGCGCTGAGCGGTCACTTGCTCATCGACTAAGTCTCGCGACTCAAGCGAAAACACTTGAAAACCATAGCCCAAATGTGACTGTGTCAACGCATACAAATAGTGATCACTGACAAATAAGTCACCGTAATCGCCGCTCGTCAATTGGTGTATACGGGTTTTGCTGCCATCGCTTTTTTGCACATATAGGTGCTTGCCAATCACGTAATATAAGTTGTCTTTAGCATCAAGTGTGGCGCAGCTTGCACTTTGCTCAGTTAAACGCCTTAATGTGCCACTTTCTAACGCCAATTGTGCTGGGTAAGGATTGCCATTATCAAGTTCATTGACCAATAAGTGATTGCTACCATGATACCAGTCACGCAAATAGACCGACTGAGCCAGAGCTTTAGTTTCAAGCGGTTCATTTGGACTTGCTAGCATCAAGGTTTGGTTAGCAATAAAAGCGTATTGTTGCTTTTCAGGATGCCAACTCACTCCGTTAAGCGGGTGATTAAGATCCGCCACTTTGACACTTTTTTCGCTGTGGGAAGCTTTTAAATAAAGCGCATCACCACCGCGATAATTTGAAAAATAGAGCAGCTGATTTTCTCTATTTTGACTGGCAAATAAATTTAAGCCGAAATGACGTATTGCCTGGTTCGGTGCACTCGCGCTGCTATCGGTGTAGTGTGCTATTTCACTCACCACCTGTGACAGTTGTAATAATATCGCGCCGTCGCTGGCATATTGAGCATCAACAATATGTTTATCTGTTGCAAACGGCAACACGGCCAAAGTTTGATTAAAGTCCAGTTGCACCAGCTGTTTTGCATCACTCAGCAATAAGTGAGTACCACTTGGGTGAAAATCGATTGAACGAAATACGCCGTCGCGCACTAATAACTGGTCTGGGCTATTGTGCGCTAAATCATACACATTAACGTTAAATTTCCCCTGCCCCAGTGCACTTAAAATTGCCACACGGTCGTTTTTTCGATCAAGCGCAAAGTCACGAATTTGCTGTACATTAGCTAAGTGCAGCAACAACTCGCGCGACTGTGTATTAAGATCAAATCGATAAAGGGCTTTTTCAGTACTGAAATACACGTAATTTTTGTGCCATTGCGGCGCACTTGTAAACGGCATATCACTGATAAAAAGCGGCGCTAGCGGATTGTTAAGCGACACCACCTGCCAGCCACCTTGCTCATGTTTTATTACCACAGCAGGACTATTATTGAGCCAAAATGCAAAACTAATTTCATGTTGAGAGCTGTAAATTGGCGAGAACTCGTGTTCTTTTTGCCACAGGGTATATTGCCCCGCATCATGTTTAACAAATAAATCCGACGTGCCATGTTCCCCAACAACAAAGCCATAATAGCTGGCATTTGACGTGTCTTCACTTCTCACTGCGAGTGGTTGCAAGTGACTAAAAGAAAGCGGCGCGTGGGTGCTGCTGCGTTGTTTCTGTTGATTGTTGGCTGACACGATATGATCGTCAAAATTAGCCAACTGTGTCATGCTAAGCACTGTAATGAAGATTACGCTAATTAGCACAGAAGCAATAAAAGCAAAACGCCCACGCCTTGTTAAACCGCTTGCTATTTTGGTTATTAACGAGGCTTGTGTCGTATTTTTATCATTGCTTATTGCGTGTTGGCTATTTGCTTTACTTAAACTGTAGCCGCGCTTGGGATAGGTAATTAAATACGCTGCATTGGTTGCACTTTCACCAAGGGCTTTTCGGATCAGCGTTATCGCGCGCTGCACTAAACTTTGATTAAAAATACGCCCCGGCCACACAGTATCAAAAATGTGTTGTTGGGTGAGCACCTCGCCTTGATGTTGATATAAAAGCGCCAAAACCGCCATCACTTTTGGCTCAAGTTCAACTAAATTTTGACCGTGATAAATATGACAACGCGTAAAATCCAAGCGAAATTCATGATAGAGATAGGTCGTGCTATTTTCATTTTTTTTGTTATTATTCAACGCTTAAGATTTCCTTAAGAAAAAGTAACGAGTTTCTTGGTTGTCATTTTTATCAGTAAAACAAATGCTAACGGCTCTTTTACTGAAATGGAAACCGTTATGAAGTTTTTTTTTACTTTTATATTGTTACTTTGCCCCACAGCCCTATTCGCAGAGCAAATTTCACTCAACTCACGTTACTTTGAGCAAAAACAAATTATTGAGGTACACCTACCTGAAAGCTACCACAGCAACACTAAACGCCACTACCCAGTATTGTATGTACTACATGGTCAGTGGGACACCCAACTTACAAACGCTATTTTGACAACACTGCAAGGTGATATTCCAGAATTTATTGTGGTGGGTATTCACGGCAAAGGCGCTAAACTTGCACCCACTGGCGCCATTGAAAACAACACCCCAAGTAATAAACAAGGTCACCAATTTCGTCACTACATAAACAATGAACTACTGCCCTACATCAACACCCATTATCGTAGTGCCAACTATGCCATGCTGGTCGCGCATTCCAATGCAGGACGAATGGGGCTTGAATACTTGTTAAATGGTACGACGTTTGCGAACGATTACATCACAGTGAGCCCATCACTCGATGACGGCTATATTAATCGATTGGCAACTGCGGCCAAGGCCTTAAACGGTTTTTTATTTATTTCGCTGGCCGATGAAGGTGAACATATGGAACAGCCATTTGATAAGCTTACCGCCCAACTAAGCGAGCAGCAAACACTTAACCTAGTTACCAAAAAGTACCCAAACTACGGCCATCAGTCGAGTAAGGCCATTGCACTCGTTGATGCCCTGCGGGCTCGCTTCGCCCATTGGCAGCCAAACAGTCAGACTAAAAAAGCCGGTTTTACACCCTTTATGGCCCACTATGCCAAATTAGAGGCCGAATTTGGATTTAAAGTATCACCGCAACAGGACGATTTACTGCGCTTAATGGCCTACTTTGCGGTCGAAGGACAACAACAGGAGGTCAATCAATTTATCGAATTTATCTCTAAACATACTAATGAGGGCGACGCGGCCATTAAACAAATTAAAGATTATTTAGCCACCAATGGCTATGCCGATGCCGCCAAGCGTATTCAGTTGTAAAACTTCTCCGCTTTTGTAAGTACATGGCCCACTTTATTTGTGTGTAACAGAACAATACCAAAGCTGGGCCTAGTCATTTTTAACGCTTATCTACAAATTCCTACATTCTTTTACAGCAACTAACGGACAATATGCTTTTTTTCACATAAGGTATCACTAAGAAACAGTTTAGATAAGAGATATCACATGGAACGCTTTATTAAACCCGTTATCAGCATTACGTTCGTTTCACTATTAAGTGCCTGTGCCCACCACAACAATGTGCGCCCAGCAAGCGATGGCAACCATTACGTGAAATTAAGTGCACAAACTCGCGACGCCGGCGGTAAAGAAGCGTGGCGACAAGCCAAACTTTACTGCAGTGAACAAAAAGCCAGTGCTTACGTTAATCATGAGTCAATTGACTACACCGGCAGCCTGCCCGAAAGCGAGTACTTATCTAATTTAAACATTGCCAATGCGGTTGAAACCGCAGGCACAGTGCTGTGGGTACTTGGCGAAAATAAAGTCGATGATGTTGGTGCAGCCATGTCAATCGGTGGCGGCATAGCCGAAGACTCAATGGGCACCCCCTATCAAGTTGAACTCAGTTTTACCTGCCGTTAAAAAACGCCCAAGTAGACTACTTGGGCTCTTTTTATTTCATCTCGAATAGAAAATCGCGCGTATTCTGTAGGGTTAGTAGTTATACCAATAGTTACAAATGTTCTTTGTGCGAAAATCAGGCTTGATAACGCTTAACGTAACATACGTTTTATCCCCATTCGGGTTTTTAATGTTTTTAGTATTTAAATGATGGTGGTCAATTATGTAAAACGAGTTGTTGTAATTAACTAGATGACCACTGCTGTCAATAAAATTAACATCACTATTATTCACAATATAAAATAGATGCCGATAGCCATATGTATTTGTGAGTTTTTTATGATCTTCCTTATTTAAATTATTCCAGCGTTCCTCGTATATAATTGTTCGATAAGTGGCTGATACCCCCTCAAACACCTGACAACTATATTCCGGTCGACTATGGTTCAATACTTTGTCTAATTGTCCGTCGCTATCAAGGTCCAGTGTTGCGGCGCCAATAACGTTATAGCCCGTCTCATAATCTTGTTTATGTGCTGGCCAATCATTTTTCCACTTAGTTATCGCACCCGGCTTATTTGGGTTTGGCGCTGAAAACTTTTGATCCATTAACTTAAGCTCATCGCCATGCAGCGTCTCAAACTTCACTGCACTAAAATTTGAGTGGGTCAAATCAGGCAGTTTACATGGCAACAATGCCTCTTTCGGTGTGTTATTAAGTACGTTTAAATAAGCCTCGCACACCCCAGAACCAAAATCATGGTTTCGGCGTAAACTAAACAGTGGTAACGGTTCTTTTGTGCCATTGAGTGCCCATAGGCGCTCTTGGTAAACCTCAGCCAAACAGTCAATAGTGGCACAGCGATTGCGCACCGTTTTAAGCCAATTGCGCTGCTGTTGCTTATACGCTGCTTCTTCTGGGCCCCAAATATCAAACATATTATTGTTGTAAGCCACCCATAAGTCGTCATCGAGCTGCGATAGTTCAGGGGTATTACAAATCAACTTTTCTATTTTCGTGGCTGCCTTTGTACAATCAAAGCTTGCCGCCACCGCCTGATTGACAAACACACTCATATTGAACAAAGAAAATATAAAAATTAAACGTGATAAATTGATAAAGGCAACGCTATTGCTGCCCGATAATGGGTGTGTTTGTAACATCGACATCCCTGTTTTGTTTTTGATTTAACGCGTTTTTAAATCACGTTAATGCTTTATAAGCTATGTTAACTCATGCCAGTTTGGGCGTCAGCGTTGTCCAATAATAGATTCTTATTGCCAATGGCATTCATATCATCACCCAACAAGCCAGTTATGCTCCCTCACTTTATAGTGCGTAAAATATCAAAATGATTAATAATTTCAAGTGAGTAATAACAAAAAAGCGCGCTAAGGTCATCCATCAGCGAGCTTTATTTAGGTGTGTAGGATACGCGCCAAAGGGGGTAATGTGATAGCGCGCAATACTAATCAGCGGGATTAAAGTAACTCGTCGTCGAGTACAATGTCATTAATGCAGTCTTTGAGTGCTTTTCTTGTTGCTGCGCGGCTTAGCTGCTGATGCGTAAATTCGTCTAAATCAATGGCGCCAGTGGCGTCACTATCATTTTCGTCAAAACGTGCTTGAGCGCGTTCGGTGGCAGAGTCTGTAACTTCGGTCAGTGACAACGTTAAACTTGTGTCACTGTCTAATGCGTTAAACTTATCAACCGGTGACATAAAATCAAGCTCATTGGGTACACGAATAAACTCGTTGCCAGTATCTTCTTTTTCAGCGCTAACGCACGCAACAATCTCCTGTGCAAACGGTGACAAATCACGGGCATTACGGCCACTTGCCAAAAATTCATCGAGATTGATCTCTGCATTTTGATCCGAGTCTAACTTATTAAAGCGGCGCTCGATTTTTGTTACTTGCTTTGCAATCGTTTCAGCAAAGCTTAAATCACCACTTTGGTCGCTATCCAGCCGATTAAATTTAGCTTCAATGCGTGCTTTTTTGTTATCTCCCCCCTTGTCTGCGCCGCGTTTATTGCGTTCATTGGCATAGGCATTACAAGAAATGGTTGCGCCGCACACAATTAAACCGGTCAGTAGCAATGACGTTGTATTTTTTTTCATACTGTTTTCCTCGTTATTGGTTTTATAAAAGTTCAATGCTGTATCACTTCCTAAAACGCCGACCATTCGGTTTGGTTGACCGAGGATTAAATAAATTTATTTTTTTAAATTTTGCAGCGAGTCCATGTCAACCAACACATGTTTGATGCGTTTATTTGGAGAGAGGAAGTTGACTAAACAGGATTAAGCTTGCAGGCTATTAGTAGAAATAAATCGTATAGCAACGCAAAGGCAAACGCTTTGTCGCAAAATGTGGCCCTGGAACATTTTTTAAAAACAGTAGAGCGAAAGGCATTTCAAATGGCGATAGTGGCCACTGCCGACCAAGGTGACAGCCTTGATATCGTGCAAGATGCGATGCTCCGTTTTGTGACGCATTACGCTAGCAAGCCTCAGGACCAATGGGTGCCGCTATTTTATCGCATTGTGCAAAACTTAATTGTGGATTGGCACCGAAAACAAAAAGTACGCAAAATCATTTTGTTTTGGCAAGAAAGCGACGAATTACCAGCACCGATGTTTTTTGACCGAACCACAGAGCCTGAGCATATAATTGAAAAACAACAAAAATGTGAACAAAGTTTACAGGTGCTACACAATCTGCCACTTAAACAGCAACAATGCTTTTTACTTAGAGCGTGGCAAGGGCTTTCAGTTAAGCAAACGGCACAAATTATGAAATGTTCTGAAGGCAGTGTTAAAACACACTTTTCGCGCGCAAGTGCAAAGTTAAAACAGTTATTGGAGAGCAGCCATGACCACCAATAAAAACAACACACATACAAACGAAATAGAAAAAAACGAAACAGACACAAACAAAGTAATATCGACGAGCGAAGCCAGAGTGATTGACGATTTAAATGCCAGTTTATCACTGCATAGTCACCATGTTACCCAGACCCTTGCAAATGCAAGGCGTAATGCCCTTGCTGGCGCGCCAAAACGCTGGCGATTGACCACGCGTAACTCATTAGCGCTGACCTTTTGTTGCCTTGCGATCGTCGGTTCACTTTATGTCAATACGCTGTCACCTGTGTCGGCAATTGCACCTTTGCCACTTGGCGAACTCAACGCAGCCAATGGTATTGTGATGATCCCGCAACATGACTTGGCAGTGGTTGAAGACTATCAATTTTTAACTTGGTTGAATGACAATGCAAACACGCAATAAGCCATTTTATGTTGTTTTTGCCAGTTACCTGTTTTGCCATGGTGTTGCCTATGCCAAAAATGACCCTGTAGAAAAAAAAGAGAACAGCGAGGCAGCTCAAACTCATAAGTCCGCGCAAAACGAAAAACAAGCGATTTCAATGGAGCTATTGCTCTTTATTGCCGAGCTCAGTGATGTTGACGGCGAGCTTGTGTCACCGCTTGATGTGACGAGCGCGACAAAAACGCAGGCTAAAACCAAAGTGAACCCTAAGCAAATGAAACAAACTAAAGAGTCAAAAAACGACCCGCATAAAGTGGAGTCTCACCATTATGATTAAAGTACTATTTATTATTCTCACTCTGGCATCGTTCAACGTGTTGGCAACTGAATGGCAACAGCTCAGTTCTGCGCAGCAGCAGGTGCTAGTAAACGTAAAATCCAATTGGCAACAACTCGATACTGCAACACGTGACAAACTCGTCAAAGGAGCGCAGCGCTGGATTAATATGTCGCCCGAGCAACGTGAGCGCATTTCAACTCAGCATCAGCGCTGGCAATCGCTGAGCGATGCAAAAAAACAAGAACTGTCGCAAAACTATGAGGCATTTAAAAAATTGCCGAAAGAAAAAAAGAAGGCACTGCGTGAGACACACAAACAGTTTAAATCGCTGTCTAAAGAAAAGCAGCAAGCACTTAGAAAACAGTATAAACAAGCGGTCAAACTGAAACATAAAACGAAGGTAAAACGCATGCGTAAAAAGAATTAACGGAGTTGGTATCAAGTGCTTAGAATTGGTAGCCAATACCGATTGATACTGTGTTGTCACGCGTGTCGCTGGCAAAGTCTTGGCTGATACTCATATCAAGGCTAAATCCGAGGTCAAAAAAGACCATGGCGTATAATTGGGCGGTGCCGTAATTTTCATTTTTAAGCCGTTGTAACGCGCCATTGCTTTTGCCACCGCGCGCTTGGCTTGACGTGCGTGACGACTTTGACCCTAACAACTTAGTGCGGTCAACTGCCACATCACTTTGTTTAAGAGTCTGAAACCAGTCTAACTGTACGCCGAATAACAACTCATAATCTGAGTCAATTGGGTACTCATAATAAACATCCACAGCAAAGGCGGCAAACTGACTATCACTCGAACGCTTAACATTTAAGCGCTCATTGTCACCTTGGTATTGGGCACGCTGTTGCTGCCACTCATAATGGCTCAGTGCCACAGAATAACTCATATTGAGATTGTTAAACTGGGTGTCACGTCCTAGTTCAATTGCATAATTTTTAGAGTCAATATGATGTTGCAATGCTAAAAATTGTTTATTGGTATTGTAGAGTTCAATGTCATCACGCCACTGCCCAACTTGCATCATTAAATAGCCACTTTGTCCGCTATAGCCAACGCCAAGCCCATAAGCACGGGTATCAAGCTCACCTCGTAAACGATTGGTGACTTGTTGCGTTTGTTGCCACAATTCGACGTTAGAGAATACAAACAACGAATCAGAAATATCCAGCGACAAGTTGATGGCCGCCCCTTTAGGCTTAAACGTAACGGTCGATTGTTTAAATTCAACTTCATGTTCTGCGTTTTGCGTGCTGATATGCACACTATTGGCAATGCTTTGAGTTGAGAAGAGCGCTGCAGTGAGCGCATATAAAAAAAAGCGGTATTTGATAATTTATCTCGGCAAGCTAAATCACGAGTTGTCACTATAAAAATTGGCGCAGCAAAGGTATATCAGCCGAAATTCCTATTTTGGAAAATCAAAAGCACGACGGGTGCATAATTATTGAAGGTATTTTTTAACGATGGATGCGACTTCAAACTGATGATGTAGAATTGACTTATTGATGCGCTCAATCTCTTTGTTGTTCAAGGTGCGTTCATTGAGCATCAGATATATCGCATCGTTATTAACCATATAAGGGTGCATTTTAATATCATTAAACTGATGTTTTGCGAGGTAATATTGCCCTGCTAATTCGTCTTCAACGATAAAGTCGACACGATCTAAATTAAGCAGTTTAAAGCGCTGCATCACACTTTTTATTTCAAAGATGTAGGGGCGGTTGTCGGCCATATTTTTAAGTTGCTCAAACTCCAAGCCATAATACGCGCCTGGATTGACTGAAAAACGATGGTTGGCAGCAAACAGTTCGCTCAGGGATAAATGGTTGGTTGTCGTTTTTTTGGTAAATAAACGCATACGTTCATGGCGATAAGGCAAGCTAAATCGTGCTATTTTTTGGCGATGCTCGCTAAAGCTCGCAGCGGGAATAATATCGATAATGCCTTTTTCAAATTGAATTATACTTCGCTTATACGAGGGCATTTTGACAAAATGGGCACAAAAGCCAGCGCGTTTTAAAATATTGCGGGTGATATCAGCATCGATACCGACAACGCGGTCTTCTTTAAAAATAAGGTAGGGAGCCCATTCAGTACCAATTCCCACACTGACCGTGTTTTGATTATCACATGAGGCAAATACGTTACCAGCTAACCCCATCAACCAAAACATCATTACAAAACGCACTTCGTTTCACCCGTTTACTTTCAAATTTAAGAACAATACCTAGTCGTCGGTATTTTGTATTACAAATATTTTAAAATCTAAGACACTGTATGAAACTACTAAAAATAAATAATTTATACAATAGTTTTATGGCTGGGGATCTATAAACACGTAACAAATAGTGGCTCAATAGCATGTACCATCGAGCCACTCACTACAGCTACTCAGGGTTTGGCGGCAGTAATGGTTCGCTCACTTTAATAACGTCAAGTTGGTGTCCATCGGGGCCGCCGTCGTGTGGCGGTGTTAAAGTTTTCATTTCAACGCTGCCCGGGCGCGCTTTCGGATCGGTTAAACTGCGTAAAAAAGCCGCTAAATAATCGATTTCTTGCTCAGTAAAATTACGCGTCACGGCATCGTCGCCGCGATCACTGGCTGCGCGAATTTCTGCCTGTAATGCCAGTACAAAATCGTCGCCACCGCCGACAACCGTTAAACACTGCTCATCACTTAGTTCGCTAAATTGCGGTAAATCGCATGTTTCGCCATTAAAGTAAAAATTTTCAAGGGATGAAGTCACGTCAGAGTAATGGGTAATGACCCGCTCCAATGTTGCAAATACCCCTTTGTCGCCATAGGGCGCGGTCAAGCCAACATTAAGCAAACTCGGCATTCTAAACTGATTTTTAGCATTACCGTCCGCCACCGCATTGGGTCCAATTTGGGGATAGAGTGGCCCTCGGGTTCTATCCGGTGTAAACATTACACCATCATGGCAGTTGGCACATCCGGCGGCATTTGTATAAAACAACAATGCGCCGCGTTTCTCACTCTCATTTAAGCTCGTCATATCGCCATCTAAATAACGGAAAAACGGGTTATCAATAAATAAAAATGAAGCTTGATACGCGGCCAACGCTTTGGCAATACGCATAAAATTAATGGTTTGGTCGCCATAGGCATTAGTAAAAAGTGGTTGCCATTTTTCATCTAATCGACTGGCAATAAACTCACGATATGCTTGCGGGGAAGCAAAACTACTGGGATCGCCCATTTCACTTGCAGCGGTAACCGGAAAGTGCGCTTGGGCAATCAGCAATCTGAGTGGATCAGTATTGTCAATTTCTGAATTCATAATCTGCGTGACGTCGCGCTCAGGCGTGCCAATTTGCGCAGTTGAGACCTTACCGACTTCGCTATCGCGGTTGGGCTCACGAATACGCACACGCTGATCCCAAAACATGCTATCAACCCATAATGCTGTATTACAAATTGGTGGCGAGTTGCGACCGACACTTGGCATAACCTCACCATCGCTGCGCTCTAAACCAACCACATCAGGCACCAGGGCATTGACTCCTATCGGCAAAGACATATTATCACTGCCACAGCCAATGTCAGGTGAGTGACAAGATGCACACGAAGTATCAAAGTTTTCACTCAGCGCTTTTGAATGGAACAAGCGTTGGCCAAGCTCTATCAGTTCCCGGTTTTCGTGACGACGCAAGCGTGCAACATAAGCGCGCATATCATCGAGACCTTTGTCTAGCTCATAGAAAGCCAGGGTATTCGATAAACATGCATCAAGCTGTTCATCTGCAATGTTATTAACTGAATTAGTACCACACGATGAATTTAAATTGGCGATGCCAGTGCGAATAATCGAACCATTGCGCAGGCCATCGTTTAGGTTATCTTTAAGTGTTAATGTTTGATTCACATTGGACAACTGTAGCAATTCTGTGCCTTTACTGAGCGCTTTGATTTGATATCTATGTCGTGTATTTGGTATTGCGCCTTGGTCGAGAAAGAAGGTCAACGACGTGGTGCAAATCACTTTTTCATCGCGCATGACTTCATATATCACATCGGGTAAATGCGTATAAGTGGGTTGCCATGACAAAGCAACATTCGTTGCTGACTGCGTTTTAACAACTAAATCGAGGCTGTCTTCAAGCGGTGACGACGCGTGTGACGTCGCCAAAAATAAACTAAAACTGCATGCGAGTAATGACGCAAATACAGTGCGTGGTTTTCGTTTTTTTACATCAAAATACATAATAAATATGCCCCATTTTTATAAACCGTAAGCGATTTAACTTCTCACTTCCTGTTTACAACAACGGGCCACATCGAGCATGGTTTACACACCATTAAAAAATAGTACATAAAAAACCATAAACCAGCCTTTAGTATTAAATAAAATTAGTTTTTACTTGGCCATGCAGCTGGCAAATTTATTCGGATCGAGGTGATTAAAGGTTGGGTATAGGGTTGCAATACATTGACCTAAAGCCTGTTTTGCTGATTCAAGTTGTGCTGCGTTTAATAAATTTGGCAGGTTACCCGTTTTTGAGCGTAAACACTGGGGTAAAATGACGCTTTTCAACTGTGCTTTACACAATGATTCGCTATCACCGCTGCAATTTAAAAACTTTTGACTGCGACAGAGCGTTTTTGTGATTTCAACTTTCGATGCCGAAATAAAGTCCTTTTTACTCATCGTATTCGCGTTTGCCGCGTTCATAACTGTGCTAAACAATAAACCAATCGCAAACATCGTTTTCATGTTTAAATCCCTTTATTTTTACATTTCTACTGTGAACGCATTCAAACCATTTGAAAATGCGCCCTTAATAAGCTGCTAATACACTTGGAATTAGAAATAAAGTCAAGTATTTTGTTAACATAACCCTATAATTTTACGGGTAACAATTACTCGCGAGGAACGCCTGTGCATCGTTTAAATCGTCATCATCTTGCCTTTATTTTTGCCGCATTAGGCGCCGTATGTGCTCTTTTGATTAGCCAATACGCAAGTAAAATATGGGTCGAGCAATCTCAAACCATTGTCGCGCAAAAATCTGAATCGGGCCACTATGTCTATCGTGATAAAGGCCAATTGCTGCTTATCGAAAACCCTGTTGACTACGCGTCATCACCACTTAGTCAAAGCGCACTTGATAAGCAGCCGCCTCCTGCAGATTTAGCATCACAATGGGTCATTAAAACTGATAACAGTCTTGTACTTCTTACCCCCACCTACCACTACGGTGCACTCTCATTACTTCCGGCCCTGTTAACCATTATATTGTGCCTACTAACGCGCGAGCCAATCACCGCATTGCTCAGTGGTATCGTTGTTGGTGCATTGATGCTCGGTTATTTTGACTTAACTGACGAGGTATTTATTCCGAGCCTCGCCAAAGAAGGCACCGCTGGGTTGCTGCTATTGTACTTATGGTTGCTCGGCGGGTTACTCGGCGTTTGGTCTAAAACAGGTGCCGCAAATGCATTTGCCGAGTACATGGCGACACATTTTGTTAAAGGCCCACGCTCAGCTAAATTAGTTTCTTGGTGCCTTGGCGTACTTTTTTTCCAAGGCGGTACCATGAGTACAGCGCTGGTTGGAACTACGATTCGCCCATTAGCAGATAAAGCAAAAGTCAGCCATGAAGAGATGAGTTATATAGTCGATTCAACCGCATCACCCATAGCGTGTGTTCTCGCTTTTAACGCTTGGCCGGCCTATGTACAAGCGCTAATTTTTGTACCGGGTGTGGCATTCTTAGCAACTGAGACGGACCGCATAAACTTTTTCTTTAACAGTATTCCATTCAGTTTTTATGGTATTTTAGCGGTACTAGGAACCTTGCTACTTAGCCTAAATATTACTCGTTTCTCAGGTAAACGATTACGTGATGCTAAACAACGAGCTGATAGTACAGGTCAATTAGATGCTCCAGGGGCCAAACCACTAAGCGCACCAGAGCTACAAAACAGCGCCATTGCAACAGGTTATACACCCAGGTTATTTGAATTTACTGTGCCATTATTTGGCCTTATAACAATCGCGGTCGGCACATTTGTTTATGTAGGCACTCCTAAGGTGAATTGGGCTTTTTCATTTGCACTATTGAGCGCTGCAACCATTGCACTTATTCGCGGTATGTCACTGGCCAATGTACTTGATGGCTTTGGTAACGGTTTAAAAGGCGTGGTCGTTGCATCAGTCATTTTAATGTTCGCCGTAACGCTTGGCAGCATAAGTAAAGAACTTGGCGGTGGCCTTTATCTGGTTTCGTTGCTAAGCGAGCAAATGCCTTTTTGGCTACTGCCGTTTGTATTACAAATAATGACCATGGCAATCGCATTTTCAACTGGCACGAGCTGGGGCACCTATGCCATTGCATTTCCACTTGCAATGCCGCTGGCCTTTGGCTTAGCAGAGGTGCACAACCTTGAAAACATCCTGACTTATATGATGATCTGTTTTGCAACAGTGCTCAACGGCGCTGTTTATGGCGATCAGTGTTCACCAATATCAGATACCACTATTCTCAGTGCGATGACCACCGGCTGTGATTTAATGGATCATGTCAAGTCGCAACTCGTACCCGCAACAATGGCCGCAAGTTTAGCAGCCTTACTGTGGTTGTTATGTACGCTTATTTTGGTTTAACTCTCCGTGAGCGGTTGAGCAACTTTCGTGTGTGGTTGCTCTAGTTGCCGCTCTAGCCCAAAGGCGCGACGCACGCTCAATCCTATAAAGAGAAAAGCAACCAAATGTGCGATGACTATTGCCCCAATAAAGCCACTCGTCTGCCAAAACATCAGTCCAAAAAACGTACAAATCGGAACAACAACGAGGCGGTGATAAAATAGAAACGCAAGAGCCTGAGTTGAACGTCCGATGGCGTTAAGGCATGACGGATAAATAAGTGCACAGCCAAGCGCAAAATACACCCACGACACATAAGAAAAATACTGACTAATGATTTTTGCTTGGCTGCAATCTGCACATAAAAGGCTTATGATCGGTTCTTTAAAAAAGACCAATGATAATGAAATTACACTCTGTAAAACAACCACAACGCTCACCACCGTTAACAGTAACGAACGGCAACGTGACATTTTGCCGGCCCAATAATTTATCCCAAGTACTGCAGGTATTGACGCTGTGAATACCATAGGTAATACCAGCAGCAGCGTTTCCATTCGAAATAAAATTGCAAATGCGCCAACATACCCAGAATCAAATCGACTCGCGATAGCGGTTATCAATGTCAATGAAATAGCGGGTATGAGCTGCTGTAAAATCAGCACGATTGCAGTGCGCTTATCTTTAAAAATACCACTAAAATCAAGCTTCAATAACGGCAATTTATAGGATACAAACATACCCACTAAACCAATCAGTGCATATATCCAATCAACAAAAAAGTGTACTTGCCCAATATCCGCCAACAGATACAGCGAGTTTTGCTGTACACCGAACCACAATGCTGCAATTTTCGTTAACGCCCAAGTTAATAAGTACAGCGCAGAAAGCTTACAAAAACCGAGTACGCGCAGCACACTGCTAATTTGCCATACAATTACTAAGGCAATCAATGACGTTAATTTAAAACCTAGATACTCATTCACATTATGACTTATATGCGCTTGCTCTAGCGCATTAAGCGAACTGAGGTAGGATTCAAACCCCAAGAAATCCAAATAAAGCGACTTGGCAATTAACAATACCCCGCCTAACATCGCACTCACAAACACACTAAAAATGACCAGGGTCACAATATGCTGTTTAAAGGCTGTTGGTTGCTTAACAAGCACCGCATTTGAGCGCACAGCAATGGCAATGGCAATCGCACTGAGTAAGGTTGTTAATGGCACCGCATACCCAAATGCGGTTAAATATAATTCACTGTGCGATGCAATGAGTGACGTTTCAACAACATCGTAAATAAACAAAACAAAGATAGCGGGGAACAATAGCCAACTTGAATTATAAATCAACTGACCGGTTGACTGAGTTAAATACCAATGCGTTCGATTTTTTTCCATCATCTATTTTATTTCATACCGTGATTCCCTTATATGACCGAAAGAATAAGTTAAAAGTTACGTATAAGTTTTACGGGTGTGTAAGAATTTATTTCGTAGACGTGAAACAACTCACGACTCATTATTTGAATAAGACTTTTTACCTATTTTTGAAACAAACTCACTCACCCCTATTGAATAATGTATACAATTAATGCTATTTGTATATTTAGCAAACAACATATTTGCTAAACAATTGGAATAAATATAAATAATTAGGAAGATAAAAATGAAAAAAGCAAAAAAAATGGCGTTAGTTGCCGCTATCGGTATCGGTTTTGGTATGTCGTCGTCAGCGTATAGTTACCCTACTTGCAAGATTTTACTCAATATGTGTAGCAAAGGGATCTCATGGGCGTGTGATGATTATCGCGCGTACTGCGGCCCTATCGACCCACACCGTCCAAACTAATCCACTCTATTTGGAGCTTGTATCGCAAGCTCCTTTTACATTTAAGCGAGTTACCAAATGAATACAATAAAAAACATTGCGCTTTTTGTGCTAATTCTCGTTGCAAGCTACCTGTGTGGGAAATACGGACAACAAGCCTATCACCAGCTTACGAGCCCGCCGCCATCCTATCAAACAAATACCAGTCACCACTTTGAAAATACAACAAATAAAGTCGTTATTTACACAACATCGTGGTGCAAATACTGTAATAAGGCGCGCGCGTTACTCGATCAAGCTGGCGTTGCATATACCAACTATGATATTGAATCAAATAACGAAATAATCAATAAAAACTACGCGTCGTTTAACAACCAAGGAGTGCCAAAAATCGTAATCGGTGATCACGTTGTAAATGGGTTTTTCGTCGATGAGATTAACGCACTATTAAAGCAACAAGCGATACTCTAGCATCAATTTAGTAAGCAAATTTGGTCCAATTACCTGGACCTTAATCTTTCGCAAACTCGCCATAAATCAGCAAAGCGATTACCACTTCAACCAGCATTAATGCGCCATACTGCAATAAAACGGCAACCACGATTGGAAAATCTAATTGCTCTTTGGAATGACTGCCAAAAATCAAACCCAATGCGATAAACGCGACAAAAACACTGGCGATTGCGCGACTGTATATTTTAAGCGGTGAGTTATAAGATGTTTGATTTGCAAGTACAAACACAACAATATAAGGCATTACCATATAGAGAATGGGTAATAGCCCAAGTTCTAAGTAATGATAAAATACGCTGCAGAAACACACTAAAATAAGCGCCTTAATTGGCTTATAGACTTGTAACGTTTCCATTTACTTTCCCTAGTTTGCGTTATCCTGAGTCATCTTAACCTTATGCCAAATCAAAATAAATTCAAGATTATTCGATAAACTAGATCAAAAAAGGCCCGTATTGTGATTGACGGGCCTCAAATTCACCAATTTAACTAGGCCGTTGCAGCAGCATCGGTTTGCGCTCGTTCAAGTTTATGAGCGACAAAATAATTAAATAAAAACAGACCAACCGCAGTGAGCGTTGCGATTGCCGCACAGAACAACCAAAAATGACCCGGTTGGTTCGACTCAACCCCCCATTTATTATAGCCCCAGCCTGAGAGTTTACCCGCAAACAAAAAGCCAATCGCCGATGCCATATACAGATAACCTTGATACATAGCCGCTTTTTCTTTAGGCATTACACTTGCGACATATTCCATTTGTTTAGGCGATGCCATCATTTCACCAATCGAGAAAATAAGTAACGCCCACACCGCGATTGCCCCGCCAATAATCTGGCCACTTTCACTACTCGCCAGCAACAAATAGCTCGCAACAAATAGCATCGTCCCGGCAATAATAACGTAAAAGGTTTTAAACCGTGCACTCAAGGCACTGACCAACACTTGTAACAATACGATGGAACCAAAGTTAACCGCTGCGATATATTCAGGCTTGAATTGACGATAATCTTGTGCCCATTGCGCCGCGATCGTCGCTGCGTGCTCTGTGCTAATTACTGTGCCCTGCAAAAGAGTGCTTTCTATTACTTCTTGTGGCACTCGTACATTGTAATTGGCAAGCTCTAAATAGATTTTGTGTAACACACCCGCTTCAGCATAATCAAATTTGCTCGGTAGCGCCGATATCGCATTGGTTAACTGTTCAGCATTAACAAACGAGGCCAATTCACCAAATGTAGGACTGAGCCCATATGCCATCCGCACAAGGTCGCTGCTATCAACATAATCGCGAATGAACAGTGGTAAGGTGGTAAAAATTTGCATATAAACCGCCCAAAACCCACTTAGGATAAGAATTAAAATAAGAAATGGCTTATTACCTAGACGAATTTTTTCGCGATACCACAGCGTATTAGTTGGCGTACAAAGCATATTCCAAACCATATTGACGACCAACCAAACTGCAATAAACACATACGCACTTTGTTCTGAAATAACTTTCGAACCTGGTAACATAAATGCAATTAATATCGGAAAAACAATCAGCGCAAAGCGAGCGTTACCGAGTACTTCACTCATTTCGACGAAGGTTTGCTTTAAGCTTTTCGGTTTGGCAGTTGCGCGCAGTGCCGCTGTTGGATCTTTATAAAACAAGGTAACCGGGATAAAGTTAATCGCTATCCAAACCGCCGCCATGATAAAGACCATGTCCCAACTGGTATCACGCATAACACCGGCAACAACTGGGCCAATAAAGCCGCCGATATTGACCATCATATAAAAAATGCCAAACCCTAAGCTTCGATTGCTGTCGTCAGTTGAATGACTTACGGTCCCGGTGATAAGTGGTTTAAATATACCTGCACCAACGGCAACGCCCATAAATGCCAAAAAGAACATACCATAGCTGTCAACTTGGCCAAGTAAATAGTAACAGGGTGTCATCAAGGCAAACGCAACCAACAACATACGGCGATAACCATAACGATCACCGAGCGCGCCGGTCAAGGCAGGTAATAAGTAGATAAAAAATGGTACGATGCCTTGTAAAAAGCCACGCTGCTCGTCATTAAACCCCATACCACCTTGTATAATTGGACTGGTCATATATAACGACGATACCGTAAAAAAGCCATACCAGGCTAAGCGTTCAAATATCTCCATAATATTGGCAACGAAAAAGCTGCTGCCAAACGGAGCTCGTTTTAGTTTACTCACTGTGAAACACCTTAAATTGAATAATGTATACAAACTACACATATAACGACAATTTATAAAGAGGATAATGTGATTTTTGTTTAAGATAGGTTGAAAACTAACTGATCCTAGCCAGTGAGCCGGCCGTTTTTGGTACATGATGCGGGGCATATACTTTAATTTGATTGCGTCCAGACTCTTTAGCACAATAAAGAGCCTGATCAGCACAATTAACTAAATCACTTAATTCGTTGCACTGCGCATCTAATTGAGCTGCACCAATACTCACGGTAATATTAGGCACTCGCAGATTTGCGTTTATTGATGCAGCATGCAGTTCATTGCACAAGCGTTGTGCCAATTTTTCACTGTCTTCTAATGCCGTATTAGGTAGTAAAAACAAAAACTCTTCACCACCGATGCGCCCAACATAATCGCCAATACGTAACTGACCTTGACAAAATGCAGCGACGAACTTAAGCACATAGTCACCTTCGTCATGACCATACGTATCATTCACTTGTTTAAAATAATCGATGTCTAGCATGAGCACTGATAACGCGTGATCATAGCGCTTACTCATGGCAAATTCGCGCTCACCTAATTCAAAAATACGACGTCGATTATAAATTTTGGTTAGCGGATCAAAAGTTGCTAAACGCCTATTTTTTATATAAAGCCAATACATCACAAAAACGATACTCAATAACGCACCGAGTGATAGTATCAGCAGGATCATCATCTCATCTTGACGTTGTTTTACTTGATCTTGAAGCAAAAGCTCAGTTTCAAGTACTTGATTTTCATTTTTGAGAGCTTGGTTTTCCAACTGCTCATACTTTAAATTAAAGTCATTATTTAACCGCGCCGCCTCGTTAACAATGTCGAAGCGCGCCTTTTTAAGTAAAGCGCGTTCACCGTCACTCATAAACTGGTAAGCTAACTTATATTGGCCGTTTGCATACAAGCTTTGTGCATAAATGACATTGGCATCCCATTGCAGTGCTAAATCGTCACGACTATTCGCAAGCTCAACCGCTTGTTCGCCAAAATAGAGCGCCCGTGCGATATCTCCATTGTCCAACAAGGCACCGGAAAAATGTGTGTAAGCATTTGCTAATGACGCTTTTCCTGCCAACATTTCGCGCAATTTAACTGCATTTTCGATCCAAATGAGCGCTTTTTTATGCTTATTTTGTTTAGTTAAAAAATACGACTTCAACAAGTATGCATCGGCAAGGGCGGTGGTGTGTTGGTAAACTAAATAGGTTTCAATACTTGTATCTAAAATGGAAAGCGCTTGCAGAGTATTGCCGTTAATATTGATCATCTGAGCACGATGCATATTCATAACAGCCTGCGCAACCACTGTTGCTTTTGGCAACGCTGCACTTGCCCGCGTATAGTGCTCAAGTGCCGCATTATAATTTTTCAGTTCATAATTAACATCGCCGAGTAACTTGTCAGCGAACGCGGCCATAATTGGCCACTCGTGACTCGCCGCCGATTCACGAAGTTCACTTAAATCCCTTATTGACGTGGTGTAGCGCTGTAAAAAAGCTTCGTTAATGGCTTTATAAAGTGCCACAGTCAACACCCATTTACGTTGTTTTAGAGAAACACTACCCGGTTCAAGTGCAAGCTGGTATGCAAGCTCATAATTACTCTGTGCTTGGGTATAATGACCATCTAAATAATGAACATAGGCTTTGGCAAACAAGTAAAAACTATGTGTCTCTTGACTTACTTTACTCTCAATCAATGATTTTAGTTTATCGTGTCTATCATAAACAATATAAAGTGCCGCCAAATCTTGGTATACGATATCGCTTTCAACTGTTTGAATTCGCGCAACTAGACGCTGTTCAAGCGTGTTAAACGGTATCTTGTAATACTGTGAGGAATACAAATCTGGGTGCTCAGAGGCGATAAGGCAACAGTGCATTAACAACAAGCATATTGCTAATGGAACCACCAGCCACTTCCTTATGAGAGCACCTCGGTTCATAATTGAAAACCCCAACCAAATACATTACTAAATTCTAACGTACGATCGGTGTTTTTTTAATCAAATGTAATACGATGTAATATTAAGCATCGCTCATTCTCATTAAAAGTGTTCGATTAAAAAGCACTCTGTTCATTGTTTAACCGAACAATTGCTATATTCAAAATTCCGCTATCTCAAAACAAATTCACTGTGTTAATCTAATCGGCCGTTTTTAATTATTGATGACAAATAGTAGGTAGTCATGTCAGTAGAACAACCGTTTAATTTAATCGCTGTTGAAGGCAATATCGGCGTCGGAAAATCAACTTTATTGCCTAAGTTGGTGGAGGAGCTGAACAAAACAAGTCAGCAGCCTTGGCAACTCATTATCGAAGACGTTGACACTGATCCTGAATTTCAGCGCCTATTGCGCGCGTTTACGATTGACCCAACACGACGTATCGAATTCCAACGCTATATAACCAATAAACGCGCCGAAATTTGTCAAAACCTAAACCCTGAGTTTCACTATATCATCGAACGCTCATTGTTTTCTGATCTTGTGTTTTGTCAGGCTAATCTTGCTGAAGCGTGTCGTCCTGATGGGCAAGACCTCACCTACTATTATGATATTCAGGCAAAGCTCGAAGATTATCCACAAGTTAGCGCGGTTATTTATTTAAAGTCTGATCCGGTTATTTCGTATCAACGCATGGTAGAACGTGCGCGCGATGCAGAAGCAGGTACCTCACAAGCATATTTGCAATTGCTATCTGACTGCCACGATACGTTTTTACCGCACATTTGTGCCCGCTACAATACACAGTTGATTATTCAAGAATGGACTGACTTTGGCTGTCACGAAGCGCTTGCCAGCAAAATATTAAAAGATGTCTGTCCAAGTATTGCTAACCCTTGTTTGGCAGAGACTGCTTAAATTATCAGTATGCGCGCAAGCTTGCCTCTGCGCGCTTTTTTACGATATCCGATAACCGGTCTTCTTTTCCCATACTCGAACGTAAAATTATCGTTAACTTTCCTTAAAAAAATTGTATAGTTTCAATGGCAAGGCATTAATCAAGGAAAAACAATGATAAAAAAGATATTTAAATGGTTGGGGTTAGCACTGCTCATTCTGATCCTCGCGGGCAGCTCATTTATCGCGCATGAATGGTACGCTGATAAACCGTTTCGGTTTAAATCCTATGTAGACCGCACTATGGTACAAATGGCGTTTGACAGTCCAGAAACGCTAACATCACTTGGCTTTCTCGAAAGCCTCGGAATTAAAGGGCATAACGCGGATTTAGACGATGCAAGTGTTGCCAAAGCAGATGAAATGTTTGAGCTATTGCCAAAAGTTAGAGCTGGCGTGGCTCAATATGCAGATGCGGATTTATCTAAATCGGACCTGATGTCAAAAGAAATTGCACTGTACTTACTTGATTATGCGAAAGAAAGTACGCAGTTTCGCTACCACAGCTATCCCGTTAACCAGTTATTCGGTATTCAAAACGGTTTTCCAAGTTTTATGGATGCACAACACCAAGTGCACACAATGGAAGATGCGCAAAACTATATTAGCCGTTTATCGCAAGTTAAGCGTAAATTTACACAAAGCTTAGAGAGCCTAAAAATTCGTGAAGAAAAAGGCATTATTCCGCCGCAATTTGTGATTGACCGCGTACTCGATGAAATGAAGCAGTTTGTCGCCAAACCTATCGATGAAAACATTCTGTATGTATCGCTCAAAGATAAAATGGAAAAGGCACAAAAAACAGCGAGCGAGTCGGGTGACAGCGCATTCACTGATGAACAAATGTCGCAAATACTCGCCGATGTAACAACGCAAATGAATGAATCTGTGCACCCCGCATACCAACTTTTTATTGATTATTTTGAACAATTACGACTCAAATCAACGACTGATGATGGGTTTTGGAAACTACCCAATGGGGATGCAGCGTATGCCAATACACTGAAGTTTTTCACAACTACAGATTATAGTGCTGACTACATTCACGACACAGGGTTAAGTGAAGTAGCACGTATTCAAACTGAAATCTTGCAAATTTTAGGTAACGAAGGGTTTGATACAACACAAGGATTTAGCCCTGCAATTGAAACACTCAAAGCAGATGAATCGTTTTACTACCCAGATACAGACGAAGGGCGTCAGCAAATTATCGATGACTATCAAAAAATCTTAGATGAAATTAATGAGGGTCTAGATGGTGCATTTAATATTCGCCCTAAAGCGGGGATGAAAGTACGCCGTATTCCAGAGTTTAAAGAGAAAACGGCCCCAGGCGCATATTACCAGCAGCCCGCTATTGATGGTTCTCGTCCAGGTATGTTTTTTGCCAATTTATACGATATCAAAGCAACACCTAAATACGGCATGCGCACACTTGCTTACCACGAAGGGATCCCCGGCCACCATTTCCAAATCGCAATCGGTATGGAGTCAGAAGGATTGCCATTATTTAGACGCATGTCGCCATTTACGGCCTACACTGAGGGCTGGGCGCTATACGCAGAGCAAGTTGCTTGGGAGCTTGGTTTCCAAGATGACCCATTCGATAATGTAGGCCGCCTGCAAGCTGAGCTATTTCGTGCAGTGCGCCTTGTTGTTGATACCGGTATTCACCACAAGCGCTGGACGCGCGAATTTGCAATCGACTACATGCTCAAAAATACGGGTATGCCTGAGTCTGATGTTGTTTCTGAGATAGAGCGCTATATTGTTATGCCGGGGCAAGCCACAGCGTATAAAGTGGGTATGATGAAAATTCTAGAAATCCGTGCCAATGCAAAAGCCAAATTAGGCGATAAGTTTAATTTACCTGAATTTCATGATGTCGTACTTAAAAATGGCGCAGTGCCGCTTGATGTGCTCGCTAAAATCGTCGACGATTATGTCAATGAGAAACTAAATTAACCGCCATAAAGGCCCGCAAATGCGGGCCTTTAATATCGCTCAGTCACAATTAAGTCCAACTAATGGATTACTTCAACACAATGAGGTTTGCGCTTTGCCGTGTTTGTCTCACAAATAAAAATCGATTGCCGTCCCGGGCATCTTCTAACGACGTTAACGACTCAGGTATTGAAAATTGCCGTGTACTGCGCTCGTTGTGTTTTGTTAAAAAGCCCATTTGGTGATACACAAGCTGCTGAGACATCGGGATCACTTGATCCGTATTCAACTTCATGCCATTAAACGGCGAGTTTGTTGCATGTACCCTATCGCCTTTTACAAATACAAGATTGTCGTATTCATCTAAACGGGCAGAAAAATTAACACCGGATGTAACAAGCCTTGTTTGTTCTCCCGTTGCAATGTGCAATCGTTCAAAATAGCTTTGGTTATCAACTTTAGTTGAAATAAGTAAGTGATCACCATCTGAATACCAATCGAGTACAGCAGTAAAGCTTGGTCTCATAGGTTGTTTAATCAGTTTTTTTAGCTGATCCGAATAAAGCATCAATTCATTACCAAACGCAAAAACAATGTGCTCGCCACTTTTTGACCAAACCGGCGCACGATATATCGGTAAATTATTCGGATTATCAAAAATCATTCTATCTTGACCAGACTCAGTCACATATACTTGCTGGCGACCAGATCGTGATGATACATACGCTATCGCATCTGACTCCGGTGAAAATCGCGCCAAATGGTCTTCCCCATCTGAATCGACAATAACTTGCGTCTGCTCTGTTTCTGTATTGTATATAACGAGATCGCTATCTAAACGGGTGACCGACATCACAATGTCACCCGTTATTGGCGATACGACCGGATTGAACATCCGTTCATAGCCGGTATACGGTAATGGCACTAATTTTCCGGTTAAGTTGAGCGAATAGAGCTTATTTAAATGATGCACTAATAGCTTTTCGCCACTTGGGAACCAGCTAATTTCAGTGAATCCGAGCGGTAACGTTGCAAACGGGGGTGATAACTTGCCGCTTAGTATATCAAACAAACGAAACTCGACTATGTTCGCACTGCTCTCCCCCGCAATAGCCAACGTATTACTTGAGGCCAAATAGGCCACCCGATACGGCGTAAACTGCTCATTACTTTGCAACAAAATAAAGTGACGCTGTGTATTTAAATCATAATAAGCAAGCTGGGTCGCTGGTTTTTGATTAATTGGCACTTCTGCACTGACATAAAAGACTTTGTCGTTTTTTACAAAGAGTCGCCAAAAATGACCGTTGTTAGGGTTTGAAAATAAACGGGTCATTTTTTTTGTATCAACATGCACTTTGCCAACCCAGTCATCTGTAGCATCACGCACCATAAAATACAGATGTGTAGCGTCATCACCCCAGGCAATCGATTGAACGTTATAATCAGTTTCCAATAACACAGTACGTTGTTGACTAGGCGTATCAAGTTTAATTATTTGATTCGTTGCTGGAGTTTGACGAATAAACGCGAATGATTGGCCATCGTGGCTGTAAGTTGGGTAAAAATCATAATGTGGTGAAGAGGTTAAAGGTTCGAGTTGCCCTAAGGGTTTACTAGCCGAAGGTTTTGAGTGCCAAACGAAAAACAGTGTCGTCATCACGACAAGGAGGACGCCCGCAACAGTAAACAACGCGAATTTATTAAAGACCGCGGGCTTTGTAATTAATTCAGGGGTGACATCGAGACTATAACCACGTTTTGCATGTGTGATAATAAATCGTGCATTGCGCGCATCGTCACCAAGCGCTTTTCGCAATTGTGCAATGCAGCGCTGCACCGCACCCGGACTAAATACGGTGTTCGGCCAAAGCGCTTCAAATAAAGTTTCTTGAGAGATTACTTGCTTTGGAAAACGTGCCAAATATGCAAGTACTGCCATTGCGCGTGGTTCAACCGAGGTGACAACACCATCTTTAACTATCTCACAGCGAGCAACATCAACATCAAAGTCGATTAATTTAAAGCGTTCCAAATTCTTAGCCTAAAAACGTAACCAATTGAAATTATTAAACATCAAGTTTTCATCAGAACAATATCATGGTTCCCGTATCGCTTTTTCTACAAGCCAACACGTAATCTAACTCACGCTAGCAAGCCGATATGGTATACGGCCCAAGTCATTAACAAACGAATATAAAAAGAGAAAACATATGAGAATTATTCGAGCATTACTTTATACATCAATACTTATTTCATGCAACTTATTCGCTTGTAGCGATGCGCAATTGTTGCAAGAACTCAATCGTTTTAGCAAACCCGTTTCTGTTGGCTACTCAGCATTGATAGCGGAAAACGGTCATATTCGTTGTAAACAAGCCAGTGGCCTGGCAAACCTAGAGCACAATGTAACAATGACACCAAATCATATATTTGAAATCGGTTCATTAACTAAACAATTCACTGCAGTGGCCACCTTGCTGTTAGTCCAACAAGACAAATTGGCTTTGAATACCCCAATAAATCAGTTTTACCCGAATATCAAAATGCCGCATGGCACCATTACAATTGAGCATTTGCTGTCGCATACTTCGGGTTTGGTCGACCCTATCAACAGCCCTGAATTTTTAACCACGCGGTTACAAGAGTCGATATCATTAACAGATTTAATGACACAATTTCAAAACGGCTACTGGCAACATGCGCCCGGAGAGCGCATCATATATAGCAATGTCGGTTATAGCATGCTGGCTGATATTATTGAAAAAACGAGTAAAACAAGTTACCTCGAGTTTTTATCAAAACATATTTTCAAACCAGCTAACATGACGACTACATCGCAAGTGTCGTTTTCAATTACTAAAAATAAAGCAACGGGCTATACCTATCAAGGTGATACGCCACGACAAAATGATTTTATAAATTTGCAATGGGCCTATGGCGCAGCCGACCTCATTTCAACCACCAAGGATTTAGCCCGTTTTAATACTCAACTTATGAATAAGCAGCTACTGAATGATGTTTATTTAACAAAGTTTTTGGCGCCCATTACGCTAAATAATGGCACTAAAACCAGAGGCAGTTATACCTACTCACTCGAAAATTATGAGCAACACGATGTGATCACTATGAGTGGTTCAACATTTGGCTACGCGAGTCACAGCATGTATTTTCCTGAGCAAAAGCGTTATATCCTGGTACTCGCCAACAGTGATGGTATCAATGGCGGTGGTTGGATATCGCCGCAAACTGTCGCACAAAGTATTGCCAAACAACTGTAATCCTAACGCGTGTTTTTATCGCTAAATTACGCGCTGCGATAAGCAAATAAGTGAGTTGTATAATTAACTTAAAACACAGCTTAAAGTTTGCTTATCGCATCAAGTTAACTTGATTAAGTTCTCAAAAACGATGTGCACTTTTGCCACAGTAATCGCATATGTTTTTTGTAAGTAAAGGTTTCTAAAACATAAAATAAATTGCACCGAATCCGTTAGCTCGCTAGGCTTTAAAAAAAGTCAGATAGGAATTGCAATGACCGTCACACAT
Organism: uncultured Pseudoalteromonas sp.; assembly: GCA_947493455.1. Taxonomy (GTDB): domain Bacteria; phylum Pseudomonadota; class Gammaproteobacteria; order Enterobacterales; family Alteromonadaceae; genus Pseudoalteromonas. Next base: position 42,408 of record CANLRB010000011.1, on the reverse strand, counting down.
TTTAAGTCTATTACATTGCTTTTTGCCGCCTTTTTTAGCACTTTAGTGCTTGCGGCAGAACGCGAAACAATCTCTCCCCCACGTAAATTAACTGCGCAACAGACTGAAGTCGCAAAGGAAAATTATCAAAAATATTGTGCGCTATGTCACGGTAAAAACCGCGAGGGACACGCCAATGATCATGCGCCGTCGCTTCGCAGTAAAAGCTTAATGGAGTCAGGCGTTGCACACCAAATCTTAAGACCAATGCAGTATGGTCGTGCAGGCACTGCAATGGGTGGCTACCTCGACGAAGTTGGCGGTCCAATGACGCTCGCTGAAACATGGGATTTAACTTACTGGCTGTGGGAGCAAGCTGGCTACGATCGCCTTAAGTTTTCAACAAAACCGGTGCATGGAGACATTGCACTCGGTGAGCGAACTTATTTAAGAGAATGCGCAAGTTGCCACGGTGATAAAGGACAAGGGGTGAATGCACCAGCACTTACTAACCCATCGGCTCTCGCGCACAATACAGATGAGTTTATTCGTCATGCAATTGAAAACGGACGTCAAGGCACTCCCATGCTGCCGTTTAAAGACAAACTAAGCAGTGACGAAATCAATGGCATTACTGCATTTTTGCGCAGTAAGTCACTCGGTTGGAAAGATGAAAAACCAGTTCTACAATCATTGCCTAAACCAGAGGATTACGTCATAAATAAACAAGGTGACGATCCTGACTTCGAATTAAAAGACGGCATGTATGTGATGTCAAAAGATCTTAATGATGCGTTGGTCGCCAAAAAGCGTATGGTGCTGCTAGATACACGCGTGACTTCGGTTTGGCAAACCGCGCATATAGAAGGGTCTGTGCCATTGCCCTATTACACCGATTTAAATGAGACTGTGGCAGGTATTCCAAAAGACGTACAAATCGTTGCCTATTGCTCATGCCCGCGCGCCGCAGCTGACTACACCATTAATAAACTGCGCGCGAAGGGGTATACCCGCACAGCAGTTCTCTGGGAGGGTATATTCGGTTGGATGCACTTAGGCTACCCGGTCAGTCGTGGCGATATCGACGCGTTTAAAAATTAACACAATGCGGCACCTCACTAAATTGGTGGCGAGGTGCCGTTCTATTTACTCTATAAATTGCGTGCTTTTACGAAAAATTAACCAAAATGGTCTTGGTAACAGGGTTAAATAATTCAATACATAGCGTGAGATCAGAAGCGTTAAAAATTCAGTAAGCCGATTGCAAAAAACCACTGTCATGGTTTCAAATTTTTAAAATAATTACCCACTCAAACACAGTTACACAAAAGACAAGCCGAACCCACTCCGTAGTTTATTTATAGCTACACAATACCAAGAATACAGTCAATTCAACCAATGCAGTTTGACCACTTAATTAATTTTGATATATTGTATGCAATTGAATACATTTAAATGGCATACAGCAATGAAACTAAAACTACTCGTAACCCTACTCACCGCAGGCCTTGCGGCAGGCTGTCAAGCGACAGCGCCAAAGCAAGTCGATTATTCAAATGTCAAACTTGCAACAGGTAATATTGTTAAAGAAGGCGAGGTTTATATTCCAGCATGGGTACGTAATGAAGCACAAGTGAACAGTGTACTTAAGAGCAATCACTACTGTGCCGACAACATTGTTTTGCGCTTTCAAAGTATGACCGAGCAAAACATTGCAGACTCATGCAAGCTGTTATTAGAGACCCAAGCACGTTTTCATAAGTTATTTAATACCGAAGGAAAGCCGCTGTTACATGATAACAATGATGTACTGCGCGCTAACATTTACGCAGGGCGTGACGATTACGTAAAATACGTAACGGATCATTTTGATGTGCCATCTAATAATGGCGGTATGTATCTTGAAGGTTTGCCACATCTTGAAGACAATAGTGCGGAATATGTCGCCTACCTACGTAATGGCCAAGTGTGGAATTTAAACCACGAATTTGTTCACTATTTAGATGGCCGTTTTAATACCTATGGTGACTATTGCGCGCCGCCACATGACAATCATTATGGTCCAGAGTATTGCCCAGAGCCTGCCGCCGAGCCACCTTATTTAATTTGGTGGGGCGAAGGTTTAGGCGAATACGTTGCTCATATGGAAAATAACCCGGCAGCAATTAAGCTTGCTAAAGAAAAAACGTATCAACTGAGTGAACTGTTTTATAACAATAGTGCAAATTGGGATACCAACCGCATTTATCGCTGGGGCTATTTAGCGGTACGCTATATGATGGAACGCCAGCGCGACAAAGTAGAAGATATGCTGTTTCACGTGCGCCGAGGCGACTATCCTCGCTATCAAAAAGTGATCAAAATTTGGGGAACAAGTATGGATGCTGACTTCCACGCTTGGTTAGATACACTTTAATATTTGATACATTTGCGAAAGCTAAACGCGGTTATTTGCCCGTTTAGCTTTTTAAATTGCGATACCTCGATACCTTACAGTCTTTGCTATACTTAGCGAATGAATCGATTTCGCCGTCACTTTATACGATCATCTGCGATGCTTGCGAGCAGCGCAGTGTTGCCCTCGTCATTGTTTGCAAATACATTATCAACTCAACCAATTTTATATGATTTTTCAAACGATAACGATATAAAGCGCACAGCTCATTACACGTTAACTTTTGCATCACCTTACGCCTCACAAGATTACCGTGATATCCCGCATATGCACTACGAGTTTAAGCACTATGTTCAAACACTGTCCAAGGGAAAAATCTATGTCGCACTGCACGACGAAGGGCATTTAGGTATAGGAACCGACCTTATGGCGGCCGTCAATCGCGGACAAGTAAGCGCAGCGTTAATTTCTATCTCTAACTTATCTCGAGCCTTACCGATCCTCGATATCTTAAATATTCCATTTTGGTTAAATTCAAATCAACACTACTTAAACCTTATTGAGTCAGAGTTTTGGCGTAAAAACGTACTCGAGAGCATCGAAAAAATGGGACGTCTGCAAATTTTATTTCATTATTTAGTTGGCTTTCGCACACTTACGACGACCAAACAACATACACGCACAATCAAAGTGCCCGAGGACCTTACCGACACAATTTTGCGAGTGCCGGCAAGTAATGTACTAAAACAATTTTATTCAATGACGCAAGCAAACGTTGTCGATGTGCCTTGGGCTAATGTCGCCCGTATGGCTCAAATGGGCCATATTCATGTTCTTGACCCTGGTATAATCGGGCTCAATGCGGGCCCCAATAATTTAAGTCACCACATAGGTACAGTGACAACCCTCAACAGTGTGCCTGATGCCTGGGTCAACGTAATCAATTCGGCATGGCTCAACCATCTACCAAATTCATTGCGTCACGCTGTTATCGAAGCAGGCACTCTTACCTTTAACCAACAACTAGCAAAATTTGCGACAGCATACAAAAACAGTACGGATTCACTAACAAATTTAGGGGCAACCATTTATAACCCAAGTGCAGAAGAACGTGCAATTTGGCACCAACAATTCGGCCCGCATCACGCAGACTGGCAAGCAACTAAAGCACGTTTACTTGGCACCGCGAGCCAGTTTGAACAACTTGTTGAAGCCAGTCGTACTCAGTCACAACATCAATTAAATAGCGGCTAAGCCACCTTCACTGTTTGAATTGTCACTTGATCACAGTTAATACGAACTTCACCGCGACGACGTTCGATAATATCCACATTTAAGTTTAATCCTTTTGCCGCCTCTAGCAGCTTTTTACGAAAACGATAAAACTGCGTATTGATATGGCTTTCTTCCATGCCCGAATCTTTAATCAGTAAGCTTTTATCAACCCACCCCTGCTCCGTTTCAGCAACCTGCGCAGATTGATCTTCAAGGTATTTTCGGGCAAGCAGCAACACTAAATAGTGATGGGTGCGATCCCCTAAATCGAACACATGGCCATTGACGTTTGCAACTAATCCAACATGTTCCTCATTTTGACTTACAGTTAAATCAAGGCATACATCCGCATTTTCATTAAATGAACATGTTTGCGTTGCACCTAATTCATCCGGTGCTATAAACAGGTAAGACGTGCCATTTAGCTCAATCCGTTGTTGATGCATCAGGGCTTCAACATGGCCTTCTTTTTCGAGTAACCACTGGCCCGAGAGTGTTTGGCTTACAATAACATCATGCTGCTCATCTTTTATAAGGCAGCTGTATTGTCCAACTTCAATATCACTATTGTGGCCATCTAATGCCATAAAAAAAGCGCTTGGTTTAGTCAAATTAGTAACCTGCCACGCCTCGCTAGATGGATCGCCAAATTGTATTTGATCCGATAGTGACAGTGGATGCTTTATGTTTTTTGCGACGCGTTTACCATTAATAAAGGTTCCATTGGCGCTAATATCTTGAATATACCAAGCATCAGCCTGCCATTCGAGCAGACAGTGGCAACGAGAAACTGTCGCATTTGCCATCACTGTGTGCGAGCTATCGGGGTGGCGCCCGACGATATGATGACTCCGTAGCACAATAGACTGCTCTGAATGTGCATTTTTCAAACAACCCATAGTGATTCCTCCATTTTAATACTTGGTATTAAAAAAAATAATCGTTATTATTTTATGCATCATTGCGTTAGGTAACGTCAACTTTAACATAAGAACAATAAGTTATGTCGAATTTATGCCTACAATGCGGCCAAGCACTCGCCAACTCAAATGAGCGCTGTCCACGCTGTAATAAAGATAGCCCAAAACTAGATTTAGAAATAACACAAGTTATTACAAACACCGATATAGCATCCACTGATGTTGCCATTGAAAATATCAAAAGCTTGTCACACTTTCAGATTTTATCGGTAATTAGAGGCGGCAACGCTAGCATTTTCAAAGCGAAAGACCCGATTTTGGAACGTGATATTGCACTCAAAATCGTGCCACCTAAAGAGTCACAAAACGCACTGATTCAAGAGGCAAAACTTGCCTGCAAGCTCAATCACCCTAATATTGTTACTATCCATGAAATAAGCGAAGCTGACACACAATCCGCTATCGTCATGGAATGGGTAGATGGACTCGTACTCAATGAATACCTATCTCAAAACTCACTCTCGTTGCTTGAAAAAGTAGAACTCGCAATTCAATTATGCCAAGCAATTGACTACGCCCACCAGCATCAAATTGTTCATCGCGACATCACACCGCGTAATATTATGGTCAATCAACATGGTCAAATAAAAGTACTCGATTTCGGTTTATCTAAGTTGTTTAGCCAAGATGAAAGACAAAATGCACTCATGGGTACTCCCGCCTATATTGCCCCTGAAGTTTATTTAGGCTCTCCAGCGAATATAGCAAGCGATCTGTTTTCACTCGGTACCTTATTATACTTGTTGTTAAGTGAACAAAACGCTTTTTCAGCACAGTCAATTGCAGAATATAAAGTTCAGATTACCAAACAACAGCCGACGCCGTTAGATGAAATAACTGAATACACGCCAGCAGCGTTACAACACGTTATTGAAGGATTATTGTCGAAAAACCCAGACCAGCGGCCGCCTCTAAGCCAGGTCATTGATGTATTAAACACAATTAAAAACCAGTTGTCGCAACAACCTAACTGGTGGCAAAAACGTACTAAGCTGCAACAAACGAGTTTAGTCTTAATCTGCCTCGTTATTTTTGCTTCTCTATTAAAGCCAATTGTATTACCACCATCAACCGAACAAGTCATTCAAGCACATATCGTCGAAAACAAACGAATTGCAGTACTGCCCTTTCAAAATATTAGTGACGATCCGCAAATTCGCTTATTTAGCCAAGGACTCGCCGTTACCTTGAGCAACGAACTCGGCAAGGTCGGTCGACAAGAGCAAGCGAGTTGGATTGTGCCAAGTTCTGAAATCGCAAAAGTAAATGATCTCAGCCACAGCGAAATTCATAAACGTTTTGGCGTTGATATTATTGTCGCAGGCAGCATTCAACACTTAGGTTCAAAGCGATTAATCAATATCACACTCATCGATGGTGCAACAGGCTTGCAACTTAATCAGGCCCAATTTAATGTCAGTGCAAAACAACTTTTTCAAGCAACTGAAATAATTTTTGAACAGGCATTAACCTTATTAAACTGGCCTAGTCGTCAAATTTCGTTGCAATCGACCCAATTTGACGGGGCATATCGAAGTTACATCAATGCAATTGGATACTTGTTTCGCTCTGATCAACAAGATTACGTCGACACAGCACTAGACAGTTTTAAACAAGCGATTTTACTCGAGCCAAACTACATTGACGCACATATTGGTCTCGCTCACTCATACCTGCGTAAATACCAACAGACAAAGGACATTATTTGGCTTGCGCAACTGGATGACACAACAAAAACGATTGAAAAAATTGTACCAAAGCACAGTCAACTAGATTACTTTAAAGCCGTATCGCTCATTCGCAGAGGTCAAGCATCAAACGCGTTACCCTTGTTAAACCAAGCGATAGCAAGCTTTCCAAATCAAGAACACAGTTATTTTGAATTAGCAAAAGCCTACGAACAACTACAACAGCCCACAAATGCTGAGCAAAGCTATTTATCCGGACTCAAAATAGTGCCCAATTATTGGCGCGGTCTTGCTCAACTTGGTCGTTTTTATTTTAAATCAGGAAACTACCGAAAAGCCGTTGCAACTTACCAAAGGATGACGGAAATAACCCCATTAAACTACATAACCTATGTCGGTCTGACTGCCAGCTATTACGCTCAAGGAGAAATGGAACAAGCGCTTCAATACTCTAAAAAAGCCAATGAAATTAGGCCAACCGCCATTGGATATTCAAATTTAGGTACACTGCAATTTTATTTAAAAGACTACACAGGCGCGATTGAGTCATATCGCGCGGCCATTGCAATTAACAACGAAAAATACCTCACGTGGGGAAATTTAGGCGATGCCTATTTTGCTTCTAATAACCCGAAAGCGGCCGACGCTTATAGCACTGCGATAACACATGCAAAAAAAGCTGTTGCGCTTAATAGCCTTGATAGTGAAGCCATTGCACATCTGGCATATTACTTAGCCCGCAATAATCAGCCACAGCAAGCGCTTAATTACATCAAGCAAATTAATAACGAGCACAATAATACTGAGCACTATTTAATTGCGTTAAGCTATGATGCACTGGGAATGGTCGACGATGCGTATCAATCTCTCAATACAGCCATCGAAAAAGGGTATTCAAAAGAAGAAGCTGCGAAAACGCCCTTATGGATTAACTTATCGAGTCACGCTAAATTTGCCAGCCTTACGGAAAACCCATAAGGCTGATTGTTATCCCAATTTCGATAAAAAATTGGGATAACATAAGAATTTAAAGCAAATACGTTGCCGGATCGACTACTATGATGGTTGGATCCCAACTAATCGTCCAAACACGGCCATTATCATCCTGACAATGAATTTGCATCGTAATACCGCTTTGTGTACTTGTTGTACCAGCAGAAATAAACTGATCGATGTTTGCTGGTACATTTTTATCATATTTAGTCAGAGCATTGTCTTCAAAATAGTCAAATTTAACAATCGGTCCGTTATCTGACGGATAATGAGCAGGATGAGCGACAAATTGAACAACACGACTTGTAGGGACTGAGAGTGTTGTACCTTCTGTTGTCGCACCATTTCTGCCGTCATAACTAACGTACTCATCTGCGGAGGTGATTGTATGAGTCTGTTTATCAACCTTAGCTCCTGGTCGCAAATTGCCAGAGCTTACATCACTCAATAACTGCGCTACTTGTACATTTACATCAATCGCAGCGGGGTCAACAACGATGATTGTTGGATCCCAACTAATTGACCAAGGTCGACCATCATCACCCTGGCAATGAATGCACATCGTAATGTTCGCTTCCGTATTATGCTCACTGCTCGTTATGTATTGATCGATATTTTCGGGGACATTTTTGTCATCTTTCGTCAAAGCAGGATCGTTAAAGTAATCAAACTTAACAATAGGTCCGTCTTTTGAAGGAAAATTGCCAGGATTCGCGACAAATTGAACAATACTGCTGGTTGGTACAAAAAGTTTTGTGTCGTGAGCGGTTGCTCCATCCTTACCATCATAACTGACGTACGCATCGGCATCTGTAATTTGATATGTTTTTTTATCAACTTTGGTGCCACCTCGCAAATTTCCCGTGCACGCATCAGTCAGTAACTGCGCAATATCTACGTTTACATCAATCGTTGGTATTTCATTGGTTTGCATAACGTTTCCTTATTTTCGAATGGTCTTATTGTTATCGTCAATCGATACTTTTTGTCGTTTAAACAGTTCTGCCAGCGATTCAGGCTCGTTTACTGAAGAGTTAACCTGTTTCGTTTGAAAGTTAACGATGACAACATTTTTCTCAACTAATTTATTACTAAAAGGTTGTTTTTTATTCATCACTACACTACCTGATAACTCAATTTAACGATAGTATTATCAACTTCTTGCATATCCATTTTTTGTATATTTCCCTGATATGGCGAACTCGCCTGCGACAGCCAATTACTGTACATAGCGATTAAAAATGCGTCGCCATATGAGGCATAAGTGGGTTGCAATAACGCGCTTAACGGTGATACAAAATGCTCGATAACTAAGCTTTCTTGCTTTTCATAAATATCGCATCGTCCCCACTGGCGTTGTGACCAAAATATATTTAATTGTTTATTTAACTCAGCCAAGGTCATTGATGGACAAATATCAACTAGCAAACTTGCATGAAACCCCATTTTTTCAAAAAATTCGATACGTTGCTGAAACGGTAATGTCTCATTCAATACCATGACTAACGAGTCAATGACAAAATCCCACTGTTTAGACACATTTTGTGTTACCAGCAAGTTCAGTTGTTCGCTGTAGTGCATACACTCACACTAGTAATAAATAGATGCCCATATTATGGCTGTAACCGACTCAATAACCATGACAAGTTATTACACAAAATTAGCTTAAATAGGCTTTAAACTTATCGCTCACCATTTTTTGGTTAACAGGCTTCACCATATACCCTGTCGCACCCGTGTTAATGCCTTTTATAATGTGTTTTTTATCATTCAATGATGAGATTAAATAGAACGGCGTGCGCCAAAGTTCTGCATCAGTTCGCGTCATTTTTAGCAATTCTAGGCCAGAAACTTTAGGCATTTCCCAATCTGACACGATTAGCTGGTAGGCCGAGCCATTTTCATAGGCTTTTTTCATCATTAAAAATGCACGATATCCATCTGGTGCCAAATCAACATGCTTAAACCCACATTCCATAAAATAGTGACGATGAATTTTACGCATCGATTCCACATCATCAACAATCAATACTTTATCCGATGCCGATTTTTTTTCATCGTCCGGCTGCAGATGAGTTAGCTTGTTAACAATCGACACCGTGGTAATTAACTTATTTTCGATGCGGGTGCGTTGTTCGTTTTGCAAATCCCCTTGCGCTATTCGTTGCTGTGCTTTGTCGATAAACACACTCAACTCTTTTTTTAAATAATCCACTTCTTCTGGTGTAAACATACATTTTGCCATGAGTTATTGATATATTGAGTATGTTATATAAATCGCTCAATGCAATATTCACAATATGCTGAATTTAATAAAAGTAAAGTGATCATCCGTCACTTATCGTTCGTACAACCCGTTTTACTATGAAGGTTTTTATGCAAGCAAATCACACTCAATTAGGCTACTTAGGCGCCCTTCCATTTCTGGCGTTCGTGGCCATCTCTTTATTTATCGACGATGCACGCATTACACAGCTGTTCTGTGTTTATAGCATTTGTATTGTTAGCTTTTTGTGTGGCAGCTTGTGGCAAAACAAACCACAAAGTACAGTGCAGTTATGGCTCATTGTTTTGCCAACACTACTCATCCCTTTCGGATTATTTTTGAGTGTTAAATTAGCATTGATACTGTTAGCTGGCCTTTACGTATATTTATTACTTTTACAAAAACGTATTGCGTGGCAAGACTTAAGCGCTGATTACCGCACGATGCGCGAGCGTATTACCTCGGTTGTCGTTATCTGTCACTTTGCCATGGCGGCGTTTTTTGAACATTCACTCGGTTAAATAGACTATGAAACACATAAAAGGGGTCATTTTTGATCTCGATGGCACACTCGTTACTTGTACTTTATGCTTTAAAACAATGCGCCAAGCGATAAACTGCCCACCAGACGAGGATATATTGGCATATGTTGACTCGCTCTCATCAAACTCAAAAACAGAAGCTAACCGTATCATCAATCAAATGGAGCTTGATGAAGCCGACAGCGCCATCGCAATTACAGGGGCGATTGATTTCATTGCACGCCTAAATCAGCTCGATATTCCAGTTGCAATTCTTACGCGAAACAATGCTCGTGCTGCAAAAATAAAGTGCTTCAACAATAATCTACATATCGACACTGTAATTACCCGAGACGATGCACCCGCCAAACCGAATCCTCAGGGAATTTTTAAAATCGCTAACAATTGGCAGCTACCACTTGATAGTTTACTCTACATTGGCGACTACTTACACGATATTCAAATCGCCGAGAACGCAGGTATCGAAAGTGCTCTTTATTGTGACTCGACAAAACCAAAGCCAAGCTTTGCAAATCAAGCCACATATGTGTTTGACCAGTATCAAGAGTTCGCAAAAAACTTTTGATTTACTGAATTAATACTTTCCGGCTATATCATTGCCATTTCATATAGCCGGCACAGTATTACTTTTCGCTCGCAAACTGCGGCAAATCTATTTCAATTTGCGTTGTTGTCAGGGGCTTGCCCGCTAAAAAGCGTTTAATATTATTGGTTACGTCAGGAGAAACCATAAAAATATTGTGTCCACCATTTACTATCGTAATATGTTGCAAATTGCTAAGCCCCTGTGTTGCGTCAAGTTGACTATCAAGATACGTGCGGCCATCAAGTGTGCCTGAAAGCAACAAAGTAGGAACATCACTGACTGGGTTGGTACGAAAGCCTTCACCTAAATCAAGCCCATTAACCGACTTATTAAGTTGCGGCATTGGAAAGTTTAATGCCAATCCAAGCAACGATGACTCGGCCTGTTTTTCTATTTTTGACAATCGCTTCTCACTGACCCCTGAGGCAATATCCATCGCAAACGACATCAAACTAAAGGAAATAGGTTCATTAGAAAAAAAGCCCCGTTGTAATACTGGGATGAGACTACGTACTTCGCCTTTATCAAGTTCATCATAAATTTTCAGCAATGATTTAACGCCGCGATGCGGATCAGCAATCATATACGATGCGATGATTTGCATATGCATTTTTTGTAACAACATCTCAACCTGCTTTCCAGAGCGGGTCGTAAACGTAACGGGTACCGGCGCATTTTCAAGATTTTTATGAACCCGTTTAATCAACACATTAATATTAGGGTAGGCAGCTTTAGCATTAGGCTGCGTATTAATCGCCGCTTGCAATCGCGAAAAATATAAGTCAGTTTGTTTTGGCAACTTAACCGTTTGATCAAGTCCTTCAGCACTTGCCATAACGACTTTGTCAATTTTTCCTGGCAACTGATTAAGCGCAGCAAGTGCTAAATGACTGCCGTAAGAAATTCCCCACAGTGATACTTTGTCAGCCTTAAAATGTTCTCTTAGTGCGTCGATATCAGACACACTTTCACGCGTTGTGTAACCAAGGACATCAGCCCCGAGTGACTGCCAAAACGCCACGCATTCCGCTGCCGCTTGTCGATATTTTTTATTTAATAAAGCCGTATTAACCACACTATCTAACGGAATAACTTGCGATGATGTGCAGCGCTCCGTTGTTGTCGACTTACCCGTGCCACGTTGATCAAGCGCTATCACATCGCCAAATTCACGCAGTGCCATAAACAGCGGAAAACGAAAATTTGGAATTTGCGCTGTTTTAATACCCGAGCCGCCTGGACCACCCGCTAAATAGATAATAGGCGCACCTTTGCTTTTTCCCGTTGCCGGAAATCGAACATAATGAACGTCGATTTGGCGACTTTCTCTATTCGCCCGGTTTTCAGGCACCGTGATAAAACCTGAAAATGCGTCTGTTTTTTCACCTGACCTAGTTTCAAATACAATCGGCTTTTCTGATGGATAAACCGTTTGCGCAAACAACTCGAAACACATTGCGCCAAGTAGTAGAGTTAAAATAAATAGACATTGTTTTTGTAACATACACTCACCTTATTGCTTTATACTTGCATCTGTTAACTGATTAAAATTCGAATTAAGATAAATCAATAACACATCATCAACGCAGTGAATGCTTGTTAATTTAGGTGAAAGCCGCTGTTTTTATTGACTAAAAAGTTAAACGGTCATTATTTTCCGTTAAACGGTAGAGTTAAGTACTGAGCGAAAACGTGCAAATAATAAACATTTTAATATTCTTTTTTATGCTATTGCTAAACATCCATGTTGCAATTGCAAAACCGTTACTGCAAATTAGCAGCGATCACCCAGTCACAGTATGTCCGTTCGTAAATACAACGCTTTCACCAAGCACTTTCACTCACCGCCAATGTGAAACAAAATCGCTGCTAGAGGTTGATCCTCAAAACCGCGCTATGTGGCTGTTACTCGAATTTGATAAAAATGCCGCTTGGCAAAAAATTGAACCGCCGTACGCATTTTTCATGTTTGGCAAAGTAGCGAGCAGTGCCTATTTAAATAACACGCTTATTGGGCACAATGGACAACCTAGCGATAGTAAAAATGAAACTCCTGGCAAAATGGACACGTCGTTTTATTTGCCAGAGTCACTGTTACTCGAAAAACAAAATCAATTGGCGTTGTTGATTTCGAGTCAACACAGTATGATTTCCCTCGATTACCCAATTCATTACTTGGGCTTTGGTCAATTCACCTATGCTAATCGCTACGTACAACAGGGCAGCTTTTTTGGACTCATTTTATTTGGTGCCTTTACGGTCGGCGCGCTCTATTTTTTAGTGCTCAGCTTTGGCCATCAAAAGCCAAGCACCGCTCGGCTATTTTGTGCCCTGTGCATTATTGCAGCCGCGCAACTACTTTTCGAAATGACCCGAGGCTTGTTTGCGTATAATTACCCGTTTCATGATATTCGCTTGTTAGCCATTACAGCCCTGTCATTTTTATTTGGCCATGTTGCCCTGACATATTGCGCATACACTATTTTACAACGGCGAGCGATTCATTGGGTTTATATCAGTGTGCTGGTAAGCGTCATTGCCATGTTGTTGCTACCTGGCTTTGACACTAAAATCACAGCAGCAATTTTAATTCCGCTGATTGTCAGCCTTAACCTTATTTTATGGGCTTGGTTTAAAACACGTGAACCACGACTTTTACAATGGTTTGTCGTGCAATTAGTAATTACCATCACCATAGTCGTTAGTGTCGCGCGCTTTCATGAGCTGATTCATTTTATAATTATTGGCCTCTTTTTAGGTTACCTGTTTATATTGGAAGCCAAAGAAGCCAAAAAAGCATTGCAACAGCAGCAACAAGACCAAGCGTTAATAGCCAAATTAGAATCTACGCTAAGCCAGCGCTCACACGCTGCAAAACCACAAAAACTCTTGCTTCAATCTGCAGGACAACAATCATATGTGTCAATACCCGACATCATCTACTGCCAAGCAGCGGGCGATTATGTTGAATTGTTCTTAAAAGGCAATGAGACTAAGCTATATTCTGGTTCGCTAAAACAACTCGAAGAAAAACTACCGAGCTTCTTTTTAAAAGTGCACCGCTCATACATCGTCAATTTAAATGAAGTGATAACACTAAAAACAAATCATGGCGGCGCCAATAAAGGCTACCAATTACAACTGAGTCACGATTATGCATCTCCCGTAAGCCGGCGTTTACTGTCAACGGTTAAGGATACGTTAAAGCAAACAAATAATTAATCTAAGCGATATTAAATGTGAACCTATTTGATCAGTTGCGCGTATTACTCGCTATTAAATGCATACGAAAAAAACACATGAAAAATTATTTATTACTAGTAGTACTCATTTTACTCGTTGGATGTACGAGCACATATCCAAATAAAAATGTAACTGGTCAACCTTTTCCAATAGTCTTTGGCAATACACTCTCCGGTGAACGAACACAGATCCCCTCATTTGTTAAAGGTGACACCGTGATATTTTTAATTGGTTATAAGCAAGATTCTCAATTCGATATCGACCGCTGGCTAATTGGGCTTGATATGAAGCAAGTCGATACTATGGCCTATGAACTGCCAACAATTGCCGGTCTTTTTCCACGCATGTTCAGTACCATGATTGACAACGGCATGCGCCGCGGTATTCCAAAAGAGCTGTGGGGCGGCGTCATCACGATATATCAAGATGGTGACACCATACAAGAATTCACTGGCAATGAATCGCCAAATAATGCACGGGTCATGGTCATTAATGGTAACGGTGACATCGTTTATTTTTATGACGACGGATTTTCGGTTGCCGCATTAAACGAATTGATTTTAAGCCTTTAACATTTATCGCCGCCGATTTAAAAAATGATTCAGAACGAGGGCAAATACAATAATACCGGTGCCAAGACTTAAACGAAGTATATCCGCTTCACGATTCCAAATAAGTAGGTTGACAAAAATACCGGCAGGAATAAGTAGATTGTTCATAACTGCAAGCGTGCCGACGTCAACCTTAGTCGCACCATAGTTCCAACCAAAATAGCCAAGCCCAGATGCGATGAGACCGAGGTAAATAAGCACACTCCATTGCATAGTTGTTGTTGGCAACTGTGAACTGTTGCCAAACAACACGTAGCACAACCCAGCAATCATCAATGCACCAACAAAAAACCAACCAAACACGGTATGGTGTGCCAACGTCCTATTTGTCATAACCCGCTTGTAACTCACTTGTCCGATAGCGAAACAAAGGTTCGCCCCTTGCACAAGCGCAAGCCCAAATAAAAACTCTCCATCAACTCCTTGATAGCGGATTGCCACCGCGCCAAAAACAGCGAGTATCGCAACTAACAAATTATGCCAATTGAACCGTTTATCGAGTAAATCATTTAAAATTGAAATATAAAGCGGTGTCATGACGGTAAAAAGCAATACTTCTGGCACCGATAAGTATAAGAATGAGTGATAGTAAAACCCGTACATTACACCTAACTGCACTGCACCAATTGCCATTAATTGATAAATACGCGTGCGCGGCAACTTAACTTTAAAAATAAATGGTAGAAAAACGCAACTTGCTAATGCCACACGAAGCAATACACTAAACCAAGCATCAACCTGCCCAGCTAAATAGACGCCAATAAGACTGAATGAAAAAGCCCACAATGCAGTGATTAAGACCAAGTATGGCATATATAAACGCTCGTGATGTACCGTAAAGATGCAATGGTATCTCATGGTTATAAGAATTACCTAACGCCTCTCAACTATTTTTTTAAATAATATTTATCAGCCAGTTAAATTAATAAACGACATGTCAACCAAATAAAAGTGCACTAAACGGTTTACTTTTTACTTGAGTGATGAGAAACTACACCGTGTAGTTTACTTTGTTGAGATAAACACATGAAGATAATTAAGTGGATCAGCCTAGTGATCCTAATGTTAACGTTTGGAGCCTGTACCATGGACCACCATTTAGCGAGTCAAACGCGTCATCAAACACCTAATGCGAGTCAATTTTATAAAGGGCAATTTCACAACCCTGAACCGATCCCTGCTAATAGCTTTAGCAACATTGCAAAGATTATTGGTCGCTATATCACTGAAAAGCGCATCGACCCGATGCCAAGTTCCCAACTGCCAATCAATATGCTGACAAAGGCACAGCTAGTGCAGCTCGATAACAATCAACTGCATGTTATAAAACTCGGCCACTCATCAATACTGCTTAAAGTTTACGGAGAATATTGGTTACTCGACCCAGTATTTGCCGAACGTGCTTCGCCATTTTCATCGTTTGGGCCAAAGCGCTTTCACGAATCACCTATTTCACTATCCGCTCTTCCTCCCATCGATCGCGTGCTGATTTCTCATAACCACTACGATCATTTGGATAAACAGAGTGTTATTGAACTAGCCAAAATGAACACACAGTTTATGGTGCCTCTCGGTGTCGGCGCGGACTTAGTAAAATGGGGGCTGAAAAAAAATCAAATAGACGAATTCGATTGGTGGCAAGAACAAAATAATGGCGATACGTTAATTGCCTTTACCCCAACACGCCATTTTTCAGGTAGAGCATTAAGCGATGGCAACAAAACCCTATGGGGCTCATGGGTGATTAAAACTCCCAATGAAAGCCTCTATTTTAGCGGTGACTCAGGCTACTTTGATGGATTCAAACACATTGGCAAGCGCTATGGACCGTTTGATTTAACTATGATAGAAACCGGTGCCTATGATAAAGATTGGGCTGATGTGCACATGACCCCAGAACAAAGTATTCAGGCGCATATAGATCTACGTGGCGATATTATGATGCCAATCCATAATGGTACATTTGATCTGGCATTTCATTCTTGGTACGAACCGCTCGAGCGCGCCTATGGCGCTGCAAAATCACACAACATAAATTTACATACGCCAATCCCAGGCCAAGTATTTAGCTTACATAGTGAAAATCAAAACAAGCTGTGGTGGCGCAAATTTGTAAGCGATGAAGCGCGCATTTCACTCACAGCAGTGGCGCCGACAGAATAAGTTTATAAGCGACTTTTAATTCTAATTAAAAGTCGCATTTCATCATTTTAACCGGTTTATCAGCTGCCATAACACAACCTCGAGCATCGTCACTCGCCGCTTTACACTGTTTCATCATCTTGCTACTGCTCGGGGCGTTTTCTTTTAATACTTTTTTGGCATGTGCCACCACCTGTTTACACTCACTCGCAGGTACAGGGGGCGCTTTTGAACAGGCCACCAGCCCAATGCTTGATAGCAACAACGTGAATAAGTGATGGCGGCCCTTTAAAAAATAACTTTGCTCAACAGTCATAATCAGATCTTTTTAGATTAAAAAATAAAAGTATAGACACAAAGTCATAACCCACAAGGCACACATCTACCCTGTGGGTTATTGGCTAAACTACTTAAACAACCGCCGCCGGCAGTAACGTGAGTGTTAGCGTATCAGCGCTCGCGGGTGCAATAGATATTTGCGGGGCACTAAAACGCTCAGCATAAGCAAAATTATATGCATCTGACATACCATTTAATACTTGGGCCCATTGGTTCCAATAGTTAGTGACTGAACTCGGCCAAAGTTTATCAAATAATAAACCTGCTTTTGGCAAATCGTTAAACCATTGCTGACTCGGCATATCACCAATCACATCATCACCATTTTTGACCGACGAGCCAATTGCACCAATATTTAAACCCGCAAAAAAATCACCAAAAACCCATGCGTAAATATCATTGCCAGGCGAGTGTTTAGTGCCTCCTTTTTGTAGTGCATACTGTGGACTGCCACCATAGATGGCCGCTGGATTTAATAGATCCCATTTTGATACATATAAATCGATGGCACCCGCTTTAGAACCCGTCCCGGTCAAATGCAAATCACCATTTTGGTCGATATGAGCCCAGACATCATATGACTGCTTGTCATACAGTTTACCTCTACCATGGTTAGAGCCACCATACTCGCCACTGATATGTGCAATCCGCCCATCACCTATTTTGTCGTGCTGCTTCGGTATGCGATTTGGACCAAAATTATCTATTAAATAGTCGATATAGTCTAAAAACGTATTGTAAGGCGTAAATGGTAGCCCAGGCACTTGGTTTGAATTTGGCTCACCAAATGGTGGGTAGGTATTTGGGCCAATTATACGCACAAAATCACCACTGCTATTTGTCACTAAACCGGTTGCAGGCGATGTTAAGTTTTGTTCTATACCCGCAGCAAGTACATGGTCGGCTTTTTTAAAACTGCTTATAATATCATTTGCTGTTGTAGTTGATTGTACTGGGTTAGACAACCCCTTTAATGCCGTATAGACGTCATTTCCTGATACGCCTTTATCAAGGCCATGCAATTTAAAGCTATTCTCAACCCCTTTTAGAGACGTTGACAAACTCATCGGGATACTCCAAAAATCGATTGCCGTCAGATCCGCGACACTATATGGACTACCATCAAATGTAAGCTCGAACTTGTCAAACCGTTTATTGTAGCCGTCGCTGCTCGGCGTTAGCACTGACGGAATTGCATCGCCATTGGGCGTAAACGTATCATTATATGCAATATAAAAACGGCCACTTGTTGTGGTTAACAAACTTAAGCTTGTTACCTCACTAAGTTTGTACCACGTATTAGGTGCCATCGCGCTTTCATTTAATTGCGCATTTAACGATTTTCCCCAAAATCCAATAAATACATTCTTACTATCAATACCGGAATTATTTACAACTTCCAAAGTTAAACTAGATGAGCTTGACATAATTAATCCTTGTGACAATTTAAAATGAATGCCATCGCTTTCAAATGACAAGCTATAAATTTAGTTTCGCAATAGCAAATAAACCATTACATCCAATTACCATATTGTATTGAGACGCAATGCTACACTGTCTTTTCGCATATCAATCAACAAAAATACTAGGACATCATTTTTAGTTTCAAACACGTCATTTAAATCAATCTTATAAAGACCCTTTTATCTATGAAAATAAAAATAACTAGGGTGATGTTTCCGTTCTATTTGAGTGGATATTTTGCTATGTTCTAGTTTGATTCATTAACAAATGATTAATTTTAAAATAACAATAAAGGACTACTTATGACCACCACATCACCGAGTACCTTGCAAAGGGTACTTAACAAAGTAGAAATATGGGGCAACAAACTGCCCGATCCTGCTGCACTTTTTATTTTGCTCTTGGTTATAGTATGGGGGCTTTCTTGGGCCTTATCGGGTATCGATTTTAATGTCGTCGATCCACGTTCTGGGCAAGCACTTGAAATTAATAACCAACTCTCAGGTGAAGCCATTACGTCATTTTTCTCATCTATGGTGACTAACTTCTCACATTTTCATCCTGTTGGTGTTGTTTTGGTCGCAATGTTAGGCATAGGTGTTGCCGAGTATTCAGGTTTTATTAACGCTGGATTACGTGCATTAATGGCGGTAACAGCAAAGTGGTTACTTACTCCAATGATTATTATGGTGGGCATCGTTTCTCACTCAGCGGTTGATGCCGGTTATGTTCTAGTTATTCCACTCGGTGGTGTTATCTTTTATGCCGCCGGTCGCCATCCACTTGCAGGGATTGCCGCCGCCTTTGCAGGGGTTTCAGGTGGTTTTTCAGCAAACTTTGTTCCATCCGCGCTGGATCCGATGCTACAGGGTATTTCACAGGCAGGTGCTCAGCTGTTAGACCCAAATATTGCACTTAACCCGCTTAATAACTATTACTTCACTGCAATTTCATCAATTTTAATTACCGCTTTAGGCTGGTTTATTACCGACAAAATTGTTGAACCAAAATTACAAAACAATAAATTAGACGGTGATTTGACTGATCTACCTAAAATGGATGCGCTTAATAATAAGGAGCGAAAAGCGCTTAACTTTGCATTAATATCGATTGCTGCAGGCATCGCCATTTTATTTGTTACCGCATCGTTTGAGAGTTCACCTTGGCGTGGAGACGATGGTTCACTGACTGCTTTTAGTGCGCCACTAATGAAGTCTATTGTTCCGTTAATCTTCTTTTTATTCTTAATCCCTGGGCTCGTATATGGCTATATGATAGGGTCGATCCGCAGCAGTAAGCAATTTGTTGAAGGCATGAGTAAAGCGATGTCGGGCATGGGCTACTATCTAGTCATCATGTTTTTTATCGCGCAGTTTATTTATGCATTTGGCCAATCAAACCTCGGTATTTTACTCGCAGTAAAAGGCGCAGAGTTTTTAAAAGCAATGGCACTGCCTGGCGGCGTCACAATAGCGGGTATTATTGTTCTCACCGGCTTTATCAATTTATTCGTCGGCTCTGCGTCTGCCAAATGGGCGTTGCTCGCACCTATTTTCTTACCTATGTTAATGCAACTCGGTATTTCGCCCGATTTAGCACAAGCGGCTTATCGTATCGGTGATTCAAGTACCAATATCATTACTCCACTAATGCCCTACTTCCCATTGGTCGTGGTATTTTGCCAGCGCTATGTAACGTCTGCCGGTATAGGAACTTTGACCGCAATGATGTTACCGTATTCAATTACCTTCTTAGTTAGTTGGACGATATTCTTACTACTCTACTGGACGCTTGGTATTCCACTTGGTGTACAAGCTAGCTATGAATATATAGCACCGTAGTAAATACGAGGTTAAAACAAAAATCAAAATAAGGCCCATAATTGGGCCTTATTCGTAATCGGTTAAATTTAGACCTAAGCTATATATTAGAAGCCGCATCGCCTTAGGTCACATATGTATAAATGTCTCATCAGCGTTTTATTTTTGCTAAGCACACTACCTTGTTCTGCAAACACGATAAGTATCAACGATGCCGATTGGCCCCCTTATTTCTTTAAAGGGGAAAGCTACCAACCGATTGGTTTTGCCAAAGAAATACTGTCTATCTGTATTCCAAAAACCGGCTACGAAGCGAAGTTTAACTATTTTCCAATCAAGCGAATGCGGTATTTTATTGAAAAAGGTGATCTCGATGTGCACATATATTCATACAAGCCAAGTCGAGAAGAATTTTTAATTTACGCAAAAGAACCTATTTTTAAAAGCAGCTATCGCCCTTTTGTACATCGCAAAACACCATTTACAATTCAACAGTTGCGTGACTTCGATGGTTTGCGAATAGGACACTTACAAGGGCTCAAATACTCCGAGAGCTATTACAACTATTTAAATACTCAAAGTAATAATAAAAACGTAAGAACTGTGCCGTCCAATGTTGCACTCCTATCGTTGTTACTCGACCAAAAAGTCGATGTCTTCGTCAATACGGTAGATACCGTTATGTGGTTGGCTACGACACTTGGCGAGCGTCACCAAATAAAAATGCTTGATTACGATATTCAGACTAAAGACTATTTTGTCACTGTATCAAAAAAATCGGCTGCAATTTCAAATAAGCGCCAGTTTTTAAATATCATGGATAGCTGTATTGCTGAATTAAAGTCGTCGGGGCGCTATCTAGTTATAAAGAAAGGTTATGGATTAGAGTAACACCTAAAGCTTTGTGTTTATTAAAATAGACAAATCAATTAAAAACCGCTCTAAATAGAGCGGCTAATTTTATGCTAAAAGTACTCGGCTACTTTGTGTGATGATGTTGCTGCGCTGTCACTGTTGATTTAGTAGGTAAAATCACAGAGTCAATCACGTGGATAACACCATTCGACGCTTTAATATCAGCCTTTACAACATTTGCTTCATCAACCTTCACTCCGCCATTGCGAGTTGAAATATCTATTTTTGAGCCTTGCACTGATGTAGCCGAATCGATTGTCACGACTTGTTTTGCATACACTTTTCCAGGTACAACATGGTATGTCAAAATAGAAATCAACTGCTCTTTATTTTCAGGCTTCAAGAGCTTTTCTACTGTACCTGCGGGCAATTTAGCGAATGCCGCATTGGTCGGTGCAAAAACCGTGAACGGCCCATCACCTTTTAATGTATCAACCAAACCCGCCGCTTTTACCGCGGCAATTAAGGTGCTGAAATCTTTATTTGATGCAGCAATATCTACGATATCTTTTTTCTTATAACCGCCACCAGCAAATACCGCACCAGAGACTACGAGTGACGTCAATAAAACCATTTTAATCATCAATGAATTAAATGTTTTCATGTAATTTCTCCAAATCAAACAACTTGTTAATAATCACATGCTAATTTTCTGGCTATTGCCTAATTAGCAAAATTAAAATTTTTTTCACTGCAGTATTGGCTAATACGCAGCATTTTTAATTTTGGTTTCATTTAATGATTAACTTTTATTCAAAGGTAAATTAGGTATTCACATTCAGCTCACTACTAATGCGTGATATCGTTTAGTACACTTTTCAGCCACGATAAAAACAAACGAACTTTTTCTCTTTCGAAATGATGCGCCGGTGCAACAAGAAAATAATTATACTCACATTCGACACTAAAATTCGGCAGAACTTCTATCATATTTTGTTCAAGTGCGTACTGAATCAATTGTTTACGCAGTACAGCGATACCTTGCCCCGCTATTACTGCTTGCATTACAAGTGCGGCATTATCAATTTCCATAAATGCATTTAAATGGTTTTGTGGCAACTGGTATTTTGCAAACAATGTCTGCCATGCACGTTCAGCATCTGGGCAGATATCAAGTATGTATTGCTGATTCGTCAACTGAGGCTGCAAAGGTTTGTTTAAGTCGAATGTACCCGGTTTATACGCAAGCACCATTACATCATTTGCCAAGTATTCACTGCGCACATTTGGATAATTTCCGGCCCCAAATCGTAAACCAACATCAATCTGCCCTGAATTGAAATCAGTCAGTTGCTCGCTTGGGTCAATCCGCAATATGAATTCGGGATATTGACGATGGAATTCGTTCAATTTTGGCATAAGCCAAGAATGTGCAAAAGAAGGTAACACCGAGACACTTAACGTATGTGGCTGCGTTGTCTGCACCAGCTCGTTCACGCCTTCGTTAAAACTTTTGAATCCCGCATTAATATACGGCAGTAGCAACCGACCCTCTTTCGTTAGCGATACCTGACGTGTTTGCCGAGTAAAGAGTTGGCACTGTAGATGTTCTTCCAAAAGTCGAATTTGCTGACTGACCGCAGCCTGCGTCACATTAAGTTGTTGTGCTGCGAGTTTAAAACTGCCAAGTTCCGCTGCCGTTTTAAAATAAGAAAGGCTTTTTAATGGAGGTAATCGCACACCACACCGATAGTTAACTTTTTCTTAACTATATTTAAATTTTAATCGTTTGTCACTGTTGCCATTTTAAACCACCATTTAATCGAACAGACAACCTAAGGAAAGTAAAAATGCGATTAAGAATTCTGTTTTATATATTAATTAGTGTAATGAGTTCATTTGCTATTAGTACACCCGAGAATAAAATTATGACCGATGAAGGTTATCCTTATAAGCAACTCATCGCAAAATCAAGTTTAGTAAAGATTAAGTATAGTGAAAGCCATGATAGAATAAACTGCCACCTTGTCATTACAACTAACGCACATACGTTTATCAGTGAACCAGAAACTGTGACGAAAAAGCGCTTTAAAAAATACCCGATGGCATCGTGCATGAAGCGCAGTGATGCGAAGCAATTACTAAATTCATTACTCTAAATTATTCAATTGCTTTTGAAAAAAAAACCGCGGTTACTCGAGATTAATTTAAACTGAAATCTCGAGTGACTTTATCAGGTATTCAGGGCTGCCTTTTTCGGCGTGGTAGTCATTAATATACGCCGCGAGCTCCCTATCCGTTGTTTGCGTATGTTCAATAAACCAATGCACCAAGTATTCGACAAATTCCTGTAAATGCACGACAGATTGAGACAAATGCAACCGTTTATTTTTTAAAGTCTTTATTACTGTGCGGTGCTCAGCAGCATGTTCCGACAAACGTGGATAATGCAACAAATACATTAAATTTTCTTCACTTAAAAAATGAAACTCAGCGTATGAAATAACTTCGTCTGCAAGCTTCAACAAAATTGCTCTGTCTAGATCTTGCGCAACGATAAGCTTGTTTAAGCAAGTTAGTAAGTTTTTATGCTCCGTATCAATTCCCTCTACACCGACATAAAATTTTTTTTGCCATCGATAGACGTGAACACGTTCCATATAATATCAACAAGTTAAGGCCATATCGCTTGAGTATAGTTTAACGCGGCAAATCTGTACTTAAAATTACCGAAAACATGTCATTTGCGTGTTGTGTTGTAACTCTTAAATCAAAGCGAGATGCGAGCTTTTCAACCAACTTGAGCCCTAAACCAAACCCTTTTTGCAATTCATCACTCTCATCGCATTTATTTTTGAATTCGATAGATGAATCAAAAATCGTTATTTGCCATGTCTTAGCATGACGATGCATTTTGTTATGTTGTAAAAAGTTACCCAGCAAATTAAATACAATCAGCTCAAACACGATCGACGGCATCTTCAAGTACAGCTGACCTTGCAAATTGATATCGAGTTCAGCCTGTTGCACGACAAGCAACGCCGTTAACTCCGAGTGCATTTTTTCTATTTCATGTTCTGCGTTAAAAGGCTCAGATACGGGTTCAGCGCTAGTCAACCAAAGCAATCCATTTGCGAGTCGCTTCATACGATTAACAGCAGCTTGCAAGCGATTAAATGAAGGCGTTCCAGCAAGTTCTGGATATTGATGAAGCAATAACTCAATGGAGTGAGTCATTACTTGTAATGGGGTACGAAGTTCATGGCTCATGCCCTGATTAAAGGCTATTTGTTGTTCGTTAACGAATGCATGCGCTTCGAGTGCATTGACAAGTTGCTCGGCGATGCCTTTTACATCTTGCTCAGTGATGGTTTCTAACTGACGCTTTAAGCTTGGGATTGCTGATTCTCGCTGTGCGAAAATCTGCGTTAAACGATGAAAAGGCAACAACATAAATCGTGCGCCAAATTTTGCGAGCCAAACACTTATCAACACAACAACGATAAAGAAACTAATTAATATCAATATAATGTCTTTCAATGCCCGATTAACGACCGAAATCTTTGTCACGTTGTAAACCAGGTAGCGACCGTCGTTGAGAATATAAAAATGATAATGTTGCTCACCATGGCTAAACTCACCGAACTTTGCATCATCAAATTCAAAATAGGCTAACAGCTGCGCTTTGGAAAGGTCATAATTAGCAAGGCTCTGGGTCACTTCCATATTGACAGGGAGTTGCTGTGTGAGTGCGTAATCATCTGCAACCACACGTAAGTGCATCTTTAACATTTCATCTTCGAGTGAATACGCGATAAATATGAATATCAAAGAAAACAGTAAAACCAAGCTCGCAACCAGTAGGACAAGCGAATGAGTAACTCGCTTTCGCAGCGAGTTTGCCGAGTTAATTAATTGCAAAACGATACCCCACGCCTTTTACAGTTTCGATAAATGGCTGGCCAAACTCAGTCTTTAATTGCTTTCGCAGTTTATAGATATGTGCTCGCAATGGATCGCTTTGTGGTGTTAATTCCCCCCAAAGCTGCGTTTGAATCGTCTGCGATTTAACCACATTAGGCGCATTAGCAATAAGTAACTGCAAAATATCAAAGCCTACTTGATGCATTTGCAATTCTTTATTTAAATAGCTAAATATAAACGTGTTATGGTCGAGTTCTGCGTCGCCGTAAGCGCTTTTCAAGGTTGCTTTAGGTTGGGTTTTCGCCTTTGCTAAGCACACCTTAATACGAGCGGAGAGTTCTGCAAACGAAAATGGTTTAATAATGTAGTCCCAGGCGCCGCTAGCAAAGCCAGTGAGCACATCTTGCTCACTGCCTTGCGCCGTCATCATAATCACCGGCACACTTGCGAGTGTATTGTGAAGTAACTTTTTACACACCTCAATGCCCGATAAGTAAGGTAAATTGATATCAAGCAATACCATATCGAACGCTATATCACTCAGCAGTTCAACCGCTTGCTCTCCATTATAGGCAAAGTCGAGTTGGTGCCCTTCAATCTCAAGATACTCAGCGATCCCAGTCGCAATATCAATATCATCTTCAACGATTAATATGTGTGCCATGTGCCTTCCTATTATTCTTTTTCTAGTTCATTAATCATTAAATACACTTCTGGTATTAACCACTTTTCAAGTGCGACCCAGCCGTCTTCGACTTGCATCATAGCAACAACTTGCACGTCGGATTTTGGATCACCCCAAAAGATGGTACCGCCCATGCCACCCCAGAAAAAGGTTCCTTGTTTACGCGTATCACCGCTTGTCTCTTTAATGCCCACGCCATAACCGAAGCCAACACCGTTATATACTCGCGGCATAAAATGAGTATTAAGCCCTTTCGTATGCGAGCTTAACATCACACTGGCCATCTCCTGTGACACTACTTGACGACCATTAAACTGGCCTTTATTCATCAGCATAGTGACGAAGTTAGCGTAATCTTGAGTCGTAGATACAAGCCCGCCGCCAATTGAAATCAGTGTCGGCTTTTCTAAATAGTCACTTTCTTGGGCCGACTCGACAAATAACAGCTTATCTTTATTAAATACGTACGCCTGCTCAAAGGTGCCTGCATCATACTCATACATATCAACAAAGCGTTCTTTTTGCTGTGATGTGACATAAAAACCAGTATCCATCATATTAAGCGGCTCGAAAATATTCGTCTTCAAGTAATCTTCAAGTGATTGCTTTGTCACGGCTTCCACCAACGCGCCTTGAATATCACTGGCAATGCTGTATTCAAATTTCTCACCCGGGGCAAACTTTAAATCAATGCCCGACAAATCACCTACTAATTCTTGTAACGAGTTATTACGGCTCAGCGGGTTAGCCAATAAATATTGAATATCAACCCAATTACTTAAGCCCCCGCCGTAACCAAAGCCCGCGGTATGAGACAGCAAATGATGCACCGTAACAATGTGCTCCTTGCCATCGACTTCAAACGGAGCGAATTGAGGTAAATAGGTACGAATATCCTCGTCTAATTTAACGAGTCCACGCTCCACGAGTTGTAATACAGCAACTGCCGCAATCGGTTTTGACATTGAATAAATGCGATAGACTGAGTCTGTGGTAACTGGCTCTGGATTATGTACATTCTTTTTGCCGTATGCTTTAAAGTGCACGACTTTGCCTTTATGTTTTATTTGTATCACAGCGCCTGGTAATTGATAGCGGTCAATTAATTGCTCAACTTTCGTATCAAAATTTGTTTGGCTAAGCGCATGCTCACTCGAAGCATCGTCTGAAAATGAAAAGTGAGAATAGGCGCATAACGCCGCCGCAAAGCCGAGTTTAAATGTCGTTTTAACAACTGAGGTGCAAAACATAAGGATTTCCTTGTACGAGTTTTAATCATTTTGTGAGCATGCTTTAGCTAAGTATGCTCTGTTGTTAAAACGTAAATTACACACATCAACGTAAACTCAATGTAAACTCATCAGCCACTAATAACTCAAATTTGCCTATTGTCACCTTTTTAAAATAATCAACTCTCTTTGCTCGTAGTCTGTAGTCATCAAACAAAAACAAAGCGAGATAATGATGAATACCTATCACAACACAATCACTAAGCCAATTGAATTTGCAGGCTTTTTAAGAAGGTTTGCAGCCGTCGCACTCGATGCCGTGTTGTTTAGCATTGTGGTCGCAGCGTTTGCATTTACCTATTTCGATGGTTACTTACCATGGAGCGAGTATCAATTATTTGATTTTAGAGAGTTCTTAAATCACGAAATTTTACCCTTTGTGTTAACCGTTTTATTCTGGGTATATAAAGCAGCGACTCCCGGAAAAATGGCGCTAAATAGCCAGATTATTGATGCAAAAACAGGTGAAAAACCAAGCGTTGGTCAAAGTATCGTACGTTACCTTTGTTATTATGTGTCAGCATTACCATTAGGCCTTGGTTTTTTCTGGGCACTTTTCGATAAACACAATCGTGCATGGCATGACTTGATTGCAGGCACACTTGTTGTAAAAAGCGCTTAAAAAAAGCCCGCTATGCGGGCTTTAACTCTTTATTAAATTATTTATCTACCTTGTCATCTTGCGTTTGCTTCGCTTCTTCTTTTTGTTCTTTTTGCTGTTCAATAACAGCCATCGTTTTTGTGACCTGCGGGTCTGGCAAAAGTATTTGTACCAGGGCACCAAACACATAAGCACCTGTCTTACGCTGCTTTGCCCACCCAATCGCTTTAAAGAACAAAAAAAAGATAAAGCACCAAACAAACACAAGCGCACATAAGGTTAATGTTGCTGTCATGCACTTCTCCACTAATTTGGTTATTTAATAATGAATCTCTTTTCAATCAAATTAATGGCTTATAAGCAGCAATAAGACTTATTATACAAATGACTTACACGTTGCAAAAAACGAGTAAAATAAATCGGGGATGAATACTGGGTGGCCTTTGTTAACAGGGTAACAAAGCCCGCTTTTTGAGTTATGCGCGCAGGTAAAGCAACAGAAACAACGCGATTATCGACTGAACGCTGCGTCGTGCCAATTCTAGTTGAATGGTTTTGTTCAGGCGATTGCACCGCCGCAGAGCGATTTAACGTGACGGGTAACAGGCTGAATATCAGCATTAAGATAACAATTAATCTCACAATTCAACCCTCCTATTTCATTGCCACATTCTTAACACAGAAATAAGGTCACTTATCATCATTTCAAGCGCGACGTTAAATATTTAAAGAGTGACAAAAATTTGTAACAAATCTTCGATTTAATTTTTTCAGCGTCTCGATTACTCTAACTAAGATGATAAAGACTTGGAGGGAATATGAAGGACTTACAAAAATTAGTCGGCAGTCTCAATAAATCGGGCGCATTAAACGGATTTTTAGGTGGCGTTGCAGGCGGCGGATTAACCAGCTTAGTGACAGGTAAAAAAGGCAAGAAAGCAGGTAAAAAAGCCGCGAAGTACGGTGCGCTCGCAGCGGTTGGTGGACTTGCTTGGAAGGCCTATCAACAATACTCTGAAAAAAACCAAGCAGCGCAACAGCAAGCAGACAAACAAGATTACAACCGTGCAATGAATAAACAAAGCAATCAGTCATTTGATTTTAGGCCCAATCAATATGAACAACGCACCTTTGAACACGTCGCTGAAAGTAGTGATTCGGGGCAGCTTATTCTAATGCGAGCCATGATTGCCGCAGCCTATGCTGACGGACACATTGATGAACAAGAACGCCAACGTATTTTTGCTCAAGTAGAAACCATGGAGCTGAGTGTACACGAAAAGGCGATGCTATTTGACGAGTTACGAAAGCCCATGACCTTGTCGGAATTGGTGCAATCTGTACCAGACAGTCAAACTGGTATTGAAGTCTATGCAGCAAGCGCCAGTGCGATTGATTTAAATCAAACAATTTCGCAGCAATACTTAGAAGCCCTCGCAGCTAAGTTATGTTTGCCCAATGAACTCGTTCGTAATATCCATCAAGAGCTGTTGAACTAACTTGCAAAGCCTATTTTTATTACAAAGATAGGCTTTATACTGATTTCAGTGAAGTCTAAATCGCCATTTCACTTAGCGTAAGCTCGCAAAGATTCGTAACAATTATTCGCTTTCATTCTTTTAAATCAGCGTCATAGTAGTACTCACTCTATAAAAATCGGGATTGGCTATGCGTGTGTTTTCAAAAATCAGTTTATTTTTTGTAGGTCTTTTATTTACAGTTCCGTGCCTCGCCCAAAACACAAAG
The DNA here is from genome assembly GCA_947493455.1 of uncultured Pseudoalteromonas sp. Taxonomy (GTDB): domain Bacteria; phylum Pseudomonadota; class Gammaproteobacteria; order Enterobacterales; family Alteromonadaceae; genus Pseudoalteromonas. The sequence continues at coordinate 12,985 of CANLRB010000011.1, read as the reverse complement.
ACTGATCCCCGTATCGAACAACTTAATCACCGACTCACCCAATTACTCACAGCCTCCGATTTTAGCAGCACGCCTGGCTTTAGCGTGGGAGTTATTGAAAATGGTCATATTATTCACAGCAAAGGGTTTGGCGCATTGCAAAAAGGCAAGCCGAATAGCACTAACCATAACACCGTATTTTCAGTTGGTTCAGTGAGTAAAATGGTCAATGCCGCGCTCATATTGCGCCTTGTCGCCGAGGGAAAGCTCGACTTAGATCGTGATATCAATCATTACCTAACGTCTTGGCAAGTACCGAGCAATCGCTACACCCAATCTAGCAAAGTGACTTTACGTTACATCCTTTCGCACACCGCAGGTTTCAGTCAGCATGGTTTTGCCGATTTTCTACCGAATGAAATATTACCCAATACGCTGCAAACCGTTACCGGCAGCGGCCCAGTAAAACATGGTCCAGTCAGGTTAATGTTTGCGCCAGGAAGTGCAATGGATTATTCCGGTGGCGGAACCACCGTGAGTCAACTTATTGTAGAAGACGTGACCGGCCTTACATACCCTCAAGCAGCGCAAAAATATGTTTTTGAACCGCTAAAAATGCATCGCAGTACGTTTGTAAATCCCCTACCCAAAAGTCATGGTAACATTGCCAAAGCCCACGATCGTGCTGGACGCCCGACTGCCTTGCCGCGCGGATATGAAGCCATGCCCGAGATGGCCGCGTCAGGGCTTTGGACCTCATCTACTGATTTAGCCCTATTCACAACCGCTTTACTAAACAGCTATCATTCAGACAATGGCTTTCTGCCAAAGGCATTAATGCAAGACATGGTTACGCCGGTGTATCCCAGTTGGCATGGTCTTGGCCCTCGTGTGAACGGCATTGGTGCAACACATGTATTCCATCATGGTGGTGCCAATAATAGTTACCGAGCTTGGATGGAAGGACACATCGCCAATAAAAATGGGATTGTCATTCTTACTAACAGTGCCCGTGGCCATGAGCTCTATCGCCAAGTTCGCCAAATCGCAAGCAGTGTATTTAACTGGCCAATAAAACCGGACATTCATTTTAAACGTCCGAGGTAAAAACGTTTTTAGATTCAATTAACCTTTTCAGGAACATCAATCAGAATGACTTCCGTATCAACGTGAGCGAACATTGTAAATTCGGCAACGTTTGATATTGAAACTGCATCGCCCTTATTGGCATGAATGTCATTCGGTTCACCAAAAACGCTAAGTTGCCCATCACTGACTAATAGGTAACCAGAGTTTTCTATTGACATCTTTATTTTTGTACCAGCGCGCAGCCGACCGCCATATATTCGCGCTTCTTGATGAATAAACAACGCGTCATCGCTGTCGCTCGCAAACCCAGACACAAGTAACGGTAAGCGCTCATCCGTTGCCACCGATTGATACTCTCTCGATTGCCATCGCGGAGTCACCCCGTGTTTATTTGGCTCTATCCATATCTGATAAAAAGTGAGTGGCTCGTTACTCAAATTATATTCTGAATGTACAATGCCAGTTCCGGCACTCATCACTTGCACTTGACCGGCATGCGTAACCCCTTGGTTTCCTTCACTGTCTTGGTGAGTTAGTGCGCCACTTCTAACAAAACTGATAATTTCCATATCGCGATGACCGTGCGGCGAAAAACCATGACCTGCCGCAACGGTATCGTCTTTAACCACACGCAATGCGCCAAAGCCCATCCGTTGAGCGTCATAATAATGAGCAAAACTAAAGTGATGACGAGATTGCAACCAACTGTAATTGGCCAACCCTAAACTCGAAAATGGAATATGTTTTATCATAATGACCTCGACAGTTTTTCCCGTTCGTGTGGCTGACTAAAATCAAGTTGCGGCCCTTTTGGAACAATGAGCGTCGGATTAATTGTTTTATGGCTGCCGTAATAATGCTGTTTGGTGTAATCCAAATCGACGGTTTCACTCACGCCATGCATTTGATAAAGCTCGCGCACATAATTACTGAGATGATAATAATCGCTTAGCCTTTGTAAGTTACATTTAAAATGACCAAAATAAACCGCGTCAAATCGAATAAGCGTGGTAAATAAACGCCAATCAGCCTCAGTCAATCGTTCACCCAGTAAATAACGATTGCGACTTAAATGTGATTCTAACCAATCTAAACTGGTAAACAGTTCATCAAACGCGTGTTCATAAGCCGTTTGTGTGGTGGCAAAACCTGCACGATACACGCCATTGTTAACCGTGTTATAAACTCTGTCATTAATGGTATTAATATCGCTTTGCAGCGCTTCGGGGTAAAAATCTAAGTCATTGCCCGTTAACTCGTTAAATGCAGAGTTAAATATGCGAATAATCTCACTTGACTCATTATTCACTATGGTACCAGTTTGTTTATCCCACAAGACCGGCACCGTCACTCGCCCTTGATAATCGGGCGCAGCTTTTAGGTACAATTGATACATAAAATCGGAATTGTACAAATCATCGCGATAATCTGTGCTGTCCTTGTCAAACTGCCAACCAAATTCGAGCATTTCAGGCTTAACAACACTGACGGAAATAATTGATTCAAGTTGTTTTAGCTTTCTAAATATCAAGGTGCGATGAGCCCATGGGCATGCCAGTGATACATAAAGATGATAGCGACCTTCAACCGCAGGAAATTTCGCGTTTTTATTTTTAGATATAACATCGCGAAAACGACTTTCTTGACGTTTAAATTCGCCTTTTGTTGCGTTTGTATCGTACCAATTATCAACCCATTTACCGTTTACAATAAGTCCCATTAGATTCTCTCCAGTTCATTAAGTAAATGGCGAGAGTTAACTCGCCAGTGTGGTTACTTGTTAATTAAGCGAACTTTTTCGCGATTATGTTATCGAGTGAAAAACGTCCGCTTCCTTGAATAACCAGTGCCGCACTCATTGCAAGAAGAGCAAGGCCAAACTCGTACCCGTTATTTGACATAAACAAACCGTTGTCGATATGCACACTGACAATGGCTATCAGCATGGTAAATGCAAGCATCAGTGCAGCAGGTCGCGTGAGCAAACCGAGTATCAATAAAATGCCACCAAAAAATTCTGCGCTGCCTGCAAGTAATGCCATTAAAAAGCCAGGGGCTAAACCAATTGATTCCATCCATTGCCCTGTGCCATCAAGCCCGTAACCGCCAAACCAAGCGAATAGTTTCTGGCTGCCATGGGCACTAAAAATTATGCCGGCAACAACGCGAAGCGGGAGTGTTGACATGCTGCTTTGTGAATTAAATAGTGTGTTTAAAATTTGATTTTTCATGATTAACTCTCTTACTAATCTGTTTCGTTTTAAGATGGAGCCATTGTAGAGCGGTCTTTAAATTGGAATAACCTGATATTTTTGTCTAATATATTCAAAAAAATTGAACATTAATAAAATGCAATCTCCAATTACACTCGAGGCCCTTTTGGTGCTCGACACAATAGATAAACGAGGCAGTTTTGCTGCGGCCGCTGAGCAACTCAATAAATTACCATCAGCGCTTTCATACATAGTACAAAAGCTTGAAGAACAACTTGGTGTGAGCTTATTCATTCGTCAGGGGCGGCGCTCTGTGCTAACTCCTGCCGGCCAGCATTTAATGCACGAAGGACGAAAGTTACTCGCTGCAACTGACAAAATATCTGAACAAACTAAAACGATTGCACACGGCTGGGAACCAAAAATTAAAATCGCCGTAGATTCAATCTTCGATACCCGCCCCCTCTTTTCAATACTCAATACGTTTTTAACCGAACATCCAAATATCGAGATTGATTTGACTGAAGAAGTAATGAATGGGTGCTGGGAGGCGTTGATTGAAGACAATGTCGATATATTAATTGGTGCACCGTCCCCGATACCTAGCCATCAAGGGATCCGAGCCGTGCCACTTTATCAACTCGAAAATATGCTTGTTGCCGCCCCAACACACCCAATTTGCAAAATAACACATCCCATAACCCAAACCGATATCGAACACTTTCGTACCATTATCGTGCATGATTCGGCACACCAGGCTATCCCTTGGTCGAGCAATATCATCGAACAAGCAAGTCATTTTTATGTATCGAGTATTGAACAGAAAATAGCGGCAATTACGGCAGGTATCGGCGTTGGCTTTTTACCACCAGAGCGAATAGAAAATCAATTAAAGCACGCGAAATTGATCCCCATTCAAACACACACAAAAACGAAGCAAATCGAATTATATATGGCGTGGAAAATAGTGAATAAAGGAAAAGGCTTACAGCGGTTACGTCAGCTTATCGAAGCGTCGTTTGAGCGATAGTGAAATAAAATTATATTTCGCTCCTAAGCAACATAAGAAAAGCGGCGTTTAATTCTTGTTACAAATTTTACGGTATAAAATTCAGACTCAAGGGCCAAGCTATTTTAAGATACTTAAAATCATAATAATTAAAATAAGCCTATGCGTATTAAAATATTAAATGTACTCACAAGCCTCTTTTTAGTAACAGTAGCCACCACAGTACATGCAGAGGATGACCTCGCTGGTATATGGAAAAGTAAGGGCTACGGCTACTACTTTCAGTTCAATCAACAGCAAGTCGGTTTATACGAATTCACCCAAATTTCTTGTTTAAGAAGCGGACTACAAACAGGCTCAGTATCGTATTCAAATAATAGGCAAGCAGCGCGCTTTTCAGTCACAATACCGGGCTTCATAAACGCTGATATGATGGTCAATGAAACACCTGATGCCAATAAAAAGCGTGTCCATCGCACCGATACGAATACTTATTTTACTATCGAACGCGTCAATCAATTACCACAAGAATGCCGAAAATCAACGCATGCACCAACAGATTTTGTAGAACACGTGTTTACGCAAAATTTTATTGAGCATTATGCCTTTCTAAATCATGACTCGGTATTAAAAAAGTTAACCAAGCCCAGTTCCACCTCATCAAATAATACAAATCTATTCAAAAACTTAGTTGATAAAGTGTCAGCATTTAAAGACCCGCACATTGCTATCGTCTCACCAAGCACAAATCAATATTATTTTGGTAACGAACAACAAAACAAGCCAATTATCACCATTTCACCCGCTCACCTGCAAAACGCGTTATTCAATCAGGTAGGTGATACAAATCTAAACGAGGCGCTCAATCAAAAGCTGATTTACGGAAAACTAACCAAAGACATTGGCTATCTCGCGGTGAAGGGCTTTTCAGAATTTAAACCAGGCGCGAATATTGATGCTGAATCTCGCGAACTAAATACAGTATTAGATCGCATTTTTACGTCGTTATCATCAGTTTCGTCGCTGATTATTGATGTACGCAATAACACCGGAGGCTCTGACAAGCTAGCACTGCAATTGGCAGCACGGCTCACGCAACAACCCTACTTTGCATACGCTAAACAAGCTGTAGCAGATACAAGCAAAAAAATAGTTTGGACAAAAGCGAACGCAAGTGAAGTTGAGCCTACGACTCGTCCTAGTTATTACGGCAAGGTCGTTCTACTAACGAATCGTCAAACAATCAGTGCGGGCGAAACCTTTGTGATGGCAACCATGGAGCGCGAACCGCATATAACGCGTATTGGCGAACCAACAGCAGGCCATTTTTCAGATATGTTACCGCGCACTCTGCCAAATGCTTGGTTATTTGCACTACCGAATGAACGCTTTATTGATAGCCAAGGTAAAAGCTATGATCACAGCGGTATTCCGGCCCACATTACAGCGCAAGACTCAAAACAAGATGATAAAATATTGCTTCGTGCACTGTCATATTTAACAAGTATGAAAAGTGGTACTTAAACCACTTTTCATAAAAACTCGCAATAACGCATGCTAAAATAAGGCAACGATCACATCCTTGATACGTGGCAACCACATCATCATGGTTGCAGCAGCAACACCAATTAACGTAATGAGTACACCAAAGGCACTGACACACACAACACCCCATTTTATTCTTTCACTGTGCTGACGCTTTGCCCAAAAAACAAGTTCTGCAATTAACATCGGCAATAAATAACAAGCAAACGATAGCGCGATATCAGCAGGTCCATCAATCTTACTAGAATTACCAAGTGGTCCTTGATTCACCACAAACCACGCCATTAAATACAACCTAAAACTCCATACACCGTTTACAAGTAAAAAACTGTGTACTGCAAATCGTTGGTGTAACTTAAAGTTATTTTTCACCGCTGTTCGCCAAGCAAAGAAAATCGCCACCGGGATCAGTAACCCGTTCACTGTGACCCCAAGCGATCCTAAATCACTAAACCGTAAGCCCGTGACCCATGTCAGGTAGAGTCCAGTCAGCGCACCAGATACACCTAAAATAAAGAATAATCGGCCATTGTAACGATGAAACTTCGGATACTTGTTGCGTATTTGAGGAAGTAATTGAAGTAATCCACTCAGTGCCATAAGCGCAGCGGGCACGATATGTGTAAAAAACACAAAACCATCGAATGTATTTTTATGTGTGATACCTTGCCCTGGCAGCATTTCATGCGTCACTTGAGGTTGTGACACTAATGAGGGTAATGCGTACAAAGTAAATATGTAAATAGCGAATAACCATTGCCCGAATAAAGCGATGACAACCCAGCATTTTACTACGTTATCTAATACCGACTGCGAGGAGACTGATCGTTTTGCTAAATTGTTTTGTAAAGTCAACATCGGTTGTGCCCCTAATATTTAAAATTTCAAGCAACAATTTGCCATCTCAGAGGGGTGCTTTCGCACTTAATTTAAAATTCGGCGATCGATATTGGTAATAATTAGCAATAAGTAAACTTAATTTAAGGGTGTTATCACACTTAAAACACAATGATTGCTTACAAAACCATCATTGAATCAAAATCTGTCACACGCTAAAATGACGACCGTTATTTTTGAGTCTTAGGTGTAAAATGGTACTGTCGACTGCATACTGGTTGGTACTTGCTATGAGCATTTCATTCCTTATTGCGCAGCTGTTTGTCAAAAACAAACAGACATCACACATTTTATTCGCCATATTTTGCGGCTCTATCGCTCTTTTTATGACCAAGCAATTATCTGGCAACTCATTGGGGGCTTATCAGTACCTAATTGGCATGGGCGCCTGCGCGACCTGTAATGGTTACTGGCTGCTATCACGTTGTCTATTTAGAAAGAAGAACCCCATTGAGCTGCATCACCTCGCTCTAGCAATTGTTATCTCAATACTAATACTACTGCGCCAAGGTTATTTATTTGCCACCACGAGCGAGATTATTTCCGCATCGTCTACGGCGTTGGCAAGCCATATACTCGCTGAAATTACGGTACTACTCTCGTCCTGCATATTAGTTTTGTCATTGTGGGAAGGCTGTCGTGGATTTAAGACCGTGTCGCACACTGAGCAAAAACAGCGAGTGCTCTTTGTTGCAACCCTGGCCCTTGCTATTATCACCAGTAAATTATCGCAAGGCGTATTTGCTGATAATATACAAAGCCAGCTATGGGTTCAGTGTTTTATTATTGCAGCAGTCTTAATTAGCACCCAAGTTTTGTTACTTTGGCGTCAACAATCTGCATCACTTGCGGCCGTGGCGACTGCATCGTTAAGTGAAGTTAAACCAATTAATACAGAGCTGAACAATGCCGAGCAACAGCTTGCAAGCGAAGTACAAAGCTATATAGAAAAACAAAAGCTTTACTTACAAGCCAATTTAAAAGTGGCTGATCTTGCGCGAATTTTAGAGGTGTCTGAATACCGTATTAGTCGTGTAATCAAACATCATTTCAAATCAAAAAACTTCAACCAATATGTCAACGAATTACGTATTGAACATGCCAAACAACTGTTGCTAGACCCGAGCAAAAAACAATGGCCTGTGTTAGTTATAGGCCTTGAAAGTGGCTTCGCGTCAAATGGGCCATTCACTCGCGCATTTAAAGCGCAAACAGGCTGTACGCCCGCTCAGTATCGACTCGAACACAATAACGAAGCACTGCAATTAAAGATAAGTTAACTTAAGGCCAAGCAATAGAGTAAAAAAGCGCCCTGTGGTCGCTTCCTGGTACTTCTAACACCTCAAACTTAGTTAAACTTAAAGGTTCAGATAAAAAGCAGTGGTCGATTGGAATACCAAATAGATCTGACAAAAAAAGAGGCAACCGTAATTTTGTCCATGAAACATAAAAGCCGGTAATGCGATAGCAAGCCTTGTAACCTTCAAAAGACTGAAAATAGCGTGACCAAGGTGTCACATTCATATCAGCTGCAATGATCGAGTATTTTGGTGTTCGGCTAAGGATTTCAGCTAAATAGCCAATAACGGCGTTTCGTTTTTGCCAATTTAATTCATTGCGTGGTGACGGCGGGTGAGCAATAATAAAATCAATAGGTTGACCATCAACACTTAATCTTAATTCGAGAATATTAGATTTGATATTTTCGAAACGGTGTAACTTACTCGATATAATTGGGTACTTAGTTACAACTCCTATTCCCGCAGGAAATCCTTGCCTTTCCTCATCTCCATAACTATGTAAGTGTTGTTTAAACTGCATAAATTGAGCTTTCTTCCCATCATTTAATTCAAACAATATATAAACATCGGCTTTTTTATTGGTTAATTCTCGATACGCTTGCGTCAATTCATCATTGAAATAATGCATATTAACCTGTGCTATGCGGATTTCATTTTTCAAATCATGAGTTGCTGATATATTTGAGTTAAAAACAAACAAAAAATTTGTTAAGAACGCGCATATCAAAGTTACACAATAACCCAAAAAAATCCGCACACTTATAAATACACTAACAATTGCAACACTGGCTGCAATTGTTAGATATTGCACTTGAAAATTAGTCAATATGTCGAGTACGTAGTAATTCTTTACGTGTGGAATTAATGGCAAAACAAACAGAGTTATAAATACCACGAGAAGCATGAATAAAATTAGGCGACTTAAAGTTGCCATTTGAAAATCACGGTGCTTTTTTTTCAGCATCTGCTGGCTCAGTAGTCCACTCTTATTTTACAATTTAGCACCTATCATAGAAACAGCTAGCCAACTCACACAGACCATGTCATTATAAAATTAAAAGTATTTTGTATGTCCATGATCAATACTCGCCAGCCGTTACTCGATATTTTGCGCGGATTTGCAATATTTGGTATTTTCTTTGTCAACATCACGATTATGCACAGTATGCTGATGTTTCAAGACAGTTTCCACGCACAGTTTGACGATTTAATGTCACAAGCAGTGCAACGAGTTTTACAGCTCTTTTTCTATAATAAATTTTTTCCTATTTTCTCATTCTTATTTGGCGTTGGACTGTCGATGCAAATGACAGCCAGAATAAATCAAGACAGGGATTATCTAGCCTTTTTTCTGCGTCGTATGAGTATCTTATTTATTATCGGTGTCTTCCATATTATGTTTTTATGGTCTGGAGATGTCTTGCATTTATACGCCATTCTCGGCGTAATGTGTTTACTCTTTATCAAATTGCCAACCAGGTTACTCACCATAATCGCAGCCCTGCTGCTATTTTTTCCTTATTATGATCATATTGCAGCATTTAGCATCAACAAGCTATCTTTTGCGCCTGACGCATTGCTTGCAAACTACGGTGCAGAAAATGTCATAACGACAATGCAAAATGGCAGCTTTTTGCAAACTGTCGAGCTACGTTGGTACGAATATGTGGCCAATTTTCCGATGCTTCTTTTTTACCTTGCACCAATGGCCCTAGCAATGTTTTTACTTGGGATTGCTGCGGGTAAATCAGACACACAATTTGCCAGTAATACCTGGTTAACTAAATATAAAAAAGCGTTTATTTATACATTAATCGCAACCAGTTTATATCGCATTGTCTTTCTATGGGTTTTGCCTGAAACATCGTTATATCGTGAAGAAGCATTAAGGCCTATTTGGTTTAAGCTGATGTTCTTATCCGATGTCTTTTTTGGCTTATGTTACCTGTGGGGAATAGCTTGGCTATGGCATAATTCAAAACTACACCAATTGCTTGCACCATTTGAGTTTGTTGGGCGTATGGCTTTAACAAACTACCTTCTACAAAGCGTATTCGGCTTTATATTGTTTTATTGGTTATCTCTTTATCAAACGTTGAGTCCTACCTTGTGTTTCACAATAGCGTTTTGCTCATTTATCCTACTATCCGTGTTGAGTCGAATTTGGCTAAACCACTTTAAATATGGCCCTCTAGAGTGGCTTTGGCGTATAGGCAGTTATTTAAAAAAGATCCCAATTAGAATAGAAAACCCCAAATTACCTCTTAATATCAATAACAAATAAAAGTGACACTATGAACAAATTAGTTATTTTTCTTATAACAATTATGACAGTCCCTGCAATGGCGCAATTCGATGATGAGTATCTTAATAACCTCATTCAACAGTCAAATGAAGGAGATACGATTAATATAACACGTTCCAATCTTACGATATCTAAAACGATTTCTCTTAATCAAGGGAATAACCTCGGCGTTACACTTAATTTCAATGGTGCAAAAGTAACCTTCTCTAACTCTAGCGCGGGTTTTGAGATAGGACAGCCTGGCTCAGGTATTATTAACGCAAACATTTATACTGATGAACATTACACAGGTAATGCAATTAATGTCACGCATCAAAATATTAAGCTACGCCAACCAAAACTAATTCAACAAGTAACATTAACCGGAAAAGGGCAAAACGGCACGGCTATTGCCCTTACAACTCAAAATACAGGCGAGTTTATCAGTTTTTTACAAGCACAAAACATCACGGTTTCGGGCTATCAATTCGGTATAAAGATGGCCACTCAAAGTAATGATGGTCATTCGTTTATCAATGCAAATAACTTTGTAAACCTTATTTTTGCAGGAAACAATACTTATGATATTTCAATTGTTGCAGAAGGGTTTTCGAGCAACGAAATTAGCGGAAACAATTTTTCAAATGTTCAGTTTCAATATAGTACACCGACAGAAAGCCACTTAAATTTATTAGGCAATGCAAAATACAATAACTTCAATAACATCATGAGTTGGGATAGTAGCGGGCGAAATAAACTTCTTTTTAATATCACAGCGCCATTTAATACGGTTATAGGCTATATACCAACTTCGGGTAATGTCGCATCTTTCGCAGATACAACCAATTTATTGATTCAAACAGACGCAGGGAACCAAACAAATCAATTGCGAATTGGCCAAAGAAAACTAGAAAACTCACGAAGCAAACTTAAAGTAATGCACTTTGATAAATCAATTTTACCTGTGCTTGATGTACGAAACGGAGAGTTTTTTATCGATAACAATACAATAGATAACGCACGATTAACTAACATCCGTCAAGGCTCGGACGGACAGACGGTGCGAGTGTTGTTTTCAGGAAACACATTACTGTCTGATCAATGGGGAGGTACAGGGCAATTTAAATTACTTTCTGGTTCTTATAAACCTGAAAAAAATCGCGTAATAGGCTTTACTTATTTTAATGGCACTTGGTATGAACAATAAAGGCCGCGCAGAAAGTTTGTGTCTATTGTGTCATCGTAACGAATGTCCAACATATCGACCAGGTAATGAATTGTTGTTATGAATATAAAAAAAATAGTCTTCTTAGTATTGATATTATTCACCTTGTTTCAACAAGGTGAATGCGCTACTCAGCGCAAAATAGACGCTGTAGTTGGGTGGGCAAAGCCGCCATATGTCAATGCAATGAACGACAGTGGATTTGAAATTGAATTAGTAAAGTCTATTTTCAAACTCAATCATATTCCTGTTAAATTTTCTTACGTACCGTATGGCCGTACTCCCCTGTTAGTCGAAAAAAATAAGTTTGACGTCGCCTTGACGATTTCAAAAAAACACAATATCAAAGACGCATTTTTGAGCGAATCTTATATTAGCTATCATAACGCTGTAGTGACGCTCAAAAGTAACAAACTCAGTATTACTCGTGCCCAAGATTTAGCCGACCTGCCAGTCGCGGGTTTTCAAAATGCGTCAAAGGTATTGGGCGAAAACTTTAATGCGATGACAAAGCAAAATGCACTTTATTTTGAGGTACCAGATCAAAAGCATCAAGTCGAACTGTTACTACTCGGACGAGTACAAGCAGCCGTTTTAGATGTCAATATTTTCAATTATTTAAGTACCCAAATCGCAGGGCGGAATATAATGAATAACGTCGATATTCATTACTTGTTCCCCGAGTCACAATACCTATTGGCATGCCGAAAGAAAGAAATTTGCGACGTATTCAATATAGGGCTCACGGAGTTTAAAAAAAGCGACGATTATCGGGAACTATTAAAGAAATATAATTTTATAAAGAAGAAATAAGCATAGTTAATAAACTAAAACAGGGCCGAGAGCCCTGTTTTCAAAACCAAATATTAACGATAAAACGCTTCAACTGTGCCTTTTGATTTCATTAATAGTGGCTGTCCACGGCGGTCTAACGCTTTCGTTGATGCAACTTTTACCCAGCCTTCGCTAATACAGTATTCTTCAACATCATTGCGCTCTTTGCCGTTAATCCGAATGCCGATTTCATGCTTTAAAATCTCTTCGTTGTAAAACGGGCTGCGCGGATTAATTGAAAGGCGATCAGGTAACTCTGGTTTATCGATTGATTCTGTCATGATTAAAATTCGTTATTACAAAAAAGGGTATTGTAAGAAAACTAATCCAGCCACTCAATACTAAACTGTTACCTAGCTATGACTTAATGAATAGTTTGGGTCCGTTTCAACTCAAAATGCATACGCGATTTTGCAATTGCTGCCCAAAATTGTTCAACCTGATGCTTATTTTTGCGATAGTAGGTTAAATTAAACGGAATGTACCAATGTGTGTTTAATAAAGACGTATTCGTTGCGCGGACCGTGTTGGTTGATACGCCACTAGTTTCCTAGACACCTATTAGTTAGATAAAATGACTAAAAGAGAGGTGCTTATGAGCAGCAAACG
>CANLRB010000010.1 GCA_947493455.1 uncultured Pseudoalteromonas sp. | reverse complement strand
TGCTCCGTGTCGGTGGATGCGCATTATAGGGAAAACAAAACCAAGCGCAACCCCTTTTTTAAAGTTTTTTTGTATTTATTTCGGTTTTAGTGCAAATATCAAACGAAATACTCAAAACATAACATTTAGTCATTCGATCAGTGCAAATTCCTAACAACTCGTTAATATGTTGCTACACTATTTTATAGAGCAACTTAATAAATACGATTATGTCTATCAGAAGCTATAAAGGCATTGAGCCAAAAATTAGTATCAGTGCTTATATTGATGAGTCAGCGGTGCTTGTAGGTCAAATTGAGATAGGTGCCGATTCGAGTATATGGCCACTCGTTGCAGCCCGCGGCGATGTTAATTATATAAAAATTGGTGAACGAACAAATGTACAAGATGGCTCTGTTCTTCATTTAACTCGCAAGTCAGCCACCAACCCAGATGGGTTTCCGTTAATTATTGGGGACGATGTCACGGTCGGACATAAAGTGATGCTTCATGGCTGTGTATTAGGTAACCGTATCCTAGTCGGTATGGGTGCAATAGTTATGGATAATGTAATAGTCGAAGACGATGTGATAATAGGGGGAGGCGCTCTAGTCCCGCCAAATAAAACCCTACAATCAGGCTATTTATATGTTGGCAGCCCGGTGAAACAAGCTCACCCACTAACTGATGATGAACGTGCTTTCTTAAAAGTTTCTGCACAAAACTATGTTGAATTGAAAAATGAATATTTAGAAGAGCTATAGCTCTTCTAATTCTATTTCACCACTTTCATTATAGTTTTCATTCTCTATTGCGGCTTCAGCTAGCTCTTCATAGTCAAACCTTTTCTGTTCAAATAACATTAACGGATTTGAAGAATCGTCATTTACGGTGTAGACGCATGGTACAGATAAACCATTTACTTGAGCAAAAAACGTAACTTTACGTAATTTAGTATCATATTCGACGCGTTCTGAAAACAAAATAGATTGATTCATCAAAGCTCCCTAGCTTTTAACTTATTAACAACATCTAAGATATTGGGCGATTGGCCACGCCATATAAAATAGGCTTCTGCTGCCTGTCCGACCAACATCCCCGATCCGTCTAAAGTCACAGCATTATTGTTATGTTGCTCAATCCAAGTATTAAAACTCGTTTTGTTTTGACTATAAAACATATCATAGCCAAGAATACATTCATTGACATATTTGCTGTCTAAACCTGGCAATTTGCCATCGATACTCGCTGAAGTCGAATTAATGATTATATGATATGGCTTACATGGGAGCTCATCGAACCCATACCCAGATACATCACCGAATCTACTAAACGTTCGTACCAGCGCTTTGGCTTTAGTTGCTGTTCGATTTACAATCGTAATGCTTAGCGGATTTTGTTCTAAAAGTGGCAGTATCGCACCTCTTGCTGCTCCCCCAGCTCCGATCAATAAAATATTTTTGTCTTTGAGCTCAATCTTGTTCGACAAAATATCATTTACAAGCCCTTTACCGTCGGTATTGTCGCCCAGCAAGCTACCATCATCCAATTTTTTTATCGTGTTTACTGCACCAGCCAATTCAGCCCTTTGTGTCAGTGAGTCTACTAATTGGAAAGCTTCTTCCTTAAAAGGCAAGGTAACATTTGCACCACTGCCACCGGCTTTAAAAAATGATTCAATACTTTGAGAAAAACCACCTAGTGGTGCTAGAATTGCCGAATAGTCAATTTGCTCATTTAATTGAGCTGCAAATTCCTGATGAATTTTAGGTGATTTCGAATGACCAATTGGATTACCAAATACCGCATATTTGCCCATTTTATTCCTCATTAAGGTTCGTTATGAAGCAGTTATTAAAACGTATTCTTAAAAAAGACCAACAACCGACAAATTCAGAAGCCCCTTCTCCAGACAAAACACCTTACGAATTGATCGGTGGAGAAAAAGGCACATTGGCGCTTGCAAATCGATTCTACGACATTATGAGTGAAGATAGCTACGCCAAACCATTATATGCTATGCATCCACAACCTCTTGACAGGATCAGACATGTATTTTTCGAATTTTTATCAGGTTGGTTGGGTGGACCTGACCTTTTTGTCGAAAAGCATGGTCATCCAATGCTAAGAAAGCGCCATATGCCCTTTCCTATCGATCAAGATTTAAGAGATCAATGGATGTATTGTATGAATAAAGCGCTCGATATAGAGATTGATAACCCCGTGTTGCGCGAAGGGCTTCGACAATCTCTAGCACAATTAGCGACTCATATGATCAATAAACAAAATTGATAAAAAAACTGTTAGTAAGTACTTATATATATTTTTAACACATTAAAAAAGCCGCAACATTGCGGCTTTTTGATTAAATTTGAAGCCAATCTTTGGGCGACAAATAGTTTTCATAAAGGTTTGCTTCTAAACTATTTGGCTCAGGCTTAAAGTCATATTCCCATCGCGCAAGCGGTGGCATCGACATTAAAATCGATTCAGTGCGTCCGCCGGTTTGCAAACCAAACAAAGTGCCTCTATCCCAAACAAGATTAAATTCGACATAACGACCACGACGATATAACTGAAAGTCACGTTGCTTTTCAGTGTAAGGAAAGTCTTTACGCTTTTCGACAATCGGCAAATACGCATCTAAATAACCATTGCCAACCGCGCGCATAAACGCAAAGCAACGTTCGAATCCCCATTCATTCAAATCATCAAAGAACAGCCCGCCAACACCACGTGTCTCGCCTCTATGTTTTAAATAAAAATATTCGTCACACCACTTTTTATAATCATCATAAACTGATTCTCCAAAAGGTAGGCATAATTTACATGCCTCTTGGTGCCAATGTTTCACATCGGCGAGAACCGGATAATATGGCGTTAAGTCAAAACCACCACCAAACCACCAAATCGGTTCTTCACCCTCTTTTTCTGCAATAAAAAAGCGAACATTAGCGTGAGATGTTGGCACGTGTGGGTTCTTGGGATGGATTACCAATGATACGCCACAAGCATGAAAACTTCTGCCTGCTAATTCAGGGCGATGTGCAGTCGCCGATGCAGGCATTGATTCCCCGAAAACATGAGAATAATTAACACCACCTTGCTCAATAACAGCGCCATTGCGAATTACGCGAGTACGACCGCCGCCACCTTCTTCGCGCTGCCATGCATCTTCAACAAACTTCGCTTCACCATCCGCCGCTTCAAGGCCGGCACAAATTTTATCTTGTAACGTCAGTAAGAATTCTTTTACTACTTCTAAGTTCACTTTCGACATACTTATTCTCTAAATAATTTCCCGGTAAAAGCATCTTTGATTTGGCTTGGCTTTGTATTTCCACCAAGTTCACCTTCAACGTAACATGCAACTTGTTCACCGAAAGCCTGTTCAGCTTCACTCAATGACATCACCGGATCTTTGCCAGTTAGATTTGCGCTCGTTGACACAAGTGGCTTACCAAACTCTTGACATAACATCTTAACAACAGGGTGGTTGGTTACGCGAACAGCAATTGTGTCAAATTGGCCCGTTAGCCATTTAGGCGTCGTCGGCTTTGCTGGCATGACCCATGTCACTGCATTTGGCCACGACGAAAAAATATCAGCCCGTTTATCCATTGGGATTTTTGCATCGTCAACATAGGGTAGGAGTTGTCCAAAGTTATCAGCAATAAGGATTAACCCTTTTTCAACGGGACGTTGCTTTATTGCCAATAAAGCATGAACGGCCGTTTCACTATCCGGATCACAACCCAAACCATAAACGGCTTCGGTTGGATAAACAATAACTTTCTCTTCCTCTAATGCCCGCAAAAATGCAGGTTTAGTTAATTCTTGACTCAAATTTAACTCCACTTATTTGGCTTGTTTATAACTACAATGTTTTTGTGCACACTGCAGCACCTTGCCGTTCGCTGTATTCTTTTCTATCATCACCTGCCATCCGCATTCAGGACAAGTTTGGCTAACTGGATGTTGATTTAAGATGTATTTACATTTTGGATAAGCATCGCAAGAATAAAAGGTTTTTCCAGTTTTATTACTGCGTTTAGTCAACGTGCCAGATTGACATTGAGGGCATTGCGGAAGCGATTCTTCGGGCTCATGATCGTGAGCAATATAATGACATTCAGGAAAATTTGTACACCCAATAAACATACCGTAGCGGCCATTTTTAACCGCGAGTTGATTTTTGCAATCAGGGCATTCACTCCCTTCAAGTACCTTTACAAAGCTAGCATCATGCTCCACTAGCGGTCTTGTATAATCACATTCAGGATAACTAGCACACCCGATGAAAGGTCCCGTTTTCGAATTTCGGATCACTACCTCAGAACCGCACTTAGGGCACACTTCATACTCTTTTTCTAAAGCATGTTCGTGGGTCGAAAATAATGAGTGATCTATTTTGCTCATATATCCAATGTCAATTAGCCATCTTTGAGCAAATTATAATACCAATCCACCAGCGCGAACAATCACTCATCCACTTTGCGAACTAAAATGGGTAAAATCTGTTAATGAATGGTTCCGTTTTGTTCTTCAAACAAGAGGTCTTCCATTTGTGCGTACGCCACCTCTTTACCCGGAACATTAAACAACACCATTAGCACAACCCATTTTAAGTCATCGAGTTCAATCACTTCTTTATCAAGTGCAAAAATACGATCAATGACCATTTCTCGAGTTGTTGTATCAATCACGCCTGCTTGTTCTAAAAACATCAAAAAACCCCGACAGCTTAAATCAAGCTTTTCGCATTCGCTATGTGTATAAACTCTAACTGACTTAATCGGCGCACGATTTAAATACGGAAACTCATCGCTATGCTGCAAATCGGCAAGTTGTTCAAGCCAATCGAGCGCTTTATATATTTCTCGATTGTTAAAGCCCGCACGCAGCAACTCGTCAGTTAGCTCACTTTGTTCAACAAATATTTCTGATTCGTTATGAATATAGTTTTCAAATAAATACATGAGGATATCAAACATATTTAGCTCCTCCCAAGCCTAACATAGCCATCTAAAACACGTTCTACTTGTTGCGAAAGTTCCAAATCTAATAAACGGTTTAATACTTCGCTTACCGCCAACCCCGAACGCGTAGCCACTGTATCAACAGAAGTAACTTCGTAACCCACATGCTGCAACAGTGGGTCAAAATCCTCTTTATAATCAGTCCCTCTATATTTATATAGACAACTTTTTTCGATTCCGCTTAATTCTTGTAAAATATCGTCAATATTTTCGATTAACTTAGCGCCTTGCTTAATAAGCTGATGACAACCTTTTGCCATCGGGTTATAAATAGACCCAGGCACGGCAAAGACCTCTCGGTTTTGCTCTAGTGCGTACTTCGCACTCACTAATGAACCACTTTGAATTTCGGCTTCAACAACAATACAGCCTAATGAAAGTCCCGCAATAATGCGGTTTCGTTTTGGGAAATTTGTGCCAAGAGGTCGCGCACCAGGTAAAAACTCAGAAATAAGCAACCCTGTTTTTTTGATATGTTGATATAAGGTTTTATGGCGCTTAGGATAAATTACATCCACCCCAGTGCCCAATACAGCAATAGTGTTGCCTTTGCACTCAAGTGCACCGCGATGTGCAGCCCCGTCAATCCCCATTGCCATGCCAGAGACCACAGTTATATTTTGATAAACCAATTCTTTTGCGATATCCGACGCCGATTGCAAGCCTGCATGACTCGCTTTGCGGCTCCCCACGATAGCTAAACAGTGACTATGTAGTAAGTTAATATTTCCTACACAAAATAATAAAAGTGGTGCAGAGTGAATTTCTCTTAAAAGCGAAGGGTAATGGTCATTAGTATGGTGAACCAATTTAATTTCATTGTCGTTACAATAAGAAATTATGTCAGAAACACGCTGCCAGTCTGTTTTCAAAAAGTTATGAGCGACTTTTTCACTTAAACCTACAGATATTAATTTAGATGCGGTCAAGTTTGGAATTTGGATCAACTCAAACCGCTCGATCAGTGATAAAGCACTAACAATCCCAAGCCCTTTACACAAATAAAAAGCGAGCCATATTTCTAGCTCGCTTTTTTTATTTTCTGCCATGCTCCCTCCTTGAGCACCTCTTAAACTAGAGGTTATAAATTGACGTTAACTTCATCTCCAACTCGAATTGGACGCAACGTCTTAACAACTAATGCATAACTGACCTTGTCATAAACCTTGAACACCATC
Organism: uncultured Pseudoalteromonas sp.; assembly: GCA_947493455.1. Classification (GTDB taxonomy): domain Bacteria; phylum Pseudomonadota; class Gammaproteobacteria; order Enterobacterales; family Alteromonadaceae; genus Pseudoalteromonas. Next base: position 154,148 of record CANLRB010000010.1, on the reverse strand, counting down.
AGCTCACCAACTTTCTCCGCTGGCATTTTCCATGTTTTACTTGTTTGGTCTTCGTTACCTAACCAAGAACCATCAAAGGTTTTTTCATAGCGCGAAGCATCTTCTTTATACTTAGCACCCTCTTCACTCACTATAACTGTAGGTGAAGTACGGCTGATGTCCAATATATTGCCCGGCTTTAACGAGTCAAACTTACCTTTGTTAATTATCACGACATCAAGCTTGCTAAATTCTCTTAGTTTATTAGCTGACGCAATAATTGTTCCGTTCACTTCTGCTTCAGGGCGAGTCAAGGTAAAAAATGCAGGCAGTGATTGCCCTTCAAATGCAGGCAACAAAAAATCACCTTGCTTCACTTCGCGTTTCACATTTTTCAACCGTGCTGAAGCTGCTACTGCATTTTCCATATCGCCAGTTCGAAACGCCTTAGCCGTACCCACTAATATTGCTTCATGGGCAAGTACTTCTTCCGTAGTCGGGTCAACATAAGCGTCGCCTTTTCGGTATACTCCGTAAAAACGACTGCGTTCTAAATCACCTTTCACGTAAACAATGTGATCACTTTGAAAGTTTTTAACCGATTCATTGGCCCCTAAAACAACTGGCTGTTGCAAAATGTATTCATTTGATAGCGCTTGCTCATAGGTTAAATACGGGCGAATAATCTCCAACGGTAGAGTTGGTACCGCATCGCTCTTTTTCATCGTTTTACGAATAGTCGGCGACAATTTCTTATATTTTTGATTCATCACCAGCATTGGACGACCTTCTTCGTCATAAACCAATGACAACTTATCACCAGGATAAATCAGGTGCGGATTATCGATTTGTGGATTAAGTCTCCAAAGCTGTGGCCAAAGCCAAGGCTGGTCGAGATAAATAGAAGAGATATCCCAAAGCGTATCCCCTTCTTGCACAACATATTCATCAGGAGCATCCTGTCGGACCTGAAGTACATCGGCGATCGATGGAAACGCCATACTTAGTGCGAAAACCGCAGCTGTCAGCTTTTTAATCATAAGAGCTTCCTTGAGCTGTTTTTTATTATTATTGACTTAAACCTGTAAAAGGTGAAAACAAATGGCTAAAATAAAAACATAACATAGTCTGGCGATTTTCGCACAACTTAAATAAGGTAAATATGGCAATTTTAGAGGTTTTACGCTTTCCTGATGAGCGTCTTCGCACAAAAGCGACAGAAGTTACGCAAATAGATGACTCTATTAGAGAAATCGTTGCAAATATGATCGATACTATGTACGACGAAAATGGCATAGGTTTAGCCGCAACACAGGTTAATATTCATCAACGCATTGTGGTAATCGATGTGTCTGAAGATCGCGATGGCCTAATTGTACTTATCAATCCAGAGATTATTAAAAAAGATGGTTCTACTGTCAGTGAAGAAGGTTGCCTATCTGTTCCAAATTCATATGCAAAAGTAGACCGTGCAGAAACCGTCACAGTCAGAGCGCACAACGAAAAAGGTGAAGAATTTGAACTTGATGCAGATGGGTTACTTGCAATTTGTATCCAGCACGAACTCGACCACTTGCAAGGTACGCTCTTCATTGATTACTTGTCGCCACTAAAGCGTCAACGAATTCGTAAAAAGCTTGAGAAAGAAGCTAAGTTAGCAGCACGCGCATAATTATATTTATTGGGAACAGTTACATTGAGCAATCCGTTACGCATTATTTTTGCAGGTACGCCAGATTTCGCTGCGCGTCACTTACAAGCCTTAATTGATTCAGAACACGAGGTAATCGCTGTTTATAGCCAGCCTGATCGCCCAGCTGGTCGCGGTAAAAAATTGAAAGCAAGCGAAGTTAAAGAGCTTGCACTTTCACACAACCTGCCGGTTTACCAGCCTGAATCCTTCAAACAAGTGGAAGACCAACAACAACTTGCAGCGCTGAATGCGGATATTATGGTTGTAGTTGCCTATGGATTGCTGTTACCAAAATCGGTTCTCGATACACCAAAATTAGGTTGCATCAATGTTCATGGCTCGATTTTACCGCGCTGGCGTGGAGCCGCACCTATTCAGCGCTCTATCTGGGCTGGCGACGACGAAACAGGCGTAACCATCATGCAAATGGATGAAGGACTTGATACGGGAGATATGATTAACATAGTCACTTGCCCTATCGACTCAAATGAGACAAGCAGCTCGCTTTATGCAAAACTTGCTGACTTAGGACCAACGGCATTAAGCGATACGCTTAATGCCATCGCAAACGGCACAGCCAAAGCGACGCCGCAGGATGATGGGCTAGCTAACTATGCAAAAAAACTCAGCAAAAGCGAAGCACAAATCGATTGGAACATGGCAGCAAGACAAATTGAACGTAACGTTCGCGCTTTTAACCCTTGGCCTATGTGCTTTACATACTTACAAGGTAACCAAGTTAAAATTCATAGTGCGCATGTTGTCACAAAACAGGGTCAACCCGGTGAAATTTTAGCTGCTGACAAAAACGGCATCGTCATTGCCACGGCCGAAAATTCACTGGCGATTACTTTGTTACAACCGCAAGGTAAAAAAGCAATGTCAGCGCAAGATTTTTTAAATGGCCGCTCTGATTGGGTTGAGGTAGGTTCATTAGTGGGTGAACACAATGAGTAGTGTTCGCGCCTATGCCGCAGAGACACTTTATCAAGTAGTCGATAAGGGCCTATCATTATCACAAGTTATGCCGCGCTATTTGGACAAATTACCGGAAAAAGAACGACCGTTACTACAACAGCTATGTTACGGCGTTTTGCGGTATTTACCAAGCTTAGAAAACTACTGCTCAAAACTGCTCGATAAGCCGCTAAAAGGCAAGCAGCGACCATTTCAGTTCTTGTTATATGTTGGTATTTATCAGCTGCAACACATGCGCATTCCGGCCCACGCAGCCGTAGCTGAAACCGTAAACGCATTGAAACCTATGCGAGCACCCGGCTTAAAAGGCTTGGTCAATGCTGTACTGCGCAATTTTCAGCGCCAACAATCGGAACTAGAGACCGCAGCTCAACAAATTGACGCATGTAAATATAATCATCCCGGCTGGTTTTTAAATAAAATTAAAGCTGCTTACCCTGAGCAATGGCAAGACATCGTTGCGGCTAACCAACAACAAGCGCCAATGTGGATTAGGGTCAATGCACAGCATAGTACACCAAAACAATACATTAAATTATTAGCTCGCGAACGAATTGAAGCACAGCGTGTCGCTGGATTTGATGATGCCTTGCTACTGCAAAAAGCAACCGACGTATACAATTTACCCGGCTTTAAACAGGGTCATAGCTCAGTGCAAGATGGCGCTGCCCAGCTTGCTGCACGCTTGCTTGATGCGCAAGACTCAGAATATATACTTGACGCCTGCGCCGCTCCTGGCGGTAAAACATGCCATATACTGGAACTTGCCAACTGCCAGGTGACAGCACTTGATCATGACGAAGATCGTTTATCACGTGTGACTGAAAATTTAACCCGTATTGGCTTAAAGGCAAAATTACAATGTGCCGATGCAAGCGATACAAAGGCATGGTGGGACGGCAAACAGTTTGATCGCATCTTGCTCGACGTACCTTGTTCAGCAACCGGTGTAATACGCCGTCACCCCGATATAAAATGGTTACGTAGAGCTTCAGATATAGAGCAACTTGTAAGCTTGCAAAAGTCGATTTTAGAACAAATTTGGCTTTTATTAAAACCCGGCGGCACACTCGTTTACGCAACGTGCTCTGTATTACCGGAAGAAAATACAAAGCAAGTGAAACAGTTTTTAGCTAATCATTCGGATGCATTGCACGTGCCTCTCAATGAATTGGACACGCTAGACAATCCAGGTTGGCAATTACTCCCTGAAACACACGATGGCTTTTTCTACGCGAAGATAGAAAAAAATAACAAGATGGTGTAATACCTCGTAAGCGAAAAGACTATGAAAATAATCATTTTAGGTGCCGGTCAAGTCGGTGGTACCTTAGCGGAAAATTTAGTTGGTGAGAAAAACGAAATCACTGTAATTGATATAAACAGTGAAAAGTTACGTATGCTGCAAGATAAATATGACTTGCAAGTTGTAACTGGGCATAGTGCTCACCCTGAAATACTGCGCCAAGCGGGTGCAGAAGATGCAGATATGATTATTGCGGTAACCAGTTCCGACGAAGTCAATATGATTGCCTGTCAAATCGCTTACAGTATTTTTAATACACCCACCAAGATTGCTCGGATCCGTTCTGAGCAATATTTAAAACATAAAGAACAACTCTTTCATAACCATGATTTACCGGTCGATCACTACATTGCCCCAGAGCAACTTGTAACGCGCTATATTCGACGCCTAATTGATTACCCTGGCGCTTTGCAAGTACTGCAATTTGCACAAGGTAAATTATCACTGGTAGCGGTAAAAGCTTATTATGGCGGCTTATTAGTGGGCTATGCCTTATCAGCACTCAAAGAACATATTCCTAACGTGGAAACACGCGTTGCGGCAATTTACCGTAAAGGCCGCCCAATAAAACCACTTGGCACCACTGTCATTGAGGCTGATGATGAAATATTTTTTGTCGCAGCCACGAAACACATTCGGGCCGTAATGAGTGAACTCCAAAAACTTGAACGTTCTTATCGCAAAATTATGATCGTTGGTGGTGGTAACATTGGCGCAGGCCTAGCACGTACATTGGAGCGCAGTCACAGTGTAAAACTCATTGAACGCAACCCACAGCGCGCTGAGTATTTATCGGGCGCGCTCGATAAAACAGTTGTATTTTGTGGTGATGCCTCGGATCAAGAGTTATTGTCTGAAGAGCACATAGAACAAGTTGACGTGTTTATTGCGGTAACTAATGACGACGAAGCGAATATTATGTCGGCCATGTTAGCAAAACGAATGGGCGCACAAAAAACCATGGTACTAATTCAACGTGGTGCCTATGTTGATCTCGTGCAAGGTGGTGAAATAGATATTGCAATTTCACCACAACAGGCAACGATATCAGCCCTACTCACTCATGTTAGACGTGGTGATATCGTCAACGTTTATTCATTGCGTAAAGGTGCTGCAGAAGCTATTGAAGCGGTTGCTCATGGTGATGAAACAACATCGAAAGTAGTCGGACGCGCAATTTCGGATATTAAGCTCCCAGCTGGTACGACGATTGGTGCGATCGTTCGCAACGACGACGTAGTCATTGCACATGACAGCACCATCATTCAATCTGGCGACCATGTTATTATGTTTTTAATCGATAAAAAGCAAATTCACGTGGTCGAGAAGTTATTCCAAGTTAGTGCGATATTTTTGTGATAAAAAATAGGCATAGACCGCGTCATCATTGCACTGCCAATTGGTCATAGTGCTGTTGCCTAATTTGCTGAAAGTGACCTTGTTGTATGCCGTGCCTCACAATATCAGATAATGCTTGCTGCTCGGCTATCAAAGGTGATTTATCTGAAATCGCGATGCAATATTGGTTTTGATAGGCACTTTGATATGCACTTTTAACAATTTTTTTGGCAAGCGCTAACCTTGTTAACTTTTGATTTGTCGCCTGTTCAAGGTGAACAAATGCGTCAATATAGCCATGTTGAAGCATCTCAATTTTTTGCGTCAAATTAAGCGCTCGCACCTTTGAAATATCATCATCAAGATCAAACTTTGGATTAAATGCGCCGCTTTGATTAACCCCGACAATCTTGCCTTTTAGATTATCATATTGGCGCAATTGATAGCGAGTTCCGCTTTGCACATATATCGCATAACTTAACGACTCATAAGGTGGCGAAATATTAATTACACCTCGGTATTGGGCATGGTTACATTGCAAACCCACCATTATATCAAGAGAACCTTTTTGTAATTCTTTCACCCGCCGAGTATACGGCATGCGTATCAGCTCGATTTCTGTTTCTAGCTGTTTAGCTATGTAGCGTAAATACTTAGCATGTAAGCCATCTTTATATCCTTCACCAATCGCGGCTGTCAGCGACTTTGTTTGTGCACTCATTACACTATGAGAGTAAACAAACAGTAGAATTAGAGCTATTTTAACTGAACGTAGGTACAAGTGTATCGAACATCCTTAATCACGATACTTTTATTTATAGCGTTTTATGCAACGGTTCGTCAAAGGGTTAATGTCTATTTCATAACGAGTTCTAAAATTTGATTATAGCTATTTACGAGGGGTTCAAAATAAAAGTTAAAAGAGTGGCGTAAACTTCGATGACTTCAAGCATCCTGCCATTCGCCCTTCGAGCCATCTCCGCTGTTCAAAAGTATTCCCGATATTTTTGTCGGCCAAGAACTTTATTAACTCAGTACAAACGAATTCGTCCATGAAGCTATATAACATCGGTCATCCTGACCTCATTTCGAAGCACTGCGAAGCTTCGCTTCGGTTACTTCTCATCTGACACGATATTCCGGCTTTTCTTCCCTGAAAAGCGTTCGCACCTAGGAAAACTTCGTTAAATCTAGATTCGACTACCTACATACTAAGTCATCCTGACGCGATATTCCGGTTCGCCCATCCAAAGGCTCACATTCGGCTCTAGTCTTGCTGAGCGCACTCGCAAGCCTCAAGACGAGCCTTATCCACGCCAGAATGTGGGGGTGAAGAGCACCAATAAGGTAAATATTTCCAAGCGACCAAATACCATGGCTAATGTGAGTATCCATTTAGCTGTATCTGTTATATCACCAAAATGCGAGGCAACATCACCAAGTCCAGGGCCTAAGTTGTTTAAACATGCAGCCGTTGCGGAGAATGCGGTAATATTATCCATGCCCGTTGCAAGTAAACATAACATGATAATCACAAACACTAGGGCATATGCTGAGAAAAACCCCCAGACAGCTTCGACAACTTTATCAGGCAGCGCTTTGCGGCCTAATTTAATTGAAAATATCGCCCGAGGATGCACAAGTCGGTTTAGCTCGCGTATACCTTGCAAGTAAAGTAAAAAAACGCGAACAACTTTCATACCACCACCCGTTGAGCCAGCACAACCACCAATAAAGCTTGAGAATATTAACAGAATAGGTAAAAACAGCGGCCAAGATGAAAAGCTATCAGTAGCAAACCCTGCTGTTGTACTAATGGATACTGCTTGGAACAATGATTGATCGAGTGTTTTATCAGGCGAATCATAAACATTTGCCGTCGTGAGCACGACAAAACACAGCATCACTAAACAAGCTTGGATAAACAAGAACACTTTCAACTCAGGATCTCGCCAATATACCCTTAAGTTACGATTGGCGACAGCGGCGTAGTGCAGAGAAAAGTTGACCGCCGCGATTAATAGAAACACCACGCAAATCAAGTTAATCAATGGGCTATTAAAGTGGCCAATTGACGCATCATACGTTGAGAAACCACCGATCGCTATCGTAGAAAAGGCATGGCATATCGCATCAAACCAGCTCATTCCTGCGGTCCAATAGGCAGCGCTACACATCGCTGTAAGCGATACATAAATGTACCAAAGGTGCTTTGCCGTATCAGCGATACGAGGAGTCATTTTCGAATCTTTGACAGGTCCAGGCGTTTCTGCACGATATAGCTGCATTCCACCAACACCGAGCATAGGTAAAACAGCAACGGCTAAAACGATGATCCCCATTCCACCTAACCACTGCAACTGCTGACGATAGAACAACACTGCTTTTGGTAAATATTCAATCCCTGTTAAAACGGTCGCCCCAGTTGTCGTTAAACCGGAAAACGATTCAAAAATTGAATCAGCCAGCGATAAGTTGGGTTCTTCTAAGAAAATCAGTGGCAACGAACCAAACGCGCCCAGTACCAACCAAAATAAAACAACAATCAAAAAGCCTTCGCGCGCCTTCAGATCGCCTTTTTGTTTACGGTTTGGATAGTAAGCTAATAAACCAATAACGATACTAAATACAAAAGCGAGTACAAACGGCACCCCCCCCCCATCTTTGTAAATCAAAGATACAATCGCCGGTGGGATCATAGTGATACTAAAAAGTGCCACCAGCTGACCGAGTATTTTTATTATCGTTCTATATTGCATAGCGAAATTAGCTTATTTTAAGTTTTGTTATTCTCTTACTGTTTCACTTTTAACACAACTGCACCGTGTGATATTTCATAAATATCTTTTATTGCCTGTTGTGCCTGACGCGCGTCTATTTCAATGTGCCACGCAATATCGCTGGTAAATGTTTTGTCGACAACCATAGTGACATAATTAGTTTGTAAACTTTGCTCTATAACCCCTTGTAGGGCGTAAGAGGATGTACCTACGAGTAAAACAGAGGGTACGCGTTGTTTTAATTCCAAATTTGCCAACGCATTATTTAAGCTACCACCATAGGCACGCACAAGCCCACCTGTGCCTAATTTAATCCCGCCAAAGTAGCGTGTGATCACAGCGGTAATTTCACCCAACCCCGACCCTACCAATACATTCAGCATAGGTTTTCCTGCTGTACCATTTGGCTCGCCATCATCGGAAAACCCGAGAACATGCGACCCTCCGGGTTCACCAGCAACATGCGCCCAACAATTATGGCGCGCATCTGGGTACTCACTACCGACTTGTTTTATGAACTCTTTTGCATCTTGCACAGTAGGTGTGTGTGCAATATGAACGATAAATGCACTTTTTTTAATTTCTTCGCGATATAAGATGCGCTGTGCTGGATATTGGTATTCTTGCGTCATAGATTTTGTCATAAAAAAGGGAGCCTTATAGCTCCCTCGTATCATATCACCTTGTTGTAACCTTAGGCCAAACCTAAATCACGTGTCATGTTTTCATTATGTGTATTATGAACAATAATGTTATCTTCAATTCGAATACCACCATAAGGCTTAAACTCGGCTACCTTATCCCAATTAATATATTGGGCATTATCCGACTTCGCCAAGTCAGCTAACAAGGAATCAATAAAATAAAACCCAGGTTCAATTGTAAACACCTGATTAGCTTCAATTAAACGAGTACAACGCAAAAATGGATGTCCCTCAGGTGGCGCTTGATGTGTGCCGCGTTCATCAGCCATAAACCCACCCATATCATGAACTTGCAAACCTAAATGATGGCCAAGTCCATGTGGGAAAAAGGTCGCCGTAATGCCTTTTTCAAGGATCGCATCCGGTGATAAGTTAACTAATCCAAACTGATTAAGTAATGTAGCAATGCGAACATGGCAATCAAGGTGTAATTCACCGTATTTTAATCCCGGTTTTAACCCCTTACCAAGCTCAATTTGATGTTGATTTAATGCAGCAATCAATTCACCAAATTGGCTTTGACGGCTAAAGTCATAAGTACGAGTAATATCCGCAGCATAACCGTTAAAGTTCGCACCTGCATCAATCAAGAAAGATAAATGCTGATCGGGTTTCGATAACTCTAAATGTGTGTAATGCAAAATTGCACAATTTTGGTTAAGAGCAACAATATTACCGTATGGCATTTGATTTTCACTGTGCTGAGTTGCCAACAAATACGCGTGCTGAATTTCGTACTCTGATGCCCCAGCATAGAAAGCGTCTCTTGCTGCTTGATGGCCTAACACTGCAATACGATTTGCTTCACGCAAACACGTGAGCTCATATTCTGTTTTATAAGCACGATGATAATGCAGATAGTTGAGCACAGCTTCTGGATTTATTTGCTCAAAGCCAAGCGCTTTCGCAACCTCTATACACTCACCCATGTATGCATACTTTGCCTTATCATATGGCAATAATTGCTCTACTTGATCGGGTACCTGCAAGAGTTCTATTGAAAATGCATCGCTCCAAAAATCATTCGGTTCATCAGGTACTTTATGCCAAAAATCAACGGGACGATAGAAAATTAGCTTAGGTTTATCAACGCCGTTAACGACAAGCCAACAATGTGGATTATCGATCACAGGAAGCCAAGCTTTAAACTGCGGGTTAACTTTAAATGGATAATCCATATCATCTAAAAACTGACGTTTCGCTTGGCCTGAGTGAATAACCAAACCATCCAACCCTTCACGTAACAGTATTTCTTTGGTGCGTTTTTGCAGCTCAGCAATATGTGCCAAATAATTTTCAGCAAGTTTATCCATTATGTAGTCCCGATATTAGAATATTTAATTCAGTGTACCATACAATATTTACGCCAAGAGGAACATTGTAAGCGACGAACTTACAATGCATATCTCGCTATTTTAGCCCTCGTTAGCGTTTTATTTGTAATTCAACTAGTTCATCAAACAAGTTTTCATCACTCCCCATACGCGTTTGATAAACTTGCCTGTAGGCAAACACGTTTTTCACATAGTTGCGTGTTTCTCGGTATGGAATTGCTTCGACCCACAAGTCAAAATCAACCCCTTCTTTAGGTAACCAACGTTTTACTTTGTGGTAACCCGCATTATAAGAGGCAGTCGCAATCACCTCATTACCGTCGCTTTTATCTTTTAAGTAGTTTAAGTACTTAGTTCCTAACCGAACATTAATTTTAGGTTGTTTGAGCTGCGAGCGCGACACGCGTGCCTTATTCATATAACGCGCCGTACTCGGCAGTAATTGCATCAGGCCAATTGCACCTGCACTTGAATGGGCATCGCTTGCAAAAGAACTTTCGCGGCGCGCAATTGCATAACTCCAGTTAACATCGACATCATGGCGTTTACTGTATTTTTCGAAAAGCTCTGCATGTGGCTGCGGAAACCTTAGATCGAGCATGTGATAGAGTTTCAATTGCGCCATCACAATAATAACGCTGTCGTGCCACCCCATCGACGCAGCTAAACTTGCTGCGGCAAGCTTCTCTTTTTTAGTAGAGCCTTTCATCAACGCATTCCACTCTCGGCGCGCTTGCGTTAAACGACCTAATTCAAATAAGGCAACTGCCCGTTTATAACCCGGGGATTGCGATACTTTATCTATCTCTACTTGGTTGGTCTCGCTCGATTGATGCTGCAAGGATACAGGTTTATCTAATCTGGCTGCTGCCAAAAAACCATAGTAATCACGCTTTTTCGCGAGACTTTGCCACATTAAATGTGCTTTTTCGCTTTCACCACGCATATTGTGAGCATAGGCAAGCCAATATTGATGACCGTTTTCTAGACGTTTTCCGGTAAAGTAAGCCACAATACCCGCCCAGTCTTGTTCTTTAAGCATGTTAGATAGCTGCCACTGCATTAATTTTGAATCGTGGTATTCGTCAGCAACCTTATTCAAAAAGAACTTTGCTTGGCTATGTTTATTAGAAGCAAGTGACAGAGCAAACGTATAATAAAGCTGCTGCTTTTGTGGTTCGCTGTAATCGAACATTTTCTCAAGCTTATTCCACGCTCTAATTGCTAAATCGCGATCACGCCAAATAAGTCGCTTTACGCCATAAAGCGCTATTTCACCTTCTTTTTCAGTGCGTTTTTTAAAACGATACAAACCGGCAGATGCCGATGGATCTTGGCGCATGGTTTTATACAAATCAGCAAGGTAGCGCTCATTCTTTGGCAATAGTGTTTTCAAATAAGGCAGTAACGACGTATTTCCTTTTTGCGCAGCTAATGTCACTCGTTGCCAAATAAGCTCATCGGTTAAATGGCCGCTGTCACGCCACTTTTTAAATACCCAATTACACTCTTTAGGTTGTGACTTTCCAACAGTCCACAAATCGTCTACTTGTTTATAAATTGCTTCACTGGGTGCACCGAGTTGCAATTGATAAGCCAGGTATGTACAACTTAGTTTCGCGTCACTCGTTGATTTATAGGCATTAATAAACTCAGCTTTTTTGCCTCTTTTTTTCAATGCGTATAACCATTTTTTACGCAGCGGCCATTCCAGCGGAGTACCTTCATAGATTTGTAGAAAGTTGGCGATCTCAACCTGATATTTAGAAGTAGTATTGCGCTCTAAAAACGCAAGTTCAACATAAGGTTTTAAGGGGTGTTCTAGTGTTTTAAATGATTTTTTATAGGGGGTCACACGGCCCTTTTTAGCCACTTTTTCAGCAGCTAAAAAATCTTGGTGTAACTTATCTTGAGCATTCACTGTATGCCCAAAAAACACTAACCCTAATGCGATTAATGATTGATATTTAAATGTCATTTTAAGCCTAACTAAGTGTGCTACATAAATAAAATGCGATGTAGCGAAAATAATAAAACTGGGCGACCCCAGAACAAGTTATGACAACATTTAAGGCAAATAATTTAATCTAATTATTTTTAGCCTTACTGGCATTCTACTGCGCTATTTCAAGAAATATAGCCCCTTGCGACAAATAAGCGAAACTTGCGATGAGCTCACCAAATATAGAGCGGATTAAATCCCATCAGATTGATTAAAAAATCGAAAATCAGCTAAAAATGCATCTTTTATTTGCTATTTTTTAACCGAATGTAAAAAAATCACTAAAATTTAATTGCAATTTAAAATTTATTTGGCCAAACTGCGTAAAAAGCACACTCATCGTACCAGTTGGGTTTTGCAAATATTAGGAGCATTTTATGTTATTTCAAGGCGAATCTTTTCAGGTTGCTTTTATAGAAGACAACATCGCTGAGTTTAGGTTTTGTGTACCTGGTTCAGTAAATAAACTTTCTCAACAAACACTCAAGCAATGCGGCGAAGCATTAAAAGAATTAGCAGGTCGCAGCGATATTAGCGCAATGATTTTTACAAGCGACAAAGATCACTTTATCGTCGGTGCAGATATTTTTGAGTTTTTACCTACTTTCAGCAAATCAGAAGCTGAACTCACCGAATGGATTAAAAACGCCACTGACGTATTTGACCTAGTCGAAGATTTACCATTTCCAACTGTCTCAGCGATTAACGGCATGGCGCTGGGTGGCGGCTGTGAATGGGTACTGGCAACAGATTACCGTGTTGCCTCTGACAAGCTCAAACTTGGCCTACCTGAAGTGAAACTCGGCATTATGCCTGGGTTTGGTGGCACCGTACGTTTGCCACGTATTATTGGCGCTGATAATGCAATGACTTGGATCACAACTGGTAAAGAGCACCGCCCTGAGCAAGCCCTTGCTGTTGGCGCGGTAGATTCAGTAGTTGCATCTGAAAAATTACTAGCAGCAAGTATTAAAGTGGCAAAGCAAGCAGCTAACGGTAAACTTAATTGGCAGCAAAAGCGCCAAGCAAAGTTAGATCCACTGCCAATGAATGCAATGGAGCAAGGTATGAGCTTCGCGACAGCACAAGGCATGGTTTTTGGAAAAACTAAAGGCCACTACCCTTCGCCTTTGATGTCAGTTGCCACTATTAAAGCGGCGGCCAATTGTGCTCGCGCTGAAGCCATGGCGATTGAAAATGCAAGTTTTGCCAAACTTGCTAAAACTGATGAAGCAGCTGCACAAGTAGGTATTTTCTTAGCTGATCAATTTATTAAGTCAAAGGCGAGAAAACTAGCAAAAGCAAGCGAACTTGATATCAAACAAGCTGCAGTACTTGGTGCGGGCATTATGGGTGGCGGTATTGCATATCAGTCAGCATACAAAGGCACACCGATTATCATGAAAGACATCAATCAAGATGCCCTTGATTTAGGTATGTCTGAAGCATCTAAACTGCTTGGTAATAAAGTTAAACGCGGTCATATGAAGCTTGAAAAAATGGTCGCAACACTCGGTGCAATTAAACCAACACTGAGCGATGAAGATGTTAAAAAAGCCGATATCATTGTTGAAGCAGTAGTTGAAAATCCAAAAATAAAGCAAGCCGTACTTGCTCAACTTGAAAAAGACATGCCAGAAGGCACTGTATTGACATCAAACACATCAACAATTCGTATTGATGAATTAGCAACTGCACTAGAAAAACCAGAAAACTTCTGCGGTATGCACTTTTTCAATCCAGTTCACCGTATGCCACTGGTTGAAATTATTCGTGGCGAAAAAACGTCGGACGCTACTATTAACGCCGTTGTAGATTACGCCTTAAAATTAGGTAAGTCACCAATTGTCGTAAATGATTGCCCAGGATTTTTTGTTAACCGTGTGCTTTTCCCTTATTTCGCAGGCTTCAATCAATTAGTGGTTGAGGGCGCTGATTTTGCTAAAGCTGATAAAGTAATGGAAAACGTATTTGGTTGGCCAATGGGCCCAGCCTACCTGCTAGATGTTGTAGGCCTCGACACGGCAAATCATTGTACAGGCGTGATGGCGGCTGGTTTCCCTGAACGTATGGCAGAAGCAGATAAAGATCCTGTTGCTGAGCTTGTAAAAGCAAATCGCTTTGGTCAAAAGAATGGTTTAGGTTTTTACCAATATGCGCCTGATCGTAAAGGCAAACCTAAAAAAGCAAAAGATCCTGCGAGCATCGCTCTACTAAGTGAAATTTGCGCAGCACCAAAAGAATTTAGCAAAGACGAAATCATCGACCGTTGCATGATCCCAATGCTTAATGAAGTACTACTTTGTTTACAAGAAAACATTGTTGCTTCGCCACAAGAAGCCGATATGGCGCTTATTTACGGTATCGGGTTCCCTCCATTCCGAGGCGGTGCATTCCGTTACCTAGATCAAATTGGTCTTGCTAACTTTGTTGCAAAAGCGGACCAGTACGCCCATTTAGGTGCTATTTATCAAGTTTCAGACACAACCCGTGAATGGGCAAATGCTAATCGTAAATTTTATCAAGTTGAGGGCGCATAAATGAAAACTCCAGTTATTGTTGATTGTATTCGTACACCAATGGGGCGCTCTAAAGGCGGCGTGTTTAAACATACTCGTGCTGAAGACTTAAGTGCGCATTTAATGAAAGGTTTAGTTGAGCGTAACCCTGCGCTAAACCCGAGTGAAATAGACGATATTTACTGGGGCTGTGTTCAGCAAACATTAGAGCAAGGTTTCAACGTTGCTCGTAATGCACAGTTATTAGCGGGTATTCCACACACAGTGCCTGCAACAACGGTCAACCGCTTATGTGGTTCATCAATGCAAGCACTGCAAGACGCCGCTCGTGCCATTATGACCGGCTGCGGTGACGTGTACATTGTCGGTGGTGTTGAGCACATGGGCCATGTACCGATGAATCATGGCGTAGACTTTCACCCTGGTTTATCAAAGTCAGTTGCACAAGCTGCGGGCATGATGGGTCTAACTGCAGAGTATCTCGGTAAACAGCACGGTATTTCAAGACAACAGCAAGACGAATTTGCAGCGCGCTCTCATGCACGTGCACATGCAGCCACAGTTGAAGGTCGTTTTAAAAACGAAATTCTGCCAATGCAAGGTCATGATGCGGATGGTGTTTTAACCTTAGTAGAAGATGACGAAGTCATTCGCCCAGAGACGACTGTAGAAGGCTTATCACAACTTCGTCCAGTATTTGATCCAGCAAACGGTACAGTGACCGCAGGTACGTCATCGGCACTTTCTGACGGTGCGTCTGCCATGTTGATCATGAGCGAAGAAAAAGCCAATGAACTAGGCCTACCTATTCGCGCTAAAGTAAAAGCAATGGCGGTTGCAGGTTGCGATCCATCTATTATGGGTTATGGTCCTGTACCGGCATCGAAGAAAGCACTCAAAGCTGCGGGCTTAACCATTGATGATATTGATGTTGCTGAGCTTAACGAAGCGTTTGCCGCACAAGCACTACCGGTGTTAAAAGATCTCGGTTTAACAGACGTCGTTGACGAAAAAGTAAACTTAAATGGTGGCGCGATTTCACTCGGTCACCCACTAGGTTGCTCTGGTACGCGTATTAGCACAACTTTAATCAACCTGATGGAAGCAAAAGATGCTAAATATGGTTTAGCAACTATGTGTATCGGTCTTGGTCAAGGTATTGCAACAATATTTGAACGTCCATAATAAAACGTTAAGATAAATTCTTGGTGATAAGGCGCTGTCTCATATGAGCAGCGCCTTTTTCGAAATTAATTTTTACCTTAATCAGATTATTCTAAAATATGACTTTCTAAAACCGAATGTTTTGATTCCAATAAAATTGTTCCTGCTGTTGTTCCATCCGTTTTCCAAACTCATTGTCAATCACAAATACTCGTCTCCAATATGAACCAATGATTGATAGTATTTACCATAATCAAATGCGACTTCTGTTGCATTTAAATCCTCAACTAACTCGCCCCCTGAGGAGTTAAGTCAGTTTCCCTTATCTCGTTCCCATACCGTTCATCTTCTGAAAAAGTAGAACTCTTGGTGTTATGGTGGTGTGCCAATGTAACTCCCCCAAAAAATGAAACAGTTCATAAGTAGAATTTTCCATTAACTAAAATAGGAAAGTTTACGATGAGAAAAAGCAAATTCACCGAAACTCAAATTGTCAGCATGATCAAAGAAGCTGAGTCAGGTATTCCTGTGCCTGAAATTTGCCGTAAATATGGCATCGGCCAAAGTACATTTTACAAATGGCGTTCAAAGTATGGTGGCATGGAAGCGTCTGATGTTAAACGTCTCAAAGAGCTTGAAGAAGAAAATCGTAAGCTAAAAGATATGTTTGCAACGCTTAGCCTAAAGCACTCGATGCTTGAGGATATCATCGCAAAAAAGCTGTAAAAACAAGTAGGCGCAGAGCTTGGGTAGAGCATTTAAGAGCTCAATTTAACGTTAGCGTCGCATTTGCTTGTGAAGTGGCAGGGCTAAGCCGCTCAGTTTTTTATTACAAACATAAACGGCCATCAGATGATGAAGTTATCGATGCACTGCTTGCGTTAGTAGAGCGCCATCAAAGATGGGGACTGCCCAAGCTATTCAAAAGGCTTCGTAATAAAGGCAAGCCATGGAATAAGAAGCGTGTTGAACGTGTTTACAACATGCTAAAGCTTAACTTGAGACGTAAAGGAAAACGCCGTGTACCAACAAGAACATCTGAACCATTAAGTGCACCAATGCAATATAATGAGTCGTGGTCAATGGATTTTATGAGTGATGCATTAAGCTATGGGCATCGTTTTAGAACATTGAATGTGCTCGATGACTTCAATCGACAAGCACTAGCCATTGAAGTTGATACCAGTTTAACGGCTGAGAGAGTGATTAGGACGCTAAAGCATATTATTGCTTGGCGTGGTAAACCAAAGCAAATTCGAGTAGATAATGGCCCTGAATTTACTTCCACTGCGCTTGAAACTTGGGCGATGGAGAATGACATCAAGTTGGAGTTTATAAAACCTGGGAGCCCTTATCAAAACGGTTTTGTGGAAAGATTTAACCGAAGTTACCGTGAAGAGGTGCTAGATTTATACTTGTTTGAGTCACTTCAAGAAGTACGTGAAATCACAGACGAGTGGTTAGATATTTATAATTATGAACGGCCTCATGATTCACTTGGTGATATGACACCAATTGGTTACCTTGAGGCAGCATAAAATTCTACGAAAGAGCTGTACTAAATTGGGTGGAGTTACACCAACACCTCTGCTATATCAACAGTAACCTCTGACTTTTCGCCATAAGCTGTCGGTTTTATCCGTACCTGAATTGTTTGACCATTTTCAACACCACCTGCTTCGGCGCTAAACTCACCGTCATCAATGCGCTATTCACCGTTTTCAATCGAGATCGACGTTGCGGCATTGATACCTGAAATAGTAACCGTTTCTGACTCATGAGGCGTGGCGCGTAATGCGTTGGTAATTGGATTAAATGAAAATGTATTTGGGGTTGTATCATCAGCGACGACAAGAGGTGGTTTTGGCTCTGATGGACTCGATGAACCGCCACCACATGCAGCGAGACCGAATAAGCTTAATGTTGAAAATAGCAGCGCTGAGGAACGTTTCATATCCTTCATCCTTGAAATTAAAATACAAGCAAATCGTATCGTATATAGTTCATTTCGTAAACATAAAAACTGTAACTAAAAAATGCTAAACAACTGTATTTATTGGTATTAAATTTTATGATATTTCGATTATTAAAAAACGTATCGATAATCGGTTTTAATGATTTTTTAATAGTTTACATTGGCTATAAGACTGCCTACACTAGCGCCTGAAAAGACTATTGAAAAAGAAACGATTATGAGCAATATGGCAAATCCAGATCACACCCTCGATGCAGTCGGGCTTCGCTGTCCAGAGCCTGTCATGATGGTGCGTGGTGCCGTACGAAAAATGCAAGAAGGTGAAACTTTGCTCGTTACGGCCGATGACCCATCGACAACACGTGATATTCCTTCTTTTTGCCGCTTTATGGATCACACATTAGTCGTGCAAGAAGTTGAGCAGTCACCGTACCGCTATTTAATAAAAAAAGGCTTATAAAAAAGCCTTTTTTTATTTGAATTGTTACTTGGTTTAATTATTCAAAAACCTGATTCACAGTAACAAGCGGTGTTCTTTTGTTTTTAAAATTAATTGATACTTGATACCAGCCCGCTTCATAAGGCGTGAATCTAAAATAGTTATATACACTATTGCAGTTCGCTTGTACCGGAATACCGATTTCTAAATTTTTATCGAGCTCTTCACTTTTGTAACCACAGTTAAACCCTTCACTCCATGCTTCGTCAGCAATTTTAAACTCATAAGTTTTGTCTGGATTGGTTAGCTTTACTTTCGCTTCATAAATATTTGCAGTTTGCGCTGATAGTTTATATGCACTTTGTGCTTCCCATAATGTGAAATCACCGCGCAAGTATAAGTTTTTATCTACGTTGCTTTGAGTGCTTGTATCTTCGAGTGAATTATCAGTACTTGAACATGCTGATAAAACAGCGGCCATCGAAATGGCGATTAGTGCTTTTTTCATTTTTATTATCCGCAAAAGTGTTTCTGGTTTGTAACATTTATACTAAAGAGCCCTCATATTTTCGCAAGTAAAAACCGCATTTTTAGTATAAATACTCGTTATATATTAATTTTTTATGTGTTCAAAACAGTATTTAAGTAATTAAAAAGACATCGCCCTTTTGTTCTAAAAAGGATTGAAACACAAATATAATTTGTAGTTTTTAATAAAACAACATAAAAAAACCCGCTTTAAAGCGGGTTTTTAAAATCTAATCCGTTTTATTTTTGTAAAACAGAAATATCTGCCACTTGTAAAAATAAGCTTCTTAGCTGGCTTAACAAAGTAAGACGATTTAACTTAACCGCTTCGTCGTCAGCCATCACCATGACATTATCAAAGAAAGTATCAACCACTTCTCGTAGTTCTGCCAGGCTTGCCAAAATAGTTTGGTAATCATGTGCGGCAAATGCAGGCGCTAATTCTACTTGGTAGTGAGCGACTTTTTCAGCTAGTTGCTTCTCTGCCTCTTCAGCTAATAGCGCTTCATTAACGCTATCTCCAAGTTGAACTTGGTTTTTAGCTAAGATATTACCTACACGCTTATTCGCTGCTGCAAGCGCTTCTGCTGCGTCTAATTCACGGAAATGCGATACAGCTTTAACACGTTGGTCAAAATCTGCAGGTTTAGTAGGACGACGAGCTAGAACCGCTTGAATAATATCAACACTGAACCCTTCATCTTGATACCATGCGCGGAATCGACCAAGCATAAAGTCAATCACGTCAGACTCAACATTATCATTTGTAAGCTTGTCACCAAACAGTGATTTTGCTTTCGCGATCAAGTCGATTAAGTCTAAGTTATATTCTTTTTCAACAATAATACGAAGTACACCGAGAGATGCACGACGTAGCGCAAATGGATCAGAGCCTTTTGGCGCTTGACCAATACCAAAAATACCCACTATAGTATCTAACTTATCGGCCATGGCAACCGCTGCTGAGACACCTGTGCTTGGTAACTCGTCACCAGCAAAACGCGGCATGTACTGCTCATAAAGCGCTTTAGCTACTTCCGCATCTTCACCATCGTGAGTCGCATAATGCATTCCCATCACACCTTGTGTGTCGGTAAATTCAAATACCATAGATGTCATCAGATCACATTTCGCTAAAAGGCCTGCACGTTTCGATTTTTCGACATCCGCATCAATTTGTTCTGCAATGTATGCGGCAAGCTCTGTAATACGATCTGTTTTATCTTTAATTGTACCCAGCTGCTTTTGGAAAATAGCTTGTTCTAACTCAGGTAAACGATCAATTAGCGGGCGCTTGCGGTCGGTATTGAAAAAGAACTCTGCGTCAGCTAAACGCGGACGAACTACCTTTTCGTTTCCTTCGATAACATAGCGAGGCTCTTTTGACTCAATGTTTGAAACAAAGATAAAGTTTGGTAGTAGTTTTTTATTTTCGTCGTATACAGGGAAATATTTTTGGTCCCCTTTCATTGTATAAACGAGTGCTTCAGAAGGTACTTTCAAAAACTCTTCTTCAAACTTGGCAGTTAATACAACCGGCCATTCTACGAGTGATGTAACCTCTTCAACAAGGTCATCTTCTAAATCAGCGATACCGCCAACCGCAGCCGCAGCTTTTTGTGAATCAGCTAAGATGATCGCTTTACGAGCTTCATAGTCAGCCATCACTTTACCGCGTTGTTCAAGAATCTCCGGATATTGCTGTGCTGAATCAATCGTAAATTCTTGCTCACCCATAAAGCGATGACCACGAATGGTTCTGCTTGATGCCACACCTAAAATCTCGCCTTCAATTAGTTCGCTGCCCATTAACATGGTTAGCGTTTTAACTGGACGAATAAACTGAGTCGTTTTATTACCCCAACGCATCGGTTTTGCGATAGGTAGTTTAGCAAGTGCTTTTGCTGCGAGATCAACGATAACTTCTGAAGTAGCCTGGCCTTTCACTTCTTGTTTATATAAAAGCCATTCGCCTTTTTCGGTTTTTAATCGATCAGCTTGTTCAACTGTAATCCCGTTACCACGAGCCCAGCCTTGTGCCGCTTTCGTTGCATTACCTTCTTCGTCAAATGCAACTGACGTTGCAGGTCCTCGTTTTTCGACTATTTTATCAGCCTGACCTTCTGCAAGTGCTGCAACTTTTAATGCAAGACGACGCGGCGCTGCATACCACTTTACACCGTCATGGCTTAGCTCTGCACCTTTCAGTTCAGCTTCAAAGTTTGCCGCAAATGCTTCAGCAAGTGTGCGAAGTTGCGTTGGTGGTAATTCTTCAGTACCTAATTCAATTAAAAATTCTTGAGTCATGATTACTTCTCCTCACCTGCTTTTTTACACATAGGGAAACCAAGCGCTTCACGCGATGCATAATAGGCTTCAGCGACTGCTTTAGTTAGGTTACGAATACGAAGAATATAACGTTGACGTTCGGTAACCGAAATTGCTTTGCGCGCGTCCAATAAGTTAAATGCATGCGCAGCTTTTAGAATTCGCTCATATGCAGGTAAAGGTAGAGGGGTTTCAAGTTCAAGCAGTTCTTTAGATTCTTTTTCACATTGATCAAAGAAACTAAACAAGAAATCAACATCGGCATGTTCAAAATTATAAGTCGACTGCTCTACCTCGTTTTGGTGGAAAATATCACCATAAGTAACGTTGCTGCCATCTGGCGCGATATTCCAAACTAGGTCATATACTGAGTCTACTTCTTGAATATACATCGCTAAGCGCTCGATACCGTAAGTAATTTCACCCGTAACAGGTTTACACTCTAAACCACCAACTTGTTGGAAATAAGTGAATTGAGTCACTTCCATACCGTTTAACCATACTTCCCAACCAAGGCCCCACGCACCAAGTGTTGGGTTTTCCCAGTTGTCTTCTACGAAGCGAATATCGTGAACTAGCGGGTCAATACCTAACACTTCAAGCGAGCCTAAGTAAAGCTCTTGAATGTTGTCTGGCGACGGCTTAAGAGCGACTTGAAACTGATAATAGTGTTGTAACCGGTTTGGGTTTTCACCATAGCGGCCATCAGTTGGACGACGCGATGGTTGAACATATGCAGTAGACATTGGCTCAGGGCCAAGTGCACGTAAACAGGTCATAGGGTGAGACGTACCCGCACCTACTTCCATATCGAGAGGCTGAACTATGGTACAACCATTTTGTGCCCAATAATCCTGAAGAGCCAGGATCATTCCTTGGAATGTTTTGATATCGTATTTTTGCATTGGCTTTAGCTGATATTTTAAACTGAGAAAATTACGCCACAGTATACCTTGCAAGCACTCATGTTTTAAGCGATTTGTTGCCAACAGCCAATAAAAAAGGCCTTTGAATGGCCTTTTCAAGAATTTTTCAAGTTAGTTATTTTACTTCTTTCCAAACTTTCATTTGTTCTGAGCGGCTTGGTATTTCGGCCATTTTTGCCAACTTTTTATTAATTTCTGCATAACTTGGCAAATTGCAGTTTTTACGCTGTTGATCCGTTTTCTGGGCCCGATCAAAATTATCTAAATACAATATTTCATAATCTTTCGTCGCATGCTTTTTTCTTGAAAGTTGGGTGCCCCAAATTTGAGCTTTACCGCTACGATTTAAATACCTGTCTTCGGCTGCGCATGTTAACCACTTTGCGCTATCATGGTTCGGGTTTTTAATTACTGCGTTACGCGCGTATTCCATTGCGAGTTTAGCGTCTTTTGCTGTACTTCCATGTTGCATTATCATCGCTGCCGCAAAATATTCGTCTGCATTTAAATCAACCGGTTTAGTCATTATTTCAATGACCCGCTCTTTTCTAATCTTATCGGCTGGTAACATTACGTTATTGATATACTCTTTTACTTTTTCTTTCGGTAAGGTATAGATAACCTCTCGTATTTTTTGGTCATCATCGAGTAATTTTAATAGTTCAGATGCACTCGCATTGGCTGTTATTAACTGCATAGCTAATAGTGTGACTACGCTCTTTTTATACATTAGGTTCCCTCTATAGCTCGTTTATTTACGTCGTAATTAGATAAGCTGTTATCGATTAAGTTCCAGATTTAAAATTTACGCAAAAAAAAGCCTTCCGTTTGGAAGGCTTTTCAATAATATTATTTTTAACTACACGTCTAAGTTAACAACTTTCAATGCATTTTGTTCAATAAATTCACGACGAGGTTCAACTTGATCACCCATCAATGTCGAGAATAATTGGTCAGCGGCAATGGCATCTTCAATCGTTACTTTCAACATACGACGAACTTCTGGGTCCATGGTCGTTTCCCAAAGTTGATCAGGGTTCATCTCACCTAATCCTTTGTAGCGTTGAATGTATAAGCCACGTTTCGATTCTTTAATTAGCCATGCGAGCGCTTCAACAAACGAAGTCACAACAAGTGTTTTCTCACCGCGCTGAACATATCCGCCCTCTTCAATAAGATTCGCAATATTCTCGCCTGTTTTCACAATCGCTGTGTAGTCTTTTGACGTTAAAAACTCGTAGTTTAGTACGTGGTCACGATCAACACCGTGCTGGCGAATAGTCACAACTGGAAGATAGATATTACGCTCTTCGTCATGCTGAATATTCGCAGTGAAGATAGTCGCATCTTCATCTTTTTCAACTAAATAAGAAACCAATGCCTCAGTCCACGCCTTAACGGTTTGCTCATTTGTTAAATCGCTTTCTGATATTCCTTTCTGATAGACAAGTGCGTTTAGTACAGAAGATGGGTATTTGCGCGTAAGGCGCTCAATAATAGTCTCTGTTGATTGATAATCTTTAACTAAATCTTCTAGTGCTAATCCTGAGATACCCGGTGCACCTTCATTAACATGTAATGATGCATTGTCTAATGCAAGTGTCGTTAAGTATTCAGTTAGAGCAGGATCGTCTTTAATATAACGCTCTTGCTTACCTTTTTTAACTTTATAAAGTGGCGGCTGAGCAATATAAACGTAACCACGTTCTACAATCTCAGGCATCTGACGATAGAAGAAAGTTAAAAGAAGTGTACGAATATGCGAACCATCGACGTCGGCATCGGTCATGATAATGATGCTATGATAACGTAATTTTTCAGGGTCATATTCGTCACGACCAATACCACAACCCAATGCAGTAATTAGTGTTGCAACTTCCTGCGATGAAAGCATTTTGTCAAAGCGCGCTTTTTCAACGTTTAGGATTTTACCTTTCAATGGCAAGATTGCTTGGTTTTTACGATTACGACCTTGTTTAGCAGAACCACCCGCCGAGTCACCCTCCACTATATATAGTTCAGAAAGTGCAGGATCTTTTTCTTGGCAATCGGCTAGCTTACCTGGTAAACCAGCTAAATCCATGGCTCCTTTTCGACGAGTCATTTCACGTGCTTTTCGAGCCGCTTCACGCGCTCGGGCAGCATCTATAATTTTGGTTACAACTGTTTTTGCTTCGCTCGGGTTTTCGAGTAAGAACTCGCTTAGCTTTTCACCCATAGCTTGTTCAACAGCCGACTTCACTTCACTTGAAACTAGCTTATCTTTTGTTTGAGATGAGAACTTAGGATCAGGCACTTTCACAGAGATAACAGCGGTCAAACCTTCACGGGCATCATCACCCGAAGCGCTCGACTTCTCTTTTTTATTAAAGCCTTCTTTATCCATATAGTTGTTAAGCGTACGTGTTAATGCAGAACGGAATCCTGCCAAGTGCGTACCACCATCACGTTGTGGAATATTGTTTGTAAAACAATAAATGCCTTCTTGGAAACCATCGTTCCATTGCATCGCAACTTCAACACTAATGCCATCTTCTTCACGTGTAGACGTAAAGTGGAATACATTTTGATGTACTGGCGTTTTGTTTTGATTTAAGAATTCAACGAACGCCTGAATACCACCTTCATATTTAAAGTGATCACTTTTTTCATCACGCTCGTCGGTTAAAATGATACTCACACCTGAGTTCAAGAACGAAAGTTCACGAAGGCGTTTCGCTAGAATATCGTAGTGAAAATTGGTATCACTGAAAGTTTCACTACTTGGCCAGAAGCGAATTTCTGTACCCGTTGAATCGGCATCACCAATGACCGCCAATGGCGCATCAGGTTCACCCATAGTATACGTTTGCTGGTGCACTTTTCCTTCACGGCGAATAGTAAGACGAAGCTTTTCAGACAGTGCGTTTACAACCGAAACACCAACACCGTGCAAACCACCTGAAACTTTATATGAATTATCATCAAACTTACCACCGGCATGAAGAACGGTCATGATAACTTCTGCAGCAGACACCCCTTCTTCAGGGTGAATAGACGTTGGTATGCCGCGACCATTATCGCGTACCGATACCGAACCGTCAGAATGAATAGTGATATAGATATCATCACAGAAGCCTGCAAGCGCTTCATCAATTGAGTTATCTACTACCTCAAACACCATATGATGAAGACCCGTTCCATCATCCGTGTCACCGATGTACATTCCTGGACGCTTTCTTACTGCATCAAGGCCTTTTAGTACTTTAATACTCGACGAATCGTAATTTTCAGACATGGTTTATTCCAATTAACTTGTTATCAGTTTGCCATGTTTCACGTGGAACACTTTTATGTTTTTGTTCATCAGTTCCAACACGGCTGAAATACTTTGCTGATCTATTGCAGTTATAAAAAGTTGAGAGTTGCATAAGTTGAGTAACTCGGCAACGCCTTCTTTTGTACTGTCGCTTAGTTCAGAAGGTAAATCATCAATTAAAAAAATCGACTGCTTATCTGTTTCGCTGTCAATTAATACATTTTGAGTTATTTTTAACGCATAAAGCAACAACTTCAACTGACCACGTGAAAAGTATTGCTCTACGCTTACACCGTTTAAATTAAAGCTTAAGTCTGCTTTATGGGGTCCTTTACTTGTGAATCCCTGCTTTAAATCTCGCGCAAAATTTGCTTCTAATAACTCAGCTAATTCAAGATCAGTTTTCCAACCTGAATTTAGCTTAAATTCCAAATCTTTAAATAAGGTAATTTTGTCAGCTATATTATCAAAAAAATACGTTAAAAACTTATTTAAATAAGCCTCACGCATTTCGTTTATTGTATAGGACAGTCTAACAAATTCTTTATCCCAAAACTGTATTTGATCTATATAATTTGAGGGTTTTTGTTTCAATAATGCGTTTCGTTGTTTAAGCAATTTGTTAAACGATTGCCATACACGATAAAACTCATGTTCCACGTGAAACAATCCTAAATCTAAAAAACGGCGACGCTCTTTAGGACCACCAAAAAATAAATCAAAACTTTCGGGAGTGATGACTTGCACCGGTAACACCTGTGCGAGCTGAGCCATTCTTTCACAGCGTTTACCGTGAACTTTAGCTAATGTTTCACCGCTTCGCTTTTTACTAAGGCCTACGGGAATTATAATATTGTTGAGTTGCTTTTTACCATGCAACAAAAAACCATCAGCTTGATGTTGCACAGCCATTTTAAATTTATTAGTTCGAAATGATTTGCCATGAGAAAGAAAATAGATAGCTTCTAGTAAACTTGTCTTTCCTCCTCCATTTTCTCCCAAAATTAAATTAACTTCGGCAGACGGCGTAACACTTAGCTGCTCAATATTCCTAAACTTTGAAATGTTAAATTCAGCTAAGCTCATAAACTGTTATAAGCGCATTGGCATAACAACGTACATGGCTTCATCGTCGCCTTGCCCTTCAACCAATGCACTGCTGTTTGAATCAGAAAGTGTAAATAGCACATCATCTGTTTTAAGCGTATTAAGCACATCTAAAACATATGACACGTTAAAGCCTATTTCTAAATCTGGTCCGTCGTACATCACTTCAACCACTTCTTCGGCTTGCTCTTGCTCAGGGTTGTTAGCAGATATTTTTAATTCACCCGCTGAGAAGTTTAAACGTACACCACGGAATTTTTCATTCGATAAAATAGATACACGACTAAATGCACTGCGTAACCACTCTCTATTTGCAATTACCTGCTTGTCACCACCCCGCGGCAATACCCGTCGGTAATCAGGAAAGCGGCCGTCAACTAACTTAGAGGTAAAAATAAACTCTTGGTCAATCAGTCTAAAATGATTCTCGCCCAACTGAATTTTAATCTCGCTATCGTCAACGATTAACAGTCGCATTATTTCTTGCACGCCTTTACGTGGAATAATAATTTGACGTTGTGTTTGCGTGCTCGCGGTTAACTGTTTTTGCGCTAACGCTAATCTGTGTCCATCAGTTGCAACTGTTTTCAATTCACTGTTATCAACTTCAAATGACATACCGTTAAGATAATACCTAACATCTTGATTTGCCATAGAAAAATGAGTGCTTTCTAACAGTTTTCTGAGTTCTAATCGCGACAATATAATCTCAACTTCACTGTCCCACTGCTCTAGGTTCGGAAAATCTTCTGCGGCTAGTGTTGCCAGTGAGAAACGGCTTTTACCAGAAGTTAGTAGTACTTGCGTTTCTTGTGTTGTTAACGTGATATCGCAGCCATCTGGCAAACTTTTACAAATATCGAGTAATTTTTTTGCCGGTAACGTAAGCTGACAATCGCTTACATCACTGGGTATATCAACTGCAGCAATAAGCTCAATTTCTAAATCAGTGCCGGTAAAAAATAACTTGCCCTGCTTTACCTCAAGTAAAACATTAGACAATATTGGTAGCGTATGTTTTCTTTCAATTGCTCCAGATACTTGCATCAAGGGCTTAAGAAATTGGTCACGTGATATTGTTATTTGCATTTTAAGTAAACCTTAAGATGAAAGAGTTCTGATCAAGTTTTGATAATCTTCTTTTACTTCGTGTGATTCGTCACGCAGTGACTTTACCTTACGACATGCATGGAGCACGGTTGTATGGTCTCGTCCACCAAACGCATCGCCTATTTCAGGTAAGCTATGATTTGTAAGTTCTTTTGATAAGGCCATCGCCACTTGACGAGGACGCGCGACCGAACGACTGCGGCGTTTAGACAATAAATCTGAAACTCGAATTCGATAGTACTCAGCGACAGTACGTTGGATGTTGTCAATCGTAACAAGTTTGTCTTGTAGTGCTAACAAATCACGCAGCGCTTCTTTAACAAAATCAATTGTAATTGGGCGCCCTGTAAAGTTCGCATTTGCGATAACGCGGTTAAGTGCACCTTCTAATTCACGTACATTCGAACGTAAGCGTTTAGCAATAAAGAAAGCGACTTCTTCTGGTAATTTAATCTGACTCTGCTGTGCCTTTTTCATTAATATGGCAACACGAGTTTCAAGCTCAGGTGGCTCGATGGCGATCGTTAAGCCCCAACCAAAGCGCGATTTTAATCGATCTTCAACACCTTCGATCTCTTTTGGATAGCGATCAGAGGTTAAAATGATCTGTTGATTACCTTCAAGTAAGGCATTAAAGGTATGAAAAAATTCTTCTTGTGAACGCTCTTTGTTAGCGAAAAATTGAATATCATCAATAAGTAACGCATCAACACTGCGATAATAGCGTTTAAACTCTTCAATCGCATTGTTTTGTAAGGCTTTAACCATATCTTGTACAAAACGCTCAGAATGCATATAAACGATCTTTGCGTTTTCTTTATTGGCCATAATGCCATTACCAACTGCATGCAATAAGTGGGTTTTACCTAAGCCTGTGCCACCGTATATAAATACAGGGTTAAATGCAGAACCAGGGTTATCGGCAACTTGAGTCGCGGCCGCCTTTGCTAATTGGTTTGATTTACCTTCAACAAAACTATCAAAGGTATAGTTTTCTTTAATATTAGACTTAACTTGTGTTTTCGGCGCAGGCTCTACCTTTTGTGGTACATTTTGCGCTTTAACAGCTGGCTTAGCTTGCTCAGGTGTACTTGTTGTCGCCTCAGCACTTTGCCCACTTGGCTTATTTAAGCTAACACTGCTGCCTACATCAAAGCGTAGCTCAGGCGCTTCATCACCACAAATTTCAACGAGTAACTCATTAATTCTATTTAGGTACTTTTCACGAACCCAGTCCAAAACAAAACGATTTGGCGCATAAATAGTTAATGTGTCATCTGTGCTTTCCGCTTGTAGAGGTCGAACCCACATGCTGAACTGTTGCGATGGCAATTCATCCTGCAATACATATAAACAACTTTGCCAAACCGATAGATACACGGCATTCCCCCAAGTTCAGATTCCCGGACATCAAAAGACCAAAGAACAAGCGATATATTAATGATTAGCCGTACATTATGAATCGACTTTATCCACAAGTTCAATATTGATTTTTATATATTTTATGATCTAGCCATCTAATATATCTAAATCATTGAAAATATATAAAATTTATTTTGTATAAAGTGTGAGTATTTTAGCATAGTAAAGAATGATCTTAAGTAAAAAAGTTGATCAATTTTAGTTTTCCATAGGAAATGATCATGTTTTGCAATTTTAGTTGTGGAAAACTAATAAAACGAAAGGATCCTAAATGATCTTTTCTGCTTATTTATTGTATTAATATTGCCAACCACAAGACATTTTGTACGAGTTAGGCTAGATTAATATTGACTTTGGAATCGATTATCTATAACATCTCGCGCTCGCAATGGCACCTGTGCCAGGATCGCGACCTGCATAGGATGTTTTAACCTTAACCGATCGGATGGAATTGTTATGAAAAGAACTTTTCAACCTAGCGTTTTAAAGCGCAAGCGTACTCACGGTTTCCGTGCACGCATGGCTACTAAGAATGGCCAAAAAGTACTAGCACGTCGTCGTGCTAAAGGCCGTAAGGTTCTTTCTGCTTAATAGTGGAAGACTTTGGCTTCAGCAGGGAGTTACGTCTGTTAACTCCCTCGCATTACTCTCGCATCTTTAATGAACCAGCTCGCGCTGCGACTCCTTATTTCACGCTTCTGGCAAAACCAAATAATCTAGATACTCCACGTCTTGGTTTAACTGTTGCCAAAAAACGCTGTAAGCTTGCTGTACAACGTAATCGCATTAAACGTTTAGCCCGCGAAAGTTTTCGTTTAAATCAGCACAAAATAGATAACATTGATATTGTATTAATGGTCAAATCAGGTGTTGACGAGCAAACTAACGAAGAACTCACCAAGCAGCTAAACAAATTGTGGCGTAAAATAAATGAACGCTGCAAGCCAGGCTACAAACCTAAAAAACCATTTAATAAACACGCAAAGCGTAAACCTAACAAAGGTTAGACTATTAAGTCATAGCAAATACGCCATATTTCCTGTATCTTTAGCTCACCTTTTAATCAGGTCTAAGTGCCCATATAAATGATAGTGTAAATGAAAAAAATACTCGATTTACCTAAGTTATTAATGGTGTCTCTTATACGAGGCTATCAAAAATGGATAAGTCCGCTACTTGGACCACACTGTCGCTTTAATCCAACTTGCTCCAGTTACGCGATTCAAGCAATTAATTTGCATGGAATTGTAAAAGGGAGTTGGTTAGCAGGCAAACGCATATTAAAATGTCACCCTTTACATTCAGGTGGGGATGATCCCGTGCCTGAGAAAATAACGTTAATTAACCACAAACACGAGAAATAGAGCTGTTATGGAATCACAACGCACGTTTTTATTTATCGGCTTATTACTGGTTTCGTTTTTATTATTCCAAGAGTGGAATAATGACTACAATCAACCAGCAGCAACCGAGCAAAGTGCTACTACACAAACAAACACAACAACTTCTGCCAATGGCGATACTTTTGTTCCGCAATCTTCACAAGGTGACGCAGCACAAGTAACAGCTGTAAGCCGTAATATCATTACAGTGACAACTGATGTATTTGAAGTAAAAATCGATACACAAGGCGGTGATATAGTTGAAACCAAATTGCTTAAGTTTGAAGAGCAACAAGGTAATGGCGTTCCTTTCTTACTACTAGGTCAGTTTGAAGGAAACCAATATTTCTCTCAAAGTGGTTTAATTGGCTTGCACGGCCCGGATGCAACAGTTCAAGGTCGTCCTATTTACCAAGTAAGCAACAATCACTTTGAACTTGGCGACCAAGCTGAGCTAAAAGTACCGCTGACTTTCAGCCAAAATAACATGACATTCACTAAGGTATTTACCTTTAAGAAAGATGCCTACGATGTTGATGTTGAGTACCAAATCAATAATGCCAGCGCCGATGTAAAACAAGTACAAATGTTCTCGCAAATTAAGCGCACAGTGCAAGAGCAAGGTGGCATGCTTGATATGAACTACTTAGGTACGGCATACGGTATTCCTGACGAGCCATATGAAAAGTACGCGTTCTCAGACATTCAAGACAAGAACCTTAATATCAATGCGCAAGGCGGTTATATCAGCTTTATTCAACACTACTTTGTAAGTGCATGGGTACCAAAGCAAGATCAAACTAATAATATTTATACAACCAGCCGCAATGATAACTCTGTCATCATTGGTGTTAAAGGCCCATTGGAGAATGTTGCACCTAACTCACAACACACAATTGCAGCAACCTATTACATGGGTCCAAAGAATTCAGCTGCGCTTGAAGCATTGCACGAAGATCTTGATCTAACTGTTGATTACGGTTGGTTATGGTTTATCTCACAACCGCTTTATAAGCTACTTATGTGGTTATACGGCATGATAGGTAATCTAGGTTTAGCAATTATTGCAATCACTATCATTGTAAAAACTTTCCTATACCCATTAACGAAAGCACAGTACACGTCAATGGCGAAAATGCGTAATCTTCAGCCAAAAATAATGGCATTAAAAGACAAGTATGGTGATGACCGTCAAAAATTCGGTCAAGCGATGATGGAGCTTTACCGCAAAGAAAAAGTAAACCCTATGGGCGGTTGTTTCCCACTGCTTCTACAAATGCCAATCTTCCTTGGCCTTTACTATGTATTTATGGAATCAGTTGAAATTCGTCATGCAGAATTTGGCTTATGGCTAACTGACTTATCAGCAATGGACCCTTACTTTGTACTGCCAATCTTGTTCGGTGCAAGTATGTTCTTAATGCAAAAACTGCAACCGATGACAGTGACCGATCCAATGCAGCAAAAAATGATGACGTGGATGCCGGTTATCTTCTCTGTATTTTTTGTTTGGTTCCCATCAGGCTTGGTACTTTACTGGCTTGTATCTAACTTAATTTCAATTGCTCAAATGCTAATTATTTATAAAGGCATGGAGAAAAAAGGCATTAGTGTAAAAAATAACTAATGGCGTTAACTAACAATTAAGTTATAGGCGACTAAGTTTCTCATCTAGTCGCCTTTTTTGTGTCTCCCAGTTACAATACAAGTATCTTTATTCAGCAGTTCAACAACTATGTTTTCTCAAGATACGATTGCAGCACAAGCAACAGCACCCGGACGTGGTGGCGTTGGTATTATTCGAGTTTCAGGCAAACAAGCAAAATATGTCGCAGAAAAAATCTTAGGCAAATGTCCTAAAACGCGCTATGCCGAATATTTGCCATTTAAAACCCTGACGGGCGAAGAGCTTGACCAAGGTATTGCGCTCTACTTTGAAGGCCCCAACTCGTTTACAGGTGAAGACGTATTAGAGCTACAAGGACATGGTGGACCCATTGTCATTGATATGCTGTTAAAAGAAATATGCGCCATAGAGCAAGTGCGTTTAGCAAAGCCAGGTGAGTTTAGTGAACGCGCCTTTTTAAACGATAAACTCGACCTAACGCAAGCGGAAGCCATTGCCGATTTAATCAATGCAACATCAGAGCAAGCTGCGAAAAGCGCACTGCATTCATTGCAAGGGCAATTTTCACAGCATATCGATACGCTGGTGGAACAAGTAATCCACTTGCGCATGTATGTTGAAGCCGCTATCGACTTTCCTGATGAAGAAATCGATTTTCTATCAGATGGCAAAGTAGCACGCGATCTCAACAAAATAATCGAACAACTCAGCGAAGTGACAAATCAAGCTAAGCAAGGCAGTATTATTCGCGAAGGTATGCGCGTGGTTATTGCTGGGCGCCCTAACGCTGGTAAATCAAGTTTACTCAATGCCCTTGCAGGGCGAGATGCGGCAATCGTAACCGACATCGCAGGCACAACTCGCGATGTTTTGCGAGAGCACATTCATATTGACGGTATGCCACTACATATTATCGATACTGCAGGTTTAAGAGAAAGCCCTGACGTAGTCGAGCAAATTGGTATTGAGCGCGCATGGGAAGAAATCAACCAAGCCGATCGTGTATTATTTATGGTCGATAGCACAGAAACAAGTGACACATCACCTGAAAAAATCTGGCCTGAATTTATTGAAAAACTTCCTTCAGGATTAGGTATAACCGTTATTCGCAATAAAGTAGATTTAACCGGTAGCTCGGTTGGCATCAACAGTGAACAAACTCATCCGGTGATCAGTGTCAGTGCTAAAGATGAACAAGGAATTGATCTTGTTCGTAACCACTTAAAAGAGATCATGGGTTATCAAGGTGCCACTGAAGGCGGCTTTATGGCACGACGCCGTCATTTAGATGCACTCGCAAACGCTGCACACCATCTTGAAATCGGTAAAGATCAACTCGAAATGCATATTGCCGGCGAATTGCTCGCTGAAGAACTACGTTTAGCACAGCAATTCTTAAATGAGATCACCGGTGAATTCACCTCGGACGATCTGCTTGGCAAGATATTTAGCTCATTTTGTATTGGCAAATAACCGTTTAAGAAACTTTTTTTCAAATTTGAGATACCAGATGCTGAGCTTTTTTCAGCATCTTTATTTTCCAAATTACCAATAAAACCATGCTTGATATTCAATTAAATAGTTTTGTTCGACGTATTGAAAATGCCAATGAATTAAAAGCACTTATCAAACAATCAGGCGCAAAATTAAGCCGCAAAGGTCGCTCTCGACATTGGCGACTACAAGGCACTTGGCCTCAATTTGAATTGATTATTCAGCAGCTGCAACAAAGCGAACAACCAAGCTGGCACTGGGTCAGTGAAGTATTAGCACGCTGCAAACCAAAACCCACTATCGACGATTTAGTGTTGATCATACAGCACAATCCTACCCTCACCCTGCAACAGTTAATATCACAAACCGACTGCACGCTGGTAGAAGCAAGAAAAGCCTTTGATATAGTTGAGTGGGGAGAGTGATAGACTTAATAGCAATAAGCATTTCAATTTCTTCCATGCAAATATTTTACGCCATGGAAGAAGTAGGATGAGTGCAAGTAGTCAAATTCAAGGTATGCTAAGGTCTTTAAATTCCCCTAAAACCTACTATTCACACCCCAAATCATGCAATAAAAAACCAATTTGCCTACAAATTCCTAACCTGAAAACTTGTTTGTCCGAGGCGTTTTAATAGTAAAGCTAAGCGATCTAATCGCCACGATCGTATCTCATCAACACGGGCCTGACGGATCGTATAACCGATTCCCGTTTGCGTATTGATCGCAAATAAGTGATACTTATCACTGTTGTTCGCGTCTTCTTGGGCAATAAAATCAGTCATAGAGCCGGTTTCAACTAGCCTTACGAACTCCCCTTCTTTAACTCGATGAAAACTTAACCCCATCAAAACACCATAATAAATTAAACATTTTGACGTAATGTATAAAAAACGGCGTTCCGTGTCAGCTAAAAATCAAAAAAATCCTACTAAAAGAAATTATTTTTGTGATTATTAGATTATTTCGATCTATAAACCTCGTTTTAAGATCCAAAAACAAGTCGTGATCAACAAACTTTTGATCGCATAAAGTAACGATCTATCCACAACGCGTGTTTATTCTCTATAAACGAAATCGAATACACCACTCATTCCCACTTAAACAGCGATAGTCAAGCACAAACAACCCTGAAATAAGGTGCTAGATCAAAGCTTTCCCCAAGTTTATCAACAAGTTGATCAATGTAATAATATTGCGATCAAAAAAATAAAAACTCTTATATTTCAAATAATTAAATTAAAACCAAAGAGATTAACCCACAACAGCGACTAAAAAAAGTTATTAACTATTAACAATATGAATAGTGATCGGCTTAAAACTAGTTTAAGATCGAATAAAACCACTATTTAATGTGACAAATGAGTATAAATATCATTGTTGGTAGTCAAATGGGATCGGCTGAATATGTTGCAGATCAAATTCACGAATATTTAAACGATCTCAACATAACAAATAGCCTATTCGAGCAACCAGATGAAAGCACACTAGATCAACCATGCACCACTTGGATTATCTGTACATCTACGCATGGAGCAGGTGAATTGCCTGATAATATTAAAGATTTTTATGAATCTATTGAAAGTAGTGATGATCTCGTTGCTAAAAACTATGCCGTAATTGGCCTAGGTGACTCTAGTTATGATCGTTTTAATCAAGCGGCAAAAGACTTTGATAGTCTACTAACAAAGAAGGGTTTAACCCAATTAGCTGCACCGCTAGAAATAGATGCACAACAACAAGAGCTACCCGAAGACATTGCCATTGAGTGGTTACCAACTCTTATAGGTAAACTTACGAATTAAGATCTATATATAGGTTATTCACAATATAGTTATAATTTAGATCTCTATGTGGATAACATCTGATCTTCCTGCGTTTATACCTATGATTATGCACTGGATAAAAATTAAGGCAGATCTAACTGTGAATAAAACAGCGATTTGATCAAAGGTTTTACCTTGTTGATCCGATCATATTCACACTTTTTGATCTTACTTAATATTATGATCTTATTATTGTTTTCAACGTTACTAACAGAAATGCACGATCTAAATAATATAAATAGTAAAGATCTCTTTAAAGATCTTTTATTTTATATTGGATCAAGGTGTTAAGTAGTGAACACTATTTAACCATTTCACTTATGCGTTTTTCTAGGTAGAATACGCATCCTTTCAAATTTAACTGGTTTTGTTTTTAGGATCCTTGAATGATATTTCATGAAAAGTTTGACGTTATTGTTGTTGGTGGTGGTCACGCAGGTACAGAGGCTGCACTTGCTTCGGCTCGTATGGGAATGAATACCCTGCTACTGACGCACAACATAGATACTCTTGGTCAAATGTCATGTAATCCAGCTATCGGTGGTATTGGTAAAGGCCACCTTGTAAAAGAGATAGATGCATTAGGTGGTGCAATGGCGTTGGCCATTGATAAAGGCGGCATTCAATTTCGCACACTAAATTCATCAAAGGGCCCGGCTGTTCGTGCTACTCGCGCACAAGCGGATCGCAAACTGTATAAAGAAGCGATCCAGCAAATATTGCAAAATCAAGAAAACTTAACGATTTTCCAGCAATCATGTGATGATCTAATTGTTGAAGGTGATACGGTTAAAGGTGTTGTTACTCAAATGGGGCTTAAATTTGAAGCACCGAGTGTCGTATTAACTGTAGGTACCTTCTTAGGTGGTCAAATACATATTGGTATGGAGAACTTTAAAGGTGGTCGCGCTGGTGATCCTCCTTCAATAGCACTTGCAAATCGTTTACGTGAATTACCATTTCGTGTTGATCGCCTTAAAACTGGTACGCCTCCGCGTATTGATGCGCGTACTGTTGATTTTTCAGTTATGCAGCCGCAACCAGGTGACTTCCCTACTCCTACATTTTCATTTATGGGCAAGCAATCGGATCATCCACAGCAAATCCCATGCTATATAACTTATACTAATGAAAATACGCATGATGTAATTCGCGAAAATTTACATCGTTCGCCTATGTATGCGGGTGTGATTGAAGGTATCGGGCCACGTTATTGTCCGTCAATCGAAGATAAGATCATGCGTTTTGCGGATAAAGACAAGCATCAAATCTTTGTTGAACCAGAAGGGTTAACAACGCACGAGCTATATCCTAACGGTATTTCAACCAGTTTGCCGTTTGATGTACAAATGAAGATCGTTCGCTCAATCAAAGGATTTGAAAACGCACATATTTGTAGACCTGGTTATGCTATTGAGTATGATTTCTTTGATCCGCGCGATCTAAAACAATCGTTAGAAACTAAATTTATTAACGGCTTATTCTTTGCGGGACAAATTAATGGCACCACAGGTTACGAAGAAGCGGGTGCACAGGGTCTAATTGCTGGTATGAATGCCGCATTGCAAGTTCAGGGCAAAGAAGCGTGGACACCGCGCCGTGATCAAGCGTATACGGGTGTGTTAATTGACGATCTAGCGACGCTTGGTACGAAAGAACCGTATCGCATGTTCACAAGCCGTGCTGAATACCGCTTATTATTGCGCGAAGACAATGCAGATCTGCGTTTAACACCAAAAGCGCGTGAGCTTGGCCTTATTTGTGACGCACGTTGGCAAGCATTTAACGAAAAGATTGATGCGATCGAAAAAGAGTCGCAGCGATTAAAAGATACGTGGATCCACAAAGATCATGAAGCACTCGAACAGGTTAATTCATTATTGAAAACGCCACTAACTCGCGAAGCAAGTCTTGCAGATCTAGTGAAGCGTCCTGAAGTTAACTATAGCGATTTAGTTGCTATTGATGGATTACAACCTGAAATAAATAATGCGCAGGCGCAAGAGCAAGTTGAGATC
Source organism: uncultured Pseudoalteromonas sp. (assembly GCA_947493455.1). Taxonomy (GTDB): domain Bacteria; phylum Pseudomonadota; class Gammaproteobacteria; order Enterobacterales; family Alteromonadaceae; genus Pseudoalteromonas. The sequence continues at coordinate 116,870 of CANLRB010000010.1, read as the reverse complement.
CAAATTAAATACGCGGGTTATATTTCACGTCAACAGGACGAAATTGAAAAACAACAACGCCATGAAAATACACTTCTGCCTGTCGATTTTGACTATAGTTCAGTTTCTGGACTATCAAATGAAGTAGTTGCAAAGTTAACGGATGTACGTCCACAAACAATTGGTCAAGCATCGCGTATTTCTGGTATCACTCCGGCCGCAATTTCATTATTATTAGTGTATCTCAAAAAACAAGGTCTTCTGCGCAAGTCCGCATAAGGCCATTTAGGTTCTTATCCTGTGTTATTAAATAAACTCGAAAACCTGTTAGCACAAACCAATATTGTGCTAACAGACACGCAAAAGCAGCAACTGGTTCATTACGTTGAATTACTAAACAAATGGAATAAGGCGTATAATTTAACGTCGGTTCGCGATCCGATGGATATGATGGTGAAACATATTCTCGATTCACTTGTTGTTGCGCCACACTTAAAAGGTCAACACTATATTGATGTTGGTACGGGTCCAGGTTTGCCTGGCATCGTACTAGCTATCGCACTGCCAAATACACAGTTTGTTTTACTTGATAGCCTTGGCAAACGGGTACGTTTTTTAAAGCAAGTTAAAATGGATCTTAAGCTCGACAACGTAACGCCGGTGCAGTCTCGAGTTGAAGAATTTCAGCCAGAGCATAGACTTGATGGGGTTTTAAGCCGTGCCTTTGCTTCTTTGCAAGATATGGTAGACTGGTGTCAGCACTTAGTTGATGAGTCGGGTCAGTTTGTCGCTTTAAAAGGTCAATATCCTAGTGAAGAGTTAGCGGCATTGCCAAATGGCATTGTATTCGATCACGATGTAAAATTAACTGTGCCCGAATTAGAGGGTGAACGACACCTCATTGTGCTTAAAAAGAAATAATAATCAGGGGCGACCGTGGCTAAAATAATTGCAATTGCTAACCAAAAAGGTGGGGTTGGAAAAACCACTACGGCGGTTAATTTAGCGGCTTCAATGGCTGCGACAAAACGTAAAGTGCTGCTTATTGATTTAGATCCGCAGGGCAATGCGACAATGGGAAGTGGCGTTGACAAATATGACGAGGTAGCCACTGTTTATGATTTACTCGTTGAAGAAACCCCTTTTTCAGACGTTGTCGAAAAAGAAACGTCAGGTGAATATCATCTGATACCTGCAAATGGTGATGTTACCGCTGCAGAAGTTAAATTGATGGAGATGTATGCGCGCGAGGTTCGTCTTCGCAATGCGTTAGAAAAAATATCTGATCAATATGAATTTATTTTTATCGACTGCCCGCCGTCGCTAAATATGCTTACTGTAAATGCGATGGCAGCCGCAGACTCGGTATTAGTGCCGATGCAGTGCGAATATTACGCACTCGAAGGACTCACTGCATTAATGGACACAATTACGCAACTCGCTAACCTAGTCAATCCGAAATTAGAAATTGAAGGTATCTTGCGAACTATGTACGATCCACGCAATCGCCTAGCTAATGATGTATCAGAGCAACTGAAACAACATTTTGGCGAAAAAGTATATCGCACAGTTATCCCCCGCAATGTTCGATTGGCTGAAGCGCCGAGTTTTGGTGCGCCTGCTATGTATTACGATCGCGCATCAACCGGGGCTAAAGCATACTTAGCACTCGCAGGCGAAATATTGCGTCGCAAAGAACAAAAAAAGCAGGCTGTTGCTTAATTTTTGAGGTAAAAGAATAAATGTCACCTAAAAAACGTGGCCTAGGGCGCGGCTTGGATGCCCTACTCACTTCGGCTAAACCTAAGCCTTCTTCAGACACATCACATGACGACGCACCTGTCGTTGTACAAGATGCGCCAGCGAAACAAGGTGAACTTCAAAAGTTACCAATTGAGTTTTTGCATCCTGGTAAGTATCAGCCCCGTAAGGACATGTCAGAGCAAGCATTAGAAGAGTTGGCTTCTTCAATTAAGGCTCAAGGGGTGATCCAACCGGTTGTTGTACGTTTAGTGGCAACAGACAGTTACGAAATTATTGCTGGTGAGCGTCGTTGGCGTGCAGCGCAACTTGCTGAACTCGACGTGATCCCATGTTTAGTAAAAGATGTGCCAGATGAAGCGGCCGTCGCCATTGCTCTGATTGAAAACATTCAACGTGAAGACTTAAATGCGATGGAAGAAGCCATTGCACTTGAGCGTTTACTCACTGAATTTGAATTAACACATCAGCAAGTTGCTGATGCGGTCGGTAAATCACGTACGACCGTGACAAACCTATTGCGCTTGAACAATTTAAACGAAGATGTAAAGCGTTTGCTGGAGCATGGTGATATTGAAATGGGCCATGCCCGCTGTTTGTTAGCACTTGAAGGTGAAGATCAATCTGCGACAGCACGTATTGTCGTCGCCAAAGGTCTAACTGTTCGTGAAACCGAAAAGCTAGTACGATCTATATTAGAACCCGCTCCGGCAAAAAAAGTGAAAGAAAAAGACCCTGATGTAGCCCAATTGGAAATGCAATTAGGGCAAAATTTAGGCGCTAAAGTCGAAATTAGCTATAACCAAAAAGGTAAAGGTAAATTAGTAATTTCGTATACGTCACTTGATGAATTAGACGGAATTATCGAAAGAATAAATTAACATTTTGTTAATATTTAAATTTAGTCTAATCTATTTATAAATTTTGCATGAAAATAACCCTTTAAAGGAATTTTATGCAGGCACGGAAAGCCTATAAATAAACGGCTTTCAAGTTGCAAAACTGGCAAAAATCGGTATAATTTTGCCAGTTTTTTTATACCCTGAATTTTAACTGCGACGTATAGGTTTAAAAATCGTGAGTAACAGATTAGCAAAGCCTTTACAAACTTCGGCGTTAAAATTGGTTTTATGTCAGGGTGTGGTGGCGTGTGTCACAGCAGTTTTCGTTTTTTTTATTTGGGATGTGAATGCTGGAGTTTCAGCGTTTTATGGCGGCATGGTCGCTACATTACCGAATTTAGTGTTTGCGGTTTATGCGTTTCGATTTGTCGGCGCAAGACAAGCAAAACAAGTGTATGCCTCGTTTAAACGTGGCAACGGATTAAAGTTTTTACTAACTATTTTACTTTTTGCACTGGTATTTAAATTGTTACAGGTGGTCGCATTACCGTTTTTTGCCTGTTTTATACTTGTGTCGTTTGTAAATTGGTTAGCACCGATTTTTTTTCATTAACTTTTGGGATAAAACATGGCTGCAGAACAAAGCTTACAAGGCTATATTCAGCACCACCTTACCAACGCAAAAATGTGTTCTACTGATAGTGGTATCGCATTTAATAAAGCGTGTAGTGAGGCAGGCTTCTGGGCGTGGAATATTGACACGCTTGCATGGTCTATCGGTCTTGGATTGGTATTTTTATGGATCTTTAAAGGCGCTGCTAACAAAGCAACGACAGGGGTTCCAGGAAAATGGCAATGCTTTATCGAGATGGTTGTTGAATTTGTTGATTCGAACGTGAAAGATACTTTTCACGGTAAGAGTCGCTTAATTGCCCCTCTCGCTCTAACGATTTTCGTTTGGGTTTTCCTTATGAACCTTATGGATTTGATTCCAGTTGACTTCTTACCTGCTTTAGCTGGTCAAGTTGGCGTGTTATCAGGTGCCGTTGAAAGTTCACATGACGTATACATGAAGATAGTACCTACAACTGATATCAACTTAACGTTGGCATTAGGTTTAGGTGTTTTTGCTTTAATTGTATTCTATTCAATTAAAGTAAAAGGCGTAATGGGTTTCATTAAAGAACTAACTTTACACCCGTTCAGCTCTAACAACATGTTAGTACAAATTTTGTTTATTCCGGTTAACTTCTTATTGGAGTTCGTTACCCTAATCGCTAAGCCTATTTCACTAGCACTGCGTTTATTCGGTAACCTGTATGCAGGTGAGCTTATCTTCATCCTAATTGCAGCAATCGGTTTATTCCAGTTACCGCTTCACTTTGTTTGGGCTGTGTTCCACATCCTAGTCATCGTGTTGCAAGCATTTATCTTTATGATGCTAACAATAGTTTATTTAAGCATGGCATCAACTGATAGCCACTAAGCTTGCAATAAAAAAAGATTTTTTAACTTTAACTTTAACATTTAAAAATATATTGGAGACAATAATGGAAATCGTACTAGGTCTTAAATACATCGCTGTTGCGTTATTAATCGGTTTTGGTGCTCTTGGTACTGCTATCGGTTTCGGTAACTTAGGTGGTAAATTCCTAGAGTCTGCAGCTCGTCAACCTGAGCTTGCACCTCAACTACAAGTTAAAATGTTCATCGTAGCGGGTCTTATCGATGCGATCGCAATGATCGGTGTTGGTATCGGTCTATTCATGTTGTTCGCTCTATAATTTAGCTGGTTTATTAAACCCTTTCGCGAACATTAATTGAATATAAGGAGGAGCGGCCTTGGACATTAACGCCACTCTAATAGGTGAATTAGTCGCATTTATCGTTTTTGTGTGGTTCTGCATGAAGTTCGTGTGGCCACCGTTAAACGGTGCGATTGAAGCTCGCCAGAAAAAAATTGAAGATGGTCTTGCCGCTTCTGATAAAGCTGAAAAAGATTTAGAGCTCGCTCGTCAAAAAGCAGCTGATCAGCTTAAAGAAGCTAAAGCGCAAGCAGCAGAGATCATTGATCAAGCTAAAAAGCGTGCTACGCAAATCGTTGACGAAGAGACTTCTCGTGGTCACGAAGAGCGTGAAAACATCATTGCACAAGGTCACTCAGAAATTGAAGCTGAGCGTAACCGTGCTAAAGAAGAATTGCGTAAGCAAGTTGCTTCTCTAGCGGTTATCGGCGCTGAGAAAATCCTTGAGCGCGAAATCAATGAAGCTGCACACGGCGACATCGTTGAAAAACTTGTTGCTGAGCTGTAATTAGGAGGATATGAGCATGTCAGAATTGACTACGATCGCTCGTCCTTACGCTAAAGCGGCTTTTGAGTTTGCCGTTGAAAAAAGCGCTGTTGATAGTTGGAATGAGATGCTGGTATTTGCTGCTGAAGTAGCAAAAAATGAGCAAGTAGCTCAATTCCTAGCTGGAAGCGCTTCTGCTGAGAAACAAGCTGAAGTATTTACTCAAGTTTGTGCTGAGCAGATCAACGAACAGGGCCAAAACTTAATTAAAGTTATGGCTGAAAATGGACGTTTAGTTGCCTTACCAGCTGTTGCTGAGTTATTCGCTGAATTTAAAGCGGACTACGACAAAGAAATCGACGTAGATGTGGTTTCTGCAACAGAGCTTGCGCAAGAGCAGCAAGATAAATTGGTAGCGGCACTCGAAAAACGTTTCGCACGCAAAGTTAAGCTGAATTGTAGTGTTGATTCAAACACTGTTGGTGGTCTTGTAATTAAGGCTGGTGACACAGTAATCGACGGCTCAGTTCGCGGTAAATTAAACCGCCTAGCTACTACACTACAATCGTAATTGGGAAGAAGAGCATGCAACTTAATTCCACTGAAATTTCAGATCTGATCAAAAAACGTATTGAACAGTTCGAAGTTGTTAGTGAAGCTCGTAACGAAGGTACAATCGTATCAGTTACAGATGGTATCATCCGCATCCACGGTCTAGCTGACTGTATGCAAGGTGAGATGATTGAGCTACCTGGCAACCGTTATGCTATCGCACTAAACCTTGAGCGTGACTCAGTAGGTGCTGTAGTAATGGGTCCTTACGCAGACCTTAAAGAAGGCGTAAAAGTACAAGCAACTGGTCGTATCCTAGAAGTTCCTGTTGGTGCTGGTCTACTTGGTCGTGTTGTAAACACACTAGGTGAGCCAATCGACGGTAAAGGCGCACTAGATAACGACGGTTTTGATCCAGTTGAAAAAATTGCACCAGGTGTAATCGAGCGTCAATCAGTAGACGAGCCAGTTCAAACTGGTTATAAGTCTATCGATGCGATGATTCCAGTTGGTCGTGGTCAGCGTGAGCTAGTAATCGGTGACCGTCAGACTGGTAAAACTGCATTAGCAATCGATGCTATCATCAACCAAAAAGGTACTGGCGTTAAGTGTGTGTACGTAGCAGTTGGTCAAAAAGCATCTACAATCGCTAACGTAGTACGTAAATTAGAAGAGCACGGTGCACTTGAAAACACGATTGTTGTTGTTGCATCTGCTTCTGAATCAGCAGCGCTACAATTCCTAGCGCCATTTGCTGGTTGTACTATGGGTGAATACTTCCGCGACCGCGGTGAAGACGCACTAATCGTATATGATGATCTTTCTAAGCAAGCTGTTGCTTACCGTCAGATTTCATTGCTACTTAAGCGTCCACCAGGCCGTGAAGCATACCCAGGTGACGTATTCTATCTTCACTCACGTCTTCTTGAGCGTGCATCACGTGTAAACGCTGATTACGTTGAAAAGTTCACAGAAGGTAAAGTGAAAGGTAAAACAGGTTCATTGACAGCATTGCCTATCATTGAAACTCAAGGTGGTGACGTTTCTGCGTTCGTACCTACAAACGTTATCTCAATCACCGATGGTCAGATCTTCCTAGAAACTGACTTATTCAACGCAGGTATCCGTCCAGCTGTTAACGCTGGTATTTCGGTATCTCGTGTAGGTGGTGCAGCGCAAACTAAAATCGTTAAGAAACTAGGTGGTGGTATCCGTCTAGCGCTAGCTCAGTACCGTGAACTAGCGGCGTTCTCTCAGTTCGCTTCTGACCTTGACGATGCAACTCGTGCACAGCTTGAGCACGGTGAGCGCGTAACAGAGCTAATGAAGCAGAAACAGTACGCACCAATGTCTGTTGCTGAAATGTCTCTATCATTATTCGCAGCTGAAAAAGGTTATCTGCAAGATATCGAAATCAACAAGATCCTTGATTTTGAATCTGCACTAATTTCTTTCGCTAACAGCGAATACGCAGCGCTAATGGCACAAATCAACGAAACTGGTAACTACAACGCCGAGATCGAAGCTCAACTTAAAGAGCTTTTAGAGAAGTGTAAGTCTACACAAACTTGGTAATTAGTTATTAATAGATGAGCGTTAGCGCTCATCTGATTCGGAGATTAGGTCATGGCCAGCGGAAAAGAGATTAAAAGCAAGATCGGGAGTATTAAGAATACTCAGAAGATCACCAGCGCAATGGAAATGGTTGCTGCGTCTAAAATGAAAAAGGCGCAGGAACGTGTGGCATCAAGCCGTCCATACGCTGACAATATACGCAAAGTGATCGGTCATATCGCACAAGGTAGCCTCGAATATCGCCATCCATATTTGGAAGAGCGTGAGGTGAAACGTGTTGGTTATATCGTTATCTCTACAGACCGTGGTTTATGTGGTGGTTTGAATACTAACGAATTCAAACAAGTTGCCCTAAAAGTTAAAGAACACCAAGAAGCTGGAGTGGAAGTTGATTTCGCTGCAGTTGGCTCAAAAGCAGCCGGTTTCTTTGGCCGTTTTGGTGGTAGCGTTAAAGCACAAACTTCAGGTTTGGGTGATGCACCTTCTGTTCAGGACGTAATCGGTCCTGTAAAAGTAATGCTAGATGCATTCAACGAAGGCAAAATTGACCGCTTATTTGTTGTTTACAACAAGTTTGTAAACACCATGAAGCAAGAACCAACGATCGATCAGTTGTTACCTTTGCCAAAAGACGAAAGCCAAGAGCTTTCACACCGTTGGGATTACATCTACGAGCCAGATCCAAAAGCGATTTTGGATACATTGATGGTTCGATTTGTTGAATCTCAGGTATATCAAGGTGTTGTAGAAAATGCTGCGTCTGAACAAGCTGCACGTATGGTTGCGATGAAAGCCGCAACTGATAACGCGGGTGACTTGATGGATGAGTTACAGCTTGTATACAACAAGGCTCGTCAAGCGGCAATCACACAAGAAATCAGTGAGATTGTTGGCGGCTCAGCTGCTGTATAACGCTTAGGCAAAGAAAAACGAGAGGAATAGACATGAGTTTAGGTAAGGTCGTCCAAATTATCGGCGCCGTTGTGGACATCGAGTTTCCACAAGACAACGTGCCAGCCGTATATGACGCACTAAAAGTTACAAACGGCGAGTTAGCTGGCTTAACATTAGAAGTTCAGCAGCAGCTTGGCGGCGGTGTGGTACGTGGTATCGCACTTGGTACTACTGACGGTTTACGTCGTGGTACAGAAGTAGAAAATACTGGTGAAGCAATTCAAGTACCAGTAGGTAAAGCAACACTTGGTCGTATCATGAACGTACTAGGTGACCCAATCGATGAAGCGGGCCCAATTGGTGAAGAAGAGCGTATGTCTATTCACCGTGAAGCTCCTTCTTACGAAGATCAATCAAATTCAGTTGACCTTCTAGAGACTGGTATCAAGGTAATCGACCTTGTATGTCCATTCGCTAAAGGTGGTAAAGTTGGTCTATTCGGTGGTGCCGGTGTTGGTAAAACCGTAAACATGATGGAACTTATCCGTAACATCGCAATCGAGCACAGCGGCTACTCAGTATTCGCAGGTGTTGGTGAGCGTACTCGTGAGGGTAATGACTTCTACCATGAAATGAACGAATCAAACGTACTAGATAAAGTATCTCTAGTATATGGTCAGATGAACGAGCCACCGGGTAACCGTCTACGTGTTGCACTAACGGGTCTTACAATGGCTGAGAAGTTCCGTGACGAAGGTCGTGACGTTCTTTTCTTCGTTGATAACATCTACCGTTACACACTAGCGGGTACTGAGGTATCAGCACTTCTAGGTCGTATGCCATCAGCGGTAGGTTACCAGCCTACACTAGCTGAAGAAATGGGTGTACTTCAGGAGCGTATCGCATCAACTAAGACTGGTTCAATCACGTCAATCCAAGCGGTATACGTACCTGCGGATGACTTGACGGATCCATCACCAGCAACAACGTTTGCTCACTTAGATGCGACAGTTGTACTTTCTCGTGATATCGCAGCACTTGGTATTTACCCAGCTGTTGATCCACTAGATTCAACTTCTCGTCAGCTTGACCCACTAGTAATTGGTCAAGAGCACTATGAGACAGCGCGTGGCGTTCAAACAGTTCTTCAGCGTTATAAAGAACTTAAAGACATCATCGCTATCCTAGGTATGGACGAGCTATCTGATGAAGATAAGCAAGTTGTATCTCGTGCACGTAAAATCCAGCGTTTCCTATCTCAGCCGTTCTTCGTTGCTGAAGTATTCACGGGCGCGCCTGGTAAATACGTATCACTAAAAGATACAATCGCTGGCTTTAAAGGCATCTTAAACGGTGAGTACGATGACCTTCCAGAGCAAGCGTTCTACATGGTTGGTTCTATCGACGAAGCGATCGAAAAAGCCAAAGACATGTAATTTAGGGGGTTGTTATGGCAATGACAGTACATCTTGACGTAGTAAGCGCAGAAGAGACTATCTTTTCTGGTCGCGTAGAGACGCTTCAAGTAACTGGTAGTGAAGGTGAGCTTGGTATTTATCCGGGTCACGCACCACTACTAACAGCCCTAAAACCTGGTATGGTTCGTGTTGTTAAGCAGCATGGCGACGAAGATATGATCTACATCGCCGGCGGTACATTAGAGGTTCAACCTGGTAATGTTACTGTTCTTGCTGACGTGGCAACACGTGCTGAAGATCTAGATGAAGCAACTGCACTAGAAGCAAAACGCCAAGCTGAAGAGCACATGGCAAGTGGCGCTGCAGGTGACCTAGATTACGCTGAAGCAGCAATTGAGCTTTCTCGCGCAATTGCACAGCTGAAAGTACTTCAGTCACTTCGTAAGAAGTAAACCTTATTTGGTTTTAAAAAACCCGCCACATGGCGGGTTTTTTGTTTTTAGCTATCTAGCATTTAATCACAGAGGACAAAGCCGTATTAGAAAAAACTCTCAACCAAACAGCGGGTTTTTTGTTATTTTAGAGGTTGTAAATCGCTGTTTAATGCAACCTGTTTAAACGGAATACGTGAATCGTCTTTATACTTATAGGAGATAGCAGCTGCGCCATTAAATCGCTTATTTGCCGTCAATTGGCCTTGCTCATCAACAAATTTAAGCATCGTACGTTTGGTTTGTGACGGATCATATTCAACTACCACATTCATCTCACTTTGCCCTTGCTCGTCGAGCGTTTGAGCGGTAATTTGATTACCGTGCTGGTTATAACTATTACTCACTTCAAAGTCGCCCCATGAAAAGCGCATACGCTGGCCAAAACGATCATATCCTCTAAGGCCCACTTTATTACCAAATTCATCATAGAGGTGCTCTCCGGTATGAACTTGCGGACGATTCCCTTCTACTGGCTCGCGTTTGCTATTAAATACCTGCCAACGTTGAAAGTTACCGTTTTTATCGTAATAAATACGATCCATGGCGACACCCGTATTGTTATCGGTGAGCTCGCTAGTTTTGCCGTAGTTATACATAAAGTCGAGCAAGTCATCGTTGCCATAATCGAGTCGCAATTCATAAAAATCAAAGTTAGGGCGTATGGTAACTTGCTCTTTACTTAAGTTATAACGGTTTTCTTGAATGCGGTTTTGCGCATCTATTTGCCACGCGTAATGATGTGCCTGCCATGCGTTCTCGGATGGTTTATCTTGTTTATCGTAAAAGCGTAAACTTTGGCGCTGGCCATGTTTGTCATAGGTATATTTTGCGCTATACACCTGGCCGTGAACTTCACTGCGCTCATTATTAACGTTGTAGTAGTGATGCTCTTCACCGTCGGTTGAATAGCGTATAGTAACTTTTGGGGCAAACCAAATAAAGCTATCCCACACGCCATTTTGGTTAATTAGCTTATCGCCTAGTTGATAGGAGACTGACACTACTCGCCCTTGTTTATCGTAATCAAATTTATAGTGAGCACTGTTTTTGGCTGTTTGTTGGTTAATTGGATAAATACCGCGATACTGCGAAAAAGGGGTTTCTCTAAATACAATATGGCGAAAGTACTTTGAGGTAACTTGTTGCTCTTCAGATGCTGCACTTGGCAGTGAATTAAATACCGCGAACGTGGCCATAGCCATTATAGAAATTTTCATAGATGGTCTCTTTTTGTTACATTATTGACCCAATAAGCATGTCAAATTGCCAATATTATTTGATAAACTCGATTCAAATTTACAAAAATTACACTTTATGAACGATTCTTTGCTCAGCCTTATTTACCTATTTGCTTTTAGTAACGGCGTGTTGCTGGTGGCTGCTTTATGGCGCAAAGAATCCAGCCCAGCGATGTTACTCGCGTTATTGCTAGTGATGAGTTACAAGTTATTTGAAGGGGCTATTTACTACGGCGACTATTATAAAGTTTTACCGCATTTATACGACTTGCTGCCGGGTGCAGCACTGATTATCGGGCCGTTATTTTATTTTTACGTACTTGGGATCGTTAATAATAAGCCGATGCCGAAGTGGAAAATGGTCCTTCATTTTATGCCTATTGCACTGCTTTGGTGTGTTAACCTGCCTGCGGTGTTGCAAAGTGGTGATGTCAAAATAGCGCAAATTACCGCGTACAAAGCGGTTACAGAACCTGCTGTTTTACCTATACAAATTATCGTTTTATTGGTTATTTTAAAGTGTCATTTAGGGGCGTATCTGTATGGCGCATGGCAGCAACTTAGCAAACTCGGAGTTATTGCACAGCAATCGCGATCTGACTTAGCACTAAATACGGTTACGCAATTAAAAAAACTTTGCGCAGCACTGATTGCACTCGAAGCGCTTTGGGTTAGTTTATTTTTACTGCAACAGTTATCGATTATTGATGCGCTACACAGTGTAGCCCAAGTTTGGCTGCTGTTTATGGCGGTTATCGTATTAGCCATGGGTTACACTGGACTACAGCAGAGCAATTTAATGTTTAGCCAAGACGATAGTTTATTTGTTGCCAAACCTACTAAAAATGACAGTGAACTCGATATTCAAACGGCGCAGCAAATTCAACAACTGATCGAAGTCGCACTTGCCGAGAAAAAGCTATATTTACAAGATGGCTTAACACTTACCCAACTCGCAAATGCGATTGATTTAAAGCCACACCTTGTTTCATATGTATTGAATCAACATATGACCACGAACTTTTATCAACTTATCAATCTGAACCGTGTCAATTATGCAAAAAATTTATTGGCTGATTTAAGCTTAAATTGGTCAGTTGAACGCATTGGGCTAGAGTCCGGTTTTAGTAATCGAGTTAGCTTTAACAATGCATTTAAAAGTATTACAAATACCACCCCAGCGGCTTATCGCAAAGGTTTAAAGCTCGCAAGTTAGTAAAACACGTTAATTATTCTTTTTTGTACGAACAAAGCTAAGTTTCTGTTTTTATAGTTTAAAAATTGTAAATTTGAATAAGTAAATTTATTTAAACTGTAAAACTAGACCCGTTTTAACACCTGCTACAGCAAAATATCTTAACCTTACAGCAAATAATTTAATAATTTGTTAGTTATGCTGAGAGCTATCTTATTTACTGCCTGTTTTGTTTTCTCGAGTACGAGTTTTGCGTCGATTAGTGCGTTGGCAAATCGATTAGACACGATAGATATGCCGCATATACGTCTCGACTTTAAAGAGTATGTGGCGGCGTTACCGAATGCAAAACAGCGTGTTGTTAAACAACGCGCACTTCGCCAGCTTTTAGATGCTGTAAAAACGTATAAAACGAATTTGAACGACTGTGAAAAACTGCAAATCACGCAACTAAAAAATGCGGTAGAACGTCAACTTGAGGTACTTGCACTAGTTGAAAAGTTTGGTAAGCCAAATTATCAAACGGGCTTTTTTAACTTAAAAGAAGGGCAGCAATGGTACGCATTTTGGCGCAAGGCGTGGTTGCAAGAGTCGATTTCAACGGAACAGTTAAAAGTGATTGCCGAGCGAGAGTTAAGCGGTGCATTGACTTATTTAAACAGTCACTCAAAGGTCAGCCCTCGTTACGTAGACTATCAAGATGCAACGACAATAGTTAAGCGATTTAATGATATAGAAAAAACATTATCACGCACATTAGAACGCGAATTTGGTTTGTCATTGAATGCAGTTAATGCGGTGACGGTCTCGCAATCGACTATGGCAAGGGATTTTCCCGCACCGGGTTATTACAATCCGGCGCTCGGACGTTTTTATTACCACAGTAATAACCAAACGTTTGACCTTAATAGTGCCGTTTGGCTCTATCTACATGAAGCAAGCCCTGGGCATCATTTTCAATCTCAACTCGCGTTACAAAATAAATGCGATCCGGTAGTGCCATCTCTTATTTTTAGTGAAGGATGGGCGGCTTATGTGGAATCAACCGCAGCTCAACTTAGCGCTATTACCCAGCCGGGCGAAGCAAACTATATTTGGCAATGGCAAGCTCTACGTGCGATGCGCGTATTGATTGATATTGGCATCCACCAGCAGGGGTGGAGTGATCAACAAGCCTTTGCCTATTGGCAATCTCGATTGCCGCACACTGAGCCTCATATTGTCAAACGAGAGATTAATCGCATACGTAATTGGCCAGTTCAGGTTATTACTTATGTTTATGGTAAACACCGCGTGTTACAAACGTTGCAGCGCCTTCGCAAACAACACCAAATAACTCTTACACAAGCACACAAAATGCTGTTGCAAAACCAAATAATATTCAACGAAAGGAGCCCATTATGAAATGGTTTAGTGGAATGATACTAAGCTTAATAGTATTAATTTTTTCGACCTCGTCACTTGCTTCGCTTGCGCAACGCGGGTTTTTAGGCATAGCACCTGAATCAGCACAAGGCAGCGAAATTAACGTGGCGAATGTTGTTGCCAATAGTACCGCCAGCGCACTAGGTGTTAAAGTTGGCGACCAACTTGTTGCACTTGATTCAGTTAAGCTGACGCGTTTTTCACATTTGCTTGCGTTACTTGAAAACAAACAGGTGGCAAAGCCAATTAGTTTAACGGTCAAGCGTGATAACAAGGAGCTGGTGCTCAAGGGGTTATTAAAAGGGCGTCAACAAGAAAAAAGTGACATAGCTGACGTTATTTATGACGTTGTTAATGTAGACAATAACCAGCTACGCAGCATTGTTTATAAACCGCATGGCTTAACAGGCAAAGCACCTGCTATTTTCTTTATTCAAGGTTACACGTGTAGTTCAATTGACTACGGCATGATCCCGAATGTGTCAGTGAAACAAATGCTCGATCAATATGTGGCATCTGGTTATGTGGTTTATCGCATTGAAAAATTTGGTGTCGGTGACAGTCAAGGTGAGCTCAACTGTGGTGAAGTGGATTTTACGACTGAAATAGCAGGATTTGTTGCAGGTCTTAAAGCGCTTAAACAATATGATTTTGTTAACGAGAATAACATAACCATATTTGGCCATTCACTTGGCGTACTAGCAGCACCCGTTGTGGCGCAAAAAGAATCGGTTGCGGCGATAGTTGGTTACGGCGGCGTATTTAAATCTTGGCGCGACTATATGACAGATATTTATCAGGTACAAAGTCAGCAATTTGGCACAAGTAAAAAACAAGCGAAAGAAAACTACAGCACCATGAAGCCATTTCTTGATGATTGGCTCGTGAGTGATAAGTCATGGCGTGAAATCTCGCAATCAAAAGCTTATAAGCAAGTAATGCAAGCAGATCTGGCACCAATTCAAGGACAACAGGTGTTTCACCGCGACTACTTATTTTTCCGCGATTTAAATAGCTATGGTTTCAAATCGTTGTGGCAACAAACTAAGGTACCGGTATTAATGATCCATGGCAGTCTGGATATTCAAGCGATAAACAAACAGTGGGCTTATGACATAGCTGCGACCGTTAACGATGCAGGTGGTAAAGCGAAAGCGGTTGAGCTTGAAGGCGCGGAACACATTTTTATGCGCTACGACAATGCTGAACAATATATGTCGGCAAGGCAATCGGGTAATTACCGTATAACAGAGCCTAAAAAACACTTTGACGATCGCATTGCGACAACGGTGACAAAGTGGCTTAAGCACTTATAACCTTCCTATGTGAGCGCACGCTATATGTGCGCTCTACTTTATTCACTATTTTGAAATAAACTGACTTTAATCATTTCTTATTCAGTTTACAGCGGTTAAAATACGGACATCAAAATTCAACTATTTGTTTAAACCAAGTGGTTTATTTAAAACAAAGGAAAAAGGAAATTGTTTTAATGTCTATCACAACCGTGATCCTCGCTGCGGGTAAAGGTACTCGTATGCGTTCTAAGCTACCGAAAGTACTGCACCCGGTGGCAAACAAGCCTATGGTACAACACGTTATTGATAACGCCTTATCGCTTGGCGCAACGTCAACTAACTTAGTGTATGGCCATGGTGCTGATGAGCTAAAACAACAGCTCGCACACAATGATGTTAATTGGGTTCTACAAGCCGAGCAATTGGGCACAGGGCATGCTGTTGCACAGGCAAAAGACCACATTAACGATAATGATACAGTACTTATTCTATACGGTGACGTACCTCTGACTAAAAAGTCGACACTCGAACGCCTGCTTAATGCCTTGCCTAAAAAAGGCTTAGCAATTCTAACTGTGGATCTTGATGATCCGTCAGGTTACGGCCGCATTGAGCGTCAAGAAGGACGCATCATCGGTATCGTTGAAGAAAAAGATGCCAATGACCACCAGCGCACTATCACTGAAATCAACTCGGGTATTATGGCGGTAAATGGTCAACTACTTAAAGAGTGGTTAGGGCGTCTATCAAACAATAATGCCCAAGGTGAATACTATCTAACAGATATTGTTGCCATGGCACATCAAGACGGCGTTGAAATAACTTCTGCACAACCGAGTGACATTATGGAAGTTGAAGGCGCAAATAACCGTGTTCAACTGGCGACACTTGAGCGTGCTTATCAAGCATGGCAAGCTGAAGAATTGATGATTAACGGTGCGAGCCTTGCTGATCCCGCTCGAATCGATGTGCGCGGTAAAGTGACAACAGGGCAAGACGTTCAAATTGACGTAAACGTTGTATTTGAAGGAACTGTGACCCTAGGTGATGATGTTGTTATCGGTCCTAACTGTGTACTAAAAGATTGCACCATTGGCGATGGCGTGGTGATCAAAGCAAATTCAATTGTTGAAGATGCCCAAGTGAAAGCAAATTGTACATTAGGCCCTTTTGCGCGCTTGCGCCCTGGTGCGGTAATGGAACAAGATTCGCATGTTGGCAATTTTGTTGAAATGAAAAAGACCGTGTTGGGTGAAGGTTCGAAAGCGAATCACTTTACATATTTAGGTGATACGCAAGTGGGTCAAAAAGTAAATATTGGTGCTGGTACCATTACTTGCAACTATGACGGTGTGAACAAGTCACAAACCATTATCGGTGACAATGCGTTTATTGGTTCTAATTCGTCGCTGGTGGCACCGGTTGAAATTGGTGCGATGGCCACGGTCGCAGCGGGCTCTGTGATTACCAATAAGGTTGAAGCAGAACAATTAGCGGTTGCTAGAGGCAAACAGCGAAATTTAAATGGTTGGAAGCGACCGGTTAAAAAGTAACAATGAAAAAAGCTGCTGTTGCAGCTTTTTTTATGGGTATAAAAAAGCCCACATAAACTATGCGGGCGAAAGTGCATTAACAACAAATGCTAAAAGGGAAACTAAAACTAACTAACAAAACCGAAGGGAATTCATCTTTGCTCTGAAGTTGGGTTCATAATACGGCTTTGAAACTTAACGTGAGATTAATTGAATAAACTAATTTCGGTTATATTTTTTTATTTACTTGGCTCGGGCTTGTTTGCCTTCTACATAGGTATTCTTGAGTGCGATATGCTATGGTGTTATCAGCGCTTAATTCACCAATAAACCATATGATAAACAACACCATAGTTATAATCGAAGATGAAGCTGCCATCGCCGATACGTTAATTCATGTAATAGAAGCTGAAAGTGCCACTGCAAAGTGGTTTAGCACGGCAGGTGATGGGCTTGATTTTATAAAACATAATCATGCTGATTTAGTGGTGCTTGATGTAGGACTGCCCGATGCAAATGGCTTTGATGTTTGTAAATCGATTCGCGAGTTTTCACATGTTCCGATTATCTTTTTGACAGCCCGCAATGACGAAATTGACCGCGTGGTTGGCTTAGAAATCGGCGCTGACGATTATGTAACTAAGCCATTTAGCCCTCGCGAAATGGTTGCTCGTATAAAATTGCGCTTAAGAACAGTACAAACGACTGCTGCGCAACTAACATCTCAACTTGTTGCGAAAAACTTTGATTATCAATATAACGGCATCGATATTGGTCTTACAGCACTTGAATTTAAACTATTAAATAAGCTGATCGCACATCCTGAACAGGTGTTCTCTCGTGAGCAACTAATGACTGCGGGAGATATGCCACTGAGCCATGCTTATGAGCGTAATATTGATACGCATATAAAAAGTATTCGTTATAAATTAAAGCACCAAGCACAGCTTGATTGCATTAAAACCAAACGCGGGTTTGGTTACTTTTTTAAAATGTAATTATTAATAGCTAGCACTTGGAGTTCCTTAATGAAATGGCCAAAAATTCCCTTAGGACTGCGCTTATTTTTACCATATTGTGTGTTAGTGCTGCTAACTGCTTATCTCGTCACAACCACTGTCATTAGAGAAATTAAACCGAATATTCGACAGGCGACAGAAGAAACCTTGGTTGATATGGCTAATTTGCTGGCCGAAATGGCTAGTAACGAAATGGCTGCAGGGCAATTTGCTGACAGTGAGTTAGCACAAATACTGAGTAGTTATGGCAAACGAAAGCCAAATGCGGCGATTTGGGGTGTTGGCAAGTCGTCAATGAATCACCGTATTTATGTTACCGATCATCAAGGCATCGTGATTGCCGATTCATGGCAGCAGGATATTGGTGCTGATTTTTCAAAATGGAATGATGTCTATTTAACACTGCGCGGTCGTTATGGCGCTCGTTCAACATCGCTTGACCCAAATGATCCGCTTTCATCGGTAATGCACGTTGCCGCACCGATAAAACGTGGTGATAAAATTATTGGCAGTGTGACTGTTGCCAAAGCCAATCGTTCAGTGCAGCCATTTATCGATAACACAAAACGACGCATCGTTAATTGGTTAATTATTATGATTGTGTTGGCATTGGTTATGGGAGCTGCGATCACTTGGCGCATCAATACCGCGTTAACCAAACTTGCTGTATATGCAGATAAACTCGGTCGTGGCGAAAAACATAAAAAACCAACCTTTAGAGTTTTTTATGAATATACAAAACTGCGCGATGCGCTGACAATGATGCGTTCAAAACTAGATGGTAAGCAGTACGTTGAACAATATGTTGAAACCTTAACCCATGAACTTAAAAGTCCGTTGTCGGCCATCAAAGGCGCGAGCGAAATATTGCAACAGCCATTGTCGCAAGAAAAAACGCAATTGTTTGCTAATAATATAGCGCAGCAAACTGAACGCATGCAGCAATTGATTGAACGAATGTTAGCGCTCACTAAGCTAGAGAAAAAGCCTGAACTTGATAATAAACAGGAAGTTAACTTGAACCAAATAATTAAATTTGTGCTTGAGTCTCAGTCTTCAAAAGTAGCGCGAAAAAAGGTGCAGCTTAATATTAATAGCGACTCAGAGGTGTGCATTAACGGCGACACATTTTTATTGCAACAAGCTATTTTTAACTTAATTGATAATGCATTAGATTTCGTCAATGTTGGTGCTGAAATTTCGATTGAGCTGTTTAATCAACAAGACAAGATTATTTTGTCGGTTAAAAATGAGGGGCCACATATTCCTGATTATGCGTTAACCAAAGTGACGCAACGTTTTTATTCTCTGCCTCGTGAAAATGGGGTGAAAAGTACCGGATTAGGGCTTAATTTTGTTGAGCAAGTAGCCCACCTTCATAACGCAGAGTTAACTATAAAAAATGTTGATGAAGGTGTCATGGTATCGCTTACATTTAACGATGCTGAATCAACAGACTCCACATAAACTCCATAATAACCACATAAGGACTCCAAATATCGTTATTAGACTTAGTCGAAAGGTATTAAGGAGTTCAACATGTTACAACAAAAAATCGGATTAAAATTAGCGGTTATAGCGGGGCTTTTGCTGGCTTTACTTATCCCTTTGTGGATGATTGAAGGGCTGATAAACGAACGAGCGCAATTAGAACAATCAGTACAGGCGGATATTGCCCGCAGCAGCAGCGGTGAACAACAAGTTATTGGGCCGTTTATTTATGCTGAATTCGAGCAGTTAGAAGAACACAATGAAAAAGACGTACTAGTCACAAAAAAGTTTGCTTTCTTACCAAATGAACTGACTATTAATTCTACCCTAGACCCATTTGAGAAGTATCGCGGTATCTATAAAGCGCAATTGTATCGCTCTACTAACGCCCTTGAGGGCGATTTTAATCTTGCTCCGATTGCCGCTCAGTTTAAAGGCAAAACGTTAACGAAACTCAATTTAGTTTTACTTGTTAAAGATATTAGAGGTATCGGGCTTGCGACTGATATTGTAGTGGATAGCCAAAAACTCCCTTTGCATGCGGGAAGTGGCTTTAATGGCTTTAGTGAGGGTATTCATGTTGAGCTTGACCCAGCCGCATTGACTCAACGCGAGCGTATCAACTACAAAATTAACCTGTCGCTGCAAGGTATGCAGCATATTTCATTTTCGCCAGTCGGCGAAGCATCACGGTTAACGATGAAATCAAGCTGGCCACACCCGAGCTTCACCGGAGATTATTTACCTGAGTCATCGAATATCTCCGAGTTGGGGTTTTCGGCAGATTGGCAAGTGAGCTATTTTGCAACAAACATGATGGAGATCTTTGACGATTGTTTTTATGTTAACGATTGCAATGCGCTGTATCAGCGTAGCATGGGTGTTAATTTAGTGGACGCGGTTAATTCGTATTTAAAAAGTCACCGCGCAATTAACTATGCACATATGATTATTGTGCTCATTTTTGCTGCGTTTTTCTTGCTTGAGGTCTTTCGCGCTAAACCAATTCATCCAATACAGTATGGGTTTGTGGGGATTGCATTGGCGATATTCTATTTACTGCTGATCTCTATGAGTGAGCATTTAGGTTTTAATATTGCCTATTTAATCTCGTCGCTTGCGGCAATCGCAGTATTAAGTGCGTATGTCTCAGGTGTGCTGCAAAGTAATCGCGCAGCCTTGTTGTTTGGTATATGCATTAGTGTGCTATATGGCTTGCTATACGGTTTATTGAGTGCTGAAGACTACGCGTTGCTTATGGGCAGTTTACTGTGTTTTATGGTATTGAGTTTAGTAATGCTCGTAACCCGAAATGTGAACTGGTACGGGCACACACAAGGTGCCGCTAAGCTTGATAAAAGTGCCGAACAATAGTGGTTTATAAAATAAAAAAGCCCACATAAAACTATGTGGGCGAAAGTGCATTAACAACAAATGCTACAAGGGAATCTAAAAACTTAAACAACAAAATCGAAGGGAAGTCATCTTTGCTTTGAAGTTGGGTTTATAATACGGTTTTGAAACTTAACGCTCGGTTAATAGGTTTATTAAATTCAATTAATCTTAAATTTTTTATTGTTTTTTCACCCCTTTTTTTAATTTGAATCGTTTATTGCTAAATGACAAAAATTATTAGGGATAACAATGATAAATAAACTGGGTGGGTTAAGTCTTATTGGGGCGGCTTTTGTGGTGGGACATGCCCAAGCTGACACCTGCAATGATATTTTACCTACGATATCTGAACAACTCGCGTCAACTTATGTAATAGAGCAAACCGCACATAAACTTGCCAACAAATTATCGTCGCAAACCTTTCTTAAACAATGCCAACAACATACTAATCAAGCGCAGATTGCCGAGTTTATTACCGCTGAACTTAACTTAATCGCTAATGACAAGCATTTGTCGCTGGTGTATGACCCGAACTGGGTTAGTGAATTATCACACTATAAAGCCGGCGATCAAGAACATGCGTTTGCCGATAAACGCAATATGGAAACACCGACTGATAATTACGGCTTTAAAAAAGTTGAGTTGCTAGATGGCAATATTGGTTATTTAGATTTACGCGTGTTTTCTGATAGTCACTTGGGCGGTGAAACATTAGAAAACTCGATGAAATTTTTACAGTTTGCCGATGCAATCATTATTGATTTAAGATTTAACTTTGGTGGCAGCCCGTTTATGGTGACAAGCTTAGCAAGTTACTTTTTTGACAAAGACACCGTTGAATTGACCCGTTTTGAGTCAAGAAGCAACGGGGTTGTCACGCAAAGCCAAGACTGGACGTCACCGTATGTACCTGGACCGCGATTTGCCAATACGCCGCTCTATATTTTGACCAGTGAAAATTCGGCATCAGCGGCGGAAGGATTTAGCTATGCAATGAAAAACTTACAGCGTGCAACCCTGATTGGTGAAGTGACGGCAGGTGCCGCGCATGCCCGCAGTGCGAATATTGTCAATGAACACTTTGTATTAACGTTACCAACATTAAGGCCGATTGACCCGCGAACCAATGATAATTGGGAAAACACCGGCGTTACGCCACACCGTTTAGTTAAGAGCGACTTGGCATTGAATGTCGCGTACGCCGAAGCGCTTGATAAATTGCGAAATACGGCTTCTAACAATCAAGTGTTGCACCAATGGGTATATCCGGTAGTTAAGGCAAAAAGCAGTCAATTTGTCGCCACACCAGCGCATTTACAATCAATTATTGGTCGCTACGGTAAACGTAGAATCTTTATAGAAAATGAGAAGCTCTATTATCAATACTTAGATGATCCTGCCTACGAAGTTCATGTGTTGGATAAACAGTTACTCCGCTTTAGTGCGTTTAGTGACGCGCGCTTAGAACTAGTTACAGATAAAAAAAATAAAGTTACGGGTATCAAAATGCATACGTTTGGCCAAGAAGCAAAAATGTACACAAAAACAGGCACGTTATAAATTGAATGAGATAGTGGTTATCACCACTATCTCACATTTTTTTATGCGAACTTAACTTTAAAAGTGTTTTGCGTGAAAATGCAGATGCTCTTCAATAAAGCTAGCGATAAAAAAGTAGCTGTGGTCGTAACCAGGCTGCATGCGCAGTTCGAGTGGGTAATCGACTTTTGCCGCAGCATCAACAAGTGCCTGTGGTTTGAGCTGCTCATCTAAAAAGTTGTCGTCACTGCCTTGGTCCACCAGCATCGGCAATTGAGTCGATGCTTGTTGAATTAAGGCAACACTATCGTACTCTTGCCATGTATCTTTGCTATCACCTAAATAACCAGTAAACGCTTTTTCACCCCAAGGGCAATTCATCGGATTGACTATTGGACTAAACGCCGATACCGAACTAAAGCGCTGTGGGTTTTTAAGTGCGATCATCAATGCGCCGTGGCCGCCCATAGAGTGTCCACTAATTGCACGTTGTTCGGTTACTGGAAAGTGTTCTTCAATTAGCTTAGGTAACTCAGACACCACATAATCATACATATGGTAATGACGGTTCCATGGCGCCTGCGTCGCATTAACATAAAATCCAGCACCTTGACCAAAGTCATAACCGTCATCGTCTGCTACGTCGTCGCCGCGAGGGCTGGTATCAGGAGCAACAATGGCGACACCCAGCTCTGCGGCAATGCGCTGCGCACCAGCCTTAAACATAAAGTTTTCATCGGTACATGTTAACCCTGATAGCCAATAAATTACCGGCACTTTGGTTCCGTCTGCAACATGCGGTGGTAGATAGATAGCAAAACGCATTTCACAGTTTAAGCTGCTCGATAAGTGCGTATATTGCTTGTTCCAACCACCAAACATTTTGTTATTGCTAATATTTGTTAGTGACATTGCTTAATCTCATAAACTTAAATAAGAAATACTAGGTGCTCACAATAAGGTACTCTTTTTCATGGACGAAAAAGCAGAGCGACATGGATGTAATTCGCATCCCTAGGAGTGGCTACCTGATATTAATAGTTAATTACTTACCTAAATGCACTACTGAGCGAATACTCTTTCCTTCGTGCATCAAATCAAAGGCGTTGTTGATCTCTTCTAACGGCATGGTGTGCGTGATGAAATCTTGTAAGCCAAATTCGCCTGCTAGATAGCGCTCAACAATGTCAGGTAGCTCTGAGCGACCCTTTACACCGCCAAATGCAGTTCCGCGCCAAACACGACCGGTAACAAGCTGGAATGGACGTGTTGAAATTTCTTGCCCTGCACCGGCGACACCTATAATCACAGACTCGCCCCAACCTTTATGACAACACTCTAGCGCCGAACGCATCACATCCACATTACCAATACATTCAAATGAGTAATCAACGCCGCCATCGGTCATTTCAACAATAACCTCTTGAATTGGCTTGTCGTAGTCTTTCGGATTAATGCAATCAGTCGCGCCAAGCTTTTTCGCTAGTTCGTATTTAGTCTCATTAATATCGATACCTATGATACGGCTTGCGCCAGCCATAGTGGCACCAATAATTGCTGATAAACCAATGCCACCTAAGCCGAAAATAGCAACGGTATCGCCTTTTTCAACTTTTGCCGTATTAAGTACCGCACCCATACCTGTGGTGACACCACAGCCTAGTAAGCATACTTCTTCAAGTGGTGCTTCTTTATTTACTTTCGCTAATGAGATTTCGGGTAATACGGTATATTCAGAGAATGTTGAACAGCCCATGTAGTGATAAATTGGTTCACCGTCTTTGTAAAAGCGCGTTGTACCGTCTGGCATTAAGCCTTTACCTTGTGTTTCACGCACCGCTTGGCACAAGTTTGTTTTACCTGAGGTACAGAACTTACACTCGCCGCATTCAGCGGTGTAAAGAGGAATAACGTGATCCCCTACAGAAACACTGGTAACGCCTTCACCCACTTGCTCAACAATACCGCCACCTTCATGGCCTAAAATAGACGGAAAAATCCCTTCAGGATCTTCGCCTGATAAAGTAAATGCGTCGGTATGGCATACTCCAGTTGCAATGATTTTAACGAGTACTTCGCCTTTACGCGGCAACATTACGTCAACTTCTTCCACTTTAAGAGGTTGATTTGGGCCCCATGCAATGGCCGCTTTTGATTTTATAAATTTGTCTGACATTGTATTTGTTCTCCCATCAACAAATTAGATTATTTTTTACGTGTATAGCACTGTAGAAGGGTTTGTGTGTTTTTTCTAACAAACACCTTTTAAATTGTTTATCGGTACAGTGTAATTTGTTTCACAATTGTTGATAATATGGTTAATTTGAAAATAACTTTTACTGTACAGTAATAATAAAAGGTGGTTAGACGATGTTATGGCAAGGTGTGAGTGAATTTGTGGCTGTTGCGCAAAGTGAAAGTTTTACCCAAGCTGCAAGGCAATTGGGGATTTCAACGGCGCAAGTAAGTCGCCAAGTCAGCGCATTAGAAAAACGTTTAAACACACCGCTGTTGTACCGGACTACACGTAAAGTCTCCTTAACTGAAGAAGGGCAAATATATTTTCGTCATTGCCAGCAAGTAATTAATGGGTTAGCTGAAGCGGAGCAAGCGATCAGCGACTTAAAAAGCACACCACAGGGTCTAGTGAAGTTGACTGCACCTGTCGCTTATGGCGAGCGTTTTATTATGCCATTGATTACGCAATTTATGTTGCAGTTTCCAAGTGTGCAAGTCAGTGTACGTTTAACCAATCAAATGCTTGATTTGGTTGAAGGCGGGTATGATTTAGCGATTAGACTCGGCAATTTAACTGACTCAAGCATGATTGCTAAACGCCTTGCTACTCGCTCGCAACATGTGTGCGCCGCCCCAAGCTACTTGGCTCGTTTTGGTTTACCTAATACCTTGGCCGAACTTAAACAACATAATTGTTTAGTCGGCAATAGTGAACATTGGCGTTTTTGCGAACAAGGCAAAGAAAAGTCAATTAAAGTGAGCGGCAGTTTGGTGTGTAATAGTGGTTATGCGCTGCGTGATGCAGCAGTTAATGGCTTAGGTCTTGTAAAACTGCCTGATTACTACATTGATGACGATATCAAAAGCGGAAAGTTAGTCTGCGTGCTTTCTCAATACCAAGAGCCAAACCAAGGTATTTGGGCGCTCTATCCGCAAAATCGCCATCTTTCTCCTAAGGTGCGCTCGCTGGTGGATTTTTTGGCTGAGCAGCTGCGTTAGCCATTTTGCTTTTCTCCATTTCAGCTTTGAGATCGCATTGCTGTACTTGATTTACTTGGCCACTGCCGTCGGTTAAGTAGCACTGGTCTAATAGTGAGCAATAGCAAATAGATACATTCATTTTGAAGCGTTCTTTATCGAGTTTATTCCAAAAGTCTTGGTTGTATTTTGTTTTCGGTAGAATAAGTAGCTTAATTTTTGCCCCTGAGGCAACTAACACGTTGTTTGTAAACGAGGTGCTCATCCAACCAAACTCATTAAAAAAATTGATGTTCTTTGTTTTTTCTTGCAACTTTCGTAGCATTGTATAAAACGCTTCAATATTAGTGCAGCAAGCATTAATGAGCGGGTTAATATCAAAATAATCTCGCCCTTGGTAAGTATATTTTACGTATTTTATGAGCGCTGGGCCGGTACCTGAGTTTTCAAGCTCAAATTTAAGTTCGCTGACTTTTTTCTCGTCATTGACGTTACTGGTGACAAAGTTTAACCATGGCCAGGTGGCGGCTTTTACTTGGCGTTCGGCCGCGTTTGCTTGCAAGTAAGTTGCATAAAATGAGGCAGCAGAAATGACGATGGCACAGACTGCGAGAATAAAATTAACACGCTCGGTTGAGAGTTTTTTTATTTTTATTGATTTTTCACTCATGGCTTAAGTGCAATTTGATTGAGAACAAGTGGTTACACTAGCTTGAATACGAGGTGAATTGCAATGGAATTAACCGAAAATACAACGAAAACACGCGCCTTTTTGATTATCTAAATAAATTAAATCGCCACCGTGATTTATCATGATATGCCGCGATAAACTTAGGCCAATACCAGAACCTTGCTGCTTGGTTGAATAAAATGGTACAAATATCATCTCTTGTGCGTGCGGTTCTACGCCTTGTCCAGAATCGGCAATATCCAAATAAACTTGTTTGGCATGGTTTTGTGACAAGGTGATAGTAATATGGCGCTGCGCTGCGGCAATATCTTTCAGTGCATCAATTGCATTTTTTAATAGGTTTATGATGACCTGTTCAATTTGAACTTTATCGAGCTGTATGAGTTGTTCGGTATCAAATGCAATAGTAAGTTTGATATTTGCCAACTCCAGAGACTCTTGATGCAAAGCGATGACATGGTTGACGATTTGTTTAAGATCACAAGGGGCACACTTAGGCTTAGGTAAATGTGATACTTGGCGAAATTGCGCGATAAAATCGCCTAAATGTTGGGTTCGTGAATTAATTGTTTTGAGTGCAAGTTGCAGATCTTGCTTTTGCTCTTCATCATCAAATGCCAATGAGCTAGGTATTAAGTGCTCACAAGTTTGTGCAATCGACGAGAGTGGTGTAATTGAATTGGCAACTTCATGTGTGAGTACTTGAGTTAAGCGTTTATAGGCTTGTTGTTCTTTATCGAGTAATTCGTTGTGGATCGAGTGCAGGGTCACAAATTTACATTGTTGACCATGAATATCCGTTAAACTAATTTGCAATGCAAAGGTGTCGTGTTTTTCGCCGACTTGCCACGCAATGGTCGACTTTTGATTGTAGTTTGCCGATAAAATACGGTCGCCAAGTTCATTAAGTTGCGTTAAGTGAGTCACTCTTTGATTGAGTAACTTAGCGCACGCTGGATTGGTTTCAATAATATCCCCTTGGTCATTGCAAATAATGACGGCGAGCTCTATATGGATCAGCAAGTTTTTCAAAAATTGTGTTTGTTGTTCGGCGTTAAATTGGGCGTCTTGCAACTGCAGTTTTACACCGTCTAGGTGATGATGAAGCGGATGATTTGCGGCTAAGCCTAAGGTGCTATCGCCATTTGCGAGCGCGCGAATTACATTTTCTAATTGTTTGTTTTGACGCTTAAGTAAGTTTATTTGCCACCAGCCTGTAGATAACAAGAGGAGCCATAAAAAGATCCATTTAGCTGTTATGCCCTCAAACACAAATAAATAGGTAATCGTTGCTGTGAGAGTACAAATTACGGCGATACTTGCGACTAATTTTAAACTGATATGTTGCGCCATGTTCTACCTTTATAAATCGTATTTTTCTAACCGGCGATACATCGCGCCGCGTGTTAAACCGAGCGCTTTGGCAGCATGGCTTACATTACCTTGATAATATTTGAGTGCATCGCGAATCGTGCGTTTTTCTATTTGCTCAAGATTGAAGGTTGGTGTATTTTCGTTCCCACTTTCGTTTTTTTCAGCATTTTTTTGCGTTATTTCGAGTACTTTTTCATGATGTTGGTCGCCTATAATGGCACTAATAGCGAGATGTTCGCCATCACTTAATATTACCGCCCGTTCAATAGCGTGCGCGAGTTCACGCACATTGCCGGGCCATGCATAGCCGCATAGTGTGTTTAAATCGTCTGAATTCAAAGTGAGGTTGCGTTTGTACTTATTTGAAAAGTGGGTGAGATAATACTTGGCAAGCAGTGGGATATCTTCTTTTCGTTCGCGCAGCGGTGGTAAACGAATTTCAATGGTATTAACTCGATACAGTAAATCTTGACGGAACAGACCATCACGTACTGCGTGTTCTAAATTGTCGTTTGTGGCACAAATAAGGCGAATATTAATATCAATTGGCTTATTGCTACCGAGCGGCGAAATTTGCCTATTTTGTAGCGCCGCTAATAGTTTAACCTGTTGATTAAGGGGTAAGTTGGCAAGTTCGTCTAAAAACAAGGTGCCGTTATTTGCGAGCTCAAAACGGCCAACGTGATCGCTTTTTGCGTCGGTAAATGCCCCTTTTTTATGACCAAATAATTCACTTTCAAATAACCCTTCACTGAGCGCACCCATATCAACACCAATAAATGCTTGTGATGCGCGCAGGCTGGCGGCATGTATGGCGTGAGCTGCCAGCTCTTTACCTGTGCCGCTCTCTCCATAAATTAGAATGTTAGCGTCAGTTTGTGCCGCTTTTTCTATCGTATTGAATACGCTAAGCATGGCATCACTTTGACCTAAAAAATCGAACTCGGGAGCGTTTAAAGCTTGATTTAATGCGGTTGTTTTACGGGTGAGTTGCCCGACTTGTTGCTTGTTTTTTGCATGTGAAAAGGTCGCAGCAACGGCACCGAGCAATAACTCGTTTTGCCAAGGTTTAGCTATAAAGTCGGCGGCGCCAGCGCGAATAGCATCAACGGCGAGCTGAATATCACCATATGCTGTCATTAATAAAACAGCGATGGTAGGGTCATATTCAGTAATTTTTTTTAGCCAGTAAAACCCTTCCTGACCACTAATCGCATCACGGTTAAAGTTCATATCGAGCAAAATCACATCAATGTTATGCTCATTTACGATTGCTTCAATATCAAACGGGTTATCGGTTGTCATGATATGTTGATAGTGTTGTTTTAATAGCAGTTTCGCGGCGATTAACACGTCGGGGTTATCATCTACGATTAATAGCGTGCCAGCTTGTTTCATTTGGTTTCGATTTTAAGTGTTTTATTTAGCCTAGCTTAATCTAGCTCTAAGTGTCCATATATGGACAATATATTTTCTATTACTGTTCTATTATCGGACACATCTCCACGTTCATATAATTATACAATCAATAATCCATTGAAAAATAACAATAAAAATATTGGCATGTAACTTGTTTTATTTAGTCACGTAGGAATGAATTTATATTTCGCAAAATACATAATTGGAACGTGACGTGGATAAAAAGATCGAAAAAACATTTTTGCAAACTCACCGCAAGCGGCTTTTGCTTGGTGTCTGCCTTATTGCGTTAGCGGGTGTTGCCTATGGTTATTCGCAAAGTACTCACTCGGTACGCAGCCAATCGGTGAATCTAAATAGCGTTACGATTAGTCCGGTGATAGAAGGCGAGTTTGTTGATGCGTTGGCACTAAGAGGTCAAGTTGTGCCAAAAACAAGCATTTACCTCGACACCATTGCGGGCGGTCGTGTTGAAGAGCGTTTAGTTGAGCAGGGGAGCTTTGTCACTGAAGGTCAACCACTGGTGCGTTTAAGTAATACGGGATTGCAATTAGATGTGATGAGTCGTGAAGCACAAGTCACAGAGCAACTTAACTTTTTACGTAATACCCAAATGACGATGGCTACAAGCCGGCTAAATTTGCGCCGGGACTTGCTCGAAATTGATTTGCAAATTAATCATTTAGAACGCAGATTAAAGCAAACCACGCCGCTTGTTGAAAAAGGGGTTGTAGCACAAGAGCGACGCGACGAACTGGAACAAGACTTAACTTACTACCGCGCGCGCAAAGAACTGACGCTGGAGCGGCAGCAACAAGAAAATAGTATTCGCGAAGTGCAAGTGGCACAACTTGAAGACAGTGCCAAAATGTTGCAAAAAAACCTGCAATTTGCGCGAGAAAATCTCGATAACTTATTGATCACCGCCCCAGTGACCGGGTACCTCAGTGAGTTTAATGTGGAAATTGGCGAATCAAAACAGCGCGGTGCACGTTTAGGGCAAATTGATATGCCCGATCAGTATAAGCTGGTCGTGCAACTCGATGAGTTTTATTTAAACCAAGTGCAGCTCGATATGCCCGTTCGCGTGGCACTGGAAAGCGGCGAAATAAAAGCAGCTGTTAGCAAAATAGATAGCCGTGTGCGCGCCTCGCAGTTTCAAATTGAAGTGAATTTACCAAGTGATGTGAGCTCGATAAAGCGTGGTCAAAGTATCGAAATTGAATTAATGCTGGGTGGCAACCGCAATGCGGCCCTCTTGCTTGAACGTGGCGGCTTTTTCACAAGCTCGGGTGGCAACTGGGTGTATGTGATGACCGAAAACGGTAGCGCAGCAGAGCGCCGAGAAATTCGACTCGGTAAAAAGAATCAAAAGTATTACCAAGTGCTTAGCGGGCTAACTGCGGGCGATCACGTGATCACCTCTAATTACAGCCAATTTGATAAAGCACATAAACTCGTATTTTAAGGAAATTCAATGATAACTCTAAACAATCTATGTCGTGTATTTCGTACGCAAGATGTTGAAACAACCGCGCTCAAAAACATTAATTTGTCGGTCAATCAAGGTGAGTTTGTGGCTATTATGGGCCCGTCCGGTTGTGGTAAGTCAACACTGTTATCAATTTTAGGTATGTTGGACTCGCCGACATCCGGTAGTTTCGACTTTGACGGTTGTGATATTGCCAATTATAGCGAAAAGCAACTGGCAGGACTTCGTAAGGCATCAATTGGTTTTGTGTTTCAAAGTTTTAATTTAATTGATGAGCTCACTGTATATGAAAATGTTGAATTGCCACTACAGTACCAAAAAATATCGCGCAGTGAGCGCAAACAGCGAGTGGAAGCTATTTTAAAGCGCGTGGGCATTGACCATCGTGCTGATCATTTGCCGCAGCAGCTATCCGGTGGTCAACAGCAACGTGTGGCGGTGGCACGCGCGTTAGTTATTAATCCAAAATTGATCCTTGCCGATGAGCCAACCGGTAATCTCGATTCTAAAAATGGCGAAGAAGTGATGACTATGCTGCGCGAACTAAATCGCGAAGGTACCACAGTGATCATGGTGACGCACTCAGAAAAAGAAGGCCATTATGCGGATCGCTTAGTGAGACTGCTCGATGGTCAGATTATGGTGAGTAAAGCCACTGCAAACGCTGAGTCAATTCAGGTGGCATAAGATGCAGAGCATTTACTAAACGCTTTAATGGTTTTGTATTTTACGCATTGAATAGAGATTAAACATGTACATTAATTATTTAACAACCGCATTACGCAGTGCAAAAAAGAATAAGCTCCACTTTTTACTGAATGTGGTCGGCTTTAGTGTGGGCATCGCTGCGGCGATTATGGTTGCCCTATTTGCCATTTATCAATCGTCGATTGATCGCCATTTACCCAATGCAGATAGAATCTATCGTATTCATCAAGATATGCGTTCAGTCGGGCTGAATGTTGACGGCGCAATCAATCCCAAAATGCCGCTGCTAATGCGCGATCACAGCCAAATAGAAGATATGATGCTGATCACTGAAAGCTTCTTTTTGCAATTCAGCGGTCACCCCTTTGCTGATGTAGTGCGCGTTGATGAAGAAGAGTTTCGTTTACGCCGCTTTTATGTCGCAACCGATAACCTAGTTGATTTTGCCCATATTCCGGTATTGTATGGCGATTTAAAGCGTACATTGCAACAGCCAAATTTAGTCGCGCTGAGCGAATCTGAAGCTAAGCGCTTATTTGGCCGTGATAATGTGGTTGGTGAGTCGCTTTATTTTAGCGGTGGCCAGTATCAAATTGCTTCTGTTTTTGAAGATATGCCGACCAATACACATTTTGCATTCGATGTGCTGGCGGCAATGCCAAAAGTCGAGCGCGGCCCGTTTGGTAGTCACGTGTATGTAAAACTGACCCCTGGGGCAGATGCAAACGCACTGGCAGATGAAATGACCGCGGAGCAGGTTAAACGGGCAAACAATGCTAACTTCAGTGGTGTGAAGTTTGTGTTTATACCTTTGCTAGATTTGTACTTTCATATGCACGGCCAGTGGGAAATGAAACAAGGCGGCTCCTATTTAGCATTTCAGGTTAGTATTGCACTCAGCGCTCTGTTG
The DNA here is from genome assembly GCA_947493455.1 of uncultured Pseudoalteromonas sp. Taxonomy (GTDB): domain Bacteria; phylum Pseudomonadota; class Gammaproteobacteria; order Enterobacterales; family Alteromonadaceae; genus Pseudoalteromonas. The sequence goes on along the minus strand of CANLRB010000010.1, from coordinate 85,121 downwards.
CTGGTGATCGCGAGTGTTAACTTTATTAATTTTAATATTGCCGGCGCGGCAAAGCGTGCAAAAGAGGTGGGTGTACGTAAATCGTTGGGGGCCAGCAAGCGCCAGCTTATATTTCAGTTTTTAACTGAATCATTTATGTTGGTTGGTTTGTCAGGGGTAATTGCACTGGCAATTGTAGAACTGGCGCTGCCTAGCTTTAATGCGTTATTAGATACACAACTTGTGTTGACCTATAGCTCACTGTTTTCACTCTATTTGATTGGTACACTGTGTATTGTTGCAGCACTGTCAGGGCTATATCCCGCGTTATTTATTTCGTCATTTAGTGCAAAGCGTGTATTGAGTGGTGATTTAAATCGCGGTCGCGTGTCTGTTGTTGTGCGCAAGCTGACGCTGTGTTTACAAGGTGTTGTTTCGGTTGGCTTGATGAGCGGGGTGATGATGGTGTATTTGCAAATGCAATTGGTTAATCAGCTCGATGTTGGCTACGAAAAAGAAAACCGCTTAGTACTTAGACAACTGCCATCAGATATCTTGTATGTTAAAGAAGGTAATGCACTTTTGAACGAGCTGGCTGCATTGCCCGGTGTACTCAGTGTGACGCCGAGCGATACTGACTATGCGACCGATATGAATGGCGGTATGCATTACACTTGGCCAAACGGTGAAACGTACGACGGCATGCTCCCCTCAATCCGTACTGGTTTTAACCCAGTTGAAACACTTGGTCTAAAATTGCTAGCAGGACGTGACTTTAGCAAACAATACAGTGGCGATTGGTATACGCAGCACAGTGATGGTAGCGCCGAGTTTGCGATTATTATTAGCAAAAATATGGCACAAATGGCGGGTTATGCCAATGTCGCTGATGTTGTGGGTGTTGAAGTAACTGTGCCACGGCGTAATTTACGCGCCCGTGTTGTAGGGGTTGTCGAAGATATTCGCTTAGGCTCTGTTAACAAACCAGCATTACCTACGTCATTTATATTGGGTTTTGCGGATATCGACATCGCGAATGTGGTTTTAAAAACCGATGGTCAACATAACGAAAGCCTCATTAAACAAGTCAACGCGCTGATGCGTAAACACTTACAACGTAGTGATATTGAATTGCAGTGGGTGCAAGATGAGTTTGATAACTCCCATAAAAATGAAATTAAAACGCTCAATGTGATGGCGGTATTTAGTCCACTGGCTATTTTACTCACTATTTTGGGCACATTTGGCTTGGCCTCATTTGCCACTGTTCGAAAACAAAAAGAAGTCGCTATTCGCAAGGTGCTTGGTGCAACACGGGTGAGTATTATCAACCTTGTTGCAAAAGAGTTTTTAATGCTATTGGCGATAAGTATTGTGATTGCATTTCCGCTCACGTATTGGCTCATAGGCGATTGGTTGGCGAGCTTTAACGACCGTATTCAACAACCAATCTGGGTATATGGTGCTGCGACACTGAGCATTACAGTGATTACGTGGCTTACCGTTGCTAGCCTTGCCTTTAAAGCGGCCAGTACGCGGCCATCGCTGATTTTACGGGATGAGTAATACTTGTAGAGAAACGATTTAATCGACGCCACATAAGTGGCGTTTTTTTATCTCGCATTAATTTTTGCCAGATTGCTTTTTCTCGTAATCATATAAATTACCATGGCGGTCAATACTAAAGTGACAACATTGATCAAACACCTCTTTTAAGGAGTTACGGCTTTTTTGTACCCGAGACTTTAACGTTGAGTAACTAATGCCGAGCTCTTCGGCGTAGGCTTTTTGCGATTTATTGTCGATATCAATCGTGCGTAACAGGGCTGCTTGTTCAGTGGGTAATGCGTCAATAAATGGCGCAATACATTCGGACAAGTCGCGTTTAACTTGGCTTGCATTATTACTGCTGTCATCAGGCTCGGCCTCGAGCAACCACGGTGCGTCGTGCGTTACTTGTTTATTTCGGCCTTGTTTGCGATAAAAATCAACGATGGTGTTGTTGGCTACTTGAAATAACCATGCTTTTACATTGCGGTGGTCGTTTATCGTATGCAAATTGTGATGGGTTTTAATTAAAATATCTTGCAATAAGTCATCGACATCGGCCTCGTTATTGACCTTTGAGTGCAAAAAGCGCTTTAACGCGCTCTGATATTCAAGCCATATTTTATCTATGTTCATTCGCACGTTTTTTTCTCTTCTATTTACAGATTAGCGGTTACAAGTTTTAGTCCACGTTATTTTTAGACGTTAGAAAACACAAAAAGACGAATATTATTTATAAATTTAGCGGTTTTTTCTTTTAAATGAAAAATCGCTTTTATTTTTCGTCTTTTTTTATCTGTTATCGACTCATAGGTAGAGCAAATATGACCTCGGAGAGACAATGACCTATTTAGCGAATCAAGCATTTAATTTAAAACCAGAAGTAACCCCAATCAGTGAACACAAACCTAAAGTACTTATTTTGTATGGTTCATTGCGGGAAAACTCATATAGCCGCTTTGCTGCTGAAGAGGCGGGCCGCATATTGGAAACCATGGGGGCAGAAGTTAAATTTTTCGATCCAAAGGGACTGCCTTTGTTTGACAGCAATGAATCTGCGTTGCACCCCAAAGTGGTTGAGCTACGAGAATTAGTTAGCTGGTCAGAAGCGCAGGTTTGGTCATCACCTGAAATTCACGGCAATATGTCGGGGGTGATGAAAACACAAATCGACTGGATCCCATTGTCAATGGGTGCGGTTAGGCCGACCCAAGGCAAAGTGTTGGCTGTTATGCAAGTATCGGGTGGCTCGCAAAGTTTCAATGCGATTAACAATATGCGCGTGCTTGGGCGTTGGATGCGTATGCTGACCATACCGAATCAATCGTCAATTGCAAAAGCGTATAATGAGTTTAACGCTGATGGTACGATGAAAGCATCGTCGTTTCGCGACCGAGTTGTGGATGTTATGGAAGAGCTAATGCGTTTTACATATTTAACGCGTGATCACAGTGATTTTTTAGTCGATCGATACAGTGAACGCAAAGCGGAAAAGCCGCAAACAGTAAGAATTTCTTAAATTAACTGTATTAATCTATTCAATTAAAGCGCAGCTAATAAACGCTCTATTCCAGTGGCGTTTATTTGCGCTATTTCTAGTTGTGTTAAAAAATAACCAAAAGATGCTTGCCTTATTTTTAGTTTCGTTTAGAATTTCGTAACTTTCAAAATGAAACTTAATGAGCGAAGCCGAACTTATTATGACAAAACGCAATACACAGCAACGCCGCCATAATATACTGCAACAGGTAAATGAGTTGGGCGAAGTGAGCGTAGAAGTGCTGGCGGAACAATTTGCAACGTCGGAAGTTACGATTCGAAAGGACTTAACCGCACTCGAAACAAGTGGCTTGTTACTACGTCGTTTTGGTGGTGCCATTGCTCTGCCGCAAGATATCGTTGCAAAAAGCAATGAAAAGCAAGATTCGATTCGCAAAATGCAAATCGCCAAGGCGGCAGCGACGCTCATTAAAGATCATAATCGCATTATTATTGATAGTGGCCGCACGACTGCGGCGATGATCCCAGAACTTGCTTCAAAACGCGGTTTGGTTGTTATGACCAATGCTATTAATGTAGCTAACCGTTTGTTATCACTTGAAAATGAACCTACTTTATTGATGCCAGGTGGCACTTGGGATCCGCATTCAGAATCATTTCAAGGACAAGTTGCAGAACACGCAGTACGCTCGTACGACTTTGATCAGCTATTTATTGGCGCCGATGGCATTGATGTTGAAAGAGGAACAACAACCTTTAACGAATTAATAGGCCTGAGCCAAGTGATGGCAGAGTCAGCTCGTGAAGTTATCGTGCTGGTGGAGTCAGACAAAGTGGGACGCAAAATACCAAATTTAGAAATACCGTGGCATAACGTCACCTGTTTAATTACAGATGATGGTATGAGCGAGATGACGCGCACCACAATTGAACAACATGGCGTAAAGGTAATTTGCGCGCAATCTTAAATATAAAATAACGTATAACAGAGCTGAATTGGCCGACAACACCAAGGTAAGCTCATCAGTACACATACCGTGCAAGGTAATAGGAGATATTTCTATGTGTGGCATTGTTGGCGCTGTGGCGGAACGCCCAGTAAACAGAATTTTAATAGAAGGCCTAAAACGCCTTGAGTACCGTGGCTATGATTCAGCAGGCGTCGCGCTTGCAACGAATGCAGAGCTCAATACGGTGAAAGCGGTTGGTAAAGTAGCTAACCTAGCCGAAGCACTTGATACGGCCAATGTTTCAGGCACTACAGGTATTGCGCATACGCGCTGGGCAACACACGGTGGTGTGACAGAAGCAAATGCTCACCCACATATTTCGAACAGCCAGATTGCGCTGGTACATAACGGTATTATTGAAAACCATGAAAAACTGCGCGCGGAATTAAAAGCTGACGGTTACGAGTTTTTATCAGATACCGACACTGAGGTGATGGTACATAAAATTCATCAGTTACGCGCATCACATGACTCATTGCTTAATGCAGTGCAAGCGGCCGTAAAAGAGTTTGAAGGTGCGTACGGTACAGTTGTATTTGATAAAAATAATCAAGACGAAATTATTGTTGCCCGTTCAGGAAGTCCATTAGTAATTGGCCTAGGTTTAGGTGAAAACTTTATCGCTTCAGACCAGTTAGCCCTGCTACCTGTAACGCGTTCGTTTATCTTTTTAGAAGAGGGCGATGTAGCGCGTATTACTAAAGAAACCGTTGATATTTATGATGCCGATGGCAATAAGGTTGAGCGCGAAGTAACAGAATCAAATATTACCCAAGATGCGTCGGGTAAAGGTGAATTCCGTCACTACATGCTAAAAGAAACTTATGAACAGCCTGTTGCAGTGCGCAATACCTTGGAAGGCCGCTTAAATGGCAATGCTGTTGCCAATGATGCATTTGGTACACTAAATGGCCAAGATGCGATAAATATTTTAAAAGATGTTAAACACGTGCAAATCATTGCTTGTGGTACTTCGTATCACTCGGGTATGGTTGCCCGTTATTGGTTAGAGCAATATGCAGGCGTTAGCTGTAATGTTGAGATTGCCTCAGAATTCCGCTATCGCAAATCATTTGTTCACGACAACAGCTTGCTGGTTACCATTTCGCAGTCAGGCGAAACAGCCGATACCCTTGCGGCGTTGCGCCTTGCAAAAGAACAAGGCTACATGGCTTCAATGACCGTGTGTAATGTACCGGGTTCATCATTAGTACGTGAATCAGATTTGGCCTTTATGACCAAAGCGGGCGCGGAAATTGGCGTAGCGTCAACGAAAGCATTCACTACACAATTAGTGGGTTTGTTAATGCTTGTTGCGGGCATTGCACAGCAAAAAGGCCATGATCAAAGTCATATTGTTGAAGCGATTAAAACACTGCCAAATAAGCTTGAAGAAGCTTTGAGCCTAGCCGGTGATATTGAAGCACTTGCAGAAGAATTTGCTGATAAGCACAATGCACTTTTCTTAGGCCGTGGCGATCAATATCCAATCGCAATGGAAGGCGCGCTTAAGTTAAAAGAAATTTCATACATTCACGCTGAAGCCTATGCGGCAGGTGAGCTTAAGCATGGCCCATTGGCGTTGATTGATGCCGATATGCCGATTATTGTTGTAGCACCTAACAACGAGTTGATTGAAAAACTAAAATCAAACGTTGAAGAAGTACGCGCGCGCGGCGGTATTATTTATGTATTCGCCGATAAAGCCTCTGAATTTAAGTCAGACGACACCATGCGCGTTATCAATGTAAATCACGTCGAAGATATTCTTGCACCTGTGGTTTACACCATTCCGCTACAACTCTTATCTTACTATGTTGCTGTGATCAAAGGCACCGACGTAGACCAGCCGCGTAACTTAGCCAAGTCGGTTACGGTTGAGTAGTGTTGAGAGTTTATGAGGGGGCTGTATGCACGCGAGTTACCCTCAAATAAAAAAGCAGAAGCTCATTAGCTTCTGTTTTTTTGTGGTTGCTACAAATATTCAAATAAAGGCTTTAAAACCGATTCTTAGACTACAGCTTGTTAACTGTCGCTTGGCTAAAAATACTTTTATAGCTTTGTTGCAGTATGTAAACAGCGCCTTGCAAAACAATTGAAAGTAGGATTGAATGAATTTTGAGGTTTTATATTTTCCCTCTTATTAAACTCATTTAGTTGAATCATATGTAAAAGGTGAAGTGGCTAAGTGAACGTCAAGTTACCACCAAATATGAATAAATCAGACTAAGGAAGTTACCTGCTGTAGTTACAACCGATATCAAATTGCTACATTTTGTTACAGATGATGGAAATTGTTACGTCAATATTTTTGTTAAATGGACACAATGTCATCAGTTTCAACAACGCAGATAAAACTTATGACTAAATTAAATTTTAAAAAATCACTTACCTCGCGCTTATCGATGGCTCTTATGATGATTGCCAGCGCGAGCTTTTCGAGCGTCAGTATTGCTAATGATATTTCGCATACGTTACGTAACTCGGCAGATGAAAACGCGACAACCGAAAACTATTTTGAGTTGGGTCTTGGCGTGATCGCAGGGGTCGGACCGAATTTAACAGAAGATAACGACCAATTTGCGAGTGGTTACTTAATTGTCAACGGTAACTACACCTGGAATAACCTGTTTATTGAAAATTATGGCGAAAGCGGCGAAGGACTTTTACTTGGTTATAACGCCTTTGACAGCAGTAATTGGTCATTAGATTTGGTGGTGGGTCCGCAGTTTCGAGGTTTAGGTTTTGACGACAAATTTGACGATCTCGATGACAGAGATCCCAGTATTATGTTTGGCGGTCGTTTAACCGGTTATGTCGAAGATAACGTTCTGCAATTTACTCTTAAACATGATATTGGTGGTAAAAGTAAAGGGTTGCTTGCCTCAGCCATAGTGGGTCGTAATTGGCAGTACCGAAACTGGAATTATCACGGCATGGTTGGTGTGCAATATTTTGATGCCAATATTAATGACTATTACTACGGTGTGACTGCAGATGAAGCTGCCCGCTCCGAATTTACCGAATATCACCCTGGTTCTAATTTTAATTTAACCGCTGAGGTTGGTGTGACGTATCCTATTTCTGAGAATTGGGTTTTTCGCAGCACCGCGCGTTTTAATACTGTTTCTGACGAGGACATGGATAGCCCATTATTTGAAACGACACGATCGACCCGCATGTCATTAAGCACTAGCGTTAGCTATGTATTTTAATAAAGTAAGGAATTCAATATGCATACTTTATTATCGCTAAAAAAAATAAATTTAACTTGGTTTGTAGGTAGTGTCATCGTGTTTCTTTCGGTTGTTATGCATGGCAATGTGTATGCGTCATCGAGTGAAGGTAATGAGAACGCGAAACTGATCGTCACACCTAAACCGTGTGTTGCCTTACGTAAAGGGCAAAAATGTTATCTCGAAGTGACATTTAACTGGGAGCACCCCATAGCCAGTAATTATTGCTTAGTAAATTCAACAACGAATCAAACAATGCACTGTTGGCAACAGCAGGCAAAAGGACAATATAGCTTTGATTTTCAATCAACGCAGAGTAATGATTTTGCCCTACGCAAGCAAAAATCAGCAACAGATATAGCGCGTACAACCATACCTGTCGCTTGGGTTTATAAATCAACAAAACGCGCAAAATCTACCTGGAGGCTGTTTTGAGCGAAAGCATTTTGGGCAAACATATCATGCTAGTGGAAGATGACGAGTCACTAGCAGAATGGTTCGGCGACTATCTACGTGATCAGGGATACTTAGTCACATTGGCAACCCGAGGAGATGTCGCCATTGAATTGATAGAGTCAGACCAGCCTGACTTAGTCATTTTAGATATTATGCTGCCTGTTAAAGATGGTTTTGAAGTGTGCCAAGCTATTCGCCCGTTTTATCAGGGCCCAGTTTTAATGATGACCGCACGTGATCACGAAACTGATGAAGTGCTTGGGCTAGAGCTTGGTGCTGATGACTATGTAGTAAAGCCAGTTAAGCCACGGGTTTTATTATCAAGGATCAAGGCGCTGTTTAGGCGCGCCGCAGTTTCTGAAACCCAAGTAGAAGAAGCCGATCCGAATAAAATCATTTTTGGTCAGCTTTCAATTGATGCCAATTCGCGTACAACTATGTTGGGTGGCGATAAAGTAGCTATTTCGTCGAATGAATTTGATGTGCTTTGGCAACTTGCTCAGTCAGCAGATAGCCTGGTTAGTCGACAAGATTTAGTGACCCAGCGCCGCGGAATTGATTACGATGGGTTTGACCGCTCAATTGATATATTAGTGTCTCGCATTCGAAAAAAGCTAGGGGATGACGCAAGCAATCCATATCGCATTAAAACGGTGTGGGGAAAAGGCTATTTATTTGTAAAAGACGCGTGGGATTAACTATGCCAAGGAATGTATCGTGCCTAAGTTAACCTTATCTTTGCTATTGGTTATTTTACTTGCTGTGGTTGGTATTGGCGGTGCATTAGATAACTTTTTTAAGCAATATCAAACACAGCCAAATAAAGAGTCGGATGAACTATCGGCTTATTTTCAAATTGGCACATCGTTAGCTGCAACATTAGATAAGCATCCAAATCCGCAGTTGTTTATTGCCAATTGGCAGCAAGATAGTAACTTGTCAGTTTCGCTTATCGAACTAACGGATTTCTTTTTACCAGATTCGTTAAAAGAGACGTTTTATGCTGGTGAGCCGCTCACATTTGAGTCTGAGAGCAGTTTATCAATTCACTTTATTGTACCATCGCGCGAGCAAGTATTAATTTTTAGTATGCCGCCTATTGTGATTGAAGAGCACAATAATACCTTGCAGCTGATGCTCACAATTTTATTTTATCTTGGTATCTTATCAGTTGTACTGATTTGGTTATCGCCATTAATCAAGCAGTTAAGGCAATTAAGACAAACCACCAAAGCATTTGGTGAAGGACAGCTGCAACAGCGTATTAATGTTAAATCAGCCTCTTATATTGCGAGTATCGAAGAAGAATTTAACCGTATGGCTGAGCGCATAGAATCACTTATAAGTGATAACAAGCTATTAAGTGATGCCGTAGCTCATGATTTACGTACGCCGTTGGCAAGGCTGCGTTTTGGTATCGAAACATTGCAAGAAACTGAAAACCCCGCAACGCGAGAAAAGTATCAACATCGTCTATCGCGAGATATTGATGAAATGGAGCGACTTGTTAATGTATTGCTCAATTATGCTCGGATAGAACAAACGATGATGGCAGCCAAACGACAAAATATTAATATAAATGAATTGATCAGCCAGTGTGTCGGCGCAATTACAAATACCGATAAGGTCATTCATTGGCAGCCGCAGCTCGATGTAAATATTAACGGTGATGCAAATTACTTAAGTATGCTCATTAATAACTTACTCGGTAATGCGGTGCAGTATGCCGAGCGTGATATTGCGCTAGAAATTGTACAAAATGGCACTAAAACCCAGCTGTTAGTAAGCGATGACGGGCCCGGTATTGCGAAAGAAAAACGCGCTGAATTGATGAAACCCTTTATGCGAGGCGAACAAGCCCATGAAAAACCGGGCTACGGCATGGGTTTAGCCATCGTGGTAAAAATAGCCCAATTGCACGATGCAACGTTTGCAATCGGTGATGCAAAAGTTCTCGGCGGTGCCGAATTTTGCGTGACGTTTAATACTGAATCTTAGTTATTTCTAACACACGAGTTCAGCATAGCGTGTTGGCTCGTGAACCGCACTTAAATTATTCATTGTAGTTCATCTTGTTACATCAACATTAACCTTGCTTTGTTTTAACTTTTATACACTTTGTTACAGATGGTGGAAATTGTTACGTCTTGGTTTTATTTAATTTTTTATAGTTATTCCAGTTCAAAAATAAAGGAATTAAAAAAATGAAAAACAATATCAAGCGTGTGAATACAACAGTAAACAAAATTAAGTCAGTGGCTATGGTTGCATCGTTGACCTTCGCATTATCAGCCTGCGGCGGCGGAAGCTCAAAAGCTAAAACTAAGCCAAGTATAGAGCCTGTAGTGACAACTTCTATTGATTATCAAGAAGTCATCGACGGAGTTGTATCTGAGTCTATTCCTGGCATTGTCCTGTTAGTTGAGACACCTGAAAAAAGGTTTTTAGGCAGCGCAGGTGTTGAAAGTAGCGAAAGCCAAAACCCGATGCAGGTTTATCACACTATGCCAACAGCAAGCGCTGGAAAACCTATGATCGGTCTGCTTGCGGTTATGCTCGCGGATGAGGGTTTACTCGACCTAGATGATGCGCTTGATACCTGGCTGTCGCATGACATTCTCAGTCAAATCCCACACAGTGAGGAAATAACGTTACGACAACTATTAAATCATACTAGTGGCATTTTTAATTATGTTGATAATCCTGATTATTTGGAGCTACTTGCTGCAGAGCCCAGCAAGGTTAAAACCGACATGGACTTCCTTGCATTAGGATTGAATCAACCTGCTTATTTCGAACCGGGTGACGGCATTGAATATTCGAATACCGGCTATTTGTTGGCGGGCTTAATTATGGACCAAGTATTAGGTCAGCATCATTCTACTGCCCTGCGAGAGCGTATTTTGGAGCCTTTAGGACTGGATTCAACTTACTATCGCGGTGTTGAAAAAACACGTGGTGACTTTATTTCTGGTTACCACTCCTTTGATGGCGATAGCATCACTTACAATACTAAGTCGTATCTTGAAAATGTAAGCCAAGCAAGCTCGCCACTGGTATCAAGTGTTGAAGATATGGCGTGGTTCTTAAAAAGTACAATTGGAGATCAAAACTTTATTAGCGCCAGCGTGCGAGATGAGTTTATCGGCTCACAGCAGTTTGCAGCAAACAATACTAATAGTAGCTATGGACTTGGTATTGTTGTTGAGAAAATCGGAGCAAATACGGCGTATTTTCATGCTGGGCTCACGTACGGTTACCATACGCAAAATATTTATATTAAAGAAAAAGATTTAAGTATTACCGCGTTTATCAATTGCAGTACCGCGCCGACTTGCGAAAATACGATGGACAGTTTGGTTGAAAAAGTACTGGAGAACGAGCTTTAATCAACATAATTTAGTTGAATCAAGCTAATGTTTTATTGGGCGCTGCAATGAGTATGCGCCCAAATTTGTTTTTATAATGCAACTACAAAATTGAGCAGACTAAACAGCTCGTCCGTGAAAATTAACTTTCTGTCAGTTTTCATGTTATTTATATTCATTACAAAACTAACGGAATACGTGGCGAGGGCCACCTTCCAATTTATAAATAGAAAAGTTGATTTGTATGGATAAGGTCAAAGTTCAAATTGAAAGTGTTCAACCTGAGGTCGACGAGTTTATTCGTTTAAGGTCAAAAGTTGGTTGGGGTGAAACGCCAGCAAGTGTAGCTGAAACGGCGTTAAATAATTCGCTCTATTGTGTGGTAGCGCGATGCGAAAACGCTGTCATTGGATTTGGGCGTATTGTTGGTGATGGTGCAATGTTTTTTTATATTCAAGATCTTATAGTTGATCCTGACTATCAAGGTTTGGGTATTGGCCATTTATTGATGCAGCAACTTGAATCTTATTTGAACCAAGCAGCAAATAAAGGGGCAACGGTTGGTTTGCTGTCGGCGCGTGATAAAGAAGATTTTTATGCTCGCTATGGTTATATGGAGCGTACTGGAGAGCCGCTTGGTTTAGGTATGTGTAAATTTATATAGCAGCAATAGGCACCTAATAGAAAAAAATAAACAAAAAATCATCGAGAAGTCAGCACAACGTCAGGTGTTTTTTGACTGTTTTTGGTTTACTGACCACTCAATTGAGTGGCGATTAACACCAAAATAAGGAACACTTATGAAACCGACTTTATTTTCACTTGCGTTTATAGCATCTGTTTTGCTTATCAGTACCCCAGTCTATTCTGACGAGGGCAAACCCTTGCTTAAAGGCCCTTATTTAGGGCAAACCCCGCCAGGGTTAACACCGCAACCGTTTGCGCCGGGCATTATCACCACCAAAGGTTGGGAAGTGGGCAGTGCGTTTTCATTGGATATGAATTCATTTTACTTTTTACGTGCGCCTTATGGTTCAGAGCAAATTGAATCGGTGGTGTATCAACGTAAAAACAACCGCTGGATTGAAACGGCAACCCAGGGGCGAACGCGACTGCCTTTTTTTGCGCCAAATAACAAAACAATATTAATGGGCAAGCAGTACAAAGAGCGTGTTAAAACAGGCGAGTGGTCGCAAGTTAAAGATTTTGGTGCGCCATACGATAAAACCTTCATTATGCGAATGACGGCGTCATTAAATGAGACTTATGTATATGATGAAGCAACCCGAGATGGCAATGGTGTGTTGCGCTATTCAGAGTTAAAAAATGGCGTACGACAAGTTCCGCAACCCCTACCAAAAACGATAAACAGTGGTAAATGGAATGCACACCCGTTTATTGCGCCAGACGAGTCATACATATTATGGGATAGTGAACGCGACAGTGGCTTTGGCGATAATGATATTTACATTAGCTTTCGTCAAAATGACGGCAGTTGGGGAGATGCCATTAATTTAGGCAGCACTATTAATACGGCAGCGCAAGAGGGCAGCCCAACGATTACACCGGATGGTAAATACCTCTTTTTTACACGCAATATGGGGAAAATTGAGTCGAGCAAATTTAGTAATGTTGACCTATTTTGGGTTGATGCACGCATTCTAGAAACGCTGCGACCTAAACTTTAACAAAAAGGCGAACGATACACTTTTTGCAACACTTTTGATTGGCGCAACTCTTGTTGTAAGTAGACTGGTTCTAAGTAGATGTGCGCCACCTTGTTTTGCTATTCTGCCTATGTTTTTATTTATGGCGATTAGAAGGCGTTTCCAACAGCGATAAACATTGTAGGCATGAGGGGCAAAAATGGACTATAACGCGATTAACTTTAAAGACAAATTTAAAAAGTTTACGGAGCATTGGTCACCGCGCGTGGTGGCCGAAATGAACGACTACCAATTTAAGTTAGTTAAAGTTGAAGGGGAGTTTGTATGGCATGACCACCCAGACACCGACGAAGTATTTATTGTAATTGAAGGTGAGCTCATTATTGAGTTTAGGGATGGTCAAGTGACGCTTAAATCTGGTGAAATGTTTGTTATTCCAAAAGGAGTTGAGCATAAACCAGTTGCTCCAAGTGAATGTAAAATAATGATTGTTGAACCTAAAGGGGTGGTAAATACCGGTGATGCGGGTGGTCAGTTGACCGCACAAAACGATGTTTGGGTGTAACTTCGTTTTTAAGGGTTTGCTTGCAGTGTTGGGTTTCTTATGTTTGTGCTACAAGCACTATAAATGACCCGTTTTTACGTAAATAAGCGCGCCATCGTCTTTGGTAAATGGGGTGTGTTTGCTCAAATGGGGGCTTCGGATCCACGTTCCCGCAGGGTAAACGCCATGTTCGTCATAAAAGGTCCCTGCTAATACCAGTATTTCTTCGCCAGCGTAGTGTGTGTGCGTTGTAAACTGTGTATTCGGAGCCCATTTTACCAGTGCAACTTGTTCGCTTTCAAAATTATGTAAGGGCATAACTTCAAGGCCATCGACGAGCCCTGGGTGCCAAGGAGTTGTTTGCGTGTCGACTGCTTTTTGTGTGGTATCGGTTTGTTTGAATTGCTGGAGCTTTACAAAAATGGTTGCGCCGTCTTTTCCAATTTTGGGTGTATGTGATGTCCCGATTGGGTTTCGCACGTAGTACCCTTGAGTATAGTCTTGATGCTCGTCAGAAAAAACACCGTCAAGCACCAAAAATTCCTCGCCACCCGGATGTTGATGACTCGAAAATTCACTATTCGGCGCAAAGCGCACAATCGAAGTGGCTCTTGCGACTTCATCACCGATGCGATCGAGCATCATACGTTGGACACCTGTGCTGGGTGAATCAACCCAAACGTAATCATCAGGTTTAACCACAATCCGCTTATCAAAATCAGCATGGATACGTGTTGTCATTAATCTCTCTTACTCTGCACAACAAGCTAAACATAAATATGTTATACGTCATCCCATGCTGATTGATCAAAATATTATTAATTTACTTTATGGCTAATACGTTGTTCGGCAACATAACAAATCAATTTTAAAATTGCGCCGTAGTAAATTGTTAACACGGATACTGCGAAAGCAGGGCCAAAGACACCGCTAAACTCATCAGCAGAAATATTTGACGACATTGCCACCCAACCAATTAAGCTGGTTATGCCACCACACCAAATTGCGGTGTTTCCGAGTACCGAGAATACGCGTTTTGAGGCGTTGATTTCATTTGCTGAAAAATCTTTTTTCTCACTCATTACACAACCAAAGGCGAATAAAAACTCACGCCATGAGGTTGCTGCAATGGCGAAGAAAAACGCTGGCGGAAAGACCAGCATGGCCGATGGTACATCAATAAATGCGGTTATATGGGCACCCATAACCATGCCAAAAATCATCATAGATGCAAAAACAAGTAAGCTTAAAATAAACATAATAAATCCTCGTTGTGTAGTTGGCATAAATCGATATGCAATGCTTAGGCACTGTCGCCAGTACCAAAGTGTTAAATAAAGTTCCGATTGGCCTTGTTGTTTTTTACTGAAATAGGTTTCTTCTAAATCACCAATCACGGCATCTTTTAGTTCGTCGGGCAGTGACCAGTTAAGTAGTTTAATCACTAGGGTGTTCGGGGTTTTATATGGGTAATTATTAAATTCAAGCATTATGGCCTCCTTGGGCAAGCTGCACGCCATGCCACAAAGTATCAAGTGCTTGCTTAGAGCGGTTGAGCGCCTGTTTTCCTTGCCCTGACACCACATAAAACTTTTTTGCACGGCCACCGCGCTCAGCAATGGCTTCGCCATACGAACTGGTTAGTAAGCCTTTTTTCTCAAGTCGTTCGAGTGTGGTATAGAGCGCACCTACACTTACATCTCGCGCTATGGTATTGATGAGTAGTTCACGGATCGCTACGCCATACGCGCTATCTTGCAGCTTGAGTATGGCAAGTAGCACCATTTGCTCAAACTCACCTAAAAACTTTTCTTTCATGTTCAAAAAAACTCGATGATTTTAATCACAATGTAGAATAAATTAATGCAAACGACCTAATTAATTCTACTTTGTAGAGTGAATTTACGAATAAAGAATTACTTTTATCGATGTAATTTCGATAGTAAGGTGGTCGCGCTAATGCAATAGCATATATCGTCATCATACTTTTATGGGTTTTGCATGAAACAGAAAAAAAGAAAGTCGCTAGAACAAATATTACAGCAAACATCAGACGTGTTATTTCCCCAATATTTAGGTAAACACAAAGTTGAGATTAATAGTATGGATTGCTGCGATGACACACCGTTGCATGTGTTAACGCGCCGCCAAGATAAATACGCGGTGCAATTACTTATTGAAAATGGAGCGCGAGTGAACGCGATTGGTGATATGGGCGAAACGCCATTGCATGTTGCAGTTGCGGTGGGTGATGAGGTGCTGATTAAAGTGCTGCTAGACGCGGGTGCAAACCCCAATATTCGTTCTGAGTTCAATACCACCGCAAAAGAATCAGCATTTAGAAAAGGCGGCAAAGTTAAAAAAGCATTCAGTTAAGTCGCAAAAATTTACTGGGAAGTATCTTGAGAGATAAATAGAGGTTTAACTTTCATCAATTCTAAAGAACGTTATCGCTATTTGTTAACTATACTAATAACCATGTTGAGCTTTAACTTTATATTTCGTCCACGGAGTTTATAAGTGAAAGTTTGAACGCGAAGGTTGCTAAGAGTTGTGAATAAATAATTTATGCGAGCCTTTTATGGAATTAAATGGTCTTTATAGAGTTGTATATATTAGTCATTCAGTTATCACTGATGAAAAGCTGACTGATGAGTTGATTGACATTGAGAAAAAAGCATCTACGTATAACAAGCACAGAGCGATCTCTGGTTGTCTAATTTATTGTAATCATATGTTTATTCAAACTCTTGAAGGAGCTAAAACAGACGTTTTAAGCTTAGTTGATATTATTCAACATGATAAGCGACATTCAGGATTAACACTAATTTTCTCTGAATATATTCAGGGTAGAAACTATAATAATTGGTCTCAAATGAAAGTTATTTTTGATGAAACGTTATTAAGTAAATTAAGTCAATCGCTTGAAGAAGTTGCCTCTTTGCCTCTCAACACTTTGTCTCCCGAAAAAGTGCAAGAAATAATGCTTTATGTGTCCAGATTTCAAGACTCCTAGGTAATTTATGTTAAACGCAAATTTAAATATACATGAAGATTATTCAGGAATTGATATTCAAAAATGGCAAACTTTAGTTGATGTACTTGCTGAACTTTTTAATGCTGCAAGTGGCGACATCATTGAATATAAAGGTGATCATTTTAATGTATTAACGACTAGTGAAAATAGTGATAACTTTCTTGAGAAAGGGGATTCTTGGGACTGGGAAACCAGGAGTTTTTGTAAATACATTGTAGAGAACAAGCAGTCTATTTATGTGAATGATGCCTCAACTGATATCCGTTGGAAAGATGCTCCATTTGTTGCTGGGGGCACCGTTGGATCTTATTTTGGCGAACCAATTCTATGGCCAAATGGTGACGTATTTGGGTCTTTTTGTGTAATTGATACTAAACCTACCAATTATTCTGAAAAGCTAAAAAAAGTATTGTCTCAATTAAAATATATTATTGAAGGGGATCTTCAGCATTTTTGTGTCATAAAGGAACTAGCTGATGTTAGAGCAGAAAAAGAATATTCGTTAAAAGCAGCTGCTTTAGAGAAAGAAAAGAGTGATAAAGTGCAGCATCAGCTTTATTCTCAAGAAACAATTGTTTCTGCAACGCTTAATGTACTTGTTGATGCAGTTATTCGAATTGATGAAAAAGGTCAGATATTAGCAATAAACCCTCAAACGGAAAAAATGTTTGGCTACAGTGAAGCTGAAATGTTAGGACAAAATGTAAACTTTTTGATGCCTGCGCCATATAAAGATAATCACGATAAATATATACATAATCATTTATTTTCAGGGATAAAAAAAATCATAGGTACGGGCAGAGATGTTGAAGCTCAGAGAAAAGATGGCACTGTTTTTCCGATACGTTTATCAGTGTCTAAAATCGAGATAGAAGGCGGTATACAGTTTATAGGCTTGATTGAAGATATTTCGGAAAAAGTAGAATATGAGAAAAAATTAAGAGAATTCGCTCTTTACGATAGTTTAACTAAATGCGCTAATCGAAATTTACTTAATCAGCGAATGGAATACCACATAGCTACATCTAAACGCAATAAAACTCAATTTACCGTTGGGTTCATTGATCTAAATAAATTTAAGCCTTTGAATGATGTTTATGGTCATAAGTGTGGCGATTATGTACTAGTAGAGATAGGCAAACGGTTAAAGGAATATGTTAGAGATACTGACTTAGTTGCCAGAGTTGGTGGTGATGAGTTTGTAATTCTATTTGCAGAGCCAGTTAAAGAGCCGCGAGCTGGATTGATGTTAAAACAATGTATTGAAGCTTCTATTAAATATGAGAAAACAGAATTACATGTAGGTGCCAGTATCGGTTTTTCTACATATCCAGAGGACGGTATAACAATGGATTCCCTTTTAGAGTGTGCAGATAAAAACATGTATCTTAATAAGGTCGGCAATTGATATTGTTGATTTGTCTTTCATTACTGTCAATTTGACGAATGGTGTAAATTATTTTTAAACAAGGCTAAGATTCACGTAACTCAAATTTAGTTATTAAAAATAAGAATATCAAAATGAACAAATTAATAGTTGCTAGCCTATTCGTATGTGCTTTATCGAGTGCCAATGTTATGAGCAAAGAGCAAGACGATACTGTTAAGCTAAGACAAAATGAAAACGGAATTAGCTTTCAGGGGGTTGGTCATGATAAAGGCAAAAAAATCATTGAGGTATGGCGTGCTGCATTTCCAGAAGAAGCACATAAAAAAGCGGCGATTGTCAAATTTGATGGGATTGAAAAGGCTTATTTAATCGTTCCTGAACAGGAGATGGCATTTGAGACTGTCAACGACCTCAACTTTGCAACGATAAGCTCCTCTTATCTTGTAGCGAAAGATTTCAGTTGGGTCGAGTATCGCTCTGATGATGTTGCAATTGAACGGCGTTCAGCTTTTTAGGTGTTATCAATCTGGTGCGAGACAAGCTCTGTATAAAATACATTGTGATATTGGCTAATTAATTAGTTAATTGACCTCCACGCCCAATATGAATAGCAATTGAATTTATATAAAACCATTTAAAAAACAATTACTTACTTTGTTGGTTTGGTTTTTGCGTAGCTCCTATTATTTGAAATGGAGAAACGCATTGAAAAAGCTCGCCATAATAATTTTATTGATACTACTTTTGCCATTAGCTGTTTTGTTACTACCTAAACAGCAAATTACTAGCAACACCATTGAATCATTTGATGATTATGTGCCTGCACTAATGAAAGAAGCGGCCATTCCTGGGTTAGCGATCGCAAAAATTAGTGAAGGCAAAGCCGATATTCGCACCTATGGCTATGCCAATATTGAGCAAAATAAAGCGGTGACCGACAGCACGCTATTTAACATTGCGTCGGTAAGTAAACCGATAATGGGGATTGCGCTGTTACAGTTGGTTGACCAAGGTAAGCTTGAACTTGACTGCGATATTAATGACTACTTACCATTTGAAATCGATAACCCACATATCGAGGGTGAAAAGATCACGCTTAGGCATTTAGTCAGCCATTCTGCTGGTATTGCAGATTACTATGATGTAAATAGCTATAGTGAAAATCAAGATTCGCCGATATCGCTTGAAGCACACTTAAAAGCGCTATTAACACCGGCAGGTCAGCACTATAACAAGGGGGGTCACTATCTCGAAAGTGAGCCAGGTAACAAGCGAAAGTATAGTAACTTAGGTGCCGCACTTGCGGGTTATCTCGTTGAGGCGACAACCGGTGTGTCGTTAGCACAATACAGTCAACAGCTATTGTTTAATTCGTTGGCTATGACAAATACGTCATGGCTACTTCATGATTTGAATCTCGCAGATATTGCAACCCCATATGAGGTCGAAACGTGCGTGCCGTTTATTCCACTATGCGCCGATACGGAGTCGAGCGAGCTTAATTACTTAATAGGTGAATATGTAAATCCGCCAGCAAAGTACAAGCATTTTAAAGCGTATCCGCATTTTGGCAATCCGCAATACCCTGACGGCGGTGTGCGCACAAGCGTAAAAGAATTGAGTCAATTTTTAGTTGCAGTATTAAATAATACAACCGCTAACGGCGATGCTCTTTTATCTGAGTCACAATATTCTGAGATGATGAAATTACAATTGCCAGAATCGGTATCCACCAATCAACGCTTTTTTTGGCGCGATAATAGTATGGGCTTAACTGGGCATATGGGGTCCGATTTAGGTGTATTTAGCGCGCTCTATTTTGATGTAAAAAGCAAGCAGGGCTTTATTATTATTATGAATCGAGGCATGGATAGTAAATCAGCTTCTGCGATGAAAAAAATAGCGCAAAAAATGATGACAAACGCGATGTAATTAAGGTCAATCCCATAGGACTCGATACATTAATACTATGGGGTTGTATATTGTATTTTATTGTTCTAATGTGTTTGCTCAACTAGCAAATGGAATCGCATATGAAATACATTATATCCACTCTACTATTAGGCCTTGGTGTTAGTTTTCAAACTTTCGCTACTGAATCTTGTATCACACAACTTAATGCGCAACTTAAGTCTGATTTACAATTAAGCTATCAGGAATTTGACCAAACGATGGGGCAAGGTTGGCGAACGCTCGCAAACACAGGTTGCTACAACGAATCGGTTAAATTGATAGAACGTTATATCGAAGTCAATAACGCACCACAAAACTCGCTTTACTGGCATTTATTCCAAATGCTTGCTTACGCGGGGGATACTGAACAAGCACTTACAGCGGCGCAAAAAACTTTGATCTCTAATGAGCAGCAAGCTAACACGCCGTTATTGTGGAATGAATACGTGAATGCGAGCGCTGCGTTTTTAAAAAAAGACTTAAACGCTCTTAAAATGCATCGCGCAAACATTGCAAAAGGTGCCCAATTCAAGCCTAATGAGCTTAACTTAAAAGTGGTCGATCGGTTGATAACGCATTTTGACCAATCGTACCAGTTTGCATATGAAGGCGGGCAGCGAGTTCATTAGCTCTAGTGAAATAGAATCTTAAAACAGTTATGAAATCAAATATTGTTATTAGAAAAGCGCTTGCGAGTGATCGCGAATTTATATTTTCTTTGTCGCCTAATTTAGCTGAAGTCGCCAAACTTGATTGGCACAGCGATGCAACGGTTGCGAAGATGCAAGATGGTTACATTGAAGAGATGTTAGCAGAATCGCAGACGCCAAATAGTACCTTTGTCGCTGAAATGAATGGCACTCAGTTAGGTTTTATTCATGTGCGGCTGCAGCAAGACGCTATTTCAAATGAGCCCGCTGCCTTGATACCTTTATTAGCCATTTCAGCGCAATCACAAGGGTTAGGTATCGGTCAGCAATTGATATCGGTTGCGCAATCATGGGCAAAGGAATTAGGGTGTCGATTATTGCAGCTTGAAGTGTTTGCTAATAATGACAACGCGATTGGGTTTTATAAAAAGCAAGGTTTTAAACCTGAAATTATGCAAATGACGAAGGTTATTTAATGACCCATCAATGTAATTGATTTGTGTGATCTTTTTTCGTTTTTCTGTTCGTGTTACTGAAAAAAGATCACTGTGGGCTTTAGTTTGGGTATCAGACTTCACTAGCGCGGCGAACAACAAGAGCCACAACTACAACATTTTGACGCGTTACAGCATCCCATTGCCCCCCAATCGCCAGAGCTACACTGCTTTGAACAGCAGGCATATCCAGGCATACCTTGTGCATCAACTACTGATGTGCCGACACCCGACACCAATTGCTCAAACTGCGAAGCTGGCGTCTTCGGTACTTCCATCACGCTGCCACACGGCGAGACATTCGTCACACGCGGATCATCTAGGGTGAATTCATTGTCGCGAGCGGTTAAGACAACCTCTATCTGAAGCATTGATGAACCCGCTAAGTGCAATACACTGCCATAGGTGCCACTGGTGTTCGCAAGCGATGATTGCGCAACTTGTTTCCAAGTTTTGTTGTGTTGCTCATACATTTTAATTGAGAGGTTTATATTGCCGTCTTTTAAGTATTGTTTACCCTTTTCTGCTGTTACTTTAAATTGGGCTGTTGGCTGATTTGTTTTTTTATCAAAGTACGACAAAGTAGCCTCTTTATCGTCGATAAGGAGTAAGTTTGCCTGCGCTAAGTGATCGCCATTTTTTGAGATTATTAAGTTAACTGACGTCATCTTTGCGTATTCCACTTCTGCATGTACTGTAAAAAAGCTAACAGTGAGTAGAATGTAAATTAATGTTCTTATTATCATTTTTATCCTTAAATTTAATGTTGAACAGAAATAGGTACAATACAGGGTTTATTTTATGTATACAATATTCAATTTAAGGTGCGCTTAAGTATCACCTTTATGTGGCTTTGATAGATGGCATAAAGTTTAGTATTTTGATTTCTGGTCTGACCTCTTGTAGTCTTAGCCTTAAGATGACTGTGATGCGATTTTTGTTATGGCACTTAATTCGTTAATAAATGTAGAAATAACATGTGAAGATGACTACAAACTCGCGGCGACCGTGTATCGACCTGCTGTGGAACTAAAAGGTGCGGTGTTGATTGGTCCTGCCACTGGTATAAAGCGGCAGTTTTATAGCCAATTTGCAATCTATTTAGCACAACATGGCTTTGCGGTGCTGACTTATGATAATCGCGGCATTGGCGATTCTTTGTATGGCAAGGTGAAACACAATGACGCAAGTTTGCAGTGCTGGGGATTGCTTGATCAACCGGCTGCTATTACAGAGTTAATGAGTTTGTTTCCAAATACGCGTTATCATTTAGTTGGACATAGTGCCGGAGGGCAGTTGTTTGGTTTGGCTCACAACGCACATAAACTCAGTTCAATTTTCAATTATGCGTGTTCGTCGGGCCGGCTGCTGAATATGGCAATGCGTGATCAGCTAAAGTCTCACTTTTTTATGAACTTATTCATTCCGTTTTCAAATCTAGTTTTAGGTTTTACACCATCACAATGGGTCGGTATGGGAGAGCCGTTACCTAAACGAGTGGCCAGCCAATGGCGTACATGGTGCAATGGTGAGGGGTATGTGAAAACGGCCTTTAATAAGACCATTAATCAGCATTATTTTGATGAGCTAACAACGCCATCGCTGTGGGTTAACGCAAGTGACGACTTTATTGCTAATCATAAAAACGTAAAAGAGATGATAGCGGTTAGTCCAAAACTACCAGCGCAAACTCTCACTTTAAATCCTCGTGACTATGGGCTAGCTGAAATCGGACATATGAAGTTTTTTAGTCGTAAGTCCAGTGCACTTTGGCAAATACCGTTAGATTGGCTATTTAAGAACTCTAAAGCATAAAAAAAGAGTTATTGAAGTACTACTAAGTCGTGCTTAATTGCAACAAATTGACTCAACAATAGGTTGTTTTCTCTAATATCGCTGATTTTCCAAGCGGTTGGTAATAAGGTGCCGAGTGTTTCTATATAGGTGCCATCAAATGTGTATTTGTTAATCGTGAGTGCGTTATTTGGCACGCTATAAATGAATTCATCACTGACATGCATTGCCTTTGAATAAATACTGTTAAGTTGACGCCATTGTGTACTTTCACTCAATAAAGGTCGCGTAAACACGCTGCCATTTTTCTTCTTTGCGATAACGGTACGGTTTTTTATCCAAGCGTTTTCAACATCTAACAAATTGAGTGCGGTTAATGTATTTGTGACAAATTCATATTGATAAAGAGCAAGCCTGCCTTGTTGCTCTATTGTCACTAGCATTTTGTTATTGTCATTCCAGCTCAGTACTGAATAAATAGGTAGTTTTGTTGTGAAGTGACGTAGCTCGCCTGCCAAATTGCTGATCATAATCTGAGTGCCCTCTGCCCATGCCAGCTCTTTTCCTGACACCGACCATGCAAAGTTATGCAACGGTACTTGGCTATTAAGCTGACTGAGTTGGCTTGCCTTATTTTTATGCCATAACCAGATTTGATCGTGTCCGGTTCTGTTTGAAATAAAGGCGATTTGATTACCATTAGGTTGAAACATTGCGTGAGTTTCCTTGGCTTCTGTACGACTAAAGCTGGTAAATGGTAATACTGTGGTGTTGATATCACGCGCTGCTATTTTTGCTGTTGTATCGCCTAGTTTTATATTTGCGACGTCCGTATCTTTGTGACCTAAAATGGCTAAAACGCGGTTGTTGCTAGGGTGTTTTACGGCTGAAATGAGGTTCTCGCTTGGTGTGGGTATATGATGTAGCTTACCTGAGAGACTCAATTGGTATAAACGACCTTGGCTAACAACTAATAAGTCGTTTGTATGCGCGATAAAATGGCCATAAAAGCGCTGATAAACACTCATTTTTGAGTGAATTTCTATAATATTACGCGATTGTAACATGCCATCTTTTGCGCGTACTTCAAGTACATTGTTAAATTCTGCATCGCGAATAAAAATAGCAAATTGCTCAGTACTTGCATTGTAATCAAAGTGATAAATTAATTGCAATGTTGGCTCGCTGAGTACTTTTGATTGCTTCTTTAAATCATTGTAATGCATCAGCCGTGTTTGCCCATTGTGATGTTCTAAATAGGCGTATTCATGATGTGCGAGAGACTTTACTGATGATATGTTTTCGGACTGACATTGCAGGCGTGGTAAGGGGTCTTGTGGCGCACTTAATGACAATGAAAAGTCTAGGGTGGCAATACCTGCACACATTTTGTTGTTAAGTTGACTCGTTTGATTGTCGCTATTACAGGTCGACTTTGAGCTAAACACGAGCTCGCGACCACCCTGAGTAAAGGTGGCTGGACCAAAAACCCCAGCGTGCTTTGTTAATTTATTCTCAGTTCCAGATTCGAGGTGTCGGCTCCAAATATGCGTTTTACAACTTCCCGCATAGCGATTAAATATAATATAGTCACCCGTTGGACTAAAAATCGCGTTTGATTCACTGGCATCGGTGTAAGTAATCGGCGTAATTTGCACAAATTGCTTGGTTAGCCGGTGACTATTAAATGATGCAAAATCGTCGAAAATAAAAAATAACGTAGTAAACGCCAAGATAATGCACGTAAGCGCTGCGTAAACAGCGAGTTTTTTATTTTTATGGACAGAGTTGTTGCCACTGGTTTCATCTGCTGTGCCTTGAATTGGCTCTGATGGCTGCCAAATGACAGGTGCAATGAGGCGGTAGCCTATGCGCGGGTGGGTTGCGATAAACTGTGGTGATTTTGCGTCATCGCCGAGCTCTTTACGCAGGATCGTAATGCATCGTTGTAGCGCATTTTGCACAACCTCTGTGCCACACCATACTTCATCCATTAACGCTTGATGGGTGACTACTTCATTTTGATGTAATGCAAGAACATGCAACACTTTGAGGATTTTAGGTTCGACAGAAACACTTTTATCATGACTTTCAATCACCGAACGCGATAAATCAATTTTAAACTCATTGATATAAAAAACGTGTGGTGATGTCATAAATTAAAAGCTCATATTGGTCTATTACGCAGTGTAAAAGCAAAGTAAATTGCTGTCTAGCGACGCTGCGAAAGAATATCGCTAATCACCAATAAATCAACTACATCAGCAATTCATCAGGGTTAAATCAGTGACCCAAAGTGTTCAATTGATATGAAACTCTGTTCAATAACACCAATCATTTTATAGTCATCAAGTTCGAGGGAATTATGAGTGTAGTAACAAAAATTGGTTTGTTAATTGTCGTTTTGAGTAGTGCGAATTTAAGCGCACAATCAAGTGTGAGTGACAAAGCAATAGGCATTATTGATAGAGCTTATTCAGCATACGGTGGAGATAAACTAACTAGATTACAAAGTATCCATCTACAAGATACGGTATATCACTATTCACAGTGGCAAAGCGCAGATGCGCGACAAGGCAGTATGGTGTCATATTTAGATGAAAACCGCGTTGATGTAGTCTATGACCTAAAGCGCAATTGGGTGGATTACAAATTGGCGACGTCTCGCTTGGTTGGCAGTCATGCCAGTAATACCCCCTTTGTAACGCACCACATTTTTAAAAATGGACAAGGTATGGTGATTGACCATGCTGAAAAAACGAAGCGTGCGTCAACGCGGATGACGTTTGATAGTGCGGACCAAGGCGTTAACTTATTACTTGATACGTTAATCATTGCCAAGCTGTATATAAATAAGCAACAGGCGGTTTGGCAGGATGTCACCTATATTCAAGGTCAGGCCTATGATGTGCTGACACTGCATTCAGGATCACCTCAAGAATACACAGTTTATCTTAATCAAAGTAATGGACTTTTAAGTCGCGTACTACGTAAAAAGCGAAACAAGTTATATAGCTATGATTTTTTCGAGCATACAAAATCACAAGGGATTTGGTGGGCAAATAAAGTGTTTGTCGGGAGTGACAATCAGCCTGTTGATTTGATTAAATCACGCAACATACGCTTCAATACAAAACCGGCATCAACATTTATGGTTGATCCGAGCTATCGCGAACAAACAGCGAAGCACTATATCGATGTCTCTAAGCCGACAATCAAAAAGCTCGCGGACGGTGTTTACTTTGTTGGACAGGGTTGGGGTTACACTTTGTTTGTTGATGCTGGCAGTTATTTTGTATCAGCTGGGGCATGGCAAATGTCGCAAAGTGACGGTGCGTGGCAAAATGCATTGGAGTTACTTTACAAGACAACTGGACTAAGCAAGCCGGTAAAGCAGCATATTGTCACTCACCACCATGATGACCATATGATGGGATTAAATGAGGTAGTTACACACGGAGCTGACTTGGCGGTACTGCCAGAACATGTTGAACTATTATCTGCGCACTTTGGTGGCAGTTTATCGCAAGATCGTATTACTTTGGTTGATTCAGGTGAGCAGTTAGCCGCAGGAAAGATCGTTTTATATGATGTGTCTAGTAGTCATGCAAATCATAACTTAATTGTTTATCTACCTGAACATAACATATTGTTTAGCGAGGATATGTTTGGCAGTAGTTATCAGAAGGCTTTTCATTCGTCGGCATATTGGCCTGATGGTGATACGTATTTTAGATTAAATACATTGCTTTCTAAATTGGCTGAATTCGATATTAAAGTAGATACGTTTGTTTCGTCACATCATGCGCGCGTGCTAGACAAACAGGAAATTGCACAAGCGCTTAAAATGGCAAGACCAAATAAAGCGACGATATTAAAACGTTTGTTTGGTGAAAAATAATACCTTTTGAACGAACTTAAGGCCAACTGAATGCATAAAAGCGAACTTAGCTAGTTCGCTTTTACTATTTTTATTAATAGATTGCCATTCGATGATTTTAATAATGGGCTTGTATTTACAGCGCAATTTACGTCATGATGCGTTGATTACTAAATTAGGGATGATAAACCAATGAGAAAGTTAAGTGTGACTGTAATTACAATATTCGCTATTACTGGCTATTGGTTTATATCGCAGGATCAGGTGGAGCCAAATTCTAAACTTGCAGATTCGAGTGAGTCTCAACAAGCAAACAGCCCATATCAAGATGAACAATTGTTGCCTAATGATGATCAACATGACACGTCGAAGTCGTTCCAGCAACTAGCTCGCGATCTAAAGTCGTGCCGTACACAAGCGCGCCGCGAAAGTGCAAAAAGCACTAATATCCATGATGATTTAATCGAAGCTTTTCAAAATGAGCTTAAAAGTGGTAAATCATTCAAAGAATTATATGGATATTCACATCAATATGAGACTTACTATTCAGATTACTTTGATTTACTTGTTGAAGCGCAAAAAAACATCGAACGGGATAAATACGATATTAGCCAATCTGTAAGTGAAATAAAATCTTGGAAAGGAATTGATGTTATTAAAGGTTTTAAATCCGACGAGATGACTAATTTGCTTAATGCCTTGCAACATACCTCAAATAAACGCAGCGCGATGAAGTTTAAGTTTAACATTGATAAAAATGTGGATAAAAAAACGGTGTTATTATTACCTGAGAATACGAGCGTTTTTAATACTTATATCGAGTCTCCGCTAATAATTAATGGCAGTTCTGTAGTTTCACCATCTATTTTATTTTTAAGCAGTGCCTATAAGCTTGGAATTGATGAATTTCAGTTAGCGATAGCCGGCGTTTCATTTACGGTAAATGATCTTGCTATTGCTATCTTAAATGACTTGCCTCTTCCATATATGAAGCAATTGATACCAAAGACTCAATCGCTTAATGACACCCCCGTCTTTGTACAAACATCCTATGATACGTATGAAAATGTTGCTGACATCGCTGTTGCAAAACATAATTTACCCGTACTTAAACTGCTTGAACAGGCTGGTGTTTATGCGACAAAGGATAGCGGTATAGTCACAGCATTAGATATCGCGATAATGAATTTACCACGTGCTTATAATGCGTCTTCTTGGGATTCGAGTAATGCAAAAGCAACTATTTCACATTTGGTTGACCAAGGATATTTTGCGCATGGTCGAGTTAAACAAAGCGAAAATGGCCCGGTTATTTGGTTTAAAGCGCCATTTCGACGTTTGTTTACCAGCGATCAAGTGATCGACAAGCAGCTGCGATCTTTATTGAGTAAAATAGAACTAGTTAGTATTGGCGAGCGAGTGGAGCGCAAACCTCCAGACAACTCCAATGTATCGCAAGAAATTAAAAAGCTAAACTCAAAAATTGCTGCTTCAAACCAAGTGTCAAAACGTTGCAAAGAGATGGCTGATGAAATTAAAACACGTGAGGGGCTTGCTGATTTAAGTGAATCCTATGCCCGTATCAATGAAGTCAAAAAGAGCGGACTTGATACGATGTCGCTATTGCATGATATCGACCCAGCACTGGTTCAAATTTGGCGTTCTAGAGAGAATCGCTCAACTAACACCTTAGCTAAGAGCCGTTTTTATCACATATTAAAAAAGAAAAACTATGCACAGGCAAGAGAGTACAGTGCCAATATTACCTTGGATATCAATGAAACTGATTATCTATTGCTAGAATTACTCAAGAACCCGGCGGCGTTAATGCCAGTTTGGCAAGCGCGGGTAAACCCTCAAGCGCCAACGGGACTATATG
The DNA here is from genome assembly GCA_947493455.1 of uncultured Pseudoalteromonas sp. Taxonomy (GTDB): domain Bacteria; phylum Pseudomonadota; class Gammaproteobacteria; order Enterobacterales; family Alteromonadaceae; genus Pseudoalteromonas. The sequence continues at coordinate 56,736 of CANLRB010000010.1, read as the reverse complement.
CCTTTCGTCACCTCCCTCTAAAGCAATGGCAAATATTAGCAGATTTAGGCTTTGATTTTTCGATTAAAGACCAGCATGGCAATGATTTGTTTCTCGCGGTCGCGCGCGCGCCAAAACAAATAATGGCATTTTTGTATGATGTGGGTGCGAGTCCAAGCTTTGATCACTATGGTTCGGATGTGTTCGACGTGTTACTGGAGATCAGCTATCAAAGTGATCATCTAAGTCCTGCAATTGAGTTGATCTTAAAAGATATTAAACAGGTGGAAGCGAGTCACTATGCACGGATAAAACGCATTCAAGAATTCTATCCTGATGTATACGAGCAGCTAATAAAACTCAATTCAGTATTTAAGCCGGCAGTGGATGTTGAAAAAAATCGCTATCAATACAGCGGGTTTTAATGTTTTAACATAGGGTTGCTATCAACAGCCAATATAAAAGTTGTTGATAGCACGCGTTTTGCCAAGTGACGTTGCCGTTGGACGTTTAAAGTAAATGGTCAATATTGATAGTTCGGCTTTGTGCATTGGCATTTTTAACTGCAGCTAACATACGATTAAGTTCGCGCCTATTTATAAAGTGCCCATTTGCGACAACGCCTGCTATCTCTTGCGTATACGCAATATTTTCGAGCGGGTTTTTATTGAGTAAAACTAAATCTGCGCGATAGCCAACACGAATTTGCCCTGTTTTTATTTTCATCCACTGCGCAGCCGCTTTAGTTGCAGAGTTGAGCACTTGTATATTGCTGAGTCCTACGCGCTGCAGGGCCACGAGTTCTTGATGTAATGCAAAGCCTGCAATCATGCCACAGGCGCCGAGTGAATCGGTGCCGGCTGTAATCGTCACGCCGTGTTTGATTAGTGCACGGGTGATAATGTTTATGGCTTCGTTATAGGCCAAATAGTATTTTTTGGCATTGTCAGGGCTATTATTGTTATTGAATTGACGGTGCTGGTATGTGTTGTGTCCAGGTAGACACCCTTTCGATACAAACGAGCCTTCAAGCCAACCCGGATTTTGATAGGCCAGCGGGATAGATTTAAAAAATGATTCTAGTTCGGCGTCTTGCTGTGGTCGTGTTTGGTGTAGCCATACAGTTGAAGCGAGCGCGATATTATGTGCTTTGAACTGTTGTGCAATGGCGTCGGCATGCTCTTGTATATGTGCGATAAAAGCGTCACTAGTTTCGCCATACAAGCCACCAAATTCATTGGCTAAGTTATGAGTAATTGAATCAATGTGCGCAAGTTGAGACTGCCCTGATGCATATAAGTCGGTCAGTTGTAACCCGACTGGTAAGTGACCAATCACCGGAATTTTCAGCTTCTTGGCTTCCTCATTAATTGCGTAATAGATATCTCGATTAAGATCTGAGCTGAGTTTAATGGCATCGAATCTCATTTCTTTATATTTTCTTACCGCGGCTTTTGCCTCACTCGGTGTTGTAAAATTTTGATGACGTTGTTCCATCATGCTACGAGATGTTGCTGCAATTCCTGAGTGGCTGTTCATTTTTGGGGAGGCGATATAGATATTCGGCCCGAGCGTGCCTTGCTCAATTTGTCTGGCTAGTTCAAAGTGATGCGCTAACCCTGTCATTTCGCCGACTTGCGTGATGCCATTGGCAAGATATAACAATAGGTCATTATGGCTTTTTTTAATGTGAACATGAGAATCAATCAGGCCTGGAATAAGGTATTTATCGTGACCATCGACAATATGGTAATTGTTAGGAATAGATGGATTGTCGCCAACGTATGAAATGCTGTTGTTTTCAATCAAAATGGTTTGATTCGGCGTCATTGATAGCTCTTCGGGGTACCATACATTGACATTAGTAATGGCAATAAGCCCCTTCGTTGATTTGAATTGGTTTGGGTCGACATGCTGCGTGTTACCGCCGAGCATTTGATTTATGTGCCACTGAAAAAATATAAACGTTGCGCTTGTCGCTGCAATTATACTGAACAGCGACCAGATGATAATTTTACTTCTTAATTTCATTGTCATTCTCATATTGGTATTAGAGTCATCACGCTGAAACTGGCTTAATTTATGTGTCAATTCCTCTCAATTCATGTTTTGAGAGTAAAAAATAGCAATAAATTTGAATTATTCTTGGTTTTGCTTATAGGTAGATGGTGATACGCCTTCAATTTTTTTGAACGCACGATAGAAACTCGCTTGCGAGTTAAATCCAGCAGCAAGCGCAATATCCAAAATCGATTTAGGGTTTTCACGATTATGCCGAAGGGCTTGTTTAACATGTTCAACTCGATATTTATTTAATAAGTCGCGAAAGGTCATACCGAACTTTTGGTTAATGACGAGCGAGAGGTTTTCACTTGTGGTATCGAGCTCGTTTGCCAGCTGTTTAATCGTTAGAGCATTATTCAAATAACTTGATTCTTGCTCAAGCTTTTCTATTAGTGCAGCTTCTAAATTAATGAGCTGAGATTGACTGAGTTTTTGAGAAATTGTTGTTAGGTTTTGTTGGCAACTATGGATATTTAAATTGTCGTTTTTATAACCTACAAAGCCAATGTAATAGGTAACAAGCGCAACCAACAAATTAAAAAACCGCCAGCGGTACATAGGTTCGGACATCGCAAGTGATAGCGCGGTGAGCAGTTGGTTAATGAGTAACACACTGGCAAGCAATACACACCAAATGATGATGCTTTTGAGCCAGCGATAAATGGGCAGCGAAGTGTAGTTTTTAAACTGTTTTAACCAATTGATGTAATTATGTATTGCCTTTGTACCAAGTACTGCATAAGTGCAGGTGAGCACGACAATCAGGTAATCTCCAATCTCGTTTGATAAATCAAATAGCATCATATCGGCAATCTGCCTTTTTGCCGACATGGTTGGTTCTGACACCGTAAGTAAATATAAAACAAGGTCATAGATAGCGTAAATCAGCCCAGGTAGTAGATGCCAAACTTGGTTCCGAGATAGCGTAAAATTAGGTTTTGTAAGCGACAAAATATAAAAGTAAACAAGTGGGGGTAATAACAGTTCGACTGCGACGGGAAAGTAGCGGAAAAAAGGTATATCCCAAAGGCCTGAGGTGTGCAGTACGACTTTAAAATTCACCAGACAAAAAACCAATACGGCAATACCCAATATGCGCTTGCTGTGGTGAGTTTGATCGCTTGTTAATAGCAAAGCACTGGTAACGAGTCCTTGGCTAATGCCAATTAATATGAGTACGTCAAAGAGTGTAAATGAAAGTAGCACGCTAAACTCGTTATTGGTATTTTTTTGCAAATAGTTAATCGGTACACATTATTTTAATCATGTTGACTTGTCTATTTTTTCATATTGATCATTTATATCGAGATTGTTAAATCGTTCAAATCATTTATGATGTTTGCATAGTGTTTAAGTATTAAACAAGATAATGACAATAATTCTAAAATCACTCGCCTACATTGGCTGTTTGAGTATGGGCTTTTTGACGTTAATGGGGGTTGAAGTATCGCGTGCTTTTATTCCTTGGGACTTGATCATCGCGCTGAAAAAATCTGCTTATCTTGAGTCCATTATTTTATTTTTTGATGTATTACGCATTTCGATCGTTCTTGCGCTTCTTTCATTTGGCGCTCGTGAGATTTATAAGCGTCTCTCAAACTGGGTAAACCCCAACTCTGCCGCTGTGTGAATGGCATTTTTGCCCTGTTTTGTAGGTGTAATGTGGGGATCATCGAGTGTAGTGACAATTTTTAACGGCTCATTTGAGGACTTGAATGTTAGTAATTTGGTTCTAAACTCGCTTTTTGTGCTCTGGATGCCAATTCTTATTTATCTATTTCGTCGTGAAGCGGAGCGAACGGATGGTAAGTCATGACTGATGTGTAAATGTCATGTAAACATGAAAAAGTGATAACCCCAGGTAGCTTAGATGTTGCTCTTACGTATTTTGAAAACCGTCAACATGTTGTGCGTCAATTAGTTAAGCTGCATGAGATTAATCTGGGCCGAAACGATGAACATGACTATTACTTCAAGTTTGGTATTTACCGTGTTGGTAATTCAACGGTGCCGACTCGTTATCATTTAGCGGGTTTTGAGCAGTAAAAACTTTAAAAATTAAAGCGCCTTTGATTAAAGACGCTTTATTTTACTAGTTTGCGATGTAGTTTATTTTTACGCTGATTGGACAATGATCACTCAGCATATCTTGATAAGTGAGTTCACTTTGTTTACCAAAGTAATCTACCTGTGCTGAACCTTTAGAGATGTATTGACTCGCATTATTGCTGACTAAAATATGATCAATCAGGTCTTTGTAGCGTGGGTGACAACTTGATTTTCCATCCATCACATTTGTGACTACCTTAGTATTGTTTTCTTTACTTAGTTGCTGCCAAAACTCATTGTTATTGGTACTTAAACGGTGATTAAAATCACCGAGAACAACGAAGCTTTGTCCGCCGTCAATGCGTGTATTAACCCAGTTTTCCATTTTTGGTGCTTGTTGTTTGAAAGTGTTACATGCTTTTTTATCTGATTTGCGGTAGTCATCAACAAAACAACCACTTTTTAGATGCACGTTGAGTATTTCTAATTGCGTTGGATGATCGTCCAATTTGATACTAATACCGTAGCGCAAACCTGGATTACCAAGCGCTAGCTTTTCGAATTGTTGCGCAATGCTAAACTTTACCGATTTTTTAATGGCAAAAGCAGTACGTTGTGGTGTTGACTTTAAGCCGTCGCGACCACGACATTCATAGGCTTCGTTGTCAGGGCGCTTTGAGAGTACGAATTGCCACTGTTGTGGTGGAAAAACGCGCGCAAGTGCTTTTTCTGATTGCACTTCTTGCAAGGCAACAATATCTGCATCGAGAGATTTGGCGTAGCTTTGCAGCGCGGCGTAGTCTTCTTTAGTGCGCGGTTTACAACCAGAATTAAGTTCATCGGCAAGGTGTTCAATATTCCAGCTAACGAGTTTTAATTGTTCAGATTCTGTTTTTTGTGTGGTTGCTAGAGATTGACTACAACCGCTGGTGGCGAGTAACCCGATGGTCGCTGCTAAACATTTCAACTTCATAGTGTTGTTTCGATTTGTGCAAAAATGCTACTGTATAACACATACGCGTTGATAAGAAGCGCTTTGCGGTAAATCAGTGTGAATGAGCGTTTAAATTGTGACTTTATTTTAATAGGGTCTAGACTTTCGCTATGACCTTTTATGATTAACTGAGTTTGAAAACACTAATTATACTACTTGGACTACTGTTGCCTCTTTTTTCTTGCAATGCAATGGTTGTCAGGATCGCCATTGGAGAATATCCACCTTATTCAGATAGAGACGCGGACAAGCAAGGTATCGTGCCCCATCTTATTTCAAGAGCATTTGAAGTTCAGGGATATAAAGCTGAGTTTGACTTTTTACCGTGGGCGAGAAGTTATGTGGAAGGTCAAAAAAATACGTATGATGCTGTTGCATACTTTTTTTGTACACCAGAACGCAGTGCCATTTTTTACTGTAGTGAGCCCTTATATCAAGAAACAACTGTGTTCTTTTATCATAAACAGCGGCCAATCGATAAATGGCAGGGGTTACACGATTTAGAAGGTTTAAAAATCGGTGCTACGCAGGGGTATAGCTACACAGCAGATTTTTGGTATTTAGCGAAATTGGGAGTTCTAAGTGTTGATACTGTGGCGAGTGATGAACAAAACTTTGCTCGATTAATAAAGGGTCATATTGATGCTTTTCCAATGTCCGTCATTCCCGGTAATTACTTGCTGAAAAAAAAGTTCTCACAGGCACAATCGAGCAATATTAATTATCATGTAAAACCCTTATTAGTTAGCACTAATCATTTGCTGTTTTTAAAGCGTAAAAAACAATCTCGACGCTTAAGAGTTGAGTTTAACAAGGGGCTTTCGAAGCTAAAAAAAAGTGGCGAATACCAGCAAATATTGGCGCAATATAAATAGATGAAAAATACACGTTTGCCAAATTCTTTGGCTTTCGTTATCTTGGTTTCATTAGGACTATTTGAATCGTCGTTGATTAGATTTATTAACGACGATTCAAATGTATCGAGTTTAATTTGTTACCTCATCATCTAGGATGCATCATGAATTTATCTCCTTCTGTAACAATAGAAAGCACAGAAACAGGATTAGAATACCTCGCGATAAACACGTCTTTTTGTACTGCGAAAATTTTTCTTCAAGGCGCACAGTTAAGCGAATTTACACCACATAATAAAAAGCCGTTAATCTGGATGTCTCAAGACGAAGATTATTTAGCAGGTAAAAGTATGCGTGGCGGTATTCCAATATGCTGGCCATGGTTTGGCGTAAGTAAAAATGACGGCTGGCCAATACATGGTTTAGCTCGCAATATGTTGTGGCGTGCTGAAGAAGTATCAGAAAAAGAGAACGAAGTGATGGTCAGTTTTAGTCTACCGACAAGCCAGCTTGATCAAACATTCTGGCCGCACAAATCGAGCGTGAAAGTTATTTTTACGTTGACTGATTCATTACATATCGAGTTGATCAATACCAATCTCGATCAGCATGATATTAGCTTTACACAAGCGTTACATACCTATTTTCCAACCCCTGCAATAGAGCAAACTCGCGTTAATGGATTACAGGGAGCAAACTATATAGAGTTTGGCGAGGGACCATTTGATCAAGATGATGTAGTTGAATTTGCTCGCGAAACGGATATGGTTTATCAAAATGCACCGGAGATCCAAACGATTCATACGCCTGACGGTGTGATTGAAGTTGGGCGCAAAAACTCAACCTCTTGCGTGTTATGGAATCCATGGATTGATAAAGCAAAACGTTTAAGTAATTTTCGCGATGAGGAGTATCACACTATGCTTTGCTTAGAAGCCGCGAATGTGCTGGACGATCACGTGGTATTGGCTCCTGGGCAATCTCATTCACTAATTCATACCGTACGTTGGTTGTAACCTTATTGGAAACAAAGCTTTTTTAATTGATGGTAAGATCGGCTAAAGTCGATCTTACTTTCTATAAAATTCATACTTTTTTAATACCTTGCTAAACGCTATTTGGTGCTACCCTCAGGCGCGAAATGGAAGATATATAAGGATTAGTATGAAATTTTCACACTCTAAGTTGGTGCTTTCCGCACTGAGTTTATCAATTCTTTCGGCGTGTGGTGGCTCATCGAGTAGCTCAGACCCTAAAGACCCCCCATTAAACGAGAATGTAGCTCCTTTAATTATGTCATCTGCGCCAACTACGGCGACTGAAGATATTGCATATACCTATACGCTCGCGGTGACAGATCCTGATGATCCTAATAATGGTACAGATTTGTCTTTTTCACTTAATAATGCGCCACAAGGCATGGCAATTAGTAATACCGGAGAAATTACCTGGACACCGACTGAAGGTGTGTTAAGTGCAAATGATATTACCGTTGTAGTGAGAGATGGTGGCGAAAATGGCGCTGCGCCTGCAGAGCAAACTTTTTCAATTACAGTGACACCTGTCAATGATAGCCCGACGATCACCTCCAGCGCGTTAACAACGGCAACCGAAGATATTGCATATACATATGCAGTCGCGGCGAGTGATGTAGATGATGAGGTTGCATCGTTAACTTATGAGTTAGAAAATGCGCCAACAGGAATGACTATTAACGGCGTTGGCGAAGTTAGTTGGACACCGCTTGAGGGTGTATTAAGTGCAAACGATATTAAAGTGTTAGTTCGTGACGGTGGCGAAGATGGTGCGATTGCTGCAGAGCAAGTTTTTTCGATTGCCGTGACGCCAGTTAATGACGCACCGCAGCTAAGTGTGATTGAAAACCAACAAGTTGAGACAGGGCAAAGCCTTGGTTTTACGCTCGTTGTCACTGATCCTGACGACGCAAATAATGGCGAAGACCTGTCTTTTGCGGTTGTTGAAGGGCCTGTAGGTTTAGCAATTTCGCCAACCGGTGAGGTGAGCTTTACTTCTGCGGCAACAACAACCACAGATTCGCAAGTCACTATTAGTGTGGCTGACGGTGGAGAGGATAACGCGGCCGCTGCAACGCAATCGTTTATGTTATCTGAATTAGTATATTTGCCGTTATCAGGTCTCACTTATCATTATTACACAAATGACCCGGTTGAAAATGCGACAGCAACGTTAAGTGATGGTACACAGGTTGTGGCGTCAGCATTCACAGATGCAACAGGCCTGTTTAATTTACGTGTTCTTGATAATGTTGTGAATGATCGTATGGTGTTGACTGCCAACAGTACTGGTTTTGGTGAAGCATCTTTAACACTATCGCAACAAGATTTTGCTTTGCAACAAACTCTTTATATTGCCCCGGTTCATGCAACACAATCCTTTGATGTGGCGCAAGCGACAGAACTCTCCATTGAAGGGCAAATAATAGTGAGCTTACCGACAGATGCGTTTGTCGATGGTAATGGCGATGCGGTAACGGGTGACGTGACAGCTGAAATGCTCATTATTAATCCGCAAAATGACATTGATTTAATGCCAGGTGAAATGGTTACACGTGATGAAACCGGTAATTTGGTACCGATTGAATCGTTTGGTGCTATTACGGTCGATTTTGCTGATGTGCAAGGCAATAAGGTGCAACTTGGCGAAAATAAAACGGCAACAATTAATATTCCGGCAGTAGGCACGGCGCCGCCGGCAATGATTCCGCTTTATTATTATGATACGGAGCAAGGGGTTTGGGTTGAAGAAGGTGAAGCGACTTTAACAACCATCAATGGTGATTTATTTTATCAAGGTGAAGTGAGTCATTTTACGACTTGGAATGCGGACAAAATTTATGAAACTGTATTTGTTAAAGGCTGTGTTGTTGATAATAACGATGTGCCTGTAAGCGGTATTCGTATTCGTGGTGAAGGACAAGACTATAATGGTAGTTCTTCAGCTCGTACTGATAACAATGGTGAATTTAATTTAGCAGTGAAGTCATTTGCAAATACGTTAATATCTGCTGCATTTGGCCAAGTTAGTCGTACTGTATCGATTACCTCACAAGGCGTTGATATAGAACTTGAGACGTGCTTAAAGTTATCCGAAAACTTTACCCGCATTCAGCTAAATTGGGGTGAAAGCCCAAGAGACTTGGATTCATGGTTTACCGGTCCTAATGGGCAAGGTGGCTATTTTTACGTCTATTTTGGCAACTCAGAAGTTACGGTGGGTGATGAGGTTTTTTGGTTAGATGTTGATGACACTAGCAGTTATGGCCCTGAAGTGATTTCAGTTCCGAGTTACCCATTTGCAGGTCGCTACCGTTACATTGTCCATAGATTCTCAAGTATTGGGTTTATTTCAGGTACAGAGACGCGTGTTGAACTTAATTTAGGTGGCCAACGTCGCTTATATACACCAAATAATGACTCCGATTTAGAGTATTGGCATGTATTTGACCTTGTTGTGAGTGACACAGGCAGCATTGAAGTTGTTGATGTGAATGAGTTTGCGGCAGAATTACCCGCTTTGCCTGGACAGCAAATAAACCTGAATAGTGAATCATACCAATCACGCTTAAAGCAATTTTTAAAGTCTAAGTATTATGCACAAAAAAAGTAGGGCACGATAAAAGACGGTGCGCAAGAGCAAGTGCCTACATTATCATCTGGTAATATAGGCCTTAACTTAGTATAAAAACTCAGCTTCAGCTGAGTTTTTTGTTTTACTTATAGGGAAGTTAGCATTTAGTATTAATAAAAAATACAAAACCGAAAAGGTAATGCCGTGTTTAGCAACAGTCAAATCAGTGAACAAACAATCCCAAAATTAGCGCAACTCGACTTTGCGCCACTTGATACTTATGCAACGCGTGAGGCACTCATCAGTACATTTGTTTTTGTATTACCTATCTCGATTGTCGTTTTTTGTGTTGCCATGTTTGCGGCTAAAGCACCCAATCATATATTGATGATGATTGGTGGAGGTTTAGCTCTGTTGAATACTTACATTGCCTGGTTGATGCATGCAATTGTAAAAAGCACAGGAGTGGCGCTTAGAGAGCATGATTTGGTATTGAAACGCGGCGTATTTTGGAAAAAAACCACCGCTGTGCCGTTTAATCGTATTCAGCATATCGAAACCCACCGCAACCCCGTTGAACGTAAACTTGGGTTATCAAGTATAAAATTCTTTACCGCTGGTGGCATGGGTGCGGATCTCGAATTAAACGGTTTAAGTGTTGAGCGAGCAAGCAGAATGCGCCAGTATATTTTATCGAAAGAGCAGCATCATGACAGCGAATAATTCATCACAAAAGCAGTGGCATACCTTATCGCCACTGTCGATCATCTATTTTGTTATTCATTTTATTGTGCGTTTTGTTAAAGATGGCTTGCTGAATATGGCACCTGCTTTTGTGATCTTCTTAACGCAGGTTGAAGATAAGCTGTATTGGGGTATTGTAGCGGCTGCGGGTCTCAGTGTTCTACTTATCGTTTATGCCGTTTTGTATTATTTAAACTTTCGCTACAAACTCACCGATCACGAAGTTATTTTGCGTAAAGGTGTGTTTAAAAAAGAACGCGTGACACTGAATTTTGCCAAAATCCAAAACATCAATTTAGCTATTCCGTTTTACTTTCAACCATTTCAACTCGTTAAATGTACCTTTGATGCCGCGGGCTCAGCACAGCAAGAAGTCGCTTTACCGGGTATCAAATCACAACTGGCGCAAGTCATGCGGCAAAATGTTTTTTCATATAAAGAATCACACACAACAGCCAACATGCCAACGGCAGATGATGAGCAAAATACAGTATCTGAAAAGCCAATCTTGACGCTCACCAATAAAGAAGTGGCTAAATTTGGTTTAATGTCGGGCATGATGTTTCTTGTTCTTGCTGCGATTGCACCATTTATTGAGCACGTGGTGGATTATTCAAAAGATCAATTTGTCGGCCCGCTTGCGGCTTTTTATGGTGGGTTTATTGATAGCCAGGATGTGGCGATGATTGTGGCCGCTGTTAGCGTTGTTGCTGCGATGGTGTTTCTTTTCGTGGCAGCCTCGGTATTAGGAGCGTTTTTACGATTTTATAATTTTGAGTTGTATTTTGAAAATGAAAAACTTAAACGTATTTCAGGCTTATTAGAGCGTCATCAAATGTCGCTGAGTAAGAGCAAAATTCAAACGGTTGAAATAAAGAAAAATTGGGTTGGCATGTTGCTAAACCGTTATATCGTAAGCTGTAAGCAAGTGGAAAATGGCCATTGTGGTAAAGCCAAAAAAGGACAGGCTTTTATTTTACCCGTCCTTACGTATGCGCAACTGATGAATGCGATGACACTTTGTTGGCAAACTGTGGATCTCAAACGTATCGCGTTTACGCCGATTTCAGGGGCGTTTTGGCGCAAAAACTGGGCGTTATTTTGCGTTTTACCCAGCACTATTGTGGTTGGCTTTGTGTATAACACTTCGGGTGTGTTTGCCTGGCCGCTTTGGCTAGCTGTATTGATAGTAACGGCTTTTATGTGTTGGTTACGCTGTAAGCGTTACGGTATATACAGTGATGGTGAGCAAGTTTTTGTCAGAACAGGTTTTGTTGGTAAAACAGTGTCGGTTTTCTATATTCATAAAATTCAAAAGATAAGTTATACGCAAACACCTTTAATGAAGCGCGCGAAATTAGTCACGCTCACGATTCAATTGGCCTCTGGCCGTGTACGGGTGCCTTATTTGCCTGAAGCTCTTGTATTGCCAATGGTTGATGAGGCGCTTTACAAAGCGGAATCATCAAATTTGGGGTGGTTATAAGTTTTTCTTTAACCACTTATCACCTCGTTTTACCGTCAATCATAAAAACCTGAATGATATTACTTAACTCGTTAAGTTGTTTGCGATTTTAGAGACAAGGAAAAAAACTATGAAAAAGTCCCTGTTGGCGCTTTCTCTCTCTGTTGGTTTTGCAGCAAATGCAAATGACGCTCAGTGGCATACGATTACGACTGACCATTTTAAGGTTCACTACCAACAAGCATATCAAGCATGGGCTACATCAGCAGCGAATGAATTAGAAATAGTGCGCGATAAAGTGCTTGAACAGCAAAGTCGGTCGCTTGATAAACCCGTTGATGTATTAGTTTTTGATCCTATCAACGCCGCAAATGGTTTTGCTATTCCACCCAGTAACCAGCCTTTGATGGCGCTTTACGCAACGCCGCCACAATCAGATACGGTGATATCGAATAGCTCCGGATGGCAGCAATTATTGGTTTTACATGAATATATTCACTTAGTTCATTTAGCCCAGCCAACTCGCAGCGAGTGGCGACAAAAGTTACGCGATATTTGGGGTATTTATGATTTAAGCCATGCTTCTATGCCGCGCTGGGCTGCTGAAGGGTATGCAACGTTATTAGAGTCGCAAATGACAGGCCGTGGCCGTTTGCATGACAATTATGTTGAAGCGTTGATAAGTCAGTTTGCTAAAGAAGGTGCGCTACCGACTTATGGTCAACTCGGTGATGATAGCGGTGGCTTTATGGCGGGATCAATGGCTTATCTCGTTGGGGTTCGTTATTTGCAATGGCTTGAAGATGAATACGGAAAAGAGTCGCTCGATGCGGTATGGACTCGTATGCAAGCTGTGGAGCAACGCGATTTTAATGAAGCATTTAAGGGTGCATTCGGAGCCAGTGCGAAAAAGTTATATCGTCGTTTTGTGGCAGAATATACATATAAAGCAATGAGCCAAGAGGCAGATCAAGATGAACTTAAGACTAAGCTTTGGCAAGATTTAGATTATGTTGTACAAAGCCCAGTTTTGTCGCCGTCGGAAGAAAAACTGGCGCTTGTAAGACGTGATAAAAAAGGCAATGTAAAACTCTTTGTGTACAGCACACAAGACAACACTAAAGCACAACAAGAGTTTGAAAAAGCGCAGGCAGAAATTAAACAAGCTGATCCAAACGACATCACTGATAAAGCACCCAAAGTGTTTAAACGTGAGCAAAAAACACTACTTAATGCGATCGATACAAAAGGCATAGTGAATCCAAAATGGCTGGATGAAAACACATTAATTTTTGGTGCATTTAGCGTAGCGAATAATGAGCTAAATACACGTCATCAAGACTTATTTAAGTGGAACAGCGAAACGGGTGAAGTGACACAGTTGACTCAGTTTGCAAATCTTCGTCGCTTTACATTAGCTGAAAATGGTATCGCCTATGCGGAGCAAGCAAAACATGGCTTCTCCGAACTTGTTAAGGTTGATTTAACAAGTGGTGAGATTACCCCTATAACCGAAAAAAGTTTAGCCACTGTGTATGACTTTCCTGAATTACACGGTGATCAACTCGCCTATTTAAAAACCGGCCTCAATGAAAATTGGGCTTTATGGATCAAGGATTTAAATACCCAGGAAACATTGCAAGTTGCGATGCCAAAAGGATATCAATATCTGTCATATCCGAAATGGTCACCACAAGGTGACAGTATTTATTATGTTGCCGGTGTGGATGGTGCAACCAACCTTTATCGCTATACATTTGCAACAGATCAGCTAGATCAAATGAGCTTTGGACAACAAGTGGTGAGTTACCCGATGCCAAGTAATAATCATGGTTTACTTTATTTAGCTACTAATTCTGAAGGGCCTGATGTTTATGCGTTAGGCGAAGACGCGCAGGTTGTTGCAGTAACAGAAAGAGAAACAAGCTTATTTGCAAACATTGATAAAGCACAAGCACACAGTTTACCTCCGGCAAAAATACACACTGCATCAATAGGTAAAACGGATGTTTATGATCCGCTTGAGCAGCATGCAACTTTCTCATTAGGGGAGCAATATAACAGTGCGAGTACGGCATTATTGCAGTTAGGTGTTAAAGGCAACGACTTTCTGCGTCGCTTCAATTGGCAGCTTGGTGGCGCGATTGATAGTCAAAATGCATTGTCTGGCGCGTTTGCTGAACTGAGTTATTATACCGGCGATATAAAATTATTGGCACATGGTTTTGATTATGAATTACACGGTAATAAGCAATATAAAGGAGCGCAAGCACTTGATTTAGATATTGATCGTAAAGGCTTATTTGTATCAGCGACTTATCCATATCGACAAAACCAATTTACCGTAAACAGCGAAATAGCTTACTTATATAGTGACGACAAACAAACAGGTCACAGTGAATGGGTGCGCGTTGGCTTTGACCAAGCGTGGCAACGCGATTGGCAAGCGTTTGCTATTGGCCAATCTGTAAAAGCACAATACTACGATGGTCGCTCACATCATTTAACTTGGGATGGCTTTGATATTGAGGCACGTATATTTGGCAAGCTGTGGTCTATGCCTTTATATGCACAATACCAAAATCGTGAACGTAATGACTCGTCGATGTTGTTAGGTGGTTTTGCATCTAGTGTGATTAAGGAACAAGTTCACGGTGATATGATTTTGGCGCAAGAATTACCTTTCGCTTCGATTTCGGTTGAAGATTATCAGTCTTATCAAATGGGATTTGCAATAAAAGAAACTGCGCCATGGCTTTACTATCAAGAGCATCAAGTTGATGACATAGATTATGCAAAAAGCTATGGCTTGAAGTGGCAGCTACCAATTTCGATTGGCTTAGGTCCGGCTGTTGCTAACGACTTGCAAGTGAGCTTAGGGTTGGTAAAAGTCGAAGGAGATACGATTACTGACGAAACACGAGGCTGGCTAGGTCTTTGGTATAGTCTATAGCCTCTTTTGCAAATTTAAAAAAAGGAGCCAATGGCTCCTTTTTGCTACCTATTAATCTTAAGTTAACACTCTTTCAAGAGGTTGTTTTTCTATAAATCTTTGCGTTATAAAGCGCACTCCTAGAGCCAAAAATAGGCTCGCGAACAAATAGACATACACATTGATTGCTGGCAGATACAGGCTAAGTAGCGTCAGTATGAGCACCTGCCAAGCAATGATAGCAACAGCAATCAGCGAGTTGCTGAGCGTGATTTTTTTAAAGTTTGCGATTAACAGCAGCGGATGAATGCTGTGGTACATTAAAACAAAGCTCCAAATAGCCAGTGCATAAAAAAGCGGAATAGGGTGTTCAATAAAGGCATTTACGAGCCCATAAAACAGCACACTAAATATCATGATATTACGTAGTGCGAGTAAATCGGTTGTAACTAAGAGAGCTCTAATAAGTGCCTGACTCGATACAAATGTATGTGCTATCGGGCGTAATTGACTTTTGTGCAGGCTGGTTTCGTGGTTAATTGGGAACTGACATGAAAAAATAAATAATAAAATAAGGTATGGTGCTGCTGGACTGCCTTGTGTTAGCCAAAAAAGGATGCCAGATAAAATAGCAAAGTAGATTGCAAGAAAACCATATTTTGTTTGTGGATAAACCATCGCATGTGTCAGTGTTGCAGTTTTGAAGTGGCAAAAATGGCCAATAAACTTAGCAACTTGTGTATTGCACCAGGTATTGTCAAGTTGGCGTCTACGATTGTTTGTTGCTTTATTTTTTGTTTTAGTTGATATTTTATTTGGAAAATAGGCGGTAAAAATTAGATAGCTAGCACTGCAAATAGCAAGCATTATGGTCGCTTGCCAAGTGGCTGGGTGCTGGAATCCAATCAACATAAAAAATGGTAACCCTAACCAAAAAAAACTCATCACAACTGACTGCGCTGTGACACCGAGTAGTCCAATAATGCCAAATAATAATGGGGCTAATAGACAAAACCACGGCAGGCCGATTAAATAAATTACTGGCATGCAAAAAATGGCAACACTCAACGCCACAAGAATTAAACAGGCATGTAACAAGCTATGGCGAAAACGAATATTTTGCAGCCATAAAAAATGACTTTTTAGTAAGTGAAACCCTTTACCAAACAACAGCGCACAAAATATCACTGGCAGCGATAGTACGGTGGTCGCTTTTAACATCAGCTCAGTCGTGAGTTCTTCCGGCAGTCCTCTCATCAATACCCAATTAAACACAAGTGCGAGTAGGATAATAAATGGCAGTACAAAGAAACTGCGTTGCACGATATAGACGCAATGATACTTAATATGCATGCTTCGCCACCTCTAAATACCAATCTTCTAAATTTATTGCACTGTAGCGATAACTAAGGCCAAGATCTTTTACGACATTTTGCCAATCAAGCGTGCTTGGCTCTAAGATAAAACCTGTCACAGTATCTTGTTGTGATATGGTGTTCGATAAGGGCAGCATCTCAAGGTCTTGCGCATTTGTCACACCGCTTAGTGATACTTTGCCGATCGCATTTTTTAAATCGTCCAGATCGTGATGATGAATAATTTTGCCACTCATCAAGATAGCTACTTTATTTGCTATGCGCTCAAGGTCGGAGACAATGTGTGTAGAGAAGATCACCGTGGTGTTTTGTTCACAGCATAACTCCATAAGTTCACTTAAAAATTGCCGACGCATATTAGGATCTAAATGAGCGACGGGCTCGTCGAGTACTAGCAACTCAGGCTTAATTGATAACGCTTGAACGACATCGAGTATTTGTTTTTGGCCTCCTGAGAGCTGATCAATGTATTGATTTTCGTCGAGTTGCCATTTTTCAACTAATTGATCACAGTAAGTATGATCCCAATGTTCGAAAAAATGACTCATATAATCAAGATACTGGCTTACTTTCATCCAGTTGTAACCCGCACTTGATTGTGCGACAAATCCGATCCGTTCGCGCTCTGCTTGAGTGAGTGTTTGCCAAGTTTTGCCCCATAGCTTAATACTGCCAGAGTTTGGTTCTTTGAGATTCATTAAGCATTCGAGTAATGTACTTTTACCTGCACCATTTTTACCTAGTAAGCCAACTACATCACCTCGGTTAATAGTAAAATTTAATGTGGTGAGTACGTCATGTTTGGCATAGCGTTTATCTAGATTGGTTACTTCTACGATTGCAGTCATATTACTTTCCTTTCTTTCGACTCATCGCCAAATGTTGCTGAACTAGTGCGATAATTTCGTCATTGCTGAGATCTTGTTTTGCGAGATCAATAAAAGTCTGTAAAGCGTTTGTTGTATCGGTGCTGATTGTGCGCGAAGTTTGATTACTTGCTACTAACATACCGACACCGCGCTTTCGAATAAGCACACCTTCGTTTTCAAGATTTGAAAATGCTTTCGAAATAGTCATCGGGTTGATTTGCAAGTGACTGGCCAGGCTTCGCACTGAGGGCATTAATTGATCTGCTTGCAACACCCCTGTAACGATTGCATGCGTTGTTTGATCCATGATCTGCCGATAGATTGGTACACCAGACTGGGCATTAATTAAGTAGATCAGGTTTATAAGTTGTTCTGACATAGTCGCAATTACAAAACTTAGTGTATTAATACACTAATACACTGTGTTAGATGTCGTCAATATTTAATTTCAATTAACGCTTTACCTCAATATAAGTTGAGGTCTTAAAGTGCAGCCAATCGAACTAATTGAGGGGTTGTGATGGAGTTAAGTAATGCAAAAAAATTTACACCGGTAGTTTGGGTACTGCTGATTGGTAACTTTTTTGTGCGTGGCGCATTTTATATGGTATGGCCATTTTTAGCGGTCATCTTGTTTCAGAAATTTGCATTGTCGGCGACACAAGTGGGTTTAATGCTAACAGGGTCGTCTGTTATTGCTATTTTATTGGGTTTTTACACCGGAAACTTAGCAGACCGATACGGTCGTTTACCAATACTGCTCGGCGCTATTTTATTGGGTGTGATTGCTTTTTTAAGTTTGAGTATTGCTGATTCATTGTGGTGGTTTGGCGCATCTGTGGTACTTGCGTCATTACCACGTTCGCTGTGGGATGCACCGAGTAAAGCACTGTTAAGTGACGAATTACCAGATCAAGGTGTAAGAGAACTCGCATTGCAAATGCTCTATTTTTTCGTCAATTTAGGCAGTGCGATAGGTCCACTCGTTGGAATTTGGCTTGGCTTTACCGGTGAGCAAGTTGGTTTTTCGGTTACGGTGTTCGCGTATTTTGCGCTTGGTATTGCACTGATTACTGTGTATCAATCTAAATCAGTTCGCACGGTGCATAGCAAAACTCAAGCACTCGATTTTTTAAATTTGCTGAGACTATTAAAACAAGATAGGGCGTTTATCTATGTATTGGTTGCGAATGCACTTATCTTTTTAGTTTATGCGCAAGGTGACGCGAGCCTAATTCAGTATTTAACACGCAGTAACGTTGACCAGCTTGCTCAATTGATTAGCGCCATGATAGTGCTTAATGCATTGGTTATCGTTACTTTTCAATTTCCGTTACTAAAATTGATGTCACACTGGGTTATTCAACAGCGCCTTTATTGTGGTATCGGCTTGTTATTTATTTCTCAGTTGATGATGGCGTTTAATCCTGTGCATCATTTTAATGGTTGGCTTTATGCAACGTTTGTACTCAGTGTTGGCGAAGCTATTTTGTTTGCTAAATTGAATATTTTCATTGATAAAATGGCACCCAATCACTTAAAAGCAAGCTATTTTGGTGCAGCAAGTTTGTGTTCTTTAGGCTTTGCACTTGCGCCACTCATCGGCGGGTTGGTGTTAGATGTTGCCGGTGGCAAAGCTCTCTTTCTGACAGCAAGTTTAGTGGTATTGGTTAGCTTAGTGTTTTATGCACGTGCGCAGTTGCAAAAACGCCCTAATCAGTTGCTGCGCACCGAAGCTTAGTGGTTAGAGAGTTGAAAGTGGTGCTTTGTTAGTTGACTGGGATTTAATTACTCCGATGGTGCCGTATAAAAATAACGCACCAAATAGCAGGCAAATGAGTGAACTGACGAGCATAAAGGTCTGATGGCTCTGCATATAGGCGTTATTAACCAGAAAAATCGCGAACAGTCCGCTAATACCGCGAAAGATCAATACTGCAGAAATAGCACTTAGGCCTGTTTTAAGTAGTGGTAACTTAGGTAGCTTTTTGGCTCCAGATAATGCATAGGCACTCCACCCGAGTAAGATCACGCAGAGTAAAGAAGTAACTATTGTTGGATAGGCATCACCTTTTTCTGCCATAAAGGCCATTTGCTCTCCGGCACCCATAAAGCGGTACCAATCACCGCCACCTATAATACAAGCTAAGTGAGCTAATGCTGCGATGGCACTCAGTACGGCAGATAGCATGAGTGCTTTATGGTGTCGTGGTGTCATCATTATAACTCGCTTTGCTGTGGTTTCATGGGAGAGATACGCTTGATATCACCTTCAATCGCTTCCATTTTTGCGATCGTGAGCTCTTCATAGGGTGAAATATCAAAATGCCAGATTAAATTACCTTTTTTAACTAATTCGACATCTGCACCTTGGGTTAATTTTAAGCGCCAAATATGATCTTGTTTAGACCAAGCGCTTTGCCAATAAAGGCTATTATTTTTGATCCGTACATTGTGAAGCAAGTTACTTTGTTGTGCGGTTAATGTTTGCTTCGCAACAGGCACTGAGTCAAAACTAGCCTGTTGGTACAGTACATTATCTTTGAGTACCAACCATGAATTATTACTGGTATCAAAATAGATAAACTGCGCTTTTAGCGGATGGCTGCCCGTAATTCGACCTTGTAGGTCGTAAAATTGTACTTCACTGCCATCGAAGGCGAATATCGTATGGTTGTCATACCAGCCAAGATTTTTAATCGTGTTATCGAGTGAACTGGTGAATTGCAAAATTAATTGTTGGCGATCATATATAGCGATGTCCATATCACGATTTGATAGCAGCATGGATAAATCGGGGCGCCATTCTAAAAACTTTACAAATTCATAGCCTTTGTGGAAGGAAAGGCGTGTAATTTGATCGTCTGCGTGTAAATAAACTTCGCATACGCCACTGCGCCGTGACATAAATGCCGTTTCGCCAAGTGCATTGCTCACAGGGAGATAGTCGATACTCGACGTTGAGAAAATGGGCAAGTTGTCTTTATCGCGAATATTGACCTGCCAACTTTCGATTGAAGTATAAATATCACCTTGATTATCAACAGATAAGTTCGTGAATAGACCGTTGGCTGTACTGAGTACTTCATAGCTTTGGCTATCTCTGTGAGTTGCGATTATACGGTGGCGTTGGCTTTGATCGTTACTAATTATCGCCTGTGTTTTAGGGTTGTAGCCGATCAGCCAAACCGGAAAAGGCCACGACATTGCAACTGTGCCGTCAAGTTCAATTAAGCTACTGGTGTGATCTGCATGATTAAATAGATAGTAAGTATGCCCTTGCCATGCTTTTACAGCTCCTTTGTATTCCGATTGAGTTGGCTGAACAACTGGGACTTGGGTTAAAACTTGTGTTCCTAAACGGTATAAATAAGGGATCAGTTGACCTTTTTGCTTCACACTGACCACTATTTCATCTGGGTTTTTCCAAACGGGTTTTAGCGCGCTTTCACACGCAATAGGTGGTGCTTGGTGGCTTATTGCCCCTTGCGGTGAAATGATAAAGAGTTCGCACTGATCCTCTCGATATTGCCAATAGGCCAGCAATCGATTTTTCTCTTGCCAAGCGGGCATAGCAACGCGGTATTTTGACGCCAATTTGTAAAATACATCACCTTGTTTAGTAGCAATATGTAACGAATAAATGTCTTTCACATATGCCATTAGGTTTTCGTTGATATGGACATCAATATCGGTTTCGAGGCCGAGTTCATAGCTCACATCATGTACGTCGTACTCAGGTATTGGCAGAGACTTTTTGTCCGTATTAAAAAATGCGATAGCGCTGAAGCAAATGATGATTGCCGGAACCAGCCAAAGCAATGGTGAGCGCAGCTTTTGAGTGGACTTAACAGACACTTCGGGCTGAATTGATGTTTGAATGCTCACAGGATGAATAAAACTGTAGCCCTTTTTTGGCAAGGTTTTAATAAATGTTGGGTTGCGTGACGAATCGTTGAGTAATTTGCGTAGTTTAGTCAGTAATTGATACAGGCTATTTTGTTCGACAATCGCTTTAGGCCATAACGTTTGTTGTATTGCTTCCTTGGTGATGACGGTGCCCTGATTTTCGACAAACAAGGTTAATAACTGGGCGACTTGAGGTTCTAGCTTTTCGCACAAACTATGGTGTTCGTTTCGCAGTTCATCTTTTTCAGGTTCAAATTCAAAATCGCCAAAGCAGTAGACGAGACCTTCTTCTAATTGTGTTGTTTTGGTTTCATTCGATTGTGATTCTGACATAGACGATTCATTTTTATCCCTGTTGCAGGTAAACATACTTAGATACAGAGGAAAGTCAATAATTATAAGGCTTTGCTCAGTGTTATTGAGAAAAAGTTCAGATCTTTTGAGGCCTTTTTTTGATGAGATAAAGACAATAGTTAATCGAAATAAACTGAGCGCATAATGGCAAAGAATGACACTTTCTATCCTTTAATTATATTAGCAAATAGTATCTGTGCCCCCGCTTTTGCATTGACAATTGATGGTCAACTCAATGAAAAACAATGGCAAACAGCAACGCAGTACAACCAATTTTATCAGGTTGTGCCCGCTACGTTGGAGAGCGTAGACGATAAAGTAAATGCAAAAGTATTTACCACAGAAGACGGTATCTACATTGGTATCGTGAATTATCAATCAATAGATCAACGGAAAAAGCAGTTCAATTTACAAGATGGTTTTATGCAAGCGGATTTCAATCGTTTTGTAATCGACTTTTCTGGCGATGGCAGTGGCGCTTATATGTTCTCGGTAACACTCGGCGGAGGTATGCAAGATGCTGTTTTGACGCCGCAATTGACGACTGATTATGATTGGGACGGTGACTGGCAGTATGCATATCATGAAGAGCAAGATTATTGGTCGACAGAAGCCTTTATACCTTGGCAGACGGTATCATTTAAAAATAATGTTGCCGTAGATGGTTCGTCGCAAATTGGCATTTCGTTTCAACTTTATGATTTAGCTAGAAATTATATCTATGGGTCACAAAAGCAGACCACTGGTAACAGTGACTTTTATTTAAAAATGCCAAAAATTAGTGCACAGATCCCGACACAGCAAATGCTGTCGTTCGTACCATATGTAACACAAGTATATGATGCGGTAGAAAGTCACAATCAGACCGATATCGGCTTTGATCTGGTGTATAAGCCGGACCATCATCAAAAGCTGAGTTTGGCGGTCAACCCTGATTTTGGTCAAGTAGACAGTGATGAGCTGGTAGTCAATTATTCGGCCGTTGAGACGTTACGCACAGATAAGCGTCCTTTTTTTACGCAAGATATTTCGGTATTCAACGTCGCAACATTACAAGATACCAAATTAATTCATACGCGCAGAATGGGTGCTGGCAGTGATGACGGTGAACACCCAGTTACGCCCATCGATATAGCGTCGCGGTTTGTTCATCAATCTGAACAATGGCAATTTGGCGCGTTTGCCGTCAAAGAGGGAGAAGATGCTGGCAAAGATTTTTATGCAACGCGGTTAAAGTATCGGACTCCGCAATGGCAATTTGGCATATTGGCGACGCATGTTGAGCGGCCATGGTATGAGCGACAGGCGAATACAATGACATTTGATAATCAATATCAAAGTGGCAGTTGGTCAATGCAAAGTGCTTTGATGATGTCAGAAGTTAGTGAAAACTCGAAAACCTCCGGTTATGGTTTTTCCGGTAATTTAAAATACCAATTTAATGCTAATAGTGATGTCAGCCTCAGTCACCTAAGATTGGATGAGCGCTTTGATATTAATGATTTAGGTTATACGCAGCGCAATGATTGGCGTTATAGCGATGTCAAATTTAACTACTCATTTAATGGCCTCACAACAAATATTAGTCGCTTCAAAAATACGCTTAATTTGAGTCAACAAGAAAATGACGATGGCCTTAAATTACAAGCGCGGCAGAGTTACACGGGGAATTTATTGTTGGCTAATGGTAGCCAGGTTGAGATGGTCTTGGGCCATTATAATAGTGGTTGGAATGACAATATTGGTTATTCGTCTGATCATTTTTATTTAGACAGCCATAATGGACTTCGATTGATGTATATCAGCCCATATGCCAATTGGTTTTCGTGGGCGGCCAGCTTTCAGTATGATGAAGAAGGCGTCAATGGTCGTGCACAACAATACGCCCTTGATATGACCTTTATGCCACATTCGCTTTGGACAATTAAATTCAATAACTTTTACCGTACAGGAGATGGGTGGTTAATTGCTAATCAGAATAATTTACTGACCCAATATGACCGAGACTTTTTTGTAAATTCATCGTCTGTAACAGGCTTGCTATCTGAAGATTTAGAGTTAAGTGTTAATTTACAGTGGGCGTTGTTAGATGCAAAACAGCAACAACAATTCAAAATTGAAAATCATGATTTGGTAGCTGGTCATTACACCGACGCCAGTTTTACAGATAAACGTTTATCGAGTCAGGTTAAATTAAGATACCGTTTAGGGCCTTTATCTGATGTGTATTTGGTCTATAATCGTAACGGTGAGTTATTCGAAGAGCACGCATCATCGCTTTCGTTTGGTAGTAGTTTTAAATCACTTTGGCAACAAAGAGATGTGGAAAAGCTAACCTTGAAGGTACGTTATTTATTTTAAGCGTCACGGCTTTGAGCGCTTTGGCTTGAGTTTAAAAGCAACTAGTTTTATCCAAAAGCTAAGCTCGAGTAACACGCCAAGAATAAAAAATAATGCGGCACCTTGGGTAATGGCAAAGCTATAACAAATAAACGCAGCGGCGATTAATATAATGAGTAATGTGTTGTGGGATACGAATTTCATATTAACCTCTATTAAAGCTCGCTGCGCAATAAAAGCTGTTTGCCATTATTGTGCTTATGATACATGCGCAGTTCGTGACCTAGTTTCGTGTTTACTTTACTGATGATAAGTGCACCGAGCTGACCCAGTTTTGCAATATAGTTTGTACGATTACCGAACTGAGACTCTTCGAGTTCTGAGCGCTTACCGTTGATGTACAGTTTGGTTTCGTTGGCAACGTTATTTACGATGCGTATTTGGCGACCTGCTAACACTATTTTCCAAGTATTTGTCATTTTCATTCCTCATTCAGTGCGCTTTAAAAGCGTTGAGTTCACTATAGCCAAGCTAAAACTGATTATTGTGACTAAATGCCGTGCGGTGAATAATGGTGATTGACGGTGACAAATGTGTTTAAAGTGAACTTTGTTTAGTTGAACACTGTGCCCACTTTGTGATTTTACTAAGTAAATCTGCTTCAACAATTGGTTTGGAGAGGAAATCATTCATACCTGCTTCAAAGCATTGCTCTTTTGTTTCTTCAATGACACTCGCTGTTAATGCGATGATTGGTGTTTTGATATTACTCTTACGCAGAACTCGAGCTGTATCAAAGCCATCCATTTCAGGCATTAGACAATCCATTAAAATGATATCAAATTGAGTATCATTTACTTGTTGAATTGCTTCTAGACCATTATTTGCAAGAGTAATAATATGATTCTTTAGCATTGCTTTAGCTATCATTTGGTTGAGCGGAACATCATCGACAATCAGAATGTTCAATTCTCTTATTTGAGTTGCACCTTGATTGATATTTGAACTATTTTTTGGTTGTCCATAGGTGCATGGAATCTCTATATTAAATTTAGTACCTCGATCTAAATGAGAAGCCACAGAAATAGTTCCCTTCATTAATTCGCAAAGTTGTTTGCAAATCGCTAGTCCGAGACCTGTACCGCCATATTTACGGGCTGTACTTGCATCTGCTTGCATAAATTTTGTGAACAATCGGTCAAGTTGATCTTGTGTCATACCAATTCCAGTATCTTCAACTGAAAAATTGAGTATGGTTTGACTACTACGTGGTTTAAGGTTAACAGACAACTTGACATAACCGAATTCGGTAAATTTAAATGCATTACTTAAAAGGTTTGCAAGAATTTGCCTGACACGAACTTCATCTATATTGAGCCACACATCCTTAATATTTTCTGGCTCTTCGACATGAAATTCAATTGCAGCTTCGCTAGCGATAGGGATAAACATTTGATGTAAAGAATTAATAAAGCTAGATAAATCACAAGCTGCAATATTGAGTTCTAATTTACCCGCGTCTATTTTTGAATAGTCGAGTACATCACTAATAATTGATAGTAGCTGGTTGCTAGATGTTTGAATTGTGTTTATTAAACTTTGCTGATGCGAAGTGAGATTGGTTTTAGAAAGGATACTCGTAATTCCAATAACCCCATTAAGTGGAGTTCTGATTTCGTGGCTCATTACGGCTAAGAAATTAGCTTTAGATTTTGCAGCTTGTTTACTTTGCTCGGTCTGGAAAATAAGCTCATTTTGTTTACTTTGTAGCCTTAATAACAATTGGTTGTATTCAGTTGCTAACGAGGTAATTTCGTCGTTATTCCCTTGAGGTAAGGATGCAATTAAATCCGCTTTTTCTTCGTCTCTAATTGCATTTATAAGACGATAAATTGGATTGAGCACATGTTTACGCAATAATAGAATGGTAATTAAAATGGCTGTTATAAAGCCGATTACAGTTGCGAAAAAAAGCGACTGAGTTGATTTTGCTATTAGGTTACTTAATTGGTTAGAGCTGATGGATAGGACAACTAAGAGAGGTCTAATTGATTTTCGATCGCTGCTAATAGCATCAAATTGAGTATAGTAGATTAATCCATCATCATTAAATTGCCAACCTTCCTTCAGCGACACAGGTAACTTATTTAAAAAACCGCCTTTGGGGTGATTGATATCAGAAAGGTTGAGACCTTTAAAGCGATTTTTATTGCTTGCCAGAATGTTTTGAGTTGATGCATCTAGAATGAGTACAAGGTCAATATTATCATTTGCTCCTACTGAACTGCTAATGCGAGTTAGGTTTGCTAAATTTATTTGGCTAGCCGACGCGACAATAATGGTTTCGACTATATGTTCTGCCTCATATTTCAACATGGTTTGATTTAATTTCTCAGAGTTTACTTGATTAAATGCAACTAAAATGAAGAGGACGATCGAGTATATTATCCCAAGTAGTATTGAAATTCGGTATCCTATTGCGAGCTTGTTAAAACTAATCACGGGCTGTTACCTAGTAGGCTATTTTTAAGTAATCAAATAGGTTTTTGCAATTAAACTGAAACGATTTAGCTTCTTTTAAAATAGAACACGCTGTTGTTAAGCTTTTTTTGAGTTTATCAGATTGCAAAAAAACAACTTGCTCACTTTTTGGTATTAGCTTTAAATGCATCAATGACTTTTCGAAATCACTAACGCTAATTCCTTCTCTTTGAGACATAATTTGATATGCTGTCTGAGGATTGGAACGGGAATAATCCAGAGTTTTTTGCCAAGCTGAGAACAATTTTTTTTGCCATTCAGGGTCTTGGTTTAGGATTGTAGAATCGACCGAAATGACATCGACAATAGTCTCTGGAATTTCTTTAGAGCTAAATATTTGATGCAGTTTTCCCGTTTCGAGTAGTTCGGTAGAATAGGGTGGATATGTTGCGACAGCATCAATCTTTGCCGCTGTAAATGTTGTCAAAGCATCAAGTTGTTCAGTGTTTACAATTTCGACTTCATCTATTGATAAGTTAACACTTGCAAGTGCTTCATGAAGAAAAAAAGTGCCCAAAGCACCAATCTCAGCACCTATTTTTTTACCTTTTAAGTGGCTTAGGCTTTCAATTGATTTATCAGCTAAAATGACATCTCCGCCATTAGAAAAGTCTGTAATAAGTACTATTGAGGTTGGTTTTCGGTTGCGCATTGAGGCGGAAATAACTTCCATTGTTGTTGTCGCCATCGCATTGACTTTACCTAGTGAGTAGAGACGTTCAACTTCAGCAAGAGATGGAGCTTCAATTATCTCTATATGCAACCCCTGTTCCGTAAAGTAACCTAACTCACTGGCTAAATACATAAATTCATAACCAGGCCATGGGTTAATCGCTATTTTAACTTTCGCTATTGGTTCGGCATAGGAGCAACCTTTAATAAGTATTAAGCAAATAAGGATGGTTATTATCTTCATGTGATAGTGAGCGCTCTTCCATAAATAAAGTGAGTATAGGTGATATTTTAGAAGTCGATGAAAAAGGTACGATAATAATTTAATGAAATGATAAGTGATATTCGCAAATAGCGCTTGTTATTGATGAATATATTAAAATTCACTTCTATTCATGTATATTCATCTTCTTATTACTTTAAGAATTACCAAGAATTGCTGATTGTTATAGCAATACACAAGGAGAACCCCTATGACATTTGGCGAAAAAATTAAACAGCTGCGTCAGCAAAAGAGTTTGAGTCAGCCAGAGTTGGCAAATTTAGCTGGCATTGAACAGTCGTATTTATCAAAGATTGAGAACGATAAGTCACTACCGTCGAATGACATCTTGCGTAAGTTGTTAGCCGCATTTGAGTTAACACTGGCAGAATTGATTGACGAGCAATTAGTAAAAACAGATGGTACACGGCTTAAACAAATCCCCGATATTGAAAGTTATTTAGCATCACTGCAAATCAATAAATTTATTGCACGCAGGCGCTATTTGACGATTTCGAGTGCCCTTATTGTGTTGGCGGTGACACTTTTTTTTTGCAGGTTTTAGCAAGCTAATATTCAGTGAAATCATTTATCCGTATGCATCACAAG
The DNA here is from genome assembly GCA_947493455.1 of uncultured Pseudoalteromonas sp. Lineage (GTDB taxonomy): Bacteria > Pseudomonadota > Gammaproteobacteria > Enterobacterales > Alteromonadaceae > Pseudoalteromonas. The sequence goes on along the minus strand of CANLRB010000010.1, from coordinate 29,114 downwards.
GTATTGTTAAACAAGATGAGCCACTTACTATTTTTCATGATTGGGAAGAGTTTGAAGAGCCGTTGCACCTCTATGCGAATAATAAAGAGTTGTTTTTACAAAAAACAAAAGAGTTTGAAGCTAAAAAGCTCGCGATGGCAAAGCGACGTTTAGTCGATACGATTAATTCGCCGATCTATCTCGGTCGTGAATTTGTAAAACAAGTCGATGGTGGGCAACGCGCTTATTATTTACTTAATAGTGAAGGTAAGCGAATTGAGCGCCCGATAAACGCGTGGTTACAGGTAATCGGTGTTATGCTTTTTATGATGGGAATTATGGGTTTTGTTTTAGAGAGAAAGCTCTTTAAAGGAACTCTGTGAAGACACCTATTTTGCGCCTGTTGTAAGTGGCATGTGAAATGCCACTTGCTTTATTTAATGAGCTTGTTATGGGTATGCAAACATTGTTGCTAAATAACTTAGCCATAATATCCATAAGCAACTCGATGCGAGTCCGAACGCAAGCGTGCGACGCTTTATGTTGGTTGCGCGGATATGCTCAATACTATGCCAAATACGCAATATAACAAAACTCCACGCGCCAATTTGCCAACTCAATTCTGTAAACTCGTTGTACAAGAATAAAGTAAGTAAGATAAAAAATAGTATGGGCTGCTGCATCAGGTTATCGTAATTTCGACCCGGTAATAGTGCAGGGGTCGGCATTTCGTCGTGAATGAGATTTTGCACCGCTTTGATGCTGAGTTGGTTATTTTTTACTGCGCGTATCCGCCTCACTGCCGTAATAAGCCAAACACATATAAATAAACAAATAAAGGCAAGCATCGGCCCGTGGACCCAATTAGTCGTCATATCAGTTTCCTCAAATTCATTTTCTAATTAAGTTTAAATTATGTAAAAACTAGTCTAAAGTGACTTTATTGACATTTTAGGGTTCAAAAAAGACATGGTTAAAGTCGGCATTCTGATAAATGATGGCATTATGGCAACAGCGGTAACAGGGATTATTGATGTTTTAAATCTAGCGAATCGACTCCACCATAAGGCAACAGGCGCAAGTGCAGCGCCGTTGTCTTGGCAATTGGTTGGTATTGATAAGAAGTATGTCACTTCGAGTCAGGGTATGCTATTTAAAGCCGATGTTTGGCTTGAAGAAAGCGAACAGTTCGATGTACTGATTTGGGCAGGCAGTCAATATCAAGATGATCAAGCTCTTTGGTCATTATGTACGAGCATGGCGCCTTTCAGTGAAAAAATAAAACAACTTTGTGAACGCGCAGAGCTCGTTTTAGCCGGATGCACTGCCGTGCCGATGCTCGCTAATACCGGGTTGCTTAAGGGAAAAAAAATAACTGCAAGCTGGTGGCTTGAAGGTTTTTTTCAGCGCTATATTAAAGGATGCCAATTAAACGTGAGCCATAGCCTGCAAATTGATGGGAAGTTTTTAACATGCGGTGCGACGACCAGTTTTTTGCAACTTACTTGGTATTTGGTGCGCCATTACCTTGGCAAAGATATCGCAGATAGTATCGCGCGATATTTACTTATCGACACAGAGCACTTTCAGCAAACCGCCTTTTATAGCTTGGATTTATTACCAGAGCACCAAGACTCAGCACTTAAACAAGTACAAGACTGGATCACGCAAAATTTAGATAAGCAAATTGATTTGGCGACACTCGCTTATAAGCTCAATGTCAGCGAGCGTACATTAACACGCCGATTTAAAAAGCAATTCGGTCTGTCACCAATGCAATATGTACAAATTGCGCGAATTGAGCGCGCCTGTTATTTGTTAAAGCATACGAGTAATACGGCGCAACAAATTGCATCTATGTTGTCATACCAAGACGATGCTGCATTTAGGAAAGTGTTTATTAAACATAAGGGCATTAGTATGGGTGAGTATCGGCGAACGCCAGCAAAGTTTTTTGCACATGAGTAATTTTATGTAATTACCCTTTCAATTTAGCCAACCTTGACTAAGCTTTAAGGAGCGATAGCTTAGACGTTGTATATGACCGGTGTCACACAACATGGAAATGGATTAAGGTTAATGGGTAACTCAGTGGATATCAGATTAAAGAACACAATGACGCACTCTGCGGAGTGCTTGCGTAAAGCGGTGCCTTTGATGGTTAAATACAACATTGCAGTCACCCCAGCTAATTATGCGCTTTGGTATAGTTATGTATCGGGCAATCATCCTAATTTGAACGCAAAACTAGATGCTGCATTACAAACCTATGGTACGTGCCCGCCAGCACTATCGCGTGATTTATTTGAAGAATTTTTATCAGATAAAGACTTAGACTTGTTTGATTCAGTTGCTGAAAATATCTCTAATTTAGTTGAACAAGTGCAATCGGATATGGGGCAAACTCTGTCGACTACTAGCGACTTTTCGCAAGTGTTGGACTCATGTAATCAAGATTTAGATCGTTACTCGAAACAGCAAAGTCATGATATTGATGTGCTTGATCTAGTTAATAAGCTAGCTGAAGAGTCAAAGTTGATGCAGCAGACGGCGGAACGTTTTCAAAATAAGTTATCAACTGCTTATCATGAAATTTCACGATTACGTGAAGAACTAAAGCAAAGCCAGCAAGCGGCAACCAAAGACGCCCTAACTGGCCTCAATAATCGCGGTGCCTTTGACGAAGATATAGAGCTTTTATGCAGCAGTCATCATAGTGCATTAAAGTTGTTTTTGACCTTTGTAGATATTGATCACTTTAAACAATTTAATGATGATTTTGGTCACCAAAAAGGAGATCAAGTACTGCAGGTTGTGGCAAAGCGCTTACTAAAAAATGCTGACCAACTTAATACTGCGTATCGCTATGGCGGTGAAGAATTTTGTATCTTAAGCCAGTTTAAAGATGTGGAAACAGCAGTAAATTATGCTGAAAAAATTCGGGCTGAAATTGAACGTTTGGCCGTTAAAGATGGTAAATCAGGACAGAGTCTACGCAACATAACCGCTAGTTTCGGGATTGCCCAATATGTTGGGAGTTCGTGTACTGAGTTAGTCGAAAATGCAGATAAAGCCTTGTACGAGGCGAAAGAAAGCGGTCGAAATCGCGTGGTTGTTTATAAATCGTTTGGTTAGGTAAAATAGTTGGTAATGGTATGACTACACTTATCGAAATGCTCGCGTTGCAGCGAGCGCAGAGCCTAGGACGTGACAGCGCATTACCGGAAGATATTTTGTGGGCCAATTGTAACATTGAAACGTTTGAATTATTACGTGATGTAATGGGGCTTGATGTGCAAGATAATGATGTGTTATTTGACGAGCAGTTGGACTCAAAATATTAGTTGAGTACTAACTCATAGCAAGTGAATGAGACTTCAAGCACAATTAAGCAAATGAGCGTACTGAGTAAGTGTTTTTCTTTTGCTTTTGCGCATAAGTAAGCGCCAAGCGGAGCCCCTATAACAACGACAGGCATTGCCGCCAAAACATAATTTTGGATTGTTGTCGTAAAGGCATTCAAAAACAGTAAATTAAACAAAGTACCAACGATTGACACAACAGCCATAATGACTACAGAGGTCGCAGTTGCTGGCTTTAAATCTCGTTTTAAAAAAAGCATAAGCAGTGCAAAAATTGCAATATCGGCGCCAGACCCGATTAACCCTGAAACAATACCTCCGCAAAAACCCACCAGGATAATAATCAATTGATTTCTTTTTACGAGCTCGGCGGTACGTTGCAAGCTGTGTTGATATCGATGTGATTTAAGTAAAGTTATCGCAAATATAATAAGAAAAATGCTAAAAATTGATTTGGTAACTAATCGCGGCGCTAAATCGGCGACAAAAGCTAAGCTGACTAATACGCCTGGAATTGCTCCACACAAGGCTAACAGGGCAATGTTTTTATAATATTTGATACCAGTGAAAATAATAGTAATACTGGCTGCTGTCATACCAAAGCTCTGAATAGCAAGAGAAAAAACTTTTGCAGTAGCGGGCTCTACATCAAGAATTTTAGTCATGACAGGAAACGCGACAGCGCCACCACCAAGTGCTGTACCGCCGGCAACAATTGAACCAAAGAGCATGGTGAATGCGATGCTGATTTGTTCTATAAAGTTTGCGATGGCGCTGCTCGGGCCCTGCCAAGTGAACCAACACGCGTAAACCATCGTAATAAATAGCAGTGGTGCTTTTAGGTTATTACCGGATTTAGTTACAAGTGTTTGAGACATCAACTTCTGCATTTGGCGCTTATTTTGGAGCGCCAATATAACAATTTTTTTTCATTTTGTACTGACAAATTTAATCTTTAGCTTAGGTTGTGTTTCGAACAAATCCACAAATTGGGCATAATCTTCAACAAAGGCAATGATTTAGTTTATAGTTATAAGTAGTTATCATGTTAGGTAAATATATCTTATGTCACCAATTTTAATTACAGGTGCAGGCCAGCGCATCGGCTTAGCGCTCGCAGAGTATTTTATTCAGAATAAAGTACCTTTAATTATTACATATCGCACTCGCCACCCTGTAATTTGTAAGCTTGAAGCTTGCGGTGTGCCGTGTATCGCAGCGGATTTTGATGAGCCATCCGCTATTGAGCGTATTGCTTCGCAAATTTCGGATATTACGCCGAGCTTAAGTGCAATTATACACAACGCATCGAGTTGGGATTGTGAAGGAAAAAATCCGAATTTTGACCAACTATTCGATAGCATGATGAATATCCACGCCAAAGTACCTTATTTGCTCAATATGGCATTGGCCCCTATGCTGCTGAACAATGATGGTAAGCACAGTGATATTGTGCATATTACTGATTATGTCGTTGAAAAGGGCAGTCCTAAACATATTGCTTATGCAGCCAGTAAAGCGGCGCTTGATAATATGACGCGTTCATTCGCAGCAAAATATGCGCCAAAAATAAAAGTAAATAGCATTGCACCGTCTCTCATTATGTTTAATGACCATGACGACGCAGCGTATCGCGAAAAAACCCTTAAAAAGTCAATTATGGCACTAGAGCCAGGTAGTCAGGAAGTTGTTGAGGCGGTTGCGTTTGTTCTTCAGAGCCAATATATGACAGGACGAACTCTTAAGTTGGATGGCGGCCGCCACTTAAAATAATAGGAAGATGAATATGCAAAATGATTTGATAAAAAGCTACCAAGGCATTATTGCCGCAGTAGGCGAAGATGGTTCGCGAGAAGGTCTTCTTGATACACCACAACGTGCGGCAAAGGCGATGGCGTATTTGACGCAAGGGTATCAACAAAAATTGGAAGAAATTACTAATAATGCCATTTTTTCAAGTGATGCTGATGACATGGTATTAGTGCAGGATATTGAGCTTTATTCAATGTGTGAACACCATTTATTGCCTTTCGTCGGTCGCTGCCACATCGCTTATATTCCAAATGGCAAAGTACTTGGCCTGTCTAAGTTTGCTCGTATCGTTGACATGTACGCACGCCGTTTTCAGATCCAGGAGCAGCTCACTCATCAAATAGCGCAAGCGGTTGCTGAGGTGACGGGGGCAAAAGGTGTGGGCGTAATAGTAGAGGCAAAGCATATGTGTATGATGATGCGAGGTGTTGAAAAACAAAACTCGCAAATGCGTACATCGGTGATGTTGGGGAATTTTAGAGACGACCCAAAAACTCGGAATGAATTTTTACAACTGGTAAAAGGATAAATAATGCTAAATGCGATAATAAATATAACGAATCTGCGTTTGAGAACCTATATTGGCTTTAACCAGGAAGAGAGAGAAAAAAAGCAAGATGTAGTGATCAACATCGAGATTCATTACCCTGCGGATTCTGCTTGCGAAACGGATCAAGTTGATCAGGCGTTAAACTATAAAGTTATCACTAAGTCGATAATCGAGCTCGTTGAAAGTGGGCATTTTTTACTACTCGAAAAGCTTGTTGCTGATATTTTGGCAAAGTGCCATCAACATGAGTCGGTAACTTATGCACGCGTCTCCGTCGATAAGCCGCATGCGTTGCGTTTTGCTGATTCTGTCTCTCTCACATTAGAATGGCGCAAACCAAATTTATAACAGTGTTACAACACCGAGCGTCATTAGAATAACAAATAAATATCGTAATCCTTTTCCAATTGTTACGAGAATTAGAAAAGGCCAAAAGCGCACTTTCAAAATACCGGCGATCAAGGTCAAGGGATCGCCGACAATGGGCAGCCAAGAAAATAACAATGCGTATTTACCAAATCTGTTAAAGTGTGTTTCCGCGCGTGTTAGCTGCTTTTCTGAAAAGAAAAGCCACGGTTTATTACGAAATCGATTTAGTTCTTTACCAATCCACCAATTTAAACAGCTACCTAATACATTGCCGCATGTTGCACTGAGCCAGAGCAAGACTAAATGGTATTGATCGTTTATCAATGCAATTAAGAGAGCTTCAGAAGCTGTTGGAAAGAGCGTTGCCGCGATAAATGCAGTAATAAATAGCGATATATAAATCATTCAGTTAAGCTGAGGGTAAATAATAACAATCCGTTCGGAAATATATCATGAGAAAACTAATAGCACTAAGTTTACTGCTGACGTTAGCTGGCTGCAGTCACACAAATTCAACCCAACCGAGTATTACTAAGTCAAAATATGAAACTTACGTCAGTGTTGGGCAGCAGTTTCCAATCTCACAGTTGACTTCAACCAGTGGTGACAAAATTGATTTGAATACGAACGATAAACGAAAGTTAGTCTTATTGTTTGCCACTTGGTGCAGCGATTCACAACGTACCATTTCGCAGATTATGCAATCACCATTAGCGCAGCAAGATGATTTACAAATCGTTGGTATTGGACGTGAAGAGAACACCGAGTCTCTTGAACAATTTGCTAATAAATATCGAACAAACTTTCCATTAGTCGCAGATGCGGAGCGAAAAATCTATAGCCAATTTGCTAATGCCGGTGTTCCAAGATTAATTTTATTAGACAAAAACAACAAGATAGTAAAAACAATTATAGGGGAAATGCCAAATACCATCGATTATATCGTGTGGTAACAATTTCCTTTTTACTGTTCAGTTAAGGTTCACTCCATCAGCTTTAGACTTAAAGTCAAATGATGATGGAGAGACATGATGAACAGATTATTTGTTTTAATTGCAGTATCGAGTAGTTTAATTTTTTCGCCTGTGGCTTTTTCGCATGCGAATGTAAATGTTGTGCATAGTGATTCAAGCCATAAGCACGATAAACGCCACTCTAAAAAACAGTATAAAAAGCAACATAAAAAGGCGCACCACAAACACCACCATAAAAAAAAGCACCACCATAAAAAGAAATATCATCATAAGAAAAAGTATCACTACCCGAGTTACTACTATGGTGGTCATAAACATTATGTAACGCATGGTGAACGCCATCACCATAAACATAAAGAATATCGTCATAGACCACATCATCGCGATATTGTCGTGATAGCCCCGCGAAAACGTGTTTATCATGATGTTCACATACATCGCCATTATGGACATAGTTACTACGGTTATGGTCATTATCATAACGACTACGATGCGTTCAAATGGCTCGCATTTACAGCGATTACGTTGAAGTTGCTTGATAACTTAAATGAACAAGCACAAAGGCAACATGAAGCTGCGCAAATTAAGGCGACGACAGCACCTGTTGGCGAGTCGATTACTTGGCATACAGAATCAGCCAGTGGTCAGGTTACGACAACAAAAGAAGGCAAGAACCGTGAAGGACAAACTTGTCGTGAGTTTCAACAAACGGTCACCATTGGTGGCGAAACTGAAAATGCGTTTGGAACGGCCTGTTTACAAGCTGATGGTTCTTGGAAAATTGTGGAGTAATGAATGAAAAAGTCGATTTTAATTAGTTTTGTTGTAGCGCTTATTTTGAGTTTTAGTGTTAGTGCTGCACCAGTTTGGCAATCTCTAGGCAGTCAAACGGTTACTCGCCATGCTGAATCAGACCGCATCTCGGTGCGTCACAAAGGTCAGTTTTCAAAAATTCAACTGGCAGTGGCAGGCACTGGCGTTAATATGAAACGTATGGTCGTTGTATACAAGAATGGGCAGCGTCATGAAGTTAAATTAAATTCGTATTTAAAACGTGACAGTAAAACCAGAGTAATTGACTTACCAGGTAAAAGTCGCGCAATAAGCCATGTAAACTTTTGGTATGAAGCAAAAGGACTAGGTCGAAAAAAAGCCATCATTACGTTGTTTGGCAGGCGTTAAGCGCCACAACCACCTAACAGCGTGCTCAAATTGAGCGCGCTTTTTTGTATTCTCTAAAACCAATCTTGAATATGTATCGTTAATGCATGTTGATAAATAAGCGTAACCTACCTTGCAAATTGGACTTTTAATCGTATCTTGTTGAATAGCGCAGGCTATTGAGGTAGCTTTGATGCTAGTTTGTGTGATTTTGAAATTCATTATGTTTTATCATGCAGTTTTATATTAATTAGTCGAAAAGTTATTTTGTGATTTTCAATTAATTAACGTCACTGATATTTAATTGAAAATACGCATTTTTAGGGGCCTTAGAATGAAAATGTCAAAACTTTTAGTTGTTGCAGCTGTGGTCGCACCGATGTTTGCAACTGCTAACCCAGCATTCAAAAAAGCGGAAGATGCAATTGAGTACCGCCAACATGCATTCCAAATGATCCGTATTCAAATTGGTAATATGGGTGATATGTTAAAAGGTAAAGTGCCGTTTGACGCTGAAACTTTTAAGCTTCGCGCGAATAATGCTGCTGCATTGTCAAAAATGCCATGGGAAGCATTTGTAGCGGGTACAGATAAGGGCGAAACGAGCGCGTTAGCGGCTGTTTGGTCAGACAATGAAACCTTTATGAAAAAAGCAAACGCGTTTGCTGATTATGCTGATAAGTTAGCGATTGCTGCTCAATCAGGTGATAAAAAGCTGATTAAGCCGGCCTTCGGCGCATGGGCGAAAGGGTGCAAAGATTGCCATAAGTCATTTAAAGACTAAACTTCGTCTAGTAAAAAGGCCTCAACTGAGGCCTTTTTTATGAGATTAGGAATTCTAGAGATTCCGCTCCCCAAAAATAAAGAATAACAGCCCAGATTACGGTAAAAATAATAAAACCCACCCAACCTGATTTCATATTGCTGTTTTGTTTGTAACTTTCTGATGTTTTGCCTGTAATCATAGGAGGCACTAAGGACTTTCCTTTGAGGCGGTATACAGCAATAGCCGTGATATGCAAACCAATCGCAACCAGTAATACATCGAATAGCTGACGGTGTATACTTGATGCAAATGATGCCCAATCATACCCTACTAAGCCAACTAATGGGCCATCGTACATAATGTCGTCGGTTGTCATAAGCCCTGTAACTGCTTGGGTTAACAGTAATATTAAGAAGGCGATAACCATATAGCTGCCAGCCGCATTGTGTCCGGCCGCTAATTGATTTTCTCCTTTAAATGCCGCAATAACGGCTTTTGGTGAATGCAATAGTGCAGATAACTTTGCTGTGTCACTGCCTATGATCCCCCAAATCAATCGCGTACTTAGCAATGCGACTAGCGTAAAACCAGCGACAAAATGCAGTTCCATCATGGCGAATTCCGCGGAAAAATACAAAGTTGCGATGAGTGCGACCAAAGACCAATGAAAAAAACGGATGAAACCATCCCATACTTTTGTGTGTTGCATAAACACCTCTTATTAACTCAAATTTGATACTGCCATAAGTTATCGCCGAAGTGTACTTTTTACGATGGACTGGATTAGTTCAGAAATTGAACTAGATTTGTAATTTATATCGTGCACGATATATTATTTTGCAAGTTAACCTAAATATGAGTTGAAGATACATGAATGATTTTTACCAGTTAAAAGCAACCAGCTTACAGGGCAAGGACATTAGTTTTGCTGATTTCGAAAATAAAGTTGTACTCATTGTTAACACTGCAAGTGAGTGTGGCTTTACTTATCAATATGAAGGGTTGCAAAAATTACATCAACAATATTCAGATCAAGGACTTGTGATAATTGGCTTTCCATGTAATCAATTTGGAAAACAAGAACCAGGGGATGCGAAGCAAATTGAGCAAGGGTGTTTAATTAACTACGGTGTTGACTTTGTAATGGCTGAGAAAGTGGATGTAAAAGGTGAATCGGCACACCCTGTATTTAATTATTTGACTGAGCAGCTTCCTGGAATGCTTGGCAAAAAAATAAAATGGAATTTTACCAAGTTTCTCATTGGTCGTGACGGTAAGGCAATCAAGCGGTTCGCGCCAACCACAAAACCAGAAGCGGTTGAGTCTTACATCGTCAATGCATTGGGTTAGATAATGTCGGTCAATCAAGGGCAATTGCTTGAGAATCAATTGTGCTTTGCGCTTTACGCGTCGTCTCGATTAGTGACTCGGTTATACGCGCCGTTACTCGAGCAGCACAATTTAACATACCCACAATATGTGATTTTATTAATTCTTTGGCAAAAAGAAGGCGTTACAGTAGGGGAAATCGGTGCTCAAGCAATATTAAATAGTAATACACTAACGCCAATCTTAAAGCGTATGGAAGCATTAAGTTTGATATTTCGACAACGCGACGAAGACGATGAGCGCAAAATGTGTGTTTATTTAACAGCTAAGGGCCGACAGCTTCAACAAGAGCTGGTGTGCTTACCGAGTGAGCTGCGTTCACAGGTCAAATACGATGACGACAAAGCAAAGCAACTCAAGGCACTACTACAGGAGCTAATGGTTCAGCTTTCCCCCTAGATTGCTGCTATTTTACAATTCATCCCAGTAACTATGGGTGTCGTCCATACCTATGCTCTCACGAAGGCGCTTTTGCTCTTGTAGCTCATCAAGGCGCTTTTTCGTTTTGCGCCTTTTCTCATTGGCATGTGTTTCGGGTTCTATTTCCCACTCTTCATCTTGAAAATTATCAGGTTTGGGATCGAATCGACTCGGCATCTTACCCTCCTAAAAATGACCTGTTACTTATCGGTACATACTAATTAATAGCGTTAATTTTAAATTTGGCAAGTATGATTTTTACATAGTTAAATGTTGGTTAAAATGACTAAGTTTTAGTTTTTTTACTAATTTAATAAATGTTGGTTTTGAACCTTTTTTAGTTAAACTTTTGTTTAATAAGTGTTTTTTAATATTGGCATTGAAGTTGTTATATCTAAGGCAACTAACTTGATAAGTGACAAAAAGGGATTCGATATGAAAACAACATTAACATTAGCAGCATTATTAGTTTCAGGCGCAGCAGCAGCGCATTTAGATCACAATAGCGGTAATATTAGCGTTTCGTCGCAATCTTGTGATTTAACTTTTCAAAATACGTTACGTATTTCACCAGAACGAGTAGAATTTTCTGCCGGTAATAATCAGTCTATGATTATCGATCAGGACGGCTCTGTTACTTTAGATGGTAAGTCTGTTGCGCTTTCGTCATCGCAGCAAAATGATATGAAAGATTATGCCGATAATGTACGCAGCCAAGTGCCACAAGTTGCTGAAATTGCGATGGAAGGTGTAAAGCTTGCTGGCGTCGCACTGGATGAAGTAGGTAGCGCATTTGGCATCGACAATATGCAAGGCATGCAATCGCTAATGGAAGATGTTGCAACGGAAATTCAAGATAGCTTTTACCAAGGTGGCACCTTTGTGATGGATCAGGGTAACTTTGAAAACCTAGACCATACTTTTGGCCCTGAATTTGATGCAAAAATTGAAGAAGCAATGGAAGAAATGGTCATGGAATCAATCGGCAGCCTATTGATTACATTAGGTACTGAGTTGTTGAGTTCAGGCGGTAATATGAACGAGTTTGAACAGCGCATGGAAAACATGGGTAAGCAGATTGAAGAAAAAGTAGAATTACAAGCTGCTAACTTAGAGCAACGCGCTGACGGTTTATGCCATTCGTTTACGGCATTAGCATTGCAAGAAGACGCTATTCAACAGTTTATGCCTGAATTTAAAAACTATGATGTGTTTGTAGTTAAATCAAAATAAAACACAGTAGCTTGGTCAGCTATTGAGAACGGAGCCATAAGGCTCCGTTTTCATTTGTCTCTTGTTTAGATGGTTTTGAGCGTTAATGCGCCCCTAACTAATGTAATTTGTGCAGGTGTTTCGCCAATGAGCTCGCCGTCAGCTTCGATGAGTAAATTAGGCTGTTCAATGCAGTAGAGACTATCACGGCTTGCTTTAACTTCGCTTAAGCGTGTGTGACGGCCACCATAAATATTTAAAAAAGCCCATAATTTTTTATAGAGTGGCGCATTGCTTATGTGATAACAGTCAAGATTTGGTAAAGAGATATCCGCATCGGGTGCAATTTTCATCCCTCCACCAAAATATCGTCCATTAGCAAAAACCGTTAAAAAGTTATTATATTCAAATGTGTCTTTTCTATTCGAAATTTTTAATTTCTGACTACGGTAACTTAATAGCACTTTGGCCGCTTTTAATAAGTAACTTGCTTTTGCCAATGGACCTTTGTCGTTCATGGTTCTTTTGACGACTTCTGTATCGAATCCGATCCCCGCAATATTAATGAAGTAGCGATCATTTACTTTGCCTAAGCATATCTGACGGGAATTATTGGAGAAAACCAATTCTTTTAATTTAGCAGTCGAGTAATTGAAATTACGCATAAAATCGTTACCCGTACCACAAGGTAGAATAGCGATTGGTTTATTACTGAAAGCGAGGCAATTGGCTAACATATGCAATGTACCATCTCCCCCTAAAACCACCACATCGCTATAGCGTGTTAGGTTATTTGAGAAAAAGAGTTGATTATCGCTAAGGTTTTGCGCCGTTGTATAGATAGAATAATTGAACTCTTTTTGCTTTAACTCGCCAATTAACCATGTTAGCCATTTTTTCTTGCTGCGGTTAGGTTTGGGGTTTAATACAATTAAATAGTGTCGTTTCATGATTACTTCTTGTTTTTATCAGTTATCAACATGCCTGTTTCGCTATCAAAGGTCAAATTTCTATAGCTAAATATCTTGTTTTATTGCATAGCTATTTTGATTAGTTTTTCTAATGTTTTTTTGGTAATTTAATTCATTGGTCAAAGTTTCTTTCTGTTGGCAAAATAATCAAGCTTACTAAATAGGAGACAGCACAATGACACATAGAGCACGTAACACAGATTTCGAAAATAGCGCTAAAACAACAACTCAAAGCCGTGGTAAAAGAAGCTTTTTAAAGAAGTTAAATCGCTATGGTAAGAAATTGGCACTAGCTAATGCGGTGAGCTTTAAGTAAAACTAGCTTAGCTATGGTTCAATGTAAGTGAGGTGCTTTTTATAGTATATTGCGCAGCTATAAAAAGCATCGTTAAAACAATAAATCTAATCCTACTCCAGTTCTTCATATGCAGCTTTTGTGCATTAATCTATTTATTTAATCTATTTTTATTTTTCAGTTAGTTTACTTTAACAAAAGGTACAAGCTTCTTTTAGGCAATATCATTAAAGTATGTCCTGCGTTCCTGTATTACTATCGGTAACCTAGCTTGCCCAGGTAAATTTGGTTATCGATAGTATTTTCAGGGGACAGGAGCGCACCCTTTTATATCCTCATTAGGTTGTGGCACATTTTTACCAACAAATCTCGCATTTTTAATCTGCAGTGAGTATAACTACAGAGTACTTATTAAAACTCGGGGGCAGAGTGGAAGGCAAACTACATTTGCACAGCAGAATCACGCATAAGCTGCTTATCTCTCTTGTTATTATTTTATTTGCTAGCTTAGTTATTGCGGCTTTGTATTTTGATAGTTCCAACCGCTTTAAAGCGCATGCGAAACAATCGGAACTGGTTCATGCCGTCTTAACGAAATATTCCGAAATCGCCCTTTTTAGTTTTGAAAAACTGGTCGCTATGGGCGATATTATTCGCACAGGATCCGTAGCTACACCTCAAATTCGTATCGAAAATGAATCAAAATTACGTCAGTCATTATTTGAAGTGCGTAAAAACTTGCTCGAAAAAATTGCGATAACTGACCAGCTTGATACAACAAAAGAATTAATCACACTCGATCGCATTACGCAAAAAGTCGAACGCATTATTACAACGAGCCAAGAAATTAGAGCTCTTGTTGATCAAGAACAGTTCAACGATGCGCGTCATCTATATCAACTTATAGAAAAACAAGGTGTACATGCCGATTTCAACCGCTTGATAAGTGAAGCGGTAGCGGAAGAGCAACGACAGGCTGTTTTAATACGTGAGAATACACAGGCTTTATCTGAACGTAATAACCGCTTACTCGCAGCCGCGTTGGCGTTAATGAGCTTGTTTACGATGGCGAGTATCTGGTTTTTTTGGCAGCGAATAAATAAAGCGACAACTGAATTACACTATGCGACCACTGAGTTTACCGCGGGTCAGTTAGAACATCGAATACCCATGCAGCAAGACCTTGAATTTGAAGAGTTAGCAAAAGCGCTTAATGCAATGGCAGGACAATTAGCAAAACAAAGGATGGAGTTAAATCTAGCTAATGAATCGCTCGAAGAAAAAGTCACTGAGCGTACTAAGGCACTTGAACTCAGTAATCAAAAATTAGCATTAGTCGATAGACAGCGACGTCAGTTTTTAGCGGATATTGGTCATGAATTAAGAACCCCATTAACCATTATTCGTGGCGAAGCCGAAGTTTCATTGCGCAGTAATTCGATGGCAGTGAGCGATTATCAAGGGGTATTAGAGGCAATCGTTGATGAAGTGGGTCATACAACAGCTTTGATTGAGGATTTAATGCTTGTTGCGCGATCGAGTGCCGGTGAATTACGATTAAATTCGAGTGAATTTAACTTAACTAAAACCGTGTCTGAGTTGTGTGAACTCTATAGTCGAAAGGCGGATGATAAACAGCAAGTTTTACGTTTCGAGTGTGAATCAAATTGTTTACTCGTAGGCGATGAGCGACGTTTGCGTCAGGTAGCCATGATTTTGCTCGAGAATGCACTGGGGTATTCATCGGCAGGGGCTACTACTGATGTCAAATTAATGCAACGCAACCAAATGTTAATTTTAAAAGTGATTGATATGGGCGTTGGTATAAAGGAATACGAGCAAGAACAAGTATTTGAACGCTTTTATCGCAGTAACCGTGCTAAGATTCCAGGCTCAGGGCTTGGTTTGCCAGTAGCAAAAGCAATCGTGAGTGCACACGGTGGTCACATTAGTTTGAAACCAAATCAATCGGTAAAAGGGGCTACAGCGACTGTACTTTTACCTTTAGTGAGAGAGGAAACTCATGAGAATATTATTAGTTGAAGATGACGATAGAGTCGCGAGCTTTTTAGAGCGCGGGTTGCGTGCGGAAGGCTATTTTATTGTGCGAGCGAGTGACGGTAAAGAGGGTTTGGAGCTTGCGACTGAGGGTGACTTTAATCTTATTTTACTCGATATTATGTTACCGGGCTTGAATGGCTTAGAAGTGTGCCAAGCATTACGGATTAAAAAGTTTGATACCCCTATCATCATGCTGACAGCGATGGACCAATCACAAGATATTGTGAAAGGGTTAAAGTTAGGTGCTGATGATTATGTTACTAAGCCATTTTCTTACGATGAGTTATTAGCACGTATTGAAGTGGTTGTGAGGCGTTCACCTGTAAATCAAAAAAACAGTAACGAATTAGTCTTTGAGCAGCTTGTGTTTGATCGTGATAGTTATATTGTTACCTTAGCGGACGATGAAATTTCTCTGACAGTAAAAGAGATGGCGATTCTTGAACTAATGATGACCAATCCTGGTAAGTACTTAAGTCGAGAGCGCATTTTGAGCAATGTTTGGGGTATGGAAATGGATCCAATGACCAATGTCGTTGATGTGTATATTGGAAAATTAAGAAAAAAACTGACAATGCCAGATCAAGAAGAAAGCATGATTGAGACTAAACGTGGTATTGGCTATCGCTTAATTCAAACAAATTAACGGTTTTTGGATAATTATTAAGCAAACGATCATTTTGCTATTTACAGCGCGTCTTTGGCTGAGTATTATCTTGCGCATGGAGAGATGGCTGAGTGGTTGAAAGCACCGGTCTTGAAAACCGGCATAGGTTAATAGCCTATCTAGGGTTCAAATCCCTATCTCTCCGCCATATTTTATAGGTATTAGGTAATTGCGCCGGAGAGGTGGCCGAGTGGCTGAAGGCGCTCCCCTGCTAAGGGAGTATAGGGTTTGTAGCCCTATCGAGGGTTCGAATCCCTCCTTCTCCGCCATTTATTTAGAAGAAACGCTTAAGTTTTTACTTAAGCGTTTTTTTATGCCTTTAAATTAGTACGCTAGCTTGAAATTGATACTATTTCTTTAAATCGGTAATAAGTGACCACTGCCTTATTTGCGCTACTTCTTCAAGGCTGCAACCGAGAGATTCTAAAAAGTCCTGATGCATCTCTGGTAAATCGCGTTCAAACTCAATATGCCATTGATGCATGGCAATTTCATCCATTCCTGATGCTTTCAACATGTTGACCCATTGCTGACTTCGTAACTTGCTAATCATCTGTCGGAATTGGTATTAAGTTTCACTATTCAATCTGATCCAAATTTTGGGTTTCAAATGTTGTAAAAAACGGGTGTCGCTTAACATTGATTTTACTGCCTTTCGTTGAAATAAAAAGCCATTAAAAACTATGAAGTAATAGACAGGTCAAATATGGTGATGCGTTTATTCTTATTTGACCTTAGCATGTAATGATTGATTATTTGGCAGTGCTACAAGATTGGTCGGTAATAAAACGGGTTAAAACCTGTTCGATTGATTGTTGCAACCATTTGGGTCCGCCATCGTGAATATCGTTATGCCGTGCTTTGGCAATCGTAGTGATGCAAATATTGTAATGACTTTGTTCCTTAGCACTCGGCAAAACGCCTTCATCAGCTGGATAATCACTGGCTCTTATTGATAGGACTCTCAGGTTTTTATCGCGGGTGAGTGGTACTCTGCGGTGATCAAGAGTGATTAACTGGCTAACAAAAGATGCGCCTGAGTTTACGAGCCATGCAGAGATGTCACCGCCATTTGAATGACCAATAAGGGTTAAGTTTTCAAAATCAAATGCTGGGTAATGTTTTTGAAATTGTAATCTCAAAAATCGAATAGTGTCAGCACCGCGTTGCCAGTTTTCGGCACGCGTCTCGAATAAGTTTCCAGTTACTGAAAGTGGAGGATCATTTGGTAGCTCATGGCCAACAGAAATACTCAAAAAACCCATTTTGGTGAGTTGCTGTGATATAAAAGTATACTCACCATGTGCGATGCCATAGCCAGCACTTATGATTGCTACAGGGCACGGCTTAACTGGTGTACACAATACATTTTCTGATGGCGTTGTGACTATGTATGGGATTGCTCTTTGCCGTTTTATGTCAAACAACGTACTGGCGAATAGGTTTGTGGATAGTAGCAACAAACAGGCACTTAGAATTTTAGTTTGGATCATATCAATTGCTTTTTATAGGCAGTTACGACTACTGGAACGTGATATTGTAGCCGCGTTTGGTGGAAGGCAGGAAATAGGTGCTATTTTTACCTGCTGCAAAAATAGCACTCGATGCGGTTACTTGATAAATGCAAAGGCGTCGGCGTACATGTTTTCACGTAGCGCACCGTGTGCAATAAAATCATCCCTTACTGGACCTATCATATCAAAACGTCCAGCCATATAAATCTCGTAAGGTTCAAGCGATACGATATCTTTCATGACGGCTTTATGCACATAGCCTGTATGGCCGGTCCATTGTTCACTTGCGTGTTCAACAACAGGTACAAAAGTGAAATTAGGTTTACTGTCAGCCCACTGCTGCATTTCTGCGTTGGCGTAAAGTGCAGACTCATCACGCACGCCCCAGTAAAAGAAGACCGGTCGGTTGCTGTCAATTTCACTTAGATGGTCGGCCATTGATTTTACGTATGAAAATCCAGTACCGCCGGCAAGTAAAACAATAGGCAGCGCTGATGATTCGCGTAGTTGAGAAATGCCTAAACCAACTTCAATAAGCGCTTCAGTTCCAGCTTTATGATGATCTTGAAGGTGCTCTAAGGCCTGCATTGCATAGGCGTTTTCTTCAGATGCACCGATATGAAGCTCAAGTAATTCTGTTTGGCTCGGCTTACTTGCAATTGAAAAAGCGCGTTTGTCTTTTTCACCTAAAACGAGCTGTAAGTAATGACCTGCTTCAAACTGAGCGGGTTCATTTGGTTTGAGTTCCACTTTATATACAAACTCTGTCAGTGGAGTGATGCTGACAACGGCAGCGTTTACTATTTGCATGTTTAAACCTTTACACGACGATAACTGCACAGCAATTAATCATTATTGCTTGGCAAAATATTAAGCGAATCCCATATTTGATCCACTTTTTGTTTAACTTTTTCATCCATAACAATGGGTTCTCCCCATTCTCGATCTGTTTCACCTGGCCATTTGTTGGTTGCGTCCATTCCCATTTTTGAGCCGAGCCCAGAAACAGGTGAAGCGAAATCCAAATAGTCAATTGGGGTATTCTCGATCATTGTGGTGTCTCGAGCCGGATCCATACGCGTGGTAATCGCCCATATCACATCATTCCAGTCCCGCGCATTCACGTCGTCATCGCACACAATGACAAATTTAGTGTACATAAACTGGCGCAAGAAAGACCACACACCAAGCATTACGCGTTTAGCATGTCCTGGGTACTGTTTTTTCATGGTGACGACAGCCATACGATATGAGCAACCTTCGGGCGGAAGATAAAAGTCGACTATTTCTGGAAATTGCTTTTGTAAAATAGGCACGAACACTTCATTTAATGCGACACCCAAAATTGCCGGTTCATCTGGTGGCCGACCCGTATATGTGCTGTGGTAAATCGGGTTTTCACGATGGGTAATATGCGTCACCGTCATAACTGGAAAATCGTCTACTTCGTTATAGTAGCCAGTGTGATCGCCATAAGGTCCCTCAGGTGCTTTTTCGTCCTGTGAGATATAACCCTCTAGAATATACTCCGCGCTTGCTGGAACTTGTAAGTCATTTGAAATTGATTTTACAACTTCGGTTTTACCACCTCTGAGCAAGCCTGCAAATGCATATTCGCTAAGCGTATCAGGGACAGGGGTGACTGCGCCAAGAATCGTTGCCGGATCAGCGCCTAATGCAACCGAAACCGGATAAGGCTCACCAGGGTGTTCCTTGCACCATTCTTGAAAATCAAGCGCACCACCTCGGTGAGATAGCCAGCGCATAATAATTTTATTTTTGCCGAGCAGTTGTTGACGATATATGCCTAAGTTTTGGCGCTTTTTGTATGGTCCTTTAGTAACCGTTAAACCCCAAGTAATCAAAGGCGCGGCATCGCCAGGCCAGCAATGTTGAATCGGTAACTTAGTTAAGTCGACGTCATCACCTTCCAATATGACTTTTTGGCAAGGTGCTTTTTTTAGCTCTTTGGTTGGCATATTAAGAACCTGTTTAAAAACAGGTAGCTGATTGAGTGCCTCTTTTATGCTTTTTGGCGGTTCCGGTTCTTTGAGCAGCGCAAGTAGTTTACCAACTTCTCGCAATTCGCTCACATTTTCTTGACCCATGCCGAGCGCAACACGTTCGGGTGTACCAAATAAATTAGCAAGAACAGGTGTATCAAACCCTTTGGGATTTTCAAAAAGAAGTGCGGGACCTTTAGCCCTGAGTGTTCTATCGGCGATTTCCGTCATTTCTAAATAGGTGTCGATTTCTTGAGTGATCCGTTTTAGTTGCCCCCGTTTTTCGAGCAATTCGATAAAGTCGCGAAGATCTTTATATTTCATTATTTGGGCTTAGATACATTGCTAGTTGGAATGGCGTTATTATAACCTTGTCGCTGAACAATCGGCAATTTATTACGCAATATGATAGCGGAATTTAAAATAAGGGCTTATGCCATTATGGTTTTTTATGGTGTTTACAGTAATAAATAGTGATGAAAACTAGGTTGTATTTTAACCATCTGATATGATTGGGTCAGTTCTATAATAAATATAAAAGATAGAAAATGATACGGACGTTAATTGTTGTAATTATGGTGAGCTTTACGTTTGGTAAGTTACAAGCAAATGAGCTGCTTACAAATGGTATTGAAAAAATTCACCAAGCAACATCGTATGACGAATTGAAAGTCATTGAGCAACAGTTATTAGAACAATTTGACGACGTTGCCGATGTAACCATCTTACAGCATAGTGCACGTAAACAGTATCAGTTAGACGAGTTTGAAAAAGCACTGCAAACGTTAGCTCGTGCACTCCAAATTGCCGAACAGAAACAACTCATCACGGCACAAGCATACACCAACAAATTGCTCGGCGCTTTACACTATTTTAATGGCAATATTCGCGTTGCAATTGATTACTACTCCGAGGCGGCTGACTTTTATTTGCAAGCGAATGAGCTGGTAGAAGTCGCCCATGTGCAGAGTAACTTAGGTCTTGCGTATGGCGATGTGGCGGATTTTGAGCGGGCACTTGAATATATGATGATGGCCAAAAAGACTTATTTGGAAAAAGGTGATAAGGTCGATTTAATTGATATTCAAAGTAACATTGCGAATATTTACATTCGTCTTAAAGAATTTGATGAGGCAATCTCGATATATCAAGAGGCACTTAAAGGCTATTTTGAAATAAATGATCTTGAGGGTGTTGCTATTATCGACGGCGATCTCGGTATCGCTTTATATAGTATGAAACAGTACGAACAAGCAAAGTTTCATATGCAGCGCTCGCTTAGTTATTACCGCGAGAAACAAGACAACTATCACGCGGCGTCGCAATTGCACAATCTCGCTGAATTAGAAACTGCAATGCTAAATCAAGATGCGGCAATCAATAATGCGATTGAAGCACAACGCTTAGGCAAAGTGACGAATAATCTAAGACTATTAAAGAATACCGGCGTTACACTCGCTAAACTACATTTGTGGAAAAGTGATTTTGAGCGTGCACAAGAGCAAATCACTATGGTTGCAAACCTTTTGCAAGAGCATCCTGACATAGAGACACAGCAAGAAATCTCGTTATATGAAACCTTAATGGCCGCACGAGAAGGTAATGGTGAATTGATTTACAAGAGTTTAGCTAAGTATCGAGTAAACAAAGATAGCTATCTAAATGAACTAAAGAATCAGGAACTTGCCAGTTTACAAAATCAAATTAAAACCCAAGATTTGAATCAGCAGCTATCGGAATTAAAGCAACAACAAATTAGGCAACTAAATTTAGCGGAACAAGCTAAGTTAAAGCAGTACGTCACGGCACTTGTCTTGTTGATCATCTTTTTTGTGTTATTTGTTGTATATCGTCGCAACTTAGAGCGTGAGTCGAATATAAAACTGTCTGAGTTAGTCGAAAAACGAACCCAAGAATTGACTGAAACGACGGCTCAACTTAAACAAGCTGCAACCGTTAAAGATCAATTTTTAGCTAATATGAGCCATGAAATTCGAACACCATTAACCGCAGTATTGGGGCAAGCGGAATCTATTTTAAATGGTGAGGTAGAACCATCGGGCGTACAGCACGAAGTCTCGATTATTCATAAAAATGGCCACCACTTATTAGAGCTGTTAAACGATATTTTAGATTTAACCAAAATAGAGCAGGGTAAATTAGAGATAGAAAATGCACCTGTTGCCGTATCGCCTTTGTTACTAGAGCTCGAAAATATGTTTGTTGAACAGGCTCACACTAAAGGTCTTGATTTATGCATTGATCAAAGTGTTGACTCTCGATTCGCTATCGAAAGTGATGGTTTTCGTTTAAAGCAAATTCTGATTAACTTATTGTCAAATGCCATTAAATTTACAACAAAAGGTGAAGTAAGTTTAAGTGTTGAAATACAACATGAGATGGTTTCATTTAACGTGAAGGATAGTGGAATTGGATTAAGCGTACAGCAACAGCAAGAGGTCTTTGAAGCATTTAAACAAGCAGATAGCAGTATTTCGCGCCGTTTTGGCGGCTCGGGCCTCGGTTTAAGTTTATCGCAAAAGCTCGCTCAGCAGTTGGGTGGAGAAATTTCTATTAGTAGTGAGCAAGGAGTAGGGAGTACCTTCTCCTTATCGATACCACTACTAGAGGTTGAATTGGATGACACGCAACTGAACCCAAGCAGCTCTTTATGTGATAGTGAGCTGGACGTATCTGGAACTGTGCTGTTAGCTGAAGATCACCCTGACAATCGCCGTTTAGTTGCGCGAATTTTAGAAAACTTTGGTTTGCACGTGATTGTCGCAGAAAATGGGATGGAAGCATTTAAACTTGCGTTAGAACATCAACCGGATTTGATCCTGATGGATATTCAAATGCCTGAACTAGACGGACTTACGGCACGAGAATATATTCATAAAGTAATGCCAGAAACACCAATTGTAGCGCTCACGGCCAATGCCATGAAACACGAAGTGGCTGAATACCTTGCTGTTGGTTTTGCTGCGCATTTAAATAAACCAATCGAACGCACCTTATTACGAGATGTCGTGAGTCAGTATATCTCTGCTCAACCAGCTGCAGATGACTTTGATTTTCCAGATTTAAGTGATCTGAGCGTGCGCTTTAAAGCAACTTGGAGCGATGAGCTAAAAACGTTGCAGCAGTTGCATGATAGTCAAGATATCGAGGGGTTAGCCAAATGGGCACATCGCCTTTCTGGGGCTGCGGCTATGTTCGAGTTTCAAAGTGTTGCAGGAACTGCGCAGCGCTTAGAGCTAAATATAAAAAATCAACAGCATGATGCTATAGATGCGCAAGTATCAGAGTTGAATGAGCTGTTGAGTGACAGTTCTAATTGTTGATTTTTTTACTAGTTAATCGTTTCGATTTTGGAGCACTCACATTAGGTATTGAACTGCTTGCAGCAATATAGGATGCGATTAAAACAGATCAATTTCACCCAAAGCATCAATTTTTTGATTTGTTACTTGGTCATTGTTCACATTTTTAGCTTTAACACGTGTTTCCGTATCCCAATGCATATCATTAAAATCAAACATCTCTAGCTTTTCTTTTAAGCTCGTTGCCAATGAATATAAGTCGCCACTGGAAACAGCTTGGATCCGAGAACTCGACAATGCATCTGAGTTGAGTTCCATCATTGCATCAACAGATGTCTGCGCTTCATCAGAGACTTCTTTTTGATGTTTGACCTGTTGGTGTATCTGTTCTGACAAGCCATGAATATCCGTCATCGAAGTTTGAATATGATCGACCTCTTGAGCCGCTTCTTTTGATAAGGTCACGGTCGTTTCTGTTTCTTCGTGTGCACGTAACATAAGTTGATGTACCGAATCAGTACCATTTTGGATTTTTGCCACCATTGCACTGACTTCTTGCGTTGATTGGCTGGTGCGAGCTGCTAAGTTACGAACCTCATCGGCAACAACCGCAAACCCGCGGCCTTGCTCGCCTGCCCGGGCCGCTTCTATCGCTGCATTAAGAGCAAGTAAATTAGTTTGTTCGGCGATCGAGTTAATAACCTCAATAATTGAAGATATTTGATCGCTGTCTTGCTTCAGTTGGGTGAGCTGTTCACTCGTTTGCTCAATATGCTGTGCTAAATTAACTAAGCTGTCTTTACTCTTATTGGTATCGACTTGGGTTTGTTTTACAGACGAGGTTGCCGAGTTAACAGCACTGTAAATACTCTCTAGATTATCATCGAGGCTGCGTGATACCTCTATCATGGCATTCATTGATTGTCCGAGTACTTCACCATGGCTATGTTGCATGGTGGCTTTTTGTGTCATTGATGTATAGGTGTCTCGTAATTCATCGGCCATTGGGTGCAGTCGCGCTGATGAAGCATAGACTTCAGTCATAATATGATCCATCAATTCAAGCCAATTATCGATTTGAATACATTCTTCTGGCAGTGATTGCGTATTAGAACCATAGCGAAACTTTAGATTTATTTTGGTCGGATTACTTACCGAATGGGCGAGGTGATTGAGATATTTTTCTTTAGCACTATTCGTATTTTTTTGTATATAAACGGCGATGAAAATGATGACGGTCGATACAGCAATATTACTAATGAGCCAGGTACTGCTTGCATTACTCATAATAAAAAGGAGCGTACTTGTTATAGCAAGGGAGAGCAAGGCGAGCAGCGATATCTTTTGAGTATCCATACGGTTCTATATTTTTTGGAAGTTATCTGTATTTATAGAACATTTTTTCTAAGACGTAAAAAAAACGCCGGTAAATACCGGCGTTTTTATAATAATTTTTTAAAGCTAATTATTTACGTTTCATTGAATCGAAAAACTCGTCATTGGTTTTACACATCGCAAGTTTATCGATTAAAAATTCCATCGCATCGATTTCGGTCATTTCATGCACTATCTTACGTAAAATCCACATTTTTTGCAGTTCATCTGCTTTGGTGAGGAGTTCTTCGCGACGAGTACCAGAGCGATTAAAGTCAATTGCAGGGAAGACGCGCTTTTCAGCAATCTTACGATTCAAGTGCAGTTCCATGTTACCGGTACCTTTAAACTCTTCGTAGATAACTTCATCCATTTTAGAGCCAGTATCGATAAGTGCCGTTGCGATAATCGTTAAGCTACCACCTTCTTCCACATTACGAGCAGCACCAAAGAAACGCTTAGGTTTATGTAGTGCATTGGCATCAACACCACCTGTTAATACTTTACCTGATGATGGAATAACCGTGTTATATGCACGTGCAAGTCGTGTAATCGAATCAAGCAGAATAACAACGTCTTTTTTGTGTTCAACTAAACGTTTTGCTTTTTCGATAACCATTTCTGCTACTTGTACGTGACGACTAGCTGGCTCATCGAACGTTGAAGCAACAACTTCACCTTTTACTAGGCGTTTCATTTCGGTTACTTCTTCCGGACGCTCATCAATTAACAGAACAAGTAATTCACACTCTGGGTGATTTGAGCTGATAGATTGCGCAATGTTTTGAAGTAACATTGTTTTACCCGCTTTAGGCGGTGCAACCAATAGACCACGTTGGCCTTTACCAATTGGTGCAGACAGGTCAATAACACGTGTTGTAATATCTTCAGTACTACCGTTACCGCGCTCCATACGCAAACGATCGTTTGCATGCAGTGGCGTTAAGTTCTCGAATAAAATTTTAGTGCGAGAATTTTCCGGCTTATCAAAATTAACTTCGTTTACTTTCAATAGTGCAAAGTAGCGCTCACCGTCTTTAGGTGGGCGAATTAAGCCAGCAATTGAATCACCCGTACGTAAAGAAAAACGACGAATTTGGCTTGGCGATACATAAATATCATCAGGTCCAGCTAAATAAGACGCCTCTGATGAACGTAAAAATCCAAAACCATCTTGTAAAATTTCTAGCACACCGCCGCCGTAGATATTTTCACCGCTTTTCGCATGTGATTTTAAAATGGCAAAGATGATGTCTTGTTTTCTTAAACGGCCAACATTTTCAAGTCCCATTGACTCGGCTAGCTTTACAAGCTCGTTAATTGGCTTATTCTTTAGTTCGCGTAAATGCATATTGGTGGGTTCTTTAAAGTTTTATCTCAAAGTTGTTGAGTAGAGTAATGTTGAATAATTACAGGAATAAAATATGGTGTAATAAATTAGCAGCTCTTTTCTACTGCGTCCAGTATTTATAAAAAATAATCAATAAAAAAGGAGGGTGAAAAATTCAACCTCCTTATAAAACAATTAATTAAATATTGCTTTCTAAAAACTCAACTAACTGAGTTTTTGATAATGCACCGACTTTTGTCGCAGCAACTTGACCGTCTTTGAACAATAATAACGTTGGAATACCACGAATACCAAACTTAGGTGGTGTTGCTGAGTTGTGGTCAATGTTTAGTTTACCAATCGTTACACGGCCTTCAAATTCGCCAGCAACGTCATCTAAGATTGGAGCGATCATTTTGCATGGACCACACCACTCAGCCCAAAAATCAACTAAAACTGGGCCCGTAGCATTAAGTACATCGGTGTCAAAACTGTCATCTGTCAATTGAATAATTTTATCGCTCATTACGCTCTCCGTTATTTTTAGCGAATTTATTTAGTGCGTATTTAAACACTATTGTTTCTTATTGCAAGCTTAAGCGTTATGCTTTATTGCTATGAATAAGACACATTTAACCGAAACAAAGTTTGCCGACTTTGAAATTGCGCCGGAAGTGGTTGCCGGGCTTAGCGAAAAAGGGTTCGATTATTGTACCCCAATTCAAGCTAAATGCTTACCTTATATTCTCGATAAACGAGACATCGCAGGGCAGGCACAAACCGGCACGGGCAAAACGCTCGCATTCTTAACGGCGACTTGCCACCACTTGCTAAACAATAGCAAAGGACAAACTAAGCACCCTAGAGCCTTAATTATGGCACCAACTAGGGAGCTTGCTGTTCAGATTTACAATGACGCAAAAATACTTGCGCCGCACTGTAATCTTAATCTTGGTTTAGTATATGGTGGCGAAGAATACGAAAAACAACAGGCACAGCTAGAAAAAGGTGTCGATATACTAATAGGCACGACAGGACGCTTAATCGATCTATATAAGCAAGGCTGTTATAGTTTGAATGAAATAGAGGTTGTTGTGCTCGATGAAGCGGATCGGATGTTCGATCTTGGCTTTATAAAAGATATTCGCTATTTATTCCGTCGTATGCCAGAAGCATCGCAGCGACTAAATTTACTGTTCTCAGCTACATTGTCTTATCGCGTCCAGGAATTAGCATTTGAGCACATGACAAACCCTGAACATGTACATGTTGAGCCAGAACAAAAAACAAACCACCGTATTCAAGAAGAACTCTTTCATACCGCACAGGACGATAAGATTCCGTTGCTTCTCACCTTAATTGAAGAAGAATGGCCTGACAAAGCGATTGTTTTTTCAAATACTAAGCATATGTGCGAAAAAGTTTATCAATGGATGAAAGCGGATAATCATCGCGTTGGATTGCTGACTGGCGATGTGAATCAGAAAAAACGTTTGTCGATATTAAAGCAGTTTACTGATGGTAACTTGGATTTTCTAGTGGCAACCGATGTGGCTGCTCGCGGGTTACATATCCCAGAAGTGAGTCATGTATTTAATTTTGATCTACCAGATGATTGTGAGGATTATGTGCATCGTATAGGCCGTACGGGTCGCGCAGGTGCTTCAGGTCATGCGATTAGTTTTGCATGTGAGCAATATGCATATAACTTACAACCGATTGAAGACTATATTTCGCATAACATTCCGTTATCGCAGTATGATAAATCAGCGCTACTTGACGACTTAGTTGTGCCGAAGTTTAGTAAACCACGTCGCCATCAAAATTCTTCACAGCGCAATCGCAATGGTGGTGCGCGTAAAGGCGGCCAATATAATCGCAATAGAAGCTAGAGGTAGTTAGATGGCGGTCGACGCTTATAAGCAAGACAATAAAGTGTTTGCAGTTATTGATTTAGGCTCAAATAGCTTCCATATGCTGATTGCAAAGAATGTGGCAGGGGATCTGCAAACTATTGGTCGCGTTAAACGCAAGGTTCGTTTAGCTGCGGGACTTGACGAAAACAATATGTTGAGTCTTGAAGCTATGCAGCGCGGATGGGAGTGTCTTTCATTATTTGCCGAGCGTTTGCAAGACATTCCAGCAGCAAATAAAACAATTGTTGCCACCGCAACATTACGTCTAGCATCAAATGCAAAGCAATT
This sequence comes from uncultured Pseudoalteromonas sp., assembly GCA_947493455.1. Classification (GTDB taxonomy): domain Bacteria; phylum Pseudomonadota; class Gammaproteobacteria; order Enterobacterales; family Alteromonadaceae; genus Pseudoalteromonas. Next base: position 1,378 of record CANLRB010000010.1, on the reverse strand, counting down.
TATTGAAAAAGCAGAGTTAATTTTAAATCATAAAGTTAACGTTATAAGTGGTGAAGAAGAAGCGAAAACGATATACAAAGGCGTTGCTCACACTTCATCAACGACGGGCAAGCAGCTTGTTATTGATATTGGTGGTGCTAGTACTGAAGTTGTCATTGGCGACCGTTTTACACCTTTATTATATAAAAGCCTTAACATGGGGTGTGTGACATTTCTTGAAAAGTACTTTCAAGGGGGCTTGCTTACACATGACAATTTTAGTGCGGCAACTGCTGCGGCCCATAAAATTGTAGCGCCTATTGTAGAGGAATATAAAAAAGCAGGCTGGTTAAGCGTGTCTGGTGCGTCAGGCACAGTGCAAGCGATTCAAGAAATTATGATAGCGCAACGACAAGACGATGCGCTGACTCTTGATAAGCTAAATGCAATTAAACACCAAGCTGTCTTATATAAGACGATTGATAATTTAGAATTGCCGGGTTTGTTACAAGAACGCCGTTTAGTGTTTGCGTCGGGGTTATCGATTCTTATTGCTTTGTTTGAAGCGTTAGAAATCGAAAAAATGGGATTGGCAGGTGGTGCACTGCGTGAAGGTGTGCTTTATAGCATGATCCCAGAGTTACATCATGACGATATTCGTGCACGAACTATCAATAGCCTTATTACCCGTTATCATATTGACCAATTTCAAGCTCAGCGAGTAGCGGAAATTGCAAAGTCACTTTATAGCCAAATTGCATTGGATGATGGCGAGCAATGTAAGCAAAAGCTTGCTCTTTTATATGCAGCCTCATGTTTACATGAAATGGGATTGCTTATTGAGTATAAAAGTTATCAAAAGCATGGCGGCTATTTATTAAAAAATAGTGACACACCCGGTTTTAGTCAGGTGCAAAAACAGCAATTGATATTTTTGGTAGAACAACATAAAGCAGATATTGATCCACAAGCTTGTGATCAATTAGGTGCATGTGAAACCCAAACAACGCTTTTACTAAAAGTTCTGCGTCTGGCTGTTATTTTAACGATGCGCCGTAAAGATGATGTCTTACCGGATATTAAGCTAGCTGTACAAAATGAAACGTTAGTTTTATCAATTCCACATATTTGGCTCGGCCAACATCCACTTATGCTTGCTGAATTGGAACAAGAAATAGCGTATCAGGCTAAAATGGATTGGAAGCTTGCGATCGATACAATATAAATCTATAAATATCGGTTGATAATCAATCATTGTTGTTAACCAATTGTACCGATTGATGGGTAAATAACCAGGTGCAAAGTTTTTTTGAAAAAACTTAAAAAAAGGGGTTGCGCTTGGTTTTGTTTTCCCTATAATGCGCATCCACCGACACGGAGCACAACGCTGAAAAGCAAA
>CANLRB010000009.1 GCA_947493455.1 uncultured Pseudoalteromonas sp. | reverse complement strand
TTTGCTGCTCATAAGCACCTCTCTTTTAGTCATTTTATCTAACTAATAGGTGTCTAGGAAACTAGTGGCGTATCAACTAGATTATATCTAGAGTGTAGTGTGTAGAGCAAGATAAGTTAGATTTCGGGACTAGGTATTGGCATGTTACTCATCAAATGCCTTCAATACTTAGGTGTCCAGTTCATCTAATAGAGTTGAATTATGGCTGCGTTTGTAAAGTTTATCATTTAACAAAGCTCGCAAATTTTGTATTGCCTCCCAAAAATGATAGATGCCCTCTGTGTAATAAAAATATACCAATCCATGCGCTGGAGTTGTCAGAAGAAGAGTTGTGGCTTGAATCATTATCGATTAGGGCTTTAACTTCAAAGGCTCAAAGTCGATTAATAGAAATCAAGATTGCTCTAAAAAGAGCTTTATCACTGCCCGATAATAAACAGCACTTATTGAAAAATCACCGTTCTAGACTGAAAGAGTTTCAAAGCGCTTTAGAGTATCTTGTGCTGGATGGATATTATAAGAGATATTTTGAATTTATTGACTACAACTATGATAGCCCTATAGTCCCACATTGTATAAATTTGCTGCTTCTCATATATAGCGAAAAATATTTTCCTCCACTTTCTTACATTGCCAGCTTGCGCATGTTTTATACCCAGCGTGAAGTTGAAAATATCCTACTAGGAGATTGCCGTGGACTATAGCGGTTTATTTCCTGATGAAACATTAACAAGCTTTATTGTAAGGCAATTATATTTTTGTGGTTATCCTCATATTAGAATTGCTCAAAACGACTTTTGGGGAAGTGACAATCGTCAAATAAATAGTCCATTTCCAAGCCTGATCCCTTGGATTTCAGACAACTTCAACATAGAGCGAAATGTACTTTTAAAAAATCACACAAGTTTAAACTACTTCAAACCATTTCTAGGTCAAAGCAAATACCAGTTGGTCAAACAGGCTCTGCTAACTGGTGACGTTGAGTTCGTGCAAAAGTGGTTGGGTATTACATCAAACCGGGTCAAAGCAGGTGGGAGCTTGTACTACTGCCTAGAGTGTGCAAATGAGGATTTGAAACAATATGGTGTGGCGTATTGGCATCGAAAGCATCAAATGTATGGATTGATAATCTGCCCCGTACATGGTCAAGAGTTGAGGGAAACTCAGGTCACGCGCAGACATGTGGCGTTACCACCGCAACAGCACTGTGAATTAAAAGAGAGCGCAGTATTGCTTCCAAACCACTTTGCTAATTTTAGCCACTGGGCACTTACTCAATCAGATTTTGATATGTTTGATTATGAACGGCTCACAAACTGTTATCGCCTTGAGCTATTTAATAAAGAGTTTGCTTGCAAGAGTCTTAGGATTAGGCAGAAGTGTTTAAGAGAAGATTTGCAGGATCATTATGCCGCAGAATTGAAACATGCTGCATGGCAAACGTTATTCACAACCAACAAAACCTATCCTTATCCGTGCCAGCTTTTTTACAACTACCATGATTGCCACTTTCATCCAGCTAAGCACTTGGCTTTGATGGCGTACCTCTTTTCTACACCAGAGTCGTTTTTATCAAAATATTATTGTGCTAACGAAGAGCTAGAGTCGCACTTTAACTCTCATACTGTAAAACGAGAGCGGACAAACAATACTGTAAAAAATAAGCTAATTTTAAACCTTTTCAGACAAGGCAAAAGCCTTCGGAACATTGCTAAACAGATGAAATTGAGTGTTACAGCAGTGAAATCGAAAGTTGTTGCTGGTGGCGGAAAAGTGAAAAGTCGAGCAGCAAAAGTTTTTGAACCTGACCGCAGAGCAATATTGCGCAAACTCATGATGGGCGTTCCAACAGGTGACATTGCAAAAGGATTTAACTTGAGTACAGGTGCCATAGAACAAGTATTGACGCAACATCCTGAGCTTGTTGAGTTGCGCAAGTACCTGCGATTTAGAGCAAAACAGATGACTCATCGAAAGTTACTATCTAAAGCTGTGAAGGAGTTTCCTAGGTACACACGCAATCAACTCAAAAAAAAAATTTAACGCCAGTTACATGTGGCTTTTTAAGCATGACAAAAATTGGCTATACCGACATCTACCAACCCGCAAGCAATATAAAAAACTGGAGAATTAAAATGACTGATCAAAAACATGAATTTAACGGAAAAGGTAACCTTAAAGAGTTAATCGTTGACGATGGGCCTAGTTTTAACTTTTTGAGAGCTGATTACAAAAGTAAGGAAGAGCAAGATGCTGCTAAAAAGCATCAATTAGAAAGAGCTAAGAGTTCATCTTATGTTGGTTCTAACAAAACATAGTAGTTTGAGTGGCTCTAAGTTTATAAAACGGCATCTATCGATGTCGCTTTATCGATATTTTTTGCGAACATGGACTCGGTAAATGTTTTTCTTAAACAAGGCGCTAAAATCCATCTGTTTTGGACAAAGTTGAGATTAAAGTGGTAATCTAGCTGCTCAATAAAATTATAAAAATAAAGGGATTTTATGTTCTCAGCAGGGAAGAACGTTTTAAAATGTATTTCAATTATTGTGGTTGCAATCTTAACATCAATTTTGTTGCTTGTAGCCTATGTTTTGGTGGACTTTTCGCCAGATCCAGAACCTCTTCCCGATAACGTTAATTTAGTAAATGATGTCACTCAACTTAACCCTATCGAAGTGTCGAAAGTAGTCTCGCCCAAATCCATCGTGGATATTCAGCAAGCGATAAGTGCGACAAAAGGGAAAGTATCTATTGGTGGTGGTCGGTTTAGCCAAGGTGGTCAAATTGCACTTGAAGATCATCTTCATTTAGATATGAGGGAATTTAATCAGGTTATTTCGTTTTCTCCCTCTTCCAAAGAAATTACTGTCCAAAGTGGTATTCGCTGGCGCGATATTCAAGATGTTATTGATCCGGAAGATCTCTCTATAAAAATTATGCAGTCATACTCTAACTTCACCGTTGGTGGTTCTTTGAGTGTTAATGTGCATGGACGTTATATGGGCGAGGGGCCAATTATAAGATCAGTTAAATCTATAAAAGTTGTTTTAGCAGATGGCTCAATTGTAAATGCATCGCCAGATGAAAATTCTGAAGTGTTTTTTGGTGTCATCGGAGGATATGGGGGGCTTGGTGTTATCGCAGAGGCGACTCTTGAGCTTGTGCCAAATGTAAAAGTTGGTCGGGAAACTGACTACATGACGATTGATAAATACACCACTTTCTTTGAACAGAATGTAAAAAACAACCCAAGTGTCGTTTTTCATAATGCTGATATTTATCCGCCAGATTATACACATGTGAATAGTGTTAGCTGGGTTAACACTGAAAAGCCTCTTACAGTTCAAGATAAATTGATTTCACGTAACAAGGATTATTGGTGGCAACCTAAAGCAGCTAAGTTTGTTGCTGATACTGACCTTGGTAAATGGATGAGACAATACATTTTTGAGCCTATTCAGTACTCTTCTGAAGCTGTTCAATGGCGAAACTATGAGGCTAGTTATGATGTTAGAGAACTAGAACCCAAAAGCAGAAAAGATGAAACTTATGTTTTGAGAGAATATTTTGTTCCTATTGATAGGTTTGATAGTTTCTCTGCAAAAATGTCAGCGATTTTTAAAGCTTATGATGTAAATGTGCTTAATGTATCAATACGCCACGCTTTGCCTGATACAGGCTCACTACTTGCTTGGGCAAGAAATGAGGTGTTTGCCTTTGTTGTCTATTACCGCCAAGGAACATCTGAACAGCATAAGGAAGAGGTTAAAGCGTGGAGTCGGGAAATGATTGACGTGGTAATTTCTGAAGGTGGAGCATATTATTTGCCATACCAATTGCACGCTACGACAGAGCAATTTCATAATGCGTACCCTAGAGCTGGAGAATTCTTTGAATTGAAGAAGAAGCTAGACCCCAACAATCGATTCAGTAATAAATTGTGGGAGCAGCATTATGGTGAATAAAGTAATTTCCAGTTTCCTATGTGTTCTAACCATATTTAGTTTCAATGTTGGCGCTAAGGAAAGTACTTGTTTTGGAACCACATCGGTAGGAAGGCTTGAACACGGTGTCCAGCTTCCTGATGAAGGCAATAATTATGTCGGTTATAGCAGTATCGCAAGATTAGCTGGTAGAACTTATGTTCATTCAAAAGTGAGAGATATTGTTGTTGATGCATATTTTGATCTTGAGGTTATGCAGCCCAAAAAGTTATACAAATATGCAGAAACTGGCTTTGAAGAGGGAGGGAAGTTCAAACCTCACAAGACCCACCAAAACGGCTTATCTGTGGATTTTATGACACCTGTAATGGACTCAAAAGGAAAATCAACTCACCTTCCAACCCATCCACTGAACAAATTTGGATATGACATCGAGTTTAATGAGTCAGATAAGTATGAAAATTTGTCTATTGATTATGAAGCGCTTGCCGCTCACATTGTAGCGTTACACAAACAGTCTGTTAAACATGGCTATGATTTATGGCGCGTGATTTTTGACCCTAAGTTACAACCTAACTTATTTAAGACTCAATATGCGGATTATCTGAAAGAGAACATTCAGTTTTCAAAGAAGCGTTCATGGGTAAGGCACGATGAGCACTATCATGTAGATTTTCAGATCCCTTGTAATAAATAACTGGTTTTTGTAAGGAAAGTGAATTGGTTAAAAAATTTAATAGGCTAAACGACCCAGCCAACATTGTTGAACAAGAAATAATAGATGTTATTAATAGTGGTGAATATCCAGTAATTCAATACTGTGAACCAGTATACAACTCACAATTATTGAAGCAGGTTGGTGATTTATGCCTGAAATATGGAGCTAAATTAGAAGTTAGGTTTTACGGTCATTATTCTGGTGCTTTTGATGCAACTTGGCTTTCTTATATCCCTAACGTAGTTAATTTGTCTATTGATTGTTTGTCGGAAATCGAGAACATCGAACATCTATATCAGCTAAAGAATGTTGAGGTTCTTTCATTTGGTGTATTTGAGTTTTCCGACAAAGATTTTCTAAGCCAACTTCAATTAGCTGGTCTAAAAGATTTGAGTATTTCTGAGACCAGAAAAAAGAATCTCGATCTAAAACCATTAGAAAATGCTACTTCACTCATAGAGTTGAGCGTTGTTGGGCATACAAAAAATATCGAATCTATAAAATCGATATCTACTTTGAAACAGCTTAAGCTAAGTCAAATTAACAGAAAGGTGTCTTTGGAATTTTTGAATGAAACATTGGCACTAGAAGAGTTAGAGATATTGTTGGGAGGAAGAGACGATATTGATGAGTTATCTATCCCTACACTAAAAACCTTACGTATATTGCGAGTCCGAGGATTCGAAAAGCTACCTTCATTTGCAGAATTCCCGAATCTGGAGTGTTTGCATATTGAAGATCAGACAAAGTTAGAATTTATCGACCTCAGCGAAGCAAGTTTGAAGAGCCTAATCATTGGCAACTGTAAGAATCTATCAAAAATACTAAACCTAACCTCACAAAAAGAGCTTTTTCGCTTAAGTGTCAGTAGGACCAAATTGGATTTAGATACTTTGAAACACAATGACTGGCCTAGTTCACTTAAAGTGATTTCATTATGGTCTGGAAGCAATAAATGGAACGACAGTACTAAACAGTTTTTTCAAGATAAAGGCTATGTTACTTATCCGTGGCAACTAGAGACCTAGGTTTAATTAAATGGATATTAATTAAATGAATGCAAATAATATATTTCCTTTACCTCCTGATATTGCAATTGCTTATTTTCAGCTAGGTTTGCTCTCATCAACTGATTTGGTAACGCTGGCGGATACATGGCTAAATCAAGGAATATACACCGACAGCATAAACTTTTTACAGATGGATAAAGATCCAATAATGTCGGAAGCGTCAGAACTGTTTCTCAAAGCTATGGAAGAAATGGACATCAATGTTCCAACTAGAGTAGCTGCTGCATGGTTAGTAACCGAAGATATAATGAAGCGAATCTCATCAAGGTCTATCGACCTAATGGAAGGTGTGAACTTCATATATTGGGATGTTCATCATGAGATTGATACGGAACTACCTGATGGCAAATATTTAGGCAGTAACTTGAAACTTGAGCAGGTGTTTTGTTGGTTACGAGAGGTTTGGGATTGCCGTGACGGTTCAAGGCTGATTTGCCATGAAGATCTTCCTAGAGATGAAGCTGAACAGAAGTTTCTTAGTTATTTGCTGGATGAATGCCAAAAGTGGTTAGAAGTTAATTCTGAACAAGTAGAACAACACAATACAACACAACAAACTCGCATCGAATAGATGCCTTTTATATGAACGTATTAAAACAATTAGAAGTAATTAAAAAAGATAAAAATAAAGAATACTTAATAAAAAGATACTTATTAGAAAGTTGCGCAAAGTTGTCTCGTTTTAGATCTGGGGAAAGCTTTAGTAGAAACATGAAAGTTGCCAAAAGTTTTATAAATGGGGTGGCAACTAAAAAGCAAATGCATAAAGCTGAATGGGAAATTGAAGGAGATGCATTTGGCACCGATTATTACTCTGAAGAAGGGGTTAGAGTTTATTTCAGGGTGAATGAAAATGTACGCAAAGACTTAATTCAAGTTCGAATTTCTAAGGGGCTTAAAAACAAAGAATCAAAAGTATATTTGAAGGAAATGGCTTACTTTATTGATCAAGTGTTCTGCCATATTCAGCATTCTTCAAATTGGTTGTTTGATGATGCTGCTAATCAGTTTTTGTGTCCGAGATTGTTTAAGCGTTATTTTGGCGATAGGGACAAATAATGCGGATATTGGTTGGAATAGATGAAATCAATCGTTTCATTAATAAACACCTTACCGAGCTAGCGGTTGATTCTTCAGGTTGGGAAAAGTTGTATTTTAACAAGTTAACGACTGAGTATTGGATTTTGACTTATTCTGCGTCAGATGAGCATGGTGGTGGGAAACCGCTGTTAACTCAAGTGACAGAGCAAGATGCTAGGAAATTTAAGGGCGAATATGAGTGATGTTATTGAAATCCCCAGACAATTGATAAATAGCTTAATATTGAGAAGCGAAGCCGCAAGGAGCTGCTAAATGAGCAAGACTATATTCAATAGCGGAGACTATGGTCGTTACTACTTTTTTACTCAGCTTATTGAACTGAACAACGATAAACTAGGTATTAGTGCATCGAGAGCAAGCGAACTTATAAATTCTAATGTAGCAGAGTCGTTTACATCTAATGAAATTGAATTCTATAAAACGTTTATTCATGAAGCAGTACATTTTTTAGATTCGACATCTACTTTATGGGGGATTGAATACAGCTATAGACTATATAACTGTCTAACTAGCGACAATGAAGGAAATTATGTAGATGTTTTTGCACTAAATGATTCAGAAATAGAGCAGCATACTGATTTAAACAGAGATTTAGATACTAAGAGTTTCTCCTATCGAGAGATGCGAGCAGTTTTATCTTATGATGAGGAACACGGTGTTCATGTTCAATTTAAGTATTATGACAATGACGGCAGGTCATTTTTATTAACTCACTCAACACCATTGAGCATGCTTGCTGTGCTAGAAGGACATGCTTTCTCTCAGGAGCAGTTATTCGCTCTAGATGTTTATGAGACAAGGGAGGACATTGTCTCAATACGTTTTTTACAAGAAAATCATTCAGATAAACTTCATGAATCAAACTCAACTGAATATACGTGTATTCTCGCTTTCGTTGAGCAAATTTTCCCCATGTTGTCGTTTAGACATAAGTTAATGGTTGTAAACTATGCCAGTGAACTTGTTCTGAATATGCCTGTCATGATGTCTACCTTCCCTGAGGAGTATATTGATGGTTTATTCAGAAGTTCAGATCCCACACTAATTAGTTCTTTGAAAATGGAGCTTCGTAGAGGGATGAATCGCCCATCTTTACTTTGCCTTATGTTAATTGTATTAAAGTTTTCTTTCGAAAAAGATCCTGTTGATACTCATGCTAATTTTGAGAAACAATTAGAAGATAGATTGTTTGGTACGTTTTTATTTGAGGGGCAAGACCTTGAAAAATGGAAACAAAGATTCGCCACAATGTGGGAAAGTGAATATGATTTAGGATGTGAATTGTTTGCTGAAAAAGGTTTTCAATTAGCAAGATTATCAGCAGTAGCTAACAAAAATAAATCTTGGCACAGTTATGAAAAATCAAATTTATTTTTACCATCAATAGCTTTATCAACTGGTGAGTTCGTTAATACTAAAAGAAATATTGATTATGATATGGAAAACCACTTTTTCGAATTTTCTGATAATGCTGATAGCTTACAAAAGCTTCTAGAGCAAAGAAAAGGGAAAAAGCCTCATTTGAGGCCATACGTTTATCATGACTGGCTTGAGAGAATAAAGAAAGGTGAAACAGGCACAAGATTTTATTCTGAGTAAGTGCATCAAAGTACTGTTTGTATCACTTTTGCCTTTTGCTGCTTTCTACCAACGAGCATATAAATCAATTAATAGAAATCGAGTTTAGTCACAAACTTCATTAAATTTAAGTAAGGTAATTTAATGTGGCTCATCGACCTATTCACAAACTTTATTCAAATTTTGGATGCACGTAAGCCTTATAACTAGTGACCCCGACTCACAAACTTTATTAGAGTACGACATCTTTTGTGTGTAGTCTAGTATTTAAAAATTAGACATTTGTATTTAAAAATAGACAAACTTCGGTTTGTCTATTTTTTTATATGTTCTTTATTTGTATGGGCTATATAGTCAATTAAAATTCATGCTATCTAAATTAGTATATTTTTAAACTAGTATAGATTTACCTTTTTACTTATCGCATGATTATTATGTGGAATAACCCTCATGGAGAAGCATTAAAAATATAATAAAAAGGTAATAATATGAGTAAGCTAAATGATAACTTTAGTGAAGCGAATACTGGAAAAAAGCAACAACACCTAGTACAGATAGAGGCTAGAGAATATCAGCCCACCAATGGCTTAATTACAGTTCGAGAAATTGATCGAGAAAAAGCCTTTGAAAAAATAGCCGAAGCACTGAATTCACACCCAGACATAACCTGTGACTGGATCGATGGTGTTGCCGCTGACTCATAGAGTAGCTCCTATTAGAAGCAAGCCTATCTGGTGTAAACAGGAACCCTTTTACCAGATAGGTACTTCTATCATACAGCGATAGCATATCTATATTAATGTTGATATTTGCCCGTAATTGAGTTCATGAAATGTATTTGACTAGGGCTAAATCCATTTCGAAGTAGCTCGAAATCTTTAAACTCAATTTCGTCTTTTTCTCCTTTTCCTAATAATTGGTATAAACTACCACTGGCTGTTTTAATTATTCTAGTGTTTGTATTAACTTCTAAAATTTGAGACGTACAAATATAATCTCCTTTACTGAAGCGACATGTACTGTCATCAATACATATGCACCAAAGAACTTTGCCAATAAGTTCGCCCTCTTCAATTATCGAAACTACCTGCCAGTCTGAAACAACTGTATTCATTTGTTTTCTCTCCTAACATTATCGAAATCTTATAGTAGAAAAAAAACAATTAAAACTTTATTCAAACCATGGAAGTAATCCCAAGTTTTTATACTGATTTGTTTTAACCTATTGTTTTTAATGGTTTTGTAAAAAAGATAATTTTTTCCGCCATGTAGATTACCGCGAAAATCCAAGTTCTTCGTTAAAGTTGAGTCCGTCTAATTTCGGACGGAAAACATAAGGTAATTAACAATGTCATTAGTAACAGCATCAAATAATTCAAATCAAAGCTCTGGTAACGGTCGTGGCCCTTCTTCACATCCGGGACCGGGTGGGAACTGGCCTAGTACAACAGGGAATAAGTCTGGTGGTGGTCGTGGTAATGCGCCAACAAAAGGTGGCAAATAAGAAGGAAGCGAGGGCGTCTTAGACGTCCTCTATCTGTCTATGAAAAAATACAGTAGTGATAAAGATATAAATAAATTAGTTAGCAGAATGTGTAAAATAGGCTGGCGATTTATTAACAGAAAAAAGCACGGGGCCTTGATAACCCCATATGGAAAGAAAATAACAGTACCTTCTTCACCAAGTGATAGAAGAGCATTTAAAAATTTTTCCAACAACATTCGAACCATTCTTTGCAGGGAGCGCAATTATTATGTCTGATTTTCCGTATCCAACTCAAATAGAGACTTTGAGAACCTTTGCAAAGGTTTTGGGTGTAAAAGCTGGTAATAAGCATCTTGATGATAAAGCCAAAGATAAAGCCGCCGATTATCGCTTGCTGAATGAATTTTCGAATGAGATTTTCGATTACTTATCCAAAACATTCGGTAATGAAATCAGTACAATATTCAAACAAGGCTTTCATGCATATTTAACGGAATACACGAATCATGTATCAAATATTTATGCTGATGGACTATCTCGATCAGAAATAGGCATTGCTCTTTGTAAGACGTTACTAAGCAAACACGTCGTAAATACTATCGAGAGTGTGTTGAGATTAGTTTCAAGCAAAAAGCCATTAACAGTCGCTTTCTTTTCCTTTCAAGAAACCTGTACATCACAAATACTTGCTTGGTTAGACGAAAATGATCGGGGTTGGGAACATTATTACAATTCTTTAGAAAAAGAAAACAAAGCAAAAGTTAAAGCTTGGAAAGATGGAGAGCATAAACCAAACATTCAATCTTTACTCTTCCTACAAACATGGTCACAAGGTCCTTGGCCTGAACAAATTGACTGGCAAAAAGTGAGAGTACTGCTTTTTATTGCGTCAATTATGGATCGAACAACTAAGGAAGAAGGCAGTTCTTTGTTGTTAGAGGAATGTCGATTGTTGCTGTGGGGAGCAAAGCCTACCTTTAATTTTAGTCAGCTAGTTCAATCACATCAAAAAGGCTACAAGGACAGAATTAGTTATATACTGCCATTGGTCGGAGAAATTCAACAGGGTTTGAAGCGAACTATTGTTAAAAACGGAGGACAATTTGAGTATTTTAAAGCCGCAATAGATAAACTTGAGCAACAACTATCTGCCGAAGAGCATAAATCTCACTTTGCATATTGGGTACACTGGCATAAGGCTAGGATGTATGTCTTGAATGGTAAGCTTGAAGAAGCTAATGCGCTTTATAAGTTAGGATTTGAGGAGTGTTTATACAGAGCAGGTATTAATCAAAAGTATATAATTGAAGAGGCAATTGTTATTGCGGCAAGCCAAGAAAAACCCGATAAAGTCTTTTTAAAACACTTAAAGAATGCATTGTTGATGTTTAACTATGATATCCCTTCAGTCCAACATAATGACTCATCAAATAAGTTCTCAGATATAATCGAAGACTGGGAAGTACAAAGTTGGAGAGCCTCACTTTATCGAGTTTTCCCAAAAGAAGGTATGTTTCCTGAGGCCAATGTCCCAGAAATCGAGGCTAATATTGGAATCAATATTGTTACAGATATTGATGAGATAAAACCAGATTATCGACACCCCAATAGAAAGTTGAAAATCGGTGAAGTTTGGAAGAAAACATACCCTCAACTGGTTTGGTTTGCTGAGTTGGAAAAAAATGATGTTGTTGAAAAGCTTTTAAAGCAGGGTGCTAATGTTAATTTGACCAGTAGCTCAGGAGATACTGCAATTTTGATGGCTTTGGAGGCTTTAAACTTAAGGGAGGTGCCGTTTAGGTCTTTAGACGATTCTCTATTCCATCTATTGTCAGGACACCCGCACAGCGAAGAAGCTATGAATCGTTGTACTGACAAAAAGCGGCTATTACCTCTTATATCAGCAGTTCAATCTGGAAGACCTGATATAGTTGAAAAGGTTTTGGAAATGGGAGCAAATGCTAATCAAAGAGGTTTAACTGACAATCAAACCGCTTTGAATGCTTGTATAAAGATGATTGGCATAGCTAAGGACCCGAAGGGGTATTGGGATAGTACTCTTCAAATGGAGCTGACTCCTGAAGTTTTAAACTCGATTAGGAGGGTGAACTCAGGTATGACGGGCTTCACTTTGGAAGATCAGCTAGAGTTTCTGTCAGCTCAAAACTCAGATCCTAAATTTCGACAAATTGTAGGTTTGCTAACTAGTTTTATGTCAGGAGAGCTAGACAATAGAATCGACATTGTAAAAATGAGATTGATTGCGAATCGGTTAATTGAAGCTGGTGCAGATGTTAACGCTGAACATGCTGCTCCCGTCAAAGGTTATACCCCACTGATGCTGGCGGCAGAACTGGATGAAACAGACTTATTTAACAAAATGCTGAGCAAAGGCGGTAACCCAAGAAAAACTTACTTTTGTAAAAATACGAATGTGAATGTCGATTGCTGGCGGATAGCGGAGTATTTTGGCAGCTCTAATGTTTTAGTAACTTTAAGAGAGATTGAACGCTTTTTCCCAAACAGCTCTAGGGCAAGCAATTATCACTGACTTTGTTGTAGCTAATTAATTGCCTTAAAGTCACTATTCCTATTAATAACAACTTAGTTTAGCTATTTAGTTTCAACAAAATTAACCATTTAAATTAGTGGGTTAGTAATATTCATATTTAATAAACATTAAAATAAATATATATTATAATGTTTATTAAATCCTTTAAAAACAATGGTTTAATATGATTTTTGACTTGATTTAATTGTTATTCACTTCTATTACTTTTAAATAGTAAAGTTAATAGGTATTAAAAATGAAAACGATAAGATTCAGAACTCATTCATTCTCAAGTATCAAACAATTTATTAAAGATGTTCTTACCAGTAAACAACTGCAAGTAAATTTACCCGCTCAGTGCGTTGATCCTGACTTCATTCCTTTTCAGAAATTAGTCGATAAGTTGAGACAATTATCAAAGACACCCAACCATATTTGAACGTGGCGGGTTTTACTATGCGAATTAAAGTTGGGTGTTATTGATAAATCTTTTATCAAAGTTTCCTGTCTTATTAAAGCAGATTAGAGGTTGCTCTCAAAAGTGAAATAGGTCATTATTTGCCTAGGGTGATAAAGGGAGTTACATGATGAGATTGAACAAATGTAAAATGGTATATTGTTCTTTACTAGCGCTAATGCTAACCGGTTGCGGCACAATGAAAGTGAAGGAAACATACTATTATGCTGTAGAAGATGAAACTAACACCAATGTTTACCGTTTAAAGATCGAAGCAAAATCTGTATTGGGTGATGCAAAATATAGAGAGGGTTTCTTTCCAGCACATGCAGTAGATAGAGCCTTTGGAGCTGTCAATGACAATAGTGGAAATGCTGATCTGCAATTCCAGGAAACGCTTAAAGCTCAAATTCGTGATGCCACTTTACATACCACTCAAGAGTACCTGAATATTGCTAAAAATAAAGAATCCTCCGACGAAGATATACTGAGAGCATTGAATGCTAGGCGTAAAATTCTAGCATACCCTTCATTGAATGTTGGTCTACCAAACCACACAAGAATAATAGAGTTCAATCCCGCCAAAAACACGGTGATTCGTAATAGTGATAGCAAGATGGTATTCGTACTTTCTTCAAATCCTGATACAGTTATTGGAAACATTAAGAATTTTGCTGAAAGCGATCAGACTGCGCTGGCAGTGAGCAAATTAGCACAAGTAACATCTCAGAGAACTCGAAATGAAGTTGCTGAAAAGGAAGCAACGCTTCAGGTAATCGGTGAAAGTATTCGTCAACAGATACAGCAATCGGTCCAAAGCATGGAAGCAGGTAAAGACGCCAACAATGACGTAAACAAAACTATTATGGCTGAACAGCTTGCAATACTGAAAGTCTACTTAAAAGGGGTAGTGCAATGATTAATAGGCTGTTTGCGAAAATATTCCCCTTGTTCGTCGTGATTTTATTGGCTAGCTGTGCCAACTCAAGTTTAAAAATGGAGCTATCGATCTATAAAGACGATCCTTTATTCAAAAATATACTTACTCAGGACGATACAAAGCTCGCCAAAGTCTATTTGAACTGGATACAGCATGAACTTGACCCTTTAACAAGCAAACAACTAGAGCTAGCACAGATTTCTTACGACATGTTCTTTAACTATTGGATGGCACAAGGAGAAGTAGAAACTAAAAAACGGAAATTGGAGTATAGCGCTGTTGTACAATCGAACCAAGCAGACGCAATGAATCCATTGAAAAATAGATTGATGAGCTATCAAAGAAGCATTGAAGAAGCAAAAAGTGAGGTTATATTGCGTTTGAAGCAAGCACATAGTACTTATGACAGACTAAATGCAATGTTGCCAAGCGAACTGAGTGAAATAGATTTTACTGACAGCAATTATATAGGTCAGATTCAACGGCAGCATCGTTTACAACAAACGTTGAGTGTTGAAATTTCAAGAGTATTTCAAGCGCTTGATGTCTTAGTAAACGACCAAGAACATGAGTTTTATATATCGACGAAAAACCGTTGGGGTATGATACAAGAACTTCTTGAGAGTGATGATTTCCAAACGTATTTGAATCCGAGATATAGGAATAGTTTAAGACAAGAACTTCATAGTGTAGCGCAACAATTTATTCAATTTGATCAAGATTCTGATCTATTGAAGTTAAGGAGCGATATTAAAACAGGCTTTTCCTTTATCGTTAATAACAATGACACTGCGACATTAGTTAATAGCATGATGAAGAATCCAAGGGTCTATATTTTACCTGCCAAAGAAGAAAGCAATATGCTGCGACACATAGATTTACTAAATTCGCAGCTTGATAGACTGCAAAATGCTAGTAGCCCGGTATGGCGTGTCGTTACTGACCCCAAGAATGCTGAAAACTGGAATACAAAATTTAGCGAAACACATTTTTATGCAGAAGGTAATGCAGGTGTTGTTGTGGTGAGAGATTCACCAATAAAATACCGAGTTCAGGAGGCTACAAATAATCCTGCTGCTCTCGTTCAGGCGCAATTGCAGGTGTCGAGAGCCGTTGCAGATGCGGCTATTCAGATCGCTGGCGCTTCAACGGGAGTGCCATTAGTTTCAGCAACCCAAACGGGAGAGCAAATCAACAAGACGGATAATACAACGTTTCAGCAGCAAACTGATACCTTAGTTATTAAAAAAGCTAAGATTAACGCTCAAAAACAGATTTACCTAAGAAGCGTTGACGCCATTGAAGGAAATATAGATAGCTATCTTCGTCAGCTTTCAGAACTAACACCAAAAGATGCAAATGATAACAATGATCAAGCAGAAATAAATGCGCTAAGTAAGCGGATTATAGAATTTTTCAAAGCACAGGAAAAATTGGTGTCGCAGACTAAGGTTGAATAAAGAGGTGAATAATTATGTTTAAAAGGGATAGAGTAAAACTATTACGTGCCGTAGGGGTTTACCCTGCGGGATGCAAAGGAATTGTTAAGAATGTAGGAACTGATGGCTTCATTGACGTATTACTTGATGAAAATGAACAAGGACATGCGATAAGCCCTCCAGTTCCATTACCTCCCGCTCCAAAAAGTACATTTGAGCCTTGCTAACTTATTGCTACGCAATACAAGTGGTAAAGAGTATCAAGCTATAGGTGAAATTATAAAAGACTCCCTTTGAAAGTTGTAATGAAATAGCTGTTGCACTTCTTGCTTGAACGTGGAATGCCAATGAAAGTCATTTAAAGTTGGGTGTCGTCGGTAAATCATACAATTAATCAATCAATTGTTTTTAAAACTTAACAAATACCAGAAGCGCCAACTTAATTAAATGTGCTTTTGGAACCGTTGCCTAGACTTTATGTTTAATTTTCATTTAGTGAAATTAAAGTTCCGATCATGTTAGTTGTCGATAACAATTATCGCAAACAATTATCGCAGACACCCAACCATATTTGAACAGACGTGGCCTCTCGACTAGGCTTAAGTATTAATTGTTCCTAAAATGGGTTTTTGTTATGGCAACTGCACGTAGTAAACAGGTGAGCTTGGTTGATACACCTTATTATCACTGTATTTCACGCTGTGTTCGTCGTGCATTTTTGTGTGGCGAAGATAGTGTAACAGGTAAAAGCTATGAACATCGCCGTGAGTGGGTCGAATCAAAGTTATTAGCCCTGACAAACATTTTTTGTATTGATGTATGTGCATATGCAGTGATGAGCAACCACACGCATATTGTGTTGCATGTTGATGCTAAAAAAGTGAAACGACTCAATGATAAAGCAATTGTTTTACGTTGGCATAAAGGCTTTAAAGGTACGTTAGTTACCCATAAATTTATACAGGGTGACAAGCTTGACTCAGCAGAGCAAGATTCTCTTAAACTTACAATAAAAGAATATAGGAAACGCCTGTACAGTATTAGTTGGTTTATGCGTACGTTAAATGAAAGTATCGCACGCCAAGCGAATAAGGAGGACGGTTGTACTGGGCGATTCTGGGAAGGTCGCTTCAAGTCACAGGCATTACTTGATACTGCTGCACTAGCTGCTTGCTTAGCCTATGTAGACCTAAACCCAATACGCGCAAAAATGGCAACAACACCCGAATCATCCGACTTCACGAGTGTTAAAAAACGAATTAAGTCAGCAAAAGAGGGTAAACAACCTAAGAACCTTGCTCGTTTTGTTGGTCACCCCAGAAAGCACATGCCAAAAGGGTTGCCATTTGAACTGCAATCATATCTAGAACTCGTTGAACTCACAGGGCGCTGTATACGAGAAGATAAACGCGGCTATATAAACAACTCCGAGCAACCGATTTTAACGCGATTAAACATCGAACCTGAAAACTGGTTAAAATTGACCACTAAATTTACAAAGGTTTTTCATGGTGCTGTCGGCCACTCAGAATCGTTACAATCTTATAAAGAACACCTCGAACTAAAACGAAGGCCAAACCTAGCCAATTGCGAAAAATTACTCGCTTAGCTAATTATTACCCTACATAATCATTCGCACGCGACTTAGCGTGGCTTTCTTATGCGTTTAAATTGACTTTACCTATTGAAATTACACTAATACCTGCTTTTAATTTGGATAAATCAGGTTTACAGCATGGACTACTAGGTAATTGAGAACAATTAAGTGTTTGAGCTGGGTTTTACCATGCTACCGAAAGTAATTTATAGTTGGGTGGTCATTTATAAAATCTAAGGAACTAGCTTTGTTAATTCAATTCATTCAAATGTAATTGAGGTTATTTAAAGGCAATGGGCTGGTGGAAAAGTGGGGCAATATGCGTAGTCGTATATGCATCCTTTTCACTTTAAAAAAGCACAGCACCATTTATCCACGTTTTCTACCACTGCTGTACTTTTGCAACACCATTATAGAAAAATATTTATGCTATGGGCATACAATAAATAGGAGAATTCAATGAGAATTACAACATTATTAGCCCTATGCTTTGCACTGTGTAGTGGTTGGGCAGCGGCTGTAACGCAAGCAAAGCAACCCTCAACGCCAGAGCAATTTAAAAGTGAGTTTGCAAACCTGTTAGACGAGCAAAAAGTTGTAGGTGCACAGCTAGTTATATTTGATGGAGAAGGAACACAAGTTGAGTATTACCACGGCTTGAGCAGTAAAACACCCGAGGTAAAAGTAGATGAAAATACCTTGTTTCGCGCGGGCTCAACCACTAAACCTTTTGTCGCTTTGGCAATAATGCAGTTGATTGCTCAAGGGTATTTTGACCTTCAAACAAAACTGAGCGATTTCGCCCCAGAAATCGCCATAAAAAATCGTTGGCAAGACACACATCCCGTAAGAGTGGTTCATTTACTGGAGCACACAGCGGGATTTGATGACATGCATTTTAAAAATATGTATAACTTAAGTGGGCAACAATTGTCTTTGCTAGAGTCAATTAATCGCGATAGCAGCGCCCTATACGTGCGTTGGCAGCCCGGTACTCGCCATTCATACGCTAATCCTGGTTACGGCATTTTAGGTTACTTAATTGAAAAAGTGACTCAGCAGCCGTTTTCTGAGTACATTAGCCAAAATATATTGATGCCGCTAGACATTCAAAATACCCAGTTTGGTTATAAAGCCAATGCCAATCAACAATTAAGTCAAGGGTTTAATAACGAAGAAGCCGTGCCTAATCATGGTATCTATCTGAGATCAGCAGGCAATTTAACAATTCCAGCGATAGAGCTGGCAAAGTTTGGCAGATATTTACTTAACACAGAGAAGCATAACGATATTGCGTTTATCTCATCTAAGACTCTCGCGCAAATGGAACAGCCGCAATCGACGCTGGCAGCACAGCATGGCTTAAATTTTGGTTACGGCTTAGGATTATACCAATCAGATAGAGACGGTAACTTATGGATTGGGCACAATGGTGGCGTAGGTGAATTTATCACAGCATTTGCTTATTCTCGTGAACTCAATATTGGTTATGTATTAATGGTAAATACGAGTTCAATTGATTACAGAGCAATTTCGAAAATGCTGATGGCTTATTTACATCAAACGAGTACCAAACACGCATCGGTTTCAACTGTGAAGATAAACAATGATATTGAAGGGTACTACCGCCAACACTCTGATCGAAACCAAATTTTAGCTGGTATAACTTGGCCATTTAATGTCGTGAATGTATCTCAACAAGACGAAACTTTGAGTGTGACCCCTTTGCTGCCGGCTGACTCTTTAAACTTATTGCACTTAGGCGATAACCAATTTGCCGAGAAAGGTTCATCGATTGCTAACTCTATTTTTATCGAGCACTCACAATACGGCAAGGTATTGGTCACAGACGGGCAATTTTGGGTAGAAACATCGTTACTATCTGCATGGATACCTTTGATTCTTAGCATACTATTTGCCCTGTCTTTGGCGGTAACGGTGTTGTATTTACCTGTATGGCTTTTTAACGCCTTTCGCGGCAAGCTCAGCAAAAAAGGGTTAGTGGCTATGCGTGCAATGCCGTTTGCTGCACTTGCGAGTTTAGTTATGGTGCTCATTGCCATAACGCAAATAACTTGGTTGAACATTGCTGATAAAAACTTTGCTAATACGACTATTTATGTATGCACTTGGCTATTTGCTGTTTTCTCAATAGCGAGCGTTTGGACAACCTATAAATATAAAAAACAAGAGTCGAGTAAATTTGCGAGAGTATTTATGCCTCTGAGCAGCGCATTATTTATGCTATCAACCATTTACTTTGCCACAAATAACTATATTGGCTTGGCACTGTGGGCTTGGTAATATGTAAAAAGCACACAGTGGTGTGCTTTTCATCTAATAAAGAATAAAAACAATGCACTTTCTATCTCATAAAAAGCAATTTTGGCAATGCCAGTTTATCGGTTGGTTGTTTTTAGCATTAACCAACTTTGTACTGCGCATTTTTAGCGAGAACGTACACCTAACTGCGTTAATTATTAATAGTATCGTGCTCTTTTTAGTTGGCGGGCTATGCACTTTAGGGCTGAGATTAGCCTACTTAAAATACAAAATAATAGAAAAAAAGATCGCTCATATGATCTTACCTGTACTGGTATGCTCTTTGCTCACCACAATTGTGTTAACACTCGGGATGCTTGGGCTTATTTCAGTTATTCATAGTTCAAACCCTTTTTATGACTCGGCCTTGTCATCCGCCAATATTATTAGCAATGTGATTGGTATGTTTCCTATAGTGTTAATATGGAGTTGTATTTATATAGGCGTACAGTCATTACAACGTTGGCAACAGGTCGAACGCGAGAAGTTTAGTTTGCAGCTGGCGCTCAAAGAAGCCCAACTTAATACGCTTATTGGGCAAATAAACCCACATTTTATGTTTAATAGTCTCAATAATATTCGAGCGCTGATGTTAGAAGACATCCCTCATGCCAGAGCAAGTATTATCCAGTTATCTAATATTATTCGTCATTCCCTAAATGCTGATAAACAAATATTTATACCGCTTGAGCAAGAGTTAAAGGTTATTAAGGAATTTGTTGCTCTTTCAGGCATTCAATATGAAGAGAGGTTAAACTTCACGACAAACATTGACGACGACTTACTGCAAACACCTATTCCTCCAATGGTCATTCAAATGTTGGTTGAAAACGCCATAAAACATGGCATTAGCCACGTGAAAGGCGGCGGTGAATTAGGTCTAAACATTGAAGCGCAAGCTGATACTTTGATTATATTGGTAAGTAACCCCGGCAACTTAACGTCGAAAACAGCCTCTGCAAGCTTAACCAATATTGGCCTGAATAATATTAAGCAAAGGCTAGAGCTACAGTATGCGGGGGCTGCACATTTTGAGTTACTTGAGCAACAAGGTAAAGTGATTGCCAAAATTGTTATTCCTCTTCCATCGTCACAACATTCTTCAAAGGACAGTAAATGAAAGCCATCATTATTGAAGACTCACGATTAGCTCGACTCGAGCTTGCCAACATGTTAGCTGAATATGACCAGCTACAAATCGTGGCACAGACTGGCGACCCAGATGAGGGAATACAGCTTATTAAACAACATCAACCCGATGTGCTGTTTTTAGATATTCAAATGCCTAGCAAAAATGGCTTTGAAGTACTCGATGCTGTTAACTTCAAGGGGCAATTGATTTTCACCACCGCCTATGACGAATATGCGATTCGTTCTTTTGAATATGATGTCTTTGATTATTTACTTAAACCCATAGAGCCACAAAGGTTGACTGTAAGCATTGAAAAGTTAAAAAAACATATCAGTGATGAAAACAACTCCGAGCTTGCACCTATTACACAATTAGACGCTCAGAGCTCGGTCTTTCTCAAAGACGGGGAACAATGCGACTTTGTACCCTTAAAAAATATCTACCTCATAGAAAGTTGTGGTAATTACTGCTTTGTGCATTACGAACGCTATAAACCTCTGTTAAAAAAGTCACTCAACTTATTGGAGTCGCGTTTACCACAAACGTTATTTTTTCGCGCTAATCGACAGCAAATTATTAACCTACAACATATTCAACAAGTTGATTTAGCCGTAAATGCTAACTTGTTAATAACTTTAAAGCAGGGACAAGAAATCGAAGTCTCTCGCAGGCACTCTAGCCGATTTAAACAGTTGATGAGCTTGTAAGTGACAATATTTGACCACCTTGAAATTCACTCGACTACTTTATAACAAAATTCTCAAAGATACCCAATTATATTTGAACATGGCTATGTTTAGGTGTACTGCAGCTCACGAGAGTTTTGGCGCTCCACTACTTATTATCAATACCTCTAAAAACAACATCTTCTAGTTTGTTCTGATTTGCCTTCACAAAATCATGACATCTATCTTATTAAACTAACGACATAGTTTAGCTTTGTTCACTATGGGTTTGGGTTTGGCAACAATAACCTTATTTAAGTGGTTTATATTCAGACAATCAAAAAATTAAACAAACTATGATACTGGCGCTTTTGCTATTGACGATGTTTCGTTATCCATTGGCGAAGGAATGTTTGGCTTAATTGGCCCAAGTTGGGCGGGTAAATCAAGTTTTAAGAGGAGAATAATATGGAATGCTATGTTTCACTAAAAATTGAATCAAAAGAGAGCACTAAAAAAAATCTAGCTTCTTTTATGAAGTTTGCAAACGACTATCAAATTGACTCAGCATTAGATGCGCTGCGTCGAATTGATGACGATGCAGCAGAACGATATCAAACGTTACTTTCAAATGAATATTATGGTGATTTTGCCGCTGAGTTTGAATCAGTTGAAATAAAAGGTAAATCGATATCCATGGGCACAGTGACTGGCTCTATGGGGTTTGAATTTGCAGTTGCGTTTATTGATTTTCTAGCGCCATATTGTGAAGAGATTACAGGTACATTCCAGCATGATGAAGAACCGCCAGAAGATGAACCTTGGCCAATCAAGTTAACATATAAAGAAGGGAAAGTTTACGCTAATGATATAGAAACCGATGTTGTAACTTCTCCATTTGATTTTTATGAAGATGATGACGATGAATGGGAGCAAGCACCTAAATTAAATAAAGGTGTGCTAGCGCCAATTTATCACGAGTGTCAAAAAGCGTCTGAAGAAAGTAACTTATCAGAGCTAATTTCAATATATTGCAGCCTACTCGATCCAATCATAGCTATTGGAACTGAGTATGAGGCTTCACTTAATGAAGAGCTTCCTGAAAATGACTGGCTCGAAGCCATTAATGGATTGCATAACTTAAAGGCTGTAAAGGATAACCATCAAGCGATTACATATTTTAAAAATAAAATGTACGAAAATATATCTATCATGGCAGATTGCGAGTACTTCGGGTCAATTCTTGCAGAATATAAGAAGGTGCTTACCATTGCGATTCTTATTTTTGAATTACATGAAGAGTCTTGCGAAGAGAGCTTCGAAGAAACATTCGGAGCCGTTGAAAGCCAAGATGAATTCAACGGAGTTTATGAACTGGTAGGTTTACAAGCCTTGTTTGAAGAATAATGGCTTAACAAACGCATGTTGTTGGAATCGTATCATTAAGGAAAATTAAATGAGTGAAAGTTCTGGGACCCTAGTTGTTAAATTAAACGATGACTTAAAGGGATATATTAAGGAAATTGGTCGGTTATTTACTTGGGATTCATTAACTGAATTTTTTAATGCATTCGATTTCAAACCTAAAAAGTACGATAAACCAGAATTTATTGAAGATATACAGCTTGATATTACAGAAAAGAAAGTAAAAGGGAATTATGCAATCTTTCAAGTTAGAGGAGAAGGCTGGGATCAGGTTTTAAACATGCTTACAAAGATTCCGAGTTTTCAATTTTGGGCAAATCTCTACGATAGCAATGAAGTCGAAACATACTACGGGAAGTCTAAAAAGGATATTTTGATAGATGTTATTGCCTGGGATGGAGAAAATGATCCTCTAGGGCATAGTAAAATTGCAGAGCTTGAATGGTTCGGCTTGATGAATAAGACCATAATGAAGTATTTCGTTTCAGAGGAAGAGGTTGATGCTAAGTTAGCCGAGGTTAAAGAGTACAAAAGTAATAAGGTGAAAGTGGACTATTGGGAAGAATTCTACAAAACTAATTTTAATGATAGCTTGTTTTTAAAGTTAACTATAAAGAATCTCGAAAATCGAAAGTTTCTCACCTCAGCACTTAACCTGTACAGTAAAGCAGAAAGTAACCTGCCACTAGCTGAACTAATCAACAGGCTAAATACGAGATTTTCAGGCGAATATGTTGTCCCTATCGACAATGAAAATATTACTGTTTTTGAAGAAATATATACTCGGATCTCTTATGTGAGGGAAAGTGAAAATAATATTTTTATAGGTGCTGTACTTGATGATTCTAATTTATTTATTGAAGATCCTGATAGCCATGCCAGAGGCTATTCTAATGGTAAGAGTTTCATAGACTTTAGTCGTTTCTTTATGCAGTTATCTGATGACTTCACCGGGCAGGTTTGGTGCAGAAAAAATCAGAGAGCTTATCGCCTTACCACGTTTGATGGTTTTATATACATGAACTAAGACTTAGGGAAAAAATATGAACATTATGGAATTGGGATTGAATGCTCTCGACAATTGGGCAATAACGAGCAACGATGAAGGCTCCGCAACGCTTAGACCGACTGTTGATCTTTTGATTCAAAAAAATGCAATCATGATTGTTGAGTTACTAGCGGCAGATATGGAAGTTGACGTCTACGATTTCGTTGAGGAGTATGGAAAGGGAGTTGTGGGCAAGATATCAAAGGTTGTTCCAATCGAAGACGATACCGGATCTAATAATGAAACCGTTACCTATGGATTCGTTTCAAAAGGTCAGGACAAAGATCGTTATTATATTATAAAGATTGAAAACTCACCCCGTTCCTTAATTTGTTCGCGAATAGAATTGGATGTTACCAATGACAACGTTGATGGCTCTTTTTTTGATGGAAACATGTCAATTAACCTAGAAGGTGTGCAGGTTAAGACTGATGAACTGATCCCTTATGCGATAACTCTGCGTGGCGTAGCCGATACATTTTCGCCTCTTATCCCAACGGGTTCTCCTGTCGATGTTTGTTTAGATAAGTTTCGTAGTTTAGAAATAGGATTGAGTGAACAAGAGTTATTAGACGCGGTTGGTCACCCAACTGAATTGAGAGGTACTAGTAATCAATTCAAAGTATATATTTTAACTACTGGTGAGGAAGTACATATTAAGTTTAAGTATGGTGCTATTGCCTGGTGTATCGTGAATTTTTCAAATGATACTCAAGAAGAGTTGTTTGGAGAGTACTAATCTCTAATTTAACGGAAAAATGAATTGGAAAACCGTATGCTGCGCTCCAGATCTACGTGTATGTAGTACGACGCAAAACCCCTTGAGCCGTTATAATTTCAACCATAAAAGCCGAGCATAAAAGTTACTCGGCTTTAATTTTGATACAGTTCTCAACTTAATTGATATCTGCCGGCAAAATTGCTTGTCATTCAAGCTAATCTATTTGCCCCGGAATTTGTAAATACTGGCAAATTTTAAAGATGCCAGGTGCTGGATCTCGATTACCGAACTGTTGAGTATTGCATGCTATGCTGTCTAGTTTTGCAATTCTGTAAGCCCAGTTTGTATTGTTTGCAGTGTAGTTACCGTATCTTAAAATAACTAAGTTATCACTTGAAATTTGGCACTGAGAATCAAAGCCTTCTGTGGCACACGTAATCCAGTGATTGTTATTTTCATGCGGAAATTGCATACCAAAAAAGCTGCCAGGTTCTTTTTGAGACGCGCATATTTTTTGGACTCCTATTGGATTCCAAGGAAAGTAACTATTGTCACAGTTAAAGCTACCACTGCCCTGATGCAGGGTATAGTAACCTGATTGGCTTTGTATCGAGTCTCCGAAAAATGTCCACCAAATACTGTTGTCACTGTTTGCTGGAAGGTGACATATTTGTCCTTCGTCGGAACACTTATGCATTTCCCAAGTATTGTTAAAATTAAAAATATTTTGTGCAGTATATGAACATGTTTTTACGACTCCTGGTATGGGGTCTCCAAATGCAGTGTTATTGCAAGGAAATTGAACTTGTCCACTTACAACGTTATAAAAATACTGACCGTTGGCGCCATATCTAATAGTGATTGGGGTGTAAATATCTTTTAATTCCTGCTCAACTTCGCAGACCGAATTAATGGATTCTTGCCCACATATTTGCCAGTTTACACCGTTACTATTTGCATAGGCTTTAGCTGCAGCCAAAAATAACAATGTAACGATAAATGCAACTTTATAAACTTTATTTACTAACATAATTATGTCCTTAATCTTATATTGGTAACGAAACGAGTACAGACATCAATCTGTACTGCAAGAAAAAGTTTAGGTGAAGCTGACGGGGATTTTATTACATCATATTACGATCAAGTTAGTGGCAAACATGGGTGCTATTGCTTAATACTCGTGTAACCCAATACTATTCAAAACAGCGGTGGTAGGCTCTGCAAAGCGTACCGTTGGGTTTCTTTGGTAATTTCGCCCACAATCAAAATATTGAACCAAATTGGCTGATGCTATTAGTGCTATTAAGAAATGCAATGCTTTATTGAAAGAAGTGAATAGAGTCAATTCATTATTTTCTATTTTTCTTGCTAAAAAACATGTTATTGCCCATTAAAGTCTACGAATAGGTCTTTTATTGCCTATTGTCGATAACTGGGGCTGTGTTTAGAAAGCTATTGGCGAATCAGTAAAAGTTCGCAAACATTATCAATTTGATATCAAGTACTCTATGTTTGTCGCAGCGTTTTAGCTGACTCAACGCACTGAAAGTGAAAAGTAATGAAGCATAAAATCGTCACAAAAAATCAGTATGAGCACCGATTGCTCAATGTTATTGACTATATCTATGAGCATGTGAATGGTGAATTAGATGTGAATGCATTGGCTGATGTTGC
The DNA here is from genome assembly GCA_947493455.1 of uncultured Pseudoalteromonas sp. Classification (GTDB taxonomy): domain Bacteria; phylum Pseudomonadota; class Gammaproteobacteria; order Enterobacterales; family Alteromonadaceae; genus Pseudoalteromonas. Next base: position 190,917 of record CANLRB010000009.1, on the reverse strand, counting down.
TTGTATGTCGAGTTATCATTTTCATCGTATATATCGTGAATTTGCTGGCGAAACGATTAATACAACAGTGCGCAGAATGAGACTATTAAAGGCCGCGGCTCTTTTATTGCGAAGCAACTTAACTCAGCATCAAATTGCAAAACAGGTTGGTTATGGCAGTGTTGAAGCATTTAACCGTGCGTTTAGTAAATACTATGGTGAAACACCTCACCAATACCGAGTAACGCGAGTTGATGAGAAGGTAGCTTTGCTTTATCCAAAGTCTAACAAGGAGTACACCACTATGTATCAGGTTGAACAACACACTGTGCCATCAATGACGTTAATTGCTATTGAGCACAAAGGTGATTATATGAAAATTGGCCAAGCATTTGACAAGTTATCAGTGATGGCAAGTAAGCTCGGCCTCATTGATGCTGACACGCGCTTTTTCGGTATTTACTATGATGACCCGAAAACAGTTGATCAAGATAAACTCACCGCAAAGGCATGCATTTCAATTGATGTAAATAAAATACCCGAGCAGCATCAATTTGAACTGGTCAATATCCCCTCATCTAATGCGGTGTCATTATTGTTTAAAGGTGATTACCCAGAGCTAGAAAAACCCTATGATTGGTTATTTGGTGAATATTTGCCACAAAGTGACTATCAACTTAAGGATTTTCCGCCTTTTGAAGAATATTTGAATGATGCGAAGTCGACACCGCCACAGCAGCTGTTAACGCGTATTTATTGTTTAACTGCTTAAACTATGAATCAATAGGGGGCACTCTGGATTAAAGTTTGAACTGATGTCAGAGAATGCCCAAATAAGCTCACAATGTTAATGAATGGGATCTCGTGTTTGGCGATTTCAACGATTGCCAAACATTCCAAACTCAATTGGTTATGTATGGCAGGTAAGCGGGAGCTCGGGCATTGTATTGTGCCTTTAGGGATTAAAAGGTTAACTAAACTGAAATAGTTAACCTTTTTTGTGTGTGTTTACTAACGCTAGTTTTATGAGCTTAAGGACTAAATAGCCATTTATCGGATAATGCAATTGATAAACCAGAGAATAAAGCACGTACTTTAAGCCGGCTTTTTTAAAATTTCCATGTTATGGGGAATGTATAAAGTAAAGCACGTTCCGTTTTCGTTTGAATCAACTTCTATGCGCCCTTTGTGTTCATTGCAAATGATGCTATAGCATATTGCTAGCCCTAAGCCTGTGCCTTCACCTACGGGCTTGGTAGTAAAGAAAGGGGTAAATATATTTTTTAGATCAGTTTTCGCAATCCCCGGACCAGTATCTTTTATCTCAACAACAATATGCGATTCGATTACCGCCGAAGAAATAAATATTGTACCGCCACTTTTCATTGCTTGTTTTGCGTTTACAATCAAATTCATAAACACTTGATTAATTTTACCCAAATTAACATAAACATTTGGTAGTGGTTGCAAATCAAGGACCAGTTCATAATTTTGTTTTAGCTCGCTTCGCAATATATTTAGCGTGGCATTGATGCCGTCATTAATATTAACGAGTGTATATATCTCTGTACTTTGGTTCGAAAAATATTTTAAATCTTGCATAATATTTTTTGCGCTCATTAACCCTTTAATGGTCTCGTTCAACAGGATTTTTGAGTCGTCTTGCATAAATGTACACTCATCGATATCTAAACTTTCGTTCACTTTTTGATGTAGTGCAGGGTTTTTGGTAAGAGTATTGAAACTACCGAATAATTGTTCAAGGTATTCCTGTAAAACATGCAAATTACTTATTGAGTATCCTAAAGGCGTATTTATCTCATGAGCAATGCCCGCAGAAAGCAAGCCAATGGACGCCATTTTTTCAGATTCAATAAGTGCAGCTTGTCGTATTTCGATTTGCTTTAGGCTTAATGAAAGATCTTTGTTCGCACGTTGTAGTCGGATTTGTGTGTTCTTTAGTTTTTGTTGATATAGCGCTGACGCGATTCTAGGTGCAGCAATGTTTGCGATCACTTGTAGCAGGGCTTCATTTTCTTTAGTGTAATTGCCTATTTTATCTGACTCAGTATCAATAACGGCAATCGTTTTATCCTCATATACGACAGGTACAGTAAGTTCTGATAGTCCGTTATATTGGTCATTGATATAGCGTTTATCTAGTCGCGTATTTGCAACGTTTTCAATCCTTTTTGACGCTGCCACAGAGCCGACGATACCAACTCCCATAGGAATTTTAATGCGTTTGAAAATTTCACGATCTTTTTTGTTTTTTATTCCAAATGCCGCCATTTGAATTAGCATGTCTTGTTGGGCTAGATAAATAACACAATCGTCGAAACCCATTATATCGCCAACACCTTGGGCGATCGACCATAGCAAGTCCTCGAGGCTTGCTTGCTCAAGCATCGCAACGGCAAACTTATTAATTTTGTTGACTCCGTCTGACATATTCACCTCTTTAAATACATCCGTATTTGTTTGAAGCAATTTATGATCCAGTTCAGATCGTTATAAAAATCAATTAGTAAGATGATATAGATAGGAAAAATTGGCAGTTTGGTTCGCAAAGTGCAATTTATAGGTTTCTTTTGTTTGCGGACTCATATTTGATTTTCATAAATCAGAGTAGCTCGCTTACTCTCTTAATTATCTTATTTAAGGCGCTATTATCACGGTACGAAGCAATCATGACTTATAACGCCTATTTCAAATGAGTTGTTAAAACGAGACGCCGTCGATTACTAGACTCGTAGGTTGGGTTTCATTTAGCTCAATACTGCCTGATATCTTGATAGCTTGGTAATCACCCTTGTTATCAGGTAAGGCAATGTTTACTTTATTAAAATCACACTTTCCTGAAATGCTTTGTGGTTCAAGTGCCGCGACCAAACAGTTGTATAGCACATCTCCATTTACAAGTTGACTGTCACAATAATTAAGATCCAAGCTTTGTATATCTTCTGCCGCGTAACTTTCAGTTGTGAGCGAAAGTTTAAATGGAAAACCAGAACATTGTAATGGAAGTGTTTTTAGGTACTCAGTTTCGTCAGCAAGCACAAACCGTGTTTGGAATGACTTTTGATACCAAATTGCAAAATTAGACTGTTCGAAAACCGCATCCACAGTCGAAGGGCTACCTGCATTTTGCCAATCTTGGTATGAATCAAAATCGGGCTGTTTGAAATGCAGAGTGACAACTGGGTTGTATGAAAATAACCCGCCTTTATTGACGTATAATTCATTATCACCCTGCCAAGTGTCCGGACTTATGCTGCCTAGTACATTGGCTGTATGGATACAGGTGAGATCGCTTGTCGCAAGTGTTTGCGATGCATTTAAATCATATTGATTTGCTGCAATAGTGAGTTTTGGATTTGATTCTTTGTTGCTAAACCAATGGCTTGACGTTAAAGCAACATCTCCTAGTTCCCGGGCTAATTGAAAGGGTGCGCCACACGTATTTACTTTTGAAATGTCATCGGCGGGAGGAGTTGTTGATGACGAGCCGCCACAAGCGGTGACAAAACAAAGAGTTAAAGGTAATACCATCATTGAATGTTTCATATTCAGTTCCTTTTTTATATAAATTGCATCCGTTTAAACGCTGTCTAGTCTATCGCTTGATAGTTAATTACTCGACAAAAATTGTGTTAAAAGTTGTTTAAAAAGCTGATTTGACGGGTAAAAGTGACTCTTTAGAGTTTTATGAGGGAGATTTATTACTATCTTGATTGGCCCGATTTTATGTTGCACCAATTCATATTTTCTTATAAAGCAATTACAATGAAGCGAGATTAAATTTTTGATTCGCAAGTCACTATTTGTTAAATTTTTTGTCCCTTTCTATATCTTCTAGTTCATTTAAGACCAAGTTTAGGCTTTGCTCGTTATCATTACATTTTAACCGTGACATCGCGGAGTCAACCCATTGAGGCGCTGGCTTAAGATCCGGAATGTCATGTTTAACTTTAAGAGATGGGAAAATAAAATTGCGTGCAGCAGCTTTGACAGTACTAGATTGAACATTGTTATAATGCTGGATAGCTTCCTTTTGATATTTATCATAGTTATTTGATTCACTCGCGGATTTTACAAGTTTTATCAGCTGTAAAAGCAAAGCTCTATCCATATCGTTATTTTTCTTTGCTAGCATTGTTACTCTATAATTAATCCGTTCATAATTAGGATTATTATTCAAAGCGAAAGTGAGCAACAAATTTAACCCTGAATTGAATTCTCCAGAGTAGTTTTGTATTGATTGATGAGCGTTAATTGATTCTTTGAAAAGCTTTTCTGCATTTAAATATTCGTTTCTATGAAGCGCATAGATCCCCATTGTACTTTTTATTGGTCCAAACCACGCTAACTTATTTTGCTGTGTCGCAATATTAAGCAGTTTTGTCATTATTAACTCTGCTTGATCAATTTGATTTTCACTTAGATAAGCGTTTGAAATTCGATAAGCCGCTTTAATTTTCTCTTGCTCGTTTTTCGATAAAAAAAAGACACAAAAGTAAGCTGATTTAGCTTTATCGATATAATTTGATTTGAGGTTATAGTGACCAAGTAAAGCAAGCGTTGATAATTGATGTTTATATAAATTCTCTTTAGATATCAGATTGGTCAGTGCAATTAGAGACGAACTGAATAACTTTAAGTCATTTAATTTTAAACCTATCGTTGCACCAGACTTATGCCATGTTATTTTCTCATGAGCAGTAAGTTTTTCGAGCGAATCTTTGCTGCTCAATAGTCTTGTACGAGAGCGCTCAGGTGCTACATTTAAGAATTTTTTTACGTAGTCTAAATTTTCTAACGCTACCAGTCTCTCATCAGTGGCATAAGCATTATTTTGTATAAGCACCGTAATCAAAGATAAAAGTATACCGCAGAATATATTTTTCAAGTCTATGTCTCTTCATAAGAATATTGCACTGATTTTACAGTATAGCGAAAAAAGTTTATTTCAGTCGTTTATCATTAGTGGTAGCACAGGTGCAGGTTTAGTATTGTCTAATGAAGACGTGAACATTTGATTTGATATTTAAAAGGTTAGCGATATTGAACTAACCTTTTTATTTTTTAGTTTTATCAAGAGCGCCTTTTTATTGAAATCATCTTATCGTTAACTGCGGCTCTTCATTAAGTGTAGTTATAACACCTCGTATACTTTGATTTTTTCATTTTCGCTACTCATCGTATTCATGGCTATTTTAACTTGGTTAGTTAATCCAGCTTTGAAAGGGGTCGCTTGATAAATGTGAATAAGTACTTGTGCTAATTCGTAGTCAGAGTCAATCTGGTTACTGGCGATTTGTATACATGCCGCTGTCTGCGCCTTTGTCATAGTGTTATATGGTAGCACTTGTAAAGTGCGTTTCATTTCGTAATCTGAGCCAATTGATTGAATAAAGTCTAGTAGTGCATTGATATCATCTTGCGTATTTATATGCTCAGAGATATCGCTTATTAATCGATATGCTTCATAGTCAGAACCGATGTCTGAGCTGGCGTTTAATAGTTCTGATGTTTTGAGTGAAGACTGTAAGGTTACTATTTCACTAAATAGACGATACTTTTCATAATCACTGCCTATCGTTTTAGTTGTATCAAAAAAAGCAGTGTGAACGGTAGGGGAGTCGGGTAACTGATTAACTACTGCTGTGAGCAAGGAACGAAGTTCATAATCTGAATCCATCCCCTTTAAGCCTTCAAAAAAGCTGATCCATATTGAGTCACGTAACGGGCTTTGCTGTTGTACGAACTTAAGGGCAGCGCTTCGTTGTTGATAGTCACTGCTGACGCTAGCGAGCACTTTAAGTACACGTTTTTGAGCTTTTGGGTTTAGCTGATGTTGACAGATTGCAGCAATATAAGCTGATTTTGTGTCGTCATTTTGTGCCTTTTCTACTTCGTTAACTGCGGCAGCTACGTCAAACTTTTTGACTAATGTGTTTACATGTTGCGCAGCAAGAAGTGGTGTATTGCTAAATACACCGAGCATATAACTTTCTATTTGTTGAGTGCTTGGGCGGACGTTTTTTTTGTTGTGAAAAAGACTGTAAATAGTCTCGCCATTTTGTTCGATTATTTTTAGTACTGAGCCTGTTTGTGTATTTTGAATATTAATAAAACTCCCATCAGCCATTTTGCTAATGGTAATTGCGTCATCTGATAAAGTTACTGGCCCCGTAAACTCTGCGGTAACTTGGTACTCATTGCCATGCTGCGAATAATATTTTTTTAGCTCAGTAATTTCGCCGTTATTGTTGGTTTTAATGTATTGATGGCCAACAACACCCGAGCACCCTGTAAACAACAAAGCAAATGCAATTGGTAAACCTGTTTTTAATAACTTTAAATGAAAAGAGTGCATTAATCATATCCTTGTAAATTTTCAAAACTTTACTTCAATGGCAAGTAATATACCAAGAGTATAATGGATTGATTTATATATTCTTTTAATTTTTTATAATTACTTACTGGTATTTCTAAGGCTAATTATTGGCATTTTTGACTAATATGTTAAGCAAAATCAAAGAGTTTTCTTCTGAATATAGTGAATAAAGAGCTACTTATCGTTCTGTAGCTCTTTTTTGGTCTAATCAAATGATAATAGGGGGCTAACTGGTTTACAGTGGTTGTTGGTACATACTTGCTTTTAATATTTTTTTTGCATCTTGCAAAATTAATATATCTTCCTTAACTTGTTTTTTATTGGGTGTTTGTTCATAAAGCTTTTTAATAATGCTTTTTCCGACCCAGTAGCCCATATCAGGTGGCATGTTGTTTTTTGGCTTTGAGTAAAGCCATGGTAGGTAATTGTTTCCATGCATTACCTTTGAAAACTCGGTCCAAATATCTTTTTCATGTTGAGCACCATATTGTTCTCTCTTTCTTTGCAGTAGGCCGCTCTTTTGCATCGCAATTTCAGAAAAATAGTCAGCAGTTCCTTCAATTAGCGAAATCTCCAAAAGTGTGAAGTTAAAGTTCGTTCTTTTACTATTCCTATATTGATAAACATGGACAACTTCATGGGCAATATATTCCAGTAATATTGTTTTTGCCTCGTGTGCGGAAGAAACTCCTTTACATATGCCTTCGAGCGCTAAGATTATTCCATGTGGGGTTGCTGTGGCTGCGGTATTATTTGCACCAAATACGATATCTATTGAAACATTGTTTGATCCTAATAAAAATAAGGCTGATTTCGATATTATTTTATTTGCATCTTCTGATAATTGCATTGCCACTGGTAAGCAAACATTAATAGCATGTTGATACTCTTGCTTATTGTTATCGATGGCGTTTTTTAGACTTTCTGGGTTTCTAATTCGGTTTGACAGTGCTTTTAAGCCATATGAATCTATCGATAAGTAATTATTGATTTCTACTAAAGATAAATTTTCATTTTGAGAGAATGACTTAGCAAATTGTACGGCTGCCGATGTATCATATTTTGTCATTGCAAATACTTGCGTTTGGCTAAATATATATACCAATACTATGGTTAGAAATTTATTAAATAATTTTGGATTCATTATTGCTCCACTGTAAGCAAGTTAGTTAAGTTAAAAATATGCGTATAAACAATTGCCCGGTTAGTTATTTTAAAATCAAAGCGACCTCAACCTGTTTGGCTTGGCCTTGTTTTTTATAAAATTAAAAAGCGGAGTCTGCATATAGATTGAAAAAATTGTACAGTTATATTGCTAGTGGGTGGGTAACATAGTGTAACAATCGAAATGATTAAAACGGCTTGGCCGGAGTTGGCTCTCTAATTAATAGTGCGTTCGGATTAAGTCAACCGATGAGCATCAATTTGAGTTATCGTATTGTCAATCTGAATGATAGTTAAGTAATTGATTCCATTTATAGAATGAGAGCGAACTATTGCACCTTAATTAAAAGGTGCATGTTTTGAGTAAAGTCGCGACTGTTAAATCTGAATGGCGTTTTATTCTTATTCATTCAAAACCAAACAATCGTATAGGCAATAATTTTAGTTTTTTTGAGCTGTTTTTAGTGCCGCATTTTTATTAATAAGTTTTACTAAGTATTCGTTATCAACATGGTACATGGTTGCAAGTTGAGAACCTTTATCTAAGATTTTTTTAATGGCGCGGTCACTCGTATTAACGCTATATATATCTAAAGAGTCGTAAACGTTTTCAGATGAAAAAAGCACTTTTGAACCATCGGTCGACCAGCCTGGCCCCCATTCAGCAATCGAGTTACTTGTCATTCTCTTTTGATTGCGCCCATCAATGTCCATTATATAAACCTCTTGATTGCCGTCACGATTTGATAAATAGGCAATTTTCGAACCGTCAGGCGATATTTTTGGTGACATGTTGTTTGTGTCATCGTTAGTTAACAGTATTTGATTGCTGCCATCCAAATTTGCAATGCTAATTTGGCTCGGGCTCGCTTTGGTTTGAAAAAGAAGACGACCATCTTTCATAAACTCAGGAGAGCGACCTTTAAGAGCTTTAATTTGCTTTTTATTTGAACCATCCGGGTTCATTATCCAAATCTCTTCCTGCCAATTACCGTTTTTGTCTTTATACTCTCTCGCAAAGACAATTGATTTACCATCAGGAGACCAGACTGGCGCACTGTCCCACACATGTTTTACTTCAGTTAGACGTTTAAAGTTGCTGCCGTCTAAATCAACTGTATGGATAGACCAGGTTTTGTTACGGTCATACTTGCCGTAAAATACGATACGCTTGCCATCGGGAGAAATTGCAGGGTATCCATCACTTGAAGTAAAGCTTCCTATTTTTAAGCGTTTTTTACCGAGTGCATCACTAATATATAATGACCTTCTATTGGTTTCTGTTTGTGAATACAAAAGAGAGAAGGAGTGATCATTAGAAAGCTCTTTGTGCGCAAATGCAGATGAACTAAGCAGCAATACGCCAGAGATAACAAAATTAAATTTAAAACTGTTTTTCATAAATATTCTTCGCTTTAATATTAGGATTAAAGATAAAACTGAACGTCAAGTGACTACGTAATATAGTATGCAAACAGTTAGCAAAAAGCCTGACTTAGTACTGACTTCTTTATGAATTATGTCCGCCTACGCCTAACTTTGAGTTATTAGGGTGCTGTTTGTTATACGAAAGGGCGAATAAATTAAGCAAATGAGAGTAACTCTTTTATTGCACATTACGTTTTAAATGATTGATTTTATATTTTAATGGTTAGCTTTAATTGGCTAACCATTTTTTTGTAGGAGATTTGGGCAAGAGCCAAACACATAAATTAATGCGTTTTAATCGGCGTACGTTTTACGGTTTGTTTTGTTTTTTTGATTTAGTCCTTACTTTAACCTGTGCTATTAATTTGAAACAGGCACGGCAACGAAGAGGCGATTAACTTTTTCTCGCAATGCGATGAGCGCTTCTTGATGCTGGTTTAGTAATTGTCGGAACTCTGGTTCTTGAGCCAAAGGTTGTAACAAGTGGTTATTTTGTAGCGGCCACCACTCTTTGTCGTAAGTTTCCACCCAGCCCATGTTTAATGCTGTTGCCAAGTGGCGTATCGCTTGATTTGTGTTACCAAGTTGGGCATTTATTTCTGCCAAGGCAAATTCAGCCTGAATTTTATCGAATACCGTTCCCTGTTTTAAAAATTCCTTAAGATTTTCTAGCAACGCGTTGGCAACGTCTTGCTGATCCAATTTAGCGATAGTGGCTGCGTATAACAACAGAGCTAAATAGTTGTCAGCATTAATATACGATTGAGTTATTGCGCTTTTATCAGTTAATTCTGGATATGATTGCAATAAGCTCGTTTTTGCCGCTGTATAGTTGCCAACTCGAAATTGTGCATGAGCGAGATCATATAAACTTTTTCGGTTGTTGTTGCGGAACTCAGCCAATCTTTGAAAGATAGGTATTATTTTTTGATTTTCATTTGCTAAACCATACTCAACAAGGCGTAGAGAGCGCCTAAAATGGCCATGCTTTGGCCCCATTTTTTCTAAAATTAGATTCGCGACATTGGTTGCACCAATACTTAAATAGGCTAAAACCACTTGTTCACAGTACTCAATGCTAGCGCAATTGGTAAAAAGGTCAGCGTTCGCTGTTTGCCACTGCGCCAATTTATAAATTGAGTCTTGAGTATTTCTAAATATATGTGTTGCCGCGATTACGTGCGAAAAATGATTCGGCTCAAGAATTGAAGCCCGTTGGTATAATCGTTGCGCTGAATCTGGTTTACCGATTGAGTAAAGGTATCCGCTGTAGGCACGCTTTAATGAAGCGGATAGCGGATTGAGCTCAAGCGCTTGGTTCATATGTTGAACAACTTTATCTTCTTCGCCCTGACGCTTTAAAAATGCGCTGTACCATAGCAGTGTCGTTGCGTTATTCTCTAATGCGAGTGATTGTAAAAAAGCCTCTCGCGCTTCTTTTTCGATGCTTAATTCCCCAAAGTCATAGGTTGCTTTTAAGTCGAGGATCATGCCCTTTGCTGCTAGGGCAATCGATGAGTTTGGTGATAATTCCAATGCCTTTGCTAAATGGGGAAGAGCTTTTTCAACCGCATCCTTTTCATGCCAATTGGCGTGGTGATGAAGGTAAGCATAGGTGATTGCCAAGCCTGTGTGCGCATCGGCATAGTTAGGTTCTAGTTCGATACTATGCTGAAAATAAGTGACAGCTTGAGATAGCGATTTAGGGTTTCTTTGACGCCAGTGATATTGTCCCATCAAATACCATTCATAAGCCTGTGCGCTTATCGTTTTTATTTTTTCTGGCGCGGGTTCTGTTCCAGGCTGAATGATTTCTTTAATTGCACCGCTAATATTGTCTTGTAACTTAAATATATCCTGATTGTTACTGTCAAACGTTCTCGACCAAAGTTGTTGACCATCTTTTGTACTAAATATTCTTACGTTGATTCGTACTTGTTCACCTATTTTTTGTACGCTACCGTCAAGTAAGCTATCAACTTGCAAGGCTCGACCTACTTCTTCGGTATTGTAGTTTTCACGGTAATTGAAAGAGGAGTAACGAGAAATAACTTTTAAGCGTTGAATTTGAGAAAGCTGATTGATTATCGCATCTGACAACCCTTCACTAAAATACTGATTATCTTGCGATGCGCTAAGATCATCAAACGGTAAAACCGCAATAGAGTTAATATTAATGCGACTGTTTTGCGGGTTTTCGTCGGTACTGTAAAAATAAATGCTCAGCACTACGAGCAAAAGCAGCAAGCTCAAGAAACTCAATAAAATATAGCGGGACTTAGGTTTTTCTTCTTTAGTTTGCTCGGGTTCTACAGGGCGCTTTTGCTGTGTTATGGCGTCAACATTAGCAATTAAGCAGTAACCTATATTTGGTAGCGTTTTAATGTAAGTGGGGCTACGCGCGTTATCACCCAACGCTTTACGAATTTTACTGATAGCCACAGATAAAATGTCATCAGCAACAACACTGCCTTGCCATACACCTTCAATAATTTGGCCTTTGGTCACTTGCTCGCCAGCATGTTTGATTAAAAACAAAAGCACCAACATGGTTTTGTTGTCGATACTGTGAGTCTCAACTTCATTTGCTATAGTATTGGTTCTTGGGCATACAACCCAGGAGCCTAATTGGTATTGCTGTCTTTGTTCCAAAAATAACCCAATTGGTAAGTAACGTTTTAATGTTGGTGAATAATAAGGAGGTTAATTCGAAAGAGCACTTTTCTTAAATTAACACACCTGTTTCGAACATTATCACTTACTTTTTTACAGATATAAACACGTCGTAATCTTGATATCGCTGATTGATAAAATAAACCCCAATTATTTTTGTAACAGTATTTTATTTAATATAAATGCAAACCCAATTACTGCCAGAGCTCAGAGTATAAAATGCCAAGGTACTGTTCCTATTATGGTAATGCACGTTAGATCACCAGTACCCTGACAATATTAAGTCTGGTTGTTTATCTAAACAAAATTACTGCCAAACGCCTTGTTCCGTTTTGCCCTGAATCTCAACATTATCTAATTTGAATTCTGGCGTTTTGTTGGCTTTTAACTGACGTTGGTAGTCTTTAGTGATGCTGACGATAGTGGGGGTGAGTAGCACAATCGCGTACACATTCACTAAGGTCATTAATCCAAGTGCGGCATCGGCCATACTCCATACCTCTTTTAACGATGCCGATGCGCCCCACAGCACCATTAATAAATATAAGGCCGTATACGCAATACGGCCAAATTTATTATCGAGTTTAAATAGGTGTAAGTTACTTTCGGCATAGGCATAATTCGCAACTACCGAGGTAAAAGCAAACAACGTAATGGCAGCGGCAACAAAATAGTGACCAAACTCGCCCAAGTGACTGCTCATGGCATTTTGCGTCATCCCTATGCCTTCCATGTCGCCGCTGATGGTAATATCTGAAAGTAAAATGACCACAGCAGTGCAGCTACATAAAACGATAGTATCAACAAAAACACCAAGCATTTGTACATAGCCCTGTGCAACAGGGTGGTTTGGTACAGGGGAAGCACCTGCTGCGGCATGCGGCACACTGCCTGCACCTGCTTCATTTGAGTAGAGTCCACGTTGAATTCCGTTTTTAATCGCTGCGCCAAGTGCCCCTGCACCGGCTTCGGTTAAACCAAAGGCTGAGGCGAACATATCGGCAAACATGGCTGGTAGATGCTGAAAATTCATCGCTGTGATTATGATTGCAACCGCCACAAATGCTAACCCCATAAATGGCACAATGAGCTCAGCAAAGCGCGCGATGCTACGTAGACCGCCAGCTACAATCAAACCAGCGATTATGGCTATGACTACGCCAGAGTATGTTGGATTAATGGCAAAGGTATTATTGAGTGCATCGGCAATGGTATTTGCTTGCATTGCGCTAAAGCTCATGCCGTAACCTAAAAACAAACATAGCGCGAATAACACGGCAAGCCAGGGTTTATTTAATCCTTTGCGAATGTAGTAGGCAGGGCCGCCACGAAACTCATTGTTGCCATCACGAATTTTATAAAGTTGACCCAACACGCTTTCTGCAAAGCCTGTCGCCATTCCTAATAGGGCAATCAACCACATCCAAAATACAGCGCCACTGCCACCTAACGAGATAGCAATGGCAACGCCTGCCAAGTTACCTGTACCGACTCGGGCTGATAATCCGGTACACAAGGCTTGAAATGAGCTGATCCCCGATTTGTCGCCATGTGTGCTGTCTTTCATTACTTTAAACATGTATTTAAAGTGACGAAATTGTACAAACTTGAGTTTGAATGAAAACCAAAAGCCAGCAAATAACAACAAATATATTAATATCTGTCCCTGGCCCCAGAGTAGGTTGTTAATGGTACTAATTGCGCTATTTATCATTATTATATGCTCTTTAGTTAAACCAGTTTAAACGGTTATCGTTTTGACAAATGAATGCCCGCTAACATGCAACGTACTGAGCCGCCTGCAAGTTCAATGGCTGACACTTCCAGTGGTACAAGCGAAACACTTTGTTCAAGCAGCTCAATTTGCGATTGTGTAAGCGCTGCGAATGCGGTGCTCGACAGTGCCAGCAAACGCTTTGTGCCAACGTGTAGTTCGAGTGCATTGCCGCAAAATGTATTTATTTGCGCTTCGGTTAAATGAATAATTTTTTTACCTGCAAATTCAAAGCGGCGAACAATCTCATCTCGACGCGTTTTATCTGTCATCATCTCAAACCCAGCGATAACAAAGTCACTGCCAATGCACATCAAGACATTGGTATGGTAAACCGCTTCGCCATGCTTATTTTGCGCATCAAACACCATGGGCTCGAAGTTAAAATGCGAGCAAAAGCGCTCTAACACATGTGAATCCGTGCGGTTTGAGCGAGCAGCATAGGCAACACGTTCAATATGGTCTAATACCATCGCACCTGTGCCCTCTAAAAACAAGTTGTCATACTCAAGACCTGAATAATCAATCACATCTTGCACGCGGTAATGTGCTTTTAGAAATTCAATCACATCGGTACGACGCTCTTTTCGCCTGTTTGGTGCATACATCGGATAAATCGCTATTTGCCCACCTAAATGGGTTGAAAACCAATTATTGGGAAACACTGAGTCAGGTGTTTCTGTTGTTTGGTCTTCAAAAATATGTACCGTGACACCGTGATCACGCAAGGTGTCGGCGGCGTTGGTTACTTGCTCGTAGGCTAAACGGCTAACGTGCGCTTTGTTGTACTCCCCGACTGCTTGAAAACTATTGTCATCGGCGGTTTGTTCGTTGGGACAAAAATGATGCGGCCTTATCATCACCACCGCATTGGGTGCTTGTGGAAATAAGCTCATAGTCGTCTCTCTTATTGTTGTGATACTGCTTGCTGCATTTGCGTTAAGCCAAACAGGTTTCGCGGGTCTTTAGGGCTTGCGAGTAACTCAATGCGTTGTGTATTTTTATTCTGTTGTACCAGCTCAAAAATAAATCGCAATGCCGAATAATCTTCAAGTGCAAAACCAACCCCATCGAATATGGTTAATTGTGTATCATTTGTACGGCCAGCTTCTTCGCCCAAAATAACCTTGTACATCTCAGTGACTTTACTATCACTTGGCAGTTGTTGAATGTCGCCTTCAATGCGTGTTTGTGGTTCATATTCAACAAATACCTGCGCGCGATCTAAAAGCGCTGAATCAAGTTCAGTTTTACCTGGGCAATCACCGCCAATCGCATTAATGTGAACGCTATTCTTAACCATGTCATTGGTTAAAATCGTTGCGTTACGCTTATCTGCAGTGCAGGTTGTAATGATATCTGCGCCGTTAATCACCTCTTCAGCTGAGCTGCATATCTCGAGTGTTAACGCGTTTGTTTGCACGTAATTTTTCAAATTATTAACGCATTTTTCGCTTGCATTTGGTTCTATGTCGTAAAGGCGTACATGTTCAATTCCTAATACTGCTTTGAAAGCGAGGATCTGAAACTCAGATTGTGCGCCACAGCCAATCATAGCAAGCGTTTTACTATTTTTAGGAGCAAGATATTTTGCCATCATGGCAGATGTCGCTGCGGTTCTAAGTGCCGTTAGAATGGTCATTTCACAAAGCATTAATGGGTAACCACTGGCAACATCACTCAGCACACCAAAAGCCGTTACGGTTTGTAAGCCGATTTGGGTATTTTTCGGGTGGCCGTTGACATATTTGAAACTAAATTGCTGGTGGTCGGCAACGGGCATAAGTTCAATAACACCTTCGCTTGAATGCGCAGCAAAACGCGGTGATTTATCGAATTCTAGCCAGCGCTTAAAGTCGGCTTCGAGGGTCGTCACTAGCCCTTGTATGAGTTTTTCTACACCGTATTGTTTTATCAATGCCAACATATCCGAGACACTTACAAAGGTGATATTTGACGATTTTAACGCGTCTTTTTCAGCATCGCATTGTGTATTGAACGGGGATTCTGCGTACATAGCTTATTACCTCTTTTTACCGCAATTATCAGCGGGTTTTAACTTTAGGTTTCATTCGACGGGTTTATATTAAAAAGGTGTTGAGCTAAACTAAATGTCAAAAAGTTATAAGTTTTGCGCTAATTTTTGCCGATTTGTTATGTTTGTATAGGCAAAGTGCTAATTCATGGGGGTAACTTGGAGTACTACCAATTTGAATAATAAAAAACCTTACTTGTTAGATGCCATTGATAAAGAGCTCGTCGCCATTTTAAAAAGGGATGCTAGAGCACCAGTGGCAAAGCTTGCTAAAATCCTCGGGGTTTCTCGCGGTACAGTGCAAAATAGATTAGATAGGCTCGTAAGTAGCGGTGCAATTTTGGGGTTTACCATTCGCGCTCACGAGCAAATTGACAATGATGCCATAAAAGCCGTGATGATGATTGAAGTTGTCGGCAAGTCGACCACACAAGTGATCCAAAAACTACGTGGCATTCCTCAACTCAGTAAAATGCACACCACCAATGGTACGTGGGATTTGATTGTTGAAATTCACACAGCCAGTTTGCAAGAGTTTGATTTAGTGCTTAGAGAGGTGAGGGCAATTGAAGGAGTGTTAAATTCAGAGACCAGTATATTGCTTAGTTCAGTTTAAAGTCTTGCGAGAGCTTAGACCTGTATATTATTGAGCTTTCAATTTGACCTTTGGTTAGGACAAAAAAGATTCATTTTGCTCCCGCAAGGCAACACCTACCATAGTTGTAACTCTTATCTGCTTTAAAATAAGTCTGAATATGATAAAGCAGATATTAAATCAGTGATTAGGTTAACTGTTAACTTTCCTAGTTAGTTTTACATCAATTTATAGAGTTATATTGCCCGATATTTTTCGCCAGCTTGCATACCGCATTGATGGGCAGACGTATTTTTAAATACGATGGGTAATGTTTGGCCACACGGCATTTTGTTATAATTTGGTGGAAGATTTGGTCCACACGATTGCACATCGAAATGTAAATGAGGCCCTCCTGATTGGCCTGTATTACCACTTTTGGCGATCACTTGGCCTTGTGATACAAAATCTCCCTCACTGACAAGTGCTCCGTCATGAGTTAAGTGAAAATAGCGAGCCACTGTACCATCTTGGTGTTTTATAAAGATGTAATTTTCTGCAAGATCTTTACCGTTCCAATCTTTGAATTGTTCGCGAACGGCAACAACTTTTCCGGCCCTAGACGCAACAATGGTGGTACCAATAGGCATATTAAAATCAACCGCATAAAGCCCTACACCGCCATTACTTTTACGGTAGTGACCGGTAGAAACTTCTACTTTATATGACTCTCCTTTTTGGTAGGGTAATACGTATAGAGATTTCGCTTGTTCATCAAATACACTGCAATCTAAGTTTTGTTCTGCACAAGCCGATAACGAAGCTGTTAGTAGTAAAGCTGATCCAAATTTTTTCATTTTGTTCTCCTATTAATGCCTATAGGTCGCTTTGAAAGAACAAAAAGGTTTAAAACTATTTTTAATAATGTCTCGAAAAACAGTGTGATGCACATAATGTAATGAAAGCCGTGTCAGTTCAAAGTTAAATAACAACGAATAACTAAGCGAATTAATCGCTAATCATGAAAAAAAAATTTAAAAATATTTCACCCCCAAATTTATAGTCGTCCGTTTATAGCATTAAACCTGCTATAAAAATGAGGCAAAATATGAACACAAATAAAACTGCAATCGCATTAACGTTAGGCGCGCTCTTTATTGCTGGCTGCGCTAATCAAGAGGCAAAAAATGCACAATCGAGTGCGAAAAATCACAATGAAACTGAGCAAAAATCACCTCCTGCTCATAAAAGTGAAACGGTTGAAAAAATAGTAGTCTCAGGCAGCCGGATGTCAGATGTGCATGCTGTGGAGTACATGCAAGTAAGAGAGTCACAGGCGTTGATGGCCGCACCTACTATGAAAAAACGAATTGCACCGCCACCTCTTGCCGATTTTGCAGTGCCGCAAAATCGCGATAATTACCTGCCGAGTGACAGCAACGGTGTATTTCAAGCTGCAACGACACCGCTTTCTACTTTTTCAGTTGATGTTGATACCGGTAGTTACGCCAATGTTCGCAGCTATTTAAATATGGGGCAACAGCCGCCAAAAGATGCGGTGCGCGAAGAAGCCTTTATCAATTACTTTGATTACGCTTACAGTGTGCCAGAAGATAAATCACAACCGTTTGCCAGCTACACTGAGCTCGCCCCTGCACCTTGGAGTGATGAGCGCCATATTTTGCGTATTGGACTGCAAGGATATGATTTACCAGTTGCTGATAGAAAGCCGTCAAACTTGGTGTTTTTAGTTGATGTGTCAGGTTCCATGCATGACCAAAACAAACTTCCTTTGTTGATACAAAGTTTAACTATGATGGTTAAGCAGTTATCGGCGCGTGACACAGTGAGTCTCGTAACCTATGCAGGTAATACGCAATTGGTGCTTAGTCCAACTAAAGGCAAAGAAAAACAAACAATTATAAATGCGCTCAAATCGCTTAAAGCGGGTGGTGGTACCTATGGCGAGAGCGGCATAAAAATGGCTTACCAACAAGCTCAAAAGGCGTTCATTAAAGGTGGTGTGAATCGCGTGATTTTAGCGACTGATGGCGACTTTAACCTAGGGTTAACCAATCTAGATGCACTCAAAGACTTGGTTGCGGAGCAGCGTAAACAAGGAGTTTCATTAACGACGCTAGGTTTTGGACGCGGTAATTATAACGATGCGATGATGGAGCAACTGGCCAATATCGGTGACGGTAATCACGCTTATATCGATACTCTGCATGAGGCACAAAAAGTCTTGCTAAGACAAATGAGTGGCACTTTGCAAAGTATTGCCAATGACGTAAAAATTCAGCTTGAATTTAATCCGTCACAGGTTAAAGAATATCGCTTAATTGGTTATCAAAACAGGTTGCTCAAAGACGAAGACTTTAATAATGATAAAGTCGACGCAGGCGAGATTGGTGTGGGTCATACGGTCACTGCATTGTATGAATTGACACTGGTTGGCAATCAAGGGCAAGTTGATGCACTGCGTTATCAACAAAATAAAATTGAGAGTACCAGTGATGAACTGCTACAGGTGAAGATCCGCTATAAATTACCAGGTGACAATGAAAGTAAGTTAATCAGCCAAGTGGTCAACAAGCAACAAATATTGCCAGACTTTAATAGCGCTAGTTCTGACTTTAAGTTTGCCACATCGGTCGCGGCGTTTGCGCAAAAGTTAAAGCAAAGTCAATACTTAGGTAATATGGCGTATCACGATATTGCGAGTATTGCCCGCGCAAATAGAGGCGATGATCCATTTAACTATCGCGGTGAATTTGTTAACTTGGTTGAACTTGCCAGTGCTTTATAATTTTTAATCTATGGCTCAAATTATTGAAATACAATCTGACACGGACGAGGCACTGATGCTCGACTACGGCAATGGCAGCCAAGCTGCCTTTGCCGCTCTGTATGCGCGTCATAAAGGCCCTTTATATCGTTACGTTTGTCGACAATTAGGTGCAAAACAGCACAGTAGAGCACAGGAGTTATTTCAGGAAATATGGCTCAGAGTGATCGATAACCGCACTCATTATAAGGTAGAGGCTAAGTTTACTACTTGGCTTTATCGCATCGCGCATAACTTATTGGTTGATGAACACCGCAAGTTGACTGCGCGTGGTGAGCATTTAGCACTGGTTAATGATGAACACGTAGAGCAAGGTGAACAAGAGCAAGTTATGCTCGCCGGTAATCAAGCTGACCATGAAAATACGGTAGATAATGACTATTTACAACAGGCGATAAAACATTGTGTGGAACTGCTAGTGCCGCAGCAACGCGACGCGTTTTTGTTGCGTCATGAAGCGGGGTTTGAACCGAGCCAAGTGTGTGACATTGTTGAGGCAAAACCCGAGACTGTTAAAACCCGATTACGCTATGCGATGTCGCAATTGCGAGATTGCCTGCAACGTAAAGCGGGCACAGCAGGAACAGGAGGCGCTCGACAAGCATGAATAAACAATTTAACGATGACGACATTACTCAGCTTTACATGCAAAGTAATGATGAGTTGCCGCCTAAAGCACTTGATGACGCCATTTTAGCGCACGCGGCAGCTGCGGTTGAACCACAGAGCTCGCCTGTTGTGGTAAATAAAAATCGCGGGTGGCAGTATTCAGGTATCGCTGCAGCTATTTTTGCCGTTGCTGTATTTGCACCTTGGCAATATTACCAAGCACCTGAAATAGTGCCCGCTGAACCCGTAATAGCTGAATCACTCACAACCCAATCAGTACAGAGTCTCACGATGCCGCAAGCGCAAAAGGTGTTAGAAAGCGCACCACCCGCTGAACTCATGGAAGTGTTGGCAGATGACATGCACACAGAACAGTTTGTCGTTACAGGGTCCAGAATTAAACATGAAGAATCCGAACAAGAACTTGCTTTGTCAGAAACGAAAAAAGGGCAGGAGAGCGAACCGGCTGTTGACGCTATTGACGAATTAGCTGAAGAAAAAATACTTGTAGCAGAGTCGAGTGTTGTAGACAAGCCATCAGAGCAGCGCGTTGCGATGCCACAAACTGAAAAGGTGTTACAGAGCGAGCAAGTAGTCGAACCGGTAGATGAAATCGACGATGGCATACAATTAGAAAGAGTCGCCGTTACAGGGTCTCGAATTGCTGCGACGCCAGAGCAGCAAAACTTATCAAAAGCGCGAAAAGTGAATGCAGCCCCTCCTGTAGCGTACGATTTAAACGATAAACCACAGTCAGAATTTTCAGATGTTATTTCTAAACTCGAATCGCAAGATAAAACCAGTGCTGAAGAAGCCTTGATCAAACTACTGCAAGAACAACCTGCGCTTCACAAAAAGGTTCCAAAATCGCTTGAGGCTTTATATTTTACGCTTTTAGAAAGTGGCAAGCTGATTAAACCTGAGCAGTAACATACGAACTGTTTGCTTTTAATCTTTACTTGCCAATCAACGAGTAACGGGTTATCGAATGAGCACTTTTTATATTTTTTTATGATTTTTATTTTGTTGTTTTAAACCATATCTAATTTTATTGCGTCTAAAAAACTATTGACCGGTAATTATGAGAAAAGGAAATACAATGACTTTACTGAAATATTCTTTAGCAGGCGCACTTTGTGCGTTAACTGCAACAGCTGTATTCGCCCATGATGATGAACGATACCAAGATAAAGTGATAAAAACGTTTTCGGCAAATACAAACACTCAGCTACAAATCGATAATACCAATGGAAAAGTTGGTATTGAAGGGTGGAATAAGGACGAAGTACAAATAACAGCGACCATCTATACCAAAAATGAAGCGGGACGCGAACGAGTTGAAGTGCTAGTTGCTCAAAACGGTGACACCATAGATATTGATACTCACTTAGAGAAGCAATCGGGTTGGAGTAATAACAACTACGCCCAAGTTGATTACGTAATTTACGTGCCAAAATACATCGAACTCGATGATGTAAAGCTCAAAAATGGTTCGCTTGCGATTAAAGATGTAACAGGTGAAATCAATGCGAGTTTGAAAAACGGCAATATGACCGCAACGGGGCTTGCTGCTAATACCCGCGTGATGAGCAAAAATGGCTCTGTTAAACTGTCTTATGCGGATAATCTACAAGCGCTCAAAAACGTTAATGTTGATTCTAAAAACGGCTCGATCACGGTTTATTTACCTGACTCGGTCAATGCGACTATTAACGCAACGTCAACCAATGGTTCGATTAGTAATGGATTTGGTTTACCGGTTGATAAAAGCCGTTCAAACCGAAAAAAATTATCAGGTGAACTGGGCACGGGCGACGCTAACATTAAGTTGCTGAGTAAGAATGGTTCTATTCGAATTAAAAGCTTGTAGTTAAAAGCTAATAGTTCGATTTCTTAATAGGATGCTCAGCATACTTTAATATAGAGTATGCTGATTTACATCATTTATGAACTCGCAGGTATCTGTGCCTGTGCATCACTAAGCCTGCATATACACGCAATGCAATTTAATGCACTGTAATAGGCATGTCATTTACCACCAATGATACCCCATTGTTTTGGGCGCGAATAAAGCTTGAGGTTAAAACGTCATGCGACAGCGTACCAATATCATCAACTTCTTCAACCATACAAAACATCACTGATTCCCAACCTAAGTCATTAACAAACGTTTTGAGCTGCGTTAGGTTGTTTTGATAATTTTCATCGGTTGTGAGTAAGCCGATAGAATGTTGATTTCCAAGTTTGTATTTTCCGTTATTTGCTCTTGAACACTTAGCGTACCCACTCAATACATAAACGGTATTTGCACTCTTATTCATGATTTTGACACTATTAAATGTAATTAATGTGCTTATGCATTTTTCGAACCAAAATACGTATTTTTTGAATCATAATAACCAATGAATTAGGTAAATATGAAGTTGCCTGAGCCGGTTTGGTATTGTTTTGTGCACCCCTTCAATTATGCCAATTATTAAATAATCGCTCATTCACTGAAAATCAAAAGCTTGCAGGCTATAGTTGTTCTCTTATCAAAATTAAAAACGCGGCATAAGCGGTATTAAACATGTATTAGTGGCATATCAAAAGGTAAGTTTTGCTATGTTTAGTTTGGACAAAGCATGAGTCGACCAGTCACAAAGCTATAATTCATTCATGATATCGTTGTAATTATTACGACTGAGTGGAATAGACTGCCCATTGCTCAATTCTAATTCGTAT
Source organism: uncultured Pseudoalteromonas sp. (assembly GCA_947493455.1). Lineage (GTDB taxonomy): Bacteria > Pseudomonadota > Gammaproteobacteria > Enterobacterales > Alteromonadaceae > Pseudoalteromonas. The sequence goes on along the minus strand of CANLRB010000009.1, from coordinate 168,709 downwards.
TTGGTTCCTGGGAATCGATTGATTGCGTTAACATAGTTAAGCGATACGGCGTATGAGCGATGAACTCGTCTGAAGTTGTTTGGTAATATAGTTAACAGGCGTTCTAGGTTTTTGTCATGCAAAGCAATGCTACCATCGATAAGAAACACTTCAGAGTATTGCCTTGCTGCCTTAATATACACAATATCTTCAAGCTTGAGTAAGCGAATGCTCCCTTGCGTTTTAACCGCTAAAAATTTTGTTTTTATATTTAAATCTTTATTTTCGCTTACTCGATTTAGAGCGGTTGCTAAGCGGTCTAATGAAAAAGGCTTTGCTACAAAATCTAATACACCATACTCGAATGCTTCAATGGCTTTATCTGTATTCGCTGAGATAACAATTGTATGAAATGCCTGTGCTGAGGCTTTTTTTAACAAATCAAAGCCGTTGTGATTATTCAAATTTAAGTCCAACAGCAGTAAATCGATAGGGTTAGCAGCTAAATAATCTTCAGCGTCGCATAAATCAATAAAGTGAATAATGGCATCTAACTTTTCTTGCAATATTTGTTCACAGAAACCTTTAATTCTGCGTGCAATCATGACTTCATCTTCAACAATAACAACTTTCATATTTTTGCCAACCATTTAAGTTTTTAACGGAATAGTCACTTTTGCAATCCAAGTATCATTTAATTCTTCATTTTCAAAGCGCCAATTATCACCGTAACTCTCTTTAAGCCTAGCGCAAATATATTTAAAGCCTGTACCTGTCCCTTGCGTGGGCTTTCTATTTCGTTGTATCGGCGAATTTAGCAATAAGGTGGTAATGCCTTTATCTGGATCTTTTATTTGTTCAAGCGTGAACACTACTTCACATTCAATATAGTTATTATGGCTCAGCGCATTTTCAAGTAATGTATGCACTATTGCCGGAGGGATCCATTGATTAGGGTCAATATTGATGGCTTTTAGCACAAAGGTTTTATCTTTACGATAGCTCATAATCTCGATATGAGATTCACAAAGCGCTATCTCTTGTTGCAGGCATATTTGTTTTTCATTGGAAATAGTATTTAGTACCCTGAATTCTGCTGCAAGCGCATGAATAAACTTAATGGCTGTTTTTGGAGATTCGTCAATCCATTGTTCAATAGAAGTTAACGTGTTTAAAACGAAATGAGGTTGGATGTTTTTTCTAAGTAATGCGATTTCTAAATGAGCTGATGTGAGCGTTGCTTGATCTCTTTCAACTTGGGTTTGTTTCATTTGCAACGTAAGTGAGTTCAGTACAAAGCCAATAAAAAGGGTAAAGCTTGGCACAAAGTATTTATCATGAAATGAAAACGGAAAAATAATGCTAAACACAGTGATTGCTATCAAGGCGCATAACAGTAATGACGCGCCTTGCTTTTTGTTTATCAGCGCCGCGCTTACTATTAAAATTGAGATCAAAAACGAAGCACTTAATAAGTTAGCGCTTTTAACATCGTAGCCGTGACTTAAAAAGTAGCTGGATAATACGACTAAGCCACTCGCTGTTAACCACGCTAACTTAAACTTCATTTTGAAATTAAAGATAAAAAAAGTGGGTAAAAGAACGGCGATAGCCAGTGTCAATAATTCAATAATGACGAGCCTGACATAATGCCAATCATAGGTGTAACCAAAATAAATCTTCCATGTTTCAGCAATAAGAAGCAATGAAATTGTAAAGCACAATACGCTGAAAATAATCACTGAAGCTTGTTTAAGCGTGACTAAATAAACTTGTAAAAAGTAGAGCCCGACAATGATTAATGCACCTAAAATAAAAAGGGGGAGTAAATTGGCACTATAGAATTCTCGATTTACTTCATCGAGCGGCCCGACAAAAACATTGAAGTATTTTTCTCTTAACTGTTTAGGCGAATTAAAATTAGATATCCGTAAACTAATAATATGCGAGCCATGAGTCCAAAGCTCATTTGGAATTGCGACTACTTTATATATATGTCCTGGCACTTCAGATTCTGTTTGTGTACCAACGACCCCGTTTCTCGCTAAGTAGTAGCCGTTCCAATAAACTTCGTATGCGCCTAAAACTGATAAATAAAGTGCTTGTTGCGCTTCATGGTTATTTTGAGAACCGGTAATGTTGATATGAATACGCGCCCAATAGGTCCCTTTGTCTGCCGGTAAGTTATTAACACTGCGTTTTCGCCAATCTTGGTGAACCAAAGTAGGCTGTTTCCAAGATTCATTATCACCTATTTTAAAGTAGACCTCTTCGACAGTAGCTTCCAAAGAATTTGCTCTTAAGCTCAAACTCAAAAGTAACAACAAACAGCTTACCAATAATAAATTTGAAACTGTTCTTACCATTGCCATAACCAATCCAAATTAAAGTACGGGGTTAATCGTAACAAAGTTTACAACATGGCCCAATATGCCAATGAGCCAATTCGATAGCGATATGAGCAGTTGGGATCTTTCTTTGTTATTAATTTAAAAAACAACTGTACCATGTTGCCAACTAAACACGATGATGAATATGCCAATGAAACGATTTAATTTTACCCTTTTAACAGCAGCACTAATAATGGTCTTACAATCAGCAAATATTTTAGCCAAGACTAACGTAAGTATGGCAATAAATGACTATATGGAAGCTATGAATAAAGCAGAGTTTTTCAATGGTAATGCGCTGGTGGTTCATAAAGGGCGCATTGTTTACGATGGTCAACTTGGTTTTACAAGTGGCGACAAGCAAAATAAGTTACAAAAAGATAATTTATTTGCGCTTGGGTCAATTACAAAAGAATTTAATGCAGTCGCTATTATGATGCTAAAAGAAAAGGGGCTACTCAGCCTTAATGATAAGGTATCAACCTTTGGATTGGCGTTGCCAGCTTGGTCCGAAAAAATACAAGTTAAGCATTTACTCAACTACACCAGCGGTTTGCCGCGATTTAATTTTCGTGCGGTCAAAGCCCATACTGATGATCTTGAACAATTGAGAACAATTAGTAAGCTACAATTTGAACCCGGCAGTGATTATTTATATAGCAATCATAATACTTTTCTACAAATGAGAATTGTTGAGCGGGTAAGCGGCTTACCTTTTGCTGAGTTTGTAGAAAAACATATACTCAAACCACTTAAAATGACTCAGGCTTTGTTTAATGCAAACCCAAATAAGTCAAATGCTGTGTTTTCATTTGGCAACGACGGCAAAAATGATGCGGTATTTGATTTTCCAATCAAAGGACTTATGTATTTAACGACCGAGGATGCGTATACTTGGGTTAATAGTCTTTTCACCGGCAAAGTGATTAATCATAACTCTATTGCTCACTTGTTCAGCGCGTTTTCTGACAACGCCGAAGCTTCGTTAGGGCACGGGCAGTATGTAGATGGTAAATTAGTTTCATACTATCATCACGGGTCTAATTTTAACTTCGAAGCGCTCTATTTTTATGACCTACAAGAAGATCTAATCATCATATTAATGACCAATAACAAAGACAAAAAACTGTTTGAAATTAGTAAGTCGATTGGTGCAATCATAGCAAATCGATAATGATTAAAATTAGCGGGTCAAACTAATTTAGCCATAAAAAAGTAAACAAACTTTATATCGAAAAGGTTAGTTACATTGCTAGCCTTTTGTGAGATGAAATTTTCGTATATCCCATTATGCTTGCTGCTGGTACGATGAGTTGTTACTCTGAAACAACTAACCGTAAATTGAGGCAATGTCATGCAAGAATTTTTAGAAAAGTTCGCAATTAACACAAAAATCAATGTGGTGTGGGGCGAAATGGATGCATTAGGGCATGTAAATAACGTATCGTATTTTCGTTATTTTGAAACCGCGCGAATTGATTTTTTACAACAAACAGGCTTACTTTCAATTTTATCAGAACCGACTCATAGCCCTGTACTCCGTGATACGTATGCACAATATAAGCGGCCGGTTACCTTTCCAGATACCTTGTATATTGGCTCATATATTACCGATATTAAGGAAGATCGCTTTACCATGCGCTATGAGGCGTTTAGTGAATCACAGCAAGCAATATGCACTACTGGGTACGCGAATGTGGTGATGTTTAATATGAAAACAGGGCAAAAATCACCTATTCCAAACGATATGCTCACCATACTTAAGCAATATGAAATGGATAATAATTGATAGGCTTTAGTTTTTATAAATTTAAGTAGCAGCGATAAGCTGCTTTTTTACGCCAATTGTTTTTTATACCCGTTTTGGTATACGTACGTATTATTATTGCTTACCTATGGTTTTGTTTTGTAATGGGTTTATAGTACTTTAAGGGCCTTTAATTTATTTTTAATAAAAAAGTTAAAAAAATCTGTAAGGAAAATTTTTAATTGATCACTAATACCATGAATCAATCAAAACCTAAGGATTTTAAAATGAGCCAACTTATTCAAAAAATTAAGCAAAGCAAAATGTCGCAACGTATTCTAAAACTAGGTCTAGCGTATGTTGCATTAGAATTAATCGTCGCCATTGGCGCTGTGGTTTTTGTTGCAAAAGAGTTCGCGATGTAACTCAATTAGGCTTTGCTACTGGCGAGCTTTTTTGATGTGTTTATACAAAACAATAATTATAATTTATGAAACAAGACAAAGGTAAAATGCTTGAGGCATTTTGGCCGCGGCTCGCACGAGTTGCCGCCACTTATGAAGTGATGCCTCAGTTACAGCATGAACTTGTACAAGAAATGGCGCTGGCGATTTGGCAAGCATTAGGTAGCTTTCGGGGAGAAAGCACTTTAGAGACGTTTTGCTATCGAATTGCCCACAACGTTGCGGTAGGGCATGTTAAAAAGCAGGTTAAACAAGTAACAACCTGCAATGAAGAGTTTGAACTACCTGCAACGGCATCTCTTGAACAGGGGGTTGCGCAAAACCAACAGTTAGATCGGTTAATGCAGGCAATTAGGCAATTACCTTTAATACAAAGACAAATTATCACCTTATATCTCGATGGCATTAAACAACAAGATATCGCCGAAATATTAGGTATGAGTGAAAATAATATCGCGGTCAGAATCAATCGTGCAAAACAAGCCTTAGCAGAGTTGATGTCGCATGAATAGTCATCCTACTTTAGGGCAGGAGTAAATAATATGAGCAATGATTTTGATATCGAATCGTTGTCGAAAACTTGGCAGTCGCAAGAAGCGACCAAACAATTTGATGAAACTGAATTTAAAAAGCGTTTTTTAATTAAGCGACTTTCTTTATTAGCAATCACTCTGGTTGAAGTGGCGATCTTGCTCGTTGTTGGCTGGCTTTTAATTAAAGCCTTTAGTCAATCGTGGGCAATTCACTTAAAACTCGGGCTTATTTTTGCGTGTGTTGCTGGTGGGCTTGCTTTTGTTGTGGTGGCTAAAAGCCGGATTAAGAGTCTTCGAATGATAACAAGCTCAACAACAGACTGGCTGAAGTTTGAACAACAAATGAGCTGCGAGGCGTTGCAACGAGGAAAGTACACTAATTACTTAATCGCGACCTTTAGTGTTGCCTTGTGTATGGTGTTTACCTATGAGCTATTTGTCCTTAATAATTTACTAAGTGATCTCGTTCTACGATACGCTTTTGGCGTTGTTTGGTTGTTTTTTGCATGGCTAATTAACCGCCATCACATGCAAAAACACACGCGTTATTTATTAACGCTAAAATAAAATTAAAAAATTTGTAAGGTTTTAACGAAAAGCTCCACTGTTATAAATGTACTTAACTTGTGGAGTTTTTATGAACCTAATCAAATACCTTGTTCTTGCCGTTTGCTTGTTTTCAGCGCAGGCTATCACCGCCAACCAATCACACGATTCAATTACATCCTTTCGTAACGTTAATATTATTGATGTAAATACAGGGACCGTACTAAACAATCACTATTTAGTGCTCAAAGGAGACAAAATCGAGTTTGTTGGCCAAACCCTACCAGCTCACTATGCACAGCTTGAAACTGAAGATGGACTCGGGCAATTCGTGATGCCAGGGTTGATTGACACCCATGCGCATATTTCGTTAGGTGAACTGACTTTTAAGAAAGTTGATGGAAACCTTGCGATTAATGCGCATAGTAGTGACGAAATAGCAGCTTGGAACGCGCGAGAATTACTTCGTTATGGGGTGACATTTATTAGAAACCCAGGCGGAAGCAGTGAGCATAATATACGCTATAAAAACAAAATTGCTGACGGTAGCTTACTCGGACCAAACGCTAAAATTGCTGGTGAAATACTCAATCAAGGGGCATTCGAGGGCTTAGTGGTTGATATTAATAAAAATATGCCGTTACAAAAGGCGATTGAGCAACAAAAAGCAGCGGGTATCGACATCATTAAGCTCTATTCAGGGTTATCGCAACAGCAAGTGCAAGACGCGATTAAAATAGGCCATGAACTCGATATGACGGTGATTGGGCACCTCGAAGAGGTCACTTGGACTGACGCTGCCAATTGGCAGATCAACGGGTTAGTGCATGCGATGCCTATCTCACCAAAATTGTTAACTGCCGACGCACAAACCGCATATAAAAAGAATGGTCGCCCCGGTACGTTTGCGCATTTTGAATGGTATGAGCATGTTGACCTAGACTCTCCAGCCATGAAAACACTGTACAAAGCATTGGCTGATAATCAGGTTTATATTGATCCCACCTTAATCGTGTTTAAAAACAGCTTTTATGGCGACTCTAAAATGGTGACCGAACACCCTAGCCTTGAACGTGTCCACCCAGAGCTCGTAAACAACTGGAAAACATTTTTTACCTTCAATATGGGATGGCAAGAGCAAGACTTTATTCGTGCTAAAAAAGTATGGCCTAAAGTACTTGGCTTTGTGAAACGCCTATATAAAGCGGGTGTGCCAATGACGATAGGATCAGACTTAGGCAATCCATGGGTTATTCCGGGATTGAGTGTTCATCAAGAAATGCAACTATTTGCTGATGCAGGCATTCCAAATAAAGACATACTAAAAATGGCGACGATGAATGCGGCAAAGCACCTTAAGATTGCAGATAAACACGGCTCAATTACGCCTGGAAAAGTCGCAAATTTAGTCTTTTTAGAGCGTAATCCGCTTGACGATATAAGCAATACGCAATCGATTGCTAAGGTATTTTTTTCTGGCGAAACGGTGAACACGCAAGCAGGTGAGTTGGCACTTAATCTTAACTAAAATATGACAGCTGCGGGGCCATGAAAAATATCGATGGCCCTGGCTGTATATTAAATTAATTGAATCACTCCGCTGCAAGTTGCTGTTTGCGATATTGCCCTGGGGTGCAACCTGTAAACTCTTTGAACGCGCGAGTAAAGGGCGCTGCTGATGCAAAACCACTTTCAATGCCAACCACAAGTACCGGCCAGTCTTGTTTGTCAGAGGCGCTCAATAGGGTTTTAGCGTATTCAACACGCAGTTGGTTGACGTAATGGTTAAAGTTTTTTGCGTTAAAAGAGTTTGCCATAATAGCGCGAATACGATATTCGGGTACATCCAACTCACGCGCTATATCGGCGACGCGCAAATTTGATTCTAAAAAACGTTTTTCATCAATTAACAAGGTTTCAATTTGCTGTGCGAGTGAACTTTCTTCTTGAGCACTTTCGTCTTTGGCAATTGGATTCGCGTTTTTTTCTCGCAATTTTTGCTGACATTGGCGAAACCAAATGAGCCACTGCGTAGTGGTTATTATTAATAGATAAGCAAACACAACAAGCCAGTCGCGTCCTCCGTTTGCTAACGTAGTAGCAGGTAAGGCTGCGGCAATTAACATCACGCTGATAATGCAAATCATAAAGGAGGACAGGTAAATCGTGGTTATCTTACGTTGTGTTGTCGCCGTGTTTTGCAATACACGGTAGCCTTCCCAAAACGCCAGAATTAGCATTCCGGAAGATAATATTGTAATTGCTTCAGAGAGTACGGTTGCGACTAAAGGCAACCAGTGAGTCTCTAATAGCCATAATTTTTCAATAAAACGCAACAGATGACGCAGTATCAGACATGCGCCAAGTAAACCGACAAAAAGCAGGTGATGGTGGTTAATTGGGTTTTTATTACGAAAAAAAGCACGGGCAAATAGCCAATATCCACTGCATGTAGCAAAACCAAATATGCCAATAAGATGGTGATAAGGAGTCCAAAAGTCTGCTGTTAGTTTGGCCATAATATGCATTGATGAAGACGCGCAGAAAACGGCAAAAGCTAAATGCAACACATGCTCTTTTCGAAGGCGATAATGCCAGACCGCAAATATCATGGTTAATATCACAATGATTAATTGCGCAATGTTTAGCAGATCCAATGTTTACTCCTTCTTACTTCTGTCGTGATTTTACATGAATAGCGATTTATTTCGATCATCTTGCTATTTTTTGTTGTTTTCGTACATCGATTTTCAAATTCGATGCTCGTTAACCCCTTATAAATGGCAGCATTGCGGTGAAATTTAAAAAACGAGGTACGATTATGCAAAGTAAATCTGTAATTGAAAACCAAGCCGCTAACACGGGCTCAAATAGTCATAGCGAGAATCATTTAACACAAAAAGGTGCTCCTCATGTGCCACTTTGGAAAACGTGGGGACTGAGAGTCTTTTTTGCGGGTATGGTGTTTGTACTTGGCTTTAAGCAATTAAATTATATTTTAGAAGGGGCTTCAGAGTGGAATAACTGGCGCGGTCTTGGCCACTCTATGCTATTTACACTTGCCATATTGGCAATTGGTGGACTCTTTCGTCCTTTGGCGTTTTTACCGCTTATGATTTATGAAATTGCGTGGAAAGCTGTTTGGTTGCTTGTTGTCGCATTGCCACCATTTTTAGCGGGCGAACCAATCCCAGGTATCGTAAGTGTAAAAGGGTCATTAATTGGTATTTGTTTAATTATGATAGTGATCCCTTGGAAGTACGTTTGGTGGCGTTATGTTTCGCAACCTCTTGAGCCATTACGACGTAAAAAAACAAGTTAGTCATCACTAGCGGTAATGGCGGTAACTGCGTTTGAAAAGCGCAGTTATCGTTAGGTTCTTATTTTGATTAACTCATTACAGTCCGAGGTGAGGGCGGTTTGTAGCTGTCATCGGTTTTTTTATTCAGTTTCAGGTCGACACCGATAGCCAAGATACTCAGGTTGTAATTTATAATTACATGTGTAATATTTTATTTGATTACAGGTGTAATTAATATATCTTTACAATGAGTATAAGGTCAAAAAATGAATGAAAAGTTTGCCATAGGTTTATTAAGCTGCGCTTTAGGGTTTAACGTAAATGCTAAATCACATGACTTTGATTCAATATTACAGTGCCATAACGACCCAAATGCACCGGGTATGGCGGTGCGCATTGAGCAAAATAATAAGTTGGTGTATACCAATGCAATTGGCCTTGCCGATATAGATTCTAAACGAAAATTAAATGAGCGCGATGTTTTTCAAATAGGCTCAGTGACAAAAACGTTTACGGCCGCCGCTATTTTAAAGCTAGTCGAACAGCGCCAGCTCTCATTGCAAGACACATTGGCCAAGTTTATTCCCGACCTAGACCCATCATATGGCAATGCAACAATTGAACGTGTGCTCAGTCATACAGCAGGCTTGCCAAACTACTTAATATACCCCGATGTGACTGCGATTTGGCATAAAAATGCGCCACTTGATAAAGTGATTAATGAAATGAGTAAGCAAGCGGTTGTTGCAAACTCAGGCGAAAAGTATAGCTACTCGAATACCGGCTATGTTCTGTTGGGTAAAGTTATCGAAGTTGCCAGCGGAGTGACTTACCAGCAGTATCTTGCACAAACATTTTTTAAGCCGCTCGGTATGACGAAAACCTTTGTGATGACAAAAGGCTTGCATTTAAATGCTGTCAGAGGTTACAGCAGTCATGCCAACTCGCCACACAACTATGTACCGGCAGAGTTATCAACTGAGCGTGAATGGGAAGTCGATAGAAGTTGGATTGGTGCGTCGGGTGCAATCGCGTCGACATTGTCTGATATGAGCGTATGGCAACGCGCTTTAACATCAGGCAAGGTTTTATCAAAAAGCACGTTCGGAAAAATGCACACACAAGCCTTGTTAACTAACGATGAGCCAATTAAGTACGGTTATGGAATCGATATTTACCCACTTGTTGGCTTAGCGAGTTACAGCCATCAGGGCATGGTTCCGGGCTTTTTTACATGGCATGTTCATTTTCCAAATGAAAACATCACAGCTACCGCATTTACTAATTTAGATAAAAACCACCCTGGTCCCGCATTGCTAGATATGTTGGCATTGTAACTCAACTTGTCACCTAAACCTGTAAGTGGCACAAAAGCGAGTGCAACAATAAAAGAATTGGTAGGGCGCTACCTTGGTGAAGATCACCGAGAATTGACGATTTCATTTGACGGCAATACGTTATATTCGCAATACAGTGGTGAAGAAAAACGGGTTATCGTACCAAGAGAAAATAATGCTTACTCTTACGAATGTACCGAAAACTATTTTCAGCTCTCACAGCGAAATGGCAAAAAAGAGCTAGTACCGTTTCACCTTTATTTTGGTGAGCAAGCGCCTTTTACTAAGTTATAAGTTTACATGGCTCAATCCAGTTAAAAATTATCTTATGGGACCGCAGTCACCTTTAATTAAGTTGCATTATTTGTTATTAAAAATGCAAGCGGTGTTTTAAGCATTATTTAATACTAAAGATAATAGATTTGTCGCGGAGTGATTGAGTATTGGAGCCAGGGCTAAAAAATAAATTTCAGCCCTTTTTTTGTACTATTTTATTAAACTTAAAACTCGATAACTTCATTTATGAGAGAGCTTTCTATCCAACCTTGTGTTCCTTTGCAGTGTCCTGTTTCAACAGTAACCTCTCGCCATTTAATACCCAAATCATTTGTAAAAACAGGGCTGTTAGTAAGGTTTATACCTGCTCCAGCGGCAATTACACATAGAGGATCTGAATTGCTTACAGTAGCGGGTGGAGTCGCTATAATCGTAGACGCTCCGACAGCTGGGTGTACAGCTATATGAGAGTATGAATCGCAGCTTTCATTGTCTAAATAAAAATCTTCAGGTAGGAGCCAGCCAATCTGTTGATTATCTTCATCTTTGTTTATTATGACAGAGAACCAATATAAGCCAATCGGACCTTTCTGGACTATTCCTGAGCTGTGTATCGAGTGAGTTTCGAGATCGGTGAGTTCAACTTTGTCACTAAAAAAGCTAGCGTCCGTGTGCAGAAAAACTGCTGAGCTTTCTGACATTAGAGGATGCTGTCCAAGTAAATAGTTTTCGAGACAAAGTGGCAATGCATCTAATGCGAATTTTCCAAGCTCGCCAAAGTTACTCATAAATGGTGGAGTATACACAGCATACAATGTATCGCCCAAACCCAATAAGCTTTCTTTTGTTATGGAACCTGAGTAGGAACTTATTTTTTCATTTGCATTGTAATTATATTGTACGTTATCGACTGATATTAAGGAGTAGTTACTCGGGATATCATTACCTTGCTCGCCAACATAAAACGCTATTGATTTTCCTTGACTCGGATTGATCTGTTCATTAATAAAAGGCGATAGTGAACGGTTGTGGTCGAAAGTTAGCTGAAAATCGAATGCTTCTGTATCATCGGCTATATTTTCAAAGCGCTTCGACTCAAGCGATTTACCGTCGAAGAATGTTGTAGCGAATAATTCAATATTTTCCTGTATCTCAAAGCCAATGAATCTCAACGCTGATGTAACATCTTCACCAGACTCTATTTGTAGACCCATTTCAAGTGAAAATAAATTATTATCAGCATCTTCAACCGCTGGTAGTTCACTGAGTTGCGAAGTTAAATCTCGTAGTTTAAGTTCGTTTTCCGAATATAAAATTATTTCCATCAATTCATACGAGCCGATAAAAATGGGGTTCACCTCTACATCGATTTCTAAACTCGCATTTAAGTCAATTGCGAGTTTAGCTGACGGTATTACTGTCGGTTGCAAAAAGAAAGTACTACTAGGGTTTTTACTCGAAGAAAAAGAGCATGTGTTTTCACACTTAACTGATGCGGATAAACTGCCTTCCACTCCTAAAGAGCTGCGAAGTTCAAGGTTTTGAGCAAGAGAGGCTTCTCCTGTTATGTTAATTTCAGGATCAATTTGCGGCCTTATTAACCTAAATATTGGGTGAGCGCGTTCAAGCCGGCGAAGCCGATAAGTCGCCATATCATACTCACAGTTAAATGAACCCTGGATTTCGGAGCTCAAATTGAGATATGTTGTTATATCGCTCGAGTAGTTAGCATCGATAGACATACCAATAACATTGGAGTCGATGTTGCGGAATATCCTTAAGTCAATCTCTGGAACAGGAAGTGTAAAATCAGAACCAAAGTCAACTGCTACACTACCATAGGTGCTACTCGTGCATACCCAACCAGTTATCGCAGAAGCTTCTTCTCCGGTCGCTTTGTGAACTATTTTATATTTGTTTAACTCATCGGTTTGTACTCGATCATATTCATTTTTTAGTGTGAAATTAAATCCATTCTCTGTTTTATTTATTGAATAAGCCTTTCCGTATGATTTCGATAGTTGGTTTTCGTCTACCACTAATGTAGCTGATATGTTAAATGGCATATCTTCGAAAATATCATCTAGGTTAACGGCCGACAAAGTAACTAAATAGCCCATTGCAGAGTTCTCGATACTTTCAACCTTTCCTGCAAACGCAGGGTTACCCAAATAAGTCAAAATTGAGTTTTGTTGCGCTCCCGCCAAATTGGTTAGTTCAACTTGAAAAGTTTGGGAGTCTGCTTGGTTTTGATTTTGCGTGGTAGCGATAATGTCGTCATCATTGAGGTTTACAACGTTGCTATTTAACAATGCAGTAGATACGACAATAGTATTTGAAACGACGTCACCGTAAGAAGCGTAGATTTCGGTTATTTCGAAAGGACTCAATGCTTTAACTTTGGCTTCATCATTGATATTAATTACACCTTCTTTTGCAACGTGCCAATTTAAATTCCGTTCGATAATGTTGCCATTGAAATCAGTTACGATTGGCGCTAAGTCAATCTCTTGTTCGCTATCAGTCAGTACAATTTGAGGACTTAACAATTCAATTTTTGCAACATTTTGTTCAACCGGTGAAACTGTTACTGAAATATCATCATAACTTGATGCATTATCATTATCTAAAACAGTTAATCTAAAAATAAGCACTGCTGACTCAGTCAACGTTGGTGCTACAAAGTATGCGTCTTTTTTGGTTGAGTCATTTAGTACAACAGATGGACCTTCAAGCTGAGTCCAATTATATGAAGTAATAGTGCCGTCACTATCTAAAGCATTGCCTTCTAAAGTGACTGTTTCAGTAGGCTGAGTCGAAATATCTTGTCCTGCATCAACAGTAGGTGGAGTATTTATTTTGTCAGTCTGATCAGAACTATCACTACCACTGCCGCCACAGGCTACAAGGGAAAAAAATATACAGAAAAGAATAGTTGTCTTGATTTTCATTTAATTTCCTTATTATTTTATTTTTGTTATTACAGTAACATAAATTATTTGGCGTATATTTCAACTATATTTGATGTATCTTTTATTATGTAATTTACTAATTTAGAAAGGTTAATATTGTTTTGGAAAAGAGTACATGTGCTGATTTTTTTGCAATTCTTTATAACTTCCCTGGAAGGAGTATTTTTTCGGTTGCTTGATTGGTATTGGGCTTTATAAGTACAACCTAAATTAACTTAGTTTAATAAAGGGGCATTTTATAGTTTACTGGCTGAATATAGTGCTTTTTATGGTAGTAGTGGTTTTTAATAAATACCGAGGAAAGTTAAAAATAAGATAGTACCTACGCGAGTCGCGCTTGGTTAAAGGAGTGAAAGTACACACTATGGTCAAAATAATAAAAAAAGAAGAAAAGTATTTCACGTGGCGTGGTGAAGAGGTGTCACGTACTGAAAATTTGTCGGATATCGTATTTGCGCTTGCGTTAACATTGGTGGCTGCGTCGAGTGTGCCGCAGTCATTTTCTGAAATAACATCGCTTTGGCGTGATGGCATAGCCACTATGTTTTGTTTTGCCGCACTACTCTTGCTGTGGTATTGCCACTACCTTTTTTTCCGCCGCTTCAATCTAGAAGATAAAAAAACCATGATGCTCAATGCTGTGCTCATATTCATGGTGATGCTGTTCGCCTATCCACTCAAGTTTTTAGCGACCTTTTTAGTGAATCTTTTGACGGGGGGTTTTGAGAGTGATCAAGCAATTGCTGAGGTACTCACGTTAGAGCAGGCTCCATTACTTACGGTTATTTATTACCTCGGCTATGGGGCTGTGTTTTTTGTGTTTGCTTTATTATATCGACATGCCTACTTAAGCGCCGATGAAATTGGTTTAAGCGACTCTGAACGGGTTATGACTCGTTATATTATGTATGGCCATATCACTCATGTTGTATTTGCTGGTATTGTAGTGACACTCGCGTTGATCCTGCCAAGCTTTTGGGATCTGCTCGTTGGCGGAATTTTTGTATTAGTGGGCATTCCTTTAACGGCTATTGTAAAGCGAGGCGAGCAAAAAGCGCAAAGTGTGTTAGCTGAATAACTTAAGCGAACACCCTCACCGTCAAATAAATTACGATAGAGAGGCAAAGCACACCTGCTTTGCCTTTTTGCTTTTATCTCTTGCCATTGACTCATTCTTTAACCGTTCGCTTGCATCGCCTCAACATAGCGATATAGCCATAACCACATTTGTACTTGTAGGTTAGCTTGTGGGTCTTGGTTTTTAGGTATGCTATTAGTGGTATAGGCAATGCTTACGCCATATTTTGGAAAACTTAAAAGGTAAGCGTTTGCCGCATTTGCAGTCGTCCCGCCGTGATGCACACCTTTAATGTTTGTTTTAGGTTTTCCCGGAATAAACTGACTTAAGTCCATCTCATGAATGCGCCAGCCTAGACCGTAGTTTTGTGGGTTGTTTTTGCCATTTGGCAAGGTTACTGGGGTGGTTAATTTGGTTCGAGTGGTTTCTGTTAAATAGTCGTCTTGATTCATATGCCAAGCCATTGTCACTAAATCGTTTGCAGTTGACTGGTAGCCGCCGCCACCAAATAAGAAGCTGCGGTCACGCTTTTCGGTGTCTCGTATTCGTTTTGTTGTGTTAATGTCGTTATCAAAGCTAACTGGCACATAGTACACAGCTTCTTTTCCCTTATTTGCTGCGCTTGAATCGAACAAGGTATGGTGCATATTTAATGGGCTGAACACTTCTTGGCGCATTAGTTGTAAGTAGGGCATGTTTGCGGCTTTCGCTAATACGTCAGACAGCAGAATATAGCCACTAGAGCTGTATTTAAAATTACTTCCTGATTTAAATGCCAATGGTTCATGGTCAAACACGTCAAAGGCTTGCTGTGGCTGCCAGTGATCGCGTGGCTCGTTAAATTCACGTTGTTCTCGTGCTTTGTTGTAATGCACTATGCCTGCAGTGTGCGATGCTAATTGATAGCTAGTAAGTGGCTGCCAATCTTGTTTATATGTACCATAGCTTGAAATGGGGGCATGTAAAGTCAGTTTATTTTGTTCAACTAAACGCGCCATTGCTAAGCTTGTCATTGATTTTGCAATACTACCTACCGAATACGGTGTTGTGGTGGTCGCGGGGCGGCTTGATTCAATATCTGCCAAGCCTACAGCTTGATTAAATACCGTTTTCCCTTCTACACCTACTGCAATCACCAGTGATGGTACGTTAAAGTCTTTACGCCATTGACTGAGTGCCGCGCTTAGTTCTGTATTAACGGCTTCTATTTTGTTTTGCTGAGTAGTTAGCGTGGTTTGTTTTGTGTTTGCTTTAGATTGAAATGTCGTGCTGCCAATCATTAAAGCGGCTGATGTGATTAATATTGTTTTATTCATAATTGAATCTCCAGTTGATGCATAGCGGTTTTGCAATCAGCATAGAGGCTTAATAAATCGCTGTTCAGAAATTATGTCGATAGGGTGTATGTGTGGTTAAGCGGGCTTATGTGATCTTTTTTAAAACGCAATACCGCTAAAACAAATATAGGACCGTTTAAAGTTGTTATATACCAGTTGCATATTGCTACTGACAAAATGCTACGGTTTAACGTAATATTTTTATACGTTTAGTCAATGCTCAACTCCAATGCGAATAATCAAAAAAATCAGGCTTTTCATTTATATTGTTGCAAGCCATTGGTTGGATCCCTGTATTATTATTTATGGTGATGCTGTTTGGCGACACGCCGTTTATAAGTCGTAATGCCGTTATATTTGCTATTAGCACCACGGGTTTAGGTTTATTAACTAGTTGTCTATTACGAAAAGGTTACCAATGGGTAATGGTAAAAACGAAATCTGTATTTATTTGGGTGGGAAGTATCATTTTTGGCAGTTTAATCGCAGCAGCTGCCGCCACGCAAACGCATATGCTGTTGTGGCAGTTAGTTGATTTGTTTGCCGGCGGTTTCACACCGTTATTTGAAAGCCAACCGAGTGCCAGCATTACATTTGTGCTCTTTTTTATTTTGCTTATTTGGAGTTGTTTATACTGGGCTATTAGTCGCCAATCGACTCTATATATGTTGGAGCAACAAAATCAAGTAATGGCACTGCAAGCAAAAGAGGCACAACTTAACGCGTTGCTTGATCAGTTAAGCCCACATTTTATGTTTAATTCGATTAATAATATTCGTGCGATGGTCCTAATGGACGCCAATAAAGCCCGCGATATGTTAATGGCATTTGCCGACCTAATGCGTTATCAACTTACCGAACAAAAAATAAGCGCAGTAACATTGCAGCAGGAAATTGAATTTGTTGATGACTTTGTCGCACTGCATCAATTGCAGCTCGGCAAGCGATTAGAATATAAAAAACAAATTGATGAACAATTTTTAGCTCAACCCATACCCAAAATGGCGCTGCAATTGCTGGTCGAAAACGCAATTAAACACGCATTTGGTCGGCAAGCGGTGACTGGAATGCTGTATTTAGAAGTGGCAAAAATAAATGATAAGCAATGGCATATTGCACTCTCGCACCCGGGGGATGTGTTAATTCAAGATACAAATAGCACAGGGCTAGGTATTGAAAACTTAAAAGCACGGCTTGTTATGTTTAACGAACAAAACATTTCATTTACTCTGCAGGCGGCTAATGGCAATGTAACGGCTAAATTGCTATTTAGTTCATAATATTAAATCGATAAGGGTACAAATGACTCAGATAAATGTGGTAATTGTTGAAGACTCTGACCTTGCTCGGTTTGAATTGAGATCACTGCTAAACGAATTTGATAACATCAATATTGTTGGTGAAGCGATAGATGTAACTAGCGCAAAAAAAGTTATTGAAATGCATAATCCTGAGCTCGTTTTTATGGATATCGACTTACCCGGTGGCACCGCATTTGATATTTTGGCATCACTTACGGTTGTTCCTAAGCTCATATTTACAACAGCGTTTGATCGGTTTGCACTGCAGGCATTTGAACATAATACGGTAGACTATTTGCTCAAACCGATTAAGCAAGCGCGCCTTAAAAAAGCACTAGGTAAACTTAATATTACGAGCGAAGAAAGTGAGGTAAATACCGCTCCGCCGACTTCACAACCGCTCAATATGGCACAGTCATTTTTTGTAAAAGACGGCGAACAATGTCAACTGATTCAGGTAAAAGACGTAAGTTATATTGAAGCCCTTGGCAATTACAGCCGTATTCATTATGGCGACAAGGTGATTACTCATAGCGCATCTTTATCTAGCATTGAAACTAAGCTTGACCCAAACTACTTTTTTAAAATTAGCCGTAGCTGCATTGTACAACTGAGCTGTATTACACATATTGAACCTTGGGTATCAGGCGGGTACCAAATCACTTTACACAATGGCGCCATACTTGAAGTCTCGCGCCGCCAAGCGACTAAGTTTAAACAGCAGTTATTGTTGTGATTTAATGCGCAGTAAAGAATATTATAAGCATAGTCAAATTGAACAAAACAGGTATACTCGGTATATAAACACCGAGGTATGAATTAACAGTTCCCTCTAGACGCCTTTGAGTATATCTACTTGCTCTAGAAAGCATAACCAATTTGTTTATATATTAATAGTGATCGCCCTCCTGGCTTTACGTTTGCTCTCTATAAAGACATCTAGGGCACTTTATATGAGTGCCCTAATTTGCCTAACTTATTTCACATTATATCTTTAGATACAGATATATTTCTCTGAAATTTTAATAGGCTTTGGTGGTGGATTACATGCCCAACCGTCATCTGTATCAGGGCTTGCGCCGCCAATTTGAGGTGTCATATCTAACGGTAGCGCTTTGTTATCCTTTGATAAGTTTTTAAGCTTTTTTTTATTTAATTTTAATTTCATTACATTTCCTTATTTATATAATTTACACAACCAATTGTATTTATTTACGTTTCGAAAACTTATTAATACTTTTTCGTACTGCCTGTAACCAAATTGGATGCAAATCAAGTTTAAATATATGTATTTACAAATGTCAATGAGTTGTATGTTTTTTGTTTTCTTTATGTTTCTTTTTTTTGTCTTGTTTAAAATTGATTTTTATTAATCATTTTAATGCTTTGTGTTGTTTTTTCTTTAGATTTATTTTTCAAATTTGACTTTTAAAATTAGCTCGATAATTAGGTCTAGGAAATCCCAAATTTAATTATGATGCTGTTAATAACTTTTTTAACACCTTGTTTTATTGGCTTGTTTTGTTTTAGGATAGCTATAACTAGTAACAAAGGGAAAGGTTAGAGTGTTTCTTTGGTTCTGTTAACATTTAAGTTGCACTCAATAGGATGGAAATTGTTTAATTCACTAAAATTAACACCCCATAATCAGAAGCAAATCAAATCAATACTTAATGAGTTTGCAAAGATTGTAATAAAAAATCAAAATCAAGTGAGCAAGTGCGGCTTGTATAGGGGGCTCGCAGGCGATTTACTTTTTTTATTTAAGTATAGCGAATATTTTAGATGCCCATTTGAAGAGCAATTGTTCAATGAAAAGTTCGATTTTTTACAAGAACAACTCGCTAACTATGTTGCTTATCCAGAGATAAGCAGAGGCTTGAGTGGCCAAGCTTGGTTTATCGAATTTATTAATCAAGCTCGTGAGCAAGATTATGATTCTGAGGCTTGTGAAGAAATTGACCATATTTTAGAAGAGCTTATTGGTTCTGATACGTGGCCCGGAGAAATTGAAACGGTTCTTGGTCTTAGTGGTATTGCTGCATACGCTGGAAGGCGCTATCGCGCTTCAGGTGAAAGCCGATTGTTGGAACTCATTGTAAGCAATTTCGAAAAGTTAGCGATAAAAACAAGCTGTAATACATTGAGTTGGCCACAACCAATTAACTCAACGTATAGGATGAACGAAAACGTTGAAGAAGTTCATGAATTCAACCTTGGTTTAGCTCATGGGGTACCAGGAATCATCTCTGCGCTTTTATTTGCATTAAATATTGAACATTTGTCTGAACGTGTAAAAAAAATGCTCGTTTATAGTTGTAACTGGCTCATTGAACAAGCTGAATATGGTCATTCAAAATCGTGTTTTGGTAACTATTGTACTGGCAAATATCGTGAAGGAGTTATTGAGTATGGTAGGGGAAGCGAACAATCTCGTTTAGGTTGGTGCTATGGTGACCTAACTATTGCACTGACATTAGCTAGAGTTGGCAATTCTCTAAATGTACCGTATTACCTTGAAAAGGCAAAAAAAATAGGCATGTTTGCTAGCCTAAGAACTGCTGAGAATGCGTCGATAGCCGATGCTGGTATTTGCCATGGTAGTGCTGGGTTGGCGTTAATTTTTCAGTTGTTATCAAAAGAAATTAAAGAACAAACATTCGAAAAAGCCGCAGGAAAGTGGCTGGCTCATACTTTAAATCTGTACGAAAAAAAAGGAATAGAAGGAATGTTTAGGTATTCACCCGAAGATCAATCTTACCATCACGACACTAGTTTTTTAATGGGGTTTAGTGGCATTGGGTTGTGTTTACTTTCAGCTCTTGGATGCGAACCAGATTGGGCTGATTGCCTATTAATGAGCCATGGTTGATTTGAAAAGCGTTAGTAAAAATAGTTAAAACTCAAATTTATAATCAAGTGATTCATATATTTTCAAGGAAGTATAATGTCGAAACAGAATGTTGCGCATCAAGAGTTTTTTGTTATTCGAACACCTAGGTTACCGATTGAACTCTTTTTTTCATTAGGTATAAGTTCAGCGCAAACACGACAAGAAATCCGCCGTTGGTTAGATAAACCAGAAGTGCAGGAGGCTCTTTACTTCGCAAGTCCGTCACTTCTAGCACGGAGTCACGATTATTGCATTGAAAAAGGCGTAGCCGATGAATTTGTTACTGAAAAACGTAAAAAAGCACATTTTAAGAAAGTAAAAAAGTTAGAACAATCACTATTAAAGTATTTTTTAAGAATGTGCACAAGAGCAACGCCATTTGGTTTATTTTCCGGTATTCACTGCGGCGTTGTAAGCAATGAAACTAATCTGCGAAGCCATGCACTTTTACAAGACAATAGAAAGACTCGGATTGATATATTTTATCTTTCAGCGTTAAGAGAATACTTTTTAAAAAACAATATCCGTTCGCAACATTTAATATATTATGCTAATTCCAGTCATTATTTTGTGACGCAACAATATAGATACATTGAGTCCTATCAATCGAATAATACACGTCAGTACCGATTAAGTGAAATTGAAAGAAATGAGTATTTTGATCTTGTTTTATCAGCAGTTGAGCATGGTTGCACTTTTGATAAGCTAGTCAATTCAATTTATGATAAATATTCAGATAAATTAGATTCGCGAGTTGGAGTACCAATCGCTGAATTTGAGAATGTTACTCGTGACGAAGTAGAAGATTACGTTGAAGAACTTATTAAAGAAGGTGTTCTGATTGCGAATATTCCGTTGGTACTAACTGGAGATTCCCCAGATCACGTCTTTACGCGTACATTGAAAAATATTAATGAGCATGATTATGCCGATCATCTATCGATGGTACTGCATAAAATCAAGGAGTTTGACGACGCTATATTAGCGCGAGTAAGCGATTATCAAAGTTTGTTGCCACTTTTAGATAAATTACCGATAAAACCTGAAGAAAATAAATTATTTCAGTCCGATGTTTATCGTTCGTTTGAAAATTGTCAATTAGATGAGGCGTTGATTGAGCAATTAAGGGATAATTTATTACTAATTAAAGAGTTAAGTGTACATAATAGCGATCCATTTTCTTATTTTATTACAAAGTTTAAACAGCGGTTTGAAGGGCAGTTCGTACCGTTAAATTTATTACTAGATGAAGAGTCAGGAATTGGCTTTTCAGATGAAACGGGGTATGAGGCGCCATTACTTGTTGGGCTCGAGCTCAAGACTAATAATTATGAAAGTAGAGCTACTAAGCCTATCTCATTGTTAGATAGGCTAATCGAACGAAAAATAACTTTGCCAAGTAATCGAGGCGCTAAAACCATAGCATTAACATCTCGAGAACTCAGTAATCTTTCTACTGATAGTAAACAACGCGACAATATTAGTTTACCATCCTCTTTTTCAGCAATGTTTTCACTTTTTGAGGACAGTTCAGAACAGTCAGGCACAAGCAGAGTTCCGCTTTTAATGAAGTTTAATGGTTGTTACGGACCATCTTCTGCTAATTTACTAGGTCGCTTTTGTCATCTGGATGAAAATCTAAAAGAAAGCGTAAGAGCGCAGCTTGAGAAAGAGGAACAACATTCACCAGATGTTGTTTTTGCTGAAGTAGTTCACATGCCTGAGGGAAGACCTGGCAATGTGATTGCTCGTCCTCATCTCAGAAAGTATGAAATTGTCTTTTTGGCTGATTCAAGTCTGGCTAAAGAATATCAAATTACAATAGATGATTTATATGTGTCAGTTAGTGGTCATCGCGTAAATCTCTGGTCTAAACGATTAAAAAAACAAGTTATACCACGTTTATCTTGTGCACATAATTTTTCTTCACATAGTTTAAGCACATACAAATTTTTATGTCTTTTACAATATCAAGAAAACTCTCTTCCTAACTTTACGTTGCCCGAAAGCCAAAATTCGGCAAGTTTTGTACCACGAATCATGTTAGATAATCTTATTCTTTCTGAACGTAAATGGAGTATCGAGCGCAAACGCTTAGTCGATTTAATAATTTCGGACTCGATGGGTGATAGTGCTATAAATAGGGACACTTGGGTTGATTTAGTTAATGAATATTATCTTGATGAATATGTTATTTATGCTCAAGGAGATAATGCACTTCATTTAAATCTCCTAAACCCAATTATGTTAGATGTATTACTAGCTGAAACGAAAGGACAAGAGCTTGTAGAATTAAGAGAATCGTTAATTCATCAATACAAGACACCCGTTAAGTCTTTTTCAGGAGAGTGTTATGCAAATGAGATTATTGTGCCCTATTTTAATAATTCAGCTAAGGTTTACAAAAATGATAATGATAACCTTGAGAACAATATTAAAGCACAAAATACTCAAAGACGCTTTTCGCCGGGATCGGAATGGCTAAGTTTGAAAGTTTATGCCGGCAATAGCGCTGTTGAAGCTTTGCTGGTAGATTATTTATTCCCTTTAATTAAATCTAATAGAAAACTATTTGAGAAGTGGTTTTTTATACGTTACGGCGATCCAGATTGGCATCTACGATTACGGTTTTACGGAAAGCGCGAAATTTTATATGGTGCTTTATTACCTAAAATAAATGAATTACTTGAACCCATGATTAGGTCAGGTCAATTACACAAATCTGAATTGTTTACTTATGAGCGCGAAGTTGAGCGCTACGGTGGCCCTGAATCTATTGCGTTAATCGAACATCTTTTCATGACTGATAGTAACCTCGTATGTAACACTATATTACTTGAGCTTGAAGGAGAAAAAGATATTCGTTGGCGAGTCGCTCTTTTGTTAACCGACAAACTATTGTCGGCGTTTGGTCATTCACTTGAGGAGAAACTCGAATTTATTTCCGTTCAGCGACGTGGTTTTGGGCGAGAGTTCAATGAATCTAATAATTTACGTAAACAATTGGGCGGTAAGTATAAAGAAATTACAGAGCAAATATACTCTGGGTTTTGCGAATATAAAAATATAAATACGCCACATGGTGACGTAGTTGGCGTTAAATTATTGAGTTTGGTTGAGCTGTGGTATCAAGAATCACTACCTACAATAAATAAATTATTAGACTTAATAAATTCGACCAGCGAGATAGTGCGCGATAAAAATAGTTTGTTAAGGTCTATATTGCATATGCATAACAACCGATTGTTTAAAGCATATGGGCGAGAACATGAATTAGTAATGTATGATTTTCTAAGGCGCTATTATTTTTCTTTGGGAAAAAGGAAGTAGATTTATGGAAAACTTGTTTAGGCAAGAAGTAATAGCGAATCGTAGCCAAGGATTAACTGGGGAGGTGAGTTTAGTGTACCCCCCTGCATTTAAATGGTTAACAATATTAATTTTAACAGTTGTCAGCGTTACTTTCATATTTTTAATTCAAGGTAATTATACTAGAAAAGAAAATGTAGTAGGCGTGTTACAGCCAAATACCGGCATAATGAAACTAAATGCGCCTCAAAACGGTATAATTGTAGAATTATTAGTAGATGAAGGAGAGACTGTAAAAAAGAATCAACCGCTTTTACGAATAATGTCTGAGAAGCACGGTGTTGAAGGTTTTGAACTAAATCAAGCCTTAATAAATCAATATCAATTTCAAATTAACAGCTTAAATCAACAGTTATTAGATTTAGACAGCAAGCACAAACTAGAAGCTATAGCACTGGAAAGTGAACAGAATAGTTTAACTAAGAGGATAAATGAGATAAAAAATCAAGACGATACTTTTGATAAACGCATAAGAATGAATGAAAAAATCGTTCAAAGGGTTGAAAGTCTTGCTGGAACGGGTTTTGTGTCAGAATTGGAATTGATGAGACAAAATGATACGTTATTGGCATTACGCCAGCAAAAGTCGGTTATGAAATCCGAACGTTTGACCATTTCAAATCAGTTACACCAAATCAAAAATCAGATATCACAACAACCAATTACGCATGAAGCAGAACGAAGTTTATTACTAACGCAGATTTCGACTTTAAAAGGCGAGTTATCGACACTAAAACAACAGCGCTTGGGTGAGGTAAGGTCTCCTGTAGAAGGCACGGTGACGGGCTTATTAGCAAAAATAGGGCAATCGATTAATCAACAGCAAATTCTATTAAGCTTACTACCAAAAGATAGTTTTATGCAGGCGGTAATATATATCCCGACTTCTGCCTTTGGCTTTATTGAAAAAGGACAATTGACACAACTTCGTTATCACGCGTTTCCTTACCAACGTTTTGGCACCTATCAGGGATATATAACCCAAATCAGCGCCAATGTTATTTTACCTACAGAAACCGACATACCAGGTCTTATTACAGTTCCTTCATATAGAGTAGTGGTATCGCTCGCAGCCCAAAATGTGATGGCATATGGTCGAGAACATCCTCTTCGTTCAGGTATGAAACTAGACGCGGACATAGTTATCGAGCAACGGTCTTTATTGAGTTGGCTATTTGATCCCGTATTAAGCATAAAAGGCCGAATATAAACTGTGATATTAAGAACTTTCCTCAAAAAAGAATAAATAATAGAGGTGCGACTATGTCAATTGATGCACATAACCCAATAAAAAAGTTACAATTTTGGCATCGAAAAAAGCTACCTATGCTAGTACAAAATGAGGTCGCGGAATGCGGCCTTGCTTCATTAGCTATGGTTTCGGGATATTATGGGAACAATGTAAATCTGCGTGATATCAGAAATATGTTCGCTCTGTCCCAAGAGGGGACTAATTTGCTAAATTTAATGGAGTTGGCAGAAAGATTAGAATTATCTTCGCGACCGCTTCGGATTGAACTAGAAGAGTTAGAAGGATTACAAACTCCTTGTATCCTGCATTGGGATTTAAATCACTTTGTTGTACTTAAATCAACTAATCGTAAAGGTATTGTCATTCATGATCCCGCTATGGGTGTGCGCTACCTCAATTATTGTGATGTATCAAATCATTTTACAGGGGTTGCCCTAGAACTGACGCCAACGAAAAACTTTAAGCTAAAAGAAAAGTCACCATCACTGAGTTTTTCTGACTTTTGGAGTAGTATTAATGGGCTAAAAGGTTCTCTTGCTTTAATTTTTATCTTATCGCTCATGCTTCAAGTTTTTGCACTTGCCAGTCCATACTACATTCAATTGGTCGTTGACGATGTGATTTTAAATGCTGATACCTCTTTACTTACAATCTTGGCCATTGGTTTTGGATTAGTTCTACTTTTCGAGATTTTCACAAATGCATTGAGGGCGTTTACTTTATTGCATTTTAGTAATTTGATGAATGTTCAATTGGGAGCTAATTTATTTCATCACTTAATTCGATTGCCTCTTGAATATTTTGAAAAACGGCACATGGGAGATATCGTTTCTCGCTTTGGATCATTGCAACAAGTGAGGGAGTTACTGACAACGGGAGTCATAGAAACATTGATTGATGGGCTTATGGCTATTATCACATTGGCTATGATTTTCTATTACAGTCCCGTGTTATCGTTTGTAGTATTGATTGCAGTTACTGTTTACGCTGTATTTCGAATCCTTTTATATAAGCCATTTAGAGCTATTAGTGAACAAGAAATTATTGCAAGGGCTGAAGAAAACTCGAATTTTATGGAGTCTGTACGAGCTATTCAAACCATTAAGTTATTTGGGTCGGAAGTCAAAAGAGAGGGACTTTGGCAGAATCATTATGTTAATTCAATAAATCAGAATATTCGATTGGGACATTATGAAATCTCATATGCTACTTTTAACCGTATTATTTTTGGCTTGGAAAATATTTTAGTTATTTATATTGCTGCGACTTTGGTGATTAATGGTGGCTTTAGCACAGGTATGTTATTTGCGTTTATGGCTTATAAAAGACAATTTATGGACAGAATGGCAAACCTAATAGAGAAGCTAATTGAGTTTAAGATGTTAACTCTGCACTTTGAACGGCTTTCGGATATTGTGCTGAGTGATAAGGAGGTTTTAGTAACCACTCATTCCGAAAAGTTTGAAATCAGAGGTAATATCGAAATTAAAGATCTATGTTTTAAGTACAATGATACTTGCAGCAATGTAATCAATAATCTCAACCTTTCAATTAATGCTGGTGAATCGATAGCTATTACAGGGCCTTCTGGGTGCGGTAAGTCTACGTTATTAAAATTGATGTTAGGGTTAATTAAATTTAGTAGTGGTAGTATATTAGTAGATGGGATCCCAATCGGAAAATTGGATCAAAGAAATTACCGTCACCAAATTGCAGCCGTAATGCAAAATGATGTGCTAATGTCGGGCTCTATTGCAGACAATATAGCTTTCTTTGATACGCCGATAGATATGGAGTATGTTGTTTACTGCGCAGATCTAGCTGCTATTCATGATGATATAACTAATATGCCGATGGGATATAACACCTTGGTTGGTGACATGGGATCGTCTTTGTCAGGCGGACAAAAGCAACGGATAATCTTGGCGCGAGCTTTGTATAAAAAACCAAAAATATTGTTTATGGATGAAGCTACAAGTCATTTAGATACAAAACTTGAACGAGATATCAATCAAGCAATCATGAGCTTGGATATTACGCGCATTATAATTGCACATAGGAAAGAAACTATTGCTTCGGCGGATCGACAGGTGAGTTTAGAAAAGTTACTAATACCTGAAGTTGTTGAGTAATCATTACTACAGAGTATGTTACAGATTTCGATTGTAGCTAACTTACATGACTAATTAATTTTGAAAGATTATTTTTTTGTAACCATAGTATTGAGAAAATTTAGCGTAAATTAATCAAAAGTTTTAATAGAGTGTGTTGAGTTACAAATATAACGCCAGCCTTCGTTAAAGGAAGGATTAACTAGTTGTTTTGTGTGTTTGTACAGTTATCGCAAAGTGGTAAATATTACTTTGATGCGAGTTTTTAGAAATGAATGCGCGGTTTACACATAATTGCTAAAGTTTGTTAGCTTCTTATTTGGCCAAATACCAATCCCAACAGTACACAATGGCAACTTAAAAGTTATAGAATTGCTAACCAACACAAGCGCTATTATTACGCGCTTATTTCATCTAACATGGACAACTTAAAATAATAAAATTAATGGGTTAACCATGAAGGAAAAAATTTGGCTAAAGCCGGAAATGGTGGTCGCGTTATCAGCTGTGCTTGTAAGTGTGTTTGCTGTGGTTGTCGGGGTTTATTCAGCCTACACAGATAGAACATATGCACGTGCATCCGTTTGGCCAAATGTTGTTATTGGTCGCCATACAAGCGTGAGTGACTCACAAGACACAGCGTTGTTTTCTATTTTTTTAGATAGCTCAGGACTTGGCCCCGCTAAACTTCGTTATACCAAGGTAGCTTATGACGGCCGTACAATTAGTTAATGGCAGGAGCTGGTATCGCCTTATGAAAAGCGCTTGCAAGGGCGCAATATTTCCTCTGCCAACATCGCGCAAACTGTGTTACCAGCCAATAAACGCATTGAAGTGTTTAAGTTAGAAAGCCGTAACGTCGAAGTGATGGAAGCTTTTATGAGTGATATGGAAAAGCTCTCAGTGGAATTGTGCTATTGCTCGGTGTATGACCAGTGTTGGTCTGTGTCATCAGATACAAGCGCAGTCGCGGTAGAAGCGTGCCCCGTTGAG
Organism: uncultured Pseudoalteromonas sp.; assembly: GCA_947493455.1. GTDB lineage: Bacteria > Pseudomonadota > Gammaproteobacteria > Enterobacterales > Alteromonadaceae > Pseudoalteromonas. The sequence continues at coordinate 140,830 of CANLRB010000009.1, read as the reverse complement.
TAATAAACATCATGTAATTTGTGCTTGTTTCTTGTGTCTCGTTCAAATGAGTTTCTCAAGCACTATTTGCTGCCATAAGTCGTTGTTATTTTGTTTAAAAAAGCCAAAATGGCCAATGCGATTTTTTTGTAACTGGCGCGGGGTAAACAGCTCGAGGCGGGTGTTTGCGTTGGCAAAGCGCCTCGCCAGATCGTGTATCGTTTTTTTGGGCGAATAGCTCACATCGTCGCTAAAACCAAACGCATATAAGTTACCAGTGTAACTTGAGTAAAAGTGTGGGCCTAGACTGCTGTCTGAAAACAAATAGTCTTTACTTACACTCCAATTGCGCCAGTCTATCGCAATGCCCTTTGGCAACTGGTGGCCAATACCAAGTCGATTAGGAATATAACCCAGCGTATTGTATAAAAAAGGAAAAACCACATACCAAGCGACTAACATTTTTGGTTGTTGCGTTTTGGGGTATAAATGCCAAGAACAGGTGCCTGCCGCAATTAAAATAACGTTATTGATTTTGCTTAGGTGGGCGCAGAGTCCGATTAAGTGGCCGCCTGCACTGTGTCCTATTAGCCAAATATCGCGCCAATTGGCCCAGCTTTCGTTCACCACGTGATCGAGTACTGCGGTGAGGTCGAGTTGCCCCCAATCTCGCATTTTCGCATCGTCTAGTTTTACGTTTGTTAAGCTTGAGAGGCCGATGCCGCGCGGGTCCCAAGTTATAACTGTAAAACCCTGATTGGTCAGATATGTGGCAAAATGTGTGTAAAACCCTTGTTTAACTCCCAATGCCGAATTAATCACAATAAGTTGCCTATTTGGTGCGATACTAGGCATATACTTTGTTGCTATAAGCTCTCGCTCGTCAGCACACTTTACTGTGAAATTTATTTTCATATCGGCTCCTTTTTTATTTATCATAAACCGTGGAGTACACACTACAGTCAAGAGGGTTTATGAAAATTAGCGCCTTATGTTTAAAAACTGACATGACAAAAGACACCATTCGGTTTTACGAAAAACTTGGCCTGTTAACCAAAGTAGAGCGTGCAGCGAATGGGTATAAAATTTATACCCACGCCCATGTAGAGCAATTACGGCTCATTAAACATGCCAAAGAACTCGGTTTTACGTTAGAAGAAATCAAGCAATTGGCAACCCTATTATTTGCCAAACAACTCACCATCACTGAAATGGAACGCTTTTTAAAACAAAAAGAACAAGAAATAGATAATAAAATCTTAAAACTAGAACAATTTAAAGAGCAAATTAATGTGACGTTAAAAGGGCGCTGCGAATATCAAGCGCAACTAAAAAAGTTTGCTGAGCAATAAAGACATACCTTTAAACCTCTCACTTTTAAATTTAACTTCATGATAAGCTTATGGACAGATGAGTAAATTTAAAAACCAAACATGCTAGATCCAATTCATTTAGTTAACGCAGCACTTGCTGCGGTTGCGTTGCAAGGTTGCTTTATACTTTGGCATAAAAAAGGGCTTAAAGGCATTTGCCTATTTATGCTACTGGTGGCGTTTGCAGCGACGACCAATATCTTTGAAGCAGCGAGCCGCACGCAAAATGTGTTTTTATTAAGCCCTGTTTTTCAGCTTATATTTGGCCCAGCACTGTTTTTGGCCTGTCGAAGATTAATCGGCCAACAAATAACAAACAAAGATTGGCTGCATTTTACTCCTGCATTTATTGGTTTGTTTTTTTCAACTTATGTGCAAGAGGTGATTGCCCTTGGCACACTCTCTCGCCTTGTTTATTCGCTGTTAACCGTAAAAATTCTAATTCACTATAAACGCCAGTTGGAAGGTGAACGTTCTGACTCCGATGAGCATTCTATGTTATGGCTCGTGTGGCTTGTGCTGATAACCGCTGCGTTTAATTTACTGGATATGGCTCGGCTCAATATGCAGCCGTATATTCCGTCTGATCTTAACCTTATTGGGCAATTACTCAATAATGCAATGTGGCTGTTTGTGATCCTATTTATTTCATACAAACTTAACCAACAAAAAACATCGCCGCGGGTTGCATCTGTGGCGACTAAAAAAGAAGAAAGTGATGCTAAACCCGCCGCTGATCTTCACCATTATCACACTATTTTCAGCGCGATTGACGAACAAATAAAGCGAGATGGGTTATTTAAAACTGAGCGGTTGACTTTAACTCAATTGGCATCGGAATTAGGATTGTTATCACGTGATATATCAAGAGCGATTAATTTAACGACGCAAAAAAGTTTTAACGAATATATTAACCAGCTACGTGTCGATTATGTTTGCCAGTTATTGACAAGCCATCACGATCACTCAATCACTGATTTAGCGTTTATGGCAGGGTTTAGTTCAAAAGCTGTGTTTAATCGCTCATTTAAGCAAGTGACAGGGCTTACACCATCTCAATATCGTAAAAGTCATTAAAATTAATTGGTTAACGTATCAGAACATGTTTTGATACGTCGCAAATCATGATTTGAGACGTATTTAGTTACTTAATTCATCATCATTGGCTCATTGTTAGTTTAAATCTGAGTCACTATGTTTCGAGCACTAAATTTTGTTTTTTTAACGTTTGTAATGGGGTTGTCTGGTTGCCAGTCAAATGCCGCAAATACAACAAACATCACAAGCACAAATTCATTTCAGTTAACCAATATCAACGTGATTGATGTTGCGGCGGGTCAAATCCTGTTTGGGCAATCGGTTTGTGTTGAAGAGGGGGTGATACAAGAAGTATCGTTTGAGCGCTGCTCTACAAATAATGCACCGGTTATCGATGGTAAAAACGGGTTTTTAACGCCCGGTCTAATCGACATGCATGTTCACATGTATGAAAAACAAGGGTTGGCGTTTTCTCTTAGTCATGGTGTCACCCATGTACGCATGATGAATGGCGTCTCAGCACAACTGAAATGGCGAGACGACGTTGCCGCAGGACGATTTATTGGCAGTTCAGCGTCTGTGAGTAGTCCAATTATCTCGGGTTACGAAAACGCGATTGTTCATCACGGGCTTGCAACGGCACAAGATGCCATTAATGCGGTGCGTACCTACCATCAACAAGGTTATGATTTACTTAAGGTGTACGGTAATTTAAATACCGCCGCCTTCAATGCGCTAGTTAATGAAAGTCGCCGCTTAGGCCTACCGATTGCTAAACATGGCCCAAGTGTTCCCGGTAAGCTTAATATTTTGGACTTTAATGATATTCAAAGCTTTGAACATGCTGAGAATATTTTTTACGACGCGCTCGATAGGCAGTTTTCACTAAAGGGGTTAATCCCGTTTATCGCTGAAATTAAGCAACTCGATACGCCGATTACGCCGACGTTAAATGTGTTTGATCAATTAACACAATTAAGTAGTGATAAAGAGGCCTTTCTTGAGCAAATGCCAACGCATTATATTTCGACGATTGTAAAGCTTGAAGATGAAGGTAATCAAATCAAACGTTGGTTGGGGGCGACCAAGCAACAAGCGGCGTATAACAAAAAGGCGCTTAATTTTTTAAAGCAAATAGTTAAAGCGCTTTATGATGCCGATGTCCCGCTGTTAATCGGCTCTGATTCCGGTGTTTTGCTGTCGCCTCACGGTTTAGCGACCCATAACGAAATGGCGCTATTTTATGACGCAGGCGTCGACACTTTTAGCATACTTAAATATGCCACTGTTAATGCGGCAACCGCACTTGGTCTCAGTACTAAAATAGGACAAATTAAAGCAGGGTTTAACGCCGATTTCATTTATACCCAAGATAACCCAATTCAAAAATTAAGTGTGCTGCGTAATCCTGACGCCGTTATTAAGTATGGGAAATGGCACAGTCGGAGCGGTCTTCAAAGCCTTCGAGACCAAGCCGTGGCGTCTAAAAGTTTATGGTCAGAACTAAAACTATTCTCAGAAATGATAACGAGGTAACTCATGAAAAAGCTTCTATTAATAACAACTATTATGCTGCTGTTAAGCCCTTTTTTATCTGTCAAAGCAGTAAATCAAGCTATTGAAGACCAAATAATGGAAAACCCAGGCAAAGCAAAATTAACGACAACGCAATGGCGAGAAGACATCGATTTTTATGTGTCGCAGTTAGAGAAAAACCATGCAAATTTATATCATTCACAAACTAAAACGCAGTTTTATCAGAATGTTGACGCATTAAAGCAGCAGCTAGTTGGTATGACAGACAATCAAATTTTAGTTGCATTGATGAAGCTAACAAAGTCAATCAATGATGGGCATACATCTTTTCCGCTGTGGGGTAACGATGTGCACAAATATCCGTTTAAGTTGATTTCGCTCAGTGGCAAGTACTATGTTGCACATACAACGCATGATCACAAAGGGTTACTTGGCGCTGAACTCACCGCAATAAATGGCCAAGCAATAAGTAAAATAATCGATAAAATGGAGCGCATAGTGCCATTTTCTGAGAATCCCTATTCAACGGTAGTGCGCGTTGCCCAATATATGACGATTGCAGAGGTATTAGATGGGCTGGCAATTGTTGGCGGCGATGATAATTTTGAAGCCAATTTATTTGATGTTCAGTTTAGTTTTGAACAATCAGGATTCGCTTTCAATAAACATTTTAAAGCCGCAAAAGATGTGCGCTTTGAGGCTCAATTAGTGTTAAAGCATGCAGTTGCAAAAAACAAAATTGATCAAGTACATGATAATTTATGGTTTTCGAGTTCACGCGATAATAAGTCGATATATGTGAAGTTTGAACAATATGCGGATGTTTCAGCAATGGATTTTTTTGCTAGGAAATTGTTGAATTATATAAACGATAATCAAAGCAAGCATCTTATTATTGATTTACGCAATAACTATGGTGGAGACTTTTTCACCGGTCTTCGACTTGCTCAAGCACTGGTGCTTGCTGATAGTCTAGATTGGCATTCGGGTATTTATGTTTTAACGAATCATGTCACTTTTTCGGCTGCAATGAGTAATACAGCTCAATTTAAGGGGTTATTAAATGCAAAATTGGTTGGTGAACCGACTGGCGCACGCCCTAAAGGGTATCAGGATATGGGCGAATTTACGCTTGAACACTCGAAACGTGTTGTAACCTACTCAAAACGCTATTATGACTTTTTAGGCAGTGATGAGCACGCAGTGTACCCCGACGTTCATATCGAATTAAATATCGAAAATTATTTAATGAATCAAGATAAACAATTAGAGTGGGTGCTTAAGCAAATAGCATGGTCGCAGTAAAACTGCTACCTTTCTCTCGCTGATATTCATACCGTTCGTAGAAAACGATGTTTCGAGAAATAACACGTTCAGATTTTGAGTCTTTTTGGCCTACATTTTCAGCAACTATTATGGCGCAAGAGACATATGCATTTGATCCCAATATGACGTTCGCACAGAGCCATGCGCTGTGGTGTGAATCACCATTAAAAACATATGTATACGTTGAGAATAATACTATTCTTGGCACCTACTACATTAAAGCGAACGGTATGGGCCCTAGTCGTCATATTTGTAACTGCGGTTACATGGTTTCACAACAAACGCGCGGGCGCGGAGTGGCCCGGAAAATGTGTGAACACTCACAAAAAGTAGCTTTAGAACTCGGTTTTGATGCGATGTAATTTAACAGTGTTGTATCGAGTAATGAAGTAGCTGTGGCGCTTTGGCAAAAACTCGGTTTTGATATTATTGGTACGATACCGAAAGCATATCATCATAGTAAACTCGGGCTAATCGACAGCTACATTATGTATAAATGGCTGAGAGTTTAGTTAAATACTAAGGCATGCGTGTAAGTTAACTGTCAAAACTGGCTATTGGACTCATTTTGTGGGCAAAAGCGTACGCTTACTTTTATGCTTAAAGCCTAACAACAAAGAGAAGTTGAATGCGTAAACTAGTCTTAATACTTATTATTCTACTGCTTGTTAGTGCTTGCAGTAATTCAAATTGGCGTACGGCAAGTCGCGAGTCAGCAGGCATCGCACCTAATCCAGTTGATGTTCAAGAAGCTGTGATTGAATTTTATGGTGCCGATGCATTTAGCTGGCGTGGTTGGTTTGCTGTTCATACCTGGGTGGCAATTAAGGCAGAATCAGCTGCTGAGTATACGGCGTATGAAGTTGTGGGCTGGCGAGTTAAACGAGGACTACCTGCACTTAGAAAATACACAACCACGACGCCTGATCGTTACTGGTACGGCGCAAAGCCTGAAAAAATATTGTCGATAACGGGCGATAAAGCGAAACGACTTATTCCTGAAGTGATTGCCGCTGCCGAGCGTTATCCATGGGCCAATGAATACACTCTCGTTCCTGGGCCGAATAGCAATACATTCCCCGCTTGGATTGGCCTACAAGTATCGGATTTGGAGCTGGACATGCCATTTAGAGCGATTGGCAGTGGCTATGCCGATACTGAAATTGAAAACTAGGTAGCTCAGGGCCGGAGTATCATAATAGATCTAGTTTGCTCCTCATTACGCTATTTAAGCTACTCTGGCTGTAACTTAGCTAAAATGAGGAGCTACCTTTTTTCAAATTAGAGCTTGATTATAAGTGCTATTTGATTATTTCGATCTAAACATAGCCTAACTTTGCGCACCATGCTCGATTAAAAAGCGGCGAATGCGCTGTGTTTTTGCGCCGTTTAATGGACTACGTAACTCAACCCCTTTTAATACATTTGCTTTTACTGCAAGGTTTACGTCTGCACCGTTTTCAACCAAGTATTTCACTACTTCAAAGTGACCTGCTCGTGATGCGCTAATTAGGGCCGTTTCATCATACCGAGTTACAGCATCAATAACCGCGCCTTTTTTATGCAGATACTTTACTAACCCTAAATGGTTATTGAGCGCGGCTGCTACTAATGGGTTGCCGTCGGTTTCGCTTTCTAGATTAATATCGGCACCTTGTTTTACTAAATATTCTACTGTGCTTTTGTTGCCGCTTTGCACTGCAACAATTAATGGTGTGCCATCATTGCCTAAATCTTTGTTTATATCTAAGCCTTCGGCGACAAGCTGTTTAATTTTTACTAAGTTTCCGTGTTCAATTATTTGCACTAAGTGCTCTGGATCACTAATTTGATTAAAACTAACGTTAGCAAACACCGAATGGGTTGTAAGCGCAAACACTCCGGCGAAAAGCGCCCCATAGATATTTTTATTATTGAAATGCGGTGGTTTTAAATAGGTTGAGATTTTCATTCTTTATCCTTTATTTTGTCGAACGAGGTTGGTTCACCTACATTAAGTCGCAGCAAAAAAGAAAAACGTTTAAATTAGTTTTGCCGTCGATGGCAACTGACGTATAACTGAGCTAAATTAATGTCGCAAAAACGATTCAAATAAACGTAAATAGTTAGTGCTCCCTTACTCAATTTAACTTAAAATAATGGGATGCACTTTTTGTATTTATGAAAGTTGTCATTTATGCTTCATAGGTACTCGTCTTTAGCTCAATGAGCGTATCGCTTGTTTGAGTATTCCTTATTTGTAGGCCATCATGAAAAAAACATTTGAACTAGTTCACCCAAAAATTAAACTCGCACGACGTGTCGATGCGGTGAAACATGAAGTTAAAAAATATCTAAAACGCGAGCGTAATAAAAAATTACCGCAGGGCGTTGATTACTGGGACTTTGACTGTAAATTTGGCAACACAGAGGCTGAAGCTAAAACAATTCATGTATCTGAAATAAATAAGCTTATTGATAAAACGCAGGATGAAAATTTAACTTCTTTCTACGTTGAAATTTTAGCAAAGCCAGGTTTTAGGCAAACGAAAGACGCATTAAATGACGATTTCGAGGACGAAGAATAAATCGTAATGCGAACGGCTTTATTTAAAGGTTAACGTACATCGTTAACCTTTTTTATTTGAACAAGTTCTGCTAAATATGAAGGCGCATTGTTAGGTACTTAAATGACCAGCTAGCAACTACCAGCCGCATTACTATTTGTAGCTATATCGTATTTTAGTTCTATACTTTAAAGATATTGCACCTCGGTATTTCCCTATAAATTATATGGATATAATTAAATCGAACTTGCTTAGTGGCCAAACTTCTTCGCTAAACCTTGAATCTGCGAGGTTTGCCCTTGACCAACATTCACTTGTTTCTGTTGCTGATTTAGATGGTGTTATTGTTTATGTGAATGATATGTTTTGCCAAGTAAGTGGTTATAGTGCTGAAGAGCTTCTTGGTAAAAAGCATAATATTTTAAATTCTGGCGCACAGCCTAAAAATTATTGGCAAGCAATGCATACTAAAGTGTTGTCAGGAAAAGTTTGGCAAGATGAAGTTAAAAATCGGGCAAAAGACGGACATTATTATTGGGTCGACACGACGATTGTTCCTAACTTTGATAGTAATAAACAAGTCATTGGTTTTACTTCTATTAGAACTGATATTTCTAAACAAAAGGAAATAATCGATCAGCTAGCAGCCGCAAAGTTACAGGCAGAGGCTGCCAAATTTGCTTTAGATCAGCACTCGCTGGTTTCAATTGCCGATATTCACGGCACGATTACCTATGTAAATGAACAATTCATCAAAGTCAGTGGTTACTCTCGCGAAGAATTAATTGGTAAAAAACATAACTTACTGAATTCAGGTAACCAGCCGAAATCTTATTGGCAAAAGATGCATGGAACCGTTTTGTCGGGTGAGGTTTGGCGTGACGAAGTTAGAAACAGAGCAAAGGGGGGGCACTATTACTGGGTCGACACAACGATAGTACCTAATTACAATTCAAAAAATGAGGTAATTGGTTTTACGTCGATTCGCACAGACATCACTCACCAAAAAGAACACTTAGCGCAAATAGCAATTGCAAAGCAGCAAGCAGAAGCTGCAAAGTTTGCACTAGACCAGCATTCATTGGTATCCATTGCTGATATTAAAGGTAATATTACTTACGTTAATGAGCTTTTCGAAAAAATAAGTGGGTATACCGCAGCTGAGTTGCTAGGAAGAAAACACAATATTCTTAATTCGGGAAATCAACCAAAATCCTATTGGCAGAAAATGCATGGTACTGTTTTAGCTGGAAATGTATGGCATGATGAAGTTAAAAACCGTGCTAAAGATGGCTCCTTTTACTGGGTCGATACAACTATCGTACCAAACTTTAATACGTACAATGAAGTGGTGGGGTTTACCTCAATTAGAACAGACATAACTCAGCAAAAAGCCAATATTGAGCGTTTAGCTAACGCCAAAAAAGACGCAGAATCGGCCAACCATGCTAAAAAAGACTTTTTGGCAAATATGAGTCATGAAATTCGTACGCCTATGAATGGAGTATATGCCTCCCTTCAATTATTAAGCCGCAACAGTATGCCGTTTGAACAGCGCGAGTTAGTGAATCAATCACTATTTTCTTGTGAGTGTTTGTTGACGATTATCAACGATATATTAGATTTCTCGAAGATTGAATCTGGCAAACTTGATATTGAAAAAGTGACTTTTAGTCTGCGTAATACGGCTGAGTCTGTATTGAGTGATATTATGCCGTTGGTCGATAAAAGTAGAGTAAATTTAACACTCTCCAGTCATCACGAGTTATGGGACTTTTGGTTGGGTGATCCTGTTAGAACCAAACAAATTATGCTGAATATTGTTTCGAATGCGATTAAGTTCACTAAGGACGGCGAGATATCTATTTATTTGGCTCCTATTGAGGATAGCAATTATAAAACCGGTTTCTCGATTGAAATTAAAGATACAGGCATAGGCATGTCTTCGCAAACCATCGAAAATCTGTTCCATCGTTTTTCACAGGCTGACACCTCGACAACCCGAAACTACGGTGGCACAGGCCTTGGCATGTCAATTACTCAGTCTTTAGTTAAGCTTATGGGCGGTAAATTATTTGTACAAAGTAAAGAAGGTGTTGGCTCTGAATTTACCGTGTTGCTGCCCTTAGAAAAAGGGGATGAAAAGGACTTTAAAGCAACTCATTCCAAAATGGTCACTTGCCCTAAATTAGAGCACAAAACAGTTTTAATTGCTGATGATAACCCAATTAATCGAACTATTTTTAAAAAGGCGATAGCCCCGAGCCGAGCCAATATTATTGAAGTTGAAAATGGCGAAGAAGCGTTGGAAATGGCGCAAAAGCATTTGCCAGATATCGTGTTTATGGATATACAAATGCCAGTGATGGATGGGGTTACTTCATTTCGAATTTTAAGAAATAAAGGTTTTAAAAAGCCAGTTATTGCATTTACCGCCAATGTGTTAAAGCATGATACTGAGATGTATCTTCAAGAAGGATTTACTGACTGCTTATCGAAACCAATCGATATTGATGGCCTTTATTCTCTATTGTCAAAGTTTAATTCTTAACCCTATCTAATTAACGTCATCTAATTCTGTCTTGTCAAAATCCGCAAAAAATGAGTTAGTTTCAGCAAGCAAAGGGTGGCAACTGACAACTGAACGTCAGTCTTAAAATAATAGACTCCGTTCAGAAGTAAATTGACATGTGTCGCGATACCAACCCTTTATAGCTATTGCTTTGTGTTTATTTCATTATTTATTGTGTTATTTATTTTGATAGCTCAGCCAAATATTGCTCAAAGTAAGTTAATGATGAATGTGCTTGCTGTTGTGCTAATTCGATGAGTTTTTTAGCTGAGGCAATGGCGTGTTCTTTTTGTCCGTTATCTTCAAGTGCCATTGTTAAGTTATATTGCAAAATCAGATTGTTTGGTTGTGTTTTTAGAGCCCAGTTAAGTAACTCCACTGCTTCTTGTGTTCGCTTTTGTCTTAGCAAATATCGATTACTCCCAGCAATCGATGTTCCCATCCAATAGCCGTCTGCAACAGGGTAAAACGTAAAACCATACTCATGGTTTAAATTTTTGTAGAAGTCTTTTAGTTGATTAACGAAATCTTTTTCTTTACGTAAGGTGATGTAGTTGGGTTTTACCTTATGTGTTGGAAAAACAAAACCAAATGCATTATTGATCCCAGCGAGACTCATGCCATAGTGCTCGCCATCGGGAATGACATCTACTTTTACGCTATCAACTGATTGAAACCTAGCCGCAAGTTTATCAAATGATTTTTTAAGCTCTGGGTTTGATGATAAATCTATTTGTCCGCGTGAGAGGTATAGCGGTGTGCTGTTTGCTTGCTGTGATCTCGTCAAAACCTCATCGGCAAGCAGTTTACTTTGTTTTGTATACCGATTGAGATCGGTTGCTAAACCAATATGTGCGTCAAATATAGGTTGCTTTGTTAGGTAATCAGTCAAAACAGGACCGACCGTCGGTGACATACCGATGAGTGTATTATAATTAGCTGTTCGATAATTGTTTTCGATGTAAGGCATTAACTCCTTATGTAGAAAATCGAGATACAATTTGGGCTTGCTGTTTTTGAAGGTGATTTCGGTGTCGTCTTTATTTCTTTTCACAGGCATCGCAAGGCTTAACCGATTAGCACCTGACTTTGTTTTTAGTGCAACGATGATGGATTCTGGCATTTGGTCGCGACTTGCGCGCATTTTCATAGTATTGATTGCTGTAGATAGTAAAAAATCGCCATCTAATACATAAACAACAGGATAACGTTTTTGGGTATGTTGATAGCCATCAGGTAAGTAAACTGAAAAAGCATGTTTACGTTCAAGTAATGTTGAATCAAATTGGTTAGACTGAATTTTAAAAAGTGGTTCTTCAACCATGTCTTTATTACTTGCTCCGGCAACTGAAAATACGGAGAATGTTAACATTGCAAAACAAGTAACTATTTTTGTTGGTAAGGCTTTTTTGAATCGCATAATGATTTCTTCTATGAGTTTAATTGAGCCAAAAGTTAAACATTGGCACACTGAGATACATGAAAAAAACCTTACGTTTAGCTGATTTTATGCATTTTTGCTTAAATGTTGTGCGGAATTTTAGAAAATGACACTAAATTCATTTCGACTAAATGATTATGTGGTTGACCCCAGTCGGAACCAAATTACCCAGTTAGAACAAACGACAAACGTGCCACCTAAAGCAATGTCGGTGTTATTAATCTTGGTTAAAAATGCGGGTAAAGTTGTAAGTCACGATGAACTGATGGAAACCGTGTGGCCAGATACCGTTGTTGGGTCGAACACATTGCAGCGATATATCGCGCTACTGCGCAAGGCACTTGGCGACGATAGCAGACAGCAGCGTATTATTCAGACCCACGCAAAGTCGGGTTATTGTTTGGTTGCTGATATTAATCACCATGTTGTAAGCAAGCAACATGTTACAGGTAAAAGTAATCGTTTTATTGGCTTCATCGCGGTAGGCATCGTATTTTTGGCTATTATGGTTTTGCTTGTATGGCATTTAGATGAACAACCAAAGCGTCTTCAGCTTACTAATCCGACCTTGTTAACGGCGACCGATAGCAGCGAGTTTAATGCGAGGTATTCACCCGATGGTCAATACATCGTATTTCAGCGTTATGCGAATAGTTGTTATAAACACCTATGGGCGAAAGAAGTGAAAACCGGGGCCGAACGTCAGCTAACTCAAGAGCCTGGTGTTTTTGGCAGCTTTGGTTGGTCACATGATGGCAATCAATTAACCTTCGTATTGCAAAATAGATGCAATAAAGATTTGGCCATCGACAAAAAGTGCTGGGCGATTACCACCCTTGATTTTTCAATTGCTTTATCATCACCAGCTTCAGTATATCCGCGAACGCTATGTAAATCGAATCGCATTGGCGCGGCGCGTTGGATTAATGACGGACATATTGCTGTGATTAAAAGTGATGATCAGGGTAAGCGGCATTTAGCGCGACTCGATGTTAGAACAAATACATTGTCATCATTTTTTACATCAGTCGACAAACAGATATATAGCTTTGATTATGACCATATGAGCCAACGATTTATAATCATAAGCTTGAACAAAGATAATGAGCACTTTATTGAATCATTATCATTAGAGGGGAATATTCAAAGCTCCTCAAAGATTAAACTTGAAAATGAACAATCTAGACTCGAGTATTTTAATGTTTATGTTTCGCCATACAGTGATGCGGTTGTGACTTACACATCAAATGGATTATTTGAAATCGATTTGAATGGTGACATGAGAGAACTCGCTCACGATAGTTTAGAGCGGCTCGTTGCGCCCAACTTTAATTTTGATAAATCGAAGTTGGTTGCGACTAAACTAAGCTCTGATACGGATATCGCTTTAATTGTATCCTCAACCAACGAACACAGACAAATGAAACCGCGTGTTATTAGTCGCTCTAATTTAGTTGAAAAGCAGGCTAAGTTTCAGCCAAATGGTGAGGCAATCGCTTTTTTGTCAAATAGAACGGGGCAGTTGCAGTTATGGTTAACTGAAAATGGTAAAACAAGGCAGATTAGTCACCTTAAAAATGGGCTAACGGATACTGCACTATTTTGGTCGCCAGCGGGAAACCAGATTGCGGCTTTGCATCACGATGACCTTATTATCTTTAATTTAGATGGCACATATTCAACGATAACGACACATCGACCAATTACGCAATTGACCCAATGGGACAAGCAAGATGAACTTGTTTTTGTAAGTCTTGAGACATTAATAACGATTAACCCGGTCACGAATCAAATCGTGAAAGAGCAAGCGTCTAAACTTGAATGGGGCAGCTACCTATCAAATGACACCTTTATTTTTATTACCAAAAAAGCGGGGTTTATACAGTCTGGCGACCAAGCCACCGAAATAACCGCACTTTCAAAACTACTGCCAGCTCGTAACTTAGTGCATAAAGGCAATGTGTTATATGGCGTGAGTCACAATAATGATATTTGGAAAATAGATATAAGTAATCAACAGCTTGAAGTATTACATATAAGCCCATTGCGCTATACCAGGTTGAGTGACGTTAAAGAGGAACAGTTTTTAATTACTTATACGCTCGATGCTAAAAAAGAGCTTGTAGAGTACGATGTAAGTGAATTGAATCGTTAATTCTTTTATTGGGTGAACTAAATAAGAAAGTTAGCTAAACAACTAAACTGTATAGCTGACTAGAAGAAGCCCTTGCTGATTAATTTAACAATAATAAGCAAGGGCTACATGACCTTTGTTTATCAGTATTTATATATGCGAGCTCGGCTATGATTAAAAATAGTGACGGATCAGGTTAATTTTGCCTTTTTCAAATTCAAATAGGGTGACCAGTTTTTGCTTTTCGCCTTCACTATCTGCGTTTCCTTTTTGATCAACGCACGGATGAAAATACTCAACCATTACCGCGTTTAGCCCTTCAATCATGCGCTGTACTTTGATATCGCACTTGCCGTATTTGCCTAAATAATAAAGTAACCCTTTCTTATACTCGTCTTTTGATTGTACGGCATTAAAACTCGGATGCTCAAAGGTAGCATTGGGAGTGAGCAAAGCTAGCAGATTATCAACGTCTTGTGTGCGAGAGTGTAGATGTTCAACGGCTTTTTGGGCCGTAAAATATTGATTAACTTTGTCGCTTAAGCTGGTTGCGTAACTTGATGTTGACCATGCTAGAGCACATATTAATGCAAGATGAAGTTTCATAATGTACCTATCTTGTTTTTCTAATAAATAAATCGGAACGTCAATGGCTTACGTAGCATCTTAACGCCTCGTGTAAATGTTAAACACGAGGCTGTTCACTAAAATTGTTACAGTTATGCACTGAGTTTTTCAAGCAGACTCTTCGGCATTTCAAGATCTGGTAAGTTCGCTTTTAACCAGCTGTATTCTGTATTTGCTTGGTCTTTGAAGCCTAATTCTAAATTTGCAGCAATCAGTGCAAGTTGGTATTGCGGGTGTAACATCACTACGTGTTTTTTAATTTGTTGCATCATGGCAAGTTCAACTTTCTTTTGTTCTGGTGTTTCGGCAATCTGAAAAGCATAGTAGCCATATACCGCCAAATAATTTAAATCATAGCCATTTGGGTTTTTAGCCAGCGCAACATCGATGAGGTAGTTGCCTTCGCTATATGCCTTTGATAATAAATCAAACGTGGCTTCGTCTTTAAATAGCGCGCGCTCGCTTGGAGCATGACCCATTTTAAGTACAAGGGCATCCGCTGCTTTTGCAACTGACATTGGGTTTTGCGCTGTAATTAGGTTGTTGTCGATTGCAACGTAAGGCAGCATAGCTTTGTTTGATTCAAACAGTGCACCCTTATTTTCAAGCTCGGTTTGAACAATAAATGGATAGAGCTCTACATTTTCCTTTTTAAATGCATAGTCTTCAATTTTGGTAAAGCTATTCACTCGTTTATTTTTAACAAAGTAACTGCCATCGGCTAATTTGATGTTAACCAATGCTGCTGGGCCATGACACACTGCGGCAATGGGTTTTTGTTGGTGGACAAATTGGCTAATGAATTGTTGTAATCCCGGATGTGTTGGTAAATCGAACATTGCACCGTCACCACCGACAATAAATAAACCATCATACTGCTTTTTTGCGGCATCGCTAGCTGACAGCGTATTTGCAAGCTGGGTCAGAATAGGAGTTGTGCTTTTAAACTCTTGAATATAAGGCAGGTGATCTTTGTTATTTTTTACTACCACGGCCCCGCCTGTTGGTGTCACAATATCAACCTCAAAGCCGTTACGCGTTAACACTAAGTAGCTTTGTGCTAACTCTTCTTGGTCGTAACTTAACGCTTTGTTGGTATTGCCGTAGCCAGAAATCACCATAGCAACTCGTTGTTGTGCGCCGTTTGGTGTGTTGTTTGCGTACGCGCTAAAACTGGTTATTACTAAAATGGTTATAACTAATAGAATTCTCATCTTCACTCTCTCCAAAGTTAGTTGATAAACAGAGTTTATTGCTGTTGTTGTCGTGACTTTGTGAAGAAAACAAAAATTGATGGGATTTTATGAAAAAAGGTTAACGTTTAAACGTTAACCTTAATTTGCCGTAAAGATTATATGCAATAATAGGAGAGTGCCAAGGTTCGTTAATTCAATACGGGTTGTTTTTGTTTATTGACTTTAATAAGCCAATAAATTGCACTTAAAATCACTAAGGCAACCGGCAGGAGTAAAAATTCAATTCGTTGCAGCGACTCGGGTAACAGCTTTGCTTGACCGAGAAAAAACGCAGCAGTCGACATAAATAAAGGGAAAAACATGCGCCACAGGTGGCGAGTGAGTTTGCGTTGACCTGATAGTCCACCACGTTTTATATAGCGATAATCAGCAACACAACATAGCGCCACAATACTGCCAAAAAAGACATAGGCTTGTACGCCAAAACCGCCTAGCTCGCCACCTTCAACTTGGGTTGTTTTGTAACTATACCAAGCAAATGCGGTGGTGATGAGTGTAACGAATACAAACAGTGCTTTATCAATATTGTTTGTTTTATTTGCTCCTTGCCACACTATATTCACCGCCGACAATACAAAATAACACAGCACGAGGCCATTTAACATAGACAGCGGCACGTCCCGTATAATGGCAATGTAGGAGCCTGTTAAACCGAGGGCCAACATGGTAACAACATACGTCCGGCCAAGGTATTTGTGGGCTACGCCGCCTTTTTTGATAAAGATAACTGTATAACCTACTAAAAGTGCTACCGCGCCTGCGATGATATGAAGTATTAATGTAAATAAAATCATTGAGTTTACTCCTTATTGTGCAGTAATTGATTGTAAATTGTCAGATGAACGTGATGTTGGGTCCTTAAAGCCAACAACCAGTAAATAAATAGGCACAGCAAGCTGGGTAATGACTAAAGGCAGTTGCAGTAAATTTGGTATGCTAGATTCGAAAAACGTATGACCAACGGCAATGAGTTGTAGCATTGCTGCAAAAAGTGCAAAACTTGACAGAGCTTTTGCGACTAAGGCGCTTCTAAAGAGCAAAATATAAAAAACAAGTAAGCTAACACTTGAGATAAAAATAGAGTAAAAATGGGCTTCGTTACGTCCAGTTGCCAATGTTTGCTTTATGTAAGCGAGCGTTTCGTTACTTGAGATCTCGTCTAAGTTAGCTGTTTTTATTAAAAAAGAGACATACTCTGCGAGCTGTGCATATTCAACAGCACAAAGTGAAATACCAACGGTGGCAAATGCCATAAGGGTCATAAACAACTTATTGTGATTTGTCGTTACCTGCTTTGGTAAGAGGAGGCCAAACATTAAATTAATTGAGCTAATTAAAAGTGCAACTAAGGTTGCTACGCCCAGTATTTGCGTAATTTGATCGTTTGGCACTAAGCCATCATAGCCTAATACAGGTTTTAAAAAGTAAAAGTTTAGCGCTATTCCAAGTATCATTTGTAGTAGCATGAGTGCTGCGATAGCGCGCGCTGGTGTATACAGTGTTTTTAATTGAGTTGACATAAGTTCTCTCCTAATTCGTTATGAGTGATCTTACGTTTAAATGGTGGGCTGCTGGGTAACATAGTGTAACAATTGAACGCGGCAAATTGTTTTTCACTGTTTAATGCCGGATTATTACAATTAATAAATTATCAAGTTGCTTGTTATGACTAAAATATTAATGATTGATGACGACGTTACGTTAACCGAGAGTTTGGCGGAATTTTTTCATCAGCATCAGTTTGAACTGATCTATGCAAACGACCCTGAAGTTGGGCTTGAGCTCATTGCAACAGAAGAGCCTGCATTGTTGTTATTAGATGTTATGATGCCAAAAATTGATGGTTTTACATTGTGCAAACAGATCAGACAAAACCACGCACTACCAATCTTGATGTTGACCGCGCGCGGACGCCTTGAAGATAAAGTACACGGCTTTGAACTTGGTGTGGATGACTACTTACCAAAACCATTTGAACCCATAGAGTTGCTAATGCGTGTGCAGGCTTTATTACGCAGAGGCCACGGGAGTCAAAATGCATCAGAAACCACTGCCAACGACGCTATTGTATTTTCGGGCATTGAAATTTACCCCGCGCAGCAACTGGTTAAGGTGAACCAAGTTGAAATTAAGCTATCTGGCATGGAGTTTCATCTACTGTTAACTTTGGCCCAAAACCCGGGCAAGGTATTTAACCGCGAGCAAATTACAGGCGCCCTTAAAGGCGTTGAAGTCGATTTGTACGGCCGCGCCGTTGATATTTTATTAAGTCGATTAAGACAAAAACTCGGCGATTCACCCTCTGAACCTCGTTTTATAAAAACCATCCGTGGGATTGGTTATACCTTTGTTGCAACACCATCATGAAATTACCGCATTTAAACTTATATTCTCGATTTTTTTTATTGTTCACCACCACAACTCTTTTGCTGGTGGTATTAATTGTACTCGGCAGTTTTGCTGTATCTGAAGATGAAGCAAAAGATATCGTGTCACAACGGCAAGACGCACTCTATGACATGATGGCAAAACTTGTAGCCGGGCCGATTGATATTAATATGCTAAACGCGGAAGCTAAAAAAAACCGTGTTTCGATTCAAATTAATCGCGGCTCTGAAGTGTGGCGCACTGGGGCAGAGTTACCAACAAAACGTGAACTGTTAAGTAATGCAACAGCCATTGGCAAAATGCATTTCACAAAAGTAGGTACTCATTATTATATATTCGCCACCGCGAACAATACGACTATCGTGGTCACGTCACAAATTGCTAATTTGATTGTGTATCCAAACTGGTTGGTATATTGGCCGTGGCTTGCGGTAATGGCTGTTTTACTGGTGAGCTATAAAATACTCAATACGCAACTAAAACCAATTCACCGGGCAATTGAGAGCGCAACACAAATTAGTAAAGGAAATCTCAATTACCGTATTGCAGCTCACCCAAATAATGATTTAGGTAAATTAACCAATGGCTTAGACAATATGGCCGAGAATTTAGAGCAGCTATTTGCCTCAAAAAATGAGTTGTTGTTATCAGTGAGTCACGAACTCAGATCGCCCATGGCCAGAATGAAAGTATTACTGGCACTATTAACAAGTTGTGATGAGACGCATAACAGTACGGTTAGCAAGTTAACTAACGAAATCAACAAAATGGATAACATTGTTGAGCAGTTATTAGAAAGTGAACGCCTGCGAGACTCACATAAATTGCTCAATTTAGAAAGTTACTTCTTCCCCAATGTATTTAACGATATTTTAAATAGCTTTGATGAAGCTAATAACCTCAGTGTTGAAGGCGCAATTCCTGAAATTGTTATTGATATTGACTTAGGGCGCTTTAAATTTTTGCTGCGCAATTTAATTGAAAATGCGCTTAAACACTCAGTGAATTTAAGTCCGGTATTAGTTTATTGCCAATGCGATAGCAAAGAGTTAAAAATCACTGTAAGAGACTTTGGCGTTGGTATTGACGACAACTTTTTATCCGAAATATTTGAACCCTTTACACAGGCAAATGATGTAAGTAACCGAGGCAGCCAAGGTGTCGGCTTGGGGTTATTTTTGTGCAAGCGAATTGCCTTGGCACATCATGGTGATTTAACGGTCAATAGTGAACTTGGTAATGGCAGCGAATTTACCTTTACTTTGCCGATTGTGGCGCAAACCTAGTCATATATCACTGATAAACCGATTGTAAGCCCAAGATTGATTGAATATTGGGCTTTTACTTTGCTTGAAACGAAATATTCATAAAAAAACAATAATTGTATATTGTATTATATATCGGTTGTTAGTTAGTATCCGTCCCGAATTCATCTACAGGGACTAAGGATATGAGCCCCCGCATTATATTATTTATTTGTGTCGCATTTTCACTCTTTTATTTTTACGAATCCGACGAGGGTAAAGCACGTAAACTGTTAAATTTGGCAATTGTAAACTGGGATAAAGGTGACTATATCGAAGGTTATCGCCAATTTGAAAAAATTCACGCTGAATTTCCAACAACTAAAACAGCCACTGAATCGGTGGCGCTCTTCAATGAACGATTAAACAAGTACAAAAAACGTTATAGTTTACGTATGAACTTCGCTATCAATACCGGTGTTGTTTCAAGTGAGGTCTTAAGAAAAACGGTTGCCTATTATAAAGCGCATCAGGTGTATCCTGACAAAATCGATGAGATTGCTACTTTGCCTAAAGTGAAGTATTCAGGGTATTTACAATATTGCCAGTATGAGCGCGCTGTTGCAGATCTCGGGTTCAAGCTCGATTGCACCTACGCGGATGTTAAATATGCTGAAATTAACAATCAGCAAATCAAAGTTGCAACCCGCTGGGATACCGACTCAATGACGATTGATACCACAATCGATGAGGTGTTTGAATTACCCATTGCGCGGCAACTTGATAGCCAAGATGTGCCAAGTCGCAGTTCTCGAAAGGAGTGGCAAAGTGTTCATCGAGTCGCTACGGTCGATAAGGGCGATCCAGCGAATATTATGCCAAGCGGTCGACCTTTGAAATCATTCAAACTTGTTGATGATGATTGGGGCCAGCGCCTTAATGTGAGAGATAGTTTACCTAGAACAGGCTTTCGTGCTTTATACTTTAACGCGAATAGTCCGACAACTATTTTGCATGACAATGTAACGGATAAAATTGCTGTTAGTTTTTATGACAATCAAGGCTACGGCATTGATTCTCAAAATTTTGGTGCGTACTGGGCTGGCGAATTAATTGTCACAACCCCTGAAGTAAAAAGCTTTACCTTAAACTTGTCGCGCGCATCAGCAAGGTTATTAATAAACCGGCGGGAGGTACTGCGCTCAAAGCATGGTGGGCAAATTAATGTTGCCCTGAACAAGGGGGTTTATTTAATTGAAGTCGAATTTTTAAATAAATGGCATACCACCGAATTTAACGCCTTTATCTCAGAGCCGGTAGTGACACGCTCAACGTTGAGCTTAGCGCAGAAAATACGTGATATTGATGCTAAAAAATCGTTTAAACCCACTTCACTAGTGTACGTGAGTTCCGATAGAGCAAGTAATTCAAGCCCTGAAGTCTCGCTTGATATTACGCCTCATGCAAAAGCGGTTCACTTGTTTTTAAACTCGCGCCATGCGACCGACTGGGTGATTACAAATGATCACGATGTGATTATTAAATCCATTACGTATTCAACCTATCGACCTGGGTCGACTGTCTCGGGGGATGTGTCGAAAGATGTTCCACTATTTGCATATCAGGGTTACTTTGATTTTTTTCAGGATGTTTGGACTTGCCAATGCCTTGATGGCTTCAACTCGTGTGATCACAATAAACGGTTAAGTTTATCGCAGCTAGAACAGGAGCTAAAGCAGATTTATAGCTTACCATTAACGGGTTATAGCTTAGCAAAACGCAACAACTCTATTGCTATTCCCGAGACCAATAGTGACCAAGCGAATCACTATCGTATTATGCAAAATGAGCAAAAAAATGCACAAATCGCGAAAAAGTGCCATGCAAACAGTAATCCCGATTTTGGCAAAGTGTTTTAAATTGCACTAAAGCAATAGAGTTATCATTTTTAATTGGACCCCATATTTTAGGGGTTCTTTGCCTGTCAAAACCAAAGTTGTATTGGCAAGTTCGCTTTAATCCACCTTATTAACTTAGCTTTAAATCGCTTTGCGCTTTACCGAGAGAGCGCATTTCATTACTCTATCGGGGTTATTGATTAATAGTGTGTAGCATGAAATTTAGCTTTGATGGTTATCAGTTTGACTGTGATAAAAAAATATTAACACGCGAGGGCGAGGTGGTGCCGCTTAATGAAAAAGCGGCAAAGCTACTCGCATTGTTTTTATTAAATCAAGATAAGGTAATTGCTAAAGACGAAATTCTCGATACGGTATGGGCGCAGCGAGTCGTCACTGAGCAAGTCGTATTTCAAAATATTAGCCAACTCAGATCGCTGTTTGGCACGACG
Source organism: uncultured Pseudoalteromonas sp. (assembly GCA_947493455.1). Lineage (GTDB taxonomy): Bacteria > Pseudomonadota > Gammaproteobacteria > Enterobacterales > Alteromonadaceae > Pseudoalteromonas. Next base: position 119,020 of record CANLRB010000009.1, on the reverse strand, counting down.
GCGATTAAAACCTTTTCTAAAATGGGTTATCAGTGGCAGCTCGCTACTTGCAAGATAAGCGATGACGAGCCGCAAAATTTAACCATAAGCGTTGATGATTCAACGAGCCAAAGTAGTCAACAAAACACGCAATTAGACACAGACACTCTAAGCTCTGGCGTAACTGAAAAGTTGGTACAGCAATCAAGAGAGAAAATAGTTTCCACACGTATCTTGGCAATTGCTGGCGGTTTACTTGTGGTCTTTGTTTGTGTTTGGCTGTTGCTAAGTTATAAAGAGCTAAGTTATGAAAAGCTGAGTCATCAAAAGCTAAATCATCAAAATGGCCAACCAACGGCTGAGCAAAATGCAGAGCAGGTTTTTCAATTAAATAGTGGAGCGAATAATCGTACACTTTTACCGTCGATCACTGCCCAGCAAGTTATCGATTCACCAGTTAAACACAGAAATGAGTTAGGGCTCAGTCCATCTCAATTATTGGTCGCGACGCAATTATATTCTTTTGACAACCGAGTCGCGCTGCGCTTTTACGTGCAAGGGGCACATCGTAATTGGCATGACCACATCGTCGCAACAACTGAGCAACAAGCGCGACAAGCACTCACTTCATTGCTGAACCTAATTGTTGGCTCAAAATACTTTTCAATAAAAACCGATCACGGTGCGCTTGCTGAGCTCACTGTGCTGAATCATGAATTACCAAATAACCACCATATCAAGCGTCAGCTATTAAAAGCACATTTATTGTTTGAACAATTACCTCAGGCTAATGCGCTACTGGCTGAACTGCAATCGCAAGTTACCAATAACCTTGATAAAGGATTGTTACTTTACTTACAAAATGACGCTGCGATGAAAGCAAAAGACTGGCCCTTAGCGCGCCAAAGTATTGCCAAAGCCATTAGTTTATTTGAACAAATAGGGCTGAGTCATGTGACAGCGCGGGCTTATATTAGTTCGTCATGGGGTTATATGGTCGAGCAACAATTTAGAGAGGGCATGGCAAAATTAAATCGCGCTGTGACCCATGCAAGAAAAGCGAATCAAGCATTTCTTGAAGTGGAAGCAAATGCAATTCAAGCCTATTTTGCCCAAAAAAGCGGCGAAGTAGAACTCGCCCATGCACAACTTGATTTGGCTATGCAGTTGCTTCAGTTGCATCATGTTGGCAATGAGCACATGGCCTTGATACTTTATTACTCTGGCTGGGTTGAACAATCACAACAAAAAAAAGCCGCTGTGTATGAACAGCTCGTCAATTTGCCATATAATGGGGCATATCGAGTTTACTTTTATGGCGCGGCAGAATGGTTAAGAGATTACTATCTTCAGCAACGCAATTTTGACAAAGCGCGCGAAACAGTCAAAGACTGGCAATTAGATTCCGTGAAGCAACTAGCTCAGGCTAACATTGAATTTGCACTAAAAAATGATGAATTGGGCTTGCAATATACTGAGCGCGCTTTTCATTTAGGGCAACTTGAATTAAGCCGTTATACAGCGTTAGATGCGGCCTTGTTATTATTGCAACGTGATAGCCATTTACAACAGCCAGCGAAAGCCTACATAGAACAACAGGCCACAGCGCGCTGGCTCGATCAAAACCCAGCTGTAAAGTCATTTATTCATTAGCGCGGATATGTTGGCTTGTATACGTTAGATTGCGTATGTTAGCAAGCATATGTTGTAGAACATATCTGATTTTCCGGGCTGGGTTATTTGCTACTAATTACCTTAGCTCGGTAAGTGAGAATGATGAGTGAAGTTTACGACAGTTACATCATTATGCAAAGTGAAAGAGATGATTCTGTTTGTTGTCGTTTCCAAATATAGTCAAGATATAAAAATATTATTGAATGAGAATTTTTTGATACTTTTTACCTTTAACTAACTCTGTTGGTCTATAATATTGAGCAGCACTACATTATTTGCAAATAAGTGCCTTTAACTGTATTTTACTTGTTATATCCTCATAAAACTAGAAGATAACTTTGCATGCTATTTACCTTTAAGAACAAAAAAGAAATTGAAACACTTAAAGCGGAGATTTCGGAGCTAAAACAGCAAAACTTATTGCTACAAGGTGAGCTTGAACAAGCAAATCAATACAATAGCAACCTATCAAATGAGTTATCTCAGGCTTCGGCTTTGAACAAAAGTCAAATAGAATTAAACAAATTATGGCTGCAATCATCAGTTTTAGTTAACCAGATAAGAGAGAGTTTAGCCAATTCTTCTTCTGGGCTTATTGAACATAGAGATAACTTTGAGTCTTCACAGCAATTGTTCGATCAAATATTGGATATGTTAGAGTCAACCATAAAGTCAACATCTGAGATATCTAGCGAGACTCAAATCGCATCAACTTCTGTAGATCAATTACAAACTGTAACATCGGGCATAAATGATTTTGTAAATATCATTAAAGGCATTTCTGATCAAACTAACTTATTAGCATTAAATGCGGCAATTGAAGCTGCGAGGGCAGGAGAGCAAGGGCGTGGCTTCGCTGTTGTTGCTGATGAAGTTAGAACGCTAGCACAGCGTTCCGCTGAAGCATCTAATGAAATATCTACATTAATAGAACAAGTTAACAGTCAGATGAAGGATGTAGTAGAGAGTATTAGAGGTGTTGGGGATAAAAGTGAGCTTATCAATACAAGTACTTCCTCTATAGAGGGAACTGCTAATCGAATTGTTAGTTTATCTCAACATATGTTCAACGTTATAGGTTACTCGACTGCAGATTCGTTTATACAAACGGTTAAAATGGACCATGTGGTTTGGAAGCTCGATGTATACCAAGTTATGCTCGGAATGTCTGAAAAATCACCTGAGGATTTTGCTGATCACACTATGTGTAGGTTAGGGAAGTGGTACTATCAAGGTGAAGGGAAAAGGAAATATTCTGGGTTGGATACATTTAAGAAAATTGAAGCGCCGCATGCTGCTGTTCATACACATGGCTTAGCTGCGTTATTGGCACATAATGAAGGCAATAGTGTAGAGGCGGTTAAGAAATTAGCATTGATGGAAGACGCTAGTTGTAAAGTCGTCGATTTGTTGTCATTGTTGTCCACTCAAATAAATCAAGAAATGCCCCAAGGTCTCTATGCTGAAGAAGAATTATTTTGAATATCTACTGGCAATTACAAAAACTAGCCACTCTAAATTAAACAATGACGACTTAAAAGCAATAGATACCATAATAATGACGCTTCAGCGCAGGGCTTATAGGTTGCGATATGACTAACAAAAAAACCAGATGTTGATTCGTAAACAGCTGGTTTATGTCGCGTGTTAATTTATATACAGCCTATAAGCTTTTTGTTGGGGCATCTAATATTGACAGCTCAATTGCACCCATCGACCAATAATCCATGCCCGGTCGCATAACACTCAGTTGCAGCTTAGATTTCCCTTTTTTGAGATAGACTCGGTTATAGTTCGGATCGGACTTTTTGTCGCCATACACAATATCGCCAATATGGGTGTTGTCTTGCCATAGTTTATAGAACACACCATCAATACCTGTACGAGCACGGTAATTAAGTTTATACCATCCTTCGTGTTGTACATTGACGTCGAATGTTGCGGTGACTTCTTTTTGATCGTAACCGGTATTGAGCTTGGTAATATAGTAGAGTTCAGAACGCGTTTCGTTAGCGGCTTGATAGCCAAGCTTCGCATTGTAAAGCGAACTCACATTTTGCATATCAATCTTACCAGGAATATTAGCCACTTTTGGATTGGTAATATAGGCTGCGTCACTTGGTAAGCTTCCTGCGTCTTTGGTGATGGCGGTAACTCTGTAACTGCCTCCTTCTGGTGGAAGAGTTACTTCATAGCTACTTTGGTTCGCTTTAACGGTTGCTATTTTTTTATAGTGCTTTTTGAAAAATCCAAGCATCACATGTGAGTGAGGTTGATTTGATTGATAAACCTCGTAATGCGTGACTTTTGTATCAGCTGACTTTTGCCAGCTCAGAAGGTGTTTTCCTTTTTCAATTTCATTTAATTGAATATGTGCTGGGGCTTGTGTGATTATCGGACGCTCTGCAATACGCGCTTGCTGAGCGTTTGCCAATTTGGCGTTAAATTTTTTGGTTGAATCATTGGCGGTTAACGTTAAATCATCACTTGCGAGGCGAAAACCAAGCCCTGCGCCAGGTGCAAATCTTGGGTTAAAGCGGCCGCGATCGCTATGTGACACCGGCGGCATATGCCAGCTAAAACCACGGTGTGCTATGCGCTCACAGGTGCGAGTATCCATTTCTTCTTTTGAGCGTGTTTTATATTCTGGATAATAACAATGTGACAAATGCTGCGATACATTTCCGACCATATCATATAGACCGAATGGGTTTGGGCGATACATGCCAACTAATGTAATAAAGGGTTCGTTGTCGTCGCAATTGGCATGCTCTAAAAAGCCGACATAACTTGCGCCAACCATATTAGATGCCCAGTATTCACTTGAGTGATCAGCAAAGTTACCGTATTGGCAGGCTTGGGTTTGATTTTCATCATCACCCCAAAAGTAGCGACTGGTGGTATTTGCGCGCGTAGCGTATTCCCACTCCTGCTCTGTTGGCAGGCGAAATTCTTTACCTGTTTTTTGGTTCAACCAATCGATATAAGCATTGGCGTCACTCCAAGTAATACATGAAACTGGTTGATACTCACTGATCACATAGCGGTGAGTTTGCCAGTTTTTGTCGCCTTGATCTTCTGGGCTCGATAGCCAATTTTCGGTGAGTGTGTCTTTACAGTTTTGTGATGGTGAATAATTGGTATCTTCAATAAACTGTTTATATTCAGCCATCGTAACTAAGTGCTGAGCCATCATAAAAGGTTTAACAGCAACTTTATGTAAAGGTTGTGCTCGTTTATCGCCAAATGCTGTGCCCATCATAAATTCGCCACCCGGTATTTTTACCATATTGGGTTGTGTGTACTCGCCAGCTAAACTGCTATTTACAATTGTCATTCCCAATACAGCAATAATTGGAGTTAATTTGTTGTTGAATGTAGTCATTATGCTTCCTCTTGCAAACTTGGAGCTAGCTTATTGAGTTAACATTGCGAGTTCTTAATAAAAATCTATCGCTTTTTTTATTCCTTACTTATCAAACGGCTAAGCTGATTTAAATAGATTTTTGTGTGTAATTTATACAGTTCGGGCGGCTGTTTTTATCGACATCACAGCCGTTTATTTAATAGAGTACGATGGTGATTATGGTTTTGATATTGAGGTAAGGAGAAGTAATGCCACATTTTATTATTGATTGTTCGAACTGTGTTCTTGAGTCACACAGTGAAGCGCATATTAATGAGTCAGTATATTTAGTTGCAAAGGAAACAGGGTTGTTCGATGCAAGTGATATTAAGGTGAGGGTTAATCCGTATAACAACTACACAGTAGGCAATAAAAAAGAAGCTTTTATTCATGTTTTTTCGCATATTATGCAAGGACGAACAAGCGAGCAAAAAGCCAATTTGTCGCGACAAGTTGTTACTAAATTGACCGAGTTATTCCCGCATATAACGAATATTGCTATGAACGTGAGCGACTTTGAAAAAGCCACTTATTGTAAGCGGGCAATGCTGTAGGCTAACTAACCGCGGTTTGATTCTTTTTATACTGTATTGGCGTTAAACCCGTATGTTTTTTAAATGCAGTATAAAACGCAGACTTAGAGTTAAATCCAGCTTTCATAGCGATGTCGAGTACCGTTGAATTTGACTCTAGCAGTGCGTCTTGTGCATACAACACCCGGTAGCGATTTACGCAATCAAAGAAGTTAACATCTAACGCTTCATTGAGTGTTTGTGAAATGTAATTGGGTGATGTGTTTATATGTTTTGCCAATTTTGGTAACGACAAATTAGCATCGAGAAATAATTCATCGCTTGTCATCGCATTTTCGATTTTTTGCGCAATTTGCTGTGATTGTGGTTTGCTTAATGCAGATGTTTTGTATTTGGTTGACGATTCGCTTGCTGGTTTTTCAGGCGCTTGTTGATCATTTTTGTCAAATACCTCTTGAAAACCTGGCTTTTGGCGTAACCCCCAAGTGGCGACGAATAAGGTGAAAAGCAATAAGAAAATACCCGATACTTCCTTGAGCAATGTATTAGGGAAAAACACATTATCCAGTACAATGTTTACCGCAACAATGCCCCACGGTATGCCGACAAATATGGCAAGGGCACTTAACCAATGCATTTCTTTCTTTTCAGTTGAAGCAAAAATATTTTTTAAATGTGTTCGGTAATGACTTAAACGTTTCGCTGTTTGTATAATGTAATAAGCCGATTGCACAACCCAACTAAGCACTAATGTGAATGTAATTATGAGTCCAGCATAAATGCTATTGCGCAATAACGGAGAGCTCTTTGCTAAAATGCTTTCGTCTCCCTTAACGAGCAGCGCTTGCTGTATTTCATTCGGTAGCATCAGGGTGATAATTGAAATAAATAAACCGAGCAGGGGCAATATAAAGTGCCAGCGGTCTTGCTTTGAAAAATACCACTTTTTATCTGCTGTAAGGGCTTTCACATAAAGCCAAAAACATGGGGCAATCAGTAACAAAGCGGGTAGTGATAAAACTAAAATGGGCAATTGCAGAGTCGGTGCGAGCTGTTTCAAGCTTGGTTGGCTAATCACAAGTAAAATTGAAATAAAACTGATTGCGAGCGCTAAATAGCCTGAATTTTGTTCGCTTTTAGTAATAAGTAAACTTGCGTTAAAGCCCAAAAGGGTGAGCGTTGCAATATTTACTGCAAATAAAAAAGGTTCATTCAAAAACAAATTAAAATCTCTTTTAGTTTTAAAAACATATATTTAAGTGTTTTTAAAATAAGCCAGCAGTCTTTTTCAATAGATAAGAACGATAGTTCGATAATCATTTTACATAATTGCCATCAGCTTAACTAGTCAACATATAGGAATAAGTAAATGGCTCATAGTACAACGACATCTTTCACTCAAAATAATAGTAAATTACCTTTTAATTGGCGCACAGTAGGGTTCTTGCTCTTCCTATTTGGTATACCCGCAATTCCTGCTGTGTTTATTGTTGCGCTTGTTATTGCTGGCGCCTTAGCGCCATCGTTAATAACCCCATATATTAATGCGCAGTACTATGATGTACCGATTGTGATTTTAATGCATGGTATTTCAGGCGTGGTATTTTTCTTAACGGTGCCGTTTCAATTTTCACAAAGACTGCGCGAATCAAACGCGGCGTTTCATAAAAAGAATGGCTATATTGCTTATGTGTCGGCCTGCGTGATGGCGGCAAGTGGGGTATGGATGCACCATGTGTTCTCGCCAACTGAGTTAGGCGCACGTTATTTTAGTTTAGTATTTGTTGCGATTGCAATTTGTGCAAGTTACTCGTTGGCGGTGTTTTATGCGATACAGCGCGATATAAAAAAGCACACGCGCTGGGTTTATTATGCGGTTGCTGCCAGTTTAGCAATCATCACACCGTTATTTTTAGAAATCATAGCGGTTATATTGCTTGGTCAAATTGAACACCTTTACAACGTCGCAATTCAAGTTATGCATGGTTACGGTCGTTTAATTGCATTTTTTATCAATATTGCGATAGCTCAGCTTTTATTACGTAAACAAAAATCGGCTTAATCCCTTTTCTTAGTTTGTTAACGACGTTTGCGTTTTTTGGCTTTGTTTTTATCTTTTGCTGTTGGCATCGCTTCAAAGTTTCCGTATTCGTCGTCATCAAACTGCTTACTCTTCGTTTTAGTTGACTTACGTTTTACATGTTTTTTTGTGTTGGCGCCGCCCCACATTTGTTCAGCGCGCACAATGCTCGGCACAAACTGCGGAATTAACTCACGTTCAAATGGTTGGCGGATCAGGTTTTCAATCGCCTTTAGTTGCTTTGATTCATCGCTACTAAATAAGGTGATTGCGACTCCTTGACGACCAGCACGCCCTGTGCGCCCGATACGGTGAACATAGTCTTCTGGCACATAAGGCAAATCAAAATTGACGACACATGGAAGGCTGTCGATATCGATACCTCGGGCAGCAATATCCGTTGCAACTAGTACGCAAATAGCGCCCGTTTTAAAGCCTTCTAGTGCTTGTGTTCGGGCGTGTTGCGTTCTGTTGGCATGAATAGAGTCTGCATTTATGTTTGCTGCATTTAGTTGAGTAACTAACGTATCTGCGCCTTGTTTGGTACGGCAAAATACCAGTACGTGTGACCATTTTTTTTGTTTAATTAAATGACGTAATACATCTGGCTTTTGTTTTTTATCGACGTGATATACGCGTTGTTCTATTTTATCTACAGTGCTGTTGGCGGCTTTTATTTCGATTTTCTTTGACTCACATAACATGCCGCCAGCAAGGTTTTTAATTTGCTCAGTAAAAGTGGCTGAAAACATCAGCGTTTGACGTTTTTGCGGCAATAATCGGTTAATTTCGCTTATCTCATCGATAAAGCCCAAGTCCAACATTCGGTCTGCTTCATCTAATACAAGCATCTCTAATTGGGAAAAATGAAGCGCACCTTGGCTATGTAAATCAAGTAATCGACCCGGTGTTGCAATGAGAATATCAACGCCCTCTGCAAGCGCTGCTATTTGTGGCTCAATTCTAACGCCGCCAAATACGGCTGCTGACGTTATATTGATATCCTTTGTGTAATTTTTAACGCTTTGAGCCACCTGCGCGGCGAGTTCTCTCGTTGGCGTAATAATTAATGCACGAATATGTTTGGCTGGCGCGTGTTTGCCACCGTGTAAAAGTTGTATAAGCGGCAGTGAGAATCCGGCAGTTTTACCTGTGCCTGTTTGCGCTATGGCTAATACGTCATGACGTTGCAACACGACCGGAATAGCAGCTTGTTGAATTTCTGAAGGGCGGTCATAGCCTTGTTCTGAAATATTTTTAAGTAGCGCATCGTTTAGACCTAACGCATCAAAGCTCATACAACTGAATTCCTGAAAGTGAAATGTGGATAGGGTAGTGGCTCAACCACAGTAAAATTCGTCAATGCCGAAAACTCGAGGTGCTTGATTTAAGGCGTTAGGATTTTAGCATTAAAGTCGATGCGAGCAAAACGACGGGGCAGGGTAAAGGCGCAGTATACTGCGGACGCGATACAAAGGGTGAACAAAACAATTTCACCCTTATTTACCGCATTAAACCGAGCGTTTAGTTGGTTTGTGGTCGCGTTTTTGCGCTTACTTGTGTTTTTAAACGCTCTAATTGCTCTGTAAGCGCATTTTGAGTCATTTCTAATTGCGTGATACTGGCGCCAATTTCAAGCTGTTTAGCGTCTCGGTCTTGCGATTTCGACTTTACTTGGTCAAGACTGCTATTAATCACGCTAAGCTGATTTTTCAATGTGGTGGTTGCCTGTAACTGTTCTTCTAAAAACGATAGTTTAAGTGCTTGTTCTGTTTGGCTTTGTTTAATTGATTTAACACTCGCATCAGCGGCTGATTTTGCTTTTGTTTGGTTGCTAGCAAGTGTGTTTGTTTGCTCTTGCAGTTTTTTGATTTCGGATTGGTTGCGACGCCATGCAGAGCCCCATAGTTTATCCATTTGGGTCCAAAGTTCGTCAGTTCGCTCCGTTAATGTTGTTAAGCGTGCGCGAATGGCTCCTGCCGACTCACCCATTTCTTCACCCGTTGCAGAGAGTGCTTTTTCAAGCTCAGCGATGCGTTTGTTTGATGCAATTAATTGGCTTTGGGTTGCTAAATTCTGCTGATAGAGTGCATAACCGCCCGCTGCAAGGCCAAGTATTAAAACTAAGCTTAGCCACACAAGCCCATTCGATGTTTGTGGTTTGGCATTATTTTGCGGTTCTTTGCTATCTGATGAAGGTGGCGTGTTATTCGATTGCGAAGGAGATTGTCTATGCTCTGTAACCTGATCTATATCGGGTGTTAGACCTGCCAGGCCAGGCTCAATTCGATTGTTCAACTCTCTCTCCTACATCTTATTGGGTTTTACACGAGATGCTTCCACTTTACTTTAAATTGAACAAAGATGGAATATGATTGCGGTGATAGAGTTGGGGACCCGAGTTACACTTTAAAATTTATTTCAAGACGGCGATTGTCGTCAATTGTAAAGATTGTGAAAAGCTCGCGCGAGGCGCATTGATGCATGGTAACTTAAAAATAAAATCAACAAAGTAGGTTAATCAAAAATGCACAAATTAATTCAAGGATTGTTTTTTACCTTGTTATTCTCGCTAACCCCAGTTGCATTGGGCCAGCACCAAATTAATGTTCCTATACGTTTTCATATTGTCGAAGATTTAACAATGCATAAAAAAGGCGTAGTGATGAACAATTGGATAAGCCATATTGATATTGAGCGCGTAGTCGTCCCGGCGGTGAATAAAATTTGGCTTCCAGCGAATATTGTGTTTGAAGCTGAAAGCATCGTAAGGCAAAAGGCACTGACCCCAGTGAACAAAAAAGTGCTGATAGACAATATAGTTAATGCACGTCGTGATAAAAATGGCAAAGCCGACCCTCAACGTATTAAAAACTTAAACCAATTAATTGATTGGCAAGGCCATGATAAAGACATTATCAATGTTTATTTAGTACCGTACCTTGGCGAAACGTCGCAAGGTAATGCTGCAAAAAGAAAAAACCGAGTGTTTATATCGCAGTGGACTGATAAACCGTCAAAAGCAAAACTTAGCCCTAAAAAATTTACGTTGGTAGAACAGGAGCCGTTTAAAAAGGGTTCGTTTAGTCGCACACTGGCCCATGAGCTTGGCCATATACTGGGATTAAAGCATCCAAATAAACAACAGCAAACGCAATTTGGCTTATTGATGGGCGGTAAAAAGGCAGGTTACACACTAACCCCTGTACATATTAAAAATGCACGTTTTCGCGCTGAAAAGTTATTTTCAAAACAACAAAAAGAGTGACGTTGCATCAAGTATAAAAGGTTCGATAAATCGAACTTAAAATAGATAATTCATTGAACTTAAGTTGATTTAAATTAGTGAAGGTTGTTTTGATAACGAGAGCATATATGGATTCAATGAAAGTTGATGTTGCTCGATTGTATTGTTTTTGGGGGAAGGGATTGAGCCTTTACGCTAAATCCCTAAATATTGTTAGAATTTAGGGCGCTTTTGCCACTAACTCTTCAACAATTGAGTTCATTTCAACTGGCATTTGCGCCAAAATTGTTGCGCTATCGTTGACTAATGTGAGGTCTTTTTCAATGTAAGAAATCACCTCGAGATTTTTAACATTAAGTAAACCACCAAATGCAGTTACTCGGGCCACACCTGGCACGCTAATTCCCCCAGTGCTATCAACATGAAGTACGATTACATTTTCAAATTTGAAGTTAGGATCTTTGATCACCCCTGATTTGGTTAGTGCGTTTGTCAGTTTATCCATTGAGACTTGCAAATATTTGGCTGTACGATTGGCATACCAGCCTGAGAGTTCGTAATTGCCGTTATTAACATTGCGGCGCATATTTTCACCCAGTGTCCACGACAAGTTGCCGACCATGCTATACAGTTGTTGGCCAGAGATAACCGATGCGCCATATTTACTTGCCACGCCACCTGTGATGGCTAAACCAACTTCTTGGTCGTTTCCGGGCACGCCATGTAAAGAAACAGGAAAAATAAATGCAGGGTTTGAAGATGATGCCTGAACGGGCTCTTTATATTTATCATTGCGTTTTACATTGGTTGATTGGCAGCCAAATAAGAATGCAGCTGTGATGGTGACAGCAATCAGAGATTTGAAATTCATTTTCCTTTGTCCTTTTTATTTAATTGAGTATTGCCCTAAATGAAGGCGCGGGCATATTGTCAAAAAGGGTACAAAGGTTCAATTTGTAAAAGGTCGTTTTTGTGATTTTCATCCCTTTTTCATTCTTTTAATGTCAGTCAGACAATCGAGCTATGATAGTTCGAGATGACAACGCAAGAGTGCGCGATTCTTGCGTTGTAATTCGTTATGCGTTTTATTGGATCTCCCGCATATCAGCGATCAGTTGCTTTAATTTTTTAATTTCATGGCCGTAGACCAAATTAACGTCTGCGCGGTATATAACGCCCGCTAACATCGAAATAATTATTGCAATAACACAGATCGCAACATAGACAAGCAATGATATTTGTCCATCGTTGATAAGATTAAACTCAGCTAATGCACCTGAGCCTGTTTCTGAATACATAAATCTAACTGAGCACAGCGCAAATAGTGTTGGGTAGAAGACGCGATATATTTTAGTATATTGCGTGATAGCATTATCTAGCCAAATATCAAAGGCCTGTAAATAAACAAAACTATTTGCGGTTTTATCTACTTTTTCGAGCTCTTTGAGCTGTTTTTTACCTATGTAAATTAAGCCACAGAGCATCAAAGCGATAAGCCCGCCAAGAACAGGGGCGCCAAAAATACTTAACACGATGCAAATGGTAATTGCGCCATATATAACACCTTTGTGATTTGCGGCGAATAAGCTTTCAAATTTGTCGATCAGGTTTTGCGATTCTTGTTTGTAAAGGTTGTTTAATTTTGGTGCATTCAATGCCATGTCGTCTACAAATCCGTTTTGCCATAGAGATTCAATTGATTTACTCATGATTTGTTGCTCCTAATTTTAATATTTTATTTAACCGTCGTTTTATGCGCGCAATACGTACGCCAACATTATTTGCCGAAAGCCCAAGAATCTCGGCTATTTCAATATTTGTTCGCTGTTCGAGGTACAACAGAATGAGCGCGCGGTCTACTTCACTGAGTTGATGAATTGCGTTATATAAACTGTGTACTGTATCGTCATGTTCAACTTGTGAGTCTTCAATTAACTGTTCGGGCAACGGATCGGATGTAAAGCGCAATGACGTGTTACTTTGCTTTTTTAAATATGTTAAACAGACATTGAGCGTTATTTTGTAAATCCAAGTGGTCCACGAACACTGTTTGTTAAATCGCGAGCGGCTGCGCCAAATTTGTAGGCAGACTTCTTGATAATAGTCTTCAAAATCTTCTTGGGTGTTGGTGTACGCACGGCAAATCTTAATGATTATCGCCGCGTGAGGGAGTATTGACCCCGTATAAAAATCACTGCCCATTTAAACTCTTCATCTTAATGTTTTCTTAGTTAGTGGCTCGACATATCAAATTATTACAGGGTAACGCGAGTTTTTATTTTTTATATCTTTTGGTGAAAAATTAATTAGGCTTAGTATGTGCAGAGTTTACAACTGTGATAATTTATATAGTTGATTGTTCAGTTTAATATAAGGCCAAATATGCAATCGACATCAAACGTTAACAAGCCGGATATCGCGCAGCTTGGTCACTCGGTGCTTAGACAAGAAGCGCAAGTTGTTGACGATATTTTATCGCACGAATGCCAAAATCTAATTGATGAAATGATGGATGCGGTAAATCAAGCCGGTGGTGTAGGCATTGCTGCCCCGCAAATTTACCGCAGTATGAGGGTATTCATTATGTGCTCAAAGCCAAGTATTCGTTATCCCAATGCACCACTTATGCCGCCGACCGCAATCATCAATCCCGAAATAGTCTCAGCAAGTAAAGAGATGGAAAAAGGCTGGGAAGGTTGTTTAAGTGTACCGAGTATGCGCGGCTTTGTACCAAGGCATAAAGAGATCGCCGTGACTTATTATGATAGACAAGGTCATAAACAGCAGGCGACATATACTGATTTTGTTGCGCGTATTTTTCAGCATGAACTCGATCATTTAGACGGGTTAACGTTTATTGATCGACTAGAGAGCCCTATCGATTTAATTAGTGAGAGCCACTGGTACCAAGAGTTTGCGCCAAAAGACAGTAAAATGTAGATTTGAAATTTTTCAGTCTAAAATGAAAGCGTCAAATAGCTAGAAAATAGCGTAGATCAGATGATAATAAAGCCTTTCTCGATTTAAATCTTAGAAAGGCTATTTGAGCTGTTTTTTTAATGTGTATATTAATTTTTTCTTTGTCATAGGCAATATCCTAAAGTTTATTTTGTTAGCAAATATGCGCTACCCGCTACGGCATCTGTAACTGCGCCTGAAATAAGTGCGCTAGTCATGCCGACAGTGACCAGTCCTGCAACAACAACTGAACTCAATGCGGCTACTAAAGTGATATCGATGATATTGGCGTTACTCATTATTTTCTCCTTAAAGTAGTAAATATTATTTAGCTAACATGTATGTGCCGCCAATTGCTGCACCTGCGATAATTGCGCTTGTCATACCTGCTGTAACAAGTCCCGCTACTACGAAAGTTGCTAAGCCTGCTGTTAATAAGATGTCGATGCTGTTTGAAGTATTCATGGTGTCTATCCTAATTTGTTTACGTTTTTGATTAAGTTGTTAAGCTTGCTGCTTGAGTTAAAGAATAGGGGAGTTTAATCGGAGATCCTGTGCTTTGTGATATGTGGTCAATTGCGGTGATATGAGGAAAATAGAGAGGATGAATAATAAATGCTGCTTGGTTGCTAGGTCACACGTCCTGCTCATGAAATATGAGAATGTAAATGAACGTGAATTCGATTGACTAAATTAATAGATGTTGACTGAGGCGAAGTGATTGCTGGCCTGCCTTAATTAATATCGAGCTAGATACCTGCCGAGAGTATTCATTCTTAGTGAAATGAGTTCGTTATTGAAAAAACTTGTTACTTTTTGTGGTTGAGACTGTATTGCACACTGCTTAACATCAAAATAGAATCGCATTTAAATTGCATTTTTGAAATGTTATAACATTTGCTTTTATACAGGTGTAAAATGTTTTGCTTTGTACTGTGCTTTTTCATCACTACTAAAATGAGAACAAAATGAATATTAATACAATTAAACTTAAAACAGCCAGTTTATTGTGCGCAAGCACTGTGGCCTTGATGGCCATAACTGCGCCGTTGCAAGCAAAGGAAAGTCAGGCCGCTAAAGTTGATGCGCAATATGTGTGGGATTTAACCGACTTTTATGCGACTAAACAAGACTGGGAAGCCGAAGTTGAGCGCTTGCGCGGTGAAATTAAAGGGTTGAAAAAGTATCAGGGCAAGCTTGGTGATAATGCTAGAACCTTGTTAAAAGCGCTTGATGCGCAGTCTGCTTTTTCAAAAGAGTTATCGCGTGCGTTCACCTATGCGTCAAATATTCGCAACACCAACTTAGGGGATCCACAAGGTCAAGTTATGGTGGGTCGTTTGCAGGCTTTAGTTCAACAGGTGAGCGCAAGCCAAAGTTTTATGTCACCTGAAATCGTCGCGCTTGGCGAAAAACGTATCGAACGATTTATAAAACAAGAACCGGGTCTTAAAAAACATGCATTGTCATTGCGTAATACGTTACGCCAAGGAAAACACGTTTTATCACCCGAAAGTGAGAAAGTGCTTTCTCTAATGGGGTCTGCACTTTCGGCGTCGCAGGGGGCACGCGATATGTTAGCGAATGCTGAAATCGAGTGGCCAAAAATCACATTAAGTGATGGTACTGAAGCCCATCTCACAAATGCGGGTTATTCGCTGCACCGTGCAGCCGCAAACCGCGATGATCGTGAAGCTGTATTCGATGCATTTTGGGGTCGCTATAAAGACTTTGAAAGTACCTTTGGCGTTACGTTAAATGGTGAAGTGCAAGCAAATGTAGCGACTTCAAAAGCTAGAAAATATGATAATACACTGCAGTATTTCTTGTCGGGAGATAACATTCCTGAAGAGGTCTATCGTACACTTGTAAAAGTAGCCAATGATCGAATCGACGTGTTACATCGCTACTTCAAATTACGTGCGAGAATGTTAGATATTAAAGACTTAGGTTATCACGATATCTACCCAGATTTGGTGCAAACAGATCTTACCTTCCCAATTGATAAGACGCGTGAATACATGCTGGAGTCATTGGATATTATGGGCCCAGAATACGCTGAAAAGTTCGCAAAGGCATCTCAAGATCGCTGGATGCACGTTTTTCCGCAACCTGGTAAACGCTCGGGCGCTTATATGTCAGGTTCCGCATATGACGTGCATCCATTAATACTACTAAATCACCAAGATGATTATAACAGTGCGTCAACCTATGCCCATGAATGGGGACATGCACTTCATAAAGTATTAACCAACGAAAATCAGCCTTACGAGTTGTCTAACTTCTCAATATTTACGACTGAAATTGCCGCGATCGCAAAAGAAATAGTGTTGCAAGAACACTTGCTTGAAAAAGCAAAAACGCAAGATGAACGTTTGTTTTATTTAGGTTATGCACTTGAGCAAATGCGTGGCACTTTCTTCCGTCAGGTGATGTTCTCGGAATTTGAATTAGCAATACACGAAGCGGTAGAACGTGGTGAAGCGTTAACAGGCGCACGCATGACGCAAATGTATGGCGAGATTTTAAAACGTTACCACGGTCATGACCAAGGCGTGATGAAAATTACTGAGCGCGATATGATTGAATGGGCGTATATCCCTCATTTCTATTATAACTTTTATGTTTATCAATATGCGACATCGATTGCTGGTGCTGCTTACTTTGTTGATCAACTTAAAACGGGTGGCGTGGAAGCACGTGAGAATTATCTTAACTTCCTAAAAGCGGGCGGTAATGATTACCCTGTAGAAATTTTAAAGAAGGCTGGTTTAGATATGACTAGTGCTGCACCTTATAATGCGGTGATTGACCGTATGGAATCGGTGATGCAGCAAATTGAGGCTATTTTAGATAAACAAGGTAAATAAGCGATTTTCGCTAACATACTTTTTATTTAGCACGTTTTAGGCGCGTTTTTGTATACGCCTTTTTACAAGAGAACTAGAACGACCACTTAGGTCGTTCTATTTTTTTATGGTGAAAGTTGATGGTAAGAGTTGATGGTGAAAGTTGATGACGTGTATTGACGGGAAACTAGCTGCCGTTTCGTTGAACTAACGTATTCATAATGTTTTGTGTCACATTATCTCCTTTGCTACCGCCTGCATTCGTCGCGGCAATCGTGATTGTTTGCGTTGATAAATTGATGGCGAGTACCGCAAACCACATGGTGTTGCTGCCATTATGGGAGATAATTTTATTATTAATTGCCCACCCTAAAGCGTAGTTTGTATTTGCGACCTCTTGATGTAAGCGCTTGAAATTAGCTGTAGTTAGAAAGTCATTGTTGCCAAGATTTCCTTGTAAATGAATTTGAGCGTATTTTTGTAATGAGTTTAGACTCATATTAAGTGTTCCAGCAGGGCCAATCACTTTTGGGTTGTCGGCGTACTTTCCTGTTGGGTTGACGGCTTGCCAGTTGCCACTTTTCCAATTATGGCCATACGGTTGGGTTAGTTCTACCCCATCATACGGCGCACCAAACTGGGCATCATTAATATCCATCGGCAGCAATACGTATTCTTCGAGCAAGGTTTCCCAGTTGGTTGCCATTACGCGCTCAAGCATGGCCCCTGCGACAACATAACCTCCATTTGAATAATTGAACTGACCTATTTTTGAACCTGGCATGTTCATTAGTTCTTTAGCCATAATTTGGCGCTGTGTTGTAATAGGCAAATCACTATCAAAGTAACTATTCCAATTACTGACTTTTAGCACATCTGCTTCAATTCCGGAGGTATGAGAGAGCAAATCGATTAACGTTATCTCGGCAAATTTTTGGTTGTATTCGTCTGCGTTAAAAATATCTTGGATTTGCGTATCCCATTGTATAACGTCTGTTTCGATTAAGCGTGCAGCCAGTGTTGCTGTAAATGACTTTGTGATTGAGCCGATATGCCAGCGGTCACTGAGTGACACTTCCATTGTGTTTTGTGCGCTGCGTTGGCCAAGTGCAAATTGTTCGCTAATAACGCCTTGCTTAATATGCATACCGGCAATTGCGGGCACGTTATGTGCGTTTAAAACAACCTCGAAGGCGTCGTTAGTATTGAGTGTAGTATCAGGTTTTACGCTCACCTTATTGTCACTACCCCCACATGCGCTGAGTAAAATAGTCCATGTTATGAAAATAATGAGTTTTAAATTTTGCATATTAATCTTCCTTTGCTGTGTGCCAATTTTATTGACTATTTAGTGTGAACAATAATGCAATTAATCATGTAGTAGGGAGCTAACATATACAAAGAAATTCGTGTTAAAAAAAGTTTGGATTTGTAAGTTGTTAACGATATCTTATTTGATACTGTCTTTTTTTTAATTGTTAAATGTTTGTTCATATTGGTTTTTTATTGGGCTACCAAATTTAACAAATGCTCTGTCATATCATTATTTAAATCCAGCATATAAAAGACACTTAATTCACTTTTTTCTTTAAGTGATCGGAGGTGTGAAACGAAAATTTTGACCTACATTGACTATAATTAAACATCAAATATTTTCAAAAAGGGGGGCGACAATGAACCAATTTCGCCACTTGCTTGTTGTAATAGACGAGCAAAACTTTACCCTCAGAGCAATCAAACGAGCCGTATATATCGCCAAAAAAACCAAGGGTCGGCTTACTTTAGTTATGCTCAACCACAATTTTTTATTGCATCAAATGGCAAATGTGATAGCGCACCGAAATGAACCTAAAAACCTAGTCACACATGAGCAAAAAATAGAGCGACTTGTGAACTATGCTGCCTCACAAAATTTAGTTGGTGAAGGCCATATTGTTGACGTTAAAACGGTTGATAAACCGAGTGAAATATTAACAATAGTGCAAGAAAAAGACGTCGATGCGGTATTTGTTGCTGCAAGTCGTCACGATTGGTGGGCTAAGTTTGATATTTTACCGGTTGAAGTTTACTTAATGCGTGAAAGTGATGCCTCGGTGTTTGTTGTTAAAAATGTAGACTGGCATGAGAGTGGTCATATATTGTCTGCAGTGCAGGCATTTAGTGAAGATTCACTACATCGCCAATTATCGGAGTCAATCATTGAAGAAAGCGGTCATTTGGCAAAGTTGTTCCATAAGGAATGTCACTTTATAGATTGTTTTTTTGATGGCAGCTATTCAATGTCAATGCATCAATATATAGACCAACAGGAGTTAGATCAACAACATAAGCAAGCGATTGGTCAGCTTTGCGATAAGTATCATTTGGCTGAGCAGCATATTCATCTTAATCATTACTTGCCTGAGTTTGCAGTCAATTCAATTTCCCATTCAGTTGATAGCGACCTAATTATTGTTGGCCATTCAGGCGAACATGGTTTTAAAAATCGAGTTTTTGGTCATACAGCAGAAGAAATGCTTGAGGTGATTGATTGTGATCTTTTAGTGATGAAACCGATGTTAACTGGTTCTGAAGTTTTGCATCATTAGGTGTGGTTTAAACAATATACAGCTTTTTATGGTGAACTAATTTAGTTGTTGTAAATAAAAAAGCCTTTCTATTTTTATATATTAGAAAGGCTATTTGAGCTGTTTTTTTAATGTGTATATTAATTTGTTTTTTGTCATGGGCATTACCCTAAAAATTATTTTGCGAACATGTATGCACTACCAACTACACTACCCGTTACCAATGCGCTTGCCATGCCGACCGTGACTAGTCCTGCAACGACTACAGTGCTTAATGCTGCTACTAAAGCGATATCGATAAAATTGGCGTTACTCATTATGTTTCTCCTTAAAGCGGTAAATATTATTTAGCTAGCATGTATGTGCCGCCAACTGCTGCACCGGCGATAATTGCGCTTGTCATACCCGCTGTAACTAGTCCTGCGACGACGAAAGTTGCTAAGCCTGCTGTTAATAAGATGTCGATGCTGTTTGAAGTATTCATGGTGTTTATCCTAATTTGTTTACGTTTTTGATTAAGTTGTTAAGCCCTGTTGCTTGAGTTAAAGAATAGGGGGTTTTAGGCGAGGATCCTGCGCTTTGTGATATGTGGTCAATTGCGGTGATTTTGGGGGAATTTAGGGGATGAATAAAAACAACCTTTCTTCATAAGTGATAAATACGGCTTTGAATCACATCAGCTTAACGCAAAGCTGTACACGTATTACTTGTAATATGCACTTTTTAGTTAAAGTGCGGTCGTGTTTTTATGAAGAACGAGTTTTATTACATCTTCTGGAGCAAGTGGTTTTGCATAAAAGTAGCCTTGTGCGTAATCACTACCTAATTCTTTCACAATTTCTATTTGCGCAAGTGTTTCAACACCTTCCACAATGACTTTTAGTCCCAAACTATGGCTCATAGCATTGATTGCTTTGATGATTGCTCTGTCGTTTTCGTCAGTAGGTGAGTCTTGCACAAACGATTGATCTATCTTCACTATGGTAACAGGAAACTGTTTTAAGTATTTTAATGATGAGTAGCCTGTACCGAAATCATCAACGGAGATGGAAGTGCCATTGTTCACTAACTGTTCCATATTTTTAAGCGAGTTTTCATTGGTTTGAATAAGCATATTTTCGGTTAATTCAATGCCTATATCGGTATAGGTTAAGCCGTACTTGTTGATTGAATTTGATATGGTTTCGAAAATATTTTGCGTATTTAATTGATGTCCTGACACATTTATATCAATGTGTATGTCAGCACCTTGTTTTTTCCACAAAACGGATTGCTTGCAAGCTTCATTCAACACCCAGTTCCCGATATCGATAATGAGGTGTGACTTTTCAGCAATAGGAATAAATTCAGCTGGCGATACGGCATGCTTTCCTTGTATATGCCAACGAAGCAGCGCCTCTACACCAATTAGTTTAGCGCTGTTTAGATCATATTGAGGTTGATAAAGTATACTTAATTCATTGTTATTTATAGCGAGTCGTAGTTTTTGTTCTAAATACTGTTGGCGCTTTAACTCTTCATTCATATCGGCACTGAAGAATCTGAAACAGTTTCGCCCCGCTTCTTTTGCTTTATACATAGCAATGTCTGCATTTTGCAGTAAAGTTTCTTGATCCTCACCATCATTGGGATAAAAGCTAATACCAATGCTTGCGCCAACTATATGTTCGAGGCCATCAACGGTAAATGGGTCTTGCAGGTGTTTTAATATTTTTTCTGCAATTTGCACGAGCTGATCTCGGCAAGTGTGTGGCAGCATAATAACAAATTCATCGCCACCGAATCGTGCAAGCACATCATATTCTCTAAAAAGTCCATTGAGCCGCTGGGTTACTTGCTTTAGTAATTCATCGCCAGATTTATGTCCATGTGTGTCGTTAATGATTTTAAAATCGTCTAAATCCAAAAATACGACAGCGACTTGCTGATTAAAACGACTTGATTCGCCAATTCAACTTTTGAGTTCTTCGATAAATTTTTGTCTATTCGGTAATCCGGTGAGTTGATCGTATCTGGCGAGCAGTTCCAACTTTTCAACCGATTTATTTAAAAGTTTTTCCGCCTTTTCAGCGCGATAGGTGTTACGGTAAATAATGATAATGAGCACACATGAAACTGCAAAACACAAGGCAATAACTTGATATGCGGTGCTGTGGCTATGTTCGAACCAATCACTCATATCGAGCGCGACATAAATGTCGGCAACTTTATTGTCATTGACATCATTAATCGGCAGCTGAACCCAATAATAATATCCGTCAGCAATCTTTTGAATATCATTTTTATTTACAGTTAGTTGTTCGGTTTGCTGATTTTTTGAAGCAAAGTTTGGCAGATTCTGTAAAAAACTTTTTGATACCATACTATCTTTACTAACAACAATATCTTTGTATTTTTCCCACTCCGTTTGATTACCGAAAATACGGTTTCCCTCAGTCCACAAAGACTTATCTAAAAGAGATTTGTTAATAGTTAATAAGACATTAAACCCATTTTGTTCGGCGATTTCTCGTAAAATTGCAGCTAAATCAATACCAAGCTCTAGATAACCAATTTTTTGCTGATTCTTGTCGAACCAAGGTATAACAGAGCGCAGTGTGAAAGATCCTAAAGGGCCTAATTCAAGCCCTAAACTTTGTTGACCAGTGAGCTCTGCTTGCAACATGGTTTGCCGATTGATTATGTCACCATCTCGCTGAAAGGCATGAACGCGGAGATAATTTACACGGTTTAAATCGGTGAAATAAAAGTGTGTGATCGCTAATTCATTTTTTATATGTCGAAAGGTGGGGTCGGCAAGGTTTTGCAATAATTCCTTATCTCGGCTTTTAAACGCTTCCTGCAAATCCGTGTTTGTCGATATCAATCCTTGTATACCAGATAAGGTTTTCTCTTTACTTTGTAGCTTTGAACGTAGCGCAGCGTTGAAGAGTGATTTTTGTTTCTCTATCAATTGTTCGAAATTATACTGAGTATTGCTTTGAACAGTGTACAAGCCGATAAAAAAGAATATTAACAGTGCAATCGCAACGGCGGAGATCAGCTTCCACGTTAATTTTGATTCCCTTAAGTACTCTTTTATCCCCATACAAATGTCTAGCCTAGATATGATTTTTATACTGATTATTAAATATAGTTAATAATCACACATGCTGATAAGTATTTCTGGCAATCAAACATATGGTCGCCTTTGCTATGTGCTAAACCTTTGCGCCGAAACGTTCAAGAAGGGTCAGTGCAGTACGATTTGCCAATACTATATTCAGTAGGAGGTATCGCCATTTTTATTTTTAGCGTAATGAACTCACGTGATTTTGGCAAATACAGCTTGTCAGAAAATATTCCATTAGTGATTGAACTTTAAGGATAAACTAGGTATTTAATGATGCTGCTATTTAATTAAAAATGTAATAATATCGGTACAGGTTGGGTTGAAATGAACTAACCGCTTAATTCTCTCTCGTTCGCATTCAAAAATTAGATGGATTCAATTTATGTTGCCTCGCTTTCACTATATAGATAATTTACGTAGCCTTGCGCTGCTACTCGGTATTGTATTTCATGCTGCACTTGCATACGGACCGTATTTTCAAAATATTTGGTTTACCTCTGATCCGAATAATCACGTCGCATTTGATTATTTTGCCATGTGGTCGCATTTATTTAGAATGCCGCTGTTCTTTCTTATTGCGGGGTTTTGCGCCGCACTATTAATTGCTAAACGAGGTAATAAAGGCTTTATAATTAACCGATTGAAGCGGGTGCTTTTGCCGTTTTTAGTGTTTATGCCGATTAGCATCGCCCTTATATTTCATGCAATGTCGTTTGGCGCGAGTATCGCAGATCCCTTGCCGCCATTGTTTAGCGTATTTAAAGCAGTTAAAGAACCTGTGCTCTCGACGATGCACCTATGGTTTTTATGGAATTTAATCCAGTTTTGTATTTTGTTTTGGCTTTTGAGTTTGTGGCAACCTGCTTTTCAAACATTACTATCGTTTGTTGTTAAGCCAGTTTTTATTTTGGCTATATTACCGGTATTGGTAACGGTTGCGATGTACAATCAAATGATCCCGTTTCCAGCTCCCGATAAACTATACCCTCAAGCTTGGTCTTATGGTTTATATGGAACCTCGTTTTTAATTGGCGCAGGGTTTTACTATCATCACAGCCGATTACAAACTTACTTTAAAGGGTTTTATGCTTTACTGTTGCCCGCTGTCGCGTCAACGTTTGTCTACTTTTATGTGCTGCCTGCCCCACTCACTTTAAATCAAGTGATAGAGGCTGCGAATATGGGGGAAGTGGTGCCTGAACAGATAAATTTAGTGGCGCTGATTGCACAGTCGATAGCGATAGTTAGCTGGACAGCAATCGCCATGCTTGCTGGTTACAAGTGGTTAAATCGACATAGTAAATTGAGTTTATACATGTCAAATGCTTCCTATTGGATTTATTTAATTCACATTCCGGTTTTAATGTATATTCAACTGCCGCTAATTAATGTTGCTGTTTCACCATTTATTAAGCTGGTTGTATCGGTGCTTGCGACTATGTTTGTTGGTCTTGTAAGTTATCATTTGCTAGTAAGAAATACGCTCATTGGCGTGTTTTTAAATGGTAAACGAGCGCGAGAAAATAAGCCGCAAAAAAATGAAAATGTGCAATTAAAACAAAGCGAAATATAGAGTAATTAGCGATTAAAGGTTAAAAGCAAACCGAAAATTACTTATCACAATAAAATGGAGGCACGTGCTTTATATTGCCTCCATGAAGACTGTACTTATATTTTCCGTGACAGCCAGTGCATGATATTCAACAAGAACTGTTCATTTTGCTCTGCGCCTTTGGCTTTTAACCCCATATTCATCGTATCACTGCCTTGACCACTAATTTGTGCTGTAAACATCGCTGCTTCGCCAAAAACGGCAATGCGCCCTTTGTGAAGTTCGAGTGTGGCACCTTGTAACCAGCCTTCGGCATCAATTTCAGGTACGCCGTCAGGAAACTGCCATGATTTTTCTGGCATCAGGTTAAATGAACGTTTACCAAAAACAATCAGTGGTTTTGCTTTGGGCGGAGCAAGTAGCGCTTGCCCTGTAAACGCTTTTATTGAACTAACAGATGCTTTACCCTCTATTCCTTGTAATAGCGGGTGTGGCAGCAAATTACCTTTTTCAAGTGAAAAAATTTGGTCCCGATTATCGAGTTCTTCCACATATCCGTTTGTAAATTGAAAACCAAAAATAGCCGCTAAGTCTTCCGCCGCTTTTGGGAACGGCATGTGATCGGCAATCAAAAATAAAGACCCGCCTTGTTTTACCCAGTTAAATACGGCTTCAATTTCGGCTCGCGTAAATGCGCTAAAGTTCGGTAAGTCCCAATTTTTAGAATTCTTTTCATTGAGTGCATTGGCTATGACCAAAATATCTGTTTTCGCTAGGTTTTCGAGAGTGAACGGCTTGGTATTTTGGGAAACAGAATAGCCATCACTTTTTAATACTTTGCTAAATGGCTGATATCGATTGTCCATCGTATGAAAATTGAAATGGGCTGCGTCGATAAGCACATTGGGCGCTGTATCTTTACTAAATGTCATGATCGTGTTTTTAGGTTGGTAGGTGCTATCGACAACTTGTGCCGCATGGAGCTGACAGGTTACTAGTAGAAAACAGCTCGCAATTAATTTTTTCATATAGACTTCCATTCGGTACGTCAAAACAATTGACGTCTATGTTGGAATAAATACGTTTGATATGCAAGCTTGTAACAGACTGATTTTATATAGAAAAAAAGGTTAACGAAATACGCTAACCTTTCTAGTTTATAAATAATTTTTTGCTTAGGTTTTAAAACCCAAACGGAATGCCAAATGCAAAGAAGCCAACGAGTAGTGATGTCCAAAATACAAGGAATACCAATGAGTATGGGATCATCATTGCAATTACATCACCAAAACTTAAATCAGGCTTGTATTTGCGCATAAAGGCTAAAATAACGCCCGCGTAAGCCATCATAGGAGTAATGATATTGGTTGATGAATCGGCGACGCGATATGCAGCTGCAACGAGTTCAGGTGTCATTGCTGGGTTTACTTGATAAAGCATAGGTACAAAAATAGGGCCAAGTAGCATCCATTTAGACGTTAGCCCGCCAACAAATAAGTTGATTAATGCTGTTGTTAATACAAAGCCAATAATTAATAGTACAGGGAACTGCTGCAATCCGAGTGCCGATAAGCCGCTGGCTCCTAGATAAGTAATGTAGGTGCCTAAACCAGAATAGCCAAGCAGCCCCAAGAAGTTATAGCAGAAAAACGTCAACACTAAGATATAGCCCATCGTATTCATTTGGGTGATCATGGCTTTGACGATATCCATTAAGCTTTTAAACTTACCCGTTGCAACACCAAATGCTGCACCAACAAATATAAACACAATGGTGATAAGCAAAATAACATTATTTAAATAAGGCGAAATTGTTTTGCCTGACTCATCGGTATACGGTGCAAGTGGGCCCAAGGCAAGTAAGGCGACGACACCAAGTGATGCAAGCAATCCCCAAAATGCCGCTTTCAAGCCTTTCTTTTCTTCTTTTGTTACAGAAAAGTCAGACAAATCCATGCCTTCTGGCAGTTCATAAGATACGTTTTTGAAGCGCGGCTCAATAAATTTGTTTGTTACCCAAGTACCCAGTGCAACTAACATAAAGGTCGACGCGAAAATGAAGTAGTAATGCATGGTCGGTGCGCTGAGCTCTTCGCCTGTAGATGAAACAAATGGTACACCCTGCGACTCAGCAAAAATCTGTGCATTGAGGCCAATAATTACATCAACCGGTGTTGCAGGAATTAAGTTAGCACTAAAACCGGCTGATACACCGGCAAAAGCGGCTGCCATACCGATTAGTGGGTTTTTACCGAGTCCTGCATACAGCAAACCCGCTAATGGGATCAGAATCAGGTAACCAGCGTCAGTCGCGATTGAGCTCATAATGCCAAGAAAGATAAGCGCTGGCGCTAGGAATTTTTCGTTTAACCGCGTACCAAGCTTTTTGATGATCGCATTAAAAAGTCCCGAGTTTTCAGCCACGCCAACACCGAGCATCACAATTAAAATTACGCCTAAAATGCCATTGCCAAAGCCTAGCCAGTTTGTGAGCAGGGCATTGTCAAAAAACCAACGTACGTTTTCAGCATCGGTCATATCTTTGATCGTATGGGTAACTAGGCCGCCGTCAGCGCCTTGGGTTTGGAATGTTAAACCACCGATAATTGCTGTGAAGGCAAATATGATGCCTAAAAACCATATAAATATGATGATAGGGTCGGGGATTTTCTTTCCCGCTTTTTCAATAAACGCAATAATGCGGTTGTTTTTTGTGTCGAGAGGTTCGGTCGCTTCCAACGTGGTTTTCCTATTGTTGTGATTATTTAAAAAACCTTCAGGGGAAAGGTTACAAAGCGACCATTCTAAAGTCTTGGAGCGAGATTTCAATTTGATATTTGTACGCAAAAATAACAAATGTAAACGAAGCTACTAAATGTTTGATATCCGCCATTCATTTCGAGGAGTTTTGCCAAACTTTTGTGGTAAATACGATAAACAACGGGCTGGTGTAAGCTTTTGAGCGTACAGCTGTAATAACTAATACGGTAATATCAGTGTGTGGTAACTCAACCCGTCGCATAACAGTACTACTGTTCGATTTAAATTTTTTATTTTTGTGGTTTTATGAATCGAAAAGCAAACCTATCCTGCTGTCCTTTAAAGTCGCCCCAAGGAAGGTTATGTTTGTCGGCCTTGTTTCTTAATGCATTACTTTCAGCATCGAATAAAAAACCCGCTTTTATCATTTGTTCTTTTACGAAGTTTTCGCCGATACGATGGAGATCGCCAATATGAGCCAGTCCTGAATCTGGCGCTGCAGCATTATCTAAAATGATTAGCTTTCCGCCTGGTTTGAGCGATTTGTGCAACGTGGCTAGTAACGCATCGCTCATCTCGTTATTTAGATAGATGTCATGGAGAACGAAAAAAATAACAATGGCATCGAAGTGTTGATCTGTTGCATTAAGGCTTTTTAATATTTTTTTGTGGTCGCTTAATGAATGCTGCGGTAACGAAATAACATTGGGGAGACGATCGTTGGCGAGCCGCTCCTGATTATAAAGAAAGTGAGCGTACACTTTTCCTGATTGTCCTGTTAGCCATGAGAGTAATTCGGTTGTATAGCCACCACCTGCACCTAGTTCAAGCACCTGGTCACCCGATTTAATATTGGTAAAGGGTAAAATGTCGATTGGTTTTCTGATTGCGTCGTATTGCAGATCAGTTGACAGCCTATTTTTGTTATTGATTGCTGCTGAATAAATCGATGATTCAGCACTTTGTAATACGGTAGAACTACCTAATATGATTATCAGCAGCGCGATTTTAAAGATGTTATGTTTCATAGTTTAATTTTAATTACCTGAGTCACAATAAAATGGAATTTACTCTGGTGATGATATTAATTAAAGTGATAATAGATAATGAGCACATGAATTTAATTTATAGGGAAAAGATTGAATAAATTACCATCGTTAAAAGCGCTCCACGTATTTGAAGTTACCGCACGGCATTTGAGTTTTAGTAAAGCGGCAGATGAACTGTGTGTGAGTCAGAGTGCCGTTAGCCATCAAATTAAATTACTTGAAAGTTCATTGGGTAAATCTCTTTTTAAAAGAGAGCATAATCAAGTTTCCCTAACGGTTTATGGTGGGTCATTATTTGCGGTAACGAGTGATTCATTTAAACGGATTAAAGCGATTACAGATAATCTGTCGGAGCAATCTCGGCCTTCATTAAAAGTAATGGCGCAATCGGCCATTGCTGTAGATTGGCTGGCACCACGCATTGCATTTTTTAATGAGCTAAATCCGAATATTGACGTTGTGTTGTCAATTGCAGTTAGTGACTTAGATTTTGATGCGTCTGAATACGATATTATTGTTGGCACTTGGCCTGCTCCAATTAATTTTGTGACACAGAAAATCAGAGAAGAAAAATGGTTTCCAGTTGCAACACACGAAGTTATGGAGCAAGTGGATAGTGATGAACCATTATCCTTGTTAGGTTTTACATTGTTTAGCTCTGAAAATGGTCAGGACTGGCAAACCTGGATGCAGACGCGAAAAATTGATGAGCTGCTTCCTACTAATATTACCCACTTTAGTAACACGATTTTAGCTACAAAGGCTTGTTTGAGTGGCAAAGGGGTGGCATTGAGTTGCGGTTTTTTAGCGGACGATTTGATTGAACGGGGGCAGCTAACTGCCTTAAAGCACCTTAGTTATGAATTGCCGTGGGGTCACTTTTTTATCCATTATCGACAAGAAAGTTTATTGTCTAAACAAGTGGATGCCTTTGTTGACTGGGTAATGAGTAGTGCCAATAAAAAAGCGATTTAGTATTCAAATAGAACGAACAGTAATGAGGAAATAGCAATCTAAATTGAGGTTAGTTTAGCCATGGACGATCGCCAATTTTTTGCTTTAAGCGCTGTAAAAAATAAGTCGTTCTTTGTGCTCTGGCACGCAAATCAGTACTAAGTAAAGCAACAATATCGGCGTCTGGTAATTCATAGTCACTTAAAAGGCGTACAAGCGTGCCTTGTTTAAGCTCTTGTGCGACGTCCCATTCAGAACGAGATATTATGCCGTATCCATCCATTGCCCATTGTTTAATAACTTGGCCATCATTACATGAGAGGGTTGGTGTAATACGAATTGATTCCGTTATCCCACCCGCTTTTTTTAAGCGCCACATTGTAACATCTTCGTTGTTCTCTTTTAATGCAATACAATGATGATGACGTAAATCCGACGGCGTACGAGGTAGTCCGTATTTTTCTATATAGGTGGGCGATGCACATAGGAATCGCTTGTTAGAGGTTAATACCGACAGTTTTAATGTTGAATCTCGCAGTTCGCCAATATGGATAATAATGTCCCACGCCGATTTTGAAGACCAATCTGGGTTATCTGATAACGCGAGTTCGACTGATAGACTCGGGTGTTTTTGTTGAAATTCTGTTATCAAAGGCGCGATATATTTACGACCAAATCCGAGTGGTGCTAACACCTTAAGACAGCCCGCTACTTCGTCACGTTGGCTGTAGATAGCCTCATGTAAATCATCTATTTCATCGAGTATTAAGGCGGCACGGTCTAACAGAAAGAGGCCTTCTTCCGTTAAGGTAATATGTCGCTTGTGTCGTTCAACCAACTTTAGTTTGAGTTTATTTTCAATTGTTTGTAAGCGCTGCGTAATTGACGGAGGGGTGACATTGAGTGCGCGTGCTGTTGCTGCAAGCGATGAATGTGTTGCCACGGTTTTGAAAAAACGTAAGTCATCACTGTTTATCATTAAGTTTAACCTTAACTAATGTGTAAGTTTAACTTAATGTTAATCTACATTTGTTTTACATACAATTCAATTCATATACCGGATACAACGAACTATGTAAAGGATCATTATGTTTAAAAAATTATTTGTCGTACTTGTTTTAAGTTTACTAGCGATCACTGTGCAGGCAACGACACTCAGTCACTATCAGTCAATGTTACAACCTGAACAAGCAAAAAAAGATATTGAACAGTGGCTCGAGTTCGTCGATAAAACACACCCTGACTTGGGGTACACAGTAAAAGATATAGATGGTTTATATGCCCAAATTGACGAATTTAAAAATAGTATTTCTCAGCCAATTTCGGTAAGAGACTTTTGGTTAAAAATGATGACGTTTAATAGTGTTATGTCCGACGGACATAGCTCTTTGACACCGACTAATCGTAACGCTTTAGTAGATGACTACTTGAAAAACGGAGGCACTTTATTTCCATTTAAAGTGGTGTTTGACGATGAAAAGCTAATTATTAAAGAAAAATTAAATGGTGAGCCAAGTAACCTTGCGGGCAGCGAAATTAACAAGATAAATGGACTGCTCGTCCATCAAGTCATCGAGCCGTTGTTGGCACGTACTCACGGTGACAGTCATGAACATAGAAAGGCCATTTTAGAAACGCGTTTTTCAACATACTACTGGATGTATTTTGGTGAACAAAAGGAATTTAACCTAGATATAGTAACAGCGGATATAAGTATCTCTAATATTGATGTTGCGGCAACGAATAAGATTACGCGCAAAGATAACCATTTTGCATCTAATTTTCAATTTGAGGTTTTAAATCGTGACACAGGTCTGTTAACAGTCAACACGTTTTTATGGCTCGAGAATGAATCTCAGGTATTTGAATTTTTTGAATCAAGTTTCAAACAAATAAAAGAAAAGGCACTGTCACATTTGATCATTGATGTGAGACGAAATGCGGGCGGTGATGACCATTTTTGGAAGCAAGGGATTGTGCCTTACATCGCAAATAAATCATGGAAAACTGGGTCAAATTATAAGGCAAAGGTGATTGCAGGACGTGTTCGTGAAGGTCAAACCGAAGGCGATATCATGACCGGCGAAATTAGCACTATTCAACAAGTAAAGAAGGATAATCCATATAAATTCGATGGTAAGGTATCTGTGCTGGTTAGCCCTTATACCTATTCGTCATCAATTTTATTTACCAATACTATGCAGGATCATAATTTTGGCCAGCTAGTAGGTGATAAAACCGGCGGTAAAAGTGGGCAAACAGGCGGCATTCAAATGAAAAAGCTGACTTATTCGAAATTAACTACAGTAGTACCTAGATTTTGGTTAACACGACCGAAAGGGGGTCATAATTTGGAGTTAATCGAACTCGATAAAACAATACAATATGACCGATTAAAACCAACGCAGCTGATTGATAAGTTACTTGCAGAATAATCATTAAGAAACGTTTTAAATGAATGCCAACTAAAAATATGGGTTGGTATTCACAATGGTTTTGAATAACAGAGGCATTTAATGGAAATACCTATTATCACGTTTGAATTACTGGCAACTTTGTTTTTAGTCGCTGTACTTGCTGGATTGCTTGATACGCTGGCGGGAGGCGGCGGTTTAATTACTATTCCTGCACTTATATTAAGTGGCGTCGGCCCACTAGCGGCGTTAGGTACGAATAAGTTACAAGGATGCATGGGCACTGCGACCGCAACCTTTATTCTAATAAAATCAAAACGGATTAATTGGCATAGCACTAAAAAATTGATGTTGTATGCATTTGTAGGCTCTATAATCGGCTCAGTCGCCGTGCAATTTATCGAATCATCTGTATTAGGTTACATCATACCCGTTGTGATAACAGTAATCGGCGTGTATTTTTTAATCTCACCAACACCGCCAGTTCAGCAAGAAAAATCAATTAAATCTAAACGTTATCACAATCGAATTGCGGTGCCGTCGATCGGTTTTTATGATGGTTTTTTTGGGCCTGGCACAGGTTCGTTTTTTACCCTAGCGGGTGTGAGTTTAAAAGGGAGTGATATTATTAGTGCAACTACTGTCGCTAAAACGCTTAATTTTGCGACTAACTTTGCATCGCTGATAATTTTTCTCATCGCGGGTAAAATTGTATGGGCAATTGGCCTTGTGATGATGCTAGGCCAAGTTATCGGTGCATGGCTTGGTTGCCATTGTCTAACTACAATAAAACCGCAAATCTTACGGGTCTTGATAGTCGTGATGTGCTTTAGCATGTTAACTAAATATGCTTATGAGATGAGCTGGATTGCTTTGCCATTCTAATTAACTCTTTAATATATGGGGTATGTTATGTACCCCATTGTTTTTATTTGGTTATGTGTGGTGAAGAGCCAACTGACAATTGTCTCAGCGTTATAATTTTCAATCGCTTTGTTTTGATTCTTCCAAGTAGTGCCTTGGTCGTTTTAGTTTATCCATGATGGAATATAAGACAAACACGATAACAGCAATTGCCGCACATACAGCAAAAAGAGTTGGGCCATTAAAGGCGTCTAACAATAATCCGCCACCGAGTGGCGCGAAAGCAAACCCGAGGTCATAAAATGATGTGGCGCCAAAATAAGCTCCTTTAAGATTGCTCGGAGCAATGCGGTCTACATGTACACTCATTGTTGGAAACAAAATTGCCTCGGCGAGGCTCATTATGACAACCGCGCCGAGCCAGCCTATAAATAGGGTAACTGGGTTGAGCGCAAACCATAATTGAGAAATCACTAACAATACTAATCCTATTCGTATGCGCACTAAAATAGGCCGTTTAGACATCATTTTTAATAGTAAAAACTGGCAAAAAATAATCACCATTGCGTTTGTAAAAATGATAGACGATAGTAACTCAAGTAAGTTGGGAACGTGTTCGCGCGTTAAGTATTGTACGAGCGAACTGTCCATTTGACCGTAAATGAACAGGCACAGTACGTTTGCCAAAATAAGGCATTGTAACAATCGGTCTTGCATAAGAACTTGTAATGTTGTGCGAAAACTTGTTGGTTGACTCGTTTGTTTAACTTCACTGTTTTCATTTAATTCCTGAGTGTTACTTTCAACTTGCTGATTTTTAAACCCCCATGCGAGCAGCACCAATAAAAAGGCAAACGCGTATACAGTGATAAAAAAGCTCGACTGCTCACCGGTAAGTCCGAGCCAGACACCTAGCATTGGGCCTACAGCGCAGCCTACATTCACTGCAAAATACAGTGACTGCATGGCGAGTTCTCGCGTTGCTTTGTCTGGTAATGTGTCTGAAATCAGTGCCGACGTCAGTGGACGCCAAAGTGAGGTTGCAATTGAACATAGTGTTATCACTATTGTAAACATCAACACCGAATATGCTATCGCAAGCAAACTGAATGACACGATGTAAAGCACACCCGTCGCGTACATCAGTGGTTTGCGTCCAATTTTGTCTGACACAGTACTGCCGATAAAACTCACAAATACAGATATTAATGCCGCTAACGACAATACTGAGCCGATTTGCGTGGCAGAAAGCGCAAATTTGTTGTATAAAATAACCGCTAAAAATGGCCAAACCATATAAAAACTGCCGCGTGTGATAAATGAGCCAAACAGCAGGATCCAGATTAGTAATGGAAATTGTTTAAGCCGAGAAAATGAAATATCGCTGTCCATGGTGTAGGTCTCACATCTAAAGCGGGAAAAATGAAAATGGGTATTTGTGATTATCTTTGGCGCTATTCTACGGAGATGTTTGTTCGATTTCCTTAGAAAATTCTAATAGGTATCTAATATTTTATAAATCATTGATAATATTGTTTAATGTTATTTTACTAAGTAGGACTGAGTTCTTTATAGTGATCATAGAGTGAGGTTCTTATCGCTTAGACTAAGTTGGTAATAGGTTATAGGTAATAGGTTATAGGTAGCGCCTAATTCGCTATAGGAGCAATTGACACTACCTGTTAAATGTATCACCGATTATTTTGAATCTCGTATCTCGAATACTAACTTTCTGATGTTCGGTATCACCAGCCCAGCACCTTTTAATTGCGCTAATCGGTGACCGATTATGATGAGTACGGCACCAAATAGAGCACTCATGTTCCAGTTATATCCTTCGTACATGCTTGACGCGAGCAAGGCTACAAAAGGTGTGATGACAAGTGCGTACGCGGCTTGGCTTGCACCAATTTTGTCGACCAATTGCAAGTAAAGCGTAAAGCCAAACACACTAGCTGGGATTGCTAAGTATAATAAGCCGCCAATATAGGTAAACGATGAATCGAAGGAGAACTCGATATCGAGAAATAAGATAAGGATGAGTAAAAAACCGCAGCCGAATGTCATGGCGTAACAATTGGCTGTATAGGGCTTTATTGCTAATTGACCAAGGCGAATACTTAGCATATTACCGAATGAAAAACATAAGGTGCCTAATAGCGCGAGCGATGCCCCTATTAAGGTGTTGATATTCATATTTGTATTGGCCAACTCGGGAAAAAATAATAGGGCCACGCCGAATAATCCAATCAGTGCACCAAGCCAAAATTGCGTGTGAATTTGTTTGCCGAAAAACAAGCGGTTGTTTATCGCATTTAAAATGGGAGCGGTTGCCATAATGGTGGCGGTTAATCCACTCACAATAAAATGAGTTGAGTAATAGAATGCGAGAAAATTACAGCAAAATAAGCATAGTCCGAGTAACGCCGACCAACACAAAGTTGTGTGATTCATTGCTTGAATACTTTTTCGATAAATTCCCCAGCACCACAAACAGATGGCGGCAATCGCAAAGCGATAGAAGATAGAGACTTCGGCCGCGACTTCCCCTTGTTGAAAAGTAATCGCAAGCCACGATAGACCCCATAAAAGTACTTGTAAGAAAAATGAAAACGACGCCATAAAAATACCTCTGCTATAAATATCAGCATATTTGTAACAACTTGATGTGTGATTGTGACGCGTGTTAATTTTTATTTCTTAGCGTTCTTTGCGGATTTTGTCACGATATTGCGGTTAAATTGCGCGGCTCTCTTGTGCCAGCTTAAAATGGTAAATATGCTATTGAGTAAGGGCTTAATTTGTCACCTGCAAGCTGATAAATTCGCCATGCGATGACAAGGATATTGAGACACGATAAATGCAAAAACACGTAGATTTTGATTCTTCAAATAAGGTGACTATTAGGGAGTACCCACTTACCAAGGGGTTGTATTGGGCACACTATACTAATGGCTACGATAGACTACGTTATTGTAATAATAAGTTTCATACTTTAAGCATGTACTATAAAGGCGGAATTGAAACTCACCGCACTGATATGAACTCCGGGTTTGGCGGGCCTGGTAAGTTTTGTTTGATGCCGCAAGATGCGGAGAGTCGCTGGCAACTAGGAACGCCACAGGAGTTTATGCATCTTTATTTCGATGATGATTATCTTAAAAAATTAGCGTTGGAAGTGCTTGATCTTGATCCAAGAAAAGTTGCTTTACCAGAACAAATATTTTATGAAAACCAACTTCTTGAAGCCTTATATAACCATCACATGAGTAATGCCTTTTGGTCTGAAAGCAAATTGCTCGCGGCGAAGCAGTTAACGGATACTGTGCTGGTCACGTTACTTGAAAGTTTGTCATTAAATCATAAGCCGTTGCAAATTAAGGGTGGGCTTGCGCCAAAGGTATTAGCAAAGATCATTGACTACATCTCAGTATACTTTGATAAAAAGGTGTCCCTTGCACAGTTGGCCAGTATTGCGCAGTTAAGCGAATACCATTTTTGTCGCATGTTCAAACAAAGCACTGCTTATACGCCGCAGGCCTATTTAACAAAGATACGGCTAGAACATGCTGAACGATTAATACGACAATCCCAATTGTCGCTTGCTGAGATTGCATTGCAATCAGGTTTTAGTAGTCAAAGTCATCTAGGTAAACAGTTTAAAGAGTGTTTTGGAATCACGCCCGCGAAATATCGCAAAATGGTTTAGTGCTCTCAATTGATAATATTTCGATTTCAACCTGCTCGAAGTGCCTCAGCATTTCAAGCAGGCGTTAAATGGCTATAGTTATGACTTGTTGCCTACCAATTTTAAGTAAATATAGCCACCGAAAATTGCAACAGGGATTGGGCTAAGTACCTTACTTACTTGGTGGAGTAGTGAATGCTCTGGATGCAATACGATACTGGCTATGCCATATAGGATCAGCAACCCACCAAATGCGACTGCATTTTTCAGCCCTGTTTGTTTTGATAGTTTTGTCGTTAACATAGCACATAAAGTACAGGTGACTAATCCAATCACACCGCCCCAAAAGGTAACAAAAGGATCGGTTTCGGCAAGTTGTGCAACTTGCTCAATTGGCATGCCCGCAGGCATCCATATTTGTATCAGTACCGCTGTAGCTATCATTGTGGCAAGTAAATAAGTCACAAATGAGATGACAGGTGCTTTAAACGAAATTTTGTCGCTAAAATTGAGTGTTTGATTTTGCATTGTTTTATCCTTCAAGTTAAATAAAATTGTCATCAACTGTGGGAGAAGCAATGATGACGTCATAACTCGAATTTTAAAGCGCCTTTTTTCCAAGCTTTGTAGGTGAGCACTGAGGTTGAAAAAAGTAGTGCACCAGATACTATATTTTTGAGGAGCTGCATTGTTGGCTCGTCAATTCGTTGTTCAGTATAAGCGCTGTAAATACCTAAAAAGCCAATCATATTGGCAGCAATAACAGCAAACATGCCCCAAAGGTAACGCTTCTTATAGGCAGTTAATTCATTATTAGTTGCGTCTTCATTTTGTATTAGCGCGGTTTCATTTACGTTTTTTATATCCGCTGCTTGCGGTGTTATCTTTTCCTCCTGTTGTATTAACTGGATCTGCTCACAACTTAGCTCCAACACTGCTGCAAGCGCTTTTATCGACTCTTGCGAAGCCGTCCCTTTTGTTTCAATTCGTTGAATTGTGCGTAAACTTAAACCGGATATTTCGCCGAGCTGCTCTTGTGACCAGCACTTTTTATTACGTGTTGCTTTTAATAATTGACTATTAACTTTCATTTTCATCGCTTGTTTCTCCTCACAGTTGATGTGTTTTCACTGTAGGGAAGAAACCTCATAGTTAGTACGTTATACATCTGTAATTTTTACGACACTTTTACGCCAAACCTATATGTCATAATAGTTAACGGTATGTTTTTATTGGTTATATTTGTTTTTTATTAACGCTAATTGAGTAAGTCATCATGTAGTTTACCTAACTCTATATTTAATTTAATAAACGACATAGGACTTATTTTGCGCCAATTTA
Source organism: uncultured Pseudoalteromonas sp. (assembly GCA_947493455.1). Classification (GTDB taxonomy): domain Bacteria; phylum Pseudomonadota; class Gammaproteobacteria; order Enterobacterales; family Alteromonadaceae; genus Pseudoalteromonas. Next base: position 81,993 of record CANLRB010000009.1, on the reverse strand, counting down.
TTAAGTGTTAATTACGTCATCTTATCTATTTTTTTGAATTCAGCCTATCAAAACAGGACAAAGACCAAACTATGCTTGTCACATACCAAGTGATAGCGTTATATTTTTTACATTAATTAACAAATGAGAATAATCAAATGAAGCTGTTTGTTGCCATAACGCGACTATATTGTATTGGTCTAATTGTTGTGAGTTGCGCTTTAATTGCTGCAGAACAGCAAGATAAAGTCTTAGCTGATGCACGCCAGGCGTGGCACCAAAATAAAGACTTTGTTACTGGGTTTAACCTATCGAAGACTTACTATAAAGCAGCACAGTTTGATAATGCCAATGAGCTCATAGAGTCTCTTTTATCGCGCGATAGTTTGAACGCGGAACAACAAGCGAAGTTACTTCGTCTACAGGCTCAAATTATGATTAAACGCAATGATTATGCATTGCAGAATGTTTTACTTGAACGCGTTTCTAAAATCATCGCAAATTTAGACGATAATAGTTTGAAAACAAGCCTTTATGCGACTCTTGGCAAACTAAAAATAAAACAGTTTCAGCTCGCTCAGGCGCAAGAGTATTATTTAAAAGCGATCGACAGTGCTGAGCAACAAAAAGAACTAAATCGTGTTTATGAAGAGCTCGGTATCACCTATGCACAACAGGGGAAATTTGCCGAGGCTACTGAGGCCATGCTCAAAGCGGTAAATATACATGAAACGCACAATTTACCTGTGCCACATAGTCTTTATAACAATTTAGGGGGGCTCGCACTTTATACCAAAGACTGGGACCAAGCGATTCGCTTTTTGACGTTAGCGATTGAGAATATTAAGGGTGATACGCAAAACAAAGCCGATTCATACTCAAATTTAGGCAATGCCTATTTACAAAAAAAAGATGAAGTACAGGCGATTAAATATTACAGACTGTCACTTGATATTGCCCAAAAGCTGGGAAAGGAAGATTTAGGCACACTCAATAACTTAGCATATTTACTGTTAGGGCAAGGTAAACATGACTCAGCGCTCGCTTCATTTAAAAAAATTGAACGTTATTATCGTAATCATGACGATAAAAAATCACTCGGTATCGCAAAAAAGAATATCGGTGAAACTTATATGCGTATGGGCGAAAATGTAATTGCTGCGGATTACTTTGAAAGTGCATATGTTATTTATACGCATAACGAATACATTCCTAAGTTGTTAGAATTGTACCCGGTGATGATCGACAATTATAAAACACTTGCGAACTTTGAGCGTGCTTTGCATCTTGCCAGCGAATTTAAAGTAAAGAGCGATAACGCCATAAATGTTGAATCAAACGCCAAAATAGCTGAGTTGCAGTCGGCATTTGAGCTTGAGAAAAAGAGTAAAGAATTAGCTGAGTCACAAAATGAAGTCGCAAGTCTTGCGCACAAACAAGCCGTGCAAGAAAAAGCTGTATTGGAATTAGAACTGGCAAAACAAGCACAGCAGCGTTCGATATACCTATTAGCATCTGTCGTTATTATTCTAATTGTTGCCGGAATATTTTTAGTGCGAATAAATAAACTGCGCGCCAATACAAACCATGCTTTACGCCAAAAAAATGATGAAATTGAACGTAACCATCAAGAGCTGCAAGATTTAAATCAAAAACTAGTGCGGCAAAGTACAGAAGATGTGTTAACCGGTTTAAAAAACCGTCGCTTTGTTGATCAGCTGTTGCCAAGAGAGCAAGCACGCATGCTACGAGAAATTAAAGGCTCCGCCTTTGAAGCAAGCCTTGTTATCATGCTCGATATCGATCATTTTAAACATATAAATGACAGCTATGGTCACGCAGCAGGCGACAAAGTGTTGCAAGTGTTTGCTGATGTCCTTAGGGAAAATGCTCGCAGTACCGACATGCAAGTACGCTGGGGTGGTGAAGAGTTTCTTTGGTATTGCCCACAAACAACCTTTTCCGATGGTGAACATCTATGTCAACGCGTGAGAGCCCAGTTAAAAGAATTAAACATTGATGTGGGTGAGGGGATAATATCCCCAACATGTTCATTCGGTTTTGTTAGCTTTCCTGCCTTTGGCAACCCTGAAACAGATTGGGAAAACTCACTCAAAGTCGCTGATGCGGCGCTTTATAGAGCAAAAGAATTGGGTCGCGATCGCTTTGTTGGCGCACAAGTTTCGTTAAATAGTGTGAGTTCTGGCTCCGGTGAGTTTGACATTGAAAAGCTCATCAAAGAAAAGCAAATTAGTTTTGTAGAATGGTCGGTGAACATTTAAAAATGTGTGGCCAGAATCACAATGCCACTATTGTGACTCTGGCCCCAGTGAAATGTGACTCTACTGAAATGTTTTTATCGCGTAAATATTAAACTAGTAGGTTAAATATAAATCACACGGTGTCGCAAACTTAATTCCTACTTTGAATTAGCTCAGATTCCCTGTACAGTCAGCTTCCTTTTCATTGTGAGGCCGATTCTAATATGAGCACAGCTTTTTCTCGTCGTTTTGTAACGCTTGTTGATCAATTCTCTGAAGGCAATAAAAAGCGTTTTGCTGAAATTACAGGCCGTTCGCCGTCAACGATATATCGAATATGTCGCGGTGGCAGTCGCCCATCGCTTGCTTATTTAGAGTCGTTAAGTGAGCAGTTTAGTGTTGATCTCAATTGGTTGATCACCGGTGAGCGGTCAAATGATGAGGTTGTGCATAAGAATCAAAGCGAACTGGTTATTGCACCAAAATTTGATGTTCAAGCAAGTGCGGGTTTTGGTCAGGTTGGTTTTAGTGAAGACATTAGTGAGCACTTTGGTTTTTCAAAACAATGGCTTTCGTCGCAACTTGGCGTTCACTCGGATCAGCTTGCATTTGTTTCGGTACGTGGTGAAAGTATGCAACCAACGCTTGAAGATGGCGATATGATTTTAGTAGATATGTCGCAAAATCAAGTTCATCGTGAAGACGTATATCTATTGCATACGGACGATGGTTTGATGACAAAACGACTAAAACCACTAAAAACAGGTATTAAAGTGCAAAGTGATAACCCTGAATTCCCGAGTTGGGAGATATGTGGCGCAACTGATGAGCAAACGCGCGTCGTCGGTAAAGTGGTTTGGTTTGGCCGCGATATTTGATGCGAGCCTCATTCGCTCGGTTGATGAAGTGGTTTAAGTGTTGCTGGCGCCAATGCAAGATGGTGTTTAATTAATAGGTAATTATACGCTGCTGTGTCGAGTGTTTTGTCTAACATCGTTGAAAACTCACGCGCAGTCTTCTCGCTCTCAGGACGTCTTTTTGAAAAAGCGAAGAAAGCGGGCTTTTCAGTAAGTTGTGGGTTTAACGCTGTGATTTTATTATCTAGCTGCATCGCTCTTGCATGATACTTGATGACCGCTTCGTTACCGACAATTAATTCAACACGATCTTTTTGCAGCATTTCTAAGAGCTGTACTTCACTTCCTGAAATGTATTTTTTAGCGAAGTTAAAGTTATCGAATGTTGAGCCATATGAATATCCTCGAATTACGCCGATTGAGGTATTACTAATATCTTGTAGGTAGCCGGTGTAATTTAATTGCGAGCGGTTCTTTTTAAAGAATCGATACGACTCTTTTATATAGGGGGTAGAGGCATAGTGCACATACTCTTTACGTTGTTCTGTTTCAAGATAGAGCAGCACCATATCTATTTTGCCTTCTTGCAAATACTGATTAATACGGGCCCAAGGCAGTGCTTGGTATTTTAAGGTGTGCCCTAATTTGGCCGCAATGAGCTCTGCGACGTCAAGCGAAAAACCATTTAATTCGCCATTGTCATGAATGTAATAGGGTGGATAACTATTTGTATTTATGCCAACGATAAGTTCTTTTGAATGCGAACAAAAGGTGACTACGCAGATAAGTAAATACAGTAGTTTGCGAATAAAGCTCAATGTCACCTCAAAAATTAGTATTGAATTCTTACGAATTACAGCGGTTGCGCTGCTATCATAGCAATTTTTACGAGACTAAGCTGGATTCATTTTATGTTTTTAAATCGTAACTTTGGTTTATTTTACACTGAGTAATTTAAGCTTGGCATTCTTACCATCTTCGAGTATCGCGATGTTTCCATTATGCGTTATGAAAACGTCTCTTAAGCGCCCAGATATTTCGGGGAATACATGTGATTGCGTAAACGAGTCGTTTGCTAAGTCGACGGCGTAGAGCTTTTTATCAACGAGTGCAGTGATGAGTGCATGACCGTGTAATGACTTAAAGCCATTAAACCGCGTGCTGTAATACGCCATGCCTGACGGTGCAATTGAAGGTGTCCAGTTGATGCTGGGTTGTAACATTCCTTCATACTCGGTAAATGGTGAAATACGTGCTCGTGAGTAGTCTTTACCATAGGTAATTACAGGCCAGCCGTAGTTTTTCCCCGCCGTAAGAAAGTTGAGCTCATCGCCACCAGCAGGGCCATGCTCATGACTGACAATACGCTGTTTATCATCGTCATAGACTAAGCCCTGGGGGTTGCGGTGTCCGAATGAAAACACAGCATGTGCAGTTGGGTCGCTATGATCAATAAATGGATTATCAGATGGTATTGTGCCATCAGGGTTAATGCGTAGCATTTTACCAAGTTGGTTTGTTATGATTTGTGCTTGTTCGCGGAAATCAAAACCGTCACCACTTGAAAAAAGTAGCGTATTATCGGGTAAAAATAAGGCTCGGCCCGCATAATGCTGAGGCGTACTTTTATCGGTCGCCAGTTTATAAATAATGTGAGGTTTTGAGAAAGTAGTGCCGTCAAACTTGGCTTTGGCAATGACGAGCCGATTTGCTTTTAACTCGCCTTGCGAGTAGGTGAAAAACACATCTTTAGAACTGGAAAAATCGGGCGAAATTAATATATCGAGCAAACCGCCTTGTCCTGCCACGTATAGGCCATCTAATGCTAATTTAACTCTCGTTTGGTGCTTGCCCTTTTTCACGACAATGTGGCCATCTCGCTCCGTAATCAACCACGTTTTATCGGGTAGTTGCACCATACTCCATGGTGATTGCAGCCCACTTGCCACAGTCTCGATTTGATAGGTTTCTTTGGTAAGTGTTTCGCTGGCAAAAGCTAACTTTGTTGTCACCAAGCACAATGAAACTAAGGCAAATAATTGTGTAGTACGACTGCCTTTGCTACGGTATGAAGAAATCGTTTTGTTAAGTCGAGATATCCATGCAATTTTTGACGCGTATTTTGCCTTCATTTTTTGTTTCTTGGTTGGTTACATTCACTCTTGCTAGCTTGTTCCATAGTCAATATGTTGTCAATCAATTAGTTGCTGTTGGCGTTGATGTGGCTTTTAGTGACCGACTAAGTTTAACGATAGATGATTGGGTTGGTTTGATGCCAACATATGGCATTATTATTGTGGTGGCACTGACTATTGCATTTGTTGTCGCGAGTTGGATATCGCGCAAATACAATAAACTTTATACTTGGCTTTTTATGGTCGCGGGGTTAAGTGCCTTTGCGGCGGTATTACTAATAATCGAATCGATAATGAATATTCACCTAGTAGCGGGCGCTAGAGGCTGGGGGTTTTATATGCAACTTCTAGCTGGCGGAATAGGCGGACTCATTTTCAGTGAACTATATAAAACTCGGGAAGTAAAATAACTTCCCCATGCTCTATAATGCGATTTCGTAAATAATTTGTGGTATGCGCAGGCGATCAATTTCGCGTTTTAAATAACGTATGTCATGGCGTATTTCTCGTTTAATATCGTCATTTTGTTCGTGATGCAGCTTTTCTTTTAAGTTTGCTATCTGCTGTTTTAAATCTTGTATTTCGCGATCAATTTCATACTGTCGCTTGCCCGCATTATAGTTTTGCACGAATTGTTGATTAAAGCATACGCCATGGTAGCTTTGCCCGTCTCGACCTAAGCGATAGCCGTTTTCCGGCGCACAATACATTTGATTACCTTGTTCGTAGCCCTGTTGCCATTGTTCGATATTAACCTGTATATTTACTTTGCTACATTCCTGAGCGTAGTCGTTCACGCGGTCGCGTTTATAGCCGCTTTGCCCATCACCATAGCCTAAATTGTACCAATCGGCCGTTTGGCACTCGTCTGGCGAAATTGAAGCGCAGGCCTGCAATAATAAAGTTATTGATACGAGTAGAACGAGTTTAAGTTTGTTTAACATAGCGAGACCTGTTTTTAATGGGTAACTATTTCTAATTTAGTGAATTCTTTCTGAATACTAACTGAATCAAATAAGTTTATTTTATTGTTAATTAAGCGTATTCATTCGTCCCAGTTATCCAGAACTGGATGGGTTTGTCTTTGTTGGCAGCAATAACATTGATGATTTTCCAGAACAATTAATTGCTCAACTCGATGAATTAGTGATCCAAGCTAAATAATTTAGCTTATGTAACATCACTATTTTTAGTCGAAGTGACCCTTTGGGCTAAGCGAGTAAAAGGGCTGACCCTTTTACTCATAAGAGCATTATTTGCCGTCAATCATGTCGCCAATTGAACCTAATACAGAGCCTTCACCTTGGCGACTGCCGCCAACACTTGGTGCATGCTGAATAACACGATCAGCAAGGCGCGAGAATGGCAAACTTTGGATCCAGACAGTTCCGTGCCCAGATAAAGTCGCTAAAAACAGGCCTTCACCACCAAAGAACATACTTTTCAAACCACTCACACGCTCGATATCAAATTCGATTCCGTCTGTGAAGCCAACTACACAACCTGTGTCGAGTTTAAGTGTTTCGCCATTAAGTTCTTTTTTGATTACACTGCCACCTGCATGAGCGAAGGCCATACCATCACCTTTTAGGTGCTCTAAGATAAAGCCTTCACCACCAAAAAAGCCAGCGCCGAGTTTGCGTTGAAATGCGATGTCGATTTGCGTACCGAGCGCCGCGCACAAAAAAGAATCTTTTTGTAAATACACAGAACAGCCAAGTTGCGCTAAATCTAGCGGAATAATTGAACCTGGAAAAGGTGCAGCAAACGCGACGCGCTTTTTACCATAGCCTTGGTTAGTAAAATGGGTCATAAACAGTGATTCACCACTGATCATGCGCTTACCGGCACTGAACAGTTTACTCATAAAGCCCTGATCTGGGTCTGAGCCATCACCCATTTTAGTTTCAAATTGAATGCTCTCTTCCATATAGTTCATGGCACCCGCCTCGGCAATAACGGTTTCTTGTGGGTCTAATTCAACTTCCACCATTTGCATGGATTCGCCGATAATTTCGTAATCAATTTCATGACAGCGCATCGTTTATCCTTTTACTTTGATTGATGTTTAATTTTGTCACATCTATAAAAGTGTAACTCGGGTTAAAAAGCAATAAAAATAACGCGAATATCTTACAATCAGTTCGGCAATTTAGCTTAATCCTCGATTAAGTGTTTGTTCTAATTGCGAAATGAGTGTTTGAAGAACAGGTGGAGCAAATTGGCTAAAGGGTGTTAAAGCGTAAACGGGATTGCATGGCAAGCGGGCATCTGGTAGGGCTTCGACCACATCGTTTTGCTGTTCTGATAGATAAAAGTCAGGGATAATTCCGATCCCTGCACCAGAGCGAATAAGTGTTCGGCAACTGTTAAATGAATTGGTGGTGCATGATGCTGTTGTTTCAAATATATGTGTATTTCCGTTACTGAATTCAAATACGTGTTTAATTGATTTAGGTTGCCAATTGTTTGCAATATAGGGCACGCTCTCAATATTAATCGGCCTATTACCCGCTTTAACGCATAAGACATCCCTAAAACTACCTATGCGCTTTTGCTTTAGATTACTGTCGACCGAAGTACCTACTCGGACAGCTAAATCAATGTTTTCTTTCACTAAATTGAGGTGTTGATCATCGCTAATAAGTTCGGGTTTTAACTTTGGGTATTGCATCATTAGCTCGGCAATAATAGGTGACACTAATATATCCATCAGTGCAGTTGGCGCGCTTATTCTAATTTTACCTGTTGGCTCAGACTGAGAAGCTATCGCTTGGTCCCATGCCGCATCGGCAATTTGATTTATCTCTTTGCATTTTCTGTAGAACGCTTCGCCAGCAGAGGTGAGCGATTGACGACGTGTCGTCCGTTTTATTAATACTAAGCCAAGCTCGTGTTCAAGGCTTTTTAAATGGTGACTCAAAACCGATTTAGAAAGCATCAGTTTGCTGGCGGCAGCTGACACGGAGCCTTGTTCAACAATGTGGGCGAAAATTGACATTTGTCTGAGTCTATTCATGATTGTTCAATTTTTTGTGACAGTGTTTTTAATTACCTCTGTTTTTCGTGTTAATTGGAATGGGTAAGCTTAATGGCGAATATTTTAGAGCGTTATTAGGAGCATTCCATGTTGGAAAATCAGGTATTAGAACGATGCAAACAAGGCATCGCATTGTGGCAAAAAGCCTTTAATAAACAAGATGCCGTGGGCTGTGCGGCACAATATACTCAAGACTGCGAAATGATTGCGAGACCTTTTGGCGTATTTAAGGGGAAGGAAGCGATTTTGGCGTTTTGGCAAGACATAATCGATAAAGGGTTTAAGAATGTCGAATACTCAGATGTCGAATGGCAGCCCTGCGGCGATGATGGTTTTATTTTGAAATCTAAATGGACAATGAATAAAGCGTTTGGCGTTGTTCACAAAGAACATTGGGTGGTACAAAGTGATGGCGTCGCAAAACTAGTGTTTGATGATTTTGAAATCCAAGGAGAAAGATAAGCGTTTTAATATTCACTTATCATCTTCTGACAATTGGAAAAGCGAGTTCAAAATACGTGAGCTCGCTTTGTTGGTTGGTGATTTTATTTCGGGTTGCGATAGCTCAAGCGATAAAACAAGCTATAAAATACCGGTACTGCTATCAATGTAAGTATTGTGGCAAATGCTAAACCACCCATTATTGTGACTGACATATCGGCAAAGAATGCATCGCTTAAAAGTGGTGCCATACCCAATATTGTGGTGATTGCAGCCAGTGCGACAGGGCGTAAACGCGAAGCACTTGCCGATAAAATGGCATCATTTGGCGCTGTTCCCTCGGCAATTTGCAGGTCTATTTCTTCTAGCAATACAATCGCATTCTTAATCAACATGCCGAATAAACTTAAAAATCCGAGTAATGACATAAAGCCAAATGGCATATCGGTTGCAAGTAACCCACTGACCACACCAACGGCGGCCATCGGCACGACAAGCCAAATAATGAGCGGTTGGCGCACGCGTCCAAACAGTACGATTGAGATCAGCAACATGACTAAAAACCCTGCAGGTAAACCTGTACCGAGCGCTTTTTGCGCATCGCGAGATGATTCATATTCGCCACCCCACTCAAGTTGGTAACCAGGAGGTAATTTCATTGCTTCGATTTGCGGTTTTATACGTGTAAATGCGTTGCCTGCTGTTTCAAAGAAACCGGGGTCCGCCGAGACCGTTATGGTTCTAACGCGATTGCGACGATGGATTTGGGTTTCTTCGTTTTCTAATTGTAATCCAGCTGATACTTGCCTAAAAGGAATGTATTTACGCTGCGATGAGCTCCAGACTAAACTATTCTCGATTGCGTCGACTTCAGACTGATTGGCAAGCGCGACTTTTGCGGTTATTGCATAGCTGTAATCGCCACTTTGCAAACGGCCAAGTTCAAGACCCGTTGAAGCATACTGAATTGTTTGCGCAAAATCATTACGAGATACCGCGGCGATACCTGCATTCACTGAATCATAGTGCGTATTTAACACCAGCCCTTTTTCGCGCCAGTTGTGACGGATATCTCTGATCTTGCCATCTGCAAGCATGATGTCTTCTGCTTCACGAGCAAGGCGTCTTAACATGTCTGCGTCTGGCCCTGAAAAGCGTGCTGCGAGTTTTGCACCACCACCCGGACCAAATTGCATGCGCTCTGTATAAAAGCTTGCATTGAGATCAATGTGTTGCATGGATTGTGTCAGTTCGCTAATGACTGCGTCAATATCGTCTCGTTGATGGGTGCGCACTAAGAAAAAACCATAGCTTTCGTTAGGTTGCTGTGGTGCATAGGTTAAGGTGAATCTATCAGCACCACGTCCGACAAAACTAGTAACAGAATCAACTTGATTAAAATTCAGCAAAAGCTGCTCGGTTTCCGCTACTTTTTCTGTTGTTTTACGAATGTCTTGGCCTTGTGGCCCCCAATAATGAACAAAGAAAATAGGAGCATTAGATGGCGGAAAAAAGCCTTGTTTAACCATGCCAAATCCGGCGTAGGCGATTACTGTGATAGCAAAAAGAACTGTTACTGTGAGCCATCGAAACTTAAGTGCGGTATGTAAAACAGATGTGTACGCACGGTAAAATCTACTGTGGCCACCTTGCTGGTGGTTTGTGGTGTCGACTTTATAAAAATATTTACCAAATAATGGCACCACGGTGATTGCAAGCACCCAACTTAGCATAAGTGAAATTAGCACCACGGCAAACAACGAATATAAAAACTCGCCGGTTGCATCGTCTGATAGGCCGATGCCAGAAAAAGCGGCAATGCCAATTACGGTTGCGCCAAGCAGCGGCCATTGTGTGCGTTTTACAATAAAACTTGCCGCTTCAACTGCCTTTTTACCTTGTTTCATTCGTAACATCATGCCTTCAGCGACCACAATTGCATTATCCACCAGCATACCCATAGCAATTACCATGGCACCGAGAGAAATACGCTGTAGCTGAAGGCCCATCAGCCACATTATTAACACGGTACCCATGACTGTGATTAAAAGTACAGAGCCAACGACAATGCCTGAGCGCCAGCCCATAAAAATCATTAATGTGAGAGTTACCACGATTACTGACATAATCAGGTTGTTGATAAAGCCTTTAACTGACTCATCAACAATACTTGCTTGGTCATATACGGGAGTGAGCGTAATACCAGCAGGAAGCTCGGCAAGTAAGTCGTCGACCCTTGCGTTGACTCGTTTGCCAACTTCAACAATATTGACATCATTCAACGCAGACACGGCAAGAGTGATAGCTTCATGCCCTTGATAGCGGATAAGCACAGGTTGAATATCGATAGGTTCAAATTTAAGTTCAGCAATATCGCGAATTTTAAATGACTTATTGGTACCAGGTACCACGATTGTCAGGTTATAGATTTCTTCAATTTGATTGAGTGGGTTTTCAACAATCAAGCGCAAACTGCGGCCATCGAGTTGCACCCGACCACCATTAAATGGTTTGAGGTTTTCTTCAAGTAATGCACTGATTTCAGGAAAAGAAATACCAAGTCCTGAGAGCTGGTAAGGGTTAATATACGCAACTAACTGCTCTTGCTGTACGCCGCTGACCTGAACTTTGGCAACCCCTTCTGTGACCAATAGGTCGCGACGAATAATACGGGCAAATTCACGCAATTCATGCGGGCTAAATTCAGGTGCACTAAGCGCATAGTACATGCCATACACGTCACCAAAATCATCGTATACAGCGGGTGCGTGGCTACCAGATGGCAAAGCGTTTGCTGCGTCACGCAAGCGCTTTCGCAGTTCGTCCCATATTTGCGGTAATTCGTTGGAGTCAAAATTGGGTTTTACTTCAACAGTGATTTCAGAAACTCCAGGTCTTGAAATTGACGTTAAACGCAGCAACTGAGGCATTTGTTGCAGTGCAATTTCCAATTGTTCGGTAATTTCGCGTTCTACTTTTTGTGCACTTGCACCTGGGAATTGCGTAACAACTTGCACTTGTTTGATGGTAAACGCGGGGTCTTCTAATCGACCAATATTATTCAGGCCGAGCAATCCACCGAGCAAGAGTACAATAACGAGTAGCCACACATTGACCGGGTTTTTTATAGCATAGCGAGCGATATCCACGACTATAGCTCCGCTTGGTAAGGTTTAACGATGAGCCCTTCACGCATTTGCGAAGCACCTGCCGAGACAATTAAATCTCCTAAAACGATATCAGAATCGACTGCGGCGACTTGTTGTTGTACTGCGACTACATCAACATTTACTCTCGATACCGTTGAGCTTGCTTTATTAAATTTCCAAACATGAAAGCCTTCGCTATCGTTGCCTTGTAACGCATTAAATGGCACCAGTAATTGATTTTTTGTCGTTTGATTGTTGAGGTTGATGGCTACCACAGCACGGGCTCCCGGCGTTAAATCGGTGTTTTTAGCTGATGCGGCAAAGACCACTTTATAAGTCTGGGTGATTGGATCGGGTTGCGTCGCATGTTCAACATACTCCAATTGATAAATGCGCTCAGGTGCAGAAATAATATGCGCAGTCGCACCAATCAAAGAACCTTCTTTATAGCGACTGACTAAACGCTCCGGCACATTCACATTAAAGTAGTAACGAGACACATCTTGTAATCGAGCGACAATGTCGCCAGCCTGAACATAATTTCCTTTTTCGGCAAAGCGTTCTGATATTTGAGCATCAAACGGGCTGAGTAAGCGGGTATAGCTTAAATCTTTTTGTGCGCGTTTTAAGGCAATATTAGCTAGTTCAAAATTGGTTTTGGCGTTGTCCAACTGACTTTGTGAAGCTGACCCTTTTTTAGCCGTTGCCGTGATCCGTTCTAAATCTCGGGTCGCTTGATTGAGCTTTGCTTGTGCTTCTTGCACACGCTGTTTAAACGGTGTTGGGTCGATTTGTGCAAGCATTTGAGACTGACTTGCTATAGTACCTGTTTTTAATTGCGTTTGGATGAGGCGACCCGAGACTTCGAAGCTTAAATCGATGGTTTTTACTGCTGACACTTCAGCTGGAAATGTACGTTCGACAATTTGGCTATTGCTGGTTGCTGGTATTAACTTTACCGCTTGCGGTTTTTGTACTTTGGTTTGCTCTGCCGGTGCTGGTGAGCACGCTTGCAGAACAGTTAAAACTGCGGCAAATGAAAGTAGTTTTGCACTTAATTTAAAATTTAAAATGTCGATATTCATAGTCATCACGGCTTCGTTGTCAAATTTAAATATCATTACCTTAGTTTTAAGTTATTAATTTTAATGAAAATTCAATCTGTGCTGATGCAGCACTATAGATACTGATTAAGATTAAAATAAACACCTACAAGGTAAACTATACGGTGTAGTTTACGCGTAAAGATTGAAAAGTAAACTGATTAGTGTAAAAATAATTCGGAAGAAGATATGAGAGCAGATGATGAGCGAAGCAAAAATTAGTCGTAGCATGCAAAAGCGCCAGGCAATTATTGATGGCGCCAAAGCGGCATTTCAACAGTTCGGTGTAAGTGACACGAGTATGGATAAAATTGCTGAAACCGCACAGGTTTCAAAACGTACCGTATACAACCACTTTGAAAGTAAAGAGATCCTTGTCACTCACATTATTCGCGATATTTGGAGCGCGAATATCTTAACGTATGTTTACGATTATGATGCGACTAAACCATTGCGTGGCCAATTAGCTGAACTAATTGCCAATGAACTAAACTTTATGTGTGATCAAAACACCCTTGATCTAATTCGAGTTGCAATGGGGTACTGTTTGTTTAATCCGGATATGTTTACCGGTGAGCTGAGAGAGTTTTTTGAACAGGAAACGACATTGACGCGCTGGATTAGAGAGGCTATGGCAGATGGTAAGTTGCGCAAGAAAGATCCGCGACTAGTCTCTGAACAGTTATTAAGTTTATTAAAAGGGCAGGCGTTTTGGCCTCAAGTACTTCATCATGATGAAAAATTAGATGCAAGCCAAATTGAACAGCTGACAAATGAAACCTTAGATATGTTTTTGACATACTATGAAGCTAAGTAAACACGATAAGTTTAAATAAAAAGGTTAACCAAATGGTTAACCTTTTTATTTTATGATTGGCGGCAATTATTGTTACTAATTGATTATCATGTTTAATGCCATAACTACGAGCAGTGCGGCGAATATTTTTTTAACTGTGGTGACGGGTAAATACTGTGTTGCTTTAGCGCCAAGTGGTGCGGTAAACCAAGATGTACAAACGATTCCCAACAACGCTGGTAAATAGACAAATCCGGCAAAGCCATTTGTTAATTCAAGTTGATTGCTGCCCGCGCTGATATAACCAACCGAACCAAATAGTGCAATAACGATACCTGAGGCGGATGCGCAGCCAATGGCTTTTTTCATATCAATTGAAAAATAGTTCAGTAATGGCACAAGCAGTGCGCCGCCACCGATGCCAATTATCGCAGACAGTCCGCCGGTCAATGTAGTGACAAAGGTTAATACTCCTTTATTTGGCATCGTACGCTGTGCTGAAGTCTTATTTTTACTGCTTAAAAACATCTTGATAGCAATTAGTGTGACACTCACCGCAAATACAGCCCGAACTATGTGTTCAGGTAATAAGGCGGCTAAAAAACCACTAATAAGCGCTCCGAGTGCCACACCTACCATAACCCAAGGAGCAATTGACCAAGGCACATTGCCGTTTTTATGATGGGCAATAGCGGAAGATGTTGAAGTAAATAAAATAGATGCCAGTGACGTTGCAATCGCAACAATAACAACGTGCTCCGGTGGCAGTACATTAAAATAGAGCAATATAACACTTAGAATAGGAACTATAACTAAACCGCCTCCTATGCCGAGAAGACCCGCTAGAAACCCAACCCCAGAGCCCAATACCGCGCAGTAACCAATTAATAGTAATAACTCACTCATTCCGCTTTCTCTTACTTAACGAGCAGCTTAAATCAAGCTGCGTTTAAAAAATCGTCTACGGCGTCGAGTATAACAATATTAATTAAAGCAACTTACTGTTATTTATGTAATTACTGCTGAATATTGCTCATGTTCAAAATGAATTATTTGCAAATTGGATTTCTGGATGTCTAGATTTCTATGTTTCTCAGGGTTATTTCGGTGGTTTTTATTCAAAATAGCGAAAGAGGGTGTACTTAATGCATTAAAGAATGAATATGACTCATGTTTTATTTGAAATAATACCGTTTTTCTTCAACTAACGATGTGCGTATAAATTATATTGCTCGCACACAGAGGCCGTTAGCAACGTACCGCATGGCATGTTTTAGGTGAGCACTTCACATTGAAACAAGATTAATTGGATACCCTAACGTCATGAATACAGATTTTAAATTTACGATAAAAACCCTAACTCTGGATGAAAATTATCATCCAGCAAATAGCACTCGTCTTACAACAAATTTTGCTAACTTAGCCCGCGGCGAAAGTCGTCAAGCTAACTTACGTAATGCATTAAACATGATTAATAATAGCTTTAATGCATTAGCGCATTGGGATAATCCAAAGGGCTCACGATACTCAGTTGAACTCGAAATTATTTCGGTCGACATTAATATTGATGAAACGAGCGGTGCGTTTCCATCGATTGAAGTTTTAAAAACAATTATTGTTGATCATCAAACGGGTGAACGTACAGAAGGCATTGTTGGTAATAACTTTTCGTCGTATGTGCGCGATTACGATTTTAGCGTGTTGCTGCTTGATCATAATAAAGATCAAGCCACATTTAGTATTCCTGAAAACTTTGGTGATTTACATGGAAAATTGTTTAAGCACTTTGTTAACTCTAAGACCTATAAACAATACTTTAAAAAGCCGCCAGTGATTTGTTTGAGTGTGTCAGATAATAAGGTTTATCAAAAAACGGAGAATCAACACCCGGTATTAGGATTTGAATATACTCCGAATGAATCATCGCTCACCGAACAATACTTTAAGAAAATGGGTCTACAGGTTCGCTACTTTATGCCGCCTAACAGTGTTGCACCGTTCGCGTTTTATTTCTTTGGTGACTTACTCAATGATTACACCAATCTTGAGTTGATCAGCACGATAAGTACGATGGAAACATTTCAAAAAATCTATAGACCAGAAATCTATAACGCAAATGCGGTTGCCGGTACACGCTATCAGCCAAATCTAAAAAACTTAGATCACTCTTTGACTCAAATCATTTATGACCGTGAAGAGCGCAGCCGTTTGGCGATAGAACAAGGCCAGTTTGCAAAAGAACATTTTATCGAACCATATCAAACGGTACTGGAACAGTTCTCAGCCAGTTATGCACTGTAATTACATTAACCATGAGCGTTGTATAAACTATGAAAATTTTACTACCAACTTCGACTGCTGGCAGCTTACCTAAGCCATCATGGCTGGCTGAACCCGAAGTACTTTGGTCACCATGGAAGTTAGATGGCGATCAACTAGTTGATGGCAAAAAGGACGCTTTGCGCATCTCATTGCACGAGCAAAATCATGCTGGCGTTGATATTGTGAGCGACGGTGAACAAACACGCCAACATTTTGTCACGACTTTTATCGAACATTTATCTGGCGTTGATTTTGAAAATCGTAAAATGGTCAAAATTCGTAACCGATATGATGCTAGTGTGCCAACAGTCGTTGGGCCTGTGAGCCGAGAAAAACCAGTGTTTGTTGAAGACGCGAAATTTTTGCGAAAGCAAACCACAAAACCGATAAAATGGGCGTTGCCAGGGCCTATGACTATGATCGATACTTTGTATGATGATCATTATCAAAGTCGTGAAAAACTGGCTTGGGAGTTTGCAAAAATTTTAAATCAAGAGGCGAAAGAGCTGGAAGCCGCTGGCGTTGATATTATTCAGTTTGATGAACCCGCCTTTAATGTGTTTTTCGAAGATGTGAATGACTGGGGGATTGACTGTCTAGAGCGAGCTATCGAAGGGCTTAAATGCGAAACTGCAGTACACATTTGTTACGGTTATGGCATCAAAGCAAATACGGATTGGAAAAAAACACTGGGTTCTGAGTGGCGCCAATATGAAGAAGTATTTCCAAAATTGCAAAAATCAAATATCGATATTATTTCACTTGAGTGCCACAACTCGCGTGTGCCAATTGAGTTACTGGCACTTATTCGCGGTAAAAAAGTCATGGTCGGTGCAATTGATGTTGCCACTGATCGTGTAGAAACCCCTGAAGAAGTCGCTAACACACTGCGTAGCGCATTAAAATATGTCGACGCCGATAAACTTTACCCATGTACCAACTGTGGATTAGCACCGTTGCCACGTGCGGTTGCAAGTGGAAAGTTGAGCGCATTAAGTCAAGGTGCTGAAATTATCCGCAAGGAGCTGGTAACTTGATTTTTTAGGTAGCTTTAAAAGTGGAGCAGAATAACTGCCCACTTTTCGCTATTTAGTGGTATAAGTCGTGGTAGCCAAACGAGAGTCTCATCTTCACTGTGGAAAGCGGTCGCTTTGGCAAAAGTAAACCTTAAAAGGATAACGTTTATTGCTTTAGTTATTATACTTCGCAGTATAAAATTCGGTGTGGTTTTTCGCTTTGATTCAGTTTTGTAGTGCAAAACCTTGTTTGAAAAGGTTTTTAAATTAACTCCCAAGGAGCGACTGTTGTATCAATTATATTACTACCCACTAAACGCCAGCATGGCACCGCATTTTATTTTACACGAACTCAATGTTGACTTTGAACTGATAAAGGTTGACCGAAAAAGCAACGCGCAAAAGACGGCCGAGTATTTGGTTTTAAATCCAGCAGGGCGAATTCCGACCTTAGTGGATGACGGTGTCGCAATATTTGAAAGCCCAGCTATTTGCATTCATTTATCGGAAAATAATCCGAGTGCAAATTTAATTCCTGAGCTTGGTTTGCCCAATCGTGCATTATTTTTTCAGTGGATGATGTATTTAACTAATACAGTGCAAGCTGAGTTGATGGTTTATTTTTATCCACAAAAACATACCAGTAATGAAAGCGATGTTGCCGGTATCGTGGCAACTCAAGAAACACGCATTACCGCTATGCTTGAGTTGTTGGATAGCGAACTTGAAGGAAAAGATTACCTTGTGGGTGATTCAGTGACTGCGTGTGACTTTTTCTTATTTATGTTGTCAGTGTGGGCTGATGAGTTTGAAAGACCGCCTTTGTCATTTCGCAATTTATCGCGCTACCTTAAAAACCTTGCTAAGCGTCAGTCCATTATTGACGTGTGTAAAAAGGAAGGACTGAGCCTAGCTGATTATGCCTAAGTAAGTTGCGACTCATTGTATTAACACTATAGTTATAAAAAGTAGGCGAAATATAATGAGTTGGTGTTTGACGTAATTTATGAGTACTTTTTATTTTCGATATGCAATTTTGCCTGATATTCGGCTCGTTACGACATGTACTCGCGGAACAATAGTGATTACGCATTATTTAGATGAATTTAAAAAAATAGTGCGAGATCCTTTGTTTACGCGAAACATTCATTATTTACATGATTTACGCGGTGTTGAAGATATTATCGGTACGCTGTCGGAACATGAAAACTTTGCTGATTTTTCAGTGTCTATTTCATCAAGTGAAGCGACGAATGTGGTTTTCATTATTAATAGTGATGCTGCGAAAATAAAGAAGCTCGTAGAAGGTTATTGCCTCATGGCGTGCCGTTCAAATCGTCGTTATTTAGTTTTTTATGAAAGCGAGTTAAAGCAAGCGTTACGACATGTCGGACTCACAAAACTACCAACCTTTGTCGATTGAAATTGAGCTCCTTATTGTAATCTAAAGCACCCAACTAGTTTGGTAAGTTGGGTGCTTTAGCCTGTTAACAAACTACTATTTGTTAGTTTGCTCCGTTACTTGGTCGGCATTTTTGTATTTATCAAACCACGCGAGAATATATCCCACTTTGCGTGCCAGATTCGAGGGTTTCGCCGCAATACCATGGTATGCGCCTTGTATACGTACCAATGCGCTTTCAACTCCTTGTAGACGCAATGCGCCATAGTATTGTTCGCTTTCGGCCATAGGTGTGCGTACGTCTAGTTCGCCGGTTAGCACCATAGTCGGCGTTTTTACATTGCCCACGAGCGATAATGGTGAGCGATTCCAGTATTGTTGATAATCGTTCCAAGGTAAATCACTAAACCAGTATTTTGTCATAAAGGTATAAATATCCGAGGTCCCTATCATACTGGTCCAGTTGATAACGGGTTTTGCTACCACTGCAGCTTTAAAGCGATCAGTGTTACCAATGATCCAGGCTGTTAATACGCCGCCGCCGGAACCACCGGTAACATACAGATTACTTTCATCGATGTAACCTTGCTTAATAACCCCGTCAACCATATCCATCAAGTCGTTATAGTCTTCAGATGGGTAATTCTTATCAATTAAATTAGCAAATTCAGCACCCTGTGAGGTCGAGCCTCTTGGGTTTCCGTAAACCACAACGTAACCGGCTGCTGCAAATAATTGTACTTCGCTAGAAAACCCGGGGCCATAAGCAGTGTGCGGACCACCATGAATCTCGAGAATAAGCGGATATTTTTTCGTGGCATCAAAATCAGGTGGCGTCACTACCCAAGCCTGTAAATTGCGACCATCCACACTGCTTTTGACTTCCATTAGCTTTGGTTTGTTTAGTGTTTTGTGATCAAAAATATCACCGTTTAGGTCTGTAAGTTGTGTCGATTTTCCTTTTTTAGTTAAATAAGCCAAATCGGCAGGACGGTTGCCCACAGAGCGCGTATAAACTAAATTACCGTTTGATGCGACATCAAAACTGCCAGAAGTGTATGGCCTGCCTAAACTTGTGCCGCCCAAATTGTCGGTTTTAGTAGATATTTTTCCGTTTAGGCTAACGTATGCGACATGCTTTTTACCCATATCATCGTAGCTAATATAGACTCCTTTGCTGTTTTCAGCCCAAACCAGGTTATCAACCGATCTATCTAACTTAGGGGTGAGGCTCTTAATTTCGCTGCCATTGGGATCCATAATATAAAGCTGGTTAATCTGATTTGATTTACCATTGTCTTCAAACCCAATAAATGCGATTTTTTTACCATTTGGACTTATCTTAGGGTTATTTTCTGGACCACTCATATTGGTTAATTCGGTGATCTTTGATGTCGTGGTGTTAATCGCCAAAATATCACTATTAAACACATCAAAATCGGCATCATCATGGGTATTTGCTGACACAATTACGTGTGTTTCATCTTTACTCCAAGCGATTGCACCACGGTAATCATGGGGACCTGTTGTTATTTGTCTGGGTGTACCGCCAATGGTTGGTACAACATAGACATGCATGTTACCTGGACGTCTTATACCAGCACCATCTCGCTGGAACAGCGTTTGATCTATATATTGGGCTTCATTTGCCCATTTAGCGCCTTTAGGTTTTAAGTTTAATTGAAAGAGTGGCTTTGCTTTCGTTGGTGTAAACATTGAAAAAGCAATTTGTTTGCCATTTGGTGAAAAACTTAAACTGCTTGGGCTCATAGCAACATCTGTGACGCGCGCTGTATTGCCTGTTTTTAAATCTTTTACATAAATTTGTACTTTACCTTCTTTGCTAGAAAGGTACGCCATTTTTTTTCCATCTTGCGAAAAGGTCGGACTAAAATGGTTTTTACTATCTGATAACAGCGGTAAATGATCACTGCCATCTAACCCAACTGTCCATAGATTTCTGCGCATAGTATCTGTCATGATATCCATACTGCGTCGCTCATATACGACCCGTTTACCACCTGGCATCACGACTGGGTTTGCTGCATATTCAAGATTAAATACATCTTTGAGTTCGATTGAGCTTTGCGACGCGAACACGTTAGTAGAAAAAATGCTCCCGATGATGATAGGCAGCGCTGCACGAAAAAAGTAGTTATTTTTCATTCTTAATGAGTCCCTATTAATTACAAATGCTTACTGTTAAATTATTTATTGGCTGGGTGACAACGGATGTTTTTTACAAACCTTGCGAATTCAGCCAAACAAACTAGTTTCTATTAACGGTTAAAATGATACGTTATCACAAATAATGCAAGTGTAACGCGATGAGTAGATTGTTGAGCCCGATAATAAGTAAACTCTTGTAAATCAAGATAATCAAAAATCTACATGATGGAGTATAGAGTCGTTAGTGAGTAGCTTTTAACTGCAAATTTGAATCTTGTAGTAGAACTTAGTTGGTAATAACGCGTTCAATGTTTTTACTTTCGTTGAACGCTTATTTCTACGCAAGCTTACTTTAACGTAAGCTCTACCACTTCTTTATGGGATATCATTTCAAGTGTAAACATAAGCTTAGCGTCATGAATATCACTGATGTAGTCAAATTTAATGGGGAGTTGTGACCTTATTTGATAATCGTCAGTTGCTAGATGGTAGGTCCAGAGTTCGAGATTATCGTTTACGCCATAAATAATGTTATCGTGTATCAGAAAGCGCTGGTCTGTGCCCGCTTGCCCGTGAAGCGCATTAATTGGCTTATCTTCGACTGGACCGCGTTGCCAAAACCGGCCGAGAGTATCGCTAAAAATCAATTGATTAGACTCGGTATACTGGGCCCAGTGTACTTTTTTATTTGTTAACTGTGTCACTATCCCTTTTGCTATATTGATTTCAGCGAGTTTTCGTTTTCCTTTCGTGCGCACTAAAGCCAGCGCTAACTGATTTTCACTATCCCATTCTAATAACTGAATTACAGCGTTTGGCAGTGAATAAGCTTGATGTGAGCCATTTAGGTCGATTTTAACAAGCGCATCGTTTGCATTAACGAGAAGACTTTGACCGTCCTGTGCCCATTTTAATCCATTAATGCGGGTATCTGTTGTAAAGCGGCTAATTTGTTTGGCACTTTTACCGTCGTACAACCAGACTTGTTTTTCACCAGAACGCTTTGATTCAAAAGCAATTAAATCGCCATTAGGTTGCGTTTGCGCATCCCCATCAAGCTGAGTGGAGCGTGCAAATATGTGGGCATCTGCAATGCCGTTATTCAATTGCGAGAGTGGCAGGGAAGCTAAATCACTGTCATACACCCCCTTGATTGCTAATGCGCGTTTGCCTGTGCTATTAAATACCGGCGTGCCCATCGATTGGTCGAGAGGTAAGCTGATATTTTTTATTTCACCAGTATAAGAAAGTGTAAAAAGTTGCCTGCCGGTACTAAATATTAGCTTTTCTTCTAGTGGCGAAAAGTTGGCCACAATATAGCGCAGGCTACCTATTTCAGAGGGGATATTTATCCTGTTGCGCGAAATTAACTCGCCACTTGGTTCGAGCATCTCTATGTATAAATGTTCATCTTCATGAATACTAATTACAGCGATACGATTTTCTTTTTGAGAATAGTCGTAGTATAAAATATTGCCGTCAGTTACTTTATGTAAAATTGAGCTGGTATTTTTAGTAATTGAATAACTGATTATTTGCCATTGGTCTGACTCTTTTTGCAGCAGCGCTATGCTGTCATTATTTAACCACTTTGGCATGCGAATTTCTGAGTTATTACACTCTAACAATACTCGCATTTGCTGCGGTGATTTGAGCGCAGCGTGAAAATCGAGACTCATTAATTGATAACATTGTTTTTGCGAAATAGGCTCTTCGCAATTCATTTTTCGTATAAAAGCGAGTTGCTTACCGTCTTTTGAAAAGCTGTGTTTACCATAGGCATCGATTTTTTGCGTTAGCTTATGCTCTTGTTGTGTTTCTATATCTCTTGCCCAAATGTTATTGACGCATTTATCAACAGAGAAACGATGAAACAAGATGTAACGGCTATCTGGCGAATAAATGCTGGCGAATTCTTTGCCATCAGTTGCGGTTACTGCACTTATTTTGGAGACAGATAGGGTTGTTTTTTCATTCTCGGATAGACCAAAAATAGTGGTTAAACTTACAATGAGAATGAAAGCGAAAAGTAGCGATATTTTCGATGATTTTGCGCGGTGTTCCGGTATATTAGGTTGACCACCTCTCGGTTGTGAAATCTGCTCGCTGTTATCACTATTGCTAATTTCTCGATTTTGATTCTCAACCGGATGTTGAGCTTCAGTTAGATTGTCAGACGATTGAACTTGTGGTGTTTCATGAGTTTTAGGCTCAACTTTTTCCGAAGTCTCTTGATTAAACACCTCTGGCGAAGAAGGGCTCTCTAAGTCCTGTGGTTTGTCCCACTGCACCGCACATTCAAGGCTATAGCCTTTTTTAGCATGGGTTTTAATATAGACTTGCACTTTACCGTCATCGCCAAGTGCTTTTCGTAATTGCGCGATACAGCGTTGTAAGGTATTTGTTGATACGATTGTATCCGGCCAAACGGTTTCTAGCAGGGTATCTTGACTTACCACTTGTCCGTGGTGCTTTGCTAAGCAAGTTAGTACAGCGAGCGCTTTTGGTGCAAGTGTTTGTGGCTGCTTATTCTGAGTGATTTGATTTCTGGATAAATCTACAAAAAATTCGCCAATCCAATACTGCTCTGCCATATGACCTCATTATCTAAATAAACTGAGAAACTTCAACGTGTGTGACCTTAGCATATTCAAAAAGCGAGTAGAACCGCAACTTTGTAACTTGTTGATAATGATTGAATTTATTGTTTTCAGTAAAAAATCAGGCAGACGTCAGCATTTCATCATGTATTTAATCGGTCATTTGTTAAATTGAGTTCACGTACTGCACATAAGAATAAGTGACTACCTTATATAAAAAGGACATACACGATGACAATTAAAAAACGCAACGCACTACAACAGCTCTTTTTATCGAGCTCAATGATGGTGGTTTTATCAGCTTGCCAGAGCACAGTAGAAGATGTATCTGAAAAATATGCACTCGCTTATGGTGGTATAGAACAAAATCAAAAAGCGATTTTCTTGACCGATGAAAACGGGCTTTCGCGAGTAAAAATTGCCGACTTAACGAAACTTGATGGGTACCCCGCTGTGTCGCCTAACGGTAAACAGGTTTTATTTTATGGTAAGTACGATAATCGGAAAACATGGTCAATTCATGTTGGTGACATCGATGGCAAAAATATCAAGCGCTTAACACATACTAAACATGTTTGGGATAGTGCACCGGCTTGGTCAGCAGATGGCAAAACCGTTATTTTTGCCAGAGAGTTTCGAGGCAGTGATGGCAAGGCGGATGAACAAATTTGGTTGATGAACCCGGATGGCAGTAATAAGCGGCACCTAACTGCACTTAAAGGACGTTCGCCGGAGTTGATGCCAGATGGCCGAGTACTCTTTCAATCAATTACTGGGCCGAGTCAAATTAGTATTGCGCAACCTGATGGCAGTAATCTAATTACATTAACCAGTGATGATACCAATAATATGTCACCTAAACTTTCGCCAAATGGAAAACAGATCGCTTATTTATCCAATCGCGATGGTAACCAAGAAGTGTATGTAATGAATGTGGATGGCACCAATCATCAACGATTAACAAAAAATAGCATTCAAGAATGGGATCCGGCATGGTCACCGGATGGCAAAAAGGTGTTTTTCTCTTCACAAAGTACTCATGGCTTTTACGATATTTATAAAGTAAATGCAGATGGTTCAAATATGACCAAAGTGATTCAAGGAGGGTCACAAGCCGCCACCGTATTTAAGGTTGATAAAACCTTGCTGCATTAACTTGGATAGGGGGTCAGAGTTACAAAGCCACTTTTGTGACACTGACCCCAATTTAAAAGTGAATTAAAACGTTCGAATAGGCCCATTTGAACGACAACACCTTATAAATCAGGCATTTTTCATTTCAATTCGTCATTTTTGATTTTATGGAGATATGAAATGAATATCGAAAAACAACAGCAACAACAGATGTTTTACGCCAAAATGGCGGGGCTATCCTACATCATTTTTACTCTTGCAGGCTTTATTAATAGTTTTTATCTGAATAGCGCTTTATCCAGTGTCGAATTGGTAAAAGCAAATGGTATCTTTGCTAACGAAATGCATTTTAGATGGGGGATCATTGCCGAAACGGTGATGTTTTTAGGTGTCGTAACGGCGTCAGTCTCGTTTTATTCTGTGCTTAAATATGTTCACAAGCCGCTCGCGCAGACCGCTTTATGTTGTCGTTTAGTTGAAATTATTATTGGTGGTATGGCGGTTGTTTTTAGTATCGCAATGCTGGCCTTGTCGAATAAGGCTTTTTTAACTGAATTGTTCGATGCCGAGCAAATTCGAACACTCAATGCTGTTATTGCTAGTCTTCGTTTTCCGGCTTATGAATACAGTTGGATATTTATGGGGGTCGCCGGAATAATCACATTTTATATGTTTTTTACTACGCGTCTGATCCCACGTTTTTGGTGCGTTTGGGGCATGATCACTTATTCCAGCTTGATTATATATCCACTGGCGAAAATTTTGATCCCCGACTTACCGCGAGAGGCGATGTTTGTCATGTTTCCTGGCGCGTTATTTGAGTTAGGAGTCGGTATCTGGTTGCTCACTAAAGGGATTAAATTTTCACACTAATGTTACTTCGTGCCAGCTCATTTGAGCTGGCTAACCTCCCGTTTTTTCCTCCAATTTATGTCAGTGTACTAGCTGTACTGCGTATCTAAGTTAAAAAATAAAAAATAATTTTTATTAATTTAAACAATAGCTTAATCAAGGTTTTGGCTACTGACCAAAAAAGCAACTGTTGACAAAATGGTACACTGTATTTAGTGTGCTAGTACAGATAGTACACTAGTGATTTACCTTAATGACAAAAACGTCAGCAATTGCGATCCAAATAGTGACCGGGGACGCCCGACCTATTTATCGCCAAATTGTCGATGGCATTCGAATTGAAATCGCCACTGGCAATATACAACACGGCAGCAAGTTACCGAGTGTAAGAGCGTTAGCAATACAGCTAACAATTAATGCGAATACGGTTGCCAAAGCCTATGCCGAGTTGACCGCTCAGGGCTTATTGGAGTCGCGTAAAGGTCTCGGCATTTTTGTCGCCGAGCCAAAGCAGATGTTAAGCCGTGACGAACAAGAAAAGCGTTTACAGGAAGCAAGTCAACGATTCATCAATGACGTGATGTATCTTGATTTTAGTCCTGAAGAATTGACAGCGTACCTGCTCAATGAGTTGCAGCAGTTACAAACCACGTAATAACAGAGTAAATTCTAATGACGGATTACATTATTGAAACACAGGCGCTGACGAAGCGCTTTGGTGCAAAAACTGCGTTAAATCAGTGTGAATTAAACATACCCCGCGGGGGAATTCATGCGTTTATCGGAGCGAATGGTGCGGGCAAATCCACGCTGTTTCGTATTTTACTCGGTCTTGAGCAGCAAACATCAGGTAGCTGTAAGATATTAGGTCATGATTGCCAAGCCCTCACACCAGAGCTAAGAGGACGGATTGGCTATGTCAATGAGGAACATACACTGCCGCTTTGGATGAATGCGAGTGAAGTCACGCAAATGCAGCGCAACCTTTATCCGAATTGGCGACAAGATATCTACGATTCAGTTATCGGCCATTTTGATGTGCAACCTAATCAGAAAGTAGCCCAGTTGTCACGGGGTGAACGCGCGGGATTAAACTTATCGATTGCATTAGCGCAAGCTCCTGATGTTCTGATTCTCGATGAACCGACACTTGGCCTTGATGTTGTCGCTAAGCAGGCGTTTCTTGAAGCCCTGATGTATACCGAAACTGATATCAATAGCACTATCATATATTGCTCTCATCAAATGGAAGAAATTGAGCGCGTGGCTGAAAACTTGATCATTATGGAGTCAGGTGAAGTAAAGTATATGGCAACGCCAGAAGACTTTTGCCAGCGAATTAATTATTGGATTTGTGATTTAGAGGCAGATTTGTCGAGCATCGCCAATATATCTAAGGTATTGAGCGCCAAGTACATTGAAGGGCAATGCCATATCATCACTGTTGATCAAGACATCGAAGAGTTTAAATCATTTTTAGAAAAACACGGAGCGGGCGATCCGATTATCGCGCCTATTAATCTCGAAAAAGCGATTAGTTCGGTGTTAAGTAAAAATCATCGCAGTCCAACTAAAGTTGACTAAGGTTCTGATATGTATGATTTATTCTTAAGTGAATTTAAGCGCTACCGAACACTTGCTGTTGTGGTGTGCGTTATTCATTGCATTGTTTGGGCGGTGTCGACTAAGTTCATGCCGTTTGTCGTCCCTCATCCGTTTAAAATGATGGGTATAACGTTTATCACGTTGATTGGCGGTGTTGTTTTTGGTTTGGCATCAACTGCGCTACATAAGCGCAAGAACCATTGGACCTACCTTGTTCACAGGCCCTTATCAGCACGTAAAATTTACCTCGCACTTATGAGCGCGGGGCTATTGTTATTGTTTATCGCTTTGTCTCTACCGTTTTTAGCGGCGATTATCTTTTTAGATTTATTTTCTAATAATGTCATTGAGTTAAGACATTATTTAATGGCATTGCACTTATTTTTGATGGCGGGATGCGCTTATTTCATAGGCGTATACGCTATATTGTCGCCAATTAAAGCGGGCTTACTTGCTATCGCATTAATGCAATACCTTGCTCATGCGGTAAAGGCAAATGGCGCGTTTGATATTTTAGTTGATAGTGCCTTTTTACTCTTCACGTTCTACTTAGCTCGTAGCGTGTTTCAAGTAAATTTAAGTTTGCAGAATATCGATAAGCCAAAAGCACTGTTGTCGTTAATAGCATTGCAACCTGCAATGCTGCTTATACTGATGAGTGCGCCATCACTTTATTATCATTTACCACTTAAGTTGATCGGTCAGCATCCGCAAAATAGTGCAGTAGACTTTAATGCGACGACTGAAAATGGCATATATTTTCAATTTCGCAGGGCAGAACCGAAAACTCAGACTCAGTTCTTATTGCAGTACAGTGAACATGATGAGACGAGATCGCTCAATCGCCAATCTCGACTAGCCGAGTTCAAATCACTTAGTCAAGCTGATACGGAACCACATTTCTCGCAACAACTTTTTTTAAAAGAGCGTAAAGAACGATTTGCATTAAACGATGTTGAACGTGAAGCACAGTGGATTTTCTCTCATGATTTGGGCATTTTCGTTGGCCTTAATATGAAATCGGATGAAATTATTGGCTATTTTGGTCGGGAAGGATTTTTTGATAAAACAGATAATGTAAGTGCAGCGCAAAAGTTTAATGAAATACCACTCATTGTTGACATGCGCTTTATCCAAACGAGCCGTTCAATTTACGGCGTTGATCTAATAAATAAACAAGTGTCTCGCAAATTTACCTTACCGGACACTGAGTTTTACACAAAAAACGTAAGCTTCGTATTCGATAGAGCAATATTGATGTCAAATAAAGCCACTTACTTTTTTGATGCGATGGACTTTAACCATGCTCGAAAAGCGTTGCAGGCAGAGCATGTTATTGACAACCCAATACCCAACACGCTGTATGACGATGTATCGGTTAGTGAAGTTTTTAATGGCTTTTTAGTGCAATATCGCAGTTATCATTTTGGTCGCTACGAAACACCGGGTGCAGCGCTTGTTTATGTCCAACATAATGGCAAAATCGAGACCATAGCAACACATACTTTCGAAACCAAAATTAAGCCTGACTTTATTGCGTATCAGCCATTTATTCTGTCGCCAATTGTGATGAATTTAATTGATGGCACACTCAATAAAGCAATTACTTTTGCCAGTGAGCCCGCTAAAGGGCAGTTCTATTTTTGGCAGCGTAGTTTACCACAGCATGTCATTGTGTATGCCTTTTTGCTAATGAGTGTGTCGGCTTTATTAACCCTTCGACTATTAAAGCGTAGTCCGATGCCGGTGCAATTTAAATGGGTATGGGTAGGGGTTAACTTTGTGCTATCACTGCCAGGGCTACTTGCGCTGATTTCATTACTCGGTTGGCGAAATAGTGTTAATCGTTTTCGCACCAATCAAGACCTTAATTTAGCTAATTCGCAAGCTAAGTTACCTATGCATGCAAAGGAGCAACGTCATGTATGATCTTTTTTTAAGTGAGTTTAAGCGCTTTCGTTACTATGCGCTAGCTGCAAGTGCCGCGTTGTTCGGCTTTTTAATTTACTTTGACGGTGCAAAACCAATTATGGCGAACGTCGTTGAACATGTGATCGGCTATGTTGGGTTTGCTATTTTACTATCGTTAGCGTTATCGATAACCCAAATGGTGCTGCATAAACGAAAAGGTCACTGGGCATTTTTGGTTCATCGTCCGTTGCCTGAAAAATCGATCTTTTTTGCGATAGCAGGGGCAGGGGCCGCCCTAGTATTAATCACTGTCGCAACACCTGTGCTGCTAGTGCTCATAATGAATGACCTAAAATCGGTGGACTTGGTTGAAAGTCGCCATTATTTATTCATTGTTCATGTCAGCTTGGTCGCTTTGTTTTGCTATTTTTTAGGTTTATTTACCGTGCTTAATCCAAGTTGGAGTGCATTTTTAACAATTGGCCTGTTGTTTTTTGTGATGGTCTCGGACCCTATTTCTGCGAGCAGTAACCTCGCTATTGATGCCGTGTGTGTAATACTTGTCGCTTACCTCGCAATGCGCTCTTTTAAAGTCAATTTGTCACTTCATTTTGAACGTAAAAGAGATATTTTCTTAACGACGATGGCGAGTAATATCACTATTATTGCGTTGTTATATGTATCGCAAATGCTGTTTTACCACTTGCCGTTATTTGTCATTGGCGAGCATCCCGACAGTTATAAAAAAGAGCAGTTAGCTGGCTACTATGCGCAACTTTGGCAGCTCGATAACGAAGAATTGATTGAGCTGGTTGTTGATGAACAATTATATCCAGAAAAAGAGACGTTAAAGCAGCAAATGGAACTCGCGCCGCGCTACTTTGTGCGAGCGCAATATCGAGCCCTTCCTGAGCGCGGACAAATATTTCATCAAGACAAATCATATGCATTAGAAGATAGACAAAATTCAACGCGTTGGTTGTTTTCTCACAGCGAAATGATGTTTATTGGAAAGCATTTACGAACAGGCGAAACCCAAGGTTATATCGGCCCAAATGGGTTTTATAATGCGGATGTAAATCTGCAAACTATTACAAGTGTTGATCGTTTTACAGCGATCCCTGTTGTAGAACGCGATCATATTATTCGCACCCATAACACCTTGTATACTGTTGATTTTGAAAAACAGTATATCGAAGTAAAGCATAAGCTAAATGACGGAGAGTACTACTTTGATAATATGCAAACTGCTGCAAACGTGCCCTCAGTTGCATATGTTACTAATTTGGCAGTGTATATTTTCGATAAGGCTGATTTTAATTTAGCAAATGCGTATTCAGAGCCCGATATGGTAATTGAACATTACCGCATGCCGAGTAATTTACACTTTATACACGTTTATGAACTTGTCGAAGGGTATTTGTTGTCGTATCACAGTTCAGATTATTTTGGCTTTGATAAACCAGGCATCGGCCTTGTCTATGCTAAACATGATGGTGAGCATATCAAACTTGGGGAGACGGAGTTTAGTCGTGGATATCGTCCGCTACCTAATTTGATTAGTCATCAAAGTTATTGGATGTCGCCAATCGCATTTACACTTGGCTTTAAAACGCTTGAAAGTTTATCAAAATCAGAGCTTAGCCCAGATACAGTGACGTTTGGTCAACGGCTATCGTTTGAGTATCCAAGTAGCGTATACATAATGGCGCTGTTAACTTGGTTTGTGTGTGCTGTACTGACGTTTATACTCGGTAAAAAACAGCGGCACAGCGTTACTAAGTTGATATTTTGGCAAGGAATTATTGCTGTATTCTCACTCGGCGGATTTGTGTCATTTTTATTGATGCATCGCTGGCGCGAATTAGTACGAAAGCCAAAGGCAGAAAATACATCTACTCAATCAGTTTCTATAAAAGCAGCTAGCTCAACAAGCTAAGCGCGCCGGGTAATCACGTTTGGTGATTGCCCTTATTCCAAGGAGTTATTATGAGTTTCGATACGATACTTTGTCGTGTTGTACTATCGCTTGTCTTTTTTTTGAGTCTATTCCCAAGTGCGAGTGCAAGTGAACACGCCCACGACAACCAATTAACGCAATTTATTAAGCATGCTGAAAAGCTATCGTCGGTGCCGCTTATTAATAGGCGTAAAATCTTGGCAAAAACACGTGTGTTTGATGTACAACTATCACCGGACGGCCAATTTTTAAGTTATCGACAAGCTGAGGGCGATGAAGATAACAATCGCTCGTCTATTTGGCTTTACGATATTAAGCAAGCCACAACCAAAAAGCTATTTACTTACAAAGCATTGAATGCATTGTATTGGGCGCATAATAGCCGTGCGTTGTTTTTAAAAACACGCAATGGTATTGCCGTAAGTCGTATTTTTGAAAACCCGTCACCTATTTTGCTTGTTAAACTTACACATCAAGAGAAAGAACGTTGGCTTGGTAGTGCAAGGGGATATGATGATAGTTTTATGGTGCGCTTATGGGATGCACATGCCGACGAGTTTGTGATTACAAGAATTGACGTTAAAGGAAATAAAACTCAAGTCTATCGCACAAAACAAGACTTCAGCCAGGTATTGTTTAATCGAAAAGGCGAGGTTGCGTTTTTAAAAGTCACCAATAATTTGCCAAATAACAAAGGTGAGAAGTTTGTTTATGCCGTTAAACATAACAGTAAACAATTAGATAAAGTATGGGCATGCCGTTGGGATGACCCATGTTCGTTGCGCTGGTATGACGATAAAAACCAACGTTTATTACTTAGAACAAATACGCAATCGAATTTTGAGCATTTTGCTTGGTTTGATCTAAAAACTAAAGCCTTTAACGCACTCCATCAAGACCCTGAAAAGTTTGCTGATGTTGCATTTGGTAATTTAGTGTTTAATGCTAAAAAAAGTGAATTGATATTGGCTACGGCGAGTTACTATGGCGACTATATGCGTACCTATGGCATCAATGCGCAGATACAACAACATATTGCTTTTATCGAGTCGCAGTTAGGTGAATACAATCTTAACTTACATTTACCAGAACGTGTTGACACTGAACTGCTTTTTAGCAAACAAACAAATTGGTTTATTACGATACGTAAACCGACTTCGGCAATCAGAAAATACTATATTTATTCGCCTGCAACTGAGACGTTGACGCAGCCATTAGCTGACATTATTGATACTGCCAACTTGGCGCAGCCTATGATGACGGATGATATTATCTCACCTAAATCGCCAATTCGATATCAAGCGCGCGACGGATTTAATTTGCAAGGATATTTAACTTTGCCACGCGGTGTGAACATTAAACAGGCGCCTCTTGTGGTGTATCCGCATGGCGGGCCTTGGTCACGCGACTATGCTAACTATAACGCGTTAGAACAGTTATTAGCGAATCGTGGTTATATTGTATTTAAGCCTAACTTTAGGGCTTCTACTGGATTTGGTAAGGCGTATAAAATGGGCACTAATAATGACTTTGGCAATGGTACTACGCAAAACGATATTATCGATGGTGTTCATTTTTTGCTAAATAATGGGGTGGGAGACAAAGATAAACTTGCTATTGTTGGCCATTCATTTGGCGGCTTTAGTACCTTGGCTGGACTCACTTTTACGCCAAACTTATTTAAAGTAGGCGTTGCCGGCGCGCCCCCTTCATTTATGGGACGTTCAGCTAAGTTTTACCACCGCTTTCAGAAAAAAACGCAGCGAGAGAGTCGCGAATACGCAATGAAAGCCTTAGTCGTCGATTGGGATGATCCAAAAGCATTCGCAAAGAGCTATGAAAAGTCACCTGATAAACACATTGAAAACATTAATGTGCCACTTATTATGTGGGCCGGTCAAAAAGATAGACGGGTGTTTATTGTCGATGTAAAAGACTATACGCTGCGTGCTGATGAACTTAAAAAACGAGTGAGTTTGTTTGTTGATCCCAAAGCATTCCATTCCCCAAATTCTGAAATAGGTACACTTGCGTATGCATATTTAATTGAAAAGTCGTTAGCGACTTACTTGGGTGGAAAACTGATGCCTATTGATAAGCAAATCGACAAAGCGTTGTATCGATTTATCGACAAAAACTTAGTGATTGACCACAATGACCTAATTTAGTTTTTGTAGGCTTGGAGTGGTTTATCTCCAAGCCTTTCTTAACACATTACTTATGTGTTTTTTCGAGCAATTGGTCCAGTTTGGCTTCAATGCGTAACATGTCTTCTTTGGTTGCAAAGGTTTGTTCTGGCTTGCCTTCCTCTTCATGCATGACCTGCATCGCGTCAACGATAATGCCAATAAACAAGTTCAAAACAGCGAAACTCGTGATAATAATAAAGGGTACAAAGAACAACCAAGATTCGGGATAAAGATCCATTGTCGGGCGAACAATGCCCATAGACCAGCTCTCTAATGTCATTACTTGGAATAAGGTATAGGCCGATGCGCCAATACTACCAAACCACTCTTGCATATTCGGGTCCGGGTGTTGACCAAAGAGTTTTGTGGCAAGTACTGCAGAGACATAAAAAATGATGCTTAGTACGCCAATCACCGATGCCATTCCGGGTAGAGAGTGGCCGAGGGCACTAATTACTCGGCGCATTTGCGGCACAATTGAAAAGAGCCTTAATACTCTTAATATTCTAAACGCACGCAACACCGAGAGCGCACCACTTGTGGGTGCCCATGATATCGCAACAATAATAAAATCGAACCAATTCCAGCCGGATTTAAAAAACTGAGTGCGGTAAACCGTGAGCTTAAGCACCAGCTCAATAGTAAAAATAACTAAAATTACAGCATCAATAATGTGTAAAACTGCGGCGTTTTCGCGACCAAATTGGGTGGTTTCAAGCCCGAGTGTAATTGCATTGAATAGGATTACGGCAATTAAAAAGTTTTGAAATAGCTTGGTTTCAATCAACGTTTTGAGCTTGGACATAAAATGTGTAGCAGCTGGCATAATGATTTTAGTGTTATAAACGAAAATACGAATAAGCATAATTTTGGGGTGATGTCCCCATAATTCAAGGCTTAATAATAGTTCGTTAAGTTTCGGGCGTGTAATTAGATGTAATGCATTTTGCTGCAATATTCGACTAAATTGAGATATTAACTAATCGGTAATAATTGCAGCGGAAAAGGAAATAACCATGAGGGAAGCGTTGTTAATCGGATGGGTGAGCATCATCGTACTTTTATTAAGTGGCTGTAACAGTGAAAAAGTGCAAAAAAAGTCAGAAAGTCAGATAAAAACGACGCTTCACGGCATCGATGTTTCTCATTATCAAGGTCAAGTTGATTGGCAAAAAGTTGCACAAAGTGGCATGTCATTCACGTTTATTAAGGCAACGCAAGGCATTGATTCTGTTGATGGTCGCTATGCCGATAACTGGCACAAAAGCAAGCAAACATCACTGCGACGGGGCGTCTACCACTACTTTGATCCGTCACTCGATGCCAAAAAACAAGCTGAGCATTTTTTAGCG
Organism: uncultured Pseudoalteromonas sp.; assembly: GCA_947493455.1. Lineage (GTDB taxonomy): Bacteria > Pseudomonadota > Gammaproteobacteria > Enterobacterales > Alteromonadaceae > Pseudoalteromonas. Next base: position 47,720 of record CANLRB010000009.1, on the reverse strand, counting down.
ACAACAGGAGCGGACTTCGGCGAATTACCTCCAGTGGTTGATATTGAATCGTTTGAAAAACAAACCAATAAAGAAGTTATTAACTCTTTGATGGTTTTTTTAACGCTGGTCGAAAGTAAAACGCAATGCAAGCCGCTCATTTATACCGGGCCGGGGTTTTGGGATGCATTGGATGATCATGATTTTGGGAGCTACCCGCTTTGGCTTGCCGATTACTCACAGCAAGCTAAGTTGCCGAGCGGATGGCGTTCATGGCAGTTTTGGCAATATGAGAGTAATAGTCGCGTTGATGGGGTCAACGGTGATGTGGATATGAATCGCTTCGCATCAAATTTAGCCAAATTGGAGTCATTGCAATGTATAGCCAGTTAATACGAGAGCAGGTGAAACCGCTTGCGCTGTTTGGACGACTTTTTATTCGTTGGCGGTTGCTACTGGCCTCCTGTGTATTGTTGCTTGCATTTTCAGGGCATCTCGACAACACGCTCGATAAAATGGGCCGTGGCTATATTGTGTCGCAATCGCAAGATTTTTTAGTCGATGCCGAAAAGCGTGCCGCCGATACATTTATGTTATTGAGTGTCAGTAAATCAACATTATCCGTCCTTGAAAGTGGCACAGCAGGTGTCTCGTTTTTTGTTGATGTGCAGGTCAAGTTGGGTCAATTGCTCGCGCCATTGAAAGAGCTTTTGGATACGGCTTGGTCATTTACATTGCATAGCTTATCATTATTGGTTGTTGAACAAATATTGCTCGATGTGGTTAATGACTTATTCGAACCTTTTTTACTGCTGGTGGCGTGCGTTTGGTTGTGTTTTGAAGTTGCCAAAATATATCGACTGAAATGGGTAAATCGCCTTGATAATTCGGTTCGCCGGCTAACACTCTTATTGTTATTGCTATTTATAGCCCTGCCGATGTCACTTGCGATCACCTCAACGATTTCATCGAATGTTACTCAGGATCTTTCAGTAAAAGTGAATCAAGGGTTCGTCCAGCACAATCAAAAATTTACAATAGAACAACAGTCGGGTTCATTGAAAGACAGTGCTGAAGGTGCAATTAAGTTATTTGAACAAAATCGAAGTCAACAGCATCAGCATGTGTCGGATATGAAAAAGTATGTTTATACACACATTGCAATCGGACTTTTAGAAGTTGTTTTTTTGCCCTTGATGTTTTTATTGTTTATTCAATTTGGTTTTAAAATGTTGCTAACTCAAAGCAGCGCTTCGTTGAATAGCCACATTAAAAAGTAATCAAAGAGAGCCAGTATCTAATTTAAAAACAGTAAATATTGTTGGTATGCCAATACCATTTTGAGCGCTATAATGTGCATTATTTTTATGTGTATTGATGGCATTAACACATTTATGATTGCGTTGTCGGGTATTCAAGTTGTCGATTTATTTTTTCGTTTCAGTACTGTGGGCCTGCTTTTCGGCGCGATAGCATTAATATGGCATGCTGCCAATCGCGTTAAATCAAATACAACTTGGCCGAATATTAGTTTTTTATTGTGCATCGTTGGCTATATATTGCTGACCGCGCCAATTGATGATCATCACTATGGTGGACTGCGCCAAGTCTTGTTATTGGTTACCGATGTAACCGCTTTCGCCATTTTGTGGCTTACATTGAGCTTATTGGACCCTAAATTCAGCTTATTTAAAGCCAATCAATACATTGTAATACCTATTTACCTCTATTTATTATGGCTGGTGTACTTCTTTTTAGTGTTTGGTGGGTACGGCATATTACATGATGTGAACCATGCCATTGGGCTTTCGCTATTTGTTTACGTAATTTACTTATGTTTAAACGAATACTTTGATGACTTAGATAATCAACGCAGAAATGCAAGGTTGCTTCTTATTGCCCTGTGTGTTGGTTACATGTGTGCCTTAACGTTGTTTGAATTCGTATTGCGAGATGTGCGTAATACGTGGCAGTTCAGTTTGCTTAATAGCATTTTTACATTTTTATTGGTTGGCTTTTATTTTGTTAAAAAAACGCATAGTTTTACGTTAGTTGTTAAAACGCCCACTGCTGCGGTGAAACAACAAAGTGAGCAGGTTATCAATTTAAACGAGGTTATGACTCAGGGGGCTTTTTTAAAAACCAATTTAACGATTGGCGAATTAGCCGAGCAGTTAGAGATGCCGGAGCATCAACTCAGACTGGTGATCAATCAAGAACTTGGCTTCAGTAATTTTTCGCATTATTTAAATAGCTATCGAATTCCACACGTGTGTGATGTACTTAAAGACCCAGAAAAATCGCAAACTCCGATACTCACAATTGCTCTTGAAACAGGTTATGGTTCAATTGCGCCATTTAATCGAGCATTTAAACAACAAATGGGCATGACACCGACGCAATACCGTAATCAATTTTAAAAATGATCATATATTTTTATTATCGATAAGAATAAATCTAATTTTTTCAGTGAAATAGCAACCAACTTAATTCGTTGGAAGTTACTATGAAAAACAAAATATTATTATCGTTCACCTTATTATTCGTCATTTTAGTCTATCTGTGCTGGCCAATTTACCATGCCGCTATGTATAAAGGCATGGTTCCTATGCTCGGAAAAGCAACAACAAGCCAACCGCAAAATCAGCCTGAACAAAGTCTTGTGTTAATGCCCGAGTATCGCGCAGCAGCAGATAAAGCAATCGCCGCACTGCAAGCTCAGAATGAAGCAATTGCAGCTCCGGGTTATACGGCTGCGGTGGCGATCAATGGCGAAAAAGTATGGGTCGGTAGTGTCGGCTGGGCTGACATCGAGCGAAAAATCGCGATGACACCGGATACGCAGTTAAGAGTGGGCAGTACCTCTAAAGCCATCACCGCAACGGGACTCGCGCAATTAGTCGCCAAGGGTGCACTTGACTTAGATGCACCTATTAGCAACTACCTCAATCCGTTACCGAATCCGGCCTGGGCGAAAATAACCACAAGGCAGTTAGCATCTCATATGGCCGGTATTCCTCATTACGGTGGTAATACAGAATTTTTAGGTATGCTTACGACGTTAAAAGCCGATGAGCACTATCATAATGTACGCGATGCGATTGGCTTGTTTGATGAAAGTGAATTGTTGTTTAAACCAGGTGAAAAATTCGAATATTCGAGTTTAGGTACTGTGTTATTGAGTGCGGTGATGCAAGGCGCGGCTAAACAAAGCTATCAAGACTTTATTGCGCAAACCGTGTTTTCACCGCTTAATATGGCAAATACCACCTATGAATCTCCTAAACGCGAACTCGATAATTTAGCCACCTTTTACTGGCGTGACGACAATGCACTAAATTTATATAAGCCCTGGATGGATGTTGATTTAAGTCATCGTTTGGCGGGGGGCGGCTGGGTATCTACGTCGCAGGACTTAACAATGTTAGGCCAAGGTTTTATCAATGATACGTATCTAAAACCGTCTATTCGCAAACAATTTTGGACCGCGCAAAAACTTAATAGTGGTGAAGAAAATTGGCAAGGCTACGGTATAGGTTGGCGTATTCATGAGCTTGATTTAGGCGACGGTTTTGATATTCAGCTTTATATGCATCACGGTGGGGTGAGTGCTGGCGCACAGAGCTTTTTAATGGTGCTACCTAAATATAATATGTCGGTTGCGATTAATGCGAATATTAAAACGAAAAAGTTTGCTGATTTTAACAAAGTCTCATATGAGCTTGCCAGAATATTTATTCGTGAGATTGAGAGCAGTCTCTAAGGTAACCGTTAATGTTGTTCGTCATTTTGGCAAGGTACTAAACCTTGTCGAATTTAAAATGGGTATGAATTATTGTTTCTATTTTTGTGATATTGTAACGTTTAATCGCTGCGCATAAATAATAGCTTGATTTATGTATGTTTAATTTGTACAAAAAGCAAACACAGTTTTAAACAAACGCATAAACAGTGAGGGATTTTGACTATCTGCTATTCTTAATTGCTCACTCAGCAGTGACTCGTTCAAACAACAATAAACAGGAAGTAATATGAATAAACTAAAAACGGTACTGTTATCTAGCATAGTGTCAGTACTGGTTGCCCCGCCTCTTTATGCAAAGAGTAAAGATAAAGAGGCAACTAATCCACTCGCTTCAATACCGCTTCGCAATATTGGTCCCGCGATGATCTCTGGCCGTATTTCTGATTTTGCAGTTAATCCCAATCGCCCGAATGAATTTTATGCAGCAACGGCATCGGGGAACCTTTGGAAAACATCAAATAATATGACGACCTGGCAACCATTATTTGAGAACCAAGGTTCATATGCTATCGGCGTTATTGAAATGGCGAAAGGCAATAGCGATTTACTATGGCTGGGGACAGGTGAAAACAACTCGCAGCGCTCTGTGGCATATGGTGACGGTGTATACAAGTCAGAAGACGGCGGCAAAACCTGGCAAAATATGGGTTTAAAAGATTCGGGCCATATTTCACAAATTTGGATAAACCCAACTAACCACAACGAAGTCTTAGTTGCTGCGCAAGGTCCGCTTTGGAACGATGGCGGTGATCGTGGTTTATATAAAACGCAAGATGGCGGTAAAACATGGACACGCATTTTAGAAATTGACAAGTACACAGGGGTGAATGAGTTTGTCGTCGACCCGAATGACTTTAACAATATCGTAGCGAGCAGCTATCAACGCCGCCGCCATGTTTGGACCTTGATAAATGGTGGTCCGGGCAGTGCGATACATAAAACCAGTGACGGCGGTAAAACTTGGCAGAAAATCGCTGCGGGCTTGCCGCGTGAGCAGATGGGCCGCATTGGTTTAGCAATGGCACCGTCACAACCCAATACGCTTTATGCCATTATTGAATCTACGAAAAAGGCACAAGGGGTATTTCGCTCAGATAACTTTGGCCAAACATGGAAAAAACGTTCGAGCCATATGACCTCGAGTCCTCAGTACTATAATGAGTTGGTGGTTGATCCTAAGAACCCAAATCGTGTTTACTCGCTTGATACATTTACAAAGGTGTCTGAAGACGGCGGTAAATCATTCAAACCGCTATCAAATGAGTTCCGTCATGTAGATGATCACGCACTTTGGATTGACCCTAACAATACCGACCATTTAATTATCGGTGGCGATGGTGGTGTATATGAAAGCTGGGATCGTGGTCGCCTATGGCGCCATGCGCAAAACTTACCGCTTGCACAGTTTTATCGTATCCAACCTGATAACGCTGAACCTTTCTACAATGTATGTGGTGGCACGCAAGACAATAATTCGTTGTGTGCGCCTTCTCGTACCGATGTGATTCATGGAATTACCAATGCCGATTGGACCATAGTGATTGGCGGTGATGGATACAAACCACAAATTGACCCAACCGACGAAAATACCATTTACGCGCAATATCAATATGGTGGCTTAGCGCGTTATGACAAACGAACAAAAGAGTTAGTGTCGATTACACCACACCCACAAAGCGGCGAAAAAGCGTATAAGTGGAACTGGAATACACCGTTATTAATTAGTCCTCATAAGTCGACTCGTTTATTTTACGCGGCAGAAAAGGTTTTCCAATCGGACGACCGCGGTGAAAATTGGCGCGCAATCAGTCCTGACTTAACACGTAAAGTGGACCGTAATAAACTGGAAGTAATGGGGCGTGTTTGGAGTGTTGACTCAATCGCTAAAAATGTATCAACGTCCATATACGGGGCGATTATCGCGTTGAATGAAAGCCCGAAAAAAGAAGGCCTAATTTATGTCGGGACTGATGATGGCGTGATCAGTGTTACTGAAGATGGCGGTCAAACATGGCGCAGTGAAGATAGCTTCCGAGGTGTGCCTGATATGTCATTAGTTGAAGATATTATTGCTTCATTACACGATGAAAAAGTAGCTTATGCAGTGTTTGATAACCACAAACGTGGTGACTATAAACCTTACCTGCTAAAAACAACGAATAAAGGCAAGAGCTGGAAATCAATTAGCAATAATTTGCCAGAGTGGGGTTCAGTTCATACCATTGCTGAAGATCATGTAGATCCAAATCTACTATTTGCCGGTACTGAGTTTGGTCTTTTTGTAAGCCAAAATGGTGGTGAGTCATGGTCACAGATGAAAGGCGGCTTACCGACTATCGCTGTACGTGATATTGAAATTCAGCGCCGTGAAAACGACTTGATTGTTGGCACGTTTGGCCGCGGTATTTATATTCTTGACGACTATAGTCCGCTGAGAACATCAGCGTCAAACCTGAATAAATCGGCAGCAACGTTATTCGAAGTGAAAGATCCTTGGTTGTATATCGAGGGCAATCAATACGGTAACGAGAAAAAGGGCTCAAACGGAAATGAGCTCTTTACAGCGGATAACCCAATGTATGGCGCTGTGATCTCTTATTATTTGAAAGACGGTTATAAGTCACTAAAAGCAACGCGTCGAGCAAAAGAAAAAGCGCTTGAGAAAGAGGGCAAAGATACGCCATATCCATCGTGGCAAACTTTGCGTACTGAAGACACTGAAGAAGCTCCGACCGTATACATTGAAATTAAAGACAGCAAAGGTAACTTAGTTCGTCGAATGCCTGCGAAAGCGAATAAAGGTTTCCATCGTATTGCGTGGGATATGCGCTATCCATCGCTCGCGCCAGTTAACTTGAAAAAACGTTCTGGTTATATTCCACCGTGGGGTCATCCGCCAAAAGGACCGATGGCATTACCTGGTGAGTACACGGCAACCTTGATGAAGCGTCAAATGGGTAAAGTAGAGCAATTGGCAGAGCCACAAAGCTTTACGGTTAAATTACTGAACAATAGCCCTGAAATAGCAACTGATCGAGAAGCGTTATTAGCAGCACAGTCGCGTGCTGGTGAGTTGTATCGCAAAGTGCAAGGTGCAAGTAAGGTTTATGGCGAGCTTAAATCGCGCGTGAGCCATGTTAAAGAAGCAATTAGAATTGCGACAACCTCAACTGAAGACATGGCGCAATCAGTCAGGACGTTAGGTAATCAGTTAACTGACGTGTCGGTACTGTTATTTGGCGACAGCACTGTAGGCTCGCGCCAAGAGCCTGTACCATGGTCGGTACGTGGCCGCACCTCGACTATTTACCGCAGTATTGTTGGTAATCAGTTTAAGGTGTCAGGCAACCATTTAACCTCGCTTGAAATTGCAGAGTCTGAATATGCGCGTGTCGCAGAACAGATAAAGCAGATTAATAGTGAGTTAAAGGCATTAGAGCAACAGCTCGATGATATCAAAGCCCCATGGACACCGGGCAGAGACATTGCCAGCGCAATGTAACTGAAGCTAAATCAAAAACGCTCACCGAGGTGAGCGTTTTTTGTTATTTAGCACGTTTTCGTCGTTTCAAATAGGGTATGAAAAATAAGATAATCCCTGTGATAGAAATCAGAATTGAGATAATGGCGACCGGTAACATCAACCATAAATTAGCGTTTTTTTCAAAAAACGTACCGTCATGAATACTTTCAATTAGCTCTGAGTTACGTTTTGCGACTTGCAACACTTTTGCGCTCTGTGCGTCGATTTGAATTTCAAAACTATTGTTACTACGAATTTTAATGATCCCCTTACTCGGCCTAACATCCAATCGGTTAATGTCTTGCCATGAGTTGATATTCGCTTTTTCTACTGATTGTGCGGCCTGCAAAATTTGCTCAAATGCAATACTGGGAACTTGGGCTTGGCCTTTCATGCTTGGTGGTTGAATAATCGCAAACTCTTTTTTTACGAGTAGCAAAATACCGGTAATAAAAATAACGAATAGTGGCAGCGCAATAATAATACTGGCCCACTTATGAATGGTACGATTGGTTTTATTGAAACTCATAACTAACTACATCACTTCATTTTCATTAAAGATACCAGTTACCGGAATTAAAAGCGCCAATTTGTCGATAAACGAACATTACGCTTCGGTTGATACGCTGCATCTTCGTCGAGGCTGCCAAAATATAGCGTATTGGTTACATTATTGAGCGCTAAGCTTAGGCTATGATTTTGCGAAAGTTGATAGGCGATTGACAAATCCCATAACCAAAAGTCATCTCTTTGCACTTCAGACTCATTGACGTTAGTTGCGTCAAATTGATAACTCAATGAGTTAACAATAGTCATTTCTTGATAATTTAACTGCGTTATCCAAGCTAATTTTTTAGGATGTAAATCGGCCAGCGGTTGATTTAAATCGTCTTCACCTTGTTGCTGCTGATACGTGACATGGTGTTGCAAATATTCACCGCTATTAAAACGCACTTCAGCTTCAAAACCTCGAATAGAGGCCGATGCTAAATTGCGATAGGTTAAGGTGTCATCTTGAGTGCGATAACGCTCAATATAATTGTCTAGTTTGTAGTGATATACCGCACTGTGCACACTGAGTTGATTACTGCCATACCAGTTAAAAGTAGTTTGTGCGCCAAGACTTGTTTCACTTTTTAATTGTTGATTGCCAATAATATCGCCACGCGGGGTTGGGCCTTTAAAAAAGCGCTCTGAGAGCGTGGGATAACGAAATCCGTTAGCGATTGCAAACGAAACATCTAGGTTGGATGTGAGCGCGGTATTTACAGAAAATGACGCATTGAGGTTATTATCTGTGGTTGATTGTTGTGCACCTTGTTGTGATATCCAGTCATATCGCAGGCCAATAGCAAATTGTGTGTTGTCGGTTTGCCATTTCGTATGACTAAATAGGGCCAAATTGTCTTCATCGCCGTGCATTTGGTTGTTTAATTGATTTTCGTTCAACTCACTCTTTGTATCATAAATATCGTATGCACTGCTGATGCGTACGCCTTTTCGTGATAGCCAATCTAAACCTAAGTGGATGTCAAAATTAGCGATATCAATCGTATTTAACCACTGTCCGCCGAGTGTTTGACTTTGATATTCGGTTAAACTGACGTATTGGTTGATGCGGTCTGTTTCGCTATCCCAATTTTGATAATGATGAAAGAATTTACTCATCCATCCATTTGCTGACATAACCTGAATCTGCGCCAGCGAGTGTATTTCTTCAGGGTAGATACTGATTTCTTGATTTGGGTACTTTATATTACTTTTACCAATATTTTGGCCATAACTGGGTAACCATGAAACGATAGTGGTAAGTTGATTATGTGTGTTCTCATATCGCAATAGCCCTGATGCGCGCTCATACTGACTATTGAGTGCGGCGCCATTAGCTGCTGTGCTTAAATTTGCGTGTTGATAGGATATCGCTGATGATATTTTGCCTTTGTTATGTTTTAGGGTCACGTTAACCCCGTTATCAGCGCTTTGCCCGCTGAGCTTAATATGGGTACCCTTGTCTACTCCTGTCGTTAGGCTAACAACTCCGCCAAGCGCTTGCGAACCGTATAAAGCAGAATTAGGCCCTTTACTGACACTGGCAAGATTAAATAAGTCGGGAGATAAAAATGAGCTGGCGTTACCTGCGCGGCGATCAGTAATAATTGGAATGCCGTCAATCTCTGTTCGAATTCGTGCGCGGCTAAAACCGCGAATTGCATAGCTTTGGAATTGACCGCCTTGACCGTTCAAGCTCACGCCAGGAATTGTTTGCAGTCGATCAGCGATGGTGCGCTCTAAGGTAAACGCATACTGACCATCAACATAGTTTTTAGTGAGGTTGTTTGAGTAAATTGAAATAACTTGTTTGGGTGCGAGCACTTCGACTTTTTCGATGTCATTTGCCATCGAGGAACCGACAAATAGTAAGCAAAATAAATAGAAATGTGTTTTACAAAGAAACGGGTTCATACAAAATAATACTTAGAGTTAATAACGGCCATGCTTAACACGTTCTATAGCAGGATTTTAGTGCGATAATATAACAATGAAAATGTGCGACTGAAATATGATTTGCGATACAGTGCGTGTAATTTGGGTTAAGTTCCTGCATTTAACCCAATTACTTGACAATCTAACACCGCAATGTAATACCTGTAGCTACGCCTTAGGATGAACTATGCGTTGAAAAGGTTTTAATATTTAAAACGTTATCATAAAAAGCAGGTTCGGACATTGCTAACTTACGCGCTTAAATTGTTGTCGCTCAACGCGTATGCATTACCAGTCAAATTGCCGAATAACATAGACAAATATAATACATTTCAGCTGATTATTGAATTTAACGCTTTTTTACGTTAACTGGTCGCTTAACCAGTTTCATCTTAGGTACTTTTAAATTACTGTTATATTGTAACAATAATAACGAATTGAACAATAACAACTAACCTACTGGTGAAGCATGAAGAATCTTGTGAGTGCGGCGGTCGCTGCATCCTTAATGCTTGCTAGCACACATGTGTTGGCGGCAAAATCTAAAAAAGATGAAAAATCCATATTTAGCAGCAGTACCTTCAATGCGATGGAAATGCGTAATATTGGTCCGGCATACATGTCGGGTCGCATCGCCGACATTGCCGTTGATCAAAACAATCCATCAACTTGGTATACGGCTGTCGGTTCTGGCGGTATTTGGAAAACAGTCAATGCAGGTACAACTTGGAAACCGATTTTTGATAAACAAGCTGTTTATTCAACCGGTGATGTCACTATCGACCCAAGTAACTCAGATATTATTTGGGTAGGCACAGGTGAGAACAACGGTGGTCGTCATATTAGTTTTGGTGATGGCGTCTATAAATCGGTTGATGGTGGTAAAACCTGGAAAAATATGGGGTTAAAAAAATCAGAGCGCATCTCTGATATTATTGTTCATCCAACCGACTCTAATACTGTATGGGTTTCTGCGCAAGGGCCGCTATGGTCAAGCGGCGGTGAGCGTGGCCTTTATAAAACGACCGATGGCGGTAAAACTTGGAAACAAGTTCTTAAACCAGACGATGAATGGACAGGTGTGACATCACTGCTCATTGACCCACGTAACCCAAATAAATTATATGCAGCCACTTGGTCTCGTCAACGTACCGTTGCATCTTATGTTGGTACTGGCCCTGGTGCGGGTATTCACACCTCTGATGATGGGGGTGAAACTTGGACTAAATTGAAAACCGGTTTACCGGCTGGCAACATGGGTAAAATTGGAATGGCGATTTCACCGATGGATCCAGATGTGCTTTATGCGACAATTGAAACCGATAATCGCAAAGGGGGTTTTTACCGCTCTGAAAACCGCGGTACAAGTTGGACTAAAATGTCAGACGAAGTTGGCGGCGGAACCGGCCCTCACTATTATCAAGAAATTTTTGCTGATCAACACCAGTTTGATCGTGTTTATATAGCGAGTAATTTCAGTAAAGTATCCAATGATGGTGGTAAAACATGGACACCCATTAGCACGGAACGCAAACATGTTGATGATCACGCCTTTGCGTTTCACCCAACAGACCCAGATTTTGTGTTGATTGGTTCTGACGGCGGTATCTACATGTCACATGATCGTATGGATACATTCCGTTTTATTGCAAATTTACCATTGACCCAATTTTATAAAGTTGCGCCAGATGATTCTAAACCGTTTTATACCGTTTATGCTGGTGCGCAAGATAACAATACGCAAGGTGGTCCATCGCGCACTAATCGTGCTGAAGGTATTAAAAACAAAGACTGGTTTTTAACCTTGGGCGGAGATGGACATCAACCTGCGGTTGAGCCAGGCAATCCGGATATTATGTATTCACAGTGGCAGCAGGGTAACCTGACGCGTCGCGATGTTAAAACCGGTGAAAACGTTTATATTAAACCACAGCCATTGCCGGGCGATCCCGCCGAGCGATTCAACTGGGATGCACCGATAAATGTGTCTGCGCATGACCCAAAACGTCTTTATTTTGCATCACAACGTGTATGGCGCTCAGATGATCGCGGCGACAGTTGGACGCCAATTTCAGGAGATTTGACCAAAGACGGTAATCGTATGCACATGCCGATGATGGGCCGTACTTGGTCTGTTGAAGCTGGCTGGGATTTATATGCGATGTCAAATTTTCACACTATCGCAAACTTTGCAGAAAGCCCTGTTGATGAAAACATTTTATGGGTAGGCACCGATGATGGTTTGATTCAAGTATCAACCGATGGCGGTAAAAATTGGAAGAAAATTGACCTTAAAAAAGTAAAGGGAATTCCAGAGAACGCCTACGTTAATGATATTCGCGCTGACTTATTTGATCCAAATACAGTATATGTCGCGCTTGATAACCACAAAGAAGGCGACTTTAAACCTTATTTAATTAAATCAACAAACCTAGGTAAAAAATGGAAATCACTGGCTAAAACGATTCCCGACAAACACCTTGTTTGGCGTATCGTACAAGATCACGTGAATAAAGACTTACTCTTTATTGGTACGGAGTTTGGTATTTTCTTCAGTGTCGATGGCGGTAAAAAATGGCTAGAACTTAATGGCGGTATGCCAACGATTTCAACGCGCGATGTTAAAATACAGCGCCGTGAAAATGACCTCGTTGCAGGAACATTTGGCCGCGGTATTTATATTCTCGATGACTATGCACCGCTTCGTCAGCTGACGGAAAAAGCAATGGAAGAAGACGCGTTACTTTTTGCGCCAAGTCGTCCTGTGAAATGGTTTAAGTTAGATCGAAATCATACTAACACAGATGGTAATGATAGCTTTTCAGCGAAAAACCCGGCTCACGGTGCAACGTTAACCTATTTCCTTAAAGATGGTTTAACTACGTTAAAACAGCAGCGTAAAAAAGCCGAAAAGAAAATGGTGAAAGATAAAAAGTATCCGAAATATCCAACGTGGGAAGCAATTGAGAAAGAAAACCAAGAAGCGAAACCTGCAGTTTACATTGAGATTAAAGATACCGCAGGTAATGTTATTAACCGCGTAAATGGTAAGACTTCAAAAGGTTTACATCGTATTACATGGGATATGACATATAGCAAAACTGCGGCAGTTGTAAAAGGCAAGCCTTATGGCAGTTCGCTTATGGCAGCACCGGGTACTTATAGTGCAACTCTATATAAGCGTGAGGGCAGTGCTGTCACTCAATTAGCTGAGCCTGTTGAGTTTGAATTACAAGCGATTTACCAAGCTGCACTGAAAAACAATTCAGACGAGGCAGTACTTGAATTTGGTAAACAAATTGTGGCAGCGCAGCAACGCACAGCGGCACTAAATTCAGCCTTAAAAGGTGCTGAAAAGACGATGAAAGCGTTACGCATTGCGATTTCTAACACGCCAAGCAACATTCAAGTGCTTGAAACTCAGTATGGCGAGATTCAAACTGAAATTAACGCAATTAATTTAGCGTTATATGGCCTTAAATCACAAAATCGTAAAGGAGCAAAACCAGCCAATATTTCAAGTCGCCTAGGCTATGCAATGTCAGCTGCTTGGTCGAATTATGGACCAACGAAACAGCACAAAGAGCAGTTTGGTTATGCACTTGAAGGTTTAGAGACGGTCAGTAAACGAATTAATGTGTTGTATGAGTCACTGATCCCAGCACTACAAAAAGCAGTTATCGATGCGGGTGGTCCTTGGACAGAAGGTGCACCTATTAGCATGAACTAAATTAGATTTGTTATGGAGACAAAGCGGCGCCAAATAAAGCGTCGCTTTTTTATGTTTATTATGAAGATAAATCGAGGTGGGAATTGAAGTGTTTATTAAACTCAAGTGGCCCTTTGAGAATTGCTCTGCCAACAGCAACTAAGTCTAAGTAATTATTGCTTAATGCATGTTCAATGTATTTAGTACTTTCAATACCGCCAACACCAATAATCGGCACAGCTAAATTTGCGCTTTTGAGGTAATGCGCTTCTGCAACCAGAAAACCTTCGCCACGTCTATCTTTGGGACGATTCCATCCTCCAATACCGGACGATACATCGATTACATCGACGCCCGCGTCGATTAATAAATGGCATACCGAAACGATATCATTTTGATTTAACCCTCCGGGGTATAAGTCTTGCCCGGGTATGCGCGTCATCACACTGAGGTTTGTTGTTTTCTTTATTCCTTTAATGATATCAACAACCAACTTAGCACGATTACGAAGGTTGCCGCCATACTGATCAGTTCGTTGGTTTGTTATTGGTGAAAGAAATTGGTTTAAACCGTAACCGTGGGCACAATGAAGCTCAACAAAATCATAGCCAGCCTGTGCGACACGTTGTGAAGCTAAAATAAACGAATCTTGCCAATGTTGGATGTCATCAACGGACATAGTGCGAGGCTTAGGCAGTTCGCGGTCATACGCTGGTACAGTCACTCCTGCTGGAGCTTGCAGGTCTGGACATACATCAAGTTGCGCCTTACCACCACAATGGGTCAATTGAAAACCTGCCAGTGCACCTTGCTTATGAATCGCAGAAGCAATTTTCGTTATACCTTGAATACAGTTATCGCTATGCGCACCAAGTTGGTTTGGTTCGCTGCGACCCGAGATATCGACGAAGCTGTATTCAACCATAACAAGACCCGCACCTGATTGACATAAAGATTCATAGTGGGCGATGGTTTGATTTGTTGCGTAACCTTCTGTAGTTGCAGTTTGAGAGGCCATAGGCGGCACTACAAGTCTATTTTTTAGGTTTTTTTTTCCTATTTCTAATGGTAATAGTCGTTTCATTTTGTGTTTACTTTTATAAGCGCAATAGGTTGTACTTTATCAACAATTTTTATTCATTCAAAAAGCGCATGGTGATATCGCACCTACTATATCTTCACTATATTTGAACTTGTTCGCGTATTTAAACGTAAAGCAAAGAGTTAACAAAGTTTGAATATGAGAGTCACCAGCCATGCTTGTGTCAAAACACACGATAGCTCGCAGTAACTCCTGCTATACGTTTTTACATAGGATTTAGATTGAATGAGTGTTGCGATTGTTTGGCTAAAACGAGATTTAAGATTGCAAGATCACATGCCGCTTGTAAAAGCGGTTGAGTCGGGGTTACCTGTTTTATTAGTCTATTTTTTTGAACCTATGTTACTGAGCGATCCCCATTACACGCAGCGTCATTGGCAGTTTGTAATTGAATCATTGGAAGACATTTTAACTCGTATACCCCAAGCATCGCTTTGGGTATCGACTGAAAGTGCTGAACAAAGCTTCGAACTAATTGCGAAAGAATATGGTATTGGCGCTTTGTTCTCTCATCAGGAGATTGGCTTAAATAATACCTTTCAACGCGATAGACAGATTTCTAACTGGTGTAAAAAACACGCAATCGTGTGGTTTGAAGCGCCATCAGGCGCGGTGCAACGTGGCATTAGTAATCGTGAAAATTGGGATAACAATTGGCAAGTGACGATGCGTGCACCCTGTGCTGATACAGACTTAGCAGGTGTTAACTGGTTTTATAATGAACGGTTAGCATGTCGACTTGGATCTGTTAAAGCGAAGTTAAAAATGGCCAATTCGACGTTTCAGCAAGGCGGTGAAACCGTTGCTATGTCAGTGCTTGAGGATTTCTATCTCGAACGCGGTAAACACTATGCCTATAATTTATCGAGTCCGATGTTGAGTAAGATACATTGTTCGCGAATGTCGCCATACTTGGCTTGGGGTAATGTGAGTTTGAGACAAATATATCAAAGTGTGTTGGCTCATTGGCAAGCGCCGGGATGGCGTCGAAGTTTAGTTGCGTTTTGCTCACGACTTCATTGGCACTGTCATTTTATACAAAAATTTGAAAGTGAATGCGAAATGGAATTCAAGCATATCAATATGGGATATGATGATTTGCCACGTTGTGAAGGTGAGCCTGCAGCACTTCGGCTAAACGCATGGCAAACGGGCAATACAGGGGTTCCTATGGTGGACGCTTGTATGCGCTGTCTTATTGCAACCGGATATATTAACTTTCGAATGCGAGCGATGCTCGTGAGTTTTTTATGCCATCACCTGGCACTTGATTGGCGCTCAGGCGTACACCATTTAGCCCGTTTATTTTTAGATTTCGAGCCAGGTATTCATTACAGTCAGTTTCAGATGCAAGCTGGCGTGACAGGGATAAATACGATTCGCATTTACAACCCAGTTAAACAAGGAGAAGAAAAAGACCCCAGTGGTGATTTTGTTAGAAAATGGGTTACGGAATTACGAGAGGTTCCAGCCCCGTTGATTCATCGCCCATGGGAACTGTCCGAAATGGAAATGCTAATGTATAACGTTACTTTAGGGGCTGACTATCCTTATCCGATAGTTGATTTAAAGAAAAGTTATAAGCAGGCGCAAGATTTATTATGGCAATGGCGCAAGAAACCGAAAGTTGTTATTGAGAGCCAACGAATATTAAAGCGTCACGTGCGAGTACAATCAAAATAGTTGGCATATTTGACTCGGTGTGTGTGAGAATCTGTCAAAACTCGTCTAGTCATTGAAATTCACCCCAGTCCCGGACTATTATCGGAGTGCACCCTCTTTGAAGTTTGGGAATTCCATTTGTACCAAGATATCGCTGTTGAGCATTTGCCTACTATTGAATCGCCACATGAATTAGGTGGCTTTAATTTTTCACCAGATACCATTTGGGTATTCGATTTAGACCGGCATGGATTTTGGTGGGGTAATAATAAAGCGCTCGACTTTTGGGGTCTGAAAACAGTGCAAGAGCTGGTTGATAAAGACTTGTCGGGTGATACAGAAGGTGCGCGCAAACGGACTGAGCAAACGTTTGTTAAAGCGACACTTGATGGTCTAACGCACGATCCTTGGACAACCTATCCGAACGGCGAACCGAAAGTGATGTTGATGCGCCATGTTGCGGTGTTACTTGGACCTCACAAGCATCGCGGTATCATTGCATTTATTAGTGAGCAAATGGATGTTAATGAGCAACCTGAGAATTTGCTTTTCGCAGAGGCAATGCGCTATACCGCTGTTGCGGTGAGTTGTTATGATATGACAGGTAAAAGATTGTATGAAAACCCTGCATTTACACAGTGGTATGGTAACCCAAAAGGAAGTGAGTCACACAGTGACTTTGCAGTGCGTTTTATAACTCCTGTGGAGGGAAAGAAGCGTCAATTATTAGCTAATGATCATAAAGGCGGTAGCCGTGAACATTTAATGGCAACTAATCGCGGAGTGCGCCGTCATAATGTAGATATACGTATTAGTCGCCATCCTCTTAATGGTGATTATATATTTTTAGTCACTGAATATGATGTCACTGAACTTTATGACACGATAAAAGAGCTCAAACAAACGAAAGAAGCGCTTAAGAAAATTGCCCACTTTGATCCGTTAACGAAACTCCCTTCAGTCTGGCTTACGAAAGAAAAACTGACCTCAGCCTTGTTATTTGCTAAACGAGAGCGCATGCTCATGGCCGTGATGTTTATCGACTTAGACGGGTTTAAAGCGGTCAATGACACCTACGGTCACGGTACTGGGGATGAGTTGTTAAAACAGGTCGCAAAGCGCCTAAAATCAACGTTTCGAGAGTCAGACACAGTCGGGCGTTTGGGTGGTGATGAATTTTTAATTTGTCTACCGCAAATAAACAACCGCGATGACGCCTTGTTGCTGGCACAAAAGGCGGTGGAATTCATTGCTCGAGAATACCAAGTTAAAGACGGGCAGGGCGTATTGCAAACGGTTGCAATTAGCGCAAGTCTCGGCGTTGCTTTTTATCAAAATGATGACATAAATGCAGAAGACCTTATTCGTATTGCCGACCAAAACATGTATACAGCGAAACACCAAGGAAAAAACCGAGTTGTTGGGTCGTGATGTGTTGCTTGAAAAGAGTAGCAATACCTCTTTGTAGCGAAATTAACATAGCGATTTTACGAAGCTCTTAACAAAAAAATGGCCAGTTGCTGAGTTTTAGCGCTAAGTAATGAGTCAGTATCACATAATAAAGGAAAAAAATGGAATTACGTATTTATCAAGTTGACGCCTTTGCCGAAAATGTTTTTGAAGGTAATCCAGCGGCGGTATGCCCGTTAGACTCATGGCTGCCAGATGAGGTATTGCAAAAAATAGCAGAAGAAAATAATTTATCGGAAACAGCGTTTTTTGTTGCCGAAAACAACGCATTTTCTCTGCGTTGGTTTACTCCTGAAAATGAGGTCGATTTGTGTGGTCATGCGACGCTCGCGACTGCGCATGTTCTTTTTACAAAACTTGACTTTATGGGTCAAAAAATTGAGTTTCAGACCCGAAGTGGCGAGCTTGTGGTTGAGAAGGTCGGGGCACGTTATCGTATGAATTTTCCGGCGAGCATGCCAACACCGGTAGCGGTTCCGAGTGCACTTGTTGATGGTCTCGGAGTGACACCAAAACAAGTGCTGTCTGCATTTGATTATGTTGTTGTTTTGCAAAGTGAGGCGGAACTTCGTTCAGTGAAACCTGATTTTGCAAAATTATCGCAGCTTGATCTTCGCGGTGTTGTTATTACTGCACCAGGCGATAACGTTGATTTTGTGAGTCGCTGCTTTTTTCCGAAATTGAAAGTCGATGAAGATCCGGTGACGGGCTCTGCCCATTGCGAACTTGCGCCATTTTGGAGTGAACAACTGACAAAAACAACCTTAGTCGGGCTGCAACTTTCGAAGCGAACAGGACGGGTAGAATGCCAAGTCGAAGGTGAGAGAGTGATACTCACAGGGCGTGCTGCCGATTATCTTCAAGGCACGATTTTTGTAAAAACATAACCTGCCCAAAAGCAGGTTATGTTTTTGTTGTATTAATTTTTAGTCAATACCGATGCTAAGTCGTCAGCAAATTTGTTCGCTGATTCTTCATCTAAGTTTTGAATACTGACGCGAATAGCCTGTGATGTGCGCTTAATATCAAAACTTGTTCCGGGGCGCACTAACCATCCTTTACGTGATAACTCGTAGGCAGCTGCCTTACAATCACCGCCGACAGGGATCCATATATTAAGTCCATCAGTGACTGTGTTTACTTGGATATTATGTTGTTTTAGCGCTTTTATAGCGTTAATTCGAAGCAGTTCGCAGCTTTTTTTGCTTTTTTCTAGATGTTGCTGAAATATTTTTTCAGTGAGGCAGGTGAAAACGAGTGATTGCAACACGCGGCTGACCCATGACATGCCGGGCGCTAAACGTGTATTAATGCGTTGTATTGTTTCACTGTCGGCGGCGACGAACGCCATGCGTAAATCGGGGCCAAGCCCTTTGGATACCGAGCGAAAAACGGCCCAGTGCCGGGTGGTTTCAGGGATCACTGAATGATGCTCAGAAATTGCAAGTAGTGCAAAATGATCATCTTCCATTACCAGTACATTAGGGTAGTCGCGAAGTACTGCTTTTAGTTGCAGTGCACGTTCTTTTGTTAAGTTTGCGCCTGTTGGATTGTGTGCACGTGGTGTGATAAGAACTGCTTTAGCGCCTTTTTCAAGGGCAGTTTTAAGAGCTTTTGGGCAAAGGCCTTGTTCGTCAACGTTGGCGCCCATCACTTGCAAACCAGCCAGGCGAATGGCATTTGCTGAGCTTATGTAGCAAGGATCTTCAACGATGACAGTGTCTCCCGGCACTAAATGTGCCGCCATTAGTCGCTCCAAACTATCAATTGCGCCATTGCACAAGGTGATCGAAAAATTGGCCGGGCAGGTCGGTGAAAACCATGCGTTACCGTATTCAATAATACGACTTAAAATGGGCGCTTCACCGTACAAAAACTGGTTAAAGTGTGTTTTTTCAGCAACTTGGTTTAAATCGGGTAACCATTCTCGTTTTGGACTGCCATCGGCTAAATCGAATAAGCTAGTTTCAGTCTTACCTTCTTGTTCACCGGCATTATTACGTTGGCAAATACGTGTGCCCAAACGGCCTTGTGTAATAGCGATACCGGCTTTGGTCAAGCGTTGATACGCGGCAGATACGGTATTTCTGTTAACACCAAGTTGCTGTGCCAGCTCCCTTACTGACGGCAAGTTATCGCCCGGCTGGAGTTGACCATCATTGGTTAATTGTCGGATCGAATCAAAAATTTCGATTGCAGATCCACCTAATATCTTGACTTTCATTTTTGTCCTATGACAATATATTTAATGTCTTGTGACAAAGTTGTGGTGCAACTTGTCTTTTTATTTAATGTGTTACATTCTACACAAATAGGAGCTCAAATGTTTACTGGTTTAAGTGCGTTTCCTCTCACCCCTTTTAAAAATGACAAAATTGATTTTTCAGCATTTGAACGTTTGCTGGATAATTTAGTGACGGCTAAAGTTGACTCGATTTGTGCGATGGGCTCAACCGGACTATATCCTTATTTATCACGCGATGAATTAACAAGCGTGGCACAAAAAACAGTTGCGATGGCAGGTGATATACCAGTAATGGCTGGCATCGGGTCGCTTAGAACCATCGATGTACTTAAAAATGCAGAAGCAGCGCAAAAAGCGGGCGTTAACGCGGTACTCTTGGCGCCGGTGTCATATCATCCACTCAATGAGAGCGAGGTTTATTCATTATTTCAATCGGTGACGAAAGAACTCTCGGTGCCTCTTTGCGTATACGAAAACCCACGTTGTACTAATTTTACATTTAGCGATGAGCTCTATAGACGCATTACTCAGTTGCCGAATGTGGCATCAATTAAAGTCCCAGGAATGCCGTTTGCGACAGAGCAAGGAGCAACGCGATTAGCGACATTACGTAAGTTGGTGCCGCAACATGTTGGCATTGGTGTGAGCGGCGATATGTATGGTGCAGCAGGAATGGCTGCGGGTTGTGATCTGTGGTTATCAGTCATTGGCGGGTTATTTCCGAATCTGGTTAAGCAAATTATTCATTCTGTGCAATCAAATGTTGTAACGACAAGTGAGTTACAACAGCCAAATTTAGATGAGTTATGGCAATTGTTTGCACGTAATGGTGGAGGCTTGCGTGTCATGGCTGCGGCATCGAAAATACTTGGGTTGTGCGACGGTAACTGCTTACCTGCACCACTTATGCCAATTCCTGAGGAAGATCAGATTGTTTTAAAAGCATTGCTTGAACGTCTGCAATTGAGTTAATTTCGTGAACACTCAACATCTTAAATTAGCAATTTTTATTAACAGGATAACGCCATTTATGCAATATGTGCTTGCAGCCGTATTTGCGCGAATGGCGACCGGAGCTGCAACGGTATCAGTGATCTTATT
Organism: uncultured Pseudoalteromonas sp.; assembly: GCA_947493455.1. Classification (GTDB taxonomy): domain Bacteria; phylum Pseudomonadota; class Gammaproteobacteria; order Enterobacterales; family Alteromonadaceae; genus Pseudoalteromonas. The sequence continues at coordinate 26,640 of CANLRB010000009.1, read as the reverse complement.
AGCTAGTGAACACGGCGCACAGGGCAAGGTTGCAGGGCTTTTTGCCGCATGTATTACGTTCCCTCACTTATTTGGCCCGCTTTATGGTAAATGGCTAGATGAAGCATGCAAACCCTTCAGGTTAATCGCTCTTGCGAGTTTATTATTTGTGCTTTTTTTTCAACTCGCTATTGTGAGCTTTGTTGGCCAATATATCGCCATTTCAATAGTGTGTTTATTGATATGCGGTGCGTGTAGCTCGTTTCTAATGGGGGGATTAAGTACGCAATTAATGACCTTAGTAAGTAGCGACAGCCTTGCCCGGCGCCGCGCGCAAAATTGGGACACCTTGACTTATGGCCTTGGTCTAACGCTAGGGCCGATGAGTGTTGCTGTGTTTACAGCTTGGTTTTCGACGTCATATACAATCAGTATTTTGATGTGCTTGCCAATCTTAGCTGCACTGATTTGCATTAATTTGTCGCGCCATGCAAGACAAAAGGCGAATAAAAACAAGCAGCAGCTGAGTTTTAAGCGGGCAATCAGCATACTGTATTTATCAAAACCACTATTACGTACTTTAGTTATGACAGGGAGTGCTTCGTTTAGTGTGGCGGCATTGCCTGTTATCGCTGTCTATTTGGCTTTGAATTGGAACTTATCGCAAGAAGCAGGGGCATATTTGGTAACACTATATGGCATTGGTTGTATTTGTGGTGCACTCATCTTGATGCTTAAACCACTTAAACAAGATGCACTAATACTGCTTAGAAACGTGGGGTTGCTGCTAATGCTGAGTTTGTTTTTTATTGCTATTAGTTGGTCATTTAATATGGCGCTGGTGGGGTATTGGCTATGCGGCGTGATTAATTCAATCTTTTTTGCCATTACGTTAGCGGCGAGAACTGAGTATGCGCCTAAGCAAGGAGCATCACAAATATATATGTGGGTGGCCGCATTTAAAATTACGCTGGCATCAATTGGTGCACTCGTCGCTGGGGTACTGGTTGATAGTTCGGTTATGGGATCTATTTTATTTTCAAGTTTAGTTTTGGTGGTTGCGATTGTGATTTGTTTTCAAAAAAAGAATTAGCAAGGTGTAAGGCGCCAATATGATTAATAACAGCACTGAGTTCGGGCTAGCAGAACACCTCGCCAGCGGCTAGTTTTAGTGATTTTGAATAATAAGCGGGTTTTGTTCTACGACTTGCCGTATGGTTTGATCAAGTGTCATCACTATATTCTGTGGCACTTTTTTATTGCACGCAAAACCCAATGTAGAATTTAACAGTGGCTTAATAATTTTAAAGTTTACTGGATTAATGTTGGCACGCGTAAACTGGTAGCGTGCGATAATATCGCCGTAAGCGATTAAATCAACGCGGTTTTGTTCAATCATTTTTACGAGTTCAAAACCTGTTTTGAGATACACAAATTGGGCTTCTGGAATACCATATTGTTTAAGTAGCTGATGCCCAATGTCATTTTTAACGACTCCGTAGCGTAATGTTGAGTCGGTTTTTAGCTGCACTTCATTGATAGATGAACTTGCATGGCCAATTATGGCGACTGTAATGGGCATTACGGGCCCAATAAAATTAAACAGTTTCGCGCGCTCTTCTGTATAGGCGATAGAAAAAACACAGGCATTGGCATCTTTTTGTAATGTGCGATAAACGCGTGCCCAGGGGGTAAGAGAAATAGTATGTTCGGCAAGTGGCCAGTCTAATTGCTGATAGGTTGCTTTTAAGATTTTAATCGCGATGCCTTTTATTTCTTCTTCCTCAAGATAATTAAACGGAGGATAGTCTTCGGTATACCAATTAATTGATGGTGTGTTTGTATTCCCAAGCGCAATGAAAGGGCACACCAAATTGAAAAGGGAAATACAAGTAATAAGGAACCACACTCTCATTGCTTTTAAGACCTTCACTCTATATTTATAAAAATAATCACACTGATTTTAAAATCATGGCACAAATCTCATATTTTGCAGCAACTCTATCTTTCTAAGTGTGGCGTTCATGTTGCGTGTCCTTACTTGTGGACTGATAATTTCGTGAATGCGAATTACTGAATTAGGATCGCACGCATAGAGTTACTTATTTGTATAACGGATTATATAAACTACAGTATAAACATATCATGAGAAATGCGTTGTGACGGGTGTTTTTGCTTTAGATTTTATATGATAAATAAGTTCTTGTCTTTTTTGCGCAAGGTTACTTTGGTCGTGCTCGGCTTTACGGTTGGTGTCACACATTGTAGCGAAGCGTTATCATCATTAATTAATGAATATTCAGTTAAAAAATTAACTGCTGAAGACGGCTTTGTATCATCTGAAATCTATTCAATTATCCAAGATAAACAAGGCTTTTTGTGGTTTGGTACTGCCGAAAATGGCGTGATGCGTTTTGACGGACGTAAGGTCGTCACATTTGAGTTCGACAAAAAGAGCGAAAATGGATTATCGCACAATGACGCCGGAAACTTAATGTTAGACCGCACCGGCAAACTTTGGATTGGAACGTGGGGCGGGGGCGCGAATTTATATGATCCACAAACCGGCCAGTTTGAAAATTTTATTCATACTACTGCGCGTCCTGAATCTATTTCGTCGAATCGTATTCAATCATTATTGCATGACCAAACAGGAGTAGTTTGGTTAGGCAGTTATGACCGTGGCTTAAACCGTTATATCGGCAACAATCAGTTTGAACACATTGCAAAAATTGATAATCAGCCAACAAGTTTATCACACAACCGCATTTGGGATATTGCAGATGCGGACGATTATAACCTGTGGGTTGCGACAAGTTTTGGTTTAAATTTATTTAATAAAAAACATAAAACATTCAGTCATTTTTTGCCAGAACCTGAAAATAAGACCCCGACGGGTGCCAATGAAATTCGCAGCTTATTAAAAACATCTCGCGGCCTGTTTTATGTTGCGACTCAAAAAGGGCCATTTATTTTTGACTCCGCACGCAGAGAATTCGAATCTGTAGTGGCCACTGACGGCAGTGCGCTTGGGCAAGTTAACTCAATGATTGAAGATAGTGCTGGGTTTGTGTGGTTTGTCACTGCAACAGGCATATATCGTTACGAGAGTATTAGTGACAAACTTGAAAAATTAGAATTGGGCTATGACAAAGGGTTCCGTATTATTTTTGAAGATAACTATGGAGTGCTTTGGTTGACTAATGAAGTACATGGCATCTTTCGTTTAACACCTCAGCGACACTTTAAATCAATCAATAGTGCCATGTTAAGTGCACCTAATGGCATTGTTGCTGATCATCGCGGGGATATCTTGATAGCCTCGGCAACATCAGCGATACACCGATGGTCGGTATCCCAGCAAAAGTTAGTACTTCTATTGCCCCCTGTTTTTAATGAAGAAAACGGATTAAAAAGCAGCTTTGCAGTCGAGAAGCCTGTATTGCAGCAGCAAGGCAGTGATATTTTGTGGGTCGCACAAGATAACGGCTTGGCCAAGGCTAATTTAAAAACGAAACAGGTAGAAATAATAAGATACCCTACTACCGCAGAAAATTATCGGCAATTTAGAGAGCTTAGGGCGCTTGCACTAGATAGACGTAATAACTTATGGATAGGTACTTATAAAAACGGCGTTTACCTCTATGATACAGAGCAGCATACGTTTCAACATTTAGGTGAAAGGGATGGCCTTACACATCTTGAAATACTCAAAATTATGACGGATGCAAATGGCGATGTTTGGGTTGGTACGGGCGATGGGATCAGTTTTTGGTCTAGCGTTGAACAGCAGTTTCAAACTTTCAAAATGGATGAAGCAAATGAAAAAAGTTTACTTGGTAGTATTGTGCAAGATATTTACCAAGCGAGTAATGGCGCGATATGGATAGCAACCCAAAAAGGGTTAAATCTTTACCAACCGGAAACACAAACATTTAAGCACTACAGTTCATTGAATGGCTTACCGACGTCACTTATACGGTCTATTGTTGATGATAAAGACGGCAACATATGGCTAACCACAAATAAAGGCATTTCAAAACTTAATCCAATCACTGATGAAGTTGTCACTTACGACGGTCGTGAAGGCATACTCGGTTCAAATTATTATGCAAATAGTTTAGTTAAGGGAACAAATGATGTTTTGTTTTCGAGCAGTCGGCGTGGCGTTGAATACTTTGAAACAAAAATAGAAGGAAATCAGATAAAAGCACCTAATGTCGTTTTAACTGGATTCAGCAAGATGGGCCAAACAATAAAATTAGCCAAGCCATACTCTTATATAACAGATATTGACTTGTCTCATTTTGACTACTTTGTGTCATTTGAATTTTCAGTGCTTGATTTTAGTTTGCCAAATAAAAATCGGTACGCCTACAAGCTTGATGGTTTTGATGAAAACTGGATAGAGTTGGGTAACCGCAACACGGCATCATTTACTAACTTGGATGGTGGTAGTTATAAGCTGATGGTGAAAGCAACCAATAGTGATGGTCTATGGAGTGACAATATACTCTCGGTTAATCTGCATGTTGCACCTTCGCCTTGGAAAACTTGGTGGGCATATATTATCTATGCGACGATTAGCGGGTTAATTGTGTTTGGAACGATTTATCTTCGAACACGTATACAACGCAGTGAAATAATTAAGCAAAAAAACTTTGTTACGGCATTAGAAGAGCAAGTTGCCGAAAAAACAGCTTCCTTAGAAGCGCAAGCCCAAGATTTACAACTCGCTTTAAGAAAAGCCGAAGAAGCCACCCAATTAAAGTCTGAATTTTTAGCGAATATGAGTCATGAGATTAGAACGCCGATGAATGGTGTATTAGGCATGTTGCAGCTACTCGGAGATAGTGATTTACCGTTAGAGCATACGCATCGGGTTCGTATAGCAAGTTCCAGTGCAAAGTCACTGCTTTCACTTATCAATGACATTCTCGATTTTTCGAAAATAGAAGCGGGTCGTATGGAGTTTGAATTCATTGATTTTGATATACGCCGATTATTAGAGGAACTGACAGAATCATTAGCACTGCAAGCACAACTAAAAAATGTTGAAATTTATTTAGATATTACATCAATATCAAAAACCCTCATTAACTCAGACCCAAATCGTATTAGGCAAATTTTAACCAATATTTTAAGTAACGCAGTAAAATTTACTGAACGCGGCCAAATTACGATTTGGGCTGAACTAAGTCCATCCGTGCAACAAGGTTTCTATACCTTCACATGCAAGATAACGGATACTGGTATTGGCATCGCAGACGATAAATTAGTTCATTTATTTGATGCATTTAGCCAAGGTGATGCCTCGACTACACGTAAATATGGCGGCACGGGACTGGGCTTAGGTATTGCGAAAAAACTAAGCAATTTACTCGATGGCGATATTAGCGTAACGAGTCAAGTCGGCAAGGGAAGCTGCTTTAAGGTCACCTGCTTAGTTAAAAAGAGTGAATTCGAAATGTTTGTCACTTATAGCAGTTTATGGGAATCGAGCAAGATACTTATTGCCGATTCGAATCAAGTGCATTGCGCTATTTTATGTGAGCAATTGGTAAGTATGGGTTGTCAGGTCGCGATCGTTTCGAGCTTTAATGACGTTGTTACATCTCTAGAAAGTGCTGAAAATGATTATGATGTTGCTCTAATCAATCATGCTTTATTGGGTGAAAATTCACTTCAAAGCGAAACGAGTACAGCGAAGAAGGTACTCATGATCCCGATTAATCTAGAATTTGACGACGATGCGCGCCGTGCAAGAGGCATTGATGCGTGTATTGCCAAACCAATCACACCGAACGGACTAACAAGCATCTTTAAACAGGTTCAATCGCAGCAACATGCTAACGACGAGCAAGTGGATGAAATCGGTTCAGGGTTAAATAAATCACGTAAAACGCAAAAATTTAACGATATTCGTGTACTCCTTGTTGAAGATAACCCAGTTAATCAGATGGTTGCGCTCAATATACTTGAAAACATGGGGATCTCTGCTGAGGTCGCAGTAAATGGGGTTGATGCGCTTGAACAACTTAAGTCAAACCAAGCTGTGTATTCTATTGTGATTATGGATTGTCAAATGCCTAAAATGGACGGTTATGAAACTGCAAGACGAATAAGAGAGGGTGAAGCGGGTGATAGTTTTGTAACTATTCCGATTATCGCCATGACAGCAAATGCAATGCAGGGGGACAAACAAAAATGCCTCGACGCCGGCATGGACGACTACATAAGCAAACCAATTGAACAAAATACGCTTTACGAAACCCTAACGCTTTGGGTAAATCGACGACATTAACCTGTTTAAAGTTTATTTAAAACCCACTCTTGAGCTTACTCTTTACTAAGGCGAGCCATAATCGCATCGGCGAATTGTTTTGGAGCGTTACCATCCATATTAAAATACAGCGATGGTTCTATTAATTCTGCTTCCATAATCCTAAACTCTCCGTCGAATTCGACAAGATCTAAGCGGGCGTAGAGTGGCATAGCATGTTGTTTTTTTATTGCTAACATACATTTGTGCGCTGCGTTTTTCAGCTCGTTTGATGGAGTAATAGCTTGCAAGCGTCCGCCATGTTCTTCTTGTACGCGAAAGTCATTGCGCTTTGGTGTTTTTAATATCGCGTGGCTGAAATTGCCATTAAAATAAAACAGTGAATACTCACCCGAATTAACAACTTCTGGCACAAAAGGTTGTACCATAAAGTCGCGGTCGGCAAAGGCTTTATTGAGTTTGTCTATTTTAATGTGTTGGTCCGCTTTTAGCCAAAATGTATTGTCAGCATTGGCACTAATGCGCGGCTTTAGAACAATTTCTGTGGTTTGAAAAAATTCAAAATAAGTTTTGATTTTTGCAGTACACAGTGGAGTGTCGGCGAGACGTTCTTGCCATTTAGTTGGAATAACAGAAATCCCCTCATTGTATAATTGCTTTAAATAGATTTTATCTATATTCCAATGCACAAGCGTAAGTGAATTCTCAAGATTTGCACTGCTTTTCTCAATTGTCCGTAATGTATTTAAAAACGCTTCAGGCGCATCTTGATAATCCCATGGCGAGCGAATAATAACCATGTCATAGCTGTTCCAATCAATTGATGGGTCCCGCCACGATACTGTATCAACCTCTACGCCGTATTTATTTAAATAAGGCTCAACGAGATTATCATAAACTTCAAAGCCAGCTAATGAATCCATGGATAGAAAAGCGCATTTTTTCATAGATGTTTCTCAAAACCAATTTTATTTATAGTAAATAACCAAGCTGCTAATTGAAACGATTAATTTGGCAATGTAGGTAAATCGCTTATATAGTTATTAATCTAAAATAATAATGATAAAAATCATGTACCTAAACAAGTCAAAAATTGCTCTTGCGGCCAGTGCTATGTTAGTTATTTCTTCAAATTCGTATGCAACTGGCACGAACGACGGTCTATACGCGGGCTTTGGTGTTGCCAGTATTTCGGCGGAAGAACAAAATAAATCAAGTACGGAACTAGGCGCAAATGCCTTAGTCGGCTACCAATTCTCAGACTATATCAGTACGGAACTCAGCGTGTTTAACCTTGGTGATCATAAAGAGTTAGGAATGAAAGGGTTAGGGTTAAGCTTAAGTGTAAAAGGTCACTATCCTATTAATGATACCTTGAACGTGTTTGCAGAATTAGGCGGTAAAAGTGTCGATCTTGATATTGATGAAATACTGAGTCCAATCGATGGAGTGGGTGATGATACATTACAAGATGGACGCGATTCCGCTCTTTTTATGAGCGTTGGTGGCCAATATCGATTTAACAAACGTTGGTCTTTCGTTGTTAAAGTTGCAAGCGTCGATCTCGATGCGGATATGCAAATGGCGTTTGCACAAATTCATTATCGCTTTTAATCAACTTATTTTTGATCGGAGTCACAAAATCTGCATAGTGACTCCGAGCTTGAATTTATTGATTATTACATCAGCGCTCCGTAGGTTTTATTGACTACATCCAGCGATATCGCGTTGTTGCCGTAGCTACCGACAATGCGGTGATATTTGAGCTTATGAGTACGAATAAAATCGATAAACGTACGGGTGTAATTCGGAATGACTGTTGCAATGGTGTTATCAAATGGGATATGTAAAAAGTCTGATTGAAAAATAATACCAGCTGTTTCGAAGTGAACGAAGCTTTGGCGTTTAGCATGCATAGTTTCGAGTACATAAAATTGGATCTCATTAATTTCTTGTTCGTGTTTTATCGCTCTAAATTTAAATGAATCAATGTTTTTGGCAAATTTTTGGTAGGCCTTAATACCAGATATGGTGTATTCATCTGCCCAAATTTCAATATTTCTATCGGCATATAAAGCGAGACCAGCAATTTCATCGCCATGCGGGTGCGACACGTGAACTGATGTGATTTTTTTAGTTGGAAAGTGATCTGTAACAAAGGTGAGAACTTTGCGCGCTGTGCGTTCACTGGAACTTGCGCCAAATAATGTTATGTCATTGCCAGTGATTTTTACTAGGCTGTTACGTAGCCCTGCTGAATCAGTCACTAAATACAGATCCTCACCGATTTTATTTGCAGTCAAAATACCATCTCCGCGCGGCATCTCAACATTATATCCTCGGGGTAGTTTTAAGTGATTTGGGTCAACACGTTCAATAATATAAAAGCTGTCGTTATACGTAATGTAATTTGGAATTGTTGCACCGTCATAGTATTGGTGGACAACCCGCGCATAGTTTATACCACGCGTGGTTTGGTAGTCTTCATATTCAAAAAAACCATTAAGCGGTCGATGGTTAATTGAGAGTAAACGAAGTGGGGCATTGCTGAATGTATAGTCTATAGTGTTGTCGTTGGTGTGATGAATAAGCGTTGTTGTTGCTGATTTTTGATCTGTAATGAATTTAATATTCTGCTGGATATTTTGCTCGCTTATTAGCGGTCGGACTGCTAAAAAATCAAGTTTCATGACAAGATAGCGAGTTGCAATATCAAATCGATTCATTCCCTGTTTAATGACGCCTTTGCCTAAAAATACGCCGGTTTTTTCGTAATAATAACTCTCCTCATCATTTTGAAACTGAACTCGATCAAATAATAAACCGCCAGGGAAATACAATATATCGTTATCGTAAAAATGCTTACGGGCAAAGTCGACCTCAACTGTTCTTATCGACATTGCTCTATTTGGCGTTTTAAAATCCCAGTAGTTTTGGTCGCGATATTGTTGATTTAAAAAGTGATGATTGAGCGAAAACGCACTAATATGTTGGGTGTGTTGATAGTGGCTTTTTAATTTTTGTATAAAGTCTTGTTTGGTTTCGGCTGAGGCGGATACCGCCATAATTAAACACAATAGATAACTTAATCGTATCAGGTAAATCATATTGTCCTCGCTGAATTTAGTTTTGAACTGGTTTTTTTTGAATATAAATTGATGCGATGGTTGGTGTTAGACGCGGTATGTAAAAGTTACAAGGCAATGTTTTACAAAAGTTTACGATGTTTTTGCAGGGGCGAATGTTCGCAATTATACACTGCTTTTTTTTAGTGTAGGAGAATAGTGGCCAAACTTAGGATTTGACCTCAGATTCATCTTTAGCAGTGCTACGCTCATTATCGTTGATAAACAATATCGCCATCGACTAGCGTATAGTCAATGCGAAGGTTTTTTATTTGTTGGGCGTTTAAGTCAAACAAATTCCCTTCAATGACTATCAAATCGCCCGCTTTATCGACTTCGAGCGAACCCACAAGCTGTTCTTGTTTGAGAGCGATGGCTCCGTTAATCGTGTACGCTTCAATTGCTTGCCTAAGGCTAATGTTTTCAGGCGCACGACTAATGGCATTGGCTATACCAATAAACGGATTAAAGTTACTTACATTCCAATCACTGCCAATGTCAGCATTGCTCCGTTGTCGGATAAACTCTTTATCGGAACTAAATGTTGGGCACGTTCTGCACCGAGTAACGGGATCATGTCAGGCCAGTGGTCGGGTTGGGTAAAATTTCAGCAAAACAGTGATGACCAATTGACAGTGTCGCAGACTCAAAATCAACTACGATTCAGTAATCATGTAGCGCAGAAAATAGAAGATGATGGGGACTATGGTTGGGGAGTGGGTATGTTTATTTTAACCGCGGTTGCCAAAAGAGCCGGTTGGAATATTGAGGTAGAACACAATGATAGACAATACAGTCTTAGGTTTTTATTTCAATCGTAATAATTGATTTTAAGTTGTTGAATTTAATTTATTCATGGTTTTGTGAAGGGCTCAGGTCGACTTTAGCATGGGGTGCTGGTTTACCAGTGAGCCCTTGTCTGGAAAAATTGAAATAAAAATTAAGCGGCTACTTTTGCATATGGTTTAGCGCGCCAATCTTTACCAAATACTTGTTTGTATAGATCCCTATACTCTTGGCTCATTTGGCTGTCTGAACGTATTTCGATACGGTCTGTAGGAATTTCTGAAAGTGACCACTTTTCGTAAACTGGTACGATAACTTTTTGTTTAGAACCGTCGAAAAATGTTAATTCGCCGAGTCGATTAAGTGTATTCACTTCGTATTTTATAAGTAGAAGTGTCGCCGCGGGAACAGTGAATGTAAGGCTATAACTTTTAGTGAATTCTGACGTGTTTTCAGTGTGAACCGCTTTTTTTATCTCGCTTGATATTTTTGAGTAAAATTCACTTTTTATCGATGACTTAACTGCCGGACCTATACCATTACCACTTTCTATAGTCGACTCGTTTGTCAAAGTAAAACCGGTTTCAACACTTAAGTTATGTTCGGTGTCATGTGTGATTTTTGATAACATACGCATTGACTCAGAGTGACTAATTGATTGTGAACTGCTCGATTCCCGATAATCATATCCATACCAAATTTCCTCTTTATGGGGGAAGAGGTTATTTTGAATTTCGGACTTCACCAAATTATCTGCGTACATTGTAAATGTTTCACTATCTATAAGTTTATCTGAATAGTTGGTGAACCTTGTTATATGACCATTTCCATTATATCTAACAGTAATGCTTTCTGGTCGCCAGCCATCGCTGCCAACCGTTATGTCAATTCGAAAAATCTCTCCCAAATTACCAAAACCCGTAATATTATATATATTGTTGTCGCCACCATCGAAATCGTCGATATCGGAGCGGTCTATTTGAATAAATTGACTACGGCCTTTAACCCCCCATAACCGCATGGTCACTTTACTGTCCGTTGCCGAATCATCTGAAGTTTGAGTTTTACACCAAATTGTGTAGTGGTTTCTGTGATTACTCATAGTATATTTCCTTTTAACTGAGTTATTTAGCGAACGTATTTATGCAGTGTCGCTATGCATTTTAAACTTTTGAAAGTGATTTCAATTCTGTTAGTGAGTGTAAAACCCGTTTCAAACGTGCCCTCAATAAACAGAGCAAATAAGTTTGGTTTATAATTCAATAAAAAATATTACATGTTATAACAATAACCTTGATCTCGTATTCGTTTCTCTCTTGTCGATTATTAGACTAAGCTGAATAGGTCGCTTAACGATTTAGGTTGAAGTTATGAAACTGTATGTTGGTTGTTTTTTATTACTTTGCTCGAGCTTATCACTCGCTAGCCAGTCCATAACATTATCGCTCGCCTCAGATTATTTGTTTAATGGAGTTAGCCAAACACAAGAAAACCCGGCATTACAGGCGAGTTTTGATTGGTCAATGGAAAATGGGGTGTATGCTGGGGTTTGGGGTTCTAACGTCGATTTTGACGAAGGCACTGACATAGAAGCCGATTTTTACGCAGGTTATTATATGACACTGGGCGAGCACCTAAATTTAGATGTTGGCATTGCGCAATATACATATCATGGTGCAGCACCAAGCAGTGATTACAATTACGCCGAACTTTATGCCAAGTTTAATTTTGATAAGACAAACTTAAATTTTTGGTATACGTGGGATTATTTTGGCACAGGGTCTAGCCATACTGTGCTCATGCTGAGCCAGGAGTTTGCTATCAATGATTCGTTCTCATTAGTTGCTGGTGTTGATTACTCAAATAGTTTTGACGACAAAAAGTGGCAATGGGAAGACGGTGATAGTGATTATGTGCATTGGCGCTTAACGGCTAATTATACATGGCAAGATTGGACACTCTCATTCGGCTATGAAGATACAGATCTTAAAACTTATGGTGACGCTACAATTCTTTTAAGCCTGTCGCACACGCTTTCAATTTAATGTCGAAACAACTTTGTTGTGAATTAGACTTTCAATTCTGAATAAGTCACTATAAACACAAATCACATTGATATTAAAGGGATTCACTTGGATTCGGTCACACAAATCGCTCTTGGCAGTGCAGTTGGTTACGTAGCACTTGGTAATCAAATTGGTCGGCGTGCTTTGTTGGTTGGTGCGGTGTTTGGCACATTACCAGATTTGGATGTTTTAATTGATTTTGGTGGTGCAGTTGAAAACTTTGTATATCACCGCAGCTTTAGCCATTCGTTATTTGTTCAGCTTATTTTAAGTCCTATTTTTGCTTTATTTTTGCGGCGTTTTAACTGGGCTAAGTCGATTTCGTTTCGGCGCTTGAGCGCCTCATTATTTTTGATTATGAGCACGCATGCTTTGCTTGATAGTTTTACCGTGTATGGCACTCAGTTATTATGGCCGTTAACAACCTATCCATTTGGTATTTCCAGTGTGTTTATTATCGACCCCATGTATTCTTTGCCGCTATTGTTGGTGGGGGTTGTCAGTTGCTTTTCCAGATTTAAATCTAAAGCATATCACCTCAATCTTGCCGCACTTGGCATAAGTAGTACTTACTTATTGTGGAGTGTATTAGCGAAAGCGTATATCGATCAGCAAATTACCAGTGTTCTTAAGCGCAATAATATTATTGCTAAGGCCTATGAAAGCACGCCAGCGCCTTTTAATACCTTACTTTGGCGTACCATTGCGACAGTGGAAAATGGTCATTATGAAATTTATACCTCAGTGTTCGATACACCTGAACAATTGAGCATGCGATTTATTCAAACCCATAATCATTTACTAGATGAAATAGAAATCACAGAGCAAATTGATTTACTACAAGCATTTACGAAAGGGCTGTATGGCGTTTATCTTGAGCAAGGTCAGGTTGTTTTGAGTGATTTAAGAATGGGTCTAGAAGGTTTTTATGTTTTTTCATTTGTGGTTGCGGAACAAGGTCACTCGGGAATGAAACCAAGTGATTATCGACAGTTAGAAAATCGCCCGCCATTAGAGCAGATAAACTTGGTATTTGAGCGCATTACAAACCCAAATGTTGATTTATCGACACTTGGCCAAAACGTAACACAGCAACCCCTCGAATAAGCGGATTTGGCCAATTATCCCTGTTTATAGTAAGTACTATGTCCGATGGCATAGGGGGGTCCTTGAATCGCTAACTACGCTGGTAAAACGAAATCCACAATTTAGTTATGATGTAAAACAGGTTTTTGTTGATGGTGACTTTGTTATTGCTCATTCCCATGCAACCTTGTTTGAAAAAGATCGCGGTAATGATAAGAAAGGATTAAATATTATTGATACGTGGAAACTTGAGAATGGTTATTTGGTTGAACACTGGGATGCGGTTCAAGCACTCGATGTATCAATGCGCCTGTATAGCTTATTTACAGGTGGACAAATTAATAATCAAAATGGTGTTTTTTAGTCAAACACCATAGAACCTTTAACTATTTTTCAGCAAGATATGTATTTAAAATATGTAATAAATAATCTAATGATGCCGGTGCTGAATCAAAACCTTTGCCGTCAAGACTAGGCAGGGATTTTGAAATAATGCCAACGAGCTTGTTACTTTTATCCAATACGGGGCTTCCACTAAGTCCATAAGGCCTTGTTTTTGAAAGGTTAGCCATTTTCATCCGAAGGTGGTTAGGTTCCGCGCCTAGATAAGTCCCAAGATAGCTATCTTGGCTACATGTTTTGGTTGTTGCATAAGTACAGCCATACGCGGTGAGTGTTTCACCTAGCGTAAGCGGTGTATCGCGAAGTTCAAGTGCGGACAAGGTTGATTTGTTATGTTTGACTTCAAAAACCAGCCAATCAGAATTTAAAATGTTTTCAGTTAGCGCTTCACTTTTGTTTTGATTTATTAAGTCGCCGAGCACAACGTAGTTATCGGGTTCTTTTAACGGATGTATGCGCCATTCTTTAACCTCTTTACCCAAATATACTGAGGTTATTTTAGGCGTATTAGCGACAAACAAGGTGTGTTTGACAGTTACCGCAAATACCTTATTTTTATAGCGAATTAAAAAGCCATTGCCTGCAAAGGCGTTGTTATATTGACTATGATTGAAGGTAATATTATTGACGCCAGAGTAATACTGTTGCGCGAAGCTCATTGTAGGTAGCAGTGACGATATACATAACAGCAAACAAAATATGATTTTGAAGTTGGGTGAGGACGGTATCACGTTAATTAATTCCTTTATGTTCAAACAGGGTAACAGACTGGCTAATAGTGACTATGACCGAATCAAACGGGATTCGTTCGGCCAAACCTAATTCTTTAGCTTGGCCAAAAAATACGTGAGTCAATCAATCGGCGTTACGTTCATTTGGGAGGTCGCTTAAATATTCTACAAACTCCACTTCAAAGCCATCCGGGTCAATAAAGTAAGCGTTTTTTCTAAATGGGTGTGAATTATCGCCTTTATCAACATCAAAACCTGCATTAATCATACGAGTGATCAGCGCATCGAGATTTTTTACTACATAAGCAAAATGGGCAAGGCCAACTTGATGCCCGGTCAGTTGGCGAATTCTTCCTTCACCGTGATCGCTCAATGCAATGTAATGGGTGTCGTCGCCAAAGTGCAGCCAGCGCCGCTCTTTGCCATACCAAGTGCCTTCACCTTGAGTACGAATAACCCAGTGTGGGAAAGCTGCTCGGTAAAACTTCAGCGAGTTTTTGATATTAGTAACGACTAAATTTACATGCTCTAAATACATAATGCGCTCCTTATTTACTTTCCATTGTTCTGTTTAATAATTCCGATAAGGCTTTTAAAAACTTTGTATTATTCATGTGTGTTCCTTCATTGCGTTAGTTGATGAAGTTACTTTAAAACCTCATGTTTACTTGAGGTAAAATTGAAAATATCGATAGCGCCGATTTAATTTATTGATGTAAGAGTTTTAAAACAATGGAAATTGGATGTCATAAGTTACTTGTATTTATATGGAACGCTGATAGTGTTTGACGAAAAGAAGGCTAGCACAGGGTGCTAACCTTTTCGTTATTTTTAATAGCGCGCAAAAACCCTAAAATATGCTGAATTGATAAAGTCCGGTGTTGCCGCTTCAATCGAAGATTGTGACTGTCGCGCCACTTTTGTTTTCATATACTCACTATAACTGCCGTCAAATTGGTAGGCATAAAGTCTAACTAACAACGACAAATCTTCTACATTATTTTCAGCTAATGTAAAATGGCTCGCGAAATCGAATTCAGGAATTGTTGCGTTTGGCGCCCCGCGAATAATCCAATCCATCTCTTCGTTGCCATTTTGTAACCATGCTAATTTAATTGAAACTTCATCGAGTTGCGGGTTAATAGCCGAGAAATCATATTGAGTCATTGAGCCTGAGTTCTCAATCGACGAAAACAATGATAAAAATGCATTATAAAAGTTGGCGTCCATATCGATAATATTAAAGTTATCGAGCACACCGTTTTCTGGCACTATTTGAGTGGAAAAACTCAGTAAATCTAAATCAACGCCATTAATATTTTCGTTAATGAACTTATATACTTGCGCTCGATGAATATCGGCGTGGTCGTTAAA
Organism: uncultured Pseudoalteromonas sp.; assembly: GCA_947493455.1. Taxonomy (GTDB): domain Bacteria; phylum Pseudomonadota; class Gammaproteobacteria; order Enterobacterales; family Alteromonadaceae; genus Pseudoalteromonas. Next base: position 10,808 of record CANLRB010000009.1, on the reverse strand, counting down.
TATATAGAGTGGTTCATCGTTAAATGTAAAGTTGCGATACGCATTATAGTTGTCGCTATTGATGGCGCTTACTTGACGGTGAAAATCATATGGAACGTTTGGATATTGAACGAATGTTGATTGCCCATCAAAATGCTCTTCATTTACACTGATATATTGCTGTCCAGCTAAATTAATTCGTGCACTTCGAACGTCACCGTAGCTTTCGCTTTTTAAAATTAAGTCTATCGACTGTTCTTCTTGGCACACATTTAACGTCTCATAATCAAGGTCAATATTATTGCCGTTGTAAATTACGCGATAATTATTAAAGGTGTTTGCTAATTCATTGAATGTTAGTTCGACGTTAGTGCAACTACAATTATCGTTTCCGTAGTAAAAGAAATATTGTCCATAGTCCATTGCTTCAATATTAAGTTGTGTATGAGCTACTTTTGTGACGATAGGGCTGCTTTGTGGATTTGATATGTCGTTACCTATAACGGTAAAGTGCTTTGCATTATTTGGTAAGGCAAGTTGCAGGTTTCCTTGTGCATCCGTGTTATGTGTTTCGATTACAGCACCATTTGCATCGTGAAGTAAAACCACGGCGTTTGAATAAGCCGTTTCAGTATTGCAGTCATCAAATGCAATAGTACTAAGTTTGAAGTTGGTAACAGGAGTGGGTGGCTTTTTATCGCCATCATTATTATTTGAGTTAGAACTTGAGCCACCACAACCTACTAAAAAGATTGAAGTTAAAATCAAAGTAAAGAGCGTTTTTTGCACTAGTAATTTGTCCCTAATTTAATTGTTTGGTGAGATTAGAGCATATATCCTAGTGCCAAGTAAATACGGGGATTGACTTCATATTGAAAAATTAATTGTTACGTAAGTAACTGTTGATTAATATTGTAAGTTCTACATTAAAGCGCTGTGCAGTCAATTGATACGCGATCGTCGATGTTAAACCGGCATAGAGAACTCTATCAAGCAAACAGCCCATCAATATAAGGTGACAAACTTAGCTGAAGTAAGTGAGATTGTTTTTTAGCGCGTTGTATATTGTATCAAATTGTTTTGTCAGCGTTACCACTTTAGATTGTAAGCGCGCGAATTATTAGCTACAACGGGTCGGTGCATGGCCAACCCGTTGCGTCTTGAGAATCTAAAATGAGTGTATTCTTTTCACCGCCCCATTGCTCAATAAATTGGTTGTTTGGGTCGTAGCGTTCAGATTGTTTGCTTAAATTAAAGTGACGGCCACCTCGGGGGTCAACGCCAACGCCTGCAATATACTGCCAGTTGCCCCAGTTCGATGCCACGTCGTGATCAATTAATTGCTGCTGAAAGTACGCAGCGCCGTAGCGCCAATCCACAGCAAGTTCATTGACTAAGCAACTTGCCACGATTTGTCTTCCTCTATTTGACATAAATCCGGTTGCGTTAAGCTGTTTCATGCATGCGTTAACAATAGGATAAGGGGTTTGCCCACAGCACCAAGCTTTAAAACGTTCAGGTAAAAATGTGGTGGTAGGCGCCGATTTAGCGAGTCCTTGAAAATTAAAAAGAGAAGCTCCTTGTTGTCGACAAAGCCATTGAAAGTATTCGCGCCAAAGTAACTCGAACTTTATCCAATAGGTGGATTCATTCTCGCCAAATTCGTGTTCATAGTGTGTAACCGCAGACCAAATTTGTCGGGGCGACAAATTACCATTCGCTAGATAAGGGCTAAATTTTGTTGAGTTAGTCCAACCGTCGAGCTCATTTCGCGTTTGTTTATATTGCTTTGGTGCCGTGCCAGAAAAGTAGCTACTAAGGTGATATTGCGCCGATTTTTCGCCAGCGAAAAAACGCTGAGCATGGCATTGTGACAACAAGTCGACTTTGGGTGTGAGTTTTAATAAGTGATGATCTGATGCTGCTAAGTCGTCGGATTCAATGGGTATTTGATGTGCGTAAGGAAACAGATCATTGACCTGCCTAAATGTATTTACAGTTTCGTTGTTTTCGACTTGTGTTCTGAATTGTGAAAATGTTTTGAGGTTCGTTGGAACTTGATATGGGTCGAACAAGGTAGATAAATAACGATTGATTATTTTTACCTCTGGCAAAGAGTTCGCCAGCGATTGCCATTGACGTTGTTCAAAGTAGCCGAATTGGCTACAGCCGACCAGGGTATCGATGTTGTACTTGGTTATAAAACGCTTGACTTGCTTAACCGGATCGCCCCACAAAACAGTCAATCGATAGCCATATTTTGTAAGTTGCAAAGCCAATTCTTCGAGCGAATCAACAAGGAAAGAACGACGGTTACTGCCCAATACTTGATGCTGATAATTACGCTCTTGTAACCAACGTTCATTGACGACGAAGATAAACGCCACTTCTTCGCTTTTTTGGATTATGTCATTAAACAAAGAGTTGAACTCTAGACGTTGGTCATGGGTGAACCAATAAACCGATCTTTTATAAGCCATGTTGATTGCTTTCTAATTACATAAACTACAAACCTATACGTGCTTAAACAAAATTTAGTTCACGGGTGTGTCATAGTCAGAGCCATCTAAGTTCATGAGCTTGGTAGGCTGCTCTGCTTTTGCATAAGCTAAACGTGCCAGCCTATCTGTTGTATGGTAACTATCGAGCCCCGAAACCGTGACGGTATCGATTGATTCAATATCGATATAGCCATCTTTTTGAATACTGAACTCGGGTACTAAAACATGGCTTATTTCGCCAATGACTAATATTGTGCCGTTAATTTTAAGTGGCGTAATTTCTCGTACTTCAAGTGCAAACTTTAACTGACTTTGTGCAACAAAAGGGGCTTTAACGCCATCAATATACTCTTCGCTTAATTGCGTTCTTTCAAACTCGGATACGTCGGGGGCATAGCGTGCAGATGTTTGATGCGCTTGTTGCCAAATCAGTGATGAAACATGGTTAATTGTATAGCTACCCGTTTGTGTTAGATTGCTTAAGGTGTCTCTGGGTACAGTATCAGGACGTATGATGTGACCAACTAACGGCGGATTTGCACCAATGTGGAAAACCGAACTGATCATGGCTAAATTTGGAGTGCCATTATCATTTGTCGTACCAATAAGATTTGCGCTTTTAAATCCCGATAAACTATTGATAAAGTGGACACGAGTGCGTTGATCAAGTGCGTTTATGTCGGACTTTGTGAAATGTTTAATCATGGTGGAACCTTGTCAAAATTATAATGCGTCTAATTTTTTCAAAATGGAAGCTGCTTTTGCGAGTATCGCATTTTGTTGTGTTTCGTCTTTTCGATACCAATTGGCATACACCATTTTAGTACGTGGATTAGTTGCGAAACGTTCACTATGAGTATGCATAAAGTGCCAGTATAGAGCATTTAAAGGACATGCGTTTTCGGTAATTGTTTCATTGACTTGGTATTGGCATGATGAACAGTAGTCACTCATCTTTTTTGTATAGTTACCGCTTGCTGCGTAAGGTTTGGTCGCTAATAATCCGCCGTCAGCAAATAGACTCATACCTCGGGTGTTTGGCATCTCAACCCATTCAATAGCATCGATGTAAATACCTAAATACCATTGTTCTACCTGATCAGGGTCAATTCCGGCAATAAGACAAAAGTTACCTGTGACCATTAGCCGTTGAATATGATGCGCGTATGAAAAATTAAGAGACTGCGATATCGCATGTGCTAAGCAATGCATTTTTGTATCGCCATTCCAAAACCAGTTGGGCAAGCTATTTTTTGCATTTAAAAAGTTAAGCGTGGCGTAATTAGGCATATTGGCCCAATATATTCCGCGCACAAACTCGCGCCAACCGATAATTTGACGCACAAATCCCTCTATCTGTGCAATACTGATTTCTCCTTCACTGCGCTCATAGTAATAAATAGCTGTTTGGATCACATGATCTGGAGAGAGCATTTTTGTGTTCAATGCAAAGGCAATACGTGAGTGATATAAACTCCAACCACTGTCTTGATCTAGATGCACTAATTTTCCCGTCATCGCATCTTGAAATGTGCCAAAGTGTTTTAAACACACCTGACAAAAGAAAATAAGTAGCTCATTTGCTTGACTGCGGGTGACAGGCCACAGCAGCGCACTACCAATAGTACCGATTGATTTAATTTTATGTTTATTTAAACGATGTACAATGTGCTTAATATTATTGTCGAAAACCATCGGCATCGGTATTTCCGCCAAATCGTCATTTTTTAGCTTATTTCTGTTAGCTGCATCGTAATTCCATTTACCACCTAGTGGTTCATCATCGTTCATCAATATATGAAACTGCTTACGCATCTTTCGATAAAAGTTCTCTAATCGATGTGATTTTCCAGCTTTAAAAAATTGATACAGTTCATCATCACGCAAAAAAAAGTGTTCAGACTCAAAGGCGTGGGAATGTATTTCGGTTGATTGACAAAAGTTATAAAGTTGTTCTCGTAATCGATGTTCATCTGGCAGCTGATATTCAAAACAAGTGATTTTATATTGCGAGATTATGTCCATTAACAGTGATGGCAAATCTGGATAGGTTGCAGTGTCATCGAGGGTTAAATGCAGTACATTATATCCCGCTTTCTCAAGACCAATTGCAAATTGCTCCATAGCGCAAAAAAACGCCACTATTTTTTGAATATGATGTGTGGTGTAAACTGCTTCTTGTTTCAGTTCAGCGATTAGATAGAGGGTATCTTCATTTTTTTGTTTATACCACGAATGTTGCGCATTAAGTTGGTCACCTAATACTAATCGGAGCTTTTTATATATCATGTTGAGCGGCCTTACTCCTGTTCTTTGCGCAGCGTTTGGAGCAATACTTGACGTTTTGCCAGTCTCTCGCCCACTTTTTACGCCATAAGAATGGTCTATGGCAGACGATACACACCTTGGCCGCGAGCTGTGACTTTTTCACAATGGACTACTCATCGCATTAAGGTAAGAAAAAAAGCCCTAAAAAAGGGCTTATGACTTAATAGTACAAATCAAAAAAGGAGAAGTTTTCCAGATCAGATTGTCGGTTCGTCAGCATCAAAGGGAACCATTAAATTAAACGTTGGAAAACAAAATTGAGATCACTATTAAAAAAATAAAATTGAATTAATTTATCTCATCGCGAATAACTGCATTGGTGTGCATAGATGCAGGGGGAGTTAATGCCACCATTAACAAGAAGTAGATTTGATTTATTCCTCTTGCCATTCGTCATCATCAAATTTAGAGCGCTTATTCTTTTTAAATTTGTTGCTTGGCTTTTCTTTTTTTAACCTTTTTGCAGGTTTACTTTTTTCTAGGTAACTTGCTTGGCTATTTTCATGCTTCATCATCATTTTCAACATATTCTTTGTGTTCGTGTCGGGTGCTAATTGCACTGGCTCGGTGTGTAACTCTATGCACCGCTTTGAGGTATTTTTGCCACAATTTAACTTCGTAGATGCTTGAGCTTTGGTCTAGCTTGATTTCATCCACAAATGCTTGTTCATCTGAATTTTGTGGTGTTATGTCACCCGTAAAAAGTCCATTTAAAGTGTAGCCATAGTTTATTAATACATTTGCTTCTGGGATGGTAAAAAAGCCTGAACGATCGATCCCGCCGGGAAAGTGCTCATCGTCATAAAATTTTCGACTTCCTAATCGTATTTCTGTCGCCATAATTGCTATCCACAACGTTTGGTATTTTGTTCAGTTAAAAAGTAATTGAATTTTTTGTATGAATAAAACAAAAAATATTTATCGTGAAGACAAAATTAAAGCGATGTTAGGAGGAAAATATAGTTTAACGGCGTTGTTTTTATTTTAGGAACAATATGCGTGATTATTCGCTGTGCTTAACAGTTAAACATTAGTGAAATTAGTAGCATACTAAACATAACGTAAATAAATGAATATAGTTATTTAACATTATTGCAACAATTGTGGGTTAGCTTATACTCGTTAGTGTTTGTTTTATGTTCAACTATTAATTAAGTGACAAGGGACAATATGTTACACGGAAAATACAAAAAAATTTTGCTCGCAAGTAGTTTAATGTGTATAGCAAATACGAGTTTGGCAGATGTTGCCAATGGTGATTTTGAGAATTGGGTTAATGGCAGCCCTGAAAGTTGGTCAACTATCGATAGCGGGATCAGTGTTTCGCAAAATAGTAGCATTGTAAATTCGGGTAGTTTAGCAGCACAAGTGACGGTGAATACAGGCTCGCAGAGCAATACAGATTTGCAGCAACAAGTTGCCGTTGAAGCAGGGCAAACTTATTTTTTTTCAACTTGGGTCTATCATACCGAAGGCGGAATAAAAGCCCGCCTAGTGATTGACGGGTATCAGAATTATTCTAATGCGACGCTGACCCAGCAATGGCAGCAGATAAGTTATAGCTATACCGCATCGAGCACCAAAAACATTAATGTGGGTCTGCGATTTTATGATGTCAGTGGCTTTGATGGTAGCGAAGTGGTCTATATAGATAACTTTTTACCGGCATCGGGCTCTACGACGCCGCCACCTCCGCCACCGACCGGCGGTTGTGATGACTATTCGGTTGCGCTTGCTTTAAAAACCGATAACTATGGCGGTGAGACAAGTTGGCAAATCACCAATAGCTCAGGCGCGACAAGTGCCTCAGGCAATGGCTATGCATCAAATACACAATATATTGAAACCGCCTGCTTAACGGCTGGCGACTATACCTTTACGATATTAGATAGTTACGGTGATGGCATATGCTGTAATTATGGTAACGGAAATTACGTTTTAACATATGGGCAGCAAACACTCGCGAGCGGTGGCAGTTTTCAATCCAATGAGGCAACGCCATTTTCGATCGGTAGCGGCTCGGGTGGCGGCGGAACAACGCCGCCCGACTTAACTGGTTATTACGCATCAGCGCAAGGATTAACTGGCTTTGCGTTAAAGTCAGCATTACATAATATAGTTAAAAGTCATAGCTCCCAAGGTTATTCGGCAATTTGGAACTTTTATGACGCACATTCGAGAGATACGTACTTTGAAAATGACAATTCAATTTTAGATATGTACTCGGAAAACCCAACAGGTGCTGATAGCTATAATTATGTCGCAGTGTCAGATCAATGTGGCTCATACAATAGTGAAGCAGATTGCTACAACCGCGAACATTCTTTTCCGAAAAGCTGGTTTGGCGGTAAAGTTGAGCCGATGAACTCGGATATTCATCATATTTTTGCGACTGATGGCTACGTTAATGCAAAACGCAATAGCTATCCATTTGGTGAGGTAGCCAGTGCAAGTTATACCTCAAGTAATGGCAGTAAGTTGGGCAATGCGGCAAGCTCCATTAATTATTCAGGCACGGTATTTGAACCTATCGATGAATTTAAAGGCGATTTTGCCCGCGCATATTTTTATATGGCAACACGCTATGAAAATGTGATTAGTGGGTGGCAAACAAAATCGAGTTATGGCAATGCCGTTCTCGATGGTTCGTCAGATCAGGTGTTCGAAAACTGGGTTGTGACTATGTTAAAACGCTGGCATACAAATGATCCAGTCAGTCAACTGGAGCTTGATAGAAATCAGGCGGCACATGATTTTCAAGGAAATCGTAACCCGTTTGTCGATCACCCTGAATTTGTCGACATGATTTGGTAGATTTTTTTAATAAGATTAAGAGGGTTAGTAATTAATTTAACCCTCTTACATTTAGAATTTAAAGCGCACACCAAACTCAAGTCGCGTTCCCTCCGGGCCTTGTGCAGCTAAGGTACTATTTTGCGATGTGTTATTTGGATTTAAGATAGCTTCGTTGAAGAGGTTATTGACGTTGACTGTCACGTCAAAATGTTCGAATTCTCCAGTGTAATTTAGACCGACAACACTATAGCCATTAATATTACTGCGCTCACCAATATATGACACATTGGCGCCAATGTTATGCCCGGTAAATAATTGATAGGAAATACCGCTATTCAAAGTGAGTTTTGGAATACGAAAGGCATCGGGATCATTTACGCGTACCTTGTTGCCATCATGCTGATAGGCAATATTGATAAATGAGGTGATTGATTCAGCAATGATTTGTAAATCAAGCTCTGCGCCTTTGCGTGTGTAATAACCTGCATTATAAAACGAAACAGATTCGAGCTCTTCACTAAAGCGGCGGATAATAAAGTCTTCAGCGTCCATTTTATAGATATTGGCGACAAACAGTATGTTTGGCTCAGAATAGGTGTAGGCAATATCAAAAGCTTCGACTGTTTCAGCTGACAGGTTTTTGTTGCCAATCACATTGCCAGGCAAAAATATACTTGTTTGTGTTGGGTTTGGTGAATTAAACCCGGTCGAGTATAGGAGTTTTAACGATTGTGCCGTACTTAACGAATAGACAGCACCTAAACGAGGTGTGATTTTATCGCCGCTGATTTCATTATCGGTATAGCGACCACCTAACAGTAAACGCCAATTTTCGATTGTGTAATCAAATTGAGAATAAAGTGATAGTTCATCGACTTTGTCGCGGTCAATTAATCGCACGAGTTCATTTTTAGGGTCCGTTGCCAAACGCAAACTATAATTGCCGATTGAGCGAGTTTCATTTTCAATACCAAGGGTGAAATTGAGATCGTTTGATATTGTATAATTGTACTCGGTGCCCATTCTAAATCGATAATCGTCTTTACCCCCGTTGTCTTTGTTGACTAACGCGTTAACACCAGGAGCAAACAAATTATTAATGTTTAAATCAAACGTATAGTGATTATAGTCTGTATAGACTTTCGTTTTACCGTATTTTGAGTGCCAAGTGTAATCGAAATGTGCCAGATAGGCATCAGCTTGAACGATAAATGGTTGCAGCGTATTTTCGTCAGTATAGGCGTCGTTTATGCCAACTGTTTTGTCTGAAAAAATATGACCGAACGCATTAAAGTCGTTATTTGTATAGCGCAAAATAAGTGACTCGCGTTCGAGTTCTCTTGGGATTATATCTTCGATGATGCCAATATCAGGAAAGTTAGCGCGGTAAGTGATACTTTCTTTATCTTCTCGGCGAACTTCTCCGCCAATTGAAAACCGTGCGTCGTCTATCTTGGTAGCGTAAAAAAAGCTTGCTTCTGTTAGGTTGTTAGTACCCACTTTGGTATAAAGCGAATTGATAATTGCTTGTTTTTTGGTGACTACATTAAACACGCCGCCAGATGCTTGCGTACCATGAAAAACAGCGCCCGGTCCACGGATTACTTCAATATGCGAGATAGACTCCCAGGGTATTCCTTCAATCGGAATAAAGCTGTGTGATGGTTGATGGTATGGAATGCCGTCAAGCAGAAATAGCACCTTTTGATTGAATGCCTCATCAATGCCTCTGATCTGTACCGAAGCCATTCCTGTTATCGAGTGCTGCACAATGACGCCCGGCACAAAATTAAATACATCACGTAAATTGGTGATCCCCATTTTCTCAAGATCGCTGCGGTTATAGCGCGAGACAATGGCGGGTGTTTGCGCAATTGCTTCGAGTTCTGTTGAGGCAACTGTTACTTCGACATTGAGTAATTCCGCTAATGGGAGATCAAATAAGGATTCGCTGTCAGTGAGTTGTGCAAATACACTCGCACTATGTGTGAGGCCGAAAAGCATAAAGAGAGTGGTTCGCTTCATTGGGCTCCCTAATGTTTGTTATTTTTATATTTACAGACAAAGTGTAGTCCAAGCTTTGGCAAAAGCTGAAATAAACTAAGTTCGATATGTCTTAATCAAAAATTACAATAAGGGAACGCAATAGAAAAGACAATAGAGTAACGAGGTGCTAGCCTGTTACTCTACTAAAGTTAATTAAATACAGCGACTGTTTGGCGACTGAGTGCAAGCAGTTGACCTGACTCGCTATAGAGGTTTGCTTCTTCAAAGCAATATCCGTTTGCACTTTGGTGAGCAAATGCTTCAAAACCTAGCCAAGCATCGTTTGCAAGCTGTGTATGTGGTAAAAACTCAATATACCAAGACATGGAACTGGCAGGCGCGACCGTGTCATACATTTGCAGTGCGGTAGGAGGCCATGCGTCGGTCAATGCGAGAATATGTTCAATATCCATTTTCTGTGGTGTACTTTTTAGTTTAATCCAACCCGCAAGGTCATTTTTTGGGCTATGACTAAAAGGTAAATTTCCTTTCGTAATGTTTACGCACATATGCTGGAAAAATTCTGGTGTGATACCCGCTTGAAATGGCATAACTTGAGTTATATTTGGGGCAGGTAATTGGCACTCACTTTTTGCCGCAACCTCTATTTTTGAGCTTCTCTTTTTACCAAAGCTGCCTGTTGCGATGAGTGCAACTTGATCATTTTGCGTTGCTTTTGCAAGCATTTGCGTGGCACTTTTGCCTTCGCGCAGAATTTCAATTGAAATGTTGAAAGGGATATCTGCCAGTAGCGGGCCGACAAAGTTGGTACTGAGTGACAGTAATTGACGATTTTCGGCCACGTTGTTTTTCATTGCCATATACAGCATAGCTGCAGAGAGTCCACCAAAAGCAGTGCGACCTTGACACCAATTGCTCGGGAAAACAAGGTTGTTAAGTGAGTGATTGACTTGATCTAATAGTTCTTCAAAGTGCATATGTTTCGCGTTTGGTAAGTGCCACTTAAAATGAGAATCTCAGGCAGGCAATTCTTTTGATATTCAATGCACTACAAAATGAGTGTTTTTTCGTTCTGCCACTCAATTTGAGATTTATTAACGTTTTGGCATTCAAATTGAGATGATACGCCACCAATAAACTAGACACTTCCTAGTCATTCTCGGTATTTCTTCTCATACTCTACAGGCGAAAGCAAAT
>CANLRB010000008.1 GCA_947493455.1 uncultured Pseudoalteromonas sp. | reverse complement strand
ATTTGCTTTCGCCTGTAGAGTATGAGAAGAAATACCGAGAATGACTAGGAAGTGTCTAGTTTATTGGTGGCGTATCAAAGTTATTACTAGACGGAAGCTTTCTAGGTAGTTCATCTAGCGGGAAAAACTCTGAAAGTAACGCATACACACTAACCCTACTTTTTAAACCAAATGTTCTATAAATAAACTCAACTAAATGAAAAAAAAGCTCAGAGTATTTTCGGGCATTATGATTACCTTTAGGGATTTTGATTAGCTTTTCAAATACAAAGTCTAGTTTATTGTCAGTGTCAATTTGTTCGCAGGAATCACAATGGAAGTGTAAATGTACTTTCAACACTTAGTTCTCACATTAAACTCATAAATTTCGACTAATTTATCACACAAAAACTAAATTTAAAAAAGGTTGAAATACTAGAGAACTTGAGGCTGTGTAGCTTTATTTTTCAATTAATTACGTTGTTTTTGAGTTTTATTTATACGAGCTTTTTAACTGAAAGCCCTTAGGAAACCCATAATTCTAGTAAATCGAATTAGATCTCTTGCATATATAGATTGGGCGCTACCGAAACAACACGGAGCGCAATAATGCCTCAATATCATGGGATTCCTATTCCAGAACCCAAAGAACTAAATTATCAACAGAACTTCTCAACTCAAGCGGGATTATCACACCTTGGAGGAATGAATTACAGCGAAGGAAGTTTAGATCTAACAATTTCTGATTTAATCGAAGTTGAAACTAAGCGATGCTTTGAAAGCCATCGAGACTTTTTAGGTCGTAAAGCGAAACTAGAGATGTTTGAAGAGAAATTAGGGCATTTACATGTCCACGACCCAAGTTTACTTAGACATTTGCGACAGTTTCTTTACGAGCTTTCTAAAACTCGGAAGCCAGCAACAATAGCACGTTATAGAGCTGCACTTTCATCAATGTTTAATAGTAGCATCTATGAAGGGTTAATTAATTTTAATCCGGTTAAAGCGATTGCAAAACCTAAAGAAAGTGCACCTAGAAATCGTTTCTTGAGCGAAATTGAAATAGCCGCGTTTATTAGGGCTTGTCTAGCAGACGAAAATAGATCTCACGCATTAATGCTGCTTCTTTGCCTATACACAGGTTTACGCTCAGGCAACGTGAGGTCAATCCAACTTAGCTGGTTGTTTGATGACGATACTCGTTTAGAAATTCCAATGACTAAGTCAGGTAAACCACACACAGCTTATCTAAGTACAGAAGCTCAGCAAGTTGTTAAAGAAGCCAGGCAATATGCTCGAAATGGTTACTTGTTCCCTGCGACAAGAGGGGACGGTTATATGTCTAAGCCAACGAAGTTATTCAAACGCATATTGGCACGTATGGAAGAAGAAGGTGCTTTAACCGCGCCATTTGTTATTCACGATTTGCGTCGCTCTATGGCTTCACACTTACTTAAAGCAACCTCTGATATCCGCCTAGTCCAACAAATGTTAGGTCATGCAGATGTACGTACTACTGAGCGTTATGCCTATCACGCAGACGACACCTTGAAGAATGCAAGTCAAGTTGCAGCAGACGCCATGCTATCAGCACATAAATCACACTAGAATTAATGGGAAAAACGAATATGAAACTTAGAAAAAATGAAGAAAAAAAAGCAGTTGGGCAGTTTGTTTACCCTGACGGATACAAGGTTATCAATGGAACTATCTACAAAGAAGATCATTGCAAAAATCTTTTTGTTGTTATGAGCAATGGATATATACCGCATGCATTTATTAAGGAAATTGATAGGCAAGGTGAACTGAAAAAAATTATAGCTATATGCTTAATTAATTCTGAAGAACATATCATCACTATCAGGACTGACGCTATTTTTGGTTCGCGTAAAGCATTTATAGATGAATGCCGTTTAAATGACCTTGTACTATTTGAAAGTAGTGCAAAGGATGTGGCTGATTTTTGTGTTGCATTATTGCAAAACCCAGAAAAGTACTTTCCATACAAGCATCTAATTGCTAAGCAAAGTGGGTTTGTAGGGAAGGAGTTAGCTTTTGCTTTTCCGAATGAAGTTATACAAAAATCAGATACTGATACTACTGTAATACACCCATCTATTAACAATATTTTGGGGTGCGCGGTAGAACCAAAGGGAAGTTATGATATTTATCGTGAGAAGATATTAGCGCCTAATGCGCCTAACATAGTTAAGTTTTTAATTATCTATTCGCTATCATCAATGTTGCTTGATTTTGCTGATGTTGAGTCAGGTGGTTTCCACCTATACGGCCCTTCTGGAGCTGGTAAAACAGGTGGCGCAAGAATGGCTGGAAGTGTGTATGGTCGTGCAACTGCACCTGATAGAAATATAAGTGGTCGTTCTTACCTAAAGCAACTAAATCTGACTGATAACTCAGTGGAGCCGCTTTTTCCATTATATAACAATATGCTGCTTATTTTCGATGAGTTTGGGAAACTTGTCACATCAGACTTATCGGCATTTTTATATAAAATAGGTAGTGGTGCTCATAAAATTCGTACAAATACAAGTTTAGAATTGGTTGAGTCTGAGCCTTCACGTGGTTTTATCTTAACAACTGGTGAAATTTCGATAGCACAAGCTCTAGCAAATGCAAATGAGTCAAACCAAGCTAAGGGTAAAGCTGTAAGACTTCCCTCGATTTTAATAAAGCCTGAGTATTTTGAAACTGACGAACAATCATCTCATGATTATGTTCAAGAGGTTACAAAAGTAATTACTAACAATTATGGGCACTTGTCGAGGGACTTTATTGTTAAGCTTTTTAATTACGTCAAAACCTATGAAGATGTTGCTTCTATGGTGGAAGATTACTTTTCAGTTGCCTTTTATAATTATATCGAAAAGTTGGAACCAAAAACGTCTATTGAGAATCGGTTCCTACAACGATTAGCGTTTATTCATTCTGTAGCTCAGATAGCCTTTGATCTAGGTGTGTTGACTTGGAATTATGACGACATTGACGAAGCAATGATGTTTATTTACGAGTGTTGGAAAAGTGAAGACTCAAATACAATGACGGACGCTGAGGTGGGTGTTAAAAATATTATTAACTTCATAAAGCGCAATGCTCACTGCTTTTTGGATGCTGAAAACGATGATATTTGGGGGAAGTCAGATATTATTGGTTATGAAAAGGGTAACGACTTCTATATTTTACCTGAGCGTTTTGAAAGGCTATGCGGGACTGCGCATATAGACGATGTGCTTAAATTGTTATCTCAAAAAGGATTGTTACGTTCAGACAAAGGAAAACGTGTAAAACGGGCTGAGCTTAAAGCTGTTGGTAAACGAGCATACTATTATGTGCTTAGTCGAGATATCCTGTCAGAAATTTGATTGAATGAACTTATAGCTAGCGATCAATAATCAAAAAAAAGAGTTACTTACCAAGAAGCTTTTATAAATGCCGGAAGCATTATAAAAGGGGTAACTCTTTTTATTTTATTATTTATTGTAAGGTATATGGTTATTTACATTTATTCATATTACTTCTACTACCCCTTATTCCCCTGTTACCCCTGTTTAATTTAACTATTTAAAACTTTTATACCGTCTCTTAATTGATGATTAAGGGGGAATTCAATCCTAGCGGTATCGTTGAAAAATTCAGTACGTTGATGTAGTTTAGTTCTTTGATTTTAGGTTGAATATATCATTGAAAGACTTTGTTTTTATAAACTATCTTTCTTTATCTATTCATATTGCCGACATTTAAGAAGTGTCATTGCTACATTAGTAAGCTCAAAAAAAGGAATATCCTATGGACAGTAATAGCGTTGAAACTACGGACTCTTGGTCATGGCCGAAAATAATAAAGCATATTATCTTGCCAAAGCCCAAAGACGCACCAAAAGCGGGAAAAAAAGAAATGCAAGCACGAGTCGGCCTTGGTGTATTTTTTGGAATTATAGCTCTTTCAGCATTTTCAAGTAGTGATCTGCCTAGTTGCTCATCTTCGGACAGTCATTCGCTTGTCGAGCAAATAATAAATGATTTACCAGTGGCTAAAGCAGCAGGTGCAAAGTTTGTTGAACTCAAAGATGTCGAAGAACTAGGATTTAATGAAAAATCTGAGATTCGTTCATGTTCAGCTACTCTTATAACGACCAGTGGTGAAGATGCACTTCAGTATTCAATAGTGTGGAGTAACAAAGATAAAGGTGAGTTTTATATCGAAGCTCAAGTACTTTAATTTAATTAAACAGGCTTAAAGGGAGCTTAACGCTCCCAAACTCGCCAAGTATTACTACCTGTATAGTCTTCGGTTTTCATTTCTAATATCCATAAAAAGTTACTGGCATTGTATTCGAAATCTCCTGTTAAGCATCCAGCCACAAATTGATGACAGTTATCAAATAGCGTGTTGTAGTCTCGGGTTTTGCCTAGCATTTGCTTAGCTCTATTAGCTGCTTTCACTGAACCTACAGGAGTTGTGCCATTACACGATACATAAATACTCATTGCGGTTGTTCCATTGATAAATTCATCCGGTGTGACGCGTTCTACGATACCTTTACCGTTCAAATGAATGATGTGGTTATTACCGATGTAAATACCAGAATGACTGGTTAAACGGCCCGTTAAATCGCAATAAAGTACACTACCTATTACTGGGGTGACTTGGTCTCGAAATACGTTATCAATAAAGCTTTTGATGATTCCCATTAATTTGGCTCCTAATTGATAAGCGCCCACATAGGGCAAACCGGATAATTCATTCTTTTTACAGTTAAGTGACGATTGAATTGGGCTTGATTGGGCGCTTTAAGTTTGTTGAGTTGATGTGTTGGTTAAGTTTGTCCAGAAGCGTAAGAAGGGGTTGCTCCTGTTCATACTTGGGTTAGTTGGCGTCTACCGTGATGATGTAAACATCCATTTCAAAGTAAGTAATAAAGTTTGTTATTGCGAGTTCACATAGTGACTGTGCTGCGTCATTTTTAAGTAAGCCACAACCTAGTAAATAAACTTCACCTGTTTTAAAGTTCAAGTCTATTTCTTGTCGCAGTTCGCCTTCAAGGTTTATTGCATGGCAGTCAGTAAATGTAACTAAGCGCCAATTATCCTCCGTTTTTTCTAGGTTAATAAATACAGGGTGAAAGCCGCCTTTATCATAAGAGTAATCGGTGTCTTGAAAAGAAAGGTTGATACACTTATCCGTAGGCTTGATGATATCGACAACCAAATTTCTAATAATCGCCAACAAGTCATCACTTACTGTTAAGTAAGTAGGTTTGGTTATGTTCATAATGTGTTTCTAATTGAAAAAAGTTGAGGGATGGGTGTTAAGCAAATTTGTATGCGTTAACGAATGAGATTGTTTGCTGTTACTTAGGTTGCTCTTTTGGTTGAGGGAGCGGTTTAAGTTTGCTTAACGTATCTTGCTGATTTGTGATAAGTGGGTTTACCTGATGTGAGTAAATGCCTTTTTCAGCTGGGACTAATAATGCGATATCTTTGTCACGTAAAATAGCTGCTAGGAATGATGCGTTGTTACTTGATGCACCCTCCATCACCGATTTAAAAATACTGGATTTAAAAGTGGTATCTTTGTGTTTATCAAGCAGCGTGTAAATAGCTTCCATGCTTACCCACTCTTTAGAAAATAGCCCTGCATCACTATTGCTGGTGGCGCGAATGTAAAGTCCTTTATCTTGCTTGTTTCTGGCAAGCTCAAATCCAATTGCACCATTTGATTTAGTTGATAGTTTATCAGCGAGCCCGACTAATACAGTCTGGTAATTGGTATCAGCCAACTTTTCATCACTAACTTCTACCTGCCCAGTAGCTTCTGGGTTGCTTTTAGCGTCTTTTTTATCTTGTATAGACATGATATTTCCTTAATAAAATAATTAATGTTCTTAGGGTTGTTTGTGCGAAGTAACGGGTTAAAAATGATTTGTCACCATCGCAGATGATTTGCATAAGTGCGTTAAAAAGATGAAAGAAAATGGGCTTTGTTGGTTTCTGATATAACCACATAAATACCACCTCCGTTGTCTTGGGTAATAAGTAGGTAAACACTTAATTCATCGCTAAGTTTTTCAACAAACTCTGGGTTGCTAAGCGTTTCTTTTAAATAGGCTCTGAATTGCGTGCTTAGTACTTGCTTAACGAGTTCAACATCCTGTTTTTGAGCAATTACGATTAAGTATGTTGAGCAGGTTTGCCAAAACGCATTTGCTTCTTGCTCAGATGAAAAAGGTAAATAGAGTTGCTTTATAAGTTCTTCACTGACTTCGTGATTAAGTGACAGCTCATTTTCGTTAGGTATTCGATTAAATAATTGCATTGGGGTTTCTCCAATAAAAAAGCCCATTCCAACAATAGGAATGGGCTTAATTGATTATTAATTTGTGATGTTTAATGGTGGGCTAAGTAAAACTTTAGTACTCGCTATTCACTATTGAAATAGGTCAGATAAATGTTCACTGGTACGTTTAAGTGACTCAGACGTTAATTTGGCATAGCGCTGGGTACTGACTATTGATGCATGAGCCAATTGCTCTTGTACTAATCGTAAACTGACACCCGAGCTCACTAAGTTTGAAGCAACAGAATGGCGCAAGGTATGAATGCATACATCGGTATCATCAATCTTTGCACGCCTTAATAACTTCTTAAACGTTTTTCTAACACAGCGTAATGGCTTACCGGCAACTTTACTTGCAAATAAGTAAGGGTTATTTCGCTTAAGTGGGACTAACGCAATAAACGACAATAAATGGTCGGTAATATGCACAGTCCTAGGCTTACCTGTTTTGGTGGTAGGGATGTAAATAATCCGATTCTTAATATCGACATCTTTTACTTTGATATTCGATACTTCTGAGCGCCTAAGTCCTGTTAACGCTAGAGTAGCAATAAACCCCGATAGGGTTTTATTCGAGTATCTCTTACATTCAGCTAATAATCGTTTAACCTCATGTTTGGTAAGAAAACGTGTTCTCGCATTGTTCAACTTGTATAACTTTACTGGCTTACAGGCATCTTGTTCCACCACTCCAAGCTCTTTTGCATAGCGCGTCATGGATTTCAAAAGCATCAGCACTTGATTACAGGTTGCAGGAGCATAGGGTTTTCCATATTTATTTAAGGTTTCAGTTAACTCAATGTGTAACTTCTGCACTTCAATGGTAGTCAGGTCTCTGTACTCCAAGAGCGCAAAACGCTTATCTAATATCGAATCCCAACGATACAAGTCATCAATCCATGTTTTCTTACGCTTCTTAATCATGGGTAGGTAATGGTCTTTAAAAAACTCCCCCATTGTCATGTGTAATACTTTGTCATTGTTGGACTTAGGGTTTTTGCCTTCTAATAGCGTTAGTCGATGCTTTTGAGCAACCTTGCGCGCAGTAACAACATTGATATCACCAAACTTACCAAGCGCCATACTCTGCTTTTTACCCTGATAGGTATAGCGAAATAAAAAACGCTTATTACCTGATTTACCAACGAGGCATTTAAGGCCAGTAATCTGAGTATCACTGTATTCTGATTCGGTGGATTTTGAATTTCTGGGGTTAGGTGGAAGGGATGTAATGTGTTTATCAGTAAACTTAAACTGCTTATTCATATTAACCTCCTGAATAGATTCAAATGGTTAATATATGTTTGATAGGTTTGGTTGTTTCGATTAGTTGGTGTATAAAATAGGATCAATCAATTATACGAATTGTTCTTAATCTAGAAATAAAGGTACTGCATAGATGGAATGTCCGAATTGCTCTTCAAAGAAATTAAGTAGCCATTATAAGTATTGCCCTTATTGTGCTTTTGAATTAACGTGCAACCCCCATTGTGAACAGTGCAATTCTAAACTTGATAGTAATTCAAAATATTGTCACCAATGTGGTGCTAAAGCTTTTAAAGAAAGGAAAGTTTCTTTTTCAGATAGCATTCCTCCTGTTAGTTATAATGGTATTACTATAGAGTTTTTTCACTCAAAATCGGCATCATTTCCTCAAGTTTTGTCGACAGCTTTAAAGTTAGAAATGCTAGAGGCATATGGAGCTAAATCAAAATCATATTATCGAGTAAATCTAGCTCTGAATGAGATTGCTAAACTTGTAGAGTTGGTAGTTGATTTAAAGCCGATTAGAAAAAAGTCAGTCTATATTAATGGTGATAAGAAAAAGTGGGATGAAGTTTTCTATTTTGTCGAATGCTTTGAAGAGAAGAAAAAAAGCTATAGACCAAAGCTCTATTGTTTCGGGTACGATAGCTCTACAGGGGAAGTTTCAAACCCTTGGGGATGCAGGCACTCTGAGTTGTGGCATCAAAACTCATTTTATTGGGGAACTTGGGGAAAGTGGGTTGGTGATAAAGTATGGCAGTTTGATAAAGAACGGATCAAGTTCGAGTTAGAAAAGCAATTAAACAAATGCAAGTATTGTCCTGCATACAATAAATCAAATTTGGATAAATCCCTTGAAGCCTTACCTGATAAAGTTTTTCCTGAAGTTGATGAGAACTGGACTTTTAATTCTAGTCTAGTTGAGACTGAAAACTCTATCTTCGAAGAAATGTGGATCGGTAATACTCTAATTACGAAGTATCTAACTGGTGCTCATCCTTACAATAATAAAGCTACTAGAGATGTTATTATTGCTGCGTTTGGTGATAACTTTTTTGATGAGCAGTAATTTATTACTTAAATCTAAACTGACAGTCACCGATTACTATAGCGAGTAACTGTCAGACCACATATGAGCTAGTTCAAGTTTCAGTTTGCTTCCTGTTGTAGTGCTCTTTAATTAACTTCCTAGTCCAATCCTGCGCTAGGTTTTTAACAAATATGGCAAATGGTGTGTATTTTTCTCGTTCATCGTTATTGAACTTATTTGTAATGGTGTTGTATTTTAATATTTTCGGGTAATCAATACTTGGTTCCCAAGAAGGGATCGATATGTAAACAAGTAATTCATTGGGAAGACTTGTTTTAAAAGTGTGTTTGATAGTGAAATCATCTGGAGAATTTTTCTCGCAACATACTATCCGTTTTTTATTTAGTTCTTTGACTTCTAATTCGGAGAAGTTTATGTGCATGTTTGGATTTAAGTATTGGTATGCAAACTCGCATGTGTAGAGATACAGGTCTCTAATTTCTTGTGACTTTTCAATTTCATATTCTCTGCAAAGTGTACAATCGTCAAATATGGTGACATTAACTTTTTCGTTAACAATAAATCTAGTGAACATCGCCTCATGTTTGTCTTGATTTTTGAAGATGGGAATATCAATTTTGTAACCGTTCCATTCATGCCTATCAATGTAATCGAGTTCCCCCAGTGGTTGATCTGTATTTGAGTTTGCGTGATGTTCGATAAGTGGATAGATTGGTTTTAGGCATTTGAGTGAAGTCTCAAGTAGTTCTTTTTTCAAAACAATTGCCTTTGAAATATGGCAACATATCCCCTTTGTTTCTGATGGGGTATCTAAGCTTAAGTAACCTCCACAGGAACATCTAATCAGGCTTATATCAACAAGATACGCTTCTCCAAACCTTTCTATTTTTATAATATTTTCTGGTGGCTTTGTTTGTTTTTCAGGAATGCTATTAGCTGGGAGCTGTGATGTTGTTAACTTCTTTTTAAGTGTAGTATCTGGTACTAGCTCTTTATTCTTAGTATGCACCTCTCTTGCTGTTACTCCCACAGATGTTTCTATTGGTTGAACAGTTTTAGGCTTGAGAGTTATTCTTTGGTTTTCTTTATACTTTTTCGAAATCCAACTCGCTAAATATGTAAGGAGTTTCTTTAAGCTGTTTCTGACGTCGATTAA
This sequence comes from uncultured Pseudoalteromonas sp., assembly GCA_947493455.1. Lineage (GTDB taxonomy): Bacteria > Pseudomonadota > Gammaproteobacteria > Enterobacterales > Alteromonadaceae > Pseudoalteromonas. The sequence goes on along the minus strand of CANLRB010000008.1, from coordinate 213,380 downwards.
GTAAAGGAATAACACGATAGAGATTAGAAAAATTTGTAAAAATAACTTTCCCGATCCAACGTCCATTTTATTTGTAGTCATACCTATGTAGATTAGAGCATAAATTGCAGCGATGCTTTTTATTAGTTTTGGTAGCGTCATATTATTGATCTCCTTATCGGCTTCTAGTTTAGAATTAGTAAAGTTGATCTTCAATAGAAAGCGTCCATTTCGATCTTACTGCTTGTTTGATTTGAAGTGGTTTTAATTGTTTAGTGTAGGCTGAAATGTTTGAACTTTGCACATGTAAATATAAGCGAAGTCAGAAGTTTGAAATGTGCCAACTAGTAAACCGGAGGGTTACTCCTACTCGGAGGTAAAGGCAGTAAAAAGACAAGAAAACTTACCAGTAAGCCTTTTCTTATTGTTTTAAAATTATGTTGCCGTTGATGTGTACTAGATTGGAAATAAACAGATTAAACAGCAGCTATATATTCCTAGCCACTCACAGTAAATGAACCGGACTGTTATTCTGAAGTTGGTTTTTGCATTAAAATTCAGACGCAATTATTTTGTATTGATTAATATAGTCGATTGAAGATACTAGATTTATAAAAGAAGTTTTTAAGTAAGAAGTGGGGCGACTGATGGGACTTGAACCCACGACAACCGGAATCACAATCCAGGGCTCTACCAACTGAGCTACAGCCGCCACAAAAAGAGATACCACCTTGATGGTGTGGCGCGCATAATACATAAAATAATTCACTATTGGAAGTCTTATGTTATGCTTTTTATAAAATATTAGTACAAAAACAGGTTTTCGGTGATAAAACGCACACTTTGGTTATTATTTGGATTAGTGGCATTATTTTTAGGTATTCTCGGAGTGTTTTTACCTTTATTACCGACGACGCCTTTTATACTGTTGGCCGCGTTTGCTTTTTCAAAATCCTCTAAGCGCCTGCACTCTTGGCTGCTCAACCATAAGCTGTTTGGCCCACTTATTCGTGATTGGGAAACCTACGGCATTATACGCACCAAAGTGAAGTGGTTGGCAACAACAAGCATGCTGGTTTTAGTTTCATACCCACTTATTTTTTTAACCTTTCCGCTTTGGTTAAAAGGCATTGTGGTCTTGTCGATTTGCTGTGTCTTAACCTTTATTTGGACACGCCCATCACAGATTTCATCTGAAAACTGTTAAATCAATTCATTTCTCTTATAATTAGCAAGTTAACTTTTTATAACCTCTTTATAACTATACGAACAGGAATGTCATGCTTAAACAATTACTATTAGGCTCGCTGCTTGCGAGCAGCTTCAGCGCTCTTGCAAATTGGCAAATTGACGCCGACACCAGCCGCGTCAACTTTGTTTCAGTGAAAAAAAACACATTAGGTGAGAGTCATTACTTTAAAGCCATGTCGGGCTCACTAAGCGAACAAGGTGAGTTAAAGGTCGAAATTGATTTAACCTCAGTTGAAACCAATATTCCGATCCGTAACACGCGCATGCAAGAAATGCTTTTTAATACGCAAAAGTTTGCGGTAATGTCGCTAACAGCGAACGTACAAAACGAGCTAAATAAACTAAAAACAAACACGCCAATGCAATTTACCACAAGCGCGAGCATGCAGTTACACGGCGTTAAAAAAGAAATTTCACTAAACGTGATGGCGACCAAGTTAAGCAATGGTGCAATTCAAGTTGTATCGCTGATGCCAACGATTATCACACCCAGTGACTTTAATTTAGAGCAAGGCGTTGACGCTTTGCAAAAAATTGCCGGCTTGCCAAGTATTACACGTGCAGTGCCGGTGTCATTTGTGCTTAATTTAACAAAGTAAATGAATATTGAGCAGCTTCGCCAGCAACTTGAGGGAGATCTTCCTCCTATCGAGCGCTGGCAACCTAAGTTTTGTGGTGATTTTCCAATTACCATTAAAAAAGATGGTACGTGGCATTACATGGGCAGTGCCATTAAGCGTAATAAGCTGGTTGAACTTTTCGCCAGCGTATTAATCTTTGAAGATGACCAGTATTTTTTAAAAACGCCAGTTGAAAAAGTACGCATTCAAGTTGAGGATGCGCCATTTTTAATCGTAGAGTGGTCAACACAAACACTGGATAACCAAGATGTTATTTGTTTAACCGATAACATTGGCCGCCAATTTGTGCTTGGCGACACACACCCAATGCGGTTAATTAATCAGATCCCCCATATCCAACTCCACTTTAGATGTTTAGCACGGGTGCATCGTAACGTTTATTATCAATGGGCCGAACTCGCTCACGCTGACGGCCAGCATCACTATATCTATTCAGGGAAAACGCGTTTTTTACTCGGTTAGTTAAAACATGCGTTTTAAATTACGCGAGAAAACCGATTGAGCTTTGCTTGTTGCTTTAAATAGGCATCAAATGTCATACAAATATTACGAATAAACAAGCGCCCTCGATTGGTTACACGCAAATTGCTTTTCCCTACTTGAAGCATTTGGTCGTCAATAAAATGCTTCAAACTTGCCAATTCATCATCAAAGTATTCGTTAAACTTGATATTAAAACGCGCTTCGACCAATTTAAAATCGAGTTCAAAGTGACAAATTATTTCCTTTATTACAAACGCTCTAATTTCATCATCACGTGTTAACGTAAGCCCTTTGGTCACGGCAAATTGCTCATTATCGAGTAATCGATAGTAATCTTTTAAATCTTTCGGGTTTTGAAAAATACTATTACCAATTTGAGAGATTGACGACGCACCGAGGCCCAGTAAGTCGCAGTCGCCGTGCGTTGTGTAACCTTGAAAGTTGCGATGCAATTGACCTTTTTGCTGAGCAATCGCCAAACTGTCGTTTTCTTTTGCAAAATGATCCATACCTATATTGGTGTACCCAGCTGCATTCATTTGCGCTAAGGTCTGCTTAAACATATTTAATTTTTCATTTGAGCTCGGCAATTGTGACTCTTTAATTTTTCGCTGCGCTGCAAAGCGCTCAGGTAAATGAGCGTAATTAAATACCGAAACACGGTCAGGCGAAAGCGCAAGTAAGCGCTCAATACTCTGCTGAAAACTAGCAACAGTTTGCAACGGCAAACCATAAATCATATCTGCATTCACTGAATTAAAGCCTAGTTGCCTGGCCTCGACAATCAAATTAGCGACTTTGTCGGCACATTGCTCACGATTAACGGCTTGTTGCACATCGTCGTTAAAATCTTGAATGCCAAATGACACACGATTAAACCCGAGCTCTCTGAGATGAGGCAGCATGCCTTCTTCCAACGAACGTGGATCGATTTCGATGCCACATTGCGCATCGGCATCAAGAGTAAAGTTTTCAGTAACAATTTGCATTAAACGCGTCATTTGCGCTGCATTTAAAAAAGTGGGCGTGCCGCCACCTAGATGCAGTTGCTTTATATCGTAATGACGATACAAATGTGCCAGCGATTGCGCTTCTTTTGCTAAGTAGTCTAAATAAACATCGGCCTTATGTTGATGACGGGTTACTATTTTGTTGCAACCGCAGTAATAACAGAGCTGATGGCAAAACGGAATATGAATATATAACGACAGCGCACTGCGCTGACTGCTATTTATGGCTTCTTTTACAGCACTGGCTTTGAAGCCTTCCTGAAAAGACAATGCAGTTGGATATGACGTATATCGCGGTCCAGATACATTGTATTTTTTAATGAGTGCACTATCCCATTCTGTTTGATTATTCACGACGCTAACCTTAGGAAAATTAAGTTGGCGTTATCGTAACCAATATCTATATAAGGCGACTTGATCTGACGCAAATCGGCATCACTCAGCGCCCTAAAAACAAAAAACCACCTTAGCTCGCTAAGATGGTTTTTTTATTGTAATTCAGTTTCGTGTCTTAAATTGCCACATCACCCGCGAAAACATGCTTAGTATTCGGATCCGCAGGGAAGAACGCTTCTAGCTTCGCCGCTTCGGCTAAAATACCCTCTTCGAGCTCCTTTTCCATGCGCCAACGTTTTGAGTCCATTTTAAAAATCTCTTTTTTCGAGTATTTTTTGCGCGCGTCATGCGTTGGCATATCTTTAACCACATCATACATTTTAAACACATGCTCATACTCTTTTTCGAGCTCAATCGCTTGCGAAAATTGGTATTGTGACATTAATACCCAAATTCGTAAACATCCCTCAGAATATTCACACTGCTTCTCTTTCATCGCTCTGGCGATTAAGTTAATTGAATCGCTGAGCTTGGCATTTCGCTCGGCTATTTTCTTCTGCCTTTTAGCAAGCTCCTTCGCTTGCTTCTCTTGCTGGGCTTTCACCTGAACAAGCAGGCGCCCCGCATAAAATGCAAGACCAGCAATAATTGCAACGCCTACGGCAATTGCAATAATCCAAGCAATGTTCATTATTAGTATTCATCCTCATCATCAAGCCATTCGTCAGCTAAATCATTCGACATAAATTGATCTAGTTCGTCTTGGCCGTCTTCAAACTCATCGTCAAAATCATCGATACCAAGCATCTCACAAAGTACCTGATGGCGCGCAACCTTCGCATTAAGATACTTAGCATCTTTACCTACCAATAGTTCACCGGCGTTTTGACGCTCAATCAAAGACAATAGCTTTTGATCGTTTTCGAGTTGCTCAAGTTCTTGTTCAGGGGTAAGCGCTGTATTATCCACTTTTTTAAGTTCAACACTCGGTTTTAAATTGCGCTTAAATTCAGGCTCTGTAGAAACAGGTTTTGTTTGCTCTGGTACTAAGCTAATCGGCTTTTTACTGCCAACTCGGCTGTCTTTAGCCGCCTTTTGATTAGCCGCAATAACTTGCTTACTTTCTTGCGCATTACGAGAACCAGCGGCGTTACCGGTTGTCTTTTTGCTGCGCTGCTCTTTGAGCGCACGTAACTCTCGTAATTTATCTTTACTTAGTCGCAGGCTGCCGTTACTGCCTAACTTTCTTGACTTTTTCTTTCTGGTCATGTTTTTTGCTACATTATCTAGGTAGGTATAAGGGTTATTTTAACTCAATTCGGGCTTTTTAAATAGCATCACGTCGTCACCGCTATATTCAAGCGATAACCCATCCCGTTTCGCCAAGTACTCAAATGTTATACGAGAGAAAAAGCTGACATGGGTCATATCATTTTTATAATGCCAATTAGCAAATCGCTCAACATTAATCACCAACTTCGTCATAATCACCAAAATGCCACCAGGGCGCAGCATGTCAGTCAACAATTGCCACTCTTTGGCCGGCGTGACAAAATGCTCGATTGCTTCGGTACAGGTAATAAAATCATATTGGTGCGCCAGTACATCGGTATTTGCTTGATAATAAATGTCATAGAGAGCGACTTGATGTCCGTGTGATTCAATCATTTTAGCAAGCACAGGGGCTGGCCCACAGCCAAAGTCCAGTCCTTTACACGCAGGTTTAAGGCGCGTTAATAACGGCTCGGCTGCACGTGACAAGAAGCGCTGATACCCCTCATCTGCAAAACTATTTTCGTGCGTATCGTAAATTGCTTTTTCATCACTGTGAGACAAAATACACTCAGGCGCGACAAACACTAAGGCACACTGTTGGCATTGCCAATACTGGCGCTTTTTATCTTGATGATATTCGGTTGCATTGGGTGTGTTGCACAAAGGGCAATTAAGGCTCATGAGGACTAAGGTGGTTACTAAACAGTTGGGTGTATTGTAGCAATAAGCCGTCAACGAAAAAACAAAATAAAAAGGCGGTAGAGTAAACTCTACCGCCTGCTAATCTCAGTGCCTGGATTTGACACCTCTCCCTTCGACTGTTCTTTATGTCAGTCTAATTATTTTTATTATTTTTTTACTATCCGTATTTTTATTTTTTCTTCCGTGTTTTTGTTGTTTTTTACTATCCGTATTTTTATTTATTCTTCCATGGTTTTGACTTTCTTACTTTCCGTATTTTTATTTAATCTTCCATGTACTTTATTATTTTTGGCCATCCTGACTCTTTTGTAATCTTCCTTGAGGTAACAAAACGTTACCTTCCCCTACGCATAAATATTGTCGCTGCACTTTCCGTATTTTACTGCAATCCGTGTTGTTTTATTATCGTTTGCGACTGTGCATAATGTACTTGTTAATAATTTTGTTACAACTGATTTATATAAAATAAATAAAAAAAATTATAGTTACATTTACTGAAGCAAGTCAAAACATAGACTTAAGTCTATACAACAACATAAAAACGGACTTAACTTACATATAACATTAGCTTATGGATTACATTAAATGTGAGATATATCTCACAAGCATAAATATAAAAAAAGCAGCCTAAAGCTGCTTTTTCCAAAATAATCAGAATTAATGTAAACCTGAAATATATTTTGATAATACTTCGATATCTTTATCTGTCATTTTTTTAGCAATATCACGCATCATGCCATTTAAGTCATTATTACGTGACTCATCGCGGAATTTCTCTAATTGCAGTTTAATGTAATCTGCATTTTGAAAAGAAACCTTAGGGAAGCCAGATAGTGACGTACCGTTACCACGAGGACCATGACATGCTGCACATGCTGGAATACCACGCTCAGCATCACCCGCTTTGTATAACTTGCTACCTAATTCAACAACGTCTTCAGGTGTTGTTCCAGGCGTCATATTAATTGATGAGAAATAAGCAGCGACATCTTTCATATCTTGATCGCTTAATGGCATCGCCATTGCGCTCATACTAGGATCCATACGACCTTCTTTACCGCCCGACGTCATACCTAGTTTAAATTCTTTGAGTTGCTTATAAATATATTCAGCGTGTTGCCCTGCAATTTTCGGATGGTTTGGTAACGGCTTATTACCGTCAACACCATGACACGCAACGCAGGTTGCTGCTTTAGCTTTTCCTGCTGTAGCGTCACCGTCAAAAGCAATCGCATTGTTGGCTGCGAATGCACCCATTAACATAGTTAAAGATAGAGCTAATTTTTTCATGCTATTTCTCTGTTTCGACCCTGTTTAACCTGACATGCAGGAATTATTACCAGCTAATTGCGGGTATTCTACACGATAATGAATTATCTGGCACCTTTTATGCCACGATAAAACATATAAAATATAGGGCTTTTTCATAAAAAAATCAGCAATCAAAGCATTTGTTGATCTTTCTCAAGAATATTTTTATGGCAATCGCGCTAAATCAGTAGCATCCATAGCAACATAGTAAAAAGTGAATATATTCGCCTTTTTGCTACGATTAAGTGTAAAATAGCGAGCTTGCACGCCATATTTTGTTTCTTTATATCCGTAAGAGGAGTTTCCGTGCTTAAATCACGCGTAAAATACACAGCTGCTAGCTTTATTACTAGTGCCCCTGATATTTCAAAATTGCCAGCCGACAGTGGTGTAGAAGTTGCTTTTGCTGGTCGCTCAAATGCAGGGAAATCAAGTGCGCTCAATGCGTTAACAGAACAAAAGCTGGCAAGAACGAGTAAAACTCCAGGACGCACCCAATTGATCAACACTTTTGATGTGGGTGAAGATTTGCGCCTTATCGACCTGCCAGGATATGGTTTTGCAAAAGTGCCGATTGAAATGAAAAAGAAATGGCAAAAATCACTCGGTGAATATTTACAAAAGCGGGAAAGCCTTAAAGGCATCGTCGTTTTAATGGATATTCGTCACCCACTCAAAGACCTTGATATGGATCTTATCAATTGGGCTGTCGATAGTGATATTGAAGTGTTAGCGTTACTGACAAAAGCCGATAAACTCAAACAAGGTAAACGCAAAAGTGAAGTGCTAAAAGTAAGACGTGAATTAAAGCAGTTAAGCGATAAAATCACGGTGCATGCATTTTCATCGCTAAAAGGCATTGGTTTGCCTGAACTTGCTAAAACTCTCGACAATTGGTACCTAGGGGAACTAACACATACACCGCCTGAACAAACATCCCCTGAGCACAGCTCACCTGATCAAACATCAGAACAAAGTAGTAATGCTTAAAACGAAAAAAACCGGTTGGTAACACACCAACCGGCCATAGCAATCTGGGGAGAAGCTATCAATACGTCATATCTCTAAGAGATATATCATCAACAGGATGCCCCGTAAAACGGGACGCCTGCACTGTAACAAAGTGAATTTTCAATTGAAAGCTAAATTGCAACCGTTTGTAAACGATTGCAAAAACACGCTAAAGCAACATCACACTTTGGTATTAATGTGCTTGCTGCCAATTTTCCCCATGATCTGCTTCAACAACTAACGGTACATCAAGCTCTGCTGCATCACTCATCAACGCACATATCTCTTCGCTGTATTGAGTAACTTTATCTGCAGCAATTTCAAACACCAATTCATCGTGCACCTGCATCAGCAGCTTTACATCTTCACTGGCATGATTTTGCAACCAAGAATGTACTGCAAGCATTGCTTTTTTAATAATGTCTGCCGCGGTGCCCTGCATTGGTGCATTAATTGCTGCGCGCCCTGCTGCTTTTCGGCGTGCGCCATTACGCGCTTTGATATCTGGTAAATGTAAGCGACGACCAAATAAGGTACTTACATAACCTTGTTCAGCAGCTTTTTCGCGAGTTGATTCCATATACTCTAAAACACCCGGAAAACGTTCAAAATACTTATCCATGTAATGCTGCGCTTCATGGCGTGGAATATCAAGTTGACGAGCAAGGCCAAACGCACTCATGCCATAAATTAAACCAAAGTTAACCGCTTTCGCCTTGCGTCGCATATCACTTGTCACATCATTGATATCGACTGAGAAGACTTCGGCAGCGGTCGCGCTGTGAACGTCTTTGCCTTGTGCAAATGCACTCAACAAGCCTTCATCTTGCGATAAATGCGCCATAATTCGCAGCTCAATTTGGCTGTAATCGGCCGCCATAATAACTTTGCCTTCAGGCGCTACAAATGCCTGACGAATACGTCGCCCTTCTTGCGTTCGAATTGGAATATTTTGCAAATTAGGATCGCTTGAACTCAAACGCCCAGTTGCAGTAACAGCTTGATGATATGAAGTATGAATACGGCCAGTACTTGCGTTTACCAAACCAGGTAATTTATCAGTATACGTTGATTTAAGCTTAGCTAAACCACGGTGCTCAATAATCAATTTTGGCAACGGGTAATCGTGTGCAAGTTCTTGCAGTACATCCTCCGCTGTTGACGGTGCCCCTTTTGGCGTTTTCTTAATAACAGGTAAACCTAGCTTTTCAAACAAGATAGCCTGTAACTGTTTCGGTGATGCCATATTAAATTCTTCACCGGCGATATCGAATGCGTCTTTTTCTAGTTCTTTTAAACGTGCCGCAATTTCAATGCTCTGCTGCCCCAGCATATCCGCGTTAATCACCACCCCTGTACGCTCAATATCTGATAGTACATTCACTAACGGTAGTTCAATGTTATCAAATACACTTTTTAGTTCAGCATCGCTTTCAATTTTCGGCCAAAGTACCGAGTGTAAGCGCAATGTAATGTCAGCATCTTCAGCCGCATACGGTGACGCTTTTTCTAGTTCAATTTGGTTAAAGGTCAGTTGTGCCTTACCTTTACCTGCAATTTCTTCAAAGCTGATGTTCTTATGGCCTAAGTATTTAAGCGCCAAAGAGTCCATATCATGACGACTGCCAACACTATTTACCACATATGATTCGAGCATGGTATCAAAGGCAATACCATTAAACTCAATACCAGCGCGGGCCAGTACACTTTTATCATACTTTAAGTTTTGCCCTACTTTAGCCTTATTTTCGTCTGCTAAAATTGGCCCTAATTTTTCTAGTACAAGTGCAAGGCTCAGCTGCTCGGGCGCATCTAGGTAGTCGTGTGCGATCGGTAAATAAGCCGCTTCACCTGGAGTTACTGAAAAGCTCATGCCAACTAAGTCGGCCTGCATATAATCTAGGCTCGTCGTTTCAGTATCAAAGGCAAAAAGCTCAGCGTTTGATAATTTATCAACCCAGCGTTCTAATGCATCTTCTGTTAAAATCGTTTCATAATTAACGCTTTCAATTTTCGGTGCGCTTTCGTTTTCTTCTGTTTTAATCGCACTTGCCACTTGGTCATTTGACGCCCCATCGAGTAATTCGGCCAACCAACGTCTAAACTCGCAGGCGCCAAATAATTCGATAAGCTTGTCTTTATTCGCTTCTCTTACTTGATAGCTGTCAAGATCAGCTTCAACATCAACATCCAATTTAATGGTTGCTAATTCATAGGATAAATCGAGCTGTTCTTTATTATCGAGTAACTTTTTCGACATCGTTTTTGAGCCACGAAAACCAAGTCCAGCAATCTCATCAAGATTGTCGTAAATTGATTTAATCGAACCGAGTCCTTGCAGCATTGCCAAGGCGGTTTTTTCACCAACTCCGGGTACACCCGGAATATTATCAACCTTATCCCCCATCAGAGCTAGGTAATCGATAATTAAGTCAGGACCAATACCAAACTTATCAACAACGCCAGTAGGGTCTAGCACAGTATCTGTCATCGTATTAATTAAGGTGACATGCTCATTGACTAACTGCGCCATATCTTTATCGCCAGTACTAATCAGAACATGACGTTCTTGTTCTGACGCAATACGTGCAAACGTACCGATAACATCATCGGCCTCAACCCCTGTAATCGACACTAAAGGCAAGCCCATTGCTTCAATAATGTCGTGTATCGGCTGAATTTGCGTTCGTAGATCATCAGGCATCGGTGGTCGGTTTGCCTTATATTGATCATACATCTCATTTCTAAATGTTGGACCTTTGGCATCAAACACGACAATCATATGGCTTGGATTAAATTGCTTCACCAAGCTCTTCAACATGTTTACAACTCCATAAATGGCGCCGGTTGCTTCACCTTTAGAATTGGTTAAATGAGGCGGAGAATGATACGCCCGAAACAAGTAAGACGAACCGTCAACAAGAATTAGCGGATTTTCGGGGATCTGGGCCATGATATGGATCCTATAGGTCATTTTTCAAAATTGTGCTTAGCATGCCATAAGCTGTATCAGAAAACGAGATTCATTGATTTAAATGCTGTTAGTTTGCGCATCTCATCATAGTGAAGTAACACACATAACTCAGGATAAGCTGTGGATAAGTTTGGGGGTAAAGATGTAACCATGCCTTCCAGGCAATGTTAAAAAACAAAGAGGAATACAAATATATTTTTTAAAAACATCTAGTTATAAAAATAATGAACGGCAAATTTTATTTTTATTATAAATTCCATCTATGTGGAAACAGTTAAATATTAATCCTATTGTTAGGCTTGAATACGGTCCCTCTATTTAACCGGAGGGATACTCTACCAATAAAGGATCAAAGATCCTAGTGATCTTTTTATAATTTTTAATTCTTGAATTAAAGCATATAAGAATATTTAACTAATTTGCCCTTGATTGTTCGATAGGAAAAGCTAGCATAATTGCCAGGTTTAGAAATTTTTGGAGAATTATATATGGCAAAAGTGGCAGTTATTCTAAGTGGTTGCGGCGTTTTTGATGGCAGTGAAATTCATGAAGCTGTTATTACATTATTAGCGTTATCACGCGGTGGCGCGGAATATACATGTTTTGCACCGAATATTGATATGATGCATGTAGTCAATCATCTCACAGGTGAAGTGAGCGACGAAAAACGAAATGTACTGGTTGAATCTGCGCGCATCGCACGTGGCGAGGTGAAAGACATTAAAGAACTTAACGCCGACGATTTCGATGCCCTTGTTTTGCCCGGTGGATTTGGTGCAGCAAAAAACTTAACATCATTTGCAATTGACGGAGCGAATTGCCAAATAAATGGTGACGTAAAGACAGCCTGTTTGGCATTTGCAACAGCACAAAAGCCAGCCGCCTACTTATGTATTGCACCGGCGATCATTCCAATGATCTATCCGAATCAAACTCAAGCAACGATAGGTTCAGATGTAGACACTGCAAATGCCCTTACCGAACTGGGTGCAACCCATCAAAACTGCGATGTCACAGATTTTGTCTATGACGAACAAGCAAACGTATTTAGCACGCCTGCCTATATGCTGGCGACAAATATCGCACAAGCCGCAACGGGCATTGAAAAAACAATTTCCGCTTTGCTTGGTCGTTTAAATTGAAATGACGCTTAAAAAAGTTGCGCTAGCGCAACTTTTTTCATTTTATCTAACAATTTGCACACTTAACCCATTTTATAAATTTCTCGCTGACGTTATAATTGTCTTAAATTCCGTCTATTGTGATTGATCACTCGAAACTGTGAGCAAGTAAAATGAAAAAACTAACAGCAGCACTTTTAATGCTGACCACTACTGCAGCCGTAGCAGCCCCTTTTGACAATTCACTTACTGAAGAAGCAATCAAAAAGCGTATTGCGCCTGTCGGTAACGTTTATTTAGCTGGCGCCGAGCCTAAAGTTGTGGTTCCAACTGGACCGCGTACTGGTCAACAAGTTTATCAAGCAAGCTGTTTCGGTTGTCACGGCACTGGCGCGCTTGGCGCACCTAAAACAAGTGCAGACTGGAGTGCACGTGCAAGTAAAGGCGCGGATGTCTTATTAAGTAATGCAATTAATGGCTTCAATAACATGCCTGCACGCGGTACGTGTATGGATTGTAGTGATGATGAAATTAAAGCTGCCATTGAATTCATGATGAAAGCTGAATAACGTTATTCTATAACGCTATAAAGAAAAGGCCTATTTAGGCCTTTTTTTGTGCCTTTAAGTCAAATTTATGATTGACCCAGCTAATGCTTAATGAAAAAATAACGATTAAAAATTAGGCAGAAAAGTTAATCCACCGCGAATGCTAAATATTATAAAAAAATAGTATGTCATTCGTAGCACCGACTAATTAACTCATTAACTTTCACATTGCCAACTTAAAATAACAAAAATATGAGCGCAATTGTGAACAGCGATAATAATAAAGTCCGACGCTTGCAAAGCCATGTGCAACGTTTAAAAACACTGGTAGGAAAATATAAGCTTTCTACTAAAACACAACTTGCCTTAATTCAACTATCAGAACAAGCAAGTACAGTTGCCGAACTATCATTATTGTACCCAGCTATTCACAATATTCTTGAAGCTAACTTACCAACTAAAAATTTTTACGTTGCCTTACTGAACCCCGATACAAATAAGCTCGAATTATCTTATTTTTTTGATGAAAAAGACCAACTGTCAATACCACTGCAAAGCCAACAGTACGACGTTCTTGAACAGGGGTTGACGGGATATGCATTTAAACAAAATACCACGGTCTTATTTACCAAAGACATGATTAATCAATACCAAGCAAAAGGCATGTTGACGATGTTTGGTAGCCCGTGTGAATGCTGGCTCGGCGTACCAGTAAAGCGAGGCTCACAAACGATTGGCGTAATGGTTTGTCAAACTTATTGTCCCGACCAAATTTTCTCTAATCAGCAAATCGCGTTATTTGAAACCATATCGCTGTATTTAAGCACCGCCATTGACCGCGTAAAAAAACGTGAGAATCTAGAGCAAGCAGTGGCCGAAAGAACAGCGCAACTTAGCCAACAAGTTGAACAGCATAAAGATACGCTAATACGTCAAAGTATTTTATTTCGCATTTCTGAACTCGCTATCGCATGTAATGATCTCAATAGTTTTTATCGACAGATCCACCAAATTATTGGCGAGATCACCTTTGCTAAAAACTTTTTTATCGTACTCTACAACTCAGAAAAAAACAGCCTAACTTGTCCGTATGTCAGTGATGAAACTGAGCGAGATTACCCTGAGCGTGAATTTAAAAAAGGGCTCACTGAATACGTTATTACCAGTAAAACAACCCAATTGCTAAATAAAGAAATCATTGCTGACAAAGTGGCGCGCGGAACAATTGAATTACCCCAGTTTTTTGAGCACTCGCCTCTGCCAAACTCATGGCTTGGCGCCCCGCTTTTCGATAAAAATGAAGTAATGGGGATCATCGCATGTCAAAGCTACCACAATGAATATCAATTCAATCAAGACGATGTAGAATTAATTACCTTTGTTTCGCAACAAGTTGCCAATGTACTGACAAAACAAATCACAACAAATGCGCTGAAACAAAGTCATGCTTTACTTGAACAAAGAGTAGATGAAAAAACAAAGCAGTTACAGCAAACAAATATGCATTTGCAACTGCAAATTGATGAACGTAAAAAAGTCGAACAGCAGCTTTATCACGATGCCCATCACGATGGATTAACCGGGTTGGCAAATCGCAGCCTGTTTATCGCACAATTAGCAAAAACATTAAGCCTTTATCAGCGCAATCAAGCAATGGGGTTTGCGGTGCTCTTTATCGACCTTGATAACTTTAAGCAAATAAATGATTCGCTAGGGCACCATGCTGGTGACCGCTTTTTAATTAAAGTCGCAAACCAGTTTTATCAATGCATTCGTGAACACGACCTACTCGCACGTTTTGGTGGTGATGAGTTTGTGATTTTACTGACTAACCTACAAACGCCGCACGAAGCACAGGAAATAGCACAACGCATTATCAACACCATGAAAACGCCGTTTTGTGAAGATGAACACTGCGTGCAAAGTGGTGCCAGCATTGGTATCGCCTATAGCAGTAAACACTATAACCACGTCGACGAAATCATTCGTGATGCGGACGCTGCTATGTACCAAGCAAAACAAACAGGTAAAGGCCACATTGAGTTTTTTCAGCCGATGATAAAGAAAAAAGCCAGCCTGAATTTTTCATCTATTTTGCAGCAAGCTGAGTTATCGTTAAAAAAATTTGCGATTATTAATAGTCGCACAGAGCAACATATTGCATGTCTATTTACGCCTTTTATCGAACACGCGGAGCTTGGTAAAGTGCGACTCGACAAAATCGTTCACCACATTGAGAATGTCAGCGAGTTTATTGGGTTATTGGTTAACCAAGTACAACGAGATTTTGACGATCTGCGCCCAGCTTTTATAAATATCAGCCCTGATTTTTTAAAGCCAAGTATTTTTAAAACCCTCTATGCGCAGTTACTTCGCCTCAACAACACTGCGAACTTATGCGTTCTAATAAAAGAAAGTGAATTTAAAAACTTGGCGTCAAATAAGCTAACCAACTTGGAAAAGCTAAGCCAGTTAGGGGTTAAAATAGGGTTATCCAATGTTGCCCGCAGTCATGTCGATTTGACGTCTTATTCTCGAATCAAACTCGATTATCTATTACTGAGCAATACGTTTTGCCAACGCATTATTCAAAACCAAGCGTTTCAGCATCAACTTGTTGGATTACAGGCCTTTGCCAATGCCTGCAACCTTACACTCATCGGCTCTGGCCCGTCAATTAGCAACTATCATAAGGCGTTACAGCCGCTCGGGCTGGAGCTCTGGGTAAGTCAAATTCCGTATCGTTCAGAAGGTGTCGACTTTATCAGCTCATTGACCGAAAGCGAGCCGTCACACCAAGTGGTTTCTTAACCTGAGAGATTCTCAGACCGAGCTACTTTTTAAGCATTGCTCTTAAACCAGCGACTTTTGCTTGGCCTTTTTCCATACGCTGCTGCTGGTTTGTCGGCTGTTTTTTAAGCTCATAAGCAAGGTCATCTTGCGGCATTTCTTCAACAAAGCGACTTATTTCAGGATTTTGTAATTCCCCAAACATACGACGCTCTCTGGCATAAGTAATAATTAACTCCTGCTGCGCGCGAGTGATCCCAACATAGGCTAGACGACGTTCTTCTTCAACATTATCTTCATCAATACTGGCTTGGTGTGGTAATAATCCTTCTTCCATACCGACCATAAACACATAAGGGTACTCGAGTCCTTTTGATGCATGCAACGTTAACAACTGAACAGCGTCCGACTCATCTTCTTCCTCATTGCGCTCCATCATATCGCGAAGCGTCAGCTTCATCACTACTTCAGCTAGCGTCATTGGCGGGTTCTCAGCATTTCCCGTTAACATATCGGTGATCCAACGATACAGTTCTGACACATTTTTCATGCGCATTTCGGCAGCTTTTGCACTGGTCGAGGTTTCATACAAATAATCTTCATAGTTTATCTGACGAACCATATCTTTAACGGCTTCTAACGTATCGCCACGTACCGCATTATCGCTGAGTTCAACAACCCAACGGGCAAAGCCCATCAATGCGTTAAAACCACGTCCAGCTAAGCGCTCTGCGAGTTCACTTTCAAAACAGGCGGCAAATAAACTAATGTGCTTTTCGTTTGCCAATGAACCCAGCTTTTCTAATGTTGCAGGCCCTATTTCACGGCGCGGCGTATTCACTATTCGTAAAAATGCATTGTCGTCATCTTGGTTCACGAGTAAGCGCAAGTACGCCATTATGTCTTTAATTTCAGCGCGAGCGAAAAATGACATCCCGCCACTAATTTTATAGGGAATGCGGTTTGCCATCAGCATTTTTTCAAACGTTCGAGCTTGGTGGTTACCACGATATAAAATCGCATAGTCTTTAAAACTGGTGCGTTTCATAAATTTGTGGGAAATAATCTCAGCAACAACGCGTTCAGCTTCATGTTCTTCATCTTTTGCCGCGATAATTCGAATCGGTTCGCCATAATCCAATTCACTAAACAGCTTTTTGTCAAACACATGTGGATTATTCGCGATAAGAATATTGGCCGATTTTAGAATACGACCCGCACTGCGATAGTTCTGTTCAAGTTTAATCAAGCGTAACTCAGGAAAGTCCTTACTTAATAACACCAAATTTTGTGGTTTTGCACCGCGCCATGAGTAAATACTTTGGTCATCATCACCTACCACAGTAAAACGCGCTCGCTCTCCAACTAAATATTTAACGAGTAAGTACTGACTTGTATTGGTATCTTGATACTCATCGACTAGCAAGTAGCGAAATCGTGTTTGCCAGCGCTCTCTCACATCTGCATTACCACCGAGTAAGAGTGTTGGGATCATGATTAAATCGTCAAAGTCGAGTGCATTGTAGGCACGCAACTGAGTTTGGTAGCGAGCATATAATTGTGCAAACAATGACTTTTGTTGCTCTTTTGCTTCAGCAATAGCGCGCTTAGGTACGATCAGGTCATTCTTCCAATTCGAAATCTGCATTTTCAGCAAATTGAGTAAATCTTTATCTTTTTTTAATTCAGGCTCTGTCAATTCTGCCAATAACTGGTTCGTATCTTGATCGTCAAAGAGCGAAAATCCAGCTTTGTATCCCAGCGTTTTTATTTCTTTTTTTATTATTTCCAAACCAAGGGTATGAAATGTCGAAACCCAAAGCCCTTTTGCTTCTTGTTTGCCTAAGGTTTGCGACACACGTTCGCGCATTTCTTTCGCCGCTTTATTGGTAAACGTAACGGCGGCAATATTGCGCGCTTTATAATCACAACGCTGCACCAAATACGCAATTTTATTGGTAATCACACGTGTTTTACCGGAGCCCGCGCCCGCTAATACTAAACAAGGCCCGCTTATATACTTTACCGCTTCATCTTGTTTCGGATTTAACTGCATTCGCCTTTACCTTGTTACGCTGAGATTTGAAAGAATTGGCCGCTGATTTTAAAGTGATGTGGTAGTACACGCAAGGATTGTCATAAGATAGTTTTCCTTCGTAAAACTATGGTTTAAACTAGTGCCAAATTTAAACTTGAGTTAAACATTATGATCGATCCTGCAAAAATTGAGCAAGTCGCCAAACAAATTGGCGAAAATATGCCACAAGGCATTAAAAGTTTGGCTGATACCATGGAATCTAAAACAAAGCAGGTTATCCAAAATAAGCTGTCACAAATGGATTTTGTTAGCCGAGAAGAATTTGATGTGCAAAGCCAAGTGCTATTAAGAACACGTGAAAAACTCGCACAACTTGAACAAAGAGTAGCGGAACTCGAAGAAAAGCTCGTTGAAAAATAATTCCGAGCTCATGAATAAATACGCGTACTAGTTATAAGTCGCAATAGTGGCGTTAAACTTAGATAAAAACTCTGGGTTTTTCGCCAAGTAGGCATTTGAAAAATAAACCCCAAACGGATTACTTGATTGCACCTTCTGAGCAATGCCGTCGCCGCCATTGGCATGTTTTTGTAGTGCATACCAAAATACATTTGAAGCTAAAAACACCGCGTCAATGCGCTTTCGACGTAGCATTTTTATTAAGGTCGATGCTTCATTCGGTATGGTAGCAACTTGATAGCCGTTGTCTTTCAACCAAATATAAGTATTCGTATTCATCCGTGTGCCAATCTTTGCCTGCTGTTTAAAATCAGCCGAGTTCGGCGTAATTGGACTATCACTCAAGTAAAACCAAGCCCAATCATTTTGTACCACTGCATTAGAAATCGTTCCATACACATCTCGCTGACTATTTTGTGTTGCCAAAAAGAAGCCATCAACCTGCCCTTGCCTTAATTTATCGAGCGCGACACCATGATTTGCCACTAAAATAAATTTGTATGACACACCTAAGCTGTCGAGTACACTAGATACCTTTTCAACCCCAATCCCCGAAATGACATCGTTTTCCTGTAACGCATAGGGCGGAAAATTAGGCACGGCAAAAATCAACTCATCAAACGCTCTAACTTGAAACGAAGTAATTAAAATTAAAGCACTAAGCAAATAATTGTTTAATCGCATTTTGGTAAACTTGTACAGAATCGTTTTGCACTCCAACTGATGTTGCCAAATCTCTTAAACGACCGTCTTCTAAGCCGTATATCCAGCCATGAACCGTAACATCTTGTTCTTTTTCCCATGCATCTAGCACAATATTAGTCTGACACACATTTTTGACTTGCTCAATAACATTCACTTCACACAAGCGCGCAAAACGTTCATCGTAACTACTAATGGCGTCGAGTTCAGGTTTAAATTTTTCTTTAGCATCAACCACATGACGCAGCCAATTATCAATTAAGCCAAGGCGAACACCATCTAATGCGGCTTTTACACCACCGCAGCCATAGTGTCCCACCACCATGATATGTTTAACTTTTAAGACTTCTACTGCATATTGTAGTACAGACAAACAATTATGGTCGGTATGAACTACCATATTCGCAACATTGCGATGAACAAATAGCTCTCCGGGTAATAATCCAACAATTTCATTTGCAGGGACCCGAGAATCTGCACACCCAATCCATAAGTATTCGGGGTTTTGTTGCATTGACAGTACTTTAAAAAAGTTCGGGTCTTGTTCTGTTGTTTGCCACGCCCATTGGCGGTTTTTCTCAAATAAATGGCTAATTGCGTTATCGGTCATTGTGCGTCCAGGGGGATTAATTTAGATGGCATTGTATAATAAAATTTCGCGGCGTAATTGATTTATCACAAAACTCGCGCAATGTAACTGCATATCCCGATTGTTCAAGATATAAGCAGCGGTCGAGTACAAGCCACAGTTCAAGCATTCGCCTAAAACCATGACGAACAAGTTCAACCCGTTGACTGACTTGTTTACGCTTCGCACCTAATGTTAAATACTTCGCTTCATCAATGATGGCCGGTAACTTAAAGCCTTTAACATCTGCTGCCCACTGACAAAACTCGGTAAAGGTGCCGCTAAACATCGCTTTATTTATCGACGGAACTGGAAAATAGTAACTTTTATCCATTACATCATCTAGTAAACAATCTAAGCTTAACCGCCAATGTGTTTCAATGTGACGCAGTTTTGAAATTCGTTGACCTGCAGTGACGGTTTCTTGAAGTGCGAGCTTTAAATCGCGCGCTGTTAAATCGAGATTCGATGCGCTGGCTACCTGGCTCATTGCTTGATAGCTATCTGACTCTTGAAACAAATGATAACAACAAGGTGATAACGTCAACTTTTGAGTTTTGTTTTCTACTGCTAAACGCATTAACCGTTGATGCAAACCGCCACAAGCATGAAGCGCCACCGCATGCTGCTTCGCTTCAACATACTGGCTCGATGAGTCACTCATCACATCAACCTGGTGTGAAGAAATTGGCATTTTATGTTTTATCGCAAGCTGATTACCCTGTTCAACTAACTTGGTTTGTAGCTCAACACTAACGGACTTCGGTGCACCATGATGAATTAGCATGCGTCCTAAATGTCCCTTTCCAGCACACCACTCAAGGATCGGTAGCGCATGCTCATTAACACCCGCAACAAACCCTTGTAACTGCGCTACTTTGCGCCCTTTTACGCCATTGGTGAGCCAAAAAGGAAATTCAAGGGTCGGCGTCGATAACCGAGCAATATGCGTTAAAACAGCCGCATCTTGTAAAGCTGGAATGGAATCCGCTAAGAACACATTGAGTTCGTTGGGATTAGCTTCAAGTGCTGCAACTTGCTCATCATTTAAGTTGATTAATTTTGATGCGAGTTCCGGCCACGGGATATCGCGATGTTCAAATGCGGTGCACTGCCAATACTGTTTTGTTGCACATAGCAGCTTATCTAAGGTTTGGAACAACTCGAGGTGAGACATATTAATTCAATTGATAACTTAATCTCTTCAGTATACCAGCTTACCAATTTCGTTATTAGTTTGTGTTAAAAGAAAAACGCCATGAATGGCACTGCATTCATAGCGTTTTAAATCATTGTTCAGTTTTTTTCAAAGTTAACCCGTGCGCTGTAGTGCCTGAGTACTCGATTGCAAAAACTGTTGATAGCATGCATTATTTGTTTCTTCTTGATACTCATAAGCGAGTCGCTCTAAGTGAACATTGAATTCATTCATTTGACTCTCAGGTACCTCAAATGCCGCCAATACATTTCCGGTCGCGGCACCATGATTGCGATAATGAAACAAAGTAATGTTCCAGTTAGCGCCTAACGTATCTAAAAAGCGCTCAAGTGCCCCGGGATATTCCGGAAATTCAAAACGAAATAAGCGTTCATTAATTGCCTGTGGCGGCTTGCCACCAACCATATAACGCACATGTAGTTTTGCCAGTTCATTGTCGGTCATATCAACATACGCATAGTCATGATTGCTCAGTTGCGTAGTGAGTTCGTCAAGCTCTTGTTCGCCGTTACGCAGTGCAACACCAGCAAAAATTTCTGCATCACCCACTCCTGCATATCGGTAATTGAATTCGGTAATTGCACGGCCGTTAAGCATTTTACAAAAACGGCGAAAACTGCCTTTCTCTTCTTTAATTGTCACTGCCAGCAAAGCTTCATTTTTTTCACCAAGTGCGGTGCGCTCAGCAACATAGCGCAGCCGATCAAAATTGAGGTTGGCACCCGATAAAATTGCCGCTAAGTTCAATCCAGAAACCTGCTCTCGGGCAACCCATTTTTTAAGGCCTGCCAATGCTAAACCACCTGACGGCTCAGCGACAGCGCGTGTTGATACAAAGATATCTTGCATCGCTGCACATATCTCATCGCTACTAACGGTAACGACTTCATCACAAAACTGAGACGCTAAACGAAACGTTTCTTGGCCAATAACTTTAACTGCTACGCCGTCGGCAAAACTGCCCACACGGTCTAACTCAACGGGTTTACCCACTTTCAGTGCCGCGGCTAAACATGCACTGTCGGTGGGTTCAACACCAATAACTTTGATATCAGGGCGCAATGATTTGATATAGACAGCCACCCCAGCAAGCAACCCACCGCCGCCAACCGGAACAAAAACAGCATCGAGCTGTGGTAACTGTTGCATCAACTCTCGTGCAATCGTACCTTGCCCTACGATGACATCTTTATCATCAAAGGGCGGTACAAAAATCGCATTTTCCTCATCAGCCAGTGACAAAGCATACGTGTTTGCGGCATCAAAATGATGGCCATGTAAAATCACATCACCGCCCAAATTGCGCACTGCATTAACCTTAATCTCAGGTGTTGTGACAGGCATCACAATACGTGCACGATGTCCCAAATGGCTGGCACTCAATGCAACACCTTGCGCATGATTACCCGCTGACGCAGTGACGACTTCACTGCCGCGCGGCAGCTGACGTAATTTATTGTACGCACCGCGCAACTTAAACGAATAAACCGGCTGCTGATCTTCTCGCTTTAACCAAATATGATTATTGAGCTTTTTTTCAAGACTCGTGACAGCACTGACCTCAGTCACTTTGGCCAAGGGCTCCATGTTCGCTTGAATTATCGCCCTAAAGTAATCAAGCTCTTGGGAGACCATTAACTGAGTTCCTCTAATTTTTTAAGGTCGCGTACCGCGCCTTTATCAGCACTGGTTGCCAATAATGCATATGCTTTTAATGCTGGCGTGACACTTCTCACACGGTCAACAGGCTTATAAGTATCTTTACCGCGGGCAAGTTGCTTTTGTTGGCGCGCCGCGAGTTCATCATCGCTCAATGTCATATCGATGCTACGTTTCGTGATATCGATCACGATTTCGTCGCCGTCTTCAACAAGCGCAATAGGTCCACCACTGGCAGCTTCAGGTGAGGCGTGACCGATTGATAATCCAGACGTACCACCAGAGAATCGACCATCAGTCAGTAGCGCGCAATCTTTATCAAGGCCCATCGACTTTAAGTAACTGGTTGGGTACAGCATTTCTTGCATGCCTGGTCCACCTTTAGGGCCTTCATAGCGAATGATAACCACATCGCCTTTTTCAATTTTGCCATCTAAGATACCGTCAACGGCATCATCTTGAGATTCAAATACTTTCGCCGTACCTTTAAATACCAACATGCCATCCGCGACACCGGCTGTTTTAACGATACAACCGTCTGGCGCAAGGTTACCGTACAACACAGCAAGACCACCATCTTGACTAAAGGCATGTTCAACACTGCGAATACAGCCTTTTTCTCGGTCTAGATCTAATTCAGGCCAGCGCGTTGCTTGGCTCATCGCCTTGGTCGTACGGATCCCCGCAGGACCCGCCTTATAAAACGTTTGTGCAGCTTGGTTAGTCGGGTTTGTTGCATCCCATTTTTCGATTAGTTCACCAATCGTGCAACCTGCAACATGTCCGGCGCTCAGTTCCAACTTTCCAGCTTTTCCTAATTCGTTAAGAATGCCCATAATGCCACCAGCACGATGTACATCTTCAATATGATATTCTGGTGTCGCTGGCGCTACTTTACATAGGAACGGAGTTTGGCGAGACAGCTGATCAATGTGTGTCATATCAAAATCGACACCTGCTTCTTGGGCTGCACCGATAATATGAAGCACTGTATTTGATGAGCCCCCCATTGCAATATCGAGTGTCATCGCATTCATAAAGGCTGCGCGATTGGCAATATTGCGCGGTAATACAGAATCGTCTTCATCACGATAATAGGCACGACATAAATCAACCACGCGGCGGCCTGCTTCAACATAAAGCTGTTTACGGTCTTTATGCGTTGCCAACGTCGTACCATTACCAGGTAAAGCTAAACCAAGTGCTTCAAGTAAGCAGTTCATTGAATTGGCAGTAAACATACCCGAGCAGGAACCGCACGTTGGGCATGCGCTGCGTTCAACTTTATCAGAGTCTTCATCACTGACTGAAGGATCAGCCCCTTTAACCATGGCATCAACCAAATCAAGCTTGATATCAATTTCTGCCAATCGCGTTTTACCGGCTTCCATTGGTCCACCTGACACAAAGATCACTGGGATATTTAAACGTAGTGCAGCGAGTAACATTCCCGGTGTGATTTTGTCACAGTTCGAAATACACACCATGGCGTCAGCGCAGTGGGCATTGACCATGTATTCAACGGAATCTGCAATCAAATCGCGTGAAGGCAACGAATACAGCATGCCGCCGTGGCCCATCGCGATACCATCATCAATCGCAATGGTATTGAATTCACGTGGCACACCGCCAGCATCACGAATTGTCTCAGCCATCATTTCACTGAGCTGATTTAAGTGAACATGACCCGGTACAAATTGAGTATACGAGTTGACCACGGCAATAATCGGCTTACCAAAGTCTTTGTCTGTCATTCCTGTCGCACGCCACAACGCACGTGCGCCAGCTCGTTTGCGACCTTCGGTAGTTGTTGCACTTCTTAATTTAGCCATGATTTTCCTCTTTTAGGGCTTTGCCCCTTTCCTCATTCCCGATTAATATTCGTATTTGCGGCATTTTTGCCGCACTTAATTAAAATGCTGGTCGTTTATTCGTTAACGTATGATAACCAGCCATGCTTATCTTCAGACTTGCCTTTTACTAAGTCAAAGTAAGCTGTTTGTAATTGCTCTGTAATTTCGCCACGTTTGCCTGAACCAATTTCAATTTGATCAACGCTGCGTACCGGCACAACTTCAGCTGCCGTACCCGTCATAAAGAACTCATCCGCCAAATATAAAGCTTCACGTGAAATTGGCTCTTCGCGCACTTCAAAACCCGCTTGTTGTGCAAGTCGTATCATCGTATCGCGCGTCAAGCCAGGTAAAATTGCCGCCGTTGTTGGCGGTGTAAATAACACACCATTTTTAACTACAAACAGGTTTTCACCCGCGCCTTCGCTCAAATAACCATTAACATCAAGGGCAATGCCTTCAACGTAACCATGGCGTTTTGCTTCACCCGAGATAAGTTGTGATGATAAATAATTACCACCCGCTTTTGCCGCTGTCGGCATGGTATTTGGCGCCAATCGATTCCATGATGAAATACATGCATCAACGCCGTTTTCTAAACTTTCATCACCTAAATAAGCGCCCCACTGCATCGCAGCAACAGCCACATCGGCAACATGTGACTTTGGATTAAGACCCAACCCTACATTACCTAAATAGGCAAATGGACGAAGATAAGCATCTTCAAGGCCATTTTCACGTACCGCTAATTTACACGCTAAATTGATTTCGTCTTGGTTATATGGAATTTGCATTCGATAAATTTTTGCCGAATCAAATAAGCGTTGCGTATGATCCTGCAAGCGAAAGATCGCCGGACCATTTGGCGTATTGTACGCTCTGACACCTTCAAATACCGAGCTACCATAATGAATTGCATGACTTAAAATATGCGTAGTCGCTTGCTCTTGCGGTATCATTTTGCCATTAAACCAAATTAAATCTGACATCTTTCTTTCCTTTATTCTCTTTAATCTCTATTACGTTCTAATTTTAATTCATGCACTCGCATTTCGCTGCTGCGTTGATACAACTTCAACAGTATCAACTTCAACTAATTTAGTAAGCTGTTGAGTCAACAAATAAAGAGGGCGGTCGCTTTCTAATTCCAAATTAACACGATAATGTGTATCTGCACTTGCCAATGACATATTGACCAACTCAAACCCACGGTGACGAGTTACGCGCAAAAAGCGCTCTACCGCAACACTTTTATTATTTACTTGGATATTTACTTGATGTCTCATTTTGCCACCTCCGTCAGCATTTGATCATTTGCAGCGCCTGGCGGCACTAATGGCCATACATTTTCTTTGTCATCGATACAGGCATGCAGTATATAAGGCCCGTTACTTGCCACCATTTTTTCAACAGCACTATCAACTTGGTCTGCTCGTGTTATGGTTTCACCTGGAATACCAAATACAGCGGCAAGCGCAACAAAGTCAGGGTTATCAGATAAATTAGTCTCACTATAGCGACCATCAAAAAAGAGCTGCTGCCACTGTCTCACCATACCAAGTCGTTGATTGTCGATTACCAAAATCTTAACTGGCAGGTTATTGCGTCGAATTGTTGCGAGCTCTTGAATATTCATCATGATAGAACCGTCACCTGAAACCGTGACGACAAAATCTTGCGGGCGAGCAATTTGTGCACCGATCGCCGCAGGCAAGCCAAAGCCCATCGTACCGGCCCCACCACTACTTAAATGATTGCTTGGATGACTAAATTTCATATGTTGTGCCACCCACATCTGGTGTTGACCCACATCACAACAAACCACACCTGTAGTTGGCATCAGTTGGCTCAACTTATTTAGCAAATAAGGTGCATACACTAACTCACCTGGATAATCGTAGCGCCAAGCAAAGTCTGCATTCATTTTGTCACAATGCGCGCGCCAATCTGACTGGGTCAATGGTGTTGTTAATTCAGTTAAACTATCTTTTAAATCGGCAACAAGTGATGCATCTACTGGCTTGCGTTTGCCCACTTCAGCAGCGTCGATATCTAAATGAATCACTTTTGCATTGGCAGCAAATTTCGCTAAATTTCCTGTTACACGGTCATCAAAGCGGGCGCCGATGCACACCAATAAATCGCAATCTTGCACCGCCAAGTTGGCAGCTTTACCACCGTGCATACCAAGCATGCCTAAATCATAATCATATTCAGGTAACACCGAACCGAGCGCTTTTAATGTCGATACAACCGGCATTTGTGTTTTATTAAGAAAATCCATCAATTCATTTTGTGCATCGGCCGCTTGCACACCACCACCGACATACGCAAGCGGTTTGCTTGCTGATTGCAGTAATTCATTGGCAATAGCGAGCTGAGCTTGACAAAATTCGGGCTTGTAATCATCTGCCGCTAACCAAGGCTGATAAGTAACTTGTGCTAATTGAATATCTTTTGGAATATCAACTAATACAGGACCCGGACGACCCGACATTGCCAAGTGCATCGCTTCTTGTAATATCTCGGCAAGATCTTCGGCCCGTTCAACCATATAACTATGCTTTGTACAGCTCAAAGACATACCTAACACATCGACTTCCTGAAACGCATCAGAACCTATCGCCGCCGTCGGCACTTGACCTGTAATCGCAAGTAATGGCACTGAATCCATCATTGCATCAGCTAAAGATGTAATTAAATTAGTTGCTCCGGGGCCAGAAGTCGCAAAACAAACGCCTAGTTTTCCGGTACTGCGGGCATAACCGACAGCCGCAAAGCCGGCACCTTGCTCATGACGAGTTAAATAGTGTTTAACAGGTGCGCCATACAAGGCGTCATAAATTGGCATAATCGCTCCGCCGGGATAGCCAAATACTTCTTTAACACCATGCTTGGCCAATAAGTCTATTAGTAACTCTGCGCCTGTCATTCTCATTCCAACCCTGTGAAGTCATATAAAATTTAAGTAATAAAAAAGCCCCCGTACTTTTCAGTGCGGGGGCTTTCTATGGTTTGTCTGTTTTTACAGCACTAACCAGCCCCCGCGGTAATAATAATCACCACGTTAATAATAAGGACTAGTGCGTGTACTGGTTTCATCATGCTGTAAATTTCACCAAAATAATTCGTAATAAAAATCTGTCGAAATAAACTCAATTCGACAAGGTGGCCTATTAGTATCGTTTATAACCTGCAAAGTCAACAGATAAAATAATGCAACACATCTGCGTTTTGTTTCACAAACTCCAATTATGACAACAAAAAAACCAAAACAAGCATAATTTATTCAACATAATTTAACCAAAGAATAAATGCGTTGATTGTATGCAATTTTAAGACTTGTTAAGCTGCTGTGATCGTTTTAAAAAAAAGCCTTATTTCCTCCTTTAGTTGATATAACTATTCGATCTAACTAATAGCTATTGAACCAATAAAACAAATGGGTCGTTGCTCCTTATTTGCAAATAGTTTACCGTGCTTATTAGCTAACTGGTTACTCAAGGAATCTTATGTACAAGGCAATCAATATATTAAAACTTTTTGTTTTCATCTCATTCGTTTTAGTTTCAACACATGTCGGCGCAAACAATAAAATAGCACCTACGCTATGGCAAATTGAAAAAAATAACGTGACATCTTATTTATTTGGTACAGTCCATTTAGGTGATGCCGATATGAACGGACTACCGACAGCTGTCACCAATGCAATTAAAAAGTCACAACGCGTTGTGGTCGAAGTTGATCTAAGTAAGCTTTCGCCAATGGAGATACAACAAAAATCAATGCAGTATATGACGCTTCCCGCTGGTAAATCGTTAAAAACCGAGCTATCTCAGGAAAACTACAACAAGCTAAAAACATACTTAGGCAAAAAAGGAATTGATATCTTACTGATGGATCGCATTCAACCTTGGGGTGTCATGCTGACTGTCACGTTAATGGAATACCAAAATGCCGGTTTTAGTGAACAAAACGGGATCGATAAACAAGTATTAAAATTAGCTAATGAAAAGCAAATTACAGTGCAAAGTTTAGAAACTCTCGATCAACAACTCACACTATTCAATCAACTTTCCCAATATAATGATAAGCTGGTTAGTGATAGCCTTGAGGAGCTTGCGCAAATGGATAGCCATTTTAATAAGCTTATAAATAGCTGGAAACGCGGCGATCATAACGCACTCGAAAAGTATTACCGTGATACCTTTACGCAAGACAGCTACAGCGCCAAAACAGAACAAGTACTGTTAGTCAATCGCAATCAAAATTGGATTACTCAATTAAAAACGCCATTAACCCAAACACCTCACTTTATCGCCGTTGGCGCGCTTCATTTGGTGGCTGAAAATGGGCTGGTAACCTTACTTCGAAACGAAGGGTTTAAAGTCACAAAATTATAAAACAAAAATTAATTTAATTTTATTTAAACCTTTTACGAATTTATCAGCGTCTAATAGATAAAAGACAACATCATTAAATGTTACAAGGATTCGATTTATGAAAAAGATTGCCGTTGCAACGCTGTTAGCAAGCTCACTGTTTAGTTCATCTGTTTTCGCAGATAGTGAAAAACGCATCACTGATTCAATTACTATGAAGCCAGAGCAAACCCTATCAATCAACTTCCCAGTGGGTAGTTTGGAAGTTGAAATTGTTGATACCAATGAATTAACAATCGAAATTGACATTGAAGCGAAAAACGATAGCTGGTTTTCAAGTGATCAAGATGTATCAGGAGTGACACTCGATAAAGATATTCGCGACAAGCGTATCAAACTTGAAATTGATGACAATGACTTACAACAAGAATGGCTAATTAAAGTACCAAAAAGTGCAGCCCTTGATTTAGAAATTGGTGTTGGCAGTGTTGAAATTAGCAACTTGATCAATTCTGCAGATATTGAAGTCGGTGTCGGCTCGGTGCGCATTGCAACATCAACTAACGACTTCAAACGCATTGAACTTGAATCAGGTGTTGGCGATACAGCTATTCGCGGCATGCAAGGTGACCTTGAACAAAAGCGTAATATGGTCAGCTCAGAATCAATTCTTCGCGGCAATGGGCAATTTAGCATTGAAGCTGAAGTGGGTGTTGGCGATATTAAAGTAAAACATCAATAAGACGATGACTACAGCAATGAAGGCGGGCTATATGCCCGCCTTTGTTTTTGGTTGCTGCCATATTAAAGCGGCATCAGATTCGAGCGATGTCATCACGTTTGTTTCGCTTGAAACTAATGCACGCTGTGGCTCTTCGGCCAGTGTTTTCAAAAACTCAGTGTTATTTTCAATCGCCACGCCATCGGCGCCAACCCATGCATTACGCCCACTTTTTTTGGCTGCATATAAACACTGATCAGCGATTTCAATCACATTTTCCCAGCTAAATTGGCACTGGTATTGCGGTACAAACGGGTAACTGGCAAAGCCGATCGAACAAGTTAATGAAATCGTTCTTTCGTCGCCAATATCAAATGAGTACATCGCCACCGCTTTTCGAACGCGCTCTGCCAACATCGGCGCTTTTTGTCTATGACTAAAACGTGCCACAGCTAAAAACTCTTCGCCTCCCCAACGAATGATATAATCTGACTCACGAAAAACCGTTGTCAGTATTTCTTTCATTGCGACGAGCACTTTATCTCCAGCATTATGGCCATAGTTATCATTAACTTGTTTAAACAAATCAAGATCAATGAGAAAAAAGACCATGTCACTGCGGCTAGGCGCTTGCTTGACATGGCCTTTTTGCCAGTTTTTATAATCGCGCTTTGATTGATAAAGATCAGTTTGAATATGCTGCATTAAAAAACGACGATTATATAAACCCGTAAGCTGATCGGTCACACTTAACTTTTCTAGCTGCTGATGTGACGCCTCGAGTTCTTTTTTGGTAGTGGTTAACTTTTGGTTTGCTCTATCAAGTTGATAAATTTGGTCTGCATTATCAATCGCAATCGCCGCATACGATCCAAGTGTTTGCAGTAACTTAAGGTCAGATTGATCATAGCGATCCACTGTAAAACTTTGCGCTGTCATCACACCGATGACTTTATCTTTTACGATCATTGGTACATAAATATATGAATTAGGTGCTTGGGAGCGACTACCATCATCCAACTGAAAGCCTGAGTCAGGCTCTTGCAATACCAAAGATGAAATATAATTAGAAAGTTCAGATGCCGCGTCACGAATCAAAATGGGCAGTTTATTTTCTATTACCCATACCGCCAGTTGTTGTTTATCGTCAATATGACGAATATACGGTGCAAATCGTTTTCCTTGCTGCATGGCGACTTCAAATTCAATATTGCCGGTGTCTTGGCGATATAAACCAACACCAAATATATCAATCTGCATTAACCGTTCGGCCTGTTCGCAAAGTTGTTCGAGCACACTATTGAGGTTTGTAGTCGCCGCTATTTGGCATCCAATTTCACTCAATGCCGCGAGATTGTTGTGCGCAATTTGTAGCGCCTGAGTTCGCTGCTTCACTTCTTGTTTAAGCTCACTTTGCTTAGCTTTCAGCCTATTAACACGAAAAATATAAATTAAGTAAACAATACTTATTAGCGCAAACGTAAATACGATTTTAAAAATAAACGACTGATACCACTTAGGCTCAACGGTCACATCTAACACCACATTATGCTTACTCCAAACACCATTGCGATTACTTGCTTTTAGGTTGAGTTGATATGAGCCAGGCTGTAAATTTTTATAGCTAATACGTCGATTCTCTGCAGACGTGCTCACCCAATTTTTATCATAGCCGACCAACTGATAAGCGTAGCGGTTGTTTTCAGGCAATGAAAAATCACTTGCAGAAAACTCCAAGCTAAAGCCCCTATTTTCTGCAGCTAAGTTCAACTTAGCATCTATACCGATTGCTTTGTCGTCACGCTTCAGTTCAGTAATAAAGACTTTAGGTTGATAGTGCCAATAACGAAATTGAGTTGGGTCGACCACTAAAACGCCACGCGTGCCACCATAGAGTAATTGTCCATTGCGCCCCTTTGCATACGAGTTTAACCATGCAGTGCCAATATCCACCCCATCAGTTTCAATAAGCTGTGCTAAGTGCCAGTTAGTTGGATTTAATACGTGCCACTGGGTCCAAATTCGGCCGCTGTCATCATTTAATAAATTGCCGCCTACATATAAACTTGGTTGTTCATAATGACGTCCAACACGTTCAAATTGATGGCGACCGTCCGCTGTAATCGTTAACCTCGTTAACCCTAAACTCGTGTCTACCCACAGTGTATTTTGACTATCGACCAACAACCCCATAATCTGATTACTGGGCAGACTCAGTTCGTTTTGCTCATCACTGATATAGCGTTTTATTTGGTTCGATCCTGCCGCCAAAAAGTAAAGCCCATTTGCAGTACCTATCCACAAATTGCGAAACTTGTCGAGAACTAGTGAGTTCACTCGTTCTCGAAAAAACGTACCACTAGTTAACTTAAACGAAGAAACTCGACCTGTATTCAAGTTATATAAATTAAGTCCTCTTTGTGTGCCTACCCAAAGTTTTTCTTGATCTGCAAGCAGCTTATTGACAACTGGGCTATTTAATTCAAGATTTTGTTTTATAACAGTAAACGAATCATCTCTAGGAACAATTGAGACAACCCCTTGGTTTATAGTGCCGACCCAAATTCGCGCGTCTTCACTTTGCGCTAAAGCGCTTATTACACCTACCGATAAATCTTGTTGGCTGCCAATGTTTGCCACTTTCCGATATGCTTCATCAAGCACATCAATGCCCTTAGTGCTAGTACCAAAAAGCCACCGACCATCATGCAACTGTATAATAGAACGCACATTACTATCACTTAACGCAGAGTCTCGATGTGGGCTGTACCTCAAGGTACGAAAAGCACCTTGCATCACATTCACTTTATTTAACCCACCACCCCAAGTGCCTATCCACAAAATCCCCGCATCATCTAACAGTAAGCTACTGATTGTATCCACATTCACTGAGCTTTTTATCGCACTATCATGCTTAAATTGCTCCAATACCTCGCCATTACTGGCATCAAGTACACTAACTCCACCACCATATGTCGACAGCCAAAGTTGTTTAGAATTTGGCTGCATAAAGGAAGACACCCAATGATGAGTCGACCCTTTTTGTAAATCATTAACCCAGTTAACCTGATCAGGTTTACGCATAAACGCTGCACCATGCTGCTTTGTACCAAGCCAAATCTGATCGTCTTGCGCCAAAAATAATGTTTGAATATTTTTATTGTTAAATTCGCTTGGGTTTATAGCCGTATGTTTTTTGCTTTTACGATCAAATTGATAAAGCCCATTTGCCGAACCAACCCATAATTGATTACGACTATCAAATAGTAGCGAGTTGACCGTACTATCCACCAAACCGAGTTGATAATGGGTAAATTGCGTTGTCCCACGCGCTAAATAAACCAAACCTGAGTTACTGCCAAGCCATAGGTTACCTTGTTGATCGGAGGTGATCGCACGAATATGATTGTGAGTTAGGCTATTGGTTTGACCATCGGCATAAAAGTTCTTAAAAGCACGCTGCTCTGGTAAATATTGTGACAAGCCATTTTGTGTCGCTATCCACAAGGTACCATCTTGGGTTTGGTGTAGTGCATGAATAAAGTTATCAGCAATACTTTGTGCATCTCCGACTTGTTTGCTAAACAATACAAAGCGATAGCCGTCGTAGCGCACGAGCCCTCGCTGTGTGCCAATCCAAATAAACCCCTGCTGATCTTGAAGCAGACACGTCACAACACCGTATGGAATTGTTTTATCATCGCCCACAGTGATAAACGACATTGAGCCGCTCTCTTTTGCATCAAGTTGACCACTTAATAAACTAAAATATAAAGCGATAAATAAACAAAATAACGTTCGTTTCATAAATAAACGCAAGTCGAAACACCACTCGTCCATTTAGTGTTTATTTCAATGACGCAAGCCTCTACTGTTAAATTGCGCGAATACTCAAAAGTATAGAAGACAAAATTCAGCTTGCTCAAAAATCATCAACTAATCACGCTAAAGAAGTTCGATTGATCAAGCTGTTACAATAAAAATTGTATGCAATTGAAAAATCGAGTTGACATATAGACGGCTAAAATGTTTCAATTGCCTCGAAATCACCCTATTTGGGCACTTGGTTGTAACAACGAGGTGCCGAGGGCTGGAAGAGGTGCGCTATTTAGGTAGCTTATTTGAGGAGAGCAAACTCCAATGACAATAAGTGAGGGAAATAAGCGCCGAGAAGTTAACTTAGTTGTTTACGGTTAGTTTCGGGCGTCTGGGCTGAATCCCAGCGACTGTCACCAATTGCAATTTTTGCATTTAGTTTGGTGGAGAGCTTCTGGTCTTAGAAAAATAAGGCCGTAGCCTTATCTATTTAAGTCCATTGCTCTTCGAATTTTACACTGTTCGAAGTTAGGACTCCCTCCTGTCTCCGAGCATTATTAAGTTCGGTAGAGATGAAAACACAATTCAACTTATCGCAATATCCGTTGTGGACGGCTTTAGTGACGCCTTTTAATGCGCACGGTCAAGTCGATTACGACAATTTAAAGCACCTTGTCGCCACACAAGCAGAGGCAAACAACGCCATTCTTATTTTGGGCAGCACCGGTGAAGGTCTCGCACTCGATGTGCTAGAGCAACAACGTATCGTCGAATTCGTATGCAATTTAGCACCCGAAGTGCCGATTATGGTTGCCGTTGGCGGTTTTAATTTAGCTGAGCAAGTGCGCTGGGTTGAGTTTTGTAATACTCAACCTGTCGATGCCTTACTGCTTGGCTCTCCGCTCTATGCGAAACCCGGATCTAAAGGTCTCACACAATGGTTTGATAGCTTATTAAGTGCAACCAATCTGCCATGCATGATTTATAACGTACCAGGACGTAGCGCCGTTTCAATTGCACCCGAAGTTCTCACGAACCTTGCAGATCATGACAACCTATGGGCGTTGAAAGAGGCCAGTGGCGACATTTCACACTTTGAACAATTTAGAAAAGCCTTACCGCGTTTAGCTATTTTCAGTGGTGATGATGCGCTGATGCCTTATTTTGCTCAGGCTGGCGCAGTTGGTTTAGTCTCGGTTGCGGCAAATGCCTGGCCTGAACAAACGGCTACTTTTGTGAAACGCGCGTTATCAGGCAATCACCCCAATTTATTTAGCGCTTGGCGCGATGCCATCGACGCTCTATTTAGTGTTGCAAATCCAATTCCAGTAAAAGCCTTAATGCATCATCAAGGCACATTAAATACTCCGCATTTGCGACCACCGTTAACACATTTAGAACTTGATTCAATTGCAACATTAGATCAAGTCAACCAACAAATTCTTTCATGGGACTAACTTGAGAATATGATGAACTGGCAAGAACTCATTAAAAACTTAGAAAATGGCACTGTACGTGCTGCCAATCAAGACGAAAATGGCCAATGGCATGCTAATGTCGACGTTAAAAAAGGCATTTTAGATGTCTTTAAAAACGGTTCAAACATTGAATTTCCGGGTGGCTTTGTCGATAAAGATAATTTAGCGGTACGCGGTTTTAGCGCCGAAGATGGCGTACGCATGGTACCGGGCGGAAGTAGTGTGCGCCCGGGTACCTATGTGGCCAGTGGCACAGTAATTATGCCACCTGCATATGTCAATATTGGTGCCTATATCGACTCCGGTACTATGGTTGATAGCCATGCCTTAGTTGGTTCATGTGCGCAAATCGGCAAAAATGTGCACTTGAGCGCCGCCGTACAAATTGGCGGTGTACTCGAACCAATTGGCGCCAACCCTGTTGTCATTGAAGATGATGCATTTATTGGTGCGGGTTGTGTTATTGTTGAAGGCGTGGTAGTGAAGAAAGGCGCAGTATTAGCACCGGGCGTACGTCTTTCTGCAACCATCCCAGTGTATGATTGCGTTAATGAACGTGTCTTAGATAAAGGTGAACCGATCCCAGAAAATGCGATTGTGATCCCGGGCTCTCGTCCATCCTCAAGTGAGTGGGGTAAAGCACAAGGATTAAGTATGTCTTGTGCACTCATCGTAAAATACCGCGACGAGCAAAGCGATGCATCACTTGAGCTTGAAGAGGTTTTACGCTAATGAGCTTTTTGAGCACACACCAGCGTCTTGCGATCAGCCAAGTTTGCCAGCAATCACAAACCCCCTTTTATCTTTATGATTTAGATAAATTAGAGAGTCATTTAACTAAACTAACGGCGCAAAACGTCGTCAAGCTTTGGTATGCGGTGAAAGCAAACCCGCTTTCTCATATCATCAAAACATTAGATAACTGTGGTTTTGATTTTGATGTTGCAAGCTCTGGCGAGCTCAATCAAGTGCTCGCGCAAGGCATCAGTGCAAATCGTGTGCTCAATACTGGCCCTGCAAAATCAAAAAAGCAGATCCAACACTTTCTCGAATCAGGGGTACGTACCTTTGTGGCCGAGAGCATCAATCAGGTTCACTGGCTTAATCAAGCAGCGACGGCTCATCAAGTTCAATTAAGGGTCTTATTGCGTATTCAATTACGCTGGCCTAACAGTGACAAAAACCCTCTCGGTGGTGACAGTTTAACGCCATTTGGGCTCGGCCCAGAAGATTGGGCACAGCTCGATATTTCAAATTATCCTGCGCTAGATTTCGCCGGTCTGCATATTTTCCAATGGGGCAATATGTTGAGCTGTAAAAAACTCGCTGAGCTTTGGCAAGCAATGATTAAACCATTGCAACAAGTGAGTGAACAACTCGGTTTTCGACTGCGCATCCTCGATTTGGGCGGTGGCCTCGGCATTCCATACGATCATCATGAAAACCCATTAACTTGGTCAAACTTAATTGACGCCTTAGATAACATAAAATTAAGCGTGGGGTGCGACGAACTATGGATGGAACTCGGCCGTTATGCGGTTGGAGAAGTTGGCTTTTATATTAACCCTGTGATTGAACAAAAACAAAATTATGGCAGTAACCAGCTTATTGTTGCGGGTGGCATCAATCATATTTTGCGTCCAGCGGTCACTAATCAAGCCTTTCCTGCTGAATTATTACGAGAATCACAAGCACCGGTGCAAGACTATTCAGTACATGGGCCTTTATGCACCGCACTCGATAGTTTAGGCACATTTAGTTTAGCTACTGACATTAACGAAGCCGATTGGCTTATTTTTGCACAGTGTGGCGCTTATGGCTTTACTGAAAGTATGCCGTACTTCTTATGCCATGAATTACCTGCTGAATATATCTTGAAACAAGGCGAAATTACATGTGTTCGTGAAAGTGCAGCAGCTAGTGAATACTTGAGGTAACCATGAATTTAATAACACAAGAAAATATTCAAGTAGGTGAAATCGCAAATGGCCTACCGTTAACGATTCCGGTATACCGTTTAACGGGTACAGGTAGCGGTCCCAGTGTTTATATTCAAGCGAATATGCACGGTGCCGAAGTGCAAGGAAATGCGGTTATATATCAGTTGTTGGAGCAACTAAAAACGGCAACACTCGCATCAAATATCACCTTAGTGCCTTATGCAAACCCTATCGGATGCAACCAAAAATCCGGCGAATTTACACTCGGTCGTTTTGATCCAATCACAGGTACCAACTGGAACCGCATGTATCACGACCACAGCAAGCTTGTTGACGATTTTGCCGATGAATACATTAACGCCGATGACACCACAGTTAAACGTGTATTTAGGCAACGCCTCATTGATGCGACTGCGGCAATCCTCGATGGCCCCAGTTACGCAATAAATACCGGCAAACGCATTGCCCTCAATCTACAAAAGTTAGCTCATCAAGCTGACATTGTACTTGATTTACATACAGGACCAATTTCTGCAAAACACCTGTATTGCCCAGAATATGCAAAAGCCAGCGCGCGCTATTTCAATATTCCACATGTTTTGCTTATTCCAAACGAATTTGACGGTGCAATGGATGAAGCCAGTTTTTGTCCTTGGTGGCAATTGAGTCTTGCGTTTAAGCAACGCGGTCGTGATTTCTCTGTGGCAGTCGAAGCCTTTACCGTTGAACTCGGCTCACAAGAAAAAATTGATTTAGCCGAAGCAGAGCGCGATGCGGCGAGCCTGTTAAGTTACTTAACCTTTAAAGAAGCACTATTAAACAGCGAATACCAACCGCATAAAATGACGCGATACGGCTGTTATTTAAAGGATTATTTCGCCTACTATGCGCCAATGGGTGGAATGGTTGAATACACGGCAGAGCTAGGTAGTCATCTTAAAGCAGGCGACACAATTGCCCATATTTTACGTATGGAGCGCTATCTCAGCGAAGCGCCACTGCACCCAGTTAACATTGACCAAGACGCCATTACGATTTTGCATTTTGCCTCGGCGAGCGTCAATCAAGGTACTGAGCTGTATAAATTTTTTACTAATTACTTCGAGCTGTAATCAGCTTATTTATCCTAGATGCGTGAGAGTTATTTGGTGTTCTATCAAATAACTAAGGATTGCGGCCCCGTTACTTGGGCCGCACCTTTTTACTCACTAGGATTAAGTTCAACTTTCGAGTTAATTTGTTCCCGCAGAAATCGCAAATTAATTCACACCGCGGCATAAACTTCGTTTTATGCCGTTTTTTATTCTCGCTTATTAAACCTCTATTCAGTGTTATCATTTTGAAAATTAAGCTACAATTTGTGCAACTCGATTCTAACTGATAAAACACTATGCGCGCCTTACTATTCACGTCACTGATCCTCAGCAGCGGTTTAAGCCATGCTAAAACAGATGAAGAGAAAGCTATAGAGCAAGAGAACATGAAACAATGCGTTCTCAACGAACTTGTTTCAGGCGATGAGCAACAAACATTAGTTGTGGTCAAAGAAAAGTGTCGTTCACTGGTCAACATTGAGAAAATGTCAGCGATTGATAAGCGATTAGTACGCGAGCAAGTTACTGAACACAACCCTAATGTGATCACCCCACACAAACGGAACTACATTTTACCGCTAACCTATATGGAACGTAAAAGTGACGTGGTCATAGAGAGCCCGTTTAATGAAGCGCCGGAAGAGTTCCTTGATAATATGGAAGCAAAGTTTCAAGTCTCATTAAAAGTACCGCTATTTGAAAATTTTTCCGACAAAGACCAAGCCATTCATTTTGGTTTTACATTGCAATCCTATTGGCAAGTTTATAACTCCGATATTTCCGCACCATTTCGCGAAACCAATTATCAACCTGAAATATTCTGGAGTAATGTTCTCGATGAAGAAAACCGCCTTTGGGGCGATGAGATGATTACAATTATCGGTATGGAGCACCAATCAAATGGCCGCAGCAATCCGTTAAGCCGTTCATGGAATCGTATTTATGCCAACTTAATTTGGGAACACAGTGGTTACGTTTTCAGCTTTAAACCTTGGTATCGCTTACCCGAAGACGAAAAAGAGGATCCTAATCAGCCTGAAGGAGATGACAATCCAGATATACATCATTATATGGGCTATTTTGAGTTCTCAGGTGCGTTCAAGCGACATGATCATGAATACTCATTTATGCTGCGCAATAACCTTGAATCCGATAACAAAGGCGCGCTGCAACTCGATTGGTCTTTTCCGGTATGGGGACGTTTACGCGGATACGCTCAGTATTTTAATGGTTACGGTGAAAGCTTAATAGACTACAACCAGCACGTAGAACGCTTTGGCGTCGGTGTACTATTAACCGGTTTCTTATAATAGATATAAAGAATCTTCTAAACATAAAAAAACCCAGCGAGTCAGCTGGGTTTTTTATTAGCTTTGCATAGAACTAATATTATTTTTTAGCTTCACGGCTCGCACGCTTACGCTCGCTTTCAGTAAGAAGCTTCTTACGAATACGAATGCTCTCAGGCGTTACTTCTACTAGCTCATCATCATCGATGAATTCAAGCGCTTGCTCAAGCGTCATCACGATTGGCGGCACAAGGTTTTGCGCTTCGTCCGTACCTGATGCACGTACGTTTGTTAGCTGCTTACCTTTCAATGCGTTTACTGTTAGGTCGTTATCACGTGCGTGAATACCGATGATCATGCCTTCGTATACTTCAACACCGTGACCGATGAACAACTTACCACGATCTTGAAGGTTAAATAGTGCGTTAGTGAGTGCTTTACCTTTTGCATTTGCAATC
This sequence comes from uncultured Pseudoalteromonas sp., assembly GCA_947493455.1. GTDB lineage: Bacteria > Pseudomonadota > Gammaproteobacteria > Enterobacterales > Alteromonadaceae > Pseudoalteromonas. The sequence goes on along the minus strand of CANLRB010000008.1, from coordinate 174,212 downwards.
AATACACCGTTCTTACGCTGACCGATATCACCACCTTTGTGAGGGCCATAGTGATCAAATGTATGGTACATAAGACCTGAACCTGAAGTCAGTGTCATAAAGTCAGTTTGGAAACCAATTAGACCACGTGACGGCATAACAAAGTCCATGCGGATACGGCCTTTGCCATCTGGTGCCATGTCAGTCATTTCAGCTTTACGTAAGCCTAACTGCTCCATGATTGAGCCTTGGTGCTCTTCTTCCACATCAACAGTCACAGTTTCGTATGGTTCTTCTAATTGACCATCTACTTCACGTAAGATTACTTCTGGACGAGATACAGCAAGTTCGTAGCCTTCACGACGCATATTTTCGATTAAAATACCTAAGTGAAGCTCACCACGACCTGATACACGGAAGCTATCTGGGTTATCAGTTTCTTCAACACGAAGTGCTACGTTGTGTACTAGCTCAGCTTGTAAACGCTCAAGAATATTACGTGATGTTACAAATTTACCTTCTTGACCTGAGAACGGAGACGTATTAACAGAGAACGTCATCGTTACTGTTGGCTCATCAACAGAAAGCGGTGGAAGCGCTTCAACAGAGTTCACGTCACAAATTGTGTCAGAGATCTTTAATTCACCTAAACCTGTAATAGCAATGATGTCGCCCGCTTGCGCTTGCTCAGCTTCGTGACGATCAAGACCTAAATAAGTGAGTACCTGACCTACTTTACCATTACGCGTTGAACCATCAGCACCAACAACTGTTACTTGCTGATTCACTTTAACGGTACCGCGCTTAATACGACCTACACCGATAACACCGATGTATGAGTTGTAGTCAAGCTGAGAAATCTGCATTTGGAATGCACCTTCTGGATCAGCATCAGGCTTTTCAACTTGATCAACAATTGCTTCAAACATTGGCTGCATGTTGTCTGATGGCTCATCTAAATCCATCGTCGCCCAACCGTTAATTGCCGACGCATAAATAACTTGGAAATCTAACTGTTCGTCAGTTGCACCTAAGTTATCGAAAAGATCGAATACTTGATCCATAACCCAGTCAGGACGAGCACCTGGCTTGTCGATTTTGTTGATTACAACAATTGGCTTAAGACCAAGAGCAAATGCTTTTTGCGTTACGAAACGCGTTTGCGGCATTGGACCTTCTTGTGCATCAACAAGCAGTAATACAGAATCAACCATTGATAGAACACGCTCTACTTCACCACCGAAGTCGGCGTGTCCAGGAGTGTCTACGATGTTAATGTGGTAATCATTCCACTCAATTGCTGTGTTTTTCGCTAGGATAGTAATACCGCGCTCTTTCTCGATATCATTTGAATCCATTACACGCTCTTCGTTACCGCCACGAGTTTCTAGCGTACCTGATTGTTCAAGTAGCTTATCAACTAAAGTTGTTTTACCGTGGTCAACGTGCGCGATAATCGCGATGTTACGTAATTTTTCAATACTCATATCTTTACTCAGGTGAATTCTTTATAAGAATTAATAAAACTATCCTAACTCAACAAAATGACAGATTTAAAACCGTCCTTTTGTCAGCCTAGGTGTCAAAAAGTGACGTATTATCCCCTAATAATCGCACAGATGAAAGTTTATCCAGCAACTTTATTTAAATTTCCTACAATTTCGCTCTTTTTTACTGCTCTAAAACTCAAATTAAGAGTAAGTAAGAAGTGTAGAATGCAAAACATTAAACTGTCTATTAATTAAACAACCCAATCGACCATAAAAATGCAATGTGAACTGGGATTTAATCGGTTCTCAGCTACACTCTATGTGCACCACAAAAGTGCAACTACTGATCATTATGGTGCACAAACTTGGTGCATATGATTACACTAAAAAAATAAAACCTTATACATCAACAACTAACATAATTGGCACGGTATCCGCTTATAGTTGGTCGAAATAATATTTACAAACACACAATTGGAGGACGCATGTCTCACACTGTTTTACAATTCATCAAGGAAAACGACGTTAAGTTTGTTGACCTACGTTTTACTGACACTAAAGGTAAAGAACAACACGTATCTATTCCACATCATCAAGCTGATGAAGACTTCTTTGAAGATGGTAAAATGTTCGACGGTTCTTCAATTGCAGGCTGGAAAGGCATCAATGAATCAGACATGGTATTAATGCCAGATGCTGATTCAGCTAAACTAGACCCATTCGCTGAAGAAACAACACTGATTGTTCGTTGTGATGTAGTAGAGCCTGCTACTTTACAAGGTTATGAGCGTGACCCACGTTCAGTTGCTAAGCGCGCTGAAGAGTACATGCGTTCAACTGGTATCGCTGACACTGTTTTATTTGGTCCAGAGCCTGAATTTTTCCTTTTCGACGACGTTAAATACAAAACTGATATGTCTGGTTCAATGTACTCTATCGATGCTGAAGAAGCATGCTGGAACTCAGACAAAGACTACGAAGGCGGCAACACAGGTCATCGTCCTGGTGTAAAAGGCGGTTACTTCCCAGTTGCTCCGGTTGATTCATCACAAGATTGGCGTAGCGCAACTTGCCTAGTTTTAGAAGAAATGGGTCAAGTTGTTGAAGCACACCACCACGAAGTAGCTACTGCGGGTCAAAACGAAATCGCAACTCGCTTTAATACGATGGTAATTAAAGCAGACGAAATTCAAGAAATGAAATACGTTATTCACAACATGGCACACCTATATGGTAAAACAGCAACATTTATGCCTAAGCCAGTTGTTGGTGATAACGGTTCTGGTATGCACTGTCACCAATCTCTTGCTAAAGATGGTCAAAATATCTTCGCAGGTGACAAGTACGGTGGACTTTCTGAAGAAGCCCTTTACTACATCGGTGGTATCATCAAGCACGCACGTGCAATCAACGCATTTGCAAACGCGTCTACTAACTCATACAAACGCCTAGTACCAGGCTTTGAAGCGCCAGTTATGCTTGCTTACTCTGCACGTAACCGTTCAGCGTCAATCCGTATTCCAGTTGTACCGTCAGCAAAAGCGCGTCGTATCGAAGTTCGCTTCCCAGATCCAACTGCTAACCCATACCTAGCATTCTCAGCAATGCTTATGGCTGGCCTTGACGGAATCAAAAATAAAATTCACCCTGGCGACGCAATGGATAAAGATCTATACGATCTACCTGCAGAAGAAGCAGCAGAAATCCCAACTGTTGCAGGTTCATTAGATGAGGCGCTTGCAGCATTAGATGCGGATCGCGAATTCTTAACTCAGGGCGGTGTATTCACTGATGACCTAATTGATGCTTACATCAACTTAAAAGGTCAAGAAGTTGAAAAATTAAACAGCACAACTCACCCAGTTGAGTTTGAAATGTACTATAGCGTTTAATTTACCCGACATAAAATTCAATTTATTGTTTCAATGTGTGTTCCTAAAGCCTGCTCTGCAGGCTTTTTTTGTAGAAAAAAAGTGAAATATAATATACATTTACTATCCTAAGCACATACTGACAAATTCCTAATTTGGGAATATACAAGTTTCGGTTTACTATTTTATGTGCGATATAACAAACATCGTTCTAAAATTATAATAATAAAGCGCCAAGGATTTTTGAGTGACGGTAAAAAACACGCTGCTTTTCATCATTTTTTTAATGCTGGCTGGTTCAGTAGAATCTGCTACGAAGAAAATTCATGTATGGCGTGATAAAAATGGGGTTCTTGTATTTTCAGATACGCCCAACCCAAACCCAAATGCCGACTCAAAAGAAATTTCATTAAACGATGATGTTGTCACCGTTAAATCACAAAAGCCCACCATTCTAAATAAATCGGACAAACCGAAAAAGAAGCTTATCAACTATAAAATTGAGATTATGACACCGGGTAACGAAGCAACCGTACGTGACAATACAGGTTCACTGCATGTTACCAGTCGTGTGATCCCCCGTTTTAAAACTGGATATAAGATCCAACTATTAATGGATGGCGCGATTATTCACGAGCCGCAAGCATCCACCATTTTCGCTTTGCAAAATGTAGATCGTGGCGCACACACAATTCAAGTTGCCTTACTTGATGAAAAAGGCAAACGAGTCGCCAGTAGTGAAAGTGTTACTTTTTACATGCACCGAGCACGTGTCGGCGGATTTTAACCTTCCCTCTCCACTTATCTTTAATAACACTTGTGCACCACGAAGATACAAACTGGTATAGTGTTTGCGTTATAGCATTATAAATACCAGAAATATTGATGATAAGTGTGTTTTAACTAGTAGACAAACTAGATATGCACTACTATGGTGCAATGATGCTCGATAATGATCCACTGCTAACGAACTTAGTTAATCAGCAAAGTACAATATTACTTTTGCTCGACGATACAATGAAAATTGCGTATGCCAATGCAAGCGCGAGTGAAATGTTTGCGATTAGTAATAAACGCATCCAAGGGCTTTCGCTCGACGATGTACTGTCTTATCACTCAATTGACTTAAAAAGGATCTACCAACACTGTTTAATGCAAGGTAGCGATTGTTCACAACATCGCGCTGATATTGTATTTCATGATTCGCGCCATGCCACCATTTCAATTAATGCAAGACGAATTCAAAACGACGCTCAACAATATATATTGATTGAATGTAGGGCCTTAGACCAAGAGCTTAAACATGACCAAGCGTCTCACCAAATGCATCAACATACAGCAGCGCGCAATCTCATTCGCGGTTTAGCACATGAAATTAAAAACCCGCTAGGTGGTATTCGCGGTGCGGCGCAGCTGTTGCAGTTTGAATCGAGTTCGGACGAGAGTCAGCAGTGCGCTAACTTAATTATCGAACAAGCCGATCGCTTAACTGAATTAGTAGATCGCCTACTCGGTCCAAATCAATTGCCGCGCAAAGAGTGGCATAATATTCACCAAACACTCGATACAGTGATTCAATTAAGCTTACTCGATAACCAGCACGGTGTGCGTCTTGTACGCGACTTCGACCCCAGTATTCCAAACATTTATATTGATGAAGGTAAAATACAGCAAGTCGTTCTCAATATTGTTAAAAATGCACAACAGGCAATTGCTGAAAATGGCACCATAACGCTAAAAACACGCGTTAAACATCACTTACGCATTCACGATAAATTAATGCGCAATGCGCTACAAATAAAGATTTCGGATGATGGACCCGGTATTGATAAAGCATTAGTCGATACGCTTTTCTTTCCAATGGTGACAAATAAAGATGGCGGTTCTGGACTTGGTCTTGCAATCGCACAAACACTCATTGATCAGCACGACGGTTTTATTGACTGCGATAGCTGGCCGGGTCATACCGAATTTAATATTTATTTGCCTTTTAAAACCAACTAGGAGATGACGATGAAAACAATTTGGTTGGTTGACGACGACCCTTCGATCCGCTTTGTACTTGAAAAAGCATTAACGCGAGCCGGATACAAAACCGACGCTTTTAGCGATGCTGAAGCTGTCATTAATGCACTCGAATACGATCAACCCACAGTGTTAATATCCGATGTACGCATGCCGGGCATGGATGGTATGGCGTTATTAGAAAGTATAGTGAAAGATAATCCTGGCTTGCCAGTGATTATTATGACTGCACATTCAGATTTAGATTCAGCAGTGCAAGCATTTCAAAAAGGGGCTTTTGAGTACTTAGCAAAGCCGTTCGACTTAAATGAAGCGGTGTCTTTAGTTGAAAGTGCTTGCCGTGCCAATACCCGCGTCAAATTAAAGCCCTCGAAGCCCGAGAAAAAAGCGCCTGATATCATTGGTGAAGCACCTGCAATGCAAGAAGTATTTCGCGCTATTGGCAAACTCAGTGCATCAAGTATGAGTGTGCTAATCAATGGTGAATCGGGCACAGGTAAAGAGCTCGTTGCGGGCGCCTTGCATAATCACAGCCCTCGTCGCGATAAAACCTTTATCGCACTAAATATGGCAGCAATTCCAAAGGACCTCGTTGAGTCAGAGTTATTTGGCCATGAAAAAGGCGCTTTCACCGGTGCTGATAGTGTGCGCAAAGGCCGCTTTGAACAAGCCAATGGTGGGACCTTATTTTTAGATGAAATTGGTGATATGCCGCTCGATGTGCAAACTCGATTACTGCGAGTACTGGCCGATGGCGAATTCTATCGTGTTGGTGGTCACCAAAGTGTTAAGGTCGATGTTCGCATTATTGCCGCAACGCACCAAGATCTAGAACAACTCGCATATCAAGGTAAGTTTCGCGAAGATCTCTTTCATCGTCTCAATGTTGTGCGCTTAAAGCTTCCTGCACTGCGCGAACGTATTGAAGATATCCCCAGACTGACACAGTTTTTTTTAGGTCGCAGTGCAAAAGAGCTCAATGTTGAAGCAAAAGTATTATCTGAAGCCGCGAAAGAAAAAATGCAGCAATTCAATTGGCCCGGAAACGTGCGCCAATTAGAGAATAGCTGCCGCTGGCTGACCGTGATGACGCCAGGACAAATTGTCGAAGTAGAAGATTTGCCTTCGGAAGTGCTCAATCCAGTCCAACAATCCAAGCAAGGTCAACATCAGAGCGATTGGCTTGACCAATTTAAAATTTGGTTTGAACAACAGTTAAGCAGTGGCCAGGAAAATATATGGCCACAAGTCCAAACTATGATTGAAACTCAAATTATTGAATCTGCGCTGAATAGCTGCCAAGGTCATAAACAAGATGCCGCAATAAAAATAGGCTGGGGTCGCAATACATTAACACGCAAACTTAAAGAACATGGTATTGAAAGTAATACCAATAAATAACAAAAAACCGCGATAACGCGGTTTTTTGTTTTAAAAATGCATCAATGTACTAGCCATGGCGCTCATAATAAGGGCGGAACTTAGCAGCATCGATGATTGCCCAAATATAAACAATAGGAAGCAATACCCAACCTACTAGCACCCAAGTAAGTGCACCTGAAATAACCCAGAATAAAAAGAATCCAATCGCAGCGCCAATACGGCCCTGTACTAATTGACCTAATCCCGGAAAAAATATATTACAAATTGCGGCGATTACATTACCGCCTGATCCCTGTCCTGACATAATGACCTCTTTATTATTCAGTTATTACTATATTAATCTATATCAAGGACTATGCCAAAAATAATAAATCATATTATTCAGTGTGTTAGCATAATCATATAATTAGCATGTGTAACTAAATATGTAAGATTAACTAATTTTGAGTGAAATTGACTAACTGCCCAAAAAAATATTAACCTCAGTTACACTAAAGTAAAGATAAATAAAAACTGCGATCTGCATAGATCAAATATTGGTATAGGAAAGCTATCATGGAAATTACATTTATTGGTGCAACCGGAACTGTGACAGGTTCAAAACACTTAGTCACCGTCAATAATAAAAAAATCCTCATTGACTGCGGCCTCTACCAAGGCATTAAGAATTACCGCACCCGCAACTGGCAAACCTTACCGATCGACGTACATGACATTGATGCGGTTGTGTTAACCCATGCTCATATCGATCATTCAGGCTATTTACCGCTACTTTATAAACAAGGCTACCGAGGACCGGTTTACTGCTCACAAGAAACCATAAAACTTTGCGAAGTACTGCTACCCGACGCTGGCTTTTTACAAGAAGAAGACGCCAAATACGCCAATCATAAAAACTTCTCTCGTCACCATCCGGCAGAACCCCTTTACACTTTGATGGATGCCAAAAAGTCGCTGTCGCTGTTTGTACCAATTGACCTAGATCGTAAAACAGAAATCTTACCTAATATCTATATTCATTTGCGCTACGCAGGCCACATATTAGGTGCTACAAGCGTTGAGGTGTTTCATCGTGGTAAAAACGTTATATTTAGTGGCGATGTCGGGCGCTTTAACGATATCATGATGTATCCACCTGCTCCGCTACCCAATTGCGACTTATTAGTTGTCGAAGCAACATATGGCGAGCGAGCACACCAAGCAATCGATATTGAGCAACAACTCGCAGACGCCATAAATGCGACTTTAAAACGCGGCGGTATTTTTTTAATTCCAGCGTTTGCCGTTGGACGAGCGCAACTCGTACTGCATTTAATCGAAGTGTTAAAACGAAAGCAGAAAATACCCAACATCCCTGTTTATCTAAATAGCCCAATGGCCATCACTGTAACCGATTTATATGCCAAGGCACACAAGCAACATAAATTGAGCAAAGAAGACTGTGTTGCGATAGATAAAATGACTGAATACGTTAAAACTATGGAGCAATCCATTGAGCTCAATAGCCGTAATTTGCCATCCATCATCGTCTCAGCAAGCGGTATGGCCAGTGGCGGACGCGTGCTGCATCATTTAAAAACGCTGTTAAAAGAAGACAAAAACACCATCGCATTTATTGGTTTTCAAGCACCGGGAACACGAGGAGACGCGTTAGTTAATGGTGCTGAACGAATTAAATTACACGGTGAATACATAACCACGCGAGCGAATATTATCAATCTAGATAGCCTATCTGCACATGGTGACTATCACGACATACTTCGTTGGATTGGAGAGGCAAAGCAAAAGCCGAAAAAAATCATCATTAATCACGGCGAGCCACTCGCCTGCGACGCAATGCGAAAACATATTGGCGAAACGTTCTCAATCGATGCCAGTGTTGCAGAGTACTTACAGCAGGTCAGTATTTAATGAGCACCGAGTTTGTGCTCTTTCAAGGGGTGTATGTCGTATACAACAAAGTATTGTTGGCCGAATCACATGCGCACCAATTTATCCAACTTAATTTATTGCAAGACTCAGCCACAGTCATGCTTCAGGAGCGTGAATATAGTGCGCCGTGCTGTATTATTGATGCGCACCAAGCCCATCAACTTATCAGTGTTGACTCACCCGTAATCACGATACTAGTTGATAACTTTAGTCAGCTTGGAAAACAGCTTGCACATTTAATCACAAACCACAGTAGTGACAAAGTGTACACAACACATATGGCTGATTGCACATTACTTTGGCAGTACTTTAATAACCAGTATGCTGACTTTAGCAAGGCATTTCATACACTGTTTTCCAGCTTAACGTGTCCACTGCCCGTTGCACCTGCTATCACTGACAAGCGCGTCGCGCAAATTGTAGAGACTCTAAACAGCCAACCTGTAGAGCATATCGCTTTAACTGAGCTGGCGGCAAGCGTTCATCTATCCACAAGTCGCCTATCTCATTTATTTAGTGAACAGCTTGGCTTACCGCTTAAAAGTTATTTGCGCTATGTTCGCTTTAAACATCTATTACCTCTGTTGGCACAAGATAGAGACTTAACACAAGCCGCGTTTGAGTGTGGATTTAGCGACGCAGCACACTTAAGTCGCGAATGTAAAAAGCTCTTTGGCATTCAACCTAAACAACTAAAAGGCCGAGTGTCATTTAAGCAATTTGAGTAACTTAAAGTCATGTTCAATACCCAATATCAAACCAGAGCCGCGCGATGTTAGCCATGGTTGCGACAATATATACAGGCCAGAGGTGTCTGTATTGCCATCATTCAAGTTAATTTGGCCAGCATAATCGAAAGAAACAAACGATTTTAACCACTCAAAGCTATTCGAATAACCTATCGCAAATACAATATTATCAATTGCTTGGTTGTCGATAATAACCTGACCCTTGTCATCTATCTGTTGTTCATTAAAGCGCTCTTTAAAAATAATGCCATCTGACATCAAAAACTGATTAGAAATACCGTTACCGGGAAATGGATCTTTGTTACGAATTCGTCGCGCTAACCAATGCTGTTTATAAAGCGTATTGAGCCCTAACTTATCGAGCCAATAAAAAATATCCCTATTGAATATAGTCTGCGGTAACAGCGTACGCGGTTTACCACATGATAAATAAACCCTGTTTTCAGCTGCCAGAAAACGGGCAATCTGTCGTCCACTCGCCCCATCACCAACAACTAACCAGTTTTCTTTTTTACTCTTTAGGTGCGCCCGGCCAAGTGACTCAGGTGTATAGCATGCTATTGACTCAGCTAAACTTTTGCGCCAACTTGGTATGCGCGGATTTGCAAAAGCCCCCGTGCATACGAAAACCATTCGGCTGTTATAGCAACTCCCGTCATGACACTCAATACAAAACGTCTCGCCTATTTTATTCAGCTGGACTACGTTTCGATTAAATTCAACCTGAATATCAAAATTACGCTTATAGGTTTCTAAATAGTCTGCAAATTCAATATTTGATGGATATCCATGTTGCTTTCCCGACATAGCGAGCCCCGGCAACTGGCTGTATTGACGCGATGTAAATAAGGTTAACCCGCTATAGCGTTTACGCCAACGAGCGCCAACTTGGGTGTCAGCCTCAAGCACAATCACGTTACTATAACCTTGTTGTTTTAACAGGTAGGCGGTTGCAAGCCCTGCGTGACCTGCGCCAATCACAATTGCATCTAACATATGTATCTCTTGCTATTCATTTTTGAACTAGACTAAATGAATCAATAGCAAAAAAATTGAACCTAAACGCTATATGGCATCACAATTTAAAATTCACGGTGACGTTAACCTATCGTGGCATCAGGATATACTTGAAATAAACAGTACTGGACCGTGGAATATGGAGTTTTTTCACCATTTACATGCGCAGTTAATCGCGTTTGTGCCAACGGAAAAAAAAGGAAAGTTTACTGTATTATTAAGTATATCAGGCGAGGCCGTGCCAACACCCGACGCACAGCGCTATCATACTGAATTTTTAAAAGCTTCTACCGCACAAGCCGTTGCAGTCAACCTTGCCAACTGCCAATCAGTCGCCATGACCAAAGCCGTTGCGAACCAAGTATACACACAAGCAGGGCTTCCCCATCAAATTTTTAATAATCGACTCGACGCACTGCAATGGCTACAAAACGAAGTGTATAAAAATTAAGAAGACGTATTCTTTGGTTTTGAAATCGGCATAATTAATATCATAGACGCAGCGATTGCGGTGATACAGTAACTTGTAAAATACCAAAATCCGGGACCTACTTCGGCCTGCATAATAAGCATCTCGCCCATCTGCCCATCCGCATTACCAGCAAGGTACGCAATAATAATCGCAATCACAAAAACATCCGCCATGCTCCACTTGCCAATCATTTGAATAACAAGTACCAGAGAACGCTTTAGCCTATCGCCGACCAATACATATGCGCATTGCGCTAGCAATTTAATTACGGGCACAACAATTGAAAAGAGCGCAACCAACACAGCAACAAGCAAATTTCCATTGCTATAAAGCTCATTAATTGTGCCCCAGATACTGCGTGTTTTTTGATAGACTAAAATCTCTCCTTCAAGTTCGTTTAGTCCTAACATGCTTGATGCGGCGCGCAACCAACGGCGAGAGCGTTGATCGCTTTCATCGGTTATCATCTCAATGCCCGACTCTGCCAATTTAGCTTTTTCGATCGTGCCCTGTAAACTTAATACCGGTTGAGTTACACCCGGAATAAGCAAACATAAAGCGACTAGACTTAATATCAGCGATAACCTAATTCTTAACCTTGCCAAAAAACTTCTCTCTTTGTTTAAGCCATGGATTCTCAATACGCGCTGGCGCACTTAACATATGACGCTCAACAGTCTCATTTAAACTGCGCGTTTGCTGCATAAACGACATTGTTTTGCTCGCCCCCGCCATCGCACCAACCTCAGCATCATTCAAAGTGCGACCTGCGAACATAAAGGCATTCACATAACTTGGGCGCGTATTCCAATTTCCATCCGTAAAAAGCAAAAACTGCGAGTCCAATGCCCACCGACTATCAATATTACGCAGCCCTTTTTCACAGGCCAGCTCGCCATCAATATAGATTTTAAATGTGCCGCCATCAGGAGCCGCAAAAAACACAAAGGCTAAGCGATACCAAGTGTTCGGTTGAACTGCGCCACAATATCCGTCTTGACTGCCGTCATCATCAATAGTCGAAATTCCGACACCTCCGACCTTAGTGACCTCGTCAGCGGGCTCTAAATAAAGCTCAGCGTCATCTTTTTCCGTATTACTGGCATCGGTTTGCAACAATGAATGAAAGCGATCTAACGTGTCATTATCAGGCCATAATATGTCATACACTAAGGTATAGTCAGAGACTAAGCCTTCTATTTCATAATCCCCATTTGGCGGTGCGTTGTGCGTTACCACAAAGCCCTCTCTTGGCGAAAACCGCTCAAATTTCAAGATACCGGAATCACCATCACGTAAAAGAGGTACATCCTCAACAAGCTCAGAAACCTGTGTTTGTTCTATGGCATCAACAAACCAAGTATCATTGTCGGGGTCAAAATACCCCATTTCGGCTGGGCCAAACTCGGGCTCTAGCTTATTTTCATTGTCATCAAATTGCCAAATTGTAATTTGGTCATCGGCAATACATGCATTTAGGCGAGTTTCTGAATCAAGGTGTAAGCACTGTGAAGTACGAAAACGGGCAAACTGATCGAGCACCCACCAAGTTTCACCTATTTCCACGACATTTGAGAAAGTCACATTATTAAAAAAGAGTTGTGGATTCCACGCCGCTCCTTTGTATAACGCTAAATTATACATAGTCGTGTCATCGATTGAATTGATGCCATATAACTGCCATGTTGCTTGTGTTTCAACCATTAATTTGAGTTGGGCGCCGCTCACGCTGACCTGGTAAAGCGAATTAAAGCCAGGTGTATTAGACGGTTGGCGCTCAACTTGAAACGCATTGTGAAAATCTTCTTGCGTAACATCGCCCGCCTGCCACGGAACAACTAAAAACGGGCTTTCATTGTCATACGGACCTAACAGGGCACCGTCAACATTAGCAACATGCATTGTGGCATTAGCCACGACTTGCTCTACTTGTTGTCGATTCGGGAAGTTTTCGGAAACGCCAATCGACGTATTCGCATCTGGTGCATAACGCCCCATAATTTCATCAATTTTTGTCGCCACCGTGTCATTAATATCGGTTAACTGTGCGGTCGGCACATGAATATTATCGATATTTGTCGATACCGGTGTCGCGGTTTTGCTTACTAAGTCAAAGTCCACCTCAAATACCGCCGCACCCGCACCATAAATATCGGGTTCAATAACAATGTTTTTGCCATCATCGTAGCTAAATATTTGTGGTTTATTATGACTGTGTCCACCAAGTGCTAGGGCGATACCCTCTACCTCTTCACCGATTATCTGGTCGACATACCCCAAATGACTCACCATCATAAAATAGTCAACTTCATCACCATAAAGCGCGTGAAGCCCTTCAGCTGCCGCTTCAAAATCATAATTCATTTTAAAATTATCAATAAAATCAGGCAGTGGTGCTTGCTTATATTCAACATCCAGTTCATTCCACGGCCCGGAAGTCATACCAATAATCCCTAAGGTGATGCAGCCCATTTCGACTTTTGCAAAATCGACGGTTTCAAATCCACCAGTTACAGACCCCGTATAGGTTGTATTAGATGCAAGTACAACAGCATTAGGATCTTTAACATAATCAAGTAACTCTTGTTCGCCCCACGCATAGTCATGATTGCCAACGACCCGCACATCAAACTCCATCGCTTTTATCGCTTCAGAAGAGGCGCGTCCATTTGACGTTTGTTCCGCTACGGTGCCTTTTTCATAATCATCGCCCCCGTTCGTAAACAAGGTATAAGGTTGTTGTGCCAGCGAGTCTAAATGCAGTTGTTTAATCTTTGCGTAGTGACGTTCTTTATAACCAAACCGTGAATGTAAATCCGCTACATGGACAAACCGGATACGCTGTGTATCGGCGCTCGTATCACACGCAGGGCCAATCGTTTTACTAATTTCTACCTCAGGTAGTTTCCTAAGCGCGTACACGCCAAACTCGTTGATCCGCGCCACAACTTTTTCACTGTCGCGCAATGAGGTGTAATTAGGCACCCACACATCGTTAATCAGCTGGGCGATGACCACTTTTTCGCTATCGGCTGCAACCATATTAATTTCGAGACTTGCTTGATCAAGTAACGCGACGTTAGTTGGCGCTACAGTGAATATATTACTCAGCGTATTGTCGGCATCAGGTCCCGTTGAGGCGCTATTGGTCGCTACTTTTAGCACTAACTGTTCGCTTACGGCAAGTTCTGGAATACGAATAAACCCGTCACCAAAAAACAGTTCGCCCCCTTGTTCTACCGTAATAGTCACACCATCGTCAGCGGGGTCGGGCGCGAATTCTTTATCTGCACCACCACTGCCGCATCCCACCAAGATAAAAATAGCAACAATTGTTGAACATCTGAGAAGCTGTGCAAACATAAATAACCCCTATTTGAGAAACACCTGACAATATATCAGCTTTTTCTGCGCAAATTAAATACACGTATTTTAAATCTAAGCCTCAGTTACAAAAAGAAACAAATCAACACCGCCTGCAGATTTAAAACGACAGTGTTAATATATACCGAACGGGTAGTTAGATGGATTAAAAATAATGAAAACGGTATTTATTACAGGTGCAAACCGTGGTATCGGACTCGCGTTATGCCAAGCTTATTTAACTGAGCAGTGGCGTGTTATTGCATGCTGTCGAGCACCGCATCAGGCGACCGAACTCAATGCGATGGCTAATGCAAAGTTAGATATTTACACGCTTGATGTCACAGACTACGATCAAGTTACAGCACTTGCCAAAAAACTAAATAACATAAGTATCGACCTCATTATCAATAACGCTGGCGTATATGGGCCAAAAGGCTATGGCTTTGGTCACTGTGATGTCACCGCATGGCAAAAGGTATTTGAAGTAAACGCTATTGCACCTGCCAAACTTGCAGAAGCCTTTTATGAGCATTTAAAACGAGCCGACAATAGTATCTTCGCCGCGATATCTTCTCGTGTAGGCAGTCACACAGAGAACACCAAAGGGGGAGGATATATCTACCGTAGTTCAAAAGCCGCACTCAATTCAGTAGTAAAAAGCTTATCCAACGACTTGCTGCCACAAGGCATAAAAACCGTCGCCTTGCACCCTGGGTGGGTTAAAACTGAAATGGGTGGACCAAATGCCCTCATTTCAGCAGCGGAATCTGCCAAAGGTCTAAAGTCAGTATTAGACACGTTAACACGCGAACAAAGTGGCGGCTTTTACAGCTATACCGGTGATCAAATTCCCTGGTAAAAAGTATAAAACAGTACCTAAAACACTAATAAATTGATTTACGGTACTTTCATCTTTTTGGGTTTACAAAACTGGTCTGTTTTGTAAACCCACTGTTATAAATTTGCTTGCATTAATTGCGCTGCAGACTAGTATAAGTAGACAAGTTGGAAAAAGGCAAATCAAGTGAAAACTTGAGACGCAAAACCACTGACCTAAGAAATAATTTTATTTTATGGTGGCAGGGTTACCGAGACTGGGCTTTCCTCATCTCTCTTTTCTTCCGCTTCACAGGCAACACACAAAGTTGCATTTGCATAGTTTCAATTAAATGGATTAAACATGATGTTTAGTTATGTCAAAAACGTAGGATGTGTTTTTCTTTTGCTATTGAGCTTTACGCTTTTTGCAAATCAAGACAATGTGTCTTTATCTTTAATCGATAATCACACCAACACACCTATGGTTAATCAAAAAGTGAGCGTGTATAAAGTCGATTCATCTGGTAGCTATAGCTGGTTTGATAATGGCTACACCGATGACAATGGCCACTTGTCATTTTACTTAGGCGATGTTTCAACAAGCAATGCATACCTATTTAAAATCAAGGCATTCAACAATTTTAGCTATTATAGCGAATACATTACAGCCGCCGGTCAGTATCAGTATACGCTCGGTAAATTTCGCATTCGATTACGTGATGGCAGCGCCAGCACGCAACCTGCATTCGCTGAACAAAATATTACTATTTATGAAGTTGCCCCAAGCGGCGATACAAAATACTACGCCAGTGCCAAAACAGACGTTGACGGTTTACTCGCACTTGATTTCGATAAATTTGAGTTAGGTTACAAATATAAGATAAAGGCAAAAAGTGCGGTAGATAATAGCTCTCAATACAGTGATGCATATGCACAAAATGGTGTATATGAATTTGTCGTCGGTAATCCGCCACTGACAGTGACACTGCGCGACGGAGCATCCGCTCATCCAATTACAGATCAACGTGTTGATGTTTACCAACAACAAACTGATGGCAAATTTGATTGGTTCAAAAGAGCAAACACCGATAGCCAAGGTCAGATTGCTCTCGACCTACCAAATTTAGGTAGTGGCGCAGTTTACAAGCTAAAAACCCGTGCTTTTAACAATTTTTCCAGCTATTCAGCACTTATAACTAGCCATGACCCAATTGAGTTTGTTGTGGGTAAAATTAGTCTTGAACTAATCAATGGCGCTGACCAAAATCCATTAACGGATACCCGCGTTGACATCTATGAGCTCGCTAATGACAAAAAAAACTGGGTCAATAAGGTCACGACAGATCAATCTGGATACGCTCGAATTGATCTTAACTTTGACGCCGGACAACAGTATATTTTAAAGGCCACCAGCCCAAGTGCCACCATGGCAAAATACAGTCAAATATTAACAGCCAATGGTGATTTTCGTTTCGTGGTTGGCAACCCAGCACTTAATGTCACGCTCTCTCATTACATTTCTGGCCAAATTTACGCTAATCAACGCATTGATGCATTTAAAGTGAATTCAGATGGCAGCCTGACTTGGTACGACAAAACAACGACTAACGACCAAGGTGTTGCAAATTTCGATTTGGATGACTTAGCGCAAGGTCAAAAATATCGCCTTAAAGCTTCACTGTTTAATAATGTACGTTCATATAGCAGTGACATTACCAGTGCTGGCAACATCGACTTTTTAGTCGGAAAATTACCGATTTATACAAAAAATCACGAAACGCAGGCGTTTATGCCGAATGTTCGACTCACCTTATATACCGTCAATAATGACAGTTCCCTTTCCTGGCATTCATCAAGCACCACTGACAGTCAAGGACTAAGTACCTTTGATCCTGAACCAATATTACGTGGAGGGCGTTTTGTGGTCAAAGCGAGTAATCCGTTTGGTCTAAATAAAAGCTATTACGGCCCGGTAATTAATACTCCTGGTGAAGTCACATTTAGTCTACAACAAGACACAGCGCGCAAACTCGATTTTGATGCACCAAGTCTCACTATTGCTCAACCACTTGGTCCTCAAGTTGCCAGCAACGGCTTCTGGGTAAGTGGTTATGCCTATGATAATCAAGCTGTGCGCAGCGTTGATATAAGCATTAACTCCGGCGCACAAACCATAGTAAGTGAGCAACTTACCCTCTCTGCAAATCATCAATGGCAAGTTTTCGTACCGAGTAATTTAATCGCTGCTCAACAACAACTTAATGTTGTTGCTACTGCCTATGACTTTGCGCTCAATCAGCAATCACAATCGGTCTCGCTCACAGTCGTCGATGATCAACAAGCGCCGAGTATTGAGGTTGCCGCGCCACTTAATAACAGTGAGGTCAATCAAAACGGCTTTTCGATTCTCGGTGCCGTCAATGATGATTTTGCTGTCCAGCAGTTAACAATTACATTAAATGATAGCGTATTGGGTACTGTACTTGATCAAAATACCGTCTCATTTAATCAAAACGACGGCCAATGGGCTTATCATATCGGTCATCAATTGCTCTCAAACAGTGCCAATATAAATATCGTTTTAACGGCAACTGATTTTTCAGGTAATGAAACTAGCTCAATACTTAATTTAACGACAACCACTATTAACCCACAACTTGCTACGTTGGCACGACGCACGACCTTTGGTCTTACGCCAAGTCTACTCAATTCAGTGAATCAAAATGAATCCTTCATTGATGCACAACTTCAGCCAAATACCATTGACGACAGTGTGTTTGAGAGCCAAATGGCCGAAATGCCAGTGACCAGCTTGCGTGAGCTCAAACAGTATCAACTTGCTTATATGCTAGGCTCTAAGAAACAATTACGCGAAGTCATGACTTGGTTCTGGGAAAACCATTTCAATACCTACTTTCATAGTCATGGCCGTGTTGAATACGAATTTGCGGAAAATCAATTATTCCGTCAAAACGCGCTCGGCAAGTTTGAAGATCTGTTAATGATCAGCGCCAAAAGCCCTGCTATGCTGCGTTATTTAAACAACTCAGACAACCACAAAGACGCTCCCAACGAAAACTATGCACGCGAAGTTTTGGAACTGCACACGCTCGGTATTAACGGCGGCTATACAGCCCAAGATATTGTTGAACTGGCGCGTATTTTTACCGGCTGGCATATTCGTAACCGCGAGTTTTACTTTAGTGAAAGCAGCCATGACACAGGGGAAAAACAGTTTTTAGGTAATTTATATTATGACAATGGCGTTACAGAAGGCGAAATGGCACTTCAAGCGCTTGCCAATCACCCGGCAACAGCATTGTATATCTGCCAAAAGCTGGCAACTTATTTTGTCACTGAATCGCCAAGCAGCGAATTAGTTACTCAATGTCAGGCGCGGTTTATTGCCACGTCCGGTGAAATTAGCAGTGTATTGCAAAGCATTTTCTCAAGTTCTGAGTTTAACTCGGAGCAACTTGTCGCAAATAAACTCAAATCACCACTGGAACTTGTCACCTCAAGTATTCGCAATACCACAGCAGATTATGATTTAACGAGAGTTAGACGCAGTTTAGATAGTTTAGGCATGCCACTGTTCGAGAACCCTGTACCAACAGGCTATTCAGAATTCAGTGCTGATTGGCTCAATGCAAATACAGTGCTGCAACGCCTACGCTTTGTTAATCAATCTGTATGGCAAACCAATACTGGGGTAAACCCTGACATTACGCCATTACTTATTTCACTTGGTTACACCGAAAGCAACGCGATTGTGCCGTACTTATTTGAACTATTACTTGCTAATCAATATAGCCAAACCGAGTACGATATGGCCGTGGCGATTTTAAACGAAAATGGCAATTTTGATATTTATGCCGACTCTGCACCAGAGCAATTAACACGTTTGTTAGCGACTATCATGAGCCTACCGAGCTATCAATTGCACTAAGGAAAGAACTATGTACTTTACTCACTTAACACAGATAGCAGGGGAATAAACATGGATCGCAGACAATTTTTACGAAAAGCATGCCTAGGTAGTGTTGCGGCCCATTGCTATTTTAGTAGCTCACCGCTTCGCTTTAAATTTAACACAGCGCACGCAGCACAGAATAAAACCCTCATAGTGGTATTTCAACGAGGCGGTTGTGACGGCTTAAATACAGTCATCCCTTATACGGAGGAAGACTATTATCGGATGCGCCCAACTATCGCTATTGCAGCGCCAGATAGCACAAACCCAAATGCAGCATTAGCGCTCAATAGCCAATTTGCATTGCATCCTGCCCTTGCTGAACTTGTACCCTATTACCAACAAGGTCAGCTTGCGGTGCTGCCGACAGTGCATTACCCAGACGGCTCACGGTCACATTTTCGCTCGCAGCACTTAATTGAAAGCGGACAAATCAGTAATGAAGCAAGTGATGGTTGGTTAAATCGCCATATGCAAGCTGTTCCCTTTGATTCGCCATTTAGAGCGGTTGGCGTTGGTGATGAGCTCGCTCAAGCACTTCGCGGCTCAGTTACGGCATCTAGCTTTACCAGTTTGGATTCATTTGGCGTCGGCATTAACAGCAGCGAACAAAACTTATTGTTAGAACGCGTTAAACCAAGCTTTGAACAAAACCCAACTGGCAGTACGGTGAGAGACTTACTTAATCGTTTTGGGCAAAAAACTTTCCAAGATTTAGATTATATTGATGCGGTTCGCTCCCAACCCTATCAAGTCGAAAATGGTGCAACCTATCCAGATTCTGATTTCGGGCGCGACTTACAACAAGTTGCTCAATTGGTTAAAGCCAATACGGGTCTCGAGCTGGCCACCTTAGATATTGGCGGCTGGGACACCCACAGCAACCAAGGTGGCGCACAAGGACGACAAGCTTCGAGCTTATCGAACTTTGCTCAAGGTATTGCTGCACTTGCACAAGATCTTGGCCCACTTATGGATGATGTGGTAATCATGAGTGCCACCGAATTTGGCCGCACGGCGCACGAAAACGGCAGTCAAGGAACAGATCATGGTTACGCTTCAAGCTGGTTTGTATTAGGCAATCAAGTGGACGGCGGTATAAAAGGCGCGTGGCCTGGACTTGCTGATGATCAATTACACGACGGACGCTTTTTAGCTATGACCACAGACTATCGTGATATCTATTACCAAGTGTTATCACAACATCTAAATACACCGAACGCAGGTCAAATTTTACCTGAGTTTAACCCGAGTTCACTTAACTTGTTTAAAACGTAAAATATAAAAAAGCCGATACATCTGTATCGGCTTTTAACTATACCAACGCCACTCGACAGTTTGTCATTCAGCGGGCTGCTGAATAATCACGTTTTGCGCAGGTTTTGCATAGTGCGGCATTTGATGAAAATTCAAATAGCGATAAGTATCTGCAGCAGTCGCATTTATCTGGCGAGCATAATCCAAATATTCATTTGGTGAGGGCAGTCGACCTAAAATGGCTGCAACCGCAGCAAGCTCGGCCGAGGCCAAATACACATTTGCACCTGTACCTAAGCGATTTGGAAAATTTCGCGTTGAGGTCGATACCACGGTCGCTTTATCAGCAACCCGCGCTTGATTCCCCATGCACAGTGAACAGCCTGGTGTTTCAATACGCGCGCCAACTCGCCCAAAAATACCATAATAACCTTCATCGGTTAGTTGATCCCGATCCATTTTAGTCGGTGGTGCAATCCACATTCGCGTTGGCAACTGCCCCGTTAAGTTATCCAGCAATTTTCCCGCTGCGCGAAAATGGACAATATTAGTCATACACGAGCCAATAAACACTTCATCGATCACTTGTCCCTGTACACTCGAAAGTAGCTGAGCATCGTCAGGATCATTCGGTGCGCATAAAATGGGCTCACAAATGTCGGCGAGGTCAATGTCAATCACGTGTGCATACTGGGCATCCTTATCGGCGACCATTAATTCTGGCTTATCCAACCATTGCTGCATCTTGGTAATGCGCCGTTCTATGGTGCGCACATCGCCGTAACCTTGCGAAATCATCCACTTCAACATCACAATATTAGACTTCAGATACTCAGTTATCGACGCTTCAGATAGCTTTACAGTACAACCCGCAGCTGAACGTTCGGCTGACGCATCTGACAATTCGAAAGCTTGCTCAACGGTGAGGTGTTCTACGCCTTCGATTTCTAGAATACGCCCCGAGAATTCATTTATTTTTCCTTGCTTCTCAACACTGAGTAACCCTTGCTTAATTGCGTAAAACGGGATCGCATGCACCAAGTCACGCAGTGTAATACCCGACTGCATATCGCCCTTAAATCGCACTAAAATAGATTCGGGCATATCCAATGGCATCACTCCTGTTGCCGCCGCAAATGCCACCGCGCCAGAACCGGCCGGAAATGAAATACCGAGCGGAAAACGCGTATGCGAATCACCACCGGTGCCAACCGTATCGGGCAATAGCATACGGTTAAGCCACGAGTGGATCACACCGTCACCCGGTCGCAGCGACACGCCGCCACGATTCATCATAAACTCAGGTAACGTGTGGTGAGTATTTACATCAATCGGTCGCGGGTAGGCTGAAGTATGGCAAAACGACTGCATGGTTAAATCGGCTGAAAACCCTAAACAGGCGAGATCTTTCAGCTCATCTCGGGTCATTGGCCCTGTGGTATCTTGCGACCCCACAGTGGTCATTTTAGGTTCACAGTATTGGCCTGGACGCACACCACTTACACCACATGCTTTGCCAACCATTTTTTGCGCCAACGTGTAACCGGCTTCAGAGTCGCTTACCGCTGACGGTTTTCGAAATATAGTCTCAGGCTCGAGCCCAAGTGATGCGCGAGCTTTGTCGGTCAAACTACGGCCAATAATTAGCGGAATTCGACCACCTGCTTGCACTTCATCGAGAATCACATCTGACTTTAATGAAAACGCGGTGATCACTTCATCGCTATTATGCCGCTTAACCACTCCTAAATAAGGATAAATATCAATTTGATCGCCCATGGCTAATTCGTCGACCGGTAACTCAATTGGCAGCGCCCCCGAGTCTTCCATGGTATTGTAAAAAATAGGTGCAATTTTCCCACCGAGACACACTCCACCAACGCGCTTATTTGGCACATATGGAATGTCATCCCCCATAAACCACAATACCGAATTAGTCGCCGATTTACGTGATGAGCCTGTGCCAACGACATCGCCAACATATGCCAGCGGCAGACCCTTTTGTTTGAGCTGATGCAACTGCGCAATTGGGCCAATTTCGCCGTGCTTATTGGGTTCGATACCATCTCGAGCTATTTTTAACATCGCCAAGGCATGTAGCGGAATATCCGGACGCGACCACGCATCTGGGGCCGGAGAGAGATCATCCGTATTCGTCTCGCCTGTCACTTTGAATACAGTCACTGAAATTTTATCGGGCACCGCTTTTCTCTGTGTAAACCACTGCGCTTCAGCCCACGACTGCAAAACTTGTTGTGCATAAGCATTGCCTGCTTTGGCTTTTTCTTCAACATCGTAAAAAGCGTCGAACATCAGTAAGGTGTGCGATAAACCTTGTGCAACAATCGGCGCAACCAATTCATCATCGAGCAACTCAACCATAGGTGCAATATTATAACCGCCTAACATAGTGCCTAGCAGCTCTGCGGCATCTCCTTTGCTGAGCATACGACACTCAGTGTCACCTTTTGCAATCGCGGCTAAAAACCCGGCCTTCACATAAGCGGCATCGTCAACACCTGGAGGCACACGATTGACGAGTAAATCACGTATAAATTCTTCTTCTCCAGCAGGGGGATTTTTAACGAGTTCAATGAGAGCTGCGGTTTGCTCCGCATCGAGTGGCTTAGGCGCAATACCTTGCGCTTTGCGTTCTGCTACGTGGTTTCGGTATTCGTGAAGCACAATAAGACCCTCTTAAAGTCATTTTGTACCTAAGCGGCCATAAAATACCAACGGATCAGGCACAAAGAAATTAGCTTTGACCTTGTTTAGTATAAGCCTAATTAAGAATGTTGAAAGAAACTGAAGAAAAGTCGCAAATTGCGATTAATAAAGTAAACCAAATCCCGGCAGTAAAACCGCCACGAACGCAAAAAATAACTGCCGATAACTGACTTTTTGCGCCACCACCTCAGGGCGATTTGGGTCCACAAATACATAAACGCTTTGACCTTGCGTCGCCTTATTATAAAAACGGCGGTTAAATGGAATAATGCAGCTATGAGTGATGCCATCAACGGCGTATTCGACCAATAGCTGCTTA
The DNA here is from genome assembly GCA_947493455.1 of uncultured Pseudoalteromonas sp. Lineage (GTDB taxonomy): Bacteria > Pseudomonadota > Gammaproteobacteria > Enterobacterales > Alteromonadaceae > Pseudoalteromonas. The sequence continues at coordinate 150,833 of CANLRB010000008.1, read as the reverse complement.
TCTTTAAATTGATAAAATGGCATCAAGTTTTGCCATTTGGTAACCGCCACCGAACTAACCAAGCAAGCCCGCCAAATTTGCTTTTTTGTCACGTATATCATTTGCTGTACTAGCGTTGCAGCGCCGATTACGAATATGGTGAGCAGTAAAATGGTTAACTCGATTGGCATCGTTTTACCTCTAATTGGCTACCGTTTTATATACTTGATTGGCCGCTACTAGGTCACTGAGTGCCGTACCGACTGATTTAAACAAGGTAATCGCATGTTCACTTTGGCGACCAGCGACTTTGTTCGCACATAACTCAGCAAGCTCAGCTTTGACATCATTTGCGTCAAACACACCTTCTGCCATTGGCATTAATAACTCGCCAGCTTCGTTGAGTACATTGGTACGGCTGTCTACAAAAACATCACTCACAAGAATTGACGTAGTATCACATTCACGGCGATCTTTATTGTGGTTACCGATTAAATCAACATGCGTGCCAGGCGATAGCCAACTACCGTCAAAAAGAGGCTCTCCCGCACCGGTCGCACAGCTAATCACATCAGCAGCGGCAATTGTTTCACGATTACTGGTTCCGGCTACAAACTCAACTTGCGCAAATTCACCGGCCAAAGCACTGATAAGAGAATCAACTTTATTCGGATTGCGCCCTATTATTGTAACTTGACTGTAGTCGCGCACAGTAAGATGCGCTTTTAGCATGTAACTTGCGAGGTTACCGGTACCAAAAAAAACTAAGTTATTAGCATCTTTACGCGCCAACAGATCTGCTGCTAATGCAGAAACTGCGGCAGTGCGCCACAATGTCACACTCGTGCCATCTACTAACGCAAGCGGCACACCGTGGTCGCGACTAAATAACATAATTTTAGAATAAAGCGACTCATAGCCAGATTGTGAATTTTCAGGAAAATAAGTGAATGACTTAACACCAATCACTTGTTCATCCCACGCAGGCAATACGGCAAATGCGTTATGTGCAGGATCACCGGGGATCAACTCAAATACCTGACGCTGAGGCATCGTAAATTGCCCTGCAAAACTTTTGCGTAACGCGCTAATTAAAGTATTAAAATTAAGTGCCTCATGCACCTGTTGTTTTTCAATAATCTGCATATTTACTCCGGTAAGATGAACGGTTTTGGTGCATGCGTTAACAGTTGATAGCCTTGTTCTGTCACGACGATGTCTTCTTCAAGGCGTACCCCGCCATAATTAGGAATATAAATACCCGGCTCGATAGTGATCACATTGCCCGCCTCTAAGCAATATTCACAATCCGGTTTAATGATTGGAAATTCATGTAAAAATAAACCAACACCATGACCGAGGCCTTCTCCAGCATGCTCACCAAAGCCTGCGTTATTTAGTTGTTGATGACTTGCGTTAAGCGCATTGACGGCAGGTGCGCCCGCCTTAACTTGGCCCATTGCCGCTTCTTGTGCATTGACTACAGCACTGTATATTTCTTGCTGCGTTTTAGTGGCCTCACCGTACACATAGCTGCGTGTCATATCTGAACGATAACCGTTTATCACCGCGCCAAAGTCAAGTGTAATAAAGTCACCCGGTTTAAGCTGTTGTGACGACGGTACGCCATGTGGCAAGGAAGTGCGTTCGGCAAACAGTGAAATGGTATCAAACGCAAAACCTTGAGAACCGAGTTTTTGCATACGGTATTCCAGCTCTAACGCAATATCTCGCTCCGTAACGCCCGCTTTAAAATAAGGCATGGTTTCAGCTAAAGCTTGATCAGCAATACTTGCTGCGAGTTGAATTTGCTTTATTTCCCACTCATCTTTAACGCGACGAAGTGACTCGACCACACCTTGTACGGGTGCAGTACGCGCTTTGGTTAACTCATTGAATATCGCCTGCCACATGCCCACGCTCACAAAGTCAGACTCAAAACCGAGCTGGCAATTAGACGGTAGAAAACGGTTTATGCAATGACCTAAGGTTTCGTTATCACGATCCCGACAAATCACCTCAAAGCCAAATGTTTCACTTTGTGCTTGCTCAGCGTAACGGTAATCGGTAATTAAAAACGCTTCATTGTTGGTGATAAGCGCATAAGCAGCATGCCCACTAAAGCCACTAATATAACGAATGTTTTCATAGCCAAATAACAGCATGGCATTAACATCATAGCGCTCAAACAGTGCGCGAAGCTGCGCTTGGCGTGTTAAAAAAACTGTTTTCATCGAAAAATAAACCCTGTGTTAAGTGGATCGGTTGGATCAAGGTAAAAGGTGTTTTTACCTATCACATGCGCCGTTCCAGAAACCTGTGCAATGATGGCGCTCGTTTCACCATAGTCTAGCGATTCAATAGCGCAAACTGAAAACTGTGAGCCCAGAATACTTTCAATCACCAATTCTTGGCCGAGTTCAACTTGCTGTTTTGCGAAATGGATCGCGGCACGTCCTGCCACGCCAGAGCCTGTTGGGCTGCGATCGAGTTCACCGTCGGCAAAAATACATACGTTGCGACTTTGCGAACCGTCTTGAGTTTGCTGGGTATGTGACACAAAAATAGTGCCGTATAAAAAGCTTAAATCTGCTTCAAATGGATGGGTAATGTCAGTACTTTCCATTACCGCTAACTTTATGCGTTTACCCCAATCGATAATTTGATTGGTATTGTCATCGCTGAGTGAAAGATCAATGGCGTCGGCATCAACATAAGCATAAAAAGCACCGCCGTAAGCGAGGTCAAATTGAACCTCACCAATGCCTTCAACCATCACGCTTTGCGCTTGATGTGCTAAAAATGAAGGGACATTATTAAAGCGAATGTCAGTCACTTCGCCTTGTTCGACCGTCACAAAGGATGTTATTTGTCCGCATGGCGCATCAAATTTAATGGTATTAAGGCCTTCGTTTTTACTAACAACCCCTGCCTCAATCGCCGCTTTTGACAATGCGATAATGGCATGACCACACATAGTACTATAGCCTTCATTGTGCAAAAACAGCACACCCATATCGCTGTCGTCACGCTCGGGTTCAACAATCAATGCCCCGTACATATCGGCATGACCGCGCGGTTCAAACATAAGTGCTTTACGTAAGTCGTCAAATCGTGCCAAGCAATCTTGTCGTTTTTCGAGGATCGTGTCGCCACTCAGTTTTGGAAAGCCTGACGTAATAATACGCAGCGGCTCACCACCGGTATGCATTTCAAGTGTTGTAATAGCCTGTGTATCGGCTTTCGGTTGCCAATTTGCAAATTGATTTGACTGTTTCACGCTGACATCTCACAATTAAATTTGCATACAATATACTTTCAAAATATAAAAATGCAACCAAACTGCCCGATGCTAGCCGCTTAATGCGGCTTAAAGGGATTACTATGCTGCGGATTTTTTATAAAGGCTTCATCGGTCAACGCGTGTAAAAAGGCCAATAAATCAGTTTTTTCTTGAGCCGTTAATTCAAAGCCTTTAACAAACTGACTGGTGTTGACATTACCATTACCAGCACGCGCATAAAAGTCGATGACTTGAGACAAAGTCGCTATGCTACCGTCATGCATATACGGGGCAGTCAACGCAATATTACGCAGGGTTGGCGCGCGAAACTTACCCATATCGCGGGGTTCGAGTGTAATCTCTATCAACCCTTGATCTTTTTTGGGGTAACTCCCCTTGCCATCAACATCGTATAAACCGGTATTATGAAAAGCATGGCGATCTAAAATTTGTTTTTCATGACTGGTTGACTGTGTGAAATTAAAACCACCATGACAGTGATGGCATTCTAACCGTTCTGAGAAAAACAAATCCATTCCACGCATTTCTGACTCTGTGAGCGCATCATCTTGCATTTTGTAGGCATACGCGTCAAAACGGCTGTCAAAACTCACTAAACTGCGCACAAAACTTGCAATGGCTTTAGCGATACGATCAAAACTTGCCTGCTCATCACCAAACGCCTTTTCAAATAGTGCGTGATACTGGGCAGTATTAAACCGGGCAAGTACTTGTTCATCATGACCTGTAATGCCTAATTCAATGGGGTCTTCACCAAACATGGGAAGTAACACCTGCGCCTCGATTGTTTGTAATTCAGAGTGAGCCCAAGTGAGAGATTTATTGTAGGCAATATTGACGAGCGCTTGTGAATTACGACGATGTAGCTGGCCCGTCGAGCCAATTGAGGTTGGGATCATTTCAGCAAATGCGCGATCTTGTTGATGGCAACCGGCACAGCTTTGTTTTTGATTAGCCGATAAATTTTTATCATAAAACAAATGACGGCCCAGCTCGACCTTGGCATTTGACATTGGATTGTTTGCCGGCACTGTCGGCTTTGGGAAGTCCGCTGGGATCTGCCATTGATAGGGTTTTTCTTCTTTTTTACAACCAATCACAGCAATTACGCACAGTAATAGTAAAAATAAACGCATGCTCACTCCGTATAAAATACATGTTGGCTCAAATTCTCGCTGAGCGTTTTACACACTGCGCTATCTTGCTCACTCATACATGTTTGCGCTGTATCGACCCCCTGAAGTAACCTATCGAGATTCAATATAATCGGTTTATTTACGTCGTAATTCTCAATAGTGATCGTAATCCGATTTGAATTGATACATTCATCTTTTGGTGCACGTAAGCGCGATGCACTTTTGCACCCTGTACTGCCTAAGTGATATGAAAAACCATCACTGCTATCAAGGCGAAAGAATTTATGACCGAGTTGCCAACTCCAAAACATCTCACTCACATTGAGTGGCGTGCTCGCGGTTAGTGGGTTTTGATGATTGTCGCTAAATGGTACACCCAGAGTAAATTGCAACGTACCGCCGCTCAGCTCACCATTTAAATCGACCTGCCAGTGATTAAACTCGCCACAATCTGTGCCGAGTAAGACTACGTTATCACTTGCATGGTTTGACGGTTTTATTGTTAACGCGTGTTCGCTACGAAAGTCAGATAAATAAAAAAGCAGCGTTTCAATTGGCTTTGACAAACAGTCGAGCGACTGACCCAAATAAACTGGTTTAATTGTTAATCGTGTGTTTTTAGGCTGTGAACAGCCACTGATGACTGCGGTTAACAAAAGTATACAAAATAATCCGTTTCTCACAACGACGGCCCTTGTTCGATGAATGCTGAGTCTTGTATATTTATCATAATGAAATTGACATGGATAGACATATGTTAGCTAAAAAAAGCCTATCGCTACTTGCATTTAGTTTGCTCGTAGTGAGCGATTACAGCTTTGCGCATGCCGAACACGACAAAGCCCGCTTTGTCGCAAAGAATGGCCGCGACGTTGGCCACTGTAATAATCCCGTAAGACCGTGTAAAACCATCTCCTACGCGGTGACCAAAGCAAATAAAGGCGACAAAGTACTTGTTGCAAGCGGTGAGTACGCACTTGCTAATGAATCTGACTTATTTTATTTAACCAGCGAACTGGTTCCGATACTGGGTGGTTATAACCGTTTTGATCACTTTCAAGTACAAAACCCTGATGTCAATAAAACCACCATTGTCGGTGTACCACATAGCTATCGCGAGCAACTTCATCAAAAAGGCTTTAAAGTACTGGCAGATCACAAGTCGGTGGCGATATCTGCATCACTAAAGCAAAAGCTGGCTAAGTACGAACAGCTCTCACAAGCTCAATCGAATATAGCTTGTAGCAACGGCAGCGCGAGCGGTTTTCCATGTCAAAATGTTGATTTGCTTGCTCATGTGCCACTACCAGGAGCCTCCGCTGGCAACGATATTTGGGGTCACGTTGATTTAAATGATAATTCAGAATACGCCATTATGGGTTTCTCAGATGGCACACGTGTTTATAACGTCACAAACCCAACTGAACCAACATTAGTCGGCCATATCTCAGGTCCGTCAACGACCTGGCGTGATATCAAAGTGCTGCAATACTATGATGATACGCTCAACGCCTATCAAGCCTATGCGTACATTACATCAGAAGCCAATGGCAGCGGTATTCAAATTATCGACCTCAACAACTTACCGTTTTCAATTTCGCTTGCCACCACAAGCCAACGAGAAAGCGCAGCGCATAATGTCTATATTAGTAATGTTGATTACAGCTTAAACTTGCCTCTCAATGATCATAAACCACAGTTACAAATTGTCGGTTCACGCTCATTTGGCGGTGCCTTTACGTCATTTTCACTTGATAACCCAATTGATATTCAGCGCAGCTATTCGCCGATTTCAAGCAACCGCTCAAACTATACGCACGATGCCACTAGTTTAGTGGTTGACGACGAACGTGCTAACCGCGATTGCCAAACAAGTACCGAATACTGCCACGTATTTATTGACTTCAATGAAGATGAAATTCGCCTGTGGAATACATCGGATGCTTCGACGAGCAACCAACTCGGTGCCGTCGGCTATAACGATGTTGATAAAGAGTTCCAATACATTCACTCTGGCTGGTGGCATGAAAATAAACAATATGTTTATGTGCATGACGAGTGGGATGAGCGCTTTGGTGGCTTGAATACAACGGTGCGTATTCTCGACATTGCCGACTTAAATAACCCAACTGTGGTTGGCAAATGGGTCTCAGACAATCAAAGTATTGATCACAACGGTTTTGTACGCGGCAATCGCTACTACATTTCAAACTATGAACGCGGTTTAACTATTTTAGATATCAGTAATCCAACTGAGCCGCAAGAAGTGGGCTACTTTGATACATTTCCAACATCAAATAGTTCAACTTACAGTGGTGCTTGGGGTGTATACCCTTATTTACCATCGGGTAATATATTGATAAGTGACATTCAAAGTGGTCTGTATATACTCAAAGACAACACACGCGACAATACCACCCAAATCGCATTTAACGATACCTCAGTGCTTATTGAGCGCGGCGAGCAAATTGCGCTTGAAGTGAAAAAGCCAGCCGCTGTCGACCAAGAAGTCTCAGTCGATTTTGAAGTTCTCAATGGTAAAGCGAAGTTAGGGGCGGCATTTACTTTAGGCAATGACAGTAAAACACTGACCTGGCGTGCCAATGAAACCGACAGTAAGTTTATTAACTTAACCATTTTAGATGATAACGATACATTCAAAAGCAGCTTTTTTGTAAAGCTCACGAATCCAAGCCCAAATGCTAATCTAGGCGATGCTAATATTGCGCAAATCAATATCAATGGAGAGTCTAGCAAAGGCCTTGCTGGTTTTATTCGGTCATCATTACAAGTCGGTGAAAACGACAATCAGTTTGAAGTTGAACTATCTCGCGCTGGCGGCTCGTTTGGTTCACTTACCGTTAATTACAGTACCGAATTTATTGACGCGGATACATCGGATGTGGTGCCACCAAGCGGCACCATCACATGGGCTGACGGCGACGTTACTAACCGTACTTTAGTGGTGACAATACTCGACGATGACCAATTTGAGTCGACCGAGCAATTTAAAATAAAGCTGACGAGCGATGATAACTTAGTTGCGAGTAGCCAAAGCGAAATCATCGTAAGTATTTTAGATGACGATACTAACCAAGCGCCTATGGTTGATTTAGGTAATGATATTGAAATAGCGACTAATGTAGCGCATACCCTCACGCCATTATCTGTAACCGATGATCAACAAGATCAAAAAACGTATTCATGGCAGCAAACAGCAGGGCCTAGTGTCCAGCTGAGTAACACAAATACTAACGCAATGACGTTACAAAGTGGCCAAGTATCAGCCGAGCTCACTTTTGAACTCACTGTCACCGATAGCCTTGGCGCTGCAGGTACAGACACCATTAATGTTACGGTTGTTGCACCACCAGCACCGGATCCGGACCCTGAGCCACAACCAGAACCCGCTAAGTCATCATCGAGTGGTGCACTAGGTGGCTTACTGTTCATGCTCATTGCGGCAGTACGCATACGTCGCATTCGTTAATCACAATGTAAAAGGCACTCAATTGAGTGCCTTTTACATATTTGAATAAAAAATACTTAATGTAATGCCAATTCAGCTAAATACTTGCTGTAATACCCATTAATTAAACTAATTCTGCGCCAGCAGGAAAAATAGCCAAGTCGTGGCCGACAATTAATCCATCAGCGCACTTCGTTTCTTTTGTTATCACCATAGACCCATCAGTATTGATGTGATTAACCGTAAATACCTGATCTATAAATGCGGTCAAATCGTCTATTTCATCTTGAGGTAAAAATTCAGTAATATGCGAATCGATAGCATGAACCAAAATATTGTCGCCAACAATGCTCCACGCTCCATATTTATCAACTGAGGAATCCAAACTTAATCTCCATTTATCACATTACTGTAAATGCTTTTTACATGATGAAACACACTTATTAAGGTACAAAACTTCGAAAATGCGCAAAAGCTATAAACTAGCTTTGCGACGTTTTTCAAATTCCTGCGTGGCCAGTGCTTTAGTGTGTGTTAGTAACATCGTATCACCCTTTGAACCATGACCTGGAACCACAATTTTAGCGTTTGGGTAGCGTGCCATAACCTTAGTCACTGACTTTGGCCATTGTTCAATATGGGCTTCGCCGGTATAGCCTAAACTGCCCGACTTAAGACTGCGAACAAAGCAACCACCATACAGTATGTTTGATTTAGGCAACCATACCACCACGTTATCTATGGTGTGACCACCACCGGGATAAAAAACCTCGACAAGTCCATTGGCTAATGAGAACTCAGTCCCACTCATAGCATGTATCGCAGGTGTTTTGTTTTCTTTTATTAATAACTCATTGGTGAGCTTGGTTGCGTAGGTTGGAATTGAATGGTTATTTAACCATTTGATCCCTGCGGTTCGGTCCTCATGAGAGTGCGTTGACATACTGCCAAGTAATGTATAGTTTTTTGCTTTAATCCAATTAACTAGCTTTGCGGTATCGCGTTCTGACCACGGCGTATCAACGACAAACGCACTGTTATTATCAACAACTATCAGCCCATTAGAGCTTACCAATCCCCACCCTTCAACTTGGCTATAGGATTTGTGTAAAAATGCTCCCTCATCAATTTGTGTTATCTCAAGGTTTGGTAGCTTGCTATCGGCAGACTTTTCGTGGGCAAACAGAAATCCTGGATAAGTAACGATGAAAAACAGCATGAGCAGTCGCATGATCTAATTAACCTTTTACGTTGCGTTATAGTTATTATTTAACAGTACAAAATTAATGTCACTGCTAAATAACGTGGCATTACAAAATCTTGACCGAAACCGACAAAGGTTTGTACCAAATTATATCAGCGACTCGCTTTACTAGTTAAGCGTTGTTATGTGTTACTTGTATAAAAACATATTTTGTTATTGTCTAAATCTCTAACATACGCTGAATGCATGTTAGAGCGCACTCTTGGTTCCCCCTCACAAACACCACCTAACTCAATTGCTTTAAGATGTAGTCGATTTACCTCTGCAACCGAGTCCACATGCAGACCGAGCATGGTGCCATTTCCATTTGACGCAGGCTCGCCATCAAACGGTTCTGCAATTGCGAACATAAAATCCTGATTGCCCCAAAGGGTCATTCGCCCCTGATCGTGAACTTTATTTAATCCACAACCGTCAAATAGTTGGTCGTAAAATAAAACTGCGTTTTGTTTGTTATTTGTGCCGAACACAAAATAATTCATTTTCATATGAAACACTCTAGTTAGTTATAAATAAAATTTTGAGCTTATCGATAAGCCCAGTTAAATTCTGTAATTTTGACAAATAACGAAATGAATCCAACTACTAAATTAACGGGCCAACTTGGTTTACTTCGTATTTGCTATTGATGTGAATCGAGAATGATTCTATTCAGTCATAATATACAGTTCAATTATGACTGAATAGCAAACACACTTATTGCTTAGCTCTTAGCTCGTCAATAATCTTAGCGTCAATCCAATGCTTTCCGCCGGCCCAGTATGAGCTGCCATCCTCTCTAAACTTTTCATGCGATCTACCAAAAAATAAATACTTTCCATCGGATGTCACAAACGCGCCATTTTCAACGTGTTCGGTGTTTATCTTGTCACCCAAATTAATTGCAGCTCCCCAAGACCCATCTTTTTGCCGAAAACTAATATAAATATCGGAATCACCATACCCTTCTTCTCTTTCTGAATCCCAAATTAAATAGGAATCGTCAGGCGCAATAAACGGGTGCGCAGTCCATTTTCCGGTATTAATGTGTTTAGCTAATCGCTTTGGCTTTTCGCGCTTGCCATTTTTGATATGTGATATGCGGATCACATCACTATTGCGTTGTGCATCGTCAAAAACATAGGTCCCATTTGATGACGCTGACAGGCGCATAATACCCAGCTCATCTCTGTCAATCATAGGGCCGAGGCTTTTCATCTTTGACCAACCCGAACCAACTCGCTCTATATATTTTTTCTCCGAGTATAAAACATCATCACCGCCACTGAGCGTTGCGTAAAAATCATGCTTTTTCCACACTCTATTTTCTTTTGCAAAAACAATAACTGTAGGTAAATGCGCTGCGCCATGGGTGCTAACCATATAGAACTCATCCATATTTGGACCTATTTCATCACTGAGCTGCCAGCCTTTTTCAAATGCAGCATCTAGCGGAAATAATTCAGCAACATTACTTGGCGGTTTATGACCAAAATAATGTTGTTGGGAGGAAGAAGATGTGTTCTGGCTATAACTTGTGCCGCAAAAGAACAACGTTATAAGAAAACACACACCTAAACTATAAATAAACTTCATACTCACTCCTTGTCTTAGAAGCACTAAATTTACTTTGCAGGTTGAGCGAACACTTGATTTTTATATGATTTCTGGCTGATATTTTTATGGTAATAGATTTATGGTGATTATTTTTGATAATGAGAGTGCCTTATGGACTCCCAGAACGCGTGTCGAAATAAAAAAAACGCTAAATTGGGGCTTAGCAAGCGATGGTTGTGGTAATGCGGAGTCCGCTTAAGCCCTAGAAAATGACTCCTTAGCATGCTTATCTTGCTTAGTTATACACTCAAGAGTCAGCTTCAGGTATAAAATAAAAGCCCTTTGTACTTGTGTACATTTACAAAGAGCTACTTCAAAAATTTACTGACAGGAAAGAGTCGCCCTTCACTAATTTCGACTTTATTCCAAACCCTACCGGTCGTATAAGGGTCCTGTTTGATCCAGGCATCCACCCCAGAACGGTCAGAAAACTCAACATGAACCGACGAGCCAACCATCTTTCCTTCTTTGTTTAAAATAGCTCCGCCACTTAAAAAAGTACCTTCTTTAACCATTTTTTCGATACCCGCCAGATGCGCTTCACGATTGGCTAAGCGTCGATTAATCGCATCATCATCTTCAAAATCATAAGCTGTAATTATAAACTGCATTATTGCTCCTTGTTGCAATACACATAAGACATGTAACGCCATGCAATGACGCACAACCGCTTGGCTAAAGTGGGCGACAAAAGAGAACAAGCCAAGCCGTTTGCTTCTCTTAATAAACTAGTAAGTTACACTTGTACCAGAATGAGCGAGAAAACACTTAACCAGATTAATTTAACCCAATATGAAACGCGCTGGTAATAGCCGGTCAACCTTTTATTTTCAAAGCCTTTTACCAGTTTAAATAAGTAAAAAACAGATAGTACGACAATCACTATTGAGCTTATTCTAAACCAAAATGGAACATAAATTGATTCAGGGCTAAAAGCGACAAATAACGGTGCAACCAACAGCGCTAAAAGCATAATAAAGCCCGCTATTGAGTGTATGTTGCCAGTAAGCGTGGGTGATTTAGTGTAAGGATCCTTGTCCATAGGAAAGTAACCAGCAACCCAAGTTCCAACTCCGTGCACAATAATGAGCACGCCAGCAATAGATAGCGCGATATTTGAATCACTAAGTTGCGTGACGGCCCATCCAAACAAGCAGAATATGAACCCTAAAGGGTAATTATTTATTAAAGGTGATAATTTTTCGGTTGGGCTACCTGTTGCGCCTAACTCGCTACAGAATTGATTTGCGTGGTCGTAATTAGGGTAAAATTTAGCGGCGATATAAACACCGATTGAAATCCAAATTGTTGCTATCAGACCTGATAACAAAGCGATATTTTCTAACAACACGATACTCCTTGTGTAAACTAACACTATTTAAATCTGTGTAAGGCTATAATATCGAGCTTAGAGCAGGAAGCCAAACAATTTATCTCGCTTAAATAAGTACTTATGAAGCCGGTTTACATAAACCATATAAATAATCATCGATGTATTGATTATTAATTAAGGTATTTTTCTTTAAACAACTCTCACGGGAAAAACCGAACTTTTCTAGTAGCTTAATAGAACCTGAGTTATGTACAGAACAATAAGCAATCAGTTTGTTTAGCATTAATTCGTCGAAAGCATATTGTTTAATAAGACTAAGCGCTTTACTACCAACCCCTTTACCTTGAGCATTGGCTTTAATCATAAAGCCAACTTCTGCAAGTTTAGCTTCATAATTGATAATTCTAAGCGATATGTAGCCCAACTTTTCACCACTTGTGACTTCAGTAATAGCAAAAGAGCGCCATGAATCATTATTAACTTCCCAAGGTGGTAATCTTTGCTCAAAAGAGCGCTTAGCCTGTTCATAAGTCAACGGGTCGTATACATGTTGCATCAACTGTGGGCTGGTAATAATTTCGAGGAAAAGTTCAAAATCAGACTCTTCAAACGGTACAAGTTCGATTGTGTCATTTGCAAGTTGCATGCTATTTCCTTAAGTTGTTACCCGCTAACTATCACCGTTATACAGGTGTATTAAGCTTGACTATACAATCGAACTAGAAGCCAAGCATTAAACGCTGTTTTTCATAACTTGCTTATCATACGCCAAGGTTATGTACGTCGTTTTGTTAGTTTACCAACAGGAATAAAAACAGTTAATACAAACATAATTAGCGCAAAAAGGCTTAAATACAGATTACTTAAATCGACACCAAAAATATTGCCATTTAAAAATACCCTGTAATGAATCACGCCAGTTAGGGAACAAAGCAACATAAAAGCTAAAACAAAACCATACTTTTTAGGTACTATCGCTGCTAATTTAACTTGAAGCAACAACATGCTTAAGCTAGCAAGAATATATATTACTGATATCATTATTACGCTTTATTAACTCTGTATTGAATCTGTTATTAAGCCTTGCACTGAACGTTATATTTGCAGTAAATGAGATAGCAAAAGAGGCTGCAATTTACTTATCAATTCAGCACTACGACAATTATTTAGGTCTAATAAAACCCAACCATCCGTACCCATCACTTCAATTGAATGTATTTTAATATTTTCAGCGATGGTTTTTTTCACACTCCACTCTCCGGAGACTTTGAAAATACCAAAATCTGTATGTATACGACTAACCTTAAATAATTTCACAAAACCTCAGTTAAATATAATGCGTCGTTAAACGAAGAAATAGCGGGCTAAATAAACGAGGAGTAAAAGCCAATTAAAGACATTAAACCCAGGATCAAACCCAAACTATGCAGAGTCATACCAAAGCATATGAGCTTCACCAGCAGTCAAGAATAGTCCAATATTTCACTCACTATCTATTGCAAACCAGTCGAACTCTCGGCCTTTCTACTCTTCTTCGTAGATACTCTAAATTTATAGTATGTAACGCCAACTGGATAAGCTTTTTAGGCATTGACGACCCTCACGACCTCTTGATAATTCTTACAAAAAACAATTTTTTGCTGATAATCAGAAATAAATGATTGAATCCTAATCATATTATCTTTATCAAATTTTTGATTCCACCAGAACATTTCCATAAAAGAGGCAAACGTTTCTTTTTTGAAATCCAGCAAAATAAACTTACGATACAAAAACCTCTTAAATATACGCCACTGCCTAAGGTAAACAGGCGGGTTTAAGATGATAATGATATCGGCATCATCAAAAGACTTTTCAAGCCATTTATAATACACGCCCTCAACAATCCAACTATCCTTAGCCAATATCTTTTCTAACTTCTCACTTCTGAGGTTTTCACTGGCACGAACATACGTACTTTTGCTTTGATCCCAAAAAACGCGATCTAGGTCATAAGACTTTAAACCCGTATTCGTCTCCAATTTTTTAGCACAATATGTTTTCCCGCTACCGGGACCGCCAACAATATGGATTTTTCGATATAGCAATGTGACCTCCAAAGTGACTAAGACCTGAAGATAAGGCGTATTAAGCTTGGCTATACTAGCGAAGAATGAGCGTCAGCCAAGCTTTAGACGTCGATTCATTATTCCCTTGTTATAACTCATTGCCACATTTGTAGCAATTTACTACAATTAAACAAAGAACAGGAGAATAGCATGGCTACCGCAAGTATTAGATTAGACCAAGATTTAGTTGAAAAAGCCACCATCATGGCCAAAGCCTTAAATCGTACGACACCTAAACAAATTGAACATTGGGCAAAGATAGGGGAAATGATGGAAGATAACCCAGAGTTGCCTTACGAGTTTGTAAAACAAGCAATTATCGCTAAAGCTGAAAAGGAAGCTGGTAAGTTAGAGGAATATGACTTTGGCTAAGGTCTCCAAAGTTTTACAAACGTCCAGTTTTAAGAAAGCAGCAAAGAAGCTACGTAAAAATCAAAAACAAGATCTAGATTGCGCAGTTAAGGCACTCATTGAAAATCCGCTATTAGGAGAACAAAAGAAAGGCGACTTGTCTTTTATGCGAGTTTATAAATTTAAAATGGTGAAACAACTAACTCTACTAGGTTACAGCTATGAGGATGGTACTGTTGTTCTAGAGTTACTTACCTTTGGCTCCCACGAAAATTTTTACCGAGACGCTAAAAAGCTATTCTGAGTTAATCGTGGTAGAGCGACCCATTACTGGGCCGACCCCACACAGAACCGGACGTGCGGAATTACCGCATCCGGCCTCTTCAGTTATATATTCACGCGCTTAAGCCACGCCCCTAATACCAATCAACATTAATCAGTCTTTTGCTGACTATTGGTTTATCAATTCCGTAATACATTAACGACTGATATCGATAGTGAATTATCATTGACACCTAGTGAATTATCATTGACACCCACTTATAAATTATCTGGTTAAGCTACCCTAGTTCTAAGTAGAAGTGCACCACCTATACTTTTAGTTTATTAAGACTGGAGGTTCAATATGAAAAAGACATATAAACACTTAAGCTTATTTGAAAGGCAAAGACTTTTTCAGTGGTATAGTGAATTATCATTGACACCCACTTATAAATTATCTGGTTAAGCTAAAAAAAAATTGAATATATGTTTTTAATCAAGATTATGACCGAGTTGTTATTTGAAACGTGACTTATCGAACTTAAACACAGCTCTTGCTTTAATATCAATTGGTAAAGTAAGTTTGAACGCATAATAAAGCCACGCTATGTGGCGTACGAATGATTTTGTAGGGTACAAATTATCTAAGCGAGTAATTTTTCGCAATTAGCTAGATTCGGCCTTCGTTTTAGTTCGAGGTGTTCTTTATAAGATTGTAACGATTCTGAGTGGCCGACAGCACCATGAAAAACCTTTGTAAATTTAGTGGTCAATTTTAACCAGTTTTCAGGTTCGATGTTTAATCGCGTTAGAATCGGTTGCTCGGAGTTGCTTATATAGCCGCGTTTGTCTTCACGTATACAGCGCCCTGTGAGTTCAACTAGTTCTAGATATGATTGCAGTTCAAACGGCAACCCTTTTGGCATGTGCTTTCTGGGGTGACCAACAAAACGAGTAAGGTTCTTAGGTTGTTTGCCCGCTTTTGCTGACTGAATTCGTTTTTTAACGCTGGTGAAGTCTGATGATTCGGGTGTTGTTGCCATTTTTGCCCGTATTGGGTTTAGGTCTACATAGGCTAAGCAAGCGGCTAGTGCGGCGGTATCCAGTAACGCCTGTGACTTGAAGCGGCCTTCCCAGAACCGTCCTGTACAACCATCCTCCTTATTGGCTTCGCGTGCGATACTTTCATTTAACGTACGCATAAACCAACTAATACTGTGCAGGCGTTTCCGATATTCTTTTATTGTGAGTTCAAGAGATTCTTGCTCTGCTGAGTCAAGCTTGTCACCTCGTATAAATTTTTGGGTAACTAACGTACCTTTAAAGCCTTTGTGCCAACGCAATACAATTGCTTTATCATTAAGGCGTTTCGCCTTTTTAGCATCGACATGCAACACAATGTGCGTGTGATTGCTCATCACTGCATACGCACACACATCAATACAAAACACTTTTGTCAGTGCTAATAACTTTGATTCGACCCATTCGCGGCGATGTTCGTAGCTTTTGCCTGTTACACTATCTTCGCCACACAAAAATGCTCGGCGAACACAGCGTGAAATACAGTGATAATAAGGTGTATCAACCAAACTCACTTGTTTACTGCGTGCAGTGGCCATAACAAAACCCATTTTAGGAACAGATGATACTTAAGCCTAGTCTAAATTATCGCCTAATAAAATATGGATGGGTGTCATATTTAATTTTCTAAGTGGAATAATATCTATTAGATCACAGTAACTAGCTTGATGCAAGGTTAAAAAACAAACAAACCTACAATTACAATTTAGTACCTAAATTGAGTAATTCTACAGCCTCAACGCCCCAATAAGCGGCGGATAATAGTTGGCTAAAATTGTGAACGAAGTGAACGCAGCCAACTGTTAAGCGTCCGACTTGATTGGCTTGATGTTTACATGCCACTTAACTCTTTGGCAACAAATAGTTTTATTTGCTCAATTTTACTTAAGCCCAATAAATAGCTCTTGAGCTCACTATTACTTTGAATAGTAGAATTTCGACTATTACTTTTATCAATTTCTACCGATAGAACCGAAGAGCCACTAATTAGAATTGAATAATGTGTAGTAGATTCATCTGTTATCTCATTGAGAATATGTGCATTCTTATATGGAATGTTTTTAGATTGAAGAAAACACTTTAGAGGCGAATTAGAGTCTTCTGAGAAGTGCTGATTGCTTGAAACAATTAGATTGTTCCGAAACTCCCTTTCAGTTTTACTCCCGATCAATTTCACAACTCAAATCCTTAAGTAAACATAACGCCGCAATATGGGGCGTATAAATGCTTGGCTAAAATTAGCGACGAAGGAGCGCCAGCCAAGCTTTAGACGTCCCATCCATAATTGCCTTGTTATATACCCATTAACGCAACGGTGATACCCACTCACCAAAAAGCATTAAACTAACCGAACACAATCCAATTAGCACCCAAATTACTGCATGTAAGTTTGCACTTTTAGGATTGTTTTCGAAAAAAGATTTACCATCATCAAGTGTATCTATTGTTTGATCGTTAAACAGAAAATAACTAATGCTTGGATACATAACTATTAAAGCAAGACCTGTAAATTTACTAAAATGGATTTGAAGTACTACTTCCTCATAAAACATAACCCAAGCACTAATAAATAGGAGCGACACATGCTTTGCTCGCTTCTCATTTATTGGTTCTTGAAATGAGTCTTGGAAGCTCATTTTATGCTGATTAGCAGCAATAGAAAATAGAATACAAATTCCCATATTTAGACCAAAGACTATCGTGAATTGCCCTTCCTCTAATGAAAAAACATTGAAAATTTCAAAATTAATCATGTAGAAATACGCAACGATAAAACTAAGGTAGCTAATAAACTTTAAATTGAGGTATTTGAGATTTGTATCAGAATTCACCAAGGCTCCATTTGGGTATATAACGCCCGCCTAACACGAAATGTGTTGGCATGGCTTTTTGCGTTGTTTGCCAAAACCATGACAACTTTACATTGTCGGAGTTTAGGCGCTTGTTAGCTGAGTTTTTAAACACTAAAGGTTAACCTTTATAAATGAATAAAACTCTTTTTTACCTGAAATATATTTATATTTCTCTTTTGTTTCGCTTTCAAAGCAATTAAGGAAATCACTACTTTGATTTTTCCAAGTTTCTGTAACATTTCCTTGTGCATTAAATTTCACAACAAGCGAAAATGAATTAGGCTTTTCACCTGTTTCGTTAATGCAGCTAATAACACTTTTAACCAAAAACTCTCCTTGTGACTTTGTCAGCTTATCTTTGGTGTGATCTGACATTTTACTTTCTGTAGTTTCAGCGATTTTATAGGCTTCTGAAAAAGTCATATTTTCGTTCGCAAATACGGGATTAGCTAATAAGAATAGAGTTATCAGTGTTGAATTGAATTTACTAAAAGGTAAGTTATTAATCATTTTTGGCTATTCCATTATTGCAAAGTAGAAAAAGTAAAGTCAGCTAACGCCTCAATAACCGGCGCAGCTTTGCTGCGTCCGGCGCCGAAGGCGCGTAGTTGATTGATTTGTTATGTTTTTATATCTCTTCAGGGAATGCTTCTACCGAGTCACTTACTGACTTTGCATCATCACGCTTAGCAATAATACTCTGTGACTCTCGATAGTCCCTTGCTTCCGCTGTTTCTATAAACTCTGCTTCAGGAGATATTTTACGCACCTCTTCTTCTATATCAGAAAGCGTAACTCGGAAAAACTCTTTACGTGAATTAACCAAATTTAACCTTAGCCGATCAAATTTTTTGTGTAGAGAGCTTTCAAGGGCAGGTGCATCCTCAGAATGAATCATTGCGTGAACATCGAAAGTAAATGGCACGCTTGCATCTCCTAGCTCTTTTACTCGATCCAATGGCTCAAGCCTCCGAGTCATGCCTATTTTGTATATATCACTACCGAATGAGCCGATATTTGAAATCACATATACATGACCGCGCTTAGTTTGTTCTGCCATTGACTTAGCTCGTTCTGATTTTTCATGAGCTTCTTGTAAGTCTTGGCTCAATTGAGCTATTTTTTCTTTAAGGGAATCTAATTCACCGCCAGTTGCTTTTTCAGCATCTTTCTGGGCTTTCTCAAGCAATTTATTGTACTTTTCTTCTTCTTTTAAAGCTTTTTCTCTCTCCTGCTCTAACTTTGCTTCTTCCCTCATTTGCCGTTTAATTTCTTGCTGCTCTTCTTTCTCTTGCTGCTTCTTATCGGCATATTCATAAGCCAGCCTCAATTCATTGATCTTAAGATGGAAGTATTCTCGTGAAATGACAACAGCATTCGATTGGTTCATCTTGTTTATCGCGTCATAGGCTTTTTCTATACGCTGCTCCATACGATCTACGTTATTCCACCGAGTATTGGATATAGCTGCATCACATTCATTATTGAACGCTCGCGCAGTTAATTTTATCGCTCGATTGGTCATTGTTCGACCTTTGGCCTTGCTACCTTCAACAGTCCATTCTGTATTGCAGTAAATCGCCTGCTTGGATGTAATTAAATCTTTTTGTTTCTGCTTTACCTGAGAAATTTCCTCTTTATAGCGTTCTGATGTATCAAAATCAAAGTGAGGTTTATAGAAGCCAAGTTCGGCCATCTGGATCTCTTCATCATATATTGCCGCTTCTTTTACTAGCTTCTCGAAAATCGCTCTTTTTTCTTTGTAGTCATTTTTTAGAGATTCGATTTTCTTATTAATGGCCTCTTTTTCTTTCTTCGACCTTTCAACTTCTACATCCACATCAATGATCTTAGAATACTTTGATTCGAGTGCTTTCAACCGTAGTTTTACTTTAAAGGCATAAACTACAATCGCCACTAGAGATATTGCCAATAAAGCAATACCTAAGATAATCTGTTCTTCCATTGTGATCATTCCTCGAATTTAACTTGAAACATAACGCCCTATTAACGGGCTAAAAATTGTGGGCTAAAATTTTTGCGAAGCAAAATCAGCCCGCTATTTTATGTCCCTGTT
The DNA here is from genome assembly GCA_947493455.1 of uncultured Pseudoalteromonas sp. Lineage (GTDB taxonomy): Bacteria > Pseudomonadota > Gammaproteobacteria > Enterobacterales > Alteromonadaceae > Pseudoalteromonas. Next base: position 131,022 of record CANLRB010000008.1, on the reverse strand, counting down.
AAATTGCTTGTTATGTGCAAGTTTTAATAAAACCTGCAATTTGACTTTGGTAAATTTCGAACAGCCTTAACGGCATATAAAAAATTTGATATTTGAGCTTCATCATCTCGCAAAGGCGAAAAACAAGTCGTTTTTAATTGGCCTTTACTGTCACCATATTTAATTTCGTATGGGTAACTACTAACACATATTTTTTCTAGTTCATCTAAACTTGTATTACCATCAGAAATATCTTGCTTAGCCAAATAAAAAAGTTGTCGTTTTTCACTTTCGGTTAACGGCACATCTACTTCTATACTATCTTGGTTTTCTAGGCAAAGTGAACGTTTGAATACTCCACTACGAGTATCAAAAGAGTCCGTTCCAATTCTAAACGATGCGAACTCAACATCACTGGTAAGTGAACAAGAACCTACCAAAAAAACAATCAAAGTTAGAACTATTCTCACAGCTATCCTTTGCACATAACAGCGTATTAGCGTGCATCTCGGGATAAGGAAGTTATCCACAGTCATCGAAACGCCTACTAATAATTTTTTTGTTTAATAATACCAAAAGGTTAACAGCTGTTTTTTGTCCAGACAAGCCAAAATATCATTTTACATAACGTGCCATTACTTATTCGAGACTTGCAAGGCACGCTATGTAAATTATTTAGTGTTAATTTATCTATTAATATCAATTGACTAAGTTATCTGTCCGCATAAACGAGCCGTTTATTCAAATTACATAGCGTGCCATTCCATTGCTTTTTTACTAGTTGCTACTTATAACTGTATAAATAAACAGTACCTGTAAGAGGGAATTATGAATAAATCACCATTTCTAGAATCAGTCAGAACAGAACTAAGAACACGTCGCTATAGCCTAAGAACTGAAAAGGTTTATTTGTCCTGGATCAGGTCATTTATTTTATTTAATGATAAAAAACACCCTAATGATATGAGTAATAATGAGATTGAGCGTTTTTTAAACCATTTGGCTATAAATCGACAAGTCAGTTCTGCGACTCAAAACCAAGCATTATGCGCCATTATTTTTTTATATCGTTATGTCATAAAACGAGATATCCATGATTTAAGCTATTCATTCACAAAGCGAGAACAAGCCATTCCGACTGTTCTTTCTCATGACGAAGCAACCTTGATTTTATCTAAAATGAAGGGGATACATAAACTAATCGCTTCAATTTTATACGGCAGTGGACTACGAATTAATGAAGCTCTCACATTAAGAGTAAAAGACCTCAATCTAACTAATAACACTGTATTTGTATTTAGAGGCAAAGGACGAAAAGACCGCTATTCACTTTTGCCCAAAACACTTAATTCTTTAATCTCTGATCAAATAGCCAAAGTAAAACAGCTGCATCAAAAAGATCTCAGTGAAGGTTATGGACTGACTTCATTACCACCTGCTTTACTGCGTAAATATGGCAATGCAGTTAAAGATTTCTCTTGGCAATACCTTTTTCCTTCAACAACACGATGTGTGCACCCATACGATAACTATATTTGTCGCCATCATATTCATGAATCAGCGTTTAGAAAACAGCTCCGTAAAGCTGTCTTAGCGGCAAATATTAACAAACGAGTTAAAGCACATACTTTTCGTCATACGTTCGCGACTGAATTATTGCTAAGTGGTACAGATATTAGGACGGTACAAGAATTACTTGGTCATACCGACTTAAAAACAACTGAAATTTATACTCACGTTGTTGGTTCTCGGTTTAGCAACGCACTAAGTCCTGTTGACCGTATAAAGATTTAGACCAATTTTAACTAAATCAAAACAACGCCCGACTTATATAAAAAAGCCGCGTTTTTGTTTAAAGCAAAATTCGCGGCTTGCTGTTTTTCTTTATCCTGTTCGATTTATTTTCGGTTCACTCATGCTGAAGCTTTATTTCTTAGGCCTTTTCATTAAATAGTATGCAGCGGGTATCACTAACATACTAATTAACGGGCTCACGATCATGCCTCCGAGCATCGGCGCTGCGATTTTTTGCATCACTTCGTTACCTGTGCCCGAGCCAAGCATTATCGGCAGTAAACCAGCGACAATGGTGAGTACGGTCATGGCTTTTGGGCGAACGCGCTGTGTTGCGCCTATTTCAATCGCCTTTTTTATTTGATCTGGATAAGACTTCAATGCTTGATTCAAATAAATCAGCATTACTACACCAAATTCAGCAGCCACGCCCGCAAGCGCTATCATGCCTACAGCTAAAGCGACCGAAAGCTGGTAATCAAGCAAATACACAAACCAAATTGAGCCACTTAATGCAATCGGCAAGGTCACCATCACTAACATTGCTTGGCTTGCCGAGTTAAATGCTAAATACAATAAAACAAAAATAATCACCAGTGTCACTGGCACTAAGGTGGTTAGCTTTTCCTCTACGCGCATCATGTATTCATACTGCCCAGCAAAGCTAATCGTGTATTTCGCAGGTAACGATAACTGCTCATCAAGTGCCGCTTGCGCCGCTTTTATATAATCACCAATCACAGTCCCCGGCGCCAAATCAACAAACGTCCAAGCAATGGTGCGGCCATTTTCGCTTTTAATCATCGCCGGGCCATCCACAATATTAATATCTGCAACCTGCTCCAACGTAACCCATGCACCGGTAGGCGACAAAAATGGCAAAGTGGTTAAGTTTTCAATTTGGTCACGGTAGCGCCTCGGGTAGCGCAAATTAATCGGGTAACGCTCTTTTCCCTGCACCGACTCACCAATATTCGCGCCGCCGAGTGCGTAGTTAATCACTTGCTGAATATCGTTAATCGTTAAGCCATATTTGGCGGCGTCTAACCGTCGTGGCGATATATCAATATAGCGACCTGATTGGGCGCGCTCTGCGTACGCTGATGCTGTGCCCGGTACTTGACTCAATATGCGCTCAATGTCTTGTCCTATGTTTTCAATTGTCGCGATTTCTTCGCCGGCTATTTTAATTCCTACCGGGGTTTTAACTCCGGTCGACAGCATATCAATGCGCGTTTTGATTGGTTGCACCCACGCATTGCTGAGCCCCGGAAATTTAACTTTTGCTTCAAGTTCCGCAATAATATCCGCCAAACTAATGCCATCGCGCCATTCACTTTTAGGCTTAAGTTGAATAGTAGTTTCTAACATCGTTAAGGGCGCTGGATCAGTGGCTGTTTCGGCGCGCCCTACTTTACCAAACACACTGAGTACTTCCGGCTGCGTGCGAATAAGGCGGTCAGTTTGCTGCAGTATTTCACCTGCTTCAGCAATCGAAACACCTGGTAAGGTTGTTGGCATATACAATAAATCGCCTTCTTCGAGTTCTGGCATAAACTCACTACCTAGTTTGCTGAGTGGATAATAGCTCGACGCCCCAATTGCCACCGCGAGCAATAGGGTTAATACAGGTACCTTTAAAGCAATTTTCAATATCGGCTGATAAATAAATATCAACACGCGCGATATCGGGTTGCGCTGTTCACTCGGAATGCGCCCGCGCACTAAGTAACCTATCAGCACAGGCACTAAGGTCACGCTTAGCAGTGCAGCTGCCGCCATCACAAACGTTTTTGTATAAGCCAACGGCGCAAATAACTTCCCCTCTTGTGCTTCAAGCGCAAACACCGGCAAAAAGCTTAAAGTAATTAACAGTAAAGATAAAAACAGTGCAGGGCCGACCTCAACGGTTGCTTTTGTGATCAGCGCCCAATGAATTTTACCTGTCGCATAATGGCCTTTATCTTGTTTGTATTGCTCTAAATGTTTATGGCTGTTTTCAACCATTACAATCGCCGCATCAACCAGCGCACCAATTGCAATCGCAATCCCGCCTAAACTCATAATATTGGCGTTAATACCCATCAAACGCATGGCAATAAAACCAATTAAAACCGCCAGAGGTAAACAAATAACCGCCACAAAGGTCGAACGCGCATGCAGTAAAAACAATAAACACACCAGTGCAACCACCAATATTTCTTCTATTAGCTTAGTTTGCAAGGTATCAACTGCCGCCGTGATCAGCTGGGAGCGATCGTACACTGTGACAATTTCAACGCCCTCAGGCAAACTCGCTTTTAGCTGTGCGAGTTTTTGCTTAACTTGGTTAATGAGATTCAGTGCATTTTCGCCATCACGCATCACCACGATGCCACCGACGACTTCACCTTCTCCGTTCAGTTCGGCAATGCCACGGCGCATCTGTGGCCCCAAGCGAATAGTGGCAACGTGTTCAAGTAGTAGCGGGCTGCCCGATTGACTTAATACTCCCATCGGGATCGCTTTAAAATCATCAAGTTCTGTTAAATAGCCACGGCTGCGTACCATATATTCGGCTTCGGCCATTTCAAGCACCGACCCACCCACTTCGCTATTGGCGTTTTCAATCGCGCGTTTAACTTGTTGCAGGGTCAGGCCATATTGCATTAACCGCATCGGCTCTACAATGATTTGATAGGTTTGCACCATGCCGCCAATCGTGGCAACTTCACTCACCCCTTGAATCGATTGCAATTCATATTTTAAAAACCAATCTTGTAAGCTGCGCAATTGCGCTAAGTTATGGCTGCCCGAGATATCGGTCAGCGCATATTGATAAACCCAACCCACACCCGACGCATCTGGGCCAAGCTCCGGCTCAGCACCTTGCGGCAATTGCCCACGAATTTGATTAAGGTATTCAAGTACCCGTGACCGCGCCCAATATAAATCGGTGCCGTCTTCAAAAATTACATACACATACGAGTCGCCAAAAAAGCTAAAACCACGTACCGTTTTGGCTTTTGGGACCGCCATTAAGCTGGTCGACAGTGGGTAAGTCACTTGTTGCTCAACAACTTCGGGCGCTTGCCCAGCGTAGCTTGTTTTTACAATGACCTGCACGTCCGACAAATCAGGAATCGCATCCAGCGGCGTGGTTTTAAGCGCCTGCCAACCAAGTAAACCAAGCACGACCGACAACAGCACAACCAGCACTTTATAGCGTAAACTCGCCTTAATTATTGCACTTAACATGGGCGCTCCTAGTGTTGATGAGCTTGTGGTTGGGCCGACTGCCCCAACTTCAATATCGCAGAGCGAATATTTGATTCACTATCAATCAAAAATTGCCCTGACGTCACCACCAACTCGCCGGCACTGAGCCCTTGTAATATTTCAGCTCGCCCTTGGCTCACCATGCCTATCATAACTTTGCGCGATACAAACTGTTCACTGTCGGTTTTTACTATCACGCGGTTCTCTTTACCTGTGCGGATCAAAGCTTCTACCGGAATATGAAACGCATTATGTTTTGGCCCGCCGTAAATGCGCACTGTGGCAATCATTTCAGGTTTAAATCGGCCCGATTTATTGGCAAGCGACATACGTACTTTTAACGTACGCGTAACGGGGTCAAGCGCCGGGTAAATATAGTCAATTTGTCCTTCTTCTGCGTACACATTAATCGCAGGCAAATCAAACTCAACCCATTTACCGTTTTCAACCCAATCAATTTGGTGTTCAAATACATCAGCCAATACCCACACATTGTCAAGGCTTGCTATTGTCATCAGTTTGTTGCTCGGATTGACATACATGCCTTCACGAATACTTAATTCAGATACCACGCCATCATGGGGTGCAAAATAAGGCACTCTAAATAATGATTGCTTGGTTTGTTCAAGGTTATCGATTAACTGCTCTGTCATACCCAGCAGTTGTAAACGAGTGCGGCCACGTTGTTTTAATTGCTTGCTAATATTGCCGGTTTTTAACAGTGATAAGTAATCATCCTGCGCCACGATTAACTCCGGCGCATAAATTTCGTAAAGTAATTGCCCTTTCGAAATCGGCTCACCGAGCGTTTTAACCTTTAGGTTTTCTATCCAGCCAGTCGCACGAGGGTGCACATGGGTCAAGCCATTTTCATCATATTCTATCGCGCCAAACGTTTCGATATAGCGCCACAATGTGCCTTGCTCAACTTGGCTTGTTGTCAAGGCCATATTTTGTTGGGTATGGCCCGGCACACTAACCACCCCCTGCGCTTGCTCAATGTTTTGCTCAAGCAGCACTAAATCCATGCCACAAATAGGGCATTTACCCGGGTGATCTTTAATAATATGGCTGTGCATTGGGCACACGTAATTGGTCGGTTGCGGTTGCCCAACATTAGCCAATACATTTGTAGCTTGTCCCTGTGCTTGTATTTGATTTTGTTGTGCGTTTTGCTCATGTTCGTGATTGTGTGTTTCATTAGCAGTTGCAACGCTGACTAACATTGCCAAAATGGCAAAAATATAAAAACATTTCATAAACTTAACTCGTAAAAAAACAATTAAAAATAAATAGTTTGATTCAATATCGAGTTAACAAATCGGAGGGATCACATCTTGGCTGTTTGGTTCAACATACAAATGAATACTCACCCCTAAGGCGGTATGCTGATAAGGTTTTAAAGGGGGTACTAAGTTAGTTAAAAACAAACCGCAGTTGGCACCACAGCTTGACTGGCATTGTGAGCATTCTTGGCAATCATGGCTTGATGCCATACTTGTGTTTGCCATATCCATGTCGTCACAGCAATCATGCGTATTTGCCATGTTGCCGTGCTGCATTGTTTGCTTTGTCAATTGTTTTGTCATCGGGCAGGGCTCATCGCTTGCGAAAACAACGGTCGTCGCAATACTATTTAGTGAAATAGCAAAAAAGATTATCCAAGCCCATACTTTCATTACAGGTTAAGTATACGCAATTTAATGCATCACCCCAACTTGTTTTTTAACACGCTGAATCTTATGCTAAAAAGCCAAAGTCACAAGTTTGCAACCAATAAGATCAGAATGTTAACGCTTCATCTATAGCAAAATTAAACGATTGTGGTATTTTAGCGCACCTTTTGTATACAATTTAACTAACGAGTTGATTTACTATGGTCAAAAACCAACGCCACGCTGTTTATTTTGCGCTTGCTGCCGTATTTTTATGGTCAACAGTCGCAACGGCGTTTAAGCTGGCATTGCAGCAACTAACACCAATTCAATTGGTGTTTTATGCGTCGGCATTTAGTTGGTTATTTTTAGCTGTTTGTCTTGTTGCTAATGGTCAATTTCGCCTTGTTATTCCCGCGTTTAAAAATGCGCCGTTGCGCTATTTTAAACTCGGCCTCATTAATCCGTTTTTATATTATTTAATTCTGTTCAAAGCGTACGATCTGCTGCCTGCCCAACAGGCTCAAGCGCTCAACTATACGTGGGCAATTGCGCTTAGCTTGCTCGCCGTGCCTATGCTGGGGCAAAAACTACGTAAAACCGATATCACCGCACTCGTGCTCGCTTATTTAGGCGTGTTAGTTATCAGCACCAAAGGACAGCTAACTGAGCTTAACTTTGAAAGTCCGCTTGGGGTCGGTTTAGCGCTTTTAAGCACGTTACTGTGGGCACTGTATTGGATATTTAGCACTAAAAATACCGATAAACCCATCGTTAGTTTATTCGTGTGCTTTAGTGTTGGCTTGCCATTTATTGCAGGCGTTTTAACATGGCAAAATGCGTGGGCTATGCCGAGCGGTAAAGGCTGGTTCGCGGCAGCTTATGTTGGTTTATTCGAAATGGGGATTACTTTTGTGCTCTGGCTTGTGGCGATGAAAAAAGCTGAAAACACCGCCAGCGTCAGTAACCTTATTTTTATTTCACCGTTTTTGTCACTGATATTTATTTATACGTTTTTGGGCGAACAAATACACCCAGCAACGCTTGTAGGTTTAGGTTTTATTATCGCCGGGCTCAGCGTACAAAAGCTACTTAAGAAAAAGGTTTAGCCAATTTAATTGCAAGCCATTAAATTGGCTCATGGTGGCAACAATCACTTACGCTTTTTAGGTGTCCACGCCCAATTCATTTGGCATTCAATCGGTTGCTGCCCGCTTTCATCGGTCAGCGTCACCGCCACCAATAAATCACCTTTTTCATCACGGCTAATTGACTCGCGCTGCGCGTCAGTCAAATTAGCCTCAACGCGAATAGCCCCCTGCATGCGCCGCGTGTATTGCATGGTCATCGATTTCAATAGTGGTAAATGGCTATCAGGTACATTCATACCAAATACAATGCCCGACGCCGACTCCGCCGCCAATGCCGCAGCAACCGCATGAATACCGCCAATATGATTTTGCACGCGCTTTCGATTTGCCAAACTCACAACCACCTGCTCATGGCTAATTTGCTCAATTTTTAGCTTGGCGGTGCCTGCAAATTTAACCTGACTAGTAAATAATTTAGTCAGTAAAAACGAATGAAACCTACTTGGTAACGCATTTACTTTGCGCACCATGCGACTTAGTTTATTGGCCATAACCTACTCTTATCTATCTTTTAACTGGTATGACCTCATACACTAGCGTATTTATAGCTAATAAGCAAAACGCTAAAACAGTTGGATATTGCGCTCCTTGGCAAACAGTTCGAGTGCATGTAGGCCACGTACTGAGTTACCAAACTGGTTCAATCGAGGTGACCATACCGCAATGGTATAGCGCCCCGGCACGACTGCGATTATGCCACCGCCCACACCCGATTTACCCGGCATGCCAATGCGATAAGCAAAGTCTCCGGCGGCATCGTATAAGCCACTCGTAAACAAAAGCGAGTTTAATTGTGAGTTTTGCTGCGCGCTAATAAACGGAGTTTGCGATGTTAGGTCTTTACCCTTATTGGCCAAAAAGCTAAAGCAACGGGCAAGTTCCACCACATTCATCTCAACCGCACAGTATTTGCAGTAGTTGGCAAGCACCTGATCAACATCATTGTTAAAGTTACCAAATGACTTCATTAAATATGCCATTGCCGCATTGCGATAACGGTGCTGAAATTCAGAGCGAGCAACTTGCTTGTTAATGCTTATTTTGCTGTTACCCGTAAGTTGTCGAATCGTTTCTAAATAACTATGTAACGGTGCGCCATAGCGCGATTGTAGTGCATCGCACACCAGTAATGCGCCAGCATTAATAAACGGGTTGCGCGGAATACCCAATTCAAGTTCTAACTGTGTCAAAGAGTTAAAGGCGGTGCCGGATGGCTCTTTACCCACTCGTTGCCACAGCTCTTCGCCGTAGCGTTGCTGCGCTAAAGCCAAGGTTAGTACCTTAGATATCGATTGAATACTAAATTGCTGCGCCGCATCGCCCGCTGTCACTGCTGCGCCATCATGGCACACTACCGCCATCGCAAACTGCTCGCCGTTAACCTTGGCAAGTTCTGGAATATAGTCGGCAACTTTGCCTTCGTTTGGCAGTTGCCAAACTGCTTGCTCTATGTAATTCATCAAGCTAGCTAAATCGTGCTGCGCCATTAACGAACCTCATCTAAAAATTCAAAATTGGGCGCTCCACTATAGGCTAATCGCATCCATTACACGAACAAAAAGAACTAATGCCAAACCGTTAAAAAACTAGGGCATAGTTAAAGTTTGATATAAGCCACTTCGTTGGGGTAATCAACAACGATATGGGTGTACTGAAGCAACGAGCCGCCAATCGCGCCATCCACTTGTGTATCCATCATCGACGACATAAATTGATGAAAGTTTTTGTCTTGTCGACGTGTAAACCAAACTGGGCCCACTTTTTTGCCGTCAATTTCCACTTCGGGTACTAGGATCATCGCTTCTTTCGCCATGCGATCCGCGCCGTCAATTACTGGCCAATCTGGGTTTTCACTGCGCCATTTATCAAATACCGACGCTGCCATAAACGACGTACCCACTTTACTCGCCGTCACCTTAAGCTGCTTTTTGGCATTGTCCGATAAATAAGCCGACGCCCCTGTATCAAACAAAACCGGGATCACTTGGCCTTTAACCTTTATATTTAGGCTTGGAAAGGCCATGGTATAGTTGCCTTGTGCATTTTTTTGAAAGCCTAACTTAATTTTATTAAATTGAGTGAGGTCAAGCTCATTCGCTTTAGCAAGCAAATGCATTTGCTGTGTCAAATAGTTAAAGCTCAATACCTTTTCTGCATGCCAACGGCCACCTAAAAAGCCGTCAATCTGGTCGAGTTTAGTTAGCTCAACATCATCAACAACAAATACTTTTCCGTTTAAGGCATTGTTAATGCCAGGACCAGGAATACTCGCCCCCGCCTTAAACGCCGGTAATGCTGCCATTTCCATTGATTGACCATTTTCTGTTATCACATCTGTCGGCCATTGGTATTGTTTATATAGGCTTTGGCGCATCGCATTCCAACCGCCGCCAGTATCGGTAAAAATGCGTAAAGTGTGATCATTAGTCAGTTGTGGTGTGAGATATATTTGGTTGTGACTAAATTCGGTCGGCAGTTTTTCAGCGGCAGTGGCCACTTTCAAACTTAGTAGATTTGCGATACTCATCACAATAAAAAAATAAACAATAAATTTCACCTGAACTCCTTGGTTTTGGTTTGGCACACAATAATTTTTTGTATAAAGAATACAATTAATAACTAAATCCGTTAGTAGGTACAAGCTGCTAATTAAATTTATATGTAACAAAAACTTAAATTGTATATACATTTACACAGCAAGTATTACTCCGACTTAATCTGAAAAACAACGCGCTTAACTAAAGAGATAAATCGAGATCCGATGTATCAAGCATGAGTTGATGTGACTTACCCTGATAAGCCAGATGGGGTAATTGCGCACTCAGTCTATACCCTACAAAGGCGAGCAGCAGTATCGAGATACATGCCGCAACCACAGAAAAAGCGCTATGCTCTGCTTGGTTGACAGCAATAATGGGGCTGAAACAATGTACAAAAGCACTGTTGTGCAGGTGAAAACTATCTATCATTGCAACTACAAAAGCAGTAAAACCTAGCATTGCGATGGCAACGTCTCGCAGCGCGCAAGCTTTTCTCATTTCATAAACTCCCTTTAAGTGATTATCAGCAAAATCTTTGTCAAAACACCCGAACAAATGTCGACAATATATTAAACATAAATAATAAAAATGTGATTTAAAAGATAAATAAAAGCAAAATTGTCGACAACACAACAAAAAAGGTGCGTTATGCTTACTGTTAATCTATTCGGTCTTATCAACACTATTTTTATTACAATTAGTGTATATGGCCTATTCGCTCAAATTAAAACCATTTGGTTAAGAAAAAACCACCCCGCTCAATGTAACAACAATTCAAGCCTTCATTCGCCCACGGCACTTTTATCGTTAAATCAATTTAGTGTGAGTTATTTTGCCTACTTATCATTTTTTGTGTACGGCTACTCAATCGACCCGTTTAATCACTACATTGTATGGCCACGGTTGGTTGCTTCGGTTATCGTATTATTAATTTTGTTTGAAATATGGCGGGACCGAAAAACAATATGGTCACGGCGAAGCTTTTATACCGCATTAATTTCGCTGTTATTGGCTTTGTTCGGATTGGCTTTTAGTGAAAGTCATTCAATGGTTGATCACGGCAAATATATTGCCACCAGCATCATGATTATTGTTTCAGTTTTGATAGCTCAAGGCTACGCGCATCAAATAAAAGTGATTATTCAGTTTGGCGACACCGGTGCAATCAATTTAAAAATGAGCCAATTTATCTTACTAATGGACATCTCAACAATTGCTTTTGCTCTTAGTTTAGGAATAAACGACGGCTGGCCATTGCTTGTACTCGCTATCACCAGCGCCATTACTAAGCTTATTATCATGTACTTATTTAGGTGGGTAAAAACCAGCGAAGCGGCGGCACAACGAAGAGCCCTAGCCTATGAAAACCGGTAATCTTGCCGACTATTATGCAAAAAAGCACAAATCCAAGTCACTCGGGTTGTGCTTTAAACAGGTGACTATGAATTAACTGGCAATTCTTAACGCTGACCCAGCATTAGTTAAATCAACAAAATTGTCGGCCAATGTCTTGGTTTCATCGTTATGGGTAATTAGCACAATTGTTTTTATCCCTCTCAAACGACTAACAGTTTCAAGAACATACTGCTCATTTTGGCTATCCAATGCTGAAGTTGCTTCATCGAGAACCAGAATTGGCGCGTCATTAAGTAATGCTCTGGCAATTGCGATACGTTGCTTTTGTCCGCCGCTCAGTGTTGCCCCCGCACGTCCCACATAAGTGTCATAACCCTGCTCCATTTGCGATATAAACTCATGCGCCCCAGCCAATTCGCATGCTGCCTTTACTTGTTCATCAGATGCATTAAGTTGGCCGAATCGAATATTTTCTATAATCGAGCCCGAGAATAACTGCACCTCTTGCGGAACAAACGAAAACATCAATCTTTGCTCTGCCGACTTGATTACTTCACCTTGCTTATCAATAAATGAAATTGACCCCGATTGCTGCTTAAGCAATCCTGCGAATATTTTTACTAAAGTGCTTTTACCTGTGCCACTTTGCCCACCAATTGCAGTAATGGACCCAACCGGAATATCACATGCAAAGTTTTTAAAAACAACGTCACCATTTTCATAGCTAAAATTCATATTGCGAACTTTCACGCCAACCCCTTGCAAAGGCTCATTTGCAGCATTAGTAACTTTAGTTTCAACCTGCATCGATAAAATCTTAAAAATACTTTCGGTCGCACCTTTGGCTCGCACATACGACGTATAGCCGCTGGTTAACCCATTAATACTTTGAGTCACAAATTGTGAATACATTAAAAACGCAACCAACGTACCCGCTGTTACTTGATTACCAGCAATCAAAACCGCAGCCAACCAAACAACCAAAACATTTGAAATTGATGAGATATAATTAATAAGCGAACCAAATGCAGCGTCCTTATGGCGTGCTTCTTTTGCGACTTTCAAAAAGTCATCAATATCTCTTTTATAGAGTTGATTACGGTGCTCCTCACGAGAGAATAGTTTGATCGTTTCGATTGACGCCAAAGTCTCTTGCAAAGTCGAATTAGACTTAGCCATAATCTCTTGCACTTGCTTAGACAAGCGATAAAACGACTTTGAAAATAAACTTGTTAATATTGCTGAGATTGGTGCTAACACAAGTACCAACACAGCGAGTTGCCAATCCATGTACACCATAACCGTAACAGCACCAATAAATTGGATAACATTAATAATCGACGAGGTAAGTACTGACGTTAGAATATTACGAATGGCGGCAATGTCGTTATTACAGCGCGACATTAACTCGCCAATCGATACACTATTGAAAAAACTGAGCGGTAACCGCTGAAAATGATCAAATACCTTCAGTTTCGTTTTCGCAATAATGTTGTCTCCGGTCATTTGCAGTAAGAGTTGGCCAATGAGGCCAACAATTACTTTCATCAGATACGCACCCAATAACAACCACGCTATGTTTGAAATAGACCAACTGTTTGGTATCCCAGTCGCTATATCGATCATTACTTTTACGCCATAAGGCAGTAACATTTGCATCGCGCTGGATGCGATAAGAATTACCGTACAGCCTAAAATAATCGGTAAAAACTCTCTGCCAGCAAAGTTAATCATTCTAATCATAGCGCTATACCATTAGTTATTTACTGGAAAGTATTCATCTAACATGAACGGCGACTCAGTGCGGTGTAGGTAACGATGCATCATCCAAATAATGCCCGCACTACCTGTACCAAAATCACAACTGATTCGGCTTGCCGATTCGCCCGGGAATGCCACACCATCACTGCGTTCTAACGCAAACAGCATAGTGCCAGAGAATAGACGTTGAATTGCATTGTCTGCAATATTTGCCCAGCGTTCATATTTCAATAAATCAATGTAAAAGTCAGTAATACCGCTACAACCAAAAAAGTATCCAGGGAAAATCGTGTATTTACGATTACAATCAATGTGAATTGCGTCAATCAGCTCAGCGTAATCTTCTTTGCCTGTTACTTCCCAGTAACGCAGTAACACTTTTCCTACACCGGAGCTACCCCAACTCCAATACGGTGTATAGCTTGGCGTGGTATCGCGCGCAACCCAAGTTAAACCGCCTTCTTCATTGTAATGCCCTTCGGAAATAACCCATTTCAGTCCGTCTTCACCGGCTGTTAAGTAGTTTTGCTCGTTAGTTGCTTGATACAAGTTGAGTAGGAACATTGAAATTCCCGAAACACCGTGGGCATAAGAACATGACTTACGCGCTTGCGAAATCCAAAATGTATGACCATCTTCAACTTTTTTATTTTCTAACAAAGTATTACCAACATTAATCGCTGCTTGTAAGTACTTTTCCTCATTGAATTCTTTCCAGAACTTCAAGAACGTCATGCCTACCCCAGCAAGACCGTTATAAATACTAAATGAGCTAGTTGGCAATTCAATTTCCAATAAACGATCAATTGCTTGTTTGGCCCGTTCAGGTTGCTCAAGCTCTAACCAGCCCCACGCAATTCCAGCCAAACCGTCGTACAAACCAACAGAAAGCGGATTTTGAGGGTTATGCGGCACATTTTTCATCCACTCAATAATATCGTCAGAAACCTCTCCCGTAACTTGCTTCATGGTTAATGAAATGCCCATTGCGCCATATGCTAAGCTAAGAGGTGTACCTTCAAATATCTCTGGGTCTGCAGGAAATAAGCGATCATTACGCTCAAATGTCGCCTTGCTGTTAGTAAACTTAACGACATTCTCAATCAGTTCACTAATTTGATTTTTATTAAAGTTTTCTGTTTGGATTTTAAATTGATTAATTTTCAAATCACTGCGCTCTAGCATCTCTTTGGCAGTGGCCATCGATGGACGTTTCGTTGCATCGTTCGACATCAATGACTTAATTAACGAACAAATATCTGACGGAATACCGATATCTTTTTCAAGTTCATCTAGATAGCGTTCATGTGCAGCTCTATCTAAGCTTAAAATATTGTTCATTGGGAATAAACCCGACATTAACAAAGCACCAACCGCATAGCAGTCATCAGCAAATTCGGCTTCGTTCATGTTTTGATAAGATTCAGAGGCAAAACCTGGCGTATAAATATGCGTTGGTAAATCGATACCGCGTTGATAAGCCGACTCAAAATCAATTAATTTAACGTCTAATGATTCTAAAGAGTCCCCCATAATCATGACATTGCCCGCTGATAAATCGCCAAAGATAATATTTTTTGAATGTAAGGTATGAATTCTATCAACCAGCAAATTAGCTATTTTGAAGTAAAACTCCCAATATTGTGACGCTTCTTCCGGAGTAGGTTGAGTCTTAAGAGTTAAATAAATTCTCGCGAAAAAAGAACGTAAGTTAATGCCATCTCCCAAGTACTCTTGCACTAAGTAGGCATGCTCCCAATCAAGGAAAAAATCGAGCGGCTCCGCAGCAACTTCAGTACCTGACAGTAAGCTCATAAGGCGATGTTCTTTTTTAATTAGTTGAATAGCATCTAAACCACGGTTACTAATATTGGTATATGGTCGCCCTTCTTTAATTACGACTTCTTTTTGAGTTGACTCATCAATTGCTTTATACACGCCACCCGAATTACTAAACGCAAACACACTTTTAACTGTGTAAGCATCATTTTTTAATGTGTGTGCGCTTTGCTCTGTTGCAGCGACTTCTGTTTGTTGCTCTTCAAACGGATCCACAACGCCTTCAGGTAAACTGTAAAATGCATTGCGCTTGTCTTCAACATATTCACCATCCGAATTCTTAATAACGTGAGCAACCTGACCGTCATCAAGTTCTTTCTTTACGGCAATGATGCCGCCATAACGATAATAAATCACTTTACTGTCTTTATATCGCTTGTCTGACAGTATATAAGGTCCCCAGTAGCCTAGCGTGGCTTGATGAAGTTCCTCAATCAAGGTTAAAAACTGATACTCATTTTGCGGGTAAATAGTAATAAACTTGCCTGCTGACCCGCGATCAAAACCTTTGCCATTAAATAGTGAAAATAAGTTTCTATCAGCAAGAAATTTAAATGTTACTTTGTGCTTAATTAGTACACGTGCAACGCTGTCAATGATTGCAGGTGCGTGTGCAGGTGTAGCTGACACATGAATCTTCCAACCTTGTAATGGTAAACGACTGCCTTTTTGAGAGCATCGCCACCAGTAACGATATCGTTCAATCACAGTATCTTCGGTAGAAAGATCATCAACAATTTGGTAAAAATCAGTCTTGTTTGGGCTGTATTTGTCTATATTATCGTAAAATTCTTTATCTGCTATTGTATAGAGCGTTTTATCTTTAATGACTAATTCAGACATACCAACTATCCTTATAAAATGAAGAAGAATGGATAAACTGTTATTACCTTTTTTAATTTTTCTTCTTGTTTGATTTAAATTATGCGCTGTTGAAGTTTTTCTCCGTCAGCGCTATCCTTGAAAGTAATGAGCGGGTGTAGCTTTAGTAGGTCGAATTAGTAAAGCTACCCCTCAAACTCATTTACACCAAGTGACTTAGCATTGCTTTAGTTTAATTTTTGAACTTTGGTAATGCGGTCCTATTTCTTCTGTAAATGAAATAAGCCGACGTTTAAACAAAGCTCGCATATTATCTTCCGCTGCTAAAAACGCGGGTGTTTTGTTATGTAATAGGTGACCCATTACATTACACCGCTGTAATCGTTGGATTAGTAGCATCGCCACAACCCGAATCACTTGTTGACGAACAAAAACGACACATAACAAAACTACAGGTGCTGGTCGATGCAACTTCATCTTCCATCGCATTTGCTGATTGTTCGATTGCTTGTAGTGTTAAAATGCGTTCCATTTCCGCTATACCGCCGTAATTGTTGGATTAGTAGCATTGCCACAACCAGAATCACTTGTGCTTGAGCACACACCACATAACGCCCAACTACACGAGCTTTGTGATTGCACTGCATCATCAGCATTTTGTTCTTCTTGTAATAGTGATTGTAGGTTTAATACTCTATTCATTTTTTTATTCCTTGTTTTTTAATTATTTAGTTATTTATTTTTTTAAACAGCAACAACAATCGTGTCACCAGGATTCGATGGTCCGCACCCTGAATCACTTGTCGAAGAACAGAAGCGACACATCACAAAGCTACAGGTACTTGTTGATGCAACTTCATCTTCACTCGCGTTCGCAGACGTTTGAATTGATTGCAGTGTTAATATACGATCCATCGATTTATACCGCTGTAATCGTTGGATTAGTCGCACCGCCACAACCTGAATCACTTGTGCTAGAACACACACCACATAAGGCCCAGCTACATGAACTCTGTGATTGAACTGCGTCATCAGCCGTTAAACTGTCTTGTGCGATTGCTTGTAGATCTAAAATTCTATTCATGGTTTTTTCCCTTTATATTTATAAATTAAACGGCAACAACAACTGTATCGCCAGGATTTGATGGCCCGCAGCCAGCTTCACTTGTACTTGAACAAAAACCACACAGTGCCCAGCTACAAGAGCTTTGTGATTGCAAGTCATCATTTGCTTCTGTTGCATTTTCAAGTGCTTGTAGATTCAATACACGATTCATTTTTCTCTCCTTAAAATTAAAAGTTATATTTGTGCAATGCGTTTTCACAAAAACCAACTGTTTCTCACATTACTCCCTGGTGTTGCCAAATGCATGCCAACTGTAATTAAAAAGTTACCAAAAAGTTAACAAAACCATGTTTTTCACGGGCTAGCAGGCAGGTTTAATTTTTTATGACAGGAAATTTAAGCATTTTTAAAAACGGAGAGAATTCAACAATGTTGCAGTTTGATACACTCGGTACTGTATCAAACTGCATCACTGTATCAATTTGCGACAAGCGAAAGTTTCAACCATTTAAATAAACACAATAGAAAAGAAGTGTAAAAAATATATAAAACAACAACTTATACATTTTCGGTATTTAATTCCAAAGATGGCATACGGTTTGCGTATATAGGAGCAATAAATAAACACGTATTTCAAGCGCTTAATATTAATAAGCATTTTGAAAACATAAATGACGGTGTAACAACAATGGATAGGGTCAAAACAAAAAAAGAAGTACTACAAGCTAAATTTAATTCGGCTTTTAAGTACCTCATTATACCTGTAGTTGTAATCACAGGTGCGCTTGCTTGGACAAGCCAATCGTCAGGAAGCGCAGCTAATTTGGATATCGACACTTTGTCAATTACCAAACCTGTTAATGATGTTGTGAGTGAGAGAATATCAATCCGTTCAATCGTTGAGCCATTGGATTCTTTTTACGTCGATGCAACTGAGGCAGGTAAAGTCGATCTTATTTTTGCAGAAGAAGGTGATTACGTAACGAAAGGTCAGAAGTTACTCGAATTAACCAACACAGCATTAATGCTAAATGTTATCTCACGCGAAGCATTAGTGACTGAGCAACTCAACAACCTGCGCAATACACGAATTCTAATTGATGAAGGTCGTTTAAATATAAAACGTGAAATCACAGACTTAGAATATCAACGCGATGAGATTAAAAACAATATCACTCGTTATGAGCAACTTGTTAAGCAGGGGTATGTATCAGAAAAAGAATTACAAGACCTTCACAACGAGCTCACTTATACCGAAAAGCGAATCGAGATTAGTTTAGAGCGCGAAAAAAGCATTAATTTGTTAAGAAGTTCTCAATTGGAGCAACTAGAAGCGAATACTAAAAGGCTCAATGCAAATCTAGAAGTAGTCAAAGAATCACTCACAGCAATGACAATTACCGCGCCAAAAAGTGGATATCTGACAAACTTTAACATTACACAAGGCGAATTTCTGACCCGCGGCGCACGCATTGGTCGCGTTGATGATTTTAGTCAAGTAAAACTAAAAGCCTCTATTGATGAATTCTATTTAAATGACATTGCAACGGGTAATACTTCGTTCGTTAGCATCAATGACCAAGAATATAAACTAACAGTTAATAAAGTTTACCCCAATGTCGAAAGCGGTCAATTTGAAGCCGACCTGGTGTTTGCTGAAAACTTACCTGACAACCTTTTACCAGGACAATCACTCACTGCAACCATCATTTTTGGGACAAGTGAGTCAGTTATGACTATTCCAAATGGTCCTTACCTTAAAGAGTCTTTTGGGAAATGGGTCTATGTGCTTAGTAAAGATCAAGAAATTATAAAACGCGATATCGTAATCGGCCGTAAATCGCCAACATTAGTTGAAGTAGTTGGTGGCCTTTCTGCGACAGATAAAGTCGTTACAAACAACTACAAAGCAATTAAATCTGCTTTAGAAAACAGGAGCTAATAAAAATGCTAGAACTAAGGAATATATCAAAAACGTTTTCAACAATTGAAACTGAAACAACAGCGCTTAACAATGTGTCTCTAACCATTAACAGAGGTGACTTCATTGCAATTACAGGCCCCTCGGGCTGTGGAAAGTCAACGTTGCTCAATATTATTGGATTACTGGATAAAGCGACATCAGGTGACTTGTTAATTGATGATAATTCAGTAACAGCTAAGAAAGAATCGGTATTAACCAACATTAGGCAGCAACACTTTGGCTATATTTTCCAGAGTTTTAATTTAATTGACGAAATCACGGTTTATGAAAATGTTGAGCTGCCCCTACTTTATCAAAATGTAGCAAAGGAAGAGCGTAAAAAGCGTGTTGAACAGGTACTTGCAGCCACTAATATGCAAACTCGCCAACACCATTACCCAAAACAACTTTCAGGTGGCCAACAGCAACGGGTCGCTGTTGCCCGAGCACTGATTGTTGAACCTAGTGTTATTCTTGCCGATGAGCCAACAGGGAACTTGGACTCAAAAAATGGTTATGAAATCATGAATTTACTTTGTGATTTAAATGATAAAGGTTCAACCATCGTCATGGTAACTCACTCACAAAGTCATGCGTCGTATGCCAACCGGGTTATCCAAATTAATGACGGCGAGATTTTTGAAGAACTCATAGAGCAAAGGAAGGTGGCAAATGGCTAAGTTATCTTTATTTAAGAATTACTTAAATGTATTACTTGCACAAAGTAAAACCCATTTTACACAGCAATTACTGGTTATTGTTGGACTTGGACTCGGTATTTTAGCGTGTTCTGCAATTTTGCATTACTCATTAACTGAATTTAATTACGATAAACAATATGACGACAATAACTCGGTGTATCGCATCACCCTCACCTTACCCGAATTAGACCTCGGTGGTGACGGATTGGCGTTGACGCCTGCTGGCATGAAATCACTGTTCCATGACCTCACTAATGAACAGCATGTTGCAACGCAAATACTCCCTATGAACACCTTCTTTAGATTGTATTATGGCGAAAAACGCTTGGTCTTCCCTAATGTCGTTGCGGCAGATCAAGACTTTACTCAAATTTTCAATCTACCGGTTAAACACGGTGAATTAAAACTGGGCACACCAGGAACGATCGCTATTTCTGAATCGCTTGCTAACAAACTATACAACAAATCAAACGTAGTCGGTCAGCAACTATCATTAGAAAAAGATACGGTGTTAACAATTACTGCAGTGCTAGCGGATTTACCACATCAGACACATTTGTCGTTTGACGCCATCGTTTCACTAAAAACGATTTCAGGTGTCGCGCCCAATATGATGCGTGGCCTTCGCGGCAGTAATTTTTATACTTATTTTAAAACAATCAACGAAATAAATTTAGCACAAGTTACATCGCAAATAGATGCACGCTTAAGCGAAACAATGCGTGTCAAAGTAAATACAATTATGCAACCACTGACTTCAATTCACTTAACACCAAACTTACTCGGTGAGATGAAACCAAGTGGTGATAAACGTTTACTTTGGTTACTTATAACTATCGTATTGTTATTACTCATGATCACAGCAGTTAATTACTTTAATACCAACTCTGCGTTTTATTCAACACGTCTGAAAGAGATTTCTGTTCGTAAAGCAATCGGTGCTTCTGAAAAACAAATCTTTATACAATTATTGTTAGATGGTGTTGTTGTGCTATCCATTGCCTCAGCGATCGCAGTTGTTATAGCCGAAGTATTTTCGCCTCAACTATCTTCGTTACTGAACATCAATCTATCATTTAATTTAGACTTAGTATTGACTGTAGCCCTCATGGCTTTGCTACTGAACCTTCTTGGCAATCTATATCCAAGCTATAAAGCAGCAAAAGTACCCACGAGCGCTGGCTTAAAAGGGCTACAAGATGACTTACACGGTCGCAAAGGCCTATCTCGCACATTACTCGTTTGTTCACAAAGCTTTTTAACTGTCATTTTATTAGTGCTGTGCTTTGTCATGTATGAACAAAGTTCATTACTTGCCAATAAGCACGTCGGCTACGCTAAAAATAATGTGTATTTAGCTCCCGAAATCAATCCAACTGAATATTCACAAAAGTTTGAAAGCTTTAAGTTACGTGCAGAGCAGATTGCGGGTGTTGAAAAAGTTACCATTGCCGAGCAGTTCCCAACAATGCCATTTAACGACAGCACCTCAGCTTTAACGATTTCTGGGCAACCAAAATCATCTCTTGACCGCGTGCCGTTAGTCGGCGTTGGCTTTGACTTTATTGAAAGCCTCAACATTAACATTATTGCAGGTCGTCCATTTAAAAAATCATTTATCGCAGATGTTTATCGCAAAGATAAAAATGATAATGAATATTTTGGCGGTATTGTGTCAAGAGCACTGATTGAGCAAGCAGGTTGGTCTTCGCCAGAAATGGCTATAAATCAAACTATTTCTTGGGAAAACAAACATGTAACAATTGTTGGTGTATTTGACTTCGTCGAATTTAATAGCGGTGTGACGAGTCAAACTCCGGTAATTCTTGGTCTTTCATACAGCTCTCAAGGACGTTGGACAATCGCAACTAAGTTAAGTGATGGTGCACCGTCAGATACTTTAGCAAAGGTACAACACTTGTATGATGAACAATTTGACTATCCAAATGCAAGTTTTGATTCACTTTCAATGCTTTACAATCAACAATACAAAGACTTTTTCCGCCAGTTAACAGCAACCTTGATTTTAACTCTCATCATTGTCTCGTTAACATTGTTCGGTGTATTTGGTTTAGCGAAGTTTGCCTCAGAGCGCAACACCAAAGAAATTGCGATTCGAAAAATTCTTGGTGCGAAAGCAGGAAACATAGTTAACCTATTATTCAAAAAGTATTTTTATCCAATTTTATTGTCATGCTTTATCGCGATTCCAGCAGCCTGGTGGGTCGGTAAAGAATGGCTAAACGCATTTAATTTCTCTGGCACAGTGACACTAGAATATTTAGTTATCTCTTTTGCCAGTACCGTTGTTATCACATTTATCACTATCGGCACGGTTGTTTTAAACGCGAGCAGTAGACCACCAGCTGAAACCCTGCGCAGCGAATAAGGAGAACATCATGGTTAGTTATGTTAGACATCTTTTTCAAACTGAACCTTTATTGATCATTTTAATGCCCATCGTACAGTTAGTTGTACTCATTATTGTACTGTGGGGGCTATATAAAATTGTGAAAAAGTTGATTTCGTTGAGTTGCTTTATTTTAAACAGGCTACGCAACACAACACATAACAATAAAGGTACAAAAGACAACCACAATCAAAAGGATTTGATTGATATAAACGCTTGATGAAATGTATGATAAGTACACGACATTAAAGGAAATAACAATAAAAAGGCACCTTGTAAATGGACCAAAGCAGTAGTGATATTCGAATTCTAGTTGTTGATGATAACGAAGATATATTAATCGCAACAGAAGTATTATTAGGCAATCATTTTTCCAATGTAACCTTAATGAACTCGCCACGCGATGTGATTTCAGAGTTAAAAAAGCACACTTACGCTGTCGCTTTATTGGATATGAACTATACACAAGGTGCCGTAGATGGTGAGGAGGGATTGAAACTTTTACAAGATATAAAAAGTACGTCACCCGCCACCCAGGTTATTCTGATGACTGCCTATGCTGGCATTAATTTAGCTGTTGATGCAATGAAAGTGGGAGCATCAGATTTTGTTGTCAAACCATGGCATAACGACAGGCTAATAACAACTATCTTGTCAGCCGTGAATACCCACAAAAATCATCAAAGAATCAAAACTCTAGAACAAACTCAAGAAACCCTGCTTTCAGATGCCACGCGTGGGTTTAATATGCTCATTGGCGAAAGCCCTGGCATGTTAGAACTCAAAAAGATGATCGAAAGCTGCGCCAAAACTGATGCCAGTGTATTAATTACAGGTGAGAGCGGCACAGGTAAGGAGGTCGTTGCCAACTGTATTCATCAAGAGTCCAACCGCGCTGCCAAACCATTTATTAGTGTAGATATGGGAGCTATCACTGAAACCTTGTTCGAAAGTGAACTATTTGGACACAAAAAAGGCGCGTTTAGTGGTGCCTATTCAGATAAAGTAGGTCGTTTTGTTTCCGCTAACAAAGGCACCCTGTTTCTTGATGAGTTAGGTAATTTACCCTATGCAGGACAAGTGAAGCTGCTGCGTGTACTGCAGGAAAGAATGGTGACACCGGTTGGTGCCAAAGAAGGACAAAACGTCGATATTCGTCTTATTTCAGCAACCAACGAAAATCTGCAAAAAAATATCGAAGCTGGCCACTTTAGGCAAGATTTACTGTATAGAATTAATACCATCGAGCTGCGATTACCCCCCCTTAGAGAAAGAAAGGAAGATATTCCAATCTTAGCTGATTTTTTCCTAGACAAATACAAACGAAAGTATAAGAAGAGCCAATTAGCTCTAACAGAACCGCTAAAGTATCAATTACATGATTGGCATTGGCCAGGTAATGTACGCGAACTACAACACATGATGGAACGCGCCGTAATTCTCTCAAACGATACCCTCATTGATTTTACATTTATGTTGCCGCAGTCGGGTGAGAATCATAAATCGCCAGATTTAGCAGAGCAAAAACCGCTTGAGCCAGAATTGTTATCGCTCAAAGAAACTGAAAAACAAGCAATTCTAAACGTGCTTGAAGCAACTCAAAATAATATTTGTAAAGCTGCCAGTATATTGGGGATTAATCGCGCATCACTTTATCGGAAGAAGTTAAAACATGGCATCGAATAACCCTTTACACGTACAGTTTAATCGCTTCAAAATGCGCTTTAAAGTAACTATTTTTTTCGTTATTGCCGCGTTTTTAAGTAGTTATTTTGATTATTCTGTTACTAAGCTAATTAGTTATACTTGTTTATTTTTGGCGTTCTTTAGTGTCTGGCGCGTATTAGTGCAAATAGGTCAAATCGCGACGAGCGAAACCGCCTTGCCGACAATTTCAGACAACACTCGCCATGATGAAATAATTCAATCATCTGAGTCTTTATCATCAGCTTCAATCGAAAAATTGTATGCCGCTCTATCTGACAAATTTAAGTTCGCTTTTTTTGTCGTACATGGTGATGAAGATATCATCAAGTCAAATCAGATGTGTTCACTATTTTTTTCAGTCAATCAATTAACTCGCGTTCGTCAGTTTCAAAACATTAGCCCCGATATTTATAGGCTAATTAAAGAAGGCTCAGAGCAATCCAAACTCTGTTCTGTGGAATTACAAAGTACACAACATCAAGCACTTGTTCAGCTGGTGTCACTTGACCTAGAAAACTCACAATTTAAAGTTGTTATGGTAAGCG
Source organism: uncultured Pseudoalteromonas sp. (assembly GCA_947493455.1). Taxonomy (GTDB): domain Bacteria; phylum Pseudomonadota; class Gammaproteobacteria; order Enterobacterales; family Alteromonadaceae; genus Pseudoalteromonas. The sequence goes on along the minus strand of CANLRB010000008.1, from coordinate 106,475 downwards.
ACATCCACCAATTTCTAGAACAAAAACAACATGATTCGTGGGAGAAAATACTGAAAATAATTGCCCATGAAGTAATGAATGGATTAGGGCCAATAATTTCGCTATCTCAATCAGCACAACATGTCTTCACAAAACATCAAGATGATACATATAAGACGGCTAAATTAGCATTGGACGTCATCGAAAGACGTGCTGAAGGCTTAAAGAAATTTGTTGAAGGATTCCAAGGTCTCACCCAATTGCCCGAACCGCAATTTAGTAACACAGATATACAATCAATTGTTGAGGGAGCTGCGAGGAACCGTAATTCAAACATACATGTTCATCAAGAACGAAGTGCGCGAGATATTTTTGTAAAAACTGACCCCCATCTGCTCGAACAAGTCCTAATTAACCTCATCAAAAATGCCGAAGATGCAATCCGTGAAGTTGAAAATGGCGAAATAAACTTAATTATAAACCGTCCAAGTTTGCATCAATTAACCATTGATGTCGTCGACAATGGCACTGGCATTAGACCTGATCTTATTGAGAATTTATTTGTTCCATTTTTCACCTCTAAGCAAGATGGTTCAGGTATTGGCTTAGCGTTATCGAAACAAATATGTTATTTGCTAGGCATTCATATTGGGGTCAGTTCAAAGCAAAAACATAAAACCACATTTACCTTAACATTCGAAATATAAATAACAAAAAACGGATTTACCATGAAGCAAACTCATTTGATAAGTATTCTATTTAGTTGTTTAGTTTTAAGTTGTAGCAACACTGAAGGCATTAAAAACGCCCCCCAAAAAAACCTTAAAAGTGTTCAGTTTGACAGCCGCACATCTATCGCGAACTTATCAGGTGAAATAATAGAACTTGATAATGGATTAACAGTCATCCTTCATCAGGATAATTCAGACCCTATCGTTCACACTGAAGTTCTATATAAAGTAGGCTCGTCCCATGAATTGGCGAATGAATCAGGCTATGCGCATTTAGCTGAACATATTATGTTTCAGGGTACCAACAAAGTCGCTCCAAAAGAACACAATGCACTCATCACCAAAGCCGGTGGTACGTTAAATGCCAAAACCAATGTTGACGTTACGCGTTACTATCAATTAACACCATCTCATTACTTAGAAACTGTGTTGTGGTTAGAGTCTGATCGAATGCAACATGGCGCAGCGAGTTTGTCTGAGCAATCGCTCTCTATTGAGAAAAAAAATGTCTACAACGAATATTTAGAAAAATATAAGAACTACCCTGCCAATTTAGTAAATCAAACGATTTACAAACAAATGTATCAAGCAGGCAGCGGTTATGAATACGCACCGATTGGCTCGCCGGAAAGCGTTCTAGCGGCATCGGTGGGCGATATCCAAAGCTTTATCAAAAAATGGTATTCACCTAATAATGCCATTATTACTATTGCAGGCGATTTCGAGCGCAATCAAGTCATCAGCATGCTCAACAAGTATTTTGCACCAATCGCAAACTCAACTCGAACTGCGCCGCCAAAAAAACTTAAAATTAAACACCTTACTGAGAATCAGTTTACGAGTGTCACAACAAACACAAAAAAGAAATTCGCTGTTCTTGCGATCCCAACTGTTGCGTATAGCGATGACGAACGAATTTTATTTGATCTCACGGCACAATGGCTCAATACAAGTTTAAATCAACAACTGATTGATTCGTCATTAAACAATTCGATCAGCCGCATTAATACCAGTCATCGTTGTCGCAAACTCGCATGTTACTTAAGAATTAATCTCAATTTAAAAACAGAACTAACTCAGTCACAACAAGCTCAAGTTACAGACCAGCTTATTGGGATGATACAAAAGTCACAAATAACAGACGCGCAGTTTGCACAACTAACCAATGCAAATACGAAATCAAAACTCAATAACTTAGAATCAGTTTCACAAAAAGTATCAACTATGAGCACGGGCTATGCTTACACCAACCAGCCGGAGCAAATTACGCTAGAAATTAAACGGTTAGATGAATCTTCGAAAGAAGACATTAACACTATCATATTGCCCTTTTTCGCCGACAAGCATGCGTTATTTGTCAACAATCAATACGGAGTTATCTCTGATAGTAAAAAATTACTCGCCATGCTAGATACATTAAATAACACACCAATAAGCACTGAAAAAACCGAACTTATTGAGCATCAACGGCCGCAAATACCAGTTGCACCACACTTTGACTTACCAAATATTTGGCAATCGTCTTTTGACAATGGTTTGTCGGTTAAAGGTATCGTTAGCAACGAGCAACCTATTACGCATATATTAATCAAACTACCCGCCGGCCATTTCAAAACTGCATCAAAACATGCGGGATTAGCGCACTTAACGGCGAGTATGTTAAATCAATCCAATGAGTTCATGCACAAAGAAAAAATCAGCGCACTGCAAAATTCCCTCGGTATTACGCTGAAATATTATGTCGACAATCAAAATTTAAACATTTATCTATCATCACTTAATAGCCATTTAAACCAAGCAGTTGAACTACTTACGAACGCCTTATTAGCCCCATCATTTGACTCCAAAGAGCTGGCCGAGGTTAAAAAAAGTATAACTGCGCAAATCAACTCTAAGCGTATGTCAAAACCTGACGTGATTGCTAACAAAGCGTGGAATAGCGTATTTTTTCAAGACACAGTTGCCCAAATCCCACAATTCGGTACTCATGAATCATTATCGCAACTCACTCACACCGACATAAAAGGTTTTTTTGACAATCATATTAGACCGAATCAAGCAGTGGCATATGTAGTATCTAATTTATCAGATGAAAAAATCACACAAACACTCAGTCCACTGGCAAATTGGCAACCAAGTCAAATCGCGCCGACCCCACAAATAACCCCACGTAATACCAGAACTGATCGGGTTTACTTATTGGATCAGCCTAATTCAAAGCTCGTCATGCTATTAATGGGTAAACAGATAAAGCAACGTGATTTGACTGGTGAATACTACAAAACAAAACTGACTAATTACAGTTTTGGCGAAGCTTTTAATAGCCGAGTCATGACGACTATGCGAGAACAAAAAGGACTTGCGTATGGTGCCTATAGTGAAATTATTGGCAATCAAGATTATGGTTTTTTAAAGTTTGCGGCAGCTGTCGACCAATCAAACTTAGTTGCATCATTTGAGACAATGAAAGAACTGGCAAAACAATATCAGTCAACTGGGCCGAATCAAAAAGAGATAGCGTTTATGAAAGAGTCGATTATTAATAGAACCTATCGCGGTTATGAATCTTCATACCAAAAACTCATGTATTTGGCGCTACTGGACGAGTATCAAGGTACCGCCAGTACCATAGAATCGCAGCACAATGTCTTAAACGCGATGCTCCCCTCGGAATTTAAAAAATTAGCGCACAATCTATACGACCCTAAAGCACTAACAAAAATTATGATAGGTGACGCACAGGTAATTAAGCAGCGTTTACCTAATACCCAATTCACCGAAATAACAATTTTTTAATAAAAATAACTGAAAAATAAAAGGACTATTATGAACAAATTAACTTTCTATATTGCGGCCACACTATTGCTTTTGTTTAGTAATGCTTCGTTTGCTGATAAATTTAAACTTGGAGTGCATTATCAACAAATTGAAGGAGAAAACTTTACACCTGGTACCGTTGAAGAGTACTTCTCATTTTATTGCCCACATTGCTTTAAAGCGGAATCCATTGTGTCGAATGTAAAACAAAAATTACCTAAGACAACGCAGTTTATTAGACGCCATGTTGACGGAATGGCAAAGCCAAGTTACGAAACACAAAGACTGATGTCAAAGTATTTGCTGGCAGCTCGCTCTCTAGGCAAAGAAGAAGCCTTTGTTAAAACAACGTTTAACAGCATTCATAAAAATAAATCAATTATCGCCACCAGTGACGACATTAACACCGCAGCAATTGAAAGTGGTATCGACCTTAAATTACTCAATCAAAGTTTAAACGATGAAAAAGTGCTACGTGCATATCAAGCAGAAAAAAATAAATTAGACCAACTACGTAAAAAAGGGTTTAGCGGGATCCCTACTTTTTTGGTTAATGGTAAATATAAAGTAATTAACCGTAATCTAAGAAGTATGGCTGAATTTGAAGAACTAATCGTCTACTTATCAGAAAAAAAATCATAAATTCAATATCGAATTTAGAGAATTATATACGCACTTACAGCAAGTCGGTGTAAGTGCGACTTTAAATTAAATACTCGTCACTTTCCATTTTCAATACACACTTTTCCCATTTCTTTGCACAAAACTGCGTAATGACACGATTTAGTGACATTCACATCAAGCAAGTGCATTTCAACAAATTCTAATATTCCAGTGAACAGATTTTGAGTAGCCTGTTTTAAAGCGCACTTTTAAATAGGAATATTTTATGAAGTTACTATTAACCACACTTATTACACTGTGTTTGATACTCTCAAATACAGTATTTGCTGACCAAGCCACAAAACAAAGCTCGTTAGCGATCGACGCGGTCATCCAATCAGCCCATTTGAATGAGAAAAGACAGCTGCATATCCAGCTACCTGAGAGTTACTACAAAAATAATACTAAAAGTTACCCAGTGTTGTATGTGCTCGATGGTGCACACCTAACTGCACCAGCCGAATTTAACCAGCGTTTTTTGGCGAGTAAACAGCATATCCCTGAAATGATCCTAGTATCTATTCCACATACTGGAGAACGTACCCGCGACTACAGCCCTTACTTCCGACACAACAATGAACACAATCTCGGAACCGATAACTTTTTAAACTTCATCAAAAACGAGCTTATTCCACATGTTAATGACAACTATCGCACGACTGACTATCGCATTCTTGCAGGCCATTCAAAAAGTGGGCTATTTGTACTCTATTCATTAATAAAGCAGCCCGATTTGTTTAAAGCACGCTTTGCTTTTAGCCCTTCATTGCATCACACACCAAAGCTCCAGCAAGATATCGAAAAGTTCGTTCAAAATACTAAGCAAGCAAATGGCTATTTATACACAAATGTGGGCGGCAGTGAATTCTTTAAAATAAAAGATGCCATCAATTTAGCTAAATCGTTGTTTGCGGATCATCAAATAGCCGGATTACGCACGTTTTTTGACTACAATGAGTTTGATGGGCATCAATCAACGCCCAATATAGGGTTTCATAAAGCGTTTAAAAGCCTTTATAAGCCACGTAAACTCGACTTTGCATATAGCAGCCTAAGTAGCGACGAGGTAATAAAGCATTTCGACCAGGTGAGCCAAGAATTTGGTTATTCAATCAAACCTAAAATGCGTGAACTTGACAGCATGCAGCGCTATTACTTTTCGATTGAACCCAATATTAACGTGCTTAAAACCATTCATGAGGTGATGAACTATTTTTATCCCGAACAAGGACTCGTTAACAACAACAGTCAGTTTTATATAAATTGGCTGACATATGGCGCAAAAAGCGGTTTCGATTATTCAATAGCCAAACCCGACGAATCCGTCTTGCTTAAACTCACCTATTCGTATGCTGTTAAGGGGGATTTAGCAACTGCACTCGCAGTAATCAATATCGCGCTCGCTAGTTATCCTCGGTCTTATAAAGCGGTTGAATACAAGGCGAAAATCTTAGAGCGACAAGGGAATACACGCCAAGCATTAGATTTTTATAAACAAGCCTTAAATTTGGATACTGATAAAAAACAGCAAGATATCGCCTTGTATAAACAAAAAATAAAACAATTAGAAAGCCACAATTCGAGTAAAAATTAATACGACATTTGACTTTTTTACAGGCTAACTACATTTCGATTAGAATGACAACTTAACACTCCGTATGGCTGCAACTGACTAAGGAATGAGAATGAAAAACATATTACCCCTTCTTTGGTGTTTTTTATGCTTACCTCATTTCTTATTTGGCAGCCAAATCCCCCAATACAATGGGCATGCAATTGATTTGGCAACGTACCCCGCCACAACTTTATATAAAGTTAATGAAAGTAAATTGGTAGCTAACCAGCTAAGTGTTAAGGGGATCTTTGAATACGCATCACAAGAATCGACTATGTGGCGTTTAGAAGTTCCCTTTGTTACCAGCTCAAAAACCATTAACCAGCGCGATATCTGGTTGCAATTGCGATCAAATGTGGTTGCGGCAAACGTCTTTATTAACGATCAGCTACTGTTCAAAAATGGCAAGTTAGGCCGAAATATCGATGACGAAAAAGCAGGAAAAAGCCTACTGCGGCGCCATATTCCGAGGGACTTATTACAGCCGGGCCAAAATATAGTGAAAATTGAATTCACGAATTATCGTCATCAACAGGGGGCTATTTTCCGCGATATCAGTATTGGTCCACTTGACGCATTTCAACGCCACGCGCAAATCATGTCTACAGCGCCGTTGGTTTTAGCTGGAATATTTTTATTTGCGATAATCGTCAACTCAGGTTTTTATATTGCTTTGGGACGCTTGCCGTTATTTGCTGCGCAAATCACCTTATTTTCACTTGGTTTTGTACTTATGCTCAATGAAGTACTTTATTGGAATGGCTTAGCCAGCACGATTTCGTTAGTAGATAAAGTAACACTTACCCGTTTACTTGAATACAGTATTTTTGGCTGCTTGCTACTCACTCTTTATCTGCATTTTAAATTTAATAGCAAACACTTACCAAGGTGGGTCTTTGCCTTTTCGGTACTGTCGATTATCGCTTACTTACTTAGTATTCATCCGCCACTTATGTTATCGGCACTGTTATTAACGCTTTGTGTTATCGCAATAAAATACAAAGCCAACGATAGTCTTGCGATGTTCATATTTGCGCTATTTTACACCCTCGTATTGATTATTGATCAAAGCAATATCTTAGATAACCTACCATGGGTACTCAGCAACCTGATTATCACCTCATTTGTATTCAAGATTGATAACTTAGCGCTAGCGATACTGGCTTTACTGATGATAGTGATTTCCTCTCGCCGTATTTTGCGTAATACCGAGGCTTTACATAATACAAAGCTACAATTGCAACAACTCGAATTTCAATTCGTTCAAAAGCATATTCAGCCACACTTTTTAATGAATACATTGATGAGCCTGCAACAGCTTATAAAAAAAGATCAAACCCTAGCAGGTGAAATGATTGAAGCGCTCTCTGAAGAGTTTTACCTTATGACACGCATGATAAAACAGGTCGCCGTGCCTATCGAACAAGAGCTGCAAATGTGTCATAACTATCTCACAATTATGTCACTGCAACATAAAGCCCACTTTAGTTTAAAAACCCATAACATATCGGGCGAAGAAACAATTCCACCTGCAGTATTTCATACCCTCATCGAAAACGGCATAACCCACGGGTATAAAAATTCACGTACGCTCGAATTCAGCTTAATCAAGGACGTTTCAAACCATAAAATACGCTATATTTTGACAAATAATGGCGCGCAAACGTCAAGTAAGTCATCAACAGGAAGCGGCTTACACTATATTGAATCGCGGCTGCAACAATGGTGGCCGAATACTAGTAATGTGCTATCTGAGAGTACACGCGATGGTTGGCAGACCATTATTGAACTCAGCCAACAGCCAACACTCGTTAAGTCGGTGAAATAACATGCTCAATATTCTTATCGTAGAAGACATGGCCTTGGTTGCTGACAGAATAGCTGACTTATGCAACGACTACTTTGGCAACTGCAATATTCAAATCGCAAGTTCTAGCGAGATGGCACTCAAGCGCTTAACCACTCATCAATATGATTTACTGTTGCTCGACTTAAACCTAAACGGTGAAGACGGTTATGAATTACTGAGTCACAAACATACAAACAGCCTTCATACCGTGATCATTACGGCTTCTCCCGAAAAAGCAGCACAAGCGTTTGATTATGGTGTCGCTGACTTTATTACTAAACCAGTTTCAGAAAAACGGTTTAATCAAGCAATGCAGCGCTTTACAAGTTTTGCAAACAAGTCTAATACTGGTTTATGCCAGTTATCGGTAAAATCTCGCGGTAAACTCTCATTTATCCCAATCGATAATATTCACTTTATTAAAGCGGATAGTAATTACTGCGAAATTATCACAAAAAGCAATGAATCCTTTTTACATGACAAAAGCATGGAACAACTTACAAAATTACTAGAAGGGCAATTTATCCGAATTCACCGCTCATACTTAGTGAATGAGTCATACATTGAATCAGTCATAACCCATGGCTCAGGTAAATATAGCGCGGTACTTAAATCAGGCGAACAACTCCCTTTAAGCCGCTCGGTTTATAGAGAGAAGTTTAAATAACGTTATTCAAACATTTACTGTCATGTCGTGAATATTTTCGACAGCTAAACTCAAATTAATTGAATCTAGTGTGACGCTTAAAGGGTGCTTGGCTTTTCAAAATAACGGTTACTCGACAAACAAAAAAGCCGCTAACTAGCGGCTTTCTATATGATTATTCAACGTTTTTGTCTTTGATCAAAATGGAATGTCGTCATCAAAATCAATTGGTGGTTCCATTGGGTTTGACGCGCCACCTTGCGGTGCGTTTTGTGGTTTAGGAGCAAAACCACCTTGTTGCTGACCACCTTGCTGAGGAGCGAAACCGCCTTGCTGTTGTGGTGCTGACTGCTGTTGACCACCAAAGCCGCCTTGCTGCGGTGGTGCTGACTGCTGTTGACCACCAAAACCACCTTGCTGCTGTGGTGCAGATTGCTGTGCAAAACCACCTTGCTGCTGTTGAGGTGCAAAACCGCCTTGCTGCTGTGGTTTTTGGAAGCCACCGCCTTGGCTTTGGTTGTCACCACGGCCGCCTAACATTTGCATTTGGCCAGTAAAGCCATCAACCACAATTTCAGTTGTATACTTGTCTTGGCCTTGCTGATCTTGCCACTTACGTGTTTGTAATTTACCTTCAACGTAAATTTGTGACCCTTTACGGCAATACTCACCAACAACTTCAGCCAATTTGCCAAAAAATACAACACGGTGCCATTCAGTTTTATCAACCATCTGACCCGTATTTTTGTCTTTATAACTATCCGAAGTTGCCAATGTAATATTTGCCACTGCATTGCCATTTGGCATGTATCTTACTTCTGGATCTTGGCCTAAATTACCAACCAAGATCACTTTGTTAATTCCACGAGCCATGGAATATCTCCTATGTTTAAGCTAACTGTGCAACTTGTTTAGCTTGTTGCAAATCAAATTCTTTATCACTCACTTTCAAGTAACTGCGATTCTCTTCAAGTACAACGGTGGCTTCTATCACGCCATTTAACGTTGCAAACTTTGCTGCGAGTGTTTCGGCTTGCTGCTCTGATTCTAATTCAGTCAACAAGCTCACTAATTTACTTTTCGGCGGCACCTGCATTCCCCAAGCGATAGCCAGCCATATTACCCCAACCAGGGCGGCTGCCGCAAATACCGCTTGTGCTGAATCAACCTCAGCAATAAAGCCGCCTAATATACCACCTAAGAAGGCACCAAAAAACTGGCTAGAAGAAAAAACCCCCATTGCAGAACCTTTTTGATGCGGTGGCGACATGCGCGAAATCATCGCAGGCATCGTCGCTTCTAAATAATTAAAAGCGATAAAATAACCTAACATACATAGTGCAATTGCCCAACTAGAATGAGCAAAAAGTGTCATTGTCATTAAACTCGCAACAATCAGTGCAATTGACCCAACGAAAGCTTGTTTCTCTTTTTGTTTTTTAATGGCAATAATCATAATTGGCACCATAAAAACAAAGCCTAATAACAATACTGGAATATACAACTTCCAATGTTCAGTCGCCGCTAAACCATCCGTAATAAGCTGCCCAGGCAACGCCACAAACACGGTTGTTAAGGTTAAATGTAGAAGCATCACCCCTATATCAAGTCGCGCCAATTGCGAGTTGCGAATTAAGTTTTTAATATCAGCTAATGCCGCCGTTGTATCACCTTTTGGTGCACGGTTAACGGCAGTCGGTACAACCGTTAATACGATTAAAATACCCACCACAGCAAGCACTGCTGTCAACCAAAAAATACCGCTCACACCAAACGATGCCGCAATCATTGGGCCTAACAGCATAGCAAGTGCAAAACTTAAACCAATGCACATGCCAATCACAGCCATCACTTTAGGGCGTTGTTCGTCACGACTCAAATCGGCCGCTAACGCAAGCACGGCGGCGGCAATTGCCCCCATGCCTTGTAAAGCGCGACCTAACGTCAGCATATACACCGACTCGGCCAAGGCTGCAACTACCGAGCCCAATGCAAATACGAGTAACCCGGCAACGATGACGCGTTTTCGGCCATATTTATCTGATAACCAGCCCATTGGGATTTGCAGCAAAGCTTGTGTTAATCCATACGCACCTATCGCTAAACCTATCCACAACGGCGAAAAGCCAGTCAGATTGTCGCCATAAATTGCCAACACCGGCATCAACATAAATAAGCCAAGCATGCGAAATGCAAATATGCTGGCTAACGAGACGGCGGTGCGCTTTTCTAACGCATTTAGAGATGATGCTGACATGAACTATAAAAACGAGCTAATAAAAATAATCGCGGATTATACCATAGGTTAGTCTAACTGGTATTTTTTTAAAATCGCTTGGCGCTTAATTTGATACTCTTTTGATTCGAACGCGATTTGTAATCGTTCGACCAACTCAGTTTTCGGTGAATGCTTACTAATAGCAAAATAGACAGGCTCAGTATTGACAATAAATGGGTTGATTACGATGTGCGCGAACTCTTCGTTATGCATCATTTGATAGGCTAAATTGTATTTTTCTTCCAAAAAGCCACTGATCCGGCCTTGCTTTAACATAGCTATTTTATGACTATTATCGACCACAGTTATAAATTGCCTCTGGTTTTCTTTTTTTTGTAACAGTTCGCTAAAAGCGTCGCCATAATAAGCCCCGGTATGCACCGCAACTGGCCGTGGCGTAGTTGCCAGGTCTTCAACGCTGTATAGTTCAATTAGGTTGTCTTTATCCATTGCAAATACAATGGTTTCTTGGCGCTGCGGGCCAATAAACGACATAAAAAAATGGCGCTCAGGTCGGTCAGAAATAGATGTCATCATATCCAACTTGCCTAATTTCATCATTTCAATAGCACGCGCCCAAGGCAAGCTAACAAAATTGGCTCGGCATTCTGCAACCTCAAGCAATGCTCTGGCAAAATCAACATCAAGACCATGATACTCAAGTGGAATTCGCATTTGGTTGGGTGATACATAGCTTTCATAGCGCACAGAAACTTCACAGCACAATGCCGTGTTGATAATTAAGCAACAAGTAAATGCTAAAAACTTCATTGAGTGCTCTATTTTTTTACCCTGATACTAATCTTAGACGGTATGCTTTTTTTTAGCTAAAAATATGCGTTACTGATTAAAATAGTGTATAAATACCCAGTAATTTACTCAGCGAGATGATTAGGCAGATATGGAAAACATCGAAGTACGTGGTGCGCGCACACATAATTTAAAAGACATCAATTTAACCATACCGAGAGACAAACTTATCGTTATCACCGGCTTATCTGGCTCGGGTAAATCCTCGCTGGCATTCGATACCCTGTATGCAGAAGGGCAACGCCGTTATGTTGAATCCCTATCGGCGTATGCGAGACAGTTTTTGTCGCTAATGGAAAAGCCCGATGTCGACCATATCGAAGGGTTATCTCCTGCTATTTCGATTGAGCAAAAGTCAACGTCTCATAACCCGCGCTCAACAGTTGGTACTATTACTGAAATCTACGATTATCTGCGCTTGCTATTTGCCCGCGTAGGCGAGCCCCGCTGTCCAACGCACCACTTACCGCTAGCGGCGCAAACCATTAGCCAAATGGTTGACCAAGTTCTCGCACTTGAAGAGGGAACCAAAGTCATGTTACTCGCACCAGTAGTCAAAGAGCGCAAAGGTGAACATGTTAAAACCTTAGAAAACTTGGCAGCACAAGGCTTTATAAGAGCTCGAATTGATGGTGAGGTTTGCGATTTATCCGATCCACCGCCGCTAGAGCTACATAAAAAGCATACGATTGAAGTTGTGGTTGACCGCGTAAAAGTAAAAGATGGTTTGCAACAGCGATTGGCTGAGTCATTTGAGTCTGCACTTGAGCTCTCAGGCGGTGTGGCGCAAATCGCTTACATGGATAAACCAGAAAAAGACGAAATTATTTTTTCAGCGAACTTTGCTTGCCCTAGTTGTGGCTATGCCATGACCGAGCTTGAGCCGCGCTTGTTTTCATTTAATAACCCAGCCGGAGCCTGTCAAAGCTGCGACGGCTTAGGGGTGCGCCAATTTTTTGATCCGACGCGTGTTGTGCATAACCCGGAGCTGAGCTTATCAGGGGGCGCTATTCGCGGATGGGATAAACGCAGCTTTTATTATTTTCAAATGCTACAAGCGGTTGCCGAGCACTATAAATTTGATGTTGAAACGCCATTTAACAAGCTTTCCAAGCAAGCTCAAAAAGTGGTATTAGAGGGTTCAGGTAAAACTGAAATCGAGTTTAAATACCGTAATGATCGCGGCGACGTCGTTGTTCGCAACCACAGCTTTGAAGGTATTTTAAATAATATGGCGCGCCGCTATAAAGAAACCGAATCAAATTCGGTGCGTGAAGAACTCGCAAAATACCAAACCAATCAAAATTGCCCAAGCTGTAGCGGTTCTCGCTTACGCCAAGAAGCTCGTAACGTTTTCATTGATACGACAAACTTGCCCGATGTGGCACAAATGAGTATTGGTGAAGCAACAGAGTTCTTTAGCACACTTAGTTTTAGCGGCCAGAAAGCAAAAATCGCAGAAAAAATTCTCAAAGAAATTTGCGATCGCCTTTCATTTTTAGTCAATGTTGGCTTGAATTATCTATCACTCGAGCGCAGCGCCGAAACGCTTTCAGGTGGTGAAGCCCAGCGTATTCGCCTTGCCAGTCAAATTGGCGCCGGCTTAGTGGGCGTGATGTATGTACTTGATGAGCCTTCAATTGGTTTACACCAACGCGATAATGACCGACTTCTTAACACGCTGATACATTTACGTGACTTAGGTAATACCGTTATTGTGGTTGAGCACGATGAAGATGCAATTCGCGCCGCCGACCATATTATTGATATCGGTCCCGGTGCTGGTGTGCATGGCGGACAAGTTATCGCTGAAGGTACCCGCGATGACATTATGGCGTGCAAAGATTCTGTCACAGGTCAATACCTCGTCGGCACGAAGGCGATAGAAGTACCCGCACAGCGCCACGAACACAGTGACAAATGGCTTGAGCTATTTGGTGCAACTGGTAATAATCTTAAAAATGTTGATTTAAAAATCCCATTTGGCTTAATGACCTGTATTACTGGGGTATCAGGTTCAGGTAAGTCGACTCTAATAAACGACACGTTGTTTAAAGTTGCTCATACTGCGCTCAACGGCGCTACAACTGCAGAGCCGGCACCTCATGACAAAGTTACCGGCCTCGATCATTTTGATAAAGTAATTGATATTGACCAAAGCCCAATTGGTCGTACGCCGCGTTCAAATCCTGCAACCTACACCGGTATATTTACCGCCATTCGTGAGCTTTTTTCTGGCACACAAGAAGCGCGTTCACGCGGTTATAAGCCAGGTCGCTTTAGCTTTAACGTAAAAGGTGGTCGCTGCGAAGCCTGTCAAGGTGACGGTGTGATTAAGGTTGAAATGCACTTTTTGCCTGATGTTTATGTACCTTGTGATGTATGTACAGGTAAACGCTACAACCGCGAAACGCTTGAAGTACTCTATAAAGGCAAAAATATTCATCAAGTGCTCGATATGACTGTTGAAGATGCCCGCGAGTTTTTTGATAAAATTCCTGCAATTGCACGTAAATTACAAACCTTAATGGATGTTGGCCTAAGTTATATTCGCCTTGGTCAATCTGCAACAACCCTGTCAGGCGGTGAAGCACAGCGTGTAAAACTAGCTAAAGAGTTATCAAAACGCGATACAGGTAAAACCCTGTATATTCTTGATGAACCGACCACAGGCTTGCACTTTGCTGATATTCAGCAATTACTGGTGGTATTGCACCGACTGCGCGATCACGGTAATACCATTGTCGTTATTGAGCATAACCTCGACGTCATCAAAACGGCGGATTGGATAGTTGATCTTGGCCCTGAAGGCGGCTCAGGCGGCGGTGAAATTTTAGTTGCAGGCACACCTGAGCAAGTCGCCGCGCATCAACAGTCTCATACCGGTCGATATTTAAAGCCGCTCTTGAATTAAACAGAATGCTGTGACAAGGTAACATTAAACTTGGCGAAACGAACACGGAGTTGGCAGTACGTTTCGCCCAACTAACAATAAGAATACGCCATGGAATTACTTACCCAATCACTGCCTTTTTGGCGGCGAATGCAACTTAAGGTCGCCAATTTTTGGACCTCGCTCTCGTTATCTGAAAAACTTTACGTGCTTGCCGCTATAAGCTGGTTTGTTTTTAGCGGCGATATAATCGCCACTACCATACTCACTTTTATTGCAATTACCTTAGAGTTTTGGCCGCGTTTTAATAAATGGTGGGATAGCTTAGCTGGTAAGGCCATCATTTTATTGTTTTACGGTACGTTAACTAATTTTGCGTTGGCAAGTGCTTCGTCACTGGTTAACAGCGTTGCAACTGTACCTGCTAGTCACTTCGACTATACCCATAACTTCGCATTATTGCTGATGTTGCCGTTTTGGTTTATTGCCACCAGCTTTATGGCATTACTTGCGTTTCAAGCAATTGCCCCATTCTATTTGTTTTTATTAGTGATTTTAAAACCCTTTGGTATTAGTAAAGTGCGTTTGCTGTCAAAAAGCGAGCATCCAGTATTTACCAATCTCCTACGTTTCTCGCTCTCCATGGTGTTATTTTACCAAGTAGTTGCCTTACTTGATTCACAAGCGCACAGTAACAACCCTTATGTACAAAACAATTGGCAGCAAAGCGCTCAAACCAAACCAGATGGCTCTACAGACAAGGTGACTGCAGCAGTCACTACAAAAGATAAGGTTGAAGAACCCGAAACGATCGAGCCGCTTCAACTCACGTTTGGAGAATCAGGAGAGAGCTTTGCCAGCACCACAATTGATCTTAACATCAGCAATGGTTATCAAAGCATGATCCGTTCAGGAATCGCCCATTTTGCTTTTTATCTTGAAGCAGATGAATATTCTCGCTGTAAAAAACAAGCAAAGTCGCGTGTCGTCGAACTCAATGACTATGAAATTTTAGAGATTACCCGAAATAAAAAGGCCGAATACGGTTTTGATTTTGTAGTTAAAAAATGTATTTCACCGGCCTTTCCTGAAAGTTAGTTGGAGCTTGATTCAGTTAAATGCGCAGTCAGTGCTGCGCGCTCTTGCTCGTTTAGTGGCACCGCTTTTTTGTTGGCAAAATCAAAGCGCACCATAGTTGCATGGCCCACAGCGCAAAGCTCTTGATGCTGATATACATCTTGCCTAATCACAAATGACGAATTACCAATTTTAGCAATACTCGATTGAATTTCGACTTCTTGGCCATAAAACAATTCACCACGAAACTCGACGTCAATTTTAGCGACAATCAGCTTCCAGTCCTTCGGATTTAAATCTGGAGTAAAAAATTTAAAAAAAGGTGTGCGGGCGGCTTCAAACCAAATCGGGAGTGCGGTATTGTTGATGTGCCCTAAAACGTCGGTTTCGCTAAAGCGCGGCATCACTTTTTCAATAAACATAAACAAATCTCAATAATAATAACAGGTGACTACGATGTCTGACTTTATCCGAGTATATAAAAATGTACTCAGTCCTGAATTTTGTGACAACTTTATCACGGACTTTGACAAAAGCCCGCATTTAAAACAAGGCACCACGAGCGGCGGTGTCGATCTCGCTAAAAAGAATAGTCACGACTTGTACCTTAATCAGCATCCAGAGTTCGCCGAACAACTAAAACATATTCAGGCACTGACCGCTGATCATATTTTTAAGTATATTGAAGAGCATCTGTTTATTATGATTGGTGCTTTTGGCTTAAAAGTATACCACCCAAAAACCAAACAACCGGTTGACCTAACACAAGATAACTTTGACGAAGTCGGTAAACCGCAACTGCCTATTTTGGTGCAGCAATTATTCCGTTTAGGCTCAATCCAAGCACAAAAATACCGTGCAGGTGAAGGCGGTTACCCGTATTGGCATAGCGAGGTCTACCCGCAAAAAGGCCATAATGATGCATTGCATCGCGTATTATTATTTATGTTTTACTTAAATGATGTTGATGACGGTGGTGAAACCGAATTCTTCTATCAAGATAGAAAAATTAAACCAAGCAAAGGGGATATGGTTATCGCCCCAGCTTATTTCACCCACACCCACCGCGGCTGTATTCCAAAATCAAACGATAAATACATCCTCACCTCCTGGGTCCTATTCAACACCGCCGACCAGATATATGGGTGAGCGCCGAAAAAGAAAACGAAGTTTTCTAGGCGCGAACGCGAGACATGGATGTCGAGCCGGAATATGACTTCATGGATGAATTTTAACACGACACTAAACGTGGATGACCGATGGAATATGACTTCAGGGGTGAGCGCCGAAAAAGAAAACGAAGTTTTCTAGGCGCGAACGCGAGACATGGATGTCGAGCCGGAATATCGCTTCAAGGACGAATTAAAACACGACACTAAACATCGAACTAAACACCTCACCACACTCCCCCCCACACATAACCCCCGCTCTACCACACTCTAACGATCGATAAATCGCACCAAAACCTAACCTAATTTACGCCTCGCATTAACGCGGTAGACAAGAAGTCCGACACACAGCCCCCAAAACGCACTGCTGATGCCAAAAAAAGTAAGCCCAGACGCCGCCATTAAAAAGGTCATCACGGGCGCTTCAAGTTGATCTTTTTCGCTCAATGCACTCGACAAGCTACTGGCGATTACACCTAATAATGCGATGCCAGCCAAAGCGGTGACCAACTCCATAGGAAACGCCCCGATTAATGAGACCACTGTCGCCCCTAATAAACCGGTAATAATATAAAAAACACCGCCCCACACCGTTGCCCAATAACGTTGTGATTTATCAGCACACACATCTTTACTCATGCATATTGCCGCAGTAATGGCTGAGAGGTTAAACATAAAGCCACCAAATGGCGCAAGCAGTAACCCAGTGATGCCGGTTGTCGTAATCAATGGTGATGCGGGTGCATCAAACTGATGTCCTTTTAGTACCGCGATACCAGGCATATTTTGCGACGCCATCGTAATTAAAAAAAGCGGTAAGCCAACACCAATTATACTTTGCACATTAAATGTTGCTGTGGTCCAAACAGGGGCAGCCATATTCAATTGAAGCTGACTCATTGCCATTTCGCCAAACCAAGCGCAATATCCAATTGCCACCAGCAAAACAGCGGGCACGGCGAGTCCGGGTTTAATTGCTTTAACGATAAAATAACTAATTAGCATGCTTGCAACTAACCAAGGTGACGAATCAAATGCGACAAAAATATTAAGGCCAAAAGATACTAACACGCCGGCTAACATGGCGCTCGCAAGTGGGAGCGGGATTAATCTCATTAGCTTGGCAAATACGCCCGTCATTCCGCACAACACGACCAACAACGCACAAATCACAAATATGCCGATTGCATCACTTAATGGTATACCCGACAAACTGGTTACAAGCAGCGCAGCTCCAGGTGTTGACCACGCCGTTAAAATAGGTACTTTGTAATACAGCGACAACCCGATACTACTTAACCCCATGCCAATACCAAGCGCCCAAAGCCAAGAACTTGCTTCTGCCGCTGAGGCTCCCGCCGCCATAGCAGCTTGATAAACAATAATGGCGGAACTGGAGTAACCCACCAAGACAGCCACAAAGCCTGCAGTAATACATGAAATAGAAAAGTAATGTTTTTTTTGATTATCACAGCCAGCTATTGCAGTCATACAGTTATCCCCTTACAATTCATTTGTGCGTTATAGCGCCCAAAATAAAAACTAGCACATGTGCGCTATAACGCACAAGGTGTTTATGTATTCTTTTTTATCGCTGTTTAAACGCGACAGATAGGGTTATCTATGCAAGAACTCAATTTATACCTCGCGACAAACTTGAAAAAGTTTCGTAAAAATAAAGGCTGGAGCTTAGATCGCACCGCTAAAGAAACCGGAGTCAGCAAAGCGATGCTGGGTCAAATAGAACGACAAGAATCGAGCCCAACAGTCGCTAAACTGTGGCAAATTGCAACTGGCTTGCAAGTGTCACTGTCGAGTTTAATTGCACCACCGACACCGGATACACAATCGAACCAACTGCGTAACGTAGATCATTTACGACATCAAGCAACGCCTGAGGACATGGTGGTCGCAACACTATTTCATTTTGATGCCAGTGTTGGATTTGAAGTCTTTGAAATCACATTTCTAGACGATTTTGAGCGCATTTCTGAGGCCCATGAAACGGGTGTGATTGAACACATTATTGTGATTGAAGGTGCACTTGAATTATTTATCAATCAACAATGGGTATCGCTCAGTCAAGGACAAGCGATAAAGTTTGCCGCCGACACAGAGCACGGTTATCGCAACACCAGCGGACAAGCTGTTAAATTTCACGATATTATTCATTACCCAAAAAAGTAACAACAAACTATTTGAAAGGGTTAGATTGTGATTGTGTTTAAATGCTATTGTTACTCTCATCGCACTACTAAAAATAAAGAATAGCGACATGAAAAAACCATCAGCCAAAACTTATATACGCCTGATTTTATTTGTTGGCACCGCGATTTCGCTATTTTTTGTCCCTTGGTTATTACTGATTGCTTGGTTGCAACCACTGCCAACAAGTTTGCAATCTCAACTCGACTTAGCATCCGACTATGGCTTTGATGGCGCCATTGCGTATATTGAACAAAACGGGCAAACGCCAATCGCACTCACTACGGGCTGGCACAATAGAGAAGCAAAAATACCAGCGCGCCCCGATGCCCTATTTAAAATAGCGAGTATTGCAAAGCTATACGACGCCGTTATTGTCAGTAAATTGGTTGCAGACAAAACCTTGTCACTTGATAAAACCCTTGCTGAGTACACTCCTGAATACGCCAGTTATATACAAAACGCCGATCAAATTACACTGCGCCACCTTGTACAGCATCGCAGCGGTATTCCCGATTTAATGTATACACCAAACTACTTTGATAACCCACCAACAACGTTAGCCCAAGGGCTCGCGCTCATTCAAAACATACCACCTAGCTTTGCTCCCGATGAAGGTTACGAATATTCCAATACCAATTATTGGTTAATTTCACATCTGATTGAAAAAGTAACGGGCATAAGTAAATTCGAAGTGATTGGCCAACGCCTATTAATTCCCTTTGCCCTCGAAGACACCTACGATTCAATTGAGCAAATCGATATAAACCGCTTAATGAGTGGCTACTATGTTGGTATAAATGAAGATATAAAAACAGCCAACTATGGTTCTATGATCGCAAGCATTCGCGATGTCGGCCAATTTATGCGGTTACTCAACAGTGGCGATTTATTTCAAAGTGATGAACAAGCGATTTATTCATCACTTTATGTCTATAACCACACAGGCTTACTGCCCGGTTACCAAAGTATTGCCCATTATTTTAAAGACACAGATACCGTGATTGTACTGTTCACCAATACCACCAATTTTTCAGGATACAATTGGAACTTTGCCGAGCTGATGCACAGCCGTTTAGCAAAGATTTATAAAAATGTTTCTGAAGAACACTAATCAACTTTATAAGCACTCAACATTGAGCTCAACTAAACTCACTTTATTACCTAAATGATTATATATCAGCGCCCCGAGCACTCCGCAGACAAAACCAAATAGCGCAAAAATGAATGGCATACCTATTAATGCCATCATCGCTATCAATGTACCTAAGTTAAGTTGTTGGTTTACAAATGCATCAACGATTAGACCGCCAAACGAATAGAGCACACCAAAAAAGAAGCCAATACAGGCCATAATGTGCCCGATAAGTTTGCCAAAGCTCACCACACCGAGTCGTAAAATACGCATAGGCTCCCCTCATAGATAATTAATCAAACTCAGTATAAGTTTAGTTTAAAAACAATCAGGTGACAGAAAGACCAACATACAACATGAGAAAAAGTGGCTAAACTAACTTTATACGGTTAAATTTAGCCATATAGATGATTTTTTTAGCGAAATGTATCACTTAGCTTTTCAATTTGAGTTACCTGCTGCGCAACCTCATCACCACTTATACTGACTTGTTCTGCCACCGAAATATTGGTGTTCGATACACTTTGGATATGGTGCACAGACTCTGATATTTGCGTTGCAACAACTGATTGCTGTTCAACCGCTGCAGCAATTTGCGCGGTATTGTCATTAAGTTGATCCATCATAATCACAACCTGATCCATCACACGTTGGGTTTCGCCTGCTTGTTCATCACACTGTTGTGCTTTTTGTTGGTTTTCCAACATAGTTTGTTGCCAACTCGAAAGCGTACTTTGTAGGCCAGTAACCGAGCCTTGAATTTGTTGTGTAGCAACTTGTGTGCGACTTGCAAGCGTACGCACTTCATCAGCAACAACAGCAAATCCACGCCCTTGCTCACCTGCCCGTGCCGCTTCAATGGCCGCATTCAATGCCAATAAATTGGTTTGATCGGCAATGCCCTGAATTTCAGACATGATTTGTGAGATCCGCTCCGCTTCATTTACTAATTCAACCACAGATCCTGCCGCATCACCAATATTGATAGCTAATTGATTCATTTCAACACTGCCAGTCGACACAGTACTAATTGCCACATTACATTCTTGTTTAACCGACACCACCTTGTCATGGGAGTTTTGCGCTGCAAAGCTCACTTCATCGATGGTCGAGCTCATTTGTGTGATTGCCGTAGCAAGCTGAGAAAGGTGATCGCCTTCACTTTCAAGACCTGACAATGACTCACTGGCGAGCTGCTGTAAATTCGTCGATATAGCAGCGAGATTCTTTCCTGAATCGCGGCCGCGACCTAATACCGTTGTCATCTTCGCTTGATGGAGTTGTGTTAAATAATCAAGCTGTGCCATCACGCCTTTACCCGAAAAAATATAGCGAGATGGGCTATTTAGTCGCTCGCTTTGCGCCTTCAACGCGCGCGGCAACGCTATTAGCTCTTGATAAAACACCGCAACCATTAGCGTTGCAAATATCCCGAGCCACAATAACAAGGCAAACTGTTCAGCCAGCACAAATGGAATTGCAGTCAAAATAAGCGCACCAGCCGCAAAAGCACGTTTCAGCATAGTGCTCTCACTTAATGCAAACAGCTTAGCGCCTGAATAAATTTGATCATAAAGTTGCTTTGCTTTATTCACATGCTCACGGCTAGGTAAACTACGCACTGATTGATAACCGACAATTTCGCTGTTTTCATACAATGGCGTGACGAATGCATCAACCCAGTAGTAATCGCCATTTTTACAGCGATTTTTAACCATGCCTCGCCAGCTGTGACCATTTTTTAAGTGCTGCCACATATCTTTAAATGCTGCTTTTGGCATATCTGGATGGCGTACGATATTATGTGGTTGTCCGATTAGCTCTTCGAGGGTAAATCCCGCAACGTCGCAAAATGCGCTATTCGCGTAAGTTATATTTCCTTGACAATCGGTTGTTGAAACAAGTTGTTGAGAAGCTGAAAAAGTGACTTCACTTCCGTTAGTGTGTCGCTGCATTAAGTGCCCACCTATCCATTATTAAACACCTCAATATCAATATATTCGATATGAGTTTGACGCAACGAGTAATGCTAAATTATTTAAAACATGGAGGGTATACGACAAAAGGACCAACACCGTAATAAAAGTGTCATATAAGATTAAATAAGATTCAGATGCCAAGATTCAACCTCTTGGCATCCTATTTTTTATTAGTTATTTAACAATTTATCAAATAAATCAAACAAAGTATCAAGCTCTTCAACTGTGTTGTAGTGCATACAACCGATACGGACAACGCCACCGTTATCGAGTACGCCTAACTGCTCACACAAACCCTGTGCGTAAAAGTTACCATCCCAAACACATATATGCTGTTTACCTAAAAATTCAGAAACAGTGCGCGGTTCAATACCGTCAAAACGTAATGCAAAAGTCGGTGTGCGTTGTTCAACACGAGCACTGTCATCAATACCAAATAAGGTAATTTGCGGAAACTCGTTAAGGCGCGTCAGGAAATAACGCGATAACGCCATTTCATGCTCTTTTGAATTTTGAAACGCCATAGTCAAACGCTGTCGACGCGACTGCGCTTTATCAAGACCACTCAAATTTGCAATGTATTCTACAGCCGCAATAAATCCAGCAAGTGCCTCAAAGCTCAATGTACCCGTTTCCCAACGACCCGGGATCACATTTTTTGCTGGCTCTACTTTGTATGGGGTAAAGTTTTCAAGGTGCTGCTTTTTACCATAAACCAAACCCAAATGTGGGCCAAAAAATTTATAGGCTGAACAAGCTAAAAAGTCACAGTTTAGCGCTTGCACATCAATCAATTCATGGGGTGCAAAATGCACCGCATCAACATAAACCAGTGCACCCACTTTATGAGCTTGTTCAACAATGTATTTTATATTGTTGATTGAACCAGTGGTATTTGATGCATACGTGACAGCAACAAGTTTTGTATTGCGATTTAACAATGAATCAAAATGTTCGTAATCGAGTGTACAATCACGCTCATTGATGCGTACGTGATTCACTTTAGCACCTTTGTCTTCAGCAGCTTGCTGCCAGCTCGACACATTTGAATAGTGATCAGCATTAGTCACGATGACTTCATCACCAGGGCGCCAGTCACGACTTAAAGCACGGCTAAACGAAAACGTTAAACTGGTCATATTCGGACCAAATACAATTTGTTCAGCATTTTCACTGTTAACTAAATCAGCCGCAGCTTGACGCGCATTAGCAACCAGTTCAACGGTTTTATCACTAGAAAAAAACGCACCGCCTAAGTTTGAATTATACAAACCCAAATAGGCTGCCATCGCATCAAGTACAGCTTGTGGAACTTGCGATCCCCCCGGACCATCAAGGAAGATTGGCGCATGCCCGTCTACCGATTGCATTAAGGCTGGAAATTGTTGGCGTAAGTTTGAAACTTGCATATCTGTTTTCCCTTAAGCCGTCAGTACAAAGCAATCTAAGTAACCTTGCTTCTGCGCATCAATTTTATTCATTGGGGTTGCGTTATGCCATACTTCACGATCGTTAATAATGGCAAACATGCCGTCTTTTATTTCCATTTTGAAACACGGTTGCGCGTCTTTTTCTTCGTACACTAAAAACTCGCCACCTTGAATGTTTTCATGGGCGATACCACACACACAAACGTGGTCAAAACCATCTTGGTGAATCCCTTCAGGTGCCGGCGGTGTATCTGAGTCTATCGCTAACATGCGAAATTGATGCACTTCAATGTCTGAATCAGCTTCAATGCCACTCATTTCTATAAACTGAGTAACAATATGCTTGAAGCCATCTGTTGCGAGTAATTCTTGGCTCAAGTTTTCATATTCACGTGCAACATTACCTTGAAACTGATTAATTGAATCGTCCTGTACAAAGGCTTTGGCTGGCTGCAACGCAATTTCGTCATTAACTAATTTCACTACAGAGTAACGACGTAACCTAAATGCGCCATCAGCGTATGGGTTCGAAGGTAGTAAATTAAACGAAGGCTTTACTTGGTCAATAAATGCCTGCCCTAAAAAACGTAATTGCAATAAGTTCTGGTTGTTCAATTGCGACATGGGTATCCACTATAGGGAAATTTTGGGTGTGCGAATTTTATTCTTTTTTGAAAGGTTATATGATTTGAATTACGAAAAAATCAGGGCTTAATAGGTGACTTTATCTAAATTTACCACACAAAAAAGATAAAACCTCCAAAATAAATTTCATTATCGAATTATTAACATTTATTACGACCACCAAACTTTAAGCAAACGTATCGTTAAAAATACACAAAAAAACGATAAAACAAGGGTAATTGTCGCGATCATATAGTGAAATGCGCGCTTTATTTTAAACTTAATGCGTTGCCAAAAGGACGCATTTTTTATGTTATCAGCAAACGTCACCGCAAAAATGCGAATAAACAAATAACTCATAAAGCCCCAACACGTAGCAACAATGAGAGGCACTTGCCAATGGTCCAGTGTGCGTGAGAATAGCAGTGAATAAAGTAAGGTCAATGCTGCTAAAATACTTAGCAGCACAAATAGTCGTGCAAACGGCTGTAACACCAAGGCAATGCGAGTGAATTTACCCATCACTCACACAACGCTTACAATGGTTTATTTGAGGACGATTCGTCAGTGTCATCTGACTCTTCTTTGTTATGAATTAAATTATCATGGCTAGCCATACGCGCTTGCCACTTTTCTTTCGCCATCACTTGCATATCTAGCGTTTGTTCACGCTCATCTACAATTTCCATTCCCATTAAGGTTTCAATCATATCTTCAAGCGTCACAATACCTTGAATATCGCCATACTCATCAACTACAAGGCAAATATGAATGCGTTTTTCAAGTAAGGTCTGAAATAAACTCGGGACGTGCAGTGTTTCAGGCACTGTGTATAATGGCTGCGCCAGCTTACCGATGCGGTAATCTTGGCCTAACCTGTGATGTGCAAGCATGATGTCATTTTTATGCACAAAGCCAATGATATCGTCACCATCTTTATCAAAAATCAATACCCGCGAAAATGACACTGAGCCATGTTCACTCAAATACTCATCCACCGTCATATCTTTATGCACTTTAAATAGTACAGTACGCGGTGTTAATAATGCGTCGAGCTTCATTGAACGGAATTTTAATAAACTGCTGATGATTTGGCTTTCTTCTTGTTGTAAAGCTCCCGCTTCATGCCCTAGATCAGCCATCGCTTCAATTTCATCACGAATATAGTGAGATTCATCGGCTTTAGAGCCCAACATCTTAGTAATAATGTCTGACAACCAAATAAATGGTTTAAGTACCTTCACCAAAATCAATAAACAGGTCGTTACCAGAGGTGCCAACGCTCGCCAATAGTTTGCGCCCAGTGTTTTAGGTATAATTTCCGATAGCACCAGTACTAATAAGGTCATCACCGCCGATGCGATGCCAATGGCGGCGTCACCGAACACGGCTGCAGCTTGTGCACCAACGCCTGCGGCACCCGCAGTATGAGCAACAGTATTTAACGTTAAAATCGCAGCAAGGGGTTGATCAACTTTTTCTTTTAGTTTTTGAATACGATCTGATAACTGCGGCTTTGTTTTCTTTAAACTGGCAGTATAGCTTGGCGTGATGCTCAGTAATACAGCTTCCATTATTGAGCAAATAAACGATATACCTATAGCTAAAAACATATAGGTTAACAACAGAACCAAAATAGCTCCTTAAAGATGTGGTTCATTGTAAGATAAGTTTAGTTTACCTTAACTTTGTTCACACACGCCAGTGTCGCCTGCTAACTAATTTGCTTTAAATCGACTAATTAATTGTCGTAAATTCATATTGTATGCAATATTGAACACTTTGTTCGTTTTCATTTGTCCCAAAAAATTGCACTCACAAAAAGAAACTAGGTATGATTTAACTAAGAATTTTCAGGGGAACATCAATGATCAAACGAATTATTACAGCGTCAATACTAGCTGGTCTTTGCCACGCAAGTTATGCAGCTGAACTCGATAAACAGAATATCTCTTATCTAGGTCCAATTGGTGCAAATGCACAATTCAAACCATTTGAGACCAGCCAAAAATCAAAACTCATTAGCAATCTGAGTCGTCAGCTACTCACCAATGACAAGAATTTAACCGTTTTCGATGAAACACTTTCATGGCAACCATTAAATAAAGTAAGTGCTCTGACAACTCCCGGCTTACAAGCTCTTAAATTTAAAATCACAGTCGATCGCTTTACCCAAGGAAAGCTGACGATTGACGCGGTCAAAACCGGCTCATTGTTTGTCAATGGCGAGGAAGTTAGTGGCACTAAAAATAGTTACCAACTTAAACTACCAACTGGGGAACACTTGGTTTTATTTATCGCTGAGCAAGTTGATGACTGGAACAAGGTGGCGTTAGATTTTACTGGTAAAGATGAACACGACACAGTTACCATTAGCCGTGAGCCAATTTCACAACTATCAGCAAAACAGCTATTCGATAGCCCAACGGTTAGCAGCTTAAGCCTATCACCAAATGCCAAGCAACTGATTGTAGCAACGAAACGCTATAATGATAAAAACAAAAATAAAGCGCTCCGACACATTGAACTTAAAGACACCAAGTCAATGAAAACATTGTACGCGTGGCAAGCATCGGCGAGCAATTTTACTTGGAGTGAAAACAATAAATACCTTGTATATACAAGCCAAGGAAGCCTCTGGCAGCTCAACCGCAAAACATTTGAGCGCACTTTGCTATCAGAGCAGTTAAGCGGTATTAGCAACCTTCGCTATATTTCAGATACAAGTTTACTCTTTAGCTGGAACAAACCTGCAAAAAAATCGACGTCATTAACTAAACATTACCAAGGGTTGGAAGATCGTTGGTCATACGCACGTAATACCAATCAAGTTTATATGCTAGATATCGCATCAGGGTTTGTGCGTCAGCTGACTTCACCTAAACACAGCCATTCATTACAAGATTTCGATAAACAAAGAAACACTGTTTTGGTATCGCGGAGCCATCAAGACTACAAAGCGCCGCCGCATATGCTCACGGAACTCGTTGAAGTCTCGTTAAATGACAACAGTGAAAAAACAATTGGCCAGTACCGTACTTTTAATGGTGCTAAATATGGCGATGATCATCTCTATATTAATGCAGGCCCTGCGTTTATGAATGGTGCAGGCATTGCACTCAGTGATGGCCTATTGCCAAATAATTATGATGGCCAACTTTATAAAGTTAGCTTAGATGGCAAGGATGTAACACCATTAAGTAAGCGCTTTGACCCTGCCATTGGACGTTTTGACGTGTTACAAAATAATGATGTCGTTTTGTCTGTAACCGAAAAAGATACCAAACAACTCTATCTATTCGATGAAAGCAAAAACAAGTTCAACAAAATAAATACAAACTTAGATATTGTAGAGCGCCACACCCTGTCACTTGGTAAATCACCCAGTATTGTTTTCGCTGGTACCACGGCATCAACACCACAACAAGTCGGCTTTAAATCAAAATTAACTGCCAAAAATGTAAAAACGCTGTGGAACTCTCAATCATTAGCCTATAAAAATACACGCATTCCTAAACTCGAAGAGTTTAACTTTACCAACAGTGACGACGTTGAAATTCATGGCCGAGTTTATTTGCCAACTAAATTAGACAAATCTAAAAAGTACCCAGCCCTCGTCTATTACTATGGCGGTACATCTCCTGTGACACGTGGATTTACTGGTCGCTACCCATTTAATTTTTGGGCTGAGAATGGCTATGTGGTCTATGTGTTACAACCGACAGGCGCAACGGGTTTTGGCCAAGAATTTTCAGCTAAGCATGTCAATGCTTGGGGCCAGTATACAGCAAACGATATCATCGAAGGCACACAAGCTTTTCTGAATCAGTATTCATTTGTTGATGCAAAGAAAGTCGGTAATCTAGGCGCTTCTTATGGCGGCTTTATGACCATGTTATTGGCTACCAAAACAGATATGTTTAGCGCTTCAATAGCACATGCGGGAATTTCAAATATCACATCTTACTGGGGACAAGGTTGGTGGGGCTACCTATATTCAGGTGAAGCGTCAAAATTAAGCTTTCCTTGGAACAATGCGCAGTTGTACTCGCAACACAGCCCAGTGTTTCATGCCGACAAAGTAACTACGCCATTATTGCTAATTCATGGCGATGCCGACACAAATGTCCCTCCAGGAGAGAGCCATAACATGTATACTGCGCTTAAGTTATTAGAGCAAGATGTTGAATTAGTAGAGTATAAAGGTGCTGATCATCAAATATTCGCCCGTGATAAGCGTTTTCACTGGTGGAATACAAAACTTGCTTACTTTGATAAGTACTTAAAAGATCAACCTCAATGGTGGAATCATTTGTACCCAAATAAAAAATAATTTATAACAGAGGGCACAACTTCATGTTGTGCCCTATATCGCTATTTTTGCGTTTTTTAAAATAAATTAACGCATGATTACTTTTCATCAAATAACTCTTTGGTGATACTATTAAAAAAAAGCATTGGAAAGTTCAATATGCCAATAAAAGTACTGCTGGTCGAAGACGACTCATTACTCATTAAACGAATACAAACTCACTTTGACAATCGTGATTTTTCGTTCGTAATCGATACAACTGGTGCCAATGCTCTCAATTTATTGCGTGAAAACCCTGACATTAAGCTTGCGGTTATCGACATTGTACTGCCTGAGAAAGACGGTTTAGCCCTTGCAAAAGAGCTCGGCACAATATCAGATATCGGTATTGTGATGCTTTCAAGTCGGGACTCTCAAGCTGATCGTATTCTCGGTTTAGCGCAAGGTGCTGACGACTATATTTGTAAACCTGTCGATTTACTTGAACTCGAACTGAGATTACTCGCACTGGCAAAACGTCTTGCGCTGTTCCAAAACGACGAAAATGACGATTACATCGAATACGCTGATTTGAAGCTTCATCCCGAGCACCGCACACTCATTATTGGGGGTGGTGACGAAATTAGACTAACAGAAGCCGAACACAAGGTGCTCATTACATTAATCGGCAATGCTGGTAAAGCGACGTCACGAGAGAAGTTGTCAGAAGAGATCGGCCAACCTGATTGGAGTCCGGCAGATCGCACCGTTGATGTTTTAGTCGGGCGTCTACGTAAAAAACTCGGTGACGAGAAAGACCAAAAACGTATTGTCACTGTACGTGGCAAAGGTTATATGCTTACACTCGGATAAAAAAAGGCGGATTGACCGCCTTTTCTATTTCTATGTGCTTTACTGGTAAGCTACCAAGCTGCTAATTCTGAATTTTCGTAAGCGGCAAGGCGCTGCTCTGAACGCTCCACATTATAATCGCGATTCCATCCTTTCTTAATGGCATCTTTTTGCGCATCGATCGCTTCATCAAATAAGCCTAACTTAGCATACGCCGCAGCCATATATTCAAAAGCCCATGGATCATCCGTTTCATCACCAGCAGCTGTCGCCAGTTCAATTGCCCTTTCAAGTTCGCCTCGATTATGGGAGTGTTTAGCATAAACGCCTGCTATTTCTCGCATCGCAACATAGTCACCATCTTCTGATGCCGATAACAACCATGATTTAGCTTGTTCTAACTGTGCTTTACTCGTTGTAACACGATTTAATAAACATTTTGCTGCAAGTGTTTTAGCAGGTGTATATTGCATCTTGGCCGCTACACTAAGCAATGTCATATTGCAGTTGGCGCCCAACAACATCAAACTTTCTACATGTCCTGCTTGCGCTGCTTGTAAACGCCAATACCGAGCTTGCTCTAGCTCTGGTCGATTGACAATCGGTTTTAACGTTGTATGCGAACGAGTCAAATGGTTTGAAAATTCTTTACTTCGGGCTTCATTATTATAATAAAACTCAGCCATGTAAGGCCCGTTTTCAGCCTTTACATTACCTTTAGATAGTATTTCGACTTGCCAACTGGACATCGCGGTCAGCGCTCTCTCTCGCAGCGCATTTGGCACATCTGCATGAATATCGAATGCCTGCTGTCTTGTCAGATTACCTTGTGCATCCAGCCACACTAAAAACTTCAAATTGTAATGTTCTTGCGCAAACGCAGAGTTAGGAGAAAACGGCGCAATTGAGCGTTGATCAAGGCGGATTTTCGGTAAATTTGCTGCGCTCACAATTTTGTCGCGACTTACCAAACTATATTCTGACTCTGGCTTATCATTAATTAACTCTAGTAAATCAGCAAGTTCAGCTTGCGCCGCAGCGTTACCTGAACGCGCTTTTCCTAACAACTGCTTTTTCTTTTTGTCGAGTTTATCACGCGTTTCTTGCGGCATATCTGTTCGTTTAAATACACCGCTAAACTGACCTTGGGCAAACTTTCGCAGAGTGCCATTAATCTTGACGACTTGATAACGAGAATCTTCTAATTTTTGTGCAACACTCTGTGCAAATTCAGAACTGGGGTAGGATTGCAATAGTTGCAGGTCTCGCACTTTACCATTGCGATCAATATCAAACATATAACGTGCAAGTCCAGGCACACCGTCATCAAACAAACCACTTGGGTATTTAGCTTCTGGATTTTCGGTGCGTTTTGGCGTCGGGTTGTAACTACGGTCAAACACGAGCGCATGTTTTATATTTTCCGAACCATTAGCGCCATATTTAGCGATAAAGTCTGCGGCAATGTTTTCAGCTTTCGCTAATTGCTCCGGGGTCAAACGGCGTGTCACTGTTTTTTGTGCTTGGCGAGCCATTTTAAAGCCATTTTCGAGTGCAAGGGTCAAATAGCTATACGCCATAACAGGATCTGCTTTAACCCCTTGCCCTCGCAAGTATTGCACACCTAAATTAAATTGACTTTTGGCATGGCCTAGCTCAGCCGACATTCTAAAAAGCTCAAACGCTTCGGCATAATTTTGGTTGAGATATAAATCCATAGCCTGATCTGCATCGGCAGAAACGTAACTGGAAAACAAACAGCCAATAACGAAAGCTAACTTTTTCATATCTACTCCTTTACTATTACACCAATTCACATGTTAACAGCTGGTTAATCACCACGCAACACGGCGTATAGCTTAAATTTCAAAATCTGGTTAATCTGTTTATAAGTCGTTCAAACGCACGATATGCCACGGCCTCTTTTAAATCAGCCAAAGCAATTTGCTCTCGTTCACTTAAATCTGCAATGGTCCGCGCCACTTTAATTGTGCGGTGGTAACCGCGCGGTGACAGCGCCAATTTATCCGTTACTTTTGCCAAAAATGATAAACATTCTTGGTTTAATACGCAGTATTGTTGAATATCCCGATTAGCAAGATCGCTATTTAACTTCGCTTGACGTTGCCACTGCATATTGCGTGCTCTGCATACTCGCTCTCGAACTTGCTGAGAGCTTTCGCCTGTTGCCTGTGATTGTAGCTCTGCCGTTGTTAAACGCGGTAGTTCAACTTGCATGTCAATGCGGTCAATAAACGGACCCGATACTTTATTTAAGTACTTAAGAATTTGGTCTGGCGAAGAACGGCCATCATTGTCACACCCTGTGGGGCTCGGATTTAATGCACAAACTAACTGAAAGTTAGCTGGAAATTCGCATTGCTGCGCAGCGCGAGAAATAGTCACTTTTTGTGTTTCAAGTGGTTCGCGCAAACTATCAATTACTTTACGTTCAAATTCGGTTAATTCATCTAAGAACAACACACCATTGTGTGCCAAGCTAATTTCGCCGGGTTTGGGTGTTGACGATCCCCCCACCAACGCGACCGCCGAACAGGTATGGTGTGGACTGCGAAATGGGCGTTTTCGCCATTGTTGGCCATCAATATCTTTGCCAATAATAGAATACACTGTTGCGGTTTGTAGGGCTTCACGTTCGGTCAGTTCAGGCAATATTGTTGCCATGCGCTGCGCAAGCATTGACTTGCCTGTACCGGGAGGGCCCAAAAAAAGTAAATGATGACCACCTGCCGCAGCAATTTCTAATGCGCGCTTCGCTTGAGATTGCCCTTTAACTTCAATTAAATCGATATCATAGTCATAAAATGACGCAGGTTTACTAATTGAACTTGAAAATTCGAGCGCGCGTTGGCCGTTGAGCATCAAACACAAGCTATGCAGTGAAGCCGCAACAACATAGTTCGCATTGGCAACAAGCTGTGCTTCATTTTGGTTGCCTATTGGAATGACGCAGTGCTTTTGTTGCTCGGTGGCCGACATTAAGATTGGTAGAATGCCATTAACAGCGCGGATTTCACCACTTAATGCAAGTTCACCGTAAAATTCATATTGATCAACATCTGAAAAGGCCAGTTGTTGCGACGCCAGCAAAATACCAATTGCGATTGCAACGTCAAATCGCCCACCTTGCTTGGGCAAATCTGCCGGAGCAAGGTTCACCGTAATACGGTGTTCTGGCATCGAAAAATGACTATTCAGTAACGCGCTGCGAACCCGTTCTTTTGCTTCTTTAACAGAGGTTTCAGGCAACCCCACAATTGAAATTGTAAATTATTAAACCATCATGGTAAGGTATTACAACCAACATATTTTATATATTTTGTTATGAAGAAATCATACTCATACATAAGATTTAGCAGCACTGTCCAAGAAAAAGGTAACAGCCTTGAACGTCAACAAGAATTGCTAGATAACTTTTTAAAAGTTAACCCCGATCACCAGTTGCAAGAACTAACGTTCCATGACCTAGGTATCTCTGGCTACTCTGGTTCACATATTGAAGACGGTGGTGCATTAAAAGATTTCTTAACTGCCTGTGAAAAAGGTCTTATTTCTAGAGGTTCGTATTTACTGGTGGAAAGTATAGACAGATTAGGCCGATTGCATGGTGCTGACTTCCTAACATTACTGCTCAACCTCTTTAAATATGTAACAATCATCACTCTTGAAGATAATCAAAAATACAACCGAGATTCATTCAATAACGTTGATGCTTATGTTCTTCAAGCAAAAATTCAACAAGCTCACAACTACAGCAAGCAATTATCTAGCCGTCTACTGAAATCACGACAAGCTACACGTAACAAAGTATTAGCTGGTGAACTAAACAAGGTTGCTAAAACTTGCCCGAGCTGGTTAACCTACTGCGACAAATCGGATTCGTTTCTACCAATTCCTAACCGTGTTGAAATTATAAAAAACATATTTGATTCTTACATAGCTGGTGCTGGTGTTGTAAGTATTGCCCGTAAACTTAATGAAAAAAATACTCCCAGTTTCAATGGTAAAGGTTGGCACAGCTCATACATACAGAAAATATTATTCGATAGAAAAGTCATTGGTGAAATGTCTGGACGCGGTAAACAAACATTTTCAAATTATTACCCACAAGTAGTACCCACCGATAAGTTTCTACAGGTGCAATCCTTAAAAGAACTCCGTCAAACTTCCCGACAACACACCACTGCAACATCACGTCCCCTTAATATTTATGAAGACGTTGTTGTATGCGCTTGTGGTAAACCTTGTAAACTCAGAAACAAAGGCAACCGTCAACTAGTGTTTATTTGCCCTGATAAAGAACGGAGTATCTGCAATCTCTCCGATTCATGGCGTTATGATACTCTAATTTTTCATATCAAGATGATTCTTGAAAACCTGATGCTCAAAAATTCAGTAGACTTACCTGTTACTCTTGACACCACACCAGCTCTTGAAAAAGAGATAGAGAATCTAACGCACAAAATAAAACAGTATCGTTTAGTATTTGTTGGTTGTACGGATGAAGAAGAAGCCGCTGAAATTAAATCAGAGCTAGACTCTTTAAGAGAGGATCTAAATAATAAAAAACTTGAACTCACTCACTCAAAAGAATCTCAATCAATCCTAGACGCTGATTTTGAACTAGGTGCGATCATCAATCACAGTGTTGAAATGGACTGTTACCTTAGGGGTGAAATCCCCCCTCTATTGGTACACCCAGTCCACGCAGCAAGGCTTCAAAAGTACCTATCTAAAACCTACCGTATCACGCTATCAAAGCCTTGCACTGCTAAGCTTAAACTGTGTTATGACCAATCACTTTTGCTCACTTTAAAACGTCCTTATTTACGCTCACAGGCAGTCACAAGTAGTTTACCTGATGGAACTCTTTATCTAGATGTCGCTCACGATGGAAACCTAGAGTTTGGTGATGGTTACGAACATCCCCAACTTCCAGATGAGAGAACATTTATGTTCAACACCAACTAACTTTACGGAAAATATAGTTCTTGCAAGAAACATAAGCAACACTTATATAGAAACCTTGAAATATTAACAAAATTAATATACAATATATTGTATACGTGGTAATTCCTTTTATCACTTCCAATATCAGTGTTTAGTGAACGCACCTTCTGTCTATTAATGACTAAGCGCAGATACCTTTTCTCAGTACAGCAAATCAACTTCAACATTTACTTTTCAACCTCATAGTTTAGGGCTGTTTTGCTGTGCTTTTTATTTACACCAATAAAAACAAGGAGACTCTATGCCTTTCAAGTACGAAACGTATTCTATGTTTCACAACATTAACCCTTCTAGCAAAACAAGCTTAGAACTAATCGAACTCATCTTAGCAGGTGGAACTATCAACGACTTGTACAAATATGCAAAAGGGCATTCACCAGCTAAAACAGCATCATTAGTTCAAAGCTTTTACAAGTTTAGAAAGAAGATTAACAAGCAATTACAACAAGAATATATGAATCAGCAGGGGCAATAATTTGAGCAATAATAAATATTATTTAGTCAGTAATGCAGAGGGCAAAGACCTTGCCTTAGTGCGGGTACACAATAACGAAAGAGTCAGATTGATAGCTGGCAGCTTAGACGATATCAATCAACATTTTTTCAAAGGCACACCAGCCCTACAAGATGGGCTTAGTTATACGTTAGTTTCTACATCATCGTCAGATTTCATTCTCACACATTACATAGATAAGCTTTCAAAGCAGCAGGTCGAAAAGAAGGCATACAAACGCCTGTCATCCGAAGAAAAACAACAAGCAATTGAATTGCTCAACAAGGGTCTGTCAATTAATAACGTTGCAGACAGATTAGACGTTTCTAGAAGCAATATTAGAAGACTAAAAGCAGCGAACAATCTCTAATTGAACACCCCACCACTACCTTGGGTATCACTAAGGGTGTCAATTCGTCTACAGCCCACTAAATACAAGCCCTAAAATGCCAATTTTGGCATATCTCTCCCCCCTATTTAATACGTTAAAACAAAAAGGATAAAACAGTATGATTTCAGACAAACAGTTAAAACAACTTACCGATACACTCAAAAAGCAAATGCCAACTTTCATGAAGCAAGATGAACTAAATAAATTGTTAGATTCAGCTAAAGCAAAGTACAAAAATTCTGGTATTTACGAGAAGAAGCACTATGCAAGCTTTAAGGCTTTTTGTGCAGCTATCCCTGACTTGTTGAAAGGTGGGTATACGATAGAGCCTATGAAGTGCAGTGCTTCTCCCTGCAGCTACACGGTAGCATTAGTAAAGCCATTAAAAGTCAGTAACAAAGAATTAAAAGACAAACTTCTACAAGTGGAATCAGATTATTCAGAAGATACTAAAATCAAAGAAAGCGAATGGCTTGATAAAGCACTAGCAGAAGCTCTTGAATCCCATCAGAAAGCCGAATTAGATAAAATACAACAGGAACAACAACGGTTAAAAGAAAACTTGTTACAGGCGCTTAGAGCCACCATTAGCAACTAAAAGCTGTGGATATTCTAATTACTATTTTGTATCTATTGAATTGCTGGTACGAAATGGAAGTGTTGACAACCAAGATAAGGCCATGTTAAGATTCCGCTCTTAACAAATTTAACGCAGACATTTTACCCCTTTATATTATAAATTTAGACTTTTCAAACCATCCCACACCCTGCGTGGTTTCTAAAGGCTGTTAAGTCTGTTTAATCCGTTAAACTCTCGGTTTGTTTTATCTATATATTCTAGTAGTAAGTAATTATTTAGTAGATCGCTAGTATTATGTAACTACTTTATTGCATATTCAAACCACTAATTTTTTATTTCTCATAGGAGACAAAACATTTAAAAGGAGGTGCTATGCAGCGACATAACTACTACAAATCTAATACCGATACTTACAAGAATCTATCTATTAATAACCATAATAATTTGATAACAGACCGTCTTGAGTCTTGTTACTGGATAATTCAAAACTGTATTCACAATCAAACTCGAACAGCTCAACAACATTTCACACTTAAGTTACCAAGCACTTATTTGTCTAATGAAGATAATGATGCTCAATTGTTCAAAGCATTTATAAAAGCTCTTAAGAAGCGCTGGAACAATGAAAAACGTGGTAAGTTACACTATGCATGGTGCAAGGAAGTTGAGAGGTGCAAAGGTGCTCACTGGCACTTACACTTGTTTTCAGACCAGAGTAAAAACAATCCCTTTAGTATCCCGTCTTTAGTAGGAAAAGCTTGGGAAAAGGCGCTCACAGCGTCAATTTATTACAAAGGGCTAGTTAATTACACTCATTTTAGAACACTGTATAGAGATAGGACTGAATCTATTCACCACGCTATGAAGTGGGTAAGCTACATTTGTAAGGTGCGTGAAGGGACTTACAATCATGGATTTGCTGCGTCACATACTAATAAAAATATAGATTTAGAGTGTATTGCTTAACAGAACGCATTCCCTATCTTTTGCTAAAACATAAAAAAAAATAAAATTAGTAACCTCTAATGCAAAATAATAACAATAATAAGGGTTATCAGATATATAGAAGATAATCCACTGCCCTTTACTTACATCCCTAGCGTTAACAACTTTAGAGTAACAACTCTATAAGTGTATATTTAATGGATTAACTTATAAAATTATTAATTTTTAAGAAAGTGTTAAGTTACGTGTAGCAATTTCCTTGATAAGTTCTGGCATTTGCATGGCCAGCCTGTCGATATATTCTAAATGCTGTGAAACTATATCTTGCTTTTCTTCATTGTACCCACCTCCTACAATCGACTTACCAGATTCAAGTGTTAGAGAAGAAAACACCATTTTTGATGCATGGCTATATCCATTGTAAAAGTCTTTAGCCTGCTTTAGCCACTCATTTCCTGATACCAATCCTAAGGCTGTTGAGTTCTGTATCACCATGCCAATAGATAAATGCGCCTTAGCCAAGTTATCTTCACTCATAAAGCTAGAATAAAAGTCTATCTCTTTTGCTGTTTTACCACGACCAGCTTTGAGCTTTCTAGGAGATGAAAGTAAAATAGACATACAGAGTGCTTCATACGATATCCTCATAGTGTTTCCTGCGGCATTAATATGGCCTTCTGCGAGCAATCTCAGCGAACTTACAGCGCTTTCTAAAGACAGAAACACATGCTCGTTAACCCATTTATACTTGGGGTGTTTATTGGCAAGCATTAAACCCTCAAATACAGATTCACAGGTATTCAAACGCCTTATAATTTGGTTAACTTTAGTTTCAAAAGTAGATTTAAAATTAGAGATATCTCTCTCACCAAGAATTATCTGATCAAGTTCCATGCATATTCCTTTAATAGCTTAACTATCTATTTCTCTCAGCAAGCCACTTATAAAACGTACTCACACCAATACCTACTTGGCTTGCAGCCTTCTTCTTACTGTACTTCATCTTTTCTACCAGCTCTAATGCTTCCTTACACTTAGCAATGGTATCAGGGCTCACTTTCTTACCTCTGTACTTACCCTCAGCTTTTGCTCTCTCAATACCAATGGCTTGCTTCTCTAACATGTTAGTACGTTCCATTTCAGCAAATGCCGCTAACATGGTGAACATTAGCTTACCCGTACCACTTGCAATGTCAGTATTGTCTAACTTATGTACTACTAAGCTAACTCCTTTATCAGTAAAGAATTCTACTAATTCAATAGCATCCTTAGTATTACGTGCAAGTCTAGATACATCATAGCAATAGACAATATCTCCTTTCCTCACTTTATCTTTCAATCTATTAAGCTCAGGCCTATCCACCTCTTTACCTGAAAACTTGTCCTCAAAAACCTCACTCACATCGGGGTAAGCTTCACGCAATAACTTTGTTTGTTGTTCTACGTTCTGTTCAACAGTGCTTACTCTCGAATATATAAACTTTTCCATACGCCCCTCTCATCATCTATTTTAGATAGGGTTCAAATATAATTCTATTTAAAGTGGGGGTCAAGTAGAAAACAAAGCTGCTAGCCAGTGAATTGGAAAGGATAAAACCTACATTTAGACCATACCCTTAATAGACCCTCTAAAACTGATGGGTAGTGATACTGATATTTCCCTAAAGATATGGGGGCGATATTTTGGGCTGGTGTCATTTGTTCAGTCTTGCTGTGGCGTAAAGCTATTTTTTAGATATTTTTACAGCACAGCAAAGAGAGCAGTGTTTCTTTCTTCATTACCTCAGTGTTGAATATCAATAATAATCTATAAGTCGTCACTCAATGTCTTTGCTTGCAGCATCATTATATCAACATCATATTCTGGGGTGGTGTAGAGAAGAAACACATCTAAATTGTGATTTTCATTTGAAGTAAAGTATATATAAACAGTGTTGTTATCAAACGCAATAAAAGCTGATTTATTAGGGTATCTATCAACATCTTCCAATTCACGTTGGGTGGACATACTACTAACATCACCATACTTTTTTCGCAACGCAGTTACCAAGCCTTCGGTGGAATTAGGGTCAGCGGTTACTAGAACTCTCTGCAGATTATCGTTTATGAAATATATTTCTGCATAGGCACTTTTACCTCCAAAAGGTAGGTCTTCACAATAGTAAAAATCCAGACCTGACAGGCCTGATTCCCCCTCATGAAACGAACAAATATTCTTAGAAAAAACTTGTTTCTTACTCATACCAAACTTCAAGTCTTTATAACCGTCGACTCCAAAAGCACAAGAAGAAACCATGAGTGTAGCTAAACTTAGTGTGGTAAATATTAGATTCTTCATACTAATCCTTTATTTTTCAGAATATTTATAACATTAAAGGATGTTCAAAAAATTAGCAAAAATACTTTACTGCAACTTGCTCTATGTCAATACTGCAATATAGATAAGTATAATTGTGAACTTAGGCTAAAGCTGTGTTATACAGAGAGTAGGATTGGCGTCACACATTGATGCTTATAAAGCTGTATAAGGGAGCACACGCTCCAAACCATTTTTCTTTACGGACAATACAACCATTATTTTTTCCAAACTCAACTTTAATTACAGAACGTTCAATAAGAATTTCTGCCCCAGTATTTCAGCAGTCTGAATTCCTATCAATCCAACGCCCCCAATCGAAACGTTTATACTCGTTTGGATTTCCAGACTCATTGACCAAGAAATGAAAAAGTTAATACACACACCACTATATTTTTCAAAACACACTTACGGCATAAAAACCCACAATTGAAAAAGAAGGCAGACCGTGGGTGATATGCACTTCAATGGTGACCAGTGGTGCTTCAATTCCCACTTGAGCACGGCAACAAACTCGAGCTAATGACATTCCTTTGTCCCTAAATTGGTACTCCCTTTAGTCTAGCGCGAGTCACTTTATTTATAAAGTGACTAACTAATTATTTTTTATAAGTAAAAACAGGCAGGCTCCAACCCCACTTAATCGCTCCGGCACGTAAGCCTAACGTACCAGTCATGCCTAAAACCATTGCCACAGGTGTATCAAACCCCAATGATAGGCTTTGTGTATATAAAATACCGCCAACAATACAGGTTGTCGCATAAAGCTCACTTTTGAGCACCATAGGCATAGACCGCGCGAGTACGTCTCGAAGCATGCCGCCAAAACACCCGGTAAATGTACCCATCACCACAGCGG
Organism: uncultured Pseudoalteromonas sp.; assembly: GCA_947493455.1. Taxonomy (GTDB): domain Bacteria; phylum Pseudomonadota; class Gammaproteobacteria; order Enterobacterales; family Alteromonadaceae; genus Pseudoalteromonas. Next base: position 66,777 of record CANLRB010000008.1, on the reverse strand, counting down.
TCATGTCAGGCATCCCATAATCGAGTGCTTTTTGTGTGCCCATCACCACAAAAAAAGCAAGACCAAGCGAGTCGGCAATCTCTAGTGCAATTTGTGGAAAACGTTTTTGTTTATTTAACCAAACGATAGATATGAATGCGGCAACCAAGATCGAAATCAAATAGGTCGAATCCCTTAACCAAAAAACAGGGGCATCTAAAATCAAATCGCGAATTGTGCCACCGCCGATAGCGGTCACTGACGCCAGCATTACCACACCAAAGCCGTCTAGCTTTTTACGATATGCCACTAACGTACCTGAAATGGCAAATACCGCCACGCCAAGCAAATCAAACCAATGTAATAAAGAATCCATAAAGAAATATAAACAGGGGAATTTATGATATGTATATTGTAAACAAAAAAACGTATTTTGGTGAGTCGAGTTTGTTAAATGGTATAAAGAGATAATATATTGCGCATGACTATGCGCAATATATAGGCAAATAACTTATTGCCAAGCACGCTGGCTTGCCAAATTTGCTTCAAACGCATCAATATCTTGATTCATTGTTTCTGTAACGCCGATAAAATCAAGACCAGAAAGCAATCGTTGTTTGATATCGGCACGAATTTCAAAGTGGATATCAGCAAATTGCTCGCTGCGGATCACTTGATTTTCGAGATCGATTTGCGCATTTACTTGTTCATGACTGGCCGCCACATCAAATAATACGTCGAGCGTCGCCGCGGGAAGCGCAATCGCAAGCATTTGGTTATTCATACAGTTATTGAAAAAGATATCGGCAAAACTTTGCGCCAAAATCACTGTAAAGCCATATTGTTTTAATGCCCACGGCGCGTGCTCCCTAGACGAACCACAACCAAAGTTATCACGCGTCAGTAATATGCTGGCGCCTTGGTATTTTTGTTCATTTAAAATAAAGTCCGGATTCACCTCACCATTGTCCAAATAACGCCAATCATAAAAGAGCGCCTTATCAAAACCATCGCGGCTGGTTGAGGTTAAGAACTGTTTTGGAATTATCTGATCTGTATCGACATTATTTTTATCGAGAGGCGCAACAAGTCCACTGTGAAAAATAGCCATTATGCTTCTCCTCTAATATCAACAAATTTACCTGCGATTGCAGCTGCAGCCGCCATTGCTGGACTCACTAAGTGCGTACGGCCGCCGCGGCCTTGGCGCCCTTCAAAATTGCGGTTTGAAGTTGACGCACAGCGTTTGCCAAACTCTAATCTGTCATCATTCATCGCCAAACACATAGAGCAACCCGGTTCACGCCACTCAAAACCTGCTTGTTTAAAAATCTCTGCCAATCCTTCTTGCTCAGCTTGTTGTTTCACTAACCCAGAACCCGGTACAATCAGCGCTTGCACTCCTTGGGCAACCTGCTTGCCAGCAACCAATGTCGCTGCAGCCCGCAAGTCTTCAATTCGACTGTTGGTACAACTACCAATAAACACAGTGTCGACCGCTACATCAGCAATACGTTGACCTGGTTTCAAGTCCATATAAGTCAAGGCACGGCGAATCGAATCGGCCTTAATAAGGTCGCTCTCTTGTTCAGGATCTGGGATCACTTCATTTATACCAATAACCTGTTCAGGGCTCGTGCCCCAAGTCACTTGAGGTTGAATCGTGTTTGAATCAATTACAATGCTCAAATCAAACTCAGCATCATCATCACTGTGTAATGTTTGCCAATACGTTAATGCGGCATCCCAGTCATCACCTTTTGGCGCAAATGGACGCCCATTTAAGTAACCATACGTCACTTGATCAGGCGCAATAAGGCCCGCCTTCGCCCCCATTTCAATGCTCATATTACACAAGGTCATACGCGCTTCCATTGAAAGCGATTCGATTGCTGAGCCACAAAATTCAGCGACATACCCTGTACCACCAGCAGTACCCAATTCGCCGATAACCGCCAAAATCATATCTTTGGCTGTAACACCTGGCTTTAGCTCGCCATTAATTTGAATTTTTAAGCTTTTTGCTTTTTTCTGCTGAAGCGTTTGCGTTGCAAGTACATGCTCTACTTCCGATGTCCCGATACCATGGGCCAGCGCACCAAATGCACCGTGTGTCGAGGTATGGCTATCGCCGCATACAATGGTCGTGCCCGGTAAGGTAATTCCCTGCTCCGGCCCCATTACATGCACGATACCCTGATTAATTGAATTCAAGTCGTATAAAGGCACGCCAAACTCTTCACAGTTTTGCTTAAGTGCCATTAATTGATTCTTTGATACTTCACTTGCCGCATCAAGTGAGCGACTCTGTGTTGATACATTATGATCCATAGTCGCAAATGTTTTATCAGGTCGACGAACTTTGCGATTTGCTTCTCTAAGTCCCGCAAACGCCTGTGGCGAAGTCACTTCGTGAACTAAGTGACGATCTATGTATAGCAGATCACTCTGCTCATTAATTGCTTTGATCTTATGTGCTTGCCAAATTTTATCGTATAAGGTTTGAGCCACAATGATTCCCTCTTAAAAGACTGGGTGACGGTTTCCAGTTTGGTTAAATGCGATCAATAATGGCACTTGCCACATCACGTGTTGTGTATCCCGATGTTGGGTAGATATCAGGAGTACCGACACCTGCCGCAACCGCTTCAGCGACCGCCTTTTCAATTGCTCGTGCTGCTTCTTCCTGTTTTAATGAATAACGTAACATCAATGCCGCACTTAAAATCTGTGCAATTGGGTTGGCAATGCCTTTACCTGCAATATCAGGGGCTGATCCACCCGCTGGCTCGTACAATCCAAAGCCTGTTTGATTTAAACTCGCTGACGGTAATAACCCCATAGAACCGGTGATCATGGCACATTCATCTGACAAAATATCACCAAATAGATTGTCACAAAGTAATACATCAAACTGACTTGGTTCTTTAACCAATTGCATTGTTGCGTTATCGATATAAATATAATCAAGTTCAACACTTGGATAGTCTTTACTAACGTCAGTCACTACCTCGCGCCAAAGCACACTCGACGCCAGTACATTTGCTTTATCAACTGAGGTTACTTTATTGCTGCGAAGTTTTGCCGCCTCAAATGCAAAGCGCGCGATACGTTCAATTTCAGCCCTTGAATATTTTTGGGTATCAAAAGCATATTCATCTTGACCCGACCCTTCTCGGCCCTTTTCACCAAAATAAATACCGCCTGTTAATTCGCGCACACACAAAATATCAAAGCCTTTTTCACTAATATCAGCACGTAGTGGCGATGCCGCACTCAGGGCTGGTAGCAATTGCGCCGGACGTAAATTACAAAACAAATTAAAATGCTTACGCAAAGGAAGTAGTGAGGCGCGTTCTGGTTGCTCATGTGGTGGTAACTTTTCCCATTTAGGACCGCCCACCGAACCAAATAATATTGCCGAAGCCGCTTCACATGCAGCCAATGTTGGCTCAGGCAAGGCAACGCCAAATTGATCAATTGCCGCACCGCCAATCGCGTGATGAGTGAGGTTTAGTTTAAAATCAAACTTGTCGCTAACCTTATCCAATACTCGAATTGCTTCGGCCATAACCTCTGGACCGATGCCATCTCCTGCTAATACAGCGATATTAAACGATTGCTGACTCATCCTGCTTTCCTCTGTTGTTTTAAATCTGATACTTGTTGTGCGCGATAGATTAAGTTATGCACGCGAATTAATGCCCGTGTTGATGCTTCGACAATATCTGCCGCAAGACCGGCACCGTGATATTGGCGACCTTGGTATTTTGCAATGATATCCACTTGCCCGAGTGATCCTTCACCCTGACCCGTTGCATCTAAGTTATATTCAATTATTTCGATATCCATATTGGTGATGCGTTTAATTGCTTTGTATGATGCTTCGACTGGGCCATTCCCTGTTGCTGCTTCAGTATGTTCCACACCATTAACTTTAAGGCCGACGGTACTACTGGCAACCGCCTGCGAGTTTGATGTGGCATGAACAAATGACAGTTGATAAAAATCATGCTCATCACTTTGATTACTAAAGTAAATCATTGCTTCTAAGTCATAGTCGTAGACTGTGCCCTTTTGATCAGCAAGTGCTAAGAAGCTTTGATACAAGGTGTCCATATCATAGTCATCGCTTTGATAACCTAACTCACTCAACCGATGCTGAATAACATGACGGCCTGAGCGCGATGTCATATTAAGCTGATTATTAGGCACGCCAACGGTTTCTGGTGCCATGATTTCATATGTGTTCTGTGCTTTAAGTACACCGTCTTGATGTATTCCTGAACTGTGAGCAAATGCGTTTTCGCCGACAATCGCTTTATTAGGTTGGACTGGCATATTGCAGATTTGACTAACTTGACGTGACGCACGATATATTTCTTCGCTGCAAATATCCGTATGTAACTGCAGATGATCTTGGCGCATCTTTAAAATCATCGCGACTTCTTCCATTGAACAATTACCCGCGCGTTCACCGATACCATTTACAGTGCATTCAATCTGTCTCGCGCCCGCTTGCACGGCAGCAATTGAATTAGCAACGGCAAGCCCTAGATCATTATGGCAATGCACACTTAAACGTGCCTTGTCGATATTAGGCACATTATTTTTTAAATGATGGATCATTGCCGCGTACTCGTCAGGAGTGACATAACCAACGGTATCCGGCAAGTTAATCGTGCCCGCACCAGCTGCAATAGCAGCTTCCACAATACGGCATAAATCATCATGCGGAGTGCGCCCCGCATCTTCACATGAAAATTCAACATCATCTGTATATCGGCGTGCTTGCTTGATAGAGCGTACCGCCATTTCAGTCGCCTGATCTAAACTCATACGTAACTTGTGCTCAAGATGTAACGGGCTCGTTGCAATAAATGTGTGAATACGGCTTTGCTCAGCACCTTTTAGAGCAAGCCCACATGCTTCGATATCTTTTTCAACAGCGCGTGCTAAACCACAAATAATGGGTCCGCGTACTTCATTTGCGATCCGTTCAACAGCCCGAAAATCAGCAGGACTAGACACTGGAAAGCCAACTTCCATCACATCCACATTAAGGCGACTAATTGTGTGGGCAAGCTGAATTTTGTCATCTTCTGTTAAACTTGCTTTTAGTGCCTGCTCACCGTCACGTAAGGTGGTATCAAATATCCAAATCTTGTCACTCATAATCGCCCCTGTTGGCCACATATAAAAAAACCCCGCTAAGAGCGGGGTTTGTTAGTCTTTGCACAATGCACACATCACCCGCCCGATCGATTCAGGAGTAGGAGGTTAATGAGTAGTGTGTTATTCATTGTGTTCATAATTTTGTCTAGTACCTTTAATTGACGCTATTTGTACCACTTGAAAAAAAACAAAACAAGCATAAATTATTCAACAAAGCGAATAAAACAAACATTTTAAAGAAAATAAAAATCAATATAGAAGGCTAGTAAGAAAAATAAATTCACCACAGCTTGAAAATTAAAATAATTAACCAGCTTATTGCTCACTTACAACATAGCTAACGCTAATTTCAATTTAGCCAGAATGATTTGCCTGCAATAGTTCAAACACATGCTCAATGGATACAGGCGGTGCCAAATAATAACCTTGTACAATTGAGTTTGGCGCAACGCTCGCTGCCATTTTCACATCTTGATAGCGTTCCACTTTTGTCATCACAATACGTACATCCATACGATGCGCTAAATTACTTATTTCGCGGTGGTGCTGAAACATATTCTCACCGGTTAACTGACTAATGGGCAATTTTACTTCGTCGATCATTAACGGCAGCTTTTCCAGTTTGCCTACTAAGGCCGTTCCATCTTCAATTGCAAGCTGGAACCCTTCTGACTTTAATGTTGTCAGTAAGTTTATTGCACGCGTTTTTGACGAAAAATACGCTAAGTATGAGAACTCAAAAACAATTTTTTCCGGATTGATACTCGTATTATCAAAATTCTTTTTAACAACAGATAACAGATCAAAGTTTTCAACATCGTAAAGAGAAAAGTTAATTGATAAATGCACACCGCTAAAAGCAGGCAATAATTCGCCTAATCGCGCAAAAAAGACGCGAGAAAATGTTTCCATTAAGTTGAATTCAGCAATCGCACTTAGTACTTTTCTTGTTTCAAGCTTTTCACCCAAATGCTGGAACCGCGCAAAGCACTCAAAACCCCATAGTTTTTCAGTCTGGGCACGATACTGAGGCTGAAATTCGAGATAAAATGCGTCACGCCGATCAAGAACCGTTTCAATCAATTCTTTTGTAAAGCTAGACTCTTTGGATTGTGTTGCCGCAGTATTACTTATAACATCACTAAAATCGTGCAACTTAGCGGGTTTTTGTACGACCTTTAACAACTCACAGGGTAAAAACGCAGGAAGTTCATCGTGAGTGCGGCGCATCAGAATTAGGCGGCCTTTAAAACCGGTTCCTAATAGCCAGCTGGCAATATCAACCCCAATAAAAGATTCATAACAAAAAACAAAAATATCATCACTTTTACTATTTACGAGCAGCGGTTGGGTCGCTTCTAATTTTGTTTCACACAAAATTGGACCTGCCCAAATATATTCAATGCATTTTTTAGTGGAGATTAATTCAGATTCATTACTATCGAATACAACGATTTGCCTTTGCTCAGCTGCCATTTTGTTATTCCATGCGCGGTTATATAATCTAAGTGAAGCACATGAAGGTTATTTTTCCAGCATCGCACACCTATTTATTGTTCTTAATCAATCTTAAAATGAATTAGATCATTTAACATTAAACTTAAATTGCACTTGGAAAAAACAATTTTCTCGCCTAGAATAGCGAAATGAGAATTATTATCAATTTGATTTTATGAGCATACTATTAGCTTCATCAAACACACAATTAGTTCGACAATTAGACACACAATTGAGTAACACGGAACATACGTTATTCAATAGCGCCGATGGCCAGGATGCGCTGTTTATCGCCGCCACACAAAATATAGACCTCGTCATCGCCGACCAACACCTAGCGTCAATCGAGCAAGAACAGTTACTTAATTACGTGAAAGATACATTTTCAATTAAAACTGTGATGATTACTGATCAGCTAGAGCAAGATCACATCGTCATAAGCTCAGACTTAGACATTGGCCAACAAATACAACAGATCATGCACTTATCCTGTGATACACCTGTACTAACCTCGGTCACAATCGAGAAGCTCACATTAACCAAGACCGAGAAAAAGCTCATTGCTTATTTATTCGAACTTAAGGGCAATGTTGTTGCTAAACAAGAATTACAGCTTCACGCGTTGCGCAAGCCACTCAATCAACTGAATCAAACGATTGATATGCATATGTGTAATATTCGACGTAAACTATGTGAGGCGGGGTATGGGGAACACGTTATAAAAACAGTGCACAATCAAGGTTACTGTATTAATTAAAAAGCGGCCTATTGGAATCAATCAGGCCGCATACTATTTTTTACTACTTAGTCGCTAAGAAGTTAATAAGGCTTGCCATATCTTCTGGGCTACGCACACCATTTTTACCACCAACGTTAAGTTTATACTTACCATTAACAATAAATGTTGGTACGCCTTTTAGAGCACCTTTTCCTTTAAAGAATTCTTGGTCTTTCTGCATTTTTTTCGCTTTAGTACGGATACTGAAACTCTTAAAATACTTGTCAAATTTAGCTTCTTCAACGCCTTGCGCAACAAATATATCTTTCACGTCAGCGAGTTCATTAATTGACTTGCGCTCACCATGAATATGCTTAAATAGTCCGGCAATAATTTTGTCTTTTTGCGGAAACGCTTCTGCAACAGCAAGCGCTTGAGACAACATCTCTTGATTTTCTTTTGAGCGTCCACCCATAAAGTTAACATGCGTCTTTTTAAACTTTACTTCTTTATTAAGCAATGGCTTAACGTCAATAAGTACGTTTTCCATATTGTTACACGCTGGACAATAGAAAGAGAAAAACTCATTCACTTGTGGCGTCGTTGTTGCTCTATCTGAAATCACTTCATAGTGCACGCCTTCTTTAAACTGATTAGCTAAGGCAATCACAGGCATCATTAATGCCAACAACGAAGCTTTTACTAACATTTTCATTCTTCTTCTCCAGAATTAAACTATTTTTCTAATAAGTAATCGATTAGCGCTTTTAATTCTTCATAAGAGCTCACCGATGAAATATCTAACTTATAGATATCATTAACAATAAAGGTTGGCACTGAGTTTAATGCACCCAATTTAGCAAAACGATCCTGCTGTTCAACCATATATTGTTGCTGACCATTAACAACAACCGAAGTAGATAATCGGTCAAACTCTTCGCCTGTCATCACATCATTAACAAGAAACATACTGCGAACATCTTTTAGTGTTGCAACGTGACCACGTTGATTGTGGATATAAGAAAATATCGCATTACTCGCAATATCACCCTTACCAAGCTGCTTTGCGATTATGTAGCCCATTGACAGTGCACTTTGCGCTTCTGTTGGAGAACTACGCATAAAATTCACATGATTCTTAACAAAAACACCTGGAGCAAGCTCTTTGTCTAGACGTTGTGCAACACCTTCAAACTTTGCGCAGTGCGGACAAAAATATGAGAAAAACTCGGTAACTTGTGGTTTTGCTGATCGCTCAGTGGTAATCACTGTATAGTGCTTGTCTTCTTCAAAGGCTGACTTCTCAGCACAAGCGACAAGAGGTAAAAACAAAAATATAAGTAGTAATTTAGTATATTTAATCATTATGTACTCTTATGGTGTTAATGTTAATGCGGGCTCATGTAAAGCCGCAAGTTGTTCTTTTAGCGCGAGAACCTGTTGCTCCCAGTATTTGTCTGAAGCAAACCACGAAAAGTTCCGCTGAAATGCAGGGTCATGCCATCTTTTTGCTAGCCACCCCATATAATTAATCATACGCATCGCTCTAAGTGGCTCAATCAATTGCAATTCGCGATAATCAAAATCGCAAAACTCTTGATAGGCACACAATAAGGTGTCTAACTGCAGTGTTTGATTGGCACGATCGCCACTTAGCATCATCCACAAATCTTGAATTGCTGGCCCCTGACGAGCATCATCAAGGTCAACAAACATCAGTTCTTCGCCTGTCCATAGAATATTGCCTGCATGACAGTCCCCATGCAAGCGGATCTCGTTAAACGGAACATATTTTTCAAAGGTAAGCTCACTGACTTGATCTAATACAGTGGTAAAAGGAAGTAACATAGCGTGAGACACTAAATCGGATTGCAGAATATTTTCTTTAGCGTTAATTAAAAACTCTTCTGTCGAAAGTTGTGGGCGATATTTAAATGGAGCTTTTTGCCCTTCTTGATGCAAGCGCCCTATAAATCGACCTAATACCTCGAGTTGATCTAAGTTATCAACTTCAAAAATACGTCCACCGACACTGTTAAACAGCGCAAATCGATATCCTTGATAGTTAAACAGTGTTTTATTGTCAAAGTTTAACGGAGCTGCAATCGGTATTTCGGCAGTCTCTAGCTGATGAGAAAAATCATGCTCTTCTTGAATTTGCGCATTAGTCCAGCGCTGTGGACGATAGAATTTTGCAACGTAACGTTGACCATCATCCGCTAAAAACTGATACACACGGTTTTCATAGCTATTTAAAGCAAGCAACCCAGACTCAGGGTAAATACCCAAGCTCTCTATTGCATCTAAAATTAAGTCCGGCGTTAAATTACTAAATAAATACTCGCTCATTACTACCACAGGTCAGTTAATTGCTAACAGTAAACACGATTGTATAGCAATCAACTTAGAACTGGGTAATCATTTTAGTTTCACATGCCCAATACATGTGTATTGGGCTGACTTTAAGTGCTAGCGACCTTTAAAAAAGTTACTTGGTTGAGCAAGCTGAGTTGAGGGATCCGTTACAGGTTGCAACACAAAGTTAAACTCAGTGACAGGCCGTTTCAAATCATAAGGGTCAACCACAATCGACAGCGGAACGCTATATGATTCGCCCGAATTTACATCAAACTCTGTTTTTCCTAAAACTTCAAATTGATCTAACCCTTCAACGCTAATTTGATAACGTTGAACCTGCTGCGACTTATTCAATACTTTGAGCGTATAAGTATTTTCAACTAACCCTTCATTATTAATTCTAAATAATTGGTTGCGATCACGAATGATATCAAGATCCATCGGCATCCGCGTCATAATATCAGCCGCGAGAATGCCACACATAACCAGTAGTACAACGCTATAGCCAATCAGTTTAGGTCGCAAAACATGAGTCTTTTTAGCTGACTCTAAGTTGCGCTCTGTTGTGTACGAGATGAGCCCTTTGTCATACTTCATTTTTTCCATTACACCATCACAGGCATCAATACATGCACCACAATTAATACATTCATATTGCAGGCCGTTACGAATATCAATACCTGTTGGACAAACTTGTACACATAAACTGCAATCGATACAGTCACCTAAACCTAATGCTTTTGGATCTTGTTTACGGCCGCGCGGACCGCGATTTTCACCTCGCGCTGCATCGTAGGCCACTGTAAAGGTATCTTTATCAAACATTGCTGACTGAAAACGCGAATACGGACACATGTGCAAACACATAATTTCACGCATCCAACCTGCATTACCATAGGTACAAAACGTGAAGAAAAGTACCGAGCCAACCGCATAAGCACTTGCTTCAAAGGTAAAAAAATCAACCATTAAGTCACGTATTGGCGTGAAATAACCGGCAAAAGTGAGTGACGTAAACAAAGAGAATAAGACCCAACTTGTGTGTTTGAGCGATTTGCGCCAAAACTTATCAAAATCCATTTTACGCTGATCAAGCTTTTTGCGCTGATTAGCACTGCCTTCAATGCGCTCTTCAAACCAAATAAAAATAAAGGTCCAAACAGTTTGCGGACACATATAACCGCACCACACCCGCCCGTAGAATGTCGTCACTAAAAACAGCGCAAACGCGCCAATAATAAATAGCCAGGCTAGAATAGTTAAATCCTGTGGCCACAAGGTGAGCCCAAAAATGGTAAATTGCTGATTAAAAATATCAAACAAGATAGCTTGTTGTTCGTTAAAATTTAACCAAGGCAATAGCATAAAACTCAGCATCGCAATAAATCCGAGCCGCTGCCTCAGCATTTGATGCAACCCCGTCACTGCACGAACGTAAATTCGATTTCTCGGATTGAAGCGATCGTATTGCTGTGACGCAGGCTTATGAACCTTAACTTCACTCGGAATATTTTTTACTTTGATTTGCTTGTCCATAACGCCCCTGGATAACAATGGCTAGTATTTTATATCTTGCAGGAATAAATTAAGTGTAGCCTTTACTTAACTAAACGCATTTTATTAAACTAGAGCCATAATCACCACTAACTAGATCAAAGAAGCTATAAAAATTATGAAAAACTATTTCTTATTGGTCCTTATTATTCTAATTTTGGTCAGTGTCGACCACCCGAGCATAGCAAAACCACGACAAAAGTTTTTCGATAACTTTATGAATATGCTAAGCGAATCAGGAGAGATAAAGCGAGATCAAGCAGCCAAACATGCATACCGAGAGATCATAGATAAACTGCGCTTAGGCCAAAACCAAAAAGATCATTTAGCAGAACAACTTAAAACCAACAATTCGATGAGTGCCTTCAAATCACGCTTTTGCGATCAGGGAGAGTTAAATAGTTATTTCTATGGCGACGATTTACGACAGGTATGTAAAGTGATTAGCAATAAAATAGCTGAGTATAAAAAGTAATGGACTTTGATCAACTCAACAAAAAATTTTCACAGTCTTTTAATTCACAAAAGCGCCAACTTAAAACGATATTGGCAGGAAAAGAAGTTCTTTGCGAGACTTGTAATCAGCTTATCCAAGTCACCTTCGATGATGATAGCAAGACAGCCGTCGCGACTTGCAAGCAGGGCTGTACACGTATCGAACTAGAGACGAATTAACAAAAATAGTGACGACTGACTTACCAGTCGTCTTCACCTGCTAAGCCAGCATCCAGCACAACCGTTTCGATTAATGCAGCAAAACCTAAGGTAAAATCATTGAGCGTTGGCAGAACCGCCTCAGCATGCTCCGCAGGGTTTTCTAAATCTGAAAAAAAGCATAAATGACCCAATGTCATCACCAAAGCTTCACGTAATTCATCCGCTAAATTAGGCGCACTCAACACAGGCTCGATAAAAAATGCCAAACCTTTCGCAAAGCCTAGCGACCACAAGTGTAGCATCGAATCTGCTAAAAAATTAGCGGCTGGTTCATCGGCAATCGGTATCACATCCGTCACTTTATAACCTGTTTCAAAAACCCGATTGCTTACATCATTGTGAAACGCCATCAGCGCAAATAGCTCGCTTTCTTCTAGATTTTCAACACCTTGATTTAGTACTTCAGCGAGCCACTCTTGTTCAGGGATAGGCTCGGGTGCACAAACGAGAGCAAATAAAAAACCTTCCAGCTCAGCAATGCTCATCGTATTACCCGCGCGTGACGGATCTTCTAGCCAAGTAGCTAACTGAGCTCGCTCACTCGTAGTATATTCAGCACTGTTCATATTAGAACCTTAGAGGATAACGACCCGATTGATCAGGACGGCCTAAAAACTTAACGGCATCATGGACTTGTTTTGGCATGGTCGCATCAGGTTTAACAAAACCCGATACTTTCGCACCGCCTTTACCCATTTCCGCTTCTAATTGCAGCCCCAATGGGTTCTTTTCAGTGACACTCAATGCAACTGCGCCGCTTTTACAAGATAATTTGCCGTTAATCTGCTCAATATCAATCCAGCCTTGTAACCCTTGCACAGAAATATTATTAGTTCTAATAGATCCTGTTAGTACATCGCAATACGGCTCTCCGGTTGCAGCACTTGCTAAATTAAGCTGAATTTGCCCCTTTGTTTTAAGTGGCATCGGCAAATTTAACGCCGCGATGACCGACTCAGCTTGCGCACGTAATTGTGTATTATCGAGTGCTAGCGCGTTATCAGTTAAGCCATAGGTAAACGAACCTTTGCCATAAGGCGCATCAAATTCTCTCACAGCACCCAGTTTGAATTCACCTTTCACAGAACCCGTTAATAAACCCAGTGGCGTAATATCCCAGTTTACTTTTTTAAATGTATGTTGCTGATAGCGCACAGCACTCGCATTTCCTTGCCATATTGTGCCACCGACTTCACCTATTTGTAATTGCTTCGGTAGATACGTTGACGCCAACTGCAAAGCAATTGAGGCAGGCATTAAAGCCACTAAAAATACCATGAAAGCGACAATAAATAATATACTTAAACCAAACAGCTTCTTCATTTTATTTCTCTAATACAAGGCGACTCACAGTAACAAAACCGCCGGCATCTGCTTTATTAATATCAATACTATTAATGACAACACCTTGCGTTGAAACTAAGTGCTCTAACCATTGAACTAGGTTGTTAAACTTTACTTGTTCTAACGTCAGGCGAACAGTATTGTCCTTTGGCTGCATTTTACTAATGCCAATCTGGTAACGACCACTCGTGCGGTTAATCACTTGCGTTAAGCTCGCATTCGATGTATTCGCTCGCTGCCCACTTGCTTTAATTTTTGCTACACTGTCGGCAACATACTGAACTAAATCTTGTTGTTTTTTAAGTTCTTTTTCGGCTTTATCAATTTTACTATTAATTGGCGTAAAAATGGCAAAGTGAATAAAAAAGACAACAAAAACAGCGCCCGCGATTTTAATTAACAGTTGCTCATTAGGCTTTAAGTTTTGCCAAGATTCAGTTAATTGTTTCATACCTTGCCCTTAATCTTAAGCTCACCAACAACCACGTCATCAGCATTATTCAATGACCCCTGCTCAACACTCAGCGCCATCGCTTCTAAGCTCTGCTTAACCTTATTAAAACTTTGAAAGTCTTTTGCGCTGGCACGTAAGCGAATTTCACCACGCTTTACGTCAAAGCGCACTGATTCAGGTTGAAAACCCTCAACACTTTTAAAGGTCGGCGACAATGTTTCTAACAGCGCTAAAAAGCCTCCTTCACCACCTTGTTCCAAAGCGGCAACTTTCTTTTTAAGCTGGCTACGAAGTAAGTGAGGTCTCACTTTTTGATTTGGAAAGGCTTTTTTATAGGTTGCGACAACTTCTGCTTTGGTTGCAGCAACTTGCGAATCTAATTGATAAAGTTGATACCCCTTTAGCGATAAACTAAATACCAATGCAATACTTGCGGCAATTGCCGGCGCACGCCACGTCAACCACTGTGTCGATGACTTTTTGACAGGAGCATAACTCCCTTGAAGCATGGTGAAAGGCTCATTATTAAGTTGTTTAGCAAACACAGCAAGCGGTAAATCATAACTACTGAGGTCATGTTCTAACTCAATATTTTCGAACTCACAGGGACTAAAATGTACCAGCGCCTTATCTTGACAACCTTGCAAGTACAATGGCAGCCAGGTTGGCTCTACTTCCGCTATTTGCCATTGTCCCTGTCTCATTAACCAATTTTCACCAAGCTGAATTGCACTGATTTTTTCATCTGCGACATTCGGCAGTAATAAAGCATCAGGTAAAACCTGATCTATCGTGATTTCTAATTGCTTAAAAATTGTCAGCCATTGCTCAAACCACTCAACTTCTGTAATTGCCACATTTATAGAGTGGTTGCCATCGTGCGATTGAGCTTGACCATGACATATCACTACTTCATCAATGTCTGAGGCAATGTCTTCTTCAAGCATAAATGGCAGCGCATTAATCAGTTTTCGGCTCCACTTTGCAGGTAGCGACACTTGCTTTAACTGCACTTTACTTGCAGGCAAGAGAAGAACAACATTGCGCCGTTGCGTTTTCTCAACAAGATCACTCAACATCACCGCGTTATCAAGCTCGCCACTGGCAATAGTATCAGCTTCTTTGTCAGACCATATTAACCACGATATTTTATCGTTGCTGTCTTGCCCGACTCGTATTATTAATTTTTCATTCACTGTACGCCTCCAAATCTTCGCGCCAGTACGGTTATTTTATTTTTTTCTTCTACATACAACACTGAACGCATGCCAAATCGACTTTCTGCAAACGTTGCAACTGTTGCCATTTCAAAATAGCGACTGGTAACAACAAACCTATCGTCTTTATCTTTTAGGCTTTTTGCACCATTTTGTTTTGCTTCTTGTATAAATGCGTTACTGTCTTTCCAGCCCTCATCAGGGCGCTCACCTATTAACCTTTCTGCGCTTGACTCATCAATATCAAGCACGGCAGCGAGTAATAGTGCCTGCTCCGCTTGGATTGTATTGACGTTTATTTCAAATAAATCAGTTTGCGGCAAAGCACATAAATAAGGTCTCAATTGTTCAATTACGAGTGGATTAAAACCACGAATAACACGTAACTCAGAGACACTGGCAATATAATGATTCGCGGTTAAATAAGGCAACTCATATGACATATACTCGCCTTCTTCAACACCCTGCCCTTTCGGGATACTATCTTCATCAAGCCAATCGTACAGACTATCAGCAAGCGATTCTTCCGTTTCTTCGATCGGTAAATCTTCAGCCTTTTTCAATAAATTTAAAAACGCAGTGTGAGCTGGATTTTTTATATTACTCGCTTGGCCAGATTCGCCTTCTGCTCGCAGCGCATTTAAGTTTAAACAAGCTTGCAAATCTGTAATTTTGCCCGTAATAGTACCATCTTCTACAGGAAAAGTACGTTCTTCCTCCGCCCATGCTTGCTCTAAATTAATAATGTCAGGATCTTTCTCTTTAGTTTCAATAAGCACTCGTTTTGCGAGTGCTTCTGCGCCGTAGGCATACCACTTAGCCTGTTGAAACAATTGAATATTTGAATTTTTTTGTACCTGCACCATTAAACGAGCGTTCATTTCAACGGCAAGGGTTGCCGCCAAAGCGACAACAAATAAAACAACGATTAAAGCAGCTCCACGCTGTGTGCCATTTTTCATCGAGCCATCGCCTGTGGTAATAAAAATAAACGTGTAATCGGCGGTTGTTTATCGAGTACTAATTGTACTTTAAGCGCGCGCGGTGGCACTTGCTCTGTCCATGTTTCGAGCCATTTTTCGTCTTTGTCGCGATACTCTAATTTAAAGTCTTCAACCCCTTCTAATAAGACTTGCGAACGGGGTTCTGTATCATCGAGTTCGTCCACATAAACACGGTATTTTCTTACCAGCGCATCCTCTTCAACGACATAACTGACGAGTTGAAGTTCACTACGTGGTAACAAGCTCACAGGGTTACTCCAACCATCTCGTACCAAGGCAACACCATGATATTGGCTATCAAATAAAAAGCGATCTGCAATAAAATATTGCTCTAATCTATCGCCGGATTCATTGCGTGTAAAACGTTGCGCTAACTGTGAAAAATCTTGATCCATCAAGCGAAAAGCCGTATGAAGCTGCGCCAATTCTTGGGTTTTTAATTCTGACGCATCATTAGCATCCGTCGCACTTGTTAAAATTTGATGGCTAGCAAATGTAATAAATACCAATACCACTAGGGCTACAAGTACTTCTATTAGAGTAAATCCGCGCTGCTTGATAATCATTGGGACTGACTCTTGGCGAGAAAACTCGTGAGCGAGTAGAGTTCATGTTCAAGTGCTTCATCACTAAAGACCTTTACTTGAATTTCAACCATATCTTTCATCGTGGTTTTTGTAACATGATGCTGCCAATAGTATTTAACGCCCGCCTGTTCTTCATCGCCTTTTTTCTTGTCGGTCAGCGGCCATTGTGTTTCCAAATTCATTTCAACAACTTGATTTTCAGCTACATAGCTTGCATATTGTTGTTGTTCAATGATTGTCAGGTGATTAATATGATCACCGCTCGCTTGCATCGCGGCAATACCCACTAGGGCACAAATTGTCATTGCGATCATCACTTCAATCAGTGTAAAACCAAATTCACGCATCATGACTCAGGTCGCTCCGCAAGTAAGGCAACGGGCGCCATAAATTCACCTTGTATAAAGTAATCAATTTCAGGTTTTTCGACGAGCTTTAGTTCTAGCTCAAAGGGGCTGACATCACCGGAAGAAAGTAATAATACTTGTGGAATTTTCATTTTTTCGAGCTCGAGTAAGCTCTCTTCATCGTCACTATCAAGTAAACTACGCCAGTCTACTTGCTCTAATAAATTCTCTCGAGACCAAGGCAGATCGTCGAGCAACAACTCAGCTTCAATTAAAGGGCTAAACTCATGTGCGGTGAATACATCATCAGCACTTAACGCAGCCCACTTTTCACCATCAAATATCAATAACTCAAATGTATTTTTATCGAGGTGGAAGCCGAGCTCTAATTGATTGAGCACCGCATATTCAGACGCTAAATTAATCATAGTCTGAACTTTAAGTGCTTCATGCTCAATCACATCAACATCTTTATCACCTAGGCTATAGACAACCAAGTTGATAGAAAACGCAATAATTACGAGTACCATCAATACTTCAATTAAACTAAAGCCTAGCTGCTTTCTTTTCATGTTAACTCAACCAACCCAATTATCGGTTTTGGTCGTCTTCATCCCAGTTACCGATATCATCTTCTGTACCAGCTTCCTGATCTGGACCCATTGAAAACACATCAATTTTACCAATTTCACCAGGGCTAACTAATTGATATGGCATATCCCACGGATCAAGTGGTAATTCATCAACATAACCACCGTCAGGAAAACGCTTAGGTAACGGTTCAATGTCAGTTTCTGTTACTAACGCTTCAAGACCTTGCTCAGTCGTTGGGTAACGGTTGTTTTGTAACTTATAAAGACGCATTGCATCTTCTAAACGCTGTA
Source organism: uncultured Pseudoalteromonas sp. (assembly GCA_947493455.1). GTDB lineage: Bacteria > Pseudomonadota > Gammaproteobacteria > Enterobacterales > Alteromonadaceae > Pseudoalteromonas. The sequence goes on along the minus strand of CANLRB010000008.1, from coordinate 48,942 downwards.
TGTCGATACGCGCTTTATCTAATTTTGCTTCTTCTTGTTGACCCATAATGTTCGGTGCAATTACGGCCATGATCATTCCCATAATCACTAATACAACCATAATTTCAATCAACGAGAATCCGGACCCTTTTTTCACGGTACACCTCAATTTAAAAGATAAAAAATAGTACTTCACATTAAGTACCTAGTTGAAAATTAACCTATTGCGTTATTCATCGCCATAATAGGTTGTAAAATTGCCATTACGATGAACATTACGACAACCGCCATAAACGCTATCATTAATGGCTCTAGCAACTTTAACGAGACACTCACTAAAGTTTCAAATTCACGGTCTTGGTTATCTGCCGAACGCTCCAGCATTTGCTCAAGCTCACCCGACTTTTCACCACTGGAAATCATATGCAACATCATAGGAGGAAACAGCTTAGTTTGTTCGAGTGACGCTTTTAAGCTCGCACCTTCACTCACTTTTGTTGCCGCCTCTTCAATTGCTTGTTTAATCCGTTGGTTTGCAAGTACCTGCCCAGAGATCCGCATTCCCTCTAACAAAGGGACTGCACTTGACGATAATATGCTGAGCGTACGCGCAAAACGTGCTGTATTAAGACCACGTGACACCTTGCCAACTAACGGTAGCTTTAACAGATTTGTATCATACCAATAACGGGCTTTTGGCTTTTGCAGTGTTTTCTTAATCATAATCACACTGGCCATCAAACCAACCAACGTTACCATCCAATAATTTTGAATAAAGTGACTGGCTGTAATGACAGTTTCAGTAGTCCACGGCAATACCTGTTTCGACTTCTCAAACGTTTTGATTATCGTCGGTACAACCGTACCCAATAAAATCGAAATAATTGCAATCGCAAACACAACTAAAATAATGGGATAAACCATAGCCTGTGTTATTTGACTGCGCATATGCTGTCTTTGTTCCGTATAATCTGCGAGCCTGTCAAGTACTTGATCTAAGTGCCCTGATTTTTCACCAGCTGCAACCATAGCGCGAAAAAGATCGTCAAATATATGCGGAAATTCTGCAAGCCCTTCAGCCAAACTATACCCTTCGACAACTTTTGAGCGCACCGCCATCAACATACGTTTCAAACGAGGTTTTTCACACTGCTCAGCGACAGCTAATACCGCCGCTTCAATTGGCAGTGCTGATTGCACTAAAGTCGATAACTGACGTGTGATTAAGGCAAGGTCAGCAGGCGATATTTTCGCCTTAAATAAATCACCAACCAAACCAGAGCTTTTCGATTCGCTCTCTGCGGCTTGACTAATTTCTAATGGCGTCATTCCTTGTTCACGCAGCATCTGGCGCACAATCTTCGCCGTATCAGCTTCTAAAATTCCCTTTTTATTTTTTCCGCGACTATCAATCGCCTTATATTCAAACGCAGCCATTCTTACTAACCTTCCTCGCGAGTAACTCGCAATACTTCCTCAAGCGAAGTTTGACCGGCAAGTACTCGCTTACAACCATCTTGGCGAATACTAGGGGTGTGCTGGCGCACGTATTTTTCAACAGCTTGCTCGCCTTTACCATTGTGGATCAGTTCGCGCACGGTTTCATCCACAACAAGCAATTCGTGAATACCGGTTCGACCACGATAACCATTTTGGTTACACTCTGGGCAGCCTTTAGGACGATAAATCATAGGTGCATTTTTGGCGTCAACGCCAAGTAGATGACACTCTTGTTCGTCAGCTAAATGCGGCTCTTTACAGTCATTACATAAGGTACGTACGAGGCGTTGTGATAACACTCCTAATAGCGATGATGAAAGCAAGAAAGGTTCGACCCCCATATCTTCCATCCGCGTTATTGCACCTGCTGCAGTATTTGTATGCAATGTAGATAATACTAAGTGACCGGTCAATGATGCTTGTACACCAATTTGTGCGGTTTCTAAATCACGGATCTCACCGACCATTACCACATCGGGATCCTGACGCAAAATAGCACGTAACCCTCGTGCAAACGTCATATCAACTTTTGGGTTGACCTGCGTTTGACCGATACCGGGGATTTCGTATTCAATTGGATCTTCAACGGTGAGGATATTACGATCGCGAGAGTTTATTTCAGTCATACCCGCATACAAGGTGGTACTTTTACCTGAACCTGTTGGGCCTGTGACCAAAATAATTCCGTGAGGTTTACGAATCAATCCGGCAAACGTTTTACGATTTTCTTCTTCCATACCCAAATCAAGCAGATTTAAGCGTGCATTGTTTTTATCAAGAAGACGTAATACAACACGCTCACCAAAGCTTGATGGCATTGTCGACACACGCACATCAACCGCGCGCCCCGCTATACGTAAACTAATACGGCCATCTTGTGGTACTCGCTTTTCAGCAATATCAAGTTTCGCCATAACTTTGATACGCGAAACCAATAACGACGCGAGCTTACGATTTGGCGATAATACCTCTTTAAGTACACCGTCTACGCGAAAACGTATAGTCAGCTCTTGCTCAAAGGTTTCGATGTGAATATCTGATGCACCTTCTTTGATCGCCTCACCTAACATGGCGTTAATCAATTTAATAATCGGTGCATCGTCTTCACTTGCCAACAAATCTTCTGTTTGTGGTAATTCTTCAGCTAGCGAAAACAAATCAACTTCGTTACCAATATCTTCCATGATTTGCTGAGTTTCCGAGCTATCGCGCTGATAAGCGGCTTCAAGTAAAAGCTCAAAGTCTTCTTGGCTCAATTGCTCGTATGCAAAAGTGCCTGGCGCAATGCGTCTTACTTCTAGTAAGGCTTCCTGCGCTAGCTCGCCGCTATAACTCAACATTAAGCCGTTTTCTTGCTCTTGTAATAGCACGCTAAAACGTTTTGCAAATGAAAACGGCAAGCGCTTAAATTTGCTTATTTGCTCAGTCATCTTTATTTTCTTTCTTGTTTTTACCGTGTAGGAATTCTTCATATGTTGGCGGTAATACCAACTTATCATTCCACTCTGGTAATACAGGAGCCTGTTCGCTTGGCATTAAATCAATGCCATCTTTTTCCTGCTTAATTTGCTCGCTGCGAATAAAGTTATATTTAGAATGACTCAATCGCGTCATGCTTTCGCTATCACGGATAATAGTCGGACGAATAAATACCAATAAATTACGTTTACGTTTTGACGTCGACGTTGATTTAAACAGGTGACCTAAAATTGGAATATCGCCTAACAGAGGAACCTTTTGCACACTTTCTTGCACATCTTCGTCAATTAAGCCACCAAGTACGACCATTTTACCGTCATCTGCTAATACGGTATTGGTAATTGCACGTTTATTAATTGAAATATCGACCGCTGTTGCACCACTTACACTTGAGACTTCTTGCTCGATGACTAACTGAACCGCAGTACCTTCATTAATTTGTGGCGTAACTTTTAGCTTAATACCCACTTCTTTACGTTCAACCGTTTGGAACGGGTTAGCATTATTACTACCAGTTTGAGAGCCTGTGATAATTGGTACTTCTTGACCGACAATCATCGACGCCTCCTCGTTATCCATAGTAGTAACTGATGGCGTTGCCAAAATGTTCGAGTTAGTATCAGACGACACGGCTTGAACAATCGCACCCCAGTCATTTTTAATAATACCCATTGCGAGACCGTTAATACCGCCAAGCAATGCGGCTAATGGCTCTAAGTTACCTTCAACGGTGCGCTCAATCGGTGTTGTACCATTGCCGTCAGTTACGTTATCTTTAACTGTTTTGTCGCGAGCTTGCTCTGCAGCTACGCCCAACGAGCCAACAGGAACTGTGGTACCGTTATTAAACTGCAACATGCCACCTTGCTCGGTGATCCATTGCAGACCAAAGTTCACACCATCACCTTCAAACACTTCAACAATAATTGCTTCAACAAGTACTTGTGCTCGGCGAATATCAAGATCGCCAATCACTTTTTCTAACGAACGCATCACGTCTGGGTTCGCTGTAATTACCAGTGAATTTGAGTCTTCGTGCGCCTCAATGCTGATGTCATTGCGCTTACGCGCTCCGCCGCCTTTCTTACCTTTGTTTTGTTCATCTGAAATTGATTTGCTCACGCCTTGTAGTACTTTTACAAGATCTTCAGCTTTGGCATATTCAAGGTAAAATACCCGAGTATTACCTTGGCTTTCGAGCTCATTATCCAGACGTTGGATTAATTCAATTGCACGCTCACGAGCTTGCCCTTCACCACTGATGATAATGCTATTGGTACGCTCATCAGCAACCACTTTAGGAATTAAAAAGGCAGGTACGGTATTCTTAGCGCCAGCAGGCTTATAAATGGTCTCAACAACCGATACAACATCGGATGCAGTGGCATATTGTAATTTAACAATGTCGACGGCTTTGTCACCCGCTTTATCAACAAGCTTAATCACTTTAACAAGACGATTCACTGTCGCAGCATGACCGGTTAACATCATCACGTTTGATGCCGTATATTGAGCAACGTGGCTACCGCCTTTTTGATCACTAAACTGGCGAACAACTGGGCCTAACTCTTGTACGCTGACATTTTTAACGCGCACAACACGCGTGATCATCATATCACCCGAGACTTGATCATCTTCAAGCACTACCGGAACATTTGCTTTTCGAGCGTCGGCACTTTTCTCAATTTTTAAGATGCCGTTTTCCATTTCAACGGCGGTGTAGCCATACACCTCGAGTACATTCAAGAAAAACTCATAGTAGAGCTCTTCATTCATCAACTCATAACTGCGAACATTTATTTTGCCACGGACATTCGGGTTGATAATGATTGTTTTCTTTAAATTTTTACCAACAATGTTTATAAACTCATTGATATCTGTGCCTTTAAAGTTCGCTGAATAATCAACTGCAGCGACAGAAAAGCTCAGTCCCGCCGCCATAAATAATGCAGCGTATTTTGCTAACCCCTTGTGTACCTTATTCAGGCGTAGCAGGTGTTTCATGTGAAAACTCCGAATCTGTTATTCTTATTCCAGACTAAATAAAACGTCGCGTTGCTCACCATCTCGATCGATCACTATGGTTGCCGAAGACGCATTACGTAATTCCCTAATCGCCGACATTGCTTGTTGCATATCTGTCAGCATGTAGCCATTAATTGAAATAGCTAAATCATTGTTCTTTAAACCCATAGTTCTAAATAATTTAGGATCTTTGCCTGGATTTAAGGTATATCCTACGATTTCCCCAGAAACGCGTTTTGGCGAAATACGTATATAATCAAATAGTTTACCCGGCTCTTCGAGTAACTCACGACGCTTTGAGATAAGCTCTTGTTTAAGTTGTTTATTCTTTGTTGGCGTCACCTTACGATTAGTGACTGGCTTTGTTTTTTGAGCGGCTTTTTGATTCGTACGTTTACCCGTACCGACTTTTTTACTGTAATCAATACCATCAAGCATCAAGGTCTCAAAACGAGCGCCGACTTTTATTATGACTCGGTCAAAAAGGATTTGTTCAATGCGAGCACGCGTTCCCGTCACAACATCAGTGACAGCGTAAGTATCTTGCTTACCTTGGCTTTCAATAATGGCTAAGCCAGCTTTATCGTCTTTATCGACTGCAACAACTCCTGTCAAACTAATATTCAAGCTTGTTTCAGGTGCATCGTTGATGACAACTTCCGGTTCTGGTTGCTCTTCTTGTTTTTTGACTTCAACAACGCCAAATAAATTCTGTGATGTGATTTTGTTAATATTGAGTCGCTTATTTGAACTTGATTTTGAGCTGACTTGACTCGTCAATGCCTGCTGTGACTCCTGCGGCCACAGCATCCAAACCAATTGCGCAGTTAAAAATGCCAAATAAATGACAATCACAACTAACAGCAACGCACTGATTTTTCGTTGCGGTAGTTTTGCAATCACTTTTTCTAATTGTTGTAAGCTCTGCTGCATTTTTGTTCTTAAACCCTCTTATAACCCAATCATCTTAACCTTTCGCTCAATTGACAACAACCTCATCGTGGTGAATCCGATTCTTTTAACTCAGCGGTTATTTATAAATCACCGTCTGAAGCCATATATATTGCGGTGTCAGCAATTAGTAAATAATTGTATCAACTTTTTTTAAAGTGGTATTTGTGCTACATTTCGCACAATTTTCCGACATGGTAACCGCAATTGTGAGTAAAAAAAACGACTCTACTGCAAAAGATTCTGAAAAGGTGCGATTAGACAAGTGGTTATGGGCTGCCCGTTTTTATAAAACACGTGCCATCGCGCGCGATATGATCCAAGGCGGTAAAGTTCACTACAATGGACAACGATGTAAGCCAAGCAAACTCGTTGAAGTCGATGCTGAAATAAAGCTGGCTCAAGGATTCGATGAAAAAATTGTCACCATAGTCAAAGTCAGTGGCGATCGACGCGGTGCACCGATTGCTCAAACCTTGTATCAGGAAACTGAACAAAGTATGAAAAAACGGGAAGAAAATGCATGGGCTAGAAAAAACAATGCGTACTTTTCGCCCAGTCCAGAACATAAACCAGATAAAAAGCAACGCCGAGAATTGCTCAAGTTTAAACAAAGCTAGGTTAATTAAATGCAAAACGACTTATTACACAGATACATATTCGAAAACCTGGATGTACGTGGCGAGCTAGTCCAGCTTGAACACACCTACAACGAAATTATTGATGCCCACAATTACCCTCAACCTGTCGCAGAGTTATTGGGGGAATTACTGGTCGCGACTTGTTTGCTAACGGCGACACTTAAGTTTGAAGGTGATATCGCTGTGCAATTACAAGGTGACGGCCCGGTTAAGTATGCGGTTATCAATGGAGACAACGAGCAAAATATGCGTGGTATAGCGCGCTTACAAAGCGACGTGACACAAGGTGGTGTAAGTAATTTAATTGGTAAGGGTCATATGGTCATCACCATTACACCGACTAAAGGAGAGCGCTACCAAGGTATTGTGCCTTTGGTATCAGACTCGCTTGCGGAATGTTTAGAGCAATACTTTATGCAGTCTGAACAACTTAGAACACGTCTTTGGTTAAGTACGAATGTCGACTCGCAAAAAGCTGCAGGACTACTGCTACAAGTATTGCCAGTAGACAAACAAAAAGCTGAGCAGGACTTTGTTCATCTTGAAGCGCTGACCAACACAATAAAAGATGAAGAACTACTCGATCTCGACGCTAATACAGTGCTCACTCGTCTCTATCACGAAGATAATCCACGTGTGTTCGAACCTCAACCAGTCACCTTTAAATGTGGTTGTAGTCGAGATAAAACAATCAATGCATTGGTTAATGTCGGCAAAGATGCGCTTCTGAGCGATATAGAAAAGCACGGTGAGCTCAAAATGAATTGTCACTATTGCCTAAAAGAATACCTCTTCACAAAAGAAGATATCGTTAACATATTTAATTAATCCATAGTCACTTTAATTCGCAACAACTAAGCCGGTTTTAAAACCGGCTTTTTATTGCACTTCATTTTTATATTTTGTTTGTTCGACTTCTAACTTTAACCAAGCGCCCAAAATGACATCATATCGATGAATAAAAAGTATCAAATTCATCATAAAAAATTATGACAGCGATGTCATTTTTGTAATTCAAAATTAATTAACAAATTGACACCGGTATCATGAAAAAAACTCCATGAAAGCGCCTTTTAAAAGGCGATACAGGTTTTGTTTTAACCAATTATTACGATAGAATTGGAGGTAGGATATTATTAAATAAATTTCACTTTAAACCCGTTCAAAACCCCTAGGAGTGTTTTTACTATGTCAGCTTTAGAAAACTCGATTGATTTGTCGCAATATGGCATTCACGATGTTGCAGAAATTGTTCACAATCCATCATATGAGTTACTTTTTGCAGAAGAAACTAAAGCAGGTCTCGAAGGCTTTGATAAAGGTGTTGAGACTGAACTTGGCGCAGTTAACGTAAAAACTGGTATTTTTACTGGTCGTTCACCGAAAGATAAGTACATTGTTCGCGACGAAACATCTGCTGATACAGTATGGTGGTCAGATCAAGGTAAAAATGACAACAAACCAATGACACCCGAAACATGGTCTCACCTTAAAGGCCTAGTAACAAAGCAACTTTCAGGTAAGCGCTTATTTGTAGTCGACACATTCTGCGGCGCAAACGAAGATACTCGTATTAAGGTTCGTTTTGTTACTGAAGTAGCTTGGCAAGCACATTTTGTAAAAAACATGTTCATTCGTCCAACTGAAGCAGAGCTTGCTAACTACGAACCTGATTTCATTGTTATGAACGGTGCAAAAACGGTAAACGATAAGTGGCAAGAGCAAGGCCTCAACTCTGAGAATTTTGTTGCTTTCAACCTGACTGAAAAAATTCAACTTATCGGCGGTACATGGTACGGCGGTGAAATGAAAAAAGGTATGTTCTCTATGATGAACTATTACCTTCCTCTTCAAGGTATCGCGTCTATGCACTGTAGTGCAAACGTTGGTAAAGACGGCGACGTTGCTATTTTCTTTGGTTTATCCGGTACTGGTAAAACGACTCTTTCAACAGATCCTAAGCGCGAGCTGATTGGTGATGATGAGCACGGTTGGGACGACAATGGTGTATTCAACTTTGAAGGTGGTTGTTACGCGAAAACTATCAACTTAAGCAAAGAAAATGAACCAGATATCTACAACGCAATTCGCCGCGATGCGCTTTTAGAAAACGTATCAGTAGACGAAAATGGTAAAATTGACTTTGACGATAACTCGACCACCGAGAATACGCGTGTTTCTTACCCAATTCACCATATTGAAAACATCGTTAAACCAGTTTCAAAAGCCGGCCACGCGAAAAAAGTAATTTTCCTTACTGCTGATGCATTTGGTGTATTACCACCAGTTTCTAAGCTAACGCCTGAGCAAACTGAGTACTACTTCTTATCAGGTTTCACTGCGAAATTAGCGGGTACTGAGCGTGGTATCACTGAACCGACGCCGACTTTCTCAAGCTGTTTTGGTGCCGCGTTCCTATCGCTTCACCCGACACAGTACGCTGAAGTTTTACAAAAGCGCATGCAAGCAGCAGGTGCTGAAGCTTACCTAGTGAATACAGGTTGGAACGGTACTGGTAAACGTATTTCGATTAAAGCAACTCGCGCAATTATCGATGCAATCTTAGATGGCTCTATTGATAACGCTGAAACTGAAATCGTACCATTGTTTAACCTTGAGGTTCCTAAAGCACTTGCTGGCGTTGAAGGCGATATTCTTGACCCTCGCAACACATATCAAGATGCTTCAGAGTGGAATGACAAAGCAGTTGACCTTGCTAAACGTTTTGTGGACAACTTTGAGAAGTTCACTGACACAGATAATGGTAAAGCGCTTGTAGCCGCGGGACCACAACTGTAATTAAGTGAATGCTTAACAGACATTAAAAAGGCAAACGTAAGTTTGCCTTTTTTGTTTTACGTGTCAGAACGGACTGATCATTCTTAAAATGTACTTACTGACCGGCAACTGCCATTTCAGAAATTAACACTGATCCTGTTTGAATGCTACCGCGAGGATCAATATCACCACCAATCGCTGACATATTCATAAACATTTCTTTCAAATTGCCCGCAATCGTAATTTCACTTACAGGATATTGAATCTCACCGTTTTCAACCCAAAAACCTGCTGCACCACGAGAGTAATCGCCATTGACAGTGTTAACACCTTGGCCCATTAACTCTGTTACAAACAGTCCTGTATTCATTTCTGACAAGAGTGCTTTTAAATTCTCATGTGTCTGCTCAACAAACCAGTTGTGAATCCCACCAGCATGCCCTGTAGCTGTCATACCCATCTTTCTGGCAGCATAGCTCGCCAGTAAATAAGTTTGCAACTCACCGCCTGAAACAATCGTAAGATCACGGGTTTTTACCCCTTCACTATCAAAAGCGGTCGAAGCCATACCACCATAAATACGCGGTCGCTCTTCAATATTAACGACCTGATTAAATACGCTTGTGCCTATGCTGTCCAATAAGAAACTAGACTTTCGATAAAGGGCGCCACCACCAATCGCGGCAACTAAATGACCAAATAATGACGATGCAATATCCGCACGGAATAACACTGGATATTTACCTGTTTTCACTTTTTGCGGGTTAAGTCTTGCAAGCGTTTCAGTTGCCGCTTCACTACCAACATCATGAGCAGATTTAAGATTTTCGGCTTTCCGTGCCACCGTATAGGCTGAATCACGTTGCATTTGTCCATTTTCTTCACCAATCACCATACAACTCAAGCTGTGACGAGTACGCGGAAAACCAACGAGTTGACCATGGCTATTGCCATAAACGCGAAGACCGTGGTGGCTGGAAAAGCTAGCACCATCTGAATTAGTAATACGCGAGTCAATATTAAGTGCGGTATTTTCCACCTTTTGACAATATTCAATGCCTTGCTCTGGCGTAACTTGCCATGGGTGATATAAATCAAGGTCTTCTGGCTGATAATCAAGTAACTCTTTATCAGCGACGCCATTATAGATATCTTCAGAGGTATACTTGGCAATTTCAATCGCCTTACCGACAACCATATTAAGCGCATCACGACTTAAATCAGCGGTCGACGCTGAGCCTTTTTTATTACCAACATAGACGCTGATACCGAGCGCACCATCTTGGTTAAACTCAATAGTCTCAACCTCACCTAAACGTGTTGAAACAGACAACCCTGCCGTTCGAGACATCGCAGCTTCCGCTGAAGTAGCCCCTAGTTTCTTTGCTTGCTCAAGCACTTGTGCGACAGCAGTTTTCACTTCATCTATTTGTTGGTAAATGGGATCGTTTGAATTTGCGCTCATACTGTTGGAACCTATACTAACTATTCTTAAAGCATATCAGAAATTACTAGGTCGAGTGTATTATTTGTTACCTGAAAACAATCATTTCCTCATATACCAGACAATATTATTAACGTGTAAATTGGTGTAATGTGCTATAGTCTGCCTAACCACACTGTGTATTAAATACAGATTTTTAGCAAAGCAAGTAATCGTAATGTCGGAGTATGGCATGGTGGATAAATCCCACGACCAAAACCAAGAAGAAATTATTTATGTATCGCGCGCAGAACTTAAACGCGATGCCAAGGAATTACATCAACTAGGTGAAGAAATCGCAAAACTAGGAAAGAAACAACGGGCAACAATTCCGTTAAATGACGATCTTCAAGAAGCGATGACGTTAGCTGATAAACTTGCACCTAAAAAAGAAGCCTACCGCCGTCATTTGAATTACATTGCAAAATGCTTGCGTCTTGCCGATAACATTGACGATATTACTCATGCGATGAATGTCATCAAAAATAAGCACCAACAGGGCAATGTATTACTTCACAAAATTGAGCATTTACGCGATGAAATCATTGCCTCTGGCGATGATAAGATCAATCAGCTGATTGTTGAGTACGAAGACTGCGATCGACAAAAGCTACGCCAATTAATGCGCCAAGCTCGAAAAGAGCAATCACAAGAAAAACCAGCAAAAGCATATCGCGAGTTATTTCAATACCTTAAAACATTTATACATGAATAATTGATCATTTTATACATTGCAGCAATTAAGGAAGACTATGAAAATAAAAAAGTACTTATCCATTACGGGCACCGTCGCTTTACTTTCACTTCTCTATGGCTGCAATGGCTCTTCGGGAGAAAATGAAGAAATCATACCTCCTGATCCAGAAGCGCCGATACTTATTGCAAGCCAAATTCTCGATCAAAATTGTGAGCCTCTTGCCGCACCATCTCAAATCGCTGGCAGTACCTTTTGTATTCAAGCAACATTAACTAAAAATAGCCAGCCAGTAACCAACACCACAGTCACGTTTGACGCGCCATTAGGATCGCTTTCACCCGAGAGTAAATTGTCAAATAGCAGTGGCATCGCACAGGTGTTATTGACAAGCGAATCAACCGATATTGGCGCTGCTAATTTAACTATCTCTAGTGGTGATGCGAGTAACGTAGTTGGTTATGAGTTTCTAAAAGACACCACGCCAACACCAACTTTACCGTCAATTACCCTTGCGATGCTGCAAGATGGGCAAGCAAACAACCGCTTTAAACAAGGCGAAACAGTTGAAATTCAAGCGCGATTAATAACAAGTAGTGGTGAAGCGCTGGCAAATGAACGGTTAGATTTTAGCGCGGAATTAGGGCAACTCAATGCAACAGGCAGTTTAACTGACAGCCAAGGGCAAACGTCGTTAACCTTGACGGCGGCAGATGACAATACGATTGGGGCAGCGACCTTGACTGCAAGCTACCAACTCGACAATGACACGCGGATCAGTAAACAGTTTAATTATCAAATCCTCGATGCTGATAGTGTGGTTGAAGAGCAGCTCAGTGCTGGACATTTCGATCAACAAGGTAATTTTATAGCAAACCAGATTGGCTTATCGTTGAGTTTAGACGATTCGGGTCAGGTTAATTTGGCAGCGGGCGGAACTTTAGGCGTCGCCATTTCCATTGTTGACGAGAATGAAAACCCAATTTCGCAGCCAACGCCAATCAGTTTTACATCAAATTGTGTGTTAACAGGGCAAGCAGTTATCGATGAGCAAGTTTTAACTATCAACGGCACAGCTGAAGCCACTTATAAAGATATTAGCTGCGCTGGTGCCAATGGCAATCAAGACCAAATCATCGCAACAATCGCGACCCCAAGCAACACAATTACGTTAACCCAAAACATCTCTCTGAGCGGTGAAAGCCTCGGCTCGATCGAATTTTTATCGGCTGAACCAGATTCCATCGTATTAAAAGGCACCGGTGGTGTTAATAAGCAAGAAATTTCGACCCTCACCTTTCGCGTGCGCGGTGAACTGGGTAACTTACTACCGCAGCAAGAAGTCACTTTTAGTGCAAATACAACAGCAGGTGGACTTACCATAACCCCAACAACCGCACTGACTAATTCACAAGGCGAGGTTGCGACTAAAGTAATATCTGGCAACGTGCCGACATCCGTTCGGGTCACAGCGACAGCTTCTGCAAACACGCAAACGATACAAACGCAATCTGATTTACTTTCAGTAAACACAGGACTTGCCGATCAAAACAGCATTAGTTTAGCGGCTACCATCTTGAATCCAGAAAGCGATAATATAAATGGTGTTACCTCAGAAATTACTGCATGGCTTGCAGATAGTTTTAACAATCCAGTACCTGATGGTACAACCGTTAACTTCACAACAGAAGGCGGTCAAATTGAGCCGAGTTGCCAAACCACTAACGGGACCTGTTCAGTAACATGGCAAAGTGCAAACCCGCGCGTATTTAACCACCGCATTACTATTTTAGCTACGGCGTTAGGTCACGAAACCTTCTTTGATACTAATGGTAACAATACATTTGATGAAAACGATGGTAACGCACTCCAATTCGACTCTGTATCAAGCGGCTTTGGACGAGCAGAATATCAAAGTTCAGGGTTTATTGATTTAACTGAAGCGTGGCGTGACGACAATGAAGATAATTTATATCAAGTCGGTGAACCCTTCATTGACTACAATGATGACCAAGTATTTGCAATCGCTGACAACGCCTTCAATGGACCCCAATGCAGCGGCGCAAATTGCGCAAGCCAAAGCGCAATTCACGTGCGTAAGGCACTGCGTCTAATTATGGCAAATGGCGCAAGTTTTTGGGCGCTGTACGACAATACACAGCAAAACCCAATTGCATATAACCACCCAGGTGAAACCGAATCAGGCATAGTAAATAGTATTGCTCGAAATAGCGCAGCTGCTTATAGTTTGTACCTCACAGATACAGCACTGCAAACACTACCTCTTGGTACAACAATTACCATCACAACAGATGAAGGAGAGCTCGTTGGACAAACAAGCATGGTCGTTGGTAATAATGCCTCTGGCGGCAGTTTTCCAATAGCGCAGTCTCAAATAGGTAACATTAGTTTTAAGCAAGCGCTGGCAAACAACCTATTTGGCGGCCAAATTATGAGCTTTGTGCTGAAAAACAATTTAGATATTAGTGATAGTGCAACAACCGCTGTACTTGAAGTTACAATAACAAGTCCAAGCGGCGTACAAGGCGGCGCTGTAATTTCAATACCGCTCGAATAATGGCATTCGTATAAAGAAGGATGACCAATAGAACCTTGGTCATCGCAATTTAACTCGCCGTACCACCTACGGTGAGTTCATCAATTTTAAGACTAGGTTGACCGACACCCACAGGAACACTTTGACCGTCTTTGCCACAAATGCCAACTCCTTTGTCTAACTCTAAGTCATTCCCAACCATTGAAATTTTGTGCATTACATCGGGTCCATTACCGATTAACGTCGCCCCTTTAATCGGTTGGGTCACTTTACCATTCTCTATCAAGTAGGCTTCAGATGCAGAGAATACAAATTTACCGGAAGTAATATCAACCTGACCACCGCCAAAATTAGTCGCGAAAATACCGTTTTCAACGCTTTCAATAATTTCTTGCTGTGTGCTTTCGCCTGGTAGCATATAGGTATTGGTCATTCGTGGCATTGGCAAATGCGCATAGGATTCGCGGCGCCCATTACCAGTTGGGTTGACACCCATCAAACGGGCATTTAGCTTATCTTGCATATACCCTTTCAAAATGCCGTTTTCAATTAACGTGTTATACGCGCCCGGAACCCCTTCATCATCTATATTGAGTGATCCACGACGATTAGCGAGCGTGCCATCATCGACAACCGTACATAAACTAGAGGCTACCTGCTCACCGACTCGGTTACTAAATGTGGAAGCACCTTTACGGTTAAAGTCGCCCTCCAAGCCGTGCCCCACCGCTTCATGTAATAAAACACCTGGCCAGCCACCCGCTAAAACGACTGGCATCGTACCCGCCGGCGCTTCAACTGCAGTTAAGTTGACACGCGCTTGACGTACCGCTTCATCTGCATAACTCATCCAGCGTGGTTGACCATCAACTAGCTCATAAAAATAGCCATAATCCATACGCGCGCCGCCGCCCGCTCCACCACGTTCACGCTTGCCGTCTTTTTCAAGTAGCACTGAACAATTTAATCTTATAAGAGGACGAATATCAGTTGCAAACGTACCGTCACTCGCTGCGATAAGTACTTCTTCGTAAACCGCAGAAAGAGAGCTAATTACCTGTTGTGCCTCAGGAGCGATTTTACGAATATGATTTTCAACTTGACGCAGTAGATCTATTTTATCACTGTCATTTAAGCTGGTTATGGGCATGCTTGTGGTAAATCGAGATGGCGTATCGACTTGATTAAATCTAGCGACTTTTTGTGTACCGCCTGACCCGCAAATACTGCGAGCGGCGAGCGCTGCGTTAGTAAGTGCGTCTTTATTTATTGCGTCCGAGTACGAAAACCCCGTTTTCTCGCCACTAACAGCACGTACACCCACTCCGCGTTCAATATTGTACGATCCTTCTTTAACAATACCGTCTTCAAGCACCCAAGATTCATGATGACTCGATTGGAAATAGAGATCAGCATAGTCAATTTGATGCTGATGAATTATCGCTAAAGTATCTAATAAACTTTGGCGATTTAATTGACTATTCTCTAATAAATTTACTTCTACATTGTCAGTCATTTTTAAACTCGTATTTAAACTTGCTATGCGTTAACACAGGCATCTTATTGCGGATTTGGCAAAGCTGTTTTCTATTCGCTAAGTATACTATATTGCCAACGTCTTCATAGGCATTGGCCACAATTTCGCCCCAGGGATCAATTACCATACTATGACCATAGGTTTCTCGACCATTATCATGCTGGCCAACCGTGGCCGCAGCAACGACAAAAAACTGATTTTCAATTGCTCTTGCTTGCAGTAACGGCTGCCAATGTGCCAGCCCTGTTGGTACGGTAAAAGCGGCCGGAATGGCGACGACTTCAGCACCTAATTCGCTCATTGCACTAAATAAGCCCGGAAAACGAATATCATAACAGACCGCAACGCCTAACTTACCAAAAGGTGAATCAACAACAACGAGCTGCTGGCCATATTCCGTATATGTCGATTCTCGATAACTTTTTGTACCATCATCTATTTCAACATCAAATAAGTGGATCTTGTTGTATTGAGCAATATTGCGCCCTGTATCATCAAATACCACCGATGCAGCATAAAATTTTTCATCACATGGTATCGGAACTGTGCCGGCAACCATCCATATTTTGTACTCCAAGCACCATTGACTCAGTTGAGTCAGTACTTGTTGGTAACGACCATCTTGCGCAAATTCAAGTTGTGCTGTTGCACCGGCATCAAATAACGCAAAACACTCGGGCAAAACAACCAGTAGCGGACGCTGTTTAGGTAATTTTTTAAGCTGTTGTGCAACCTCATACAAATTAGTTTCGACACAACTTTTACTATTTAGTTGAATAGCAACAAACACCTTAATTCCCCTGCTTTATTTGCGAAACCTCTTGTTCGAGCTCTTGTTGCAGTTGCTGCTTTAGCTTTTGCTGCTCTACGCTATCTTTGGCATCATTTTTAGGTTTCACTTGTGGCAGTTCAACTTCCCGGCTCTTACGTCCTTTTTCAGTAACCACCGGATTTTCGAACGTCCCGGTAATTTCAAATTCGATTTCGGAGATAACGCGAGCGGAGTGGATCACTTTATCAAGTGCTAATGCCGCCAGACCCGTAACAGGATTCACCATCCAAGCAACGATCACAGGTATACTCGATGTCACTTCTGGCGCAACGGCCATATCATAATTAATCTCTTGGCTAACTAAATTAGCATAGCCTTTAATAGTAAGATCTGCAGGAACCCCATCCATTGTCGTATCCTCAGTGCTTGCAATTCCGTCTTGCAATTGCACACTACCTTGCATGCTATTGTAAAAGAAACCTTTAGAAAACACGTCACGAAAATCGAGTTTAAGTTTTCGAACCAGAGAGTCAAGACTCAACAATGAGAAAACGCGCGCACCACCATCGCTAATATCTGTTAAGTGCCCTTGCCCCAATTGCCAGTTCATTTCACCATTCAAGGACTTTTTATCAAATTGATACGGTGTACCTTGCCACGATAAGTCGATACTCGCTTTTGCTGTTGAATCCTTAATTGATGACGTTAAATCAAATTCATCTGCCAACTCGCCAATATCTTTACTGTCAAATTTACCCTGCAACGTACTAATATCATTTTGCCAGCGCCCTTGCCCATTAAAACGGTGTTTCCCTTTATCAATGCTTAAACGACTAATGGCTATCCCATCTTGCGCAGGATCTAAATCAATATTAACTTTATCCAACTGATAATTATCTACTTTACAGTCTAAACAGCTAAAACGAATTGAAGGCAGATGAGTCAACCACGTATTATCTTGCTGTTCGTCATAAATCTCATCTTTGTCAGCATTTTCTGGGAGTTCTTTGAAGTTAAGACGCAAATAGTCGGTTTCAATGTAAATTGGGCGCTGTGCTAGCACTTTAGGAATACTCACCTCCGCGCGTAACTCCTTCGCTTGCAAAGTAAGCTGAGTCGATTGGCTCAAGTTTGCTAATTCGACACTAAGATCATTAAATGCAATTTCAGACAAAGACGCATTATCAATTTTTGCATTAATTTTGCGTAACGACGGCATAAAGTCACTGCTACTCTCTTGTCCCGTTTGCCCTATGATATGATCAATAACTGGGATCCAATCTAATATATCTGCACTATCAAGATTAACCGACACGTCAAACTCACTGGCATTTAAACCTAGATCCTGTTGACCTAAAATAAGATGCGCATTAGTCATTTTCGCCGCTTCATTTTCAATAATACTATTGAAGTACAACTTGTTATTTATCGATGCAGTAACCAAATTAGAAATTTCATCACCGCGCACATGAATTTTTAGCGGCCAACTTTGGTCTTCGCTTTTTTGATACGGCGCGGGCAATGAACTCGTCAGCCCGGTTAGCGCAGACGAGACATTGACTTCATAACTAAACCCTTGACTTGGTAAGTCCATCGTGAAATCAAGTTGCAATGGTGTTTTACCAACAAGATACGGCGACATCATGCCACCAGCCTGCTCCAGCAGGTGAGCAATATTCCACTCTCCTAAAGCACTTGCTTTTAATTGGTATACATTTTTATTTTGCGCTCCATTTAAACTAAAGGTAAGCGGCAAGCCGAGCCAATTTGCGCTGATATCACGCATTTCAATGGTTTCATTGTTAAAATGTAAGTTGCCTGTCACATTGTCAAATGGGATGCCCGGTTGAGTAATAAAAACCGTATTATCTTTGAGCGTGACCATGCCGTTCACACTGATTTCTTTATCACTTTCAAACGGCACCGAAATACGTGTTTTCCCAGTAACAACACCGCTCCCTTGAACGATTTCTAAAACCTCGCCAAGACTTGTCGTGAGTGGTGTTTTAGCAAAAAATGGCTGCAGTTCAGCCCCATTTTGCTGCGTCTCTATGTCTACATATAGTTGGTTTGATTCGATTAAGTCTTCAATCGAAACAACAACATCATCATTCAATTGCAAACCCGCAAGCATACCGCGCTTTGACTGAATTTGCATTTTCTGATTGTCAAATAACAGCTCAATATCGAGTTCTCTTATATTAGGCCAACTCGGCGTAAAATTAAAAACCGCATCTTTAACCTCAGCTTTAACGGTAAATTGCCCTTCTCTTTCTCGATATGGAAAATCGCTAAACGCCCCTTGCCATAACACTTGCGCTTTTTTTACTTCACCATCTTTAATCGACGCATTTAAATAGTCAATTGTGGACTGGGGCATATATCCACGCGGAAAGTAACGACGCGCAGCAAGCGCTTTAGGGCCATACATCTCGGCATAAAGAGCCATCGACGGGTCAGCATTTAACCGCAAATCAAGTTCTGCAGCTAAGGTTAAGTCTTCATTATGAAGCCAAATTTGATCGGAAAATACGCGCCAATCGCCGTGCTCTTTAATAAAGTCAAGTTCCAGATTTAACTGCTTGTACGACAAGGCTTGGCTAAATAAGTCGCCAGTTAGCAAATAATTATCTTCTGAATTAAGTTGTACGCGACCTTGCGTTTGATTGAAAGCGAGCTGAAAGTCAATGTCTTGTGCCCCTGGGAGCTCGTTATATGGTTTCCAAGCTAACTGTTCAACTTCAGTTGCAACCGTAAATTGCTCGCTTGAAGCGTATTCTAAGAAAAGGTATTGGACTTGTCCTTGCAAAGAGAGTGGACCGACATGAGCCAACTGATCAATATTAATTAATTGCGTAAGCGGGTTCACCAACTCAAGGTCTAAGCGCTCAGTTTTTAAAGTAAAGACTTCATTGTCTTTATTAATTGTGACGTTTAATTCAGGCCAAGCCCTACCATTAGATTTAACCAAGTGGGGGGCTGTCTGAATTTGCCAATCATTGCCTGTCGGATACCATCGCACGCTACCTTGAGCGATTTCTATTTTATTTTTTGATGGTTTTTCCCATGCAATGCTGCTGGGTTGCCAATTTAACTGAATATTTTCAAAACCTGAATTTTTGAATCGAGCCCAACTTTGAAAATTAATATCTGATTGTAACTTTTCAACGTTATCGGGAAGAAATGCGGCAAGCCAAGGGGTAATATTTAAGCTACTGCCAGTTAAATACAATTCGCCAAACGAATCATCAAAATGTTCACCATAGAGGTCAAAAATCACTTCAATCGAGTTGTCACTAATACTTGGGAAATGAATATAGCCGACACCTTGATGTTTTGTATTTTTGTTTTGCCACGTAATACGATCTATCGCTACCTGACGTTCTTGCCCGGTAAGCATTTGGATATCAATTTGGCTATTTTCGATAGCAAAGTGGCCACTATCTGCTAATAATAAGGTTTCGAGTAAAGCGATTTGGCCATCCTGCTGTTCCCCACCTTGCGTTTGCGAAGAGGAAAGCTGCTGCATGTTGATCTTAGCTTCAACTCCTGACAATACAAAATAGTTTGAAACAAGACGCTGTTGAATACTCGACTGCCATAAGTTCAAATGTAATCGAGTTTGCGCGATTTGCAACGAGATGCCAGACTCAGCTCGACCATTAAAATCAACATCGTTGAGCACCAAGGCTGGACCTGTGCGCTCCCAACCAGCAGAAATTGAACCAATACGCAGATCGACGCCAAGCTGCTCATTGAGCATCGCTTCTAATTCGGTGCGGTAATCATTCGCATAAGGTAGCGAATATTTCAGTGCCGAGATTATCACCGCAAGCAAGACAAGGGTGATCGCTACTAATTGCCATGTTTTACGCAAACACCAGAAAGTTATGTGGCGGATCCGTTGCACTACATCATCACCACATCAAATTGCTCTTGGTTATACAAGCTTTCTGTTTGAATATTAACCTGCTTTCCAATAAACAATTCTAATTCTGCTAAATTATGATACTCATCATTAATCAAAGCCTCACTCACAGCAGGTGATGCATAAACCACAAATTTGGTTGCATCATAAGCCCTATTCACGCGCACGATTTCTCTTAAAATCTCGTAACACACTGTTTCAGTCGTTTTCAATGCGCCTCGGCCATGGCATACAGGGCATTCGCCACACAGTATGTGCTCTAAACTTTCGCGCGTACGTTTACGCGTCATTTCAACTAAGCCAAGTGCAGAAAAGCCATTGATATTGGTTTTTGCGCGATCAGGCGCAAGACCGACTTCCAGCGAATGCAGTACACGTCGTTTGTGTTCAGCAGATATCATATCGATGAAATCGATAATGATGATACCGCCAAGGTTTCTTAACCTAAGTTGACGGGCAATCGCTTGTGTTGCCTCAATATTGGTATTAAAAATGGTTTCTTCTAAATTGCGATGACCAACAAATGCACCAGTATTAACATCGACAGTCGTCATCGCCTCGGTTTGATCAAAAATTAAATAGCCGCCCGATTTGAGTTCGACTTTTCGCTTTAATGCTTTTTGTATTTCGTTCTCGACACTAAATAAGTCAAATATAGGGCGCTCGCCGGGGTAGTACTCTAGCGCACTAGATAGCTCAGGCACAAACTCTTCTGTAAACGCTTTGAGTTGTTGATATGTTAGTTTCGAATCGACTCGAATTCGCTCCATATCTTCGCCGACATAATCGCGTAATGTACGAAATGCAAGTGTAAGATCTTCGTGTAATATCGCTGCCTTTCTCGTCTTATTACGTTTTTTAGAGATTTTATGCCATAGCTTTTTCAAAAATTTAGCATCGTGCGCAAGTTCTTTTTCAGATGCGCCTTCAGCGGCCGTACGCACAATAAAACCACCTTCCTGATCATGAAAAGGCAATACAACTTGCTTCAAGCGCTCACGCTCGGTTTCGGTTTCAATACGTTGCGACACGCCAATATGTGTCGCATCGGGCATAAACACCAGATAGCGCGAAGGGATGGTGATGTCAGTAGTCAGACGCGCACCTTTAGTACCAAGCGGATCTTTCACTACCTGTACAATGATAAACTGACCTTGACTGACTAAAGTTCGAATGTCCTTTACTTTTTTAACTGGTTCGGCAACCTCTTCTTCAATTGTTGCCTTACTAACGATGTCGCTGGCATGTAAAAACGCTGCTTTCTCTAAACCAATATCGACAAAAGCAGCTTGCATTCCAGGTAATACTCGACTCACCTTACCTAAATAGATGTTCCCAACAATGCCCAGGTTGCCTTGTCGTTCGAGTTGAACTTCTTGCAGCACACCATTTTCGATCAGCGCGACTCGGCTTTCACTTGGCGTAACATTAATTAGCAGTTCAGAACTCATGTTATTTCCTAAAGTATTTGTCAATCAACTGTTTCGTTTCATATAAGGGTAAACCAACAACCGAAAAATAGCTGCCATTAATATTCGTCACAAATTGGCCTGCGAGTCCTTGAATACCGTAACTACCCGCTTTATCTTGCGGTTCACCTGATGCCCAGTAATTTTCTATTTCTTGCTTTGATAGTTGTTTAAAGGTCACTTCTGTAGTAACTAATTCACACGCCACATTGCTACTGTCTGCAATTGCAATGGCGGTCATCACTTGGTGTGTACGCCCAGATAAAGCAGAAAGCATAGCAATGCCATCTTGTTTATCTAACGGTTTGCCTAAGGCTTTACCGTCGAGCACGACGATTGTGTCGGACCCTAAAACTGGGCGATCAGTATACCCCAAATTAACACCTGTTTGTGCTTTTAGACAGGCTAATCGTGTAACAAGTTCTGTCGCTGATTCACTCTCTAACGGTGTTTCATCCGCATCCACTGAAAATTGCTTAAAATCGACGTCTAAAGTTGCGAGTAATTGTTTGCGCCTTGGAGAAGCTGAAGCCAAATAAATTTTATGTGCCATTAACGGATCCTAAAGTGGCGACGATACTTACGCAGTAACAAAAATAGCCACGGCCAGCACAGCGCACCGGTCGCTACCGGCCACAAGTACTGAGGAAGAAAGTAAATATCAATTAAAAAGTGATTAAGCCAAAATACCACGAGGTAGTACAACGCCAAAAACAACGCCAGCAACAATGATTGTTGCCAAATACTAAAATTACGAAACTTTTGATAGTTGCTCGCTGTGATATAAATAACCAAAGAATAAGCTAAAGAATGAATACCTAAGGGTGATCCTAACGCAAGATCGATAACCAAACCCGAAATCCAGGCCAGCGTGATATTTACTCGATGTGGTAATGCAAGCGACCAATATATAAGGACCAATAGAACAACATCGGGACGATAAGGTTCAAATGCAATCGGCAAAGGCATGATCGCAAGCACCAGTGCTGCAAAAATTGATAAGAGTATATAGCCCATATGACGCGTCATAATTGTTCCTTACGCCACAATAAAATAAGTAACCGTAAACGATCGAGTTGCGCAATCGGTTTTGCATAAACTCGCGCAAAAGGTCGCCCTTCATTACGTTCGATCTCGGTAACAGTCGCCACCGGATAGCCTTCCGGAAAAACGCCGCCTAAACCCGATGTTACTAATACGTCACCAATGCGAACATCCATACTGTGCGGCACATGTGAAAGCTTTACTTGATCTATTTTACCGATACCTTCTACCACAGTGCGTACATTATTACGTAAAATGCGAACCGGAGTGGCGTGTTGCGTATCTGTGATCAGCAACACCCGACTCGTTGTTGAACTCACTTGCGTGACTTGCCCTACAACCCCTAACTCATCAACCACCGCTAAGCTTTCTTCAACTTGATTAAGCAAGCCTTGATTGATCAAAACTTGATGGCTATAGGGGTTTGAATGAACGCTCAAAACTTGGCTTACTAATTTTTTATTTTCACTTTTTGGTACAGCGCCAAGTAACGCACGCAATTGGTTATTTTCATTTGTTAAAAACGCGAGTTGTTGAAGCTGCTCTTTGTGGCGCAATTGAGCTTCTTTGAGCTGTTCATTTTCCAACATCAGCTTTTGTTGTGAAGTCAGACTCATTGAGCCAGTTTGAAAAAGTTCGTAAGGTAAGTTTGCCAGATAAAAAAGCGGACTCACAAGAGTATTTAAGCTAGTACGTACTTTTGAAGCACCGTCAGTATAGCGGTCACCAAACATCAACAGGATGCTTAAGATAACCGCAATAATTAAGCGAAGTTGTAGTGAAGCATTACGTCCAAATATTAAATTCATTAGTCGTAGCTAAATACATCACCACCATGCATATCAATCATTTCAAGCGCTTTACCACCACCACGAGCAACACAAGTGAGTGGGTCATCTGCAACAACGACTGGAATGCCTGTTTCTTCCATAAGAAGACGATCTAAATCTTTTAATAGCGCACCACCACCGGTAAGAACCATGCCGTGTGCTGAAATATCTGAAGCAAGCTCAGGCGGTGATTGCTCAAGTGCAACCATGACTGCGCTGACAATACCTTGCAACGGCTCTTGCAAAGCCTCTAATATTTCATTGGAATTGAGCGTAAATGAACGCGGTACACCTTCAGCAAGGTTACGGCCACGAACTTCAATTTCTTTTACTTCATCGGTATTAAACGCTGAACCAATTTCGTGTTTAATTCGCTCAGCAGTCGCTTCACCAATTAAGCTACCAAAATTACGACGAACATAGTTAATGATCGCCTCATCAAATTTATCACCGCCAATACGCACAGATGACGAATAAACAATGCCGTTTAATGAAATGATCGCAACTTCAGTTGTACCACCACCGATATCAACTACCATTGACCCCGTCGCCTCAGACACAGGTAACCCAGCACCAATTGCTGCGGCCATCGGCTCTTCGATTAGGTAAACCTCACGCGCACCCGCCCCCATAGCTGATTCTCGAATTGCCCGTTTTTCAACTTGCGTTGCACCACATGGAACACAAATCAAAACACGTGGACTCGGACGTAAAAAATTATTATTGTGAACTTGTTTGATAAAATGCTGTAACATTTTCTCAGTGACATAGAAATCCGCTATAACGCCATCTTTCATCGGACGTATTGCTTTAATATTTCCAGGTGTACGACCTAGCATACGTTTAGCTTCATGACCTACAGAAGCGACACTTTTTGGACCACCTGGCTTATCGTGACGAATTGCGACAACCGAAGGTTCGTTCAGTACGATTCCTTGCTCTTTTACATAAATAAGGGTATTTGCTGTTCCTAAATCGATCGATAAATCGTTAGAAAAAATACCACGGAGTTTCTTAAACATGGAACTGACTGATCCTTTCGTTTTTTTGTTCTAGTTAGCTGGATTTAACTTTACCAATGCAGCGCCTCACTCGCAACATCAAAAGGCGCTATAAGCTAAGTTTTTCGGCTTTTTAAGCAATTAAAAAAGGGAGCTGATGCTCCCCTTTCAAATTCGCTTACAGATTATCTTTCTCGCACTACACGAAAGCCAATGTAGTTGGCTCGAAAATCTGTTGAAAGTAATAATCTCGCCGATGCCCGCGCCAAAGTTGGCGCAAAGTTCCAGGCACCGCCTCGAATAGCCACATCTTTATTACTAGCCGTTTTTTGTGTCCATTCCCAAACATTGCCAACGGTGTCATAAACGCCATAATCATTTGCTGAGAACGATCCTACTGGCGCTGCGCTGGTATTTGACCAAGAGCTGCCACACCAGCCACAGTTAGCTTGATTACTACCAATATCATTACCCCACGGATAGTCTGTTCGCTTTCCCGCGCGCGCGGCATATTCCCACTCAACTTCCGTTGGCAAGCGATAGCGGTTACCTGATTGCTCACTTAACCAATCCGCATAAGCTTTTGCGTCTTTGTAGGAAACACAGACCACAGGAAATGAGTCTTGTTGTTCATAACCCGGGTTTTGCCAACTATAATCTTTTTCCCATACAGGCTCACCATTTAAATAGTGAGCACACCCTTTGCCTATTTCTGCTTCTGTTTGATAGCCAGTGTCATTTACGAATGAATTAAATTGCGCAACAGTCACTTCCTTTTCATTCATTGCGTAGGAAGTGCTTAAAATCTTTTTTACAACAGGTTGCTCATTCGCTAAACCATTGCCTGTTAAATCACCCATTCTAAATTCACCAGCAGGGATAACCACCATACCTGGCGAATCTAAATTCGCACTGGTGGTATATTGCGGTGTACTGACTGATTCAAGCTCTTCAGCTGCAGAGCGACTGGGTTCAGCTTGAACTCGCACTTTTTTTCGTAAATTTGCACGCAGCGTTTGTGAACGACGCAAGTTTAACGAATGAAAATACGTGTCATAACCCTCTTTGCGAATTTCAATTTCGTGATTACCTGACGGAAGTGCCACATCAAGGCGAGTAGAACCATAACTTACGCCATTTATATACACATCATCGTCACGCACATTTGAGCGTAATGTGAGCGTAAATTGACGTTCTTTTTTTGGTGTATTAACGAGCACAGGTACATCATTGGTCACCATTGCTTCCGAACTCGGCTGCTCTGTGTCTTTAAAGCGTACAACGGGTTCTTGATAGCTTGTTTCCATTGCCGGCTGGTAAACCGTTGGAATTGATGCTCCGTAATCACTGCAAAAACGATTATCAAGGTTCAATAAGTTACATAAACGACTTGCGTTAACTTCACCGCGCATCGTAACACTTAAATTTGAATTATAGTTACCTTGTCCACTGAATGAACTACTTACAATGTGACTACTTAATACTTGTACTTGCGCACCAGACATATTGCGCTTCGGTTCAACTAGACGTAACTCAGTAATATTGGCAAAAATTTGGTCCATAAAGCGTTTTGTCGCTTTTTGCATCCCTTGATGCTGACCTCTTTGCTCACATGCAGCTAGTGTTTCAGTACGCTTACAATTAATGGTGTGATTTATTTCTAACGTGCCTTCACGCGTAAACTCATTACGTAAACGTTCCACTCGTGCTGTATTTTTTTGTTCTTTTAAGCTTTCTAAGGTGTTTACGAGTGCGTGTTTAGATACACGGATCACTTCAATATCTTTTCGGTGTGAGGCGATAGCCGAGAGCTGTAAGCCGATATCTTCTTTATTTTGTTTAAGGTCGCTCACCGCATTTTGGTAACGTTTTTGTGCCTGTGAAATATTCACTGAAGGGTCTTCAATCATTTTTCGATACATATCATTCATTGCATCGAGAGATTGGTTTTTTTCCTTCTCAAGCTTTTCTTCACGAATACGCAATAACTCCAATTGTTGCTGCAATTGGTTTTCTTGCTTTAAGTGTTTGTCTAACACATCTGTTAGATTACTAAACTCAGCTTGTTTTGTATTTATTTCCGCTTCAATACTCGAAACGGTACTCGTATCTTGCGCATTGACGTGCAAAGCCAAAAAGCTAAAAGATATCAATAATGAAAGTGGAGCTAGTCGCATATATTTTTTTCCCAAAACGGCCGATTTTTGGTGACTATTTGTTATTTATTATTTTATTAAACCTTAATGCTATTTTTTTGTAGCGCAAAACACAAGCATTGTGACATGAATAGTTTAAAATTCCTGTAAAAAAAATGTTCAATACAATAAAAATTAGCGTGTTTCTTGCCAGTAAATCACCCGCTCATTCCCCCGATAACGACCAAACTGCATCACACCCAACGGATTATCGAGCACATCATTAAAGTTACCATCATTATTCCAATCAAATCGTAACCATTCATCTGGACTTTGGTAGTAAACGTCAAAACTACGGTTAATACCCGGCGCATCAAGGTAAAAACCTGACCCATCGAGGTAATAACCTTGCGATAGTGTTCCATCACTCCCTTGATAAGTATGCGCATCTTGTACAGCTAAACGGCTGCCAATATAAGGGGTGCAGGAATCGAGTAAATTAGCACGGTAATTGGTGCCATCCCAATACTCTGTTCGAATTGGAATTTGCAGCGTTTCGTTCTCTGAACCATAGTTATTATCGACCACTAAGCGACCAAAGCGTATTTCCAATGGGCCGGCGATAGCCTTACTATTGGGCACGCCACCATATTGTTCTGAGTTTTGGTTAAGTGCCAATAGTTGTCGTCCATCAGGATCGCTCAACTGCGATAACAAATAGATATCCGACATAGGTGCCTCCGGCATGGCGCCTACATTTAACTGGGGATAGTCCCTAGCCAAAATAGCATCACTTGCGTCAACAGCATAAAGGCCATTTTGCCAAACTGGTTCAGTTAAGCTGTAGCGACTTGCAAGAGCGCTTGCAGACTTGTACATTGCAGCGTCTATTGCATCATTCTCAAGTAAATTACTAATATTTGCCTTTGCATAATTTTCTGCTGCAAGGGAATTCACTATATAATTTAATGTGCGTTCACCATTGAGGTTAAGTGCTTCAATGCCATATTGCACACGTGCATAAGGTTGCGATTGATAGGTAAAAACATCACAGCCAGGCACAACCTGCTGGTTTATCATCGCGAAATTGGCAGGAACAAAGCGGCCAATATTATCCATTTGCCCACCGATTGCGCCGCCTCCTTGATGGTTTAAGTAATCACTCGCATTCAAACTCGCTAATAGGGAAATAATCCCGACCTCATCGTAATTAGCATTAAACTGTGCTTCACCATTAACAAAGTTAATTGATTCAAAAGTTAAATCACCTAAACTGCCTGCTGTTGGCGCTTGCAACTGATGGCTTAATGCAAATGCACTGGCAACTATTTGCGCTTGTTCAAAGTTCAGCGTGGTATCACCGTTTGCATTAACCGCTTTAATTTTAACGGAAAAATCTTGCCCAGCATTGAGAAAAACACTGCTCAATGCATTGGTGGCGTAAGAGGCGTCACCCTGCTGGTGATTATCGGCAAGTTCAAATACAAATTGTTGTGGTCGCACAACAAAAGGCAATGTTGTATCACTTAGTTCTTTTCCTGTCGCAACCACCTTACTAGCAGAAAACGTGATTGACCCAGCATCGTTATAATTAATCGACAGCGGCGCCTTATAATCATTTAAGGGGTCAAAAACAACGCTTACGGAAGACGGTGTGACGCCAACAGGCGTATTATTAATCGAAAATTCCATTCCTTCATCGGTACTTGGTACTTGATGCGACATCTGAAAATTAATGTTTTCTTGACCATTAAACAGCGTGGTACATGCACCTGACTCGTCGGTTTTAACAGCTTGCAAATAAGCATCAAACGGTACACCTGCAATTTGATCTAGAATATTATCGGATGTTAAACCGGTTATTTTAAAACCAGTGTCTTCAAACGCCGTATAGCACTGGCTTGCCAATACTTCTTGGGTTCCTATAAAGCATCGTAACACCGAAGACGGGCTCGTCATTGCGTTATCTAACAAATAGTTGATTTGCGTCGGTACTGAGTTACTCACAGTTATCGTCGTTATTTCGTTAAAAGTAACTGGGTTACCAGTAGGCCATGTGAGTGATGCCGAACTTTGCGGCTGCAACCCTAAAGTCACAGGGTCAGAAAAGTAGGTACTGCAATCATCATTGCTGCATGCTTCAAGTTTTAGCGTTTCACTTTCGCACGTCAAACCTTGATTGTCAGACAGCGTTAATCGATAGTGGTTAAGTTCATTCGCCGCAGCACATGAACGCACTGTATTCATATCTGCGCTAATTTCTGTTGCAGATAACACTCTCGAATAAATTCGTACCTCGTCCAAATTTCCTTCAAAGTTACGATCAGTGCGAACCGCGCCACATTGACTGGCTGTATTCGTACCAACATCAGTGCCGATATAAAAATTACACGGCGAATCTGCAAGGCCACGCGTAAAACTTCGCTGGCTATCGAGCGCACCATTTATATACATCTTTTGTTCGCCATTTTGATAACTTACAGCAACATGAGTCCATTGATTAACCGGTAAGCTACGGCTACTGCTAAAAGAGCGCGCCCTGCGCCGGCTATCTTGCCACCACCAAAATAACCTGCCTTGGCTATTTATATGGAATTCAAAGTGCTCATCTTTTGAAACAATACTGCGCAAATCACTAGTGGGATATGAAGTGGGATAGACCCAAGCACTCACTGTTAGCTCGTCATAGTTAAATGTTCCGCTATCATCAACGACGGCATATGAATTACCATCAAATTTTGCATAATAACAAGTGCTTTTATTCCCAATGACATTGGCGGGCCCAGGACTAGTTTGTGAAAATTCAGGATTACCAACGGCCGTTAAATCGAGTGCTTGAGCCAAATTCGCATCTAAGAAATTATTTTCGAGTTGCCACCAGCCATTTGCGCCACAATAGGTATCGCGCGCAGCACCATCCCAACCTAAACCACTCGTTTGATAATTATAAATCTGAGTGATTTGCGTTGCCGTCACTGCGCTATCAAATATTAACAGCTCATCAACAAGTCCATTCCATGCCTGCGCTGGATCGAAACCGCCTCCATTGCCATCTTGCTCTTGCCCAAGAATTAAATTTTCAATCGACAAAACATCACTTTCAACCGCTACACATTGACGTAATTGACTATCGATATACAAACATCCAGTACTGCCTTGCCGTGTCCACGCAAATTGATGCCAATTATTATCTGCAATATTAGGGATGGTTATAGCGTTGCTAGTCGCGTTAACAAGCCATGCTTGAAACTGAGTAGGGCTATTAAACCAAGTCGTAAACTCATTATCTCTGAACGCATTTGCGCCTGACAACAAAACCCGACTATTCGCATCTTCTGTTTTTATCCAAGCAATAACACTAAAATCATTTTTGCCATCAAGTAAATCAGGGTCCATTTCAATGTAATCGGAAATGCCATTAAGCGATAAATCAGCGGCATTACAGATAAAGCCCTCTGTGGGCTGAGTGTTAAAAGCCGTACCATGATTATCGCCAAGGGAGTCAAACACTTCGTTATTTACGCCACTTGCCCAATAGAATTTATCAAATCGAAACTCGGCAATTGGTGTTGCATTTGCAGTTGTCGTCTCACATATTCCGTCAAAATTTGACGATTCCGGAGCAATATACTCCACTTCACTTCCTTGCAATAGCTTTAAATCATTCCCTGCTGTGAACGCACCGCTAACTTCCATATTCTTGTCAATTTCAATTAAGCTGTTTGAATATATAAACGCACTAAACTCGTCATTGCCGCGGTACTTATATATTTTTGCATCACCTTCAACGTAAATAATTAAGTCTTGCGCATCATGCTCATCGCTGCCACCATAAATAGCTATCGAGCCTGATACATAAATTCGCGTTGGGCCTGCTAATTCAAAATTACTCGGATATAAAGCAAGCGAGCCACTTATCTCATAATCACCAGATAATTTTTCATTAGTACCTATGAATCGTTTTGGGTTCGAAAAGCTCGGTTTTGTAATAGTCGCTGGTTCACTGCGCTTTTCGAGACAAGTCGAACCATCGCATTCAGCTGAAGAGTGTGCGTCGAGATTATTTGTATAAATATAACTATCAAGCTGACCCGAAACTTCAGTGTTTCTTTCCATGACAACTTGTTTATCATTAAATGAACCGAGCGCAGACGGAAATACATCACTGCATCTAGGCAATGAGTAAGATAAGGTTGGCGTCATCAAAAATAAAAAGCCAACGGCCCAGTTAATTAAGTGTTTTAGCTTCAACATTGATCGTTCGCTGAGTTTCCCAATAATCTTTTCGACAACTTTGCCCTACTGCACAGGCAGAAACGGGGCAATTGCCAGAACTTGAAATTCTAAATAAATTAACGCTTCCTGACGGTGAAGACACGTCATCAATACCTAATAATTCTGTGCAATTAATCGTTACTTGGCAACTCGACAAATAAGTTGCACCAAAACTTCGAGTCACTGGCAAGGTCGATGAAATATTGCTACAACTCGCGGCACTATTATCAAGCGGAAAAAGTTGATTTAAAGCTTGCTCAGCGCCACTTTGTGCTACCAAAAACGCACGCGTACCTAAATACTCAACAGCATTGGTGTGTGCACTTCCTTGCAGAATTCGCACCAGTGCTAAGCCAAGCGCTAGCAATACAACGGCGATGACTAAAGCTGTAATCAATAGACTTCCTCGTTGCTTATTGCGATTCATAGCATCTCCTAAGGCACATTAGGTATATGAACTTCATGATTTAAGTTAATTTCATCGGACGTTGTCAGCGCCAACTTAAAATTAATATTAACTAATGCATTACGTGTTAAACTCGCCGCTGAATAACTAAACGTCGGCGTCAACAAGAGGTTATTATTAATGTATTGACCGACAAGTTGGCCCGTTACGCCCGCGATTTCATGAGCTGCGTTCGGCGTTTGTTGCGTTACTTGAAAGCCATATCCTTGATAACGATATAATTGTGTACCTTCTACACAAA
This sequence comes from uncultured Pseudoalteromonas sp., assembly GCA_947493455.1. Classification (GTDB taxonomy): domain Bacteria; phylum Pseudomonadota; class Gammaproteobacteria; order Enterobacterales; family Alteromonadaceae; genus Pseudoalteromonas. Next base: position 17,157 of record CANLRB010000008.1, on the reverse strand, counting down.
AACTAACCGGTGAATCAGATAGTATATAAACCCGCTTACTCGGTGAAGACTGCGCAAACCCCAAGTTCATATCCCATTGTTCGGTGTGTGTAGTTAAATTAGTGGGTGTGGCACTAATAGTGCGCCGTTTATTGCGCGCAGGGTCAAACACATCACTCGCATCGAGCGGATAGATTACAACTTGGTCATTTTGCGTAATGGGTGCGAGCGCTTTGACAACCCGTAACGGACCCGGAGCAGTCACATCAAGAGGGACATTATTGGTAAAAATCGTGCTGGTTTGAAACGGTACAAACTCGAGACATTGCACAGTTGCACAACTTCCGCCACTGCAACTTAAACGAATTGAATTTGGCGTAGCTTGCCGTAGCTCTTTAGTCATACGTGTTAACATAAAGCGTGATTGCGCGACCAATTCATCGCGCTCACTGCCTTCACTGTATACTTGCGCGCCGAGGCTAATATATTGTGCAATTCCAACACTCAACACCCCTAATACAACGATCACAATAATGAGTTCAATAAGGGAAAAACCACGCATATTCATAGCTAATAATTCCCTTTATAAGCAGCAAACCCATAACTTTCGTTGTTACTTGAATTCACTACAACTGTCACTAATTTTGCGTTGTTATTAGTATCTGCAATGCCATCAAAATTGCCATCATAAATAACCGTTACAGAATAACTAAAGCCTGCATAATCATCGCTAATCGACTGGTTTAGACTATTCACTAAATCTGCAGTTGCGTAATTACCAATGTAGTCGTCAACATCATTAAAAGTGAGGCGCGTTTCCGCCCCCTCTTTGCCCAGTGTACTTGAGCAGGCGATAAACCCAGTTTCACCGCAGCGCCTAAAAGGAGGATTGCGTTCGCTATTTTGGTCAAACGATTTGCCTAATATCTCGTTCAATACCGCTTGACCTAACTCGTTGGCTTTCAACTGGATTAAAGGTTCAGCAGAGCGACGTGCCTGTGGTGCAAGAAAACCAGTCACTATAGTCAATACAATCGCCAGTAACACAATGCCAAGCACCAATTCAACTAATGTAAAGCCACCAGCTCTATCAACACGCATAAATAGCTCCAACACCACTGATGCAAATTTTAGCTTCACCTAAATCGATCTGGCACGTATTGATACAATTTGTACTCGGCGTTCCCATTTCATCAAAGGTCATTTGCGAAAAGCTCACCCCCGTGCCGTCGACTCGAGAAATCGTAGTACTTGTTGCTGTACTGTCGATAGCAACAATTAAGTAGTCGGGGTTATTAATAATATCAATTGCTGAACTGCAATTATCTGGTGAGGGAGGGGCTACGGTTAAATTAGTAAAATAGAGTTTATGGCAAGAACTGCCCGTGTTATGCATCGCTCTTTGTTGAGTAACCCGTAGCGCATTCATAATACGGTCACGAGTCGTATAACTATCAAACACTTCGGCGGTAAAAAATTTAGGCACCACAGTGATCACTAAGATGCCTAAAACAATTAGGGTAATAATCAGTTCAACTAAACTAAACCCTTTTTGATACATTTAAAAAATCTTAACACTCGGTATCAACGATATTATAGGTTGGCGTATTTGTAGCCGTCGTGCCGTCCATATCATATTCTAAATAGCAATCTTTAATTGCAGCAGCCGAACCGTCACCCCAATAAGACACAGGGTAAATTTTCAGTGTTGTTGTATCTACCGGAGTACCCGCAGATGCATCGCCTTCAGTTGCAACAAAATCTGGCGTACCCGCTGGCCCACTACCTGCAGTTACAACTTCAACAGACACATCAAGTAGCAATGCCCATGTCGCAGTCCACGCTTCATCTGGATAGCCATAGGTCGCAACAATGTCGTTGGTACCTTCCACATTGTTAATAGTGCCATTTGGTAATGTTTGCTTACTTTGAATAATTGCCTTGCCATATACAACATTTTCAGCTGTTTTCATCGACCCTTCAATGGCTTGAAGCGTCGCTTTATGAGCATCCCCTTGAATATTCAAAAATTTAGGTGCTGCGGTTACGGCTAAAATTCCAAGAATCACAATAACGATTATCAGTTCAACTAACGTAAAACCAGTTTGCTTTCTCATTCTATGTCCTCTTACTTCCAAAATTTATAATTCAAATACCAAAACCTGACCATTTGATGGAAAATATTTAAACCCGCGTGTCGCCAGTTTATTTTCATCATTAACAGGCAAATCAGTTAAATCAATCGACTCGACTAAATAGTAAATACAACTATCATTACCTGTGCCTCCTGCATCGGGATCATCGCTAAACGAAGCCACATAATAATTATTATCTTCAATCACATCGGTAGTTGTGACTCCAGTTGTCACTGAACTTGGTGCGCTTTGTAATATGGTATCCATAACATCTTTGCATTTTTGTGCCGTCATCGCGGATACAAGTGTTGATGCGGCACCGGGGCCTGTTGTTGGATAGCCAATATCGCCATCGACACCTACCTCGGTTGTGTCGTATTCGAATAATACAGGGTCAATATCTGGACGTGCATTAATTTCCCACTGGCCTCGAACCAAGCCAACTGCTGCAGCCATACCACCAGCCACACCTTCAATAGTGGCGGACTCTGCTTGATCTCGTATATTTAAAAATTTAGGCAAGGCAGTGACCGCCAATAACCCCAAGATAACCACAACAATGATAAGTTCAATTAAAGTAAAACCTGTTTGTTTATTACTCATTTGCCACCCTAAAGTCGTAATCAACGTTAATTTTTGCTTCTTTTTAAATCCACTCGTTCACAAACCAAAAAGCAATTATAAAGTACTAATTTAAAATTGGACTTCCAATAGAGTTCCATAACTTAATACTAGTTCAAACTTGTTGAATTCACTATGCCATTTCTAAATCGATACTGAAACAATAAGTTACCTTTATAATAGAAAAAACAGCCAATAGTATTATTTTCCACGATATTTCTTCTAACTTTAACATCGTCAACAGCTTGCGTTGCTTGTAAAGCATCAAATAAGGCCGCACATTGCGATTTTGATGAGCCGATTATATCTTCAACAAATCCCTGTTCATTAACGCGAACGGTAAGAGTTCCGTGGCTTTCTAAATTACTATTCTCCAATAAGTCTATATTAAGAATTTGATTTTGCGAGCTTAACCACAAACTTCTAATTTCATTAACACTTTGCAAGAACTCAAGTTGCGATTTTACCATCCGATATTGGTCAATCTGGGTATGTAATTGAGTACTTTTTTGCGCTAAAACGGCATATAGAATAACCGTCACCAATAAAACCATTACCAATTTAAACAGCGCAGGTGTTTGACCTCGTATTTTACTGAGCACAGTTAGCGCCCTTTAATCGCAGACATCATATCCCACATTGGTGTAAATATTCCCAATGCCAGTACCAGCACCATTCCCGCGACGATGGATATTAGAATCGGCTCAATTTTGGCCGTTAAACTTTTTAAGTCAAAATCCACTTCCCGCTCATAAAATTCAGCCGCTTCCTGCAATAATTCATCAACACGTCCAGTCTCTTCACCGACTGCAATCATTTGTAAAACAAGTTGTGAAAAAAGCCCACTGTTGCGAGAGACACGCAACAAGCTTTCACCTTTTTCGATACCACGACGCATTTCAATTACCGCATGCTCCATAAATGCATTGTCAACGGCTTCGGATACCAAACTTAAACCGGTTGTCATAGGAACGCCGGATCGCAATATCATGGCAAAGCTACGACTAAAACGCGCCAATAAAGAACGCTCAATAATGCCACCAACGATCGGGATTCGAATTTTATACTTATCCCACTTCAATCTTCCGTTTTTCGTGTGAATATAGCTGCGTACAGCAAATACACTACCGATAATTGCGGCTATTAATAAATACCAATAATTGACAAAAAAGTTTGATGTATTTATGAGGATTTGCGTCATCAAAGGTAATTCTGCGTTGAACTTATTAAACATTTGAGCAAATGTCGGGATGACAAAAATGTTTAAAATAAACATTGCGACGACCAATGCAATGATCACAAATGTCGGGTAGCGCATCGCCGACTTGATTCGTTTGCGGGTTTCTTGCTCTTGTTCAAAGTAGGTCGCTAATTGTAAAAAAGCATCTTCCAATCGACCTGTACTTTCTCCAACCACTACAATCGAGACCATTAAACGATTAAATACTTTACTATGACTCGTCATCGCGCTCGATAGATTACGGCCCTGTTCTAGCTGCTTTGCTACATCGAGTAATGTTTCTCGAAAGCCCAAATGAGTGGTGGTTTCAGCTAAACCAACAATAGCACGTATAATCGGGATTCCCGCTTTTAACAGCGAGTACATTTGCCGAGAAAATATTATCAGTTCGTCAAGACCAATTCGTTTTTGAAAAAGGTTGTTTAAATCTATTCCTTGATTGGTGCGTGCCTGCTTAGCGATTTCAATTGTAAGTGGAATCAATCCTTTTTTTAACAAGCTCTCTGCCGCAGAATTCGAATTCACGGCTTCAAGCTGACCTTTGATATTTTTGCCTTGGCTATCTTTGGCATGATAGTTAAAAAAAGGCATCTTTATTACTCTTCTTCAGCCAGTATTTCGGGCAGATTTTCCGCGACTCTAAATACCTCTTCCAGTGTCGTTATTCCCTCTTTAGCATACGCTAACGCCATCATCGACAAAGGCTCAAAATCAGGATTAGCTTTGGCTGCGTCTGCAAACATTTGGGTGTCACCTAAGCGCAGCGCATCCATCATAGGCTCATTCATCTCTAATAACTCAAATACGCCAATTCGACCACGATATCCAGTATGGTTACAACTATTACAACCTGCCCCTCGTGAGAAAGAAATCTGTTGATGATTAGGCTGTAAATAATCAACCCACGCCATTTCTTGACGATCAGGTTGGTATGACGTGACACAGTTATCACAGATCCGGCGCACTAATCGTTGTGCGAGTATGGCCCGCAATGAACTTGCCACCAAATAACTGGGAGCCCCCATGTCGATAAGTCGCATCGCACTTGTCACCGCGTCATTGGTATGTAAAGTGGACAATACAAGGTGACCCGTTAACGCACCTCGCAAACCAATTTCAACGGTTTCTTGGTCACGCATCTCACCAACCATAATAATATCAGGGTCTTGTCGAAGAGTTGTGCGTAGCACACTAGCAAAATCAAGCCCAATTTTACTATTCACTTGCACTTGGTTTATGCGCGGCAAGCGGTATTCAACGGGGTCTTCTACCGTAATAATTTTTTTACTCGACTGATTTAATTCACTCAACGCACCATATAGGGTTGTCGTTTTACCAGAGCCGGTCGGCCCTGTTACCAAAATCATACCGTGTGGACGCTTTAAAATATTGCGCATTTTTAGCAACACTTTTTCAGGCATTCCAGTTTCATCGAGTGTCAGCAAACCCGCAGATTGATCTAACAAACGCATTACCACTGATTCGCCGTGCTGCACTGGCATCGTCGACACACGAACATCAATATTGTGGCCTTTTACCGTGATATTAAATCGCCCATCTTGTGGTAAGCGTTTCTCTGAGATATCCAACCCTGACATCAATTTTAATCGCAGTACCAAAGCCGCAGAGATAGCGACTTGATCTAAGGTATTTTCATGCAGGTAGCCATCAATACGCTGACGAATGCGTAAGAGGCCTTCATCCGGTTCAATATGAATATCCGAGGCTCTCATTTGCACCGCATCTTCAAAAATAGACTGAAGTAATTTAACAACCGTCGCATCCGATGTGTCATCATCGAGCGCGTTTAAATCGAATTCTTCTGCTTCTTGGTACTCTTCTTCAAGTTGTGACGCAAAATTGGCAATATCTTCAGTACGGCGATACAAATTATCAAATGCTTCGAGCATTTGACTTTCTTGCACTACGGCCAGCTCTATTTGCTTTGGCGCGATTAAAGGAGCGATTTGATCCAAACTACTGAGATCGGCAGGGTCGCTCATCGCGAGTAACACCGAGTCGCCTTTATCGGCTACGACAAGAGCTCGATACCTTCGAGCATAAACCTCAGGCAAAATCTTCGTCACACCTTCATCAATACGTTCATTATTAAGGTTTAAGAAAGGCACGTTGAGTTGTTGAGCTAAAAAGCGCAGTAATTGAGCTTCACTGATGACACCTTGGTCAATTAACGTTGCGCCGAGCTTTCGGCCACTGGACTTTTGCGATTGCAGTGCATCGTCTAATTGCTGCTCACTAATAATTTGCTCGTGGACTAATAAATCGCCCAGTCGCATTTTTAGCCTTGGCCTAATCATATAACCCCTCTAATGTATTGCAGACGTACTTTTGTGTGCTGGCGCGCGTTCGGTGATAAGCCGCCTACTTGGCTAGCTGTAATGTAAAAACGTTTTGCCAAGGCATACTCAGCCATTGCATCGTAGGCCGTCGCAATTGCTAGCCACCACTTTGCTTGACCCGGTTCTAATACAGTGAGTTTTTCAAAACAATGAATCGTTAACGCATAGTTTTCAATCTGCTGCGCAGCGGTCCCTTTTAATATCCAAAAGTCACGTGTCGCTTTTGTCTCATATTCCGATGCTAACACGCTCAATACTCGATTATAATTTTTTTGTTCAATGCTAATTCGCGCCAGTAAAATTCGCCAGCGTATTAATTCTGGATAAATTTCAAGTCCATCTTGTAACACGTCCGTGGCAATTTTAATGTCATTGCGTCCATAATACGCGGCAGCCAATAAACTGCGTGCTTCTTTGTGCTTTGGCATAATTTCAATCACGCTGTTGAAACCTGCAATAGCTTCATCAATTAGACCAAAGTTAAAGGATTTCTTACTTTGTGAAAATGATAACTCTGCTTGCTGTTCAAGTGTCATAGCATAAGTTTGGCTATTCATAGTCTGGCCTGATTCGGGTATCGATTGCGAAGATTGCTCCTTCTTCGTCTTTTGTTGGCGATCACTTATCGCCACAACGCTATCAGCAGAGTTCACTGACACTCTATCCGGTTCAACAACATCATTACTGGCGATATCTATTTGGTTTTTATTATTCGATTGTTCAGGCTGTTTCACCTCTTGCTCGATTTCGCCACGGGCTATTGCGCTGTCTTGAGTTTGAACTTTCATTTGTTGCGACGATGGTTTAATCGTGTTTTGATTCGATTCAACCTCTAGTTTTACTGTTTCGACATCATTTTTTGCAAAGGTACTAGAAGGGTTAGATAATATTAATGGGGTACTTACTTTATTCGTAGACACGTATGGCCAAACGAGCATAGCAACATAGACTAATAGCAAAACCAGTACGACCACTAAAATTTTATTTCTTATCGCCACAGTATCAACGATTTCAATTACATTTGCAGGCTGCGGTTGCTCACTTTTGATTTCATGGCGCTGCTCAATATCTTTGAGCATTTTATTGAGAATACTCATAATGACCACCGCCAAAAACTGACGATAGCGACTGCGGCCAGCGTCACTGCGGTACCGACATATAACATTGCAGTGCGTTGCCGTTCGCAGTCCTCGGTATCTTTTATCGCGTTGTTTACATGCTTATGTTCAACTCTATTTTTACCTTCACCAAAGCTTTGTAATAGCACTTTGTGACAAAGAATGTTAACCAAACGTGGAATACCACGGCTTGCTTTGGCAATAGCTAAACAAATATTTTTGCCAAATAGATGACTGTTTGACACACCAGATACTGACAGACGATGATGAATATAGTGGACAACTTCCGATTTGGTCATTGCGCGCAATTGATATGAAAAGCTAATACGCTGACGCAATTGACGAACTTTTTTATTCGATAACTTTTCATCTAATTCGGGCTGACCAAATAATACGACTTGCAATAATTTTTTTGAATTGGTTTCTAAATTAGTGATCAACCTAACAGCTTCTAATGCATCCCAACTTAAACACTGCGCTTCATCAATAATTAGAACAACCTGTTGCTGTTGCTGATTAAGTTCGAGTAGTCGATCTTGAATCAATTGACTAATCACCTGCTGGCCTGCACGCTCATCAACATTTATTTGTAACTCTTTAGCAATTGCCCATCGTAATTCATTCGGATTTAAATACGAGTTTGCGATATAAGCGACTGTCGCATAGTCGGTAAAGTGTTCCAATACTTTTCTACATAGTAATGTTTTTCCGGTCCCAACTTCACCCGTAACTTTAATAAACCCTTCACCCATATTAAGCGCCGTCACCAAAACTTCCATCGCTTCATGATGCGGTTTAAGTGCACAATAGAAATCTGTATTTGGCGTTAATGAAAACGGCCATTCAGACATGCCAAAATGGGTCAAGTACATTAATTGTTATACCAAGTATTCAACAGTTTTAAGGTACGCTGCTGTTGTTGCTGCCATGTGTCAGCCATCACAACAGTTGGCTTAATTAAAATAATTAATTCCTTCTTATCTTGTCGTTTTCTTATCGATTTAAATAAATTGCCAAGTACAGGGATATCACCCAGCAGTGGTGTTTTCGATTCTTCATCTGTCGTAATGGTTTGCATTAAACCACCAATAATCACAATTTCGCCGCTGCCAGCACGGATCACTGTATCCGATTCGCGAATATTGCTTTGTGCCAGTGGCAATACATAGTCTTGATTATTTAATGTCACCACTTTGTTCTGCTCTTCAGTCTGAGTTACAGAAGGATGCACATGCAAAATAACTGAACCAAACTTGTCTATTTGAGGAGTTACATCAAGTGCGATACCAGAAAAAAACGGCGTTAACTCAATTTCAGGAGATGTAGTCGTGGCATTGCCTGTGACTGTTGTACTTGAAACTTCAGTGACAAAGTATTCATCCTCTCCCACTTTAATAACCGCTTTTTGATTATTTGTTGCCGTCACTCTTGGGTTTGACAACATTTGCACATCACCTTGCGTTTGTAGCAAACTGATCACGCCAGAAAAATCAGCATTTTTAAACACAACATTGGTTAAACCACCTAAATCGGTCGAAATACTGTTACCGATTTGGCCTACTGCACTGGTGCCAAATGTAATATCTGTACTGCCGATGTGGCCGAGCACTTCTGTCCAGTTTACGCCTTGCTGGTACTCGTCTTTCAACGTCACTTCGATTATTTTAGCTTCAAGAATAACTTGGCGTTGCAAGCTTTCTTCACTTTGCCTTAAAAAATCTTTTAAAGCGGCAATTTCGCTAGGCAGTGCATGCACTGTAACTAAACTTGCCTGTGGGCTAACAATGACGTAACGCCCTTGCGCTTTGCCCAACAAAGTTTCCATGGCTTTTTTCAAATCACTCCAAAAGTCTGTTTCAGTCGAAGTCTGTATACTGGCACCATTGATTTGCATATTACTGTTATTCAACCCGCCACTATTATTTGAATTGCCATTATTACTATTATTGTTTGACTGATTGTTACTACTACCTGAATTCCCGCCTTGATCGAACTGACTGACACCACCTGCAACCACACTGACTGTTGAAATCCCATTTCGTTTCATCATCAAATAGTTTACTGGAATTGATTCAGTTCGCATTTTTGCAGGTAGCACCTGAATAATGTTACCTTCTCGAAAAACATCAATTTCGTATAAACGCATGACGACTTTGATCACCTCATCCATAGTGACGTCTTTTAGTTTCAAGCTTATTTCACCGCTTACCTCCGGGTGCAATGCGACGCTGTATGGTGTTCCATCGACGAGACCTGCAAAAAAGTCAGCAACCGGCGCTTTATTTGCCGATACTTCAAAGCGCTTCATTTCAAGCTCTTGCGGTAAAGAAACACCATTACCTACCGATGCTAAGAGCTCAGATTCAAAATTTTGAGGAATTGGAGTTGATACCCCTTCATTCACCTTAGGTGATGAACTGGGTGTCAGTTCACTTTCGATATGAGGTTTTATACGTTCTGTTTTTGTTAGCTCGCAACCACACAACATAAAAACACAAGCCAAACCGAGTAAGTTAGCGTTTAATTTCATAACCATATAATTCTAATTTTAGTTTTTCCGTGCCTTGCAATAGCTCGACGCTTTTTTCCGAAATCTGTGTAACTGTGTAACCGTTGACATTGCTGCCGACCCCAACAACTTTGCCAGAAATTAAAGCAACATAACCGGTATCCTTTTTAAAAATTGATGTTAACAAAACACCACTTTCTAGATTTTTGTCTTGCTTTGCGGTTTGCGCAACGACAACAGATAATGGTGTCGTTGGGTCTCGCAGTGCTTGCGCAAAAACGTTTTTTATAAACATGCAGCACAACATAATGCTCATGCTAAATAGATATAATTTTTTCATCGCCACTGACAGTTGTTAATGTTAATTTCAGACGTGCAATAGGGTATTCAATAACCTGATAATCAAAGCCGTCAATATAAATGGTTTCTTGCAATGCCCCCAAAGTCGTGACGTAGTCATATAGATCGAAAAAGCGACCGTCAATTTCAATCGCCAATTCGTGATGAAAAAATGCAACATCTTGCTTTTTAACTTCATCAAGGTATATCGGCTGGGCGGGTAAAATATTAAATGAATGCAATTCTAGTTTATTATTTTCATTAAGCACATCACGTAGAATAGATAACATCTGTTCAGGATTAACAAATACTTGTTTATAATCAGCCAACTGTTCATCTAAACTCTTCAAGCGCGCTTCTTTATTAACTATTTGGTTATCGAGTTCAACTAAATAGTTACGAGCGAGTGCTTGTTGAATCATCTTTTTTTGTGCAGTTTGCGATTCAATTTGGCGCTGGGCTTTAACAAAGGCGTTTGTATTTTTTGTATACTGCTCATGTGCAGGTTGGATAATGAACCATAGCGCCAGATAAGCTACCAAAAAGATCCCAACACCCAACAGCAATTGCTTTTCTCTTTGTTGTAATTGAGCAACCTGTTCACTCCAATTTTGCCATTGTTGTTTCATTGCCCCTCCTGAGAAAGTTTTGTAGACACTTCAAAATAAAGTGCTTGCTCAGTAGTATTGAGTGTAAATTGCGCAAATTCTTTACCCGCAAAGTATTCGCTTTGCTTTAACATTTCCATCCATTGAGGAACGTGTTGAGCGCGGTTTGCAACACCTTGCATTAGTATTTGTGTTCCGGCAAAGCGAAACCGTTTTAAAGAGATATTTGCACTTGGCAAACGAGCGAGATCATTCATCACCTTGCTATACGCGACAGATGAACTTGGTTTTTTATTTTCTATAAAAGAAATCAACTGCGATTTTTTTTCTAGTTCACTGTCCAAACGCGCGAGTTTTTGTAAATGCTGCGATTTATCTTGTTTTTTCTGTAATTGCGCACTGAGTTCAGTGATTTGATTTTTTGTTAATTTAACTTGCGCCTGTAAGGCTGCGAGCTCAGTGCTGGATTTATTCGCCAAGTTCAGCATTACGAATGCAACAATACCAAACAATAACAAACAAGCCATCCAGCTAAGCGCAATATTCTTTAGTGTTAAAAACTCTTTTTTTGGTCTTAGTTCACTGGTATAGAGGTTAATTCTGCTTTTCAAATCCACCTCCCTGACTAGCCTGAAGTGCAGCACCAATTGCATATTGGACATCAACAGATTGATTTTCAGTTACGTCTAGTTGCGATTCAAAAGCGGTTACTTTAACTGGAAAAAAAGAACCAAGTTCAGAAATAATGCCGCCTAATTCCAAATTAGGAATATTCAATTTCAATGTTTTAATTGGCGGCTGCTTTAATTGACTTTCAAAAAAGTCGAGCGAGCGTTGCAACTCAAGGCCAAATTGTTCAAGCAAGTGCGTTTTAAGTTGAACAAGCGGTAATTCAGGTAATTGCATAAATCCACGTAACCGCCGACTTAACAATAATTGCCCATCTCGAATAATCTGCAGGTTCGGCTCTTCACCAAAATTCTGGGAAACTAGCATATGAGCAGCCTTATCAACCGACAACAAATCGCAATAAATGAGTTCTTTGCAACATAAACTTTCAAGTTCATGCTCACTCACTGCAACGGCGCTAATTACTGGGGCAAGCACCATCCGGTTTGCGGCAAAAACAGTTATTTTTTCAACGCCATTATGCTTAAAGGGTGAATCAATAAAGTCTGCGATAATGGCATCGCTTGCAGTATTTACTATGTCTTTTATTGTAAATGGCAGGGATAGTTGAATTTCATCATTGGTCATATTTGGCTTGTCAATTTGAACAACTTGATACATGTGCTGAGATAACATGACGCCGACTTTCAAGTCACTTGATTCAAACTCATCTAGGATATCCGTTATCGCAGCACTTAATCCAGTTTCACCTTTAAACGACTTAGATTTAGTCTCAACAAGTTGCCACTTCTTTTGCTCATCACTTTGCAAATGCACAGCCGTAACTTTATCTGACGATAAAGCTAAGCCGATAAAATTTGATTGCTTAGCCCCAGACCTAAGCCATGGTATATTATTGAGTAATGATTTCATCCGGTATGTTTTTTATTTCCCTTGAAAACAAAACATATGATAGATAGAGCTTAGCAAGTAAATTCAGCTATTAATAGGTAATCGCTTGATCTTATTCAACTTGCGCCTATCTTTTACGAAAAACATAACAACCAATGAAGAAAAATAATACTATTTCACTACCCGAATCACCAATACAGCGCATACATCATCCGCTTTTATCAGACAATAGGATTGAGCTATTAGTGAAACGGGACGATCTACTTCATCCTATTATTAGTGGTAACAAATGGCGAAAACTCAAATATAACTTACGCCATTACGCAACAAATAACTATGACAAAGTTATTAGTTTTGGTGGTGCTTTTTCAAACCATATCCACGCGTTAGCTGCCGCTGGTCGCATTTTTAACTTAAACACCCATGGAATTATTAGAGGCCCACAGCTGGACTTAAATAATCCGACTCTAAAATTTGCCAAAGCATGCGGAATGGAGTTAGAGGCGATAACGCGGCTCGCATACCGTGAAAAAAATACAGAACAATTTATCAACCTTATAAAAGAAAGGCACCCAAACTGTTTTATTGTACCTGAGGGTGGCACTAATCAACTCGCTATTAAGGGTGTTACTGAACTTGCACTTTCATTGCCAGAAACCGATCATATTTTTACGGCAACTGGCAGTGCAGGAACCCTAGCAGGTCTTATAGAAGGCAGCTATAACAAACAACTTCAATGCCATGGCATCGCCGTACTCAAAAATGCAGACTACTTAAAGCAAACAGTAGCGGCTTTAAGCCCACACGCTAAAACTTCAAAGTGGCAACTTCATACTGACTACCACAGAGGTGGATATGGCAAGTTTGACCCAGCTCTTCTCGAGTTTTGTCGCGAACTCAATGCACAACTTCCTCTTGAGCCTATTTACACCGGCAAAATGATGATGGCGCTTTTTGACTTAATAAAAAATGGTTACTTTAAACCGGGGGAACGTATTATCGCGATTCATACTGGCGGGCTACAGGGATTAGCCGGTATCAGGTATATGCGTAAAAATCGTTCTCAATCGTAAAGCTTGAAATAAAACTATACATGACAAAATGAACTCATTTCTGACAAAGGTTGACAGAAAAAATATCCTTGCGCACCAACTATACCATACTGGTTCAATACACTTAACTGCGACTGAGTTTCAACACCGGTCGCATACACACACACTTTACAACGACCCGCCATATTTGCTATTTGCCTAAGTGACTCTTCTGCTTTGATACAGGAGTCGATCTCTTTTACTAAACTAGTATCAAGTTTAATTCCGCTAAATAATCTTAAATCTGAAGGAGCTAGTTCATTACTAAAGACTTGATCTAAAAACAATATAAAACCGCTCTGCTTAAGATCTTCGAGTAATTCCAGTAAACTCTCTCGAGCTGAAATAAAATCCACCTCACTCACTTCAATCACTACGCGACACACTGGTTGAAGTTTTGTAAGCTCTTTACAGACTAACATTAAATGCGTCTTATCAAGCAAACTCGCCAAAGTCAGATTAACGTGAATTTGTTCTATGCTCTTTTCAAACCTCAAAGTCTGAACCAATTGCTTCGCGACGCATAAATCCAATCGTTTACATTCTTCATCCTCAGTGGCATGCATTAAAAACTGTTTCGCATTGAGTAAACCAAGCTTTTTGTGACGTAACCTTAACAGTACTTCATGATGCAGAATAGCTTCGCCACGACAAGAAAAAACTGGTTGAAATAGCAATAGATAGCGGTGCTGAGCTAATAATTCTGCAACTTCAACAGAAGTCATCTCTAACAACTCTTTGGACGTATCGCTACAAGGTAGTATGTGTACTCGGTGCCATGCATTCGCTACAGCAACCGCAAGCGCCGATTCAGCAAGTTGATATACAAGTAATTGATTTGAGTCTACCTTGTACTGACAAACTCCCACTGAGAATTCATTGCCCATTCCGAGTGCTGTACTCAAACATGCTTCAATCCGTGCACTAATCGAATCAGCTATTGCGAATGATAAAGACTCAATCGTAATCGCCAAGCGCTTATTTTGAAGGGTGCTCACTGAGCATTTATTTGGATTACCGAACGCGTTACATAATTCAACACGCAACTCCGAAACGAAGGTGTCATGATTATCTAGAGCTTCCTGTAGCTGTACTAATGCAAAGACATTATTAGCATGTGAAATACCAAGAAATGAAGAAGTTAACTTCATATCTTGTTTGCGTACTATGGGTAGTTTCCGGTGCAATAATTTCGCTTTTCGAGAATAGCGAAGCGATGAAATAATAACAAGTAAACAAGACAGGCCAATTGCAACAGCTAATAAACCAAAAGTAGCGCCCCACATGACTGAAATATAGACTGCAATTAATAAGCTTGTTGCAGGCCAAATTACGTATTTCAGTATGTGCTTTTTAGAATCGAAAAACACGATAGCAACCTTAACCCACCTTATTCAAGTATGTTAAGTTTTGTTCACTATGCTCAATTTATCAAGCTAGGTAGCCCTTGAAACAAGGGCTCTACGTGTATTTACTTGTTTTGTAATAACTCTTTTAATTCGCTAATTTGTTGCTGCAACGCTTCCACTTGTCCTTGTGTTGCTGGCTCATCTTTTGGATCAGATGTTTCTTTTACATATGCATCATGCTCTTGGGTCATGACTTCTAAAATAACGCCAACCATCATATTGAGGAAAATGAATGCTGTTAAAAAGATAAAGGTGAGATAGAAGACCCAGCTCAATGGGTAAACAGCCATTGTCTCATACATAACGTCTGTCCAGTCTTCAAACGTCGCAACACGGAATAAAGTGAGCATCGAGATAGAAACGTCTCGCCATAAATCACTATTAATATGGCTAAACAACATACTTCCGACGGCTGCGTAGATATAAAAAATAACAAACATCAGTAATGCAATATATCCCATACGCGGAATAGCTTTTATCAATGCGTTAACCAGCATTCTTAACTCTGGGATCATCGATACTAAACGCAATACTCGAAATATTCTCAATAATCGAGCAATAAATACTGTAGAGCCTGCAACAGGAACTAAGCTACCTATCACGATTATCGTATCGAAGATATTCCACCCTTTCGAGAAAAAGTCCCTTGGCCCTTTTGATGCGATAAATCTAATTGCAATCTCGATAGCAAAAAAAACGGTGATGCCGCGATCCATCAACAATAGTCCATTTTCCATCCACTCAGGAAGTGCGTAGGTATGCGCACCAACACTTAACGCTGAGACTACGATCACAAGAATCACAAATGATTGAAATGCTTTACTATTATCAATACGCTTAAACTGAGCGTGCAATGCCGTCAACATACGAACTCAAAACCTTAATTCTTGAATATTTTTTAATAACGGCATTATATACGGGATCGTAGAAGTCGATAAAGATAATTTAGTTAACAAAGCCCATTATCTAAACTAACACACTTGGTAACTCGAGTTTTAAACTTGAATATCGTTAAAGCAAATGATCCCCTTCATTCAAGCAATATGTTAGCGCGAGCAACCATTAAAGTAATTACAGGGTAGCTATTTAATAGTCGATGGCTTTTTTTGATTAGTACTAAATATAAATAATCATAAAGTCACAGTTAAGGATACCTAGAGCGGATTCCTTTTTTTGCTTCGGTTTAAACACATCTGCTGGGCGATCGCCATAGCTTGTCTCTCTCATTTCTTTTACGAGTGTAAACGTTTGACCAAAGTGATCAAAACTGACCGAGAGCTGGTTTGCGTTAAATTTCCAAACACCGTGATGAGTGATAATTTGATCCGAGTCGTCGTTATTAAATTCAAACTCTAAAACAGCAGAGTTGTTTTTATTCAGCGCAAGCGTTCCATCAGCCAATTTACAAAATTGAGTTCTTAAATAAGGTGGTGGCGCATATTCATTAGCCGTCTCTGGATTCCGAATATAGACCCCTACATTCTCTCCTGTGTATACATGATTGCCATCAGAGAATCGAAACTCTCTACTCACTTGCAAGCCATTACTCTGAAGAATTGCGTCTATATCTTTTATAAGTTCTAAATTATTAAACTTTGGATTAATTGCTACACTTGAATCTGGAAATGTTTGCGGAATAGTTACGTCAGAATATACAACTTGCATACCCAATTGACTAAACTCATTCTTTAGCTTTTCGCGCTCACCCTCAGAATAACCTTGAGTTACCAAATGGATCTTCGGGCTTTGGCACGCAGCTAAAGCCAATAAACTTAAAGCAACTAATATTTTTCTCATAAAACACCTCTATATTACACGTGTAATTTTATAAATGATTACAAACGTAATTGCAAGCGGAAACTTAACTGCTTTTGAATCAATACGTATAGACAAGAATGAGAAAATGACATCAAGTTGGGACCCGTCAGATGCTATTCCCAGCGAGTAAACGCAAAAAACCGACCCGCAACCACACTATCATCGGCGTGGGCTGGCGCTGCAGCGGTTTCGTTTTGATTTAAAGGACATTCGAATGCAGCAAGTTCATGGATGAATGTAGTACAAAAGGCTACCGACAGCGAACGAAGTGAGTACGGTTCTTTTGCGCAAGATGAGCTAAACCAGTTTAGCTGCCGTTGAGGGAATTAAATGCAAAAAACCCGCTACATTGCTGCAGCGGGTTTCTTTAATTGGGCCCTGACGATGTCCTACTTTCACATGGGAGACC
>CANLRB010000007.1 GCA_947493455.1 uncultured Pseudoalteromonas sp. | reverse complement strand
TGGGGTCTCCCATGTGAAAGTAGGACATCGTCAGGGCCCAATTAAAGAAACCCGCTGCAGCAATGTAGCGGGTTTTTGTATTTCTCTTTTTGCGAACAGCGTCAATATGGCCCTTTCTTAACCCTTAGCACAATAGATGCAAGGCCCAGTTGTACTAAAAATAAGTTAATGGGTTTTGAGCTTAAATGCGTTACTATATTAATGATGGGTATCTATTCTCGTCTAGAATATAGCGTGGAGTAAGGAATGTTTTGTTTCGGGAAGTCAATGATAAAAGTACTACTCTTTTTAATTGTTTTATGCATGACTTATGAAGCGGTAGCTACAACGCGTTTAGAAGTCGTTACAGAAGAGTGGCGTCCCTTCAATTATACCAATGATAAAGGTGAGCTTGTTGGTCGCGCAACCGAAAAGGTTAAAGTGATTCTAGAGAATGCGGAGTTTCTATATAACATTCGCAGTTACCCGTGGATACGATCCATGAAAATGGCCAGCGAAAATAAGAATACTGTTATTTATTCAATTTATCGTACACCAGATCGAGAAAAGAAATATCAATGGATTTGCCCTTTAATCGCACCAGTAAAAGTTTATTTATTTAAATTAAAGTCTCGTAAAGATATTCATCTTACCAATTTAGAAGATGCTAAAAAGTACATTATTTCTGTTAACCGCTCGGATAGTGCTCATGAGTATTTATTGTCTCAGGGGTTTGTCGAAGGAGTAAATCTCGATACAACCGTTGATCCTGATGCTGGACCAAGAAAGTTTTTTGCGGGGCGAGTTGACCTTTTAATGCAGTCTGAGTGGGAAATGACAGAAAGCGTGAAACGTGTTGGGCAGGCGTAT
This sequence comes from uncultured Pseudoalteromonas sp., assembly GCA_947493455.1. GTDB lineage: Bacteria > Pseudomonadota > Gammaproteobacteria > Enterobacterales > Alteromonadaceae > Pseudoalteromonas. The sequence continues at coordinate 225,379 of CANLRB010000007.1, read as the reverse complement.
GAATTAGTCGAACGTTCTATTAAAGTGAATAGCGTAAATAACTTAAAAGCATGTATGGCTGTAAGTTTAGATACTGACATAGCTGTTGTACAACGCCTGCAAAAATCGCTCGACGACTATAATAATAAATATGGTTTAGAATAATCGCGATCTCTCAAACAATAGAAGATAAATTTTATGGAACACGCAAAACTAAATTATGTAGAATTTCCTGCGAAAAACTTAACAGCGACTAAACAGTTTTTCGAGTCGGTTTTTAGTTGGACGTTTATTGATTACGGATCTGAGTACAGTGCATTTTCAAATGCAGGTTTAGAAGGAGGTTTTTACTTCTCTGAACTCGAGAGTCGATGCGAAAACGGTGGTGCGTTGCTTGTTTTTTACAGTAATAATATTACCGATACTCAGGCGAAAGTAGAAAAAGCAGGTGGTATTATCAATAAAAATATCTTCGAATTCCCCGGGGGGTGTCGTTTTCATTTTATTGAGCCCAGTGGAAACGAGTTTGCTGTTTGGTCTGAGACGGCAGAATAAAAGAAAAACAATAACACGGCTAAATTTGGAGTGTAAAAACAAAGCCTTCTATTGGATATTTTGTTGCTTAAAGCGTAATATTAAAGTTTAAGTAACGTTTTTTTATCGGTTTTATATGTTTTCTTTTCGAGTTGTAGTTGGAATATTCGCGTTAAGTTTACTAATGTACGGAGCTCCTGTGTCGGCGGCAAATAATGCTGCGACATGTATATTACTAAAACAGCAGATGGCGCAATTTAGCCATGCCAAAAATCATCCAAATTACCGAAAATCGAAACGAGAGTTTGATAAAGACTGTCAAACAAGCGCAAATAAACCTAATACACAATCAAAAAATGTTGCTATTACACCTGCGAAAAAAGAACCTGATTTTAGTGAAGAAGAACGCATTGCCGCGCAAAAAGAGTTTGAAAAGCTAGAGGCTGAAGCCGCAGCCAAAAAAGAAGCGGAGCGTTTAGCTGATGAAAAAGCCAAACGTGAAGCACTCGCAAAACAAATTGAAGCCAAAGAACAAGAACAACAGCGTAAAGCTGAGGCTGCAAAAGCAAAAGCTGCGCCAAAACCATTTGTACTTCCGCCTTTACCCGAGCCGCCGCCAAGTAATGCCCTCGGTATTATTTTGCCTACAACCATCGTAATTTCGTTAATTGTTTTCTTAATTTTAGGTTGGTTAGTTGTTAGACGAAAAGCACATGGTCTTGATACACGTATCGACTTTAAAAAGCCGGAACTGTTTAACATAGGTAAAAAATCAAAACGTGTTGTGAAACATGAGTTAGATCCCGACATTTATTTTTCGTTTAAACATATTGAAGTCGAAGCTGAAAACAAAACGACGATTAAAGTTGAACGAGTTGTTATTTCGCCATACGGTGTGTTTGTTATCCATACCCAAAAGCAACGAGGGGCGATTGTTGGTACTGCAAATGCTGCTGAGTGGAAAGAACAAAGTGGTGAGGAGTCAATTTCATTTGATAACCCAATAAATCAAAACAACCAGGCATGTATGGCGATAGGCAGGTTGATAGGTGTTAATGTCGATGTTGAGTCAGTTATTTTGTTTAATGATATGGCTCATTTTAAATCACAATTACCTATTATCGTCATGCACCGAAAAGATTTGTCAAACTACATACTCGGATTCAAAGAATTACGCTATAGCGACGATGAGGTTGATGGGTTTATTGATAAGTTGAATGAGCATCTTGGGCTGAATCAAAAAGAAGAACTAGAACCTGTAAAAGAAGAACCGACAACTCCACATCCAAATAAAGTCGAGCAAACGACTTCTAAATCGGTGACTAATTACCCTGAGCCTGGTTCTTATCAAGACTCGGTTGCCGAAATAGAGGAAGATCGTGGCGACAGTGGCTTTAAGCCCGCTCCAGAACAAACTCCATTGGGTCACGAAACAGTACTGGCTCAGTCACTTGCACAATCTTCGGAAGCGCAAAAAGAGATTCAACAAGCGTCAAAAGAAGTTGACGATATGTTAGCGAAAATGGAGGAGTTAGAAAGATCGTTTACTTCTTCTTCCACTAAATACAGTGAACTAGACGTCAATGAACAGCATGATGAATCGATAGATTCGACAAACCCAGATAGAGAGCAAAGTTCTTTGGAAAGTCATGACGCGCAACAGGTGTCACAAATCGATGAAACCGACAATACAGTAATCAGTTCTGAGGACGATGCCTCCACATTAGAAGAGCACCTTAAAACTGAATTAACCAATGATTTAGAGAAGGTGGATATAACAAATGTGCGTCATGCTGACTTTAAAGGCGAAGCCGCTAAAAAAGCAGCCGAAAAAGATGGTATGTTCGATTATTTAAAGCATTATGCAGAACCTGCGGACCCGCAAGATACAATAGGTAATGCTGATGACTTGGAATCTGAATTAAAGGCGAGCCTTGATGTTGGCAAAGGCTTTTTATCAGATATCCATGATAATGAGCTGAGTAATCAGCAAGACTCAAGTCACTTAGCTGAACAAAACTCAGCTCTTGAGAAAGATAAGAGTGTAACCAGCGATAGTAATCTAGCAGATGATAGTGATGCATTTGATGCTGAAAAAGAGATAGCTGCGCTTAATGCACAAATGAAAGCATTCGATGAAAGCTTTAATTCTTCAAACATAGCCGCGTCTGAAAGCGTTGTGAACGAGGACATGAGCAATACAACGACTCTAGACGATACGAAGGAAGATAACGGATTTTCTTCGACACAAGAGCTTGATGACTTTGATGCACAAATGATGGCGCAAGATGCAACACGTGATATGGCATCGAGTGATGATATAAGCTGTACAACGACTTCAGACGATACGAAGGAAGATAACGGATTTGCTTCGACACAAGAGCTTGATGACTTTGACGCACAAATGATGGCGCAAGATGCAACACGTGATATGGCATCGAGCGACGATATGAACAATACAACGACTCTAGACGATACGAAGGAAGATAACGGATTTTCTTCGACACAAGAGCTTGATGACTTTGATGCACAAATGATGGCGCAAGATGCAGCTGGTGATATGGCATCGAGCGACGATATGAGCAATACAACGACTTCAGACGATACGAATGAAGAGAGCGGGTTTGCTTCGACACAAGAGCTTGACGACTTTGATGCGCAAATGATGGCACGAGATGCTGCGCGAGAAAATGATGAAAATGAAATATCGGCAATGAGTTCAACAGCATCGCCTACAGAACAATCTGGAGATGCGTTCGATTTAAGTTTCGATACGCAAGATACTTCCTTATCTGACGCTGATAAAGAGCTTATGGCAGCTCTTAATTCAATGCAACAAAGCGCAACCGATGAGCTTCAACAGCAAACGATAAGTACTTCACCTGAATCAGACATAACGGATAGTTCGCAAGAACTTGATGAGCCAACGCAAAAAGAGGATAAAAAAGAAAACCCGTTTGCTAACTTGTCACTCGATCCTGAATGGGCCCCAAAAGAAGCACCGAAATCAAAATTTAAGTCGGTTGATGACGACTAGTTTTTGATTACTCATGTTGAAGAAAGACCGCTATCAGCAACTTCGTGCCAAGCGAAGTTGTGACTTTAATTGCTGTTACTATTGCGGTTGTATTGCAACGGCTAGGGATTACGCGCCTCCGCTTAAGTTTGTGGATTATTATCTTGCTACAGGTGATAGTGCGGTGTTTTACAAACTACCGAGCTGCTTAGAGTGTGAAACAGCGCTTAAAAATAAACGTTTAGGTACGTTGGAAGAGCGTATGAGCGCGGCGAATAAAGCGATTTCAAAAAAGTATCAACGTGCTATTCGAGTTTATACTATGTGGCACCCAGACGAACTTGACGAGCTTGATTACGAGCTGCATCGCAGTATTTCAGCAGGTATGGCGCTTGGTGAAGAAGCACATCAACGTATTCAATTTAATGGCTTTGATTATGAAGTAGATGGTGACACCGTCATCGCGAGCTCTAATAAGGTCGCTTTTGACGTGTTTGGAACACAATTTGATAGTTTTAAAATGGCGTTAGATTATGCGAGTAAAACGTTTCGTATTCCTAAAGCTAAATTAAATGAGCTATTTTGTGAACATAGCCATAGTTTTAATAAAGCGATTACTTCTTTTCAACAGCAACAAAATGACAAGTCATATGAAAAAGAGCTAAACCGACTATGTCGTGACTTTGCATCTCTTTATAAGCAAAATTTGTCGTTTATTACACGCACCGTGACAAGCATGCTGGAACAAGATACAGAGCTTACTGTGCAACAAGCTCTGCAAAAAATTAAAACAGGCTATATTGATACATAATACTAAGCTTGTGAAATTGGCATAAACTTTACTTATGAATAGAGCGTTTATTTTTTTGAATCGAATAGAGCAAATAAATGTAAGGTATTGAGCCGATTAATGCGATAAGCATCGACCACCAGTATTGACCATGGCCAATATAATACCTTTCACCTGTGTCTAAAAACTTATAGTTTTTACCTTTAATGAATTTCCCCGCTATTTTTTGATTGCGGCTGCATGTTGCAATATCGCCAGGAAGTGCGTCGCCGATTGTGACTTCAAGATTGTCAGGTGTTGAAAAAGAGATACGTAAGCTGCAATTTTTACCGCGAGTATATACATAACTTGCGATAATTTTGGCATTAACCGGGACTGCATTTTTGCGTACTTTGTATACTTCAGCTAGTTGAAACGGTAGCATAACCCAAGTAGTTGCACCAAAAAGCAACGACGCCAAATAAAGCCCGGCAATAAGCTTGCGCATAGGGAGAGGGAGCTTCATCGTTTTTTCATATGATTAAGTAATGAAATAGGTGTTATTCACACCCTTCAATTAAACCTGTTAAATGATCACCAATATTTTGTGTTTGTTGTGCACCTGAGTTTATAAGTGATTCCAACTCGCCTTGCAGTTGCTGGATATCATAATTGATGAGTAAGTGCTTGAGGTAGCTGATTGTATCAGCGCCTTGCCTTAGCAGCCCAGGTAGGCTATCAAGGGTGATTTCTTGTTCTGCAAGTTGACTCATCGACGCGAGCAAGTCAGCAATATTTGCGCTTTCTTGCAAAGAGCCTTCAAGTTCGATTAAGTGACCAATTGGATCTTGGTTAAGCTTATTAACAACGCACAGCATTTTAGTATCTGAAATATTGGTGTTGCTTAGCTCAGTTAAACCGGTATCGCGGATTTCTTTGATTATCTCAGCGAGACTCTCATGCTCCGCTAGATAGTGTTGTTCGAGTGTCGCCTTGCTATCTTCAAGCACGTCACAGCCGGTCATAAGTAGCGATGATACGAAAATGGTGGTGAATATTGTTTTTTTCATAGTAAGCCTAGCATTAACTAAAATTGTAAAAAGTAATTGGTCAGGGCAAAGGCAGTATAACAAGATAACTAAATAATAACCCTCAATAGGAGGGCTATTATTTAATGAAGTTTGTATTAGTTAAAGCAGATGCTTAATTCGTTCGTAAAACGCATTGATATGATCGTCGCGATCATTCAATGCTGGAATGTAGCGGTAGCTTTTACCACCCGCTTGTAAGAATACTTCTTGGTTTTCTTCGATTAATTCTTCAAGGGTTTCTAAGCAATCAGAGCTAAAAGCCGGGCTTGCGATTGCGATATTGGTGTGACCCTGTGAGGCTAACTCTTCCAATGTTTTGTCTGTGTAAGGTTTTAACCATTCAGCTTTACCGAAGCGGCTTTGGAAGGTGGTTATTACCTTATCACTACTTATCGACAGCTTTTTAGCCACAAATTGAGTTGTTTGCTGACAAAAGCAGTAGTAAGGGTCGCCCCGCTCTAAAAATAGTCGCGGTGTGCCATGGTAGCTGAGAACTAATTTGTCTGGTTCACCGTTTTTATCTAGATCTTCTTGAATACTAGCTGCGAGCGCGTCGATGTATTCATCTTGGCTGTGGTAGCCATTGATAAAATGGAGTTCGGGCACCCAGCGCCAATTGAGTAATTCTTTCGCAATGGCATCAAATGTTGAACCCGTAGTAGAGCCGCTGTATTGCGGGTAGAGTGGTAGAACGATTATTTTTGTATAACCTTTGCTGCGGATCTCTTCGAGTACAGATTTGATAGATGGGTTTCCGTAGCGCATTGCCAAGAATACTTCTGCATTAGTAATTTTCTTTTCTAATAGCAAGGCACTCAATTTCGCTTGTTGTTTTTTACTGTAAACCAGCAGTGGTGAGCCACCTTCTGTCCATATGCTCTTATATAGTTTAGCGGAGCGTTTGGGGCGAATGCGTAAAATAATCCCGTGTAAGATACACATCCATATTAGTTTTGGAATTTCAACAATACGTGGATCAGATAGAAACTCAGCTAAATAAACGCGAAGTGCTTTTGCTGTGGGTTCGTCTGGGCTACCTAAGTTAGTTAATAAAATGGCTGTTTTATTATGAAAGAGTTGGTGTGGGTTTTCGGTAACCGCAGAAAATCGAGGCACACGCTGTCCTTATGTAAAAGTTATCGATAATGCGCCATATTCTAGCAAAGATTATTGAATATCGGCGCGTTTTTTTAGTTTTACGATCACTATTTATATCTCGATCAACTTTGTGTGTATTTTATAGTGTGATGCGCTGCCCGTGTTCATCAATTGCAAAACTCGTTTGGAGTAATCCATAGTCTTCTAAATATTGAGTGATTGTTGTGAATGTCGCCGTTTGTACTTTACCGCGATGATCTGAGGTGCTTACTTCATCAACGAAAAACTGACCGAGCATAAGTTTAATTGGGTTAGCCGATACTTTCTGCGCCTTGAAATATGCCTTGGTATTAACCTTTAATTTTTCCATATCTATCGTTCCATAAATCGCGCTATTAATTATATTAAGCGTGTATTCTGTGCAGTTTTGATATTTATTATTGTACGGGTTTGCAATTACGGAATATTTTGGATTATGTAATCGCGTTGTCTTGTTCGCACTGATTAAGGCTAAAATCTTTTTCTGTAGCTCTGGCGTCGGAATTGCGATCCCCGCTTCAAGTTGCTCTACACCCCAAAAAAAATCAACCGGATAGTCGATTACGAGCTCACTGCGATTGGCTGCGTCTGCTTTCTGATACAGATTATGAATCGCGTAGCCATTAACGATTTCACCACTCTCCAATTGAATTTGAGAATACACAGCAAGTGCCGTATGCGTGTAGTTAATGCCTTTAGGCATGTCAGAAGCCGGTCTGCCTGCGCGTGCAATAATAAAAACATATGCGCCTTGCTCTGCAGCTAAGTTTTCGACTTGTTTTGCAAATCGTGTGATATGGTCTGCCGAATAATTGTTTTTGTCTTGTTTTTGACTGCCTGCAAAGGTTGATGCTGATAGCAAAGCTATTAGCATCGCAAACAGTAAAGTTATATTTTTACTGTTCATTGCAGTCTCCTTTGTTATCTTTTTTAATTGCTTGATTTGGTGGCGCATCTGCGGTCACAGTTGTTTTTGTTACCTTAAGTGGCAGTAACTTAGTTCCTACATGTTTCACTGATTTACCAGCTGCTTCTGTTAATTGACCGCTGATAATCATGGGGACGGCGACGGCAGTAGCAACGGTTTTTACTGTGGTTTTACTGCCTTCTTTTAAGGCTAATGCCGAATGCTTACTGGCTTTGCTCGTATGTTGTGCCGATGTTGCTGCATGTACTGGTTGTGCGATTAAGAGACTCGCTAAAACAATTAAAATACCTTTTTTCATGTTGGTTTCCTTTTTAGTTAACAACGTGATTAAAGGTAATCATTTAATTAGTATTGGTAAACTAAATGGTTTGATGTATAACTATTTAACACTTTTAGTATTGGATTAGTATACTTTGAGCCAAATTAAACAGGTTACAGACAAATTAAAATTAATTTTAAGAGAGCGACAGCTAACTTATAAGATACTTGCCGACAAACTTGCTATGAGTGAGGCAAATGTAAAGCGTATTTTTGCCAATCATAGTTTTACGCTTGAACGCCTTGAACAAATCTGTCACGTCTGTGACTTATCACTCAGTGATCTTTTTATTTTGGTTGAAAAAGAGCGACCGCTGCTAAGTCGTTTAACGCATGAGCAAGAATTAGAGCTAGTTAATAATATTGAGCTGTTTTTGGTTGCTGTATGTGTTAGAGATGCATGGCAATTTGACGATATTATCGAACACTATGAAATAGACTCTTTGCATTTAGTTCAGTTAATGGCGCGGTTAGACAAACTAAAAATGATTGAGCTACTACCCAATAATCGTTACAAGCTATTAATTACTCAGGATTTTAGATGGTCTGAAAATGGCCCTCTTGCACGCTTTATGGAACGTGAAGTATTAAGTAAGTTTATGGCAAATAGCTTTAAAGGGGAGCACAGCTTTCGTTTTTATTTACGAGGCAGCTACTCGCAAAATTCGATTTCATACATTCAGCGCAAACTCGAGCAACTGACCAACGAAGTTGCACAGCTTAATGTCCAAGATGCGGAGTTGCCTTTAAAAGAGCGCCATAAAATAGGTTTGATGTTAGCAATGCGGCCATGGGAATTGCCAATGTTTGCCGAGTTAAGGCGTAAACAGCCGCGCTAACTTATTTGCTGTAGTCGCTCTTGCACCAATTTGACAAGCTCGTCAGGTTGAAATTTAGATATAAAACGGTCGCAGCCTACTTTCTCGACCATTGCTTGGTTAAAGCTGCCGCTCAAAGACGTATTGAGTGTGATAAACATATTTTGTAGGCGAGGATCTTGGCGTATTTCATAAGTCAGCTTATAGCCGTCCATCGCAGGCATTTCAGCGTCAGTAATGAGCATGAGAAACTCATCGTTAACATTAGCGCCTGAATCAGCCATTTCCTTTAATATATAAAATGCCTCAAGCCCATTTTGTGCCGAGATAATTTCAATTCCGAGCTGGGATAAGGTTTCTTTCACTTGATTGCGTGCTGTGCTTGAATCATCGGCGTGTAATATTTTTTTGCCTTTAAGCTTAGGTAATAATTCTTGATTGACGACACCGTCGCTTATATCGATATCATAATCAATTATTTCTGCGAGCACTTTCTCGACATCGATAATACCTACGAGGCGTTCCATATTGTCACGCTGTATTTTGGTAATGGCTGTCAGGTAGTGATTATGACCCATGTTATTTGGCGGCGGCATCACTTCCGACCATTCCATATTCACGATATGGTCTACATCGCCAATAAGAAATGCTTGTGTGGTGCGGTTGTATTCAGTGACGACTAAGTTGCAATGATCATTAATTGGTTTTGGCGACAGCGCAATCGCTCGACGTAAATCAATTACTGGGATCGACTTGCCACGGATATTTGCAACACCCGCTATGCTTGGGTGCGAATTGGGCATGACATTGAGTTTCGGTAGTTTAAGCACTTCTTTTACTTTAAATACATTGAGTGCAAAAAATTGCGAACTGTGTAAATGGAATAATAAAAGTTCTAGGCGATTTTCGCCGACTAAGTTTGTCCGTGAGTCTACCGAGTCTAAAATGCCTGCCATAAAGAGAGAACCTAAAGTCGCAAATATCTTTAAGTCTACAACATTCTTTTAAGGTTTGAGCAAAAAATTAATTGGTGTGTTAGGAAAAATTGCCAATGAACGATCACTGGCAATTTTGACTTTTATTGTTCCCAGTAAGCTTGTTGCAAACTGTCTTCACGCTCCGGTAGGCCGCGAGTTAAACGAGGTGAGTGTTGTACTAGAACTTCATAGCTTACGCGATTTGCATATTTGCTTATCTGCGAAAGCGATGAATATGTTAATGCTTTAATTGTGTGCTTGCTTGAGCTAGGCACATTAATTTGATGGTACACATTGGCGCTGATATCGTGCAGCACAGCCGCGAGCGCACCATCGCCGGCACCATTTGTATTTTTAATGCTATCTGGACCGCCCATGTATGGCGCTGTATGCGAATATATTTTCATTGGCTTTTGACAATCTTTATAGCGCATAGCACGAGAGTATTCATACTTATTAAAGTCAGCAATTGCACCTGGCATTAGGGGATGTTCTGTTTGTCGTTTCCAACATTCATCAATAAAACCTGCGAGGAACATACCCTGAGCGCCAGCTGTACAGATTACAAGGTCTACCCAATCAAGAGCTTTATCGGCAGCAAGTAATGGATCATCAAATCCAGTTATTGCAAGTCCTTCTTCTTCATTCATTGCGAGAATATCGACGTGATCTTTAACAAATTGTTGCCACCAACTTGGGTCCTGCTCAATTAGAAACTTAGTCCCTAGTGTTAATACTACTGGTACGCCGGCTTTATTGGCGTATTCAACTGCTTTGAGTGTTGCCTGCGTCATTGTATCCGCACCGGTTGTGCGCATTAGGTAGGCACTGATAACGAGCGCTGATGATTGGGCGATTAATTCTTGCGAAATTGACTCTGGACGAAGACGATTCATTAAACCTGGACTGATAGCAAATGTTCGCTCACCAGACTCATCAATCAATGTAAAGCAGCGTCCGATTGGCCCTTCGACTGCTTGTAAGTGCTCCAGGTCGACACGACTCGATGTGTTACTCACAAAGCGATAGGCGTAGCTGCCTATTTTTATATTTTCGCTCATAACGCCAAGCAATACAGAGCGGTCGTCTGTGAGTACCGAGTAGTTATGCATGGTGTTGCCAATAGTTCCGCCAGCGAACTCGTAATCAATCATATTATCGCTTTTAAGTCGACTGTACAGTGCATTTGTTGTCTCATCATCAATAACTTGAGACATACCGCGTTGCAGGCCATATTGCGCTAAGAATTGATTATCAACTTTTGCTTCAATATCAACCACGATTTGGTCTATACCTACAATATAGTTGCGGCGTAGCTTTGAGCTGTGAGAAATTTGATTCGTTAACGGATCTTTTTCTTCAACCGGAAAATAATGTTTATGTCTGCGACGTCCAGGAAATTTCATGTTCTTTCTACATTGATTAAATGTCGGGCAAAATGGCGGCGGATTATAGCCTAATTTTTTATTAAATAACTATGACATTAGCCCTGTATTTAGTAATTTTCGAATAAAAATGGCATTTTTTTATCAATTTCTCTTCTGGTATACTGCTGCGAACACCTACAACCTGTGAAGATAACCTCTTGAGCGCCGAATTAAACGATGAATATTGGATGCAACAAGCATTGCAACGTGCCGATATTGCGCAGCAGCATGGCGAGATCCCAGTCGGTGCTATTGTTGTTTATAACAGCAAAATTATTGGTGAAGGATACAATTTATCGATATTGAATCATGACCCATCTGCACATGCGGAAGTGATGGCCATACGCCAAGCGGGTCAAGCGTTGCAAAACTATCGTATGCTCGACTGTACCTTATACGTGACTTTAGAGCCGTGTTCTATGTGCGCAGGTTTACTCGTACATAGTCGTATAAAACGTTTAGTTTTCGGGGCAAGTGACTTAAAAACAGGCTCTGCGGGCAGTATTATGAATCTAGTTCAGCACGAACAGCTTAATCACCAAATTGATGTGACAAGCGGTGTGTTAGCAGGTGAGTGTGCCGACAAAATATCGAGTTTCTTTAAAATGAGGCGAGCTCAAATTAAAGAAGAAAAAAGGTTAAAACGCGCGGCTCAACGCAAAGCAAATTAGCTTTCGTTGAGTTGCGATACAGCGAAAGTACGACGTCGTGTCATGACTTTTTTGTGATTGGTACGAAGCATACTGCGGCGGCGGCTCGCGACTGAATTAACTGTGCTGCGTTTAGCAACATGCGTTCTACGTCTTCTAAGCATAAATTTCCCCTTAAAGTGAGAGAGCCATTACAAATCTGCAATGGGTGGGGTTAAAAACAAATCGATTATAAAAATAGATTGTGACGTTAATGTGACAGGTTATTTATTATTGTCTAACCACACTAAAGTATCATAATAACGACGAATATTGTCAACATACTTTACTGCAACATCACCACGTGCATAGCCATATTTGGTTTGTCGGTAGTGACGTTTTTTAATTAATAGTGGCAAATGTTTTTTAACATCAGCCCATTTATCTGGATCACCGCCATTACGCTGGGTTAATACTCGCGCATCTTCGACATGACCAAAACCAACATTGTAGGATGCAAGTGCGAGCCAAGTTCGATCGGGCTCTGCGATGCGTTGCGGGATACGTTTAATCAATTTTTCTAAGTAAATACCACCGCCGCGGATATTTTGTTCTGGCTCCAAACGGTTGGTCACACCGACTGATTTTGCTGTAGGCCGAGTTAACATCATAATGCCACGCACGCCGGTGGGGGATTTAGCTCTTGGATTCCACATCGACTCTTGATAACTAACAGCTGCGAGCAAGCGCCAATCTAGGCTGCGCGCGTATTGTTCAAACCAGGGTTGATATTTTGGTAATGTATCACTGACTGCTTCAATAAATGCCAGTGTATTAATGTAGTTAAATTGACGAATATGGCCGAAATATTTTTCTTCTAAATTTGCCAGTACGCCGTCTTGTTTCATTTTACCGAAAAACTCGATAACTAATGCGTACAGACTATCGTCAGCATTATTTTGCATCATCCAAGCGACAGGCTCTTCACGAGTAACAGAAAAGCCAATGCTCAGCTCTGGGTGATAGCGCCGAAAAAGTGCCAGAGTATGTGAATCAGCTATGGTGTAATCAAATTTACCGTCTATGATACCTTGTAATAGTTCTGATTCGTCGTAGTCATCTGTTTCGGTCCAAGTTAATTGCTCAAAACCAAGTTTTGCTTGGTTTAAGCTATCGACATGACTACTTTTGGCTAGCACCATAAGCTCGCCATTGAGTTGGGCAAAATTACGAGGGCGTTTTTTTCCCTGTTTATACACGAGTTTCTGACTGATGCTGCGGTATTCCGGGGCGAATCGGTACTGTTTTAGGCGCTCGGGATTTAATGTCAGCCCTGATGCAAGAATGTCTATTTGTCCTTTATCAAGTTTTCGCAACATGTCTTTAATACTAAAGAATGGGACAATTTCGAGCTCAACATTTAAAAACTCAGCAAAGGCAGCTGCTAATTCGTATTCAAACCCTTTATCGCCTTCGGTCCCGATGAAATACGTGCCTTCGCCAGCTAATGTGCCGATGCGTATTTTACCTGTGGAATGAATTTTACTGAGTTGAGAGTCGTATTTAGGTTCGCTACAGGCCGCGAGCATTAGGGTTAATACGAATAACAGATAAACCTTTTTTAACACCCAGTTACCTTAACTTTTAACTTGATACCTTTGTTATAACAGATATTAAGTTGAAGATCACGGGGACGAAAGTCCTTATCAAGTGAAAAAAAATTGACTATTTTTGTCTATTTTTTGATTTTTATTTAAATCTCATGTCATTTTCCACTATAATGTGCGCCCATAAATCTTCGTTCAATCCTTAACCCCGGATGAAAATACCTATGTTGATCCTACGTGGTGCACCTGCACTTTCTGATTTTAAAGTTCAAAAGATCCTTAAAACCTGCGCGGACGCTAACTTACCAGTGACTGGCGTATACGCAGAATTTATGCATTTTGCTGATGTAACAGCAGAGCTTTCAGAGTCTGAGTTAGACAAACTAAATAAGCTATTAAAGTATGGCCCGACCATTGCTGAACATACGCCTGAAGGTTCACTTATTCTTGTGACACCGCGCATTGGTACTATTTCTCCATGGGCATCAAAGGCAACTGATATTGCAAACAACTGTGGTTTAGACAAGATTCACCGTGTTGAGCGTGGTATCGCTTACTACGTTGAAGGCGACCTAAACGCGCAGCAGTTAAATGAGGTTGCTAAGCTAGTTCATGACCGTATGACTGAGTCTGTTCACAACAGCCTTGAAGATGCAGGTCAATTATTCCGCGTTGAAGAGCCGCGCCCGATGTCATCAGTAGACATTCTTGGTGGTGGCCGCGAAGCACTTGCAACAGCAAACGTTGAGCAAGGTTTCGCATTAGCGGATGACGAAATTGATTACTTAGTAGAAAACTTCACTAAACTAGGTCGTAACCCGAACGATATCGAATTATTCATGTTCGCACAGGCGAACTCTGAACACTGTCGTCACAAAATCTTTAATGCCGATTGGACAATCGATGGCGTAGAGCAGCCTAAGTCGCTGTTCAAAATGATCAAAAACACATTTGAAACGCACCCTGAAAACGTACTGTCTGCTTATAAAGATAACGCAGCGGTAATGACCGGTTCTAAAGCGGGTCGTTTCTTCCCAAATAAAGAAGGTGAGTACAGCTACAATCAAGAAAACATTGAAATCTTGATGAAGGTTGAAACCCACAACCACCCAACGGCAATTGCACCATTCTCTGGCGCATCAACCGGTTCTGGTGGTGAAATTCGTGACGAAGGCGCAACTGGCCGTGGTTCTAAGCCAAAAGCAGGTCTAGTTGGTTTTACTGTATCTAACCTTCGCATTCCAGGGTTCGAGCAGCCATGGGAAACAAACTTCGGCAAGCCTGGTCGTATCGTTGATGCACTAGACATTATGATCGACGGCCCACTAGGTGGCGCGGCATTCAACAACGAATTTGGTCGTCCAAACCTACTTGGTTACTTCCGTACTTACGAAGAAAAAGTTAACAGCCATAACGGTGAAGAGGTACGTGGTTACCACAAGCCAATCATGCTTGCAGGTGGTCTAGGTAACATCCGTACTGAGCATGTTCAGAAAGGCGAAATCCCTGTAGGCGCTAAGTTAGTAGCCCTTGGTGGCCCTGCTATGAACATTGGTCTTGGTGGTGGTGCTGCATCGTCAATGGCATCTGGTCAGTCAAACGAAGACTTAGACTTTGCATCAGTTCAGCGTGAAAACCCAGAGATGGAACGTCGTTGTCAGGAAGTTATCGACAAATGTTGGCAGCTAGGTGACGAAAACCCAATTGCGTTTATTCACGATGTGGGCGCGGGTGGTCTTTCAAATGCATTCCCTGAGCTAGTCGACGACGGTGGCCGTGGTGGTAAGTTCCAACTACGTAACATCCCGAATGATGAGCCGGGCATGGCACCACACGAAATCTGGTGTAACGAATCACAAGAGCGTTACGTATTGGCAGTAGCGGCAGAAGACTTCGCACGTTTTGAAGAAATTTGTAAGCGTGAGCGCGCACAGTACGCGGTAATTGGTGAAGCAACAGAAGAGCGTCACTTAACGGTTGCGGATAGCCACTTTGATAACAACCCAGTAGATCTTCCGCTTGAAGTGCTACTTGGTAAAGCGCCTAAGATGCACCGTGACGTAGAGTCAAAGCAAGTATCTGGTGAAGCACTTAAAACAGATAGCATCGACGTAGAGGAAGCCGCTAAGCGTTTACTTCGTCTACCAACGATTGCTGAGAAAACATTCCTTATCACCATCGGTGACCGTACGGTGACAGGTCTAGTGGCTCGTGACCAAATGGTTGGCCCATGGCAGGTACCAGTAGCAAACTGTGCTGTAACAGCCGCAGCATTTGATACTTACCACGGTGAAGCAATGTCAATGGGTGAGCGTACACCTGCAGCACTTCTAAACTATGGTGCATCAGCACGTTTAGCAGTAGCAGAAGCGTTAACGAACATTGCTGGCGCAAACATTGGTGGTCTTGAAAACATCAAGCTATCGGCAAACTGGATGGCGGCAGCGGGTCACCCTGGTGAAGACGCCGGTCTTTACGAGGCAGTTAAAGCTGTGGGTGAAGAATTATGTCCAGCACTTGGCCTAACGATCCCAGTTGGTAAAGACTCAATGTCGATGAAAACAACATGGCAAGACGATGGTGAAGATAAAGCGGTTACAGCACCTCTTTCTCTCGTGATCACTGCGTTTGGCCGTGTAGAAGACATTCGCAAAACAGTAACGCCTCAGCTTCGCACTGACAAAGGAGATTCAAGCCTAATCCTAGTTGATTTAGGTGCAGGTCAAAACCGTATGGGTGCATCAAGCCTTGCACAGGTTTACAAGCAGCTTGGTGATAAGACGCCTGACGTAGATAGCCCAGAGCTATTAAAAGGCTTCTATGAAGCGATGCAAGCACTTGTAGCTGACGAGAAGCTACTTGCTTACCACGACCGTTCAGACGGTGGTTTATTCACAACCGTTGCTGAAATGGCGTTTGCAGGTCGTACAGGTGTAACAGTAAACCTCGATAGCCTAACAGGCTCTGACATCGAAGCACTTTATAACGAAGAGCTAGGTGCAGTAATTCAGGTTCGCAACGACGACCTTGCAGCAGTTGAAGCTGTGTTAGCTGACAACGGCCTTGCGGCAATTTGCCACACTATCGGTGCACTAAACGCGGAAGATAAAGTAATCTTTAACCGTGGCGGCGACGTTGTACTTGCAAATACACGTACAGAATTACGTACTATTTGGGCTGAAACAACTTACAAGATGCAAGCGCTTCGTGATAACCCAGAGTGTGCTAAGCAAGAATTTGATGCGAAATTTGACGAAAAAGATCCAGGTCTTAACGTAAAACTAAGCTTTGACCTAAACGAAGACGTAGCTGCACCTTACATTGCAACCGGTGCTAAGCCTAAGATGGCAATTTTACGTGAGCAAGGTGTTAACTCACACGTTGAAATGGCAGCCGCATTTAATCGTGCAGGTTTTGCAGCAGTAGACGTACATATGAGTGATATCCTTGAAGGTCGTCTAACGCTAGAAGAATTCAAAGGCCTTGTAGCATGTGGTGGTTTCTCATACGGTGACGTACTCGGTGCTGGTGAAGGTTGGGCTAAGTCAATTCTATTCAATGACATGGCACGCGATCAGTTCCAAACCTTCTTTGAGCGTCAAGACACGTTTAGCTTAGGTGTGTGTAATGGTTGTCAGATGTTATCAACTTTGAAAGAGCTTATCCCTGGCACTGAACACTGGCCACGCTTTGTAACGAACAAGTCAGAGCGTTTTGAAGCACGTTTCAGCCTTGTTGAAGTACAAGAAAGTCCGTCAGTATTCTTCCAAGGTATGGCTGGCTCTCGTATGCCAATCGCAGTATCTCACGGTGAAGGTCATGCTGAGTTTGCAAACGACGCTGCAGTGAAAGCAGCACTTGAGTCTGGCACAGTAGCAGTTCAGTACGTTGATAACTTTGGTAACCCAACTACGCAATACCCGAATAACCCGAATGGTTCACCAGAGGGTATTACAGGTATTACATCAACGGATGGTCGCGCAACAGTAATGATGCCACACCCAGAGCGTGTATTCCGTGCAGTAGCTAACTCTTGGCACCCAGATGAGTGGAAAGAAGATAGCCCATGGATGCGCATGTTCCGCAACGCACGTAAAAACGTGGGTTAATTGAGAACTGTAGTATGAAAAAGGTCGCTCATGCGACCTTTTTTGTTTCTTGAAGAAAGCTAACTCTTGGCAGCGATCCCCTCGACATGAGTGGAAAGAAGATAGCCCATGGATTCGCACGTTCCGTAACGCACGTAAAAACGTGGGTTAATTGAGTTAATATGTAGCTCTTTAGAAAAGGTCACTTCGGTGACCTTTTTTGTTGCTTGAGAGAGCTAACTCTTGGCAGCGATACCTAAAAGAAGAGTGGAACCATCAAAGTTCATAGAAGCGAATATCCAGTAACTCTGGAAGTAATGTTGGACTTGAAAGAAAAAGGCCACTTGCGTGGCCTTAGAAATGACTAATTAATTTTATAAATGAATAATGCGGTCTGCATTGCCATCAGGGTCACCCGACGCTGTACCGTCGGTCGATGGGTTACCATTGGTCATCATCAATACAGCGCATGCAGCCGGCGCGGCCATAGAGGTACCTGACATTGTTGTCGTGCCACCGCCTTTTTTGGTTGATAATATGCTTACCCCAGGAGCCGCATAGTCGACGTGGCTGCCATAATTTGAAAAACTCGCAAAGTTATCATTTGAGTCAGTAGCAGAGATAGTAAATACGCGATTTCCACTCGCACTCGCTGGTGATACATTTGCTGTATTTTGACTTTCATTACCAGCAGCAACAACAAAAAATGCACCCGATTGTTGAGCCGCATTTTCGACCGCATCATTTAACTCTTGGTTAAAGCCACCGCCTAAGCTCATATTTGCACAATCCCCCGCATTTGCATTCGCACCCACATGATCGATTCCAGCAAGTACGCCAGACCAACTTCCAGAGCCTCGAGAATCAAGTACTTTTACAGGGATAACAGTAGCTCCAGCAGCGACACCGACGACATCAATGCTATTGTTGAGTGCAGCTATGGTTCCAGCTACGTGGGTACCGTGACCATTGCCGTCATCCATTCCGGCATTGCGTCCTTTAGTGAACGCTGAAAACCCGTTGCTACTATCAACATTGAGATCTGGATGGTCTAGGTCAATGCCAGTGTCGAGTACCCACGCAGTGTAGTTTGAACCATCAACTGGACCGCCCACGCGAATCACACTCCATGGCGTAGTTTGAGTTTGTGAGCCACCGCCGCCAGGCTTTCCTTTATTTGGTTTTGGATTTGCATATACTTTTCCATCCGGAGTAAACCTCATAATATCAGCGCTGCCAGCAAACGTTGTTTTCGCTTGTTCACAGTTCATATTGACGGCCATACCTTTAATTGAATTTTTATAGATATGTTTTGCTTGTGCATTTGCTTTGGCCACCATACCGCGTGCTTTACCTTCAACGTCAAACTTTGACACGGAATCATTAAATCGAACAATACATGTGTTTTGGATTTCAATATCAGCTGCTGCGCCGTTATTTGTCGGTGCGGCAATGAGTTGAGGTGATGTCAGTGCGATTGAGACTGCGATTGTGAGAGATGTTAATTTCATATTGTAAATAACCTGTTAAGTTTTTTGTTTTATTGCGTTTTTTGTAACTCAATTTAACTATAGAAGGCGCATGTTGTACGTCAAACTGGAACAGGTTGTTGGTTGTAAATGAATGTATACTATTTGTGTTGTTTTTGTTTCTATCTGGTCAGATTTGGTGTATCGATAACAAGTGAGCGGCATACATTTTTAGATTGTCGTTTAAAAAACTTATTCTATTAGATGCCGCAGGTTTGATTGCACCGCGCTATATAACTGACAAGATTATCGTGCTTCGCAACGCCCGCTTGTAATGGCGATGCTAGGTTACCATTTAAAATATTGCTGAGCACCGGGTAAATTGCGCAATCATATTTAGTCATATTATTGCTAACAAAGTAGTCTTGCTCACCTAATAGCTCTGATAAATGTTCGATTGCAATGATCGCATTACCGTAAATTGTTTGTTTAGTGTGGCGGCCCATTCCTTGACCGTGTAGGTTTTTCCACGCCCTTTTTCGTAGTAACTTGGGTACGATTAATCTTAATAATAATGGCATTTTTGCGAAAAACGTTTGCTCGGTAATTGGCCAAAAATCATCATCAAGCCAGCGACTGTAAACCAGTGCCCAATATAATTGCTCTTCGCAAAGTATTTGCAATAAATAGCCGTGTGCGTGCCCATTTGGTGTGAGTGTATCCTCTATTTTAAACTGCTTTTCTAACTCGTTAATTATTAAGCTTGAATCTGCGATGAGCTGCCCGTTAATGTGCGCCGATGGCAGTTTTCCAAGTGGCATTTTACTGCTCGATGTAGTGTATTTGTTTTGATAATCAATCTTTGCTAGCGCGCAATATGCTTCGACTTTCATGCAAAAAGGGCTGGCATTGGCTAAACCAAATGCTGGGGGAAATTGATACAAAGTGATCATGCGCTGTCTATCTTTATTATGGTGTTTAGATATAAATAGCATAGAAGCAAATAAATAGAAAACTTTCGTTATTAACTACCTAATTTAATTATAAATGTTAATGAAAATGTCGATTTTTAACTGTTAAAAGAGATTGCCATATAGATTTGTGAGATATATCTCAAAGCAGGTCGGATATTAACGATAAAATTCATACCAAAGGCTGATTTTGATAAGAGTTTTTATTCTAACCTGTTGTTTTAAAAGAGCTAGATGAAATGTTTCATAAATATTTCAAAAACACGAATAATCTTTGTCGCTATTCAGGGACCAACGTTCTTTATAAACTGGCTACATAGACAGGGACACTTGGTATCAGTAAAGGGACTGGCGATGGATACAAGTATTGAGATAAATCAAAAAAATTGCTTTTTTTCGCTTAATGGCGATAAGCAAAGCCTATATCAGGCTTGCTTAAACGAATTCAAAGCACTAGATTACAACGATCCGTACCTTGATGAAATACGAAGAGAATTAGCGAATTTGACTAACAGAGCCGACGCAAAATAACGCGCGCATTTGTTAGCTACCAGTTGCGAGTTTGGGGACTCGAGTTTAGGCCATAACTGAATTTTTAGTTATGGCCTTTTTTTGTATATAAATTGTTCTTTATATAATTTTAATTTATTTTAAGTTTTTCATTTTGGTGGTTATATTGGTAATTTAACTAAGAGAGGAATTGCCATGGAAAAAACACAAAAACAAGCATTGGCTGCATTGTGCATACTCGCTATAGCGGCGTGCGCTGTCTTATTGCAATAACAATTACACTGCAATAGCCGAAGTTAAAAAAGATTGTTTACACATTGGTGCTTTGTTGTTTGAATTAGAGCATCTTAAATTATTCTGATCCGAAACTAGTCAGTTCTCACTCTCTCTTGGTATAATTAAAAGCTTAACGCCAAAAGAGTACCAAAGATGTTCAAATTTATTGTTAAGCTGCACCCTGAAATTGCCATTAAAAGTAAATCAGTACGCAAGCGCTTTACTAAAATTCTCACTTCAAATATTAAAATATTGACGTCTCAAGTTGATGAACACGCTAAGGTTCATAAAAACTGGGATAATATCACGGTGGTATCCCCGTCGAGCGAGCAACATGTTCGCGACGGTTTAGTGGATGCATTGAAACGTGTTCCGGGCATTGTCCAATTTATTGAAGTTCAAGAAACCAAATTTGAAACGCTTGATGATATTTATCAAGAGGCTTTGGCACTGGTTGCTCCAGCCATTCAGGGGAAAACCTTCTGTGTTCGTTGTAAGCGCCAAGGTTCTCATGACTTTACGTCAAGTGATGTTGAGCGTTACGTTGGCGGTGGCCTCAATCAATATGTTGAAGGGGCGAGCGTTAAGCTAAGTAAGCCTGAGGTGACGGTTAAAATTGAAGTTAAAAATGAGTTTGCTTATATTGTCAAAGAAACTCATTTTGGTATGGGCGGATTCCCATTACCAACACAAGAAGATGTGTTATCACTCATGTCTGGGGGCTTTGACTCGAGTGTCGCGAGCTATTTGATGATTCGAAAAGGAACTCGAACACACTTTTTATTTTTCAATCTCGGTGGTGCGGCTCATGAAATCGGCGTTAAGCAAGCCAGTTTTTATTTGTGGAAGCAATTTAGTGCCAGCCACCGCGTGAAGTTTATTGCGATTGATTTTGAACCAGTCGTTGCAGAAATTCTTGAAAACGTAGAAAACTCGCAAATGGGCGTGGTACTGAAGCGGATGATGATGCGAGCGGGTAGCCAAGTTGCCGATAAATTAGGTATTCAGGCGCTCGTAACAGGCGAGAGTCTAGGACAGGTCTCTAGCCAAACTTTAGCAAATTTAAATGTAATAGATCGGGTGACAGATACACTAATCCTGAGACCACTCATTCAGCATGATAAACAAGAAATTATTGATTTAGCTCGTCGCATTGGTACCGCTGAAATGTCAGAAACCATGCCCGAATATTGCGGTGTAATTTCTAAAAAGCCGACTGTAAAAGCAAAACTTTCCGTAATTGAAGAAGAAGAATCGAAATTTGATTTTGACGTGCTCAATACGGTGATCGACAACGCGCGCGTGATGGATATTCGCGACATTGAAAAAGAAAGTAAAGAAGAAGTAAAAGAAGCTGAGTCGGTGGCTGATTTACCAAGTGATGCGGTGGTACTGGATATCCGCTCACCGGAAGAAGAAGATGACGAACCGCTCGAACTTGATCATGTTGAAGTAATGCACTTACCTTTCTATCGACTCGCGACCCAATTTGGCGATTTGCCACAAGATAAGGATTACTACCTTTATTGTAAAAAGGGTGTGATGAGCCAACTTCAAGCGCTTATTTTACATGAAAATGGCTTTACGAAAGTGAAAGTTTATCGTCCTGAATAGCGTTCATTATCGCGGTATTAAAAGGGGTTGCAATATTATGTTGTAGCCCTTTTTTTATTACATAGCCAGTAATAGCATCAATTTCTGTTTGTCGCCTGTAATATACATCTCGATTCATTGATGAGTAATTGTCGGCCGTTCGAGAAATAACTGAATATACACTTTCGAGTGTTGATGCGAGCGCAAGCTCGACACCACACGCCTTGGCAACGTTAATGGTTTCGTTTATCAAGTTGAGAATAAGTAAACTAAATTGGGGTCTGATAAGCTGTCCGTTTTTAACCTGATGAAGCGTCGTTAAAGGGTTAATCGCGATATTAATAAGTAATTTACGCCATAGAAGGTCGGGTAACTTATATTCAATTTGCAAGTTGGGCACAATTGAACTGAGTTGATTAAACATACAATCTAGTTTGTCTTTAGCTGCTAAGTTGACTGCTCCGATTGAAGAAATACCGAGCCCAGTATGATTGACTGAAAAGCATTGCTCTTTTAATGCGCCCATGCTGGTTGAGATAAAGTAAAGTTGCTGATTCGCTGTTAGGTGTTGTGAGATTGACTCGGTGAGGCCCATGCCATTATGGCTCAATATAATAATCGCATTATCCGCTAAGTGTTCTTTGATACTTAAAAATGCATCTTCCACTTGGTAACTTTTTACGGGTAAAAATAGCTGTTGAATATTGTGTGTATTGCAAGCGGTCGCACAAGTGACCATGAAGGTGCGTGTCTCTTGCTGGTGGCGATAGCTGATTATTTGCTGTTTTGTGTTGTCTTTTCGTGTGATTAATGTAACAGGATGAGCTTTCGAAAAGTAGTTAGCAAAAAGCAGTCCAATTGAACCGCTGCCCAAAATATGAATAGGGTTATTCATGATGGTTGCGTTTTCGAAGTTGCTGCCAACCTGCGTGACAGGCTAAGTAACATAAAATCCCAGCGATGTCGGCAATAAAATCTGCAAATGACGCAAAGCGATGAGGCAAAGTTCCTTGAATAAGCTCGACTGCGGCTCCATAAAAAGCAAGCACTAATATGTAGCCCCAATTAGGCAGCGTCATGGCGCGTTTAAAAAGAGCGGCGAGTATAAAAAAGACACCAAAATGAGCTACTTTATCAATATGTGGGAATCGGATCCCACCACTACTGACTTCTTTAAAGAAGAGCGCGGTACAAATTAATAACAGTAGGATGAATAAGATTTGATAATAAATGCGTTTCACAAACAGACCCCAATAAATGCAGGCCTTAGTATATCAGCTTTTTTTGCTCCAGGAAGTGACGACACATTATGTTTCAAATTCAACCTATCAGGAAATGATTGCTATGTTAATTGAGCACACGATATAATTTTGTCATTAATTTTTTTGGAGAAAACCCATGCCATCATTTGATATTGTATCAGAAGTTGAAATGACAGAAGCACGTAACGCGGTAGACAATTCAAATCGAGAACTTGATACTCGATACGATTTTAGAGGTGTTGAAGCTTCATTTGAGTTTGCAAAAGAAATTATCACAATGAAAGCGGATGCCGATTTTCAATTGAATCAAATGTTCGATATTTTAGCTGCAAAGGCTGTAAAGCGTGGTCTTGATGTTAAAAGCTTTGAAGTAAAAGATGTCGTGCATACTGGTAAAACCTACTCTCAGCAAGTGCTTATTAAACAAGGTATTGAAAAGGATGTTAGTAAAAAAATAGTTAAGATAATCAAGGACTCTAAAGCTAAAGTACAAGCTGCAATTCAAGGTGAAGAGGTACGCGTAACTGGTAAAAAACGTGATGATTTGCAAGGTGTAATGCAACTTATTCGCGAAGCTGATCTCGGCCAACCGTTTCAATTCAAAAACTTTAGAGATTAACCTCGTTAGTCATTCGTATTCGCAGGGTGGCGTCTAAATACCCTGCGAATAGTCAATAAGGCTATCGTTAAATTAAATTTTAGACGTCTAAACATCTGTTGACTCAGCCGCTATTTATCTTCAAAATACGCCCTTTCAAAACTTCAGCATTTAGGTGCTTGATACTTCGTTAATCACATGTACATGATTTACGTTAATAATTAACGAATATAAGATAATCGGGAAGAAGGTACCGAGTGAGGAACACTCCAAAGCCTGCGCTGCCCCCGCAACGGTAATTTGAGCCTATTCGGCTAAAGAGCCCGGAGACCGGCCTAAATAGTGATTAATTAAACGTTGTGCGGTGGGCACAAGAGGATAATATGTTTACTAAATCAAAAGTATGCTTGAGCTTGGCTTTAGCATTTTCTTCTACTGTTGTTGTTGCTAAAACGACTAACGATATCGAAAAAATTACCGTTACAGCGAATAAAATTGAGCAATCAATTGAAAACGTTTTAGCGACAGTTACTGTGATTGAACGCGATGCGATTGAAAAATCAAATGTACGTGATTTACCCAGCTTACTAGAAAAAGTTGCTGGCATAGATGTTGTCCGTCGCGGTGGCCAAGGACAAAACTCGAGTTTATTTGTACGCGGTGCAAGTTCTAGTCATTCATTAATCATTATTGATGGCGTCAAAGTCGGTGCCGCATCAACTGGGTATAAGTCGATTTCTACTGTACCGCTTAACAGTATTGAACGTATCGAAATTATCAAAGGATCACGTGCTGCTTGGTATGGTTCTGATGCGTTAGCAGGCGTCATCCATATCTTTACTCGTAATGGTGACTCATCAAGTGTGTCGCTGAACACGGGTTCAAATAACTATAAAAATGCACAGCTTGCTTACAGCGTGGTTGGCGATAATTACTCAATAGCGCTCAATGCTGGGTATGAAGATACCGATGGTTATGACGTAACCTCAGCGCTTGCCCTTGATACTGATGGTTACACCAATAAGAATATTGGCTTAAACGCAGTTTATACATCGCAGCAATTTGGTGAATTTGGTTTTATTGCTCAGCACAGCGAAGGTGATGTTGCATATGATCATGCTTTTGGAGGTGATGACTTACAAGAGTTTGAAGCTTATCAAAGTGCATTACGTTGGCAAAAGCAAAGTGGACGCGTGCTACAAAAACTTCAATTTAGCATTGCCAAAGATAAAGATTTTAATACCATGTCTGAACCGAGTGAGTGGCACAAGCCATCTAATTACGAAACGGATCGTCAAGAGTTTAATTACTTGTTAAATCATCAAGTAAGCGATGAAATTGACGTCAACGTGGGTGCAGATTGGCAGCAAGAAAAGCTCGATGAGTCGGTCAATGCGTGGGCGGGCCCAACGGATCCCGTGTCCGGGTTCACCGACGAATCACGTGAAAACCTCGGTGTTTATATCGGCGGCTATGTTGATAAAAAGCGTATTAAACTAAACGCGGTCGCTCGTATTGACGATAATAGTGACTTTGGTAATAACACGACTTATAACCTTTCATTGGGTGTGCCGATTAATGAGCAAGTACAACTGAGAGCGTCACATGGTACTGGGTTTAAAGCACCATCATTTAACGATGCGAGCTCGATTTGGGGTAATAACCCAGACCTACAACCAGAAGAGTCACAAAGCAGTGAAATCGGTGCGACCCTAGCTCTAGAAGGTGCCAGCATTAATTTTGCTATATTTAAAAACGATATCGACAATTTGATTAGTTGGGGCGCTGGTATTCCTGAAAATATTGCCAAAGCAAAGATTAAAGGGATTGAAGTTACCTCTCAATTCACACTGATAGGCTTTGACAACCAACTCAATCTTGCTCATATCGATGCGAAAGATGGTGATACTGACAAAGCACTTGTACTACGCTCTGAAAACACTGTTAATTGGACTGTAGCAAAGCAATTTAACGCTTGGAATATTGCACTTGAACTCGATTATCGTTCTTCTTCAACAAGCTATTCGGGTACCTATCTACCCGGTTACTCGCTATGGCATTTAAGCGCTAATTATCAAATGCTCAACAATCTTTCGTTTAATTTTAGAGTTGATAATATTAGTGATAAAACGTATGTGACAGATGTATTTCATAGTGATTGGCAAACTGGCGATGTACTTTCATTCTACCAAGGTGCCAGCCGTCAAGTTCATGCGGGTATAAGATATAACTTTTAGGCTTAACTGGCAGAACTGATTGACGCTAAAATAAGCTTCAATTACAGCATATTAAGCTTTAAATGGATCCTGCCTACTCAGGATCAACAAGCCAACCTTCGGGTTGGCTTTTTTCGTTAACGTTAGAGCAACAGGTGGGCAAATTGCGAATTAAACTTAGTAATTTTAGGGCCGATTAGTAAGTTACAGTAAGGTTGTTGCGGATTGCTATTATAATAGTTCTGATGATACGACTCGGCAGAATAAAAGGGCATAATTGGCGAAATCTCAGTCACAATGTCGTTGGCATATAGAGTAGCAACCGACGCTTTCATTTTGAGCGCTGCGAGCTTTTGTACGTCATCTTGATAAAAAACAACACTGCGGTACTGAGTGCCAATATCGTTGCCTTGGCGATTCAATTGTGTCGGATCATGTAAATGAAAAAAGACTTCCAGCAACGTACTGTAACTGATCTGGTTTTCGTCAAAATCAATGGAAACCACTTCCGCATGTGCCGTAGTACCACTGCAGACTTGTTGATAATTTGCTGACAGACTGTCTCCACCACAGTAACCCGAGGTTACCGAATTAACTCCGATGACTTTTTGAAGTGGTGCTTCTAAACACCAAAAGCAGCCTCCGCCAAAAATCGCAATCGCCATTAATCATTCCTTAAAATTGATTAGAGAAAAGCATTGTGTGCTGTTACGTGAAACGGCGCAAGTATTTTGCGCCGTTTATTATTATATGTGTTTTTTAGCCTGCTCTGAAAGCTTTTGGCTTATAAACTCAGGGGATTGCGTTCGTCTTGCAAGCCAGTAGTAGGCGCTAGGGATGACAAATAGGGTTAGCGCGGTTGCCACAATCACACCACAGAATATAACAATGCCGATGACCATTCGACTTTCAGACCCCGGGCCTGCTGCAATGACTAAAGGTATTGCACTCATAACCGTGGTTAAAGACGTCATAATGATTGGGCGTAAGCGCTGGGTCGCAGCTTGAATGAGTGCGGTTTTAAATTCCACTCCTTTGTCTCGTAACTGATTGGCAAACTCAACGATAAGAATACCATTTTTAGCACTGAGGCCAATTAACATCACAATCCCGATTTGGCTATAGATATTTAAACTCGATTGGGTAAAAAAGAGGCCGCTGAGAGCACCTACTAAGCCAAGTGGCACCGTGAGCATAATTACCAACGGATGAACAAAGCTTTCGAATTGCGCTGCGAGTACTAAAAAGGTGATTGTTAAGGCAAGAATAAATACATAGGTCATGGCCTGTGCACCTTCATAGAACATCTGCGATTGACCTTTATAGTCGATCGCGCCTTCGATATCATTTTCTTCCATAGCTACTTTATTTAAAAAGTTAAGGGCCTCTTCAAGGGAGTAATTAGGTGCTAAATTAGCTGTAATGGTGATAGAGCGCATTCGATTGTAGCGGTTGAGACGTGACGTGGTTGCACGTTCATCTATCGTAATTAAGCTATCCAACGGAATTGCGCTTCCGTTGTTAGAAGTCACGTAGATTGATGAAATATTTTTCGGATCGGTAAAGTCTGCTTTGGTTCCTTTTAAAATCACATCGTATTCTTCACCGCGGTCAATAAAGGTTGTGACGCGGCGTTGGCCAAGCATTGATTCTAATGTACGGCCAATTTGCGATACGCTGACCCCAAGGTCGGCGGCTTTTTCTTTATTTATATTGACCAAAAATTGTGGGAATGTTTCCTTAAAGTCATGGTCCAAGCGCACTAATCCAGGGTTTTTTCGTGCTTTTTCGAGAATTTTGTCACGCCACTGGACAAGCTCTTGATAATCATTACCTTGTAAAACAAATTCTACAGGGCGACTATTGCCACGACCACCAATACCTGAGCGCATAATGGCGAACGCTCTCACATCGGTGACATCACGTAATTTTGAACTAACTTCGCCCATAACTTGCCATGTTGCACGTTTGCGTTCATCCCAATCGGCCATTCCGACGATCGCAACACCGCCACGGCCTCCCCAACCTGGAACGCGTATCAAAACGCGACTTAACTCACCGGCTTCTTGATATGGAAGTAACTTGTCTTCGATTTGTGCCATGTTTTTAGCATTATTTTCGTAGCTTGCTCCTTGTGGGCCATTCATCATGATGAAAAATGTCCCACGGTCTTCTTTTGGTGTGAGCTCAGATGGAAGTTGTTTGAATAATAAATAGCTGGCAACACCTGAGAGGATGAGCAGTAAAAGCATGCTTTTACTTTGCATGACATTGCGCTCAAGTACGTTTTGGTAGCCACGCTCAAGTGATGTAAAAAACGAGTCCATCCATTGGCTAAAGTGTGATTCTTTGGCGCTTGGCTTCAATACTTTTGAGCACAAAGCAGGTGATAAAGTGAGTGCTGTGATACTCGAAAATACAACGGCAGCGCTGGTGGCGATAGCAAATTCTGTAAATAGACTGCCAATACGGCCTTGCATAAATACCAGCGGCACGAAAACGGCAACCAGTACTAAAGTGGTTGCAATAATTGCAAAGCCAACTTCGCGGGCGCCACGATATGCAGCCAGTAGTGGTGGTTCACCGAGTTCTATACGACGGTGAATATTTTCTAGCATAACAATGGCGTCATCAACAACGAGACCTATCGCCAAAACTAGTGCTAACAGCGTCAGTAAGTTGATTGAGTAGCCTAGCGCATACAAAAAGGTAAAACTGCCTATCAAGGCAACGGGAACTGTGATTGCTGGGATTAAAGTAGCACGGATATTTCCTAAAAATAAGAAAATAACAGCGACAACGAGGCCCATTGCGATTGCTAATGTACGGTAAACTTCAGAGATTGATTCACTGATAAAGATTGATGAATCATAGCTATCGTGAATTGACGTGCCTTGAGGAAGGCTGCGTTTAATTTTTTCGATTTCTTTACGTGCATTTTTTACGACCGTCAGCGTATTTGCCTTGGCTTGCTTTACTATGCCTAGGCCAATCATATCTTTACCATTGCCGCGGAACATGTTTTCTTCATCAACGGCTTCAAGTCGCACATCAGCCACTTCTTTTAATCGCACGAAATAGCCATTTTCACCACGTTTTACAACTAAATTTTGAAAGTCGGTTTGTGATTTATAACTACGCGCTGTGCGCACTGTAAAGTCGCGGTCAACTGATTCAATTTCACCAGCTGGCAGCTCTACATTTTCACGTCGCAGCACTTGCTCTATTTCTTCGCTCGTTACACCCCGTGCGGCCATTGCATTGCGATTAAGCCATATTTTCATAGCATATTGGCGTTCACCGCCTAATATCACGTTGGATACGCCGTCGACAACGGCAATCCGATCAACGATGTAGCGCTGGGCGTAATCTGAAAGCTGTAACGAGTTCATTGACTCACTATTGAGTACAAACCAAGCGATAGGACTTGAGTCACTATCTGATTTTGATACCTCGGGCGGGCGAACTTGCTCTGGTAGGCTATCTAATGCGCGAGAGACCCGTTCTCTAACGTCATTGGCAGCGGCATCAATATCGCGTTCAACATTAAACTCGATAGTAATATTTGAACGGCCATTACGGCTTGATGAGTTGATGCTCTTTACACCTTCAATACCCGATATTCGATTTTCGAGTACTTGGGTTATTTTCGTTTCAACAACTTCTGATGATGCGCCCGCATACGAAGTGCTCACAGAAACAACCGGTGTATCAATGTCTGGGTATTCACGTAGCGGTAGCATCGAAAATGCAACTAACCCAAAAGTAAGTAAAAGTAAGTTAACAACGGTTGCAAAGACGGGCCGTTTAACTGATAGATCCGTTAATTTCACTGCATGAACTCCTTCACAACTACTTTACTGCCTGGGCGCACTTTTATAACCCCTTCAGTGATGATGGTATCTTGTTCATTTAGGCCTGACTGAATTGCGACCCAGCCGCCTTGACGCTGTCCTATAACGACTTGCTGTTTGCGCACAGTGCCATTTTCAATAACGTAAACATAATGTTTATCTTGTTGTGGAATGAGCGATTTTTCAGGAACCATCAATATATTTTCGCTGCTTAATTGTAAGTTGCTGTAGAGCAACATGCCGGCTCGGATTTCGCCTGTCGTGTTGTCTAAACTGGCGGTAATTGGCAAGCTACGAGTTGCTGCGTCAATGCGGGTTCCAAGGTGGGTCACGGAACCAGTGAATACGCGGTTTGGGTAGGCAGGAGTTGTAACGCTGACCTGTAATCCTAAATTAAGTTGCGCGACATATTTTTCAGGTACGTTAAAATCAAACTTAATCGTACTGATATCATCGAGCGTGGTAATTACAGTACTTTTATCGACGAAAGCACCGAGTGAAATTTGTTTCAAACCAAGCTTGCCGCTAAATGGAGCTTTGATAGTCATTTCTTTTAATTTGATTTTTGCTGCGGCTAGTTGCGTTTTCGTTGCTTCGAAGCTAGCTTTTTGCTCGTCAAGTGCTGAACGCGCGGTTGCTTGCGTTGTCGCCAGCTTTTCAAGTCGGTTAAGTTTACGTTGCTCATCCTGCAGCCTAATCTCAAGCTCTTTCACGCGATAGACTTCTTCGTCACTTTGCAGCTCAGCTAAAACTTGTCCTTGGCTCACAATATCACCATCGTCAAAGTGGATTGCTTTAATATAATCTGATTGCGCACTGGTGATACTAATCGCTTGAGTAGCGCGCCCTGTAGCAAGTGCTTCTATGCTATTTGTATTTGATTTTGCGATTACTTTATACGCCTGAACAGGTGTCTCTGAAACGCGTCTCTGAGCTTGCTTACTTTCGCTGCTAGGTAAATACAAATAAATGCAAAGGCCGAATAGAATAATGGCGATGAGAGGGAATAGGGCTTTGCCGGATTGACGATGGAGCATGTGATATTCTCAATAGATGATAATGGCGTTATTTTACAAAAAGCACATCAATTTTAATGGTCAGACATCTTGAATATTTGTGAGTTGGGCGAAAAATAACGCATAATGAACATAAAGGAGCGTTAGATGGTGCAAGAGCAAAGAAAAGTTTGCCCTTATTGTAAGCGTATTCGTTATGCCATTGTATGGGCAATTTTCATGGCATTATTTTATTACTTTTACACAGGTTAGAATATTGGCAAATATAAAACTTAAGATAAAACCAATAGCACGTAAATATGGCTTAGATTTTTTGCTAGCAGGTGGTATTGCGTTAGTGGTTGTCAGCTTGTTTTTGAAAGTTAAAGCAGGCCCTATTACGTTACTCGATATTGTTATTATCGGTATTTGTTTTATGTTGTTGTTACTTGGTTGGTTAAAGTTACAAGAGCCTGAGTATAGTTTACTCATCTCAATACGCGGTTTAATTTATCATCACCGCTATGGCCACCTTAAACTTGTGCGAGAAGTTATTGATGAAATCGGGCCCGCGACAATGACCCGAGAAAATGTCATAAATGAACTACCTTATGTTGGTATTCGAGTTAAGGCTGTTGAACATATTATGGATTCGATGCCAGTGCGTTTGATGTTAAAACTGATGATGGAGCAACGTCCATTGTTGGTTGAAGGTATAAAGTCGCGTTGGCCTACAGGTGGCGTTCCCGACGGTTGGTTAGTTGAAGATACACTATACAGCAAAAGTAATAATTGCCAGTATAAGGGCGTGATGGCGATGTTTGCTCATCGTTTAGAACATAATTTTGAACTTTTTGGCTATCATATATTGATACCGCACAATGCGTTAGACCGCCCACCTGAGCAATTTATTAATTTTTTGCAGCATTGGCTGCGCCAACCTCAGCAAACTTTAGAAAAATGTTGTAATATCAAAGACAGTGAACAGTAAATTACCTTAGTCACACAAATTAACGATTGAAAGTAAAAATCTATGAGTAACGAACGAGCTTTTATAAAAAGTGGTCGCAACACCATCATTCATAAAGAGAAAAAGTTTGATTTAGTGATTGTGAATGGAGAGAGCAACCCAAAAATTCGCGTGACCGCGACAGGACTGACACCGTTTAAAGAAGTATTGCCAAAAAATAGACGTGAAGCGAAAGAGCGTTATTTGGAAATTGTTTACGTGGCATCGCCTGATGTGTTTGGTGAAGAGCGGCCTCTGCTGTTTTTACAGGCGCTAGATGGTCGTGAATATAAAGTCGATTACAGTAAAATTGGTACTAAACTTTTTGTAAGAATTCATCAAGACAGTTATTTATAATTAGTCAGTTTGGCCCTTTTATTGCATTACTTAACTACACATTAAAAAATGCGACAAAATCATGCCACATTATTATAAGCTGTTTTTTCTTGTCGGTTGTAGTTTTAGCTTAATTGGTTGCGGTGGTTCAAGCTCTGAGACACCAACAACTGAACCCGTATTGAGTGTGAACGCGGGAGTTGACCAAACAGTTGACGAAAAACTGACATTTGATCTCAAAGCAACCGCAACACCCGAGGGTGGCGAGTACACTTGGACTCAGTTGAGCGGACCGGTTATCACAGGGTTTCCGTTAACAGGGGCCTCACAATCCGTTATCGCCCCCGATATTAAAAATGATTCACAGCTGGTTTTTAGTGTGGAGTACCGAACCTCGAATACGACCAAAGTAAGTGACACAGTAGCGGTCAATATCCGCTCTATTAATCAGCTTCCGGTTGTCTCAATTTCGCAAACAGGGCCGACTACCTTACCGTCTGTTTATGGCGATACGATTACCTTATCGAGTAGCGCATCTTTTGATCCAGATGAAAATGGTCATTTGGCAACTTATTTGTGGCAACAGACACAGGGTGATCCGGTTACGTTATCCGATACGAATTCTGCGGACCTTAGTTTTTCTCATCCATTGCTTGAATTTAATAATCAAACTCAATTTAGCCTGACGATTACCGATGATGAAGGGGGAGAGCAAACAAACTCATTTGACCTCTTGTTGTTAAAAACGAATAAACTCGTTTTGGCAAATGCTGGTGAAAATCAAACAGCACAAGAGTTTACGCGCGTTCAACTCGATGGCAGTCAGT
Organism: uncultured Pseudoalteromonas sp.; assembly: GCA_947493455.1. Taxonomy (GTDB): domain Bacteria; phylum Pseudomonadota; class Gammaproteobacteria; order Enterobacterales; family Alteromonadaceae; genus Pseudoalteromonas. The sequence continues at coordinate 192,145 of CANLRB010000007.1, read as the reverse complement.
CCCAGGTGACAACCGATACGTTTTCATGTGCATGGCAGCAACTAGATGATAGCGGTGTGGCAACATCTGTGACCATTGAAAATCCAGAGCTATGCCAAACGCAATTTGTTGTACCCGACATCGATGGGAGTGAGTCATTGACATTTGAGTTGACAGTTACTGATGAGAAAAAGCGAACTGCAACGGACCAAGTACAAGTTGCTATTAAACCAAAGCCGCTCGGTTTACTAAATGATACTGGTATGGTGTTGTGTTTTGATAATACTAGCTCATTGAGTGACTGCCAAAATGATGACTTTCCGGGACAAGACGCCCAGCGAGGACGAGACCAATACGTAGGTTTAATTGATAAAGTGGGTCAAGGTGAGGGCGGATTTGATTTTACTAAACTCGATCAATTCGCAGGTGAATTACCGGATACTGCGAGTAGTTTTTCTTGTGTTCGCGACAATGTGACCGGTTTAATTTGGGAAATAAAACAACCGAGTATTGGTACCTTACCGAATACAACATTGCGTGAAGCGCAAAATCGCTATTCATGGTTTTCATCAGATGATAATAATGGCGGCGTTGAAGGTGTTGAGTCGCCTCCTTTATCATCATGTCCAAGTATCGAGAATTGTGGACTTGAAAAGTTTGTTGAAGAAGTTAATTTGACAAATTATTGCGGTGGTAATAACTGGCGTGTACCAAATCACGATGAGTTACTCTCTTTACTTAATTATTCGTATCAAGGAAGTGGCAATTTGCTTCCGAGTGAATTTTTTCCAAATTCACCTGACGTGACCACGCATGGAAATCTAATCTATTGGACAATGCAGACATCTGCAGAAGGCGCACAATTAAATTTTGTTTGGGCGGTTGACATGGCATCAGGTAATGATTTGGTCTATCCGAAGTCAAATATGGCCTACATTCGCCTCGTGCGAAATCCTTAAATGGCGGTTTTTTATTATGAAAATAAATACTTTTATTATAGTAATGTTTTTTTCAGCCCAATTATCGGCACAGGTATGCTTCGACGAACTATCTGCAACAACACTCGACACGCGATTTACCACTAATAGTGACGGGACTGTACTCGATACTCAAACTGGATTGATGTGGGCGAGATGTAGTTTTGGTCAAATATGGGATAATGAATTATCTCGGTGTACCGGCGGTGCTCAGCAAATTGAATGGCAGCAAGCACTTTCGTTAGCGAACACAACACGTTTTGCTGGATTTGACGACTGGCACATTCCAAATGTTAAAGAACTAACTAGTATTGTTGAGCGTAAATGTGTTGATCCGGCGATTAATTCAAGTGTATTCGATGATACGCAAGCAGAGAATTATTGGACCAACACCAGCGGCATTGAATTACCTGATCACGCTTGGGCGGTCGCCTTTTATAGCGGAAAAAACAATTTAAAGAGTAAAACAGCGGACTTGTACCTGCGTTTAGTGCGGTACTATCAATGATAGTACTTTGCTTTATGGCGTGTGTTTGATAGATTGAGTCCAATGATTACACGATGACTGAGACAGAATGAAACCGCTGCGCAAACTAGCCGCAACAGCGCTTATTGCCTTTGCAAGCTTTAACACATTTGCACAAACAAAATGCAATGTAGAGTTAGGTCACGGCCTAATTATTACTGACGATGTTATTCGTATTGTTGACCGCGGTCAAACCCGAGTGCAGATTAACAATGATCAGCAGCTGTTTATCAAGGGTCGGTGGATCGAACTCGATGTTGATGAGCAAGTTGTTCTGCGCCGCTATAGCCAGGGCTTGCGAGATACTGTTCCAGAGTTAGTTGAACTTGCAACAGATGGTGTGAATTTAGGGCTTAGTGCGATTGAACAGGTGGTTTCAGGGTTTGCTGAAAAAGAACCCGAAGTGCTTAAAGATCAATTAAAATATGTAGAACGAGCGCTTAAAGACCGTTTCAAAAAAGGAGATGACTTCTTTTATATTGCACCGCAATCACTGTCAAAAATGAGTGAGTTTTTTGAAAAGGAAATCAGTGAAAAAATTCATTCTGCGGTTCATGGTTCGCTAGGTGCAATACTTGTGGCACTTGGAGACGCATTTGAATCAGATGAAGGTAATATCGAAGAGCGGATCACCGATATGAGTGAACGTATGGATATTATTTCTGCTGAAATCGATAAATCTTTGAAAAAGAAAGCGGTTAAGCTAGAGAAAAAAGCGAACGAATACTGTGGATGTCTGCGAACCTTAGAACAAACTGAGCAAGAGTTGCATAATATTGTTCCGCAACTTGCTGATTTTGACTTAGTACGAGTTAAGGATTAACTATGGTTGTGAATGACTTTCAAGTTTCAGCAGATTGGTTAAACAAACACGGTTCAGATGACGACGTAATTGTGCTTGACGCAACAATGGCGCAATCGGTCAATGTGACAAATGAAAACGCCGGTTTGGTTATTAAAGGCGCCTTACGCTTCGATTTTTCAAACCATATTGTCGATAAAGCAGCAAACTCGCCTAATATGATGCCGAGTGCGAACGACTTCGAAAGTGCCGTACGAGAACTAGGTATTGGTCAGCATAGTCAGGTAATTGTATATGATGCGCAAGGGTTATTTAGTGCCGCGCGTGCATGGTATATGTTTCGAGCGATGGGACATGAAAAAGTTGCCATATTACGAGGCGGTTTACCGGTTTGGCTTGAAGCAGGTTTCCCAGTTACTGACGAACATGTTAAAGCGTCCCATAAGGGGGACTTTAGAGCCGCACAACAGCGCGGATTCTTTGTTGATAAACAGTATGTTCTGAATAACTTAACCAATGTGCAAAGCCAAGTTGTGGATGCACGCAGTTTTGCGCGCTTTAGCGGCCAAGATAAAGAACCTAGAGCGGGCATGCGTAGTGGTCATATACCCAATTCTTTAAACTTGCATTACAGCATGCTCGTTGAAAATCATTGCTTACTCGACAAGGATAAGTTAGTCCAAATTTTCGCCGAGCTAGCGCCGCAACCGGAACATTTTGTTTTTACTTGTGGTTCAGGTGTGACAGCATGTATTTTAGCGTTGGCAGCTGAGATTGCAGGGATAAAGCGCTACAGCGTTTATGATGGTAGTTGGAGCGAATGGGGCAAAGATAAGTTATTGCCGATAGATACGGTGTAGCGAAGTTGGTAAAGCCTCGTAGACTAAAGTCGTTACATTTTTAACCAAATAAAAATTTATCACACCCTGCAAAGCCTATATTACCTGCTAACCTAAAAAGAAGCGGTTTTCTTTATATAGGTTTAAATGGATTTGAAATCACTTAGTATTAAGACCAAACTTATTTCTATTACGTTTTTGGTCGTGGCCGTTTGTGCAACTTGCATTACCTTTTTGACACTTTATCAACACCAGTTGCTATATAAAGAAAATCTGTCACGTAACTTAGATGCGCTAAGCTCCAATTTATCGGATGAGCTCTTTCCTCATTTGGCCTTGAATGAACCTGAGTTAATCAATATTGCTACAACCATTATGAAGCTAGATCGATATCAACATATTAAATATGGTGTTGTTGTCACGAGTGAATACAAGTTATTAGCACAATACTTAAACCCTAAATTTACTGTTTCTGAAGCTGATTTGGCGCAAACTGATTGGCGAAAAATGATTAATGGGGATATTTTTCCTGCTCGGTCAGAATTACTACAGTCAAAAGCAATTGGTGGTGATGAATACAAAATAGGTACTTTGGTGTTAGTTGCGGATGTCGACGAACAACTAGCACTTGATAATACGGCCATGATCAACCAGCTCTTTCCGCTCGTGCTATTAATTACGGTGATTTTATTTGTATTATCACATTGGATGCAAAGTGGCTTTATAAATCCACTATTAAAATTAAGCGAATTAGTTTCAAGGGTCAGTGAAACTAAAAACTATCAACTGAAATACCGAGTTGATGGTGAAGATGAGGTTGCTCGGTTAGGCAATAACATCAACAACATGTTGCAGACCATCGATAAGCAAGATATTGAAAATAAGCGTCATACCACTAAGCTGCTAAAACAGCAGCAATCGCTCAAACACTTGGCGAACTACGATCAATTAACGGGGTTGCCAAATAGAAAGTTTTTTGCCGAGTTATTGAAACAATCGCTATTACAAGCTAAGCGGAGTAATTTAACGATTGCAGTTATGTTTTTAGATTTAGATGATTTTAAAACAGTTAACGATAGTTTGGGTCATCATGCTGGCGATGCCTTGTTAAAATTAGTCTGCGAGCGAATTCAATCGCATTTACGCGAACAAGATATTTTAGCACGTTTAGGTGGGGATGAATTTACAGTTATTCTGGCTGATTTACCGAGTGAAGTGACCGCCGTAGCAATCGCAGAGCGAATTTTAAAGAGTTTTGAAAAGTATTTTTATATTCAGGAATGGGAGATCCAATCAGGGTTGAGCATTGGCATCGCCTTCAATGAAGAGCACAAACTTGACGCCCAAGCCTTGATCAGTAATGCCGATGTCGCCATGTACCGTGCAAAAGAAAGTGGTCGCGGGCAATATGCTGTATTTGAAGAAACCATGCAAAATGTACAGCATCGTCATATGCTGATTGCCAATGAGCTTGCTAAAGCGATTCAACACAATGAGTTCAAACTTTTTTATCAGCCTAAGGTGAGCCCTACACATGGTGTAGTCGGATTAGAAGCACTGATCCGCTGGGAAAGTCAATTTGATGGCTGGATATCGCCTGCAGAATTTATTCCTGTGGCAGAGCATTGCGGTAAGGTACATGATATTACTCGCTGGGTAATAAAACAGGGTTTTGCAGACTTGGAATATATAAAACAGACATTAGGATTAAACTTAGTGACGTCGTTTAATGTATCTGCTATCGATATCACTAAAAAAGCGTTTATCGACTATATTCAACAGGCAATTAAAACCAATTCGAATGACACGTCACTCATTGAATTTGAAGTTACCGAAACCTCTTATATCGAAAATTTTGAGGCGTCGAGCGACTTTTTTAAAGCCATGCATGAATTGGGGTGCAGCATTGCATTAGATGACTTTGGCACTGGCTACTCATCGTTAAGTTATTTAACTCAAGTAAAAGCAAACACCCTAAAAATCGATCAACAATTTATCAGTAAAATTTTTACCTCAGAGGATGATCGCCTCATCGTTGAAAGTATTATTAGCCTTGCTAAAAAACTGAACTTAAAAATATGTGCAGAAGGGGTAGAAACAAAACAGCAATATGATTTTATTGCCGCTCATGAATGCGAGTTAATACAGGGCTATTATTTTTCAAAACCGGTGCCATTAGATGAACTAAAAGTGACGGTCGATATGATTAATCATTCGCATCGATTTTGTGAGTGCGAACAGAGTGTCGTTCACTTTGCTAAAAAGCGATAAACTGTTGTAAAAGAGAATAACCTTCGTTGATGAGCAATTCTGTATTTGGAACGAGGCGTTTGTAGTTAATCGCAATTTAACAACGAAGATAAATAAATTGCGAGTTTTAAATTGTTACGGATGTGGGTAAATACGAACGATACCACTTGGTAGCTCGGTGCCTGCTGCTACGTAACCAATACTCCCTTGTTTTGTATTTAGATAGCTAAAAAGTTGCTGTGTTGTTGCCACTTCTTGTGGTGGTTTTTTACGCCCTGAAAAGCGCATATGGGCCCAATACGATTGTAAGCGTGCTTCTGTGAGGCCAATAACTTGGGCATTAAACTGTTTTCTAAGGCTATTACCTTGCTCTAGACTCACTGGCGTACAAAATAAATCTTTACCAATACTAATCGGTTTACCAAGATAAGCTTGTCGAATTTGTTGCCGATTAAGTTGAACTGGTTCTGCACTATCAAGTTGTTTCATTACAAGCCAAAAAGCAGCGTGCACAGGCTGTGATATAAAGCCAATAAGTAGGATTAAAATAGACGATAATCGCATAGTTAAAATACCCACTCAAGTGCAAATAACATGGTGGATGCGTCGCGTGATTTTAATATCGGGTTTTTATGATTACGGTGTTTCAGTTCAGCCTTAAATGCTAAGTTTTGTTTAAAGTCCCAACGTACACCTAATTGCCAAGAATCTTGATCGTTTTCAATAACGCCTTGTACGGATGATAAATAGATTTGGTTTAAAGCTTGTGCTTCGGCGGTAGGTGGAAGAACCAGAGATGGGAAGTCAGCTTGAACATCGTCATCTCTATTCGAATAAGTCAGGTGATATGTAAATTGATTTTGAATATAGCCGGCACTTACGTAATAAGTAGATGCAGTAGCAATAATATCAAATTCATGATCTAGCTTAATCCACTCTGCTCGCACAAAATAATCGAGTGAATCATAGTTCACGCCGAGCTGATAGTACTGCATTAAACCATCAAATTTAGTTTTTTCCGCGGCTTCTAGATTACCCGATTGGCGTAAAGCTTGTTGCAGAGCAATATAACCAGGGTCGGTTAACTTTACATCGGCTTGAGCGTAAGACGCTCTAAACTTAAACTGATTAACTTCATGGCTGATAACCGCGCCCGAAAAGTTATTTACATCAGGTGCAAATACATTGCCTTCAAATTCTAACGAATCATTAAAGTGGCCATAAAACCCTTCTACTTTGGTGCTACTAGCGCTGTGGATTGCATCATAACTGATATTGATCCCATCGTAATTAGTAAATAAAAACGAGGCATATACTTCGCCTGGTGGTTTTACCCAATGATACGCATAGCCAACATCAAGCACGTCACTATAGGAAAAAAAGCTCGTTCGCAGTTTACCCACTTTTATTTGTAATGTGGGTTTTGGCATATAGGTTAAATATAACCATTCAATACCAGATCGCGTGCTATCGTCAATTTTACCGGTCAGTTGCGCAGTCGCTGTCAACGTTGGATTAATTTCATAATCAAACTGCAAGCCAATAATACTATCTGGTCTTAGACTGAGTTCATTATCATACTTGTCCATGGTATTGTCTGAATCGACTGTTTGCCCTGCAACAACCCGCGCAAAACCCGAGAACTCAGGAGTGTTTGCAAAAGCAGATGGTGTTAATAAAAAGGCGATAGATAAAATGAATATTGCGTTCGTTTTGTCCATTTTGCTTCACTGTAAAATTCCTTATTACTAGTGTAGACCGATATTGATGGTTAGGTATTCTTTTTATACGGGCAATGGCGGCAGCCACTATTGCAGCATTTACCACGTTTTAAGTGAAACCATCTAGTAAAAACAATGAATTCGTTTTCTTGATAGAAATCCAGCTGCTCAATCATTGTCGGTGGATGTGAATGAGCTTTCGCCAATGCCAGCTGTTCGTTTAACGCAAGCGTTGCGTACTTGCGTTGTAGGTATTGATTTATTTTTTCTAACAAGCAAGATTGGCATAAGCAGGATGTATTTGCATCAAGCGGCAATATGGCTGGTAGCTTCATACACCAACAAGGTGATGATGCTTTGACATCACATTTTATGTGAATGTTGCAGTGGGAGCAGTGGGAGCAGTGGGAGAGTGACATTAGATAGAATATATAGCCGCTTTAGCAACGGCTATATGTTTGCTTATTAATTATTTATGATAGCTCAAACAGGTTTCAACTTCATTTTTTGAACCCATAGTTACGGCAACACGCTGGTGGATTTCGCTTGGTTCGATATCCATAATACGCTCGGTGCCAGCATAAGAGAGCCCGCCTGCTTGTTCAACTAACATTGACATCGGATTTGCTTCATAGAGTAAGCGTAGCTTATATGGCTTCGCAGGGTTTTTAGTGTCTTCAGGGTAAGAAAACAAGCCGCCGCGAGTTAATAAACGGTGTACATCACCAACCATACAGGCTATCCAGCGCATGTTAAAGTTTTTATTGCGCGGACCTTCGGTGCCAGCTAAACAGTCTTCGATATATTGCTGCATAGGCGGTAACCAGTGACGTTGATTAGATGCATTAATCGCAAACTCATTGGTATCAGCTGGAATGATTAGTTTCTCTTGTGTGAGCAAAAAGCTACCGTGGGTTTTATCCAACGTGTATAAGCGAGTACCTTTACCCGTTGTTAGTGCTAACATGGTTGATGGGCCGTATAGTACGTAACCTGCTGCAACTTGCTTTTTACCCGCTTGCATAAAAATAGATGGATCACTTGGATCAGCATCTTTTGGCGCTTCCATGATTGAAAATATGGTGCCAACAAGCGAGTTAATATCGATATTTGAAGAGCCATCAAGTGGGTCGAAAGCAACAATGTATTGGGCGTCTGGATCACCTGCAACAGTATAATCTTCTTCTTCAGATGCAATCGCTTTAACATAACCAGATTCGAGTAGAATATCTTTAATCAATTGATTTGATAAAACATCTAGCTTCTTTTGGGTCTCACCTTGAATATTTTCATCAAGGGTTGAACCGAGTACGCCAGAAAGGGCGCCTTGGCTTACGCGAAATGAAATTTCTTTACAAGCGGCAAGTATGGTTCTGATCAGTGATAAAAGCTCTCGAGAGCATCCATCTTCAAGCAATACTGGTGGGAGTCTACGCATTGTTATTTCCTGAATTAAGCAAGTGATATTCTGTATATGTGAGAGTATAGAATATCGGCCTTATGGCAGCGCTGGTTTTAATTTGTATACAAAAACAAAGGCAATTGTGTATGATGCACATTCACTGTTTTAATGTATAAACCTAATAACAAAGATAACATCATGCAAAAATTATCAAACTTTATTCTGGTGGTTATGGCTTTGTTGTTGCTTAGTATAACAAAAGCACACGCCGCTCTTAAACCCATAGATGAATTTACTCGCGAAATGAATCGTTTTCCTGGGTATTTTACTTTTTTTAATGATAATGCAACCGGTAAAGTATATTTACAGGTTTCGCAATTAGATCATGCGTTTTTATTGCAGCAAAGTATGCCATATGGTTTGGGATCAAATGACATTGGTTTAGACCGTGGTCAACTTGGCGATACCCGTATCGTGCAGTTTGAAAAGCTAGGCAATAAGCTGATGTTGCGTGAACTTAATACTTATTACCGCGCTAATAGTCAAAACGAAGCTGAAAAACAAAGTATTCGCGAAGCATTTGCTTCAAGTATTTTGTACGGCTTTAAAATTGAAGCGCAGTCAGATGACCGCTTTTTGATCGATTATACGCCTTATTTACTTGCAGATAACCATGGTGTTAGCCGTACATTAAAACGCACCAAGCAAGGTAACTATAGTGTCGACGCAAGCCGCAGTGCGGTGTACATGCCACGTTCTAAATCATTTGCAAAAAATACTGAGTTAGAAGGTGTGGTTACGTTTAAAGGCAGTAATCCAGGTAAATACGTGAGGCAAGTTGCGGCCGATCCGTATACATTTACTGTTCATTTTCACCATTCGTTGGTTGAATTACCTGACAACAACTTTAAACCTCGCAAGTTCCACCCTCAATCAGGTTATTGGGCAATAGAGCACAAGGATTATGCTGCTCCGCTATCAAAAAGTATGTTGGTACGTTATATCCCGAAACATCGTCTAGCTAAAAAAGACCCAACAAAAGCGGTGGATGAAGCGGTTGAACCGATTGTTTATTACTTAGATCCTGGTGCACCTGAGCCTGTTAAAACGGCACTATTAGATGGCGCGCGCTGGTGGGATAGTGCGTTCGAAGCGGCAGGTTACAAGAATGCGTTTCAAGTAAAAATCTTACCTGAGCACGCCGACCCAATGGATATTCGTTACAATGTGATTCAATGGGTGCACCGCGCGACGCGCGGCTGGTCATACGGTTCATCGGTGATTGATCCGCGTACGGGAGAAATAATTAAAGGCCATGTTACATTAGGTTCATTGCGTGTACGCCAAGATATCTTGTTAGCAGAAGCGCTTGCCGCACCTTACGCTAACGGTGGCGAGACCGTTGCAGAGCTTGAAAAAATGGCGCTTGATCGTATTCGTCAACTGAGTGCACATGAAATCGGCCATACGCTAGGTATTGCACATAATTTTTCTGCATCAATTAAAGACCGTGCCTCGGTGATGGATTATCCTCACCCATTGGTTAGTTTTAATGATGATGGTTCATTTAATACCCAGCAGGGTTATGCATCAGGTATGGGTGAATGGGATGTGCAAGTGGTTAAATATGGCTACTCTGATTTTTCCGCTGTGAACGAAAGCGAAGCTTTGATGCAAGTATTGCAAGAAAATAAAGAGAAAGGCTTAGAGTTTATTTCTGACTCAGATGCACGTGCTAAAGGTGGAGCTCATCCGACGGCACATTTATGGGACAATGGTTCTGATCCGAGCAAAGAGCTATTACGTGTTTTGTCTGTGAGAAATAAAGCGTTGTCGCAATTTGGTATTGAAAACATCAAAAATGGCACAGCTTTGTCGCAACTCGAAGAGGTTTTAGTACCACTTTACTTGTTCCACCGTTATCAAGTTGAAGCTGCTGTAAAACTTATTGCTGGCGTTGATTACGACTATGAAGTGCGCTCAGGTTCAGTTTATAAGGGGGCGCAAATGGTCGCTGTTGAGAAGCAAAAAGCAGCATTCTCTGCATTGCTTGAAACGTTAAAAGCGGATCAATTGGTGATGCCTGAAACTGTTTTAAGTTTAATTCCGCCAAAAGCATATGGTGAATATAAAAACCGTGAGAGCGTTGTTGGTCGTACAGGGCTCACCTTGGATGCGATGGCACTACCTGAAGTTGCAGCAAATCACAGTCTGAATTTATTGTTAAATGCGCAGCGTCTTAATCGTTTGCATCAGCAAAAAATGCGTGATCAAAGTCAACTGGGCGCGCGTGAGGTGATTATCCAACTATCTGAAAACGTATTTATGTCAAAACCGCAACAAGGACTGCAACGTCAAGTTCAACAGCGCGTACAAATGCTGACAGCAAAATATTTTGTTGAGCATGCGCTCAGTAGCAAAGTTGATCCTGAAGTCCAAGCTGAGTTAATGGCGCAACTCAATTTCTTGTTGAAAAAGTATCGTCGCAGCTCTGATGTTTTTAAATCATACTTAGCGCAACAGTTGACGCTTGCGTTAGAGCAAGGGGAGTGGCCAGGTAACTTTGAAGTACTCCCGATGCCACCGGGATCGCCAATTTAACCAATTTATTTTGCGAATTTATGGCATACTAGCCCAACACTGTGTTGGGCTTTTTTATACTTAGAAGAATTATATGCATATTCACATACTTGGCATTTGTGGCACGTTTATGGGCGGGATTGCAGCAATTGCAAAGTCGCTTGGACACCGAGTGACAGGATCCGATCAAAACGTTTATCCACCAATGAGCACACAACTAGAATCACTCGGTATTGAGCTGATTCAAGGTTACGATACGAATCAACTAGAACCTCGCCCTGATATTGTGATTATCGGCAATGCGATGAGTCGCGGTAATCCATGTGTTGAGTATGCACTTGAACACAATATCCCATATACATCGGGTCCAGAATGGCTAAAATTAAATCTATTACAAAAGTCATGGGTACTTGCTGTTTCAGGGACGCATGGAAAAACTACAACGGCGAGCATGTTAGCATGGGTGCTCGAGTACGCGGGGTTAAAACCGGGTTTTTTGATTGGCGGTGTGGTGCAAAATTTTGGTGTTTCTGCGCGACTTGGTGAAACGCCTTTTTTTGTGATTGAGGCCGATGAATACGATACCGCGTTTTTTGATAAACGCAGCAAGTTTGTTCATTACCTTCCGCGTACTTTAATTTTAAATAATCTTGAGTTTGATCACGCGGATATTTTTGACGATTTAGACGCAATAAAAAAACAATTTCATCATTTGCTTCGTACAGTGCCTGGTCAAGGAAAAATAATATGGCCTAATGAAGACAGTGCACTCGGTGACGTTATCGAAATGGGCTGCTGGAGTGAGCAAGAGCGATTAGGTGTTGAGTGGGATTATCAGCTTTGCAACGAGGATGGCAGTGAATTTGATGTGCTACTCGATGGCAAGGTGTTAGGTCGCGTGACATGGTCAGCAATCGGAGAGCATAATGTTAAAAATGCCATGATGACGATTGCGGCAGCGCGCCACGTCGGCATTCCTGCCCTGACGAGCATTGCTGCGTTAAGTGAGTTTATTTCGCCGAAGCGGCGCATGGAATTTAAAGGTGAAGTGGCCGGTATCAAAGTGTATGACGATTTTGCGCATCACCCTACTGCGATTAAAACGACGTTGGCAGGCTTGCGCGCTAAAGTAAAACAAGAGCGTATTTTTGCCATTTTGGAGCCGCGTTCAAACACCATGAAAATGGGTGTTCATCAAGATACCTTATTGAACTCATTAGCGGCAGCCGATGAAGTCATATTATTTGAACCGACAAATTTATCTTGGTCATTAAAGTCACATGCAGAGCAAGCCCGTGCCATGTGTTTTAATAGTACGCAGGAAATAATTGCGACTGTGCTTGATAAAGCGACAAAAAATGACCATATACTGATAATGAGTAATGGTGGCTTTGAAGCTATCCATACTCGCTTACTAGATGAATTAAAAAGTAAATATGAGTGATTTTAAAGAAACGATTACGGTTGCGTTAAGTGGTGCCTCGGGTATGCCTTACGGCTTGCGATTGATTGAAGAACTAGTAGCCCAAAACCATCAGGTTTTTGTTTTGGTTTCGAGCGCGGCGCGCGTGGTACTCGATACTGAATCGCAATTTAAAGTATCAGCAAATGAACAAAAGGCAACGGCACAATTTTGCGAGCGATTTGGTGCAAGCCCGGAACAAATTAAAGTATTTGGTAAAGACAACTGGTTTAGCCCTGTGGCATCAGGCAGTGCCGCGCCGAAAAAAATGATTGTGTGCCCATGCAGTGCAGGCAGTGTGTCGGCAATTGCAAACGGTGCGTCAGACAATTTGCTTGAACGAGGCGCTGATGTCGTTATCAAAGAGCGTGGTCAGTTGATTTTAGTTGTGCGCGAAACACCATTTAGTGAGATTCATCTCGAGAATATGTTAAAACTTGCAAAAATAGGTGTAACTATTATGCCTGCGGCGCCTGGTTTTTATCATCAACCTGAATCGATTGCGCAGCTCGTCGATTTTATGGTGGCTCGAATTTTAGATCATATCAATATTGAACATAGCTTAGCGAAACGCTGGGGCTATGGCTGTTAACACTGAGTTGTTAATGTGCGTCGTCTTAAAAGTCTTTATGCATGGGATAAAACATGACATATGCGTTAGAAATAAATGGGTTAAAGAAAACCTATAGCAATGGCGTTTACGCCGTTAAAGGAATCGATTTAAAAGTTGAAAAAGGCGACTTTTTTGCGCTGCTCGGGGCTAATGGGGCCGGTAAGTCGACTACCATTGGCATCATTTCATCTTTAGTCAATAAAAGTGAAGGTCAAGTTCGTGTATTTGGCCACGATATTGATACCGATTTAGGCCTCGCGAAGTCACAACTTGGACTTGTACCGCAAGAATTTAATTTTAGCCAGTTTGAAACTTTGAATCAGATCCTGGTGAATCAAGCTGGCTATTATGGTGTTCCGAGAAAAGAAGCCCATAAACGCGCAGCAAAATATTTAGAACAACTCGGCTTATTGGATAAAAAAGATAAAGCCGCACGCACCTTATCGGGTGGTATGAAGCGCCGACTCATGATAGCGCGCGCGTTAATGCATGAACCTCAATTACTCATTCTTGATGAACCGACCGCCGGAGTTGACATTGAACTTAGGCGTTCAATGTGGGAGTTTTTGCAGCAAATTAATGAACAAGGCGTAACCATTATTTTGACAACGCACTATTTAGAAGAAGCTGAAATGCTCTGTAAAAATATTGCGATTATCGATAAAGGCGTGATTATTGAAGACACAAGTATGAAAGCCTTATTGTCGAAACTCGACAAAGAAACGTTTATTTTAGACTTAAAAGAACCTGTCGCTGATTTTCATTTACCTGATTATCAATACAAAATGAATGACAGTCATACACTTGAAGTTGATGTGCATAAGGCGCAAGGTCTTAACGGTGTATTTGAAACTTTGAGTCATTCAGGGAATACCGTACTCAGTATGAGAAACAAAGCAAACCGGTTAGAGGAATTATTTGTAGAACTGGTCGAAAAAGGACGAGGGCAATAACATGAATAATCAATTTACCGCGTTAAAAACAATTTGGATTAAAGAATGTATTCGCTTTTTACGTATATGGGTACAAACTTTGGTCCCCCCTGCGATTACGATGACCTTGTATTTTGTTATCTTCGGTAATTTAATCGGGTCGCGAATTGGTGAGATGGGCGGTTTTAATTACATGGAGTTTATTGTTCCAGGCTTAATTATGATGTCAGTGATTACTAACTCGTACTCAAATGTAGCTTCAAGTTTTTATTCGACTAAATTTCAAAAAAGTATAGAAGAGTTACTAGTATCACCGGTGCCGACTTATATCATTGTATTAGGTTATATGGGCGGCGGTATGGCGCGGGGCTTAAGTGTTGGTGTCATCGTGACTTGTTTATCGCTCTTTTTTGTCGATATTCAAATCCATAATGTTGGTGTGATTTTTCTTACCGTGTTAATGACATCTGCAGTATTTGCTTTGGGCGGATTAATTAATGCTGTATACGCGAACAGTTTTGACGATATCAGTATTATTCCAACCTTTGTTCTGACACCGTTGACCTATTTAGGTGGTGTATTCTATTCAATTTCGCTCTTGCCTGAATTTTGGCAGGGCGTGTCACAAGTAAACCCGATAATTTATATGGTAAACGCGTTTAGATACGGGTTTTTAGGCGTTTCTGATGTCGATATGGGGCTTGCTTTTGCTGTCATTATTGGTTTTATTACTGCTTTGTTTGCCCTCGCTTATCGTCTAATCGACAAAGGCGTCGGTATTCGTCACTAAACGATACGTCAAAAAGCCGCACAGGAATAAAATATCTGTGCGGCTTTTTTGATCTTAGCAGCGGTAGTGCATACAGCTTAAATTTACTGTATTGTTCTTTATAGTAAATATGTTTTACTGGCGTCAAAATAAAGCTAAGTTAAAGCACTCGCTTATTGAACTTACACTATAATTTTCATATCTATTAGCTTCTTGGGAGTAACAAATATGCGCATTAAAAACGTTATTCTATTTGCTAGTCTGTTTATGAGTGGCTTAGTGCATGCACAATTGATTGACGTTGACATGCTTAAAACAAAAATTAAACAACCGAATGTGATTCTTGTCGACGTGCGCCAAAACAGTATCTACCAAAAAGGGCATATAGAAGGGGCGGTGAACTTACCTGTTAACGAAACTTTTTCGGGTACGGATGATACGGGGTTTATTGCAGCGCCGAGTGTAATTTAAAAATTGCTCAATCGCATTGGTATGACAAATTCAGCTCAGGTGATTCTTTACGATGATGGTTACTTTAAAGATGTAAGTCGTATGTATTGGGCGCTCAAAGTATATGGTCATGAACAGGTGTCATTGTTAGATGGCGGCTATTTAGCTTGGTTAAAATCGGGATTCCCGGTGACACAAACGATACCACAAGTAACGCCATCCGGTTATATCCCAACCTTAGATCCCGATCATTTGACGACCTTATTTTCGGCGAGGTTAGCCTCCTCGAGTAACAGTGCACAAATTATTGATGCGCGTGTACATGAAGAATATATCGGGGAAAGCAGCAAAGCGCAGCGTTTTGGCCATATTCCAAGCGCGATCAATATTCCAAGTGCTCTTAATTATCAGTTGGTGGATGGTGTACCGCAGCTAAAATCGTTTACTGAGTTAGAAAAAGTATATGCTAGCTTAGATAAAAGCAAACCGGTTATCGCTTACTGCAATAAAGGAAAAGAATCGGCAATTACGCATATGGTATTGTCGCAACTCGGTTTTAACGTGTCAGTATATGATGGTGGTTGGATTGAATGGGGAAATCATCAATCACTGCCCATTGTTAACAAGTCGAATGCAAATTCGAATTAGTGTATGAAAAGATTCTTTGTCACCATTCGGGTACAGCTAACATTGCTCGTGATGTTAGCTTGTTTAATTGTGTTTTCACTGTGTGGTGGGATATTTATATATCACTCACTGGAACGTTTTAAAACCACGCAAATAGAGCATATGCAAAACTTAGCGCAGGCGCATACTCACAGTTTTACAAAGGTTTTACTGTTGGATGATCGTGATGCCGCAGCGGATATTATCACCAGTTTACGTTCCTATTCTTACGTTGAACAAGTCTATTTATTTGATATTAAACAACAGCCAAAGCTGCGTTATCAAAATCAAAATAGTTTAGTTTTTATAGAGCCCAGCAATGTAGCGAATGAACGTACTGAACTTAATAGCGATAGATTGCAAATTTATTTGCCAGTATCCATTCAAGGCACCCGATACGGCAGCGTTTACATGCAATTGTCATTAGATCAGGTACTGCAATCCATCGAACAAAGTATTGTCGATGCATTACTTATAATTCCTCTCGTCATTACTATTTCGCTAGTAGCCGCTTATTTTACGCAATTCATCATTGCCCGTCCATTACTCGAACTACGCAATAAAGTAAACGTGATCACAGTGCATAAAAAGTTTGATCGCCCATTAGATTATCGCCATAAAAATGAAATGGGGCAGCTTTATAAGGGGCTTAACTCACTGTTGGTTACAATTGAACAGATGAAATCAGAGTTGTTGCAGACTAATTCTAATTTGGAATACAAAGTGGAACAACGTAGTCAAAAACTTGCTGAGGTTCAAAAGCAACTCTCGGAGGCAGAAAAAATGGACTCACTCGGCGGGTTGGTGAGTGGCGTCGCTCATGAGATTAATACGCCGCTGGGTATCGCGGTTACGACAAATAGCTTTATGACCGATGAAATTGCTAGCCTGTTAGAAGCGATTGATAATGGCAAGTTATCTAAAAAAATGCTCGTTACCAATTTGACGCAATTTAGCGATGCGTTAGGACAATCTGATAAAGCGATTAATCGTGTCATTGAACTGTTGTCTAGCTTTAAAGAGGTGGGTGCAGATCATATAGTGGATCCAATACGTCCAGTTAAACTGGTGCCCCATATTGATAAGGTGATGCAATCATTTTCAGTTATTTTGCAAAAAGAGACCATTCATTTTGAAGTAGATGGTGATGCCAATTTAGAAGTAACAACACACCCAAGTGCGATTACGCAATTAGTTTCGCATTTGGTACAAAACTCTGTGAGACATGGTTTTGAAAACAAAGAACGAGGAATCGTTCATATTGACCTAAGCGAAAATAAAGATGGTTTCATAACATTGCATTATTGGGATGATGGTCAAGGGATGAGTGAGCAAGTTTTAGACAATATTTTTGAGCCCTTTTATACGACAAAGCGAGCGCAGGGGGGGATAGGGCTTGGCATGAATATTGTGTATGCAATCGTACAAAAGAAGCTCGGAGGCTCAATTAGTGTGAGCAGCGAAATCGATAAAGGTGCGCAGTTTATAATTCGTATAGCAAAAGAAATACACCATTAATTTACTCTTTGGCTGTGACCTTTTAGAATACCTATTTTTATCTATATAGTTTATTTCATGTCTGACTCTATCTCACGCTCAATCACTACAAATCAACCTGGCCTGCATGATAAATTAGATGAGGTTGTTGAAAAGCACCTTAAAGCGGAATTTAAAAAACCGATTGCGGCGCATACGCAGCAAGCCTTTGACGAGGTTAATGCACGTGTTATCGCATTTGCAGGGGACATTGTATTAGATTCATGCTGTGGCGTTGGTGAAAGTACGGCTAATTTGGCAAAATTACATCCAAATGCGCTGGTGATAGGTGTTGATAAATCATCGCATCGACTTGATAAACATGATATTGAATATAAGCAAGATGAGTGTGGTCAATATATTTTAGTGCGCGCTGATTTAAACGATTTTTGGCGTTTAATCGTGGCGGCAAACTGGCCCGTGACACACCATTATTTACTTTACCCAAATCCATGGCCAAAAGCGAAGCATCTAGGCCGTCGCTGGCATGGTGCACCGGTTTTTCCATTTATACCAAAGATTGGCGGTTTACTAGAAGTTCGCAGTAATTGGCAACTTTATATTGAAGAGTTTTCACGCGCACTAGAAATTGCCGGAATAGAGGCTCCGGCTGAACCTTATCATGCTGACCAAGCTGTTACGCCTTTTGAACGAAAATATTGGGCGAGTGGTCAATCGAGTCATCGCTTAAAAGTACAGCTGTAGTCGGCTCAATATCGCCTTGCGGCGACGAGTAGTAGTAGCCTTGCAGATAACGAACGCCTGCTGCAATGAGTTTATCAGCGGTGAGTTTGTTTTCAACGCATTCGGCTACTAATACGAGTTTAACTTGCTCAGTAAATTGAACAAGGTGTTTTACGAACAAGTAAGCGTCTTTGTCACAGGTCACCCGACTCACTAACGAGCCATCCAATTTTACGCCATCAACATTAAGTTTGAGTATATTTGAAATATTCGAATAGCCAGTGCCAAAGTCATCGACAAATACTTTGCATCCTAAATTTCTAACCATATCAATAAAATTTCGTGCTTCATTGAAATTTGCAATGGCTTCGGTTTCGATTAGCTCAAATGTGATATTTGCAGGACGCGGGTAGCGTTTTAATTCACTGATCAAATAATCAATCATCATTGGGTCGAGCACATCTTGGGCGGTAATATTCATACTCCAGCAAATATTACTGTCGCGAAAGCGATGTGCACATTTCTTAAATATTTGCTGTGTTAATTTACCATCCATGCGAGAGCGATTGATAACGGATAAGAAATCGTCAGGTAATAATAAAGTATCGTCTTCACTGTGAATACGCGCTAGGCTTTCAAAGAACAAAGGCTGTTTTGAACGGATATCGAATACAGCTTGAAAGTGCGGTTGCAGGCGGTCTAATTCAAATGCATCTCTGACTGTTTTTGCCATGACAATGTTATGTTGATATTGATTTTTTACTTCATCAAGGGCAGCTGAAAAGTAGACAATACTTTGTCGACTTTGCTTTGCTTGTAGTGCCGCGATGTGCGCATTCTCAAGGAGCATCTCTTTATTGCCTTTGGCAACGCCAGCGCACAGAGTGAGGTAGATAAAAGGGTCGCTCATGATGGGCGTATTTTGGTTGAACTGACTGACTAGTTGTTCAAGGTGTTGCGGTGAAAGTGAGCGGCTTAAGATGACAATTTTGTTATTTGATAAGCGGTAAAGGGTACATTCATCGCTAATTGTGGTTGCAAGTTTATCGAGTAATGTGGTGACAACTTGATCTCCGATTTGATTGCCGTAAAAACTATTTATATCTTCTAAGTCATTGACAATTAAAATCATCAGTTGCAAATGTAACTGTTTGCTACGCGCTATTTTGCGTTCTAATGCAATATGGTTGGGGTATCCTGTTGCGGTATCAGTACTCATATTCCGCTTTAAAACAAGGATATAGAAAAGAGCCAGTATAACAGCAATAAAAAAGAAGAAACCACCTGTAATGATCGCTTGTTGCACGCTTTTTTCTAATTTTACTTCAAGATCTTTGATGGTGATGTCGGCGCCAGTTAGATAAACGGTACCATCATTTGCATAATAAGGAATAAAAATAGACTTAAAGTGCCCCCATTTGTCTTGTGAGTACTCATAGACAGGCTCCGTTGAGTAAAAAGCTTTTCGATTTGTATCAGTCGCTTCATGATAAATATCATAAAAGTAAGATAGTTTATTGTTTTCAAGGTCGTCGTTGGTATAGCTAGATGATGCGAAGTGTACTTTACCGTCTACTAAAACCATGCTGTACACGTATTCAAGCTCGAGTTGTGCTGCGAACTCGGATAACTGTTTTGCTTTGGCTAAATAGACGCTGCGGTCAATATGGTTTGGGCCGGAAATGTGATCATGATAATCCTCTCCTAGAATATAACGAACACTGGTCGCTGCGTTAAGCAATTTGCTATCCACTGTTGTCATAACGTCATTGTAAGTATGGTTGTATATGTAATAGACATAACCACTGAGACAAGTTACAAAAACTAGAGTACAAATTAACAACCAACGTAATCCGTGTTTATACATGACGTTTTCCTTGTTATGTGATGCCGCAAATAAATTCGCAAATTCGTATAATTCTAATATATTTATTATTTCTATGAAAAATAATAAAAAAATATAGTTTAAATTGAAAAAATATGAGCTGTTTTATGGAGATTATTCGTATATGCCATGTAAATCGGAATGACTTTTTAGCTAAATACAAGACATTTCGCCACATTTACAGTACAGTTAGCGCCCTTGAACAATGAATATGTTTGTTAATTTATTGGAAAAAATGAGTAGTATGGTTGACGTTAAGCGTTCAGCGGTTGCCTCTGAAGAGTCATTATTTAGAATTTTTACCGTGCCAGAAGCACCTGGTTCGACTCTTGCTAAAATCGAACAAGATATTTCAAATAACCTTGCAGGCTTTTTGAATGAAAACATTGCGGCTGTCGAAAAGCCCTTGCACGAAATTGAAAAAGACTTTCAAGACGCCCATATTCCCGAGGAGCCTCGTTTTGTTTCTGAGCATGCTCAGCAGCTTATGGAGCAGCTTGTGGCACATTCGGTTCACACCGCGGCACCGAGTTTTATTGGTCATATGACGTCGGCATTACCACATTTTGTTTTACCTCTGTCAAAGTTGATGGTGGGGCTAAACCAAAATCTGGTGAAAATCGAGACATCAAAAGCGTTTACTCCCCTTGAAAGACAAGTACTTGGCATGATGCACCACCTTGTTTATGGTGAGGACGAAACGTTTTACAAGAAGTGTATGCACAGTGCAAAAAGTGCGTTAGGCGCTTTTTGTTCAGGTGGTACTGTTGCGAATATTTCAGCGCTTTGGATTGCCAGAAATAAACT
This sequence comes from uncultured Pseudoalteromonas sp., assembly GCA_947493455.1. Lineage (GTDB taxonomy): Bacteria > Pseudomonadota > Gammaproteobacteria > Enterobacterales > Alteromonadaceae > Pseudoalteromonas. The sequence continues at coordinate 171,265 of CANLRB010000007.1, read as the reverse complement.
ACTTGGCCCAGATGGCGATTTTAAGGGCATTAATAGTGAAGGTCTTATGGCTGCAATGTTGCATTATGGCTATAAGGGACTCGCCGTGCTTGTATCAGAACGCGGACACTACTCATTAGGAAAAGCGGCTGATGTACTTGGTATTGGTCGCAGCAATTTTATTGCGATAGAAACTGATGAAAACAACCGCGTCAATGTTGATAAAATGCGCGAAAAAGCAGAGCAGCTGCAAGCGAATAATATTAAAGTGATGGCCATTGTTGGGGTTGCAGGCACAACAGAGACCGGTAATATTGATCCTTTACATGATTTGGCTGATCTTAGTGTAGAACTCGGTTGCCACTTTCATATTGACGCTGCGTGGGGCGGGGCCACATTGTTATCCAATAATGCACGCGCATTGCTTGATGGCGCTGAAAGAGCCGATTCAATCACCATTGATGCGCATAAGCAAATGTATGTACCAATGGGGGCGGGAATTGTTTTATTTAAGCAACCCGATGCGTGTAATGTAATCGAGCATCATGCTGAATATATTTTACGTAAAGGTTCAAAAGATTTAGGCAGTCATACTTTAGAGGGCAGTCGCCCAGGTATGGCAATGTTGGTTCATGCGAGTTTATGTATCATCGGCCGCAAAGGCTACCAATTACTAATTGATAAAAGCTTGGAAAAAGCGCGTTATTTCGCTGAACTAATTGAACAAGAAGATGACTTTGAACTTATTTCAGAGCCTGAATTATGTTTACTGACTTACCGCTATGTACCCGAGCAAATTAAATCAGTACTAGTCAATGCCGATGAACAAACTCGGTTAGATATTTATGCGGCACTCAATCGCTTTACCGCGAGTATGCAAAAACGCCAACGTGAAGCCGGACGCTCTTTTGTTTCGAGAACTCGTCTGAATCCACATCAGTACGACAAATTACCCACAGTCGTTTTTCGTGTAGTATTGGCGAATCCACTCACATCCAAAGAGATATTACATGATATCTTAGCGGAGCAAAGAGAGTTGGCAAAAACGGACCCGATATTTAAAAAGTATCTGAGCAAATACATGACATCGTAATACGATGTTGATGAGCAGGAGCGACCAATCAATATGGTTTACGCAAGATTGATTGGTCGTATTAATTGAGCTTAAGCGCAGTCTTTGCTTGACTCTACATCGACCACTAAATCACTGGTAATCGACTCAAGCGCAGTGATGACTTCTTCTTTATTAAGCCCTTCAGGTAGTTCAACAGTTGCAACTGCATTAAATAGTGAGCCACCCCAGTTTGGTGCACTTTGTTGCGTTGACGTAAAGTGAATGATTGAGGCGCCTTTATGGCGAATTACACTTGAAAGCTCTTGTACTATACCTGGCCTGTCATTGCCTGTAATCACAAAGTTGAGTTGTTTACTCGTATCGTTAAGTACATCTTGCCCCGCTTCAATTTTTATTTCCAAATCGTCTATATTATGTAACTCAAGCTTGAGTGCTTGCAATTGCTCTTCAGGAACTTCGATTTGTAATATGCCTGCAAAATGGCCACATAAATGACTTAAATTGCTCGCCAACCAATTGGCTTTATGTTGCAGTACTATGGCGGATACTTTTTCTACGAGACCGGGCTTATCGGGACCGATTAAGGTTAAAACTAACTGCTTCATGATTTAATTCTCTTTATTGTTAGCGCGAAACGAAAGTGAAGAAAACTCTTTTATATCAATTCATTAAAGCATTCTTCTAAATGCACATTAAGTATTGTACTTATTTGCTATTTTGTCCAACTTAATTTGTAATCCAGTTGTCTATTTTTTTGTCACTTTTTTGTCATCATTTAGCAATATTTCTATCTGGTGTAACATTAATGTCATCTTGACGAAATATAATGCACGCAACTTAAATACCAAAGGATAGTTTGATGACTTCCCATCCGCCAAAGTCCAATTTAAATACGGATAGAAGCCGTTTAATAAAAGACAAATTGGCTAAATATAGTATTTCTGCAGGTGGTACGCTTGTATTAGTGGCACTGTTGTTGATTTTCTTTTATTTACTGTACGTTGTACAACCGATCTTTGAATCGGCACAGGTCTCGGTAAGAAATAGCTTTGTGACGAACAATGCAGCGAGTATTCGCGCTGTTGGTATGGAAGAGCAGAGCGAAATTGGCTATACCCTCGCAAATGATAAGGTAGACTTCTACCATATTAAAGGCGAAAAAACAGGCCAAAGCATCGCTAGCATTGCGCTGACGTTTGAAAATCAAGTTACTGCATTTGCTAAAAGTGCGCCACATCAAGGTTTATACGCTTACGGTTTTGACAATGGCGGAATTGTTTTTGTTGAACCGAGCTTTGCTGTGAGTTTTCCTGACAACAAACGACACATAACACCTGAAGTAAAGTTTCCTTATGGGCAAACCTCAATGCAGGTTGTTGAATCAGGAGATGCCATCAAACAATTTGCATTTGGTAATGACGAAGAAAGTATTTTTGTTTTAGCTTTATCACAAAATGGTGAGCTTAGCTTCAATCAACTTCTTGGTGAAGAAAACTTCATGACCGAGGAAATCGAGTGGACATTAGAGTCACACCAATTGAAAGTTGAGAATACGCCTGATGAAGTCATGCTGTCACCTGATGGAACACGTGCTTTTGTGCGTGCCGCCAATAAGGTTTACGTATTTGATACGCGTGACATTGAAGAAGTGAGTCTCATTCAAGTACTCGCTGCTAATCAAGAAAATGCGAACTTAGTTTCGATGCAGTTACTTGCCGGTGCCAATTCGCTTATGTTAGTAAATGATAACGGTGAAATTTCACAATGGTTTGAAGTCAACACAGATAACGGTCGTGAATTTACCAAAGTGCGCGCGTTTGAAACAAAAGATACGACCCTGAGTGCACTTTACAGTGAGTTTTATCGCCGTACTTTCTTTAGTGTGAACAGCAATGGTGAATTGGGCTTATATTACACGACAAGTGAAGCTGAGTTGTGGCGTGGTCAGGTGGTTGATGGTGCAATTTCAATGTTTGCAATTTCTCCTCGTTCTAATGCGGCAATGGTTTTATCGAGTGATAAAATTACGGTTCTTGAGATAGAGAATGAACACCCTGAAGTGACATGGAGTGCGTTGTGGCAAGAAGTTTGGTATGAAGGCTATCCAGGACCTGATTATATCTGGCAGTCGACATCAGCAAGTGATGACTTTGAATCTAAGCTATCTTTGATCCCAATTTCATTCGGTACAATTAAAGCAGCTTTATATGCTATGTTATTCGCGGTGCCGATTGCACTTTCGGCGGCGATTTATACCGCTTACTTTATGTCGCCAGAGCTGCGCCGTATTATTAAGCCTACTGTCGAGATTATGGAAGCATTACCAACGGTAATACTTGGTTTCTTAGCTGGATTATGGCTTGCACCTATGATTGAAAGTCATTTGCCTGCGATAGTACTGTTACTCATCTTGTTACCAATAAGTATTTTGTTGGTTGCCTTTATCTGGCAAGCCATTCCACAGTCTATACGTCATCGGATTCCGGATGGTTCGCACTCGATTATTTTAATGCCGGTGGTTATTTTAGTTGGTTACTTTAGTTTTGCGATGAGTCCACTACTTGAGTTGTGGATGTTCGATGGTGATGTGCGCCGCTATATCACCAATGATCTAGGCATTACCTTTGATCAGCGCAACTCGCTTGTTGTAGGGATTGCGATGGGATTTGCAGTTATTCCAACTATTTTCTCAATTGCTGAAGATGCGGTATTCAGTGTACCTAAACACTTATCAAATGGTTCTTTAGCACTAGGCGCTACTCAGTGGCAAACACTTGTTAGAGTCGTGTTATTGACCGCAAGCCCAGGTATTTTCTCGGCTGTAATGATGGGAATGGGCCGTGCAGTTGGTGAGACCATGATTGTATTAATGGCGACAGGTAATACACCAATTATGGATTGGAGCATTTTCCAAGGTATGCGTACGCTTGCTGCAAATATCGCAGTTGAAATGCCAGAGTCGGAAGTTGGTAGTACTCACTATCGTATATTGTTCCTAGCGGCGTTCGTTCTTTTCGTCTTTACCTTTATGTTTAACACTATCGCTGAATTTGTGCGTCAGCGTTTACGTGAAAAATACAGTTCACTCTAAGGGGCAGTAAATAATGAAACAATGGTTTAAATCAGGCTCCCCTTGGATCTGGATGACAGGTGGTGCAGTTAGTATTAGTTTAATCTCAGTTATTGGGCTGTTGGCCCTGATTGCTGGGCGCGGTTTGGGTTACTTTTGGCCTGCAGAAGTGACCGAGTTTAAAATTGAACGCGGCGCACAAAGCGATACTGTTATTGGCGAAATCTACGACCGCGAATTTGTACCTGTATCACGATTGAAAGATGCAGGCGTAGATTTAGGAAACTTTCAAGGTGAAGAAGTTGAACGACTGCTGATCAAAACAGGTAACCGAGAATATGTTGACCTCGATTTTAGATGGATACTTACAACCGATATTAAATCGCAGTCAAACCCAGCAGATTTAGCGGTGCTTGAACGCAGCAAAAACGGTAACTTCTATGGTTATGTTGTTGATGTTGAAAAAGACGGCGTCATGCTTATTGACAACAAGCGCACTGAATTGGCCGAATTGGTTGAGCGCGCTGTGTCGTATAATGATGAGGCGCTAGACCTGCAAAATGGTCCTATTGGTCATATTAACTATGAGTTAGAGCGATTGCGCTTAAAAGAAAAAGCGCTTGCACTGAAAGAGCAACTCACGAATGAAATTGCTGCTGATTTTGAAGCGCAGCGTGAAGCATACCGTCAAGAATACTTAGTACTTGAAAAAGAGCTCTTTGCGCTTCGTAAAAAAGCAAAACGAGATGCCGTAATCATCAAAGATATGCGTGGAGAATTAGTTCGAGTACCACTATATCAAGTCTTAGATGTTACCTTCCCAAATGATATGGGGATTTTCAGTAAGCTCGGTCATTATTTTAAACAGTTAGGAAAGTTTTTAAGTGATGATCCGCGTGAAGCGAATACTGAAGGCGGCGTTTTCCCTGCTATTTTTGGTACTGTTTTTATGGTTATGCTGATGGCAGTAATCGTAACGCCGTTTGGTGTGATTGCAGCGATATATTTGCACGAATATGCTGCTAAGAACTCAATTACAAAGATGATCCGTATCGCGGTGATTAACTTGGCGGGTGTACCATCAATCGTATATGGTGTGTTTGGTCTTGGTTTCTTTGTTTATATGTTAGGTGGCAGCATTGACCAACTCTTTTATCCTGAAGCAGCCCCAAGTCCAACCTTTGGTACACCTGGGGTATTGTGGTCGGCGTTGACGCTTGCCATTTTGACATTACCTGTTGTCATCGTTTCGACAGAAGAGGGTTTATCACGTATACCGAGCTCTGTTCGTCAAGGCTCGCTGGCACTCGGTGCAACCAAAGCAGAAACTATTTGGCGAATTATTGTGCCGATGGCAAGCCCTGCAATTATGACAGGATTAATTTTGGCCGTTGCGCGTGCGGCAGGTGAAGTTGCACCATTGATGCTGGTGGGTGTGGTAAAAATGGCACCAACTTTACCGGTCGATATGAACTTTCCGTTTGTTCATTTAGATCGTAAATTTATGCACTTAGGATTCCACATCTATGATGTTGGTTTTCAAAGTCCAAATGTAGAAGCTGCGCGTCCTTTGGTTTACGCCACGGCATTCCTACTGGTTACTGTAATCGTTGCGTTGAATATTACAGCCATCGCAATTCGTAACCATTTACGTGAAAAATTTAGATCGCTTGAGCACTAAGCTTGAGTCAAAGTAGAAAATTTAAGTTAGGTTTTTATATATGATAACTGTAGCTCCAGAAGTAAGTGCTCAAAGCGATAGCTTAAAATTGGATTTAGCCAATTTAACACCGGAACAGACTGCACTAGAGATCAAAAATCTCGATTTATATTATGGCGATAAGCAAGCACTTACTGATGTAAGTATGAAGATCCCTAAAGGCCAAGTGACGGCGTTTATCGGGCCATCAGGTTGTGGTAAATCGACGCTATTACGTTGTATTAATCGCATGAATGATTTAGTTGATATTTGCCGCATTGAAGGTGAAATATTACTTCAAGGTCAAAATATTTATGATAAATCGGTTGATGTTGCGGCGCTACGTCGCAATGTAGGCATGGTATTCCAACGACCGAACCCATTTCCTAAGTCGATTTATGAAAATGTTGTTTATGGTTTACGCTTACAAGGCATTAAAGATAAGCGCAAGTTAGATGAAGTTGTTGAAAAGTCGCTGCGCGGCGCGGCATTGTGGGAAGAGGTAAAAGACCGCTTGCACGACAGTGCATTTGGCTTATCAGGTGGTCAGCAGCAACGTCTCGTTATTGCGCGGTCAATCGCAATTGAGCCGGAAGTTTTATTACTTGATGAACCAACATCGGCACTTGACCCAATTTCAACACTTGTCATTGAAGAATTAATTAATGACTTGAAAAATAAATATACGGTTGTCATTGTTACGCACAACATGCAACAGGCAGCACGCGTATCGGATCAGACTGCGTTTATGTATATGGGTGAGCTGATTGAATACGCAGATACAAATACGCTATTCACAACCCCTGCTAAAAAGCAGACAGAAGATTACATTACTGGTCGTTACGGTTAAGCAAAAGGTTAAAATAATGGAACATAATTTAAGTAAACATATTTCAGGTAACTTTAACCAAGAGCTGGAAAATGTCAGAAATCACGTGCTAGCAATGGGTGGTCTTGTTGAACAGCAGCTTAATTCAGCACTTGACGCAGTCAATGACGGCAACGCGGAACTTGCTAAAAAAGTTGAACACGAAGATTATAAAGTAAACGCAATGGAAGTGAGCATCGATGAAGAATGTACTCGCATTATTGCCAAACGTCAGCCCGCGGCAAGCGATTTACGTTTAGTTGTGGCTATTGCTAAGACAATTGCCGATTTAGAACGCATCGGCGATGAAGCGCGCAGAATCGCAAAAGTGGCTCTTGAATCAACGGCAAAAGATCAGCAAGGGTTGCTCGGTAATATTGATAACATGGGTCGCCATGTGTCGAGTATGTTACACGATGTACTAGATGCATTTGCACGTATGGATGCGGAAGCTGCCTTTAAAGTGCACAAAGAAGATGCCAAAGTTGACCGCGAGTATGAAGCATTAACACGTCAAATTATGACTTATATGATGGAAGACCCGCGCTCAATTCCAAAAGTGATGGATTTAGTATGGTCTGTGCGTTCGTTGGAGCGCATTGGTGATCGCTGTCAAAACATCGCTGAGTATGTCATTTACTTTGTTAAAGGAAAAGATATTCGTCATATATCTCAAGAAGATATCGAGCGAGATATTTTAAACTAATAATAAAGTTTTTGAGTTCGAACGATGCGCTACAAGGGAGTCCTTGTGGCGTATTTTTTTTATCTGCAACCTGATGGTCTAAACTCTTTTACTAAAACAGGTAATCAGTTAAAATTCACGCGCAATTATTATTTAAGGGTCAATTATGCCTAGTAATGCATTTTTAGGGGTTTTTGCTAAATCACCTATAAAACCAATTGAAGAACACATTAAGATAGTTCATCAAGCAAGTGCACAACTTGTCGACTTTTTCGCTCATGTATTTGAAAAAGATTGGCAAAAAGCTGAAAAAGTGCGGTTAGACATACGAAATTTAGAGCGCGAAGCAGATGTTCTTAAGCGAGAAATCCGTTTACAACTGCCGCGAGGTCTATTTTTGCCTGTTGAACGTACTGATTTATTAGAGCTTATTACGCAGCAGGATAAAATCGCTAACAAAGCGAAAGACATTGCCGGCCGTGTAATTGGACGCGAAATGGATATACCCACAGCGATTCAAACTGACTTTTTAGCCTATTTGAGTCGATGTGTTGATGCAACTAAGCAAGCATCAAAAGCAATAAATGAAATGGACGAGTTATTAGAAACAGGTTTTCGCGGTCGTGAAGTAAAGCTTGTTGATAATATGCTAGAAGAGCTCGATTCGATAGAGCGTGATACTGATGAAATGCAAATCAACTTGCGTTTAAAGTTACGCGAAATTGAGCAGTCGTTAAACCCAATTGATGTGATGTTTTTATATAAAATCATCGAGTGGGTTGGTGACTTAGCAGATATTGCAGAACGAGTTGGTTCGCGATTAGAGCTGATGTTAGCTCGTAATTAATTTTAAAATTGTAAAGAATACTTATTAGGGTATAACCATGGATATTATTTCATCCTATGGCTCCATGCTGGTAATTATTGCCGCAGTGGTTGGTTTTATTATGGCTTATGGTATTGGCGCGAACGATGTCGCTAATGCTATGGGGACGTCAGTTGGCTCAAAAGCGCTAACGATTAAGCAAGCAATTATAATTGCGATGATTTTTGAATTTGCCGGTGCCTACCTCGCAGGTGGCGAGGTAACTTCAACAATTCGTAAAGGAATAATTGACTCATCTATGTTTACCGCAATACCAGAGGCTTTGGTATTGGGTATGATTTCCGCGTTATTTGCTGCCGGTGTTTGGTTACTTGTGGCCTCGGCTCTCGGTTGGCCGGTATCAACAACACACTCGATTATCGGTGCCATTATTGGTTTTGCGATGGTTGCTGTTGGTTCTGAAGCGGTACAGTGGACTAAGGTCGCGGGCATTGTCGGGAGTTGGGTTGTTACCCCTGCCATATCAGGTTTTATCGCTTATGTTATTTTTATGAGTGCACAAAAACTGATTTTTGACACCGATGCACCACTGCAAAATGCAAAACGCTATGTTCCAGTTTATATGGGATTAGCGGGTTTTGTAATGTCACTCGTAACGATCAAAAAAGGTTTAAAACATATTGGCTTGGAAATGGGGGCTGTAGAAGGTTATGCGCTTTCAGTTGCAATCGCTATTGGTGTAGGTCTGCTCGGTAAAGTACTTATTGCGCGTTTAAACATGGATCCTGCCGCAGACAAAGAAATGCAATTTAACAATGTTGAAAAAGTATTTGCTATTTTAATGATAGTGACAGCGTGTTGTATGGCATTTGCTCACGGTTCAAACGACGTTGCTAACGCGATTGGTCCTCTTGCTGCAGTCGTGAGCATTGTTGAGCACAATGGCGAAATTGTTAAAAAATCAGAGTTAGTATGGTGGATTCTACCACTTGGTGGTTTTGGTATTGTTGCTGGTTTAGCTATTTTAGGTAAAAAAGTAATTAAGACAATCGGTGAAGGTATTACGCATTTAACACCGAGTCGCGGTTTTGCTGCAGAGCTTGCTGCTGCATCAACCGTTGTGATCGCCTCAGGCACAGGTTTACCTATTTCAACAACGCAAACACTCGTTGGTGCGGTTCTTGGTGTCGGTATGGCGCGTGGTATTGCAGCACTTAATATGGGTGTTGTACGTAATATTGTGGTTTCTTGGGTAATTACCTTGCCAGTTGGCGCAGTATTAGCTATTGTTATTTACTATATATTAGCCGCTGTATTTGGCGTGCAAGTTTAACGACTTTTAGCTTGAAAAGACCTCATAGGCCAAAGTGGCAATGGGGTCTTTTTTTTGCTTGATTTAACGTAGTTTTTTTGTTTTTATCGTATAAAATTATTTTTACATTCCATTTTTACGATGAAAAACCTACCCAGCATTAAACAGCTGCAATACCTTATTGCAGTTCATCAGCATCAACATTTTGGCCGCGCGGCGCAAGCTTGCTTTATTGGTCAATCCACTTTGAGTAGTGCAATTCAAAACTTAGAGGAAACCTTAGGGTGTCAGCTGATTGAGCGAGAAAATCGTAGTCTTATGTTTACCGCAATTGGCGAAGAAGTTGTTGAACGCGCGCGTAAGATAATCGACGATACCATTAGCGTTAAAGAGCTAACTAAGAGTTTTAAGTCTCCTTTACAAGGAAAGTTGACGTTGGGCGTTATTCCAACGATAGCGAGTTTTATTGCGGCAGATATTTACCAGTTGTGTTTAAGTGAATTTCCATCACTTGAATTAGTGTTGATTGAAGACACCAGTGACGCTTTGTTAGACAAACTGGAAAAAGGCCAAATTGATGTTGCGCTGTTGGCGCTTCCTTACAATACGCAAAAATTTCACACTCATGTTTTATCGCAAGATCCGTTCAATATTGTTATGCACCAAGACTACCAAGGTGCACGTGACCTAAAAGACTTTAATTTGTTGCCCAAAGCATCGGTCTTTTTGCTTGAGCGTGAGCATTGCTTGACCGATCACGCATTGAGTGCCTGTCATTTAAATGAAACAGGTTGTATTAATCCGTTTGAGGCGGCCAGTTTACATACCTTATTGAGTATGGTTGAACGGAAATTAGGTGTGACTTTCTTACCGCAAATGGCACTTAATGCAGGAATTTTGCAACATAAAGACATGATTGCCGTGCCTGCGCAAGAGGATGCCTATCGTGATATTGGTATTTTATGGCGCAAAACATCCGGGCGTATTCGCGATTTTCGAATACTGTGCGAAAAATTAACGCCATTTTTTAACCAAAAATGCGGTCGTTAAAAAAAATTGTATTTTTGCACAACTTTTTAAAACGCTTGCTCGACTATTAAATTAGACAACAGCAATTTGGAATTAGTGTGTTTTTTGAATCACCACAAAGCGTCATAAAAAAAGCGCAACAGGGAAATAAAAGAGCATGGTTAAAACTTATTAGAGAGCATGAAAAAAGCATCTTTAATTATTGTTTACGCATGCTTGGCAATCCCGACGACGCGCAAGACTTAATGCAAGAGACTTTTGTTAGTGTCTATCGTTCACTGCCTAATTACCGCTTTGAAAGTAGCTTTAAAACGTGGGCAATTCGAATAGCTCACCGCCGCTGTGTCGAGTTTTTTCGATCGCAAAAGCCGGTTGATTGTGTTGAAGAAATTGAAGGTGAGGTGGTTCAGAATGAGCATACCTGCGCAGAAATAAATTTGTTGCTCACACAGCAAAATAAAGCTGTTGTACAAGCTTTAGCGCAATTGAGTTGGCAGCAAAGGGAAGTGGTAGAATTAAAGTTTTTTCAACAATTTACCTTTGAGCAAATTGCGTTTCAACTCGGTCTATCGAGTAATACGGTTAAATCCCGACTATATAGCGCCTTGAGCAACCTTAAAACTGAAGTGGAGATCTTACATGTCTGACTTAGATGCAATTTTGCAACGCTTCATTGAAGAAAATGTTCTTTCGAAAGATGATGAGATGCGATTACTCGCGGACCCTGAATATGCGGTAATGTATCAAAATTCGAAAAATTGGCAACAACAGGCTGAACAATACCAGCAACGTGAACCAATGGATTGGGATAGAGAAAGTACATGGTTTGAAAAATCATCAGACACCACTATATGGACCAAGTGGATTGCTCCCGCTGCGTTTTCAATGTCATTTGCGATGTGTTCACTGGTCATTTTCAATGCCAATATTCGCTATGATGATAGTGGGTTAGCAATCACATTTAACAACAGTGAACAGTCTTCAGCGGTGACGCTCAACGATATTCAAAACTTACTGGCTGAGCATCAAACGCAAGCAAATCAGGCTACTTTTGCCCTAGTTAAAGAGGCGGTAGATACTGGGCGTTTAGAACGACGTGAAGATATATCTGCTTTGGTGAAGCATCTCAATGCGCAACGCGATCAAGATAGAGCACTAATACGACTACAACTTAATGAGCTGGCAGAGCAGGTTGAAGAGCAACCGCAATCGACGCTGGTCAATAATACTTCTTTGGAGAATTTCGATGACTAAATTTACTCACTATATTGCAGTTGCGAGTACTTTGTTACTTGCCTCGCATGTTAATGCTGCCAATGATAATTTTGATAAAGTGAAACGCGAAATGAATATTATGAGCAATATTTTAAAAGCGTCCTTTAAAGAAGAGAAAAAAGCGAAGATACGCCGTATTGAGAGCCAATATTTAAAAGGACAAGGAGTTACCTTTACCCTCTCAACATCGTTTGCAGGGCACCGCTTTGAAGATATGTTTGCGGGACTAGAAGGTTTTACATTTGACGGTAATGTATTTGACTTTGACCATGAAGAGTATGAGCAACTCGCTCATGAAGCAACGCAAAAAGCAATGGAAGTAGTGCAAATGTCAGCTGATAAAATTCATGAACTGGCGGAAAAAGAGCGCGAGCTGGCGTACGATATTCGCAGAGTGGAACGGGAAAAACGTGATTTAGATTTTGAGCGTCGTCACAGCGAAAAAGCGAATGCAAGCGAACTTGAACAACGAATTCAACAGTTAGAAAAGCAGGTCTCTGAGCTTGAAGAAAAGCGCGTAAAGCTCGACAAAATGAAGCGAGATAAAAAGGCGGAATTGAAGCAAAAAGCCCTTAAAAGTAAGAAGGAAGCCGTTGATAAGCAAAGAGAGTTGGTTCAGGTTTCAGTGCGTTTGATAGGTGATACCTTGTGTGATTATGGCGCTGGATTAAAGTCAATTGACGAAGAACAATTTATAAATTTTGTGATAAAAAATGGCGCGGGCTCATCGCAAGATCTTATCTTGGTGTTTGCTAAGAAAGATGTTAATAAATGTGTTACAGGCAAACTCAGTGCGACTGAGTTATTGACCGCTTCAAGTCAATACACATTTTAAAATGCGATAGGATAAGCGTTCGATGTTTACAGAGAAAGAAGCCGCACTAACTTGCGGCTTTTTTATCGAGTAAATTTTGATGTTTTAAATTGGGTAAAAATAGTAAATAAACAAGGACAACCAAATTAAAATATGGCACCAGGCCTAAACCTAAAAATATTCCTTTAGGGTAGCCTTTTATCGCTGCATTGTTGTAACAATAAAATGCGATTAGCGCATTTGCTATAAGCAGTAGTAGCACGAACAAGGTCATAATCACTCCTTCTTTGTTAACACTCTTCGGGTATTAAACTTTACTTCCATGAGGTTTCAGTATAGTTAAGCTTGTTCGATTTTTCAGCGTAAAATTGTAATGAAAATGTAAATAGATGCTAGCTGGTTGAGTTGTCTGCATTTATTTTTTTTATTTGATTGCAAACAAGATGTGCGGGAATGGGCTTTGAAATATAGTAACCTTGTGCGTAATCAACGCCAATTTTAGCTAATAAATCAAATGTTTGTTTGTCTTCGACATATTCTGCAACACAGGTTTTATTAAGTGAATGACTAATGTCTTTAATTGCGGCAACCAGTGCTTCATCGATTGGGTCTTTTGTCATGTCTTTAACAAATGACCCATCTATCTTAACTTGATTCGCGGGTAATTGCTTGAGGTAGCTAAAAGTACTAAATCCAGTGCCAAAGTCATCAATTGAAAAGTCACAACCAAGTTCTTGCAGTTTATCGATCATGGCGGTAGTGGCAACTAAGTTACTGATACTCGCTGACTCGGTAATTTCAAAGGTCACGCGAGAAGGTGATACATGATGTTGCTTGAGTGTATCAGACACGAGCAGTAGTATGTTTTCATCGTTAAGTGCTTGCGCCGACAAATTGATTGCTACTTTTTCGATTTCAGGGTATTCAGCGAGCGTTTTAATCGTTTTCCGTATCACACAGTGATCGAGCAAGTGGATATCGGTGACGAGCTCAAGTGCCGGAATAAATTGGTTTGGATAAATAAGTTCATCGTCAATATTTAATCTAACTAAGGCTTCGCAATAGGCGATTCGATTACGGCGATAGCACCATATTGGTTGAAAATGAATTTCAACTTGGTTGTGCTTAAGGGCATTGCGAACGCGATGTGCCCATGTAATACCGGTGAGAAGATGTTTGCTCTCGGCGTCTTCTTTTGAGTAACAGTGCACTAAATTTCGACCACGGTTTTTGGCAACATAGAGAGCGATATCAGCCTGCTTTAAACATTCACTCGCGTCATTGTTGTTGCTATTTATTTGTGTGATCCCGATTGAGCAGCTAATCGAGTATTCTTGCTGGGCAAATTTAAACTTATGTTCTTCTATTTGTTGGCACAAATGCTCTGCAATCATGTGCGCATCGAGTATGTCGGTGTTTTCGATAATAATCGCAAATTCATCACCCCCGAGCCTGCATACTAACGAATTATCAATCACGGATGACTGAAAGATATTGGCTACCTGCTTGAGCACGGTATCGCCCTGTTGATGACCTTGTGAATCGTTTATTACCTTAAAGTGGTCGAGGTCGATATAAATCAATACATGCTTTTCTGTCGCCAACACTTCACTACATAGCTGTTGCAGCTGCTGGTCAAAATAATATCGGTTATGCAAACTGGTTAAAGAGTCGTGCTGCGCTAAATGTTGTAAACTAAACTCTGCTTGTTTGCGCTCATCAATGTTGTCGATACTCAGTGTGATATGACTTGCTTTTTGTGCGCTCTCCATGCGTTGAAATTTACATTCAACCCACAAAGTGTGACCGCGAGCGTGCTGTAGCTGAAGCTCTATTTTCGCATTTGAGCCAGGTTTGTTTTTAATTTTGTGTAAAGCGTTGCCTAGTTTTTCACGTTCACTCCCGTCAAAAAACGAGGTCAGTGGCAACCCTAAACTGGCTTGTAGCCCGCTGCCCGATAATTCTTCCCAAGCTGGGTTTATAAAGCAAATGTTGTTGTTAACATCAAGTTCCATCACTACGGTGTTTAAGTGCACTAAAATACGTTGGTGTGCCGAAAATAAATCTTTGTAACGAGTATGGCTTTGACTTAGTTGCTCTACTTTATCGGCGAATTCGGCATAGCTCACCATAAAATCTTCGCGCCGTGCCGCTTGCTCACAGACTTTGTTCAACAGGTTATGCGAATAGGGTAGACGAATAAAGTCAGTTACACCAAGCAATAAAAGCTGCTCAGCGAAATCGGCGTCTTCACTATCTATCAACGTCACAATCGCTTGATTTGGGTTGGCTCTTTTTACTTGATGAACAAAATCAGTAATATCTGAAATGGTCGATTGCGTGGCATTTAACAGAATAATTGAGAAGGGCATTTGCCTGACTAGTTGAACTGCTTTATCACTTGTAGCTACATTAGTAATTGCGAAACCATACTCTAGATGTTGCTTGATTTCGCTAACGGCTGTGTCATTTTGTTCAATGAGTAATAACTTTAAACGACTGCTTTTTTCAATATGTGATGAGAGTACGTTAGCTAATATTTGGGGCAATTGAGTTGTTTGCGACAAAGGTAATATTGCGTCAATGCCATATGCGCGTGCGGTTGTCTCTGCTATGCGTTCACAATATGTTGGCGGGGTCATCACGATAGGTGTATTTTTTGGCGTTTTTAACATGCCAGAGCGCACTAGTCGTGAAAAACGCCAGCCATCTATTTCGCCAACATCGATGTCTGTGATAATCACATTAACTTTTGTGTCTTTTAGTAGTTTAATTGCATCGAGACTTGTGTGTTTTACTGTGACGTCAAATACATCAAGTGAGATAAGTGCATTTTTTAATGTTTCACTTTGCTCTAAGCTGGCATTTACTACTAGCAGCTTTAGCTTGTTCGGCATGTGTTATTGACCCCTCACGTTAACCGCAAACTAGATTACTTGGTCTGTACCTTAGGCACAAGTAAAATTGCGTATTGTGCATATAAAAGGGATAAAAAGAGTACCTTGAAGCAACGAATTTTACTTGATTTACGGGACTAGTAACACTAGACTTGGCGCGATTTTTGACCAAGTGAGATGCTAATGCGCGTTGCTGATTTTAACTTTGAACTACCCGATGAATTAATAGCTCGTTTTCCAAAAGAAGATCGTACGTCAAGTCGATTACTTAAATTGAATGGAAACAGCGGCGAAATTAATCATCATGTGTTTAGTGATATCATTGATTTTATAAATGAAAATGATTTGATCGTATTTAATAATACGCGCGTGATCCCCGCTAGAATGTTTGGCCAAAAGGCGTCTGGCGGTAAAGTTGAAGTGTTAGTTGAGCGCGTAGTTGACGCCCATACCGTACTTGCACATGTTCGTGCTAATAAATCACCAAAACCAGGAACAGAGCTTTTACTAGAAAATAGTGCTAAGGCAGTGATGATTGGTCGTCGCGGTGAGCTATTCGAACTCAAGTTTGAAGGTGACAATAATGTGCTCGAAATTTTAGAGAACATTGGTCATATGCCTCTGCCGCCTTATATTGACAGACCTGACAATGACTCAGATAAAGAGCGTTATCAAACTGTATATGGTGAAAAACCGGGCGCGGTCGCTGCGCCGACAGCGGGCTTGCATTTTGATGATAAGCTAATGCAGCAATTACGTGACAAAAATGTTGATATGGCGTTTGTAACTCTGCATGTGGGAGCCGGTACGTTCCAACCTGTGCGTGTTGATAACATTAATGATCATGTCATGCACTCAGAGTATATTGAAGTACCTGATGATGTTGTTAAAAAAATTCAGGCAACACGTGCTAAAGGTGGTCGCGTGATTGCCGTTGGCACAACATCAATGCGTTCGCTTGAATCAGCTGCGCAAAAGTCGCAAGGTCAATTGACAAGTTATTTTGGTGATACTGATATTTTTATTTATCCAGGCTACGAGTTTCAAATTGTTGATGCGATGATCACTAATTTTCACTTGCCGGAATCGACTCTAATTATGCTAGTGAGTGCGTTTGCAGGCCAAGAGAATATTATGAAAGCATATCACACCGCAATCGAACAGAAATATCGCTTCTTTTCTTATGGTGATGCGATGTTCTTGGAAAAAAAGACTAAATAGTGGTCATCTTAACAAGATTTACGCTATTTTAAATTCGTAAATATTATGCTCGCTTCTTGCGAGCTTTTTTATTTTTAGCCTTATGTAAACTCACCCAGAAATTATTCCTATCTTTTTTTAATTTTATTTAAACCATTTGCTAATTTGTTTGCGTCTAATAAAGTAACTTAAACAAAACAACAATAATGCGAGCAAGGAGCACAAGTGTGCTGATAGAAGCGGAACAAAAATTTGCTAGCAAACAGTCGGCTGATGAAGAGCGGGTTTTGCTTGCGAAAATTCAACAAGGTGATCGCCAAGCCTTTGCCAGATTGTATCAATTGCATCATCGCCGCGTATATGCGCTGTGCTTGCGTTTGACAGCGAATGAAGCATTGGCACAAGAGGCAATGCAAGAGGTTTTTGTGCAAGTATGGCAAAAAGTGAGCAGTTTTGATGGCAAAGCGAAATTTTCTACCTGGCTGCATACGGTGAGCGCCAATATTACCATTAGTTACTTGCGCAAGCAGACTAACTGGTTGCAAAAAGTGGTGAGTATTGAAACGGCTGGTATGGATGAACAATCAGTGCAGCAGTGTGAAGGATTAAATGGGCTTGATAAACATATTGTGAGGCTGCCGGAAAAGGCACGCATGGTATTTGTTTTATTTGCAGTTGAAGGCTACCGCCATGAAGAGATTGCCAGCATGTTAAATATGGCGGTTGGCTCATCGAAAGCACAATATCATCGCGCAAGAACGTTACTGAAAGAGTGGATTACTGATGAACAATAAAGAATTTGACAGTTACATTGATAACGCGGTATCGCAATTACCTAGTGAAATGTCACCGGGGAAAGATTTATGGCCTGGAATTGAAAAAGCGATTTCGCAGCCACATAGTGAGGTGCCGATAAAGCATTCTAACTGGCATCGATATTCGGCTCTCGCTGCTTGCTTTTGTCTGTGTTTGTTAGGCTTTCAGTTATTTAATCAGCAGCAAGGGCCTAACTTGGAACAATCACTGAATAATATGAACGCCGTGTTCCAACAGGAAAAGCAAGCATTGCTAGTGCAGTATCAATCTCAACCAGCTGTGACTGATAATTGGCGCAGTCAATTGGCAGATTTAGAGCAAGCAGAAGACGCATTGAAGGCGGCATTAGAGAATGAACCTGAAAATGCGGCGTTATTACGCATGTTATCACAAGTATATCAGCAGCAACTTGACTTAATTAATAAAGTTCACCAACCC
Source organism: uncultured Pseudoalteromonas sp. (assembly GCA_947493455.1). Lineage (GTDB taxonomy): Bacteria > Pseudomonadota > Gammaproteobacteria > Enterobacterales > Alteromonadaceae > Pseudoalteromonas. The sequence goes on along the minus strand of CANLRB010000007.1, from coordinate 153,282 downwards.
AGTTGGCAGCGAATTTAAGAGGAATGACAATGAAATTGAGTAAATTATGTATCGCAATATTGCCGCTGGCAATGATGGCAAGCCAACTCGTTGCCGGTGAAATAGATAAGACCCTTGATGTCTCAAAAACAGGTAAAGTATTTATTGAAAATGATCAGGGTCATGTAACAATTCGAGGCTGGGATAAAGCACAAGTTCAGGTGAAAGGCTTTATTGATGAGCGTGCGCTCGACTACAGGTTTGAAACTAGAGGTAATCGCACTGAATTTATTGTCGACATGCCATCTCGTTATAATAACGACGGTAATCGTTATAAAGAGTCTAAATTGGAGATTTTTGTACCTTCATCTAGCTTTACACAATTAGAAAGCGTTAATGCAGATACTGATATTAGAGGATTAACTGCGGGTGTAAAACTCGAAACAGTAAATGGTGATATTTATATTTCTGATATCGAAGGAAAAATTAACTTAGAATCGGTTAATGGTGATATTGACAGTGTCAATCTAAATGGCCAAATTAAGATTGATACGGTCAATGGTGACGTGGATGACCAAGATTCTCAGGGGGAGATCCGCTTTGAGGCGGTGAATGGCAACCTAAAAACGAATACCCGAGCAGATGACGTGAGAGTAGAAGCCGTTAATGGTGATATAGACTTAAACTTAGACACGCTGAGTAATTTAGATATTAGTACTGTCGGAGGTGAAGTCGAAGTCGATATGAAGGCGATGAACCAAGATGCGAGAATTCAGGTCAAAACTGTATCGGGTGATGTGACCTTGAAGTTTCCAACTGATGTTTCTGCCGAGTTTGAGATAGCCTCGCACGCCGGTGGTCGTATTAAAAATAGTTTGACCGCGAATAAGGTAAAAAAGGCCAAATATGGTCCATCGAGTTCGCTTGAGTTTGCGATTAATGGCGCAGATGGTGAAGTTGAGGTTGATACTATCAGTGGCCGCATCGTTATAAAAAAACGCTGAACACTCATATTTAAAGAAAAGCCTCATTATTGAGGCTTTTTTGTTGGTGTAATTTAACTGTGTTCTCGTTAGAATAGAGCCATTCGCGCAGTGTAAAGATAAACCATGGCTAAAGTAGATAAACAAGTAGACTCACTCAAAATTCCACCTCACTCAATTGAGGCTGAACAGTCCGTTTTAGGCGGCTTGATGCTCGACAATGAAGCGTGGGATCGGGTGGCTGAACGTGTTGTGGGACAAGACTTTTATACTCGCACGCATAAATTGATCTTCGAGGCCATGGAACGTCTTGTTGAACTCGGTCAACCTATCGATCTGATAACAATCTCTGAAGCGCTAGAAAAAAACAATGAGTTAGAAAATGTTGGAGGCTTTGCGTATTTAGGTGAAATTGCGAAAAATACACCAAGCGCGGCCAATATTAGTGCGTATGCCGAAATTGTACGTGAACGCGCCGTGGTGCGTGAAATGATCGGTGTTGCAAATGAGATTGCGGAGGCTGGCTATAACCCGGAAGGTCGTGAAAGCCATGAATTGCTTGATCTCGCTGAGAGTAAAGTATTTAAAATTGCCGAGCAACGTACGAAAAGCAGTGATGGTCCGCAAAATATTCATACTATTCTTGAAAAAACAATTGATAAAATTGAAGAGCTTTATCAGTCTCCACAGGACGGTATTACGGGCGTAAGCTCTGGTTATACCGATTTAGATAAAATGACCGCTGGTATGCAACCATCAGATTTGATAATCGTCGCCGCGCGTCCATCGATGGGTAAAACCACCTTTGCTATGAACCTCGCAGAGCACGCTGCGATGACGCAAGACAAGCCGGTCGTTATCTTTTCATTAGAGATGCCTTCTGAACAAATCATGATGAGGATGCTTGCTTCTCTTGGCCGTATCAACCAAACCAAAGTAAGGACTGGACAGCTTGATGATGACGATTGGGCTCGACTGTCGTCGACTATGGGGATTTTACTTGAAAAAGGCAAAATGTATGTTGATGACTCGTCTGGTTTAACACCAACCGAGTTACGTTCGCGCGCGCGACGTATTGCTCGTGATAACGGCGGTGTTAGCATGATTATGGTCGATTATTTACAACTTATGCGTGTACCGAGTTTGTCGGATAACCGTACTTTAGAAATCGCCGAGATTTCACGCTCGCTTAAAGCACTGGCAAAAGAGTTAGAGTGCCCTGTGATTGCACTTTCTCAGTTGAACCGTACGCTTGAGCAACGTGCTGATAAACGTCCAATTAACTCGGATTTGCGTGAATCCGGGTCAATTGAGCAGGACGCCGACTTAATTATGTTTATCTATCGTGACGAAGTATACAATGAAGAGTCAGCTGAAAAGGGCATGGCAGAAATCATTATAGGTAAACAACGTAACGGCCCAATTGGTAAAGTTCGTCTGACCTTCCAAGGCCAATTCTCGCGCTTTGATAACTATGCGGGACCTGCGATGGATGATGAATACTAATGCGTTTGGCGAGCGCCGAAATAGATCTCTCAGCACTTCAGTATAACTTAGATAAAGTTAGAGAGTTTGCACCGCAATCCAAGGTGATGGCCGTATTGAAAGCAAATGCATATGGTCACGGCTTGGTAGAGATTGCTAAGGCACTACATCAGGCTGATGCCTTTGCCGTCGCACGTATTGACGAAGCTTTAGCACTTAGAGCCGGCGGTTTAGTTAAACCTATTGTTTTGTTAGAAGGGGTCTTTCAAGCGAGCGATTTAGCAATCGCGATTGCGAATAACTTTCAAATCATTGTACATGACCAGCATCAATTAGAGATGATTGAAAATGAAACGCTAGATGGCGAGTTAACAACTTGGTTAAAAGTCGACACGGGCATGCATCGACTCGGTGTTTATCCAGAGCAATTTGAGCAATTTTACACACGTTTATTAGCATCAAAAAATGTTCATAGTGACATTAAATTAATGACGCACTTTGCTTGTGCTGACGACATATCGGATGGTAAAACAAAGCAACAATTAGCCTTGTTTAGCCAGCTTATTGAGCAAAAAACACAGCAAACTTGTTTGGCAAATTCGGCGGGGGTTATCGGGTGGCCGCAGAGTCATGGCGATTGGATTCGGCCTGGGTTAATGCTCTACGGTGTGTCGCCTATGCTTAATCAAATTGGCGCAGATCATCAACTCAAACCTGTGATGCGCTTAACGACTAAATTAATCGCAATTCGAAAAGTAAACGCAGGCGAGACAGTAGGTTACGGTAGTGCATGGCGTGCATCTAAAAATACCTACATTGGCGTCGTGGCGATGGGCTATGGCGATGGTTATCCGCGGCATGCACCGAATGGCACACCAGTCATGATTAATCAACGGCGCTATGCCATTATCGGCCGTGTATCAATGGATATGATTTCGGTTGATTTAGGAAGCACCGTGCCAAATGGGATAGCAATTGGGAATACGGTCGAAATGTGGGGGCCTTCATTACCTGTAGAGGAAATTGCCCAATATGCTGGGACTATCCCATATGAATTGTTGTGTAATGTGACGCCACGGGTGGATTACCAGTATATAAAATAGAATTTAATACCAAATTCGTTAAATAATTGGCCAACTATCTAACAGAATTAGTATAACTATGCTTTTTCGCCTTGCAGCGTTAAGACTAAACGGCGATTACCGCCATAATCACGGTGCTCACCAAGGTAGATTCCTTGCCACGTGCCCATTTCTAAACGGCCAGCTTTAACTGGAATAGAGATACTTGCGCCCAATGTGCTGGCTTTTATATGGGCTGGCATATCATCGTCACCCTCATAGTCATGCTGATAATAACTTTGCCCTTGGGGAACAAATTTATTGAAATGAGTTTCCATATCAATGCGCACAGTGGGGTCGGCATTTTCATTGATTGTGATACTGGCAGAGGTGTGCTGAATAAAAATATTCAGCAAGCCAATGCGATAGTGTGCTAGCTCAGGTAATTGGCTGGTAATGTCATCTGTAATAAGGTGAAATCCGCGCTCTCGCGGACTCAACTGAATGGTTTTTTGTAGCCAACTCATAGTTTATCGAAGCAGACCTCTATATGCGCAGAGCCTTGTTCACTCGAAAACGGCATGATTATTTTTGGTCCTTCGCATTTGTGGGTAATTGTGTGGTCTTTGCCTGATACAACGATTGGTGTGGCCATATCGAACTCGTATCCTTTATCACCCAATAAATTTTTTGCACCACCGGCCACCATATTCGTTATTTCACCCACCATATCGGTGACTTCTTCATTTACGGCATCTGGTCGCTCGCCAAGCATACGTTCCATAATCGTTAATGCTAACTCACCGTCAAAAGTAATCGATAGCGACCCTTTGGTTTGCGGACCGACCATGCCGATAAGACCTGATACGTCGCCCTGAGCTACTTCGCTTTTTTTTATCTTAGGCTTACCCGGTTTTAGTTCGGTTTGAGCCATTGTCGCTAGTACATTCAACAATGATGAGATAAAAGGGTTAATGAATTCTACGTTCATAATAGCGTGTTTATTCCTTATTACTCATTTTAGTTTGTTAACTTTAATTCAAGTTAGATAATGCGTTTTTTGCAACCCAATCAGTTTAATTATGTTTATTGACAATTTTTACATAAACCGCGCGCTTCAACGGTTTGATTGGTTATTGTAAAACCTAATTGATTCGCTTTTTGATCCAGTTCATCGCTGAGTACATTTGAATGAAGCTCAGCAACGTGACCACATTGCTCACAAATTAACAGCTGCACAGGGTGTGATTGTTCAAAATGGTGGCACAGCATAAATGCATTAGTGCTTTCAATTTTGTGAATAAAACCCATGTCAGCTAAAAAATCGAGTGCTCTATAAATAGTAGCAGGTTTTGCGTTAGGTTCAGATACTTTTAATTGTTCTAGCAGATCGTAAGCACCCACACCTGAGGTGGTTTCAGCGAGCAGTCGAAAAACCTTTTCGCGAATGGGTGTGAATCGAGTGCCTTTATTTTCACATACTTTTTGCGCTTTTAATGTGAGAGCGTCTATTGTCATCTTAAAATCCTTCACAGTAGAATTTTATCTTAACATAGAAAATAAAATAATCTCGTGAATACGCTAAGTTTTTGAAGGAACTGAGGCTATTATTTGCGCCTTAGAATATATGTACAAACTATACCAATAAGAATAGCAGGCCACAAAGTGAGTGAACGAGTCAGTAATGCGGCCATAATAGCGTGTTCTTTAGGAATGCCAAATTGGGTCATTATCCACGCCATGCTCGCCTCTGTGATACCGATACCTCCTGGGATCAATGTGGCAGCGCCTACCAGTAAACTTAAGCAATATATGCTTATGGCTTCATGAATAAGAATATCACAACCCATCGCAATTAAGAGTAAATACAAAATACAACCTTGTGCAGACCAAGTCAGGAATGTTAAACAAACTGTTTTAACGACCAGTGGTGATTGCCAAAGTTGCATTAAATCACGCCTTAATGATGATATGTTTGATAAAAATGAAAAGACCCAAGCTGATATTCTCGTTTGGAGCAGCTTCGTTGCTACGAATGGAAGTGAAATTAGAGCGCAAGTAAACACTCCGATACTAAAATAACCCGTCAAGTAATGGAGAGAGTAACTAGCAAGGCACAGTACAATAATTAGATCTAGGAGTCTTTCGCTAAAAAAGCTACAGAATGAAAAAGAAAATGGGACATTGTATTGTGTAAGTTGAACACCTCGCATTAATTCACCTGCTTTTGCTGGGGTTGCGGTAAAGGCAAAGCCAGATAAATATATAATAGAGTGAACATAAAATGGTTGTTGTGACTCTTTATTTCGAATAAAAAGAACCCACCTAATGGTACGAAATAAAAAGCTTAAAGATGCAGCTAAAAGTACTAAAACATAGCTTAACGTATCAACTTTTGTTGCAACCTCAAGAGCTTGTAATATGCTGGGGTAATTGCTGTATATTACATACGTTAAAAGAGCGAGCGCGCAAAACATATAAGCTCGCTTCAAGAAAGTTAGCAATGACCCCATAACGTTGTTAGATTAAATCGTGTAGCGCGTAGATTATCCAAGCAGACACGATTCCAGTAACAATACCCGCTAAAATCTCAATTCGAGAGTGGCCCATTCGTTCTCTGAGTTTTAGTTTACTGTTGTGTGAGTTTAATTCATTAATAGCGCGAGCGTGTTTACCAACTTGTTGCCTTAAACTATTTGCGTCCAACATGACAATAAATGCAAGAGCGATCGCCACCACTAATGCTGGTTCTTGTAACCCTTCTTTAAATGCAATTATTGCAGCAGCGCTACTTACAATGCTGCTGTGATTGCTTGGCATACCGCCATATCCGATTAAATCAAAAGCTAACCGTCTTGCTTTAATTGTATTAATTAAAAACTTACTACAACCTGCGACGAACCATGCAAAAAAAGGTGTAACTATATAACTAATGTCCATTTTTTTCTCATTTTAAAAGAACGAATAAGCACAGGCGATAACCCAGCCTATAATTGCCAGCTGTAACTGAGTGTCGGCGAATAGTGCATCGGTCGGAGATTCACCTCCTCCTTTACTATCCACGACAAACCAGTACCTATAAAGACCAAATAAAACGAATGGAATAGTGTAAACGAGATCAGGTTTATCTGAAATTACATATAAGCTGTAGAATAAAATAGCGCAGGTCGCAGACATTTCCGCATATTTATCGACTAATGAGACGGTATAGTGCTGAAGAACGCTGCGTGCCTGCTTACCACTTTTAGCTAGTTCTTGTCGTCGCTTGATTGCTGCCAAATAAAGCGCCAGAGATAATGTGGTTATAAACATCCAAGATGACAAAGGAACACTGAGTGCGACTGCGCCAGCATAAACACGTAAAACAAATCCTGTTGCGATTGTAAATATATCCAGCACTGGTTGATGCTTTAAATAAAAGGTGTAGGCGATGTTTAATACTAGATATCCGGTAATCACGGCGATTAATTTTGGAAAAAAGGGCGCAAATACAAAAACGGTGGTATACAAAATACCCATTAGTATCTTTGCTTGCATTTTTGATACTTCGCCAGACGCCAATGGTCGTTTTTTAGATTTTTCTGGGTGCAGTTTGTCGTTTTCAATGTCTTTGTAATCATTCAGAACATAGGTTGCTGACGAAGCTAAACAAAATAAGAAAAACGCGATAAATGCATGTTGTATAGAAATTATCTCTGTAAAAGCGCCCGAAAAAACAAGGGGAGCTAATACAAAAGAGTTCTTAATCCATTGTTTAGGCCTCATGAGCCTAAAGATTGCTAAAATAGATACTTTTTGACGCATTTTTACGATATTATCCGACTATTAAAATTTAATTTTGTTCGTTTATGAAAATCGGCTTACTTTATGTTATTTTCGCTGCAATTGCCACTATTTCAAACTTGGCAACGCAAGAGATAAGCTACCAACTTTACACTGAATCATTTCGTTTAGCTGTTAGTATTTTTTTTGGTACTTTAGTGGGTTTAATTGTTAAGTACATACTTGATAAAAAATATATCTTCAAATATCAAACGGCTGCAGAAGAATCAGATTTTAAAGTTTTTTTGTTATATAGCTGTATGGGCCTTGCGACTACGGTTATTTTTTGGGTAACGGAATTTGCATTTGACTACTGGTTTGAAACTAAGTTTATGCGGTATGTCGGTGCCGTGATTGGTTTAAGCGTAGGTTATATAGTCAAATATTCACTTGATAAAAAATATGTATTTGTAGAGCGTTGAGTATGGACAAGTTAACGAGTTGGGGGCAATACCCCTATGTACACGCAGATGTTAAAACACCCAGCAAAGAAGAATTACCAGTACTCGAGTTCAAATCATATATTCCTCGTGGATTAGGGCGAAGTTATGGTGACAGTGCGCTAGCTTCTGCTGTAGTGACTTCAAAAAAACTTAAGCACTTTATAGCATTCGATAAAGATAAAGGGCTCTTGACCTGTGATGCAGGTGTGTCACTTGATGAAATCCTTCGTATATTTGTACCGCAAGGTTGGTTTTTACAAGTGACCCCAGGGACTAAATTTGTCTCTGTAGGGGGAGCAATAGCAAGTGATGTACATGGTAAAAACCATCATATTGATGGGTGTTTTAGTGAATTTGTGCAATCAATCACTCTAGTGATAAATAACCAAGAAGTTCAATGTTCGCGAGAAGTTAACTCCGAACTATTTTATGCCACATGTGGCGGAATGGGATTAACAGGGATGATCGTTAACGCGACCATTCAGCTCAGAAAAGTTAAAAGCGCCTATATAAAACAAAAAACTATAAAAACTAATAATTTAAAAGACACATTGGCTGTATTTGAAGAGCATCAGAGTTCGACCTATTCAGTCGCGTGGATTGATTGTTTATCTGATGGGGCTGAGTTTGGGCGTTCACTGGTGATGTTAGGTGAGCACGCTGAACAAGGGAGTCTTGAAGTGCATCAAAGCGGTAAATTAACGATACCATGTAATTTACCATCGCAATTATTAAATAAGTACAGCATTCAATCATTTAACTTCCTTTATTATCATCGTATTAGGAATAGGGAGACGAATGACTTTCTCCATTATGATCCGTTTTTCTATCCGTTAGATGGGATAAATAATTGGAATCGTATGTATGGGAAAAACGGGTTTACACAATATCAGTTTGTGATCCCTAAAGAAGCTGGCTACGAAGGGTTAAGCGAGATATTAAAAGCAATAGTGTCATCTAAGCAAGGTTCCTTTTTAGCTGTTTTAAAAATATTTGGTAAAGAAAATAACTCACCGCTTTCTTTTCCGATGGAAGGATTTACGTTGGCGTTAGATTTTAAAATATCTGATTCTCTATTTCCTTTTTTGAACAAACTAGATGATATTGTTAAGAAATATAAAGGTCGCCTTTATTTAGCTAAAGATGCGAGAATGTCAGAATCGACATTTAAAACGGGCTACCCGCGATGGGAGCAATTTCAAAAGGTCAGGGATAATTACGGTACATTAGAGTCGTATAATTCGCTGCAATCTAAACGAATAGGACTATGATTGTGAACAATGTAGTAATAGTTGGTGCGACCTCTGCGATGGCGGAAGCAGTAGCACAACGTTATGCTGAAGACAAAGCAAATCTTTTTTTATTAGCAAGAAACCAAGAAAAACTGGATATTATTCGCCAAGACTTGTTAGTACGAGGTGCAAATTCTGTACATCAAGCTAGTTTTTCTGCAAATGAAATCGAGAGTCAGCCACAATGTGTCGATCAAATCTTTGATACGTTGGGAACCGTTGATGTTTTTTTAATTGCGTATGGCAGTCTTCCAGATCAAGACCTCTGTCAGAAAGACGTAAATAAAGCCGTAGAGGAGATCAACACTAATGGTGTTAGTGTTGTATCATTGTTGACGCTTGTTGCAAATAAAATGGAAACCCAGGCTACCGGTAATATCACTGTCATAACAAGTGTTGCTGGAGATAGAGGGCGTCAGTCAAATTATGTTTATGGTGCAGCAAAAGGAATGGTCTCAACATTCTTGCAGGGACTTGCACAACGAATGCATAAATCAAATATTCATGTACTCGATATTAAACCGGGTTTCGTAGATACCCCAATGACGGCTGAGTTTAAGAAAAGTGCATTATGGGCTCAACCAGAACAAGTAGCTAAGTTAATTTATAATCGAATTAATAAAAAAAGTAACTTTTCATATGCTCCAAGTTTTTGGTTTGCGATCATGAGCATTATTAAGAGTGTACCTAAATTTATTTTTAATAAAGTGTCATTGTAATGAAAGCAAGTATCTACAAATATGACATTTTATTTGCAGGTGTGATTGCATTTATCGTTATTTATGCTTTGGCGATTGGGTTTTTATCGCCTGATAGTGTGAATTATTTGATTATGGCTGATATTGGCAATGCAGGCGCTCTGTGCTCTAAAAATGGCGAGTTTTATGGTGTTTTTGCCTGTGGTTACCCCGCTTTTATTAAGTTGTTTTCTTATATCACGAATGACAACTTGTTTTTGGCAAGTAAGCTGTTTAATGCTTTTGCTTTACTCTGTTTCTATTTTATTTTTGTAAAAATATTTGCATCAAGAAAGTTAGCGCTGTTAGCAGTCTTTGTACCATTTAATTTGTATGTGGCGACCTATACATGGAGTGAGAATGCAGTGTTACTTTCCCTTTCGCTGTATTTGTGCGCCTTACATCGTATTAAATCTACACAAAAGACTACAATAACGACATTACTAATTGTATTTATTTCTATTATCATAGGTTGTTTCTCTCGTTTCTCTTTTGCGCCGTTTTCGGTCGTAATTTTTATTTGTTCTTACTTTGTCGTTGGTCGGCACACTCTTAAATTGTTAATTCCGTTTGCGTTATGTGGGTTTATTTTTGTCGCATATAAGGTTTTTGCCGCATCCTATGATATGGAGCGAATCGCTGCGCCAGAAAGTTTCACTGTGTTGGTGAGTGCATTTGCACTTGGCTTGACTAAAATGCTCATCGCATTTGGGTTGTTTTTGCTGCCTTTATTAATAGTGAAGTATAAGAAAATTGAGATAGTGTCTATTTTTAAATTCACTAAGCCTTCGTGGGCACTTTTCTTTGTCTCTATGGGAATTGGTTATCTGATTATTTGTTTCCTAATGAGATCTTTAATTCAATATGATTTATTTAGTATTCGTTTAGTTGGGTTTGGTTTATCCTTGATATGTATAGGTTTTCTTATTTTCTGGAAAAATGAGATTGATAGACTGAACGCTGTTTGGGTGGTAAGTATGATTGCTATCTCATTTGTAGCAAGTAGTGTCGTTGTGCCAAATAAACTAAAGCAAATCGCAGTACTAGGTATGGTTGATCAAGGCGCTGTAAATAGCTATATACACTTTCAACAAAATGCCCGAGGTAAGATTGTTATTCCGATCGGTCAGGAGCACAAAACGTTTCCATTTGGTCCTTATGTTGCTATCTCAGAATTTAACTCAAACTATCCGAGCGCACGTTTTCAGCGAATACCTATGATGCCATATGCTAAAAAGAAGAACGTGGCAGAATTTATTGCATCCTTGGATGGTCAAGATTGTGAGTTTTGGTTTTCGCCAAGTTTAACACAAGAACAACTGATCAATTATTTAGCTAAAGAATATAAAGTCGCACATAATAAATATGTTAATGCGGTTTCTGATGAGTTACGGGAATACGTTTTGGACAAATACCGTACTAAAAATTATAACTGCTACAATTAGTTAATGAGCTTTTTCGTTCAAATGTGAAAAAGTTGATACAGTAGCCTAGCATTATATGACTATGGTTACTGTATCTAAATGGCATGAACACGTAGACTCTTATGTTTCAATTTATTGTGCCCTATATCAAGCTTCAAATAGGGCGCTCATTTTTTGCCGAATTTAACATTCCTGTCGCATAGCTTCATTTATGATTTAAATGCCATGAGTTGCACTGATGGCGAGTCAATTTAAAATTGATTTACAACGTATTACGTATGTGAGAGCGGGAAAGTATCGCAATAAGTTTAAAAGTTCGAATGACTAAAACTTTAATAGTAGACTCTTTAGTTCTGAGCTATGCGCGATATGCGATTGCATTTTTATTTGTTTGTTTGGAGATGGTATAATACGCCATTTTATTCCTAGTTAGTATGTATCCCGCTCTGGGCGAAGTAATTTCACTATGGCGGCCTGAGGAGTTAATTAGGGTTATTAATCTTAATTGTGGGTGAATAGATAAAATCTATAGGCTTATGATTTTAAATGAAGGTTTGTTGTTTTGGCTGAAAAAAAATTAAATCGCAGATTCTCCGTGGCACCCATGCTGGATTGGACCGATCGCCACTGTCGTACGTTTCACCGTAAAATGACCCGTCACTCGGTGCTTTATACTGAAATGATTACAACGGGTGCGATTATTCACGGTAAGGGCGACTACCTTCACTTCAATGAACATGAGCAGCCGGTTGCGCTTCAATTAGGAGGCTCTGATCCGGTGGCACTTGCTGAGTGCGCAAAACGCGCTGATGAACGCGGTTATCAAGAGATTAATTTAAATGTTGGCTGCCCATCTGATCGCGTGCAAAATGGCCGATTTGGTGCTTGTTTGATGGCAGAACCAAAACTTGTTGCTGATTGTATCAGTGCGATGAAAACGCAAACTGAAATGCCTGTTACAGTAAAAACACGCATCGGTATTGACGAGCAAGATTCTTACGCGTTTTTATGCGATTTAATTGAGGCAAACATTGAAATTGGTTGTCACGATTTTATTATTCATGCTCGAAAAGCGTGGCTACAAGGTTTAAGTCCAAAAGAAAATAGAGAAATTCCGCCGCTTGATTATGAGCGTGTTTATCAGCTTAAAAAAGACTACGCCAATTGTCATATTTCAATTAATGGCGGAATTAAAACGCTTGAAGATAGTTTAGTTCATTTGCAGCATCTTGATGGTGTTATGATTGGTAGAGAGGCTTATACGAACCCCTATATGTTATCGCAAGTGGACCAATTGATTTATAACAACTCATCGCAACCAATACCGACCCGCCACCAAGTGGTGCGAAGTATGTTTGATTATATTGAAAGTGAAATGACCAAAGGGGCGACATTTTGGCAAGTTGTCCGTCATATGCTGGGCATTTTTCAAGGTATGCCAGGAGCGAGAGCATACCGCCGTCATTTATCTGAAAACGGCCATAAAAAAGACACGCAAATTGAATTGCTTGAACAGGCAATTTCTATGGTACCTGAAGATTAATTTTCTATTGATACAAAGTGTCTTGATATCGGGAAAAGGGCATCCCGATATCGGGATGCATTTTCACACACTTTAATCAAAAGTTAGTGAATTTCACCTTGTTTTATAGCTATTTTCACCACCTCTCTTTTTTATCTTGTTTTAATTACTTTAAAATCAATGCTTTATATTTTTTGCTGCGAGTTGGCATGTGTCTTGTAATAACTGAGCTACCAAAACTATTTTATTCGAGAAATTTATGTTTGCTTCAGTTTTAAAAGTACTCGTTGTATTTGTAAATTTAATGATCAGTGATCTTTTAGTTGATGAACCACGTAACGCGTTGGTATCACCTATCATCCAAATTGAGCTGTGCGATAGTGTTATTAATAACAATGAGCAAAGAGGGTAATAAAATGCTAGAACCAATTTTTTTACTTAGCTTATTGTTAGTACCGGTGGCCAGCTTATTTGTCACATTTATGTTGATTAACCTCTCGTCAATGGTTTCTATATCATCGCCATTTAAATCTCGCGCTTAAGAGAATTTTTCTAACTGAATTTCTCATTTCAGCTTTCTCTGAGCGCTGTTTAACCATCTACTGATATCTCCATTCTTTTTACAAACACAGCCGTGTTATAAACTCCGTTTGTCTCTGTCGTAATATTTCCTTGTAGTTCTGTCATTTTTTAAAGTTATTTCTATTTATTATTTTGCATTTATTACGTCTGGTCAATTTTACTAATCGGTTGGTTTTTTTGACCAAATAGTTGTTTTGGAAATTATGTTGATGTTTTGAGGATATGCTCTTTATTTCTATTTTGTATTTTAAATCAATGGTTTAATTTTTTATGTGTAGTTGGCACAGCAATTGAAAAGGTAAGTTGTAAACAACATTGTTCAATTAAGGAGAACATTATGGGTGTATTTTCAAGAATGACGGATATTATTCAAGCGAACGTTTCAGCCGCGCTCGATAAAGCAGAAGATCCAGAAAAATTAGTACGTTTAATGATCCAAGAGATGGAAGAAACATTAATCGAAATTCGCTCTACATCGGCAAGTCTTATTGCTGAAAAAAAGGCGCTAACGCGTGAACATGATAATTATGTTAGCTCTGTTTCTTTTTGGCTTGCTAAAGCTGAAAAAGCCGTAGAGAAAGAGCGTGAAGATTTAGCTAAAGCTGCATTAGTTGAAAAAGGTAAAGCTCAAAAAAATGCAGATGCATTAGCCCATGAAATTGCACGTGTAGAAGAAGCGTTAGAAAAGCTGACAGCGGATCTTAACCAGCTGCAGGCAAAGCTCAGCCAAGCTAAGTCAAAGCAAAAACAATTGCAACAACGAGCGGATAGCGCACAGACACGTATTAAAGCGAAAACACAGTTACATAGTGAGCAAATTACACAAGCATTTGAGCGTTTTGAACAAGTAGAGAAAAAAGTAGACCAAATTGAAGCGCGTGTTGAATCATACGAAATTGGTCAACAAGATCCACTCTTAGCTGAATTTGACCAGCTAGAAAATGATTCAACAATTGATGACGAGCTTGCTGAACTAAAAGCAAAACGTCAGCAGAAAGTCGCTTAGTGTGTACATTACTGATTAGGAGGTTGCTATGTCATATTCAGATAAACAAAGTTTTTATAAAGATCGTATTAACAAAAAAATTTCTGGCGTTTGCGCCGGTTTAGCAAACGGTAACGGGTTTCCTGTTTGGTCAGTAAGATTAGCAGCGGTATTTTTGTTATTTATGTTTCCGGCCGCTGCTCTATTAAGTTATTTTGCGGCGGCATTAATACTGCCTTCTCGGTATTATTAATCGACTCTTGTCTTCACAGTCTTAGCCTCGAAAGAGGCTAGATTCTGATCTATTGCCTTTATAGATGACTTATTTTAATAGCTTTTTAGCTTATAAAATGGCATTGGGTGTTATATCATGAGTAAAAATGGAGACAATTATGTTACGTAAACTGGTTTTTTCTACAATCTTATTTCTATCTGTGCCACTTTGGGCGCAATCTGTAAAAATTGATGATGCTAAAGTGCGCGCATTTATTCCCGGTACTTCGTCATCTGTTGCTTATTTTTCACTTCATAATCAAGGTGACAAGGAAATTACCATTGTAGGTGCACAAATCGAAGGATTAAATCGTGTAGAGATCCATCACCATATTGAAAAAAACGGTATGATGAAAATGGTTCAGCTAAAAAGTTTGTCAGTGAATGCTGGTGAAAAGGTGATTTTTCAGCCCGGTGGTTTACATTTAATGTTATTTGAACCAACAGCAAATTTGATTATTGGTGAGCAGGTATCTGTCACACTGTTGTTAGAGTCAGGTGATAAAGTTAAAGCAACTGCTGATATCGTTAAACTTGTAACAGAATCGCATCATCACCATCATCACTAGGAGAGATTATGCAGCATAAAGGAAAAATTGCAGCAGGCATTGCATTAGTATTTTTGTTTTTCTATTTCGTGGCGATATATTGGAGTAGTGAACCGACTCAATTTGACGTGAAAAAACGCGCCCAACAAAGCGCTGAGCAAAATAATGAACAGTTAGTGGTTGGCTATATGACGACAACGGCTATTATTGAGGTTTCTTCCACGTTACTTAATAAGCCGGGTGGTTATTTATCAAATGATATTATGCCGCCATCTGTATTTATGGATAATATGCCTGCGTGGGAATATGGCGCACTTGAAATGACGCGCGATCTTGTTTTGTCGATGCGAAAAGATTTTAGTCGCTCTCAATCACAATCGACTGAACATCCTGCGCTTAAAAAGGCGCAGCCACAATTCAATATCAGTTCAACGGCATGGGCATGGCCAAGTGCCGAAGATGAATATGAAAAAGGTATCGAACAATTAAAGTTATATCGCAGTGATATTGCAAATCCATTGCAAACAAGTGCACAGTTTTACGCCCGAACAGATAACCTACGGGTTTGGTTAAAAGAAGCCGAAAAACGTTTAGGCAGTTTAAGCTTGAGATTAAGCGCAAGTGTTGGCCAAGATCGTTTGAATACTGATCTCGCTGGTGATGAAGCGGCACAGCAGGCCACTTATTCGCCAAGTCATGCTGAAGTAAAAACACCTTGGTTAAAAATAGATGATGTCTTTTATGAAGCTCGCGGTGCGAGTTGGGCGCTACTTCATTACCTGTATGCAATAGAAGTCGATTTTGCCGATGTACTTGAAAAGAAAAATGCACGAGTGAGTTTACAGCAAATTATTCGTGAATTGGAAGCAACTCAGGAATCAGTCTGGAGTCCGTTAATTCTCAATGGTAGTGGCTTTGGCTTTGTTGCGAATCACTCATTGGTTATGGCCAATTATATATCGAGAGCGAATGCCGCTCTTATAGAATTATCAGAGCTTTTAGCACAAGGATAACAAGAATGAAAAAATTGATAATTGGTGCCGCGTTAGCTGCAGCCTCACCGCTTGCAACTGCAGATACCATACTTGGTCTTTATGTTGGTGCGGATTCGTGGCAAGCGCAAACATCCGGTGCCATTTCGACAAACGACAGTTTACAGAATTATAAGTTTGACGACAGTAGCTTTACTAACTTTTATGCCGCCCTTGAGCACCCTGTACCTTTAGTGCCCAATGTTAAAGTAAAATACAACCAATTAGAGTTAGATGGCTCGTTTAGTGGTGCGATTAAATTTGGTGATACAGAGTTTGGTTTGACACCGAGTGGCAATACCATTACTGCCGACTTATCGCATATTGATTACGTGTTTTATTACGAAATTTTTGATAATGATTTGTTTTCAATTGACTTAGGTGTTGCTGGTAAACAATTTGATGGCGACATCACAATGTCGGGTGCACCAATGGTGAATGGTCAGTTAACAGACGCATTGATGACTGAAACCGTGGCGTTTTCTGGCATTGTACCGGTAGGTTATGCTGCAATTGAAGTGGTGTTTCCATTCACTGGTTTGAGTGCCTTTGCCGAAGGCAGTATGTTGGCAATTGATGATAATGAAGTGCGAGATTATCAAGTGGGTCTGGCATGGGAGTTTATTGACAATATGGCGGTTGATATGGCGTTAAAAGTGGGATACCGCTCGCTGATTGTTGAACTTGATGATTTCGATGATGTGTATTCTGATCTAGAAGTTGACGGTTTCTTTGCCGGTGTACAAGTTCATTTTTAATTTACTTTATTCGCTATAAGAATTAGTTTTAGTTTCAAACTTTGTTGCAGTACCTATTACTTAGCTAGCTGGTATTGCAACAAATTGCACTGTGAAGTGTTTATCAAAGAGCTCGCTTATCTGATGCTTTAAGTTATCGTTGAGGTTCATGTTTGTGAGCCGACACAGGGCTTGCCCTGTTTGCGTAAACTTATAATATGTGAGTACGATACCGTCTGATTTTGCTTTTAATAAAAGTTCGGTTTCGTTAAATTTTAACCTATATTCTTCACCGCGTTTAAGCTCTGCGGATTCAATTTCTTGCCCATATAAAACATCTATATCAATTAGCGTGAGTACATTGGGGTAACTCAATCCGGCTTTGCTCAAATTCAGGTTAACTTTGGTATTTAAGGTAAAGAAATTAAACAAGCTTGGTTTTAAGTAATAGCCTGTGAGTATTTGATTAAATCCATCAAGTTGAGATTGTCCACTGAGACTTGTCGCTAGTTGTAATATTTGCGCCTCTTGTTGTGTGATTTGTTGTAGCGTGAGCAAACTTTTATAGCTAAAAGTGCCCGGGCGAATGGTCTCTCCGGCGAGAATTTTAGCCCACAATCGCTGCATTGCTTTATTTGAGCTATCTTCGGCGAGTTCTATGAAACGTTCAACCCAATCAGCATCGGGATCATTTTCACTGGTCACGGCTGGGCAGTAATCAATTGCGAGATTGAATATACTTTCAATATTTTGTTGTTTTCGAATTTGCTTTAATTGCTGGCGGCGAGCTGCTCTTTTTTGAATTGAATCACCCGGTTTAAATGTTGGTGTCGCTAGATTTGTAAGTGTTTTAACTTGGCTTTTTGCTGTGTTTTGTGTTTTTACAAGTTCACTGTCTTGTTGTTCTGATATGTTGTGACTGCGACCTAGCTTTTTATTGATGAGATTGCTGAGACGCTCATTGGCTGCGGTTATTTTAATTGTCATTGTTTACTGCCGTATTGTCGTTGATCACTTTTGTTGTTTCAATCAGTGATTTTAGATTTCTTAGTCCAAGTAACATTGACTGTTCTAATTTAAACTGAGAGATGTAACTGAGGTAGCCACCAATAACCGGTGTGTTATTGTAGCCAGAGAGTGACCATATTATATGTGTTTTTGAGTTTTCGGTGGCAATTATAAAGCGACCGATTGTTGTTTGATTGTTGAATATACTCGTATAACGAATCTCACTGGGTGATACATCGGTCAATGTGAGTTCGCCGCGACCATCCTTATTGTACCACTGTTTATAAGCGCCAACCCCAGTCGTTTTTGAAGAGAGTTGCGTTTCGCGCGTATTATCGTAAATAGGCCATGGACTCCATAAATGCCATTGTGTGAGATCGTGAAGTAATGGAGCAACCTTCGATACACGCTGTTCAATCGTAATTGCTTGAGTAACAGTATATTGATTAGGTAGTAATAGACCTAACATCACTGAGCATATAAATAATAAAAAGAGTAATCGAACAATTTGACGCATGCGGCTCCACAGGGCATATTTTACTATCATATAAAATCTAATTTAATCATAGTTTTTCAGCATTTTATTAGAATTAGACTATACTCTAGTTTAGTCGATTTTCTTTTCTTAAAAAGCAGAATAAAATTAAACCCGATTAGTAAGTTACTTATTCAAATAATAGCTTATTGGGTATAAAAGTTAATGAATTGAGGTTCCATGGTTCCAGTTGCCAGCGATGATTTCCTATTTCTCAATGAAGATGAGACAGAACAAAATGAGACTTATGAGGGCTTTTGGGACTTGTTAATTGTGGACGACGACCCTGAGGTTCACTCTGTCACCCAACTCGCCTTATCTGGCTTGTCATTTTGGCATCGTCAATTGCGCTTTCATCACGCTTATAGTGGTGAACAAGCGGTTTCTATGATCGCAGAAAACGCAGATATTGCCGTGGTATTGCTTGATGTTGTGATGGAAACCGATGATGCAGGCTTAGTTGCTGTTAAACGCATTCGTGAAGAGCTCGATAATCACCATTTACGAATTATTTTACGAACTGGGCAGCCAGGGTATGCGCCAGAAGAAAATATTATTCGTGAATATGATATCAATGACTATAAAACAAAAACTGAGCTAACCCGCTCAAAACTTGTCACATCAATTGTTACCGCAATACGTTCTTATCAACAATTACGTAATTTGAGTCAACATAGCCAAGGGCTCGAAAGTATTTTAACTGCATCGAAAGCAATATTAGGTGTGAAAAATAAAGCAGAGTTTGCGCAAAAAGTTGTTCAGCAGTTATGCCGGTTTATTGGTGTCGATTGTGAAGGTGTGATGTGTGCCAGTATTGATCAACAGATCCACGTATTAGGTGGCACAGAGCATTACCAGGTATTTTCTCAGCAACGTGTTGAACAGCTCGATAATTCGCGAGCAATCGGTGTTTTAAAGCAGTGTAATGACCAGGGCGTACATCAGTTGAGTGAATATGACAGCTGTTTTATTTTTTCTGATGACAAGTGCACGCTATTGATTTATTTAGACGTTCACTGTGCAAATGACGAAGCCCATTTAAAGCTCGTAGAGGTTTTTTTAACAACGGTGTCGATTGCCTTTGATAATTTACAGTTGTTTACTAATTTGCGCGATGCGGCCTACCTTGATAGGCTCACTGGGCTGCCTAATCGCAATGATTTTGTTTCGCGAATTTGTCAGTTTTACGCACCTAATGAAAATCGTTATTTGCTATATTTAATTGATATCGCGGAGTTTTCATCAATAAATAATGGGTTAGGGCAAGATGTTGGTAACCTATTGCTAAAAGCGGTGGTTCAGCGAATTCAAGAAGACGTACCTAAATATCAGCTACTCGCTCGAATTGGTGCTGATGTATTTGCGCTGGTTGTTGATAAAGCGGTACTTGAACCCAAACAACTAAATGGCATCTTAAGTTACCCCTACAGAGCAGGTGAACATCAATTACCTTTGAATTTCCATATTGGTATTTGTGAGCAACAATATTTTCGACCGCAAGGGCTTGATACATTAAAAGCGATTTATATCGCTTTGAATCAGGGGAAAAATCATGGTCACTTAAACTATGAATATTACGATCCTGAAATGGAAGAAAAAATGGTCTGGCAGCTTGGCGTTTTGAAACAATTGCGACAAGACTTCGCCGACAACAAATTGCAGGTTTGGTACCAGCCGCAAATTGATTTTTCATCCACCAAGGTGATTGGTTGTGAAGCATTATTACGCTGGCCAAATGATGACGGCTTTATTTCTCCCGCGGTATTTGTGCCGCTTGCAGAGCAATCGGGTCTTATTTTAGAAATCGGCCGCTGGGTATTAGAGCAAGCGTGTCAGTTGCAAAAACGCTTGGCACAAAATGGCTATGATATTCGCATTGCCGTTAATGTCTCAGTCCCACAATTTCGTGACCCAAACTTTGTAGATGAAGTGAAATCCATTTTAGAAAGCTATCACGTTGAGCCGAAAAATATTGAGCTTGAAGTCACCGAAAGCATTGTTATGGATGACCCTGCGGTTGTTATTAATGCGTTACAGAGCCTCAAAGAGTACGGTATTGAAATTGCGATTGATGATTTTGGTACTGGCTTCTCGTCGCTCAGTTACTTACAAAAACTTCCCTTAAATCGAATTAAAATTGATCGTGCTTTTGTGAAGGATATTCCAGATACGGATACGGGAGCGATTGCTGAGCTGATCGTTGCCTTAGGCAAAAAGTTACAGCTTAAGACCATTGCAGAAGGCATAGAAACACGTGAACAAGCCAACGCGTTGATGATTATGGGATGTAATGAAGCGCAAGGGTTTATGTATTCGAAACCACTAGCTGAACAGGAGCTTATTAAGTTTTTGTCGGTTAAAAAATAAACAGTGGAGCGCTGGGCGTTACTCGGGTATAATCGACGCCTTTTCGATGTACCTGGGGCAATTTAATGGCAGCATTGTCGGCTGAACGCAGTTTATTTTCATATCCTAAATATTGGGCAGAATGTTATGGTAGTGCAACATTTTTGCCGACAACCCGTGAAGAAATGGATCAATTAGGCTGGGATAGCTGCGATATCATTATAGTCACAGGTGATGCGTATGTTGATCATCCCAGTTTTGGTATGGCAGTCATAGGCCGAGTGCTGGAAGCACAAGGTTTTCGAGTTGGTATTCTGAGTCAACCAGATTGGTCGAGTAAAGAGGCATTTACTGAGCTGGGTAAACCTAATTTATTTTATGGTGTAACCGCTGGTAATATGGACTCGATGATCAACCGCTATACCGCCGAAAAGCGATTACGCCATGATGACGCCTATACTGCAGGAAATATTGGCGGGAAACGCCCGGATCGCGCGGTGATTGTTTATAGCCAGCGCTGTAAAGAAGCGTATAAAGATGTACCGGTTGTGATCGGTGGCATTGAAGCAAGCTTGCGCCGTATAGCGCATTTTGACTATTGGTCAGAAAAAATTCGCCGCAGTGTTATATTTGATGCAAAAGCGGATATCTTAATCTATGGCAATGCAGAGCGCCCGTTAGTTGAAGTTGCCCACGGCTTTGCAAATGGTAAGTCTATTGAGCAAATGCAAGATATTCGTGGTACGGCAGTGATCCGAAAGGAACCGCTTGCTGGATGGCGAGGCTCAGATTCAACGGCAATCGATAAGATTGGTAAAATTGATCCTATTCCAAACCCCTATGGCGCCGATGATGTGGGTTGTAGCAAGTCCGAATTTAAACAAGCGGGAATCGATTTATCTCAACCCGAAGCAAAACCGGTTGTCGTGCAACCGCCTAGGTTAAAACCTTGGCAAAAAGCCTATGTAAAGTTACCGGCATTTGAACAGGTCGCGGTTAATAAGCCACTTTATGCCCATGCTTCGCGAATATTGCATCAAGAAACGAATCCAGGTTGCGCACGCGCGCTTTTTCAGCGTCATGGTGACCGTTATATATGGGTCAACCCTCCGGCTTATCCGTTAGAAACACAAGAAATGGATGACGTATTCGGCTTACCGTATCAGCGTGTTCCTCATCCTAAGTATGGAAATGAGAAAATTCCTGCGTATGATATGATTAAAACATCGGTCAATATTATGCGCGGTTGTTTTGGCGGTTGTAGTTTTTGTTCCATCACTGAGCATGAAGGGCGCATTATTCAAAGTCGCTCAGAACAATCGATCATCGATGAGATTGAACAAATTCGAGATAAAGTACCAGGCTTTACAGGCGTTATTTCAGATTTAGGTGGTCCAACGGCCAACATGTATAAATTGCGTTGTAAAAGTGAAAAGGCTGAAAGTACCTGTAGACGGCTTTCATGTGTATTCCCTGATATATGTAAACACATGGATACCGACCATACACCAACCATTAATTTGTATCGTAAAGCGCGCGATGTTAAAGGCATTAAAAAAGTCTTAATTGCGTCTGGTGTACGTTACGACTTAGCAATTGAAGACCCTCGCTACGTTAAAGAGTTGGTCTCGCATCATGTTGGTGGTTACTTGAAAATAGCTCCTGAGCATACGGAACAAGGGCCACTGTCTAAAATGATGAAACCGGGCATGGGCACGTACGACCGTTTTAAAGAGTTGTTTGATAAATACTCAAAAGAAGCAGGTAAAAAACAGTATCTTATTCCGTATTTCATATCGGCTCATCCGGGCACAACAGATATGGATATGGTGAATATGGCGCTTTGGTTAAAACGTCATAATTTTAAGTTAGATCAAGTACAAAACTTTTATCCATCGCCGATGGCAAATGCGACGACGATATATCATACCGAGATGAACTCGCTTAAAAATATAAAAAATAATGATGAAGTGGTTGCTGTACCAAAAGGAGCCCGTCAACGCCGCTTACACAAAGCCATTTTACGATACCACGATCAATCGGGCTGGCCAATGATCCGCGAAGCATTGCGTAAAATGGGGCAAGCGAAATTGATCGGCAGTGCACCACATTGTTTAGTGCCGGCCGAATCGCGCAATGAAGGCAAGGGGAAACCTCAACGCGGGCGTCCAGCGTTGTCTCGTCATACTGGTTTGAAACAGTTTAAACAAGCAAATACAAAACCGAGAGTGGGTAAAAACCGAGTTGAACAAGAGACATCGCCTAAACGAAAAAGCAAACGTCGTTAATAGTTATAGTAGGTAATACCAAAAAGCCGATGTTCTCACATCGGCTTTTTGGTTTATTAGATTATTAGTGTAAGTAAAAGTTATTTACCTTCGTCTAAGTATGCCTCTCCTTGAACCATCCATTGTGGCGCAGGTATCCCTTTTAAGTGATGATCAAAATACTCTTTCATTCGAATCGTGAAATCGACTTGATTAGGAAACTTTTTCAAGTGATGTGGTTCGCCTTCGTACTGAAGAAAAATAACATCTTTCTCGGCACGTTGTAGCGCTAAGTAGTACTGAATACCCTCTTGCCAAGGCACAGCTCCATCCTTATCGCCAAACATGATCATAATTGGGGTATTTACTTTATCAGCAAAGAAAACTGGTGAATTTTCAATATAGAGGTCAAGGCCTTCAAACAGGTTTTTACCAATGCGACTTTGCCCTGTTTCGTATTGGAATTGGCGCGCTAAACCTGACTTTAAGCGGATCCCACTGTAAGCACTGGTCATATTTGAAACAGGCGCACCTGAGACAACTGCTTTGAACATATCTGTTTGTGTGATCATAAATGCACTTTGATAGCCTGCCCAAGAGTGACCTTGCAAACCGATGTTATTTGGATCTGCAATTCCGAGGTCTATCAATTTCTGTGCGGCATTAATAATAGTTTGTGTGGATGATTTTCCAGGGTGCCCAATTTCAAAACGAATGTCAGGTAAAAACACCGCGTAGCCGTCAGATGTATACATAGGGAAGTTAGGGCGATGATTTAGCTCCATTTTAGGGAAGTCATACATGCGTTGCGACATATAGCGGTAAAAGTAAATCATCACCGGTACTTTATCGCCTTTTTTATAACCTGCAGGTTTAATTAATGTCCCTTGCAAGTCTTCGCCATCAAACCCTTTATACTGGATAAGCTCAGGTTTGCTTCCCCATGCATAATCTTGTAATTGTGGATTCAGGTTTGTGATCTGTTTAACGTTTTTAAACGATGTGGTCGTTTGCCAGAGATCAGGAAATTGATGATAGCTTTGTTCGGTAAATAGTAAGTTGTCGCTGTGTTTAGCTTTTGCGACTAGGTCGTAGCGCTTTTCTCCGTTAAGTACTGGTTTGACATTACCTGTTTGCAATGACAGTTGTGCTATGCTGGTACGTTTATTATTGAGGTTATGGGCGCTTAACAATAAGGTATCGTTTGGCGAAAAAGCAGTTTTAAGTTTATTTAGCTTTTTAACTCGATATTGAGTATTGCTTTGGTAGCCATTAGTTAAACGCTGCGCTTTTAGCGTTTGTGTATTAAAAGCCCAAATATCATATTTACCATACGCGTAGAGTGTTGAGTTATCTTGGCTCCAGCCAGCAAAACCATATCCAGGAGTTTCGCTCGGGTAATCATGTTGATCGTTTGCGAACGTGGCCCTAATACCTTTTGTGATGGCATTAACGTCACCATTAGTTAGGTTTTTGAGCTGAATTTGACCCTGATTAAAATATGCAGCAAATTTACCATTCGGTGATAATGACGGGCGTGAACGAGTGTGTTTAATTATTTCGGTTTGTTTACCCGTTGTGATGTCAACAGCCGCGTAATCGGCAAAGAAACCGTTGTACATGATCTCTTTTAAATAATCGTCATTTGAATAGGCTAATAAATGACGTTTCTCTTTGTGTAGATTCACATTCGGCATTGATGGTGTTGCTAATTGCACCACTTTTTTACCATTAATGTGCAAGACGGCTTGGTAATGTTTGTCTCTATTTCGCTCATTCCATTGTTGGATTTCACGCGGTTTGATTTGCGGATCATTGTGATGCCACACTTTTAGCCCTTTTTGGTCGCGTATTACTGCGCGATCTGTTAGGTCTTTTTCTTCTTTATATTTCTTTTTCTCAATTTTTTTTGCAAGTGTTGGTCTTGCTTCAAAATAGAGTCGCTCGCCTTTTTCTGACCAACTTAGTTTGGCTGTTTTGCCAATGAACCAGTCATCTTTGGCAAGTGCAATGGGTTCAAGTTGGTCGTTGTGCCAAAGATTGAGTTGGTATTCTCGACGACGTTTGTCTTGGTTCTTATAATTACTAATTGTTAATGCAAGTTGATTTGAATTTGGTTGCCAAACGAGGTGTCCCGCCACAACACCCGGTTGCTGCACTATGACAGTTTGGTTTGTAATATCTTGCAGTGAGGCCGCAGCAATTTGGTTTTGTTCGCCACTTTTGGTTACTTGGCTAAAACCGATGGTTTGCGAATCCGATGATAAGGCATATTTGAATACATTTTCGAGGGTTTGCTCGCTGAGGTCAGTTAAGCGGACTACGACTAATTTGTAGGCTGTGTCTTTTTTATCGGCACTGAGTTTGTCTTTTTTCTCGGCTTTAGTTTCAGTATTAGTCTTACCTTTGACCTGGTCGTTCTTTTCTTCTTTATCGTCTTGTTTTACTTTATTATCGACGCGATATGCAAGCCATTGGCCGTCATCTGAAAGTTGGAAGTCTTTAACATTTTTAAACTGGTGTTGCTCACCTGTTGCAGTATTAACGATCGTGAGATGCTTTTTAAGCTTCTTTTTGTTTTTTTTGGCGGTGCTTTCTTGCTTTAGCAGACTTGGTGACTGCATAAATGCGGCCCACTGTGCTTGCTTATTAATAGTGACTTTACTGGTGTTTTCAATTTCGGCAATGAGTTTATTTGAGTTGAGATCATAGAGCTGACCGATATTTGTGCCGCGATAGGGGGTTGCATTTAAAACCAAAAACAGTCCATTCTCAGACAAAGTGGTTGATTTGGCGTATTTGAAATTAAAGACATCTTCAACGTCGACTTTTTTGTTCTGCGCAGCGTAAACAGAGCTACTTACAGCAAGTGCAAGCGCACTGAGCGAAATGAGGTGCTTCATTATTTTTAACCTTTTATTACTATTAACTAGCAGTTTAATGAGAAAAAATGAATAAGCTAGTTAACGCGATAAACGCGCAGGTATTTGAGGTTAGTGACAGATAAATGCGAGTGGAGCGCGAAGATGATCAAAAAAGGTGTGCGTGAGTTTTGTTCTTAGGAAAACAGCAGACGCACTAATCTGCTGTTTTTAATTTGTTTTCTAGTGCCACGCAGCTGTAAATAAGCTCCATTGTGCTTCATATTGTGAGGTTGGCTTATTTTTAAAATCAGAGCGAACAAATTGATTCATTTTACCTTCTACATAAGCAAGTAATAGATTGGCGAGTTGTTCTTCGGCAATGGTAAAGGTTTTGCCTTCACGCAGTTTTCTTTCGCGTAAAACTTGTTTAAATTGAGTTTCTAACTTTTCAAATAAGCTTTGGATACGCTCGCGCAAACGTTCTTGTTCGCCTTGCAGTGCATCGCCGGTTAGAATACGCGTAATGCCTGGGTTTTTTTCAGCGAAATTTAAAAGCAAAAATAAAATATTATAAATTCGTCCTTGGGTTTCTTTTTCATTTTCAAGAATAATATTTATACGAGAAAGTAGGGTGTCTTCAATAAACTCAATGAGACCTTCAAACATCCGCGCCTTACTTGGAAAGTGGCGATAAAGAGCGGCTTCTGATACACCGACTTCAGCTGCTAATTTGGCCGTGGTGATCCGCTGTCCCGGGCTTGTTTCAAGCATGTGTGCCAGTGTTTGTAATATATGCTCTTTACGGTTACTACGTTTGGTTGCAGGCATCTTGGTCCCTTACTTCTTTTATTATTATTTTGCTTAAAGAGGTGGCTGATATAGTAATGTTTTCTAAAGGCCGTTTCCAGCCTTTTACATTATTTTAATTGTGATGCGATTATTTCTAAAATGGAAAAAGCAATGTTTTCTTTGCTTTGTGTAGTTAGCTGTCGCTTACCTTCAGGCCAAAATAAGGTCATCGCATTGTCGTCGCTATTAAAACCAATGCCCTCTTGTGATACGTCATTTGCACAAATTAAATCGAGCTTTTTATTATTCAATTTAGCTTTGGCATATGCTTCTACGTCATTGGTTTCAGCTGCAAAGCCGACTGTAAAAGGACGGTTACTCGCAAGTGATGCGACATCGGCAATAATATCGGGGTTTTTTTGCAGTTCGATGATCATGTTGTCACCTTGCTTTTTCAACTTTTGCGTTGAGATATCTTTGGCCCGGTAGTCGGCAACGGCGGCACAGCCAATAAATATATCTGACTTTGGTGCGTAATTGAGCGCCGCCTTATGCATATCGAGTGCGCTTTCAACAGGCACTGTTTTGATTGTTGACGCCGCGGTGAGTGTCACTGGACCATGAATTAAGTTGACTTTCGCCCCTAAAGCATGGGCTGCGTGTGCGAGTGCAAACCCCATTTTTCCAGAGCTATGGTTTGAAATAAAACGCACAGGGTCGAGCGGTTCGCGAGTTGGCCCTGCTGTGATTGAAATGGTTTTACCTTGTAAAATTTGCGGCTGTTCTGTAGTTAAACAAAGGTCAACCAATTCGAGTGGCTCTAACATACGGCCTTGACCAACATCGCCACAGGCTTGCTCGCCACTTGCCGGACCCCAAATTGCAATATCGCGCTGGGCGAGGGTTGCTAAGTTAGCTTGGGTTGCAGGGTGGCGGTACATTTGTTGATTCATGGCCGGTGCAATGGCAACTTTAGCCGGTGTTGCGAGTAATAAGGTTGTCAGTAAATCATCTGCTACGCCTTGCACCATTTTTGCAATGGTATTGGCTGTCGCGGGGGCAACTAAAATCAAATCGGCCCATTTAGCAAATTCAATATGGCCCATTGCAGCTTCAGCTTGCGGGTCAAGCAATGAGGTTGATACTGGGTTGCCCGAAACTGCTTGCATGGTCAGCGGGGTAATAAATTCTTGGGCAGAATCGGTCATTACAACTTTAACCTCAGCGCCTCGTTCGGAGAGTCTTCTGACGAGCTCAGCACATTTATAGGCCGCAATACCGCCAGTGATCCCCAATACAATTTTTTTACTCATAACATATATTAAGTCACTACTATAGTGAGAGTAACAATAACATGTCCGCTAGCTGTGAGGCTAATTAAATCATTAGATTAATTGGCGTATAAAAGTGACGGCCGATACGAGCATGATTTAGGTATCAATTCGTTATTATTTGCTTTTGCTGCCCGCTATTTAATGTTGACTGGACTATGCTGATTATCATGTTCGGATACCGATAGAGGGATTTGTGTTGATGAGCTCGTTAAACTCGTCACTTAGACCACGCGAAAAGTTATTAAAGCATGGAGTAAATGCATTATGTGATGCTGAGCTATTAGCTATTTTTTTACGAACCGGCGTTGCAGGGTGCAATGCCGTTGAACTTGCGCAAACATTACTTTTATCGCACCAAGGATTGCAAGGCGTTTTTGATGCATCGCTCAAGGAGTTATGTAATTGCAAAGGGATAGGGGAAACTAAGTTTGTTCAGCTTCAGGCTGTATTGGAGTTAAGTAAACGTTATCTTGAAGAGCAGATCAGTCGAGATAACGTATTAGATTCACCGAATGCAGTGCGTAAATTTGTTCGATTACAGCTTAAATCACAACAACGAGAACTATTTTTTGTTTTGTTGTTGGATAGCCAGAATCGGATGGTACATCATGAAGTGTTATTCTCAGGCACAATTAATGCGGCGGCTGTTTACCCCAGAGAAGTGGTCAAACTTGTTCTTAAATATAATGCAGCGAGTATTATATTGGCACATAATCACCCGTCAGGTGTTGCTGAGCCATCTCAGGCGGACAAGCTAATTACAACCAAATTACAACAAGCGCTTAATCTGGTCGATGTTGCAGTGCTTGATCATCTTTTGATTGCGGGGGCTGAGTGTATGTCGTTTGCCGAGCGTGGCTTACTTTAAAAATTAAAATTTATAAATGACTGTTTTTACGGTTGTTAATGTTATTGAAAATAATTATCAATTAGACTAAAATTAGCAACAGTTTAATTGAAGTTGATTGAGATAATAATGTACGTATGTATTTGCCACGGCGTGACTGAAAAACATATTCATCAAGCTGTAACAGATGGCGCAGATTCTATGCGCAAGGTACGTGGTTGTTTAGGGGTTGGCAGTCAATGTGGTAAATGTATCTGCCACGCTCAAGATGTCATCTCGCAAGCTCAACAAGAACAAATCATTCCAATTAAAGTTGAAATGTCGCAAAAAGTGGCATAACGCAGCGATTCAATATTTGCCAGCTTTTCTATATGTAGTGACTTTTCTATCTTTGGCGACTTTTTATATTCGATAAAAAGCGCCAGTCATTTTTGTAATTTCTTCTATTCTGTTGTAATGTGCAATAAGTTTCGCTTTTTGGCGAGACAATATTGCCGTGCAATTTTTAATTTTTTATCTTTTTTTCATTTTTTTGCAAATTAGTGCAAATTAACTGCAAGTTTTACTTTCCCTTAGGCACAGAGATCTCTATAATTAGCCGCTATCAAATTTACACATGAGCTGAACATAGATCATTTTTTTGATCTTTGCCTGTATATACTGTATAAAGAGCGCCCTTCGATTAATCTCGGGGTTGTATACACAGAGGCCTCGAAGGAAGATTTAGCTCGAGCGAAGTTATTGGAGATATTAGACATGTCTAAAGTATGTCAAGTTACAGGTAAGCGTCCAGCGGTAGGTAACCACCGTTCACACGCACGAAATGCAACTAAACGTCGTTTCCTACCTAACCTACAAACACACCGTTTTTGGGTTGAAAGCGAAAAACGTTTCGTTACTCTACGCACTACTACTAAAGGTATGCGTATTATTGATAAAAAAGGCATCGACGCGGTTCTTAAAGACATCCGTGCTCGTGGCGAAAAAGTTTAAGGAGCCTAGGACATGCGTGATAAGATCCGTTTAGTTTCTACTGCTGGTACTGGTTATTTCTACACTACCGACAAAAACAAGCGTAACATGCCTGAAAAAATGGAAATCAAAAAGTACGATCCAAAAGTACGTAAGCACGTGATTTTCAAAGAAGCTAAAATCAAGTAATTTGATTTAGTTTTAAAATTCTAAAAACCCGAGCATTGCTCGGGTTTTTTGTTTTACGCGTCGTCGTTCTGGATGGTGCTATACATCTCAAATTCGTTTTGATCCACATCACTGTATTTTATTGCAATACCTCGGTTTCGTCCTTTTTCTTTTGCTAAGTAAAGCGCTTTGTCTGCAATATCGATTAATGCTTGCCAATGGATACTGTGTTCATCTGGCTGATAAGATAAACATCCGATTGATGTCGTGATCGAAAGCGGGCCTGAAGACGTTTGAAATTGTGAACTTGCTATTTGGGATAATAGTTTTCGTATTAAGCATTCATATTTATTGTTACCTTCGAGAATTAATAAGAACTCTTCTCCACCGATTCGAATAAAAATATCCGAATCTCTAATTGATGCGCTAATCCGCTGGCAAAACTCGATAAGCACTTGATCGCCTACTAAGTGGCCATAGCTATCATTGACTTTTTTAAAGTGGTCGATATCAACTAATAGCAATTGGTATGAATTTGAATCTAGACTCAATTGGCTAACGAAATTATCAAAATAACGGCGATTATATATTTTTGTTAAGGGATCGACATAACGCTCGTTATCAAGCTCTTTGTTACGCATATAGAGCAAGGCGTTATTTTGCTTTATTTTGTGATAACGAAGAAAAATAGCTAAACAAATTAAGATGATCAAACACCCTATTAGTAACCACAGTCTGCGCTCAAGTTGTTTATTTTGCAGGGCTAAAGCTTGTTGTTTATTTGATGCGGCAAGTCGTTCTATCTCAAGGTCTTTTTGCGTTGCTTGAAAGAATAACTTAGTACGTAATGAGCCGAGTTCGCGTTCTGCATTAAATATAATATCGGTTTGCTGTTTGTAGCGTGTATGTGCTAAGTAAGCTTCTTTATATTGGCCTATGTGCGCCATTGCTGTGGCCCACGCCAAATAATTATCGGCTAAATCATCGGGCCGGTTATTTTTTTTAAAATAAGCGTTACTGGCCCCGTAATGTTTGGTGGCAAGCTCTAATTGATTTAAGTAAACATAATTTACGCCCAGTATGCCATTGGCATAGGCTGCAAGGTATTCCGATGCAACTTGTGAGCTGTATTCAAGGGCGATAAGTGCATGCTGGTTTGATTTTTTTAGGTCACCTCTACGAAACTCAATCGCCGCTAAATTCGTTTGTATGCTGTTGAGGGCGTACTGATAATCTAGTTTTGTCGCAAGTTCGATGGCTTCTTGATAAATAGCTTCGGCTTTGTCGAGTTGATCTTGTGATAAAAAAATGTAGCCACGATTTTGATAGAGTTCGATTAAGCTGTATTCATCGCTATTTTTTTTATGGTATTCAATCGCAAGATCATTGTGTGCTAAGGCTTGTTCGTCGTAGCCTAGCTCATTTTCAGACAGTGCCAACATAGTGCGGGCTGTCGCTGCGCGATATCCGTCGTTATGTTCTAGAGCAAGAGTTAGAGCAAACTCTGCGGTATTGATAGCTTCGTTATGCTGTGCGTGATTTTGATTAATCGTTGCCGCAGTTATAGCAATCCAATAGTTTAGTATCGTGGACTGGCTGTTGTGACTTTGGTTAAACGCCGTTTGCACATATGCTTCATATTGTGAATTCTCTTGTTGAAAAAAAGACTGCCAGCCTAAACAAAACTGTAACGCAGACGTGAGAGAACTGCGATGGTTAGCGCTAATTTGATTGCTTTGTAAAAGGGAAAGTGATTTTTCGATTTCTGTGTTTAATTGATTGGCAGTGGCCAAATAGCAGCGGTAAGCGAGTAAATAAGCGAGGTCATTAGCGGGAACTTGTTGTTGCAATAAAGCATCGAGTTGGTTAATCGCTAAACGAGGGCTTTTACTGTGCTTATTGGCTATTTCTTCAATTTTTTGTTCCGTTTCACTGTAACTCGGTTTTGTATCGAGCGCGTCGCTCATAAATGCGCAGAAAAGCAGCTGTGTAAGTAGCAAGTATATAATGCAAATACGGCGCAATGGGTTGAGCCTCAAAATGAAGAATTTGCATTAAATTTTAGTTGTGATTTGAAATAATAAAAGCATAGCAATGGAATTGCTATGCTTTTATTTTATTCAGTAATTAAGCGAACACACCTTGTAGTGGTGGAACGACTTGTTTTTTGCGACTGAGCACACCGTCAAGCCAGACTTTACTTTCTTCAGGTGTTACACCATAAGCTTGTTCAACAAGACCTTCGTCATCCGACGCGATTAGCATTTGTGAACCTTCTTTCATGATATCTGTAAGTAATAAGAAAACAGAGTGGCGACCACCTTCTTCTTTTAACTTAGCGATATCCGCTGCTAAATCAGTTTTAATCTCATCAAACACAGAAAGGTCAATTACTTCGAGCTGACCGATACCGACTAAGTTGCCGTTCATATTGAAGTCTTTGAAATCACGCATGACTAGGTCGCGCACAGGTGTACCTGCTACTGCTGATTTTACTTTAAACATTTCCATGCCTAATTCTTTAAAATCTTCGATACCTGCAATTTCAGCAAGTGCTTCAACACACTTGATGTCAGCCGTTGTGCACGTAGGTGATTTGAAAATGACTGTATCAGACAAAATCGCACAAAGCATGAGACCGGCGATGTCTGCTGGAATTTCAACATTATAAAAGTCATACATCATTTTAATGATGGTATTTGAGCAGCCTACTGGACGGATCCAGCACTCTAATGGCGTGTCAGAAGTTAAATCGCCTAACTTATGGTGATCAACAACACCGACTACGGTTGCTTGATCAATGTCATCAGGTGCCTGTGTTTTTTCAGTGTGATCGACGATATAGACATTTTCGCCCGCATAGCTCATTTTAAGCTCTGGTGCTTCAAAGCCAAAGCGGTCTAAAATAAACTGAGTTTCAGGTGATACATCACCTAAACGTGACGGAATAGCTGGCTCACCAATTTGGTTTTTTAAATAAGCAAGTGCAATTGCACCACAAATCGAATCAGAATCAGGGATTTTATGACCCACTACATACATTGACATTGACGGAACTCCTTAAAATTTGGGCCACATTTTAGCAAAGAAAATCAATTTTTACAGAGCTTGTTTTTGATAAAGCATATAATCATTCGTTATGATAATGAACAGTTAGAACGTGATTGAGGAATGTGATGATTCGTTTAAGTCGCACAGGATGGAATAACCTGATTATTTTTGCCATGTTATTTATGATTTTTCTATTTAATGGCTTACATCATAAATTGCTAAACTCAAATGCTGAAGAGGGGGAGCGCGCGCTATTACCACTCAATAGCCTCGTACTGACGATAGAGTTTGATAGTGTCAAAGTTGAACGCATTGGCAAAGGGTGGCGCACCACTGGCGTTGATACTGTCGATTTAGCTGGGTTAGTCAATTCATGGCAATCACAGTTAATGGTGCCAATGAATGATACGGTGCCGAGTGAAAAGGTGCTAACTCATGCGACTTTTTGGCTCGCTGGCTTAGAAAACGGCTATACCTTTTCGCTTCATCAATATCAATCGGAATACTATTTGTTCGACCGCGACAAGCAAATTTGGTATGCCCTTCCGGTTACACTAAAAAACACCTTATTCCCATTTTATAGCAGCAACTAATTGAGTAAATAACGATGCCTGAATTACCAGAAGTAGAAGTTAGTCGTTTAGGAATAACCCCACATATGTTGGGTGAAACCATCAAGTCGATTCGCATTCACCAGCCGCAGTTACGTTGGCGTGTGCCCGATGAAGTGATGCTTGCCGAACACCAGGTTATTTGTGAAATAACGCGCCGTTCAAAATACCTTATTATTACAACAGCTGTTGGTAGTATTATTTTGCACCTTGGCATGTCAGGGAATCTAAGAGTAATCGATAATTCGGTGCCGCTTAAAAAGCATGACCATATCGAAATCGAGCTCGAAAACGGCAAGGTATTAAGGCTCAATGACCCACGCCGTTTTGGTGCATGTTTGTGGCAAAATCCAAATGAACAACATGCAACCTTTGCCAAGCTCGGCCCTGAGCCATTAACGGATGATTTTGATGTTGAGTATTTGTATGAAAAGTCACGAAATCGTAAAACGGCGATTAAACAGTTTTTAATGGATAACGCCATCGTAGTTGGCGTTGGCAACATTTATGCAAATGAATCCTTATTTAAAGCGGGTATCAACCCCAAACGCGAAGCTGGCAAAATTTCTAAAAAGCGCTATCAATTATTAGTCCCTATAGTTAAGCAAACACTTTCGGACGCGATAACGCAAGGTGGCACCACATTAAAAGACTTTGCGCAAACTGATGGCAAGCCGGGTTATTTTGCCCAGCAACTTCTAGTATATGGGCGCAAAGGCGAACCGTGTGTAACCTGTAACACACAACTTACTGAAATCCGCCAAGGTCAACGCAGTACGGTCTATTGTAAAAAATGCCAAAAGTAATTAAACATTAATCGTACGGCGCGACACCGATTCCTGAAATATGATAGGCGACCTTTGCGAGTTCGCCTTCCCAGCTTTGTGTTGTTAAGGTACCAGTAACAACAATGGCATCGTACAAGCTTTCTATCGGCACGCCGTCGGGAAATTTAACATAGACGATTTGATTTGGTGGCGGTGGTGGTACATGTATACAAGCACCAAAAAATGGGACCAGCAAAAACTCAGTAATGACCTCATTAGTCCCCTCTAGTGGCACGACAAACCCCGGTAAGCTGACAACTTTATTGTTATATTTTTCAACCACAGGAGCATTGAGATCCGGTTGTACCCAGTTGGCTTGACTTGATTCATCGTGTGCTGACACGTTTGCTGGTGCACTCGTATGCCCTTTTGGGATCAGTTGCTGCCATTCTAATTCGATTGGCTTTGCAGCACGCAGCGGTTGACTAACGCATAGTAAGCTTAATGCTAATAGTAAAAGTGGTGATATGAATTGCTTTTTCATTTGTTTGAAAGCCCTATACTGAGTACACGTTGGTACGCTCTAAACGCCGGTAGCATAGCAAGCAATAAGCTCAGGAACAAAGTAATTCCGATTAATTGCATTTGTGATGCGCTAAGCCAACTTAATTGAATCGTTAGAGCAAAGTTTGCCTGCAGGGCTGGTGCTAATAGTGTGAATAGTAAGAAGTAAGTAAAAATACTTACACAAATGCTGATTAGAACAATAAAAAGGGTCTCAAGGCAGATTAAAGCAAAAATATAACGAGGTGGTGCGCCGACTGAGCGCAAGATGGTCAGTTCTTTTGTTCGTTGACTGAGCGTGTTTAGAATCAACGCCAGCATGCCGATTAAACTTACAATGAGAACACTCAGGCTCATTAAGATGAGAGTTTTCTCGAATGGGCTCACGATTTGCCAAATTTGTTTCAAGGTATACTTTGGCAGTATCGCTGAAAGTGGCTCTTCGTTATTGCGATTTATACGAGCTTGAATTTGTAACGCGAGCACTGGGCTTTTTAATCCAATAAGTACAGCGGTTATTTGTTTTGGCTGTGTTGTTTGGCTATTTTTGTGGTCATGGTCATGGTCATGGTCATGGTCATGGTCATGGTCATGGTCATGGTCATGGTCATGGTGTTCATCATGCGCAATCGTTTTATTGTGAATGAGCTCTACATCTGAAATAGGAATATGAAGGCCGTTATCAACTGGGGTACCTGTTGGGTTTAGGATGCCAATAACTCGAAATGGATGTTTTTCATGATGATGGAAACTGGTGTTGCCAGTCCCGTGTGAGATGACAAGCTCGTCGCCAACAACATAATTCAGTTTTTTTGCGACATTGGCACCGAGTACAACTTGTTGAGACTGTTCAAAACGATTACCAAAGGCAAAAGAGAGTGCTTGTTTATTGGCAAATTTGTAGTACTTAAAGTAGTCTGCTGTGGTCCCGATAACACTCAATCCTTTATGACTATCGCCCAGCGAGATTGGTACTGTCCATTTTATTCCGTGTATCGATTGAATCTTCTCATAGCTATGCCAACTCATGGTGTTATTTGCATGACCAATACGAAAAATGGACTGCAATAGTAATTCCGCACTGCCTGTTCGAGCGCCAACAATCAGGTCGGTACCAGAAATCGTATTGGCAAAGCTATGTTTAATGTCTAAGCGAATGCGCTCAATACTTAATAGTAAAAGTAAACTCATGCTGATGCTGAAAATGGTCAATATTAAGGTACTTTTACGACTTGAAATACTATGCTTTGCCAAATTAACGATATTCATCACTGAGCTCCCACATTGATATCACACAGTGCAACTTGCGATGAAAATTCACTTTTTAAGGACGTGTCGTGACTCACAAATAATAAACTCGCTTGACTCTTGGTTGTTTGGTTAAAAAGCAGCTGGATAAATTCTTTTTTTGCATTTTCATCAAGGGCAGAAGTTGGTTCATCCGCAATGATGAGTTCAGGCTCGCCAATCAAAGCGCGAGCGATGGCAACGCGCTGTTGTTGGCCGATACTTAAGGTGTGAACGGCTTGCTTTACAATCGATTCGCTCAACCCTAAACTTGCAAGAATTGCGTGTGCGGCATGACTAAGATTTCCATATTTAGCGATCGCTTTATTTTTGCGAGATTTTGAAAAATGACAGCCAAGCAAGGTGTTTTGCTCTGCATTTAAGTAAGGAATGAGATTGAAGTTTTGAAATATAAAGCCAATGTGATTTGCCCTAAATGCATCCTTTTTACTTTGTGATAAGACACCTAAGTCTGTTTCCAATAATATTATCGAGCCCGAGTCAGGGCTTAACACGCCAGATACTAAATTGAGTAATGTGGATTTACCGCTGCCACTTTGTCCGTGTAGAAAGAGATTTTCTCCTTTTGCCAATGTCAATGACGATATATCTATAATCGGACGTAGTTGATTAGGGTATTGAAAACGTAACTGATTGAGCGACAGCATAGGATTTTAAAATTGATTGTACCTAGAGGCACACTAACTTAACTGTACTCGCTTGCCAAGAAAATACGATTAGTTGATAAGATTGCTTGATTGTCAGCTTTTTATTGAGTTCGACGTCATATTTAACTATTATTGCGCGTGAAATAACCCCATTTCTTTTCTATTTTTAGTATCAAAATTCTTTTGGAGAGCCCATGAGCACTTATAAGGTGTTAGATGTTAACGATGATTTACCGATCCGTACGCAAGGTGAGGTTCACAGTGGTAAAGTCCGCAGTGTGTATTGGTTAACTGAACAAGATAGCATTCGTTTAATTGAAGAAAAAGGCTACAACATTCCAAAAGACACGCCATTGGCGATTATGGTTATTTCTGATCGTATTTCGGCGTTTGATTGTATTTGGCAAGGCGAAGATGGTTTAAATGGTGTGCCAGGTAAAGGCATAGCGCTAAATAGTGTAGCAGCTCATTGGTTTAATACGTTTGATGAAGCTGGCCTTGCAGGCAATCACATTGTTGATATTCCACATCCATATGTGTGGATTGTGCGTAAAGCGCAAACCGTAAAAGTGGAAGCGATTGCGCGTCAATATATTACAGGCAGCATGTGGCGCGACTATAGTAAAGGTGTTCGTACCTTTTGTGGGATTGATTTACCTGAAGGCCTTAAAGCTCACCAAAAGTTAGAAAATGTTCTGATCACGCCTTCAACCAAAGGTATTATCACTGATGTACCTGAAGTACCGCCTGTTGATGATGTTAATATTACGCGCCAAAATATTGAAAACAATCTGCAAGCGTTTAATTTTAAATCTAAAAGCGACGTTGATTTATATGAAAAGTTGCTAACCGAAGGATTTAAATTAATCAGTGAACAACTGGCAGATCTAGATCAAATATTTGTCGATACTAAATTTGAATTTGGTTATGTTGAAGAAGTTAATGGCAGCTATAGCTTAATTTATATTGATGAAGTAGGTACGCCTGACTCTTCGCGAATTTGGGATGGACCAGCTTATCGCGACGGTAATATTGTTGAAAACTCAAAAGAAGGTTTTAGACAACTGCTAATTAATAATGTGCCCGATAGTGATGTGTTATTAAACAAAGATCGTATGGATGAGCGTGAGCAGTTAGCTTTAAATTACAAGCTTCCTGTTTCTGTTATGGAGCAGGTTTCCAACACCTATGTCGGTATCGCCAGTAAAATTATCGGTAAAGATATTAGCATTCCTGAAGATCCAAGAGCGGAAGTAATAGCCATACTTGATAAAGAGTATGGTCTTATTAACAAATAATAAAAAAGCGCCAAATCGGCGCTTTTTTTAGAATCGATATTCCCAACTGGTACTGAGTGCCCCATCGTAATCATTATCACCTGATTGCCCCACTTGTTTGAAGGCACTGACGTCGACCGATAATTGCCCGTTAAATAGCGCTTGCTGGTATCCAACAGAAAGCTGCATTTGCCTTTTATACGGTGCATCTTGGTCGAAGCGTTTTTCGCGTAATTTTATAAACCCAGCATAGCCATTGATACGCTGGTACTGCATACCCATTGTGACACTTCGATTGTTATCACCTGAATTACTACTAATTGTATCGCCTAAGTGACGATATCCTTGCGGATAGAAAGGCGTTTGGTATAAACAATGGTAATTTGTGCCTAGGTAACTACATTGGGCTTTGTTATCTGAATATTCAACAAAGCTTTTAACTAGATAGTCGCGAGCTCCAGTAAAGTGTTCGGCGCCAACGGTTGCTAAGGTATGCTTTTTAGCGGCACTTGTGCGAGCATTTTGAGCTAATTCAGAATAAACTGCTACCGATTGATTGAATATGCGGGTTGAGTATTTAATGTCTAGGCTCGATAATTGATTATATTTATTTAAGCCAAACTGGTTTTCTTTAGTGCTTCCGACCACCGCATTCATTAAATCGTTAAAGTCATGCCCTTCATTAGGTCCATCAAATTGAGTCGCTTGATTTAAACCTAGTTCGAGCCCGTTTATTGGCGAAGCTGAAAAACGTAAGTGCCAATATTTATTGTCGTATTCATCTTGCTTGGGATATTTATTTTTCCCGATAAACGCACTGATATTCCAAGGTCCGATAAAAGAAAGAAAACTAGGGCCATAATAATCTGTATTAAGTCTGGTAAGGCGAATACCCGGCATTGCATCTGAATTGTGTGACAAAATAAGTGCATTATCATTGCTCGGTCCGTTCCATTTATAAACTTGTTCTGCACTTAAACTCCAGTTACCTAATAAAACCGCGAGATAAGAGCCATCATAAACTGTTTTTTTCCCGTTTTCGCCTTTGTTGCGGTAAGTTACGGACACTTTAGCGCTGACATTTTTTCCTGTCAGCACAGAGTAGCCTTGAATCGCTGCTTTTGATTGGCTGCCTGGTGTTATATCGGAATCGACTTTTGGTTCGCTGTTAGCACTTACTTTTATACTTGAAAATGATTTCTTTTGAGCAAATCGTAATTCATGTTTAAGTCGCATTAATGCAAATTGGGCATCTTGAGACAGCGACGATTCATCCACATTCTCAATATCTTGTGCTATGCCTTGCCACATCAAAGGATAGCTATTGACTGGACGCTTAATGATACCTTCACTAACAAGTTGCTCTATTGCTGCACGAGTATATATTTGATCGCTGGCAATCCATGGCTGGCTTAATGATGTCTGCGAGAATAGGAACATCATTGTAGCCGCGGTCATTTTTATTTTCATTTTTTTAGTTTTTCCTTAAGAGCTTGAGCAACTAGGGGATTTACAAATTGAGTTACATCGCCGTTGTGAATTGCAACTTCTTTTACAAGCGTTGAAGAAATAAAAGTATTTTCTTCGGCAGGTGTTAAAAATACGCTTTCTAATTCAGGATTTAAACGGCGGTTCATATTTGCGAGCTGGAACTCATACTCGAAATCGGCCACCGCTCTGAGCCCACGCACCAATACATGTGCATTTTGCTGTTTAGCAAGATCAGCAAGCAATCCGGTAAAGCCAATGACTTTCACATTTTTTAGGTGTGCAAGAATTGATTCAGCAAGTTCAACACGCTGATCAAGCTCAAAAAAAGGCTTTTTATTTGGATTATAAGCAATTGCAAGGATCACCTCATCGAACATTTTAGCGGCGCGTTCAACTAAATCGGTATGGCCATTGGTTATAGGGTCAAAAGTTCCAGGGTAAATTGCTTTTATTTTCATCGCGGTGTACAAAAAAGTTCAGATTTTCGTAGTCTATCAAGGAATAATTTGAATACCAATATCTGTAAGGCCGAATGACTTACGATATGACGATAATGATTGCTATAGAGCAAATTATTTAACGATTGACATTGTAATGAATACTCACTGGTTTATACTCGCCCTTGTTTTTGAGGTTGATGCAGGATAGATAATGGTATGAGTACGAAGGATAAAATCGTTCAGACGAGCATTTCACTGTTTAATGAACACGGTGAACGTGCAATTACAACTAATCATATTGCATCTCACTTGGGTATCAGCCCTGGCAACCTGTATTATCACTTTAAAAATAAAGAAGACATTATTAGAAATATTTTTTCTTTGTACAAAGGCCATTTAGAGCGTCATTTTACGCCTATATCAAGCTCTGATGATGTGCTAACTCAATTGTCTGCGTACTTAGAGTCGCTCTCTGAGTTAATGACTAACTTCCATTTTTTCTACGATAATTTGGCCGACATTCTTTCTCGAGACGATGTCTTAAAAGATGAATATTTAGCGTTACAAGAAAAGCTAACCAAGCAGGTTTACGATGTTATTCTCGGGCTTAAACAAAGTCAGCTTATTGAAATTGATGATGATGACGTGGAGCAATTGGCACATACCGTTAAATTAACGGTGAGCTTTTGGACGCCGTATGTGAAAACTCATAACAAGAGTGGGTTGCTTACTCAAGCTGATATCTACCAAGGATTGTGCAAAGTAATATTACTATTTAAACCTTATACAACCACATTAGGTAAAGCTCAGTTTATTAGTTTGCAAGGCAAATATACTGCGACTACAGTCGAGGCGTCATAACGCGATTATTGCTGACACTTGGTCAGTAATTGACGCCAAAATAGAAGCCCTTTTTGGCGAGCAAGATCAATGTTGGTATCTGGAATCGCCTCAGCATTGGGGTGCAGCGCAACGGCTTTTTCCATGCTCGCTTCACGAATTAAATGCAATGTGGGAAAAGGTGCGCGATTGGTATAGTTTGCTGCATCGTTTTCATCACTGTCGGCAAAAATGTAATCTGGGTGAAAGTTGGCTATTTGAAATGTACCTTCATACCCTGATGCACTAAGCAGTGCATTGCTTAATTCTACGAGATCAAGGAACTCTTCAAATTCCGTAAAGCCTTCTGTAAAGATGAGTAAGCTTGTTTCTATATCCGGGTTTTCATTCAAAAAAGCGCAGCCATCAATTGTTGCGACGACAGCATCTTCAATATTTGTTGCATCAATTTCTTGGTATAAGATGGTGTTGTTTACGAATTCTTTTTTTGCAAATGGACAAAAATTAAATTTGATAATGACGTTTTCAAGCCAGTTTTTAGTTTGTTGGGTTGCAGAGATCATTTTTCTATTAAATATTCGTTGATAATTGAAATGCTATTGTTAATAGCACCACTGTTATTTTTAACTACGCGGACGGCTTGATTACCCATTTTCGTTGAACTTGGTTTATCGTGTGCAAGTTGTAGTAATATTTCACTCAACTGTTCACTTGAGCTGACAAGCTTGCATGCGCCTGCCTCAATGAGTTCTGGGTAGACATGCATAAAATTATAATAACTCGGGCCACTTAAAATTGGTTTAGCGAAGACTGCAGCTTCGAGCGGGTTGTGTCCGCCTCGTTCTATTAAGCTACCCCCTATAAATGCAACATTACACAAAGAAAAGAGCACTTGCATTTCTCCTAAAGTGTCTGCCAATAAACAATTCTGTGAGTTGTGTGGTGCAACCGTGCGCCGGCTGTAGCTCAGCGAACTATCGCTGAGCAGCGAATTAACGGCGTCGAATTGCTCTGGATGACGCGGTGCGATAATTAATAACGCGTCTGGGATTTGCGTTAGTAGCTGCTGATGTGCTTGTAAAATAAGTTCATGTTCCTTTGGGTGCGTTGAGCCAGCCACCCAAATAAAGGAATGTTTCGTTAATGTCGCAGCTAAGGCTTCTTTTTTATTTTCAAATTGACTAGGCGGCGAAATATCAAATTTGATTGAGCCCGTTGTTGATACTTTCGCACGGTCCAGACCAAGCTCGATAAAACGCCGTCCATCTTCGGCGTTATGAGCGGCTAGGTGCGTTATATTTCTCATAATCAAGCGTGTGATAGGGGCAAATCGTTGATAGGCGCGCTGTGATTTTTGTGACAATCTCGCATTGATAACAATGGTGGCAATACCGCGCTTATTACTTAGTGACAATAAGTTGGGCCACAGTTCTGTTTCTAAAATAACAATCAGTTGTGGATCTAATTGGTTGAGCATACGCGAAACAGCGCCAGGAAAATCTAATGGCAGGTATTTACATTGAACCGATTGTGCAAAAGCTTGTTCTATCTGCTGTTTACCTGTTGGTGTATTACAGGTCACTGTTACTTTTAATGTCGGGTATTGCGATTGAATGCGCTTTATAAATGGCGTTGCAGCTATGATTTCACCGACTGATGCACAATGGATTAGCAATGAACGTTTTGTTAATTGGCTTTGCCCATAAAAACCGAGACGCTCACGCCAATTTTTTCGATAGGCGGGGGCTTTTTTACCTCTAAGCCAAAGATGAAGAAAAATTATTGGACTTAGCAGGTATAATAGAAAGCTATAAACTAGGCGCGTCATATTTAGTTTTAAACGTTTTTAGATGGGGTTACTTTAACACTTTCAAACAATTTAAAATAGCAAACTTATCTCTAAGAGGCTGTTAATAAACTCGTCATTTGTTACTATTTAGCACAAATTTTATTTAGTTATCAGAGAATATGTTGCTTAAAACGAGTCTATTAGTTGCAGGAATTGGAATCAGCAGCTTTGCAATCGCATCTCCCACAGCGTACTTGCCGATAGGCATTGATTCGCATTTAGAATCACAAGTCGAACGTTTATTTTCGATGACCAGTGGCACACCAATGCGAAAGCCGTATTCCATTACGGAAATTCGTAAAGCACTTAAGAAAATCCGTAAAAAAGATCGCCAGTTATATAAAGCGATCAACAATGAAATTAAAGATTATGTCGGCGATGATAAAGTCAGTCGTACCGCGATAAAGGGGACGATTTCGAGCGGTGAAGTCATTGCTATTGCGAACCAACGTGGCTTGACTTCAGAGGAAAATGCACAGGGGTTATTTGAAGGCGTATGGCGACCAGGACCGAATAGTTTGTTGCAAATCGGGCTCGATTACCGTGTAAAGTCTGGTGACTTGGTGCCATACAATACCTATTATTCCTATTCAATTGGCAATACTCAGTTTGATTTAGGCTATCGTGAACATTGGTTTTCTCCGTTTAAGCACTCAGCACAAGTGATTTCGACGAATGCTGAAATGGCGCCCTCCATAAGCTTCAGTACCTCCTCACCAATAGAGAGCTGGTGGAATCTCGACTTTGATATTTTTTATAGCAAAATGGATAAAGTAAAACAGGGAATTCGTTATCAAGAGCAGTGGCACGATGGCAGTCCTTACCTAATTGGCACTCACCTTGGGTTTGAACCACTTTCTGGTTGGAAAATTGGTTTTAACCGTATCATGCAATTTGGTGGTGGACCACGGGAAGTTTCTTTCAGTGATATAGTACGTGCCTTTTTTGACCCTGCCGCGAATGATAATATTTCAGATGACTTGTCACGGGATGAAGAATTTGGCGACCAAATTGCTTCGGTGACGTCGAGCATTTATTTTGATTGGGGCTTACCAATTGAGATTTATGCAGAACTAGCAGGTGAAGATACGCAAGGAAGCAGTAACTTTAGTTTAGGCAATCAAGCAACTAACTTTGGCATATATTTACCGCAATTGAGTCAAAAATACAGTGCTCGATATGAATACAACCGATGGAAAACGGGTTGGTATACAAATCACAATTATAAATTTGGTAACACCAATAACGGCAATGTGTTTGGTCACTATGGGGCCGACCAGCGTATCTTTAACGATGGTACACCGGCCGAAGTTCATAATCTATCGCTTAACTATTTTGAGAACAGTCAAACGTCTTGGCAATTGGGTTTGTCGTCAATTGAGAATGATGACTCTGAATATGATTATGATCGTGCATATGAAGTTAGTTTAACGAATACGCGCCGTTGGCAAGGGTATCGTGTAGAAGCTAAGTTGAGTTATGGACGCAATGTATTTGATGAAAAATATAGCTATACATCGATTGCGTTTTATTGGTAAGTAGTTGGCCTTAAGTTAAATATTTAAACTAGAAAATATTACGCTGAGGCCAAGCTTGCATTTGCTAGTGGGATGACGTCGTCGACCGTTATCCCATCAACGCGTTTCTCGCCAAATAATATTTTATTTGCATGCAGCGGTTGCCATTGTTTTGCAGAGCGTCGAATAAGTGCAATCTGGGGTAATTGTAAGCTGCTGGCCAAATGCAT
The DNA here is from genome assembly GCA_947493455.1 of uncultured Pseudoalteromonas sp. Classification (GTDB taxonomy): domain Bacteria; phylum Pseudomonadota; class Gammaproteobacteria; order Enterobacterales; family Alteromonadaceae; genus Pseudoalteromonas. The sequence goes on along the minus strand of CANLRB010000007.1, from coordinate 108,656 downwards.
GATCGCGGTTTCTACCGAAATAATGAGCTGGCACTCAGCCATCATTGCGGGTAAATCAAAAAAGTTTTCCGTTGCTGAAAATGGCTCAACAGCGACCTGCTTAAGCTGTTGGTTTTCTTTACACCAGTTACTGACTTGCTTAAGTTGATGTGGCGGCGTATTGATAATAAACAAGGCACTAGGATGTTTTTCAGCAAGTTGCAATATTAAGTTTTCAACTTTTGATATTTGCCAGTCGCGCTTCGCATTCGTTGACAAATGATTTATAAAAATGACTTTACTCGATTGTAGGTTGTGCCGTTCTTGCCACAATCGTATTTTTGATGCTGCTTTTTCTCGAACATCTTGCGCGATTGCTATTTGACGTAGTCGTTCGTTTGCATTTAACGAAATACCAAAAATTTGGTTAAAGGTTAAATTATAAAAATCGCTTATATGCGCGATATTTTTTAACGCTTTGAGCGAAACACTGCCTGCCAGCGACTTATATTGATTGTGATATCGTATTTTGTCTAATAACCGGCCACTTTGAGTCCCGATAACTTTATCTTCACTGACAATTTGCTTGGCAACTTTCAGATAACTATGAACCCGATTTGTCGCGACAAAAATAACGTAGTCGTAGTCTTGTGCTTGGGCATCTTGAATCAGTTGTTGCTGTTCATTTGCACTATGTGCTATCGGGTAAACATGGTTGATATGGGATTCAAGCGATAACCATTGTTGCAAAGCCGTATTACGGCCTTGATGCCAGTCTTTTTTATGCGTGCGGCAATCATCGATCCAAATGTCAAATTGAACATTTGGATAAGCGTCACACAAGCGTTTAATAAATGCACCTTGGTAAACGTAATCTCCTAATGCTAAATGCGTCATATAGAGTACTTTTTTGGTTTTTGCTAACGGCAGAATAGGCGCTTTAGGGGCGTCAGCCAAACTAGCAACTGTGTGGTGCATTCAATTCTCCATGACATTATATAGTGCCCGATTGTATCAAAAAATCGTGCTGTAGTGATAGTTTTGACTCAGCTTAAGCGGAGTATGTTAAAAGTTTATTTAATTTTATCGACAATTAAATGGCAGTCTCGCCTTTTGTATATAAAAAAGTATAGAATGACCTTCAATTTGACAGTAAAAAAATAGGTCACGCAAAATGATTAAGTCACCTGAAATGATAAAACAGAGCTACCTTGATAGCTTAGCACGTCATAAGGCTGCGTTTGAAATTATGCACACGTATCAGGAGCAAGCTTTCACCTTGCTTGCAGAGTGTAAAAAAACGTTGTCGGCAGGTGGTAAGGTAATTTGGTTTGGTAATGGTGGCAGTGCGGCTGATTCGCAACATTTAGCGGCAGAATTTGTTGTGCGCTATAAAAATGAACGCGGTCCACTGGCTTCGATTGCGTTGACAACCGATACCTCTATCTTAACAGCACACTCAAACGATTATCACTTTGACAGTGTGTTTGAACGTCAAGTGCAAGCACTGTGTAAGCCTGAAGACTTAGTAATTGGATTAACGACCTCAGGAACAAGCCCCAATATCAATCTTGCCTTGCAAGCGGCGAATACCATAGGTGCCTATACAGTTGCCCTCACTGGCCGCGAGGGGGGCAAAGTAAAAGACATTGCTCAATTACCTATTATTATAAAAAATGATGAAACGGCACGTATTCAAGAAGCGCATATGTTTATTGGTCACTGGCTGTGTGAAGCAATCGATATGTTAGCGGTGGAGTAAAAAATGGATTTATCGTATTTTCAAAAGTTGTCCGATGCGAAAATTTTAGTTGTCGGTGATGTAATGCTCGATCGTTATTGGCATGGCGATACGGGGCGAATTTCGCCTGAAGCACCAGTACCCGTCGTTAAAGTGAGTGCTTTAGAGGATAAAGCGGGCGGTGCGGCAAACGTTGCCAAAAATATCGCATACCTAGATGGTCAAGTGAGTTTATTAGGTATTGTAGGTGACGATGATAATGGTTTAAGTCTGCAAGCATTACTGCGAGATGAGAATATTGACTCTCAACTGATTACGCAGTCAGAAGCACCGACGATTGCAAAAATGCGCGTCATTAGCCGTCATCAACAAGTAGTGCGTTTAGATGTTGAACAAACTTTTTCTAGTCAGCATTCTCAATTGTTATTGAACAAGCTGGAAGAGATTGTTGAGCAGTTTGATATTGTGGTTTTTTCTGATTATAACAAAGGCTCGCTGGCGCACATTGCCAATATGATTAAGGTAGTAAAAGCTGCGGGCAAGCGCGTGCTTGTTGACCCTAAATCTAAACAGCTTAGCGATTATCGCGGTGCTGACCTAATCACACCAAACTTGACAGAATACAGTGCTGCAGGTGGTGAATTGGGCGATGAAGAAACGCTAGCATGGTGCTCGCGAGAAATCATTGCTAAATCAGGTATTGGTGCGATGTTATTAACGCGTTCTGAGCAAGGCATGTCGTTAATTACATCCAATGAAAAGTTTGATTTTCCTGCCCAAGTTCGCGAAGTAGCTGATGTGACTGGCGCCGGTGATACCGTCATTGCAACACTGGCTGTTATGTTAGGGACCGGTATGCCGACGGCACAGGCCGTTGAAGTTGCAAATGTTGCAGCAGGTCTTGTGGTTGCAAAACTTGGAGCGGCGACTGTATCGCCAGAAGAGTTAGGAGCAAAACTGACCCAGTATTTACGCGAAACCGGTGAACAGTATCAGGCGCCCGCCGATGAAGTATTGCACCACATAGAGCTTGCGCGCCAACGCGGTGAAAAAATCGTATTCACCAACGGCTGCTTTGATATTTTACATGCAGGACATGTGCGTTATCTCGCGCAGGCAAAAGCGCGCGGTGATAAACTGGTGGTTGGTTTAAATAATGATGAATCGATTGCGCGATTAAAAGGTGCAGAGCGCCCAATTAACCCACTTGATGAACGTGCTACTGTGATTGCAGCATTGGCATCCGTTGATTGGGTGATCCCGTTTGGTTGCGTGTCAGAAAACGATACGCCAGCGAAGTTGATCGAAAAGGTTAAACCGGATGTTTTAGTAAAAGGAGGCGACTACAAAGTATCACAAATTGCTGGCGCTGACTTTGTATTGGCAAATGGCGGTCAGGTTGAAGTGCTGGAATTTGTCAATGGTTGCTCAACATCCAATGTGATCCGTAAAATTCAAGCTAATTAATTTCAATATTTGAGTTTAATGATGCGCACTGTGCTGCGCATCATTTTAAAACTGATACTCTAATGCATCGCGGTAGGCGTTGATAAATGTTTGCCAATTAGCTTCTTGCCAAAAAAATGTTGAATTACGTTTTTCTTCTTTTAACAACGAGCGTTTTAATCTGTCGATATTATTTTTTGAAATTGATTGGCTCGGTGTATTCAAGGTTCCTCGATCAAAATCAATCAGATAAACCTTTAATGTGTCGTCGATTAAGATATTGTTTATATTGAGATCTGCGTGATTGACACCGTGATTATGAAACTGCGCGATGGTGTGTGCGATGTTTACCCATAATTCATCGGTTATTGGCTTTTGCTTTATTAGATCGAGTACGCTTTGGCTTTGGGAAATGGCATGTGTAATGAGATCACCACGATAGATATATTTGTCGCGAGTGATTTTTGCTGCAATAGGCTTTGAGACAGGCAAATCTAACTCTTCGAGTTGACACAAAAGTAAAAATTCGCGATAGGTGCGCGTGGCTTTTATACCTGTATAGAGATACTGATCACTTAATATTTTGCCAATTAAACCGCCGCGCCAGTAATGCCTTAACACACCGACCCCGCCTTCAAATTTAAAAAACCAAGTTGGTGCGCGACCTACTTTTTTATTAACGATTGCGTTTTGCTCTTGCCAATAGTCGGGATTAAACCAGTTTATGGTAATTGGCAAATTGTTGTCGCTTTTTGTCAGCAGCGTAGTGTTTTTTGACGATGTGATCTTAAGCATATTCTGTCAGGGTTACTTTTTATCGGCTTCTGATTATAACAAGTTGGGCTAGATTATAAATTAAGTTAAACTGCACCCCAATTATTCTAGATAAATAGGCTCGCAGTGGTATTAACGGAACAACCTAACGATATTTGCATTTTGCGTTTATCGGCTATTGGTGATGTATGTCACGCTGTATCTGCTGTACAAGCGATCCAAGCTCATTATCCTAAAGCGAATATTACCTGGGTAATAGGGAAAGTTGAAGCTATGTTATTGGCTGATATACCTGGGGTCGAATTTGTTATTTTCGATAAAAAGCAAGGAAAAAAAGCTTATTCGGCATTGCGTGAACAGTTTGCTAGACGCTCTTTTGATGTGCTTTTACATATGCAAGTCGCGCTAAGAGCGAATATTGCCGCAAAATGTATTCCTGCAAAAGTGAAAGTTGGTTTTGATTGGCACCGTGCAAAAGAAGGTCATTATTTATTTACAAATAAACGAATAAAGGCGCAAAAAGAAGCGCATGTATTAGAAGGTTTTCGGGCATTTGCACAAGCGATTGGTGTGCCGTATTACGAACCTAAATGGCACATACCGACAACAACAGACGACCAGTATGTTGCAAATAAATTGCTTGCGGGTCGAGATAATATTTTTGTAATTTCTCCTGCCGCAAGCAAAGCAGAGCGAAATTGGCTTGCAGAGCGCTATGCATTGATAGCAGATTATGCACATCAACGCGGATTTGAGGTCGTGATCACGGGCGGTCCTACGGAGATGGAGCTGCAACTTGCTCAGAAAATAATTGACAGTGTTAACTGCAGTGTTCTCAATTTGGTAGGGAAAACCAGTTTAAAGCAGTTGTTATGCGTGTTAGATAAGGCGAAGTTAGTACTTGCGCCTGATACTGGGCCTGCGCATATGGCGGTCACAGTGAATACGCCCGTGATTGGTTTGTATGCTCACTCGAACCCAGCTCGCACAGGACCATATTTATACCAAGATTATGTGGTTGAAGTGTATCATCAGCACTTAGTACAACAACGCCGAAAAAATGCCGAAGAACTACCTTGGGGTACGCGCGTAAAGGGTGCTAACTTAATGGCTGACATTTCAGTTGATGCCGTTAAAACCATGTTTGATCACGTATGCAATGAGCACAATTTATGAAGAATAAAGCCGTTTTTTTAGACCGTGATGGGGTGATTAACCGCGATCATGCCTATGTTCACAAAATAGAAGAGTTTGAATTTATCGATGGTGTATTTGATGCCTGTCGCTATTTTAAAGAACAAGGCTATCTACTAATTGTGGTGACTAACCAATCTGGCATCGGCCGAGGTTATTACAGCGAAGCGCAGTTTGCTCAATTAACAGATTGGATGACGGCGCAGTTTAAAGAACAAGACTGCGAAATTAGCCAGGTCTATTTTTGCCCGCATCATCCGCGCAACGCACAACCAGACTATTTAACCGATTGCCAGTGTCGAAAACCAGCACCTGGCATGCTCTTGCAAGCGATTGATGAGTTTGATATCGATCCTGCACAAAGCGTGATGGTTGGCGACAAACTTTCTGATATTCAAGCGGCCAAGCGTGCCAATATTGGCCACACTATTTTAGTCAATTCAGGTCAGGCATTAAGTGACGAGGAACTAGCACAAGCAGACCAAGTATGGTCTTCATTAGCTGATGCGACCAGATAAGCATCCTATTTGATTTATCATTTACTCAGAATAAGTGCTTTTTAGGCACTAAACTTTTACAATATAACGCATGATTTGTAGGCTTACCTACAAAGCGAGTGACTACCTGTTCAAATTTTGGAGACAACAGATGAGAGCATCTGCATTTTTCGATCAGCTAAAAGGGCAAATCGAACAAGTAAAACAAGATGGTTTGTATAAAAACGAACGCGTGATTACGTCTCAGCAGCAAGCTGAGATTGAAGTCGCCTCGGGCGATAAAGTCATTAACTTTTGTGCCAATAATTACCTAGGCTTGGCAAATCACCCAAGCCTAATTGAAGCTGCGCAACAAGGTTTAAATGATCACGGTTTTGGTGTTGCGTCGGTGCGCTTTATCTGTGGTACTCAAGATATCCATAAAACGCTTGAAACGAAAATTAGTGCATTCTTAAAAACAGAAGACACTATTTTGTACTCTTCTTGCTTTGACGCAAACGCGGGTCTATTTGAAACGATTTTAGGCCCTGAAGATGCAATTATTTCAGATGCACTAAATCATGCGTCGATTATCGATGGTGTGCGTTTATGTAAAGCGAAGCGTTTCCGCTATGCCAATAATGATATGGCAGACCTTGAAGCACAATTAAAAGCGGCAGATGAAGCCGGCGCAAAAACTAAATTGATTGCGACTGATGGTGTGTTCTCAATGGACGGTGTGATTTGTAATTTAGCCGCAGTATGTGACTTAGCTGATAAGTATGATGCATTAGTCATGGTTGATGATTCTCACGCGGTTGGTTTTGTTGGTGAAAATGGCTGTGGTACACCAGAATACTGCAATGTTATGGATCGTGTTGATATTATTACAGGCACATTGGGTAAAGCGCTAGGTGGTGCTTCAGGTGGTTATACTTCAGGTAAAGCTGAAATTGTTGAGTGGTTACGTCAACGCTCACGCCCTTACTTATTTTCAAATTCATTAGCGCCGTCAATTGTGACAGCATCGATTAAAGTGCTCGATATGCTTGCTGATGGTAAAGAGTTACGTGACACGCTTTGGCAAAATGCGGCTTATTTCCGCGAGCAAATGGAAGCTGTTGGCTTCACTTGTGCGGGTAAAGACCATGCCATTATCCCTGTGATGTTAGGCGATGCGAAATTAGCTTCGGATATGGCGGACAAACTACTTGCTGAAGGCATTTACGTTACTGGATTCTCTTTCCCTGTTGTACCTAAAGGGCAAGCCCGTATTCGTACGCAAATTTCTGCTGCACACACCAAAGAACAGCTGGACACGGCGATTGCTGCATTTACGCGTATTGGTAAAGAGCTCGGTGTGATTAACTAGGCTATTCGCCATTATTTGAGTGAGATAGAACATGAAAGCACTATCAAAATTAAAGCCTGAAGCCGGAATCTGGATGACGGAGGTTGAGAAACCAGAAGTTGGCCATAATGACCTGTTAATTAAAATACGCAAAACGGCGATTTGCGGAACTGATGTTCATATTTATAAATGGGATGAGTGGTCACAAAATACCATTCCTGTACCTATGGTTGTAGGTCATGAATATGTCGGCGAAGTTGTCGATATGGGCCAAGAAGTCCGTGGTTTTAAAGTGGGTGACCGCGTATCGGGTGAAGGCCATATTACGTGCGGTCACTGCCGTAACTGCCGCGCAGGGCGTGTGCACCTATGCCGCAACACGGTCGGGGTTGGCGTGAATCGCGAGGGAGCATTTGCTGAATACCTCGTGATCCCAGCCTATAATGCATTTAAGATCCCAGATAATATTTCAGATGAACTTGCGTCAATTTTTGACCCGTTTGGTAATGCGGTTCACACCGCACTGTCATTTGACTTGGTGGGCGAAGATGTATTAATTACTGGTGCAGGTCCGATTGGGATTATGGCAGCCGCAGTTGCAAAACATGTTGGTGCGCGTCATGTTGTAATTACAGACGTCAACGACTATCGCTTAGAGCTTGCAAAAACCATGGGGGCAACGCGCGCCGTCAATGTGGCAAATGAAAAGCTTGAAGATGTGATGAACGAGCTCGGCATGACTGAAGGATTTGATGTAGGCCTTGAAATGTCAGGCGTTCCTTCGGCATTTAATAGTATGCTCAACAATATGAATCATGGTGGTAAAATTGCCATGTTGGGTATTCCGCCGTCAGATATGGCGGTAGATTGGAACCAAGTAATCTTTAAAGGACTCGTAATCAAAGGCATATATGGCCGCGAAATGTTTGAGACCTGGTATAAGATGGCGAGCTTGATTCAATCTGGTTTAAATCTCGACCCAATCATCACACACCAATATAGTGTTGATGAATTCCAAACTGGCTTTGACACCATGATCTCAGGTCAATCTGGAAAAGTTATTTTAAACTGGGATTAGAGTCGTTTGACTATGATATGATAACGGGAGTTTTTACTCCCGTTTTTTATTTGAGGTTTCCATGGCATTTAAACATATTTCGGTCGCAGACACTGCTTTAATGTTATCTAATGACGAGCTGGTGGTTGTTGATATTCGCGATGCTAATACATTTGCTAGTGGCCATATTCCAGGCGCAGAACATTTATCAAATGAAAATTTACCGCGATTTTTAAATGAAAAGGACTATGAACAACCGATCATCGTGGTGTGTTATCACGGGATTAGTTCACAAAGCGCGGCAAACTATTTAGTACAACAAGGGTTTGAGGATGTTTATTCGATGGACGGTGGCTTTGAGGCATGGCGTCAAACTCAATCGGATAATATAGAAACAGCCTAATGGAATTACTCTGTGAGCTCGATAACGTGCGTGTTGCGCAGGCCTTTGTTGATTACTTGCGCACTATTGGCATTGAAGGTCAGTTAACCGCAGGTACTTCAAATTCGGTGGCGATTTTTGTTCCGTCCAATGATATGCAGCGTGCGCGCAATGAATATGCCGCATTTTGTGAAAACCCGAATGATGAAAAATACTTAGCTGCATCATGGCAGACCGGGACGACAAAACCTCTTTTTAAATATCAAACTCAGTCATTAAACTTAGTACCACGTTTTTTAAAACTAAGCCCGCTCATTCAGCTAGTGGCAGTTATCAGTGTGGCCATCTATGGCGGTTTTTTATTGGGTTATTTTGATAACCTTTATGCACTTTTGTCGTTTAAGGCGGCTCAACCAGTGTCATGGTTTACACCAACAGTGATGCATTTTTCGGCGATTCATCTGGTGTTTAATTTGATGTGGTGGTTATATCTCGGTGAACGCGTGGTTGCTCAGCTAGGGCATAAAACACTGTTGATAGTTTTTGTGATGACCGCATTATGCAGTAGTTGGTTACAGTACATAATGGTCAGTGAAAACTTTGGCGGTTTATCGGGGGTTGTTTACGGCTTATTAGGCTTTTGCTGGATATATGGCTATTTGCGACCAACATCGGGGCTCGGTATTGGACAAGGTGTTGTTGGATTCATGCTGGTGTGGATGGTACTCGGTTTCGCTGATGTGTTATTCGTGAGTATGGCAAATTGGGCTCATTTAGCAGGGCTTTTATCAGGTATGATATGTGCTTATAGTACGTCTTTGATAAAGAAAAGCTGATTTATACCAATATCATTAACTATTGATGAAATTGGTATTACTGTCAGCTTTTTAACAAGGCGAATTTAATTGTATAAGTATTTCGTAAACAAAACGTCATGGACAATCTCTTGCCCTGTTTCTGCTTTAAGTAATTCTTTCAGTTTATCGATACACTTTTGTCGAATCTCTTCACGTCCCGTGAGCGATTTAACCCGGTCCTCAGGTTCTTTACTAAATATTTCAACAATCGCATCCCGTAATAGTGGAGAATGATGCTCAACGACCTCGGCGTTTTCCATGTCTTTTAGCATAAGCTCTACCGTGATACGTACATAACCGAGCTTTTTAGCAGACGGGTTTATGTAGTTCGTAATTATATCAGGCTCAAAACCGAAGTAACCAAAATTAGATGCTGCGTACACTTTTGAGTTGGCGCCTAAAAAAGTACACATCAGTATAAATGCCGCAATATAGCGCATTGTTTTGCAACCCTTTGTTAATAGTTAAGAGATATATGAATACTACATGGTTATTTAAATTATAGTCCAGCAAAATTAAACTGAATTACTATTTTTAGGTTGTTTCACTATCGATGATAGATGCTATTTTACGGAATGGCTTAAAGAGGCTGGTTAATGGTATGATATGCGCGATATTATTAAGCTATTTAAATACTGTGCAACGTTACCCATTAAATATTACTTCCGATTGGACACAAAACTTTTCAGACTTATCTGTAATACAACAAAGTTGGTTATTGGACTCAGGCTCGTTGACCGCGAAACTAAAAAATCAATACGTCAACTTTGCAGTAGAAGTGCTGAGTGAAAAAGAGATTAAATTAAACTCTGAGCAAGCGAGTGTGTTAGGTGTCACACCGGAAAAAGCACTGTGTCGCGAAGTAATTTTGTATGGCGATAGCGTAGCACGAGTTTATGCACAAAGCTGGATCCCAACGCGATTCCTGAATGAAGATGCTCATTTGCTTAATCTCGGCAATAAACCATTAGGTGAATATATCTTTAAACATGCTGAATTGCGTCGCCACAATATTGAAGTCACACAATTTGGCTGTGATAGCGAATTAATGGGGTTGTTAACACGCTTTGGATTCAACGAGCAATCAATTTGGTCTCGGCGCAGTGTTTTTTCACTACATGGTGTTAAATTAATGGTGAGTGAAACATTTTTACCTGGAGTATTTTAGTTTATGTTACATACTAAAAATATTCTTTACTATAAGCAGTTGATGCGCACAGATAAGCCGATTGGTACCTTGTTGTTACTTTGGCCTACCTATTGGGCTTTGTGGCTGGCGAATCAAACGATGCCAAGTTGGACTTTCCTGTTAGTTTTTTCGCTCGGTGTTTTTGTGATGCGAAGTGCTGGCTGCGTCATTAATGATTATGCAGATCGACGTGTAGACGGCAAAGTGAAGCGCACACAAGCACGACCTTTGGCCAGTGGCAAGGTCACCTCAAAAGAGGCAATTACGCTCTTCATTGGACTCATCGCAGTTGCCTTTGGGCTTGTGCTGATGCTCAATTGGCAAACCATTTTATTGTCATTCGGTGCATTGTTACTCGCTTTTTGTTACCCCTTTATGAAGCGATATACGCATTTACCCCAAGTTGTATTAGGAGCGGCCTTTAGTTGGTCGATACCAATGGCATATATGGCAACCACTTCGTCTATTCCAACGATTGCTTGGGTGCTCTATGCGGCAAACTTAGTATGGACGGTCGCCTATGATACGATGTACGGCATGGTGGACAGAGACGATGATGTCAAAATAGGTGTTAAGTCAACGGCCATTTTATTCGGTCGCTTTGACAAACTGGCGATTGCGATTTTACAGTTAGTAACTTTATTACTATTTGTTTATATTGGTTACTATTATCACTTGGGCTTGGTTTATGATGCTGCAATTTTAATTTGCTTAGGCCTTTTTGTATATCAACAGCGACTCATTAAACGACGTGATCGGGACGCGTGTTTTAAAGCGTTTTTGAACAATAATTATGTCGGCTTGGTGATGTTTAGCGCGATTTTTATTACTACCTTCTAGTGCTAAAAAATAGCATGGCATATCGTCATAATGATATGCCTCTTGCTGACTTTTAGCTGCTTGGGTCTACCATACCTGAAATTGAATTATTTTTTCTAAACCAGCCTGCGATAGAATAGCGTACGTCTGATGCTGTGAATACTTGGTGAGGAAAACGTTCGCTTTCAAAGCATACTAAGGTGCCAGCGCGAGGCGGGATCTTTTCGATTAATTCGTCTTTGTCGTCGCAATAAATACCAAGTTCGCCCCCTGTTTCTGGCGTATTGAGATAGAGCACTGTGGTAAATACACGATTTGAACGGCCCTTGAAAGCGTCTAAGTGCTTTTTGTAAAAGTCACCCTTATTGTATCGAGCAAAATGGCATTCATAGTCAAAAAGACCAAGGTAAAAATGTCGATTGATAAGGCAACGTAATTGTTCCATTTTGTCTAAATAGGTTTGCTCTGCAAGTGAACTTCCGTTAAGCCATTTAGTTTTGTCGCTGCGAATTGAGGTTGCTTCGGTAAGTTGGCTTTGGCGGCCTATTTTAGCGGTTACAAACTCACTATGCTCAGATTGTGCTTGTGCTAACAAGGCGTCAATACATTCTTTGTCAATCGCATTTTCGACAATGGCATAGCCTCGTTCGGCAATTTGATCGAGTATTTGTTCAATGCTGAGTGAGAAATCAAAATCTATAGAGTTCATAATGGCCATTTGTATTAGTCGTTCTATGCAATAATAACAAACGGCCTATGAAGGCGAAAAGCTATATTGTAAATTGTTTTAGCTTTATCTCAGGTTGGTTGCTAGCTTCTTGAGTGATAAAGTTCACCAGTTGGTTAATACTCGGTTGGCTTATTAATTCCTGAGACACTTTCATCGCTAAGTTTAAGCTTGAATCACGTAAATCGGGCTCTAGAATTACCAGATCTTCGCGCTGGATAATTTCATTGCGATGCTCGATGCCACATACGGCAATTGTATTTGAATTGGTAATGCCATTGACTACCTGTTCAAACGTGCCGAGTTTAAAACTGCCTTTCTTATTTAACGAGGTAGCAACATCTTCAATCATATTAACAACTTTACTACTGTTCGACATACACGCAAGTAACGGGAACTGTAATAAGCTGCCATGTGCGATATTGAGCTCACAAGCTAATGGGTGAGACTGATGGCAAAACATGACAACTTGGTCCGGTAGTTTAATTGTATCATCACCAGTTGACGCTAACTCATTTGAATAGACAGCCAAATCAATACTACCTGATTTAAGTCGTTCGGCTAGGGTACTCTTTTCTTGTAAATGCATTTCAACGCTGACGGAAGGGTACTGTTGCATAAATTTCCCGATTGCTTGGGGAACAATCGCTGTGGCATTTGTGCAATATCCAACTTTAATTTTACCTAAATCATTACCTGAAAAACGTTGTAGCTTTTGCTTTAGCATTTCATGAGAGTCTAAACACTGATGGCAGTATTGCAAAAAAGTTTCACCAGCTTCGGTGAGCGCAACTGAACGTGTTGATCTTGTCACCAACTGGCAGTTGAGATCTTGTTCTAGTGTTTGAATACTTCTTGTTAAAGCTGAAGTGCTTAAGCCACAATGCTCGGCCGCTTGTCTGAAATGCTGATAACGTCCTAGAGCAATAAACTGCTCAAATTGTTCCAATCTCACTTTATATTCCCTCTTTGTAAGTGATGTAAGATGCAAGGTTTAAACCTTGTTAAAAGAACTCCAATAATGCTACTAGCGAAATGAAATCTCATTGTCTCTATTTTTAGTAACGTCTAGTAAATTAAACTAATTTATATCAACATAAAACAGGTACAATCACAATCTTAAATTGATAATTTTTTACTATAATTTATAATTTTAATACTATTTTATGACTTAATCTGGAAAACTATCTCTGATTTCAAGGAACTGGTCTAAGTTGTTAAGAAATAAGTCGATTAATTTGGGTTCAAAATGTTTTCCGCGCTCTTCATTGAGTAAGTCAATAATTTTATCGAGCGGCCAGGCTTTTTTATAGCATCTGTCACTGCCTAAAGCGTCAAATACATCTGCAAGTGCGGTGATGCGGCCTGATATATCAATATCATACCCTTTAAGCTGCTGGGGGTAGCCTGAACCATCCCACTTTTCATGATGATGATATGCGATAATCGCACCTTGCTTTAATATCTCATTATTTGAATTTCGCAAAATATCGTAGCCAATTGCGGCGTGCGATTGCATTATTTCCCATTCTTCAGCATCATGCTTTCCTGGTTTATTGAGAATTTGATCAGGAATTGAAATCTTACCAATGTCGTGAAGCGGCGACGCTAATTTTATAATTTCGGCCTCGTAGTCCGTAAGTCCATATTTGCGAGCGAGTAGGTAACTGTAGTGAGCGACGCGTTTAACGTGGCTGCCAGTTTCTTTACTTCTTTTTTCGACGGCTTCGCCGAGTATATACGAGAGTTCTTTTTGTGACTCGCGAATCACTTCTCTTAGTCTTAAATTGTCATATGCAAGGGCAATATTATTTGCAAAAAACTCTAGCAATTGATGATCTGAGCTCTGTAAATCGGACGATTTATTCACATAAAGCATGGTTTCTAAGCCGCCTTTAATTGGAAAATAGCCGACAAATTCTTTATTGTTTTTAAATGAACTTTTCTTTATATGTGCTTGCTCAAATAAATTGCTCACATTTTGCGGGATATCGTGACCTGAAACGCGGTTGGTTGGTTGCTCGTCAAGCGCACCTGTATGCGCAAGTAACTTAAATGCGGTGGCATCGTCATTTTGAGAGTTAACTGCAGCAGCGCAGTAAATTTCATTGTCTTGTAAACCCATAACTCCTGACACATGTTCGAGTATGGATGAGGCAAATTGATTCACTGTATCGCATTCTAAAAACTTGGCGGAAGCATTAATAATTTTTTCGAGGCCTTGTTTGTGCTTTTCAATTGTTTGAATGTCTCGGTAAGCGCGTAAAGCAGAATAAAGTAAGGTTTTTAGCTTTATCGCGGTGAGCTCAGTTTTATTTTTATAGTCATTAATATCGTAATCTCTAATCACTGATTCTTCTGGTGCTTCACCCGGTTGTCCAGTGCGCAAAATAAGACGAATGTCATGATTTTCAGCGTCTTCACGGATAAAGCGGATCAGATCAAGGCCTGCATGGTTGGTTTCCATAACAACGTCAACCAGTCCAACTGCAATGTTGTCTAATGCGTTTATTTTCTCAATTGCTTCTTGCGCTGAGTATGCGTGATGAAACCTGAGCGGTTTATCTTCAAATTGAAAGCCACTTAAAACAAGCTTGGTGACTTGATGAATATCTTCTTCATCATCAACAACCAATACGTCCCATCCTGAATCATGAATAGGCTTTGATTCATTATTACTTTGCGTATCGTCTGCAAACAGAAAATCATTCACAAAACTTAACCTAATTGTATTTATGTACTTTTAGTATAGAAGCTATTTTTTAACTATTGCAAAAAACCAATATTTACTTTTCTTCAGGCTTATTCTCAATCGTGTTGAGTTCAATTTCGATAGCGTCACAAGAGATGTAAATTTCGTATAAAGAAACGATTAGTGAATAGAGTAAGCACAGTAAACTCAAACCAAATAAAGCAGTACCGAGTAAATTAAAATGAGTAAAAACAGCGAACATGGCAGCTGTGCACAGTAAAAATGATGTGACACCGTAAAATTGCATTGTTCTTATCAGTTTGATTCGTTGTCGTAAATTAGAGATTTGCTGTTTGACCATCGGGCGTAAGGTGTCTGCCTCGCGTGAGTTCAATTGGCGAATTAATTGGGCAAGTACCAAAAAGCGATTGGTGTAAGCAAGAAGGAGCAGAGAGATTGCTGGAAACAACAATGCGGGTGTAGTGAGGTCGAGACTTATATTCATAGTGACTCTTTGCAAAAAAGTTAATTAGTAATAAAGACGTATTTTATTCTTTTTAAATAAGTGATGTTCACTAAACTCTATTTGTGAGATAGACTAAGCTATTAATTGTAATAGTTAAAGTTAAGTTGGCGCTATTTTTTAATAGATTAGCTGAAAAAAACATCCTATTTTGACTACACTAAAAGGTAGGATGAGATTAACACTATATTGACAAACCCATGGGTCAATTTGGTATTTTGTACATAATAATAAGAATTGTAAATTCTAGGGGGAAAAATGGGTGGATCTCAGGGCATACAGCTCGCTGATGTAATAAAAGCGCTAGTAGAACTGTCACCAAATGATACGTTTGAAGCAGCAAGTAAACAGGTTGATTCATCAGCAAGTGAAATTGAACAGCAATTTGCTGATGCAATTGAATATGAACACCCATATATCGCTGAATTGTCACAACAGTTTGCAACAAATCTAACGCCATTTATACAAGCTTCTCTTTTAAGTGCGGCCCAACAAGCATTGGAAAAAGGCCATCAAGCGGCCATGGTGCAACATCAAAGTGAAGAAGACGAGCAGCTTGAAGAATTACAAAAAAAGCTTAGCGAAGTTAATTCAGCGCATCAAAAAAGCAGCCAGCACATCGCATTGCTCGACGAAAAATTAGATGAAAAAAATAATAAAATTGAAGAGTTAACTGAGCTTTTAAAGGCGGAGAAAGAAGCAACGAAACAACTCGAAGTTGAGTCAAAACAATCAAGTGAAGAAAACGAAAAAGCGTCGGTTCTCAGTGAAAAACTGCAGCAGGCAGAAAGCGCTTTAGAAAAACAAAAAGAACAAAATCAAATTCAATCGACTAAATTAAAGCAATTGTTTGACGAAAGACGCAAAGAGAGCGACGACAACGGCAAAATTATTGCCGAGTTAAAAAAAGCGCTGACAGAGCGTGAAAATAATAATGCGCAAAAGTTAACTGAATCAGAAAATGCGTCAAACGAGCTGAAAGAACAGGTTGATGCATTAAAAGAAGAACTTACACAAGCTTATAGTGACAGTGAAAGCCAAGTTAATGAACTGGCGGCGTTGAAAGAGTCTATCTCACAAAGCCGTACTCGCAGTGAAGAAACACAAAAGAAACTTGAAGAACAGAGTGTCGATTTCGCGAAGGCGGAACAGCAAAACAAGGCGATGAGCACTGAGCTTGAGCAAATGCGCCAAGAAAACCTGACATATAAAGAAAAGCTAGAGCAGCTTGTTGAAGAACATGATGGTCGTTTCAATGACTTGAAAAAAGGATTTAACAATGAAACTGAAGAGCTTCGTCAACAGTTGGCTGTGAGTGTAGCTCAGGTGTCAGATTTTGAAGAAAAAGAAAAGGAATTTGAAACCGAACTTGCGAATATCAGCTCAATGAAAGAAGAGTCTGAAAAGCTTGTTGGGCGTTTGAAAAAGCAATTAGAACAGCAAGATTCAGCACTTAACTTAGAACAAGGGCGAAACACAAGCTTGTTGTCACGCTTAGAAAAAGAGTCGCAGCAAGCTCGAGGTGCCTATGAGTCAATTCGAAATGAGAATTTAGGGCTCACAGACCGGATTGAAGAGCTTGAAGCCAAGGTGACTGAATTTAAGCTTAAATTTGAATATGCACAAAAGCAGCTGTCTCAATAGGCTATTGCTGGAATTTAAAGGCCATGACTTGTAATACCTCCCCGTTTAATTGGGTTTCGCTTTGCTCAGTGAGTAATTCAATCGAAGCAAACCTAATTAAAGGGTGGATGGAGCAGCAACAGATCCGGGTGCGATTGCAAGGCGAGGCCTTAAATGGCGCGATAGGAGACATTCCCGCCCCAGAAACACAAATTACCTTGCTTGTTTATCAAATTAAACTGCCCCTAGCCAAGCAAATCTTGCTAGAATATACGCAACAGCAATCCTTAGGAGATGATTGGCGGTGCCAAAACTGCGATGAGCCAAATGCGAGCAGTTTTGAGATATGCTGGTTATGCTCGACAGAAAAAAATGAATCGACCAAATAACTTTCAACGCTTTCGTGAGCTAAATTATTTGCAACAAGCTACGCTTGCTGCAGCTATTTTGGAGCGAATGCTTCCAAACTATATGCTATTTTCAGATGCGACTGAGTTTGGCAGTGCCCATGAACTACGCAGTGTGCTTAACTCAATTTGGGAAAAACTAGCTCTACCTAAAAGTAAAATTAGTTTAGAAAAACTTGTTGATAAAGTTGAAAATAATACCCCTGAATTAAACGACTTTGATATGTTTGGAGTTTATCCAGCAATTGATGTATGTACCGCCTTAATCACATTACTCAATGGCATGATGAGCAAAGATAGTAGTGAGTTTTTAAATGTCAGCAAAATATCGCAAGCGTCAGTGGCTAAGTTTATCGAGTATCAGTTAACTTGCGATGATATTTTGGCAGATAATAAAGCGATTCGTAACCATCCATTAATGCAGTATGAAATTGACGTATTAGCTGAGCTGATCGCGTGCAGCGAATCGCAAGAACGGATTACTTCGGAGTCCGTTAAAGAACTTAAGCAACTCGCGTTATCTGACAAGCAAACCAATATCGGTATTGAAATAGACTAACGCAATAGCATAGTTACGTTTAGTTTACTTGCCAAAGTTCGAAACGGACTTGCCCAGCTTCTTTGCACTTAATCTGTTGCCAGTTCTCAGGTAATTTTAGCGCAGGAAGCTCACTCTCGACCTCGATATAAATGAGTGCGCCTCGTTTTAATAATTGACGTTGGCCAAGTGAGTCGCAACATAGTTGTGCTAGCCCTTTACGAAATGGCGGGTCAATAAAAACTAGGTCGAATGGGTTTGTTATTTTTGATAGCGCAGTGAGGCAGTCATTTTCGATCACGTTCGCGTTTGCTGCTTTTAGTATTTTGATGTTTTCAACTAATTGACGGCTTGCTTGTTGAGACTTCTCAATAAAGGTTACTTGCTGTGCATAACGTGATAAAGCTTCAAATCCCAATCCGCCAGAACCAGCAAAACAATCAAGTACTAGGGCGTTTGCTACATCATTCATTAACCAATTAAACACCGTTTCTTTGACTCTATCTGTGGTCGGTCTTAATCCCTCAATATCGTGAACTTTTAATTTCCGTGAACGATACTGGCCCCCAATAATGCGGATCTGGCCACTACTATGTGAGGCGTTACTTGCTTTTTTACGTTTCATTTAAAAGGTTCACTGTATTTATTTATAAAAAGCATCAAGTGACTTTGTTCATTTTCTGCTTTAAATGTTAAGATTGACGCAGTTTTATAGTTTATCAGATTTTAGATACCGGTAATTAATTCTAATGGCAAAAAGTAAAATTTTATCTTGGCTCGGGTTTGGCAAAAAAGAACAAGAGCAGCAAAGTGAATTAGAAAAGAAAGAAATTGCGGCTCAAGTCGAGAAAGAACGTCTCGAAGCAGAAGCGGCGGAAAAAGCGGAGCAAGAGCGTTTAGCAGCTGAGGCGGCGGAAAAAGCAGAGCAAGAGCGTTTAGCAGCTGAGGCGGCGGAAAAAGCCGAGCAAGCACGTTTAGCAGCTGAGGCGGCGGAAAAAGCTGAGCAAGAACGTTTAGCAGCTGAGGCGGCGGAAAAAGCAGAGCAAGCACGTTTAGCATTAGAGGCGGCGGAAAAAGCAGAGCAAGAGCGCTTAGCAGTAGAGGCGGCGGAAAGAGCAGAGCAAGAGCGTTTAGCAGCTGAGGCGGCGGAAAAAGCAGAGCAAGCACGTTTAGCAGCTGAGGCGGCAGAAAAAGCCGAGCAAGAACGTTTAGCATTAGAGGCGGCGGAAAAAGCCGAGCAAGAACGTTTAGCATTAGAGGCGGCGGAAAAAGCAGAGCAAGAGCGCTTAGCAGCTGAGGCGGCGGAAAAAGCAGAGCAAGCACGTTTAGCATTAGAGGCGGCGGAAAAAGCAGAGCAAGAGCGCTTAGCAGTAGAGGCGGCGGAAAGAGCAGAGCAAGAGCGTTTAGCAGCTGAGGCGGCGGAAAAAGCCGAGCAAGAACGTTTAGCATTAGAGGCGGCGGAAAAAGCAGAGCAAGAGCGCTTAGCAGTAGAGGCGGCGGAAAAAGCAGAGCAAGAGCGTTTAGCAGCTGAGGCGGCGGAAAAAGCGAAGCAAGAAAAGCCCAAGAAAGAAAAAGTCGGTTTTTTTAAACGGTTAAAGCAAGGCTTAATTAAAACTAAGCAGAATATTGGCTCAGGTTTTGCGGGCATATTTTCTGGCAAAAAAATTGATGATGATTTATTTGAAGAGCTTGAAACGCAACTATTGACCGCTGATGTTGGGGTTGATACAACGGTAAAGCTTATCGATAAGTTAACAGATATGGCGGATCGCAAACAGCTTAAAGACGGTGAAGCGTTATACGAATTGCTAAAAGGCGAAATGGCTGAAATGTTGAAAGCGGCTGAAAAACCGCTGGAAATGGAAAAAAGTGATGGGCCATTTGTTATTCTCATGGTCGGCGTTAACGGTGTTGGTAAAACGACTACAATTGGTAAGCTTGCTAAACAGTACCAAAATCAAGGTAAGTCGGTTATGTTGGCGGCTGGGGATACCTTTAGAGCCGCAGCCGTCGAACAATTACAAGTTTGGGGAGAGCGCAACGATATTCCAGTCATAGCACAACACACTGGTGCTGATAGTGCTTCTGTTGTGTTTGATGCCTTACAGGCTGCAAAGGCGCGTAACGTGGATGTACTTATTGCAGATACCGCGGGCAGATTGCAAAACAAAGATCATTTAATGCAAGAGCTTGAAAAAATCGCACGTGTTATGAAAAAACTTGATGTGGATGCACCTCACGAAGTAATGTTAACTATTGATGCAGGCACTGGGCAAAATGCAATTAGCCAAGTTAAATTATTTGACCAAGCCGTAGGCTTAACAGGGATAAGTTTAACTAAACTTGATGGAACCGCTAAAGGTGGGGTGATTTTTGCTGTAGCTGATAAATTTAATATCCCGATTCGTTATATTGGTGTTGGTGAAGGGATTGACGATTTAAGAGAATTTAATAGTGATGATTTTATAAACGCACTATTTAGTGAATAACAAGGATAAGGGGCAGGGCCCCTTTTTACTGCGTGATAGATAAAAATGATAAAATTTCAGCAGGTTAGTAAGACCTATACCGGAGGTCATAAAGCGATTGAAAAAGTCGATTTTCATTTGCAAGCCGGTGAACTTGCTTTTTTAACCGGCCATAGTGGCGCCGGCAAAAGTACGTTGCTCAAGTTAATTAGTTTGATGGAGCGCCCCTCAGCAGGTGAGATTTTTATAAATGGTGTGTCGCTAAACAAAGTGACGCAAAAACAAATTCCATTTGTACGCCGTGATATTGGCGTTATTTTCCAAAATCACCGTTTACTCGATCGCTATTGTGTTTTCGATAATGTTGCGTTGCCATTAATTATTGCCGGAAACCATCGCAAAGATATTGAAAAACGCGTATCCGGTGCGTTAGATAAAGTCGGTTTGCTCAACAAAGCACGTTGTTTTCCTGAAACCTTATCTGGTGGCGAGCAACAACGAGTGGGCATCGCCAGAGCTGTTGTCAATTCTCCACCAATTTTGCTCGCCGACGAACCTACCGGTAATCTAGACCCCGAGTTGTCTGTTGAAATATTGAAGTTGTTCGAAGAGTTTAATCAACATGGGACGACTGTATTAATCGCGACTCATGATCTTGGGTTGATTGCGCGCATGAAATACCGTAGCTTAACATTAAAATCAGGATCGTTAATTCAAGATCCGCTACTTAATGAGGTCTAAATGAGTATTTTATTTAAAGGCCGAAAAAGTCAAGCTGACAATATGAGTCGCACACCGCTGTTGGCTGCTTATTTTACAATAATGAATATTCTCCGACAGGGCGTGCAGAGCTTAGGTGAGTTATGGCGTACGCCAATGGCATCGCTAATGACTATCGCCGTGTTGGGCCTGAGTCTAACTTTACCGACTACATTATATGTTGTTGTTAAAAATGTACAAAAAGTCAGTAGTGGTTTTGATAATGCGGCCGAAATTTCGTTATTTTTAAAAGAAGACGTTGATGAGCAGCAAGCGCAGCGCGTAATCAAGCGAATTTCTCTATACAATGAAGTTAAGTCGGTCTCTTTCATTAATAAAACACAAGCATTGGAAGAGTTTAAACTCGCATCTGGGTTTGGTGAAGCACTCAATTATCTTGATAAAAACCCATTACCTAGTGTTGTACTTGTAACGCCAAATGCAGGGTTTAGTGGCCCGCAAACGGCGCAAAACTTGTTGGCGAAATTGGAAAAAGAGCGCGAAGTAGACTTTGGTAAATTGGATATCGAGTGGTTAGAGCGCTTAAATTCATTGCTTAGCTTATTAAAAGAAAGTGTTATTACGATAGGGATCTTGCTACTTAGTTCAGTTATTTTAATTATAGGTAACACCATACGCCTTTCAATAATGGATAAAAAGCAAGAAATCCAACTAATGAAATTAGTGGGCGCAACAAATCATTTTATTCAAACTCCTTTTTTATGGACTGGGATTTGGTATGGCATTGTCGGTGGTTTTATCGCGTTTTTATCGGTATTGCTGATGATCTTTTGGCTCGATAGTGCTGTGGCAAATGTTGTTGGAGTTTATCATGCCTCTTTTACGCTTGAAGGACTTAATTTTTCAGAGTTTTTAGTTTTATTATCACTGGCTATTTCGCTTGGGTTGTTCGGTTCTTACTTATCAGTAAAACGTTATATTGATGCAATTGAGCCAAATGAAATTTAGGCCACAATTTAATGTGGCCTTTTTCTTTGCGTTAAAAATTTACTTCATATCTTTTTGTTTTTATTAGCTAAATACTATTTTTAACAAATTGTCATAAACTTTTCCTTGTATTCTTTTTTAAAACATGTAAATTCAACTTAGCACTCTCGTTGGAAGAGTGCTAAAATTGCAAAAAAAATGAACCTTAAGAGGTGAAGTATGAACAAAGAGATTAATGCCCTAGCGCTAACAGTGCCACAGCAAAGTAGTAGTATTGAAGGCTATCTACAAGCTGTAAGCAGTATTCCTATGTTGAGCGCAGAAGAGGAAAAGGCATTAGCGACAAAGCTACAGGAAAGTGGTGATTTGCAAGCTGCAAAACAATTGATCATGTCTCACTTAAGGTTTGTTGCTCATGTAGCAAAAAGTTACTCTGGATATGGTTTACCTCAGTCAGACCTTATTCAAGAAGGTAATATCGGTCTAATGAAGGCTGTTAAGCGTTTTAACCCTGATGTGGGCGTTCGTTTAGTATCATTCGCGGTGCATTGGATTAAAGCTGAAATTCATGAATTTGTTTTAAAAAATTGGCGTATTGTTAAGGTTGCGACGACAAAAGCACAGCGCAAATTATTTTTTAACCTGCGTAAAAATAAAAAGCGTTTAGGTTGGTTTAATCAAGAAGAAGTAAATACGGTTGCGACTGAGCTGGGTGTGTCTGAAAAAGACGTGCGTGAAATGGAAGCGCGTATGAGCAGTCATGATATGGGATTTGACTTAAATGCGGATGAAGATGAATCTGCGCCAAGTGGCAATTTTTCACCAGTTCAGTATTTAACAGACCAATCTTCTGAACTTGCAGAAGAAGTGGAGCAACAGCAATGGCAGCAAGATTCAAACAATCGCCTATTTGCAGCACTGAATACACTTGATGAGCGTTCACAAGATATTATACGTGCTCGTTGGCTTATCGAAGACAAAGCAACATTGCAAGAGCTTGCGCAAAAGTACAGTGTTTCGGCTGAGCGTGTTAGACAATTAGAAAAATCAGCGATGAAAAAATTACAAGGATTAATGGCCTAATACGCTATTTAACCCGATAAGAAAGCCGCGGTTGCCTAGTAACTGCGGCTTTTTTTATTTAACGGAATTGGTATTAGACGATGTTTGCTTTTGAGCGAGTTGGATGTATTTAGAGTCAACGAGCTCGGATATTTTTACCACTTCGATGCCTTCGTTTTTTAGTTTAGGTAATGCGTCATTTAAAAAAGCAAGCGTTTCAGGATAGGGATGGGCAATCGCAACCGCCGAGCCTCGTTTTTTCGCAATTCGTATTAGTTGGTTCAAGCGAAATTGCATCTGCTTATCGGTCGGAATATTATCTATAAACACATGGCGAGCAATATTATTTACCCCAAATAGATTGGCCATATATTGCGCTTTGCTGTCTCGAGTTGTTTTACTATCTAAAAAGAATAAATTCCGTTCTCGTAATACTTCCATCGTCCAAGACATGGGAACTACTTTTTGTGTTAAGTACGACCCCATATGATTGTTAAGACCTGTCACTTGCGGATATGAATCTAGGGCTTTATTTAAGGTGCTCTGGATCTGCTCTTTGTTCATATCGTTGGTTAAGGCACCCGGTCCTAGGGCTTTACCACTCACAGCTTCCATTGGCATATGTAAAATGAGTTCTTTATTTTGCTTGTTAGCGCGGCGTGCAAACTCATCGGCAAAAGGCGTATGTGGTAAGATTGCGAATGAAATATTTGCAGGTAACTGAAGTGCTTTTAAATCTGCTTGATGATAACCAATATCGTCCATAACGATTGCGACTTGTTTTGCATCACTCGGTGTACTGAGTAGGACGGACGCAGCAAGCGTTATGAAAATTTTTGTCAGGCTTTTTATTTTGGGCACAGTGCTATTCTTTTTATTATCGCTTCATTTACTTTATTTTTTATAAAAGAAAAGCCCAACATGGGCCTTTCTCTGTATTTGATAGTAACTATATCAACAATAATCTATTTTTCTAGTAATTGCTGTGCTTTTTCTAGTTGCATATCTCTAAATCTAGGATTAAATATGTTGCCGGATTCCCCTTGGCTCAATTTTAGTAGAGCGAGTTTATTTTCTTTATCAATTTTTACTTGGGTTACAGGGATATCAGGCAGAATACCCGTTCCATCGATCGAACTGCCTGATGGCGTGTAGTACTTTGCTGTAGTGAGTTTGAGCGCTGTTTGGCCATCCCCTAATGGAATTAGCGATTGCACAGAGCCTTTACCATAGGAGCGTGTACCAACGAGCGTAGCACGATTATTATCTTTTAATGCCCCAGCCAGAATTTCCGCTGCCGAAGCTGAACCATTGTTAATTAAAACAACAATCGGAGCACCGTCAAGCACATCGCCCGCATTGGCATAATAAGCTTGATTTGCATCGTTAAAACGACCTTTTGTAGTGACAATCGTACCTTTTTGTAAAAAAAGATCGGATATTTCGATAGCACTGTCTAAAATACCGCCTGGGTTATCACGCAAATCGATAATGAGGCCAGACAAGGGTTCTCCGCTTTGTTGTGTGAGTTTAGCTATATGACGCGCGACATCATGAAAAGTATGATTGTTAAAACTAACAATCCGCATATAACCGTAACCATTTGGGTTTAAGTGTGTTTTGACACTAGAGACATCTATTTTTTGACGCTGCACTTCAAACTCAAGCGGCACATCATAACCTGAGCGCGCAATCGATAAAGAAACTTGGGCTTGATCCGCTTGATTAATCATTTTTGCTACTTTTTTTATCGGCTTATTGAGCACAGACTCACCGTTTACCGCGAGTAATACATCACCTTGAATTAACCCCGCTTGTTGTGCCGGTGAGTTATCGAGAGAGGCAATAATTACAATGTGCTCTTCGCGCACTTCAACTTCAATACCAAGTCCTGTATAGCGGCCATTGGCAACATTAAATAGCTCTTCTAAGTCACTCGATGATAAAAATGCGGAATGAGGATCTAGCTGTTTCATAAGGCTATTAATGGCATGATGATTGAGCTTGTTGAGATCAACATCATCAACATAGAAGTGCTCAATATTCGCCATAATTTCGTGAAAGTTAACCTGTGGCGCGGTTAATTTATCGGCGTAGCTTGCAAACGAAAATAATAAGCTAAGTAGTGTTATTGAACTTAGCTTTTTGAAAAATAAAATAATACTCATTGGCACACTCCTCTGGGTGCAGCCAATTTGTAATCTAAATTCGTCTACACCATTTTATAGGGTTTACCGCACGTCCCTTATGTCGTATTTCAAAGTATAGACTAGGATTTGCTTGACCACCGCTTTGTCCGACTAATGCGATCATTTCTCCTTGCGTGACCTTGTCGCCCACTTCTTTTAAAAGGGCTTGATTATGGCCGTATAAGCTCATGTAACCTTCGCCATGATCAATAATCATCACCCAACCAAAGCCTTTTAACCAATCAGCATAAACTATTTGTCCATCGGCAATTGTTTTCACTGAGCTGCCTTCATTTGCATTGATGAGTACGCCTTTCCAGCGCAGACTACCGTGTTTTCGTTGACCAAATTTACGGCGAACTTTACCTCTACTAGGCCAGTTAAGTCGGCCTTTACGGGCTTGTAAGCCGGCTAAACTGATTTCTGCCGGCAGGCTTGCTTGGGCTAATTCTTCTAATGTTTGTTTGAGTATTCGCTCGTTTTGCTGCAAGTAGGCAAGTTGAGATTGGTCGGATGCAAGGGTTTGTTTTAGCTTTTTTAAATTTTCTTCTTGATCACTTTTTGCTGAGACTAGTAACTTTCGTTGCTGTTCTTGCTCTGCTTTGAGGTTAATTAAGCTAACTTGTTTATGGATGAGTGCATTTTTAGTTTGCTCAAGCTCAAGCAAAATGCGCTTTAGCTTTTCGAGCTCATTAATGCGTGCCTTATTCAAAAATGTGTAGTAGTTCAGCGTGCGCTCGACGTTTGCGACTTGGTCTTGGCTCAACAGTAATTTGCCGTAATCGTGACTGCCAGTCATATAAGCGCTTTTTAGCTGTGCGGCAAGTGCCGATTGTTGCTGATTTTTATTGTTTTGTAACTCGTCGATTTTTTGTTTTAAAGCGAATTGCTCATTTTCGTTTAACTCTATACCAAAGTTTATTTTTTTGATGCTTTTGGCACTGTTTGAGATGGCAAGATCAGCTTCTTTTAAGGCAGCTTCAAGCCGTGAGATTTGTTCTTTTTGCTCGGTTATTTTTTGTGTAGTCGATTTAAGTTCGTTTTGAACTTGGTCTAAATCGGCTTTTGTACGTTCGGTATTGGCAAGCACAACCGTGCTCGCCAATACACATAGCAATATTAAGCAATGGCAACGCATTGTTATTACTTGCGTAGCTTCATAATTGATTGACCTGTCATCTCTGTCGGCTGTGCCATTCCCATCAAGTGCAACATGGTAGGTGCTACATCGCTTAATGTTTTACCTTGCGCTAGCTCTGCATCGCGACCGACATAAATAAACGGCACCGGCTCACTGGTATGGGCTGTATGAGCTTGTCCAGTTGTCGGGTTAGTCATTTGCTCAGCGTTACCATGATCCGCAGTGATAAGTAGTTCAGCGCCACTTTCTTTTGCGGCTGCAACAACGCGACCAATGCAGTTATCCACCGCTTCACAGGCTTTAACAGCTGCATCAAATACACCAGAGTGTCCAACCATGTCGCCATTAGGGTAATTACATATGATTGCGTCATACTTGTTGCTTTGCATCGCGTCAATCAACTTATTAGTCAATAATTCTGAATTCATTTCCGGCTGCAAATCATAGGTTGCTACTTGTGGTGATGGGATAAGCTCGCGTTCTTCGCCTTTAAAAAGTTCTTCGCGTCCACCACTGAAAAAGAAGGTCACATGGGCATATTTTTCTGTTTCTGAAATACGTAATTGTGTTTTATTATGTTTTTCTAACCATTCACCAAGCACATTGACGAGTGCTTCAGAAGGAAAAGCCACTGGCGCACTAATATCTGCAGCATATTCCGTTAACATTACAAAGTCAGCAAGCTTTGGCGTTTTCGCTTTTGCAAAGCCGTTAAAGTTAGTGTCGACAAATGCGCGCGTCATTTGTCTTGCTCTGTCAGCTCTAAAATTCATAAATAATACGGCATCGCCATCATTAATTGTTGCAGCTTTACCTTGCTCATCAACGATTGCAGTTGCTTTAACAAATTCATCGTTTTCATCGCGTTGGTACGCATTTTCTAATGCTTCTTGAGCTGAGTTAAATTGATGCTCACTTTGACCTAGCGTCATCAAATTGTAAGCTGTTTCAACGCGTTCCCAGCGGTTATCACGGTCCATTGCATAATAACGCCCGATAATACTCGCAATACGACCTTTACCTAATTCTTTAAATTTATCTTCAACCAATGTTAGCGGTTGCTGTGCACTGCGCGGCGGTGTATCGCGTCCGTCTAAAAAGGCGTGCACATAAATCTGTTCTGCGCCACGCTCAGAGGCCATCTCAATTGCAGCAACAATATGATCTTGGTGAGAATGCACACCGCCCGGGCTCATCAATCCCATGATATGAACGGCTTTCTGGTTGTTTACAGCTTTGTCGATTGCGCTAGTAAGCGCCTTATTTTCAAAAAATGCTTTTTCGTCGATTGCTTTAGTGATGCGTGTGAAGTCTTGATAAACAACGCGACCAGCGCCTAGGTTTACGTGACCGACTTCCGAGTTACCCATTTGGCCATGGGGCAGGCCAACATCGAGTCCTGAACCTGAAATTAACGTGCGAGGATATTGTTGCCACAACGAATCTAATACCGGGGTGTTAGCTGCTAGTATCGCGTTACTTTCGCTTGCTTCGCGATAACCCCAACCATCTAAAATGATTAATACTAATGGTTTTTTCTGTAGTGACATTATTTCTCCTGAATTTAGGCACGTTCTAGTTGCAGCATATTTATACCATTATTTGTTTTTTATCGCAGCAATTGCCTTCACATAATGCAAAAAAATCAAGTGTGCGTAGATTTTTTCGGGTATTGGTTCGATCATGACAAAAGTGTATACTAATGCGCTTTGTAACATGTATGAAATCAATATAATCAGATTTAATCGGTGTATTTATTTAAAAGTGCAGCGAAAATCAGATTGCATATTATTGGAAAGAGAATGGAACAATATATTGAATTTGTAGGCAACCACCCAATTTTAAGTTTAATTTGGGTTGGTTTAGTATTCGCTATCGTTATGGGGTGGGTAAAAGCTCGTTTTTCTGCGATTGCACAAATTAGTCCTCAGCAACTGACTCACTTAGTGAATAGAGAAGAGGGTAAGGTTGTTGATATTCGTAGCTTAAAAGAATTTAATCAAGGTCACATTGCCGGTGCAATTCACTTAGCTGGCGAAAAAGCGAAACAAAAAGAATTTACATCTATTGAAAAGTTCAAAGATAGCCCCATTATCTTGGTATGTGTTTCAGGTATGACCGCATCTGGTGTTGCCAATGAATTGAGCAAAGCTGGGTTTAGTCAGGTAAATGTATTGTCAGGTGGTATTGGAGCTTGGCAAAATGCCAGCTTACCACTGACAACAGGTAAATAGACTATTTGCAGAAGGTGATTATGAGTTCAATTGTGGTTTACAGTAAAGCATATTGCCCGTTTTGTGTAAGAGCGAAAGCTTTGCTTGATAGTAAAGGTGTAAATTATAAAGAGTTCGATATAGGTCAGCAGCCTGAGCTCAGAGATGAAATGATTGCAAAAGCAAATGGTGGTTATACAGTTCCACAAATTTTTATTGGGGAACAACATATCGGCGGGTGCGATGATTTAATGGCGCTAGAGCGTCAATCTAAACTCGACGATATGCTAAAAAATATAGAATAATTAGGAATTAAAATGACAGAACAAAATCAAGCAGCAGCAACAGCAGAGCAGCAGGGTCCACAGTTTTCAATTCAACGCATCTTTATTAAAGATGTTTCATTTGAAACGCCAAACTCACCGGCTATTTTCCAAAAAGAATGGACGCCTGAAGTAAAATTAGACTTAGACTCTCGCTCAAATAAGCTAGATGAAGGTGTTTTTGAAGTAGTACTATCAATTACAGTAACCGCAACGGTTGGTGAAGAAACTGCATTTTTATGTGAAGTTGCACAAGCGGGTATTTTCACAATCAGTGAATTAGAAGATGGTCAAATGGCACACATGTTGGGTGCTTATTGTCCGAATATCTTGTTCCCATATGCGCGCGAATTGGTAGCAAGCTTAGTAAACCGCGGTACTTTCCCGCAGTTAAACTTGTCTCCAGTAAACTTTGACGCTTTGTTTGCTCAATACGTTCAGCAACAACAAGCAGCTCAACAAGCTGACGCATAATTCATTATGTCTTCAGCTAATAAAGCTGTCGCAGTAATCGGGGCGGGATCGTATGGTACCGCCCTTGCTATTTGCTTTGCTCGAAATGGCCACCAAGTTAATTTATGGGGGCGAAATGCAAAAGAAATAGCGCTGCTGCAAGAGAAGCGTGAAAATACACGCTACTTACCCGGTATCCAATTTCCAGATGCATTAGCATTGGAGGCCGATATCGAAAAGTGTGTAACTTCGTCCGATTTTGTTCTTATTGTTGTACCTAGTCACGCATTTGCGCAAACCCTAGCTCAAATAAAGCCGTTTTTAACTAATCGTACCCGTTTAGCATGGGCTACGAAAGGGCTTGAACCGAATACGGGTCGTTTGTTGCAAGAAGTGGCAAAGGAAATCTTGGGCGATGAGATCCCACTTGCCGTGCTCTCAGGGCCAACGTTTGCTAAAGAAATGGCTGCAGGTTTGCCAACAGCGATTTCTCTGTCTTCAACGAACAATGATTTTGTCAAAGATGTGTCAAACTTATTGCATTGCGGCCGCTCATTTAGGGTTTATAGCAACGATGACTTTATTGGTGTTCAACTCGGTGGTGCAGTGAAAAACGTGATAGCGATAGGCGCTGGTATTTCAGATGGCATTGGCTTTGGCGCAAATGCTCGAACTGCGCTTATTACACGCGGCATGGTCGAATTGAGCCGACTCGGATGTGCTCTTGGAGCACGACCCGAAACCTTTATGGGCATGGCTGGGCTAGGCGATCTCGTGCTAACATGCACTGACAATCAGTCACGCAATAGGCGCTTTGGTTTAGCTTTAGGCAAAGGGCTTGATGTTGATGATGCGCAAAAAGATATTGGGCAAGTAGTCGAAGGGTTTCGCAATACGAAAGAAGTTTACTTACTTGCTAAACGCACAGGTATCGAAATGCCAATCACTGAGGAAATATACAAAGTTCTTTATGAAGGCCAACCTGTGAAACAAGCGGCAATGAATCTGCTTGGTCGAGAGAAAAAGTCAGAGCATTAGTTCATTGAAAAACCAACGAGCAGTATCTCGTTAATTTTTATTTGTAATTGCAAGCTGCTCGATAATTGTCGGCAGCTCTTTTGCTACAAGTGGCTTGCTAAAAAAATATCCTTGAATCATATGACAACCCATCACATGAAGTAAGTAGGCCTGTTCTTGGGTTTCCACTCCTTCAGCAATCACGTCGATATTTAAATATTTTGCAAGTCGAATAATAGTGCTTGTAATGTTTCTATCTTGTTCCGAATTCTCAATATCAATGATAAAAGATCGATCTATTTTTAGTCGGTCAATAGGAAACTTCTTCAAATAACTCAACGATGAATGGCCCGTGCCAAAATCATCAAGGGCGATTGTAAAGCCAAGACGTTTTAGCTTATGCATTTGTTGCAGTGCGAATTCGGCATCATCCATCATCACGGTTTCAGTTATTTCGAGTTCGAACATATTGCCAATAAGCTTGTATTGGTTTAAACACTGTGAAAGGTCTTGCACTAACTCGGCGCTTTGAAAATGTACTGCTGATAAGTTGATGGCGATCGGTCCATTAATATCAATACCTTGTTTATGCCATTGTTTGAGCTGACTGCAGGCTAAATCAAATAAGTTTTTTGTAAGTGGAATAATTGAATTATTGGCTTCAGCTATTTCAATAAACTCTCCCGGTTGACGCAAATTGCCATTATCATTTGGCCAGCGAACTAATGCTTCAACTCCTTCAATTGAGTTTGACTCCATATTGAGCTTAGGTTGGTAGTGTAAAATAAACTGCTTTTCTTGAATTGCGAGATAAATCTCATGCTCAATGGAGAGTCGATCAGGACTGACAACGTGCAAGGACTTATTAAAAAATTGATAGCAGTTTTTGCCTTTTTGTTTGGCAAACTTTAATGCTGAATCTGTGCTGCGCATTAACGATTCACAATCAAATCCATTTTCAGGATAGTTAGCAATACCAATGCTCGCCGAAATTGATAAATTGATATCGAGCAATTGGATAGGTAAATGTATTTTTTTTAGAATCGATTGGCTTAGTTTTTTTACTGAAAAAACGTTCATTTGCTGGTACAGGTGAGGAGGAATAATCACTGCAAATTCATCCCCACCGAGGCAGGCTAAATAGTATGTATTAGGAATTATTTGTTGTAGCCGCTGACTAATAATTTGCAGTAATTTATCACCTTGAGTGTGGCCCAATCCATCGTTTACTTTATGAAAGTTATCTAAATCAATGAATAAAATACAAAATTCTGGCGTTTGATTATTTGATGAACCGATAGCGAGCTTAACCTGCTCTATAAATAACGTCCTATTTAATAGCCCTGTGGTTGAGTCTCGAGTCGTAAGTTGTTGTAATTGCTGTTCTTGGCGTTTTCTATCTGTAATATCATTGAGTGTTGCTAAGTAGTTAACCTTCGCAAAGAGCTTAAACCATGAATAGGTCGTAATACGGGTAATAGACATCGCGAGTGAAATCGCATCGCCTTGTTTTCGCGTGCTCCAAATCTCACCCGACCAATAATTATTTTGTAATAATTGCTGAATAATCAGTTGTTCTAATTTTCTATTACGATTTTGATTAGCATAAATCTTTAATTGTTTTTTGCACACTTCATTAAAGCGATACCCGGTTATATCGGTAAACTTTTTATTAATTTGGATTATTTTAAAATCTTTATCAGCGATCCAAACAGCTTCTTCAGTCTGCTGCAAAAGCGTTGCAATGATGCCGCGAATCGGTGGTGATTTTCTTTTGCGCTTTACATCAATATAAAAGCTAAGTAATAGGGTGGCAACGATACCGAGCATTATAACCCCTGTCCAAAGAATATAATTGAGACCAGGACTGAGTGAAACTGTCGTTATTTTTGTGGTCGGGCTAGCCATATTTTTGATACTTATTGAACTCGCTAAATTGGTTAGAACTAGGTGTGACTGTCCTTCACTTAGCGGGTGCCAAAGAGGTGATTCTCCTATTTGATATGCGAGTTTTAAATGCTGTCTATCGACAGTCCCATCTGTGAAAAAGAGTTCTATATGTGTTGGGTTGTGATGCGCTAAATCGCCAGTTAAATTTATAAATCGCTGATTGTTTGCGTGAATTACGAGGTGACTGACTTTTAACGGTGATGGCTTGTTATTGAGCAGTTCAGGACGTATGAGCTGCTTTATATTTAAATCATCATCGAGCATTCTAATAGGGTGGCTGTTTTTAATGATAAAACGAAATTGTTCAATGTTGCTGACATACATTAATTGGTTGTTAGACGGGTCAAATAGCGCGACTTTATTTTTGTAAAAAAGCCATAAATAGCTTGAATTCGTCGCCGCTACATATCGTATTTTTGATTCGATAACCCGCTGGTACTGCCAATTACCATCGATTTTTCTTGCACGCCACAACCCGTTATCTGCCGCAATATATAAATCAGAATTGATTGTTGATACAGCGGATATCCGTCCAATATTTTGGTGCAGTATGCTGGCATAGGAAGATGCGGTTAGTTGGTATAGTTGCGTTGCAGTGAAGATGATAGTTTTCCCACTGCGTGTTTGTGTTGAACCAAGGGCATTAGCGATAGGAAATCGATGTTTTACAGCTTTGTCGATAAATGAGTAGGTATATGCATTTGTGTCATCGAAAAATAAGACGGTTTGATGGTCCAGAATATTGATATTTGTAATTTCAGTGTTGGTAATCAGTTGTTTGCTGATACCCGTATTTGCATTGAGAATATCAATGCCAGTTGTCGTCAAGAGTAATAATTCATCATCGTTTAATGAGGCAAGCGATTTAAGGGTTGTGCCATATTTGTTTGCAAGCAGATGTACTAGTTGGTTGTTTGTCACCGTGTACACAATTTTATTTAATGGTTTTGAAATCCATTCGTTAGTTACCGTTTCTTTTAACCAGAGTTTACTGTTGCTTATTTTAAAGTCACTTACATTTTGCGCTATTCTTTGCGTTGTTTTTTTCACTAAGTCATGTTTAAACATTACGTTATTGGAAATGTAGTAAATAAATCCAGCCTCGGTGATTTGATAATGAGACAAACTATTGCCAGCAAACTCTTTGTATTGCGATAGTATGCCATTTTTAACTATATACAATTTACCGGTATCGCTAAACCCAATGAGCTCGCCTTGCTGCGTGCTACTTATTTTTTTCAATTGGGTAAATAGATTGATCTCTTGTTCAATATGCTTTGTATTGAGGTTCAGCAAAAGCAGTCTATCGCCAACCAATGTCCAAAGTTGATTTTTTTCAACGTGTACATAATCTTTAATTATTTGATTTTCTATATTAAAAACTGATTTGGTAGTGTTTTTTACAGTTGTGATGATTTCTCCCTGGCTAATAAAGTACATTTGATTATTAAATTTCTTTAATTTGCTGATTGGATTGGTCGTTAATGGCGTGATTTGGTTTGTGGTTAAGTCAACTGCTATTAAAGCGTCGTGCGCACTTAACCAATAGTGGTTATTGATGATTTGCACATCGTTAAATGGGGCGTGAGATTTTAAATCGGGTAGATGACTTGATATATCGATTAGATTGGCGCCATCATGTAAATACACCGTATTCGATGTGAGTATTACATCATAGCCATTGTCGGTCGAAATAATCTTTTCAACCTGAATATTGCTAAATTGGCTTTCAGAACCGATAGCAAAAAAGTAATTTAGCGCTAAAAAGCTATAAGCAAATAAGAGTAAGAGGCGCGATTTCACTGTCAACTAGCATGTAATCCATTTTCCATAAGCTTAGTTGAAAATCTCGCCACTGCTATTTAGAAACTAAAAATCACCATTAAGCATTAGGTGCTTAATAATTCAAAAGGCATATTAGTCACATTGGAGTAACGACTTTGTTATACGGCACCTTCAAAATCTAGCTGACGCCAAGATTCATAAATAAATACAGCAACCGCGTTAGATAAGTTCATACTACGGCTGTTTTTTTGCATTGGAATTCTCAGTCTTTGCGATGTCGGTAATGACTCAATGATATCATCAGGGAGACCACGGGTTTCAGGGCCAAATAAAAGACAATCGCCTGCTTTAAATTGCGCTTTGTGATGATGTCCTGAGCCCTTTGTTGTGCACGCGTAGATTGTTTTTGGCTGCGCGTACTCAATATATGCATCGAGGTTTTTGTGACGCTTTACATCGCTAAATTCATGGTAGTCAAGTCCTGCTCGACGAACACGTTTATCATCCCAGTCGAAACCAAGCGGTTCGATGAGGTGTAAATTGTAGCCAGTGTTGGCACAAAGGCGAATGATATTTCCTGTATTTGGTGGAATTTCTGGTTGATATAAAACGATGTCTAACATGATTTCACACTTTGAGTTTTAGTTTGTATAGTGTAGCAAAGTCGTGTGGCATAATTCTATTATAAAACAAGGTTGCGTTTAACCGCTTTAAAGGGTTGTTGATGAAACAAGATGATTATCGTCATTGGGTGCAGCTTGCCAGTAAAGTAACATTATTAATTGTCACAACTATGATTGTGGCAAAGGCATGGGCTTGGTTAAGCACAGGCTCGGCCTCAATGCTTGGTTCATTGACCGACTCGCTGCTAGATATATCGGCATCGCTAATGAACTTTTTTGTCATTAAGTATGCATTAATGCCGCCAGACGAAGATCATCGTTTCGGACACGGTAAAGCGGAGTCATTAGCAGGTCTCGGCCAAGCGGCTTTTGTATCAGGCAGTGCGATATTACTTTTTTTTCATGGTCTAGAACGCGTTTTAAACCCAGTTGAAACGAAGATGGCACTAGTCGGAATTTGGGTAAGTATTTTTGCCATAGTTGCAACCTTTACTTTAGTGCTTATCCAAAGGTATGTGGTAGCTAGAACGGGTTCGATTGCGGTAAAAGCAGACGCCATGCATTACAAAGGTGATTTGCTACTTAATTTTGGCGTAATGATGGCGTTACTTGCTAGTCACTTTGGTTGGTTTAACATTGATGGGTATGTCGCAGTGAGTGTTGCTTTTTATTTACTCATAAATGCAATTGCGATAGCTCGTGAAAGTACGCATCACCTAATGGATAAAGAATTGCCAAGTGACGATGTAGAACGTATCAAGTTATTGGCAATTGAACACCCCAAAGTACATGGCTTTCATGAATTAAGAACAAGACAAAGTGGGCAAACTAAATTTATACAATTTCATTTGGAGCTTGATAGAGACATTTCACTGATCCAGGCTCATCAAATTGCAAGCGATGTTGAACAGGCAATTAAAGTTGCGCTATCGGGTCAGTTGGATATATTAATTCATCAAGATATTTATGAAGGCGATACAGACGAGTAGGTCATTGATTTGATAAAAACTGATATAAATAGCTCAATGCTTGATTTCGCATGCTATCACTTTCAAACAAGACTTCATGCTTTGCGCCTTGGATCTGGATTAATTTGATGCACTTATTCTGCTGCACTATGTCATTTTGCCCACCATTGCAGACAACCGTATCGTTCTCAGCCTGCAATATTAAAGTCGGTGTATGTATTATTGTCTGGTGAATTTCTTTAATCGCCTTAAATGCCTGCAATAACCAGCGATTAGTGACGCCACCAAGTTGAATAGCGGGTGTCTTGTTATAGAGTTGGCGAAACTTTTTATATCGTACTTGGCTTGAGGTGAGTTGATTGTTTTGAAAAGGCTTGTTCGTATAGTCGCGATGACCAAGACAATATTGGTTGCCAAGGCCGATCGTATTGAATAAGTAGGTGAGCATTTTTGCTACGGGTAGTGGCATGCTCCCTGTATCGATACCAAACATTGGAGCGCTAAACACTGCTTTGTCATATTCGGTTGTGTATTGCTTTAAATAGAGATAAGCAATTGCCGCGCCCATTGAATGTGCAACTAAGTATTTGGTACCGCTCCATTGTTTATTGACAACTTGCAGATTAAATTGATTAAAGCATTCAACGTAATCGTCAAAGTCTTGAATATGACCTTTATGATGATTTTTTAATAGTCGTGACGACAAACCCTGTCCAGGGTGATCTAAGATAAATACGGCAAAATTTTTATCGATAAATTCGTTAATAAGTTCTTGGTATTTGAGATAGCACTCAATGCGCCCGCTACTGATAACAATCGCTTTTGTGGCAAGTGGCGGTATTTTATAAGCGTAGGCAATGGATATACTTTTAAAGCTAAATTCGCCCTGTATTAAGGTATTTGAAACGTTTAGTTCGCTATTCATCGGCAATAATACTCATCGGTAAGCTAATTAACATCGTGAGCCCACTTGGTTTAGCTAGTTGAGCGTTAACACGTCCATCATGCGCTTCGATAGCGTGTTTTGCGATTGCAAGGCCTAAACCCGAACCACCGGTGTTACGCGTTCTTGAATCTGAAACACGATAAAAAGGTTCAAATAAATGAGCGAGATGGTGCTCATTTACTCCATTGCCGTCGTCTGTAATCGCAATAGTAATTTCGCTGTTAATTTTGACTTCAACAACCACGGATTGATTGGCGTATTTTATTGCATTTCGTAATATATTCTCGATGGCACTGGCAATAAGCGCTGGGTCGACTTCAATTGTGATATTTGCATCGCCAATTGATGTGACTGATTTACCTAATTGTGTTGCTTCAAACTGCGCGTTACTAATGACTTGGTCTATAATCGATTTCAGATTGTTATGGTCTTTATTTATGTATTGATTTTGAATTTCGAGTCGTGAAAGTTTAAGCACATCGGCGATCATCGCATCGAGATTATTTGCTTCTTGTTCAATGCGCATTAAATGCCCATCCAGCGTGTCATCTTTATTCATTTGGGCAAGTGCAGCTGCCATTTGTAAGCGCGTTAACGGTGAGCGCAATTCATGAGAAACATCCGCGAGTAAGCGTTTTTGACTGTGCATAAGACTTTCTAATTTATCGGCCATCGCATTAAAATCATGAGCCAAGATGGACAACTCATCGCCTCTTGTTGAGGTATTTAAAATACGCGTTTTAAACTTACCATTTGCCAATGCTGTAGTGCCTTGCTTTAGCGCGTTTATGGGCTTAATCAGCATCCGGCTGAACACGAGGCTAAGACCGAGCGACGCAACTAATCCAATAAGTACTTTTTGCCACATTGGCATCAATACTAAGCGAAAGCTTATTGGTGTGTGTCGCAGGCGCTCTATTTCATACAATTGATATTGTTTGTCACCATATTTAAGTGTGACAGGGCCTGCAGCGTAAAATTCTTTCGTGATGATACGCTGTGGTTTTAGTTGATAACTAAAACTAAGTAAATTGGTATCAATACGCGGCGTTTTTTTACGGTTAAAGAAGCCATTTTCGTCGTTGCTGCGCACATAAAGCAATTTGTGCTGTGCTAGACGCGGATGACTGAGTAATTGTTTTAGTGACTTTTCAGGACGCTTTTTAATGGCCTTGTTTAAGCTTTTAGCCAAGTGTTGAATGTTTTTTAGTCGATGGCCTTTGAGCGGCTCTGCATCAACTTGGTTTGGCGAAAAATTACTTAACACTATAAGCAAAGTGAGGGTTGCAATCAGTGTTAACCAAAACCACACAAATATTTTAAAAAATAAGTAACGGCGAGGATCGAAGAGTTTAAGCATTTTATGTGCCTGCCATCAGGATATAGCCCGAACCGCGGATTGT
This sequence comes from uncultured Pseudoalteromonas sp., assembly GCA_947493455.1. GTDB lineage: Bacteria > Pseudomonadota > Gammaproteobacteria > Enterobacterales > Alteromonadaceae > Pseudoalteromonas. The sequence goes on along the minus strand of CANLRB010000007.1, from coordinate 70,633 downwards.
TTTAATACGCTCCCCTTTAATATGCATGGCAATTTTTTTACGAATATTACTCACGTGCATATCGATAGAACGGTCAAATGGCGCAAGACGACGACCTAGCACACCTTGGCTAATCGCATCTTTACTTACAATCTCACCGGCATGATTAAGTAGCAGAGACAGAATTTCGAATTCGGTACCAGTCAGAGCGAGCTCTTGCTGGTTAGCAAATGCTTGTCGTGTATTTTTTTTCAGTTCAATCCCATTTTTGCACAATGGCTTATGTGTATGTAGCGATTGGATATTTTCAATTCTGCGTGTGATCGCTTTAACACGAGCGAGCAACTCCCTATGGTTAAAGGGTTTTGCTAAATAGTCGTCAGCGCCGAGCTCAAGGCCAAATATCCGATCAAAATCTTCCCCTTTGGCTGTAAGCATAATGACTGGCGTTAATTTTTCTTGCCGCAATTTTTTAAGTACTTCAAATCCGTCCAGACCAGGTAACATCACATCGAGTAAAATAACCGCATAATCATTGTTAAGCGCATTACTAAGTCCTGTATCTCCTCGATGTTCTTTGTAAACGTCGAATTGTTGTGTGTTGAGGTACTCTTCCAATAAAGCGGTGAGTTCGACATCATCATCAATTAATAATATTTTCATTTTCGCTGACTCCACACTGGTATGTGGCTATTTTACTGGTTCTAACAGGTAATATGTGCCCTTTACTTAATCTTTACACTGCTTTTCGTTACTTTGCATTGCAACAACTAAAGTATATAGCACAACCAACATATACTTAATTGGAGTTATATTATGAAACTAAACAAAATTATTCTATCTGCATTTGTATTTATGGGCCTAGCAGTATCGTCTAGCGTGATGGCAAAGCATAGCCACGGTGCTAAAAATATGTATCGCTTGCTGTTGTCGGATCGTGCTGTCGAGTTTGTAGACTTAACCGAGTCGCAACGAGAACAAATTAAAGCAATCGCGAAAGCGGAAAAAGCGCTTGTTAAATCGTTTAAAGCCGAGCACAAAGAAAACCGTCAAGCAATGAAAGAAATGGTACAGGCTCCGACCTTTGATGAGCAAGGGTTTCGTGATGCACTTGCTGTAAATCAAGCTCAGCGCACCGAACTTGCTGTGACAAAAGCAAAAAACAAGAACAAAGTGTGGAATCTACTGACTGAAGAGCAGCAACAAAAAGTGGTTGAGTTAAAAGATAAAATACGTAAAAAAATGAAAAAACGTCGCAATAAGGTATAAGTGCTTATTTAACAATCGTAAATTCCCACAATAAAAAAGCAGAATGCGTTACTTCTGCTTTTTTTGTGATTTATCTATCAAGGCAAGTATTACTCTTTAAAAAAGCCTTCTTGGTTTGCTGCTAGCATTTCTTCAATATCTTCAAGCATTTCCGGTGTGACTTGATTCTCTACTGAGATCGGACTTGAAATCTTGTTGTTCTCTTCAGACCACTCGCCTAAGTCAATGAGCTGGCAGCGTTTGCTGCAAAATGGCCTGTATTTTGATTGTTCCGACCATGTGACTGTTTGTTTGCAAGTCGGGCATTGTACAGTTGTTGGCATAACCAATTGCTTGTCTAAAATATAATTTGGCTTAGTTTAACTGGAAAAATTACAATTGTAACGATTAATACCAAATTGATTAAATGGTACTAATAACTGGTCACACGGTTGATTTCTGCGAGGCTGGTCACCCCTTTTGCTGCCTTTTGCAAACCAGATAGACGTAAGTTATTGAAGCCACTTTCTAAAGATGCTTTAGCGATATCGAGAGAGTTACCGCCTGACATAATGATTTGTGAAATTTCAGGCGTTATTTGCATTACTTCGTAAACACCCACGCGCCCTTTATATCCTTCTGTGCAATGCTCACAGCCGACTGCTTTAAACAATGTGGCAGTTGCAAGTTGATCTTCACTAAACCCTTGGTTGAGCATTTCTTCACGAGGCAATTGTTCTGGCTCTTTACAATTATTGCAAAGACGTCGAGCAAGGCGCTGGGCAATAATTAAACTAATAGAGCTTGCTACGTTATAGGCTGGAACACCCATATTAAGCAGTCGAGTCAGCGTTTCAGGGGCTGAGTTTGTATGTAACGTGCTTAATACTAAGTGACCGGTTTGTGCCGCCTTAATCGATATTTCCGCCGTTTCTAGGTCACGGATCTCACCAACCATTACCACATCGGGATCTTGACGTAAAAACGCACGCAATGCATTGGCAAAGGTCATATCTGCTCTTGGATTAATTTGTACCTGATTAATACCAACTAAATTTATTTCAACGGGATCTTCTGCAGTTGAAATATTAACTTCTGGTTTGTTTAGAATATTTAAACCAGTATAAAGAGACACTGTTTTACCTGAACCTGTTGGGCCCGTTACCAAAATCATGCCTTGCGGCTGTGATAGTGCTGTTAAGTACATCTCTTTTTGTGCCGCTTCATATCCGAGTACATCAATACCGAGCATGGCACTGGAAGAGTCGAGAATACGCATAACGATTTTCTCACCCCACAGGGTTGGCAGGGTACTGACACGAAAATCGATGCTTTTTTTCGCGGAGAGTTTTAGTTTTATGCGGCCATCTTGCGGTTTTCGTTTCTCTGCAATATCGAGACGTGACATTACTTTAACACGCGCCGAAATACGGCTTGCCAGCATTTGAGGGGGAGAGGCTACTTCATGTAAAATGCCGTCAATACGAAAACGAATACGATAAGTTGTTTCATATGGTTCGAAGTGTAAATCTGACGCTCCTTTTCTTATTGCATCCATCAATATTTTATTAATGTAGACGATAATAGGCGCATCGTCTTTTTCAACTGTTTCTGCGTCGTCATTTGATTCCGTGTTTTGTACCTCTATATCGCCAAATTGTTCAAATTCGTCTTCAGAGATATCTAAGTCTTGGCCTTTGTTAAACGCCGATTCAATAAAGCTCTCTAGTGCATTATGATCGGCAATAATGACTTCGGTTTGTAGCCCCGTATTAAACTCAAAGTCTTCAAATGCATCAAAGTTTGTTGGATCGGCTGAAGCGATATAAAGTGTTCGGCCCCGCTTTGAAATAGGTACAATGTGATGTTTTCTGATAAGTTGTTCACTGATGTCATCAATTGGCAATGAATCAACATCAATACTCGAGACATCAATTTGTGGAATATGGAATTGCTCAGCGCATAATTGGGCGAGCCCCTGTGAAGACAAGCTGCCATTATTTATAATAAACTCACTGGCATGCGCCTGACTTGAGGCCGCAGCTGGCGTGAGTTTGTCAGCAGGTAAATGGCCAAGACTGACACACTTTCGAATTAACGGTGAGTTTAAGTTCATAGTGGCTTCCCAACACAATGTAACTTAAGTTTTGTAGAGATTTGAAAGAAATCAAGTTTTTTTACCAATGTTCGATTCATCGGTAATAGAGAGAATAGCTCTAACAAGCCCCATGTGTTTGTGTTAGCAGGTGCTGGTGTACTTTTTGTAATTGCTTGTGTGTTTCATCGACGGAACCACTGTTATCGATAATGTAATTTGCTTTAAGTTTCTTTTCTTCGCGGGGCATTTGCGATTTGATTATCGCTTTGATTTGTTCTTGAGTTACGCCGTCACGTTGGCAAGCTCGCGCTATTTGCAATTCTGTATCTATATCGATAAGCATAACGGCGTGGCAGTATTTATCTAAACCATTTTCAAGCAATAGGGGGGCATCAAGCACGGCATAAGAGCTCGAAGCTGACGTCAGTTGAGATAGTATTTCATCGCGAATGAGAGGGTGAAGTAGGCCATTGAGCCAATCTTTATGAATTGTTGACGAAAATATTTTTTCTCTTAATTTCGCACGGTTTAGAGCACCGTTTTCAAGTAATATATTTTTACCAAAATGTGCTGCAATTTGAGCAAGGGCAGGCGAGCCTACTGCAACCACTTTGCGGGCAATTAAATCAGCATCAACGACGGTTATATTTAACCCTCTTAAATAATCGCTTGCGGTTGATTTGCCGGTGGCAATACCACCGGTCAGCCCTAAAATATACTTACTCATGTGCTTGTTAGATAGCCATCATTTGTAGGTATGCTGTTTGAATTTGTTCGCCCCAAATCATGGCAACCCAACCAGCGATGGCGATATAAGGCCCAAATGGAATCGGTGTTGCTTTATCTTTACCTTGGATTGATAACAACGTGATACCAATGACAGCGCCAACTAAACTTGATAGCAGTACAATCATAGGTAGATATTGCCAACCTAATAAGGCGCCAAACACAGCCATTAGTTTAAAGTCACCGTAACCCATGCCCTCTTTGCCCGTTAAAAGCTTAAATACCCAATAAACAGACCAAAAAGTTAAATAGCCAACGGCCGCGCCAATAATTGCTTGTTGCGGCGGCAACGTATATCCAAGGCTTGAACAAATAAGGATAAACCAAAGCAGCGGTAAGGTAAGCTGGTCTGGTAACAACATGTGATCAATATCGATAAAAACGAGCGCGACAAGTACATAGGTTATTAATATATAGATTAGGCAAGTGACTGTCGGGCCAAAGTTCATTGCGATCACTGTGGCCGCGATCGCAGTGAGCGACTCAATTGCGGGGTAGCGAACTGAAATTGGCTTTTCGCAACATGCGCTTTTACCTTTTAAAAAAAGCCAGCCAATAACGGGAACGTTAAACCACGGTTTTATTTTGGTATCACAGTGTGGGCAAGTGGAACTTGGTGTGACCAAATTAAATGTTTGTTTATTTGTTTGATATGGCGTTTTTAAGTTATCACTTAAAAGCACGCTGCATTCAGCATGCCATTCATTTTCCATCATTTTTGGCAATCGATAAATGACCACATTTAAAAAACTACCAACTGATAAACTGGTCAGAATCACCGTTAAGTAAAAAAACCAAGGTACTGTATTAAACAGCTCTAATATACTGCTCATTAATGCTAGCCGCCGACAATTTGACCGAGTTTAAAGATTGGTAAGTACATCGCGACAATCAAACCACCAACAAGTACGCCGAGTACGGCCATAATAAGTGGCTCTAGTAAACTAGATAATCCATCTACGGCATCGTCAACTTCTTGTTCGTAAATGGTTGCGACTTTACCAAGCATATCATCGAGTGACCCTGATTCTTCACCGATTGACACCATCTGAATAACCATATCAGGGAAAACATTGGAATTACGCATCGCAAAGTTCATTTGGTTACCTGAACTAACCTCCGATTTTATCTCCAGAATGGCATCACGATATATCGCGTTACCTGATGCACCGGCTGCAGAGTCAAGTGCATCAACTAGCGGAACACCTGCCGCAAACGTGGTTGATAAGGTACGCGCGTAGCGCGCAACAGCTGCTTTATGTAGAATTTGCCCGACAACAGGCACTTTTAATACTGCTTTGTCCGTGTTATCGCGGACATTTTTACTGGCCGCATGCGCGCGTTTAAAGGCAAAGCCGCCTGCTGCTAAAGCGCCAAATATCACCCACCAATAGGCTTGCATAAACTCTGAAATACCAATGACAAATTGAGTAAATGCAGGTAATTCTGCACCAAACCCGGCAAATACAGATTCGAATTGAGGTACCACGAAGATTAGTAGGATCACAGTTACGACGACTGCGATTGTAACAACGGCAATTGGGTAGAATAGCGCTTTTTTAATTTTTGATTTGAGTGCTTCTGCTTTTTCTTTGTAAAGTGCGACACGGTCAAAAATACGGTCAAGCGCACCTGATTGCTCACCAGATTCAACTAAGTCACAATATAAATCATCAAAATATTTCGGATGTTTACGCAGTGCTTGACTGAGTGGGTCACCGGCTTTGACCTCATCAGCTATTTTGGTGATTAAGCGTTGTACTGATTTATTTTCAGAGCCGCTTGCTATCATATCGAGTGCCTGAATTAGTGACACGCCTGCTAACAGCATGGTTGCCACTTGACGTGTAAACATAGCAATTTCTTTCGGTGTAATTGGTTGTGCTGAGTCTAAACCAAATAGTGGTTTCGCCTTCTTTTTTACCTTTGACGGCGTGATACCTTGTTTGCGCAATTGTGCCTTGACGATCGCAATACTGGGGCCATTCATTTCCCCTTCAAGTCGTTTTCCGCGTGTATTTACACCAACCCAAGCAAAGGTGTCGAGCGCTTTTGTTTTATCTGATTTCGCCATTTATTGTTGTCCTTTAATTTCGGCTGAGTCGTATCAGTATTAATGACTAATTAATAGCTAGTTACACGATTTATTTCTGTAATACTAGTCACACCGTTCGCCGCTTTCAAGAGGCCTGATTTACGTAAGTTATTAATGCCTTCTTGCTCTGCGATTTGGGCAATATCAAGTGAGTTGCCCCCTTGCATGATGACATCAGCAATTTTCGGGGTAATTGGCATTACCTCATAAATACCCACTCGCCCTTTGTAGCCTTCAGTGCATTTGTCGCAGCCTACCGCTTTAAACAAGTTTAAATCAAATACTTGTTCATTGCTAAAACCAAGTTTCATTAATTCTTCGTGCGGTAAGGTTTCAGGCTCTTTACATGCAGGGCAGAGGCGTCTAGCCAATCGCTGCGCAATAATTAAGCTAATTGAGCTGGCGATATTATATGACGGGACGCCCATATTCATTAAACGTGTTAGTGTTTCTGGTGCAGAGTTCGTATGTAGAGTGCTTAGTACTAAGTGACCGGTTTGTGCCGCCTTAATAGATATTTCAGCCGTTTCTAAATCACGGATCTCACCGACCATGACCACATCGGGATCTTGACGTAAGAAAGCTCTTAGTGCGTTAGCAAAGGTCATATCGGCACGAGGGTTAATTTGTACCTGGTTAATACCTTCTAAGTTTATTTCAACCGGGTCTTCTGCGGTACTAATGTTACGCTCTGGTAAGTTTAGAATATTTAAGCCGGTATAGAGTGAGACCGTTTTACCTGAACCTGTTGGGCCTGTCACTAATATCATGCCCTGCGGTTGTCCAAGTGCATTTAAATAAAGTTCTTTTTGTGCATCTTCGTAACCTAATACTTCAATCCCGAGCATTGCGCTTGATGAATCAAGTATACGCATTACAATTTTTTCGCCCCAGAGGGTCGGTAATGTACTGACACGAAAATCGATGCTTTTCTTCTGTGAAATTTTTAGCTTAATACGACCATCTTGTGGTTTTCGCTTTTCTGCTAAGTCAAGTTGTGACATGACCTTAATTCGCGCTGAAATACGGCTTTCAAGTCCGATCGGAGGTGATGCTATTTCATGTAATACGCCATCAACGCGAAATCGAATTCGATACTTTTTTTCATACGGTTCAAAGTGTAAATCCGAGGCCCCTTTTTTTATCGCATCCATCAAAATTTTGTTGATATAGACAATAATCGGCGCGTCATCTTCTTTGCTATTTACATCGGTGGCGAGATCTGCTTTGTCATCGACATCCGCACTGACACCGCTGAGTTCTTGCATTTGCTCATCACTGAGTTCAATGCCATCACTTTTATCAAAAAGAGATTCAATCGCTAGATCGAGCTGTTCAAAGTCAACTACCACAACTTCGGTTTGCAGACCGGTATTAAATTCAAAGTCTTCAAACGCATCAAAGTTTGTCGGATCGGCACTCGCTAAATAAATTGTTTTACCTTTTTGTGCAACCGGTAAGACTTTATGTTTTTTTATTAATTTGTCGTTTCTGACTCTGCCGCTTGGCAGCATGCTCATATCATAATTAGCAAGGTCGAGAAAAGGCGCTTGAAACAACGTCGATGCTTTTTTAGCGAGTTCTTTTGATGATAGGGATGTAGAAGAGCAAATCCGTTCGGGCAGAGAAATATCGCCGTTATTAAAATCTATGCTGTTTGTTTCTATCAATCCATAGTTTTCTAGCTTTCGGAGTAGGGGCGAGTTTAATTGCATAGTATTCGTTATTATTTTTTATTTAGGTTATTTGAAAACAAAAATTAGCTTGAGTCAATTATTCAGCGTGTTATATCTTCTTCACTCGCTATTTGAGGGAACTTTGCTTCGATAAATTGATTATTTATATCACTACAATTTTTCAGTATTTTACAATTATCCAAATAGATACGCGTCAAATGTGAAATAGGGAGTTCTTTTATTACTAGAAAAAGTTCATCATTGGCTACTTTTAACGCATTATTGTCTTGATTGGTACGCGCAATTTCAACCTTTATCAACACATCAGATTGTTTAATGAACTTACTGCTAGGAAACTCAACAATAATATCGCTACGAGTTGCTAATGCATCTGCTAGTGTCTCACTACTAGTATACTTCGCAGCGGCAATGCTCGATATAAAAATGATTACTAACAACGGTAGAAATACTTGTTGTATAACAATGATTGCCTTGGTACTTAATATTGTTACTCTTTTCTTTGTATTATTTTGCTCTAAATCGACAAAGACATAAAAAATAAGACAGCAGTATAAAGAGACTAGACTGCTCGCGTGAATCGGAAACTCAAGCAGTGAATGCATTATAAGAGGGCATAAAATCACTAAACCCCAAGCGGTGCGATTAACTCGATTAATAAATAGACTTTTAATAATAAATACAAATACAGTACAGATAAATAATAAGCCAAAAAGACCCAACTCGAAAAACCACAATAACAGTTCATTGTGAGGGTGATGAAAGAATATTTCATCTCGTAGGGGGTAGTTTCCTTGTTTAATTTGTTCAATCACAGAATAATAAAATTCCGATAAAAAACTACCTGGCCCCCACCCCAAAAACGGTTTTTCGAATGCCATCGTTAAACCATGCTTATATAGCATTACTCTGGCAGAGGTATTTGTCATTTCACTGAGATCACGTGATGCGTCAAAAAAAACTGTGATAATAATGGTGCTCGCAAGCCCAATGAAAGTGGCGATTAGAAAGTGTTTGTTGCCTTCGTTTATGCGGTTCTTGAATACTGCGAATAACAATAAAAATGTGACTAAAATACTCACAAACGATGTTTTTGAATTGCAAAAATAGATAATAATAGGGGCGGAAAACGCGACTATTAGGGCAATGTTTTTTATTCGTTTACTAGTTTCGGTTTGATATAGATAACAGGCTAAAAAGTAATGGCATACCATCATAGTTGAATAAATATTTACTTGTCGAAATGATGCTTCAGGACGACCCGAAGGGCGAGCTATTTCTGAGTTTGGGATAATATAAAAATAATCGAAAAAACCGTATGCCAGCTGCATGCAACCAAAGCCAAATAAAATATATAAAACCAGTTTTTTATCTATTTTTAGCCATGCAAGGTTTTGCACTATGAGTAAGAAAAAGAGCAAGGTCGTGACATAAATCACGCCATTATTTGTGACATCAAATTGTGCATAAACGAGCACAAATAACAACATTGTCAGTAGCCCGCCTAGCGGAAGAATAAAGCGTTGGTGAATAACCGAGTTTGATTTAATGCTATAAATTGACAGTAAAAATAATATTGTTACAGGAATATAAACAAGAGAATTAATTGGCTCAGCTAAGCCTGAAAAGCCTAATGTATAAAAAGGAATGAAAGGAAATAATAAAAATATAACGCCGAATACGTAACAAGCAATACGTGTTTGCGCTGAGTGAGTATTATGAGGTGTCATTAGTTGCTTTATAGACAAAAAAAACCACTGCTTATATAGCAGTGGTTTCTTTATTATGCTGTATTAGCTTGCAGTACAAACAGTTGTTGAAATTTGGCAAGTGTAATTAGAACCACCTGGTGACTTCGCTTTAGTATCGATAGAAGTAGTGTCTGAATCGATATCTGGAAGTTGAGTACAACGTGATGGCGTAGCACCTGTATAAGGTGAACCAGTTGTTGATACGTGTACAACACCTGCACGTACGTGCGCTGTTGCTTCAGCTTGACAACCGTTGTTTGCTGATTGACGCGTGTAATCATTGTATGCAGGTAGTGCAACTGCTGCAAGAATACCGATAATAGCAACAACGATCATTAATTCGATAAGTGTGAAACCCTTTTGGGTTGCTTTTTTCATGTTTGTCATATGTACCTCTATCTAACGAGTAGTAATGGGGCTAAAAGTTAATTTTAAGTCACTAACAAAAATAAACGAATTGGTTTAAATTCAGCCAAGTCACTTAATCATAGTTAGTATAGTCAAATTTCTCTATTGAGAAAGCCAATATTTAAATTAAATCCATCATATTTAAATACTGCATAATAAAGAGTTAACTTTATATTCAAAGCAGACAACATAGTTAAAAACCAAACAGCTTTGCTAAATAATGCGTTAGCACTTTATTATTAGCCGGTACATCCTGTACTCGCTAAATTGTGTTAAATGCTAACAGAACTTTTTGAACATGTGTAGTACTTTTTGTTACAAATAACTTACATTAACTAATTTTAGTAAAAATATGATTGGCGTTGATTGTTTAAGGCAAGTTACTTATTTTCTTAACTAAGTATAAAGTAGTATGTTTATAGCTTAGACTCAAAGCGCATCGACAAGTCCAATGCGTTAACATGTTTTGTTAACGCGCCAGATGAAATGTAATCAACACCCGCTTGTGAGTAGATTTTTAATGTTTCTAATGTCATATTGCCCGATACTTCAAGTTTTGCTTTTTTATTGGTAAGCACCACTGCCTCTTGGATCATGGCGACAGTGAAGTTGTCGAGCATAATAATGTCTGCGCCAGCATCAAGAGCTAGTTGCAGCTCATTTAAGTTTTCTACTTCAACCTCAACCTTTTTATTGGGATGATTTTTCTTTGCAGTACTTACTGCATTATTAATACCGCCACACGCTGCAATATGGTTTTCTTTGATTAAAAACGCGTCGAATAAACCAATGCGATGATTTTGTCCACCACCACACTTAACAGCATACTTTTGTAACGCACGCAATCCCGGTACCGTTTTGCGTGTATCAAGTAATTGGGTCGTGGTGCCTTGAAGCTCTTTTACATAATGTGCAGTTGTTGTCGCTGTACCTGATAACGTTTGCACAAAATTAAGTGCTGTGCGCTCAGCGGTTAAAATAGCACGCGCATTGCCTGTCGCTGTAAACAGAGTTTGATTTTCTGTTATTTTATCGCCGTCTGCTACCTGAATATCTAATATGACACTGCTATCAACTTGCTTAAATACTTCACGAATTAAGGCTTCGCCGCAAAATACACCGTTTTCTCGTGTAATGACTCTTGCAACCGCTTGTTGTGTAGACGGAATAAGTTGTGCGGTAATGTCACCTTCTGCACCTTGATTGTTGAGATCTTCATCAAGTGCAAGTGAAACAAGTTTAGTGATCAAATCGGCTGAAATAGTCATAATATAGTGTAAAGTTTGTCAAAGTATTGAATGACCTAATTTTAGCGGTTATACAAAATAAATGCGATAGCTTAATTGAATGCGCTTATTTCATACATTGAATTTACGCGTTTAAATAAGGTACTCTTCCGATGCGTACTCAAAAAACAGTTTTTTATGAAAATTGAAAATCACTCTTTAGTTTCAGTCAATCACGTTGCGTCACCGTTTTTTAATGAACGTCCCAATCCCGACGACATTTCACTGCTCGTTATTCATAATATTTCGTTACCTGCTGGTTGTTTTGGGTTACCGTATATTGATGATTTATTTAGCGGTACATTAGATTGTAGTGCTGACCCAAGTTTTGAGGATCTAAGAGGGGTTGAAGTTTCTGCACATTGTTTAATAAAAAGAGATGGAAGTATCACTCAGTATGTCCCGTTTGATAAGCGAGCATGGCATGCGGGTGTCTCTAGTTTTGACGGGCGCTCTGGTTGTAATGATTTTAGCATCGGAATTGAACTTGAAGGTACAGATGATATCGCCTATAGCGATGCGCAGTATGAATCATTAATAGTAGTAGCTAATTGTTTGATAAAGCATTATCCTAAAATTTTGAAACAGCGCATTACTGGGCACAGTGATATAGCGCCGGGGCGCAAAACAGATCCCGGAGCGAGTTTTAATTGGCAGCGGTTTAGACAAGGTTTAGATAGCGAGTAATTTATGATCCTAATATCTATTTTGATAGCGTTGATTATTGAACGGTTAGCCACTAAAGAGCGTGTATGGCAAATCGCAACCTACAGTGATAAGTACGTCACCTTTTCTCAAAAAAATAGTTTGCTCAAGCAGATGATAAATAATCAGGTCGGTTTTTATGTGTGGCTGCTGTTGCCTGTTATTGCATTGCATTTTATAGCTCAGGTATTAGATTTTATTTTATTTGAACTTGCGATAAACGTCGTTGTTTTATTGGTTTGCATTGGTTGTGCCCATTTAAGACGGTGTTATAAAGACTACTTAAATGCGTTGCAACGCTCAGATAACGAGGCCGCGAGTTTGCATGCTATGCAACTTGGGCAAGGTAAACTCGATTCAGAAGGCAACGAAACGGTTGGTCAAACGATCGCGTGGATCAACTTTACACATTATGGTGCGGTTCTTTTTTGGTTTGTCATCTTCGGCGCAGAAGGCGCCTTAACTTACTCACTTTTACGCTATTGCGCGACGAGCGCACAGAGCGATGCTACGTCTTTACTTGATAGACACAGTCAAAAAATCAATAAGCTACAACATATTGTTGACTGGTTGCCAGCACGTATTATTAGTTTAGGTTATCTAATTATCGGAAATTTCACACACGGCACAAGCACTTGGCTTAAGCACGCGTTTGATTTTTCTATATCGAATCGCCGTGTTGTGAGTGACATAGCGCATGCTGCCGAGAAAGTTGAAGAGCAATTTATTGGCTGCACGTTTGAGGCTCGCTGTATGGTTAAACTTGTTAAGCGCAATATGCTGCTATTTTTAGGCGTAATCGCCTTCCTGACTTTATTTGGTGTGATCGGCTAAAATATCTGGTCAGACCATTTTACTTTTCCTTTATGTTAGCTTTAATTTATACAATTTTCGCTTACGCTTTAAAATCTCAATTGTAATTAAATATATACATTGAATGGTTGTTTATCTTAGGGTCTTTGACAGATAAACGACTTTTTGTTACTTTATGCGGCAAATTTGGTATGACCAATTTACCTTTTAAACCTTAAGTCGGTACTGTTAATCAACTATGTCGTTAAAGATCAAAGCTGCAAAGCTATCAGATGTCATTTTGGAACAACTTGAGAATATGATTCTTGAGGGATCTTTGGCCCCTGGGCAAAAATTGCCGCCGGAACGAGAACTCGCAAAGCAGTTTGAAGTGTCTCGTCCGTCATTGCGTGAAGCAATTCAAAAGCTCGAAGCGCGCGGGTTAGTAACTCGTCGTCAAGGTGGGGGTACGTATGTCAAAAACCAGCTTGAAGGCGGCCTAACAGACCCTTTGTTTGATTTAATTAGCAAACATCCAGAATCACAGTTTGATTTGCTGGAATTTCGTCATGCTCTAGAAGGTATCGCTGCATACTATGCTGCACTTCGCGGAACAGAAACTGATTTTCAAATGGTTAAGCAAACGTTTGAAGCGATTGCGCCGACCGGGGACGATATTGAAAGCAAAGCGAAAGCAATTAATGCGTTTCACTTTGCGGTCGCTGAAGCGTCACACAATGTCGTGTTGTTACATTTAGTTCGCGGTATGCAAGCCCTACTAGAGCAAAACATTAAACAAAACTTAACTGTGTTGCTTGAAAAGTCAAATGTGCGTAAGCAATTGGCAGAGCATCGAAAAGCATTATTTGATGCCGTAATTCAAGGACAGCCGGTCAATGCAAGAGAAGCGAGTAATGCGCATTTGGCATTTATCGAAGAAGCTTTATTGCAAGCAGGCCGCGAAAACTCGCGAATAGAGCGTAGTTTGAGACGTACACAGAAGCCGTAAATAAGATTTTAAAAGTTAAATTAGTATTTAAACACATAAGGAACACTCCATATGTCTGAAGTCAATAAGCTTGACGTAGACGCGTTAGAAACCCAAGAGTGGTTGCAAGCGCTTGAGTCTGTAGTAAAAGAAGAAGGTGTTGAGCGTGCTCAATTCCTACTAGAGCAAGTATTGGAACAAGCTCGTTTAGATGGCGTTGATATGCCAACAGGCATCACAACAAACTATGTGAACACGATCCCTGCAGATCAAGAACCTGCGTATCCAGGCGATACTACTATTGAGCGCCGTATTCGTTCGATCGTGCGCTGGAATGCGATTATGATCGTTTTACGAGCGTCTAAAAAAGACTTAGAGCTGGGCGGTCACATGGCATCTTACCAGTCGTCAGCTGCATTCTATGAGATGTGTTTCAATCACTTCTTCCGTGCACCAAACGATAAAGACGGTGGTGACTTAGTTTATTATCAAGGTCACATTTCACCTGGTATTTATGCTCGTGCTTTCTTAGAAGGTCGTTTGACGGAAGAACAACTAGATAACTTCCGTCAAGAAGTAGACGGTAAAGGTATCTCTTCTTACCCGCACCCTAAATTGATGCCTGAATTCTGGCAGTTCCCAACCGTATCTATGGGTCTTGGCCCAATTGCATCAATCTACCAAGCACGTTTCCTTAAATACCTAGAAGGTCGCGGTCTTAAAGAGACCAACGAGCAGCGCGTTTATGCGTTCTTAGGTGACGGTGAGATGGATGAGCCAGAATCACGTGGTGCAATTTCTTTCGCGGCGCGTGAGAAGCTAGATAACCTTTGCTACCTAATCAACTGTAACCTACAGCGTCTAGATGGCCCAGTAATGGGTAATGGTAAGATCATTCAAGAGCTTGAAGGTCTATTTAAAGGTGCTGGCTGGAACGTTATTAAAGTTGTTTGGGGTGCAGGTTGGGATGCCCTACTTGCGAAAGATACAACTGGTAAGCTACTTCAGCTTATGAACGAGACAATCGATGGTGACTACCAAACATATAAAGCGAAAGATGGAGCATATGTTCGTGAGCACTTCTTCGGTCGTTACCCAGAAACAGCTGCACTTGTTGCAGATATGACAGACGCTGAAATCTTCGCACTGAAACGTGGTGGTCACGATACGTCTAAGCTTTTCGCAGCATACAAAGCAGCGCAAGAAACCAAAGGTCGTCCTACTGTAATCCTAGCTAAAACTGTTAAAGGTTACGGTATGGGTGAAGCGGCTGAAGGTAAAAACATCGCGCACCAAGTTAAGAAAATGGACATGACGCACGTTGAACACTTACGTTCACGTCTGGGCCTTGAAGACTTGGTATCTGATGAGCAAATCAAAGATTTACCATACTTGAAGCTTGAAAAAGGCTCTGCTGAGTATGAGTACCTTCACTCACGTCGTAAAGCGCTTCACGGATATACACCTCAGCGTTTACCTAACTTCACGCAAGCACTTGAACTACCAACTTTAGAGCAGTTCAAGCCGCTTCTTGAAGAGCAAAAGCGTGATATCTCAACGACTATGGGTTACGTACGTGCGCTGAATATCTTATTAAAAGATAAAGGTGTTGGTAAAAACATTGTTCCTATCATTGCGGATGAAGCACGTACCTTTGGTATGGAAGGTTTATTCCGTCAAATCGGTATTTACAACCCGCATGGCCAGAACTACACGCCTCAAGACCGTGATATCGTTTCTTACTATAAAGAAGCAACATCAGGTCAGGTACTTCAAGAAGGTATCAACGAGCTAGGTGCAATGTCTTCATGGGTTGCGGCGGCAACATCATACTCGACAAATGACCTGCCGATGATCCCATTCTACATCTACTACTCTATGTTCGGTTTCCAACGTGTTGGCGATATGGCGTGGATGGCGGGTGATCAACAAGCGCGTGGTTTCTTACTCGGTGCAACAGCAGGTCGTACAACGCTTAACGGTGAAGGCTTGCAGCACGAAGATGGCCACTCGCACATTCAAGCGGGTACGATCCCTAACTGTATTTCTTATGACCCAACGTTCGTATTTGAAGTAGCAGTTATCCTGCAAGACGGTATCCGTCGTATGTACGGCGAGAGCCAAGAAAACGTGTTCTACTACCTAACATTGATGAACGAAAACTACGCACAACCAGCAATGCCAGAAGGTGCGGAAGAAGGTATTCGTAAGGGTATATACAAGCTTGAAGAAAATGTTGGCGACAAAGCACATATTCAACTAATGGGCTCAGGTACTATCTTAAATGAAGTACGTAAAGCAGGTCAGATCCTAAGCGAAGAATATGGCATAGGTTCAGATGTATTCTCTGTAACGTCATTCAATGAGCTTGCGCGTGACGGTCAAGATGCTGAGCGCTTTAACATGCTTAACCCGACAAGCGATGCACAAGTGCCTTACATCACATCTGTATTAGGTGAGTCTCCAGCAATTGCTGCAACTGACTACATGAAAAACTATGCAGAGCAAGTGCGTGCTTATATGCCAAGTGCGTCATACAAAGTACTTGGTACTGATGGTTACGGTCGTTCAGACAGTCGTGAAAACTTACGTCGTCACTTTGAAGTAAATGCAGGCTACGTTGTAGTCGCTGCGCTTACAGAACTTGTTAAGCAAGGAAAAGTTGACGCTGAAGTTGTGGCGAGCGCTATCAAGAAGTTTGATATCGACACAACTAAAACTAACCCACTATACGCATAAGAGGCAGATATAATGGCAATCGAAATTCATGTTCCAGACATTGGTGCAGATGAGGTTGAAGTAACTGAGATCCTAGTAAATGTAGGCGATACAGTTGAAGTTGATCAATCTCTTATCACTGTTGAAGGTGACAAAGCTTCAATGGAAGTGCCAGCTGCACAAGCGGGTACAGTGAAAGAGATTAAAGTAGCTGAAGGCGACACTGTTGCAACAGGCTCTTTAATCATGATTTTTGATGCTGCGGGTGATGCACCTGCAGCTGCCGCGCCAGAAGCAACAGTAGCCCCAGCGGCTGCCCCTGCTCCAGTTGCGGCATCTGAATTAAAAGAAGTACACGTACCAGACATTGGTGGTGACGAAGTTGAAGTCACCGAGATCATGGTTGCTGTAGGCGACGTGGTTGAAGCTGACCAATCAATCCTAAATGTAGAAGGTGACAAGGCTTCTATGGAAGTGCCAGCACCATTTGGCGGTACAGTTGTCGATATCAAAGTAGAGGTTGGCGATAAAGTGTCAACGGGCTCGCTCGTATTCGTATTTGAAGCAGGCGCAGCTGCTCCAGCTGCAGTTGAGGCTGCACCTGTGGCAACACCCGCTCCAGCAGCGGCAGAACTAGTCGAGGTTCACGTACCTGATATTGGTGGCGACGAAGTTGAAGTCACTGAAATTATGGTTGCCGTTGGCGATAGCGTTTCAGAAGACCAATCAATCTTAAACGTAGAAGGCGATAAGGCTTCTATGGAAGTACCAGCGCCATTTGCCGGTACTGTTAAAGAAATTAAAGTAGAAGTTGGCGGTAAAGTATCGACAGGTTCTCTTGTTTTTGTATTTGAGACACAGGGCTCTGCGCCTGTAGCGGCACCAACAGCGGCTGCCCCTGCAAAAGCCGCTCCGGCAGCACCAGCGGTTAAGCCTGCACCTGCTGCACCTGCAGCGCAAAAAGACGACTTTGTAGCGAATGACCAATACGCACATGCGTCTCCTGTAGTTCGTCGTCTAGCACGTGAGTTTGGTGTAAACCTAGCACGTGTTAAAGGCACTGGTCGTAAGAACCGAGTGCTAAAAGAAGACGTACAAAGCTACGTTAAAGAGCTGGTTAAGCAGGTTGAATCAGGTCAACTATCTAAAAGTGGCAACACTGGCGGTGGTGAGCTTGGCTTAATTCCTTGGCCGAAGGTAGACTTTAGCAAGTTTGGTGAAGTAGAAGAGAAGAAACTTTCTCGTATTCAAAAGCTTTCAGGTGCAAACCTTCATCGTAACTGGGTACAAATCCCACACGTAACTCAATTTGACGAAGCAGATATCACAACGCTTGAAGCATTCCGTAAAGAACAAAATGTACTGGCTGAGAAAAAGAAAATGGGCGTGAAAATCACCCCGTTAGTATTCGTAATGAAAGCGGCGGCTAAAGCACTTGAAGAGTTCCCAACGTTTAACTCATCACTGTCTGAAGATGGCGAAAGCTTAATTCTTAAAAAGTACGTAAACATTGGTATCGCCGTTGATACACCAAATGGTTTGGTTGTTCCTGTTGTGCGCGACGTGAACAAGAAAGGCATTATTGAGTTATCACGCGAGTTGATGGAAATCTCTGGCAAAGCACGAGAAGGTAAATTAACGGCATCTGATATGCAGGGCGGTTGTTTTACTATTTCAAGCTTAGGTGGTATTGGTGGTACTGCGTTTACACCAATCGTAAATGCACCAGAAGTTGCTATTTTAGGTGTGTCTAAGTCAGACATGAAGCCGAAGTGGAATGGTAAAGATTTTGAGCCACGCCTCATGGTGCCGCTAAGCTGTTCATACGACCACCGTGTAATTGACGGCGCGTTAGCTGCACGCTTTACTGCAACGCTTGCAGCTTACTTGAGCGATATCCGTCAGTTAGTAATGTAAAAATAAAACGCATAGCCTAGGTTATGCGTTTTGTTTATAGCAAATAGTATTAATTGAGCGAAATCTCTGGAAAATTACACGACATCTGTCAATGTCAATGCTAGAATTTCGCGCAATATTTAATTTATCTGCCCAAAGTCTTGTTAATTGAGATAATTAGGCGGGAGTTTGGGTGATACATTTCTCGTATTATCCCGTTCGAATAACAGTTAAGGTAATAACATGAGCAACGAAATCAAAACTCAAGTTGTTGTACTAGGCGGTGGTCCTGGTGGTTACTCTGCAGCATTCCGTGCTGCTGATTTAGGTTTAGACGTAACATTAATTGAATCACGCAATACATTAGGTGGCGTGTGCTTAAACGTAGGTTGTATTCCTTCAAAAGCGCTTTTACACGTTGCTAAAGTAATTGATGACGCAAGCGAAATGGCGTCGCACGGTGTGACTTTCGGTGCTCCTCAAATCGATCTAGATAAAATCCGTTCATGGAAAGAGTCAGTAATCGGCCAGTTAACTGGTGGCCTAGACGGTATGGCTAAAATGCGTAAAGTTAACGTAGTTAGCGGTTATGGTAAATTCACAGGCTCTAACACCATTGCCGTTGAAGGCGAGAATGGCACGACGACTGTTACTTTCGATAACGCAATTATTGCGGCAGGTTCACAGCCAGTTAACCTTCCTTTCATCCCAGAAGATGAGCGTGTAATTGATTCAACGGGTGCTCTTGAGCTGAAAGACGTTCCTGAAAAACTACTTGTACTCGGTGGTGGTATCATTGGTCTTGAGATGGGCACAGTATATCGCGCGCTAGGTTCACAAATCGACGTTGTTGAATTTGCTGACCAGCTTGTACCAGCTGCAGATAAAGACGTTATCAAAATTTACCAGCGCTACGTTAAAGACAAGTTCAATGTAATGCTTTCTACTAAAGTAGTTGCAGTTGAAGCGAAAGATGATGGCCTGTATGTAACATTTGAAGGTAAAAAAGCGCCAGCTGAACCAGTACGTTATGACAAAGTGCTTGTGGCTGTTGGTCGTACACCAAACGGTAAACTACTTGATGCTGAAAAAGCAGGCGTAGCAGTTGATGATCGTGGCTTTATTAATACTGATAAGCAAATGAAGACAAACGTTAACCACATCTTCGCGATTGGTGACATTGTTGGTCAGCCTATGCTTGCTCACAAAGCTGTTCATGAAGCGCATGTTGCTGCTGAAGTTATCTCTGGTAAGAAACATTACTTCGATCCTAAATGTATTCCTTCAATTGCATACACAGATCCAGAAATCGCTTGGGTAGGTGTAACTGAAAAAGAAGCGAAAGAGCAGGGTCTTAACATTGAAACGGCTGTGTTCCCTTGGGCTGCATCGGGCCGTGCAATTGCATCAGCGCGTACTGAAGGTTCAACGAAGCTTATTTTCGATAAAGAGTCGGGCCGTGTTATTGGTGGTGCGATGGTTGGTATCAATGCTGGTGAAATGCTGGGTGAAATTGGTTTAGCTGTGGAAATGGGCGCTGACGGTGAAGACCTAGCGTTAACCATTCACGCTCACCCAACACTGAATGAGTCAATTGGTCTTGCTGCAGAAATTTTTGAAGGTTCAATTACTGACCTACCAAATAAAAAAGCAGTTAAAAAGAAGAAGTAAGTTTATTATTTCGATAGAAAACCCAGCCTTTGGCTGGGTTTTTTTATTCGATTTTCCAGCAACTTTGCACTATGGTTTAACAGAGCAACTTTAGTTACAAGGTTATGAATCATCATCTTTATATTGTTTTTATTCTTTTCTTATCGTGGCCTCTTAATGCTAATTCTGTCGTCGTTGATTTTCGTCATCGCCCGCCTGAAATGGAAGTGATGGGACAGGTGTCATCGGGGCCGATAAAGCAGTTGATTGACGAGTTTTTAAAGCAGCACAATTTGGTTGCAGACTTTCAATTGGTACCTTGGCCGAGAACGATAAATCGCGCTCAAAAAGGGCAAGTTGATCTACTCCCTCGTCATTCAATGAATCGTGCAAGAGAAAGTTATTTGTTGCCGATGCTGATGGGTTATGAGGAGCGTAAGGTTGTTTATTTACTGAGTCCAAAGATTAAAAATAGTGAGCGTTATAGCAGCCTTGCTGCATTGTCTCAATTAAAGTTTGGTGTGCTACGCAATTCATTTTACAGTGAAACATTATCAGTTGCACTTGAAAATAAACAGGTGTTTGAAGCGAATAGCACTGAACAACTGATGCATTTGCTACTAAAAGGGCGTATTGATGTATTGCCGATTCAAAACATTGCGTGGGCGAATTCGGCTTTTGACCGCATTCGAAGCCAATTTAAAAATGTGACCTATCATATAGCACCTTACGGTGAGCGCTCACTCGCTGCAAAGTATATTAGTTTAAGCAAGTATTCGGAGTTTGCTTATTTATATCAAGATCTAAATTGCACTTTATTTAAGATGCGTAAATCAGGGCAAATCGATCGAATCTACCAACAATATCAAGTGGGCGCCTACAAACAAGAGTTTGATTTACCTGAGAGCATAGCTCAGGAAAAATCGTGCTTAAACGATGAAGAGTAACTCACTTTTCGATAAAATATGGACTCGACTCGAGGAGGTATTTTGAAAAATTCGGTTTTAGCATTAAGAAAACAACAAATCGCAGCAGCAAAAAGAGAATATAAAGCGAGAGGCTCAAAGCTGACTCGTTGCGAATCTTGCTTGTTATCAGAGCATTTGTGTATTTGTGAACGCGTTGAAATAGCGAACTGCAACGCGGCTGTATGTTTACTTATGTATCACAATGAAAGCTTTAAACCGTCAAATACAGGGCGCTTAATTGCTGACATCGTGCCGGATAATTATGCTTTTCGTTGGGATCGAGTTTCACCTGACCCAGATTTATTAGCATTATTAAATAACCCTCAGTACCAGCCTTTTGTGGTTTTTCCGAGAGATAATATGCCTGCAGAGCGCATCGTCAATTCAATTGGCCGCGAAGAAGGAAAAACCCCACTTTTCATTTTCCTCGATGGTACATGGCGTGAGGCTAAAAAGATGATACGCAAAAGCCCGTATCTTGACCGCTTTCCAATTTTATCAATTAGTCCAGAAAAAGTATCCGAATACCATTTACGTGTAGCGGCATTTGACAACCAACTCGGAACCGCCGAAGTTGCGATTATGGTGCTTGAGTTAGCAAAAGAAAAAGAGGCGGCCACTAAGCTAGAGCGTCATTTTATCGATTTTAGAAATGCTTATTTACGCGGTAAGCGCAGTCGATTGCTAACGTCTAACATTGTGCCTAGTAGCGAGTGTAAAAACATGTAAATTCAATTGTATTTAAAGCTAAATCATAAAACTATAAAGGATTGTTTTTTTTACAGGGAATTAATATGAAAAAATACGTTATGATTATTGTTTGCTTTGTTGTTTCGTTCTACTCATATGGCTTTGAGATTCGAAGCTACAATAATATCCAGGTTAACCCAGTGAACGCACGTGACTATCGGGTTGTTACCTCGATACATGTCAAATGGTTGGCCGGACCAATAGCTACAGAAGATGATATTGTCGCGCGTGAAGCCATTGCAGTAGCGCTCAAATCACTCAAGCTAAGAGAGTTTACCGGGCATGACGCAATTGATACAGCGAAACGACGTATTCTCGCATTGCTTATTGAAAACGAGCGCTTAGGCAGTGATAAGATTGCTGAGTTATTTATCACCGATTTAGTTGTTGAGTATACAGGAGAAAGTAAAGCCTATATTCGCGGCGGTGGTAAGTAAACCAAGATAGGTAGGTATGAATTTCAGGCAAAGAAAAGCGCAGCATGTGCTGCGCTCACGGAATCTTTGTTGGCATCCAGCCATGCTGATTTCAGTCTCTCAAGACGAAAAGCAATCCAATTTGATTTCCTTATGTTTGACTTTTACATGTCAAAGAGCTTAGTCCGTGCTCAATCCTATTTCCTTTAAAATCCATATTATTAATTCCCTTTAAGGTAACATCCTAGCTACCACCTCAATCCTTGCGTCCTAGCTCAGTTGTCCTAAACTGATATCCTTATTAACGAATCCTTGTTTGGCACTGTCCGTTATGCCAACATTGTCCTTGCGTCCTAGCTCAGTTGTCCTAAACTGATATCCTTATTAACGAGTCCTTGTTTGGCACTGTCCGTTATGCCTGCATTGTCCTTGCATCCTAGCTCAGTTGTCCGCAACTGTTATCCTTATTTAACGAATCCTTGTTTGGCACTGTCCGTTTTGCCACCGTTGTCCATGCGTCCTAGCTCAGTTTTCCTAAACTGATATCCATTGAGGTATCACTACCAGCTTGCTCCCTGCAAGCGTCCGTTTCCGTTTGGATGTGTTACATTTTACGAATCGAGCGGTTTGGTAAAAGTAGTGTAAGCTAATTTATTGCGCTTTATAAATTTGTAACTATTGTTTTTAGTAGTAAATGCATTTTAAATTCAGTGTGTTAGTGTTTTTTTGTTCGATATTGTATGCGGTTCTTTAAGAGTTTAACTTTATTGATGTGAGAAATGTCTCACATGCTTTTTGTCGTATTTCTTTTCTTTTGCAATGTTTTGTTAATAAATTGAGCTGTACATTCATATTTGAATAGTTACAATTGATAATACTTCTTATTTATAGGTCGAATAAAAATGAAAAAAACGCTGATAGCACTCTCTTTAATTGGCTTAGCTGCCTGTGATCAAGCTCCAAAAAATACGAATAACGTGTCAGAAAAACCAGCTGAAAACGCAGTTGCAGTGCAAGGCAAAGCTGATGAAAAGCAAGTTGTTAATATATATTCATTTCGTCAAAGTTTTTTAATCGACCCGATTCTTGCTGAATTTACTAAAGAAACAGGCATTGAAACTAATGTTGTTTTTGCCAAAAAAGGCTTAATTGAAAAATTAAAGCAAGAAGGTAAATTTACCAAAGCAGATCTGGTACTTACATCAAACTTTAGTGCGCTGCTCCAAATGGAACAAGAAGGTTTGGTACAACCAATTAATAGCGAACGCGTCAATAGCAATATTCCGGCTCAATTTAGAGACAGCGATGGTAATTGGGTGGCTCTGACTAAGCGTATTCGTAACGTTTATTCGTCGAAAGAACGCATGGGTAAACTAGATTCCTTAGCTTATGAAGATTTAGCAAATGAGCAATACCAGGGTAAAATTTGTATGCGCTCAGGCAAGCACCCGTATAATTTAGGACTGGTTGCCTCTATGATTGCGCATCACGGTGAAGGCTATACTCGCGATTGGCTTAAAGGTGTTAAAGCGAATTTAGCACGTAAGCCACAAGGAAACGATCGCGCACAAGTTAAAGCTGTTAAAGAGGGGTTATGTGATCTCGCACTCGGCAATAGCTATTATTTTGGTAAAATGCTGAACGATCCTAAGCAGGTGCCATGGGCAGAATCTGTGTTTATCAATTTCCCTAATCAAACTAATCGTGGCTCTCATATCAATGTTTCGGGTGCGGTATTAACTAAGTATGGTCAAAATACGGCAAATGCATTGAAATTAATCGAATTTATGACTGACAATAAAGCCCAGAATATGTATGCTTCTGTAAATATGGAATACCCTGTTAAAGAGGGTGTCGAATTATCAGAGTTAGTTGCATCATGGGGCGAGTTTAAGGAAGACGCTTTGCCACTAACTAAAGTGAGCGAGTTCCGTCCTTTAGCATTGAAGCTGATTGACGAGGTAAAGTTTGATCTTTAATGCAACGAACACAATTTCTGTCTAAATGGCAGGTTTTTGCGGCAGCAACGGGGTTTATCCTGTCGCTGCCGTTACTATTTTTAATTTTCGAATCCTTGATGCCAGATACCGAAGTATTTGGTCATCTTTTCGATACCGTTCTGTGGGATTATACCTATAACACGATTGTCCTTATTGCGGGCGTCGCATCACTGAGCTGTGTTATTGCACTGCCGCTGGGTTGGCTCTGTGCCTATTGTGAATTTCCAGGCAAACGTCAATTTGAGTGGGCATTGATGTTACCCCTTGCCATGCCGACTTATATCATTGCCTACATCTATACTGATTTATTTGATTATGCAGGGCCCGTACAGTCTTTGCTGCGTGGTGTCTTTGGCTGGCAATCGCCAGAAGATTATTGGTTTTTTGATATTCGCACGTTAGGTGGTGCAATTGTTATGATTGCCTTGGTGCTTTATCCATACCTATTTCTAATTTTTAAAACGGCCTTAAAAGAGCAGTCTTTTAAACTAGTGCAAGCAAGTCAGTTGATGGGGTTATCGCCACTTAAAAGTTTTTTACGTGTGTCCATTCCTTTGGCGCGCGGCTCGATTGTAGCAGCGCTGGCACTTATTAGTATGGAAGCCATGGCCGACTTTGCAACGGTTCATTACTTTGCTGTGAGCACATTAACGACTGCTGTTTATGATACGTGGCTTGGCTACTATTCATTAACAGCGGCGGCTAAAATTTCTGGCATCATGTTGCTGTTTTTGTTTTTAACTTTGTCTATTGAACGCTATAGCCGTCGCAATAAACAAGTATTTGAACGTAGTAATTCGGGTACGCAAGAAGCGCTTTATCGACTAAGTGGTGCAAGCAAATGGTGGGCAACTTTTTATTGCTCTATTGTCCTGATACTTGGCTTTATTTTACCGTCCCTTATTTTACTGCAATACGCGGTTAGTTATTTCGATTTTGCGTGGAATCAAGCATTTTTGACTCATGCGTGGCAAAGTTTAAAGTTAGCGGTTTTGGTAAGTGTTGTTTGTGTCATTCTGAGTATGTTTGTGGTTTATTACCAGCGAATTAGTCAGGCTAAATACGCAAGCCTGCCCGGTAAACTGGCCAGCACAGGTTATGCGCTACCGGGAACGGTACTTGCAATTGCGGTACTACTGCCTTTGACTGGCGCCGATCATTTAATAAATAATCTTGCCGAACACACCGATTTTATTGAACAACCGGGACTTATTTTTAGTGGCACGTTGTTCGCTTTATTTTTTGCCTACGTGGTGCGCTTTTATGCGATTGCGCAAGGCACAATTGAATCAAGTTTTGCGCGTATAGCACCGTCGCTCGATATGGCGAGTCATTCAATGGGGTATAGTTATGGCCAAACTTTAGCAAAAGTCCATTTTCCATTAATGCGTCGGGGTATGCTCACAGCAGGATTGTTGATTTTTATTGAGTGTATGAAAGAATTGCCGGCTGCACTCTTATTGCGGCCATTCAATTATGAAACACTCGCAACCTATGTTTATCAATTTGTCAGCGATGAGCAGTTGGAGTACGCATCCTTGTCTGCCTTATTTATCGTTGTGGTCGGTCTCGTTCCTTTATATTTAGTTAATAACAGTATGGAATCTAAGTTAAATCATGAGTAGCTTGAATATTGAAAAGCTTAATTATAGCTATAACGGCAAACCTGTTATTAATGACTTATCACTGCATCTAAATGACAACGAAATAGTGTGTTTGTTAGGGGCCAGTGGTTGTGGCAAAACGACGACATTAAAAGCCATCGCGGGTTTAATTGAGCTCAGTAGTGGTGTAATTGATATATCGGGTATACGAGTCAATGATGATGGCACTTGGCTTGCTCCGCAAAAACGAAATATCGGCATGATGTTTCAAGATTATGCACTTTTTCCGCACTTAAACGTGGCGCAAAATATCGCGTTTGGTTTAACCGACTTAAAGAACAGTGACAAACAAGCGCGTGTTACGGAAATGCTAAAGCTTATTCAATTGGAAGAGTTTGCTGAACGTTTTCCGCATCAGCTATCAGGTGGGCAACAACAGCGCGTAGCGATTGCGCGAGCACTGGCTTACAAGCCAAGTTTATTACTACTTGATGAACCGTTTTCGAATATTGACCATCAAGTCAGATTTCAGCTCATTGAAGATATTCGCAGGATTATTAAAGATCAACGCGTATCGGCTATTTTTGTTACACATTCAAAGGAAGAAGCGTATGCTTTTTCTGATCGACTCGCCATAATGGACCGTGGTCATATTGCACAAATAGGCACACCTGAAGAATTATATTGTCAGCCTCATTCAAAAGTCGTTGCAGAATTTTTGAGCCATGGTATTTATATAGATGCAGAGTTACAAAATAAACGTGATGTAGTAACGCCTTTAGGGGCAATATCTTCAACTCAAGATTTAGATACATCGATAAAGTCGGGTCAGATTTACTTAAAGCCGCAGTATTTGAGCTTGAATAAAACTGACAACGGCCAGGCAACCTTTATTAGTTGCCGTTTTGTTGGGACAAGCTATTTATGTCGTATTACTCTAGCAGAACAAGAAATAGAAGTGCCTATCCGAGATGTTAGTCATCTTGTGCAAGGTGACAAAGTAAACATTGATGTACTGGCTCATCCTGTTAATTATTTCGCAAGTGAGTAAGTGATCTATTTAAATTGAGGTTAAAATGCCACAAGCGCAATCAGGTATTTGTGCCGAAGCAAATTTACATGGAATTAATATCTTTTTTAATGTGCTCGACGGTCATGATCATGAGGTGGCGGCATCATTAAAAAAAATAGTTGATCTACAAGAGCGCTATGAATTGTCTTATTCTGAGGCGCAAGTAACAAGTATTGTGGCAATCGGCACGCAATATTGGCCCCATATTTATGCCTCTGGTATTCCTAAAACCCTCGCTGGGTTTCCTCAATTTGATCATGTTGAACATCCGATGCCGTCGCGCCCCATTGATTTAATGGTGCAAATCCGTTCAGATAGATTAGATGTTAATCATTTATTTGCGATGGATGTGATGGCCCTGTTAGAGCAAGATGTGGAACTTGTTGAGCAAATAAAATGTTTTCGCTTTTTAGATGGGCGTGATGTCAATGGCTTTAAGTATGGCAGTGACATGCCACATGGTCGCAAGAAGCAAGCAATCGCCTTAGTGGGTGATGAAGACAGTATGTTTATTGGTGGCAGCTATATTCATGTGCAACGCTATCGTCACGATATCGCGCGTTGGCAACAATTGCCCATAGCAGAGCAAGAAATTGTAATGGGACGTACTCAGTTAGACAATGAAAAAATACCGTTTGCGCCTGAAAACTGTTTTGCACAGCGCAATGAGTTAAAGAGTGAAACTGGCGAACCGTTATTACTTAATATAGGTATGCCGTTTGCTGATATCCAAAATCAAGGCTTTTTCACTGTAACCTGTGCCGCAAGCGGTTATGCGTTTCAAACTCTATTGAAGCATCGTTTGGGATATGCCGACTTGGACGGCCCCGACATGTGGTTAGACTATAGCCAAGCAGATTTTGGCGCTGCTTTTTTTGCGCCTTCCATCAATTTACTGAGAGCACTTGGCTAGTTAATAAAAGAGCCAATTATACCGTTTCGAATAGGTTGCGTACTTTTTCGAGGGTTAAATCAATTTCTGACACTTTGGCTGGCGCAATAAAAATGGTGTCGTCACCTGCAATCGTACCAAGTACACCGTCCGCTTTACCAAGTGAGTCGAGTAAACGCGCGATAAGTTGTGCGGCCCCAGGGCTAGTGCGAATAATGATCATCATTTCATTATGCATGATATCGAGCACAAGTTGACGTAAAGGGCTTTTTGCGGTCGGTACGCCCATTTCAGCTGGCAAACAATAAACCATCTCTTGCTTGGCATTGCGTGTTCTTACCGCTCCAAACTTACTCAGCATACGTGACACTTTACTCTGACTAATATTGTCAAAACCTTGCTCTTTCAAGGCGTCGACAATCTCACCTTGCGAACCAAAGTTTTCTTCTTTTAAAAGTGCTTTAAACGCTTTAACGAGGGCTTCTTGTTTGTCTTGTAACTGCATAATGTGGCTTTATTGAAATTGATTATTTAAATTTTACACAAGTCGTAATCAAATGCATTAATAAAATTGTCATTTGATGTTGATTTTGCGCTTTTAGGACATTTAATTTTTTTGACAACGCTGTTTTACGCTTTGCAGTGCCAAGTTTACAACTATAGTCGAGTTTATAATTAAAATAATGCTTATTTATTTGTTTTTATCGTCACTTTTCATTATCTTTACAGCACATTTTTGTTACCTACCTCTTATTACGGAGAATTCACATGAAAGTTGCTGTTTTAGGCGCAGCTGGTGGTATCGGCCAAGCCCTTTCTTTATTACTAAAAACTCAATTACCAGCAGGCTCAGAACTATCGTTATACGATGTTGCACCTGTTGTTCCTGGTGTTGCTGTAGACCTATCACACATCCCAACAGCTGTAAAAGTTGAAGGTTTTGGTAAAGATGATTTAGACCAAGCACTGACTGGTGCTGATATCGTTATTATTCCAGCGGGTATGCCACGTAAGCCAGGTATGGACCGTGCTGACTTATTCAACGTGAATGCAAGCATCATCCAAACGCTTGCTGAAGGCATTGTTAAAAACTGTCCTAAAGCGCTTGTTGGTGTGATCACTAACCCTGTTAACGGCACTGTACCAATTGTTGCTGAAGTATTCAAAAAAGCAGGTACTTATGAAGCGTCACGTGTATTTGGTGTGACAACGCTTGACGTGATCCGCTCTGAAGCATTCATCGCTGAATTAAAAGGTGTTGATGTTGCAAGTGTTAAAGTTCCAGTAATTGGTGGTCACTCAGGTACAACTATTCTTCCTCTTCTTTCACAAGTTGAAGGTGTAGAGTTCACTGAAGAAGAAGTAGCATCACTTACTCCACGTATTCAAAATGCAGGTACTGAAGTTGTAAATGCAAAAGCGGGTGGCGGTTCAGCGACACTTTCAATGGGCGCTGCTGCAGCACGTTTCACTCAGTCTTTAGTTAAAGGCTTACAAGGTGAAGAAGGCGTTGTAGATTACGCATATGTTGCTGTTGAAAATGGCGACGCAGCTTACTTTGCACACCCAGTGCGTTTAGGTAAGAATGGTGTTGAAGAAATTCTTTCTTACGGCGAGCTAAGCGCGTTCGAAGAAAAAGCGAAGAACGACATGTTAGAAACCTTGAATAAAGACATTCAAGAAGGTTTCGACTTCATCAATAAATAAGCTTTATTGATAGTTGTTTAAGAAAAGGTCGCATATGCGACCTTTCTTGTTTTGTAGCTAGGTTATTTGTTTAGCAAAACAGCTTTAATCGGCAAGCTGTTTTAGTTGATAGAGCAAATCATGTGCTTGCTTTGGCGTTAGCTCATCTGGATTGATCTCGTTTAATCGTTCCAGTGCGGGGCTAACTAGTGGTTCACTAAAAAGTGCTGCCTGCTCTATCGGCATTGCAGTTTGTTCACTCACACTGTGATGGTTTTCAAGCATTGTTAATTTTTGTTTTGCACGCTTAATAACGGCGCGCGGCACACCTGCAAGTCCTGCAACTTGCAAGCCAAAGCTTTTACTTGCTGCACCATCTAACACGGTATGTTTAAAGGCTATAGTGTCGTTATGTTCAATCGCATCAAGATGCACGTTGGCGAGTCCGTCAATTTGTTCTACAAGTTCGGTCAGTTCAAAATAGTGCGTAGCAAATAAGGTATTTGCGGCAATTTTTTGTGCCAAAAACTCAGCGGTTGCCCAAGCCAATGAAAGGCCGTCATAGGTGCTGGTACCGCGCCCGATTTCATCCATTAATACTAGTGAATATTGGGTCGCGTTATTAAGGATATTCGCTGTTTCGGTCATTTCGACCATAAATGTTGAGCGCCCTGATGCGAGGTCATCGCTTGCTCCAATACGGGTAAATATGCGGTCGGTGAGCCCAATTTCAGCACTGAGTGCAGGTACAAAGCTACCTATATGAGCCATCAACACGATAAGTGCTGTTTGACGCATATAGGTTGATTTACCGCCCATATTTGGACCTGTGATGATCAACATTTTGCGTTGTGGATTAAGTGTTATCGGGTTAGCGATAAATGGGTCGCTCATTACTTGTTCGACCACAGGGTGGCGACCATCATCGATTTTTAAACCAATATTATCAGTCAGTATTGGACGCACATATTGCAGTGATTGGGCGCGTTCTGCTAAGTTATTGGTTACGTCTAGTTCGCTTAAGGCTGCGGCCATATTTTGCAAGAGCTTAATTGATGGTGTAAGTAGGTCGAATAGCTCTTCGTAGAGTCGTTTTTCAAGTGCTAGCGCGTTTGACTGACTACTCAATACTTTATCTTCGTGCTCTTTGAGTTCAGGTATAATGTAGCGCTCGTTGTTTTTGAGCGTTTGGCGTCTAACATACTCAGCCGGAACAAGATGGGCGTTGGCCTTACTGACTTCAATAAAATAGCCATGGACCTTGTTGTAACCTATTTTTAGCGTTGCGATGCCTGTGCGCTCGCGCTCTCGTACTTCCATTTGCTCAAGAACGTCGGTGGCTCCTTGGCTAAGGTTACGCCACTGGTCGAGTTCTTGATTATATCCAGGGGCAATCACGCCACCATCACGAATAAGCACCGGCGGGTTATCGATAATCGCCTCTTCTAATAGCGCTTGCATTTCTGGCAATATGGGGGCTGCCGCTTTGATTTGTGCGATGCGTTTTGAACTGCAATTGGCTAATAGCTCATGGATATCATGTTGGGTTTGCAATGCCAGCCGTAAGCGTGACAAATCTCTTGGCCTTGCCGAACGAAGGGCTAAGCGCGCAACGATACGTTCGAGGTCGCCAACCTGTTTAAGTGCATCGTGTAGCTCTTGCCCGATGAAGGCATCTTGAATATCACTCAGCGCGTCGAGACGTAAATTAAGCTCATCCTGACTGCGCACTGGAGTGTGAATACGGCGCTTTAACAACCGTGAACCCATAGGTGTGGCTGTTTTATCAAGTATTTGAGCTAACGTGTTGTCGTAACCGCCAGATAAATTAAGTGTTAATTCGAGGTTTTTACGGGTTGCCGCATCCAGTATCACTGTGTCGTCATTTTGTTCGAGTAAAATGGCGCGAATATGTGGCAATGCAGTGCGCTGCGTGTCTTTTACATATTGTAATAAACAGCCAGCGGCAATTAAGCCAAGTTTTGCGTTTTCAACGCCAAAGCCAATTAAATCTTTGGTCTGAAACTGGTTGCATAACATAGTACGGGCAGTATCGAGATCAAACTCCCAAATAGGCCTGCGTCTTAAGCCATTATGTTGTTCAATTAAACTGAGAGATTCAAACGTTTCTGGATAGAGAAGCTCGGCAGGTTGAATGCGTTGCAATGTTGATTGCAGACCTTCGTCATTTTGTGCTTCAACTATATTAAAGCGCCCTGAATTGATATCGAGATAGGCGATGCCATATTGGTTTTTGTCGTCTTGCCATATGGCGCACAAAAAGTTGTCTTGTCGTTCTTGCAGCAAGGCTTCGTCGGAAATAGTGCCCGGTGTAACAATGCGCACAACTTTACGTTCGACCGGTCCCTTGCTGGTGGCAGGATCACCCACTTGTTCACAAATAGCTACGGACTCGCCCATTTGTACCAAACGCGCTAAGTAATTTTCAACTGCATGGTAGGGTACGCCTGCCATTGGAATTGGGTTGCCACCTGCTTTGCCACGATGTGTTTGTGAGATGTCGAGCAACTGAGCTGCACGCTTAGCGTCATCAAAGAAGAGCTCGTAGAAATCCCCCATTCGATAAAATAAAAGTATATCTTGATGCTCAGCTTTAATTTTTAAATATTGCTGCATCATAGGTGTTTGTTGGCTTATAGTATGCTCTGAATACAAATCTAACGACATAATGGGTTATTTTCTCTATATAAGGGCTTTACGAGTGGAAATATCACAACACATTCACCACCTCGCGGCGAAACTCGGGGCTAGTTTAACCAATAACGGCTTAATGATCACTACTGCTGAGTCATGTACAGGTGGTGGGATTAGTTATGCATTAACCGACACACCAGGAAGTTCAGCATATATTGACCGCTGCTTTGTTACCTACAGTAACCAAGCGAAAATGGATTTATTGGCGGTAAGCGAGACAACACTTGCGCAATTTGGTGCGGTGAGTGAACAAACCGTGATTGAAATGGCGCATGGCGCAAGTAAACGCACCGGTGCCGATATTGCCATTGCAGTATCAGGTATTGCAGGGCCGGGTGGGGGCACAGATGAAAAACCGGTAGGTACTGTATGGATGGCACTAAAAGTACTGGATGAATGTACTGTGTATCACCGTGTTTTCTCTGGTGGTAGGGCAAGCGTTAGAGTTCAAGTTGTTGAGTTTGTTATAGAAAAGGCTATCAACCTAATTAAAGATCAAAAAAAGCTTGATACTGTATAGATTAACAGTATACTTTAGCCCAGATAACGAATTTGGAGAGTCTTATGGAAGGTAATAAAGAAAAAGCCTTGAGCGCAGCTTTATCGCAAATTGAGCGTCAATTTGGTAAAGGTTCAATTATGAAATTGGGTGATAGTCAAGCCCTTGATGTTGAATCTATTTCTACAGGCTCTTTAGGAATTGATATCGCGTTAGGTATTGGTGGTTTACCAACAGGACGTGTTGTTGAAATTTATGGCCCTGAGTCTTCAGGTAAAACAACATTGACCCTGCAGGTTATTGCTCAGGCGCAACAACAAGGTAAAACGTGTGCTTTCGTTGATGCTGAGCACGCACTTGACCCAGTATATGCCGAAAAATTAGGTGTTAATGTAAACGATTTACTTGTTTCACAACCTGATACAGGTGAGCAAGCTCTTGAAATTTGTGACATGCTTGTGCGCTCAGGTGCCGTTGATGTTGTAATTGTTGACTCTGTTGCTGCATTAACACCAAAAGCAGAAATTGAAGGTGACATGGGTGATACTCACGTTGGTTTACAAGCGCGACTTATGTCGCAAGCGCTACGTAAATTGACTGCTAATATCAAACGCTCAAACACACTGTGTATTTTCATTAACCAAATTCGTATGAAAATTGGTGTTATGTTTGGTAACCCAGAAACCACAACAGGCGGTAATGCACTTAAGTTTTACTCGTCAGTGCGTATTGATATTCGTCGTACCGGTTCTGTAAAAGAAGGCGATGAAATTGTTGGTAATGAAACACGCGTTAAAATTGTTAAAAACAAAGTTGCACCGCCATTTAAGCAAGCTGAATTTATTATTATGTACGGCCAAGGCATTTCGAAAGAAGGTGAATTAATTGACTTAGGCGTAAAGAATAAGTTAGTTGATAAAGCCGGTGCATGGTTTAGCTATCAAGGTAGTAAAATTGGTCAAGGTAAAGCAAATTCGATTAAGTTCTTAAAAGAGAACCCTGAAATTGCTAACGAGATTGAGCACAAGTTACGAAACATGTTGTTATTGCAAGCGACGATTAAACCTGAAGAAGGTGAAACGCAGAGCTTAGCAACTGACGGTGAAGCAGAGTTATAATCGCTTATTTACACTGATGCTAAAGAAAACACGGTTTATACCGTGTTTTTTTATGCCTGTTACTTGTATTAGTAAATAATAGTAGAAATAAAAAAAGCGACCATTTGGCCGCTAGTTTCTAGGAAGTCACTAAATTTTTTCTAGGTAAAACGAAATAAATTAACCTAAATTAAAACGCGTATTTCGCAGATAGTTGCAGACGATTAACGTCGCCATCAAGACCACTTTCGACTTCGCGCTCTCCCACTTTATATTCAACGCCAAATGTTAGTTTTTTCTGTGGTGAATAAAGCAAGTTCGCACTATAGCTCATTGATGATTTATTTGGATTGCCAGAGATTGCTAATAAATCTTGGTTGTTGTCGGCATTTAGGAATGAATAAGTAAAGGTTGATCTAAACTGATCATTCCAATGATGTTGATAAGCTACAAAGCCCGAGGTTGAATCAATTGCGTCGATGTCGTTGCCATTAAGCACGCCGCCATGAGCAAAGTTTAAACCGACGTAACGACCGAGGCCTTGTCCTGACGTGAGCATAAATTTTAAATTGTTTTTACCAAAATTTACACGACCTGATGCGCTAACGCCAAATGATGTTTCATCTGCATCAATACCATTTTGTTTATAAGTTAATTGGCGGTAAATACCTGCAATAGCAACATGCCCCCAATCTGCTTTGTGCGTATATCGTGCAGTAAAGTCAGGCATGGATTGGTCATCGGTTTCATTACGAGCGCCACCTTCAGTGGTAATTGTACTTTCTGGGTTTTCGGCAGAAATAGATAAACCACCTGTCGTATATCGCAATTGCGCTTGACGCACGAACACAGTGCCTTCGGCTGGGCCGACGAAGTCGAGTGTTTCAGGTAATGCGCTTACATTTTGGAAGTTACTCCAAGCTTGTCCAAACAAAATGCCATCATAGCTTACAAATGCTTGACGAATCCTTGGCGCGTAGGAGTTTGATACGCGTTCATTACCGCCTGGCGATACAATAAAGTCTAACTCGATCTTGGTTTTAATTGATTTACCATTTGCAAGTTTGGTTGCCGTACCAAAGTTAAAGCGAGACTGACGGGCATGCATATCAAACACCGCATCGGTATCTGCATCATCACCGACTGGGGTGGTACTTGGTACATAAAAATCACGTCCAATACTGCTGCCACTCACTGAACCTGAAGAGAAGTCACTCCACATTGCATCTAATTTTACATAACCGCCATAACTTACTGTTGTTGAGTCAAGGGCCCCTGCATGTGCAAAACTGCTCATCGCTGCCAAGACTGCCGCAGCTGTTGTTGTTAATTTTTTGTTGTTCATAATGTTATCCCGATTAAGTTTACCTCTCCACTTTTGAGCATGCATAGTTTTTGCTCAATTACCTATTGGTCTATACGACTAAGGTCTGAATTTTGTTTTAATTATTATTATTCAATGGCTTAGTTGCTTAAATGTGCGTTTTGGTTTGCTTTTGTCGCACTCGGATAGTTCGCTTTAAATATTAAAAGTTATACCTGCTTACAAAAAATTATTTGTTAATAGTTTGATCTGCAGTAAAAATACGGGGCATCTATACTAAGGTCTAATACTTTCTATCTATAAGCTGAGTAATTCTTGCAGTATCTGCCGATAAGCTATCGAAAATTTAAAGGGGACACACATGTCACAAAGTATTTATAAAGTGCCTGCAGCCGTAAAACAGGCAGCACTTGTTGATGATGCGAAATATCAAGAAATGTATCAGTGGTCAATTGACAACCCAGAGGCATTTTGGGAAGAGCAAGGTAAGCGTCTTGATTGGATCAAACCATATACTAAGGTTAAAAATACCTCGTTTGATAAAGGGCATGTGGACATACGTTGGTACGAAGATGGCCAACTCAATGTATCGTATAATTGTATCGACCGTCATTTAAAAGATAAAGCTGACAAAGTTGCGTTAATCTGGGAAGGTGATAACCCAGAACACAGTGAAAATATTACCTATCAACAACTTCATGATGAAGTGTGTAAGCTTGCTAATGGTTTACGTAAACTCGGCGTTAAAAAAGGTGACCGCGTAGCTATTTATATGCCTATGACGCCGCAAGCAGTCTATGCGATGCAAGCATGCGCTCGTATTGGGGCGGTTCATTCCGTCGTATTTGGTGGTTTTTCACCATCGGCAATTGCCGATCGTATTAATGATTCTGGCGCTAAAGTTGTGATCACCTCGGACCAAGGTCGACGCGGTGGAAATGCCGTGCCTCTAAAATCAAATGTTGATGAAGCTCTAGCCCAAGATTCAGTGACCTCTGTTGAGCATGTTGTCGTTCATCAGCTAACCGGTGGTGACATTGCTTGGAATGAGGTTGATGTATGGTGGCATGACTTAGTTGCAGATTTACCGACTACATGTGAGCCGGAAGTGATGGATGCGGAAGACCCTCTTTTCATCTTATATACGTCAGGTTCAACAGGTCAACCGAAAGGGGTTGTTCACTCAAGTGCTGGCTACTTAGTTTATACTGCGTTAACGCATCAGTATGTATTTGACCTCAAAGAAGACGATGTATACTGGTGTAGCGCTGATGTGGGCTGGATCACTGGCCACAGTTATATCGCTTATGGCCCGCTTGCGAATGGCTGTACACAAGTTATTTTCGAAGGGGTACCAACTTACCCAACTTCAGGTCGTATTGGCGAAGTTGTTGATAAACATCAAGTCAGTATTTTATACACAGCGCCAACTGCAATACGCGCACTAATGGCAAAAGGTGATGAGCCAACGGCGAGCTCAAAACGTGATTCACTGCGAATTCTAGGTTCTGTTGGTGAACCAATCAACCCTGAAGCATGGGCTTGGTATTACGAAAACATCGGTAATAGCCAGTGTCCAATTGTTGATACTTGGTGGCAAACGGAAACAGGTGGCATGATGATCACGCCATTACCGGGAGCAACTGATTTAAAACCGGGTTCTGCAACGCGTCCATTCTTTGGTGTACTACCGGCGTTGTTTGATGCTGAAGGTAATGCGTTACCAGGAGCGACCGATGGTAATTTGGTCATTTTAGATAGTTGGCCATCGCAGGCGCGCACAGTTTATGGCGATCACGATCGCTTTGAACAAACCTACTTCTCGGCATATCCAGGTGTGTATTTTACTGGTGATGGTTGTCGTCGTGATGAAGATGGTTACTACTGGATCACAGGTCGTGTTGATGACGTACTTAACGTTTCAGGTCACCGCTTAGGTACAGCTGAGATTGAAAGTGCATTAGTTGCTCATGAAGCGGTTGCGGAAGCGGCTGTGGTTGGCTATCCGCACGACATAAAAGGGCAGGGTATTTATGTGTATATCACGCCAAATGACGGTGTTGCAGTTAGTGATGATTTAACTAAAGAAGTCCGTAATTGGGTGCGTAAAGAGCTCAGCCCAATCGCAACACCGGATATGATCCAATGGTCACCTGGCTTACCTAAGACGCGCTCAGGTAAGATAATGCGCCGAATTCTAAGAAAGATTGCGGCGAATGAATACCAGGCACTTGGTGATACATCGACTTTAGCAGATCCGAGTGTTGTTGAAGAACTTATCGAAAATCGACTTAATCGATAGTTGCTCGCGAACATCAAATCTTAAATCAGGCTATTATCGTAAGGTAGTGGCCTTTTTTAAAATCGGCAATTACTATAGACTATAAACGAATGAAAAGAGCATAAGACTCTTGGAGATGCCATGGAAAAGTTTTTAATTGCAGATGACCACCCACTTTTTAGAGAGGCGCTTAAAGGCGCATTAGTCGGGAGTTTTTCTGATTTAGAGGTGTTTGAATCTGCTGACTTTGAAAGTACTTTAACGGTCTTGTCGGAACAACCTGAACTGGATTTATTGCTGCTAGATTTACATATGCCTGGCAGTGGTGATTTATATGGTTTAATTCGTATTCGAGAAGATTATCCCGATCTACCTGTGGCGGTTGTATCTGGAACCGAAGATTTGCAAGTTGTCTCAAAAGTAATGTCCTATGGTGCGCTTGGTTTTATTCCAAAGTCATCTTCATCAGCGCAAATTGCACAAGCAATTGAAGAGATATTACAAGGAGAAACATGGTTGCCAGAGAGTATGGCTGACAAAGTCGAGCAAACGGCACAAGAAGACAGTGAATTAGCTGCGCAAGTGGCCTCGTTAACGCCGCAGCAGTACAAAGTACTTAGCTATTTGCATGAAGGATTGCTAAATAAACAAATCGCATATGAACTCAATATATCCGAAGCGACAGTGAAAGCCCACATCACCGCTATTTTCCGCAAACTCGGCGTTTATAATCGAACACAAGCTGTGTTAATTGCAGCAAAACTACAACTTGAGCCTGTGGAACAGAAATAAACGACGCAGCCTAAGGTAGTAGCATGGTCGTATTATTTAAATACGACCGTTTTATTGCCATTGATAAAAATTCGTTGTTCTGCGGCCCATTGTATTGCTCGACAAAATACCGTTTTTTCAATGTCTCGCCCTAAATTAGCAAGTCCAACGGCATCTTCGACATGGCTTACATGGGTAATGTCTTGTTCTATGATCGGCCCTTCATCTAATTCATTGGTCACATAATGTGCGGTTGCGCCAATTATTTTAACACCGCGTTGATACGCTTGATGATAGGGTTTTGCGCCAATAAACGCAGGTAAAAATGAATGGTGTATATTGATTAAGCGACCACTAAATTGAGCGACGAATTCTGGCGTTAGAATGCGCATGTATTTTGCTAATGCAACGATATCTGGTTGATACAAATTAATGACTTCTACGATTTTTTGGTCGTGTTGTTGGCGTGTAATACCTTCATGTGACACGGTATGAAATGGAATATTAAACCCATTAACGAGTGGCTCGAGATCATTGTAATTCGCTATCACCGCTTGTATTTCGATATTGAGTGCATTTTCGAAGCTCTTTAATAGTACACCGCCTAGGCAATGGGCTTCTTTAGTTGCAAGCAGTATGACTTTCGCCTTATCACCATGACTTAGAGACAATGTTGATCCCAATGGAAGCACAGCCTTTAATTGCGTGATGAGATCTATTTTTGAAAAGTCACCTTCTAGTTCGGTACGCATAAAAAAGCGCCCCGCTTGGTTATCTACAAATTCATCGTTTCGGACAATATTAAGCTTATGCTCAAAACATAAACTTGTAATTTTAGCGATGAGCCCCGGTTCGTCCGAACACTCGGTTAATAAAATCTTTTTCATAG
Source organism: uncultured Pseudoalteromonas sp. (assembly GCA_947493455.1). Taxonomy (GTDB): domain Bacteria; phylum Pseudomonadota; class Gammaproteobacteria; order Enterobacterales; family Alteromonadaceae; genus Pseudoalteromonas. Next base: position 31,575 of record CANLRB010000007.1, on the reverse strand, counting down.
AGAGGTACAACAATAAACAATAGTGTGTATTGTTATATGTTTTTCTTATGTATTCAATAAGTATTTTAAATGTATGTTTCTTGTTTACAAAAAAAGCTGGCATAAGCCAGCTCTGTTATTGGGTATCTTTTCAATGTTCTAAACGTTTTTTGCGGCTCGTGCTGAGTGCAACTTCTTATAGCTTTCGATTAAACGTAAATGCTTGTCTAACCCGTCAAGTTGCATATTCGTTTCGGTTAAGCCGTAAAAACGCACTGTGCCGTTGATTGAACCGACAACGTTGTCGATGACCTCTTGACCAAACATACGCGTTAGATTTTTCTCATAATGCTCATATTCAAGGTCATCATTGAGTGCGATTTCTAATACTGTATGCATAGCTTGATAAAACAGGCCGCGAGCGACGGTATTGTCATTGTATTGTAAAAAGGTCTCGACTAATTCAATTGCCGTTTCTAAATCGCCTAACGCTAAATAGATAAGAATTTTAAGCTCAAGAATCGTTAATTGACCCCATACTGTATTCTCGTCAAACTCAACGCCAATTAGGGTGATTATATCAGTGTAATTGTCTAACTGGCTTACTTCTAGTCGCTCGACTAAATCAGCTAACTGTTCGTCACTCAATCTATGTAGATTTAGGATATCTTCACGGTAATTAAGTGCCTTATTGGTGTTGTCCCAAATCAAGTCTTCGACCGGGTAGACTTCAGAGTAATCAGGTACAAGGATGCGACACGCAGTGCCCAAATCTGAAAACTCAGCAATATAAGCGTCTTTACCAAGTGCTTTTAAAATTGCGAATAAAGCATCGCACTCTTGTTCATTAGAGCCAGAAAAATCCCATTCACAGAATTCGTAATCATTATCTTCACTAAAGAAGCGCCACGAAATGGTCCCTGTCGAGTCAATGAAATGTTCAACAAAGTTTTCAGGTTCCGACACAGCAAGACTATTAAATGTTGGTTTAGGTACATCATTTAAGCCTTCGAAGCTGCGACCTTGTAATAACTCGGTCAAGCTGCGCTCAAGTGCGACCTCAAAGCTAGGGTGCGCCCCGAATGATGCAAATACACCACCTGTTTTGGGGTTCATCAAGGTGACACACATCACCGGAAATTGACCGCCAAGAGAGGCGTCTTTCACAACAACAGGAAACCCTTGTTGTTCAAGCCCTTCGATGCCTGCAACAATACTAGGGTATTTTGCTAAGACCGATTTAGGAACATCAGGGAGTACGATTTCTTGCTCAATAATTTGTCGTTTGACTGCACGCTCGAAAATCTCAGATAAGCACTGTACTTTCGCTTCAGCAAAATTATTACCTGCACTCATTCCGTTACTTAAGAATAAGTTTTCAATTAAGTTAGATGGAATATATACGGTTTCGCCGTCAGACAGACGTTGATACGGTATAGCACAAATGCCGCGTGCTTTGTTACCCGAGTTAGTGTCAATTAGATGAGAACCCTTTAGTTCATCATCAGGGTTGTATATCGAGCGCGTATAGTCATCGAGCAGACCGTCAGGCAGTGTATCTTGCTCATTTAATTTAAACCATTTTTCATTTGGATAATGAACAAACTCTGCGTTTGCGATGTCGCTACCCAAGTATTGGTCGTTGTAAAAGAAGTTACAGTTCAAACGTTCAATAAATTCGCCAAGGGCCGAGCACAATGCACTTTCCTTCGTTGCACCTTTACCGTTGGTAAAGCACATCGGTGATGCCGCATCGCGAATATGCAATGACCAAACATTTGGCACAATATTACGCCACGACGAAATCTCTATTTTCATACCGAGTTCGGCAAGAATTTCAGTCATATTTGAAATTGTTTGCTCAAGCGGGAGGTCTTTACCCAAAATAAAGGTATTTGCTTGTTCTTCAGGTTTTACCATCAGCATCGCTTGCGTGTCTGCATCAAGGTTGGTGACATGTTCAATTTTGAATTCAGGCTCGGTTTGCACCACTTTTTTTACGGTGCAGCGGTCGATTGAACGAAGTATGCCTTGTTTATCTTTGTCTGAAAGCGATTCTGGTAGCTCAACTTGAATTTGAAAAATTTGGTTATAGCGATTTTCCGGGTCAACAATATTGTTTTGCGATAGGCGAATTCCATCGGTCGAGATATCGCGTGCATTGCAGTATACCTTGACGAAATAGGCTGCGCATAATGCTGAAGACGCTAAAAAGTAGTCGAATGGACTCGGTGCAGAGCCATCACCTTTATAACGAATAGGTTGATCCGCAATAACTGAAAAATCGTCGAATTTAGCTTCAAGTCTTAAATTATCGAGAAAGTCTACTTTAATTTCCATAGTGGTTCCGAAATGAGGGCGTTATACATGCTGCTTTGCATGTGGTGATGAATATGGTGCAATTATCGTCTTTTTTACGGCATTAGTCTTGGAATAATTGAGTATTAATGAAATTAATCGTTGTTTTGGCAAAGCAACGGGAAGGTAAGATGGCATCACTCATCGTGAGTGATGCCACAGATATTAGCCAGTTAACTGTTAAAAAGTAAATAAATTAGTGCTCTAACATCCTGTTTGGTTTCGATTTCAAGACTGGTTTTTTGGATTGTTTCACTTACTTGCGTTGTATCGTTTAGTTTAACCTTCGATGCTAAATACCACGTCAGTATTTTATAATCAAATTTAGACTGGAGTCGGTGTTTACTGTCGATATACGCACTAGTGAGGGCTGCAACTGTTTTAATATCGCCAGTCGCAAGTGCTAAATTGACTTGTAACCATGTTTGACCTTTAGGATCAAAATGAGATTCGCATTGTTGTGAAAGTTCAAAAAGATCTGCGCGTTGCTGTGTTGATAAGTGATTTACCAAACTTAAACTTGCTTCGATAAAATCAACCGTGCGCAGTTGGCTATCAAGTTGAGTAACTTGGCTATCACATTGATTTGTCGCTTTAAATAGTTTGACTGCCAATTGGGTATGTGGCGGGTTATAATCGCTCGGCTTTTTAGTTTCGTTAGCGAAAGATATAAAGTCATTAAACGCTTTTTGGCCGAAATTGTGGCTATTAGTTTGTCTAACGCTAGTGTCGGCAGTGACGGCGAAACTTTTTGTGTTTTCTTTGTTAAGTGCGAAATCAAGTGCCGGTGTGTGTCTTAACTCATATAGGCTGCGTGCATTTAATTTCATAAAGCGTGCTTTTGCGGCACCAACATCGAGTATCGGGAAAAAGTCAGAATTTGTTTCCCCAGGTTGTGAATTAAATATGGCATCTAATTTATGCTTAGTTGAAATGAGACGAAACTTAAGATCATTAGCAGACATAATTGAAATTTCGTTTAAATCTTTTTTTAGTGCCTCTTGGTTGAATAAGCTGTCGTAATTAGGGAGCAACGGGCGGTTTGCCGCAACAAGCGCAATATCCGCACCGGCTGTTTGATAAAAATGAATATTACTGTAGTTTTGCTGCAATGCACGGTAGATTGTGGCGACAAGTTCCGGTGTCATTTCATACAAGTGTAGCCATTGCACCAAAATGCCGTCCGGTGTCAAATACTGATTCATTTCTTTATAAAACTCAGTGGTAAAAAGCCCAGATACACCACTTACCCAAGGATTTGGTGGTTCAGAAACAATCACGTCATACTGTTTTCCATTTGCCGAAAAATAGGTCTTTGCATCGTCAATGATGATATGACTGCGTTTATCAGTGAAAATATTGTCTACATTCGGTCTAAAGTATACTGCAGCATCGACAACAGCCTGTTCAATTTCAATGGTATCGAGTTGTTTTACTTCGCCATGTTGCAGTATCGTGTGAGTTGTTAAACCAGAGCCTAAACCTATGTTGGCAATATTTTGCGCTTTGGGTGAGTAAACGAAAGGCAGAGTACCCAGCATAATCATGGTGCTTTCGTCTTCGGTGTATTTTGTATTATCTTTATCGTTGTCAATTATAATGCCGGCATCTGGCTTGCCGTTATTAAGTACAACCACGGTGCCTGCATACTCTTTAATAGCGACCGTTGAAGCTTTTCCGTCTTTGTGGAATAAGACATTCCCAGCACTGCTAACCGCACCACTTCGATAGACCCCTGAAGCCATCTTTTCAACACTAAGCCCTGAGGAAAGGCAAAATATAAATACGCTACATGCGGCAATGACAATAAATGATTGTCGTTTTGCAAGGTTGAGGCTTTTAGATGCAAAGTAAATCAATGTTAAGCCAAGGCCGATATCAACAAACGCCCCTCCTGCAATTACCCACTTTAGTCCCATTAATGGCATAACAAGGACAACTGCGAGGGCGACACCTATAATACTGCCAATCGTATTCCATGCGTATACTCGACCAATCGCTGAATCCGAACTGTTGTTTTTTAATAGAAGGTAAGTAACTAGCGGGAGAGTGGTCCCTGCGCAAATTGTCGCTGGTAACATAACAAACAATGAAATCCCATAACTAAATACAGTGTACAGGGAGTATGCTTGGTCAGTTTTCCCAAGAGCATTAATGATATTACTCATAAAGTCGAAGGTGAGGTTATATAACGGGATCGTCGCCATAGCAAAGGCGCCCATTAATAATTGAATTAAGCCGAGCGTCAGCATCGGATTTTTAAGCTTATTGATATAACGACGTATTAAAAAACCACCGATGGCGAGGCCTAAAATAAAGGCGCTGAGCATAATTTCGAACGAATGAGTAGAGCCGCCGAGTACCATGGTGAGCATGCGGATCCAACTAATTTCATACATAAAGGACGCAAGGCCAGTTAGAGCTGCGACTACAAGTAGCGATTTTTCAAATGTTGTTAGTACTTTGTTATTTTGCGCAACAGGTTTGGGCGCTGGATAATTATCATTTTTAGTCAAAAAGTAAATAACCAGAGCAAGCGCAATATTGATAAGGCCCGCCGTAAGTACTGCGCCTGGTAAACCGACCTTAGGTATAAAAATAAATACGTTAGCTAAAATACCGACCGCAGCACCTAAACTATTTGCAAAATAAAAGGATGCAATAAGGCGTCCTTTTTGATCTGGAAAACGTCGCAATAACCCGGCTGTGAGTAATGGGAAGGTTGCGCCAAGTAAAATAGACTGCGGCAAAATGAGCAGTGACGCAATTGTCCACTTACTTAAATTAACAAGCGCTGGCGATTCGATTAGTGGAAAAATCACATCGAATGAGACACTCTGGACGGATAAAAATACATTGTGAAACAGTAAGCCAAAAAGGCCCACAATGCCTTCAATAATACCGTACCAAAGAATCAGGTTTTTACTGCGATCACCATATTTTGATGCGGTAAAGGCACCAATTGCCATACCGCCCATGAAAATACTTAAAACTAATACTTGGGCAAACGATGAGTGCCCGAGATAAAGTTTGAGGTAGTGAGTCCAAATTGACTCATAAATAAGGCCTGAGAAACCTGAAATCGTAAAGAGAATTAAAAATATTAAAAGCGCTTGTTTTTGTTGTCGCATTCAGGCTGTACCTAGTTTTATGAAATTCCATTGCATCTGAGTATAGCGAAATTAATTTACAATATCTTCACACTTTACCCTTTGTTTTTTTATCTGGCTTGATGTTCATAACCTATTGTTATCGGCTCGTATGCTTAATTAACGCTTTTAACTTTGCCGGTTTCACTGGTTTACTTAAATAGTGAATATTCAGCCCTTTTGCGGTTAATTTGAGTTCGTCATCGCGAACCGCGGTAATTAATACTGCGGCAACTTCATGCTGCCATATATCGCGTAGTGTCTGAATTAAACCAACACCGTCTAATTCGTCGCTGAGCTGATAATCCATTAATATGATATCGGGGGCCGCATTTTGTTTGGCAAAGGTCAGTGTGTGTTCGACTGTTGTAAAGCAGTCGAAGTGACAACCCCATTTAGTTAACAAGGCACTCATTGCGTTTAGGTTTTCTTGCTCGTCATCGACGATTAATACATTCAACTGCTTTTTGTTATCGAATTTTACTTTATTGACTGACTTTTCTTGTACAAAACGCTGTTCTCCATACGGTACGTCAATATAAAAGCAACTGCCCTTGTTGAGCTTTGATTTTAGGCCCATTGACATCGACATCAACTCAGCCATACGTTTGACCACACCTAGGCCAAGCCCGACCCCTTTGCTATCATTTGATTGAATACGATAAAAATCGGTAAAGACCTTTTCTTGTTGCTCGTCAGAAATCCCCGCTCCGGTATCCCATACCTCAATACGTAAATGATGCTTATGTTTACGACACGCAACCAATACCTTGCCTGAGTCGGTATATTTCACTGCATTTGAGACAAAGTTTTGAATTATTCTGCGCAAATAGGTGGTATCAGCATGTACAATTTCTTGGCAGGGGCGCAGTTTAAATTCGAGTCCTTTGTCTTTACACAAAATTGCATACTCGTTGCTTAACGGATGTAAAATATCATTAATCGAAAAATGACGCGGACTCGGAGTCATCGCGCCTTGCTCTAGTTTAGCAATTTCAAGCAATGACGACATCAAATGCACTGTAGAATCCAAACTGTGGCCTAGCTTCTCCATGGTATTTAGGTTAGTGTCGCTGAGCTCTTGCTGATCGATTGCTGCAAGGTAAAGCCTCGCAGCGTTTAAGGGCTGTAAAATATCATGGGAAGCGAGGGCTAAAAATCGGGTTTTACTGTCATTGGCAAGTTCAGCTTCGCGCTTTGCTAGTGTTAAAGCATCTTCAGTTTCAATTCGTTTTTCTATTTGTGCTGTTAAGTCGTCGTTGATAGAACGAATTTCAAGGGTACGCGCTTCAATTCGATTCTCTAGGTCAATATTGACTTCTTCGAGTGCATTTTGCGTTTCAATGTGTGAGGTGATATCTGAAAAACAGGTTACAAATCCGCCGTCAGGTAATGGATTACCTATCATCTCGATGACTTGCCCGTTTTGGCGATGACGAATAAAGTGGTGAGAAGTGCCATTTTTTAAATGCTGAACCCGTTTAGCGACTTGGTTTTCAACTTCTCCGGGGCCACACTCACCCTTACTTACATTAAACCGAATAACTTCTTCAATGGGTTGGCCCACTTCAAGAAATGGTTCGGGATATTCGAATAGTTCGGTATAACGACGGTTCCAGGCCACGAGTTTGAGATCTTTATCGACGACTGAGATACCATGACTTAAATTTTCGAGTGATGTAAACAGTAAGTTTTGGTTAAATTGCAGGGCCTGCGTTGTTTCATCAAAAAAGTTAACCACTTCTTCAAAACCCATTTGCTTGCTTGATGTCACCGCGCCAATGAGTGCGCGTGCAGAAGAGGCTCCAAGCACACCAGTAAGTGCGCGTTCACAAAATTCAACAAAGTCATTGGTTGGAGTATCGTTGTCATCGCCAATATCGTGCTTCATTGCAAAACGCACGATCAGCTGTTTTGAGCGTTCAATACCTAAAAATGTTTGTAATAGAATTTTTAAATCATAAACACTGCTTTGCATAAATTTGGCGGGGCGTTTATCAAAGGCGTGCCGCTCTTTTGGGCTAACAAATGCCAATGCTTGTATTTTATCAACTAAGCGCTCATGGGCCCCTAACGAAAAGCTAATATAGCAAATCACATTAGCAAACAATGCGATAAATGTGCCTTGCGTAATTACGCTTTGTTGTAAGTAGTTACTTCCGGCGGGAATACCTTCAAATAATGGTAGCATTAAAAATAGCATCCAACACACTAAGCCGGCAATTAGGCCTGCATATACACCATATGCATGACCGCGTCGCCAGTATAATCCGCCAATTATGGCTGGGATTAATTGTGTTACGAGTGAAAACGCCACTAAACCCATGCTCGCCAAAGCCGATTCATGGCCAAATAACTGTTGGTAGATATAAGATAAGCCAAGAATCGCAGCGATGGTAATTCGCCTAACAAGTAATATTTGTCGCTTGTAGCTCGTGGTAACCAAGTTGCGCTTAAACTTCCGGCGCAATAGCAGGGGAAGTACAACGTCGTTTGAAATCATGGTACTTAAGGTTAAGGTTGCAACCACTATCATAGCGGTTGCCGCAGACAGGCCACCAATAAAGACAAAAGTTGTTAAAAGCGCACTATTTTGACTGAGTGGCAAAGCCAAAACAAAGCTATCAGCGGCTGCACCTTGAGAAATCCCCGGATACATAGCAGCTGTGGCAATAGGGACAATAACCGCAGCAGTGAGCAACAGATATAATGGAAAAGCCCAGCGGGCAGTTTTCAAATGCTTTGCATCTAAATTATCGACCACAGTAACGTGAAATTGGCGTGGCAAACAAATAATTGCTGCTGCCGCCATCAAGGACTGGGCAACAAAGTTAAAACTAAAAAAGTCTTGCTGCTGCCAGTGGCCGAACGCATCATTATTGACAAAATAGTCGAACATACCCGGCTCATAGTTACTGAATGTATAAATAGCAAGCCCTGCAACGGCAACCAGCGCAAGTAGCTTTACAATAGACTCAAAGGCAATAGCGAGCATAAGTCCCGAGCGGTACTCGGTCACATCCACTTTTTGCGTACCAAAGAAAATAGCAAAGGCAGCCATGATTAAGGTACCCATTAATGCGAGCATAGCACCTGAAAATTCCGCTTCATTTTGCAGTAGCACAAAGCTTGAACTGAGCGCCTTGAGTTGCAATGCAATATAAGGAATGGTGGCCAGTAAGGCGATGATGGTAACGAGGACTGCGGTGAGTTGGCGCTTACCGTAACGCGCCGAAATAAAGTCGGCAATCGTTGTTATATTTTGTTTCTTGCTGACCAAGACCAGCTTTTGCAAAAAACCGTGACCAAATATAAACAGCAGCGCAGGCCCAAGTAAAATAGGCAAATAGCTCCATCCCGAGTTTGCGGCAGTGCCCACTGCGCCGTAGTAAGTCCAGGAGGTGCAATAAATGCCAAGGGCAAGCGAATAAACAAACGGGTGGTGACTTATTTTCGTTGCTAAGGGAGTTGTTTTATCGCCCCAATTGGCGAGCCAAAACAATAAACTGATGTATGCTAGCGCAACGATTATAAGTGCCAGAGTCATGTATAGCTCACCTGTTATTTTTTTTTAATTTAACATGGATAGCGCTAAATTGGCATGTATTCATGAATTGAATAGTACGTATTTAATTTAGCTTAATTTAGTGGTTTACCTACTTAAGTTGTTGTTTTTATTTGTTTGTTTTATCTGTGTGTCAATTCATTAATTTTGCTTAAGACTAATGTCTAAGTTGTTATTTTCTCCCTCTCTAGATTCAAAAAAGAAGCCCGCTAATTGATGCTTTCTCCTTTGTTTTCAAGCGTTCTAGCGTGGTGATTTGGATTTTTAAAATATGCGTCGAATCAAGTTAATAAAATGTTACGACTAAGGTCGCAATTTAATCTTGCCTTTGCATTGCTAGAGTCAATGGTGACGATTAATAAACGTACTCGATTATTTGAGTAGGTATTAGGGGATAAAAAAATGGCGTTTAAAGATAACGAACAAGCAAAAGCCTATTGGTCAGAGAATCTGTCCATTGTGTTTAAGCTACTTGCCGTTTGGTTTGTAGTGTCTTTTGGCTTCGGCATATTATTTGTCGATGTGTTAAATGAAATCCGCTTTTTCGGATTCAAACTGGGGTTTTGGTTCTCACAACAGGGAGCTATTTACACTTTTGTTGCCTTAATTTTTGTTTACGTATTCAAAATGGATGCGCTTGACAAAAAGTATGGCGTAGATGAGTAAGGAGAGAGATGATGGATGTTAAAACGTTAACCTTTCTAATTGTCGGCCTTAGCTTCGCGCTATACATTGCAATTGCAATATGGGCACGTGCGGGTTCGACAAAAGAGTTCTATGTAGCGGGTGGGGGTGTGCCTCCTGTTGCAAACGGGATGGCAACGGCTGCTGACTGGATGAGTGCAGCTTCATTTATTTCAATGGCGGGTATTATCTCGTTTGCCGGTTATGACGGTGGTGTATATCTGATGGGGTGGACCGGGGGCTATGTGTTATTAGCACTGTGTCTAGCACCGTATTTACGTAAATTTGGTAAATTTACCGTGCCAGACTTTATTGGTGATCGCTACTATTCACAAGCAGCACGTACCGTAGCGGTAATTTGCGCTATCTTTATTTGTTTCACTTACATTGCAGGCCAAATGCGTGGTGTAGGCGTGGTGTTCTCTCGCTTCTTAGAAGTTGATATCGAAACGGGCGTTTATATTGGTATGGTCATTGTATTCTTCTACGCGGTTCTTGGTGGTATGAAAGGCATTACGTATACGCAAGTCGCTCAGTACTGTGTATTGGTATTTGCTTATTTAGTTCCAGCTGTCTTTATTTCACTGATGATGACAGGTCACGTTCTGCCGCAAACAGGTTTTGGCGCGACACTTGCTGATGGTTCAAACTTGCATATCCTTGATAAACTCGATGGGCTCAGCGCCGAACTCGGCTTCTCCCAGTATACGGAAGGGTCCAAATCAATGATTGATGTGTTTGCGATTACTGCTGCATTGATGGTGGGTACTGCAGGCTTGCCTCATGTTATCGTTCGCTTCTTCACTGTTCCTAAAGTAAAAGATACTCGTATTTCAGCCGCTTGGACGCTTGTTTTCATTGCGATTGTTTATACCACAGCGCCAGCTGTAGCATCGTTTGCACGTGTTAATATGATTGATACGATTAACGGTAAAGATGGTAGTGGTACTGTGTACGCTGAAGCGCCGAGTTGGATTAAAAACTGGGAAAAAACAGGACTGATTACGTTTGAAGATAAAAATGGCGATGGCAAAATGTTCTATGCAGCGGGTAAAATTACAGACCCAGCAAGCAAGAACGAAGTTAAGATTGACCGTGATATCATGGTTCTTGCTAACCCAGAAATTGCAGACCTTCCTGCTTGGGTAATTGCCTTAGTAGCCGCTGGTGGTATTGCAGCTGCACTATCAACAACTGCGGGTCTACTCCTTGTTATATCAACGTCGGTATCGCATGACTTATTGAAGCGTACCTTTAAGCCAAATATTAGCGATAAGCAAGAGCTCCTTGCCGCACGATTGGCTGCAATGGTCGCGATTACGATATCCGCCTATTTCGGTATTAATCCGCCTGGCTTTGTTGCCTCCGTGGTCGCGTTCGCCTTCGGCTTAGCAGCTGCGAGTTTCTTCCCAGCAATACTAATGGGGATTTTCTCTAAGTCGATGAATAAAGAAGGTGCAATTGCAGGTATGATTGCGGGTATCGGCTTTACTGCTGCGTACATCATCTTCTTCAAGTTTATCAGCCCAGAGTTAAACTCACCTGAGCACTGGTTCCTAGGTATTTCGCCTGAAGGTATCGGTACGATTGGTATGCTAGTGAACTTTGGTGTGGCTCTTGCAGTTAAGAAATTGACAGCCGAAACACCACTTGAAGTACAACAAATGGTTGATGACATCCGTAACCCTAAGGGTTCAGGTACAGCTCATGCCCACTAAAATATGAATAACCTGATTTAAATCAAATTAGTGTACTAAGCCCGACTATAGTCGGGCTTTTTTTTGCAATATCCTTTGCTAGAGTGAAGACAGCCCCTTGAAAACGATGGATTGATTATGTCCGCTGAAATTAAAGAAGTTTATTCATTTGCTGCAAAGCAGGCGCCGTTTAGTGATCTTGATGCAAGTGCCTGTGAATATTTTGCCAATCATTTACAAGCCGTTTATTTAACAACGGAAAACCAACATAGTTGGTTATCCGATGAGCGCCCCGCGCTCTACCTTATTCGTTCTGGTTTATACGATATTATCGACCCATCTGGTGAAGTGGTGGCACGATTGGGTGAGGGGGATTATTTTGGCTACCCATCATTACTGACCGGCGAAGCCATTACCAACCGCTTACAGGTACAAAATGAGGGCATCGTCTATTTGCTTGAACAAAGCGCGTGGGATTACTTGCGTGAGCACTACAAGCCTTTTGCCCAGTATTTTGTGCGCGCTCATGCAAACCGATTATTGAGTACAAACTATCAAAGCCGTGAGCAAGATTGGTCACAGAAAAAAATACGTGATGTGATGAAAACAGGTGCTGTGTGCACGGCACCGACGACGAGTATCACCGATGCGGCGCAAATCATGCAAAAGTTCGGCGTGTCGTCGCTCATGGTAACCGAACAAGATAAATTAATTGGGGTGGTAACAGACCGCGATTTACGCAATCGAGTACTCGCGCAAAAAATGGATCCGAGTAAACCTGTTAGCGACATCATGACGCGCAAACCTAAACACATTTTTGAGCATAATAGGGTGTTTTCTGCGCTGCATTTAATGCTAAAGCAAAATATTCATCATTTGCCTGTGCTCGACGAAACACACCGCCCATTGGGTATGTTGACCAGTACTGATCTATTGCGCCAACAAAAATCAGATCCGGTACAGTTAATTGGCCGCATCTATAAAGCGACAAGTCATGCACAATTAAAGCGTTATGCTCTTGAAATACCAGAACTCTTACACGGTTTTTCAAAACGAATTGATGATACGAGCTTAATTGGTAAGCTCTTGAGTGGTATTACTGATGCATTAACAACGCGATTAATCACCTTATACGAACAAGAATTTGGTGAGGCTCCAACGCCCTATAGTTGGATATGCTTTGGCTCACAAGCACGCGAAGAGCAAACATTACATTCGGATCAAGACAATGGCTTGTTATTGCCCAATGACTTAAATACAAAAGATAAGGCGTATTTTAAAGCGTTAGGAGAGTATGTATGCCAAGGATTGATTGATTGTGGTATTCGTAAATGCCCTGGTAATATAATGGCAAGTCAAAGCCAGTGTCGTATGAGCCTACATGCGTGGCTTTCTCAATTTGAAAGTTGGATCGTATCGCCATCGCCTAAGGCGATTTTAAATTGTAAAATATTCTTTGATATTCGCTATGTCTGCGGTGACGAAACTTTGTTTGATGACTTTGCGAATGAGTTGAAAAAAATCGTCAAAAATCAGATTTTTTATGCGTCGATGGCGACAGACATTAATACGAACTCAGTACCAATTGGTTTGTTTAACCAATTCAAATTAGAACAGGATAAACAAAAGCATCGCTATCTTGATTTGAAAAAACGAGGTGTGGCTATTATTAACGACATCGTGCGTTTATATGCACTACATAATGGCATCACTAGCCCAAACACCTTATCGCGGCTTGACGCACTTGAGCGATTAGAACATATCAATAAAAAGGATATTTACGATTTAAAAGACTGTTGGCGCTATCTTACTCAGTTACGGCTCAACGTGCAGTTGAGTCAAAAAGGATTACCCGCAAATTGTATTGATCCTGAAGATTTAACGTCGCTTGAAAAGCATCAACTTAAAGAAGCATTTTATTTGATTAAACAAGCGCAACAAGCTGTCGCGTTTAAATTTGCTCGAGGAAGCTTGTAATGGGATTGATGGAGTCATTGAAAGGTTTTTTCGTAAAACCGGAGCAGCAAAAAAATGTGTTGCAAGAGAATTGTTTTCACGCCGACTATTTAGTGATAGATCTCGAATTGACTGGTCTCAATGCAAAAAAAGATGAAATTGTATCGATTGCTTGGGTACCTATTACAGAGCAGCGCATTCAGTTAGGTGCGAGCGTACATTGTATTAATAATCAAGTGACTAACTTAAAGCAGAGTCCAATTTATCACGGTATTGACCAAGACGGCATCGCCGACGGCAAGCCACTTGAAGCTATTTTACGTCAGCTCAATACGCAAATTGAAGACAAGGTGTTGGTTTTTCATAACGCAGAACTCGATTGGTCATTTTTAACCATCGCCTTTAATAAAGCGGGCTTATTGCATAAACCCGCTGCTATTTTAGACTCGATGGAAATCGAGCATAAGCGTTTAGCGCGCCAAGGTCAGCTCATTGGCCATGACAGTTTAACGCTTGGCAACTGTCGTGCTCGCTATAATTTACCGAACTATGAAAACCACAATGCGCTCACCGATGCAATGGCGACCGCGGAGCTCTTCTTAGCGCAAATTAACCAGATTAGTCGCGGCAAAGAACTCTTAATTAAACATTTAAAGTAGGTTAGGAAGCAATAATAAAGCCATAACCTTGTTATGGCTTTTAACAGATGTGTCTACTGCGTCGATAGCGACGAGTCTATTTCGTCGAAGGCGTGTTCGGTCTTCGTTTGTGTTTTTGGGGTGCTATAACGTGCTATTAAGTAGAGTAGTAATGCGAGTATAAGGAGCATCATCTCAACAATTATGATGTCGAAATAACCTTGCTTTACCATTTGCAAAATTCCTTGATGAGCTACTATCCAATCTAATAGTGGGACTATTGCAAAACAGGCCGCGGTAAGTTGCAAAAACAAGCAAGTGAATCGTTTTTGCTGTTTAATAAAGAATGAAGTCACAATTGCGGTCGCGAGTATTGCGTAAAATGCAGTTTGAATAAATTGTGTACGCAATAAATAATCTGGTTCTAGAATGCGTGACAGGATAAAACCAATCGCAACGGCAAAGGCAAACCCAATAAAAACTCCCGACGTCATCGCTTTGACAAAGTGCAATCCGAACTCGTTTTTAACTCGTTGTTTCATGCGTTTTTCAATCCACATTAAGTTTCCGCTTAAAATGATATAACAGGTCGCGATACCTAAAATAAAGAACAAAATGCGTAAGCCGTAGCCTGCAAAGTTACCAAAATGTAAGTTGGTGATCACTTGTAAACCGCTTCGTACTTGATTGTCGTAGTTATCTAAAGTTTTGTATAAAACAGACTGATCTTTTATTAAATATTTGATTTCTTTTTTAGTTGCGAAAAAATTAGGGTCATCAACGCGAAATGTGATTGAAGCACTTTCGTCACCAAAGTGTTCAATTAATGCGTAACCGAGCTTTTCTACACCTAATTGTGTTTGTGCGTCTTGATATAAGTCATCCAGTCCTACCATCGCTTGTGGCGTGTTGGTTTCTTCGATATGTACTTCGCCGTAACCCGCAGCTTGCAGTAGCTTGTCTTGATCGCCTTGATAAAGCACTACCGCGTATGCGATTTGATAAACAAGTACCAGGTTAAATACTAAACCGGTAAAGGCGTACATAATATGAAACGGTAATCCCATTACGCCAATGAGGTTGTGAGCGTCTAAATAACTGTCTTTTTTACCTTTAGTGCGATACTGAAAAAAGTTCTTAATGATTTTTCGCCAATGAATAACCACGCCAGTTAATAGTGCGACAAAGAAAAATAAGGTAACAATACCGACTATGTATTTGCCGTATCCGGGGATTTTGAGGTTAATATGCAATTCATAAATGAAATTAGAAAAATCAAATAAACTACCATTGCCGACGATTTCACCTGTGTGCTGGTTATGCACCGTATGAATATCGTGTTCTTCGCCACCTTCAATGTGTTCACCGTAGTAAGCGTCAATATAATTTGAATGCGCGGTCGGAAAAATTAAAAACATGCGATGATGCATATTAACATCATAGTTGTTAGTAATTTGCGTGACTGTGTTGTCAAGCGACAACGCGGCCGTTGAAGATTGTGTACTAAGATGTGGTGCACGCTCCCAAGCAATAATATTGTCGCGAAATAAGCTAATTGATCCGGCAAAAAAAACAATAAATAAGACGCTTGAAATAACTAAACCGACCCAAGCATGAGCGTGGGTGATTGCTTTTAGTGAGTAATTTTGTTTATTCATTGTGATTACCTAAGAAAAAGCAGTAAAAGGTTACAGATAAATGACGGTACAAGCACCAAGAGAGGCTTTTTAAGTATTTGTTTTATTGGTTCTAAAAAGTAGCACCAGGTGATAGTTGCAGCCCAAATTGGAAACGCCAGCAGTAACCCCATTAGTAATCGCGCATCTTCGTCAATCGGTACTAGTAAATTGATATTAAGTACCAGTGAAATTGACAGCAATAAACCCATTAAAAGGCCGTACAGTGTTTTGACAAACATCAGACTACTCCTTTTACAAACGTGAGACAGACAACAATACTTGTCATGGTCGACGTGGCGATGGTGAGATGTTGCTTTGAATAAGCCGATAAAATAGTAATGCAAGGTAACAAGGCCATTATTGCGACTAAAATCGCTAACACAGATGATGTAATTGGGTAACTGAGTGAAAGAATAAATATCGACAATACCAGTAGAAACGCCGCAGTGACGATTGCAATGGGTCTATCTATTGCTGATTTTAGTATAGTTTGCCGTTTGCTTTGTAAATAGAGGGCACAGGCGGCAAGCCACACCAGTAATATGACGGTAAATTCCATTTGATAACCCAAATGAGATTGGTTTTTATTATCATTTTATTGTTTTATGTGAAAAATTGAAACCTATTTGTTTCTAAATATGGGATAAAGATCGTGAAAATCACGGACGCGTTGTTAGTAAAGGCTTAACACATGGGGGATTGAAAGATTACCTTTAGTTACAAAGTAATCACTAATCGACAGTTTTATTAGGTGTTTATCATTCAATTGCGGGTTTGCATTAACCCTAATTGGTCTCAGCAAGCGCATCTTGAGCAAAATAAACTTGTCCTTTACCAGCCCCTTTTGCTTGATAAAGTGCATGATCGGCACGTGAAATAAGTTCGTCACTAATGTGGTTTGGCATGTCGCTGATAGCGACTCCTATACTGATACCCACGCTGACGATGCCGTTAGGTGTTTCTATCGGCTGTGACACGGCATCGATAATACGTTGCGACATAAGCTCAATCACATTGGTATCAACATTTTGTTCAATAAGAATAATAAATTCGTCGCCGCCAATGCGAGCAACAATATCGTAACCTCGTACTGAAATAACTAATCGTTTGCTGATTTCAATCAGTACAAGGTCGCCAATTGGATGGCCAAATTCATCGTTGATAGGTTTAAACCCATCGAGATCCAAATACATGACGCAGACATTTTGTGGCTCACGTTCGGCCTTTTTGGCAATGCGTTTTAAATGGGAAAACAAAAACTTGCGGTTTGCCAGTTCCGTTAAACTATCATGCATCGATTCATGCTCAAGCTGTGCCTGCAATAATTTACGCTGATCAACCTCAGCTTGCAGTTGTTGCAGGCTTTCTTCTAGCTCAAGCGTGCGTGATTTTACTTTTTGTTCCAGTTTTAAGTGGTGATCTTGCAGCTCCATATTGGCAAATTTTAATGCTTGTTGAGTATTAAATGCGCTTAATGATGACGAAATAACATGGCTGATGGTATAGAGCAAATCAACGGTGAGGTCATCATATTCTTGTTCGCGGCGATAAGACTGAATAATGAACGCACCTAAATAATGACCACTGTGCTCAAGTGGAAAACAAAGCCATTGTTTGGGAATAGTGCCAAGCATATTGACTTGTTTTGTATTAATTAAATCTTCGATTTTTTGTTGGTCGTAATTACAGACTTTTTTGTTTTTAAGTGCATATGCAGTTAATGTATTGGCGATATCTTCTGCTGAGAGACCCTGCAGTTTATCAGTATCTATATTGTCTTTTACATCATGAAAATACGGAAAGCTGAGTTGGTTTTTATCGTTGATAAGCACAACATAAAAATTATCGGCATAGGTGATTCTTTGCAGTATACAGTGAATATCAAGTAAAAAGTGTTCAACTGATTCACAGGTATTTAGGCAGGCGATGATATCCGTCATCTTATCAAGAATACTGTTTTCTTTGTCCAACATCGTATTAAAGTGTGTGCTTAGTCCGTGTTTCTATAACTATAGTCGATAAAAAATGAGTTAGGTTAATATTTATTTGGCCATCTAAACTGCTAGAGCTTGATATTTCTATCTATCCAGTCATAATTGTCACTTCAGACCCTTATTTGGAGTTTTTATGCCAATTACAGTTCGAGATCAGCTACCCGCCATTGCCGCACTGCGCAATGAAAATGTGTTTGTAATGCCTCAATCACGGGCTAAATCACAAGAAATCCGTCCGATGCGTTTAGCTATATTGAACTTAATGCCAAATAAAGTGGAAACTGAGGTTCAATTTATTCGTTTGCTCGCGAATTCTCCATTGCAAGTTAACGTGGATTTACTGCGCCTTGACACCCATCGCAGCAAAACAACCTCGGAGCAGCATTTAGATACGTTTTATAAATACTTCTCAGAAGTGAAAGATTTTAATTACGATGGCTTGATTGTCACGGGTGCACCGCTGGCGCACCTTGAATATGAGCAAGTCGGTTACTGGCACGAACTACAGCTTATTTTAGATTGGGCCGAACATCATGTGACATCAACTTTGTTTTCATGTTGGGCAGCACATGCGAGTTTATTTCATCATTATGGCCTCAAGCGTCATTTACGCGAAGCCAAACTGTGCGGTGTATTTAAACATCAACGTTATTTTGAGCATGCAGCGCTGACACGTGGTTTTGATGATGATTTTTTGGTGCCTCACTCTCGCTATGGGCATATTGATATTGAGCAAATAGAAACTGAATCAGACCTCGAGGTGTTGGCTGGTTCAAACCAAGTCGGTGCCTATTTGATAAAAAATAAGTCGGGCAGCCAAGTGTTTTTGACAGGCCACCCAGAATACGATGCAACCACATTAAAAGGTGAGTATTTACGCGATTGTGCTAAATCACACAATGCGCCAAAACCTGTCAATTACTTCCCTGATGATAACCCAGATATTAACCCAAGCAAAACATGGCAAAGTCATGCCTTTTTACTGTTTTCCAATTGGTTAAACTATTACGTGTATCAAACGACACCGTATGATATTAATTTAGTCAGTCAAGATGTTAGGACTAATAACTATGCCGAGTAATAAAACCGCACAATTAAAGGCCGCGCTAAATGAGCGCATTCTTATTTTAGATGGTGCGATGGGCACCATGATCCAGCAATATAAATTAGAAGAAGACGACTATCGTGGTGAGCGCTTTGCAAATTGGCATGTGTTAGTTAAGGGAAATAACGATTTACTGAGTCTAACGCAGCCTAAAATTATTGCCGATATACATAGAGAGTACCTGTTGGCAGGTGCTGATATTATTGAAACAAATACCTTTAATGCCACCACGATTTCGATGGAAGATTACGAAATGGCGAGTTTAAGCCGTGAAATTAATTTTGAATCGGCAAAACTTGCGCGCAAAGTGTGCGACGAAATTGAAAAAAGCGACCCAAGCAAGCCGCGTTATGTTGCCGGTGTGCTTGGACCAACGTCGAAAACGTGTTCTATTTCGCCAGATGTAAATGATCCTGGCTTTCGCAATGTGACCTTTGATGCACTTGTAGAGGCATATATTGAATCTACTTTGGCGTTGATGGAAGGGGGCGCGGATTTAATTCTAATTGAAACAATATTCGATACCCTGAATGCCAAAGCAGCTGCGTTTGCAGTAGAAGAGGCCTTTGAATTAGCAGGCTATAGCTTGCCTGTTATGATCTCAGGTACCATTACCGATGCATCAGGACGCACCTTATCTGGCCAAACTACTGAAGCATTTTATAATTCGATTCGTCATATTAAGCCGATTTCGATTGGTTTAAATTGCGCACTTGGCCCAGATTTATTGCGTCAGTACGTGGTTGAGCTATCGCGTGTGTGCGAAACCTATACATCAGTTCATCCCAATGCTGGATTACCTAATGAATTCGGTGAATATGATTTAGCCGCCGATGAGATGGCGGTGGAAATTATTGATTGGGCTAATAATGGTCTGATCAATATTGTAGGCGGGTGCTGTGGTACAACACCTGCACATATCAAAGCATTTTATGATGGCATTCAAGGTGTTGCACCGCGTGCATTGCCACAGCTTGAAGTGCGTATGCGTTTATCTGGCCTTGAAGCCTGTAATTTGAATTAAAGGTGGGTCGATATGAGTTCAACTAATACCGCAGTATTCACCAATGTCGGTGAGCGTACGAATGTTACCGGTTCAGCTAAATTTAAACGGCTGATCTTAGAAGAAGATTATGAAACGGCCCTCGACGTTGCCCGTGAGCAAGTCGAAAATGGTGCGCAAGTAATTGATATCAATATGGACGAAGCCATGTTGGATTCAAAGGCGGCGATGGTTCGTTTTTTGAATTTAATTGCCTCAGAACCCGATATTTCTCGTGTGCCCATTATGGTCGATTCTTCAAAATGGGAAGTCATAGAGGCGGGGCTTAAGTGCATTCAAGGTAAGGCAATCGTCAACTCTATTTCGTTAAAAGAAGGCGAAGAGCCGTTTATTAAGCAGGCGAAAATCATTAAACGCTTTGGCGCTGCTGCTGTGGTAATGGCGTTTGATGAAACCGGACAAGCCGAAACTGAACAACGCAAGTTTGAAATTTGTCAGCGTAGTTATCGCATACTGGTTGATGAAATTGGTTTTCCACCTGAAGACATAATTTTTGATCCCAATATTTTTGCGGTCGCCACGGGTATCGAAGAGCACGATAACTATGCGGTTGAGTTTATTGAAGGCACTCGTCGTATTAAACAAAACTTACCACATTGTAAAGTGTCGGGCGGGGTATCAAACGTTTCGTTTTCGTTTCGTGGTAACAACCCAGTTCGTGAAGCGATTCACTCTGTTTTCTTATACCACGCGATTAAAGCGGGCATGGATATGGGGATTGTAAATGCTGGTCAGCTAGCGGTTTATGATGATATTCCTAAAGAGCTACGCGACGCGGTTGAAGACGTTGTATTAAACAAAGATCCAGAAGCGGGCGAGCGTTTGGTTGAGCTTGCACCTAAATACTCGGGTAAGGGCGAAACCGCTAAAAAAGAAGACCTTGAATGGCGCAGCTGGCCCGTTGCTAAACGCTTAGAACATGCACTTGTTAAAGGCATTACTGAATACATCGAGGAAGATACAGAAGAAGCGCGCACCCAAGCAACAAAACCGATCGAAGTGATTGAAGGTCCTTTAATGGATGGCATGAACGTAGTTGGTGACTTATTTGGTGCCGGTAAAATGTTTTTACCACAAGTGGTTAAATCGGCCCGCGTAATGAAGCGCGCGGTAGCGTATCTTGATCCCTTTATTGAAGCAGAAAAAGAAGAAGGCTCGACTAACGGTAAAATATTAATGGCGACGGTTAAAGGCGATGTGCACGATATTGGTAAAAATATTGTTGGCGTGGTCTTGCAGTGTAATAACTATGAGGTTATTGACCTTGGGGTGATGGTGCCCGCCGAAACCATATTACGTACCGCCATCGAAGAAAACGTCGATATCATAGGTTTGTCGGGGCTTATCACGCCATCACTTGATGAAATGGTTCATGTTGCGAAAGAAATGACACGCCAAGGGTTTGAAATTCCGCTTATGATCGGGGGCGCGACTACCTCTAAAGCCCATACCGCGGTGAAAATTGAACCGGAATACGATAAAGGTGTGGTGTACGTAAATAATGCGAGCCGTGCTGTCGGTGTTGCATCAAGCCTGCTCAGTAAAACCCAAAAAGCCGACTTTATTGCCAAAACAACTGCTGAGTACGAAAAAGTGCGTGAGCAGCAAGCGCGTAAACGCCCTAAATCAAAACCAGTAACTCTGGAGCAAGCACGCGCTAATGCGGCAAAACTTGATTTTGATTCTTATACGCCACCTGTACCTAAGCAGCTTGGCGTGCAGGAATTTAAAGATGTGTCAATTGGCACCTTGCGCAACTACATTGACTGGACGCCATTTTTTATGACTTGGTCACTGGCTGGTAAATATCCACGTATTTTAGACGATGAAATTGTTGGTCAAGAAGCACAGAGCTTATTTAAAGACGCCAACGCGATGCTCGACCAATTGGAGCGCGAGCAAACATTGCAACCGCTCGGTGTGATGGGGATTTTTGCTGCCAATCGAGTGGATGACGACATTGAAATTTATGCAGATGAAACGCGCAGTGACGTATTGGTGAGGTCAAGCCAATTGCGTCAACAAACCGAGAAAAAGGGATTTGCAAACTACTGTTTAGCAGATTATATCGCACCGAAAGGGGTTAATGATTATTTTGGCGCGTTTGCGGTAACGGGTGGACTTGCTGAAGATGATTTAGCTAGTGCTTTTGAAGCGCAGCAGGATGATTATAATAAAATTATGATCAAAGCCGTTGCAGATCGCCTCGCCGAAGCGTTTGCCGAATACCTACACGAACGTGTGCGCAAAGAAATTTGGGGTTTTGCATCTGATGAAAACTTATCAAATGACGAACTAATTCGTGAAAACTATCAAGGTATTCGTCCAGCGCCCGGCTATCCGGCCTGCCCAGAGCATACTGAAAAACAGAAAATTTGGCAGCTACTGGATGTTGAAAATCGCATCGGTATGAAGCTCACAAGTTCTTACGCAATGTGGCCTGGCGCTGCGGTATCTGGTTGGTATTTTTCTCATCCTGATTCAAAATATTTTGCTGTGGCGCAAATACAGCAAGATCAAGTTGAAGATTACGCCAACCGCCAAAATATGAGTTTAGAAGAAGCTGAACGTTGGCTTGCTCCCAACATAGGTTACTGAAACCAATTGAAGCGATAGGCCAAACTGAGTGTGCGCTCCTCACCGGGTGTTGGAAAGCTGCCAAATATACCAACACCTGAGGGAGATGCATAATTGTGAATATAGTACTGCTTGTTAAATAGGTTTTTAACTTGCAGTTCAAACTGGTGTTGCTCGCCATTGAGTTTAAACAATACATTGGTTAACGCATGGGCTGGAATACGCGAACCGATATAGTTTTCAGGGTCTTGCTCAGTCTTGCCTTTAAATAAATGTGAGACATGCAAACTGGGCTCAAAATTATTCAAATTGTCAAAATAGTAACTTGCGGTCAGTGACGATGACCAGCGCGGCGCATTGCGTAAGTGATTGCCAATTACATCGGGTCTGCCGACATAGTTGTCGTAGCGCGTACGTAAATAAGCGAGTTGACTGTTGATTTGCCAATGGTCAGTGAGCCAGCTTATTTCGACTTCAGCACCTTTGCTGGTGGCATTAGCTGCATTTTCAGTGACGGTTCCGAGCTCCTCGTTATTACTGTCTTCTTGCCCTTTTTGTACTAACACTTGAATATCGTGATAGTCGGTATGAAACACTGAGAGCAACATGGCTAGGTTGGTGCTGTTGTATTTCCAGCCGAATTCTTTGCTGAAAGCGTGCTCCGACAAAAACGGTTGCTCTGCCAGTTGCTTTGTGGCCGCGGGCTCAAAGCCTCCGGCTTTATAACCAGTATCAAAATTTAAATAGAAAAAATGCGCTTGGTCTTGTAAATACGAGATGTGTAAGTGCGGTGTAAGTTGTTTGTCGTCGAATTTATTTTGAGTCTCATAGCGCTCTTGGTAAATAAGTCCATCGACATCACTGACCGTGATGTGCGTATTTTTTATATCTAAGCTATAGCGGGCGCCCAATTCAAAACGAAGACGTGTTGTGGCACGCCAAGATTTAGCTAAAAAGAGTGATGCATGTTCGTTTGTGGTGTCTTCACGGGCGCTGCCAAGTGCGCTTCCTTGGCTAAATGTAACGTCATAATCTTCTTGGCGTTCATTTTCTTGCCTATCGAGATAAACACCTAAATGCCAAACCGATGATGATTTTTCTCGTAACGAAAATGACACTGAATTTTGGCAACCCTGTTCCATCACATTGTTATTAACGCTAAATGGGTCAACTTCGATCATGCCGGGATTGGGTGCATCAAAATTATCAAAATCATGGCAGGCATAAAACACATTACTCATCAGGTTCACTTTATCTAATTCAGTTTGATAGCGGTAACTCAGCTGGTTTAAGCGACGCTGACTCGCGGAGGTGAGTACTTCTGCCGTGTGATAAAAGTTGTTACTAATTTCAGGGTGATTGAGGGCGAGGTTGTCGCCAAAAAGCCCACCAACAGTGCGTTGCCCGAGGTTATTTGGTTTTTCTAAGCTGTGAAAAAACACGATGTCATGTACTGACGAGTTTGTCTGAATTGAATTGGTAAAGCGAAGCGCTTTGGCATATTTGTTAGAAAACTCGTCGTGACTAAGCGGGTTTTCCATATAACCGTCTTGTTGTTCATAGCGGGTCGCAAGGCGCATTGCCCACGTCTCATTTGGCGAGTAGTTTGCAATGAGGGTTGCTAGGGCACCGTTGCGTTCGCTTAATTTTAAATAGGCTGAAGCCGAATTTTCAAACTGGGCCGTTTTGGTATTAATTAAAATGCTACCGCCAATGGCATTGCGACCTTGATAGGTGCCTTGTGGGCCTTTAAGTACTTCAATTGATTCAATATCAAACAATGGCACATTCATCGCGGCTGTGCGGCCAATGTAATTGCCATTTTGATAATAGCTCACAGAAGGATCGGCGCCTGCTGCATCGGCGTTACTGCCGATCCCGCGAATATAGTATTGTGGTTGGCCTAAATTAAAATCGCCACCAGAAAACCCAGGTACCAAATACTGCAAACTAGATACATCATGTAATGCAGCATTCTGAATATCGTTCGATGACAGAGCGGTGACGCTGAGTGGTATTTGATAAAGCGATTGCGCTGTATGGCGGGCTGTGACTTCGATCACCTCGAGTTCATTTTGCGAAGCATCGGGGTTTGCAACCAGCGCACAGGGGCAGGCTAAGCTCACATATAAAAGTTGGTTTTTTAGCAAAAGTGGCTTAAGCATGCCTTTATTGTTTGATGACGGAACTTAGCTTAAGTATTGGTTAAGAAAAAAAATATGCCAAAAAAGCAACGCGATTTTGGCATAGATAAAAGCACTTTAAATAAAGTGTCACACGAGAAAACTAGCTCGCTAGTTGGCGCTCGGCCAAGTAAAGCTCCATTGTCGCTTTTAGCAAACGGTACAAATTGATTGATGCGTCAATTTCTTCTTTGCGGTTAGTTAAGCTTTCAATGTTTAAACCAAGCGGTACATCAAGCCCCGCGCAACTTTGTAAAATAAGGTTAAGGTTATCTTTACAGATACGCACCGACTCGCTGAGCGGTTGCTCTGCATCTAAAATACGCCATTTGGTTGCTTCAGGCACTGAAATGCCTAGCCACTGCATAAATTCGAGTGTTTTTTCGCTGCCACAAGGCGTAAAGGTTAAAATAATACGATTAGGTGTAATACCTTGTTGGCGACACGTTCGGGCATAGCTGGTAATTAAATCGATTGTCGCTTGTGCATCGTAAACGGCTTGCGAAATAAAAAAGTTACAGCCTTGCCCTGTTTTTTCTATTAAACGCTCATGCTCATTGCGCTTACTCGCATGGCGCTCAGCAATCGTGACACCACCTAAGAAAAAGTTTTCATTATGTTGCTCAAGTGCTTGATATGCATTTGGCAAACTTAATTTAATGTCGCCATTTGATGACGGGCTACCAACGAGCACTAAGTTATTCAGTTCGTATTTCTTTTTTGTTTCGTCAAGCCACTCGTTAAATTCACTCACGCCGCGCTGTGCAACACTTTTATAGGTGATGACATCAAGACGCGATAAGTGATTAAGCAATTGACTATACTCTCGCGGGTCAACAGTGTGCTTAAACGGAAAAGGACGCGGCACATTTGTACGACTACTTTCATCTTGAATGTCGTATACAATCACACCATCGTATTCAATACGGTGTAAACGATTAAGTAACTTAGTTGCGATTTCTTCTACTTTCGCTTTATCGGTGCCCATTTTTGGCGGCGTAGTACCAATTAAATATACGCCTTGTGATGGGTCTTCAATTTTTTGCTGTAACGATAAAGCCATGGTTAAAATCACCTAATTAATTTGATAAATTAACTATAGCAGCCATTTAGCCGTCTAAACACCTGTTTGAGGCGGTTTTTGGCTGAAACATATTCAATTTGAACTTGAATAAAATTCAACTTTAGATTTCTAGATGTCTAGGTGTTCTCTTTGTAAAGCATAAGTACACATCTATTTACATTATTTCACAGCGAGTTAGTCGCATTTTCTCGCCAAAAACCGCCGTTCTGCGCATAATAAGTCGTTAACTTGTAACTTATAACAAGTAATAAATCAGGGGTTCTAAAATGAAATTGAAACAAGTCGCTGCAAGTGTCGCGTTGGCATTTGCACTAGCTGGTTGTAATACTACTACAACACAGCAAAATACGGCCGCCGTTGTAGCGCCAAGTGCACAAGAAAACAAAGTATTCGCACAAGATTACGTATTAAAAGAGCTGAGCAATGGCTTACGCGTGATGGTCGTTAAAACAGACTATCCAGATGTTGTGTCATTACAAATTCCTGTGTCAGTGGGTTCACGTAATGAAGTAGAAGCGGGCAAAACTGGTTTTGCACACTTTTTTGAACACATGATGTTTAAAGGCTCTAAAAAGTTCCCGCAAGATGTGTATTCAGATATTTTAAAAAATTCAGGTGTTGATAACCGTGCCTATACAACCAATGACTACACTAACTACCACCTAAATTTTTCAAAGCAACACTTAGAAAAAGTACTTGAAATTAAGGGTGATATTTTTCAAAACTTACAATACAGCGAAGAACAGTTTCGCACTGAAGCGCTAACGGTAAAAGGCGAGTATTTAAAAAATAATGCCAACCCAATTCGCCAATTACTCGGTACCGTGCGTAAAGAAGCGTTTGACAAGCACACTTATAAGCACACTACGATGGGCTTTTTTGAAGATATTGAAAAAATGCCTGATCAAATGGCGTATGGCCAAGAGTTCTTTGAAAAATTCTATAAGCCTGAATACGTATCGTTGATTATTGTGGGTGATGTTGATACCGATAAAACCTTGGCACTCGTTGAAAAATACTGGGGTAATTGGAAAAAAGGCGATTATGTAGCCGATATTCCAGTCGAACCTAAACAGCAAGCCGCGCGTTACGTACACCATCACAATAAAGGCCTTCCGGGGCATTGGCTATTGGTATCGTATAAAGGGGCAGAGTGGAATCCAAATACAAAAGATCGCGTTGGTCTTGATTTGATTTCGCAGCTTTACTTTTCGCGTAATTCAGAACTTTACCAAAACTTAGTGGTTGATAAACAAATTGCGAGCCAAATGTTTACCTACAACCCAGAAACAAAAGATCCAGGTTTACTGCATGTTTTTGTTAAAGTTGAAAAGCAAGAAGATTTAAGTGTGGTGCGTGATGCAATTAACGATACCTATGCAAAAGCACGTACTGAATTAGTTGATGCTGAAAAACTGGCTAACCTTAAGTCGAACTTAAAGTACAGCTTTGTGAATGGCTTAGACTCATCTCAAGAAATCGCATCAACACTTGCAAGCTATATGCACTTTGAGCGCGACCCAGAGGTGATCAACCAACTATACGCAACAGGCGATAAGATCAGTGCTGAAGATATTCGTGCGATTGCGAACAAGTACTTTGTAGATAGCGGCCGTACAACAGTGACCATGTCGGCGCTTGAAAAAGTAGACGGTTTTGACAAAGAAGTTGATTTAAACAAAACGGTAGCGATGCTCAATAAGCCACAAGGCAAGCCGCAGTTTAATGTTTTAGACAATAGCAGCGACTCACCACTGGTTGATGTAAACTTTTTATTCTATACCGGTGCGGCTGCTGATCCAGCTGGCAAAAAAGGCCTAGCTGCACTTACTGCAAACATGATTGCACGCGGTGGTTCTGCATCTCGCAGTTACAAAGAGATTCAAAAAGCTCTTTACCCAATTGCTGGCAGTTTTGGCGCGCAACTTGATAAAGAAATGATTTCATTCCGAGGTCGTATTCATCGCGATAAAGCTGATATTTGGTATAACATTGTCGGTGAGCAATTGTTGAATCCAGGCTGGCGCGAAGACGACTTTAAACGCATTAAAAAAGAAATGATTGATGGCATTAAAGCTGGCTTGAAAGCGTCAAATGACGAAGAGCTCGGTAAAGAAGTGCTTTATCATAAGTTGTACCAAGGTCACGTTTATGAAAGCTATAACTTTGGTGATTTAAGCGATCTTGAAGCGATCACGCTTGATGATGTTAAAGCGTTCTACAAAAAAGAGCTCACCCAAGCTAAGTTAAACTTAGGTTTTTCAGGTGATATGCCAGCGGATGTTAAAGCTGACATGATGAAAGACCTAGCGACGTTGCCAAAAGGCGATGAAAAGCGCTTAACAATTGCCGATGCGCCAGCGCTTAACGGACGCCATGCTACGATTGTTGAAAAATCAGCTAAATCAACGGCAGTGAGCTTTGGTTTCCCAATCGATACAATTCGTAGCGATAAAGACTGGGCGGCACTTTGGTTAGTGCGTTCATACTTTGGTGAGCACCGCAGCTCAAACAGCTTCTTGTATCAACGTATTCGCCAAGTTCGTGGTATGAACTACGGTGACTACTCGTACATTGAGTATTTCCCGCGTGGTATGTTCCAAACTAAGCCTGATGCAAACCTAGGTCGCTCTGAGCAAATTTTCCAAATTTGGTTGCGTCCACTGCGTTCAAATAACGATGCACATTTTGCAACGCGTGTTGCTCAGTACGAGTTAGATAACTTAATTGAAAACGGTATTAGTGAACAAGACTTTGCGGCAACACGTAATTTCTTAACTAACTTTGTGCCGCAATTAGTTGCAAGCCAAGACCGACAACTCGGCTACGCGCTTGATAGTCAGTTCTACAATACGGATGAGTTTGTTAGCTACGTGCGTAAGCAATTAGCAAGCTTAACTGTAGACGACGTAAATCGCGTTATTCGTGAGAACCTGCAAAATAAAAACATTCACTATGTGTTTATTACAGGCGATGCGAAAGACATGAAACAACGTTTAGCAAAAGAGACGGTATCACCGCTTAAATATAATTCTGACAAGCCAAAAGCGTTGACAGATCAAGATGCGGTAATCGAAAAGTATAAACTGTCGATTCCAAAAGCAAACATTGAAGTAATGGATGTGAAAGACGTTTTTAAATAATTTAATTATTTAACACGCAGTTTAAAACAAAGCCCGCATTTTGCGGGCTTTTTATTTTATTAAGCTGAGCTGCGTATAAAAAATGCTTTTTAGCCTACAGAGAACCACAAGACAGGTTTACACTTAAGATGGTGCCGTGTACCAAAGCTCTTGTTATGCGTTTTTGAAAAATTTCTCGTTTGTGTGTTTGGGTTTGTCTTTCATTTCTTTCATGTGCCTTTGTTGCTGCTCTTTGATGGCTTGAATATGAGCGCGGCAAACTTGGCAACGCACTGCTGAGGAGTTGATAGTTTTGCCAAGTTCTTCGTACCAATACTTTTGTTGTTCGGCACTCCATACTTGAGCTTTGCCACAATCTATACAATTATACTCTTCATCATAATAGTAATCTGGAGCCGAAGAATAAGTATTGTCATTAACTCCCCATTTTTCTTTATTTACAGGGAGTCTTACAGCGTCTTTGTTTTTTGGTCGTTTAAATCTACCCAATTCGCAACTCCTTTACGAATACACAATTGCCTTGTTATATTTTTTATACCATAATCCGATATATATTGGTACTTGAGGGCATTCTTATGGCTAAGAATACAAGCGTAACATTAGGCGAGCATTTTGATAAATTTATAAGTCAGCAACTTAACTCTGGTCGTTATGGTTCTGCAAGTGAAGTAGTTCGTGCAGGTTTACGGGCATTGGAAGATCAAGAAACAAAAATGCTTAATTTACGTAATATGCTAGTTGAAGGTGAAAACAGTGGTGTTGCTGATTATTCATATGATTCCCTGATATCAGAGTTGGACAAAGATAGCCACTAATGCCGAAGTTTGAGTTATCAGGAAAAGCTAAAAGCGATTTAATTAAAATAGCTAAATATACTCAGTTAACTTGGGGAAAGGCGCAAAGAAACGATTATTTAAAACTGTTAGATAATACTTTCTTCCAATTGGCAGATGAACCAATGTTGGGAGTTAATTGCGACTATATAAGAGAAGGTTATAGAAAACAGCCTCAAGGCAGTCACGTGATTTATTACAAAAACCACAAAAAAGACCAAATTTTGATTGTAAGAATATTGCACAAAAGCATGGATGTTCACCGCGCTCTCTGAAAAAGAAAACGCCCCATTCATAAACCGCTTGTCATGTGAATACTATTCAGTAATTACATATAAATTCCCATCGTCATCTCTTTCACATTCAGTGCCGATTGGGAGTTCAATGAAAGGAACAATGTCAGGATCATAATTCGCAATCGTATTTAAATCATAAATTGAATGATTGTCTGGCTCATCCATATATTCTTGAGTTTCATAACCAGAGAAAAAACGCCAGCCATTGTCCATTTCACTACTTGGATCTTCTCGGTACATGTAACCAACCTTTTTACCTTCAACAGTAATTTGATCTGTAGCGATGCACCCACCATAACCGACTGCTATGGGCGCTATGTCATCTGCACTTAACTTAAAACTCTTCACCATAATCATTCATATAACGCTCCAATTTGGAGCGCACAAATGCTTGGCTAAAATTAACGACGAAGGAGCGCAAGCCAAGCGTTTTGCGTCCTTTTGCTTGATGGCTTTGTGTACGCCCGACATGGGCATTGATTTATGAGGTGAAAGTCCTCTGTAGGAAGATCACCGCTTAAATAACTTTATGTTATTTAACGATAACTACTAGTGAATGGCAAGGGCTAAATCGCGAGAGATAGTCTGGAGGAAGCCGCTAAAAGGAATTATTGGTGAAAAAATTATTGAAAAAAATTATTGGTGACACCCACTTATAAACTATCCGGTTAAGCAAAAAAAACAATTGAATATACGTATTTAATCGAGATTATGACCGAATTGTTATTTGAAACGTGACGTATCTAACTAAAAAATATTTTTTACTGTAATATCAATAATTAAAATCAATTTAAACGGATAAGAAAGCCACGCTATGTGGCGTGCGAATGATTTTGTAGGGCACAAATTAACTAAGCGAGTAATTTTTCGCAATTCGCTAGATTTGGCCTTCGTTTTAGTTCGAGGTGTTCTTTATAAGATTGTAACGATTCCGAGTTCCCAACTGCGCCATGAAATACCTTTGTAAATTTAGTGGTCATTTTTAACCAGTTTTCAGGCTCAATGTTTAATCGCGTTAGAATTGGTTGTTCGGAGTTACTTATATAACCGTGCTTATCTTCACGTATGCAGCGCCCAGTGAGTTCGACTAGTTCTAGATACGATTGCAGTTCAAACGGCAACCCTTTTGGCATGTGTTTTCTAGGGTGACCAACAAAACGAGCTAACCTGCTTGGTTGTTTACCCTCTTTTGCTGACTGAATTCGTTTTTTAACGCTGGTGAAGTCTGATGATTCGGGTGTGGTTGCCATTTTTGCGCGTATTGGGTTTAGGTCTACATAGGCTAAACAAGCAGCCAGTGCGGCGGTATCCAGTAACGCCTGTGACTTGAAGCGACCTTCCCAGAACCGGCCTGTACAACCGTCCTCCTTATTCGCTTGGCGTGCGATACTTTCATTTAACGTACGCATAAACCAACTAATACTGTGTAGGCGTTTCCTATATTCTTTTATCGTGAGTTCAAGAGATTCTTGCTCTGCTGAGTCAAGCTTGTCGCCCCGTATAAATTTATGGGTAACTAACGTACCTTTAAAGCCTTTGTGCCAACGTAAAATAATTGCTCTATCATTAAGGCGTTTAGCTTTCTTAGAATC
>CANLRB010000006.1 GCA_947493455.1 uncultured Pseudoalteromonas sp. | reverse complement strand
TCAGTAGTGAAACGAAATAGCGCCGATGATAGTGTGGGGTCTCCCATGTGAAAGTAGGACATCGTCAGGGCCCAATTTTATAAACTGAATAAAAAATAGAACAATACAGTTTTACAGTTTATGCTTGGTGAACATAGCGTTTTGGACCCACCTGATCCCATGCCGAACTCAGTAGTGAAACGAAACAGCGCCGATGATAGTGTGGTTCTGCCATGTGAAAGTAGGTCATCGCCAGGCTCCTATTAAAGTAAAAAGCCCAACTCAATGAGTTGGGCTTTTTACGTTTTAACTTTCGCCCCAACATTATCTTCTCAAATAGCCGAAGTGTACTCACTATTAGCTTCTTTTAGCAACGTTATAATAAATATGCAGTTTGTCTCCATTTTTATTATTTATAAAATGCGATTGTTTTGTTAGATTGTAACAAGCGATGTCTATAAGAAGTATTATTAATGAATTTAGCGCTTGGCCTCAATGAGTTTCAATTAGGAAGTGTTGCCTCACACACTAAACAGTCCGTTATTTCCGCTGCACAGAATACGGCTAGTGAACCGTTTTTAATTAAGTATTTTAATGGTTCCTATTCACCTTCATGGGCTCAGGCTTTATGGCGACAAGAATATAAAACATTACTTCAAATTGATTCAGACTATGTCTTGCGACCAATTGATTTTATCGATAATAACCAACACCCAGCAATATTATTTAATTTTGCTGAAGTCGTCTCGTTTGAACAGTTTGTTGAAAATACAAAAAAACAAGATAATGAAGTTAAATTGCGATATGCAATTCAATTGGTTGAGTTGGTCAATGAAATTCACAAGGCTGGATGGCGCATTGGCAATTTGTGCTCATCGTCAATTCTATTCAATTCAAACACTCAGTCGTTTTTACTGTGTGATATGTCAATGGCAACACAATTAGACAATGATACGTTTAATGAGTTTGGCACGCATAAATTAACAGATTTGGCATTTCTAGCCCCTGAACAAACAACCCGAATTGCCACCAAGCCAGATTACCGTTCTGATTACTACTCATTAGGTATACTTTTATACCAATTATTTGTTGGGCGCTTACCGTTTGAAGTAAACGATTCAATAGCTCTAATTAATGCACACATAAAACAAAAACCACGCCCGTTAACTGCATGGCATTTTGGTGTCAGCCAGTTTGTATCTGAAATTGTTTTAAAGTTACTAGAAAAACAAGCGAAACATCGTTATCAGAGTTGTTTTGGGTTGATAAAAGACTTGCAGTTGGCGGCAAATAGTAAGTCATCTGATAATATTTTAGGGCAGCATGATGTACCTGAAAAACTGATGATCTCGGAAAAAATCTTAGGGCGAAAGAAAGATTTAGATAAACTTACTACGTACTATCAAAACTCGTTACACCAGGGATCGCAGATTTGTTTTATAAAAGGGTACTCTGGTATTGGTAAATCGTCACTCGCATACTTACTCAGAAGTGAGGTTATTTCGCAAGATGGATTGTTTATAGAAGGTAAAGCTGAACAGTACAACCAAAGCCGACCGTTTTCAGCAATACTGCAAAGTATTGAGCATGCGTTTGCGCAGCTGTCGCTGCAAAACCAAAAACTGTTAAATAAAATATGTGTTGAGTTAAGCGAAGTCCTTGGTGCTAACTTAACTATATTTGTCGATTTGATCCCAGGCGCGAAGCCATATTTTTCGTTTATACCAGAACGAAGTGATGCATTGACCGATGTTGAATCACGTATTCAACGCTGTTTTATACATTTTATGGAAGTACTCACAAAGCACATTAACGTTGTACTATTTTTAGATGATCTGCAATGGCTCGATCAACCAAGCTTTAATTTAATGCGGCTTGCTTTTACCGAGAAAAAAGGTGATAGAAAGTACCGATTATTCTTTCTCGGTGCGTACCGCGACAATGAGGTAGACGCTTCTCATCCACTATTGAGTGTTATAAACGCAATTAATGCTGGGCATCGTCAGATACACGAAATTTTACTCGATCCTTTATCTATTGATGATACCAATGAGTTTGTGGCATCAATTTTACGGCAAAATGTTGATCAAACCACCGAACTATCAAAAGCATGCTATCAAAGAACGCAGGGTAACCCATTTTATCTTGTTCACTTTCTGCAAGAATTAGCCGCTGCACACACCTTTACTTATTGCCGTACTTTAGGGCATTGGCAGTGGGATTTGACTGATATTGAGCGCTATCCGGTAACGGATAATGTTGTTGAATTTTTAACATCGACACTTAATTTGTTTGATGATGACACCAAAACATTGTTGGCCGTTGCTTCTCATTTAGGCAACAATTTTAGCCTTGCTACGTTGTGCAAAATCTTACATCTCGATCAAGCGGTGTGTTCTAAGCGTCTCTTTACGTTAATCACTGCTGGGTATATTGTTCCACTAAATGAGCACTATCGTTTTTCTGATTCGCCAGATATCCAAAGAGATGCTGTTTATAAGTTTTCTCATGACCGAGTGCTTCAAGCGTCTCATAATTTATTAGACAAAAATCAAAGTGATTTGTTAAAGCTAAGCATCGCCACGCATTTGTTAGAACTATACGATAATAAACAAGATACTGAACTACTATTCATTATTCTTACTTGCCTAAATGACGTTCAAGAACTCATCACCGACAAACAACTTGAATATCGTTTAATGATGCTGAATTTAGAAGCAGGGCATTATACAAAAGAAACCGCTGCATACATTATGGCAGAGCAGTTTTTGACTATTGCTAAACACGTTTTATTACGTAATTTGCCGCACCAAGGTTCTGATTATCAAAACCAGATACTTCCTGTATTTCTTGAGTTGTCAGAGACGTTCTACTTATCGGGTCAATTTGAGGCTGCTCAGTCTCATATAGAGCAAGGTATTGAACTTCTTGATAGCTATCAACGCCCGCAACTTGAGCGGGTTGGACTTGAGTTTGTTCAAATTGATATGCGATTTATTGAAGGCCGCTTTCCTGAGATAAAAACCTTGCTTGTATCACTTTTGAATGAACTTTCGTTTGAGTTCAATACAGATACAACGCAACAACAATCGGCCTTTATGCAATTTATGCAGGATGAAGATTTATATCATCAGATTGAAAATATCGACGTGATTAAATTGCCCGAAATGACCTCTGATGTGTATTTGTCTCAAATGCGCGCATTTAACGCAATGTTATTTTGCGCATATCAATTAGGTGACTTTTCATCTTACGTCTTATCTGCCTGTTACATGGTTAACACCACTATTAAACACGGGCAATGTGACTACAGTGGCAACGGGTTAACTGCATTTTCAACTGCGCTGAGTGTGGCACAAAAAGGGTATGATGCATGTTATAAATCAAGCTTGATTGCGATGGAGCTAGTCGATCATCGTAAAAACGACTTCTTTAAAATAGCAGTTTACGATTATTTCGCTGGGTTTTATCAACATTGGGGCGACGCGCTGAGTGCTGGTTTTGAAGTTTTAAGAAGCGGTATCTCTATGGGCTCTCGTGGGGCGAATCCATTGTCAGCGGGCTTTTGCGCTATGAAGCTACCGCTTAACCGGCTTATAAATGGTGATAACTTAGACAGTGTTCTTGCAGAAGCTGAGCAATGTCTTAGATTTGTTGAAAACAGTCATCAATCAAATACTGCTTTGTATATTTTGATGTCGAGCGTTCAGCCCTGCAAAGCACTTATGGGTTTATCAAAAGAGCCTTTGAGCTTTGATTGTGATTTATATAATGTAAGCGAGCATTTTAACGGTGATTTTACGTCGCCTTCAATTCATTTAGCGCTATACGGCTGTGCAACATTAAGAAATGCGTATCTATTGCAGGACCTAGAGTTACAGCAGCAATTTAGGCATACGGTTGATGTGATGACCGCAGTATTACCCGATTGTCCGTCGTACACTGAAGCAAAGTTTTATTTAGCACTGAGCTATTGTTATGAGGCTAAGCAGACAAGTAATGCAGATTTAATAAATAAAGCTGAGTTAATTTTAAGCGAAATGTTGAACTGGGCGGAGCAAAACTCGCATAATTTTGCATTAAAGGCGTATCTTGTTAAAGCTGAGGTGGCGAGCTTTAAGCAGGATATTCAAAGTGCTATGAATTGTTATCGAGATGCAATCGATCTCGCTGAAAAACAGAGTAACCATTTAGTTCTCGCGCTCGCTCACGAATTATATGGCAACTTTTACAAAGATATTGAGCAACCGCAAACAAGCATGTTTTACCTAAAACGAGCATGGCATTTATATAATCAATGGGGAGCAAAGTCGAAATGTATTCAACTTGCCACCCAATGGCCGTCTCTAATGCTACTTAATCAAGTTAAAGGGATGGATAAACGCCAAACTCA
The DNA here is from genome assembly GCA_947493455.1 of uncultured Pseudoalteromonas sp. GTDB lineage: Bacteria > Pseudomonadota > Gammaproteobacteria > Enterobacterales > Alteromonadaceae > Pseudoalteromonas. The sequence goes on along the minus strand of CANLRB010000006.1, from coordinate 264,993 downwards.
AAATAGCATTGCCGATCTTGTTGATATCGAAACGATTGCGCGCCTATCGCAAAAAATCAGTGAAGAAATTCATTTAGGTCCGTTACTAAAAAATGTGTTATCTGTATTTAGTGAATGTACCGGATCATCTGTTGGCGCAGTTGCGTTAACGGAAAATGATGATTTGTCTATCAAATATGTACTTGAAGAAGATAAAGCTAACTATCGCTATAATATTCAAGAAGTCACAAGCACCCAATTATTAATTCGCCATTTTGAAAATTTTGATATCTGTATTGACTTTATGCATCGAGCATTAGCGAGCAAACACCCTGTGGTTGAGAATCAAATCGCGACCTCGGTATCTCAGGAAAACGTGCATTCACACATGAGCCTGCCGATTTTAAGCCAAGAAGATAAAGTGATTGGCATACTTTATTTAGAAAGCCACACCGTTAATGGCTCGTTTACTGAACAACATGTGGCTTTGCTAAAAACACTGATGGGACAAGTTGGTGTCTCACTCATGAATGCTCAGCTATATGACAATTTAGAAGCGCTGGTAAACAAACGAACCGAACAACTAGAGCGACTCACACTTAACGACGAACTCACCAAACTTGCAAACCGTCGCGGCTTTGAACAACATATTGAAAGGCAATGGCGTGCCCATTTACGCAGCCGTGAACCCATTGCTGTGATGATGCTCGATATCGACTATTTCAAACAGTACAACGATCATTATGGCCATCCGCAAGGCGATGTGTGTCTGCAACAAGTTGCCAAAATTCTGCGTGATAATATTTATCGCTCTGAAGATATCGTAGCTCGCTATGGTGGTGAAGAATTTATTATTGTGATTGCGAATTCAAATGTGGATGTTGCCAAAACGCTTGCTAACCGTATTATTGATAGTATAGCGATGGCTAAAATTCCACATCAACATTCGCAAGTGAGCGAATTCGTGTCGCTTAGTATTGGCGTGAGCGCATCGATACCAAGTTTAGCTTCATCACCGGATAGACTTATTCATGAAGCGGATGATGCACTTTATAGAGCGAAGAAAAACGGACGCAATCAATTGAGTATTTAAACTCAATTGATTACGTAAAGTGTTAGACTTACTGGGCTTAGATACTAATACTGTTTGGGATTAATGACGGCAACTGGTATGGATACGGCATCGGACGTTGCTTGTTTTTTTCTCTAATCGTTTTTTCAATGACGGCTAAATCGTATTGTAACTCTTTTACTAAGTCGTTAATCGACTCGTTATTGAAATACGGATTTCGAGGATCGTTATCGTAGTGACCAAATGTATCGTATTGAACCCCACTTAATAAATATTCAAATGAACTCGTGTACATAGCGATATCGATTGGCGGATACCACTTTAAGCAGTCGCTTTCAGACGCCAACGACTCTGATTTAGTTGGCATATCGTGGTAAATGGCACCCGCGACACTTGGTGTAAAGCTCATTAATGGAAATTGTGTATAGTTAACTGAGGCGTGCAATGGACCCGCGATATAGATGATTTGCGAGACAACTTGAATCAAGTAATCTAGGCTATCAATTGCAGGTGCATCATTTTGGGTGACTAAGCCATTAAGGCCTTTAACCGCTGCACCGTGTTCGCTAACTAACTCTTTTATCCAATTTTGTAATTCAAAGTCCTCAGCTAACAGTTGTGGGGATGTGTAGTAGGTGTTTAAGTATCCTGAAACAAACTTTTTAATCACGTGCCACAATGCTTGAGTATCGTCCCTAAATGGGAAGTCAGGCAGTAAATCAACACCATATAATTTAAAAATATTCTCTGGATTATTATCGTCAAAACGCCATGCGTGATGCGCTTTTGCAACAAGATCTAATGTACTGGCAATCGCTGGGCCGACGTTTGTGGCGACCGTGCCCCCTGGGATGATTAAACTATGCAACGCGTCATTATTAATGTTTATGGTAAATTTAAAATGAGGGGCAAACAGTTTCATAATTGGGTGATCTGCACTTAATGTACGATGAGCCGCAACAATTATCGGGTCGAGAGTCAAATGACAGTTACCAAGGTGAGCGACTGATTCGTGTTGAATAGCACAACAGACATTAACGATATACTTCGCAATTTTCCATTTGAATAATCCATCGTCGTTATTTTTATTACAATCGTTTGGCGTGAAAATAGGCGTGGATTCGGCATCGAATGTTTGGCCGAGCTGTATTGCGACTGGTTGCAGCGCACCGCCCGTAGGGTAACCCTTTGGTGGTGTTGCGTTCCAATAAAAAATGGCGATTGGCGCACTAAGGTAGCGTTGTAAACCGTGAATTTTGTCGGTTTTAGCACCCACAAACGCTTCATAATCAACGCAATAAATGAGGTTTTTTTCTACTGCGTCTTCAAGTGATACCTCATCTTGGCCAGTCGCTTGCTGGAATAAGGTATTGTCGAGCGGCATTTTTGATCGTAATGCGTCAATAGTAATCGCATGTTTGTTGTCGCCTTGTGTCATTTGCACGCGTTTGATTTGTGTTGTATTAAACCCGCCAATTTGCAGAAAGCCGAAAAACCAGTCTTGCGTCCACGGATCGCCTTTGAGCATCCAGTCTTTAGAAGGAATTGTTAACGTGGCTGGTTTTGGTAATTCAGTAAAGAGTGCTTCGTAATCTGCTTCGCACTCTGGCAACAAGTAGTTTCGACCGACTTCAGTACTTAAAATATTGTACATGGTCGATTTTAAAAACGCAGTAGGCCCTTCAGCCTCAAGCTCTTTAATTGTTTTGTCGATCGACAGAAATATTTTCTCTAAATCTTTTGGTAAATTCTTCAGGTTGGCAAAAGCTTTTGGTAACGATTTTAATGTTTTGAAAAAGTGCATGAAGTCTTCAATTTTTTTGAGACCATGATCCGTATCAAACTCAGCGAGTGCTTTTTCTATGTTTTGGAATTCGCTTAGGCAAAGGTCATCGGCAAGTTCTTTTTTTACATATTTAAAAACGGCGTTCTTAAAGTTGATGGTGATTGGTTTTACGACTTCGAGCACTTTAAGTAAGTAATCAGGTGTGAACTCTTCACCTTTTGGTAAGTCAGCGCTTAGGGGGACACCGGGCAAATAACTGCACATATAGTTATATTTGGTTTTCGCTAGCGAGAGATCAAAAGCACGCGCTTGCTGTTGCTGCTCATCGAGTAATTGGGGTAACGAAATAGTTTGCATCAACATAGTTCCTTGATTATTGAGTTATTATTAATATTCTTGTTGGTATCTTATTTGTATTGAAGCAGAAAATAAATTCAAACTTCGGTTTCAGTTGGTTTTCTACTTTACTTCATTTGCCGCTTTAGATTAGGATCAAAGCATAAAAATTCAGGTAGATAATTACTTTTGAAAAAATTATTTTTAATCTTGTTGATTTGTTGTCCGTTTATAGCGAATGCGGTTGAAGTCTCGGGTTTATATCAATATACCGTAGATGTTGATAATAAATCGCAAGCGGAGCGAAGTAGGGGCAGCAAAAATGCGCTGCTTGGCGTATTAAAAAAAGTATCAGGCCAAACTGTATCGCAACGCACAAGTATTATTCGTGCAGCACTGCGAAACACAGCAAATTACATGCTAAAGTTTCAATACGCTGAAGAAGACAATTCAATTCGACTAAATGTCATTTTCCAGCAAGACAAAATTGATGAATTGTTAACGCAGTTGGAAATCCCGGTATGGGGTAATCGTCGTCCGTTAACCTTGATATGGCTCGCAATTGAAGAAGATTATCAACGTGAACTCGTCACAAAAGACAGCTACCCGCAGCTAAAAGGTGTTATTGAAAATAATGCTGACAAATATGGTGTGCCAATAATTACGCCATTACTCGACCTCGAAGATCGTTTTACAGTGAGCGTGAGCGACGTATGGGCTAACTTTCCAGAGCCGGTGATTGCGGCGTCAAGCCGATATCGTCCAGAGAAAATTATCACCGCGCGTTTATTTCAACCAAGTGGACAAGCATATTGGCAATTGGATTGGCAATTTACCAACGACGATGCATTTCAGCTCAATTCACTGACTGGCGATAAGCAAATGATTGTGGGACAAATGCTTGAAAGCATCGCGCAGGTTTATGCTGAGCAATACGCTGTATTATCGAAAGAGTATGAAGCCAAAGACGCAACATTATTATATTTATCGGGCATAACCGATATGACATCTTACATCAACGCAAAGCGCAGCATTGCGTCTATTTCAATGGTGACGGCGTTAGATGTAGTTGAATTAAGTGCAACACAAGTCACGATTGCACTACGCCTCTCGGGTTCTCAAGCTGATTTTATTAAGGCGTTGACGTTTGATAAAAAATTTGAAAAAAAATACGATCCGCTTTCTTTTGAGCAATCTACGCGGCTCGAATATACTTGGTTAGGTTTGAAACCATGACCAGTGCAATGCAAATGGCACTGCCAGTGACCTTACCCGACGACGAAACTTTTCAAAGCTACTTTGGTGGTGGTAACGAACAAGTTGTTGAACATTTAGAAGATGTGCTTGAAGGCGCCAATCAACGAGATTTTCAATTCACGTATTTATGTGGCTTTGCAGATTCGGGTAAGTCACATTTATTGTATGCAGCTTGTGTACGTGCGGGCGAACTTGGTTTATCAAGTTTCTTATTGTCGTTTAAAGATATTGCTTTTTTAAACAAAGAAATTTTTGATGATCTCGAAAGTATGGACGTCATTTGCATTGATGACTTTCAATGTATAGCAGGTGATGAAGTGTGGGAAAAAGCGGTGTTTAACTTTTTTAATCGCTTTAATAGCCCTAACCGCGTTTTGGTGATAGCCAGTGACTTGCTGCCAAATATGTTAAACATTCAGTTGCCCGATTTAGAATCGCGTTTAAACTGGGGCACAACGTTTCAAATTCGTGCAATGAGTGACGATGATAAAGCAGAAGCGCTTGTGCGACGGGCAAACATGCGCGGACTGGAGCTTTCAATGGAGTGTACTCGATTTTTATTGTCACGAGTGAGTCGTGATATGCGTGCATTACTTGATATTTTAAACAAGCTTGATCATGCATCTATGGTTGAGCAACGTAAACTTACAATTCCTTTCATAAAATCCACTTTAAACTTGTAGTAGGCACTACAAAGCTGCAACCCTTTCAGTTATGATACGCCATTAAATTTTAATATTAAATTATGGCTAATATACCAATTCCATGAACTATTTTAGGGAAAGAGTTTATGGAATTGGTATAACACGTTTAAAACAGTGAACAGAATCTAATGAACTTAGAAGCAATCTTATCGCAAGCGCTTGATGCTGTTGAGCAAGCAAGCGAAATCGCGCACCTTGAAGACGTGCGTGTTAACTACCTTGGAAAAAAGGGTGAAATTACTAGCTTGTTAAAAAGTTTGGGTAAAATGGACCCAGCTGAGCGAAAAACAGCAGGTCAAGTAATTAACCAAGCAAAACAAGAAGTACAAAGTAAAATTAACGATAAACGTGCGTTTTTAGAAACAAAAGCGCTCGAAGAGAAGTTGGCAAAAGAAACCATCGACGTTACTTTACCGGGTAGAACACAACCTGTCGCGGGCTTACACCCTGTAACACGTACGATTGAGCGAATTGAGAGCTTTTTTGGCGAACTTGGCTTTGCAGTAAAATCAGGCCCAGAAGTTGAAGATGATTTTCACAACTTCGATGCACTAAATATTCCTGAGCACCACCCAGCACGCGCGGATCACGATACTTTTTACTTTAACCCTAAATTAGTATTGCGTACGCAAACGAGTGGTGTACAAATTCGTACGATGGAAGCTGAGCAGCCGCCACTTCGCATTATTTCGCCAGGACGTGTTTACCGTAATGACTACGATCAAACTCATACACCGATGTTTCATCAGGTAGAAGGTTTGATGGTTGATACCGATGTGAGCTTCACTGAACTTAAAGGTATTTTACACGACTTCTTACGTAACTTTTTTGAAGAAGATATGGAAATCCGTTTCCGTCCTTCATACTTCCCATTCACAGAACCATCAGCTGAAGTAGACGTAATGGGTAAAAATGGCAAATGGTTAGAAGTGCTTGGTTGTGGCATGGTGCACCCAAATGTGTTGCGTTCAGTTGGTATTGACCCAGAAAAGTACACCGGTTTTGCATTTGGTATGGGCGTTGAGCGTTTAACAATGCTGCGATATGGCGTAAATGATTTACGTGCATTTTTTGAAAACGATTTAAAATTCTTGAACCAGTTCAAATAAGAGTGAAGTAGAAAATGAAATTTAGTGAAAAGTGGTTAAGAGAGTGGGTTAACCCAAGCATTGATACGAACGCCTTATCTGAACAGTTATCAATGGCCGGTCTAGAAGTTGATGGTCTAGATCCGGTTGCTGGCGATTTTAATGGTATTGTTATTGGTGAAGTTGTTGAATGCGGCCAACACCCAGATGCAGACAAGCTGCGTGTCACAAAAGTGAATGTGGGTGAAGACGAGTTACTCGACATCGTGTGTGGTGCAGCAAATTGTCGCCAAGGCCTAAAAGTTGCTGTTGCAAAAGTAGGTGCTGTTTTACCTGGTGATTTTAAAATCAAAAAAGCCAAGCTTCGCGGTCAACCGTCACACGGAATGCTGTGTGCATTTGAAGAGCTTGGTATGGCAGAAAGCTCAGATGGTATTTTAGAACTGCCACAAGATGCAACGATTGGGCAAGACATTCGTGAATACTTTGCGCTCGAAGACGTTACCATTGACGTTGATTTAACAGCAAATCGCAGCGATTGTTTAGGCATAAAGGGCCTTGCACGTGAAGTGGGCGTATTAAATAGCTTAGACGTGACTGAAGTTGCCATTGCGCCAGTTGCAGCGACAATCGACGATAAAATTGAAATTGAATTAGTTAATCCAGAATCATGTCCGCGTTACTTGGGCCGAGTGATCAAAGGTATTAATTTAAATGCGACAACGCCACTTTGGATGGTTGAAAAGCTTCGTCGCAGCGGCGTACGTTCAATCGACCCCGTTGTTGACGTGACGAACTACGTATTATTAGAGCTTGGTCACCCAATGCACGCCTTTGATCTGAATGCGATTGACGGTGGTATTAAGGTACGTAACGCTAACCAAGACGAAGAGTTAGTATTACTTGACGGTAATACGGCGAAGTTAAAGCCATCAACATTACTAATTGCTGACAACAGCAAAGCGCTTGCGATTGCGGGTATCTTTGGTGGTGAAAAATCAGGTGTTGCTGAAGGGACGCAAGATATTCTTCTTGAAAGTGCGTTCTTTAGTCCGCTTGCAATTGCTGGCCAAGCGCGTAGCTATGGTTTACACACTGATGCGTCGCATCGTTATGAGCGTGGTGTGGATCCGAAATTACAATTTGATGCGATGGAGCGTGCCACAGCATTATTACTTGATATCGTTGGTGGTGAAGCAGGACCGGTTGTTGAAGCTGTATCTGAGCAGCATTTACCGGCTGAAAAATCAGTAACGCTGCGCCGCGAACGTTTAGATCGCGTAATTGGCTATCATATTGATGACGCAACAGTGACAAATATTCTAACGCGTTTAGGTTTGTCGGTTGAGTTTAGTGATAACCAATGGCAAGCGGTTGTACCGAGCTACCGTTTTGATATTTCAATTGAAGAAGATTTAATTGAAGAAGTAGCTCGCGTATATGGCTATAACAACATTCCAAATGTTGCGCCAACTGCAAAGTTAAAAATGACAGATCATCAAGAGTCAAAACTTAATGTGAGTCGTTTTCGCAATGAATTAGTTAGCCGCGGTTATCAAGAAGCGATTACGTACAGTTTTGTTGACCCTAAAGTTCAAAGTTTACTGCACCCGTCGGCCGATGCGTTAGTATTACCACATCCAATTTCAATTGAAATGTCGGCGATGCGCGTGAGCTTATTGAGTGGATTATTGAGTTCGGTTGTTTACAACCAGAATCGCCAGCAGTCGCGTATTCGTTTATTTGAGCACGGCTTAAAGTTCTTAAAAGACGAAAATGCTGAAAATGGCGTTGCGCAAGTGGCTGTGTTAGGTGGTGTTGCGTTTGGTAATACGCACAATGAACACTGGTCAATTGAGTCTCGTAATGTTGACTTTTTTGATGTGAAAGGTGACGTTGAAGCACTGCTTGCTCTAACTGTGGATACTCAAAGTATTGAGTTTAAAGCAGAGGCAGTTGAAGGCTTACACCCTGGTCAATCAGCAACAATTTATCGAAATGGTAAAAAAATTGGCTTCTTGGGCTGTATTCACCCAGAAATACAGTCTAAACTAGGAATTAACAATCAAGTTTTTGCCTTTGAAATCGAAATGTTAGGTCTTGAAACCCGCAATTTACCTGACGCGGTCGAGGTGTCGAAGTTCCCGTCGAACCGCCGAGATATCGCAATTGTGGTGGAAGATTCAGTAAAAACAGGTGATGTTTTATCAGCTATTAAAAAAGTTGGCGGAAATCAATTAGTTGACCTAAACTTGTTTGATGTGTATAAGGGCAAAGGAATTGAGTCTGATCACAAGAGTCTCGCGATTGCATTAACACTGCAAAATAACGAGAGAACACTTGAAGAAAAAGACATCAATTCTGTTGTTGACCTAGTGGTGGCCGAATTGGCCGAACAATTTAATGCATCGTTGAGGGACTAGATATGGCGCTTACAAAAGCCGACATAGCTGAACACCTATTTACTAAGTTAGGTATTAATAAGAAAGACGCAAAAGAGTTAGTAGAGTCTTTTTTTGAAGAAATTCGCGCAGCCTTAGAAAGTGGTGAACAAATTAAACTTTCTGGCTTTGGTAATTTCGATTTACGAGATAAAAGTGAACGACCTGGGCGTAACCCGAAAACGGGTGAAGATATTCCAATTTCTGCACGCCGTGTAGTAACTTTCCGTCCTGGGCAAAAGTTAAAAACACGCGTTGAAGTAGGTACCAGTAAAGAGTAATGACGAACTAGTCTATCCGTTGCTAAAAAGACAGCTTATGCTGTCTTTTTTAATTTTTTCTATTTGGGGTCAGAATCAAAGTCCCCTTATTTCGACTCTGACCCCAACCCGTTTAGCGGGTAATTGCACAAAAAACGCGGCGGTCGCCACGTTTATTTGGGTTAATATAAAAATAGCGTATATCGCTTAAAAATCTTTTCGCTCTCGCGGCGATTTAAACTCACCACTTTCAACACGATCTTTCGTGTCGAATGCCAATGATTGCAATTGACTGAGCGACTTCCCCTGATTTTCCAGTAAATACTCAAGTGGTTCCAAATCAATGTTTTTAACTCCGGTATCTCGGGCAATGACAGCCCAAATATAGGCCTGCTTGTGCTTTTCTAGTTTATAAAAGCTATTTACCAGCGAAGTATAAATTTCATTATTTGGTTTTTGACCCGGAGGGTTTAACTCAAGCGCGTGGTAGAGCTTGTCGATAGCAAGGTCGACATCTACTTTGGTGTAATAGCTGGCAAGTTTAAATTGCATTTCGCTATTTTCGAGTTCACCTTGCTGATCGAGTTTTTCTAATTTGTATATCGCTTCTTCATTATTGTTGTACGACCAGTGATAGTACAAAAGCTCCGGTAGATTGGAGTTTTTTGTATCATTAGAAAGACGTTTTATCTCTTTGATTGATGTGAGATATCCGTTAACACGTGATGTGGTTTTCTCTTTTAACTTAATATGTTCAATACTTGATGCAAGTTCAACGCAGCGCGAATAACTATGAAAATCGGTTAAAAGCTTAAATTTATTGTTGTCAGTCGGCTTTTGATGCTCGATATAACGGCCAATAATGACATTGGAGCGCTCTGTGTTGCAGTGGCTATCAGTATTTAAATCGGAACAAAATTGCGGTGTGTCGTCGCACACCTGACGCACAGATATTTGGCTATCACACCCTGTAAGTGCAAATGCTGAAATTAAAAATAGGGTGGTCCGGTACATTTAAGCTCCTTATTTTGTATCGCAATTAAGTTTAGCCTAAAGTCATGGTCACTAACAGTGGAGAATTTTTATAAATTAAATTAGAATACCCCGGTCTAAAGTCCTTCTTTAGGCTATCCGTTCAAAATTTTTTTTAATTAGGCAGAAAAAATGACCTCATCTCACGAGCAGGAATATCTGAATAGCTGGCAAGAACGCCAAGACTTCGCTGAAAGCATGCAACCTATTATTGGTAAACTATACCGCAACCGTGGTATTGAAATTGCCATCTATGGTCGCCCGTTAATCAACGCAAGCACTATTGATATCATCAAAGCGCATAAAACAGTAGCTCAATTTGAAGACAGTAAATTACGTTTACGTGAAAGCTACCCATTTTTAGAAGCAATTGAAAAAATGGATTTAACGTCTGCACGTATCGATTTAGGTAAATTAGCTTATGGCTATATTTACGGTAATGCAGGTGAAGGTCGTTCAGTTGAAGATTACTTAGCTGCTGAACTTGCTGAAATCCACAACAAAGAAGATAAATCAGAAGCTCGTGACGTTGTATTATACGGTTTTGGCCGTATCGGTCGCTTACTTGCTCGTCTTCTAATTGAAAAGAGTGGTCCTCACGCTGACTTAAACCTACGTGCAATTGTTGTACGTGGCGGTAAAGACGGTGATCTTGAAAAGCGCGCAAGCTTATTACGCCGCGATTCAATCCACGGTCCATTTAACGGTTCAATCACTGTTGATCATGAGCGCAATGCAATTAAAGCAAACGGTAGCTACATTCAAGTTATCTATGCTAACTCTCCTGATGAAATTGATTACACATCGTATGGTATCAACAACGCACTTATCGTTGATAACACAGGTATTTGGAAAGACGAAGCTGGCCTTGGCTTACACCTTAAGTCAAAAGGTGCGTCAAAAGTACTTCTAACTGCTCCTGCAAAAGGCGATATCAAGAATATCGTTTACGGCGTAAACAACCAAGACATTAAGTCTGAAGACAACATCGTATGTGCAGCAAGCTGTACTACAAACGCGATTACACCAACGCTTAAAGCGCTTAACGACAAGTTTGGTATTAAAAATGGTCACGTTGAAACAGTACACTCGTACACCAATGACCAAAACTTAATTGATAACTATCACAAAGCTGAGCGTCGTGGCCGTGCTGCTGCACTTAACATGGTAATTACATCAACAGGTGCTGCAAAAGCGGTATCTAAGGCGCTTCCAGAGCTTGAAGGTAAGCTAACAGGTAACGCAATCCGCGTACCTACGCCAAACGTTTCTATGGCTATTCTTAACCTAAACCTTGAAAAAGGTACAACGGTAGAAGAGCTTAACATATACTTACGTGAAACAGCGTTATACTCAGATTTACGTGATCAAATCGACTACACAGCATCAACTGAAATCGTATCAACTGACCTAGTAGGCAGCCGTTACGCAGGTGTTGTTGACTCGCAAGCAACAATTGTTGACGGCGACCGTGTTGTACTTTACGTTTGGTACGATAACGAGTTTGGTTACAGCTGTCAGGTTGTACGTTGTATGCAAGATATGGCTGAAGTAGCACACCCAAGCCTACCTCGTTAATATACGACGACAAAAATTACAAAAAAAGCCGGTTTTTACCGGCTTTTTTTACACTCTTTTAACCTAATCGTACCTCTTTGTATTTAAGCTATTTGATTTATCTGATAGTCTTTTAAAGATTGTGCTATAGGAACCTTTTTACAAATGAGAATCACAAGTCAATTCGACAGTGGCAACATTGACGTTGTTTCACTTGAAGACAAACAAAATATCCAGCTAAAAATAAAAGCTGATAATCAATCTGAATTTTTTCAATGGTTTCATTTCAAGTTAGAAACTACCAAAGATACACTCCATACCTTACATATTAGCGATCTTGAAAAGTCAGCTTACCCTGAAGGGTGGGTCGACTATCAGGCGGTGGCATCTTATGATCGTCAAACTTGGTTTAGAGTACCAACGCAATATAAAGATGGCGTATTGACGATTGATTTTGAACCTGAATGTGATCACGTTTATTTTGCATACTTTGCACCGTACAGCTATGAGCGCCACTTAGATTTAATCTCGTGGGCGCAGTGCCATGAGCAATGTGAAATTGAAACACTTGGCGAAACCCTTGATGGCCGCGATATGACTTTACTGCGCATTGGTGAGCCAGACGAAAGCAAACAAAAAGTTTGGATGATCGCACGTCAGCACCCAGGTGAAACAATGGCTGAGTGGTTTGTAGAAGGCGTATTGCATAAGCTCCTTGACGATGAAGACGCTCACGCGGCAGCATTACTTGAAAAAGCGGTGTTTTACATCGTACCAAATATGAACCCAGATGGCAGCGTGCGCGGCCACCTGCGCACTAACGCTGTAGGCGTAAACTTAAATCGTGAATGGCAAACTCCGACCATGGAAAAGAGTCCTGAAGTGTTTGTGGTACGCGAAAAGATGTTTGAAGTTGGCGTAGACATGTTTTTAGATGTACACGGCGATGAAGCAATTCCGTACAACTTCTTTGCTGGCAGCGAAGGAATACCGCGCTACGATGATCGCTTAAAGTCGCTAGAAGATAACTTTAAAGCAGCCATGGCAGCAGTAACCCCTGAGTTCCAAGACGAATATGGCTACCCGAAAGATGAACCAGGCCAAGCTAATTTAACGGTTGGTTCAAGTTGGGTAGGGCAAGAGTTTGACTGTTTGTCGTATACAATTGAAATGCCATTTAAAGATAATAATAATTTACCTGATTTTGATTATGGCTGGTCTGATCGCCGCTCATATTCATTTGGGCAAGATACACTGGCAGCAGTATTAAACGTTGTTGACCAGTTACGAAAATAATAATTACAAATAGTGAGGGGTGCATGAAAAGCACCCCCTTTTATAATAAGAGGAACAAGTTGTGGAAGCATTTGGCAATTTTTTAGATATGCTTGATGGCATGTTAGGGAGCGCGTTTTGGTTTCCGTATGTGCTATTAGGTATTGGTTTATTTTTTACGATTTACTTAAAATTCCCGCAAATTACCTATTTTAAACATGCTTGGAAAATTGTAACCGGCAAGTATGATAAAAAAGAACACGAAGGTGATACAACCCACTTTCAAGCACTTGCTACAGCGTTATCAGGTACCGTAGGTACAGGTAACATCGGTGGTGTGGCATTGGCAATTTCAATTGGTGGTCCAGCTGCGCTATTTTGGATGTGGATGACCGCATTCTTTGGTATGACAACCAAGTTTGTAGAGGTAACACTCTCGCATAAATACCGTGTGAAGACGGAAGATGGCACCATGGCGGGTGGTCCAATGTACTATATGGATCGCCGTTTGAATATGAAATGGTTAGCTGTATTGTTTGCTATTGCGACAGTTATTAGCTCATTTGGTACAGGTTCACTGCCACAAATTAATAATATTGCACAAGGTATGGAAGCCACATTTGGTTTTGCACCTATGATGACTGGTGGCGTATTAGCTGTGTTACTTGCCCTTGTTATTTTAGGTGGTATTAAACGTATTGCTGCAATTACGTCACGTGTTGTGCCATTTATGGCGGCAGTTTATATCATCGGTGCGTTTGGCGTTATCTTTTATAATATTGAAAATATTGGTCCGGCGTTTGCGTCAGTCTTTATGGATGCATTTACAGGCTCAGCGGCTGCGGGTGGTTTCATTGGTGCGTCATTTGCCTATGCGTTTAACCGTGGTGTAAACCGTGGCTTGTTCTCAAACGAAGCGGGTCAAGGTTCTGCGCCAATTGCGCACGCATCAGCTAAAGCTGACGAGCCAGTATCAGAAGGTATGGTGTCAATTTTAGAACCATTCATTGATACGATTATCATTTGTACATTAACTGGTTTAGTTATTTTATCATCGGGTGCATGGACTGAAAAATTCCAAACCACCTTTGAACGTTCATCAATGGAATTTGTTCAAGGGGTTTACCATGAAAAGAATGACGAAGATCGCGGTGCACTTTATAAGTACCTTAATGGTCAAGATTCACAAATAGAAGCGTACTCAGGCACCATTAATGTAATTGAAGGTAAAGCTGTAAATCAAGACTTTACCGTGCTGCATAATCGTTCAGTAGGTGAAAATATTCGTTTCTCACTCTCAGGTGAGCACACCTTTACGGGCAGTGTAAACGTAGTCGACGGTAGCGTGGAAGACTCAAGCATTATTGTTGTGGGTGATTCACTTGTTCATTCAGCCGAGTTGACAACAATAGCCTTTACACGCGGCTATTTTGGTGAAAACGGCAAATACATTGTATCGATTGGTTTACTTTTGTTTGCATTCTCAACGGCGATCGCTTGGTCGTACTACGGTGACCGTGCAATGACGTATTTGTTAGGCTCACGCTCAGTGATGCCGTACCGTGTATTTTATGTCGCTGCGTTCTTTTGGGCGTCGTTTGCTGATACGACGTTAGTTTGGAAGCTTGCTGCGGTGGCCATTGTTGTGATGACATTACCTAACTTATTCGGGATTTTCTTACTGCGTAAAGAAATGAAACAGGAAGTTGATGATTATTGGGTGAAGTTTAAAAAAGACAACGGCTCAGAAAAAGAGTAAACTATGAGGCACCGAAAAGGTGCCTTTTTTTATTGGATGAAATGAAGTAGGAGTTACCATAATGGCAAGAACTAGTTGCCCTGTTTGTGAAAAGCCAATTTCAGACAAACACCCTGCGTGCCCACATTGTCATGAGCCTCTCAAAGACTTAGATGCTGAGCAGTTAGCTAGGCTTGCGTCGCGTCGCTATGTGCAAGCAAAACAAAAGCTAATGAATCACTCTTTTTTAGCGTTATTGCTGTTTTTAGGCGGCTTTTTGTTCTTGTATTCATATCAGCCAGCTGAAGAGTCAATTGAACAAGCGCTCACTTATGGTGCAATTGCCCTTGGTTTTTTATGGTACCTAGTAAACCGTTTTAGAATATTATTGTTAAAAAAGAAGTAACATGAACCTCGAACATCTCATTCACACTATTACACCTGAATTATTTGAACGTTTAAAATACGGTGCTGCAACAGGCAAGTGGCCTGATGGTACGGCGCTGTCTGATGCACAAAAAGAACAAACCGTGCAATTGGTTATGTTGTATCAAGCCAAAGTTGAACAATCGAATGAGCAATTTACCATAGGCAGTGACGGCCATATGGTGCAAAAATCCAAATCGGAATTAAAAAAAGAATTTCCATCACAAAACGATAACGTTTCTAACGAAATAGCTAGGTTTTCACAAAATGATATTTAAAAATTTATTTGCGCCAAAATGGAAGAGCGCTAAAGTGTCTGAACGTTTGCAAGCAGTTGCGCAATTAGATCTCGAAAAACAAAAAAATAAAGATGTATTGATCACACTTGCCACCTCAGACGACACAGTTGACGTTAGAAAAAGTGCGTTAACTAAATTGAATGATATTTCGCTTTGGTGGAAAGCCTATAAAGGCGAACAAAATAGCCAGTTACAAGATACTGCTGAAAAGAAAGTATTTAATGCAATTTTAGCCAACGATAATTCAATTGACGCAGAGCAAGTTGCAAGCTTTATCGCAAGCTGTAAAAAAGCATCGCAGTTAGAGCAGTTATTGCCATTTTGTAAAAGTAACGAGCAGCTTGTTTCATCATTAAAGCGTATTGCTAAACCTGCGTTAATTGAAAAACACTTTGCAAACGCAGACGAAACGCTACAACGAGATTTAATGCCGTTAGTGGAGCAGTTTAAACTAGAGCAAAGCATTATTAAAACTGCCAAAGGCGCGATTAAGGTTGAGCTTGATGAAAAAGCCAAGCAAGCTGAACTGCAAAAAGTACGTCCTGCACAGGTAGAACAACAAACAAAAATGGTACTAGCCCAGCTGAATGCACTGCGCGATAAGTTTGATTATCAAGTAGTGAGCGGCAAATTAGCGCAGTATCAAGCCCAGTGGCAAGATGTTGAATTACAGTGGCTTGCTGATGAGTTAAAGCAAACGGTTGAAGATAAGTACACAAGCTTACTTGATAAACTCAATACTCACGTTGCAAAACTTAAAGACGAATTTGATAAGGTACAAGCTGAAATTGCCGCCGCAGCTGCATTTGACTCTCAGTTAGAAAAAGTGAAGCAACAAAGCGATGCGCTAAAAGCGAAGCTTAGTAATGCACTCGGTGCACCGACTGACGCACTTTTAACTGAACTGAGCAATGATAAAGAGTTACTCGTTAACGAATTGGCAAAGCTTGATGTTAAGCGCAAAGCAACAGGCGAAATTACGCAACATGTTAATAAGCTTGTAAGCCAAGTAGAGCAACTACCTGAACTGAAACAAAGCATTGAACAAGTTGCAGCAGTATTTAACCGTTTTGAATCTGTGGTTAAAGTTGAAAGTAAAGACGTGTTTGATCAAGCCAAGGTAGAGTTTGATGCATGGTATAAAGATGCCAAAAACGCGCTAACTGATTTACCTAAAACGATTAGTGGCCAATATCACGCCCAACTAAAAGAGTTGGCGAATACGTGGCATAGCGATGCAAAAGAAGTAAAAGATCAACTTCAATCGAACTTTAAGCATTGTCAGAGCAAGTTACGTGATATTAAGCGTTTAATTGAGGCAGGCCGTTATAAAGTGTGCTTTGGTATTTTTAAGAATGTTGAAGAAAAATACACAGAGTTGACCGATGGCTTTAAAGCAAACTTACAAGCTGATTATGACTTAGTGAAGCAAAAATTAGATGACGTTAATGAATGGCAACGTGAAATTAGTTTGCCAAAGCGCCATGAAATGATTGCTGAAGTGACAGCATTAACGACTGAAGAAAACGTTGATGTGACTAAGCGTAGTGATGCAATTAAATTGCTGCGCAAACGTTGGAATGAATTAGGTTATTTGCAAACCGACGAAGAAAAAGCGTTAGATAAGTCATTTAACGAATTACTTGAAACAGCCTTTACCCCGTGTAGAGAGTTTTATGCAGCGCGTGAAAAACAACGCGAAGAGAATATTGCAAAACGCAAAACGATTATTGAGCAAACAAACAGTTTGAGCGAGCAACTAAGCGACGAAAATGTGGCTGATATTGAAAAATCGCACAACAAGTTGAAAAAAGCATGGCGAGAAGCGGGCGAAGTAGACGGCAAAAACTACAAGACCTTATTACAGGAATTAAAAGTAGCTGAGCGCCCAATTGTTGATTTTGTTAAACAGAATCATAAAAACAATGCAGAACAAAAACAGCAACTTGTAACCAAAGCGACTAAACTCGTTGAATTTGATGATGTATTTGCAGCATGTGAGCAACTAAAGCAATTGCAACAAGACTGGAAGCAAATTGGCTTTGCTGGTCATAAAACTGAGAATAAGCTTTGGGCATCATTCAGAGAAAGTAATGATGCTATTTTTGCTAAACGTGACGAACAACAAGCGCAACGTGAAGCGCAAAACGCCGAGCGTGTTGCTGAGTTTAATGGTCAGTATGAGTCAATTTTGGCGCAGTATGAAAGCGTGAATACGCCGTCTCAAGCACAAGCGGCCGTTGATGCCTTGACTGACTTTACGCAAGTAATGGAAGAACAAGAATTTTTTGATAAAGCGCTTAATCATAAGGTAAATAAAAAGATTGAGGCGATGACAAAGACTTTGAGCGAGTTACTAAACTCGGCGCAGAGTAAAGTTTATGTAGCGCTATTTGATGCATTTGAAAGTGGTGACGATTTACCTGCTAACTGGCAACAGCAAGAGTCTGACGAATTGTCGCGCGCACAGCTTACTGTGCGTTTAGAGATTGCTGCAGATGCTGAAACACCCGATTCAGACAAAGCACTGCGTATGAGCGAGCAAGTTGAGCTATTACAAGCGAAAATGCGCGGTGAGCAACTTGATAAAGATGCGTTGCTGAAAGCGTGGGTAAATAAAGGCCCGTTACTTGAAGATGAAGCACCATTGCTGCAACGAGTAAAAGACTTATTTTGCTAAATCTAACTTGAGTTAGTTTTTAAAACATAACAATAGCGCGGCAATAGCCGCGCTTTTTATTGCGCTTTTTTTTGTACATTGTTTACAACCAATAGAGTCTAACATGCTGTGTTGTAAAACTACCTGATGCCCTTTGCGCCTTAAACAATCCTATGTGAGTTGCACATTTAATAGTGCCTTTTGACTATTTAGCGTGTGTATTTTCATTTTATTGCGTACTCAATCCTTATCGGCAATGTTTATTTGTAAGAATCAATTTAATCAATAAATACAAGCTGTTGAGTGTTTTAGACCATAATAAATAAAGTTACGTTTTCTATAATTTTTCTATTTAGCGCAAATTTTAAATTTTTCGTAGGGCAAATCATTACGTAAGCGATACAGTGAATATATTGAACACGGCATTTTGTGACTCGCTTAATATGATGTTCGAGCATCAATTTTAGTCGTTATTGGAAACGTGTATTTTAATTTGAATAGAAAGGGGTAAACGATGGCATCGTTAAAACGCAGAGATTTTTTAAAACACACTTTAGTGGGCTCGGCCTTAGGATTGGTTACGGTTAAAAGCCATGCGTTACCATTGACGCCAACCGAAGTTGAAGGGCCGTTTTATCCAATCACACCGCAAAAAGACAAAGACGCAGATATGACGCGCGTTGCTGGACGTGACGGTGTTGCAAAAGGGACCATCATTGAAATTGAAGGCCAAGTTTTAGACCAACATAATAAGCCTGTTGAAGACGCGACAATTGATTTATGGCAAGCAAATAGTGAAGGTAAATATCACCATCCACATGATTCAAATCCAGCACCGATAGATGAAAATTTTCAAGCGTGGGCCATTATTCAAAGCGGTGCAAAGGGCAAGTTTAAACTTAAAACCATTATGCCTGGTAAGTATGGGTTCGGTAATGGGAGTTATCGCACGCCGCACATCCATTTAAAAGTATCAAAATTAGGGTTTGAGTCGCTACTGACTCAATTGTATTTTCCTGATGAGCCACTTAACCAAGAAGATGGTTTGTATATGCGAAAATCGAAAGAAGAGCAGGCCATGATGACCGCTAAAAAGGTGGCCGGCACCAACCGTTTTATTTACAACATAGTTATAGAGCGGATTTAATTCCGTTTTATAACTACAGGGTCGATGACACGGCGTAGGTACTAAATTAGGTTCTTATTTAGGTGTTTTGTAAGGCAAATATATCGCGCTTTATACCGAATTTTATGTTTAGCGAGGACACTTTCATCCCTTAATCACCCTTTGTGCGTTGGCTTTTATGCAGGTAACAGTAAGCGTATTATTCGCGCATGATATCGTATTTATTTCATTGCAAGTTGGCAGGTTTTTTCTAATTTTTGAATAAACAAATCAACTTGGATGATAGCAATGAACTCAGAAATTAGCGGACGAAAACAAGTACAAATTGTAAAAGAGATCTCAAAAACAGGTAAATACGGCATCTACCTTGAAACACTTGCAGTTAGGGTTGGGCTTGATAGCACAGTGTTACGCTCGTTTTTAGAATCTCACTCAGATTATTTTATAGCAACACCCAATGGACATAAATTTGCTCTGAACACGACGAACTATAAAAAAGGGTTTGAACGGGGGATTTTACGAGAGATCTATTTTAAGCATTTGTTTGGTGATACGTGGTTTTCGTTTTGCACCATAGGTGTATTGATGGTGCTTTTAGTTGTACAGATCCATACATCCGTTTAATCCGCTTCCGCTAACAAAATAGACCGTATTGACCGTTAAACACCGGCACTTGCCGTTGGCCACTTTTTATCTAATGCAAAAACGCACTGGGTTATGCTGACAATCAAGCAAGCAAAAAGACCACTACTGTTTGCCAATTAACGGTTTATTTAACTTTGTATTTATAAAGTATCGTTTTCATGGTTGGGCTGATTTAGATTTTGATCACAGGCACTTGCATCTAAATCGGCCCGTTTTTACCTTACTTACATAGTTTAAACACGTGCCGTTACCATTCAGTAAACCTAGTCTAATGTTAAACCTCATTGTAAGTCGCTGTGCGATTATTACTCTAAATCGAAAAATAATATTCATTTTTTCGGCACAATCGTTGTACACCGTTTTGCAATAAACACTTATTTTAAAATCGGATCGCTTTAAAGCTTCGCCCACCATGTTGGTTTTAAAACAGGCAATAAAGAAATCGATAACGGCAGAAACACGTCAATTAACCGATTATCATGTTTATTCGCCGCTTTTCACTTTTGTAGGAAACACAAGGTTAGATATTATATTATTGCACACACTGAAAGAGTGATTGATTTTACTTCGCAGTAAATTGAAAAATAAATAAAAAACTGCGAAATAAATTCTTCCTTACCAAGGTCGACTAGATTAATCACGCTGTACCAAATTATATACTCCCAACTTCGCACTTGCCCCAACCAGCAAGTGCTTTTTTATTTCTATTTAATTTAAACTTTCTCACTTTCGTTTGCGACTAATTAAATAAGTGATTTGTTAAACCGTTTTTGAAGGCTGTTATGACAGCAATGCGGTGAGCGGGGCAGGTATGATTTTGGCATTGCATTTATTAATTAAAAAAATTAGCGAAAATATTGAACTTGTTCCAACAGGCTTGGTCAGAGTAGGTATTGAGAGTAATCACATAGTTATTTTAGGTTTAGTAGCGACCATTTTAATAAGCTATTTAATTTTAGGGTCTCCCTTAAGACACAGTTGAGTATTTAAGTTCTTTATCCAAATTTAGATTCAACGCCTGTTGCACCTGCTTAATGCAGGTGTTTTTTTAACTGAATTCAAACCCAACCCAAAAAGCACTTACTTTTATTAGTAAGTGCTTTTTTGTTTTTACCTAAGTGGTATCGCAATGCTAAAGGTGCTGCCTTTATTTAGCTCACTTTCGACAGTTAGTTTACCACCATGTATGTCGACAATTTTATGTGAAATTGACAAGCCAAGCCCTGTACCAGAGCCTATAGGCTTAGTTGTAAAGAAGGGGTCAAATAATTTTTTAAGGGTCGCATCATCCATGCCGCAGCCATTGTCATTTACTTGAATATATAAATAATGCTCTTTCACGTGGGTGTTAATAGTGATGAGCCCCTCAATACCTGCTTGCATTGCAATGGCATCATTCGCATTGAGCAATAAATTAACGATGACTTGGCTTAATTCAATAGGGTAACACGTAATTGATGGTAAGCGAGATGGCGTATAATCAATTGTCACGTTATTGTGTAATTCGCTATACACCATATTGAGAGCGAGTTGAATAACGTCGTCATGAATATCAACATTATTGCTGGGCGATTTTTCTAACTGGCTATAGTTACCGAGATCGCCCGATATTGATTTTATGCGTTTTAGCCCGCTAAACACACTTTCAACTAGTTCAGTCGCATCATCACAGATGTAGTCGAGATCGTACTGCTCGTTTAACTTTTCAAATTGCTCTGGGGCGTGGCGTTCAATTAATTTCCAGGACTGGCGCATAGTTGATAGGTAATCTTTTAGCGTTTCCATATTACTGGATACATAACCAAGCGGTGTGTTAATTTCATGTGCAACGCCTGCAGCTAATTGGCCAATCGATGCAAGCTTTTCGGAGTGAATAAGCTGTTGCTGCTGCTCTTGCATGAGTGCTTTGGTTTGCGTTAACTCATTGAGTGCGGCGGTGAGTTCAAGATTAGATTTTTCGAGCTCTTGTGTGCGCTGCTTTACTTTTTGTTCTAATTGCAGGTTAAACTGACCCAGTTGCGATGCTAAATCATCGAGTTTTATTAAATGTTGATAAGTTCGAATTGCAGACGTAATCGAATTAAATAAGCGGGCTCGGGTGAGCTCAGTTTTAGACTTGTAATCGTTAATGTCATAATTGAGCATGACCTCATGCTCTGGGGTTGTGCTTGGTTGACCCGTTCGCAAAATAAATTCGTACGTTAACATTATTGAGCTCTTCACGAATTGCTTTGGCGCATTCAAGGCCTTCGTCATCCGTACTCATGACCACATCAAGTAAAATAACGCATATTTGTGGGTTTTCTTTTAGTTTTGCAAGTGCCTCATCTTTACCAAAGGCATGATTCAAGGTGACAGACTGGCCTTGGTATTTGTAGCCGCTCAACACTAATTGGGTGATTTGGTGAATTTGCTCATCATCATCAACCACCAGCATATGCCAAGTATTCGCTTTTTGTTGAAGCTGCTGCTCTTCGCCTTCGAAGGTGTTTTCATTTGTTGCGTCGTTAAATAGAAATAGTTCATCGGATGATGGCATAGACGTACGACCTAGTATTCAATGTATGCTCTATAAGCACTATGGCAAAACTCACTGTACCTCGCAACACTAAAAGGCAAAATTGGGTACATATCGCCCGCTTTTTATGGCAAAAATAATTCATCTCACGCTTTTGACCAGTAATCACCACAATTGACCGCTCGGCACTAAGTCAAAATAAACTGTGCTAAACACGTTATTCTTTCAACCAAGCAAACAGGCACAATCATTAAGGAACACCATCATGGCAACAGTAGCAAACGTAGAACAAAACTTAGAACTTGAAGCGTCAAACCTAATTGAAGTTTGGACCGTAATCGGCGTATTTGGCGCGATTGTCGGCGCATTGTTCGCCGCAGGTTTAGCAACCGCTGTTGTTGCTGGTGGCGTTATTGCCGGAGTCTATAAACTCCTTACGCGATAACTTAAAAGCGATTAAAAATATCGCTACATCGAAAAGCATTTACATTTATCCCAACCGAGCACTTGCCCCAACCAGCAGGTGCTTTTTTATATCAAAACACCAAAGAATACACGAATAGTTACACGAACGAACAACAAAACTAGAAACAACATGGAGAGGCGTTTATGAAATGTCATTGTGAAAAAGGCGAACTCACCCTTTGGCAAGGTACCGGTGAAATAGGGTACGGATGCAGAGAATGTAAAACTAATTGGTTACCAAATAAATATATCAAAGGGCTGGCCCTTGATAGCAAGTTTAAATACAGCGACTTTGCCGAACTAATCAAAACCGCACAGTCAAGTGAAACAACGATGCAATGCCCTCACGGCTGTTGCAATTTAACCAATAAGCACACCGCGCATTTTGATGTTAATTACTGCCATACATGCCACGGCATTTTAATGACAGAGCAACAAGCCAAACAATTTTACGCACACTATAAAATACCAAGCCGTTACAGTCATGCGCTACTTGCTCTTGAACCTAGTATATTGCTCGCGCTGATGTCGTAGCGCATTCAATAGGCAAGATGAAACAAACGAGATGAAATAAACAAAATCGAATTTTTAAAGCAAAACGAACTGCTGTTAAGAAAGCATTCAGTTAACTTATTTTAAACTATCACCGTTCCTTGGATAATCCCGCCAAAGAACCCTTGTTTGTTTATGTGTAAAGCCCCACCTAAGTAATTCAAACCCGTTACTTAGATGGGCTTTTTTGTTTAAGCAATAATTATTTGTTTTTAATCAATAGTATATGTGTTACATTTTTGTATATTGTAACCATGGAGCGGTTAAACGGTAATTAACCGCGTTTTTAAAGGTTTGAATAATGCGGTTAAAAGAAGCACTCAGCGTAATGTCTATGGCATCTCCCTATGCCGTATCTACAGAAAGAAGTGAAGATAAAACTAATCTTCATCGAAGAATAAAAAAAGAGCTCTACATTGAAATGCCAATTGAAGTTGATGTTAAAAAGCAGCTTTCAAGTATGGCTTCTGGTTCCAAAGAAATTTTCTTTCTATGTGGTAGTAGTGGTGATGGTAAATCTGAATTACTTACTAAATTTAAAAAGCAATTTGATGCACGTATAAAATTTCATTTAGACGCTACACATAGCTTCGAACCAAATAAAAATGCCATTCAAACATTAGATAAAGTATTTAGTGACTTTGATGAAGGTATTTACCCACTTGTGGTCGGTATTAATACTGGCATGCTTGGTAATTACGCCGAAGAAGGTGAAAACGAAGGCTTTAAACAAGCAATAAAATCTTATTTGTATGAAGGTGTTAAGGCAGAAGGCAATATAACCTTTATTAGCTTTGAAGATTACCCAAAGTTTTATATTGATGAAGCTGGTTATACTGCTGAGTTTGCACAAAAGTTTTTACAGCGTCTAACTGCGAATGACAACTTAATACACCAGCTTGTAGATAAAGACATAGTAGAGAACACAGATAAAGAAAGTCGTCGTATTCAAGCCAACTACAAGTTGTTAAGCGTACCCGAAGTTCAATTCAACATAATCGAGCTCCTTTTTAAAGCACGTTTAATGCGTGATCAGTTTTTAACTGCTCGTGCTTTACTAGACTTCTCCTTTTCGCTAATAGCAGGACCTAATTACTTATTTGATAACCTATTTGCTGGTGGTGATAATGAACTAGCCAACAAACTGATAGATTTCGATCCTGCGCATAACCGCACTAAGAGTATTGACTCATTTGTTATAGAAAAAGACTTAGGGCTCGTCGACCAAGCTTTTGTTGAATATTGCGATTCACTTACGCAATTTGGAATTGAACCATTATCAAGCGCGCTTTCATATTTAAGGCTTTTCTATGTGCTTAAAGGGGCTGAATTCAGCAATAATTACCATGCTAAATTTGCTCATGATTTTAGTGAAAGACTAATTGAGCAATATGTACAAATTTATCAACTTCATAGAGATTTTGATAACAGTTCTGAGCAACGAAAACTGTTAAAACCTTTCTATAATGATTTACTTCGCTCAGCAATCAGAAAGTACAACAACCGTAATGCACCGCAGCTAGACAAAAGCCAATACTTAATAAAAGAACTAAACGGCTATCAGCTCGTTGCTGAGCTAGAAGTGAAAGCAGACCATAAAAATATCAGCAACTACCAGCCTAAAATTTCGGCCAGCTTTACAGCGTGCCTGAATGTAGAGGGCGTATCTCTCACAATACCTGTGACTCTTAATTTACTTGAACTTATACAGCGAATAGAAGATGGCTACCGCCCTAATAAACACGATAAAAATACAGTCGTTCTGTTAGATGAATTAGTAGAAGACATTTCTAAAGTCGCAAATAGAGTTAATACACTGAAAATAGTGAAGGGCAATACCAGCGTTGGTATCAAAAAAGTTGATGAAGATGAATTTGAAGTGAGTGGTATTTAATATGTTAAAAGAAACACTAACACCACCAGATAAAAATGGATTTGGCTCATTTTTACCTTTGAGAACTAAAGACAAGCACTACAAGTTTTGTTGGGACACAATACTTGGCTTTTTTGTTCATCTGCTTTACGACAAAGCACTAGTCAAAGAAAACGCTGATAACTTTAAAGATCTGTGTGAAAAACGCATTACAGAAAAAGTAGACGAAGTTGAGCTATGGTCAGTGCTTGAGAAAATGTACTTTGAGAACGACCAACTTTATACAGTGTCACCAGAACTACTGATTTTTAAAGCAGTAGAAAAAGAAATTAGTGAAAATGATAAAAAAATGGGTTCGATGTTCGCGGGCTTATTAAATGGCTTTAGCCTATCTAAGTCACCAGCGAGTGAATTAAACTTTTTAGAGAAAGAAATTAAAAATGAGTTTGATAGCTTTTATGTAACAGGTAAAAAAGCTGAACCAAAGTATAAAAAATTGCCCACCTATCTACCGTTTTTGACTACTTACTTTCAAAAAGACTTAGCCTTCTTAAACGACCACCCCCATTACTTACTTAATAACTTTAATGCGATGATTAGGTTGTATGGCTTTCTTTATATTGCGCAAACAGCACTAAATATAAAAGATTGGACCAACGGCGAGCCTAAAAGTAAGCCATGCTTTTTTATATTAGATAACGAAAGAGCAAGTGAAGAGCGCACACAAGTAAAGACTTTTGGATATAAACAACTCCACGAATATATACACTTTTTGTTCCCGTATTTATTTATGAATGAAGCGCTACAGCCAAATGATAATATTCGCCCGCTTTGGCAGCTTTATACTGAGTTAAATGAACAAAACAGTGATGATCAACAAAGTACGTTAGCCAAGCTTAACCAATTCGGAAATGAGTTTGTACAGCAGCGTGTCACTGCGAAACGCTTTAACAACGAACAAATTTGGCAAAACCAAGATAGCATTGAAGACGCTATTAACGCTTTGTTAAAAGTTACCTATGCCCAGTTTGATAGAAAAACAGGGCGACTAGCGCAATATAATGAAACACCTGTAAAAGGCATGGTTAATCATATCCTAAACCCTTTTATTCAAAAAAGGGGTAAAGCAGGGCAAGTACTTACCTTTAATCAAGATTTAGTTGTGTTACTTACAAACCTGGCAATAGGCACACAAGACAAACTTCGTTTTCACGAGCTTATAAAAGAGTTTGAAGCCAGAGGAGTATTTTTTGATAAACAAAGCCAACAAACCTTAATCGATTTTTATGAGCGCATGGGTAATGTAGAAAGAATGAGTGACAGCGGGGATGCAGTGTATGTTAGAAAAACAGTTTGAGGAATTTTTAGTCGCGCATTTTAACGAGTGGGCGAATAATGAAGTCAAAGTTGGTTTCAGATACCAGTTCACATGCCCTGACGCAGAGAAAGGGTATAAGCTTTATCAAGCGTTTACCAAAGAATCACAAACACACATTAATGTAAAAGGTATCGACTTACCTACATTAAAGTATGGTGATGTTGAGCTAATCCCTGTGTATGAAGGTGAAAACTTTACCGAAAACTACATTGCACATTTACGTGATGAAGTTTCAGCTCTTGAAGGCGAAACTAAGGGCACTGCTTTACTTGTTATACATAATTCGTTACTTGATACGCTAAAAAACTCAACCGAAGACGTTGCGCAACAAGGTGCTGTTTGGCACCCACAACAAATCAAGCAGCTTTTACATGGGTTAATTGACCAAAATGGTGACCTAGCACAAATTTCCGAATGCCTACTTGATTTTAGCTTTGAAGAAATACTTGAAGACGAAGCCACTATGTTTGGCTTTGAAAAACTTTATTATGCGATTGCCGACGGTGATTTACGTTTTGAAGAAACAGGTAGACTTCGAGATGAGCAGCTCATTAAGGGAACTTGGGATGATAAAGACGCGATTAGAGAACGCCTAGAGTTAAATAGTAAGTTAAGTGATAAGCTCGATTTTATTACCCATCATTTCCCTAATGAGCTAGAAGATAAACTCGCCGCGGAAGACTTAGGCGAAAAGTTCGTTAAAGAACATTTTCCAAAAGATGATGTTGAACGATATAAAACAACGCTAGATCTAGGCGAATGTTTAGCTGAGCAAGACAAAAACCGTACCGAGCTATTAGAGCTTGAGAGTATAAAAGCCCCGCATTTGGAGTATGTAACAAAAACCAAAACAGAGAGCGGTGCAGGTCTTAGAGAAAACCATATACTGTTATTGTTAGAAGCAGAACAAAATGCGTTTGAGTTAGATTTAAGCTTTATAAAACAAAAACTAAAAGACAGTTATTGTTCGGTGCAGCATGATAACTACGAGCAAAAAGCAGTAGTCACAATTAAAAATTTAGGCGGTGTGCGAAGCCGTGCAATTGTAACAGGCAGCTTTAACGGGCAAGCAAGATATATTGCAGTACAAGTTAAAACTGATAAACCCAAAGAAACCCACAAATTTAAAATTTTAGTACTGCGAAAAGGTGACTTTTTTGAAGAAGGTTTCAAACACAACTTTTTAGTTGAACCTGATAAGAGAAAGCAGTACGTCACACTACAAACAGACGATAACTCCCTACAAATAGCTGAAGAGGGTAATGCTGCTACCGTACAAAAAAACGAAGAGTGTTTTAGTAACCAAGAGTTTGCTACGGTTGATTTTAAAAAGCTTGCCAGTGAGTCAGACGAGGTATGTTTTACGGTAGAGGGTAAAGAAACAAAACTGACATTTAATGTTGAAGGCGAAGTATCAACAGACTCTTTATCACTACCACTGCTGCTGGACCAAGGTCGCTTCAACCATTTATTTGAAGATGATTACTATGGGCAATTTAATCGCAGCAAAAATAAAGTCCAAATAGATGGTAAAGAAATAGCTCCAAAAGCAAAGCGTTTAACCTTACTGCAATATGAAGCTGAGCTCACTGATAGCGCTATTTTAAGTAAGCAGACTAATGGGCAAACACTACTGCATGACATAGAAGGCGTATATAGCGAGTTATTTTTAGCGTATCGCGATTTATTCGATTACTTACACAAAACAAAAACGCTTATTAGCCTAGCAGGTTGGGGCAGTGAGTTACAACAAATTATCACAAAAATTGTAGCGGCTTACCAACAAGAGATTAACCAAATACCCTTTAATGCGCCATTAAGCGAAGCTCAAAAAACCTTGGTGAATATTGGTTTTGCAGAGTTTGCTGAACAGGAATATATAACACCTTTGCACCCACTCGTTTTAGCTTACAACGCTAATTTAGCAAGTGTGTTAGCGGAAGATAAGCAAAACAGTGGTAGCTATAAAAAACTACCGCCAGTCACGATTAACCGTTTAACTGCGCAAGGTTTAATGCCGTTTGTGTACGATGCAAAACATGATTTTTCATACAATCACTCAGAGAAAGAAAATGTTTTTTGGTCAAAACTTATTCCGCAACAAGAAAGTAGTTATGACTTTGTACGTAGTTTAGTTAAAGACAAAGTAAATAAGTTTGCAGCCGCCTTTAAGCACCTGTTTGTAGCAGGTAATAAAACTACCTTGATTATTAACTCAGTTAATAACCAGCAAAATAAAGAAGTCTTTTTAGGGCTAATTGACTACATCAAATTGAAAAAAGACAAAGTCACAAACATACATGTAAATTTGTACGACGAAGCCGAAAGCTATTGTTGGTTTGATATGTTTGCAGACACAGCAAGTTATGACGAGCTAAAAGAACTGTGTGAACTCAATAAAGGTCCAGCTAAAACACAAGCCGATAGCATTATTGATTTGCTACGTACACGTTTAACCTATAGCAAGTTTACGCACGACAAAGGTGAAAAAGCACAAGCCTATGCGCATATGAGCTTTTTCAAAAATAATGAACGTGTGCAAGCAACCGACGTTGACGTGCTTAAGCAAACAACGGGTGTTGCGTGTCATGGTTTGATGCCAGGCGAAGCCGCAACCAATAAAAATGGTCGTTACTACACAGCATTTGGTTTAAATGGTATAGATACAAGGGAAGCTCCGCATCTTGCACTAATTGCTAAGTACAGTGGGCTAGTTAAACCTGCCCGTAGCCAACACGAAGAATACAATGCATCGCGCTCACAAGCGCTTGTGGTGACCGAAGAGTTTAAAACGCTTCTTGAGCGCTCTTACGAAAACTCTATTTGGACAATCATTATTGATCCTAAAGTCACCTTAGAGTTTTTTGACAGCCAAAAGAACATGGTGCTTATTCATTATTCAGACAACTATACAAACTCAGTAAATTACGACGCGATCACCGTAACTAAGCAAACTGGTTTGTATAACAAGGTACTAGAAAGTGATAACGGCGGTATTATTGAAGAGTTCAATGCCTTTAACGGCGAATGGTTACTTAACCTCGTTACTGCCAATGACAATGAGCGTAAAGAAAAGCGCGGCATTATTTGTGCCTACAAATATGTAAATTGTTTACTAGCTAAAAGTGATATTACTTGGGTGCCTCTTTCAATTGCTGAAGTAATCCGAGTTGCAGGCAACCTTGGCTTAAATATGGCTGATAGCGACTTGTCACGTTTGGCGCAGGGCTTTAAAAAAGGCGTAATTTCTGATGACATCTTGTTTGTTGGCTTCAAAGACCAACAAATTATTTTACTGCCTGTAGAAGTTAAAACTGGTAAACGCCAAACACACAGCAAAGGTGTTAAACAAGCACAAGAGTTAAAAAGCTACTTTGAATCTTTACTTGGTCAACAAACATTAGCAGGGCACTTATACCGTGGCTTATTCATGCGCCAAGTGCTGATGCAAATTGATAAATACAAACTGTACAACGTTTATGAAAATGATTACTTTGATGCGATTGAAGACAACAGCGCATATTGGCTGCAAGGTGATTACCAACTGGCTGAGTTAACAGATTACCCGGCTGGGTTATTGTTTGTAAATGTTGAAGACACTGACTTTACTCATGCTGTATTTACACCAATTCAAAATATACTCAAAGTCGAGTTACCAGCAGCGTGCCTAAGCCATTGGGTTAAAACCCCTATGAAAACGCTGTTTAAAGAGCTTACACCGGCTAAATTACACCATATTAATGAGCGTTATATTTTAGAAGCTGAGGCGACAACTCAACTTGTAGTATTTGATGAAAAAGCAACAAGTGAAGAGCACGATGCAGCAGAAAGTGGCCAGAAAACCTCAACTTCAGGTAGTCGTGTTATTGAGCTTGGAGATCTTGGCTATTTGACTGAAGTAAAAAGTGAACAGCAGACTTTGAGCCATGTGGCAGAGCCAAACAAACCGCTTGTTAAACGCAAAACAATGAGCGAAGAAGAGTTAGAAGCACTGTATCAACGCGTCATTGATTGCTACTACAGTTACAACATTCCAGTGACTAAGCCTATTACCGAAGCCCCCTATGTTGAAGGGCCTGCGTCTATCTTGTTTAGAGTGGAGTTAAACCCTGGTACTGATCCACGAAAACTATTTGAAAAGTCACAAGCGTTAAAATTAGATTTAAAGCTAGAGCAAGAACAAGAAGTCGGTTTTGCGATTGATAAAGGCTGCGTGACTTTTGATGTGCCTAAAAACGATGAACAACGTTACTATGTTGATCAAAATGATATTTGGCCGGCTTGGCAGCGCCCAGAGAATGCTCTAGAAGTACCTTTAGGTGAAGACAGGTTTGGCAATGTAGTAAAAATTAACTTTTCTTCTTCAAACTGCCCACACCTTTTAATTGGTGGCACCACAGGTAGCGGCAAGTCAGAAGCACTTAATACCATTCTTTATGGCATGTGTGAGCATTACTCAGATGCAGATCTTAAGTTAATGTTGATCGACCCAAAAGGCACAGAGCTTAATGACTTTGAAAAATACCCACATTTACTTGGTCAAATAGGTTGGGACGATGAAGACGCACTTACTCTTTTAACGCAAGCTGTTGAAGAAATGCAAAGCCGTTACAAGCAGTTTAAAGAACAAGGTGTGCGCTCATTGCCTGACTACAATGCTATCGTTGCTAAAGAGTCTCGTATTCCTTGGTGGGTGTTAGTGCTTGATGAGTACGCAGATCTCACGTCTGACAAAGACATGAAAAAAGACATTGAAGCTGAGCTGAAACGCTTAGCGCAAAAGGCCCGTGCTGCGGGTATCCATTTAATTATCGCCACACAAAAACCAAGTGGTGATGTTATTAGCACAAACTTACGTTCAAATTTACCAGCCCAGCTTGCATTGCGAGTTAAAAATGGCACTGAAAGCCGCGTTATCTTAGATGAACAAGGTGCTGAAGTACTAAATGGTAAAGGCGATGCTTATCTTAAATCAGAAGGTAAGTTAGTGAGAATTCAGTGTGCGCGAATTCAACTAAAACAAGAGGTTTAAATGTACAGTAAAAGGAAATATTTAGGTGATGCGTTCATTAAACGCTATTCAGTACCTGTTGGTGTAATTGGCTTAGCACTTACAGCGATGTCCACTTTTGGCATAAAAATGGATGGAACTTTTGAGGCATATAAGTTCTGGGCGGCAATATGGTTTTTTATTGCACTAATTATACTTTTTATAATTGCTTTAGATTTATCAATCAAAGAATTAAATCAATTTGCAAACTCAAAGTTTAACATTGGTGAGCTGCCCCCCGTTTTAAGCATAAATAGTGTAAAAAATGGCGACTATGCAAAAATAATATTGCATCCTAAAGAAAATATATCGCTTCAAAAAGACGCTGTTGTTTCTATAATCCTAAGTGATGATATTGAGGGGGATCTTGAATTGGGCTTAGGTGTTATTACTGATCTACAAGCTGATGGCAAAGTGGCATTGGTTGCTACACCAAAACGCGACCAAACTGATAAGCTGGAAGTTATTTTAAAAGATCCAGCTAGATATACTAATAAGATCAGAGTCAGAACTATTATTGATAGGAATTATGTAAATGATGATTATTTATATAAAGAAAATTACGAAATAGGCTCATTAAGTGGCTCAGTTGATGGCGTTACAACGGATGGTAAGGGTACCAAATTATGAAAAACTATAAGTATCTCCAATTCGAACAACCAGCTGGTACGTTCTATATGTTGAGTATGCCAGCGAGTTTTGTTGCCAAAATTATGGTAGTTAAAGTGCGTGATGAGGATGGTGAAGGCACCCAACGTGGAGACTCAAAAACTAGAATTGATGAAATCACAGAATATTGTAATGACCCTGATGCAACTTTTCCAACCCCTGTAATATTAGCAATAGATTCTAGCAACTTAGAGTTTAATAAAGACGGCACTGTCAATGTGGCGGATAAGGCAGCTATAGCTGACGTATTGGATGGGCAACACCGAATTAAGGGGTTAGCAGCCTCGAATAATATTGATAAGTTTGAACTCCCAGTAGTTTTTGTTAAGGATGCAACGGAGGAGCAAAAGGCATATATCTTCTCAATAATAAATAGTAAGCAAACAAGAGTAACACCGTCACTCATTTTCGATTTGTTTGCTGTAATGAAGAAAAGAAGCCCTCAAAAAACTTGCCACGAAATCGCTAGAACTTTCAACAAACAAGAAGGTTCACCTTTTTATGGCAGGCTTAAAATGCTAGGTAAAGGTGGTGGGCCGAATGCGTCATTATCACAAGGTACATTTGTTAAGAAGCTGATTACACTAATTACAAAGAAGCCAGATGATTACCTCATTAAAATTAAAAACGGAGATGAATTACCTTCTGAAGACTTACCGTTTAATAGTTATTTTGTTGAAAATAAAGATGAAGTGATCTTGAAAATTTTGTTAAATCTTTTTAATGCTGTACGTATAGTTTTCCAAAATGAATGGGAAAACCCTGAGCAGTTTATTCTTTCCAAAGGAATTGGATATGGTGCCATAGTGAAGTCTTTTCCGAAAATGTTTGATTATGGTCAAGAGAATGGAGACCTTTCTCAAGATTACTTTATCAGTGTTTTTCGTCGTTTTGCTACTACACTTGAACAAAAAGATATATTGCTGACTTCTGAGTATTTTGGTTCCAATGAGGCTGCGATTTCAAAATTATCTAAACTAATTGATGAATCGATATACGAAGATTAATAGAGGTATGAAAAGGTACGCATTATCTTCAGGTACCTTTTCTTTTAATTAACTATTTAAATAAGAAACACCTCTATTCAAATGTAACTTTAAAAAATCACCAAAGTGCACACCTTCTAGTTGTGCACTTTGTTTTTGATAAGCCTCTCTCAATACCGCTAAATAAACATCTGCGTATTCGCCTGCAAATACCTTCCAGGTCATTTCAACATTGCTGTCACTTGGGATTTCCTCAAATGGTGGTACTGACTCTTCAGCTAGAGACATGCACAGTGCCCAGCGGCACAGTACATTCCAGTTTCCAATCCCAGTCTTACTTTTTAAGCGAATAAGCTGTTGCTTTTGTTTTTCAGAAAGTTTGATGGTGTCGATTGTGTGTAACATTAAAAATACCCTTCTGAAATAGTCGAGGTTGTGGCTTGTTCGTTGTAGCTAATATGGTATTCGCGGCTAATTGCAGGTTTAAGCTTGCTGTAGTAATTGCCCATGATTTCTTCATCGGTCGAAAGCAGTAATACTTGGTTTGCTGCAAACGGGAAGTAACCTTCAATTAAGCGAGTACGGTGTTTACCGTCTAATCGACCAAGTGGGGTGTCGATAACTGTTGGTAGCTCTTTACCTGACGCTTCTGAAAGCCCCCATAAAATTGCAATTGCAAGTAGCTGACGTTCACCCGCTGAAAGCCTGCTGGGCGAGAGCTCTTCACCTGTTTGTGCAAGTAGTGTAAGTGAAAAGCTAGTAGGGCAAATATGCACGCCACTGATTAGCTGTTCTTTACGAGTAAGGGCAATAAACTTTTCAGTAATTTTATCTTGTAGTAGCTCAATATTTTCTTTTATTAAGCTTTTTGCAAAACCTTGCATGGTTTCTTTTAACTTACCAATATGGTCAACCACTTGTAGCGAACGTTTTTGTTCAAAGGTGTCTTTGCTTTGTTGTGTAAGTAGGTTGGTGTAACGCTGATTTAATACGGCGTGCTTTGCTTGTGCTTGTTCAAGCTCTGCGGATTTGGCTTTAATCAGTGTTTGTGCGTTTTTAAATTCCGCTTCAAACTGTGCCAATTCACTCAAAACGTGTTTAACGGTTTCGTAATCTGGAATTGATTCTTCTTTTTTCTCAAATAGCGCCTTTTTCTCAAGCAATAGCTCACGCTCTTTAATAAGCGCGTCGCGTTCAAGTTGGTCAGCCTTAAGCTTTTCTTCAAGCCCATTAAATAAGTTACTTTGTAAACCCACATAGCTTGCAATATTAGCAAGGGCTTGGCGCTCTGTTGCCATGCTTGCCATAGAGTTTTCAAGCGCAATGCGTGCTGCTTCTGGCAATGTTTGCCCTTCAAGCGAATTGAGTAAAGTTGCCTCATAGCTTTCAATGGCTTTATTAAGTGCGCTGGCTTCGCTTGCTTGTTCTTCAAGTGCTGCTTGTTTTTGTGTTTGCTTAAGTAGTGGTTTAATTAAGCCAAGCGGCCCAATGCCGGAATCAAGCTTAACGCGTTGCTGCAGGTTGTCTTTTAGCTTTTGCGCTATTGCACCTAGCTCAAAGCGAATTTGATCACGTTCTTCAATAAGGTGTGCGCCAGTGTCACGTACTTTTTGCCTTGCTTTGTTGATATCAACATTGATTTTGCCTTGCTGGTTTTTCAGCTTGGCAATTTCAACACTTAGCGCTTCAATAATATCGTTATTCGCTTCAATATCAGCTTCGCAGGTTTCAACCTTCTCAATTACGCTTGTATCTAGGTTTTCTGCTTTGCGCTTGCGCTCAATATTATTCAGATCTAAATGTAGTTGGCTGAGTAAATCTAAACCTAGTAGGTTTTCAATACCTGTTTTTATTAGTTCATTACTGCGCTCTGGGTGTGCGAGGTTCTCTATTTTTTCACCGTCGAAAAAGAATAAGTCAGACAGTGACATAGGAATAAACTCATTTACAAACTCATCCCAATGTTCGCTTATGTATTGGTCGTGTTCACCATTACAGCTTACTGTGACTTTGTCTTTTGAGTTTTCAACTTGCTTTGCTACTTTCCACTCGCGGCGTACAGTAAATGTTTGAGCTTCTGTGTCTGTGGTGTGGCTAAATGTCAGCTCTAGTGATACTTGCTCAGTTTTAGTGACGTAACGGTTAAGTGTACTGGCTAGGTATGTACCATAAGCTAGATTGCCTCGGTTAGAGCACTTGGCATGCTTACCATAAAGCACGAGCTGTAATGCATCTAAAAACGTGGTTTTACCGCCACCATTTAGCCCGCCAAAAAGAATAACGGGTTTGTCGTTTGACACCGTTAAATCAACCGTGTGTGTGCCTTTGTAAATACCAAAGTTATGTAAGGTAAGAGACTGCAATAGCATTATTCTACCTCCACAACTTCAATTTCGGGCAGAGAGCTATAACCTTGTTCTTTAATACACTTAGTGATCATGTGGATCTTGTCTTTAATTTCTTCTTGCTCTTTTGGTGTGAGGCTTTGATCGTTTGTTAGCTTAATATGTAAACGGTGACGTTCACGCTCTAGGGCAAATTCTTTTGCTTCAAACATGCTGTTGAATGCACCTTTGTCTAGCACATCATTAAGTTCATCGCCCAGTTTTGCCCGGCGTAGCTGGTTGCGGTATTTATTAGCAACGCTCATGGTGGCGCGAATTTGCTGGTAAAGTAAGCCTTCTTTATCGCCATGTTGCTCACAATAAGTTTGTAATTTACTCAAGGTGCTGTTGTTTAAAATAGGGTGGTGCG
Source organism: uncultured Pseudoalteromonas sp. (assembly GCA_947493455.1). Taxonomy (GTDB): domain Bacteria; phylum Pseudomonadota; class Gammaproteobacteria; order Enterobacterales; family Alteromonadaceae; genus Pseudoalteromonas. The sequence continues at coordinate 229,068 of CANLRB010000006.1, read as the reverse complement.
CGCGGCGTTTACCAGGATATGGCTTTTTAATTACTTGCTCATAAATTTTTGGCAAGTTGTCTTCAATTTCGTGTTTATCTTCAAGCCAAATTTTGCGAATCGCTTCTAACTCTTCAATTGGGAGTAGCTCAAGGTTTTTTACTTCCGGCGGCCCCATGTGCTGCACAGCTACTTGTGCTTCAAGCACTTTTTTTAGCATGTGCTCACGGAATTTTTGAATATAAGGGCCGTGTACTACGTCTGCACCATGTTTAGATACGTGCACGGTAAGCGTGCCATTCATACGGCGGAAATCTCGGTTGTTGCGATCTCGGCGCAGTTTTTCGAGTTTTTTCTCTCGCACGGCATCATTTATCTCAAGTTCATTACGAAGTGAAACAAGCGGGTACATCCACTCTTTTTCTTCGTCGTTTGAGATCATGGCATTCATTGATTTGTCTTCGGTCACCATAGTACATACGTAACAACCAAATCGGCTATCGCCACAACTTTGCGTTGACTTGTCGACTACCAGCGGGCATTCGCCACCTTCTGTTGCGCCTTGGTACATGCCCATTAAATCGTGATTAGGGAAGTTCCATGGATTTTTAATGCTGTTTAGGTAAACCCAAACATCATCATTACTCCATGTTGAAATTGGTGTATATACCCAAACTCGCTCTAGCGAACCATTCTCGGTTAGGCCAAAAGCTTTACGGGTGTTGGTGGTTGAGCTCTCAAATTTTTCCATTACTGCGGCACGTGCGGTACTCTCTGCTTTACGTGTACCAAGTACTAAAATCGCTTCACCATTTTTATTCGCAAGATTTTGAATAAAAGTATTTGAAGGTGATATTTTTAAACGATCAGTACACCAACGAAACTTCATACGCGGGGCTGGGTAACCTTTACCAATTAAGTTAACCCAAAAGCGGTCTTTGATTTCTGGTGTTAAGCGATGTGGCACGATAGGTAATTTTTGTTCATCTGCAGAGGCTTGCATTCTGTCGAGTGATTTTTCAACCCATAAAGCAACAATTGGGTTTTCAACCAACGTATCTGTACTAATTACATGTACTTTTTTGTTTGCTTTGCCTTCTTCTTTTAGCTCTTGCAGGGCATACCAGACCAACTGCAAAATGGCCGTTGAGTCTTTACCGCCACTGTAACCTAATACCCATGGAATGCTGTCGCTCATGTAGAGCATTTTAATATGGTCGATACTTTGCCTAATGGCTTCTTTAAGCCCGTCAGCAAAAGCAGAGTGTGACTGTACTACACTATCAGTCATTGTTTACCCCTTTGAATGCTTGTTCAGCACTTTGTTCTTTATTCGTAAGTGTTACGTTTAAAAATTCTTTAATTTTAATACAGGTAAGTTCCGCAGCTTTGCGGTTATTGGTCATAGCATTGTTGTTTACACAGCGACCACGCCATGCGCTGTTGCTACGTGACCAATTGATATTACTTAAGCCTTTGAGTGTTTTTTGCCAATGCAAATCGTGTTTAAGTAAGTAAGCCCCAAGCATGCCTAATGCATGAAGTGTAACGGCGTGTGCGTGAATAGATTCGTCACGTAAATCACCACCTGATGCTTTGTCTTCGCAAATTAGTTGCCATGCTGGCATATTGGTTAGTACTTCATGCCAAAACTCGGTTGCTACAGGTATAAGCGACTCATAGTTTTTTTGATTTATAGCGCCAAGTAGGTATTTGGTTGCTTTATTAATTGCGCTGTGACTTACAAGCTTTTTAGAACGAGCACCTAAATTACTTTTTTCCATATGAACAAGCTTTGTAAATTGTTCACTTCTAAACACTACAGTTTTTGAAAGTATGGCGTCAGGCTTGTCATCGTAAGTGATACTCAATGATGAGTCTGTTTTCACAGGGTAAAGGTTTAAGTCTTTAAAAATACGTTGGCGCTCTTCGAGCGTTTTATTGCTAAAAAACACTACTGATATAGATTCATCAGCAAGCGATGGATCAGCCTTTATTGCTTCCAAAATAGCGGCGTTACGATGTTGACCGTCTGTGATAAATAGCTCGGCGTCTTCATCAATTAAAAGAGTACCAATTTTTTGTTCGTGCTTGCTTTCACCAATTGGCACAAACTCACTTACGCCGCTAATACATGCGGTAAGCGCTGAAAAAACGTAATTGTCTCTATTATCTAAAATATAGTTTGCTATGTCGGGAATACGTTCTTCGTTAATTATACGTTGTGCTCGTTGATCTACAGGTAATTGGCTTTCATCAAAGGTAAATATTTTATTTAACCTTTTTAGTGGGCACATAACGATGTAATATTCTGTTTTTGCTTGGGTTCCCCTGATTGCAGGAAAGGAAGTACCCGATACGATTTGGCTCATTGCTACTTTTTGTATTGTGTTTTTACTGTTTAGTTCGTAGTTTATTGTTTTTGTTCGTACGAACAGTTTGCGCAAATTCTACAGTATAGTGCCTAAATTGTCTGTGAATATTTATAAGTTTTTTTGGAGTGATAATGACCGCCTATCTTGATATGAACGCAACTTCACCAGTAACTAAAGAAGTTGCTGATTTAGTATACAAACTCATGGTTGAAGAATTTGGTAATGCAGGCAGCCGGACTCATGAGTTTGGCTCATCAGCTAAAAAACATGTTGAAGCTGCAAGAAAACAGGTAGCAGAAGTAGTTGCAGCTGATAAGTCAGAAGTTATTTTCACAAGTGGCGCTACAGAAAGTAATAACATTGCAATTTTGGGTTTAAAAGAGTTCGCCGTGCAAGAAAATAAAAAACATATTATTACCACGCGAATAGAGCATAAAGCCGTATTGGAGCCAATAGAACATCTGGAAAAAAATGGTTTTGAAGTAAGTTATTTAGATGTTGGTGAAAGTGGTTTAGTCGACTCAACTCAACTTAAAGGATTATTGAGGGATGACACTGTGCTTATTTCAATTATGCATGTAAATAATGAAACGGGCTGTATTCAGCCAATAAGTGATATTTGTGAAGAGCTTAAGTCTAGCGATGCGTACTTGCATGTAGATGCGGCGCAAAGCTTTGGCAAACTAAGTGAAGATTTAAAAAATGACCGTATCGATTTAATAAGTGCTAGCGGTCATAAAATGTATGCCCCCAAAGGTATTGGCACACTAATTATGCGAAAGCGCGGTTTTATAAAGCCACCATTAAATGCAATTCAGTTTGGTGGTGGTCAAGAGAAAGGGCTACGCCCAGGTACTCTGCCTGTGCCTTTAATTACTGGCTTTGGATTAGCCTGTGAGCTAGCAACTAAAAATTCTGATAAATGGCAAAGTCATGCAGCTTCACTAAAGCAATCACTAATTGCAGAACTAGATAAAATCGGTGCACAGTTTAATGGCGACAACTCCTCTCCATATGTTTTAAATTTCTCAGTGCCAGGCGTTAATTCAGAATCTTTAATGGTTAGTTTGAAAGGTATTGCTGCTGTATCAAATGGCTCTGCTTGTACATCTTCGAGCTACACTCCTTCACATGTTTTAACAGCTATGGGGCTTGATGAAGACCGGATCACAGGTGCTGTTCGTATTTCTTGGGGATATATGACGGAATCCTTACCAGTTAATGAAATAGTAGAAAAGATTAAGCAGATACAGATATGAGTAAATTAACAATTGCAGAAGCAGCAGCAAAAGCTTTATCGCTAATTGGTGAACCTGCATCTTACAAGGTAGTTTATAGTAAAATTATGGAGCACTCGCTGTATAAGTTTGGTGCTAAGGATCCACTTGCTGTGCTCCGTGTTCAAATGGAACGCCATAGCGATAGCACTTCATGGAGTAGTGAAGCACAAACTAAGCTGTTCACTAAAAACGAAATTGGTGAGTTTTCATTATTAAATGGGTCGTCAGCGAATAATAAAGAAGAGCAAGTTAAGACGCCCAATAGTTTGGAGCTGGTACACCAACTAGCTAACAAATTAAAACAAGACACTATACCGCGTATAGTCGATCATCTTTATTCACTTGAACCTGAAGAGTTTGAGTTTTTCTGTAGGCGTTTTTTAGAGCGTTATGGTTTTGAAAATATGCAGGTGACCCAACGCGGTCGTGATGGTGGTATCGATGTGCATGGGCAATTAGAAGTAGGGATTTCTATGCTACATGTAGCTGCCCAATGTAAGCGCTATAAAAAGACCAACAAAGTTTCTCGACCTGATATTGATATGTTTAGAGGTGCAATACAAGGTGAGTATCAACAAGGCATATTTATAACTACCAGTAGCTTTACTAAAGAAGCACAAGATAGCGCTTTCAAATGTGGTTGTGTGCCAATAGTATTGATTGACGGTGAAACGCTAGCAGAGATCATGATAGAGCGTGGTATTGGTGTATCTACCAGTCATATTCCAATTTATGATTTTGAGCTAGATTTGGTGTAAAACTTATCTTTCTTTAATTCAACTTTCCTATAGTCAAACACCTTCTGCAGAATGGGCCAGTCGGGCCATTCTGCTTTTGGTACACCTTTGAGCATGTCATTTAGTTTTTCATCAAATGCGAGTTGGGATTTGTAGGCCTTGGTATTTGGCTTTAAATAGGCAAGTTTGTTGTAGTGGGGTTTATATGGGAATTCGTCACCGTAAATAAAAAAGTCTATATCAAGTTCAAGTAGCTTTATTTTAATGCGTTCCGTAAGTAGTGGCAGTGGTTTGGTAAAGTCATCGTATTTTAAGAGTGTTACTTTGCCAGAGCGCATATGTACTTTTAATAAGTCTATACCTTCAAAGTCACCATAAAGCTGCCCAGCACAGCCTACGTAAACTCTAATTTCTACCGGCATTTTATTTAGTAGTGCTAAAGGAAAGGTGTAAGAGTGCGAGTCTATAAATTCACCCAATTTAAATTGCTCAAACGCTTGGTAACAGGCTCTGGCAATATTGAGTGGATTACCAACAGAATAAAGGTGTGTTTGAGCGGCTTCTAAACAAACATTGTAACTCTCAAAATGTGCCTTAATATCGCGGTGAATACGTGTAGGTATATGGCTTTTGGCTTTTCGTTTACCAAACAGACTGAGTGCAAAATACGTTAAAAGGTCGTCTTTTCTTTTTTGCTGCGCAAGTTGCAAATCGCTTTGCTCAAAGTTGTTGAGGCAAAGTTCAAAGGCTTTGTTGTGGCTTTGTAGTTTTTGCCTGATTAAACCACTTTGTTCAAATTCATCATTGCCCGGTATTCGACCTAAATAAAGCGTTTGTTGCCAAAAATCATTAAGCAACGTCTGGTGTTTATCAAAAATAGTTTGTTGCTGCGCTTTACTCACCGCTTTTTGAATTGGTCTTTGCGTTATGTGTTGCCAGCTGTGATCATTAAATTGTTGTGACAGGTAATATTCTTCTTCAAATGCTTTGTCTTTAAACACAGCAATAATGCCTTGCCCAAATACTACCGTGGTTTCTTTAAGTGTTTGTTCTATGTAGTCTCTAATTTGGCTTTGGCTGTAGTATTTTTGAAAGGTGTTTAGCTTAGTGATTACGCCATCTTTGTAGGGTTTAAATTGTTCTATTTTGGCTTTACCTGCAAGCATTACTGAAACAACCAACAATTTATTGGTATAGTTAAACGCGGTTTGTAAAGTTTGTGAGCGTTCTTCAATATCTTCAATAACATTAAGTACAAAGCCTAAGTTTACAATATCGCTTTGTAATTTTTTTCCTTCAGGCTTATGTACGGGATCTCAGGCATTTATATTAAGGCCATGGTTGATACACTCATTGTAATCGTCACCCAAACCACAACCTATGTCTTGAATTGAATAATCGCCATTTAGGTAGCCGTATTTTGCTAGTTTTTGAAAAGGGGCTGAAAGCCTATCTCTGCTAATGGCTGTTTTATGTCGTTGCACTGTTTGTTGCATGTTAGGTGCAACGGGTGAGGGAGTAGTCGCTACACTTTTAAAAAGCCTTCCTTTTTCGTCTAATTCATAACCCTTTTTAGCGATTAGCTTTTCCCAGTTATTTTTAAACCCAATGGTTCGTGTATTCTCATAGAGCCCAATTTCTTCTCCTTCTTTGGTAATCGCTAAAAACTCATCAAACTGTGGATGCTGTTTACTAATAAATGTTTCTTTTCGGTGCAAAATGGGCGGGTTATCAGTTTTACTATAATCGGTCTTGTTTTTTGTGTTTTCTAACAGGTCTATGGTTACACTAGCGTGCAAAGCAGGGTAGGCGTAGGTTTCAAAATCTGGGTAGTAAAGTAAAGAGAGTTTAAAATCCCGTTTGTAGAGCTTTAACACATTCCATCGCGTTCTTACTTTTAATTGTTTTAGTTTTTCGGTAATAAAGGTATTGAGTAAGTCAGGTAGTGCTTCTTCTAACGCAGATTTGTGAATATAAATCGCAGTGGGTAGGTTTTTGCCTAACTTAATTTGTTTAGTGAGCGCTTTATATTCAACAAAGTTCATTTTTGCTCGGCCTTTTCATCTTCAACAAAGTAATAAAAAGCTCGCCCACGTTTCTCAAACTTTAGCTCGCCGCGCTCACGTTTATGCATTAACTCACAGCCAGAAATTTTAAGCCGCTTTTGTGTTTCTTTGCTGGTTAGCCATTGGCCTTGTTGTTTGCCTTGTGTCATCGCTTTTAATTTCTTTCAGTTACGCGTAAGCTAATAATAACAAAGAATATGTTCATGGATGAAAAAAGTATAGGTGTTTTATACGGCTTTGTTTTGTTATTGCTATAACGATTGATTCGTTCTCGTCCTTTCATATCTTCTTATTATTTTTTGATGCTTTAAATTTTGCTGGAATTTACATAACCAATGACTAAAAAACTACTTAATGCCTTAACTAACTTAATTATTGATAAAGACTTTCAAGCACTGTCTACTCGTTGTAGAGCAACTTCCTTATTTGAAATGATCAAATTCGATGAAAACCGTAAATCAGATGCACTGGCTTGGTTGTTAAACCCCAATGAAGGGCATCAACTTGGCGAGTACTTTGCAAAAGCGTTGCTTAACTATGCTTATAGTTGTGCGACAGATTATCAGTTAGAACACATGCCACAGTTACACAACCTTTTGAGTATATCGCTTTCAAATATAAGTGTTATGCGTGAACTAGCAATAAAGCTTAGTCATTCTGATAAAGGTAAAAATGCGAATAAATATATTGATATCGTGATCGCTGATGCTGCCCAAAAACTCATTGTAGTTATTGAGCGCAAAGATGGTTCGACGGCAAAAAACAATCAACTTGCTAACTATGCGAGTTGGGTGAACGATCACTATAGCGATTGGAAAAAAATCTTTATTTTATCAGACAGTGAAAATCGAAATCATAGTGATGAATATGATGAGCGCTATGTACAAATTGACGATTCGTGGTTGAGCGATGCATTACTCGATTTATTTGAACGTGGCTTTTTGACGCCACAACAAGAGTATCAATTGCGAGACATTCATGATTTTGTGTTTATCGGTTGGGATGAGTCGAGAGATCGCTACTATAAAAACTTAGATTCAATTATTAAACGACTAGCGAATTCGCACAGTGAATTGCTGCGTGAGTTAGAAAACCCAGCAATCACAATTGAAAACAAGCGGTACTCTTGGATTGAAATTTCGCCCACCGTTTATTTTAGTCAAATTCTGCCTAATGCCGCCGCTTTTAGTAAAAGCGAACTCAATGTTTTCGAATTGATCCAATTGCACTACGGCATTTTTGAGTATGTTCATGGTTATAACGAGTTTGATGTATTTGACGATAAGTTAAAGAGACTTAATTCGCATATTCGTACTGAGCTACACAGTGATTACGTTGATTTTTCATTAGAACATCATTTACCAGAAGAGGGCCGATGGCCTTATGGAATTGAAGTACGCCGTAACGATGATGAGATAATAAGCTACACAGCAACCTTGTGGATGAGTAAATATGCTGATGAAGAGTATCACGTATTGGCAGAGTCTGTTGCAACGCGATTTGATTTGGAATTTAAACGCAGAAAACGACTGTCTAAAGTGCTGTGCTCACAATTGACTGAACTTGATTTAAGTCCCGGTAGTGTGCTTTACACTCATATTTTACAGGTACTTAAAAAACTCGAAGAAGTGACTCTTGATGCAAATAAATAATACAAAAATATTACGTGATAAATGTAATAAGTACGGCGATGTAGCGATTGATGCGGTGAGCATTTGTCGCAGTACTCGCTGTTCGCCGCGAGAAGCTTGGAATCGAGCAGCCAAGAAGTATTTTCCATTTAGTGAATCAGGTCAAAACAAAGGGTGTCCACGCACTGCGTTTTTGGCTTTGTGTGGTCGCGGGCTTGTTTGTGATATTGAGCCTGGTTGTTATGTAAAAAGCACGACAAATGAAACCTACGTATTAAATGCTTACAACAAATTAAAGCGTGATCGTATAACGTGCAAGCGTGAACTTTGGTGCTCGGTAACGAATAAAAAGCATAACTCTCAAATGGATGTTTTAATTGCTTTGTATAAAAGTGACTTATTGAATTAGTGTCTGCTAGGCTAATTAGAGTAAGTTAATTTAAAAACCTGAGTACGTGGCACTATGCTGTTGATCATTTTTGCAAGCGTGTTTATTTTTGTTTTGGGCTATTTGGCACAAACATCTGGCCTATGTTTGGTTCGTGGTGTTAATGAAGCCATGGCCAAGCGGCCGCAGTTTTTAATTGCTATTTTATTGAGTGGCAGCTCCAGTTGGGCCATTTTGTATTTTGCGCAATTTAATTCAATTGCAATAAATGAATTAACAACAGGTGTGACAATCACCATGCTGATAGGTGGCGCACTATTTGGTATAGGCACAGCGCTTAATGGCGGCTGCAGTGTATCTACCGTCAGCAAATTAGTCCGTGGTCAATGTACTATGGTGTTTACAATTATTGGTTGGTTATTGGCGTGGCAAGTAGGCGCGCTAGTTGAGTTTGACATTGATAGTAGGGCGTCGGAAAACTATTTTACGTTTTTAATGCCGCTGAATCAGCGGGTCCTAATTTTATTATTTGTTTCACTCATCATTTTGTCGTTTGTGTTATTCACCAAAACCGCAAATAAAGCGCTGTGGGCAACAATGCTTGTTATTGGCATATTAGCGGGCTTTATATTTTTAGTTGAGCCACATTGGTCACCGAGTAGCGTGTTAAAGTCGCTTAGCAATGGGTTCAGGCATGGCGGTACGCTTTGGCCAAATGTGGCGCAGCTCATATTGGTGTTTAGCTTAGTGCTTGGTATGTTTAGTGCTGCTATTTATACTAAAAGTTTTGTATTAGAGCCCGGTAACGTTAAAAGCTATTTTAAACATAGCTTTGCCGGTGCATTAATGGGAGCGGGGGCTTGGCTCGCTGGTGGCGGCAATGACTTTCAAATATTGGTTGCCATGCCAACGTTGTCTTTAGGCAGTGTACTTGTGGTGTTGTGCATGCTTGCTGGTATTTATATTACGTTAAAGTTAGTACAGCCTAAAAACACATGTTAGTTGGCTTGCATCGCTTAAGTTGCTGTTTAAACCCATGTTGCAATATTAGGCGAATGAGGCAGAATACATCCCCAGTTGAATTTTTTACCAAGTGTGATATTTTCTCACCTCAACAAAGGATTGACTATCAAATAGTTAAGCTAAGGAATTGGCCATAAGTAACACTTCTTTATCGCTCATCTCTTTATGCTCAGCCCTTTGTATATGACTATATGGCGTTTATGCGTCAGTTTCACCGTTATAATAAAAAACAAGGTAAATCATGGACGATGTGCAACTTTCGCCTGTCGCGTTTATTGAGAATAATGACTTGGCTGCGCTCAATTATTTTTTGGATGAAAATCCACAATTAATTGAAGAGGTGTTTGTATTTTGTAAAGCTGGTGAGAGCCATCAGTTTGAATATAACTTAATGCGCTGGGCGATTGAGTTTAATAACTTAGACGCAGTAAATGCATTGTTGTCGCAAGGGTTTTCGCTGCACAATTTGTGTGAACACTTGCATATACCGCTGTATTGCTTATCGGTTGTTAATGCCAATTCTAAATTGCTGCGTTTATATTTAGATTATGGGCTTACTCTTGACGATGTCTACGTGCACTTTAATATTAATAGCTTTCGCATTGCCAGCCAGTATGCCTATGGCCAGTATGAAAGAGTCATGGAGTTCTTTGATGAACTCGAATCACTTGGCTTTGATTTTGAAAAATATGAACAAGTGCAAGGGCGGCCATTTATATCGGCTTTAATTCCACTCACCAGCGGCAACACTGCAAACCAAAAAATTGCGATGGTGCAACGCTTTTTACGCTGTAATTTAAGTGTTAACTACCCGCACGAACACACAGACTTTAAACGTAAAAATCATTATTTGGGTTATCACTTTAATTTAGCGCCGCCACTTTATTGCGCGATTTTGGCAGAGCACTACGAGATTGCTGAACTACTGTGTAATAACGGCAGTAATATTGAACTGTTAAATGAATACATTAAATATGAGACTGAGTTTGCCAATACATTAGAGCTCATCACCAGTAAAGAGTCGATCCCTGTTCGTTTAATTGAGCAAGTATTACCGAGCGAGTGGGATGTTAACCGCATTAACCCTACCGGTTGGGGGGCGATACATCACGCGGTGTTTTTTAACAATAAGCGTGTTATTAATTGGTTGTTGGATAATGGCTGCGATATTAACTTACAAACGCAAGAGTTAATTATGGTAGATCACGACCTGCATATTGATATGGAAATACCAAAAGGGTTTAGTGCGCTAATGTTAGCGTGCACATGTGCCAATGCACCATTAGTCGATTTATTATTGAGTTACGGGGCTGATGCAAATCGGGTTGCTAGCAATCAGCAAACGGCACTCGATGTTGTGATTAGTGTGACAAAAGACCAACATACCTATGATGCGCTCGACCGCAAAGCTGCTCATCAAATTTATAAGCAATTGGTTGATTTAGGAGCAAAAACCCGTGACGAACTTGTTATTGTTGGTGACTAAAGCAACGTTGTATAAATCAACATAAGCTCAAAAAGATAACGAAAATTCATAATAATAAAAAGGAAACACTATGAGATATTTAACCTTACTTTGTACGTTTATTGTATTACTCGGTTGTAATGGCGATAGCAAAGCAAATAACACACAACACAAAGAGCTTGTTTGGGTATACGCGTAGTTCAATGTCTCTGAGCAGTCAGGCGGTATCGACAGCTTTTATTACTACGGCAAAGTATCTAAATCCCTCTACAGTGAAATTGTAAATAACACTAAAGAGAAAGGGGTTGTCCATCTGCAAAACATAAAATATTGGGGCAATGACGATTTAATACATGCGTTAAAAGATAAAGAAAATGTGGGTGATATGGCGTTTAGAATCGAAGATATTGTTCGCATCAAACAAGTAAATAATGAGCCGATAGCAGGTCAGGGAGTTGAACAGTTTGATGGACCTGCGGCTGAAACGAAAGCCGATGAGCAAGCTGTTGTAAAGGCATACCAACCCTCCAGTGACGACACGTCAAATTAGTCGCGTATAAATTAATAATCTAAACATACATGGTGTATTGATCTACGTCATCTATGTTCTCTGCCTTTGCATTGCTTGCCTTGTGCCATGTGACTTACATTTATTAGCCTCTATTTACTTGCTTCTATTTATTAGCTTTGTTGTGCCTAGCTGATGCAATATCAACTAGTCAATCACCATCAAGGTTCGGTAAGTGTCATAAGCAAATTGGTCGGTCATACCGCTTACAAAGTCTTGAATCAACCTACACCGTGCATAAAACTCGTAAATTGGGTTTGTGAGCTGTTTTGTATTGTATTCATCTAATGTTTCGCGGTACACAGCAATAAACTTGTCTGATATTAAATTGAGTAAGCGTGACTCCACGGCAAAACCAAACTCACCATTTAGCACCATTTGAAATTCATCATAAGATAAATCCAGTAAACGCTGATACTCGTTTAAAATTGTCGAGATAATTTTGTAGCCCTGTAGTTCGAGTTTTTCAACTTCGCTGTGGCTAAATACGTGCTTAAGGGCAACACGTTTTAACGTGGTGGTAATTGCATTTTGATATCCGCCGTCTTCTAGCAGAGCTTGGTTTAAGCTTCCCTCAAATACCGCGTCTAAATTGGCTATAAACTGGTTGCTCGCATGCTCAACAAGCGGGTGGACCAGGCCTACACGCAACCAAATAAAAAACTCGTTATCAAAATTAGCTGGCGTATTTGTTGCTTTTTTAAACGCGTAATCGCACTTTTTTTGCATTATTAAACGTTCGGCTTCGTCTAACAAGCCATATTCGTTGGCGACTTCGTTGTATTCTGCAATAAGATACTGCATGAGCGTTGCCACGTTGATAATGCCTTTTTCTACGGCGTCTTCCATATCAGCAAGGCAATAGGCGATGTCGTCGGCCGCTTCCATAATGTAGCTCGCGGGGTGGCGATGACCTATTTTTATATTGAGCTTATCGCAGAGCTCACTAACAAACTCTTGTTCGCTAAAATAAAAGCCGACTTTCTTTTGAATATAGCTAAGAGGGTGTGTTTTATTTGGTTTAGCTTGGGTACCGCAGCGCGTGTATTTCAAAATGCTGGCGCTTTGGCAATAGGTTAAGTTCAGACTTGATAAACGGTGAATAATTCTGATCGCTTGTGCATTACCTTCAAAATTGCATAAATCACGCGTTAATTCTGTGATTAGCGTTTGTTGTTCATCACTGCCATTTGACTGCGGATCATTTGATGACTGGGTAATAGAGTGTGTTTTTAAGTAACGGGTGAACCAATCGTTTATAGCGGCTTCACCAAAGTGGCCAAAAGCGGGGTTGCCAATATCGTGCATTAAGCACGCCATTTCAACTAAACTGACAAGCGGCTCAGCTAAACTAAGTTGTTGCCCAAACTCTTCATAAGCGAGTACATTTTCTTGCCCAGCTTGCATCAGTTTTTTTGTGATTGTTTGCGCTATAAACCGGCCATTCTGTTGCACCTCTAGCGAATGAGTTAACCGCGAGCGAACAGCTGCATTTCGCTCAAGCGGAAATACTTGGGTTTTTTGCTGTAGCCTGCGCAGCGCCGCACTATTGATGATCCGCCCACGATCACTTTCTAAACTGCTGCTTAATGACTTTTGCTCATTGAGCGGTCTAAGTTTGTTTATTTTGGTATGAAAATTCATGGGCGCACCGTAGTTTTTTGACTATTGGCAGTTTAAAGCCCTTTGTTTTTATTGTAAATCAATCAGAAAGATATACGTGTTGATTAGATAGGGTTAACAGGAATAAAAAAAAGCATTTAACGGTCTGTTAAATGCTTTTTCATGGTTTATTTTTAAAAATCATAGGCTTTCCTCCATTTTATACTCTTGTTTCATATGCTCTTTTCATATGTTCTTCTGATATCAAGTGGAAGGTGAGCCGTTGTTACTGAGTGACTAGCATATACGCGCCAGCAGCAACGGTACCAACAACAAGTGCGCTTGCCATACCCGCCATAATTAGGCCGCCTACAACAACTGACGTAAGTGTTGAAACAAATGCGATATCGATAGTGTTTGATGTATTCATAATAGTAACCCTTGTGTTTGTTTATAAATCAATGTTCGTTTGCTTGGGTTAAATAATAGAGCAGCTAGAGAGTCAAATTTTGGTGTAAATGATATATGGCAAAATGCGGTGTTAAGAGGTCACTTTGAGTGATTAATGTACACAATAGTTTTTAATTTCTGTTATTAATTGGTAATAAACATCGCGTATTTCTATGTGTAATGAATAGTCGGGATGTAACTCACATGAAAACACCAAATTTGGCCTTGTTTGATTTTGATGGCACCATTACAACAGAACAAATGTTCGTACCTTTTATGGAGTATGTGTCGCCCTCGTGGCGTATGACCACCGGGCGATTGTTGTTATTTCCTTTGATTGCATTGTATCGCATCAATTTATTTTCTGCGGCAAAGCTACGGTGCATTGTAAATTTCTTTATTTTTTTCGGGCGCGATACGAACGAGGTGTTTTCACTTGGTAATCAATTTGCCAATGAGGTGATCCCCAAATATTTGCGAGAAAACGCCCTCAGACGAATAAGGTGGCATAAATCGCAAGGCGATGATGTTGTGGTTGTATCAGCATCATTAAATGCGTATTTGGTTCATTGGTGCAAGCAACACAATATTGCACTCATATGCAGTGAGCTTGCGGTTAAAAATGGCCGATTTTCTGGTTTGCTGGTGGCCGGTGATTGTAGCTCAGAAGCGAAAAAGAACAAGGTTCTGGCGCGTTACAACCTCGCCAATTATGAACGAATATATGCGTATGGTGATACCAAAGAAGATGATGCGATGTTGTCGCTTGCATGTGAGAAATATATGAATTGGAAAAAAGTCGCGTAAAACTAAAAAGCATTTAACTGAATGGTTAAATGCTTTTTAATTATGTGTTGTGTTTTGCATAGGCAACTCCTTAATTGTTTATAACAAACTAAGAAATAGCGTATTAGTTGGTTGCTAACATATATGCGCCCGCTGCAACGGTACCAACAACAAGTGCGCTTGCCATACCCGCCATAATTAGGCCGCCTACAACAACTGACGTAAGTGTTGAAACAAATGCGATATCGATAGTGCTTGATGTGTTCATAATAGTAACCCTTGTGTTTAGTTTATAAAGTAAGCGGTTTAGATGTTGTGCCGCTTCGTTAAAACAAAGAATAGGGCAGTTTTTATGGTTCGATATTGCTTATGTGACGTGAGGCGAATTTTGGTGATTAAGGGAAGTTTTAGATGACGAAACAATTTTGTCATCTAATATTATATTCGTTATGCGTGTTACTTATGCCTTTTACTTATGCGTGTAAGTAGGGCATGTTAGGATGTCGTGTTATTGTCGTTACAAATACACTGGTAAGTTCGCGCTGTCACATAGTAAATGTTGTCTTTCGATTTACATTCTTCAAGAGCGAGAGAAAGCAGCGATGCTTTAGCTAAGTTAATTGATAACACATTTGCGCTTATGAGTGCGATAGCACTTAAGCAAAATGCTTTAATTTTTAATTTATCCATCGTTAATATCCGTATTAGTAAGTCCATGTTGTTTTTAATTAAAGCATCAAAGCTTAGGTTTGTTAAGTATGAAAATCTGCCTATTTAACAACTTTTTAATAGAATTTTGTGTCAAATTGTTGTGTATTGAGTTCTATGCACAAGTCTTAAACTAGTTTACAAATCAATAACACTAAAATGATGTAAAACTAATTTGTAATCCAACACTATTGTCAAAGCCTGAATCTGAAAAAAATGAACTCATGTTTAGTTGCAGATGCACTTCGTCAAATAGTTGGTATTGTAGGTACGCTTTAGCATAAGGAGCACTTTCAAACTGTTCTTGGGCTTTTCGCTCACAATTTTCGCAGCGTAAGATTACTTGGTCAATGTCGTTATAGCGATAGCCCGCGAGCATGCCAATCTTGAATCGATTTGTTTGTGGTAACTGGTAATTTAAGCCTGTTTCAAAATAAGCACTGTAGCCGTAGGTTGTTGACTCTTTAGTTGAGATCTCTCCGGTTAGGCTATTTTTTACTGTTTGAGAAAATTCATCATCATTGTCGATGACAACATAATCAATCCCAGTTGAAAACTGAATATATTGATAGGGTTCAGCTTTGTAGTATAGACCGAGTGCATGGCCTGACATCGTCAAGTCCTGACTCAATTCAGTGTTGTCAATCGACGCGTTTAAGTATTGATAACTGGTACCGACCGAATATTTAAAAAAGTTAACATCTTGGTTTGCGTCGCTTTGAGGTGATATGAGTAATAGGCTCATTGCCGCAAAATAAATAGTTTTACATAACATAATGTATCTCCTAGTTTGTAACACCACAGTTTTTAACAAGATGAACTGCATGCGCTGATTCATGCTCACTATAAAAAATGATGCTGTTTTGATATTGGTATTGAAAACTTGTGCCCGCCCGAGTTTGGTGTGGCGTCATGCTCCATACTTCGCCCAGGGTGACATTTGGAAAAACAAATGGGTTTAACGGTGGCTCTTCACAGGCGAATTCATTTAATTGTTGTAATTCTTTAATTGAAGGTAAACGCCATGGCTGTAGAGTGCTTTGCGCCATATTAGCGATGGTGATGTAATCAAGTGCTTCAGGCATCGACATCTTTTCGCTCTCGCCGATAGTGCAGTTTGCACCACTTAACCCAACTAAACACTTTTGCCAAATAAGACCCGTATTGGTATCTAATATATTGCCCGAACTGTCTGTTTTAAACCGTGACACCGGACTAGAAAACGCAATACTTGCGTTGCACCTTTGTTTGCTTGCTACTTGCAATCGATTCGATTGGCTTATTTCTGGCTCAGGTAATTGGTTTGAATATAATGTTCTTTGAGTGTCGCCTGATACTGCACGAATGTAGTTCGCGTTTGATGTTAACGTACCTGCTACACGGCCATGATGAAAATCAACCGCCCAAGCACTGCCGATATCGTCGCTATCAGGGTTGCTGGTCCAATAAAAGCCACTTTGAGTATGAGGGAAGAAATCACGGTCGATCGCAGGGGATAAGTCGCCATAGTTAACTAAGTCGTGTAACTCAATTTTGTTTGGCAGCCGCCAATTATTGACGCCACAAAACTGAAGATCATTGAGTCGTTGTATATAACTGGCACTGGTGCAATTTTGGTCGCATTGACCTTGTTGATTACTTGAGTAGTCACTGTAGTTATCATCGACCCAAGTATACGTGTAAGCCGTATTGTTAATAGCTGATAGCTCAATTGATTTTGCTTCCCAAAGTAGGCCTGTGTGGTTGTCTTTGACACATTGCCAGCTTGTCTCAGCGGGCGACAATTGTGAGCCTGTTAGGTCAATTTTTGTAAAATCAAACGCTGCATATCCATGCCCTTGCTTTACTAAATTTACGTTACTATCACGACCAGAAGAGCAATCTTGTGTTTGCCCATCAATTACATCACAGGTATCGCTATTTAACGCAGCTTGAGAAGCTGAAAATAGCACGCCAGTATCGTTATAGGGGCTATCTATGTCGTCGCAATCACACTCGCCGTCGCATAATGGAAGCTGAATCGATTCAAAATCCACTGCCGAGCTGCCGTTCGATGTCGTTAGAGGCGCCTCGGTAACCGCTTCATATTTACAGGCAGTGGCAAGCGCAACGACTGAAATTAAACTGATTCTGCCTACAGCTCTTTTTATCTTCATTGAAAAACTCAAAACACTAAATCGTGAACATAACAAAGCAAGCCGCAAACCAATTGCTTTTATATTGTTTTAAATTTAAATAATTTCAGTGAGTTAACTGTAATTGGCGGTTGCTATTGTTACTGGCAACAGAGCCGTGTTGCCTAATTTACATAAATAGTTCGCGTTTTTTGCAACAACTTTTGCAATTTGCAAAGCGAAATAAAATTTATGGAATTACTTACTTTAGTTCGGATTAAAATGAGTTCGCTGTTTTAATCAATAAATAATTTTAGGTATCTGATTTATAATAACTAAATATATTATTTAGCAACATTTTTCAGAGGTGGTTTAAATTCTGCGTGATCTCTACAAATTTCAAAGTTGGAGTGACTATGGAAACTGTAGACCCACTATTAATTGCGTTTTTACCGAAAGACATACGGTCGATGTTTTTTCCGTATGCAAGTGTGCAACTCGTTGCACTGCTTATGAATTTACTCATCGGATTTATGATGTCGATGGTAATTGCACATCACTTTAGAAAATACGCCAGTGCATTTTGTAATAGACAAGATTTTTCAAGGCTATTTCCGCTTCTCATGTTGAGTGTGATTTTAATTATCACCGTTGTTAAAGCATCTCTCGCGCTAGCACTTGGACTTGTCGGTGCCTTGTCTATTGTGCGGTTTAGAACCCCAATAAAAGAACCTGAAGAATTACTTTATTTGTTCTTGAATATTGGTATCGCGGTGGCGCTTGGCGCAGGACAAACGTTAGCGGCCATTCTCGCGTGTTTTGTAACACTTGCGCTTGTGACATTAGTAAAACGATATGATGTAAAACAGGACAACGAAAATGGACTATTTATGTCGTTGGTTCATTCGTCTCCTGATGGGTACAAAGATACGGTTGTTATTGAAAAATTGAATGAATTGTTGTTGCAACATGCACAGCGCATTGAGCTAAGACGCATTGATACAGACGATCACCAATTTAACGCCACTTTTTTTGTCAGTTTAAATAGTGCATCTCAGCTAGACGATATGGTCATGGAGTTGAAGCAAACATTTGAGGGAATAAATATATCATTGCTTGAGCAGCATAACATCGCGGGTGTATAGCTATGTTGTTATTTAATACAAATTCTCGCCAAAATAAAAGCAACCCGATGTGGTTGGGATTTCGCTTGTTAGTACTCCTGTTTATTCTATTGCCCTCTGTTAATGCCGTAAAAACGCTCATTGTGCATAAAGGGTTTATTGCACATGAACACAGTACCGAAGCAAAAGCGCTTCAACTAGTAGATGATTTATTGGCATCGCCAGTTAGGTGGTTAAATGCAAATCACGACTTACCAATCATTAAAATTGATATTAAATACCAAGACTGGTTGAAACTTGAAGCTGACCGCCATAGCTCATTGCTAGAAGGAAAAATTCCTGAAAAACGCGCCGAAGTTAATGCCGCTATTTATTTTGAACAGCAAAAGTTTAGTGCGAAAGTGCGTTTACAAGGAGATATGCTTGATCACGTAAACAATCATAATCGTTGGTCGCTTAAATTTAGTTTAAAAAAGAAAAAAGCAATTTTTTCATCACGCAGGTTTGCGCTAGTTGCGCCAAGCGTGCGTATCAACCAAGGAGCGAGTCTATTTGCCAAAGCCTTAGATATCGCTCAGTTTGATATTATCTCACCACAACATATTCCAACACGGGTTGTTGTTAATGGACAAGACTGGGGAGTAATGCTGTTTGAACAAGGGTTCAGTCAAGATTTGCTCGCAACTAATAATCGCACCGAAGGCGTTATCGTACGATTTGATTTATTTAATGAATCTACAAACTCGCAAGGCGAAGTAGCGCGAATATTAAAACCGAGAGTGCTGCAACGCAAAACGGTGTTAAAAAATGAATCATTAGCAAAACAAAGACAAATTGCACTTGCGTTGGTAAGCGAGTTTGTTGACGGGCAGCGCACTGCAAGTGATGTATTTGATGCAAAGCGCCTTGGTCAGTATCTCGCAATGGTTGATCTTTGGGGGGCATGGCATGCGTTTACGTGGAATAATTGGCGTTTTTATTACAATCCACATACCGCGTTGTTGGAGCCGATTCAAAGTGATGTTGCTGTGACGCCCGCAAAGCACATTTGGTTAATGAAACCGCCGTCACAGACCTTTTTGTTTGTAAAAACAATGCTACAAGATGATCTCGTTTATCAACACTACGCTCGTGCTAAAGAGAGTTTACTGGTGAATCTTGAAAGCGTTCTTATCCCTCATTTAGAGTCATTCGATAATATGTTTATTAGTGAGCTGCATGCACAAAGTCCTTTGTTAGCGCCATTTGACTTTAATGTGATGAGAAAGCAAGCCGAATGTTGGCAAAATGGCTATGAATTTGAACCTTGCAAGCAAATTCAGCCAATGTCGCCGCAGTTACATGCGCATATGGAGCAAGTGAGTGCGGTGTCAAATTGGGATCTTGTTAGTCGATTTAAAGTACATAAAACGGGCACTGTTTTGGAGGTAGTGAACAACGACCAAGTACCACTTCGGATAGAGCAAATAACGGGTATCACATTACTGAATGACGTGTCATTGCTTGAAGAGGAAAACGCGCAATTTCCCGATGTACTTGCTGCCGGAGAAACACGCCGCTATTTACTACCAGAAAACCTAGCTCAAATTAGTGCCAAAGCGGCATTGCAAGGCAAGGAAATGGCTCGATATACGTTTTATAAAGATATTGCACCACTTCATTTTGTACCACGTGCGCAAAATGTAATGCCGCCATCGTATATCGAACAAAAAGGGAATGAATGGCATGTTAAAGTGGGTAACTGGCAAATTGATGAGTACATTGTTACACCCGAAAATACAACGTTACGAATATTTCCTAAGACGACGCTTAAGTTTTCTAAAAATGCTGGATTAATGGTCTTTGGCGAGATCATTGCCAAAGGAACCGAACGCCAGCCAATTGTGTTAACCAAGCAAGATGGAACGCGTTCGTGGTCAGGCATGAGTGTGTTCTCACCCGATAAGTTGACGACGAGCGAACTTGAGCACCTTCACATAAGCTATGCCAGTAACCCAAAAATCGGATTGTGGCAGCCACGTGGCGCAACTTATTTTGTTAATGGGACACATCGCTTTCGCAACGTATTGATTAGTCAAAATGCGTCGGAAGATGGTTTAAATATCGTCAATGGCAGCATCAATATTGAAAAGCTAAGTGTGCGCGACGCGATGTCAGATGCTTTTGACTGTGATTTTTGCAGCGGCGATTTGAGTGATAGCCAGTTTATCAATATTGGGTCGCGCTCTGGGGGCGATGGTTTTGATATTAGTGGCTCTAATGTGAGGTTATTCAATATGGATTTTGATGGGGTGAAAGACAAAGCCATTTCGGTTGGAGAACGAAGTACGTTACACATTGAAGATGTTCGATTTAACAACGTGAATTTTGGTTTGGTTTCAAAAGATGACTCCACAGTGAGAGCAATGAGGATCACCGCTCAAAATATTAAGCATCATGCACTTATGAGCTATTCGAAAAAGCCAATTTTTGGTGGCGCGCGGTTATACGCAAGTGACCTAACGTGCATCGAATTTGAATGCAGCGACAAGTACATCGTTGAACTAGGAAGTGCATTAATGATTGACGGTGTTGTTATCAACCCAGAAAAACTCGACGTTAAAAACTTATATCAAACAGTGATGAAATCGGATAAGCCAAAATGATTGAATTAAGCCAAGACTATCGCTTTGAAGTGAAAATACCCATTCCAATTAACCGATTAACGGAGGTGCAACTATGGCTCTTGCAACATTCTCTAATGTTTAAGTGCCATTATGCACCACGTTATGTAAACAGTCTTTATTTAGATACGCCGCTATTAACACGGTATGAAGAGAATTTAAGTGGTATTAGCCAACGAAAGAAAGTTCGAGTGAGATGGTATGGAGATATCTCAAATGCAGATAACGCAAAACTCGAATTTAAACATCGGCAGGCGGGTAAAGGATTTAAAATTAGTTATCACGCTGCGCTTGACCTTGCGCGTCGCTATCCAATTTGGGATACCGCTTTGACCTCAATGTATCGACAGTTATCATTTGAAGCTCAGGTACTTTGGCAAAGTGAGCATAGCCCGATCCTAATATGCCGTTATCACAGAGAATACTATGTTTCGGCGTGTCACCAAATTAGAGCGACATTTGATAGCAATATGAGTGTATTTGAACAGCGTTATAGGCAAACCGCAAACTTAACTGACTCGGTAAGTTTGGGCGAGTATGTGCTGCTTGAGTTAAAAGCGCCAGCAAATCAGGAAAGTGCTTTAAGCCGATTAGTATCTACGTGTCCGCTTAGGCCATCGCGCCATTCAAAATATGTGAATGGCATTCGAAGGTTAACCTGGTTGTAATTATCGCGTTTATTTCGCTAAACGGGAATTACTGATGTATGTCGAATTCGTCAGCATCGAGATAAATCGGAAATTTGTCTTTAAATGTCGACAACTCATCAAGGTTAAGTGTTAACGAATGCACTGACGCTTGATTATCAGGTGCTTGAAATAATGGCTCGCCGTTAAAGTCATACACAGCTGTACCGCCATTGTGTGGTGTGCCATTGCCATCATCGCCGATACGGTTTACGCCAACTACATAACTCTGATTTTCAATTGCACGGGCTTTTAACAAGGTATCCCAAATTGTCCGCCGTGCTGCCGGCCAGTTTGCGACGTTAATCATAATATCGTAATCGTTGCGGTTGCGAGCCCAAACAGGAAAACGCAAGTCATAGCAAACAAGGGGTAAAATTTTGATGTCGTTAATACTAAATACGTGGCGAGTGTCACCCGCGATGACGTGTTCGCCTTCGTTTGACAATCTAAATAAATGGCGTTTATCGTAATAGGCAACATCACCATGTGGCCAAACCCAATAAAACCGATTGGCTTTTTTAGCTTGTGAATTTACCAGTACGCTACCCGCAACAACCGCATTCTTTTTGCTAGCGATATTTTTCATCCACTCTAAAACAACACCGCTTTGCTCTGGTTCGCCAATATCAAGGTTAACGGCAAATCCGGTAGAAAAAGTCTCAGGTAACACGATTAAATCAGTATTGTTTACTTTATCAAGTAGCTGCGACAAGGCGTTTAAGTTTTTTTGTTTATCGAGCCAGTTAATATCAAACTGCACCGTTGTAATGTTTATAGTTGGCATAATTTCTCCGCTGCGAGTTTTAAGGTGTCGCTGTTTTTTGCAAAACATAAACGTATGACGTTGTCGCACTGATTAGATTGATTAAAAACGCTCATAGGAATGGCCGCAACACCGTGCTCTTTGGTTAACCAATTGCAAAATTCTCTGTCATTGATGTTGCTTATTGCAGTGTAATCAAGCAATAAAAAATAGGTTCCTTGACACGGTAGTATTTTAAACCGGGAGTTGTTAAGTGCGCCAATTAGATAGTCTCGTTTTTGTTGATAGAACTCGCTTAGCGTATTCACGTGTTCAGGGTGTTGCTCTATCATATCGGCAATGGCCGCTTGAGCTGGTGTGAACGATGAAAACGTAACATATTGGTGTATTTTTCTAAACTCGCTTGATAATGCTGGTGGTGCAATACAATAACCGAGCTTCCAACCTGTGCAATGATATGTTTTGCCAAAACTCGCAATCACGAACGCACGCTCGCGAAGTGAGGCTATTTGTAATGCGCTAATATGGGGAGTCTCAAAGGTGATATGTTCATACACTTCGTCACTGATTAGATACAGATTATGTGATTCAACGAGTTTACTCAATTGTGCTAGGTCATCGCTACTTAGCACTGTACCGGTTGGGTTATGTGGAGTATTTATGATAATCGCGCGTGTTCGGCTCGTTATTTTTTGTTGTACTTGTTGCCAATCAACACGGTAGCGTGGGTAGTTAAGCTGAATATGCACCGTTTTACCGCCCGCGAGTGTAACTGCAGGTTGGTAAGAGTCGTATGCCGGGTCAAATACAATAACTTCATCACCGGGTTTTACAATTGTTTGAATCGCTACGAAAAGCGCTTCGGTTGCGCCTGATGTAACCGTAACTTGCTGCGTCGGGTTAATATCTACTTGGTAGTTATTTTTGATAAGTGATGCAATGGCATTTTGTAACTTAGGTAAGCCAGGAGACGGTGCGTATTGGTTCATGCCCTCTTTTATATAGTGGTTGATACGACCCTTAATATATTCAGGGGTATCAAACTCAGGAAAACCTTGCGACAAATTAAGCGCATTGTATTGATTGGCCAATAACGTCATCTCACTAAAAATGCTCACGCCAATATCAGGTAATTTTGAAACGAATTGAGTGTTGTTTGTCGTCATAGTGGAAGTATTGTTTTATTCGACTTGACCCATTATGGCATTTATTTTTATTGAATAGAAAGTAAAGAGATGGAGAAGGGAGATTTATAGATTGTATTGGTAAAAGCACTAGGCGATTATTTTCATACAATATAATGCTCAGTGCTTTTAAATCATTTTTACCATTACTAACCTCGGCGAAACAGTTTAGTGCTAGGTTTTACGCGAGGGTTTGTTTAGTTTGTTGCTAACACATAGGCGCCCGCTGCCACAGTACCAACAATAACGGCACTTGCCATGCCTGCTAACAATAATCCACCGACAACAAATGTTGTTAATGAAGTTGCGAATACAAAATCGATTGCGTTTGATGTGTTCATAGTAGTCACCTTGATGTTTATGTTAAACGTTGTCTTGCTCTGTTGAGGTAAATAGTAGACTTGAATTATTCGTGTTTCTCGCACTATATGACGTAAGGACAGATGCGGTGATAGTGGGTCATTTTTGATGATAAAGCGCGCGGGCAAAAGCGCTATTCGATGCAACTTCGACAAAAACACTCAGCACAGGGGATTGTAAATTTGAATTGAGTCACGCATCATCGTTAGTGACGTAACTCTTTTTTAAAAAGGTAAACCATGATTGATTTTCGCTCAGATACAGTAACCAAACCCAGTGAACAAATGCTAAACGCTATGATGCGTGCAGAAGTCGGGGATGATGTATACGGCGATGATGTTACAGTAAATCAACTTGAACAAAGCGCGGCGAAAAATCACGGCTTTGAAGCTGCGCTATTTGTCACCTCCGGTACGCAAGCCAATTTGCTCGCTATATTAAGCCATTGTGAGCGCGGCGATGAATACCTTTGCGGGCAAAGTGCGCATAATTACCGCTACGAAGCAGGCGGTGCAGCTGTACTCGGTTCGGTTCAGCCACAGCCAATTGAAAATGAACCAAATGGCACACTCTGTTTTAATAAACTTGCCAATGCGATTAAACCCGATGATTTTCATTTTGCGCGCACTAAATTACTTAGTTTAGAAAATACGATTGGTGGTAAGGTGCTGCCACTGGCGTATTTAGAACAAGCAAGACAGTTTTGCGACACGCATAACCTATTGCTGCATTTAGACGGTGCACGTGTTTATAACGCGGCGGTTGCACTTAATGTGAATATTGTAGAGATTGCGCAACATTTTGACTCAATGACGATTTGTTTATCAAAGGGGCTCGGTGCACCTATTGGATCATTGTTGCTGGGCAAGCGTGATTTTATTGAACGGGCTAGGCGCTTACGTAAAATGCTTGGCGGCGGCATGCGACAAGCAGGAATAATAGCAGCTGCGGGGATGTATGCGCTTGAATATAATGTTGAACGACTCGCTGACGATCATCGTAATGCTGCGTATTTAGCAGAGCAACTGAATACGGTGTCGGGCTTTGATACACGTTCGTATCAAGTTGAAACAAATATTGTTTATGTTGATGTAGACAGCGCAATTGATATTGACGACATTGCAAAATCGCTCAAAGAAATGGGTATAAATATGACACCGGGGTATCAAGGAATGCGTTTAGTGACGCATTTAGGTATTTCTCACGCTGATATAGATACTTTAATTACAGCGTTAAAACAGCAAACTCAAGGCGGTTTATGACCGCCTAATTTGCGCGTGAGTTTGGCTAGATTCATTACATCCTGCGCCTATTGCGCCTGACTCTTGTTTTTGACTATGGCTGCAAAGCGCAGTTTCATCGCTTTGCTTATAAAAATGATAACCTTCAGCAAGTGTGCCGACCACCATAAAGCAACTAAAGCTGACAACGATTGTTTTCGTTTTCATTGTGTAACCTATCTAATCTGTAACTCCTTTATATAAACTTTAGAACATAACTTACGACATTGCGTTGAATTATGAGTAACGGTTAAATGCGGTGATAATTGGGCAAGTTAGTTGATAAGCGTCTAAATTATAATGAATACCGCCGTTGTTATAAAAAGGAACATATATGGATTTTAACAGTATCAGCGACTACTTAAGTTTGATGGTGAAGCTTAAAGCGTCAGATTTATATTTAAGCCCATTTGCCAAGGTGCTGATTAAAATTAACGGCAAAACGCGGGAGTTAGAGCAAATGACGCTCGCATTAACGCCTGAAAATGTAAAAGTATTTGCATATGAACTGATGACCGACAAGCATATCAAGGAATTTGAACAAAACTGGGAAGCGAATTTAGGGGTCTCTATTACTGGGCTCGGTCGTTTTCGTGTCAATATTTTACGTCAACGAGGTCATATAGCGATGGTTGTTCGTTGTATTGCAATGTCACCGCCAACCCTTGAAGCACTTGGCTTACCATCAGAATTAGCTGAATTTATAATGGAAAAACGCGGACTCGTAATTATCGCAGGCGCAACGGGCAGCGGTAAATCGAGTACACTGGCTGCGATGATTGATTATCGCAATAGTCATAGCCATAGTCACATTCTAACAGTAGAAGATCCGATTGAATTTGTTCATGACTACAAAATGAGTATCGTTAATCAACGGGAAGTAGGGACGGATACAAAGAGTTATAGCGCCGCACTTAAGAACGCAATGCGAGAAGCGCCTGATGTGATTATGATCGGCGAAATTCGAGATTTAGACACCATGCGAAACGCGATTCACTATGCCGAGACCGGTCATCTATGCATCGCAACGTTACATGCGAGCAACACGATAGAAACGCTTGAACGTGTGATAAACTTTTTTCCTCAATCTGAACATAAACAACTCTTTTTAGACCTATCACATAATATGAAAGCGGTGGTTGCACAGCGTTTGATCCCTGGTACCTCTAAAGGTTTATTACCCGCTTTAGAAGTACTCACCGCAACGCCGTATACCACAGAATTGATTGCTAAAGGCGCAATACGTGAACTCAGCGAAGCGTTTGCGCGAAGTACCGAAGATCAGGTTTATACCTTTGATCAATCGTTACTTAATTTGTATAAGTCACATAAAATTAGTAAAGAGACGGCCATCGAACATGCCGATTCAAAACATAATTTAACTGTACAAGTGCGCTTGCTTGAGTCGGGTAAAGACAAAGAAGTTGCATGGTCAAACATTGATATTAATTAGGATGTTTTAGTGTGCACTGTAAGTATTGAGCAAAAATGTTAAAACATGTTGGTAATGGATAATGCCCAATACGCTGTTATATGAATCGATAACTGGCACACACATGATTTGATGGTCGGTAAATAGTGCACATACATCAAAGATTGATTGGTCTGCATGAACCGTTTGCGCTGGGTCCTCCATGATTTCATGCATTTTTAGCTGGTGGAGCGAGGTTGTCGTCGTTTTACAATGGGCTCTCAGTACTGTACTTGCTGTAATAATACCCTGTAGCTTATCGTCTTCAATAACAAGGATATATGGATAGGGGGTTGTTTGTATGATTGGCAAAACATCGGATGCTATGTCTGTTGGCGACACGGCAATATATAATTCAGACATCACATGTTTGGCTAAAATCAAAAAACGTTCCTATCGTCTATAATTTTATAAGTGTAGATTAATCAAGGAATAAGGTGAAAATAACATTTAACAATTTACTTAATCGTAAATATGTACTTGAACGGGATATTTATCAAGACGTTTTGGATGCGCTGTCTGATTTTTTTGACGGGGCGACTACAAGCTACCGTATGTTTAGACAAAGTGACGCAGTCCTTCACAAGGCGTTATGCAATAGTCAAATTCAAAGGGTATTGGTGCATCAAAGTGAACATGTTGTGTCAATGGTTGACACCACTAACGACGTGTTACGACAAGTCTATAAGACGGTGCGTAACAATAAACCTGTGTTGCTCGACGCGCATAGCATTTCATCACTGCGTTATCACTTTCCAGAGTTTCAGTTTTTTAAACAATGTGCGTACGCTTTTCCGGCGCTTGAGAATGGTACTGTTGTTGGCCTTTTATTTATATCTGCAAGCGATAATCAATTTCCAAGCGAAATCATCGCACAAATAAAAACCATGATTGATGATTATTGGCCCAAGGCGTATGAGCTTAAGACACAGATTGTTCAACAATATCATGCGCGTAGGCGACACTTTGAGATGCGTTCAAACGAAGAGGTGTTACTTAATGTGATTGGTGCGCTTGTGAATTTGATGGATATGCGAAATCACGCGGCGTATAGCCATCAACGTAATGTTTCTAAACTCGCCTTACGCATTGGCAAACAACTAGAGTGTGATCATGAGCAGCTGATGGCACTTAAAGTAGGCGGCTTGCTGCATGACATCGGTACATCGCTGGTGCCCAGCGAGATCATTAACAAAACGATCACTTTAAATGACAATGAATTAGCGCAATTACGATCTCATGTACCGTTAGGATTGGGTATTGTTAAGGACGTTGAGTTTTGTTGGCCAATTAAAGAAATCATTGAGCAACATCATGAACGCATGAATGGCTCAGGTTACCCTCATGGTTTGCTCTCACACCAAATTATTTTAGAAGCGCGTATTATTGCTGTTGCTGACGTATTTGATGCGTTGATAAGCAACCGACCATTTAGGGAGCGTTATTCTAAAACCGATGCAATGAATATAATATTAAAAGATAAAGGCATTTTGTTTGATACGTTTTGTGTTGACGCTTTGAAATGCTTGTTTGATGGCGATCATACATTGTTAGGTCTTTATCCTGATTAGTCTGACTACGTGAGCAAAATTAAATAGTTTGGCTAATCATTCGTTGGCGTTGTTGAACATTGCGCGTTGTAGATTCGAATTCCCATAACCATGAGGGTTGCACCAATGAATGCGCTCATAAAGTGGTGAATGATTAGGTGGCTAACAATAAACGCCGGAATATCGGAAAACCCGCTAATAAAAAAGAGTTTGATGATAAAAAATAGATATACACTTAAATGAAGTACTAAACTCATTTTATAAAGTGCTAAAAAACGACGGGCGATGGGGTTTAGCGGTTTTTGTGCAAATAGGTGAACAAGGATCATTGCTGCACCACTTAATACTGTGCTTAATAGCCCTAATCCTAAAAAAGATGTGGCAGTAATTACAAGGCTGGATAAAACGTAAAATATCATCTGAGAACAGGTTAATGGTCTTTCAGGCGATACTAGCGTTTTTTGTAGTTAAAACAAAGTTGAAATATTAATTTTGAATTTGTATATTTTTTGTTAATGGAAGTGTGTTTTTGTCGATAAAAAGGAAGAAAATAAAAAATATGAACATGAAATAGAGCAAAAGTGAGTTGTAGTACTATGAATATGAGAACAAAGCTAACCTTAAGTTTTGCGTTGACGGTTATCGTCCCCATCCTGGCAATTTCAATCCTCGCGTTATCGCAAATTAAAACGGATAGTTTTAAACGATTCATTGACTCAACGCAAAGTGAAGTAAGCCAAATTGAAAATGGCTTTTTACTCTTCTTTGAACAAGTCAAAAACAATGCACACTTTTTAGCGACCGCAGATGTCGTAAAAAAAGTGCCATCTGATGTGACGACCTATATGGGCGCTGAAAAATCGATGTTACCGCTTGATGCAGTGCCTGGTGAAGCTGACATATTTAAACTGTACGAAGCGTTTGGCAAAACTCATGAAGAACTATTGTTTGTATATCTAGGAACAGAGCAAGGCGGCTTTATACAATATCCTGCCGAGCCACTGGGCGGTTACGACCCCCGTAAACGACCTTGGTACACCATGGCGCGCGGTGCCAACGGGCAAACGGTTGTAACCGACGCCTATCAAGGTGTTACTGGTCAGGCAATGGTGTCGGTAGCGCAAGCTATTTACAATCAAGGAGGTGATTTTGTTGGTGTACAATCGCTTGACGTGACCCTAGGCACCTTAACAGATATTGTTGCGAATATTAATATAGGTGAAACAGGGTATTTGGTCTTGGTTGATGGCGGTGGCACGATTTTAGCCGACCCCAAAAACAACGAGAATAATTTTAAAAACATCAACGAAGTAGACTCACCACTATATAGTCAGTTCACAAGTCAAAATCGCGCTGAATCGTTTAGCGGAGAAATTAATGGCACAACGTATGAAGCGACTAGTTATTTTTCAGAGCAGTTGAATTGGCGTTTTATTGCGGTGATCGAACAACAAGAAATACTTCAAGCGGCCGACGAGATGAAACTCTTTATTGGGTTGATAGCGCTGATCTTGATATCGGTATTTATTATTGCCGGATTTGGTTTGGCGAATCAAATTGTGCGACCGATTGAAAAAGTGTCAGATGGTCTTCGAGAAATAGCACAAGGAGAGGGCGACCTTTCAAAGCGGCTTGAAGTGATTGGCGATGATGAAATCAGTCAGCTTGCTAAATGGTTTAATCAGTTTTTATCGACGATTAATAACCTTGTTAAAGAAATAAACAACAAGGCATTAATATTGAATGATGCGGCGGCTGAGTCGGGCATTAAAGTAAAAGAAATCATGCAGGCAAGTCACGACCAAGAAAACGCCAGTGAGATGGTTGCACAAGGCGCAGCGCAACTTTCTGGTGTGGCGCATCAAGTATCGAGTGATTGCCAAAATGCGCTATCGGATATTGAGCAGGCAAGAGTGTGTGCAGAGCAGGGCAATAGCGACGTTAAGCTTGCTGTGACAGAAGTAAGTGGGCTCAACGAGTCGTTAAAGACGTCATCATCGGCGATGAGTCAGTTGGAGCAAGAAAGCGAAAATATTACCCGTATTCTTGATGTGATCCGCGGTATTGCCGAACAAACTAACTTGTTGGCGCTTAATGCAGCAATTGAAGCGGCCCGTGCCGGTGAGCAAGGACGAGGCTTTGCTGTGGTTGCCGATGAGGTGCGCACGTTGGCTAAACGCTCTCATGACGCAACTGAAGAAATTGATAAAGTACTCAATAACCTAATTTCGCAAACTCAGAGTGTATCGGAAAAAATGATCTCCAGTGTTAGTCACTCGCAAGCCGCAATTGAAAAAGCCAAAAAAGCACACAGTTCGTTTGATGAAATCAATGAAGCGGTGAAAGGCGTTAAACTAGTAATCACGCAAATATCGAGTGCTGCTGCCGATCAAAACCAGGAAACAGCAAAAATTGATAGAGATATAAATGATATAAGCAGCTCAGTAAAAGAAACGGCAAGCTCTGCTGACGAACTTGCCGATGGCGCGGAGCAATTAGTTGTCTTGTCTGAAGGGTTGCGGCAGTTAGTCGCTCGATTCGATGTGTCGTAATTGATTTCGAACATGCGTACTGAGTGATAATGCAAACTCGCTCGTGAGCGGGCAGTTTGCTGCGCCACTTTTAATTAAAACAACCTCGATATTTGGCAGTTCTGGTAGGTTTTGATGGACAATTTCATTATTTTTCGAATGACTGATGCGTGCGATTGCACCAATTGCAAGCCCGCTATTTACCAAACTTTTTAGTGCACTTGCACTGGCGCAACTGGCGACTATTTTGTAATGAATGCCATTTTTTAATAGACCTTCAATAGCGGCTTGATGAAAACGGCAATCTTTTTGAAATATCGCAATCGGTAACGGGTCGCAGGCTAATAATTCTTTGTTTTCACAAATCCAAACTCCGTTACTTGCCGCTAAAAAATAACCTTCTTCATTGTGTGACGAGCGTGTGATGATGCCAACATCTAACAAATCACTATCAATCATTTGTTTTATTTTATTGCTGGGGGCACAGGTAATTTGAAGGTCAAGTGTTGGAAAAATGGTGTGTAGTTGATGTGTTACAGCGGGCAGAATAGAATCGGCATAATCATCAGGGCAGCCTAATCGCAATAGCAATGTTGGTGCTTTGAAAGTCATTTGGCGCAAGGTGTCATCGTGTAGTTGAATTAGCTGACGTGCGTAACGTGAAAAATTTTGTCCCTGTGTTGATAGCACCAAATTACGCCCTTGTTTGGCAAATAAGGCGTGCCCGATGTCTTGTTCAAGTTTTTTCATTTGCATACTGACGGCTGACTGAGTGCGATGTACCTGCGCTGCGGCACGGGTAAAACTGCCTGTGTCTACAAATGCAAGAAAACTGCGTATTGCGTCGATATCCAATCTTATTCCTTTTATACCTATTCGTTTTACGAATAGATAGTATCAAAAAAAGTCGATATTCGTCGCCGAAATAATCATTAAACTGAGGGTGTTGTTCAATAAAACTGAAAATAAGGATTTTAAATGCAACTGTACACAGGTAATAAAAATTACTCTTCTTGGTCGCTAAGAGCGTGGTTAATGCTTGATAAAAATAACATTAATTTTGACGACATTGGACTAAAACTATTTACTGACCATTTTTACGATACGCTTGAAGGGCTGTCGCCAACAAAAAAAGTCCCGCTATTAATTGATGGCGATGTGGCAGTGTGGGAATCGTTGGCGATTTGTGAATATATCAATGAAACTTATCTGTCGGGCAAGGCATGGCCTGAGCATACAGTACAAAGAGCAACAGCGCGAGCGATGGCAAATGAGATGCATGCAGGCTTTTTCGCATTGCGTAATGAACTGCCGATGAATATACGTGCAACACGTCGTGTTTCGCTATCACAGCAAGCCCTTAAGGATATCAAACGCATTGAACAAATATGGGCAAACCAGTTTAAACAATATAACGGTTGGCTGTTTGGTGATTGGAGCATTGTTGATGCGATGTATGCACCTGTTGTATTGAGGTTTAAAACGTACGGTATTATGCTTAATCAGGAGGCAACAGCCTATATGGACCGCGTGTTAAATTGTGATTCACTAAATCGTTGGATAACGATGGCGTTAGCTGAAACTGACATTGTGATGGAAGATGAGGCGGGTGAAGAGATTGTTTAGCTCTGTTTGAACTTTGTTTTAACTGTGCATTACCTATGTTTTTCGTGCACTAGGTTTGAATAAATTTACACTCAAATCTCATTAATTCTGGGTGGTTATTCGGTTGTTTTGAATACTTAGTCTAAACATGGGGTTAGCTATTATTTAGAGTTTATTTTGTTCAATTTGTGTTTACAAAATAAACCTAAATGTTAACAAACTTTGTTTGATTTTTAGTTTAAAATGCATCCAGAAAGTGTTGTTGATATGCAGTATCTGGCATATCAACAACGACCTTACCATTAACCTAGTTTTGCCAACTGACCCGGAGTTTGCTCATGTTGTTTTTTGTGATCACATTAATCGCCTTATTTGCTGTTGTTTATTTTGAAATTACGACAAGTGAACCAAAAGCAAATATTATGCTGGCGGAATGCGAACGTGGCCAAGACGATTTTGAGTCGCTTGATTTAGTTGAAAGTGCAGGGCGTTACCACCCTTATGAAGGCTTTAGCAAGTCATAGAATCTATAAGTGTCTTCGATAATTGTTTTCAATAATTATTGTTTAGTACATAACATAGAAAAGCTGAGAAATAGTGTGCATTAATGGGATAACCGTTAATACCATCGCAAACCGCATCCACTCCCCATTTTTATTAGTAAATGTTAAATAACTTCACTTCAAAATTCAAAAATGAGTTAATCTATAGGCTCGTTAGTTTACCAATCAAGAGCATCACCCCAGTTTTTATTTAGGATGATGTCGTAGCTACAAGTGGTTTTGTGGGAGTTGTGATTGACTAAGTACAGCCACAACTAAAATAAAGCCGTCTTCCTTTGTAAAGTAAACTGTGTGTTTTCCTACCGGAAAATAGAAACCGCTTTGATAAATCTCATTGCAACTGCGACCTACGCCTGGATTGTCGGCAAGCATTTGAAATCCAGTTAACAATGTATCTTTATAGTTGCTCCACTGCATTTCAGAAAAGTTGTTGATGGTATAGTTTTTAATTTTTTGTAAATGAGCCTGAGCCAATTTACTAAGTTTGTACTTATTCTTGTACATAGCGGGTTATAAGGCATTTAGGAAATCTTCACCATCAACTACATTGCCTTGTGCTAAGTCTTGTTTAGCTGACTCGAAACAATGTTTAAGGTAATCAGTTTTCATTGCCTCTAGTTCTTCGTAGTCTTTGATAGACATTACCACCACGGCATCTTTACTGTTTTTGCTAATCTTTACTGGCTCACGTTGGGCGCTTAGAAGTAGCTCACCAAAGTTACGCTTTGCATCATTTGCTGTTAGTGTGTGCATGCTCAATCTCCAAATTTGGAATTACAGTAAGATTATAGTGCGTCGCACAAAATGGTCAATATAATTAAATCGTGCGATTTGTGCGAAAGGCAGGCAACAAGCTGCCGAAGAATAGGACAAAAAATAGTTGGTTTGTTATTCACACTTTGGTGAAGTCTAACCTGCCGATTTTATCGTCTTTTAATGGGGTGTTGAGGCTGTGTGCTTACCTAATTTAGATACTGAATTGTAAGTTTGCTTGTTTTTTAACCTTAATTGAAAAGCTTAATTACAAAGACATATATGGACGCTTCCTGAGTGTCATGATTAATTTAATTGTTTTAACGACCACTGTCAGTTGATATATCAACGACGTTTATTTAATTTTGGCACTCTTCACCGTCGAGTTCACTTGAAATAAAGTACTCATCGTAGATTGGTTTACCTCCAAATTCCCCTGAGTCTTCGTGGTCACGATATGAAATATCTTGATACCCCAAAAAATCACGTTTTCTTTCAAGGGATATATTCTTTTGACATTCATCAAGGCCGAGATCATCTGAAATTCTTTCCCAATCTTGTGCAAGTTTATCGTTTTCGGCAATTTGCATTTTACCATCGCGGTCGAGATAGTCTTTAAACTCATCCCAACTGCACTGTGATTTAAAGTACTTATCGCGGCTAGTTAGGCGGTCGATAATTGAAACGCCCTCCCAATCTTTACTTGTTATTTTATTGAGTGCGAACGAAACGTCGTTGAATGGTTCTTTTGATAATGGTGTTCTATATGTTTTCACATCGAATGATAAAACTTGGTTGCTCTTACCTTTATATAAGGACAGGGTACTTTGTTGAAATTGTGAAAAAATTTGTTGTTTGTTGGCCAAAGGTACATTTTCATCTGATAAGGCTAAATTAAATTCAACTGCTTCAGCGTAAGCAAGCTTTTTATAATGATGATTAAGCGACTTTTCTAATTTATTTTTAATGTTCGTTATAATGGCATCACTGCGCAGATAATCCTAGATTGAATCGGCGGTTAAGCTTAACAGCCCGGTTGATGATTGTATGGTGATAAGTTTTCCATTACTGTTAGTAAACGAGCATGATTTAGGTGTTGTCTCGTTCTTCGTTGAGATATTAGTTTTAGTACTTAAATTTGATTCATTTGCTAACATGCTATCGCCATAAGCACTAAAATCATTTTGATAATCTTTTTCAACTTGTTGGAATACTTCAAAAATACCTTTCCGATAATTAAGCGCTTTTTGTGCTATGTTGCGCTCTGTCGTCGATGGGGTTGTGGTGACTAGGTTTGCAGCGTACGGCGTAATCTCAGCGGCAAAGATCGTGTATGTATTTGTTATTGCATCAACTATAATAACTCGATGATGCTGCGATTCAACCTCACATTGTTCTTCATTCACTTTAGTTTGACAGTTAAATGGAACATGGCCCTGCCATAGTAATGTGTGCTCTGCAATTTGCCCTTTTTGAGTATCGGAGCATGAGTCACAAGTTATTAGTTTTAAGTTTGCCGATACAGATGGTGCTGCTGCGTATAATAAGAGTGAGATAATAATGTAGGTAACTTTCATTTCTAATTCCTTGAAATGCAAAAAAGTGATTGTTTATTAAAATGAACCCGACAGTAAACATATATAAAAGACGGTTTAAAATAAATAGCGTTGCTATTCACGCCGCTAAAACGAGAGAAAATAGAGAAAAAAGAGATTAAATGGATTTAAAATGTTGTTAAATATTTCAATTAAACAATAGGTTAGGGGCTTGGTTTATAGTCATTGTGGACCGCCGACCTTTACGATAACGAATTATGTTTTTTAGGTGTATTTTTTTAGGCGTAGTCGTCATATCTGAGTTTGCAGTAGATCAATATGTTTATCCCTAAGCTGACGGTCGGCTATGAGCAATCATGAGACGATCGTTATTATTTAGTTCTATTGGCCTAATTCCATAAAGCTGATACCCCGCTAACACGCTTTTTTCTTTTCATCCTCGGTTGTAAGCTACAAGATTTTACTCAATGGGCTAACAACGCCGTTTGCGCCCTGTTGTAAAACATGCGTATAAATTTGTGTTGTTTTTACGTCGGAATGACCTAATTGTGCTTGAACCGTTCTTATATCAGCCCCACTTTGTAGCAAATGTGTCGCAAAGGAATGGCGAAACGTATGAGGCGTTATTAGCTTAGTAAGATTAGTTTTTTTAAGCGCATTTTTAACTGCCTTTCGAACACACGTATGATGAAAATGATGACGTCGTATCTCTCCTGTTTCTGGGTCAGCACTTAATTTATATGATGGAAATAAATATTGCCAAGCCAGAGACTTGTTCGCCGATGGATATTTGCGTGCTAACGCATTTGGCATCCAAACACCGGCATATTTATCGTTTTGCAAATCCAATTTTAGATACTCTTCTACCTGCAGAATCTGATTTCTAAGTAATGGAATTAACTCAGTAGCAAGTGTAACAATTCGATGCTTGTTACCTTTACCATTCCAGACCTGAATACACTTATAATCGAAGTCAATGTCTTTAACCCTTAGTTGCACAGCCTCCATGACCCGTAAACCACTCCCGTACATTAGCCCAGTAATTAAGTAATATCGTTTAGATAAATGACTCATTACTTGTTTTACTTCATCTGGCGTCATCACTATGGGCAATTTAGATTGTTTCTTTGATCGAACAAAATCTAAATTTAACGACAGTTCACTTTTAATAATATGTTTGTATAAAAAGACTAATGCATTTAATGCAGTTGCTTGAGTGCGAGGCGATACATTACCTTTGAGCACTATATGATCGAGATAAGCCGTTACCTCGTTATTTCCCATTG
Organism: uncultured Pseudoalteromonas sp.; assembly: GCA_947493455.1. Classification (GTDB taxonomy): domain Bacteria; phylum Pseudomonadota; class Gammaproteobacteria; order Enterobacterales; family Alteromonadaceae; genus Pseudoalteromonas. The sequence goes on along the minus strand of CANLRB010000006.1, from coordinate 192,518 downwards.
AAGCCGGGTGACGTTTATCATGAAAATGAATATAAGCACTTATCCATTTTAAATAGGTTTCAATGGTTCTAAGCGAATAATGCCGACTTAACATATACTCAGCAATTAAGTTTAAAAATGGCGAACGTGTTTTCATAAAAACGCTCCATCTAATGCTGTTTATATATACAGTGTTAGTGAGGTTTCCCCCATATTCAAGAAAATGCGCAAGTTGCGCACTATTAAATTGTTATACACACAAGGAAGTTATGCGAATATTGATAGCAATGATTCTATTGGTCTTATCTCCCATTACACTAGCATGTGCAGATGAAGTTCGTACTAATCATACACCTTTCGCAAAACTCAATGGTAGCGACAGGTATATGAGGCACTTTGAACTATTTGCCCCAAAAATGCTCGGTGAATTCTACTTAACCTCAATTTACCTTTATCAAAAAAATCAGCTTCATGTGTCTTTGAGTTTCAAAGATGCATTTACGTATCCTGATCATAACGAAGCATATATTTCATTGAATCAAGAGTCGTTGGATGCATACGAAATATATCTCAACTACAGCACTACAGAGGATGGTGCTTTAGTTATGTGTGGTGGAAATATTATTAAAAAATCTATTAATGATTTATTAAACGCTAAAAAGCCCAAAGAAGTAGTCCCACTACCACCAAAACCTCAACCGGAAAGGTGATAATGTGTGTATAACAAACGCATTAATGAATGGACGTCTAAAGCTTGGCTGACGCTCGTTCCTCGCTAATTTTAGCCAAGCTTAATCCGCCCATTATGCGGGCGTTATAGCTACCTAAGTTCTGGAGTATGAATTGAGTCAGGAAGACAAAGCGGAATATAGATTTAAAGAGCCATTGAGGACTATTTTAATGGTAGTGGTCCTAACGTGTATCTGTGGCGTTGGGGTTTTCGCTAACCTGCAAATAATGACTCCAGAAGAACAATCACCATTTTTTAGTCTCGGATCCTTTTCAAGGCTAGGAGTGTTTTTTCTTGCGATGCTCTGTCTCGTTTTACTTGTAGCTAGGCCATTGTTAAAGTTTGTTTTAGCCGAGCGTAAGTAGCTATAACAAATAAGGATAGGTGTCGCGCAGCCGACACCTTATCTGGGTGTTGAACAAGCCCGAAGCGTTTGTGGTACTTATTTATAGTAAATAGGTCGGTTGGCGTTGAAGGCGTTTAAACTTGTCGGTATTTTTCAGGCCGAGCAAGGGTAAGGTAGCAATGCCACGTTTGCTACTGTGTTGTTTTAGTTGTCATTTCTGAGTGTTTTCCTCTCCTCACTGTGTCGTTTTAGTCATTTTACTTATTATGTTATGCCTTGCGGCGAGGTCGTTCGGTCTTTGTTAAGGATAACGCCCATGCACTGCATGCGGCCCTTGCAACAGGGGCAGAGACGGATTGCGTTGTGTGTTTTTTCAGATGGGGGAGTAAGCATCTGGTTGATGTTTAATAACAGTGCTTGAATACGATGCAAGTCACGTTTGCAGTTGCCGTGTAAAAAGCCATTGTTTGTTTTTCAATCTTGTGTCAAGTTAGCTACTGTGATCTAATAGATATTATTCCGCTAAGCAAATTGATAAGGCCAATTAAAAGCCCGGTTTTTCTTGCAAAATAAATTCATCCCAATCAATTTTTCAGAGCAGGCTCTTTAGTGCCTACGAAACTTAGATGCTTAAGGAAGTATTGTGGTTACAAAGTGAATTTACAAAGACATATATGGACGCTTCATGACTGTCGTCGTTAATTGGCTTTTTTACATTTATTTAAATGTTTTATGTAGCTAAATTGTTTTGGCGGTTTTAATAAAACTAAACAAGGAGAAGTAAATGACATTGTCTGACAGTGTTTCAAGTATAAGTAAAGCAGCAATCGAAAAAGAAATAAAAGAACAATTAGAGTCGTTAATGGAACTACATAAATTGTTCAATGAAAATGAGGTTGAGATCACTCATGATGATCCGCAATGTTATCAGGTATTTCTAGATAATTTGAATATGATTGAAGGAACAATAGTACAAAAATGCCTTCCTAAATCTATCAATAAGGTCTTAAATAAAATCATCAATTCTGAAGAACCAGATGATCAAGGAGAAAAGTTGTCTGAAATTAACTTCGTTATCGGAGCAATTTCGGATCAAATGGATGATGCCGAGGACTTTGAAGAATCTTGTCAGATTTTAGCAAATGAAAAAGGTTATGACAGTTGGTATCGGTTTGTATGTCTGATGGGAGGGTTCGATGGCGAAGAAGAAGAAGATGATGAAGGCGAACTGACAGAAGAGCAGCTAATTATATTTGAGGAGTTAACAGAACAATGTGGTTTAGAGCTTTTCAATTCATTATACAATTTACTTGATAATTATGATGTTAAGTTAAGGCCGGAATCGGATATTAATAAATCAGATGTCGAAGACTATTGTAGCGGCGATTTAACGTTTTTCTTACAGCGCATTATCCCAGAAAGATATTTTGAAACCTATATAGAGCCATTTGGAGCATATACTAAAGAAGAATTGCTTAGTACATATCCGGACGTTTGGAAAGCGGCTGCCAAAATTACAAATGGCGACCTAAAAATAGCTGTTTCGGAAATGACTAGAATTGAAGACGAAGAGCAGGTCTCTTTTACTTTGACATTAAATGGTAATTCAGAAGAGTATTATTATGATACAAACAGTTCGTATATTGATCAGTCAATATTTGAGGATATACAAGACTTTGCTGAAGAATATTTACCGCATGGCTTTTTCTTTGATCCAATAACCAACGATTTGTTTACATCCGGAGTTTACTTACCGAAAGAATTAATTCCTGTTTTTCAATGTTTGTTATTTCAAGAGTAATTCAGGATAACAAAGCCATCAAGCAAAAGGATGCTAAAAAGCTTGGCTTGGCCCTTCGCCGATAATTTTAGCCAAGCTTTTCACGCCGCTTATGGCGGCGGTTATTCACCTTACGCAAGTTAAGCTGTGTTCTTCAAGAAAAGTGAAAAATTCAACGTTTATAAATTCTATATTATTGACGATGACCAGAATAAAATAGATAGACCTAAGTTGATGGACTCTATTCTGTTTTTTTTTCGAGAATAATTTACAAATACCATTGGATTTTGATATCGGCGGTCCTTATGGGATAAGAAAAGGCTCATCATGTGGCATTAAAGCCTTTAAAAATAAACTCGAAAAACATGGGCACGATAAATATTACGCTTTAAGTGGTATTACTGAAAATACTTTAGGATTCGATTTCTTATTTAATGCAGTTTATAAAGAGCATACGTATAGTGAATTAATTATTTGGTATAACCCGAAGGAATACGATGTAACTTTTGAAAAGGTAATTCGTGAATTGATATGCAGTTGTGTCATTATGCATATGAACTAGAAATAGACGCTGGGTATAACATTAGCTCGGAAACGAAGATTAAAAAGGGAATTCTAGGAGGGCTGTCTGTTAAAATTACATATGAACATTTTGGCATGGATGGATGATTATGAAAATGGTGGCTACCGGGATATATTCAAAAATAATTTCATGGATAGCGCCCAATTAGAAAAGGTTCAAGAGGTAAATCAAAGTGTTAAGGTGAAAGAAATAGAAAGTAAGTTCCTAGTAAAAATCGGTGCATTATCAAGATGATGAAGATGATGAAGATGATGAAGATGATGAAGCTGATGGGCGTCTTAAAGTTGGCTAGGCGTTCGTCCCTCACTAATTTTAGCCAACATTAATACGTCGCTTATCATGACGATAGCTAAAAAGAAACCGGAGATAATTTTTGTTTCAACTAATAATGATGGCTGCTGGATTTGGTGTCGGTACTTATTATTTATGCCAAGGTTTGGGTCTGCTTAAAATTAAAGGTTCCGAAGAAATGGAAGGCGATAAATTAAAGAGTAAAAAACAAACTCTTGTGGTTAGTGGTCTTGCAATGATTAGTATCGGCGTAGTTTATACCCTTGAGTTTTTAGCTGTCTGGTAGCTTTTAGCTATAACAAGTCAATCAAGCGGGGGGGTTACTGTTCTTGGAGTTTAGTTGAAAATTAGAGCTAGCCGACAACTCAAATATGAAATGTTCAAAAGAGTATTCATCGCATTATTTTTGTTCAGCGTGGCAATTTATATTGTGACATCGCGGGATGGAGTTTGCATCGAAATATTGTCAAAAGAGTTATGTGACTCTGAAGATAAGTCGGTTGTTATCACATGGATTCTAGTTGTGGACTCTTTGTTACTTGCTTATGTCATGTCACCATTTGTAAAGTATGGTGCATTGAAATTTTTGATAAAGTCAAAAAAACAAACACTAACACGGAAATCATGAGTGGTCATCTAAAGTTTGGGTGGGGCTTATTTTAATTTATTTTTTTGGAGTGGTACAACCTAGGGTTCCATCACCGACCTTCGCGATAGCGCATAGATTGGTAATTTTATTAATTTGAATTTATTTTTTTGGAGTGGTACAACCTAGGGTTCCACCGCCGACCTTCGCGATAGCGCATAGATTGGTAATTTTATTAATTTGAATTTATTTTTTGGAGTGGTACAACCGAGTGGATTCGAACCACCGACCCCCACCATGTCAAGGTGGTGCTCTAACCAACTGAGCTACGGTTGTATTATATTTTGAAGTATGTTGGTTTACCACCGACCTTCGCGTAGCGCAAAAGTTACAGCTTCTTAAATCATACTTTAATTTAAATTTATTGGTACGAACTAGGGTTCCACCACCGACCTTCGCGTAGCGCAAAAGTAACAGCTTCTCTAGAACATACTATATTTTAATTTGGTACGACCGAGTGGATTCGAACCACCGACCCCCACCATGTCAAGGTGGTGCTCTAACCAACTGAGCTACGGTCGTACTATATTGCTGCCTTTTTTCAATTTCGTCCCTGAAGCTGCATCCTGTTGATGTCCTATCTCCACTTCGCTTGGCTGCGAAGCTGCGCTTAGGTCCAACCTCACCCAACTGAGCTACGGTCGTACTATATTGTTAACGTTGTCGCTAACAGGGTCGTAATATATAGTGGGTGAGAGTTTGTTGCAAGCAACAAATTTTATTTTTGATTTGTTTGGCGTTTTTTTATTCGTTGTCGATTGATTTTAAATCAATAAACGCGCCAATCGAAGGTTAAACTAATTGTTCTAGGAGTGCCTGTTTATCGATTTGATCAATTTGTTCTGGTTTTAAAAACTTAGTTGCGTAGATCATGTATACTTCTTCTTTTACAAAAACTTCAAATAAATCACCATCAATGTGATTTCCTTTCACCATTTTGCACATAATTGATAAGCACTCGCTGATTTTTTTGGCATCTTTATAGGGTCTATCTGATGCAGTAAGTGCTTCAAAAATATCCGCAATCGCCATCATACGTGCGGGCACCGACATTTGCTCTTTAGTGAGTCCTTTAGGGTAGCCAGTCCCATCCATTTTTTCATGATGGCCACCGGCATATTCGGGCACATTCTTGAGGTGTTTTGGAAAAGGCAGCGACTCTAAAATCATTATCGTAATATCCATGTGGCGATTAATAATGTTGCGTTCTTCTTCGGTTAATGTGCCACGTTGAATTTGTAAGCATTGATATTCGTCGTGTGTAAACAGCGGGTAGGCGGTGCCGCATGATGTATATGTATACTGCTGCGCTATTTCTTCTAAACGGTTTAAATGCGACTCAGTCATAAACTCGCCACCAATGTTTGTTTGATTGATAAATTCTTTATCGGATAATAGCTTTTCGTTTGCTGCTGAGAATTGCTGGGAATCGATTTCATTTTTTAAATAGAGGATTTCTAACTCTTTTTCGATTATGGTGAAACGTGCATTGATGAGCTCAATGCGGTCGAATATGGTTTGTAACTTACTCGCTTTGTCCATGACATATTCGGGCGTTGCTACTTTTCCGCAATCATGCAACCAACCAGCAACGCTTAACGCATGCAGCTCTTCCTCATTGAGCAAAAAGTCAGAAAAAGGACCATAGTCCACTTTATTTACAATACGGGCTAAGAACATAGTGAGCTGTGGTACGCGTCGACAGTGTCCTCCGGTATAAGGTGACTTCTCGTCAATGGCACGGGCAATTAAACGGGCAAACGCTTGAAAGAGTTCTTCCATGTTTTCAATCAGCGCTTGATTTGTAATTGCAACGGCGGCAAGCGATGCCATCGCGGTAACGAGCTCGATTTTTTCAGGTGAAAAATCAACAATATTCTCGTCGTGTTTAGGGTTTATCAGTTGCAGTACACCGTTTATGTCACCGTCTTGATTAAGCATTGGAACGGTTAGCACTGATTGTGTATGGTAGCCTGTGATTTGATCCATTTTCTTCGCTTGTGTTAGCGGGTATTTTTCGCATTGATAGGCATCAGGAATGTGGATCAGCTCTTTGGAGTGTGCACATAGCGTCACTAACGCACCGTGATTTGCGTTGTCATCAATATACATAGGTATATTATCGTAAGGGATACTGTCATCCGACGTACCGCCTAAATAAAGTGACAGAGAATCATTAAATAGCGTTTCAAATTTGAGCGAACAGCCTTCATCTGTCATCGAATAAATCGTGCCGGCGTCCGCGTGACATAAATCTTTCGCTGCAAGCAAAATATCTTCAAGCAAATGGGTTGTATTTTTTTCTGTCGACAAGCGATAACTTAGGTCGAGCAATTTTTTTAGTGCGTCTGTTCTGTTCAAATTGGGCATAGGGATACCTTTTAGACTGAATAACGTGCACCTTCGCGTGCGAACTCAAAATTTAAGTATGGATGAAGTTGTTGAAAATGTTTTGTTAATGCGTGAATTTTTTCGTCATCTTGATTGGGATCATGGCTGTACAAGAATAATTTTTTAACCTGTGCTTCAACGGCTAACTCGATGGTTTGACTGACACTCGAATGTCCCCAATCTATTCGCGATTTGATAATGTCATCGGTGTACTGCGCATCATGAATTAAACAGTCGATTTGTTTTATCAAGTGGGCCCATTCTTTGGGGGTCGTGTGTTGATGCGCACTTGAATAGAGTTCGTTATCAGTTAAGTATGCCACCGATTTATCGTGACTTTTTATGATAAAGCCAAAACCACCGTTGGGATGATTAAGCGGCACGCATGTCACTTCAAAGTGGTTGATTAACTGCGTTCCTAAACGAAGTGGAATGAGTTTAATGTCAGATTCAAGGTCGCGATAGCTAACGGGAAAATAGCTTTGTGACATTTGATCTAATATTGCGTTCATGTGTTGCGGTGACGTTTCAGGTACGTAGATGTTGACCGTGCGACCTGGTTGATAAATGGGAGCGAAAAATGGAAAGCCTTGAATATGGTCCCAGTGGTGATGGCTTATTAAAAGGTGAACGGGATTCATATCGTCGTCAAGTTGATGACCAAGCTCACGAATGCCCGTTCCTGCATCGAGAATTAACGAGTTTGGTCCGTCATAGACGCAGGTACATGCGGTATTACCGCCGAAGTAAACCGTACTTTGCCCCGGAGTCGGAATTGAACCTCGTGTACCAAAAAATTTAATTTCCATACAGTGTTAGTCTCATTATCTCAGACTAAATATATAGTTTTTACAGGGCGCTTTGTCCAATTAACCAGGCGTTATGACACATTTCTTGTACAACTTTTGCCACCAAATGACATGTGTTAACGACACCGCTTTTAAGTCGGCATAGGTCTCTATTTCGTTTATTAAATTACTATTGATTGCCGCATTATTGATTTTATGCGAATAGATAGTCACGAGATGGGCTCTAACACGTTGATATTTAGTTAAGAGTTGGTTGTGGTAAGGCTGTAATTGTTTGGCATAATACTTACTAAAAATATTGGTTAATATTTTTCCTGCTTGATTACTTTTGCCTGTTTCGCATATTTTGTCTAAATCGTGTTTGTAAAGTTGTTCTGTGATGAGTTTTGTATAGCCAATTTGTTGTTTTATGGCGGTAAAAAGGCTTGATAAATAAGGATTGTTATTTAGTTTTTCAAGTGAGTCGGTGACCGTTTCTGAGTTTATTTCACTAAATTGATTTTGTTTTATAGAGTGCGACACGTTGGCTAATTGATTCAATGCATTTAAGGTATCTTGCTCACCTTGGTTAACGTCTATTGCAAGTGGAAATCGTGAGATTGTCCATATTGTCGTTATTTCACTGCTACCTGCGAGCAGATTTTGCCAGTACTTTGGAATCGCAGCGATTTTTTCGCTTTTTGCACGGTTAAGAAGTGCTTTTAATTGCTCGTTTTCGGTCCCTATAATGCATGTGTCAACATGTTTTAGAAACTCTATATTGTATATAAAACGGTTTGCATGCGTGGCGACCTTTCCTAATGTCGTGTTATGCTCGGCAACAATTTGGGCAAGTTTGCAGTGCGCGAGCTCGTTGAGTTGCAACAAAGATAAGTTGGTGTCACTTTTTTCGATATTCAGAAGTGTTGACGTTGGCGAGCGGGGTAGTACAAATTCGAGTTCTGGGATTGGCAATTGACTACGTAACCGCTCTACGTAGTCAACATTGATATCCAAGGGTTGTTTTGAACAGGCGATGAGCAATAAACAAAAAATGCTATAACAGAGTAATTTTTTCAAGTTGCCTCCGTAATGTGAGTACCAGTAGCACGGCCGCACACGATAACCCTACAATAATGCCAAGCCAGAAGCCTTGCGGCCCCATTGCAGGGGTAATGTAGTCAGTTAGCGCTAAAATATACCCAAGGGAAAAGCCAACTAACCAATATGAAATAAAGGTGATGTAAGAAATAGGTTTGGTATGCTTAAGACCCCTTAATACACCCGTTGAGGCAACTTGCAATGCATCAGGCAACTGGTAAAAACAGGCATATATCAAAATCGAAGTCGCCAGTGCCAATACTTCAGGACTATCTGAGTATAGTCCACTGATAAATTCTCGGCCTAAATATGTAATGAGCGCCACAAATGCCGACACAATTACAGCTAATGCAAGACTTGTGTGAATGCATGTTGTGACTTTTTTATAATTTTGTTGTCCCATAAGGTTGCCAACACGAATACATATTGCCATTGATAAACTAAGTGGCACCATAAAAAGAATTGTCGAAACACTCGCTGCAACTTGATGCCCTGATACTGCAATAGCACCTAATGGTGCAATAAATAATGGAATACAGGCAAACAAGGTCACTTCAAAAAAATAGGCGAGGGCAATTGGAAAACCAAGTTTAAATATTTGAAATTGCACTGCAAAATTAAGTGGCTCTATTTTTTTAAATAAAAAACGTCCTTTTAGTCGTTTACTGTAATAAACATATATAAATAAGCTAATTGCCATCACCCAGTTAACAATGGCTGTAGCAACTCCGCAGCCGGCACTGCCGAGTTTCGGCATACCAAATTCACCATAAATAAAAAGATAATTAGCGGGAATATTGACCGCAAGGCCTATCATAGCGATGTACACTGCGGGTTTTGTATAGGCCATGCCTTCTGACATGTTACGTAACACGCAAAATGCTAAAAAGGCCGGTAATCCCCACACCACGTAATCTAGATAGGCTAGGCTCAATTCAAATACTTCGGGCTCCATCTTGATGTAATTTAATGGGATATGGGCAAAACCAATAACAACATAACCAAATATGGCCAGCCAAACAGATAAATACAATGCTTGGAAAAAATCTTGTCGAATTGACTCAAACTGCTTTGCTCCCCAATGTTGAGCAACGATCCCCGTGAGTGCAAGCAATACGCCTATCAGCGCTAATAAAACAGGGTTCCATATCCCAAGCGCGATTGCTAATGCTGCCAAATCATACGGACTGACTTGGCCGGCCATCATCGTATCCACAACTCCCATTAAAATTTGCGTTACTTGTGCTAGGAATACCGGCACGGCAAGTTTTATCAAATTGCGGGTCTCTAAAATATTAAAGGTCATGCTTGCCTTTGTGATTAAAATCAGGAGAATCACATTGTAATTTAAAATACCCTCGGAAAGAAACGAATGTTCACGGGAATTGTGCAAACAAAAGCAACGGTTGTTGCGGTAAAAGATGAAGCGGGAACACGACGACTTGTTATATCGGTTCCAGATCATTACTTGAATCATTTAGATATTGGCGCCAGTATTGCAATCAATGGATGTTGTTTAACGGTGGTTCATTATGAACTTGGTAATAAAGACGTTGTGGGTCAGGTGCATTTTGATATTATTGACGAAACGTTACGCTTAACAAATCTTGGTTATTTAAAGCAGGGTGAAAAGGTCAATTTTGAACGTTCAGTCACTTTTGGTACCGAATTAGGTGGTCATATTGTATCTGGCCATATTCATTCTCTTGCTGCTGTGACTTCTATTGAACATTACGAAGACAATTGTTCGCTCTATATTAATATTGAGCCACGATGGCTTAAGTACATTATGCACAAAGGCTTTATAGCCATTAATGGGGTGAGCTTAACAGTGGGGAAGGTCGACAAAAACGGCTTCTTTTTGCATTTGATACCAGAAACGCTCACAGTGACGAATATCGGTCTTCTCAAAGAAGGTGATAACGTGAATATTGAACTCGACCAACAAACATACACGATTGTTGAAACGATCGAGCGCTATATGAAGAACAAAGAGCTTTAAAACACTTGCTCGTCGTCACTGTCTACATTTAGTTCAACCTTGTTGTATACCCTGTCAATATGCATGTTCAAATGAATTGGGTTGCAACATGCTGCACAGTCTTCATAATATTCTTGGTCACCGCTGGTTGTGTCAATTTCAACCATCACATGGTGACCACAGTGAGGACAACTAATACGCTGCAATTTATGGTCTCGCATAACGACCTCGTTGGTAAGTTTGTCTTATTAAAGTGTAGTTAATTGTTGCTAAAAGTGAAATATAATGCCTTTTTTGTGCTTAATCTTACACTTTATTATTAGACTAAACGCACTACCAATTGTCTTGAATGATTTTCGTAATTTGATTATGGGCATCGTCAATATAATTGCCACCAAATAAGTTGGCATGATTAAGTATGTGATACAGGTTGTAGATAGGTTTGCGTGATTCGTAGCCTTGTGCTATTGGGTATGTATTTTGATAACCTTGGTAAAAATCATGATGAAACTTACCAAATAGCTCGGTCATTGCCACGTCAACCTCGCGATCACCAAAATAACAGGCTGGATCATAAACTACCGGCTGGTTTTTATAAAAACTCACGTTGCCACGCCATAAGTCGCCGTGCAATAAGCTTGGTTTAATATGGTGATGGTGCAACAACTCTTTTACAAGCGCGATAAAGGGTTCGATGTCACATACTTTGATCCCTTTTTCTTTCAAAAGCTGTAATTGCCAACCAATACGTTGCTCGGAAAAAAACACATCCCACTTTTTATGCCATTGATTTGGCTGCGCCGTCGCGCCGATAAAATTATCTTGCTCAAAACCAAACATAGCTTGTTCGTGCTTTTTATGCATTTTGGCTAATGTTTCGCCCATCTTATACCAAGTGGCACAGCAATCATCTTCTAGATCAATCCATTCAATTACGTGAAATGCATGTGACATGGTGGTGCCAGTGACAATGGAGTCGGGCACAAAAAATAAGCTTTCTTGGATTAATTCTTGAATACAAAATGCTTCAGCATCAAATTGCTCAGCATAGGGTTTGTCGGCGAGCTTGATAAAAAATACGCTGTGTTCATCATGAACTTTATATAAGTTTATATTATGCGACGTAGATAATTGATGTTTATCCTCAATGACAAAAGGACGATTTATAGCATGGCTAATAGTATCTTGTATTTGTGTCCACATAGCGTAAACCGAGCAAGAGTGTTGATAAACTTATTATGGCAAATATCTCTAGAACCACACGGCTAATTTATTAATTTAAAATTTGATTTAGCGCAACAATGAGTTTTAAAAGCCGGATTTTGACGATAAATCGAGGTTAATGTGTTTAAACTCGAATGAATTATTAATTTTACGCGCATTTGTCCTTGTTTATTACCGGGGCGTTTCAGTAGAATACGCGCGCTTTAAAAAAACGCTGTTAGGAGTCTAAAGAGTGAACAAACATGTGGTCACCAACGCAATTGCTTTAACTTTGGTTATCGTTGGCTTTTTATTAAAACTGGATGTGGTGCTTACCGTCGGCTTGTTTGCCTTGTCAGGGGCAATTACAAACTGGCTTGCAGTTCATATGTTGTTTGAAAAAGTACCGTTGCTGTATGGTTCAGGTGTGATCCCGCAAAAATTTGAACACTTTAAAGCGGCAATCCGTTCTTTATTTATGTCTCAGTTTTTTACAAAAGAGAATATTGAAAAACTGCTGTTAGGCAATAAACAGGATGATTCAGTACTTCTCGATTTACGGCCGATTATTGAAAGTACTGATTTAAACCCCGCTTACAATTCACTCGTTGATGTGGTTGAAAACTCACAGTTTGGCGCGATGTTGGGCATGTTTGGCGGCACCGCGGTGTTAGAACCTTTAAAAGAGCCGTTTATTTCAAAAATGCAATCGTCACTGATTGAGATAAGCGAGTCAGAGCAGTTTAATACAACCCTTAAAACCCAACTAGTCGGCGCTGATTCGATTGATGAATTACATGAAAAAATAACCGTTATTATTGATAGTCGATTAGACGAGCTGACCCCACAGCTGGTTAAAGAACTACTTCAGCAACTCATTAAAGAGCACTTAGGGTGGCTTGTTGTTTGGGGTGGCGTTTTTGGTGGGCTGTTTGGTGTGATTGCGGCATTTGTTTAACGTAAGACAATAAAAAAGGAGCGAAAAGCTCCTTTTTAGTTCGCCGGGGGGGCGAGAGTATCTAGCGAGATGCCGATACATAAATGACGCGTTTTTTATCCGCTTTCGCAATATCTCGAATAGATGTACGCGTATTTGGCGATACATTCAAAAAACGGCCTGTTTTGTCGAGATTATACACGCTGGCAAATTTTTCAAGAGACATGTTGTTGCATTCCAGCGTATTAACGACGTGACGTTTGTTGAGACGGTGCAACTTGAGCGCGTTATTCATTTTCATTGCTTTATTTGTTGTCATTGCCATACATAGCTGTGTACCAGGGTGATTGTCTGCGGCAACAAATGTGTAGTTTGATTCTGCATTTACATTTAAGCTTGTGATAAGCGCCGCTGCGGCAATTGTTACTGAAAGTTTCATAATGGTTTCCTCATTCCATCGTATTTGACTCCCCTTAATTCTTGCTCATTTTGAAAATAAAGCTGTAAACAGAAAATAACAGAGTGTAAGAATATGTGTGAGGTATGTCGCCGAAAAAATTTAGCGGGAAAAAAGAGTATCTTACACCCTGAGATTGTGTCGATTTAGGCAATAAAAATTACCAATCGATTCCTTTACGCGCTTTTATGCCGTTGTCAAAGCCATGTTTTACGTTTCGTACTTCAGAAACGGTATCAGCGAGTTCGGTTAAACTACGATGCGCAGCTCGCCCCGTTACAATCACAGTTTGCTCCTTTGGGCGTGAATTAATAGCGTTTATAACGTCGTCTAATGCGATGTAATCATAATTTATCATGTAGGTAATTTCATCGAGTACCACTAAATCGAGTTCGTCATTACGCAGCGCCTGTTTTGCTTGCTGCCAAACGAGTTCGGCTGCAGCTGTGTCACTGTCTCGATTTTGCGTTTCCCACGTAAAATCGGTATCCATCACCATAAATTCAACGCCATGTGTGCTCAATAGGTTTCGCTCACCACATTCCCAGCCTCCTTTTATAAATTGGGCAACGGCTGCTTTTTGGCCATGACCGACTGCACGCGCTACGGTGCCAAATGCTGAGGTAGATTTGCCTTTACCATTACCGGTAATGACTAAAAAGAGGCCTTTTTCAATGGTCGCTTGGGCCACTTTTTCATCTACTTGTTGTTTAATTTTTTCTTGTCGTTGTTGATGTTTATCATGTTTGCTTGTCATAGTGAGACCTTGATTAGCGATACGAAGAATAGATAAATTGTAATTTCAAAAATTTGTTGTGCAAAGCCTAAGCAGTCGCCAGTATAACCAGTTAAATGATAATGAAACCAGCGAATAAGTAGTTGGCGAATAACAATGAGGCAAAATAATAAAATAATTGGTATGAACAGCGATGAGTAGTACATACCAAGAAGAATAAGGCCGATACCTGTCTGCAGTAAAATAATTGATAACGTAAAAGCTGACATCTGTTTTGCAACGGGTTTGACTTTACTGAGAGAGTCTAGTTGCACGTAATTTGAGCTGAATATGATTGATGCAGCGAAGGCTCTGCTCGTTGCATGTGCAACAATTAAGGCACAGATAACGTCGCTCAATTGAGTTAATGTAGTGTACTTGAGCAATAAAACCGAGACTAATCCGAGGGTACCGTATGTGCCAAGGCGCGAATCCTTCATTATTTCGAGCTTTCTTTCAACTGTTATGCCGCCACCAAAGCCATCACACACATCGGCTAAGCCGTCTTCATGAAAGCCGCCGGTGAGATAAAAGCCGAATATCATCGACAGGATTATTGCTATTGGATCAGAAAAGACGAATAACGCAATTGAATATATTAAGGCAATTAACCCGCCGATGACTAAGCCAACCAGCGGGTAATAAACAACACTTGAGTGCAGTTTGCTATCACTATAATTCTTAATCGGGATCGGCAGCCGTGTTAAAAATGTAAGCGCAATGATAAATGTATCAAATTGCACGCGAATACTTGTCACAATGAGATCCCGAGCTGTTCAAAACTGGCCATATTGTTATACATATCGATTGCTGCTTGTAACAGAGGGAGTGTGAGCGCTGCACCGGTGCCTTCGCCTAGCCGTAAGTCTAGATCAAGTAATGGTTCGACGTTAAGGTGGTTGAGGATCACCCGATGCCCGCGTTCGCTTGAACAATGTGCAAAAACTAAGTTGGTACGAATGTTAGGATTAATTTGCAATGCAATAGCCGCTGCCGCGGTGACAATAAATCCATCAATGATGAGTAGTTTTTTTTGCTTTGCAAATTCGAGTAGGGAAAAAACCATGGTGGCGATTTCAAAGCCACCGAGGTGCTTTAAGATACCAAGCGACGCAGAGTCTGAACTCCTTTGTATTGCCTGTTCGATAATACGCTGTTTAACTGAAAGCTGCTGGGTATTAATACCTGTTCCGGCGCCGACAATATCGGTTACTTTAAAATTAAATAACTTACAATAAATAGCCGTTGCTGAAGTTGTATTCGCGATGCCCATTTCACCAAGCGCAATAACATCAGAATCTGTAAAACGATTTGAAAGTTGTACTGCGTGCTGTTGCGCTTGTTCCATTTGCACATCCGATAACGCGGGTTCAATACTGATGTCTGCGCTTTCAGAGCCTAAGCGACAATTAATGATACGGCTATCTTCGACTGGATACTTGATGCCACAATCCACAATATTTAAATGCCACGGTTGGTGTGCAATAAAGCTATTTATTGCTGCGCGACCATGCAAAAAATTTTCAACCATTAAACTGGTCACTTGCTGGGGCGCGATACTTATATTATGTTTGGCGACCCCATGATCTGCGGCAAAAATAATTAATTGTGGTGTAGTTAGCGTGAGAGTGTCTCGTTGTTGTAACAATGCAACTTGCTTTGCTAATGACTCTATTTTTCCAAGCGAACCGAGCGGTTTTATTTTGCTATCAATTTTTTGTTGGATATGACTTTCTTTAGACATCTGGATTTCCAATCTTGTTTTGTATATTGTGCGTTAAGCTATCGATTGCTGCAAGGGAGTTTATGAAACATTTAGTCATTGGTGGTGTGCGTTCAGGAAAATCCTCTTATGCGCAAAGTCTTGTCGAGCAGAGCAATAAGCATGTTTATGTAATTGTGACGGCTGAGGCATGCGATACTGAGATGGATAAGCGAATTAAGCACCATAAAAATAATCGGCCATCACATTGGCATATCGTTGAAGAACCCATGTTCATTGAAAAACAATTAAATAAGCTAAATCACAGTGAACATATTATTTTGATCGATTGCATGACGCTGTGGCTAAATAATTTGTTTTACTATAATGAACAGCA
This sequence comes from uncultured Pseudoalteromonas sp., assembly GCA_947493455.1. Taxonomy (GTDB): domain Bacteria; phylum Pseudomonadota; class Gammaproteobacteria; order Enterobacterales; family Alteromonadaceae; genus Pseudoalteromonas. Next base: position 176,431 of record CANLRB010000006.1, on the reverse strand, counting down.
AATTGATGAAGCAACAACCTCATTGTTAAAAGCAATTGACAGCTTAGACTGCGAATTAGTTGTTGTCAGTAACGAAGTTGGGCTATCAATTACACCTGACAATGAGCTAGCACGTCGTTTTGCCGATGCGCAAGGTTGGTTAAATCAAGCGCTTGCAAAGCGTATGAACCGCGTGACGATGACAGTGGCAGGATTACCTTTTGATATCAAATAAACAAACGACAATTTATTTTTTGCGTCACGGGCTCCCCGAAGGGGAATCGTGTCTGCGCGGGATAACAGACTTTGATATTACCGAGACGGGTTTAACGCAGATGTTTTCAGCAGCAGCGCATCTTAATGTTGATAATATCGTATCTTCACCACTAAAACGTTGTTGTCGTTTTGCCGAACTATTTGGGCAGCAGAATAATGTACCAGTGACAATCGACTCTAAATGGCAAGAGTTTAATTTTGGCGATTGGGATGGGGTTGAATTTGATAGGTTGTTTGCAAATACTGAATGCTCTGTTTTAACATTTTTTGAGTCTCCCTATTCGGTAACGCCGCCAAATGGTGAGAGTATGGTTGAATTTAACAGCCGAATTGAAAGGGGGCTTGCTGAGTTAGTCGAACTGTATAATGACAAAACAGTACTTTGTGTGAGCCATGCGGGTGTCATGAAGCAGGTGGTCGCGTTAGCTCTTGGTGTTTCAGCGCCGAATGCCCAGCATCAGCAAAGTTTGTCGTTTGATTACGCGTCTGTATTTAAGTTAACAATTTATAAAGACCTAGAAAAAAGAAAGCTCTTTTACACGGTGTCGTTATAGAGGTTACACGCTTTACAAACTTTTACGTTCACTAAAATTCCGCGACTTTGCATTAGTATTATCGCAATTAACTGTTAATCCAACTTAAACGAGTGCATTTAGCCTCTAATTTAGATACATTAAATTAGATTTAATATGGGAGATAACAACAATGCAAAGATTTTTACCCTCTGCAATTGTTCTAGCTATGGTTGGTGCAATTTCAGGTTGTAACAACAGCGAGCCGCAAGGCGAAAAAATAACAATTAATAAAAATCCGTACCCAAGTACATATGCGGCGATGCCTCGTACAAACGTGTTGATTCAAAATGCGACAGTCCTTACTGGTACGGGAGAGCGCCTTGATGATGCTGATGTATTGATAGTTGATGGCAAAATTGCCAGTGTTGGTACTGATCTGAGTGCGAACGGCGCGAAAGTAATTGATGCAAAAGGTAAATGGGTCACACCGGGTATTATTGACGTACACTCGCATTTAGGTGCGTATCCTAACCCGGGCGTAGAATCACACCAAGACGGCAATGAAATGACGAGCCCAAATACAGCGTACGTATGGGTTGAACATTCGATTTGGCCACAGGACCCTGGTTTTAATACTGCGCGAGCCGGTGGTATAACCTCATTACAAATTCTACCGGGCTCAGCTAACTTATTTGGTGGCCGCGGTGTGACGCTTAAAAATGTGCCGTCACAAACAATGCAAGGCATGAAATTTCCAGAAGCGCCTTATGGCTTAAAAATGGCCTGTGGTGAAAACCCGAAACGTGTATATGGCAGCCGTAAAATATCGCCATCAACACGTATGGGTAATATGGCCGGCTATCGCAGTGCATGGGTTGAAGCGACTGAATACAAGCGCGCTTGGGATAAATACAATGCTGACTATGCAGCGGGTAAAGCGGTTGACGCTCCAGAGCGCGATATCAAGCTCGATACATTACGCGGTGTACTCGATGGCGAAATTATGATCCATAACCATTGCTATAAAGCTGAAGAAATGGCGATGATGATTGACCTATCAAAAGAGTTTAATTATCACGCAGGTACATTCCACCACGGAATCGAAGCTTATAAAATTGCAGACTTACTTGCCGAAAATGGCAGTTGTGCAGCACTTTGGCCTGATTGGTGGGGCTTTAAAATGGAAGCCTACGATATGGTTCAAGAAAATGTTGCTATCGTTGATGCGGTTAAAAATTCGTGTGCTGTGGTTCACTCAGATTCAGGTACAACCATTCAGCGTTTGAACCAAGAAGCTGCAAAAGTAATGTACCGCGCAAACGAGAATGGCTTTGATATTTCAGAGCAGCATGCAATTAGTTGGATCACGTCAAATGCTGCTAAATCACTTGGGATTGACGACAAAACAGGAAGCCTTGAGTCTGGCAAACAAGGTGATGTCGTTATTTGGAATCAAAACCCATTTAGCGTATACGCAAAAGCTGAGAAAGTATTTATCGACGGTGCAAAAGTTTATGACCGCAATGATAAAAAGTATCAAGCTAAAAGTGATTTTATGTTAGGTCAGCCATAGGAGAGTGACGATGAAATTAATTAAATATTCAGCGCTTGCAGTGGCGCTTGCTGGTTCACTCAATGTCTCAGCAGAAACAATGGCAATTATTAATGCAACGGTGCACACGGCGACCGAACAAGGTGTGCTAAAAAATAGTACGGTATTAATCGAAGATGGCAAAATTAAAGCGATTAGCAACCTACAGCTTGATGCTGATAAAATTGTTGACGCAAAGGGTCGTATTTTAACACCGGGTCTGATTGGTAGCATGAACCAACTAGGCTTAGTTGAAGTGGGTGCTGTGTCGGCCTCTCGCGATGGCAATGAGAAAAAAGGTGGCATTACGTTTGACCCGTCAATCGCATTTAACCCTAAAACAACGCTAATTCCGTACGCACGTAAAGGCGGTATCACGCGTGACGTGATAGCACCTGGTTGGGGTGATGGACCATTTGTTGGCTTGTCATCAACGGTCGATTTAAGCGGTGAGTTTGGTAGTGTAGTCGATGCGCAAAATGCGGCTATCGTCAATTTAGGTTCATCTAGCAAAGGTTCTCGTGCAACGGGTCTACAAAAGTTTATTGATAAACTCGACAAACAGCATAAGAAAATTAGCAAGCCTAAAAAAGATGATAAGAAAGCGAAGAAAGATGCAAAAGAGCCATCTAAAGAAGAGAAAATTCTTAACGCGCTATTAAAGGGTGAAAAGCCTGTCATTATTCGTGTATCACGTGCTCAAGATATGCTAGAGCTATTGAAAGTGAAAGAAAAATATAGCTTAGATATGGTTTTCTCTGGTGCGAAAGATGCGGTTGTAATCAAGTCTGAGCTTGCAAAGGCAAATGTGCCTGTGATTATCAGCGCGATGGCAAACTTACCGGGCAACTTTGATTCTCTGAATACATCATTAAGCTCTGCAGCCGAATTAGAAAAAGCGGGTGTGAAAGTGGCACTCACGATTTCAGGTGATAGCAGTCATAATTTATATCAGTTACGCTATGATGCAGGTAATGCTGTTTCTTACGGCATGACATCTGAAGGTGCGTTAAAAGCTGTTACAGCAAACGTCGCTGATATTTTTAACATTGATGCTGGTCGTATTGCGGTAGGTCAAGCTGCAGATCTTGTCCTTTGGAGTGCGGATCCATTTGAAATTAGCACAAAAGTAGATTCAATTTGGATTAATGGTAAAGAAGTATCAACGCAATCGCGTCATGATAAACTTCGTGACCGTTATATGGCAAATTCAGATATGCCTCACGCGTATACTCATTAATTTGTTTTAATAAGAAAAACCAGTGTTCATGCTGGTTTTTCTTTGTAACGCATTGTAAACCAATTCCCAAATTTAACCTCTTGAAACTATTAAATTTACCGATATTTAGAATAAAGTATTACTCTGTTTCCTAATCTGGCACAAAATAGCGATGCCCGTACAAAGTTAAATAATGTATATTGTCGCCAAATTTTAACCGTGCGAAATAGATTATGACAATAAAAACCTGTGCTGTAGTTTCTCTATTAACTGCAACGGCATTCGCAAATGCGAGTGACACCAACTCTCACCTTAATTCTATTGTAAACCCAGCACCAAGCGATACATCAAACCTCATCGTGCAGTACGCACCGAATGTTGATTTGCTATATCGCCAAGCTATCCTAAATGGCATTAACGCAAGTACTAATGACAAAAACCGTGACGGTATTGATGATGCGCTCGTGGGCTTAGACAATGAACAGCTCGCGGTTTTATCACTTAATGGCGGTTCGATCAATGAGGCGTTAGCATCGCTTGAGGGCGAGCATGCGGTTGAATTTGTAGAGCAAGATTACATTATGGGTTTTGATTCACTGCCGAATGATGCATACTTTCATCATCAGTGGGCACATCAAAATACGGGGCAAGACAACGGTCAAGTTGGTGCCGATCTTAAAACTGTGTCTGCATGGCGTTCGCAACAAGACAGCTCAGACATTGTCATTGGTATCATTGATTCGGGTATTGACTACAATCACGAAGATTTAAAACAAAATATTTGGCATAACCCGTATGAAATTCCAAATGATGGTTATGACAACGACGGTAACGGCTATATTGATGATGTACACGGCATCAATGCAATTACCCGCTCAGGTGACCCGATGGACGATTTGTCACACGGGACGCATGTCGCCGGTATTATCGGTGCGACGGCTAATAATGAGATTGGTGTTGCGGGTGTCGTTTCAGATGTCCAACTGGCAAGTTGTAAATTTATTTCGAATGCGGGCACAGGTCGTCTTTCAGATGCAATAGCATGCGTCAGTTATTTTGTTGGTCTTAAGCGTTTTTACAACATCAATATTGTTGCAATCAATAATAGTTGGGGTGGCTACGGATATAGCCGAAGCCTTAATAATGCAATTCACCATGCTGCATATTTTGATATTGGGTTTGTCGCTGCGGCGGGTAATAAAGGTGGTAATAGCGATGAATCGCCAATTTATCCGGCGGCTTATCAACACGACAACGTATTAAGTGTGGCAAGCTCTGATCGTCAAGACGAAATGTCGAGCTTTTCTAACTACGGTGCGCAAAGCATTGATATTGCAGCACCAGGTTCAGGTATTTATTCAACCGAACCGAATGATCAATATGGCTGGCTTTCTGGGACCTCAATGTCGTCTGCTTATGTCACGGGGGCTTATGCACTGGCAAAAGCGGTTAATCCAAGTTTGACCAACCTTGACATTAAAGAAGCTATTTTGGCTTCAGGCGATAATTTGGCGGCGTTTGCTGATAAAACAGTGTCTGGTAAACGCGTTAATTTAGAACGTATGATGATGTATGTTAACCCAAATGCTGATTTTATAATGCATGTTCAAACACCATCTGTGATTGTTAAACAAGGTCACTCTGCAATATTTGATCTACAAATTGACCGCGTGAGAGATTGGCAAGGTGACATTGATGTGTCAATTGAATCAGCGCTTATGGGAACCACGCTTGACACTGAGTTTGGTAAAGAAATACTCATAGCGACAACAAAAGAAACGCCAATCGGCAGCTATCGCGTATTAGTAGAGTCTCAAAGTGGTGACATTACTAAATCGACCGAATTACTTGTTCGTGTGATCCCTGAAACAACTGAGCAGCTTTCAATTCAAGCGCAAAACAACCAAGTCATTCCAGATAATGATGACAATGGTATTTTAGCTAGCTTAAACAATACTCAAGTTGGCCAAATTGTTGGTGCGTCACTCGACCTTGATATTACGCATCCGTTTATTGGTGATTTGACTGTGGTATTGACGTCGCCAAATGGCACTGAATTTATTGCACACAATCGCAGCGGTGCATCAAGTGATGACATTAAAGCACAATTTTCAACGTACCAGTTCGATGGCGAAGATGCACAAGGCGTTTGGCAACTGCATGTGATAGATAGTGGGCGAGGGGACGAAGGCCTATTGAATAGCTGGTCGCTGACACTTGATATTGCAGCAAACCCAGTTGCACAAAAGCTTAATATTGTGATTCCTGATAAGAATGTACAAGGTATTACAAATGCGATTTATATCGCGAATGAAGAAAGTGCTGAATTAGTTGAATTAACGATTGATATCGAGCATAGCTTTATTAAAGATTTGATCGTTGAACTTGAGTCACCGACGGGCACACGCGTACGTGTTCATGATCGCGAAGGTGGCGCGAGTGATAATATCGTGAACGTATACAGTTTATATGATTTTGCTGGCGAACAGAGTGAAGGTGTTTGGTTATTGCATGTGAGCGATCACGGCAATGATGACGAAGGCAAATTGGTTGACTGGTCGCTTCGTACAAGCAGTAATGCGCAGTCAATTAACTACGAGGCGCGTCCTGAAGTTGCAATCCCAGACAAAAACGAGACCGGGATCAGTGATTCGATTGATGTGGCTGAAGCTGGCAATGTGTTCCAAATGTCGCTTAGCGTAGAGATTTCTCATACATATATTAGCGACTTAACAATTACGTTGGTGTCACCAAATGGCAACCGCTATACCGTTCATGAAAGAAACGGCGGCAGTAGCGACGATATTAACGAAACATTTGTGCTGAATGTTGTACAAGGCGAAATCAGCCAAGGTGTATGGTCACTTGAAGTAAATGACCAAGGTCGTGGTGATATCGGTATTTTGCATAACTGGTCGCTATCGATAACACAGTAAAATGAAAAAATAGAAAAGTAAAAAGGCGCCAAATTTGGCGCCTTTTTTAGTAGCTTTGTCCCGTCCTGAAATGTGTTTACACCTTATTGTACGTACGGTGTGTTAACTCTATGTATGCAGAGACGAATGCGGTCTCTTGAAACTTTTTAAGGCCGGTATCTTCAAAATCTATTGGTAACGGGTTCTTTTTTAATTGCTCTTTCATTTCTGTCGGGTTCAACAGTACGACTCGAAGTGAATCAATTAACTGTAGAGCAGTTTCAATTTTGAAACCGACTGCGCCGCCGGCAAACTTGCCTTTGTGAGGACGCTGTTTAATGGCAACCGTATCAACTTGGTAATCTTCCATCAGTTTGGCGAAATCAAACTGGAATTTGCGCACTGACTCAGTGTCGTTTGCATTTGATAAAACAAAACGAGTTTGACGGATATCTCGAATGTCGAATACATCGTCTTCTTTTGATAAAACACAAATAAGTGCTTCACTGCCTTTAATTTCTACACCACAGGTTCTCATAGGTTTATCCCGAAAAATATTTTCGGCGAGTATAAACCCTCTTTAACTAAATAGCTAATTCACATTTATGAACGTTATTATGATAGGGTGATTGAGACACACGCATGGTCGCTCGTTGGCCCAAAGCCTGCGTCGCTTTTATCAATGTATTTGTCAAATTGGCTATAGTTAACGTTGTGGCAGGCAAGTGTGCTTAGCAGTGTTTTATTGCATAGAATGTAGTCGAGACATTTGCCTTCACCGCGATAGAAATGCGTTGGCATTTTGTCTCCTTGCTGCGTCAAATTAAAACTATCAACTAAATGGTGATCATGTACGGTGTTTATTTTGCCTTGGGAGTCGAGTAAATAGTGTAAGTCAGAGTGATAAATTGATTGATTAAAGTCGCCCAAGATAAACGTGGGTAATGGGTGCGCTATTTGTGTTGTCATGAAATCAATGTAAATTTGCAATGCTTCGAGTTGGCGTTGACGATGGGATAATAGCCGACCAATTTCACTATTGACGTCATGGTTTTCATTTATGAGTGTGATATCTGCTGGGCGTTGTGATTTTAAATGCACGACATAAACTCGAATTTCACCAAATTTGGGATGTTCAACGATTGCTTTGATTGGTTTTCGCGAAAACGGGATCGGTAAATTAAAGGGCGTTAACTCGCTAAATGTATTAAATGGTTCATGTTTAATGATTGGGAATTGCGATGCAAGTGCAACAACTGGCTTGATAAAAAGAAACTCGTTGTCGTCTTGTGTAACGGGGCTTTCGGCGATTGCGAAATGATTTAGCGCATGTGCGTGACACTTTTTTTCCAGTTGCTTGGGCGAAAAGACTTCTTGAAAGCCGATAATGGTTGGCTTTACTGCTGCAAGCACATCATTTAACCAATGTTCTTTTCTGGTCCACTTTTCGATTGAATAACAACTGTCGACTTGATAAAAGCTAAATGGCGGAGCGCAATAATTAAACAAATTTAAAGTCGAAACGACAAGGCTGTTACTTCTCATTAATGTAACCTAAACGCAATATACTTAATAAAGTATGGTGTGTTGCCATAATTTGTCAAAAAGACAGTGAAATACCTTGAAATAACTTTAACGCTCCTTACAATACAAAAGTTATTTTTTATGAAAAAGTGATAAAAATACTTACTCGTAAGGGTGTTTTCACTTTTTTAAACGTTAATTATAAAAACTGCATGTGATGCAGCGTAGGCATCACCACTGTAGAAGGAAAAATCATGCCTGTTATTACTCTTCCAGACGGCTCACAAAGAGCATTTGAAAACCCTGTTTCTGTTTTAGATGTCGCGAATGACATCGGTCCCGGTCTTGCTAAAGCAACGATAGCGGGTCGTGTAAATGGTCAGCGCGTTGATGCGTGTGACACGATCAGCGAAGACAGTCGTTTGGAAATCATCACCGCAAAAGACGATGATGGCCTTGAGATTATTCGTCACTCGTGTGCCCACTTGTTAGGTCACGCAATCAAGCAACTTTATCCTGATGTTAAAATGGCGATCGGTCCAACCATCGACAACGGTTTTTACTATGACATCGACATGGAGCATAGCTTAACTGCTGAGGACCTTGTTGCACTTGAAAAGCAAATGCTAAAGCTTGCTAAAACCAACTATGATGTAGTTAAAAAAGTAGGTAGCTGGCAACAAGCGCGCGATGCATTTGAAGCACGTGGTGAAAATTACAAGCTTGAGATCCTAGACGAGAATATTAGTCGTGATGATACGCCAGCACTTTATCATCACGAAGAATACATCGATATGTGTCGCGGTCCGCACGTACCAAATATGAAGTTTTGTCACCACTTTAAAATTATGAAAGTGGCAGGTGCGTATTGGCGCGGTGATTCAGATAATAAAATGCTACAACGTGTTTATGGCACAGCTTGGGCAGATAAAAAGCAATTAAAAGCGTATTTAAAGCGCCTTGAAGAAGCAGAAAAGCGAGATCACCGTAAGATTGGTAAAGCACTCGACTTATGGCACTGGCAAGAAGAAGCGCCAGGTATGGTATTTTGGCACAATGACGGCTGGAGTATTTACCGCGAGCTTGAAGACTTTGTTCGTGAAAAATTACGTGAGTACGATTACGAAGAAGTGAAAGGCCCAATGATGATGGACCGTGCCCTGTGGGAGCGCTCTGGTCACTGGGATAAGTACGCAGATGCAATGTTCACCACTGAATCTGAAAAGCGCGAATATGCGATTAAACCAATGAACTGCCCAGGTCATGTGCAAATTTTCAACCAAGGTCTAAAATCGTACCGTGATCTTCCGTTACGTATGGCTGAATTTGGTTGTTGTCACCGTAATGAACCATCAGGTGCGCTTCATGGCTTAATGCGTGTACGTGGCTTTACGCAAGATGATGCACATGTATTTTGTACTGAAGAGCAAGTGATGGACGAGGTATCGTCATGCATTAAGATGGTTTACGATACATACGAAACCTTTGGTTTTGAAAAAATCGTTGTTAAGTTATCAACACGTCCTGAAAAGCGTATTGGTGATGACGAAATGTGGGATAAATCAGAAAAAGCACTTGCTGATGCATTAACAGCAAATGAGATTGAATTTGACTACTTGCCGGGCGAAGGTGCCTTTTACGGACCTAAAATTGAGTTCACTTTATATGACTGTTTAGACCGTGCATGGCAATGTGGTACCGTACAGCTTGATTTTGCATTACCAGGACGTTTAGGTGCGACGTATGTTGCCGAGAACAATGAGCGTAAAACACCGGTAATGATCCACCGTGCAATTTTAGGTTCAATTGAACGTTTTATTGGTATTTTGACTGAAGAATATGCTGGTTTATTCCCGACATGGCTTGCGCCAAAACAGGTTGTTGTCATGAATATTACTGATAAACAGTCAGATTATGCGCGTGAAACTGTAGAAAAATTGAATAAACTTGGATTTAGAGCCTGTGCTGACTTGAGAAATGAGAAAATAGGCTTTAAAATTCGCGAGCATACTTTAAAACGTATTCCGTACTTGTTAGTTGTTGGTGATAAAGAAGTCGAACAACTAGAGCTGGCAGTTCGAACTCGTACCGGTGAAGACTTAGGTAAGTTTAAAGTAGATGACTTTATTGCTAAGTTAAGCGAAGAAGTTAAAACTAGAAAATAAAAATAGTGCAAGGCGCGCATAAATAATGTACAGTACGCACCTTGCAAATTGATTTGGTATTTCGTGGAGGAACGAACCATTAGAGGCGGCAAAAAGAGTCAAACTACGGCTCAAAAAAATCGTATCAATGAAGATATTACAGCCAAAGAAGTCCGTTTAGTCGGTATTGAAGGCGAACAGATAGGTGTTGTTTCATTAAGAGAAGCGCAAGCGCACGCTGAAGAAGCGGGTGTTGACCTAGTTGAAATCAGTCCGAATGCTGAGCCACCTGTATGTAAGGTGATGGACTATGGTAAGTTCCTCTTTGAAAAGAGCAAAGCTCAAAAAGAACAAAAGAAGAAGCAAAAGCAGATCCAGATAAAGGAAATCAAGTTCCGTCCGGGTACTGACGAAGGCGATTACCAAGTGAAATTACGTAATTTACGTAAGTTCCTAGAAGGTGGCGACAAAGCAAAAGTAACGATCCGATTCCGTGGTCGTGAAATGGCGCACCAAGAAATTGGTATCGATTTGCTGAATCGAGTTAAAGCAGACCTAGAAGATTTAGCGCAAGTTGAATCGTTCCCTAAAAAGGTTGAAGGCCGTCAGATGATAATGATGATGGCACCACTTGCTAAAAAACAGTAAGTGTAAAGATTAAACTTGGTATCAAGTAAGCCACGATCATTTTGATTGTGGCTTCACCATGTTTGAGCCGGCAAGTAGAAGTAACAAGTAATTGTTCGCCGGTAATTAGGTGGTAAGTTAGGCCAACGAAAAGTAAATACAGTAATGTGTTTCGCCTGCTTGCCGAATATTAAAGCAATATCAATTGGAGTTATTGCAATGGGCTATAAACTTAAGAGCCACCGTGGCGCTGCAAAGCGTTTCAAGAAAACTGCTTCAGGCGGTTTCAAGCGTAAACAAGCACATCTTCGTCATATCCTGACTAAGAAATCTTCTAAGCGTAAGCTTCACTTACGTCCTAAGACTATGGTTCACAAGAACGACATTGGTCTTATCAATCGTATGCTACCATTCGCTTAATAGAGGTTTTTAATCATGGCAAGAGTTAAACGCGGTGTTATCGCACGTGCACGTCACAAAAAAGTATTAAAGCAAGCTAAAGGTTACTACGGAGCACGTTCACGTGTTTATCGCGTAGCTTTCCAAGCAATCACTAAAGCAGGTCAATACGCTTACCGCGACCGTCGCGCTAAGAAACGTACTTTCCGTCAACTTTGGATTGCGCGTATCAACGCAGCTGCTCGTCAGAATGGTCTTTCTTACAGCCGTTTCATCAATGGTCTTAAGAAAACTTCTGTAGAAATCGATCGTAAGATCCTTGCTGATATCGCAGTATACGACCAAGTAGCTTTCGCAGCACTAGTTGCAAAAGCAAAAGAAGGTCTGTCTGCATAAGCTTTTTTTGATTAAAAGCATCAGATTTTAAAGGGAGCATTTGCTCCCTTTTTTAATGCCGTTTATTTAGATTTGATTAAAATCCGATCCATCATACGCGTGCTGACGATTCGTTTTAAATAGCCAAATAAGTAGGTGGGAAAAGTAACGTAATAACGCGGCTTTGGCCTTTTTGCGGTTATTGCATGTTTGAGTTTTACGTAAACGGCTTCTGGACCAAGAGTAAACGGCTGTTGACCTTTAGTTGCACTCAGACGTTGGCGTTGCTTCTCATAATGCTGTTTATGAGCACTGCTGTCGATATCAATGTATTTTTCGAACGCAACTAACGCGTTATCTCTAAATTTTGAGGTGATAGGGCCCGGTTCAATTAAACATACGTTAATATTTGTGTCACTCAGTTCTTGGCGTAACGTGTCGGTTAAGCCTTCTAGTGCAAATTTACTCGCGTTATATGCACCGCGATAGGGCAGAGTCACGAGCCCGAGTACCGATGAGTTTTGCACTATGACTCCATTGTTTTGTTGCCTCATTAACGCGACGACACGTCTTGTTAAGCTGTGCCACCCGAACAAGTTAACTTCAAATTGCTGGCGAAGTGCGTCGGTCGGCAGATCTTCAACAGCACCGGGTTGGCCATATGCACCATTATTAAATAGCACATCAATACGTCCATCTAGTAATTCGAGCGCTTGGTCGTAACCTGCTTGAATACTTGCCTCGTCGGCTAAATCAAGCGTAATGCATGTAATACCTTGTTGCATCAGTATATCGGTGTCAGTTTGTTTACGACAACTCGCAACAACTTTATATCCGTCGCTTAACAACTGCTTCGCGCAAAAATAACCGATGCCACTTGAGCATCCTGTTATAAAAATATGTTTTTTATCCATCGTTATTATTAATTTTTAAAACTATATTGTCAGTTTACCGCTTTCTCTTGCAGTTAAATATATAATTTGAAAAACTAAAGCAAATTTATAATTAGAATAAAACTATGATCTCTGCTTTATTGTTTGCCGCGAGTGTGGCCTCAACCCATCATTTACCGCCGGTTAATCAATGGTCGGGAAAGAGTACTAACTTTTTTCAACCACACAATCCGTTAGCAACTCAATTTGAACGTTCACTCGGTGTCGATACCTTTAGCTATGACGCAACCCTTGACTATTTGAATCAGTTACAAGCTAAATCAAATGGACAGTTTCAAGTTATCGATATTGGTCAAAGTGACGCAGGCAAACCAATTCCTATGGTGATTGCAGCGCAAGGTGGCAAATTATCAAATAGCAAACCGACTATTTTGTTGCAAGCAGGCATTCATGCTGGTGAAATTGATGGTAACGACGCGGTGCTGATGATGTTACGTGACATCGTTCAGGGCAAACGAAATGATATATTATCACGCGTAAACCTTCTTTTTGTGCCAATTTTGAATGTAGATGGCCACGAAAATAGCTCTCCTTACAATCGCATTAATCAGCGCGGGCCAAATAACATGGGGTTTCGCACTAATGGTCGTAACCTTAATTTAAATCGAGACTATACAAAGCTCGAAACACCGGGGGTACGCGCCGTCATCGCGATCATTAATAAATACAAACCCGATTTGTATGTTGATTTACACGTAACAGATGGTGCCGACTATCAATATGATATTACATATGGTTTTAGTCCTGAATTTGCATCAAGCTCGCCGCAAATCGCAAAAGTATTATCACAAAAAATTAGCCCGATTATCGATCAGAAGCTCGCAAATTACGGCCATATTCCGGGGCCACTCACCTTTGTGATGAATAAACGAGATTTAAAGCAAGGGCTTGCAGGGTGGGTTGCGACTCCTAAATTTTCTAACGGCTGGGGGGATTTAGCAAATGTGCCGACAATATTGCTCGAAAACCATTCATTAAAGCCCTATAAGCAACGAGTTTTGGGTACGTATGTATTTGTTGATGGCATCATCGATGCGATGCATTTACATTACAAGCCACTGAGACGGGCTGCTCAGTTAGAAAGTGAAGTGAGACCGCGTGAGCTTATTGTTAAGCGCGGCTATAGTAAAAAACCGAATCATATTGATTTTAAAGGGATCAAGTACGAGAAATTTATCAGTAAGTTATCGGGGCAACAGGAAGTTCGTTATACCGGTGAGCCTGAGTTGATAAAAGATTTGCCGATTTATTGGCAAAAAGAGGCGCTTGCAACGGTTAAAGTGCCTACAGCATATTATTTACCTAAATCATATGCATCGGTTGCAGCAAAACTTCAGCAACACGGAATAAAATTGGAACGTGTATATGGTAAAGTTTCAAACTTAAAACAAATCGAGTTTGTAAATTATAAATTTGATTCTGAACCGTTTGAAGGTGCAATGCGCGTGGCAGTTGAACCTAAATATGTTGATATTCCAGATAAAAAATTAACCGAATACTACAAAGTCAGTACCGCACAACCACGCGGTAAGCTTGCGGTTCACTTATTACAACCTGAAGCCGAAGATTCATTTTTGCGTTGGGGCTATTTTAATACGTCTTTTCAACGCACTGAATACGTAGAAAATTATGCGCTGATCCCCTTTATTAACAAACTGTTTGAACAAGAACCGCAGTTAAAGGCCGAGTTTGAAGCAAAGCTTAAAGCTGAGCCAGAGTTCTCTGCTAGTGCGAAAGCGCGTTTAAATTGGCTCTATCAAAAAACACCCTATTACGATGGTGGTTATTTAAAATATCCTGTATTAATTGAGTATTAAATTGTGGCAAGTTCTATTGAAGTGAGTGTGATCCCAGTCACCCCGTTTGCACAAAACTGTAGTTTAGTTGTGTGCCGTGAAACAAATAAAGCAGCGTTGATTGACCCAGGTGGTGATGTTGAACGATTAAAGCAGACATTGTCAGATGCCAATTGTTGTTTAGAAAGCGTGTTTTTAACGCATGGACACTTAGACCATGTTGGGGGCGCAAAAGTTATCGCTGACGCGTATCAAGTCGACATAATAGGCCCTCACCAAGGGGATGCATTTTGGCTTGACGCACTTGATCAACAAAGTGCGATGTTTAACTTCCCATTGACGCAACCCTTTCGGCCACATAAATGGCTGCAACATGGTGAATTAATAACGGTTGGCAATGCTGAGCTTGAAGTGCGATTTACCCCCGGACACACCCCTGGGCATGTTATTTTTATTCATCATGACAGTAAACGTTTGTTTGTTGGTGATGTGCTGTTTAAAGGATCGGTTGGACGAACTGATTTTCCAATGGGTAATAGTGCACAGTTAAAACAGTCAATCGTTGAGCAGATTTATAATTTGCCCGATGATTATGTTGTGTATCCAGGTCATGGACCAACCACTGAGGTCGGTTATGAAAAGCGTACTAACCCGTTTACCGCGTCGACCCAATTTGGTTAATAAAAATAATCAAGTGGTACAAGCAGACGAAGACTAATTATAATGGTATTATTTAACCACTTAGGATTAAATAAAAGAATATAATATGTCTCTCAATCAAGTCGATCGTCAAATTCTCGCGTTGATCCAAAAAGACGCGAGCTTGTCTACAGCTGAAATAGCTGACAAGGTAGGCTTATCACAGTCTCCTTGTTGGCGCCGTATTTCGCGTTTAGAGCAAGAAGGTTATATTAAAGGCAAGGTTGCCATTTTAGAGCCTAAAAAACTCGGCTTTGACATGTTGGTATATGCCCATGTTCGCTTATCGAGCCATGGTCGTAATCAACTTGGTCAATTTGAAGAATTAATAATGAGTTACGATGAAGTAACTGAGTGCTATACCATGGCTGGTACGATGGACTTTATGTTACGCATCATTTCTAAAGGCATTGAAGGCTATGAACAGTTTGTTCGCGACAAACTGCTTAGCTTAGATTACGTGCAAGAAGTTCACTCAAACGTGACGATGACGTGTGTAAAACGAAGTACAGCGTTACCGTTGTAAACGACATCCCTTAATGTGGAGTTGCTTTTAGGTGACTCCGCATAAACTACAACTAATCTTCTGTGTCTATACTACCCCATAAAAATTAAGCTGTTCAGCTATCTTCGCTAATTGTTATAAAAAGGTTACTTTGCTATAATGCGCGGCCTTAAAAATAAGTCTAAACTAATCTTTTTACATTCGTTTTGTGAAAAGTAACTAGCACGAAGTCGTGTAGGAGACCCATGTTTAATTTACTCAGTAGAGCGCCAAGCTCTGCAAAAAATGACGTTCTATCTGGACTCACAGTTGCACTTGCACTGGTTCCTGAAGCAGTTGCGTTCGCGTTTGTTGCGCACGTTGAGCCACTTGTAGGCTTATACGCCGCATTTATCGTTGGTTTAATTACGGCCGTGTTTGGCGGCCGTCCCGGTATGATTTCAGGTGCAACTGGTGCACTTGCGGTCGTTATGGTAAGCCTAGTAGTCGAACATGGTGTTGAATATCTGTTTGCGACTGTCTTGCTGATGGGGGTCTTACAAATTTTAGCGGGCGTGTTTAAGCTCGGTAAGTTTATTCGCATGGTACCGCATCCAGTTATGCTCGGCTTCGTTAATGGGTTAGCCATTGTTATTTTCTTGGCGCAACTCGGTCAATTTAAAGAGCCTGATGCCAATGGCGTAATGCAGTGGATGCAGGGGGAGACCATGTATATCATGTTAGGCCTTGTCGCATTAACCATGGCGATTATTCACTTTTTACCAAAACTGACGACTGCGGTGCCGTCTTCATTGGCGGCGATAGTGGTCGTTACGGGCTTAGTTATTGGTTTAGATCTCGAAGCAAGAACAGTTGTTGATTTCCTAAAAGATATGACAGGTGATGTGAATGCGACGATGGCCGGTGGCTTACCTGAGTTCCACATTCCTAATGTACCGTTTACATTAGAAACTTTGTATATCATCTTCCCATACGCACTTGTGTTAGCTGCAATTGGTTTGATTGAATCTCTCTTAACGTTAACCCTGATTGATGAAATTACCGAAACACGTGGTAACGGCAATAAAGAATGCGTTGGTCAAGGTGCTGCAAATGTCACTTGTGGCTTTTTCGGTGCAATGGGCGGCTGCGCGATGATTGGTCAGTCAATGATTAACATTAACTCGGGCGGTCGTTCTCGTCTTTCAGGCATCACAGCTGCATTAATGTTACTGGCGTTTATTTTATTTGCGGCAAGCTTAATTGAAATGATCCCATTGGCTGCATTGGTTGGTGTGATGTTTATGGTTGTGCTTGGTACGTTTGAGTGGTCAAGTTTTCGTATCATGAGAAAAGTGCCGAAAACAGACGCATTTGTGATTATTTTGGTATCTGGTGTGACAGTAATAACCGACCTTGCCATCGCTGTGTGTGTTGGTGTTATTGTATCGGCTCTTGTATTTGCTTGGGAGCATGCAAAGCACATTTATACCAATGCTTATATTGATGAAAATGGTTCAAAAGTCTATGAACTACATGGCCCGGTATTTTTCGGTTCGGTCAAAAACTTTATTGAATTGTTTGATATTAAAAATGATCCGCAAGATGTCATTATTGAGTTTAAATATAGCCGAGTGGCTGATCATAGTGCGATTGAGGCCATCGACAGTCTTGCAGAGAAGTATAAAAAGGCGGGTAAACAATTGCACTTAAGACACGTTAGTAAAGAATGTACGCGTTTACTAAGCCAGGCTGATGATCTTGTTGAGGTCAACCTCATTGAAGATCCAAAGTACAGTGTTGCAACGGATAAGTTAGGCTAAATGTAAGTTTAGTACCGTATAAAAAGCCGATTTTCACAATCGGCTTTTTTGATGCGATAAAGTGTCGGTTTTATCAGTTTGTTTACAGTGCTAATTAAATTCAGCTACTTATAATGAAACTATGGAAAAAGTAAGGCTGTTATATATATTTTGATTTGGCAAAAACTCGTCGAGGATAGACAAAAGTTTTTTTGGGTGTTGCAAGTTGCAGGCTGGGTAGGCTATGCACTGGTAAACTATATTGGCTCAAAAGTATTCGAGATGCGTGACATTTATGTATTTGTTATCGTATTGAATGCGTATGCGGGCTGTTTAATCACAATTCCTCTACGCTATTTGTATCGCAGAATTTGGAACTCAAAGCCGCTCGTTTTAATTTTTGTCGTTTTTGTTGCGTCTTATTTTACAGGGACCATTTGGGCGGTAATTCAAAAATTCAATTTATGGGAAATTTATCGCCATGGTTACCGACCTGATGAATGGTTTTACTATTTTAAGCAAGGCCTAGACTCAGTTTATATTGTTTTGTGTTGGAGTGGTTTGTACTTTGGCATTAAATACTACCAATTACTGCAAAGTGAAAAACAAAAAGCGTTGCGCGCCAATACAATGGCCCACGAAGCGCAATTAAAGATGTTACGCTATCAGTTAAATCCACATTTTTTGTTTAATACACTTAATGCGATTTCAACACTTATTTTGGTTGAAGAAAATAAAAATGCGAACCAAATGGTCTCGCGTTTAAGCGAATTCTTACGTTACACTCTAAACACTGATCCAATTAAAAAAGTGCCATTGTCGCAAGAGCTTCATGCACTTATGCTGTATTTAGATATTGAGAAGGTGCGCTTTGAAGATAGGCTTTCAATTGAAATCGATATTACCGACGATGCTAAAGAAGCGCTCGTACCTTCAATGATCCTCCAGCCACTGATTGAAAACTCGATAAAATACGCAATTGCTGTACTGGAAGAGGGAGGAACTATCACGATTAAAGCACAAACATTTGCCAATGAACTGTTGTTAGAAGTTAATGACAACGGGCCAGGTGCCTCAATCGAAGATGGTAAATTACTCGATACTTCTGGCGTGGGTTTAGCAAATACGAAAGATAGATTACACACTTTGTATGATAATAATTATTCATTTGTACTATCCTCTAATGTGCCGCAAGGCTTGCGAGTTAATATTCGTATCCCGTTCGAAAAAAGCGAGTAATTATGACCACAATAAAAACCTTAATCGTAGACGATGAGCCGTTAGCACGTAAGGGTCTTGCGATCCGATTAACGGACTATCCAGATATTGAGGTGATTGCCGAATGCAGCAATGGTGTGCAGGCAATAGAAAAATGTAAAACGCATGCGATCGATTTAATTTTTTTAGATATTCAAATGCCTGGTATGTCAGGCTTTGAAGTTGTTAAACAGTTGGCAGAGCTGCCACTCGATATGCCATCGATTGTATTTGTGACAGCATTTGATCAATATGCAGTGGATGCATTTGAGATCCATGCTCTCGACTATTTATTAAAACCCGTTGACGACAAGAGACTACAAAAGGCGGTTGTAAAGGTGCAAACATTCCTAAAATCACAACAAGATAACTCTCACAAAAAGAAACTTGCGACATTTGTAGCAGGTATTACAGGAAATAATTGTGAGGAAATATTAAAGAAACTCGCATCAGGAGAAAAGCTCGATGAAAGCCGCTATCCTGATTCACTCGCGGTGAAAGAGCAGGGCGAAATTGTTCGCGTTCAGGTATCGACCATTCAATGGGTTGATGCGGCTGGAGATTATATGTGTCTGCACTGCTCAGACGGTAAAACCCATATCTTACGTAAAACAATGAAAGAGTTGGAGTCAGAATTGGATCCAAAGCTCTTTGTGAGAGTGCATCGCAGTGCCATTGTTAATTCTAAGCAGATTGCTAAATTAGTGACTCAAGTCAGTGGAGAGTACATTTTGGTACTCGATAATGGCCAAGAGTTAAAAGTAAGCCGCAGCTATCGTGATAAAGTCAAGGCAGCGCTCGCCAGTTAATCGCGTTGCTGCCCCTGACAGCAATGTTACGACAAGTTAAAGTTTAAATCGTTTAGGCGACGGATGAGAGCCTGATTACTGGTATTTTTGTAGCTAGTTTGACTAAATGGCGTATATGAAATCTGATCGTGCTCAGTGCCAACCATGACACCTGAATTTCGTGACAATACGGTATTGATTGCTGCAACGCCAAGTTTGGTTGCAAGCACGCGATCACTAGCCACAGGACTACCTCCACGTTGTAAATAACCTAGAATAGCAACTTTGCAATCTGTATTCGTATGTTGTTCGAGATAGTGGCTTAGTTCCTGTGCAGTTTTGCTCAATGAGTTTTCGGCAACAACAATGACATAGCTAGTAGTACGATGCGCTGTAATTGCCGAGTTTAAGCCTTGTACTAAGTTTTCTAGAAATTCGGATTCGTTCGAGATTATTTCTTTGCAAATTATATGCTCTGCACCAGAGGCTACAGCCGACTCAACTGCAATGAAGCCGCAATCGCGCCCCATTACTTCAACAATGAAAAGGCGTTCAAAAGCGTTTGCTGTGTCACGTATTTTATCAATACATTCTACTGCTGTATCAACGGCAGTCCAAAAACCAATTGTTTGATCAGTGCCATTAATGTCGTTGTCGATTGTGCCCGGAACGCCAATGATATTTCCTTGCCAATGATTCAGTATGGCACTACAACCGCGAAAACTACCGTCTCCACCTATGACAATTAATGCGTCAACGTCCATCGCGTCGAGTGCTTTTGCTGCGAGTAGCGGGCCGTGTTCTTCTTTCATTTGGCGACAGCGTGCAGATTTTAGAATGGTACCGCCGAGACCTATGATATCGTCGACTGTGGCATTGGTTAACTGGATGTATTCCTGAGAGAGTAGGCCATTATAGCCGCCGATAACACCGATAACTTCGATATCTTCTTGCAGAGCGCGCAATGTGATCGCTCGAATCGCAGCGTTCATTCCTGGCGCATCCCCACCTGATGTCAAAATTGCTAATCTTTTCATGATATTAAATCTTGCTTTGTCATCGTGTAAATATATCACAAAAAAGCCAGCTTATTTGCTGGCTTGGTCAAGTAATGTGAAATTGAATTTAACTAATCAGTCAACCGTAACGAGTTTTAGTGTATTGGTTGCACCGACTGTTTCCATGGCATCGCCATGCGTTAAAATAACTTTGTCGCCCGATTCTAAATGACCTGCTTGAACAAGCGTATTGATTGCTTGTTTGACCATAGAACCTTTATCATATTCTGTTGAATCAAAATAAACTGGATAGACACCACGATAAAGCGCTGTTTGCCCTAAAGTTGATTTGTGTCGAGATAAAGCAAAAATAGGTAAGCCAGAACTAATGCGAGACATTAATTTTGCGGTACTACCTGATTCTGTAAGCGCCACGATTGCTTTCACTGTATCTAAATGGTTTGCTGCATACATTGCTGATAGGGCTACCGTTTCAGATGTGTTTTCAAACATACAATCTAAGCGGTGCTTAGAAATATTTGTTTGCGGTTGTGACTCAGCACCAACACAAACGCGTGCCATCGTTTCAACAGTTTCTTCAGGATAGTCACCGGCCGCTGTTTCAGCAGATAACATAACTGCATCGGTACCATCGAGAACCGCGTTAGCTACGTCCATAACCTCAGCACGCGTTGGCATAGGGTTATCGATCATCGACTCCATCATTTGAGTTGCGGTAATCACGACACGGTTTAGAGAACGAGCGCGACTAATAATCAGTTTTTGCTTGCCGACTAAGGCAGCGTCACCAATTTCAACACCTAAGTCACCACGGGCAACCATTACAGCATCAGACGCGAGAATAATATCGTCGATTGATTCTTGATCTGCAACAGCCTCCGCACGTTCTACTTTTGCAAGAAGTTGCGCATTTGAACCCGCTGCTTCGGCAAGAGAGCGCACATAGCGCATATCGTCACCACAGCGCGGGAATGATACGGCAATATAGTCGACGCCAATTTCGGTTGCTGTAATAAGGTCTTGTTTATCTTTTTCAGTAAATGCCGGCGCAGTCAGGCCACCGCCGAGACGATTAATCCCTTTATTATTTGATAACACACCACCAACAGTCACTGTACAGTGAACTTTTTGGCCATCAATCTCATCAACAGTGAGTTGGATCAGACCGTCATTCAATAACAGTAAATCACCTGGGCTTACATCTTGCGGTAGTTCTTTATAGTCGATGCCAACAGCGCCAACGTGGCCTTCATTTAGACCTAATTCAGCATCAAGTGTAAATTTAGCGCCAACATCTAAATTTACTTTACCGTCAGCAAACGTTGATACGCGTATTTTAGGGCCTTGTAAATCGGCAAGTATTGCTACATGTTGGTTTAGTTCTTTTGCGATTGCGCGAACGTGTTCTGCGCGGTCTTTATGATCTTGTGCTACGCCGTGAGAGAAGTTTAGACGAACAACGTTGGCACCCGCTCTAATAATTTTTTCAAGGTTGTTATCACGATCGGTTGCAGGTCCAAGGGTTGCGACGATTTTCGTACGTCTAGGCATCAGGAGCTCCTGTAGGCTATTGCTTGTTAGTTTTGAATTCGCTACTACTTTAATAACGAACGCGTTCCTTTGTAAAGGATTAATATGGCAGGATTATGACACCGGTGTCAGTGATGAGTCAATATTCAAAAATTGATAAACGAACTGATGTAAATAAAAGTGTACGTAATCGAATGGGTTTTCGCCGTTGTATAGCATAAGGACAAGTGTCCTTATGAATGCGTGTTGCAAGTAATGGCGAGCGCTGTCATAAGTGCGGAGCTATTAAAAATAAGGTGTTTAGGCGCTAAAGTTTTAATTAATTTTTTTTAGTCTTTTCGTTGCAAGTGAGGACAAAAGTCCTATAATGCCGCCGAATAAGACTGAACTAGAAAATTATTCATAATGACTTTTTTAACGAATAGTACGAAAATCACTGTTTAATTTTCATCCTGTTCAACCACAACTGATATACTAATACCATTGTAATTACACAATACTCTGAATTTAGGAGATACTTTCTATGCAAGTAGCACTTGTTGGATTAGGCGTAATGGGCAAAAACCTAGCGTTAAACTTAATTGAAAAGGGCTTAACGTTAGTGGCGTATGACAACAACCCAGATGCCGGTGAAGAGCTATTGAGTCTTGCTAAAAAAGAAGGTTTTGCAGAACGATTACATGTTGTATCTGAATTAAGAGATATGATTTCGCGTCTTGATACCCCGCGTTCAATATTATTATTGGTACCGGCAGGTGAGTTAGTTGATCGTGTATGTATGGACTTAATTGAAGCTGGCGTCGAAGTCGACGACATCATCATAGATTGTGGTAACAGCAATTACAAAGACGGCATTGCGCGGAAGCTTAAATATCAAAATAAATTCGAGTTTGCCACTATGGGTATTTCAGGTGGTGCTGAAGGTGCCCGCCACGGTCCAGCTATGATGGCAAGTGGTTCTGAAGGCGGTTGGGAGCGCATTATCCCTTCATTTGAAAAAGTGGCCGCAAGTTTTAAAGGTGAATCGTGTTTTGCACGCGTGGGTCAATCAGCTAGTGGTCATTTTGTTAAAATGGTGCATAACGGCATTGAATACGCGTTAATGCAGCTTATAGCCGAAATGTACCATTTACTGCGCTTGGGGTGCGGCAAATCGCCTCAAGAAATTGCACAAATTTTTGATACTTGGTCAGAGGGTGAACTAAACAGTTATTTGTTGTCTATTTCGAGTCATATTTTAACGCTTGAAAATAAAGACCAAACACCGATCGTTGATCTAATAGATAATAAGGTTGGCGCTAAAGGCACAGGTCTTTGGACAGCACAGAATGCACTTGAACTTGGCATCGCTGTGCCTTCGTTGGTCGCGGCCGTGCAAGCACGTCACCTAACAAATACCCATGATACCCTCGCATCGCTAGAAATGACGTATCAACAAAAAGCTGTCAGTTCAACACAAATCGACTTAGCTAAGTTAAAGTCGGCATTCCATTTAGCGAGTTTATTGTGTTATCGCCAAGGCCTTGCGCTTATTAAAGGTGCATCGCGTTCGCATCAATGGAAAGTTGATTTAGCTAAAACGCTGCAAACGTGGCGTGCAGGTTGTATTATCCGTGCAGATTATCTTGACCAAATTGCTGCGGGTAACGAATTTATTGATAATATGCAAAATGAAGTTAATGCACTTCGCGAAATAGCAGGTGAAGCCCTTAAAACAGGCTTAGCATTTCCTGTACTTGGTGCATCACAAACATATATCGCAACATTAACTACACCAAGCAATGGTCATCTCGTTCAAGCACAGCGTGATTACTTTGGCGAGCATGGTATTAAAACTCATCAAGGCGAACCGTGTCACTTAACTGACCTTGCAATCATAGACGCTAAGGTGCGCTAATGGATAAAAAATGGCAGACACATTTAACCGCTGAACAATTTCAAGTTTGCGTCAATGGCGGTACCGAATACCCGTTTTCAGGAAAATATAATATGTTTTTTGAAGACGGCGTGTATCGTTGCGTGTGCTGCCAACAAGTTTTGTTCGATAGTGATTCTAAGTTTGAATCGGGTTGTGGTTGGCCTGCTTTTTCAAATGCTGTTAAGGGCGCAATTAATTATATTCAAGATACATCGCACAACATGATTAGAACAGAAGTAAGATGTAATCAATGTGACGCCCACTTAGGTCATGTATTTGACGATGGGCCGCAACCTTCGGGCACTCGTTATTGCATTAATTCGGTTGCACTTGAGCATAAAAAACGCGACTAGGTCGCGTTTTTTATTCATCTGAACCCTTTCTTTAGCGAGATAGTTCACCGCGCAGATTATCTTGCATCAAGTGACGAATTGTCTCTATCTCAAGCTGTTGACTGAGTAAATAGTGCAGTTTGGTTAAGCACGCTTCAAGCGTCATATCATAACCAGAAATCACCCCCGCATTTAATAGCGCATTTCCTGTTGCATAGCCGCCCATATTGACACTTCCTTTTAGACACTGGGTTAGATTGACAATAACCAGCCCATTTTTAGCAGCATCTGAAAATAACGTTAACATTGCTTTATTTTGCGGTGCATTACCGACGCCAAAACTAAGCAGTACTAGAGCTTTTACGTCGTCGGTGAGCATACTACGGATCAGGTCCAACGAGATCCCAGGGTAAATATGTAATACTGCGATTTGTTGCGGTGTGATAGGGCACACTTCTAATTGATCGTTTAAATTTGGACTCAGCACACCTTCGTTTAATTCTATATTTATACCGGCAGTCGCAAGGGCAGGAAGATTTGGCGAGCCAAATGCGTCAAACCCGTCGGCGTGCATTTTAGTTGCTCTGTTTCCACGAAATAATTGATTATTAAAAAATAAGCTTACTTCACCAATCGGGTAGTTAGCTGCAAGGTACATGGCATTTAATAAATTCACTTGGCCGTCAGAGCGAAGTTGAGACAATGGAATTTGTGAACCTGTCACGATCACAGGTTTGGTTAAATTCTCAAACATAAATGACAGTGCGGCTGCAGTATACGCCATAGTGTCGGTACCATGAAGCACAACGAAGCCGTCATAGTCGGCATATTTATCTTTAATATCGTCAGCGATCAATTGCCAATGTGCCGGTGACATATCTGACGAATCGATGAGGGGCTGGTATTCGTGTATGTCAAAAAGTGGCATTTCACTGCGATTAAACTCGGCACTTGCTTGCACTGTTTCTGTTAAATAACCGGCTGCGGGAATATATCCTTGGCTTGATTTTTTCATACCGATTGTACCGCCTGTGTAGGCGATATAAATGCGTTTTCTTTTCATAAAAAAAATGGCGTAATCAATTGATTAGGCCATTATAAACTAAACACTAAGATTGTTAAGTTAATTACTTATAGAACACACTAAACACTTAGCATAGACCCCATTTGGGTCATTGTAATTTTCAAAACTAGCCAGTTCATTTTTAACCTGATTTGCCGCTTGAAATACGCTGCGTTTAATTGGCGCGTATTCATCTTGACCAAACCAAGAGGCTGTCATTGATTTAACTTGCTCATTACTAAACAATTGTTGCATTAAGGCCTCATGGGGTGTGAGGTCTTGTGTAATGGTGATTACGTCATAATAATTAAGGCTTGCTAGTTCAGCAGCGCGCGCAATCGCATCTTGCTTGTCACCTAATTTATCTACCAGACCTAATTCAAGCGCTTTTGTGCCAATCCAGACACGGCCTTGTGCAACAGAGTCTACTTCTTCTATCGTCATCTCACGTGATTGAGCAACAACGTTCAAAAAGCGATCATAGGCGCTTTCAACTGACATTTGAATAATTTCACCGAGCTTAGGATCAAGAGGGCGTAACATACTAAACGATGCCATATCGGTCGTTGCAACCCCATCAGAATAAACACCAAGACGCGCAAGTGACTTTTCAAAGGTCATTAATGTACCAAATACACCAATTGATCCGGTAATTGTGCTTGGTGCCGCCCATATTTCATTTGCATCACTGGCAATCCAATAACCGCCAGATGCTGCGACGGACCCCATAGATGCAATGACTGGTTTACCGGCTTCTTTTAAGGCGAGTACTTCGGCACGAATCACTTCAGAGGCGAACATGCTACCACCACCCGAATCAATACGTAGTACAACCGCTTTAACCTTTTCATTTAAGCGGGCTTTACGTAGTAATGCCGCAGTCGAGTCGCCACCGATTTGTCCAGCTTTACGTTTTCCATCAACAATATTACCTTTAGCGACAACTACGGCCACTTTTTCGGTGATAGGGTTTTCGACTGGAAATGGTGGTTTAATCGTCTTCAAATAGTTTTTAAACGAGACATGTTTGTAACTTTTACCTGACGTATTTTTACCAACTAACTCTATAAGACGGTTTCGTAGTTGATCTTTACTAATCAATTCATCAACCCAGCCGTTTTCTTTTGCATAACGTCCTGAATCGCCGCCAACACTTGCAAATTTTTCTTTAAATACAGTCATGTCTTCGTCAAAATTCGCGATATCAAATTGACGGTTTGCAGCAACGTCGGTTTTGTACTCCTTCCATAACGCTGCAAGCCAAGCGCGATTAGCCTCTTTTGCTTCTTCTGACATGTCATTGCGTAACATCGGCTCAACAGCAGACTTAAATGTTCCGACGCGGAAAATGTGCTGCGAAATCGAAAGTTTGTCGATGGCATCTTTAAAATAAAGAGGGTAGGATGCAAACCCTGAGATATCAACTGCACCATACGGATGCATTAAAACTTGATCGGCGGTGCTTGCAATATAGTATTGTGCTTGAGAGTAATAGTCTCCGTACGCAATAACTTGCTTACCAGCCGCTTGAAACGTTTTTAGTTGTTTGACGATTGCTTTAACTTTATTTAAATGTGCACCTTGCATCTTTTGCAAATCAAGTACCAGTACTTTAATTCGTTTATCTTTTTGTGCAGATTTGATGACTTTTAGAATGTCGTCTAATAATACTTCTGGCGGCTCGTTATTATTTGCCATTGAGTCATTGAGCGCTGCTTGTACAGGGTCAACATAGGTTTTTTCCTCAACAATGTTTCCTGCAATGCTCAAAACTAATGCTGAGTCTTGTTCGATGACAATTTCATCATCACTTGAGAAAATTGAAATAACAATCGCCAACAAAATGAAAAAGAAAATAATATTAAGCACCAGACGGCGTGAAAAGTTTAAAACGTCCCAGCACCCGATGAAAAACTTCTTAAACAAAATTAATTCCTTAAATTTAGATATTTAAAGGTACCAAGAAGAATACCCATTACTATTAGTTTACTTTAATCGTATCACTCAACGAATACAAACTTAAAATAGTAACTAAGTATAAATGAACTATAGTCTAGGCAGAGGTATCACTTGCTTTAACTGGTTTAACCAGTTAAAGTTGTTTGAGGTACGACCAGTAGAGACTATACATGTTAGAACAAGAATTAAAATTGAAACATACGACCCTTCGCAATCGTTTGATCATGGGGTCGATGCACACTGGCTTAGAAGAAGGTTTTTGGAACACGAAACGTTTAGCTGCGTTTTATGAAGAACGCGCTAAGGGAGGCGTAGGCCTTATTATCACAGGGGGATTTAGCCCCAACCTGACCGGAAAGCTTACGCCGATTGCGTCATCGTTTAACTCGTTTATCGATGTTATTAAGCATAAACCAATCACCAGTACAGTGCATAAACATGGCGGTAAAATAGCGTTACAGTTATTACATGCAGGTCGTTATGCGTATCATCCGTTTAATCGAGCGCCGAGTGCGATAAAAGCTCCAATTAATCCGTACACGCCAAAAGAAATGACAACAAGTGCAGTACGTTCGACCGTCAAAGATTTCGCTAAGTCAGCGTACCTTGCTGAAAAGGCTGGGTATGATGGTGTTGAAGTAATGGGTTCAGAAGGTTATTTAATCAATGAGTTTATGGCACCTCGAACCAATAAGCGCACTGACCAATATGGTGGAAGCAATGAAAACCGCATGCGATTTGCGTGCGAAATAGTACGCGCAATCAGAGCGCGCGTGAGCGATAAATTTATTATTATATTTCGCTTATCTGTGCTTGATTTGGTTGATGGTGGTTCAACCGAAGCTGAGGTACTAGAACAAGCCCACGCGCTTGAAGAAGCAGGAGTCGATATATTTAATACCGGTATTGGCTGGCATGAAGCACGCGTACCAACGATTGCAAGCATGGTGCCACAAGGTGCGTTTGTGAGTGCAACGCAATTGCTAAAAAATAATTTGCAAACACCTGTTGTTGCCGTGAATAGAATAAACACGCCGGAGCTTGCTAATTCGATTTTGCAAAGTGAAAAAGCAGACTTAATCTCAATGGCGCGTCCGTTACTCGCTGATGCGGAGTTTTTTAACAAGTATAAAGAGAATAAGTCAGATAACATTAATGTTTGTATCGCGTGTAATCAAGGTTGTTTAGATAATGTGTTCAAAGGAAAGCGTGCAACTTGCTTAGTAAACCCGCGTGCTGGATTTGAACTTGATTATGCGCTTGAGCCAACCACAACTAAAAAGGATGTGCTCGTAGTGGGCGCAGGCCCAGCAGGAATGGCAGCGGCATGTTACCTCGGTGAAAAAGGTCATAATGTGACACTCATTGACCGCCAAGCACAGATGGGCGGTCAATTTAATTTGGCGATGCGGGTGCCAGGTAAAGAAGATTTTAACTATACACTTGCTTATTTTGAATCTGAATTGGCAAAACAAAATGTCAATATTGAGTTGTCGACAGAGTTTACCGACTCAATGATGAATGAATATGATGATGTGGTTTTTGCAACAGGTGTGCGTCCTCGCATGTCGTCATTTGAAATAAAAGATGGTCAAAAAGTAATTCCATATGATGAAGTTATCCGCGGTGAGGCAACAGTTGGAGAAAATGTAATCATATTGGGAGCAGGTGGTATTGGTTTTGACATGGTCGCATTTTTAACTGAACCGAAGAACAAGTCTATTGCTGAGTTTAAACAACAGTGGGCGATTGACGTGACTGAACACAAACACATCGTAAAACGCAATATAACCATGCTAAAACGAAGTCCTGGACGCTTTGGTGCGGATCTTGGAAAAACAACTGGTTGGATCCATCGCGCTGTTGCAAAGCAACAACAAGTGGAACAAATTGCAGGGTGTCAATACATTGAGTTGAATCGCGACGGATTAGTGATAGAGGTTGATGGCGAACGCAAAACACTCAAAGCCGATACAGTGATCGCATGTATTGGTCAAGAGTCTAACCAAGACGTTTTTTCTGAGTTTAAAGAAAAAGCCAATGTGCATGTAATTGGTGGGGCAAAGCTTGCCGCAGCGATTGATGCGAAACGTGCTATATTTGAAGCATTGCAAATCGCTCGAACGATTTAACCAAGTGCTGAAATAAAAAACGTCGGCGAACGGTCTTAAAGAAAAGGAGTACATGTGTACTCCTTTTTTTATAACGAATGAGGCAGCTATGAATCAACTCTTAATAACAACAACGAAATACATGCAATCAAAAATCGAGTTATTTGACGGAATACCGCCACTTTTATTCCGTTTGATTCTGGCTCCCGTGTTTATCGTTGCCGGATATAGTAAGCTTGGAATGAGCTCGGATGAAGCATCGGGCATTGATTTGTTACTTGCCGATCCGAACGTGGTCAATTGGTTTGGGAATGCACAATGGGGACTTGGTTTACCATTTCCAGATTTGCTCGCATTTTTAGCTGGTTGGACTGAATTTTTGGGTGGTTGGTTTTTGTTAGTTGGCATCTTTACACGGCTTATCTCGATCCCACTTATCGTCACTATGTTAGTTGCAATGATAACGGTGCATGCGGACAATGGCTGGTTTGCGGTTACACCAACAAACCCTGATACAAGTGCAGCATTGCCACTTAATTGGTTAAGTATTCCTGGTGCCGAGCAGAGTTTGACAAATTCAAAAGAAGCCGCCGAGCGTTTATCACGCATTAAAGAGTTAATCGAGACGCATGGCTATCCTGAATATTTATTAGAAAAAGGCAATATCGTGATTCTAAATAATGGCATCGAATTTGGTTTTATATACTTTGCATTACTAATGAGTTTGTTGATGACAGGCGGAGGACGTTATACAAGTATCGATCACTTTATTAAGCGAACTATTAAATGATAGATAAAGGTTTATAAATTGATGTGATAATTGTTCGAACATCTTAAACCAATTTGTTATTCTGTGGCGACATTACTCTCTATTTAAGACATTATGGACGCCATAGAACTACTTCTCGAAAGACAATCAGACAGTAAATTAACTACGCCTGGTCCGACATTATCTCAATTAGGAATAATTCAGCGAGCAGCATTAAACGTGCCGGACCACGCATCACTGAAGCCATGGCAATTTTTAATTGTAGAAGGCGATGATCGGATTAAGCTCGGTGAGATGTACTATCAAGCTGCGTTGGCAGACAATGCCGATGAGAAAACTCTGGCTCGCGCAAAAGAACTGCCTCTTCGGGCGCCTATGGTGATTGTTTGTATTGCAAAAGTTAAACAACATGCAAAAGTACCCCGAGTTGAACAAGTGCAAGCGGCAGGCTGCGCTGTTATGGCAATGCAGCAAGCTGCATTCGCACTGGGCCTCGGAGGTGTTTGGCGAACGGGTAGTTACGCAAAAAATGAACATTTGAAATCAGCGCTATCACTTAACACCGAAGATGAAATTGTTGGTTTCTTATATTTGGGCACACCTGCACAGCGCGTTAAAAAATTTCGCAATATTCCTATCGATAACTTTTTTCAAACCCTTTAGGTTATGTCTATGGGACCGATTATTACAGGCGTTGATGGACTCGAGTTATCTCAGGAAGAACATGAATTACTTAGCCATCCGCTGATTGGCGGCGTTATTTTATTTACTCGCAATTATCAAAGTTTTGACCAACTGCGCCAATTAAATAAGCAAATAAAAAGCGTAAATCCGCGCTTGACGATTTCGGTTGATCACGAAGGAGGCCGCGTACAGCGCTTTCGTGATGAATTTACCACAATTCCGTCAATGACGGCGTGTACAAAAACGCTTAAATCAGACTTGACGCAAATGCAATCTATTGCATGGCTATTGGCTGCAGAACTGCGTGCATGTGGCATAGATTTCAGTTACACACCGGTACTTGATATCAATGCGGTATCCGAAGTCATTGGGGGCCGTGCTTTTTCTGACGATATCGTTGAGATTACCGAAGCAGCAGAACAATTTATAATCGGCTTGCGCGCTGCGGGCGTGAAAAATGTCGCAAAACATTTTCCAGGTCATGGCTCAGTCGTCGCGGACTCTCATATTGCAATGCCAGTCGATACACGCCCTTATGATGCTATTGAACACCATGATTTAGTGCCCTTTAATAAGTTAATCTCAAAAAAGCTTGTCGACGGGGTGATGCCTGCGCATGTTATTTTTGACCAAGTTGATGACAATCCTGCGTGCTTTTCACGCTACTGGTTGCAAACAGTTTTGCGTCAAAAATGCAATTTTGGCGGTGCGATTATTTCTGATGATATGGGTATGCAGGGAGCTGTGCAAATGGGGAATTATCCGACGCGTGTAAGCAGCGCACTAAACGCCGGGTGTGATGCCGTATTGCTATGTAATGAAAAACAAGGCCTGTTTGATACACTCGATGGTCTTGACATTAATACCTATGCAAATCATGGTGCAAAAATGGCATCGTATTCCCATAAATCACAACCAACACTCAGTGATGTAAAATCTGACTCGCGCTGGCGAGCGGCAAGTGAACTAATAAAAAAAATAAATCATGATGAATACAGTTAAAAATAAACATTTGGTAGTGGGCGCAGTGGTTGCGCTGCTCTGCTTTTTAGCGGCAACGACATTTGCGTTGTCGACGCCAATTTCGTTGACAATTGCGATAACCGCATGGACAGGCTATTACTGGATAACAGAAGCACTACCTATTCCTGTTACCTCTTTAATGCCCTTTGCGTTACTGCCTATGGCGGGGGTTATTGACCACAAGGCAGCTGCTTCGTCACTCGGCAGTCATGTCATTTTGTTATTAATGGGTGCGTTTATGCTCGCTGTAGCAATTGAAAAGTCTCAAGTGCATAAACGAATTGCATTTTTTATGCTGAGTGTGATTGGCGGTAAAAGTGCAAAGCGCATTATTTTGGCGATCATGATAACGTCTGCGGCGTTATCTATGTGGATTTCAAATACAGCAACTGTGGTCGCGCTATTACCGGTTGTCATTGCACTTTGTGCCTCAACCGATAATCGACAGTTTAAAATCGCGTTATTACTAGGTCTTGCCTATTCAGCGTCAGTCGGCGGAGTAGGGACATTAATTGGTACTCCTCCGAATGTTATTTTTGCATCTGTCTATGAGCAATTTGCCAATAGAGAGTACGGCTTTATTACGTGGATGAAATTGGCTGTGCCAATTATTATCGTAGCAATCCCAGTGATGGCGTTATGGTTATCACGCGGAATTTGTCTTGACGCTGAAATTAAATTGCCAAAAGCGGGTAAGTGGGACGTTGCCGAAATTAGAGTATTAGTTATTTTTGCATTAGTCGCGATGGCGTGGGTATTTAGAAAGGAACCTTTTGGTGGTTGGTCAGGTTTATTAAACATGCCGAATGTCGGCGATTCGACCATTGCTTTGTTTGGCGTCGTCGCAATGGCAATGACGAGCAATGGCAAAGGTAAACGATTGCTTGAATGGACAGATGCTAAAGATATTCCATGGGGCATGTTATTGTTATTTGCTGGCGGTATTTGTATTGCGAAAGCGTTTGTCGCAAGTGGGTTGAGTGATTTACTCGGCCAAGGATTTGTATCGCTTGGTGCTTTACCTTTGTTACTATGCCTGTTTTTACTTGCGATTGGCGTGTCGTTTTTAACTGAAATTACATCAAATACAGCGACAGCAACCTTGCTCATGCCAGTGATCGCAAGTGCCGCAATTGCACTCGAGTTGCCCATCGAGTTACTCATGGTACCTGTTGTTATTAGCTGCTCGTGTGCATTTTGTTTGCCTGTTGCGACCGCGCCGAATTCAATTGTATTTGCCAGTGGTGAAGTGACTATCCCAGATATGGTGAGGCAGGGAATTGTACTCAATGTATTAGTCGCGGCAATTGTTGCGGTGATGAGTTATTTAATTTTGGCAAATTAAACAACTTTTTATTAAAATTTGTGCAATTGTGTTTAAATTGAGCAATCTTTTTGTTATTGTTTTTGTTTAGAAAAATAAAAATGACAAAATGAAGGGCGCGACCATGAATAATTTATTCTATCGCGAAAAAGAAACGTGGTTTATCTGGACCTTATGGGGAATGCTCGGTGCCGGGGTCGTTTATTACTTAGCTAAAAATAGCGATAGTGTAACGAGTATTGTGGTTGCGGGTATCATTTTCTTAAGTGTACTCACTTGGCGTATGGCAAGTACTAAACGGTTTTCGTTTTGGCGAGCGATGCGCATTACCGCGCTGGTATTTATGATAAGTACTATGCCGATACTCTTGTTTAACTTTGAAAGTGTGCCGTTATTTAATGGCATAGACTTAGGCATTCGTTTGCTGTTATTAGTCGTTTTAGGAGTTGTCACGAGTCTTTTTTGTGCATTGATTGCAAAACAACCAAAACAATATTATTAATGATTGAAAATGCGATATTTTTAGATTTATTACTTTACATTGCTAATAAATCCTATTAATATTCGCGCCAACAACGGAGAGATGGCTGAGTGGTTGAAAGCACCGGTCTTGAAAACCGGCATAGGTTAATAGCCTATCTAGGGTTCAAATCCCTATCTCTCCGCCACCTCATTCCCAAAACCGCCTTACGGCGGTTTTTTTCGTTATAGCGACGATGAATTAGAAATAACTCCGTTTTGTTGCTTTATTGCTAATTCCGCCATCCGGTACGCCAGCATTTGAATTTCACCTCTGCTCGTCTCACCCTTGCCATTCGTGGTGATGGCAATTGATATATTATGCTCAGGTACGAGCAGTAAAAATGCGTTTGCACCGGATGCAACTCCTCCATGATGTATAACGTCTACTTTGTGTTCCTCGCCAAGAATCCGCGTTGTTTGGTGATGGCGCCAACCTATTGCATAGTTTTGCGGTGTTTTGCTGCCATCAATCAGTGTTTGCACCGAAACCATTTGCGAAAAACTGTTTGGGGTGAGTAATCGGCCATTTAATAGTGCACCACCGATTTTCACTAAATCTGAGGGGGTTGACACAAATCCGCCACCTGCGACCTTATTTGATAAATTTTGTATCGGGGTGTCGCCATAAAGACCATTGTCTGAAATATAAAACCCCGCGAGCTCGTTACTGTTGAGCAAATGCTCTGCAACTGTATTGGTTAATCCTAGCGGTTTCGTTACGAGCTCAGCGACGAGTGATTCAAATGGTTTCTTGCCCGCTGCCTGCATAACGGCACTTAGTAGTGTGTAACCGTGGGTTGAGTATGAAAAGTTATGACCAGGAGTAAAGAGCAGATCGTCATCTTTAAATTGATCTAGAGCTTCATTTACATCGGGGTAGTGAATGTTCGATACACTATCGGTTGGCGGGAACCGAAACAGATCGAACTCATAGTGTCGAACGCCGGCAATATGACTTGCTAACTGCCGCGCGGTAATGTTACTCGAACTGTCCGGGTAATTTGTAAGGTAAGTGCTAATTGGCTCATCAAGGTCAATCATATTGAGTTCTACCATTCGCATTAAGGTAACAGCTGTTAATGACTTTGATACGCTACCAATACGATATAGAGTTTGTGTCGTAGCGGTTTTGAATGGTTTTACAGTTGCAAGCCCTGTTGTGCCGGCCCATATTATTTCGCCATTCATACTGAGTGCACCTGACATAGAGACGGACTGCAGGTCTTTGGCAAGTGATACCATGTTTTGTTGGGCAAGCTTTGCGATTTCTTTTTGGTTGTTA
This sequence comes from uncultured Pseudoalteromonas sp., assembly GCA_947493455.1. Classification (GTDB taxonomy): domain Bacteria; phylum Pseudomonadota; class Gammaproteobacteria; order Enterobacterales; family Alteromonadaceae; genus Pseudoalteromonas. Next base: position 141,552 of record CANLRB010000006.1, on the reverse strand, counting down.
GAAACGTTTTGAGTTTGGTGTGTTAAATGTCCTTGCGGTAAAGGCTCGCTTGGAAGCTGCCATTTCCACGACCAAATTCCGATTGCGCTAATGTAAATAATGACAATAAGGGTTAATACCGCGAACCACCTTAATGTAATCTTCCAATTCATGCGTTTTCTCCTTAGTATGAGCGTGCATTTTTTGTGTTTAATGTTTATTTCGAATTTTAGAAATAACGCTAATACACTGCCGTACACAATTAAAATTGGATGAATAACTCTGGAAATTGATGAATAGCTCTTTTAAAAAGACCAAAAGCGCATTGAGCATTTGGCATTTTGTTATTTTATTAACAATAAGTTATGCAATTGGCTTGTTTATTTCCCACCGTACGACACCCTCAGAGCAAATCTACTGGTCTGGGTATAAGCTCGAGCAAAAAAATGAAAATGGAAGCTGGATTTCGAGTGACCGAATGAAGATTGGCCGTAAACAGTCAATTCAAGAAATACGTTTTTCGATAAATATAGACAGCTCATCAAAATGGCAACAACCGATCAGCCTATTAGTAGGCGGCCCTTTTTCAGCCGAGATCTTTTGGGACGGTCAAAATATTGGTAACAAAGGGGATGTGGGCACTAATGGTGATACTGAAATTGCCGGTCCAATTGATTTCTCTGTCTTTGTGCCACCATCATTGTTAACACAAGGCGAGCATCAACTAATGCTTCGCTTATCGACAAGTCATTTACTATTTGATGATAAGTCTGTGCTTCATTTTGTTTGGCTTACACCTTACCAACAAGATTGGCAAAGAAACATAGGCTATTACGCTGTACCTTTGGTTATATTAGGTTGCTTATTACTACTTAGTTTGCAAAGTGTTCGCATTGGATTTAATGCAGTGAATACCATGCACAGCGGACTCGGTTTGTTTGGTTTTTTTGTTGCGATTAATTTGGTTTCAGAGGTTTCGCGTGCGATCGTCAATTATCCTTACTTTTATCACGAACTTCGTGGTTTAGTGGCGTGGTTTAGCAGCATTGGCGCATGTCTGGCATTACATTATGTATGCTATCGGCTTGTGCCGACAAAATTCACAAAAATAGTGTTATGTATTACCTTTGCTTTGGTTTTAATAATGTATTTTATACCCATGAACAGTGGCGACAGACGACTTGCTTATGAGTTTTTGATTCTCACGTTTGGCCCAGCGGTTGTCTTTATCCGGCAATATTTAAATCGGGATATTAGTTACTTCTGTACGTTGCCGATATTTTGGTTTGCCTGCTTTATCTCGCAGTTTATATCTATAGGATTGTTTTTAGATAGTTTTATCTACCTCAGTTCTTTATTGTTAATAGGCGGTGCGTGGTTATGGACCTATGTGTCTGTTCCTATCAGACGGAGCAAGCAAAAAAATGGCGACGAAACTAAGTCGTTTAGTGTAAAGTCTGCAGGCATCGAGCGCGTTATTTCAATAGATGATTGTTATGGCTTAAAAGGGGAAGGGAATTTCACAAGCATAATGCTAAATAGCGGTGAATGTATATTGCATCAAGATGGACTCGGTGCACTCATGCAAACAAAACCGCAAAACTTTATGCGAGTACACAAATCATTTGCGGTAAATTTAAGTAAAGTAATCACGTTAAAGTCGGCGTCTGGTAGCAAGTATTGGCTTGTGATGGAAAATAATGAAACCGTGCCTGTTAGCCGTTACCGCGTTGCAGAAATCAGAGAGCGTATTCGAACCAAACAAAATAGCCACTAAAATGTTAATATTGTTGTCGGTTGGAGGTTTTCGTTTTAATCACATTCACTTGAAAATGTATATCCAAGACCGAGCGTGAGCAATACTGTACTATCAATTACTTTCGATTCAAAGGAGTGGCTATGTTACAATTTCGGCTGTTGTAAACATTAAGTGAACTCGATTGTGGGTTTGCGATATTGGACTCTAATAAATGAATAAGTCATTTCCTCACGTTATCATCTTCGCATTATTTATTATTTTGTATGCGCCGGGATTCAATGTTCTATTGCAATTGTTGCTCGACACATACCCGAAACTCGCTGAAGGTGAGGGCGTTTTGCAAACAGCCATTGCCTTTTTAGCCTTTAATACGCTCACTATAAACTTGTTGACTAAATATGTTGTAATTAAAAAAGAAGCGTTAAATTACGTGGCTGGATGGTTATGTATCGTTTTTGGCATGTGTGTTCACTATCTTATTATTGATGTTAAACAAACAGAGTTGTTGCAATTAATTTATGGTACTAACTTGGGCGCAAGTGTGCTGAGTATCGCATTTGCTGTTTGGCTAAAGAAATCTCAGAATAAAAGTAATAAACAAGGTGAAGATAAGTAACTTTATAACTTGGTTTATGCTATTATCCCGCTGAATTTTTACTTATGAATAGAAAGAATTATGTCAGATAAATTTAATACAAACGCTGAAAAAGCAAGTTACGGTATTGGCTTACAAATGGGTGAGCAACTAAAATCAAATCCATTTGAAGGCTTAAACCTAAATTCTGTGTTTGAAGGAATGAAAGACGCATACACAGGTAATGACTTTCAAGTTGAAATCCCAGCTATTCAGGCTGCATTCGAAGAAATCAATGCTGAAATTACTAAACGTCGTGAAGAAGAAGCGAAAGTACTCGCTGCGGAAGGCGAGTCGTTTTTAGCTGAAAATGCAAAGCGCGCTGAAATTACAGTTACAGCAAGTGGCCTTCAATATGAAGTGTTAACTGCAGGCGAAGGTGAAAAACCATCAGCTGACGCAACTGTACGTACGCATTATCACGGTACATTGATTAACGGTGAAGTTTTCGACAGCAGTTATGATCGTGGTGAACCAGCAGAGTTTCCAGTTGGTGGCGTAATTAAAGGTTGGACAGAAGCATTACAAATGATGCCTGTTGGTTCAAAATGGCGTTTATATGTACCGCAAGACCTTGCTTATGGTGAACGTGGCGCGGGTGCATCAATTGCTCCATACTCTACACTGATTTTTGATGTAGAATTATTAGCGATTGTATAATCTACTAAATTGAAAAAGGCCAGCTAGTGTGGCCTTTTTTGTATCTGAATAACATTATATACAGCGTGCAGGTTTTGGTAGCCCAGCAATTTTAGTCGCTTGCTTTGCCGGACCTTTTGGGAACAGCTTATACAAATATTTGCTATTGCCTTTATCTTCACCGAGCTTCTTGGCCATTGCTTTGACTAACATTCTAATCGCTGGACTGGTGTTAAACTCTAAATAAAAATCACGGACAAAGTTAATAACCTCCCAATGTTGCTCAGTGAGTGCGATGTTTTCACCGTTTGCTATTACAGTGGCGAGCTCTTTACTCCAATTAGTATGGTCTGTTAGATAGCCTTCTTTATCAGCTGAGTAAGTTAACTCATTAAGCGTGTATGTCATAGTATTACCAAGTAATTGAAGTTGTGCAGTTGAGGGTTAGTTCAACCCACTGTGGATCGGATATTTTCGCGTCTGTCGGGGTTGGGATATTTCGCGCTGTTGCATCAACATCAAGTACCTTAACCTGAGAGAATAACTTTGCAAATGTTGCATAATCGTACGTTGCATCACTTTGTAATAAAATAATGTCGCTCTGATTTATGCGCGACGATAATAGAGCGCGATCGTACGCTGTAAGCGGTTTTGTGATTTGATGTAGGATCATAGCGTTACCACCATATCTTGTGCCGAAATCAGGTCTTTAATTAATGCGTCATCAACAAGTTGAGTATCAATTGATAAGTCTGTATGTGCGATGTTAAATCGAGTTATTGAACGCTCGCATACATAAATTTGCTCAACGTCATAAATCTCAAGCGTGCCGAGCGATTTAAAATAGTCTTTTAAGTTTGCTGTTGCCGGAGTTTGATTGTTTTTCAATGAATTGACGGCAGCACCTTGAAATAACAGACTAATATTTTGTTCAACAGCTGCAAAAATCAATGCTATGTCGAGTGACTCTCGTACACCCATGTGATCAAATGGCGAACTTTGGCAAATTACGAGTATATTTTTCATTTAAATTGGATCCATCGGTCACTAGCGGCACTAATCATTGCAAATTCAGCAAGTCCTGCGACTGCAAAAATGCTCGATTGATTGTCTTTGACGCCGCGTTTTTCCGCTGCGGTGATGCAATATTTAATCGGCACTCCTAGCTTTTCAAGGTGTTGCCATTGCTCTTTGAGCTGTATTTCATCGCTAGGATAAACGACGTCGGGTAGGGCGTGATAAACACCATCTTGGTATAAAAAAACACACTCAATAGTGTGGCCCATGTTAATCGCACTTTTCGCGAAACGAAAAAGGCGAAGTGACGTATCAACTGCTGTAACGCCACTATGTAATGAGAGTACAAAACTAGCCAAAATTTACCACTAAAAAAGCCTCCAAATTGGAGGCTAGTTTAACAAACCAATGTTAATCAATAAACAGTGATTAATCGTCGCCCATACCTAATAATGCTAAAATCGACGTAAATAGATTATAGATATTAAGATACAGAGACACAGTTGCGCGAATATAGTTGGTTTCGCCACCGTTGATAATACGGCTGGTGTCAAACAGAATTAAACCAGACATAATAAATACAACGGCTGCATTAATCGCCATAAACGCGATGCTGCTACCGATAAAGATATTGATAATGCTCGCGACGATAACAACGAGTAACCCGATAAATAAGAAGCCACCTAGAAAAGAGAAATCTTTTTTAGTTGTCAATGCATAGGCTGATAAGCCAAAAAATACCAACGCAGTTGAACCTAACGCTTGCATAATTAACATCGGACCGTTTTGGAATGAAGCGTAATACTCAAGAAGTGGACCAAGTCCTGCACCCATGAGTCCAGTAAATACAAAAATCCAAGGTAACCCAGATGCGCTATCCGCTTTTTTGTTTACAATAAAAAGTGTTATAAAGGCACCAATAACAAAAACAAGACGCATATAGCTCGGTAAGCTCATCATCATTGTAATTGCCGCGGTAACCGCACTAAATAATAATGTCATGCCAAGCAACATATAAGTGTTGCGCAAGACTTTGTTTGTTTCCAATACTGACTGGCCAGTATTTTGTTGCGTATATGAATGGTTAAATGCCATTTTTTAACTCCTTGAAAGAAAGTGAATTCCACTGTCACTTAAAAATTTAAGTTAGCATATCAATTCTCTAACATTAGAGCAATTGAAGACGTGTAAGTTCAGTTTATTCTACTTTTCAAACGAGCAAGTTGATCAATTTGCTATAAAATAGTTTGTTAAATAATCGTTGTGAGTAAAAAAAAAGCAAACGATCGCTTTTTTTTAAAAAGAGCTTCACAACGCGCTCAGAATCCCCTAATATTCACGCCGCTGCGGAGAGATGGCTGAGTGGTTGAAAGCACCGGTCTTGAAAACCGGCATAGGTTAATAGCCTATCTAGGGTTCAAATCCCTATCTCTCCGCCACTTCTTTTTTATGCGGAGAGATGGCTGAGTGGTTGAAAGCACCGGTCTTGAAAACCGGCATAGGTTAATAGCCTATCTAGGGTTCAAATCCCTATCTCTCCGCCATCTTAATTTACTACCAAGGTCTTAATTAAATCCTATCTCGATTCAGGCATGCTGAGAAAAAAGATTAGGGATTTGACCCATGAACAAACGCTTTGTTGCACACAGTATTCTTTATTCACTTGTCTCACCGATTATAGTTGGATTGACTATTGCGTGTTATTACACAATTGTGTTGCCTGAAAGTTCATTTGCTTTATTTTTTCAAATTATTATGAGCGCAGTTGCAAATGCACATATTGTTGGTCTAACGATGGCTATTTGTGTTGTACCTGGGTATTTATTCTTGTTTAAGCGAAATAAAGTAACGTACAGCTCAATATTGACCATTGCAATGTTGGGCGGAGCGCTATTTTCATATGTATTTTCAGCCTCTGGTGGCGTTATCTTTTTAGTGAATACAGTGATGTCTCTCCTTGCAGCTGGCATCTTTTTATACACACTACGCCGCCAAACGATGCAGAATTCCGTCAACTAAGCGCTCAATTTATAAACTAATTGTAAAAATCATCCGGTATTTTTCGTTTTTTTGTTGAATAAAGGTTTAAATTGTCTCGCTGAAGGAGTACCTTTAACGACTGTATTAATTATCTCTAATTGGATAAATGGAAAAAGAGTCGTTTTATTTGAGCTTATGTCAGCAGGCAGAGGCATTAATCGGTGGCGAATCAAATCAAATAGCGAATTTTGCTAATATTAGCGCGCTGTTGAACATATCGCTCGATCGTATTAATTGGGTTGGCTTTTATGTGATGGAAAACCAACAATTAGTACTTGGACCATTCCAAGGTAACCCCGCATGTATCCGCATTGACTTGGGTAAAGGTGTATGTGGTACATGTGCACAAACAGGCGAAACTCAGGTTGTTGCTGATGTACATGCGTTTGAGGGTCATATTGCATGCGATGCCGCGTCAAATTCCGAAATTGTCTTACCTATTTTTAAAAATGGTGACGTTGTTGCGGTACTTGATATCGATAGCCCGGAATTTGCGCGATTTGATCAAGAAGACGCAACAGGGTTGCAACAATTAGTCTCGATAATTGAGAAAACGTTATAATGAAAGATATGCTACATGTGCAGGACTTTTTAGTTAGCCTTCATGACGTTGGCGATTGGGAAGGTCAAGAAGAGCAGGTTGCAGAAAATTTAAACGAACTAATTCATGTTGCTTGGCAATGCCTACCTGAAGATTTACCATGCAACGAAATTGAAACAATAATTAACGGTATTTGGCAGCATTTGCGCGGAGATACAGCGATTATCGAGGCTGATTTCGACGAACTGCTAGATTGGGTTACACAATACGTACAATCATCATTAGATGATAAGGCGTAAATAAAGGTTTTTAACAATGGACTCGACAAACAAGCTAAAAGACATTAATGAGGTACTAAATTACCTCTTTACAGAGTTTCCTGCATGCTTTAAGCAAAAAGATGGCATCAAGCCTCTTAAAGTAGGAATTTTTAAGGATATTGCAGAGCGCATTGAAGGTGATGAGCGCGTTAGTAAAACGCAGGTTCGTCAAGCGCTTCGTAAATACACCTCGAACTGGCGTTATTTAGAAGCCGTAACAAAGAATGAATTTCGTGTTGATCTTGACGGTAATGATGCTGAAAAAATTGAGCAAGAACACATTGAACACGCTACTAAAGCGTTAGAAGAAAGTCGTGCCAAGTTTGCGAAACGTAAAAAGGTACAAAAAGACGGTGAAAAGAAATCTTACAAAAAGAAACCTTTTTCGAATGATAAAAACACTGCAAAAGGAACTAAATTTAGTTCTAATGGTACTAAGAAAGAAAAACAACCTCGTCGCAGTACCAAAGTAGAAGCGTTACCAAGCGAAGCTGTAAAGGTAAACGCAGAGGTTAAAGTTAAATTAGGTCAAGCTTTAGTAAAAGGAACAATTACTGAAGTAAACAAAGACGACATTCACGTTGTTTTGGTTACTGGTATGCAAGTTAAAACTAAAGCTGACAGTCTATTTACCCTTTAAAGGAGACAGTGTATGAGTAAGAAGTTTAAACTTATTCCACTGGCAGCAGCATTACTTTCAACAAGTCTTTATGCGTCTGTTGACAAAATTAGCATTGAACAGTTGCCTGTCTTAAAACAAGAAAGCCAGCATAGTGCTGCAACAAAACGAATAACCAACTATTTTACTCGATCACACTACAAGCTCATCAAACTCGATGATGAGCTTTCTTCTGCTGTTTATGATCGTTATTTAAAATCAATCGACTACAGCAAAAACCTTTTTCTTAAAAGTGATATTGAACGTTTTGAGCGCTTTCGCTATGAGATTGATAATGCATTAGTGAAAGGTAACTTAGCATTTGCATATGAAATCTTTAATTTGAACATTCGTCGCCGCTTTGAGCGCTTTGAATATTCATTGTCTCTTCTTGAAAAAGAGATGACGTTTACGGAACAAGACAGCTATCAATATGACCGCGAAGACGCCACTATTCCAACAACAAAAGCTGAACTGCATGAAATCTGGCGTCAAAAAGTAAAATTTGATGCATTACGGTTAAAAATGGCCGGTAAAGATTGGAAAGGGATTACGGAAGTTTTAGAAAAGCGCTACCGGTACACGTTGAAGCGTATCTCACAAACGTCAAGCGAAGACGCGTTCCAAATCGTCATGAATTCATTTGCGCGCAGTATTGAAGCCCATACATCTTATTTGTCGCCGCGACGCGCTGAGCAATTTAAGATGGATATGGACCTAGAGCTTGAAGGTATCGGTGCGACATTGGGTGTTGAAGAGGACTACACTGTTATACGAGGGTTAATCCCAGGCGGTCCTGCTGATCAATCTGATAAACTCAAATCTGACGATCGCATTATTGGTGTGGCGCAAGGCAATGAAGGATTTGTTGATGTTATCGGTTGGCGCTTAGATGATGTTGTAGATTTGATTAAAGGGCCAAAGGGAACGACGGTTCGTCTTCAATACCTCAAGGGTCTTGACTCGCACGGCAGTCCGCTCGAGGTTGCCATTGTGCGTGATAAAATTCGATTAGAAGAACGCGCTGCAAAGTCAAGTGTATATCAACCTGTCTACTCTGAAGTCGACACTAAAATCGGTGTCATTGAAATCCCAGGTTTCTATAACAACTTATCAAAAGATGTTAAAAAGGAATTGGCGAAACTTAAAGAGCAACAGGTAGACGGGATCATTATTGATCTTCGCGGTAATGGCGGTGGCTCGTTATATGAGGCTACACAGTTGTCAGGATTGTTTTTTGATAAAGGCCCCGTGGTTCAAATTCAAAACATCAACCGTAAAATTGAAAAACACCGTGATGTCGATGGTGTCACATATTATGATGGCCCGTTAACCGTTCTGGTTGACCGCTATAGTGCATCAGCATCAGAAATTTTCGCAGCGGCAATGCAAGATTATGGACGAGCGGTGGTTGTTGGTGAGCAAACGTTTGGTAAAGGCACAGTTCAGCAACATCGCGGTCTTGGCAAACGTTTTGATTTATATGAAAACCCGCTTGGCAGCGTACAGTATACAATTGCGAAATTTTATCGCATCAATGGCGGCAGTACGCAGCATAAAGGTGTTATTCCAGATATTTCATTACCGAGCCCGATTGATCCGGCTGAGTGGGGTGAGAGTCAAGAAGAGAATGCCTTACCATGGGATCAAATTAATCGAGCTCGATACACGAGCATTCAAGATTTAAATGGTGCAGTTTCGTTTTTAGCCGAAAAACATGCTGCGCGCATTAAATCAGAGCCTGAGTTTACGTATATCTATGACGATATCGCTCGTTACAATAAAGAGAAAGATAAGACGTCAATTTCGTTAGTTGAATCGGACCGTATCAAAGAGCGTGAGAGCGACAAAAAATTGGTATTATCTCGTGCTAATGAACGATTAAAGCGTCTTGGAAAAGCAGAAATTGCGTCAATAGAAGATGCGCCAGATATCTTGGAGCGTTTTGATCCTGAACTAGAGGAAACGGTTCATATTACGTCAGACTATATAAAATATGGGCGTTATGCCAAACATTAAAAAAGGCGCTTCGGCGCTTTTTTTAATGGTCGAGTTCTGTTGACCTTTGCTAAAATAATCTAATTATAATAATGACAACGAAACAGAGGAACATCTGTGAAACAAATTAAAAAAGCATCTTTTTTTGATGCATTAATCCCAATTACGTTTTTAATCGCACTACTGGGTACCTCAGTCTATTTGTACAGCGATGATTCATCATATGGCCCAAATCAAATTGCCTTGTTATTTGCGACAGCGATTGCCTGTATTATTGGCCTGAAAAATGGTTTTACATGGGCGCAATTAGAACAAGCAATGATAAAGGGCATTACCATTTCATTGGGCGCTGTTTTAATACTCTTGGTAGTAGGTGCCTTAATTGGTACTTGGCTGCTTTCAGGAACGGTTCCGACACTGATTTATTATGGTTTACAAATTATAAATCCGAGTTGGTTTTATGCCGCAAGCTGTATTTTATGCGGTGTAGTCGCAATGAGTATCGGAAGCTCTTGGACCACTGCTGCGACAATTGGTGTAGCGTTACTTGGTGTGTCTACTGGTCTTGGGTTAGATCAAGTGGTCACAGCTGGTGCCGTTATTTCTGGTGCGTATTTTGGCGATAAATTGAGTCCATTATCTGAAACCACCAATTTAGCACCTGCTGTTGCAGGGAGTAACTTGTTTGACCATATTCATCATATGTTATGGACCACAGTTCCTAGCTTCATTATTGCTTTAATTCTATTTCTAATACTTGGTTTTAATGCCCAAGATATTCCTAATAACGCACGTATTGCGCAAATCACCACTATTCTGAATGATAATTTTAATATTGGTATTGCGATGTTGGTGCCGCTTGTTGTTTTATTGACACTCGCGATTAAGAAAGTGCCTGCGTTTCCTGCCGTTGCAATTGGTGCTACGATCGGTGCTATTTGGGCGGTGATATTTCAACAAGATCTTATCATGACCCAGATTGATGCTCAGCAAGGCGTTTTTGTTGGCGTATTTAAATTAGTGTGGAGTGCATTTTTTGATGGATTTAGTATCTCGACAGGGGATGCCAAAATGGATAAGTTACTCAGTGGTGGTGGCATGTCCGGAATGCTTAATACAACCTGGCTTATCATTAGTGCGCTAATGTTTGGTGCTGTGATGGAGAAAGTGGGATTGTTAGGGGTTTTTGTTAGTAGCATTTTAAAGGTTGCAAAAACAACGGGTTCGTTAATCGCGTCAACGATAGCGACGTGTATTGGTACGAACATCATTGCAGCAGATCAGTATATGGCAATCGTCATGCCTGGTCGTATGTACAAAGAAGAATATGAAAAGCGTGGCCTTTCGAGTGTTAACTTGTCGCGCACGCTTGAAGATGGCGGCACGATCACGAGTCCGTTAATTCCATGGAATACGTGTGGTGCTTATATGCACAGTGTATTATTAATAAACCCGTTAGAATATGCCATGTTCGCATTCTTTAATTTAATTAATCCGGTACTTGCGGTTATTTATGGGTTCTTAGGCGTAAAAGTATTGCGCATCAAACCAAAGGCACACGACTAACTTATACGCAGGGGTGAACTCGCACCCCTGTGTTAATTTCAATGTAAGAGATGACTAATGATAGAAGCGACTCCAAAAGCTAAATACCGCAGTGATTATACGAAACCGGCCTTTTTAGTAACTGATCTCCACCTTACGTTTGAGCTGATTGAATCGAATACTAAGGTGACACAAATTGCCAATTACGTGTTAAATGATGAAAGTGTAAATGAGCTGACTCTCGATGGCGTTGAACAAAAACTCCTGACCGTAGAAGTCAATGGCCAACACTTCACTGATTATACCGTATCTGATACGAGTTTAACGCTAAACAATTTACCTGAGCAATTTGAGCTTAAAATTGAAACTGAGATAGATCCAAAGAACAACAGTTCGCTTGAAGGACTTTATTTATCTGATGGCGCGTATTGCACTCAATGTGAAGCAGAAGGCTTTCGTAAAATAACCTATTTCCAAGATAGGCCTGATGTACTTACAACGTATACAGTTAAAGTGATCGCTGATAAGGCGTTTCCGTATTTATTATCAAATGGTAATAAAGTCGAAGAGGGTGAATTGAGCGATGGACGTCATTTCGCTGTGTGGCACGACCCGCACAAAAAGCCATGTTATTTGTTTGCGTTAGTTGCCGGGGATTTCGATTTATTAGAAGACTCATTTACCACTAAGTCGGGGCGCGAGGTTGCGCTTCAATTATTTGTAGATAAAGGTAATCTCGATAAGGCACCACACGCAATGACATCGTTAATTAAGTCGATGGCGTGGGATGAGCAACGATTTAATTTAGAATACGATCTCGATATTTATATGATTGTTGCGGTTGATTTCTTCAATATGGGGGCAATGGAAAATAAAGGCCTTAATATATTTAATTCACGTTGTGTACTTGCTAATCAAAACACGGCAACCGATCGGGATTTTCATACAATCGAATCGATTATTGGACATGAATATTTTCACAATTGGACAGGTAACCGGGTTACTTGCCAAGATTGGTTCCAACTGTCGTTAAAAGAAGGGTTAACCGTTTTTCGCGACCAAGAGTTTAGTTCAGATGTCGGCTCACGTGCAATAAACCGCATTGATGCTGTGAAGGTGATTAGAACCCATCAATTTGCAGAAGATGCAGGTCCAATGGCACATCCCATTCGCCCTGATAAAGTGATTGAAATGAATAATTTTTATACGGTCACTGTTTATAATAAAGGGGCTGAAGTTATTCGCATGATCCATACTTTGCTTGGCGAAGCCGGTTTTATGGCAGGTATGGCACTCTATTTTGAACGCCATGACGGAACTGCAGCGACCTGTGACGATTTTGTAAATGCAATGATGGATGCATCAAAGGTTGATTTAACTCAGTTCAAACGTTGGTATAGTCAATCGGGTACTCCGACTATCAAAGCGAGCGTAGAGTATCGAGAGCACGATAACCAATTATTATTAACCCTTTCTCAGCATCACAAGACGGAACAAGCTAATTTACACATCCCAGTTTCAATCGAATTACTCAATAAACAAGGCAACCAGATTGCTTTGGTAAACGATGGTGAATCGATTGATAATGTTTTGAGTTTAACTGAGGGGCAGCAAACATATTGCTTTGACTCAGTCGAAGAACTCGGTGCCGTAACCTTACTCGAAAATTTTTCAGCGCCTTGTAAGCTCGATTTTGAACAACACACGGATGCGCTGGTGTTACAGGTAAAGCATGCACGTAGCGATTTTACACGTTGGGATGCGATGCAAACATTACTTATCCAACAAGTGAAAAGTGCGATAGCGTGTCAAGATGGCCCATCATCGGCAAAACTCAACGAACAAGTAATCGAATTACTTAAAACACTTATTTTGATGCCAAGTGATGATTATGCACTGACAGCTGAATTACTTAAGTTGCCGAGCTTTGATACATTAGCCGCTGATTACGCTGTTATTCCAGTGGACGCCATTAACGATGTGTTAGATGCGTTTGAAATGCAAATTGCAACGTCCCTTGAAACAGAGCTCATGGAGCTATATCAGCGTATGTCTGAATCGGGTGATACAACGGCACAGGATGTCTCAGCGCGTGCAATAAAATCAATTGCCTTACACTATTTGGCAAAAACTAATTCACCTGCGGTTAAGCAGTTAATTCAAGAGCAGTTTAATAGCAGCAATATGAACAATTGTTTGTCTGCACTCGCAAGTGCGGTACACGGCAAACATGATTTAGAAAAGTCGTTATTAAATCAATTTAAAGAAAAGTGGCAGCAGGACGTTCTTGTCATGGATAAATGGCTTGCGCTCAATGCACAGCGTTCTATGACTGATATATACAGTCATATAGAGTCTTTATATCAAGAGCCGTTCTTTGATGTACGCAATCCAAATCGAGTGCGCTCGTTATTGAGCACATTTGCGATGTTCAATACGCGTGCATTTCATGATATTTCGGGTCAAGGTTATGAATTATTAACCAACATGCTGATCCGACTTAATGACATTAATCCACAGAATGCATCGCGCATGTTAACGCCATTGTTAGGGTATAAACAGTTAGATGAAAAACGACAAGCACTAGTAAAAGCGCAATTAACGCGATTACAGCAACTTGAGAATTTAAGCCCTGATTTGTTTGAGAAACTAAATAATGCGCTAAGCTAATCGGTATGAAGGAGTTTTATTTCAGCTTAAATTTGGATTATGAGGAGTGTCTTGCTTATTACAAAGGCCACTATAATGAGATCCAAGTCGTCGATGATAGTGGAAAAAAACTCAGATTTAGCGCTCAAAAGTTAACCCCTTTTGTCTCTTCTATCGGGATAAAAGGGCGTTTTCGCTTAAAAACAAACGACCAACATCAATTTATGTCGTTAGAAAAAATAATTTAACCTATTGTTTATGTTGGTTTTATTTTGTTTTTATTAAACTTTTTTAACTGATTGTTAAGTTAGGCTTTTCAAGCGGTTAATTTAGCTGGTAAGATGTCTTACCAATGTGATTAGAAAGTATAAATACAGTAAATTACATGTTTAAATAGATAAACTTGTAATTATCCGAATTGCTTTCTATCGTTACAAGCATACTAAAAACAATAACTTGATCACAAAGTGACCCGCCATAAGGGGGAGACAACATGATAAAAAGTTCTCTTTTTGTCAAAAAGAAGCTAGCTTTAGGCATCTCAGCTGCATGCATCGCGCTTGGCAGCCAACACGTAACTGCGGCATCGTTTGATGTAGGTGGTTTTGAAGTTAATTTTGACTCGACATTTTCATATGGTACTAGTTACCGTATTGAAGACCGTGACTTCGCTGAAATAGGTAAGTCAAATCACCCACGCTTTGATTGGACCGGTTATGATGCTGCGTTTAATCCTATCTATTCATCGTCTGATATTTGGAGCCAACCGGGTAGTTACTCTAATAACGGTGATGCCGGTAATTTGAACTTTGACAGTGGCGAAGCGTTTTCGCAATTAATCAAAGGCACTCATGAACTAGAAATCAGAAAAGATAACTTTGGTTTCTTTTCTCGTTTTATGTATTTTCATGATTTTGCGTTGATGGATGGTGATTTCGCATACTCGAACCCGACGTCAGGTCAAAAAGTCGACCCATGTGCCGACGACGACTCAAAAGAATTAGTCTGTCAAGATGTGCGTTTACTTGACGCGTTTTTCTATGCTGATTTTGATTTGAACGATGGTTACAACCCGCTATCTATTCGACTTGGTCAACAAGTTATTAACTGGGGTGAAAGTACGCTGATTTCGCATGGCGTAAACGTGAACCCTGTTGATATTGACCGACTTAAAGCACCTGGTGCTGAAGTGAAAGAGGCCTTTATTCCTGTCGGCATGCTTTGGGCATCTCTCGGGATTACTGAGAATTTAACGGCAGAAGCATTCTACCAGTATGAGTGGCAAGAGTCACGATTACCTGTCGCAGGAACTTACTTTTCAACAAATGATTTTGCTGCAGTTAACGGATACAAAAATAATATTCAGTTAGGATTTACCTCAAACCCTGATATTGATTTAGCACATCTAACTGAAAACTTAAATGAAATTGGTGCCATGATGCAAGCTGCTGGCTACGATGCAAGTAAAGGCCCAATGGATGCAATGAATCAGGCAATTATGGCTAAATTTAGCCAGCTTTATTTAGCGTATCCAACAAAAGTTGCGCTAAAACCAAAAGGTGATAAAGCACTTAAAGAGCCAAAAGATTCAGGTCAATATGGTTTAAAACTAGGCTTGTTTGTTCCTGAGTGGAACGAGACTGAATTTGGCTTATATTACATAAATTACCATAGCCGACGTCCACTGATCTCTGGTCAAGCTTCTGACTTTACCCAAGCTGGTCTTGCACATGATTTACACACGCTTGCAGCAACAGGTGTGACTGAAGATACCACGTCTAACCTAAAAGCGTTTACGCAAGGTATTTTAGAGTACCCAGAAGATATCAAGCTTTATGGCTTGAGTTTTAATACTTCACTTGGTGAGACTGCCGTTGCAGGTGAATTTACTTATCGCCAAGACGAGCCGCTACAAATTGATGACGTAGAACTACTTTACGCGGGTATGGCTGAACAATTGGCTGTTGCTGGCTTGCGTCCTGAGTTTGCGCAAATTTCACAAGTCGAAACCGTTGCACCAGGCGACGTTGCACAAGGTTATATCACCGCTGATACCATGCAGTTACAATTTACGTTAACGCATTTATTCGGTCCATCATTGGGTGCCGACAGCTGGGCAGTGCTAGGTGAGGTTGGTGGCGTTCAGGTAAAAGACATGCCTGAGTATGACGAATTACGTTTAAATGCTCCTGGCACAGCACGAAGCGGCACTATGGTTGGTGTTCCAGGTGTTGACTACACCAACTTACATATGGCGCTGTCAAATGGTCCAGAGACAAATCAATTCCCATCAACAACATCATGGGGTTATCGTTTAGTTGCAAAAGGTGACTATAACAACTTGTTTGCTGGTGTGAACTTTTCACCACGCGTTGTATTTTCTCACGACGTAAATGGTACGACACCGGATCCGATGTTCCTCTTTGTTGAAGACCGTAAATCGCTTGGTGTTAATTTAAACTTTAATTATCAAAACCAGTGGTCATTTGACTTTGGTTACAATAGTTTCTGGGGCGGCGGCACAGCTAATGGAATGGCGTCTCGTGATTTTGTTTCGTTTAATATCAAGTATTCAATTTAAGGGTAATTACTATGATTAAAAAACCTACCCTAGTCGCATTGGCATTATGTAGTTTATTTTCAACTACGTCAGCTTATGCAAAAATGACAGCCGATGAGGTTGCACGTTTAGGTAAAGATTTAACGCCCCTTGGCGCTGAAATGGCGGGTAATAAAGATGGCTCAATTCCGAGTTGGACTGGTGGTTTAACTAAAACACCAGAAAACTATGAAGTTGGCATGCATCACCCAGATCCATTTGCTGACGATAAAGTCTTGTTTACGATTGATAGCAAGAATGTTGACCAGTACAAAGAGTTTTTGTCAGCGGGTCAAATTGAAATGTTCAAGGCGTACCCAGAGACGTTTAAAATGAACATTTATGAGACACGCCGTAGTGCCTCATACCCTGATTTTATTTATGAAGCAACAAAAAAGTATGCACCTACAGCTGAGTTAGTTGAAGGTGGAAATGGTATCAAAAACACGGCTATCGGTATTCCTTTTCCAATTCCTGAGACAGGGTTAGAAGCAATTTGGAATCATATTTTACGTTATCGTGGTCTTTCGATTAAGCGATACGGTGGCCAAGCTGCGCCAACCGCTGGCGGTTCTTACAATATGGTTGGTTTTGACGAAAAGCTGTTAGTTAAGTACTCAGAACAGGATGCCACACCTGAGTCGCTCGAGAAGTCAAATATTTTGTTTAAATTTAAGCAAAAAGTGACTGCGCCAGCTCGACTGGCAGGTACAGCGCTGTTGGTTCACGAAACAATGGACCAAATTTTAACACCGCGTCAAGCGTGGACGTATAACACAGGTCAACGCCGTGTTCGTCGTGCACCAAACGTTGCATATGACGCACCAGGAACAGCGTCAGATAGTTTACGTACAACAGATGACTTCGATATGTTTAATGGTTCTCCGAACCGTTATAACTGGACGTTAAAAGGCAAGAAAGAGATGTATATCCCATATAATAGCTATAAGCTGCACAGCGATAGCTTGAAATATGACGATATATTAAAGCCTGGACACATTAATCCAGAGCATGTGCGTTATGAAAAACACCGTGTATGGGTGGTCGAAGCTGATCTGAAAGAAGGTACACGTCATATTTACAAAAAACGTGTGTTCTTTATTGACGAAGATAGCTGGCAAATTCATGTGGCAGATCTGTACGATAATCGTGACCAACTTTATCGTGTAGCGATGGCGCATGGTGTTAATTATTACGAAGTTCCGACGCATTGGAGTACGCTGGATGTTTATCATGATTTGAATTCACGTCGCTATTTGGCGATAGGTCTCGATAACGAAGAGAAAATGTACGATTTCTCAAAGTCGTTTAAAGACACCGAATTTACATCAAACGCGTTACGTCGAGAAGGTCGTCGTTAATTTATAATACGGCCCTTACGGGCCGTTTTTTTTACTAATAAATCTAATTTTATGAAATTTAAAGTATTAATTTTTGTGTTATTGACAACGTTTGGCACACACTGCCATTCGAATGAAGCAAAAGCGTCTGTCGAAGCAAAACATGCTGCCAATTATTTATTAACTGATATCAGTAAAGTGAAGAATGGTTTCGTAGCGGTCGGGAAGTGGGGCAATATCGTCTTTAGTAATGATGGTCAATCGTGGCAAAAGGCACAGGTTCCGGTTCAAGTGTTATTGACAGGCGTTTATTTTCTAGATGCGAAAACCGGTTGGGCAGTTGGGCACGATAGCACAATAATTCATACTCAAGATGGCGGTTCGACATGGCAAATACAACAGTATTTACCAGAGGTCGATAAGCCGTTGCTTGATATCTATTTTTTTAACGAAAAAGAAGGGCTTGCCGTAGGCGCTTATGGTTTACAGTATCGCACGATGGATGCAGGTAAATCTTGGCAAAAGGAATTTTCAAGTTCGCTACTATACCCTGAAGATGGTGAATATCTCGCTGAAATTAAACAAGAAGATCCAGAGGGCTACGAAATAGAAACGGCGTCAATTTTACCTCATTTTAACTCACTTTATGATGATGGCAGCCGACTTTATCTTGCCGGAGAGGTGGGGTTACTTGCATTTAGTCAAGATAAAGGCAAAACCTGGACTCGTTTTAACGAAATATATCACGGTTCGTTCTTTTCAATTAACCAATTGGAAAACAAACAGCTAATAGCAGGTGGTTTGCGCGGCACAGTGTTCGTGAGTAATGATTTGGGTAAATCTTGGTACCGAGTTGAAACGACTAAAAATGCGACCATTAATAGTATTACAGTTGATAAGAATACCGCGTACCTTAGCGCGAACAATGGTGTTGTTTTTATTTATAAAAATGGACAAATAATTGAGCAACAACTCGAAGATGGAAAGGCAGTGCTAGCGAGCGTTGTAGATGACAAAAGACTGATCCTTGCGACTGAAGCGGGTGTCAATGAAGTAGTGGTTAAATAACAATGAATTTATTATTAACACGTTTTGAAACAAGCATTTTTAGGCATCGTGTCTTTGTAATTTTATTATTTTTAATAACAACTGTGTATTTAGGTTTTCAAGCAACCCAAATCAAACTTGACGCGTCTTTTAATAAAAATATACCGCTCAACCATGAGTATATGCGCACCTACTTAAAGCATGAGAAGCAGTTTGGTGGTGCCAATGGCATTCTTATTTCTGTATGTGATGCGCGTGGCGATATTTTTAATCAAGAGTTTTTCACCCAATTTAAAGGTGTTCATGATCAGCTTTATTTTATTCCAGGGGTTAACCGTCCTTTAGTAAACTCCATTTTTTCACCTAGTGCGCGTTTTGTTGAAGTAGTTGAAGACGGTTTTGCAGGTGGACCGATTATACCAGCTGACTTTGCACCCACTGCGGCAGGGTTAGGTATTGTAAAAGAGAATATCGAAAAAGCAAAAGTAGTTGGCCGTATGGTCGCGACTGATTACTCATGTGCGATGGTCACAGCACAGCTAATGGAGATTGATCCACAGACTAAAGAAAAACTTGATACGCTGGCGTTTGCAGAAAAATTAGAAACAGAAGTGCGCGATCAGTTTTCAACCGACAACGTGTCGATTCATATCATTGGCTTTGCGAAAATGGCCGGAGATGTTGCTGATGGCGCGAAAGGCGTTGTGACTTTCTTCCTTATTGCCATTGCATTTACCTTTATTATGGTCTGGCTATTTTGTAAGAGTTTCAAACTTACGCTGCTCCCGATTATTTGTTCTTTAATGGCTGTGATCTGGCAAATGGGCTTGTTAAATGTGGTTGGCTTTGGATTAGACCCAATGTCGATTTTGGTACCGTTCTTAGTATTTGCGATCGGTGTGAGTCACGGCGTACAAATGATTAACAGTATCGGCAATAAAGTAGCCGAAGGCCTTTCAAATAAAGTAGCTGCACAATCGAGCTTCGCAGCATTACTCGTGCCGGGTGGTATCGCCTTATTGTCAGATACAGTTGGATTCTTAACCTTATTGTCAATCGACATTGGCATTATTCGAGAATTAGCAATTACGGCAAGTTTAGGTGTGGCTGTAATTATCTTTACGAACTTGCTTTTACTACCCGTACTTGCGTCGTTTTTAAATTACGAAAAAATTAAACGAGCGGGCGACGGTCAAAGTAAAGACGCATTTGCAGGAATTCGTGAAGTGCTTGTAAAAGCGACCGAGCCTGGTGTTAGTAAATTTATTTTAATCAGTGTTGCTGTGTTGTTTGGTTTTGGCTTTTATAAATCGCAAGAAATGCATATAGGTGATTTACATGCTGGAGCACCATCATTGCACTCGGATGCACGCTACAATTTAGATACGTTTCTAATTACCGATAAGTACACGATTTCTGTCGATATTTTAAAAGTAATTGTAGAGGCGGAACCTGAGGCATGTACGTATCACGATACTATGGAGCGTATTGATAGGTTTCAATGGAAGCTTACCAATATTGATGGGGTGCAATCAGCAGTATCACTGTCGTCAGTGTCTCAAGCCGTTAATGCAGGCTACAACGAAGGTAATCTGAAATGGCAAACATTGCCGCGTAACACGTCGTCACTGGTGCAAGCAACATCGCGTGTTGAAACGAGTTCGGGTCTTTTAAACGGCGACTGTTCGGTCATGCCGATTATCGTATTTATGGAAGATCATAAGGCGACGAGTATTAACCGCGTAATCTCTGCTGTAAAACAGTTTGCGAGTGAAGAAGAAACAGAAACTCTGAAGTTTAAACTCGCGTCAGGACCTGTCGGTGTTATGGCCGCAACCAATGAATCTGTCGCAGAGGCGCAAATGCCGATGATGATATACGTCTACGGCGCGGTTATTTTGTTATGTCTGATAAGTTTCCGCTCAATTAGGGCGACAATTGCAGTTGTGTTGCCGTTATATATTGTATCGACGCTTGCACAAGCGCTGATGGTGTATTTGGAAATTGGCCTGACGGTAAGTACCTTGCCTGTAATAGCACTTGGTGTTGGCATTGGGGTCGACTATGGTATTTATATTTTGTCATCAATGAGCACGTTACTGCGTCAAGGCGTGCCGCTAACACAAGCCTATCGTCAAGCGCTTATTGAGCGAGGTAGTGCAGTTCTGTTTACCGGAATTACACTTGCGATCGGCGTCAGTACATGGGTATTTTCGGCACTCAAGTTCCAAGTTGACATGGGAATATTGCTGACTTTTATGTTTCTTGTGAATATGTTAGGTGCAGTACTGCTCCTACCAGCTATCGGTACATTATTGTGGCGTAAAAAATAATTTTGAATATTTGTGCGAAAAAATGGCCAAAATAGGCCATTTATATCTATATTTTGTGAATAGAAAGCCAACTGATTGATAAATGTACTGGTTTGCTTTAAAAAAGACTGTTTTTCTGTAGTGTAAACGAGTTAAAATCGGTTTTGACTCCACGCTACTAAAAAATGGCTGTACACCATAGTTACCGTTCACAGGTAGGTATAGATAAGGAACACACAATGACCCAAAATGAAGGCCACAATTCCGTGCTATTGGACAATGTTTCAAAGCTGATCCAATCAAAAGTGAAAGCCGATAATGTGTCGCTCGTTGATAAATTTGCCAAAACCTTGTACAGCAATATGTCGAAAGAGGATTTGGCAAAACGCAACGACAGCGACCTTTACGGTGCAGCACTTAGTTTATGGAATAGCCTAGAAAGCCACCAAAGTGATGACGCGTTTATTCGCGTGTTTAATCCAGAACTCGCAAATCACGGTTGGCAATCCTCTCACACTATTGTTGAAATAATTGCTAAAGACATGCCGTTTTTAGTTGACTCAGTAAGAATGGCGTTAGCACGAGAGCACATTGCATCTCATCTCTTACTCCATAGCCCGTTGAAAATTAACCGCTCGAAAGATGGTTCAATCGCGGCACTATCCGGTTTAAAAACAGAACAAGAATCCGACTCAACGAAAACAGTGTTTTTTATTGAAATCGATCGTCAAAGTGACGAACAAGTTGTCGAAAGTATCAAAGCGGAACTTGAATCGGTATTAAAAGACGTTTCAGTTGCCGTGCAAGACTGGTTAGCGATTAAGGCAAAACTGGAAAGTATTGCGGCTGATATTCCAAACCGCAAGGGTATGAAAAACCAAGCTGAGATTAATGAAACAGTTGAGTTTTTGAATTGGCTTGCGCAAGATAATTTCACTTTAATGGGTTATCGTCAGTATGAACTCGCACCTGTGAAAGGTGACTATGAGTTAAAAGGCGTTGCTGACACAAGTTTAGGTATGATGAAAAATTCAGTGGACAATAAAGTTCGTCTACTGTCTGAGCTTCCTGAAATTGCACGAAAAGAAGCACATAGTGAAAATCTATTGATTTTAACTAAAACCAATTCAGTATCGCGTGTTCACCGACCAGCTTATATCGACTACATAGGCATTAAACGTTTTGATGAACAAGGTAATGTCATCGGCGAAGACCGCTTTATTGGTTTATTCTCATCTAATTTCTACAACAATAGCGCGTCTGATGTTCCGGTATTAAAAAGTAAAATCAACCGTATTATGGATATGACAGATTTTGCGCCAGGAACACACGCATATAAAGCAGTTTTAAATATTCTTGAGACCTATCCTCGTGACGAGCTGTTACAAGCGCGTGAAAAAGAACTGCTCGAGGTTGCGCTTGGCGTACACCACATGCAAGAAAGAGATATGTGTCGTGTATTTGCGCGTAAAGACATTTACGGACGCTTTTTCTCTTGTATGGTTTATGTACCAAGAGAACGTTATAACACCGCTTTACGTCGTGAAACTCAGCAAATACTCGCGAGTGCTTTCGGCTCTGATCAGCCAGTCGAATTTACTACTTTCTTCTCGGAATCTATGTTAGCGCGAACGCATTATACGGTTCGTGTTAGCGACAACAATATTGAATACACAGTGAAAGATATAGAACGCAACTTAATCGAAGCTTCACGTACTTGGGAAGATAAACTTCAATCTGCATTGCTTGAACGAGCAGGTGAGTCACGCGGTAACGAATTAACACGTAAATACGCAAGTGCTTTTGCCCGTAGTTATAAAGATCAAGTGTTACCAAGTGCAGCCGTTGTTGACATTGAAAAGCTCGAATTATTATCAGATTCAAACAAGCTTGAAATGTTATTTTATCGTCCGCAAGAAACAGCAAACACAAACATGGTGCGATTAAGCTTGTTTCATAAAGATGAGCCAATCCATTTATCTGACGTGATGCCGATTATCGAAAACTTTGGTTTGCGCGTCATTGGTGAAACACCATACTCGGTAACAACCGCAGACGGCCAAGTAAATTGGATCATGGACTTCAGCATGTTGCTTAACAATGCAACAGAAGATGACTTTGATAAAATTTCAGGTCGCTTTCAAAAGGCATTGACCAATGTATGGTATAACAATCTTGAAGACGATGGCTTTAATAAACTGATCTTAACTGCAAGTTTGACAGGCCGCGAAGCATCTATTTTACGAGCGTACGCAAAATATATGCGTCAAATTGGCGTGACGTTCTCACAAAGTTATATTGAGAATACATTCGAAAACTACCCGAGTATTGCGCAGCTATTAGTTAAGTTATTTGATAAGAAATTCTCACCAAAATCGAAATTCAGTGAAAAAGGTTACGATAAGTTAGTCGGTCAAATCATGGCTGAATTAGACAATGTTGCGAACCTTGATGACGACCGCATAATTCGTATGTATGTTGATATGATAACAGCAACGTTGCGTACGAATTTCTACCAAAAGTTAGACGACGGTGCGAATAAGTCGTATACCTCATTTAAAATCAAGCCGAGCTTAATTCCGGAAATGCCATTGCCATTGCCTGCGTACGAAATATTCGTTTATTCGCCGCGCATTGAAGGTGTGCATTTACGTGGTGGTAAAGTAGCGCGTGGTGGTTTGCGTTGGTCAGACCGACGCGAAGATTTCCGAACTGAAGTACTTGGCTTAGTAAAAGCGCAGCAAGTAAAAAATACCGTTATTGTGCCAGTTGGTTCAAAAGGTGGCTTTGTATGTAAGCAACTTCCAACAGAACGTGAAGCCTTCTTTAAAGAAGGTCAAGAGTGTTACAAGATCTTTATTCGTGGCTTGTTAGATATTACAGATAATATTAACCACGGCGACATTGTACCACCAAAAGATGTCGTGCGACATGACGAAGATGACCCATATCTTGTTGTCGCTGCAGATAAAGGCACTGCCACATTCTCTGACATTGCCAATGGTATTTCTGACGAATATGACTTCTGGTTGGGTGATGCATTTGCCTCAGGCGGCTCAATTGGCTATGACCACAAAGCGATGGGCATCACTGCAAAAGGTGCATGGGAATCAGTAAAACGTCATTTCCGTGAAATCGGTATTGATTGTCAAACCACTGACTTTACGTGCGTCGCTGTTGGTGATATGGCCGGCGACGTATTTGGTAACGGTATGTTGTTGTCAAAGCATATTCGATTACAAGCTGCCTTTAACCATTTGCATATTTTCATTGATCCAAACCCGGATGCTGCGACGTCTTACCCTGAGCGTCAACGCCTCTTTGAATTGCCGCGCTCGTCGTGGGAAGACTATAACAAAGAACTGATCTCGCAAGGTGGTGGCATATTCTCACGTAATGCTAAATCAATTTCTTTGACGCCAGAAATCAAGAAGATGGTTGGCACTAAAAAGTCAACAATGACGCCAAATGAACTGATCCGTGCATTATTAAAAATGCAAGTTGATCTGATTTGGAATGGCGGTATTGGTACTTATGTCAAAGCAGCTTCAGAAACGGATGCTGATGTAGGTGACCGTGCGAACGACGCATTGCGAATTAATGGCTCTGAACTGAACGCAAAAATCTTTGGCGAAGGTGGTAATTTAGGTGCTACGCAACTCGGTCGTATCGAGTTTGCTGAAAAGGGCGGGCGCATTAATACCGACTTTATCGATAATGTAGGCGGGGTTGCGTGTTCAGATACAGAAGTTAATATCAAAATTCTATTAAATAGCCTTGTTTCAGAGGGCGATTTAACTAAAAAGCAACGTGACGAATTACTTTATGCGATGACTGACGAAGTGTCAGAAATGGTATTAGAAGATTGTTATCGCCAGACTCACACTTTGTCAGTGACTCAGTTAAAAGGCAGCTCGACAATAAAAGAGCAAATTCGCTTTATTCATGCACTTGAAAAAGAAGACAAGCTTAATCGTGCGATCGAATTTTTACCAAGCGATGAAGAGTTATCAGAGCGTCAAGCTGCAGGTAACGGATTAACGCGTCCTGAACTTTCGGTACTAGTATCCTATGCGAAAATGGTACTTAAAGAAGATTTAGTTATTCCAGAAATCACTGATAATCCGTTTTATCGTGATTTATTAGTTAACGCATTCCCGCAGCCATTGCGAGAGCAATTTAATAAAGCGATGGATGATCACCCACTGCGTGCGGAAATCATCGCGACGAAACTTGCGAACAACATTGTCAACGATATGGGATTGAACTTTGTTGTGCGCATGCGAGAAGAAACAGGGTCAACAGTTGCTGAAGTTGCACTTTGTTATTCAATGGCAAAAGAAGTATTTGAACTTGAATCGGTTTGGGATGAGATAACCAAATTGGATAACCAAATTCCGTCAATTGTACAAACAGAGATGTTGTATCAACTACGCAGAACAGTGCGTCGTGCGACACGTTGGTTCTTGCGCCATCGTAATAAGGCACTCACGATAGAGCAAACGAAGGCGTTCTTTGCGCCAGCGTTTAATGACTTAAGTGAGAATATTACAACATATATGATGACTGAAGAAGGTGAGCGTTTAGTTGGTGAAGCAAAATTACTTGAGCAAGAAGGTGTACCAGCCTCAATTGCTAAGCGATTAGCACAGCTTTCAAGCTTATTCTCAGTAATGGATTTAGCGCAAATTGCAGACGGTCAAACTCACAGTATCGCGACAGTTTCTGAAACGTACTTCAAACTCGGAGCGAAAATGGGCTTGCATTGGTTCTTGGATCAGATTACAAATCAGCCTGTTGCAAACCACTGGCAAGCGCTTGCGCGTGCTTCATATCGTGAAGAGTTAGATTGGCAACAACGTTCACTTGCCGCAGTTGTATTACATAATTGTGAAAATGAGTGTAAAGACGCAACCTTAAGTATTGATACGTGGATGCAAGAGCATGCACTATTGTTGGAGCGCTGGCAGCATATGTTAGCCGAGTTCAAAACATCGCAAAGTCACGACTTTGCAAAATTCTCGGTGGCACTCAGAGAATTAATGTTGTTGAGCCATACGTGTGATACTTCCAAATAATTGAAAAACAGCTACAATACCTCGGCACCGTCCGGGGTATTTTTTTATCTAGTAGAAAAAGGTTTAATCAAACATGTTTTATGATTTAGCACGTCGTTATATGTTCAGTAAAGATGCTGAATGGGCTCATGAGTTTGCACTTGGTAATTTGAAACGTTTTGCACATTCTCCACTCAGTGCTTGCTGGTCACAACAAGTTGCTGACAAACCAGTTGAGTTCTTGGGCCTAAACTTTAAAAACCCGGTTGGACTTGCAGCCGGTTTAGATAAAAATGCTGAGTGTATCGATGCATTTTCACAAATGGGATTTGGTTTTATTGAAGTTGGTACGGTTACCCCACGTGCTCAAGCTGGAAATGATAAGCCTAGAATTTTCCGTCTGCCACAAGCAAACGCAATTATTAATCGCATGGGCTTTAATAATAAAGGCGTCGATTACTTAATTGAAAATGTTAAATCAGCACGTTACAACGGTATTTTAGGGATTAATATTGGTAAGAATAAAGATACCGCGAATGAAAAGGGGAAAGATGACTATATCCACTGTATGCGTAAAGTCTTTACGCACGCCTCATACATTACCGTAAATATTTCGTCACCAAATACACCTGGCTTACGTGATCTTCAATACGGAAAGGCACTCGATGATTTATTGCAAAGCTTAAAGAATGAGCAGCTTGATTTAGCAAACCACCATAATAAGCAGGTACCAATGTTAGTTAAAATTGCGCCTGACCTTGATGAAGTGCAAATTCAACAAGTAGCAGAGTCACTTGTTAATAATAAAATTGACGGTGTGATCGCGACGAATACGACGCTAGATCGTTCCCAAGTTTCAGGCATGCAATATGCAGATGAAATGGGCGGTTTATCTGGTCATCCAGTACGTAAACAGTCAACACATGTGGTGTCTGAATTAAAAAGGATCACAGATAATAAGCTACCAATTATTGGTGTTGGCGGTATTGACGATGCTGATTCGGCAAAAGAAAAGCTAAATGCGGGCGCCGATTTGATCCAAATTTATACAGGTTTTATCTATCAAGGTCCTAAAATGATCAAATCGATCGTTGAAAGCTTATAAGGATCAGTTATTTAACTTAATGATCCTGTTAAAAATATTATTAAAATAATTATTCAATTATTTGAAAAGATGATTATAATCCTCAAGATAGCTATCTTGGGGATTAATCATGTTACAAGCATCAAGACAATGGAAATGGATTCCGTGTAGTGCAAGTAATCTACTTTTATTGGAGTTAAATCCCAAGGCACAACTTCGCACCCCATTTAAACTTCGCCAACTCACAAATAGTGCCCTTGACGGAGGTTGCTTTAGCCTGCAAGACGCCGCTTTCTACGAGCAAGTATGTAGCTACCTTAAAGGTTTTAATATACTTTCTGATGAAGAAATATGTCATATTGCATTAAATGCAACGGCTGCAAAATTTCAATTGAAACCGCAATTAGCGAAAAGTTGGTTTTTTAAGTTTTATACGGGTTCGGTTCCAAGTACCGAAGCAATTGTAAAACTAACGAGTGCCGAACAAAGTGGTCAGTTTTTGATAATCGAGTGCCAGGATTCAGGCTCACTATGTATGAATCTTGAGGCGACATTTAAACTCGACGAGAACTTATCGCTAAAACAATTCGAAGTTATTAAAGTCCTAAATGATCGAATCCATCCTATATTAACGGCTTCGGCAGTACAAAAGCGCGCGTAACTATAATTGCTTGTGATATACTCTTCGCAATTTTATTGTTTGAGTATGTCATTTGAAATTTATAGCTTTAACCTCTATTGGTGTCGAAAATTTATTATCTGATGAAATCAAAGAAGCAGGTGCGAGTGTTTTAAAGCAAAGCATCGGTTCAATTCGTTTTGAATGTGATTCGTTGACCGCTCAGCGTCTTTGCTTAACCTCCCGTTTTGCAACACGTATCATGTTGTTGTTTGAATCAAGCGACGAAATAAAGTGTAAAGATTCACTCTATCAGTTTGTTAAGCTGCAGCCATGGCAAGAGTATTTTGGCCCGACACAAACGTTTTTGGTTGATTTTAAAGGGACAAATACGCAGTTAAAAAATACGCAGTTTTCTGCGTTAATGGTCAAAGATGCAGTCGTTGACTATTTTTATGACTTATATGAAAAACGTCCGAATATCGATAAAGCAAATCCTGATGTGCGTATCGTCGCGCGACTCAATAAAGAAAAGCTGGAGCTATACATTGACTATTCTGGGCCGTCGCTATCACGTCGTGGATATCGGCCACATCAGGGCAAAGCGCCTATTAAAGAACACGTAGCGGCCGCTGTTGTTAAACGTTCGGGATGGTTAAATGATATAAAGCAACCGCTATTCGATCCCTGTTGTGGTTCCGGTACCTTGCTGATTGAAGCCGCGATGATGGCGTTAAATATTGCGCCTGGGTTGTATCGAGATAAATTTGCGTTTGAATCATTACCAAGCTTTCGCGCGCAAAAATTCAAAGTCCTTAAACAAGAATTAAAAGACGCAAAGCGCGACGTTGCATTGCATTTAATCGGCCATGATATTGACAAGAACGTATTGCAAAAAGCACGTCAAAATATCTCACAGTTACCGTTTGAAAAATATGTAAAGTTGCAACACAGTGACGCAAACAAATTGACACGTGTAGCTAATCGACAAGGCGTTATCGTATCAAATTTACCTTATGGCGAACGTCTAGGTGAAACCGCTGAATTAGTGTCACTGTACCGTAATTTAGGTGACGGCTTAAAAAAACATTATGGTGAATGGTCTTTGTGTTTGTTAGGTACAGAAACCTCGCTATTTAGTTTGTTAAAAATAGCCAAACATAAGCAATATAAGTTAAAAAATGGCCCATTAGATTGCTTGCTCAACCTCTATAAATTGACGCAGCAACAAGTAGCGCAATCAGGTAAAAGTTCGAGCTTACACTATGAACAATCAACTGCATTTTCAAATCGATTGAAAAAGAATAAACAAGCACTAAAATCCTGGCTCAAAACAAATGATGTCGATAGCTATCGTCTATATGATGCGGATATTCCAGAATACAACGTTGCGGTCGACAAGTATCAGGATAAAGTGGTTGTCTATGAATATGCACCACCGAAAACAATCGATGCTGAAACCGCAGATAAACGATTGCAAGATGTTATCTATTTAGTATCGCAAACACTCGATGTTGACCCACATAATGTGATTGTTAAACAGCGTCGCCAGCAAAAAGGCAAAAATCAATATCAGTCATTGTCAACAAAGAAAGAATCGCAGGTTGTTAATGAATATGGCGCTAAATTTAAAGTTAACCTTTACGATTATTTAGACACAGGTTTGTTTTTAGATCATCGTTTAGCTCGCCGTTATTTACGTGAAAATGCAAAAGAGAAACGTGTTTTGAACCTGTTTGCATATACGGGAACAGCCTCTGTTCAAGCTGCATTAGGTGGTGCAAAATCGGTTACAACAATCGATATGAGTAATACCTATCTAAATTGGGCAAAAGATAATTTTAAACTAAATAATTTGACGAGTCGCCGCTATTATTTTGAGCAAGCGGATTGTTTAAAGTGGCTCGAACATGCACGCGGCGAATTTGACTTGATATTTTTAGATCCGCCAACGTTTTCAAATTCTAAGCGAATGGCCGCTGAGTTTGATGTGCAGCGAGATCACATTAAGCTATTAAGCTGGGTTAAAAAGATTTTATCAAAAGAGGGAACCTTGTTGTTTTCAAACAATAAACGTAACTTTAAGATTGATGAAGAGGGCTTACTCGACCTCGGGCTTATCGCAAAGAATATCAGCGAGTCGACCTTATCGCCTGATTTTAAACGCAATAAACAGATTCATAATAGCTGGCTAATTACACATGCATAACGTGACCTTATATCACACTGATGGCTGCCATTTATGTGAAGAGGCGCTCGAGATATTGCAGGCTGTGCTGCCAAATGACAGAATTGAATGCATTGATATTGTTGATGATATGCAATTGATGGCGCAATTTAAAACAACGATCCCTGTCGTCAAGATAGGAGTTGAATTAATATATTGGCCATTTTCTTTAGAACAAATAAAAACCGCGTTGTAATTTATGGATTTAATACGAATAACTCATGCCAGTTTGGCTTTTGGTACGAACCCATTACTTAATGATACTGAAGCGTTAATTGAAAGTGGGGAGCGTGTTTGTATTGTTGGGCGCAATGGCGCTGGCAAATCGACGTTGTTAAAAGTACTCGACGGGCAAGTACAACTCGATGATGGTGACATTAATAAACTAAGTGGCATTAAAATCGCGCGTTTAGAGCAAGACCCTCCCAAAGGCGCTGCTGGGTCAGTGTTTGATTATGTAGCAGGTGGGTTACCGAGTTTAGCAAATTTATTGATCGAGTTTCATGATGTCAGCGAACAACTCGCTGCCAACCAATCGCCTTCGCTGTTGAAACGGTTTGAAAGGCTATCTGGGGAAATTGATAACGCAGATGGTTGGCGCTTTGAAACACATATTAAATTGATTTTGAGTCAATTGAATTTGAGTGCAGACGCAAAGCTTGAATCCTTATCAGGAGGTTGGTTGCGAAAAGTGGCGCTGGCACGGGCATTAGTCAGTGAACCAGATTTATTGTTACTCGATGAGCCGACAAACCACCTCGATATGCAAAGTATTTTGTGGCTCGAAAGTTTTTTAAAAGAATATAAAGGGGCGATTGTGTTTATATCCCACGATCGCGCTTTTATTCGTTCTATGGCGACTCGGATCCTTGATTTAGATCGCGGAAAGCTTGTTTCCTACCCAGGTAATTACGATAAGTATTTAGTTGATAAAGCACACGCTTTAAAAGTTGAAGAAACGCAAAATGCGTTGTTTGACAAGCGTTTGGCGGAAGAAGAAACCTGGATAAGGCAAGGAATAAAAGCACGACGTACGCGCAATGAAGGCCGTGTCAGAGCATTAAAGCAATTGCGCAATGAGCGAAAACAACGCATCGAAAAACAAGGGAATGCGGATTTTAATATCGAATCAGCGCAACGTTCAGGTAAGCTTGTGTTTGAAGCGCAGCATTTAAGTCATGGATTTGATGATTTAAAAATTGCCGACCAATTTTCTACCATTGTTATGCGTGGTGACAGAGTTGGGCTGGTTGGTCCAAATGGGGTCGGTAAAACAACTTTATTAAAGTTATTGTTTGGTGATCTTAAACCAACCATGGGTAAAGTAAAGCAAGGCGTTAATCTCGAGGTTGCTTATTTTGACCAATATCGTTCACAACTCGATGAAGAAGCCAGTGTGCAGGACAATGTCGCCGAAGGGAAGCAGGAAGTGAATATAGGTGGTCGTTCGCGTCATGTGCTCGGCTATTTACAAGACTTTTTATTTGCACCAGCCCGTGCACGCTCGCCCGTTAAAGCGCTGTCAGGCGGTGAGAAAAACCGTTTGTTGTTAGCAAAATTGTTTTTAAAACCGAGTAATGTGTTAGTGCTGGATGAGCCAACCAATGACTTGGATGTTGAAACATTAGAATTACTTGAAGATATTCTAACTCAGTACCAAGGTACTGTGATTGTGGTCAGCCACGACCGTGAGTTTATTGATAATACATGTAGTTCTGTATGGGGTTTTGCTGGCGATGGCGTTATACATGACATTGTGGGCGGTTACAGTGACTATCAAGCATACTTAGATGCGAAAATACAAAGTCAAGAAGCCGTTACCGAGCAACAAAATAAGACGTCGGATAACGAAAAAACACAGAATAAACCTTTAGCTAAGAAATCAAGCAAGTTATCATACAAGCTCAAACGTGAATTAGAACAACTTCCCGCCTTGTTAGAATCACTCGAACAAGAAGTGGAAACGTTGCAGGCTGAGGTTAATTCGCCTGACTTTTTTAAAAAAGACTCAGAACAAACGCAGAAAACCTTGAACCAATTGAGCGACGCGGAGTCGAAGCTTGAAACCGCATTTTTGCGTTGGGAAGAACTAGAACAATTACAGGATCAGTCGTAGGAAATAATAATGAAACGAAGTTTACTTGCAGCAGCGGTTTTTGCTGCATTTTCACCAACCATTGCCGCTAAAACATATACTTTGCAAGAGCTTGATAGTTACAACTCAGCAAAGCATAGCTACGCAACTGATATTAATGATGCTGGTGAAGTGATTGGTGTTGCCCGTACCGTTTATAACTTACCAATTGATTTATCTGTTATTGATTTCGAAGATGCTACCCTGACACGGGGTTATGATAACTATGTAAGATTAGCAGAAGAAATTGAGAAAGAAGTAACGTTTACGCTCGCAGATATTGAAGCTGGCACAATAAATGCTGACGCTCAACAGTTTTTATTAGACTTTTTCGAAGCAGTACGAAGTGACCCGCGCTGGCAAAAAGTGTTAGAGCCAATCGCGATTGATTTTAAAAATGGTACTGGCGAACAAGTCTTATTTGATGTTGAAAATGACGACTACCAAGGCCTCACTCGTTCAACGTATAATCAGTTAAATAGCGTGTCAGAAGATGGCGTTAAAGTTGGTTTTGGTAGTGCACCGTATGAGAAAATTGCATTTACGCCGGACTCAGAAAATGCTGAAGAAGAAACCCATCATGTGCGTGACTTTATTAATCGCGCTGTAATTGTTGATAAAGAGGGAAATGTAATAGAGCTCGCCCCTGAATTTGCAACATATGGTGGTCTTAGTAAAGCAAGTCAGATCCGTAAAACTGACTCTGGTTATATTGTGGTTGGAAACCAATCAATAGGTACATCGGATACTCAACAAGAGCTTGTTGATGATACCTGCGATGGTAAAAACCAGGCTTTGCAAAATTGTTATGAACGCTTTATCAATAATTCGTTACCTCTTTACCATAATCGTGCAACGATGTGGGTACTTGATGATAACCTTAATGTCACTGAAACGATAAATCTTGGACTCGGCTTAACACCAACTGAAGATGATGATAGAGCATTGCTTAGTCAAGCAATTACCGTTAATTCGACAGGCACTGCAGGGGGTTATTCACATGTGCGTTGGCGCGATACCGATGGTGTTGTTATAAATCCTGTGTATTTTAAAAACGGCGAGGTTTTCTCGTTTGTTGACCAACAAGAGTACACCGCAGGGGGACAAGTAAACGCAATTGCAACAGTGAATAATGGTCAAATTGGCAATCAAGAGATAATTACTGGTTATGCAGTAAAAACATTTAGTGGTATCAACAAAACGAAGTTTTTCTATCATAATGTAGATGAAAACAAAACATATTATCCGCAAGATTTCTTTGAAGCGTCAAATTCAATCGCACGTGATATTAACGTCAATGGAATTATCGTAGGTGATGCGCAAGTTAAACCAACGAGTTCTGGTAATGAACGCTATGAAGGTTTTATTTACGATACTAACCTTATCGGCCAGACGGATAGCAGCGGTAATGAGGTGAATCCGTTTGTCAATGTTAACGATCTGCTGCCTTGTTATGATGCAGATGGTGAGACCGCATTTCCATACACTGTTGCTGAGTTAACGGCAATTAATGACAAAAATGAAATTGTCGGCATCGCGACTAAAACTGTACAAAAGAAAGATGCCTTTGGTGAATTGGTTGTAGATAAAAACGGCGAACCGGAATTCGAAAGCATTATCGTTTCAGTAAAATTAACTGAGAATCCAAATGGAGAACCTGAGTCGTGTAAAACGCCGGAACAGGAAAAGTATGAACGCCAAGGTGCAAGTTTGTCTTGGTTAGGTATGTTATTGTTGCCATTGGTATCGTGGCGTCGCCGCCGTAATGGATAATACTTTATAGATGTACAAATAAAAAAGGCCTAATCAGGCCTTTTTTTATTTGTGTCTATTTTGCCATGCCTTTCTAACCGAATATCGCCATAGGTGGTCGATACCGAAATAGCCAATTGCACTTGCAATTGATGCGCAAACAATACTCCCCACAATAAACGCAGGGCCTATACTCGATAAACTGTCGATAAACCATTGCCAACTTGCTTGAAATTCGAAGTTTTGTTTACTTTGTCCAAGTATTTTATAGCCAACAAGGTAATTTATATAAAATATTGGCGCCATAGTAAGGGGGTTAGTGATCCAAACGAGTGCAACTGATAACGGCAAGTTTACACGCATCGGTATAGCGCAGGCCGCTGATAATACCATTTGAAAAGGCACGGGAATAAATGCCCAAAACAAGCCAACGGCAAACGCGCCACGTGCAGAGCGTCGATTCAGGTGCCACAGGTTTGCGTCATGTAATAAATCGCCAAACAGACTAAGCGTTTTGTTTTGTTTAATTTTTTGATGGTCGGGTAAAATTCGTTGAATCGTTTTCTTTGGCATAACTGTGTGGGGTTTCCTTGCTTTCAAAGCTGTATTGGCTTTGTCTCAGGCTGCATATTGTCTCTTTTTTTACCAAATACGCCAGCACTTTTTTCGATTATTTTTATTTTGCCGATATTCGCTGTATTTTCATCTCGCTTTTGTGTAGGAATTATTCTTTTTGGCGTGGGAGTTTTCTATACAGTTGTGTATTTTCACATCATTTTAACGATGACGATACCCGTTCAGCAACGTCCTATTTTAATATCAGGTGATGTGGTCGAGGCGTATGAAATAAAAAACAGCCGCCAATCTGTCAAGGTCCGTTTTGTCACAGTGTCTGGCGAAAGATTACCTGTATATAAACGCGTGTTTGGTTATATCACGTTTTATCAATTAAAGAGTAACCTTCGAAAAGGTGATAGGGTGACTAGCTATGTCAAACTTAAACCGCTCTACCGCAATGATAACCCGTATGTACCAAGCAAACTGTATCGCGACATTGCAAACGGTTTACGCTATAAAGGGAACGCGAATGCACGCAATGGCTTGTTAATCGCAAAAAAACCGTTTCAGTCCGACCTAAGACCTCGTTGGCTAAAGGATTTGCAGGTCAGTTGGTTATACGAGAGCTTAATTTTAGGCGATAAAAAAAATATGCCAACGGATGTGCGTAAATCCTTAAAACAAACGGGTCTGTCACATTTATTTGCGATTTCAGGGCTGCATATGGCGATTCTATTCGGCTTTAGCGTATTAATTCTAAAACTCATGTTGGTTCCCGTATGTGGTTGGTTGTCGCAAATGGTTAATATTAATATCGTGGTTAATCTAGTGGCGCTTGCAATGTGCTTTTATTATCTCTTAATAAGTGGACTCGCAATCTCGTCGATGCGCGCATTTATTATGCTTTGTTTATTCGTCGGTAATTATATTATTGTTGGTCGTTATATTACGACGCGCAGTATCGTCTATGCGCTCACAGCGATAATTGTTATTAATCCATTTAATTTGTTCAATCCCGGTTTATATTTTTCATTTTTAGCGGTATGTGCAATTGCTGTTTATAACAAACGTGTCGGAATGAAAAAGCGTCGCTTTTTTATTCGATTACTTTATTTACAGTTGGTTATAACGCTCTTCATTTTGCCTAGTTCTTGGTTTTTTATGCATGGTATTAGCGGGCTAAGCGTGATCATGAATATTGTGATGGTGCCCTTGTTTAGCGTTATTATTTTACCACTTTTATTTATTGTATTTAGTTTCGCATCAGTTGGCGTTATGTACCCGATTTCGATGTTTGACTCACTGATGGCCAAACTTTTTAATCAGATGTCTGAGTTGAATTGGTCAATTTACTGGATTGATTTACCTTGGCTTGGTGTAACAAACTTAATTTTAGTTTCGATGATAGTAGGCATTTTAGTTTGGCTACCACGTTGGTCTAAGTTGCTCCTATTCACACCCTTAATAACGTTGATCAGCAACTATGCGCTGACTCGTTATGATGCACGCATTACCGTATATGATGTAGGGCACGGTTTGGCCATGATGATTGACAATGGTCGGGATGCAATTCTGTATGATATCGGAGCGGGCTATGGGCATTTTTCATATTTTTCGTCTGTACTGATGCCAAATATCAAAGCGCAGAATTTAAATTTAGTCGCAATTATTTTAAGTCACAATGATAATGACCATCGAGGCGGTTATGCTGATGTAATTGCACAAGGATACGGACATCTTGTATTAAATTATATTAATGATGGAATAGTTCACCGATGTGACGTTAAACCACTGTCGATTCGGAACATCCTTATAACGCAACTTTGGCCACTTACGAAAGGAGAAAGCAGGCACAATAACGATAGTTGTGTATTGAAAGTCGAATTAGGAAATTTTCGCGCGCTACTTACAGGAGATATAGAGCGTAACACTGAACAGATGTTGTTATCTGATGCGCGTATTTTTGATATGGATGTGTTGATCAGTCCACACCACGGTAGCAACACTTCATCATCTTATGACTTTGTTGAGCGGGTAAATGCCACTTGGGTTGTTCATTCAAACCGGCGTTTTGACCGCTGGCGATTACCAAAAACAGATGTTGTGTCTCGTTACAGCAAACTTGGCGCGAAACAGCTCTTTACCAGTAGCGGTGCCGTTCAATTTACGATTATCGGCGACCAGTACGTTGTAACACAGCAAAGGACGGCAGCAAATCATTGGTTTTTAATTAATTGAGTTGGGTTTTTCTATCGCTAAGGCTACAATAGCGCCGTACTTGGTTATTTGGAACTTTATGGACAACTCATCTTCTTATTATTACAAACGTCTCTTACGCTATGTTAAGCCTCATAAATTTGCGTCTATCTGTGCCATTGTTGGAATGCTTGGCTATGCAGCAATGGATGCACTTTTTGTCAAGTTGATGCAGCCATTTGTCGATGATGGCCTAACGGCAAAAAACCAAGATGTAATGATGTGGGCGCCGGTTGTTGTCGTGTTTCTTGTTATTTTTCGTGGCGCGTTTAACTTTTTGTCAAGTTATTGTCTCTCATTTGTCGGTTCACATGTTGTAAAAGCGGTAAGAAAAGATTTATTTGCAAAGCTATTATATTTGCCTGTCACCTTTCACGATCAGCATTCAACGGGCGAGCTTATCTCAAAAATTACATTCGATGCCGAGCAAGTCCAAAATGCGATTACTAAAGCACTTTTAATTGTTGTAAGAGAAGGCGCGTTTGTCATTTTCTTGCTCGCGACAATGTTGTTGGCGAGTTGGCAATTATCATTGGTGTTCTTGCTTATAACACCGCTGGTCGCAGTGATTGTATCGATTGTTTCGAAACGATTTCGTAAAATAGCGAAACGTATTCAAGATGCGATGGGAGGCGTGACACGTTATTCAGAGCAAATGATCAAAGGACATAAAGTGATTCATAGTTTTGGTGGACAGAGTCTCGAAACCACTCGGTTTGAACAGATCAATAATGTGAATCGTCAACAACGTGTCAAAATGGACGCGACAAAAGCATTGAGCGTGTCTGTTATTCAAATAATTGCGGCGTCCGCCATCGCCCTTGTTTTGGCGGCGATAGGCTACGGCTTGGTTGACGATATTACCACCGGTGCTTTTATGAGTTTAATCACGGCAATGATGATGATGCTCAGGCCCTTAAAGCAATTATCGAATGTTAATGTTGAGTTGCAACGCGGTGTCGCCGCTGCGAAAAGTATTTATGCGGTGTTAGATCTGGCAGCAGAAGTCAATACCGGAACACACCATGTCATCCGCTCTAAAGGTAAAATCGATATTTCGAATTTGGTATTTCGTTACCCGGGTAAAGAGAATAATGTACTAAACGATATTTCAATCAGCATTGCACCTGGTGAATCGGTTGCATTTGTTGGACGCTCTGGATCTGGAAAATCGACGTTATCAAACTTATTACCACGCTATTATACTGACTATGAGTCTGGTGAAATTAAGTTAGATGACACCTTATTAGAAGATTACGAATTACAATCACTGAGAGAGCAGTTTGCAATCGTGTCGCAACAAGTCACATTATTTAATGATTCGATAGCAAATAATATTAGCTACGGATACGAAAAGTCGTTAACAGAAGAAAAGTTAATCGATATAGCAAAACAGTCGCATGTTTGGGAGTTCGTGAAGGACTTGCCAGAAGGCCTAGATACCATTGTTGGCGAAGACGGTGTGATGCTATCGGGTGGCCAAAAGCAGCGTATTGCAATAGCTCGCGCGTTACTTAAAGATGCACCTATTCTTATTTTAGACGAAGCAACGTCGGCGCTCGACACTGAGTCTGAAAAACTTATTCAACACGCTTTGGATGAACTGATGAGAGACCGTACTTCGATAGTCATTGCGCATCGACTGTCGACAATTGAACATGCAGATAGGATTTTCGTGCTCGATAAAGGACGAGTAATAGAGCAGGGGACGCACCAGTCGTTATTAACTCTCGGTGGCACTTATGCTGCTTTACAACGTATGCAATCGAGTGAATCATGAATATAATCGAAAAAAGCTGGTATCAGCGTTTCGGTGTTTCTTGGTTATTATTGCCGCTCAGTGGGCTGTTCTTTTGTATTGCTTGGTTGCGTCGGCGTTTGTACGCACGCAAATTGCCGCAGCCGATATCGCCGCCTGTCATTGTTGTTGGCAACATATCAGTCGGTGGCACCGGAAAAACGCCATTTGTTTTGTTTGTGGTTGAGTTTCTTCGAGATAGAGGATTATCAGTCGGTGTGATTTCACGCGGTTATGGCGGGCAAAAACAAGAAAACCCATTATTGGTCGAGCCGCAAACGCAGGCGTTAGTGTGTGGCGACGAGCCAAAACTAATAGCAAATCGCACTGGCGTTCCGGTTGTAGTGTGTCCGAATCGCAACGCATCAATCGACTATTTAAAAACGCATCATCAAGTCGATGTCATTGTCTCAGATGACGGAATGCAGCATTACAAAATGCCGCGTACTGTCGAGGTATGCATTGTTGATAGTCAACGCTTGTTTGGCAATGCATTCGTGCTGCCCGCCGGACCGTTAAGAGAACCTAAATCGCGATTAAACGACGTTGATCTTATTGTGTATAACGGTGGAACAGAAACTCATCATTATCAGCTTGAATGCGCTGGGCTCTACCGAGTTACAGATAATACAAAGATATCTGCTTCAATAGAAACAGCATATTTAGTGAGTGCTATTGGTAACCCAGAACGCTTTGAGAAAAGTGTCAAAAGCATGGGGATTGAGGTCGAGGGTCATGTTATTCACTCAGATCATCACAATTTCACAGCGGATGATTTCGTTCGTTGTGGTTCTGGGCCAATTATAATGACAGAAAAAGATGCAGTTAAATGCAACCAATTTGCGAAAGATAATTGGTATTACCTTCGTGTTAACACGGTTTTGAATGATAATACGATAGCTAAATTTGAACATATATTAAAAAATAAAGAGGTGCTAAATGGCCTTTGATACAAAACTGTTAGAAATTATCGCGTGCCCAGTTACAAAAGGGCGTTTGCGCTTTGACAAAGAAAACGCTGAGTTGATTAGCACGCAAGCGAAACTTGCGTATCCGATTAAAGATGATATCCCCGTGTTACTAGAAAACCAAGCACGCGAACTTAGCATCGAAGAGGTTGAGAAGTGGAATTCATAGTTGTCATCCCAGCTCGTTACGCGTCAAGTCGCTTACCGGCAAAACCGCTTGCAGACATCGCTGGAAAACCTATGGTGCAACGTGTTTATGATAAGGCGGTTCAATCTGGCGCAACGCGCGTAATTGTTGCAACCGATCATCAAAAAATAGCGGATGTTGTTAAAGCGTTTAATGGTGAGGTCATGATGACGTCTGAGTCGCATGAATCGGGAACGGAACGACTGGCAGAGGTCGTGGATAGATTACATATTCCGGATGATGTCATCGTGGTAAACGTACAAGGTGACGAGCCGTTGTTGCCGCCAGAAAACGTAAATCAAGTCGCAAAACTGCTTGAAAATTCAACGGCGCCGATGGCAACATTAAGCGTCTCAATCGATGATATTGAAGAAGCGTTAAACCCAAATGCAGTTAAAGTTGTTAGTGATGCCAACAATAATGCGCTTTATTTCTCTCGAGCAACAATACCGTATGATCGTGACCGCTTTTTAAATAAGC
The DNA here is from genome assembly GCA_947493455.1 of uncultured Pseudoalteromonas sp. Taxonomy (GTDB): domain Bacteria; phylum Pseudomonadota; class Gammaproteobacteria; order Enterobacterales; family Alteromonadaceae; genus Pseudoalteromonas. Next base: position 101,355 of record CANLRB010000006.1, on the reverse strand, counting down.
GCGCAATTAAAGAAATAGGCGACTTCTATCAGCGCCATATCGGGATTTATGCGTATCGCGCAGGGTTTATAAAAGAGTATATTAACCTGACACCGTCACCAATTGAAAAAATTGAAGCATTAGAGCAATTGAGAGTGCTGTATCACGGCAAGACAATAAAGGTTGATGAAGCCATTATTAAGCCGTTACCCGGTGTCGATACACCGGATGATTTAGCAAAAATTAACGCATATTTCAATGAGCAAGATTAATATATTGCTGGCTCATGATGATTTTTATATTGTTGATAAGCCAGCCAATCATAGTTTTCATAGTGAAGAGAGTACTGGATTTTTTGCGACATGCGCAAACCAATTGGGTGAGCAATTGTATCCAGTTCATCGTCTCGACAAAGTAACCTCCGGTATTTTAGTGTTAGCACGCAATCGTTTAGCCGCAAGACGTTTTGGTGAGATGTTTGAAAATAAACGGGACGAAAAAGCTATCGAAAAATATTATGTTGCGATCTCTGATCAAAAACCAAAGAAAAAGCAAGGCTGGGTAAAAGGTGATATGGCCAAGTCACGTCGAGGAACTTATAAGTTATTAAAATCGAATGACAACCCAGCTGTAACGCGTTTTTACTCGAATTCGATACAACCTGGGATAAGAGCGTACTTATTGAGGCCATATAGTGGTAAAACACACCAACTACGCGTTGCAATGAAAAGCCTTTCTGCGCCGATATTAGGTGATATGCATTACGGCGGTACAACATCTGATAGAACGTATTTACACGCGTTTGCGATTAACTTTGATTGGCGTGGAGAACGTATTGCGTTGACGTGTAAGCCAACATTTGGTGAACAATTTTCTACCTCAGATTTAAATGAACAACTGTTGCTGTGGCAGCACCCTCATGAACTAGACTGGTAATTATGAACGACATGATTCAAACTCGCTTTGGCGGAATAGCCCGTTTATATGGGCGCAAACAACTGGAATTATTGCAACAGGCGCGAATATGTATAATCGGCATAGGCGGCGTTGGCAGTTGGGTCGCTGAGAGCTTAGCACGTACAGGAATAGGTCATTTAACGTTAATTGACCTAGATGATATTTGTGCAACCAATATTAACCGCCAGGTACATGCTCAATCGTCAACTATCGGGCAATCGAAGGTGACTGTAATGGCTGAGCGGATCGCACAGATTAATCCTGAATGTAATGTAGGCTGCGAAGAAGACTTTTTAACCCAAGAAAACCTAAAAACGTTAATCCAAGACTTTGATTATGTGATTGACTGTATTGATGAGGTTAAAGTCAAGGCTGCGCTGATTGCACATTGTAAACGCAATAAAATACCTGTTATAACCACCGGTGGTGCCGGTGGACAAATTGATCCGAGTAAAATATGTTTTGGTGATGTTGCCAAAACGACGCAAGATCCGTTGTTAGCTAAGGTACGCTATATACTGCGCAAACAATACAACTTCAGTCAAAACCCTAAACGCAAATTCGGTGTTGATTGTGTGTACTCAACGGAACAGCTCGTTTACCCAAATTCCGATGGCACTGTATGTCATGCCAAATCAGGTACGGATGCAAACATGAATATGGATTGCCAAACTGGGTTCGGCTCTCTCACTATGGTAACAGGGACGTTTGCGTTTTTTATAAGCGCCAGAGTCGTCGATAAATACCTAGCGCGTTGCCTTAGGAATGAAAACAAAGGCGCTTAGTGCGCCTTTGCAAATTGGGTTATTGCTGATGCAATAGCGCGTATTCCATTCCCGCGGCTTTCGCTCAATTGTTTTGCAAGGCCAAGGCTTTCGAATTCATCAGCAATATCCAATTTGGCAATTTCATCGGGGGTGAGCCCATTGACCATTGTAAGGATGATATAAAGCAGACCTTTTACGATACGTGTATCTGAGTCTGCGGTGCATAACACGGTTGTTTCATCTTCAGCAAACCCCGTGTATAACCACACATTGCTTTCACACCCAGCTACTTTTGCATCATTTGTTTTGAGTGCATCGCTAAGAGAAGGTAAATTTTTCCCAAGTAGCATAAGCTCGCGATACTTTAGTTGCCACGAACCAAGTTTTTCAAAGTCTTGTTTAATTTTTTGGTAATTTTTATTCATTCGGATACCATTTCAATGGCGTGTTTAAGTGCGAAGATAAACTGATCTATATCTTGCGTGTTATTGTAAAACGAGAGACTAACACGAACTGTACCTGGAACTGATAGCGCAGACATCAATGGCTGTGCGCAATGGTGGCCACTGCGAACTGCGATGTTGTAGGTATCGAGTAGGCTGGCTATATCAAAACAATGTTCGTTTTTATAGTTAAAGCTCATGGTTCCAATATTATGTTCTAAATCACCATAAAGCGTTATGCCGTCGATTGCTTGTAACTGTTTGATTAAATACTTAAATAGTCTTGTTTCGTATTCTCTTAACTCTTTGTTCGATATTGCTTTTATATAGTTTAGGGCGGCTGTAAAAGCAATAATACCTGCAATATTTGGCGTACCGGTTTCAAATTTTCCTGGTGCGTCTCGAAATGTAGAGTGCGTGAGGGTTACGTATTCTATCATTTCGCCCCCAGATTGAAATACGTCTAATTCTTGTAAACGTTGGTATTTACCATAAAGCACACCAACGCCTGTAGGGCCTAATGCTTTGTGTGCTGAAAACACATAAAAATCACAATCTAATTGCTTCATATTGGGTGCCAAGTGAAGAAACGCCTGTGCACCATCGATTAATGTTAAACAATTGTGTTGTTTGGCATAGGCTATGGCATCTTGAATGGGGTTGATTGAGCCGAGTACATTGGACGCATGTGACAGCGCGAGCAATTTTGGTTTATGTTGTTTTATTGCTTCTTTGATACATTTAGCGTCAAGTATGCCGTTGGAGTCAACCTTAATAAAGGCAAGCTTAGCGCCAGTGCGCTTTGCTAATTGTTGCCACGGCACGATGTTGGCATGATGCTCAACTTCACTTATCAATATCGAGTCATTTAGGCTAAGATGAGGCGTTAAACCATAGCTAACTAGGTTGATAGATTCGGTTGTACCTTTGGTCCACACTATTTCGTTTTCTGCGGCGTTGATGTATTGCGCGACGCATTTTCGCGCTGATTCGTAGTCCGATGTCGCATTTTGGCTTAATTGATGAATACCGCGGTGAACATTAGCATTCTGGGTGGCATAAAAATGAGCTATTGCATCGATCACGCATTGCGGTTTTTGGCTAGTGGCTCCAGAATCTAAATAAACAACATCGCTTGTATTGAAAAACGGAAAATCTTTCCGCAGTGACTCGACTTTTGACATCAACTTAATTCACAGTGAAATAGGGGTTCGAATTCTAATTAAAATCGCTGCCAATTACTAATTAAAAACAAAAAAGGTCGCATTAAGCGACCTTTTTTATATTAAGCAGCGATTAACGATTGCTTGTTTCTACGTAATCACGTTTTGTGTAACCAGTATAAAGTTGACGTGGACGACCAATTTTGTGGCCCGCTTGTGACAACATTTCATCCCAGTGTGAAATCCAACCTACGGTACGCGACATTGCAAAAATTACCGTAAACATACTTGTTGGAATACCGATTGCTTTCAAGATGATACCTGAATAGAAATCAACGTTAGGGTAGAGTTTTTTCTCGATGAAGTAAGGGTCTTCTAATGCAATTTGCTCTAGTTTCATTGCAACATCAAGGAGCGGATCTTGAATATTAAGCTCTTTTAATACTTCATGACATGTCTCACGCATTACTGTCGCACGCGGGTCGAAGTTTTTATAAACGCGGTGACCAAAGCCCATTAAACGGAATGGGTCATTTTTGTCTTTCGCTTTTGCAACATATTCATCGATGTTGTCTACTGAGCCGATTTCTTCAAGCATATTTAAACATGCTTCGTTAGCCCCACCGTGAGCAGGTCCCCAGAGTGATGCGATACCTGCAGCAATACATGCGTATGGATTAGCACCTGATGAACCTGCTAAACGTACTGTAGACGTTGATGCATTTTGTTCGTGATCTGCATGCAGCATGAAGATACGGTCCATTGCTTTAGCAAGTACAGGGCTTACTTTATAATCTTCAGCTGGCACAGAGAACATCATGTTTAAGAAGTTTTCTGCATAAGTTAAATCGTTGCGTGGGTATACAAATGGTTGACCAATGTTGTACTTGTAACACATTGCTGCAATTGTAGGGAGTTTTGCAATTAATTTAACTGCGCTGCGATGACGTTGATCCGCGTCAGCAATATCTAAATCATCGTGATAGAACGATGAAAGCGCACCTACAACGCCACACAGCATTGCCATTGGGTGCGAATCAACACGGAAACCTTGGAAAAATGCACCAATTTTTTCATGCATCATGGTGTTCGTTGTAATCTCACTTGAAAAATCTTCAAGTTGCTGCGCATTTGGCAGTTCACCGTTTAAAAGTAGGTAGCAAAGTTCGATATAGTTTGATTTTTCAGCAAGTTCATCGATTGCATAGCCACGGTGAAGTAGAACACCTTTGGCACCATCGATATAAGTAATTGCAGATTCACACGAGCCAGTCGACATGAAGCCTGGGTCGAAAGTAAAATGTCCGTGGCTTCCTAGAGTGCGAACGTCAATCACGTCTTGACCTGCAGTGCCTGAATAAATAGGAAGTTCGATTGGATCTAGACCATCAATATGGACTGTGGCTTTCTTGTCTGCCATCTAATTCTCTCCTTTAATAACAATCTGGTTGTTATGTTTATGATACGGATGTTAAGCAAATTTGGACTATTGTAACGTATAAATAGGGTTCAAAGTCAATTTTAATGCATTCTAGTATAATAAATATTCTTAGCTAGTTTAAATATTATACCAAAGGCTACTTCGCAAGCTTCTCTTATTAAACAAGAATTGTAATAGGGCATGTGGTCTTATATACTGTGGTAGGTTTAACACCACTTCGTCTGAGGTATTGTGGAATTTAGCGCGGCTTCGTCACCGAGCGTTACGCAATAACCTTGATGGTTCCGCTAAAGTTTGTTTAGCGGGTTATAACAACAATAGTTGGACTCTATACGAGTCAGATGGGCAAGTAACTGTGAAAAAGCAAAGACCTGTAAATCTAGATCTATCGACTATCCAAATGCCGGCTACGGCAAAAGCGTCAATTTTGCACCGCGTAACCGGCGTTGCATTATTTTTTGCTTTGACGTTTGTCATTTGGGCATGGTCTGAATCTCTTTCTTCCCCTCAAGGATTTGAATTCGTCAAGGGCCTGTTCACCGGGTTCATTGCCAAATTCATTGCATGGGGCACTGTAACTGTACTTTCATATCATATTATCGCGGGCATCCGTCATATGTTTATGGATATGGGTTATTTTGAAGAATTAGAATCAGGCAACGGTAGCGCAAAGTTCATTTTAGTCCTTTGGGCGATTGTCGCTGTGGCAGCTGGAGTGTGGATATGGTAGTCAATCAAGCAACTCTTAAACGTGATGGCGTACAAGATTTCGTTTCACTTCGTGCAACGGCACTTGTATTAGCATCTTACGCACTATTTATTATTGGTTATTTTATAACTACCCCGGAAGTTACTTTTGAGGCGTGGCAGGGTTTATTTTCGAATTTATTCGTAAAAGTATTCACATTTGCTGCACTCGTTTGCATGATGATTCATACGCGCATTGGTTTATGGCAGGTTCTGACTGACTACATCAAAAATGCGAAACTTCGTGCTATTCTTGGCTTTCTTTTAAATCTACTCGCGTTTGTTTACGTTGCAGTAGGTGTATTTGTTCTTTGGGGTGTGTAAGTGGCTATTTCAGTAAGAGAATTTGACGCTGTAGTGATTGGTGCCGGCGGTGCTGGTATGCGCGCAGCGCTTGCAATCAGTGAATCAGGTAAAACCTGTGCACTAATATCAAAAGTATTTCCAACGCGTTCTCATACCGTGTCAGCGCAAGGTGGTATCACCGTTGCATTAGGTAATTCCCATGAAGATAATTGGGAATGGCACATGTATGACACTGTAAAAGGTTCTGATTACATCGGTGACCAAGATGCAATCGAGTACATGACTAAAACAGGTCCCGAAGCGATTACAGAACTAGAAAATATGGGTTTACCGTTTTCACGTTTTGAAAACGGCCGTGTATATCAGCGCCCATTTGGTGGTCAATCTAAAAACTTTGGTGGCGAGCAGGCTGCACGTACAGCAGCGGCTGCTGACCGTACGGGCCACGCATTATTGCACTGTTTATATCAGCAAAATGTTAAAAATAAAACCAATGTATTTTCTGAATGGTACGCATTAGACCTTGTTAAAAATGACAAAGGTGATGTTGTTGGTTGTACCGCGATTGATATTGAAAGCGGAGAAGTTGTTTACTTTAAATCGAAAGCTGTGGTACTTGCAACAGGTGGTGCAGGCCGTATTTATGCATCGACTACAAATGCACACATTAATACAGGTGACGGCGTTGGTATGGCTACCCGTGCTGGCATTGCGATGCAAGATATGGAAATGTGGCAATTCCACCCAACAGGAATTGCAGGTGCAGGTACGTTAGTGACAGAAGGTTGTCGTGGTGAAGGTGGTTACCTTCTAAACAAAGACGGCGAACGCTTTATGGAACGATATGCGCCAAACGCGAAAGATTTAGCCGGTCGTGACGTTGTTGCTCGTGCTATGATGACCGAAATTCGCGAAGGCCGCGGTTGTGAAGGGCCGTGGGGTACGCATATCAAGCTTAAGTTAGACCACTTAGGTGCAGAGATGCTCAACTTACGCCTTCCTGGTGTTTGTGATCTTTCTAAAACATTTGCTCACGTTGATCCTGCAAAAGAACCAATTCCAGTAATTCCAACCTGTCACTATATGATGGGTGGTGTGCCGACCAACGTAAATGGCCAAGTCATCAATATTGATGAAAAAGGTCAAGAGAAACTTGTTGAAGGTTTATTTGCCGTTGGTGAAATTGCATGTGTATCTGTTCACGGTGCAAACCGTTTAGGCGGTAACTCACTATTAGACTTAGTTGTATTTGGCCGCGCAGCAGGTAACTTCCTCGGTCAGTATTTACAAGATGCTGAAATTTCAAAAGATGCCTCTGAGTCAGATCTTGAAGCCGCGATGAGTCGTTTCAACCGCTGGGAAACTTCTAAGCCAGGTCAAGGTGAAGATCCAGTTCAAATTAAGAAAGACTTGCAGCAATGTATGCAGCTTAACTTCTCGGTATTCCGTGAAGGAGATTCAATGGCAGAAGGTCTTAAAGAACTTAAAGAAATTCGCGAACGCTTGCAGCATGCGCGTCTTGACGACAAGTCGTCAGAATTCAATACTGCGCGAATCGAGTGTCTAGAATTAGATAACTTAATGGAAACAGCATATTCAACTGCTGTTGCTGCGAATTTCCGTACTGAAAGCCGTGGTGCGCATTCGCGCTTCGATTATCCAGATCGTGACGACGAAAACTGGTTGTGTCACTCAGTTTACAGCCCAGTGACAGAAGAAATGTCTAAGCGTGAAGTTAACTTTGCGCCTAAGACACGTGAAGCATTCCCGCCGAAAGCACGTACATACTAGGAGCGCATTACATGTCACAAATACAATTTTCTGTATACCGTTACAACCCAGATGTTGATAACGCGCCTCATATGCAGGACTACACTCTTGAAGTAGAGGAAGGCCGCGATATGATGGTATTGGATGCGCTTTTACTATTAAAAGAGCAGGATCCAACTTTGTCGTTCCGCCGTTCATGCCGTGAAGGTGTGTGTGGTTCTGACGGCATAAATATGAATGGTAAAAATGGGTTAGCATGTATTACGCCACTGTCTGCATTAGGCAAGGGCAAGATTGTTATCCGTCCATTACCTGGTTTACCGGTTGTACGCGATTTAGTTATTGATATGACTCAGTTCTATACTCAGTACGAAAAAGTAAAGCCATATTTAATTAACGATAAACCAACAGGTGGTGCTGAGCGTCTTCAATCTCTTGAAGACCGTGACAAACTTGATGGTTTATATGAATGTATTCTTTGCGCATGTTGTTCAACATCTTGTCCGTCTTTCTGGTGGAATCCGGACAAGTTTATTGGGCCAGCAGGTTTACTTCATGCGTATCGCTTTTTAGCTGATAGCCGTGATACGGCAACTGAAGAGCGTTTAGCTGATTTAGATGATGCGTTTAGTGTATTCCGTTGCCACGGTATTATGAACTGTGTCAACGTATGTCCGAAAGGCCTTAACCCAACTAAGGCAATCGGTCATATTAAATCCATGTTATTAAAGCGTTCTGTATAAAAACGTTCTATAATATGAAATCCGTAGTGGCTGAAGTAACAGCCACTACCTAACTCACAACTTAGATTTCTGCGCTAGAAAAAAGGGCTTATAAATGCACGAAGGTGTAATGAAGGCATGGCTAGAGTCTTCCCACTTAAACGGCGGCAACGTTGCTTATGTAGAAGAGCTTTATGAAGCGTATTTAGATGACGCTGGTTCCGTGCCAGAAGAATGGCGTGATGTGTTTGACCAACTACCAAAAGTAGATGGTGTGGATGTAGATGTAAAACATTCTGAAGTAAAAGCACAATTTGCCGAGCTTGCGAAAAACAAGCATAAAGAAGTAGTCGTTGCAACTGAAGGCGCCTCAGACGCCAAACAAGTAAAAGTATTGCAACTTATTAATGCATTTCGATTTAGAGGTCACCAAAATGCAAACCTAGATCCACTAGGTCTTTGGAAACGTGACCGTGTTCGTGACCTCGAATTGTCACACCATGATTTAACGGATGCAGATTTAGATAGAGAATTCAATATCGGCTCATTTGCCAGTGGCAGTGATACGATGAAATTAAAAGACTTGTATGCTGCGCTTAAGAAAACCTATTGTGGTTCTATTGGCGCAGAGTACATGCATATTACATCTACCGAAGAGAAGCGTTGGTTGCAACAGCGTCTCGAGTCGTCATTTTCTCAGCCTAATTTTACCAAAGAAACTAAGTTACGAATTTTAAAAGGCCTTACAGCTGCTGATGGCCTAGAAAAATACCTTGGAGCTAAATTCCCTGGTGCGAAACGCTTCTCGTTGGAGGGCGGTGATGCACTTGTTCCAATGTTAAAAGAGCTTATCCACCGCGCTGGCGAAAGCGGGCAGCAAGAAGCTGTTATCGGTATGGCGCACCGTGGACGTTTGAATGTTCTTGTAAACGTACTTGGTAAAAACCCGTCACAGTTGTTTGATGAATTTGCCGGAAAATACGGTGAATTAGCAGGGTCGGGTGACGTTAAGTACCATATGGGTTATTCGTCAGATTTTGCCACTGCCGGTGGCGACGTACATATGGCGTTAGCCTTCAACCCGTCGCACCTTGAAATTGTAAATCCGGTCGTTATGGGCTCAGTACGTGCTCGATTGGATCGCCTTGGGTGTTCGAGTGGTTCAAAAGCGCTTCCGATAACAATTCACGGTGACTCGGCAATTGCTGGTCAAGGTGTTGTTCAAGAGACATTTAACTTATCTCAAACGCGAGCGTTTGGTGTCGGTGGTACCGTGCGTATTGTTGTCAATAACCAAGTTGGTTTTACAACGTCAAAGCAAGAAGATGTGCGTTCGACTGAATATTGTACTGATATTGCAAAAATGGTCCAAGCGCCGATTTTCCACGTCAACTCAGATGATCCTGAAGCAGTTGCATTTGTAACGCAGGTAGCACTTGACTTTAGAAACAAATTCCGTCGAGACGTAGTAATCGACCTTGTTTGTTATCGTCGCCACGGTCATAACGAAGCTGATGAGCCAAATGCAACTCAGCCACTTATGTATCAAAAAATTAAAAAGCATCCTGTGCCGCGTCAACTCTATGCTGAGCAATTAGCAAAAGAAGGTACGTTGTCACTTGACGAGTCGAAACAAATTGCTGATACATACCGCAATGGCTTAGATAATGGCGTTTGTGTTGTTGACGAAATACAGCCAGAAACATCGCATAGCTCAGACTGGACTAAGTATATTGGTCACGACTGGGATGTTGCTTATGAGCCAGGCGTCAGTGTTGATAAACTGAAAGAATTAGGCGAAAAGCTTGCTTCTTACCCAGAAAATCATAAAGCGCAGTCGCGCGTTAAGAAAATTTACGATGACCGTGCCAAAATGGCTAGTGGTGAAAAACAACTCGATTGGGGGATGGCGGAGTCATTGGCATACGCGACCTTGGTTGATGAAGGTACTGACATTCGTATGACAGGACAAGATTCTGGCCGTGGTACTTTTTTCCATCGTCATGCGGTTGTGCATAATCAAACAGATGCGTCTACTTATCTTCCTTTACAGAATATTAGTGAACAACAAGGCACTTTTGAAGTATATGACTCAGTGCTTTCAGAAGAAGCGGTGCTGGCGTTTGAATACGGTTACGCAACGGCTGAGCCAACTTCATTGGTATTATGGGAAGCGCAGTTTGGTGATTTTGCCAACGGTGCCCAAGTCGTATTCGATCAGTTCTTAAGTTCAGGTGAGCAGAAGTGGGGTCGTTTGTGTGGCTTAACCTTACTCCTTCCACACGGTTACGAAGGACAAGGTCCAGAGCATAGCTCAGCACGTTTAGAACGTTACTTACAGTTGTGTGCTGATCACAATATGCAAGTTTGCGTGCCATCAACGCCCGCTCAAGTTTATTCGATGATTCGCCGCCAGTCGGTTCGCCCACTGCGTAGACCATTGATCGTAATGACACCAAAATCATTACTACGTCACCCATTAGCAGTATCGAGCCTTGAAGAGCTATCTTATGGTGTATTCCATAATATGATCGACGAAATCGATGATATTAACCCGGAAAATGTAGAACGAGTTGTATTCTGTAGTGGTAAGGTTTACTACGAGTTATTGCAGGCTCGCCGTGAGCAAGAACTTAACAACATCGCAATTGTGCGTGTTGAGCAGTTATATCCATTCCCGCATGCTGAAATGGAAGAGATTATGAGCCGTTATCAGCACGTGACTGATTTTGTTTGGTGTCAAGAAGAACCGCAAAATCAAGGTGCATGGTACTGTTCTCAACATCACTTTGTTGATGCAATCCCAGCAGGTGCAAAATTATCTTATGCAGGCCGAAAGGCGTCTGCAGCGCCAGCCTGTGGCTATATGTCAACTCATACTAAAGAACAAAATGCGTTAATTGCTGACGCACTGACAATTAACAAATAAGGGATACGAAATGACAACCGAAATTAAGGTTCCTGTACTTCCTGAATCTGTTGCTGATGCGACAGTTGCAACGTGGCATGTAAAGGTTGGTGATACGGTAACACGTGACCAAAACCTCGTTGATATTGAAACAGATAAAGTAGTTTTAGAAGTTGTTGCACCAGAAGATGGTGTGATTACTGAAATTTCTCAAGAAGAAGGTGCAACTGTACTAGGCGAGCAAGTTATCGCACTAGTTGGTGCTGCGGATGCAGCTCCAGCACCTGCAGCACAAACAGCAGCGCCAGTAGCGGCGCCAGCAGCAGAAGGTAAAGAAGTGGATATTAAAGTTCCTGTACTTCCAGAATCAGTAGCAGACGCGACAATTGCTACTTGGCATGTTCAACCAGGTGAAGCGGTAAGCCGCGACCAAAACCTAGTTGATATTGAAACTGATAAAGTTGTACTTGAAGTTGTCGCGCCAGAAGATGGCGTTATGGGTGAACACATTCATGGTGAAGGCGACACAGTACTTGGTGAGCAAGTGATCGGTAAGTTGGTTGCAGGTGGCGCAGCGCCAGCAGCAGCTGCTCCTGCAGCAGAGGCAGCGCCAGCTTCAGACGAAAGTAGCGATGTATTAACACCTTCAGTACGTCGTCTAATTGCTGAGAAAGGCCTAGATGCGTCACAAATTAAAGGGACAGGCAAAGGCGGTCGTATCACTAAGGAAGATGTTGATGCGTTCCTTAAAGCGCCAGCAGCTAAACCAGCATCTGCACCAGCTTCATCAGCACCTGTTGCGCCTGTAGGTGAGCGTACTCAGAAACGTGTGCCAATGACTCGTTTGCGTAAGACAATTGCAAATCGTCTGCTTGAAGCGAAGAATTCAACTGCAATGCTTACTACGTTCAACGAAGTAAACATGAAACCTATCATGGACCTTCGTAAGCAATACAAAGATGTATTTGAAGAGCGTCATGGTATCCGTCTTGGTTTCATGTCTTTCTACGTGAAAGCAGTCACTGAAGCACTTAAGCGTTTTCCTGAAGTAAATGCGTCAATCGACGGTGATGATATTGTGTATCACAATTACTTTGATATCAGCATTGCAGTTTCTACACCGCGTGGTCTTGTTACACCTGTACTGCGTGACTGTGACAAGTTGTCGGTTGCTGAAATCGAAAAAGGAATTCGTGAATTGGCACTTAAAGGTCGTGACGGTAAACTAACTGTAGACGACATGACAGGGGGTAACTTCACTATCACTAACGGTGGTGTGTTTGGCTCTCTACTTTCAACGCCAATCATTAACTTACCGCAGTCATCAATCCTTGGTATGCACAAAATCCAAGAGCGTCCTATGGCGGTTAACGGTAAAGTTGAAATCTTACCTATGATGTACTTAGCGTTATCATATGATCACCGTCAAATTGATGGTAAGGAATCAGTTGGTTTCTTAGTAACAATTAAAGAGTTACTTGAAGATCCAACACGTCTATTATTGGACGTTTAATACACGAACTAGAAAGCGTGTTGTTTAATATTTAAGCTATGATTGATGTCATAGCTTTTTTTTTGCGTCTTTGGTCGTACTGGGGTTTTAATGTCGTTTAGCTACGACTATACTAGGTGCGCAATTTGGGATGGTTGAAATTAGTTTTCAGCCCTTTACGTAATACAATTGGATAAAGCATCATGAATTTGCATGAGTATCAAGCGAAACAACTATTCGCTGACTATGGTTTACCAGTTTCTGAAGGTTACGCGTGTGACACACCTCAAGAAGCTGCAGAAGCTGCCGACAAAATTGGCGGCGATAAGTGGGTAGTAAAATGCCAGGTTCACGCCGGTGGACGTGGTAAAGCAGGCGGTGTAAAGCTTGCTGATAGCAAAGAAGAAATCAAAGAATTTGCTCAAAACTGGTTAGGTAAGAACTTAGTAACTTACCAAACAGATGAAAATGGTCAACCAGTTGCTAAGATTTTAGTAGAAAGCTGCACAGATATCGCCAATGAATTATACCTTGGCGCAGTAGTAGATCGTGCTTCTCGTAAAGTTGTTTTCATGGCATCGACAGAAGGTGGTGTGGAAATTGAACAAGTTGCAGAAGAAACTCCTGAACTAATTCACAAAGCTGAAATCGACCCCTTAGTTGGTCCTCAAGCTTATCAAGCACGTGAACTAGGCTTCAAACTAGGTCTTAACCCAGTACAAATGAAGCAGTTTGTTAAGATCTTCATGGGTCTTGCTAACATGTTCAACGACCACGATTTCGCACTATTAGAAATCAACCCGCTTGTAATCACTGATGAAGGTAACCTTCACTGCCTAGACGGAAAAATCGGTGTAGATGGTAACGCTTTATACCGTCAGCCTAAGATCCGTGAAATGCACGATCCTTCACAAGAAGACGAGCGTGAAGCGCACGCAGCTCAGTGGGAATTGAACTACGTAGCACTAGACGGTAACGTAGGTTGTATGGTTAACGGTGCAGGCCTAGCAATGGGTACTATGGACATCGTAAACCTACACGGCGGCAAGCCTGCTAACTTCCTAGACGTTGGTGGCGGTGCAACGAAAGAGCGTGTAGCTGAAGCATTCAAAATCATCTTATCTGATGATAATGTGAAAGCAGTACTTGTAAACATCTTTGGTGGTATCGTACGTTGTGATATGATCGCAGAAGGTATCATTGGCGCAGTTAAAGAAGTAGGCGTGAGCGTACCTGTTGTTGTACGTTTGGAAGGTACTAATGCTGACAAAGGTCGTGAAGTTTTAGCTAGCTCTGACCTAGACATCATTGCTGCTGAGTCACTAACAGATGCTGCACAGAAAGTTGTTGCTGCTGCGGAGGGCAAATAATGTCTGTATTAATTAATAAAGATACTAAAGTAATCTGTCAGGGTTTCACTGGCGGCCAAGGTACTTTCCACTCAGAGCAAGCGCTTGAGTACGGTACACAAATGGTTGGTGGTGTTTCTCCAGGTAAAGGTGGTCAAACTCACCTAGGTCTTCCTGTATTTAACACAGTACGTGACGCAGTAGACGCTACAGGTGCAACAGCATCTGTAATCTACGTACCAGCACCTTTCTGTAAAGATGCAATCCTTGAAGCAATCGATGCGGGCATCGAGCTTATCGTTTGTATCACTGAAGGCATTCCTACGCTAGACATGGTTGATGTTAAAGTTAAGCTTGACGAAACTGGCACGCGTATGATCGGTCCTAACTGTCCAGGTGTTATCACTCCGGGTGAGACTAAAATTGGTATCATGCCTGGTCACATCCATAAGCCAGGTAAAGTAGGTATTGTATCACGCTCTGGTACACTTACTTACGAAGCGGTTAAGCAAACTACAGACGCTGGTTTCGGTCAGTCGACGTGTGTTGGTATCGGTGGTGATCCAATTCCGGGCACTAACTTCATCGACGTATTAGAAATGTTCGAAAAAGACGAGCAAACTGAAGCTATCGTTATGATCGGTGAGATCGGTGGTACTGCTGAAGAAGAAGCTGCTGAATACATTAAAGACAATGTAACTAAGCCAGTTGTTTCTTACATCGCGGGTGTTACTGCTCCTCCTGGTAAGCGTATGGGTCACGCCGGTGCAATTATCGCAGGCGGTAAAGGTACAGCAGACGAGAAATTTGCAGCTTTAGAAGCTGCCGGCGTTAAGACTGTTCGCTCATTAGCAGATATCGGTAAAGCACTAGCTGAAAAAACAGGCTGGTAATCACCGTACTATCTAAAAAAAGGCCACGATTGTGGCCTTTTTTTGTTTTTATTGGGTAATTAATTGATATTTAGCAACGTTAAATTGCGTCATTAGTTTCATATAACGACCAGAAGTCTTGGCGTTTTCAATCGCTAAGTTTAGCACTTCTATTATCTTGTCGCCATTTTTCCTTTTTTTACTAACGGCTACATGTGCGGTATACGTTTCTGAAAACTGTTCATTAAATTTAATATGAGGTGAGAGTGACTTAAGTTCATTTTGTAACATATATTCACCATAACTTCGTGACATGATAAAGCCACTCAATTTACGATTTGCTAATAACTTTAAACCATTCTGGGCCGTTGCTAACTGAAGTTGTGAATCGGGCGGTACAAAAGTTACTTGAGTATCATTACTCAGTAATCGAACACTCCCTATTGGCGCATTTGGCACATGTGTTACATTATTAAAAATACCAAATTGGTCTTTACCAACCGCATTGGTTAATTCAGCCCATTCATCTCGTCCGTGAAAATTAGCAGCCAAAAAGAGTCCGTCGAGTTGTCCACTCGCTACGCGCTGTTGTGCACGTGCCCATGGCATTGGATGAGCTGCGACTTGATAACCGAGTTTTTTTAACTCAGTGTTAAACAATTGCCAGCAAGCCGCGTAAAAAGGATAGTTAACAACCATTTTTTCGTGATCGTGTCCAACGCCAAAACGTATGGTCGTGTTTGCCGAGCAGTAAAAGCTAAACAATAGTGTGATTAAAAATACGACTTTCACAACATATATTACTTAATTGACAAGATACCTCTTACTTTAGCGCGAATTTTTTTAGTTGCAAAGGTGATTCCTCTATGCGTTGCGCTGTTAATTTGTAATAATTAGGTGTTAACTGAATTAATGTAATAGGAAAATTTCGCAATGGCGGAGATTGAAAATCGCCCATCAAACTTTATCCGTACGATAATTGATAAAGATTTAGAATCGGGAAAACATGCTGCAACGCACACTCGTTTTCCACCTGAACCCAATGGCTTTTTACATATAGGCCACGCTAAATCCATTTGTTTAAATTTTGGCATTGCAAAAGATTACCAGGGATTATGTAATCTTCGATTTGATGATACAAATCCAGAAAAAGAAGATATTGATTATGTACATTCAATTCAAGAAGATGTTCAGTGGTTAGGGTTTAACTGGGATGGTGACATTTGTTATTCATCTAACTACTTTGAACAATTGCACGGATATGCAGTTGAGCTGATTGAAAAAGGGTTAGCTTATGTGTGCTTCTTGTCTGCCGAACAAGCGCGAGAATATCGTGGTACTCTAACCGAACCTGGTAAAAACAGTCCTTACCGCGATACCAGTATAGAAGAGAATTTAGCTTTGTTCGCCAAAATGAAGAATGGCGAATTTAAAGAAGGCGAGTGTGTACTGCGCGCTAAAATAGATATGGCGAGCTCATTTATGGTGCTGCGCGATCCAATTATTTATCGTATTCGATTTGCACATCATCACCAAACAGGTGATACATGGTGTATTTATCCGATGTATGATTTTACTCACTGTATTTCGGATGCGCTAGAGGGCATTACTCATTCATTATGTACGCTTGAATTCCAAGATAATCGTCGTTTATATGATTGGGTATTAGACAACATATCGTTAGAGTGCCATCCACAACAAATTGAGTTTTCTCGTTTAAATTTAGAATACACGTTAATGAGTAAACGTAAGCTTAACGCATTAGTTGACGAGAATCATGTTAGCGGCTGGGATGACCCTCGCATGCCAACTATTGCCGGTCTGCGTCGTCGTGGTTATACCCCTGGCTCAATTGTCGAGTTTTGTAAACGCATCGGTATTACAAAACAAGAAAACATGGTTGAAATGGGTATGCTTGAAGCTTGCATTCGCGAAGACCTTAATGACAATGCACCGCGTGCTATGGCTGTACTCGATCCGATTAAGATTGTCATTGAAAACTTTGATGAAGAAAAAGTCGAAACAATTTCGGCGCCAAATCACCCAAATAAGGAAGAAATGGGCCGACGTGAGTTACCGTTTACGCGCGAGCTTTATATTGAGCGCGACGATTTTAAAGTTTCGGCCAACAATAAATATAAGCGTCTTGTATTAGATAAAGAAGTCCGTTTACGTAATGCTTATGTGATTAAAGCAGTTCGTCATGACGAAGATGAGGCAGGTAATATCACCACTGTTTATTGTACGTATGACCCTGAAACTCTAGGCAAAAACCCAAGTGATGGTCGTAAAGTGAAAGGGGTGATCCACTGGGTGTCAGCATCACATGGTGTTAAGGCGGAAATTCGTAACTATGATAGATTGTTCACAGAGGCAAATCCAGCAGCGGCCGAGGATTTTACTACAGTATTAAATCCTGATTCGTGCGTCGTATTCAGCCAAGCTGTAGTTGAACCTGCGCTCGCTAATGCAAAAGTTGAACAGGGCTATCAGTTTGAGCGAACAGGTTACTTTTGTCGAGACAACAAAGAAGCAGGCTTGGTGTTTAACCAAACCGTCGGTCTAAGAGACTCTTGGGCGAAAGAGCAAAAGAAGTAGATACAAAAAAGCCTAGCAGATGCTAGGCTTTTCTATTTTATAAACTTATTTAGCTGTTATTTTCAGCATATTCCTTACAAGCCGACTCATCTTCACATTCACCATATAAATACAGAGAATGATTGGTTAGCTTAATGCCATTATCTTTTGCTATTTCTTCTTGACGAGTTTCGATCACATCATCTTCAAACTCAACCACTTTACCACACTTTAGACATACTAAATGGTCATGGTGCGTTGAACCTGCAAGTTCAAATACAGACTTACCACCTTCGAAGTGATGACGTGTCACAATACCGGCGTCGTCAAACTGGTTTAACACACGGTAAACGGTTGCAAGGCCAATCTCTTCGTTCTTGTCTAGCAATATTTTGTAGACATCTTCAGCACTAATATGCTGATTTTCAGGCAATTGCAAAATTTCTAAGATCTTAATACGAGGAAGGGTTACTTTTAATCCTGCCTTTTTTAACTCTAAGTTATGATCTGTCATTCACTGAATTCTCTATTTATAAGTCTTATTAGTGTGAGTATATGCTATTTCTATAAAAGCACGAATTTTAGTATATAGAAATAACCTTTATATTTGAAATAGTTTTAGTCAGCAAGCTCACTTAAACACATCTCATCGTATACCTGCGCACACCATTGTTTTATACGTTGCTCGGTTAACTCAGGTTGACGGTCTTCATCAATGCCTAGCCCAACAAAATGATTATCGTCAGCCATTGCTTTTGATGCTTCAAAGTCGTAGCCATCAGTCGACCAGTGACCGACTACAATAGCGCCTTTTTCAAGCACGATATCGTTAACCATGCCCATTGCATCAAGGAAGTATTCTGCGTAATCTTCTTGATCGCCACAACCAAAAATAGCAACAAGCTTATTATTAAAGTCGATTTCTTCTAACTCTGGAAAAAAGTCATCCCAGTCACATTGCGCTTCGCCATAGTACCAAGTCGGAATGCCAAACAAAATTAAATCAAATTCTTCAATATCAGCTTTTGAACTTTTAGCAATATCATGTACGTCAACGAGCTTCTTACCTAATTCTTTTTGAATTAGTTTCGCAACGTGTTCCGTATTGCCTGTATCACTACCAAAAAATATGCCTACACTTGCCATATTGAATATTACCTTTCTATTGCTAATTTTTCTTGCAAAATTGTTTCTATTAGGGCGCTTCGACTCATACACTGTTGCTCAGCCATATCGTTGAGCGCTTGGTACAGTTCAGAGCTGACCTTAAATTCAATTCGTTTCAAACCGCGTGCTTTATCGCGTTTAAGTTGGTTTCGTTTATTTACTTTAAGCTGAAGATCACGCGGTAACGGATTCGTCTTCGGTCGACCTGGTCGCTTATCGTTTTCAAATAAATCGATAGTCGTACGATCTGTATCTGACTTAGCCATATTTAACCAACTCCAGCTCCTTGCCAAAACACTTGAATAATTCCTTTTGCGATAAACCCTGAACAGCCTAGAAACAATACTAACCATACAACGTAACGGCCAAATTTTGGAACGTCACCTTTTTTCAAGACATCTTGGATAGCCATACCGATAAAAAAGAATATACCGGCGAGGCCAAAATATAATCCAAGTGTATCTATCTCATTTATAAAAGTATCTAACACTGTTAATACGACCTGATTTCAAAACGGCCGAACTATACCACACCTCTTACCTCAAATACATTAGCAAATGGCAAATATCGCGTGGAAATTTGATTCAATCGCAATTTGTTAGAATAGGTGAATAAACTTATATTTTGTAGGGTTACGTAGAGACAAAATCATTAATCGACTTAATTATAGCGACCGGTTTTTCAGCATGTAGCCAATGTCCCGCACCAGCGATTACCTTTGCCCGACTTTGAGGAAAAAGAGCGAGAATATCACTGCGGTGATTTTGCGTTATGTAGTCTGAGTTTCCACCTTTTATAAATAGAGTCGGCCCGTTATATGGACTGCCTTCGGGTGTAGCAAGAATCGATGAATACGATGCTATCAAATCTCTGAGATTAAATCGCCAAGCAAAGTGCATGTCGAGTTTGACTAAGCTTTTTAGCAAAAATTGTCGCACGCCAATTTCATTGATATGCGGTGCCATATGTTTGTCGGCGTCGTTACGTGATGTTATTTTGTTCAAGTCGACGGCGTTTAATCCTGCAAACACGTCTTGATGGCGTGGGTTATAAGTGACAGGTGCAATATCAAGTACAACTAGTTTATCAACAAGTTGTGGGTTCGATAGTGCAAGTTGCATTGCTATTTTACCGCCCATCGAGTGGCCGACAAAAATTGCAGTTTTTATATGTAAATCATCGAGCGTATCGATAACGTCCTGTGCCATGCTGGGGTAATCGATTTGACTACGGTGTGCAGACTTACCATGGTTAATCACGTCAATATTAATGATATGAAAATCATCTTTTAGCCCTCTCGCAAGCACATTTAAATTTTCAAGCGAGCCAAATAAACCATGAATTAGCACAAGATAGGGGGCATTCGCGTTATCACACGTTGACTTTGTATAATTAAGAATCATTTTTCGAATCCAACATTTTTTACCATTTTCGCTTTGCTTGGAAAAAAAATCAAACCATAGAGAATTCAATTCATTCGAGCTATAATGCTCGCTGACCTAAGATTGAGTCGTCTAATTGTTAGGAAAACTATGAAAAAAATAGAAATTGATGACGAGTTGTATCAATATATCGCGAGTAATACGCAAAGTATTGGTGAAAGTGCATCGCAAATTTTGCGCCGTTTATTAAAATTGAATCAATCATCTCAAGAAGAGCTTCAAGAACCTGTCGTGCTTGAACAAGCTCCTGCGCCTGTCGAAAAAGAAGAACCGGCAACACAAGTTGTTGAAACAGCATCACGAGACAATGTATTTAATATTGTAAATAAAGAAGAACTAGCAATGCAAAAAGGCGTTGTAGGGCGCTTTTTATTTTTGCTTTCGGCACTACACAGAACGCACAAAAATCAGTTTTCACGAGTACTTGAAATAAAAGGACGCGATCGCATTTATTTTGCTAAAAGTAAGGAAGAATTGCTTGAATGCGGTAACAGCATGAACCCAAAAAGCATTCCGGATAGTGTTTATTGGGTGATGACAAATTCAAATACGACACGTAAAAAGATGATGTTACATGAAGTTGCAATCTGTCTTGGCTATTCTAACGTCGATGCAGAAAAAATACGCGATTATCTATAGCAATTTAAGGAATAAAATATGGCGATACATGAAAGAGCAGGTCAACCGGCTATAGCCAGTGACTTGATCAATATACCTAAGCTGATGTCTTCGTACTATCTTAACGAACCAAATATCGAAGATTTTCCTGAGCAGCGGGTTTCATTTGGTACTTCTGGCCACCGGGGCTGTAGTCTGGATACTAATTTTAATGAATCTCATATTTTGGCCATTACCCAAGCAATCTGTGACTACCGGAAACAAAATAACATCTTTGGCCCATTGTTTTTAGGCAAAGATACACATGCATTGTCAGAAGCCGCGTTTAATTCGGCAATTGAAGTGCTTGTAGCCAATGAAGTCCAGGTTGTGACACAACAAAACGAAGGTTATACACCGACACCGGTTATTAGTCATGCAATTGTATGCCATAATCGCCACAATCCAAACGAACTAGCCGATGGTATCGTCGTGACGCCGTCACATAATCCACCTAAAGATGGCGGGTTTAAGTATAACCCACCTAATGGTGGTCCTGCAGATACTGAAATCACAAAATGGATTGAAGATCGAGCCAATCAACTACTGATTGAAGATTTAGTTGAAGTGGAGCTCTTTCCGTATGCAAAAGCTAAACGCTCGGGCTTTATTCAATATCGCGACTTAATGACTCCTTATATTGATGATTTAGAGAATATAATTAACTTCAAAGCAATTAGTGATGCTGGTATTTCAATTGGCGTCGACCCGCTAGGGGGCTCAGGGCTGGATTTTTGGCCTATTATTGCCGAGAGGTATAATCTTAAACTCGAGGTTGTTAATAAAGTTATTGATCCGACCTTTGCATTTATGTCACTCGATAAAGACGGCAAAATCAGAATGGACTGCTCGTCATCTTATGCGATGGCAAATTTGATAGCGATCAAAGACAAATTTGATATTGGCATTGGTAACGATCCAGACTATGACCGCCATGGTATCGTGACCCAAGATGGGTTAATGAATCCAAATCATTTTTTGGCGGTTGCAATTGACTATCTGATTGCACATCGACCGCAGTGGTCGAAGTCAGCAAAAGTAGGTAAAACACTCGTATCGAGTGCAATGATCGATAAAGTTGTTGCAAAACATGGTAGAGATATTCTTGAGGTACCTGTTGGTTTTAAATGGTTTGTTGACGGTCTAAATGACGGAACACTCTTATTTGGCGGCGAAGAAAGTGCTGGAGCTTCTTTTTTACGACACGACGGACAGGTTTGGGAAACAGATAAAGACGGATTTATTATGGGTTTGTTGGCAGCAGAAATATTCGCTGTGACCGGTAAATCGCCGAGCCAACACTATAAAGCCCTTACTGAAGAGTTTGGCAGCCCAATTTATAAACGAATTGATGCTCCCGCAACACGTTCAGAAAAAGAAAAGCTAAGCCGGTTAAATGCTGACGACGTCACCGCTTCTATGTTGGCCGGAGACATGATTATCAGCAAGCTTACGGCGGCACCTGGCAATAATGCAGCAATTGGCGGCCTAAAGGTTGTCACAGAAACGGGTTGGTTTGCGGCGCGTCCTTCAGGCACAGAAGATATTTATAAAATATATCTCGAATCGTTTATTGATGAGGCCCATTTGGGGCGCTTAGAGCATGAAGCGATAGAGCTGGTTAATTCAGTAATAAAATAGCAGAGAGGGCGGTATTCGCCCTTTTTTTATAGGTAACGTAAAATAGCAAGACATTATGATAGAAGAAAAACTTAAAAAGTCAGGCGACTTTTTATCTCTCACCCGCCAAAATGAATGGCATCTAGACCCTTTTAAATTTACCTTGAGTAACGGTACAACAGTTGACGTGTTAGATACCGGTGTAATTCAATTCACGCCGCTGCACTATGGTACTAAAGATATTGTATTATCAAGTGCCGTTCACGGCAATGAAACTGCGCCCATTGAAATATGTGATGAAATAATTCAAAAAGTAATCTCTGAAGAAATCACGTTAGCGCAGCGTGTACTTTTTATTTTTGGCAATCCAGCATCAATAAACATAGGCAAACGATTTGTAGAAGAGAACTTAAATCGACTGTTTAGTGGCGCTCATTCAGATGGCGATGGATTAATTAACGACGAGCGTAAACGTGCTAAAAAGTTAGAACACTATGTGTCGAAATTTTTCATGGCCGAAGCTAACAAACGTGAGCGTATTCACTACGATTTACATACCGCCATTCGCGGCTCGAAGAATGAAAAATTTGCTGTCTATCCGTTTCTTCACGGCGCACCATGGCACAAAGAACAGCTTAGCTTTTTAAAGCAATGCGGCGTTAATACCGTACTTATGATGAAAGCGCCGGCGACAACCTTTAGTTACTTTTCTTCGAATGAATTTGGTGCACATGCATTTACGATTGAGCTTGGTAAAGTTAAACCGTTTGGTGAAAACAATATGGCAAGTTTTGCGTCAACTAAATCAACTTTAATTGAGCTGATCAGTAATAAAGAAATTTCGTACCCAGAATTTGATATGTCGCAGTTTGAACTGTTTGAGGTTTATAGAGCAATAAACCGAACACAAGACGACTTTTCATTCCCATTTCCTGATGATGAAGTTAATTTTACAGGCTTTAAAAAAGGCGAGTTACTCGCGACCGATGGTGATAAAGAGTTTTACGCTGACGTAAACGGAGAGGCGATAATTTTTCCAAATGCACACGTTGCAATCGGCCAAAGAGCCCTGCTAACCGTGATTCCACTTACCAATACGACAGATTTCGTATAATAAACTTTCCACCTTGCGCGGATATTCGACTAAAATAAGGTTGAATATCCGTTTACGTTAACGTAAAGTCGGTCTAACTTTAATTTAATAAACGAACTAAAAATAAACAATTAACACTGATCGTACCTTTAAACTGAATAAAGTATGTTTAAAAATGGCCGTTCGGATAAATTTTAGTAAGTAAAAAAGATTGAACTAACTTGATTTGCACAAACAAGTTATAAATCAGACGCTACATTAACAGAGGTAGGTTATGACTAACCCCAATAACGTATCGTTGAATATTTCGCATGAACTCTCATTCATTGGTGCCCATGCTCTCGATATTCCAACTGTGTCACTATTAAATAGTGACGGTACGCTACATTCCGATGCAACAGATCCAAACATAGACCAAGACACTGCGCTTAGAATATATAAAACAATGCGTTTTATTCGAGCCCTTGATGAGCGTATGCAAGCAGCACAACGTCAGGGTCGAGTCAGCTTCTACATGCAATGTTTAGGTGAAGAAGCGGCGGTAACGGCCAGTGCGGCGGCGCTTAAAGACGACGATATGATAATGGCTCAGTATCGCGAGCAAGCTGCGCTGCGTTATCGTGGATTTACCTTAGAGCAGTTTATGAACCAGATGTTCTCGAATAAAGAAGATTTAGGTAAAGGTCGTCAGATGCCAATTCATTATGGTTCTCAGGAATTGCACTACATGACGATATCATCGCCACTAGGTACACAAATTCCACAGGCGACGGGTCACGCATATTCTCAAAAAGTACCTCATATCGATGCGAGTACTGGCGAACTAAGCTCTGAGATAAATAATGTTACCATGTGTTATTTCGGCGAGGGAGCTGCATCGGAAGGTGATTTCCATGCAGGTCTAAATATGGCAGCCGTTCACAAAGCACCTGTTATTTTCTTCGCACGAAACAATGGCTATGCGATTTCGACGCCTGCAGATGAACAGTTTGCCGGTGATGGTATTGCCAGTCGTGGTGTTGGCTATGGTATAAAAACGATTCGTGTTGACGGCGCAGACGCGTTGGCAGTATATGCGGCGACCAAAGAAGCAAGAGCGCTCAGTGTCAAAACAGGTGAGCCAATACTAATCGAATCAATTGCATATCGCTTAGGCGCGCATTCAACGTCCGACGATCCGAGTGGCTATCGTTCAAAAGAAGAAGAAGCAAATAATACTGATTGTCCAATTGCACGCTTTAAGCGCTTTTTATTAAATCAGGGTTGGTTAGACGAAGCACAAGATGATGCAGAAGACGAAACATTGCGCGAAGAGATTTTAAATGCACTTAAAGTTGCAGAAAAAATTGAAAAGCCGCCGCTAGAAGATCTCATTAGCGACGTATATGACACGCCAATCCCTAGTTTACAACGTCAATATGACGCGTTAAAAGAACATATAAAAGCGCATCCGCAAGCGTATCCGGTCACTGCTGGGAGAATTAAATAATGCCACAGATGAATATGTTACAAGCGATTAATTCAGCGCTTGATATCTCGATGTCAGAACATCCACTGGCATGTATTTTTGGTGAAGATGTCGGCCATTTCGGTGGCGTTTTCAGAGCGACATCGGGATTGCAAGAAAAATTTGGTAAACACCGTGTATTTAATACGCCGTTGACAGAACAAGGTATCTTAGGTTTTGCAAATGGCATGGCTGCTGCGGGAGCGCCTGCAATTGCTGAAATTCAATTCGCTGATTACATTTTTCCAGCTTTCGACCAAATAGTTAATGAGTCAGCAAAGTTTAGATATCGCAGCGGTAATGAATTTAACGTTGGAAAATTAACCATTCGTACACCATACGGTGGCGGTATCGCAGGTGGTTTGTATCATTCTCAGTCGCCTGAAGCCTATTTTGCTCATACACCAGGCTTAAAGCTTGTTGTACCGCGTAATGCATATCAAGCAAAAGGCCTTTTAAGAGCTTGTATCAAAGACGATAACCCGGTTATTTTCTTTGAACCAAAACGCTTATACCGCGCGTCTGTTGGCGAAGTGCCTGAGGGGGATTTTGAAATTCCATTAGGTAAAGCAGAGGTTGTCTCGCAAGGCTCTGACGTTACTGTGCTTGCATGGGGCGCGCAAATGGAAATTATTGAGCAGGCTGCAAAAATGGCTAAGTCTGAGGGGATCAGTGTAGAAGTCATTGATTTACGTTCTATCTTACCTTGGGACGTCGAAACAATTGCACAGTCGGTGCGTAAAACTGGGCGTCTCGTAATTAGTCACGAAGCACCAATCACAAATGGTTTTGGCGCGGAAATTGCCGCTACAATTCAAGAAGAATGCTTCTTACATTTAGAATCGCCGATCACGCGAGTGTGTGGTCTTGACACACCATATCCTCTTGCGCTTGAAAAAGAGTATATACCTGATGCACTAAAAGTGTTGTCTGCAATTAAAAACTCAGTGCATTTTTAAGGGGCGGCTATGAGTAAAGATTTTATTTTACCTGATATTGGTGAAGGTATTGTCGAATGTGAAGTCGTTGAATGGCTTGTCGCAGAAGGTGATACAGTTGTTGAAGACCAACCAATTTGCGATGTCATGACAGACAAAGCGTTGGTTCAAATTCCTGCAGTCCACAATGGCGTTATTGCTAAGTTATACCATCAAAAAGGGGATATCGCTAAAGTTCACGCTCCGTTGTTTGCAATGGATGTTGAAGGGCAAGAATCAACGCTAGTGGCTGAAAATAATGAAGCACCTCACGTTAGCGCGACTGCGAGTGCAACGCAATTAGAAGACTTTATCTTACCTGATATCGGCGAAGGTATTGTTGAGTGTGAAATCGTTGAATGGCTCGTTGCAGAAGGTGATGTTATTGTTGAAGATCAGGCCGTGTGTGATGTGATGACAGATAAAGCACTCGTTCAGATCCCAGCTAAACATTCGGGCACTGTGACCAAGTTATATCATCAAAAAGGTGAGATAGCGAAAGTTCATACACCGATATTCCAATTAGAAATCGCCGCCAATGGTCAGCAAAATGTAAGTGCATCATCAGTAGAACAAACACTAGAGCAAACACCAAAACAAACTGAAGCCGTGGAGCGCCAAGCGGCCTCGAGCACTAACGATATGAAGACTGCGGGCAGAAGTAAAAAAGCATTAGCAAGCCCGGCAGTGCGTCGCTTAGCACGCGAACATAATGTTGATTTGAGCGAAGTGCCCGGAACAGGCAAAAACGGCCGTGTTTATAAAGAAGATGTTCATCAATTTATAAGTGGTACAAGTAATGTGTCAGCGCCGTCAAACGTTGAGCCAACTCAAGTTGTCGAAAGTGCAACACGAGTAGAGCCAATTAAAGGCATCAAAGCGGCAATGGCGAAGCAAATGGTTGCATCGGTTTCAACAATCCCACACTTCACGTATAGTGAAGAGATTGATTTGACTGATCTGATTGCATTGCGTCTTAGCTTGAAAGAAGAGTATGCAAAGCAAGATATTAAATTGACTATGATGCCATTCTTCATCAAAGCATTGTCACTTGCGATGAATGAATTCCCAGTGCTTAATTCAAAAGTGAATGATGATTGCACTGAATTAACTTATTTTAACGATCATAATATTGGTATGGCTGCTGACAGTAAAGTTGGCTTATTAGTACCTAATATCAAATCGTGTCAATCGAAATCAATTGTTGATATTGCTAAAGAAGTGACGCGTTTAACAAATGCTGCGCGAGAAGGGCGTGTCTCTCCGAATGACTTGAAAGGTGGCACTATCTCTATTTCAAACATTGGGGCGATTGGTGGTACGACTGCGACACCAATTATCAATAAACCTGAAGTTGCGATCGTTGCCCTTGGAAAACTGCAACATTTACCTCGTTTTGATGAGTCAGGCAACGTTGTATCGCGCGCTATTATGAACGTGAGTTGGTCCGGTGACCACCGCGTCATTGACGGTGGTACCATTGCTCGTTTTAATAATTTATGGAAAGCATATTTAGAAAATCCATCGAAAATGTTAATGGCGATGAGCTAGCAAAGCGTGATATTTTTAAATCCAAAAATGCCAGTCTCTGACTGGCATTTTTTTTAAAATAAAAAGTAAACAGTATATGCAACAACCACTGCTGGGATTGCTGAATAGAGGCTTGCTAATAGCGCCGCTTTCGGGGCAAGTGCGATTGCTGGGAACAAGGCATCACCGTCATTCGATAATGCGTTACCCAGCACCGCTGAAAAAGGTATTACGCCTTGAATATAAAGTGATGTTACTAATATTTGCGGCCCGCAACCGGGTAGCAAACCAATAAGCGTGCCAGCAAGTGGTGCTAAAACCGCATAATGATTGAACAACACGCCTAAGTTGAGTTCGAACAAAGTGACAGCGAGCTCGTAACATAAAAATGCGCTGACGACCCATGCTGTGACAAAGTGCGTATCTTGAATTATTTTACGACTTATAGACGAGTTAGCGTCATCTTCTGCTGTAACATCTTGATAAGATTCCCCCTTTGACGCAAATGACCAAAATAAAACAACAACGAAACCACAGAATGCAAAAACAGAGGTTAATACACTATTTGCAGTCGGGCTGATCTGTTCAAAGTCAACTTGAAAGGCGACCGCAAATGCAAGTAGAACGGCGGGTATCGCGACGACTCGCCAAAAATAATGAGAAGCGTGGTAGTTGAACTTAAAGAATTGTTTGAGCTGATTACTTTGCACTGTTTCCGATGATTTCAAAGGAGTGCTTGTCACATCAAATCGGTGATGACTGAATCGGTCTATTAACCAGCCTGACAGACAGCCCATTGCAAAACCAACACTCAATACCAACAGGCCATCTAAAGGACGTTTTGCGAGCAATAAGAATGCGGCGTCGCCCATGGTTGCAGTTAATACAGCGACGACACTGCCGAAACTCACTTGTCCTTTGGTAAATTGCGTGACAACAATAATTGCGCCCCCGCAGCCCGGCAATGCGCCAAGCAATGATGCAAGGGGTATCTCTAATCTTGGCACATTTTTTCGTACAAAGCTTAATTCTAAGCACGGAAAATATCTTGCGACTTGATAATAAATAAACAAAGTGAGCGCAACAAATACAGTGACTTGTATAAACGCATCTGCAAGTACGGAAATAAAAATATCGTTGTGGCTACTGAGTAAACCAACCAAAATAATCGCCGGAAGCAAAAGACGCTTACATTTAAAAAGCATCGATTGCGAAGAGCTCAATAAGCTATATAAATATGTTGTTGTCATAATCTGTGGCATTGAGTGAGATTATGCCTACTTTAATATTTATCGTAATGCGAATCAATATCATTTGATTTTGTTGTGTCGCGATTTAAACAACAAATAATGAATAGCCATGTTATTATGACCAAACGTTTTAAAACCTATTATTTTTATGAAGAAATTTGAACCGTATCAAGATTGGACAACAGAGTTTTTACAGTATGGCGTGTTTGATCATTTGGGCAGTTTATTCGGTATCGAAAAAAATCGTACTTGGCCAACGCTTTTTCAACTCAATCAGTATGCAGCGGGGATCACTCAGTGTAACGGGCTTCAAATTGAGTTTATTGCACAAGATGATATAGATTGGCAGCACGGCTATTATGAAGAAGTTATTTATAAGACAGGACACATTCCAACCCGTTTAAATAATTGGCATGATTTGTTTGGCGCGTTCATATGGTTATTATTTCCAAAAACAAAGGCGTTTTTAAATGCCTTGCATGTTCACGATATAAACCGGTTCGGTAATAAAGAGCGTACGTCTATGCGCAACGCGATTACGTTATTTGATGAATGCGGTGTTGTTATTCCGTTTTTTGATAATAACTTACCGAACTATTTGCAAGAACACGAATGGAATAATGCGTTTGTCACCAATAGAGCAGAGTGGGGCCATCGTATCGATGCATATATGTTTGGTCATGCAAACTACGAAATGGCGACGCGGCCGTTTTTAGGTTTAACCGGTAAAGCACTGTATTTAGCCGTTCATCACGAATTTTTTGAACTGCCGCTAAAATCTCGGTACGCTTACCTAGATAATTTGTTGATTAATCAAATACAAGAAAAAGAATTATTAAAAGATAACCAGAACCTGTACCCGATGCCATTTTTGGGTATTCCAACATGGTACGACGGCAATAAGGACTCTGGATTTTATCAAAATACGGCTTATTTTCGGCCAAAACGAAGGAAAACGTTATGATAGAAGTGGTCGCACTTAAAAAAAAGTTTAAGTTGACAAAAGATCATAAGATCAAAAATGAAGAACACAAAGATCCCAGAGAGAGCGATGGTTACTTTCACTCCGTTAGAGACGTTAGTTTTCGCTGTGAACGCGGCGAAGTACTCGGCCTGCTAGGTCCAAATGGCGCGGGTAAAACAACGACTCTGCGTATGCTTTCGACGGCACTGCAACCTGACGCAGGTAGTATTAACATCAACGGTGTCGACGTTGTTTCTGATCCGCTCTTAGCGAGAAAGAAAATCGGATTTTTATCTGGCTCTACGGGTCTTTATGGCCGCCTTACTGCAAAAGAAAATATTGAATATTTTGCTCGTTTACACGGCATGGATAAACGAGAGATAAAACTGCGTTGTGACGAACTATTCGAACTGCTTGATATGCACAGTTTTTTAAATAAGCGCGCTGAGCATTTATCGACCGGCATGAAACAAAAAACAAATATTGCGCGCGCAGTTGTTCACCAACCGGAAGTTGTTGTGTTAGACGAGCCAACCACGGGCCTCGACATAATGACAACACAAACAGTGATTGAGTTTATTCAAGGCCTTAAACAGCAAGGTACCCCTGTTATATTCTCAACTCACCATTTAGATGAGGTTGATTTATTGTGCGAACGCGTCAGTGTGATTGACAAAGGTATTAGTTGTTTTGATGGAAGCTTGAATGAGTTTAGAGAAGTAGGACAAAGTGATACGCTAAACCAAGCATTTTTAAACATATTACAGGAGACGCAGAATGTTTGAGGTATATTTAAAAGAGTTAAGAGAACTTCTGCGCGATAGAAAAACCCTTATTTTTGTTGTCGCCCTACCTGTTGCTATTTTTCCGATTCTTTTTGGCTTGATGGGCTTTTTAATGAGTCAAGCAACTCTTGACGCTGAACAAAAAGTACACGTTTACGCGGTTGCAAATGAATCCTACGCACAGAGCTTCGCCGATGAGCTGTTTTATCATAAAAGTTTCAAAAAATCCGAGAAGACCTATAATACGGTTGAAGAGATGAGTGAAGCTGTTAAAGCAGGCGAAATCGATGTTGGCATCGTATTGCCGAGTGATGCAAGAGAGACACTCGACAATGAACAACAAAGCGAATGGAAAGTCGTTTTTAATGATTCGCAGTCAATTAGTTTTATTTTTAAGCGCATTAATGATGCGGCGTTGAAGTTTTCTAAAGAGTTGCAAAGCGAAAGGTTTACAGCACTTGGAGTGACAAAAGAAGCGCAAGTCGCATTACTCAATCCGATTAAAGTGGTTAAAGTGGATACAGCTGATAAGCGTGAAAACATTGGTGAGAAACTCGGTGCGCTAATTCCGTATTTGTTAATTCCATTGGTGTTAGCAGGTGCGAGTTACCCTGCAATTGATTTGGGCGCAGGTGAAAAAGAGCGGGGCACGTTAGAAACGCTATTACTGACACCGGTTACACGAACAGAGCTTGTGCTTGGCAAATTTTTAACTGTGCTCACCACCTCCTTGGCGACCGCCGCAATAACGGTTGTTAGTATGGGGCTATGGATTTCCGTAGTTGGTAACTTTATCGCCCTTGAAAAAATAAGTGATGCGCTTGGTACCATGGGGGTGTTTGACCTTGCACTTATATTGTTATTACTTATTCCTCTGGCTGCAATATTTTCGTCACTTGTGTTGGCAATTTCGATTTACGCTCGTACATTTAAGGAAGCGCAAAACTATATGGGTCCGCTGTCGATGTTAGCATTCATGCCGCTTGTGGTCGCTATGATGCCAAATATGGAACTCACTTTTAAAACTGCGGTTATTCCAGTGACCAATGTTGCATTGGCTATTAAAGAAATTATTAAAGGAACCGTCGATTATGCAATGGTTGGGATGATTTTTGCTGCAACCGTTGTTGTTGCCGGTGTGCTTATGGGATACTGTGTTTATTGGTTTAAAAAGGAATCGGTACTATTTAGATAATATCGAAATTCGATTCGGAAGGCCCATTTTATGGGCCTTTTTTATGGTGTAAAGGACCTTTACGAAAATGAACCTTATGAAAAAATCTATTGTTGTTTTATTCGTATGCTGTTTCATCTGCGCTTGCAGCGTGACCAAGCAACGGTCAAATGAAGCGCAGTTAAACGTTTCAGGTTTGGCGTTTTATAATAATTCTAGTGACGTTGTTACTAACGTTACGGTCACTGCAATAAAAACCGGAAAAATGGTTACGTGTAACCTAATCGACGTTAAAAATCATTGTGGTACGGGCTTTCCGGTTGCTCAATATCGTGGCGGGTTACTGCGTGTAAAGTGGCAAAGTCGAAATGGCAACAAGTATGAGCATGAGATTATTATCGAACTGCCCAAACCAATTGAGGCGCTGACAAAATACATCGCGGTTTTGAAAGTAGAAGAGAAGGGGAATCTAACAGCGTTTTTTATGAAAAATCCGCGTGTGTTCTAACACAACAAGTTACCTAGTTACATTGTTGAATTTTAGCGACAAAAAAACCGCGATTTCCGCGGTTTTTTATTATCGATAATTGGACTACTTAACTTTTTGCTTTAAAAGCGCGACAACTTCATCGAGGTCAATCAGCTCTTTGTCACCTGTGATGCGGTTTTTGTATTCAACTTGATTGTTATCTAAGTTGCGTTCGCCAATAACAAGTGTATGAGGAATACCAACGAGCTCCATATCGTTAAACATAACGCCAGGGCGCTCTTTACGATCATCAAATAGTACGTCGATTCCTGCAGCTTGAAGCTCACTATAAATACGCTCTGCAATTTCAGGGATACGATGCGACTTATGCATGTTCATAGGTACAATTGCGAGCTCAAATGGCGCAAGCGCCGTTGGCCATTTAATACCAAATTTATCATGGTTTTGTTCGATCGCAGCAGCAACAATACGTGACACACCGATACCGTAACAACCCATGGTCATGATTTGGTTTTTACCTGTTTCAGCAAGCACACCTGCATTCATCGCTTCAGAATATTTCGTGCCTAATTGGAAAATATGACCAACTTCGATACCGCGTTTAATACTTAATGTACCGTTTCCACACGGGCTAGGATCACCTTCAACAACATTTCGAATATCTGCAGTTGTAAATTCGGTAACATCGCGG
Source organism: uncultured Pseudoalteromonas sp. (assembly GCA_947493455.1). Classification (GTDB taxonomy): domain Bacteria; phylum Pseudomonadota; class Gammaproteobacteria; order Enterobacterales; family Alteromonadaceae; genus Pseudoalteromonas. The sequence continues at coordinate 68,515 of CANLRB010000006.1, read as the reverse complement.
CCAAAATTAATACCACTGTAGTGCACGCCATCTTTGTTGGCACCCGCAACAAAATCTGCCATTACTGATGCTGAGTGATCAACAATAACTGGAATATCAAGCCCGACCGGACCTAGTGAACCAGGTTTTGCGCCAATCGCTTTAACAATATCGTCTTCTGATGCAAATTCAAGCGGCGAATCAAGCAAGTCTAGTTTTTCAGCTTTTAATTCATTAAGCTCGTGATCTCCGCGCACAATAAGTGCAACGAGTCCACGTTTTTCATTTTCATCCGGCGCGCCGTATGCGATGAGCGTTTTGACGCTGCGATGCGCTTTGACGCCATGTTTAGTTTTTAAGTCGTCAATTGTTTTTGCGTCAGGTGTATCGAATGTATTTAACTCTTTTGACGGCGCTGGGCGCTCAATTGAAGGCGCAACCGCTTCCGCTTTTTCGATATTTGCTGCATAGTCTGAGCCAGAACTAAATGCGATTGCATCTTCGCCTGATTCTGCAAGAACATGGAACTCGTGTGATACACTGCCACCAATTGAACCTGTATCGGCGATTACTGGGCGGTAATCAAGACCAAGTCGCTCGAATACATTACAGTATGCTTGGTGCATCTTTTTATACGTATTGTCTAAACATTCTTCTGACAAATGGAATGAATACGCATCTTTCATAGTAAACTCGCGCGCGCGCATTACACCGAAACGAGGACGTACTTCGTCACGTACTTTGGTTTGAATTTGGTAAAGATTTAATGGAAGCTGTTTGTAGCTATTAATTTCTTTACGTACAAACTCAGTAATCACTTCTTCATGAGTTGGACCTAATGCAAACGGTCGATTGTGACGGTCATTGATACGTAATAATTCAGGTCCAAATTGTTCCCAACGGCCTGATTCTTGCCATAAGTCGGCGGGTTGAATAATCGGCATCAACATTTCGATGGCACCTGCTTTATTCATTTCTTCGCGAACAATAGACTCAACTTTGCGAAGTACTTTAAGACCATTTGGTAACCAAGTGTATAGCCCTGAAGCTAGTTTACGGATCATGCCGGCACGCAGCATGAGTTGATGACTGATAATTTCAGCATCTGAAGGAGTTTCTTTTAGCGTTGCTAAAATATATTCGCTAGTACGCATTATCTTTCCGATTATTTGTTATATACCCAATTGCGCCATAGTTTATCACGCATTGTAAATTTCTAAAGGGTATCTGAATCAATTGCACTAATTTCAGTCACTTTATTTTCACGACCAATGACCTGCCATCGGATATTAAGATCGTACAATGTCATCGCGTAGTCTTGAACCCCACTTCGATTTTTTTTATAAGCGGGTCTTGGATCTTGTTTTAGTACATTAACAATAAATTGCTGAAGGTTAGGGTATGTGTTTTGATAATGATTACATTGCGTCAATGCACTTTGTGAAAAACTAACTTCGAGCTCGGTTTCGGGGCGAGTATCGGCAAAACCCGCAGTGGCATTTGGCAAACTATCTGAGTAGGGTAAATACGGTTTAATATCGATTATCGGTGTGCCATCAAGCAAATCGATCCCCGTTAAGTCGAGCCATAATTGACCGCGTTCATAGTTAACTTTGTCGAGTTTGACAGCGCTCATACCTAGACCATTGGGTCTATGGGTTGCGCGAGTGGCGAAAACACCTTTTTTTTCATTACCGCCAAGTCGAGGAGGTCTTACTAATGGCGACCAACCTTTGTCAATAGTTTCATGGAACTGAAAAATAAGCCAAATATGGCTGAACTCTTCGAGACCACGGACAAACTCTTCACGATTAAAGTTCGGTAAAAAAACACACCGCGCTGTTGCTTCTTCAATTAGTCTTGGTTGCCTTGGTATCGCGAATTTTTGTTTATAAGGAGACTCTATTAGTGCGATGGGCTCAATCGCTGAATGCATTGCATAACTCTATTGACATAAAATGTCGCACAATGATGCCATAGCCAATTACCAAGCGCTATCTTTAAACTTACTTCATTTCTTGTTCGAATAAGTCTTCTGCTTGAATTGAGAGTTCCTTCATTTTTTTAGCGTACTTTTGAATACGTAATTGTGATTCACTTTGTGCAGTGTATTGCGGTACCGGAACTGGGTAGCCAGCTTCATCTGTCGCAACAAAATTAATAACACAATGGTTTGACTCTACCATTTGGTTACTTTTCGGATCACCACAGCGTACTATGATAAAGATTTGCATACTTGTTCGCCCTGTATTGGCAATAGCTGCTTCAACTTCGACTAATTGACCGACTAGAATTGGACGATGAAATTTAATTGCAGCAACCGATACGGTGACGCAATAATGACCACTCCAACCAGCGGCACAGGCGTATCCCGCTTGGTCAATCCATTTCATGACCATACCGCCGTGAACTTTGCCACCAAAATTAACATCGGTTGGCTCGGCTAAAAAGCGAAAAACCACGGACTCTCGTTGCATAAGCGTGTTCTTATTTTAAAACTGTGTTTAAAGTATTGAACAAATTGCCAATTTTTCAAGTAAGCAAACAAAAATCAGGTAATAAAAAAGGGCACTGAGTGCCCTTTGCAACGTGGGTTTACATATTAGGATAATTTGGGCCGCCAGCACCTTCTGGTGTCACCCAGCGAATATTCTGACTAGGGTCTTTTATATCGCAGGTTTTACAGTGGATGCAGTTTTGACTATTTATCGCAAGTGCTGGTTTGCCTTCTTGCTCGACGATTTCATATACGCCCGCTGGGCAATAACGCTGAGCGGGTTCATCAAAGTTAGCCAAGTTTACATTGATTGGAATTTGCACATCAGCAAGTTGTAAATGGCAGGGTTGATCTTCTTCGTGATTGGTATTTGATAAAAACACCGAGCTCAGTTTGTCGAAACTAATTTTTCCATCGGGTTTTGGATAGTCAATTTTTGCTGCCATTGACGCCGGTAACAAACTATCATGATCTGGTGTATTATCACTAAACTCAAATGGCAATTTTCCACCGAAGATATTCTGATCTATGGTGTTGTATGCGCCACCAACAAATTTGCCAAATTTATGCATCACGGGGCCAAAGTTTTTGCTTGCGTCGAGTTCTTTGTATAACCAAGATTGTTCGAATCTTTCTTGGTAACTCGTCAGCTCGGTATGTTGATGGCCTTGCTCCAATGCGTCAAAAATTGCCTCGGCTGCGAGCATGCCTGATTTCATTGCACAGTGATTACCTTTAATTTTTGCAAAATTAAGTGTACCTGCATTACAACCTACTAATACGCCACCTGGGAATTGCATTTTTGGTAACGAGTGCAGACCACCTTTGGCAATCGCGCGCGCTCCGTATGCAATTCGCTCACCTTGCTCTAACGTTTGTTTAAATACCGGGTGATGTTTCATACGTTGAAATTCGTCAAACGGCGATAAATGCGGGTTACTGTAATTAAGGTCAACTATCAGACCAACAACGACTTGATTATCGTCGCCATGATACATAAACGCGCCGCCGCCCGTTGCTTTATCTAATGGCCAACCAGCGCCGTGAACAACGAGACCTGCTTGATGTTTATCGGCTGGTAGTTGCCAAATTTCTTTAAAACCAATCGCGTAATGTTGGGGTTCACAGTCATCATCAAGTGAAAACTTAGCAATGAGCTCTTTACCTAAATGCCCTCTACAGCCCTCTGCAAAGACAGTATATTTAGCACGAAGTTCCATGCCTGGCATGAATCCCGCTTTTTCTTGGCCATCTTCAGAAACGCCCATGTCGCCAGTGATAATGCCCTTTACGACATCGTCTTCAATAATCAGTGAATGTGCACTAAATCCTGGAAATACTTCAATACCAAGTGATTCAGCTTGTTCCGCTAACCAGCGACACACATTGCCCATAGACACAATATAGTTGCCATCATTATGAAATGTATTCGGTACACTCCAGCCCGGTAGTTTACTGGCGCTATTTTCGTCACCAAACCAATAAATATCATCTTGCTTTACTTGCGTTTTAATTGGGGCGTTTAAGTCCTTCCAATTGGGTAACAACTCATTCAATGCTCTTGTTTCGAAGACCGCACCAGATAAAATGTGAGCGCCGACCTCTGAACCTTTTTCAACTACACAAATCATTAATTCTTGTTCTTTTTGTTGTGCTTGTTGAGCGAGTTTAATTGCGGTTGACAAGCCAGCAGGACCCGCGCCAACAACAACAACATCAAACTCCATGGTTTCTCTTTCAACCATAAATACCCCTAATAATGTGACGGTTATTAAATTAAACGAAGCGTAAATTTAATTTTAAATATAGGTTAAGGATATTTTAGGTTGACGTTTACGTCAACAGGAAGTAGCCTTGTTTGCATATTTAGTATAAACAAAACAAATTAGGTTTACGTATGCGTAAGCTTAGGCGGAGAAAGCATGAAAATCTTAGTTCCCGTAAAACGTGTTATTGATTATAACGTCAAAGTACGAGTTAACTCTGATAATACAAATGTCGATTTAAATAACACGAAAATGGCGATGAACCCATTTTGCGAAATTGCTGTAGAAGAAGCGATTCGTTTAAAAGAGGCTGGCAATGCTACTGAAGTTGTTGTTGTATCTATCGGTGATAAGGCAGTGCATGAGCAACTTCGTACGGCACTTGCATTAGGTGCAGACCGCGCTATTCATATTGATGCAGCGCAAAACCTTGATTCGCTTCATGTTGCAAAACTGCTTGCCAAACTTGTAGAGCAAGAGCAGCCTGAATTAACTATTTTAGGAAAGCAAGCAATCGACTCTGACAATAATCAAACCGGTCAGATGCTCGCGGCATTATTAGGTCAAGGGCAGGGCACATTTGCATCTAAAGTTGAACTAAATGATGGCAAAGTGCTTGTAACGCGAGAAGTTGATGGTGGTTTGCAAACAGTTGGTTTAGCGTTACCTGCGGTTGTAACGACTGATTTACGTTTAAACGAGCCACGTTATGCAACGCTTCCTAATATTATGAAAGCGAAACGCAAGCCCCTAGAAACGATTTCAGCAGATTCGTTAGGTGTTGATCTAACGCCGCGTGTTACGTTATTAAAAGTAGAAGAGCCAAGCAAACGTGAAGCGGGTGTTATCGTAGAAGATGTTGCTGAATTAGTATCCAAATTAAAGACAGAAGCGAAGGTGATTTAACATGGCTTTATTAGTAATTGCAGAACATGAAAATGGTGTATTAAAGCCGGACACGGCAAAAGCAGTCGCAGCAGCACTTAAAGTCGGCAATGACATACATGTACTTGTTGCTGCCGCCAATGTTGATCCAATCGCACAAAGCGCAGCGCAAATCGACGGTGTGTCAAAAGTCGTAACATTTACTGATGAAGGCTGTGAACAGCATCTTGCTGAATCATTAAGTGACGTTGTTCTTTCGATCGCGAACAACTATTCACATATTTTTGCGTCGGCAACGACGACAGGTAAAAACTTTATGCCGCGCGTTGCTGCGCTTTTGGATAAGTCACAAATATCTGACATTATTGATGTTGTGTCAGCTGACACATTTAAACGCCCTATATACGCAGGAAACGCGATAGCAACGGTTCAATCGAATGAAGAGTTAAAACTAATTACGGTTCGCTCGAGTGCATTTGACGCGTCGGGTGAGCAAAGCGCATGCGAGATTAGCTCGCTAGAGCACAACGTGAATAATACAGTGAGCCACTTTGTATCGGCTGAAGTTACAGAAAGTGAGCGCCCGGAGCTCACAGCTGCACCGGTTATTATTTCAGGTGGACGTGGAATGCAAAATGGCGACAACTTCGCGTTGTTGAACGGTATCGCAGATAAACTTGGCGCGGCAATTGGTGCGTCTCGAGCAGCGGTTGATGCAGGCTTCGTACCAAACGACATGCAAGTAGGTCAAACAGGTAAAATCGTTGCTCCAGATCTTTATATTGCTGTTGGTATTAGTGGTGCAATTCAGCACTTAGCTGGTATGAAAGACTCGAAAGTGATTGTGGCAATAAACAAAGACCCCGATGCGGCAATATTCCAAGTTGCTGATTATGGTCTGGTCGCTGATTTGTTTGACGTATTACCTGAATTAGAAGCAGCACTTTAATAACTATTTGTTTTCTGGTTGTAAAGCCGCGTGCATCTTGCCGCGGCTTTTTTATATCGGAAAATATCCAGCAGCTGTAATTATTTGCTTGGATTGATTATTTTTTAGAAATGTGACTAATTGATTTATTAGTGGATGAGTACTTGATTTATCGTAAATGAGTACAAGGGGTCGCTGCATCGGATAACGTTCGTTATATTTACCGGCAGAAAATGGTTTTTCGTTGTCTAAGGCAATTACTTTAATATTTGACGTCTTCTTATTCCCCATTAGTTTGCTGATTGCGCCATATGAATCGTAGCCAATCGCGGTTGGCGTGCGCTCAATGAACCCCATTGCTTGATTGTATGTTTTAAAGGTGATGACCTGTTGTGCATAGCGGTATAAAGTGTGATCGTTTTTACGTCGGAAATGGAGCTCATCATCGGTCGTTGACGTGAGATACTCAATACTCAGAGTTTCGCTAAAAATATCTAAGGTACCGTGGCCTATACCTTTACTGAGGGAGATTATTTTTTGATGCGGATTTTGTGCATGAAGCTCACTCCAATAAACCGTTTCTCCCGCGTAAATACTAGCAACTTGTTGCTTAGATAGATTGTCCAGTTTATTAGCAGAATTAACCATGATTGCAATAGCATCATAGGCGATGGCGATTTGTGTTAAATTAGGATTTAGCGCGACTTCTTCTTTATTCATATAGCGTGACATAAAACCAATATCGACGATGCCTTTAGATACGGCATAAAGCCCTTTTTTTGAGCCAAGTTCTCGAATTTGAATTTTATTGCCGGTTTGTTTTGTATAATTCGGGCTTATTTTTTCAATAAGCTGTGACACAGAAGTTGAGCCGCCAACGTAAAGCGTTGTGATTGGTTTTTCATCCAGATCATAAGAGAAACTGGAAGCGCAAAGAAGTGCAGTGGCGAGGTAAAATAATCGTTTCATTAGTAGATTAGGCTGCCAAATAATAATTAGTATAGCGCAATAAAAAAGCCAGCATGAAAGCTGGCTTAATTAAAATGCATTAACATCTACGTATTAATATGTTGCACTCCCTTTAGTGCGTGGGAATGCGATTACGTCACGCACATTACCCATTCCGGTAACATATGCAACAAGGCGTTCGAAGCCAAGACCGAAGCCTGAGTGCGGCACAGTACCGTACTTACGCAAATCGCGATACCAGCTGTAGTCTTCTTTATCTAATCCCATTTCTTCTAAGCGCGCATCGAGAACATCTAAACGCTCTTCACGTTGTGAACCACCAATGATTTCGCCAATCCCTGGTGCGACAACATCCATCGCTGCAACGGTTTTACCGTCTTCATTTTGGCGCATGTAAAACGCTTTAATGTCTTTCGGGTAGTTTTTAATAACAACCGGTGCATTAAAATGTTCTTCCGCTAAATAACGTTCGTGCTCAGATTGTAAATCAACACCCCAATCTACTGGGAATTCAAATTTCTTATCGCACGCTTTTAGAATTTCAATCGCGTCCGTATAGTCAACTTGAGCAAAATCTTTATCGATAAAACTTTCAAGACGCTCGATAGCTGTTTTCTCTATACGCTGGGCAAAAAATTCCATATCGTCACGACGTTCGTCTAGTACCGCTTTAAAGACATATTTCAGCATGCTTTCTGCAAGCGCTGCAATGTCGTCTAAATCTGCGAAAGCAACTTCAGGTTCAACCATCCAGAATTCGGCTAGGTGGCGTGACGTGTTTGAATTCTCAGCCCTAAAAGTAGGACCGAAGGTATAAATTTTCGACATGGCTGAACAGTACGTTTCACCATTAAGTTGGCCTGAAACTGTTAAGAATGCTTCTTTGCCAAAAAAGTCTTCACTGTAGTCAACATCACCTTTGTCGGTACGCGGTAGGTTTTGCATATCAAGTGTTGATACGCGGAACATTTCACCTGCACCTTCACAGTCACTCGCAGTAACAATAGGTGTGCTAATCCAATAGTAACCCTGCTCGTGATAAAAGCGGTGAATAGCTTGTGCTAAACAGTTGCGAACGCGTGTTACTGCGCCAATAACGTTCGTACGAGGACGCAAATGAGCGTGTTCGCGTAAATATTCGATGCTGTGACGTTTTGCCGCCATAGGGTAAGTATCTGGATTTTCAACCCAACCAAGTACTTCTACTGAGTCAGCCTGAATTTCAAATGATTGGCCTTTACCTTGTGATTCTACTAGCGTACCAGTTACAGAAACTGAACAGCCCGCAGTGAGCTTAGTTACGTCTTCATAATTATTTAACGTATTAGGTACCACAGCTTGAATAGGATCAAAACACGAACCGTCGTGAACGGCTAAGAACGAAATTCCTGCTTTTGAATCGCGGCGAGTACGAATCCAACCTTTTACGGTTACTTTAGAATCAGCACTAACATGACCTTTCAAAAGCTCTGTGATAGCAATATGGCTCATTTTCACTCCAATGACTAAGTTTGCCTTAATGTCTTTTCGATTGTACGAATCGTAGACACTTATTTAATTATTCTATAATTTGCACGTGGTTTAATTTTTATAACACACGAAAGTTTGTTATCTTACCTTTGAATAACGAATAAAAAAACAGTAAATATGCTTTGTTTGCAATATTAATGTGGTTATTTTAAGTTGTAGAACGATTTTTAAATCTTAAACAGTGTTTGAGGTAAAAATGAGAGCAGATGAACGCCGAAAACACATTGATGCGGTGGTATTAATAACGCGCATCATGTCTGTATTGAGCTGGGTGTTGTTTTTAGTTTCGCTGATTCTTTTTCATTATGCTCGTCCAGAGCTTGAATATGGCATTATTCGTTATTTTGATATTCCAGTACGTGATTATTGGTTAATGAAACCAAAAAACTTAGTTAGTCTAATGCTGATTGTAAGTACATGTTTAAGTTGTTCAGTACTTTTTTTAAAGAGAAATAGGACAAAACGCGCGTCTGATTCGCACGGATTTAATCAAATATCCGTATTATGTATATGTTTATTTTTTGTTGTGGTTATTAATATTTAAATGAAGCAAGTATTTATTTTACGGGGATTACCGGGGTCAGGTAAAAGCCATTATGCGAGGCAACTAGCGAAGGAGCTCGTCGATGAAATCGAGTCACGTTTTGTGATTTTATCAACCGATGATTACTTTGAATCTGAAACGGGTTATCATTTTGATAAATATAAATTAAGTGAATTCCATAACTTAAATTTAGCGCGTTTTATTAAAGCGTTATCGAGTGAAATTGAATTAGTTATCCTCGACAATACTAACATTCGAAAATGGGAATTTATTGCGTATGCGGAAGCGGCACATGCGCTCAAATACCAAGTCAAAGAAGTTGTTGTAGGTGATGTGAAAGACAAAGCGATGCAGCATTTATACTATCAACGCAATGTGCATAAAGTACCGCTCAAAATGATTAATAAAATGGCTTACCAATTTGAATGGTAAGCCGCTGCGGTTGTTAACTGTTGATAGCGTTGCCAATTGCGTGACAAATACGCGCAATATCTTCAGTCGGTGTAATATACGGTGGCATGACGTAGATTAATTTTCCAAATGGTCTTAACCACACACCTTGCTTAATCATCGATTTTTGAATATCTGCGACATCAACTGGGTCGATCATTTCAACAACGCCGATAGCGCCAAGAACGCGTACATCAGCAACACCGTCGATTTGTTTTAATGTCGATAGTCCTTTATTTAATGCGCGTTCGATACGCTCAACTTCAAATTGCCAATCGTTAGCTAACAGCAGGTCGATTGATTGATTGGCAACTGCACACGCCAGCGGGTTACCCATGAATGTCGGTCCATGCATTAATACACCCGCTTCTCCCTCGCTTATCCCGAATGCTACTTTGTTAGTTGTGAGTGTTGCGGAGAGTGTCATATAGCCACCGGTGAGGGCTTTACCAATACACATAATATCTGGTTCTATATTTGCGTGTTCGCAGGCAAAGAGTTTTCCGGTACGACCGAACCCAGTCGCTATTTCGTCAACAATGAGTAATATGTGGTATTGGTCACACAAACGTCTCACATGTTTCAAATACTCTGGGTGATAAAAATTCATGCCTCCCGCATTTTGTACAATCGGCTCGAGGATGAATGCGGCAATTTCGTGATGATGGCGTCTAAACTTTTGCTCTAAGTGTTCAACTTCAGACAATGAAAATTCACCGTGAAATCGAGATTTAGGCGCATTGACAAAAATATGTTGAGGCAGGAACCCTTGATACAAGCTATGCATACTATTAACAGGGTCGCATACACTCATGGCTGCGAATGTATCACCGTGATAACCCTTTGCAGGAGCCATCAATTTGTTTTTCCCATGGATACCTTGGCTTAACCAAAATTGTAATGCCATTTTGATAGCAACCTCGACCGACACTGACCCCGAATCGGCGAGAAATACTTTGTCGAGTGAATTGGGTGTTATGTTTACCAGTCGTTTACACAATTCAACGGCGCTTTGATGAGTTATACCGCCAAACATGACGTGGCTCATTTTGTGCATTTGATTGATCAGCGCATCGTTTAAATGTGGATTATTGTACCCGTGCAGTGCACTCCACCATGATGCCATCCCATCAATCAACTCAGTGCCATCTTCTAAATAAATATAATGCTTATTTGCGTGTGTAACAGGATACACCGGTGAAGGATTTGTCATTGATGTATACGGGTGCCAAATATGATTTTTATCAAACTCAAGATCAATAGATTGTTTTTTATTCACTTGTAAACTCGGGTTGTTGGTTTGGGGTTGACAATATGCCTGTGTTGCTTAGACTACATGGCTTGGGTCGCAGAAACAACGAATAAAGAGAAATTATGATGAGCGCGATAGTAAGACATGACTGGACATTAACTGAAGTAAAAGCATTATTTGAAATGCCGTTTAACGATTTACTTTTTAAAGCCGCGAGCGTTCACCGTGAAAACTTCAATCCGAATGAAGTACAGATTTCAACACTGCTATCAATTAAAACAGGAGCGTGCCCGGAAGACTGTAAATATTGCCCTCAATCAGGCCACTATAAAACGGATTTAGAACGCGAACGTCTAATGGAAGTTGAAAAAGTTGTTGAACAAGCAAAAGTTGCAAAGCAAAAAGGGGCAACCCGTTTTTGTATGGGCGCCGCATGGTCGGATCCAAAAGATCGCGATATGCCGTACATTGAAAAAATGGTACGAGAAGTAAAACAACTTGGGCTTGAGACGTGCATGACACTCGGTATGTTAGACAACGAAAAAGCGCACACACTCAAAGATGCAGGCCTTGACTACTATAACCATAACCTAGATACATCGCCTGAGTACTATCAACAAATCATCACTACACGTACGTATCAAGACCGACTCGATACCATCGATCATGTTCGAGATGCTGGAATGAAAGTATGTTCAGGTGGCATTATCGGTATGGGCGAAAAAGCAAAAGATCGCTTTGGTTTATTAATGCAATTGGCTAATTTACCAAAGCAGCCAGAAAGTGTGCCGATTAACATGTTAGTAAAAGTAAAAGGCACACCGCTAGAAAATGTCGATGATTTAGATCATTTTGAGTTTATTCGTACGATTGCCGTTGCGCGTATTATGATGCCAAAAAGCTATGTTCGTTTATCCGCAGGACGCACAGCGATGAACGAGCAAATGCAGTCGATGTGCTTTTTTGCTGGCGCGAATTCTATTTTTTATGGTGAAAAGTTACTTACCACTGAAAATCCAGAAGCGGATGCCGACATGAATTTAATTAAAAAGCTCGGTATGCAACCAGAGCAACGGCATGATTATTCAGATGAAGCCTACGCGGCATCACTTGAATCTGCTATCGCAGATAAAGAAACATCAGAACTGTTCTATCCAGCATAAAAATGGCTTTCGATTATATCGGACTTACGCTCAATCAGCGGCGCCAAGATTCGCTTTTGCGGCGTCGCATCTGTTTTGACAAAGTAGGGCCTGCGCGATTGACTCATAATGGTCGTGAGTACCTTAACTTTTCTTCGAACGATTATCTAGGATTAAGTGAGTGCACAAATATACACGACTCTGAGGCGCAGCTAGGTAGCACAAGTTCGTCGTTGGTAACAGGTTATCAAGCAAGTCATTTGGCACTTGAAACCTATTTGTGTGAGCAATTAGGCTTTGATGCATGTATTTTGTTCAATTCGGGTTTTAGTGCGAATAGTTCATTGTTAAAAAGTTTAATGAATCAGCCTGATAGTGAAATTTTCCAAGATAAGCTCAATCACGCGAGCCTGATTGATGGTGGTTTGCAAGCAAAAGCGCAAAATACACGTTTTAACCACAATAATATGCAGCATTTAGCAACAAAACTCGAGCGTTCGAAAGCCACTAATAAGTTGATTGTGAGTGAGGGCATATTTTCGATGGATGGGGATCGCGCGCCGCTTAGCGAATTAAATCGGTTAGCGACAAAGCATGATGCCTGGCTAATGATCGATGATGCCCATTCATTTGGTGTGGATGGTGATAATGGGTTAGGAACGTGTGAAACAATTAAACCACAGCTACTTGTTGTCACATTTGGTAAGGCTGTGGCGTCGAGTGGGGCAGCTGTACTTTGTTCTTCGTCAGTGAAAGACTATTTATTGCAATTTGATAGAGACTATATTTACTCGACAGCAATGTCACCGCTACTTGCGAGCTGCACGTTACAACAACTCAAACGGGTTACGAATGCAAGCAATGAACGGCAAATACTAAAAGATAATATTTCTTACTTTAAAGCGTGCGCACAGCAAGCGGGTATCTCTATGATGGAGTCACATACTGCCATTCATCCAATCGTAATTGGAGATAGTGAGTCGACGTTGGCGATATGTGAGCGGCTTAAGGAACAACATATTTGGGCGATTGCGATAAGACCGCCAACAGTTGCGCACAATACTGCGCGTATTCGTATTACGCTGACTGCGTCGCACTCTCGCGCAGACATCGATATGCTCATATCCGCATTAAAACAGGCGATGTAATATGGCGCTTAATAAACAAAAAACTGCGTCGCTCTTTTCTAAAGCTGCTGCCGATTATGTGACGCATGCATGTGTACAAAAAACAGCGGCGGCAATGCTCATTAAAACGCTCGATACGGATTACCAGAAAGTCCTAGATTTAGGCGCTGGACCTTTCGTTAATTCATTTGAATTGAAAAAGCGCTCGGACTATGTGATCAGCATGGATTTAAGCAAAGCTATGTTGACGCAAAAAGTAACGCCGTCGATTTGTGCAGATATGGACTCACTGCCATTTAAAGACAATGCATTTGACTTAATATTCAGCAATTTTGCGATGCAATGGAGTCAAAATATTGAGATAGTGTTGACCGAAGTCGAACGTGTATTGAAACCTGGGGGCAGAGTGCATTTTAGTTTAGTGTGCGATGGGTCATTGCATGAAATCGACCGTGCGTTTTCGGTACTCGAAACAGGTTCCCATATCAATTCATTTACAAGTTTTAAAGAACTTGATCGTATTATCTCTACGAGTAACTTGAAGCCGATTTCATCGACCCAGTGCATTCACAAGCAATATTTTGACTCGCCAGCGTGTGCGATTAAATCGATAAAACAAATAGGCGCGAATAATCATGAACAGGGCGCCCAAAAAGGCTTATTCGGTAAATCACAATTTAAGCGCGTACTTAATGCCTACCCAATGGAAAAGGGCCAATTCCCTGTGAGTTACGCTGTTGCATATATCGTTTTGGAAAAACCATGAATCAATTTTTTATTACAGGCACAGATACTGAAGTCGGTAAGACACATATTACGTGTTTACTGTTAAAATATATGAAGCAATATCAAAAATCAGTTGTCGGCTTCAAACCCATTGCCGCAGGTGCTGAGCGTGCATTTGGCGAGTTAGTTAATGAAGATGCGCTTAGCCTGCTCGAATCGGGTAATATGGCATTGCCATATTCACTCATTAACCCCTGCGTGTTTGAGCCCCCAATTGCACCTCATATCGCGGCAGAGCAAGCAAACAAACGGATTGAAATTACAGAATTAAACAAAGCACTTGATTCATTACAAAGCCACCAGCCCGATACAATTTTAGTAGAAGGCGCAGGTGGCTGGGCACTGCCAATTAATGACAAACAGTATTTATACGAATGGGTAAACCAGCGAGAGCTGCCGGTTATTTTAGTTGTTGGGCTCAAATTAGGGTGTATTAACCACGCTTTACTTACACTTGCACATATTAAAGCGAGTGGCGGAAAGTGTGTCGGATGGATTGCGAATCACGTTGATGAGTCAATGTTAATGCAACAGGAAAACATCGAAACGCTGAAAGAGCGCCTTGATGTGCCATTACTCGCAATCTCACCGTATCAAGTAGAAAAACCAAAACTTCAGGTGTATCAAGCACTCAACGACGTACTTGAACTTTGATGCATTGAAAAAATTAGCTGATAAAATGTTCGATTGGCTAAACGAGCCATGCGCTGGAGCCGGTACTTGGCTATTAGCGCTTTTTTACACCAGTTTTAATTAAAATTTAGTTTCTTTTTACAGTCTATTAATATACATAAATTATTTTGGTAAGTTCACTAAAAATCACTTGAGTTGTCACAAAATACCCTTATATATATCGCATAAACATCGTTAAGAGGTATATATGAAACGCGTCGTTCTATTTTTGATTACCAATTTGGCCGTAATGTTGGTCTTAGGTATTGTTTTATCGATTGTCATGTCGGTTTTTGGGCTTCATCATCGCAGCATGGGCGGAATTTTACTGATCGCCGCTGTATTTGGTTTTGGTGGGTCGTTTATCTCCCTATTTATGTCAAAATGGATGGCTAAAAAATCTACAGGCGCTTATGTAATTGAACAGCCTCGTAATGAAACTGAAAAGTGGCTAGTTGATACCGTTGCACGCCAAGCGGAGCAAGCAAGTATTGCGATGCCAGAAGTGGCTATCTACGATAGCCCTGAAATGAATGCATTTGCGACTGGGCCGAGTAAAAACAACTCGCTCGTGGCAGTGAGTACAGGTCTTCTCCATAATATGACTCAAGATGAGGCCGAGGCCGTACTTGCGCATGAGGTAGCGCATGTTGCCAATGGAGATATGGTGACGTTGACGCTGATTCAAGGTGTGGTAAATACATTTGTAATTGCGATATCAAAAGTATTGGCCGGTATTGTTGATAATTTCTTAAATGGCGATGAGGAAGAGTCGGGTTTTTCGTGGACGTATATGATCTTTGACCTGATATTTCAAATGGTATTTGGTATTTTGGCGAGCTTTATCGTTGCTTACTTTAGTCGTCAGCGAGAGTTTGCTGCCGACAAAGGCGCCGCAGATTTAGTGGGTGCTCATAAAATGCGCGCCGCGCTTGAGCGTCTTCGCGCCAATCACCCATCTCAGCTTGAAGGGTCTATGATGGCGTTTGGTATTGCATCCGGTAAGAGTATGAGTGACTTAATGGCGTCGCACCCGCCGCTTGAATCTCGTATTGCTGCACTAAAATAAATAAAAGGCGCTTTTTAAGCGCCTTTTTCTTTTTCTCTTGCGAGTTGATTGGGCAATAGCTTTTCAACAATTTCTCTCGCTGTTAAGGTATGGCGCACGCCCTCGAACATAACCGAGGTATGCTCTTCGATATCTGTGATACCAGTAAGAGTCCAACCTTCACCGCGCTGCTCACAATACACTGTGGTAGTCGGTTGTACGACTTCAAATTTGCTCATTAATCTAAACCTCGTATCTGTTTCGCGTTATTTTATAGCGATAATAGATGACTGCCAATAATGCTTACCGAAAATAATTGAGCTTTTTCGTGTTGTTATTTAGTATTCAGAAAAAAATAAATTTCAATACGATGTCACCAACTATAGAGCTACTCCCCATCAGTCATCGCCACCGCCGCTTTTTACACCAACTGCTTAACGAACCCAGCGTGGCACTTTTTAACGACTTTAGTCTACCGGTTACAAACCACGATATCTTTGACTTTATTCAATATGATATTGAAGCCAATTTAACCGCCCGCGGATGTCGCTATGTTATTCACTACTTAGGAGAGGATGTAGGCACATGCGGTGGCCAGTGCGATAATAACGAGTTTATTGTTGGATTTGAGTTATTGAGTGAGTATCGAGGCAAAGGCATTATGACAGCGGCACTTAAGAGGCTAATTCAGATTATAAAACACGATTTAGACTGTCATCGTGTAATCGCGTTTTGCCAACAGCAAAACACGCCGAGTATTACGCTTTTACAAAACTTAGGTTTCGTTGTTGATAGCGAATCGGCTGACAACATCCAACGTATGGTTAAAGAGATTAATTAAAACGCGATAAAAAGTTGGCTTTTAAATGTTTTACTTTCAATTCAGTGTCGATAAACAAAATGATATTGTTCCCACTCAAGTTGTGAGATAATTCGCCCATTATATCGTTATTTAGTTAAGAATTTATGCTAGTTGCAAATAACATCACGCAGCAATTCGGTGCGAAACCACTTTTTGAAAATATTTCAGTCAAATTTGGCGATGGTAATCGCTACGGATTGATCGGCGCGAACGGGTGTGGCAAATCCACCTTTATGAAGATTTTGAGCAAGGAATTGGAGCCGTCTTCTGGTAATGTTGCCTATGACCCAAATGAACGTATCGCGAAATTGAATCAGGATCAATTTGCCTACGAAGAATATTCGGTTGTTGACACCGTAATTATGGGTCACAAAGAACTGTGGCAAATTAAACAAGAGCGTGACCGTATTTATTCATTGCCGGAGATGAGCGAAGAAGAGGGGATGCTAGTTGCCGACCTAGAAACACAATTCGCTGAAATGGATGGTTACGCCGCGGAAGCCAAAGCCGGTGAACTCCTGCTTGGTGTTGGTATTCCTACGACGCAACATTATGGATTAATGTCGGAAGTTGCACCCGGCTGGAAACTGCGAGTGCTATTAGCACAAGTACTTTTCGCTGAACCTGACATCATGCTACTTGATGAGCCGACCAATAACTTGGATATTTATACCATTAAATGGCTTGAAGAAATTCTAAATCAGCGTGATTGCACCATGATTATTATTTCACACGATCGCCACTTCCTAAATTCAGTATGTACGCATATGGCTGATATCGACTACGGTGAATTGCGTGTTTACCCTGGTAACTACGATGAGTATATGTTTGCTGCTACGCAAGCCCGTGAGCGCATGTTATCGGACAATGCAAAGAAAAAAGCACAGATAGCAGAATTACAGCAATTTGTTGCACGATTCTCGGCGAATGCATCGAAAGCGAAGCAAGCGACGTCGCGCGCGAAGCAAATTGACAAAATTCAGCTTGATGAAGTGAAAGCGTCAAGTCGTCAAAATCCGTTTATTCGCTTTGAGCAGTCTAAGCAGTTGTTTAGAAATGCACTTGAGATTGACCAACTCGCGCAAGGCTATGATGATGTGTTATTTAGTGGGTTACAAGGGTTAGTTGAAGTTGGCGAACGTATTGCCATCATTGGTGAGAATGGTGTTGGTAAAACCACACTATTACATACTTTGGCAGGACGTTTGGCACCAAAGGACGGCGCATTTAAATGGTCCGAAAATGTAAATTTAGGCTATTATGCGCAGGACCACGCTGATGAATTTGAAAAAGAAATGGATCTTTTTCAATGGATGGAACAATGGCAGCAAGAAGGCGACGATGAACAAGTCGTTCGCGGTTATCTCGGACGCTTATTGTTCTCGCAGCATGATATTAAAAAGTCGGTAAAGGTCATCTCAGGTGGTGAGCAGGGCCGCATGTTATTTGGTAAATTAATGATGCATAAGCCAAATATTCTATTAATGGATGAACCCACTAACCATATGGATATGGAATCAATTGAGTCGCTAAATATGGCACTTGAACAATATCAAGGCACGCTGTTTTTTGTCTCCCACGACCGTCAATTTGTGTCGTCGTTGGCAACTCGTATCTGGGAAATTAAAGATAACCAAATTATCGACTTTCACGGAACATACGATGAATACTTAGCCAAACAAGAAGCAGAAAGTTAAGCAAACAAAAAAGGCGGACATATGACCGCCTTTTTTATTGAGTATTTGAGACGGATGGTGGATAATTCGCGTTTCTTTTCATTGTCCCACACAATGACTACAAATTTGTATACACAAAACAAGTGAATACACGTGCCTATATTGAGGAGTAATTATGACCGTTGGCATTATTATGGGTTCTAAATCTGATTGGCCTACCATGCAGCATGCAGCAGACATGTTGGATAAGTTTGGTGTTGAATATGAAACGAAAGTGGTTTCAGCGCACCGCACTCCTCAATTACTCGCCGACTATGCGTCTTCAGCGGCGGAACGTGGTATTAAAGTGATTATTGCTGGCGCTGGCGGCGCTGCACATTTACCCGGCATGGCTGCGGCATTTACAAGCTTACCTGTGTTGGGTGTACCAGTTAAATCAAAAGCGCTAAATGGTGTTGATTCGCTTCTGTCTATATGTCAAATGCCAAAAGGCGTTGCGGTTGGTACACTCGCGATTGGTGATGCAGGCGCTGCAAATGCAGGATTATTAGCCGCACAAATCCTTGGTTGTCAGCAACCTGAACTGTTAGCTAAAATTGACGAGTTCCGTAAAAACCAAACGGATACAATACTTGCAAACCCTAATCCGGCTGAATAGTTATGGATGTACTTGTACTCGGCGCCGGGCAACTAGCGCGTATGATGAGTCTTGCTGGTGCACCACTTGGGATCAACATTAAAGCCTATGACGTAGGCACAAAATCGGTTGTTCATCCGTTGACGCAAGAGAAATTCGATTTGTCGTTGTCAAAAGCGATTGAATTGAGTTCAGCGATTACCGCTGAGTTTGAGCATATTCCAGATGATGTGTTAACCGAGTGCTGCGCGAGCGGTAAATTTTTCCCTGGTAAAGACGCAATTAAAGTGGGTGGCGACCGCAGTATTGAAAAAGCACTGTTAGATGCAGCACATGTTCCGTGTGCACCTTATCAGCTAATTACCGAAAAAGCGCATTTAGAACTGGCAGTTGCAAACCTTGGTTTACCGCTGGTAATCAAAACATGCCAAGCAGGCTATGACGGTAAAGGCCAGTGGCGCCTTAAAACGGCCAGTGATATTGATGTTATCTGGCAAGAGATGGCTGCCTTTATTGCAACAGGGACAGAAGCATTCCCGCATACCATTATTGCTGAAAAGATGATCCCATTTAATCGAGAAGTCTCTGTTATTGGTGCGCGTTCTAAAAATGGTGAAACTGCAATCTATCCAGTCACTGAAAATGAGCATACCAATGGTGTATTAACCCTGTCGATTGCCTCAGAAATTGATAAAAATATTCAACAGCAAGCAATGGATGCATTTAATAAGCTCGCCACCGAAATGGATTATGTCGGTGTATTAGCGATAGAGTTTTTTGATGTTGACGGGCAACTTATGGTTAATGAGCTCGCACCACGAGTTCATAACTCAGGACATTGGACGCAACAAGGCTGTGTTTGTAGCCAATTTGAAAACCACTTACGTGCCGTTTGTGATTTACCACTGGGTTCGACTAAACCGTTAGGCGTTAGTGCGATGATCAATGTATTAGGGCAAGAAGCGATACCTAGCGAAGTTTTATCAGTGCCAGGTGTGCTTAGTCACTGGTATGGTAAAACCGCGCGCGCAGGACGTAAAATGGGTCATATTAATGTTTTGGCACGATCAAATACTGAGTTAGGTGAAAAGTTGACGCAATTGACTCAGTTTTTAAATGACAATGATTACCCTGGCGTGGGTAGTAGAGGTCAGCTATTGAGCCAATAAAATGGTGACATTCGACAAACTTAATAAATGCCAAGCAAACGCTTGGCATTTTTCGTTATACAAGGTAGTTATTGTTACGCTAAACTTAACTCAAGTTTTCTATGAACTCATATCATGACTGTCACAATAAAAAAATTATTATTTTCTAGCCTTGTAATCCTTTGTTTTCTTCCGTTGATAAACGCGACAATGGCACTGTTTATGGGCATATGTTTTGTGCTTATGATTGGCAATCCCTATGCTCAATTTTCCCAAGATACGAGCAAATGGTTACTTAAGCTCGCGGTAATTGGTCTTGGCTTTAGTGTCGATATTTATCAAGTGATAGAAGTTGGGCGCAGTTCAATTGTACTCACATTGGTCAGTATCACGGCTATTTTGGGGTTAGGCCAAATTTTATCTCAATTATTTAAAGTAAAACAAAACACGGGGCTGTTAATTTCATTTGGTACCGCGATTTGCGGCGGTAGTGCGATTGCGGCGATGGCCCCAGTAATTAAAGCCAAACAAGAAGAAATTGCTGCAGCGCTTGCCGTGGTATTTATTTTAAATGGCGTCGCACTCTTTATATTTCCTGTCATTGGTCACTACTTTGCTTTAAATGAGCGCGAGTTTGCGATTTGGGCGGCACTTGCAATTCACGATACCAGTTCGGTTGTTGCGACGTCTGCTGCCTTTGGCGCGACAGCTGTTACTATAGCGACGACGATTAAGCTCGCGCGTGCAATGTGGATTATTCCTTATACATTGATTGCCGGGGTATTTTGGAAGTCGGACGAAAAAGCGTCAATTCCAATTTTTATCGTTGGTTTTATTATTGCAGCGCTCATAAAAAGTTCGTTTCCCCAGTATGAAGGTGTATGGAGCTCTTTAACAGAGATTGCAAAACAGTTATTGGTCGTATGTTTATTCCTTATCGGCAGCGGTTTGAGTACGATGGCATTAAAGAAAGTTGGGCTTCGCCCATTTTTAATGGCATTTGTGCTGTGGCTTATCGTCTGTGCAGTTATTTTGCTGTTGATTTTAGATGGAATAATTATATGAAACTAAAAAATGCTTTGTTAGCGTTATTACTCATGCAAAGCCCGTTGTTTGCAACTGAGCTGCGTATTGCAACCTTTAATGTCAGTATGGATGCAACGAATTATACGAAGCAAGGAGAGAACGTAAATGCACAAATTTTAACGGAGTTACTGGCATCCGGCGAGCATCAACAGATTAAAAATATTGCGGAAATAATTCAGCGGACTGCGCCAGATATTATCTTGCTTAATGAATTCGATTTTATTGAGGATAAGAGAAAAGGCGTCGACCTATTTGTTAAAAACTACTTAGCGGTTTCACACAACCAACAGACTCCAATCAACTATCAATACTCTTTTGTCGCACCGGTAAATACCGGAGTTGCAACCAAATACGATCTTGATAACGACGGTGTCGCAAGTGGGGTAAAAAATGATGCATTTGGATTTGGGTTTTATCCAGGCCATTACGGCATGGCTATTTTATCAAAATACCCCATTAACGAGAGTGCGATAAGAACACTGCAATATTTCAAATGGCATGATATGCCGAATGCAAAAAAGCCAATGCTTAACGGTAAGTCTTACTATACCGACGACGAATGGAAAGCACTTCGCTTAAGTTCCAAATCGCATTGGGATGTGCCCGTTGAAGTCAATGGTAAAACCTTACATCTGTTAGCATTACACCCAACGCCGCCGGTGTTTGACGGGCCAGAAGACAGAAATGGCAAACGAAATGCCGACGAAATAAGATTAGTCGCTGACTATATCAACCCAAATAAAAGTGGATACATATACGATGACAATAGTATGAAGGGTGGGTTGGTTGCCAATACACGTTTTGTCGTCGCAGGTGATTTAAATGCGGCTGATATCGGTGACAAATACCGAGACGGCGTTATCGAGCAATTAACACGCTCTGATTACATAAATAGTAACGCGATCCCTGTGAGTGACGGTGCACGGCAGTCAAACAGTAACGTAAAATATGCCAATCGCTATACGGCTTCATGGCAAGCGAGGGTGGATTACGTACTGCCTTCAAAATATGGTATTTCAGTAATCGACTCTGGCGTGTTTTGGCCTGTGAAACAAAGCCCGCTTTATCGGTTGATTGAAAACCGAAAAGCAAGCTCCGACCATCGGCTTGTTTGGCTGGATATCAAGATAGAAAATTAATATATCGCGGTAATATGGATAGTAAACGTGCGTTCAATGTAGCTCAGTTTGGGATATTGACCAATTTCCTCGGTTGATGTGTGTTGTGTTTGATATTCAGGAAGTTGATTAGACACAACATGATTCCAAATGTGATCAAGCTCGAGTGATACAACGCTGTCGTTGCCGTCATAGTAAAAGGTGCTGAACTTTTTCCATTCATCATTGACCCCTGATTTATCCCACTTCAAAGGGCTATGCGTTGACTTTCCATCGTATATCTTAATTTTAAATGATTGCATACCGAGCTCACAAAAAATTTCTAACGCTTAAGTTATTTGATGTTCATTGATTATAAGCCTAGTGCAAACAATGGGTTTTGAGAAATAAATAAAATAGAGTAAAAATATTGATTGTTTTTTGAACTATTTTTAAGGGCGCTAGTCTATTTATATAAGATAAGTACTTAGGTATTTATCTTGACCTAAATTGCTAGCGCAGAGTATTCGGCCAACACCTTGTTGGCCTTTTTTTGTATATTATTTTTGTTTGCTATTTTTGAGTACGGTTAAGTAACAAAATAAAAAGATAAACGCTATTTTATTTAACGCGATGCTTTGGTTAAATAACTGAGATATTAAAATATAAAGATTTTGTCATGAAAAATAAATCCTTACTCGCGCTCGCTATTGCCTCTGTTTTTGCGATGGCTGGGTGTAAATCAACAACTCAAGAATCTACTGAATCGTTATTAACTATCGATAGCGTAAAAGAAACTGTCGTGAATCACGGCACGCAAAATATTACCCTTGAACAAGCAATGGCACATCCAGATTGGATAGGCCGTCAAGCAGAGGCGGCCTATTGGTCGCTAGATTCGAACAATATTGTTTATAAACAAAAGCAGTTGGGTAATGAAATACGAGATACTTTTCAAGTTGACCTTGCGGGCAATAGTCAAATAGTCCCACTGAAAGAGCACCATGCACTTGGCGCTAAAGCACATGCAGTTAGCAACAATGGTAAATACCAAGCATACGTGTTTAAGGGAAATATCTTTGTTAAAAGCGAGCAAGGACTCAAGCAATTGACGCGCAGTTCCGAGCGCGCCAGTCAGCTAAAATTCTTAACTAACGATTTATTAAGTTTTCGCAGTAATAATACGTTCTATACGATTGATGTAACGACAGGGCTTACCAATCAACTTGTTGCATTGAAACTCAGTGACAAGCCTAAAGGAATTAAAGAACCATCGAGTTATATAGCGAAAGAGCAGCATAAGCTGATCGACTATGTTGCATTGATGCACAAAAATAAGAAAGACAAGCATGCTCAAACAAGCGCTTTACAAGAGCAAAATGGCTCGCTAGCTGATGCACCATACTATTTAGGTAAAGGACAGCGCATCGTACGAGCGGAATTATCACCAAATGGCAAACAACTTATAGTCGTGACGACCAAACGCCAGTCTTGGCGTGGTGAAGGCGATATTATGCCTAACTACATAGGACAAAATGGCGAAATCGTCGCTGAAAAAGTGCGTAGGCGTGTCGCGGATGCAAAGTCTACGGGTTCATCAGTTGTCTATATCGACCTTAAAACAAAACAGCAATCAACACTTGGTTTTGAAACATTACCCGGCTTTGATGAAGATGTTTTGGCGACTGTTAAAAAAGAAAACTATGCGCGTGATGGAAAAACGTATAAATCAGAAAAAACGCCACGTGATATTAACTTAATGATGGACTGGGGCTGGGCTCAAAGTCCAATACAGTGGTCAGATAATGGTGAGCGTGTCGCGATTATGCTAGAAGCGTGGGACAACAAAGACCGCTGGATAGCAACCGTTGATTTTGATAGTAATAAACTAATTAGCCAACACCGTCTTCACGATGATGCATGGGTCAATTATACGTACAATGATTTTGGTTGGTTGAATGACAATCAAAGTTTATATTTCTTGTCGGAGCAGTCTGGTTACAGTCATATATATACCAAAACAAGTGGTGAAAATCCGGTATTGCAGGAGCAGGGCAGGTTTGTTGTATCAAACTTAACCCGTGCAAAAAATAGTAATTCTCTATTTTACAAAGCAAATAAAAAACATCCAGGTGTGTATGAGATTTACCAGTTAAATCTAGATACGGGTGAGCATATTGCCCTGACTGACTTAGATGGTATGACCGACTACCAATTAAGCCCGAATGAGCAAAAGTTACTCTTAACCCATTCAAAGCTTGGTACGCCGCCAGAGTTATTTGTTGCTAATGTTGATGGTACAGCTTTTAAGCAGTTGACAAATACTGTAACGAAGCAATTTTTAAGTACGCAACTCGTTGCGCCAAAAGTAGTCGCTGTACCGTCAAGCCACACTGAGCAGCCTATTTACGCCAAAGTGTATTACCCAAGTGATTATGTCGAAGGCGAAACGGGTAAAAGCCGCAAGGCCGTTATCTTTAATCATGGTGCCGGTTATTTACAAAACTCTCATTTAGGTTGGTCCGGCTATTTTAGAGAATTTATGTTTCACTCAATGTTAGCCCAAAAAGGCTATGTTGTGATGGATATGGATTATCGTGCATCGAAAGGGTACGGGCGAGATTGGCGTACTGCAATTTATCGTCAAATGGGCACACCTGAAGTGCAAGACTTAGCCGACGGTGTGAAATGGTTAGGCGAGAACGTTAATGTTGACGTGAACCGAGTTGGAACGTACGGTGGTTCTTACGGCGGATTTATGACGTTTATGGCGCTCTTTAAAGAGCCTGAACTATTTCAAGCGGGTGCGGCACTTCGCCCTGTTTCAGATTGGGCACACTATAACGCACCGTATACGTCAAACATTTTAAATCACCCTGATGTGGACCCTATCGCTTACGAGCGCAGTTCACCGATTTATTTTGCTGAAGGACTGAAAAAACCGCTGCTGATCAATGCACCAATGATTGATGACAACGTGTTCTTCCAAGATGTTGTGCGTTTAGTACAGCGCTTTATTGAACTAGAGAAAGAAGATTTTGAAACCGCGATATACCCGGTCGAGCCCCATGGCTTTAAACAGCCATCAAGTTGGCTTGATGAGTATCGTCGTATATTCAAGCTATTCGAAGAAAATTTATAACATTGCGAATTACAAATAAATAAGGCCCGTAATCGGGCCTTTTCTATTGTTCATTAAGTTGCTTAAGTTTAATTTTGGCATAAACCAAAATTCCCGCGATGACGCCAATTAGGTGGGCTTCTGTCGCGACACGGGCATCAATCAATTCGCCAATTTGTGGGTCGGGCCCACTGTACTGCTCCCAGATGATCTTTAACCACACCCCAATAAATAGCAGGTAGCCTGTTTTATATTTTTTTTCGCAATCAATTAATGCGCCAATAATGATGACCCCGTGCAAAATACCGCTGAGACCATGGTAAATCTCATTTTGACCGTAAAAAATATAGAGTGCAGCACTCGAATAAAGGCTTAAGATTGCCAAGTAGGCTAGATATTGACCGCGTGTATAGTATTCACCATGAAGCGCCCAAATTAACACAATACCACCGCAATTTAACAGCAGATGAAAATAATTAGAATGCGTAAAATGGCCTGTTAATAGACGCCAGACTTCGCCTTGCCGAATCAGCTCACGCTCGTATTGCAAAAAATCATTGAGACCGAGTAGCGCAATGATAAGGCATAACGCCATTACGATGAGTGGGCCTGTAATATGTTTGGATTGAATGGGTAAATTGAACATCTTTTAATATTAATATGTTATTGTATTGTTTATGTGTAGGTTAACATAATTTTAAGCCATCGTAGGTATGTTTAAATTAAGTAAAATTGTCGTCGGTTTGTTGTTTGTAACGCAAAGTGTAAGCGCTGCTATTGAAGTACGTGAGCCAGAAGCCGCAACCGGTCTAGAACAAAAACAAGTAGTCTCTGGTACTGATTACATGGTTGCTGCTGCAAATCCGTATGCCGTTGCCGCTGGCAATGATATTTTGCGTCGCGGCGGCAGTGCTGTTGATGCCGCAATTGCGGTGCAGTTGGTATTGACCTTGGTTGAACCGCAATCATCAGGTATCGGTGGTGGCTTATTTTTACTTCACTATAACAATAAAGACAAAAAACTCATCACGATTGACGGCCGTGAAACGGCACCTAAAAAAGCACATGAAAATCTATTTATTAACGCACAAACAGGCAAAGCGGATCCGTGGATTAAGGCGGTAGTTGGCGGACGCTCTGTGGGTGTACCAGGTGCACTCGCAGCATTAAAAATGGCACATTCTGAGCACGGTAAGTTGCCCTGGTCGTCGTTATTTGAGCGTGCTGTTTCACTGTCTCGCAATGGTTTTATCGTGTCACCAAGACTTGAAAAATTACTATCAATGCGTATCAATCCAGGGCTCACTAAGTTGCCGAGCATCAATCGCTATTTTTATCCAAATGGCGAGCCATTAAAAGCTGGCACAGTAAAAAAGAACCCAGAGTTAGCTAATTTACTGTCTGACATAGCTAAAAACGGAATTGACGCGTTTTATAAAGGGAATAATGCAAAAGAAATTGTAGATGCCGTGTCAGGCTCTATCGTCGCCCCTGGTTTATTATCGTTAGATGATTTAGCGTCGTATCAAGCGAAAGTACGAGAGCCAATTTGTACTGATTATCGTAAACACAATGTCTGCTCAATGGCGCCTCCGAGTTCAGGGGGCATTGCGGTTCTTCAAATTTTAAAATTAATCGAGCGATTTAATATGAATAAATTAGGCGTAAACTCAATTGACGCACTTCATATTATTTCTCAAGCATCACGTTTGGCATTTGCAGATAGAAATTTCTATATCACAGACCCAGACTTTCACGATGTGCCTACTAAAGAATTACTAAACCCATCGTATTTAAGTGCGCGTTCGGCACTTATCACTAATAAAGATATGGGCAAAGCGCTACCTGGTGACCTCGAGAGCTATCGTGTAGCAAACGACGACAGTTATGAATTACCGTCAACGAGTCACATCTCAATTGTTGATAAAGAAGGTAATGCTGTGAGCTTAACGTCATCAATTGAAATGGCGTTTGGCTCAACAGTGATGGTTAACGGTTATATCTTAAACAATCAATTGACTGATTTTGCATTGTCAGCGACAAAAAACGGTGCTGAGGTGATGAATCGCGTTGAACCAAATAAAAGACCTCGTTCGAGTATGGCCCCTGTCATGGTTTTCAATGAAAACGGGACACTATCGCATGTTGTTGGTTCACCCGGTGGCAGCCGCATAATCAACTACGTAACAAAAACATTAGTCGCGATGCTTGATTGGCAGTTAACCCCACAGCATGCAATTGAACTTGCCAATATGACAAATCGAAATGATATCACCACGCTTGAAAAAGGCACGGAGCTTGAAACATTAAAAGGTCAGCTCGAAAAACGAGGACATCAAGTCGCTATTAAGGATTTGAACTCGGGAATACATGCGATTTCTGTTGAAAATGAAAAACTTCTCGGCGGGGCAGATCCGCGCAGAGAGGGGATTGTTATGTCTGACTTAAGTAATACCAATGCTGGTAAATAGTTAGGTATAAAAAAAGGTCGCTAAAAGCGACCTTTTTTTAACAAAGTATCAATTAAAGTACGCGAACGTTAGCCGCTTGTGCACCTTTTTGACCTTGTTCAACTTCAAAGCTAACTTCTTGACCTTCAGTTAGTACTTTGAAACCGTCACCAACGATTGCACGGAAGTGTACAAAAACGTCGTCGCCGTCTTGACGCTCGATGAAACCAAAACCTTTTTTCTCATCAAACCATTTTACGCGGCCAGTTGTAGTCATAATATTCTCCAAAAAAAATTAAACTGATCAGCTTATGCTAATCCTAATGTGGCAAGAGCATCCATTAATAACGAACTGTCAGTTTCTTTTTGGAATCAAACGGGCGTCACTAAAAATCTGCTGTATTCTTTACCAGCTGAGGTCAGTATACGCTAAAAACGCTGAAGATAAACCTATATTATCTAAAATAATGAAAATGTAATAAATTCTATTAAAAGCAATAGCAAATTACGCGCCATGCAAGGTAAAATGACAACGCTGTTTTGAGGCTGTTTATCGCGAAAACATTGCTTTTTAGATTAAAGCTTTAATAATTAATTGAAGAAACCATTTTATAGCGCACCAAGAGTAAAAATGACAAAAAAATCAAACTATTTGTATATCCCGTATGCGGGACCAACCCTAATCGAAACTCCGTTACTAAATAAAGGCAGCGCATTCACCGAAAAAGAGCGAGAGCAATTTAATCTCGCGGGGTTACTTCCGCCACGCTATGAAACTATTGAAGAACAAGTTGAGCGATGTTATCAGCAGTACTCAAGTTTTAGTGAAAATCTCAACAAACATATTTACTTGCGTGCGATTCATGACAACAATGAAACGTTATTTTTCAGATTGGTACGTGATCATTTAGAAGAGATGATGCCAATTATTTATACACCGACAGTGGGTGAGGCCTGCGAGCGTTTTTCCGATATTTATCGTAGCAATCGCGGTCTGTTTATTTCGTATGAAGACCGCCACAATATTGACGATATTTTAAGAAATGCGACCAAAAACAAGGTAAAAGTGATTGTTGTTACTGATGGTGAACGTATTTTGGGCCTCGGCGACCAAGGTATTGGTGGCATGGGCATTCCAATAGGTAAGCTGTCTCTTTATACGGCATGTGGTGGAATAAGCCCAGCTTATACATTACCTGTGATGCTTGATGTGGGTACTAATAATCAAGAACTGCTTGATGATCCAATGTATATGGGGCGCCGCCATAAGCGCATTAGTCAAGATGAATATGATGAATTCCTCTATTTATTTATTAATGCAGTAAAACGACGTTGGCCAAATGTGATGTTGCAATTTGAAGATTTTGCACAGCCAAATGCAATGCCGTTACTTAAACGTTACCGTGACCAAATATGTTGTTTTAACGACGACATTCAAGGTACCGCTTCGGTCACTGTCGGCTCTTTGTTAGCAGCGTGTCGCGTTAAAGGTGAAAAACTGTCAGAACAAAAAGTGGTTTTTGTTGGGGCAGGATCGGCGGGCTGTGGTATCGCTGAACAGATTATTGCTCAGATGGTGAGCGAAGGCGTTGATGATGCAACTGCACGCAGCCAAGTCTTTATGGTTGATCGTTTTGGCTTGCTAACTGATGGAATGACTGGGTTACGCGATTTCCAGCAAGCTCTCGTCCAATCACCAGAAAGTATAGTGAATTGGGAATACAGCGGAGACTACGCATCGCTGCTTGATGTGATGCACTGTGCTAACCCGGATATTTTAATCGGAGTATCGGGTCAACCTGGTTTATTTACGGAGCAGGTGATTACTGCCATGGCGCAAGGCTGCGAACGCCCGATTGTGTTTCCGTTAAGTAACCCAATTAAACAAGTTGAAGCACATCCAAAAGATGTTATTGAATGGACTAAAGGCAAGGCGATTGTCGCGACGGGAAGTCCGTTTGACAGTGTTGACTATAATGGAAACAAATATATTATTCCGCAGTGTAACAACAGTTATATATTCCCAGGCATTGGACTTGGCGTAATTGCGGTAAATGCAAAGCACATATCGGATGCTATGTTAATGGTTGCTAGTGAAACTCTTGCTAAAGCGTCACCTTTAGCAAATGAGGGAAAGGGCAGCTTATTACCAGCATTAACTGAAATTGAATCACTTTCTAAAGAAATTGCTTTTGCCGTCGCCAAAAAAGCCATTGAGCAAGGACTTGCACTCGAACTGAGTGATGAGGCTATTCATCAAGAAATTGAAAAAAATTATTGGTTGCCAGAATATCGCAATTACAAGCGAATCAGCATTTAGTTTTAAAGCCCGCATTCAGTGCGGGCTTTTGCTATGAACAGATTTGCTAAAAGTGGTATTTTACAAGAAGACTCATATTTTTTTCATCGACACCGTCAATACCAAATTTATTAAGCCAATAGGCATACTCAATTCCAATGTACAATTTTGAGTCGAGCCCGACATGGGGCGCAATGTCATATTTTAACTGTGACGTTAAATTCATGCTTGGCTTGGCACCTTCTCTGCTCGTTGCGTAATCCATAAACCCATCAAAATAAAGTGGACCAATTGGTAGCCCCCATGAAATGGTCGTTTGATAGTTATTATCACTGTCATCATTGTTACGCTTATAGAGATTCAAGTTGACAAAATCAAAGCCCGGCACAGCCCACGCCGAACCGATACCATATAGATAGTTAGTAAAACTATTACCAAAATTGTCGGCGCTTGAAAATGAACCAAACTCTGCCGTGGTGGCGATAAAGACGCTTTTTAAAGGACTGTTTTCAAATGATGTCAGCTTTAGACGCGGTGAAAATTCTGCATAGGTTTCTTTGTCCCCATTGCTGGAATGAAGCCTATCGACGAATGTAAAACTGTCACCCCAACTTGTTACCGCAAAATGCTCAAGTGTCATGACTTGTCTATCTGAATCGCCGACTTCGTAATTGTTACCATTTAAATAGCTTACGCTATAGTCTGAAAATAACGTTTTTGCTTGCGCTGTGCCTGATGCGAGCAATAGAATAGGTAATAATTTATACATGGTTCATCCCGTAGAACTAACTAGTTAATTTAACTTAAGTTTAGCACTAGTTTGTAAAACCACTTAATGAAAGTGCACGGAAGCCATTTGGTTGCACGTTTTGTGTGCTCGTGTATTGTTTTTTAACTGCATAACAGAATTTTTATGAAAAATATCGAACTTTTTAAGGTCGCCTCAGCGCAAATTTTTTTACGTTGTTATGAGCAATTTCCACTACCTATCGCGCTGTCATCCCATGACTTAGCTGTTCAGGTAAACAACTTGACCAACCAAAAAGCGGATTTAACCGAACTGTCAATTGTTTGCACAAGCACCGTTAATTGGCTTAACGAAGAGGGTTATATCCGCTTTGGTAGTCAGGACCTTAACCATTTTTATGAAGTGATTGCCACGAATAAGTTGATAAACTTGTTTAACGGAATGAACGCGGCTGAGCAAAAGAAATATTCTGAGTTGCTAGCAAGTGCTTCTATATCATTATTGTTGAGTGCCATCGATGATATGTTAGCGCATTGATATCCACTTTTAGATTGATTTACTTATTTTTATTTTTCTGGCTATTTCATTCTGGGTGGCTTCGCTTAGAAATTCGCAAATAGGCATAGGTTTAGCGAAATAGTAACCCTGGAAATTAGTACAGCCTAAACGTTTTAGCATACTTAGTTGACTTATTTGTTCCACTCCTTCTGCGATACAGTAGTTATCAAGTGTATGTGCAAGAGTCACAATAGTTTTAACGATCGCTTGATTCGTTTTACTATCTGACATTGTTTTTACAAAGCTTTGGTCTATTTTTATTACGTCGACAGGGAATTGACTTAAATATGTTAGCGAAGAATATCCAGTGCCAAAATCATCGAGAAACAGCTTAAAGCCAGCGTCTTTTAACTGATTAAGTTGTTCAATCACGCTTGATGTGCCTTCAATCAGAATATTTTCAGTGAGTTCGAGACGGATTTGTTGTGGGCTAATTGACGACCGAGCGAGCAGTTTCAATATACTATCGGTTAAATTATGTTGTGCAAAATGATAAGCAGATAGATTAATAGAAACATAGCGCTTACTATTTGTTAGTAGCCAGGGTTTTAGCTCAATTAAAGCATTTGTAATAGCATGCTCTGTTATTTTAATTATTTGGCCAGATTGCTCTGCAATAGGAATAAATTGAGCGGGGGAGACAAATTGTCCATTATTAAACCAACGTAGCAATAGTTCAACTCCTGAAATATCGCTAAGTTCGACATTAATAATAGGTTGATAGTAATTCGTAAATCGGTTTTCTTGTACTGCGTCAACAAGCTCGTTCTCTAATAGCAAACGGTTGCGAGATGCTTTATTCATGCTTTCGGTATAAAAACGAAAACAGTTTTTCCCTGATGATTTTGCGTGGATCATGGCAATATCGGCGTTTTGGATCAGCTCTTCAGGTGAACGTGCATCAAACGGGTAAAGGGCAATACCAACCGATGAACTGATATGAACGCGATTTCCTTTTAATAGGAATGGTTCATTTAAAGCGTGAATAATTCGATTTGCAATATCACTCACTTTTTTAGGCGATACGTCAGTATCAACTAATACAATAAACTCATCGCCGCTTTGGCGCCCAACGCTCGATTGACAATTAATAATCGCTTTTAAGCGACACGCAACTTCATTAAGCAGTAGATCCCCCATTGCATGACCGAAAGAGTCGTTAACCTGCTTAAAACGGTCGAGATCGATAAATAACAAGGCAATTGACGTATTTTGTGAATGTACAATCGCTTGTTTTATTCTATCTTGCATTAGAATACGGTTTGGTAGCCCTGTTAAATGGTCATAATTTGCAAGTTTTGTTAATTCTCGTTCGACCTTTTTTTGCTGTGTTAAGTCAGATAACACCACAACATAATTAGAAACAGATTCAACACCGATCGCAGAAACTGAAATGCTAACTGGTATTAATTCACCTGAATTTGTTGCGACGGACTCTTCAAATCTGATTTTTTCACCAACTGCGAGTTTACGCACTTGGTCGTAGTGTTTTTTAAATTTAAATTTGTCGAAAATATTTATTAATTGGGCTGATGATAATGTTTCGGTTTGTGAGATAAAACGTTGATTAAATGCTGGGTTTGAGGTTACAGGCTCTAAATTTTCGCCTAAAATAAGCAGCCATTCATTCATCTTTTCAAGGGCCTCGCTATAGAGCATTGCCTGTTGCTGCGTTTGTTTAGTTTCGCTTATATTTGTGTAAGTCCCCGTGTAGATAAGTGCATCGCTTTTTATACTTTCTTCCGATAAGCGACCCATATCTCGATACCATTGCCATTGTCCACTTTTCGATTTGACTCTGTAAGTCACGTCCCACAAACTAATATTTCCAGAAGTAAATGCAGACCATTGCTCTTTAAGACGCGTGACATCATTTTCATGAATAAGTGCTAAAAATGTTTCAAGGGTGCAACCGGACGCGTTATCGTAGCCCAAGTCTTCGGAAAAACGTTCGTGATAAATAAACTGCGTATCGCTATCGTATACCCAAACTCCGCTATTACTCGCATCAAGGGCGAATTGGGCACGTTGTTGTGCAGCCGTACTCTGCTCATGTGCTTTTAATAATAATGCTTGTTGCTTAGAGCGACGTTTTAGTAACAAGAGAAAAAAACCAACCGAAAGAATCACGTAAAGCGCAATGGTTAGTGGTGACGTCAACGGATTATGTTTCACCGTTAAGCTAATCTCGAGCGGTTCTGCTTGAGTTACACTATTTCTCGTTGTCGCGGTAATACGTAGTACATATTTACCTGGTTGTAAATGGCTAAAATCAAGGGTGTTCGACGTATATTCTGGATACTCAATTAACGTCGGGCCAGTAAGTTCAATTATGTAATAGGTGTCTTTTTTCGTTGCGTAGTCGAAGTTGGAGTAAGTAAATTGTATGCCGTAATCGTCGTGTTTGAGTGTCACATCGTGTAAATTAGCGAAACGAGACTGTGCGCGAGAGGCAACCTGCACATCGAGCAATTTTGCCTTTTTACTGTATTTAAATGTTGAAGGTAACGTGTCTGGGTCAAAGGTAATCATGCCCGCAACGGAATTCACTAGGAAGTCACCATTTTCCATTTGTTTACTTACGTAACCCAATTCATTACTTAATAAGCCATGGTCGGTTTTATAATGTAATAAGGTGTGATTTTTTGGTGTGTAACGAAATAACCCACTTTGCGAATTAATCCACAGGTGGTTATTTTTGTCTTCAGAAATAGCAAATACTCGGTTATCAACTAACCCATTCTCGTATGTAAATTGAGATATAAGGTCAAACTCTTTATTTAGTTGGATAATACCGAGTCCATTATACGAGAGCCAAATATTACCGTTTGAATCTCGATGCCAATCGGTAACAAATTTGAAATCATGGATTTGATAATTTTTAAGTCGATGTATTAACTGCAACGTGTCAGACGTATAATCATAGTGATATATCGCACCGCCAGTGACATATAGTACGCCATCATTATTGACAAAACTCTTCATAAAGCTGACTGATAAATCGGTATCAAACTTTTTATTAAGTGACTCGATCGCCGTTAAGGTCGAATTGGTAATATCAAGAATAAAATGTCCTGTATACGAAAGTACGATAAAGCGGTTGCGTGTGATTGGGTAGACGCTTGTGGCAGAAAGTTTTGCGAATTCTTCGTTTAACGTAGTGTCAATCGCATTACTTACAATCTCGCGACGTTTTGTGTTAAAAAGTGAAAGCCCATCACCGTGAAACATCCAAAAATGCGCATCATCAACCTGAAATAATTGGTAAATAGTGTGTTGTCCATAAGACTGTTTCACATCTTGATTGACGAACCATGACTTTACTTCTTTGTTCTTAACATTGAAATGGTTGAGCCCGTTTTGAGTCGCTACCCATAAAGAGTCATCGCTATCAAATAAAACGTCATTTACGAGTGGCGAAGAAAGTGGAACGCCACCAATATTACTAATGCTAGTAAATAATTGATTGTCGGGATTCCAGTAATAAACCCCTTTAGTCTCTGATGCAAGCCAAAGCAAACCACTTTTATCAATAAATATATCTCTAATTTTGTTGTTATTGACAAGCGGATGACGCTCAGAATAACGAGCGATTGGCTTTAATTTTTTAGTTTTGATTGCATATTGATACAAACCGTTATCAGTAGCTAGGTAGTACGCGTTGCCATGTTTAACCATATCCCAAATATTAATATTTGAGAGCAATGTACTGGCGTTATACTGCCCATTCTCAGACTTTAAGGCGTAGAGCCCGTCAACCGTGCCAATAAGTAGACCCAGTTCATCATCGTCAACTATAAACTTTGTATTCGAGTTATCAAATGACGGTGTAACGTCTAGTGGTAAATGGGGTACCTTTGTTGCTTTGCTATTTTCACTTCGGTATCGATACAAGCCATTGGAACTTGCAATAAATAGAATGTCATCATGCACATACAGGTGCCTTATCAAATCTTTATTATCGTTTAGCTCGAACATGGTTTGTAAGCGGCCATGCTGCATTTCATACTTTACTAAATATTTTCCAATTGCGAGCCATAATTGGCCGTCATATTCGAGTGCAAATTCAACGGTGAGTACTTCTTCTTTATTATTAGTGAGCTTCCCATCATATATTTGCTCAGCCTGCAGCGAATTAGGATCAATTACATAGGCCCCGGTATAATACGTGCTGATTAAAAGTTTTCCGTTTGACAGGTTTGTCATAAATAAAATGCCATCGGTACTAAAGACATTATCTGGGCCGTGTATACGTTCTATTTGATAGCCGTTAAAGCGGTTCAAGCCGTAGTCTGTTGCAATCCATAAATAACCAATATTATCTTGGATTGTTTGGTTGACATAGCTTTGAGACAGGCCATCTTCTACGGAGTAGTTATTTAAATAGCGGCTAAACTCAGCCGCAACGAGCGTAAAATGACTAAGTAATAAGAGAAGGGTTAAAACTCGTTTTATATACAAATTAACTGCCTATTCAATAAGCCTAAGAGCACGACTTATACACGCGGGTTAAGTGGACTAAAAACTTACTGATATAATTTACAAATTTAGAATTATGTAGATTATAGACATATCTATCCATTTTTGGTACATCTTTAAATTTACGTAAATTAAATAATTTACAGTAAATCATGAGGGTGGTTTTCGTGACTTTAAATGACTTTGACGAGCGTTATATTAAAATACTAATGAGCTGGTTTGATCGTAAAAATACGTTGCTAAGTTGGTCAGGTCCTAACTTTCGCTTTCCATTTACTCGCGAAACGTTTGAACAAGATTTACTAACCGATAAAATGGCATCTTATGTTTTGTGTAATGAAAACGCAGAGGTTGTCGGGTTCGGTCAATATTATAATCGACTCAGTCGTTGTCATCTTAGTCGACTCGTTATCAGTCCTAAACATCGAGGGATAGGCTTAGCTAAAACGTTAATTGAATTACTGTGCTTAGAAGGGACACAGCGACTAAACTCAACTGGCTATTCTTTGTTTGTTTTAGCAAACAATGAGTCAGCAATTACAGCATATACAAAGTTAGGATTTAAAATAACGGATTACCCTGGTCAGATAGATATTCCAAACTGTTTGTACATGACAAAGGGTTGAACTCGTAACTTTTCTAAATATCCAGTTCAATATCGGTAAGCGGTTTAGCGCAGCACAGCAAAACGTCTCCGGTTCGAATAAAGGCGAGCGGTTCTTGGTTATAACTTACTTCACCAGACTTTAATTTACAGCGACACGCACCGCAAAATCCTTCGCGACACTGATATTGAGGTTGTATCTTGTGTGATTCTAGAAATATGAGAAGAGAAGGGCTGTCAGGCTCATATTCAAGAGCCTGCTCATTGGTGGTTACTTTTACCATTAAAGATCAAAGTCACCAAAATCTGACGCATCTACTTCTGCGTCAATTTGACCGACCAGGTAAGAACTAATCTCAGCTTCTTGCGGTGCAACTTGTACGTTGTCAGAAACTAACCAAGAATTAATCCATGGTATTGGGTTCGATTGAATCTCAAATAAATTTGGTAGTCCAACTGCCTGCATGCGCACATTTGTGATGTATTCAACATATTGACATAAAATGTCTTTGTTTAAGCCTATCATAGAGCCATCTTTGAACAGGTATTCTGCCCATTCCTTTTCTTGCTCTGCGGCTTTTTTAAACATTTCAATTGATTCATCGCGACACTGAGCTGCAACGATGGCCATTTCAGGATCATCATCGCCTTCTTGAAGAATGTTTATCATATGCTGTGTACCCGACAGATGCAGTGCTTCGTCGCGCGCTATCAGTTTTATAATTTTCGCATTGCCTTCCATGAGTTCGCGCTCAGCGAATGCAAAGGAACATGCAAAACTTACATAAAAGCGAATGGCTTCTAAAATATTAACTGACATGATTGCTAAGTAGAGCTTTTTCTTTAAATCAAACAGGCTAATGTGTACGGTTTTGCCGTTGATTTCATGCTTACCTTCACCATACATATTATAAAGTGAAGTCGACTCAATTAAATCGTCATAGTAGCGGGTTACTTCTTCAGCGCGTTCACTGATCTTGTCATTCTGAACAATATCGTCAAAAATAAGTTCTGGTTGTTTTACAACGTTACGGATAATGTGCGTATACGAGCGGCTGTGAATTGTTTCGCTAAATGCCCATGTTTCAATCCACGTTTCCAATTCAGGCAGTGATACGATGGGTAGCAATGCCACATTTGGTGAGCGACCTTGAACACTATCGAGCAGTGTTTGGTATTTAAGGTTACTTAAAAAGATATGTTTTTCATGCTCTGGTAACGCCTGAAAGTCAATTCTATCTTTACTGACGTCGACTTCTTCAGGGCGCCAAAAAAATGAAAGCTGCTTTTCAATTAGTTTTTCAAAAATGGGGTGTTTTTGTTGATCATAGCGCGAAACATTGACAGTTTGGCCAAAAAACATTGGCTCAAGCAACTGATTATTATGAGTACGGCTGAACGTAGTATATGACATAAAAAATACTCTAGAGAAAACAAAAGCGCAGGCAACATAGTGCTACCTGCTGATACTATTAAATTTTACATGCTCCGCCTGCACAGCCATCATCTTCTGGCTCAGGCTTAAGTTCGTCTTGTGAATCTGACGCACCGTCTCGCGTATTATGATAATAAAGCGTTTTAACGCCGAGTTTATACGCCGCGAGCAGATCTTTAAGTAACAGCTTCATTGGCACTTTGCCGCCTTCAAACTTACTTGGATCATAATTGGTGTTAGCAGAAATAGTTTGGTCAACGAACTTTTGCATAATACCCACAAGTTGTAAGTAACCGTCGTTTGACGGAATATCCCACAACAACTCGTAGTTATCTTTGAGTCGCTCATATTCTGGGACAACTTGTTTTAGAATACCGTCTTTACTTGCTTTAACACTGATATGACCACGTGGTGGTTCAATACCGTTGGTAGCGTTTGATATTTGTGATGATGTTTCTGATGGCATCAATGCTGATAGCGTTGAATTACGCATGCCATGTTCAACGATGCTGTTACGTAATCCATCCCAATCAAGATGTAGCGGTTCATCACATACTTTATCTAAGTCTTTCTTGTAGGTATCAATTGGCATGATACCTTGCGAATAAGTTGTCTCGTTAAATTTTGGACAAGCGCCTTTTTCTTTCGCGAGTTCATTTGACGCTTTCATTAAATAGTATTGAATTGCTTCAAATGTTTTGTGTGTTAACGCATTTGCGCTGCCGTCTGAATATTTTAAACCATGCTTAGCAAGGTAATATGCATAGTTAATAACACCAATACCTAAAGTACGTCGGCCTTCCGTAGCGGTATACGCTGCGGGAACAGGGTAGTCTTGATAATCGAGTAGGTTATCAAGTGCACGCACCGCAAGTTCAGCGAGTTCCTCAAGTTCATCTAACGAATCAATTGCGCCGAGGTTAAATGCTGATAAGGTACATAAGGCGATTTCGCCTTCTGCGTCCATTGCGTGACTTAATGGTTTTGTCGGCAGGGCAATCTCTAAGCACAAATTCGATTGACGAATTGGCGCAACTTTTGAATCAAATGGACTGTGAGTATTACAGTGGTCGACATTTTGCAAATAAATTCGACCAGTGCTCGCGCGTTCTTGCGCAAACATAGAGAATAATTCAATCGCTTTTATGCGCTTTTTACGAATCGATTCATCTTGCTCATACTTAACATAAAGCTGCTCAAACTTGTCTTGATCTTCGAAGAACGAGTCGTATAACCCAGGTACATCTGACGGACTAAATAACGTTATGTAATCGTCTTTAATCAAGCGTGCGTACATGGTTTTGTTAAATTGCACACCATAATCAAGGTGCCTTACGCGGTTGTCGTCAACACCTCGATTGTTTTTTAGTACTAATAAGTTTTCAACTTCTAGATGCCATAATGGATAAAATAAGGTTGCAGCACCGCCACGTACACCACCTTGAGAGCAACTTTTCACTGCCGTTTGAAAGTGTTTGTAAAACGGGATACAGCCGGTGTGATACGCTTCGCCGTTGCGAATTGCGCTGCCAAGTGCGCGAATACGACCGGCATTGATGCCAATACCTGCACGCTGGCTCACATATTTAACGATTGATGATGACGTCGCGTTGATTGAATCAAGGCTATCGTCGCATTCAATCAAAACACATGAACTGAATTGTCTCGTTGGTGTGCGCACACCTGACATGATAGGTGTTGGTAACGAAATCTTAAATGTTGATACCGCGTCATAAAACCGTTTGATGTAATCAAGTCGCGTTGAAGATGGGTATTTTGCAAATAAGCTGGCTGCGACCAAGATATATAAAAATTGAGCACTTTCATAAATTTCACCGCTGACGCGGTTTTGCACTAAGTATTTACCTTCCAATTGTTTAACAGCAGCGTAGCTGAAATTAAGATCGCGACGATGATCTAAAAAAGAATCTAATTGATCAATTTCTTGCTCAGTATAATCGGCAAGTAAATGGCCGTCATATCGGTTTTGTTCAACCATATTGACCATATGATCATAAAGACGCGGCGGTTCAAACTTACCGTACGCTTTTTTACGTAAATGAAAAATAGCCAAACGGGCAGCCATAAACTGGTAGTCAGGCGACTCTTTTGAAATCAAATCAGCTGCAGCTTTAATGATCGTTTCATGGATATCTTCAGTGCGAATGCCATCGTAGAATTGAATATGAGATTTTAATTCGACCTGCGACACAGAAACGTTGTTTAACCCTTCTGCAGCCCAAGTAATCACGCGATGTATTTTGTCTAGGTCGAGTGATTCTTTGCGACCATCGCGCTTACTTACTGATAATTGTTGGTTCATAAATATGCCTTCAATATCCTTGAAAATGAGCAATAAAACTAGTTGTGAATGTGAGAGTCTTTTGCTCTCTACTTATTTTTGTAACGCACGGCTCAGGGTGTACATAGTTTAAACACTAGATATGGTACAAACCTGAAGATTAATCACAAGATAGAGTGGTACGCGATAATTTTCAAGGGCAAGCGCGCGCAATAATCATTGAATACCCGTCGTAGACGAATTTCTGTTAGTGAACACTAATCTTTTATGAATTGATTCGTTAGAAAAATTTAAATTTCAAGCATCTTTAAATGAATTTTAAAAAATAAAAAAATTTTATTTGTTGAAATTATAAAATTTTGTGTATCACTACCAAAATCGACTCTGTCACTATATATTGTGATTTTTACAACAGTCTACCCCAATATATAGTTGTGCAATTGTTGTGCATTTTGTGCGTAGTAATCGGCCTGCCAAAACTGGGCGACGTCTTTATTAAGGTAACCCCACATCGCAACAGCGGTGTGCATCTTGGCTGCTTTACCAGCTATGATATCGCGCTCGTCATCACCAATATAAATACATTGGTGTGGTTCAACATTCATTTTTTCGGCACAATAAAGCAATGGGCGAGGGCTTGGTTTTGCGACATCAAGCGTATCACCGCTTACCACAATAATGGCAGAGCTAAACGCTTCGATTTGTGCAATGAGTGGATCTGTTAAGGCGCTCGGCTTATTCGTCATAATCCCCCAAGGGATATTTTGCTGTTCTAACTCGATAATTAAGGAGTGTATTCCGTGGTAGAGCTCAGTTTTATTAAACAAATGCGTTTTGTAGTAACTTAAAAACGTGTGTTGTAACTGTTTTTTGTCCGATTGGCTAAACGCTTCCCACTCTGAGCCAAAACCACCTTTAAGCATTGCAATACTGCCATTGGATACCCATGGGCGGAATGTGTTGATGTCAACGGTAGGTTTGTTATTTAGCGTTAACACATGATTTAGCGCGTCGCCTAAATCAAGAGCACTGTCTATCAGTGTGCCATCTAGATCAAACAGCACACCTTTATAACTGTTAGTCTTCAAGCTTTTCAAAATACACCATATAGTTGACTGATACGTCACGGTTAAGTTGGTAATTTTGTGAAATCGGGTTATAGCTTAAACCTGCGCTCACACGCGCTTTTAAACCGTATTTTTCAGCCCAATTTATTAACGTAGCCGGTTTTATAAATTTGTTGTGGTCGTGTGTCCCTTTTGGAACAAGTTTAAGCACATATTCTGCTCCGACAATTGCATGAAGGTACCCTTTAATAGTCTTGTTTAATGTCGACATAACGACATGACCGCCGGGCTTCACAAGGGATGCCACTGCTGCGATAACAGATTCCGGTTCAGGGACGTGTTCGAGCATTTCCATACACGTCACAACATCAAACGATTGTGGATTTTTTTGTGCAAACTCTTCTGCTGGGGTTTGCTGATAGTCGACCTTAACACCGCTTTCTAATGCATGTAATTTAGCAACATTTAAAGGTTCCAAACCCATATCGATTCCAGTCACTTGGGCACCGAGTTTGGCCATACTTTCACTTAATATGCCACCACCACAACCGACATCAAGAACGTTTTTGCCAAATAAGCCACCGCTATGGAGGTTTATAAAATCAAGTCGCAATGGATTAATTTCATGTAGCGGTTTAAAGTTACCTGTTAAATCCCACCATTGCTCAGCAATCGCTTCAAATTTAGCAATTTCAGCGTCGTCTACATTATGATGTACGGTCATAAAATACTTCCTCGTTAATTTGAGGGCCATTATAATGCGATTAATTGTAAAAAGACCACTAAATACCGCCTGTAAATAACTAAATAATGTGATAGCATGGCTTGGCAAAAAAATGATAACTATATATTTAGTCGATTGAAGGAAGTGAAATCGAATGACAGATCTCGCCAATGAAATCCTTCCAATTAATATTGAAGACGAATTAAAAAATTCATACCTTGATTATGCAATGAGTGTAATTGTGGGTCGTGCTTTACCGGATGTGAGAGATGGTTTAAAACCCGTTCACCGCCGTGTGTTGTTTGCGATGAATGAACTCAATAATGATTGGAATAAACCTTACAAAAAGTCTGCTCGTGTAGTCGGCGACGTAATCGGTAAATATCACCCTCACGGTGATAGTGCGGTTTACGACACGATTGTACGTATGGCGCAACCGTTTTCACTGAGATATATGCTAGTCGATGGCCAAGGTAACTTTGGCTCAGTTGACGGGGACTCAGCGGCTGCAATGCGTTATACCGAAGTACGTATGGCGAAAATTGCCCATGAATTACTGGCTGATCTTGAAAAAGAAACAGTTGATTACGTGGATAACTATGATGGAACAGAGAAAATTCCTGCTGTATTACCAACACGTGTTCCGGCGCTTTTAGTCAATGGTTCGTCAGGTATTGCCGTGGGTATGGCGACGAACATACCGCCACACAATTTATCTGAAGTCATCAATGGGTGTCTCGCACTTATTGAAAACCCCGATATTCAAGTAGACCAATTAATCGAATATATACCAGGTCCAGATTTCCCAACCGCCGGTATTATTAGTGGTAAAAAAGGCATTGAGCAAGCGTATAAAACTGGCCGCGGCAAGGTTTATATTCGAGCGAAAGCCGAAATCGAAACGAACGAAAAGACTGGCAAAGAGACCATTATCGTTCATGAGATCCCATATCAAGTTAACAAAGCACGGTTAATTGAGAAAATAGCCGAACTCGTTAAAGATAAAAAAATTGAAGGGATCAATGCACTGCGCGATGAGTCTGATAAAGACGGAATGCGCATTGTTATAGAAATAAAGCGTGGTGAAGTCGGTGAAGTTGTTTTAAATAACCTGTATGCGCAAACACAAATGCAAACTGTGTTTGGTATGAATATGGTTGCATTGGATAACGGCCAGCCTAAGTTATTGACCCTTAAAGAGATGCTTGAAGCATTCGTGACGCACCGTCGCGAAGTTGTGACACGTCGTACTGTATTTGAATTACGAAAAGCACGTGATAGAGCACATACTCTTGAAGGTTTGGCAATTGCGCTTGCTAACATTGACCCAATTATAGAACTAATTCGTCGCTCTCCGACACCTGCTGAAGCGAAAGAAGCACTAATTTCACGTGCTTGGGAGTTGGGTACTGTTAAAGGAATGCTTGAAAAAGCGGGCGAGGACAATGTAGCACGTCCAGAATGGCTAGCTGCTGAGTACGGCATTCGTGACGGGCAATATTACCTGTCCGAACAACAAGCACAAGCAATCCTAGACTTACGTTTACATAAGTTAACTGGTTTAGAACACGAAAAGATCTTATCTGAGTATCAGAATCTACTCGATATCATTGCGGAACTTCTTTATATCTTGTCATCGCCAGAGCGTTTGATGGAAGTAATTCGTGATGAGCTAGTCGAAGTAAAAGAAGCTTATGGTGATGAACGCCGCACTGAAATAACTGCAGCTGCACATG
Organism: uncultured Pseudoalteromonas sp.; assembly: GCA_947493455.1. GTDB lineage: Bacteria > Pseudomonadota > Gammaproteobacteria > Enterobacterales > Alteromonadaceae > Pseudoalteromonas. Next base: position 24,911 of record CANLRB010000006.1, on the reverse strand, counting down.
ATATTAGCCTTGAAGACCTAATCAATGAAGAAGATGTTGTTGTTACGCTTTCTCATGAGGGTTACGTAAAATATCAAGCACTTACTGATTACGAGGCGCAAAAGCGTGGCGGTAAAGGTAAAGCTGCGACGCGCATGAAAGATGAAGATTTCATTGAGCGATTACTTGTTGCAAATACCCACGATACCATTTTGTGCTTCTCTACAGCAGGACGTTTATATTGGCTTAAAGTGTATCAATTGCCACTTGCATCGCGTACTGCACGCGGAAAACCAATTGTAAACTTACTGCCACTTGAAGCGGACGAGCGTATTACTACGATACTTCCAGTACGCGAGTACGAAGAAGATAAGTATGTATTGATGGCGACAGCTAATGGTACAGTTAAGAAGACGCCATTAACGGCGTATAGTCGTCAACGTGCATCCGGCATTATTGCAATAAACCTTAATGACGGTGATAGTTTAATTGGTGCAGATATTACCGATGGTTCGAATGACATTATGCTGTTTACTGATCACGGTAAAGTAGTGCGTTTTAATGAAAAACAACGCGACTCTGAAACTGGTGAAGTCAAACTAGATCCGGAAACGGGCGAAGAGCTGCTCGCACTAAGACCGATGGGCCGTACTGCAACCGGTGTGCGTGGTATTAAAATGCCTGACGATGTTAAAGTAGTGTCATTGATTGTACCGAAGAATGATGGTGCGGTTTTAACTGTAACAGAGAATGGTTACGGTAAGCGTACATTGCTAGAAGATTACCCTGCTAAATCGCGAGCGACACAAGGTGTTGTATCGATTAAAGTAAGTGATCGTAACGGTAAAGTAGTCGGCGCAGTACAAGTTGAAGACAATGACGAGATTATGTTGATTTCAAACAAAGGAACACTGGTAAGAACACGTGTTGCTGAGGTATCAACGGTAGGTCGTAATACGCAAGGGGTCATTTTGATCCGTACAGCAGATGACGAGCAAGTTGTTGGTTTGCAACGTATCGACGAAATTGAAGAGTCTCCTTATGAAGAATCATCTGAAGACGAAGCAAGTTCAGAGAATACTGAAAACCAAGTTGAAAACGATTCAGGTGAGGCATCTGAAGAGTAAAAAATTTCAACTTAGATGTGTATAAAACAGATAGAAATACACAACTACTATGATTATTATAAAGAGCGGCTTAATAGCCGCTTTTTTTTCAGTTGTTAACGAGGAATGGGAATGAGTGTATTTAATTTTTGTGCAGGTCCTGCAGGATTGCCGCCAGAGGTAATGAAGAAAGCACAAAAAGAGTTTTTAAATTGGCAAGATTTAGGCGTTTCGGTGATGGAAATCAGCCATCGCAGTAAACCGTTTTTAAGTTTAGCCGAACAAAGCGAACATGACTTGCGTGATTTAATGAAAATTAGCGATGATTACGCTGTTTTGTTTATGCAAGGAGGCGGGCGAGGTCAATTTGCAGCCGTACCAATGAACTTGCACGTGCCAGGTAAAGATGCAGTTTATATCAACACTGGGATCTGGTCTGATGGCGCCTATGACGAAGCATGTAAATTTACGACAGCCGTTGAACTTAACGTCAGAAATGATAGCGATGAACAGTTCAATGTCACACCCGTCAGCGAATGGCAATTACCAAACTCTGCGTCATATATTCATTATTGTCCAAATGAAACAATCGATGGGATAGAATTATTTGATGTGCCAAAACACGACGCACCCATTGTCGCCGATATGTCATCAAATATTTTGTCACGCGAAATGGATGTAAATCAATTCGATTTAATTTACGCAGGTGCACAAAAAAACATCGGTCCGTCAGGTCTTGCGATTGTGATTGTTAAAAAGTCTCTACTTGAGCGCAACGGGTTAGCAACGCCCAGTATTTTTGATTACGAAATACAAGCTAAAAAGGAAAGCATGTACAACACACCACCGACATTTTCTTGGTATCTCGCTGCTGAAGTATTTAAATGGCTGAAGTCGATTGGCGGTGTTAGTGTTATTGAACAACATAATCGCGAAAAAGCAAAAAAGCTTTATGACTTTATTGATGAAAGCCCTTTTTATAATAATAAGGTACACACCTCTGTTCGTTCATTAATGAATGTCCCATTTTGGTTAAAAAATGAGTCGTTAAATAGTCAATTCTTAACTGAATCTGAGCACTCAGGATTACTCGCGCTTGAAGGGCACCGTTACGTTGGTGGTATGCGTGCAAGTATATACAATGCCATGTCCAATCAAGGGATTGATGCGTTGATTGACTTTATGCATCGTTTTGCAAAGGAGAACAGTTAACATGGAACAACTTTATCTCAAAGCGATAAATGGCGTTAATGGCGAAATAACCTTACCTGGATCTAAAAGCCTTTCAAATCGAATTTTGTTACTCGCTGCATTGTGTGACGGCAAAACCGTTGTTGATAATCTGCTCGACAGTGACGATATTCGCCACATGCTCACAGCCCTTGATGCAATGGGCGTTAAAGTAGAGCTTAACGAAGATAAAACAAGTGCAACCGTATATGGACAGGCGGGGAAATTTGAAACACCCACAGAGCCTTTATTTTTAGGCAATGCTGGCACAGCTTATCGTCCTTTATCCGCTGTGCTTGCGACAACGCCAGGTCGATTTGAACTTATTGGCGAACCGCGTATGGAAGAGCGCCCAATCGGCCACTTAGTCGACGCACTTCATTCGTTAGATGCTGATATCACCTACTTAAAACAAAACGATTACCCGCCATTGAATATCAATGGTAAGAAGCTAAAAGGTGGCAAAGTAGAAATTGACGGCAGTATTTCGAGTCAATTTCTAACCGCACTCCTTATGGCGGCACCGCTATTTAGTGACGATACCGAAATTACCATTAAAGGTGAGCTTGTTTCAAAGCCTTATATTGATATTACGCTGGGCGTAATGGAAAAATTTGGCATTCAGGTGCAAAACAATAATTACCAAAGCTTTACTGTTATCGGTAATCAGACATACCAGTCGCCGGGTCGTATTATGGTTGAAGGTGATGCGTCGAGTGCATCTTATTTCGTTGCCGCTGCTGCGATTCGTGGCGGAACCATTCGTATTAATGGCGTAGGGCGTGCCAGTGTGCAGGGCGATATTGATTTTGCAAAAGTAATGGAACAAGTTGGCGCTCAAATTGAATGGCTCGATGATGCGCTTATCGTCAGTAAAGGTACTTTGACAGGTGTCGATATTGACGCAAATGCGATACCTGATGCGGCGATGACACTGGCTACTGTCGCGCTATTTGCCGAAGGTGACACGGCAATCCGCAATATCTACAACTGGCGCGTAAAAGAAACAGATCGACTGTTTGCAATGGCAACAGAACTGCGTAAGCTCGGTGCTGAGGTGGTTGAAGGTGAAGACTATATCGAAATATCGCCGCCAACCGAAATCAAACTTGCCGAAATCGATACCTACAATGACCACCGAATTGCAATGTGTTTTTCGATGGTGGCTGTTGGCGGTTTTGATGTGATTATTAACGACCCTAAATGTACCTATAAAACGTTTCCGACATACTTTGAAACACTTGCTTCGGTAAGTGAATAAAAGTTTGATAGAAATCATTATGTTTTATGCGTAGAATGCGCGCAAAAGTTTTTTAATTCGCCTATAATCCGCGAATTCGGAAAAATGCATTGTTGGAGGTTTTAATGCAGGCTGAGCAACCCGTCATCACTGTTGATGGCCCAAGTGGTTCAGGCAAAGGGACAGTTTGCCGATTACTCGCAGAAAAATTAGGTTGGGATGTACTCGATAGCGGTGCGATATACAGAGTGTTAGCACTTGCCGCAATTCATCATCAAATTACTGACCTAAATGAAGAGGCATTATTACCATTAGCTGCTAATCTTGATGTACAGTTTCTAATTGATAGCGAAACAGGTACAGGCAAAATCATATTAGAAGGCGAAGAAGTTAGTAAAAGTATTCGCACCGAAGAAGTGGGTGGAGCTGCGTCAAAAATCGCTGCGTTACCGAGTGTACGCGAAGCATTGCTTCGTCGCCAGCGCGCTTTTAGAAGTGAAAATGGTTTAGTTGCTGACGGCCGTGATATGGGAACTGTTGTGTTTCCAGATGCACAATTAAAGATATATTTAACCGCTTCAGCTGAGGAACGTGCAAATCGTCGCTTCCTTGAGTTGAAGGATAAAGGGCATGATGTTAAAATCGACGCCCTTTTAGTCGATATACAAGCGCGCGATGAGCGCGATATGAATCGTTCTGTTGCGCCATTGGTGCCAGCAGACGATGCTATTGTAATTGATACGACCGAAATTAATGCACAGCAAGCGTTTGAAAAAATTATTGATTTGTGTGTTGAAAAACATTTAATTCGTTAACTTTAGGGACTAAGTTAACACTATAAACAACCCCATGCGGCAGGACAGCCAAGTGGTTATATATTATTAGAGACGTATAATGTCAGAAAATTTTGCACAGTTATTTGAAGAAAGCCTATCAGGTTTTGAAGCGGAACAAGGTTCTATTGTTAAAGGTACAGTTATTGCGATTGAAAATAACATCGTACTTGTAGACGCTGGCCTTAAGTCAGAGAGCGCAATTCCTGCTGAGCAATTCAAAAACACTGCTGGTGAATTAGAAGTTGCTGTTGGTGACGAAGTTGATGTTGCACTAGATGCAATCGAAGACGGTTTCGGTGAAACAATTCTTTCTCGTGAGAAAGCGAAGCGTCACGAAGCGTGGATCCGTCTTGAGAAAGCGTGTGAAGAGCAAGAAACTGTTACTGGTATCATCAATGGTAAGGTTAAAGGTGGTTTCACTGTTGAAGTTGACACTATTCGTGCCTTCTTACCTGGTTCATTAGTAGATGTGCGTCCAGTTCGTGACACAACTCACCTTGAAGGTAAAGAGCTAGAGTTTAAAGTAATCAAGCTTGACCAGAAGCGTAACAACGTTGTTGTTTCACGTCGTGCGGTTATCGAGTCTGAAAACTCACAAGAGCGTGAAGAGCTACTTGCAAACCTAGTTGAAGGCCAAGAAGTTAAAGGTATTATCAAAAACCTTACTGACTACGGTGCATTCGTTGACCTAGGTGGTGTTGACGGTCTACTACACATTACTGATATGGCTTGGAAACGCGTTAAGCACCCAAGTGAAATCGTTAACGTTGGTGACGAAATCCTAGTTAAAGTTCTTAAGTTCGACAAAGAGAAGACTCGTGTTTCTCTAGGTCTTAAGCAACTTGGCGAAGATCCATGGGCAGCTATCGCTGGTCGTTACCCAGAAGGTTCTAAGCTTTCTGGTCGTGTAACTAACCTTACAGATTACGGTTGTTTCGTTGAAATCGAAGAAGGCGTAGAAGGTCTAGTTCATGTTTCTGAAATGGATTGGACTAACAAGAACATCCACCCTTCAAAAGTTGTTAGCCTTGGCGACAACGTTGAAGTAATGGTACTAGAAATCGACGAAGAACGTCGTCGTATTTCATTAGGTCTTAAGCAGTGTAAAGCTAACCCTTGGCAAGAATTTGCTCGTCTACAGAGCAAAGGTGACCAAGTTACTGGTAAGATCAAGTCAATCACTGACTTCGGTATCTTCATCGGTCTTGACGGTGGCATCGACGGTCTAGTTCACTTATCTGATATCTCTTGGAACACGCCAGGTGAAGAAGCAGTACGTGAATATAAGAAAGGCGACGAAATCTCTGCAGTAGTTCTACAAGTAGACCCAGAGCGTGAGCGTATTTCTTTAGGCGTTAAGCAAATCGAAGCTGATCCTTTCAATAACTACCTGGACGCAAACAAAAAAGGTGCTATTGTTAAAGGTAAAGTGACAGAAGTTGATGCTAAAGGCGCAACTGTTGAGCTTATCGAAGGCGTTGAAGGTTACATCCGTGTAGCTGACGTTGCAGTAGAGCGCACTGAAGATGCTTCAGCTGTTCTTTCTATTGGCGACGAAGTAGAAGCTAAGTTTGTTGGTGTTGATCGCAAAAACCGTGCTATCAGCCTTTCAATCAAAGCGATTTCAGAAGCTGAAGAGAAAGAAGCTCTAGACAAGCTTAAGAAAGAAGAGCCAGCGTTCGAAAACGCAATGGCTGCAGCATTTAAAAATGCTCAAAAAGACTAATTAGTCAATCAAGGAAGGTATCATTTGATGCCTTCCTACTTACATCCTTAAAGGTACTTACATGACAAAGTCAGAATTAATCGAAAAACTCGCTGAACAACATGCAAATCTACCAGCAAAAGACGTAGAAAATGCGGTTAAAGAAATTCTTGAGCAAATGGCGGATTCTCTTGCAGAATCAGACCGTATCGAAATTCGTGGTTTTGGAAGCTTTTCGCTTCATTTCCGTGCTCCACGCACAGGCCGTAATCCAAAGACGGGTGACACGGTAGAATTACAAGGGAAATATGTACCACACTTTAAGCCGGGGAAAGAACTACGTGATCGCGTTAATGCGAGCGTAAATAGTTAACTGGAGTGACATTGATAAAACCGCTTAAGTTTATCCTGTTCCTGTGCTTGTTATTCGCATTATTTGTATTGGGCTCACAAAACCCACATGTCGTTAAAATAAATTATTTAATAGCGAGTACAGAGTTACCTTTAGCAGTTATAGTAAGCATTTGTCTTGCTATCGGTATTGCGATTGGTATTCTTGTAAGTCTTAAAATATTCTCATCACTTAAGATGCAAAATATTCGTTTAAAAAAGAGCAATCAAAAACTCACGTATAACAATAACGGATAACTAATGACTGAATTATTGTTTTTACTGCTACCTGTGGCGGCTGGTTACGGGTATGTGATGGGTAAAAACAACGCTAAATCACAAGCGCACAAAGAAAGTCGCGAAATTATCAGCGAGTATTCAAAAGGCCTAAAATTTTTACTTGATCGAGAAGAAGATCAAGGCCTCGAACACCTTATTGAATTACTAGAAGTTTCAGCCGACTCGGTCGAACATTATTTGGCATTGGCTGCGATGTTTAGGCGCCGGGGTGAGCTTGACCGCGCAATAAAAATTCATGAGCTATTACTTAAACAAGCTTCGCTAGATGATACTGATAAGCAAGCAATTATCTATGAGCTAGCGCAAGACTATGTAATGGCAGGTATGCTCGATAGCGCAGAGCAACAATTATTAGCCTTAATCCCATACAAAAATAAAAAAGCGTTAACACAACTTTTTTTACTATATCAACAAACGAATGAGTGGGAAAAAGGCATTGCGCTTTATTTAGATTGCCGAAAATTATTTTCAACGTACCAATTAAAAGCTGCAATCGCCCACTTTTATTGTGAACATGCATATCAAACAGGTGATTATTCTGAATTAACGTCAGTCATTAATATTGATAGTAAAGTAATCCGTCCGCTCTTTGAGCTTGGTTTACAGTCTTTTAATGAACAAGACTACTTAAAGGCAATTCATTATTGGCGCGATTTGCTCAGTCATTCGCCCAAGCATTCGCCGTTGTTCTTAGCGCAATTGCGTGAGTGTTATATTAAACTCAATTTAGAAACTCAATATGTTGAGTTGCTTGAAAATTACTGTAATAAGTATGGCGTGCTCATTAAAATACACTACTGTGAAGCGCTGATAAAGCAGAACAAAATTGATCAAGCAATTGAGTTTTTAACAGTCTCACTGAAGCGAGAACCGAACATTCGAGGCTTTAGCTTTTTAATCTCGCTATTTACCAAAAGTAATGGCGATACTAAATTTGTACTGAACCAGATAAACGAACTTGTTCAGTCTTACATTTCAACAAAGTCAGAGTTCCAGTGTAAACATTGCGGCTTCGAAAGCCAGGCACTTTATTGGTTCTGTCCATCATGCAAACACTGGGAATCAATTACACCTAACCATGGTTTAGACGGTTTTTAACATAGGAATACAATGATTTCATTTGATCCAAAAGTGCTTGTAGCACTTGATTATGATAACGAACAAAATGCCCTTGATTTTGTAGCACAACTTTCACCGAGCGAATGTCGCCTCAAAGTCGGTAAAGAAATGTTTACTTATTTCGGCCCAACTTTTGTTAAAAAGCTTATCGATTTAGGTTTTGACGTGTTCTTAGACCTAAAATTTCATGATATTCCTAATACAGTTGCAAAAGCAGTGACGGCAGCAGCTGAAATGGGAGTTTGGATGGTCAATGTACATGCATCTGGTGGTCCTGAAATGATGGCAAAAGCTAAATCAGCGTTAGAACGTTTCGGTAATAAAGCACCGTTATTAATTGCGGTTACTGTTCTCACCTCAATGGACGAAGCTGAACTGAAACGTTTAGGCATAAATAAATCACCGCAAGAACAAGTGCTCTATTTAGCGAATTTAGCAAAAGAATCGGGGCTTGATGGTGTTGTTTGTTCAGCGCAAGAGGCGAGTTGTTTAAAGCAGTCACTTGGTGATGATTTTAAACTTATAACACCAGGAATAAGACCTGCAGGAAGTGATATTGGTGACCAAAAGCGCATAATGACGCCGAAAAAAGCAATAGAAGCGGGCAGTGATTACCTTGTAATTGGGCGACCGATCACACAATCTGAAAATCCTAATTTAACTTTAATTGAAATAAATAAAACACTCAGTTAACATAGCCAAGAGCTTACACCGTAAGCTCTTGTCATTTTGGCATAAAGTTAGCAGGGAAGCATAAAATAAATAATAAAGGTAGTATTTATGCGAATAGTTATATTGATCATTGCGTTGATCGCTGGGTATATTGTTTACGATCAACACGAAAGTGAGGCACGTCAAAATGCCTTCAATACACTAATTGAAACGATTGATGAGCAACCGCTCAACCAATTTGAAATTAAGTCAACTTTATTCACCCAAGTTTCAGCGCGCTGCGAAACAGTATCAATAGAAGATGAAGAGCGTGCAAAAGAGTGTCTAAATCTAGTCTCCAGTTATAAAAATGAATGTGACAAAAAAGTATTTAGGCTTGCTCCGATTGAATTTTCAGATTCCGAAAACTTAATGGTATACAGTGAACGATATCAAAAATGTTTATTTAGTAAAGAATACGCATACTTGATTGAAGACACCAATTTATTGTAAAAAAAGGGGCAATTTTTGCCCCTTTTTTTAATGGTTATTTCTTATTTAAGCGGATTTGCATTGCCTCTAAATCAATTAAGCCTTGTTTATAAAGGTGGCCAATTGCTTTTTTAAAGTTCGCTTTACTTGTTCCGAATAATCTTTTTATTACATCAGGCGCTGACTTATCGCCAACTTGCAATACACCACCTTCTTGCTCAAGTCGAGCAATAATTTGGTCTGCTAAATTGTGAGACTTTTCAATACCAGGTTTTTCTAAAACGACGTCTAATTTACCATCTTCGCGTTGTTTATTTATGAATGCAGTAAGCTCTTGTCCAACAAATAACTTTTTAAATACACTGTTATGGTAAACCACACCCCAAAACTTGCCATCGACGATGACCTTAAAACCGAGATCTGTTTTGCCTGCAACCACAATATCAACATGCTGGAATCGCTTATAGCCTTGTGCATCATTCGATACAAATCGATTTAAATGCGACGATGCGCACAATCGACTACTCGCTTTGTCTAGATATAAATGGACTAAATATGAGTGACCTTCACTCATCTTTGGACGTTGCTCGTTAAATGGCACAAGCACATCGCGCTCGATACCAATATCTACAAACGCACCTGTGCGATTTATTTCTTTAACACGTAATAGCTTAAAGTCGCCAAGTGTTGCAAGTGGTTTTTTTAACGTTGCAACAAGTTGTTCGTCTTTGTCTTGATAAACAAACGCATTAATCGATTCGCCAAGCTCAAATTCTTGGTTAACGTATGTTTTTGGTAGAAATACTTCATCGCCAGACTGTGAGACTAGATACGCTCCTTCATATGCGATTTCTTCAATTTTTAATTGTGCGACTGTGCCAACGATTGCAGCCATTTAACTATCCTCTTGCTTTTTTGGCTTGCGCTTTAATGGCGCAACGCCATCTACGTCAAACGGTTGTGGAATTGGTTTTTGTACTTTTGCCTTGCGCATTGGCTTTTTATGCTGCTTTTTTTGTGTCTTAGCGATGCTTTGTTTGTTTGGTTTCGTTTTTGATTTAACTGGCTTCTCTTTAAAGCCTTTGAATTTGCCGACTAAGCCGTCTAATTGCTTAAATCCGACACGCAATGATAGATAAGACTCAACCGCTTTAAAACTTTTCCAGTCTTTCGCACTTACGAGTGATATTGCGATACCTTTGAAACCAGCGCGACCTGTGCGACCAATTCGGTGAACATACTCTTCAGCTTGCTTTGGCATATCAAAATTAATAACGTGGGTGACATTAAGTAAATCTAAACCACGTGACGCAACATCCGTTGTAACTAGCACTTGCGCTAGTCCTTTGGAAAAGTGCTGCATAATATCAAGTCGTTTACTTTGCGTCATGTCACCAGCAAGCGCGACGCTTTTAATACCTTGTGTATTTAACAACTCAGCGATACGTACAGTATCATCACGCGTTGCCGTAAAAATAATTTTTTGCCCATCGGGGTTGATGTCTAATAGGCGATCGAGTAATGCATGTTTGTGATCAAGATGGTCAGCGAGATAAAAGTTCTGGGCTATATCGTCATGTCCCGTTGCACTTGAATCAATTGTGACTCGCTTAGGCGAACGTAACAGATTACGTGATAACGCATCAACTTCTGCGTTTTCTAAGGTAGCTGAAAAGAACAGTGTTTGGCGAAGACGGTGATCTGCGGCTTCGTTAATTACTTTTATTTGCTCTGCAAACCCTAAATCGAGCATCCGGTCTGCTTCATCAAGAATTAGCAGTTCTAATCCCTTAAAATAGACGCTGCGGTCATCAATATGGTCGCAGAGTCGACCCGGGGTCGCGACAACAAAATGTGGTTTCTTTTGTAACGCTTTTACTTGATCGTTGTAGTTATCGCCACCGAGTATTTTAACTGCTTGGTGGTTGGTTCCTGATATCAATAGCTTGAGTTGTTGATAAACCTGATTCGCTAACTCCCTCGTTGGCGTCAAAATTAAAACACGAGGATCGTTTTTACTTAATGCCTTGGTTTTAGCTAGCCGCATTAACGCGGGCAAAATGAAGGCTAAGGTTTTACCTGAACCTGTTTTAGATTGCGCGAGTAAATCCTTACCAGTAATAGCGACCGGTATTGCCTTTGCTTGAATTGGTGTGGGCGTTGTAATGCCAACATGCTCAAGTTGTTTAACAAATCGTTTATCTATACCAAGTTCTTCAAATGACAAGCGCGCTACTCCACTAAAATTAAGGCTGCGTAGTTTACACTAAAGCGGCTATGAGCCCAAGAAATTAAGTCGCATTTATTGTGTGTTTTTTATTCAATTACGGTTGTGGCTTTTAAAAAGTCTGTTAAAATACCGCGCCTTGGTGCCAGATTTACGCTCTGGTTAACTTTTTTACAATAAATATAGGTTTAAGATGTCACAAAAATACGTCGTGTGTGCACTTTACAAATTCGTTTCTCTCCCAAATTTTAAAGCCCTGCGAGCGCCGTTACTGGAAGTAATGGAAGCAAATGAAGTGCGCGGCACATTACTGCTAGCCGAAGAAGGCATTAATGGCACGGTTGCTGCGAAACGTGAAGGGATCGACGCATTACTAACTTGGTTAAATAACCAACCAGGCCTTGAGAACATAGTGTCAAAAGAATCTTACGACGAAACATGCCCGTTCTATAGAACTAAAGTCAAACTCAAAAAAGAAATCGTGACTATGGGTGTGCAAGGCATCGATCCAAAAGAAGTAGTTGGTACATACGTTAAGCCACAAGACTGGAATGCGCTAATTTCTGATCCTGATGTCGTGCTTGTTGACACGCGTAACGACTACGAAATTGAAATCGGTACGTTTAAAAATGCCGTTGATCCAAAAACAAAGACGTTTAGAGAGTTTCCTGAGTGGGCAGAGAAAAACCTCGATCCAGCTAAAAACAAGAAAGTAGCGATGTTTTGTACCGGTGGTATTCGCTGCGAAAAATCAACAGCCTACATGAAAGAACAGGGCTTTGAAGAGGTTTACCACTTAGAAGGCGGTATTTTAAAATACTTAGAAGACGTGCCAAAAGAAGACACTATGTGGGAAGGCGAGTGTTTTGTTTTTGATAATCGCGTAGCTGTTAACCATGATTTAGAGAAAGGTTCTTATGATCAATGCCATGCGTGTCGTATGCCGATAACTGAAGACGAAAAACAGCATCAGCATTATCAACAAGGTCTGTCTTGTCACCATTGTTTTGATACAGTTTCTGATGAGCAAAAGGCGCGTTTTGCTGAGCGTCAAAAGCAGATTGAACTTGCAAGTGCGCGCGGTGAAGGACATATTGGTTACGATGCACAAGAAACCCTACGTCGTCGTAAAGCAGAAAAAGCGGCACGCAAACAGGCCCAAGCCCAAGCAAACAAATAATTTAACTAGTACAAATACAATTATGTATTGAATAGAAAGAAAAACGCCGGTAACCCGGCGTTTTTTTTAGTATGCGTCGTTATGGACTTTCGCTGCGCGTCCAGACGGATCGGCATTTTTCTTAAACGCTTCATCCCATTCCAAAGCGGCCTCGGTTGAACAAGCAACAGACTTGCCATGTGGTACGCAGCTTGCGGCGGCGTCACCCGGAAAGTGTTCTTCAAACAGCGTGCGGTAGTAATACGCTTCTTTAGTCATCGGTGTATTTAACGGATATTTAAACTCGGCACTGTCCATCATTTGATCAGTAACGATTTCTTCAACGTGTTCACGCAGTGTATCTATCCAGTTGTAGCCCACACCATCCGAGAATTGCTCTTTTTGACGCCATAGAACCTCATCTGGTAAATAGCCATCAAACGCTTCGCGAATAATATGTTTTTCAATGCGGCCATCTTTACACATTTTAGCGTCTGGGTTAATTCGCATTGCAACGTCCACAAACTCTTTATCGAGAAAGGGCACTCGGGCTTCTACACCCCAGGCTGCCATTGATTTATTAGCACGCAAGCAATCAAATTGATGAAGCTTAGATACTTTACGGTTTAACTCTTTATGAAACTCTTCGGCATTCGGTGCTTTATGGAAATAAAGGTACCCGCCGAATAACTCATCGGCTCCTTCGCCAGAGAGTACCATTTTTATGCCCATTGCTTTAATGTATCGTGCCATTAAATACATCGGCGTTGAAGCTCGAATCGTCGTCACATCATAGGTTTCAAGGTGATAAACGACTTCTTTCAGTGCATCAATACCTTGCTGTACTGTAAAGGTAATAGGGTGGTGCACAGTGCCTATGCTATCAGCTACTTTTTGCGCGGCTGCTAAGTCGGGTGATCCCTCAAGGCCGATTGAAAACGAGTGTAATTTCGGCCACCACGCATCGCTTTTAGAATCGTCTTCAATTCGTTTCGCTGCATATTGTTGTGTAATCGCTGAGATCACCGACGAGTCAAGACCACCTGAAAGTAATACGCCGTAAGGAACATCACACATTAGCTGGCGCTTAACGGCTTGCTCTAAACCTTGTTTTACATCTTCTACGTTTGCTGAGTTGTTTTTTACGTCATCGTAAGATTGCCAGTCACGTGCATAGTAAGGACGGATTTGGCCATCTTTGCTCCATAAATAATGACCAGGAGGGAATTCTTCTATGGTTTTACAAATTGGTGATAATGCTTTTAGCTCGGATGCTACGTAAAAGTTACCATGTTCATCACGACCTGTGTATAGAGGGATAATACCAATATGGTCGCGTCCGATTAAATAGGCGTCACGTTCTTCATCATATAAACAAAATGCGAATATACCGTTTAAATCATCTAAAAACTCGGGACCTTTTTGCTTATAAAGTGCCAGCAATACTTCACAATCAGATTCTGTTTGAAAATCAAAATCGATGGTTAACTCACTTTGTAATTCTTTATGGTTGTATATCTCACCATTAACTGCGAGAGCATGAGTCTTTTCAGGGTTTAGTAATGGTTGAGCTCCACTTGCAACGCCAACAATCGCAAGGCGCTCATGCACTAAGATAGCTTTGTCATGACTGTATACACCTGACCAGTCTGGTCCTCTATGACGCAGACGTTTTGACATTTCGATTGCTTGGCTTCGTAACTGAACTGGATCAGACTTTATATCTAATACACCAAAAATTGAACACATAGACCCTTTCCTCATTCCTACAACACGCTTTACGTGTAATTATCTGTAATCTTTGACTCTATTTTTAACAGAATCGCTAATTAAATCGACCCCTTTTTGTGTATATCTTAACAATAAGCTGAGTTGGCTTTGTTTTCGTTAAAAATTATAATCAATTATTGAATATTCATTATAATCAACTCGATTAATATGGCGTTTTTTGCTGATCACATAAATTTGTTTAATAAGTAAACTTTCTTTGTGTTCTGGCAGATTATTACTATGGTTATAGGGACAATAAACATATCAACTACAGCTAGTATATTGAGGTAAACCCATGTTCAACGTAAAACCTTTCAATGTGATGAAAGTATGTATGTTAATCACAATGTTTTGTTTGTTTACACCGACGTTTGTTTTGGCAAACGTATCGATAATCGTTCACCCAAGTAATGACTCAAGTTTTGATAAGGCAAGCATAAAGAAAATCTTTCTTGGTAAGTCGAAACGTTTTAGTAATGGTAAAACGGCTATCTTGATTAGCGCAGACCACAGCGACCCAGCAACGTCAGAATTTAATTCAAAAGTAATAGGGAAGTCGAGCAGTCAAATAAAAGCATATTGGTCAAAAATTTTATTCACGGGAAAAGGAACCCCACCGCAAGAAATGAGTTCAAATGGCGAAATAATCAATGCGATTTCATCAAATCCTGATGCGATTGGATTTATTAGTGCTGACGCGGTCAGTGATTCAGTTAAAGTAGTAGCAACATTTTAAGGAGCTGATGTTATGAATAAATTAAACTTATTAAGCTTAGCTCTAGTTGCTGCCTTACCTACCAGTGCATACGCAGAATTAAAAATAAGTGGCTATGGCTCGCTAATTGCGGGGAAAACATTAGGAACAGTAAACGACCCATTAAATCCAGGACAAACACGAGACGAGATTTTAACTGCTGATTTTTATGATGTAGGCCAATATGACAATGACATTACATTTAAGGCTGAATCAATTTTAGCGGTGCAAGCCACTTATAGCTTTAGCCCAGAATTATCGATGACAGCGCAGTTAGTTGCGAAAGGGGTTGATGACTTTTCGCCTGAGTTCGATTGGTATTATGTAACCTATCAAGCAACAGATAATTTAAGTTTTATGGCTGGACGTAGGAATATTCCGATGTATTATTTTTCGGAATATGCTGAAGTTGGTTATGCTTATCCATGGATGAGACCACCTTCAAATCTATATTGGTGGCAAGTGACCCAATTTGACGGCGCACATGTAATGTACTCGTTCGATATCGGCGACTACTCTAGTACGATAACAGCGTTTTACGGTAACGAATATTCTAACGATAACGTAGAAATGCTCTATTACGACAAGTTATATGGAGGCTCAGCGCAAACTGTAAACGAATTTTGGACTGACATAACTGGTTTTAACTGGAATGTCTCGGGAGATTGGTTTGATTTACGATTTGTTTATTTTCAAAATGATAGAGATAGAGAAACAATTCAACAAGATGGAAGTATTAACCCTTACACGCCATTTTCACAAACATTTATCGGTGTCGGCGGTAGCGCAACGTTAAGTGACTTTACGTTACTGTTCGATATGAATTTCGTAGAGTATGATGATGCCGTAGGAACTGAATTTCCAACGTATTTAGTGTCGCTTGTCTATAATTGGGGCGATTTTCAACCTTACATAGCATATTCAAAAGCTGATCACGAACGAACCAAAGTTCCTACAGAGGATCTTGAGGAGCACTATATGTTGAGTTACGGTGTACGTTATGATTTTTTACCAAACGCTGCTTTAAAACTTCAGTATGACGACTTTGTTGACCAAGGGCATGAACCAACGGGGTGGGCGTATCATGGCGATGCACGCGCAATTAGTTTTGGTATCGATTTTGTTTTTTAAATAATCATTATTTGAGAGCATAGCCTTCGATTTCGTTTTGAGGCTATGCACTTTTCTTTCATAAAAAAGCCTATTAATCTAATTTTTACTTTTTTGTAACAAATGTTTGTGGTTATATACTCATATATTGAGTAAAAAATTGTAACCAAAAGGATTTGTAGTGAAAATTGTAAAGTATTTGGTTATCACGTTAAGTGTGACAGCATGTAGTGACGAAGCGGTTAATTCTCCCTTGTTTGGTGCGTGTGTTGATCACGGTATTCAAGAACAAATGTTTGGTATGTCTGACAGCGCGCGTCAGTCAATCGAAGCGGGCGTAGAAAAATCGTGTACATCACTTGTTAATGAATGCGCAGAATCACCAACAAGTAACGTTTGTAAATCGGCAACCGCGAAATTTCTATCGCCGAATAATGGATTGCAGCTTGAAACCAGCGATAAACATCATGGGTTCCATCGATCATTGATCATAGGTCGATGGCAATCACAGGGCAAGTCTTTTCATTTAACTGATGATTTAAGCGATACATTACAAATTGATAGCGAAGCGCATTTTTATGATAACGGTGATTATCAGCTTAAAACCACAATGAGCACATTTCTGGGGCGTTGGTCATTTAAAGACAATGAAATTAAAATAACACGGGATGATATTGGTACGATTCGTTATCAGGTTATCCGTTACGCAAACGGACGTGTTACACTAAAAGACAATACAATGAATTCCTACGAATATTTAAATAAACTTTAGGGATGTTGAGGCTCATATTTTCGTTAATCTTGAGTTACATACAGCTCACTTAATCTTTTATGAAATTTATACACACTTCTGATTGGCATATCGGCCGACAATTTCACAATTTATCGTTACTTGAAGACCAACAGCATGTTATTAAGCAGATTATTGATTTTGCTAAATCAAACGATGTAGACGCGATTATCATTGCCGGCGATATATATGATCGTTCAATTCCGCCGGCAAATTCCGTTGATTTTTTAAACAATGTACTCAGCGAGTTTTGCAATGTCTTAAACATTCCGGTTATTTTAATTTCTGGCAATCATGATAGTGCGACGCGACTTGGCTTTGGTGCTGAACATATGGCGCCCTCAGGGCTTCACATTTTAGCTGATTTAAGTGCTGTGACGTCGCCTGTTCGATTAACAAAAGGACAGGTAACAGTTAATTTTTATGGTATTCCATATAGCGAGCCACAAGAGGTAAACGCTGTATTTAATCAAACTTTTAAAACCTATGATCAAGCCCACAGCTACTTAGTCGACAAAATAGATAAGGTTACAGGTGAAAGCGAAAACAACATTTTAATCAGCCACTGCTTTATTGATGGCGCAGTTGAATCGGAGTCTGAACGTCCATTACAACTAGGCGGCGCGGATAGAGTGAGTTATGCCCCGTGTGAACGTTTTGATTATGTTGCGCTTGGGCATTTGCATAGTCCTCAGTATAAAGGACATGAACATATCCGTTATAGTGGTTCAATCATGAAATACAGCTTTTCTGAACATACTCAAAAGAAAGGGTTTACACTTGTTGAACTTGATGAAAATGGCCTTGTTTCACATAACCACGTACCATTACAGCCACTGCGTGATATGCGTATTATAGAGGGGCGTTTAGTTGATTTACTTGATGCTGGAAAAACCGATCCGAATTGTGAAGATTACTTGCTCGTGCGATTAACCGACACAGAAGCCATTTTAGACCCCATTGGTAAGTTACGCGATGTATATCCCAATGTCCTCCATTTAGAAAAACCAGCCTTCCAGCAAAAGCAGACCAATGGATTGACTCAGGCGTCACTAAAACGTGGTGAATTAGACATGTTTCGAGATTTCTATAAACAAGTTCACGGTGATTCCTTATCAAAAGAGCAATCAACTGTGCTAGAACAAGTGATCGACGATATAACGAAGGCAGCAGACAATGACACCCATTAAACTAACCATTTGTGCCTTTGGTCCATTTGCGAACGAGCAACATATATCATTTGATGAATTTGGCAAGCATCCGTTATTTTTGATTAATGGAGCAACGGGTGCTGGAAAAAGTACCATTCTAGACGCCATTTGTTTTGCGTTGTATGGACAAACAACCGGTGGCGAGCGAAGTGCAACGCAAATGCGCTGTGATTTTGCAAGCGATAATATGCTCACACACGTTGAGTTAGAGTTCTGTGTAGGAAGTCGACGATTTCGAATTTTAAGAATTCCTCAACAAATTAGGGCTAAAAGTGTGGGCGAGGGGACAACAACGCAAAGCGCGAAAGCAACGTTTTGGGAAATCTTGGCTGACGCAACAGAAAAACTATTAGTGAGTTCAAGTATAAAAGATGCTGACACTCAAATTAAGCAGCTTATTGGCTTAGATGCAGCGCAATTTCGTCAAGTCATGGTATTACCACAAGGGAAGTTTCGTGAATTATTGCTTGCTGACTCGAAAGACCGTGAAAAAATATTTGGACAATTGTTCCAAACAACTGTGTATAAAAAAATTGAAGAAAGCCTCAAGCTCAAAGCATCACATATCAAAAAGCAAGTAGAGCAATATCGCAACCAAGTTATTGGCATATTAAAAAGTGCTGATGCAAGTAATCAAACTGACGTTGATGATGAACTTGCGCAAGTAGAGGTTGAACTCGTAGCACAAATTACTAAAAAAGAAAGCGCCGAAGCCTTAATGCGAGCATGCCAACAGAGTCTAAGTAACGCTCGCCTATTAATAGAGCGTTTTAGTTTGTTCGAACAAAAAGTGCATCAATTTGAGGCCCATCGTAAAGATGAACCCACTTATTTAAAAAATAAATTGGAAGTCAAAAATGATGATAAAGCGAAAGCGATAAATGCCGAGTATTTAAAACTGTGCGAACTCGAAAAACAAATCGGGGATCTCGCATCGCTAGTTGCACAAAATCAAGAGCGACTCTCTAAAACGAAGGTCGAAAACCAAACTGTGTTGGCCTTATTTGCAACTGCGCAGCAAGAACAAAATAAAGTACCGCAATTACAACAAACGCTCGGACAATATAATCAATACATTGAACTCGTAAATTGTTTGTCAGATGTTCAGAATAAAAGACTACTTGCACTTGATAAAGCGAAATTGAGCGAGCAAGAGTTGACGAAAACGGTAAATGATGTAACCAGACTTAAAACGCAAATAGAAGATAGCGAACAAAAAATACAGGCATTGCAACAACGAGTTTTACCTCTTGGTGAAGAACGCTCGCAATTAAGCGCGCTGTTGGACAAAAGAAACGACATCATTGTTCGCGATAAACTAAATGACGCACTTGTTGAATCTATAAAACGCGAAGCGAAGGTGAGTGCAAAGCTAGAATTAGCAAATGAACAATTACAAAATCTGCTTGCAACAACCACTCAGCTTGAAATGTCATGGCACCTTAATCAAGCCGCATTGTTAGCAGCTAAACTGAACGATAATATGCCATGTCCAGTTTGTGGCGCCAAAGAGCACCCCAATAAAGCGCGGTTTATTAATGACGAAACTCCGGTCACTAAAGCCGAACTCGACGCCGTAAAAGGA
This sequence comes from uncultured Pseudoalteromonas sp., assembly GCA_947493455.1. GTDB lineage: Bacteria > Pseudomonadota > Gammaproteobacteria > Enterobacterales > Alteromonadaceae > Pseudoalteromonas. The sequence continues at coordinate 5,257 of CANLRB010000006.1, read as the reverse complement.
GAGGTTGAGCGATTATCACACAGCAAAGAAAACGTTAAAAATGAATATAATGAAGTGAAAAATCAAATTGAAATCACGCAATCTAAGTTGCATGATTTACGAGCGCGACTGGGTGACTATGCCAATATTACGGTTATAGATTTTGATAAAAAAATGGCTGAGCAACAAGCTATCGTTGATTTATTAGTCGCATATAGAGACGAACTTGAGTTAACGGTCAATCAGTTGCAAAACGATAAATCGTCCTTAGTTGAGTTTGAGGCAGCAATACAAACAAAACAAGTTATCGCAAAAGAACACAAAGAGATTGTTCTTAAATATGAAACTCAATACGAACAAATCACCTCGCAGCTACCGAGTGACTGTCTTGATTTAAAGAGCCTGAAGATTCAAATAAGTAAGGTGACATCTCAAATTGAACAAGTGACTGAATTGCTAAGAAGTGCCCAACACCGAAAAGATGAGACGACATCATTACTTGATAAACTCGAGTCAGAAAACAAGCTGTTGACCAACCAACATGTAGAGTTACTCTTAGCACAATCAACTTTATCAACCGAGTGGGAATCAATCATAGCGCACAGTGATTTTGATTCTGAATTAGCGTTTAAAAACGCACTGCTTAGCAATGAAATTCGAAGCAAAAAGATTGGAGAAATAAATAGCTATAAAACGAAATTTGACGAACTGTCTGGTGTTGTGAATGAATTAACATTCGAATTAAAAGATAAAACAACACCAAACCTCGTACATTTAGAAAGTAAACTCAACGATGCGACAACAACTTATAATCAAGTTGACAAAGACACCAATGCAGTGATTGCACGTAAAACTCAGCTAGTTAATGTTTTAAACAAGTTAAGCGACATGCGCTCTCAAAATGAAAAACTCGAGCGAGAATATCGAGTCGTCGGTACATTATATGAGGTATCAAATGGATTAACCGGTGATAAGGTAAGCTTGCAACGTTTTGTGCTCAGTGTATTACTCGATGATGTGTTGATCCAGGCGACACAGCGACTATCACTGATGAGTAAAGGGCGTTACCAACTTATACGTAATGAGAGCCGAGCGAAAGGTAATAAAGCTTCCGGCCTAGAGCTTGAGGTTGAAGACGCCTATACAGGACGTTGTCGTTCAGTGGCAACATTGTCGGGCGGAGAATCGTTTATGGCAGCACTTTCACTGGCACTTGGTTTGTCGGACGTCGTTCAAGCTTATTCGGGCGGCGTACGTTTGGATACCTTGTTTATTGATGAAGGGTTTGGCAGCCTCGACCCGGAGTCGCTCGACCTTGCGATTCGTACATTAGTTGATTTACAACGTAGCGGCCGAATGATAGGTATCATTTCTCACGTGAGTGAACTGAAGCAACAACTTCCCCAGCGGATCGATGTTATCGCAACAAATAGAGGGAGTACGGCGCAACTAGTCCATTAACATCTAACTTATAGAGCTTAACCGCAATAATAAAAACGGTTAATAGTTGCGTTGAAGGGCATCACCAAGCGGTTTAAAATAAGCAATGAGCGCTTGATAAATTGAGTCACGGTGAGACTGGTCGGGGTAAAGGGCTAAAGCCTCGGCCGTTGTGGTACCGGCGACCAAATAGCTATTCGAAATATCTGTGCATGTTTCAATAACCGACTCAAACGCTCGTGCCATCATTTCCGTTGGTATTGAATAATAGCGCTTATTCAACAGGTGATCTGCTTTTACACTGCGCATAACAAAATCGTGCTTATCTGAACCGCAGTCGGTCAATAATACTGTATTGAATAGTGATTGAAGACGATGGTTGAGTGGGTGTTCAATGAGGGGTTTGTTTTCTAACCAGCAATTACTTGCAAAATGAACATGTTTGCTACTTGCTGATAAGTTAAAGGCCTTACCGGCGATATAGTGATCATATGCATGCCAAAATTCATGGGCGAGGGCACCTGCGCCTGCGTTTTTGGCAAGTGCCAATTCTCGTTGAAATGGCGCGTAATGCGCTTGCACACCCATACGCCCGCCGCTACCAAACACTAAGTTTAAGCTACCGCGCAGCCCAATCGCATGCGGCGGCAATGACAAAATAAACGCTAAATCAGCAAGGGCGTCAAATATAATGTTTGCCGCAAGCTCTTTTTCATCTTTGGTTACCCAGCTGCCAATTCGAATATTACCTAAACCAAAAGTGTGCTTAATATCTAAAAACGTCACTTGCTCGCCATGGCGATAATCGGGCCCGGTCCGTGTTTTATATTTAAAGCTGGATAACTTCAAGGTATTGGTTCTCAGTTATGAGTGACTATTCAATTCGATAAGACGACGAGATAGCTAACGTGTCGGCCGATTATACTAAATTCATGTGTTGGTTTATACCTGATGAATTATTTAATCTAAATTAAATTACTGGCCTAATTGGCGGCTGATATGAACCAAGCGTAATCGTTTAGCGTAAAACATTATTTTTCAAACAAGATTATATACGATGGAAATGACAGCTGAAAACGAATCAAGAATTATTGAAATGGCATGGGAAGACCGCACGCCTTTTGACGCTATTGAATTTCAATTTGGCTTGAATGAATCGGACGTGATTCAGTTTATGCGCAGGCGGCTTAAATCATCAAGCTTTAAATTGTGGCGAACACGAGTGTCCGGTCGTAACACAAAACATAAACAGTTGCGAAGTCTGGACATTACGCGAGGCTATTGTCCAACTCAATATAAACATCGATAGTGAATCGACTAAACGACGGCGTCAAACGGTTACTTGAAACGATTGACGTTTCGAACAAAAAATCGTCTCCAACAAACAAAGTTAAGATGACTATAATCGTGGCATTAACACGCTAACGGAAGAGTCACTAAAATAGTGAAGGATGACCGTAATTCGAATCAACATACTAGCAAAACATTTAGCGACCGAAACTAAAAACCCATAAATAAGTTAAACTAAGAGCGAAAGATAGATAAATATAGTTATAAAAGAGCAAATGCGATTTACTTTTCCGATTTAATTTTGCCAAGGTAAAAATACAAAACAGGTACCCATAAAAGGACTAAAATGTTACTTATTACTCCAGATAGTTCGACTATATAACTGAAGTGACTTCCAATACCTCTTTCAAGCTGAGCTTTTAGAACAAAAATCGACAATAGAGCGCTAGGAGTTGCCAATAGAAGCACACTGATTGTTCGTATTACGGATTTCGAAAATAGTGAGTACAATTTAATAATTAGAATAGAATTTATTAAATAGTAAAGTGTAATAACTAAGTTATCGTGTATTAGAAGAGCAAAATCTCCGAAGTTTCTGGCAAGCTCCCAAGCCCAACCATTACTATTTAAAAATGTGAAAATGCTAAATAGAAAAACAGGTAACATTAACCCTAAGACTCCAAAACCAATGTATATCACTATTTTCTTTAAAACACTCACAACCAGCTTATCACTTTATTATTATTTTTTAACGGCGGGAGTATATCAGTGCAAGTTTATGGCGACAAAGAAATATTAGGCTTTGCTTAACTGATAGTTAAGAGTGATCATTGCCACTTAAATCGAGAATCTCTGGCAACGGCAAACTTGATTTATCAACCAACTGAAATTGTGGAAAATAATTAAGAGAACAATTTGTAACTCTCGAAATTTTATTAAGATGGCATATAAAACGAAATTGTGTTTTTGTCATAAAATTAGACTGAAAAAATCGATGCTCAATATACATTGTTTAACGTTATTTCCAATTTGATGGAACGGTTATATTAGATATGTCCATTGATCGACAAGAGGAGGGGATAGAACATTATTAGTAATAATAATGTTGTAATATTGCCCGAGAATAAATTCTAACTATTCAACTGAATTACTTTTAACTCAATTAAACTGTTCTTTCGTAAATTCGTCCCGCCTTATTTATCCTTATTAAATTCAAGCTATAAAATTTAGATATTTATCCAACTGCAATGAGCGAACAGCAGCCGTTTTAATTTTTTGAAACCCTTACTGTTTAGCCTTTGAAACAAACTTTTCCCCCATATTCAAGAAAATGCGCAAGTTGCGCATTTTAATCTTTCTCAAAAAGTCAATAAAACAAACTTTTAATAATACTGGCAATAAGTTATCAACTTTGTTAAAAATATACCATTCAGAAAAGTGCGCGACTGCAAATCAGAAATATGCGCGATTTGCGCACTATTAAATTGTTATATTTTACGGAGAGTCTAGTGGACGAAAGGGACCAAAAAGCATTAAATGACATTGAAGAGTTTGGTTGTCACGTTATTAATGTAATGGAGGGCGAAGAAGAGCCTCAGTTTACTTATTCCATTGGTATCAACCAAAAGCAAGATAAGGCCGATTTAATTATTGTTGGCTTAAAACGGGAATTAGCCCATTCAATTGTAAACAATTACAAAGACCGAATGCTTGCTGGTGAATCATTTGAAACGGGTAAATTCTATTCCGATTTTTTAGGTGATTTTGATGTTTGCTTCATTGAAGTCGATAAATCACACTATGAGGAGTATCTAGGTTGGGGCTTGTGGCTAAATAACGGAGATAACTTTAAGATGCTCCAATTAGTTTGGCCTACAACTGATGGCGTATGGCCTTGGGACTCAAATAAGTCTGATTTTTATAAATGGGCGCAACCAATACTTAATAACACTGGTGAGTTAAGTAAAATATAACAAGGCCGTCAAACAAAGGACACAAAATAGCAGGCTGTGCTCCTTCGTCGCTAATTTTAGCCTGCTATTTTGTGCCGTTTACGGCAAGCGTTATGTTGCTAAATGAACACGGATGATTTCAATGAAAAATAAATTAGAATTAGCCATTGGTACATTTCCAAAGTATTTGATGATACAGCTGTTTTTTGTGTCCTATATTTTGACTATTTTTTTTAAAGCCAGCAGTCCATCACCTAAAACATATCAACCTGAGATGTTTTTTTATTTATTACCTTTGTCAATGGCAATGACACTGGTTCATATTTCTTATTCATCATTAAACAAACCTAAGGCTTGTAAAAAGCATCATATTAAAACTTTAAGTGTTGTTTTTTTCTATAGTGTGATTTGGTATGTTCTTTTTAAATCTGCAACATAACACATATGAGCCTTAACTCTGTCAATAGGCACTAGTATTTTTTTTGACCGTTTTTTTTCATAGTGACGGTCAATCGCTAATCAATAAATATATTCGTTTACTTCGTATGTCGATGCGGCGGTTAAGCTAGTTGCTTACGGCAAACACATATAGAGGC
>CANLRB010000005.1 GCA_947493455.1 uncultured Pseudoalteromonas sp. | reverse complement strand
GGTTGGTCTATGAAACCGCGTATAACCAAAGAGTTAGCATTAGACGCTTTATTAATGGCTGTTTGGCGTAGAAACCCGAAACAGCAAGTTGTAGTACATAGTGACCAAGGCGCACAGTATACCAGCCATGATTGGCAAGCGTTCCTCAAATACCACGGACTTGAAGGTAGTATGAGTCGTAGAGGAAATTGTCATGACAACGCCGTAGTTGAAAGTTTTTTTAGTGGTCTAAAACGAGAGCGGATAAAGAAAAAGATCTACGTAACTCGTGATAATGCACGTTCAGATGTATTTGATTACATTGAAATGTTTTACAACACAAAAAGGCGTCATGGTTCCAATAATTTGCTTTCGCCTGTAGAGTATGAGAAGAAATACCGAGAATGACTAGGAAGTGTCTAGTTTATTGGTGGCGTATCACAATTTCTATTTGAGCAAGCTGCATGTAGTTCATGAAATCGCGGTTTTCCACTAAAATCTTTTCCTTTCCTTCAAACTTTCGCTTATCAATAAATGCAACAGGTTCTCTGGAATTGTTTTCTTGGAAAATTATGAAATAGTCAAAGTCTTCAGATAATTTGAATTTATTAGACTCTTGTATGAAGCTTTTATCAGCGGCTTGATTTGCTATCAAATCTTTTGCAATGGCTTTCATTTCGTCCTGTAAGCTTTTTATCAAAGAGCTAATACCCACCTGCTTAAAATGAGGAAGTGTAAATTCAGACTCCCGTTTTTGAGCAACTTCTAACCTCCTTTCCTTGCCTTTTATATCTGAAGTGATTTTTGACACCTCAGCCAGCTTAGTTCCGCCTATCAACCAGTTTTTAGCCTCTGTCATATCTATAGCTGGGAATTGGTCTTTCTCTTTGTCATTTATCAAAGCTGTAAGTTCATCAATTTCATATTTTAATGTAGAAATTGAGTTTGCAGTTCTTAGCATTTCATTTATAGTATTCTGGCCGACATATTCAGCTAACTGCCTCCTTCTTTTATCGACGCCTCTTTTGCCTGTCATACCATTCTGTTTTACTAAAAAGTTCATATATAAACAAACTTCACTTTTATCTTTAGATATTTTTCCAGTCTTGTAATGTAAATAAAATGTCCATTCGGAAGTATCAGTTAATTCATTACAAGGCATGCCCTTAGCTACTTTTTTATAGATATAAGAATTGGTATCTGAGATCGGGTTATAGAGCTTAGCTGAATCAACTGGAAACCTTGATTTAGTTGCTAGTATGAGCTGGCCATTTTGTTCTGCAAGAGCCGCAGCTTTAGCTTGATTACTAGCTTTTTCCTTTTTAAGCTCACTAATTTTCTTGTTAAAACTCTCTACATTTGGCTGGTATTTGACTTTTTCTTCTAGTAAGGAAGCTAGTTGCTCTTTATCTTTTTCAAGTTCTGCTTCTAACTCACTTTTTTCCTTAGCCATTCTACTCACTTCGTCTTCGTAAAGCTTTTGAAGAGAAGTTTCTATTTCCGGTCTTGTTGCTCCTAACTTATCAATCACTTTTTGCACTTCAGCTGATTTTTTTACTCCAGAAGTACTATGCAAACTTAATAAAAAAGCAACATTATCGCTCGTAGAGTCTAGGCTAGAGTTAGCCTTAGAGTAATTATCTTTCCATGCTTGCAAAGCATTTTTATCGAAGCTATAGATAACCCCGCTTTTTGAAGATTGAAGTTCGACATCTTCTGGGTAATTACTACAAGCTGCGACCGAAAGTATGCTAGATACAAAAATTGTTGTTTTAAAAATACCTTTCATGTTTTCCTTTTTCAAAATAGTGTGAAAATACTATTACATTAATGTATCAATTGACATAACTACTGTCTATATTCTATGCAATTAACGTTAAACATACAGGGCCTATAAAAAGTGGTACCAGTGGGCCTGATTTTGGATTTTGGAACCGCCACGCCGTGAAGCGGGCCGAGGGTTAAGAGTGAATCCCCTATGTCTACCAATTCCATTACCATCTAAATAACTAAATTTCAGGCATAAAAAAAGCCCTAACCATTTGGTTAGGGCCTATAAAAAGTGGTACCAGTGAGCCTGATTTTGGATTTTGGAACCGCTGCGCCGTGAAGCGGGCCGAGGGTTAAGAGTGAATCCCCTATGTCTACCAATTCCACCATACTGGCACAATTTAGCTTTCACTTTACTAGCAATGGGAAAATAGCGAATAGTTACGTTTTGAGAAAAGAATTTATTTCAGGCATAAAAAAAGCCCTAACCATTTGGCTAGGGCCTATAAAAAGTGGTACCAGTGGGCGGACTCGCAATTGCTAGGGTGTGAAGTGGGCCGAGGGTTAAGAGTGAATCTCCTATGTCTACCAATTCCACCATACTGGCACAATTTAGCTTTCAAACTTTCTAGCAAAGGGAAAATAACGAATAACTACGTTTTGAGAAAAGAATTTATTTCAGACATAAAAAAAGCCCTAACCATTTGGCTAGGGCCTATAAAAAGAGGTACCAGTGGGCGGACTCGCAATTGCTAGGGTGTGAAGTGGGCCGAGGGTTAAGAGTGAATCTCCTATGTCTACCAATTCCACCATACTGGCACAATTTAGCTTTCAAACTTTCTAGCAAAGGGAAAATAACGAATAACTACGTTTTGAGAAAAGAATTTATTTCAGACATAAAAAAAGCCCTAACCATTTGGTTAGGGCCTATAAAAAGTGGTACCAGTGGGCGGACTCGAACCGCCACGCCGTGAAGCGGGGGATTTTGAATCCCCTATGTCTACCAATTCCATCACACTGGCACAATTTTTCTTTCACTTTCTAGCAAAGAGAAAATAAAGAAAAACCACTTTTGAGCAAAAACTTATTGGTATTTTTGTCTCGATGCACAGCATTATACAAAGAACGCCGCTATCGGCAAGAGGTTTTTGTTGTAAATCAATCGAACGCTCATTAATTGCGCGAAAATAGGGTTGTCGTGTTTATTCTCTATTGATGATGGGTTTGTTAGAATAGCCGCAAGTTTGATTATTGAGAAAGTTATGTCACAGTTTCCACGTACGGGTTTTGGTCGCCGCTTAGCGTCTTGGGTATACGATGCGTTGGCTTGTATTGCCATTATTATGGTGTCTGAAGTGTTGTTTTTAACCTTATTACAAATTCCGTTGGCGCTCGATTTGTTAGTAAAGCCAGAGGAAATGGATGTCTCTCAGTTTATTGCTGATACAACGTGGTTGAGCCTGTTCCATCAATTTTATTTAGTGGCCTGTGGCGTTTTCTTTTTTGCGTATTTTTGGGGCAAAGGCGGGCAAACCATTGGTATGCGTGCATGGCGTTTGAAAGTACAAAACTTAGATGGCAGTCCAATCAATAAAAAACAAGCAGTTATTCGCGCTGTTACGGCATTTTTAGGATTAGGTAATTTAGTCGTCTTACTCGATTTTAAAAATAAACGCGCACTGCAAGACTACATAGCGGGCACTGAAATGGTGACCTTGTCAAAAGAAGAAAATAAATCGGTCTATAGCAAGTTAGACTAACCGAGCGAGATTTATTACACCGTTGCATCAAAAGCAGATAAACGAAAAAGCCAGTGCGTTAATTCTCACTGGCTTTTTTAGTTGCTTTTTTAGCAGCTCATTTTAAGTTAGCTGCGTCGATTAAGTAAAAACACGGCTAAAAAGATAAATAAAATACTTGGCAGGGTGGCGCCGAGAATAGGTGGCAGATCATACACAAGTACAATCGGGCCAAATATTTTATCGCTTAAGTGGAACACAATACCGGTAACCACACCCATAATGATGCGTGCGCCCATTGTAACACTGCGCAGCGGCCCAAAGATAAACGAGAGGGCAACGAGTAGCATGACTCCAATGGTAATGGGTTGCATTACTTTACGCCAAAGTGCGAGTTCATAGGTGCTGGTGTCTTGATCATTCTTTGCTAAGTAATCTAAGTATGACCATAAGCCAGTGAACGATAAAATCTCAGGTTTTACATCAACTATGCCTAACTTTTCAGGTGTGAGTTGCGATTGATATAGCGACGACGGAATGTTTTCAATATAGGTTTTTTCTTCAGTAATCACTTTTTCAGAAACGCCTTTGAGCATCCAGCCCTCAGAGTGCGGTGTTGCATTGTCTGCTTTTACAATTTTTTGCAGCGCGAGTTCTGAATCAAAATGATACAGCGTCAGAAAGTCTAAGCGGCCCGATTTATCAACGTTTTCAATGTTGATAAAGGTATTACCATCTTTTGCCCACACTCCTTTTTGTGACGAATACACATTGCCGCCTGAAATCGCATATGAGCGCAGTTGTTTAGCTGTTTTTTGTGCCTCTGGCACACCCCACTCGGCAAGTGCCATCATTGCAATTGCCATCACAACGGCGGTTTTCATCACCGATTTAATAATTTGAAAGCGCGATAAGCCCGCCGCTTGCATCACCACTAGCTCGCTGTTCGATGCCAATGCACCGAGTCCGAGCAGACCGCCGATAAGGGTCGCCATCGGAAAGAAAATCACAATGTCATTTGGCACGCTGTAAAGGGTGTATAGACCTGCGTCAGCAACATCGTATGCGCCGCGACCAACTGATTTTAGCTGCTCAATAAACTTTATTAGTGTTCCAATGCCAACTAAAACAAGCAGCGTAAAACCGGTAGTCTGTAAAATACTGCGGCCTAAATAGATATCGAGTGTTTTCATGTTCTGCGCTCCCTTCTAACAAAATAAGAGCGCACCAAAGAGCCGAGCGGTCGGTCGCGTAAAATAAAGAAGGTGCCAATAAAGAGGGCGCTCAAGTGAATCCACCAAAGGCCAAGTTGTGTTGGAATTTTGCCGTCTTCGAGCATAAACGTTGCGCCATTGAGTAAAATAAAATACCCCAAATAGAGTGCAATAGCCGGAACTAACTTGGCAAATTTACCTTGGCGTGGGTTGACCACCGAAAGAGGCACGGCAATGAGTGTTAAAATCGGAATTGCGAGCGGTATTGCCAAACGCCACTGAAATTGGGCTGTGGCTTCTAATGAATCTTGTTTGATTAACTCACTGGTTGGAATGGCTTCTAGTTTGCGGCGTTTGTGCTCAATTGCCTGATCTTGAATTTGTACTTGGTACGTTGCAAATTCCGTCAATTGCAATTGAGGGTCAAAGGTGTGGGTTTGGTAGCGCTTACCTTCGCTCAACAGCATTTGTTGCTCGCCTGAGGTCTCTTCAATTACGGTACCGTTTTTTGCATAAACCACTTCTGATTGAAAATCATCAGCTCCGGCAAGTTGTGCGTAAAATACTTTGTTAAGCTGCCTACCGCCGTCGTTTATATCATGAATAAACACCACGGCTTTTTCATTACTGGTTTTTTGAAAACGACCAGAGCGCAGCGCGCTTAAGCCAGCATCGGCTTCAATTCGCTCTTTGAGCTGGTATTCTTGCTCGTTTGCCCAAGGCGCAATATAGAGTGTTAGGGTTGCAGCTAACACAGCCAATAGCGTAGATGAGACTAAGGTGACGCGCACCACATACCACTCACTCACACCACAGGCTTTTAAAATGGTCATTTCACTGTCAGCATAAATTCGGCTGTACGCCAAAATAATGCCTAAAAATATACTCAAAGGTAAAATCAATGAGGCTAATTGTGGCAGTTTTAGCGCCACCATATTAAGTACAACCTGCCCAGGTAATGAACCCTCGGCAGCATCAGCTAAATACATCACAAACTTTTGGCTGACAAAAATTGTCATTAAGGTGATAAAGACAGCTAACTGCGATTTCAGTACTTCTGCAGTCAAATATCTAAAAATAAGCACGGCTTGCCCCTATAAAACATGTCTTTTCACTGGAATAGTCAGAAATTTTAAGTAAACTTGTTATTTTTACAACTTAATTATATGCCATTAGAGCTGAAGATAAACCTAAAAGTTCATAATGGTGTGTTTTATATACAGATTAAGCTAGGAGTCGCTATGGAATTTAGCGTAAAAAGCGGTAGCCCGGAAAAACAAAGAAGCGCGTGTATTGTTGTTGGTGTTTATGAGCCGCGTCGTTTGTCCCCTATTGGCGAACAGTTAGACCGTATTAGTGACGGTTACATTTCTAATTTACTACGTCGTGGCGATCTTGAAGGTAAGCCAGGACAAATGCTGTTATTGCACGGTGTACCAAACGTGTTAAGTGAACGCGTTTTATTGGTTGGATGTGGTAAAGAACGCGAGCTTGACGATAAGCAATATAAGCAAATTATCTCAAAAACCATTAGCACGTTAAACGACACTGGCTCAATGGAAGCTGTGTGCTTTTTAACTGAGCAACACGTAAAAGGCCGTGATACTTATTGGAAGGTTCGTCAAGCTGTTGAAACAACGCAAGACAGCCTCTATGTATTCGACCAACTAAAAAGTAAAAAAAGCGAAGCGCGCAGACCACTGCGTAAAATCGTATTCAACGTACCGACACGTCGTGAACTAACTATCGGTGAGCAAGCAATTGAGCACGGCTTAGCGATTTCACACGGGCAAAAAATATGTAAAGACGTGGCAAACATGCCGCCAAATATTTGTAACCCAGCTTACTTAGGTGAACAAGCGAAAGAGCTTGAAGCTAACTTCGACAAAATCAATGTGAACCTTGTTGGTGAAAAAGAAATGGAAGAGCTAGGTATGCATTCATACTTAGCGGTAGGGCGTGGTAGTGCGAACGAATCTATTATGTCAGTTATTCACTACAACGGTGCGGCTGAAGGTAAGGCGCCAATCGTGTTAATCGGTAAAGGCCTCACCTTTGATTCAGGTGGTATTTCAATCAAACCAGGCGAAGCCATGGATGAAATGAAATACGACATGGGTGGTGCCGCGGGTGTACTTGGTGCCATGCGCACGCTTGCAGAAATGAATTTGCCAATTAACGTGATTGGTATTTTGGCTGGCTGTGAAAATATGCCGAGCTCAAATGCGTATCGTCCAGGTGATATTTTAACAACCATGTCAGGTCAAACGGTTGAAGTGCTTAACACGGATGCAGAAGGCCGTTTAGTGTTATGTGATGCACTTACTTATGTTGAAGCATTTGACCCTGAAGTTGTTATTGATGTTGCAACGTTAACCGGTGCGTGTATTATCGCGCTTGGTCATCACACCTCAGGATTATTGGCAAACCACAACCCACTTGCACATGAGCTGTTAAAAGCGTCAGAGCAAAGTGGCGACAAAGCGTGGCAATTACCGCTTTGGGATGAGTACCAAGAGCAATTAGAAAGTCCATTTGCTGATTTTACTAACCTAGGTGGCCGCGCAGCTGGTACAATTACCGCCGCATGTTTCTTATCTCGTTTTGCTAAAAAATATCACTGGGCACATTTAGATGTGGCAGGAACAGCATGGCGCAGCGGTAAAAACAAAGGTGCAACGGGTCGTCCAGTTGCAATGCTCAGCCAATATTTATTGAATCATGCTGACGTAGGTCAGGATTCAGAAGCCTAATATGAGCGTTAGGTTAGTTTAATGAACGCAATTTTTTACGTTCTAAAACAACAGAGTGAGTCGGAAAATAATGTTCCGGCTCATTTTGATCTTGCCGCACGCATTGCAGCAGATCAATATCGTCAAGGTGCGCGTGTGTTTATCTATACCAATGGGAAAGATGACTCGCACATTATTGACGAACACTTGTGGGCGTTCGAAGTCGATAGCTTTGTGCCTCACAATATTCAAGGTGAAGGGCCAAATGCCGGCGCTCCCGTTGAAATTGGCGATTTTGCCCCGGCGGGCAAACGCAATGTATTGATTAATTTGGCGACAGTCGTGCCCGACTTTGTCGCTCGTTTTAGCCAAATATACGATTTTGTGCCAGCGAGCGATGAATTAAAACAAGCGGCACGTGAGCGCTATAAACAGTTACGCCAACTCGGCGCAACACTATCTACACACGATATTGAAAGTTAAGTATTAAGGTTCTGTGCAATGGATAAAACCTATAATCCAAAAGATATAGAACAGTCTTTATATCAAGGCTGGGAAGAGAAAGGCTATTTTAAGCCTTCAGGCAAAGGCGACGCGTATTCAATCATGATCCCGCCGCCAAATGTCACAGGTAGTTTGCACATGGGCCACGCCTTCCAAGATACCATAATGGATACCTTGACCCGTTATAAGCGTATGAAAGGCAATAATACGTTGTGGCAAGTAGGTACTGACCACGCTGGTATTGCAACGCAAATGGTGGTTGAGCGTAAATTAGCGGCTGAAGAAGGCAAAACGCGTCATGAGCTTGGTCGCGACAATTTTATCGACCGTATTTGGCAATGGAAAAACGAGTCAGGTGGCACAATTACTAAGCAGCTTCGTCGTTTAGGCGCATCGGTCGATTGGGATCGTGAGCGCTTTACAATGGATGAGGGTTTATCTGAGGCAGTAAAAGAAGTATTTGTACGCCTGCACAAAGAAGATTTAATTTATCGTGGTAAGCGCCTAGTTAACTGGGACCCTAAACTACATACAGCGATTTCAGACCTTGAAGTAGAAAACAAAGACAAACAAGGCCACATGTGGAACTTACGTTACCCGCTGGCTGATGGCTTGAAAACGCAAGATGGCAAAGACTATATCGTTGTTGCTACAACGCGTCCTGAAACCATGCTTGGTGACACCGGCGTTGCGGTAAACCCAGACGATGAACGCTATCAAGACTTAATTGGTAAAGAAGTACTCTTACCAATTGTTAATCGCCGCATTCCAATTGTTGCAGATGAACACGCTGATATGGAAAAAGGCACAGGGTGCGTAAAAATCACTCCGGCACATGACTTTAACGATAACGAAGTTGGTAAACGTCATCAGTTGCCGATGATCAATGTATTTGACAAAGATGCTGCGGTATTAACTGCAGGTGAAGGTTACACATTTGACGGTAAAGAGCTTGAGATTGATGCGCCAATTCCTGAGCGTTTTCACAGTTTAGATCGCTTTGATGCACGTAAAGCAATCGTCGACGAATTTGAACAACTTGGTCTATTAGAAAAAATTGAAGATCACAGCTTAACTGTGCCGTATGGCGACCGTTCTGGTGTGGTGATTGAGCCACTATTAACCGATCAGTGGTATGTACGTGTTGCACCTTTGGCAGAGCCTGCAAAACAAGCGGTTGCTAACGGTGATATTAAGTTTGTTCCAGCGCAATACGAAAACATGTATAACGCTTGGATGAACGACATTCAAGACTGGTGTATTTCACGTCAGTTATGGTGGGGACACCGCATCCCAGCTTGGTATGACGAGCAAGGTAATGTATTTGTTGGTCGCGATGAAGCAGAAGTTCGCCGTGATAACAACCTAGGCGATGATGTTGTGCTTAAGCAAGACGAAGATGTACTGGATACGTGGTTTTCGTCAGCGCTTTGGACCTTCTCAACGCAAGGCTGGCCTGCAAATACGGATGACTTAAAAGTATTCCACCCATCAGATGTATTGGTAACGGGTTTTGATATCATTTTCTTCTGGGTTGCCCGTATGATTATGATGACGTTGCACTTTATTAAAGATGAAGATGGCAAGCCGCAAGTACCATTTAAAACGGTTTATGTAACAGGCCTGATTCGTGACGAAAATGGCGATAAAATGTCTAAGTCAAAAGGTAATGTGCTTGACCCAATTGATATGATTGACGGCATCGACCTCGAAAGCTTAGTCAACAAGCGCTGCGGTAACATGATGCAACCGCAACTTGCTAAGAAAATTGAAAAAAATACACGTAAAACATTTGAAAATGGCATTGAAGCACACGGTACAGATGCGCTTCGCTTTACGCTTTCTGCAATGGCGTCAACGGGTCGTGATATCAACTGGGATATGAATCGCCTTGAAGGGTATCGTAACTTCTGTAATAAGTTGTGGAATGCAAGTCGTTATGTATTGATGCACACTGAAGAAAAAGACTGCGGCTTTAACGGCGGCGAAATGCAATTATCACTTGCTGATCGCTGGATCTTAGGCCAGTTCCAAAACACGGTAAATACTTTTACAGAGCACCTCGATAATTATCGTTTTGACCTTGCGGCGAATACTATTTATGAGTTCACCTGGAACCAGTTCTGTGACTGGTATCTAGAGCTAACTAAGCCGGTATTGTTTAAAGGTTCAGAGCTTGAGCAACGTGGAACGCGCAATACACTTGTAAAAGTGCTAGAAGGCCTATTGCGATTAATGCACCCACTTACGCCATACATTACAGAAACAATTTGGCAGCGTGTTGCACCACTTGCAAATATCAACGCAGATACAATTATGCTTCAGTCATTCCCTGAGTTTGACCAAAGCCAAGTTGATGAAGCGGCAATGGCTGATCTTGAATGGGTAAAACAGTTTATTGTTGCGATTCGTAATATTCGTGGTGAGATGGATATTAGCCCGAATAAACCGCTTAATGTTCTGTTGAAGAACGCAAGCGACGAAGATACGCGTCGTTTGAACGACAACCAACAGTTCTTAGCATCGCTAGCTAAGCTTGAATCAACGATGGTACTCACCGACTCGGATGAAGCGCCGGCTTCTGCGACGGCATTGGTGGGCAGCTTAGAAGTGTTGATCCCGATGGCGGGGTTAATTGATGTTGAGGCGGAACTTGCGCGCATTAATAAACAACTCGAAAAAGCAGAGAAAGGGCTCGCTCAAGTTGAGAAAAAACTCGCAAATGAAAAATTTGTAAATAATGCGCCTGAGGCTGTACTTGCAAAAGAAAAAGACAAGTTAGCTGAATTTAGCGAAGCAAAAGCCAAGCTATTAGCGCAAAAAGAAAAAATAAATAGCTTATAACAGCTGTTTACATTGTAAATGTAATAAAGGCCGCGTAATCTTTTACGCGGCTTTTTTATTGGGGGTAGGTTATGAATGGTTTAGCTGTGTATGTGATTAATATGGCGCGCTCAACGCGGCGTATGGCGTCAATTACATCGCAATTACAAAATATCGATCTTCCTTTTCAACGAATTGAGGCGGTTGATGGCAAGCTGATTGAAAACCCCGAAACATTGGGTTACTGCACATCGATAAACCAAGCGCGCTACCATAAACAACTTAATTTGGGTGAAATCGGCTGTATATTGAGCCATCGTAAAGCGTTAGAGTCGTTTTTGTTGAGTGGGCACTCGTGTGCATTGATACTTGAAGATGATGCGGTGATTGGCAGTGAATTCGTTCCTGCAGTGACATCATTAGTCGGCACGTCAGATCACTGGGATATTATCAAGCTATATGCGGGTAAAAAAGCGAAAAAGGCGATCGAAGAATGTCAGTTAACGCCAGCTGTAACCTTAGCGACACCACAAAAAACACCTCACTCAACCATTGCCCAACTCGTATCGCGCAGCGGTGCTGAAAAATTGCTTAAGTTATATCGCCGCTTTGGCGAGCCTGCCGATGTTGCGATGAAACATTGGTGGCAACATGGCCTCACAATATTGATGACACAGCCGTCAATTGTGATCCCTGAAGATGAAGACAGCGAAATAGATATTATTGCCAAACGCGCCCACTTGAGAACGAGTTCTGTAAAACGTCTTTGGCAAAAATGTGCCTATGAAATTGGTTTACGCTGGCATAAACCCAAGTCGTTGGCGCCAATTACTGCGATGATACAGCAGCAACGCTCATCGGCACGCTCTACTGCCAAATAATCTTACTCTAATATCGGTTCATCAAAGTTCGCGAGTTGCACCAAATCGTTGGTTTGGATGTTAGCGAGGAATGAATCGCCAATAATGTGAGCAATGGCATAGTTTTGAAATACTCGCTCAACACGGACTTGGTGCAAAGTATCGACAATATCAGCTTCTACGTGAGTCAGTGACTGAGATCTTTGGCTCACACTCAGCTTTTGTCCTTTTACAAGGCCATGTGCTTTACCTAAATTAATACGTACTGTATTTTCATTGACGGTACTTATAACGCCAAGTACGGGCTGACAGGCGATTTGATAATTAACATCTTGAACGATTTGCTCTGCAACGCTATTGACCGTTTTACCATAATCGCTGTGCCAAAATGTACTGCTGTTAACATCAACTTTGGCATTCTTTTTGTATTGCCATAAGCCGCTGGCATGATATGTTTTTTGCTCTACTAATTCGCCAGTGATGCCATTGAAGAGCAAAGTATCCACATTAAAAAAACGTTCGAATGATTTTTCGGCCCAAAACGCGAGCGATGAATTTTGCTGATCGCCAAGCGACACATCGTTAATCTGGCTCAATAACACATATTGTGTTTTGTTATGATTTGCGATTTGTTTTATGGCTTGTATTTTATTGTCATCGAGTTGTTTAAAAAATGACTTAGTGCGAATAGTTGGGGTTAAATAGGGCACGCTCACCACATTATTACTCAACGTATTAAAGCCATTACTGAGTTGTTGGCTGACCGACTTATTGAGCGAAAATATTTGCCCCATTTGTGCTTGTTGTTTGTTATTGAAGCCCATTTTAGTAATGGTGATCGACTTTTTAATGGCGGACTGCTGACAGGCTTCGTCGTTCGAAATAATATCAAGACGCAGGGTGACCGACATTAAATCGTCACTATGGCGTTCATCAACAACTTCGATATGGTCGATTGACCCGTGTGAAGCAATGTTGACTTCAGTACCTTGCCAAATACCGTTGGCAACGCTTTGAATGCCTTGTACTTGCGCGCCCGAAAAAATCAATGCCTGTTTGATGGCGTCTTCTGTGGCTTGAGTACGCGCAACATCGGTATCGCCATTACGTATCTGGGCGTGACCTGTTGATTCGTACCAAACCGCCGCGCATGGGAAGTGAATAAAGAGACAAATTAACAACAACCTTTTCATGGTAGCAACTCAGCTTTATAAAGTACCTGAGTAGATAAAGCACAAACTATACCAAAGTGGTTTTTATTGCTTTCAGGCATACAAATTGCTTTAACTTTATCAGATTGAGATAAAACAATGGGTTTTAGCATGAAAAAAGCAGCTTTATTACTTTGTATTACCGGTGCGCTCAGTGGCTGCAGTCAAATCTTTGACAAACATATTGAGTATGAATACGCCAAACCGGATACTTACCCAGTATTACACGCAGTGGGTTATGCGCCTATTAGCTTGCAACCTGGCAAAACCCAACCGCAAAAATCAATTATGGCGATTAAAGCATCTAAACTCGAAGCGTACCGTGAGTTAGCAGAGCAAGTGTATGGGCAAAAGGTTAATGCTACGACCAATATTCGCGGTGCAATTGCCCAAAATGACGTACTAAAAACGCAAGTACAAGGTGTGGTTCGCGGTGCTAAGGTGGTGAAAAGTTATCCGGTTGGCGACACGTATGCAACAGAACTAGAGCTCGATATGAAGTTGGTTCATGATTTGTATATTGGTCAAGTGCGTCCGCGTTCGGTTAAGAAAGTAACATACTATTAGTGACATACTATTAAAGAGGCTTGTATAAGCTAATTCGCCAAAAGGTGTATAAAGTGTGAAGAGGGGGTTAAGCCTTAATCCCTTTTGCTATCGCTGATGGCAAGCTAAACGCTTTTCCTTTGCTATCATAGCCCGATTGGGTTTTGCCAAAAAAGATGTCTTTTAATTTTTGTGATGCAACGAGACTTTGATTTGCGGCGATGTGGTTGACGTCGTTTTGTTGCTTACACTGCGCGAGTAGTTCATTGATTTGTGTTACGGCCTGCTGATGCTCGGGTAGAGAGGCGTCATAGCAGGTCGCAATGTGTTTGTCTCGCGCGGTAATGGCGTTGAGTAATGATGATTTTTCATTGACAGCAGCGGATAACTTTTCGTGATCGCGCGCAGCAATGGCGTCGAGCTCTGTATTTAATACATCCACTAACGTGCGTAAGTCAGCGGTTTGTGACTCGAATAAATCAGTATTGCTCATTGTTTATCTGCCAAAAAATCCAAATTCCATATTGCTGATATTTTCAGCAAGTTTTTCTGCGTCAATTTTGTACTCACCATTTGCGATGGCTTTTTTCAGCTCGTTGACTTTTTTCTCGTCAAAACCTGGTGCTTGCTCCGCTTTTTCAGATAAGTTTTTTAACTGTTTTGCCTGCGCCGTTAAACTAACTGAATCAGCTGCTGTTTTAGCTGTGTTAACCGGGTTCGTTTGAGCCTGTTTGTTTGCTGTATCAGCAGCTTGCTGTTTTGCTGAATCAAGCCTCACATTTTGATTCGCAGCATTGGCTGCGCCGTTATTTATTTGATTTACCATTGTTCTAATCTCTACCTTTTAACAACCTATCTTACGTATCGGCTATCATTAGCAAAACTTTAGCATAATTTACTAGAAAATGATTTAAATTTAGAACTATTTGATAACTCATAATTAATTCTAAAAAGATACAGCCACAGTATCGACATTAACCACATTTCCTTTAATTTTTTTGCCTGATTTTGCATTTTTAATACGAATATTATCGCCAATCCCGCCGTCTTGCAGTGCTTCGCCTGTGGTTTTAATTCTAAGCCCTTTTGTTTGTGCAATTATGGTAACGCGATCACCTTTACACACTGAACACACTTGGTTCTTGTTAATGGGTTGGCCAACACGCACGGTGCGCTTGCTGCGGCTCCCAATCAAGGCGTTGATATTAGTGGCATGGTTACCACGAGAAAGGTGTTTTGCTTTGAGTGCTGTTGTTAAATGATGTGACTCAATGCGCTCACCTTTATTAATCGCTGATGATGCCACAATGACTGGGATCATATCTGTACTGCGCACATGTACAAATTGCTGCCAATTTTTTTCGTCTAAGCACTTAATTTTTATTGTTGTTTGCCGATAATTATAAGTGTCGCGTGCGGTACTTACTTGTGGCATTGAATCGCAGTATCTTTTTGGCGTGCGCGCATCAATATTTGAGGCGGTTATTTTTCGCTCGCCTTGTTCAAGTTGTGGGGCATTTTGTGCAACAAAATCTACAGCCATTTGTTGTAGCTCAAGTTTTGTATAGACGCGGGCATACCCCTTAGCAGAGAGCAAGGCTATAATAAAAATGTAAATTACTAGAAAACTATCGATTTTTTTAAACATACTCATCATGTTTCTACTATGCTTAATGGTTAAAACAGGGTATATATTAATGAGCGTCAATTTTTAGACGTTCATCGTACTTAGATACGAAAAGCAAGTTTTGTTCCGAAACTTAGTTTTTCATGCAGGAGATTGAAATGGCAGGTGTTTTAGACTCGGTCAATCAGAGAACACAACTCGTAGGGCAAAACCGACTTGAGCTATTGTTGTTTAGGCTCAGAGGGCGCCAACGTTTTGGTATTAATGTATTTAAGGTTCGGGAAGTGTTGCAATGCCCGAATTTGACAGCAATGCCTAAATCAAATGCATATATAAGAGGAGTTGCGCACATTCGTGGGCAAACCATTTCGGTAATTGATTTATCACTCGCTGTGGGTGGTCCGCCAATAGAAGATATAACCAACTGTTTTGTTATCATTGCGGAGTATAATCGTTCAGTGCAAGGCTTTTTAGTTGGCTCGGTTGAACGTATTGTCAATATGAACTGGGAATCGATAATGCCACCGCCATCTGGGTCTGGGCGTTATTCTTATTTAACCGCAGTGACTGAAATTGAAAATGAGTTAGTCGAAATCCTCGATGTTGAAAAAATTCTAAATGAAATATGCCCAATTGATACTGAAGTGAGCGCAGAAATTGTCGCAGATGGCGAGATGCAGCGGGATTTAGGCGAGCGCATCGTATTTATTGCAGATGACTCAGCAGTTGCTAGAAACCAAGTGAAGCGCGCATTAGAACCGTTAGGCGTGCAAACTGAGCTGGCAAAAAATGGTAAAGAAGCTTTAATTAGATTAAAAGAAATTTCGAAACAAGATTGTAATAATGATATTACAGAACGTGTTGCATTATTAATATCGGATGTCGAGATGCCGGAAATGGATGGTTATACCTTAACCGCTGAGGTGAAAGCTGATCCGCGCTTGGCACCATTACATGTAATTTTGCATACATCGCTCAGTGGTGTATTTAACCATGCGATGATAGAAAAAGTGGGTGCCGATGACTTTATTGCGAAGTTTAATCCTGATGAACTGGCATCGGCAGTGAAAAAATGGGTTCATTTAGATTAATTCAGAGAATAAGATATTGAGTAATAAAAATCTTGATGATAGAGAGTATCAGCAGTTTCGTGACTTTTTAGAACAACAATGCGGTATTGTGCTTGGTGACAACAAACTATATTTAGTGAAAAGCCGCCTTGCACCTTTAATGGCGCGTTTTGATGTTGCGACCTTATCTGAACTCGTTGTAAAAACACTCAGTCCGAGAGAGCGGCAGTTACGTGCCGCTGTGGTTGACGCCATGACCACGAATGAAACACTTTGGTTTAGAGACACCTACCCATTTGAGTTATTAAAAACAAAAATTTTCCCTGAATTTAAAGATTTGCGGCGGCCAATTAAAATTTGGTCTGCGGCAAGTTCGTCTGGGCAGGAACCGTATTCGATTGCCATGTCGGTAGAAGAGTACAAGCAGTCAAAACCAGGGGCGCTGGCATCGAGTGTAAATATTGTGGGTACTGATATTTCAAACACGATGCTGGATTTGTGTAAAAACGCCGAGTACGATTCACTTGCACTTGCGCGAGGTCTGTCAGCTGAACGCCGCAAGAAGTTTTTTACAACTACAGAACATGGTATGGCGAAAGTAAACGATTCAGTCAAACGCATGGTGAGCTTTCGGCATTTAAATTTACTCGACTCTTATGCCTTAATGGGTAAGTTTGATGTTATATTTTGTCGTAACGTGTTGATTTACTTTTCTCCAGAAGTTAAAGCAAAAATTATCAAGCAGTTCTCACAGTCATTGAATCCGAAAGGCTATTTATTTTTAGGCGCCTCTGAGTCGATGTCTGGGTTGAGCGATGACTACGATATGTTGCGTTGTAACCCTGGTATTATTTACCAAAAGAAGTAATCTAATTTAATCACTCTTTGTTTATTTAAATTTGAGCAAAGGGTGATCCCCTCCCTTTAAAAACATCTTATTTTTATTTTTTCGTCACTATGGTCTGCTAATTGCATTATTTTTCTAAAGTCAAAAATTTGGAGACGTTATGGCGATTAGTTTTGATAAAGCATTTGGTGTGCATCCCGGTGCAATTCTTGCCCGCTCTCAGCGAGCTGAATTACTCGCAACTAACATTGCAAATGCCGATACGCCAAATTATAAAGCGAAAGATATTGATTTTGCGAGCGCATTGGAGCAAGCAAAGTTCAAGCAGAGCAAGAGCCTATCGACGACACACGAAAAACATTTTGACTTAACTATTGATGAGTTAGAAAGCAACAGCATGTATCGTATCCCTTCTCAACCGGATACCGGCGATGGTAACTCTGTGGATTTGCAAGTAGAGCGAAGCCTTTATGTGCAAAATGCAATGGAATATCAAGCAAGCTTACGCTTTATGACAGGTAAAATACAAGGTTTGAAAAAGGCCTTAGGCGGTCAAGGAGCTTAATATGAGTTTGTATAATGTGTTTAATATTTCGGGTACGGGCATGAGTGCACAATCGGTGCGCTTAAATACAACAGCAAGTAATCTGTCAAATGCGAATTCGGTTAGTTCGAGTATCGATGAAACATATCGCGCACGTCACCCCGTTTTTGCAGCAGAATTGAATAAAGCGACTACTCACCAACGCGGCGAGTCCGTCGGTGTAAAAGTGTTAGGTATCGTTGAAAGTGATAAACCGCTCAAGCGAGAGTTTAACCCCGAACATCCTTTGGCCGACAAGGATGGTTTTATTTATAAGCCTAATGTCAATGTTGTTGAAGAAATGGCCAATATGATTTCAGCATCGCGTAACTACCAAACGAATGTTCAAGTTGCCGACGCAGCGAAACAAATGCTGTCTAAAACAATTCGTATGGGTCAAGGGTAATAGGGGGAACTGATGTCAAATAATATCGATAGTGGTTATCTGGATTCATTAAAGTGGCAGCAACCAAGTGGTGTGCCCGATGAGAAAAATGACCAATTGAGTCAAGAAGACTTCTTTGCGCTATTGACGCAACAATTATCATATCAAGACCCAAGTAAGCCGGCTGATAATGACCAAATGATCTCGCAAATGACGAGTTTTGCGATGGCGGATGGTATTACCCAGCTCAATACTAATTTTGAATCGTTTGCGGCGAACATGACGTCTAACTCGGCGTTGCAGGCGTCGACATTAGTAGGTAAAGACGCATTAGTTCCATCAAATGTGTTGGAGTTACAAGAAGGGGATATTGCCACCGGTAGTATTCAACTAGATAGTGCGGCACAGGATATTATTCTGCGAGTCCGTGACCAAAGTGGTCAAATAGTGAATACGGTTGAAATTGGCGGCGCGGGTTCCGGCAACTTGAAGTTTGAGTGGGACGGCAAAGATGACTCAGGAAATGATATGCCGCCTGGCAATTATATTATCGAAGCCGAAGGGCGTGTAGGCAACGAGTATACGAGTTTTCCGACTTCGACATTTCATAACATTGCGAGTGTCAGTATTAAAGGGGCAAACGGTATCGTACTAAATACGGGGCTTGGACCGATTAACTTAGCGGATGTGGAAGAAATAGCACAAGGCTAACATGTTGGCACTATTTTTGATTGTATTGTTTATTAATTAAATGCGGCAAACGTCGCAAACAGATTCTCGTAGCAAGGCGTTCTTGCATACAACGTAGAGGTGAATTATGAGTTTTAATATTGCTTTAACAGGCTTGGCGGCGGCCCAAAAAGATCTCGATGTGACGGCGAATAACATCGCTAACGTTAATACAACCGGTTTTAAAGAGTCGCGAGCAGAATTTGCTGATGTCTATGCGGCATCCGTATTTAGCTCAGGTAAAACAAAGAATGGTGATGGTGTACAAACAACCGTTGTTGCACAACAGTTTTCTCAGGGGTCATTAAAATTTACCAATAACGCGTTAGATTTGGCGATTACTGGTGAAGGTTATTTTGCGCTGTCTGAAGACATTTCATCACAAGACTTTAACTACACCCGTGCAGGTGCCTTCAAATTAAATAAAGATAATTTTGTGGTTGATTCTAAGGGTAATTACTTACGAGGATTCCCTGTCGATATTTCAACGGGTGACACCACATCGGTTAGTCTAAGTACTGCAAACCCAATTCAAATACCAGATGCATCTGGTGCGCCGCGTGCTACCGCTAATGTGTATAGTTCGTTTAACTTGGACGCAGGCGCGAGCGTACCAATTATTACACCATTCAATCCAGCAGATTCGACGACTTATAATTCGTCGACTTCTACGACAGTGTATGACTCCCTCGGTGAGCCACACATTATGCAGTACTTTTTTGTAAAAGACGCTGCAGCGAACACGTGGAATGTGCACGCAACGCTTGACGGCACTGAGTTTGATGCAACAGGCGCAGCGGGTACTGGCCCGATTACGACCTTTGTATTTGATTCAAGCGGTTTACCGCAATCGCCACTTAATGCGGCCGGCACTACTTTCGCTCCGGTTTCGCTGACTGCGGCAAACCTAACAGGTATGTTGAGTAACGGCGCTCAGTTTCCAACTGATGTTAATTTAAATTGGCGCGATGAAGCTGGCACGGCCAATAAACTGCCGACGCAGTTTGCCAGCCGTTTTGAAGTGAAAGCACTCGAACAAGATGGTGCGACCGTAGGGCGCTTAACGGGTATTGATATCGATGGCACTGGTAAAATAGTCGCCTCATATAGTAATGGTGATTCATCGTTCTTAGGACAGGTTGCCATGGTGCGTTTTCCTAACTCACAAGGTTTATCGCAAGTAGGTAACACGAGCTGGAAAGAAAGTCTCACTTCGGGCGAGCCTATCGCTGGTGAGCCAGGCTCAGGTACACTCGGTACAATTAACTCAAGTGCATTAGAACAATCGAATGTGAATTTAACCAATGAACTTGTTGATTTGATTTCTGCTCAACGAAACTTCCAAGCAAATTCGCGAGCATTAGAAGTTAACTCAACACTTCAACAGAATATTTTGCAGATCCGATAACCTATTAAAAATATTAATAAAAAGGCCATATGTTTGGCCTTTTTTTATACCGTCAAAAAATAATCTTTTCACTGGCATCATTCTTGCTTTTATTGAGTATAAGAACTCTTTTATGTGGTGAGAGATGGATAAGCTACTTTATATTGCAACTTCGGGTGCCAAGCAAAATATGCTCGGTATCTCAGTTAAAGCGAATAACCTAGCCAATGCAAAGACAACTGGTTTTAAAGCGGAGTTAGAGCAAGCTCGTTCAATGCAGGCATTTGGCGAAGGTCTACCGACGCGGGTCTTTGCGCTCGAAGAAAGACCTGCATCTAAATTAAGCGGCGGCGCCATTTCTACTACAGGGCGAGATTTAGATATCGCGATTTCGGAAAAAGGATGGCTCGCCGTACAAGATAAAAACGGACAGCAGGCCTATACCCGAGCTGGTAACTTAAAAATGAGTGAAACGGGACAACTGTTCACTGGGACTGGGTTACCTGTTATTGGCGAATCAGGGCCGATTATTTTACCAGTACCTTTGGAAAAAATATCAATTGCTACCGATGGCATGATTCAAATTCGTCCTCAAGGGGCACCCGCTAATTTTTTAGAAGACATTGAACGTCTTATGTTAGTGAGCCCGCAGGGCGAACAAAAAATGGATAAAGGCCTTGATGGCTTATTTCGTGCCAAAGACGGCAGTGAGCTTGAAGAAGATCCTGCCATTACTGTTATGAGTGGTGCGCTTGAAATGTCAAATGTGAATCCAGTACACGAAATGGTCGGCATGATAGAGCACCAACGCCAATTTGAACTTCAAGTCAAAATGATGAAAACCGCAGAGAAGATCGACGAGAGTCAAAGTTCTCTGATGCGAATATTTTAATTAATTAGGAGGCAACTATGCATCCGGCATTGTGGATTAGTAAAACAGGTATCGACGCACAACAAACCGATACTTCCGTGATCTCGAATAATTTAGCGAATGCGAGTACCGTGGGCTATAAAAAAAGCCGCGCTATTTTTGAAGATTTATTATATCAAAATATTAATCAACCAGGCGGTCGTTCGTCGCAAGATACTGAATTACCTTCTGGTCTGATGCTAGGGGCGGGTTCTAAAGTTGTGGCAACACAAAAGAATTTCTCGCAAGGCAATATGCTGACAACAGACAATTCGATGGATTGGATGATTCAAGGCGGTGGCTTTTTTGAAGTTGCATTACCTGATGGCAGTGTTGCCTATCAGCGTAATGGCCAATTTACTACCGATGAAGAAGGCCGCATTGTTACCTCAGGTGCTGGATATCCGTTACAACCGGAAATGAATGTACCGAATGATGCACAGTCACTAACCATTTCACAAGATGGAGAAGTGTCAGTACGCGTGCGCGGACAAGCTGATAATGTTGTTATTGGTCAACTCGCGATTAGCGACTTTATTAATCCATCAGGCCTTGAGCCAATGGGTCAAAACCTTTATACCGAAACAGCAGTGAGCGGTGCGCCGGTGCAAGGCAATCCAGGTGTTGATGGCCTTGGTGTTATTGTTCAAGGTGCTCTTGAAACATCCAATGTTAATGTAACTGAAGAGCTTGTTAATTTGATTGAAACACAACGGGTTTATGAAATGAACTCGAAAGTTATTTCATCGGTTGACGAAATGCTTAGCTATATTAACCAGCAGTTATAGAGCTTAGGAGGCATCATGATTAAACAATTAGCGATGGCGATATCTGTATTAACCCTAACCGCTTGTACCTCAACCGGTAATCGTGATGTCGTTCCCGACGATCCCTATTATGCTCCTTTACTAGAGCATGAAGAAGCCACTGAACAGTTAGTTACTGGTTCTTTGTTTGATAGTTATTTAGCCAATGATCTGTATTCAGATAAAAAAGCATTGCGCAGCGGCGATATTATCACCGTGATGCTAACAGAATCGACACAGGCATCAAAGTCTGCAAAAACTGAGACTGACAGAGAAACTGCAATTGGTCTTCAACCCATTACAGGGTTAGGTGGCCAAGTAATTAATATTGGTAAGGAATCGATTCAGTTTGGGTTAAATTCGGACTCATCCTACAGTGGTGATGCTAAATCGAATCAATCTAATAGTTTAAGCGGCAATATTTCGGTTAATGTAATGCGGGTACTGCCAAATGGTAACTTAGTTATTCGTGGCGAAAAGTGGTTAACGCTTAATACTGGCGAGGAGTTTATTCGTCTTGAAGGCATTGTTCGAGCGAAAGATATTTCGGCAGACAACACAGTTGAGTCAACCAGAATCGCAAATGCACGTATTCAGTATTCGGGTAAAGGTGAGCTCGCTGAAACTCAGAGCCCCGGTTGGTTATCAAAGTTCTTTTTGGGTGCGTTATTCCCGTTCTAAGGTGGTTGTATGAAGCGGTTTATTTTTGTTTTACTTATTGTGGTTACGTTTTTTTCAAACGCAACCTTTGCTGAGCGTATTAAAGATGTCACTATGGTCGAAGGCGTGCGGTCAAACCAACTAATCGGTTATGGTCTTGTGGTCGGTCTGCCAGGAACGGGTGAAAAGAGCGCCTTTACTGAGCAAAGTTTTAAAGCGATGTTAAGTAGTTTTGGTATTACTTTGCCCGCTTCACTTAAACCTAAAATAAAGAATGTCGCAGCGGTTGCAGTGCACGCTGAACTGCCGCCTTTTGTAAAGCCAGGACAAACCATTGACGTAACTGTATCATCCATCGGCAGTGCGGGCAGCTTGCGCGGTGGTACGCTACTACAGACCTTTCTTAAAGGTGTAAATGGCAATGTATATGCGATTGCACAAGGTAGTTTAGTGGTGAGTGGATTGGGTGCAGAAGGGCTTGATGGCAGTAAAGTACTAGTTAATACCCCAACAGTTGGTCGTGTACCAAATGGCGGCACAGTTGAACGCGAAGTTCCCTCGCCGTTTACCAAAGGTGATCACATTACCTTTAACTTAAACCGACCTGATTTTTCGACAGCAAAAACATTAGCAGATACCATCAACGACTTAGTTGGCCCAAATACCGCAATGGCAATGGATGCCGCATCAGTAAAAGTGCGTGCGCCGCGCGACCCATCGCAGCGCGTAGCGTATTTGGCAACGCTTGAAAATCTTGAATTTGAACCCGCAGATACCAGTGCAAAAATAATTGTAAACTCGCGTACTGGGACCATAGTAATAGGTAAAAACGTGCGTTTGCAGTCTGCCGCAATCACTCATGGTGGATTGACTGTTACGATTGCGGAAGAACAAGAAGTAAGTCAACCTAACCCCCTTGCCGGTGGTGACACGGTTGTCACTCAACAAAGTATTATTGATGTTGCCAGAGATGATACGCGCGCGTTTGTATTTGATCCTGGAGTAAGTCTTGACGATCTTGTGCGCGCTATCAATGAAGTGGGCGCTGCTCCTGGCGATTTAATGGCGATATTAGAAGCTTTAAAAGAAGCTGGCGCGATTAGTGGTCAATTAATTGTCATTTAATACATTTAGTTAAAATAGCTTTTTGAATGAGATAAACCGCTGAAATAGCGGTTTTTTATTATTAACAACCTGCTTGGCGCGATAATTGCATTTGAATAGGCATGTATTGGTAATTGAGCTTAGCTATGGATCCTAACCGTCTACAGTCAAATCAGAGCTTTTTTGATCTCAGCGATCTTGATTCGCTGCGCTCTCAAGCACTTGAAGGCGATCCTGAGAAAAAAGCACTGAAACAAGTCGCAGCACAGTTTGAATCGATATTTACACAAATGTTGTTCAAGAGTATGCGTAAAGCAAATGAAGCATTTGAGGATCAAGAAAGCCCATTTAATGCCAGTAGCGTTAAGTTTTATCGTGACATGCACGATCAGCAACTATCAATGGAATTATCACAAAGTGGCGCATTGGGGTTGGCCGATATTATCGTAGAGCAGCTCGCGCCAACGCCTGGTAAATACACTCCTGCTAGTTTTATTCGTCCTGATTTCGAAGCACAAATTAAAAATCAAATTGAGGCTGCGAAAGTAAACAAAAATTCAGATGAACATCAGGCACGCATGAGTGCACAACCAGCAAACTTGCAACAAGACGCGGCGCCTCAAACCGCCGAAGAGTTTGTTGAATCGATTTGGGATTATGCCAAACAAGCAGCGTCAAAAATTGGTTTAAACCCCGCTGTATTAGTCGCCCAGGCGGCACTAGAGACAGGATGGGGTAAGCACGTTATTAAAAAAGCAGATGGCATGAGCTCAAACAACCTGTTCAATATCAAGTCAGATAACAGCTGGCATGGGGATAAGGCAAATAAAGTGACCCTCGAGTATGAAAATGGCGTTGCTGTAAAACGCAATGCGGCATTTCGGGCTTACGATAATGTAGCGAAAAGCTTTGACGACTTTATTGGCTTTTTACAACAAAACCCGCGCTACGAAAATGCGTTGACGCATACCGGTGAGTCAACACGCTTTATCGATGAGTTACAGCGGGCTGGTTATGCCACTGATCCGAACTACGCAAATAAAATAAAAGATGTGCTGAATCGAATAGAAATACCTAATTTGGCAGGAAAAATATTGCCGCAAGGAGTTAAATAATGTCGTTCAACTTGTTAAATACAGCAAATGCCGGAGTACGTGCAAGTTCAGAGCTGTTGCAAACAACCAGTAAGAACATTGCTAATGTGAATACTCAGGGCTACGTGCGCGAACGCACTGAGCATACAACGACAATTGATACCCAAGTTGGTCTGGGTAAAACAGTTCGCTTAGTTGATGAGTTTGCAGTTCGTCAAATGAATCGTGATATTTCAAACCTCGCGTATTATGACCAGTTTGTTGATGAATCAACTCGCGTCGATAGCTTGTTCGCACAAGAGTCAAATAGCTTGGCAACGAGTATTAACTCGGTGTTTAATTCGCTGCAAGAAAGCATTAATCAACCTTCTTCAACGGTTGCACGTACGTTATTTTTTAATGATGCAAAAGGGTATATAGAACAACTTGATAGATTATCAGGTATCGTGTTTGACCAAAAAACAATTGTTAATGATCAGCTCGAAATTTATGCCAATGAAGCAAATGCAATCATTGAAAAAATAAGCAACCTCAACCAAGAAATCGCAGCGGGCAGCGCAGGAGCGAATGGGGGTGGGCTCAATACCAGTTTAAATGAGCGTGATAAAGCAATTAGCGAGCTTGCCAAGTATATTGATATTGAAACGCTTGATGGCCCCAACGGCGAGAAACTTATTTTTACCGGCACAGGAGAGGCCGTCGTGATGGAGCAAGGTGCATTTAACTTATTTTCAATGGTGGGTGATCCTGACCCAAATTATAAAGAGTTGCGACTTGATGTAACGTCGGGTTCTGCAGTACCACTTGAATTAAGTGCAAGTCAACTGAAAGGGAAAATAGGTGGACTACTGTCGTATCGCGAAGAGGTCTTAGTGCCATCACAAACGCGACTTGGTCAAATTTCACTGGCCATGGGCGATGCGTTTAATACTCAAAATGCACTTGGTATGGATGGCGATGGAGAGCTCGGCGGTGATTTATTTACATTACCAACAGCTGGGGCCTTTAATTATACAGCGAATACGGGCACCGGTGCTCTAACTGGCACAGTTGAAGCAGGCAAAGGAAAAGAGTTACCGGCTGCGGACTTTTTAATTACATACACCGCACCGAATCAAATTACGGTCGAGGCGCTCGATCAATATGGCAATGTTGTTGGTAGTCCTATTACCGCCAATGTGGTTGCGGGGGTGGCTGATTCAAATACCGCTGTAGGCGGCTTTTTATATGGCCTTGAGCTGAACTTGTCAGGGGCTCCCAATGTCAATGATCAATACCAACTTAAATTGAACTCTGATGCATCGACCAATGTGCGCTTGGCGACTACACGCCCTGAAGATTTGGCCTTAGCATCACCCATTCGCACCGAGACGAATATTGCAAACCGGGGCAGTGGTAAAATATCGACAGGTATTGTAACGGATACAGGCCCTACGTCGAACTTTTCGGGTGCGCCACCTGTTCTCACTAATGGCCCGCTGACTATTACAAAAACAGCTAACCCTGATGAATTTACGGTGAGTGATGGCGTCAATACAGCGACGGTTACACTTGCTCCAACCTATGAAAATGTGCTCACTCAAGCCGGTGCTGTGACGCCTGCATTTTTAGCATATGGCTTTGACTTTGACATTGAAGGTGTACCAGAAACAGGTGACGACTTTACCGTTGATTTTAATACTGGCGGCTTCGACGATAACCGAAATGGTTTATTACTTGGCAATTTACAAGACCAAGAATTAGTGCGCGCGCAAATTACAGCGACAGCCGCAACCGATAATTTGACAAGTTTGAACGAAGCATATGCTAATCTTATAACAGATGTCGGTATCAAAACGTCCCAAGCGAAAACGAGTCAAACCGCATTTGAAGCACTCGCAGAGCAATCGAATACTTGGTATGAATCGTTGTCGGGCGTTAATTTAGATGAAGAGGCTGCCAATTTACTGCGTTATCAACAATCTTATGCGGCAGCTGCGCAAGTGCTTAGTACCGCGGGCACCGTTTTTGACACTCTATTAAGCGCAGCGAGGTAATTAAGATGCGTTTATCAAACAATATTATTTACCAAAATAACATTAATAAGATTCTCGACAATCAGCAAAAGGTATCGATAGCGCAAGAAAAAGTGGCGACCCAAACACGCATATTGGCGCCTTCTGATGATCCTGCGGCGTCGGCGCAAGCCTTGCTGTTTTCTGAGCGAATCAATATTAACGAGCAGTATCAGAAAAACAATGGCTATCTGATGAGCCGTTTGCAGACTGAAGAAAGTGTGTTACAGAATATAAAGGCGTCGCTTCAACGTGCAAATACACTGACAATTCAGGCTGGTAATGGCGCATTAACTGCGCAAGACCGAGCAACAATCGCTGAAGAAATGAAATCTATTCAAGCAACACTTTACGATTTGATGAATACAAAATCGGAAGACGGAAAGTTTATTTTCTCGGGTTATCAAGACAACAATCAAACATATTCCTTTGACTCGTCGACTGGACGTTATGTATATAATGGCGACCAAGGCAATCATGAAATGAAGCTAGCAGTGGGTGTAACTGTTCGCTCGAGCGATAACGGCAATGATGCATTTGAAAATGTGGATGCGCGGTTAAATGTGGCTGCCAATACAGTGACACCAGGGGGTGGTGTGACATCAGGTAATGTTTATGTACAAGAGCAGGCACGTTTTGATGCATTTCATAAAGCGAATTATGATGCACTCGTGCCGGGCAATAATAACTTACAAGTTAATTTAACACCTGGGGCGCCGGATACTTACACTATAACCTTGGCTGGTAACACACTAGCATCAGGAAATTACACAGGTGATGCCATTCGATTTGAGGGCATGGAGATTGGTTTACAAGGAACAGCACCTGGATTTGCGGCTTTTAGTCTAGCTCCACCTGAAAAGAAAAATATGCTAAACACCTTAGAGGACTTAATTGCAGGATTAAACGATCCGAGCCTCAGCAATCAAGATTACAAAGAGGAACTTGCAGACGGTATTACGGGCTTTACCAATGCGCTAAATCGCGTTTCAATTACACAGGCCGGAGTAGGTGGACGACTGAACGTGACTCAACGAATTTTTGATGCAACCAGTGATATAAATATTAATCACAAAGAATCAAAAGCGAATTTAGTTGAGTTAGATATGGCAGAAGCGGTTACTGAGTTAACAAAAGAGGAAACCGCATTACAAGCGTCGCAGGCAACATTTGGCCGACTAGCGCAATTAAGTCTATTCGATTACATCAGATAATTAGCATTATTTAACAAAAATTATAGATATGACTTAAAAAAGGGTTAGTTAATGCTAACTCTTTGTTTTTATTTTAAATGATAAAAAATTATAAAAATAATTAAAGTATTTCTTTTGCCCGCCGATAATGCACATTCTGAGATATCCATTGTTAATCTATCTATTTGATATTTATTAATAAATAAAAAAAACAAAAAAAACTCTAAAGGATTTTTTTGACCTCCCGATACAAAAAGTAACTTGATTGATAATGCAAAAAACAAAAGGTTCATGTGTTGTTAGTCATTAACGAGAATGTTTGACAGTAAGTAAAGTTATTACTTCGGGAGAATGAGTCATGGCACTTTATGTAAATACAAATGTTAGTTCATTAAATGCACAGCGTCAGTTAATGAATTCAGGTAACGCACTAGATACTTCATTTAAGCGTTTATCATCAGGTCTTCGTATCAACAGCGCAGCTGACGATGCGGCAGGTCTTCAAATTTCAGACCGTTTACAATCACAAATTAATGGTCTTAATCAAGGTAACCGAAATGCGAACGACGGTATTTCATTAGCGCAAACTGCTGAAGGTGCGATGGATGAAATTACAGGTATGTTCCAACGTATTCGTACTCTCGCTCAACAAGCGTCAAACGGTTCAAATACAGACGAAGACCGCTTAGCAATTCAAGAAGAAATTCGTTCACTGTCATCAGAAGTAAACCGTGTCGCAACAGACACGACATTCGGTGGTCAGAATCTACTTGATGGTTCATATGAAGCGAGTTTCCAGGTTGGTGCAGATGCAGTACAAACTATCGGCTTTAGTATGCAAACGGTTGGCGGCACAGCTGCAATCAATAGCTTATCAGCGGATGGCGGTTTCACCCTTTCAGGTATCGCAGGGGTTGCCAGTGCGGTAACGGGCAATGAGTTATCAGCACTTGCCTCTGGTGTATCAGATATCGATGGTGCGGCAATTTCTGAAACATTTGCTAATACCTTTATTGCGACGGCAGTGAGTGTATCGACTCAAACAAATGCGCAAGTAGTTATGGCAGGTATGGATTCATTAATCGCGGTTGTTGATAAAAAACGTGCAGAACTCGGTGCAGTACAAAATCGTTTCCAATCAACGATTCGTAACCAAGCGAATATTTCTGAAAACCTAAATGCTGCAAAATCACGTATCAAAGATGCGGACTTTGCAACTGAAACAGCAGCGTTGACTCGTAACCAAATCCTACAGCAAGCTAGCCAAACGATTTTGAGTCAGGCTAACCAACGTCCTCAAGCGGCATTAAGTCTACTAGGATAATATTAGGCTAAAGGTAAGAGGAATTGTGCCCTCATCAGATGGGGTAATAGATAAGGGCACATAAAATGGACATTAAAGCGGAGGCAACTGCTTAATATCCTATCACGTGTTCTGAGCAAGTTGCTCTTGAACAATGATTTAAAAGCAAATTTAATGCCAAGATTAGCGTCAAACTAATGTAAGCATTAAATTTGTGATATTTACTCTCAAACTATCTCACTGAGGAGTGCATTGCACTCCTTTTTTTATTTTAGCTGATCCCTTTGATCTTGGCACGTAAATTGTACTGATCTTTATCGAGAGAATGATATGTAGGAAAACGGTCGCTATTTGCCAGTTAAGTTGTTAATGCGGCAAATAATTACCTAACCCTAATTAGGCGAAATCAACGCATTGTATTAATGCTAATGACCTGGGTAACTCATATCTAACCATATATAAAAGAGATAGAGAGAGTAAATTATGGCTTTATTTGTAAATACGAATGTCAGTTCATTAAATGCACAGCGTCAATTAGAACGTTCAGGAAATGATTTAGACACTTCATTTAAACGTTTATCTTCAGGTTTGCGTATCAACAGTGCTGCGGATGATGCTGCTGGTTTGCAAATCTCAGACCGCCTACAATCACAAATCTTAGGTTTAAACCAAGGTAACCGTAATGCCAACGACGGTATTTCACTTGCACAAACAGCTGAAGGTGCGATGGATGAAATGACATCGATGCTACAACGTATGCGTGTGCTTTCGCAACAAGCTGCCAATGGCTCCAATACTGATGAAGACCGTTTAGCAATTCAAGAAGAAATTCGACAGTTGTCTTCAGAAATTAACCGTGTTGCAACAGATACGACATTTGGTGGTCGTAACTTACTTGACGGTTCCTATTCGGCAAGTTTTCAAATTGGTGCGGACGCCGTGCAAACGGTTGGCTTTAGTATGCAAAATGTTGGCGGGACAGCTGCGATAAACAGTTTGTCGGCAGACGGTGGTTTTACCTTATCAGGGATTGCAGGTATCGCCAGTGCGGTAACCGGTAATGAATTATCTGCATTGGCATCTGGTGTGTCGGATATTGACGGCGCAGCGATTACCGAAACATTTGCTAATACCTTTATTGCAACCGCAATTAGTGTATCAACTCAATCTAATTCACAAGTTGTGATGGCGGGTATTGATTCGCTAATCGCGGTGGTTGATAAAAAACGAGCTGAACTCGGTGCAGTTCAAAACCGATTCCAATCGACGATCCGAAACCAAGCAAATATCTCTGAAAACTTAAGTGCTGCGAAATCACGAATCAAAGATGCGGATTTTGCGAAAGAAACTGCGGCATTGACCCGTGCGCAAATACTACAACAGGCGAGCCAGACGATTCTTGGTCAAGCGAACCAAAGACCGCAGGCTGCATTGAGTCTACTGCAGGGTTAATAAGTTTAACAGCACAAAAAAGCTTCCAACTGGAAGCTTTTTTTGTGCCTGAAACATTATTTTTTGGGGAAAAATAAAAAAATTGAAAAAAAGTTTAATTTTTTCCTAAAGGTTGTTGTTAAGTTGTCGATAACGGGATTAGAGAACTGAAATTGGGACTCTAATTCGTGGTTTTACTTTATGTAGGGGTACATAACGTAATTCCATACTAAATAATAAAGCGGAGGCAAATATGGCTTTATACGTAAATACAAATGTGAGCTCGTTAAATGCTCAACGTCAATTGTCGCAGTCTGGCAATGCGTTAGATACGTCTTTCCAGCGTTTATCGTCTGGTTTGCGTATTAACGGCGCAAAAGATGACGCAGCAGGTCTGCAAATCTCAAACCGTTTGAATGGCCAAATCAATGGTCTAAACCAAGGTATTCGTAACGCCAACGATGGTATTTCATTAGCGCAAACTGCTGAAGGCGCGATGGATGAAATTACCGGTATGTTCCAGCGTATTCGTACCTTGGCACAACAAGCATCGAATGGTTCAAATACCGATGAAGACCGTTTAGCGATTCAAGAAGAAATTCGTTCATTGTCATCAGAAGTAAACCGTGTTGCTGAAGATACAACGTTTGGTGGTCAAAACTTACTTGATGGTTCTTATGAAGCGAGCTTCCAAGTGGGTGCTGATGCTGTGCAAACGATTGGCTTTAGTATGCAAAGTGTTGGTGGTACGGCAACAATTAACAGTGTATCGGCAAATGGCGGTTTCACACTGTCGGGTATTGCTGGGGTTGCCAGTGCGGTAACAGGTAATGAGCTGTCAGCGCTTGCATCTGGTGTGTCTGATATCGATGGTGCGGCGATTACTGAAACATTCGCAAATACCTTTATTGCAACTGCGGTGAGCGTATCAACTCAGACTAACGCCCAAGTGGTTATGGCCGGTATGGATTCACTGATTGCTGTGGTTGATAAAAAGCGTGCGGAACTGGGTGCGGTTCAAAACCGATTCCAGTCTACGATTCGTAACCAAGCCAATGTATCTGAAAACTTGAGCGCTGCACGTTCACGTATTCGTGATACTGACTTTGCGGCAGAAACTGCGGCATTAACACGTAATCAGATTCTGCAACAAGCAAGTACGTCTATCTTGAGCCAAGCTAATCAGCGTCCTCAAGTGGCATTGTCGTTGTTAGGTTAATTTGATTTTGCTGGTTAGCTATCAATCACAGTGGCAACTAACTGCCACTGCAATTGATAGTTAGCTATACTTAATCTATTAAGAGGTCATACAGTATGAATACGATACAAGAAACACTGCTTTCTACTGTCGACTTAACCAATAATGGGCAAGTTCCGAAAGTTGATGTTGGCGCAAAATTTGCTAACGTTGACCAAGGTGTGAAAGCAGATACTAGGCCAGAACAAGCAGATACAAAAGTTGACTCGGTAATTGAACAATCAGAAGAGTTTTTTGCGGAAATAAAAGATAACCTGCAAAAAATAAATGATTTCATTCCTGTGCAGTCGACTAACTTAGTATTTGAGTTTGACGAGCTCGGCGATCCACCCGTTGTTAAAGTGGTCGATAAGGGCAGCGATGAAGTAATTCGTGAGATTCCGTCGCAAGAATTTCGTGAAGTTGCTAAAGCAATCGAAAACTTGGCCGATAAATTAACTAGTAGTTCGGGAATTTTATTTAATGACTCAGTCTAAATAGGGTTCCCTATTTTTTAGTAGGAGCACATTATGGCATCAATAACTTCTGCAGGGGTAGGTTCAGGCTTAGATTTAGAAAGCATTATCAAGGCTTCTATCGATGCGGAAAATGTGCCTAAAATGCAAGCTTTTATCAAAAAAGAAGAATCAATTCAAAAAGAACTCACCTCTATCGACGCGATTAGCTCAGCGATTTCTCAGCTCGAATCGACCGTTGAAAAACTAAGTGATATAGAAAACTTTAATAAGCGTACCGCAACGCTCACCCAACCAAGCTCTGGCGATTTAATAAGTGTATCAACAACTTCTAATTCAACTGCTGGTAAGTTTGATGTGGAAGTGGTGCAACTCGCGCAAGGTAGCCGCGCTGTATCGGCAACAGGTTACTCGGCGAGTTCCGATGTTGTAACGACAACGGGTGGTACATTAACGCTTGCAGCAGGGGCCTCAAACTTTAGCGTCAATTTATCGGCAGGTGCGACACTTGAAGATGTTAGAAATGCAATTAACGACGAAAATACCAATTTTGGTGTCATTGCCAATATTATTAACACCGGTACGGAATCAAAATTGGTATTAACTTCAAACGAAACTGGCCTGGGTAATGACTTGGTTGTTACTAATGACATTGCTGAACTTGATGGGGTATCTACGGTTGCTAATGGCGGCGGCGCAGGCGGATTGGCCATTGCGGTTGAAGACCAAGCGAGCGATGCCATTATTAAAGTGGATGGCATAACTATTCAAAACGATTCAAATACATTTACCAATGCTGTGCAAGACATGACGATCACAGCGATCAAAGAAAGCGAAAACAACGAAACATCACGCATTAATATTGATTACGATAAAACGGCAGTGAATACGCTTATCGATGAGTTTATTGCTAACTACAACAATTTGATTGGCAATATTGGCTTTCAAACACGCATCGGTAACCCTCTCAATGGCGATGCGTCAATGCGCGCGTTGCAAAATCAATTGAACTCCTCTTTGTCTACACCGCTATCGGGTGTTGAACCATTTGAAACCTTATTTGATATCGGTTTAGGCATCGATAAAGAGGGTTATTTGGAAAAATCGAGCTTAGTTCGCAGTGTAAATGAGTCACTTGACGATTATTACGATCAAGTTGGCGAGGTTTTTGCTGGAGAAAATGGGATTGCGGCGCAATTTCAAGGTTTGATTGATAACTATATTGATTCAAAGGGTATTATTAAAGAGCGTGAAACGTCACTCAATTCTCAACTCGATGATTTAGAAGATGATGTGGCAAATCATGAATATCGCATGGAGCAGCTCGAAGTTAGGCTGCGTAAGCAATATTCTTCGCTCGATGTGTTGCTTGCAGAAATGCAATCGACTCAATCTTATTTAAGTGCTCAGCTATCAAGTTTACCTGGGTTTACGTCGTCCAAAAAATAAAGGGTAATTTATGTACAACGCTAAAGTAAAAAACTATCAAAAAGAAGCGCTTAAAACCAAAGTAGCCGGTGCCGATCGCTATCAAATAATCCAAATGCTGATGGCAGGGGCAATTGAGAAGCTGGTTATGGCAAAAGTTTCAATCGAGCGCAAAAACTTAGAAGCTAAAGCAGAACATTTATCACGTGCGAGTGCAATTATTGAAGGCCTGCGCAGTTGTCTTGACTTTGAAGTTGGCGGCGAGGTGATTGATAACTTATATGCGCTGTATTCATATATGATAGAACGCCTTGTTGATGCCAGTATTCAAAACGATCCTGAAATTGTTGAAGAGGTTTCTACACTCATTAAAGAAATTAAGTCGGGGTGGGACGCAATTCCAGTAGAAGTACGCGACCAAACGCTTAATTCGCAAACGGATACCCAAGCGGGTGCGCATGCAGGATAATTTGGTTGGTATATTAACCGAACTTGAGGCGGCGATAGCGCAAAAAGACCATGCGCTATGCCATTCGCTGACCGCTCAATTCAAAACCTGCTTTAGCGCACTTGTTGCCAAGCCTGTAACTACTTCAGAACAAACACAACAACTTGAATTGGCGTTAGAACAGTTTGGAAATTTGGTGCAAGTTTTGCAAGATGAGAAAAAAGAAATTGCGTCACAGTTGACGCAGTTTAAACGCAATAGCGCAAAACTATCTAAATATACTCAACATACATAGATTTTCATTATGACCTCTTTAGAACAGCAATTTGATGAACTCACACAAACGTTAAATGCCGCGCAAGATGCGGTTGAGCGCGACGCAATTTTTGCCGAACGTGCTAATTTGATGTTTGAAAATAACATGCTCGCGTTTAAAGAGTATTTTCCAGACATTTTCGACAAATTTTTGACGCATAACCCAAGCGAAAAATTTCAAATTTTTGTCAATGAAAATGGCAGTGCCAACCTAATTGATTACGATAC
The DNA here is from genome assembly GCA_947493455.1 of uncultured Pseudoalteromonas sp. Classification (GTDB taxonomy): domain Bacteria; phylum Pseudomonadota; class Gammaproteobacteria; order Enterobacterales; family Alteromonadaceae; genus Pseudoalteromonas. Next base: position 258,645 of record CANLRB010000005.1, on the reverse strand, counting down.
AGCCGTTCCTATGTATTCGCCGGATCCGGTCGAGCAAGTTGCCAAGCAAGTCGCTGCATCGTTGAACAAACCTGAGCTCAGCCGCATTAATCAATCTGCCGTTGAACACTTGGTTAATGAAACGAACTTTTTACATGTCGATTTAATGCGAAATATTGGCGCCGTTTATAACAGTGCAAAAGATGCATTGCCTGAAAACCAACAACTTGATAAACATATACCGAGTATGGTGATTTTTGGTGTTGGTCTTGGCTATCATCTGCAAACCTTAGTTGAAAGTACAACCGCGGCTTACATTAGTATTTTTGAGCCCAATGAAGATTACTTTTTTGCGAGTTTATTTTCATTTGATTGGAAACACTTTATTGAAACCGTTGATAAGCAAGGCGGCGCTTTGTACTTGGGGGTGGGTGTTCACGAAGATGAATTATACGAAACCCTATATCAGCGTGCTCAACACATTGGTGCATACAGTATTGCGCACTCTTATTTTTATCAACATTATCCGTCAAAAAAGATTAATGATTTAATTGCTGAAATACGTTTGAATTTTCACCAGTTTTTTATGGGCTGGGGCTTTTACGATGACGCCTTACTGAGTATTGCGCACACCGTAAAAAATACCGAAAAGGATATTTCGGTGATTGCAAGAGACTTGCATGTACCAAAAGACATTGCCGATTATCCAATTTTCATCGTGGCCAATGGACCGTCGCTTGATAACGATATCGAAACCATAAAATCGTACCAAGACAAGGTTATCGTAGTCGCTTGTAATTCGGCGTCAACAGCTTTAATCCAACATGGCATCATTCCTGATTTTCATGTGGCACTCGAGCGTACGAAAGCGACTCATGATTTTTTAAGTTACATGTTAACCGATGAGCAAAGACAGCAAATGAACTTGCTGGTATTGAATGTGATGTATCCAGAAGTATTAGATTTGTTTGGTTGGTGTGGCGTTGCATTAAAAGGTAATGAAGCGGGCACGAGCTTGTTTCATCTCGGTGAATTTTTAAAGCATCAAACAATTACACCTACGATAGGTTATTGTAATCCGCTGGTGGGTAATACGGCTCTGAGCTTTTTTACCGCCATGCGTTTTAAACAAATTTATTTATTTGGTGTGGATAATGGCTATGTAGACCCTGATCACCATCATTCTAAATCGAGTTATTACTATAACCAGTCGGGCTCAACGGTACATAAACCACTTAAAATGGGTAAAGAAATTCGGGTACCAGGTAACTTTGCCGAGTCGGTGATAACTGATCACTTTATGCATACCGGCAAAGAGCAAATGGAGCGTTTGCTCGACTCGTTTAAAGATACAGGGCTGTCATGCTTTAACTGTAGTGACGGTACTTATATTGAACATACCATTCCGCTTCGTTCCCATGATATTTTACTTAAACACTCAGGTAATAAGAATGACGTGATTAACATCATTAAAACGTCTTCTTTTAAAGAGATTGATACCGATTTGAATCTCAAGTCGTTATTAGACTTTGATGTTTTTGAACAAATCTGCGGCATTATGGTTGAGTTTTTAGAGAAACCAATGGCGAACCGCAGTGAGGCGCTTGCTAACTTATTAGAAAGTTTGCGTTACCTTTATTCATTTAAAACCGGGGGTCGCTACGTTCATTTGTATCTCATACTTGAAGGTGAAGCGCTTTATACGTCGTCAGTATTGTTAAGTACACTGTATAACTTTGGCAACGATGAAGAAATTATTCCTTACTATCAACGAGCCCTCGATTTGTGGATTGCCTTTTTGAAAGATGCACCGCAAAACTACCGAGAACGTTGGGATAAGCTCAGTGACTATAGTTTTGACTATAGTAAACCGTCAATTTAATTTGAAGCGGGGTTAATTTGGTTTCCATTACCAGTGAGCGCTTTACGCTCAAAGAATTAACCCCAACTGACGCGAGTGAACGCTATTTAAGTTGGTTTAACGACACAACAACACAGCAGTTTATCGCCACGCGTGCCGAGTCTCTGGCACAACTTAAAAATTATATAGAAGAAAAAAGCAATCGCACCGATTGCTTGTTTTTTGGTATTTACTGTCAAGACAAACATATCGGAAACATTAAATACGAACCGATTGATTTAGAGTTAAAACAAGCCACTATGGGGATTTTAATAGGCGAAAGACTGTGGCGTGGTAAAGGTGTTGCTGGTGAAGTGATATCGGCTACCACCAAATATTTGCAGCAACACCTAGGCATAGAGCAAATTCTATTGGGTGTTGAGCAAGATAATACCCCGGCAATTCACGCCTATGAAAAGCTCGGTTTTGAACACTACAAAGAAACGCAAGATGGTTTATATATGCGTTTAAATTTATCTAAATAACCACCTTAATCTTGCAGTATTATCAATAGAGTACTTTGCCTAGGCTATAGATTATAGTTCTCTAGCTAGACAATTGTTGGCAGACCACTATGGATTGATAGGGCTTGATTGCGCAAAACAAAATTATCCGCCTTTATTTTACCTTCATATTACTTTCATACATTATCGTCCTCTGTTAAAAGTCGCGCACAAAGGGCTGTGACAAAAGTGTGGAACTAATCGTTTTTTTAGTGCTATCGTGACGTCGAATGGATTTATCTAAGTCAACTTTAAATCTAACGAACAGAATACTAAGAACAATAAGGAAACTACGTGAAACACATTTTTTTGCTGGTGTTAGTTTTAATGTCGCTATCATGTTTGGCAGTCGATATTGAATCTTTAAATCCGATAGAGACGATTGAAATAAAACCTGAAGGGTTTAAATCTTCGATAAAATACAACATTACTCTTCCTCACAAATATGAGAAAGAGAGTAACAAAAAATACTTTGTACTTTTTGATATGCACCCTAGAAGCCAGCCGGTAATTAGTGGTATGCATGATTGGTTGAGTCACAATGGTGAATGGCCCTGGTTAAAAACAATCGTAGTTACTCCTGCTGATTATAATGCTGAATTTGCGGCAGTATTCGAAAATTTAGTTTCCAACCCAAGTGATCAACGTATCTTAGATATTCTTCAGCAAGGAATATTGAAAAAGGTCGACGAAGAATATCGAACTAACGGGTACAGAATATTTAATGGTTTTATGAGTAACGGTGCGCTTGGCTTATATACCTTGTTAAATAGACCCAGTCTGTTTGACGCATACCTAATAGCAAGCCCAACACTTAACAATGACTTTGCCCGTGTTTTAACGGACGCGCCAACTAAGCTCGGGATATCTTACGATGGCTTGAAATTCCTCTATATGACAATTGGTAACCACAACTATGAAAAAGCGCATAGAGAGTCGTTTAAACAATTTGAAAATTATTTATCTAAGCAGACTAACCGCAAGCTAACGTGGCACGCCAATAATAGTGAAGATCATTATTATATGTCTCGCCCTGTAGTGACTCTTTTAAATGGTATTGAAACCTTATTTAATGATATCCATCAAGACTTGCCTGCTAATTCAGAGATCTCACAGCGTGGCGTAGATGCGATCATTGAATACTATAAAACGCTATCAAAACATAAATATGGTTTTGAAATATCGGCAGAAGGCTCATTAAAGTCTCTTGCTAAATCAAAAGAGATTCAAAATCCAAAAGAAGCGCTTGAGATATACACTAAGGTAACTGAACTTTATCCCAATTCAGCATATGCATACGCATCTTTGGCTAAGGCTCTTGCTGAACAAGGAGACGTAAAAAAAGCAATTAATATTCAGTCTATTGCGCTAGAAAAATCTAAATCGATGAGTCAATGGCATCAAAATAAACACCAACAATACCTTGATGAGTTTAAAAAGATGTTGAAGGACTAGACTTCGCTTTGTGTACATACACACCTGCCAGGTTTTATGCATCCTAAAAAAATACGTGCTAACCAGCGCGATGAAATCCTATTTATTGATGTTCAATTGCATTAATAAAATCAAAGGGGGCGTAATTGCAAAATGCAAGACGACGACGGTTCGGTGTGGGCCGTTGTTTAATTGCTTTTAACATGTCAAATTGGGTGGTGTTGCGTGGAATATAGTTTAAACGACTCAGCATGCAATGGTCGACGTGTTTTTCGGAGTTCGGTTGCAGCGTAATTACGTTTAGCCCGAGTAGATAGGCCTCAATAAGTAGGGTCGAATTCATGCCTATAATCATATCGTATGATTGCAGGTCGTCGTGTGAGAGCGGTAAATAAACACACCTTTCTTTAGTTAAATGTCGTTTGTTTTTATTTTCTTTGGGGTGGCGTTTTATTGTCAGTGTTGTTTCTATTCGTAAGTTAGCACAAACTTTTTTAAGCAAATTTATTGCGCTTTTTTCGTCGTAGCCATACTTTTTGGCAATTTCTTGGCGCGTTAATGAAGTTGAAATAGGCTCACAAATAAAGAGCAGTTTGAGGGTGTTGCTTGGTTTTCGTTTGGTAAGACGCTTAGACTTAATGAACGCTAAGTAGGGATGGCCAACACACTGCAATTTACAATCTGTGCCTAGCGCTTGTTGAAGCTCGTTTTTTGCTTTTACATCAGGTAGTAAGATTTTATTCGGTAGAATATACTTTTCACCATAGAGAAAGCGCTGTTGATAGTTTTGCCATTGGTCGACAAACGAAACCGTATCAATATGATGTTTTTTAGCGAATAAGATTAGCTGCGGCTCTATTTGGTTGTGATTACTTGTACCTAAAAGCAGAGTGTGTGGATTGATGTGTTTAACCTGCCAAATTGCATCATCAGCGGTATACGTGGCAGTAATTGCAAGGGACTTAAAACGACGTAAATAGCCCTGCGCAGTGGCTGCTGCACATAAACTTATGTCATATCGTGCCGATAACAAGGTATAGATGGTTTTTATTATTTGCGCTGCACCGATGTCGTGCACAAATATAAATAATCGCTTTTTATCTGATGTCATTGTTATTACACTGAAATTGAATCAAGCTGGTGTAAATATTGCAGATGAATACACGAAAAACAATGAATTGTGAGGTTTAAATTTTGTCTCTTAAAGATAATTCCGGCGCTCAGCTGTGGCAACAAGCTAAAAAAATTATTCCGGGCGGTAATCAGTTGCTGTCAAAACGTGCGGAAATGTTTTTGCCTGAGGCCTGGCCTGCTTATTATAGTAAGTCGAAAGGCTGCGAAGTGTGGGATCTTGACGGCAATCACTATTATGATTTTTCGATTATGGGTATTGGCACTAGCTCATTAGGTTACGCACACCCTGAAGTATCAGAGGTGGTTATTAACGCGATTCAAAATGGTTCTATGTCGAGCTTAAATTGCCCGGAAGAAGTTGAGTTAGCTAAAAAGTTACTTGATATACACCCTTGGGCTGGCGCCGCACGTTTTACGCGAACTGGTGGTGAATCATGTGCCTTGGCTATTCGTATTGCGCGAGCCTATAGCAAACGCGATGTGGTTGCGTTTTGTGGCTATCACGGTTGGCATGACTGGTATTTAGCGACCAATATCAAAAACAAAGAAAACCTTGATGAACAGTTATTGCCAGGGCTACAACCGGCAGGCGTACCGCAGCAGTTGGGCGGCACTGTGGTGCCGTTTAAAGAAGGTGATATTGACGGTTTTAAACACATTATTGAACACTATGGCCAGCAATTAGGTGTGGTGATGATGGAAGTTTTTCGTCATGGCGAACCAGACTTGGCGTTTATTCGTGAAGTCAGAAATTTGTGTGATAAACATAATGTGGTCCTTATTTTCGATGAAATTTCATCAGGATTTCGATTAAATACTGGCGCATCGCATTTACTTTGGGACATTGAGCCGGATATTTGTGTGCTCGGTAAAGCGCTTGGTAACGGCCATCCAATTGGCGCTGTTATTGGTCGTCATGTGGTGATGGACGCGGCACAACAATCCTTTATTAGCAGCTCGTACTGGACCGAAAGAGTCGGGTTTGTAGCGGCCCTTAAAACGCTCGAAGTATTTGAACGAGATGACGTACCGGCACAACTGAATGAGATCGGTAAGCAGTTAAAGCTTGGACTTGAAGCCGTCATTCAAGAAACAGGTTTTGAACTTAAGATAATTGGTATTGATAGTGTGCCGATTTTTATTTTCCCAGGGGACGATCCACTTGCCACAAAAACCTTGTTTACACAAGAAATGCTAAAACGGGGCTTTTTGGCAAGCAACGTGATTTATTTATCAATTGCGCATACGTCAAGCTATGTTGATAAATATTTAAGTGCAGTACGTGACGTGTTTATGTTTATTCAAAATGAAATAAACAATGGCACCGACTTAACAAGTTTGCTTGAAAATAGCGTGTGCCACAGTGGTTTTCAGAGGTTAAATTAATGACGACGTTTGCGTTTATTCAAGCGAGAATGGGGTCATCGCGTTTACCTGGTAAAGTGATAAAACCTCTTGCGGGCAAACCTGTTATTTTGCACATTGTTGAACGCCTTAGATTGAGCCAAAAACTCGATAAAATCGTGGTGTTGACTTCAACCAACGAGGAAAATATTCCCTTGGTTGACTTACTTAAAGCGCACAACATTCCAGTATTTCAAGGGGATGAAGATAATGTGCTGAAACGTTTTCAAGATGCACTCGTCGTGTATCCATGCGATTATGTGGTTCGGATAACAGGTGATAGTCCGCTTGTCGATGCTACAATTTGCGATAATTTGATTGAATCGCTTAAGCATCAAAGTGCCGATTACGCTTATTTAAGTGAGCGTTTTGCCGAAGGGGTTGATTGCGAAGTTATCGATGCAGCGCGTTTGGCGGAACTCGAATGTGCTCAATTACGTCCATCGGAATTAGAACACGTGACATTACATTTTTATGAGAATAACGCAAACCGATATGTCGTCGCGCAAATGGAAAACAGCTGTGATGACAGTCATTACCGCTACACCTTAGACACCATTGAAGACTGGCAAGTGATTGACGCATTTTATATTGCCAATGAAAATCCAGTTGCTATGAACTACAGCGATGTGAAAGCGTTTTTTGATAATAACCCCGAAATTAAAGCGCTGAATCAGCATATTGTGCGTAATGAAGGGTTAGCGATTTCACTTGAACAAGATAAAAGCGGAGGCCACAGTGAATCAATTTAAAATTAATGAGCGAATGGTCGGGCATGGCCAACCTTGTTATATTATTGCCGAAATGTCGGCCAATCACGGTGGGTCGCTTGAGCAAGCAATTGCCATCTTACATGCAGCAAAAGCGGCCGGCGCCGATGCGGTTAAATTGCAAACGTATCGCGCTGATACCATCACGTTGAATAGCACTAAGCCAGATTTTTGTTTGCCCTCTGACAACCCGTGGCAAGAACATGTATCCTTGTATTCGCTGTATGAAAAAGCGTATACGCCGTGGCAGTGGCATGAACGCCTATTTGAGGTTGCCAATGAAATTGGACTGGATATCTTTTCATCACCGTTTGACGCCTCAGCGGTTGATTTGCTTGAGTCGTTAAATGCTCCCGTTTATAAAATAGCCTCGCCTGAAATTACCGATATTCCACTGTTAAAACGAGTGGCGCAGACTTGCAAACCGGTGATCTTATCAACCGGTATCGCCAATTTGGAAGATATTGAGCTGGCCGTAACAACACTGCGACAGTTTGGTTGCACGCAGTTAGCAATTTTAAAATGTACCACTGCATATCCTACGCCGTTTTCGGAGTGTAATTTAGCGACTATTTCAGATATTGCGACGCGCTTTGAGTGTGTGGCTGGGCTCTCGGATCATACTTTAGGTTTGGTATCTCCCATCACCAGTATCGCGCTCGGCGGGAAGATAATTGAAAAACACTTTATTTTAGACAAAAGTGATGAGTCTGTAGATGCCTTTTTCTCTCTTGATGAAAGTGAATTTAAGCAAATGGTTGATGCGGTGCGAGATGCAGAAAAAGCAATTGGATGTGTTGACTACACCATTACCCAATCGGCACAAAAAAATATTTTGGCGCGGCGTTCGCTGTACTTTTCGCGCGCTTTAAAAGCCGGTGATGTGATTTCTGAACAGGATATTCAGTCGGTGCGACCAGGCTTTGGTTTACATACTAAGTATTACGATGATGTGATTGGTAAACATGTATTAGCCGATGTGGAATTAGGCGATCGCGTGCGCTTTGAATTAGTTGACCAGCTGGTGGAGCCTTAGTATGAAATCGTGTGTAGTAGTAGGCGGTGGGATCAGTGGCTTAACGGCTGCGATGCTGCTTAAAAAACACTTTACAGAGGTTATTTTAATTGAACAAGGTGAGCACCTCGGCGGATTACTAAGTAGTGTGACTGATAGTGCCGGCAACCGCTATGATCAGGGCACTCATATTCCAGAAAAAACAGGTAATCCAGAGATTGATGACATCTTATTCGATAAGCAAGAGTTAGCTAATAATTGGCATGCTTTATCGCCTTTGGTGACGGGGAATTATTTTCGGGGTCAGTGGGATAATTCAACCCAAACGATTGATGCACGTAAATTACCTAACGCGCTTTATCATCAAGGTATTGGCGAATTTATGAGTCTAACTGAGAGCCCAAATAGCAAAAGCATTGCAACCTATCTAACGTCGACTCTCGGTGAGATATTTTATCACCATTTAGCTAAGCCGGTTATCGAAAAGCTCTATGGTGACAATGTTGATTGTAATGACTTAGCGGTTAAAACTGGGGTTAATTACTTTGGCGCAGGTCGCATCAAGGCGTTTGATCCCGAAACAACCCGTACACTCAAATCTATGCCGGCTTTTGATAGCAAGCTGGGTTTTCACAGTGCCTCTGAATATGAAGCGTTGTTGAAATCACAAAACTTGCCGATGGCTGAGTATTTTTATCCGAAAGGCCAATTAGGGGCGCAGACCTGGATTGATAGTTTGACTCAACGTGCTCTTGAAATGGGAGTTAGTATTCGCTACCAAAGCCAGATTACAGAAATTAAGAGCCGTGATAAACGCATTTGTGAGGTCGTAATCAATGGTGGCGAAAGCCAACCTTGCGAACTTGTGTATTGGAGTGCACCGCCTGTTTTTGCTCTCAAAGCTGCGAACTTAACTATCCCATCTGCGCCTGTTCAATTTAGAACAGCGAATGTGCTGCACTATACTTTTGACAAAAAACCGAATAATGACATTGCGCATTATGTGTGGAATTGGGATGCAAGCTCACCCATTTTTAGAATCACCTTGTATCATAATATCCGTCAAAACGATGTGTATCAGATCACGGCTGAAGTGCTTAGTAGCAAAGAACAAGCAGACAGCGTTACATTAGAAAAAGGTGAGGCTGATTTAAAGTCGATGGGTCTGATTGATGAAAAAGCTCAGGTATTATCAAGTCTGAAGCAAACCATACATAATACGTTTCCGGTGCCTACACATGCGTTTAGCGACGCGACAAAAGCACAGTGCGACACTTTAAACGCGGCATTTGATAACTTTATTTTGTCAGGTCGATTTAGTGGCCGCTGCTGGCTGCAAAGTGACGTTTTAAAATTGGCGCATCAAGAAATTATGGATTTTTGTCAACATGACTAATGTAGTGATGTATTGTCATGGCACCAAAAAAACCGGGTTAGGGCATTTTTCTCGTTGTTTAAATATTGCTGTTGCGCTTGTAAAACAAGGAGCCCAAGTTCACTTTTGGGGTCGTTACGATGCGTTTGCGATGTCGCAATTAGCACGAAATCAAATTTCAACCTTAGAAAGCGTAGAGCACCTGAGTGCTGGCACGGTTATTGTGTGTGATGACTATCACAACACGCAAACCCAATTGCAAAAGCTTGCTGAATGCGGCTTTTTACTTGTTGCAATCGATGATTTTGATCAGTACAACTTTGATTTTATCTCTAAAATAGTTAATTTTCGCTGCCAGGCGGCAACGCAATGCAAGGTAACCGATCGCCATTTGTTGGACTTAGCGTATTTCCCGTTTTCAGAAGACTTAGTTGCGGTTCGTGAAAACGCACTCAAAAATGGGCCATTAGCTGATTTTAAACATATTCTGGTTTTCATTGGTGCACAAGACCGTTTTAATATTGCAAATAAATTGATAAGTGCGCTCGATAAGCTGGTTTGCGATAAACATATCGTACTTGTTGCGCACGAGCCGCTCGCATTGCACTGCAAAAATAATTTATTGGAACAAAGTTCGTTTGTGTCAAATATGGCAGCGGCATACCAAACTGCTGATATTGTTATTTCAGGTGGTGGATTGACTAAGTATGAAGCTGGTTTTTGTATGCGACCCAATTGTGCGCTGTCACAAACCAAAGAACAGCATATAGATAGCGAAATATTGGCACAGGAAGGTTTATGTTATGACCTTGGTTATATCAAAGAAACGGACGGTAAAGTGCTAATTGAACGTTTGAAACGCTTTTTAGCTGCCGAGTATATGACACAGTTTAACGCCCAACAAGCAGCGTTTAGCACACATTCGACATCGCATTTAGCACGGCGCATTCTCGAGGTATCTTATGAGTGAATTTTTAACTAAACAAACTGAATGGCACCAACAAGCTGTTGAGTCCGACGACTTTAAGTTGCAAGTTGGTCGCCCGCAAAGTGATGAAAACTGGCGAGCGCTCGCTTTTGATGTGAATAAAAAATTGCAACTAAATGAAAGTGAACGTTTACTTGATGTCGGTTGTGGGAGTGGCTTATTGTTGTCTCACTTGGCGCAAAACTGCGCGTCAATTGCGGGTATTGATTATGCTGAAGCGATGGTCAAAAAAGCAAAGACGTTGTTGCCGCAAGGCGAGTTCCACTGTGGCGAAGCGAATCAATTACCCTTTGCGACGAATTCATTTGATAAGTTGCTGAGCTATAGCATTTTTCATTACTTTCCGAGTGAACAATATGCACTTGATGTGATTAATGAAATGATCCGTGTCGTAAAGCCTGGCGGTATGATTTTGCTTGGAGATTTATTAGACGCAGAATATGAAGCGCAAATCAAAGGCAGTAGTGATCTCGATTACGAGCAACAAATTCCCTATATTCACCGCTACTCGCAGTGGCGTTTTTATGATTTACAAAACTTAATTGGCCGCCTTGAAGACACCGTTCGACGGACTGAAATTTTAGCCCAACCCAGCGGTTTTGCTTTATCAGGCTATCGTAAGGACATCCGATTGTGGTTATAACGAGCATTGAATCACAACTTGCCAAGCTGTGCGAGCGAGAGTACACCACATTAACATTTTCGGGCAGCATGGCGATTATCACTGCGTTAAAAAGTGCAGATTTACCACCAAATAGCAAGGTGATTATACCCGCTAGTTGTTGCCCAATTGTTCTTTTTTCAATTCAAATGGCTGGGTTTGATGTTGTACTTGCCGATGTATCACTTGATTCACTCTCAATGGAAGTTGCGCAGATAGAGGCGGTATTTAATGACGAGGTGAGTGCAATTTTGGCGGTACATGGCTATGGTCACTACTGCGATATGATGGCCATTAGCGAGTTTGCTAAAATTAACGACGTACTACTTATTGAAGATGCCTGTTTGGCATATGGCGGCTCCTTTGATGGTAACGCCATTGGCAGTTTTGGTGATGTGTCTGTGATTAGCTTTGGCTACGATAAACCGATTAACTTAGGCTATGGTGGTGCAGTGCTAGTTAACAGTGAAAAAATGCACCAAGCGAGTCGAGATTTTTTAGGGCAAAACCAAATTGCGCGCTTTGATAACGACGATGTGTTAACGCTGCTCGACAAAAGTATCGCTGAGTTGCCAACGTATGTTGCAAAACGAAAAGAAAACATTGCCTACTTGCAAGAAAACATACGAAACCCACACTTTGTAAAATGTGAATACAATCAAGAGTTGGTATATTGGCGTTATCCGCTTTTTATCAAAAATAGAGCTGCGTTTTTGCACTATGCGAGCCAGCGCGATGTGTTATTTACTACCCATTATAAAAGTTTAAGTGATTTGCAAACCAATGCAGATTGTCCCAATGCAGAGCGTATAGCCGCTGACATGATTAATTTATTTGTGCGTTACCAAACGCCGAAAAAGCAATTAGAAGACATGGTCAATTGCATTAACGAGTACCAACCCCAATGACAAATTTAAAAGCATATTACCAAGGTTTATATGAGAAACATGGTGCAGAGCCCGCGGCGGTGCAGCATGTGTCAAAAGAGGCGCAAGCTGTTCGCTTTGCGATATTCTTGTCATTGATAAGTAACAATGATGATGTAATTGATTTAGGCTGTGGCCTGGCTGATATGCTGCCGTTTTTACGTTCGCATGGTTTTACCGGTCGCTACTTAGGCTGCGACTTTGTGCCCGAGTTTATTCAACACGCGCAATCGGCCTATCAAGATGATGCCAAGGCTGATTTTATCGAGTTTGATATTTATAAAGACCAATTACCAACAAGTTATGATCATGTGCTTATTAGCGGTATTTTTAATAATAAAATGGACGACAATCGGCAGTTTTTAGATAAAACTTTAGCAATGAGCTTCGCAGCATGTTCGAAGTCAGTACTATTTAATGCTTTATCCAGTTATGTAGAGTATCAAGAGCCAAGTTTATTTTATATTTCACCGCTTAATTTATTTGAAGAGTGTAAGTTGACGTTAACGCCCTATGTTTTGCTGAAACACGACTATGTGACCAAGGATGGCGGCTTTCCGTATGAGTTTACGATGCAGCTCAATAAAACTGCGGCTGAGGTGGTAATGTAATGGTCGTGAGTGTAATGCAGCCAACTTATTTGCCTTGGCTAGGCTATTTCGATTTGATTAATAGTGCAGATACCTTTGTATTTTTAGATAATGTAAAGCTTGAAAAAAGCGATTGGCATGTACGTAATCGCATCAAAGGAGCAAGTGGTGAGTTAATGCTTACTTGTGCGGTAGCAACGCCGAATGGTCGCATGGCAGCAAACATAAATACCACCGAGTTTGCCAAAGGGCACCCATGGCGTAAAAAGCATTTAAAAAGCATGGCGACGTGTTATCGCAAAACGCCCTTTTTTGACGAACTTTATCCTAAGTTAGTGGCGTACTATGAGTTGCCACATACAAATTTACTCGGCGAATTTAACATTGAGCTGATTAAGTTACTCTGTGATTACATCGGGTTAAAAAGTAATTTTGTGGTGGCGTCAGCGCTGCCAGAAATGACCGGCGTGAAAGATGAAAAGCTGGTTAATATTTGTCGCCATTTAGGTGCAACTGACTATTTGTCTCCGGTTGGAGCGAAAGCGTATATTGAAGAAACGGTTCCCGGCGGCGCGCTTGCACAAAACGGTTTAGAAGTTTTTTATCAAAACTTTACACATCCAGAATACACCCAATTGTACGGCGAGTTTATTTCACATTTAAGTGTGATTGATTGCTTATTTAATTTAGGCCCATCAAAAACGCGTGAGCTAATTGAATGGGGTCACGGTGATGCAGTACATTATTCTAAGTTGTGAATAACAACTCGGATTTATACGGGCCAGCGACTTGGGTCGATAAATGCGAGATTGTCGCAACTGAGTCGCTGCCAATCGATTTCGGGCAAGTCACTATCTAACGACTCAATAATCGATGTTAACTGTGCTTTGTTATTCACGCCAACGACCACTTGATCAACCTGTTCAAGTTGGTAAACAAAATTGAGGGCTAGTGCGAGCGTTGAAACGTGATGCTTTTGTGTTAATGAATTTAGCAATTCGAAATGTGGGTTAAGTGGTTCAAAATACGCATTGCGGTGCTTTTCTTGTTGCAGCAATAAACCCTGAAGAAATACTGACCTAACATGTACTTCAACATTATGGTTTTTGAGTATATCGAGCGCTCCTGAGGTGATAAAGCGCTGGTCAAATAGGTTAAGTGGAATTTGCATAAGTTCGATTTGATGTGTGTTTATAATAGTGAGCGCCTGCTCCGGGCTATACACTGACACACCAATTTTATCGATTATGCCTTGTTGTTTTTGGGTTTTAAGCCAATCTAAAAGCTCAGGATAGTTCGCTAAGTCATCAGCGCGATGCAACAGATAACCATAAATCGAAGTTGTATTTAAATCATCTAATGATTTGTTTAAAGCCGCTTCTGCAAATTCGAGTGCCGTGCCATGGTTTAGCTCGATTGGCGGGAGTTTTGATACAAGTTTAAATTGATGCCCGTTGCATTTTCCAAGTACCGATTCTGCTTCGCCATACGCTGCGGCGGTATCGAGCAGGTCAATATTATGTTCGCTCGCATATTGGAGTATATCTTTTACTTGCTGCTGCGGCGTTTGACCATCTTGGTTGCTAATGCCGTAGTCAACACCAAATTGAACTGTACCTAGTGCGAGCTTCATAACAGGTCGTTAAATGTGTGACAGATAAACTCAATATCTGTGCTATTCATATTTGGATGAAGTGGTAGAGTGATTGCGCGGCGATAATAATTTTCGGCATTAGGAAAGTCACCTTTTTGAAAGCCGAGCTTGCCATAATAAGGCTGCAAATGGATTGGAATATAATGCAAATGTGCGGTTATACCCGCTTCTCGCAATGCACAAATAAGCGATTTTTGTTTATCGGCATGTTCTTCATCAAGTAAAACCACAAACAGATGATACGATGAATAAATATGCTCACTTTGTACTAATGCGCTCACTGGTAGTGGGTCAATAGCTGTGAGGTACTCACTTACCAATGAATTACGGGTAGTAACAAATTCGTCAAGGCGTGCTAATTGGCTTAATCCAAGGGCCGCTTGCAGCTCCGTCATGCGATAGTTATAACCGAGTTCAATTTGTTGATAGTACCACGGACCATGACTTGGCTCTGTCATTTCATCGGGTAAGTTGGTGACCCCATGGCTGCGAAGGCGCTGCATTTTTCGTGCGAGTTCCGGGTTATTGGTGGTTGCAATGCCGCCTTCAGCGCTGGTAATGATTTTGACCGGATGAAAGCTAAACACCGTGATGTCAGAATATTGACATGCGCCAACTGGTTTTTCTTCAAAGCGTGCACCGATTGCGTGTGATGCATCTTCAATAATGCTAAAACCATATTGTTCGGCTAGCGTGTTAATCGCTTTCATATCGCATGATTGTCCGCCAAGATGAACGGGGATCACGACCTTTGGTAAGGTATTAGTTTGCTTTGCATCCGCTAGCTTTTCAGTTAAAGCAGCTACTGACATATTGCCTGTACTGGTATCAATGTCGACAAAATCGACGGTGGCATCACAGTAAAGTGCGCAATTACTGCTTGCAACAAATGAGATAGGGGATGTCCACACGCGATCGCCAGTGGTTACGCCAAGTGCCATACACGCGATATGAAGCGACGATGTTGCGCTATTTGTCGCAATGGCATGCTGAACTTGACAGTATTGAGCGATACCTTGTTCAAACTGCGGGATGATAGGCCCTTGTGTGAGCCAATCTGATTTTAATACAGCAACAACGGCGTCAATGTCTTGCTGATTGATATCTTGTTTACCGTACGGGATCATTTGAGTGCGTTTACATTAAATTCTGATATTTCATCAATCGTTAAATAGTGCGGGTTATCGAGTGAGTTATACTCGAAACCAGGCGTGACCGGTTTGCCTTTTTCACCAATAGCATTCACCGTGAAGTCATTGCTTCGGCTGCTAAATTTAATACCCGGAGCGATGACAAAATGGTCATCATATTCGAATGTGTCGTAGCACAAATCGGCGGGGCACATGACCTCATGCAGCTTTTCGCCAGGGCGAATACCAATTACTTTTTGTGGTAAATTAGGCGCCATTGCAGTTGCTAAATCGGTAATTCTTATCGATGGAATTTTTGGTACGAAAATTTCGCCGCCAAGCATGCGAGCAAAGTTTTTAAGTACAAAATCAACACCTTGTTGAAGACTTATCCAAAAGCGTGTCATTTCATCATGGGTGATTGGAATGTGATCTTTGCCTTCGTTAATCATTTTTTCGAATACTGGGACCACTGAGCCCCGCGAGCAGACTACGTTACCGTAGCGCACTACCGAAAACGTTGTTTTGTGGCCACCTGCGATATTATTGGCTGCAACAAACAGTTTGTCAGATGCAAGTTTAGTTGCACCATATAGATTGATTGGATTGGCCGCTTTATCGGTTGATAGGGCGATTACCTTTTCAACGTCATTGTTGAGCGCGGCGTCGATGACATTTTCTGCGCCATTGATGTTCGTTTTAATGCATTCCATCGGATTGTATTCTGCAGCAGGGACTTGTTTAAGCGCGGCCGCATGAATCACAAAATCAACACCACGCATAGCGCGATTGAGGCGTTCTTTGTCACGCACATCGCCAATAAAGTAACGCATACAGTCTTGATTGAAGTCTTGTTGCATTTCGAACTGTTTCAGTTCGTCGCGCGAGAACACTATGATTTTTTTTGGCTGGTAGCGCTCTAGTAAGGTATTGACGTATTTTTTGCCAAAAGACCCAGTTCCACCGGTAATTAGTATTGTTTTATTGTCAAACATAGCTTCATCCACGCATTAAATTTAAGTTAAGCAGAATAATAATATCTATATAAAAATGTGGCCTATCATTACTTTAGCTCATTAAGCAGTTATTATGCCAATAGTTTTAGTTAAAATACTGTCGCGCAGCCTAAAAAGCGCGCAATTATTGCTATACTTAAAGCCATAGCAAGGCTGTGGCAGCGCATGTAACTTAGCTGTGAAATAAAGCGTTGCTAAGAGTATTAACTTAATGGAGTAATGAGATGAAAGTGCAAGGCCCCTCTAATTTCTTGTTAAACAAAACTCAAGAAACACAAAATACACTGATGCAGCAATTAGCGACCGGTAAAAAAGTTAATTCAGCAGCGGATGATGCCGCAGCACTGCAAATTATTGACCGTTTGCAAGCGCAACAAAATGGGTATAACCAAGGGATCAGTAACGCCTATGACGGGATTTCGTTTTCACAAACGGCCGAAGGGGCTCTCGCTGGTGTCAATGAGTCAGTTTCACGTATTGAAGAGCTATCTTTACAAGCGGCAAATGGGGCGCTTAGTGATGTTGATAGGAGCGCCATTCAAGATGAGATTAGTCAACTGCAAGAAGGTATCAGCGACACGTTCGCAAATACCAGTTTTGCTGGCAAAGAAATTTTCAACGGCAGTGACGTGAGTTTTCAGGTGGGGGCAGACTCAAATCAAACTCAAAATGTGAACGCAGGCGATGCGAGTGTCGTTGCCAATGTGTTAACCATTGATGTCAGTACTCAAGCGGGTGCGCAAGCAGCAATAGACGTGACACAACAAGCACGTGATGACATTAATAGTAATCGGGCAAGTTTAGGTGCGGCGCAAAATGCGTTTGAGCAGAGTATTCGTGGTAATGCCAATCAAGCTGTGAATGTCGCTGCCTCACAAAGTCGCATACAAGATGCCGATTTTGCGGCAATCGCGTCGCAAAAAGTACAAAGTGACATTCAGTCTCAGGCGGCATTGATCTTACGAGGACAGGCCAATCAAAATGCAGGGCAAGTACTCGGCTTGCTCTAAAATAAATATATTTTAAAAGTGTCAAAAAATTGATTAATGCCAATTTTTTGCCGCTTCGTCATTGCATAACTTTACATTGCCGTTAAAATAAAAACTAAGCGTAATAAAATTAATAAGTTAAATGAGCGAATTTGAAGGTATTTTGATTGTTGATGAAAATCAACGACGTGCGAGTGAGCTATCGGTTGCCCTTAACTTTATCGGCGAAAAAAACAAAGTGGTATCAACTCAGCAAGTGGCTGAGTTTGCAAGTTTTCAAGTTTCAGCCATTTTTTTGGGCGCACTGCAAAACGGCGATCATGAAGAGCTGATCAAAAATGCACCCGAAGTCCCATTTTTATTACTCGGTGATACATTAAAGCCGCTATTGGCGCTTGCCAATGTGGTTGGCATCGTATCCGAACCGTTTAGTTACGCAACAACCACTGAATTTATTCGTGATTGCCAAGAATATAAGCGTCATTTACCAAACCGCAATCAGGCAAATCAAGTTAGAGACTTCGACGGCTTAATTGGTGCAACGCCTGCAATTGAAGAAATTCGGTTCTTGATCCAACAGGTCGCCAAAACCACTGCAAATGTATTGATACTCGGCGAGTCGGGTACTGGTAAAGAAGTGGTTGCGCGCAACATTCACTTGTTATCATCTCGCTCAAATGCCCCGTTTATTCCTGTTAACTGCGGCGCTATTCCGGCTGATTTACTTGAGAGTGAATTATTTGGTCATGAAAAAGGCGCGTTTACCGGCGCGATTTCAACACGTAAAGGGCGTTTTGAAATGGCACAAGGTGGCACACTCTTTTTAGACGAAATTGGTGATATGCCGCAGCAAATGCAGGTAAAGCTATTGCGCGTATTGCAAGAGCGTGTGTATGAGCGTGTTGGTGGCGGCAAGGCGATTAAAGCAGATGTACGTATTATCGCCGCGACGCACCGTAACTTAGAGAAAATGATTGAAGACGAATCATTTCGGGAAGACTTATATTATCGTTTAAATGTATTTCCAATTGAAAATCCATCATTGGCGGATCGTAAAGACGACATACCGCTCTTATTGCAAGAGCTAATTAAGCGCAATATCGCTATGGGTGGCAGCTCAACCAAGTTTACCGAGCGAGCGCTCGAGAGCTTAAAAGAACATCGTTGGCCAGGCAATGTACGCGAACTGTCAAACTTAGTCGAGCGCATGATGATCATGTTCCCAGAAAAAGTGGTGGACGTGAGTGATTTGCCCCGAAAATATCAACATATCGACGTTGAAGAATACGTTCCTGAATACCCGGAAGAAATATTAGAACGTGAAGCTCTAAATGATATTTTCAGTGATTTTGGCGATTATGACGATGACTCATACGATGAACCGTTAGCGACGACCTCGTCACCGTCAGTATTACCCGAAGAGGGAATACAGCTAAAAGATTATTTAGCTGAACTTGAAATCGAACTAATACGCCAAGCGTTAGAGCGATTCGATTATGTTGTCGCACGCGCGGCGGAAATTCTAGGTGTACGCCGCACGACACTCGTTGAAAAAATGAAAAAATACCATCTTAATAAAGAGTGATAGTAGTAAATAGAACGGTTAGAATTAATAAGCAATACTATGCTGCATAGAATACTTTGCTTAGTGACCACAACAGCGAGTGTAGCCGTTCTACTAATGTGCTAATTTACCCTTCCATTTAAACTTGTCAATATACTCGTAATAGGAAAATTAATGTGTAAAAGTTAATACTTGTTTGCCTAAGTCTTTTTGTTAGCGGTTGTCTTGTAACACCAAAAAAGCAGCCCCTCACAATGTCTTTGGATGACAAACAGATCCCCGTTTATTCACTGATAACGCAATCAGAAATTAATGCGGAGTATCCTATTCAAGATAATAGTAGTGTTTATTTACAGCAAGGTGCTGTAGGGGCAATTCTCGGGGCGGCTTTAGATGCTTCTGCTAATGCTAAACATGAGGCCGCGGCGAACGAGAACTTGGCAGCACTTCGCAACAAGCTTCAAGGCTTAGACTTTGATTTATTGTTCGAACAAGAGTTATCAAAAAAATTAAAGGACAGAGTTAAATTTTCCGGTATATCAACAGTTAAGACGCGCAAAGACGCTGGAAAGTACTTGCCTCCCGGCGACCTTTTTTTAGTTTTTAATACGGCCTATTTACTTGCTTCTGAGTATCGAACACCATTAGTCTTTACCCAAGTTACACTTTATGAAAAAGGCATTCGTAAGGATAATGTACTGTTTACTAATGACTATCGTTATTACGGTTATGCGCTAGCGCCATTTGTGAAAACTAAAGCAGATGAAAAAGCGGCAATCACGAAAGTAAACGCCGAATATATGGCAAAATCAAAGCAACTAAGACGACTGAACGAAGAGAAAGTAAAATACTTCAAAGCAATGAAGCAAGCAAAAGCGGATGATTTTAGTTTTAATGAGAAAGGGAAACTCGCTGTAGATATTTGGAGTACGCACAAGCTTACAGAGTTGGAAACGTTACTTAGAAATAGCATTGTCGACTTACTCAGTTATGTTCGTGATGATATTACAGATACAACAGATCCGCATACCTATAAGGGACAAGGGAGCACACTTGATGGCTACCCTAAAAAACATAAGTCAATGGTGTTAAAAGAAGACGAAGAACGAATGGTTATTCGTTTTACTAGTGGCTTTCAAAGTGGTTCGATTTGCTCGATGCCAAAAAAGCAGGTCGTAGATTATCGAGCATGCTTATAAATGTGCGGGCAGTTTTTAAAAAGTTGTCTGGTGAGCTAATACAACTCAAGCTTATATAAGTACATTGTTTACGAGGGACATTTGATTTTTACCGCAACTGCTTTAATGATTGTAAATAAATACATTATTGCCACAGTGAACAGGCAGAAAAACTTCATTTACTGATTTTTGGAATGTGCATTATTTTAAGCAATTGATAAAGCAGTTTGAGCTCAGAGCAAGTACAATAGTGTAGATAGAATATAAGAATTAAAAAAGCGCGGTGACCTAAATCACCGCGCTTTTTTCTTAACTGGCTGAGGCTTATACGCGCTTAACAGGCACAGCTTGCTCTGAACCAAACTTAGTTGTTAGTTCTTCTTCAAGCGGTGTAAATGCTGTTAGGTCGATACCTTCAACGGCTGCTGTGTACTCGTCCATAGTTGGGAAACGACCCAATACTGTTGAAAGTACAACTAGCGGCGTAGAACCAAGTAGTGACTCACCTTTCTTCTCTGATGTATCAGCAACAACACGGCCTTGGAAAAGACGCGTTGAGGTTGCGATTACTGTGTCACCAGGTTCCGCTTTTTCTTGGTTACCCATACATAGGTTACAACCAGGGCGTTCTAGGTAAAGAATGTTGTCGTACTTAGTACGCGCAGCTGTTTTTGGATTTGCATCGTCAAACTCAAAGCCTGCGTATTTAGCAAGTACGTCCCAATCACCTTCTGCTTTTAGCTCATCAACAATGTTGTATGTTGGTGGCGCAACAACAAGTGGTGCTTTAAATTCAATTGCACCGTTTTGCTTTTCTAGGTTACGTAGCATTTGTGCGATGATTTGCATATCGCCTTTGTGTACCATACATGAACCAACGAAACCTAAGTCAACTGGCTTATCTGCATAGTATGAAACAGGGCGAATTACGTCGTGCGTGTAACGCTTAGACACGTCTTCGTTGTTTACATCAGGATCGGCAATCATTGGCTCAACAATTTCGTCTAAGTCAACAATCACTTCTGCGTAGTACTTCGCATTGTCATCAGGTGCAAGTGCTGGCTGCTCACCAGATTGAATACCAGCAATACGCTCGTCAGCTAGGTCGATAAGACCTTGAAGTGTCATAGCTTTATTTTCCATACCCTTGTCGATCATGATTTGGATACGGCTCTTAGCAAGCTCGATTGACTTGATAAGCGTTTCATTGTTTGAAATACAGATTGACGCTTTCGCTTTCATTTCTGCAGTCCAGTCAGTGAAAGTAAACGCTTGGTCAGCCATAAGCGTACCAATGTGAACTTCAATAATACGACCTTGGAAAACGTTCTCACCGCCAAATTGCTTAAGCATTTGCGCTTGCGTTGCGTGTACAACGTCACGGAAGTCCATGTGGCCTTTCATGTTACCTTTGAAAGTCACTTTTACAGACTCAGGAATTGGCATTGCTGATTCACCAGTAGCGAGTGCTAATGCAACAGTACCCGAGTCAGCACCAAAGGCTACACCTTTAGACATACGCGTGTGTGAGTCACCACCGATGATGATTGCACGGTCGTCCACAGTGATGTCGTTTAATACTTTGTGGATTACGTCAGTCATTGAGTGGTAAACGCCTTCTGGATCACGTGCAGTGATAAGGCCAAACTTGTTCATGAACGCCATTAGTTTAGGAATATTTGCTTGCGCTTTTGCATCCCAAACTGATGCTGTGTGACAACCAGACTGATATGCACCATCTACAAGTGGTGAAATCGTTGAAGCAGCCATTGCTTCAAGTTCCTGACATGTCATAGGACCAGTTGTATCTTGCGAACCTACGATGTTAACTTTAACACGTACGTTTGAACCAGCGTGAAGAGCGGTATCTGACGCAACGCCTACTGCGTTACGGTTAAAGATTTTTTCAACTGCTGTAAGGCCTTGGCCGTCGTGTGAGATTTCTTTTGAAGCAGCATAAACAACTGGCGCTTCAACACCTAAAGTTTCAGCGGCTAGCGTTTGAAGTTTCTTACCGAATACGACGGCGTATGAACCACCCGCTTTCATAAATTCAAGCTTTTGCGGTGTGAATGCAGATGAGATATCAGCTAGCTCTTCTTCACCGTTAAATAGTTTCTTAGTTTTCGTATCGATAGTCAGTACTGTGCCTGTCGCAACTGAGTATGCTTCTTCAAGTACTGGGTCGCCGTTTGCATCAACTACTGTGTTACCGTCAGCGTCTACTTTCTTAACCCAGTTTTTAAGGTCAAGGCCGATGCCACCGGTTACGTCAACTGTTGTAAGGAAGATTGGCGCAATACCATTAGTACCTGCAACAACTGGTGCAATATTAATGAAAGGAACGTATGGGCTCGCTTGCTCACCCGCCCAAAGTGCAACGTTATTCACGCCTGACATACGTGATGAACCTACACCCATAGTCCCTTTTTCTGCGATAAGCATTACTTTCGCGTTAGGGTGCTTTTCTTTAAGTGCAACGATTTCTTGTTGTGCTTCAGGTGTGATCATACACTGGCCGTGAAGTTCACGGTCTGCACGTGAGTGCGCTTGGTGACCAGGAGAAAGTAAGTCAGTTGAAATATCACCTTCGCCAGCGATGTAAGTAACTACTTCAATTTTTTCAGCAACTTCAGGAAGCTTTGTGAAGAATTCAGCGTTTGCATAGCTTTCAAGAATGTCTTTTGCTACTGCGTTACCTGCTTTATATGCATCTTGTAAACGCGTGGTATCTGCGTCGTATAAGAATACTTGAGTTTTTAGTACGTCTGCTGCTTGTGCTGCGGTTGCTGCATCGTCGCCAAGTGCCAGATCAAGTAGTACAGCGATTGATGGACCACCTTTCATGTGTGAAAGTAGCTCAAATGCAAATTCAGCTGAAATCTCAGCAATAACTTCTTGACCTAAAATAATTTCTTTTAAGAATTGTGCTTTAACGCCCGCCGCACTTGTCGTACCAGGTAAGGTGTTATAGATGAAGAAATTAAGTGAATCTTCGCGGTGCTCGTTAGCGGTATCTTTAATTTGGGCAATGATTTCTGATAGTAGGTCGGCACTATCGATTGGCTTTGGTGCGAGTCCTTGTTCCGTTTTACGGGTTTGGATCTCCGCCATATATTCTGTATACAAACTCATAGAAAACTCTCGGTGTGTTTTTAACTAGATATGAAGCTAACTATACTAGCTCATTTTACGGTTTCTAGTAATGCGCGAGCGCAAAAACTATATTTACGCTGATTATTATCGACAGCCAATAAATGACAATTTATAGGCTTTCCTATTACTTGCAGCGCCAATTGTAATTCAAATCGGGGTTCAAGTTCTATAGATGAAATGAATAGTTGATATAAATAAAATTAATATACTAAATAATGGTTGAATTGAATCATATGCAACCGCCAATAATAGTGGCGGAGCATATCGTTGTGATAAACTAAATTTGCGTTGTTGCTGACGCCCAATCGTGCACTAGTAAGTATTTTGATTCGTTATGGGCGTGCTCTTACACTTGCGTATTTCGAAAACAGTCTTCACTGTGGTCGTTAACGAGGCCACACGCTTGCATATGGGCGTAGCAAATGGTGGAGCCAAAAAACTTAAAGCCACGCTTTTTTAAATCCTTGCTTATGGCGTCGGATTCTGGTGACGTTGCCATATAGTCGTCAGCAGTGCGAATTGTATTAACAATCGGGGTGTTGTTAACAAATCCCCAGAGGTAATTTGAAAAGCTGCCAAATTCTTTTTGAATCGCTAAAAACACGCGGGCATTGCCGATGGCTGCGTTAATTTTTGCGCGATTGCGAATAATACGGGTGTCGTTTACAAGTTGCTCGACTTTGAGTTCGTCAAACTGCGCTACTTGTTGCACGTCGAAATCAGCAAATGCGGCGCGATAGCCTTCACGGCGTTTTAAAATTGTGTACCAACTTAGGCCCGCTTGTGCAGATTCTAACACGATAAACTCGAACATGACTTTGTCATCATGCACCGGTACTCCCCATTCAGTATCGTGATAGCCAATATAATCGGGTTTGCTTAAATCAACCCATGGGCAACGTTTGCACATTTTGTTTCTCCTTTTCGCGGTATTATTTTAGCTTACCTGAGTCATTAAATATGCGCTAGATTGCGATGTCATTATTTTGACTTCAATGAAGTTGACATCTAATTAATTGAAATTAATGGTTTTTAATTTTGGCCTGATATTTGCTTTTTACGATTAAGTCAAAGTAATTGGGTGCGCATTATGGCATTAGCACAGGTTTTTCCACAGCAAATAGATACAGCCTTTAATCCTTGCTTAATGCAAGAGAAGTATATGGGTGAA
The DNA here is from genome assembly GCA_947493455.1 of uncultured Pseudoalteromonas sp. Taxonomy (GTDB): domain Bacteria; phylum Pseudomonadota; class Gammaproteobacteria; order Enterobacterales; family Alteromonadaceae; genus Pseudoalteromonas. The sequence continues at coordinate 234,108 of CANLRB010000005.1, read as the reverse complement.
TTAAGTGAACTACGTAAACAAGCGAGTTGGTTGAGCCATTTGGTGGATACCATGCCTGCAGGTGTTGTAGTGCTGGATGGTCAGGGTATGGTGGCCAAAGCGAACCAAATCGCATCTGATATGCTGGGCGAGCCGCTTGAAGGTGAGAAGTGGTTTTCTATCATTCAGCGCTCATTCGATCCAAAATCAAGCGATGGCCATGAGGTGTCACTGAGGGATGGCCGACTCGTTAAATTAGAAATTAGTTCGTTGGCACCGGAACCCGGTCAGCTTATTTTGATGACAGATTTAACCCAAACACGTCAATTACAAGCTCGTGTCGCCCACATGCAACGTTTAAGTGCGCTCGGCAAGATGGTCGCATCACTCGCCCATCAAGTACGTACGCCATTGTCTGCAGCTATGCTTTATGCGGCAAATTTAGCGAGCTCACGCTTAAAAGGGGATGCCAAAGAAAAGTTTCATGGCAAACTTATGTCTCGCTTACAAGACTTGGAAAGCCAAGTTAACGATATGCTGTTGTTTGCAAAAAGTGGTGAGCAACAAGTTGTTGAAGCGGTATCAATGCAGCAATTATTAAATGAAGTAAAATCCGCATCGGATGCAATGTTAATTCAAACCGGCAGTACACTCGAATTAGACTTGCCCGAGCCGGATATTGAAATCACAGCAAATAAAACAGCGCTCACAAGTGCGATTAGCAATTTAATTCAAAATAGTATTCAAGCTGGGCAGTCAGGAGTGGTTATTCGTCTTGGTGCTAAGCGCAGCGATAAGCAACATAATCGTGTTGATATTAGTGTTTGCGACAATGGCCCCGGCATTAATAAGCACGAACTCAATAAGATATTTGAACCTTTTTATACCACTAAAAGTCATGGTACAGGTCTAGGTTTAGCGGTCGTGAATGCCGTCGCGATGAGCCATCAAGGCAATGCGACTGTGAAAAACGCAGAAAATGGTGGAGCGCAGTTTACCATCACCTTGCCAATTAGTATTAGCAGCGAGAAATAGGAGCGATTATGAAAAATGCAACTGTTCTTGTCGTCGAAGATGATGCCGGTTTACGAGAAGCACTCGTTGATACGCTCGCTTTGGCGGATATTCATTGTATTGAAGCGGAAAGCGCCGAAGATGCGATTGTGATGTTAAAACAACAAAGCGTGTCACTGGTGGTGAGTGATGTGCAAATGGGCGGGATGTCAGGCATTGATTTACTTAAATCGATTAAACTTAATTACCCTGATTTACCAGTACTTATGATGACGGCGTATGCCACAATCGATGATGCGGTTGAGGCAATGCGACTTGGCGCAATTGATTATATGGCGAAACCGTTTGCCCCCGAAGTGTTACTCAATATGGTGAGTCGTTATATGCCGGAACCACAAACCTGTCATAGTGATACGGTAGTGGCAGATCCGTCAAGTAAAGCCCTGTTGGAACTGGCTCAACGCGTTGCGCGCTCAGATGCATCCGTGATGGTGCTTGGGCCAAGCGGTTCAGGTAAAGAGGTATTGGCACGCTATATTCATCAACACTCGGAACGCCATGACGAAGCCTTTGTTGCCATTAATTGTGCGGCAATTCCCGAAAATATGCTTGAAGCAACCCTATTTGGTTACGAAAAGGGGGCGTTCACAGGCGCAATTCAAGCGTGTCCTGGCAAGTTTGAACAAGCGCAAAAAGGCACTATTTTGCTTGATGAAATTACTGAAATGGACTTAGGACTGCAAGCCAAGTTGTTACGGGTGTTACAGGAAAAAGAAGTTGAGCGTTTAGGTTCACGCAAAGTCATCGATCTTGATGTACGTGTGCTTGCAACGTCAAATCGTGATCTAAAACAAGCGGTTAGTGAGGGTAAGTTCCGCGAAGATCTTTATTATCGACTCAATGTATTTCCGCTGCAATGGCTTGCGCTAGCGCAGCGGCCGGGCGATATTATTCCACTTACTGAACACTTAATTGCCCGCCATCATCAAGGCCAATCGTTGCAACTCAGCGACAGCGCAAAAACCAAATTGCTGGGCTATAACTGGCCTGGTAATGTACGCGAGCTCGAAAATGTTGTGCAGCGGGCACTGATCCTACAGCATGGAAATACCATCAGTGCCGAAGATATTTTCCTTGAGCCGACGGAGCAAATAACCGTGTCGTCGGTAACGAACGCATTACATAGTGAGCCAAATGCGAGTGATGAAGTGCAACCTGAACTAATTCAGCGAACTCTTAATGACGGAGCTCTTGATGACCGCACGGGCAATCTAGGTAATTTATCAGCGTCAGAACTCCCTGAAACGCCGCAGCTTGATACCAATGCGTCTGCTGGTTTTAAACAGGAACTCAAAGATAAAGAGAATCGCCTAATTTTGGATATGTTACAGCTTTGCAACGGAAAGCGAAAAGATGTTGCTGAGCGATTGGGGATTAGCCCGAGAACGTTGCGCTATAAGTTGGCAAAAATGCGTGATATGGGCATTGAGCTGCCAGCCTAACTTGTGTCTCGATACGCGTTTTATCAACTACCTTGAGTCACTCACAGTGTTCACAAATAAATTGTAATTTATTTATGAACACTCATTTTATCTTTTAAAAAGCAATCGTTCGATGCAATTATTCATTTGCGTCAAAAAATTGAAATCACTTACATCCTTTGTTTTTTATTTGTAACTTACTGTAATTTAATGTTTATTTTATTTGGCATACAGTTTGCATTTGTCATGTTACTTAGTCGCAAATTATTAGAATTACCATGAAAATACAGCCAAGTAGTTTATATCAAGAAATGCAGTCTCTTGCGATTGAAGCAAGTAATCATACCAAACAACCAGAGCTTGTTAAAAACAGCTCATCAGTCGAATTTGGCGGCTTATTAAAAGATGCTATCCAAACAGTAAATGGTTTACAAAAAGATGCGAAAGCCAAAGTGACCGCAGTTGAAATGGGCGATCGCAGTGTGTCACTTGCTGAAGCCATGATTGCATCGCAAAAATCATCAGTTGCGTTCGAGGCAACGGTGCAAGTTCGCAATAAACTTGTCGAAGCATATAAAGATATTATGAACATGCCTGTTTAAGGTAGTGGGGTAGCACTGTGGCTCAATCAAACACATCAACAGACCTAACTATTGCGGACCAAGGTGGTGCTATGATGCAGACCGAGGCTGAGAATGAGTTAGGGCAAGAACAAAAGTCAGGGTTTCTCGGTAGTTTTACTGGCATAGATGTGCTGCGTCAAGTGACCCTTATTATCGCGTTAACTATTTGCTTAGCGATTGCGGTATTTATTATGATTTGGGCGCGCCAGCCTGATATGCGCCCACTCGGAAAAATGCCAACAGAAGAATTAATTCAAACGTTAGACTTTTTAGACGCACAAAAAATTGACTACGAGCTCGATGGCAATACGATACTTGTGCCTGAAACGAGTTATCAAAATATTAAACTACTGATGGCACGAGAGGGGCTTGAGCAAACACCCGATTCGGGCACTGATATTTTGATGCAGGACATGGGGTTTGGTGTCAGTCAGCGTTTGGAACGCGAACGCCTTAAGCACTCCAGAGAACAACAACTAGCTCGTACTATCGAAGAATTAAGTAATATTACACGTGCCAAAGTACTACTCGCTATTCCGAAAGAGAATGTGTTTGCCCGTCGTGAGAAAAAGCCATCGGCAACTGTGGTACTCACGCTAAAACGTGGCCGTGCTTTTGCAGGTGAAGAAGTTGATGCTGTGGTTGATATTGTGGCCTCAGCGGTTCAGGGTCTCGAACCATCTCGCGTCACAGTAACCGATCAAAACGGACGTTTATTAAATTCGGGTTCGCAATCGTCGCTTTCTGCGCGCTCTCGAAAAGAATACGAAGTAGAACGCAAGCGCGAGCAAGAATATCTTGAAAAGATTGATACGATCATGATCCCTGTGGTTGGTCTTGGCAATTATACCGCGCAAGTCGACCTCGTCATGGATTTTAGTGCAATTGAAGAAACACAAAAACGGTTTAACCCTGATTTGCCCGCAGTACGCAGTGAAATGACTCGCGAAGAAAACAATATCGGCGGATTAGCTGCGGGGATCCCTGGGGCGTTAACCAATCAGCCCCCGGTCAACTCTCAAATTCCTGAAAATGCAAAAGATGCCAATGCGGCGAGCACGATGCCAAGTCGCAATCATAAAGAAGCAACGCGTAATTATGAGTTGGATACGACGATTTCTCATAAACGTCAACAAACCGGTGTTATTAGACGTATCAGTGTTTCGGTTGCGGTCAACTATAATGAAAGTGTCAGCGAAGCGGGGGACTTGGAGCGTTCCGCGCGTACTCAACAAGAACTAGCAAATATTCGACGTTTACTGCAAGGCGGCATCGGTTTTGATATGCAACGCGGCGATGCACTCGAAGTGGTCACAGTACCCTTTGTACGTGAAGAAGTAACGAGTATTGAAGAGTTACCTTTATGGGAGCAACCGTGGTTCTTTAAGATTATCCGTTTGGTGCTCGGCGCCTTAGTGATTATTGTTTTAATTCTGGCGGTCGTGCGTCCGATGTTGAAGAAGTTAATTTACCCAGACGATACCACAGAGCAATATGATGATGAATCTCTCAGTGCTGGGGTTGATATTGGCGATGAAACACTTGATATGTTGACGCAAGAATTTGACGAAACAGAAGTTGGTTTCTCAGCGGATGGCACATTACAATTGCCAGACTTACATGGTGATGAAGATTTATTAAAAGCAGTGAGAGCCTTGGTTGCAAACGAACCAGAGTTGTCGTCTCAAGTAGTTAAAGCATGGTTGACTGAAGATGAGTGATGAAGAAAATCAAGTAGCAGAATCGAAAAAGAATTTTGACGTTGATAAGCTTGACGGCGTTGAGAAAGCGTCAATTCTATTGCTAAGTCTGTCAGAAGAAGATGCAGCGCAAATTTTAAAACATTTAGAGCCAAAGCAGGTTCAAAAAGTGGGTATGTCGATGGCCAGTCTTGATGATTTGAGTCAAGACAAAATTAGCGCAGTACATAAGCTTTTTATCGATCAGATTCAAAGCTTTAGTACAATAGGTTTCCAATCTGAAGACTTTATCAAAAAAGCACTGACTGCAGCGCTTGGTGAAGAAAAGGCAGCTAATTTAATTGACCAGATTATTATGGGGTCGGGTGCGAAAGGTCTAGATTCGTTAAAATGGATGGACTCCAAGCAAGTTGCTAATATCATTCGCAATGAACACCCTCAAATTCAAACAATTGTACTTGCCTATTTAGATCCCGAGCAATCATCTGAAATCATTGCTCAATTCCCTGAAAAAGTAAGACTGGATTTAACAATGCGTATTGCAAACCTAGAAGAAGTGCAACCGGCCGCATTGCAAGAGCTAAACGAAATAATGGAGAAACAGTTTGCTGGTCAAGCGGGTGCGCAAGCTGCGAAAATGGGGGGTCTTAAAGCAGCTGCAGACATTATGAACTACCTTGATACCAATGTTGAAGGTCAATTAATGGATTCAATACGTGAGCACGACGAAGAAATGTCGCAGCAAATCCAAGACTTAATGTTTGTGTTTGAGAACCTAATCGATGTTGATGATAGAGGTATTCAGGCGATTTTACGTGAAGTACAGCAAGATGCATTAATGAAAGCAATTAAGGGCACAGATGAGGGCTTGAAAGACAAAATTCTTAAGAATATGTCAAAACGAGCAGCCGAAATGCTTTCTGATGACTTGGATGCAATGGGACCGGTTCGGATCAGCGAAGTTGAAGCGGCGCAAAAAGAGATATTGTCTGTGGCACGCCGTCTAGCTGACTCGGGTGAAATTATGCTCGGTGGCGGCGGCGGTGAGGAGTTCTTATAACCGATGAAGTTGGGTAAGTATCGTCAAGGACAACAGATTGCGTCGGCAGATGAAATAGATGCCTTGCTAGAAAATTGGCCTGTGCCTGAAGTCAATGATGAGCGTCGCAATCTTGAAGGGCGCTCAACGGCGTTTGGTACACCACTAGAAGCCTTGTACCAAAAACAAGCTGAACCTGAAGAAGAAGAGCCTGAAGAAACCTTTAATTCTATCAGTATTCAGGAAATAGAACAGATACGCGAAGAAGCATATAAAGAAGGGTTTGCAGAAGGCAAAGAGGCGGGGTACACAGACGGGTTTGAGCAAGGTAAAACCGAAGGGATTCAGGCGGGTTTTGAAGATGGATTAGCACAAGGTAAAGAACAAGGACTTGAACTAATTAAACCGGAAGCAGAACAAAAGGTCGCGCAGCTTGTTACGCTATTGGACGAAATAGCCACTCCCTATCAGCAAGTAAATAAAGAAGTTGAAATTGAACTAGTTAAGCTTACGACTGAGCTTGCCAAAGCGGTTGTTGCGACTGAAGTGACGACCAATGCACAGGCTATTTTGGCAACGGTCAAAGAGGCAACCGATGCATTGAAAAACCAATCTCGCGGTCTTCATATTCAACTTTCCCCTGAAGATTATGCGCTTGTGATTGACGCGTACGGCGAAGAACAAATTCAAAAACGCGCTTGGCAGTTGACTGCTGAGCCAAGTATATCGCGAGGAGGTTGCAACGTGTTAAGTGATACCTCGTCAGTCGACTACACCATCGAAACACGTTTAAAACAAGTGTTGGATAGCTTTTTGCATGATAGTGCTATTGAAAGTCAATAATCTGACATTTTGGGGTAGTAATGAGCTTAGCCGCGCGTTTATCTGAATATAAATCAAATATAAGTCGCACTGTCCCGGCAGTAGCCGGCAGCCTGACACGCGTTGTTGGGTTAACGTTAGAAGCCAAGGGACTCAGAGCGCCCATTGGTAGTTTATGCAAAATCGAGACGTTGAGTGGTGAAGTCGATGCTGAAGTGGTCGGTTTTAGTGATGATACCTTGTATTTGATGCCCAATGATCGTATTTCTGGTGTATTGCCTGGCGCGCGCGTCATACCGCAAATGACGCAAGGTGGTTTATCTGTTGGCATGGAACTGCTTGGGCGTGTTGTGGATGGCTTAGGCAGGCCGCTTGACGGTTTAGGGCCTTTGAATTGTGAAAATAAGGTCAAATTTGCACAAAACATGATAAACCCATTGGCGCGACGTCCGATTTCGCAACCCCTAGATGTTGGCGTCCGAGCGATTAACTCTGTACTTACTGTTGGACAAGGCCAGCGTATGGGGTTATTTGCTGGTAGCGGTGTTGGTAAATCGGTACTTCTTGGCATGATGACGCGCGGTGCGCAAGCAGATGTGATTGTGGTTGGCCTAGTTGGCGAGCGTGGTCGAGAAGTGAAAGAGTTTATTGAAGAAATCCTTGGTAAAGAAGGACGCGAGCGCGCCGTCGTCGTTGCCGCACCTGCTGATGCATCGCCACTGATGCGTTTAAAAGGGTGTGAAACTGCTGTCACAATTGCAGAGTATTTTCGCGATCAAGGATTGAATGTTTTGTTGCTGCTCGATTCGGTAACACGTTATGCGATGGCACAGCGTGAGATTGCACTTGCCGTCGGCGAGCCGCCAGCAACAAAAGGCTATCCGCCATCAGTATTTGCAAAATTACCGGCACTTGTCGAGCGAGCGGGTAATGGTGGGGAGGGGCAGGGAAGCATTACTGCGTTTTTTACCGTTCTTTCTGAAGGTGATGATATGCAAGACCCGATCGCAGATGCCGCACGAGCTATATTAGATGGCCATATCGTTTTGTCACGAGAGCTGGCTGATGCGGGGCATTACCCAGCCATCGATATCGAGAAGTCGATCAGTCGCGTGATGCCTCAAGTTATCTCTGAAACCCACTTGCAACAAGCACGCGTATTGAAGCAGATTTATTCAATGTATCAACAAAATAAAGACATGGTGACATTGGGCGCCTATCAAAAAGGCACCGACCCGATGCTTGACAAAGCGATTGAAATGATGCCAGGAGTAAACCATTTTTTACAACAAGGGATGAAGGAAATAGTGCCGTATGATGAAGGACTTATCAGTTTAGGGCGTATCTTGGGGCAAGGCTAACATGAACATAAAACAACTCAATTTGTTGATTGAATTACAGGAAAAAAAAGAAGAGCGCCAGCGACTTGACTACATTCAAGCGCAGCAACATTGTAATCAGCTACAACAACATCTCGATGGATTGTCTGATTTTCGCAAAGATTATATGGTGCAATTGCAAAATCGCGGTGAAGCCGGTATTACAAGCGGCTACTACTCTCAATTTCAGGCATTTATTGGTAAGTTGGAAGCGGCAATTAAGCAGCAGGTTGAATCTTTATCAACGGCAAAAAAAGTTGTAGCACAGCGGCAAACACTCTGGCTAAAAGAAAAAAATCAACTCAATGCATTATTGAAACTCGCTGAGAAGCAACGACTTAAAAAACAAAAAAATGAGCAAATTCAAGAGCAAAAACTATTAGACGAGTTTTCAACATATCGCTTTTACCAGGTTAGCAAAGGGTTGGCTTAGTCCTTGCATTTATATTTTAAAAGTATCAACGATGTTTCTCGATGTTCACTTATTTAAAATGCATTGTTGGTTTACCATTTTATCATGTTTTAAATACATAACATGGCGTAAATAGAGATAAGATTATGCTTCAAATCACGCAAATTATATCGTCTTCGAACACGGCAAATAATGTAGGCGCTGAGGACTCAGAATCGTTTGATAATCAATTTAGTGATTTTCTTGAACAGGCTGCAAATAATAATGATGCGGACGAAAAAGTCACAAATGGCAAAGCGTTAGACAGTCAAAATGAGGCAATTGTACCTGATGAGATGGTGATTGATGAGTCACAATATAAATATCAGCTACCAGATGATTTTAATAAGAAAGCGCCGCCAACTTTCGTTCAAAAAGAACAGCCTGTGACTAAATCTTCGAAGTTCGATACAAATGATGAACATAAGATTGGTGATAAACACCTTCGTTCAATAACGGAGACGGAAAATCAACCAGAAGACAACGATGATATTTTACCAATAGGTAAAAAAAACACAGATCCTCTATTAACGAGTAAGTACAATGCAGAAGCTTTAGTTACAGGTAAGAATAATGCAGAGGCTTTAGTCGCAGGTAAGTACAATGCAGACGCTTCAGTCGCAGGTAAAAATAATGCAGATGCTGTGGTTGTGAGCAAGAATAATACAAACATTTTGCTAGCTAGTGAAAATAGTGTAGACGCTTTCCAGACGGCCAAAAATAATACAGTTCCTTTACCGACGGCTAAAAATAGTGCAGACGTTATCGAACCAAGTAAATCTAGCACTGCTGATTTGCCAATACAAAAAGATAGTGCATTTTACCTGAAGCTCGACAAAGAGCTTAACCCGCACCAAATGCTGACCGAAAGTGTGGATAAGCTCAGTACTAAACAAGTTATATCTGCTGACAACCCCGTCGTTACGAAGGCAATACAAGCTGATCAAAAAGTACAATTACAACCGTCTGATGTGAATAAGTCATCAACTGACTTGTTAAGTCAGTTGAAACAAAGCGTCGATGCTGAACTCGCTGTAGTAAAAAATAATGTCACTGATAGTGAACAAAAAACGGCCTTGCCAAACGCCAGTACTGCAATTAAAGACGTCAAGGTTATTAAGCCTGTGGAAGTTGTGCCACAGATAGTTGATAGTGACTTTACCGAATTGGAAAAACAACTAAAGTCGTTACCGTTGAAGGAACAGCAAGCAGTCATCGCTATTTTGACACCGATCGCTCAAGGACAATTAAAACATAGCACTGTCTCACAAGCTAAAGCGCAAAAATTAATAGAAAGCTTAGACCCAGATTTACAACCGAGTATTACAATTAAGCCAATTAAAGGTGGCGATAGTGAGGTCAAATCAGCATTTGTGCAGCCGCAGAGTAAGGTGAGCGACGTTCGCCCTCAGGTCATTGACAAAGACATCGTGAGTGCGGCTAAACATACCAGTGACCGTAGCGTTGAAAATCAAACCACGATTGTTCAGCCTGTTGCGGCTGGTGTGATAAATAGCGAAATAACGACACAACAAAAAACGCAACAAAATAGTGCAATGAGTGCTGCCTCGCCGACGATAAAAACAGATGAGTCAAAAGTAGAGAGCGCGGACTCGGAACATGATATTGATATGGTGATTGACGAAATATCGCCAAATAAAGAAATCAAACTGCCTAGTTCATTGATGCAACAGCCCATTAAGTTGTCACCTATGTTGTATCAATGGGCTTCTCAATTGCAGGCTCAGCCCAGCGGCGATACGCAATTTGATGGCATGGTGAATGAATTGATGGCGACGGGCCAAATTCGTTCACAAAACCAACCGAGCCACACTATAAATCAACTAATTCAACAGCCGATTGACATTACACGTAGTGACGCGGCGAAGCAGATCGCCGATAAAGCAACGATGTTACTCAATATTGGTCGTCAAGAAGCTGAAATACGATTAGATCCTCCAGAATTAGGTAGTATGCAAATCAGAGTACGTTCTGATGCTGAACAAGCACAAATTAATTTTGTTGTGCAAAATCAACAAGCGAAGGAAGTGTTAGAGCAATCAATGGAGAAATTAAAAGAGATGCTTGCAGAGCACGGCTTGAGTCTTGGTGAAAGTCATGTAGAGCAACAGGATGGTGGCGATGCACAGCAGCAGCAAGCACAAAGTGGTTCGTCAAATAGCCAGATAAATGAAGAAGAAGAGACCATTGCACAAAAATCTAGCACTCAGCGAGGTGAAATTGATTTTTACGCATAACAGTAATTGCTATTAAACTGAAATAAAAGCACTATTATATTATTAACGCAGTTTTAACTCAGTTTGAAGGAAATCAAGAATGGCAGACGAAAAAGAGCTGGAAATTGAAGAAGGCGGTAAAAGTAAAAAAATGCTATTTATCATCATTGCGGTTGTCGTATTGATCGCAGGTGGTGCTGGGGCCTTTTTTATGATGTCAGGTGATGATGCACCCGCTGAAGAAACCTTGGCTGAAGAATCTAGCGGTGAAGCATCAGAAAGCGCAGAAGCGAGTTCCGGAGCAAAAGCTGAATTAGGCAGTGCACTCTATGTTGCGATGCCAAGGCCGTTTGTTTTTAATGTGCCAGGTGCGAGTAAAGATCGCTTAGTGCAAATAAAAGTCCAGTTACTTGTGCGTGGTGATACGAATGAAGAAACAGCAAAGCGCCATATCCCTTTAATTGAAGGAACTTTATTACGCGTTTTTTCAACAACCAATGCCGATGACTTAAGTACGATGGCCGGTAAAGAAGCACTTAGAAATAGCGCGTTGACAGAAGTCCAAAATGCACTTATCGAGATTGAAGATTCGAAAGTGGTAGAGCGCGTATTGTTTACTGGTTTTGTAATGCAGTAACGAGGAGAGCGGGTGACCGATTTATTATCCCAAGACGAAATCGATGCGTTATTGCATGGTGTCGATGATGTTGAAGAAGAAGAAATAGACGATTCAGAAGGTGGGGACTCCTCCGCCTTACAATACGACTTTTCTTCTCAGGATCGCATTGTTCGGGGTCGTATGCCGACCTTGGAAATTGTCAACGAGCGCTTTGCACGTCATATGCGTATTAGTCTGTTTAATATGATGCGCCGCACTGCTGAAGTGTCGATAAATGGCGTTCAAATGATTAAATTTGGCGAGTATATTCATACCTTGTTTGTTCCGACAAGTTTGAATATGGTGCGCTTCAGACCGCTCAAAGGTACAGGCCTTATTACGATGGAAGCGCGGCTTGTATTTATTCTCGTTGATAACTTTTTCGGTGGTGATGGTCGCTATCACGCTAAAATCGAAGGCCGAGAGTTTACTCCAACAGAGCGCCGTATCGTGCAAATGTTACTCAAGATTATTTTTGAGGATTACAAAGAGGCATGGGCACCTGTTATGGATGTCTCGTTCGAGTATCTCGATTCTGAAGTAAACCCTGCGATGGCGAACATCGTCAGCCCGACCGAAGTGGTTGTGATCAGTTCGTTTCATATCGAGCTTGACGGCGGTGGCGGTGATTTTCATATTGCGTTGCCGTATTCGATGCTGGAGCCGATTCGAGAGCTGCTCGATGCCGGTGTTCAATCGGATACTGAAGATACCGATTTACGATGGTCTAAAGCACTGCGTGATGAGATTATGGATGTCGAAGTTGACTTATCAACGCGTATGCTAGAGGTTGACCTCAGTCTGCAGCAAATCATGGATTTGCAAGCCGGTGATGTTATCCCAGTGGAAATGCCCGAGCATATCACTGTATTTATTGAAGACTTGCCGACATATCGTGCCAAAATGGGGCGTTCGCGCGACAATGTTGCCCTGCAAATTAGTGAAAAAATTAAACGTCCTGAATCGGTTAAATCTGAGCTTCATGTATTTACCAAAGGTGGTAAAAAACTCGACTCCGATGCCGAATTAGAACAGCTAGAAGAAGATTTACATTTATCAGATGGCGTTGACCTAGACTGGTAAAAAAGAGGTGAAATATAATTATGAGCGATGATCAAGATACGATGGATGAATGGGCCGCAGCCCTTGCCGAAGCAGAAGATGGTGACGCCGGTGGTGATGCGGAAGTCGCTGAACTAGAAGAACTATCGGGAGAACCTGCTGAGATTACAGCCGATGAAAAACGTAAATTAGATACTATTTTAGATATTCCTGTCACCATTTCGATGGAAGTTGGTCGCTCTAAAATTAGTATTCGAAATTTACTCCAACTCAATCAGGGTTCTGTTGTTGAACTTGATAGAGTAGCCGGTGAACCGCTTGATGTATTAGTTAATGGCACGCTTATCGCGCACGGTGAAGTGGTGGTGGTTAATGATAAATTTGGTATTCGTCTTACTGATGTTATCAGCCAAATTGAGCGTATTAAAAAGCTACGATGAAACCCGTTATACTTTTATTTCTTGCGACAATAAGCTGCTCGGTATTAGCATTGCCAGCAGGCCAAGCTGCTGGCTTTGAACAAGTATTATCGATGTTTTTGTCATTGATCGCGATTGTTTTTATTATTATTACGCTGGCGTTTGCAGTAAAAAAATTAAACCCACAGTTAACGTCAAGCGATGAATTCAAAGTTGTTCGATCGATCAATTTAGGTACAAAAGAGCGTTTAGTTGTCGTCGAAATGGACAATAAACATCATGTATTGGGTGTCACCAATCATGCAATAAACTACTTATATGAGCTAGAACAGCCTCTGCCCGAAAAAGCCTTGCCGCCACTTGCCAAAAGTATGAATCAATTGTTCAATCAGCACAGCAAAAAAGAAAATCAAAAATGAAATGGATTCTATTAGCTAGTCTACTCATTCTCTCACCTCAATTAGCTGCCGATGAAGCGCTAAAAGCCTTAACAGTGACAACGAACCCAGATGGCGCCCAAGAGTACTCGGTGACATTACAAGTTTTAGTCATGATGACCGCGCTCAGCTTTATTCCTGCAGCGGTGATTATGATGACATCGTTTACGCGTATTATCGTTGTCCTGGCTATTTTAAGACAGGCAATCGGACTCCAGCAAACTCCCTCCTCGCAGTTGCTTGTTGGCATGGCGTTGTTTATGAGTATCTTTATTATGGCACCAATCTATAACCAGATTGATGAACGTGCAATCCAGCCCTATTTGAGTGACAAAATGACGTCTGTTGAGGCATTAGACGCAGCGAAAGAGCCAATTAAGGCGTTTATGTTATCGCAAACGCGCATCGCGGACTTAGAAACATTCGCTAAAATCGCCGGTTATGAGCAACTCGATAGCCCAGAAGATACGCCCCTTATCGTCGTTATTCCGGCATTTATAACCAGTGAATTACAAACTGCATTTATTATTGGTTTTATGTTCTTTATACCTTTTTTAATTGTAGATTTAGTGGTTGCAAGTGTACTGATGGCGATGGGTATGATGATGTTATCGCCGATGATAGTGTCGCTGCCGTTTAAAATTATGCTGTTTGTGTTAGTTGATGGCTGGTCATTAGTGATGGGGACTCTTGCGCGAAGTTATGGGTTAGGGACCTAATTATGCAACCGGAAGTGTTTGTTGAGATATTAAGTAATGCCTTATTTTTAGTGATAAAGCTGGTGGCAGCTATTATCGTACCGGGGCTTTTAGTTGGCTTAATGGTTGCCATATTTCAGGCCGCAACCTCGATCAACGAACAAACTCTCAGCTTTTTACCACGTTTGATTATCACGTTACTTGCCTTGATTATTGGTGCCCACTGGTTGACACAGGAGTTGATGGACTTTTTTAAAGGGCTTGTTGATATGATCCCGCAAGTGGCAGGCTGATGGAGTTTCCATTTGCCATCATAGTGCAGTGGTTAGCAGATTTCTTACTGCCACTGGCACGCATTGGCTCAATGATTATGGTCATGGTTGGCATTGGCGTAAAAACGGTCCCGACGCGTGTAAAAACTGGGTTAGCAGTGATGATTACATTGATTGCAGTACCGATATTACCAAAAGTCACTTTTGTCGATTTGTTCTCATTAAAAATGTTCTTTGTCGTTTTACAACAGATTTTGATTGGCGTTGCGATGGGGTTTGCCTCTGTGTTGATGTTAAATACATTTGTTTTGGCAGGTCAAATCCTCGCCATGCAAACAGGTCTTGGTTTTGCATCGATAGTCGACCCTGTAAACGGGCAAAATGTCCCAGCAGTTGGTCAGTTTTACTTAATTTTAGCGACGCTTTTATTTTGGGTCTTTGATGGTCATTTGATGATGATTCAAATGATAGTGCATAGCTTTATTGCGTTGCCGATTGATGGAACTTGGTGGCCTGTTAGTCACTTTGAAACGATTGCCCTTTGGGGGAGTTGGATGTTTACGACTGCGTTGGTTTTGTCACTTGCTCCGCTCACCGCAATGCTGGTTATTAATTTTTCGTTTGGCGTAATGACGCGAGCTGCGCCACAACTCAATATTTTCACTATCGGTTTTCCTTTTACACTGGTGGCTGGGCTTGTCATTATTTGGGCAACCTTGAATAATTTTACCGTGCAATTTGAATTCCAGTGGTTAAAAATGGTTGAACTTATGTGCAAACTCACAGGCTGTGAGGTATAGCGATGGCTGAAGGCTCAGATCAAGAACGTACCGAAGAACCCACCGCCAAAAAATTGGCTGACGCTGCCAAAAAAGGGCAAATCGCGCGTTCAAAAGAAACCGGTACCGCATTCGTACTGATTATGGCTGCGGTGGGGTTTTTGTTTTTCGGTAAAGACATCGGGCAAGGGCTATTCAATGTGATGGGGCGTATGTTATCGCTCAACCGCGATGAGGCGTTTGATACCACTAAGATGTTTTCATTATGGGGTAGTGTTGCCAGCGAACTGTGGTTTGGTTTAACCATGTTTGTGGTATTTTTAGTTGTGGCGGGCATCGTGGGCAATACATTTTTAGGTGGCTTCAACTTTAGTTGGCAAGCTGCTGCACCAAAAGCGAGTAAAATGTCCCCGGCTAAAGGCATTGTTCGCATGTTCGGTAAGCAAGCTGTAATCGAATTAGTCAAAGCTTTGCTCAAATTCTTTTTAATCGCAACGGTTGCGGTATTACTGATTAAATCCTACTTCCCTGAAATTTTATCGCTTAGCTTAGAAGCTGTGCCAAACAATGTTGAGCATGCACTGAATATTCTTGCTTGGATGTTTTTAGCGTTGGCGTCGACGCTTATTGTTATTGCTGCAATCGATGCGCCGTTTCAAAAGTGGAACCATAACAAACAGCTGAAAATGACTTTGCAAGAAGTTAAAGATGAATACAAAAACAGTGAAGGTGATCCGCAGATTAAAGCCCGTATTCGCCGCACACAACGAGAAATGTCGCAGCGCCGTATGATGCAAGATGTACCCGATGCTGACGTTGTCGTCACTAACCCGACACACTTCGCGGTTGCCCTTAAATACGACACTGAAAAAGCCGGTGCGCCGATTATTGTAGCAATCGGTGGTGATGAAATCGCCCTGCAAATTAGAAAAATAGCAGATCGGTATGATGTGCCGATTGTTGAATCGCCGATGCTTGCGCGCTCGCTCTATCATACCGGTGAGATAGGGCAACAGATCCCTGAGCAGCTGTTTGTTGCTGTTGCCCAAGTGCTTGCGTATGTATTTCAATTAAAACAGTTTACTAAGGGGCGCGCAAAGCGTCCGAATAAACTGAGCCAAGATTTACCGATCCCGCAAGAGTATAGATACTAAACTTGGAACGATAATTGCCTTTAGTAGCTTAGTGTCAATTTTTTGTAACTGAGCGGTATGGACGTAAAAGCAACTCTGACCCAATTAAACGCCAATAAAACAGACTATTTAAAAGGCATAGGTACACCTTTGCTAGTGCTTGCAGCACTTGCTATGGTGGTCCTGCCAATGCCAGCGTTTTTGCTTGATATCTTGTTTTCTTTCAACATCGCGCTATCACTTGTGGTTTTACTGGTAACCGTTTATACCCTAAAACCGCTCGATTTTGGTTCATTTCCGACTGTGTTATTGATCGCGACTATTTTGCGTCTTGCGTTAAATGTGGCAAGTACCCGTGTGGTGTTACTTGAAGGTCATCAAGGCGGTGATGCGGCCGGTAAAGTGATTGAAGCATTTGGCTCGGTAGTTATTGGCGGTAACTACGCCGTTGGTTTAGTTGTCTTTCTTATCTTAATCATTATTAATTTCGTTGTAATTACCAAAGGTGCCGGACGTATCTCTGAAGTCTCAGCACGCTTTACGCTCGATGCGATGCCGGGCAAACAAATGGCGATCGATGCGGATCTGAATGCGGGTTTTATCAGTGCAGATCAGGCCCGCGAGCGACGCAGTGAAGTCACTCGCGAAGCTGACTTTTATGGTTCGATGGACGGTGCGAGTAAATTTGTAAAAGGGGATGCAATTGCGGGCATTGTAATTTTAGTGATTAACATTATCGGTGGCTTATTCATTGGTATGATCCAACATGATTTGCCATTTAGTGTCGCGATGGAAGTGTACACGCTTCTTACAATCGGTGACGGGCTTGTTGCCCAATTGCCATCGCTGTTACTTTCAATTGGTACCGCTATTGTTGTAACTCGTCAAAATGAATCGCAGAACATGGGCGAGCAATTCACATCTCAACTTGGCAATGATAAAGCGCTTTATATTGCATCTGGAATTTTAATTGTAATGGGCTTGGTGCCAGGTATGCCCAAGGTTGCTTTTCTAGGTTTGGGTTTATTGATTGGTGGCATTGCATTTTATAATCAAAAACGCAAAGCAGATGAAAAAGCGAAGGAAGCGGCGGGCACCCGAGCACCTAACGAGCAAGCAGAGCAGGCGCAAATCGAGACTAAGGAACTTGGATGGGATGATGTACAACAAGTTGATGTTATTGGCCTTGAAGTAGGGTATCGTCTCATCCCGTTAGTTGATCAAGCACAAGGCGGAGAGTTACTGAGTCGTATCAAAGGGGTGCGTAAAAAGCTCTCTCAGGAACTGGGTTTTTTAGTGCCGCCAGTTCATATTCGCGACAACCTCGAATTGGACCCGAATGAGTACCGTATAACCTTAATGGGTGTGTCATCGGGTATAGGGGAGCTCAAACATAATAGCGAACTTGCTATTAATCCCGGTCAGGTTTTTGGTGAAATAAAAGGTATAGCAACAAAAGACCCCGCGTTTGGACTTGATGCCGTGTGGGTCGACCCAAGTCAAAAAGACGAAGCGCAGTCGCTGGGCTACACAGTTGTAGATGCTGCGACGGTGGTGGCTACTCACATCTCTCAATTGCTACACAATAACGCCTCATTGTTACTTGGTCACGAAGAAGTGCAGAACTTACTTGATATGTTAGCTAAAAGTCATCCACGCTTAATTGAAGGTTTAGTGCCTGATATATTGCCATTAACATCTGTTGTTAAGGTATTGCAAAATCTCTTGAATGAAGGTGTGCCAATTCGCGATATGCGCACCATAGTACAGACTCTCGTTGAATATGGACCACGTAGTCAAGACACTGATGTACTGACCGCCGCTGCACGTATTTCACTACGCAGATTGATTGTGCAAGATGCCGTGGGCGCCGACCCAGAAATCCCCGTCATAACATTGGCACCTGAGTTGGAACAGATGTTGCATCAGTCACTTCAAAATGCAGGTGACGAAGGTGCCGGTATTGAACCCGGGCTCGCCGAGCGTCTTCAAAACTCTCTTGGAGAAGCGCATCAAGCACAGGAAATGGCAGGTGAACCTTCGATACTACTGACATCCGGTATGCTGCGCAGTGTTTTATCTCGATTTGTAAAACACACCCTACCAGGGTTACGCGTGATGTCTTATCAGGAAGTTCCTGATGAGAAGCAAATAAAAATTGTGTGTTCAGTTGGCCAGCAGTAACAAATTTAGAAGGGGTTTATTGTGAAGATAAAACGTTTTTTTGCAAAAGATATGCGCACAGCGCTTAATGAAGTAAAAGAAGAGTTAGGTGTCGATGCGGTGATTATGTCGAACAAAAAGCTCGCTGATGGCGTTGAACTTGTTGCGGCAGTTGATTACGACAAGGCGGCTGCAGCTCAGAAAAAAACTGAGGTGACCAAGGCGCCGAATAAAACACGCCCATTTTCAAACTTCGTTAAACCCCAAATGCAAGCTCGAGACCCAGAACCACAAGCTAAGGTCGCAGGTAGCTTAGAGGATTTGCTAAATCGTCAAGCTAGTAAAGCGCCAGCCAAAGTGGCACGCACGATTGATAAACAACCTCCGCCAGAAATTCGCAATGATTGGTTTGAAGCACCAGAATCCGACACCGAGCACGTTTCGTCACCGGCGCCTTCTTCGGGTCGAGAGCAAAGCGAAATTAAGCTTATGCGGGACGAGATGTCGGCTATTCGCCAATTACTCGAACATCAGGTGTCTGGTTTAATGGATCAAGACTTAGCGCGTCGCGACCCGACTCGTGCATATTTTTTAGATAAACTCAAAGGGATGGGTATTAGTGATGAGGTAGCCGACCAAATGGCCTGCTTTATCCCAGATGATGTGTCGGAAAATCGGGCTTGGAATACGTTAATCGAGATGCTGCAAAGCCAACTTTATACCAGTAATAATGAAATCCTTCGCCGTGGTGGCGTATTCGCTCTAGTTGGCCCAACTGGGGTGGGTAAAACAACGACGGTTGCCAAACTTGCGGCTTTGGGAGCGCAAAAATTCGGTGCTGATAAGGTGGCATTGATTACAACAGATACGTATCGTATCGGTGCCTACGAGCAGCTAGCGACTTATGGCCGCATCATTGGATGTCCTGTGAAACAGGCTAAGGATGCCAATGAATTGTCAGAAATGTTGTATCATCTTAGAAATAAACGTCTAATATTAATAGATACAGCAGGAATGAGTCAGCGAGACATTCGTTTAACTGAGCAGCTAAATACCTTGATGCGCAATTCACGTGTAGATATACGCAGTTATTTAGTACTAAGTGCAACGGCACAATTAGAAGTGCAACAAGAAGCAGTCAAACAGTTTAAACAGGTACAATTAAGTGGTTGTATTTTCACAAAACTTGATGAATGTCTTAGTTTAGGCGAAATAATTAGTTTAGCCATTCAAAATAGGCTGCCAATAGGCTATCTTACTAATGGACAGCGTGTGCCTGAAGACATTCGAGTAGCAAACGCTGAAAAATTGGTCAGCAAAGCTGAGCAGTTGTATGTAAAAAGAACAAACAGACAAGCGAAACGACGTTCTGACTTGGCGTCGCAAGCAGTAGGAATGTATGATTAACACAGTTTTAGATCAAGCAAGTGGCCTGCGGAGAATGAAAAATAATAGTAAGGCTGTAAAAGTGATAGCTGTTACTGGCGGCAAAGGCGGCGTTGGCAAAACAAATGTATCACTGAATATGGCGATTGCAATGGCTGAACAAGGACAACGAGTACTCGTACTCGATGCCGATTTAGGGTTGGCGAATTGTGACGTTATGTTAGGCCTAAGAGTCGAGCGAAACTTGTCACATGTGTTGTCTGGTGAATGTGAACTAGAAGACATTTTGGTCGAAGGTCCACATGGAATTCGTATTGTACCGGCGACTTCTGGGTCGCAGAATATGGTTGAATTGACTCCCTCTGAACATGCAGGATTGATTCGGGCTTTTGGCGAGCTCGATTCTCAATTCGACGTACTGGTTGTTGATACGGCCGCTGGTATATCAGATATGGTTTTGAGTTTCTCTCGAGCAGCGCAAGATGTTCTTGTGGTGGTGTGTGATGAACCGACCTCAATTACCGATGCATATGCCTTGATTAAAGTACTCAGTCGTGAGCATGGCGTCTATAAATTTAAAATAGTTGCTAATATGGTGCGCAGTTTGCGTGAAGGGCAAGAGCTATTTGCTAAGCTTTCAAAAGTGACCGACCGATTCTTGGATGTATCACTTGAACTCGTTGCAACTGTCCCATTTGATGAAAATATTCGAAAATCAGTACGTAAACAAAAAACCGTTGTTAATTATATGCCGAAATCGCCTGCCGCGATCGCGTTCAAAAATTTAGCAAATAAGGCTGCTAGTTGGCCGATACCAAATCAGCCTTCGGGGCATTTAGAGTTTTTCATTGAAAAGTTAGTAAATAATTGAGGTTGATAATTGGTGAATAGAGCCACAGGTTACACAAATCAACGAAACTTGTCTCAATTAATTGAACAACATACGCCATTAGTCAAACGAATCGCGTACCACTTGCTTGCTCGGTTACCGAGTAGTGTGCAGGTTGACGATTTAATTCAGTCGGGCATGATTGGACTCATTGAAGCTGCAAAGAATTTTGACGGAAGTAAAGGCGCCAGCTTTGAAACATACGCAGGCATAAGAATTCGCGGCGCGATGATTGATGAAACAAGGAAAGGCGATTGGGTACCACGCTCGGTTCATAAAAATGGGCGTATGGTTGCTGAAGCTATAAACCAGCTTGAAGCTGAATTAGGGCGAGAAGCAAAAGACATTGAAATCGCTCAAAAACTTGATATTACGCTCGATGAATACCATCATATTCTTAGGGATATTAATAGTGGCCGGATTTTGGGCATTGAAGATTTAGGTGTTGATGAAGATGTAATTGACATTGATGCTGGTATCGACAGCCAAAATCCACTAAAAGATATTCAGAAAGATAAATTTAATAAGTCATTGGTAGAGGCAATAAAAACCTTACCAGAAAGAGAAGCATTAGTGCTATCCCTTTACTACAATGATGAAATGAATTTAAAAGAAATCGGTTTAATTTTGGAAGTTAGTGAATCCAGGGTTAGCCAAATACATGGCCAAGCAATGATTAGGCTCAAAGCTAAAGTCAGTGATTGGATATAAATTAGTAGTAAGTAAATTTAGGTTCAAACCTCACCGGAGGATATTTTGGATAAGAACATGAAAATTCTTGTGGTTGACGACTTTTCAACAATGAGAAGAATCATTAAAAACCTGTTAAGAGATCTTGGTTTCACCAACGTGCAAGAGGCTGACGACGGCAGTACTGCTTTGCCAATGCTGCAGAATCAAGAGTTTGACTTTGTTGTGACTGATTGGAATATGCCTGGCATGCAAGGCATCGACCTTTTGCGAGCAATTCGTGCTGATGACAATTTAAAACATATTCCTGTTTTAATGGTGACAGCTGAAGCAAAAAAAGAACAAATTATTGCTGCCGCTCAAGCGGGTGTGAATGGCTATATTGTTAAGCCGTTTACTGCTGCTACGTTGAAAACGAAGCTCGATAAAGTTTTTGAGCGCTTAGGTTAAGTGTAAGGAGAGGTTTATGTCAGCAAATGCTGCGCCTCAAATCACCCTAGAACAAGCTAAGCAGCTCGTCACCTACTTGGAAAATGGCGAAAATGAGGCGGCTCAACAATTGCTTGAGCAGGTTACCGCTGCAGAAGAAACAGAGCTGTTTGAGGAAGTGGGTAAGTTAACTCGTCAACTTCATGACTCTTTAAAAAGCTTTCAGCTGGATTCGCGTTTGTCTGCATTGACACAAGAGTCACTGCCTGATGCAAAGGAACGTTTGAGTTATGTGATGGAGATGACCGAGCAAGCTGCAAATAAAACAATGGATGCCGTTGAAGCTTGTTTGCCTGTTGCCGATAAACTATCGGATGACGTTACTAATTTACAACCTCGTTGGAATAAGTTGATGTCGCGAGACCTCAAACTTGGCGAATTTAAAACGCTGTGTCATGAGCTCGATGATTTTATTGGTAATACGAAAGATAACTCAAGCCAGTTACATAATTTGATGACAGAGGTACTGATGGCCCAAGGTTATCAGGACTTAACTGGGCAAGTGATCCGCCGAATTATCGAGTTGGTAAGAGAAGTTGAAGATAGCTTAATCCATTTATTGACTGTATTTGGTACGCCGGTCGAACATGAAGTGGAACAAAAACAAGAGTTGACATTAAATGAAACTGAACTCGACCAAGTCGCTGAAGGGCCAATAATCGATGCAGAATCGAGAGAAGATGTTGTATCAGGTCAAGATGAAGTTGATGATTTATTATCGAGTTTAGGCTTCTAAACCGGAGAACTATTGCATGAGTTTTGAAGTTGATGAAGACATTCTACAGGACTTTTTAGTCGAGGCAGGAGAGATATTAGAGCTCTTGTCTGAACAACTTGTAGAATTAGAAAACAATCCTGAAGATGCAGATTTGTTAAATGCGATATTCAGAGGCTTTCACACTGTAAAAGGTGGGGCTGGATTTTTATCGATGACAGAGCTTGTCGATGCGTGTCATGGAGCTGAGAACATTTTTGATGTATTACGTCAAGGACAGCGCCGCGTAACGCCAGAACTCATGGATGTGATATTGCAGGCTCTTGATACGATAAACGAAATGTTTGGACATATACAAAATCGAGAGCAACCCGATCCAGCCGATCCTGAATTGTTAGAAGTGCTTCATCGACTAAGTAAACCTGAGTCTGAAGATGAAATGGCTGGCGACGCGAGTGTCGCAGCCGATATACCGTCCGAAAGCAATGAACCAGAACAAATTAATGAGGCGCCGAATCAAGACGAGTTTGATGATATTTTCTTTGATTTAGATAACTCTGCTGACGAGGAGCCTGCGTCTTCAAACGATATTGATGATATCACGGAAGAAGAATTTGAGAGCTTGCTTGATGAGTTACACGGTGAGGGCAATGGTCCGCAAAAACCGGGTTATGAAAATACAGTAAGTGGCAGTGATGAAGATATCACCGATGAAGAATTTGAAAACCTTCTCGATGAACTTCATGGTGCTGGGTCATTTAATGCAACCAGCAGCGCAGCCGCACCAGTTGACACCCCACCTGATACAGCAAGCGCACCGCCAACGAGTGCAAGTGACTCATCAGGTGATGAAGACATTACAGAAGATGAATTTGAAGCGCTGTTAGATGAATTACATGGTAAGGGTGGGATGCCAGTATCAGCTGAAGATAAATCTGCTCAGCCACCCCCTAAACCGCAAACGCCACCACCGCTACCCAAAGTTGATAAACCTGCCGCAGCGAAAGTGAGCAAACCTGCGCCTGCCGAAAAGCCAAAACCTGCGGCTAAACAGGCACCAAAAGCATCTAAAGCCCCAGCCAAACCTTCTGCGAAACCGGCAGCAGCACCGGCAGAAACAACTGTACGGGTTGACACAAAACGGTTAGACCAGATTATGAATATGGTTGGCGAACTTGTTTTAGTTCGTAATCGATTGGTGAGTCTCGGGTCGAGTGTTAGCAATGAAAGTATGGGTAAAGCCATTTCTAATTTAGATGTGGTGACGGCTGACCTACAAGGTGCCGTAATGAAAACGCGAATGCAGCCGATCAAAAAAGTGTTTGGTCGCTTTCCTCGCGTTGTTCGTGACTTAGCACGTAGCTTGAAAAAAGAAATTACCCTCAATCTAGTCGGTGAAGAGACCGATTTAGATAAAAACCTGGTTGAGGCACTGGCAGATCCATTAGTGCATTTAGTGAGAAATTCAGTCGATCACGGTATTGAAATGCCTGATGTTCGTGAAGCTGCAGGTAAATCTAGAAATGGTACAGTGACGCTGTCAGCGTCACAAGAAGGGGATCATATATTACTGACTATCGAAGATGATGGTGCAGGTATGGACCCTAACAAATTAAAAGATATCGCAATAGGTAAAGGTGTTATTGACGCTGAACAAGCGGCCCGATTATCTGATAATGAAGCGTATAATTTAATATTCGCGCCTGGCTTTTCTACTAAAGAAGAAATCTCTGATATTTCAGGGCGCGGCGTCGGCATGGATGTGGTAAAAACGAAAATTACCCAGCTAAACGGTTCTATTAATATCGAGTCTGAAAAAGGTAAAGGTACGGTTCTTGAAATCAAAGTACCGTTAACACTTGCTATTTTACCTACATTAATGGTTGTTGTTGGGCAGCAAACATTTGCTTTACCACTCGCTGGTGTGAATGAAATTTTCCATCTTGATTTGACCAAAACGAATGTGGTTGATGGGCAGTTGACTATCATCGTGCGCGATAAAGCAATTCCATTGTTTTATTTAGAGCGTTGGCTATTAAGAAAACCGAGTGGCGAACAAAAGCGCTCACAAGGTCATGTAGTGATTGTACAGTTAGGCACTCAGCAAATAGGTTTTGTCGTCGACTCGCTCATTGGCCAAGAAGAAGTTGTTATCAAACCGTTAGATGCTCTTTTGCAGGGCACACCGGGAATGGCGGGCGCGACAATTACCTCAGATGGTGGTATCGCTTTGATACTAGATGTACCAAGTTTGCTTAAGCATTATGCAAGTCAAAGCAAAATTAGATAGTAGAGATAATGCATGTCAACACGGGTTTTAGTGGTCGATGATTCAAGTTTTTTTCGCCGTAGAGTGAGCGAGATACTTAATCAAGATCCGAATATCGAAGTTATTGGAACTGCTAATAATGGAAAAGAGGCAATCGCGCAGGCGCAAAAACTTCGTCCAAATGTGATTACAATGGATATTGAGATGCCGATCATGGACGGCATCACAGCGGTTAAAGAAATTATGAGTGTTGTGCCAACACCCATTTTAATGTTCTCGTCATTAACACATGATGGGGCAAGTGCAACGCTTGATGCACTTGAAGCGGGTGCACTCGATTTTTTACCGAAAAAATTTGAAGATATAGCGCGCGATAAAGAAGAAGCAACTAAGCTTTTACAGCAAAAAGTACGTGAAATAGGGCGCAGGAGGGTGTCGAGCTTTACTCGTACGATTCGTCGTCCTTCGCCTACACCTGCGTCAACGCGCAAGAGCGAGATAGTGCAACCGGATCGAAGCTATAGCCAACCTGGTTCTTCGACTCGAGCGTCAAACGCAAGAACAACTCATAAAGCCTCTGGCAAACGCTACAAGCTAGTTGCACTCGGCACATCAACTGGCGGTCCAGTCGCACTGCAAAAAATACTGACGCAACTTCCTGCGCAATTCCCTCACCCTATCTTATTAATTCAACATATGCCGGCTGCATTTACGCCCGCTTTCGCTGAGCGTTTAAACTCTTTATGTAAAATTAAAGTTAAAGAAGCGCAAAATGGTGACATTTTACGTCCAGGTGTGGCTTACCTCGCACCAGGTGGCCAGCAAATGATGGTGGAAGGGCGAGGTTCGGCTCAAAAGCTTAAAGTGTTTACTGATGAAAGTGCTCGGGTAACTTATAAGCCGAGTGTAGATATTACTTTTGCGAGTGCTGCGAAAAGTTATGCAGATAGTGTATTAGCCGTTGTGTTAACGGGCATGGGAGCTGATGGCCGCGATGGCGCTCGTTTATTAAAGCAGGCTGGTTCGAAAATATGGGCACAAGATGAAAGTAGTTGTGTGGTGTATGGTATGCCGCAAGCGGTTGCCAGTGCAGGGCTTTCTGAAAAAGACATTGCACTCGATGATGTTGCGAGTCATTTGATAACGGAAGTCGGTTGTGGATAGGCTTACAATTGCTGGCATCTTTATCGCGTTTTTGGCGATTATAGTTGGTTATAAAATTGAAGGCGGTGTAATTGCAAACTTGTTTAATGGAGCTGCATTTATAATTGTATTTGGTGGCACCTTAGGTGCGGTCATGTTACAAACTTCAACAAGACAATTTGCAATGGCTATCAAGATGCTTAAGTGGATTTTTATACCGCCGAAATATAACTTTGAACAAGGCATTGCAACAATTAAAGATTGGTCAGTAAAAGTTCGCCAGCACGGCTATCTGTCGCTTGAGGATGAGGCGAATAATAATCGTGATCCGTTTGTCGCACGTGGTTTGAATATGCTAATCGATGGTGTTGAGGTCGATGCGTATAACGAAGCAATGGAAATGACAATTACTCAGCAGAAAAATAAGTTAATTGAATCGAGCAAGTTGTATACAGCGATGGGCGGGTATAGCCCAACTATTGGTATATTAGGCGCTGTACTTGGTCTAATTCAGGCAATGAATTACATTAAGCAGCCTGAAATGCTCGGTTCAGGTATTGCCACCGCATTTATTGCAACTATATATGGCGTTGGTTTTGCGAATTTAATTTTTATTCCAATTGGTAATAAACTGCAGCAAATTATCGAAGAGCATAGTCGGTATTATGAGTTACTAGCCGAAGGGATGTATGCCATATTGCAAGGAGAAACGCCAAATGGCATTGAACAAAAGTTATCAGCATTTTTAGTTGATACCAGTAATAAATCGTTATTTAGGTAGGCAATGGCGCGGTTTAATCGTCATATAAATTCGCAACCTGAACCGTCAAGTACAGAACGTTGGCTTGTTTCTTATGCAGACTACATGACATTACTGTTTGCTTTTTTTGTCGTGATGTATGCATTGTCGATTGTTAAAGAAGAAGAATTTTCTGTACTCTCTGAAGTCGTTGAGCAAGTTTTTGAAAATAGCGAGCACCAACTCCAACCACAGATAAAAAGTCATAACTTGGTTGATGACGGGATTTTAGAGAAAACTCAAGACACCCAAGAGCAAATGTATGGTTCATCGATAATAAATGAAGAGCGCGGTGCAGAACTCGTAGATGGTCATCGCCGCTTAAGTAATCTCCAGCAAAAACGCTTAGGCAATCCATTAGCGTCAATCGCACAGGAATTACAAAATGCGATTTCAGATGAGATTGAGACAGGACAAGCGCAATTAGAAAAAGACCAAGACTGGCTAATCATAGAGTTAAGTTCATCACTTTTGTTTAATTCGGGAAGTGCTGTATTACGCAATGCAGCTGTTGACGTATTACGCCAGCTTTTACCCGTAATAAATAACAACCGCAATTATCTGCGAATACGGGGTTATACTGATGACTTACCGATTAATAATGAGTTATTTCAGTCTAACTGGCATTTATCGGTTGCACGCGCGACTTCGGTTGTAATTTCCCTTGAGTCAATTGGGGTGGATCCGGCGCGAATGGCAATTGAAGGGTATGGGCAGTACGCTCCATTTGCTGATAATGCCACACTTGAAGGGCGCACAGCAAATCGAAAAGTGATTATTGCGGTGTCGAAATATGCATTACCAGCGGATACCAACAGTGGTGAGGCGCAAGTATTACAGACAACAACCACGCCCGCGGTCGAGCCAATTAAAGCAAACAATGAAATTAAAATTATAAGATTACCAAACGGCGGCATTCGCGTGACAACGCGCGATGAAAAGCAGTAGGTAAAAGGGGAAATCTTGGAAATTTGGACTGTAGCAAATCAAAAAGGAGGAGTCGGTAAAACGACCACAACCGTAACTTTGGGTGGCTTGTTAGCATCTCAAGGTAAGCGTGTGTTGCTGATTGATACCGACCCTCATGCATCCCTAACCTATTACTTTGGAATTGACTCTGAAGAGCTAGAGGTGAGCGTATTTGATATATTCTCACGTGGTAAAGCGATGTCTAAAGAAGAAATTTTGCAGTCACTGTGTCCATCAACCATAGAGAACCTTGATATTTTACCTGCCACAATGGCCATTGCGACGCTCGATCGCAGCTTAGGCAGCAAAAGTGGTATGGGATTAATTTTAAAAAGTGCAGTAGACAAATTACAAGATGAGTATGACGTGGTTATTTTAGATTGCCCGCCAGTTTTAGGTGTTTTAATGGTAAATGCGTTAGCCGCTTGCAACCGCGTATTGGTTCCTGTGCAAACTGAGTTTTTGGCACTCAAAGGCTTAGACCGTATGATGCGTACCATGGAATTAATGCAAAGCTCACAGAATAAGCAGTATAATTACACTATTATTCCAACTATGTATGATAAACGTACGAAAGCGTCGTTGGAGGCCTATAAAAAGCTACGTTCTACTTATGGGGACTCTGTATGGGCGGGTGTGATACCTGTTGATACTAAATTTAGGGATGCAAGTTTAGCGATGCAAGCTCCTCATCAGTATAGTGCGCGCGCGCGCGGTGTCTTTGCTTATCAAGCCTTATTGAATTATTTGATGGGGGATAAAAATGGTTAAGCCGCTGTTTGCTAATGAGCGTGTAATGAAGCAGTACTTAGATGCGTTGTTGACTGAAGAACAGCACGTAACCCAAGTTCAACCAGTTGAAAACTTGCTGCAAGATGTTGAAAAAAAAGTAGCAGAACTTCGCGCTGAACAAACTCAACAAATTAAACCTAGCGTCGAATCAGCCGTTCACATTGACACTAACCTAAATGAAGCACCTCAACAGGCTTTAATTTTATCTCAAGAAGAAGCGTTTGCGGCCGATAGCTTTCACGCATTATTTTTTGAAGTGGCAGGACTTACTTTAGCGGTTCCCCTCAAATCTCTCGGTGGCATACACAAAATAACAGAAATAAACCAGTTATTTGGAAAGCCGAGTTGGTTTAAAGGCGTTATGCTCAATCGCGACGAAAAATTAAGCGTTGTGGATACCGCAAAATGGGTTATGCCAGAAAAATATGACAAAACCTTAGAACAAGCGCTAAACTATCAATATCTTATCATGCTAAATGAAAGTAAATGGGGATTGTTAGCTGAAAACCTAATTGATAATGTCACGTTAAATCATGATGATGTGAAGTGGCGAGAATCTTCGGGTAAACGTCCTTGGCTAGCAGGGCTTATAAAAGAAAAAATGTGTGCTTTAATTAATGTTAACGCCACAATAGATTTACTGGAAAAAGGTCTTGATAGTCGCGATTATGATCACGAAAACTAACACCCTATACCAGGGGGAGAGCATATAATGAGTGAAGAAAGATTGTTGTCGGCAAACGCCGCAGATATAAATGACGAAGTGTTACAATGGGTAACTTTTCACTTAGAAGATGAAACGTACGGTATTAACGTAATGCAGGTACAAGAAGTACTTCGTTATACTGAAATTGCCCCCGTTCCTGGTGCACCGAACTATGTCCTAGGTATCATAAATTTGCGCGGTAATGTTGTTACTGTGATTGATACGAGAGCGCGCTTTGGTTTACAAGAAGCTGACGTAACAGAAAACTCTCGCATTGTTATTATTGAAGCTGAAAAGCAAGTGATTGGCATTCGTGTAGACAGTGTTGCGGAAGTGGTTTATTTACGTAGTTCAGAGATTGATAGTGCGCCAAATATAGGCACAGAGGAAAGCGCTAAGTTTATTCAAGGTGTTTCAAATCGAGATGGGGAGTTACTTATCTTGGTTGACTTGAATAAATTACTCAATGATGAAGAGTGGGATGAGTTAAACGCGTTCTGATGTTGTCTAATACGATAGTTTTATTAATATTTACATTTTTAGCGGTCATATTTGCGCTTGTGATTTGGATTTGCAAGCGAAATGCTTCTTTAATTCGGCAAAAAGAGCTACAAATTGACAAGTTAAAAGAACAAAACACCATTGCCAGAAATGAAATAGAAGAACTGCGTAGTGGTGTATTGAGTATTGGTTCTCGACTTTTAGAAGTTGAGCAAATGACACAGGTATTACAAGAACAGCAGCAACAATTGAATTTAATTGATCCTGACTCGAAACTGTATTCACGCGCTGTTAAAATGGTTGAGCTTGGCGCAGATTTAGAAGAAGTCATGAGAGAATGCGAATTGCCGCGGGCTGAAGCCGAGCTATTGTTTTCACTTCACCACAATCAAAATTAAGCTTGCGTGTTCAATTTTCCCGCTAGTGCCTGCCAGCCTGGTGGGAATTTGCCTTGTAACACATATGAAAAGGCGATCAGTTCAGCGATAACATAATAAAGCTCTTTGGGAATTTCTTGACCAAGCTCTAACGCTTCGAGTGATTTTGCCAAGGCAACATCCTGATGAATAAGAATATCATTCTCTTTCGCAACTTTAATAATTTCGTCGGCAATATCACCAAACCCTTTTACCGAGACAGAGGGGGCGTGATCACCTTCATAAAGTAGTCCGATTGCTGATTTTTGCGTCATTAGTTTTCCTTCGTTTTTGTCATATTTTTATGTTAATAATCGCATTATCATAATGTTGATGGGTTTTTACGACGCTATGTTTAACGGCGACGTTTGATAATGTTATCTGATGACTTTTTAACTTTTCTCTTAATTGCGGTATATTAAGTTGAGCAGCACGAAGTAATGGTGCATGATCTGCATATAGTTCAAGTTGTGCTTCTTGCTCAAAAATTTTTGCACATGCTGAAAGCGTATGCTCTTCAACATCAAACTTCAAGTTGACTATCCACATATCGACAGCTTCACCATTAATTTTCTTGTGTTTCTCTTTTGCAATTGTAAGGGTATGTTGAGCTAACCTTTGCTCCTCTTTAATCGGCAAGGTTAATACTAACTGCGGCATGAGGTTCGCCTCTTGTTGTGCTGAAGACTGATTTGAACTCGGTGCAAGGCTTTGTTGTACTGTGCCAATTTCTCTTAAAATTTGTTGAGTGAGTGATGTGGGTAATGCGTCAAACTGTGCCTTGACCGTCTTCATTGATTTACCCAGAAGCAGGCTGAGCAAATTGTTTACTTTTACGATTTTAGATTCTGATAGTAGCTCATTTTGTGAAACCTGCAGCGCACTCATTGCTGTTGCTACAATAGATAGCTTCTCTGTAAATGAGTGGTTTTGAGACTCTGATGTTTGATTACTTAATTGATAATTAATATAGCTTGATACAGAATTGCTCGAAATAGATTGCGGTGTTATGAGCTTGGCAAATGCAATGTTTATCATTTGCTGGAGTGGCTTCGGAAGGTTGGATGAATGCGCTAGCAAGTTTTTGCTTGCTATTTTATATTGTGTCTGTTGTATCTCAACTTTATCTGCGAGATTGCCGTTAGATTCGATATCACGCAAGCCTGTATTGACATCTTGAGCTTTATCCGTCAAAACGATTGTGTGTCTGCCCATTTTAGTCATTTGTTGGTTTGGCGTTATTACCGGTGCTGGTGGATTAAGTGGCACTTTAGGCGTTTGTGGCGCGATTGGCATTTTAAGTGCTTGTTGGTCAAGTTGCATTTTAAGCGTTTGGTGGTTATGTGCGATTTTAGACGCTTGTTGACCGAGTGGCATTAAAGGTGTTTGCAGATGTTGGGCGATTTTAGGAGCTTGTTGTTCGAGTAGTATTTTAGGCAATTGTTGATCAAGCGGTATTTTTGGCGCTTGTTGCTTGGGGGGAATTTGGCTTGTAGCGTTGGTGTTATTCATAGGCTTCAATACGTTGCCATCGATTTTAACTTTCGGTCGCTGATAGGTTTGAATACTTTCATCTTGTAGTTCAACAGGGGACTGTTGTTGATTAGGTGTTACACGTGCTGCGGTAGTTTCAGCCGGATTTTGTAGAAGTGTTTTTGGCGGTTGCGTGAGTATTTGGCTTGCCGTTACCTGTGCTTTTTGAGTCAATAAATCGAAAATTGAAGTCGTTTTAGCCGGATCTAATGTTGCTGTCGGTAACGGGAGCAACCTTGTTAGAATCGCTTGCTTTACCGTCGTGATTAAAGTCGGACTCAGTTTAGGTAATTTGATATCCGAAATAGTGTTTATTGATGATAAAACTGGTTTTTTTTCAATGTTGTTAGGTTGGTTTTCAGCTCTAGCTAGTGGTGCGGCTAGATTCAAATTTTTGACCCCTGACTGAAAGGTAATCGGAGTTGGCAATGCAATCAGCCTTAGTTTTCCGCCAAATTGGTTAATTTTTGCCGGCTGCCAATTAAATTGAAATGGTGTTGACTTATTAAATCGAAATTGTGCATCGGCAACCTTAATATGAGTGTCACTATTTTGTTTTACGAGCATGGACTCTTTATTAATGTTAATCAGTTGCAAAATACGTTTATGAGATAACGGAATTTGCGCAATTGGTTTTGCATTTTTGTCGAGTTTGATGGAGAACGAAATACCTTGTGTTGTGTGTTCAAGTTGGACTATCGCAGGCTGTTTTTCGATAACGAGTGATTTCAACTCAATCGGCAATTGTAATTTGATAGGCGTTTTGTCTATTTTGACGGCGAGGCTTTGTAAAGACTGAGTGATTTGTCCGTCAAAGCTTGTGTTGCCGCTGTGGCGTGATGCCTTTTTGATGGCCGTATTGAGTTGTGAGGTTAGCATGTCAAATAACACGCTTGTTGGAATATTGTCTGCGACAGTAAAACGTGAAGGGGAAATCTTAATTTGACCACTTTGTTCTACTTGTAATTGCGCATTTTTAATAAATAAAGGCTCTGCATTAAGCGCTTTTGTCAGTTGCAATTCTAGTTTAACCGGTTTGCTTTTGCCTGCGAGCAAAATTTGAAATGCAATTGTTTTATCTTGTAAAGAAATCTGTTCAATTGAATAGGCTGTATTTTTTGATAGGGCAAGTAATTTTGATGCGGAATCAGTTGTTAACTGCAACGTAGCGAGGTGTTGAGATGAACTTAATTCTAAATGCTGCATATGTGTTTTAAATCAATTTTTCCGCGACTATGATTGCTACGCTTTACCATACCATTATGGTAGACTATTGCCCAATTTTAGCTACTGAGTTATTTTCACTTGTTAATTGTCGAGTCTGTCAGTTGCGTTAAGCAAGAACGTTGTTTATTTGAGGACATTAGTTTTCAAGTTGATGCGGGAGATATTTTGCAACTTGAAGGGCAAAATGGCGCAGGAAAAACGTCTTTGTTGCGGATCTTAAGTGGGTTTAGTATGCCGGAACAAGGTCGAATATTATGGCGCGAACAAGATATTCATAAAGAATCAGAAGCATTTTTAGATGAGTTACTTGTTATTGGTCATAAAACAGGTGTCAATGGTCAACTGAGCGCACTTGAGAATGTCGCATTTTGGTCTGAAACACGCGGTTACTATTCCCCTGAAAATACTTATGAACTGCTCGCTAAATTGGGCCTTGTGGGTCTGGAGGATATGCCCGTTCGAATGCTTTCCGCCGGGCAGCAACGCCGTGTTGCATTAGCCCGACTGTGGTCAAATGATGCCGCAATATGGATGCTAGACGAACCATTTACAGCGGTTGATAAAAGTGGTGTTAAACTATTGCAAGCGCGATTTAAAGAACACTTGCAATCGGGTGGCAGTATTATTCTAACAACACATCAAGACCTGACTGAGCACTTTCCAGAGCTAAAAACGTTAACATTGGAGTACCGTTTTTAAATGAAAAAACACGATTCCTATTGGCGTATTTTATCTACTGTTTATAAAAAAGACTGCGTGCTCGCGTTTCGTCAACGTTCAGAAATTATCAATCCGCTGTTGTTTTTTCTCATTGTAATAACCTTATTTCCGCTTGGTATTGGTCCGGAGCCTCAATTATTGGCTCGTATGGCACCCGGTATTATTTGGGTGGCGGCTTTGTTGTCGACGATGCTTGGTCTCGACAAAATGTTTCGAGAAGATTTTAATGACGGTTCACTAGAACAACTGCTACTGAGCCCGTTTCCGAATACCCTGATCGTGTTTGCAAAAATTGCAGCACATTGGACAATCACTGGTTTGCCATTAATTATTATGGCGCCAATGTTTGCCATGCTACTAAATTTAGATAGCACTGCATGGAACGCAACAATTTTGACCCTGGCCATAGGAACGCCGTTATTAAGCTTAATTGGCGCAATTGGCGCCGCTTTAACTGTTGGCTTACAAAAAGGCGGTGTTTTGTTGAGTCTATTGGTCCTACCTTTATATATTCCAGTATTAATCTTTGCGACATCGGCAATCGATACCAGTGCGATGAGTCTTGATTATTCTGGTCAGTTAGCGATTTTAGGGGCAATGTTAGCGGTCGCTATTGTCAGTGCCCCCTTTGCTGTTTCATCTGCTTTAAAAGTGAGTGTAAGTTAGTTATGTGGAAGTGGTTACATCCGTACGCAAAAACGCAAAAAGCGTATCAACTGTGTAATACCTTTATGCCTTATTTTGCGGTTATTACGATCGTGTGTTTTGCCGTTGGCTGGGTATGGGGATTGGCGTTTGCGCCAGCTGATTATCAACAAAAAGACAGTTATCGAATAATCTTTATTCATGTTCCATCTGCGATTATGTCGATGGGAGCCTACTCCTCAATGGCAATTGCTGCGTTTATCGCTATGGTATGGCAATTGCGTAACGCAGAGCTAGCGGTAATAGCAATTGCGCCCGTGGGCGCTGCTGTGACAGCGATTGCACTCATCACTGGTGCCGCTTGGGGTAAACCAATGTGGGGTGCATGGTGGGTATGGGATGCAAGACTGACTTCCGAACTGATTTTATTATTTTTATATTTAGGTGTCATTGCGCTCTACCATAGTTTTGAAGACAAGGCAGCAGCTGGTAAAGCGTCTTGTATTTTAGCGCTGGTTGGTGTCGTTAATTTACCCATCATTCACTTTTCGGTAGAGTGGTGGAATACGCTGCACCAAGGTGCGACAATCACCAAATTTGATGGCTCAGCGATTCACCCGAGTATGTTTTGGCCGCTTATGATCAACATCGTCGCATTTGTTGGCGTGATTGGCTGGGTTACATTAATTCGATTAAAGAATGAAATTATTCAACGTGAGAAGCACCGCCCCTGGGTGCGTGAATTAGTCAGCGGAGGTAAAAATGCAGTTTAATTCACTATCGGAATTTATTGCCATGGGCGGCTATGGCTTTTTTGTATGGTTATCATACGGAAGCTGTTTATTAATTTTAGTGGGCATCTTTATTGCGAGTGTGACATCGCATAAAAGTTCGCTAAAACAGGTCGAAATGCAAATTGAGCGTGAGCAGCGTATTAAAAAGGCGAAGGAGTCGAGTGTATGAACCCAAGAAGAAAAAAGCGAATGTTTACTTTGTTTGCCGTTGTTTTTGGTATCGGTGCGGCGGTCGGTTTAACCCTTTATGCATTGCAAGAAAATATCAATTTGTTTTACACGCCAACTGAGCTCGTCGAAGGTAAAGGTGAAGCAAAGGAAAAACCATTTGTCGGCCAAAAGCTTCGCATTGGCGGCATGGTTGTACCTGGCAGTGTAGTTCGTGACGAAAAGACCCTTGATGTTGAATTTAAATTGATTGATACCGGTCCTCTTGTGACAATTAAGTACCATGGTATTTTGCCTGATTTATTCCGAGAGGGTCAGGGGATTGTTGCACAAGGCGTACTCGTTGATGCAACGACGATTGAAGCGTTTGAAGTGTTAGCTAAGCATGATGAAGAATATATGCCTGCAGAAGTTGCTGAAGCCGTCAAAGGAATTAAGCACGTTAAACCTAGCTATGATTTAAATACAAGTGGTGAGTAAATAATGATTGCCGAATTGGGTTATGTGTCACTTACCTTGGCACTTGCTTTTTCGATTTTACTAACTGTGTATCCGTTATGGGGCGCGCACACAGGTAATTTACGATTAATGCAAACTGCACCAGCTTATGCGCTGGGTTTATTTATATTTACCGCGTTGTCGTTTGCTATTTTAGTTTACGCCAGTTTAACCGACGACTTTACACTCGCTTATGTGGCGAGCCATAGCAGTAGTTCACTGCCGTGGTATTATAAAATTACCTCAACATGGGGGGGGCATGAAGGTGCTGTCCTACTTTGGGTGTTAATGCAAACGGGCTGGACTGCCGTTGTTGCTTTTGCTTCTAAATCGTTGCCTTGGCAACTGCGTTCACGCGTACTATCGGTACTCGGATTCTTAGGCTTAGGGTTTATTTTATATACCTTGTTGATGTCGAGCCCATTTGAACGTCTATTGCCTTATTATCCGGTGGAAGGACATGATTTAAATCCACTGTTACAAGACCCTGGTATGATCATTCACCCACCTTTACTGTATATGGGTTATGTGGGTCTTTCAGTGTCGTTTGCATTTGCAATTGCGGCATTGATGATGGGAAAACTTGATAATACATGGGCTAAATGGTCGCGCCCTTGGACAATGGCTGCGTGGTTGTTTTTAACTTTAGGTATCACAATCGGTAGCTGGTGGGCTTATGCTGAACTTGGCTGGGGCGGCTGGTGGTTTTGGGATCCAGTTGAAAACGCATCGCTGATGCCGTGGCTTATTGCAACAGCCTTGTTGCACTCGCTTGCGGTTACCGAAAAGCGTGGCGTATTTAAATCTTGGACCGTGCTACTCGCCATTACAGGTTTCTCGCTCACGTTATTAGGTACCTTTATCGTGCGTTCCGGTATTATTGTATCTGTTCATGCGTTTACGACGGACCCAGGTCGCGGATCGTTTATTCTCTCGTTCTTGGCTCTGGTTGTTGGTGGCAGTCTTATCTTATATGCACTGCGCGCCGGTGCAGTTGAAAGCGTCTCTCGCTATAAATTGTTTTCACGCGAAGTTGCGCTTTGGCTAAACAATTTATTACTTGGTGTCGCCACCATTATCGTTTTGTTAGGTACTTTGTTACCAATGGTACATAAAGAATTAGGACTTGGCACAATATCGATTGGTGTACCTTTCTTTAACCAAATGTTCAGTTACTTGTTAGTGCCATTTGCACTGCTATTGGGATTAGCACCGATGCTTCGTTGGAAGCAGAATAAATGGGTTAACTTGACTGGAAAACTGTTTTTCGCACTAGTCGGTGCCGCAATTATTACTTTCTCGTGGCTTTATAGCAGTTATGAAAATGTATCATTTTCGACCCTCATTGCGTTATTTTTTGCTATTTGGGTGATGCTTACAACGGCAATTGATATTTTAGATAAACTTGCGGGCAACGTTAGTTTCAAAGGTATTAAAAAGCTCGGCAATAGTTACTGGGCAATGGTGATGGCCCATTTGGGTTTTGCTTTTGTTGTAATGAGTGTCACGCTAACGTCAGCGTATTCGGTCGAAAAACACGTCAAAGTTAATCCTGGTGAAATGGTTCAACTCAATGAGTATGAGTATCGTTTCGATGGTGTTAAGGCGATAACCGGCCCTAACTATAAAGGATATGCTGGCGTTGTGACTGTCTTTAAAGACAGTGAGCAAGAAGCGCGACTTTATGCTGAAAAACGTCAATATGACATCGGTATGCAAGTCATGACTGAAGCTGCCGTTGATGCCAAACTCAGCCGCGATTTGTATTTGGCACTCGGTGAACAGTTTAACAATGGTGCGTGGGCGCTGCGTATATATCATAAACCATTTGTTCGTTGGATGTGGCTTGGCGGTATCTTTATGGCGTTAGGTGGGCTCTTAATGATATGCGATCGCCGTTATCGCCGCGCCAGTGCTAATCAGTCGGCGCCCTCGGCAACACTATTAGCGAAGGGAGCAACACATGAATAAAAAAGTGTTGCTAGCGTTACCTTTAGTGCTATTTTTGATTACCTTTGTTTTTTTATTTAAAGGGTTGTTTGGCAACCCGAAAGAAATCGAAAGTGGCCGTATTGGGCAACAAATACCTGCATTTTCGCTACCTGATTTGATGGATGAAAAGCGCATTTGGAACGAGCAATCTCTGCTCGGTGAAGCTTATTTAATTAATGTGTGGGGCACGTGGTGCCCAACGTGTTTAATCGAATTACCGTACTTAACTAAATTGCGCGAGCAAGGGGTTAAAATCGTTGGGCTTTACTATGAACAAGGATACGATCCCGATTTTGGCGATACGTTTAGCTTACCTGCCTTACAGCAAGAAGTATCGCAAATGTTAGCGAGAACCGGTGATCCTTACCAATTTAATATTTTGGACCTTGAACGTAAGCTTGCGCTTGACTTAGGTGTTTCGGGTGCGCCGGAAACCTTTTTAATAGATAAACATGGCAAAATTGTATTGCATCATACCGGTGACATAAATGAGCGAGTATGGCGTGCAAAATTTGCTGCTAGGTTATTAGAATTACAGTGATGAAAATATTCTTATTTATAACGTGTGTATTGTTTAGCACACATGTTTTGGCTGCCGAGGAGCAGTATCAGTTTAATAGTGCCAACGAAGAACAGCTGTTTAAAGAACTGACACTGGAGCTGCGTTGCCCTAAATGTCAGAATCAAAATATTGCGGACTCCGATGCGGTTGTCGCGAAAGACTTGCGAGATAAAGTGCTTGAGCTAGTTAAAGAAGGAAACAATAAGCAGCAAGTGGTTGATTATATGATTGACCGATATGGTTATTTTGTTCACTACAAGCCACCGATTACGCCGTTAACGCTATTATTGTGGATTTTGCCACTGTTATTTGTTGTGGTTGGTTTTGTGGTTATTTTTGTGAGGCAGAAGCAGCAAAAAAATCGACAAACATCTTGGTCGCAGCAAGATGAACAAAAGCTCAATGATTTGATAGCGCAGTATCAGGAGTCAAAATGATATCGACATTTTTAGTTTTGAGTGCGGCGCTATTACTATTCGCGACGTTGCTAATTGTGTACCCGTTTATTAAGCGTTCGCACAAAGAATCGCTCAATCCGAATGCAAACGCATTACGCATCGATAGTTATTTTGCTCGCTTACAAGAGCTGCAAGATGAAATTGATAACGGAAAGTTAAATCAAAAAGATTACGACAGTGCTGTTATCGAACAAAAGCGTTTATTGTTAAATGAACTATCACCATTGCAACAGCAAAGCATCAAAGGCAGTAAACGCACTTTTTCACTTTCTGCGGCACTCTTTTTAGTGAGTTTTTGTGGTGTGTTTTATTATGTGACAGGGAATTTTCATCTGTTGACCCAGTGGCAACAAGCGACTGAAAATTTACCGGAACTTGGTAAGCGAGCCGTGTTGCAACAAGGCGAGCCGCTATCAAATAATGAAATGCAACAGTTTGCACTGGGCTTGCGTACGCAACTTGCGGAGCAGGGCGATGATGAAATGGCTTGGTTTTTGCTGGGCCGTATTGTGATGCAATTAAATGACTTTGATATGGCAGAGCAAGCGTTTCAAAAAGTGCTTGATATGAACCCGAATAATGTTAATGCCTTATTAAGTTACTCACAGGCTTTATTGTTCGAAGGTTCTGAGTCATCAGTCACAAAGGCGGCGAAAATGCTGTCGCAAGTGTTAGCGATTGAACCGAGTAATTTAGATGCGGTGTCGCTATTAGCCTTGATAGCTTATGAGCGTAAAGATTGGTTAGAAGCGAAGACCGCTTTTGAATTGCTGCTGTCGGCAATCAATGAGTCAGATAGCCGTTATGCAATGCTTCAACAGCGCTTGCAAGAAGTCGAGTCGGAACTTAATAAAATTAACAATTTAACACAAAATAACGATGGACAAGGTCGCTATATAGACGTCAGTATTGCACTTTCATCTGAATTGGTTGATCAGCTACCAAAACAAAGTACCTTGTTTGTATTTGCGAAAGCAGTCAATGGCCCACCAATGCCGTTGGCTGTGATTAAGAAAAATCAGTATACGTTGCCTTTAGAGCTGCGCTTAAGTGATGCAAATGCTATGGTTGATGGATTGAACTTAAGTAAATTTGATCAGGTTGAAGTGATCGCACGTATATCGCTAGACGAAAATGTGCAGGCGCAATCAGGTGAATTTGAAGCGCGCTCACAAATGATCAACCTAGAAAACACTCAAAGTGTAACGCTGAAAATTGATAAGCGATTGTAACGGAATGACAACTATGATTAAAAAAGCCTTGCTGTTAGTGCTTACTGCATTGGCTGGGTGTGCGCAGGTGCCACCGGAAAAGGAAGACCCTCGAGATCCTTTGCAATCGGTAAATAGACCGATTTATGAGTTTAATATGGATGTACTGGATGCGTATATTTTGCGTCCGGCAGCGGTCGGTTACACTAAAATTACGCCACAGCCAGTGCGTCGTGGCTTGGTTAATTTTACAACTAATTTAGATGCACCGATTGATTCTGCGAACTCGGCGCTGCAAGGAAAAATGTCTGATTCCGGTGTTAATCTGGCTCGTTTTTTGGTTAATTCAACAGTGGGCGTATTCGGTTTGTTTGACGTCGCGAGCGAAATTGGCTTAAAAGAACAGGATGAAGACTTTGGTCAAACCCTCGGGGTATGGGGAGTTGGTGACGGCGCTTATTTAATGTTTCCAGCATATGGCCCGAGTACCGTGCGTAACATTACCGGAACAGCGGTTGATAATTTAATTATTCCGTCGGTAACGATGACTACGCCGCAGTCATTCTTGGTATTTGCTGTGCGCGCTCTTGAAGCAAGAGCATCTTTAATTCCGCAAGAGTCGCTATTAAATGAATCGCTCGACCCATATATCTTCTTAAAAGATATATATTTTCAGCGACAGCTCTACGAGCTCTATGATGGCGAACCGCCAGAACCTGAGTCAGAAGAAGAATACGACGAAGACTTTTTAGAAAATCTTTAAAATAAAAACCGACGCAGTTGCGTCGGTTTTTTTATATTTCGAATAAATGTATAAATGTATAAAT
Organism: uncultured Pseudoalteromonas sp.; assembly: GCA_947493455.1. Lineage (GTDB taxonomy): Bacteria > Pseudomonadota > Gammaproteobacteria > Enterobacterales > Alteromonadaceae > Pseudoalteromonas. The sequence continues at coordinate 193,363 of CANLRB010000005.1, read as the reverse complement.
GTATAAATGTATAAATGGCTAGCAGGTTATGATTTACTCATCGCGACCATTTGTGCGTTTGCCCATTGCACCGCCTCATGATAAGCATCAGGCACTTTGTTATTCTCAAGCTTGAGAGCGGTGGTTGCTTGTTCCGCTTTGTCCCAGTTAGCTTGCTCATAGGCTTCGACCAAGTCGAGGTATTGTGCAAGCAGTCCACTGCGCTCCACGATTGCGTCCTTTATTTCTTGAGCCAATGGTAGTTTTTCAAGAATGCTTTCCATCGGCTGGTCTAAAATACCATCGATGAGCGACATCATGCCGGTTAGAAATGCTTTCGAGGTTTCTTTGTATTGACCTGCTTCTTGAGCTAGGAGTTCTGCAAACTTTGCGCGTGTCAAAGAGAGACGCATTAATTCAGGTGGTTTTTCAGATGAAATTTGCGCGGTAAAGAGTACTGATAAAAAGCGTTTTAGCTCTTCTGAGCCAAGTACAACAAGTGCTTGCTTTATTGTGCTTATTTCAGCTCTGCGCTTAAATGCAGCTGAGTTTGAATAGCGCAATAGTTTGTAAGACAGGTTGACGTCTCGTTGAAATACTTCGGTAATTTTTTTCAGATCCAATTCAGCAACCGAGGTTTCATAGAGTAGTTCTGCTAACGTCATTTCTGATGGTGCGAGTGCGCGACTTTGCACGACTTCAGGTTTGGCAAAGAAAAAGCCTTGGAAATAGCTAAACCCTAACTCAAGTGCTTGTTGAAATTGCTCATGGGTCTCAACTTTTTCGGCTAAAAACTTTATTTGCGGAAAGTCTTTGGTATCTTCAATTATTTGTTTGATGAGTTCGATGTCAGTTTCCAACCAATCGATTTTAATGATATCGATAAACGGGTAAAAATGACGCCATACAGGAGCATGAATGTAGTCATCAAGCGCGAGGGTGTAGCCCTGCTCTTTAAGGTCTTTTACAATTGCGAGAAGTCGCTTTCCAGGCTGCACTGTTTCAAGTATTTCAACAACCACTTGCTCTTTACCCAAAATAGAAGGGTAGTCTTTTTGTAATGTTTGTAAGGTGAAATTAATAAATGCGGGCTTGTTGCCCGTCATGTCTTCAAGGCCAAAGCTAAATTGACTGCCTTCAATTAACTTAGACGTTGCTTCATTTTCGTCGATGTTGGGGAAGACATTATCGAGACTGTCACGAAAAAGTAATTCGTACCCTATGAGGTTTTTTTCTCTGTCCAAAATCGGCTGTCTTGCCGCGTAAAAATACATATAGAGTAAACCTTGTATCCTGTGATGATATTATAAAACAGTCGTACTGCTTATTTCTTTTTTGTTTACCACAGACTATAGGGCAATTTCAGTTTATTTTCATCTAATATTGTGGCGAGTTCATTTGCCATGTATTCACATGTATCTTTTTTAAGTCGTCAGAATGTTGTTAAGCAAGAAAATCAGTTGATTGTTTGTTATATTGGGCGCAATGTTAATCTAACTTGATAACTAAAATAAAAATAGGAGGTTGAGTGGAAATTGGAACTTTAGTTTCACTGTCGATTTACTTTGCGCTGATGCTAGGAATAGGCTTTTATGCATATAAAAAATCGACCAGCGATGTGTCTGGCTATATGCTTGGTGGGCGAAATTTAAGCCCGAGTGTCACCGCGCTCTCAGCCGGTGCATCTGATATGAGCGGCTGGATGTTAATGGGCTTACCAGGTGCGATGTACTTATCTGGGCTTAGTAGCGCTTGGATTGGCGTTGGTTTAATTATTGGTGCTTACTTAAACTACTTGATTGTTGCACCGCGACTGCGCAGCTATACCGAAATTGCGAATGATTCTATTACACTACCTGACTTTTTTGAGAACCGGTTTGCTGATAGCAGTCGTCTGTTGCGAATAGTGAGCTCGATTGTCATTATTTTGTTTTTTACGCTCTATACTTCATCCGGCATTGTTGCTGGCGGAAAATTATTTGAATCGTCGTTTTCGCTTAGTTATGAAATGGGCTTATACATTACAGCGGGCGTGGTTGTTGTTTACACACTGTTTGGTGGTTTTCTAGCGGTTAGTCTGACTGATTTTGTACAAGGCTGTATCATGTTTCTCGCACTGATTTTAGTGCCAGTAGTAGTGCTTACAGAAATAGGCGGAATAGATACGACAGTTGAGGTGATTAATCAGCATAACTCGGACTTGCTTAACTTTGCCAGCGGCGTTTCGGTACTTGGGGTTATTTCAGCAATGGCATGGGGGCTAGGTTATTTTGGTCAACCTCATATTATTGTTCGTTTTATGGCAATACGTTCAGTTAAAGAGCTACCGATAGCACGTAGAATTGGCATGAGTTGGATGGTGGTGTCGCTTATTGGCGCAATGGCAACCGGCTTTGTTGGCTTAGTTTATGTAAAACAAACTGGTATAGAATTAAAAGATGCGGAAACTATTTTTGTGCTGCTTTCTACAGTTTTGTTCCATCCGCTCGTATCTGGCTTTTTGCTTGCTGCTATTTTAGCGGCGATTATGAGTACCATTTCTTCACAGCTATTAGTGACGTCGAGCTCCTTGACCGAAGATGTTTATAAGACGTTTTTAAATACCGGTGCAAGCGATAAACAACAAGTTTTTGTAGGGCGTTTATGCGTAATGATAGTTGCACTCGTTGCTATCTATCTGGCTTACGATAGGGATAGCTCAATACTAAGTTTAGTAAGCAATGCATGGGCTGGTTTTGGTGCGGCTTTTGGACCTGTTATCATTTTAAGCTTGTACTGGTCAGGTATGAATCGCTTTGGTGCTTTGGCTGGTATAATCACGGGCGCGGTGACTGTACTACTGTGGATTTACTTGCCGATCACCGTTTCCGGTCAATCTTTAAGTAGTTTGATGTATGAGATTGTGCCTGGGTTTATAATGGCTACAATTACGGTGGTGGTTGTTAGTAAAATGACTAAGGCACCGAGTGATGAAATTTTAGCGCAGTTTAATGCGGTTGCAGGTGAGTATAAATAGAAAATAAAAAAGGTTCGCACTGCGAACCTTTTTTATTGTTGATGATAATTAATCAACTAAGTCTTCGATACCCACTATCACCCAAGGTGCGTTGGCATCTGAGGTTAATCGCTCTAGGTGCCATACCTCTAGAATCGGCTCTTCTACTTTATCGCCTAAATCGCGGTACTTTCCTTTAAATTGAACACTTAACTGCCAAACTGTTGGAGTTGTGTCAGCGCGTACGAGTTCAGCATCGACAAACATAACTTCTGTTTCAACCGCTTCGTGTTGTTGACGGTCAATTTTCATTTGCTCGCAGAGTTCGGCACTTACATACTCAGATATAGTGGCAAAGTCAGCGTCATTCCACGCTTTTTGTAATGTGTGGTAGTGACTACGAGCACCTTGTAAAAAGCCGTTAGAGTCAAAGCCTGGCGGCAAATTAAATGGCACATCGTTTTGCCCAAATCCGGAAGCCAGAGGCGCATTTTGAGTGTGTTGAGGCTCAGCTTTAAACTGTTGATTAGTGCTAAATGGCGCGCCTGCAGGCGTTTGCTGCATCGCTTTTTTGCGCATCATATTTTTGAACACTTTAAATAAGATAAATGCAACCACCGCGATAAGTAACATATCGAAAATTTGCATACCTTCAAAATCACCGCCCAGCATAGCTGCAATCAAGCCACCCGCAAGCAGGCCGCCTAAAATGCCGCCCATGAGTCCTTTTTTACTTGATGATTTCTTTTTTAAAGTTGGGTTATTTGTATTTACGGGCTGTTTAGGTTGTGCTGTTGCTGTTTTAAACGTTTTACCTTTCTTTTTGCTGCCAAACTTTTTACGCGCATCTGCATCAAAAGAAAGTGAAAGAGCAACGAGCGCCGTTAATATGATTAAAATGACTTTTTTCATAATGACTCTGTAATTAAAAATGAAATTACATTGTAAGCACTTTCACACAGAGTTCAAATGCTATTTTTAGGAACTGGTGGCTTAGCTTAAACGCCGCGAGATAGATAAATTTATCTTAAAAATCTTATATATATAAATTAATTAAAACGATTAGTTGGTTGCGTATAGTGTAGGGAGGGCAAAAGTCCTGTGCGATGAATGTGAAGTTAGCTAAACTGGTTTGGCAGCTATTCAAATTCTTATCTCAATTCCCTAACAATTACAAGGGCTTTTGTCCTTGAGTCTTTGTGCCTTTTTTCTATACTTTCGTTACAAATTGACGGGAAATTGTCATTCGTTGTTACAAATTCTAAATCTAGTACTAATCTAGTTGTGGTAGCGACTTAAAAATTGTAATTCAGCCTAGTTATACCTTGCGCTCAAATAACTAGGTCCGCAAATTTCGCGAAAAATTGAATTTACACCGTTTAATGGACTAAGCGCTAAACATTCGTTTATTTTGAGTGCCATAAGGTTTCTAACCAAAATGAAAACGCTAAAACGTTCTACGCTTGCAACACTCGTTCAGTCCGCGCTTGTTGCCTCTCTCGGCTTTTCTTATTCAGTTAACGCAGAACAAGATCAAGCAATTGACTCCAGTAAATTAGAAATTATTCAAGTTACCGCTCGTAAACGTGTTGAAAATGCACAAGAGGTACCGGTTGCGGTATCTGCTTTACAGGGTGACAACCTAGATGCCTATAGCTCGGCCGGTATGGATATTCGTTTTATGAATGCGAAAATACCGAGCTTGTCAATTGAATCTTCGTTTGGCCGAACTTTCCCACGTTTTTATGTTCGTGGCCTTGGTAATACAGACTTCGATTTGAATGCATCGCAACCAGTTTCGCTTGTTGTTGACGATGTGGTTCAAGAAAACCCGATTTTAAAAGGTTTCCCTGTTTTTGATATTGAACGTATCGAAGTATTAAGAGGGCCACAAGGCACGCTATTTGGTCGAAATACACCGGCGGGTCTTGTTAAATTTGACTCTGTAAAGCCATCGCAAGAGTTTGATGGGTACGGAGCAGTATCATATGGCACTGACGGAGCAATTGATTTTGAAGGTGCTGTTGGTACTGGATTAACTGAGAACTTATCAACGCGTGTTTCGTTATTATGGCAAGATAAAGATGATTATATTGATAGTGTGACACCGGCTGGGCGTTATAATGACGTGCTCGGTGGTTACTCTGAAAAAGCAGCGCGCGTTCAGTTTTTGTATGAAGGTGATGACTTTACCGGTTTACTAAATTATCGCGTACGCGACCTTGATGGAAAGCCTATTATCTTCCACGGCAATTTATTAGATAAAGGGTCGAACAAGATCCGCAGTGGTTGGAAAGATGATGTTGTTCACCATGATGCTGCACTCAATGCAATACAGCAAGTTGAATCACAAGGTTTAAGCTTAAAACTTGAATGGGACTTACCAAATCATACGGTGACCAGTATTTCTGCGTGGGACAGCGCTGAAATCTATTCACGTGCAGATGTAGATGGTGGTTATGGTTGCGGTTTTTGTGAATTACCGACCGGACATGGTTTTATTCCATTCGCTGCTGAAAGTGCAGACGGGATCCCAGATCACGACCAAATTACTCAAGAGTTGCGCCTATCGAGTAATTTTAGTGGTGACATCAATTATCAAGTTGGGGCGTTTTATTTTTCTGAAGACTTAACCATCGAGAGTTTTAGCTACGATTCACTCGCAGCAGGTGTACAAAACGGCTACGCTATCCAAAATCAGGATACCACCGCGTGGGCATTGTTCGGGTCACTTGATTATGTAGTATCGGATGATTTAAAAGTGACGGCTGGCTTGCGTTATTCTGACGATGAAAAAGACTTTACGGCGGAGCGTATACAAGGTCCATTTGGCTCGGGTACTAAATCAGGTTCGGCAAATCCTAGCGACAGCCATGTTTCTTGGGACTTGAGTGGTACGTACAAGTATTCAGACGATATTAACTTATTTGCACGTATTGCCAATAGCTTTAGAGCGCCGAGTATTCAAGGTCGCATTTTATTTGGTGACGAAGTAACGGTTGCTAAATCAGAAACCATTAACTCGATTGAAACGGGTATTAAATCAGATGTACTAGATGGCCGTGGCCGCGTTAATGCAACCGTTTTCTATTATCAAATGGATGACCAACAGTTAACGGCTGTAGGTGGTAATGAAAACTTTAATCGCCTCATTAATGCCGATAAAACAGTTGGTTATGGCTTTGAGCTCGATAGTGAATGGGTTCTGGCAGATGATTTATTTGCAACTTTTAATGTGAGCTATAACAATACTGAAATTCAACAAGATAACCTCGCAATTCAAGGTTGTTTTGCATGTACGATAACCGATCCAATTAATAGCGATAATTTGGCTGTGATTGATGGAAATCGATTGCCACATGCGCCAGAGTGGATTGCAAACTTTACCCTGCGTTACAGCAAAGAGATTGCAAATGGTGAAATGTTTATTTACACCGATTGGTCGTATCGCAGTGAAATTGACTTCTTCTTGTATCGCGCAACAGAGTTTACCGGTGAAGCGTTGCTAGAAGGGGGTGTTCGCACGGGCTATAACTGGGCCTCAGGTGATAACGAGTACGAAGTGGCTGCGTTTGCACGTAACTTAACTGATGAGCGAGTTGTGATTGGTGGTGTTGATTTTAATAACAACACGGGCATTGTGAATGAAGGTCGTTTTGTTGGTGTTGAATTTAAAGTACGTTTTTTCTAACTACGTAGTTTAATAAAATACTAAAAAGCCGCGCAAGCGGCTTTTTTATTCGCTTGAGTTTATTTGTTCGTGATAAATAACCCCTGTGGTTGATTTATTCGGGATCGGGCCATAAAAAATGTCTTGCTCCTTTGCAATGCTTTCTTTTGCTACATAGACGACCCAATAGTGGCGATGTTCACTGTCTTGCTTGTATACGTGTGCGATACCGATTTTATTTTGCTCTAAATAAAAATCGGAGCGTCCGAGTAAATGATCAGCATGGCCTTCAGAGAGCTTGAATTCTTTCCACACTTGCTGAGCAGATGATTGCCCACCGGCTATGGCTTCAACTTGATTGGCCATGCCAATTCCATAGTACTCAGGCAACTTAAACCCTTCATCGCGTAATCGGCCGTTGGCGCGACCATGATAAAAGTGCCCAGTTTCGACAAGTTCGTTGACTTTTTTAATTGCGGCTAACACGAGGCGTTGATCGCAGATTAAATTGACACGTTGTTGCTGCATATCGTTAATAATCAATTGAGATAGGTTTGTCGCGAAATCATTATTACCGCAGTCATTTGCAACTGCGTTATTCGCAATGGCCGCAAGAAAACTTGCCGCCATAATCGTGGGCTTTATCATCACATACTCCATTTACTGTGATTTAGGATTGAGTATTTGCCAATTTTTTTGCGATTGATGACTAATACCCACTTGCTGATAAGCACGCTCCAGTAGGCCTCTTTTTGCCAGCTTTTTTAAACCAATATCGAGCGCATTTTTAACATGCTGTGCAAGCGGGTGTTGCCTCGCTATGGCAAAGTGCCGACTGTCCCAAAGAATAGCCTTAACGTTTGGGATGGGTACAAGCGGTGTCCTGCTGAGTTTCGGGTTTCTAAAGTGCATCAGTGTATAGTCAGCTAATTGTGCGTTGACGAGCTGCTCCATACGCGCCCAGCTTTCAACATGGGCGAGTTTTTTAGGTGACAGCGCGCGCATCGTACGCCAGTCTGCGCTCCAAAAGCGATTTGAGACGGCGGTGAGTGACTTTATATCTTCGCTTGATTTAGCATTTAAAGCGGTATGATTCTGTGAAGAGGTGTACAGGCCGACATCGTAATCCCCGTTTTTAATTACGGCGGGTGATTTTATTAACATATCTTGATAGCGAGTGATATCACTTAACCAAAGTGTATCTGAACTCATAACAAATTGGCCGCTAATTAATAATTCAATGTTCCGGCCATAGACTGAGTTATCATGAAATTGTAATTGACAGTCGCAGCCTCCGATATTCAGCGCTTTAATAAGAATGATAAGATCAATCAGATCGCGACTTTGTGGCAGAAGGTCAAAACGTTCCAGCTCTATTATGTCGTATTGTGCATTTACACGCTTATACTGTTGATGTACATCGTGTGCTATTAAAACCGGTAATTTGTGCGTTGTTGCCATTAAATAACATGGAAAACCAACTAATATTAAGAGCAGAATTCTATGCATCGCTACCTCATCATATACTGCTGTCCCAATATAAAAACAAGAAATGTGATTTGGTGCAAGTTGTAATAATAAATTATGCAAATTAATCGTATTATTTGGTAAAGTCGCAAAATTATTTATATGAGGAATTATTTATGTCGGCATTTTGGAATTATCGAGTCGTTGAGTGCCCTGGCGAAGACGATGTCTTGTATCAGGTTCACGCAGTTGAATACAATGAAAACGGAAAACCGGTTAATTGGTCTGAAACAGGCGAAGCGGCATTTGGCTCTAATTTAGATGGGCTTGCCGATGATTTAAAACGTCAACAAGAAGCACTTGAAAAGCCGGTTGTCACAGTAAAGCGGATGGCGCGTGGATATGAGTTGGTTGAAGTTGAAAGCGGCGAAATAGCGTATTCGCCAGTTCCTGAGTCACTTGCAAAGCCGTGAAACTAGATAGCGTTTATTTTGATTTAGATGGCACTTTAGTTGACTCTGAAGTGCTTCACGCCCGCTGTTGGAATGATATTTTAGACTCGTTTTCAATTCATTATGATGAATCTGAGTTTTGTCGTATGTTTTCTGGTAAAGCTACGGTCGTCGCAGCGGAACAACTTATCGCGAAACATGGTCTATCATTATCAATTGAAGAACTTGCAAAGCGAAAGAATGACTTATTTACAGAGATAGCTAAAACTTCGTTACCACCGCTTTTACCGGGTGTTTACGAATGTATCGAGGGGTGTCGAGCGCTCGGTTTAAAATTAGCCTTAGTAACAGGCAGCGCAAAATCAGAAGCACTTGCGATTTTACACGGGCATAATTTGTATAGTTTATTTGACGTCGTTGTAACACGTGATGATGTGACACACGCAAAACCCCATCCTGAGCCTTATTTGCAGGCTAAAGCTGCGTTAAACGCTCACCGTGGTGTTGCAGTCGAAGATACGCATACAGGCTTAACAGCGGCCAACGCCGCCAACCTATTATCGATTGTAGTCCCTAACAAATTTAGTTTAACGCAAGATATCAGTATTGCTGATATTCGCTGTGACAATTTGTTTTCTGCTTTAGGTACAATTAAAAATTCTTGTCTATAGTTAATTTTTTAGCTTCAAGGATGATAGACATGAAAAAGTTACTATTTGCTTTTCTTTTTCTCTCATATGGTTTACCTACGGTTGCATCTGTTCAACTTGCCAAACCCTTAAAACAATTAGAATATCCAATATCAGAGTACTTAGTGAGTGAGAAACTCGACGGTGTACGAGCTATTTGGAATGGCAAACAGCTTAAAACACGTCAAGGCAATGTAATTTTTGCACCAGCTTGGTTTACACAAGGCTGGCCGAACCGTTGGTTAGATGGTGAACTGTATTCTGCAAAGGGGGAGTTTGAATTTATAAGTGCAACGGTGCGCGATAAGTCACCAAACCAGTTGGATTGGCGAAAAATTCGTTTCGCTGTATTTGACATACCCGATGTTAAGTTACCTTTTTCTGCGCGTGTAAAAGCGTACAAAAAGTTAATTCAAGATATAAATACGCCTACTTTAACTTATGTAGAGCAATATCGGTTCGATACGAAAGACCAACTAACTCGATTTTTTAACGACATTGTAGCGCACGGCGGAGAAGGGGTGATGTTGCATCTTGCCAGCGCAGAACATCAAGCTGGGCGTTCAAATAATTTGTTGAAAATGAAACCTGTTTTTGAAGGGCGCGCAAAAGTTGTTGAAATTGTGCCTGGTAAAGGAAAACATTTAGGTCGCATGGGGGCTGTTTGGATTAAAACCGAAAACGGGGTTTTGTTTAAACTCGGTAGCGGTTTTAGCGATTTGCAACGAGCCTCGCCGCCACAAGTCGGCAGCTGGTTGCGCTTTCAGTATAATGGCTATACAAAAAATGGCATACCGCGCTTTGCTCGTTTTATTGAAAAAGCCTCAGCGCCCTAATTATTTTAAATCACTTCGTAAAATAGACGCAGCGCTAATAGGATAAAAATAATGCCTGCTGTTCTGTCGATGTATTGTTGTGCCTTTGGGTGAGTGCGAAAGTAGCCCGCTACTTTATTGCCTGAGTGAACATAAAGTGCATCAATAGGGAAAGCGAGAATCGGATAGAGTAAGCCAAAAACAGTTAGTTGCAACCAGATTGGTGTTGATAAGGTCGGATCGGCGAATTGAGGAATAAATGCAAGAAAAAACAATGCCACTTTAGGGTTTAATACTTCGGTCATCATTGCTTGGAAGAAGACATTCTTTTGTTTAACGGTGCTGCCAGCATTCGAAGTGTGAGGCGGCTGCAAGCTTTCTTTTATCGCTTGAAAGCCTAGATAGAGCATATACCCTGCGCCTGCCCATAAAACGGCTTGGTATGCCGTTTGTGACGTTTTGAGAATAACCGACAATCCACCGACAGCAAGGATTGTATGAATAACACCGGCACAGGCAAAACCGTATGCTGTTTTCATTCCCGCTTGTTTACCTTTAGCGAACGTTTGTGCCATTAAAAATGCGTTTGAAGGGCCCGGAGATATCGCGAGCAATAGACTTAAACTAACAAACGAAATAAATGATTCAAGGCTAATAACGCTAAACATAATCTGACTCGCTACTGGTCGCTGGGTGAACTTGGCGTTTATGGTTTGAGAGTAAAATAATAAAAAACGGAATGACGATCAGTAAATGCAGTGCGACAACTGTTGTCACGTCAAGCGGGATTAATTGACCTAGAGTGACAAATAATCCGGCGCCACTCATTTGTAATAACCCGATTAAAGCTGACGCGGCACCTGCTTGTTGTTTAAACGGACTCAGAGCTGAACCCGCCGCAGCGCCAAGAGCAAGTGAAAAGCCAATTGAGGCAATAAATATCGGTAACATAAATGCGCTGACGGTGTTGATATGTTTAAGTAAAAGCAACATGATACCGCTGAGGACCATTAACGCTAAACCACTGGTTAATGCCTTACGGCTTGAGCGCTTTATTAAAATAGGTGCACTAAAGCTTGCGACAATACTAATCGCTGCATTGACTGAAAACCAGATGGTAAATTCAGTTTCGGATAGTTTAAGTTCATTCATAAGGTAATGGGGCGCTTTGGTGACAAAGGCTAAAATAGCCGACATGCTCAATAAACATAACAGTCCATTAAAAACAAACTGCTGATTACGTAACATGGGTGTGAAGTTTGATAATGACAAGCTGACTTTACTGCTCTTCGCCGCTTTATTTGCGGGCAATAGGGTGGTGATTATCACAGCCCCGAGTAATGAAAAAAGAGATAGAAAAATAAAGTTCGAGCGCCACGAAAATTCTAATGTTAGCCAAGCACCGAGCACAGGTGCGAGAGCCGGAATAAAACAAACAAACCCGTTTAGATAAGAAAGTACCTGTGCACTTTTATTCGCACTGAACTGATCACGCACAATTGCAAAGGTACTTACAAATGTTGCAGCAGCGCCAAACCCTTGTACGACTCGGGCGATTAGTAGCTGTTCGATATTTAACGCTAGGCTGCAACCGATAGCACCAATGAAATATAGCGCTATGCCAATGAGGGCAATTCGCTTTCTGCCATATTGATCGCTCATTGGACCAAAAAATAGCTGACCTAGACCAACGCAGATCATAAAGAGGCTAATACTGAATTGAACCTGCTCTTTCGATGTTGCCAGTTGAGAGGTCATAATTGGAAACGCAGGCAAATAGAGATCAATTGCCAAAGGGCAAAATATCACTAAACATATTAAACAAATTCTGATTGCCATAGACGCGCCGCACAAAAGTTTCAGAGCGGCGCATTTTAGAGGGGATTGGTATTATTTACCAGTATAAAATTGAAAACGATTAGCTTTGTTTATCGACACGGATCGCAGCGCTAAGGATTTTTATCTCCTCTTTGGTCTGACCGCGGCGCGAGCCGAGCTTTTCCATTTCTTTTACCACTTCCATACCTTTGATTACTTCACCAAACACGGTATGGCGACCGTCTAAAAATGGCGTCGCGCGATAAGTGATGAAAAACTGGCTGCCATCGGTATTAGGGCCTGCATTGGCCATACTTAAAATACCTTCTTTGTCGTGCGAACGGTCCTTTGAAAACTCACCGCCGTAGCGATAGCCAGGGTTACCAGTGCCATTACCAAGCGGATCGCCGCCTTGTGCCATAAAGCCAGGGATGACGCGGTGGAAAATTAAGTTGTCGTAAAAGCCAAGCTTGGTTAAGTAGATTGTACTTGAGACATGCATCGGTGCGGTGTCATGATATAGCTTGAGATCAATGTCACCTAAATTTGTTTTTAATTGCCAAATATATTGCTTATCTTCAGAAAAGGTAAGTTTTTCTGGCAAAGTGAGCTTGGTCTTCCAATCTTCATTGGTCTTATCAATTTTTTGCTGAGCGATAAACTCATTTGTTTGTTTAATCGCTTGATCTTCAAAGTTACAACCAGTTAGTAGTGATGAGCAAAGTGCTGCCGCAATTAATAATTTAAATTTCATAATTAAACAGATTTTTTAGTTGGTTCTTGATCTTTAATCGGAGTGACGTTTTCTTTTTCAGCTGACTTAGGTGCTTTGTGTTTCATGGCACCTTGTACTGTGGCGCCTTCTTCAATACTAATTGTGCCATGAAAAATATCGCCTATCACTTGTGCCGTTTTTTCTAAAATAACTTTATCAGCTGTAATGATGCCTTCGACTTTTCCTTTTACCGTCACTTCGCTTGCTGTGATTTGACCTTCAACGCTGCCTTGATGGCCGATAGTCAGACTTTCAACTGACACTTCACCTTTAATTGTTCCGTCGAGTTGCATTAACCCTTGGTTATTGACTGAACCGGTGATCACGACATCTGTGGCAATGAGTGAAGGTGCTGACTTTTTATTGTTTTTAGAGAACATTCTCAAACGCCCTTGTTAGCTTTAATGGGTTGATATGTTTGCCATTGTGTAAAACCTCATAATGGAGGTGGGTACTGGTACTTCGCCCAGAGCTGCCCATTAACCCAATGACTTCATCCTTTTCAATCATTTCACCGCGCTTTACTTTTATCTTTGCAAGGTGTCCATAGCGGGTAACAAAGCCGTTGTCGTGTTGGAGCTCGATAAAGTTACCGTAACCACCGTTACGACCCGCACGTGTTACTTTGCCGCGAGAAGGCGCATAAATTTTTGTCTTGTGCCAACCTGCCATATCAATGCCTTTGTGCATTGCTCTGCGTTTGGTGATTGGGTCTTTACGATAACCATAATTGCTTGATACATAGAAATCAGTTGCGGGTAAACTTAACGGCCAATGTTCGGCTTGTGACGTCAATTGATTAAGTGTAATCATCTCATCAATTAATGTTGTTTTTGATTTTGCAAATGGGCTATCGATTGCATCGTGAAAAGGACCACCTTGTGCGTTTTCTTGTGCGGCTTGTTTTAAAAAGTAAGGAAGGTCGAGTCCCGCTTTGTTGAGCGCACTTTGTAATTGGCTGGTGCGATTTTTTACTACGAGGTTTAGTAGTTCAAATTGCTGATCAAGTTGGTTATTCGCAGATTCTATGACTTCGTCTAAACTTGAGTTGTCGGTTTCATCTGGTTTTTGCTTAGCGTCTTCAGGTTGAGCTGCTTTCTCGAGCGCTGAGTCTGGTTGTTTCTCGTTATTATTAATTTCTTTTATCTCAGCAGCCTCTGGCAAACTTTCGAGCATATTATTCATTAACGCGGACTTTTGCTCGATTTCTTTTAACTGTTTGTTCAGCACGGCGTGTTTTTGTTGATAACTGGCTTCAAGATCACGTAATGCCTGTTGTTGCTGCGATAATTCAGCATCTTTATTTACGATGGTTTTATTGAGTTCGATATATTGATAGCTACTAAATGCTGCAACGGTGCAAATACCAATACCAAGCAAGGCGAGAAGGAACTGAACAAATGATGGTAAAGTAAGATAACTCACTTCACCATTTTTTCTGATAAATAACTGTCGTTTTGGGAACAGTGCGTTTATTATTTTTAATACCATATAGTTTATAGATGCATCTTTGTCCAGTTTAACTTGTCAAAGATACCAAGATTGTTAAAAAAATCTACTGATTTTTTAACAATCTTGAAATTTACCTGTTTTGAGTGTGTTAGTTATTACTTAGCAGGTAAAATTGTGCCTTCAACCGAACCAAAACCAATTCGGTTATAACCACTTGCTTCACACCAACCACGCATAATGACTTTATCGCCATCTTCTAAGAAAGTGCGTTGTTCGCCATTCGCAAGTGTAATACTTTGCTTTCCGCCACGAGAGAGCTCAAGCATAGAACCTGCTTCTTCGTGCTCAGGGCCTGATTGTGTGCCAGAACCTAACATATCACCCGGTAAGAAGTTACACCCATTGACTGTATGGTGTGTCACCATCTGTGCCACAGTCCAGTAACTGTGCTTGAAACTTGATTGCGATAATTGACTTGGCGCTGTACCTTCGTCACGCATTTTTGTTGTTTCAATGGCAACATCCATTTGAATATCAATCGCACCCGCTTCGCGGTTTGATGTTGACTCTAGATACTCAAGCGGTTGTGGATCATTTTCGTCGCGGTGCCACTGTGTACGATATGGCGCTAGTGCTTCTGTTGTTACAATCCAAGGTGATACCGTTGAGGCAAAATTCTTAGCCAAGAATGGGCCAAGCGGTTGGTATTCCCAAGCTTGTAAGTCACGTGCAGACCAGTCATTAAATAAACAAAAACCGAAAACGTGATCTTCAGCATCATTGATGCCAATTGTATCGCCTAACTCATTCCCTTTACCAAGGTAAATACCAAGCTCCAGCTCATAATCAAGGCGTTTACAAGGACCAAATGACGGCACTTCAGCGTCTGGCGCTTTGGTTTGACCTTTTGGACGCGGGAAGGTTTGACCTGAAACATCAATTGATGATGCACGGCCGTGATAACCGATTGGCACCCATTTGTAGTTTGGAAGTAGTGGATTGTCAGGACGGAATAGGCTACCCACCGCTGTTGCGTGGTAAATTGACGTGTAGAAATCGGTGTAATCACCAATATGACATGGCATTGCATATTCAACGTTATCTAAGGCGATAAGCGCATTCCCGAGCACCGATTGCTGCTCAGAACCTGTTTTAAGTGCATTACTTAATGCGGCACGAAGTGCTGACCAATAGTCTTTGCCCATACCCATAAATTCGTTCAGAGCAGGTGCGTTGGCCGCAATCACTGCGTCTTGCGCTTTGCCACTGAAAATTGCGGCACTTGCCACTTTGTCTAAATCTAAAACAAAATCACCGATCGCAACACCACCGCGAAATTCTTCGTTGCTATCTTTAGTACGAAATACAGCGAAAGGTAGATTTTGAATTGGAAAGTCACATCCTGCGCGGTTTGCAGACTCAACCCAGCTGGTTAAGTCGATGTCGTGTGTTTGATTAATTTGTGTCATTATTCACTCTTTACAATATCGTTTTAGTGTTTATATCACTGAATAGCGGTGATATCGCTCTTAATACGTTTTATACCAAGTATATATTGAAAAAGCAGCGCAACTAATAAATTAAGTTGCGCTGCTTGAAGAATAAGTTTGGCTAGTAACTTAGTCTTTTATTAAATAACGCCGCGACGCTCTTGATCACGTTCAATTGATTCAAATAGTGCTTGGAAGTTACCTTCACCAAAACCACCATCATCAACACGTTGGATCATTTCGATAAAGATAGGTCCAAATAGATTCTTTGAGAAAATCTGTAGTAAGTAGCAATTTTCACTTTGGCTATCTACTAGGATCTGATGCTCTCTGATTTTTTCTTTATCTTCTTTTACCCAAGGAACACGATCAAAAATTGTATCGTAATACTCAGGGATAATATCAAGCGTTGCAATGGTTGATTGATCAAGCTTATCAAGTGACGAAACAAGGTCATTAGTTAAAAATGCTAAGTGTTGTACACCTGGACCGTTATATTCGTTTAAGTACTCATCAATTTGGTTATTATTGTTGTCTTTACCTTCGTTAATTGGGATTGAGAAAGTACCACACGGTGATTTAAGTGCGTATGACAACAATGCTGTTTTTTGACCTTTAATATCAAAGTAGCGTACTTCTTCAAAACCAAATACATTTTTATAGAAGTTTGCCCATGTTTCCATCGTGCCTTTGTAAACATTGTTTGTTAGGTGGTCAATGCGTAAAAAGCCTTTGTCTTCAACAATTGATTGTTCGCTTAAATCTTCAAAGTCATTGTCATAAATTGAGCCTTTATCACCAAATACTTCGATAAAGTAAATTAGGCTATCACCAATACCGTAAATTGCTGGGTAAGGAAGGTCTTTATGAGTCGAATCAGTCGCAGGTTTTGCGCCACGCTCAACCGCAACCTCAAATGCTTTTTGAGCGTTTTCTACGCGCCAACCCATTGAGCAGATCGCTGGGCCATGGCTTTTAGCAAATTCTGCAGAAAAGCCTTCACGCTCGTTATTAAGTAAGAAGTGGATATCATTTTGGTTGTAGTAAACGATATCTTTATTTTTAAACTTTTTAAGCTTTGAAAAACCGAAATCAGAAAATACTTTATCCATATAATCTGCGTCAGGTGTTGCGTATTCTGTAAACTCGATGCCAACTAGGCCTAATGGGTTATTTACTTCACTCATAATGTGTCCCCTGAATATAAGCTATATCTGTATTACTATCTGTTGCTGCGCATCATCAATCATATTTTAGTAAAGGAAAAGAGGGAGCGCCGATTTGCTAAATAGGGGAGTTTGTAAACTTATTAATACAAACAAGCATGTTTTTTACTGATGATCGCGCAATAAATGCATACAGTTTGCTGTTGGCCCATCATAGTGAATTTAATTTGGTTAAAATTAGGTAAATAGCTGTTCGATAATTAACCGAGTGTGGTTGTTTTTTATTTTCTCAAATGTGTAATTTGTAATCATTTTTGTATTGAAAAATTTACAGCTAACTTTTATGAGGCTAAAACGGAGTATGGTTCGAGGGTTTGCACAATAAATAGTAATAAAAAAACCGCCTTTTATTAAAAGGCGGTTTTTCAAGAAAGCTAAAAGTTAGCGTGTCGCTGTTACTTCTAATTCTTCTTCAAGTACTTCTTCTTCAGTATGCTTATGTGGACCTTCTGCGCCGTGCATCCAGTCAACAAGCTTGTCTGCCATGAAGTAAAGTATGACGCCTGAAAGTGCCGCAGTAATGAAGATACCGCCAAAGATTGCCATTGCATTTGCAAGCTGGTCTTCTTTTGAACCGCTGTCACCAATAAATGAACCTACAAATGCGCCAACTTTGTTAGCAATTGCAATAAATAGGAACCAAGTACCCATCATAAGTGATGCAATACGCAGTGGTGCTAGTTTAGTAACCATAGATAAACCAATTGGTGATAAACATAATTCACCCATAGTGTGGAAGAAGTATGCACCTACTAGCCACCACATGCTTGATTTATTAGTTGGATCACCGTCCATTTCCATTACCGCACCCATCATGAAGATGAAACCTACGCCTAGTAAAACAAGACCAAGTGCGAATTTAACTGGCGAGTTTGGCTCTTTGTCGCCCAAACGGATCCAAATTGAAGCGATAACTGGCGCAAAAACAACAATAAAGATTGCATTTAGAGATTGGAACCAAGTCGTTGGTACTTCAAAGCCACCAATCATGCGGTCAGTATATTCATTGGTGAAAATATTCATTAGACCACCGGCTTGCTCAAAGCCTGCCCAGAAAACAACAGTGAATAAACCTAATACCATGATTACTTTAATGCGATCACGTTCAACAGCAGTGAGTGGTTCTTTACGTACCTCTGTTTGTTGCTGTGCTTCTAATTTAGCTGCAGGGATAGTACCGACATTGCCTAATAATTTTTGTGCAAATAGGAATTGGATAACCAGTGATAATACCATACCGATACCAGCACAAATGAAACCCACTTGATAGTTGCCATCGTAAGCTGCGACAACTGAACCGACTACGATACCTGACAGTGCAGCACCGACGTTGATACCCATATAGAAAATGGTGAATGCACCATCGCGACGGTGGTCTCCGTCTTCGTATAGATCACCTACCATAGTTGAGATATTTGGCTTAAATAAACCATTACCTGCGATAAGTAGACCTAGGCCTAAATAGAACGCTTCAGTTTCCATTCCTGGCACCCACGCGTGCGGCGTACCAAGCATAAATTGACCTGCGGCCATTAAGAAACCACCAATATAAATAGCTTTACGTTGACCTAAATACTGATCAGCTAACCAACCACCAATAAGTGGCGTTAGATAAACGAGACCGGTGAATGTACCATAGAGCGAAAGCGCATCGGCTTGGCTCCAACCCATGCCATTACCGCCTTCAGAATAGACTTGATCGACAAGATACAATACTAAGATTGCACGCATCGCGTAGTAGCTAAAACGCTCCCATAACTCCGTAGTAAATAGCAGGAATAGGCCCTTCGGATGACCGAGCATCTCGCCTGCTCTTGGAACTGAATTCATTATTAATCTTCCTAAATCAAATTATTGTTGCGGCCTATTATTATGTTATTAAGTTTAAGTTTGCATGACGGCAAGCTTGAACGGGTGGCCAGACTATTTTTTTGTTTTACAGTGTCACGTTATTAAACACAATTATGCCGCTAGAGTGGCGTTAGGAGTCAACGCACACGCTAATAAATATGTTTAGCAATGTGATCTGCATCCAGTCAGTATACATAGACACGTTTTCAAACAAAAGCCCCATAAGACTGATGTGACCTGTTTGTATACAAAAAAGACACTAATTGATATAGCGGGCTAAATAAAGATGCCTGATTTGCAATGCCTATTGTATGATTTGAATTTGCACGTGATTAATCTAGGACTAACTATGCGTCGTAATTTTTCAATTCCGAATGAGAATGACAGTTTTAATGTCGGCGTCTTTAAGCAAGTATTGCCGTTTTTAGTTGAATATCGTCTACGCATATTGTTTGCATTTTTATGTCTCGTATTGGCGAAGGTGGCAAGTGTTTACTTGCCCTTTGTTCTTAAGTATACGGTCGATACGCTTAACCAAGAAAGCGCAAACCCATTACTGCTAATGCCACTTGGGCTGATTGCAGGGTATGGGCTGTTGCGCCTTGCGAATGTCGTGTTTGCAGAGTTACGCGACTTATTATTTGGGCGAGTTACTGAGCGGGCAATGCGTCGCATCGGCTTAAAAGTATTTAGCCATATTCACGCGTTGGATTTATCGTTTCATTTATCCCGTAAAACTGGTGGACTGGCGCGCGATATCGAGCGCGGTGTAACAGGTATTAGTTTTATTATGCGCTTCTTGGTTTTTAACATTGGCCCAACCTTAATAGAGCTCTGCTTTGTTATTGGCATATTATGGTTCAACTATGGGGTTATTTACGCATTAGTGATTTTAATCGCGGTAGCCTGTTATGTGTTCACCACGGTTAAAGTGACAAATTGGCGTATTAAGTTTATTCGCGAAGCCAACTTAGCAGACAATCAATCGAATACGCGGGCAGTTGATAGTTTACTTAATTTTGAAACGGTTAAGTATTTTAACAATGAAAAAACGGAATCGGACTATTACGACAAGGACTTGGCGCAGTGGGAGCGTGCAAGGCGCAAAAATCGATTATCACTTTTTGCGCTAAACGGTGGGCAAGCAACGATTATAGCGCTCGCAATGACTGCGATGCTGCTACTGGCCGCAATAGATGTGCAAAATAACATTATGACGATTGGTGATTTTGTACTCGTTAATGCGTTTATGATGCAAATTTTTATCCCGCTTAATTTTTTGGGTTTTGTGTATCGCGAAATAAAAGGTTCATTGACCAATATCGAGAATATGTTTGCCTTACTCAATGAAAAGGCAAAAGTCATTGAATTACCCGAGGCGCCCAATATTGCCATAACAACTGGCGATATCACATTTTCACAGGTTGATTTTGGTTATACTGATAACCGGCAAGTTATAAGCGATTTATCTTTTACAGTAAAAGGAGGAACAAAAGTAGCGATTGTCGGTGCGAGCGGGGCCGGTAAGAGTTCATTAACTAAGCTTTTGTTTCGCTTTTATGATGTGACTGGAGGTTCAATTCAAATCGATGGGCAAGATATCGCCCATGTGTCATTGTCGTCGCTTCGTAAAGCGATTGGTGTGGTGCCCCAAGATACCGTGCTATTTAATGCCAGTATTTATGATAACGTTCATTACGGAAACCTGAATGCGACCAAAGACCAAGTATATCAAGCAATTAAGGATGCTCAATTAGCGGAATTCGTTAACTCGTTGCCCGACAAATATGATACCCAAGTTGGTGAGCGAGGGTTAAAGCTATCGGGTGGTGAAAAGCAACGTGTCGCTATTGCCCGCACTTTATTAAAGCAAAGCACAATATTAGTTTTTGATGAAGCGACCTCATCCCTCGATAGTCACAATGAAGCGTCTATTATGCACACATTGAATCAAATCGCACAGTCACATACGACATTGGTGATTGCGCATCGTTTGTCGACCATTACCGATGCTGATCTTATTGTTTATTTGGATAAAGGGCAGGTTGTTGAGCAGGGTACCCACCAAACGTTATTAGATTTACAAGGTCATTACGCGCGTTTATGGCAAGCGCAAGCGAAATAAAAAACGAAACATTTGCCGATAAATTAGCAACATCTAATACCAATTCTACGGATTGGTTTTAGAAGCTGCTATACGGCACAATGGGCCGAGGTGTCAGTGGTAATGGACGATAAAGTGGGTTAAATAAATACTTAAAGTATATTTGACCATAGTTTGGCTCGTAAAAGTCTGCGCGGTCAAGACTAAAGGTTGCGCCAATTAGCCAGTGCGGCGCTAATTTATATTCGACCATACCCGATAAGCTATAGGAAAAACCGTCGTCTTCACTACCTGCAAAGTAAGGCGATATGCCTGTTTCGCTCACAATTGACTCTGCTTGTGCCTGTAGCATTGGATCATTCGGGAAGTAGGCTATGGTCTCAGTTTTGGTTTGAGAATAAGAACCAGCAACGCGTAGCTGATACACGAGGTCTTCAAAACGGCCATCAAGGGTAATTGGTAACGAGATACTTTTGTAGTTTTGTGGCGAATAGTAGCCACCATGGCCAAATGTTTCTTCTGACAGATTATATTCATATGCCCAATGTAAAAAGCTTAGGCCAGTGGTGAGTTCTAAATCAATATCCTGAATTATACGATAATAACCGCCAAGCATGGCACGGTAGCGACTGTTGTCGAGCACGTTATGGCCACGGTATTGTTGATAGTCAAGTGAAGACCAAAAGCCAAATGGTCCGCCTTCATCGTGATATAAGCCTAGAGTAACGCCAGAGCTCATAACACCGCCCCAAAAACGTCCTAGGGTAACGTCTTCAAGTCCCGCGTAACTCAGCACGCTGTTGGTAAGGGCGCGTTTTTCAATCTCAATATCCCAACTAAAATCGCCAATGTTACTTTCGTAAACAATGCCGCCGACCCAATCTGAGTAGATGAAGCCTTGCGGCGTTGTACCGAGATCAAACCGCCATTGTTCGTTTTGCCAGCCTAATCCGATAGCAACACCACGGTCTTTTGGCGTGATGCTCAGTAAGTCACAGCGGTTAAAGCACAGAAGCCCTGTGCCATATAAGCTGGCGTCTTGTACATTGGTAAAGCGACTGGTTTGCGCAGCAAGTGACACGGCATCGACTTTAACAAACCCTTGACCCTGCCATAAATTAAAGTAGCTCTCCGCTAAAATACCGCCAACCCCTAGTTCAGCATCACTTTGCGTACTCGTTTGTCCGGCAAAATCAAACGCCAGTGCAAAGTGCCCATCGGTACTTGCTGTGATGGTTTCGATACCTGATTTCGCTTTAGTGATATACCAAGCGTCTTCGCTATTTGGTTCCGTGTATTTTAGTGCTTCTTTTCGTCCCACAGACTCAGGTAGTGGCATATTCTGAGCACGCACAATCGCCTGAATATAGTAGTTTAATGCTAAATCCTGTTGTTTAAAGTGCTGCGCAATACTGCCTGCACCCTGCAGCAGGTTTGCATCAAAAGGAGACAGAGCAAGTAAGCGCTCCGCATAGTTAAGTGCCTTTTCTTGAGAATCAAAGTCAATCAGACTATCCATTATTTGTTGCTGCTGATATGCGGCATCAGGTGCAACTATGTCAACTAGGTGGGCGGTTACGTACTCGCCAAATTCAGTTTCGCCTTTTACTAAACTCGTCGCGGCAATTTCAATTTCTAGCTCGATAGGCATTGTTCCGAGCTTACGAATTTCTTCATAGCGCTTTGCGAGCTTTTCGAACTCATCCTCTTTTAAATAATACATCGCTAGCTGGATGTGGGCGGCAATACTCGTCGGGTTGACACGTAAATGGTCAAGGGCAATTTGTTCAATTTGCTCTGGATGCTTTGACAACTTGAATTGCAGCGCATAATTCTCTAATTCTTGTTGTTGCGACTCGTTTGAGCGGAGTGTGTGGATATTCGAAAACCAGCTTGACGCATTTTTATTTTCCGGATGCTCTGCATACCAACGACTGAGTACTTGATAATAATAGTCACTTATTTGCGGATCCAATTGAATAGCTGTATGCAATTGGGCAATTGCTTTGTCTTGCTCTCCCACATCGTACCAAGCTGGCGCCAGTTGTGCGCGACTGTAGGGCGATAGTGCATAATTTTGTTCGATTTCATTAAGCAATTGTGTTGCACTTTCGAGCTGATCTCGCTCGATATGTGTTGTTACCTGTTCGCTAAGCAAGTTTAATTTCAATTCATTATTAAGTTTGATTATGTCGTCTGTTTTATCTTTAAGTCGAACAAAGGCGAGACTATCTATAGCCCCTTGATAGTCATCAATGGAACGTAAAAATAATGCATGAGTGTAGCGAATTTCACCATTGAGTGGTTGTTGCCAAAGCACTTTATTATAGACCGAGCGACCTTGCTGCACATCGCCCACTTTGACCCAAAGTTTTGCAATATCAAAATAGAGCCACGGATCTTGTGGTGTTAGTTGAATTGCTTTTTCTAAATGGGCAATCGCTTGATATGGCTCACCACGTAGTGATAAATCATCCGCCTGCGCACGGTATAAGGTTGCACTTTGCGCCTTAATATCGCTTGCGATAAGTTTATTTTGGCGCTGTGAGAGACTACTGGTAAAGCGCTGCATCGCTTCGAGATCGTTTTCGGCGGAAACAATGGCTAATAACCCTTGCAATGCACTCTCATTATTAGGTTGCTCTTTTAACACTTGTTGAAATAACGCGATCGCTTTTTGACGCTCGCCGGTAGCCAAATAAAGTTCCGCAAGTTGAAACCTGACGGTATTCGGTGATTCATTGAGTGCTTGAGCCTCGGCGATGAGTTGCTTTGCGAGTTGATAGTCTTCACTGGCAATCGCTACTTTAATTTTACCAATAAGTTGCCAAAATTTAGCTGTTGTTTGCAGTGCGACCCAGCGATCAAGTGCGCCAATTTCTGCCGCTTTCTCGGCA
Source organism: uncultured Pseudoalteromonas sp. (assembly GCA_947493455.1). Lineage (GTDB taxonomy): Bacteria > Pseudomonadota > Gammaproteobacteria > Enterobacterales > Alteromonadaceae > Pseudoalteromonas. The sequence continues at coordinate 169,683 of CANLRB010000005.1, read as the reverse complement.
CGTTTAAAATAGCGGATTGCATTTTCGTAATCGGCAGTGCGCAGGTAATAAAGGCCCATACTGCCAATTACATTCGCATCATTGGGTCGGCCAAAGATTGCTTTATTGAGAAACTTCTTAGCCGTAGAAAACTCTTCTTTATCCATATAGCGTTCGGCGCGACGCCACGCTTGATAATAAGGGTCAGCTTCAAGTGCTAATTGGCGTTTATATTTAATAATAAAATCATCGCGCGCAGTTTTGACACGGTTACTGCGATGAAATGTCGTCACCAAATAGTCATAACGAGCTCGGGTTTTACGAGTGAGCGGTTGACGGTTTAGCGCGTTGATCCATGCTGTAATAATGTCTTCTTCAACCTTAGGAGAGCCAGCATACTGGCGTAATATCGCCATTGCTGCAGTGTCGCTCGGGTCGCGCTTTAATCTATGCGTCGCGTACGCTACTTCAAAGCGTGGCGTGTTTGGGTAGCTTTTTCTTAGCTCAATAAACATGCCAAGTGCCATATGCCATTGTTGGTCGTCTTGGGCTAATGCTTGAATATACTCAAAGCGATATTGAGGTGCACCATAATATGGGTTGAACAAAGAATCGTAGATTTTCTTTGCCTCAATATGGTTTCCTGCCCGGGTAAATAGTCGTGCTCGTTGCAATTCTTGTTTGCCTGCACCTGTAATATGAGCAAGTACCTCAAGTTCTTTGAGTTCATTCGAGTTAGGGGTTAGCATTTTTAGTTGGCGAATCTTTTTTAACGCTTCGACACGGTTTTCTTGAAAAAAGTCGAGTCGTGCATATGCCACCAGTACAGCATTGCTATTTGGTTCTATTTGTTCTAATCGGTTGAGTGAGTCTTCAATAAGTTGTGGGCGCAGCTGTGCTTCACCCACCTTGATTTGTTGCAATAGCCAAGCGGACGGGTTCTTATCTAACCCACGCTCTTTGTTACTTGCTTCTATTTGGGTACATAACAGCAGGATAAAAAAGAACAATGTTCTTTTTACTTGCATTGTAAACTCCAGTTAGTTACCACTTCGCCACCTGCAGTAAAGTAATATCGGTTTTGGGCAAAGCCCGTACCATACAGTCCAAGCACACTACTATAATAGCTATCGGTTAAGGTTTTCGGTAATCCAACCATCACTTGCTGACTTTGCATTGAAAATGCATTTTGCTCATCAAGACTCAATAGAAAGGGGAGTGACGCGGCACTAAAACCAACTGGCCCACGCTTTTCCATGTTGCCTGATTGTGCATAAGTATCGAGCGGAACGCGACCAAACTGTGTAATGTGATCAGCGAACGGTTTAAAGGTTGCCAAAAGTCGACTTTTATTAGGATCGTCATTATGCATCATGCCCGTCCATAAATAGACGCGGATTGCATTGTAGTTACCGATATCTGAGTGTTGTTTAGTATAGTGAAAACCTTTCTCTGCATTGTATAGCACCCAATCAGGGCTCACACCATTGGGGGCGGATTGGGTTAGCACTTCCATTGAACTTGCTGCGACTTCTTGCCATGGTGAATTAGGGTAAAGGGTAGCAAAGCGATTAAATATTGGCATAAATAAGTAACTAGGATTAAGGCGCCAGGTGTTTTCATCCGTTTCGAAACCATATGGTGCGGGCATAAGAGTGAGCCCAAGGCCAGGCATCGGCTCAGTTTCTTCTCGTAGAATGCGTCGTGCCATGACATATGCAAGCACAGAGTAGCGTCGTTCCTGCCAAAGGCGCCCTGCTTCTGCGAGCGCGTAAGCAATCCAAAGGTCTGAATCTGAAGCCGGGTTGGAGTCTAAAATTGCATAATCTCCAGAGGGTTTACGGCCCCATTTCCATGCAGGTAATCGCGCGCTTAAATCGCCTTCTGCCAAATGTCGTTCGGTCCAGTTAATTAATTTATCAAACATCGCCTTATCATTGGCGACTAAAGCAAAAAAGAGTGCATACGATTGCCCTTCGCTGGTGGTGATATGCTGCTTTGAACCAAGATCAACAACGCGACCTTGTTCAGTGATAAAGTTATCTTTGAAAGTTTGCCATTCTGGCCACGCAGCGCAACTTTGTTGTGCTAGCAACTGACTGGGGAGTAAGACGAATACGATAAATATTAATATAGAGCGTAACATATTAGGTCTAATCTCCTTGGGCCAAACGTTTACGAGCGAGTGATGTTAAGACACGCCACAAAATAAACGATAACAGTAATAATATAAATAGGGACAAAAACGCAAGCAACACCGGGTGATCGGCAAGGTGGAACCAAATCAATTGATGAAGTGGTAGGCTGCCAACATAATATCTATCACCCAAATAAGATTGATGTACTTGATGTTGGTTTATAATCGTTGCGGTGCCCTGAATCTCGGCTAGTTTGCCACCTTGTGTTAATGCACTATCAATTAAATGCAAATCAGTAGAATGCGCGGCCATGATAGCGACAACAGTACGGTCAGTATGTGTCGGTGATTGGAACGACACAAAACCGGCGATTTCGCCGACACTTTGCAGACTTACATGGGAATCAACAAGTGGCTCGTCTTGCACGTATTTTGCAGTTGGATTGGCGTATATAGCGCGTTTTATTTCACGTGCACTTTGATTAATCAGTGCTGAAATATTACTTTCGCTCGGTAAATCTTTAATGAAATTATGATGACTACCGAGTAATAAAATCTCTTTATCGCCATACTCGAGCGTATCGGTTGCCTTTTTTATTTGTACTTTAAATACTGGGTGCCCAGTCGTTTGACCAAAATGACCCATCGCAGTGAGCAGTGTTTGTACTTCGCTGCGCGACGGTGAGTTTGGTATTACAACAAGTGTTTCACTTAAATCTGCATATTTTGTAAATGGGAAACCCGATTGCGCATAGGCATGCAGGTTAGGCATTGCAATATAATGATGATAGTCGGAGATGTCGATTGTTGAACCGTCATCAATTGCAGCGACTGTTCCTTCTGGCGTTGCCGTTGTACAAAAACCTTCTTTTTCGGTGGAAAATAAAAAGTGAAATGAAACATCATTTTTAATATCAACTTTAAAGCCCGGGACATTAAAGTAGCGGTCTTTATCTGTTTCATCGGTTGATAAAAGCGGTACTTTAATATCTTCAACAGCCAAGCCTTTATATTCTGCAGGGTTGAGCTTATACCCTTGTATAAACTCATCGTTAATTGCCATATTGAGGCGTGAAACACCTTTGTCTGTCGGTGGTGTGTAGCGATAACGTAAATCTATCGGTAACCCGTCTTTTTGCCAAGTAAAGAGATCAGGTGGTAGTTGTACTGATAGTTTTACCGGTGCACCACTGTAACCATTAACTTGCAACTGTGTTGGGTATTCGATTAACTCGCCAAAGGTAACAGCGCGATCTGAGCGCAGCCAACGCGGCGCATCGTAAGGCTGGCGTTCGTTGATAAAGCTGACTTTTTCAATGAGTGCGTGGCGGCCTGTCATCATAGGCAAACCAAGTGCAAGACCCTCAGCAGCCGTACGTAAATCGGCACTGTCTCGTCCTAGAATAAGGAGCATCTTTTGGTAGCGATGTTCAGGGTTTGCGATAATTTCAACAGTAGGGCCCGTGGCATCGGGGTAATCTTTTAAAAATGCAGGTTTATTGTCGTTTGTAGCAAAGACAACACTATGCTTACTCGGTAACGTGTTATAGTTGGTCGGGAATTGTGCACCACGCCATTGCGCCATTGCGCCAAACCAAGAGCTAACGATTGCACCAGCATGTAGGGTATTTTCATCGGGTGTACTGCTAAATACAAATGGCAGGTCTAATGTACTGTAGTCTCTTCTATCGAAAAAAGGTTCAGGTAACTGACTCAGCTGGCTTTCTAAAGGTAATTGCTGTTGTGTATAAGAAATGCGACTGGTGCGGCTAATATCAGCCCAAATGCTCGAATGGAACGGGTCTTCGCACTCCATCGTATAATGACCGATAAGCTGAAAACGTATTGTATTAAAATCTTTTACTAAATGCGGATTGAGCTCGATTTTATGGTTAATAATACTATTAATAACCTGATCTTTTTTGAACTCACGAATTGGCACTGTCGCCATAATTTCTTCATTTAAATACACTTTTATATGAGATAAATTACTCAATAGTGACGGCGAATTGGTGAATGAAAAATCGAGTTCTAGATCTGTAATAATATGATCAATGCGGTTGCTAAAATCAACACCAGCACTGGCATTAACACCACGCAAGCGAATATTTGGGCGGTTTAGTTCTTCAAATGTAAACGATTGCTCACTAATAGGGCCTTGTTCGGGATATCCAGCGTGGTAGATCGATTTATCGTGATAAATGTAACTTGCGCTGGCCATTGGGGCCGAAATAAGCTGTACCAAGACGCAAAATAATAAAATTAGATAATTATACTTTTTCATTGTTAATGTTATCTTCCACGGTTGGTCGTTTTGGCAAATACGAATTAATAAATGCAATCAAGCTCAGCATCATTTGAATGATTGGCTTGATATTTGGCGGCGCATGATAAATTATATTTCTAAAGCCACGAGCACTTGTTTTTCTCACGTTTTTAAAACTTCGTGATGGATCATCCTGTTCGAAATTGTCTTGCCAAGTTAGCCAAGCATCGGCTCGGCAAAATGTACATTCTACAAACGCTTTTTCAATTTCAGGCGTTATGTCCCTCAAAATGATACCAATTTTTTCTGCTCGTGTATTGATCACGGTCGCAGGAAATGAAAATTGTTTGTGACCTCGGGTCATTATCACTTCTACTTTTTCGTTTGTTGTAAATATGTCTTTACTCGGCAATGTTATGCCTAGTCCAATGTCGCTAAAGTCGGTCACTTTGACTTTTGTAGTGCGACCTTGGAGGTCTTTGATTACGGCGCTGAATCGACAACTTATACGATGAGACTTACGAACTTGTTTTGATTCAGCTGCAACTGCGATAGCGGCACCAAGGATAATGATATTATACCCGGCCCAAGCCATACTAATAAGAATAACCCCTATATGGATCGGATCGCCGGTCATCATACGGGCAAACCCAATAAATAGGCCTAAAATATTAAGCAATGCTAAAAAGAGATAAGGTTTCGAAATATCCCAGTCGTAAAAATCGGAGTCCGTTAAACCCCCTTTTTCGGTTACGTTGAACTTACCTTTGTTCGGTGCAAATAGAGCAACTGTTGTTGGCTTTAAAATATACCAAGCGAGTACTGATTCGTAGACTTCGCCCCAAAACGAATAACGCCATTTACCTTGAATACGGGAGTTGGTAATTTTTACTTGCAACAAAGTCGGGATAACATACAGCATGATTGCTAAGAAGGGTGCGTAAATAATATAGGCATTAAAAAATAGCAGTGCGAGTGGGGCGGTAAGAAATATTATACGCGGAATACCTGAAAAGAAATGAAGCGCAGCGTTTAGGTAGCACAGACGCTGCGGCAGAGAAAGGCCTTTCCCTAACAGTGGGTTGTCAACTCGAAATATTTGCGCCATGCCACGGGCCCAGCGGATCCGCTGACCGACATGCGCGGATAGACTATCTGTCGCAAGGCCTGCCGCTTGCGGAATATTTATATACGCGGTGCGATAACCTTGTCTTTGCATACGTAGTGCGGTGTGAGCATCTTCAGTAACCGTTTCGAATGCAAAACCACCGATTTCTTCGATAGCACTGCGACGAATAACGGCACATGAGCCGCAAAAGAAGGTTGCATCCCACATGTCATTCCCGTCTTGAATAAGACCATAGAACAACATGTTTTCATTCGGTGTCTGCGCAAAGTTGCCTAAGTTTTTCTCAAATGGATCAGCTGAGAAAAAGTGGTGCGGTGTTTGTACTAAACACATTTTCCTATCTCGCACAAACGAGCCAACAGTCATTTGTAAAAATGAGCGCACAGGCACGTGGTCGCAGTCAAAAATTGCGATTAATTCGCCATGGGTATATTGCATCGCATGGTTCATGTTACCGGCTTTGGCATGATTGTTATCTGGCCGGATCATATAATTGACGCCAATTTCTTCAGCAAACTCTCTAAATTCGTCACGTTTACCGTCATCGAGTATATAAATATTGAGTTTATCTTTTGGCCAATCTAATGCCATTGCCGCAATCGTTGTCGGCTTAACGACATTTAATGGCTCGTTATAGGTTGGAATATAAATATCGACGCTTGGCCATAGCGACATATCGTCTGGCAGAGGGGCGGGTTTTCGTTTGAGTGGTCGAATAGTTTGGAAGAAACCGAGAATAAGCACAAGCCACGCGTAGGTTTCTGCAAATAAAAGTCCAAGCCCAAGCGTTAAGGCAACAGGGTCTTCCCAGTTAATCGTTTCTGTGTAGCGCCACCATAAATAACGCGAGGAGGTCGAAACTGATAGCGTGATCATTATGATGGTCGGCATACGTCCTTTAATGCCGCGCATCGAGTAGGCTACGAATAGTATTAAACCCATAAATACCGCTTGTGCTTCCAGTGAGAAAGGTACGGTGATAAAAATTGCAACGAGTAACAATACACCCGCTAGTATTGCATTGCGTATATTTGGATGTTCCCAAAACTGAGCGCGAACGAGTTTTTGAAAATAACTAGGCAGTTCGACATCATCTTCTAGGCCTTTTATATTACGCATTTTACTGCTGACCTTAGAGTCAAGCTGAACAAACAGCTTCAATAGATTTGGGATAATGTTAAACGCAAATTTTTTGATTTTATTACTGATGTGCGTGCGGTGACGCATTCGATAGTTATAGAGACTTAAATAGCCTGATTGTATAAAAAAACGAATCGGATCACCGAAGCGAAAAGGGTTCCGTTTAAATTGTGGATAAAACTGATAAAAAGCTTCTTTTTGCTTTTCGTCATCTAGTTTTTCGAGTTTGATAAAGAGTAGAACAATTAGGCTGAGCACTGTGAGAAGGTAGGCGTTGAACACACTAAAGCCACATTGTGAGAAAAAATAATCGTAGCGCTTTTCGATATATCGATATGCCGTTTGACTAAATACAAAGGCAAGCATTGAGATAGCAAACGGTGTTGACACAGCAGAGGCGATCGAATGATTCATGCTAAATCCTGAATCATTTTTGTTTTGAGCCAGCTTGCTAATGCGATGTAGTCGTCGATGACAACACTATGCGGTGCACAGTTATAAGCAATATTTTTAAAGGCCAGAGATGCCCTGACAGCTTCCTCGTAATGAATAAAAAATGGCGCAAGAAAGATTAAGCTGTCGCGCCATAGGTGATAAATTTCGGTTTCTAACTCAGCACTCGCATTAAACTTATTTATCATTTGATAAACGACGCCGTCAATGCGATTCAATTGTTCGTTCTGATAAATTAGACTATGGCAATTCGGATCGCAATTAATGATTTGAATGCGCAGATCCGATGCTCCAATCTGAAATTGTTTGGAATGAAAACTACTCGGGCAATCCATTAATAACCATGTATTTTCATCGACATCGAGGCTATCTAATTGACCGATTATAAGTTCAATGTCGTCGACGGTACTTAAACCGCTGCCATGGGGAACAAATGTGACGCCGTCGTCGTCCGTATAGGCGAACTGAGCCCATGACGCATTGCTTTTTATTGCAGGTAACCAACCAGTTTGATTATCCCAGTCGTCGCCAAAATGCAATCGCAACTCGTTTTTAGCGTCTAAGTCGATACAAATGACTGACTCACCCGCTTGAGTTAATGCGCTGGCTAAATTTGCTACTGTAACTGTTGTCCCTGTTCCACCTTTTATTCCACTAAAGAAAACTTTTTTCATAGTGGTAGTTAAGTCTTTGGACTTTGCGCTATTTCTTCAAACAGTGAGTACTTTTTAAGTGTTTCTTCGTTATTTTGAGCTTCAGTTATTTCTTTGTATTGATCTATTTGAATATCACTGTGAAGAGACAACATTGAGATATCATGTGCATTATAGCCATTGCTAATGGCACTGGAAGGGGAGTCATCGGGGGTTTTGAAATCGAAGGTTAAGTCGTTGGCAACAATATTCTTTAGCTCTGACGATAAGGGCTCTTCGGCACCATTTTGCGTATTGAGTGGTTGAGAAATAGTGTTACTTTTTGTCGCCATGCATTACCTGCTTAAATAATAGGTTAAGGGTTAAACTAGACTTCTAACGCTCATTATATATAAAATAGCACCGATAACCAATGAAAAAGTACTAATGAAGTATATATTTAGACTCCAATAGCCATTAAAAGTGTATTAAGCTTTGTAATATTCAAGTGTGTTTATTGACGCTAAATTCACTTGAAACCCTATTCCTATAAATCATTTGAGGCGTTTTACTTGTGACTTTAATTAATATTGATGGTTTGCAGGGATTAGATAAGGAACTTCAGCCAGGTGCGAATTATGTTTTACTCGCTTCGAGTGAAGTGCAAGGGATTTGTATTGCGCGTCAAACGATTAGTAACAACCATCATAGTTTTTTATTATCTGAAGATATAGAACGCTTTTTGACAGACGACGAGTATTTACAGTTTTCGGTTGAAAACATGCAACAGTGTCAAGCATTTCGTATTACGAAACCGTTTTTACTCGGTCATAAACGCGAGTTTTTAAAGCAAGCTTTTAGCGAAATTAGTTTTTATAAAAATGTTGAAAATTGTCATGTAGTTGTTCATTTATCAGATGATATTTTAATTGAAATATCATCTGATACGTTAGCGCAATATTTGCATCAAGCGTCAGACTTTGCGAAAAAGCATAACGCAACCTTATTGACGTTACTGACCGGTCATCAAGCAAAATCTTTGCGCGTTGAGTTGGCGACTTTAAATTCAATTGTCGCCGGTATCGCGTATGTAGATGCTCAGGCTTCTAATCAGCGGCTCGTATTTGATTACTGGCGATGCCAACAAGGATATCGAGCACAAATAAGTTATCAATTGCATTTTTTTCCGGCACTGTATGTGGAATTGCTCGCGAGCAATCGCGATGAAATTGCTGGTGCTGAGATGAAAGACGCTGATGCTGTTTATGTTGTTCAATCGCTAACGCCTCAAAACGTAAAGTTACCCAAAAATTATCATTTAATGGTATCAAATGAAGCGATATTTCAAAATGAATTCGGTTTTTATGCTGCAACTCTTGTGTTTGCAGTAGACAAAAATACGCGTGTTGAACAGTTAGCGCAGCAGTGTTTTTTGCTACGTCAGCAATGTGGTGATTGGTTAAAGATGGTCGTTATTAATCATGATGGTATGATACGACATCAAGATGAATGCACCTTACTCACTGTTGGCGTCAATCTAATCATTCCGGCTTTGCCAACATTATCTCGATTAATGTCGCAAGTAGAGTCTATTCAAGGGGTTAAGTTTGCAAGGCAAATACCCCCGAGTTTTGAAGAGGTTCTGATCCATGTGAAAGGTTCAAATCGGCGTGGTTATCTCCCAGTTTACTTGTTTTTAGATGAAATTCACCGACAACGTGAGAGCGCATTTAATACTGGCGTTTCAGGTGTTCTCGTGGTGCTAGATGTTATAGAACAATTGGACGTGATTCATGCGGTTCGATTATTTAACATTAAACGTGAAGGCGATATACTTACGGCGACAAAAAACAAAGTCTATCTATATTTTCATGCTTGTCGTGAGCATGATGTAGATAGTGCATTGCAACGTGTTTTTAGGCTTTCATTAGGTGAGTTTTTTAGTGCACATAGCGTTTATGCAGAAGATCTCTATATTGACGAGCAGTGTCGCGAATTACGTAAGTTCGCGATGGCCAATGATACTCAAGATCTGAGTGAGCAGTTGATAGAAAAAGATACGGAAGATTTGATAGCTAAACCCGAAAAGCGCAGAACTGAAAAGGTGCCAAAGGCAAACATTAATGACCGTCAACCTGTGCGGCACACACCGTTAACATTGAGCAAAGACTAACATTATGACAACGACACAAATACTTATCGTAATGGTCATTACCTTTATAGTTGGCATTGGGGTCGGAATGTTAATTACGGATGTAATTGATAAGCTGCGTCAATTGAAACATACTTGGTTTTTTCGCCATCGTGCATTGAAACCATTCCAAATTGATTTTTCAAAAAAAAGAGATCCTAAGTAATGGACAACAAAAACGGTGTTTCATCAAATAAAGTGGTTTTTGACACACTTGGTTTTTGGAATGTGTATTTCATTGTAAAATTTGCACTTTTTAACTTTAATTATATCGAATTTCATGTTGTAGAAAATGCGGCGTTTCTTGCGTTTTTATTATTGCCTGTCGGGGCAGTTCTTAATAAATTAAAACATGCGATTGGCGTCATTATTGCACTACTACTGTTACATCATGACTCTTATTTACCGCCGCTAAGTCGCCTATTTTCAAGCACAGAACTGCTGAGTAATTTCAGTCTTGTCTATCTGGTGGAGCTGCTTGGTCGCATGATATCTTGGCAAGTGGTCGCCTTAGTTTTTATTGCAATTGTGGTTTACTTATACTTTGTAAATTGGGTCCGTTTTACATCGGTTTCTGTTATAGGAATATGCTACATTGCATTTTTTGGTGGCGCCGGTCTGTTGGAGACTCAGCATGATAATGGAGTGCAAATAAATTCAAACCAGAATATTGCTACAGTTAATGCTAAACCTGAAACGAATGAACCGAAAACGACGTTAACAGGTAAATTGACGCAGTTTTATACTCAGCAGGCTACACTGCAAACTGCATTTCCTGATTCGTTTGAAGGTGATGACTTTGACGTCTTGATATTAAATATTTGTTCCCTTGGTTGGCATGACTTGGAGCATGTTGGGCGCGCAAATCATCGCTTTCTTATGCAGTCTGATATTGTATTTAAAAACTTTAACAGTGCCACTTCCTACAGTGGTCCAGCAGCAATTCGATTATTAAAGGCAAGTTGCGGTCAAACTGCACATACGCAATTATACGATGATGCGCCGGCTCAATGTTACCTCTTTAATAATTTAGCAAACCTTGGTTTTAACACGCAATTTGCAATGAACCACGATGGTCATTTTGATAACTTTTTAAATCAAATTAGTGAAGAGGGCAGCTTGGCTGCGCCTTTACAGAGCTTTGCTAACATCGCTGTAACTCAAAAGGCATTTGACGACACGCCAATATACAGTGATGCGCAAGTTCTGCAACGCTGGCTTGATAATCGGGTAACGTCTGGTTCTGCTCGCTCAGCGCTTTATTACAACTCGATAAGTTTGCACGATGGCAATATTGTTGTAGGGCAACGCCGAGGTTTATCTAGCGTCGATAGTTATGGACCACGCACAGACACGCTTTTTCAAGATTTAGAGCTATTTATGCGTAAACTTGAACAAAGCGGTAAAAATTATATCGTGGTGATGGTACCAGAGCACGGAGCCTCATTAAGTGGTGATAAGATGCAAATTGCTGGTATGCGCGAAATTCCAAGCCCAAATATTGTTAATGTGCCGGTTGCTGTGCGGTTTGTGTCTAATAAGCTGAATAAAAACAATGTACAAACTAAGATTATTAATAAGAATACAAGTTATCTTGCTATTTCTCAGCTTATTGCTAATACAATTGAGCAAAACCCCTTTACGCAAGGCTATTTAGATATAGACTTACTGACTTCTGATTTACCAGTTACGAATTTTGTTGCTGAAAATGAGAGCACGGAAATGCAAATTTCAAATGGATTACCGTACATACGATTAGATAAAGAAGAGTGGATCAAGTATCCAACAAACTAGTGCGTCTAGTTAATATCAAGACAATCTTTTGACTATATAAATAATAATTACTTAAAATGCCCTAGGTAATGGGCATTTTGCGCGATCAGCGAGACAGTGGGGGACTGATGCGGTTAGAAATACAATGTGCAGATCGGATTGGTATCGCACAAGAAATATTAAATATTTTAGTTAACTATCAAGTTGACTTAAAGGGCATTGAAGTTGATGCGTTACATTGCAAAATGTATGTTTCATTCCCACCAATAGAATTTGATCAGTTTCAAAAGATAATGCCAGAGATCCGCTTAATTGACGGCGTTGATGATGTAAAAACTACTGCATTTTTGCCTTCAGAACGCGAGCATATCGAGTTAAATACATTATTAAGAGCGTTGCCTGATGGTGTTATATCAATCGACAATAAAGGGCTAATTCGTTTGTGTAATGACGCTGCGTGTCGTGATCTCAATCTCGAGCAAGAAAGTCTAATTGGCGAGAATATAAATAGTTATTTGAAAGGGTTCAATTTTAGTCGGTGGCTTGAGAGTGAGCAAGTACTTGGTCAAACAACACGTGTTGATATTAATAACGAAGATTTTATTGCCGATATATTACCTATTTCAATTCCAGATAGTGATGACTCTTTGACGTTGGCTGGTGCAGTTATTAATATCAAATCGCAATCGCGTTTGGGTCAGCAGGTGAGCGCATTTCGTCGTCAAGGCAATGAGAGCTTTTCTGGTATAGCGAGTCATAGCAGCGCAATGAAGCGTGTCGTTAGAGAAGCGCGAAAGATGGCACAATTAGAAGCGCCTATATTGATATCAGGAGAGACAGGAACGGGTAAAGAGTTACTTGCAAAAGCGTGTCATTATGCGTCAAATCGTTCGGTGAAGCCGTTTATAACGCTGTCATGTGCGTCGTTGCCTGATGATGTCGCTGAATCTGAATTGTTTGGCTATGTCTCACTTGATGATGACACGTTAACTAAACGTGGCGTGTTGGAGCAAGCCGACGGCGGCACAGTGTTTTTAGACGAAGTGGGAGAAATGTCCTCCCAGTTACAGACTAAATTATTACGGTTTTTGCAGGATGGCACGTTTCGTCGTGTAGGCAGTGAAAGTGAAGTCAAAGTAAATGTACGTATTCTTGCTGCAACGCAAAAAGATTTGCCTGGCATGGTGCAAGAAGGCGCCTTTAGAGAGGACTTATACTATCGAATCAATGTTCTCAACTTGGAAATTGCGCCATTGAGAGATCGTAAAGCGGATATTGTCCCATTGGCCGAGTTTTTTATTGCACGGTATTCACATCAGTTAGGTAGAGCGATACCAAGTTTAAATGAAGCTTGTGTCGACTATTTACAAAGTTATCCGTGGCCGGGTAACGTGCGCCAATTAGAGAATTCGATTTATCGTGCCGTATCACTCCTTGATGAATCAGAACTCGGCGTCGAACATATTCAGTTACCAAGTTTTACACAAGATTTAGGTTATTTAGAATCTGACTTTGAAGGAACTTTAGATCAAGCGGTTAAACGATTTGAATCAACCTTGCTGCGAAAACTATACCCGGCGTACCCGAGTTCACGGCAGCTTGCAAAACGGTTGGGACTAAGTCATACCGCCGTTGCGAATAAACTGCGCGAGTACGGAATAAATAGAAAAACGATTAAGGTGTAACCTTAATCGTTTAGTTAAGTTTACTTTTTTTGACCCATGTCTTTGGTTATACCGATAGGGATAATGTAGTCAATGCCACCTTCTTTGAAGACAAATTTGATACTTGCGTTACGTCCGGCTAAAAAATAGTCGCTGCCATTCACTGAAAGCACATAGTCGCCCCGTACAGGGACTTTAAAGCGCTTTTTGCGTAAAGCAATCAGGTGCTCGCCAATTTTCCACTCAAATTCTGAAAAATAACCTTTTGCGAATTCTTGCACATAGACCTGTTGATCATCGTTACTTAAAGTTAACGCCAGTGAATATGATTCCGGTATTTGGGCAATATTGTAAGTATTTTCTCCAATCGTAAACTTACCCTCTTTTTTTTGCCATTTAAAACCGAAATTAACTTCTTGATTGATCCCTGTCGGATAACTAATTTTACTATGTCCAGGTAAATCAAAGTTTGCCATTGCAGGCATTGCGAGAAGGGTCGTTAATGTTATCGCAAAAATAAGCGGTTGCTTCATAATACTCTCTTAGAATTTCGTTTCATTCACCGTAACTAATATCTTGAGTTTAATTATAAACCTGCGACAATAGAAGTTTTTCTGGTATGACCTGTTGGCGATATGAATTTATACTTTAGATTATTGATACTACTGTATCGGATAAAACGCAATAAACTTTATAGTTCGTTGTTAACTCCAATTGAAATTGACTTTCGCGCGTTACCAAGTGATTGCGATATAAACATGCACGTGACCAATTCAAGATACCTTGCGTTTATGGATCTCGCACGAACTTGGATGACTGAGCGACTTGGGCTTTTTGACATCATAGTTAAAAGACGTTGGTTTCCTATCGTCAATGCAACGGCGATTACTTACATTAAAGACATAAAACCATTGCAATCATTTACTGTTTCAACACAACTTGTTGGCTGGGATCACAAGTACTTTTATATTCAACAGAAGTTTATGTCGGGTGAACAATTACACGCAGTTGCTTATGTTCGTGGCGTGTTTAAGAAAAAAGGTGGTGTCGTGTCGATTGAAGAAATGCTCGATGTTGCTGGTTTTACCGGAGAAACGCCGCAACTGCATGAAGAAATTGTGCATTGGAAAGAAATGTTGGAATGCAAAAAGCAACGTAATAAATAATACATTGAATATAAAATTGATTTTGCGGCCTAGTTAAAGGCCGCGCGCATGTTAAATCTTCAACTTAAAATTTGAACTTAGCACCTAACATAAATACAAACGGGTCAATTGCGACATCAGTTGTTAGCGCTGTTTGTCCATTCGCGATAACTTTTGCATCAGTGTCAATATCGATAAACGACGCCATTGCATGGATACCCCATTGGTCGTCAATCATATAATTAGCACCAATTTGTGCTGCTAAGCCAAATGAATTGTCTAACTTAAGTTTTACGTCTTCTGTTTCAAGTACCGCTTTCAAATCTTTGCCAGCTTTCTCATCAAAAAAGATAGTATAGTTCACTCCTGCACCGATAAATGGACGAAACTTTGCGTTTGCTGCACCAAAGTGATATTGACCGAAAAGTGAAGGTGGTAAGTGTTTTGTTGAACCAACACCTGCACCTTTAATTGCTCCTGTGCCTTTGATATCGTGGCTAAATGGCGTTGCAGCTACAAGTTCAATGACCCAGTTATCGTTTAGCGCATAATCGAAAGTAAGGCCTAATTGCGTATTCGAGTCAACAGAAACACCCGCGGTAGGAATTTCGTTAAGGGCAGAAGAACCGCTATCAGGGTTTACATTGATGGCACCGACATTGATACTTAAATTTGCAAACGCAATCGGTGAACTCAGTAAGCCAAGTGTTAATGCAGTTGTTTTTAGAAATTGTTTCATTGATATTCTCCCGAATCATCCTTTGTTTTGTTGACGCTATTATTGCGACAAAACGAAAATAATTTATGTTCTAGATCAATTTTTATTAGGCATTTGAATCGTTCTATACGGAAATTTGATTTAGATTAAGTTTTTAGGAGATATTGAGTTGAACTTTTACTGATGTAGCATTGGCGTTGTTTTTAACAACTCGTTATAGTGAATAAAAAATCTCAAAAATAGAATCATTATGTCGATAGCAATTGTTATTCCCAATAGAGATACCACTAAATTATGTGGCAAACTGAAAGAATTTCTTCCTGAACAACAAATTGAGGTTTGGCCAACCATAAAACACCCTGAGCACGTTGAGTTCGTTATTGCTTGGAATCCGCCGCCAAAAAGTCTTGACCCATTTATAAATTTAAAAGCAATCGCATCTTTTGGTGCCGGCGTAGACAGTATTTTGAACTATGAGGGACTGCCACAAGTTCCTGTTAGCCGTATTGTCGATCCAGGCTTGGCGCAAGATATGGCACGCTATGTATTGTCTCATGTATTAGCACATCAACAACGCCATCGGGAGTATTTTTTTAAGCAAGATAATTGTGATTGGCGCCCGCGCAGAGCACGTGGAGACAATCGTGTTTTGATACTTGGCGCAGGTCACCTCGGGCAAGCATGTGCGAGTTTACTTGCTTTAAATAATTTCACTGTAACAACCTGGTCTAAAAGCAAACGTGTGCAGGAAGGTGTTCATCATATTTTCTCTCAGGATGATCTCAAGGCGTGTTTAGCTGACACTCACTATATTGTAAACTTGCTGCCTTTAACACCATGCACTGAGGGAATTCTTGGCCAATCACTGTTTAGTAATTGTAAACAAAGCCCGCTATTAATAAATGTTGGTCGTGGCGCGCATCTTGATGAAGGCGCTTTGTTAGAGGCGTTGTCGCAGGAGTTGTTGTGTGGTGCCGTATTAGATGTGTTTAGACAAGAGCCACTTGATATAGCACATTGTTTTTGGGGGCACTCTAAGATTACAGTTACGCCGCATATTTCGGCTGTGACAGATGTCAATACGGTTGTCGAACAATTAGTTGAAAACTGCCGTCGAGTTCAAAATGGGCAAGATATGCTCCATTGTGTCAATTTATCTAAAGGCTATTAATTGATACTAAAGTACTGTATATAAAACCAATGGTTAATGTGTTGTTAAAATGACCAATCTGATTTATATTATTAACCGCACCGAAATAGTGAATAAAAATAACAATAAATAATTTGGGGGATTTATGCAGCGCGCTTCAAGTAAGGGCATAAAGTTCAGCTCAGTTGCTATCTGTGTTGCAATACTGGGCATTAGTGCTTGGTTTAATCAAGCTGCAGCATTTACAATGTAATAAAGCCCATTCGGGCTTTATTTTTTTGTGTGAAGTTCTTTATTGTGTAATTTGGCCTGACCATTTTTACTTAGCAATACATAGCAAGCGCGATAGCCACCATGGTGAGTTTGCGCACTATGGTATGCCAATACAAAATCGAATTGAGGTAGCCATGCGTTGAGGTGACTTTTTAGTACGGCTTTGCGTGCTCCTTCTTCCCCTTTGCCATGCTTAATTAAAATCACCCGTGTATTTTTTTTATGGCAGTCGAAAAGTCCCTGAATTAGTGTCTTTCTAGCAATCTCTAAGCGGACACCTGTTAAGTCAAGTTGTGCTTCAATATCATATTTCGCTAAGCGTAAGTTTTTAAAAACGCCGCTTTGTACGCCGTCTTTTTTATAACTCAACAGGTCATCCGGTTGGATAAATTCGATATTGTCGTTAATTGTCAATTGTGACGTGAGCGCCTCGAACGATTTTTGCCACTGTCGCTGTTTGAAGGTCGAAAGGTCTTTAGAAATATTTGAACGTGTTTGGGTTACTTTGTCATGTTTGAGCTGCGTAACCCCATCCATTTGTGACATAAACAAATCACTGTCACTGCTTGTCATAACGTATTCCAACTAAATCAGATAAGTGCAATTATATCTGACAATCTGATAGGGCTGTAGCCTTTTTTAGTTAGTTATGAATGCTGTTGTGTATAAACTTTAAATAAATAAAATGCATTTATCATCACTAATGTGATGTTTGAAATCGGCGTTGCTGGTACGCTATCGGCTGCGTGTACTGCAAATAGCACAATTGCACCAGTCACGCCTGCGATTTTTAAAAGCTGTGTATTTTTAATAAAAAAAGCGCCAAAACAAAGAGCTAGAATAACAATATTAAAAGAGTGAGAAACTATTGCTTCCATAATGTGACGCCTTATCGTGTGGGAAATTAGGCGTCATTATGGCGTTGTAATAATGCTCTGACAAACAAAAAAAGTTACTTTTTTCAGATAAGAATAACTAATGTGAAAGGTAATGTACGATACTTGCAAAAAAACCCTGTTGTTCAATTATTTTATATTTTTGACAGCTTGCTTTGTTGTTTAATTGATCGCAAATATACAAATTACTATTTTCAATATTACCGGAGACGGTGAGATTTGAGTCTAATAACTGGCCTTCGAAAATTAAAAAGCCTGGCCAATATATGCTTTTAGTGACAATGCCAAGTTTTTGGTAGGTGATGAGATTTGGCTTTGGAATTGCGATGGCAAGTAATGCAAACAAGCTCATAACCAAGATTGTACTTTTTGACAGTCCTTTTTTTGTTGTCGATTGCGTCGCTACGTTAGCTTTAGGTGGTACTTTTTTTTGTGTTGTCTGTTTATTCTGCGCGGATCCGCGCTTTTTTTTGTTTGCTTTAGTTGGATCGATTAGTTTTTGCTGCTTTATTTTTATAGACATAATACAATTATTTACACTATAACTTGGAACATGTGCCTAACGGCATGATTCATTTCTATTTAAGTCTATAATAGCTTATAGATGATTTATTTAAAGTGCAGGAAGGCGAGTTTATGAGTAATGACTACTCTATTTTGATCGTAGATGACGTGAGCACGGTGCGTAATTTTTTGCATCAGACGTTAGTACATTTTGGCATTGAACATATTGATGAAGCGTCAAATGCACAGTCTTGTTTAAGCAAAGCAGCAGAAAACAACTACCAGTTGATATTTTTGGATATTGAGCTGCCCGATGGGGATGGTAAAGAACTCATTGCTGAAATTCAGAAAGTTGCGCCAGATACAAATGTGGTGATGGTATCTGCTCACTCAACCGTTGAGAATGTGAAAGATGCGATCGATAAAGGTGCTAAAGGGTTTGTTGTTAAACCGTTCTCTCCGAAAAAAATCGCTGCGATATTGAAAAAATTAATGCCAGAGTTTGAATTTTAGATATAAAAAAACCGGCTAAAGCCGGTTTTTTTTAAACTTCAAAAATTAAAGTGCTTTAATTTTTGCAGCTAAACGGCTCTTATGACGAGCTGCTTTGTTTTTGTGAATTAGACCTTTAGTTGCGTAACGGTCTAGAACTGGAACAACAGCGTTAAATGCTTCAGTTGCAGCTTCTTTGTTACCAGCTTCAATTGCAGCAACTACTTTTTTGAAGTAAGTGCGCATCATTGAACGACGGCTTGCGTTGTGCTGGCGGCGTTTTTCGCTAGTTAAAGCGCGTTTTTTTGCAGACTTGATGTTAGCCAAGGTTTGCTCCTAACAATCTTAAAATAAGCTTAATTTAAAGGCCGAGGAATATGCCTCTTTTTTTCGATAAAGTCAATCATCTTTTAAAAAAATTGCGTTTATCAAGTAGGCTCACTCGGTACTTGTCTTGTTTGTGAGTTGGATTATATCAATAACTCAGGGGGCATTGCTACAGTAGATATGAGTAAAACGTGTTTTGTAATGCTAAGTTGTTTATTGATATTACATAATTCTTTTTACATTGTGGCATACTTGCGTTATTCGTTGTGACTTAATAGGTATTCAATTGGCTAAAGGCTTATTTCGCTCAGGTATGATTGTCAGTTTTATGACGTTCTTATCTCGCATTCTTGGTTTGGTGCGCGATGCTGTAGTGGCAAACTTACTCGGTGCAGGAGCAGCTTCAGATATATTCCTTTTTGCAAATAAAATTCCGAATTTTTTGAGGAGGTTGTTTGCTGAAGGGGCATTTGCACAAGCGTTTGTTCCGGTATTGACTCAGGTAAAAGAAGAGCAAGGTGATGATGGTGTACGTGTTTTTATTGCGCAAGCTGCTGGCACGTTGGGCACTATTTTGCTTATCATTACGTTGCTTGGAGTTTTAGGGTCGTCAGTTGTGGCCGCTATTTTTGCCCCTGGCTGGTTCGTCGAAAGTCTCAATCAAACTGAGCAAGGTTTTAAGTTTGAGCTATTCAGCCAAATGCTGAAATTAACCTTCCCATATTTATTCTTTATTAGTTTAGTTGCATTATCTGGCGCAGTACTCAACGTATATAACCGATTCTCGGTTGCTGCATTCACCCCGGTCCTATTAAATATTTCAATCATTGGTTGCGCTTATTTATTTCATGATCGTTTTGAATACAGCGCCTTTGCACTCGCGCTCGGAGTGTTTGTTGGTGGCATAGTCCAACTTGGCTTTCAATTGCCGTTTTTGTTAAAAGCGCGGCTTGTTAGCAAACCTACATGGGCTTGGCGCAACAAAAATGTAAAAAAAGTGCGTACGCTCATGTTACCCGCGATGTTTGGTGTTTCTGTTAGCCAAATAAACTTGTTACTCGATAGCGTAATAGCCTCAATGTTGGTGACTGGTTCCGTATCGTGGTTGTATTACTCCGATAGGTTGATTGAATTTCCGCTTGGACTATTTGGTATTGGTATTGCGACGGTTATTTTACCGGCGTTGTCAAAATTACATGTAAATGACGATAAGCAGGCATTTCAGCTAACTATTGATTGGGGAGTGCGTTTTATTCTATGGCTGGGTATACCGGCGTGTATCGGATTGATTACGTTAGCACCACTTATCATATCTGTCTTATTCGGGCACGGTGAGTTTTTGTCGCAACCTGGCCATATCGATAAAGTGGCTGCAGGGGTAACCGCCTATGCCATTGGCTTGGTCAGCTTTATGATGATTAAAGTTCTTGCGCCAGGCTTTTATGCGCAACAAAATACAAAAACACCGGCCAAAATAGGGATCGCAGCGATGGCGTTGAACATGTTGTTCAATATTATGTTAGCTCCTTTTTATGGCTATATTGGCCTTGCACTTGCAACATCTTTGTCTGCAACGTGCAATGCCATGTTACTTTATTACTTTTTACATAAAAGCCAGAGTTATCGTCTGTCGTATTTTACTCTCGGTTTTGTTGTTAAATGCATTGTTGCAAGTGCCGTCATGCTTTTCGTAATTGTGTATTTAAAAGAGTGGCTTATAGAGTTAAATCATGGCTTATTTAATCAAATTAAGCTGCTCGGAATTTTGATACTCTCAGCTGTAGGTGTTTATTTTTTAAGCTTAATGGTGATGGGCGTGCGCCTGTCTACAATAAAATCGGTTGCAAAAGCTGAATCCTGATTAAAAAAAGATTATAATCGGGCGCTTTGAAAGAAAATGTTGTAAACGCAAGGTTAAGTTTAGCTATGGAACTCATTAGAGGGGTACACAATATTCGCACTCGCCATTTTGGGTGTGTGATGACTATTGGTAATTTCGATGGTGTCCACAAAGGCCATCGTGCGGTGTTAGCTGGGTTGAAAGCTGACGCTGAACGATTAGGCTTACCAAGTACTGTTTTACTCTTTGAACCGCAACCGCAAGAGTTTTTTGCGAAGTCAAAAGCGCCGGCACGGTTAACGCCATTGCGTGATAAACTGCAGCTGCTTTCTGAATGTGGTATTGAGCGAGTCGTCTGTATAAACTTTAATCAGCGTTTTGCGGGTATGTCGGCTGAATCATTTATAGAGCAGGTTATTGTTACTAAACTTGGCGTGCGCGCGCTCACTGTTGGTGATGATTTTCGATTTGGGCATGCTCGACGTGGTGATTACGCGATGTTAGTTGATGCAGCAAAAAAGTTCGCGTTTAGTGTTAAAAACACGCAAAGCATGAAACAGCACGATTGCCGTATTAGTAGCACCGCGATTAGGCAAGCGCTTGCGGATAATGATTTTGACGGTGTGCAATTGATGCTCGGTAGAGCATATATGATTCGCGGAAAAGTACGCCATGGTTGGAAAAAAGGGCGTACTTTAGGTTTTCCGACAGCGAATATTGCACTTAAACGCCAAGTTGCACCTTTGTTAGGTGTTTTTTCCGTTAAAGTGTATAACCAGCAAGGTGAACAGTTTTTTGGGGTTGCTAATATAGGTGTTAAACCGACATTTAAAGGCAGTTTAACTTTGCTTGAAGTCCATATTTTTGATTTTGAAGAATCGATTTATGGCGAGATTTTAAGTGTGCAGCCACTTACAAAGCTGCGTGACGAAATAAAATTTGATACTTTTTCTGCGTTAATAACGCAAATTGAGAAAGATGTTAATGTGGCCAAACAAAGTTTTGGTTTAAATTAGGTAGCCGATACGGAAAGTAGAATTAATGAGCGACTACAAACATACGTTGAACTTACCGGAAACTGAGTTTCCGATGCGCGGTAATCTTGCAAAACGCGAGCCGCAAATGCTAAAAGATTGGTATGAGAAAGATTTATACGGGCAAATTCGAAAAGCAAAAAAAGGCAAAAAGCCATTTATTTTGCATGATGGCCCTCCTTATGCCAATGGTAATATTCACCTCGGTCACTCTGTAAATAAAATTCTGAAAGATATTATTATAAAGTCAAAAACGTTGTCAGATTTTGATGCACCGTATGTACCGGGTTGGGACTGTCACGGCTTGCCAATTGAGTTACAGGTCGAGAAAAAAGTCGGTAAACCAGGTAAAAAGGTTACTGCCGCTGAATTTAGAGAAAAGTGCCGTGCGTACGCGCACAAACAGGTTGATGGCCAAAAAGCCGATTTTAAGCGCTTAGGTGTATTTGGTGATTGGGATAAACCATACTTAACAATGAATTTTGATTTTGAGGCCAACGCGATTCGCGTGTTGGGTCGCATTATTAAAAATGGTCACTTACACAAAGGTTCAAAACCTGTGCATTGGTGTACTGACTGTGGTTCAGCACTTGCCGAAGCAGAAGTTGAATACCAAGACAAGCAATCACCAGCGATTGATGTTAAGTTTGCATTTACAGATGTAGCAGCGCTTGAGAAAAAATTTAACTTAGCAGAAGGTCATGAAGGTCAAGGTACTGTAAGTATTGTTATCTGGACGACAACGCCTTGGACATTACCGGCAAACAGAGCGGTCGCGGTGCACGCAGGCCTAGAATATAGCTTAGTGCAAATAGAAACTGAAAATGGTCAAGAGCGTTTAGTAATTGCATCTGATCTGGTAAAAGATGCGATGGATCGTTACGGTGTGACTAAGTATCATGCACTTGGTTATTGTTCAGGCCAACAGCTTGAATTACTCACTGCACAACATCCATTTTACGATTTCGCTGTTCCTGTAATTTTAGGTGAGCATGTCACAACTGATTCGGGTACTGGCGCGGTGCATACAGCTCCAGGGCATGGCCAGGAAGATTTCGTTGTCGGCCAACAATATAATCTCGAAGTTGCTAACCCAGTCGGCGCGAATGGTGTCTATTTACCTGATACAGAAATTTTTGCAGGGCAACATGTCTTTAAAGCAAATAATAATGTTATTGAGGTCTTACAAGAGAAAAATGCATTAATGCATCATCACGCTTTAATGCATAGTTACCCGCATTGCTGGCGCCATAAAACGCCAATTATTTTCCGTGCGACACCACAATGGTTTGTCAGTATGGACCAGGCCAATTTACGCGAAGACTCGTTATCAGAGATTGAAAAAACACGCTGGATCCCTGAGTGGGGTGAAAACCGCATCGCTAATATGGTCGACGGTCGTCCTGATTGGTGTATTTCGCGTCAACGAACTTGGGGTGTTCCCATCGCATTGTTTGTTGACAAAGACACAGGTGATCTTCATCCAGATACGAATAACTTGATTGAGCGCGTTGCCACTCAAGTTGAGGAAAAGGGTATTCAAGCATGGTATGACCTCGATGTATCAGAGTTTTTGAATGAAGAAGATGCGGCGAAGTACATCAAAGTATTAGATACGCTCGACGTGTGGTTTGATTCAGGTGTGACTCATGCCTGTGTTGTTGACGCACGTGAAGAGCTATCAGGTCCTGCTGATCTTTATTTAGAAGGTTCAGACCAGCACCGTGGTTGGTTTATGTCGTCAATGATGACATCGGTCGCGATTAATGGCCATGCACCATATAAGCAAGTACTTACTCACGGCTTTACCGTTGATGAAAACGGACGCAAGATGTCAAAATCTTTGGGTAACGTAATTTCACCACAAGACATTATGAACAAGATGGGCGCGGATATTCTTCGCTTATGGGTTGCGTCAACAGACTATACTGCTGAAATGACAGTTTCAGATGAAATTTTCAAACGCGCAGCGGATAGATATCGCCGAATTCGTAACACAAGTCGTTACTTATTAGCTAATTTAAACGGATTCAACCCTGAAACGGATATGGTTGCCGCGGAGCAAATGGTGGCACTTGATCGCTGGATTCTAGATCGTGCAGCTAATCTTCAAGACGAAATCATTGCCGCATATGACGATTATCAAATGTTAGTTGTGACGCAGAAGTTAATGAACTTCTGTACGGTTGAGTTGGGTTCTTTCTATCTCGATGTGATAAAAGATCGTCAATATACCGCTAAATCTGACAGCAACGCTCGTCGTTCATGCCAAACTGCGTTGTATCATATTGCTGAAGCGATGACACGTTGGATGGCGCCGATAATGAGTTTCACCGCGCAAGAAATTTGGCAAGTACTACCAGGAAAACGCGACGAATTTGTGTTTACTGGACAATGGTATGCGGGACTTGAAAAAGCAACGGAAGCGAGGCTTAATAATGAATTCTGGCAATCAATTCTAACAGTACGTGCCGAAGTGAACAAACTGCTTGAATCGGCTCGTAAAGAAGAAGTGATCGGTGCGACATTACAAGCTGAAGTGACTTTATACGCCTCTGAGGAATTGGCACAAAAACTAAGTCAATTAGGCGATGAATTACGCTTTGTATTGTTAACGTCAAAAGCTGATGTTGCGTCGCTGGAAGCTAAACCAGCAAATGCGATTGCGACTGAGATTGAAGGACTTGCGATTGAAGTGAATGCCACTTCTGCAGAAAAGTGCGAACGTTGTTGGCATTATAGTGACGACGTTGGTAGCAATGATACGCATGGTGATATTTGTAATCGCTGTGTTACGAATGTCGATGGTGATGGTGAACATCGCCAGTTCGCGTAGGAGTATATTGTGTTAAAAGGACGTAGCGGACTAGTTTGGTTAGGTTTAAGCGTTATTTTGCTTATTCTTGACCAGATTACAAAAGTGATTGTCAGTACGCAAATGAAGCTCTATCAATCGATAGAGCTGTTGCCTATATTTAGTTTTACGTATGTGCATAACTATGGCGCCGCATTTAGTTTTTTGAGTGAAGCTGGCGGTTGGCAGCGTTGGTTTTTCTCTATCATTGCGGTCACCATTAGTGTTTTATTAGTTTATTGGCTGAAGAAATTACCTGCTTCGAATAAGTTACTTTGCAGTGCGTATTCGTTGGTATTAGCGGGCGCGCTTGGTAATTTATACGATCGCTTAGCCTATGGGTACGTAGTTGACTTTATTCACTTTTATTATGAAAGCTGGGATTTTCCAGCGTTTAATATAGCAGATATGGCAATTTCAATTGGCGCAGCATTATTGCTAATTGATGCATTTAAAAATGATAATGCCGCAGGGGAGAAATCATGACAACAGAGTGTATTACTCAGAACTCTGAAGTGATATTCCATTTTTCAATTAAATTGGAAGACGGTTCAGCTGCTGATTCGAGTAAGGTTCATAATAAGCCCGCTAAGCTTGTAATGGGCGATGGAAGCTTAACCGATAACTTTGAAAAATGTTTAATAGGGCTGAAGGCAGGTGACAATGAGTCATTTAAACTTGCGCCAGAAGATGCATTTGGCAACCCAAACCCGGATAACATTTACCATTTAGAACGCACCAAGTTTGGTGCTGATACGCCAGCCGAAGTGGGGGCAATTATTGCTTTTACGCAACCTGATGGGTCGGAGTTACCTGGTTTAATTAGGGAAGTTGCAGGCGACTCAGTGACGGTTGATTTTAATCATCCTTTGGCTGGGCAACACTTAGAGTTTGAAGTTGAAATTTTAGAAGTTAACAACTAATGAAAGTATTACTAGCTAACCCGCGAGGCTTTTGTGCTGGGGTAGATCGTGCAATCAGTATTGTTGAACGCGCACTCGATATCTTTAATGCGCCGATATACGTGCGCCATGAAGTTGTTCATAACAAATATGTTGTAAACGGATTAAAAGAGC
This sequence comes from uncultured Pseudoalteromonas sp., assembly GCA_947493455.1. GTDB lineage: Bacteria > Pseudomonadota > Gammaproteobacteria > Enterobacterales > Alteromonadaceae > Pseudoalteromonas. The sequence continues at coordinate 144,010 of CANLRB010000005.1, read as the reverse complement.
GCGGGGCAATATTTGTTGAGGAGTTGCATCAGATTCCTGACGATAATATTGTTATTTTCAGCGCACATGGGGTATCGCAAGCGGTTCGCCAGGAGGCAAAACGCCGTGACCTTAAAGTATTTGACGCAACGTGCCCACTGGTGACTAAAGTTCATATGGAAGTAACCAGAGCAAGCCGTAGAGGAACCGAATGTGTGTTAATTGGACACCAAGGTCATCCTGAAGTTGAAGGCACGATGGGGCAGTATAACAACCAGCAAGGGGGGATCTACTTAGTTGAAACTCCTGCTGATGTTGCGAATTTGTCTGTTAAGAACGAAAGTGATTTATTCTACTGCTCGCAAACGACTTTGTCGGTAGACGATACGTCAGAAGTCATTGATGCGTTAAAGAGTAAATTTCCGTTGATTAGCGGCCCGCGTAAAGATGATATATGCTACGCGACACAAAACCGCCAAGATGCGGTACGCGACCTTGCGGACAAATCATCAATATTGTTAGTTGTTGGGGCTAAAAATAGCTCTAACTCTAATCGACTACGAGAACTTGCTGAAAAAATGGGGACTGTGTCGTATTTAATCGATGATGCCGATTCAATGCAGCGTAGTTGGTTTACTGATAACGATGTAATTGGCGTGACTGCTGGTGCTTCGGCTCCAGAAATTTTAGTTCGTCAAGTGGTTGAGCAACTCAAAGCTTGGGGCGCACAAGACGTTGATGAAAATCCGGGTGAAGAAGAAAACATTATTTTCGCGGTACCAGCTGAATTAAGATAGTGACACAACATAAATAGCACAGGAGGTTGGAGTGATAATTACAAGCCATTGGAATGGACCATTATTGCCCAGCCTTTTAACTGATAGAGCAACGTTATCTGCGTTGGTTGTAGGTCAAATCTTAGCTGTTATAATTGCTTTCTCACCGTTAAATATGCTGTCTATTTGGCAAAATTTAGCGTTTATTTCTCTTTTTATTCATTGTGTTATGTTACTGAGTTTGGCTCAGCTTTATGCAATGCGAAAGTTTCTAACCTCTGACAAGCTGATACCACAACTCTTTATTATCCTCTTGGTGTTTTGTTCAACGACATTTATTGGCAGTATCATTGCCCACAAAGTAATATCAATTTCTCTCATTAATGAAATTGAATTTGCAGCACGAAATACGTTGATTTCCTCTTTACTGACATTACTCTATATTCAATTTTCTATTATGCATACAGAACAAAATAGAGCTGAAGTTGCTATCGCAAAAGCACAGCTTGATGCGCTTCAATCGCGTATTCGGCCTCATTTTTTGTTCAATAGTTTGAATACCGCTGCTGAGCTTATACATCACAACGCAAATGAAGCGGAGAATACAATTCTAGCGCTCGCCAAACTGTCGCGTGCGGCAATGCATTCAGGTGAAGATAGCACGCTTGTAGATGAGCTCGTACTCGTGAAAAATTATGTCTCGATAGAGTATTGGCGACTTGGTAAGCGCCTTGAAGTTGATTGGCAAGTGCCGCAGAACATCCCAGATTGTGTGGTACCAAGGTTGACATTGCAGCCGCTTATTGAAAATGCGATATGTCATGGAATCGAGCCGCTTGAACATGGAGGGAAGATTGAAGTGGCGCTGTACATTACAAATCAATCAATGACGTTTTTAGTTACGAATCCCTACCAGCGAACAGCCTCTGTGAAACGCGCGTCAAATGGGATTGCGTTAGATAATATTCGCCGTCGCTTAAATCTTGTGTATGGCGAGCGATCGTCATTGACTGAATATAAAGGGGAAAATACCTTTAAAGTGAAATTAATTATTCCTCGAAGAGAAAGGAAGCTATGAAAGCGTTAGTAGTAGATGATGAACCGATGGCTCGTGCGCGTTTGTTAAGGTTATTGCGAGATTATCCGTTTTTTAACCAAGTTATAGAGGCTGATAACGGTGAATCGGCAATTGCATTAAGTGAAAAACACCAGTCCGATGTGGTGTTTTTAGATATCAATATGCCGGGACTCGATGGTTTGTCTGTTGCTAAAAAATTAAAGCAACGCAGCGTACCGCCTGCGATTATTTTTACCACAGCGCATGCAGAACATGCGCTCGCAGCATTTGAAACGATACCCCAAGGCTACCTTCTTAAACCGATCGAACCTGATGCATTAGCGGTAACCATAGAAAAGTTAGGGCAGTTTACGCGAGCACAGTTAGAAGCGCACAAGGAAGAATCTTTACTGTGCCATTTCGCTGGCAACAAAATAAAAATTCCGATCACCGACATCTCGTATTTAAGCGCGGATGACAAATATGTCAAAGTCGTATATCAAACAGGCGAAGCTCTGATAGAAACAAGTCTCAAGCAGCTCGAGTTGAATTACGCCCATCAATTTATCCGCATTCATCGCAATACATTGATTAATAGAGATTTTATTCGTTCGAGCGAATGTCGTAACGGCACCCATTTTATTTATCTTCGAAATTGTGGCCGTCCTTTAGAAGTCAGCCGCCGTCAATGGAAAGTCATCAAAACCCTGCTATAAAAAACCGTTTGTCGGAATTTATGACCGTTTAGTACAAATTGACTTGTTTTTGAATTCAATCAATTTAATGTGTTAACTAGGTTAAATTAACACGAAAAGTCACCATGAAATCAATTACAAAAAATAATGGCTTTACATTAGTCGAAGTACTGATCGCATTTTTCGTTTTAGCGGTTGGCTTGCTCGGTGCAGTGGGTTTGCAAGTAAAAGCTAAACAGGCTAGTTATGATGCAGTACAGCGAAGCTCAGCATTGGCACTGGCGAATGATATTATCGAACGGATCCGGGCAAATGATACGACCACCATCGTTAATAATTATACAACGACCTTTACCAGCGATACCGCATTATCAAACCCTGCAAGTTGCTTGTCTAGCGTGTGTTCCTCGGCTCAAATGGCCGCATATGATATTGAAGAGTGGACTAAAGCAGTGCGTATTGCCGACTCGACTGGTTCACTAGCGAATGCCACTGTGTGTATTACACCGACTGTTGTTTCAACATCAGGAGGTGCACCGGTTGATGTGACGGTTGAAGTGATTGTCTCATGGGAAGGACGAGAGAAGTTAGTCCAAACTGCCGATAATGCTGCTCGTTCATGTGGTACGGCGGATAACAAGCGCCGTATGGTGGTTGTTGACGGTTATATTCTATTAAGGGCTTAAAATGAAACAAGCAGGATTTACATTTATAGAGTTAATGATTGCGCTGTTTATGGGCGCATTTATTCTTGGTGGCGTTACATTCACCTATATGGGTATGAAAATAACCAACGAAGACACACAAGATATTGGAGAGTTACAAGAAGCTGGTCGGCTTGCAATGGATGTACTTAAAAGAGACATTGAAATGGCAGGTTTTTGGGGGAACTATGCGAGTATTCCTACACGAAACACGTTAACTAGTGTGCCTGCTAACCCTGCGCCTGATTGTAGCCAAGGCGACAACAATGCAACATTTCCACAAGTGTCTACTTCGACGTATAAAGTAATTTACGGTGAAACGGTTGATTCAGGTACGGCGCTAGGTTGTATTTCAGGAGCGGTAAATGATAGCGACGTAATTCAAATAAAACGTGTTAATGGGCTCGATGCCACTTTGGTAAATACTAATTCAAATCGCTTTTACTTTGTAGCAGAAACACAATCGGGCTTAATCCAAACCGGCACTGGTGCGCCTATTGCTGCGACAGGTAACACAAAGGTGTGGGAATATATTCACAATGCATACTATGTTGCTGATCAGACTTATCAAATTAATGGAAAAAACGTTGTTGTTCCAACCTTAATGCGAAAGCGCCTTACCTCGACGGGTATGAAAACGGAGTCTGTGATGGAGGGGGTCGAAAATATTCGTTTTGTTTACGGATTGGATGATAATGGGGATAGTAAGATTGACACCTATCGTACAGCCGACCAAATGACGGCAATTGATTGGGAGCAGCAAACCTCAGTTATTTCAACAGTGCAAATTTTTGTCTTGGTTAGAACGCTTGAAGAAGACAAAAATGGCGATGCACGCATTCAAAAATTTACATTAGGCGGTAATACGGCGTCGACCAAACGAGAGATTAGTAAAGAAGATAAATACCGTCGCAAGTTATTTGTATCAACTGTACGCGTAATGAATGTGGGAGACGATAAATGGTCAATTTAAAACGCCAAAACGGCATCGTATTGGTGTCGGCTTTAATTATGGTATTGCTAGTGACCGGTATTGCAGTCACAGTTATGACGACAAGTTCTATTGACACTAAAATGGTGGTTGCGAGCCAACAAGCGTATAACGCAGAAGCTAATGCCAAAGGCGATTCAGAACGAGCGATTCAAACTGAAATTGCGGCCAACGGTAATAACCGCTTTTTGTATAAAAGAGGGCAGTTTGCCGGGGCGGCTGGGCTTGATATTTCACCTAATGTAAACTCAAAGGTCATGCTTTCTCGACTAAATACAAATGCTAAAGTGGAAATGCTGGAATGTCCGCCTAAGTTTGCCGTAACCAAAGGCATTAAATGTAACTACCTCAATATTAGAACAACGCATAATTATGGTAAGCAAGATCGCCATGAGATGGTTATAAATACCGGAATTCAGCAAGAGCTAATTGATAATTAGGTTATTTAGCGCGAATACAAATTTAATGTCCAAATAAGGATATAACTATGTTTAGAAAATTATTTAATCGCAAGCTAAGTTATCTAGCGGCGATGTTAATGTCGGTACCGGCAAGCGCTGCAGTCGTAAATGACTTAGGCGGCGATATTGAATTATATGTGAAGCACAATGTTCAAAATACGGAAACTCCGCGCGTGATGATTCTGTTTGATACATCGGGCAGTATGATGTGGAGTGTTGCTGATGGTTCATCATGTGGTTATGACGATGACGAAAATCAATACATCGAGTGTTCAGACAGTCGCTTAAGTGTAGCAAAAACGGCGATTATCGATTTAATTGATAGTAGCCCAGATATTGACTTTGGTTTGATGCGTTTTAGAAACAGTAGTGGCAGTGGCGGTTATGTGCTTTCGGCTTTAGGTACTGCACATGCAACAATCAAAAGTAAAATAAATGCCATTGTAGCAGATGGTTCGACGCCATTGTCTGAAACAGCGTATGAAACGTATTTGTATTTATCAGGCGGTAATATGAAGTATGGCGATAATGTTTCTTCGTCATGGCGTGATACCAGTGTTGACAATGGCTCTAGTTATACGGCTGCGTTTACACCCGAAACTGATGTTGACGGAACAGCGATTTTACGTTGTGACAATACAATCAATGTGATTATGATGACAGATGGTGATCCGACAAGTGACACTGGCGTTAATGACGAAATCAAAGCCCTTTTTCCAGCAAACGACCAACCGACATCGATAGCTACTTATCAAGGATATGAAAACTATTTGCATGGACTTGCCAAATATATGGCAAATAATGACTTGTATGCGGCGACTCCGGCTGTTGAGGAAACAGCACGCACCTATACCATTGCATTTGGTACAGGTATGTCGACGCAAGGTAAAGCGTTATTGGAGGAAGCAGCAAAGCAAGGTCTTGGTACTTATTTACCGGCGGAAGACGCGACTGCGCTATCAACGGCATTAAAGAAAACGCTTGAAAAAATTCGTGAAGTTAATGATACCTTTACGTCTCCGTCTGTTGCAAGTAGCCAAAGTGACCGTACCCAATCACTTGACTCTGTTTATTATGCCATGTTCTACCCTAAAACCAGCGCGCGCTGGCCAGGTAATGTTAAAAAGTTGCAATTGGTTGGCGATAAGGTGGTTGACTTGGATAAAGCCGATGCGATTGATTCGGGCGGTGCGATTGTTGAGAATGCCAAAACTTTTTGGTTACCGACCGATGAATTACCTGATGGCAATGTAGTTGCCAAAGGCGGTGTTAATTTGCATTTAAGCTCGCGTAGCTTTAGCAAAGTATATACTGATGTGGGCACAGGCACACCGATGCCTAAGTTTAATAAAACTAATGCAAAAATAGGTGCTGGCGGCACAAATGCAGCCCTTGCCACCCATATGGGAATTGCAAAAGCGCAAACACTTGATTATATCAATTGGAGTCGTGGTATCGACATCGAAAAAACGGCGGAAACAGGTAGCACAGTGAAGCGGACAGATATTCTTGGTGATCCGCTGCACTCAAAACCTGCAGCAATCAACTATGGTGATGGTGCAACTTATCTCCTATTTGGCACAAATGCGGGTTATGTGCATATGTTTAAAGACAGTGGTAATACGGTAAAAGAAATGTGGGCGTTTATCCCGTATGAATTGTACCCAATTATTAAACCGCTAAAAGAAAACACCGCTGAAACGAAAGTTTATGGTATGGATTTAACACCAACTATTTATTTTGATGACGCAGATGGTAATGGCGTTGTTGATACTGGTGATAAAGTTTGGGCATTCTTTGGTATGCGCCGCGGTGGTCGCTCATATTACGCCTTTGATATCACAACACCGTCTTCACCAACCTTGTTATGGGCAAACCCGATTACGCCATCATCAAGTGGAATGAGTAACCTAGGGTTTACCTTCTCAGAACCCACAGTGACCTTTATTGATGTAGACGGTTACAAAGATAAACCGTTACTCGTATTTGGTGGCGGTTACGACAAAGGTAAAGATAACATTGCGAAAACTGACGATTCAATGGGCAACGCAATTTATATTGTAGATGCCGAAACAGGTACGTTGGTTTGGAGCCTTTCTCCTGGAGCAACGGGTGGCACTAATACTAACTTCCCAGGTAAACATAGTGTTCCTGGCAGTATTGCAGTACTTGATAGTGACTATGATGGTTATACAGATAGACTTTATGCTGCAGATACAAACGGCAGTGTCTGGCGAGTAGATATGCCTGGCAGTGATCCTCAATCATCAGATGATCCTTGGACTGTATTTGAGCTTGCCTATTTAGGCGGTGCGACCAAAGCAACTGATCGCCGATTCTTCTATCAACCAGAAGTTGCACGAACTTACTTTAGTAGAGTGACAACGACGGATAGAACAGATGCTAATGGCACTGTCACCTCGATTACGCGTCAAGAAACGCCTTACGAAGCAGTTGTGATTGGCAGTGGTAACCGAGCTAAACCGTCTGATACAGAAGCCGCAAACTTTTTATATATGATCCGTGATGAAAACGTGATTACTAAATCGTTTGATGATGTTTCGAGTGTACCGGCAAAAATTACGCAAGATAAATTAATGGACATGGATGAAACAACGTTTGGTTCATTGCTGACAGATGCCGCTGCATTTGCCAAGAAAGAAGCCGAATATGGCGGCTTTAATGGTTGGAAATATTCGTTAGCAACAGCGGAAAAAGCGTTGGCGAAGCCTGCTATTATCGGTGGTGTTGCTTATTTTCCAACGTTTACACCATCGCCTGATGCATCTGCGAATCAATGTTCTTTAAGTGGCGGTACAGGAAGTATTTATGCATTTCATTTACATTATGGCGTTAAAGTTTACGACACGCTGAAAATTGATGCTGGCGACCGTATTCCTCCGACTCCTCAAATGGTATTTAATAATAACGCCGATGGTGATTCTCAGTTCTTGCTAATAGGTATTGGAGGTGGTGAACAAAGCGGCGTAATTAAAGCAAAATCAATTGAAGATAGCGCTGTACCGCGCGATAAAGATGGCGATGGCACTCTCGATTTAATTGGTAGTTTTGCAGGCTTCAAAACACACCGTAGTTATATATTCCGTGAAGAATCAAATAAGGTAAACTAAACAATGAAAATGAAAGGCTTTACGTTAATTGAAATGATGATTGCTGTTGGAATTGTAGGCATACTCGTTGCTATCGCCTACCCAAGTTATACCGATCATATTATCAAATCGGCTCGCTCAGAAGCGATGGCTGCATTACTTGATGTTGCCAATCGACAGGAGCAGTTCTTTGCAGACAATCATACCTATACAGCGACATACTCGGCGCTTGGCTTGTCTTCTACGTCAACAGAAGGTGGCGTTTATACTCTAAGTATAGCGCTTACATCTGGTGGTGATGGTTTTACTGTGACTGCCACCCCCGCTGATTATCCCGCGACTAAGGATACGGATTGCACAACATTGTCGACGAATGAAACTGGTGCGCGGCTATCAACAGGTGGTGGGAGCACCACTGAGTGCTGGGGGCGTTAAACTTTTTGGTATTTCATTTGTAAAGGATAGTACCGCTGTACTTTCCTTTACTCCTCTTTCTTTTCTTCTTTTACGCATTTTTTTGTATCTCGTATACGAACACGGCCAACTTGGCTTACACTTAATCGATTTCCGTTTAAATGGGGGAATTGCTCTATACAATAGATAAAACTGCCTGATTGCATAAATGCGATACTGCCATCACCTCTATATGTTATTGCGTCCCGCGGATATGAAAACTCATCGTTCGCAAATACGGCATCGAGCTCAATAAGAATAACGTCGCTTTCGTCTAACTTTTTATTGCCATTATGGTCTTTAAAAAGAAACACATTGTTTTTCCATTGCTGAGCGCAAGCACCGTCTACGAGCGGGCAAATTGTCACGAAAGTTTGTTGATCAATTGCAGTCAACCTGCCTAGCATAAGTGCCTTTTCATATTTAGATAAATGTGTGTCGATGCGCGATTTCGCAATTATTTCGGCATAATTAGGCATGCTAATACCACAGGTGACGAGTAAGATAAAAATACATATAAGTAATTCAGTTAAAGACGTGCCTTGATTATGATGCGGCATACGATGTACCAAAGTTATATTTAGATATCTTGATACTAGACAGTGAGTGATAAAGGTGACGATTGATAAAAGGTTGATTTTGACGAAGCCTTTTTAAAGCTTCGTCATGTTGTTATTACAAAGTTTGTTGGGGAATTACGTGTTTAACTGATTATTAAACTGTGGTCGAAATAGTGCAGTTTTGTACGTTTCTACCTAACACCCAGCTATTTCCGGATGCGCTAATCGACAGGGCTGCAGTATTATTATTTTCTTTGTTAGCACAGATAACAAAGGTGCTTTGTTCCGATACTCGCCCTTGTGCATCAAATACAATTGATGAGCTGCCGCTAGAGCGCTGTACCAAGTCTTTTGAGAAAGGCTTGCTCATCTCTCTTAGTACGGTATCTGTTGCAGAGTCAAATGTTCCATTAGCGTTTAAATCGACAAAAGCGACAATTGAATTGGTCGTCCAGTTTGTCTGGCAAGCGCCATCGCTTGAGCTTGAAATAAGTGGGCAAACAATTACGAGTGCATCGCTGGTTGTCGCTGTCGAACGTGCAAACTTTAAATTTCGATTAAACTCTTCGATAAAGTTAATTGTACGGTCTGCTTCTAGCTGATCTTTGTGACTTGGCATCGCAATTGCTGCGATAATTCCGAAAATTGCCAGTCCGATCATCAGTTCTAATAAAGTAAACCCTTGGCTTTGTTTATACATGTCCAATACCTCCTTATTAGATTATAACTTTCTCAGCATCTTAAGCTACAACTAATTGATGTATCGCTATATTTGATTCGTATATTAATTGTAATTTAAGATTATTAAGAAATATACAATTCAGAAATAGGTGGTTCATGCTTGCTTAGATTTTTATAGGTAATACAATATTGTTTATTAATTATCAAACTTATATAGGGTAGAAATGAAGAAAATCGAGGCAATAATCAAACCATTTAAGCTCGATGACGTTCGTGAAGCTTTGTCAGAAATCGGCATTATGGGTATGACGGTTTGCGAAGTAAAAGGGTTTGGGCGTCAAAAAGGACATACAGAACTGTATCGAGGCGCTGAATATATGGTTGATTTTCTACCAAAAGTGAAACTAGATATTGTACTTGCCGACGAAGATGTTGATCGCGCAATTGATGTGATTGTTAACACTGCTCAAACAGGAAAAATCGGTGATGGCAAAATATTTGTTACAGATATCGAGCGTGTCGTTCGAATTAGAACGCAAGAAGAAGATGAAGCAGCGATTTAATTGAGTAAAGAGTTGTTATGATAAGGTAAAATAGTGTTGCTATTTTACCTTATTTCAATGCCTGTTAATTGATTTCAAGTACTGCTTGGGCATTGTCACGTAATTCTGTTAACCCCAGTTTGTCATAACTTTTAACCATGAGTTCCAGCGCTTGTTTAGTGTAATTACTTTGTGAAAAATGCTCGACGACATATTTACAGCGATTTGCAGCTGCTAAGTACGCTTCTCTTTCATAATAGTAAGTTGCAACTTTCACTTCGTAACGCGCCATTTTATTGAGCAGCCAAACTAAGCGTTTTTTTGCTTCGGTTACGTAAATACTTTCTGGGTATGTTTTTACGAGATTTGATAAATCTTCAAAAGCAATACGGGTGCGGTTTGGATCGCGGTCAGCGCGGTCAATACCAAAATATTCTTGGAACGCGTTTTCGTCCGCTTTAATATTAACTAAGCCGCGCATATAGTACATGTAATCCAGGTCTTTATGGTTCGGGTTTAGCTTGATGAAACGGTCAATATTAGCAAGTGCTTTTTCTACATTACCAGATTGATAATAGGCATATATTAGGTCCATTTGCACTTGTTTAGACATTGGACCAAAGGGATAGCGAGAGTCGATCGCGCTCAGTAACTCGATTGCACGTACATAGAGGCCTGCATCTAAGGTTTCTTTTGCATCCATATACAAAGCTTGTGCAGACTTATTAGGCACGCGCTCGATTTGCTCTTCATCAGGTTGCGATGAACATGCGGTTAAAACTAATAGCGTTAATGCAACACTGAGCGCACGCTTCCTTTTATTATTTATCATTATTTCACACCCTATGTTGTGTTGATCTAGGCGCAGTCGGTAAAACCGAGTAAACTATACATATTCCAGATTCTACCCCAGTCAGCGAACGCTTGCACTGGTAAATTTAGGCAAAAACTTAAAATGGCAGAACAAATTTCTTTATCCGCAGAGGTTCCGATAGAACTTGGCGGCAAACGTCTAGACCAAATATTAGCTAAATTGTTCCCTGAATATTCTCGTTCACGATTAAAAACGTGGATACTTGATGGCATGGTAACCGTCGATGGCACAGTGCAAGATACACCGCGTGAGAAGTTATTAGGCTACGAGCAAATTGATATCAACGCGACAATTGAAGCACAAAAGGAGTACACCGCTCAGAAAATTGAGCTCGATAAAGTGTATGAAGACGAACATATTCTCGTGATCAATAAACCTGCTGGGCTGATTGTTCACCCAGGGGCAGGTAATCCCGATGGCACCTTATTGAATGCGTTATTGCATGATTACCCTGGTATCGATGCAGTACCTCGTGCGGGTATTGTTCATCGACTTGATAAGGATACAACCGGATTAATGGTTGTTGCGAAAACAATACCGGCGCAAACCCGGCTGGTTGCAAATTTACAAGCAAGATATAACTTTACCCGTGAATATGAAGCAATTTGTAACGGCACCATGACAGCGGGAGGTATGATCGATAAGCCGATTGGTCGTCATAAGACAAAACGAACGCATATGGCGATAAATGAATTTGGCAAGCCTGCTGTCACGCATTATCGTGTTGCTGAGAAGTTTCGCGCCCATACACGTTTAAGACTGCGTCTTGAAACCGGCAGAACACACCAAATTCGCGTCCATATGGCACATTTGACGCATCCATTAATTGGTGATCAGTTGTATAACGGACGCCCGCGCCCGCCTAAAAATGCGACACCTGAACTTTTTGACGCCTTACGCGGTTTTAAGCGTCAAGCATTGCACGCGGTGATGTTGACTATTGAGCACCCGATCACGGATGAGATGATGACATGGCAGGCGCCAATCCCAGAAGATATGGCGGCACTTACTCAAGCATTACGTGACGACACCAAAAAAAATCCTGTTATTGAATATTAATGGCTTACTTAGCTGCAAATTGGCCTGCACCAAAAAACGTTACTGCGCTATCGACATTGCGCAGTGGCGGGGTCTCCTCAGGTGATTTTGCCTCATTTAATCTTGCAACGCATGTTAATGACTTAGAAACAAATGTGGTTAAAAACCGGACGCAGCTTACGAGGGAGAAGCTACCTAATCCTGCAGTTTGGTTAAATCAAACACATAGCACTGATGTTGTGGTTATTGACTGCCCACAGAAAGCCCTACAAGTGGCAAATGCAGACGGTCTTTATACAAAACTCGTCAATACGCCACTAGCGATTATGACGGCTGATTGCTTACCTGTTTTTTTGTGTGACGCAAATGGACAGGAAATCGCGGCGCTTCATGCCGGATGGCGTGGCCTGTGTGGCGGCATTATTGATAATGCGATTGCACTTTTTGAAGCACCACCATCAGATATTGTCGCTTACTTGGCTCCGGCAATTAGTCAAAGCAATTTTGAAGTTGGTAAAGAAGTGAGAGATGCATTTTGTGATTGGTTTTCATTAAGTGAGGCGTATTTCAAGCCACAAAACAACGCGAAATATTTAGCCGATCTTTATGGTATTGCCAAAGCGCGATTAAACACATTTGGTGTCACGCATGTCTTTGGCGGAGAACATTGTACTTATCGGCAAAGTCCACTTTTTTATTCATATCGTCGCCAAGGTCAATGTGGCAGAAACGCACATATTATATGGCGCAGCTAGGGGTTAAATAATCGTTTATATGTCTGCGTAAGCGTTTGTTTGTGCATTTGATTTTTCCATTCTAAAATAAAAATTTCAGTCTATCTTGAACAATGCGGTTGTCATACCCATTTAATTATTAACATCACTTGATTTAAGAGAAGATCATATGAGATTAGACCGATTTACCAGCAAGTTTCAGTCAGCGTTATCAGATGCTCAATCTTTGGCATTGGGGCGCGATCACCAATTTATCGAGCCGGTTCACCTTATGTATGCACTGTTACAGCAAACGGGCTCAAGCATAAAAGCATTGTTGACACAAAGTGGCGTCAGTGTGAGTGAAATCAGTGCAAAAGTGACTGCTGAGATAGATAAACTTTTCAAAGTTGAGGGCGCTGGTGGCGATGTTCAACTCTCAAATGCAACCGCAAATTTACTCAATTTATGTGATAAATATGCGCAAAAGCGCAAGGACAAGTTTATTTCGAGTGAGCTATTTATCTTCGCAGCATGTGAAGATAAGGGAGCACTTGGTGAAATTTTTAAATCGTTCGGTCTAAATCAAACCAAAGTTGAAAAAGCAATACAGGCAATACGTGGCGGTCAAAAAGTGGAGGATCAAAATGCCGAAGACAATCGGCAGGCACTCGAGAAGTATACAATCGATCTAACCGAACGTGCGGAGCAAGGTAAATTAGATCCAGTGATCGGTCGCGATGATGAAATTCGTCGAACAGTTCAAGTACTGCAACGTCGGACTAAGAACAACCCCGTATTGATTGGTGAGCCTGGCGTTGGTAAAACAGCTATCGCCGAAGGACTTGCGCAGCGTATTATTAATGGCGAGGTGCCTGAAGGGCTAAAATCAAAACGAGTGTTATCACTTGATTTAGGTGCTTTGGTAGCTGGTGCCAAATATCGCGGTGAATTTGAAGAAAGGCTTAAATCGGTGCTTAACGAACTTGCCAAAGAAGAAGGGCAAGTTATTTTATTTATCGATGAAATTCATACTATGGTTGGCGCAGGAAAAACGGATGGTGCAATGGATGCTGGGAATATGTTAAAGCCCGCATTGGCACGTGGCGAGCTCCATTGCGTCGGAGCGACCACACTAGATGAGTATCGTCAGTATATAGAAAAAGATGCCGCACTTGAACGCCGCTTTCAAAAGGTGTTGGTTGATGAACCAACAGTACAAGATACGATTGCCATTCTTAGAGGGTTAAAAGAACGCTACGAGTTGCACCATAGTGTTGAGATTACTGATCCGGCAATTGTTGCTGCGGCAACATTGTCACACCGTTACATTAGTGACCGTCAATTACCGGATAAAGCAATCGATCTGATTGATGAAGCAGGTTCAAGCATTCGTATGCAAATCGATTCTAAACCCGAAGAACTTGACAAATTAGAACGTAAAATCATTCAACTAAAACTCGAAGATAATGCGTTAGCGAAAGAGTCTGATACTGCCTCGCAACAGCGCCAGCTTGCGATTCAAGAGCAAATCGTGGAGCTCGATAAACAGTATAATGAACTCGATGAGATTTGGAATGCCGAAAAAGCATCACTGCAAGGGACGCAGACAATAAAGGCTGAACTTGAACAAGCACGACTTGATCTAGATGTTGCACGCCGCGCTGGAGATCTGCAGCGTATGAGTGAATTGCAGTATGGTCGCATTCCAGAACTTGAACGAAAGCTTGATTTAGCGTCGCAGGCCGAAATGCAAGATATGAGCTTACTTGTTAATAAAGTTGGTGAAAATGAGATTGCGGAAATATTATCGAGGTGGACAGGGATCCCAGTTGCCAAAATGTTGCAAGGAGAGCGAGAAAAACTGTTACAAATGGAAGACAATCTGCATCAATATGTGATTGGGCAAGAAGAAGCTGTGTGTGCGATTTCTAATGCCATCAGGCGTTCTCGTGCTGGCCTTGCTGATCCGAATCGCCCGATAGGGTCATTTTTATTTCTTGGACCAACTGGGGTTGGTAAAACAGAGCTGACTAAGGCATTAGCAAATTTCATGTTTGATACGCAAGATGCGATGGTCCGCATTGATATGTCGGAATTCATGGAAAAGCATTCGGTCGCAAGATTAGTTGGCGCACCACCGGGTTATGTTGGTTATGAAGAAGGCGGCTATTTAACCGAAGCTGTTAGGCGCAAACCATACTCAGTTGTGTTGCTCGATGAAGTTGAAAAAGCCCATCCGGACGTTTTTAATATTTTATTGCAAGTACTTGATGATGGTCGATTGACTGATGGACAAGGCCGAACAATTGATTTTAAGAATACCTTAATCATTATGACTTCTAATTTAGGGTCTGATGTTATTCAAGAGGGCGCAGTTAATGGTGACCACAATGCATTGAAAAATAAATTAATGGATATATTGAGTACGCAATTTAGACCTGAGTTTATTAATCGTATTGATGAAACGGTTGTTTTCCATGCATTACAAGCCAACCATATTCAACAAATTGCAGAAATTCAATTGCAACAGTTACAAACTCGGTTGCGTGAAAACGGATACTCGCTGGCTTTGACTGATGAGGCACTTGTTAAGCTAGCAGAAGCAGGATTTGACCCAGTATTCGGGGCGAGGCCATTAAAACGTGCGATTCAACAACATATTGAAAATCCGCTTGCGCAAACATTATTATCGGGTGATTTCGCTAAAGATACAGAATTTAGTGTAGTTGTTGAAAATGGTGAATTAGCGATTAGAACTAAGTAAATTAGATACTAAAAAACGCCGCGCAATGCGGCGTTTTTTGAAAGCAAATTAATTAATCACAAAATGCGTCTATGCGGGCCATTGCCTGCTTTTTAAATTCAGCTTTTTGTTTATCGGTGATAAACGCTGCTTCACCCTTGCTATTGACCTGTTTCACTTGAGGGTAGTTCTGAAGTATATTCAAGTTATATTGCGCTTTTTCACAGTATTCTTTGCGTCTCTGTGCCATTTGGTCGATTTCAGCTGTTATTTGCTCATTGGTTAAACTTTGTTGTTCATTTTGTGTTGCAAGCGCTTCGACTGGAGCATTTCCCTTTTCGCTCGGTTTAACTTCTTTAAGTTCAAAAGATTGATAGTTGGTATTCATACTTGGTTCTAAGTACGAAAAGTGCGCTATCCCGTTTTTGTCTACCCAAGTATAGACCGTTAGTGATTTACTCGATAAAGGAAACATAGTTGTTGCTAACAGTAAGCAAAACAAAGATGTGATGTATTTCATAGTTTGTAACAGAGACGATTCAATATTGTCTTAAATTAGCTCAAAAGGGACGATTTAGCTATTTAAAAAGTGTAAATAATTCTTTTGTCCATCATTTTTGTTGCGGCTAAAGTTAGTTAATTACCAAACATTTACTTTCACTTTTATTGTTGTATCCCACGCATTAACTGATAATATTTGCAGTAAGTAAGACTTTATGGTGCTTGATGTTCACAAACCGAGTCCCCATAACTAGGCTTAATAATACAGGCAATTGCCTTGAGGATGCTTTTTTGACTAATTTTACTCTGAGTTCTGTGATTGCAGAACTATCTAAATCTGAAAATCTATTTGTGATAAGCGGTATTACCCGTGGCATCGAGCGGGAGGCATTGCGAATTGATGGAAAGCGATTGTCACAAAAGGAGCATCCCAAGGAAGTTGGCAGTGCGCTAACAAATCCATATATTACGACTGATTTTTCAGAGTCGTTACTGGAATTTATAACGCCAGCTCAGGAAGATGCTGCTAAAACACTAAATCAACTTAACGACATTCAAAAGTTTACACTCTCGCACATGGGAAGCGAGGTACTTTGGCCCGTAAGTATGCCTTGCTATATTAAGTCACAACAAGAAATTAAGCTTGCTTATTATGGTGACTCGAATACTGGCCGAATGAAAACCTTATATCGCGAAGGGTTAAAAAATCGTTATGGCAGTATGATGCAAGCAATCGCGGGTGTTCACTTTAATTTATCGTTCAATGAAGAACTTTGGCCTAAATTGGCGTTATACAAAGGTGAAAGCGCGCTTGATTTACAAGATTTCAAATCACGTTCTTATTTAGGACTTATTCGAAACTTCAAGCGGGAGTTTTGGTTACTGAGTTATTTGTTTGGTGCATCTCCGGCACTATGCCAGTCATTTTTAGAAGATAAGTCAACACCATTTGAGTTTAAAAAGCTCGGCAAAGGAACCTTGTATTTAGAACACGCAACGTCGTTACGTATGGGCGATTTAGGCTATACCAATAGTGCACAATCAAGTTTACGCGTGACATACAATAGCTTAGAAGAATATATTGCAGGGCTTACGCAGGCTATTTCAACACCGTCATCAATTTTTCAACCACTTGGCGATTATGCGAGTGAATCGCCTAAACAACTCAACGCGAATATTTTACAAATCGAGAATGAATTTTATTCACCTATCAGGCCAAAGCGCAATGCTGCTCGCGGGCAAACCCCCACAGAAGCGCTGCAAGATGGTGGTATTGAGTATATCGAGGTGCGTGCGCTTGATGTCAATCCATTTTCACAGACCGGTATTAGTGAGCAGCAGATTCACTTCTTAGATGTCTTTTTACTATATTGTTTATTAAAGCCCTCACCAAGATTATCTTGGCAAGCGCAACGTGAAACGCAAGCTAATTTAGACAAAGTTGTTACTAATGGGCGCGATCCCGAATTAATGCTTAACCAATTTGGGCAAAATATTAGCTTACAAGCTTGGGGTAAAGAGATCTTTGTTCAGCTAGCTGATGTAGCCCAATTGCTTGATAAAGCGTATAACACGGGTAAATATTCGGCCACAGTTAATACGCTTTCGTCATGGTTAGAAAATTCGGAATTAACGATATCTGGGCGTTATCTAGGCGAACTGATTGCCTCTGAGCTAGATAATGGGGAATATGCGTTACAGCTTGCAAATAGATATAAAGAGACGATGCTTAATGGAAATTACAAAGTTTTTGATGAAGAACATATGTCAGGTGTCGCGTTGTCATCACTTAATTCACAAAAAGATATCGAGCAGCAAGATGAAGTGGATTTTACAACGTTTTTAAGAAGTTATTTTGAAAAATAAAAAAACGCAGCCGGGAGGCTGCGCGAATTTTTTTCAGGGATGAAACAATGCTAACAACTGCATTCATATAGTAGGACTCGACTGATTTTAATAAGTTCAAAAAAATGCAAAAAAAATTTATTTTTGGGGTTTTTTCTTTATTAATGGTTGGCTGTGCCACGCCGCCGCCTAAAAACCCGAATAATTTATGCGCGGTGTTTGAACAGCATCACGATTGGTATGTTGCAGCGAAAGAGGCGCAACAAAAGTGGGGGGCACCAAAACATGTGCTTATGAGCATCATGTTTCAAGAAAGCTCCTTTAAACATGATGCTGCGCCGCCAATGGAATACTTTTTAGGCTTTATTCCGATCGGCAGAGCAAGCAGTGCGTATGGTTATTCACAAGCTAAAACAATGACTTGGCAAGATTATATCGCTAAAAGTGGTAATGGCGGCGCCGATCGTGATGACTTTGCTGATGCAATTGACTTTATGGGGTGGTTTGTTTACAACACACACAAGGTAAATGGTGTCTCAAAGTGGGATGGGTATGGACAATACCTAAACTATCATGAGGGCTGGACTGGATATCGTCGTGGTACATACAAAAGTAAAAAGTGGCTTATCAACACGGCACAAAAAGTTAAAAAAAGAGCAGGCCGCTATGGTGCACAGTTAAAAAAATGTGAAAGTGAATTAGATAAGAGTTGGCTGCAACGACTATTTAGTTAGTTAATCGCCGCGCCATCTCGTTTGCGATTGTTACTTTTTAAACTCGGGCATAATGCGCGCAAGCTTAACCATGTTCTCTTTGACTTCAACGATTTCAATTGGGTAACCAGCGATTCGCAAGCTAAGCTTTTCGCTTGGCAGATCTTCTAAGTGTTCAATGATGAGTCCGCTAACCGTTTTTGGGCCGTCGGTAGGAAAGTCCCAACTCATTTCTTTATTAATATCGCGTATTGTCGCAGAACCATCTACTAAATATGTCCCATCTTGTTGGGCATGCACTTCTTCACTGGCGGTAGGTGCCATCGTTGTTGTGAAATCACCAACCACCTCTTCGAGTATATCTTCGAGGGTGACGAGTCCTTGAATATCACCGTATTCATCGACAACTAACCCAATGCGCTCTTTTTGCTGTTGAAACTTCAACAATTGAACATTGAGTGATGTGCCTTCAGGTATATAATAAATCTCGCGTACAGCGCGTAATAAAGTTGCTTTAGTAAATTGCTCCTTCGTAAGCAATCTAAGTGCGTCACGTGAGTGAATAAAGCCAACAGCGTCGTCGATTTGGTCACGATAAAGTAACACTCGAGTATGCTGAGCATGGGTTAACTGTTTCATTATTTGCTTCCAATCATCATTGACATCAATCGCAATGATTTCATTACGCGGTACCATGATGTCTTCGACCTTAACTTGTTCAAGATCGAGTATCGACACAAGCATATTTTGGTGTCGCTCTGGCAACATCGCTGACGATTCATTTACAACCGTTTTGAGCTCTTCTTTACTTAAACTATGCTCTTCAATTTTTTCAGGGCTAATACCAAACAGTTTAAGAATCCCATTGGTGATCCAATTAAGGCCGACGACAAAGAAAAGTGAAATTTTTAATAAATACCGCAAAATAAACGAACTAGGAAAGGCAACTTTTTCTGGATATAAAGCAGCGAGTGTTTTTGGGGTGACTTCGGCGAAAATTAAAATAATAAAGGTTAAACCAATTGTGTTGATAACAGGACCCCAAGTGTTACCGAAGTAGCGCATACTAATTTCTGCTGCAACCGTTGCCGCTGCAATATTAACGAGATTATTACCAATCAGGATGACGCCAATAAGTCGGTCTGGACGTTGAAGTAGATCTGCGACTCGTTTTGCCCCTTTATGGTTTTCCTTTACGAGGTGACGAAGTCGGTATTTGTTGATCGACATCATGCCTGTTTCTGAACTTGAAAAATAAGCAGAAAGAAGTACTAAAATACCTAGAATAAGGAATAAAGTACCGGTTGATATGGCGTCCAATTATGGTTTTCCTATAGAATAATCGAAAGACTATTAAGTCTTAGCATTTGATGTCTGTCAAGCACTTATTTGAATGAATATTGGGTCGTTGTTGAACGCCATTTTTTAATCTACTGATAGTGCAAATAGAGTTGCAATGTTAATTAAAAGCGACCTAAAACAACTTCTTGCACAAAGCGACTACCGAAATACGCGAGCGTTAATATAAATGCAGCGACGATGGTTGTGATGACACTACTTTTTCCTCGCCACCCACGGTATTTGTGGCCCCAAGCCACGGCAATAAATAGCAGCCAAGAAATGATCGAGAGCACGGTTTTATGCAAAAATCCTTTTGCCAGCATACTATCTAAAAACGCAAAGCCTGAAACCAGCGCGACACTCAAAAGTAAGCTGCCCATTAATACCAAGTGGTGCAATTGTTTTTCAACAACCATGAGCGGTGGTAAATGGCTCGTTACAATTGACAAGTCTTTTTGTTTTAAACGTCGGTTTATAAAATAAAATTGAATTGCATATAAGGTTGCAATTATGAGTACGCAATAGGCAATAAATGAGAGTGAAATATGGGTTAACAATCCGAGTTTTATATCAACTGACGTCAAAATAATATGATGTGGTAAGAATAAACTCGCAATTAACAGAATCGCCGCAAATCCGTATACAACTGGGAGTAGAAGTGTCGCCGGATAACGCAATGAGACAGTGGTGACCGAAACAACAATAAGCCAACATATCAATAAAGACACATTAACAAAGCTAAGGTCTTGACCAAATTCAGTGAAAACTGAATTTAGAATAAGGGCCATATGCGCCAAAATAGCAATGGTGCTTAGCATGAGTGTTTTTTTATGGCTCGGTCCTTCTTTATCGAAGAGGCGAGATACGACATGACCAGTAGCGAGACTATAAAATACACATGCGATAATTGTTAAGGCAACTAAAATCATAATATTAGCGACGTTATCTCTGTTTAATTATTCATTGTTTTATCAGTTATTGTATTTTAACCAAAAGCAATTGCATAGCTATGTTTTGAAATTTCGTACTATTCTTAAGGTAAGAGCCTTTTTTATTGAGCGATGTTAGGTATAATCGGGGCAAATTTCTATCACGAGTAAGTGTACATGTTTCAAAACCTGCAGGAACGTTTAGGTCAAACGCTTAAAAATATAAGTGGTCGTGGCCGATTAACTGAAGACAATATTAAAGATACGTTACGTGAAGTACGTATGGCATTACTGGAAGCGGATGTAGCGTTACCAGTTGTACGCGAATTTGTTAAAACGGTTAAAGAGCGTGCTGTTGGCGTTGAAGTCACGAAAAGCTTAAGCCCAGGCCAAGTATTTATAAAAATAGTACGCGAAGAGCTTGAAAAAGCAATGGGCGAATCGAACGAAGAGCTTAACTTAAATGCACAGCCACCTGCCGTAGTGATGATGGCGGGTCTTCAAGGTGCTGGTAAAACGACCAGTGTTGGTAAGCTTTCCAAGTTTTTAAAGGAACGCAAAAAGAAATCAGTTTTAGTGGTCAGTGCGGATGTCTATCGCCCAGCTGCGATTAAACAGCTTGAAACGCTTGCCAGTGAAGTTGATGTAGAGTTCTTTCCAAGTGATATCTCGCAGAAGCCGATTGATATTGCAACTGCTGCAATAGACCATGCAAAAAAGAAATTTATTGATGTTGTGCTGGTCGATACAGCTGGTCGCTTACATGTCGATAGTGACATGATGGACGAAATTATCGAATTGCATAGCGCGATTAAGCCCGTTGAAACCTTGTTTGTGGTTGATTCAATGACGGGGCAAGATGCGGCAAATACTGCAAAAGCATTCGATGAAGCGCTGCCATTGACTGGGGTTGTATTAACCAAGACGGATGGTGATGCGCGTGGTGGTGCAGCACTGTCAATTCGTCACATAACAGGTAAGCCGATTAAGTTTATTGGTGTGGGTGAAAAAACTGACGCGCTAGAGCCTTTCCATCCTGATCGTGTCGCGTCGCGTATTCTTGGTATGGGTGATGTACTTTCATTGATTGAAGAAGTCGAAATGAAAGTGGATAAGGAAAAAGCGGCTAAAGTTGCCAATAAAGTCTTTAAAGGTGACGGCTTTACCCTTGAAGATTTTGCAGAGCAGTTGCGTCAGATGAAAAATATGGGCGGCATGATGGGCATGCTCGATAAATTGCCTGGTATGGCCAATTTACCCGATGCAGTTAAAGATCAGGTTGGTGACAAAACATTTGTCCAAATGGAAGCAATTATTAGTTCAATGACGCCTAAAGAGCGTGCTCGTCCTGAAATAATTAAAGGTTCTCGTAAAAAGCGCATCGCAGCAGGCTCGGGCACCAAAGTGCAAGACGTCAATAAACTGTTGAAGCAGTTTACGCAAATGCAAAAAATGATGAAAAAAATGAAAGGCAAGGGCGGTATGATGAAAATGATGCGCAACATGAAAAATATGATGCCGCCAGGCATGATGGGTGGCCCTAAGTTTTAATCAATTAAAAAGCACCAATTAAGGTGCTTTTTTTATCTAGGCTAGTTTTTTAAGTAAATGTCTCGAATATTTTAAAGATTAAATTGCATTCGTAGTAAAAATTCGTATAATTCTCGGGCTTCCCGTTAGGGGAGTTTAGTAAAATTTATGTTAATGAAATCAGTCAATCTATAGTAGAGGACGGTATGGTAACTATTCGTTTGCAACGTGGCGGCGCTAAAAAGCGTCCATTTTATCAAATTGTGGTTGCGGATAGCCGTTTCTCGCGTGATGGTCGTTTCATCGAGAAAGTAGGTTTCTTTAACCCGCTAGCTCGCGGTCAAGAAGAAAAAGTACGTTTGGACCTAGGTCGTGTTGATCACTGGGTAGGTCAAGGTGCTGGTCTTTCAGATCGTGTAGCAAAGCTAGTTAAAGACGCTCGTAAAGCGGCTTAATTAGGCGTAAGTGTAACCATGAGTCAAGAGAACACCACTATTATTGCAGGTAAACTCGGAGCCCCTTATGGTATTAAGGGCTGGCTTAAGGTTCATTCATTTACTGATGATCCCGAAGGGATCTTTGATTTCAGCCCATGGTTGATAGTTCAACAAGGGTCTTTGAAAACCATTGAAGTGGCTGACTGGCGTCGTCACAACAAAGGTTTTATCGCCAAGCTGGCAGGAGTAGACGACAGAGATCAAGCGAATGTGTTAACAAACGCTGAGATCGCTGTTCAAGAAAACCAATTGCCAAACTTGCCGGATGGTGAGTTTTATTGGCGAGATCTCATCGGCATGTCTGTGGTAACCGACAAAGGTTATGACATGGGCAAAGTTGATGACCTGATGGAAACTGGCTCTAATGATGTTTTAGTGGTGAAAGCCAATGCGAATGACGGATTTGGAAAAGGTGAACGTTTGATTCCATTTTTAACCGAGAGCGTAGTGTTAAATGTGGATAAAGACGAAAGAATAATTACTGTTGATTGGGAACCCAATTTTTAATGGCATCTGCACCTTTGTGGGTCGGAGTGGTAACACTTTTTCCTGAAATGTTCGATGCGATTACTAAATATGGTGTATCTGGTCGCGCTGTAAAAAATGGTTTAATAGACTTTAACTGCTGGAATCCAAGGGACTATGCAACTGATAAGCATAGAACTGTGGATGACCGACCTTACGGGGGCGGACCAGGTATGTTAATGATGGTTGAACCATTGGAAAAAGCCATTGTAGCTGCAAAAACGGCTGCGGGTGATGGTGCAAAAGTAATTTATTTATCGCCTCAGGGGCGTAAACTTGATCATCAAGGTGCTGTGGAGCTTGCAAAACAGCAAAAGTTGATTTTAGTGGCCGGTCGTTACGAAGGTATAGATGAACGGATAATTGAATCGCATATTGACGAAGAATGGTCGATAGGAGATTTCATATTGTCTGGTGGTGAACTAGGTGCGATGACGCTAATCGATTCAGTATCACGATTAGTGCCAGGTGTACTTGGACATAATTTATCAGCTGAGCAGGATTCATTTTCTGACGGCTTGCTAGATTGCCCACACTATACTCGACCTGAGAATTTGGATGGTAAGCAGGTTCCCGCTGTATTGCTCAGTGGCAACCATAAAGAGATAGCTAAATGGCGTTTAAAGCAGTCATTAGGTAGAACTTGGCAAAGGCGTCCAGACTTGTTGCAAAACCTAGCTCTGACTGAGGAGCAAATGCAGTTACTCGCTGAATATCAGCAAGAACATGGCATTTGTGGCTAGAAGACAGTTACTCCTAGGAAATGTGAGAAATATAATGGCAAAAGTAAACCAAAATATTATTAAAGTGCTTGAAGAAGAGCAACTTAAAACTGACGTACCAGAGTTTGCACCTGGTGATACAGTAGTTGTTCAAGTACGTGTTAAAGAAGGTGAAAAAGAGCGTCTACAGGCGTTTGAAGGTGTGGTAATCGCTAAGCGTAACCGTGGCTTACATTCATCTTTCACTGTACGTAAAATGTCAAGCGGTGAAGGCGTAGAGCGTGTTTTCCAAACACACAGCCCACTTATCAGCAGCATCGAACGTAAGCGTCGTGGTGCGGTACGTCGTGCTAAGCTTTACTACTTACGTGAGCGTTCTGGTAAATCTGCACGTATTAAAGAAAAACTTAATTAATACGTCTGGTAATCAGAATCAAAACAAGCCATGCATTTGCATGGCTTGTTTCGTTTTAAATTAACGTTATATTTGACTTATTTCACTGCTTTCTTTATAGAACTCAATAAACTGTTCACTCTTTAACGGGCGGCTAAATAAATAGCCTTGTAGATTATCACAATCTATTTCAGCTAAAAAATCAAAATGCTGTTCGAGCTCAACCCCTTCCGCAATTAGTTCTAAATTTAAGTTTTTAGCGAGATCGACAATCGTTTTTACGATCGCCTGATCGTGTTGTGATTGGTGCAAGTTCTTAATAAAAGATTGATCTATTTTTAATTTGTCGACAGGGAACTGTTTCAGATAAGATAAAGAAGAGTAACCTGTACCAAAGTCATCGATTGATAACGCGACCCCGAGTTGCTTGAGTTGCTGGAGTGTTGTTATGGTATCTTGTTCCTGATGCATCAACACGCCTTCTGTTATTTCGAGCTCCAGCAGATGAGCTTGAAGGCCTGTCTTTACTAAGGCATTTTGTACGACTTCAACAAAGTTTGGTTGAATGAATTGCCGTGGAGATATGTTGACTGCGACGCAAATGTTTACCCCTAATCCTTGCCATGTTTTGGCTTGTTGGCAGGCCGTCGCTAAGATCCATTCACCAAGTGGAATTATCAGTCCAGATTGCTCGGCGAGTCCGATAAACTCTTCAGGCGAAATATGTTCGCCATGTAGCTGCCAGCGGCACAGAGTTTCCGCACCATTAATACGTTTAGTTGCTAAATGTTGCTGAGGTTGATATTGCAGTGATAAGCGATTGTGGGCAATTGCATTAGCCAGTTCATCGATAAGGTAGTTTTGTCGGGCCAACTTGTCACTTAATTGTTGGTCAAAGAACACTAACGTCGAGTGAGAAATATCAGCTGCTTTATCAAGAGCAATATGTGCATTTTTTAACAGTATATTGTAGCTATCGCCGTTATCGGGATAGCGCACAACCCCATAATCGAGTTCAATGTTTATGCTGCCAAACGAGCTTTGAAAAACTTGTTCCATTTGTGATTCGATTTGCTGGTATAGATCTCTCAGTGCTTTACGTGAGCGCTCTGTATAAAAAACACAGCTATAAGTGGCTTCGTTTAATTGGAATAAATCAATGTGGCCTTGCCTGTTATCATCATTAATGACAGTTTTGAGGCGCTCACTTATTTTTAAGCTTAATTCAGTGACTGCTTCAAAGCCATAATTACTGACCAATAAATTGTATTTTCTTAGCTTGATAAGCATCAGAGAAAAGCTTTTTGTGTTGCTGTTGGAGATACTCTGAGAGAGTACTTTGTTCAGTTTGTGATGATTAAATAAGTCAGTATTGTCATAATGGTACGCTTTATAAGTGAGCTCTTGCTCTGCTCGTTTTTGCGATGTGATATCTAAAATATGTACATCAATCTGATTTACATCGGCTAACCAATGAAATTCGCATAATAATACAGATGTGCTAATAACATGTTCGACACTTACGGTTTGCGCATTTGTCGACTTTAGTTTCTTAATTAAGGCGTGGTAATCGTCGGGCAATAAATTTAAGTGTTGCGTTTCAGCTATGTGGTTATTTTTCATTAAGCAAAGTGCGGCAGGGTTTGCATAGATGATGTTTTCGTCACTATCCAATGATAATATCGGATTTGGGTTTCGCTCGGGAAATAGTGCTAAGCGGATGCTTTTGGCGCTTTCATTAATATATGCTTGCACATAACGACCAACGACTAGTGCAATCACTATAATTGCAAAACTAAATGCGTTAACAATCCAAATAGTATGTGATAGTTGTGATTTGGTGTCTTGATACCCGATTAATACATTGTCTCTAATACGTGTCTTAATGGTAGCGAGTCTTTGTTTTGTCTTGAGCCTCAATTGCGTAATTTGATTTAATTGCATTCTCGCTAAATCCCAATCGGTACTACTGTTGTCTAAATTTTTTATTAATTGGGTTGAAATAATATCAATTTGCGCCAACTCATTTTCAATGATCTCAGTTTCGTTTGCCGATGGTGAAAAGGTTGATAATAGTGTAAGAGCACTCATTAATTGCTGGTTTGTTTGATTGTACTGTTTAAATAACGCGGTATCTTCGGTTGCATAATATTCATAAAGTAAGCGCTCTTTTTCACTTAATAGCCGAGAAAATTCAATGGTGAGTTGTTGGCTCGGCATTTGTGATTCAACTAAGGTAAGTGTGCTGAGTTCAATTTTAGTTATGGAGTGTGAGACAAATAGCGATAGAGATAGGCCGAGCACCATGACTAAAATGTATATGACAAGTGATTTTTTTTTCGTATTTCGATTGAGCATCTAAAGTTCCGTGTATTAGTGAGCAATCACAAAAGAGATTAGGATCGATCTGTGTTTAACAATGAACTTAATCGGTCGATACCTTCTACTAATAGTAGTTAAAATACTGAGATGTGAAAAAATAATGTGGTAACTATTTGCTGAATAAATAAATAGGCTGCTACTTGGCGTTCTAGAGTTATCTTGATATTATCGCTGTATAAATTAGTTTACTTGTTGTATATATAGGTTTACATTGTTGTGAGTGATAAACAAGAATTAGATAGACTACGATCAGGTATCGATGAATGTGACAGGCAATTGGTTGAGCTATTGGCAAAGCGAAACCAATTTACCGCAGAAATCGGTAAAATCAAAAAGTCATTAGCGTCGCCACTGTATGTGCCGGCCAGAGAGTCGTCGTTAATTGCAGCCCGCCGTAACCAAGCAGAACAAGCTGGGGTGAGTGCTGATTTAGTTGAAGATATTTTAAGGCGTATGATGCGTGAAGCGTATCAAAATCAGCAAGGCGATATAGCTTGTATTGCACCTGAGCTGTCTCCGGTGGTTATTGTTGGTGGACGTGGTGTGATGGGTCAGTTGTTCTATAGACAGTTAATTCGATCTGGATACCAAGTGCGAATATTAGATCGTGATAATCTAGATCAGAGAGAGTCGATTTTAGCCGATGCAAAATGCGTTATTGTTTCGGTGCCGATTAATCAAGTGACAACGGTCGTTGCAAGTTTGCCAACATTACCAAAAGATTGTTTGCTCATAGATATTACGAGTATTAAACAGGCGCCAATGAATGCAATGACCCAGCATCATAAAGGACCTGTACTCGGGTTACATCCGATGTTCGGTCCTGATATAGAGCATTGGGTTAAGCAGACAGTTGTTGTATGCCAAAATCAGGCTCACCACTTAGCAACACAATTTATGCGACAACTTGAGATTTGGGGTTGTAATTTAGTTACGATGGACGCAAAAAAACATGATGAAGCAATGCAAATAGTTCAAGTTATGCGTCACTTAACAACGTTTGTGTATGGCCAGTTCTTATCAAAGCAAACGCATTCATTAACTGAGATTGAAAGTTGTTCATCGCCGATTTATCATCTTGAATTAATGATGGTAGGCCGATTATTTGCGCAATCTCCTGAATTATATAGTGATATTATGCTGGCACAATTTGAAGATGTCGAACAACTGATGTTGGATTATAGTGCTACCTTCGCTGAAACCTTCGACAGCTTAAAGCGCGGTGATAAGGGGGCGTTAATCGATTCATTCTCTGAGGCTAAAACATTCTTTGCAGATGCGGCGGGTGAATTTTTAGAGCAAAGTCGGGCGCTACTAAGTAAAGCGAATGATGCTAAAGTACTTGGCAAATAAGCGCTGTTTCACTGAAGTTGAAATTATATAGACAAATTTGTATTTAAGGCTGCCAATGCAGCCTTTTTATTACTTGATACTAAAGACGGCTAATCTTGTTGTACACTCACAGCGGTCAGAGTTTCACTTTGATAGCAACCCAGTAGGCGAATGTATTCTGTCACTTCTTTTAGTGCTTCTAACGTTCGTTTGACTTTTACGTCATCAATATTTGCTTCAAGATCGACATAAAATACTTCTTCCCATGGGTTTCCAGGTACTGGACGAGATTCTAGTTTTACTAAGTTAATCGCATTTTCTTTGAAGATCATTAATGCGTCAGCGAGTGCGCCCGGAGATTGTTTTGTCGCCATAATGAGCGTTGTCTTTGTTGGTATTTGTTTAGATACTTGGACTGCTTTTCGAGCCACAACAATAAAGCGACTATGATTGTTACTTTGGTTTGCTAAGTTGGCTTCAATAACACTCAAACCAGCTTTCTTAGCTGCATGTTCTGATGCAATTGCAGCGCTCGTGTCATCGGCAAGTGCGGCTTTTAAAGCGCTTGAAGTTGAGTCACAATAACCTAGCTGTACCTCGTTGAGTCCACTAATGTATTGACTGCATTGGGCAAATGGTTGCGGGTGACCATGAACTGTTTTTATATCACTCAATGAGACACCTGGTTGAGCAACTAAACAGTGTTCAACGGCTTGAGTTAACTCACCGACAATAGAAACCTGCGCATGTTGTAATAAATCATATACTTCGTTGATACTGCCAGAGCAGGTATTTTCGATCGGTAATAAGCCAAAGTCGGCTTGCCCAGTTTCCACTTTATTTGTAATTTCGATAAAGCTGGTACAACCCAACTCGACAAGTTTGCCCGGTCGACGGCTAAAGTATTTATGACACGCAAGTTGACTATAGGAACCTTGTCCACCTAAATAAGCAATGCGATTCGTTTCGCCATGGAGTTCAGGATTTAGGTTTTGTTGCAGCATTGCTTGCTGATGGAGTACCGAGTCTTCAACAATTGTTTGAAAGACTTTGTTTACGTAAAATCCGTCTAACCCGAGTGACTTTCCGTAGCTGATTAACTTTTCAAGCAGTGCTTGTTCTCTTGCTTCGTCTCTGATCGGTTTGTTATTTGATATTTTATATTCGACTACAGAATGACTTATACGACGACGTTTCGCCAACAATATCAATAACTCTGAATCAATCTCGTTAATATCTTTTCTCAAAGAATCAAGTGCATTAGCCATTATTTTTCCTCATTCCCAATGCAAAAAAAAACCTCCCAATTTGGGAGGTTTGTATTCGACTTTAGCTTATTCGTGACTAAGTCGCCTCCCTAAAAAGGATGGTGAATAAAAAAGCTAAAGAAAAAATTAAATCTGTTCATGCGATCAATGTATTTGCTACGAACAATAATGTCAATAACAGTTTTCTGTAAATAGATGCATGCTATATTTATAGAGTTGTTTCGTTTGCTGTGATTAAGACTTCGCTATGTACTGTTTGTTAACTTATTTTTAAGCAAATAAGTAGAAAGTATTAATAAAAAAACACTAAAATTACATTTAGGATTAAAAAAAGGTGTTGTTATGACTTATATTATTTTATATTCAACAAGATACGCTTCTTTTTCAGTATAGTAGTAAAGTAGGTCATATTTTGAGTTATAAACGTATGCTCACAGGCTTTGGTTTAAATTCGCTTGGAATTAAGTTATCGATTTGTATTTCGATAATATGCCTTGTAGCAGGGATCACCGCGGCAACATTGATGTTAAAGTCCGAGCAGAAACAATTACTATTTGAAGAATACGAATACTTAGAGAACGTAAGTAGTCAAATTATCAACCAATTTGAAACGGCTATCGCAGAAAAGTTAAGCGTTGCACAAAGTGCTAATCAAGTGGTTACCAATGAATTGTTTCATAGTGCAAAGCGTTATGGTGATTCTGGTAATGTGCAATTAGAGTTCGCCGATGATGGTAGTATTCGAAGCTCGGCAAAGTCAATTCCTGGCGGAATTCGGTCCGCGGCGTATTTGCCTCAAAGTAGTTTTTCAGAGGAATACAAAAGGCTATTCAAAGATTCCGAAATCGTTTGGCAAAGTATTGCGCCTATTTTAACTAATTCGTTTTTCAATTATTACTTCATCACAAAAGATAACTTTATTCGAATTTCACCGCCGAATTGGGCGCTTAATGTTGAAGCGGGTCATCAGTTTTCAAATGATTTGTTTTATAAAATAGCGATGCCTGAAGTTAATAGCGGGCGCGCCGCGGTCTGGACTCCGATTTATTACGATGATATTTGGGGCAAGTGGGTCAGAAGTATTGTTGTACCTGTGTATAAAGGGCATGAGTTTATAGGTGTTACTGGCAGTGATGTAGAGCTAAGTACGTTGACAGGGCTCGTACCTGAGCGTCTCCCTTGGCAACTGATTCTATTCGATGATAAAGGAAATATACTCAAGTACCCAGGTGTTGGAGATAGCCTCTTTTTCCAAGAAGGTGAAATGAATGAGGTGCTCGATACTGCAAATCTCGCACCTGAGCCTGTGAGAGAACAAATTAATCGTATTTTAACGCATGAGAGTGACAAAATGCGGACTGATTTCGTGCTCAATAATGAGCTTCATATTATGACGATTCAACGTATAGATTCGATGGGGTGGTATTTAGGGGCGTTTCAAAAGCGCTCTCAAGCACTGTCACGCATTGAAGAGCTAAAGATTAAGTTTTTTGGTTTGTTTGTGTTGTACGGTGTTTTAGTTGCGTCTTTGTTACATCAAACACTTGCACAACTGGTGATAAAACGGATCAAGCGCCTTGTTGTCGCAGCGTCTGAAGTAGGTAAAGGTCATTTTGATCGGGTAAACGATTTACAAGTTAATAAAGATGAAATTGGTGCGCTCAATGCCGAGTTTAGTAATATGGCGGGTCAATTAGGTCGCACAGTTACAGACTTAAAACAGAGGTTAGTTGAAAAAGAACATGCTGAGCAACGGGCTGGGCGTCTTTCAAAGGCGGTTGAGTTTTCAGGTTCTGCGGTGGCAATAGCAGATGCAGCCTTAGATATTGAGTATGTTAATCCGAAGTTGCTAGAAATGACGGGCTTAAATAGAGAGTATTTTGTCGGTGAATCATTGATTAAGTTGATAGCTGATGACATGAAATTACTACTCGATGATATAGAGCATGACTTGCTGGCGAGGCATCACTGGAAAGGGGATACGTTATTACGTAATTCGCGCAATGAAGCCCTGTGGATTTCATTAAGTATCTCGCCGATTCGTGATGAGCATCACGCAATATATAGTTATGTTGCCTCGGCGCAAGATATTTCTTTTGTTAAAGAAAGTCAGCGTAAAATGGAGCAGCTTGCCTATTACGATACGTTAACAGGGCTTGCTAATCGTGCCTTTTTTAGAATGCAGTTAAAAAAATCACTAGCGCTTGCAAGTCGCGGGCATTATGCATTTTCACTTTTCTATTTCGATCTAGATGAGTTTAAACGAATCAATGATACGCTCGGTCATGACGCAGGTGATCAACTTTTGCTTGAAGTTGCGACGCGACTACAAAAAAGATTGCGGGCTGAAGATACTGTAGCGCGACTTGGTGGTGATGAATTTGCTGTGTTGTTAAGTGGTATTAATGAACGAGAAAAAGCCTCAGAAGTTGCGCTAACAATACAAGAGACCCTGCGCCAGCCAATCAAGTTAGGCAGCAATGAAGTTATTATCAGTGCGAGTATTGGTATTACGATGGCACCGGACGATAGCCCTGAGGAAGATGAATTACTGAAACATGCGGATTTGGCAATGTATGAGGCTAAAGCGCGTGGCAAGAATACGTATTATTTTTATAATGAAAACTTAGATGAGGCAGCTAATGAACGCCTTGTTATTGAAAATGAACTTCGGGTTGCGCTGAAAGAACAACAATTTGAGCTATATTATCAACCTCAAATCGATTGCCGAAGCAAACAGATTATAGGCTTTGAAGCATTAGTGCGTTGGCAACATCCAACAATGGGGTATATTACACCTGATAAATTTATACCGATAGCTGAAGCGACCGGTTTGATTGTAGAACTTGGTGAGTGGGTTCTATGGGAGTCATGCGCGTTCGCTCAGCGGATGAAGAACAAACAGCATGAAAGCAGTATTTCCATTAATCTATCTGCACGTCAATTCAAAGACGGCAATCTTAGTGCCTTACTTCAACAGATTATTTCAAAAACAGGAATAGAGCCGAAAAGAATGCACTTGGAATTAACAGAAAGTATGTTAATGGGTGACATCGAAGCTGCTATTTCACATATGCATGAATTAAAAACGTTAGGTGTGTCGCTTTCAATTGACGATTTTGGTACAGGCTACTCTTCGCTAAGTTATTTGAAGCGATTCCCTGTCGATATTCTAAAAATTGACAGGTCGTTTGTAAAAGATATTCCAGAAGATACGAATGATATGGAAATTACTGCAGCGATTATTGCTATGGCGCAGAAACTAAACTTAGATCTAGTCGCAGAAGGCGTCGAAACACAAGAGCAAGTTGATTTTCTTCGTGCAAATAACTGTAATATTGTTCAAGGGTATTTTTATAGTCCAGCAGTGCCTGAGTCCAAAATATCGCAAATGATAAGTAAGACTCAGACTCATTTTTAAGTGGATAAAGTGTTGCTTAGCCGCCAGCAAGCTTCACTTTAAACTGAAGGTTCTCAAGAATTGATTTTAGTTTTTCGCGATCATCGCCTTGAATTTCAATTTGATTATTCTTAACTGCACCACCTTGTCCCATTTTTCCTTTGAGTGTTTTAGCGAGCTTTTTTAAATCGTGTGCGCTCGGATCAATACCGACGATAATCATTACCCCTTTTCCTTTTCGTCCTTTCGTTTGGCGTTCTATCCTTATAAAGCCATCATTAAACAATTTGACCGATGGTGTTTGCGGTTCTTCAGTTTGCTTTATTCTGCCGAGTTCGGTTGAAAAAACTAAGTTGTTATCGCTCATTGGGGCACCTCTTTAACTTTTTGCTCGATTCTAGCATAAAGCGTTTCTAATTCGACTGTTATATTGCGATAGATGCTTTGTAAGGCCTTGTTGCTAGTCGCTAATTATTTATTTTCAAATCATTTTTTTTGTTTTTTTTTTAACTCAGTGTTGCTAATTCTCGATTTTAAGACTTTATTTAATATGAACAATAAATACCTATCGGGTAAGCAAAGAATTAACAGTCGTTAATCGAAGGAGAGTTTGATGAGCTTAACCAAATCAATGTCGTCGGATGGTAAATTATTCACAATAGAAATTAAGGGAAAATTTGATTTTAATTTAGTTCAAGCATTTCGTAGTGCATATACTGAAATCGGCGATAGCTCGCCAAAAGTCATTGTTGATTTAAGGGAAACGGACTATATGGATAGCTCTGCGCTTGGCATGTTGTTGAATATGAAAAAGTCATTAGGTGACTCAGTGTCAGGTATTCAAATCGCTAACTGCCGTCCGCAAATTAAAAAGATTTTGCAAATTTCTCGTTTTGACAAAAAATTTGATATTGATTAA
This sequence comes from uncultured Pseudoalteromonas sp., assembly GCA_947493455.1. Classification (GTDB taxonomy): domain Bacteria; phylum Pseudomonadota; class Gammaproteobacteria; order Enterobacterales; family Alteromonadaceae; genus Pseudoalteromonas. Next base: position 110,332 of record CANLRB010000005.1, on the reverse strand, counting down.
GACATATTACACAAATGCATGTATTAGTCGTTGATGATCAGGCATTAAACCGTACTTTGCTACGATATATGCTTGAGCAAGAGGGGTATGGTGTGTCTGAAGCTTGTGATGGTCAGCAAGCTTTGACAGAGTTTGATAACTGTTCGCCCGATATTATCTTACTTGATGTCGTGATGCCTGTGATGGATGGCTACGAGGTTGCGCCGCTTTTGAAGGCGAAGTCACAAGATGTTTATTTGCCTATTATTTTTATTACAGCACTTGAAGACCAAGCAAGTTTACTAAAGTGCTTGCAAGTGGGCGGTGATGACTTTCTTAATAAGCCGTTTGATCAAGTGATTCTTTCTGCAAAAATAAAGGCGCATAGCCGCACTCGCGAGTTGAGTATCAAGTCCTATGAGCAAAACCGGCAATTAGCGTATCATCAATTACAAACTGAACGTGAGCATGAACTCGTTGAGCATATTTTTGATAATGCGCTGAAGGAACGGTTTGCAATCCCTGAGTCTATCGAGTTCCACATGTCCCCTGCGTCTATGTTTAATGGCGATTTATTCTTAACAGCTCCGAGCCGTTCGGGTGGTTTGTACTTGATGCTGGGAGATTTTACTGGGCATGGCCTGGCCGCGGCGATCGGCGCATTGCCAGCCTCCAAAGTGTTTTATACTATGGCTAATAAAGGGCTATCTGTAGGTGATATAGCTGCTGAGTTGAATACGGTGCTGTGCGAATTGTTACCTGGCAACATGTTTTGCGCCGCCAATATATTAGAGATCAGTAGTTCAGGTCGCGCTATTTCTGCATGGCTTGGTGGATTACCCGATTCTTACTTATTAACTCCTTGTGGTGAAGTTGAGGCGGTTTTAACGTCGCAACATATGGCGCTTGGGATACTAGAAAGCTACGAGTTTGAGCGTGATACCCGATATATTGAAACCTCTTCAGAGAATCGATTATTGTTGTACACAGACGGTGTTGTTGAGGCTGAAAACGCACAAAATGAATATTTTGGCGAGCAACGCTTGTTGGATATTTTAAAATCAACGCATTATAAAAATCTCGAATCAATCGTAGATGCTGTTAATACATTCAGCGGTGCGGCGGACCAGCAAGATGATTTAAGTTTAGTATTAATAAAGTGCGCGCCGCTTGATTTACCTGCAACTCATTCGAAGCGTTTTTCAAGTACGCCGATTAAAATAAAATTGTCTCTCAATGCGAAGTTGCTGCGAGATTCTGATCCTGTACTCGAGTTTATCAATACAATTAGCGCGGTTGAAGGAGTTGAACAGCATCGCTCTAACTTATTTTTACTTTTATCGGAAATGTATAACAATGCCTTAGATCATGGTGTGCTGGGTCTTGAATCGAGCATGAAAGATAGTGAAGATGGGTTTATTGAATATTATGAAAAGCGCGAACAATTATTAAGAGAGTTAAGCTCAGGTTCAATAGACATGATGGCTGAATTTGAACCAGAGCAGAGTCAAATTCGATTTAAAATTAAAGATTCAGGACAAGGGTTTGCTGCAGTGAAAAAAGCAGATGCTGATATGTTTCATGGCCGTGGTATTAGCTTAATGAAAGAGATAGCTTCATCAGTGCGCTACAATGAAAAAGGCAATCAATTAGAGGTTGTTTATAACTTGCTCGATAGTTAGCGTTTTTTGGTTTTCTAATTAGTACATAAAATATATAAAATTGCTCTTGATGATACATCTAAATTTGATAGACTAGCTTTGTTTATAGACTTTTGGATGGCTAAATGGCTTTTTTACAAGTATCAACAGAGCAATATAAAACCCCAACCTCAATAGCTCAAAAAGTGGCGTTGCAATCACACTTGAATCAAACTACTTCAGGTGCAGACATTTTGTGGCAGTATCCCGTGCCTAAACTTGGTGAGGGAGGCAGTTGCAGCTTGTTCGGTGAATTAGAAAAGCAACCATTTTCCCTAGACTCTGTGTTTTCAAAAAAAGATGAAGCATTGCTTGAAAAGTTGACTCATTTAACCGAATACGTTCGGAGTCAAAGTAAAGTAGATTGGTTTGGTATCTATTTATTAAAAGAAGTTGATGACTGCCAACAGCTCGTAAAAGTTGCCTATTATGGTGCACCGAGTCGTGCGCTGTTTCCTTTAACAGAACAGTTTAGCCTGATTAGTAATAATGTAGCGGTTGCACTGAGTCAGTCAGGCCGTATAGTTAACAATGTTGCAGTATATTTAGAGCAAGGAGGGGAGTATTACAATTGCGACCCTAAAGTCAAATCGGAACTCTGTTTACCGCTGGTGCTGGAAAATGGGCGTACCCTCGGCATTATTGATGCAGAGTCTTTTACAACTGACTTTTTTGATGACGAAAGACAGGCATTTTTTAAAGCTGTATGCCTTGAGTTACAAGAAATTTTGGCAAATTATTGATTGAATACTAATCCTGAGTAGCAGTTACCTATGACTATTGGTAAGCTACGCATTTATCCCTTTTGAATAAAGTAAGAGTGACTTATGTTTGCAAATCTAAAGCCTTTACCAACGGATCCTATATTAGGTTTAATGGCAAAATATAAACAAGATGATAACCCAAATAAGATTGATTTGGGTGTGGGTGTTTATAAGAATGAACAAGGTGACACGCCAGTATTGGATGCTGTAAAAAAAGCAGAAGCTTTTCGCCTAGAAAATGAACGCTCAAAAGCATACATTGGTTTAGCAGGTGATTTAGGTTTTTGCAGCAAAATGGAATCACTATTACTTGGTGAACATAAGGCACTGTTAGCCAATCGAGTTCGCACAGCACAAACGCCAGGTGGTACTGGGGCACTGCGTGTTGCTGCCGAGTTTATTGCGAAAGCAAATCCAAATGCGACTATTTGGGTAACAACACCAACTTGGGCGAACCACATTAGTTTATTTCAAGCGGCTGGTTTAAATGTCAAAGAGTACCCGTATTACGACTATGAGAATAAGGGACTTTTATTTGATGAAATGTTAGCGGCATTAAAAACAGTTGCACCGGGTGACGTTGTATTATTGCACGCTTGTTGTCACAACCCTTCAGGTATGGATCTCAATGCTGATCAGTGGCAACAAGTTGCTGAATGTGCAAAAGAAGTTGGCTTTACACCACTTATTGATATCGCGTACCAAGGTTTTGGTACATCGTTAGAGCAAGATGCAGCCGGTTTACGTGCGATGGCTGATGCTGTTGATGAAATGATTATTTGTTCTTCGTGCTCTAAGAATTTTGGTTTATACCGTGAACGTATTGGTGCATGCTCTATTATTTCAGAGTCAGCAAATGTTGCAGATGTTGCAAACTCGGTCTTGCTAAGTGTTGTGCGCAGTATTTACTCTATGCCTCCAGCACACGGTGCGGCGATTGTTGATACTATTTTAGGTAGCGAAGAGCTTACATCTCTTTGGCACCAAGAGTTGGCTGAAATGCGTGACCGTATTAATGGCCTGCGCTCTCTTGTTGTTGATGCACTAGCGGCACAAGGTGTTGAGCAGGACTTTTCATTTATTCAAAGACAACATGGTATGTTTTCGTTCTTAGGTATTAATAAAGAACAAATTGAACAACTGCAAAAGGATTACTCGATTTATATTGTAGGTTCGAGCCGAGTAAATGTGGCGGGTGTGAGTCAAACTAATATTGACTACTTTGCTAATGCAGTTGCGAGTGTTATAAAATAATAAACATTGCGGATTGCAAAAAACGGCAACGTAAGTTGCCGTTTTTATTATGTAAATTAACCAACTTCTTTTATATCAGTCACTTTGGCAGCAGCCGCTTTTTTCGGTGCTTTTTCGGTAACCTTACCGCCTTTTAGTGCCGCAATAAAGTTATCTTTATTTTTAGCAAGCTCGAGTGCAAGTGCTTCTTTTTGTTGTTCGCTTAATGGCACATCAACGTCACCTAGCATTCCTTCAAGCGCCTCAGCAATATCAAGCATTTTGTCGTAGGCATCGGCTTCTTTTTTACTTGTAAATGTCATGCGTTCAACCCCATCTCTTACAACTTTATAACAAACTTCTACAGCCATTTTACTCTTCCTCAATACACTGTTGTTTTATACAGTATTCTATGCAGTATTTTTTAAAATCACAAATATTATTTTTAAGTGTTAGTCTAGTTATACAGTAAGCGCTTAATAAAATCACTTTATATGGCCGAAACAGGGAGGCTTAAAATACAAATTATTCAATAATGTAGCTCGTACTTAATACAACTCCTTCTAGCCTCCGAGTGCCTTTTTTTGTAGTATTAAAGTCTGAGAATAATAATTAAAAAAACACATGAAACATACAAGCTATTTGTTACTTTTACTGTTTTCACTATCATCTAAATCAATATGGAGTAATCAAGACATTACTCAAACTGCGATCTATCAAGAGCTCGAGACATTATTTAATACTGGAAAAAATCGACCTCGAATTATTGAATTGAGTGATTTGTTACTCGCTGGTGGTCAACTTTCGCCTGAGCAAACAACAAGTACGTTACATAAAGCTGCGGTTGCCGCGATTCGTATTGGCGAATTTGAACAAGCTGAAAGCTATTTAATTCGTTTTGAAGAGCAGTTAAAAATAGCCGCAAATGATTTGTTATATGGAAAATTTTTTCTATCTCGTGGCGATCTTGCGATGCAATTAGGGCAATTTGATTTAGCAGCAAACTATCAAGCACAGGCGATTCGTTATTTTGAAAAAGAAAACGACGTCCGCTTATTGGCTCATTCTTATCGCTTTAAATCGTTTAGTTATAGTCAAAATGGCCAATACAATAAAGCATTGTCGGCAATAGAAAATGCGAAAAAATATGCGGCTCTGACAGAGAGAACGCCGATGATACTGGCGGCGGCGATGGCTGAAGCAGATATCTATACAAATTTAAATGATACTGATAAGGCATTATCAGTGCAGTTGCATTTATTGAAATATTTAAAAGAGAATCCGTCAGAAACTAAACTACTCGCGCAAACCTACTATGCAATAGGTGAAACTTATTTGATGTCGCATGATTATCAAGGTGCTCTGGAATCCTTTTTACTTGCTTATGATAATGATATCGAATCAGATATGCGGGTAAATAGTTACTACGATTTAGTGAAAATTGGTCGCAGTCATATGAAGTTAGGGCAATTTCAATTGGCCGAAACTGCGTTTGAAAATGCATTGTCGGGTTTTACCAATGTTAATCATCAGCGTAATGTGGGCTGGGCACTTAGCAACTTGGGAGAATTGAGATATTTACAAGGTAATTTAACGCAAGCACAGGCGCTTTTAAATGAAGCGCTTGAAAAAGTTGATGAGGTACAAAGCGCGGTTTTAAATTTGGAGATCCGTATTTCGTTAGCAAAAGTGTTTAATCAATTGAGTCAATACCAGCGAGTGATCGATTTGTTGGCTGAGCGTGATAATTTGTCTGAGGATGCTCAGTTAAAAATTGAAATATGGACACAGTTAAGCAGTGCTCTTTATGGTTTAGGCCGCTTTAAAGAAGCGTTTGATTTACAGCAACAAGCGCGTGTTATGAATCGCACTGTTACCAAGCGAAAAGTATCTAATCATAATACGGCGTTAAAGGCGCAAACCCAATATCAGCAACAGCAAATAGAGATTATTAAGCTCAAGCAAATCCAGATATTAGAAAAAGAACAAAAAAAAATGCAATTGATAATTTCAATTGCCGTAATAAGTATTCTTATTGTGTTAATTGTTGGTTTTGTTTTATTTCAAAATCAGCGTCGTAAAGTGCTTATTTATAAATCGGAGTTACTTGAACGCTCACTTAAACTAAAGCAGCAATTATTGGCGGATGTATCACATGAATTGCGCACTCCTCTTACTGTACTAAGATTACAAGTAGAGTCGCTGGAATACAATTTGAACGATGACCCTGAGAAAGTTTATCAGCAGCTACATAGCCGTATTAATATGCTTAATTCTTTAATTTCAGATATCTATGAGCTTGCTCAAGCTGATACTGGGGTATTGCAGTTGGCATCAAAAAGTGAAAACGCAAGTGACTTAATGTTGGAGTTTGCAACTGGTATTGAATCGGTGATTAGTCAAAAAGAACTTAGTTTTAATGCACATATCAATATTGCGAAAGAGTTCCAGCTAATGTGTGACAAAATGCGCTTGGAGCAAGTATTTACTAACCTAGCACGAAATAGTTTGGCTTATACAGACGAACCCGGGCGAGTTGAGTTTCATTGTGAAATAAAAGAAAAAATGTTAGTGGCCACACTGAGAGATTCAAGCCCTAGTGTCAAAGAGCATGAATTGCCAAAGCTATTTGAGCGTCTTTATCGCTGTGATAAATCACGTAGTCGTGATCTTGGCGGTTCTGGACTTGGTTTGTCCATTTGTAGCAAATTAGTTAGTTTACACCACGGTAATATATATGCCTGTAAAAGCGAGTTAGGTGGTATTGATATGGTTGTGACCTTGCCAATAGAGGAGACTAAATAATGGATATAGTGAACGTGGCGAGTTTTTTTGGTTGGTGCAGCGTTATTAATATTGGCATTTTAAGTTTTACGGCATTGTTTCTTATTTTATTTAAAGATTCGCTTGTAGCGATTCACAGCCAATTATTTAACCTCGAACAAAAAGTACTTTTAAGCATTTATTTTAAGTACATTGCAGGTTACAAAGTGTTGATACTGATTTTTAACTTAGTACCTTATGTGGCGTTAAAAATAATAGCTTAAATTTAACTTCGTCAAATGTAGTGAGTCTGTCTAAAATTAACGTGAGAGAAAATTGAAGGTACCTAGTTTATGAGGTTAAGCCGCTTTAGTATTAAAGTGTTATTGCTTGCAATTATTCCGGCATTGGCAGTCTTACTGAGTTTTTTGTTGATTTTAGCCAATATAAAAAGCGACCTTAATCAACACTTATCACAGCAAACAAAAACTAGTTTGGAGAATTTATATAGTACAAACCTAACTAGGCGATCTCAAGATTTAACCACCATAGTAACGAATAAACTTAATAATGTGGCGCACGAATTATCAACGATAAGTAACTATGCGCAGTTACTTATTGATGCTCAAGATCGACTTTTACCGGTGATTGAAAAAGCGAAAAGTAATCCGCTCCTCACAAACCCACTTATTTATAACGAACAACAAAATTGGGCTAACTCTAAAAGCGAACATATGAATACGGTGGTTGCATTGTGGGGGTATTTGCTTGACGACAACGGTCAGCCAAAACCAGATGTGCAGCGTTATATTGACCGCCTGAGTTTAATGAATCCATTAATGGAAAGCGCGGCACAAAGTGGCTCGGATAAATCTTGGGTTTATGTTGCAGGGCCAAAAGAAATGCCACTTGTCTACGCGAGCCCGTGGGCTGAAATACCCGCTATTTTTGATCAAAAGTACCCTGGCCATAATAGTGAAAATTGGTGGGACTTTTTTTTTCCAGGTCTAATAGAAAGTTGGCAAAGTTGGACGCAAAATGAACGACGAGATACCTCAAAACAACTCACTTTAACACCGATTTATGATGATGCCGCAGGGCAGGGCTTGATGGTCACCTTTTTCCAGCCGTTGTGGACACCAGATAGACGTTACAATTATGGTGCTGCTGCGATTGATTACAACATTGCCCAATTGATTAATATGATTCGTGAAGAAGCGGTAGGTGATAATGGTTTTGCGTTTTTGGTGTTAGACAATGGCGAAACGATAGGTGTCGATTCACAGCAGGCAAATCTTCTTGGGCTGGTAAATACCAAAGACTTTTCTGACGGAGTGCGAACACACGATTTTAATATTTTTAACAGTCGCTTTTTTGATATCAAAGGAATTCGATTACCTGCTAAAAATAATGCAGTTGAATTGGTTGAATTGACCCTTGATAATCAAGACTATTTACTATCTTTACAACAGGTGACGAGCTTTAATCGCTGGCAGGGGAATGTGATTGAAGATCGCCGCTATTATGTGGCGATGCTGGTTCCTAAGTCAGAGGTGTATGCGATACATGCAGGGTTAGCGGCGACCCTTAGATCAAAAATAGATAATTCAGGCTTTCAATTGGTGATCGTGTCGCTAATTGTTTCATTTTTGGTGTTCTTTATTGCCGCAACCTTTGCTTTGCGTCACACCCATCAAATTAATTTGTTAACGATTGGTGCTTCGCGACTCGCAAAAGGAGACTTTACCCATAAAATTCCTGAAATCGGTCGGGGTGAGGTCACACAATTGGCTGCGACTGTTAACGACTTAGCCAGTGAATTGGACGCTATGTATAAACAACAAGAAGCGCATAAATTAACACTACAAGCCGAAGTGGAGGTGCGCACTGAGCAATTAAATATTGCCCGACTTGAAGCGGAACATGCCAATACAGCGAAGTCACAATTTTTGGCCAATATGAGTCATGAAATCCGAACGCCATTAACCACAGTATTGGGCTACGCTGATGCCATTTTAAATGGTGATATTGCGCAAAAAGATGCCATAAAAGCGGTGTCCTCAATTCAAAAAAGTGGAAATCACTTGTTGTTGTTGATCAATGATTTATTAGACTTATCAAAAATTGAAGCAGAACAAGTTGAACTCAAACAAGCTGAATTTGAAGTGGCGTTATTGGTATCAGAGTTAATTGAATATGGTGAGTCGCGTGCAGCTGCAAATAATATAAGTTTTCAATGTCTTGTTGTATATCCTATTAGTAAAACCTATGTCTCAGATGTGACTCGTATCAAGCAGGTTTTACTCAACTTATTGTCTAATGCGTTTAAATTTACTGAAAAAGGGCAAGTACTTCTTACCGTAAGAGAAAGTGAAGATAAGCTTTGTTTTAGCGTGGCTGACAGTGGTCGAGGTATTGCTGAAGCTCACTTGTCGCGTATTTTTAACCCGTTTGAACAAACATCATTAGATATTGCACAACAATATGGCGGAACAGGCTTAGGCTTATCTATCTCTAAGATGCTAGTGACGTTATTTGGCGGCGAAATGAACGTCAGAAGCGAACTCGGCGAAGGGACTGAGTTTAGCTTTTATATTCCGCTAATTCACAGTGATGAAAAATTAACCTGCAAAGAAGAGTTGGAACAAGTTGTCGTGAAAACGTCACAGCGACAGGATCCTAATTTACATCAATTAGTAGGTAAGGTATTACTTGCCGAAGATCATTATTACAACAGTGAGCTTGTGGCAACACTACTAAAGAAATTGGGCCTCAATGTATCACAAGTGTTTGATGGTCAAAGTGCAGTTGAAAAGGCTCTCGAAGATGACTTTGATCTAATTTTAATGGATATTCAAATGCCTATTATGAATGGGTGTGAAGCATTGAAAATGTTGCGCTCTGCTGGAGTTGATACTCCCGTCGTTGCATTAACCGCAAATGTATTGTCTCATGAAGTGGATCATTATCATCAATTAGGCTTTGATGGTTGCTTAGGTAAACCTATCGAACGTGAAAAATTTATCAAACTTGTTGCCCAAATTATGGGCGATTTTCATGTGGTTGATAATGATAACGTGTTTGACAATACGCAATTTTTAGCGTTGCAGAGCAAGTTTCGTACTAGCCTGAAAAAAGAGTATGATGAGCTGATGAACTTAATTGAATCGCAAAACTGGCAACAAGTGAGTAAGTTGTGTCATCGTATTAAAGGTGCTGCCGCAATGTTTGCTATGACCGAACTGGCTACACATTTTGCTAGGGCCGAACAAATACTTAATAGTACTTATTTGGACGTAGAGCGTGATGAAGTTATATTGATTGCTGTGAATGCACTGCAGCGTGAGCTGGGAGATGGATAATATGGAAAGTAAGCATATTTACGGGCTGATTTATGTCAGTGAGGCAATCGATTCGTTTTCTGAGTTAGCGCTATTACAATTGTGCGAATTATCGAGTTTAAATAACTCACAACTAGAGGTGACAGGCTGGCTACATTACTACGATAATCGCTTTATTCAATATTTAGAAGGTGACAAGCTCGATGTCGAGGCTCTCTTTTCTCGTATTTGTCGCGATAAAAGACATCGAGTGATACATACGATAGAGTTTGAAAATTTAGCAAATCGCTTATTTTATAATTGGCATATGACAGATATTAAAACAGTTTTTTCTGATCATATAGGGTTTGAACAGACACTGATGAACTTAATTGATTTTATGAACCAAAATCAAAATGATACCAAGTCGCAGAGATCCTCGGCGCTGAGAGTGTTGAAGAGTATGTCAAGCTTACAAGCATGATTGCATACGACTATTTAAAATCGCCAGTTGGCATGCTCGAGATCTCAGTAACAGAGCGCCAAGTTTGTGCGGTACGCTTTGTATCTGATGTAACTAAGACCATCACAGCAACCCGTTTATTGGATGAGTGCAAGCTACAATTGCAGCAATACTTTGATGGTACACGCGAGCAATTTAATTTACCGTTGCAACTCAGTGGAACTGAGTTTCAAGTGAAGGTATGGCGTGCTTTACTGACAATCCCGTATGGCCAGACTGTGAGTTATGCTGATATTGCTATCAAAATTGGCGCATCCAAAGCCGTTAGAGCGGTTGGTGGCGCGAATAATAAAAATTGTTTGCCTATTATTATTCCTTGTCATCGAGTTATTGGAAAAAATAGCACTTTGACAGGCTATGCTGGTGGGCTCGCAGTTAAACAGCGGCTGCTTGAGTTAGAATGCTCAGAGGCCCAGTATCCACTTTTATTTTAGTTTTATTATTAGGTTTTACAAATAGATGCTTCAACTTAATCAAAGTAATTCGTTTGACGCGACCTCGTTAATTCAACAAGAAATTGATTTATTAACAAAGCTTTATGATATTGCGGTAAACTTTTTTGCCAATTACAGTTTTCAGTTAATTGGTGCCGTGATTATTTTTTTCCTAGGCTATTATGTGGCTGGGAAAGTGAGTCTTGCAGTACTTAAAATTTGTGAAAAACACAAGCTCGATATTACGCTGAGTCGTTTTTTAGCAAATACCTCAAAAATGCTGATTGTGGTGATGATAGCGGTCATATCTTTGGGTAAATTAGGGATTAGTGTCACTCCATTTGTTGCTGCAATCGGTGCGGTTTCACTCGGTGCTGGACTTGCGTTTCAGGGGTTGTTAGCCAATTATGCCGCGGGCTTTAATATTATCTTAGTACGTCCTTTTGTGGTTGGTGACACGATTACAGTGCAAGGTGTAACGGGGGTTGTTAAAGAGGTCTTATTGGCTTATACCATATTAATCGATGAGGATAACGTTGAGATAACGATCCCTAATAAACATATTGTCGGTGAAGTACTTCATAACTCGCGACATGATTCACTACTGCATTTATCGGTTGGAATCGCTTATCACCACGATCCTGAGCCAGTGATTGACTTAATTAAAGAAACCCTTGAAGCTATCAACGTCACTGGCGAACAAAAAGAAATTCAAGTTGGGATTGATGAATTTGCAGATAGTGCGATTACCATTGGTGTTCGTTTATGGACGCCCACGATTTGTCTTTATGAAAATAAATATAAAGCGAATAGCGCCATCTATAAAGCACTGCAAAAAGCTTCGATTGACATTCCTTTTCCGCAGCGCGATATACATATTGTAAAGCAAGATTAGTCTTGCTTTACACTTAAACGATTACTTACCGCTGCCAAGTAGCGTTTTAAATTCACTCGCAAAACTTAAGAACTTTTCTTTGATGGTGCGTTTGACTTGTACGTCTATTGAGCCGAGCCAGAGTTTTCCTTTAATTCGTATTGTGGGTGCTTGTCTATGTGCAATTGAAGGGGCTTTGTTTTCAATGTTACCCATAATACAAAATGCTTCACAGATCACGTTAACGCCTTCAGGAATGTAAATGTCATCGGAGCCAAGCACACAATTGACGTTAATTGTGATGTCTTGATGCTGAAATACTGCATCGCTGAAATCAAGCTTTGTGGACCCTAAAATATTTGTTAGGTTGATTTCTTTCGGTACTAACCAGCGTCCACTGCGTTCATTACTCGATAAAACAGAACGTAATGATAACGTATCTTGGGTTGATTGGTGGGCGTAGTTAATATTTAAGTGACTTTGCTTTTGTTGCTGATACTGATTATCTGTCTTCAAAGTGAGATCACTGACGAGCGCGATAATTGTTTGGTGGTCTTGGCTCGACATCGCATCATCTAAGCGACGTTCAAATGCGGCGGCTGATATAACCCCGTGGCTATAGTTATAAATTAGCTGGTCAATAACTTCATCACGTACTTGCTCGATAGGACGATCTTCAAGAATAACACTCATTGTCTGTTCCTTATGTGCTGTTTACGCACTCTATTTTTATATGCGAAGAGTAATGCAATAGCAATTTTATAGCAAAAGCTAAGCCAGTTTTAAGTATAAATAAAATCAATAAGTTAACTTTTTCAATGATGTTTACATTAGTGGTAAAGCATATTTATTAATCAATTTGACTAATTGATTGTGAAGATCAACATGATCCTAATTAGTTGCAAAATGATCAAAGAATAATATACTGTTTATATATACAGCATTTGGTTGCGATTTATGAATGATTTACTTTGGCAGCTCGAAAGTAAAAACTTAGTATGGCATGGCAGCGAACAACAGGCCCATAGTATTCAAACACCGCTGAAAAGTGGTCACAAAGCGCTTGATGAAGCTCTAGGTGGAGGATTTTTAACGGCGGGGGTTATCGCACTTTCAGCCCAGCTTGGCATTGGTGAGTTACGCCTGTTTTTTAATTTATTAAAAGAAGCCGATGGGTTAATTATTTTTATTAACCCCCCAGGAGTCATCACTTATGAGTCATTGCATTATGAGGGTATTACTGAGCCAATATTGATTCTACAGTCATTGTCTTTGGCTGAAACACTTTGGTGTGCGGAACAAAGTTTAGCCAATGGTGCGGCGAGCTTTGTTTTTATTTGGGCTGAGTCAGTTTCAATTGCCCAGGCTAAACGATTACAGCTTGCAGCGGAAAAAGGCCAAGCAATAGCACCGCTTTTTATAAAGCAAGCACAATATCAATTCTCTCTTCCTGTACCTTTAAACCTGCATTTGTCAGCTGTTGAATCTGGCTTACATGTACATATTAAAAAGCGTCGTGGTAGCTGTGGACAACATAAGGTGTTATTGCCATTTTCAGCTCATTGGCCTGAACTTTATAAACCAGTCAATATCAACAATGTGGCCGAACTTCAGTTGGATTCGAAGCGGGTATTGTCATGATGTGGTTATATTTGCATTTTCCTTGTTTACAGCTAGATAGCATTGCAGAGGATGCACCAACCGAAGCGATAGTCATTGTTGAACAGACACATAATACGATCGTCCAATTAAACGACAAGGCGAAACAGCTGGGTGTACGCCTTGGAATGGGGATGGCAACAGCAGCAAGCTTAGTGAATAACTTGCAAGTATTACCTTATGATAGTGAGTTATCACGGCAAAGGTTGACAAAAATAGCTCATCATTTGTATATCGTGAGTGCAGATATTGCGTTGATGGATGAACAGGGCTTGGTATTACGCATTGATACTATGCTCAAGCTTTATAATGACGTTGGTTGCTATTGGCAACAGATTGAACGGGATTTGACCTCGCTTAATTTAACTGTCTATTTTGCTACTGGATATACTCCATATGCAGCTCAAGTACTGGCACAGCAACAAGTCAATGTTATATCTGATAATCGAGCAGAATTGAAGGAGCACCTTAATAGGCAACGAGTTACAAGCTTAGGGCTGAGTGAAAAGCAAAAGGCTGCGTTACAACGCATAGGCGTATTACAAGTTGGTCAACTTGTTTCACTGAGTTTAGCTGATTTGGCTAAGCGCTTTGATATTACGCTCGTTAACTACATAGGCCGCTTAACAGGCCAGTTAGTTCATTCTCTGACATTTTTTATACCGCATGAGAATTTTACAGCGCAGTGTGAGCTTGCCCATGAAATAGATCAAGTTACTTTTTTAAATCAGCCAGTAGCCCATTTATTAGGCAAGTTAGCACATTTTTTGATAACGCGTAATCAAGTGTGCTCTGAACTTTATTTTATCTTTACATTACGGGATCAAAGCGAAATTAAACTTAATGTGATCAGCGCAGAGCCCTTATCAAAAGCGCAAGAGTGGCAAAATTTAGTCGATATTAAATTAGCGACGCTGACATTATCCTCTCCTGTTATTGTGATTAAACTATTTGTTACTAATACACAAGCTGCCGTTTCTCAAAATCAAGATTTTTTAAAAATGAAACGAGGTAATGTCAATGCGTTAATCAGCATGATGATTGCGAAACTGGGTCAGGAACGCGTTTGTATGCCCATTCCAACGGCCGATCATCGGCCGGAAAATGCCAATCGTTTAGTGTGTATTTCAGACCTTTCGATGCGAAAGCTGCAATTTGAGAAAGGGGAGAGTCTCAGGCCATCGATACTCTTACCGACACCACTGCAACTACGGCAGCCAATGAAAATATTACAGGGGCCTGAACGAGTTGAAGCAGGGTGGTGGGATGATAGGGTGATCATACGCGACTATTTTATTGCACATAATCAACAGGGCCAATGTTATTGGTTGTTTCGTGATCAACGTAAACGGTGGTTTGAACATGGCTTATTTTGTTAACTGGCTGACTTGATGATGTATGCAGAATTAGTTTGCCAATCAAATTTTTCGTTTTTAACTGGCGCTTCTCATCCTGAAGAGTTAGTGAGTCAAGCGAATAGCTTAGGTTACCATAGTCTCGCGTTAACTGATGAATGTTCGGTTGCGGGGGTGGTGAAAGCATTTCAACATATCAAAGAGAATAAGCTGGCGATTAAGCTTATTGTGGGTAGTTTTTTTAAATTAGATAGCGGTGCACAATTCGTATTGCTTTGTCCTAATCGATTAGCCTATGCCGAATTATGCCGGGTTATTAGCAATGCACGAAAGCGAGCAAAGAAAGGTCAATATCAACTTGCTCTTTGGGATTTAAAATCAATTAAACATTGTCTTATTTTATGGCTCCCGAAAGGGAGCCTAGAAGATGATGAAAATGCAAAGTGGCTTGTAAAGTATCATAAAACGCGGTTATGGCTGGCAATTAAACGGCATTTAAAGGCGGGTGAAACGCGCTATATCACACACTGCCAACAATTATCTGAGCAGTTTAAAATTCCCATTGTCGCATGTAGCCATGTGTTAATGCACCACCGCGAACGATTTCCTTTGTTACATGCTATCACGGCTATTCGTATAAGAAAGTCGATTGATGAAGCTGGGTTTGCTTTAGCTAGTAATGCCGAAGCGAGTTTACGTAGTTTAAGTAAGTTAACGCAGCTTTATCCAAATTCATGGATAGAACAAAGTATTGCTATTGCGACGTTGTGTCAGTTTGATTTAGCACAGTTACGTTATGAATACCCACAAGAGTTGGTGCCGCAGGGTTTAAGTGCGATAACTTATTTACGCCAACTTGTGACTAAAGGAATTGCGGTACGTTTTCCAAATGGCCTGAGTGATGCGATAAAAAAAACCATAGAAAAAGAACTAACTTTAATTGAAGAGCTTGAATATGAATACTTTTTTTTAACTATTCACGATATTGTGATGTTTGCAAAAGACAGTGGGATTTTATATCAAGGAAGGGGCTCTGCGGCCAATTCTATCGTGTGTTATTGCCTTGAAATTACTTCTGTTGATCCGAGGCAAATTAGTGTGTTGTTTGAACGTTTTATTAGCCGTGAACGCAATGAACCTCCAGATATTGATGTTGACTTTGAGCATCACCGCCGAGAAGAAGTGATCCAATATATTTATCAAAAATATGGACGGGAGCGGGCAGCGTTAGCGGCGACTGTGATTACATATCGCTTAAAAAGTGCGATTAGAGATATTGGTAAAAGCTTAGGTATTTGCCAAACCCAACTTGAGTTTTTTATTAAACGTATTAACCGCCGCAACCAAGATGTACCTTGGCAAACACAAGTTGTGCAACTGGGCCTAGCTGGAGAAAGTGCAAAAGGGCGTCAGTTTCTTCAACTCGTTGAGCAAATTTTAGGCTTTCCTCGTCATTTGTCACAGCATGTTGGTGGTTTTGTGATTTCATCAGGCCCGCTTTACGAACTTGTTCCGGTTGAGAATGCAGCAATGGCTGAGCGTACGATTATTCAATGGGATAAGACAGATTTAGAAAGCTTAGGTTTACTTAAAGTCGATATTCTTGCTTTAGGTATGTTGAGTGCAATTCGAAAATGTTTTCAACTAATAAAATGCAACCATCAGCGCACATTAAATATTGCAGACATCACCGCGTTAGACGATGATGAAAAGGTTTATTCTATGATGCAACAAGCTGATACTGTAGGAGTTTTCCAAATTGAATCACGGGCTCAGATGAGCATGCTGCCACGTTTAAAGCCAGCATGTTACTATGATTTAGTGATTCAAATTGCGATCGTACGACCTGGTCCGATTCAAGGCAATATGGTGCACCCGTTTTTATTAAGGCGTGCCAAAGAACAGGCTGTCTCTTACCCATCTGAAGCGGTGAAAAGCATTTTAGAACGTACTTTAGGTGTGCCTATTTTCCAAGAGCAAGTGATTAAAATTGCGATGGTTGCTGCCGGGTTTTCCGGTGGCGAAGCGGATCAATTACGGCGAGCGATGGCTGCTTGGAATAAAACGGGAGAACTTTACAAGTTTAAAACTAAATTATTACAAGGAATGCAGACGCGTGGTTATAACACTGCCTTTGCAGAGCAGTTGTATAATCAGATTAGAGGGTTTGGCGAGTATGGCTTCCCTGAAAGTCACTCTGCATCATTTGCTGTTTTAGCCTACGTCTCTGCATGGTTGAAATATTATTATCCCGTTGAATTTTATACATCACTTTTGAATAGTTTGCCGATGGGGTTTTATAGTGCATCGCAGCTTGTTCAAGATGCACAACAACATCAAGTATGTGTGCTCCCTGTTTGTGTTAATGCGTCTGTATTTGATCATTGTGTGGTGAAGGTCAATGAACGTGCATGTATTCGGCTTGGCTTTCGCCAAGTGAAAGGCGTACAGCACGATGCCATAGAACAGTTGTTAGCGGTACGACCATTAAAAGGCTTTACTTCAATTGCTGAAGTAAAACGCCGTGTACAATCTCAGCCATTATGTCATCAATTAGCAAGTTCAGGCGCATTCGCGTGTTTAAGTGATAATCGGTTTGATAGTCGTTGGCAAATGATGAATCAAGAGCATCATTTACCATTGTTTGAACCACTTTCTGAGGATCAACATCACACAATGATCCCGAGCTCGTTTGATAATATGCTTGAAGACTATGCGAGCTTAGGTTTATCACTGGATCACCATCCGATTAGGTTACTGGATGACGCGGGGTTATTGCCGCGCTTTACAAGAGCGTCGCACTTAAATCAGCATGAGAATAGGTCATTAATAACAGTATTAGGTTTAGTTGTCGGTAAGCAGTCTCCGGGAACGGCATCCGGTGTGACTTTTATTACATTAGAGGATGATACCGGTAACGTGAATACAATTGTTTGGTCAGCAACGGCAAAAGCGCAGCAGCAGACTTATTTAACATCGAAGGTGTTATTAGTAAAAGGAATGGTTGAAAAAGCAAATGGTGTTGCTCATGTTATTGCAGGTAAATTAGTCGACTTAAGTGATAAATTGCAGGGAGTAAATGTGACTTCCCGCTCATTTAGATAGGTTTGATTACATTCGCTATTTAGTTGTCATTGATGATGAGTGATATACTGTGAAAAACATCAATATTAAGGAACACTAAGCGATGACAGACTCCCAGTTTTGGCAACTTGTCACATTACCAACGCAAGATTTTGACAGTGAACAGGCGTGTAAGTATTTAACTAAACAACTTGAACCGCTTACCGACAAAGAGATTGAACAGTTTGACACCTATTTCTCTAAAGCTATGCGTAGAGCATTTACTTGGCAGTTATGGGGCGCTGCGTTTGTGATTGCAGGCTGTAACACCGAATATGATTTCGCTGAGTTCCGCTGTTGGCTTATTGCTCAAGGCCAAGATGTCTATGATGATGCGTTGCGCGACCCTAATTCTTTAGTCAATCACACTATTAGAATGCAAAATGGCTTACCTTATCCTTATATAGATGAATATGACCTCGTTGCAGGGTTTGTATTTGAACAGCGAAACAACACGGAATTACCCTATTTTCCGGTTACTGAACAAACGCCTGAAGGTAAGCGCTTTAAAGACAAAGCCAAGTACTTGAAACAAAGTTACCCCAGTCTATTTGATAAATATTGGCAAAATTAAGCTATTTGATTAGAAGTTGTCTAATATTAAATTAGTTTTAGCACGGCTTTGGTTTATTTACATTGCTACGAATTATAGTACTTCTTATTAGCTGCATGAACTTGTCTCTTTATGGGGATGAATCGCACGAGTTATTTGATTTAAGCTTACATGAATTGACCAATGAGCCGATCACAATTGCATCGAAACGAGTACAATCAAAAGCGGATGCACCTGGTGTTATTACGGTGATTACTGCAGCTGAAATAGCACAATTTGGTGCACGCAATTTACATGATGTAATGCGTCTTATCCCAGAAGTTCAACAAGTTTACCCCCAATTTACGCATCGCAGTGCTATTGCGATGCGTGGTCAAATAGCGGGTGCAATTGATAAATATTTTCTAATTTTAATTAATGGTAAGCCAATGCGAGATCCGATTTTATACGGTGTAAACGCACCTATATATGAAGGGATCCCACTTAACTTAGTCGAGCGAATCGAAATTGTTCGAGGCCCAGGGTCAGTTATGTACGGTTCAAATGCATTTGCAGGGGTCATGGACATAATTACTAAGCAAGAAAATGAAACAGATATAACCCTTTCTTATGGCGAGCACAACTCGGCGACACTTGATTTAGCGACCTCCTTCAACGTAACTGAAGAACTTGCAGTTACACTTGCATATCGAAATTTTACAACAGACGGGTGGCCACTTTCTTTTATTGATACGGGGGGTAATCAAGATACTTTTCGCAATGAAAACACCAGCTATGGTGCGTATGCAAAAGTGTCATATCAGGATTTTAATTTTGAATATTTTGATGCAAAGGTTGAAGAAGTCGCAACATTATCGAATGGATTGATTAATGATGTGGTGATAAGACCCAGCGATCGTACATTTTATAGTGTTGATTATGAATGGCTATTTAGTTCAAATTGGTCGAATTCACTTGCAGCTTCATTAAACCGTTCAAATATCGCAGCTAGTACCGAGTATGATGCTGAAGATGGTGTGATAGCGTGGAGCAGTCATGGCGAGTTTGATCACTACAGTCTTGATTTAGGGCTTAATATTCGCAACAACACACTTTACGATACGCAAAATAAAAAAGTGTCAGACGTTACTTACAAATCAGGATACCTCCAGCTTAATTATCAATTGAACGAGTTGCATGCGTTGGTTGCGGGAATTCAAGTACTTGATCCTGAAAAGAGCGATATTCAGTTTGCACCACGAGTTAGCTATTTGTATAACGACGAGTCGATAAATGCCAAAGTAAATTATGGTCGTGCATATGCATCGCCGACAGGTGTTGAGTTTTCGCTTGATATTCCTGGCCTATTTTTGGGTAATCCATCGTTAGTGCCTACGACTAATGACACGTACGATGCCATCCTTAGTTACACTCAAGAAAATTATTCTATTTCATCGAGTGTTTTTTATTCCGATATTAAACATAATATTGTTTTGCAAGATGTGACACCCGGGCAGCCGTTACCGAAGCAATTTCAAAATTCAAGCGGGCAAACACACCGCGGTATTACAGTTGACGGGGTTTACCGCTTCAGCGACTTTTTGCAATTTAATTGGGCTTATAGTTACCAATATGCGAAAGACAGTAAAGGGCAAAAGAATGCGATTTTTCTATCTGAACGATTGTTTAAAACGGGTGTTGTGTATCAGTATGAAAAGCTTTCAGTTGCAACTTATTCTGTCTATCACAGTGCCCCGCGTAACCGTCAAATCATAATTAATGACTTCAATCCGAAAGAAGATAATTTTAACCATGTCACGGTAAATTTAAACTATGATATCAGCCAATATTTGCATTTCATGAAATCTGCGTCGGTCTTTTTATATATTGATAACCTATTAAACTCGGACGCTGAATTTTTACCAGATCCAACGTTAAGTAACTTAAACACGTTACCTAAAGTTTCAGCTCGTTCATTTTACGCAGGACTCAAGATTCAATTTTAGCCGCAAAACAGCAACCCTAATCAAATTGGTATACTACTTTTCAATAGGTTACTGAATTTATAGCGACAATTTTCATTTTCATTTTCTATGCTAAACTAATCTGTGATTGATAAAGATTAGCAAAGTTAAGTGTGTTTTGCTAAGCGTCATTGGATTAGGTGATCGAAGGAATGAAAAATAAATTTAAGGTAACGATTCATATAACACTCGTCACAGTATTTATTATGGCGACAGCCCTTACTGGGATCATAGCGATTGGTCTTCAGTACTACTTTAGTCAGTCGATGGCGCTTGAATACGCAGAGAAAACTTTTCAGCAAAGTGCAACAGATATTCGTGATTACCTGACCACACAAGATCGTCAAGCGACTCAATTGACAAAAGTGTTAGCCAAAGATGCAGCGAATATTTCTTATATAGAAGCAAGTGATAGTCATTACCAACTGTTTGCACAAGTGATGCAAAATAACCCGATGTATTACTCTATTTACATGGCCTACGAGAATGGTGATTTTTTACAGTTAATAAATCTGAATGCGTCATCTAGTGTAAAACAACGTTTTAATGCCTCTTTACGAGATCGTTGGCTAAAAATTGAAATTAATACGAAACAAAAACAAAAAACGCTGACCTATTTAGATAAATACTTTAAACCTCGTTATATACGCCAAATGAATATAGATTTTAATCCCATTGAGCGGACTTGGTATCGAGAAGCAAAAGAGTCGCGTGTCTATAAATCGGCTCCTTATCAGTTTAGCTCATTACAGGCGCCGGGCGTTACTTATGCGATTAAAACCGCAAATAACCAGGCTGTACTCGGTGTTGATATTGCGCTATCAACCATTGCTCAGCAACTGACTTATCGTAAACACTATGACAACAGCGAGGTGTACTTATTCCAAGCTGAAGGTCAGGTCATCGCGAAGTCGAATCAAGCCGAAAATAGCGATGTATTACTGAGGGTTAAACCTCTTGAACTGTCAATCGAACAGCAGGCCGTGATAAACAAGTATAAACAGGTTCAGATTTCAAATAGCCGAGATTGGATGCCTATCGATTTTTCTATTTCGGGTGAGCCTCGCGGCTATGCCGTTGACATCACTCAGCTCGTATCACAAATGACAGGCCTCGAATTTAATTACACCAATGGGTTGTCATGGTCTGAGTTAGTAGAGCGATATAAGCTCGGTGAATTGGTCAGTTTGCAAGCGGTTTATAATACCCCTGAAAATAATCAAATGGGAGAATTATCAGCGCCTTGGCTGAGCTTGCCATTTTCAATTGCTGTGCGGCAAAATCAATCAACTATTTCGTCGATAAAAATGCTGGCAGGCAAACGTCTCGCTATTCCGCTAGGTTGGTCAATTACTCCTGAAATAAAAAAGGCGCACCCATCGATTAATATAATCGAGTATGCGACACCACTTGATGCGATAAAAGCTGTCCAATTTGGCCAGGCTGATGCTGCACTCGATACCCGTTTAATGCTCCAAAGTATGGTAAAGCAGTACTTTATTGAAGGAGTTCAAGTTGTTGATAAATTTGATTATAGTGAGCTTGAGTTACCCGAATCACTACACTTTCTTGTAAAGCCGAGCCATCGTGAACTAATCCCAATTATTAATCTCGCTTTATCTAATATCACGCCAATGCAACAGCAATTTCTTCGACAAAAGTGGTTGGATAATCAAGCTGACAAGCAATTGAATCAATTCAATACGGTACCGTATAAAGTGTTGATTCAAGGAGCGAACAATCAACATATGCACGATCGCATTTTGGAGCAAACATTAAATCAACAAGAAAAGTTGATTTATGTTAGTTCTGTTGGCAGAAATGGACTATCCAATATGTATTTTTCCGTTATTACCCCGAGCGAAAATATATATCAATCAGGCAATGATAAAGTGATGACATCGATTTTTATCACTGCGGTTTGTTTAGTGCTGTTAGCCCCATTGTCGTTTTACTTTGCAGCGCTTATTGAGCGTCCAATTCGCCGAATTATGGAGGAAAATGACAAAATTAAAACGCGTAACTATAGCCAAATAAAAACGCGTCATTCGATGATTAAAGAGCTCGATGAATTAGCAGTCTCGTTATCAGAAATGGCAGAATCTATTCAAAGCCATGAACGAGACCAAAAGCAACTTATGGAATCGTTTATTGAATTAATCGCAGGCGCGATTGACGATAAGTCACCGTATACTGCCGGGCACTGTCAACGAGTTCCTGAGCTAGGTATTATGCTCACAGAATTAGCCAGCGAAGCGGACTACGGCATATTCAAAGATTATAAAATAACCTCTGAAGAGCAACGCCGAGAATTTAGAATTGCGGCTTGGCTTCATGATTGTGGCAAAGTAACGACACCAGAACATATTGTTGATAAAGGGACTAAATTAGAGACAATTTATAACCGAATTCATGAAATTAGAATGCGTTTTGAGGTTTTATTGCGTGACGCCGAGATTAAGTACCTAAAACAAACTGCACAGCGCCCTGAGTCGGATGCGTTATTTAAGCAAGACTTTATTAATACAAAAGCTAAGCTAGTTGACGATTTTAGCTTTATTGCGACAATGAATATAGGTGGCGAATTTGTTAGTGAATCAAATTTAGCAAGATTAAATGCATTAGCTAAAGTAACTTGGCAGCGCCATTTCGATGATAAGTTGGGGTTATCCCCTGTCGAACAGGTTCAAGTTAAAAATAATGATACCGTATTGCCAGTTAGAGAATATTTATTAAGTGACAAGCCACAGCATATAAAAACACGTGCGAAACCGATTCAGTATGAAGCACGGTTTGGTATCAAAATGACACCCACGGAGTATGAGTATAATCGTGGAGAGTTGTATAACTTATCAATTGCAAGGGGTACCTTAACTGCTGAAGATCGCTTTAAAATAAATGAGCATATTATTAGCACTATAAAAATGCTGGATAACTTACCATTCCCTCCGGAACTCGCAAATGTTCCGCGCTACGCATCAACTCATCACGAAACCTTAATTGGCACAGGTTACCCTCGGCAATTAACCGCTGATGATTTATCGGTGCCAGAGCGAATTCTTGTATTAGCAGATATTTTTGAAGCACTGACCGCAGCGGATCGACCATATAAAAAAGCAAAGACGCTAAGCCAAGCATTACAGATTATGCATAGTATGGTGAGGCAGCAACATATTGATCGCGATGTTTTTGAGTTGTTCTTAACCTCCGGTGCTTATCAACGTTATGCCACCTTATTTTTAGAAGATGCTCAAATCGATGAACCCGACATTGATGTATTTTTGCAAGACAAAATAGCTGTTTAGTGGCGAGGAATACGTGCACTTCGAGTTTATAGAACTCAAAAAATAAAAGAGGCTCGCCATTAAGCAAGGCTTTTTGCCGAATATCATTTTTATTTTGTAGGTTCATACTAATGCCATAGGATGACGAATCTGATTTATTAGGGAATGCTGTTTTGAGAATAGAATCAATCGATATTTTGCGTGGCATTGCAATTCTTGGCATCTTGTTCATGAATATTTACCATTTGGGCGCGATTGAAATCGGGTATAGCCCATTTACCATCCCTCCCTTGAGCGACCAAATGATAAACATAGTAAATGGACTGGTCATTGAAGGGCGTTTTCGCTCGCTATTTTGTTTACTTTTTGGTGTCGGCCTCGCCGTTCAGTTTAGGCATATAAAACGACAACAAAAAGATCCCTTTAATTTGATTAAATCACGTCTTAACTGGCTGTTAATTTTTGGGTTAATTCACGGGGTGTTTATCTTTGCCGGTGATATTTTGCTAAGTTACGCTATCGCTGGGTTTTTAGTATATCGCCATGTTGACAAACCGGCCGCTGAGCTGTTTTCATTATCAGTCAAATTTCTTGCGGTAGGTCTGGTTAGCTTACTTGCTCTAAGCGTATTTGAAAGCGATAGCATCGTGAGATATAGCGATATTTATTATGCACACTATGACGCTTGGTACAGTAGTTACGTTAACCAACTCATCAATCAAATCGCATTCGTTGCTGTGATGGCAATGTTAAATCCACTTTGCTTAATGTGGTATGTTGGCGGCGTGATGTTACTTGGTATGGCGTTATATAAGGCAAATTTCTTTCGCACAGGGCTTAATCGCAAGCAGCTAATAGTGTGTTTAGCTGTGACTATTATTGTGTCTGCGATTGACCTTGTGTTTCGCTTAAGTATACCCTCTCAACTTAGTCAGTTGCCGTTTGCATTGGCATCAATATCGGGAATTACAGGTGCGATTATCTATTGTCATTTGGTGATAATTTTAATTCGTAACCCTTTGTTTGAACTTACACTACTTAAGCAGGTGGGCAAACTCGCATTTAGTTTTTATATCTTTCAGTCGATTTGCATGGGTCTATGGTTGCGCTGGTGGAACCCCGAATTTAATCTCCATGCGACACGGCTAGATTACCTTTTCTTAGTAATAGTCGCATGTGTAGTGCAGCTATTTATTGCACATTATTATTTTCGATTTTTTAAGCAAGGACCACTTGAGTGGCTATGGCGGCGTTTATATAAAATAGAGAAGTGAGCTCGGTAATTGCGTATGAGTCAATTACCGAGTTGCTTAGTTACATTTTTGCTAAATAACTGGCGTGTGTTTCAGTCATTTCAAGTAACTTATTTTGGCGGTAGGTAATTTCTTCGCGCATACCATTAAACTCGTAGTCGCGATACGGCATATTAAGTGTTGGATAATATTGCATACCGTATAGCACATATTTGTAGTTGAGTTCGGTAAATAGGGTTGACGGACTGCCCCCTAAATCATAGTTTTCACACACTTTGTGTCGCCAAACATCGAGTCGTTGTTTCAATCGAGGACATTCATCACCCGTTTTAGCGGCTTGCTTCCAAAAGTCAGTATCGTCACGATTAGTTAAGGTGTAGTGAAGAACAATAAACTCTTTGAGATCGTCGTAGATACTATTTATAAGAGTATTATAGGAATCGCGCAGTGTTTGATTGTCATTTGCATCGGTATAATGCGTTGTCAGATAATAATTACTCATATGAATGAGGTGCAGCCCGGTTGATTCTAAAGGCTCAATAAAGCCACCTGATAGGCCGATTGCGACACAGTTGCCAATCCAATGCTCTTTACGGCAACCAATATTCATGTCTATGTGCATTGCTTTAAGGTCATCGCTGCAGCCAATATAATCTCTAAGCTCTTGTTCGGCCTGCTCTTTGGTTAAGTGCTTGCTGCTGTACACATAACCTGTACCTTTGCGCTCTTTTAGACCTATTTCCCACGTCCAACCGTTTGATTGCGCAGTTGAAATGGTATAAGGCTTTGGTGTTTCACCTTCACTATAAGGTGTTTGAATAGTGACAGCGCGATCGCACAGTAACTCTTTGGCAAAACTGCGCCAGTTATCTTGTTCTAAATGGCTTAAAAGCAAAGCTTTAAAGCCGGTACAGTCAATGTAGAGGTCGGCAACAATCTCTCCCGCAGTTGTTTTTAAACAGGTAATTTGATTATTGTCGGTGATAACATGTTCTACATTCGCTTCAATACGTTCCACTCCGCGTTCAAGGCTTTTCTTGCGCAGGTATTGACCTAGTAAACGCGCGTCTAAATGGTAACCATAGTGCACAACACCTTGATACGGGGGAATATTTGGCACTTTGGGTGCCTTTTCATGTTCTACGAGAGCTTGAGTTAGGCAAACATTCTTTGC
This sequence comes from uncultured Pseudoalteromonas sp., assembly GCA_947493455.1. Taxonomy (GTDB): domain Bacteria; phylum Pseudomonadota; class Gammaproteobacteria; order Enterobacterales; family Alteromonadaceae; genus Pseudoalteromonas. The sequence continues at coordinate 84,338 of CANLRB010000005.1, read as the reverse complement.
AAAGCCGTTGTTGCCGCTTGGGTTGTTGAGCAACCATTCTGTTGAAATATCGTAACGGTTTTCAAATTTTTGCATTTCGAACGGGTGTAAATACTCATGTGTTTCGCCGTCGATAGGTTTATTCCAACCGCGAAACAAAATGCCATTTTTAAATGTTGCATTGGTTTCACGCATCACTTCCGCTTCGTCAAAACCAAGAGCTTGGAAAAAAGTGCGCAGCGTTGGCACGGTTGCTTCACCAACACCAAGAATATCGATATCTTTACTTTCTATCAGTGTCACCTGCACATTTTTGTCATGCTTGTTATATAAGTGGTTTAAGTAACTGGCAGTCATCCAACCAGATGACCCGCCACCAACGATGACGATTTTTTTCATGTTTTTTTCCAAATTTTGCGTTTCGACCAATACAGTTACACTTGTATTTACAGAGTAACAGGGCGATTTTTGATTGTTATTCTACCGCCTAATGTACTATTTAATTTCCAATATGTCATTGTGCTGCGTCAAACAGGTGTATGACTTGGCTGTGCACACTAAGTAACATACATAATATTTGTTCGCAATTTGTTGATTGTTAACTAAAGTTAATACTACGATTTCTGGCTTACTTTTTGTTGTGCGTTATTACTATTTCACAGTTGTTTACCTAATTTTGATATTTTCAATGCCGCTTTCAGCCACTACCTTAAAGCGCTTTGAACGATATCAAATTCAGCACGGTTTATCGCAAAATACGGTGAACTGCTTATTGCAAGATCATACTGGGTTTTTATGGGTTTGCACGCAGGACGGGTTAAATCGATTCGATGGCTATCAATTCAAAATCTTTCAAGAATCATCGACAAAAAAATCAACGCTTAACGATGACTACGTAATTAGTCTTTTTGAAGATGACAGCCAGACTCTTTGGGTCGGAACTCGCAGTGGCGGGTTAAATAAGTTTAATGCCAAAACGGAGTCCTTTAGCCACTTTTCTGAGTTTGAGACAATGCCGCACGGAAGTGAACGTATTACAGCTATTGCGCAAAGTAAGCGTGGGCAGTTAATTTTGGGGAGTTATGCCGGTATTTTAAAGTTTGACCCAAGCACTGAACAACTATCAAGTCTCAAAACGCGATACAAAGATAATCTGCGCATAACGAGCCTAATTGTTGATAGCCAAGGAAATATTTGGGCTGGTACTCGTTACCAGGGGCTGATTAAGGTTAATAGTGATGATGAAAATGAAATTAGCTACTTTCGTCAAAATGACAGCAGTGGCCTAGGTCATGACACCATTTGGACTTTATTTGAAGACGATTTAGGCACGATTTGGGTTGGCACCGAGAAAGGGGCGTATGCGTTAAAGCGCAATAGTTCCGAGTTTATTGGTTATCTACATGATGAAGCGAATGAGCTTTCAATAAGTAACAATATCATCCGTAGTTTCACCCAAGATTTGGATGGTCATTTGTGGATTGCGACAGATTACGGAATTAACCATTTAAATAATAAGAGCAATCATTTCGAGCGCCTTTATAACAATCCAACAGACGAGACGTCGATAGGGGGGAACTCTGTCAATGCATTATATGTAACACGCGATAATGTATTGTGGCTGGGGTTATTTTCAAAAGGGCTAAATAAGCATGCTATCAGTACAAGTCGATTTGAACATATTAAACATAACCCAAGTAACAACAATTCACTCTCTGCAAGTAACGTTTGGACGATTGCAGAAAAGGACGAAAATCATTTTTGGATTGGCACCGATGGCGGTGGGCTTAACTTAGTCAATTTAGCGCAGAAGACATATCGTCATATTAAACATGATCCGCAAAATGAGAATTCATTAATGGATGACCGAGTGTGGGCAGTATTGCAATATAGTGATACAGAATTGTGGATCGGATCATATATTAATGGGGTCTCTAAGCTTAATTTAAAAACAAATCAATATACTCATTATCGTTACAATAAAGAGGATCCATTTGCAGTCAGCGGTGATAGCGTGGTTAAGTTGTTTAAAGATAAACAAGGTAGGTTGTGGCTGGGTACGAACAATGGTCTTAGCCGCTACGATAGAAAAAATGACCGGTTTAATCGCTATTTGGAAAACGCGCCTCAGCCATATCGATTGCCGCAATTTTACATTTTAAATATTACGCAAGACAAACAAGGACAAATTTGGCTCAGCACCTATGACGATGGTGTAATTCGTTTAAACCCTGACACAGGCGACTATGTTCAGTATCTTCACGATGATGAAAACCCAAACACAATTGCAGGTGATAAAGTACTGCATATTTTAGAAGACAGTAGTGGTAAAATATGGGTATCGACATATGGTAGTGGCATCAGTATTTTAAATTTAAACGATGGCCCTACAATTCATTTTAATACAGACGACGGTTTGGCTAATAATTCGATTTATGCGATTGTCGAAGACAATCAGGGGTTATTTTGGATAAGTACCAATAATGGACTTTCTAAGTATGACCCAGTTAGTCAGACATTTACTAACTATACATTATCGTCCGGTATTCAAAGCACTGAATACAATACCGGAGCCTATTTATTAGCATCAAACGGATTGGTATTTTTTGGCGGCGTTAATGGTGTTAACTATTTTGAACCACGCGCTGTCAAAAATGTTCAAGCAGATTTACGCGTGACGTTGACCGGGCTGCGGGTGTTTAATGAGTTAGTTCCAATTGCCAATGAGCAAATTAATAAACCAACAAGTCAGTTTACAATTGAAAATGCGGTTCACTTGAGTGATTCCGTTGTATTTGGCCATCGAGAATCGTTGCTTTCGTTTGAGTTTTCAACTTTAAACTACGCCTTTGAAAAAGAAATTACGTTTCAGTATCGGCTATTAGGTTTTGATGAACAGTGGATTACGACAGGACATAACGAACGCCGCGCAACCTATACAAACATTCCGCCAGGGCGATATACTTTACTGTTGCGTGCCAAATTAAATTCTGGCTACTGGAGCGAGCAAATTACCCAGTTGGAAGTGACGATTAAGCCTGCTCCATGGTTCTCTTGGTATGCGTATGCTATTTACTTTTCCATTATTGCAATTATTGTTGTGGCTTTTATCAACCAACGCGTTCAGAAGTTTAGAAAAGTAAAACAAAGTGAGCAGCGTCTATCACTTGCACTCTGGGGCAGCCAAAATGAATTTTGGGATTGGGATTTGGATGCAAAAACCCTCTATAAGTCGGGAGTTTCATCACGTAATAATGAAACAGAAATCGTCCGCAATTTTGACTTTGAGCAACTAAAATCTGTCATCCACCCAGATGACTTTGAACACGTTCACCACTGCTATATACAACACATCAATAATGAATCAGACTTTTTGCAAATACGTTATCGCAAACGCGATAACAGTGGACAATGGCGATGGTTTAGGGGCCGGGCAAAAGCTGTTTCTCGCGATAGTTTAGGGTATGCTCAGCGTCTTGTTGGTACGATTGAAAACGTCAATGCATTAGTTGAAGCTGAAATTGAGCTTCAGCAACTGAATGAGCAACTAGAACAGCGTGTTGACGCAAGGACTAAGGAACTTAAAGTTGCATTAGAAAATTTAACGGCAACGCAAACAAAATTGGTCGAAAGCGAGAAAATGGCTTCATTAGTGCACTTGGTTGCCGGTGTAGCCCATGAACTTAACACGCCATTAGGCATTATATTGACATCATTTTCACAACATGAGCAAGCGCTTGGCGAAATGATCACAGCACTTAAATCGCAATCATTATCCAAAGAGCAATTGCGGCAATTTGAATCGAGTGCCGAACAAGCGAATCGATTGATGTTGAATAATTTAAATAAATCGATTCGTTTAGTACAGAACTTTAAAGCGCTGTCACTGCCAGAAATGAGCGAACAACAGCAGCAGGTTGATATTAACAATTTGCTCGATGATGTCCGAAGTTTCTATCAGCGCGAGTTTGAATCAAATGCGATAACATGGCGCCATGAATGTGATGAGCGGCTGAGCGCCGCATTACCTAGGCAAGCACTCTTTACAGTGCTCTCTCAATTGGTTGAAAACTCAATAATTCATGCGTTTGAAGATCACACAAATAAAGAAATTACGGTACTTGTAGCGCACCAGCAAGCACAGCTGGTAATTGAGTATCGTGACAATGGCAAGGGGGTTGAGTTGCAAAATATAGAAAAGCTCTACGAACCTTTTTATACCACAAAGCGCGGCACTGATTGCACAGGACTTGGTTTGACTATCGTCTATAATCAAGTTCATCACGTACTTAATGGTGATATTAAATGGCTGCAAACATCTAGTAACGGTGTCGATATTCGTATTACCTTACCACTATAATGCTAGTTATCATCCGGTGAGGGTTAATGCCGCCGATGTTTTAATTTATGCATTTTTTTCTCAATGCTACACACCAGTTTTTCTGCGTCACCTTCTGAAATTAAACCGTGTTTTGCCATTTTATGAAGTTCATGGCGTTCGGTGTTGAGTAGGACGCGGGCGGCAATGTCACTTTCAATTTTTTCTACCATCGAATAGTGATTTTTAGAAAAGTCATCGAGACGATTTTTGGCTATATCTTGTAGTTGGTTTAATTGGGTTAACGTCGATTGAGTCAATTGTTCATTATGTGATAATGACGTTGCTAATGGGGTAATTGATTGTATTGCACCAAATACGCCTTTTGCACTTTCAAAGCAAATGACTTGGTGTCGGTATAGGTATGCGCCATACACTTTTTGTAAACCAGGAATCGATTTTAACGTGACTAACCAAGGCGGTATTTCCCACGTATCGGTTAAACTGTCTCTTGGGTAGACTTGTGGTTCACCATCGAGTGCTTTTTCAATCGCGGCTACCAGTACCTGTGTCGCCCGTTGACCAATTAGGCCAAGTTGAAATTGATTCCAATAATATTGCCGCTCTGCTTCGAGTAACTTACGTAAATATTCAGTTGCAACATTCGGTTCGACGGGTTGGTTTTTTGACAACTTTTGTCGTTCTACGCTGTTAGAGACTTGGTGCCAGTTGATGTGCTGTAGCAGGGTGTCAGTTTTGAGTTGGTTTTTTGTTTGCTCAAGTTTTAGCTCAATTTTTTGCTCGACTTTTGCAAATGCTTCTTGCTTTGCTTTAGGTAACTTATTAAGACCAAGTAGCGCCATGACCTTTGCCATCGTCGAACCATTTACAACAATTGATAGCACTACGATACCGGCAGTAAGAAATAAAATTTGATCGCGAATACCTTGTGGCAGGGATTCGTTGGATGCAACGATAAGCGCTAGTGCCATTGATACTGCACCGCGCAGTCCACCCCACACTAATACGATTGATTTCTCCTTAGTCATTCCAATGCCAATACGTGACAAGACGGGTGTCATTATGGTTACTGCTAAGGCTCTAATCACAAAAATTGCAAAATAGGTCGCTACAAGATAAGGCCAATAAACGAGCTCGTCTAAGCTAAGCCTGGCCGCGATAACCAGTCCGACTAACATAAATATGAGCGTGTTGAATAAATACGACAAGCTATGCCAAACGTGATGCAACGATTCAATGACTTCGGGTGAAAAACGTGTGCGTCCCGGGCCTGCATAGATTAATGCGAGTGTAACAACGGCAACGACCCCAGATGCATGGAATAAATGCTCTGCGACATAAAAAACAAGGTAAGGTAAAACCAGAGTGAGGGTTATTTCAATTTGACTATCGTTAAAAACACGATTTATAAAAGTAAGACTGAGTACCCCTGTGATGAGTCCAGTAACTGCACCAATAGCGACTACACGAATAAACTCGATGACAACATACGGTAGGTCGAACTGGGTTTGCACATCGATGGCGAGTACGAGAAAAAGCGTGAAGAGCACAATTGCGGTACCATCATTGAGTAATGATTCACCTTCGAGTAATGTTTGCAATCTCGCCCGCGAACACATCTCTTTTAACAAGGCAACGACGGCAACAGGATCTGTGGCACTGACTATTGCACCGAACATCAAGGCACTTGGAATTGACCATTGCCAAGGTAATACAAGGACAGCGAATAGGGCGGTAAGTAAGGTACATATCACGAGTCCGGGAATTGCCAGCAGTGCAATTTGCGAGAACATGCGCTTAAATAAATGCACTTCGAGCGAGAATGCAGATTCAAACACTAAGGCTGGTAGAAAGATAAACAGAATTAGCTCAGCATTGAGTTGGCTTGCAAGATTAAAGGCTGCTGTAATTTCGCTCAAAAATGGGTTGCTATAATCACCATTGACAAAGGAACCAAGACAAATACCAACCAGTAACAAAGCGACAGAATAGGGCATAAATGCAGAGTGCTTTAATAGTGCGCGCAGCACGATACCTATTAATATGGTGATGACAAAAAAAACCAGTAACAAGAGTGTCGTGTTCATAATTTATCGCCATGAGAGTAATAAATTTCGTCCTTGCCGATAAAATAACCGCTACATCAATTTGCTTAAGTATAGCTTGCTGTGTGCAAAATGGGGGAGATAGAAAAGCGGATACCAATAAACATGATATCCGCATTGTGATGTGAGATTAGCCTGCAATGCCACCGAGTGTAAGCTTTTTAGGATCGAGCAGTTGTTCGAGCTGGTCGCGTGACAGGTCGGTTTCAGCTAATGCCACGTCAATAATAGGTTGTTTGGTTTGATAGGCTTTTTTGGCAATTTCTGCCGCTTTTAAATAGCCAATCACAGGGTTAAGTGCAGTCACTAAAATTGGGTTTTTGTTGAGCGATTCGTTTATATTGTCTTGGTTAACTGTAAAGCTCGCAATCGCTTTATCAGCAAGTAAGCGACTTGTGTTACTTAGTAACTCAATACTTTGTAGAATATTGTAGGCGATAACAGGGAGCATGACATTGAGCTCAAAGTTACCCGATTGCCCGGCAACGGTAATGGTTGCGTCGTTACCAATGACTTGTGCACCCACCATGGCGGTCGCTTCTGGTATAACCGGGTTTACTTTGCCAGGCATGATTGATGAACCTGGCTGTAATGCTTCGAGTTCTATTTCACCTAACCCAGCAAGCGGGCCGGAGTTCATCCAGCGCAGATCGTTAGCAATCTTTATTAGTGCGGTAGCAAGGGTTTTTAATTGTCCAGATAGCGCGACAATCGCATCTTGAGAACCAATATTGTAAAAAAAGTTTTGGCTAGGTGAAAAGTTAATACCGATTGCAGCGCTGAGATGGCCGTTAAATTTATTTGCAAACAATGGACTTGCGTTTATACCTGTACCAACCGCTGTTCCACCTTGAGCAAGCTGCGTCACACGATCAAGACTTTGTGTAATCCCACTTGCCGCATGATCAATTTGGCTTTGCCAGCTTGCCAATGTTTGCGCAAATGTCACCGGCATCGCATCCATTAAATGGGTTCGCCCTGTTTTTGTGATATCACCGATTTGTTGCGATTTAGTGCTAATTGTTTGACTTAAATGATTGAGTGCTGGCAGCAAATGATAGTAACAACCGATAGCACTACTCACTTGAATTGCAGTCGGGATGACATCATTGGAACTTTGTCCCATGTTGACATCATCATTAGGAATAATTGTATCGCCAGCAATTTGACTCGCAATAGTCGCAATCACTTCGTTTGCATTCATATTTGAACTGGTGCCAGAACCGGTTTGAAATACATCGACTGGAAATTGATTATCATGTTCGCCATTAAGAATTTGATCGCACGCTTGAACAATTGCATTGGCGCTGTGACCTGATAACAAACCAATCTCTTGGTTACTTTTCGCTGCCGCCGATTTAATATATGCAAGTGATTGAATAAACCAGTTAGGCATAGTTAATTCACTGATATTAAAATTATTTACAGCACGTTGTGTTTGTGCTTGATAAAGTGCGTTGGCGGGGACTTGCAATTCACCCATACTGTCTTTTTCAATTCTAAAATCACTCATAATAGGTTCCTTATTCTGGTAAAAATTCATTGCTGAGAATTCTCAGTTCGCGTTCAATTTCTCTAAATTTGCTTTTTGACGCATCGTATTGTCGATAAAAACGTTTGAGTGCTAGCAGGGGCTTATATATCTGATCTAAGCATATTTGCCTCACAAGACTATCTAACAAGGGATCACACACTTTATTGAGTAGGTCGAAAAAGACCCGCCGAAGATAAAGCTCTTGTAGTAGCACCATATTATGTTGTTGGTAATACTGAGCGACTAACAATCCATCTTCGATTAAACGTGTCACCTCGTATGCGGCTTTGCAGCCTGATGTGACTGAAATCTGTGAGAGGTGATCTAAATATTCCTGCTGTACTATCGATATATTCATGCAAATGGTAATTATTATCGTTTGGTCTATTCTAACGAAACTTGCTCTATTTGCAAATGATAATTAATATCACTTGAAGGTTAGTTGCAAACTGTAAGGTTGAGCTCTGTGTCTGCAAAGGGAGTGAGCAAAGGAGTCAATTGAGTAGGGTCGCTATTTAGCCAATATAATGCGTGTTTTGGCTTGATCAGAAGTGGCATGCGATGGTGAATTTTGGCAAAGGATGAATTAGGGCGGATTGTCATGGTGACTATTTGAGTTGTACGACTGTCGCTGTAACAAAAATAGAGTCCAGCCATCAACAGGGGCTCGTTGGTATACCCGTTAAAGAGATATTTTATTTTAGTTTTGTCAGGTTGGGTTTGCCACTCATACCAACCTGAGCAGGGAACTAAGCAGCGCTGAAAATGCATGGCATTTTTAAAGGTGGGCTTTTCAAGCGCAGTTTCAGCTTTTGCATTAATGAGTAATTTTTTCGCCCATTGTGGTTTGATCCCCCACGTCGCGTTAAATTGCTCGATTTTACTGCCGCGTAAAGCGATCGCCTGTAGCCAATTTGTTGGTCGTATGTCTTTGTTTGTATTTGCTTGAAAATCGATATCAAACAGTTCAGAAACGATTTGTGATAATGGATCATCGATGACATTAAGTCGCCCGCACATAGCCATTCCTTTTCGAGTTAACAAACTTAAGTTTAGTGGAATTTTGGCTAATGGCGTAATTACGTGTAATAGACAATAGCTCAAGGATATTTAACTTTGTATCACGTATCAACTTAATGTCTCTAAGCAGAATAAGGAAGTTTAATGAGAGTTCGCAAAAATATTTTTGCCCTGGCGGATGATACCTTGTATTGGTACTCAAAAGCAGTGGAGAATTTAAAAGCCAGACCTATTAATGAGCCGACAAGCTGGTGGTATTTAGGTGCGGTGCACGGATTTCCTACAGACCCTAAGTTATCAACATATTGGTGTGATGCGACTGGGGTTGGCGCATCTGAAACCCTGTTTCATGACTTATACTGGCGGCAACGTCCGATTGCCACTAGGTATGTGTTACCTTGGTTTCGTATATATCTTTACTATTTTGAACGAATTGTAGCTGATGCCGTTATTGAAGAAGGCGGGCCAAGTGACTGGGCGCTGCCGTACTGGAACTTGTGTTTGAATTTGAACAAAGGATCAGCGATATGCAAGCAAACAGAGGTGGTTAAAGTTCCTAAACAATTTGGCGATACGCAAGAACCGAATTCACAATATCCCGGTTTATGGATAAAAGGACGCCGTATTCCAACTTTGAATAATCGGCATAATTTACGTTTGCCAGCACTAACTAGTCAGATAAATTCTTCAAATGAAAACCGCGTCAATGATTTTGAATTGATTCATTTTACTGAAATGAGCCATAAAATTGAAACGGATATGAACTTAGTGTGCGTTGAAATGGGCGGAGCTTTGGCCGAACTTGAGACTGCAGCTCTTGATCCAATTTTTTGGTTATTCCATGCCAATATGGATAGGCTATGGCAGCAATGGTCTAATTTGCTGCACAATGATAATCCTACTGACTCAAAATGGCGCAAGCATTCTTTTATGTTTCATGATGCCGCAGGGGCGCTCGCTACAACGAATGTGGAACAAGTTCGTTGTACGTCGCAACTGAACTATTGCTACCAGTAATGCAACAGATTAAATTTTAAAGCGAGTTCACTCGAACTCTTTTTAACAGACCCATACTACGAGGTGCACTAAATTTGGTGTTCGCGCCTCTTTTCATGATTAATTTTAGCCACCGAGAAAATGTTGTAATAGTCTGTAATTGGCAATTTGGGAGAGGGCATCTACTTTAAATGTGCGTTGTGCAAATAATTTAAAGGAATCAAAATGTCGCACTCTAATATCCTCGAAAAATCACAAATTCAAAAACTAGCTCGTGAAATTTTAATGGTTGATGACAACAATGTCTCATTGATCCCCAATTACCTACAAATTATTGAACAGGGGCTACCTGAAAGAGCACCTGATGGACCTGCACCAAAGGTACTCATAATTGGTGCTGGGATAGCGGGTTTAGTGTCGGGTTCGCTGCTTAAAGCGGCAGGTTATGAAATACAAATTATTGAAGCGAATGATGATCGTATAGGTGGACGTGTTAAAACATTTCATAATACGGGCAAAGGTAAGGCGCCCTTTGCTGACAAAAACCAGTACGCAGAAGCAGGCGCGATGCGTATTCCGCAGCCAGACAAGCATCCGTTGGTTCACGCATATTTGAGCAAACTGGGTTTAGATCCACTTAAGCGTTTGTTTTATAACGTTGATGTTAATAAAGAAACAGGTGAAAAAGAATTTAATACGTGGCTCAAGTGTAATGGTGAGCAGCTACGAAAAGTTGATTACTACAAACCGAATGCGCCAAGCTTGGGCTTCCCAATGGATTGTGAAGAAGGTAAAAGCAGCTCCGATTTACTCGATGCGGCATTGAATCCGTTAAAAGCCAAAGTCGACATTACAGCGCAAATGAACGAAATGCTTAACGACCCGCAAGCGTATTTAAACACCCCACTTGATGTTCAAAGCCAAATTGATGGCTGGGCTGAAATTATTTCTGATTACGGTAACTTTTCAATGCGACGTTTTTTGAACGAGCACATTGATTACTCTGAAGGTGTGATGGACGCTATCGGTACGCTTGAAAATCTCACGTCGCGCATGTCTTACTCGTTTATCCAGTCCTTTATTGAAACAACCTATATTAACTCTGAAACTCAGTTCTATGAATTAGACGGTGGTAGCTGGCAGTTACCGTATGCATTTATTGAGCAAGGTTTAGTTGATGAGTCAGATATCTATATGAATAACCGAGTGACAGAGCTTGGCTGGCAAAATGAACAAACCGGAGAATCACACGATAAAGCTGTGTTTAATGGTCGTGCTGGGGTTTATTTAAAAACAATTAACGAACCAGCTGAAAAACGTGGGAACCTAAATCAACACCATACTGATATAGAGCGCGAGTTTACCGGTGACTTTGTAATTTGTACGATTCCGTTTACGGCACTTAGACATGTTATTGTAGAGCCTCAATTTTCATATAAAAAGCGCCGTGCAATTATGGAGCTACATTATGATGCGGCGACCAAAGTGCTGCTTGAGTTTAGCGAGCGTTTTTGGGAATGGGATGAAGCAACATGGCAGCAAAAAGTGGGCACACCGTATCGTGGCCATAATTCACTCGGTGGTGGCAGCGTTACCGACAACGCAAACCGTTTTTGCTATTTCCCAAGTCACAAAGTTGCGGGCAGTAATGGGGGCGTTATTTTGTCAAGTTACAGCTGGGCTGATGATGCAAGACGCTGGGACTCCATTCCTGATGAAAAACGTTACCAATTTGCACTTGAAGGGCTAACCGATATGTATGGCAAAGAAATACTGCAGTTTTTCACTGGGGTAGGGCAAACACAAAGCTGGATGGAGAATTATTATGCGATGGGCGAGGCTGCAATATTTTATCCCGGTCAGCTTGAGTATTTACATCCAAATATTCCAGGTGCAGAAGGCCGCGTGCACTTTGCAGGTGAGCATACGTCCTTAAAACATGCCTGGATTGAAGGCGCGATTGAATCAGGTATTCGTACCGCACTAGAAATTCAACAAGCGGTTAACGGGGGCAAGCTATGAGTGGGTGCAGTGACAAGCAAGTGACAGTAGCTGAGTATTTAAAATTTCGCTTACAGCAACTTGAATGCGAACATGTGTTTGGCGTAGCTGGAAATTACTCTGCGGCGTTTTTAAATACGATTCAAGAAGACCCAGAGTGCCCGATTTTAATTTCTGGCAACACCAATGAAATTAATGCAGGACACTGCGCCGATGGCTATGCACGAAGTACGGGTAAAATAGCGCCGGTATGTGTCACTTATGGGGTCGGCGCATTTAGTTTGCTCAATCCGGTTGCAGGTTCTTATGTTGAACACAATCCGGTACTTGTTATTAATGGCGCTCCCGAGTATGCCGAGCAACAAAAGCAACGTGTTCAAGGCTTGCTTTACTCGCATATGACAGGAGATAGCCAAAGTAACATTCGCGCGTATCGCGATGTGACGGTTGCTGCCGAACAAATTGAAAATGCGGCGCAGGCTCCGGCCAAAATAGATGCCGTGCTAAATACCATGATGAGCGAAGGACGACCTGGATATTTGGAAGTGTATGAAGACGTGTGGCGCAAGCCATGTGATGCACCAACAGATTGTTTGCAAATTAGGCCCCATCAAGGCGATATAAAGAGTACGGAGCTTGCTGTGGCAGCCGCTATGGATATGATCAGAGAGCGTGGTCAACCGCTCTTTTGGGCAGGCATTGAAATACAGCGCCAAAAACTGCAATCGGCGTTTGAAAACTTAGTTGATACAACGCAAACTCCATATATGACGAGTATTTTGGCAAAGTCAGTACTGCCTGAAAGCCATGCCTTTTTTAAAGGTGTCTATAATGGCAACGCGACACCTGAGTTTCAAAAAAGTGTATTTGATAATGCCGGTGTGCGCATCGGGCTCGGGGTTTGGAATACCAGTAAAAACTTAGGGGGTACCTCACCGTGGACTGCGGGAATGATCATGGCCAATAATGGCGGTGTTCAAGTGGGGTATCATACTAAGCAAGAATTTGGCGAAACAGTTGAAGTCGGCAGCCAATATTTTGCCAATGTGACACTGAGCGGTTTTATTTCAGGGCTCAAGGCGGCTATGTTGGCAGATCCAATTGTAAACAGTTATGCGCCAACGCGTGCGATGAGTTTAAAATCATCAGCGCAACAATCGGGCGAGCTTACATACGACAGCTTTTTTGCTGCGATGGATAGCTACTTGAGACCCGCGGAACATACCGTAGTGGTGGACGCTGGTTTTCCATTACTTGGTGCACAAAACCTGCAAATTGACAGAGCGGATGGTTTTATTAGCGCTGCAGCTTGGTTGTCAATTGGCTACTCAGTACCTGCGTCGCTCGGTGTTAAGTTTGGTCAAAAAGATAAACGACCGTTGGTGTTTGTTGGGGATGGTGCATTTCAAGAAACGTGTAACGAAATATCCGGTCACAACTTCTATAAAACCAATAACGTTGTTTTTGTGCTGAATAATGATATTTACGGCATTGAGCAAATGTTAGTCAACCCGAACCCGTTTAGAAGCGACGACGATAAAGTAGACTATAAAACGCGTCCGCTGCAAAATACAGTGTACCCCTACAATGTATTGCATCAGTGGCAGTATGAAAAAATAGTAGACGTGATGGGCGGTAAAGGCTTTGTGGTATCAACACTCGATGAACTACATAGTGTATTGACGAGCATTGACCAATCGCCAAATGACAACATTGTTGTTCGCGTAAAACTACCCGAAACAAGTATTCCGTCATCTATTGAGTATCGTACGTATTCAAAAGGTGAAGATGAAATACCTGATCAAGTGCCCATCCAGTAGTAAGGTCAATTGATATCGAAAGCAGAATGAGTTAAAGACCACAAAAGTGGTCTTTTTAATTTGTATATTAAACGCTTAGCGAAAAGTTAATAAATAGCTATGCTTAATAGATGAGCTAATAACTGTAAGCTAGGAACCTTGAAGCGTAGTAAGTACATCGTAATCTATTTTTGTTGTTTGCTGTTTTTTATAGGTGCAAATGCACGACCCATCTTAAAAACTTACAGCGTGGGAACTGAGAACATTGAGTACTACCCGCATTTCGGTAAAAAATCTGCGACCAGCGAAAGCTTTGAGGGGTATGCTCAAGAGCTATTAGATGCGTTTGCTAAAGACCAAGAAATAAGACTCAAATATGTACCGATGCCGATTAAACGGCTTTATATTAGTTTAATTAAACACCAGTCAATTGACTTTAAGTACCCAGATAACCCGAATTGGACCCCCGCAATCAAACAGCAGGTCAAGGTGTATTACAGTACCGCACTTGATAGTTATATTGACGGTACTTTTGTTCGCATAGACTCGCCAATTCGCAAACGTAGCGATATAGGAAATCTCGGTTTAATCCGCGGTTTTACACCAGAACCGTATTTGAAAGAAATCGCCGCGGGTGATATAAATGTTTATGAGTACACCCACTCAAATTTGTTGCTACAAGCTTTGGTCGCGAAGCGAATTGACGCCTTTTATATCAATGTTGATGTGGCAACTTATCAGATGCAACGAGACCAAACTCTCTTTCAACAAATTCATTTTGATCCGCAACTACCTTATGTCGAAGGTGATTATCATCTATCAACTATTTTGTATCCCAAAATGATTGATTTAATTAATGAGTTCGTAAAGGAAAATCCTGAGTTCATTAATCGATTGCAGTACAAATACCGAGTTAAGCATCAAGTTAAAGATAAGGAAAATTAACTAATGATGCATCGAAGTCTATTGATTACCTGGATGATACTCGCGCTACTGATTACGTTTAGTTTACCAACGCGGGCATATAAAGTGCTGTTATATCATGGTGCAAACCCACCTTATTCATACCATCAACAAGGGCAAATAAAGGGCATTTTTGCTGATTTATTTGCCGGAATAAGCAAACGCACTGGCATCTCTTTTGAGTTTGAAATGCACTCGGTAGCACGTGGTCAGCGTTTATTTGAACTAAACCAAATACATATTGAGCCTGGTATCAACCCAATTTGGCGCCAACATCGAAAGGTGCCTGGTATTTATACGATACCTTATGCGATATCGAGTGAGGTCATTGTGTCAAAAGATAATCAGGTAATCTCTTCTATCGAGGCCCAATATGGTAAAACAATCGGTATTGTTCGAGGATACCGCTATGGTGATTTTGAGACGCATTTTGGTGATGAAAAATTAGTTGTATTTGAAGGGCGTGCCGAGCCTGACTTATTAGCTCTGTTGCAAAAAGGACGTATTGATTATGCAATTATGGGCGCGGCTACTGCACATTATTATATTGCGAACTATAAGCAATATCGGCCCTTGAGTGTGGTTTATAAAGTTTCTGAGTTACCCGTTTCACTGCGTATTCATCCAGACAATATGTATTTAAAGTCACGCTTAGATAAAGCGTTAACTGAGATGATAGGTAACAGAGAAATAGCGCAGATTTACTTTAAATACACTGGCAATACCAGCAACGTGTTACTGAACAAATAAAAAAGGCACATAATGTGCCTTTTTGGTTCGTTGATGGGAAATACAACGTAAAATCTAAACTTAAATTATTTTTTCTTTTTCGCCTTGCCCTGCACCGCTTTAAAGCGTGGGGTTGACTTACAAATTACAAATAAACGACCGCGGCGTTTAACTATTTGGCAATCTGGATGACGACGTTTGGCGCTTTTTAATGAACTGAGTACTTGCATTATTTTGACCCTAATTTACCAAAGCGTTTTGCAAACTTAGCTACACGGCCATCAGACTGAGTCGCACGCTGC
Organism: uncultured Pseudoalteromonas sp.; assembly: GCA_947493455.1. Lineage (GTDB taxonomy): Bacteria > Pseudomonadota > Gammaproteobacteria > Enterobacterales > Alteromonadaceae > Pseudoalteromonas. The sequence continues at coordinate 68,571 of CANLRB010000005.1, read as the reverse complement.
TTGCCTGTATAGAATGGATGAGACTCACTTGAAACATCAATTGCTACATAGGGGTAAGTTTTACCTTGGTAGTCGATTGTACGATTAGTTTTTATCGTTGAGCCGATTAAAAAATACGCGTCTGCTGCTGTGTCGTGAAATACAACTTGTTCGTAATCTGGGTGGATATTTGGCTTCATCATTCATGCATTCGAGATGTTATAATATATCAATAATATGATGTTATATTATAACGATCAAGTATTTTTTGAGAATAATTCTTATCTATGTGAAATGTTCGGTAAAAAACCAGCTACCAATCATTATTTGAATTATACTTTTAATACGCTACCTAAAAAAATTCAAGGGAATGAACATTAGTCGGTACTTAATTTTTCTCTCTATTGTCATTACTATTCAATTTTTTAGCTTTCAAGTTCACGGACGTGAAAACGAAGTTAAGATTGTTTTTGTGTCAAATATCCCCGATATTTATGCGCGTAAAAAAAACTATTTTTACGCAGCACTCGGCGGATATATTAATATGTTGCGACAAAACCATGAAAGCGTGCTCTTGCTCCATGGCGGTGATAGTTTGGCACCAAGTCCCGTCTCTTTGTTGGACAATGGGACTAATGTGATTCGGCTGGCTAATTTACTTGAAGTCGACTTGTTAAGTGTTGGTCAACGAGATTTGTTTTTTGGCCTTGATCAACTGTCAATACGGGCCAGCGAAGCGAATTTTCCGCTAATTTCATCCAATCTTACTGATAAACGAACAGCAAAAGCAGCTGATGGCATACTGCCTTACTATCAGTTGAGTGCAAATGGCGTTGATTTTCAAATATCGTCACTAGTGAATTATGAAGCAAAATTTAAGTTTAACGCTCCGAATGCCTCTCTACAAAGTGCCTCAAAAAAAGCTCGTGTGAAGCAAAATAAGTTTGCGCATATTTTAATAACAGATATTACAGCTTACCAACTAGAAGAGCAGATTAATACTCAAGACTATGACGCAGTGTTGCGTGTTGGGGCATCAGAAAATAGTGTAAGCACTTTAAATAATACCTTGTTAGTGATCAGCGGTGGTCAATCTGGGAAGGTTGCAGAGGTGACTTATCGTATCGATTCAGGTTGGTCGGTAGACTGGGTTGATGTATATGACTTCGAGCAAGATATTGAGATTGCGAAATACATTGATAGAACGCGAATGGCCAACGAAGTAAATAATAAGCATATCGCAATGACACCGAATGCCATTTCAACTCGTCGAGACTATATTCGAACGCAAGAAAATGAATTTGGTAACTTGGTGGTTGATGCACTAAAACATTTTGCTAATACCGATATTGCAATTATTAATAGCGGCTCTATTCGAGGTAACCGCATTTACTCAGAAGGCCACGATTTTACACAAGCTGAAATTCAGCAAGAGCTGCCGTTTGGTAATTACCACAGTGTATTAATTTTAACCGGGAACGAACTACTCGCAGCGCTTGAACACTTTTTGTCGATTGTTGAACGCGGTGGCGGACGCTTTTTAAATGTATCCGGTATGCAAGTGAGTTTTAATTCACAGCAAGCTCCATGTAAGCGGATCATTGAAGTACTTGTTGATGGCCAACCGATTAATAAACATGCTGAGTATAAAGTTGTGATGTCTGAATTTTTAGCGTCTGGTGGCAATGGTTACAGCATGTTTCAAGGTAAGTTTGAGCTTAACAATAAGTTTGAACGTCGCCGCATTTGGCATATCGTTGCCGAGTACATGGAGCAAGTATACGTGTTAAAGCAAGATAATATTAAAAGACTAAGGGATTTGTCGGAACATGACGGTTAATTGGCGAGCGAGCCTTAGTACTAAAACGATAATTGGTATGGTGTTGGTTTTACTTTTATTAATTACATCAACCGCAGTCACATTTGTTGCATTGGAACAAGTCGAAACAGTAAGTGAGGTTAACGATCGTGTTGTAATGCCTGAGCTTAATCATAGTTCAGATTTAAAAACCGCAATTTTAATACTTGATGCTAATCTTCAGAAGTTAAAGCAAAGCGATATGTTGTCTAAACACAGAGCCGCATATGCGCTATTGGTAAAAAATTTAACGGCCTCTGAACAGCTACTCAAATTGATGAATGATGAAATGCGGGTGGCGTTGATATCGAGCTCTTTGAGTCAGTTGCGAGACTTGGTGGCGCAATATAATCAAATTAATACAGAGCGCCTGCACGGTGAAATAAATTTATTAATGCATGCTAACCAGTTTGATGAGTCCTTTTTAACACTCACGTTAAATCAACTACTTGATAGTAAAGATAGGCAAACCATTCATAACTTTTATACCAATAGCAAAGCGTTACTGAAACACGAACAGCGATTTAATAAAAAGGCAACCCGGTTAAAAGTGCAACGTCTCGGTGACGAGTTAGCTCAAAAATCATTAGAATTAGCCAAGTTTTCAGCCAAGGTGATTGATGGTAAAACTGGGTTAATCGTGTTGCAAAATCAAGTTATGCACCATCAAAACGTGATTAATGCGCTCGACATAAAGGCGACGCGGTTAATGGAACAACTCAAACTTGATGTGAGTTACTATTTTGCAAGTGTTAGAAACGTGGCAAGTAACGAGAGCATACGTATTAATGAGCTCTCAAAAACGGCTAGAAATATTATTATTGCACTGATGTTTGGCGCTTTTTCAGCCATTGCGCTATTTATACTCTTATTTCATTTTAAAATTACCAAACGTTTGGTACTTATTGTTGAGTCATTACATTCGCCTAAAGAATTAGCGAGTGTATCGCGTGGTAAATCTGAAGTGAGTAAAATTGCACGTGCGCTTACCCAATTTACGCTTATTAACGAAGTGCAAAAGCAAGATCTTAAAAATCAATTTTCACAGTTACAGGAGTTGATTAACAATTCGAATCAAGCAATATTTGTTATTAATGAGCAACATATTATTTATAACAACTTAAAAGCGAGCGAAACGTTAGAAAAATACAATACAGAGCAAGTTCAAAGCCAATCATTGCTAAATTGGCTAATAACCGATAATGACAAACAAAGTGCTAAGCTTCATTTAGGTAAGCAGTGGTTTCGTGTCGTTGTGACCTCAATTGACTGGGGTGGACTTCGCAGTGAGTTAGTCATGTTAGACAATATAACAGAACAAGTTCGAGTTGAAGAGAGCCTCATTGCGTCACTGTCTCAGGCAAAAGACGAAGCGAAAATTGATGCGATGACCGGCTTGTATAATCGCCGAAAACTCAGCGATTTATTGGTTTCAGATGCAAGTTTTAGCTATTCAATGCTAGTTATTGATATTGATTGGTTTAAATTATTCAATGATTACTATGGCCACGCTAAGGGTGATGAGTGCATTAAATCGGTGGCGTCAATCATTGATGCGAACTTACGATTGGATAACGATTATGCCTTTCGTTATGGTGGTGAAGAGTTTGTCGTTGTACTTAAAAACCAACCGATAGAAGCCGTGTTAACGGTTGCACAGCGTATTCTTGCCACTTTACATAAGGCACAAATTGCACATGAAAAGTCGAAATATAGGTATGTTAGCGTGAGTATTGGCCTTGCTCATTCGACTGAAATTAACCCATATTCATGGCGGCAGGTGTTTGAACTAGCTGATAAGCGGTTATATATTGCAAAAGAAAAAGGCCGCAATCAAAGTATTGCGCAAGATCCGATGTATTCTTAGAAATATCATTAAGATAGACGCTATGAGATTAGCGCAGCATACAAGTGACAAAAAGCTTATTCGCCAAAAGTTCACTATACTAAAGGCTAAAATATAGGTATAAGTTATTTTGTACCTCGGTTTCTTTCTTGTGCGTGTTGTATGCTTATGAAGTTTAGTTGTTTTCTATTATTCGCCTTTTTCTCCCTCTTATTATTGCCAAAGGTTCTGGCAGATGAATCCCGTACATCACAGTTTGTAAATATTCCGCTGAACAAATGGGCAAGCCAACGGGTTTTATCTTATGCGATTGGTCAAACGATTGAGAATTCAGGGAACCATGTAAATTACATCGAGATTAGCGCTGATGCACAATGGGGCGCGTTTCGCCGTAACGCACTCGACTTTCAACTCGAAGTATGGGAGCCGTCTATGAAACAACAGTTTGAACAGCTTATTGCGCGACGAGAGCTATTGGATATGGGCACGCATAGCGCAACGGTTATTGAAGATTGGTGGTACCCCAAATATGTTGAAGACGCGTGTCCTGAATTACCCAACTGGCAGGCGCTTAATACGTGTGTTGACCTTTTTAAAACGAGTGAATTTGAACGCAAAGGCACGTACTATGCCGGTCCTTGGGATTATGGCGATGCAGATATAATTCGTGCCTTGAAGATTAATTTCACAATTAATCGCGTCGCTGATGGAACAGCGCTGTGGCAAGTATTGCTGAGCGCGATGGCACATAAACAACCTATTATGTTACTCAATTGGAGCCCAAATTGGACTGACAGCTACTCAGATGGTGAGTTTGTAAAGTTTCCTGCTTATACCGAAGAGTGTGAAACCAACCCCAAATGGGGTTTAAATGATTCAATGATAAAAGACTGTGGTAATCGACGCGGTGGTTGGCTCAAAAAAGCGGGCACACAATCATTTAAGTCACGCTTACCATGTGTTTATTCTTTTATTGAGAACGTAAGCCTGACGAAACAAATGATTGCCGATGCGTCGGCTTTTTCTGTGGTTGAAAAATTACCTGAAAAAATTGCCGCCACTAAGTGGCAGACTAAATACCAAAAAGATATTGATAAGTGGCTTTTAAGTAGTTGTATGTAAAGATTTTGCTGTTATATTAAAGGCTTGGAGAGTAGACTGTGAACTAAGTTTATTTTTATTTCACAGGAAGTGACACATGTCGTCAACTCACATTCAAATTGACCTTTTTAATTGTGCTGACAATTTACTGCATAGCTCAACGCCAGGCTCTGAACTCACAGAGACAATCAGCCAGATAATAAGTTTACCGGCTTCCTTAATTTTTAATGAAGTTGCGCATATTCGTGGACGATGTGCGTCTTACTTTTTTGAAGTCAATGACATTGAAGATGAAGTAGGGTTCTTTAACACTATCAAAAAACTAGCAACCGAACTGGTTTGCGTAGACATCTATTATGATCAAGTTGGTGAACAAACGGTCCGTTGCTTTCATAATAATAAACGAATCGCAAAGTCAAAAGTGAACGACATTGTGCTTGGTGCGGATACAGAGCAAGCCGTCATGTTTGCAATTAATAGTGATAATAACGCACTTTTAAAATCTGCGGTTCGAAGAATAAAACAGATTAATCGCGCCTTACTTTGCAGCGTTGCTAATTACCGCGACGCCGATTATTTTATTTCCTTAATCAATAAAGTCGATGACTTATCATCACTTGATTTGACTGACGAGGAACTTGATCAAATTGTAAGCCTTGCATGTGAAATAGGCAGTCTAAAATTACTTAAGCACTTGCTCAACATTGGTCTATCGCATAATTACTGTGACAAACAAGGTAATAATTTATTAATGCTTGCAGCAACTTGCCTCACTAACATTCATCAATTCTTAGTTGAGGCTGGCGTTGCGATAAATGGCAAAAATAGTGATGGGGAATCGGCATTGCAACGCGCTTTTAAATTTGGCTACGCTTTAGAAGATGCAGCGTTAAGACGAGTATGTAATTATTACTTGTCTCAAGATGTTGATATTACAACGACCGATAGTTCAGGTGCGAGCCTACTTTGGTACGTTAACCAACGACCCAAATTAAGAGTGTTTTTACAAAAACACGGGGTGCCCTTTACACGACCACATGATGCTTACACTAAATCACCGGGTGAAAACTTAGCATTGGCACTGGAAAAAGGTGACGAAGAGGCGGTTATTCAGTTCTTAAATAAAGATAGCCTCACCTTGGTACACAATCCGTTGTATATGGCATACCAACATGGTTGCTCGCAACTCGTTAAGCCGATACTAGAATGTGGTGCGAGCCCAAATGAAACCGTGCCCGGTAATCACAGTTTGTTTAATTGGTTTTTGCGTGAGAATGAATTTGAATTGGCTCAGTTACTTGTTGATTTTGGTCTTGAGCCAAATAGTTATAAATCTGAACGTGACCACCCAATTAGTAATATATGGAGTGAAACCAAAAACCATAAACAAATTCCAAAATTACTAAAAATGGGCATTGATGCTGAACCGATATTAGTTGCATTAATTGAAGAGTATTATTTAACTGACGACAACAAAATAAAAATACTCAATTGGATGCGCGAGTATAATCTTGATTTAGATGTTTCGTGCCCGAGTGATTTTGGCTATCAAACAGCACTTTGCGCAGCGATAGATCAAGAAAATGAGCGACTGGTTAGTTTTTTGCTAGAACAGGGTGCCAACCCAAACATTATGCCAACAACACCGATAGGTGTTACAGGCGCTACACCGCTAATTCGTGCAGTGCGAAAGGGCAATTGTTCAATTGTACAGCGCTTGATCGACCACAATGTTGATATGAATTATATTACTGATGACAGTTGGTCTACCAGTGCATTGCATAAGGCGACATACAGCAAAAATATCGCTATGACAGAACTTTTACTCAAACACGGAGCCGACCCAATGCAAGTCTCTAATGCGGGAGAGAATCGCATGCCGCTCTATGAATATGCGCTAAAGCATGCTGAACTCGCAAAAGTTTACCGCGAGAGTGTTGAGAAAGCCCTGTGAAAATAATAAGGAGGCGCTGCGCCTCCTTTTAAATTTGTGAACGAGTTGTCCCTAAATTAAGCGGTTATACTTACAGCTTTAATTTACTTTCTAAACGCTTTTTCCTATTTAAGAAAACCTCATAGCCAGGATCGCCTTTTTGTGAAAGCGATAACGCTAAGTTAACTTGCGTATAGGCACTTTTAAATTGGCCGCTTGTTTCGTAGCCATATGCGAGTCCATTGTATGCATCGGCTGATTTTGGGTGAATGTGTATATTGTATTTAAAAATATCAGTCGCCGTATTGATATCGTTGTTCGATACGAAGTGGTATGCAAGTTGACGCAGAGCAGGCTCGGGCGGTGTTATTTTTTTACCATGTTGTTTAGATACTAAGTTGTAATAGTCAACAATTGAATCTGTTGAACCGCGATAGGCCGTTGCGGGAATATTCATTGGTAAAAATAAATGGTGGTAGGCGCTAAATATGCCGGCTTCTTCGGTTAACGCATGCGGTACATTTGTGTAGGTGTTTGTTACAAGTCTAAATTTGTTTGGCTGGTTTCCCTCTAATGTCGTTTTAAAATCCTCATACACCTCACGCATTTCGCCGCCTTCGTTACCAATATTGAGGTATAAGTAATTATCATATTCCTTGTTTGATTTAACGAAGTTTTTAACGTTTTGTGCAGTACTGCGCTTAGCCCACCATACCGCTGGGCTGTAGGCAATATGTGCTTGAAAAAGAGTTGGGCGTGATTGCATAGCGTGCAGTGTTAATAACCCCGCAATCGATGCGCCTGCAAGCACTTTATAGTCATGCGTGCGGTAGTGTTTATTGACGTAGGGGATAAGTTCCAGCTCAATGAAGTTTAAAAACTGGTCGCCACCGCCACCCACACCAACAGGACCGCGTGGGTCTTGATTAACGGTGGGCGCTAAGTCGCGGGCGCGATCGGTGTTTTCGATTGCAACAATGATCACCTCTGGTGCCGAACCTGCTTCAGCTAAGCTATTAAGCGTTGCAGATTCAAGCGGCAAATATGATTTACCGTCGAGGCGATAAACAACGGGGTAAGTTTGCTGTGTGTTTGAGAAATAACTCGGAGGCAGTTGAATGGTAATTGGTCGTTGTTCGTTAAGCTGTTTTGAACTGAGCGTATGCTCAATTTGAAACGTTTTCTGCGCGGTTTTTGGTGCCGTTTGTTGGGCAAAGCTTAATGTACTAAACAGCGTACTCAATAAAGAGATAAGAGCAAAAAATAGTAATGATTTTAAAGGCATGGTGTTTTCTTTTTGTAAATAAGTCACGCCTGAAACTTAATGTAAAAAGCAAAATAAAGTCAATCGCTTATTTGCAACAAAATTTATGTGGAGGGTGTTTAAAGCATGAAATATGTCGCCGTAGCGGTTTTAATTGACGCGGTTTTTAAAATACACAAGAACTGATTTTTATGGCGTTTATATCATCTTAACCACAATGGTTTATGTAAGCGCCTAAGATGACTTTAATTTTTGCCGAGTTGAGGCATAGGCCGACCACTTTTTAGGTGTAGTACCAGAGTAGCGTTTAAAAAAGCGAATAAAGTGGCTTTGGTCACTATAACCTAAATGATGGGCGACATCGCTCGTATTGGAATTTGCCGCTAACATATGCCGAGCTTGTGCTATTTTTGCAGCATGCACTTGTTGTTGGAGCGATAGGCCAAGCACTGGACGTATCGACTTACTTAAATTCCATTTATCGGCATTAAATTCGTTTGCGATATCCGCTAAGCTGTAGTGGCTTTCCATATTATTCAATAAAAAATCGCGCACCGAGGTGATTTTAGTAATTTGCTTTGCAGGTACCAAATGGTTACTGGCTATATCGTTATTTAAGTCGTGTACTAAATCGCGCAGCCAGTTCATATAATTGGAATGGCTAATCGCTTTATTGATTGAATTAAATAAACGACAGGCGTAATGATGGATCACATCTGCTTGTGCAATAAGTGCTGTGGTTGATGGCAATATTTGGCCATCACTTGCATGCATTACGTCAATTGGGTCGATATGATGAAAATAGATATTGACCGGTTGGTTTATATTGGTTGGGGTGAGAGACAGTATTTCACCCGCTTTTAATATCATTGACTGATTCGCATTGAGCGAAAGAGTGTTGTTCGCGAGTTTGAGTGTGGCACAACCCTGTTTTACACAAACCAGCGTATGAAACTCCCGCACATGCGGTGTTTGCTCTAAATAACATAGATTGAGTTCAAATCGTTTGAACGAATACTCGTTAATCCAGCTGGTCGGAAGATGCTTGTTCATTGGTAAAATGGCGGCAAAGTCAGGCAAGTTTTTGGCAAGTGCCATAGTAACATTTATAGGCACTGACATCAGAATTAATTTTAAACACCCATTATAAAAAAACTAATTTTTAAAAAGCGCAATTTACCAATTTCATACAATAAATCGAATTAAAATTGCATTACGCTAAATTTGTTCAATAACTAGGTTGGAAGTGGCGTTAAACTAACATAAAACGCCGATACGTTAGTTATTAAATTTACTCGCTACATGTTTTGTATGGGCCGCATTGTTAAATACATGCGGGTTTACAAGAAAACGTGAAATGCGGCGTTTTTTGACAACGATTTAAAGAGAATGAAATGAAAATTGTAGATGCGCATCCTGCAGACTATCAAGAAATGTTGGCCGTTTGGGAAAACTCAGTACGTGCGACACACGACTTTATAACTGAGCAAGATATTGAATTTTTTAAGCCTATTATTTTGCGACAAGCGTTCCCAAATGTGTGTTTACGCAAGTCACAAGATGATGACGGAACAATTTTAGGTTTTGTGGGGGTTGCGGATAATAAAATAGAAATGCTGTTTATTTTAAATGAAGCGCGTGGCCAGGGTATTGGCAAGCTGCTACTCAATTTTGCAATTGAGCAACTTGGCGCCAGCAAAGTTGACGTAAATGAACAAAACCCGTTAGCAGTTGGCTTTTACCAACATATGGGCTTTAGTGTGAAGTCGCGATCGCCGCTTGATGATATGGGTAAACCGTTCCCTATTTTGCATATGAGCTTGTAGCAATTTAAAAATATATAAACAGGATAGGACCCCGAGGTAATGCAGTTAATCAAGACGCCGCGACTTATTGTAAAAACCATGTCGCACGAAAATGTGGGTAATCTGCAACATATCGTAACGGATGTGCACACGATGCGTGATTCGGCAACAGGTGTCGTAGCAAATAATAAAATAGCTGATTTTGTGCACAAGGCCCGTGAATCATATCGCAATACAGGGTTTGGCTATTTGCCAATCTACTTGATTGACTCGCAAACCGTGATTGGGCTGTGTGGGTTTAATCGTCATACCGTTGCGGGTGAAACTCTCACCCATATTAACTACCGATTGGCTCCTCGATTTTTAAAACAAGGCTATGCCACTGAAGTGGTTAACGGGCAAATTAATTACGCACAAAAGGCATTTGGCCTCAATAAACTGTCAGCGCTGGTTGTGCCGCAAAACACGCCCTCAATTAAGGTGCTGACACGCTGCCACTTTACTTTTATCAAAGAAATCGAATTTAAAAAACGCCCCGTCCTAGTTTATCAACGCGATATTTAACCGACACGACGTGGCGCACTCAACCCCAGTACTTAAAAATCAATAATAATAGGAAGGTAAACATATGTATAAATGGTTGTTGGTCGTTACTTTGTCACTTTGCGTGATAAGTACAGCAAACGCGAAAGAATCGGATGGGTTAATTAAACAAACAGTTAGCGAAGAGGCCACCCAACTACTCGGTGATGCACGCTTTACATCAACCTCTATTGGCGTCATTCATGGCGAACACGCTTTAACCCAACACTTTGGTGAGCTAACAAAAACAAAGGGCGATAAACCAACCGATCAAACCATCTATGAAATTGGCTCGGTTAGTAAAACTATGGTCGGTTTATTAGTTGCCAATGCACTTAAAAATGACCTCGTCGCACTCGATGTCAATATTAATCGGTATCTTAACAATGAGCTCGGCAAGGTGAGCCCAAACAATAATCCTATCACGCTAAGACAGCTACTCACTCATTCATCGGGGTTACCGAATTCGTATTTTGATTTGGGGCTTGAATCAAATGGCCTCACTCGTACTGCGTTTATAAACAAAGTAAACAATGCACCGATTGCAAAGCAAAAAGGAAAATTTAATTACTCAAGTGTAGGCACTGAGTTGCTTTGTTATGTATTAGAGACCGTTTATAAAACGCCGTTTGATACCTTGTTAGCGACGTTTTTTAAAAACAATTTGGGTATGCAAAACACCCGAGTAAACTTGTTACCAAATCAATTGCCACTGTTGGCTCGCGGGTATAACACAGAGCAGCAAATCGCGATATCGCACACCGCGAACAATACGCTTTGGGGTGGCAGTGGTTATATTAAGTCATCGATGACTGATTTAATGGCGTATATGCGTTATCAGTTGCAAGCAAAAAATGCACTCGTGCAACTGACGCATAAAAAGCTATTTGAAGTATCGCCCACAGATGGCTTTGGCTTTTTATGGATAGTGTCACACGACAAAAAATTAGGAGATTATATTATTCATCACGGCGGTGTGGAGAGCACACAAAACTGGATGATGATTTTTCCAAAGCATCAGCTAGCAATTTCTGTGGTATCGAATTCAAGCTTCCCAGAAGCCGCAGGCATTTTAAGAAATACAGGCATGCAAATCGCGAACAAGTTGATTGGGCAGTGATCGCTGCGTAATGCTATGTGCAACGGAAACCCGTTGCACGCTGTGCGGACTATTTAGCTGCAATAGTACCTTAAACTAGTTGAACTCACAGGGCGCTGCATTCGTGAAGACAAACGCGGTTATATAAGCGACTCCAAGCAACCAATTCTAATACGATTACACATTGAGCTCGAAAACTGGTTAAAACTGACCACTAAATTTACAAAGGTCTTTCATGGCGCAGTCGGCCACTTGGAATCGCTACAATCTTATAAAGAACACCTCGAACTAAAACGAAGGCCAAATCTAGCGAATTGCGAAAAATTACTCGCCTAGCTATCTATTACCCCACAAAGTCACTAATGCCACACAAAGATCACGCCACATAGCGTGGCTGTCTTATGCGTTTGAATTGATTTTACTTATTGATATTAAGCAAAGAACTGTGTTTAAGTTAGATAAATGCGCCTTTGAATTCAAATTTTTAAAGAGTAGAGAGTAATTAAGTATTTAAGTTAGCTTTTCGATGGCAAAGTATTCCAGTTTATAGTTGGGTGTTATTAATAATTTTCGTTAATTTTGAGCATTTGACAATTACTTAAAAGACGATGAACAAGTTGCTACTCAATATTTATACTCTGCGCTTGCCTCTGGGTCGGCTGGAGGTGCAGTCGCTTGGGCTAAGCCAGATGCGATTTGGGGGAAATATACTCAATTTTCATTCACGGCCTCTGTTCCAGGCATATTTGAAAATGGTGTTAATGAAGTAAAAGCAAAGGTGAATGCTCTATGGGAGCAGTTTAACTAATAGGTTATTTTGTGGAGGGCGGGGGTACCTCGCCAATATTTATGCGTAAAGGTAAGTTACTAAATGATTTTTTGGGAAAGAACATAACTTTTCGGCAGTTTTTTTTTCCATCTGTCGGGCTTTTTCTTATTGTAATAATAGGGATGGTCATTATTTACGGTCTAATAGGTCATGAGGAACCAGATTGGGAAGGTGCGATAATTTTATCTATCATGATGTTGATTTTGATGTTGATTTCTATTGGTCAGTATCGTACGGATACAGCAAAGGTAGCCCGTATTTATCAATTCGGTATTGAGACCCCTAGGCTGGGCTTCTATCCTTGGGAGAGTGTAATAAAGGTTGAACAAGAGCCAATGAATTACCGAGGACCGTTAGTTCATCACCTTCCTTGTTTCAAATTAACTTATGAGGATGGTAAAGAAAGTTATTTCTTTCAGAGTATGGATCGGTATACCGAGCTTTATCATTGTTTATACAAATTTAAAGTTGCTAATAGTAGTAAGTCTTTGTATTTATTTGAGATTGATTCGCTGGGCGCGTTAGCAAGCTTAGGATCTTATTACACTTCAATTTATTATTCGAAAAGTAATAAAAAGGTTATAAAAAAAGGAGAAGTACCATTTTGGCTCAAATAAAATGAACATGGCCATGCTAATTAAAGTCATTTAAAGTTGGGTGTCACTGATAATTCCGCTGTTAACAAAGTAAACAAACGATAACATTAAAAGGAAAAGGTGTGCTTGTTTTAGCCCACCAAAAACTATGACAAGTTATAACACAATTTATTCACCAGCGATGACAAGTTCGCTAGACATCCATTTAGAATTAATGCACACAAGTGTGATCAGTACTGTATTGATAGCTGCATTAGTATTTATTTTTTATAAGCATAAGCAGTATAAAGGCCAACTTAAAGCTTACCATTCGGTTCTATGCATTAGCTGTATTTTTGCTTATATAACGTATCAAGCCAAAACTTATAGTGATAAGTATGAAGAAAAAAAAGCCAATTATGTAAATTATGAACATATCAATAATTTTCATAAGGTCAAAACATTTGAAGCGAAGCTTTTTTCTATCGAAATATTGAGAGAAACTTGGCCGGGGAACAGGACAAATAGAGGTGAGGATGACTTATGGACAATCCTAAAACTTAATACCAGTAAAGGTGAATTTCATATAAACACTCAAGCAGATTGGTTGAGATCACAAGATCGTACCATGCCACTTTGCTTTAAAGGTGATTTTATAGAACTGATTACTCCTTATGAAGGCTATGATATTAAGATGAGATATTACCATTCATATTCCACCTATCATAAAACAGATAAATCTAAGACTGTGTGTTTAGTTGACTTTAAAGTGAAAGATAAAGCTTAAGAATTATTTTTACATTACGTTCACTGGTCTAATTGTTGTCTGGCAACGTCTATTAAATCTTGAGCTTCAGAGTATTCTATTTTTACATTGCGGTTAATATCTAATATTAGATTTTCCAGTTTAGCTTTATCGGCGAATAGTTTCTTATTTATAAATACAAGACTTTTTTCGCTGGCAATAACCTTGGCATCGTCGGCCAGCTTCATTGCTCCTGCTTTATGCTCATCAAAGTCTTGAGCTTCCATATAATCATCGTCATATAGTGAATCAGCTATTTCCGGTATTTTTGAGTAATGTTTGGTTAGATAGTAAATATCCATCGCGTCTTTTTGGCGAATACTATGTTCTCGCTCTAACCAAGAAGTGAGTTTTAGAAGCAGCATTCCGGCAGGCGATGCGACTTTAATTTCTAAAGTAGGGTCATCTGAAATAGTTACATTTAGGGCATGATCAAATGCTTCTTTGAACCCTGTAACTGACATTTCTATATCATGCTGTGGCGGCCATGCAATGGTACTTTCATCATTGGCAATTTCACCAAATGGGATAATATCAACTTCCCATTTTTCTCCATTAGAAACAGTCGTTATTAATTGATGAGGTTTTGTTTTATGGAGAGTAAAGCCATTCTCAAGTAACGATGTTTTCAGCTGTTCAAACTGCTCCCAGTTTTGAACTTGAATACCAAAATCTACATCACGTGTACCGCGCTCAATAGCCGCTCCAAAACCGTGATGTAAAATGATGTCTCTGGCTGTCGCACCAACAACTAAGTATGGGATATCTAGAGCATCTGTATGACGTGAAATAATTTGATAAAGCTCTACCAGCCCTTGTGGAAGTTTGCCGACTACATTAAGCGATGTGGTTTTCATAAAACCTCCTTGCTGCATCAATATTCCTCGGCTCTAGGCTAGCGAGTAGGTTTGCATAGATAAAGTATGGGTGTGCCATATCACCTTGTTCACCTTTTATCTTTCTGATCTTTAATAGTGGCTCAGCTAGAATTACTCTAGCAGTCGTTTTATTTAAAGTTTCGTTAGTTGTAGCTTTACGCAACCTGGCGGTTTTTAAAATTTTATTTTTATGTTCGGGCTGCACATATAGCAGATAGTCTTTTGCGTTTAGGTAGTTGTCGCACAGCTCAACTGCATATTCGCCGCCCCACAAAGCATTAGTGTCGGTGAGGTCTAAAGTCCTTAATAACTCTAAGTTGTCAGTGGTATAAACTTCTTTATTCAGTTTAGCTTCAACGGTTGTTGGATATGCGTCTAACCATTTGTCGAGTAATACCTGTGGATTGATGATTTCTTTGATAGCGTTCTTATTGTTACGAGTATTTTTTTGAACAATAAACCCTTGATAGATCAAATCATCGAGCACTTGCTTAACGGTTCCGAGAGCGACTTCTGCTACCTCAGCAATAGTGCGCATTGGTTCATTCACTAGCCCAGGATGAGCTAACAACATAAACACCACCTTCATACCTTTAGGTTGAAATGCTTTTCCTAATTGTTTTGCCAAAGTGATTTCTTGAATCGGCTTTTCTGGCTTCTTACCTTGAATATCAATATAAACAGGAGGGGTGTTGATATAAGCATTTCCTGCTAAATCTATGAAAGGTACTTTATGATCTTTTAACCAAGTAGCCTGGTTTGGATTGATATAGTCCGTGATTAATACAACATCAGTGAGCATGTTTGTTAATTCTAATTCTGCAAGATATTTTTGTAAGTTAGCCTTGTTTAGCCACTTCTTACACTCGACTAGTAATCTTTGTTTTACATTAGGCAATACCAACTCACCATTGATATTACCGTCTTCAAAAACACGATAATCGATACCTAAACCAGTTTGTTGATTTAAGTTGTCGATAGCATTGTGAATTAATTCTTGTTCTAACATGATGTTCAATAAATTATGCTGTTCATAAATATTGAACAATAATATAAATTGAACATAAAGCAAGTGGTTTGTTCAATAAATTTTCATGTTCATTTTTTTTGAACGAGAGTTCATAGTGAACAAAAAGAGCCGGCAACACTGTTGCTGGCTAGTAATAATTAACAAAGACACAACCATATTTGAACATGGCATGCTGATTAAAGTAATTTAAATTGGGCGTCATTGATAATTGTCACTGGTCATTAAAAATCTTTATAAATCGCTAAGCTGTTGATATTTAGTGTCTGCGGCGAATTTTAGACAAAAGAAAAGCCGCTAAAAAGCGGCTTTGTCCTTGCTATTGGTGGAGCTGGGGGGATTTGAACGCGCGTCCAATTCTTAATTTTAAAGGGCTATAGCAGTGCTCGTGCATTTATTGTGTAGTTCCTGTTCGCTAATTAATATAACTTTTCCAGCGCCAGTTATTTTCCCACATAAGTTCCTAAGTAAGTAAAAATACTATAAAAGGAACGTTATGAAGAACCCAATTACTACACAACAACTGATAAATTTATTCGATGATTTGAGTCGTGCAATATACCTTTCTGATGGTGCCGTATCAGACTATAATTTAGAGCAAATTGATGAAACTTTTGATGAAATTTGGAAAAAGAGCGTTGAGATTCATTACTGGAATAGAAGTGACTATGATTATGAGGCTGCTAAAAGAGTGTTTGAACAAAGCTTATTAATCCTCGGTGGTCTAAAACAAGAAAATGACCTATATGTGGATCGAGACAATGAGTTTTATGATTTGCAGTACACCTTCGACTTTGACGAAGGCTAATAATTCGCATAACGCGAAGCTAGTTAATGTTGAGGACAAATTAACTAGGATAAACAATGAGCCAAAACCAATTTATTCGTAAATATAAGCGTATTTCTAAGTCAAAATGGGCATCGCAAGATAAGAGTACAATATTGCTCTTCGCAGACATCGTAGATAATTCAAACGATGAGATTGAACTCAGCTTTTCTCGATATATTTATCTTCATCGTGACGATGTTGGGAGAGTGCTAGGAATTTCGATTTCGAAATTGATCTTTGATGAACATATAGAGCAATTTGAAGACAGATATCTCGAAGGTATAGATATGCTGACTATGTTACTGATTTATATAGATGAGATAATAGAGTTCTGTGAGCTATTTGCGAGTGAGTTTGAAAGTGTTTTTATGCTTTCTCCAACCGCGTATTTTGAAGCCGCGATACCGTTATGGTGCGAACAGTTTGAAAATATTTAGTTTTAGCGAGCCATTTGGCTCGCTTTTTAAATTTGAATAGATTCTATTACGAAAATAAAAAGTGTCCAATAGAATAGCTAAATCGATATTTTTAAGTAATATTTTAAAAGGCGGTGTGTTGTATCTGCGTGCGTTAAATCGAATTGTTGAGTAGCTGATTTGTTGCGGTAGGCTATGAAGCAAATGCGGAAGCGTCTGCAATATCGCTCATCATAGTTTCAGTAGCTGATTTGTTGCGGTAGGCTATGAAGCGAAAGCAAGTGGGATTTCACCAACCTTGATAAAGAGTTTCAGTAGCTGATTTGTTGCGGTAGGCTATGAAGCCAGCTAATACACCAGCTCAGTTTGCAAAAGCTTATTGTTTCAGTAGCTGATTTGTTGCGGTAGGCTATGAAGCTGTTCCAACTTACACCGTGACCGAAACTTTTCAATTGTTTCAGTAGCTGATTTGTTGCGGTAGGCTATGAAGCTCAGCACAAGTGATTAGCGAGCAAAATAAGGTGTGTTTCAGTAGCTGATTTGTTGCGGTAGGCTATGAAGCTGTACAGTTCCATCTTGTTTGCGCTCCAGTTCTTTGTTTCAGTAGCTGATTTGTTGCGGTAGGCTATGAAGCTCAATGGTTAGAGCGCTGGAATCTAAAGCCCTCAGAGTTTCAGTAGCTGATTTGTTGCGGTAGGCTATGAAGCAATGTCGAGAACATCGACTGGCTGTCAAAGTCGCTGTTTCAGTAGCTGATTTGTTGCGGTAGGCTATGAAGCTAATTTAGCGTTATTCTCAGCACCTACAGTTGCAGTTTCAGTAGCTGATTTGTTGCGGTAGGCTATGAAGCGTTTAAAGTGCTGTCTTATGAGTTGGCCAAGAAAGTTTCAGTAGCTGATTTGTTGCGGTAGGCTATGAAGCGCGTTAGGTTTTCAACTTTCTGCTCCGCGCGATAAGTTTCAGTAGCTGATTTGTTGCGGTAGGCTATGAAGCGCACAAAAGCTATTGAGGCCTTAAGAAAAGAACTAGTTTCAGTAGCTGATTTGTTGCGGTAGGCTATGAAGCCTAACCCCACGTCTAGGGCCAGTAGTAATAAGGTGTTTCAGTAGCTGATTTGTTGCGGTAGGCTATGAAGCCGATTGAATGCTTTTTATAATACTTTCAACTTGTTGTTTCAGTAGCTGATTTGTTGCGGTAGGCTATGAAGCTACTCGATACGGCTTCTTAGTTTCCTTTGATTTGTTTCAGTAGCTGATTTGTTGCGGTAGGCTATGAAGCGAAGCGCTGCGCTCAGGTACATCGAAGCAACGCGGTTGTTTCAGTAGCTGATTTGTTGCGGTAGGCTATGAAGCAGTCGGCTAGCTGGCCCGCTTTAATCACTGTTTTGGTGCGTTTCAGTAGCTGATTTGTTGCGGTAGGCTATGAAGCCAAAACTGTACCACACAGGCTGGAGGTGGTAAATCATGTTTCAGTAGCTGATTTGTTGCGGTAGGCTATGAAGCGCAAACTCATTATGGGAGAAGGCAGAAAACCAATACGTTTCAGTAGCTGATTTGTTGCGGTAGGCTATGAAGCTGCCTGTAGCCAAACTCGATTCTTTGCTTGTCTACCTCGTTTCAGTAGCTGATTTGTTGCGGTAGGCTATGAAGCACTCCGCGCCAGTTACTAAGGAAAACATGGCTTTCGTTTCAGTAGCTGATTTGTTGCGGTAGGCTATGAAGCCTTTAGGCAGTAAATGGCTATTCTTGGGTTGAGGAGTTTCAGTAGCTGATTTGTTGCGGTAGGCTATGAAGCTAGCGCGCTCAACGTCAGTAGAATTAACGCGTAAAGTTTCAGTAGCTGATTTGTTGCGGTAGGCTATGAAGCGCCGATCACCTTAACGACGACCGCTACGAGCTTTGTTTCAGTAGCTGATTTGTTGCGGTAGGCTATGAAGCCAGCGTAAATCGCGCGAAGACACGGCCGGCGTCCAAGGTTTCAGTAGCTGATTTGTTGCGGTAGGCTATGAAGCAGCTTCAACAAAATTAAAGGTAAAGGTTATAGTAGTTTCAGTAGCTGATTTGTTGCGGTAGGCTATGAAGCATGTTTAAGCGTTTGGGTTTCCCAATGCGAGTAGGTTTCAGTAGCTGATTTGTTGCGGTAGGCTATGAAGCGCGCAAAACAGCGGGGCGAAACGTCGGTCATTACGTTTCAGTAGCTGATTTGTTGCGGTAGGCTATGAAGCTTACGTCCATCTACTCTGATACCTGAATCATACGGTTTCAGTAGCTGATTTGTTGCGGTAGGCTATGAAGCTTACAAGCAACAGCATCAACATAAGGAAATTAAAATGTTTCAGTAGCTGATTTGTTGCGGTAGGCTATGAAGCTGACATTAAAGTTGAACATATGATTAATTGTGTAACGTTTCAGTAGCTGATTTGTTGCGGTAGGCTATGAAGCAGGTTGCTAATTTAGATTTAGCTAAATGTGTATTTGAGTTTCAGTAGCTGATTTGTTGCGGTAGGCTATGAAGCGGTGTAAATGCTTTGTGTACTTTGGAACGTTGTAGTTTCAGTAGCTGATTTGTTGCGGTAGGCTATGAAGCTTACGTTCTGGTCGATTGGTTGTAACAAATATAGAGTTTCAGTAGCTGATTTGTTGCGGTAGGCTATGAAGCATTTGTGAGGTGATTTATTTTGTGGAGTTATTTGTTTGTTTCAGTAGCTGATTTGTTGCGGTAGGCTATGAAGCTGTTTGCCGTTGGTTCGTTGTTGGTGATGTCATCGTGTTTCAGTAGCTGATTTGTTGCGGTAGGCTATGAAGCCTCCTGCTGTAACACCTATGTATTACGCAGATGAGTTTCAGTAGCTGATTTGTTGCGGTAGGCTATGAAGCAAACCACAAATGCACATATACATTATTATCAGGTTTTGTTTCAGTAGCTGATTTGTTGCGGTAGGCTATGAAGCTTAGCGCTGAAATTAATCTATCTGATTATGAAGTTGAGGTTTCAGTAGCTGATTTGTTGCGGTAGGCTATGAAGCAGACCACAAGAAGGTCAAGGTTATGTTAATGATGTGTTTCAGTAGCTGATTTGTTGCGGTAGGCTATGAAGCTTAAATAGTCAACTTTTGTAACTTGGCGCTTTTGGTTTCAGTAGCTGATTTGTTGCGGTAGGCTATGAAGCGCGTTCTGGTCGAGTTGTTGTGACAAACATAGAGTTTCAGTAGCTGATTTGTTGCGGTAGGCTATGAAGCTCAATAGCAAATTCTTTTAGCCTATCAGAGCACTGAGTTTCAGTAGCTGATTTGTTGCGGTAGGCTATGAAGCAGCCAACTCACCAGATGAATTAATTAATGAAATAGAAGTTTCAGTAGCTGATTTGTTGCGGTAGGCTATGAAGCAGATTTAAGTGGTCGAATATGGAAAGCGCGAAGTAATGTTTCAGTAGCTGATTTGTTGCGGTAGGCTATGAAGCGGTGAATTTTAAACTTGTTGTAGATGATTATTATGTTTCAGTAGCTGATTTGTTGCGGTAGGCTATGAAGCCCTGCTAATTTTTTGATATTTTTCAGAATGATAGTAGGGCAGATTAGCCCTACTATTTCGAAAATAGGGTAACTCCTAATTTCGGGGTGTATTTTGCGAACTTTATCTGTCATTACAGTACCGTAAATACTCACATTGAACACATTTACTTTCCTGCGCACTACTAGTGGGTAAACTTGCTTTACTCATATTTTGACGCACTGTGTCAATAATATTGATTACTTCTAATTTTAGTTTGTTTTCCACTTTTATTCTGAATTGTTTGTAGCCACTACCTTTTAGTAAAATACCGTAATCAATCTTTACATTAAAATGCCTACTCGCAGCCATGGCATAGGCACTTAACTGATATTTTTGAGATGCGACAGGCTTAGCCATATCTGATTTGTACTCGAGTACCACCCCTTGTGTTTGGTTATAATTAAACTCATCAATATAACCGTGAATGCCTAAGGTTAAGTCTTTAACATAGCAATTGGTTTTACGAATAATCGGTTCATCAATGGACTGGGGCAGACGCTGTTTATGTAATTGTTCTTGCGCACTGTGCCACGCTTTACCTTGTGTTACCCAAGCTTGTTCTGGCGGCTCAAACTGCATTACGCTTTTATACCATGGAATACGCGGGCAAAAGCAGTGTTGGCGAATATAACTAATAGGGAGCAAGTCTTCAGAAAATGGCATGTTGATCATACTCCGAAAAATCCATAGGTAAACCGTAAAATGTTGCATTTTCGGACAATTTACTTACTAGGATAAAGGCTTTGTCAGTACCTTTATCTAATTCTTGTTTCAAAATACGTTTTGCTAGAGCGATATCGGCTGGTAGCAATCGGCCCCACATTACTGATTTTTGTACTGAGATCATGCCTACGTCTTTAAGCTGATTAAATAGACGGGTTCGAGTTTTATTGTTTTCGATATCATAAGCGATGATAACTTCTGTCATTCTTTTATTATGCATGTCAATCACCATCTAAAAAGCAGTGGGCGGTATTTTTGTTCATCAGCAAATAAGCCGCATAGTCTGTAGCATTGCCGTTGTAAAACGCTTTCTAAGCGTACTTTTTTACCTCTGTATGGAATAGGGTTAGAAAGGGTTGTAAGAATATTAGCTGTAAGCTTTTTACGCGTTTTGACTTTCAATGTATCGCCTTTTAATTCCGCACGTAATTTAATTACCGCCCTGTCAACAACCCAAGGTCTGTACTCTTCCATTAAATCTAACACTAATGCGGGTTTACCTGGTCGAACAGCATGCAGTGCTCCCATGTATACTTCTAGCCCTGCGTTGGTTAAAGCGTTCCATACAACACTTGCTAAAATGCCATAGCCATAGTTTAGTGCTTGATTAGCTGGGTCTTGTGCTCCTCGGCCAGTACGCGATACAAATTGCTCACCAAGCCACTTATGTTCGCTTAGTAGTTGCCAATATTGTGCAGCGGCTTGTCCTTCTATACCCATAACTTGGCTCTGCCATTGGCTGTGGTGAGGAAGGTAGCGCACACTTTCCGCCAACTGAGCTAGATTTGCAGCAAGTTGTTGTGCAGCCTGCTTCTTTTGCTGGCTACATTTTTGTTTGTGGAAGTAGAGTAAGGTTGCTCTTTGATTACGTATTTTACCGTAAATAATAGCTCGCGCTAAACGATAACATTGTTCATCTTGTTGTAAAAAACTAAACTGGTTAATCCGGTTTTGGACCACTGCATGTTGGGCATTACCTTGTAAACAACAAAGCTCTTGTGCTCTATCGCCAATAAACACTTTTATACCATAGCGCGCGCATGCACTGAGTAAGTTAGATGAGACACTTACGCCATTTTTTTGAATAGAGAGAGTGTTAATTTTTCTGAGTGGAATATGTTTTTCGGGATTACCTCCTTCACGAATTACCAATCGTTCAGATGTTACACCTAAAGAGCGCCCGTGATCTTGGATAACTACGTGTTGCATATTACCTCCTTGTTAAATTATTCCTTGTTTTTTATTAAAAAGTTGCGTAACTTAGGACATGCAACAAATCAGCTGTAAAGCTGGAATCACTTTACAGTCAATAATGGTTCAAGCTCTGTATTACACACCTTGATTAACAAAAGCGCCTTACGGCGCTTTTTGTTTTTCTAGCCCTCGCTATTTTGTTTTGCTAATAGCTTGGTTATGTGTTCGGCTTTTACTGGTAAACCAATTGTTAGTGTATCGCCGATATGCTTAACTTTCAGCGTTTTACCTCTTTCTGCCCTAAAGCTTGTGTTCACAAGGCTTTTCAAGGTGGCAGTGTTGACTGCGCACTTTTTTGCGTCATATTTATCAAATGCTAAGCTTGCTCTTTTTTTCCAAGCTTCTTGGTCCTCATCTTGTTTAACGAGTAAATGTTGTTCAAACCATTTTTGATTTATCCCACTGATATTGATTTGCGTATTGCTGGGTATATCAACTAATAGATTATCGAGAGAAAGTGATAATTGGTTTGATTTTTCCTCTTTAAATAGTGTTTTTACAGAAATTTTGGAATTTTTAAGTTCGGCTTTTTCAGTAAGGTCAACAATGTACCCTTTAGTTAAGATACTACTTTCAAAAGCAACCAGTGAAGGAGAATTGAGCAAGAAATGCATACTTTGAGCTTTAGGTACATCATTATTATTTACTGGGTATAAAGTGAATTTACCGTGCTTAAATTGCATTGCAACATTACCCCTAGCAACGGTTTCATTAAACATACTGTAATTTCGTTTTGCTGTATGCTTTTCCTGTATTTTATTCCAATTTAAAAACCTTTCGCAGCACTCTTGCCAATTCGAAATATTTTCAGGCTCGATAATAAATTGACCTTGATTTATCGGCGCTTTCCCGCCATTGACCTCTTGCCAATGAGCATAGAACTTTTTCCACTTTTCCATTAATGGATTCTTGCTTTTAAGCTTCTCAATTATGCTTGGCGCGTTTTCTAATGTCGATTTACTCGTGTAGTAAAATAGTTGGCCATCTGTATTGCCAAATAACCATTGGACGGCTTTATATTCATCAGTATTTTTATCAAGCTTTGTTTGTTTTGCCTTTTTAAGAATTGAGAACATTAAGCTTAAAATTGCACTTTGATTCGGTGAGAAAAATTCAATATGTAGTTTCTTTTTAGCTCGATAATACCCGTTTGAAACAAGCCAATTTAAGGTGTTTGTGGTTTTATCTACTACTTTTTTAGTTGCTCGCTCAAACGCTGGTAAACCACCTTTTTCATAGTAATAGCCTTTAACTATTTGGTTATTTTCTATGGATAAATCATAAAACTTTATGCCTAATGCATTTTCGCCAAATACACGCCGTGAAATGACTTGATGCGGTTTACTATGCTCGCCTTGGAGTTTTATTTTACTGACTAGGTTTTTGGGTTTTACGGCTACTTCACCTGCTAACTGTGATGCTTTTACTGCTACTAGTTCAAAGTTGCTGCCTGTGTATTCGCCAGTTTTTTCGTCAATTTTAGGCCAGATAGAAGTACTTTTGGTATCAACTTGTAGAGCGCCTTCGCCTTGGTGTTGTTCTATGGCAAGTGCCATCGCACACATAGCATCAATAACATGACTATACGGAAGTTGGCTTTGATCTTTTTGTTTGTTGTAAGGCGTTAAATCCCAATCTGTATTGGCAAAGCTATCGGTAAGTACACGGCGCAAGCTAGTGGTTGATACCTCATCCTGACTGTTGGCCGAATACTCAAAATAATCAAAATGTAACTGATTTTCACAGTACATTTCTTTAGCTTTTTTCCAAAGGGCATCAGCCAACAACTGTGCCATAAATCGCTGTGAACCATTTACACGGCTTTTGCTGCTGTGCTGAATGGCATTTACTACCGCGCTTCTTAATTCATCGTCAGACGCTAAAAATAGTGCGTGCCTGAACGCTACTTGCTGCTGTTGAGTGAGCGCAACAAACTGGTGATATTGTCCAAATACAAATTGTGCTTTTTGTTTGCACCATAGCGTTTGGTATATCTGGTTTTTAATTTTCTGAGGATCAGATGTTTTAAATATCGCCGTTAAATAATCCTTGTGTAAGTTTGTCAATGTTAATACACGGTTTTGCTTAATGCGGCGGTTACCTTCTAAACTTGCAGCAATTAAGTTTGCTTCATCGTTAAGTACGCCGTAAATGCCTGAACGTGGAATAATATGGTCTATGTCTTGCTGTTCTAGCGTAAGTAGCTCTCCCGTATAAGGGCAAATGTGTTGTCCTGCATTAAATATTCGCTCTTTCTTTTGCATGAAAATAGCTTGGTCATTTGGCATTCGCTGTTGCTTATTTTTACCTTGACCTTTTAGCGTATGTAAATGGCTACTAAAGTCGAATCGATTTTGCTCTAATATGAGTGGAATGGTTATCTTATCGCCGTGTTTTAACCTATTTTTAATTTCAGGCCACAAGCGATTGGCAATGTGGTGTGCTTGGTGGTTTAGCAAACGCTTTAAACCGCCATCAATCAGCCTTAAGCTCATTGTTGATAAGCGTGATGCTTGTGCACTGCCATTTTGTATTTGCATTCTTGCGCCGTTGTCGGCACTGCATACAGGGCAAGTTTTAGCAAAACCACTGCGCTCAACTTTAAATAACAAGCTATGCAGTTGAGCAAAAATGAAAATACTTTTATTACGCTCAAAAAAATAATCTTGCTGTTGCTGCTCATCAAAAAAGAATTCAGCTAACAGGCGTGCTTTTTGCTCGGCACTTTTTGATAACTTCTGTAATGCAAGTTCAGTGGCTATAGCTGCTTTTAGATCTATGCCGTAGTCTTTTTGCGCTTTGTGAGCTTTAGCTGCTAATGAAACAATACCTTTAGCTGCATTTCTAACTATTTCATTAAAACTAGTAAGGGAAATATCTAGCTCGGCGTCACTCCGCGCCGCAACATCACTTTTTTTAATTGAGAGTAAGTTAAGCACATCATCCAGCGCTTGGTGGTTCAATTGCCTTGGCTTATGACGGCATACTTGCAGTAATTTACCTTCGTTTTGCCACTTACTGAGCTCGGAATTTGCTCTATTATCGCGATGAATAAAATAGCGCCCTTGTTTTGCTCGACGACGCGCTTGGTAATAACTATTCACCAAGTGCCAGAAACTTTTCTCGTTCGCATGGTGGCTACACTGTGTTTTTATTTCGGTAGGTAGCTGGCTTTCTTTAAGTAAATCAGAGAGTGCTTGTTCAGCTTTGATCGTATTTTTGTTATTTCGCTGCAGTTGCTTTATTTGTTTTAGCTTGCCCCAAATTTCGCTGAGTTTATAAGGGCATGTCTTCGCTGTTGCATCGAATATAAATTGCAAACTTCTCGCTTCAAGTTCTAACTCACCATTTCGTTTTGGAGTATTAGGCTTGTTGTTCGGTAATTTGTCCAATTCAACAAGAACATTACCGCCACTACTTTTTTTACTGCGCAGTACTTGCTGATATTCACTAACAATAGCTTGTACTTGGGTATTACTTTTTACTAACAAGTCTAACCATAGTTGCCAATCAGCATATTGCGTATTTAATGTTCGCGCGTTGAGCAACAAAGTTTGGCAATAGGGTGGTTTACGGTTCGTATGTGACTCGTAGGGGGCAATAGTATGCTCCGGATGCGTTTGTTGTAAAAAACCTAATATGTTAGCAGGGTGCGCAGCTAAATGGGTTTTCAGCTTTTGATTAAAGTTTTTTCGTTCAGCAGTATTTGCATCTTTGCCGCTCCACAGTTTAAGTACCCAATGGCCAATATGTTTTGCGAGTACTCCATCTATACTTGCAGCACTAGTACTTTGGTTAATATCTTTATGAATACGGTTAAGTACTTTTAAATCTAAATTATTTACATGACAAAGAGTGCGCCAAAATACCTCTAAGAACCGCCCTTGTTTAAAGCCTTTGGCATGGTTGAGTGCGTTAAATAGTTTCTTAAACTGCTTTTCTTTATTGCTTGCCATAGCTGTAATATCAGCATGGATTGCTGCGAAGTAATCTCTGCGGTGCTTTGCACCTGAAGTTTGTTCTTTTATTTTTTCTTTTTTTAGTTCTTTGGTAATCTTAAGCAACACAGCAATAGGTGAGCTTTTTGGGGCCTTTTCGACACTCTCTAAGTGCTGCTGTAACTCTTCAAGGTCAGCAATTTCCAATTGGGTTAAACTTATTTGTATTTCATCAAAGTCGAGGTTTACTATAGCTTGTGATGCATTTAGCTCTACCAGTAAGCTTTCTACCGCAAGTAATTCTTCTTGGCTAAGGTCAGTAAGAGGAGTGAAATCAATTTGAGATTCGTGATAATTATAACCGCGGCGGTTGAGGAAATGGCTTATTGCCGCCTCGTGGCCTTGTGTTTTAAAGTTATAGACTCGTTCGAGCAGCAAAAGAAATAGTTTTTTAGCTTGTTTATTACGCTTGCGACACCTTATCGCATGTCGCGTTGCTGTGCGACCTGTTTGAAGTAAGGTGTAGCCGCCTTTTTGTTGTTCAGGTACGTGCGCCACAAAAGCTGACTTAGTTACTTTATTGGTATTTTCGAAGTCGTTTATTGTAGTATTTGCTTTATAACTTAAGTTATAAACGCCAGTGTTTTTTGCACCAAGATCCAGTGCGATAGGGTACATCCACTTCATTGTAGGTTCCTTATTCTTTGTCCTTTTGCATGTTGTAAAAATGCCTTAAATTATTGGGTTAATTGATTTTTCGACATTTTTTAACTTATATTCTTTTTAGCAAATTAAGCGAGTAAAAGCGAATACTGTATATTTTTACTGTAAAAAGTTTTAACAGGTATTGTTTTAGGTCACCTTTAAATTAAGTATGGAATATAATCTTAGTTACCTTGCACTGTTGATATGTACATTTGTAAGGAATTAATAATGTTATTAGAGATATCAAACCTCGTTCATCAACCTTAAAAATGTCACCTCGCTAGCTACAGCGAAACTAACTCAGAAGGAGGCTGAAAGTAGCTTTTTGGCCTGTTTTTGTAAACTCGAAAATGAGTTTGTAATAACGATGGATATTGACAGAGTTCAATGGTTAGGACACCCGAAAACAGGCTTATTTGAGCCTGTTTTCTTATTTTTACCATTAAGCAGCCCTAGTTATTTATGCAAGACATAAAATAGGAGATTGCATGAAAGGTTTTATTAAAAAAAGGTTACGTGATTTAGTAGGCGTTATTGCGAAAGCCTTCAAACACTGTGGTGATATAGTTATTATTGCTGGTGTGTTAGGTGATGTTAATAATGATTTTCGGGTTATCGATTTAAAAGATTCTGTTTTAGTATCATTTTACTGCTTTATTATTGCGTTAGCTTTGTATTTGTTGGATGAAAGGCTTAGTACTGATGAGTAAGCAACAAAACTAGTTATTGGACGATCTCTATCGAATTGCACGTTTTTTAGGTTTGTTTGGTAGTTCGTTAGGTATGTTAATTACCTTTGAAGTAATTATTTTTCATGCTAATTTTCCACTCCCAAACAGGGAGCTCATTGAACTTTCAATGCTGATTTAATTAATATGATTATTAGTAAAGCCACCAAGAAAGCCTAATAATAAAAAGCACTAGCCCACAAGCGTGGGCTTTTTTAATGTCACTACATCGAGCTACATGCTATTGATAAAATAAATCATTTATCTCACTACAAAACTTGGTGCGATAGATGATGTTTGTTTTTAAAAGCGCAGCATCTTCATCACTTAAATACTCTTTTTTATACTTGTTTTGGCTAGCAGAGGTTAACTCATCAATTATTTGGTTATTGAGCCGTTTTGCATCATTTAATATATCGAGCGAATGCGATACTAAAAACACCTTGCCGTAATAACCTGCTTTTATTGCGCATAGGTATTTAAGTAGGATTTGGCGGCGGGTAGTTTTATTTTTAAATGAGTGCTCCACTTCAATTGCAACAAGGGCGCCATCAGATTCTTGCACTAGTCCATCAATGTTACGCACGTCTTTCTTGGTAATGCGCTTAAACTCTTTTTCAGTCACAAACCCTTGCCAAAAAGGGTTATAGCTTTCATCTGTTTGCCAGTTATGAATACCGCGGAGCAGCACAAATGCATTTATCAAGTCATGCATTACAGTATTGTGATTAAAGGAAAGTTGCGGGTTGGCTTTAGAGCGAAAGTAAGTTTGTATGCCTGTTAACTGCTCTGCATATTTTGCAGCGGAATAGGTGGGTACATAAATACGGCCATCGTTACAGCGATGTGTTTTAACAAGCACTAGCAAGCCTTCTTTAACTAGCTTGTTTAAATGCTCCAAAGCTTGGTGCCTGTTTGTTTGATATAACCAGCTAACAACTGTTGGCGAGATAATACCGAATCTAACAGCAATTATAGGAGTCAGTTTTTGGCGATTTAAGCCTGTTATTAGTTTATTTGTGCCTGGTCGATATTGCATATCGATTGTTAAATGGTGCGCAAAAGCATTTGATGATTCGTTTGAAAGGCTATTCATATTAATTACTCGTTTTGTTTAATGAGCAACTAATTAGATTCGACGCATGCGAATTAGCGATATTCACCGTAATTGACTTCAGAAAATATAGAATAGAAGTGGGTATATTCGTCAACACACCCACATTTTAGAACTTTAACGTGTATTCATATTTCTAATCTCTTAATCAATAGGAATATTTGAGTGCACTCTTAGGATCTCAACACCCCTGACGAACAATCCTTTTTTCGAACAGAGCTGGCTTATAAGTTATGCGCGCACCAGGTGTTCGTCGTCTGCGTATCGGTGAACGTATCTTATGAAATGAATACGAATAGCTAAAACTTTGATTAAGCTGTTTTTTGCACCCATTGTTTTTTATTATTGGATGAACGCATGATTTTATTCGCTTTGTTGAGTGCTGTGACGGCCCTGCAAAACTCTGGTTTAGTCAGGCCTAGTTGTTTTTGTAATTTATCGTTTAGCGCCCTTGGCTGGTGCAATGCTTCAAAGACTAACTCGACGTGTGTTTTTGGCTGAATAGGCACGACAGTGTCGTTTTTTGTTTTTATGATGCTAGTATTCGCGCCAAATAACGCACACTGAAACTCAAACGCGTCGATCAGGCTTGTGTCATTTGTATATAAACAAAAATCGACAGTTTTTGCTTGCGATTTTGGCATTGATGCTAGAATACGCGATAAGTATGCAATGATGTAAAAATCAGCTTGGTTAGATGAACCTGGATAGTCTGACAAGCATAAAAATAGTTGTTGCTCGCAAACTCTTTTGATGCCTTCTACTTTTGAGAAAACAAATACTTTATCTATAATTGAGGCGCTTACTTTTTCTAGTTCTTTTAGGCCAATATTCTCGGCATCAACAAAAATCATCTTCATTATAAAATCCCTGTACATCAATGTTGATTTGTCATTATTCAACAGTCGCTAGTACCAGTCAAACTGAATTACTAGCAATATTCATTGCTAGTAATTACAAAATTAGGCTCTATATGCTTCTCGTAATCACTGTGTGATGATAATAGCCTATCGGCTAATAGTTTCTTTGCTTCGCAATTCAACTATAAGCACTGTAAACACTCGTAATTGCTGATTTTTGCTACGCAAAGCAATTACTCTGCGTGCTCCGCACTTGGTTTTTAAAGTGCTCGCGCTATCTACCGAGCTACGCTCTGTAGTAACCGCCTTTTCGCCCGTTTTTAATTGTGGCTGTTTTTACAAAACGTTTAGCCACTATTAACGTGCTGCTTTCTGGCGAAAGCAATGGTTCACTTTCGAGTTTTTGCAAACTCTCAGCGAATTTTGCTGCGGCAAAACGAAAATGCGGTTACTACAGACCAGCTGTAGATAGCGCTGCTTCATTTTAATTGTCATGCTGACAACTAAAATTACGCGCTTGCTGGCATCATTCTGATGCGCTTTTTATTGCATTTGCTTGCAGCAAATTGCTGTTTTTTTAACTCTTGCAGAGAAGCGCAACATTTAAGCGAAATATTTATAAGTACTTATTTTGTGAATAATTAAAATATGCGAATAGCGACTCGTTAATATTATGCGTAACTGTTCCTATTAAATATATTTAATACTTTGTACAGCACTTCTTAATTTCTCTAATAATTAAGAAAATAAGAAAAAGTTGATTGTTAAAGCGTCTAAATATAAGTAGAGTATTTGACTATAAAATAACAACTTAAAAAGAGTTAATCTGCAGGCCCTTTGGGTTTCTCTGGCGTAAAAATAAACACCATGTTTAAAGTTAATATCGAAAAGAAAGAACTAATTCAGCTTGAAACAACTGACTTCTCAAATCTAGGATTAAAGGAACGCTTTGATATTCAAGAATGGATTGAAAAGACTCCTTCGATTCTCGGAGAGGAGCTATTAGTTATTGGTAAAGAAGTAATTCTACCATCAGGTAAGAGATTAGATCTTTTATGCATAGATAAATCGGCATCTCTTGTAATCATAGAGCTGAAGAGAGATGACTCAGGTAGCTCAGTAGAATGGCAAGCAATCAAGTATGCTTCATATTGTTCGAATTTTTTACCTGAAGAAATTTATCGCCAGTTTGCATTATACATGAGTAGTAGTTCTGAAGATGCAGCAAAGAAGATCGAGGAGTTTATAGACTCTGATATTGAATGTCTTAATAAATCACAACGCATAATTTTAACGTCTAAAGAATTTAACTCTGAAGTTATATCTGCTGTTTTATGGTTACGTGAATTTGGCCTCGATATTCAATGCACGAGACTAGCTCCATACCTCGACAGTAATAATGAATTATTTATAAAGCCTGAAACAATAATACCTCTGCCAGAAGCCAAAGATTACATAGAAAAGAAAGAAATAAAAAACAAAAAATCTTCTATATCTGCGGAATGGACTGGGTATTGGTTTGTGAATGTCGGCGAAGGTCCACATAGGACTTGGGAAGACAATCGCAGATTCAATTATATTGGTGCGGGGCAAGGTACTCGTTACTCTAACGCTCTCAAACGATTAAATATCGGAGACAAGATATTTGCCTACATGAAGGGTGTTGGTTACGTTGGTTTCGGCGAAGTACAGAGTGAAGCCCATATGATTAAGAACTTCCCCACTGAAAGTGGGAAACCACTTATAGAATGTGAGTTACAATCCGAGAGGCCTTCCGAAAATTGTGATGATGAAAAATTATCTGAATACGCAGTAAAGATAAAGTGGATTAAGACATTTCCAGCGAGCAAAGCAAAAACGTTTTCAGGTATTTTTGCCAATCAAAATGTCGTCTGTAAGTTAAGACATGAGGCGACACTGAAATTTGTACACAAGGAATTCGTAACCTAATCTTAAAAGATTTATGTGAATAACATAAGATGAGGACTCGTATTTGATATTACAGTTTCGGTGAATAGTTTTTGGCTTCATCTGACAGTCACCCATGTGCGAATTGCGTACATTCATTGATATATATCTCAAGCTCTTGTTTTATCGATAGTGCCACTTAATTTGAGTGCTTTAAGTTTCGATATGGGCAGTTAATTCATGAATCTCAAATTGCAATTGTCCCTCTCCAAAATCATCAAGCTTTCGTTACACTCTGTTTTCCCAAAGTTAACAAAATCTCTAATAAGAATATACAAAAGCAAAAATATTTTTTAAATTTTTATATTGACAAATAAAAATAATCATATTTAACTAATGAATAGAAGGGCGGGTGCCCAACTTTCATTCGAGTTAAAAAACCCTACTCTATTTGCGACACTGACAAAACTACTTTGACATGATTTTCTTAGTTTGCTCGCAGTTTAAACGGATGACGATAATCGAGCATGAAAATAAGGAAAATATCATGAATATAAGCAGCGTTTCTTTTGAAATACACAAAAATTTATTAAAGCAACATGGCATTAAACGTTCTCAAGTTTATGAGATTATTAGCGCGGCCTACGGTTACAAATCCTATGCAAGTCTGAAATCTGATAACCCACCTCTTGAGGATATTTATATACTACTCCCTTATGACGGAGTTAAAAATAGACTCGAAGAACTGGGTTACGAGAAAACTAGCGAGTATGAGCGACAAAGTTTAAGTCACCTTCTATTATCAGGCGAGGAAAATAATTGTTTTAGCGATGTTGTAGAGCTAATAGAATACTTAACGCAAACAAACAGCCCGCTAATTCAAGAGCTAGAAACTGAGCTTGAAGATGTATGTAACACGTCATACAACTATGTTTATAGTGGTTGCGAAGTAGTTGATGTCGATTATGAAGAAGCTGACAATTTGACGATTTACATTTCTATTAGCGCTCATCTATCAGTTATACCTGATAGAATGATTAGCACTGATGCGAATAGATTTGAACTGGTAGCTGTAGTTGAATTGAATCGAGTTACACCTAACGGTTTCTCTGACTATAAAATAAAGCGCACTGACATTACTGGCCACAATACTTTTTATGACCTTGAGAAGGTAAATGAGCTAAAGGAGAGTGCCGAATGACTTTTTCTCACAGCTATGTTAGCAGCCCTGTCGTACTGAAAACCATGAATCGTTATAAATTCATTAATTTTGCAGAGGAAGAAGAAAGCGACGCGCATAGAATAGAGCCAAAACTGTTAAAAGCCAAAATTAGAGAACTTGCAAGATCTTACGCAAATTTTTCAAATAAGGACTCTGAAGGCGCTCGTAACGTTATGCTTTCTTTAAATAAATTCCGACAGGAATATTCTAAGATTAATCTGCGACAGCATTCACGAAGATCTGTTTCTAGGAGCAGTTCATGCCCAAGATGCCACGGGTACGGCATGCGCCAGTTTCGGCATGTTGAAGGTGGCGTTTGCTTTAGTTGTGGTCAAATGCCCTAATATTTGATGCTGAAGATCATAGATCTGCTCCTCATTTTAAACTACTCGAGTAGATCTATCTTTTTATCTAGTTTCAGATTAATTTTGAAACGTGGCGAAGTAAAAAGGCTGAATATTGAGCGACCTTCATTTTATTGAACATAACAGAATGATTGAGCCTTTTAAACGTTTAAACATAATCACGGATTAAACCAACCAGCAAAAAGGCCATACAGTAATACCAGTGTCAAAAGGGTATTTTAAGCCTTTTATTTGGTTGCTGCTTTGGCAGCGTTACGAACGACAGCTTCTGACAGTTCAAGTTAAGATTTATTCAGTTAATCACACTTATTCAGTTTCGTTCTTAGTATTTGTAATTCAATAAAAAATTTAAAGTTATCTCCTTCCGGCACTTTTTTTGGATTAAACAGGAAGTACTTTTTGGGGTAACTTGGATGATGACTATGCCTTTTACGCACAATGTTGTGCATGTTAAATTCGGCTTCCAGAAGATTGAAGATGCATTTGGCGTTTTTTGGTGATCTTTCATACTGACTTAAGAAATGTAGGTATGCAATATAAATAGGGTTGTTTTCTAAGGCGTCAAGTCGCTCAAGTATTTTTTCGCCTTTTTTTGTGCCCTCAATAAATTTGTAATAATTCCTTTGTCTTTTTTTATCATTTCTACCCGTTTTTCGGATCGACTCTACTATCGACCTCTCAAAATTTGGGCTTTTAATAGCTGCCTCATACCATTCTGCATCTGTTCCATCAAAACCCATCAAACTATTGAAAGTAATTTGATAACGAAACTCAAATCTTTGCTTTCTTTCTTCTGAGCATCTTTTTTTAGTGTAAGCCTTTTTAGCATTGTCTTTGTGGCATTTTATACAACCCGCACTAGAGACATATTTTTTGTTAGAACTGCATCTATTGCAATTAGATTTATAAGTGTTTTTACCAGCTTGCTTTGCTAACTTTCTAGTTTTGTTTCGCTTTTTCCCCATCAGTGTGAGGCGGTTAGAGTATTGTATATGACTCTTATTTTTTGAGCATCCGACGCAACTTCTGCACTTGTAGTTATAAAGCGAGCCACATTTTGCACATGGGTTTTTTCTTTTAACAATTGTTGTCATATTTACTTCAGAGTAGGACTGGAAGGTTTATTTGCAGAATAATTTAACCAAAAACCTTTTTTCGTAAAATAGAAATTCACTGATAAATTATTTTCCAGAGATACGGCGATGTGAACTTTTTTAAAAATTGCATTGCAATTTAAAGCAAAATAATTAAGTTCCCAAAAAATGAGGAACTCCCCCCTGAGGAAAATAAATGTTAAGAGTAGTACCAATATCACAATATTGTATTTTGAGTGGTGAAAATGAGAATGCTGTTAAGCGTCGGATTGAGCGAGGACATTGGGTTTTGGGAGTGCATTATCACAAAAATAAGAATGTAAGAGAAAGGGCCATAGATCTAGAGGGAGTTGAGAAGTGGTGGCGTGAAGGCAGTTTAGAGTTTTTGTAATTGGAGAACGAAAATGATTTTAAAAAAAGATGCTGAAAAATTAAAGAAGGCTCGTGGTGTCTCATTACGTTATAACAATGAAGTGGCATCATCAATTCAATTGGCCTTCACGTACAAAGGTGTTCAATGTCGAGAAACAGTTGGCTATCAAGTTAACCAACAAGGCTTGAATTCAGCAAGCAACATGCTAGGTGAGATTAAAAATAAAATTGCGAAAGGCACTTTTTTCTATGCTGACTACTTCCCAAAATCAAAAAAACTGGAATTATTTGGCGGTGCAGTAACTGGCGCGACTGTTAAAGATTATGTTGATAGATATATTGAAAATGCTGAAGAGCGCGGGTTAGCACCATCAACTGTGACAGGTTATAAAAAATCACGAAATGGTTTAAAACCCTTATGGTTGATTAAGGTTACAGAATTAGACCAATTGATGTTGGTGAACTTTGTAAAGGCTTCCAGTACCAAAGTAAAGGCAAAAACGATCTCTAATCGACTGTCAGTTCTTCGCTCAGCACTTGATGATGCAATTATCGATAAATTGATAATTCAAAATCCTGTAGCCGGATTTAAAGTTAGCAAGCATATTAAAGTTGAAAGCAATGTGAATGCTCGTAAACAACATAATGCTGTGACTCCATTTTCTCCGAATGAAATCGAAAAGATTGTTGGAGCCTGCGAAGGCACCGTAAAAGCCATTATTCAGTTTTGTAATGCTACAGGTGTTCGTTCCAGCGAATGGGTTGCACTAAAAAAGCAAGATGTCTGTTTAATCTCTCGTGAGGTTAATATCTACGAAGCTGTGGTAGAAAAGCAAACAAAGGGGACAAAAACAATGAGTGGGAGGCGTTCAATTCCGATTTCTCGTGAAGTTGCAGAACTCCTTGAAGAAGAAATGAATAAGCATGACAGCGATTATGTTTTTCTCAATAGTCTGGGTGAACACTGGAATCAAGACTCTTTTAGAAAGCATCAATGGTCTAAAGTTTTAGAAAAGGCGGAGGTGAAATATCGGTATCCCTATCAACTAAGACATACTTTCGCTACACGCAACATATCTGAAGGCATCAATCTATGGAAATTGACTAAACTCATGGGTCATAAATCACCGCAGCAGCTTTATCAACACTACGGTAATTACATTGACGCATATGAAAAGAAATCAAAGCGGGAGAATGCAGCTTAGTAACGTATATTCAACTAAGACAAATAGCCAAAAACCATTACTTTTTTAGCAGTGGTTTTTGGCTATTTATTTTGTATATTTTATTTACTAGTTAGTTCGAGGCTCTCTTTAATTTAATGCATTAAGTTATTCTAGCTATTGCATTGTATATATTGTTGTCTTCCAGTTGTGGCTTGCCAATAATAATGATAACGTCTTTCTGTAGAAGGTTTGTAAACTTCCCACCAATCAGATTTATATGGCTTGAGCCTTCCAACTCCTCGATACCAAGAGTAATTCTCTCTTTCAATACAAACTACAACGTTAACTTCAAAATCACACCTATTTTTCAATCTTACAATTAGTCTTTCATAACTGTGCACATTTTCAGCTTTTTTCTCTACGTCAGCTACAAGGCATTGCGGGTTAGCTTGAGCTTTTGAAGGTATAAATAATATTAGGAGAACTAAAAATAAATATTTCATTTTCAAGATCCAGTATCTATATTACTAACTTTTAACTTTAGTCTATAGATGCTAATTTTAAAGTATTATGTGGACATTGCTATTAACTCATAACCCTGCGCATTTTTCTCTGCCTTTTTAGCAATCTCTCCCGCCAAATACGGCACAAAAAATTATAGTTTCCGGCTATCTGCTGTTTCGTCGGGAGTCATTTATGCATTAGTTGGCCTAATTAGAGTTACAACCCCAGGCTCTAATTACGCAACTGGTTCCTCCATAATTTCGGCAGTATTTTAAAGCTGTATTTTTCGCTTGATTTGAGCTTGAAGCTGTACCCCATCCATATGCCGTACTGCCGTGCGCTTGATCAGCTGCATATGCCGCGCACCCGCTGGAAAAAGTTTTTACAACATAACACCCGCTCCCACATTCCTGCTTTGCTCTATTTTGAGCGTCAGAGATAGTACTATGATTATAGGAAAAGCCATACCGAGCCCCTTGGTTTCCATCTATTGCGAGAGCACCATTTGCAGACACAAGAGAGCTATAACTCAACATTGTTGTGATTAACACTAAGTAGATAGTATTTTTCATTTTCTTCTCCATTTATTCCCTTAAGGGTATAGTATCAAGCGGTGGTAAGGGAAAAACACCGCCTAACATGTTAATCGAGATTTTGATGGTTTCGCGACAGCACGAATAATTATATTTTTCCTGTACAAAATTATAGCACCTATAAAAAGGTAAAATGCCCGCTATTTGTTAATGGAGAGAAATCATATCGAAATTAAGTCACATTTGGTTTTTCAGCAGAGATACTTTATTATTGTAGTAAATTCATCACAGAGGGAACTGTTTATGATTATTCGGATTCTACTACTCCTACTCGCACTATGCGCTTTAAATCTTTCAGCTGCAATTTATAAATGTGAAATAAATGGTGTACTTACGTTTAGTGATCAACCATGTGGTAATGAAGCCGAAGAGGTTGATATTAAAGTGGCAACAGCTTCAAATACTCTATCTAACCATTCAAAACCTTACAATACAGATTTAAGCTCTACTGATAACTACATCAATTCCAAAAAAATAAAAGCTAAAATCTTGAAAAGTGAAGCTCAAATAGCAAAATATCGAAAACAAATGTCTACTGAAATGTCTGTTTTGAAAAACATGACAGTTAAGACTGCTAATAATCTCTATGGTGCGACTCGTTCTGAAGCTATAGCTTCTGAAATGGAAGCGATCACAGAAAGGTATCGCTCTCTAATTTCGGGTGAGCAAACAGCACTTGATAATCATAGAGCGAATCTGAATGCTATTAATAGTTCAAAATCAGTGAATACGGGTAATTCTAAATACGAAGATGATTTTAAACGAATAGATAATTATATTGAGCTCAAAAAAGTGAACTCTGATTTAGCAAAACATGAAGGAAAAATTCAACGTTACAGACGGCTTATGAATAGTGAAATTCGAGAACTTAAAAAGCAATCGAGCTATGCAAATGATAATTTAGCAGGTGCAACCTGGCAAAACTCTCTGGCTTCTGAAATGAGTGCAGTGACTTCAAAATACAACATTCTAATTGATATAGAACAGAAGCATATTAATAGATTGAATGAAAGGAAACGTAACTTAAATAAATGACTATAGGACATTTTACTTAAAGATAGCAATCAATATCCCTCTCATTTAAAGATTAAGATAAAATTATAATTTGGTGATAAAATAGGTGGCTTCATTGACGCATATCAAAAGAAATCAAAACGGGAAAATGCAGTTCAGTAGAGTATATTCAACTAAGACAGATAGCCAAAAACCATTGCTTTTTTAGCAGTGGTTTTTGGCTATTTGTTTAATGGTTAATTATTAGAGGCGATTTTATTGCTTATCCAATTTTGAATGTCACCACGCCGCCATGCAACAGAACGCTCTGATAATTTGATACTTAATGGAAATTCAGAATTTTTCATAAGGGTGTATATACTTGAACGTGATAGGCCAGTCATAGTTATAACTTCTTCGCGTCTTATCAAGTCGTTTGGACTTGTTGGTCGAGGTGAAGAAGTTTCATTTTGTACTAATTCTTTTATTTGTTCATAGTTTGGTAGCTGAACATCTTTACGTTTAATTAAATCTTTAATTGAGTCAATTTGCCTAACGAGGTGCTGAAGTTCATCAATGGTATGTTTAGAACGTAACTCTATATTATCGAGCAACATAACAATCGCTTTTTTATCTTCGGAATTCATGTTTATCACCAGCAAATAAAGAGATTTTAGCCTAGTAGTAAGCACTAAATTTGGCGATTTTTTCGTGCATTAATCGTGTATTTTGGCTTATTTTTGATGAATAGAAAAAATGCATCAAATGCTTTGAAGCCCTTTAGATATAAGGTGTGCAGTAAAATTGTGGTTTGTAGTATGTTGCTAGTGGGTGAGTAGTAGTGAAAACCCCTTCCAAGCCCCGTGTAGTGGGGGCTTGGTGGGTTTTGAAGTGGTGGAGCTGGGGGGATTTGAACCCCCGTCCGAAAAGCGTCGACCTTCGGTCCTACATGTTTAGTATCGTCTTTTGGTTAACCTCTAAATCTCGGACGTACACGATAAGTAGAGGCGAGGCCGCTTAATTTTAGCCCTTCAACCCCGGCCAGGGTTTCCGCAGCGATCTTGTGTAGGGTGACACTTCGAATCTCAGTCCACAAGAATACGTGAGTGAAGTGCTAGCGGGAATTAAGCCGCTAGAGCGTAAGAATCGTCGTTTGCGATTACTTTAAATACGGCTTTTTTACGAGGCCAGCCGCACCTCGACATGCACCTTAGGCTTCATGAATCCCGTCGAATCCTAATCAGCCCCTGAATTTGGTTCATCTGAATCAATCTCAGTTGTGGCGATTATAACGCGCAACTTCTTGATCTGACAACCTACAAAGTCGCTTTTATTACAGTTATCCGCTTAAACGAACAAATAGTGGTCTGTTTAAACCACTATTTGCTGGTTTTTACTGGATTTTTTATTGGAGCTTAAAAATAATTAAAAGCTTTGCACCACTTTTACGCTGCCATCGGCACTGCCACTGGTTACAAAGCCAATGATGTTCGGGTTACTCGCAACCAGTGCGAGCACTTCGGCATCATTTGCCGCTTCTTTCGGTGGTGTGCCTTTGCCTGTAAAGACTAATTTAGACCAATGTGCTCTGAGTTGCGTTGCCGATTTGTTCAATACTCGTTCGTTGAACTCTCCGGTTATTGGCGCATTGGCGGTTTGTGTAAGTGGAATAGCTTTGGTGCCATCAGCAAATGATTTAGATTTACCGATAAAGAGTTTTTTAATCACATTTGCATTTATATCATTGGTATTTGACGGATGAATCACAACATCAACACCCGCATACGCGTTTACTGAAAAAAATGCTACAGCGATACATAGTAGTGGTCGTTTCATAGTGTGCCTCCTCTAATTAAAGGTTAGCACAAGAGTTGTATGTGCAGCGTTATTAGCGCAATTTAATTGTTCTAAACGAATTACTAAATAACTAACTTGAATACGATTGTTGAAAATCCTAAAAATGCCTATAACGATAAGCAGTCGCTTTATGGGCATAATAAAGCGACTGCCGGATAAGAGTGTTCACATTAAGTTAAAACGATTGAACAACCTTTACACTGCCATCAGCACTGCCACTAGTTACAAAACCAATAATGTTAGGGTTACTGGCAACCAACGAGAGCACTTCTGCGTCGTTTGCGGCTTCTTTAGGTGGTGTGCCTTTACCAGTAAAGACCAGTTTTGACCAATGTGCCTTTAGTTGGCTTGCTGACTTACTCAGTACTTTATCGTTAAATTCGCCTGTTGCGGCAGCAGTCGCTACTTGCGTCAATGGAATCGCTTTACTGCCATCAGGAAATGATTTTGATTTGCCGGTAAAAATCTTTTTGATAGCACCTGCGTCAAGGGCTGCGCCATTGGATGGATGCACAATGACATCGACACCCGCATGGGCAAACGACACGGTAAATAAGAGTACTAGATAGGTTAATAGTTTCATATCGCTGCTCCTTTAAAATACTAAATCAATGCCGAAAGTGATTGCTTCGCTGTCACCGGCAACAGCCAGGTCAAACGATTCATCATTGACATTGTCATATTGCACTTTAAAGGCCGCTGCGGGATGAAAGTCCCAGCGAATGCCCACTGATGTTGTATTGTGCTCTTCACCACCGGCTGAATCTTCTTCAAACTCTGCGTACGAAATAAACGGCGTTACACTGTCAATGCGGTAGCCTACAGTGAGCATGCGTGTATCAAGTTTACCGCCAAGGTCGAGTCGGTTTAATTCGCTGAGAATAAATAAGTTACCAAAATCGGCATTAACGGCAAGGCCATAAAAATCGCCTTCACGTTCGTCTTTGCCATCCCATAATACGGGTTCGCCGCTACGATAGCGTTGGTTGGTATAGGTCATGTAAGTACCGCGGATCTCAAGCCAGTCGTTGCTTGCTTGCAATACGCCACCCACAATATCTTTCCAAATTTCTCGGGTTGGTTCGCCAAAGAAGAATTCCGACAGCAGTTTATTGCTCTCGTCGTCTTCGCGGCCAGTATAAATATTACCACTGAGCGACCAATCACCTACTTCACCTGTGTATAAAGCGTTAATGCCGTTATAGTTGAATATTTGCCAGGTGTAATTGTCTGCTGGTGCGCGCATCCATACATAGGCATACCCTACGTCATAAAAGTCGGAATAGTAAAATAGTGGTAAGCGCTTTTTACCTGCTTGTATTGTCCAACTTTCGTTTAGCTCGTAAGAAATATATGCCCATTCAAACTTTGCATCAAAGTCGTTTGCACCGCGCGCAACAATTTGCGCTGTTGCGCTTAACCCGTCAGCGAGGTCGGCCGTTATTTGTAAGCCAAATAAACTTTCAGGCTCTAAGGAGAATTCTTCGTCGTAAGTACTGACTATCGGGTAATCAGCTAAAAATATAGGATCTTCAATACCAAATTGGGGGACCCCACTACCACTTAATACTTTACCGCCGTTAATACTGGCAAAACCAGATAGATTAACCTCAGCAAAGCTGGGGGCAGCAAGCATGCAGCTTGCAATTGCCAGCGCGAGTTTTGTTTTCATGAGTTTCATCCTGTGTTACACAATTGTTAATTGCTTCGTTGATGAGTATAGGCTATTTTTTAAACTAGCTAGCAAAATCTGAAATTTAGTCAACAATTTAAAGGGGTGAGAAGAAAAAGCTCACCTCTACGAATGACACAATTTGACCTTGGGGTTCACAATGGCAGCAACGTTTTCGATGACTGACTTAAGTATTACAAAAAAAATTCATATTCTAACAGTGATAACAGTGACCTTGTTGATAGTTATTTTAATTAATAATTACAATACCTTAATTGATAACGAGCGTTCTTTAGAAGAACTCGCGACAGTCAGTTATAAAACGGTTCAACTCGCCACCGCGAATAAATATTTATTAGAAAAACTCGATGAGCAATACACGCAAGCCGTCACGTTTGGTGATGAAGATATCTTGCAAAATACCACACAAACAAAAAAATCGATTGAAGATAACTTGCGTGAACTGCAAAGTTTGGATGAAAACGAGAGTACGTCGACCCAATTGCGCTCGCTTGAGTCTTATAGCGACATTGCCCACAATATTGCCAAAGGTATGATTGATGGCACAGCCGATTTTTCTCGCATTCAAGCCGATGCGAAAAATAAGTCGGACTTGTTTGATAAATTACTCGCCAGTTTAAAAGCGGATCAACAACGTTCCGATGAACGATTTCAAAGTTTGGTGGCGAACACCATTGATCGCTCGGATTCAACCTTAATTATAAACTTAGCCGTGATTGTTGTGGCGGTGTTTGTGATTGGCACATTCGCATTTTTTATTGCAAATAGTATTTCGCAATCGGCCAAAGATGTTGCTAAGTCACTCGAGCAATTGGCCAATGGCGGTGGCAGCTTGAGTTCGCGTTTAACGGTTCGCTCTAAAGACGAAATAGGCGCAGTTTCACACAATTTCAATGGCTTTATTGGCTTGCTTAAAGGGGCGGTTGAAAATGTAGTTGCGGTGGTATCACCACTTATGGAAAACTCCACACGACTAGTGCAAGGCATGGAAAACGCGGAGTCTGCGACGAATAAACAAACTCATGATGCCGAAATTGTGCGCCAATCAATGGAAGAAATGAAAGCGAGTGTAGGCGATATTTCTGCCAGTGCGGCAACAGCCGCTGAGGCTGCAAAGTCGGCTGAAAGTGAGGTTGAAGTTAGTATGGCGCAAATTTCTCAATCAGTTCAAGAATCCAGCGCCCTTAGCCAAGAAATTGACACTGCAGCCGCGACAATTGATAAGCTTGCTAGCGACACCCAGAATGTGGGGCAAATCCTTAACGTGATCACATCCATCGCCGAGCAAACAAATTTACTTGCTTTAAATGCGGCGATTGAAGCTGCGCGCGCAGGTGAGCAAGGTCGTGGCTTTGCTGTTGTGGCCGATGAAGTAAGAGAATTGGCATCGCGCACTGCAAAATCAACCAATGAAATTCGTGAATTGCTCACAGCGCTTACATCTGCTGCGGGTGAGTCAGTCAGTGCGATGAACCAAGCGATGGAAAAAGCGCGTAATAATGCGATAGCGGCCGAAAAAACCGGTGAGTCGATTGAAAAGATTTCGAATCAAATATTGTCAATCAATGGCATGAATGCGCAAATTGCGGCGGCGACTGAAGAGCAAACCTCAGTGGCGGCAATGGTGGTCGATAATGTATCGAATATGCATGAGTCATTTCACAGCACGTTAGAGTCGCTTGAACAGGTGAGGGAGGTTGCGAGCAACTTACATGGCCTGTCGGATGATTTGCTCGATGCGACATCTAAATTCAATATTTAGCCATTTGCGATTGGTTTAAATAGATAGGTGGGGTGTTAGTGTGATTATGCTAACACCTTATTTGTTTGCCTTTTTAAACGTTTTTATTCTGCGTCAGGCGCTTCGCTTTGTTGTGTGTCATGTTGTTCGTTAGGCAAAGGCCAACCACCAAGCGCTTGCCATTTGTTCACAATATAGCAGTAAAGTTCAGCTGTACGCTCGGTATCATATAGCGCACTATGCGCTTGGCTATTGTCAAAGTCTATACCCGCTGCGCGGCACGCTTTCGCGAGTACAGTTTGGCCAAGTGCCAGACCTGCTAATGAGGTGGTGTCAAAGCTAACAAACGGATGAAATGGTGTACGCTTTATGTTGTTGCGCTCAATGGCTGCATTTAAAAAGCCATGGTCAAATGCTGCGTTATGTGCCACTACAACGCTGCGTTGACAACCTGCTGCTTTTTGCGCTTTACGCACGGCTTTACATATTTCTTTAATAGCATCGGCTTCAGGCACCGCGCCTCGTAGTGGGCTGAAAGGGTCAATGCCATTAAATTCAATCGCGGCTGCTTCTATGTTGGCACCTTCAAATGGTTCTATGTGAAAATGCACAGTTTGGTCAAGCGACAATACCCCATTTTCATCCATTTTGAGCGTGGTTGCTGCTATTTCAAGCAATGCATCTGTATTATTATTAAAGCCCGCCGTTTCAACGTCGATAACAACAGGAAAGAAGCCGCGAAATCGCTGTGCAAATAGCGTAGGAGTATTTTCTGACATAGTTCATTTTATAAAGCTGATTAAGCGACTATTATGTCAAAAGAGTGATCCTTCTGGCTAGCAATTTTGTGATAATGCGTTGCAGTTGGTTAAATAAAGTATACCGCCTGTACAAAAC
The DNA here is from genome assembly GCA_947493455.1 of uncultured Pseudoalteromonas sp. Lineage (GTDB taxonomy): Bacteria > Pseudomonadota > Gammaproteobacteria > Enterobacterales > Alteromonadaceae > Pseudoalteromonas. The sequence goes on along the minus strand of CANLRB010000005.1, from coordinate 24,467 downwards.
TACGCGATGCACATGCGTTAAATATTGGGCACGAATATTGCTTTATTAATTTTGTTATTAGCGAGTATGGCAGGTATTCGCCCTTGGTAAACAAAAAGCCAGCTCTCTTTGGCGATATGTGAAATAAAAAGGCTGTAAATTAGATGAAATATACATTGTTAATTGGATTGCCACTGCTGTTGACTATGTCGCTACCGACATTAGGTGCAATGCGAGATTACGGCGCCTCAGCCGATACCGCATCGTGGAATACGCAACAGTCAAATCAATTAGCGTGTCAGCTTACCCATACTATTCCAAATTTTGGCGAGGCTTATTTTACGACCCGCGCAAGCAAATCTAAGCCGCTTCAATTTACGCTCGATATGTTAGTCCAACCTGACGGCTATGATTTGGCTGGGGTGTACGCGGTGCCGCCTGTTTGGAAACCCGGACAAAGTGCGCGCACTCTTACCAATATGAAGCTTTTAAAGCAGTTTGATAGTGAGCTAGACTCAGCATCAAGTTGGTTGTTACTAAGTGAACTTGAAAAGGGAAACTTCCCGACTTTTCATTACCAAGACTGGCAAAACAAAGCCGACCAAATTAAGGTGTTTTTATCATCGGTTCGATTTCGCGAAAACTATGTTAAGTTTTTACAATGTCGCGATCAAATGCTGCCATTTAGCTTTGATGACATTGCTTATACGGTTATGACGTACCAAAGTAATTCAAGTGAACTGACTCGCGAATCTAAAAAGCGCCTTGATAAAATAGGATTGTATTTAAAAAATGATCCTGAAGTTGAATCTGTGTATATTGCGTCGTACACCGATAGTTATGGCGGACGTTACAAAAACCAAAGTTTGTCTGAGCAACGAGCGAAACAAGTAAAAGCGTATATGATTGAACAGGGCGTTGAGGGCAATCGTATTACGGTTGAAGGGTTTGGTGAAAAGCGCCATGTAGCGACGAATAATAATATTCTAGGGCGCAACAAAAACCGCCGTGTAGTCATTCAAATTACAAAACCTGAGATTGATTAGGCGCATAAAAACCCTATACCATATTTATAAATCGGTACCGCTTTAATGTTATGGGTAACTCTACGCGCGATATGCTTAGTTACTCACTAAGCATAATACTGATTTCGCACCACATGTCTTGTTGATAAAAGCTGACTCTGAGCTTTTTGCCTTGGTAATCGTAAAAATAGGTATAGCGATTAATATCTTCTGTTACTTGCAGTGGCTCACCTAAGTTACTTTGATAAAAATCCATTACATCACTCATATCTTGTTTTACAAAACCGCTCAGCACCATTGGGTACTTATCATCAAGCTGCATTCTTACTTCAGTATTTGAGGGCAAGGGTACAGTTGTGATATCTGCATATGCTGGTGTACTCAAGGCCATAAACCCGAATATCATTGTTCCTAGAACAAGTGCGCTAAGTGGTTTGCGAAACATGGTTTACTCCTTTTGTAGCAGTTCCAGTGATAGCCTAACAAAATCAGACGAAGTGACAATTCCGAGTAGCTTATTCTGTGCATCAACAACAGGTAAACAGCCATGCCGGTGATTTAGAAAAAATTGCGCCGCTTCGCTAAGCGGCATATCTTTACTAGCAAAAATAACGGATTTATCGACTAGTTCTGAAATTTTTATCGATTTTTCTCTTCTTTGTAGCGCATTAACCCCATATTTGTCCAGCAGAAACATTACTTTAGATAAAATTGCTTTTTGCGTAACCACGCCGTAAAAGGCATTGTCTTCAGTAATCGGAATATGCCGAATATTACTTTCTTTCATGAGTTCATGGGCGTCAAACATTGTGGCGTCGAGGGTTAAGCTAATCACATCTTGCGACATGATGTCGGATACAGTTTGGCTCATCGGGTTTGCTCTATCATCAATAAATTTATTTATAATAAAGCATAGCGCAATTCTTAAAATCAGTTTTGCGCTATCTCAAACATTGCTAAATTACCGAATATCAAATTTTGCTGCGTTTTAAGTCTTTAACTAAAAAGCGATTAGGGTGTAACTTATCAGCAATGTGCTGCGCAGTAGGTAAAGGTTCATTAAGTAGCTCTGCGCATAAAAGTTCGCTTGCAAGCGGCACTGTGCATAAACCTCGAGCGCCAAATCCAGTCAGAAAATAAATCCCTTTATGTTCACTATGGTACGGTTTGTGGTTATAGGTTTGTCCTTTTCTAAGTCCGTCAAAACAATCGATAAAATGCGCTGTATCGGGGATTGCACCAACAACCGCATGATGATCGTCAGTTGTGCAGCGTATTGCGGCTTTGGCAAACTCAACCTGGGCCAAATCGTCGGCAAACGTATTATCTTTATAAAATGTGTGAAGCTGGGTGAGATTTGCTTCGTTATCGGCACTTCGAATGTCTCTCAGTTTCGAATCTTTTTCAAATGTTGCGCCTACACAATGTAAGTCGTTATAAACTGGCGTAACATACCCTTTGTGACAAATCACCGTAGCAAGCTTTCGTGATGTTTCGGTTGCGCGTATTGACGACACCTGACCGCGAATTGCACGCAGTGGGTAGTCGTTTGTTTGCGTAAACTGCTCGCTATGCTCTCCCGCTGCAATGATGACTTGGCTATATACTTGCTCAACTTCTTGACCGTTGGCGCTTAGCGTCAGTTGGGTGTTGGCACAATGAATCGCATCGATTTGGGTGTTAAAGCGGACCTCAACGCTTGCTAGTTTTTGTGCTTCAGCAATCGTTGCATCAACTAGCTGGGGCGGGTTAAGCCAGCCACCTAACGGAATAAAAAGGCCCGGGTAGGGCAGCGACGTGTTGGCTATTTGACTCGCTTGATTGGCGTCAACGGCATGAATTAGCGCCGTTGGCCAATTTTCTTTGCTTGCCACTTTATGATGGATTTCCTGCTTTTTGTCGCTTATTGACTGCAGCAGCACTCCACACCATTGATGGGCAATCTCATGTCCTGCATCGACAAGTGCTTGATACTGGCGCTTGGCATATAAAAAGCTGTGTGCGTAAAACTCGCTGCCACTGTTAAAGTCTGCTTGTAAATGGGGGTAAAGTGCACCTTGTTCATTATGTGAGGCACCCATCGCAAGTTGTGGGTCTTTGCAATAAATGGTGGTGTTTACTCCGCGCTTTGCTAGTGCATACGCCATACTGGCTGATGCAATGCCACCACCAATAATCGCTACATGATCACAATGTTGTGATTGGCGTTCAAAATACACGGTTTGATTCGCCGCGCTGGTGGCGCTTTGCAAATGACCGACCAGCATTTCTCGTTTACGGCCAAAACCTTTTGCTTTTGTCACGTTAAAGCCCGCTTCAATCAGTCCGCGTTTAACAAACCCAGCCGCGGTAAATGTGGCAAAGGTTGCATTTTTTCGGCCTAAATTGGCCATTGCGTTAAATAGGCTTTGTTGCCACATTTCAGGATTTTTACTAGGTGCAAAGCCATCTAAATACCAAGCATCTACAATGCCGCTTTGTTGGTAGCAAAGCTGCGGCAAGGTTTCCTGAATATCGCCGAACCATAAATCCAAAATAACTTTGCCGTTATCGAATTGGAGGCGGTGGCAGCCAGCCATAGCAATGGGGTAAACCGCTAATAGTTTTTCAGCCAATGGCGCAAGTTCTGGCCATACCGCTAATGCTGCTTTTAAATCGTCATGTGCAATAGGAAATTTTTCAAAACTAATAAAGTGCAGCGTATCAATATTCTTATCTGGATGATTTAAAAATTGTTGCCATGTATTTAAAAAGTTAAGCCCAGTACCAAATCCGGTTTCGGCAATAACGAAATGGCGTTGATCATGCTCAGCAAAACGCCGCATTAAATGATTATTTTGAAAAAATACATAATCTGATTCGGCTAAACCATTGTCATTTGAAAAGTAAACGTCGTCGAATGAATCAGCAACAGGTGTGCCAGATTGGTTAAAATGGATTTTAGCGTTAGATATCATAGTGTGTAACCGATTTAATTTAGCATTCAAACTCGCCATTATCAGCAAATGTATGCGATTGGTCTTAAGGTGACAGACGAGAGTCTGAGGCAAACTAGGGTGAAATTGACGCTATTGTACTTAAAATTCTTAGAAAAGTTGATCAAAATTAAGTGCGAGGCTACAAATATGAACAAAATCATAGTTTAATGGTCTCAACTAAAACAAATTTTAATGAAAGCTGACCAGTTACACGGAATTTATCCGTAGAATAGGGCGCAATTAAGTTTTAAAACTAGGGGAACTTCCATGAAAAGAGCGGTAATTACCGGGATCGGTATCGTTTCAAGTATCGGTAATAACAAACAAGAAGTATTAGAGTCTTTAAAAGCTGGACGTTCTGGTATTGAGTTTAATCAAGAATTTGCTGACTTAAAGTTACGTTCAAACGTATCTGGAAGCATTGATTTAGATCCAAAAACTGTGGTTGACCGTAAAGCGATGCGTTTTATGGGTGATGCGGCTGCATTTTCATACATTTCAATGGATCAAGCTATTGAAGATTCGGGTTTAACTGAAGAGCAAGTATCAAATCCACGTACTGGCCTTGTAGTTGGTTCGGGTGGTGGTTCATCTAAAAACCAAGTAGAAGCTGCCGATATTTTACGTGAAAAAGGTGTAAAGCGCGTAGGTCCGTATATGGTGCCGCGTACAATGGCATCGACCGCGTCAGCATGTTTAGCAACACCATTTAAAATTAAAGGTGTTAACTATTCAATTAGCTCAGCGTGTGCAACGTCTGCGCACTGTATTGGTCATGCGGTAGAACAAATTCAACTTGGTAAGCAAGATGTTGTATTTGCAGGTGGTGGTGAAGAACTACACTGGACGCTAGCGATGGAATTTGACGCGATGGGGGCGCTATCAACTAAATATAATGACACACCAGAAAAGGCATCACGTACTTACGATGCTGCACGTGATGGATTTGTAATTTCAGGTGGCGGCGGTATCGTTGTTGTTGAAGAACTAGAGCATGCGCTTGCGCGTGGTGCAAAAATCTACGCAGAAATTGTCGGTTATGGTGCAACGTCTGATGGTTTTGATATGGTTGCGCCGTCTGGTGAAGGTGCGGTTCGCTGTATGCAACAAGCATTAGAAGGTGTTGAAGGTGGTGTTGACTATCTAAATACACACGGCACGTCAACGCCAGTTGGTGATGTTAAAGAGCTTGGCGCAATTCAAGAAGTGTTTGGTGGCAACTCGCCAGCAATTAGTGCAACAAAAGCAATGACAGGTCACGCGCTTGGTGCTGCAGGTGTTCACGAAGCTATCTATTCACTACTCATGCTAGACAACAACTTTGTAGCACCATCAATTAATATTGATGAGCTTGATGAAAAAGCTGCAGGTCTTGATATCGTGACAGAAAAACGTGACGTTGAAATTAATACTGTGATGTCAAACAGCTTTGGCTTTGGCGGTACGAATGCAACGCTCGTAATGCAAAAGTATAAAGGCTAATTTAGCTTAATTATTTGTATTTAAGCCACTCAAGTGATTGAGTGGCTTTTTTTATGCGCGTACAATATGCCTTTTTTAAAGTTAGGGCTCGTTATGCGCATACTCGCTGACCAAAATATGCCACTTGTCGAAGAGTACTTCGACGGTTTGGGCACCATAGAACGTTTTGCTGGTCGAGATTTGACGGCTGAACAACTAAAAGAGACTGACATCCTGTTAGTTCGCTCAATTACCAAAGTTGACGCGACTATGCTGCAATATGCTAACAAGCTAAAATTTGTTGGCACCGCAACGATTGGTACCGATCATATTGACCAAGCTTACTTAGCGCAAAACAACATTGGCTTTTCAAGCGCGCCCGGTTGTAATGCAGTCGCCGTTGCTGAATATGTAATAAGCAGTTTGCTGGCCTTGGCACAAGAAGATAGTTTCGATTTATCGCAAAAAACCGTTGGCATTGTGGGTGTGGGCAATATTGGCCGTATTTTGATAGAAAAACTTGCAGCGCTTAACATACCTTATTTACTTTGCGATCCGCCTCGCCGAGAGGCTGAAAACATATCGAGCTTTGTCAGCCACGACGAAATTTTAGAACGTGCTGACATTATTAGTTATCATGTCCCCCTTGTTCGCGATGGCAACAATGCCACAATGTATCTACTTGACGAAGTTAAAATAAATGCATTAAAGTCCGGTACAATAGTAATCAATGCATGTCGCGGAGAAGTGATTGATAACTGTGCTCTGTTAAAGCGAATGCAGTTACACAATGATTTATCATTGGTACTTGATGTATGGGAAAACGAACCGAATATCGAGTTGGCTTTGCTACCTTATGTCCGTGTTGGTTCAGTACATATTGCTGGCCACACACTCGAAGGCAAAGCACGCGGTACTGAAATGCTTTACATGGCATTGTGTCAACAGTTAGATATTGAACCTAAACATACATTGAGCGATTTTTTACCATCTCCTATGTTGCAAAAGGTTATGTTGGCAGATAATGCCGATGAGACTATCATCACAAATTTAGTTCATAGCGTTTACGATGTACGCCGCGATTTTGGTTTAATGAAAGCGGGTATCGAACAGATTGGCTTTGATACACTGCGTAAAAGCTATCCAGGTCGACGCGAATTTAGTACCGTGCAGGTGCACACGCGAAATCACATATTAAATGAATCATTAAGTCGTTTAGGCTTTAATGTTATAGAGGAATAAACATGTCACAAAAATTCAACGTAGCCGTGCTGGGTGCGACAGGCTTAGTGGGCCGTCAGATTATTGAAACACTCGCGGAGCGAAAGTTTCCTGTTGATACGCTGTATTTGTTGGCGAGTGAGCGCAGTGCGGGCGAAGATATTTCGTTCAATGGCGAAGAAATTGAAGTGATTGATGTAGAAACGTTCGATTTCGCGAACGCGCACATTGCTTTATTTTCAGCAGGCGGCAGTGTCTCAGAAAAATATGCGCCAATTGCGGCAGAAGCTGGTTGCGTGGTGATAGATAACACATCACATTTTCGATATGACTACGATATTCCGCTGGTTGTACCTGAAGTGAATGAAATGAGTTTGGCAGATTTTCGTAACCGCAATATTATTGCAAATCCAAATTGTTCGACGATTCAAATGGTGATGGCACTTAAACCAATTTATGATGCATTTGGTATCGAACGTATTAATGTATCGACCTATCAGTCAGTATCGGGCGGCGGTAAAAAAGCGGTTGATGAACTTGCTAAGCAAACAGCCAATTTAATGAACGCGCGACCGCTTGAAAATGATGTGTTTCCAAAGCAAATTGCATTTAATGTGATCCCGCAAATTGACACCTTTGAAGACAATGGTTATACCCGTGAAGAAATGAAAATGGTTTGGGAAACTCAAAAAATACTCGGTGATCAAAGTATTGCGGTTAATCCAACCGCAGTTCGTGTTCCTGTGTTTTATGGCCATGCCGAAGCGATTCATTTAGAAACGCGTATGCCTTACGATATTGAACAAGTAAAGCAATTGCTTAATGATGCACAAGGCATTGAACTTATTGACGATGCTGAAGATTATCCAACACCTGTTAGCGATGCAAGTGGCAGTGATACTGTGTATGTGGGTCGATTACGTCAAGATATTTCTCATCCGCATGGTCTAAATATGTGGGTTGTGTCTGACAATACACGTAAAGGTGCTGCCACAAATAGTGTGCAAATCGCTGAAAAGTTGATTGAAAGCTATTTATAACTAAGTCACTTTTTATGGCAAGGTTTTGCCTTAACCTTGCCTTTATCTGCCTCACAATAATATTGTGGTTAGATGTTCTGCTCAGCGCCGCGCTATCAGGCACTTTCATACCAAAATCTCATTTAGTTACAGCTTATTAGCTTGAATTAAATTCGACTGCTTATTTTTAATACTAAGCTCTTAGTATTAAAGCGATTTGATGGATATTCAACGATATCTGGTTTATAGTTTTACTCAGGTTTAAAGACGCGTACCACGCAACTTGCAAAGGTTGAGCAGCTTTTTCGTGGCGCGTATTTTGCATAATAAAAAGAAGACACTTTGCGTATCCGGTTGCAAAGGCTGATTATTTAAGGGTTAACATGCGTTGCTTTGTTTCGATTTTATTTGTGTTTATGGTAATCGTCACCACCGATGGTTATGCAAATGATAATACGCGACTTAAAGGTCCGAAAAATGTCGATATAGGTGAGCAAGGGCACACTTATGGGCCGATTAGACAAAGCGATACATTGTGGCGATTAGCGACAAAATTACGACCGAACGATTCGGTATCTATTTACCAAGTGATGCAGGCACTGTATCAAAAAAACCCAAACTCATTTTTAGACAATAATATTAATCACTTAAAAGTCGGCGCATACTTACGCATGCCTTCGATTCAAGAAATTCGCAGTATCAACGCCGCATATGCACAAGAAAAATCAGAACTAGACGACCAGCTGTGGGAAAAAAAGCAAACTGGCTCGTTGTCTCAACAAGATATCGATTTAGTCGCAGAGCAATCAATTCAAGCAAAAAAATCGGATGTTGATAATGCAAAATCTGAAATCAAAGCAGAACTTAAACAAATTAAACAAGATCAAGGTGATCAGCTAGATGCTTTAAAAACCGAGTTTAAATCGTCAGTTGATAATGTTGAAGCCATCCTTGAAGAAAATGAAAAATTAAAGCGCCAAGTTACAAGTATCTCGGGCAAGTTGGAGGTCGTTGAAGAGCAGCTTGATAAAGACAGTTTAGTGCTTGAAGAAATGCGCAAGCTGTTAGCAGAGCAAAATAAAATGCTCGAAGAACAACGGGCAAAATTAAAGGCAGACGAAGAAGCGTTTAGTTTTGCAAAGCTGCTTGATAATCCGTATGTATTAATTGCACTTGCAGTTATTCCCTCGCTACTACTGATTGTTGCCGTAGTCATGGTTATTCGCCGTAAAAAAGTGGCCAATGAGCAACCGGAAGAACCGATATTTGATACACCAAAAGCAACAGCGCCACCAGAGCCGTTAATGGATGATGCTTTAGGCGATGATCTTACGGCCGACTTAGGTGTTAGTAACACAGATGATTTGCTTGATGACGTACTTGACGATCCGCTTGACGATTTACTTGATGAACCGCTCGATGACAGCCTTGACGATGCAATTCAGCTTGATGACAAACTACCTGAACCTGACGATATTCTTTATGAAGAAGATGAGCCTGCTCTTGAACAATCATCGCTTGATACGTTACTTGATCAGGATGAGCTCGATGGCTTATTGAGTGATGATACTGACCTTGATGAGTTTGAAACTGGCTCTGATAGTGAAGACTTAGTGCCTGATATGTCACAAGACGCCAGTGAAGATGATATAGATGCGATACTACAACAAGATTTTGACGCCGCGCCTCAAGCGACCGAAGATGACGATATGGGCACGGATATCGATATTGATGATATTCTGATTGATAGTGATGTTGAGCTAGATATTCCTGAGCAATCAGAGCCGGATTCAACATCGACAAGCGAAGCAGACAAAGAAGACAGTATTGATCTCGATGAAGATCTTGATATGGATGATATTGATGCACTCATCGATGAGGTTGAAGGTGAAGAAAGTATCGATCTTGATGACATCGATGCACTGATTGCCTCTAATGAAGCTGCAAATAAATCGAGTGAGCCAACATCTTTAGATGATACATTGACACAAAGCTTTGAAGAAGCGGATGACATTGATGCATTGCTCGAGATGTCATCAGAACCACAAGTCGAAGATGCGCTAATTAATGATGATATTGAGATTGAAGACCTGAGTGATGACGTTGTCGAACAAACAGGCAACGAAGAACTAGAACAAGAATCAATACTTGCAGAAGATGATATTGACGCAATCTTAGAAGATGATATTGAACTCGAGCCCGCTTCAACAGATGTTGAACTAGAGCACGGGCTTGTCGATGATAGCGATGAAATTGATTTAGGAGATGCGCTCGAGCAAGAGTCAGTTACAGCAAGTGATTTAGGCGATGATGTACTCGCGGATATTACAGATGAAACAAGCGATATAGATGTCGACGACGTTTTAGATGATGACCAAATAGCTGAAATTGATGACCTGCTCGATGAACAAATTGAGCTTGAATCGGATACCAACGATGACTTAATGCAGGAATTGCCAGATGCACTTGATGAGCACAGTGCATTTGATCAGGTACCAGAACTTGATGAGTTAAACCCGCAAGACGAATTGGATGACGATTTAGTTGAAGACCTCATAGCTGAATCAGCAGAGTCAGAAAGTGATGAACACACAGAGCAAGAATCATCTCTTGATGAAGAAGACTTAGATGAAAACTTATCACAGGACAATGAGTTACTCGATGAGATGCTACCAGACTCGTTAGATGATTTAGGTGATGCACCGCTTGCAGATGATGAATTAGTTGAGACACAGCTAGACACTGAGTCGGAATTGCCAGATGAGCTCGAAAATAATGAGTTTGCAGAAGACCAGGCTATGAGTGAAGAGCTTGTGCATGAAGAGACTGTAAATGACGCGCTTATCACTGACGGGGAAACAAGCGATGAAATTAGTGACGCAGATGCGGATCTTATCGATGAAGAGACACTACTAAATGAGCTCAGCGAGCAAGGCGAAGGTCACTCAGAATTGCAAAGCGAAGATGACGATGATTTGCTCGACAGTGGCGCACATTCGGTCGAGGAGATGCTTGAAGGTGAGCTCGACAATGAGGATGTGCTAGACGAAGATCGTACCAATGAAGTTCTGGTAGATAAAGAGGTTGTTGACGAAGAGTCTGCAGATGAAACTGCACTTTTAAACGAACTCAACGAGCAAATTGATGAACACTCAGAGTTACCTAACGAAAATAATAGTGGCGACTTACTTGCTGAAGAGGCACACTCGAACGATGCTTTATCAGAGGATGAGTTGTCGTTAGGTGATCTTGAAGAAGAGGTACTGTTAGATAGTGAAACACCGTTAAATGATGCGTTGGATACAAATGATGTCGATGACACGGAACTTGATGAAGCACTCAGCAGTGAAGAGCTTGTAGATGAAGAGACTATCGATGAGGAGCTTATAGACGAAGAGCCTATCGATGAAGAGGCTATCGATGAAGAGCTTATCGATGAAGAGACGCTGCTAAGTGAACTTAACGAACAAGTCGATTTAGATGCAGAGTTAACGAACGAAAATGATGATGAAGAAATTGACGTCGATACCCTTGTAAGCGACGATATTGAGCTTAATGAAGCGTTAGAAGACAACGAAGCATTATTAAATGAGCTTAACGAAAGCGTCGATTTAGAAACCGAATCGCTAAGTGAAGACACCGACAAGAACATTGATGAAGATATTATTGAAATTGATGAACCTCTACTTGACGAGCCTGTAAATGATGAGCTTGCAAACGAGCAGACGGCAACTGAAGAACTTCTCGCCGACAACGTAGAGGCAAAAGAAAATGAAGCGCCGATTTCGGTTGAGGCACTTGATGAAAGTTTAGACGACCTCGATCTTGATATGGGCTACTTTGATGAAGAGCTTGGTGAAGGTGAGCATTCACAACAAGTCGATTTGGGCGATAACCCGCTCGATGTTGACTTGTCGTTAGAAGAAGCGGGCGATCAGGATTCAATTTATGAAGAGTTTCATGCGAATAGTCCAAGTGAGAAACTAGACGAATACCCTGAGCTGGAGTTGAGCGAAGCATTTGCTGAAATTGATGATTCACCGTTGCAGCAGTCACAAGCAGAACAAGAGCTTGAAGCATCGTTAACGCAAGGAGATTTTGACGATATCGATGATGACTTTGGCCTTAAAGACGACCTCATTACCAGCGAGGAATTAATTGATGAAAGCTTGCAAGATATTGAAGTGAGCCCACCCCAAGATGAAATATCGCAGCTAGAGCAGGAACTTAAGAATACCTCACAATCATTTGATGAAGATCTTAAAATAGATGATTTAGAAAATACCGATTTTGACTCACTCTTGAGCGAACTCGAAGATAACGAAGAGCCGGTTGACACTGATGTTAACGAGTTTGATATCGATTTCGATAACTTGCTCACGGAGCAACCTAACGCTGAACCACTCGAAATTGAAGAGGATCTCGATGCAGATAGTGAGTTTTTAGAAATTGAGTCATTGTTAAACGAAAGCGATGATTTTGAACTTGAAGAAGAGCCTTATAAAAACGTTGATATGGATGTAGGCTTAGGTGATTTTGACGACTTACTCGCTGGCGAAGATGCAACCGACGTGGATGCAGAAAACGGTGGTTTTTCGGCAAAACTCGACTTAGCGCGAGCGTACTTAGAAATTGACGATAATGAAAACGCCCTGAAAGTGATTGAAGAGGTGCTTGAGAAAGGGCCGTTAGAAGTGCATGCTGAAGCCGAAGCACTGAAAAATAAATTATCTTAATTAGTTTGTCTTAACAAGATTGAAAGCCAGCCTTCGCGCTGGCTTTTGGATTTTTATAAGTTGGTCAATGAGTCTGTTACTACGTGGAATTCGGTGTTGTAATTGCCCCTTGATATAGTACTCATCGGTACAATTGGGTATAATGCAGCCTTTGTAATTTTTAGTGATTTATTATGCGAATAGCTCTGGGTGTCGAATATGATGGTTCGTCATATTTTGGTTGGCAACGTCAGAAAAACGTAAACAGTGTACAGCAGGAACTAGAGCAGGCCCTGTCGAGTATTTGTAATCAGCCGATTGAGGTACATTGTGCAGGTCGTACAGATGCAGGCGTTCATGGCACAGGCCAAGTTGTGCATTTTGATACTACGGCAAAACGTGAAATGGTGTCATACACCCTAGGTGTTAATGCTAAGCTACCTGATAATATTGCGATTCGCTGGGCAAAGCCTGTTGCCGATGATTTTCACGCTCGTTTTAGCGCCACGGCACGGCGCTATCGCTATATTATTTATAATAGTACCTATCGCCCTGGTATTTTGCGTGCCGGGCTCAGTCATTACCATGTGCCTCTTGACGTTGAAAAAATGCGTGAAGCGTGTCCGTATTTAGTGGGTGAACAAGACTTTACCTCATTTAGAGCGGTCCATTGCCAGTCAAATTCACCGTTTCGAAATGTTATCCATTTAAATATCGAACGATTTGAAGACTTTATTGTGATTGATATTAAGGCAAATGCGTTTTTGCATCATATGGTTCGCAATATTACCGGCTGTTTGATCGATATAGGTGCTGGAAAGTATCCATCTAGTTGGATGAAAGAAGTGCTGGATTTAAAAGACCGTACTAAGGCAAGCGCAACGGCAAAGCCAGGCGGACTCTATTTAGTTGAGGTTGATTACCCAGAGAAATGGGATATTCCGACAAGCCATCCTGGACCGTTATTTTTACCAGATAGCTTGCAGTAATTAGAATATCTCACATATTTGACGACCAAGTTATGACACAACAGACCAGTTTTTTATACATAAGTTGTCAAAATAGTGGTTTAATTGCAAAAATGATCTGCAAGTTGCAGAAGTGACAGAATAAGCATTAAGAGAGTTACGAATGAGTTGGTTAGAAAAAATCTTACCTAAAACAGCTAAAGCGTCGAATAAAAAGGAAATCCCAGAAGGTGTATGGGCAAAGTGTAACGATTGCGATGCGATTGTTTATAAAGCTGAATTAGAAAAAGAGCTTAATGTATGTCCTAAGTGTGACCACCATATGCGTATTAGCGCTCGTAAACGCTTAGAAATGTTTTTAGATGATGGTGAGCAAGTAGAACTAGGCAAAGAGCATGAGCCTAAAGATGTGCTTAAATTTAAAGATTCTAAAAAGTACAGCGACCGTATTTCAAGCGCCCAAAAGGTAAGTGGTGAAAAAGATGCGCTTATCGCAATGACGGGTCGTTTAAAAGGCGTGCCGGTTGCGGCAGTTGCGTTTGAGTTCTCATTTATGGGTGGCTCAATGGCGTCAGTGGTTGGTGCTCGTTTTGTTGAAGCAGTGAATGTATGTTTAGAGCGTAAAATGCCGTTAATCTGTTTTTCAGCGTCAGGCGGTGCACGTATGCAAGAAGCGCTTATGTCATTAATGCAAATGGCAAAAACAAGTGCGGCACTGGATAAAATGAGCGAGCAAGGGCTTCCATTTATCTCGGTATTGACAGACCCAACGATGGGGGGGGTATCTGCGTCACTGGCTATGCTTGGTGATATTAACGTTGCTGAACCAAAAGCGTTGATAGGTTTTGCTGGCCCACGTGTTATTGAGCAAACTGTACGCGAAACTCTGCCAGATGGATTCCAACGCAGTGAATTCTTACTTGAACACGGCGCAATTGATATGATTGTTGACCGCAGAGAGATGCGCGATACATTGGCGCGCATGGTTGCTAAGTTTATGAGCTTGCCGTCAACCGAACAAGAGCATAGAATTGCCTAATTGGCAGCTACTCAAGTTTTAACATGACAGAATTTGTTCCAAGCCAATCATCTAGCCTAGGTGATTGGCTTTCTTATTTAGAAGGCATTCATCCAAAAAACATTGATATGGGTCTCTCGCGCGTATCTGAAGTCGCGCATAAAATGGGTTTACTCGATCTCAAAAGTCGCATTATTTTAATTGCAGGCACTAATGGTAAAGGGACAACCGCGCGCTGTTTAGAATCTTTACTATTGACACAAAACTATACTGTCGGCACTTATGCATCTCCTCATCTTATTCGTTATAACGAACGAGTGCGAGTTAACGGCGCTGAACTACCTGATTCGTATCATGTTGATGCATTTCATGCGCTGGAAGTAGGGCGAGGGCAGACGAGTCTTACTTATTTCGAATATGGCACACTTGGGGCACTAGAGATATTTAAACGCACTGAGCCTGACTTCATTTTACTTGAAGTCGGATTAGGCGGGCGATTAGATGCTACAAACATCGTCTCACCGGAGGCCTCAATCGTTACAACGATTGATTTAGACCATAAAGAATATTTAGGTGATACGCGTGAATTAGTCGGTCGTGAAAAAGCTGGTATATTTAGAAAAGATATACTCGCTGTGGTGGGGGATTTGAATATACCGAATTCTGTTATTGGCTATGCAAACGAGGTTGGAGCTGATTTGGTTCGCGCCAACAGTGAGTATTGTTTTAGTGATGATGGTGAAATATTTAATTATCAAAGCGAGCAATTGTCTTTAACCTGCGCAACTCCTCGCATTCCAAGTCAAAATGTGGCAACTGCGCTGACAACTTTAGCTCGGCTAAACTTACTTCCAGCTGTTGATGTGGTTATTCAAACCTTAGCGAACTTGCAGGTTGAAGGTCGTTTTCAAGCGTTGTCAGATACGCAATACATATTTGTTGATGTTGCTCATAATCCCGAATCAGCGCGCTATCTAAAACAAAAATTATCGCAATACAAGAGTCAAGGGGTTGCGGTTCATGCAATTTGCGGCATGTTGCAAGATAAAGATCAGCTCAGTGTGGTTAATGAACTTAAGGGTGTAGTCGATACATGGTCACTGGCGTCTTTGCACTGTTTTCGCGGAGCGCAAGCTTCGCAGTTACAAGATGTCATGATAAAAGCTGGTATTAACTCAGTTGAAGAATATGACTCTGTTAGCACTGCAATGAGCGAAGCCGTTCCAAATTTAACAAAGCAAGAGTTGCTAATTATCTTTGGCTCGTTTTACACTGTTGCCGATGCAATTCAATTTTGGCAAAACAGGGGAGAGACTGAGTGAACCCAAGTTTTATAAACCGCTTGGTAGGCACAACAATTGTTGTGATTGCCGCGGTGGTGTTTATACCCAATATTCTTGATGGCGAAAAGGTTCAAAAAACGGAAGTGTTTAAAACAATCCCAGAAAGACCATCATTTACAGGTGAGACAGTTCACCCAGAAATGACCTCACAGACAATATCAGAACAGTTGCCAACAACACCGGTGATCGAAGAAGAAGCGATCGACTTAACAACACAACAAGATGAACAACAAATTCCTGTTGAGAAAATTGTCGTTGAACAGGCGAACACTGAGATAGTGAACAATAACTCGGAAGTTGAGAATACGGCTAATCAAGGTAATGAAGCAGTTCCAACGCCTGAGGTAAACGAAATAAAACCCGCTGAAAAAATTGTTGAAAAGGTAGCAATTCGTAAACCTGAGTCAAACTTAAATGAGTTCGCTTATGTGATTCAATTGGGTAGCTTTTCGCACAAAGCAAATGTTGACGCACTGCTTAAAAAGTTAAAGGATGGCGGGTTCACCGCGTTTACCCAGCCTATTAAAACGCCATCGGGCTGGCTTACCAAAGTATTTGTTGGGCCCGACTTAGATAAGGATAAACTGCAATCACAATTACCGAGTTTGAAGAAACTAACCAAACTAGACGGTAAGGTGACTCAGTTTGAAATTGCAAAATGATCTGGCAATTAGTTGAAACCTTTTATAGAATGCGCGCGAAATTAAAAATTGCAGGTGATTATGGTCTGGGTTGATTACGCCATCATTGGTATTATTGCTCTCTCAACACTGATAAGTTTAATACGCGGTTTTGTTAAAGAAGCAATGTCTTTAGCTGTGTGGGCCGCCGCCTTTTTTATTTCAAGTATGTTCTACGAGCACCTTGCCGCTTTTTTATCTAATATCTCCGAACCCCTAGTACGTAATGCCGCAGCGATTGCTATTTTGTTTATAGCAACTATTGTTGTAGGGAGCATAGTTAACTACGTACTCGGAGAGCTAGTTCAAAGAACCGGATTATCAGGTACAGATCGTATCGTAGGGTTAGTATTTGGTGCGCTAAGAGGCGTATTAATTATTAGCGCTATATTATTTTTTCTCGATGCCTTTACCGCAGCGCCTAGTACGTCGTGGTGGAGTAGTTCAAATTTGATCCCAGAGTTTAGCTTTATCATTGAATGGTTTTTTGATTACCTTCAAACGAATTCAAGCTTTTTAACTCAATAACCCCCTTAGCAGGCGAGGATAGAAAACATGTGTGGTATCGTTGGTATAGTCGGAACAACCCCGGTAAACCAAGCTATTTATGATGGTTTAACTGTATTACAGCACCGTGGGCAAGACGCTGCAGGTATAATTACAATCGATAACAATACGTTTAGCCTACGTAAAGACAATGGTTTAGTGAAGGATGTATTCCACACGCGCCATATGAAGCGTTTACAAGGAACTATGGGTATTGGCCATGTTCGTTACCCAACAGCTGGCAGTTCAAGCTCAGCAGAGGCGCAGCCATTTTATGTTAATTCACCATTCGGTATTGCGTTGGCACACAATGGTAATTTAACAAATGCAGCGAAGCTGAAAGACGAATTATACAATGTTGCAAAACGACATGTTAATACGACATCAGATTCTGAAGTGTTATTAAATATTTTGGCTCACGAACTAGCGAAGCCAAATAAGCTTAACCTTGAACCAGACGATATCTTCACTGCAATCACGACGGTTAACAGTAAAGTTGTAGGTGGTTATGCCTCAATTGCAATGATTATTGGACACGGTATGCTGGCGTTTCGTGATCCAAATGGTATTCGCCCACTGGTATTTGGTAAACGTGAGACAGAGCGAGGCATGGAGTACATGTTTGCATCAGAAAGTGTAGCGCTTGATGCAGATGGGTTTGAGTTTGTACGTGATGTTGCACCTGGCGAAGCAATTTTCGTAAGTGATGACGGCGAACTATTCTCTAAGCAATGTTCTGACCAAGCAGCGTACTCGCCATGTATTTTTGAATTTGTTTATTTTGCGCGCCCTGATTCGACGATTGACAAAATGTCGGTGTATGCGACCCGCGTCAATATGGGTACAAAGCTTGGTGAAAAAGTTAAAAAGCAATGGGCTGATAAAGAGATTGATGTTGTTATTCCAATCCCTGAGACGTCTTGTGATATCGCACTCGAAATGGCATCGGTTCTTGAATTACCTTACCGCCAAGGCTTTGTTAAAAACCGTTATATTGGCCGTACATTTATTATGCCAGGCCAAGAAATGCGTAAAAAGTCAGTGCGTCGCAAACTTAATGCCATTGCGCAAGAGTTTAAGGGGAAAAACGTACTGTTAGTTGACGACTCTATTGTACGCGGCACAACGTCGGCACAGATTGTTGAAATGGCTCGCGAAGCAGGGGCTAAAAATGTGTATTTTGCATCAGCTGCACCTGAAATTCGTTTCCCGAATGTTTACGGTATCGATATGCCGTCAGCGACTGAGTTGATTGCTCATGGCCGCGAAGTCGAAGATATTAATCAAAGTATCGGTGCAGATGGTTTAATTTATCAGTCGTTAGATGACTTGATTGCGGCTGTGTCGAAAGAAAATCCAGCTATCACGCAATTTGAAACGTCTGTATTTGATGGCCATTATGTAACGGGTGACATTAATCAAGATTACTTGAACCAGATTGATGAACTTCGCAACGATACTGCTAAAAATGATCGCGAAAACGCGATGTCATCAGGCCTTGAGTTGCATAACCAAGACGCTGCAGAGTAATAAAATTTGTTACTAAACTAAAAAAAGGAGCGTGAAGCTCCTTTTTTTATTGTGTACATTTAAGTGGAGAATATTGGCCCAAAACCATTTGTCCACATAATCGCAGTTGCCGCTAAAATAATAACTAACAGCACGAGCCCACATGTAACGACCGAGCTGGCATAAATAAAACCGCGGTCTTCTGGTATGTGCATCAATATTGGCACCCCTGTATAGAGCAAGTATACAGAGTATGCAATGGCTGCAATCCCTGCTAGTACAATAAACCAAAGCACCGGATAAACAGCGGCAAAAGCCGACATAAAGATTGGCGTTGCGGTATATGCTGCTAATTCTAATGTTTGTGTATAGGTGGGTGTTGCGCCAAAGGTGACGGCCATCCAATGTGCTAAATAAGCTAATGCAAACACACCCGCAATGAGTGCAATATACATTGCTACTGAAATTATCATTGCGCTATCAGGTGTCAAAAATATTTTATTGCCAGTACCGATACTCCAGCCTAAATAAACGGACGAATAATAGCCCATTAAACTTGGCACTAAAGCGATGAGTAATATATGTGACATGCTGTAGCGAAAGCTTTCATGACGTTCGTCGATCGTATGCCACTCTTCTTTAGGATGGGCGTATAGGCCCCAGAGGTGATTCAATATCATAGTGTCGTTCCTTTTTTTACCCTAACAATTACTGCATTTTATTGTTTTGCGTTTGTTGTTTTTTTAAACAGTACATTTAATTTATTGATGAATGTTAATAAAATGTCAAGTTTTTTAACTGGATCAAATTTACAGCGTATTATTAAAGTAATGTCGATAAGCTATGATAAAATCGCCTTAATTTGAGCGAATGATCTTAATTAAGTATGGAAAAAGAGAACTACGACGAGCTGTTGGCACCAATTAAATCGTTTTTACAGTGCGATACGCCAGATAGCTGGATTGAATTAGCTAAATGCCCCGAAAACCTAAGTGTACTGTTGACTGATCACCTTATATGTGAACTTAAAGCGGGTCAAACTGCAATGTGGTTAATCCGCAAATACGCGGCTGATAAAGCAAGTAGCGCTGCGTTATTAGAGTGGTTTCAACCTTATGAGAAGTTTGTTTATAAAAAAGAGGGCACGCTTGCATCATTGGCGGAGCATCACAAGTTATCAAAATCAATCGTGCCCAAGTCAAACTGTGATTTCGGTCAGGAGCTCATTGACAAAATGGTATTATTGATAAAAGAGGAATTGCATCATTTTTACCAAGTGCTCGAAATTATGCATAGTCGCGGTGTTGACTATGAAAATATTACAGCAAGTCGTTATGCAAAAGGGATGATGCAACATGTACGCACGCACGAACCGGCGATACTCATCGATAAGCTAATTTGTGGTGCCTATATTGAGGCACGCTCGTGCGAGCGATTTGCGAAACTTGCACCGCATTTAGATGACGAACTCAATAAGTTTTATGTCTCATTGCTGCGCTCCGAAGCAAGGCACTATCAAGATTACTTAGCCCTTGCGGAGCAGGTTGCGGGTCATGATATTTCTGATCGCGTTAAACTTTTTGGTGAGGTGGAAGCCGAGCTTATTTCATCGCCAGATAGCGACTTTAAATTCCACAGTGGTGCCCCCAAGTAAGGCGCATGTTCGCATTTGAATCTTATTTCACTTAAGTCGAGAAAGGTTCTGAAATAAGCGAGCAGCCACGTTGTTCTGCGAGCAAGTATGAACCTTGATGATACCAATCACCAAGCACAATGCGTGTTAATTGTTGCCCATTAACCGAATAATGATGGGTGTTAGGGCGATGGGTATGACCATGGATCATTCGGCTTACTTGATGTTGTTCAAACGCTTCAAGTACTGCGTGCTGCGTGACATCCATAATATCGAGCGGTTTATGCTGTTGCGCGTCTTTACTTTTAGCACGGATATTGGCTGCAACACGTTGGCGATACCAAAGTGGCAGTGCCAGCATCAATTTCGGCCACCACCAACCGCGGCTTTTTTTGCGAAATTTCTGATAGTCGATATCATCAGTGCATAGCTCGTCACCGTGACATAGCAAAGTGGGTGTGCCATACAAGTCAATCACGGTTTGTTCGGGCAACAGGGTTAAATGTGCGATTTTCGCATAGTGCTTGCCAAGTAAAAAATCGCGATTGCCGCATATAAAATAAACTGGTATGCCTAATGTTGTAACCTGCTTTAGCGTTTGCGCTATTTTTTTCGTCAGTGCTGTTTGATAATCATCGCCCACCCATACTTCAAAAAAATCACCCAAAATATAGAGCGCGTCGATATTACTCGCGTCTTGAATAATTTTATTGTCGATAAAGTGAAAAAAAGCGTGGTTGATAGTTGGCGTATCATCACTTAAATGAAGATCAGAAATAAAATATGTTTTCATATAAAAATAAGGCTCCTTTTACAAGGAGCCTATTTGATTATGATTCAACAACAGCTGATTCGATCACGACTGACTCAAGTGGTACATCTTGGTGACCGCCAAAGCTACCAGTCGGTACCGATTTTATTTTGTTAACAATGTCCATGCCTTCAACGACTTCGGCAAAAACACAGTAACCCCAGTATTGCGTTGTTTTAGCTTTGAAGTTAAGGAAATCATTGTTGTTTACATTGATAAAAAATTGGCTAGTTGCTGAATGTGGATCAGGAGTACGTGCCATTGCTATTGCTCCTATCGTGTTTTCAAGGCCGTTAGGTGCTTCATTCTCGATTGGGTTTTGCACGGACTTTTGTTCCATATCTGGTGTGAAACCACCACCTTGGATCATAAAGCCGTCAATTACACGGTGAAAAATAGTGTTGTCATAAAAACCTGATTTTACGTAGTTCAAAAAGTTTTCAACAGTTTTAGGCGCTTTGTCAGCATGCAGTGCGATTTTGATGTCGCCAAAATTAGTTTTAAGGATAACCATGATAGTGATACTCAAATTTATTTGAAATTTGGCGCTATTCTATAAAATATAATGGCCTGAGACAAAGAAAGATTTACAGTTAGATTTAAAATGATAACATGGCGATCTAGCTAGTAATTGATATAGGAATTGACCTAAATGGTACAAATATACAACACACTCACTCGTCAAAAAGAAACATTTACTCCTTTGCAACCTGGTAAAGTTGGCATGTATGTGTGTGGTATTACTATTTACGATTACTGCCACGTTGGGCATGCACGTACTTATGTCTCGTTTGATGTAATGAATCGTTACTTAAGACACTTGGGTTATGACGTTACTTATGTTCGAAATATCACAGATGTCGATGACAAAATCATTAAACGCGCGAATGAAAATAGCGAAAGCATCAACGATTTAACTGTGCGTATGACAAAGGCAATGCATCAAGATTTTGATGACTTAAACATGCTTCGTGCTGATATTGAGCCAACGGTCACAGGCCATATGAACGAAATTATCGACATGGTCGCGCGTTTAATTGAAAAGAAACACGCGTACGTGGCAACCAATGGCGATGTTTTGTTTGATGTATCGACCTTTTCACAATATGGTGCGCTGTCGCAACAAGATTTAGATATGTTGCAAGCAGGTGCCCGTGTTGATGTGGCCGAAGGGAAAGACGATCCCCTTGATTTTGTTTTGTGGAAAAAAGCAAAAGCAGGAGAGCCGTCTTGGTCAAGCCCGTGGGGCGAAGGTCGCCCAGGCTGGCATATTGAATGTTCGGCAATGAGTAATAAGCATTTGGGTGAACACTTTGATATTCATGGTGGTGGCTCTGACTTACAATTCCCGCATCATGAAAATGAAATTGCACAATCATGCTGTGCCAATAATGGGACATACGTGAATACGTGGATCCACACGGGTATGGTGCAAGTAAATAAAGAAAAGATGTCTAAGTCGTTAGGTAATTTCTTTACTTTACGTGATGTACTAAAACAATATGATCGTGAAACAGTGCGTTTCTTTTTGATTAACGGTCATTATCGCAGTCAATTAAATTACTCTGAAGAAAACCTTGAACAAGCGCGTGCAGCAATGGAACGTATTTATACTGCACTTCGCGATGTCGAGCCGACAGAGGTTGATTTAGCAAATAATGAGTATGTGGCTAAATTTGAGTCAGCAATGAATGATGACTTTAATACGCCTGAAGCGCTGCCGGTTATTTTTGAGTTAGCGAAAGAAATTAACCGACTCAAAAATGATGATGCGAAAAAAGCAAGTGAGCTTGCTTATGTGTTAAAAAGCCTTGGTGAGATTTTGGGTATTGCACAGCAAAACCCGGAAGAGTTTTTGCAGGGCGACCAAGATGATGATGAAGTAGCTCAAATTGAAGCATTAATTGTGCAGCGTAACACGGCACGTGCTGAAAAAAATTGGGCACTTGCGGATGAAGCCCGTGATAAATTGAATGCACTCGGTGTTATTTTAGAAGATAGTGCTGGAAAAACGACATGGCGTAAAGGTTAATGCCTTTTCATAAGTTATAAAAAAAGGAGCTTTGAGCTCCTTTTTTTTATAACAATTATAAGTGATTAGCTGTGATATTTTTCGCAAGCTTCTAGTGTATTTTCAATCAGGCTCGCAACTGTCATTGGACCAACACCGCCTGGTACTGGAGTGATAAAACTCGCGTTTTGAGATGCCACATCATAAGCAACGTCACCAACTAACTTGCCTGATTCAAGGCGGTTAATACCAACATCAATTACCAATGCACCTTTTTTGATCCATTCGCCAGGAATAAATTCAGCTTTGCCAACGGCTACGACGACGAGGTCGGCTCTGCGTACGTGCTCTTCTAAGTTTTTCGTGAATTTGTGACAAACCGTAGTGGTGCAACCGGCTAATAGTAATTCGAGTGACATAGGGCGACCAACAATATTAGATGCACCCACAACGACTGCATCCATGCCTTTGTAGTTAACGCCTGTTGAGTCGAGAAGAGTAATAATACCCTTAGGCGTGCATGGTCTCAATGCTGGCATACGTTGCGCCAAGCGACCAATATTGTAAGGGTGGAAGCCATCAACATCTTTATGTGGCGTAATGCGCTCTAGAATTGTTTCAGAATCTAACCCTTCTGGCAGTGGTAATTGGACTAAAATGCCATCAATTTCGTTATCATTATTAAGCTGATCAACCAAATCAAGTAGTTGTTGCTGTGTCGCATCTTCTGGTAAATCAAAAGACTTTGAAATAAAACCAACTTCTTCACACGCTTTACGCTTTGAGCCAACATAGACTTGACTCGCAGGGTCTTGGCCTACTAACACAACCGCGAGACCCGGTGCACGTAATCCTTGCTCTTTACGTTGTGATACACGTGATGCAACTGAGGTTCTTACTTGTTTTGCGATTGCTTTACCGTCAATAATATTTGCCGACATGGATGACCTTTCTTAATAAAGAGAGTTAATACTGGAAACTTGTATTGCACTACGTTTATTGTAGAGCAAGTTGAATTAGGCGCTATTTTGTCATGAAAACGCGTTTTCGCCAATATTAATAGCGGACATTTGTCCTCTTTCTCCGTGATGAGATATGAAAAATAAACAAATTCATCATTTTTTATTCGCTTAGAGTTAAATTTGAACAGTTAAACGAAATTATAAAAAAAATGTTTGACGGGCTGTCAGCAAATCACTATTATGCACCCCGTTGTCAACGAGCGGTCATCGCAATAAGTTGGTCAACATGTTCGGCGATTAGCGCAGCTTGGTAGCGCACTTGGTTTGGGTCCAAGGGGTCGCAGGTTCAAATCCTGCATCGCCGACCACTTTTATTGCAAAGTGAACACTCGAGAAGTGTGATGAGACACGCGCCCGTAGCTCAGCTGGATAGAGCAATGGCCTTCTAAGCCATCGGTCGAAGGTTCGAATCCTTCCGGGTGCGCCATTTAAATTTGCAATAAGCCTTGTAGTGGCGGCTGTAGCTCAGTTGGTAGAGCCCTGGATTGTGATTCCGGTTGTCGTGGGTTCAAGTCCCATCAGTCGCCC
>CANLRB010000004.1 GCA_947493455.1 uncultured Pseudoalteromonas sp. | reverse complement strand
GGAAGTGGTGTGAGCCATTAAGCTAACCTGTACTAATTACCCGTGAGGCTTAACCATACAACGCCAAAGTGGTTTTAATCCACTAGAAGTTAAATGCTCTTGAGAAAGAGTGACTAAAGTAGATACTTACTTTTTAAGAAACAGTTTTCCGAATTTATAAGGTGACACCCTTAACAACAATTGTTAATGGAGAGGCACCTTGCGCAAATAAAATGGCTTCGCCATTGAACATTTGCACGACAAGATTTTCCTGATGACCATAGCATTTTGGAACCACCTGAACCCATGCCGAACTCAGTAGTGAAACGAAATAGCGCCGATGATAGTGTGGGGTCTCCCATGTGAAAGTAGGACATCGTCAGGGCCCAATTAAAGAAACCCGCTGCAGCAATGTAGCGGGTTTTTTGCGTGTACACGCTGGGAATCGAGTCTGACGGGTCCCAACTTGTTTATACCAATTTCATTAATACCAGTTTCATTAAGTATTAAGTCACTTTAATCCACTCTCTCGAACACATTTTTTTAATACCAATCCGCAAAAAGATTAAGTCACTTTTATCCAATCCCTTGAGCACATTCTTTTCACCCTAGCCGGAACAGATATGAATTTATTCCAAGCTTTTGATACCTCATCAACAATATCGTCATAGCCTGAAAAGACACGATTAGATAAACAATGTTGCCTCATCCAACTCCAAACTTGTTCTATTGGGTTCAATTCTGGTGAATACGGCGGCAACTTTATGAGAGTCACATTTTTAAATGGCTGAACGGTATCGAATGTATGCCACCCTGCGCCATCCATGATCACAACCGCATGCCTACCATATTCTGTTGTCTTTGATATTTGCTCCATATGCAAGGTCATAATTTTTTATTAATGGTAAGAGGTTACTAAAGCTTCAGCCTTTCCACTACTCAGGCATACAGCGCTGAACAAGTAACCAATTCAAACTGTTGTTGTTTTACTTCCCATGGTATTGAGCTCGCTTAGCCAAGCTTTATTTGTATGAATTTTTGAAGGGACGAAGAGTGGTTAACGAATCAGTGAGGAATTAGAACGAAGCTTAGAAAAAACTATTATTCAGCTAACAATAAGTAATTATGACTCTCTATTGTCAGCTGAGGACATTAATTGAATGATATTAGGCGACCTTGTTTAAAGGTGGCTCTTCGCCATTGGCTTGTTTGTACCAGTTTAATTGTTGATGCAGCTGCGCTACTTCGCCAATTATTAGAAGTGCTGGAGACTTTATACTATGCGTTTCAATAAGCGTCGCTAAGTTTTCTAATTTACCAGTTACGACTCGCTGTGTTTCTCTTGTTCCGTTCTCTATTATGGCGATAGGTGTTTGTTCCGAGCGGCCATGAGCAATTAACTGCGCTTGAATATGCGGGCTTTTTATCACTCCCATATATACAGCGAGTGTTTGGTGTGGCTTTGCTAAGCTTTCCCAATCGAGTTCTTGTCCATCTTTCTTACAATGTCCCGTAACAAATTGAATTGCTTGCGCGTGATCTCTGTGCGTGAGAGGGATCCCTGCATATGCAGCGCAGCCGGCTGCGGCTGTAATGCCTGGTACTATTTGAAAAGAAATACCGTGCTTTGCTAACTCTTGTACTTCTTCTCCTCCGCGACCATAAATAAATGGATCACCGCCTTTTAAACGACACACTTTTTTACCTTGTCGTGCTAGCTCAACCAATACTTTGTTTGTTTCTTGCTGTGGAACACTGTGGTTGCCAAGGCGTTTGCCAACGCAAATAAAGTCCGCATCTTTACGCGCTAAATCCATTATTTCTTGTGATACTAAATAGTCGTAAACAATGACATCGGCTTGCTGCATAGCTTGCAGGGCTTTTATGGTAAGTAATTCTGGATCACCAGGTCCTGCGCCAACGACAAATACTTCTCCGTCCTGCGTATCTTGTTGTTCAAGCATTAAATTCAATTTTTCTTCAGCGTCGTGTATGTTTCCTTTTTCAACATCGCTTACGATTGAAGAATTAAATACATCTTCCCAGAAGTAACGCCTTTTTGAAAAACTATTGATAGTATCTTTTACTTTACTTCTAAAACGGCCAGCTAGTGCAGCAAGAGGACCAATATATTGAGGAATCGACACCTCGAGCTGAGTACGTATTTTACGCGCTAAAACAGGGGCGGTACCGGCACTAGAAATAGCAATGGTGATTGGGTTGCGGTCAACAATAGATGGAAAAATAAAGCTGCATTTTTGTTGATCATCGACGACGTTTACAAATATATTCTTCGCTATTGCAACTTTTTCAACTTCCTGATTTACTTCGTCTATATCTGTTGCGGCAATAATCAACGAAGGTTGTTCAATGAGCTCTTCGCTAAATTTAGCGTGCTTCAGAGTGACCTTACCTTTGTTTTCTAACTCAATTAATTCTTCGCAAAAGTCAGGCGCTATCAAGGTAACTAAAGCATTAGCTTTTAGCATTGCGCTCGCCTTTCGCATTGCTACATCGCCACCGCCGACAATCGTTACTGGCTTGTTATCGAGCTTCGCGAAAATTGGGAAATATTGCACCTGAGCTGTACCTTCTTAAGAATTTATTGAAACGAAATTAGAAGTGAAGCATAGTGAAGTCTAGCGCTATTAAAAAATAATAATATTCAAATTAATATTTCAAAAAGTTATATGAAAATCACTAATTAGGTTATTTTGAATATAAATCAGTTGGTTGGATTGTATGCGATTTTTTCTGCTTTAAGCTTTTTATATTAGTGTTTTCAGTAGCGCAGGTTGTAGTTACCTAATTAGTAAATACGCAAAATTGAGGAAGTTGAGTGTTATATATTTATTTGTTTATTTTTGCTTGTTTTGGCGTTTCCGCTACAGCTTTTATTCAATATTTTTATCATCTATATGTTAAAAAACAATTCAGAATGCAATATTTGGTAAGAGCAACATTCGCACTATTCATTGCTTGTTTATGCTACGTTGCTCTATTATTTTTTGTGGATTAGCTTTAGCAATACGCTTATTTTGCTTCGTTTAGCCAAATTGCGGCTTGTTTTGCGAAATAAGTAAGTATGCCGTCAGCTCCTGCACGTTTGAATGCAAGAAGGGATTCCATAATGCAGGGCTTTTCCGCTAACCAGCCATTTTGTATGGCAGCCATGTGCATGGCATACTCGCCACTTACTTGATACGCGAAGGTCGGTACGCCAAATTCTTGCTTAACACGCTGTACGACGTCTAAATAAGGCATTCCAGGCTTCACCATAACCATATCAGCACCTTCTTGTAAATCGAGAGCGACTTCTCTGATTGCCTCATCGGAATTAGCTGGGTCCATTTGATATGTTTTCTTATCGGCACCTTTTAAATTACCTGCGGAGCCAACCGCATCTCTAAATGGTCCATAATAGTTTGAGGCATATTTTGCAGAGTACGCCATTATACGGGTAGTTATATGACCTGCTTGTTCGAGTGCTTCGCGAATTGCACCAATACGCCCATCCATCATATCAGATGGTGCAACAACATCAGCACCTGCTTCTGCGTGCGATAATGCTTGCTTAACTAATACTTCCGTAGTGATGTCATTTAATACATAACCTTGCTCATCGATAATACCGTCTTGTCCATGTACGGTGAAAGGATCAAGAGCAATATCTGTAATTACACCGATTTCAGGGACTTCTTGCTTTATTGCTTGTACCGTTCGTTGTGCTAACCCATCTGGGTTATACGCTTCTTCTGCATGCAATGATTTTTTGTCACTTGGAGTGACCGGAAAAATAGCGATTGCCGGCACACCTAAGTTTGCGAGCTGCTTTGCTTCGTCAATAAGTAAATCAATTGATAAGCGTTCGATGCCCGGCATTGATTCTATTTTTTCTCGTCTATTTTTGCCTTCAAGTACAAATACAGGAAAAATTAAATCGGCAGGGGTAAGTGTATTTTCAGCCATCAGTTTGCGTGAGAATATATCTTTTCGCATGCGACGCATACGCGTATACGGGAATAAGTCTAAGCCAGACTGTGCCATTATGATTCCTCTTCGGTAATAAGTTTGTTTGCTGAGCATACTTTGTTTCGCCCAGAGTTCTTAGCGTGATAGAGTGCTTTATCTGCTAGGTCAGTATAGTAATTTGGGTCGCTCGATTGGTCTGCAATAGAGCTAAATATACCCGCACTGATCGTGATTTTAATATCTATACTAGCGCTATTGATGGTTGTTTTTTCTATTTCAGAGCGAATATGCTCGGCAACAGAGAGGGCCCCGTCATCGTCTGTATTAGGCAAGATAAGTGCAAACTCTTCACCGCCATAGCGACATGCGACATCTGATGGACGCTTCAAGGCATGTTTAATGGTCATTGCAACGTGCTTAATGACGTCATCACCAGACAAGTGACCATATGTGTCATTAATACGTTTAAAATGATCGATATCGAGCATCACAAGGGCTAATGGCGTTTGCTCACGACGAGAGCGTCTGAATTCCATCGTGATTTTCTTATCGAAATAGCGTCTATTACGCAAGCTTGTTAGTGCATCTTGCGTATTCATCTCTTCAAGTTCATGGTTTTTCTCTTGCAGTTCACGCAATGTGACTTCAAGTTCGAAGGTGCGCTCTTGAATTTTATTTTCAAGCTCTTCTTGATACTGCTCGTGGATCTTTATCGCCTCATTCTGTACTTCCTGCTGCATATTTGCTTCGGCGAGTTGTTTTTGTTGGCGAGAAACTTTGCTATCTCGTAGCAAAACATATTGCTCTATCAAAATATAGCTAAAAGAAAACGCACTGATAATAAAGGTAATGATAAAAGAATGGCCCGTCTTTAAGGCTGGTACTTGTACGCCCATCAAGGCGAGTAAATTAAACGCAAAGGAACAAAATATGCTGAGTTGCGCAAGCAATAGGAGTTTGCAGTGTCGTTTACGATGGTAAATTGAGTAGCTTGTTACCAGAGCGTGCCAGAAAATATTTGCGATACCGATTGAAAAAGCAATAATGAGGGCGTTTGCAAAACTAAATAACGGCAATAATAACAGTATTAGGCTGCAAACAACCAAAAGTATACGGGTGATAATGGTTGACGACTTATTCCGCTTTTGAAAGCGAGTTGAAAGCGGAGTCATAATAATGCTTAAGCTGAGTAATAGCATTGGAATTAGCATTTGGCTGAGCCAGCGTACATCGTCCGAAATATAGCGGTAAACATAGCCTAGAGTTGTTGCCAGCATTAACCAAAGTAAGAATGAGTATATACTTGCGGTTAAGAATTGGCGTTTTTTCGTGAGTGCAAAAAGTGCTAGTAGAATCGCTATAAGTGTTATCAGCGCGCCTAAAATCAAGCCATCAATAATCGTCGCTTTATTCTTATGCTGCACATATTTGCTCGGGTTCCAAATCGTCACTGGTAACTTTAATAAACCACTGCTTGCAGCTTTTATATAGATGAATTGGCTTTTGTTTGCCGCGATATTTACTTTAAACAGTAAATCAGAATCTTTTATTTCGCGTACACTCAGTGGGTAACTGTCACCTATTGTTTCAACTTTCAATCGGTTATCTTCACGATGATAAAGGCTCACTTCATCAAGCCGAGGAAAATCGACTACAAGGTAGAGAGTTTGCATGCGATTCGTATTGTTTTCGATAGGCACTTTAAGCCATACGGGCGTTTCACTCGTCCCTAATGATATATTACCAGGCTTAGCCTGCTGCCAATGATGTGTGTTACGCTCTACATCGGAGAAAGACAGATCGCCAATAAGATAGCTATACTCAACATGCTTTGCGACTTTAAAGTCATTATTTATCGTTAAACTGAAAGCTGGTAGCGATAACATTAATACGGTACTGAGTATAAAGCGTAAGGCCATCTAACCACCCCTTTCGCTAGACATAGAAAACAGTGTCGCTGCGTTATCAAAGCTTGCTTGAGCGACTTGTTCAAAACTTAACTTTTTAAGCTCAGCAATTGTTTGTATTACATAAGGTAAATAACTGGGTTCATTTTTGCGGCTTTTGGGCTTGGGGCGAATATTTCGCGGCAGCAGATAGGGTGCATCAGTTTCAACTAATAATCTATCTAGCGGTAAATATTTAACTAACTCTTGTAGTTCTTGGCCACGTCTTTCATCGCATACCCAACCGGTAATACCAATGTGAAAACCAAGAGCAATGTATTTAGATAGAGCGCTACGATTACCTGTGAAGCAATGCACTACACCATGACCATGGCTCAATTTTGCAATATCGTAAAAATCGTCTGACGCATCGCGCTCATGCATATAAAGCGGTAAACTGAGAGCCTTTGCAAGAGCAACCTGCTCTTCAAATACCGCGCGCTGTTGCTGTCTTGGTGAAAAGTCGCGATTGTAATCTAGACCGCATTCTCCAACTGCAACTATATGCTTGCTTTGATAATGTGCTCGAAGGTACTCCGTAAACCCGAGTGAGACATCTTTAGCGTTATGAGGGTGAACACCAAAAGTACAGAGTTGATTAAACTTTTGTGCATATTTTTTGGCCGTAATAGAATCTTCTATATCGCAGCCAATAAACAGCATGCGTGTTACATGCGCTTCATTTGCTCGCGCTATGATGTCTTGTTGCTTGTCGGCGAACTGAGATGAGGTGATGTTAACACCTACATCATATAATTCAGCTTGCTTCATTGTTACTTAACGCGTTTTACTCGGATTGCTTTATTGCGGTCCGCCATGCCTAACATAAACGAATTAAGCGCGCCGCGACGAATAATAACTTCATCCTTTTCTTTTAAGCGGTAACTATCAGTGCCAATTTGACGCCAAACTTGGTTATTTTCAAGAGTTAAAACAAGTTCTCCGCGAGGGGCTTTCTTAATTTTTGAGATACGCGCGACGATTTCATCTTTATTGTTATCTGAAATGTTCTTGTGTTCTAAACCAAAATTGTCTTTAGGCGGTGTGACTGTTGCATTCTGTGGTGCAGAAGTTGACGCTGTTGTAGTTGCTTTTTTCTCTGGCAATGTATTTATTACCGGAGCTTGGCCATTCATTACTTTGTCATAGCAGATAAGTCGATTGATATCTTTCTCAATCATACTACATGCACGCAGAGCATCGGTATTCAGTGCATGTACTTGCAAACTTGTTGATGCTAGCAGTGCAAGCATTAAGATTTTTTTCATATTAAGCCTCTTGAGGGTCTTTATTTTTATTGTAAAAACGCGCCAGAATAAGTCCAAGTTCAAACAAGCCTAGCATAGGAATTGCCAGTAGAGTTTGAGATAAAACATCTGGTGGTGTTAAAAACATCGCCACTATAAATACGCCAACAACAACATATGGCCGCTTTTCTTTTAACGCGGTGGTTGTTGTAACACCGCTCCAACACAACAGCATAATGGCAACTGGGATTTCAAATGCAACGCCAAATGCAAAAAAGAGTTTTAGTACAAAGCTTAAGTAGCTGCTTATGTCGGGTGTCACTGTCATTACATCAGGCCCAACACCAGTAAAAAAACCAAGTACGATGGGCATGACTAAAAAGTAACAAAATGCTATGCCGCCGTAAAAAAGTAAAATGCTGGCAATCAGCACCGGGATAAGCATTTTTTTCTCATTCTGATATAGAGCAGGAGCTATAAACCCCCATATTTGATGCAAAATAAATGGAAATGCTAAAAACAGCGCAACAAATAGGGTTAGTTTAAATGGCGCAAAGAAAGGGGCTGTCACATCAGTTGCAATCATCGTACTATTTTCGGGTAAGTTCGCGATCAGCGGATTTGCAATAATGTGATAAATATCATTGGCAAAGTAAACAAGTGCGAGAAAAATGATTAAGACCGACAGCAATGCTCGGACTAATCTATTTCTTAGCTCTACCAAGTGGCCTATAAAGCCATTATTAACTGTCTCACTTGTCATTATTATTTTCTTTGCTGACTTCTTTTTTATATGTGTTTTTTACAGACTCTGCGGCCTCTGTCAATTCGTCGACCGAGCGCTTCAAGTCGGGCGACAAATTTTCAAACCCCTGTTCTTCGGCTTTTTTGAGGTTTTGGTGCAGTTCATGAACTCGCAGTTCTTCGTTTATTTCTGCCTGCACATTGTTCGCCATCTGTTTTATTGTTTTAAACCAACGTGCACCGCTACGGATCGCTTTTGGCAATCTTTCTGGGCCTAATACCAGTAAACCGACAATAAAAATAACGACGAGTTCCCATATCCCCATGGTTACACCTTGTCTTTTTCTTTCTCGGTTTCGTTAACTTTATTCTGTGCTGATTGAGTTATCGCATCTGGGTTGTCACCATGTTTAGCATCTTCATCTGACATTGCTTTTTTAAACCCTTTAACTGCACCGCCGATGTCGCCACCCATGTTTTTAAGCTTTTTGGTGCCAAAAATTAACACTATGATAGCTAGTATAATTAATAGCTGCCAAATACTGATACCGCCAATACCCATAATTTACTCCTAATTCAACTTCACTGTAAAAACGTTTTTAAGCGTTAGTTACGTTTATGTTCTCTATTATTCCGATTTTCGCCACGAATTGATAGCAAAAATAGCTGCCACGGCCAAAATAACGCCAGCCAATACAGCGTCATTGTTCAAGTATAATAGAGTGGCCGAGATGATGCCGCACGCAGCAAATATGGCATTAATAATTGGCTTTTGCGACGGTTTTTCAAGCTGTGGTTGCGCTGTTTGTTGTTGTAAAGCCTTGTAAATTAAATCTGGTAGCTCAGGTATTTTTTCACCCCAAAAAGGCAAGTTTTCACGTACTTGCTTAAGCACGGCTCGTGGCCCCATTTGTTGTTTTACCCAGTCCTCTAAAAATGGTTTGGCTGTCTGCCATAAATCTAACTGAGGATAGAGTTGACGACCAAGTCCTTCGATATAGAGTAAGGTTTTTTGTAACAGCACCAGTTGAGGTTGCACTTCCATATTGAAACGACGCGCGGTATTAAATAGGTTGATGAGTACGTGACCAAACGAAATTTCAGCAAGGGGTTTTTGGAAAATCGGTTCGCAAACTGTTCGAATCGCAAACTCAAAGTCTTCAACGTTGGTATCTGCTGGAACCCACCCCGAATCGACATGAAGTTCCGCAACTTTACGATAATCGCGATTGAAAAATGCAATAAAGTTTTCAGCAAGGTAGCGTTTATCTTCTTTGTTTAAGGTGCCAACTATGCCACAGTCAATCCCTATATATTTTGGGTTACTCGGTGTCTCGTGTGATACAAATATATTGCCGGGGTGCATATCAGCATGAAAAAAGCTATCTCTAAATACTTGCGTAAAAAAGACTTCGACACCACGTTCAGCGAGCAGTTTTAGATCTGTGTTTTGTGCTTTAAGTGCAGTAATGTCGGAGACGGGGATGCCGTAAATACGCTCCATTACTAACACGTTCTTTCGGCTGTAATCGCTGTATACAAATGGGATATAGAGGCTGTTCGAATTCTCAAAATTACGTTTTAACTGAATAGCATTAGCGCCCTCTCGGGCTAAATCTAATTCATCAAGTAAGGTTTTTCTATATTCAGAAATCACTTCGACCGGACGAAGCCGTTTTGCGTCAGTGAGCAGTGCTGCGATTATGTTGGCCAATGAGGCCATTAATCTCAAATCAGATAGTATGCTTTTTTCGATATCAGGACGAATTACTTTAATTACAACATCGGCAAGTGCACCGTTTCTATCACGCAGCTGTGCGCTATGAACTTGTGCAATTGATGCAGAAGCCAGTGGTGTAATATCAAAGTTTTCAAATAAATCGTGAATACTATTAATTTCAAGCGATTGTTCAATCAGTTGTTGTGCTTTGAAGCCATCAAAGGGGGCCACTTGGTCCTGCAGCAGAGCAAGTTCCTGCGCAATATCGTTTGGCAGAATATCACGTCGTGTCGATAGCATTTGGCCAAATTTAACCCAAACCGGGCCGAGTGATTGTAAGGCTAGTCGCAGTCGTTTTGCACCGCTTGTATCTTTGTGTTTGTTACGGATCCAAAAAAGACTTTTACGCAGCGCTTTGGCATACCA
Organism: uncultured Pseudoalteromonas sp.; assembly: GCA_947493455.1. Taxonomy (GTDB): domain Bacteria; phylum Pseudomonadota; class Gammaproteobacteria; order Enterobacterales; family Alteromonadaceae; genus Pseudoalteromonas. The sequence continues at coordinate 308,374 of CANLRB010000004.1, read as the reverse complement.
GGGGAGCCACTGTTTGGGAAGCAGTTGATCTAAACCGTAACTAAGAAATGTGTGAACAATTTTGTATGCTCTTGAGATTTGCACTCGTTGTCCTTATTTAGCCAGTAATTTGTTAATACGCTGCTCTAATTTTGCGGTCGTAGTAGTCAGTGTTCGATTCTGTTGTTTAAAAATATCAAGTTCGATTGGGTGCACTGCAACAGCAAGTTCATCTTGCAGCAATTCTTTTGTCACCTGTTCAATGCGTTGCTTTTTTTGTTTCGTTTTGAGGTGTCGCTGTTTCATAAACTCAACTAACTGGTAGCTTAAAGCATCGCCTAAAACATTACTTAATTGATCCGACCAATTGATATTCATTTGAGAAAACGCAGCACTATAATTCTGCGCCAGTTTTAAATCACCTTCTAAATCTAACTTTTCTTGACGAATGAGGGCCGTAACATTTGCTGGATCTTGTAATTTTGCTAGCGTTTCTAAATTACATCGGATGGCGCATTTTGCCGACGCTTGACGATCGGCAATGACACTCATTTTTTTACCGTTATAAATGAGTGATAGATTCAGTGCTATATCGTGGATTTCAATACTCAGCTCTTGATTAGCAACGGCTTTTAGATCACCTTCTAAATTATCAGATAAACCTATCGCGGTGTTAATTGTTGCCTCAATCAATGAACTCAACAAATGAATAAGCATTAAAATTTGAAACCCTTGTGCAGTGCTACGATGCCACCTGTTAAGTTTTCATAACTTGTTTGTTCGAATCCAACGAGTTCCATCATATTTTTTAAGGTTTCTTGATCAGGATGCATACGAATAGATTCAGCTAAATACTTGTAAGATTCACCGTCGTTTGCAACGAGTTGCCCCATAGTCGGTAAAATATTAAACGAATAAAAATCATACGCTTTTGATAAAGGGTCTACAATCGGCTTTGAAAATTCTAAAATAAGTAGTCGGCCACCGGGTTTAAGAACGCGATACATTGAGGCAATCGCTTTGTCTTTGTCGGTGACATTGCGTAAGCCAAAGGCGATCGTGATCACATCAAATGTGTTGTCTGGAAACGGAAGTGCCTCAGCATTCATTTGGACGTACTCAATATTGCCTACTTTGCCTAAGTTTCGCAATTTGTCGCGACCTACTTTAAGCATTGAGTCATTGATATCGCCGAGAATGACTTGCCCTTGTTGACCTACAAGATCGCTAAATTTTGATGTTAAGTCGCCCGTTCCACCTGCTAAATCAAGTACACAGTGGCCTTGTCGTACACCCGAGGCGGCAATTGTATGGCGTTTCCATAAGCGGTGAATACCAAATGACATTAGGTCATTCATAATGTCATACTTTGCTGCTACAGAGTGAAAAACATCGGCAACCATATTTGCTTTATCTTCAGCTGCAACAGTTTGGTAACCAAAGTGCGTTTTATTGTCCGGCTGGGCCATCACTATTCCTCATTAATTTAGTGGTGTTAGTTTACTCGATAGCAATATCCAATAGCAATGATAGCAATGATTTTGTTGACCTAGCACAATTTACAGCAGCTTTTAAAAACAGCAACTAAACTAATCAAATACACAGATAAAAGTTAAATCTTTTTTGGAAACGACATGACTCTCAAACGATATATCACGTTATTGTTTGGCGTAATACTGACTTTGTTATTTATTTTGGTTACTTGGTTCAGCCTACTTAACGGTCGCGCTTTTGTGAACTCGCAAATTAATACACAAGGAAATGATACCTTGTATTTAGTTTCTGAAAGTATGAAAAATGCGCTGGCTATGTCAGAAGATGAGGCAGTATCTCGATTGAACAAGTTACAACAATTGACCAGTTTGAGTTTGCTTTCATTGCAACGACAAGGCGCTTCTTCAAGTTTGTATCTCTATCAAAATTTTCAACAAAATCAAAGGGTACCTAGTTGGTTTGTTAATTTAGATTTGCTTAGCTCGCCACTGCAACAAAGGCTGATTGAAATTAATCAACAAGCTTATGTGGTGCAATTACGCGTAAATTTAAGTGGTGGGTACCAACATTTGTTTGATGCAATGGTTGATACTTTTTATATCTGTGCTTTTTTGATTTTATTGAGTTGGTTATTTGCGCGTATGCTCGCTATAAAGTTGATTAAACCAATGTTTTTACTTGAAAAACATACACAGGAGATAGCTGATAAAAACTACTCTCAGCTCCCGGAAGTAAATAGTGTGCGAGAAATGAATTCGCTTATCGACAGTCATAATAAGATGACGCAGCAAGTTAAGTCGATGATGAATGAACTCAGCGAACGATTAGAGCATACAAAGCGAGCGTTATATCGTGACGAACTGACTCAACTGGGAAATCGACGCTTATTTAGTGCGCAGTTTTCTCAAATTCTTGCTGATCCTGAGATCACGAGCGGTGCTTTAATTATTACGCGACTAAGCGAATTTGAACATATTAGAAGCCAAGAAGGGTTTCAAGTTGCACGGTCACTGGTTGAAGATAGTATTCATATACTGCAAATGAGTACAAAGCAAGGTGCAAATACGCGACTGTACCGTCTCAATGAATATGAATTCGGTTGTGTTTTGCTCCACGTCGACAAAGCAGAAATTAGTCAATTATTAAGTGTTTTATCTAGTGAATTCAATCAACTGCAAAATAAGTATCAGCGTCGTAAAACCATTTTGATAGGAGCGACATTATTTAATTCGAAGCAAGCAATGTCGCAGATTCTAAATCAGGTTGATGAGGCCTTAAGTCGTGCCGTAAAAGAGTTGCATTGCTTTCATTTATACGATAGCGAAAGACCCTCTAATGCGTCGTTATATCAATTGCGTTCAAAACAAGACGTCATGAATGTGATTCGTAACGCCGAATTGCATTTCCAGCAGCAAAATATCTTATTAACGGATGAAAATAACGTGATGTTTGCTGAATTATTTACACGCTGTGTACTTAACGGAAATTCAATCGCAATTCCGCAAATTCAGACTCAAGCTGAAAAATTTAATTGCTCGGCCGATTTGGATAAACGCATTATTGAACAACTCCGTGTCATGTATTTGCAGCAAAAGCTTACATTGCCAGTAAGCGTTAATATATCTCCATTTAGTTTGCTTAACGATGAATTCGTGTCATGGCTAGTAAAAGAGTCCCATGAGTATAGAGACTTTTTTAGAAGTATTATTTGGGAACTTGATGAATTAGCTTTAAGCCAGATTACCGAATCAACTACCTTGGTTAATCAGATGCAGGCATTAGGTTCAAAAGTGGCAATTGACCATTTTGGTACAGGTGACTACACATTGCAATCAATGCGTAAGTGGCAAGTCGACATAATAAAATTAGATGGTTGTTATATTCATGATATTGGCCAGGATCAAAGTGGAGAATATTTCGTTGAAAATATTATAAAGCTGGCTCATTCATTAGGGATTGTCGTGGTGTGCGAACAAATTGAGACCGAACAAGAAAAACAAATGGCCAAGCACTTTAGTACCGATGGCTTGCAAGGGTACTTTATGTGTCAGCCCCGAGTCGTTTCTTAGCTTTAAAATATCAAATTGCTTACCTTCTAGCTATAACACGTAACCCGATTTTTTCCGTCGAGTTTTGCTTTACGCATGCCTTTATATGCGTTATTTGTCATTAACTCAAATGACCTGTTAGCGTCTAGCTCGCTAACACCGATAGACACAGTTAATTTTGGTAATCGTTTACCACTGCGAGAGCTAATAAACTTCAATTTCTCTACGCCGCTGCGCATTTGCGATGCTATTTCTGTCGCTGTATTCAGGTTGACCTCGGGAAGAAGTATCATAAATTCTTCGCCTCGCACTCTCACCGGCAACCCACTTTCTTGCACATAGGAGCGGACTTTTTTTGCTATTTTGCTAAGTACAACATCGCCTACCAAAGGTCCATATTTTTGGTTAAATAAGGCAAAATCATCGATATCTATAGCTAAAGCGCAAATAGACTTATTTTGAGCTATCCAAGTTTCGGCGTGTTCAATCATCATCGAAGATTTATATAAGCCTGTTAGAGGGTCAATGGTTCTCTGACGCTCTATTTTTAAAAGTTTTTGATTGGTTTTGGATGCTTGTTCTTGTGCACTTGAGAGTGCCTCTTGCAGAACTTGTTGGGCTCTCTTTACTTTTTTGCTCGCGTCTATAAGGGAAGTTACAACATGTTGGGCGCTTGATAGTGCTGTTGATTTGTTTAACTCAAGTAAACTTTCATCTAACGTGACTATATATTCGTCAATCGATTGGGAGCTGACTTGGGTTGATTCTTCGATACTATCAATTGTTTTCTTAACATCTTTAATAAGAACTTTTTGATTTTGAGGTTGTTCTGCAAGATGTCGATTAAACAGTTCTTCTAAAACATAGCTGTCGATACTGTGCTCGTTATCGATCCGCTGTTCAATTTCCTGATTTAATGCGTCGTGACTTTTCGATATATAACAATAGGCAACATGATAATTGATAGGGTGCACTGGAATATTGAATCGTTCTAAAAACCAGCTTGCCTCGGTCATTTTTTGCTGTGCTTGCTCCATGGAATCATGGTACTTCATATAAAAGAGCCTAAATTGATAAAAAAGTAATCCAAATTAATCGCGAGTCAATCCATAGAATAGAAACGCAATTAGAAAACAAATCGATAAAATATGGAATAGGAAAAAGAGATTTTATTTATAAAACCAGATTATCTGATTCCTAAAAGTACAAAAATCATTTTAGAAGATTAAAATTATATCTAGTGCGAATATCTTATCCTTATATTTTTGTTTTAAAGTAGCCTGTAGTTGGTCGGATTTAGTTCTCTTTAATGTTAATCTCGTATACCTTGTCTTGTAACCACAGAGATACATGAGAATTTTATGCTTAACAAAGCAAGTGCCTATTTTGTAATTATCCTTTACATGGTAATTCTATCTGGGTGTAAAACTACGTCAAATAATAGTACTGACCATCAGTTTGAATTGATCGCTAGCGACATCGTTGCATACCGCAAAAGCATAGATCCGTTTTCACAAAAAAAAGCGGTTGACGGCCACTATTTAGAAAACCTTTCGGAATCATTTTTAGCTGAAAAGTTTCAAGCACAAAACAGTTTGCTAAAACGCCTATTGCGCATCGATGCCAATACTTTATCTGAACAAAACCAAATTAATCATGCTATTTTATTAGAGCAGCTACAAAATAGCACTGACCTATATCGCTTTTCGTCCCACTATATGCCGTTGACTTCGGAGTTTGGCTTTCATTCTGCCGCCGCTTTTATTGTGTCGCGCTCAAGTTTTAAGGACGTGGATGATTATGAACTTTATTTAAATAGATTACGTGATATTCCAAGGCTATTTTCTCAAAATATAATGTGGATGAGAAAAGGAATAGATGTTGGTTTAACCCAGCCTGAAGCTGTACTAGCAGGCTATGAGTCATCAATTAAAGCGTTTATCGTAAACGATGCCACTGCGTCGACTTTTTATTCTCCATTTACACAAAATAATAGCCGAATTGATAAGCAGACTTTCGAGGCTTTAAAACAAACCGCGCAACAAATCATTTTACGCGATGTTGTTCCTGCGTATCAAAATTACCTAGATTTTTTCATTAATGAATACCAGCCAAACGCGCGTAAAAACATAGCAATAGCAAGCACGCCAAATGGGCGAACGTTTTATGAAAACCGAGTCAAACACTACACGACAACAGAACTTACTGCAAAAGAAGTACATGCTTTAGGGTTGCAGGAAGTAAAACGTATCCGAGCTGAAATGGATGCTGTGATTGAAGAAGTTGGGTTTGCGGGCACGTTTGGTGAATTTGTTCAGTTCTTGCGAACGGATCCGCAGTTTTATGCACCAACCAAAGAAGCGTTGCTCAAAGAAGCATCTTACATTGCGAAACAGATGGATGCCCAACTGCCTAAGCTATTTAAGTATTTACCGAGAACGCCTTATGGTGTGGCGCCTGTACCAGATGAAATTGCACCTAAATACACAACGGGACGTTATGTTGGTGCAAATCGCGATGATCAACCAGGTTACTATTGGGTTAACACGTATGGGTTAGATAAGCGTCCTCTTTACGTTTTAGAAGCGTTGACGCTTCATGAAGCTGTACCTGGACATCATTTGCAGATTTCACTCAATAAGGAATTGACAGACATACCAGCATACCGTCGAAACCACTATATTTCTGCTTTTGGTGAAGGCTGGGGGTTGTATGCAGAGTGGCTCGGTCTCGAGGCCGGTTTTTATCAAGATCCGTATAGTAACTTTGGTCGACTTACCTATGAAATGTGGCGAGCGGCACGACTGGTTGTCGATACTGGCATGCACATGTTTGGTTGGTCTCGTGAGCAAGCTATGACATTTATGGCCGAAAATACTGCACTCTCATTACATAATATTCGGACTGAAACAGACCGTTATATTTCATGGCCTGGTCAGGCTCTAAGTTATAAGGTGGGCGAACTGACAATCAAACGTTTACGGAAAAAGGCTGAAACAGAACTTGGTACTTTATTTGACGTGCGAGAGTTTCATTTTCACGTATTAAAAAATGGCTCCGTGCCATTGAATTTGCTTGAAAAACAAATTGACGACTACATTTTTCGCGCTAAAACAAAGTAGTGCGTAAATAAGGCTGCTTCACATGCTCAAAGTCAATTACTTAAAATGATTAGTAGCAACCGAGCCTGGAGGTACAGATGAAGCAGCCTAGAGCCCCCGATCTGTTATCGTTGGCAGCTTCGCAACCATAGGCGAAAAGCCCTTAGACCGATAGCTTTGCGTCCTCAGTTTTCACCAAGTTTGCCTTTTCGAACCCAAACAGTTCTCCTTAAGCCTAGTCGTTAATTGTTAGTGTGTCATTGTTTAATAGCTAATTATTGAGTGCGGATGGCGGTACAATAAAATTGCACCCGTAGCTATGATAAAGTAGCCTATAGATAATCACTTATCTGTAATTAAAGAAACATGAATTTGGTTATTAAAAGGCTACTCTTAATCGTACGCAACCACATCGATAATTTAACTTGGTGGGCAGTTATTGCCACAGTATTGCTGCATATGCTATTTACTTGGGGGGTACTATGGCTTGCCAATGAAAAAGCGCTGTTACCAGTTAATGAGTTCTTTTATTACTATATAGTGACTACGTCTACCGTTGGTTATGGTGATATGAGTCCGACTACGGCTGCTGGGAAATGGTTTGTTGCGTTATTGCAGATTCCCGTAGGATTGGCGTTATTTGGTGTTTTTCTCGGAAAAACTGGGCAAACAATTACAAATTTGATTAAGCGTTCTATGATAGGTGAAAAAGATTTCTCGCGTCACAGCGATCATATTATTATTTTTGGTTGGCATCCCGTGCGCACAGCAAAAATGATCAACTATATTTTGGCTGACTCAAAACGAGTTGAACGCCGTATTCTACTCGCGGTATCGAGCGACATGACCCATCCATTTAGCGACAATCCGCATGTTGATTTTGCTCGTTTAGAAAGTTATACCGACCGACAGGAGCTCAACCGGATTGCAATAACAAAAGCCGATAAGGTTATTATTGATGGTGATGATGATAATCAAACGTTTACCACGGCACTTAAAATTAGTCGCTTAGTTAAGAAGCAATGCCATATTAGTGCGTTCTTTGTTGATGAAACTAAGAGTGATATGTTGCGAGAGCATTGCCAAAATGTTGAATGCAGTAGCTCTAAGTCAGTTGAGATATTGGTGCGTTCAATGCAAGATCCAGGCTCGTCGCGCGTGCAAGAAGAGTTACTTTCTACGCTTCATGGCGATACTCAATTTAGTTTGGAAGTCGGCAAAGTAGCTGAAAAATTGACGTTTGAGCAAGTCTTTTTTGCATTTAAGAAGCAATATAACGCGACGGTTTTAGGTATTGCCCACTCGCGTGTTGGGGATGGGTTAGATTTAAATCCGCCATTAGATTACCCAGTGAAATCAGGTGATATTTTGCACTATATTTCAGTGGATCGTATTTTATCAAGCGAAATTGACTGGCAGGGTTTGTAAAAACAATGATATCGCCAATTTGATATTTTTTTGTGTTTTTTCTAGTACCAATTTATTTGATTGTCGTGCGTAAGCGTTGTAGTTGACGCGAGAAAAATATTTGGATAGTGGTTACGTTAATGACTTCGTGGGTAGGGTGGTTACTTTTTGTAACCACAGTGCCAAAGTCAAAATCACCTATCGGATATGAATTTTAGGGTCTAGCTCGACTTCACCCGAGTAATCTATCGTCGCATAGGTAGAGTTACATTTCGCAAATGCCAAGTAAACATTATTTTGAGAACGAGCAAAAGCAAGCTGGTAGCCGAATTGGTTAAGCTTATTTAATGCAACTTTTTGGGCAAGCGTGAGTAGGTGCCAAAATGAGTTGATATCATGTTGGCCTATTCTTCTGTCTTCTGCAGAATCAATTGCTGTAGCTGTCATTTAAACTCCAAAAAAACTCATTGAGCTGTCGATATTCCGTTATTCAAGTTGAAAGCATAAGAAATTACTCAAATATAATACTTATGCAAAATCAAATGTCTAGTTTTTGAGCCGATTTCACTTTATAAACAGACAAAAATATTAACTTTCTGAATTTAGATAGAGCCAATCCTGTTCTGACACAGGTTGTACAGATAGGCGCGTCCCTTTTTTAACCAAATACATATCTGATAAGTTGCTGTCATTTTTGATTGTAGCGAGGGAAATAGGGCGAAGGTGTGATTGATATTCAATATCTACACAAAGCCACTTTGGATTATCTAGTACTGACTTAGCGTCAAAGTAAGGGCTGGTTGGGTCAAACTGTGATGGATCTGGATAGGCGGTCGCTATTACTTTTGCAATACCAGCAATAGCAGGAATTTTACAACTAGAATGGTATATAAAAACAAGATCATCGCGCTTTATATCATCACGTATGAAATTACGAGCTTGATAGTTTCGAATGCCATCCCAACGAGTTGTACTTTGTTGCTTTAAATCGTCAATTGAAAATTCACATGGTTCAGTTTTAAATAGCCAAAATGCCATCACTAAGCCTAATAGTTTATCTTAATTATTTTGTTATTATATCAAGTGGTGGCGTTAATTGCGCTGGTGGTCTGCACAGTTGAGGAGATTGTATGAGTCAAGTACTAAATGATTTATTGTCGTTGTTAAAGTTAGAAACCATTGAACAAGGTATATACCGAGGACCGAGCCAAGACTTAGGGTTTCCCGCTGTGTTTGGCGGTCAGGTAATGGGTCAAGCTTTGTCGGCGGCAAAAGAAACGGTTGCAGAAGAACGTATGGTGCATTCATTGCACTCTTACTTTTTACGTCCGGGTGATGTGAGTCAGCCGATTGTTTACGATGTAGAAATGATACGCGATGGTAAAAGCTTCAGCACCCGACGTGTCAAAGCAATTCAATATGGTAAACCTATTTTTTATATGACCGCATCTTTTCAAATAGAAGAAGAGGGGGTCACTCATCAATCGATAATGCCAAACGTACCCAGACCAAATGAGTTGCGCTCCTCACTTGATTTTTACCGAGAAAATGCGTCACTCATTCCAGAGCGGATTCGTAATAAAATTATCTGTGACAAGCCGCTTGATATTCGCCCTGTTAATTTTCAAAATCCGTTTAACCCCGAAGTGACTAATGCGCAAAGGTATGTGTGGTTTAAAGCTAATGGTGAAATGCCAAATGATCCGAGAGTGCATAAATATTTATTAGCATATGCTTCTGACTTTGAGTTTTTACCTACTGCACTGCAGCCGCATGGTCTGTCATTTTTGCAGCCTGATATGCAAGTGGCGACTATCGATCACGCAATGTGGTTTCACCGAGAATTCCGTCTTGATGATTGGATTCTTTATGCGATTGATAGCCCGTCTGCAAGTGGTGGCAGAGGGTTGGTTCGAGGACAGTTTTTCAACCTTGATGGTGAGCTTGTTGCATCGACAATACAAGAAGGTGTCATTCGAAAACACCCTAATTTAAAGCAATAACGCATACTAGTTATCTAACCGAATGAGTATTGGCCACAGCCAACTCGTATGAGTTGGTGTGGCTTTGATACTTAATTTTGTTGCAAAATTGCCTTTTCAATTGATTGCTTAATGTCAACATCGAGTAAATTTCCGATCGTATCTTTGAGTTGCAACAAGCTTGAACGGCCGATAAGCATATTTGTTTCACTCAGTTCAATATGGTCGTTATCACGTAGCGCATTGATGAGATGTGTTAATACTTTTTTGTCAAAAAATTCAGGGGTTACAATACCGTGAAGTTTACCGAGTCGGTTGGCAATCTCGTGACTCATACTCTCTAATTCGTTTCGTTTCATCCCTTGATTGTCACAAATAAGGGTAATTACTGAGCTAAAGCGCATTAAAGTACATTCAATTAATCGACTGATTATCTCGATATTGTATATCAGCCCTGAAGTCAAATTGAGTTGGATGGAACCATCGTCTTCAGTTAACAGACCAAGATCAATATAGTGATCGAGTATGCGGTTTGCATAATTATGATCAAGTGGATTCATATGCCACTCTTGCTCAAAAAGCGGATAAATTAACTCAATTATTTGTAATAGCTGGTGACGAGGAGTTTGTCTTTGCTTGATCGCAATTAATGCAATTAAGCTGGGTAAGGCAAACAGATGAATAACATTGTTGCGATAGTAATTTAATAGTACTTTTTCTTTATCAACGACTTGTACTATATCGCCAAATGAATCGTTTATGGCTTCAAACTTATTGAGTGAAAGGGCGTGATTAATCAATTGTTCAGGGCTTTGCTGAGGCAGCGTCACTTGCTCACTGTAAGGGGCGTTAGTTGCAATTGAGAGTAAAAAATTCAACTGACTGATTAACTCATTTTTCGGCATTGCCAGTTTATCTGTCACTAGCAAAGTTAGCGACATTAGAGTGACTGAATTAAGCGCTGCGCTTTGGTTTATATTTACCATGACTTCATTGGCAAGTTGACTCACACACGGATTTAACCAAGATGGTTTTTGCACACCATCGCTATTAATATCCTCGCGCCAATTTGGCTGAGTTTGGTTCAAAAATTGGTTAATGTTAATTGGCTCGCCGAAGTTAACATTGCCTTTACCATAATTTTTTAATTTTTTTAGTGTCTTGAAGACACCCAGAATTGATTCATTCTGTTTATTACTGCCGGCCAGCTCCTTAAGGTAGGTATTAACCTCCATAACGTGCTCATAGCCAATATATACAGGTACGATTGAAATAGGGCGCTCAATACCGCGCAACATAGTCTGTAGCGTCATACCCAGCATACCGGTTTTTGGTGACAGTAAGCGGCCTGTGCGACTGCGTCCGCCTTCAGCATAAAATTTGACGGAATAACCTTTAATAAATAGTTGGCTTAAGTACTCGCGAAAAATAGTGGAATAAAGTTTATTACCTTTAAATGTTCGGCGAATAAAAAACGCACCTGAACGTCTAAAAATAGGGCCTGCTGGCCAAAAGTTTAAATTGATCCCGGCTGCAATATGTGGTGGAACTAGTCCTTGATGGTAAATAACATAGGTTAGCAATAAGTAATCCATATGACTACGATGGCATGGCATATAGATGATTTCATGCCCTTTTTGAGTTAACTCATGTACTTTTTCTGCATTATTGACTTCAATGCCATTATACAGCTTATTCCAAAACCAAGTTAAAACTCGTTCACCTACGCGGATCATTGATTCTCTGTAGTCCGCCGCGATTTCGTCTAATAACTTCACCGCATTTTGATGAGCTTCTTGTTTTGAAATGTTTTTCTGTTTGGCTTCATCAATTATTGCTTTTTTAACTGAAGGTGAAGCCAGCAAACCTTGAAACAGTTGATCTCGAGTAGGTAGTTTTGGCCCTGTTGCAGCAAGCTTTTGGCGTTTAAAGTGAACACGTGCGACACGGATAAGCTTATGTGAAAGGTCACCATGCTGATGACGCGACTTTAGCTGTTCAAGATCGACCGGAGCGCTAAAACGAATTAGGTTATCGCGACCCGAAAATAACAGCACGAAAAATTTACGCAGCCAGCTGGGCGTTAAAGAACTTGATAACAAAGTCCCTATGCCCGCTTTTTCTTTTCCTGGATTTCGCCCCCACAATATAGTCACGGGAATCACTTGAATTTGCGTTGTTTTTGACTCAGCCATTGCCTTGAATAATGCTTCACCTCGCGCTAAAGCGGGACTGACTTCGGCTCTGTGGCCAAACAAAGGGGCACGTTCGTTAATTGGAATGTAGCGTGGTAACTGATTTGCGCCAATTACTTCTTTAGCAATTGGATCAGGTAACCCGATCTCATAACAAACTTTGCGAAGTGCAATCATATCGGAGCGCGAATTGAGTCGAGAAATATAAAATGTAGGGACTTTTGGATCGATATTTAAATTTGTGACAGGGTTTTCTGGCAGTAGCTTGCTACTGACAAAAAGTGTGTTAGTTACTTTCGCGAATGCCGTAAGAAGCGAATTTAACATAGTAAATATCCATACCAAAAATGAAAAGTGCGCTAGCATACCAGTATTGATAATAAGATTAAATAACTGGTCATGCCAGAATAAAAAAAACTCAAGCCAAATGAGTTTACCGTATTTTGAACATTAAAAGCAGATATTGTTCTAACCAGATAAAACACATTAATAAATGTTGCTCTTTATAAATAACTGTATATACTCACAGTTATTAGGTACTGTATGGAAAACCAGTTATATGCGCCCTCTTACAAAACGCCAAGCACAAATTCTAGAGCTTATTAAAGAGTTTATTAAAGATACAGGAATGCCGCCCACGCGTGCAGAGATAGCCGGTACACTTGGGTTTCGCAGCGCCAACGCAGCTGAAGAACATTTAAAAGCACTTGCAAAAAAAGGTGTGATTGAAATGGTACCGGGAGCAAGTCGAGGTATTCGTCTTGTTGAAGAAGACGAACCCGAACAACTTGGTTTACCACTGATCGGCCAAGTGGCCGCAGGATCGCCAATATTGGCACAAGAACATATTGAAAGCCATTATCAGGTAGACCCTCATTTATTTAAACCGAGCGCTGATTTTTTACTGCGTGTTAATGGTATGAGTATGAGGGATATTGGCATATTGGACGGTGACTTACTGGCTGTTCATCGTACCCCTGTCGCCGAAAACGGGCAGGTTGTGGTTGCGCGCGTTGACGAGGATGTGACTGTTAAACGGCTTGAAAAAACAGGGTCAAAAGTACTTTTGCATGCGGAAAATGACGAGTTTTCAACAATCGAGGTTGATTTACAAGCTGAGCACTTTAACATTGAAGGGTTAGCTGTCGGTGTCATCAGAAATGCTGACTGGATGTAACTAGAACACAGGTTGCATTTATAATAAAACATAGACTTACAGCTATCGTGGTCTATGTTTTTTTGTCCCCATTAAATCTTGTCTTTAGCTATTTTTTTTGATTCTTTTCTAATTTTTTTAAATTATTTTTATTTTTTTTACTACACTCATAGTGTTGGCGGATCGCCAATATCCATCAGGTGTTGAACGTATTTTCAACAATCTCAAATTCTTTATTTATGTAAAAAAAATGTGAACTCGATGTTTTTTTAACTTGCATAATATTTAATCATTCACTAGTTTTAAAAAGGCGGAGTGTTTTTTATTCAGTTGAATTCAAAGCAAATAATAATAACGATAAAAATGGAATTGCACTGATAGTGTTCAATCACGTAGTCCTCTCTTCGATTCCGTTTTATCTCCTATAAATAAGCTAAGGAGCGTCGAATGAGGCTAGTCCAACTAACCTTATGGCTTATATTGATGCTGCCGCAAAGTGTGTTTGCGAACAGTCAATATAACCTACCCGTTGGGGTAACCGACATCAGTGAGAATGTTTATAACCTTCATATGATTATATTTTTAATCTGTTGTGTCATAGGGGTTATTGTATTTGGTGTGATGTTTTGGTCAATTTATCATCATCGAAAATCAAAGGGTGCAACAGCAGCTCAGTTTCATGAAAGCACTAAGATTGAAATTTTATGGACGGCAATTCCATTTGTTATTTTAATCGTCATGGCGATTCCAGCCACAAAAACATTAATTGCCATGGAAGACACAACCAAGGCCGATCTTACAATCAAAATAACTGGTTCACAATGGAAGTGGCACTACCAATACCTTGAACACGATATCGAATTTTACTCAGTTCTGAGTACTCCTAGAGAGCAAATTAATAATTCAGAAGATAAGTCGGATACATACTTATTGGATGTTGATAAACCGCTGGTGCTACCAAAAGATAAAAAAGTTCGTTTTTTGATGACTTCTGACGATGTGATTCACTCATGGTGGGTTCCTGAATTTGCAGTTAAAAAAGATGCAAACCCTGGTTTTATTAATGAAGCTTGGACTCGCGTAAATGAAGTCGGTGTATACCGTGGTCAATGTGCCGAGCTGTGTGGTAAAGATCATGGTTTTATGCCGGTAGTTGTAGAAGTTAAAGAGGTCGCAGACTTTGACGCTTGGTTGGTTGAATCTAAGCAACAAAAAGTTGCGGCAGCAGCTGAAGAAGCTGCATCTGCGAATATTGCGATGAGTAAAGAGGAATTAATGACTTTAGGTGAGCAAGTATACATGACTCATTGCGCAGCCTGTCATCAACCCAATGGTGCCGGCTTACCTGGTGTATTTCCTGCCCTTAAAAATAGCCCGATTGCATTGGGTGATATCAACGCCCATATCGATATTGTTGTTAACGGTAAACCAGCTACGGCAATGCAAGGGTACGCTAAAATGCTAAATCTCAAAGAGTTAGCGAGTGTCGTAACATATGAGCGTAACGCTTGGGAAAATAATACCGGTGACTTGGTGCAACCAAGTGATATTCAACAGGCAAATGGGGAGGCGAAATAATGAGTGCACACGCAGAGCATAACTCACATCACCACGCGCCGTCGGGGTTTAAGCGCTGGTTATTCACTACCAACCATAAAGATATTGGTAGCCTTTATTTAATATTCTCACTGATTATGTTTTTAATCGGTGGTGCAATGGCAATGGTGATCCGTGCCGAATTATTTCAGCCCGGTTTACAATTTGTAGATCCCCACTTTTTTAATCAAATGACAACAGTTCATGGTTTAATTATGGTCTTTGGTGCCGTAATGCCAGCGTTTGTCGGATTAGCAAACTGGATGGTGCCTATGATGATTGGTGCGCCAGACATGGCTTTACCACGGATGAACAACTGGAGTTTTTGGATTCTACCATTTGCATTTTCAATTTTAATTGCATCTTTGTTTATGGAAGGTGGTGGTCCAGACTTTGGTTGGACTTTTTACGCCCCTTTATCGACCACATATAGTAATGATAATACAGCGTTATTTGTATTTGCAGTTCATATAATGGGGATTAGCTCAATTATGGGTGCAATCAATGTGGTCGTAACGATAGTCAATATGCGTGCGCCTGGCATGACGTGGATGAAACTACCATTGTTTGTATGGACTTGGCTCATAACCGCATTTTTATTGATTGCTGTGATGCCAGTACTCGCCGGTGCGGTAACTATGGTATTAACTGATAAGTATTTTGGCACAGACTTTTTTAATGCTGCGGGTGGTGGCGATCCGGTAATGTTCCAACATATATTTTGGTTCTTCGGTCACCCTGAAGTTTACATTATGATTTTACCGGCATTCGGTATTATCTCGACAATCATTCCTACATTTGCCCGTAAGCCTTTATTTGGTTATGCCTCTATGGTTTATGCAACGGCCTCAATTGCACTGCTTTCATTTATTGTATGGGCGCATCACATGTTTACAACAGGCATGCCACTGGCTGGTGAGTTGTTCTTTATGTATAGCACTATGCTGATTTCCGTACCGACAGGCGTTAAAGTCTTTAACTGGGTTGCGACTATGTGGCGGGGCTCAATGACGTTTGAAATACCTATGATGTTTTCTATCGCGTTTATCGTATTGTTTACACTCGGTGGTTTTTCAGGACTGATGCTAGCAATTACGCCAGTGGACTTTCAGTACCACGATACTTATTTTGTTGTGGCGCATTTTCACTATGTTCTTGTAACAGGTGCGGTATTCTCAATTATGGCGGGCGTTTATTATTGGCTACCCAAGTGGACTGGCAATATGTATCACATTGGACTCGCTAAAGCGCACTTTTGGCTGTCACTGATTAGTGTCAACATCTTATTCTTCCCAATGCATTTTGTTGGCTTGGCGGGGATGCCGAGGCGTATTCCTGACTACGCTCTGCAGTTTGCTGACTTTAACGCGATAATTAGTATAGGTGGCTTTGCATTTGGCTTGTCCCAGTTATTGTTTGTTGTTGTAGTCATTAAATGTGCCCGTAAAGGTGACAAAGTGGATGATAAAGTATGGGAAGGTGCCAAAGGGTTAGAGTGGGAAGTCGCATCACCTGCGCCATATCACACCTTTGAACAGCCTCCGGTAGTGAAGTAATGGAACACGCCAAACTACTAAAGCGGCTAATATTAGCAACCTTGCTGATGTTTGCATTTGCGTTTGCATTAGTGCCGCTTTATGACGTGTTTTGTCAGATAACGGGATTGAATGGAAAACCGAGTTTAGAAGCTGCGCAAGTGAGTGAGAAAGTTGATGAAGGACGTACGGTGAGCATTAGCTTTATTACCCATGCGCAAGCCGGTGCACCATTTAAAGTTAAAGCTGAAAAATATGCGATGGAAGTGATACCAGGGGAAATGTATACGGTTAACTTTAGCGCTAAAAATTTGGCTGGTAAGAATCGGGTGATGCAAGCTGTTCCGTCAGTATCTCCAGGCATTGCAGCGAAGTACCTGCATAAGGTCGCTTGTTTTTGTTTTAACCAACAACCTATGCAAGCAAACCAAGAGGCTGAGCTTCCTTTGTTATTTTATATCGATCCCGAGTTACCTGATGAAATTGAGGAATTAACCCTGTCTTATGCTGTATTCGATATTTCCGACAGTGTGAAAACGGCAAAAGTGGAGAATAAGAATGAAAACAGAATATGAAAAGTATTATGTACCAGAGCAAAGCCCGTGGCCAATCGTCGGCGCTGTAGCTCTGTTTCTAGTTGCAATTGGTGCTGGCTTAAGTGTGATGCAAACAGCGAAGCAAGAAGGCGGTTGGGGGTTTTATATACTTATCGCCGGTATTGCGATTTTGCTGTACATGGTTTTTTGCTGGTTTAAAAATGTGATTGAAGAGTCTCATGCTGGGCTTTATTCGGCTCAGATGGACCGTTCGTTTCGACAGGGAATGGCATGGTTTATCTTCTCTGAAGTTATGTTCTTTTGTGCGTTTTTTGGTGCTTTGTTCTATGCCCGTATGTTTGCGATTCCGTGGCTCGACGGCGGTAGTAACAACGCTATGACACATGAGTTACTGTGGCCTGATTTTAGCGCTGAATGGCCTTTATTGAAAACTCCCGATGGTACGACAACGCAAGCTATGGGTTGGGCTGGCTTGCCATTAATGAACACAATTATACTGCTCGTCTCTTCGGTGGCGATTCATTTTGCACATACTGCTATTGAAAGTGGAAAACGTATGCAACTTAAAGTATTTTTAGGCCTGACTATTTTACTCGGCCTCGCATTTTTAGTACTGCAAGTTGAAGAGTATATTCATGCTTATCAAGAGCTTGGGTTAACTTTGGATGCGGGTATTTATGGCAATACCTTTTTCTTGTTAACAGGCTTTCACGGCATGCACGTAACCTTAGGCACAATTATTTTAATCGTAGTTTGGTTACGCATTATGAAAGGGCACTTTTCGCCAGATAAACACTTTGCCTTTCAGGCCGCGGCTTGGTACTGGCACTTTGTTGATGTAGTGTGGTTGTGCTTATTTGTGTTTGTTTACGTTCTGTAAAGGGATTACTGTTTGGCGTTATCAAGCCGCTTGCTAACGCCAAAATGATAATAAGTAAGGTCACAACAGAAAAAAAGACACGGCGACCTAAGTAGCGCGACATCATCGGCTCGCCTTTGATCATAATAAAGAACGCGTGAAATAAGTTTACGATAATAAAAATTAAAAGTGCAACAATAACAATGGTGTACATTATTTCTCCTAAGTGGTGATTATGCAATTTGAGCAAGTAGTTGGAAGCTTTAGTAAAGGGATCCCCGCTCTTCTTACAGCGTTTGTTGTGCTTACCTGCAGTTCCTTATCAGTATGGCAACTTAATCGCGCGCACGACAAGGAAGTGCTATTAAGTGAGATTAAAATTTCTCAAAATAAGCCACAAACAACCTTTACTCAATTTAACCAACTCACCAAGGATAATCAAAAAAATGGCGTTTTTTTAACCGTAAAGGGCGACGTCGACCCGCGCTTTTGGCTACTAGACAATAGAATAGTGCGGGGGCAAGTCGGCTATGACGTCATTATCGTAGTTAACGAACACACCTCTAAACAAAAGGTTTTAGTTAACTTAGGTTGGATAGCGGCGGGTCGCGATCGTGCGGTACTACCGCCTTTTTCGTTACCCACACATGTTGAGCTTGATATACAAATGCAAAGTGATGTGAAAAAAGGGTTTAGTTTAGCGAAAAAATCGACCATGGATACGCATTGGCCCAAGGTGATTCAATATATTTCTTTACCCGAAATGGCTAAGCATTTATCAATCTCTGAGATTCGCTATTTTGGTTATGCGACAAAAGGCTTGAATTCAACACAGCCTCATTATAAACCGGTCGTTATGCTACCAGAAAAACATCGAGCCTATGCGCTACAGTGGGCTCTGCTCGCTATCGCTGCATTATGTGTCTTTGTGTTTGCATACAAAAAATCAAAGAAGGAAAAAAACAATGAATAAAAATATAGTTCTTTTTTTGGCATGTTTTATTGCCCCGATAGCTTTAGCGATTGGAGCGCTTAAGTGGTCTTGGTTTGGGAGTAGCGATACTAATTATGGCGAATTTTTGACACACCATACGGTGCTCGAAGATTGGCAATTAAATGATAAAAAGTGGACGATTGCTATGGTGCAAAACGGCAATTGCGATAGTACATGTTCAATCAGAAAAAATACCATCAAAAATATTTACGATGTACTCGGTAAGCACAACCTCAGAGTGGGCCTGATTAATTTATCAGTGAACGATGATGAAAAGAGCGATATCCCGGTGTATCCGTTAAATCGAAACACATTGTCAAATGACGAATTGTATTTAATCGATCATCGCGGGCTTATCGTTTTGAAGTATGCAATGAGTTATCAAAAAGAAACTGATGAGCAACTTAAAAAAGGCTTAATTAAAGATGTTAAAAAGTTGCTTAATTACAGCCGAAGCAGAGCTTAACGAGGTTAGTTATGGAAAATAAGAAATATAATTTGCTCGTCGTTTTTAGTTGTTTTTTCGCATTTGCAGTGATTGCTTTAGGCGCCTACACACGACTCAGTGATGCTGGCCTTGGTTGTCCTGATTGGCCAGGTTGCTATGGCTTTTTAACAGTGCCACAGACCAATTTAGAAGTGGCGTCAGCTCAATCTCAATTTCCGGGGTTAGAAGTTGAAATAGGAAAAGCATGGAAAGAAATGATCCATCGCTATTTTGCTGGCACGCTTGGCTTAATTATTCTGGCTATTTCAGTTTGGTCTTTGATGCGACGTCGTGTGCGAATTGTTCCGGTTAAACTGCCTGTATTGTTGTCATTTTTGGTTTTATTCCAAGCGGTATTGGGCATGCTGACGGTAACAATGCAATTGCAACCGCTTATCGTAATGGGGCATTTATTGGGTGGTTTTTCGATATTTGCTTTACTGTATTTACTCTATATTCGTTTAACCTATTCGTCTATTCCCGGCGGCGATGAAGGCGCAAAACCGTATCTGAGCTGGGCTTATATTGGACTCGGTTTAGTTGTGATTCAAATCGCATTGGGTGGCTGGTTGGCTGCAAATTATAGTGCGTCACACTGTATTGATCTACCGCTGTGTGGCAATGAAACGTTTTCACGGTATTCCTTCTGGCAAGTTTTTCAGTTACCACATGCTGCGCAAACATATGAATATGGTGTGTTATCAGCTGATGCGCGAATGTCGATTCATTTTACTCATCGCTTATGGGGAGTTGTGACTGCAATCGGCTTAGTTTTAATTGGAATTAAGCTGATTAAAAATTGTTATTCAAGAGTCATCAAAAACGCGGTTTATATCGTGTGGCTATTACTAGTATGCCAAGTGATGCTGGGTTTAATGGTGGTGTTTTTTGAGTTTCCGCTATTGATGGCGCTTAGTCATAACTTGGTAGCCGCCTTGCTGATGTTAAGCGTAGTGCGGTTAGTGTATTTAATAAAATATAAGTGTTAAGGAGCGAACAATGGCAATAACAATTACAAACAAGCAAATGCACAATAGCGGTTTTGCTGCACGTGTTCGAGATTATCTTATTTTATGTAAGTACCGAGTAGTCGCATTGTTAGCATTAACGGCTGTTGTCGGGCAGGTATTAGCACCAGAAAATGATCGCTTGCTGATTTATCAAGTGCTTTCTATTTTAGGTATTGCATTACTCGCTTCGTCTGCGGCGGTTATCAATCATTTAGTTGATAGTGATATCGATAACAAAATGAAACGTACGCAAAACCGGCCAGTGGTTAAAGGTCGTGTGTCAACAAATGATGCTTTGATTTTTTCCTTCTTTTTGGCGGTTATTGGTATAACTTTGCTTGTTGCATTTGCGAACTGGCTTGCGGCAATCTTAACTTTTGCGGCTTTAGTGGGTTATGCATTTATTTATACGTTATTACTAAAAAGGGCCACACCACAGAATATTGTCATTGGCGGGGTGGCTGGCGCGATGCCACCGCTCTTAGGGTGGGTTGCTGAAACCGGCAGCATGTCTGCAGAGCCTTGGTTGCTCGTTATGATTATTTTTACTTGGACTCCACCTCACTTTTGGGCTCTCGCGATAGACCGCAAGAATGATTATAGCAAGGCGAATATTCCGATGTTGCCAGTAACTCATGGCGTTGAGTTTACTAAGACAATGATTTTACTTTATAGTGTTTTGTTGTTTGTGATTGGCTTATTCCCCTATATCATCAATATGGCGGGCGGTTTTTACTTACTGACAAGTTGTTTATTAAATGGTTGGTTAATCATGATGGCAATTAAGTTGAAGTGGCGAGAGGAATCAACCACAGCGATAGGTACATTTAAGTATTCAATTTGGCAGTTAATGTTATTATTTGTTGTACTTTTAGTTGATAAGTGGATGATTTAGAATGCGCTTTGGATTTTTAATATTATGTTTGTTCCTACTTGCTGGCTGTCAGGAACATGAGTTTAGTGAAAATACACTAGTGTACAAAACTGCCAAGCAGTTAAAGCCATTTAAACTGCAGGACCAATATGAAAATAAGGTGTCAAACGCTGATTTTGATGGGCAATGGACGCTTATATTTTTGGGGTATACAAGTTGTCCTGATATTTGTCCAATGACGCTGTCTAAATTACAGCAGGTACACGCAAAAGTACAATCCGAACAACTGCAAGTTTGGTTTGTATCTGTTGACCCTGCCAGAGATATTGCTGAAAAGCGAAAACTTTACATTAATTATTTTGATGCAACGTTTAAAGGTATCTCGGGCGAGCATAAACACTTGTTTCCTTTTGTAAGAGACATCAACTTAGTTTATGCAATGACTGACAGCAAAACAGAGAACTACACAGTTGATCACAGTGCCTCGGTCGCCTTAGTTAACCCCAAAGGACAATTGCACGCTATATTTAAGCCAAAATTTGCCCCTGGGGCCGTGCCGACGATTGAAGTAAACAACTTAATCAAAGATTTAGATTACCTCATTGAAAGAGACTAAAACAACCGCTAAAGCCGTGTTTTATTTCGTCGCGCGGCTTTAAAAAATCTTTTCTAACGTGCTAATTCAGTTTAATTAATTTTTATTTTTTCTGGCAAATCATCATTTCGCGACTACGCTTAAAATGAAGCGAACATGGAATGAGTAATATGTATCAGTTACCGTCGGAATTAATAATAAACAATGTATCGGAATTACAGCAGGAACTCATTGCTTATCTCTCTGAACACACCGATGTAGTGATAGACATATCACATGTGGCGCGTGCAGACACGGCGTCAATTCAACTGCTGTGTTCGTTGCAAAATGCGCTGTTGAAAACAGAACATAAAATATCTTGGCATGGTGAAAGTGATGCATTTCGCGACGCTGTTAACACGTTGGGATTACAGCAATATCTAGCCTTATCTTAAGTACTTTAGAGGTCAAATATGAAGAAAATTTTGGCGGTTGATGATTCTGCATCAATGAGACAAATGGTTGGCTTTACATTAAAAAAAGCAGGGTTTGATGTAACCGAAGCTAAAGATGGCAGTGAAGCATTAGAAATTGCAAAAGGGCAAAGTTTTGATGCCGTAATTTCCGATGTGAACATGCCTATTATGGATGGGATTACACTGATTCGAGAATTGAGAGCGCTGCCGAATTATAAATTTACTCCGATGCTGATGCTAACCACTGAATCGGGCTTGGAGAAAAAGTCTGAAGGTAAAGCTGCAGGCGCTACAGGATGGATTGTCAAACCTTTTAACCCAGACCAACTGCTAGCGGTAATTAAAAAAGTTATTCGATAACTAGGGGGCAGGATGAGCATAGATCTCAGTCAATTCTTTGAAGTTTTTTTTGAAGAAAGCTTTGAAGGGCTCGATGTAATGGAATCTGAGTTGCTCAATTTGCAACCCGGAGATCTGGATTCAGAGACGGTTAATACGATTTTTCGTGCCGCACATTCGATTAAAGGAGGCAGTGGTACATTTGGATTTACGTCAGTTTCAGACTTCACTCATGTGCTAGAGACCTTACTTGATCAAATTCGAGAAGGACAGCGAGACTTAACGGCTGAACACGTTAATTTATTCTTGCAAGCGGTTGATTGTTTAAGAGAGATGCTGACCTCACTTCAGGCGGGCACTGAACCTGATTTAACAAACTCCAATACATTAAAAAAAGAATTCGAATTGATACTCAACGGTGAGGTCTCTGCACCAGTAGAGCAGCCGGTTACTATTGAAAGTGATTCATCCCTTGATACCTATGAAGTTAGCTTTGAACCACAACACCACTTATTTAAAACAGGTAATGAACCGCTTTATTTAATTCAAGAGTTAGCAGGTCTCGGCGAACTCGAAGTCAATGCTCACGTTGACGGGATTCCTGACATAAATGACCTCTCATCAGACGATTGCTATATCAGTTGGGTATTCTTTTTGACAACCGATAAAGGTGAAGCGGCAATAAAAGAAGTTTTTGAATGGGTTGAAGATGATGCCGAAATTAAGATTACACTATGTGGCGGCTTGTTTTCTGATGATATGGAAACAGCATCTAACGATGAACCTGCAAAAGTTGCGGTAGATGAATCTATAGAGCCTGAAAATACACCTGTAGAAAGAAAAAGCGTCGCGGCGAAATCAAATGCAGAAACAACCTCTATTCGGGTCAGTATTGATAAGGTTGATTCACTTATTAATATGGTAGGCGAGCTTGTTATTACGCAGGCGATGCTAACCCAGTTAGGAGAGGGGGAAATTACCGAAAATAAAGTGGTCGCTTTGCAAGAAGGGTTAGCACAACTTGCTCACAATACGCGTGATTTACAAGAAAGCGTTATGCGTATTCGTATGCTTCCAATTAGTTTTGTATTTAGCCGCTTTCCGCGCTTAGTGAGAGATACGTCACAGAAGTTAGGTAAACAAGTCGAGCTTAAGTTGCTTGGGGAACAAACAGAGTTAGATAAAACGGTGATGGAAAAAATATCTGATCCTATGGTTCATCTTGTACGCAATTCACTGGATCATGGCTTGGAAACACCTGAAGAGCGGATGGAAGCGGGCAAAGATCCTGTTGGCACAGTGACATTAAATGCCTTTCATCAGGGGGGCAATATTGTGATTGAAATCATGGATGATGGTAACGGGTTGAATACGAAGAAAATAAAACAAAAAGCAGTTCAAAATAATTTGATTCAACCTGACGATGAGTTGAGCGATGATGAGATTAATGAACTCATTTTCATGCCTGGTTTTTCAACTGCCGATGAAGTAAGCGATATTTCCGGTCGCGGTGTTGGTATGGACGTAGTGCGCCGAAATATTCAAGCGTTAAATGGGTCGATTGAAGTGACGTCTGCACAGGGGATAGGCTCAACGTTCACTATTCGCCTTCCTCTAACATTAGCTATATTGGATGGGCAACTCGTTACTATCGGTGAACACACTTATATTATTCCTCTTATTTCAATTGTTGAATCTCTGCAAATTGAGCTTGATAAAGTGAATTGTGTCGGTGGTGGGGTTGACGTTTTGCGTTTACGTGATGAGTACATTCCTATATTGCGACTACACCGTATTTTTAATCATTCTGGCGCAATCGAAGAACTCAATAAAGGCCTACTAGTCATTGTAGAAAGTGACAATCAAAAGGTCGGGCTATTGGTGGATGATTTGCTGGCTCAGCAACAAGTTGTTATTAAAAGTTTAGAAGCTAATTATCAAAAAGTGGAAGGGGTATCTGGGGCGACTATTCTCGGCGATGGCCGGGTTTCTCTTATTGTCGACATTACCGGATTGATTAAGTTGGCAGG
The DNA here is from genome assembly GCA_947493455.1 of uncultured Pseudoalteromonas sp. GTDB lineage: Bacteria > Pseudomonadota > Gammaproteobacteria > Enterobacterales > Alteromonadaceae > Pseudoalteromonas. The sequence continues at coordinate 283,681 of CANLRB010000004.1, read as the reverse complement.
TCTTAAAAAAGCAGGCAGTCAGGAATTGAATTTAGGTCATGTGGATACAGAGGTGAATTCATGAATGGTGAACTAGCACTCACAGACTCCGAATTAGATGAACAAAACATTCGGCAGTTCTTAACTTTTATTATGGATGAGGAAGAGTATGGTGTTGATATTCTTGCTGTGCAAGAGATTCGAGGGTGGGAAGAAATCACAGCGATACCTAATGCACCTATCTATGTAAAAGGTGCGATCAATCTACGTGGCACAATTGTACCGATTATCGATCTGCGGCTGAGGTTTGGACTTCCCTCTATTAAATACTGTCCAACAACTGTGGTTATTGTCGTGAAAGTTGAGTTAAAGCAGGGTGTCAAAATCATGGGGCTGGTGGTCGATGGTGTATCAGATGTTTATAGCATTTCGGAATCGCAAGCCAGTGACGTACCCGATATACATAATACTGATAACTCAGAGTTTGTTAGGGGGTTAGTGAATGTAGGAGAGAAAATGGTTGTTCTACTGCATTTGGAACGCGTACTTAATTTAGTTAAAGAATCAGAAGTGGTTGCATAATCCAGAAAACCTTAAAGGGGGCGAGATGGAGAATTCAAATTCAAAGGTAAGGGTAATGAACAAGCTATATGTAGCTGCTGTTGTTATATTGCTCGGTTTTTTTATTAGCTTACAGCTTGCAGGAATTAGCTTCGATCAGAATACGATGACTGCGACTGTGATATTTGTTATCGCGACGTTAGGCGCATTTTATATTTTACACCAAGCAGTTTCGAGTCTTGCTGATAAAATGACACTTGTTGAAGCAAGTCTTCCTCTCCTTATGCGTCAGGACTTTGACCGACTTGATGAATTGCCACAAGATAATTTTCCGAGTTTTTTTAAAGCGATTAATAAATGTTTTAAAGCGGCCCCTGTAGAGCAAGTCGAAGCAGTACGAGTGAAGCCGCAGCAAGCAACGCATAGCAATACTGAAAGTTTACTTAAAGCATTAGACGTGTGTCAGGCCAATGTAATGTTAGCTGACAACGACCTCGTCATTACCTATGCAAATGACTCTGTTACTCAAATGCTTAAAGGCAATGAAGCTGTTTTGCGTGCGGCGCTGCCTAACCTTAATGTTGACTCTTTAAAAGGGACATGTGTTGATGTATTCCACAAAAATCCAAGCCATCAGCGAAGTATGCTGGCTAATCTGTCGTCTGTTTATAAAACTAAGCTTGAGGTTGCAGGGCTTCATTTTGATCTCATTGCAACGCCGTTATTTAATGATAAGGGTGAGCGCTTAGGTACGGTTGTTGAGTGGGAAGATATTACACAGGAGCTAGCTGCGCAGCAAAAAGCACAAAAAGAAGCTGCTATAAATTCACGTATAGCGAATGCTTTAAAAGTGTGTCAGGCCAATGTGATGATGGCTGACGAAGACTTAAATATTGTTTATACCAATGATGCCGTCGTTGAAATGTTGCAAAAGAACGAGCATCAATTGCAGTCTGTGTTGCCTAAGTTTAATGTAAATACACTCATAGGTACTTGTGTTGATGACTTCCATAAAAATCCTGCCCATCAGCGCGGCATGCTGGCCAATCTGAAATCTGTATACAACACAAAATTAGAACTAGCGGGACTCACCTTTGACCTTATCGCGACACCTGTTTTTGACGACGATGGAGCACGATTAGGTACTGTGGTTGAATGGGCCGACATTACTGAAGAACTAGCAGCACAAAAAATTGCACAAGAAGAAGCTGCAAAAAATGCGCGTATCGCCAGTGCATTAAAGGTTTGTCAAGCCAACGTAATGATGGCTGATGAAGACTTAAATATTGTTTACACTAATGACGCAGTAGTCGAGATGCTGCGTAATAATGAGCGTGATTTACAAACAGTATTACCTAGATTTGATGTAAATGCGCTTGTAGGTACTTGTGTTGATGATTTCCATAAAAATCCAGCTCATCAACGCGCCATGCTCGAGAAATTATCTTCAGTCTATAATACCAAGTTAGAGCTCGCTGGACTCACATTTGACCTTATTGCAACACCTGTTTTTGATGACGAGGGTACGCGACTAGGTACTGTGGTTGAGTGGTCCGATATTACTGAAGAGTTGGCAGCACAAAAAATAGCACAAGAAGAATCAGCTAAAAATGCGCGTATCGCCAGCGCTTTAAAGGTCTGTCAAGCCAATGTAATGATGGCCGATGCTGATTTAAATATTGTTTACACTAACGACGCTGTTGTTGAGATGCTGCGTAAAAACGAGTCAGTTTTACAATCTGAATTACCTAAATTTAATGTTAATACCTTAATTGGTACCTGTGTTGATGACTTCCATAAAAATCCGGCTCATCAGCGTAATATGCTCGCGAAGCTTACCTCGGTATATAATACCCAATTGAAATTAGCTGGGCTGACATTTGATTTAATTGCGACACCTGTGTTTGCGGATGGCGGTGAGCGCCTCGGTACTGTGGTTGAATGGAGTGATATTACTGAGCAGTTGGCTACGCGTGAAAAAGAAATTGCGGTTGCTAACGAAAATGCTCGAGTTAGGCAAGCACTCGATACAGTGGCAACAAATACAATGATCGCAGATAAAGAAAATAACATTGTATATATGAACAATGCTGTAGTTGCGATGATGCGCAATGCTGAAACCGATATTATAAAAGATTTACCTAACTTCAATTCGCAAACCTTGTTGGGTTCTAATATGGATGTATTCCATAAAAATCCTGCACATCAACAAGGTATGATTGAAAAACTTACATCGACCTATAAAACTGAAATTTCAGTGGGAGGCCGTACTTTTGCGTTAACGGCTAATCCAATTGTATCGAAAGAGAACGCTCGACTAGGAACGGTTGTCGAATGGGTTGATCGCACCGATGAAGTCGCTATTGAACGAGAAATCGATTCACTTATTCAAGATGCAGGGGCAGGTCAACTTGATACTCGGATTTTAGAAGAAGGTAAACAAGGATTCTTCTTAAACTTAGCAAAAGGCTTGAACTCACTTGTTGAGATTGCCGACGGCGTGATTAATGAAACAGCAAGTATGCTTGATTCAATGGCACATGGTGATTTGACGCAGCGCATTGATACAGATTATCAAGGTTCGTTTGATAAACTCAAACGCGACGCTAATAGTACAGCTGAAAAACTTACTGAAGTTATTGAAAAAATTAGTGTCGCTTCGAATCTTGTCGCAAGTGGGGCCGAGGAAATTTCACAAGGTAATGCGGACTTAAGTCAACGTACTGAGGAACAGGCCTCGTCACTCGAAGAGACTGCATCAAGCATGGAAGAAATGACCAGTACTGTAAGACAAAACGCAGACAACGCGAAAGTGGCCAATGAGCTGGCAGCGGATACGCGAGATAAGGCGCAACGCGGTGGCGAGGTAGTGAATCGAGCTGTTTCGAGTATGGCTGAGATAAATGATTCTAGTAAAAAGATTTCCGATATTATCGGAGTGATTGATGAAATCGCCTTTCAAACAAATCTATTAGCGCTTAATGCCGCGGTTGAGGCGGCGAGAGCTGGTGAACAAGGTCGAGGCTTTGCGGTGGTTGCTGGTGAGGTTCGCAATCTTGCACAGCGCTCGGCGGCGGCTGCAAAAGAAATTAAAGACTTAATTCGCGACAGTGTGAGTAAAGTTGAAGATGGTACCTTGTTGGTCAATGAGTCAGGAGAAACATTGCAAGAAATTGTCGCATCGGTTCAGCGCGTGACCGAAATGATCGCGGATATTTCAATTGCGTCTGAAGAGCAAAGTTCAGGTATCGAGCAAGTGAATAAAGCGATTACTCAAATGGATGAAATGACGCAACAAAATGCAGCGCTGGTGGAGCAAGCCTCAGCTGCGAGTGAATCAATGGCGGAACAAGCCAATGGCATGCGCCAGTCTCTTAGTTTCTTTAATGCAGCGGCTGGAGGTAGTGCTCAGGCGATAGTTGCCTCTTCACATACTCCATCGGCTAAACCTGCGGCTCGCATAGCGGCCCCATCTCGAGCTGAACGAATGGCAGAAAGCCCAGCGCCTTCAGGTGATAATTTCATCGAGTCATCCGAAGAATGGGAAGAGTTCTAGTGTGTTGCTAGGGCTCATCTATTTGTAAGTTAGAGGTTGTTGTGGCTAAGGAATTTTTATTAACGGCAGACGAGTTTACGCAAATCACGGATATGGTTTATCACGCGTGTGGGATTGTGCTTGGCGAGCATAAAAAAGAAATGGTGTACTCTCGTTTGGCCCGCAGGATCAGGGCATTAAAGCTAAAAAGCTTCTCTCAATACTTGGCGTATTTAGAAACACATAAAGAGCAGGAGTTCAGTCATTTTATTAATTCAATTACCACCAATTTAACGTCATTTTTTCGTGAGCCTTACCATTTTGACTCGCTGAAAAATGATATTATACCTGAGTTATTAAAAACAAATAGCAAGTCTCGTCGGGTGAGAGTATGGTCTGCAGGTTGTTCAACGGGTGAAGAGCCTTATTCAATAGCGATGACATTACACAGCCGTTTTCCAAGTAATTGGGATGTGAAAATTCTCGCAACGGACTTAGATTCAAACGTGCTCGAAAAAGCAAGTGCTGGAGAGTATTCTGCGAGTTCAGTCACAGGCATCGATGATGAATTAATTAAACGCTGGTTTCTTAGAAGTAAAAATCAAGAGACATTTAAAATTAAGCCAGAGTTGAGAAAAATGATTTCATTTAAACGGCTTAACTTATTACAGCAATGGCCAATGAATGGCCTCTTTGATGTAATTTTCTGTCGCAATGTGGTTATTTATTTTGATAAGCAGACTAAAGAGACGTTGTTTGAACGCTATGCTGACATGTTGCATAGCCATGGTCATCTTTTTTTAGGCCATTCGGAGAGTATGAGCAAGCATCAAACTTGTTTTACTGCGCTTGGGCAAACGATGTATAGGAAGCGGTAATATGCATCATGAATTTAAGCCAACGCTAACAGGATTTGAGCATGTAAAGCGGTACTGGGATAAAGGCCGAAATAGTGTAGTAGCTAAGATCTTACCTGGTGAAGTTTACGTATCGAAACAAGATGAATTAATATCAACTGTTTTGGGTTCGTGCATCTCAGCCTGTATTTATGACATTAAAATGGGCATAGGCGGTATGAATCATTTTATGCTGCCAGCTAACCGCTCTTCTAATGCGATGACCATCGATAGTTTAAGTTGTCGTTATGGAAACTGGGCTATGGAGTTTTTAATCAATGAAATTATTAAAAATGGTGGTTATCGCGAGAACTTTCGCGTTAAATTATTTGGTGGTGGCAAAATTATTAGTGGTATGAGTGATGTGGGTGAAGGTAATATTCGCTTTGTTTCTGAGTATTTAAAAAATGAAGGGCTGTCTGTTGAGTCTCATGATGTGGGTGGCCCATGGCCACGGAAAGTTATTTTCTCGCCAACCACAGGAAAAGCAGCCGTTAAGAAATTGAAAAGTATGCATAACGATACGATTAAACAGCGTGAATACAAGTACTTGCATGAAATTGAAGAACAAGATTCGCACACAGATATTGAGCTGTTTTAGGGGATATAATGATAAAAGTGTTAGTTGTTGATGACTCTCCATTGATTAGAGCATTGCTAACAGAAATTTTAAGTCAAGCACATGATATTGAGGTTGTTGGTGGTGCAGAAGATCCGTTTGAAGCGCGTGATTTAATTAAAAAACTAAATCCAGACGTATTAACGTTAGATGTTGAAATGCCAAAAATGGACGGTGTTAGCTTTTTAAAAAATTTAATGCGATTGCGACCAATGCCGGTGATTATGATTTCAACTTTGACACAACAAGGCGCACCGATTACGTTGGAGGCATTAGAGATTGGGGCTATTGACTTTATAGCTAAACCAACCAAAAATGTAGCATCGCAAATGCAAGTCTATGCCGATGACTTAATTGAAAAAGTAAGAGGTGCAGCCCTTGCGAAAGTGCGAACTTTTAAGTCAAAGCCGATGACTGCCGCTTCAGTTAACCAAGTACCACTTAATACTAATCAGCTTATTGCAATTGGCGCATCTACTGGTGGCACTGAGGCAATTAAAGAAGTGCTGCTTCGTTTACCTAAGAACTTTCCCCCTGTCGTTATTACACAACATATTCCGCCTGTTTTCAGTGCATCATTTGCGGAGCGAATGGATCGCACGTGTGAATTGACTGTAAAAGAAGCTGAACATGGTGAAAAATTAAATCCGAGTACTGTATATATAGCTCCTGGGGATTACCATTTTAGTATTGTTAAAAAAGCGGGCATTTTACATTGTCATTTAGACCAAAATGCGCCCGTCAACCGCCACCGGCCAGCTGTTGATGTTTTGTTCAACTCTATTGCGCATTTAAAAGTTGCTAATGTAACGGCCGCACTTTTGACTGGCATGGGGGCTGATGGTGCTCATGGATTATTAAAATTAAAGCAAGCTGGTGCATATACACTTGCACAAGATGAAGCATCGTCCGTCGTTTGGGGAATGCCCAAAGCGGCGATAGAACTAGATGCACACCACCAAATTGTTGCATTAGAAAAAGTGGCCGAAAATTTGGCTTTGCAAGTCGCTAAAAACAAATAGCTAAGAAAGTACCCATTAAGTAATGGGTACTTAAAGGACGTTGTTGACCTATTGGTTAGCCGTTACCCATGGTTGTGATAACCAAAAGTAACGACCAGATTGATGGTTACTCGGGGCTGTGCAATTGTAACGAGAGCGCCCAACCGCCAATTTTTTTTGTGCCGTAATTTCTACCTTTTTATCCGCTATCCAATTCACTTTCGCTTCACCTTGATTTGATACATAACACCGAAACGACGATTTGTTAAAATCAATATGATTGAACTGTATGGCCATTTTAGGCGGGTTGTTAGCGACAATTGGGTCTGCGTTAAGGGTAGCATCAAATGGTAAACTCATTAATTTCGTCTTTAGGGTTTTGAGATTGGCATAGCTACCGGAAGCAGGAAAACGGGGGAGTCGAGAGAAATTCGAGTGAACGCCGATTGCACCTGAATGCTGTCCTATACCTATAAAGTTCATTTCAATCAGTAGACTTTGTAGTACGTTGTTAAACTCACCATAAGGGTAAGCGAGCATGCGCAAATTATGTCCTGTTTCTTGAGTAATGCGGCTTTCCGCCGATTCAATATCGCGCTTAATTCTATTTTTCCAGTTTTGAATTGATTCTCCATTAAGCTTGTGATGCATATAATTGTGTTGCGCATTATGGTTCGCTATCTCGGCGCCGCGCTGAGTTAGTTCTTTGATTTGTTGCCAGGTCATCAGGTAGCTCTTTTTTTCGTCAATTAAAGATGGGTTTACGAAAATAGTGTACGGATAGCCAAATTCTTCTAAGATGGGGGCGGCATTTGTGTAATTGTTAACATAGCCATCGTCAAACGTGATTGCTACGGTTTTATCTGTAACGGGTTCATTATTTTTAAGTGCATTGACCAAGGAGCTGAGCTTTACAACGTTAAAGTTTTGCGATTTTAAATATGCCAAATGTGCGCGAAAATCCGCTTCACTTATACTGGTTACTTTCGGAAGTTTTTCTGATACATGGTGATATTGTAGAATAACAGCCCCAGTTACCGAATAACTTATTAACAACAAAAATATAGATAGGCAATGACACAGTTTTTTAAGCAATATAAACATTTTCATCTTGGCTTACTTTTTTTGGCATGGCCAATGATTCTATCAAATATCAGTGTGCCATTGTTAGGTTTAGTTGATACCGCTGTGATAGGACATTTGGATTCTCCAATATATCTCGCTGGTGTCGCTCTTGGTGCTATGGTTGTTAATTTACTCTTTTGGTTGGCTGGCTTTTTACGTATGAGTGTGACTGGGCTAACAGCGCAGGCTTATGGTGAAAAAAATAGTGAACAACTATTGAGTGGCTTTAAAAAAGGATTATTGGTCGCACTGTTCATTGCATTAATTATTGTCATAACCAGTCCCGCAATATTGTATTTACTTAAATTATTTTTATCAGGTAGTGAAGATGCGATTCAGCAAGCACTTATCTATATTGAAATAAGGCTCTTTAGTGCGCCTGCAGCACTTTTAAATATGGTGATATTAGGCTGGTTACTCGGTACACAATATAGTAAAGGTCCCCTTTACATCGTATTGTTGACTAATATAGGCAATATTGTACTCGATATTGTTTTTGTGATTGGACTTGAGTGGTCTGTTGCAGGTGCCGCTTGGGCCTCACTATGTGCAGACTATATTGCACTATTTGTCGCGATTTATATTGTCAATCAACGTTTGCAACTTATGTCTCTCAGTTTGGTTTTATTAATTAAAGCGCAGCTCGGCAATTTAAGATGCTTTCTGAACCTTAATTTAGCTATTTTTATACGTTCTTTATTTTTGCAAATCTGTTTTGCATTTATGACTTATTATGGCGCGACACTGGGTGATGTTGTCGTTGCCGCTAATGCTGTGTTACTTAATTTTTTATTGCTAGTGAGTTTTGCTCTAGACGGCATCGCCTATGCTGCAGAGGCGAAAGTGGGAAAAGCGAAAGGGCAGCGGCAGATGATACAGTTGCATACTTGGGTAAAAGTCAGTGTATTTTGGGCTGTTTTATTTTCATTGTTATACAGCCTTATTTTCTTGCTCTGGGGTGCCAATATTATTGGGCTGTTAACAGATCTAGAGGAAGTTGCGCACATGGCGCAAGGTTATTTACTTTGGTTGGTGATCTTACCTGTTATATCGAGTTTGTGTTTTATCTTCGATGGCATTTTTGTAGGGTTAACGCGAGCAAAAGAAATGCGTAATAGCATGATTTTTTCGTCGTTGATTGGTTTTTTTGGGGTCTTTTGGTTGGTTATGCCGTATCAAAACCACGGCTTATGGTTTGCAATGAGCTGCTTTATGTTACTCAGAGGATTAACGTTGGCTAAAAAATATCGCGATTTGTATCGTCGAGATCAGTTGCTGATATAACTTGAGCGAAGCGGTTTGCAAAAATACCTAAATAGCCATAAATAGCGAAATAGAGGGATAGTGGTAAAACAATTAACCCGGGTAACTGCAGTAGTGGCCAATAGAAATAACCGCTCACGATTAGTAAGACTGAAATAGCAAATAAGCCTAAGCCGATAAAAAATCGTCGTAGGCTTTTTTTAGGTTCACGCCCTAAAGTGTAAATAGTGCGTTTAAGTAGGCTTTGCGACTGCGCCATTAATAATATGAATGCTCACCGCTTTGGTGTTCAGTGATATCTTTAACGCCTGTAATTTCTTCAAACTTTTGTACCATTTGAGTTTCGATGCCATCTTTTAAAGTCACATCGATCATCGAACAACCATTACAGCCGCCGCCAAATTGTAATACGGCAATACCTTCTGGGGTAATTTCTACTAAGCTAACTTGGCCGCCGTGATTCGCTAATTGTGGGTTTACTTCAGCTTCAATCATATGGCGTACACGCTCTTCTAATGAAGCATCATCGGCGAGCTTTTTCGCTTTAGCATTAGGGGCTTTTAACGTAAGTTGCGAACCCATTTTATCTGTGACAAAGTCAATTTCCGCTTCTTCTAAAAACGGTGCACTTTCAACATCAATAATGGCAGAAAAGCCGTCGAAAGGTAGCTTTATATCGTCTTCTTCAACAGCATCAATTGGACAGTACGAAACGCCACATTCAGCCTGAGCTGTGCCTGGGTTAACTACAAAAACACGAATATTAGTCCCTTCAGCTTGGTCTGCTAACAGCTTAGCAAAGTGGCTTTGGGCATTTTCAGAAATTGTGATCATAAACTCGATATACTTGACTAAATTACTTGGTTAATGATTATACCAGCTTTTATTTCAGATGGTATGCATAATCGCACAGCTGTCCCAAAGCTAGGTTCGCTGACGATTAATTAGTCTTATAAATTATGTATTTCAGCCCAATTTCTTTTCAATTCAAGTGCGCATTTGTTAATTTAAAATGACACCATAACTACAGAAAACAACCATGAAAAAGTTTTTATTCTTGATCCTGTTATTCGCTGCATCTCATGCCAATGCGACGAGTATAGATTTCTATTTTGAAGATAACGTGACCTTTGATCCCAATATCCCTAAACCGGAAACTGTGCTCGGTTATCAAGTTGGGGAGTGGCATGTGCGCCATGATCAGTTAGTTAACTACATGCACCTGCTCGCGCAAAAAAGTGATCGTATAAATATCGAAGTCATGGGGTATACCCATGAGCGTCGTCCATTATTATTATTGACGATATCGACTCCTGAACGACTTAAAAATATAGATGCAGTACGCGATGCACATGCAAAGCGCGTGACCTCAGGTCAAGGCGATGTTGCAAATGCTCCGACAGTTACGTGGATGGGCTATAGTGTGCATGGTAACGAGCCGTCGGGTAGTAATGCTTCACTATTAGTCGCTTATTACCTTGCTGCAGCACAAGGTGAAAAAATAGAGGCGTTACTTGAAAGTAACGTTATTTTGCTTGACCCATCACTCAATCCAGATGGACTGGCTCGTTTTGCACAATGGGTCAATAGCCATAAAGGTAAAAATATCTCCCCAGATGGGATGAACCGAGAGCATAATGAAATTTGGCCGAGTGGTCGAACGAATCACTATTGGACGGACTTGAATAGAGATTGGTTGTTATTGCAACACCCAGAATCACGTGCTCGCATTGCGAATTTCCATAAATGGAAGCCAAATGTATTAACGGATTTTCATGAAATGGGCCCGCACAGTACTTATTTTTTCCAACCGGGTATTCCAACTCGTAAGCACCCACTTACGCCTGAGCGTAATGTAGATTTAACTAAAACAATTGCAGACTTTCATGCTGCTGCATTAGACAAGCAAGGCGTACTTTATTTTACTGAAGAAAGTTTTGATGACTTTTACTATGGCAAAGGTTCAACATACCCAGATATCCATGGTGGCATAGGCATTTTATTTGAACAAGGCAGTTCACGTGGACACCTATACGATACGATTAATGGCGAAGTGTCGTTTCCAACCACAGTTAAGAATCAGTTAACGACGTCACTGTCTACATTCGATGCCGTGGTGGCAAATCGCTCTGCATTATTAGAGTATCAAGCGAGCTTCTATCAGCAGTCACTCAAATTGGCTAAAAAAGACCAATTGGAAGGCTACTTAATCTCCGAGCAACGTGATAAAACCAGTCTTTATGATTTCTTAGAAATTTTAAATCAACACCAAATTGAAGTGTACCCAATAACGAAAGACATTAAGGTTAAAGGTAAAACCTATACCGCACAAAGCAGTTATTTTGTGCCGGTGCAACAGCATCAATATCGCCTAGTTAAAGCGATATTTTCAGAGCAAAAAAACTTCCAAGACAATACATTTTATGACGTTTCGGGATGGACACTGGCGCATGCATTTAATATTGAGTTTGCTAAGCTCACATCTCAGCGTGGCTTACAGCTAGCGACTAATGTTTGGCATAAAGATGAAGTTACAATGGCACAACAACTCGCGCCAAGCTATGCCTATGCGTTTGAATGGCACGATCATTTAGCGCCACATCTTCTAACACGTTTGATGCAGCATGGTGTGAATGCAAAAGTCGCAACACAGGCGTTGACTGCAAAAACAAGTGAAGGAAGCTACGACTTTGCAGCGGGCACTATTTTGATCCCAAACGCAGCACAAACCAAAGAAAATTGGCTCGCTGTGCTGAATCAATTCCAGCAAGAGTTTGCGAATATTAAAATCCACCAAATTCAATCAGGATTAACCGCAACCGGCGTTGATTTGGGCTCACGACAAATCGCACCCGTTTCATTGCCAAAAGTATTGTTAGTCGGCGGTAAGGGGACGAGTCAATACGAAGTTGGCGAAGTGTGGTATTACTTAGACCGTTTTGTCGGTCTTGCACCGACAATTGTTGATATTGATCGCTTGTCACAGGTTGATTTTGACAACTACACCCATATAGTGATGGCATCAGGACGCTACGGTGATATTAATAAAAGTACCGTATCAGAGATTAAACAATGGGTGAAAAAAGGTGGTGTGATTTGGGGTCATAAATCAGCAGCCAAGTTTTTAGTTGATACTAAGCTACTTAAAACTAACTATGTGTCTGTAAAAGAAATGGCTGATCAATTCCCAACAGATGGATTGACCTATAAAGATAAAGACGCTTTTGCAGGACGTAAACGTATTGCAGGCGCAATTTTTAATACACAGGTCGATTTAGCGCACCCGCTTGCATTTGCACTGAACCGAGAAAAGTTACCAGTGTTTAAAAATAGTACATTTATTTTGGAACCAAGTGAAAAGCCGTTTACCAATGTACTGCGTTACACCGAGACGCCACTGCTTGCAGGCTATAGCCATGATACAAATGTAAACCGTATTGCTGGCAATGGCGCGCTTGTCGCGCACAGCTATGGACGTGGTCGTGTTATTGGCATGTCAGACAACCCAGTATTTAGAAGCTACTGGTATGGTACAAGTCGTCTATTAAGTAATGCGCTGTTTTTTGCACATGCTTTTCGTGATTGATGCCTAAGCTAATTCATTTACTCTATTGAAATGACTTAAAAGGCGTAATACAGGTAACCCAAACATGGACCTGTTTTGCGCCTTTCTTTTTAAGTACTTGCGCCAACTGATTCACTGTGGTTCCTGTGGTGATGATATCGTCGATAATAACGACTATTTTATTTTCAATATTTCCTATACAGTCGAATGCTTCCTTAAGATTCTGATTTCGTTCCTGTTTGCTGAGTTTACTTTGTGGCCGGGTCCATTTTGTGCGCGTCACTGTTGTGAGTAATTCAATATTAAGCAATGGTATCCACACCTGAGCTACTTGATTGTAACCGCGTTTTAGCAAACGAAATGGATGCAGCGGAACGATAACCGCAGTATCGGGTGATAGCCAGTCGTGACACAGTTGCGCTTGTACCAAATTTTTTTTCAATGCTGCTTGAAGTACCTGTGCATAAAAAAGTTGGTTGTTAAATTTGAGGTTAATCAACCACTCTTTAACTGGTGATTGGTACCAACTTAACGCCCATAAACTATCAAAATTGAGTTTTTTAAAAAGCGAACGAATGTTGTGTCGGTTTAAAAGGTTGGCACTGTGGGTAAAATCAAATGTATCGATGTCACTTAAACATATTTCGCATACATGTTTGCAAGGATCGTTGTGCGGCATATGGCATAAAATACACTGTGCTGGAAACAGAAAATTAAACATAGAATCGACCTATTTTAGGCATGATTTTGTTAGTATAGGCCGACATATTTGTAACGAGAGACAAAGAAATGGCAGCAACTGTATTACTGCATGGTTGGGGAATGAACCAAGGGGTATGGCAACTTATTGAGCCTAAAATAGAAAACGTCGTGTGCGAGAATGTAATAACCCTTGATTTACCAGGCTTTGGTGATGCTCAAATGATGCCAAATTCATACTCTTTAGCGAGTGCTTGTGAGTTGCTGGTCGAGTCTATACCCGACAATTCGCGAATTATTGCATGGAGCTTAGGTGGTTTATTTGCGCTTCATATTGCAATGCACTACCCACATAAAGTGCGCGAAATTGTGCTGGTTGCATCGAGTCCGTATTTTCAAGAAAGCGATAACTGGTACGGTATAAAATCGCAGGTATTGAGTCAGTTTATGATTTCTTTACGAGACCAGCATCAGCAGACGATAGAGCGTTTTTTAGCGATTCAAGCAATGGGCAGTGAGTTTGCAAAACGTGATATTAAGCAAATTAAAGGATTATTAGACTCATACCCGAGTGCCCAAGAAAAAGCATTGGCGGCAGGTCTTGAGATTTTGCAGCAACAAGACTTACGTGATGTGTTTGCCAACCTGACAATACCCATTTCGGGTATTTACGGTCGCTTAGACGGACTCATACCGCGACGAGGACTAAAAGCGATTGCTGCTTTGAATCCTAATTTTGAGTTTGAGGTGATAAATAAAGCATCACATGCGCCTTTTATATCTCACCCTGAAGAGTTTATTACGGCGCTAAATCAATTACTTAAAACGTAACAAAATAAAGCGGCAATAAATTGCCGCTGTTACTTTATTTTGTGCGTTTTTTAAGCGATACTGTTATGTGAGAGAGTAAATTGGAGTTAGAGTATGGATATAGGTACAGCTTTAAACTCTGGTGTTCAAGGGTTGCAGCAAGCAAGCCAAGGAATAAGTGAATCATCAGCTAATATTGCGCGTGCGCGCACTGACCGTGAACAAGTTGATCGCGAGCAAGTTGAGCAACAATCTTTGCAGTCACCAGCACCGCCTCCAACACAGAATAATTCAGTGAATGTTTCTGAAGAATTGGTAAATTTGCGTGTCGAGCAATTTAATGCGCAGGCAAATACACAATCAATTCAAACAGCAGACGAAGTGCTAGGCACACTAATTGATGTAAGAGTATAGTTTTGAACATAGTAACAACGTATCCAACGATTAATTTAAACACGGCGAACGTGCACACAGAGACTGCGCGCCGTGATAATCAGTTGCGTGAACTTGTTACACCAACAAAACAATTGGATCCTTCTGCAGCTGAGCCGCGTCTTGCAGCAGAGCAAGACCGAGCAAAGCAACCGGGTAGTTCTCAAATCGCGAATCAAGAGGCATTGAGTGGTAATGCCAGTGGTGAGAAAAAGATTGAAGAGAAACAAGGTCAAGAGCAAAATCAGCAGCAACAGAACCAGCAACAACAAGAAAGCAAAGAGCAAGAGCTTGCACAAAAAGAAGAGCAAGCACTTAAGCAGTTAAAAGCCCGCGATGCCGAAGTAAGAGCACATGAGCAAGCGCATGCCGCTGTTGGTGGACAATACGCAGGTGCACCGAGTTATGAATATGAACGCGGCAGCGATGGCAATAATTATGCGGTTGCTGGTGAAGTACCGATTGATGTTAGCGAAATTCCAAATGATCCCGAGCAAACAATAGCTAAAATGCAGCAAGTGCGTGCAGCTGCTCTTGCGCCGGAGTCTCCCTCGGGTGCAGATAAAGCGATAGCCGCAGATGCAAGTCGTAAAATAGCAGAAGCGCGTGTAGAAGCTGCGCAGCAGGCTAATGAAGAAGCGACAGAATCAAGTGTAAGTTCACGATTAAACGAACGCTTGGCAGAACGCGATGATGAAGTTAATCAGCGCTCAGAACGTATAGCGAGGTTCTATCAAGCGGCAACATCGCCGTTTACCGAGCCCAATATAGCGCGTTATGCGTGAATAAGTTTTATAAATTAGGTAGTAACCTTTTATTTTTATTGGTATGTAAACAAAAAGCAGCGAAAACGCTGCTTTTTTTTGTGCCAAAAATGGCTTCGATGAGATAAGAGCCGTTTTGGCACTTAGCCTATTTTTTTAGTTTAGCAAAGGCTTCGGCAAAGGCATTACCCATCGCGGCATTACCTGAATCTTGGCGTGGCTTAGATTTGCTCTTGTTGTGCGTGTTTGCTTTTTTATGGTTTGCTTTTGTTGCCTTAGGTGCCGTTTGTACATCGTCATTTAAGCGCATTGTAAAGCTAATGCGTTTGCGCTCAACATCAACTTCAAGCACTTTTACTTTGACAATATCACCGGCTTTGACCACTTCACGAGGATCTGACACAAACTTGTCGGTCAATGATGATATGTGAACAAGACCATCTTGATGCACACCGACATCAACAAAAGCACCAAAGTTGGCCACATTTGACACCACGCCTTCAAGCACCATACCTGGCTTCAAGTCAGATACTTTTTCAATACCTTCTTTAAAAGTCGCGGTCTTAAACTCGGGGCGCGGATCACGGCCTGGTTTGTCAAGCTCACTAATAATATCGGTGACGGTTGGTAGACCAAATTTATCATTTACAAACTCATTTGCGTTGAGTTGCTTTAAAACATCTTGGTTGCCAATAAGTGCTGCGATATCAATGCCCGTTTTGGCACTGATGGCCTTAACAACAGGGTAAGCTTCAGGGTGCACTGCTGAGCTATCGAGTGGATCTTTACCTAAATTAATTCGTAAAAAGCCTGCACTTTGCTCAAATGCTTTTGGACCGAGACGCTCCACTTTTTTAAGTTGAATGCGACTGGCAAATGCACCATGTTGGTCGCGGTAGTTTACAATATTTTGTGCAAGCGTTTTATTAAGGCCCGATACACGTGAAAGTAATTGCGCAGACGCCATATTCACATCAACACCGACCGCGTTAACACAGTCTTCGACGACCGCAGTCAAGCTTTGTCCAAGTTGGCTTTGTGATACATCATGTTGATACTGACCCACACCAATTGCTTTCGGTTCTATTTTAACTAATTCTGCAAGCGGGTCTTGTAAGCGACGAGCAATGGATACAGCACCTCGGATAGACACATCTAAGTCAGGAAACTCATGTGCAGCGACTTCAGACGCGGAATAGACCGATGCGCCTGCTTCACTGACAACAATTTTATTCATTTTTAAATCGGCTTCGGCTTTAATCAACTCAGCAGCAAGCTTATCGGTTTCTCGAGAAGCTGTGCCGTTGCCAATAGCGAGTAATTCAACTTTATGTTGGCGACAAAGTTGACCGAGCGTTCTTAATGACTTGTCCCAGTGATTTTGCGGTGCATGAGGGTAAATCGTTGAATGCGCAAGGAGCTTACCTGTATTGTCAACAATCGCGACTTTACAACCTGTACGTAGACCCGGATCGAGTCCCATTGTTGTTTTTGCTCCGGCAGGAGCCGCCATTAATAAGTCTTTTAAGTTATTGGCGAATACATCAATGGCACCGCTTTCAGCTAACTCACGAATGTTTGTAAAGAATTCATTTTCTAAATGAAGTGCGAGCTTCACTTTCCATGTCCATTGCACGACTTGTTGTAGCCATTTTGACGCGGCGGCAGATTGTAAATTTAGATTGAAATGTTCGGCGATCAAATGTGTGCACACAGCGGTTGGTTCATCGCTACTTGGATCAGGATTAATTGATAAGTTAACAAAGCCTTCGTTTCGCGCGCGTAGCATGGCTAAAGCGCGGTGCGATGGTACCTTGCTAAGAGACTCTGAATGTTCGAAATAATCGCGGTATTTAGCAGCGTCATTCTCTTTACCTTTAATGACGGCGCACTCTAAAAAGCCATGGCGTTTAATTTGCTCGCGTAACTTCGCGAGTAATTTGGCATCCTCGGCAAAACGCTCCATTAAAATAAAGCGGGCGCCATCAAGAGCTGCTTTGGTGTCGTCAATTTTATGCTCTGGATTGATAAAGTCCTGTGCTACTAATTCGGGTTCTTGATTTGCATCGCTAAGCAAAGAATTTGCAAGAGGTTCTAGACCTGCTTCTATCGCGATTTGTCCTTTGGTACGACGTTTAGGTTTATATGGCAGGTATAAGTCTTCTAGTTCCGTTTTACTTGCTGCAGACAAGATCTCAGCCTGTAAGTCATTGGTGAGTTTATCTTGCTCGGAGATCGTTTTTAAAATAAATGCGCGTCTTTCTTCGAGTTCACGCAAATAGCTTAAACGGGTTTCTAATAATCTTAGTTGGCCGTCGTCGAGGCCCCCTGTTACTTCTTTTCGGTAACGAGCGATAAATGGGACTGTAGCTCCATCATCAAGTAATTGGGTTGCGGCAATAACCTGATGTTCTGAAGCAGAGAGTTCAGTCGCTAATTGTGAGGAGATCGTACTCATTAAATAACCTTATTGAAAATAACCTTGTAACTGGCGCTAAATTTTACAATGATTAGCTAATACTAAATTTTAAAATTAACTGATTGTCGCTATTGTTCATGAAGAAGTCCAATTATATCACACGCAAAGGGTACGATACTTTAGAAAGAGAATTACGCTATCTATGGAAAGAAGAGCGCCCAAAGGTGACCCAGGCAGTTTCTGAAGCTGCGGCTTTGGGTGATCGCTCAGAAAATGCAGAGTACATCTATGGTAAAAAACGACTGCGAGAAATCGACCGTCGCGTCCGCTTTTTGACAAAACGCTTAGAGCATTTGCAAGTTGTTTATCCGAACCCACAGCAAGAAGGAAAGGTATTCTTTGGTGCACTCGTTGAGATCGAAAACGATGACGGTGAGGTGTTCACCTATCAGCTTGTTGGCCCAGATGAATTTAATTTACGCGAAAATAAACTCAGTATTGATTCACCGATGGCTCGTTCAATGCTTGGTAAAGAAATTGATGATGACTTTGTGGTTCGCACCCAAGAGCAATCTGTGACGTATTATATCAACCAAATAACCTATCCAACTGATTGAAACAGATAGTAACAATCTTATTTGGGAATTCAGCAAAATTTAATTTATATTAATAATTAATTAAAAGAGCAAAGAAAGTCAAATTATGGGACAAGAAACAACGAAAATTCTAGTGGTCGACGATGACATGCGTTTACGTTCATTGCTAGAGCGCTATTTAGTTGAACAAGGATTCATTATTCGCTCCGCCGCTAACTCTGAACAAATGGACCGATTACTTGAACGTGAAAACTTTCATTTAATGGTATTGGACTTAATGTTACCAGGAGAAGATGGCCTCTCAATTTGTCGCAGATTACGTCAAAAAGAAAACGACATTCCTATTGTAATGTTGACTGCAAAAGGGGATGAGGTCGATCGTATTATTGGCCTCGAACTGGGTGCTGATGATTATATTCCAAAACCGTTCAACCCAAGAGAACTGCTTGCGCGTATTAAAGCTATTTTACGCCGTCGCGCAAAAGATGTACCTGGGGCGCCGGCTGCGGAAGAAAACTTAATTAGCTTTGGTGAGTTTACGCTGAACTTGGCGACACGAGAAATGACTCAAGGTGATAAGGTGATATCGCTAACTAGCGGCGAGTTTGCAGTACTGAAAGCACTCGTGAGTCACCCACGTGAACCGCTTAGTCGTGATAAACTAATGAACTTAGCTCGAGGCCGTGATTATAGTGCGCTGGAGCGAAGTATCGATGTGCAAGTTTCTCGCCTTCGCCGTATGATTGAAATTGACGCGGCAAACCCTCGCTATATTCAAACGGTCTGGGGTCTAGGTTATGTCTTTGTTCCAGATGGCGAACAATAACGATAGAGCGACTTAATGCGTATTTTTCCTCGAAGTGCATTTGGCCAAACCGTCTTTTTGGTCGGTGCACTGCTGCTAATTAATCAAATCGTATCCTATATTTCCGTCACGCTTTACGTGGTAAAACCCTCAATTGAGCAAGTTAACTTAATGCTCGCCAAGCAAGTAAAAACAGTTTTTATTGGTGTCGATGATGGTATCGATATGAGCCCTGAAATCGCGGATAAGTTTTATAAAGCGACGGGGGTTGAAGTAATGCACGAAAGTCAGGCTTACCAAAAAGGGCTGGATCAGGCGACAGAGTATCCTTGGCTATCGCGAGTTATGTCGGAGTATCTTGAAGGCCCCGCAACGGTACGTATTAGCCAAACCGATGTATTAGTCTACTGGGTTGAACCACCACAAGCACCGGGTTACTGGGTGCGTGTGCCTTTAGCGGGTTATCAAGATGCAAATGTTCAGTTTTTAACATTTTACTTAGCCTGTATTGGCGTATTAAGTGTATTTGGAGGATGGCTCTTTGCCAGTCACTTAAACCGACCCTTAAAAGCATTGCAACAGGCGGCAGTTAAAGTTGGGCTGGGCGACTTCTCGAGCAAATTGAAAGAGCAGGGCTCTATTGAAATGATTGAGGTGACGCGGGCATTTAACCAAATGTCTCGGGGAATTGAAGCATTAGAAGAAGACAGGCGCTTGTTAATGGCAGGAGTTTCTCATGACCTTCGTACGCCATTGACGCGAATTCGTTTAGCGACAGAAATGATGTCGGAAGACGAAGATTATTTGCGCGATGGCATCATCACTGATATCGAAGACATGAACGCAATTATTGATCAGTTTATTGAATACTTGCGCCACCATAAACTCAGTGATTTAGCATATGAAGATGCTAATGCCTTGGTGTCTGAAGTTGTTTCTTCGGAGCAAAAGCAAGGACGTACAATTACCTTTGATGCAGATGAATCAATTCCACAAGTGCAGTTGAGTCATGTTGCTATCAAACGAGTGATTACCAATATGATAGAAAATGCACTGCGTTACAGCGAACATGACGTGCACGTGCGCACGTCGATTGATGCGGCTCAAGAATATGTCAGTATTCATGTACTCGACTCGGGTCCGGGTATTCCGGAAGCTGAATTAGAGCGCGTATTTCAGCCTTTTACTCAAGGCGACCAAGCGCGCGGTACTGAAGGCAGTGGCCTTGGCCTTGCAATTATCAAACGGATTGTCGATATGCATAAAGGAAAAGTGGAACTTAAAAACCGCCCTGAAGGCGGTCTTGAGGCTAAGGTTTGTTTACGGGTTAAATCACTAACTTAACTTATTTTATCAACGCCGGCTTAAGTCGGTGTTGATAAAGAAGTTATTGTATTAAAATCAATTTTGTCTTAACTGGTAAATTTATGGCTTATTCATTTGCTCGATAAACTTATTTGAATCGGCAATTGATTTATTCATCTCGCTCATTAGTGTTTTTATATCACGCTTTAAACTGGTGAATTCACCTTTTATAGCCGCTATAGCCTGGGCGTTTAGGTTGTGTTTTAAGTACAGTACATTGTCGTTTAGTGCGGTGAGAACGGGATCCATTTTACTTTCAGAGCGGCGCATGGAACGCAATAGCTGGTCAAACTGGCGCTGCGTCGCCGAGAGCTTACGTTGGCTATCGCGTTTTAATTTTGCATTTGAATATTGTTCTAGCTCGTCTTGCCATTCTTCAAAAAGCGCTTGTGCGACATCTTCAACGGCATCGATTCGACTTGAGACGTCTTCTGCTGATTTCTTACTGGCAACATAATCGTCGTTGAGTTGTTCATAAACGGTTTGTAGCTCACCCCCGTCAAAGTTTATTAAAGTGCTTAAACGTTCAAACGCTGTTTGAAACTCTTGTTGAGACTCTTGTTGCGATTCTTTAGCTTCTTCAACGCGGTCGATAAGAATGTCGCGCTTGTGAACACCGACTTTTTCCATTGCCGAGTAATAGGCACTTTGGCACGCTGTGAGTGTTAGCAAAGTAGCTAACGCGATTATTTTTTTCATCTATTTCGCCCTTCTTTAAACGCCACTAATTATTCTTGTGCTGTATAGCAAGTATTTAATACACTTAGTATTATATTTAACTTATTGCTTTTTAGATAGCACGAGGTTGTTACATTGCATCCATATATTGCGCGTATGATGGTCGTGAGCAAGCGCCATTTGAGCTGGTGGCGGCATTTTTTGGCGCGTTGCAAACAAGATCACATAACCATAAATGCAGGTTATTTGGCCTACGTGACTTTGTTGTCGCTGGTGCCATTTATGGCCGTTGTTTTTGCTATTTTCTCAGCATTTCCAGTATTTGAGTCGTTTAAAGCAACGATTGAAAACTTTTTGTTTACTAACTTTGTGCCGACTTCCAGTGATGCAATTCGCCAACACATAGGTGCGTTTGCCGGTAACGCCAGTAAAATGACGACAGTGGGTATTGCCTTTCTTATTGTTGTGGCACTCTTCCTTATTCGAAATGTCGATGCGACACTTAATCGAATTTGGCGTATTCACACAAAGCGCCCCATTGTTATTTCATTTGCTATTTATTGGATGGTACTGACGCTCGGGCCTGTGCTATTGGCTGCAAGTTTAGGTGTTACATCTTATTTAGTGAGTCTAGCCTCATTTGCTGATCAAGGGATCCCTGGATTTAGCGGGTTTTTGCTTAAATTATTGCCATTTATTATCTCAACAGCCGGCTTTATGATGCTCTATACCTTAGTACCTAATACTGAGGTACCGATTAAAGCATCACTTCCCGGGGCGATGTTTGCTGCATTGCTATTTGAGCTGAGTAAAAAGGGGTTTGCAGCGTATGTTAGTAATTTCCCTTCTTATGAAGTGATCTACGGTGCCTTAGCTACCGTGCCTATTTTGTTTGTATGGGTTTATGTTTCGTGGATTGTAGTACTGCTTGGTGCTGAATTTACGGTAACATTGCAATTTGCACTTAATAAACAAAAAAACGCACAAAGCGAAGAGGAAAAAGAAGTCGATGCAAGCACTAATACAGAGAGTAAGTGAAGCGAAGGTCGTCGTTGATGGCGAGGTGATTGGCAATATTGGCCAAGGTATATTAGTGTTATTGGGCGTTGAAAAACATGACTCTCAAGAGACTGCTGATAAGTTGCTCCATAAAGTCACTGGTTATCGAATTTTCTGCGATGACCAAGGAAAGATGAATTTGAGTTTGAAAGATATCGGTGGTGAGTTGTTGGTTGTTTCACAATTTACTCTTGCTGCAGATACTAAAAAAGGCATGCGCCCAAGCTTTTCGTCGGCGGCAAGCCCAGCTCTTGGTGAGTCGTTATATGAATACTTTGTCGCACAAGCAACTAAAACCGTTTCAAATGTTGCAACAGGGCAATTTGGTGCTGATATGAAAGTGCATTTAGTAAACGATGGTCCGGTAACCTTTAATCTCTCAGTTTAAGGCTTTTGCAGCCACACTATGTGGTTACTATAACCTTGCGCTTTTTTTATATTAACTTGCGTATCAAAAACATCACCAAGTAAAGCGTGTAAAGTGACTAGCTGTGATTCGTGCTCAGCAATAAAATTGATAAATAAATAGCCATTGTGGGTGAGTGTTTGTTTTATTTGGTTGTAAAACTCACTCTGGTATAAAAACCGAGGCGCTTGCTCATGGCAAAATAAATCAATGATAATCCAATCATATTGGATTACTCTGTTGAGTTCGATTAAGGCGTCATTACAGGTTATTTGCTTACTATATTTAGTGGTAAAAAAGCGTTGATGGCATGCAATGATTTCGCTATTTCGTTCAACGGTTTCAACTGTGGCGTTTGGATAAGTGCAGGCCAAATAATTATGAATGGCCCCTCCACCAAGGCCGAGTTCTAGCACTTTGTTGGGCGCATTAATGTTTGTCCAAACTGCTTCCAAGATACGTAAATGATTAAACAAGAGAGCTTCTGGATGATTAAGCCTAATGACTGACTGCACAACATTATTGATTATCATCCAACGGTAGCCATCCAGTTCTCGCACTTGGATTTGGTCTCCCAAATAGCGGTGAAAATAGCAAAGTTGTCCCAACTTATCGCTATTTTTTACAAATTCAGTGGTGACGAGTTGATTTTCGTCAAGTAAATTATCCATCAATATAAAGTATAGTTTACAAATATTGCTTAGGCTAAAGACTTATTTAAAACCATGAGTGTTTACGGTAAGGTGTGCGCCTAAAAAGTTTAAAAAGACGAATGCAGGAGTAATCATGTTTCAGGTAACACGGCCACAAAGCAGTCAAGATTGGCAAGATTATTATCATTTACGCTGGCAAATATTACGTGCGCCTTGGCAGCAACCAAGAGGCTCTGAGCAAGATGAGTTTGAGCAAGATGCTGAGCATCGTTTTATAAAGAACAAAGAAGGCCAAGTACTCGGTGTGGCGCGCTTACATTTCAATAGTAGCGACCAAGCACAAGTACGTTATATGGCTGTAGATCAAACACATCGCAATCAAAATATTGGCAGTCGTTTATTACATGAGTTAGAACTTTGTGCTTGGCAACAAAACGCACAAGAGTTGGTGTTATTTGCTCGTGACCGTGCTGTTGAGTTTTATAAAGCACATGGGTACGAAGTTGTTGAAAAGGCACATCTTATGTATGGCGATATTCAACATTGGAAAATGATCAAACAAAAACCTTCTGAACCGGGCTGGTTCCGTCGTCCTGACTGGACACAAGTGCTGCAAGATACTTGGCGTGAAGATATTCCGATTAGCGATGCAATGGGTATTAAAGTGCAAAGTTATACCGCATGGCAATTTAGTACTACTGCCGAAATCAAAGCGAATCAAAATTTACACGGCACGATGTTCGCGGGTTCAATTTATAGTTTAGCGACATTAACAGGGTGGGGCGCGACCTATTTACAGCTAAAAGAAGCTGAATTTGATGCCGCGATCGTTTTATCCGACGCCAATATAAAATATTTAAAGCCGCTTAAACAAGCGCCGCGCGCAGTGGTTGATTTGCCCCGTTGCACAGGTGATTTAAGTGTGCTTGAGCAAGGACAAAACGCAAAATTTGTTGTGCCAGTTACCGTGTACGATGGCGATTTAGCCGTTGCTGAGTTTGAAGGCGTTTATACTCTACTACCTAAAAAACATTAAAAAAAAAGCGGCTTAGCCGCTTCTTTTTTTCAACATTTGCTCAGTCGGCAGGGAAACGTTTTTAAGGAACGAGAAAGTAAGTTGCGGTGCCTAAAAATGCAAAAATGCCGACGATATCAGTGACAGTCGTGAGGATAACCCCACCGGCAAGCGCGGGATCTATGTCGAGTTTTTTCAGAATAAGTGGGATACTCACCCCAGCAAAGCCCGCGGCAAATAAGTTCATAAACATGGCAAAGGCAATTACTAAGCCCAATTTAAAGTCCCATTGCCAAAGTGCCACGACACTGGCAATTAATAGCGCCCAAATAACGCCATTGAGCATGCCGATTGCAATTTCTTTACCGATTAACCAGCGCTGGTTCGCATCATTAATATGGCCAACGGCGATGCCACGAATAACTAAGGTTAAGGTTTGACTGCCTGCGATGCCACCCATAGATGGCACAATGCCATTGAGTACTGCAAGTATAGGCAGAATGCCTAAAGTTGACTCAAAGAACCCCGCTACGAATGCGGCTGCAAGCGCTGTAATAAGATTGACCCCTAACCAAATTGAACGGCGTTTGGTACTTTTCACAACGGGTGCGAATGTATCTTCTTCATCGTCAAGACCCGCCATACTCATCATGCTGTGCTCGGCATCTTCACGAATTACATCGACTATGTCATCGATTGTAATACGGCCAAGTAATTGGTTCTCATCATTCACAACGGGAGCTGAAATCCAGTTGTGACGTTCGAAAAGTTGTGCAACCTCAGATTCATCCATAGTGACGGGAATTGCCTCAGACTCGTTGTCCATTACTTGACGCACAGTTAAGTTAGGGTTTTTGGTTAACAAAGTGGCAAGTTGCACATCCCCTAAAAAGACATCTTCTTTATTGACGACATAAAGCTCGTCGGTACCTTCGGGTAATTCGCCTTTGAGGCGCAGATAGCGCAGTACGACGTCAATGGTGACGTCTGGGCGAATTGTGATGGTGTCGGTGCTCATAAGTGCACCTGCTGATCCCTCTGGATAAGAAAGGGCTTGTGTCGCTCTTGCTTGGTCTTTACTATCCATTGAACCAATAACTTCTTGATAGACGCTATCCGGCAAGCTACGCAAAACTTCAGCTAGGTCATCATCATCCATTTCTTCCGTTGCAGCAGCAATGAGTGCTGGATCCATGCGTGCAATAATGCCGTTACGAACATCATCTGATAATTCTTCAAGGGTTTCCCCTTGTAAATCAGGATCAACGAGTTGCCATAGTACGGTACGGCTTTTGTGGGGTGACGATTCTAATAAAAGTGCAATATCACAGGCCGGCATATGCGCGAGCATGCGACGAACATGTACAAACATCCCGCTACTTAAGGCTTGAGTGACCTCATGTAGTTGTTGTTGTGTATAGTCTTGTTCTAACGCTTCAGGCATATTATTGGTGGCTTTTTTATTGAGTATGGTGCAAGTTACAACTAGTTTGTTAAATCAACTTATTGATTTAACAAACTAACTTGATTTTAACGTATTTTAATTCGATTTCCAGCTTAGGCTAATGATTTTTACTATAGATGTGAGTGATGGGGGAAATGTAACAAAATTAGAGGCGGAAACTGGTTTGATCTGTCTTTATCAATGGTGTGAAACGCGCTAATTATTCACCTTCGTTAAACTTGGCTTCAATGAGTTGACCTATTGCAATTAACGCTTGTTCGGCGTCTGGTCCTTCACACTGAACTAACACCTCTTTTCCTTGACTGCTTTCGAGGAGCATAAGAGCAAGCACGCTATCTGCTTCGGCACTTTTATCATCTTGCGTTAACGTGACTTTTGCGTCAAATTTGAGTGCAAGAGATGCCAGTTGCGAAGCAGCCCTGGCATGCAAACCGAGTTTATTAATAATGGTGTAATGTGCTTGGCACTGCATGTTTAACTCGATTTTTGTTGTTCTCTATGGTGTGCTTTAACATTAGCATGTTGCTGAGCAAAACTATCGGCAAGACTTTGTGCCAAATAAACAGAACGGTGCTTTCCGCCTGTACAGCCGATTGCAATTGTCAGGTAACTGCGGTTATTGCGCTCTAAATGAGGTAACCAAGTTTGCACAAATGTTTGAATTTGCCACGCAAATTTATGTACGATGCTATGGCTTGCTAAAAAGTCTTTGACTGGTTGGTCTAACCCCGTTAATGGGCGCAAGGTTTCGTCCCAGTGAGGATTTGGTAAAAAGCGGGCATCAAACACATAGTCTGCATTTTTTGGTATACCATGTTTAAAGCCAAATGACTCAAATGTGATGATTAGTTGTTTGTCTTTCTCGCCTAATACTTTTTCGCGAATACTTTCGGCAAGTTGATGCACACTTAAATCTGAGGTATCCACAAAATGCTCAGCGCGATTGGCAATAGGGTCGAGTAGCTTAGTCTCATCTTCGATTGCTTGTGCGAGCGTTTTGTTATTGAGTGACAGAGGGTGCATTCTTCGTGTTTCTGAGAAGCGTTTTATCAATGTCGCGTCGTCGCAATCAAGATAAATTAAATTGGGTTTGGCAAATTGTGGCAAGTAATCGAGAGTTTCTTCAATTTCATTTGGATCTTCGGTCATATTACGGGCATCAATACTGACCGCAATTTGATCGTATTTGTCAGCTACAGAACGAACGAGTGCAGGTAACAAATTCACTGGAATGTTATCAACAACATAATAACCTAAGTCTTCTAAAGCTCTTAATGCGACGGACTTTCCTGAACCTGAACGACCACTAATGATAATAAATTGCACGCCACAGTCCTTGCTTAATCTTGATTGATAATTTGAAACAACGCCGCGTTAGTTTGCGCGTGCCTCAATTGTTTACAGTAATGTTTATCTTTTAATTTTTGAGCAATATTTGCAAGTGTTTTTAAGTGTTCTTGGCATTGCGCTTCTGGCACCATCAAGGCTAAAAAAATATCGACAGGCTTATCGTCAATAGCATCAAATGGAATTGGTTTTTCATTAACAATTAAAAATGCGATAGTTTCATCGATGCCTTCAAGGCGTCCATGGGGGATCGCAATGCCGTTGCCAATCCCTGTGCTGCCGAGCTTTTCTCGTTGCATCAGTGCATCGATACACTCTTGTGCAGTGATATTTGGAGCGACTTGATGGGTTAGTTCGCTAATGTATTCGAACAACCGCTTTTTACTATTAAAAAGGACCGCAGCTTTAGTGCGGTCCTCGGTAATAAATGTACTTAGTTTCATTTTTATTAGTGTCGAGAAAGTTTCTCTTTGTGTTTTATGACCTGTCGATCAAGTTTGTCAATCAGCCCATCAATTGCTGCGTACATATCTTGGTGTGCAGCGGTTGCAAACAATTCGCCCCCGTTAACATGTAGTGTCGCTTCTGCTTTTTGAGAGAGCTTTTCGATATCTAAAATGACATGAACGTTGTTGATATGATCGAAGTGCCTCTCAAGCTTTGCAAATTTGTTGTTTACATAGTCTCTTAAAGATTCGGTAATTTCTACGTGACGACCAGTTAAATTTAGTTGCATAAGCATTTTCCTTATTTAGTGACGTCTAAATCAGACTTTTACGCTGATTAGACGGTGGAATGGACAATGATTCACGATATTTTGCAATCGTTCGTCTTGCCACTTTAATTCCTTGTTCTGCTAGTATATCTGCAATCTTGCTATCGCTTAACGGCTTAGCTTGATTCTCAGCTGCTACTAGCTTTTTGATGAGTGCTCTAATCGCAGTAGACGAACACTCACCACCATTTTCTGTACTCACATGGCTGGAAAAAAAGTACTTAAGTTCGTAAATGCCGCGCGGTGTATGCATATACTTTTGCGTTGTGACGCGGGAAATTGTTGATTCATGCATTTCAACCATTTCGGCAACGTCATTAAGTACCATCGGCTTCATTGCCTCATCGCCATGTTCAAAGAATGCCTGTTGTTGCTGCACAATGCAATGAGCAACTTTCAATAAAGTGTCATTTCTACTTTCTAGGCTCTTGATGAACCATTTTGCTTCTTGTAAATGATTGCGAATAAATTGACTGTCAGTCGATGATTTTACCGACCTTGTCATTGCCGCATATTGCTCATTTACACGAATCTTGGGCATACTGTCCGAATTCAACTCTACCTGCCAACGACCTTTTATTTTTTTCACTGAAACGTCTGGAATAACGTATTCAGATTCCTCTCTTATAATACTAGCAGCAGGTTTAGGATTTAACCCGTGAATTATCGTCATTACTTCTTTTAACTCATTCTCTTTGAGTTTTGTTTTCTTCATAAGTGTTCGATAATCACGAAGCCCTAATAGTTCAACGTGTTCGCTTAGTATATCCTTAGTTTCTTGCAACCAAGGAGTCTCTTTTTCGTATTGATTGAGCTGGATCAACAAACATTCTTGTAACGAGCGTGCAGCGATGCCGATAGGATCAAAGACTTGAATACGTTTAAGTACGGCTTCAATTTCATCAAGTTCGATCGGATCATCACTTTGTTCATCGATAAAGCTTTCTAATATTTCTTCACAGCTTACCGTTAGGTAGCCGGTTTCATCAACGGCTTCTACGATTGCCAATGCAATGGCGCGGTCGGTCGGTGAAAACGGCGTGAGCTCAAGCTGCCACATTAAATAATCATGTAACGATTCTGAGGTACTGCCTTGATAAAGCGTGTCATTTTCTGGCGCAGGTCCTGATACTGAAACTGGTGCCGCGCTGACATACTCGTCCCAACTCACATCCATCGCCAGCTCATCAGTCAACGATTCTTTATTGAGTGCCTCACTGCTTTCTATTTCGGATGGGGCAGGAGCTGCTTCATCAGCACTTTCGGAGGTATTTGCTGATTCTGATTTATCGGTGCTATTTGATTCATTGACGCTGTCAAAATCAGGTTCGTCAACTTCAAGCAGAGGATTGCTATCGAGGGCTTCTTGAATTTCTTGCTGTAAATCTAACGTGCTCAGCTGCAGCAGACGAATTGCTTGCTGCAGTTGTGGTGTCATCGTAAGTTGTTGCCCTAGGCGAAGCTGTAACGATTGCTTCATTTACTTCTTACAATCCTTTTTATTGTTTTAATACATAATATATAAGGGTTATTCCTTAGATATCAACCTATAACTTGAATTGTTCTCCCAGATACACGTCTCTTACTGTCTGATCGGCTAAGACCTGTTCAGGTGTACCTGATGCAATTAGTTCTCCATGAGAAACTATATACGCTTTTTCACAAACATCTAATGTTTCGCGCACATTATGGTCGGTAATGAGCACGCCAATGCCGCGATTTTTTAAATGCTCAATGATTTTCTTTATATCTATCACTGAAATAGGATCAACGCCAGCAAAAGGTTCATCAAGTAAAATAAATTTTGGATTAGCGGCTAAAGCGCGCGCAATTTCAACACGACGACGTTCACCACCCGATAATGCCATGCCTTGAGAATCACGGATATGGCAAATGTTAAACTCTTCAAGCAGGTTATTCAGTGCGTCTTCGCGTTGTGTGCCATTAAGCTCTTTGCGCGTTTCTAAGATAGCCATAATGTTTTGGTAAACGGTTAGTTTACGAAAAATAGATGATTCTTGCGGTAAGTATCCAATGCCAAGACGAGCGCGGCTGTGCATGGGGAGCAAGGTTAAATCATTGTCATCGATATGAATACTGCCATTGTCACTTGGCACTAAACCAACGATCATGTAGAAAGTGGTAGTTTTACCGGCGCCGTTTGGGCCAAGTAAACCGACGATACTGCCTGCTTTAACTTCTAAACCGACATTTTTGACCACTTGGCGAGATTTGTAACTTTTAGCCAAGTTCTCTGCAATTAGCGTGCTCATGGTTTATTCTCACCGCCAGTTGTAATCACTGTTTTAACTTGGTTTTTCGAGTTTTTATTTTTTTGTGATGAGACGATTTGCTTTGCTCTGTCATAAATAATTGCATCGGCACTGATTACATTACCACCTTGTGTAAACGATGCACTTCCTTCCATAGTAAACATCGATGTAGCAACATCGTAGGTGACTTTATTCGCTTTTGCTTCGATTACCGTGCCATCTTCTTGCTTAGCTGTAAACGTTACCGGAGAGCCTGTTGCGATGAGTAACTGTTTATCTTCACCGAGCTCATCGCGTTTGTGTGCTTCTAAATAATCAGCGCTAATTTTCATATTGCCATGCGATATGCGTACATTTGTTTTGAAAATACCGACATTTTCGTTTAATCGTGCTGATTGTTGATCCGCTTCTATTTCAAGTGGAGCGGTTAATTTTAGCTCTTTGCTGATTACACCGCTTGAGATGATTAGCGCAACCACCCCAAACATTAATTTTATTTTATTGGTCATAGTAAATCGTCTTTGTATGATTAATTAAATCAACCACTTCTGTTTCAAGGTTTGCGTTTAGACCCTGTCCCACTATTTCTACACTAGGTCCAGTCATGATAACTTTTTGGCTTGATTGTAGTAGCTTGTCTGACAAGGTGTATATTACTTTTGCTGCACTAATTTTGTCTAGCATCGCATTTTTCG
The DNA here is from genome assembly GCA_947493455.1 of uncultured Pseudoalteromonas sp. Taxonomy (GTDB): domain Bacteria; phylum Pseudomonadota; class Gammaproteobacteria; order Enterobacterales; family Alteromonadaceae; genus Pseudoalteromonas. Next base: position 252,881 of record CANLRB010000004.1, on the reverse strand, counting down.
ATAAATTCTTAGCGACAACATCTTGCTCTAAAATGAGCTTTTCTGAATCATATAGCGTTGCTTCTTTTGCACTGAGCTGCCATACGCCGACTTCTGAATAAACTGTAAAAACGGGCTTTGTAAAATGTGTAAAGCCGAGGTCTTGGTACATTTCCATGCGATCAGCACTTACTTTATGGCTGATTTCACCCGTTTGGTTATATACAGTTTGCTTGAGCTGTTGCGCAATGTAATCCGGGGCGACGACTTGATCTTTATCATTATCCACAGGTTTCTTCGGCGCCATAAAATGAGGGTACCAAAGCCAGGTCATAATAACTAAAAAGCCGAGGCTAAGCCATAATCGTGCTGACATTATGCGCTTGTTCCAAAAGTTGTAAGTGATTTATTCTGGCACAGCATAAGAAGGTCTGTTAGCTCTCTCACTGCGCCGAAACCACCTCGATTAAGTGTGCGGTAATGAGCGAGTTTAATTACCAGCGGATGGGCATCGTTGGTCGCTACCGCAAAACCAACTTGTTCCATTACCGGTATGTCTGGACTGTCATCACCAATATAGGCGATTTCATTGTCGCTTAAGCTGAGCGAGTTTTTTAATTCTTGATAAGCCAAGCGTTTATTTTCTTGCCCTTGATAGATATGTTTCACCGTTAAGCTTTTCATTCTGCTTTCAACGATATGTGATTTTCTGCCTGTAATAACCGCGACTTCAATTCCTGAGTGGATTAATGCCTTAATGCCAAATCCGTCTTTGGTGTGAAATGCTTTTAGTTCTTCACCTTGATTACCTAAATAAATACGGCCATCAGAGAACACGCCGTCAATGTCGCAAATAAGCAGTTTGATTTGTTTTGCTCTCGCTTCTTGCTCTGTTGATAAAGGTTGATACAGCTCACTAAACGTCATTATAGAACACCCGCTTTTAATAAATCTTGCATGTTTAGAGCACCAATAGGCTGATTTTGTTCATTAATTATAATGAGTCCGTTAATTCGCTTTTGTTCCATAATGTTTAATGCTTCTGCTGCGAGCATGTTTTCTGTCGCTGTAGTGCAGTTTTTTGTCATTACTTGCGAAATCACGCCGCTATGAATGTCCACACGCTGTTCTAAAATACGGCGTAAGTCACCATCGGTAAACAGACCAACCAGTTGTTGTTTTGCGTCAACAACGGTTGTCATGCCGAGCCCTTTCGCCGACATTTCAATAAGTGCATCCTTAATAGTACATTGCTCTGTGACGATCGGTAAGGCATCGCCACTATGCATGATATCTTTGAGCATCAAGAGTAAACGTTTACCAAGGCTCCCGCCTGGGTGCGACAGTGCAAAATCGTCTGCTGTAAAACCGCGTGCTTCGAGTAAAGCAACAGCGATCGCATCACCCATCGCGAGGGTGGCTGTCGTACTTGCTGTTGGTGCAAGACCGAGTGAACATGCTTCTTGTTCAACGGCAATGCAAATATGTACATCCGATAGCCGCGCAAGCGATGAACTTGGGTTGCCACTCATTGCGACCATTTTTGCGCCGATACGTTTTAGTACTGGGATGATAGATATGACTTCGCCCGTTTCGCCGGAATTTGAGATCAGTAATACAACATCGTCTCGCGTGATCATACCTAAATCACCGTGGCTAGCTTCGCCGGGGTGGACAAAAAATGACGGCGTACCTGTGCTGGCGAGTGTGGCGGCTATTTTATTGCCAATATGACCTGACTTTCCCATGCCAATCACGATCACACGGCCATTACAGGCAAACATTAATTCGCATGCCGCTGTAAAATCTTGATTTAGATATTGAGCAAGCTGCTCAATTGCTTGTACTTCAATATCTAATACGCGCTGCGCGCGAGCTATAAAATTATAAGACACAAATACGCTCTCTATGCTATTTGGCTAAAAATATAAACTTGGTAAGCGATAAAACCACCCAGTAGTAATGCGCCTTCAAACCGGTTGATTCGGCGAGTTCCTTTTAGGTTAATACTCATAGCGATTAAGGCAACGGTGGCAATAAGCATGACGAAAATATCGCGACTTGCTGCTGCTGGGTCAATTGTTGACGGATTAACGATACCAGCAATAGAAAGAACGGCTAAGATATTGAAAATGTTTGAACCGATAATATTGCCTAGTGCAAGATCATCTTCATTTTTCATAACACCAGCGACACATGCAGCGAGTTCAGGCAAGCTCGTGCCTATTGCAATAATTGTAAGACCGATAACTAAGTCACTGATACCAAATAATTTGGCTATATCTGTGGCGGAGCCAACAATAAAGTGAGAGCTGACAGGCAAGACAATCATGCCTACCACGAGCCAAAATATAGCGGTCGATGTTTTGACATCATTGGGCACTTCGTCGCAGGCTTCTTCAACAAATGGGTCGGGCTCAGCTTTATGTTTGATGGAAATGACAGTGACGCCGGCAATAAACACAATAAAACCGACCATCAAGGCGATGCCTTCGCCAAAGGCAAAATAGTTGTCAGATATGATGTACCAGGCTCCCAACGAGATTATTACAAGCACCGGCATTTCGCGTTTTAGTGTTGACGAAGAAACGTTGAGAGGGCGCAACAACGCAGTGATTCCCAATACCAATAATACATTGGTGATATTTGAGCCAATTGCATTACCGACGGCGGTGTCGGTTTGGTTTGCAAGTGCGGCTTGGGCCGAGACCATCATCTCTGGCGCTGATGAGCCCATTGCTACTATGGTTAAGCCGATGATTAAGGTCGGTACGCCAAAGTTTTTCGCAAGCGCAGCTGCACCAAAAACAAATCGGTCGGCGCTCCATACTAACGCGGTAAAACCGGCAATTAAAATAGCAATAGATAACAACATTGAGATGGCCAAATTTAGAGTCAGACTTAAAAGGCAAATGTTAACAAATCGCCTGTCTAAGTGTTAGTAAAACATGCATTCATTATAGAATATTACATTTTATTACTTTTTTTGAGTTTCATCTTTAGGGAAAAGGTCTAGAATACCAACCTAGCAAGAAACCAGTGGAGAGCGACTTGTCGCAAAATTTAGTAGAAATCAAGGATGTTACCTTTAGCCGTGGCGAGCGGGTTATCTATCAAGACATGCGTTTTAGCGTGCCAAAAGGTAAAATTACCGCGATTATGGGGCCCAGTGGCATAGGAAAAACGACTATGCTGCGGTTGATTGGTGGGCAGTTAAAACCTGACTCCGGCGATATAGAGTTTGACGGACAAAGTATTCCAAAAATGCCTCGTTCGCGTTTATATGAAGCGCGTAAACGTATGAGCATGCTATTTCAAAGTGGTGCATTGTTTACTGATATGTCGGTATTTGACAATGTTGCCTTTCCGCTACGTGAGCACACAAAGCTAAATGAAGAATTAATCCGTATTGTGGTATTAATGAAGCTTGAGGCTGTTGGATTACGCGGTGCAAAAGATCTGATGCCAGCAGAGTTGTCGGGTGGCATGGCGAGGCGAGCTGCACTTGCTCGTTCTATTGCATTAGATCCTGAATTAATCATGTATGATGAGCCGTTTGCAGGTCAAGACCCTATTTCGATGGGAGTACTTGTTAAGTTGATTAAGTCTTTAAATCAAGCGCTTGATATTACATCGGTTGTCGTTACCCATGATGTAGCTGAAGTTTTAAGTATTGCTGATCATGTAGTTATTTTAGCTGATAAAGGAGTTATCGGTGAGGGCTCTCCTGAACAAATGAAGCAACATGAATCGCCACTTGTACAGCAATTTCTAAAAGGAATGTCAGATGGGCCTGTACCATTTCATTTTGAAGCTGAACCTTACCAACAAGAATTATTGAGAGCAGCAACATGATGTTAACTATGATGCAGCGTGTCGGGCGTAGTACATTAGATCGACTTAGTTCTGTAGGACGAGCCCTGTTTATATTAATCGGCGCATTATTTTCTCTACCAAACTTTAAGAAAGGGACGCCTTTACTAATTAAACAACTGTATATGGTTGGCTTTTTATCGCTGATTATTATTGTTGTTTCAGGCTTATTTATTGGCATGGTATTAGCGCTGCAAGGCTATACCGTGTTGGTCGGGTATGGCGCCGAAGATAGTCTAGGTCCACTAGTTGCGTTAAGTTTATTGCGAGAATTAGGACCTGTGGTCACGGCACTCCTGTTTGCAGGTCGTGCCGGCAGTGCGTTAACCGCTGAAATTGGTTTAATGAAGGCGACTGAACAATTAACAAGTTTAGAAATGATGGCCATTGACCCATTGAAAAGAGTCATTGCACCGCGCTTTTGGGCCGGTTTGATCAGTATGCCTTTGCTAGCAATGATTTTTTCTGCGGTCGCAATATTAGGGGCGCACTTAGTGGGTGTTGAGTGGCTAGGCGTTGACGCAGGTAGTTTTTGGTCAATTATGCAGGCACAGGTATCGTTCGAAAAAGATGTTCTGAACGGATTAATCAAAAGCCTTGTGTTTGCATTTATTGTGACTTGGATTGCCCTTTATAAAGGTTATGACTGTATCCCAACATCGGAAGGGATCAGTAAAGCAACGACGCAAACAGTTGTGCAGTCGTCGCTCGCAGTACTTGGTTTTGATTTTATATTAACTGCCATTATGTTTGGCAATTAAAGGTAATTAGATGAATTCACGGAAAATAGAAATTTTAGTCGGCTTTTTTGTCTCTTTTGGCGTTGTTGCTCTGCTGGTGCTGGCCCTTAAAGTCGCGAATGCGGGCATCAGTGGCAATGGTGAAACATACAGTTTATATGCGAAATTCGATAATATCGGTTCGCTGAAAGTTCGCTCACCGATTAAAGTTGGCGGAGTGGTCGTTGGTCGAGTTGAGTCGATACAACTTGACCCAAATGATTATACCCCAGTTGTTCATATGAAAATTTCGACTGATTACAGTAATTTTTCTGAAACAACCTCGGTCAATATACTTACATCCGGTATTTTGGGTGAACAGTATCTCGGTCTAAACCCAGGTGTACTTGCTGGAATGGAAAGTGATATTGAAGATGAGTTGAATGAAATCTTTGAGCAAGACGAGATTAAGCTGCTTAAAGATGGTGATTTTATTCATGATACAAAATCAGCGTTAGTGCTTGAAGAGCTGATCGGTCAATTTTTATTTAATCAAGGTAGTGAATAATGATGTTCAAAAAGTTTTTTATCGCATTATTTTTAGTCTCTTTTTCGAAATTAGCATTGGCGACCGCCAATATTGATATGACTGAACCCTATGGCATGGTGAAGCAAGTTGCTGCTAGTACGTTTAAACGTGTCGCTGATGATCAGGCGATTATTGCTGATGATAAAGAACACTTACGTTTAATCGTTGAAGAAGAGCTGTTGCCATATATCGATTACAACTACTCAGCTTATAAAGTATTAGGTAGCTATATTCAACGTATTCGAAATATTAAAGATAAAGACGAGAAAAAAGCAGAGATTGCAAAAGTACGTCGTTTTGTCGATGTGTTTAAAAATTACTTAGTGGCGACGTATGCAGGTGTATTTACTCAGTACACAGGACAAACGGTTGAGTTTGAGCCAGCTAGAAGCATTAAGGATAAAAAATTTGCCGTGGTTAAAACTAAGATAGTTGAACAGGGCAAACCGGATATTAACATTGGTTTTAAAGTTAAGAAAAGCACTAAAAAAGGCACTTGGAAAGCCTATGATATGGTTGCTGAAGGCATTAGCTTACTTGATGCAAAACAATCAGAACTGCACGGTATTTTACGAACTGAAGGTTTAGACTACGTTATCGAATTGCTTGATAAGAAAAGTAAATTACCAGTTCAATTTAGAGGTAAGTCAGGTGAAAAAGCCTCTTAATTTTGAAATTAAAAATGACGCAACGGTGATGGTACAAGGTTGTTTAGACCGCAGTACCGTTCCGTTTGCTAAACTGCCATACAAAGATGCACTTGCAGGTGCCTCTCAGCTTAATTTAGATTTGCAACAACTTGAAAAAATCGATACTTCAGGCCTTGCATGGTTAATCGATCTGCTATCGCAATTGCAACAGCAGGAAATTCGTCTTAAACTGCACAACTTACCCGAGCAGTTAGTAAAATTAATGACGCTGGGCCACGTAGATAATTTATTCGAGTAGTTTGTTATGGAACCAAATCAAGTTGAGCAAGTATTAACATCGGCGCTTGCTTTAGAGTATGTCAAAGTAAAAGCAAATGGCAGTCATTATGAAGTTGTGGCTGTAGGTGAATGTTTTGAAGGTGCGAGCCGAGTTAAAAAACAGCAGCTAGTTTATGGTCCACTCACTGATAAAATCAGCGACGGTACAATTCATGCGGTGTCGATCAAGGCATTTACACCAACTGAATGGAAACGCGAAAGCAAATTAATGCAATTACAGTAGGCTGCACTATGGATCAATTTGTAATCCAAGGTGGCAATACGCTTGCTGGCGAAGTCACAATTTCTGGCGCAAAAAATGCGGCGCTGCCTATTTTGTTTGGTGCATTACTGGCAAATGGCGTGAGCCGTTTTAATAATGTACCGCGTTTACGCGATATCACAACAACCGAAGCACTGCTTGCAAAACTGGGTGCACAGGTTGAGTGGCAGCAAGATACCTTACTTATCGATGGCGGTAGTGTGGATAAAGTACTTGCGCCGTATGAGTTAGTTAAACAAATGCGTGCATCAGTGCTTGCACTCGGGCCGCTTTTGGCGCGATTTGGTGAAGCGCAAGTATCACTACCTGGTGGTTGCGCAATTGGCGCTCGGCCAGTCGACTTACACATTACTGGCCTTGAGAAAATGGGCGCCCAAATCGAAGTTGAAAACGGGTATATTAATGCCAAGTCGAACGGCCGATTGAAAGGTGCACATATCTTTATGGATGTTGTCAGTGTAGGCGCAACAGAAAATCTACTAATGGCCGCCACATTGGCTGATGGCACGACAGTGTTAGAAAATGCAGCACGTGAACCTGAAATCGTTAATTTGGCACAATACCTCACGAGTATGGGTGCTAAAATTTCGGGCGCAGGTAGCGATCGTATCGAAATCGAAGGGGTTGAATTCCTATCGGGCACTGAGCACAAGATTTTACCTGATCGTATTGAAACCGGTACTTTCCTCGTTGCAGCAGCAATGGCTGGCGGTGAAGTATTATGCCGTAACACCGATCACGCAAGTTTAGAACCTGTGATTGAAAAGTTACGCGATGCCAATGCACACATTGAATTAACAGATGATTCAATTTATTTGGATATGCGCGGTCGCACGGCAAAAGCTGTTAATATCAAAACTGCACCACACCCTGGTTTTCCGACTGACATGCAAGCACAGTTTACTGCGTTGAATGTTGTCGCTGAAGGCAGTGCAACAATCACTGAAACCATTTTTGAAAACCGTTTTATGCATGTGCCTGAATTACAGCGTATGGGTGCAAATATCCGCTTAGAAGGCAACACAGCGATTTGTGAGCATACTGAGCATCTATCGGGTGCACAAGTAATGGCAACCGATTTGCGGGCTTCTGCGAGCCTAATTTTAACCGGTGCAATTGCGGACGGTGAAACGATTGTTGACCGCATTTATCATGTTGATCGTGGTTATCAAAGTATCGAACATAAGCTGGGCGATTTAGGCGTGAATATTAAACGTCGTAAAGCGTAAGGCTGATTTAATGTTATAAAATAAAAAATGCCGCTTATGCGGCATTTTTTATTTTATTATTCCGTTAATTCGCTAAGAATGTCCTCGATTTTTTGTATAGAATATTCAGCATATTTCAGTTCAACCATTAATTCTAATACAGCTTTCCAGTCCTTTTTTTTACCTGAGCTTATACTGGTAATGATTGAGCTCGTAATTTCAGATGGTGCTGTATACGTTTGTTGCATTTCTAATGAATTTATAAATCTATCTAGGTCTTCGCTTTCGTATGAGTCGATTTCGATTGTTAATGCTTGATTTTCTTGTAATTCATAATATTTAAAACTGGTGCTTGTTCTTATAATAAAGGCATTTCTATTTTTTATTCTTATCGCATCAATTGTTCCTGAATTAACGAATAGCGACTTAATGGTCATCAACTGTATTTTTTCAGCTTCATTTTTTCAGTCTATCAATGTGTTCGAGAGTAACTGAGTTTGCAGTAACTTCTTCGCATTCAATGCTTTTTGACGAAACATCAAAACTTTTTTTTAAAAGCTCAAATATATTGCCATTTAGAATTGTCTGTTGTTCAAATTCATTTAATAAATCTGATTCAAACCTTATCAACTGACTTTTAGAGTTTTCTCTTTCAGTGCGCTCATGGAAGTACAGAGCGGGTGATCCTATCAGTAAAGCTGTTTCTTCCATGTTGTCTGAGTTGATTAAGGGAATGTCAAAACCTTCAATGCGAATCTTATCCGTGCTTATAGTGCTGGCTGTAGTATAACTGCCCCATATAATATTAGCGCGGTGCTGAGAAGCGAGTTGGTTTTTTAATTGCATACATTCATGGTAGATGCTTTTAGCCTGGATAAAAAATGGCAAGAAAAAAAAAGCTAAGACAGCCAGTTTTAATTTATGCATAAATCAATCCTTGTATTGCAGTTATGTTGAGTAGGTTTCATTAAAAGTTTATTTGATAAGTTCAATGGAACTTATCAAAGGCACTAATTTACAGCCGTGCTTCGTCGACGGTAATATTCATTGATTGTAATTGTGAGCCGCGGTAGAACTCAAATTTTAGCTGGTTGCCTGGTGGGGTATTGGCTATTTGTTCCAGGGTTTGCTGCATACTGACAATTTTTTGTCCGTCAATGCGGATCACGATGTCGTTTTGTTGCAATCCAGCTGCCCAGGTTGGACCGAGTGGGTCTAATTGCGTAATACGCATACCAAACATCGGCGTATTATAGTCACGCAGTAAGCGCCCTGCACTGTCTACTGGCTCTGCGGTAAAGCCTAAGTAACCACGTACAACTCGTCCATATTTAATTATTTTGTCCATTACCTGTTTCGCGAGCGAGTAGGGGACCGCAAAAAAGATGCCCTGAACCTCAAGGTTACGTTTGTGTTTAAACTTCGCTGATGTAATACCCACTAAGGTACCATTTGTATTGATAACAGCGCCGCCAGAATTACCGGTATTAATCGCTGCGTCCATTTGTAAAAAGCGGGTATGGCGAGTTTGTGCGATATTGGTTTTATCAGTGGCGCTAATAATACCTTGGGTTATGGTTTGTCCTAAATTAAGCGGGTTACCAATCGCTAAGACTACATCACCAACTTGCGGTTTAAATGAGTCATCTATCGGGATTTCAGGTAAGTGTTCGGCATTGATTTTAAGTAATGCTAAGTCAGTTGGTGTGTCGTAGCCAATTAATTGTACATCGGTAAACTGCCGTCCGTCTTTTAAAATGACAATGATTTGGTCAGCGTTATTAATAACATGGTAGTTGGTTAGTATATACCCTTTTTTTGACATGATAATGCCAGAGCCGAGTTCTTTAACACTGGATTGACCGCGCAGTGAACGAGGTTGATTGCTGATACTTTCTGAATAAATGTTGACTACGGCAGGGGAGGCATTTCGCACCGCGTTGGCAAAACTTAAGTGAGATTGGTTTAGTGCTTTGGGCTTTTCAGGCACATAAAAGCGCAGGCTTTCTGGATGGCGAATAAATAAAAAGATAAACGCAAAACCAAGGCCGAGTAATGTTGGAAACAAAACAAATTTAAATGTTTTAAGCACTGCACTGACTTATTCTTATTGTGATAGGTTAACTATTTTGGCAAGAAATTGATAACTCAGCAAGTTTATAGATTTATATAAGTAAAAGAAAAGGAGGCGAGGCCTCCTTATCTATTATTGTATTTGAACGTTGAACACACTGCGACCGCGCTGAACGCGCAAGAAAATGTAGCCGTTTACATCATCGATGGCGCGATTGAGTTCACGTATATTGGTTACGCGATTGCGATTAGCCATTAAAATGACATCGCCTTCTTTTAGCCCTACGCGTGCTGCTGGTGCGCGCGCAGCCTCAATAGATTTAACAACGATACCCGCTTTGCCGTTTTCTGACTCGCCAGCCTCGAGTGTTGCACCGGCTAAACTCGGATGAAGTTTATCTGCTTGTGCTACTTGCTGCAGTGGGCCATCTAGTTTGACTTTAATCGACTTCTTCTTACCATCGCGCACAATACCAAGCGTGACACGCTTGCCTTCTCCAGCCGTCGCTATTTTACTGCGTAATTCCATAAAGCTATGAATAGGGTTGCCGTCAATACTCACAATGACGTCGTCAACTTGAAGCCCTGCTTTTTCTGCAGCACTGTCTTCTTGAACTTCGTTCACCAATGCACCTTGTTTTGTATCAAGGCCGAATGCTTTGGCAACACCTGCGTTTACATTACCGCCGCTTATACCTAAGCTGCCACGACGTACTTCACCGTATTCAAGAATTTGGTCAACGAGGCTCTTCATCATATTTGATGGTATTGCAAAGCCAATCCCAACATTACCACCTGATGCGCCTAAAATTGCGGTATTGATACCGATTAACTCACCTTTTAAATTCACCAAAGCACCACCTGAGTTACCTTGGTTGATGGCAGCGTCAGTTTGAATAAAGTCTTCATAGCCTTCGATATTTAGGCCTGAACGTCCCATAGCACTAACAATGCCCGATGTCACTGTATGGCTTAAACCAAATGGATTACCAATTGCGACAGAAAAGTCACCAACACGGAGCTTGTCTGAATTGGCGAGTTTAATCTCTACAAGGTCATCACCCTCTACTTTAAGTAATGCAATATCTGATTCTGGATCGGCGCCAACAAGCTCCGCTTCAAATTCACGACCGTCTTCCAGGGTAACGACAATTTTCTCAGCGTCTGCAATAACATGATTGTTAGTTACTATATGGCCTTCGCCGGCATCGATAATCACGCCTGAACCAAGGCCGCTAAATGGTTGCTTTTGTGCACGTGGCTGGCGCTGAGGGTTACCAAAGAAAAAGTCAAAAGGGTCTACGCGAGAGCGCACTTCTTTTGAACCCGAAACGCGAATACTGACAACTCCCGGAGTGATGCGCTCTAGCATAGGCGCTAAAGTAGGTAGCTGTTGGCCATCAACAGCTACGGGAAGTTTTGCTTGAGAGATAGCCGGAGTTAATAACAAACTAGCCGACAGAAATGCTGCACTTAATACGCTTAATTTTGTTTTCATAGTCAAAATAAATACTCCTTATTGAATTACTTATACAGACTATGGGGGCAAAAAAAAGTTCATCAAGCCTTTTTTGTTTGCTCAGAAATTATACTTTCACCAGCAAAAATACCGGTTTCGCCTGATACAAAATCTGCTGGCGCGCTATTAAGCGACGCATTTCTATTTAATATTTCTTGCTTTGTTTTATCGTGGCTCGCGTTTTCAGCTAAGTGCTCAGTTGCTTCCGCAGAGAAAAACGGCACGACTTCAGCTTTTTGCTCAGAGGTGAGCAATTGATTTGTTTCTTCAACATGGCGTACCAACTGTTCGTAGTTGTCTTTCATTTTACTGACCAGCTTATTGGTGCCAGCTAGATGATCGGCAACATCTTGTTTGTATTGCGCTAATGTATCTTGCGCTTTTTCAACTTCTTTTTCTAATTCATCATGCTCATATTGGCGTTTTGTAAATAGGCTGCCAGCGGCAAAGCCTGTGATAGTGAAAACAATTAATAAACTGATCCAAATTGCTGTTGTCATAGGCACCTCTTAAAAATCACAGCTAACCAAAAATGGAGGATATTTCGCATATAAATATACGCTTTGTAGCTCCTCATGTTAATATTTTACACCAAATTTTAGATAAGACTTTGTATTTAATTATGACACCTTGGAAAAAATATCAACAAGACTTACTTCGGGATGATTTTCATCATGATAGCGCACAAGAAAATGCAGTGCGTCATTTACAAAGATTATATGATGATCTGGTGAATCAAAAAGAGGAAAAGCAAGGATTTTTTGCCAAGTTATTCTCATCTAAAAACAATGCCCCAAAAATTCAGGGGCTCTATTTTTGGGGCGGTGTTGGACGTGGCAAAACCTATTTAGTTGATACGTTTTATGAAGCTTTGCCGACACAACGTAAAATGCGCGTGCATTTTCACCGCTTTATGCATCGAGTTCACGACGAGCTTAAGCTACTTAAAGATGTAACTGATCCGCTAAAAATTGTGGCCGATAAATTTAAAGCAGAAACTGACATTATTTGTTTTGATGAGTTTTTTGTCCAAGATATCACCGACGCTATGTTGCTTGGTGGTTTGATGCAAGAGTTGTTTCAGCGCAATATTGTGTTGGTTGCTACATCTAATATCGTACCTGACGAACTATATCGAAATGGTTTGCAACGGGCGCGTTTTTTACCAGCAATCGAATTGGTAAAAGCTAATACGGAAATCGTCAATGTGGATTCGGGCATTGATTACCGTTTGCGTACACTGGAACAGGCGGAAATTTATCATAGCCCGCTCGATGATGCGGCCGATAGAAATTTGTTCGATTATTTTGACAAGTTATCACCGGAAAAGGGTAGTCAAGACAAGGTTATCGAAGTCGAAGGGCGTTTACTGACTACTCGACTTGAAGCCGACAGTATTGTTATGTTCGATTTTAGCGAGTTGTGTGAAACAGCGCGTAGCCAAGTCGATTATATGGAGATAAGTCGCATTTATCACACTGTCTTGTTGTCAAATGTGAAGCAAATGGGACAGGCTAATGATGATGCGGCGCGGCGCTTTATTGCTCTCGTGGATGAATTTTACGAACGAAATGTTACTTTGATAATTTCAGCAGAGCAACCAATGGAATCTTTATATACGCAAGGTATATTAAATTTTGAATTTAAGCGGTGTATTAGCCGATTGCAGGAAATGCAAAGTTTAGAATATCTCGGCCGCGAACATTTAGCTTAATGTGATAAATTGTAGGAACAGGTTGTTGATGACATGTTCCTACTGGACCAAGTTGTATTATTGAATCAATGTTATGTCACTAATCTTGATAGTGGCCTCACCACCTTGCTCATCGGTTAGGTCCGGCACAAAATAAAGAGCCGATATATTTTCTTTATTAATCCCTTTATTTGATGACCAAGTTGGTGTCCATTCAGGGCGTACAAACTGTGTTAATGCCACACTTTGTGTTTGCCAAGTGGTTGAGCTTGGCAATACGGTTTGGAAATGGGCGTAGCTTTTATCGCCATCTGTGCCATAGTCTTTTTGCGATAGTTTAATTACTAACGGTTTATCGCTTTGATAAGTGACCTTTAAACGATTGACTCCTTGCAGTGATTTACTCGGCAAATCATAAATTAGCTCTACCCAAGAATTATTTTGTTTATCGACTCGCGGTACACGGTAAAAAGAAATAGCCACATGATCGGGATTGACTAATGGCTTTTGATAACTTGCGCTACTACCGTGAGGATCAACCGCGTAGCGCCATTGATTTGGGTTGAGTGTTTGTTGAGATGCATTCGCCGCGCTTGCTAGCACGAGTGCCAAAGCAGTTAGTTTAAATAATTTAATATGCATAGTGGTCGTTAGTTGCTGGCAATACAGGGGAAGTTGCGTTATTTTTTATCATTGTAATTTGGCTTGCATAGCACTGCCAATACGCTTTTGGTCGTACGGTATTCGATGAGTAATAACTCTTTTTAAATGAGAGTTTTTGCTTATATCTTAAGTATTTGCTATGTTCATCCGTTAACTAAGCAAAGAGTTGAAATGAAGGGAAGCTTATTGTGATTTGGGATTTATTAGGTCCACAGGAGTGGAACGCAACCTTGGTCGGCGAAATTGTATTTATCAACCTATTGTTGATGTTGTTTTTTACCGTTAAGTTTGCCAAAGGAAAAGCAGATAACCTGCCATTAGTTGGCTTTTATACTGTGCTTATCAGTTTGTTTTTAATGCCAGCGAGTTGGTTCTATTGTTATTACTGGGCGAAAAAAACACCTGTTGGCGGTTAGGCTTTAAAAAGAGTATAAGTTTTCCGATAGTCGGAGGCTCAGTCTTCCCATCTATTCCCCAGTGTTTAAAATGTTTGATTAACCAGCTTATTAATGCTGCAAAGTGGTTTTTATGGCAGCAAAAGTTTGAGTTATAAAAACACTGAGCCGAGAGGTGATTAAAACCAACATTTCCCTAAAATTATTAGTAGAAAAACTATCCAGTAATTGCTATACTCCGCGCCTGCCACTTACCGTTCTACCTTGATTAGTTTAGCCACGGTCAAGGGTAAGTCTTAAACTCGAAGGGGTTGAAGCAAATGTAATAGAGCGGCAGACGCTGTTGTCTGCTGTGGTTTTAATAATGTAAACATTGGATTTTTTATAAATGAAAACTTTTGTTGCTAAGCCAGAATCTGTAAAACGTGACTGGTACGTAGTTGACGCTGAAGGTAAAACTTTAGGTCGTATCGCTACTGAAATCGCTCTTCGCCTACGCGGAAAGCACAAGCCTGAGTACACTCCGCATGTTGACACTGGTGATTACATCGTTGTTATCAATGCTGAGAAAGTAACTGTAACTGGTAATAAGACGACTGATAAAGTTTATCACTCGCACACTGGTTTCCCAGGTGGTCTTAAGTCTATTACTTTCGATAAGCTTCAAGCTAAAAAGCCTGAAATGATCATCGAAAGCGCGGTTAAAGGCATGTTACCTCGCGGTCCTCTTGGTCGCGCTATGTACCGTAAACTTAAAGTTTACGCAGGTGCTGAGCACAACCACGCTGCCCAACAACCTAAAGTACTGGACATTTAAGGAGCATAACTCATGGCAAATCAATACTACGGTACAGGTCGTCGTAAAAGTTCAAGTGCTCGCGTATTCTTACGCCCAGGTACTGGTAACATCGTAATCAACCAACGTTCTCTAGACGAGTACTTTGGTCGTGAAACTGCTCGCATGGTTGTTCGTCAGCCTCTAGAGTTAGTTGAAATGGTTGAAAAATTTGACCTTTACATCACTGTTGCTGGTGGTGGTACAACTGGTCAAGCTGGTGCAATCCGCCACGGTATCACACGCGCGCTTATGCAGTTCGACGAGTCACTTCGTCCTACACTACGTAAAGCTGGCTTTGTTACTCGTGACGCTCGTAAAGTTGAGCGTAAGAAAGTGGGTCTACACAAAGCACGTAAACGTCCACAATTCTCAAAACGTTAATTTTTACGTTTACAAGAATTCCAAAACCCGAGTTTATACTCGGGTTTTTTATTGCCTAAAATTATTCTTTCATACACTTTTAAACAAGCTGCCTACATCTTCCTACAGTAACTTACTGTGTTCACATTTAAGCTATAGCCAATCAATTCATTTTACTTTTAGTTACAGGGAAAAACAGGATGCTCCCATATTCAAAATCAACACTTCAATTGGCTATTGTCGCGGCGTGTGGCTTGGGCTTTAGCAATGTTACTTTGGCGCAAACAGAACAAAAAACGAATGACGACATTGAGCGTATTCAGGTTGTAAAAAAACGCAGCCACATTTTTAGCGAAATCACAGAAGACGCAGAAAAACTGGTCGACATGCCTGGTGCACTTGGCGATCCACTGCAAGCCGCATTTGCGTTACCGGGTGTTGTTGCCGCAGGCGGTTCGATGAGTGAGCCAGCTATAAGAGGCTCGGCACCAAGCGATAACTATTTTGAAGTCGATTTTATGCCAGCAGGCTATATATTTCATGATTTTGGCAGCTCGATTTTTAACAAAAACTTGATTCGCGATTTTCGTTTGTACTCGGCCGGTTACGGTGCGCAGTTTAGTGATGCTACGGGTGCTGTGTTCGATGTCGCACTGCGCAACCCAAAGAATCAAGATATAAAAACAACCGTCGATTTTACTATGTTTAATGCCGGTATATTTGTTGAAGGCACAATTACAGACGACATTGCATTTTATTTATCAGGACGAAAAAGTACCTTGCCGTTGTTTTTCTCCGAAGGCGAAGAAGTTGAAGACGATGATGGTGAACCTACAGGTATTACAATCAACGAAGCGCCTGATGATAACGACTATCAAGGCAAGTTAGTATGGGATGTAAATAGTCAAAATATGGTGAGTCTGGCGTTTAATGGCGCAATGGACAGTGCTGCGGCAAACTTTAATCAAAAGGCTGAAATATCGCTTAAAAACCCGGAATTTCAGGGGGATGCAATATTTGAAAGATCATTTGATAGTCAGTCATTGATCTGGGATCACTATGGTGAGAATTATCATAGTAAGTTAGGGGTAGGGTTTTTAGATCATAGTGGCAAACTGATATATGGTCGTACGGCACAAAATCGTCAAGGCTTTTTTGAAGATGAGAGCGAAAAACAAACGACTTATAAGTATCGCTTAAACTACAACATGAGTGATGAAAACAGTATTACACTCGATGCAGCATACTTTGATAAAGATATTACCTATTCGTTTGATACTTTTTTATATGTCTGCACTGATCTTGACCCTGATTGTGATCTTAATAAAGGCGAACGCATTTCTGGTAGCAATAAAGCAGCGGTTGATAGTTATTTTGTTGGTGTAAACTACCAATATGCCCTGACCGAAAATATCACTGCTGACGTTGGCGCACAGTACCAAAAAAATGATTATTCTTCAGAGGATTTTATCCATCCTAGGTTGGGGCTTACTTACTTCATGAGTGATGATAGCTCGGTCTGGATGAAATATGGTGAGTATAATCGCTTACAAGACTTGGAGACTATATTACCTGACACAGGCAATCCGAATTTAGTTTCACAAACATCAAAGCACAGTGTTATCGGATTCCAGCAACAACTAGACAATGAATGGAGCTGGTCAATTGAAACTTACTATAAAACAATGGCTGATTTACCGCTGGCTTTAGTTGAAGAAGATGCCGATGCTGCTTCTCGATATGCCAATGATGTAGAAGGCAGAGCTTACGGGGTAGAATTGCTAGTTAATAAGAATAAAACAGATGACTGGTATGGTTGGATGAGCTTAGGCTATGCAAAAAGTGAGCGAACCGATTTACGCCGTGATGTGACACGTGATTATTACGCTGATACACCTTTGGTTTTCAATGCGGTATTTAATTACCAAATTAGTGAGCGCTGGACCGGCGGTTTTAATTTTACTGCACGAAGCGGTCAAGCATATACCCCAATCGTTGGGGCAAAGCAAAACCCTGAACATCCAGAGTTATTTTTACCGGAATACGGCGAACCGTTTTCAGAGCGTTTTGATTTATATCACCGACTCGATGTTCGTTTTGAACGTAAAACAGACTTTTTTGGCCTCGATGCGCAGCTTATTTTTGAGGTGATGAATCTCTATGCACAAGACAACACCGCGAGTATTGATTTAGACTACCGCAAAATGACATCGAGTGATAACGTTATTTTGGAAGAAGAGAGTGACGATTTTTCAATGCGTCCGTCGATTGGATTTAGTTTCTCGTTCTAGCTCCTCTAATTGGGCGATGGTCGTTCGATGATCGCCCACTTCATTTATCATGTTTATCTATCTGGTTAATAAACCGTGTATTTGCTATACTTTCGACGGCAAAATAGAGCGTCATCTAAATCATTTTACCGCAATTGAGTAAGTTGCTTGATCTCCGTCAGATTGGTGTTGGTTGGAATGTCCTAAACTGACCATTGAGCGAGTAATTTTGTGGTGTTGTTAGCGTTTATTGAGTGAGTCATAAAAAAAACTAACTAAAATGCAATTTTATTGTGCCTGAGCGTTCGTATAACCTTGTTTTAATCAAGGGTTTTATTTATGATCGCATCTATTTTGTAACTTCAAAAATTAACCTGCTGTAACTGATGTTCTCAATATAGCAAGTGTTGAGAATCATAGTGGAGATAAGTGGATGAGCAATGCGCCTGTAGACAATAGCCGCCGTCGCTTCTTAACCATTGCAACTGCGGTTGTAGGTGGTGTGGGAGCTGTTGGGGCTGCTGTTCCTTTTATAGCGTCATGGAAACCGAGTGAACGAGCCAAAGCTGCAGGTGCGCCTGTAGAAGTGGATATCAGTAAACTCGAGCCAGGACAATTAATTCGAGTTGAGTGGCGAGGCAAGCCTGTTTGGGTTGTTAACCGTACACCAAAAATGCTTGAGCAACTAAAAGCACACGAAGACCAACTTCGTGACCCGGCATCTGAAGAGCCGCAACAACCAGATTCATCAAAAAATGGATTCCGCTCACAGCGTGATGAAATTTTTGTTGCTGTTGGTATTTGTACGCACCTTGGATGTTCACCAACTTTCCTACAAGGAGCGTTTGGTGAAAAAGTTGAAGGAACAGAAGACGGTTTCTTCTGTCCATGTCACGGTTCTAAATTTGATATGGCCGGTCGTGTTTTCCAAAACGTACCAGCGCCTACTAACTTAGAAATTCCACCGTACTCATTTATTGACGACACAACAATCATTGTTGGTGTTGAAGAAGGAGTCGCATAATGTTTGGCTCTATTATTGATTGGATTGATCAACGTATTCCAATGACCCGTGTTTGGAATATGCACATTGCACAATATCCAGCACCAAAAAACTTTAACTTCTGGTACTTCTTTGGCTCACTTGCAATGCTAGTACTGGTTAACCAAATCGTCACTGGTATTTGGTTAACAATGAACTACGTACCGTCTGCTGAAGGTGCATTCGCTTCAATTGAGTACATCATGCGTGATGTTGAATACGGTTGGTTACTTCGTTACCTGCATTCAACTGGTGCATCAGCGTTTTTCGTTGTTGTTTACCTACATATGTTCCGTGGCATGATTTATGGTTCTTACCAAAAGCCGCGTGAATTACTGTGGTTATTCGGTATGTTTATCTTCCTAGCACTAATGGCTGAAGCGTTCATGGGTTATTTATTACCATGGGGTCAAATGTCATTCTGGGGTGCGCAGGTTATCATTTCACTGTTTGGTGCGATTCCAGTTATTGGGCCTGAATTGACAGAGTGGATCCGTGGTGACTATGTAATCTCAGGTGCTACCTTGAACCGTTTCTTCGCACTACACGTTATTGCATTGCCGTTGGTTCTTGTTATTTTAATCTTCTTACACATCATTGCACTGCATGAAGTGGGTTCAAATAACCCAGATGGTGTTGAAATTAAGCGTAAAAAAGGCTCTGTTGCTGAAGAAGATAAAGCAAAATTCAAGTTCCACGAGTACTACACAAACAAAAAAGATATCGTTGATGCGATTCCGTTCCACCCTTACTACACAGTAAAAGATATTGTGGGTGTGGTTGGTTTCTTAATTCTATTCTGTTGGGTTGTATTCTTTGCTCCGGCAATGGGTGGTTTCTTTTTAGAAGCGCCAAACTTTGAAGCAGCTAACCCGCTGAAAACACCTGAACATATTTTCCCAGTTTGGTACTTCACGCCATTCTATGCAATCTTGCGTGCGATTCCTGACAAGTTACTCGGTGTCGTGGCGATGGGTGCATCAATTGTTGTACTTGCATTACTACCTTGGATTGACCGTGGTAATGTGAAATCAATTCGTTACCGCTGTGGTATGCACAAGTTAAATATTGCTCAATTTGTTGTTACTTTCATCATCCTAGGTTGGGTTGGTGCAACACCGCAAACTGACTTTAAAACAATCTTGTCGCAAATTACGACCGTAACATATTTCATGTTCTTCGTATTACTATTTGTCTATAGTAAAAACGAGAAAACGAAGCCAGTGCCAGAGAGGTTAACTAAATGATGAAAAAGCTAATTATTGGATTATTTGCTTTGTTGCCGTCGTTAACTATGGCAGCGGGTCCGTCTGTTCCTTTATTGGAGGCGAATAACGACTTAACTGACAAAGCATCTTTGCAACGTGGTGCGCAGTTGTTTATGAACTACTGTTTAGGTTGTCACCAAATGCAGTATCAGCGTTATGAGCGTACATTCCGTGATATCGGTATTCCAACTAAAATGGGTCAAGAGCAGTTAATTTTTGATGGTTCTAAAGTGGGCGGTCACATTTTAAATGCAATCGAAACCGACGATGCTGCGAAATGGTTTGGTGCTGCGCCACCAGATCTAACGCTGGTTGACCGTGTTCGTGGCACAAACTGGGTTTACACTTATTTGAAGTCTTTCTATGTTGATGAAAGTCGTCCATTTGGTGTTAATAACACAGTATTCCCATCAGTGGGTATGCCACATGTATTACAAGAACTTCAAGGTGTACCTACTGCACGCTTTGAAGAAGTTGAAGAACATGGCGTAAAAATACAAAAAGTTGTTGAAATTACAACGGATGGTTCTGGTGAAATGAGTGATGACGAGTATGACCAAGCTGCTCGCGATATTACTAATTTCCTAGCTTATGTTGGTGAACCATCACGTTTAGAGTCAGAAGCGATAGGTTATAAAGTAATTGCGTTCTTAATCGTACTCTTTATCCTAGCCTTCTTACTGAAGAAAGAATACTGGAGAGATGTACATTAATTTGTACTCTTTTTAGACAAAATTTGTAATAGGGGCTTAAGCCCCTATTGCTGTTTATAGTAGATTAACCGGAGGATAGCATGGCTGTAGCTGCCAATAAGCGCCCTGTAATGACTCTTTTTTCTGGCGAAAACTGTATGTATAGCCACCAAGTACGCATTGTACTTGCAGAAAAAGGCGTAAGTGTAGACATTCACCTAGCAGAAAAGGACAATTTGCCTGAAGCACTTCATGAGATTAACCCTTATGGTACCGTGCCGACTTTGATCGACCGTGAACTCGGTTTGTATCAAGCAAATATCATTATGGAATATTTAGATGAGCGTTTTCCTCATCCACCACTGATGCCGGTTTATCCTGTAATGCGTGGTCGCAGCCGTTTAATGATGCACCGCATCGAAAATGACTGGTACAGCTTGGCGCACAAAATTATGCGTGGCGAAGATGCTGACGCAGCACGTAAAGAGCTAAGCGAAGGTTTACTTGCTGTGGCACCTATCTTTACTGAAGAGCCGTACTTCATGAGTGAAGAGTTTAGCTTAGTTGATTGTTACTTAGCGCCGTTATTATGGCGTTTGCCAGAATTGGGCATTGATTTGATTGGTGCGGGTAGCAAAGAGTTGAAAGACTACATGATGCGACTATTTGAGCGAGAGTCATTCCAGGCGTCATTGACCGAAACTGAACGCGAGATCCGTATTTAATGACTTCTAACCGTCCTTATTTATTACGTGCATTCTATGACTGGATTGTCGATAACCAATGCACTCCGCATTTGGTAATTAATGCGAATATGCCGCATGTTGTTGTGCCAACCCAGTTTGTCCAAGATGGCCAAATTGTACTCAATGTTAGCCCAACAGCGGTTGCGAACTTTTCGCTTGATAACCATGAGTTGAGCTTTAACGCTCGATTTGGCGGCCAACCAATGCGAGTTTCTGCTCCCATCTCTGCGGTGTTAGCAATTTATGCGCGTGAGAATGGGGAAGGGACTGTATTTACACCAGAAGAGATTGAACCTTCGTTTGATGAGCAAGAAGTGACGTCAGATGAACCTTTTAGTGTTGTTGACAATACTGATGAGTCGGTGTCTGAAGAGACAGTAAAAGAAAAGAAAAAGGGTTCTCACTTAAAGGTGATCAAGTAATCTACTTGAATGAATCGTGTGTATATAAAAAAACCGACATATAAGTCGGTTTTTTTTATATGTGTTATTCGCGCTTTAGAGGTACTCAAATACTTTAATAACCTTCACGACGCCAGATACATTGCGCGCAATTTCAACGGCTGTATTGGCTTCAGTTTCAGTAACTAACCCCATTAAAAAGACTTCGCCATTTTCCGTAATGACTTTGATGTCGTTCGAGCTGACATGTTCGGTAGTGAGTAATTTTGTTTTTACCTTAGAGGTGAGCCAAGTATCGTGCGTTTTGGTGCTCATCCCGGTCATATTGCCAATGCGTATCTGGTTGTGAATTTTTTTTATGCCGACAATCGACTTCACTTTGGCATACGCGATATCGCGCATTTCGGTCGTTGGCGTTTGGCCAAGCAATAGCACATTACCATTTAGACTGACGACGGAAATATTACTAAATTTAGCGAGTGTTGCTTCTTCTTTTAAAGCTATGGCTGCTTTAATTTCGATATTGTTATCGTCGATTTGTGTACCGAGTGTACGTCTGTCTGTTGCTGAGCTGACAGCGCCCGCAGTACCAGCAACCAAAGCAGCACCACAACCTTGTAAAAGTAATAATACGGCTATCAGAATTACTTTGTTAAACATTAGTTTTCATCCTGTGGGAATAGGGTTAAATCAATTAGCTCGCTTAAACAATGAAGATTAAACAAATGAGACTCCACAATACGGCTTGGTCGTTTTGATGGGACTTTAATTTCAACATCGCTAGGTCCGAGTAAACCGGTTAGCTCGCCACCTTCGTCACCGACCATGGCAATGACTTGCATATCTTTAGTGAGAGCGGCTTCGACGGCACTGATCACTTCTTTTTCGTTTCCGCTACACGCAAGAACCAAAAGCAAATCACCACTTTCGCCGAATGCACGTACTTGCCTGGCAAATACATCGTGCTCTGCCGGTTGGGCGTATGCACTGAGATGTGCTTGTTGGCTGTTTAATGCAACAGCTGGCAGGCAAGGGCGTTCGGTTTCATAAAAATTAACTAATAAGCTCGCTATATGATTTGCGAGCATGTGGCAGCTATTACTGCCACAACACAAGAGTTTATTACCATTAATTAGGCTCTGTGCGATGGTAAAAGCGGCCGACTCCAAAGCGCTCGGTAATACTTCGCCCGCAGCGATTTGCGCTTGAATGCTCTCTGTATATATTTCTTTAACGATATCTTGCATAGTTAGAGTACGTTTTTATACCAAGTTATATGAAATGGATTTTGCCCATTAATTGCGACAAAGTCGATCCTTAACGGACTATTGTGCAACCCATGCTGTTGAATGTAAACAGCTAGGGTGCGTTTTAATCGTTGTTTTTTAGTAAACGATAATGCATATTGTGCGCCACCATAATGCTGGCTTTTACGATACTTTACTTCCACAAACACATACGTGTTTTGCTCTTTCATGATTAAGTCGATTTCGCCATATCGGCTGTGAAAGTTACGAGCTACAGGTGTTAAGCCCGCTTCTATTAAATACTTTTCCGCTTCAGCTTCGAAAAAGTCTCCTTTCTCTTTACTGTTATTAAATAAATCGCTTATCCAGGCCATCCTAGCCTCCTATTGATTATTCCATACTCGATAGACCAGAATTACTTAGTTGAGCATCTATCGCTTGCTGTTTCAGCTGTTCTTCTTTAATAAACAACGGTGTTGGCCTTTGTGAGTCCAATTGATGAGAAATTATCGACTGTGATTGGTACTGTGCCCAATTAAGTTCACGCTCTACGTCGCCGTTTTGATTTACAGAGAGTTTGCCAGTTAACCCTTGCATTAGTTTACCGGGAACGGCGTGTAATTGCTTGAGCTCAGGGACTATTT
The DNA here is from genome assembly GCA_947493455.1 of uncultured Pseudoalteromonas sp. Taxonomy (GTDB): domain Bacteria; phylum Pseudomonadota; class Gammaproteobacteria; order Enterobacterales; family Alteromonadaceae; genus Pseudoalteromonas. Next base: position 229,411 of record CANLRB010000004.1, on the reverse strand, counting down.
TCATTGCATCATAGCCCATAGCAAAAAGCTGCTGTTCTAAATTAGCCTGCTCTGGCCAGAGCAAGTTGAACTCACCTCTCAATTCTGAACCTTCGTATTGGAACGGTAGCAACCAAGGCATTTCAGAAAAATAAAGCCCTGCTAAGTCCCGTTTATCCGTGTTATCTGTATTTACATCGTGACTGCGCGATGTTGCAAATAATGGAATTCGCGCAGAAAAGGTACTTATATTAACGTCAAACGAAGGCTTTAAAAGGCGTGTTTGCACTGGGTTTCCGATGAGATAAATGACGTCGATATCACGGCGAGAGCGCGTTTCGCTTTCAACTTTTGTTTTGAATATAGCTTCTACTTGCTTTATACGTGCTTTGCTTTGGTCAACCTCAAGCAGCGATTGAACTTGCTTTTGCATCTCTTTACGATTGGCATAAAAGCCAACTTCAGGCTCTGATGCGACGTATTGTGACCACGTCTGCCTAAAGTGCTCTACTAAACGTTTTCCATTTCTGTTTCCGGGAGCCATGATAAGCGGTTTGGTATAGCCTTGGTTAACAAAGTGATAGATTGCGTTTGTCACTTCATGTTCGGTTTTTAAGGCAAACGTGTAGTGGTCGACATTTGTGAGCGGTGTGTCAGGTGAATTTAAATAGAGCGTCGCATAATTTTCGAGGGTATTGGCCTGTTGTAGCTTTTCAATATTGCCTTTTAATAATGGGCCAATTACGAAGTCAGGGTTAAATTCTGTTAGTTCGATACTAATTTGTTCTGGGGGGAGGTTGGCATCGATAAAGTGGATCTGTCGATTAGGAGTAAAATTACTCGCGGCGATAATGCCGTTTTTAACAGCATCGGCAATGGCTTTGTTGTTACTTTTACTGCTCGGTAAGATAACGGCAACTTTTTCATCTTTATAAGGTGCAACGGCCATTAAGTCTTGTACCTTATTAGGTAAGGCAAAACTTGCTGGGTGAGCGGGATATCTGCGTTGCCAGTTGGTCATTGCACTATGTAACGATACGGGATCGCCAATATACAGTTGACTGTAGAGTGCTAGATTAATCCAACCTTGTTGTATCGTTGAACCTGTTTTAAGTGTTTCGAGTTGATCCGCTGAGAGCTGGTTTAACTGTTGCCATAGCAGCACATTGAGTTCTTCATCGTTAAAACTATGGCTAGCTGATGTTTCAGATGCACGGACTAGGTACGGTACGGCTTGGTTCGGTAAAAATTGGCTCGCGTAGACACGCCCGTATATATACTGGTGTAAAAAGTAGTGGTTCGGACTGGTTAGTTTTGTATTGAGATTTTCAAGTGTGCGAATAGCGAAACTATATTTGCCGAGTTCGAGATTCGCGCGTGCAATATATAAATTATTTTGTACATGATCGGTGTTGTTGAGCTGATTAAGATCATCCCCAATTGTGATTAGCAGGTCCCAGTTTTTTTCAGTAATGGCAAGATCGCGCGCTTGATAGAGCAACTGTATTTTATTAACGCCGCGTTTTATGCGTGCTTTAGCGTAAAACTCAGCCGCATTTTGCGGTTGTTTAACCGTGCTGGTCGGCGGTTTGATGCGAATTTGATTTGCTTGTTCATTTTCAGTTGTGCTGCACGCAGATAACAGCGAAAATAAGGAAATCATGCCAATGAGTTTTAGTCGCATGGCTTTGCTCGGTCCAATCAATACAATGAGTCAGTATCTTACTGACTGTTTTAGGAGAGCTCAATGCTAATTGAGAACAATTCTAACAATTTAGGTGAAGAATTAGGCACTTTATTTGTTGTCGCCACACCAATCGGAAATTTAGACGATATATCTAAGCGCGCACTGAGTGTATTGGCTGAAGTCGATATTATCGCCGCTGAAGATACACGGCACACTCATAAATTGCTCTCTCATTTTGGTATTAGTGCTAAAACAACGGCTTTGCATGATCACAATGAAAAACAACGTGCGCAGCAAATTGTTGATTGGCTCAATAGCGGTAAAAATGTTGCATTGGTATCAGATGCCGGAACACCATTAATTAGTGATCCGGGTTATGCCGTGGTTAACCTATGTCGTGAACAAGGTGCTAAGGTAACACCGGTGCCCGGCGCATGTGCAGCTATCGCAGCGCTAAGTTGTTCTGGGTTGGCGACGGATAAGTTTCAGTTTATTGGGTTTAGTCCGGCCAAGAGTAAAGCACGTAAAGAGTTTTTGATTGACGCTGTTAACTCGGGCGTGACCAGTATCTTTTACGAAAGTACGCATCGTATTATGGCGAGTTTGGATGATATGCGTGAAGCACTGGGTGATGATCAGCAAGTTGTGTTGGCGAAAGAGCTCACAAAAAGCTTTGAAACTTTTTTTAGTGGTTCGGTGGTAGAGTTAATCGCTTTTTTAACAGAAGACACCGTACGCCAAAAAGGGGAGATTGTGTTGATGTTACCCGGTAAAGTCGCCAATAAAGAGGCGATTTCCCCAGACGCTGTACGCTTGATTCAATTATTGCAAGACCAAATGCCACTGAAAAAAGCCTGCGGCGTCGCAGCAGATTATTTAGGTTTAAAAAAGAACGCCTTGTATAAAGCAATGCTTGAACAGGACTAGTATCAATTTCGTTTACAGTGCACAAATCGTGCACTTTTTCTATTAAACAGTAATAAATTAAGGAAGATAAATGTTTAAAAAAACGCTCGCATATTTCTGCGCACTGCTACCATTTTGCGTCATGGCTAATTCCGATAGTCTAATCGTGCCAATGAACAAAGCTGCTAAAACAATTGTCAGTTCACAATATTCTTATGTGCCTGTTGATATACTAATGGATAACCAAGGTAATCAATTTCAATCGATTACTGGCCAGTATAAATCGTATGTACAACAACAGGGAAATCACTCTGGTATCAGTTACTCGCATTATCTTGAAGATTTGGCAGACAAGCTCGTCGCAGATGGCTATACAATTGCAGCTAAATGTATCGGTAAATGCAGCAATAAAGCTTATCGCAAGAAAATTGATAATAGCTTTCGTTATAAAAATATTTACCAAGTCAGTTATGCAAGTGCCAGAAAAGATAGCTCTGGTTATCTTTCAGCGATAAAAGGAGAAACGGGAAGTCGTCATGCAGTACAGGTGTTTGCACATAATGGGCATCGTAATGTATTAAAGTATGCTTACGAGCAGATTATTGAAACTGACATGCCAAATAGTGGCGTTGCTGTTAATAACAATTTTAAAATTCAACCGCTCGACTTCTCGAGTTTAAAAGCGCCTAAACGTGATGAAAAAGGAACTACTGATCACCCTATGGTAGAGCGCTTCCCAGGTAGTTATATTGTTGCTTCGGCAGTCAATGATTTTGAATCATACCCGTTGATTATTGGTCCTTATAAAAAGTCGATACCGACAAAAAAAGTGAGCGGTAAAATCACTACGGTCAATTACCGAATTGACCCAAAGGTTGGCCCATATGCGGTTCATATGAACTACATTAACGCCTTACTTAAAGCGGGGTTTAGCCTCATTTATGAGTGCAGCGCGGTGAGTTGTGGCAACTATATTTTGCGTGATAACTTGAAACCGACAATTCATGCTAAAAATCATAATTCGGATTTTTATAATCTAACTCGCAAAAGCCATTATTATTTATTTAGTGCAGAAAAAGTCACCCCAAACGGTAAAGTGTATGCGACCATGTATAGTATGCAAATAAGCGGTAAGCACAGTGTTGAAATGGTTGTCGATATTATTGAAGAGCGTGTAATGAGCAAGGTCGCGTTAAATGTTGATAGCCATACGCTTAGTAAACAAATTCAGGCGACAGGCAGTGTATCCTTATATGGTATTGAGTTTGATTTTGATAAGCATACGCTTAAAGATAGCTCCGCTAAACAGTTGTCTGAAATTGCTGATTTCTTGCAAAAATCAAAAAGTGTCTCGCTTTATGTCGTGGGCCACACTGATAACAAAGGGATGTTTGGCTATAACCAAGACTTATCAAAACGTCGCGCGCAAGAAGTGGTAAATACACTGGTCTCGAATTACCAGATAGATAAAGATCGTTTAGTGCCTGTGGGGGTGGGTCCGGTCGCACCGAAAGCGGCCAATGATACCGAGTCGAATATGCAACAAAATAGGCGCGTTGAACTGGTATTGAAATCACCACAGTTTCTCTAACACATTAACATCAAGTAAAACTAGCGGCTGGCTTTAAAATCCGTATAATAGCGCTCTGAGTCAGCCGGATAATCGCTGCTTTATCGTTGTATCTTATGTTTCGGCAGACGATATACGGATAAAGGGGAGGAAAGTCCGGGCTCCACAGGGCAGGGTGCCAGCTAACGGCTGGGGGGCGCGAGCCCACGACAAGTGCAGCAGAGAGAAGACCGCCAGTTTCGACTGGTAAGGGTGAAAGGGTGCGGTAAGAGCGCACCGGACCACTGGTAACAGTTGGTTGCAGGGTAAACTCCACTCGGAGCAAGACCAAATAGGGTTCCATCTTTTTATAAAGAGTGCGTGGCCCACGCAGGAACCGGGTAGGTTGCTTGAGCCTTAGAGCGATTTAAGGCCTAGACGAATGATTATCGCCTCGCAAGAGGAACAGAACCCGGCTTATGGCTGACTCACTAAATTTTTAAAAAGCTCGAGTTTTACTCGGGCTTTTTTTATTTTTGAAGTGTGATTTATTAATGCGTTTTGTACACTAATAAGCGGGTTTTTCTTTTTTATATAAAACTTCATACCTACTAACCTCTGTATTTTTTTATAACCAAACAGGTCTATTAAAAGTGTTGTTTATATCTTTTAATCCTTTGTTTTATATGGCTCATTCGAACAACTTCGAACAATTGTTTGAGCTCTGTGTCGCTGAATTTATACGCGAACAAATTCGAACAATCGTATGTTAAATGAATGTTAACTCTGTGTGCTATTTTTAAATCGCCAATTTTAGGGGCGATTAGAATAACAATACGGAGAGTTCCATTGTGAGAATGAAAAAAGTCGCGATTGCAACGTTAGCTGCAATGTATAGCTGCAGTATTGCAGCTAGTGCTGCTGGGGATGCAAGTCAGCAGGGGATAGAGTTAACAGCGGTTTCGATACCGCAACACGTGCTTACTAAAAACCAAGAAAATTATGCACAAGCACAAACTAAACAACAGAGCGTGTTAGCTCATAGAGGAACGGTTAACCGACAGATCCAACTATTAACACCCGAAAATAAATTTACGCCTGAAAAAGGATTGACGGGTGAACATACCTATATCATTCGCTTTCGAGATGATGCAATAGCTAACTACAATGGTCATATAAATGGCTTCGCCGCGACCAATATTCGCGCTGCAGGGAAAAAAGCGAATAAGCTATATGATGCCAAACAGCAGCAGAACTCAGCGGCAATCACCAGCTATAAAAACTACCTACTTAAAAAGCAAGATAATTTTGTGCAAAAGGCATCAACTGTCGGTGTTAATGTTGAGCCGCGCATGCAGTTTACCAATGCGCTTAATGGCATGAGTGTAACATTGACACAAGAACAAGCGTTAAAACTAGCTGAATTATCAGATGTGATTCATATTCATCGCGCACGCAATATGGAACTTTTGAGTGACGTGGGTCCTGAGCATATCGGCGCAGGCAAAGTGTGGCGTGGTGAGTCAACGCAAGGCATGAAGTATCAGGGTGAAGGTATTGTTGTTGGTATCATCGATTCAGGTGTAAATACTGATCACATGTCATTTGCGGATATTTCTGGCGATGGTTATGACCATGTTAACCCTTGGGGTAAAGATGTCTATGTCGGTGACTGTCTGGTTGCAGGCCAAGAGGGTATGTGTAATGACAAACTGATTGGTGTGCGTTCTTATTCTGTTATTACCGATACCTATGATCATGATGTGTATCAAGATCCAAATAAGTCTCCGTGGGATCCAAATGTTTTAATCGCACCGAAAAATGGTGAGGATTACCACGGGCACGGCTCTCACGTTGCAAGTACCGCTGCGGGTAATGTCATTGTTAATGCGCCACTCGTTCAGCCTGCACTCGGTGATCATGATGGTATCGATACCGGTTTTGACTTTGAGCGAGTATCGGGTGTTGCACCGCGCTCAAACATTGTTTCGTATCAAGCATGTTATCCAAGTGATACAGAGGCTGGTCGTGGTTGTCCTGAAGAAGCACTTGTTGCATCAATTGAAGACGCAATAAGCGATGGTGTCGATGTTATCAATATGTCGATTGGTGGCATTGAAAAATTTCCATGGGAAGACCCAACGGCACTGGCGTTTTTAGCTGCGCGTGAAGCGGGAATTAGTGTGGCGGTCGCAGCTGGTAACTCAGGTGGTTATTTTATTGGTCATAATGCACCTTGGCATGCGGTTATTGGTGCGAGTAACCATGGTCGTACGATAGCGGTTGAAGGTAAGTCGTTAGGTGAAATGACAGGGGGTGACTCAATACCGCCAAGTGGCTTTGACGCTGCGGGTATTTCTGAAGCATATACGGGTAATATCGTACTCGCTGCTGATTATGGTGACGAATTATGTGCTGAACCTTTTGCAGCTGGCACCTTTAATGGCGAAATTGTGGTGTGTAAACGTGGTGGTTTAGCGCGTGTTACAAAAGCTGAAAATGCATTAGCTGGCGGTGCTGGTGGCTTTATTCTGTACAATGCTGATGATTATGGTGATGAATCTAACACCGTAAATGATGTTTACGCGTTACCGGGTGCGCACATCAATAAGTATGACGGCGATCAATTAGTTGCTTGGTTATCAAGTGGCTCAGGTCATCGCGCAACAATTACCGCTTCAGAAATTAGTACACCGATTAATGAAGAGATGGTAGATACGATTGCTGACTTCTCATCCCGAGGTCCATCACGTGAGGCGCCACATAATATCGTGCCAAACTTTTCTGCGCCAGGTGAAAATGTCTGGGCTGCATTTGCCGACCAACATCCCTTCAATGGTGCACCATCAGCGGACTGGGGCATGCTCGGCGGTACGTCAATGGCAAGTCCGCATGTTGCGGGTTCAATGGCTTTGGTTAAGCAAGCACGACCAGATTGGACTGAAGCAGAAGTGCAATCTGCGCTACAAATGACAGCAACACCTGCTAAGCCTAAAACTGATGCATGGGGTAATACGCAAGTACTGACTAATTTGGACGGTGGTACCGGTATTGTTAATGTGTCACATGCCATTAATGCTGGCTTTATCTTAGATGAGACGGTTGAAAATTTTGTATTAGCGAATCCACGCAATGGTGGTGATCCGCGTAATATGAATATGCCTCAACTGGTTGATATGGATTGTAAAGGCGGCTGTACTTGGGTGCGCACGATTGAAGCAACTCAAGATGGCAATTGGAAAATCGAAACTGAAACCGATGAGTACAGTGTACGTATTGAAGCAATTCCATCAGAGTTTTCAATAAAAGCTGGTGAAAAGAAAACGATTTTATTCAAAGGCTCAGTGCTTGACTCTCAAGTACAATACTCTAACTCAGAATTAACGGTACTTGGTAAAGTTAAATTCAGTGCGCAAGAAGAAAATATTCCTGGCGCAGTGTGGCCAGCAGCGTTCCGTTTCAATGGCGGTAACTTACCTGAAAAAGTAAACTTTATGGCTCATCGTGATGCCGGTAAAGAAGTTATTTCAAACCTCTATACTGAGTCGATTGTCGACTTTACAAGTCGCACATATCAACCGGTTAAAGCGGATATCCATGACTTTACCCTAATCCAAGATGACGATACCTATTCACCAATCAATGATGGTTCGGTTGAAGATGACAGTGATTACGTTGCTTGGATAGATGTACCAGCGGGTTCTAAACGTATGATGGCGGAATTACTCGGACAAACCGCGTCAACAGCGATTAACGAGTGGGAGCGCGGTGTCGCTACTATGCTGGTTGGTTATGATGTTAATGGCGATGGTGTTGTACAGCCGCAAGAAGAGGCAATTTGTTTCTCAAATGCAGCCTATGAAAACAATTGGTGTAATATTAATAATCCAGATCCAGGTAAGTATTGGGTGCTAGTTCATAACCACCCTGAACATGACTGGGACAGTGAGCGCCCACACGATACGTATCAAATGGCAACCGCTGTTGTGACTGGTGATATGGCAGATTCAATGTCAGTGACCGGTCCTGAGCAAACAAATGGATTAACACCGTACAGTATTGAAATTCACCATGACATGACAATGGCTAAAGGTGATATCTATTACGGTGGTTTTGATATTGGTACTGATGCAGGCAACCCAGGTAATATCGGTTTTGTACCACTTAGAATGGAGCGCGGTAACAACGAAATTTCAATGATGTCGAGCCAAACGCAAGCGCGCGCAGGCGATATTGTTGAAGTGACGGTAGATGTGCTAGCGAATAATACAGGTGCAGATCGTGAGTTTACATTTGCGAGTTCACTGCCTGACGGCGCGACACTTGTGCCAGGTTCAGTACGCATGTCAGGAACTATGGCGCACGAAGTGAGTGAGGCTGACAATGGCTTTACGGTGACTGGTAACCAGCTAGATACTCGTGACTGGCAGCCGGATTATAAAGTGACAACCAATATTACTGATGCACAATGTAAGACACCGTATTTTGGTCGTCCGACTGATGGTGGTTATGTTGATCTAATTGAATACAATATTGGGCCAGTTCATGGCGGCGTATACAATCAAAATTTGCAGGTGCCATTTAGCGCGTTGTGGGCAGATGATCCAACTTGGGCGCTATATAATAATACCGATTATGCATCATCTAAGTTTGTTGAAATCAGCCCAATGGGGTATGTAAAACTAGACGATATGCCTTTATTCTGGCCAATTCATTTAGCATTTCCATTTAATAGCTTCCCGGATCAATTGATTGGTGTGAATTGGATGGGTGATTTCTTTAATGGAGAAGTTTACGGCACACCATTAAATGATGCGCCTGAAACGGAAGATGGCTTCTCAGGTATTTCAATTGCAACAACCACAAATAAAGATCTGATTATTGAGTGGGATAATACACGTTCAGAGCGTGTGGTAGGATTTGACTGGGAAACGCAAACACCGATAGTCGAACCGACTCAAGGCGATAACTATGATATGCAGTTAATTGCCAACCTGAATACGCGCCATGACCGTGGTCAGTTTGAACTCATTATGGCCTACGATAATATTGACTTTGGTAGCGCGCCAGGCTTAGGTTCGATTGGCTTACAAGGTTATACGGGTCCTCGCGGCTATTTTGGTCCTATCTATGATTATAAAGGGGTAAGTTTTGCCTTAAATGATTTGAAAGATAAGTTACATAATGGCCTTGTTGTTTGTTACGACTATCAAGGACCAGAATCATCGCAAATGCAAGTGTCTTACCAAATGCGTGTTGACGAAAAAGCGGTGGGTACAGGGCTTGAGCTCAATGTTGATACGATGATGAGTGGCTGGGATGATAATTCAGTATCGATGACGTTGTCAGTCCCTTCAAATATCAAAGTGGGCCATATTGATAATCAAACAATCGATGAAGATTCAGTGCTTGAAGGCATTATGGTTGCCTATTCAGATGCTGATAATGGGGCAAACACGATAAGTGTATCAGGGGAAGGTATTAGCGCGGTAGTTCATGGCCACGACGCGGGCTCGACAATTGATATCGTACCTAATGCTAATTTCTCTGGTGAAACTGAAGTCACGGTCACTGTAACAGATAACTTGTATCCTGCAGATAGTCATTCAGTTAGCTTTATGCTGACTGTAAACGGCCACCAAGATGCTCCGACTGCGGTTGTGACTGCATCAGCTGAAAGTATCACTGAAGGAGAGTCAATCACACTTGACGCATCGAATTCGATGGACCCTGATGGCGATGTTATTAGCTATAAATGGACTGGCCCGGGTACGATTGCAGATGATGGCGCAGTATCGACAAGTGTGTCAGGTCTATCAGTGGGAAGCCATACTTTCACGCTCACAGTATCTGATGGTGTTGATTCTGCAAGTTCTGAAGTTTCAGTTACAGTGAATGCAAAAGCGGTTGAACCAGTTGTGCAACCACCACAGAAGAAATCTTCTTCTGGTGCATTAACTTGGCTTGGGCTTGGCATTGCATCGTTACTATTTTCGCGACGCCGTAAAAGTTAATCGAACTCAACCTCCTTCTTATTGAAGGTATCCCAAATCAAGCAAAGCCGGTCATTGACCGGCTTTTTTTATTGGCATTAAAATAGTTGAGCGAATCGGCCACTCAAATAGAGCCCGTAAATAAGGCCGGCAGATCCGCCGCCGACACCGACAACCCAGCCTACAATATTGCCAATCTTAGCGCGGCGTAATTTACGTTCTAATTTTGCATCGAGTTTAGCTTGGCGCGTCAAATTGGTGAATGAAATCCGGTTTGTGTTCCGAATAATGTAAATTAATCCAACGAGAAATAACGTGTACGTTATTACCGGCAACAGCCAACCATTGCTGTACTCGTAACTCAGCCAAAGCAGTGCACAGCACAATACTATCCAAATATTACCCACTCGTTTCAGTTTGATCAAAACGCGTTGGTCTTGGCTATTGTCTACGTGTTTTAGCGTTTGTTTAATTGCCATTGAATTAGCAAACACAGCTAAAATGGCGCCTAACCCTGCGCCGCCTAAACTCATTATCAATTTGCCAAACCAACTAGTGTGACTTGCTGATGCCGCACCATACCCTATACCCGTTGCAGCAGCCGGAGATGAGGCCATTGCAGTGAGCGCAAACGTGCTGTATAGCCCGATAGGAGCAGTGGTATAGATAAGTTTGCCGTACTTATCGAGCAACTGCTGTTTTAAGGTTGCTCGTACTCGTTGTAATCGTTTGCGCACGGTTGCATCGCTAATATCGAGTAGTTGTGCGACCGCATGACTATTTTGATCTTCGCGGTAGTAGAGAATGACGATTTCTCTGCTCTCACTCGGTAATTGGTCAATTAAGTGACGTATAAGTTGATTTTGCTGTTGCTTAATTAATTGTTGGTCACTGTGCGGTTGTTCACATACTTGTTGTAATAAATGCTCTAAGGTAGCGTCATCACTGTCAAACTTTGCGGTCGATTTATTATCTCGAATATAATTGAGTGCCGTGTAACGCGTTGTTTGTCGAAGCCAAGGCAATAAACTATCGTTATTTTTTAATTCACCTAACTGTTGCCACATTTTTATAAAAACCAGTTGGCTGACATCCTTGCTGTCTTGAATATTTTTCGTTATCGCCAGCGCGATTGCACACACAGGGCTTGTCATTTTGGCTACGAGTGATTGGAACGCCGCCTTATCACCTTGTTTGGCGCGTTCCACTAATTGGTTTAGCTGATCTGGTCCGATGGTGCTTACCGTGTTCATATGTCATCCTTAATAAATTGAACAATGGTCTTTGCTAGCCATTTTGGCTGATCCCACATCAGAAAATGACGACCCTGTGTATTCATAATGAGTTTAACGTTGTCGCTGCTGCTGATTTGCGCTTGATACAATGCTGCCACTGACACGTGATCCTCGTGTTTATTAAAACCACCGCTTGCTCCTATTAATAGCATAGGCGTATTAAGTGTATCTAGTTGCCTGCGCAGATCTGTGGTCATCACAGAATAAATTGCACTGCCAGCGGTGGTTGGATCGGATTTTGACGCCATCTCGACAATATCCGAATACTTATCAACTAAGTTAGTTTGTATCGCAATTCCTTGCTCGGTCATACGTTCGATGTCTTGTTGGCTCGCGCTTTGATACATGGCTTTTAAGTATTTTGCTTGGTGTTGTAAATCGCTTACCTGAGTGCTGTTTGTACGCGTAAAAATAGGGCCAATAAATGGCAGTCCATCGACTGAAATAGCACCTGCTAGCTTTGCATTTTTATCGAGTGCGAGCTTAAACGCGAGCAATCCTCCTAAGCTATGGCCAATAAAAATGGGTTGCTGCAAGTTGCGCGTATTTATGTACTGAACGACTTCATGCTGGACCTGCTGCAAAATTGTATCCGCTTTATTACAGGCTGGGTTTTTACCAAATCCAGCAATCGCGATTTGATGTACTTGGTAGTCAACAGATAAGCGCGCCGCCATATCTTGCCAAACTGTTTCATCGCTGACAAAACCTGGCATTAAAATGACGGCTTGCCCATTGCCTGAAACGTGATAGGTAATGCATTCTTTTGACCATGTGAAGGTGCACACAAATAACAGTATTACAATGAAAGTTTTAATTAAAAATGTCATTTTAAATCCTTTACGTTTAGAGAGTATTCCCTTCTAAGTCACGAGTCGGATAAAAAGTGTGACAATTTTTTGTGTAATTTTTAAAAATTCTCCAAACAGCTAGCTTTTTATTCTTCAATTTAGCACAAGGTTACAGTGATGTTAGGAAGCTGATTCGTTGCGAGCTATCAGCAAGTGGGCTTTGACCACTGTTTAGCAAAGCCCGTCGATTTAAAAGAACTCTATTCCTTGCTCGAAGCATTTACTTCTCGATAGGGTGATTGCTATTGCCAATAAATTGATAATCTGAATAGGTATCATGGGCGGTTTCGTCTATTACAGTAAAGTAGGCGAAGGTGCCTTTAAAGCGCATTTCATGTCGCGCAGGTAGCACAAACTGGTCGATTTTTACGAATTTAAAAATGAGTTCTAGGTCACTAATATTGGCGCTAAATACGGGCGAAAAATCACTGTTGTTAGTGATCGTGATTTGCTCAATAAAGTCGTGCTTTCGATTATATATCAGCTGACCTTGTAGCTTCTTACTCGCTTTTTTACCAAAATGTTTGACGAAGACATCAAACTGCAAGGTTTTTGTTGTTGCTGTTTCTGCGAATAATTGCAACGTTTCTAACTGGATTAGTTCGCGCAGTGGCATACGCAGTGAATGGTCACTTTGTTTTTCATTTTTCTCTTTTTGAAACGCTTTTGTTTGTTTTTTGTTGGGTACTTGACCGTTCAGTGATATTAGTTGCCAAGGTTGTTCTAAGTTTAACTGTGGTGCGAAACGCTCAATACTACTGGTGATATCACCTTCTTCATTTTCATAGCGTGCAACGTGAAAGGTCCAATCTTGTTTGTTGGTTTTTTCAAATTTTTTTATCGCATGATCAACCAGTTCATGTAAGGTTTTTGATGTGGCTGGCTCGCTTTGTGTCGTTGCATAAGCGGCTGAAATATTAAAAACAATAAATAAGTAAATTAAGATGATACGCATATTAAACTCCTTGTGAATTAGCAATAAGGTAAATGCCTAAATGTGAAATGGTTGTGAAACAGGTTTCTTAATGTTGTGTTGTTTCATTTCACAATCATTTCACAACGTCACCTGTAAATTTGAAAACAATCAATTTATGCGAGGTGAACGAATGTTAAATACCATAGAGTTAACGAATATTGGCCAGTCTTTTAAAGTAAACGACAACAGTGTCACTTTATTTGAGCAGCTAAATTTATCGATCAAACAAGGAAATTCGTACGCAATTACAGGGCCATCGGGTGCAGGAAAGTCGACTTTGTTACTTATTGCATCGGGTCTTGAGTTACCAAGTGAAGGTCAAGCGGTTGCGGTGAATGACGGGGTTACTGTTTCACTCGAATCAATTCGCTCTGAAATCGGTTTTATTTTTCAGCAATTTCATCTATTGCCTGAGCTCACTGCACTTAATAACGTGGCACTTCCGTTAAAGTTGCGCGGCGACAAGTTGGCTTTATCAAAAGCTGAGTCGTGGCTAAAAAAGGTGGGTTTGGGTCATCGACTGCATCATAAGCCAAATGAGCTAAGTGGTGGTGAGCAACAACGCGTAGCTATTGCCCGCGCCTTGGTTTTTGAACCAAAATTTATTTTTGCCGACGAACCCACTGGTAATCTCGATCCGAAATGTGCGGTAGAAGTGGCACAGCATCTTATTAATTGTTGTAAAGAGCATAATGCAGGTCTTGTGATTGTGACGCACAGCGATTATTTAGCGACACAAACTCAACATGTATTTGCGCTGGCAAATGGTCAGTTGAATATGCAGAGTAATATTCCATGTCGGGAGGCATCATGATCGTAAATAGTTTGCAACTGGCTTGGCAGTTTTATTTAGAGCAATACAGAGCGCGTCATCAAGTATTAATGCACTGGGTTCAGGGTATTTTGTTGCTGTTTATTGTGACGCTCAGTCAAACGAGCAACAGTATTCAACAGTATTTACAAGCCAACTTAAATAATTTGTTGGGCGCTGATGCGGTTTTAAGTCAAAAACAAGGCTTATCAGATGAACAACACTTGGCGCTGTCTCAATTAAGTGATGAGATAGTGATCACACAGCAACTGACAACAACGCTTACAAATGATGGAAAGTGGCAGCAAGTGCAACTTAAAGCGGTTGATCAGCATTATCCGTTGCAAGGGGAGTTAAAGACATCCAATTCTTTGCAAGATATCAGTGAAGTGACTGCCCAAGGGCCAAAGCCCGGCCATATTTGGCTTGATGCGCGCGCCATTGCCAGTTTATCTATCGAATTAGGGCAATCGATTAATATCGCAAACACCCAGTTTATTGTTTCGCGTGTGCTACAACACGAACCCGACCGGTTAATGGAAGGTCACAGTGTTGCGATGCGTGCCATGATGAATGCGTCGAGTTTTGCTGCACTTAATTTTGCCACAGATCTGATCCAGTACCGCTATTTATTAGCAGCGAACAAAGGCCAAATTAATCAAATTATTGACTGGCAAAAAACAACCCTTCCTGCCGCACAAATTCTGCATAAACAAGGACGTCATCCACTCGCTTTGTTTTGGCAACGTACCGAGAATTTTATTGGGCTTGCCTCGATTATTTTATTTTTTATGGCGGCAATTGCCGTGTCACAACTGGCACAAGTTCAGATAAAAAAAGAACTTTATTTTAGCGCCATTTGCATGAGCGTTGGCGCGTCTAAGTCTGTCGGCTTAGTGGTGTCGTTTTTTAAATGGTTTATCGGTGTCATTTTACTGCTACCGATTGTGCTACCGCTCAGTGCTCTTGCGCATTATCTGATTATTCAGTTTTTACATGAGACCTTTGCGGGGCTCACATGGAGTTTACAAGTGATGCCGTTGCTGTTGACGGTCGCAACTGTCATCTTACTTTTTGCGGTATTTTACGCCCCAGTATGGGTTGCGTTATTAAAAAGTTCGGTCGCCGCGCAATTTAATAATCGTATTCCGAGTGTCAGTCACTGGGTTGGTAAGGTGTCGAGTTGTATCGTTCTGTGCAGTATTGCGTTTATTTATTCGGACAATATGTTACTGACATTAATGATGCTTGTTGCTGTATCTGTCACTATTGTTTTGATGATAGTGATGAGTTGGAGCGGACTCACTTTGGGTGAAAAGTTGACGCAAAATGTATCTGGCTTGCTGCCATTTGCAATGTTTATAATGAAGCAGCGCTTAGTGGCCAAGAGCACTCAAATTATGGGAGTCGGTCTATGTGCCTTTTTGTTGTTATTCACTTTAATGTTATTGCGAGACCTAGGTGCAACGATGTCGTCATATCAGCGTCAGCATGACGGCAATGTCTTTATCTCGCAAGCGAGTCAATCGCAAATGCAGTATGTTGAGTTATGGGCAAAACAACAAGATGTTTCGATTCGCCAAATAAAACCTTATATGCAAGCAAAACTGGTTGAAATAAATCAGGTTTCACTGGCTGATTTTAGCGACAAACCAAGCGATAGTTTAGCAACCCTTGGTCGCTCAATTCGTTTACACTGGAGTCAGGATGTACCGAGTAATAATGAAGTGGTTACAGGTAGCTGGTGGCAAGAAGGTGATACAAACTGGCAGCAGGTTTCGATTGAACAAGAAGTAATGACTGACTTGGGGCTTAAGTTAGGTGATTCACTGCGTTTTATCATTAATCAGCAAGCCTATGATTTTAATATTGTCGCGAGTCACGATATTAAACCAGGCGCTGGGTCGATTACTTTTTGGGTGCAAATGCCTCCGGCAGCAATTAACTTTATCGAAGCGAACCAATATAACATGGCCAGTTTAGAACTAAACGAATCACAGTGGGCGTTGTTGGGTCCATTGTGGCAAAAGTTTCCAACGCTGCGTATGGTGTCATTGAAAGAATTAACAGACATGTTTGACCGCACTCTATTAATGATAACCCAAGTCATCAGTGGCTTTTCTGCTATGATCTTTGCGCTGGCAATCGTGGTGATGTTAGCTTCAATTAATGCGATTGAAGTGCCTGAAAGGCGTAAAAATAGTGTCATCATGAGTTTTGGTTTTACCCGAAAAACATGCTTAAAACTCAATGTTATTGAATGGCTTGTGACATCATTAATTACCGCAGTGGGAGCATTAATGGGAGTCTATATTGCTGGGCAATTAATTTATAAATCTCAGTTTTCACTGAATTATGAACCGAGCTTGGTTTGGATGTTGTCTGCGTTTATGATGGTCGTGAGTGTCATCACCGCGATCGGCGTGTTTGCAAGTCGTCGCCATTTACGCAGCTCGATTCGCACTTTACTTGCAGCACACTAAATTTGGATAAGAACAATGACGCAATCCCAATCTTTGCATATTTTATTGATTGAAGACGAACACAATATTGCTTCGAATATCGGCGACTTTATGTCGGTCAAAGGGCATATATGTGACTTTGCCTATCATGGCGAGATGGGATTGCAGCTTGCGCTTGATAATTATTATGACTTGATTATTTTGGATTTAAATTTGCCCGGTCTTGATGGGTTGGAGATTTGTCGTCAACTGCGTGAAAAATCGGAGCGCCACATTCCAATTTTGATGCTGACAGCGCGGGATAGTTTAGATGATAAAGTGACTGGGTTTAGCACCGGCGCGGATGATTATTTAACTAAGCCGTTTCAGTTACAGGAATTAGAAGTGCGATGTTTTGCTCTGTCGCGTCGTCATTTGCTACAAACCTTACATACGCTGACACTTGGGCCGTTGACGATTGACCGAAAAAGAAAAAATGCCGCTCGTAATGGCAAGGTGTTAGAGCTACATAGTAAAGGTTTGCAAATACTTACTATTTTAGCAGAAGCCTACCCTCAAGTAGTAAGTCGCTCACAATTAACCCAGCAATTGTGGGGTGATGAGCCCACTGAGTCGGATGCCATGCGCTCGCATATTTATCAATTGCGCAGTGCCGTCGACAAACCATTTAGCTACCCGATAATTAAAACGGTGCATGGCGTCGGCTTTGTATTGGATATTAAAGATGAAGAATAAAACGCCAAAATACCATAGTTTAAGCCGTCGTATTGTCGCTCAATTTTGTATTTTCACGCTTGTTTTGTGTGGCTTATATACACTGTTTTCATTTATCTTAATGTACAACCTCGAAGACGGTTTTATTGAACGTAGCGTGCGCGCTGAAGCAAATAGCTTATTGCAGCATTACCAACTACATCAGCAGTGGCCATCAACGAGTAGTGAGCAGTACTCGTTACACTTTTCACCTTCAACGTTCCCTGCTGACTTACGGCGACAATGGTTAGAGTTGCCGACTGAAACAGAGTTTTATGGTGATGAAGGGCGTCATTATCATCTGTATGTGTTTTCCGAATTAAACGATACCTATTTACTTGCTGAGGTGAGCGATAAATTATTGGTCCGACCGATCCGTGATGGCGTCTTTTTCTTATTTGGCCTCAGTACATTTTCATTGATGTTGTTTGCATTTTTAATTGCTTGGTTGCTCGGCAGAAAAACGGCTAAGCCTTTAAAGCAACTCGCTGACTTGGTCGATGACGTTGATGTTGCTGACGTGCCCAAAAAATTTGCGGCGGATTTTCCAAACAATGAGATTGGTATTTTGGCACACACGCTTGAAACAACCTTAGCGCAAAACCATTTGGCACTCGAGCGCGAGCGTCATTTTACGCGCGATGTCAGTCATGAAATGCGAACGCCTATTGCTGTAATCAAAAATGCCCTTGAATTATTGCGCCAGTCTAATAGCAATGAACAAACTCCTAATGTACTTAGACGCATCGAGCAAGGTGCGGAGCAGATGGAGTTAACCGTGACAACACTATTGCATTTGGCACGCGAAGAACACGTCAATGCACAGCAAGAAGCTGTTAAATTACTGCCGCTTATTGAAGCGGCGATAATTGATCGCAGCTATCTGCTAAATGGCAAAGAGGTCGAAGTCGATGTTGCGGACAATTGTAATATCACAGTATTGGCACAGCCTGGTATGTTGAAAGTGTTGCTCGATAACCTAATCGGTAATGCATTTCAATATACTCAGTTAGGCAGCGTGCAAGTGCGCTATGAAGATGCCACGTTAATAATAGAAGACACTGGCCCCGGCATCGATGAAGCTATATCCGCCAATGTGACGCAAGCATTTGTAAAAGGAAATATGAGTACCGGGTATGGCTTTGGTTTGTCAATTGTACAGCGGTTGTGCCAGCATCAAGGCTGGCAATTTAACGTCAACTCTAAACAAGGTAAAGAAACTGGAACACGAATTTCAGTGGTGCTTTTATTACCTCATTGACAACACATTTTATTGGCGTAATCGACAATTTTTAATGTGCCGTTAAGTTGGTATTGGCCCTTATTCCTCACTGTTATTTCGCTCGTAAAGTGGCCTTCTAAAATAGAGTTCCCCGCGGTATCTTTGACTAGCCGCGTTATTGTGAGCTGACCGCTGGTTGCCCGGTAACTGCCTAAGTCGCGAATTGAGCCATAAATATGGATCTGTCTAGTTGGTGAAAGTGCTTGGCCATGATCAGTGATAGCGTACTGGCCCACTTTACTTGGTACGGTAATGGGCATATTGAGTGTGAGTTTATTACCGCTGTAAGCAATATTTGTCTCATATTGCGTGTCGTTAAAAAATACTTTGGCATTAGCCCAAGCTTTATTGCGAGGTCGCATGGCGCCTGTGACAGGCACTAACTGTTGGTTTAGGTTAAAGCCATTTCCGGAGATGGATAATGTAACGTGGTAGTCTTTACTTTTTTTATCGATTTGGTTGATGCGTTGATACGCCTCAGCTGATGTCATAAATAACGCGTTTACTAATAACAATAATAAGAATTTCATAACGCCTCCGTGCGATTAAGAACCAACAAGCAACTGCATTAAAGTAGTCGCATCGTCTTTGACCAATGCTAAATCGTTTTGATTAACGCGCTCGACCTGTTCGCGGGACTTTTCTAGCATGCGAATCGAATTTTTGTATTGTGGTAGAACAGAGTCTTTGTAACCTTGCTCCAACGAGGTGTCGTTTTGCACTGCCGCCATTTCGCGGCGCATTTCGTCAATTTCAAGGTTTATCTCATCCACCGTCTTCGAAGTCATAGTGACAATAACTGCTTGCATGAGTCGATGAGTGACTAATAAAAAGCGTTTGTTATCACTTGAGTCATATTCTTCGCTGAGCTTTGTGTATTGAGTCGCTAATGACGATTCAATTAACGCGGTATGCAACCACTGCGTAATCAGTTTGGGCTCATAGGATGTATAGTGCTTGGTTTCAAAATCAAAGTGTTGGCGCATATAGCCATGAAGTTGATCTTGATTTTCTTTGAGCAAGGTGCGCATGGGGGCAAAGCTGTTGCGCCACTTGTCCAGCTCTTGTTGACTTATTTCTTTACTTTGCAGCGTAATCGGCAACACGGCAATCAATATTAATATTAGATATTTCATAATTTTTCCTCGTTTATTATGACTTAGCGGTCAATGTCATTGAGTTGTTTGCACGCAGCAAAATCGGTAAGCTCTTTCTCGCCTCGGTAATATTCACAACTAGCAGAGGCTTGTTTTTCAAAGCAGGCAATGGCTAGTTTCATGATTTGTTTATCAACATGGTCTGGTTGGCTATATGCCGTTAAATATTTCTGTTGGTGTTGCGCTGCACATTGCTGTGCAAACTGGTTCTTAATCGCCAAAATTTGATCGCGCATTTGCGGGTTTTGCTGTAGCGCTTGGTCAAATTCCGCTTGTGTACACTGGAATGCTTTATCGCACATTTGTGCGCCTAGCTCCTGTATGCGTGCCATGTCATTGGCGTAGCTTGAAATACAAATCGAAAGAGGGATTGCATAAAGTATCTGTTTCATGTTTTTTCCTTAAGTGTGAATTAATTGAGTGCAAGCTCGTTATGAGTATTTGTGAGCATGTTTTTGACAACGGTTTGATGTTCACTGCTGATGTCTTCGGCATGATTTAGTGCGCTGTAAAAAATAGTAAAATAAACGGATTTAGTTGCTTGACCGACTGCGCTTACCAAAGCGCAGAAAGTAAATGAAATAATAAGAATTAGAAAAAATGGAAAGGTGTTGACGCTGGCTTCGCCGAACTGCGCGAGCATACTACTTGGAAAACGATCGCCGTAAAAATAGCCCAGCGCGCCGCCGCCAAATACAGCAAAAAATGCGCCGCCGCCAAAGATCGACATGACAACGCCCGCCATGAGATCGATACCGATAACGCCTACCAATATTTCACTTATATGTGATTTTAGTTCTAACAACTTCTGCTTAAATGATTTACCAGACTGATCGTCAATAACAATCGCTGCAATGCCAAAGTTTGAGACCAGATCCCATACTTCTTTAATTGCGAAGGCAATAAGTGCAGCTAAAAAGCCCATAATTCCGTTGCCCTGATGTTCTGAAATTTTGCGCACCAGTGCGCTAATCAAACCAATCGCAATAAGTTTGAAAGACCGGAGCAATAAACTCCCCAGTACTTGAATTAATGTACTTGGCTGTTGGCATAATGCATCATGTGTTCGTTTTGCAATGTAAGCTTGTACAAAAGTTTCAAACAGCATTCTTCCAGGCAACATAAAAAATAGTGCCACTGCTAAGTTAAATACGAGGTCATAATCTTTACTGACAAAACTGTGATACAACAGCGCTAGATAGATGCCATACTCTGCAAGCTTAACGATAAACAACAGTAAAATTGGTGAGATGACATTGATTTTACCGCTCATTATGGTCAGTGATGTTTGCAACAAAGAGCCAATACGGTCGCCGCGTTGACCTAAGATTGACATGAAACGGGTGAGTAAATTCATTGTACTATTTCCTGTTGATTAGAGGTTAAATCCAAGGTCTGAGATTGAGCGCTGTGGATTACCACCGGATGGAAAGTGGGATCATTTTCCATTTGAATTAGATACTGACCTGCTGGCAATTCGAATGGTTTGTCATTGCTCACACCCATTGCGATTGCGTTGTCCTTATCGTTAGACTTATATACCGCAAAGCGAGGTGCTTTTACCTTATTGAGAGCATCACTGAGTTGTTGCTCCGTTTGCGCATCAATATAAATACCATTGCCAAGTTGTGCCCATTGTTTAAATTGGTCGCGTGTGACTTCTGGGGCTAACGCAAAACTTACGATATCAAGGCGAGTGTTTATGCCTTTTTCTGCTAGCGCACGTATCGCAGCCGCAACATCGCCGCCACACGTCTCTTCGCCATCGGTGACTAGTAATATTTGGTTTGATAAAGCGGAGAAATCATTTTGACTTGCTAATAGCGCTGCGGCGATGGCTGTTTTTGCGTAATTTTTAGGTTGTACTTGGTTGATTTGACCTTTGATATCTGCACGATTCCCAGATGTCGGTGACATTAGTAAGCTGGTGTCACATGAATGCGGTTCAATGCCAAATACGCGTAAACCAATCGCAGTTGGATTTGAATTGCCACTTTGCACATCGAGATAGCGATGCAATGCACGTTTTGCGATGGCAATTCGCGGCGTTCCATTAATGCGTTTAAGCATACTGCCTGATCCGTCCAAAATAATGAGTTGTTCAGACGGTTTTGTTGTGTGATTGTTTGTTGTAACAGTTAACCAGCCGGGTTTGAGGTTAATGGATTCAGTAGTGGCACTGATAGCATAACTTTTTGGCCCGAGTAAGCGGTTGTTTATTTTTGCATATGCCGTACCTACATCATGTGTATTGAGTGCAAGAAAGACTTCACCTTCGCTCAACCCTGCCCATTGTTTTACGATTGCTTGCGCGAGTTCAGGGTTTTGCCAAAGCCCGCCTGAGGGAGTTTTCACGACATAAATTTTTGCTTTGCTGTGCTGTATCGCTTGCGACAACGACGGCGATAGATCCACATCCCCATCGGTGATCACGATAATGGCTTGTGCGCCGGTACGCGGTTTGATTTTCTCGAGGGCATCTAAAATCGCAGGCTCAGCATTACTGGTATCACCGCCCATATAGCGACTTAAAGTGCGTCGCAAAATTTGTTCATTAGTCAACCAGTTTTCACTGCCCCAATCTGCCCCGAAAGACTTAAATAGTAAGGCATCGCGCTTTGGTGTCATGGCGCTTGCAAAGTGAATAATACCATCGCGAACTTTGTTTAGATAAGGCCCCATCGAGCCACTTTGATCATACAAAAAGATCGCGGAGCGCTGTTTTTCAGTGACAGTGACGGTGAGGCTAGGCGAGTCATTAAATAAGTAATAATAATCGCTAAAGCGTGCAAGCTCGTCGTGCTTTACTTTTAATAAACTCACCGCTTGGTGTAAATGATTGGTGACGCTAAGGTGCGGTATAAAGCCGCGCTCACTTATAACGCGTACACGAGCAACATTGGTATTCGCTTGTTTGTCGATACGCCATTGATTGATCAGTTTATTGTACTGAACGAGTCCCGTAGCCTGTTGCCCGATATTTAGTTTCACCACTTCAGAGGCCGATTGTGGCAGCATGAGCGGCTGTTCAGGGTTAGACATGGGATAGAGCACGTAGTCACCACGAGCGCCCAAAATAGATTGGTAGCTATTAGATTCTGGGCGTTCAAATACCTTTATTTTTATTGGCGCTTGAAAGTAGTCTGCTTTTTCAAGTTCATATTCAACTTTAACGGCATTCGCAGAAACATACTCGGGTAGTGCTAACTGGTAATGCAATAGGTTATCTCGCTCTTCGGGTGAGAGCGTATTAAGGTCGACTCGGGTGACTTCTTGATACGGTCCTGCGGGCCCTTGATTCGATGTATAAACAATGGCTTGGTTCGGCAACTGAGCATCATTATGCTGTTTTTTATAGAGTAGATGCACTTCACCAATTTGTGCTATTTGTTGGTCTGCAAAGGTAATAGCGAAGTTGAGGTCGGTTTTTTTGTCTTTGCTAAAAAGGATCGGGTTACTAGCCTCATCACCGTGACGACTCAGTGGCGTAACCAAGAGAGTGCGATCGTTCGGTTGCTCTGCGGCCATGGCTGATACGAGTGCGCCGTGACGAATATCGGCAAGATCTATAGCAAATGGTTTTTTACTGTTTGGCGTTGCAATGACCTGAAAGTCATTGAGTGCAATTGTATGGTTTGTTTTTGACGATTCTGGCACCGCTGATAAGCGTACCAAACGGGCTTGTACGCGACGTTGAAAAGGATAAAATACCGTGTCTTTATAAGCCGTATGAGTAGCATCTAACACCTTTTGCCAAGTTATTCCGTCAATGGATACCTCAATACTAAACTGTTTAATCGCAACTGCATCACGCATCATGGTATTAATTGCAACACCCGCAATTTCAAGTGGTACAGTGCCGGGTAATGCGAGAACTGGGGCGAGTATATTGCGACCATCTTGTGCCAGATATGCCTCGTGTGATTCAGGTGGCTGCCCTTGGGTGGTTGCACTGTCAATCAGAGTGTTTAAGTTACTATTGCCAGTCTCAGTCACGCTGACATAGTCACCTAAGTGATCAAGGGGATAGCCCTCTACGGCGACCCATCGAGCGCCTAAACTTGCTCTTGCAACGTCGAGACCTCCGCTGAGCGGTTTGGTAACTGCATTATAAAAAGTGGGTGATTGCAATGGCGCACTTGCTGTTACTCGTAATGTGGTCTGAGTGGTTGCGATGATTTCTTGCTGTTGATCTTTTAAAGCCAAAAAGAGTGGCCACTGGCCAATGTTCATATCGGCAGGTAAATGTAATGTGTAATTGCCCTGTGTTACTTGGCTGGCTTCGAGTTTTATAATTACTGGAGCGCCTTGATTTAATTCGCTATGTGGTATTGGCAACCAAAACTCAAGGTGACCTGAGAAATTGCTTGAAAAGGGATTCTCACCAGTAATAATCAACGGAATTTGTTGTGCAAAGCGCGAGAACGCTTGCACCTGATTTAGTGGTGAAATAGTTAAATTGAGTGCATTTTTGTTTTGTTTCACAAATGGAGAGCGATAAGCTAGCGTAAACTCATACTCGGCAGGTGAACTGATGATAGGAGCTAACACAAGTTGATGTTGCCCCGCAGGCAATGTCAGTTGGCGAGTCTGTGTTCCCGTTGTAAATTGTAGATCGTTAAATGCATCGTTGATGATGTTGTCGCCGGATTTAATGCTGGCCGTCATTGCAGCGCCAGCTGGGACTGTCAGAGTAAAATCAAGGTGCGACTCTTGTGGCAAATAAAATGAAAACGTATCGATATCTTGGTGAGACAAACTGGCGAGCATGGTTTGTCCCAATACTAAGGGTTGTGGCGTAATTTGATTGTTTTCGATTTCTCTGTCAGAGGGGGGTTGACCAAGCGGTTTGGCAACTATTTTATAATTGCCAGTTTGACCAAACAGACGCATGCGACTGATGCCAGCATCGAGATAAATATCTGGCATGTTAAAACGACGTCCTGTTTGAGAGCGTTTTTGCACTAATACCTCTTGGCCAAAACGATTTTCAAGGATCACTTGTTCCACGCTGTCACCGAGTATGATAAAGCGCCAAAGTTGCGCAGTGTCACCAAGATCAACCGTAAAACTATCTCTGTCTTCATGATTAATAAATTGGCCTGAAATTTTTAATAGCGGCTGACTCTTTGCAAAGGTGACTTGTTGAAACGACGCATCAAGGTTCGGTTCGTATAAATGCCCAGCCTGATAAGGTGCGACACGCTGACTGAGTTGATATGCAACAGGATGGTCGGAGATGGAAGAGACGCTTAAGTAACTTGCATTGCTTGGTTGCAGTGGTCCTATTTCAAGTTCTTGGCCTTGAAAGCACTCAGACTGGTTTTCATTTTGAACATAGCAGGCGTTCACTGGCGCATTTGCTGTGAGTGTAATAAAAAGCGTTTGTTTAGGTGATAAATTAAAATAATCTTTGTCACCGATATCGAGTGTTGCAGCAAGCTGTTCATTTTCTGGCAGTGTGGCAAACTGTTGTTTTTTATCTATCTGAAAAGAATCAAAATAGTGTGCAAAATCGGGTTCGCTATGTGTGCGGACCTTGGTCCTTGTCATATCGTATAATAGGCGCCAGCGCGGTGGCGCTTCGTGTGTGTTGCCAACTAAAATACACAGTGGGTGAGGTGCCAAACTAACATTACTCAGTTCAACCTTGCCAAGGGCACTACGGTATTCGAGATGGTTGTGATCCTCGTCTTTAAGATAAAGGCTGACCGGTGTCGTTGTATCGCTGATTAGCGTCACTTTTTGTTGGCTTTTTTGAGTCGAACT
Source organism: uncultured Pseudoalteromonas sp. (assembly GCA_947493455.1). Lineage (GTDB taxonomy): Bacteria > Pseudomonadota > Gammaproteobacteria > Enterobacterales > Alteromonadaceae > Pseudoalteromonas. Next base: position 203,941 of record CANLRB010000004.1, on the reverse strand, counting down.
TTGTGGAGTGAAGCAAATTTCACTCTCTGTATGATCGCCGTATAGGTCATGCGTCAATTGCGGCGGCTTAGTGTAAGCTGTTGCTGTGTATTTCGTCGCGAGATGCTCTGGTTTTCGTTCTATGGTTAAGGTGAGTTCCGCTAAGGTTGCCGTCGCAATGCCAATGTATATATCACCTGCTGGATAAAATGCATATGGCAGCATCGCATTTTGTCCGGTAACCGCTTGGCTTTGCGTTTTTGCCAGTACGGTGCGATTTGTCGCTTGGTTGTGTTCATTTAATACGAGTTGGTTGACTTCAAGTACGATGTGCTTGGCGTGTTCAGCACTGACTTTTATACGATAAAGTGACATATCATGTTGGATTTTTAATTTATAAAGCTGGCTTCCTGAGACCGTTATAGGTTGTTCAAGACGGTTATTTTCTAAGGTTAGTGGCGTTGCCGAAATTGGTTGTGTCGTTTCGTCGAGTGCTAATTCGAACGCATGGACCGGGTTACCTGCGTAACTTAATAGGGTTACAAGCAACCAACATGAGATTAATTTTTTCACTGATAGCCAGTTCATTGGTTAGTTTCCTGATGGTTGTAAGGTAGTTTCGCAGACACCGTTGAAGGTATTACCTGCGGTTCCTGCGACAGTGTTTACCGATATTTCAAAACCTACATCAATCACTAATGTACCGAGTGAGGAATACATGGGGGCGACGGTTGCAAGTGATAGGTGTTTGCCTACCGCACCGCCAAGGGCTGAGAGTGCAATATTGCCTGCGTGACAACAGGCTTGCATAGCGCGATTATTTGGATAGCTGGTGGCACAAGACTGTGCACCATACGCCGCATAGGCCATGCCAATCGCATAGTTGATGTGTTTAGTGAGCATAGCGTATTCACTGGTTTCGGAACCGCCGGCTGTGCTCATACCTAATATTTCGCCACTATTCGGGTTTATCCGCCACCATTTAACGGGGTTACTATTCTTAATGGCAACAATCAGCCCAGAGTGAGTCAAGTCGCTGCGCATACGCTCTAGCGTTAGTTGTCCCAATTTATTGTTGCGTCCCCAAGATGAAATGGCAGCATCATCATTTAACAGTGTATAGTGCTCGCCAAGATAGCCATGGCTGAGCGATTGGGTCATTAAATACTGTTCGGCTAAGGTTTCTTTGATACCGTGTGTAAATACGGCAGCGGGCGACATCATCAGAGTTTGCTCTTTGTTCAAACTAAAACCCACAAGATCATGATGGGTGATGTCCATGATCGCGCCGCGCGTTCCTTGTTCATTAATTTGCAATCGTTTAGTTGCAATTAAGGGGCCACTGCGAAAAACCAATTGATCTTCGCTGACTGCATTATTGAATAATGGACTCGCGAAAATAAATTCATTCCATATATGTGTATTGGTTTTTGAATTTGTTAACTTTGTGGCAGTTGTTGCGTTATTGCTCACTCGATTGAGATAGTCAGCGTAAATCGGTATTGTTTTAAACTGTTTTGCATAATTGCTAAAAATTTCTTTTATCTCTGCATCTTGTGCTGCGTGTCCGGTACTGACATTGAGCAAAATTTGATTAAGAATGTGCGGTGTTTTAAGAGAGGGTGTATGCTCTCTAAAATCGACAATGCGCCGTTTTTCAGTGCGAGTGATATTATTTGGCGCAATGTGTTTAATGGATAACGTGATTCCCGTTAGGAACGCCATATCGTTATCGCGTGCAATCGCATCGGACATTTTGTCTGCGAGCGTGGTGAATAGGCTTGGCCCAGAGAGCGCTTGCTTTGCATCGAAAGATCGTCCGCTTAACGTAAATCCTTTAGCACCAGTTGGAATTTCACCATTAATTTGTGGGATAAAAAAAGCCGCTTCATCTGTGGTCGATCGCAATAGGTTTCCAGGTGCAATTGAAATGCTGTGGTGGCCGTATTGCCATTCACTGACAGGCAAACGTAGCGGCAAAATAATCGGTTCTTCGTAAAAATCGGTTCCGTCCTTTTTTTCTATACTTAATGTGACTTCTATTTGATGCACGTATGCGTCAGGCACCGAACCTGTGAAGTACTGGGTTGGGTTTACTTTAGGTGATTGCTTCTTGGCAAAAGTTGGATGTAGTTCACGCCAAGGATCACTCGGAATCGCCCTGTATTCTAACCAGACATAGTCTTGTGCAATCGCGTTCGCAACCGTGTTGAGATTGGACGATGACGCAATTTCGATGCCTTGTTTTTTTAAAAATGAACGCAGTTTTTGTGCTGTTTCTTGCGTGGCCGCATTTAAGCTCGCTTGTGAAATAGGACGTATACTCGCGCCACTTGAAGCACTGATTGGCGAAGCTATTTTTTGTTGTGTTGTTTTTAGTCGACTTACTGATTGCTCGATGAGTTTAGCATTGAGTTCGCTCAGATATGGCGTGGTTTTCGTCGAATGAGCAAGTTGAATTAATCGTTTGGCGTCAGCATTGGCTAGCGTTCCTTTTACTAGACGTGCTTCACCACCGCTTGCATGGATCATCGATGCGAGCAAGATAGCTTGATCCCATGCTGAGCCTGAACGCGCCGCCAGCGTACCCTGTTGCGCGCGCATAGAACCTAAATAGGGTGCATAGTGAATATCATTGGTGACGAAATTTATCACCTTGTAGATATCGAACTCCAATGACTCAACAAATTGTGCATAGTCAAGATGCTGTGTATCGAATTTAAGGGCCACTTGCTTTAACTGCTCACTCGTTTGATGAGTGAGTTTTTCAGCGTATTGGGCATCTGAAAGTTGTGCAAAAACAGAGTGGGTTATTGCACAGCTGAAGAGTGCGAGTACAACGACATTTTTAATATATTGCATCCGTTTTTTAGCGTGATTTGATCTACTCACTGTAAACTCCTTTTTATTTTTCGCGGTGTTTGTAAAGTCGCGTTGATATTCTTTTTTTATCTCACAAGACCTTGATATAAAAGGTTTGTTATATTTTCTTGATGTTTTTTGAGATAACTATATATTTAACTTTTAAGAAATTAGTTTTTAGGTAAGCGACACGAACAGCCTGATACTCAGTGAATGTTTTTGAACAAGGGTAATTGTGTTGAGATGGCAGTCACATGGATAAATATTTACTCGGTAAATGGACGGTGGATCCCATTGCTTGTATTTTAACAAGTGATAATGAAAGTCGACAGATAGAACCCAAATGCATGGAGCTACTCGTCTTACTTATTAAGGCAAATGGCGAAGTTGTATCGCGTTCGGAAATTATGGATTCAATTTGGCAAGGGCGTTTTGTCACCGAGCATGTACTGAATAATTTGGTCGCTTCGCTACGTAAATACCTGCGTTCAGAAGAGGGCGATTCATATATTAAAACGCGGCCGAAGCGCGGCTATCAATTGACCCTGCCTGCCACTGTGATTCCGCAAGCAACGATAAATGCAGCAACGAGTAGCGCAATCAATCAACAAGACGCCTCGGTTGTCACTCCTAAGGCACACAAAAACAAAGTATTAAAAATCCCTTTTTTTCGTTGGTTTGGTATTTTCACAACCGCGGTATTCTTTGCGATGATAGGCAGCTTTGTGTGGTATCAAAGCAAAAAAGATGACGCCGTACCACTTTCCGTCGCGGTTGTCCCATTTGAAGTTTACGATTCTCGCTCCGATCTCACTCATTTTGCGCAGGGATTAGTGGAAGAAACAATTCATCAGTTATCGGCAAAATCAGACTTAATTATCTCATCACATGCACTCTCGTTTGCTCAATACCAAGAAAAAGCGACGTCAAATTCAGCACAACTAAAACCTCGAGCAAATTATTTATTAGAAGGCTCGGTGCGTCCCGAGCATGATTTGTTGCGTATCACCGTGCGTTTAGTTAATAGTGAAAATGGTAATTTGCTCTGGTCTCGTGTTTTCACTGCTAACCTTGAACAAGTCATTGCAGCGCAAAATCGGATTGGTGGAGAATTAACACAAACAGTAAGTGAAAGCCTTGCAAACCCTGCATCGTTGGCGCAACTAGAGCGTGAAAGTGTGCCACATGAAGCATTTTTGCATTTACTGCGCGGTCGTAAACTAAACTCTCAAGGTGCGATGGAATCTTACGTAAAAGCACTTGATGAATTTAAAATGGCAACATTGATTGCACCCAATTATTTAGAAGCCCATCTTGATTTAGCACTCAATTATTTGATTTTAGCGCAACAAAAGAGGATGAACACAAAGGATGCCAATCGTTTGGCACTGTTATCTATCGACAAAGCTCTCGAAATTGCCCCAGAGCACGCTAAATCATATTCTTTAAAAGCGACATATCATCAGAATATGGCCGAGTTCGCATTGGCTGAACAATCGTATCAAAAGGCGCTGGCTATAGACCCTGATCTGTATATCGCGCAAATTAATTACGCGAATATGATGCGTTTGCAGCGTCGCTATAACGAGTCTTTGGTGTTGTACCGTAAAGCACATCATATAGCGCCGCGGTCGAGCGCTGCTAATTGGGCAATCGGGAGTATTTTGATTAGCTTAGGCAGGTTCGATGAGGCTGAATCTCAATATCGGCAATGCATGGATATGTTGCCTGACTATGATGCGTGTATTGCAGGTTTGGCGTATGTACAGCGTTTAACAACTAATAATAGTTCGGCTGACGAAGCGCTCGAAAAGTATATCGCTAAAGTTACACAAAGCCATTATTGGTTTGAAAATATTGTCGCGTGGCATCAATTTTGGCGCAATGAAACATCGCCTGCAGCACATGCATATTTATCTTTGGTTGATAAGTATGGTTATAGTATGGAAAGCGTTGACACGGCCTCTTTGTCTATGTGGCAAACGGATGACTTAACTGTTTGGGGTGAAAAATTAACACAGGCAAATAGCAAACAGAAAACAACTAAAACCACGGCCGCACTGGCCTATACCTACTATTTAGCAAAGCAGTGCGACAGCCACATTAATTACGCAGAGCAGTTACTTGATAAAGCACCCTACTATTTTGATGGGGTTGAGACGATGGCGAATTTATTTTCGTATCGCGCAGCACTTGCATATTGCTATTTGCAAAATGGCAATCGCGATAATTTTGAAAAACAGTTGACGGCCCTTGAGCAAGATATTACAGCTTTACCAGAAAGTGCGCATCAAGCTGCCGGGGTGGAGTTTGTCAAAGGTCATTATTTTATATTGAAAGGGGATTACAAAAAGGCCGAGCCGATCGCAACGCGTTTAAAACAACGATCTGCGACCATAAAATGGATGCTGTTACACGACCCTATTTATCGAAAGTTATCTACCAATAATGAGACTCTTAATTCGATTTAGCGGGTTTGTACTAAAGTGTATTAAGGTTTTTTAGACAATAAAGACCCTTTGCAACTATTTGATAGTGCATAAATACTTGTCTATGATAATGGCTAACCACATTTGATAATAAAATAAATAGCGACGATAGCTAGTGTAGTTTTTATCACCATTTGGAACCAGTCGAATTATGGAATTACCTGAATTAGAAAGTGCCAATGGCAGCCCTGCGTGGATGGCCACGTTTGCCGATTTAATGTCGTTATTGCTGTGTTTTTTTGTGCTCTTATTTGCGTTTTCTCAGATCGATGCCGTGAAGTTCAAGCAAATTGCAGGGTCAATGAAAGAGGCCTTTGGTGTGCAGCGCGATGTTGTTGCCAGTGAAATACCTATGGGCACGAGCGCCGTGTTTGATGAGTTTAGCCCAGGTAAGGTCGAGCCAACGCCATTTGATGAAGTTAAACAACATGCACAGCAAACAGCACCACAGCTCGCCACCAATCCAATCACGGCACAAGATCCTGTTGAACAGGGCAAAGAATCTAACTTTAAAAAAGTACTAGAAAAACTATTAGAAAACTATCTTGAGCAAGGTTTGTTAGAGATGGAAGATCTCGGTCAACAATTGGTGATCCGCATTAAAGAAAACGGCGCATTTCCGGCTGGCTCCGCCCATTTACAACCACAGTTTAAACCAATCTTGCTAGCGATTGCAGATGCATTAGCGGATGTACCGGGCAAGATCAATGTATCAGGTCATACTGATGACCTTAAAGTTAATAACGAGTTGTTTCGTAATAATTGGCAATTATCGGCAGAGCGTGCGGTTGCCGTCGCGGTTGCGTTAGAGCAGTCTTCGTTACTTAGTAGTGATCGCTTACAGGTGATGGCGTTTGCCGACAAAAAACCGCTTGTACCCAATAACAGTGCGCAAAATCGTAAAGTAAATCGCCGTGTTGAAATCGCGATAGAGCAGGGTAGTGCAACTGAAACCGAAAATATAAGTATTATAGAGTAGTTATTATGGATAAGAATTCAGTCATAGGTGTATTAATTGTACTCGTTGCGATTGTTGGCGGGTTAGTTAATTCGGGTGTGCCTATCGCAAGCTTTTTTGAACTCACCTCATTTGCAATTGTATTTGGCGGTACGTTTGGCGCCGTCATGGTGGCATTTCGCCCGCGCGTATTTTTTAGTGCATTGGTAAACATTAAAGTGATTTTCTCCAACCCTAAAATCTCGATGCAAGATGCGATAAGCAATTGTGTTGATTTATCACATTTAGTGCGCAAAAACGGCTTTATTGCCGCGGAGTCAATGCAAATAGACGAACCTTTTTTCAAAAAATCGGTCACTATGATGGTCGATGGTTATGATAAAGACAGTATTGAACAAGCGCTTAACAAAGAAATCTTGCTCAATATAAATCGTAATAACTTGTCGATTAAAGTGATGAATAAATTTGCTGAAATTGCGCCTGCAATGGGTATGGTCGGCACCTTGATTGGTTTGGTGGCAATGCTTACTAACTTAGAAAGTCCTGAAACACTCGGCCCCAAAATGGCGATCGCATTAGTGACGACCTTGTACGGTGCGCTTATCGCATTTGGATTTGCTGTGCCCATTGCCTCTAAAATGGATCAACATAATCAAGAGCTTTATCAATACGAGTGCTTGATCCGCGATGCGATTGTTCAAGTTATGGAAGGTAAAAACCCGCGCATGACATTTAATTTACTACAAAGTTATTTACATAAAGAAGTGCGCATCTCAGATCAAGAAGGCGGTAAACAGTCTGACTAAGTTTTGATATCACACCCCCTAAGATAACCGCAAAAAAGTAATAGAGTTATCATTATATAGTAAGTGTAGGGTTATGGGCTCCTACGTTTTCTACAGGCAGCGGTTTGGCGTGAAACTTCGACAGGGATTCAGGCGCCATAAGTGGTTGGTGAAGGATAGTTAGGCTAAAAGTGAAAACTTAGGTCGGACGGTATTAAAATAGGGTTGATTGGTACAATCAAAAAAGGCCACTTTAAAAAGTGGCCTTTGTACTACTCATTAGTCAAATTATTTAAACTTACGTCTAAATGGTGCGACTAAACCAAGTAACAAGGTCATGTAGAATAGCGAACTTGAACTACTCTTCTTACTTGTTGTTGGTGGGACTGGAACATCTTTTGCCGATACTGTAACAGAAACCTCAGATGAATCGCTGTGTACGCCATCTGATACAGTTAGAGTGAACGTATGTGTGCCAACGCTTAAACCAGAAACACTGGTTTCCATTGCAGTACTATCAGCAATCGTACCTGGACCTTGCCAGCTGTAGGTTAATGCATCGCTATCAACATCAACTGAGTTTACTGCACTTAGTGTAATTGCATCACCTTCAGTAACGGCCTCTGCGCTAATCGTTGCTGCAGCAACTGGTGCATCTTCAACAGGTAATACAGTTAACTTAAATTGCGTTGATTTTTTATCTGATGGGAAGAACTTATCAGCAACAGTTACTGTCACCATTGTCTCGCCAGCAAAGTTTGCATCTGGTGTGATGCTAAAGGTACTGCCTGAGTCATGACCATTCACTGTTGCAGTGATATTCTCACCACTAACAGAGATAACATTACTGTTTTTATCTAGGTCGTGATAAACCACTTCAATACCCGATACCGTTGTATCTTCAATCATTTCGACATCGTTGATAGCAACAACAGAAATATTTGAAGGAGATGCAACAGTAAAGGTTTGTGATGTTGATTCGATACCGTCAACCATGCTCTCTACCACCACATCCATATCGGTGCCTGTTGCATTGTTATCAACTTGTACGGCAAAAGATACGTTGAATTGAGTTGCCTCAGGACCGACATAGTCATAACAAACGAGTAAGTCATTAGTTAATACTTCAGAAACATCACCGAAGTGGAACTGATTACCTAAACCACCGTATGTCGGGCCAAATGTGCCACGAGGACCGTGGAAACCATAGACACCGATTGACGCATCATTTGTGCCTAATAACCAAGGTTGTACTGGTAAGTTTACTTCTTCAGCAAAGTTTACATTGTCATACGCCATCACGATTTCGTGCTGGTTATCACCATATTGGTATTCAAGGTTAATGTAAGTTTGGAAGTCGTAACTATCGCCCCAGCTTACCCAAGACTCCTCGCCTGTTTCCCAATCGTACATTGGTGTTTCAGTTGTTGCGTTATCCCACTCGATAAGTAGCGCTTTCGGATTGTCGTTGTAGACCATCGTAATACCGGTAGACTCTGCGTTTACTTCCCACTCAGGAACTAGGTTTAACGGTGTACCAATTGAACCGTCAAATACGCTGCCGCGGAATAACGGTGCAATCATGGTATCTGGACGACCGCCTAGGAAGGATAGGTATTCGCTCGCAAATGGGTAATGATCAGGCCAGAATAACTCGCCGCCATCAAATTGCACCCAACCTTGCGGGCTGATATTGATAGAGTTGTAAGGCATTGCCTCATCGTTTTCATACAACGCGAACTTGTGATCTTCAGCTTGGAAGAAGTCTCTAAAGCTAAAGCGTGAACGCTCACTATAGTGGCCACCGAAGCTTGGTTGGAAGCCCATATCTGCGAGGTTAATGTAACCGCCGTCAGGACTTAGTGGCATACGACAAGATTGATCCATCGCATTGGTCGTAATGTTATAAGTACGTGCCCAATTAGTTGAATCAACTTGCGTACCGCGGATAATGATTTCGCCATCAAGTACTTCTATTTCTGCACCAGTATGGCGTTTGTTGTCAATCATCACAGAGTTATCAACGAGCTTCATACCGGCTGGGATTTTCGCTTTGATTTCAAAGTTGCGATCTGCACCTGTGTTGTTTTCCAGTACAGCAACACTGAATGCAATGTTGTCGCCTGGCTGCGCTTGATCTTGTGTTGACTTAATTTCAATATCGTTGGCGCCACGGGTAATATTGAGTGGGATCGTACCAATGTTGCCCGCGTCATCAGCTGATGAACCTAAATCAATTGACGAGTAAACACGATCGCCTTGTTGCCAGTTGGTAATATCCCATTTCACATCAACGTCAATTGAATGGGTGCTCTCATCAATTACAGTGTCCGTTGAAACCGTAATATTGCTCGCTTCTTGTGAGCTTACGATACCGTGTGCAACTTGGTAGCTATCAGACCATTCACCGGTAAAGCCAGATTTATAGTTATGATAGACAACCCAGTATTTACCAGGTGCTGGATCGCTGATACTACAGAAGTCGAGTTCGGTATCAGAGTAAGACCAACAAATGGTTTCTTCTTGGAAGTTGATTTCGCCATCATTGTTTATGTCTTGACCAATCAAAATGTCCAAGTCGCCTTGTTCACCCGAATTTTTTGGTGCAGTTGTTGAAAGCTCTTTCAGTGTTTCAGCAAATAAACGCTTGGTGCCCATAGGTACATCAACCCAGTGCACTTCAGCGCCGTCAAGATCGGTATCCCAGTATGGTGATACTGAATCCGAATCTTGTGGTAGGTCGACTTCAAGTGGTGTTGCAGTTGCAACTTGGAACGCTTGACCGTTTAATTCAGCAAGTCGTGAGACCGGTAAGTCTTTGATTGTGAATTGGCCGTTGTCACGGTGTGCTTCAACACGCAAGATTTGTGGTAAATCATTACGGCTAAATTTAATTTTCATTGGCCAGTGAGCGTCAGGAATATCTGCTTCTTGTGCTTTTAGTTTCACATCACCAAATAAGTAGCTGAGCTCTGGGCTGCTGTTATCAGTTACCGCATCAAGGATTTTCGCTGTCACGATGATCGCTTGCGATTCGCCGGCTTTTAATGAGAAAGTGCTCGGCGATGCGCTAATATCGATTGATACAGCGTCGTGATTCGGCGTGCCTTCAACGGTCCACGTACCATCTTTGGTTGCCGTAACAGTACGGATCCAGCTACATTCAGTTTCACACGATGTATTGACAAGAGTCGGTAAGTTTAGATTAGTCGGATCGCCACCATTTTTCGGGTTAGCCATTTGCATATTGTGCGCCGTTTCATCCATGATTAGTCCGCTGTTAATCGCTGCTGCTACATTGATTAAACCAGAACCTGAACGGGCATAAGGATCGCCGCCGCTGCCATCATTCATATCACCGTTTGCCGTCATTTGTGCTGCTGATTGCACCTGCGCTACACTCCACTCAGGACGAGCTTGGCGGATAAGAGCTAATGCACCTGCAATATGTGGTGATGCCATTGACGTGCCATCAATTACATTCCAATCTGCCGCACTAGGGAAGCCAGTAAATGGTTGATCGTCTGACCAAGCAGCAAAGACTTGCACGCCCGGCGCACCGATACTTGGCGTGAGTGTGCCATCAAATTTTTGGTTTTCTTTTGCTGACGTAAAGCTAGCAATCAGGTTTTGGCGAGTTTCGTCTACGGTTGCAAATGCTTCAGCCGCTGAAATAGTTGCTGTGTGATCAGAACCCGATGCCATCCACTCGAGTAGTGCTTGGCCGTCGTTGCGCGTAATATGAATACTCGGTAGCGGATACATATCGGTAACGAGTGTTGCGTAATCGCCCCAGCTATCTTTATTGTATAAGATAAAACCACCGGCTCCGGCTGCAACAAGATTGTCAGCTTTCGTCATACGCGGTTGGTCAGAGCGCTCACACACAACGATTTGATCGGCCGTAAAAGTATTTTCAGCAAACGGTGTATCACAGGTTTGGTCGCCAAAATCTGCCGCATTAACAAGTGCACCGGTAAAGCCTTCAGAAATACTCGCACCTTGAATTGCGCTCGGTGCTGGTGTATCGCCACCGCTAAATTGGTCGAGTGTTTTTGGCTCAACGCCAAAATCACGGCCATGATGCGTTGCTGCTACATTGAGTAACCAAGGCGAGTTATGCGCCGTTGGTGATTGGAAGCCACCATTACCTGCTGCTGCGGCAACAGAAATACCGGCTGCGTAGGCAGAGAAAAACGCTTGTTGAATTGCTGCTTCCCATGGGAAACCATCGCCACTAATTGAATAGTTGATAACATCAACACCATCAAGGACAGCTTGTTCAATTGAAGCAAGAGTCGCTTCCGTTGGACAGCCGTAATATGGGTTAGTAACACCATCACCGCCCCAACATGCTTGGTACATGATGACATTAGCATGCGGTGCCACACCTGATACGCGTGTTGTATAGCCTGTATCACGGCCATCACCTACGTTACCTAATGTTTCTGGGTCTGCGTCAAAACTTGGTAATTGGAGCGGGGCATCAATCACAACGTTACCCGCTGCGGTGCCAGCAACGTGTGAGCCGTGACCGTGGTAGTCTTCACCAAAACGTGGACGAATTTGTTCAGTATTCCACGGACTATGGTTTGGGTAACCTGGTTGGAAATACTCCGCGCTGTACATGTCCGAGATAACATCCCAAGTATAAACACCGATTAGCTTATCATTACAGCGATCCGCAAACTCTTCTTGCTGACATTCGCCTAAATAAACGCCTTTACCGAGTGGGTTGGTATGATCGTAACCGTCACCACCTATGTCTGCAAACGAGATATGGTCAGTGTTGATACCTGTATCAATAATTGCAACAACCTGACCTTCTCCTTTATACGGTAAGCCAGTGTGCGTGCCTTCACCGGTCCAGACTTTATCTGCTTTGATTACCTGTGGACCTAAGTCTGACGCAATTTCATGCACAATTGAGCGCTGGATATGTGAAACACGACTAGAATTTGCTAGCTGCGCCGCTTGTTTTTGTGTCAGTTTAGCTGTGATTGCATTTAATGTGACGGTGAACTCTTGCGCTACAACCAACGGTACACCGAGACTTTTCGCTTCACTAACTAGTGCGTGTTGTTCATTACGCAAGTGATCGCGATATTGTTCAATATGTGCGCTGGTCGCTTGTGAATTAGAGAAAAGTTTTTGACTGTTTGCAGCACTGCTTACTTTAGCATTTTTTGAGTGGTTGGCATTGTTGCCTAATGCGGTAGCAGGAATGTTGTTTACGCCGCCCATATAGGTCGCTACGGGAGCATCGTTCAGCTGAATTATATAAACGTGCTCACCAGTCACATCGGCTTCGGGTGTAAATTTTTCTTCTGCCGTTTTGTGCTTTATAACACGGTTAACCGCATTACTCTGAAATTTTGGGTTTAAACTATCGAATTGAGCGCGTTTTTCATTATTAATATTATTACGTTGTTGAACAACATCGGCTGATAAATCGATAGCTTGCCAACCTTGCGATGTTGCAGCTGCATTTACACCTGTGGTGTATAAAGCGGCCAACGTTGCAATTGAGAGTGCTTTGAGTTTCAAAACAGTTCCTCCAAGAATTGTTATTTTATTTGTGCTTTTTTTCGCCCATAAATAACAACACATCGGAAGTTAATAGTTTGTAACGTTTTGTGCAAATTAACACAATGTAAATAGTAGTTTGCATCATGTTTAATTAATGTTTCATTTCTATATGTATGAATTTATTGGTAAATATTTAAAGTTGTGAAAATCAAATCAGCAATTGTACAAATTTGTCTAAATTGGAATCGGTACATGTAACAATATTTTTAAAAAGTTGTTTTATTTTAGATGGTTACAAACAGAGTACTTTTTTAGCCGTCGCATTGTCGGTTACAAATACGGCTTGTGACACGGTCTCGGGTTGCGTATAGTTTTTGTATTCAATTTTATTGTTCCGATTAATCATGAGATTTTATGTTGTTCTCACATTAGCGTTGCTATTTTTGTGCAGCTTTTGTTTGCATGCGCAAGATGAACTTGACGATCGTCTTGTCGATAGTGACAGATGGTTTTTTGGCGTCGCATTAGGCTACGGGCAGCTTGAAAACCCGTTAGTCAAAGAAAAAGATATTCCTCTTTATATTTTGCCAGATATTCGTTACTACGGTGAACGCTTTGCGATTGAAAATTTAGATCTGTCGTATGCTTTGGTAGAGAAAAAAGGTTTTGTACTTGAATTAATTGGCTCGCAAAACTTAGATGGTCTGTTTTTTCCCGGTGATCACCGAGACGGATATGCGGCCGTTGCTGGTATTCATCCCGCCAAACCATGGGACTTATTTGATGAGCCAATTAGTGAACCAGAGCCAGTTGCACCGCCGCATCGTTCTATGTCATATATGGCGGGCTTTGAACTGCGTTACTACAGTTGGATTGATGCGTTTATTAGCTTGCAAACAGATGTCAGTAATGTGCATCACGGCGAGCAGCTCAAAGTTGCGCTACAGAAAAATTTTCAATTAGCAAAATTGAAAGTTGCAGTTGAGGCTAATGCGCAATATAAGAGTAAACAGCTTACGCGTTACTATTACAATATAGATGAACGTGATATTGCGAATATTGATTTGTATTACATCGCAGAACCTGCGATGAATTATCAGCTACAATTTAACTTTGCATACCCGATCGCTGAGCGATGGTTTGCGGTTGCGTCGCTGCGTAAACTTTGGATCGATAGTTCACTGCGCCAAAGCCCAGTGATTGAGCAAGGACAAACCGTGTCTTACTTTATTGGCGTGAAGTACGTGATATGAAGTGGCTAATGATAAGAGTTTTATTTACATGCCTTGTTTTTACAACCTCAAGTGTTGCTGCAAACAACAGTATTATTGAAGCGTTTACTGTAAAGCCCGGTTTGTGCATTGTTGAAAAGGGACAAGCGTGCAGACAAAGTTTTATCTTTTACTGGCGTTTGTCTAATGCTTACCCCGCGTGTATTTATCAAGGAAATAGTTTGCGTCCATTAATTTGTGTTGAAGCAAAAAAAGAAATGGAAAAAGAGCTTTATATTGCGCTCAACTTGTCTGATACCTTTACCCTTAAAGTGGCGCAAAAACAACAATCACAACAAATTCACGTCAGAGAGTTGGGTAAAGATGTGCGTCAGGCGAGGCGCCATTTGTGGAGCGTATTCTAATATGTCTGTTGCAAATCGTATTTTACTGATTGAAGACGATCAGCGTCTAGCCAAATCGATCGCCTCGTTTTTAACCAACAATGGCTTTGTTGTGAAGCACTTTATTAATGGTGATAGCCTCGATACGCTGATTGACGGTGGATGCATTGACTTGATCTTGTGTGATGTGATGTTGCCGGGCACCAATGGTTTTGAAATTGCGCGTAAAGTGCGTCATAAATTCCATGGGCCTTACATTTTTTTATCGGCATTAAGCGATCAGGCAAATCAGTTGACTGGCTTTGAACTCGGTGCTGATGATTATATAAGCAAGCCCGTTGAACCTGAGTTATTATTGGCACGAATTAAAGCATGTTTAAACCGCAATGCGCGATCGCAAAAGCAGGATGTGATCACTATCGAAAACTTGTCGGTGGATAATTTGAATCGCGAGGTCAAAATTGACGATAACGCGATTTCGTTATCGCGCTATGAATTCGACTTACTCTGGTTATTGATGCATCATCAAGGGCAACATGTTAGTCGAGAGTTTTTGTTTCTAAATACGGTGGGTCGTGAATATGATGGTTTGGATCGGACCGTCGACGGTCGTGTCAGTCGTCTAAGGAAAAAGCTTGAGCAATATAATGAGTTGCGTTGCCAAATTAAAACAATTTGGGGCCAAGGTTATATTTTGTCGGTTAAACAGTAGCGACTAGGCAGCTATGTACCGAGGTTTATTACGTTATTATGCAGTGATTACGGTTACGTTAGTGAGTTTAATCCTCGCAGCCGATTATTGGTATCGACATTATTATCAAGCACCGGAAAGTAAACAACTACCTATTGCTGTGACGATTAATCTGGTTAAAGAATATTGTTCACAACTGTCGTGTGATGCGCGAGCGCCATTACCTTTTAAACAGGTGGCCTTGATTGATAAACAAAACTTCGCGTTGCCAATAGAGTCACAGAGTAAACTTGCCAGAGGGCAGAGTGTATCGGTTGTCACCGCGCGCAATCAGTTATTTTACTATGCTGAATTGAATTCTCTCTTGATTGTTGAAATTGGTCCAATTTTGATGAGTGAAGAGGCCGCCTTGAACCCGTATACGCTGGGTTTTTATGGTTTTCTTTGCATCGCGTTTTTAGCGATTCTTTGGCCACTATTTAGTGATATGTGGCGCATTAAAGAAGTGACGAGCCGTTTTGCGAAAAGTCGTGATATGAGTGACTTAAATCTGCCAACGTCTTATTACTTTAAGCCCGTAACCGATACCATAGGGTGGATGCTTAATAAGATTGCACGTTTGTTGGCGCTGCAAACTGAGTTGTCAGGTACTTTATCGCATGAATTACGTACCAACTTATCTCGACTTAAGTTTACGTTAGCGAGTTTGAATGAATCAAATGTGGTGCAAAGTCGCGAATTACTGAAACAAGATATCAATGAAATTCAACAGCTGGTGGATCAGTACCTGAGCTTTTCAAAACAAGAGCATGAAATCCCAGAACTCAAATTTGTCACGCTATCGCTTGAATCGACAATCACCACTTATGTTGAACAATTGGGCCAATACAGTGACAAGAGTGTTAATTTTAACTGCGAATATAATGGTTTTGTTAACGTTGATTTACGCTTTTTATCGCGCGCAATAAAAAACATTATCGACAACGCGTTTAAATACAGTGACAATAAAATTGTTATCACGTTAAAAAGAGATGACAACTTGCTGATATTACAGGTAGACGATGATGGGGCAGGTTTAAATACTAGTCAGGTTGATGATTTGTTTTTACCTTATACACGTGCAAATAACAGTCAATTGGGTTATGGCTTGGGGCTTGCCATTACAAAAAAAATAATCGAGTGGCACCATGGCATAATTAGCGCAGGTCCTAGTGCTGTTTTGTCGGGGGCCTGTTTTCAATTGAAATTACCGCTTGCTAATGAAAAAGTTGGTAATGCGTAAAATTTAATGCCATCTTTATAATATAATGGCCAAATTTTATACGCCATAAAATTTAAAGAAGGGATTGGTTTTTGAAAGTTGTCTGGCTGTGCATTTTGTTATTTGCTACTTGCTGTGTTGGCAAGGAGTTGTCTGTACTTGCTATCACTTACCCGCCTTATACTGCACCGTCAATTAAAAATAATGGCTTTGCGTTTGAAAAACTTATCTATCGCGCTGAGCTCAAAGACTACCAGATCAGTGCACAGTTTGTACCGCCATCACGAGCAGGCAAAATTTTAAAATCAGGCAATTGGTGTTTGAGTTTCTATCCACCGCTTGAAAAAGAGAAAAGTGCGTATCGCTGGGTGTTATCGCCAGAACCTATTAAGCTTGGTTTTTTCCGTTTAACACAACCTGAGCCGTTTGAATGGCATGTTTTGTCAAATTTAAGAGGCAAACGTGTTGCTATGTTACGTTCTTATTCAAAGCAAGGGTTAACTGCGTTGATGAAAACCAATGGCATGGATGTGCTTGAAGTTGAGGATCTTAATCAAGGGTTTCGCTTGTTGTTAAAAAATCGTGTTGATATGGTGTTTGCCGATGAAGTTAGTGGTGAATATATCGCAAATATGCAAGATATAGAGATGGAACGACTGCAGTTCTCACGCAATGCATTACAAGAAACACCCTGGCATGTGTGGGTCAATAAATCTTGTACTGAAATTTATCAATTAGCAAAATCAAACGCTGCTGCATCGCAATAAGTTTTTAGTGTGACTCATAAATTATAAAGAAAACGCCACATTATGTGGCGTTTTGCTTATTTCTGCTGTTGTTTTTTATTGCTCGTTGCGCATTAACTTGATTTGGTTATTTAACTGCGCTTCTTGCATTATGCTGTCGAGAATAACGTCTTTACGATCTAGGCTGTAGCTGTTGAGCTTAGGTGCGGCTTGTACATAGTTGATGCTTTGCTTCGCACTTGGGCACTGGCCCGTATTCATATGATAAAGTGCTCCCGACAATAAACCTTCACTAATATCGCCGAGCGGGCGAGTAAAGTCGTCGCTAATTTGACAGCCTTTGACTTCGTCATCGTATTGCGGACTTGCTTTTGGCTTTAAGCCATCAGCGTATTCACCAAAGCCTTTTGCATTTACGCCAGTAAATTGAATCGTAAAATAGGTCGTACCGCAGTTATCGGTAGGTAAAAAGCCATACGGCTTACCACAGGTAGTATCACCTATCATCACCACGTCAATATCAATTCCGCGCAGGCCGTTGATTAAGGCTTCACTAGCTGAACACGAAGAACCCGTTGTGAGCACATAAACACGATTGAGAGATGCAGTTGGTAACTCGGTATTGGTGATCACACCGCGATCATAGTCAATCACTGAATCCACAAATGGTATTGGCGCGTTAGGTGCAAATTTATCATTGGCAATTTCTTGATAAAAAGTGCGTGACTGGGTATTCATATCGCCCGCTATCATATAACCAAGTTGCGATGCTAAATATAGCAATCCTCCGCCGTTATAGCGCAAATCAATCACGGCTTCGTCAACATTAGATGCATTAAATAGGTTAATCGCATCTGCTAACCCTGTTTGAGCTTTTGCAATAAAGGTATTAAATTGCATATAGCCTATTTTTTTACCTTGGAACTCAATAACCTTTGCATTATGAACTGGCTCGATTTCAACCTGTGCCGAGGTTAGGGTTAAAGTCTTTTCATCGCCAAGTGCCGTACGCACTTTTAATGTATGGCTTTCACCATCGGTGGCTGGAAACAAACCGGCGTTAAGCACATTTACATTATCGCCATTCACTAAATCTTCACCGTCTACTTCGAGTATGGTGTCGCCGCGCATTAAGCCGGCTATTGCTGCTGGTGAATTTGGCTCGGTATAAAGTACAAACAGATTACGAGGCGGGGTATTTCTGGCAAATGCCCAGCGGATGCCATAGCCAGAGCTTGTGCCGCCAACCGTGCGCTCATTGTACTCAAGGGTATTTTGTGAACCGTGGAAGTTATCTTTAAATGCACCTGAATCGGTTGTTTGTTCGGTTCTTAAAATATTGAAATAATCGACTGCGCTCGCATAACCTGCCGGATTGACGTCGTTAATTTCGTCATACCAAAGGTAGGTTTCATTGCTCCACGAGCGTAGCCACATTTGCTCGTGTAACGTACTGCCTTCTTTATCTTGGTAGACTTCGCCTGTGTAAGGATCGGAGCCACTGCGCGGTGTGGCACAGTAATTTTTGTAAGTATTGGAATTGTCAAACTGGTTAGCGACCCAAGTTAGATTTGGGCCAGTTGAGCCATTGCCATTGCCGTTACCTGAACCATTGCCATTATTGCCGTTATTATTTGAGCTCGATGATCCGCCACAGGCGGCCAATGCTAATGCCAAAGCACTTAAGGTAAAGCGGGCTAGGATTGTTTTATTCATTATATTCCTTTATTAACTACCGATTGAATTGGCCTAGATTAACAACTATGTCAATTCGGCGCAAATCAGGTTGTAGACTTACTACTGAGACTAAAAACAGGCTAAAAAGTGCCGTTTTTGTAGTGGGTTTTATACATTGACACTTTGATACAAAAAAATGACAAAGGTGAATGTTTTGTGTGTTTTTTAATCAATTTGGATTGGTAAAGGGATGATCCAAGCTGCCATAAATTTACTACTCCATTTTTTTCCACAAATTTCATTAACTTCGCGGCAAGCCTTATTTATTAAGGGCTGTAGAGAAAAATATATCCATATCTGCGCTTGACAAATCCGTGTGTCAAGCCCTAAACTCTAAGCTCGTGGTGAAATGTGGTAAAAAATGGATCTAAATGGATCAAAATAATAACATTTAGGGGATCGGATACAAAATGTTCCGCGGCGCACATGCTATCAACTTAGACGACAAAGGACGCTTGGCTATTCCAACCAAGTTTCGTACCTTGTTGCAAGCGGATAGTGAAGGCCAGTTGATCTGTACCGTAGATCTCAAAGAAAACTGTTTGTTATTATACCCGTTTAGTGAATGGCAGGAAGTCGAAGAAAAACTGTACCGTTTATCTGACATGGTAGAAGCCGAAAAACGTGTTAAACGCGTTTTATTGGGTAATGCGATGGAATGTCAAATCGATAAAAACGGACGCATTTTATTATCCGCACCACTTCGCGCTCACGCGAATTTAAATAAAAAACTCATGCTTGTTGGGCAGCTCAATAAATTTGAGATCTGGGATGAAGACACCTGGAACGAAAAAATGCGCATTGATATTGCGCAGCAGCAAGCTGAAATTGAGTTAACCGATAAATTAAAAGATTTTACATTCTAACTTAAGGTGCCGAACCCAGATGTCAGAACAGTTTGAACATATTTCAGTATTAATGGACGAGACTATTGAGGCGCTCGCGATTAAAGCTGATGGCATCTATATCGATGGCACTTTTGGTCGTGGCGGCCATTCAGGGCAAATCTTACAGCGTTTGGGTGAGAACGGTCGTTTGCAGGCGATTGATCGCGACCCGCAGGCAATTGAATCAGCGAAAAAGTTTGCCGATGATGCGCGATTTAGCATCGCCCACAATACCTTTTCTGAAATTCGTCAAGTCGCAGAAGACAATGATTTATTAGGTAAAGTAGACGGTATTTTACTCGATATTGGCGTATCGAGTCCGCAACTAGACGACGCAGAACGCGGTTTTAGTTTTATGAAAGATGGTCCGCTCGATATGCGCATGAACCCAAATGCGGGGCGCAGTGCCGCACAGTGGTTAGCGGAAGCGGATCTGGAAGACATTACTTGGGTGATTAAAAAATATGGCGAAGAAAGGTTTGGTCGCCGTATTGCAACCAAAATAATTGAAACGCGCGACGAAAACCCGATTACATCGACCAAGCAATTGGCTGAATTAGTTGATTTAGCGGTGCCAGTGAAAGATAAAAATAAACACCCAGCAACACGAACGTTTCAGGCAATACGCATTTATATCAATAGCGAACTAGAAGAAATCGAGACGGCGTTAAAAGGTGCGCTCGATGTTTTGAAACCAGGCGGCCGTTTAGCGGTGATCTCGTTTCATTCACTCGAAGATCGCATTGTAAAACAGTTTATTAAAAAGCAAAGCAAAGGCGAGGCGATACCAAGAGGTTTGCCGTTAACGGATGAGCAGTTAAAGCAAAAACTAACGTTAAAAGCAATTGGTAAAGCAATTAAGCCGGGCAAAGAAGAACTAGCCCGCAATAGCCGTGCACGCAGCTCCGTCCTTCGTATAGCACAGAGGTTAGGGTGAGCCAAAAAAAAGCAATAAGGCAACCGAATCTTTTTGCAGAGATTATGAAGGGGCTTTTTAGGGAGAAGCTTACGTTGGGGCTGCTTTTTCTTATTTTAGTGAGCGCATTGTCAGTGGTTTATTTTACCAATGCATCACGTTTAGAAGTTATAAAACAAGACAAATTATTAGAGCAACGGGATGAGCTCGATCTTGAATGGGGTTATTTAGTGGTTGAGAGTGAATTTTACTCGCAGCATGCCCGCATTGAAGACATTGCGCGTCAGCAATTAAAAATGAAGCGCCCAGAACGGAAAGATGAAAAGGTAGTGACATCACCATGACAGTATCAAATGACGGTCAGCGAAAAAAAACAATAAAACCCACCTTGATACCGTGGCGTTTTGTTTTAGTGTGTGCAGTGGTTAGTATTGTATTTGCAGCCCTTGTAGCACGTGCTGCCTACATTCAAATTATTAAGCCTGAGCAAGCTGTATTAGAAAGTGACAAACGTACATTGCGGGTTGAAAAACTGCATGTACAACGCGGCATGATACTCGATCGCCATGGTAATGAACTTGCCGTGAGTGTGCCGGTAGTTAGTGTACATGCCAATCCACTTAACCTCGATAAATCATTGCACGCGCAAGTACTTAAAGCCGCACGTAAAGCAGGTGAAAAAACTGCTGCTCTAAAAGACAATAAAGAAGAATTAGCCCGTCGTAAGCGCGCCCTTTATCAAGCAGATCCTCGCTGGCAGGAGCTTGCAGATGTACTGCGTATCAATAAAAAGTCGCTTGACGAAAAAGTGCTAAGTGATACGTCGCGCCAATTTGTTTATCTGAAACGTCAAATTACCCCTGCGGTTGCTAATTACATTGTGAGTGATCTCAAATTAAATCGCTATGGCATTCATTTACTTGATGAATCAAAACGTTATTACCCCGCTGGTGAAGTCACCGCACATGTACTTGGCTTTACAGATATTGATGGTGAAGGTATTGAAGGCATTGAAAAACTCTATGATGCCGCGTTAACCGGTGAAGATGGCCGACGCACTATTCGTAAAGATGCCATCGGCCGTGAAATTGAAGTTTTGCACGAGCGAGAGCGTGTTAAACCTGACAATATTCAACTTAGCATTGACCAGCGTATTCAATCACTTGCATATAAAGCACTGAAATCAGCGGTGTTGAGCTATCAAGCAACATCAGGCAGTGCGATGGTAGTTGATGTCACCACAGGCGAAGTCCTTGCAATGGTCAACAGTCCATCGTTTAATCCGAATAATTTGGCAACGGCAGCGCCTCATAAACGCCGTAATCGCGCAATCACAGATTTATTTGAGCCAGGGTCAACGATGAAACCGCTCTCTGTTTTGGCCGGCTTAGAGTATGGCACAATTGAAACCGATTCAGTGATCCCAACCAAGGGTTGGCTGCGCATTGGTGGTCGTGTGGTAACGGATCCGCGCAACCACGGTGCGATGGATTTACGCACTATCTTACAAAAGTCGTCGAATGTTGGCGTATCAAAAATAGCACAAACCATGCCTAAGCGTGATTTTATTGGTTTTTTCCAGCGCATGGGGTTTGGCGAAGACTCAGGTACGGGGATGGTGGGTGAAAGCAGTGGTTTATTTTCACCGCACGGTCGTTGGTCTGATTTTGAGGTTGCTACTTTATCGTATGGCTACCGAATGTCTGTAAGTACGGCGCAAGTTGCCCGCGCTTATGCGACGATTGGTGCCGGAGGAGTACATCGACCTCTTACGATTATTAAACAAACCGATCCTGTGCCTGGTGAGCGTATTTTCTCAGAGAAAAATGCATATTCCGTACTTGAAATGATGGAGAGTGTGTTTGAGCGTGGCGGTACAGCAACCCGTGTCAAACTTGATGGTTATCGCATTGGTGGTAAAACAGGTACTTCGAAAAAAGCGACATATGGTGGTTACGGTGATGAGTACGTGGGTTATTTTGCCGGCATTGCACCGGTGAGTAATCCAAAATTGGCCGTTGTGGTGATGGTGAACGAACCCGGTGGCGATGTGTATTACGGTGGTGATGTGGCAGGCCCTGCGTTTGCCGAAATTATGTCTGGTTCATTGCGTATACTCGATGTTGCGCCCGATTTAGAGGCAACCGCCGCCATCAATTATGGACGTTTGTATGACCAATATTAGTGCAGTCGGACAGCTGCTTAATATTGACTTAAGCAGCTACACAATTAAACAGCTTACTTTAGACAGCCGGGCCGCCATGCCCGGTAGTGCGTTTATAGCAATTAAAGGTCATGCACTCAATGGAGCCCAGTTTATTGCAAGTGCACTAGAAAACGGCGCGAGTTTAGTGCTTGTTGATAGCGCTTGCCAATATCAAACGGAAAATGAAAACGTTTTTCAAGTTGAAAAGCTAGCTGACAAGTTAGCAAAAGTTGCCTCTGTGTTTTATGGCAAGCCAAGTGAGCAGTTTAATTTGGTTGGCGTGACGGGTACAAACGGCAAATCGACTGTAGCAAATATGCTCGCGTATTTAAGTAATGCATGTGCAAAACCGGCGAGTGTGATTGGCACGTTAGGTTATGGTCAGCCCGATTCGCTTACACCACTTGCCAACACCACACCATCAGCAATTGAATTACAACATATTTTTAGTGAGTTTGCACCGCATTCGTCACTCGTTGCCATGGAAGTGTCGTCGCATGGCTTAATGCAAAATCGCGTTGCTGAATGTGACTTTAACGTCGCTATTTTTACTAACTTAAGCCGCGACCATTTAGATTATCACGGTACTATGCAGGCGTATGCCGACGCGAAAAAGCAACTATTTACCGACTATTCAGCGTCACACTGTGTGATCAATATTGACGATGATATCGGCAGACTTTGGCTCACACAAAACATACTTCAAAACCCGATTGTTTATGGACATCAAATTTGTTCGCAAGGTTTTGATAATTATGTCTCAATTGAAGAAGTCGATTATCTTCCCCAAGGCATGAAAGCACGCTTTGCAACAAGCTGGGGTAACGCCGACTTATTTATTCCTTTATTTGGCTTATTTAATCTATATAATCTGGCAGCCGCGATGTCTGCTTTATTGGCTTTGGATTATCGTTTTGCCGATTTAGTTAACAGCATTAAAAATTTAACTCCAGTTGCTGGACGTATGGAACCTTTTACTGGCAACGGGCATCCAACCTGCATTGTGGATTACGCGCATACGCCGGATGCATTGGCCCAAGCGCTTAAATCACTTTCTTCTCATACACCTAATGGCATTACCTGTGTATTTGGCTGTGGCGGAGATCGGGATCAAGGCAAGCGACCTATGATGGCAAAGGCGGCACAAAAATACGCCACCCGGATTGTAGTTACCAACGACAATCCAAGAAATGAAGACGAACAACAGATCTGCAATGATATTATTGCTGGCTTTGAAAATGTTGAGCCGATTATCGAGCTAAATAGAAAAAAAGCAATAGAACAAGCGATTGAAATAACGCCGATAGATGGCGTTGTGCTTATCGCCGGAAAAGGCCATGAGGATTATCAAATCATTGCAGGTCAAACTTTACAGTTTAGTGATAGAGACGTAGTGAAAAATAAATTAGAAGGTCGAGCAAAATGATCAATGCAGATTTAAACTGGATTGCTAAGGTGCTCGATTGCGAGCTCCTAGGCGATAATACTCCTTTTTCAACTATCGAAACAGATACCCGAAAAATCGAATCTGGTCAGGTTTTTTTAGCGTTAAAAGGGCCTAACTTTGATGGTCATAAATTTGCTGATGTGGCAGCTGAGAAAGGCGCTGTAGCATTGATAGTTGAACAAAAATTAGCATTAGATATCCCACAGTTTGTAGTTGAAAATACGCGTTTGGCGCTGGGTGAACTTGGCCGAGCTGTGAAAGCACAAGTAGCACCTAAAACGGTTGCGATTACGGGCAGTGTAGGTAAAACAACCGTAAAAGAAATGGCGGCGGCTATTTTGTCGCAGCTAGGTAGTGTGCTTGCAACTAAAGGTAACTTTAATAACGATATCGGTGTTCCGCTTACCTTGTTACGCTTGGAAGAGCACCATCAATATGCTGTTGTTGAACTTGGTGCAAATCACATTGGTGAAATTGGCTACACAACTGACTTAGTTAAACCGGATGTTGCAGGTATTGCCAATGTTGCCGAAGCGCATTTAGAAGGGTTTGGCGACTTATTTGGCGTAGCACGTGCTAAAGGCGAAATTTTTCAAGGCTTGCCACAAGGTGGTACGGCAGTTGTTAATGCCGATAGTGAATTTATCGATTACTGGCTTGCACGCTTAACTGATAAAAACGTCACTCAGTTTTCAATGTTGTCACAAAAAGACATTTGGGCTGAGGAAATTGAGCTAGACGAGTTAGGCCGAGCTCGTTTTGAGTTATGCTATAAAAGCGACAAAGTGGCTGTCTCTCTGCCGGTTTCAGGTCAGCATAATGTGGCCAATGCGATGGTTGCTGCCGCGCTTGTGTTGCCGCTCGGTGTTAGCTTGCAGCAGGTCGCGTCGGGCCTTGCAAAGATGCCGCAAGTTAAAGGTCGCGTTAATGTGATTGAAGTGAATTCGCAGTTAACCTTGGTCGATGATACCTATAATGCAAATGTGAGATCAGTTAAAGCAGCGATCGACTTGTTGGCCAATAGTTCTGGCTACACTATTTTAGCGCTTGGTGATATGGCTGAACTTGGTGAAGATGCGCGTATTTATCATCAAGAAGTGGGCGAGTATGCAAAACAGCAAGGTATTGATAAATTATATAGCTTAGGTGTGTTAAGCCAATCGGCGAGCGATGTTTATAAGCAACCGGGCTTGCATTTTTCGACACGCGAAAAGTTGCTAACTGAACTACAAAATGAATTATCTGCGGTAAATGGAAAAGTCACTATTTTAGTGAAAGGATCGCGCAGTTCACGCATGGAGTTGCTAGTAGAAGAATTAGAAAAAAATAATAATAAAGGTGAACAGTCATGTTAGTGTGGTTGGCTGA
This sequence comes from uncultured Pseudoalteromonas sp., assembly GCA_947493455.1. Lineage (GTDB taxonomy): Bacteria > Pseudomonadota > Gammaproteobacteria > Enterobacterales > Alteromonadaceae > Pseudoalteromonas. The sequence continues at coordinate 178,465 of CANLRB010000004.1, read as the reverse complement.
ATATTTAACCCAGTTCTACTCGGGCTTTAACGTTTTTTCATATTTAACGTTTCGTTCGATTTTAGGTGTGCTTACAGCATTACTTTTATCGCTATACTTTGGTCCCAAATTAATCCGTCGATTGCAAAAAATGCAAATTGGTCAAACGGTGCGTGATGATGGTCCAGAGTCTCATTTATCAAAATCAGGCACCCCAACAATGGGTGGGATCTTGATTTTGGGTTCCATTTTCATGAGTACTATTTTGTGGGCTGATCTCAGTAATAAATATGTCCTGGTGACGCTATTTGTTATTGGCTCGTTAGGTATCGTCGGCTTTGTTGATGATTATCGTAAAGTGATCCGAAAAGACAGTGCAGGGCTAATCGCGCGTTGGAAGTACTTTTGGCAATCTGTGATTGCAGTCACCGCTGCCGCGTTTTTGTTTTATACAGCAACGTCACCGCAAGAAACTGCATTAGTGGTTCCGTTTTTTAAAGATGTGATGCCACAACTCGGTTTATTTTATATCGTGATGACATACTTTGTTTTAGTTGGTACATCGAACGCAGTCAATTTGACTGATGGCTTAGATGGCCTGGCAATTGTACCGACGATTTTAGTTGCCGGTGCGTTTGCCTTTATTGCTTATGTTACGAGTAATGTTAATTTCGCAAATTACCTTCATATTCCGTATATTCCTGAAGCCAGTGAACTGGTTGTATTATGCACCGCAATCGTTGGGGCAGGTCTTGGCTTCTTATGGTTCAATACATATCCGGCGCAAGTATTTATGGGTGATGTCGGTTCTTTAGCGCTTGGTGGCGCGCTGGGGATTATTGCCGTGTTAGTGCGCCAAGAGTTGGTATTAGTCATTATGGGTGGTGTTTTTGTGATGGAAGCGGTGTCTGTTATTTTGCAGGTCGGTTCCTATAAACTAAGAGGTCAGCGTATTTTCAGAATGGCGCCAATTCATCACCACTATGAATTAAAAGGGTGGCCTGAACCGCGTGTTATCGTGCGTTTTTGGATCATTTCAGTGATTTTAGTATTAGCGGGACTAGCTACGTTAAAGTTGAGATAAATGAATTATTTAAACGAACTAAAGAACAAAAATATCATCGTGCTCGGGCTTGGAGTTTCAGGCCTGAGCACAGTGCGTTTTTTAGTCGGTCAAAATATTTCATTTAAATTGGTCGACAGTCGTACCTCGCCGCCGGGTCGCGATGAAGTACACAAGCTTACCGGTTTAGAAACATATTTTGGAGATTTGGCACAGGCCCAATTAGATGCGGCTGATCTTATTATCATTAGTCCGGGTATTGCATTAACCACACCCGCAGTAGCGAGTGCTGCGCAAGCAGGTGTGGAAATTATCGGTGATATCGAGCTATTCGCGCGTATTAGTGATAAACCCGTTTTTGCGGTTACGGGGTCAAATGGTAAGTCATCAGTTGTGACCTTACTGCGCGATGTGCTTGTAGCCTCAGGTAAAAAAGTCGCTCTTGCGGGTAACATTGGTACACCGGTATTAGATGTTGTTGATCATGACGTTGATTGTTTTGTACTTGAACTTTCAAGTTTCCAACTTGAAACAACATATTCCCTTAAGTCGGTTGCTAGTTGTGTGCTCAATGTATCTGAAGATCATATGGATCGTTATGACAGTTTTGAGCATTATGCGCAAACAAAACGTCGCATCTATTGTGGCGCTGAGCTTTGTGTTTACAACGCAGAAGATGCACAAACAAAGCCTGAAAACGCACAACGGTTAGTCAGCTTTGGCGGTGAAACAGGCCAATATCATATTGATAACTTTGCTGGCACAGAACACTTCATTTACGGCAGTGAAACTCAACTAGCTTGTTCTGAACTCAAAGTATTAGGTCGCCATAATCAAATTAACGCTCTTTCAGTGATGGCTTTGTTACATCACCAAAATATTCCCAAGAACGCATTCTTAACTGCGTTTAACCAATTCACAGGACTTGCGCATCGTTGCCAAATTGTGGAAGAAATTGATGGTGTAAGTTACGTCAATGACTCCAAGGCAACCAATGTTGGTGCAGCCATTGCGGCCATCGCCAGCATCGCAAAGGGTAAAAACATTGTTTTAATTGCCGGTGGTGTTGGAAAAGGCGCAGACTTTAGCCCTTTAACACCTTACATCACTGAGCATGTAAAGCATGTGATAACACTTGGACAAGACGGCCCTCACATTGCCGAGCTGTTCGCAGGTGAATATGTAAGCTCAATGGCTGAGGCGGTTGAATGCGCGAAAATGGCAGCAAGTGCTGGTGATATTGTGCTGTTAGCACCTGCGTGTGCAAGTTTGGATATGTATGCGAATTTCATGACACGTGGAGACGATTTCGCGGCACTCGTTAAACAGGAGTGCATCTCATGATGGTCGAATACATCAAAGATCAACTGTTTAACAGAACATCGCGCCTTTTTGATGCACCTCTTATCTATTGCATGGTGCTGCTTGTAGGCGTTGGTTTTGTGATGGTAACGAGTGCGTCAATGCCGGTTGCTGAGCGTCTTTTTAACAACCCGATGCATTTCACGATTCGCCATAGTATCTTTTTGGCGCTGAGCTTTATTTTGCTCGCTATCACCGTAAGTTTACCAATGACATTTTGGAAACGAGCAAATTTACCTTTATTGTTTTTAGGGGTGTTGTTATTAATCGGCGTTTTGGTATTTGGCCGAGAAGTTAATGGTGCTAAACGCTGGATAGCAATAGGTGGTTTTAATATCGGGCAAGCATCTGAAGCCGCCAAACTTTTCTTCTTTTGTTATTTGGCCGGTTACTTGGTTCGTAAAAAAGCAGAAGTTCAGGAAAACTTAAAAGGATTTGTTAAGCCTCTTGTTGTGTTTACTGTGTATGCCGCATTAATTTTGTTGCAACCGGATTTAGGTACGGTTGTGGTGATGTTTGTAACAACACTGGGTTTGTTATTTTTAGCAGGTGCGCGACTTTGGCAGTTTTTTGCTTTGATCTTGGTTGGCTGTGGCTTAGTGATTGCGCTTATTGCAACCTCAGAGTACCGTCGTGCGCGTATTATCGGATTTATGGACCCTTGGGGAGATCCTTTTGGTAAAGGTTACCAACTTGTTCAGTCGTTGATGGCGTATGGTCGCGGTGATTGGTTTGGTCAAGGGCTTGGTAATAGTGTGCAAAAGTTACAGTATTTACCCGAGGCGCATACTGATTTTATCTTCTCTGTTATTGGTGAAGAGCTCGGCTTTGTTGGCGTGGTGTGTGTTTTATTGGTTGTCTTTACCTTGATTTTTAGAGCATTGATGATTGGCTTCAATGCACTTAAAAACGGTAAGGACTATGAAGGATATTTGGCGCTTGCTATCGCTATTTGGTTTGCATTTCAAAGTATGGTCAACGTGGGCGCGAGTGCCGGTATTTTGCCGACCAAAGGATTAACTTTACCCTTTGTTTCGTATGGTGGCTCGAGTTTATTGGTGATGACAGTGGCTGCTGGTATATTACTTCGCATTGATTTTGAACTTAAGTTAACAACGACACAAGCCACCACCCGAGGTAGTAAAAAATGACAAAAAAAATAATGGTGGTAGCCGGTGGTACTGGCGGACATATCTTCCCGGGAATTGCGGTTGTACAAACGCTTGAACAGCAAGGTTGGCAAAGTGTGTGGTTGGGGACTCGCGATAGAATGGAAGCTGATGTGGTACCGAAGCACGGAATCGATATTCGCTTTATCGATGTGAAGGGACTGCGTGGCAATGGTATTGTGCGTTTATTAAAAGCGCCGTTGATGATTTTAAAAGCTATTTGGCAAGCTTATAAGGTGCTCAAAACTGAACAGCCAAACGTGCTGCTCGGTATGGGCGGCTATGTTACTGGACCGGCTGGTATCGCCGCGAAGCTATTAGGTATTCCATTGGTGGTTCACGAGCAAAATGCCGTTGCCGGAATGAGTAATAAACTGTTGGCGCGTATCGCGAATCGTGTATTAGCTGCTTTTCCCTCAGCCTTTCCAACGAGAGAGGCTGCTGTTGTGGGTAATCCAGTTCGACAAAGTGTTGTTACGATCGAATCTCAACTAACGCAAGGACAAATGAATATTCTTGTTGTTGGTGGTTCTTTGGGAGCGCAGGTGTTTAATCAAGAGCTACCTGGCCTCTTTAGCAAACTAGCCAAAGAACATACTTTAAGTGTTTGGCATCAAACAGGTAAAGGTAATCGCAGTGAAGTCGAAAAACGCTACTCGAATGTGCAGTGCGAAACTAAAGTCACAGATTTTATTGATGATATGGATGCAGCCTATGCGTGGGCGAATATTGTCATCTGCCGTGCTGGAGCCTTGACGGTGAGTGAAGTCGCTGCTGCCGGAAAAATGGCGTTATTTGTACCTTTCCCAAGTGCGGTTGATGACCATCAAACTGCAAATGCAAATTTTTTAGTATCAAATGATGCGGCCTTGTTGATCCAACAATCACAAATGAGCCATGAAAAACTAGCTGCTATGTTACAGCCTTTTTTAGCGAGTCCGAGTAAAGTTGCGGACATGGCACAGCGAGCTAAACAGCTTGCTAAAGTAGATGCGGCCGATCAAGTTGCCGCACATTGTATAGAATTAAGTAGGTAAGAGATAATAGTGAATAGTACAAGTTTGCCAGCAATGAGACGTATCGACACCATCCATTTTATTGGTATTGGTGGCGCTGGCATGGGCGGTATCGCGGAAGTATTGTTGCGTTTAGGATATCAAATCACAGGTTCTGATATTGCTGAAAGTGCGATGACCGAACGTTTAAAAAAGGCAGGTGCACGGATCTTTATCGGACACCAAGCTAATAATATTAGCGATGCAAATGTGGTTGTTGTATCGAGTGCTATCGATCAAAATAATCCTGAAATAGTTGCTGCGCAGCAAGCTCATACGCCCATTGTGCGACGTGCAGAAATGCTCGCTGAGTTAATGCGCTTTAGCCATGGAATAGCGATTGCTGGAACTCATGGCAAAACAACGACAACTAGCCTTGTTGCAAGTATATTTGCTGAGGCTGAACTTGATCCAACTTTTGTAATTGGTGGTTTGCTTAATAGTGCGGGCACAAATGCAAAGCTCGGTACGAGTCGTTACCTCATTGCTGAAGCGGACGAAAGTGATGCTTCATTCTTACACCTGCAACCTATGCTCAGCGTAATTACAAATATTGAAGCGGATCATATGGATACGTATCGCGGTGATTTTGAAGTGATGAAAGACACCTACGTGGATTTTATTCATAACTTGCCGTTTTATGGCCTTGCTGTTGTGTGTTTAGATGACGAGGTTGTACAAGAATTATTACCGCGTTTTAGCCGCAAATATGTCACTTACGGTGAGCACGACGATGCCGATTATCGCTTAGCTGATTTTAGTCAAACTGCCAATGCCAGCCATTTTGACGTGCATTTGTTAGATGGTGAGGTGATTTCAGTCACGCTCAATTTACCGGGTAAACATAACGCGCTTAATGCCACAGCAGCGATTGCTGTTGCTAAAGAAGAAGGTCTCGATAACGCATCGATTATTGCTGCGCTTGCCAAATTTGAGGGAATAGGTCGTCGTTTTCAGCACTATGGAGAATTTGCTACCGGCAATGGCAGTGTCATGCTAGTGGACGATTATGGTCATCATCCGTCGGAAGTTGCAGCGACGATTAAAGCGGTGAAACAAGGCTGGCCTAATAAGCGCCTTGTGATGTGCTATCAGCCTCATCGCTACACGAGAACCCGTGATTTATATGAAGAGTTTGTTGATGTATTGAGCGAAGTCGATTGTTTACTATTACTCGAAGTGTATGCGGCAGGTGAAGAGCACATAGTGGGAGCAGATAGTAAAAGTTTATGCCGCAGCCTTCGTCAGCGGGGGATTGAGCCTCGCTACGTTGCGACACCAAGCGATTTACCTCACGCTCTTGCCGAAGTTATAACAAAAGATGATCTGGTGTTGACGCAAGGTGCAGGCAACATAGGTCAATTGGTTAAAGTATTAGCTAGCACCGAATTAGATATAGAAAAATTAAAACAGGTGAACAAATGAATCCCAGTGAGTTTGGAAAAGTAGCAGTATTACTTGGGGGTCACTCTGCAGAGCGCGAGATTTCGTTGATGTCAGGTCAAGCGATTTTAACAGCTCTGCTTGATGCGGGTGTTGATGCGATTGCGTTTGATCCGAAAGAACGCAATTTATTCGAATTAAAACAGTTAGGTGTTGAACGCGTATTTATCGCCTTACATGGTCGTGGCGGCGAAGATGGTACAGTGCAAGGTGCGCTTGAATTTTTGCAAATGCCATATACCGGTAGTGGGGTTTTAGGGTCAGCGCTAGCGATGGATAAAATTCGTTGCAAACAGCTGTTTAATGCAACGGGATTGGCCACGGCGCAATTTTTGGCTGTGCACAAAGGTTCGGATTATAACTGTGATGACATTATCGCTGATTTTGGCGCTGTGATGGTGAAGCCGAGTCATGAAGGTTCGAGTATCGGAATGGCAAAAGCGCAAACTGCGAATGAGCTTAAAATAGCACTCGATGATGCGTTTAAATATGACGATGAAGTATTGCTTGAACAGTGGATAACAGGGCGAGAGTTCACCGTAAGTATGCTCTGTGGTGAAGCTTTACCGGTTGTTGAGATGGTGACTCCAACTGGGTTTTACGACTATCAGGCGAAATACAAATCATCGACGACAAAATATTTTTGTCCGGCAGATATTAGCGAGAGTGAAACTGAGCAACTGCAAGCGATGGCGAGATCAGCTTTTGCGCTGGTCGGTGCAACAGGTTGGGGACGTGTTGACGCAATGCGTGATGAACAAGGGAATTACTATTTGTTGGAAGTGAATACGGTACCGGGAATGACCGAAAAGTCATTGGTTCCTATGGCTGCTAAAGCGACCGGTAAATCGTTCCAACAACTGGTTTTAACTATTTTGGAGCAAACTGTTTAGATGACTAACGCGCTGAACAAAATTCGTAACAATATCGGTGAGGTTAACTGGTCACTGAGTTTTGGTGTGGCGTTTTTTACGCTAACACTGTTATTGATTTGGTTCAGTATTAGCGCCACACAAAAATGGTTGGCAACAGAAGAAAATAGCCGAATTACGCGCTTGATTGTGCAAGGAAAACCGCAGTTTACGGCTAAAAGTGAGATTATTGATGCGATTAAACAGGCACAGTTGTCGAGCTTTTTTGACCTGGATGTGAATCAGGTTCAAGACTTAGTTACTGCCTTACCTTGGGTGGCGCAGGTTTCTGTTCGTAAACAATGGCCAGACACCGTAAAGGTTTATGTTACTGAGCATCAAGCTGTCGCGATTTGGAACCATGATTTGTTGATTAACGAACAAGGTGGCGTGTTTCATGCGCCGGTAACAAAATACCAAGCGCATCTACCTAAATTATACGGCCCAGAAGGCAGTGAAACGGAAGCCTGGCAGACATTTGTAAAGTTTGATGAGTTATTTCAATTGCATCAAATGCGATTGTCGAGCCTCTCCTTATCAGAGCGTTTTTCATGGCAATTATGGCTCGACAACGGCATAAAATTGCACTTGGGACGCAACGAAAAGGCACAACGAGTACAGCGATTTATTGACCTATATCCGCAAATAAAAAATAGTTCGGATAAAGAGGTAGAATCGATCGATTTAAGGTATGATACTGGATTGGCTGTTAGCTGGAAGCAATCAGCTGAGAATAAAAAAGAAGAAAAGAGTAAGGTATGACCAAGTCAGTTGAAAGAAATCTAGTGATCGGCTTAGATGTGGGGACATCGAAAGTCGTTGCGACGGTCGGTGAAGTAACCGCAGATAACCAGCTCAGTATTGTTGGAGTTGGCTCGCAAATATCACATGGAATGGATAAAGGTGGCGTAAATGATTTAGATCTGGTATCTGAGTCGATTCAGCGCGCAGTCGATGAAGCAGAGTTGATGGCGGATTGTCGTATTAGTTCTGTTTATTTAGGCATTTCTGGTAAGCATATTCAATGTCAAAATGAAAATGGCGTGGTAGCGATTAATAATAATTCAGAAGTTACCAGCGAAGATATTGATAATGTCATTCATATTGCTAAGTCAGTGCCAATTTCAGCAGAGCGCAAAATGTTGCATGCGTTACCGCAAGAGTATTCGGTTGATTTACAAGAGGGGATCCGTAACCCACTTGGCATGAGCGGAGTACGAATGGAGGCGCGTGCACACATTATTACTTGCTCAAACGATATGGCTAAGAATATTGAAAAATGTGTTGAACGCTGTGGTTTACATGTTGATCAGTTTATTTTCTCGGCATTGGCATCGGGTAATTCGGTATTAACTGAGGATGAACGAGAGCTCGGTGTAGCGGTAATCGATATTGGTGGTGGTACCATGGATATTACCATCTATACCAACGGTTCATTGCGTCATTCTGCAGTTATTCCTGTCGCTGGCAATCAAGTAACAGGTGATATTGCGAAAATCTTCCGCACGCCTATTTCACATGCTGAAGCAATCAAAGTGCAATATGCATGTGCAAGTAGCCAAATGGCAAGTGCTGAAGACACACTTGAAGTACCAAGTGTGGGCGGGCGTCCAGCGCGGACTATGTCTCGCCACACGTTATCTGAAGTTGTTGAACCAAGATTTAGAGAAATATTTGATTTGGCGATGGATGAAATCCGTCGCTCAGGGCTTGAAGATCAAATTGCCGCAGGCGTTGTGATCACCGGTGGTACTGCAAAAATGACCGGTGCCCTAGAAGTCGCAGAAGAAATTTTTCAAATGCCCGCGCGTATTGGCAATCCAATAGGGATCACTGGATTGACCGATTATGTAAATGATCCATCATTTGCAACCGCCGTTGGACTTTTGCAATATGGTCGCACTATGCAAAGCAACCACGAAAAAAAGTCAACGGACACGGGTAGTGGAAATTGGTGGAACCGTTTGACGAAATGGTTTCAAGGTGAGTTTTAAACTCAAGTCGGAGAGTTAACGATGTTTGATTATATGGAACAACACGGTGAAGAAGCCGTAATTAAAGTGATCGGTGTTGGCGGCGGCGGTGGTAACGCTGTTGAGCACATGGTTAAGCAACAAATTGAAGGCGTTAAGTTTATTGCCGCAAATACAGATGCGCAGGCTTTACGTAAATCATCGGCAGATGTCACGGTACAGCTAGGTACACAAATCACACAAGGTTTGGGTGCGGGTGCAAACCCAGAAGTTGGCCGTGATTCTGCTGAAGAAGATTCGGATACCATTAAAAGCAGTATTGAAGGTGCTGATATGGTATTTATCGCTGCTGGCATGGGCGGTGGCACAGGTACTGGTGCTGCACCTGTTGTGGCGCGGTTGGCTAAAGAAATGGGTATTTTAACCGTTGCCGTGGTAACGCGTCCGTTCGATTTTGAAGGTAAAAAACGCGCAGCTGCAGCTGAGGCTGGTATTAACGAGTTATCGGAAATTGTTGATTCACTGATTACAATTCCTAACAATAAATTACTTAAAGTTTTGGGTAAAGGTACGACATTATTAGATGCCTTTGCTAAAGCGAATGACGTACTTTACGGTGCGGTACAAGGTATTGCTGAGCTTATTACGCGTTCAGGTTTAATCAACGTTGACTTTGCAGACGTACGTACAGTGATGTCGGCAATGGGCACGGCGATGATGGGAACTGCGTCAGCAAGTGGCCCAGATAGAGCGCAAGAAGCAGCAGAATCAGCAATCTCGAGTCCATTATTGGAAGATGTCGATTTGACGGGTGCAAAAGGTATATTAGTTAATATTACTGCTGGCATGGATATCGCTATCGAAGAGTTCGAAACAGTGGGTAATCATGTAAAGGCGCTTGCCTCTGAAAATGCGACTGTAGTTGTTGGTGCTGTAATTGACCCAGATATGTCAGATGAATTACGTGTGACGGTAGTGGCAACGGGGTTAGGCGGCGATCGTCGTCCTCAATTTGGTATTGTTGAAAACTCAACTGCTAAAGTAGCGGGTTCGGATGTTGCGAGTAACCAGCCGAATAATGCTAACAATCAAGCATCACCGGGTGTATTTGTACCAAGCTTTGCTGCAGCAGATAACACCAGCGATGATTTGACTGCGGGTCAAGTACCGGCTGAGCCAGTAAAAGAACAAGTTACTAAGCCGCAGCCTAGCTCGGATAAAGGGGATTATTTCGATATTCCAGCATTTATTCGAAATCAAGCTGATTAACTAAAAATTGAACAATTTGGCAGCTGGTCTTACTTGTGATAAGATCCGCCTCCAGATTTTATTTTATTACTTAAAGAGCGAATTGCCTATGATAAAGCAACGTACAATTAGCCAAGAAGTAAACGCCGTTGGTGTCGGGTTACATAAGGGAGAAAAAGTGTCTATCACTCTCCGACCTGCAAGTGCGAATACGGGAGTCGTATTTCGCCGGGTAGACCTAGACCCTGTAGTTGATTTTTCAATTACACCTGAAGCCGTGGGTGATACTCAGCTATGTACTTGCTTAATTAATGAAGATGGCGTTCGCTTATCAACAACTGAGCATTTGATTGCAGCGGTTGCAGCACTTGGTATTGATAACTTAGTTGTTGAGCTTGATAGTCCTGAAGTGCCAATTATGGATGGCAGTTCTTTACCATTTATTTACTTAATTCAAAAAGCAGGTATTTCTGAGCAAGCGGTTGCAAAACGCTTTATTCAAATCAAAGAAAAAGTGCGTATTGAAGACGGTGACAAGTGGGCTGAAATTGAGCCGTACAATGGGTTTCATATCGACTTTGAAATCGACTTTGATCACCCTGCAATTAATGAAAGCCGCCAACGTATCGGCTTAGACATTACGGCTAAAAGTTTTACTGAGCAAATCAGTCGTGCCAGAACGTTTGGTTTTATGCGTGATATTGAATACATGCATGCAAACAACTTAGCGTTAGGTGGCAGCATGGATAATGCGGTTGTGCTTGATGAGTTTAAAGTGCTAAACCCTGATGGCCTGCGCTATGACGATGAGTTTGTAAAACACAAGATTCTCGATTGTGTAGGTGATTTGTTTATGTCAGGTCATAACTTGCTTGGTAAAGTGACTGCGTACAAATCGGGCCATGATCTTAATAACAAGTTATTGCGTAAACTGATGGCAACAGAAAGTGCATGGCAATGGGCAACCTTTGACGATACGGTAACAATGCCAGCGCCGGGGTTAGAACTTGCTACGGCGTAATAACAACGTATAAACAGATTAGAAAATGCGACTTTATGTCGCATTTTTTATTTCCCGTGTTTGGCGAGTTTTTGTAACTTTTGTTTGAGTGATTCAGGTGCGTGTTGCGCTAACTCTAACAAGTTGTCCGCGGTTTGCTTGCTCATAACTCGCCCTGGAGACCTGCCTTGTGATTGGCTTTTCTTGATCGCCTCATTAGCCACAGTTTGTTTCGCAGGATTAGTTTGTACTTTAATCGATGATAATTCCGCTAATCCAGACTTGCGCAGTTCTGATGCTATTGCGAGTTTCATGTAATTTAAGCGCATCGCGACCGCTGCCGAATCGGCAGAAATAACAAGAATTTGATCTTGGTAATTGCTCACATGGCATTTGTTGGCAAGTGGCCCACCGATTGCTTGGTTTAACAGTGTTTGATAGTGCTCAAGTTTTTGACTGGCTTTGGCATAACTTTGCAGTCGCCCCGGCAATTTGCCTACGACATCATTTAATGGTTTTGGTGCAAATCTATCTTTTGCCACGTTATCGCCTAATGAGCTTGTTGATAACTCTATTTTACGTGAGCGCACTCAATCGCGCTAGCGCAATTCCCTTTCAATGACCCCCGCATGCGACTTTAACATTAATAATCAACTTGTTAGCCGTAAACTATATTTATTTTTTTATTCTTAAAATAATCATTTAAATGGTATAAAATATCGCCCTTGAATTTTAACTAAACAGGCTCCATATCTGTTTAAGTTTAAGCAGTAAAACAAAATGCTGTGCGCTTAGTAAAGCCGTTTGCACTATTGCTAGTCGACCAAATAGCTAAATTTGATTGGTTTACTAGCAATATTGATAATCGCTTGATACTGTACGCGGGTAAAAAATTAAATAGTGGCGTATGCCAATTAACTAAGGTTGTAACGGTTTAATCATGATAGCTAAATTACTTACCAAAATATTTGGTAGTCGCAATGACCGCATAATAAAAAATTTACGAAAAACGGTCGCAATAATAAATGGAATGGAAGAGCAAATCGCTGCATTGAGCGATGATGAGCTAAAAGCAAAAACCGGCGATTTTCGTCAGCGTTACGACGGCGGCGAAACCTTAGAATCAATCCTACCTGAAGCATTTGCAGTGGTACGCGAAGCGTCAAAGCGTGTTTACGGTATGCGTCATTTTGATGTGCAAATGATTGGTGGCATGGTCCTTCACCAAGGTAAAATTGCTGAAATGCGTACTGGTGAAGGTAAAACGTTAACTGCGACACTGCCTGCTTACTTACACGGTTTAACTGGTAAAGGCGTGCACGTTATTACAGTAAATGATTACTTGGCTAAACGTGACTCAGAAACAAACCGTTCACTATTTGAATTTTTAGGCCTAAGTGTTGGCTGTAACGTACCGGGTATGATGCCGCAAGAGAAAAAAGCGGCATATGAAGCAGATATTACTTACGGTACTAATAACGAATTTGGTTTTGACTATTTGCGCGACAATATGGCTTTTTCGCCAGAAGAACGTGTTCAGCGCCCACTAAACTATGCTGTGGTTGATGAAGTTGACTCGATTTTAATTGATGAAGCGCGTACGCCATTAATTATTTCAGGTCCTGCTGAAGATAGTTCTGAGCTGTATCTACAAATTAATGAAATTGTTCCTGAGCTTGTATTACAAGAGAAAGAAGACGAAGAAGGCGTTGAAGGTGATGGCGACTTCACTATCGATGAAAAGTCAAAGCAAGTTCATTTAACTGAACGCGGTCAAGTACGTGTTGAAGAGCTATTAACCGAGCGTGGTTTAATAGAAGACGGTGATTCACTTTACTCAGCAGCGAGCATTACCTTATTAAGCCACGTGTACGCTGCATTACGTGCCCATAAGCTATATCAAAAAGACGTTGATTATGTTGTAAAAGACAATGAAATTATTATTGTTGATGAACATACGGGTCGTACTATGGAAGGACGTCGTTGGTCCGAAGGTTTGCACCAAGCTGTTGAAGCTAAAGAGGGCGTGCAAATTCAAAATGAAAACCAAACATTAGCGTCAATCACTTTCCAGAATTATTTCAGAATCTATGAAACGCTTGCCGGTATGACCGGTACGGCAGACACTGAAGCATTTGAATTTCAATCTATCTATGGGTTAGAAACCGTTGTTATACCAACGAATAAACCGATGATCCGTGATGACCGCGCTGATTTAGTTTATTTGACCCAAGCTGAAAAATACGACGCGATTCTAAAAGATATTCGCGATTGCCAAGAGCGCGGGCAACCGGTTCTTGTTGGTACGATTTCAATCGAAAGCTCAGAGTACATCTCGCAATTTTTACGAAAAGAAAAAATTAAACATAATGTATTGAATGCTAAGTTCCACCAACAGGAAGCTGAAATTGTTGCTAATGCGGGTTTACCGGGTGCGGTGACAATTGCAACCAATATGGCAGGCCGTGGTACGGATATCGTGCTTGGTGGTAACTGGAAAATAGAAGCTGAAAAGCTTGAGAGTCCAAGCGAAGCACAAATTGATAAATTAAAAAATGAGTGGCAACAGCGTCACGATGCTGTACTTGAAGCCGGTGGTTTACACATTATCGCTACCGAGCGTCACGAATCTCGCCGTATCGATAACCAGCTACGTGGTCGTTCAGGCCGTCAAGGTGATGCAGGTTCAAGCCGTTTCTACTTATCAATGGAAGATGCACTAATGCGAATTTTCGCCGGTGAGCGCATGACCAATATGATGCGTAAACTCGGTATGCAAGAAGGTGAAGCGATTGAGCATCCGTGGGTTAACCGTGCCATCGAAAATGCACAGCGTAAGGTTGAAGCACGGAACTTTGATATTCGTAAGCAGCTATTAGAATACGATGATGTGGCCAACGATCAGCGCCGTGTTGTTTACTCTCAGCGTAATGAATTGCTTGAAGAAGGGGATATTTCTGAAACAGTTACAGCAATTCGTTCTGATGTACTTAATGCAACGATTGATCAGTTTATTCCACCGCAGTCACTGGCTGAAATGTGGGACATTTCAGGTCTTGAAGAACGTTTACGTGCAGATTTCTTGGTTGAGATGCCAATTCAAGAGTGGCTTGACGAAGACAACAAGCTTTATGAAGAGAAACTTCGTGAGCGCATTGAGCAAGGCATTGAAGCTGCGTATAAGCATAAAGAAGAAATGGTGGGTGCAGACGTACTACGTCAATTTGAAAAAGCAATCATGTTACAAAGCCTTGACCAGCACTGGAAAGATCACTTAGCTGCAATGGATCATTTACGTCAAGGTATTCACTTACGTGGTTACGCACAAAAAAATCCAAAGCAAGAATACAAGCGCGAATCTTTTGAGTTGTTTAGCGATATGTTAGAAAACTTAAAAGTTGAAGTTGTTGGTGTATTAAGCAAAGTACAAGTTCGTGCAGAAGAAGACGTAGAAGCTGTTGAGCAACGCCGTCGTGAGTCTGCGGAAAAAGCGCCGCGCCAATATCAGCATGAAGAAGCTGAGCATGTCGGTGGTGAAGCGCCACAAGGTGCACAGACTAGCGTTCGCGCAGAACCTAAAGTAGGGCGTAATGAGCCTTGCCCATGTGGTTCGGGTAAAAAATATAAACAGTGTCACGGTAAGTTATCTTAATTTTAAGCACTGCTATGTAATTAAATAAAGCGACTATTTGGTCGCTTTTTTTTATGGAAGTTAACTAAAATGAAAAAAATTGTTCACGTTGCTGTGGGTGTGATTTTAAAAGCGCAACAAGTCTATATTGCGAAACGCCTTTCAAATCAACATCAAGGTGGTAAATGGGAGTTTCCGGGCGGCAAGGTTGAAAGTGGCGAAACAGTTACGCAAGCGCTCGCGCGCGAACTCGCTGAAGAGGTTGGCATTACGGTAAATCAATCGGTTGAATTAATGCAAATTAAACACGATTACGACGATAAATCAGTATTGTTAGATGTGCATTTAGTGCGTGATTTTTCTGGTGAGCCCAGTCATCAAGAAGGGCAGCAAAGCGGCTGGTTTGCAATTTCGCAACTAAACGCAATGGAATTTCCTGCGGCAAATAAAGTGATCATCGACAAATTGATTGCAGATTTATAATCTCATTAAATAATTAGAAAAATACAGGGCGCTACTATGATTTTAAAAACAACTAAGCTGGCATTGGCAGTTACACTCGCACTAAGTATGACTGCGTGTGGTGATAATAAAACGACCGAAAAAGATACTCAAGTCCAAGCACAAGTGCCACAAAAGGCTTTATTGTCGGGTGTTGAACTGGCGAATATGAAAACCGATATTCGTCCGCAAGACGATTTTTATCGCTATGTGAATGGCGTGTGGTTAGAGAAAACTGAAATTCCCGCCGACAAATCAAACTATGGTTCATTTACAGCACTTTATGATAATTCGCAAACAGCGCTTAAAAAAGTGGTTGAAGCCGCTGCCGCTAACAAAACCGCTGTAAGCGGTAGCGATGAGCGTAAACTCGGTGACTTTTATACAAGTTACATGAATACCGAACTAGTCAATGATTTGGGTATTAAACCGCTAACTGCATATTTACAGAGTATTGTGAAGGTTAAAAATCATCAAGAACTCGTTGCTGTTATGGCGAAAATTAGAATCGCAGGTGGGTCTTTGCCATTTGGTTGGTATGTTAATAATGATGCGAAAAATTCGAGTCAATACGCAGCCTATATATATCAATCGGGACTCGGATTACCTGACCGTGATTATTACTTAAAAGATGATGAAAAGTTCACCGCAATTCGTGCTGACTATCAACAGTATATTGCTAAATTACTGAGCATGGCGGGACTCAATAATAGCGCCACCAGTGCACAGCAGATTGTTGAATTAGAAAAACAATTAGCAGCGATTCAGTGGACACGTGTAGAAAGTCGAGACGCAACTAAAACGTATAATAAAATGAGTGTCTCAGAGGCAAATACGTTATTGGGAGAGTTTGATTTCACTCAGTATTTAAGTGATTCAAACCTCACTCTTGAGCAAGTGATTATTTCGCAACCTTCTTATATGGAAGCATTTGGTAAATTGTTTGCAAATACTGATATTGCAACTTGGCAAGCGTACTTAAATTTCCATTTCATTAATAATTACGCAGCATTATTAAACCAAGAAATTGTTGATCATCATTTTGCTTTTTTTAATACGCGCTTACAGGGCGTTGAACAGCAGCAGCCGCGCTGGAAAAAAGCGATTGACTCAACAAATGCGGTGATTGGTGAAATGCTAGGTAAAGAATATGTCAAAACATATTTTCCGCCTGAGGCAAAACAACGTATGTCAGCGCTGGTTGATAATGTGATTAAAGCCTATGCCTTAGCGATTGACGATCTTGAGTGGATGAGTGAAACCACTAAAGTGGCCGCAAAAGAAAAACTCAACAAGTTTACCCCTAAAATTGGCTACCCTGATAAATGGAAAGACTATTCTGCACTTGAAATTAAAGCCGATGATCTCGTTGGTAACTTTATTCGCCATAGCCAGTGGGTATATCAAGATATGAGCGACAAATTAGGCAAACCAGTTGACCGTAGTGAGTGGTTTATGACACCGCAAACGGTTAATGCCTATTACAATCCAGTTAACAATGAAATTGTTTTTCCTGCGGCAATTTTGCAGCCACCGTTTTTTAATTTAGAAGCAGATGATGCGATTAACTATGGCGCGATCGGTGCAGTGATAGGGCATGAGTTAGGCCATGGCTTTGACGACCAAGGCGCGAAATACGACGGTGATGGCAATTTAAGAAATTGGTGGAGTGAATCAGACTTAGCACAATTTAGATTACGCGGTGACAAACTCGTCGCCCAATACGACCAATATAAGCCGTTTCCGGATGCCAATGTTAATGGTCGCTTTACATTAGGTGAGAATATTGGTGATTTAGGTGGGTTAACTGTTGCCTATAAAGCATATCAACTGTCACTCAATGGTAAAACATCGTCACAAATTGATGGCTATACGGGCGAGCAACGCTTTTTTATTGGTTGGTCACAAGTTTGGCGTCGCAATTATCGCGAAGAGGCACTGCGTAATCGGTTGTTAACCGATTCTCACTCACCGAGTGAATATCGCGTGATAGGCGTGTTGTCGAATATGCCAGAATTTTATTCAGCATTCGATGTTAAAGAAGGCGATAAGATGTATCGCAAGCCGGAAGATCGCGTAAAGATTTGGTAAGCGAACTCTAAAATTAATATAAAAGCCCACATTAGTGGGCTTTTTCATATTTGTAATGCTATGTTTTTTATAGTTTTCAGGAAAAAATAAGATTAATTCTGACGGATTTGATAGCGCTGTCATAATTTTCTGATTAAGATGAGATTACATTAAAAGATTACTCGGGCTCTTCGGGTGTACTGAACAGAGGAAGCTGTATGAATATAAAAAAAAGCATGATTGCGGGTCTTATACTCACCGCGCCGTGGTTTGCAAACGCAACCTTATCAGCGGCTGATATCAGCAAGTTTACACAAGATACTAAATTACATTTTGGTGTGGTTGATAACTTTCATAATAAAGATGGCAGCTTTATTGCTAATTTGACGCTTAAAAATGAGTCGGCAATTGCTTTGCCTAAAGGAAAAGCGGATTGGCAAATCTATATTCATTCAGTTCGAAAAATTCAAACACAAACAATTCAAGGTATTCGCTTTGAACATGTCAATGGCGATTTACACAAGCTAACACCGACTGACGATTTTGCAGGACTTGCAGCCGGAGATGCATTATCACTTGATTTTGAAGCGGCTGTTTGGGTGGTTGCTTATACTGATTTTATGCCTCGTGCCTTTATGACTGTTGCGAATAAATCGCCGAGCATCTTTGCTAACACTGATAGTGAAGATATGCGCCAGTTTACCTTACCTTTGGTTGCGGAAAACCAAATCAAAAAATTCAATACACCAAAAGATTTGTCCGTTATTGCGACGGCTGAAAACCGCTATCAAGGTAATTTAGAAAGTGGTGCGAGCATTGATCGCGAAGACGCATTAAAACGCATTATTCCAAAACCAAAAGACGTTGATTTTAGTCGCGGAAGTATTGTTTTCAATGCCGATTGGGTGATCAGTTACCAAGGTGCACTTACGTCAGAAGTGAATGTATTGCAAAGTGATTTAACTAAGTATTATGGCTTAGAACTTGACGCAAAAGCGGACCATATTGAGGTCGCAGGTTCTCAAGTTTTGCGGTTGCGCCTAGATGAGACTTTAAATAAAGGCAAGGCTGAGAGCTATCAGTTGGTTATCGACAAAAAAGGTATTACCGTTGTTGGCACTGATAACGCAGGTGTGTTTTATGGCTTGCAAAGCTTGCTCGCATTGATGCCAAGTGATAGTCAAGGCGCAGTTGAGTTACCGCGTGTTGAGATTAATGATGCACCACGTTATCACTACCGTGGTATGCATTACGATAACGCGCGTAACTATCATGGTAAGGCGGCGATGTTCAAGCTTGTTGAGCAAATGGCGAAGTACAAGCTCAATACATTACATTGGCATTTTTCAGATGATGAAGGATGGCGTGTTGAGATCCCTGCACTACCAGAACTGACTGATATTGGTGGCACCCGCTGTTTTGATTTATCAGAACAAACATGCTTGTTAACACAGCTCGGAACTGGCCCGTTTAAGTCTGGCTCAGGCAATGGCTATTTAACTCGTGATGAGTTTGTTGAGTTACTCAAGTTTGCTGCTGAGCGCCATATCAAAATTATTCCTGAAATTGAATCGCCAGGCCATGCGCGCGCTGCAATTAAGTCGATGGAAGCACGTTACCAACGCCTTATGAAGCAAGGTGATAAGGCTGCGGCAGAAACCTACTTATTAAGCGATCCGGCAGATACTTCAGTTTACAATACAGTGCAAAACTATACCGATAACTCGGTCAATGTGTGCTTAGAATCAAGTTATAACTTTATTGATAAAGTAACCTATGAATTGCAGCAAATGTATCGCGCAGCTGGCGTACGTCTTGAAAATGTACACTTTGGTGGCGATGAAGTGGGCGCGGGTTCATGGGTTGGCTCTCCTGCATGCCAGCAGTTGATCGCAGAACCGGGCAATGGTGTTTCAGGCGTGGCTGATTTAAAGCCTTATTTCACACAACGCGTTGCCAAGTTACTGCATAAGCGCGGTATTGCCCCTGGTGCTTGGGAAGATGGCTTAATGTATGACCGCGTCAATACCTTTAATCGCGATGAATTTCCAAACCCAGTATTTACGGCCAATGCATGGGATAATATTTGGGAGTGGGGGGTGGCTGATAGAGCTTATCGTTTAGCGAATGCGGGCTATCAAGTTGTCCTTTCGCATGGTACACATTTGTATTTTGATCACCCATATGAAGCGCACCCTGATGAACGCGGCTACTACTGGGCGACGCGCGCCACAAGCAATAAAAAGGCGTTTGGTTATATGCCAGATGATGTCTACGCCAATGCTGATTTTACCCGTGCCGGTAATAAAATCGAAAACTTAGAAGCCTTGGTTGGACGCCCGCTACCTAAACTTGAAAAACCAGAAAATATTCTCGGTATGCAGGGCCAAGTTTGGTCGGAAACCATCCGCACTGAAGACCAAGTCTTGGCCATGCTTTTCCCTCGCGTGCTGGCTGTTGCTGAACGCGCTTGGCATAAAGCAGCTTGGGAAGGACAAACTGTTGATGCAAAATTACGTGATAGCGACTGGCAAAGTTTTGCGGCAGCGATGGGTGTTAAAGAACTCGCTAAGTTAGCACAGGCAGGTGTGGCACCGTATATGGATGTACCGGGCGGCGTGATTGAGTCTGGCAAACTAAAAGTGAATTCAGCGACACCATTTGTTGATATCGAGTTCAGTTTGGATAATGGCAAGAGCTGGCAGCTATACAGTAATCCAGTAAAAGTAAACGGCGCAAAAAACATTAAATTGCGCAGTTCATTAAATGATGTCATTAAGAGCCGGATTACGACTGTAAATTAACCGGTTAGATACACAGTTAATAGACAAAAAGGAGCGTTCGCTCCTTTTTTGTTCTAAATAATGCGCAAATCTCACTAGCATTCTTAATTTATTTGACGTAAAGTTTTATGATAGCGCTGTCATTTTTGTTATTGCAATGTAAAAAGAGCGAGAGAACAGTGTTAAAACACAGATCAAAATACAAATAATGAGCATGTCTGTGTTCGGCCAATATAGATAGTTAAATCTGTATTAAAATTAATTAGCAACAAGAAGACGTTTTTATGGAAGCTACAGTGGAAATAGAAGAAAAAGCAAAACAGAGTATCGTGCTGCCAATGGTATTAGCCGGTTCTATGTTTTTTATTTTGGGGTGTATTACTTGGCTTAATGGTGCCATTACACCATTTTTACAACAGATGCTCGAGCTTTCACCGTTACAAGCGTCATTTATTATTTCATCATTCTATATTGCAGTAACTATAGCGGGTATTCCATCAGCTATGCTGATAAAAAAAGTAGGTTATAAAAATGGTATGGCAATCGGCTGTGTGATTATGGCCTTGTCTGCACTTTTGTATATTCCAGCCGCAAAAATGCAAATGATTGAAATTTTCTTATTTTCTCAATTATTGATTGGTGTCGGTCAAACTGTATTACAAACTGCGGTTAACCCATATGTTGTAAAAATGGGTTCTGAAAAATCAGCCGCTGTGCGTGTTTGTATTATGGGGCTATTAAACAAGTTTGCGGGTGTGATTGTACCAATTATATTTGCCGCTGTGGTTGTAGCAGGTGTTGCTGATGGCAACGCACAGCTCTCGCAAGCGCAAAAAGATGCAATGGCAAATAGCTTAATTGCACCTTATTTGGCAATTGCCGGTCTGATTTTTGTATTCGCATTATTTGCTAAATTCTCACCACTACCTGATTTAGTGTTTGAAGAGGAATCAAGCTCGAGCAAAGGCGAAGTACGCGAAGCTCTAAGCCATCCGCATTTGGTATTGGGTGTCATTGGTATCGCGCTTTATGTTGCGGTTGAAGTTATCGCAGCAGACACTATAGGGTCGTATGCATTAGCAATTGGTATTGCCGATTACTCGATGATGACGTCTTATACTATGGCGTGCATGTTATTAGGTTATGCAATTGGTATTGCACTTATTCCACGTTATATGTCACAGCAAAGCGCGTTAGTGATGTCGGGCATTGCAGGTATTGTTACTGTATTAGCTGTGGTATTAGGTAGTAATGAGTCTTTCGTACTATCAAATATTCTATTGGTACCATTTGGTGGTCCAGAACTACCCGATCCGCTTGTTTGTATTGCGTTGTTAGGCTTTGCTAATGCAATGGTATGGCCGGCAATTTGGCCGCTGGCATTGGCGGGGCTTGGTCGCTTAACGGGCACAGCGTCAGGGCTTTTAATTATGGGTATCGCTGGTGGTGCGCTAGGTCCACTACTTATCGGTCTCGGTAATGTAGCCGGGTTGGGTGCACAAGGTGCGTATGCATTGATGATCCCTAGTTATTTATTTATTCTATTTTATGCTGTGAAAGGCCATAAAATGAGAAGTTGGAAGTAAGAAATAGTGTTTATCTGGTTACAGGTTGTTTTATGTAACCGGGTTTCTACTTAGTTTGTTGTTATTGTGTAGTTAGTATACTCCCTAAAACGCCAGCCTTGCTGGCGTTTTTTTTCTGCTAAAAAAGTGCTCTAAATAAAAGTTGAAATCTCTTATTAAGCAGGGAATAAAGTGTCGATCTCTTGCGGTAAAAAAGGGCGACCACGATGGTTGACCGACGTGCCAATGACTAGCGCGTTAATTGCAATTTTATCATCGCTTTTACGCTTGATTATTTGACGAAAGCCAAACTTAAG
Source organism: uncultured Pseudoalteromonas sp. (assembly GCA_947493455.1). Lineage (GTDB taxonomy): Bacteria > Pseudomonadota > Gammaproteobacteria > Enterobacterales > Alteromonadaceae > Pseudoalteromonas. Next base: position 156,395 of record CANLRB010000004.1, on the reverse strand, counting down.
TTTTGAAATTCGCTCAGGGGTGACTTCGACATAAAACTCATCGCCAGGAACCAGAGACAGTTTGTAATCCATTTCACTGCGCAGTACGACTAGATTAATTTTGTCGGCGGCGAGTTGTGCAAAATCGATTTTATTAGCTAGTAAAAACTCATGGCGTGCATGCTCTAAATAATTAAAATAAACACTGTTGTTTACGATGCCCTGCAGATCACATTCGTAATCTCGCACCTTCATTTCAATTTTAAATGTCATTAAGTGATCCTTTCATTTTGATGCGCTGTAGTGTATCCCAACTCACTCTGCAAAGAGGTATTACGAGTGAGTTTTGTTTTCATCTATTCTCGCTAACATAGTGATTTTTTTATACACTAGCGACATTGATATAAAAATCCAATAACTAGGATGATTCCTCATAATGAAATTTCAAATTAAAGCGCTAAGTTTGGCGGTATTATCGGGTTTAGCTTCTTACTCATATGCAAGTGATAACGACATTGAAACGATTATCGTCACCGGTGACTTTAAAAAAGAAAACATTCAGACCTTAAGTGCCAGTGCTTCAGTTATTAATGATCAAGAAGTTGCTTTGCGCGGTGCAACTTATTTGGATGAAGTGCTAAATACAGCTGCGAATGTGAATTTTACTGCGGGTGCATCGCGTGGTCGTTTTGTGCAAGTGCGTGGCGTGGGCATGCGTTCACAATTTGTGGATCCAGTTAATCCGTCAGTCGGTGTGATAGTTGATGGTATTAATTACTCCGGCTTAGCGGGTGCTGCGCTGCTATTTGATATTGACCAGGTTGAGATTTATCGCGGCCCACAAGGTACTCGTTTTGGTGCTGATGCGTTAGCCGGTATGATCCATATGAATTCAGCGGCAACGTCTATTGACCCAACAGTTAATTTGAAATTAGGTGCCGGTAATTATAACAGCATGGATGCGGGTGTTGCATTCGGCCTCGGCGTTGAGGATATGGTGTCGACACGCACCAGTATCTATCAGTCGAATTCAGATGGTTATACAGAAAACCTTTACTTAAATGAAGCAACCCAAGACCGCGATGAATTCGTGGCCCGTTTTAAAGCAAAAACAGAATTTAGCGATAAATTTAGTAGTCAATTGACAGTGCACCGTATTGATATTAACAACGGATACGATGGTTTTACGCTTGATAACAGTCGTAACAGTGTTGCCGATGAGCCGGGTCAGGATAATCAACAAAGTGATGCATTTGCATTAGCTAATCAGTTTAGTCACTTTGACTTATTCGATGTTAATTTAAATATCTCAGCCGTTGATTCGGAGTTGCTTTATAGTTACGACGAAGACTGGGTCTGTAATGATGCAGCCCAAGCTGTGCTGTGTGAAGCGGGGTTACATGATTGGGGTTATAGTTCAACCGATGAATACTATCGTGATCGTAAAGACCGTAATATTGAATTGAATTTCACCGACAAACAAGCGCAGTGGATTTTAGGCAGTTATTACCAAACTCGCGACGTTGACTTAAAGCGTGTTTACACTTGGCAGTCGAATGATTTCTTATCGACGTACGAAGCTAACACCTATGCACTATTCGGTCAAAAAGAAACGACAATCGATGATCGTACCGTACTCATTACGGGTTTACGTTTTGAGCGCAATGAAGGCGATTACCAAGACAATAATGGTTTTGCTGAGTCTCACTCAGACAGCATGGTCGGTGGTAAGTTAGCGCTTGAACATACAGTGAATAGCCAAGCAATGATTTATACCAGCTTATCGCGTGGTTATAAGGCAGGTGGTATTAACGGCGAAGCAATGGCAAAAGCGAAAGGTGATGGAGTTTCGGGTGACTCAGTGTTTTTTGAAAATCACAGCAGCTTTGAGCCTGAATATCTATGGAATGCAGAGTTTGGCGTACGCGGTCGCTCTAAAGACAACGACTTAAGCTTGCGCGTTACCGCATTTTATATGCATCGTGACAATATGCAGCTCAAAGAATATAAAACTTATCAAGCGGGTGAAGGCGAAAATCAAGCACCTGTGTTTGTCGGTTTTATTGGTAATGCGGCAAGTGGCGAAAACTACGGTTTGGAAGTCGATGGCGATTATCGATTTAACGAAAAGTTAAGTTTTACCGGGTCATTTGGTTATTTAAAAACGAAAGTTGATAAACCTCTTACTGCGGATGAAGTTGCTGAAGGTGTCTATGATATCGACGGGCGTGCACAGGCTCAGGCACCGCGCTATCAATATGCCGTTGTGGCAAACTATGACGTAAGTGAACAGATTTTTATCAATTTAGGAGTAGAAGGAAAAGACGAATACTTCTTCTCAGATAGTCATAGTTCTAAATCTGATCGTATTCATTTAGTGAATGCGAGCATTGGTTACCGTCAAAATAATTGGCAGTTAACAGCTTGGTTGCGCAATGCATTCGATAAAGAGTATGCCGTACGAGGCTTTGAGTTTGGCAATGATCCACGCGATGGTTACGAAACGCATACATACACACAGTTAGGTGAACCGCAGGTTATGGGCGTTACATTTAATTACCAATACTAAGGTTTAATTTTTGCTAGGTGCAGCCTTTTGGCGCACCTAGAGCACAATAAGAGAGTGTTATGAAATTATCTGTTGAGATAAGTAAGTATCCGCTGCATCAAGAATATATCCCGTTTATTAAAGGTTTTATTGAGCGTTTAAATGCGCATCCTGGTCTTGAAGTCCACACTAATACCATGTCAACCCAAGTTTTTGGCGATTATGATGTTGTAATGTCTGCGATTACGCAAGAAATTAAGCGTTCACATCAAGAGTTTGGTAAAGCGGTATTTGTTTGTAAATTTATTGGTGGTGATTTGTCACCAAGCAAGCATGATTGACTTTTTAGCTGCTGCGCTGGAAGGCTTCACGGCGATGAGTATATGGGAGTACATTGCTGTGCTGCTTGGTATCGCCTATCTTGTGTTTGTAATGCAAGAAAGTTTATGGGCTTGGCCTTGCGCGTTTTTCAGCACATTAATTTACACGATTCTGTTTTGGAATGGCGCGTTGCTTATGGAGTCTGCGCTGAACGTGTATTATTTGCTAATGGCATTTTATGGTTACTATTGCTGGCGTTATGGATCATCTCAACACAGTGAAATAGCGATAAGCTCATGGTCGCCCAAAACGCATTTATGGCTGATCTTAGGTACGACTTCTATCGCATTAATTTTAGGGTATGTGATGGATAACTATACCCATGCTGATTTTGCCTATCTTGATAGTTTAACTTCTTGTTTTGCTGTGATGACAACCTATTTAGTTGCTAAAAAAATTCTCGAAAATTGGCTCTATTGGGTCGTTATTGATGCCGTATCTATCTATCTATTTATAGAAAAAGGCTATTATCCGACTGTCATCTTATTTTCACTCTATACGGGAATGGCTGTTTGGGGCTATGTCACTTGGCGCAGCGAATATCGACGTGACAATGTGGCAACATAGACCTCAAATAAATGAAGTTTCTGAGCTTGCTAGAGAGATGGGCTTAACCGAGCCAGCCCATATTCAGTATCTTGACGCCGGTCTTAGTAATTTTAATTATAAGCTCACTTATCAAGATGGTGATTATCTTTTAAAATGCTACCGAAATGGGTTGAAGGCGAAATCATTGGCACTGCAAAAAAAACTCGCCGATGCCAATATCTCAAACGCCGTTATTGATTATAACCTAGATAAACAAGTCGCGATTTTTAAGTATATTGATGGTTCTCATATCAACACATACGATTTACTAACTAATCATAAAATCGACCAGCTAACCCAATTGCTAACGCAGCTTCATGCATTTAACGAAAATGGCGAAGTTATGAATTTAAGCGACGAAGTAGCATCGTATAAAACGCTGACAATCTATTCGGATCTCGAACCGAAATTGCAAGACAAACTCGCAGCGATTGCGCGCTTTCCAAATCACCACGGTTTTTGTCATAACGATTTATTGCAAAGCAACATAATTGAGACTCAGCAAGGGGTCCGATTGATTGATTTTGAATACAGTAAAGTGAACGATGTATTTTTTGATTTGGCATCACTTTGCCATAGCTTAGAGCTCAGTCAGCTGCAAAGCGCATATATGCTTGATGTTTATTGTGAATTGAATGGTATAAACATGACACGCATGAGCGCTACTAATAAACTAACTAATTACTTGTATGTTTATCGTGCGCTCTGCTGCTTTTGGTATTACGAAAAGGGTTTTTATTCTCAATATTCAGCTTTAAATGAGTTATTAAAGGCTGACTAAATACCACCAATACGTTCGGCTAGCTCTTTGTATTTCTGTACTTCGTTAGGATCAAATAGGGCATTACCCGCCTCATCTTTGTCTGCAGCTGGAAGCAAGTTCTCTCGTTCTAGCCTGCGTACGCGCTCTTCTTTTATTCCGAGGAATTCAGCAACTTGTTCTGTTGTCATCAGACTCATTATGATCTCCATAAATTACTATATCGGTATAATTAAAGTCGTTTTTATGTAAAAACGCGAACTTTTTTGAATAACTTTGTCGATAAATTACACATATAGAATTTCAAAGCTGGTATTTCGAATCAGCAACATTTATCATTGCAGCTGTGCTCTCGTAGTGAAATGGATATCACGTGGCTCTCCGGAAGCTAAGTTGCAGGTTCGATTCCTGCCGAGAGCGCCAATTTTCAAGGCACTCCAAGTCAATCGTATTTTTAGCCTCTAACCTTATATAAGTTAATTGCTATGAGAAAAGTAGATATAAAAACAATATTCTGCATTGCATTACCTATGTTGCTATTGGGTTGTTCAGATAGTAAAACTAAAATAGAACCTGAACCTGACAAATGTCCGCCATTTGATAGCTCAACTTTTACAGGTAATCATTATATAGCGAGTTATGGGCAATCACTCTCTCGTGGTACTCGTGCACTACCTATTATTTCTGATTCCCAGCCGTACAATAATTTAACGTTTTTCTCTGGGGTATTATCGTTAGGTGAAGATACGGGAGCTGATTTAACCAGCTTCAAACCGTTAATAGAAGAAGAAAAAGGTATTGAGGGGGAGACTCCGGTATCTGGCGCATTAAATTACTTATCAGAATTAATAAAAAATGATGAATGTGTGTCAATGGGATTCGAGACTCTTGCGTTTATCGGTTCAGCGCCTGGGAAGGGAGCAAGTACCATTTCCGATCTTGGTTCAGGAACAACTCATTGGTCATATTTAACGGAACATATTGTTGCTGCTCATAATATTAGTGAGCAAGGTGGCGTAGCCGCGAAAACATCGGCGATGTTATGGTCGCAAGGTGAATCGGATTATCGAGATGATACTACTCGCTCTATGTATAGTGAGAAGCTAGCATCATTGTATACAGACTTCATACAGTTATCTCGAGAACAGAATAGCTCTGAGCAACCACAATTATTGCTGTATCAGGTCGCTGCACATCGACGCTACCAAAAAGATGATTTTCAAATTGCACTTGCACAGTGGGATGCAGCAAAAAGCAATACAGGGATTAGTTTAGTGACGCCTATGTATCATCTAGAGTATGACCCAGACAATTTGCATTTAAATAATATTGGCTCCGAAATGCTCGGTCGCTACTATGCAAAGGTATTAAAAATAACAAAATATTCAGCGAAGACTCAAAACTGGACACCGTTATCGCCGAAAGACGTTGTATGGCATGACAATAAAATAGAAATAAAATTACATGTACCGTTTGGCAAAATTCAAATAGACACAGAAACTGTAGCTGAGGCTCCTAATTATGGTTTTGATATCTGGCAGGGCGGTGCGCTGCTAGATATTATTGAGACAGTATCTGTAGCGGATGAGCAAACAATTATATTAACACTTAATCGCTCTCTTAATGATGACGATTATACTTTAACGTATGCTAAAGGTCGCCCTGGTGATCCATATGTAGTTAATAATCAACAGGGGCCTCGCGGAAATTTTCGTGATAACGATGGAGATAATTACACTTATATAGACGTTAACGGAGAGCCTCGCCGACTTGATAACTACCTTATTATGTTTGAAGACAACAAACCTCGTAATTAGTGGATATATTTAATGCTCTTTGATTCTTGGCAATTTATTTGCGTATTTTTGCCGTTAACGCTGGCCTTTTTTTATTTTACTAAAAATTTAAAAGGGCAATTTTGGAGTTCCCTATGTTTGGTCGTTGCGTCGTGCTTTTTTTACGCCTGGTGGGACTATACATATTTACTATTACTCGCATTTTCCGTTTTATTTAATTATCAGATAGGGCTTAGAGTCCGAGCTAATAAACGATTATTAATCTTTGGTATATGTACTAATTTAGCGTTGCTGATTTATTTTAAATATACAACATTTGTGTTGAATAATGTAAACGAACTAGGTTTCGAATTTTCTGTTCCCAACATCGTTTTACCATTAGCTATCTCATTCTTTACGTTTCAACAAATTGCTTACCTAGTCGATTCATATAAAAAGCTTGTTACTGACCATAGTTTTTTAAATTATTGTTTGTTCGTTACTTTTTTCCCTCAATTAATTGCGGGGCCGATTGTGCATCACAAAGAAATGATGCCGCAATTTGCGCAGAATAAACCCTTTGATGGTCAACTTTTCCTGTTTGGCTTTGTTTTGTTTGCCATTGGTTTGTTTAAGAAAGTGATTGTCGCAGATGGGGTCGCACAATATGCAAACCCAGTTTTTAATGCCGCGGACGCAGGTCAGCAAATTGAATTTGCAGAAGCTTGGGGTGGCGCACTGGCATATACTTTTCAGCTTTATTTTGATTTTAGTGGCTATGCTGACATGGCAATAGGTATCGCTGCCTTGTTTGGGATTCTGATCCCATTGAATTTTAACTCGCCTTATAAATCGCTAAATATTATTGATTTTTGGCGACGCTGGCACATTACGCTTGGACGCTTCTTGCGCGATTATTTATATATTGCATTAGGTGGTAACCGATTAGGTGAGTTGAAAAAATTTCAGAATTTATTTCTTACTATGCTGTTGGGTGGTATTTGGCACGGCGCAGGTTGGAACTTTGCGATTTGGGGTGTCTTGCATGGCACTTACTTATGTGTAAATCATATGTGGTTAAAGTATCGCCCATCACAATTGCTTGAGTATACTCGACTCTATAATACGTTAGCTTGGGGTCTGACCTTTGTAGCCGTGGTGGTTGCATGGGTATTTTTTAGAGCCGAAACGTATCACGGAGCCATTTCAATTCTTACAAGTATGTTTGATTTTTCTAATATATCGACTTATGAATATGTAGAGTCTTACTCGAGTGAGCCGATATATAAATATTTTGACTCTATATACGGATGGTATTGGTTATCTATGTGTGCATTGATAGCAATTGCGTTGCCTAACTCTACGACAATCTCAAAATATGTATCGACGCACATTTCTGCAAGCTTACGTCTGTTTTTGGTTGCTTTTGTTGCAACCTTTATATTATTTCTGGTAACTATCTCTACGTCGTCTGAATACAATGAATTTATTTATTTTAATTTTTAAGAGTTTACTCAAAATATCGGCGGCAGTTATAGCTTGTGTGTTATTGCTGGAAGTCGTGCTGAGGTTTTTACCTGTTGCGACAGGCTTAGAGCGTCCGATAAAACTGAATCACCCGATTCCACATTGGGAGCCAAATTCATCGTATGCTTATTCAAATGGTTGGAATTTGCGAAACCCGCAACATGGTACCGTCAATAACATGGGATTTGTTGATTTAGATGATTACCGCTTAGGTCAATCGGGGGTTGCGATTATTGGTGATAGCTTTGTCGAAGCGATTCAAGTTCCATTTGCTCATTCTCTAAGCGCCCAAGTACAGCAACAAACCGGGTTAAAAACATTTAACCTTGGTAAAAGTGGTGCTCAACTTGCTGACTATATTGTTGCAGCTAAATGGGCCGATAAAAGCTTTAAATTGTCTCATATGGTAATCAATATTCGTTACTCAGACTTACCCGGGTCGCTGCAACTATTGCAAAACGGCGGAGCCTACTTTAGCAACGAAAATGGTACTTTGGTTTTAAATCAATCCGATTATGACTATAGTGATGCTGGCTTACGTAATATTATTAAGCAGTCAGCCTTGATGCGCTATGTATTTATCAATTTGAAATTAAGCTCAAAATTAAGAGAGCTATTGAGAGGTCAAAAGCAAGATGAATCTATAGTGAAGACAGATGTTCAACCGTACGTGAATGCAATCTCACGAGAGATGCAGGGTTTGTCGCTGGCTAAAAATAGAATCACTTTTGTTATTGATTCTGATCCACTCCTTTCTGAAGCATTACAAGACGAAGGGTTTAATGTAATACGTTCTGAAATCGCATTAGATGATTACCTGAAAAGAACCGGCTATTTATTTGATTTTTCACCGTATGACCAGCATTGGAACTATCGAGGTCATCGAATAATTGCAGATCAGATTACTAAAGTTATTCGCTCTTCTAAATCAGAAAAATAATTTATTTATCAATTTATATATACTTGCGCGTTGTTTCGTTTAGCAATACAATTCTCTTGTTACTTGTCGGAGTGCCGATACACATTTGTGTTAGGCTGAGATCGCGTAAGCGGGATCCGTGAACCTGAATAGATTAATATCTGCGTAGGAAACAAGAGCCCAGTGGTCGGCGATTGTTTGCCGATTGAGGCAACATTGCATATCACTCTAGCAATCATTGCGATTGCTCGCTTTTCCTTAGGTGCACACGCACTTTCATTCAGCACGTACTTTGACAAGACCGTCACTCGATAATTTTAATAGGTGCGTCATGTCACAAAGTAATACAAACAAACCAGCCAGTAAAATGAACCGTCGTGAGGCTCGTGAAGCCGCGTCAGAGTTTATTTATAATTTAAAAGGCCAGCCTTTTCCTAACTCTCATAAAATGTATGTCGACGGTGAGAACCCAGGCGTACGCGTGGGAATGCGCGAAATCACCTTAAGCGATACGTTTGCAGGCGGTACCGAAGAAAACCCCAAATTTGAAAGCAATGAACCAGTACGTGTTTATGATACGTCTGGTCCTTACACCGATCCTGAATTTACATTAGATGTGCGTACAGGTTTGCCGAAAATGCGCGAAGCCTGGATTGAAGGGCGCGATGATACTGAATTATTGGATTCAAAAACATCGACTTACTCACAGCAGCGTATGGCAGATGAAGGCCTCGACCATATTCGCTTTGAGCATTTACCGAAAATTCGCCGTGCGAAGAGTGGTAAAAATGTCACTCAGATGCACTATGCGCGTCAAGGTATTATTACGCCAGAAATGGAATACGTTGCTATTCGTGAAAATATGGGACGCGAAAAAATTCGCGCTGAATTGCTGGCTCAACAACATGCAGGCCAATCTTTCGGTGCCGAAATTCCCGATTTTATAACCCCTGAATTTGTGCGAGATGAAATTGCACGCGGCCGCGCTATTTTACCAAACAATATTAATCACCCTGAATCAGAACCTATGATAGTGGGTCGCAACTTTTTAGTTAAAGTGAATGCGAATATTGGTAACTCGTCGGTTTCTAGCTCGATCGAAGAAGAAGTTGAAAAATTAGTATGGTCAACGCGCTGGGGTGCCGATACTGTTATGGATCTGTCGACAGGTCGCTATATTCATGAAACGCGTGAATGGGTTGTACGTAACTCACCTGTGCCAATTGGTACTGTGCCTATCTATCAGGCGCTTGAAAAAGTAAATGGTGTTGCTGAAGACTTAACCTGGGAGATATTCCGTGACACGTTGATCGAGCAGGCAGAACAGGGCGTTGATTATTTTACCATTCATGCCGGCGTGTTGCTGCGCTATGTTCCGATGACGGCCAAGCGCGTTACGGGTATCGTATCGCGTGGTGGCTCGATTATGGCAAAGTGGTGTTTAGCTCATCATAAAGAGAACTTTTTATATACGCATTTCGAAGATATTTGCGAAATCATGAAGCAATATGATGTGTGTTTCTCATTGGGAGATGGCTTACGACCGGGCTCGATTGCTGATGCCAATGATGAAGCGCAATTTGCCGAGCTGCGTACGTTAGGTGAGCTGACAAAAATTGCTTGGCAACACGATGTACAGGTTTTCATTGAAGGTCCAGGACATGTGCCGATGCATATGATCAAAGCCAATATGGAAGAACAGCTTGAGCATTGTCATGAAGCACCTTTCTATACCTTAGGTCCATTAACAACCGATATCGCACCAGGTTATGACCACTTTACGTCAGGCATCGGTGCTGCTCAAATAGCTTGGTATGGGTGTGCCATGTTGTGTTATGTAACGCCGAAGGAACATTTAGGCTTGCCAAATAAGGAAGACGTTAAAGAAGGCTTAATTACTTATAAAATTGCGGCACATGCGGCAGATCTTGCAAAAGGCCACCCTGGAGCCCAAGTGCGCGACAATGCGTTATCAAAAGCGCGTTTCGAATTCCGTTGGCACGATCAATTTAATCTAGGCCTTGATCCACAGCGAGCGCTCGAGTATCACGATGAAACATTACCGCAAGAATCGGGTAAAGTTGCGCACTTTTGTTCTATGTGTGGTCCTAAATTCTGTTCGATGAAAATCACTCAAGAAGTGCGTGACTACGCCAATGATTTGCAATTGCAAGGGGTCGATATTAACGATGCACAAGCAATTGAGGTCAAAATGATTGATGTTGAAGCCGAAATGAAAGCCAAATCAGATGAATTCAAGGCGTCCGGTTCGGAAATTTATCAACAGGTTTAAATGTTAAAAGGCCATCTTGATTAGATGGCCTTTTTTGGAGTGTAAATGAGAAAACCGTGTGTTGCTATTCTTGGCTTTGGTTTAATGGGACGATTATGTGCACTTGAATTGTACAAAGAGACCGAGTTAAGCATTTATGAAAAGGGCAGTTTAACTGGCGAGCAAAGCGCAGGCTTTGTGGCTGCCGCCATGTTGGCGCCGCTTGCTGAATCCGTTGCCTGTGAGCGCGATTTAAGTGAACAAGGACTGGCAGCAATATCACTTTGGCAAAAGGTGATTTCACAGCTTGATAAGCCAGTGTTTTTTCAACAGCAAGGAAGTTTGGTCGTAGCACATGCTCAAGATAAAGGTGACTTACACTCATTTGGCCAGCGAATTAAATCGATAGAGCAACACCAAGCTATCACAGTCACGAAACATGAAATTGGTCAGCTGGAGCCTGAATTAGCTGGGCGTTTTCAACAGGGCTTTTATTTACCATGTGAAGGACAATTGGATAATCGGCAATTTTATGAGGCTAGTTTCGCACAGCTTCAAGGAACAGATGTTTCTTTTTATGAGAATTGTGATGCGCAGCCAAATTTAAGTCGCTTTGATTGTGTTTTGGATTGCCGAGGACTTGGCGCTAAAAATGTTTTGGCACAACTACGTGGAGTGCGAGGTGAAGTGATCCGATTACATGCGCCAGAGGTCAATTTAAAGCGCCCAATTCGATTAATGCACCCAAGATACCCAATTTATATTGTGCCTAAGCCAAATCATGAGTTTGTCATTGGTGCTACGGAAATCGAATCTCAATCGATGCGTTCAATGACACTGCGATCGGCGATGGAGTTGCTGTCAGCCGCATACACGGTGCACAGTGGTTTTGCTGAAGCTGAGATCATTGAGATGTCAGCTGGGTTGCGTCCGAGCCTTCCAGATAATCGTCCTGTCATTAATTGTGACGGGAACGTCGTTCGAATTAATGGTCTCTATCGGCACGGTTATTTATTGGCGCCAATATATGCGGCTAAAGCTGTTGCAATTGCAAAACAAGTTTGTGAGAAAAAGAATGAAATTAATTGTTAATGGTGAGCAAAAAGAATTTTCAGAAGTTACTCATGTTCTGAGCTTACTTAATTTGTTAGAGGCGCAAGAGCCTTATGCGGTCGCGGTAAATGCACAGTTTGTGCCGCGCGAGCAGTGCGACGTTTTATTACTAAACGAGGGTGATCAAGTTGAAATACTGTCACCAATTCAAGGGGGATAAATGCAAGATCTACTTTCTATTTATGGTACAGATCTAGCGAGTCGACTATTTATTGGCTCGGCCTTGTATCCGTCGCCCGCAATTATGCAAGAATCAATAGTGGCTGCACAGTCCGATGTAGTGACTGTGTCGCTTCGTCGTCAAGGCAGTGCCTCTGAAGGCGCTGATTTTTGGCAGCTTATTAAAGATACCAACAAACATGTGCTACCAAATACGGCTGGCTGCCACAGTGTCAATGAGGCGGTCACCTTAGCTCAAATGTGCCGAGAAGTTTTCAATACGAATTGGATTAAACTTGAGTTAATTGGTGATGAGTACAATTTACAACCTGACCCAATCGCATTATTAGAGGCGACTAAAATATTAATTGAACAGGGTTTTCAAGTACTTCCGTATTGCACGGACGATTTAGTAATTTGCCAAAAGTTAGTCGATTTAGGATGCGAAGTACTGATGCCGTGGGGTGCTCCGATTGGCACCGGTAAGGGGTTGTTGAACCCATATAATTTGAAAACAATTCGTGAACGCTTGCCCAATACCACGCTGCTGATCGATGCAGGTTTGGGATTACCGTCACATGCCTGTATGGCGATGGAAATGGGCTATGATGCAGTGTTACTCAATAGTGCCATTGCTCAAGCGGGCGACCCTGTTGTTATGGCTCGCGCTTTTGCTAATGCTGTAAATGCGGGCAGGGCGGCATATTTGGCACAGGCTATGCCTGAAAAAGACTTGGCAAAACCCTCTACGCCAACACTAGGTATGCCATTTTGGCATCAAAATGGCTAATATAGCTTAAAATCAACTTAGCAAAGTAACGTACATTTTTCGGTAATAAATGAATAACATAATTTGGACAATCGCCGGCTCAGACTCAAGTGGTGGAGCTGGAATTCAAGCGGATATTAAAGCTGCGCATAGCTTTGATGTACATGCATGTAGCGTTATTACGGCGTTGACTGCACAAAATAGCATGGGGGTTGAAGAAATAAATGCAACCAGCATCCGCGTTCTTGAATCACAGCTCGATGCCCTAGAGCAAGACCGTCATGCGGCAGTGATAAAAATTGGTATGTTGGCAAATGAACAGCAAGTCGAATTTATTGCAAATACCCTAAAGCGCTACAAAACGACGTGGCCTAACCCTCCCATCGTTGTTTATGATCCTGTTGCGATTGCGTCAAGCGGTGATCAGCTTACTGAAGAAGATATTTTGCCGGTTGTTAAATCAGAACTGCTGCCACAGGTGGATGTTATAACGCCAAATACTAATGAAACCCAATTGATAACCGGTGTGTATTTAATTGGCCCAAGCGCAGTTGATGATGCCGCCCGTGCATTTATGCAACTTGGTGTGAAAGCTGTGATTATTAAAGGTGGCCATTGGGATTATCCAAAAGGGTATTGTGTTGATTATTGCCAAGATGGTGAGAATACGTATTGGCTGGCAAGTAAGACCTTGCACGTGCCACATTCGCATGGAACCGGATGCACATTCGCGAGCGTGGTTGCGGCCAATTTAAGCAAACAGTATCCATTAAAAGATGCCTTTATTCTGGCCAAGGCCTACATTAATCAAGGTCTGCGTTTGGCAACTCGCTACGGACAAGGGATTGGGCCTGTTGCGCATGGCGGTTTTCCGCATACACTATCTGATTATCCTGAGGTGGTTGAAGCGGATTCATGGCTCGGTCAAGAGCTCGATTTGGAGCCAGATTCAGAACAAGTGAGTGCTCGTGAATTTGCGCGCATCGAAACGCGCAACTTAGGTATTTATCCCGTTGTCGATAGTCTGGATTGGATTGAACGCTGCTTAAAGGCAGGAATAAAAACAGTTCAATTACGAATTAAAAATGCTCAAGACCCAGGTCTTGAAGAACAAATTGCTACCGCAGTGACGCTCGGCGAAAAATATAATGCGCGTTTGTTTATAAACGATTATTGGCAACTTGCGATTAAGTATAAGGCCTATGGCGTTCATCTCGGGCAAGAAGACTTAAGTGTGGCCAATTTGGCCGACATAAAAGCAGCTGGGTTAAAATTAGGTGTCAGTACTCATGGTTTTTATGAGATGCTTCGAGCGCACAATTATCGCCCGAGTTATTTGGCGTTTGGTGCAATCTACCCAACCACTACAAAAGATATGACAGGGCAAATTCAAGGGCTTGAAAAGTTGCGTCATTTCGTCCCGCTAATGAATGAGTACCCAATGGTTGCCATTGGTGGTATCGATTTAGAACGCGCGGAATCAGTTGCACAAACTGGAGTTGGAAGTATTGCTGTGGTTCGAGCTATTACAGAAGCGAACGATCCAGAAGCTGCGATGGCACAACTTGAACAGGTCTTAGTGTGTTAAGTGATAAAGAAAAAATTCGTTACTCGCGGCAAATGATGCTGCAAGATATCGGCGAAACTGGTCAATTAAAACTGAAGAATAGCCGAGTGCTAATCGTCGGTGTTGGCGGGCTAGGTTCGCCTGTGTCACTGTATTTGGCAGCAGCAGGAGTTGGTAAACTGATCTTAATTGATCAAGATAAGGTTGAGTTATCGAATTTACAACGTCAAATACTGTATAAAGTGAACCATTTAGGTCAAAGTAAAGTGAGAGCCGCTGCAAAAACATTGCAGGCACTCAATAACCAAATAGAGGTGCATGTCGTTGAACAACTGCTGACAAGTGACAATGCGGATGATTTATTTTGTCAGGTCGACCTTGTGCTTGATTGCAGTGATAATTTTGACACCCGCTATTTAGTTAACACACTCGCCAAAAAGCATCGCATTCCGTTGATATCGGGAGCAGCAATGCAGCAACAAGGGCAATTGGCCATCTTTCCTAATGATTCTGCTTTAAGCCCCTGTTACGCATGTTTGTTTCCAAAAGTTAAGCAAGACTCAGTACAAAATTGCAGTACACTTGGTGTCATGAGCCCAATACTTGGTGTGATAGGTTCAATGCAAGCAAATGCGGCGATAAATGGCTTGTTAGGTAAGTCGTTAGATGCGACATTTATTCAATTCAATGGTGAAACGATGGCACAGCAACAGTTTAATTTAACAAAAAATAGTCGCTGTGATGTTTGTCAGGAGCAGTAGAAAAATCGTTTCTCATTGTGAGAATTGGGTTAAACTAAAGAGATAAAAAACCAAAAGGAAATTGCAATGTCGATATTAGTTACCGGTGGTGCAGGCTACATTGGCTCACATACTGTGCTGGAGTTATTAAACCAAGATGACGATGTCGTTGTGATCGATAATCTGAGTAACTCATCGCTTCATTCATTGAGTCGCGTGGAATATTTAGCTGATAAAAAAGTGACTTTTTATCAGGGGGATATTCTCGATAAGCCCTTTTTAGATGCTGTTTTTGCTCAACATCAGATTAGCTGCGTAGTGCATTTTGCCGGTTTAAAAGCTGTAGGTGAATCTGTTGCCAACCCACTAATGTATTATCAAACTAATGTGCAAGGAACGTTAACTTTACTGCATGCGATGAGTGATGCCGGCGTGTTTAATTTGGTCTTTAGTTCATCTGCGACGGTTTATGGCGACCCTGAAACGTTGCCGTTAACTGAATCATCGACTGTGGGCGGCACAACCAATCCATATGGTACATCAAAATACATGATTGAGTTACAGTTACGGGATCTTGCTAAATCTGATCCGCGGTGGGCGATTGCGATATTGCGTTATTTTAATCCTGTAGGAGCGCATCAGTCAGGCTTAATTGGCGAAGATCCCAATGGTGTGCCAAATAATTTATTGCCTTATATTTCGCAAGTGGCCGTAGGTAAACTCGAGTGTTTAGGGGTATTTGGTGATGATTACGAAACTCCCGATGGCACCGGGGTTCGTGACTACATCCATGTTGTTGATTTAGCTGTTGGGCATTTAAAAGCAATTGAGAAAGTATCACAATACACAGGCATTCATATTTATAACCTAGGCACCGGAACAGGATATTCCGTACTTGAGATGGTCAACGCCTTTGAGTCTGTCACAGGTCAAACTGTGACATATAAAGTTTTACCGCGTCGCCCGGGTGATATAGCTGCGTGCTATGCCGATGTGTCGCTAGCAAAACAGGAGTTAGGTTGGCAAGCTGAATTCGGTCTAGATGACATGCTAAAAGATGCGTGGCGTTGGCAACATGAAAACCCCAATGGTTATGAAGACTAACACATGAATAAAGCGGTGATTATTGGCGCTGGTTGGCTTGGCCTTGCTGTAGCGAAACATTTGCGCCAGCATGGCTGGCAAGTGGCCACCACAACGCGAGACATTAAAAAATTAAATAGCGATATTACAACTCAGTTCTCGCTTGAGTCCGGTCAACTTAGCCACTCAATTGAATTAGGTAATGCCTTTTGGTTTTTTTGTATTCCTGCTGGGCGAACAGCGCTCGCACAACAAAGTTATTTTCACTATTTAGATGCGGCACTCATGTTAAGTGCTAAGCTAAACTGTCGCGGTTTTTTAATGGCTTCGTCAACCGCAATTTACCCAAATGAAAGCAAACAATTTGACGAAAATAGCCAGTATCAATTGGTTACGGAGCGACAGCAACGTATGGCTCGCGCTGAAACGACAGTGCTTAATCAAGGTGGTAAAGTACTGCGGTTTGCTGGGCTCTTTGGTCCGAACAGACATCCAGGACGTTTTTTGGCGGGTAAAGAATTAACTTCGTGCGGCGATGATACCGTAAATATGGTTCATCAAGCTGACTGCGTGCAAGCTATTCACTGTTTATTCGATAATTGGTCGCGCTGTGATGCGATTTATAATTGTGTTGCGCCAGAGCATCCTTCAAAAAGCGCTTTTTACGGTGCTGCAGCCGACAAGTTATCACTGCCAAATCCGGTATTTAATGGTAAGGCGGCAATTAAAAAAGTAGTAAGCGGCGCAAAGTTGACGCAATTACCTTTTACTTATCAATATGGTGAACTTTTACGCGAAATATAAATTCCCGTTAACGTTTAAACGTTAAATGGCCACCTAGTCGATATTTTTTCCCTGGTGATATTAAACGTGTGAAACTCACTACGCCGTGAGATGACCATGTTCGACGGATAACTTGTAGGCAAGGTTCTTCGTTATACAAGTCAAGCCATTGGCATACCTGTGCCGATGGCGAAATAGCTTCGACTGTATGACGAGCTTCAGTCAGCGGTGCGACTTGAGACAAATACTCGTGTGGCGTAATTTGTGTGAAGTTTTGCTGTAAATAATGCTGTGCAAATTTGGGGTTTACAAAACGTTCTTCAACTTGAATTGGCCCGCCATTTTCAAAATGCACAATGACACTACGATATACTAAGCTATTTTCTTCGACACCCAGAGCAATAGCGATGGGAGCTATTGCTGCCATTGATTCAAGGGTTTCTACGTTACAACTATATGCACTGCCGCGTTCTTTTATTTCATCAGCAATATTGCGTATTTCAAGAAGTGAAGACTGTGACTTAAAGCTCGCGACAAACGTACCTAAACCTTGACTTCGAGTGAGGATTCCGGTGTCGGTTAGCTCAGTGAGGGCGCGTCTTGCTGTCATTCTACTTACGCTAAATTGTTCGGCCAGTTCGTTTTCTGATGGTACACGACTGTGCTGCTCCCAGGTGCCCGTTTTTATATTGTTAATAATATATTGCTTAATTTGTGCAAATTTAGGTTGAGACATGGTTAAGTCGCGCTATAGTGAAATAACGAATGATTAAAAGATGACACATCTACCTTGTATATACAAGTACACTTGGTAAACTGAACCGAGTTTTTAAATGAGAAGAAAGTAACATGCAATTCGATCACGTAATTTTAGATGTCAATATCGCGACGATGGATCCAAATATAAAGTCGGCCTACGGTATTATTGAAAACGCAGCACTGGCGATTAAAGGTGATGAAATTGTATGGTGTGGGCCGATGGCTGAGTTACCTGAGTTTGATCATTTAACGACACCCACAGTGTCAGGTAAAGGAAAGTGGATCACGCCGGGGTTAATTGATTGTCATACACATTTAGTCTTTGCAGGAAGTCGAGCAAAAGAATTTGAAGCGCGCTTAAACGGCGTATCATATCAAGAAATTGCGGCGCAAGGCGGTGGCATAGTTTCGACGGTGAAAGCGACACGTGCAGCGGATAGAGAAGAGTTGTTTGTCAGCGCGAATAAACGATTGCAAACCTTTCTGAATGAAGGTGTGACCAGCATTGAAATTAAATCTGGCTATGGTCTGGATATTGATAGCGAGATAAAAATGCTTGAAGTGGCCGATT
This sequence comes from uncultured Pseudoalteromonas sp., assembly GCA_947493455.1. GTDB lineage: Bacteria > Pseudomonadota > Gammaproteobacteria > Enterobacterales > Alteromonadaceae > Pseudoalteromonas. The sequence goes on along the minus strand of CANLRB010000004.1, from coordinate 138,102 downwards.
TACTTGACCAACATCACCCGATCAATATTCAAAAAACATTTTTAGGCGCACATGCGTTGCCGCCTGAGTACAAAGACGATAGTGACGCCTACATTGATTTAGTGTGTGATGAAATGATGCCAAGAGTAGCAAAGCTAGGCCTCGCCGATGCGGTGGACGCTTTTTGCGAAGGAGTTGGTTTTTCGAATGCGCAAACACGAAAGGTATTTGAAAAAGCACGTACTCTTGGCTTGCCGGTTAAATTGCATGCGGAACAATTATCGAATTTGCGTGGTGCTGAACTGGTTTCGGAATTTAACGGACTATCGGCGGATCATATTGAATATCTTGATGAACAAGGTGTGCAAGCGATGGCACAAGCCGGTACGGTTGCCGTACTATTACCCGGCGCATTTTATGTATTGAGAGAAACACAGCTGCCACCGATAGATTTATTGCTAAAACATAACGTGCCAATGGCTATTGCATCAGATTTTAACCCAGGTACATCGCCTATTTGCTCGTTAAAATTGATGTTAAACATGGCCTGTACTTTATTTAAATTAACACCTGAACAAGCACTACAAGGGGTGACTTGTCACGCTGCCGCTGCACTTGGTTTTAACGACCGCGGAATAATCCGTGCAGGGCTTAAAGCGGACTTGGCATTATGGGATATTGAAACGCCAGCGGAGCTCGCTTATCAGTATGGTGTTAATCCTTTGTTAGCCTTATGGATTAACGGTGAAGTTGTGAAATAACGAGTATGTAGGAAGATTTAATGACTATGTTAAAGCTGTTTGTTGTGCTGTTGCTGGTGACGCCAAGCATTAGTTTTGCAGCGTCGGATAGCACGATGCCAATACTCTACGGCGGACTTATCGCTGGTATGTTATTAAGTAGCTGGTTATGCACTATTTTAATAACTCAAAATAGTGTTCGTCGTATCATTGATTTAGTGATTGGGGTAAGTTGCTTGGCTTTCTTAGCAACAGCCCAGCTATGGGTACTTGCTTTTGTCACGATATTTTTACTTGCAGAAACACTGTTTGTAACCAAAATCAAAGGTGTTAAGCGAGCACTCATGATTTCGGGCAGCTGGTTATTATTATTTTTAGTTGTCACGACAATTGTTTATCTAACGCACCTCTCACCTGCGTGGTCAGTGTTTGTTATTGTAGCAAAGCAGTTATTTGTCGTTATTGGCAGTCACTGGTACACGCAAAGTAAGTTGCGTTCTTTGACTCAAAATAAGCCGCTTACTATTGACGAACAAAATTTGTTACCTGATCGCTCGACATTTATTAACACTTATAAAGAATGGCTGGCGGTATCGCCGAGCAAAGTGGTGGTGTTGATTAAGCTAGATGGTATTGCAGCAGTTAATCATAATTTAGGCCATGAGTTTGGCGATTTAGTGCTGGCGCAAGTGAGTAGCAAAATCAACCGGCTATTAGCCAGTCAATATGTAATGCCGATGAAAAAAGGTGGTGAGACAGCTTACTTAACGCACCTGTCCGGCGTAGATTATGTTTTTGCCGTAGATACCGATATTGAACAACACTTGCATCAAAAATTGATTTATCAAATTCATGAATTAATTGAGAACCCCGTGTCGATATCGAATGCGAATGCCGAGGTAATCTTAAGTGCGGCTTATGCGAAAGATGATAAACGAGCCGGTGTAGAGGAAGTTATCGCCAATTGTTACTTGGCGATAGAGCAAACCTCGAAGCAATTTTGGTGTGTTGAATTTACGCCTGAATTAGCCGAAAAACATCAGCAACAGCTCGATTTATTACACGACTTAAAGCAAATTAACATTGAAGATGAGTTACAGCTTTATTTTCAACCTGTGGTCAATATGAAAGATAATTCAATTGAATTTCTTGAACTTTTATTGCGTTGGCATCACCCTAGTCGAGGAACACTTGAAGCCAGTGATTTTATTACTGAAATTCGATTAGCAGGTTTGACAATGCAGATTGCTCGTTGGGTGGTTGTTAAAGCTGCAGAACTTGGCTTAGCGTTGAAGTTGGAAGGGATTCATATTCCCGTAAGTGTAAATTTATTTGGGCCTGAATTATTACAAGATGAGTTTATCGAATTTATTGAGGCGCAAAAAAAAGAACACGATTTGATCAGCAGTGAGATGATTATTGAATGCCCTGCACAAGTTTTTTCTGAACTCGATGATCATGGTGATGGAATTCTACGCCGTTTAAAAGCGTTAAATGTGAGTGTGTGTTTAGATGATTTAGGGGCGGCGCCATTGCTGCTATCGCAATTACCGCGGATGCCGCTTGGTTTCGTTAAAGTGGACGGCTCGATTGTTCGGGAGTTAACAGAAAATGTGAACTCGCGCAGTTTGCTAAGTGGCATTATCGACATGAGTAATAGTTTGAATGTCAAAGTAATTTGTGAAGGAGTTGAGTCAGAGGTTCATTATACACATATTACTACCATGAAGTGCGATGCCGCTCAGGGCTATTTATTTACACGCCCAATTTCAACCCAGGGGATTATCGGTTGGGTTAAACAATGGCAAAAGAAACTAGACGATAACAAACGTCCATATTAGGTGTTTTGACCTTTAAGAGGCACATAGGCCTCTTTTTTTAATCAACAACTGGGTAAAGGATGTATTATTTCTGAATCACTTGTTCTCTACTATAAAGGTAGCTTGTGACCAAAGCGGATAGTACTTGACCTGCTTCATTCATACCTTGCTCGACACCGGCTGCATGGGTAGCGGGAGCTGCTTCACATAAGTGTAAGTAAGCAGTGTTTTGGGATTGGGCCAAATTATGGACAAAGTACTCGGCATCCGCGACAGAAATGCCACAATTAGTGTATGCACTGACTGGCATATTTGAAATACAGTCGACATCAACTTCAATACCCAAAGGGTTGTGGTAGCTGCTCATACGCTGTCTTATTTGCGTACAAGCTTGTTCGAAGCTGAGCTCTCTTCGTGTAAAAATAGATTGGTATGAGTTATAGCTATAACCAGCTTGCTTCATAGCATCAAAAATAGCTTCGTTGTTTTTGTATTGATGTAATGCAAGTACATGGTAATCGTTTAAACTGCCGTCTCTGTGTGCGTAATGAAAGCCATTACCACTATGACGACCTTCGATGGCTCTAAAATCGGCATGCGGGTCTAAGTTCACTGCATTGACTGTTTGCGCACTCACTTTATGTAGCGCAGTAATAATTGGATAACAATTGTTGTGCCCACCACCGATAATAATGGGTTCTAACCCTGCCGCAAAAATATCTTGTAATACCGGTACGGTAAGGTCATCAATTTCGCTGCATAAATTACGCAGCTGCAGTAAAGATTCAGGCTCGCTGGCATCAAGACCTTCAGCTTGTTTTAATTGAAAACTAAAATCGAGCTCGCCAAGTAGTAAAATTTTCTGCGTCGCTATATAACGATTTGATTGTAGGTTTAGAAAACGAGAGAGAAATGCTTGCCAGCCAAGTTCGGCACCTCCTGAGCCGAGATTAGCTCGTGGACCGATATCTTCAGGCAATCCTAATATTACATATTTGATACCAAACTCTGCGGCATCTTGTAACGCACGTTTTAGGTCGTTACCGGGAGTCAGAAATGAAATATCTTGCCAAATACGGCGTTCGTTATCTCGTTGGCTGCAGTAACGTTGAATACTGTGCTCATTGTAAACTTTTAGCGCATTCATCGTTATTCTTCGGTCTCGTCAAATTCAAGTTCATCTTGTGATAAAACGATGCCTGTGCTGTCTGCATAAATGAAGTCACCATCAAAAAAGGAGACACCGGCGAAATTAACTGGAATTTGACTTTCACCAATGGAACTATCGTCAGCCCCAACCGGAATTGACGCGATTGCTTGAATGCCCAGGTCTAGTTCTTCAAGTTCACTAACATGTCGTACGCTACCGTAAACTATGATGCCTTCCCATTGATTATCGAGCGCGAGTTCGGCGAGCTCAATATCAATCAATGCGCGACGTGTGGAGCCGCCTCCATCGACAAGTAGTACTTTACCACTGCCATCTTCACTTAATAGCTCACGGATCACACCATTTGACTCAAAACATTTTACTGTTTTAATTTGCCCACCAAAAGCGCCGCAACCGCCAAAGTTGATAAACAGGGGGTCGAGTACATCAATGGTATCTGCAAACTGATCACACAGATCTGAGGTGTTGATTTCCATATAAGGCTCCAAATTTGATAGTCACGTTACTTGCTCAGTATACCTCGCTAAAGGATTAATACAATTGATCTAAATGCTAGTTTCGACAAGTTTTAGTGTTGTATTAGCTTAACCTCAATTTGCTTCTATACTTTGTTAATAAAGTCGCAATTTAACATGCCAACTTAAAACTCAAATTACTGGAGTGCTTATGGATTTCCTACAAAAATTAACAATTAAACGGCGTCTACAAATTAATGCAGCACTGGTTGCTGTGGCGATGTTGGTGTTGTTAATTGTGATCTTGTTTGAAGCAAATACCATGTTAAAGCTCAACAACACAATTAAGCTTGCTGAAGAAATGAATATTCATGAGCTCACGTTACGAAAGCATGAAAAAAACTTTTTATTTTATAAACAGCAGAGTTCGCTTGATAGCTTTCAATCTGAATACAATGAAATGCAAAAAAGCCAAGCGCAGCTCGAAGCACTGTATGCTGAACTCGGGTTAGACTCATCGACTTTAGAGCAATTACAAACATACGTCGGGCAATATAAAGCTGACTTTGACAAAGTTGTTACATTACAAAAGCAAATTGGTTTGCATCCAAAAGACGCCGCATATGGCCGGTTACGGGCCGCTGTTCATGAAGTCGAGACGTTGTTAAAGCAGCAAAATAACACTTCGTTGTTGGTTTCAATGTTGCAGCTAAGGCGCAATGAAAAGGATTTTATGTTGCGGCTCGATAAAAAGTATTTAACCCGCTTTAACAAAAACATCGAAAGCTTCAAAACCGAAATTAGTAATTTGCGCAGTGATATGTCGTACGTCAATCAGCTGTTAAGTCATGTTGAAACTTATCAAAAAGAATTTGGTAATCTGGTATTAGCACAGGAGCGACTAGGTTTTAATTTGCAATCTGGAGCTTTAGCTCAATTGGCGGAAAGCGTTGAAAAAAGTGACCAAATTATAAATAGAATGGTGCAGCAAACTGAAGAAGAAATTCAAGAATCCGCAGATGTTACAAAAGTGGTTGCACTGGTGATTTTTGCGGTGGCGTCAGTAGTGGTCCTGTTTTTTGTTTATTTGACAAGTTTATCGATAATTACGCCAATTAATAAAGTGTGTGAAGTCATTCATAAAATTCGTGGTGAAAACAATTTAACCTTACATGTAGATAGAGATAGTGAAGATGAAATTGGCTTAATGACTAAAGACTTTGACTCTCTTATCGACGATTTCAAAGATTTGATTTACGAAGTAAACAGTGCAACGAATACGCTTAATGTTGCCACTGAAAATTTAGCCAATACCACATCTGCAACTAGTGCGGGTATGCAAGACCAGCTGCATGAAGCTGATATGGTGGCAACTGCGGCGACTCAAATGCAAGCGACTATTCAAGATATATCAATTAATACCGAAGAAGCGGCGAAAAAAGCAGAATCGACAAATGTTAGTGCGATGTCAGGAAAAGACGAAGTTGATTCGACAGTGTCACGTATCTCTGAACTTTCAAATTCACTTGGTGGTGCGTCAGAAGTTGTCTCGCAATTGGAAAAAGACGGTGAAACCATCGGCTCGGTGTTGGATGTAATTAGAGGAATTGCAGAGCAAACAAACTTGTTGGCGCTTAATGCAGCCATCGAAGCGGCGCGTGCCGGTGAGCAGGGCAGAGGTTTTGCGGTTGTGGCAGATGAGGTCAGATCGTTGGCACAGCGCACGCAAGACTCTACACAAGAAATTGAAAGCATCATTACCACACTGCAATCACGTACTCAAGAAGTGGTGTCACTGATGGACTTGTGTCAACGCCAAGGTGATGAAAGTGCAGCGCAAGCTCAAAAAGCGGGTGAGCTGTTATTGTCGATTACTATTGATGTGCAAAATATTATGGATATGAGTACGCAAATCGCGACTGCAATTGATGAACAAAATCATGTGGCATCAGAGGTGAATAAAAATGTAGTGAGAATTCGTGATATCGCTGAAGAAGCAGCGGAACATACTGCAACAAATGCACAAACATCAGAGGAAGTATCAACTCAAGCTGCGGTGTTACACAAAGCCGTAGCGAAATTCACGGTGTAAACTTGATTGGTATTGATGAATCTCGCGGTGCTTTGTGTTGTTTAAGGGCTGCGAGATAGTCTTGCCACATTTGTGTTTGGTTTTGGGCGAGCTGATACAAGTATTGCCAGCTATATAAACCATTGTCGTGTCCATCGCTAAAAACCAGCTTGATTGCATAGTGGCCGACTTGACTAATGTTGGTAATTTCAATGTCTTTTTTATTAATTACTAGTTTTGCAGAGCCGTGTCCTTTGACCTCTGCTGATGGCGAGTGCACACGTAAAAACTCGGCACTAAACTGTACGTTTCGCTGGTTGTCGAAATAGACATCGAGTGTTTTTGACTTTGTGTGGTAGTGAACTTTATGAACTAGCATATAGATACTCTGAATGAAAACAAAAGCGCTGCAATTGCAGCGCTTGTCTGATTATAAAATGAAGCGACTTAAGTCTTCGTCTTGTACTAGCTCGCCTAAATAACGCTCAACGTATGCGTCGTCGATTTGCAGTTGTTCACCGTGTTTTTCCGAGGCATCATAAGATATTTCCTCCATCAGGCGTTCCATCACTGTATGCAGGCGGCGCGCACCAATATTTTCGGTTTTTTCGTTTACTTGCCAAGCGGCTTCAGCGATTTTTTCAATTGCTTCAGTAGTAAAGTTGATTGAAACACCTTCCGTTGCCATTAATGCTTGGTATTGCTCTGTGAGCGATGCATGAGGCTCAGTCAAAATACGTTTGAAATCTGCAGACGAGAGCGCTTCTAATTCAACGCGAATTGGCAAGCGACCTTGTAATTCTGGAATTAGGTCTGACGGTTTGGCCATTTGGAATGCGCCAGATGCAACAAACAAAATATGGTCAGTTTTGATCATACCGTGTTTGGTACTTACCGTTGAACCTTCAACAAGTGGCAGTAAATCTCGTTGCACGCCTTCACGGCTCACATCTGGGCCCGATGCTTCACCGCGTTTACAAATTTTATCGATTTCATCAATAAACACGATACCATTTTGCTCTACTGAAGCGATCGCTTGTTCTTTCAGTTCTTCGGGATTGACGAGTTTGCCTGCTTCCTCTTCAACAAGTTGTTTAAACGCATCTTTTATTTTCATTTTGCGTTTACTTGTTTTTTCAGTTCCCATGTTTTGGAACATGTTTTGCAGCTGACTCGTCATTTCTTCCATACCCGGAGGCGCCATAATTTCGACACCCATTGGCGTTTGTGCAAGGTCAATTTCAATTTCTTTATCGTCTAACTGACCTTCACGTAATTTTTTGCGAAATGTTTGGCGAGTTGATGAGTTTTCGCTTTCTTGCTGCTGTCCCCAGGTATCTCTTGCTGGTGGTAATAGCGCATCTAAAATACGCTCTTCTGCAGCTTCTTCAGCGCGATGTCTAAATTTCTTAGTTTGTTGCTCGCGCGTCATTTTGATTGCGATGTCAGCTAAATCACGAATGATAGTTTCAACTTCTTTACCAACGTAACCCACTTCAGTAAATTTTGTTGCTTCGACTTTGATAAATGGCGCATTCGCCAGCTTAGCTAAGCGGCGAGCAATTTCGGTTTTACCTACGCCAGTAGGTCCTATCATAAGAATGTTTTTAGGTGTTACTTCGTTGCGTAAATCTTCATCGAGTTGCATTCGACGCCAGCGATTTCTTAGGGCAATAGCAACAGCTTTTTTTGCATTTTTTTGACCGATAATATGTTGGTCTAATTCATGAACGATTTCTCTTGGAGTCATTGCTGACATAGTCTTTACTACCCTAATTCTTCAATAGTTTGGAAGTTGTTTGTGAATACGCAAATATCACCTGCAATCTTTAAGCTTTTCTCTGCAATTTCGCGTGCACTCAATTCGGTGTTTTCTAGCAGTGCGGTTGCTGCTGCTTGGGCAAAGTTTCCGCCGCTGCCGATTGCAATCAGGTCATGCTCTGGTTGCACAACATCCCCATTACCTGTGATGATGAGTGACGCAGTTTCGTCTGCGACGGCAAGAAGCGCTTCTAATTTTCTTAAAGCACGATCTGTACGCCAGTCTTTTGCCATTTCGACGGCCGCTTTGGTTAAGTGGCCTTGATGCATTTCTAATTTACTTTCAAAGCGTTCAAATAGTGTAAAAGCATCGGCGGTACCGCCAGCGAATCCAGCGAGTACTTTGCCGTTATAGAGACGGCGCACTTTTTTAGCATTGCCTTTCATTACAGTATTGCCAAGGCTAACTTGGCCATCGCCGCCAATTACTACTTTGCCTTCGCGACGTACCGATACGATTGTAGTCATATTTTTCCTTACAAGATGGGCAAATTCAAACATCATGCAATGTCATTTACCAACTCGAATAAATTGAATTACTTTAAATATGGGGGAACAATTAGCGTTTTCAAGTTGCTTTTGAGCGTCGACCAGCAATCTTTTACTAATTGTTTATGCACAGAGGTGTTATGTGCCATACAGGTGTATGGCACAGCAAAACTATTGTGTTTTTGGTTTAGGCATCGCCTGCACGGTACAGCGCTGCATTCGTTGGCGATGAATTTTGTTGTTTGCACTTTCAGCATCACGTTTGTTGTCAAACGGACCAATACGCACACGATACCAAATGCCATTCTTTCCAACACTGCGATCAACCTCAGCAATCATACCTGTTTTAAAAGCGATTTGTGCTTTTAGCGCGTGCGCATCGTCTTCACTGCGAAGCGATGCACATTGCAGGCGGTGAGGACCTTTGTCTTTTACTTTGGTGACTTTGACTTCAACTTCGTCATGTTTCATTTTGTGAATGAAATCTGGCTCGGTTGGCAGCTGTTTTTCAGGCTGAGCTGCAACAGGTTTAGTTTTTTTCGTTTCAGGTTTTGGCTGGGACGCACTATTTTGCGAAATATAATATAATCCATAGCCAAGTAAAATCAGCATCATAGCTGCAATCACAGCAGAAAATATCGGAAAAGGCTTTTTTGTTGGTGCCTCTTTTTTCTTCGGTCGGCGTTTATTTATGTGATCGTGTTGAGCCATAATTTTATGTATCTAATGTTTAAGTTAAATTAATTGGATCAATATCTAGGTTCCAACGAACTTTGTTGCTCACTTTTAGCTGAGTAATATAGTCAACCAGTTGGCCTAGGTAGTTGTGTAATTGTGTTCTATTGTCAGCTTGAATATGAAGCTGATAACGGTATTTTCCCGCGACGCGTTCCAAAGGTGCCGGTATTGGGCCTAGCAATTGTATACCATGGGGCAATTCAACGGGAATAAGATTATTTAAAAAGTTTAATACATCGTCAAGGTTATGCGCTTCTGCACGTACGACTGATAAGAAAGAAAACGGCGGCAGTTGCGTCTCTTGACGTTCCGATAAGGCATATCGTGCAAAATCCTGATAGCCATTGTTTACCAGATCCTGCAATAGCGGATGTTCCGGAAAATGGGTTTGCAACAGAACGGTTCCCGCTTCTCCACTTCTACCAGCACGTCCTGCAACTTGCGTTGCGAGTTGGGCTAAATGCTCAGTCGCGCGAAAATCGTATGAATAGAGTCCGGCGTCAACATCAATAATGACAACGAGTGAAACCTCTGAAAAATGGTGGCCTTTGGCTAACATTTGGGTGCCAACTAGAATGCGAGAAGTTCCCAAATTAATTTCATTAAGCGCTTCTTCTAGACTGCCTTTTTTACGTGTTGAATCGCGATCGATGCGGGTAATCGGCGTGTCAGGAAAATATTCGCTTAAGAATTCTTCAAGTTGTTCCGTGCCTTTACCAACAGGGATAATTTGTGTGCTACCGCAATTAGGACATTGTGGTGGTACTAAATTATGCTCGCCACAATGGTGACAAATTAAACTGTGTAGGCGCTTGTGGTAGGTCGCGCTGGTACTACATCGATGACACTCGCTCACCCATGCACATTCGTGACAAATTAAGGTAGGTGAAAAGCCGCGGCGGTTAAGGAACACCATTACTTGTTTATTGCGCTTGAGCTCTCGCTCAATATACTCTAATGATGTTTTGGCAAGACCTGATTGCTCTGGCTGTGCTTTCATATCAACTAGCATAAATTGATTGCTCTGTTGCGTTTGTGCACGCTTTGACAGCGTCAAGAGTTGGTATTTGTCTTGTAGCGCTTTAGATAGGGTTTCCAAAGCTGGGGTGGCGCTACCCAGTATCAGTGGAATACGCAGCTTTGCCGCGCGGTATGATGCAAGATCTCGCGCGTGATAACGCAATGAATCTTGTTGTTTAAAGGATGCATCATGCTCTTCATCGACAATGATCATACCGAGCTTTTTAAATGGCATAAAAATACTTGAGCGTGTTCCTATTACAATCGCACAACTCCCAGTTTCGCAATGTCGCCACGTTTGCAAGCGTTCGCTATCGGTTAAGGCCGAGTGCCAGAGCATAATCGGGATGTTTTTAAAACGTCTGCGAAAGCGGTTGACGGTTTGTGGTGTGAGTCCTATTTCTGGTACCAGAATTAATGCTTGTTTGCCGAGCTCAAGAACTTTTTCTAACGCTTGTAAATAGACTTCAGTTTTGCCACTGCCGGTGATCCCTTCAAGTAAAAAACAGCGATAATCATCGGTCTGATTGATGGCGGCCAGCGCGACAGCTTGTTCATCATGCAATATTGGTTTATCGCCATAACTGGGTGCCGATTGTTGCCACGCATCACTATAATCAATTATTTGCTCGATGAGGGCTTTTTTTTCTAACGAACTTATCGTTTGGCTACTAAACCCGAGCGCTTTTAATTCTGTGAGTGGAGTTGTGCCTGAATCATGTAAATGCGAAATCAGTTGTTGTTGTTTTTTCCCAGTAACTTTTATGTCCGTTGAAGTTAGCCTTAATAGAGGTATGGCACAGTCGTCTGGGTCTTTTCCTTTATTGAGCAAGTTCGGCAATGCAACGTGGAATGACTCGCCAAGCGGGTAGTGATAGTACTGACTCGAGAATTTTATGAGGTCGAGTAATTGTGCTGAGATAATCGGGGATGAGTCTAATAACTTGGTGATTGATTTTAATTTCTTAAACTCGGAGTGGGATTTTATCGCAACAATAATTCCAATCAGCGTGCGACCGGAAAAAGAAACGCTAACCCGAGCGCCAATCTGAGCTTGTGGGTGCTCATCGACTAAATAGTCGAAATTACGATACAGGGGTACGTTTAGCGCTATCTCAGCAATAGTCATTGGCGTTTCTTACTCATTGAGGTGAATGGTTAATTTACACTAAATTTGAGATGGAAAAAACTGACTCCCCTAATCGAAGAGCAAGAATTTATTTTAAGTAATTGCAAATGCAAGGTATTAATTTTTGTTGTGACTAAAATTAAACCAATGAACCTAAAATTAACTTGAACCCCCGTTATGGGTCGTATAGAATACGCGCCCTAACTATTTGTTTAACTACGTATGGTGCCAAACTTCGGGTTTGGAGAGCGATACGGCCTGATAAGAGGTTTTCCTTATGAAAGAAGGTATTCACCCTAAGTACGAAACGATCAATGCAACTTGTTCATGTGGTAACAAGTTCGAAACTCGTTCTACACTATGTAAAGACATTCACTTAGACGTTTGTTCTGAGTGTCACCCGTTCTACACTGGTAAGCAAAAAGTACTTGATACTGGTGGTCGTGTAGATCGCTTCAACAAGCGTTTTGGTGCACTAAGCAGCAAAAAATAAACGTTTGTTTGAATAAAAAAAGCACCGTAAGGTGCTTTTTTTATGTCTAAAGTGTGCCTACTTTGCTTAACTCACTCTCAACTTTCCTTATTCGATGTGTGGTAAATTTTGCCAAACTAAGTGCTAGATATGATACATATCGCTATCAAATCCATTCATCTTGAACTATAAATCATAACTTAGTAGTTAGCATAGCTATCCATTTTTAATTCCAAATGAGCCTAAAAGTGGTAAAAATGTCGCTAACGTGGTCTAAATTTGTTTTTTCATAACGTTAATTTAAAAATAAAATTATTTTGTTATATAAAACTTGTTTTTTATATCTTTTTCTTTTTATTTGTTTGATTTACACTCAGTTTAAGTTGTGCTTTAAACTGTTTTTGTTATGACTCTTGTTGATAAATTTCGTGAAAACAGGGTTAAATTTCGCTAAAAATCTGGTCGGAGGTGAAAAATCTTCAATCTTGAGTAAATTTAGTTGAAAATGCTTTTAGAAAGCACAAAAAAATGATTCACTACAATTTGTAAGCAGTGACGTAATTTGATGCTTAAAATACTCAACTAACTATAAGTTGTATTCTCTCTCACTTAAAATCGCAGGATAATTCTAGAGATGTCTGACATTCGAGAACAAGCGCTACAATACCACGCCGAACCCGTTCCAGGAAAAATAAGCATAGAGCTGACCAAGCCCGCTGAAACAGTCAATGATTTGGCTTTAGCATACAGTCCTGGTGTCGCAGAGCCCGTGCGAGAAATTGCCGCTGATGCAAACAATGCTTATAAATACACCGCAAAAGGTAATATGGTTGCAGTCATCTCGAATGGTACCGCTATTTTAGGCTTAGGTAATTTAGGGCCGCTCGCGTCAAAACCTGTAATGGAAGGTAAGGCACTACTATTTAAACGTTTTGCCGGTCTTGATTCGATAGATATTGAAGTTAAACACCGTACGACAGAAGACTTTATTAATACCGTTGAGAATATTGCAGATACGTTTGGCGGTATTAATTTAGAAGATATTAAAGCCCCTGAGTGTTTTGAAATTGAAAAAGCGCTTATCGAACGATGTGATGTCCCTGTATTTCATGACGACCAACACGGTACTGCGATAGTCACTGCTGCGGGTATGCTGAATGCGCTTGAAATCCAAGGCAAAAAGTTAAAAGACGCGTTAATCGTATGTTTAGGTGCCGGTGCTGCTGCGATAGCATGCATGGAACTGCTCATTAAATGCGGTGCGCAGCGTGAACATATCTATATGTTAGATCGCAAAGGTGTTATTCATACCCGTCGCGAAGACTTAAACGAATATAAAAAGCTGTTTGCAAACAATACGGATAAGCGCACGTTACAAGATGTTATTGCGGACGCTGATGTGTTTGTTGGCGTATCCGGCCCAGACTTGTTATCAGCAGAAGATTTAAAACTAATGGCTGATAAGCCAGTTGTATTTGCGTGCTCAAATCCGGACCCAGAAATTAAGCCTGAGTTAGCACTTGCGTCTCGCGATGATCTTATTATTGCGACAGGTCGTTCGGATTATCCGAATCAAGTAAATAACGTATTGTGTTTCCCGTTTATTTTTAGAGGAGCTCTTGATGTACGTGCAACGGCTATCAATGACGAAATGAAAATTGCAGCGGTTAATGCCATTCGTGAGATTGCAAAAGAAGACGTTCCACAAGAAGTACTGGTTGCGGCTCAAGAAGCGAATCTTGAGTTTGGCTCAAACTATATTATTCCAAAACCAATGGATCCGAGGTTGTTACCACGTGTAGCGAAAGCGGTTGCGATGGCTGCGGTGGATTCAGGCGTAGCGCAAATTCCATTACCAGATAACTATATGGAATAAGAATTTTTATTAAAAAAACCTCAACATTGTTGAGGTTTTTTTTATCAGTCTCTCGTTAGTCTTCCAATTCAGGAATTGGCAACCCTCGCTCAAGCAGAATATCTTTGACAGCTTGTGGGATTTGTTCAGGGTTATCTTTTTTCAGATCGCCATCATCGGGCAGAGGCTGCCCAGTAAATGCATGCAAGAAAGCCTCACAAAGTAGTTCGCTATTTGTCGCATGACGTAAATTATTTACTTGGCGTCGTGTGCGTTCGTCTGTCAATACTTTGAGAACATTCAACGGGATAGAAACGGTGATTTTTTTAACTTGTTCCGATTTCTTGCCGTGTTCTGCGTATGGGTGAATGTATTCACCATTCCACTGAGTTGCCATAAAAAGTGCTTGCCTTAATTTGTTACTTGCCTTAATGCGTGATGCTTGTCGTTTTTTGTATAAAACTAAAGACAAAATTTTATCGGTTTAAAATTTATAGTCAAATTTGATTTATTTGGCTATATAGCCGTATAAAAGTTTTGACTTCCATGTTAACTTCAATTATCTTTTAGACGTCTAAACTTCTATATGTAAATAAAGGTGTAATATGAGTGATACAAAAAATGCGACTATTGCTGTAAGAAATGGTATCGAAGCTGATAAACATCATGGGGCTGTTGTTCCTCCTATTCACCTTTCTACAACTTATTCATTTGCTGATTTTGATACCAAACGAGATTATGATTATGGTCGAAGTGGTAACCCGAGTCGCGATATTTTGGCAGATACGCTTGCTAAACTAGAGCACGGTCGCAAGGGAATCGTCACCGCGACAGGCATGGCCGCGGTTAATCTGTGTACTCAAATTCTTTCACCTGAAGACACGCTTGTTATTCCACACGACTGCTATGGCGGTAGCTATCGTCTCTTTACTAGTTTGCAAAAACGTGGTTTGTTAAAGCTCGTTGTTGTCGATTTTACCACTGAAGAATGTTACGAGCAGATCGCAGCTGCAAAACCTAAATTGGTGTGGATTGAAACGCCGAGTAATCCTATTTTACGCCTAACCGACATCGAAAAAGTGGTAACTGCGTCACATGCTGTTGGCGCTTTAGTTGGCGCAGACAATACCTTCTTATCGCCTGCATTACAGAATCCGATCGACCTTGGTGTTGATATTGTGGTGCATTCAACTACCAAGTATATCAATGGGCACTCTGATGTTGTTGGCGGGGTAGTTATAACACGCACAGAAAAACTCGGCGAAGAGCTCGCTTGGTGGGCGAACAATCTGGGCCTTACGGGAGCGCCTTTTGATAGCTATTTAACTCTGCGCGGTATACGCACCCTTAATATTCGTATTAAACAGCATGAAGAAAATGCGCTTAAAGTTGCACAGTATTTAGAGACTTCAGACTATGTTGATACTGTATATTACCCTGGCCTTGAGAGTCACCCGCAACATGAACTTGCTAAAAAACAACAGCGAGGCTTTGGCGGCATGGTTAGTTTTAGTATTAAAGGGACCATAGAAGATAGTGCTCGCTTTTTAACGTCATTAAAGCAATTTACACTCGCCGAATCATTAGGGGGAGTTGAAAGTTTAATTTGCCATCCGGCTACGATGACACATGCAGGAATGGATAAAGCAGCGCGCTTAGAAGCCGGCGTAAATGATACGTTGATTCGAATCTCAGTTGGTATCGAAGACGTAAATGATTTAATCGACGACCTTGACCGTGTATTTAATTTAACTAAGCCGGGGCAGAGCGCATCAGTCCAATCGGCCTCGTTTGATAAAGTACAAGTTAATCAAGCGGTTCCTGCCCGTCCTGCAATTTGGTAAATGATAATGACAGTAGTACATAAATTTGGTGGCTCAAGCTTAAGCAGTGCGGCAAGGTATCATGCGGTTGCGAATATCGTGCGCTCAAAGTGTGTTATTGGTGACTGCGTGGTGGTTTCGGCTGCTGGCAAAACGACTGATACCTTAGTTAAATTATGGCAATGCTATCAAAACAGTGATAGCCAAGGGCAAAGTGACATTTTAGCGTTGCTTAAGCAGCATCAATTTGAACTCATTAATGAGTTACTCGTTAGCGAAAAAGATGAGGCGTTGGCTGAGCTTGAACACGAACTAAAAAAAATCGCTTATGCGATTGATGACAATTCCTTAATCGAGGCGGAGTTATTGGCACATGGCGAATTGTGGTCGGCGCGATTGCTTTCTCAATATCTAAATCAATTAAACTTGTCGTCGGTATATAGAGATGCGCGTGAGATTATCTACCTTAATCAAGGGGAGCTTGATGTCGCTCGTAATCACGCCGCATGTAAAACATTAAGTAAAAACCACGTAAACGTGATAACTGGGTTTATTGCGTCGAATGAAATCGGAAAAACGGTTACGTTAGGACGCAATGGTAGTGACTATAGTGCAACCTTGATTGCGAGTTATATTGATGCTTCGAGTGTCACTATTTGGACTGATACGCAAGGTGTTTACAGCACCGATCCACGTAAGGTCGAAAAGGCGGTTAAATATAATAAAGTCTGTCGTGAACAAGCCAATTTACTGGCCCGCTTAGGCAACCCTGTACTTCACGCCAAGACCCTATCACCGATTAAAAACACTGATATCAAACTTGTTGTACGAAGTAGTTACGACAATCACAGTGATGGTACAGAAGTTGTCAACCCAGGCTTTGCTAAACAAAAGCGTTTTATAACCAATATTGATAATTATGATGTGCTTCGTGTCGAATCATTTTCCGCTAAGGAGTTGTCAGAGCTAAGTTTACAGCTACAGCAACCAATTCATCATTTCGTTGAAAAAGAACAGGACTATTTGTTGGTATCTGCACTCCTTTCGAGTCGTCTATGTGACTTGCTACAAGGTCGCGCGAATATTGTAGCGACCGATGTCTCAGGTATTGCGGTGGTTTGCGAAATAGGTGCTGAACAGCCGCTATTGCAAAAGAGTTTAAGAACGTTGGAGTCACAAAGCATCGTACCGCGATTTACTTTTGCTGCTCCTGGTTATGCAATAATTTTGACTGAGCAGGCCTTGCAAACAGACTTATTGACTATATTACATGATGAAGTGATTAATATTAGTCAGGAATTAGCGGTTATTGTTGCCGGTCTTGGTAATGTTGGTGGCGTTTTTATAGAACAACTTTCGTGCCAAATAAAACGGTTAAATCAGTTATTGCCTGTACGAGTGGTCGGTTTGCTCCGTTCTAAAAGCATGTTGTTAAATTGCCAAGGGGTTGATATTAACAACTGGCAATCAGACTATGAGCAATATAGTTCATCGCTGAGTGCACAGCAGCTTGATGATTTTGTAGCTAATTTGGATTATGAGCATAAAGTAGTGATTGATATCACTGCGAGTGAAGCGTTTAGTCAGCTTTATCCTAGTTTTGTTTCACATGATTGTCATTTAATCAGTGCAAATAAGTATGCTGGTACTGCAGCTATAGATTGGTACAAAAATTTACGGTTGGCATTGTATGAAAAAGGATTATTATGGCGCTTTAACACCAGTGTTGGGGCCGGTCTTCCGGTAAATTATTCACTGGCAGATTTACAAAACTCTGGCGACATAGTTGAAAAGCTAAGCGGTGTGTTCTCGGGAACCTTATCTTGGTTAGGCAGTCATTATGATGGCTCAAAACCATTTTCAGAGCTTGTTTTAGAAGCCAAGGAGTTAGGTTACACCGAACCTGATCCGCGAGAAGATCTTTCAGGGCGAGATGTACAGCGCAAGTTACTTATTCTGGCGCGCGAGCTAGGCCTTGAGCTCAATCTAGAAGATATCAGCCTATCACCTTGGATGCCAGCTGAACTTGCGACAGGAACATGGCAGCAATTTATTGAACGACGTAATGAACTTGATGAGTATGTTGCGGAACTCGCTGCGAAAGCAAAATTAAATGGCCAAGTACTGCGTTATGTTGCCGAACTTGATTTGACAGACTCGAAAATAAGAGCTGAAGTTGGTTTAAAAGCGGTTAACCCAGATGATGCGGTTGCGACATTAAAACCAGGTGACAATATTTTTGTTATTAATACCCGCTGGTATAACGATAATGCAATGATTATTCAAGGGCCTGGAGCTGGTAAAGAAGTCACTGCAGCAGGCGTACATTCTGATTTATATTGGTTGTGTCGTCATCTTATAAAGTAACATTACTTGCTAAAATACCAATATGAAAAGCGCTGACTATGTCAGCGCTTTTTTAATGTGGCTAGAATAACTCTTCTTCATCAACAAGAATATTATCGTCGCTGTTATCAAATATTTTAGGTTGTGATTCCTGCACATACTTGGTTGGCACTGAGCCTTTTGCAAAATATTCGAAGCGCGTAGTTTTATCTGTTTTACGACTGAGCAGGCCTGTTTTAAGGTCGATACGCACAGACACAAGGTCATCCGGTTGTTCTAATTGTGATTCCGGAATGTCTTTCAACGCTTCTTTCATATACTCAACCCAAGCAGGTTGAGCGGTTTTAGCACCAGATTCAGCCCCAGTGACCTGATTTTTTGGTAAGTTGGCATTGTAGTAGGTTCGCCCTAGTCGCAAACTAGGGTTATCAAAACCTACCCAAGTGGTCGTTAATAATTGACTATTGAAGCCGCTAAACCACGTGTCAACAGAGTCATTGGTTGTTCCAGTTTTACCCGCAAGGTCATCACGTTTTAAACGCATTGCACGCCATCCAGTACCGCGGTATCCGCGCTCACCGTAGATGGCAGTTTTCATTGCGTTGGCAACCAAAAACGCGTTTTGTTCGCTGATCACTCGGGGCGCAAGATCAACTCGTTCGCGAATTTCTTCCATACTACAACTCTTGCACACAGTTAGCGGGTTGGCTTGATATATGATTTCGCCCTGTGCTGTTTCGATACGATCGATAAAATAAGGTTCAATTAAGTGACCACCATTTGCAAACGTGGCCATTGCGCGAGCTACTTCAAACGGTGTGATCGATGCAGAACCAAGGGCTAACGATTCATGTGCTTTAATATCTTCTGGCGAAAAGCCAAATTTAAGTAAATGATCAACCGCATTACGGGTGCCAACATTGCGCATTAGTCGGACTGATACGACATTCTTCGATTGAGCGAGTGCGCGGCGAACCCGAATAGGGCCCTCGTAAGTTGGCGGGCTATTGCGTGGGCGCCAAGCGACACCTTGACTTTTATCCCAACGATTAATTGGTGCATCATTAATAATACTTGCGAGTGTGTGGCCTTTTTCAAGTGCTGCAGAATATATAAAAGGCTTAATATTAGAGCCGACTTGGCGTTTTGCTTGGGTAGCACGGTTGTACTGGCTTAGTGCAAAACTGTATCCGCCAACGATCGCTTCTAATGCTCCATCTTGCGGGTTCAAAGAGACTAAAGCGCTGCTTACTTCAGGCATTTGTGACAGCATCAAATTACCTTGTTTACCTTCCTTCACCCAAATTACGGCACCAGGGTGCAGAATATCAGCAGTGGCTTTCGGTGCCTTGCCTTGACGAGAATGATTAACATACGGACGAGCCCATTTTAATCCATCCCAATTAAGTTGCGTCGTCACACCCGACTTGAGAGTGATATCGGCAGTTTGCTCACCGATTGCAGTGACGACTGCTGCCTTTAAATAGCCGACTTCTTGAATCGATTTTAAATGCGCTAAGATAGCTTCATGTGCCCAAGCGAGCTCTCTGTCAGAGTTCCAAAGATAAACTGATACCCCACGAAAGCCGTGGCGCATATCGTAATTGTGAATATTTTGCATGACAGCGTGTTGCGCTGCGATCTGGTTTGCGGATTTAGCGGTAGCATAAATTTTATAGCCTTTGCTATACGCGTTCTCGAGGCCGAATCGTTCAATCATTTCTGAACGAATCATTTCTGAGAGATAGGGGGCAGAGACTTCTATTTCGGCACCATGCTTTTTCGCGGTGATTGGGGCTGCACGCGCTTCATCATACTGAGACTGAGTAATGTAGCCTTCAATAAACATTCGGCTAAGTACCACGTTGCGTCTGTTTTTAGCTCGAACCGGGTTACTGATTGGATTGAGTGATGAAGGAGCTTTTGGCAAGCCTGCTATCATCGCCATCTGAGGTAGAGTCAGTTCCGCTAGTTCTTTTCCATAATACACTTGAGCAGCCGCACCGATACCAAATGCTCGATGCCCTAATTCAATTTTATTTAAGTAGAGTGCGAGAATCTCATCCTTACTCATTAAGCTTTCAATATGTAATGCAATAAATATCTCTTTGATTTTACGAATGTATGCTTTTTCCCGCGTTAAAAAGAAGTTTCGCGCGGTTTGCATTGTAATCGTACTCGCTCCTTGCTTTTTTTGACCGGTCGATATGAGGACGATTGCTGAGCGCACAATCCCTATAGGGTCGATACCAGGATGATCGTAAAAACGATTGTCTTCTGTTGCCAAAATTGCATTGATTAAGTCTTGTGGGATCTCATCAATTGTTACGGGAATTCGCTTTTTTTCACCAAATTGGTTGATCAATCGACCATCTTTGGTAAATACTTGCATAGGTGTTTGTAATTTTACGTCTTTTAATACGGCGACACTAGGTAGGTCTGGTTTCACGTAAAAATACAGTCCAGTAAGGGTTATTAAGCCAATTACGGTGCATATAATAATAATTCTAATAAGGTTTTTTAATAAAGCCACAGAAAATTCCCTAAATCGGACTCCCATTTATGGTGTAAGACTGTTAGTATATCCTGATTAAAAAACGAATAAAATTTTTTCGCTAGATTTTATAAAGTTATTATAATTATAAAAAAAGGATTAGCGTTAGATTTATGATAGGTCAATTATTTAAAAAACCGATGCCTTATATAATAGGTGTTGATATCGGCTCACATTCAGTGAAAGCTGTACTGTTAAGTGAAAAAGATCATCACTATCGCCTTGAAGCAGTTGCGGTAGAGCCCATGCCAAAAGGGGCTATGGTTGAACGGTCAATACAAGATATTGAAGCCGTTGGTCGAATCATGAGCAAAATCCGCAAAAAACTCCCCAAAAATATTACGCAAGTGGCAGTTGCTGTGTCAGGGCAAACCGTTATAACGAAAGTTATTTTCATGGATGTTTCCTTAACAGACGCTGAATTAGAGTCTCAAATTGAGATTGAAGCGGATAGTTTAATCCCATATCCACTTGATGAAGTTAGCCTCGATTTCGAGAAACTTGACATTAACGAAGCAGATCCTTCGAAAGTAAATGTACTGCTCTCGGCTGCGCGCACAGAGAGTATTGAAACACGCATTGGTGCGATTGAGGCGGGTGGCTTTGAGCCGAAAGTTGTTGATGTAGAATCGTATGCGCTTAGTCGAAATGTAGAGTTATGTTACCCGCTGTTGCCTGATGACGCTGCAGAAAAGGTCATAGCGTTTATTGACGTTGGTGCCACGATGACACTTATTAGTGTGGTGCAAAATGGCGAAACTATTTATACCCGTGACCAAGTATTCGGCGGAGAGCAATATACTAATAGTATTGTGTCCTACTACAATAAGAGCTTTGATGAAGCTGAGTTAGCAAAGACCACAGGTGATTTACCACCTAACTACACGTTTGAAGTATTAGCGCCTTTCCAAACATCATTCTTGCAACAAGTTCGCCGTGCTATTCAAATGTTTTTAACGACCAGTGGTAAAGACCAGGTTGATTACATTGTATTGTCGGGTGGCACCTCATTAATCAATGGGCTAGATAAATTATTGATTGATGAATTAGGTATTCACTCAGTGAATTTAGACCCATTCTCGGCGATGGAATTGGCACCAGAAGTAGATCGTGATTTATTAGAAAAGCAAAAAAGCCAGCTGGCAGTCGCGACTGGGCTTGCACTAAGGAGCTTCTCACCATGCCACATATAAATCTGCTCGCGTGGCGTGAAGCGTCGCGCAAAGAAGCACAAAAACAGTTTATTACGCTTTTATTTTTAGTCATTGTACTTGCATTTGGCAGCATGTTCGGGATCAGCATGTTTTATGGCGCAATGAAGGATGGGCAAAATGTAAGGAATAGTTTTTTAACGTCTGAAATCGCGATTTTAAATAAACGTATTGCAGAAATTAAAGACCTTGATCGTAAAAAAGAGAGCTTACAACAGCGTATGCGATTGATTGAAGAGCTGCAAAGTAACCGAAATCTGGGTACTCAGATCATGGATGAAGTGGCGAAAATCGTTCCGTCAGGTGTTTATCTAACGAGCCTAATTCGTAAAGACAGAGCACTACAAATTGTTGGTAAAAGTGAATCTCACAACCGTGTTTCAGCAATGCTCCGTAAACTAGAAGAATCATTTTTATTTGAAAACCCTGTAATGCAAGTTATTGAAGTTGATGAACAAGAATACCGCTTGTTAAATGACTTTAATTTGCGATTTAGTGTGAAACCTTACGAGCAAATAGATGAGGCGAAACGATGAACATAGATTTAAAATCATTACAGGATATCGATTTTGATGAGTTGGACCTCGAAAACGTTGGCGCTTGGCCATTACCAATAAAGTTATTGGTTGGTGTGATTGTTGCCGCGTTAGTTTCTTTTTTGTCTTATAATTTGCTCGTTGCCAGTGAAATTGAAGCGTATGAATTAGCTCAGAAAAAAGAGTTAGAACTGCGAAAGTCCTATCGTGAAAAGTATGCTGTTGCGAGTAACTTGGAAGTGTATCGGCAACAAATGGAAGAAATGGAAGAAAAATTCTCTCAGTTGTTAAAACGTCTACCTACGTCAAGTGAAACTCCAGGTTTAATCGAAGACTTGTCTTACATCGGTACATCGAGTGGTTTAACTTTCCATAAAGTTGCTTGGATGCCTGAAATTGAAAAAGAATTTTATACCGAACTGCCAATTCAAATTGAAGTAGTTGGTACATACCATGACTTTGGTGAATTTGTTAGTAAAGTGGCGGACTTACCAAGAATTATCAGTCTGCATGACTTCAATATTAAGTCGGGTAATGATCAACTATTGCAGTTTAGCGTAGTTGCTAAGACATATCGTTACGAAGGAGAGCGTCAATGAAAAAACTAGCTATTTTACTGATGCCACTCGTATTAAGCGGATGTTTTGATGACCTTACCGAGCAACAAGAGTTCATCAACCAAGTTAGGGCTTCGACTAAATCAAAAGTAGAGCCGATCCCTGAAATAAAGCAATTTACACACTTTGCATATACGGCAGGTGAAAAGCGTAGTCCGTTTGTAGCGCCAAAACCTGAAGTAATTCAAGATCGGTTATTACAAACTCAAAATTGTTTGCACCCAGAATTAAATAGAAAAAAAGAAGCACTTGAGCGCTATCCGCTAGAAAATGTTGTGATGCGTGGCACATTAGGTGATCAAAATGACCTAATGGCGTTATTGACGGCTCCAGATGAAACATTGCACCGTGTGTCGGTCGGCAATTATATAGGTCTGTTTCACGGTAAAGTAACTCAAGTACAAAATGGGTTTGTAGAATTATTAGAATTAATACCTGACGGTGCAGGATGTTGGAAAGAACGCCTGACGAAGATAGAGATCGTGGAGGCTGGCAATGCGTCAAGTTAACAAAAAAGGGTTTATCAATATGCTTAATACAAATGTGTTGAAAAAAGGGTTTTCAACATTGTTGACGGCCTACTTATTATTAGTAACGACTGCAGCGAATGCCGTACCGCTGCTCTATGACGTTAGATATAATCCACTACTTGATGGTGAAACGGAAATTGAATTCGTATTCGATGAAGAAATTTACACTGAACCAAAAATTCAGGTTTTTTCTGAACCGGCACGTATTGAGCTGTTTTTTGATGAAGCAGATTACGAAGAAAACCTAACAGAAGTATTAATCAATAAAGCGGGTGTAAAACGTGTAACTCATGAGTTTGAAAACGACGGCTTTAAAGTAACAGTGTACCTAGATTACTTAAAGATTTACCAAACTCGTACAGATAAGAACCTATTCTATCTTCACGTTAGTGATAACCCGACTCAAGATGTTGCTGAAACAACAGCCGCAGAAGACGACTCTAGTTATATCAATAAGATTCAAGCAATTGACTTTCGCCGTGGCGAACAAGGTGAAGCTCGTGTTTTAATCTTTATGCAAGATAACATGGCTGCGATTGATGTTAGTGAAAAAGCAGGCAAAGTAGTTGCGGAGTTTCATAACACCGATATTCTTGATGACTTACTATATCAACTCGATGTAATGGACTATGGTACGGTTGTAAATACGATTGAAACGTTTAAAGACGGTACAAACAGCCGCATTGTTATCGATACCGTTGATGGCTTTGATTACAACTACCAGCAACTTGATAATATCTTCACAATTACTGTTGAAAAAGATGATAGCAAGCGCAGTTTCTTAGGTGATGGTAAAGAATATCAAGGTAAGCCTATGTCGCTTAACTTCCAAGATATTTCTATTCGTAAAGTACTACAAATTATTGCTCAATATAACAACTTTAACTTAGTAACGAGTGATTCAGTATCAGGTAACATTACAGTACGCTTGGATGGTGTTCCATGGGACCAAGCGCTTGATATGGTTTTAAAGATTAAAGGCTTAGATAAGCGCATGGATGGTTCGATCTTGATGGTTGCTCCAACTGAAGAGCTTGCGTCACGTGAAGCACGTGAGTTAGAGGTAAAACAAAAAGTTGCCGATTTGGAACCGTTATATAGTGAATACATTCAGTTAAACTATGCAAAAGCGGCTGAGTTTTCAGAGTTATTGAAATTTGAAGGCAACAGCATTTTATCAACACGTGGTACAGTAGCTGTTGATAACAGAACAAATACCTTATTGCTAAAAGATACTGCAGTGAGTATTGAAAATGTTCGCCGCATGGTTGAAACCTTAGATGTACCTGTTAAGCAAGTGAAAATTGAATCACGCATGGTTACAGTACGTGATAATGTTCAAGAAGACTTAGGTATTCGTTGGGGCTTTAGTGATCAGCAAGGTAGTGATGGCATTTCTGGTACATTAGAAGGTGCAAGCTCTATTGGTGGCGGTACGATTCCGTCAATCGCTGAGCGCTTGAACGTAAACCTTCCTATCTCTAACCCTGCGGGTAGTATTGGTATGCATGTTGCCAAACTTGCTGATGGTACTTTAATTGACCTTGAATTATCGGCTCTAGAGCAAGAAAACAAGGCTGAAATCATTGCAAGTCCAAGTATCACTACTGCGAACCAAAAAGAAGCGCGTATTGAACAAGGTACTGAGATTCCATATGTTCAAGCAGCGTCAAGTGGTGCGACAACGGTTGAATTTAAAAAAGCCGTACTTAGTTTGCAAGTTACGCCACATATCACACCGGATGATAAAGTTATCTTGGACCTTGTAATAACACAAGATACACGTGGTGATGTTGTGCAAACACCAACGGGCCCAGCTGTTGCGATTGATACGCAGCAAATCAGAACGCAAGTGCTTGTTGAGAATGGGCAAACTGTGGTGTTAGGTGGTATCTACCAACAGCAAATTGTTAGTAGCACGAAAAAGGTGCCATTACTAGGTGATATTCCATACTTAGGCACTTTGTTTAAATCAAATAGTGAATTTAATGAGAAGAAAGAGTTACTAATTTTTGTCACACCAAAGATTATTAACGAATCTTTATAAAATTAAAGGCCCAAAACGGGCCTTTTTACTTTATAGTACTTGAAAACCTTAGTCGAATACTGAGATAATCACCCCCTTATTTTAGGGGGCCAGCTCAATAGGCGGGGTTTTTTTTAATTTTAGAGTTCGTTTGTACTAAATAGATATGGCTGAAAAACGTAATATATTTCTAGTGGGACCTATGGGTGCTGGTAAAAGCACAATTGGTCGCCATTTAGCAGAGCAACTTCATCTTGAATTTTTCGATTCTGACCAAGAAATCGAGCGTCGCACTGGTGCGGATATCGCATGGGTATTTGACATTGAAGGTGAGGAAGGCTTTAGACGTCGTGAAGAAACTGTAATTTCAGATTTAACTGAAAAGCAGGGGATTGTATTAGCGACTGGCGGTGGTTCAATTATCAGTAAGGAAGTTCGTAATAAGCTTTCTGCACGTGGTATTGTGGTATATTTAGAAACACCAATTGAAAAGCAAGTTGCACGTACACAAAGAGACAAAAAACGTCCTTTATTACAAACGGAAGAAGATCCGAAAGATGTACTGCTTCGTTTAGCTGAGGAACGCAACCCTCTTTATACTGAGGTTTCTGACTTTGTTGTTCGCACTGATGAACAAAGTGCTAAAGTAGTTGCAAATCAAATTATTGAGAAAATCAATTTCTAATTAAAAGGGAAGTATGCGCATGCTTAAATTATCAGTTAATTTGGGTGAGCGCAGCTACCCAATTTCAATCGCTTCGAATGTTCTTTCTCATGTCGATGAGTTTGAACAAATCATTGCTAATAAACGTATTGTTATTGTTACCAATGACGTAGTGGCGCCTTTGTATCTTTCTACACTGATTGAACGATTAAGGAATACAGACCCTTTAACCTATATTCTTCCAGACGGCGAGCAACATAAATCACTCGAATCATTTGAAAAGGTTAATCGATTTTTACTTGAAAATAATTGTGGTCGCGATACCTTATTGATTGCTTTAGGTGGCGGTGTGATTGGTGATTTAACAGGATTTGTGGCAGCGTGTTATCAGCGTGGTGTGCCATTTATTCAAGTCCCGACGACGTTGCTATCACAAGTGGATTCATCGGTGGGCGGTAAAACAGCGGTTAATCACCCGCTTGGCAAAAATATGATCGGTGCGTTTTATCAACCACAGGCTGTATTTATTGATACAAATTCGTTGAATACATTGCCGCAGCGGGAATTTGCGGCAGGTATTGCAGAAGTTATTAAATACGGATTAATTTATGACATCGAATTTTTCCGTTATATTGAGCAAAATGCACAGCAGTTAAAAGAGCTTTCATCAAATCATATCGAATACATTATTGAACGCTGTTGTAGTATTAAAGCTGAAATTGTCGCACAAGACGAAAAAGAAGCAGGTCTTCGCGCATTACTTAACTTAGGTCATACATTTGGGCATGCCATTGAAGCGCAAATGGGTTACGGTGTGTGGCTGCACGGTGAAGCTGTCGCAACAGGTATGGTGTTAGCGTGCCAGCTAAGTGCGCAACGTGGCTATATTAATGAATCTGACGTAGAGCGTGTTATAAGCTTGTTAGAAGTATTTAATTTACCAGTGAAAGCGCCAGCTGAAATGACTTGTGAACAGTTTATTTCACATATGCAAAAAGATAAGAAGAACAAGCAAGGTGTTATTCGTTTTATTTTGCCATCTTCATTTGGTCGCTGTGAGCTTGTTGAAGACGTGACACACACCGAACTAAGCGAGTTATTTACGTTACATGGTCGATAGCATATTACCAAGTCGTAAGCAGCTATTGGAGCGAATTGAAATGCAATTCGCTTATCAGCTACCGCTCGTGATACTCATCGGCGAGGTGGGAGTTGGTAAAAGTTATGTGCTTGATCGCTTTTTAACGGATAAATTTGAATCTTATAACAAAGCGCTTGTAACGCTCGCACCAACCACCACCGAACAACAACTATACTCCCAGTTATTGGAACAAATATTCCACTCTCCAATTATCGATTATTCAATGACGCTATTGGAAAACTTTAATGCGTTATATCAAAGTGAAAGTGGTGAACTCTTGATTGTAATCGATAACGGAAATCACTTAACGCCTGAGTTTTGCGCGGAGTTAGAAGCTGTTGTTCAATTTTATGAAAGTAAAATTAAAGTATTGATTTCGTCCACACGTCAACTAGCATTTGGACACGCGACTCGAATTCATATTGAAGCGCTTAATCAAGAGGAAAGTTATGCGTTATTAGCCTTGCATAATGAAACCTTGCCAAACAAAGATGAACCAGTATTTAAATCGTATCTCGAAAGTTGCGACGGTAATCCGAAATTATTACTCGACTGGCGCTTTCAAGACGAAGTGAAACAAAAGCAACAACAAATCAAAACTAAGCAGGCCTTTATCTACTCTGTGCTCATATTGTGCTTAATGGTGGTGGTGGGCGGAGTATCAGCTCTTTATTACTATGACAAAGATAAGCAGATAGCTGAGCGGAAAAAGCAAGATTTTGAAAATCTGACTCGCTCATCTCAAGTGAAAACTGTGATAGCAGCGCCTGATATTGCAAGTAATGAGCAAACAAATGAGGTTGTACAGAAGCAGTCTGTGGAGTCCGTTGTAGCAAGTGAAGAGCAAGCAGATACAGTAAGTAAGTTAGGGCAAACTTCAAATACAGAATCACATCAGGATAACGAGTCGTTACTTAATAGGAGTGTTCAGCTGTCAGAGCAAAGCAATCTATCTGTCGCTAAAGTCGAACTTGAACCCGAGTCAATACCTAAAACGCAAACCTCTAAAGAGCAAAATAATCAAGATTTTGCACAAAAACAAAATGACAGTATAGAAGAACAAGCTCAGGCTGAATTGAAACAACAAAACAGCAATGATAGCTTATTTGACTTACCTGATAATCACTATATGCTGCAACTGATTGCAGCAGCAGACAGCGACATTGTTGATGGGTTTATAGGGCAACATGCTGACCTTGATATCAAAATATATTCTACTGTGCGCTACGGCGGGCAATGGTATGTTGCCTATATCGGCCCGTATACAACATACCAACAAGCGCAACAAGCAAAATCAAAGCTATCAGCTGAGGTGCTTAAATTACAACCTTTCGCTAAATCGTTGGCAACAATAAAGCGCGAGATTAATCAATAAACTGTTAATTTAAATAGAGCAATTGTATGGGCTAGTGTAGAATAAAGGCCTTTACTGCGGCGAACAATATCAAATAATCAATGACTAAAAAGACACGTGCTTTTCTCAAATGGGCTGGCGGCAAGTACAGCCTTGTAGAAGAAATCTCTAGCCGCCTGCCAAAAGCCACCACGCTGGTTGAGCCTTTTGTTGGTGCTGGCTCCGTGTTTTTGAATACTGACTTTGACAAGTATATTCTCAATGATATTAATGCAGACTTGATTAATTTGTATCGAGAGTTACGTGATAACCCAGATGAATTTATCGCCGACGCACGTAAATTATTTGTGCCACAAAATAATCACGCCGACGCATATTACGAGTATCGCGCACAATTCAATGCGTCGAGTGATGCGTATGAAAGGGCAATTTTATTCCTTTATATGAATCGACATGGCTACAATGGACTCTGCCGGTATAACCTAAAAGGTATATTTAATGTTCCTTTTGGCAAATACAAAAAACCTTACTTTCCTGAGAATGAGTTGTACTTTTTTGCTGAAAAATCGCAGAAAGCTGAATTTCATTGTTTAAGCTACGAAAAAATTATGCAAAAAGTCCCAGATCACGCCGTAGTATATTGTGATCCTCCATACGTTCCATTGAGCAAAACAGCGTCGTTCACCTCGTATGCTAAAGGCGGGTTTGATTTAGATGACCAAGCCAACCTTGCAAACTTAGCCGAACGGTTAGCGTTTGAGCAAAATAAAGCTGTGCTTATTTCTAACCACGATACAGTTTGGACGCGCAAAATATATGAGCAAGCACAATTAGATGTGATACAGGTGAAGCGAACTATTAGCCCAAAGGGGAATAATCGTGGAAAAGTGGGTGAATTGATGGCGCTTTACCATAATTTAGCTAACGATAAAGTGGACAAATAGCGCAAGTAATATAACAAAGGTAATGACACAGAGAACTGCAATGCCAGCTAACAATTTGAATGAAAGCGCTTTACTGTCGCTTTGTCGTTGTTGCTCACTACTCACACCAAAGCAAGCGGCTGCAAAGCATTTTATATGCGATACAATGTAGTCCACGCTTAAGCCAACCTACGTTTACTTAAATCGCGTTGAATAAATTTGTTCAGATTTGTCGTTTTGAGTTGAGCTAAGCAACTCAAGTAAATCTAAATAATGGAACTGTGAGCTACGGCTATTACCAGTAAGCCAAGACAACCAACTTTTATTTGATGCATTATTTATCTTGCACTGTTGAATCGTCTGAAAATCCATCTTTTCATATTGTGAAGGACAATGGCAGTTATTATCTGCTTGCTGGGATATTGAGAACATCGAAAATGATGCAGCAGAGAAAATAGCAAAGCTAGATGCTACAAATATCCTTTTTGGTGCGCTGATTTTCATAATGACCCCCCCGAGTCGACTTATGTATAAAGCTTAACCAATGGGGGTACAGATTACAATGTCATTTTAACGTGAATTTACACTTATTCACCTCAAATTATGTTATATTTGTTAACTAGTTGTAAAGCTATTTTTTTTATTCAAAATAGTTTAAAGTAGCGGCCAAATTTTTGAGAGGTTGTTATGGCTAAATATCTAATTGCTCCGTCGATTTTGTCTGCTGATTTTGCGCGTCTTGGCGAAGATGTTGAAAAAGTGCTTGAAGCTGGTGCGGATGTTGTTCACTTTGATGTTATGGATAATCACTATGTGCCAAATTTAACTATTGGTCCAATGGTTTGTAAAGCATTGCGCGACTATGGAATTGCGGCACCGATTGATGTGCATCTGATGGTTAAGCCGGTTGATGCGCTCATTCCTATGTTTGCAGACGCGGGTGCGAGTATCATTACATTTCATCCTGAAGCGAGTGAGCATGTTGATAGAACCTTGAGTCTTATTAAAGATCACGGCTGCCAAGCAGGGCTCGTGCTTAACCCAGCGACGCCATTATCTTGCTTAGAGTATGTGATGGATAAGTTAGATGTAATTTTGTTGATGTCGGTGAATCCAGGCTTCGGGGGCCAAAAATTCATTCCTCAAACGCTTGAAAAACTAAAGCAAGTTAAGGCACTAATTGACCAATCAGGTCGCGATATTCGACTTGAAATTGACGGCGGTGTCACACCAGATAATATTGCTGAAATTGCAGCGGCAGGCGCCGATATGTTTGTGGCTGGCTCGGCGATTTTCAATCAACCGGACTACAAAGCGGTTATTGATACCATGCGCGCAGAACTTGCCAAGGTTTAGCGCTTAGGTAAGTCTATAAAAGCGGCACTCTGCAGAGAGTTTGCCGCTTTTGTTTTATTGGCCCCATAAAAATATCAGATAACACTTGCTTCCAATCGCCGAGCAATTAAAATTGGCCTTTATTTTTTTATTTATTAGTAAGGATAATCATGACTAAGCCTGTTGTGTTAAGCGGCATTCAGCCTACTGGTGGAATGACAATTGGTAACTATATTGGTGCAATAAACCAATGGCTTACTTTACAGCAAGACCATGATTGTCACTTTATGTTGGTTGACTTGCATGCGTTGACCGTAAGACAGGAACCAGAAGTACTAAAACAACGAGTACTTGACGGTATTGCACTTTATGCGGCGTGCGGCATTGATCCTGAAAAATCAGCTCTGTTTGTTCAATCGCAAGTTCCAGAACACGCTCAGTTAGGTTGGGTTCTCAACTGTTACGCGCAAATGGGTGAGTTGAATCGTATGACTCAATTCAAAGATAAGTCGGCAAAAAATACCAACAATATTAACGTTGGTTTATTTGGTTACCCAGTGTTACAAGCTGCTGATATTTTATTGTACCAAGCGGATCAAGTACCTGTTGGCGAAGATCAAAAACAGCACCTTGAGCTGACGCGCGATATCGCAACACGCTTTAATAATTTGTATGGCGACGTTTTTACTGTGCCAGAGCCTTACATTCCTGAGTTTGGTGCGCGTGTGATGAGCTTGCAAGATCCAACTAAGAAAATGTCGAAGTCTGATGACAACCCTAATGGTTATATTATGTTATTAGACGAGCCGAAAAAGATTGAGAAGAAACTCAAAAAAGCAGTAACAGATTCTGATGAGCAGGCGCGTATTTACTTCGATACAAAAGAAAAACCAGGTGTATCTAACTTGCTGACATTGATGTCTGTGGCTACGGGTAAATCAATTGACCAGCTGGTTCCTGAATACGAAGACAAAATGTATGGCCACTTGAAAAAAGATACGGCTGCTGCTGTCGTGGCAATGATTGAGCCAATTCAAGCTCGTTTCAAAGAAATTCGCGAAGATCAGACATTGCTTAATCAAATTATGCGCACTGGTGCTGAGAAAGCCGGTGCAAAAGCTGAGAAAACATTAAAGTCTGTTTACGATGCGCTTGGCATTATTGCACGCCCATAATATCTGCTAAAATAATCTATTAAGCTAGGCCGAGCCTGGCTTTTTGCTATATTAACCTCGAGATTTAATCATGCTTTTGATGATCGATAATTACGATTCGTTTACCTACAATTTGGTTCAGTACTTTCAGCGCCTTGATCAAGAGGTCGTGGTTAAACGCAATGACGAAATTAGTTTGTCGCAAATTGCGCAATTGAATCCAAATCATATTGTGGTATC
Source organism: uncultured Pseudoalteromonas sp. (assembly GCA_947493455.1). Taxonomy (GTDB): domain Bacteria; phylum Pseudomonadota; class Gammaproteobacteria; order Enterobacterales; family Alteromonadaceae; genus Pseudoalteromonas. The sequence continues at coordinate 105,888 of CANLRB010000004.1, read as the reverse complement.
TCCCGGCCCATGCACTCCGAATGAAGCAGGTGTGTCATTAGCGGCTATCGACAAATTTAAAGGTGTCAAACCAATTTTAGGCATTTGCCTTGGTCATCAATCTATCGTGCAAGTATTTGGTGGCAATGTAATTAAAGCGAAACAAGTAATGCATGGTAAAACTTCAAAAATAGTGCATACTAATCAAGGCGTATTCAATAATTTACCGCAACCGCTCACTGTGTGTCGCTATCACTCGTTAGTTGCTGAACAAACAGCGTTGCCGCAAGAGTTAACAATGACGGCGTGGAGTGAAAATGAACGAGGCGAGATTGACGAAATTATGGGTGTGAAGCATAACACAATGCCGATTGAAGGCGTTCAATTTCATCCAGAAGCGATTTTAACTGAATGCGGTATTGAATTATTAGATAACTTTATAAAAAGCTATAGTTAAAAGCGTAGCTTATGACTCAACCGATAAGAGATGACTTCAAAGATAATGGATCACGCGCAAATCTTATATGGGCGCTATCATGATTTACTCATTAGCCAAAAATTTGCACAACAACAAATAGGCTATATTCATACCTTAGATATTGACTATGGTGAAAAGTTACCAGCGCGCACCCTGCTCGAAGTCGAGGTCATCGCACATAAAAAGCGTGAAAAACGAGATACCAAAAACCATCAATATATTGCCGACGTTAATACACAATTACACCAATTAATACAGGAAGAGATAGATAAACATCTGCTTGATGTCGACTATATATTCCAAGAAGTTATTCAAATACAAGATAGCATTCCTGCAATTTTAGATATTTTGGCCGTTAAATCTGCATCAGTTGGCCGTATTGACCCTTTAGTTAAAGATATGCATTGGCTAGGGGAGGATATTCTCAAACTGATTAACTTACCGCAATATCGACAAGAAAAAGACCCGAAAAAAGTGGTGAAAGTAGACAACCCATCACTTGCGTTGAGATATATTGGGTTAGATAACTTGAAACTTGTGGTACCAACGTTCGCCCTTAAACATTGGACTCCGCACAGTACGTTTCCGTTTAAGCTGCTAAAGCGCAAACTATGGGAAAACGGCATGGCGGTTGCGATTGCGTCAAAAGCATTGGCTGAAAAAAGTGGCGTTAACCCATATCATGCTTTTGTGCTGGGTATGTTTCATGATATTGGAAAGCTCGCATTAGTGCGCTTGTATTTACGCTTATTTGATAGCAATTGGGAAAAGCAAAGTCGAGATGCGCGAGATAATGGCGAAAAAGAAAAGCACACAGCGCTTAGTGAGCTCTCACCTGATCCTCTTTTTTTACGCAATTTGATGGCCGAACAGTCGGCCAAAATCAGCGCTCTATTACTTGAGCGTATGGCCTTTAAATACTTGCCTGTTACTCATGCTATGAATGAAATCGCCAATAATATTAAAGTAGAAGAGGTGTGCCCGTTAGCGCATGTAGTGCTAAAGGCGCGCGCGTTTAGCCATTATAAGTTTCTACAAAAGCATGTGTTAATAGAACCTGATGAAGCAAAAAAGTTATTTGCACACTATAAAATGAGTGTGCCTGAATTGAAGACGCTTTCGAGTATTAGTTTACAAAATCTGCAGCTTCGCATTGAAACATAATTTTTTTTGCGACTAATCATGCAATGACCTATTGGCTATTAATGCCGTGAAAGCAGTGTTTATTGATCTGGTTTTATTCTTCAGTTATGCCGCTAACCCCTTATATAGACTGGTACAAAGCTGGTAATAAGCGCGATACTATAACAAGTTGTTTAATTGTTTTTGCTACCTTAAATAGTTATTCAGTTAACCTGAAAATTTATATGAAACCCTTGATTTTAAAGGGGTGAAGGGTGATTTGTGGGAAGACAAATAGCTTTTTTTTTGGAATAATGGCGGTCTGATTTTTACCCAGTTTGTTGGCACAGGTACAGTAAAACAAATACTCAATTATACTGTACGTATAAATAGCCAACCAATTAATGAGGAAAAGAAATGACGATTACAAGAGCACAATTTGACGAAGTGATGGTACCTAACTACGCCCCTTCCGCAGTTATCCCTGTAAAAGGTGAAGGTTCACATGTTTGGGACCAAGCAGGCAAGCAGTACATAGATTTTGCCGGCGGTATCGCTGTGAACTGTTTAGGTCATTGCCACCCTGCATTAGTTGGCGCATTAAAAGAGCAAGGCGAAAAGTTATGGCATGTTGCGAATGTAATGGCCAATGAGCCTGCAATTCGCTTAGCGCAAAAGCTCGTTAATGCGACATTCGCTGACAAAGTATATTTTGCAAACTCAGGTGCAGAAGCAAACGAAGCCGCGCTCAAACTAGCGCGTCGTTGGGCGCTTGATAATTACGGTGCACAAAAGTCACAAATTATCGCTTTTAACAAAGGATTTCACGGCCGTACTTTCTTTACGGTTACTGTAGGCGGTCAGGCTGCTTATTCAGACGGTTTTGGTCCAAAGCCTGGTGATGTTGTTCATGCAGACTATAACGATCTAGAGAGCTTCGCAAAGATAATTTCAGATGATACTTGTGCGGTCATGCTTGAGCCGTTGCAAGGTGAAGGGGGCGTTGTCAGCCCGACAGCTGAATTTATTGCGGGTGTTCGTGAGCTTTGTGATAAACACAATGCATTGCTTATTTTTGATGAAGTACAAACGGGTGTTGGTCGTACAGGTGATTTATACGCTTATCAAGGCTTAGGTGTTACTCCTGATATTCTATCTACGGCAAAAGCGCTTGGCGGCGGCTTCCCGATTGGTGCGATGCTTACAACAACCGAGATTGCGAAGCATCTTAAAATTGGTACTCATGGTTCAACCTATGGTGGTAACCCACTCGCATGTGCAGTCGCTGAAGCGGCATTTGATACGGTTAATACTCAAGAAGTACTCGATGGTGTGAAACAAAAAGAAGCGCTTTTCCGTGAGTTACTAGGTGAGATTAACGAAAAATATAACGTGTTTAGCGAAGTGCGTGGTAAAGGTTTATTACTTGGTTTAGTGGTTAACGAAAACTACAAAGGCCGTGCACGTGATTTTATGGTTGCAGCGGTTGAGCAAGGTTTAATGGCTTTGGTAGCTGGTGTGGATGTTGTTCGCTTTACACCGTCTCTTGTGATCCCTGAAGCGGATATTCGCGAAGGAATGGCGCGCTTTGAAAAAGCAGTTGCGAGTGTCGTAAACGGTTAAGTTAATAAGGGGTAGGCGTCACAGCCTATCCTTTTTACTAGTAAGGGGCTTACTACTATGATTATTATCCGACCTATTCGTCAAGCTGACTTTAATTCGTTGATGACGATCGCGGAAGAATCAGGACATGGATTTACATCGCTTCCACAAAATGAAGAGTTGTTACGTAAAAAAATTGCGCGCTCAGAATCGAGCTTTGCTAAAACTGTTGATCATCCCGAGGACGAAGGTTACCTGTTTGTTATGGAAGATATAACAACAGGCGAAGTAGTCGGGACATCGGCAATTGAAGCAGCTGTTGGACTCGATGATGCATTTTACCACTACCATTTAAGTAAAGTGATTCACTCTTCGCGTGAATTGAATGTGTATAAAGCGGTTGATATTCTTACTTTATGCAACGACTATACCGGTGCCACCGAGTTGTGTACGTTGTTTTTGAAAGATAACTACCGTAAAGATGGTAACGGTAAATTATTATCTAAAATGCGTTTTATGTTTATGAAAGCGCACCAAGAACGATTTGCAGAAAAAGTATTAGCTGAAATGCGTGGTATTTCAGACGAAAACGGCGATAGTCCGTTTTGGCAGTGGTTAGAAGAGCACTTTTTCTCAATGGATTTTCCGACTGCCGATTACTTGACGGGTATAGGTCAAAAGGTGTTTATCGCCGAGTTAATGCCAAAATACCCTATCTACGTTAATTTATTGAGTAAAGAAGCGCAGGAAGTGATTGGTCAAGTGCACCAAAAAACACGTCCAGCGATTGAGCTATTAAAGAGTGAAGGTTTTACCTTTAACGGCTATGTTGATATTTTTGATGCTGGTCCAACCGTTGAAGCAAATGCATCGAACATCCGAACAATTCAACAAAGTAGTTTAAAACGTGTCGTCATAACTGATGATTACGTTGCGGCAGATGCAAAACCTATGATGGTTTCAAATAATAAGTTAGTTGACTTTAGAGCCACAATTGCCACAATTGCCGACGCAACAAATGCGGATGAAATTTCACTCTCTGCTGATGTTGCCAAAGCGCTACTTTTAAATGAGGGCGACAGTGTCACTGTTGCACCTTTATAATTATTTTTAGGAGAGATTGAGATGACTCACGCCGCTCAGTTTATCAATGGCCAATGGCTAGTTGGAGAAGGAGCTGAATTTAGTTCTTCTAACCCGGCAAACAATGACGTTATTTGGAGTGCCGCTGCGGCTACTGCCGAACAGGTTGACGCTGCAATTAAAGCTGCTAGAGAAGCTTTTTACAGCTGGACAGACTTAAGCTTTGCTGACCGCTTAGCAATCGTTAAAAAGTACGCTGAAGTACTTGGTGAACACAAAGAAGAAATCGCCATTGCGATTGCTCAAGAAACAGGTAAGCCGCTTTGGGAAACGCGTACAGAAGCTGGCGCGATGATTGGTAAAATTGGCTTATCTGAAAAAGCATATCACGATCGCACAGGCACAATTGAAAACCCAATGCCACAAGGTAAGGCGATTATTCGTCATAAAGCACACGGTGTGGTTGCGGTATTTGGTCCGTACAACTTCCCAGGTCACTTACCGAATGGTCACATTGTTCCTGCATTGCTCGCTGGTAACACGGTTGTTTTAAAACCTTCTGAATTAACACCTATGGTTGCTGAGCTAATGCTAAAAATGTGGCAAAAAGCAGGTTTACCGAACGGGGTTATTAACCTAGTACAAGGTGAAGTTGAAACGGGTAAAGCGCTTGCGTCACACCGCGGTATTGACGGTTTATTCTTTACTGGTTCATCGCGCACGGGTCATCTTATCCATCAGCAATTTGGTGGCCAGCCAGGCAAAATTCTCGCACTTGAAATGGGTGGTAACAACCCGCTTATCGTTAAAGATGCAGCAAACACTGATGCAGTTGTACACGATATTATTCAGTCAGCGTTTATTTCTTCAGGTCAGCGTTGTACGTGTGCGCGTAAGCTTTACTTACCAGCAGATGAGCAAGGTGATGCGATTTTAACTAAGTTAATCAGTGCAACTAAAGCGATTAAAGTGGGTTTTTATGACGACGAAGACCAGCCATTTATGGGCTCAATGGTGTCAGAAGCTGCCGCTAAGTCGATGGTTGCTGCGCAATCTCAATTACAACAACTCGGTGGTGAAAGCCTCGTTGAATTAGTACATACTGCAGGTACAGGGTTTGTAACGCCAGGTATCATCGAGTGTACTAATATTAGTGAATTCCCTGATGATGAGCACTTTGGCCCATTATTAAAAGTGTTCCGTTACACAGACTTTGACGCTGCAATCGACGCAGGTAATGATACTGAGTACGGCTTATCAGCTGGTTTACTGAGTGATAACGAAGAAGATTACAATCACTTTATTCGCCGTATTCGTGCTGGTATTGTTAACTGGAACCGTCCAATCACAGGGGCGTCAGGTGCTGCACCATTTGGTGGTATTGGCGCATCAGGTAATCACAGAGCAAGTGCATATTATGCGGCTGATTACTGTGCATACCCAGTTGCATCGGTTGAGCTGGATAAAGTGACATTACCGGCAACATTAAGCCCAGGCCTTTCAATTTAAAATTGAAAAGCAATTTGTAAAGAAGCAGCGCAAGCTGCTTTTTTTATGTCTATAGTTATCTAAGAGATAGTTGTTGACGAATTATGCGAGCAATACAAACTAGCGCTGGTATTTTCGTCAATATTTTGCTTACAATGAGGTAAGCATAACTTCGATTTTGAGGCCAATATGGTAATAGACAAACATGGGTATGACGAGCTGATTATGTATTTAACGCAGAATCTCTCATTGTTTGAGAAATCGGGTAAGGTGAACCCGGGAGCACCAACGGTAATGTCGTTAATTGAAGATGATATTGCTGAGCAAATTATTAATTTTTGCCAACAACATGAAGAACTCACCGTTGACGACCGCAGTTTAATTATGCGTGAAGTCGATGGCATAGTGTACGATTTACAAGAGGTTTTAAGTGGTGTTTTAAACCAACCTGTTACTGTTGAACAGCACGAATTTATTGACGAGTTTGCTGGGTTAGTTAAAAACCTTTTCGATGCGGCTGTTTCTTAGCCGCATTACAACGCTTTTCTTTTGTCGCTTTTTATTTTAAGTTTGCAACATTCTTTAATACACTCGTATAAAAATTTAATTAAGGGTTAGTTATGTTAGCAAATGTAAAATGGGTTGAGGGTGATACCTTTGTTGGTTTGTCGGATTCTGGGCACAATGTCGTATTTGATACAGGCAGTGACAGCGCCGCGCCAAGCCCAATGGAAATGGTCTTAATGTCAGCTGGATGTTGCTCATCTGTGGATGTTGTCAGTATTCTAAAAAAGTCGAAGCAAGAGTTTACAAATGTTGAGGTTAAATTAACTGCTGAACGCGCTGAAACTGCCCCACGAGTTTTTACTAAAATTAATCTACACTTTGTTGTGAGTGGCCGTAATGTGTCGGATAAACACTTGGCGAGAGCGGTGAGTTTATCAGCCGAAAAGTACTGTTCAGTTGCGCTTATGCTAGATAAAACAGTGGAAATTACACACAGCCACGAAATTGTTGAAACAGAGTAAAAATAAAGCTTTGTAGGGTGAAAAATTTCGTATAAAATCCGCAAACTTTTTATCCTGCTTTGCAGTTATTTTTCTAACATGAGGATGGTTTACTGTGCAAAAGCCATTTAAAAAACTAAAACTACACGGCTTTAATAACTTAACAAAAAGTTTAAGCTTTAGTATTTATGATATTTGTTATGCGAAAACACCCCAGCAACGTAAAGAATACATCGAGTATATCGATGAACAATATAGTGCAGATCGTTTAACGGATATTCTAGGTGAAGTTGTAGACATTATCGGTGCAAATATTTTAAATGTTGCGCGACAAGATTATGATCCACAAGGTGCTAGTGTAACTATCCTTATATCGGAAGAACCAATTGCGGATGCAACGGCACAGCAAGAAGAGCCAGGGCCGTTACCTGACTCTGTGGTAGCACATCTCGACAAAAGTCATATTTGTGTACATACCTACCCAGAAGAGCATCCTCATGATGGTATTTGTACGTTCCGCGCCGATATTGAAGTATCGACTTGCGGCGTTATTTCGCCACTGAAAGCGTTAAACTTCTTAATTCATTCGTTAGAGTCTGATGTGGTAACAATCGATTACCGTGTACGCGGCTTTACCCGTGATGTTGATGGTAAAAAGCATTATATCGATCATGATATTCACTCGATTCAGAATTTTATGACACAAGATACTCAAGATGCGTATCAAATGATTGACGTGAATGTTTATCAGGAAAACTTATTCCACACTAAAATGATGCTCAAAGAAACGGATCTTAATACCTATTTGTTTGGCATCACAACGGATGATCTCTCAGAGCAAGAGCAACAAGAAATTCGCCATAAATTATCGCGTGAGATGCATGAAATATTCTACGGTAGAAACTACCCTGCAGATTCGGCATTTTAGGGAAAAGGCGCGATTAAGCGCCTTTTTTATTGAGTTAGTCGGTTTGAGTTGAGCTAGCTGAGGGGCTTTGCGACAAATGTTTTATTGATGATACGCCACAACCCATTTCGTTTATACATGACTAAATAGTCAATATAATGTGTTTTTGCCGTCTTAAAATCCATTTTGACCATCGCCATTTTGTTATCGACAATATCGACTGAAAGAATATTAGCGTGCCATGTTTCGCTCGTTGCCTTGGTAAAAAACTTGGCAAATTCGTGCATTGGCACCGTGCGGATCACCTCTTTCTTTGACTCATCACCTTGTCTAAGCATTTTTACGTCACCAAAGTCAGTGTCAAAGCTTGCGTTTAATTGCGCTTGGTCGCCATTTGCCGCCCCTTCAAAGTAGGCGTAAGCGGCTTTTACAACAGCTTGATATTCGTCATTGGTTTTACCCCGCGCGCTGACAAATATGGGGGCTAATAGCAATATGGTTAAAGATAGTTTGATACCAAATAAGCTTGTTCGGAATTTGCACATTGTATTTTCCTTCGATTGTTTTTCTTAGCAAGTTTGTGCGGTTATTGGTACCACACAGCGTTTAGTTGTAAATGCCTTGATGCTAAGTAATTTGATTATGAATAAAACGTCGAGCGTTATGATTAAGAATTACTCTTTCTGCAAGAATGCGGTTAGTAAACAGAATTTTGGCGTGACCTGCTATGGAGGATTTATGAGGTTGCGTGATATTATCTATAATCACAATTAATCACGCGTGTTGTCGCTGATTTTATTGATATTTTTTTGATGGTGCAAAATGCTTGATAACGTAAAAATTGGCGATAAGACAATCGATTGGCAATCGGGCGTAGTGATTGATGAATTGGGTGAGCACAAATTAGAACCATTACCCATGGCATTTTTAAAGTATTTAGTGGAACAGCATGGCAACGTAGTAACAAAAGAGCAACTGCTTGAAGCTGTTTGGCACAATCGCCAAGTATCTGATGACGCAATTCGGCGCGTCGTGAAACTTGCCCGTACTGCACTGGGCGATGATGCTAAATCGCCTAAATATATTAAAACGGTGCCACTGAGAGGGTACACACTCGTTGCTGACGTCACCTTTAATATTTGCACTGACGACACGCACTCTGTACCCGTAAGTGATGCTCGCATACCTAACTTGGCAGCACTTAAATTACCCCGTTTGGCTATTTATGCGCTTGCGGCTGTAGCCATTTTTGCAATCGCGTTGACACTTTTTTTTGTCAAAGGAAAAAGCCCTGATAATCAAATATTGAGTATAGATAAACTCACTACCCTTGAGGGCTTTGAGCGGCAAGGTAGTTATTGCGACTCAAAACAACACTTACTTTTTACTTATCAAACCGACAAGCGAGATTTTGAAGCACTTTACAGCAAAGATCTTGAGTTACAGACAATTCACCGCTTAAATTTTGTTGATGGCGATATTGAAACCCCTTTATTCTCACCCGATTGCTCGCAAATCGCATATATGGTGAAGCAGGGTGACAAGCGTGAAAGTGTGATTGCAGACTATAACCAGCAAGGTTTATTAAACGTTGACACCATTACGACGCTTAATAATAAGCAATTACTCTCTTGGTCGCAGGATGGTTTATCACTTTATTTTTCAGGTCAAGGTGTTAATAGCAGTAACAATAGCTCTGCGGTGATTTCGCGTTATGCATTAGACACAAAAACATGGCAGCAAATTACATTTTCGTTGGTTGAAGGACGCGGTGACTACTTTGCCACTGAATCAACTAACGGCCAATACTTGGCCATATTAAGGAATAATGAAGGATACCGTTCTTCCGTTTTAATTTTTGATCTTATTTCAAATGAGATAAAAACCGAGCGTCACCTTCCTTTCTATGCAAATAGGATCTTGTGGTTGAACGATGATTCAAGCAAGCTGGTGATTGCTAGTCGAAAAGGCGATTTTAATTATTTTGATATAGAATCAGGCGAATTAAAACCGCAAACCAAGGGGCAAACTACGCTTAACGACGTATTTTATCACTGTGGTGATGAATGTTTTTATATGCGTCAATTTGATATGAATTACTCCGATGTAAAGGAGTTGCCTAACCCATTCAATACTCAAGTAACGATTTCAACACAGCATTTAGAGTCGAATGCGGCAGATTTTAATCCCGTTTATAGCCCAGATGGAAACACAATTTACTTTACAAAAAAAGAGCAAAATCGAGTTCAGTTGTCGCGATATAACCAGTTCGGGCAAGTTGAGCCATTATTTAGTTACGGCCCAAAGCAAGCAATTCATAATTTACAAATTGGACCTAACGAAGGCTATGTGTCGGGGAAACTTGGAAATCGGGTGTTTGTATTCGATCTTACTGCAAAAGCGATTCATTACATAACCGGTGAACAAGAACAAGCGTTTTACCCGTTATTTAATTTGGATGGAACATCGATTTATTTTTCGCGCTTAGAGCAGGGAAAAGTTGTTTTGCGGAACTATGATTTGCAGACACAGAAGGTGACAAAAGTCGCTGAAAATGAAAACATCTTTGCACGGTTAGAACACAAAAATAGCGGCACCTTTGTACTTGATAATACGTATTCGCTTTATCAAGAGCATGATGATGGTCAGCGCACTTTTATTGTTTATATCGGTGATAACCCATATTACCACTGGGAAATCGCAGGTGGTTATGTTTATTTTAGCCAAGCCCGCGGTGACAATGTGATGTTAGTACGGGTTGAGATAGAGGCAGGCCAAACCGAGCAGCGAGTACTGTTTGAAAACTCCCGCAGCTATCATTTTAACATGCACCCAAATACACAAAAAATGCTGGTGGCCGAATCATTGTTGCCACCGAGTGATTTAGTTAAAGTGGTTTGGCAGTAACAATTACCTGGGCTGAGGTTAGGTTCAACGTAAAGTGAGCATCGCGAAATTCACCCCTAGGCGCCTTAAGTCTTTAAAATGACTATAAAGAGTTTTGATGGATAAAAGAAAGTTGCCTTTTGGTAACCTGAAGCATTATTTGGACGTAGAGGGTTTAAATTTTATTTTTAGCTAGATAAGATTTTGTTAAATTGAACATTTCTTATGTTTTTCAAATGCAGTCTTTGGGTTGTATTTTACCTTTACGTTTACTTTCTCATTTTGAGCTTAAATCTCAGATCTCTCATCTTTAATACTCGATTCAAAAATACTAATGATGGCTTAACTAATAATAGTTGCAATGTCGTATCGAATGATGGAGCTCCCCGTGATCATGAACACAGATACGCCACCAATAAGTTAAATAGATAGTAGTTTAACAATTATATGTTAGGACATTGATAGACTGAAAGTTTTTTATACCATAACTTTTACTATGGATATTAACAATTTTGCAACATAAGAAACAAGGTGTTGACAAATGAGGAGTGTTTTTTTATTATTCCCTTGTCTAGGGAAAGGCAGTAAATAATAAAAAGGATTATAAATATGAATAAAATCAAAAAACTATTGTTACCTCTAATAATCGCAGTTACATCTGCAGCAGCGTATGCAACTACTTACACTTGCGTGACTCACACAGAGTGTCATGGCGGTAGATGCGCAACAGTCACTTTTTGTAGACCAGCTTAATGACTCTCTACTATCTTACTAAAATTTAAAATTTAAAATTCAACATTTAACATTTAACATTTAACATTTTAGCCTTTCTCTAGAGTTTTATTGTCATGCATCAGCATCTAGTTTCAAAAAATAAGCACAAACCCAATTTATATCTGAAATTGGGCTTTCTCGTTTTTTCATTCTGTATTTTAATAATTTATTTTTTCACAAATAGTATTCCGGATAGCTACCTCACACCGCTAGAAGTTAAAATATCTGAATCGTCTAACATGATAAAAGGAATCGGTACCGTTCAGCCTTATGAGAGAAAACTAGTTTCAACACCAGTAGAAGCGACGATATCAAAATTATCTATCCGACCTGGTCAGCGGGTAAAGCAAGGCGAGCTGTTGATTCAGCTGCAAAATTTTGATTTAGAGCAAAAGTTAGAAAATGCTCGGCTAGCAATCACGATTTTAGAGTCCAAAAAAAGTATTGAACAAGGCAACTTAAAAATTTCCGAATCAAAACTTAATACAGAATTACTAAGAGCCAAAACAGTTTCAAAACAATTATCCTTAGAGTTAAATGCGAATGAAAAGCTTGCGAAAAAAGGCATTATCTCGTCAATCACACTACAAAAAGCGAAATTGGCATTTGAGCAATCTGAGTTAGACATAGTTGCAAAAGAGCAAGAACTCAAGTTTTTTAATGACAGCAATAAGCAAAAACTTTCTTCACATGATATTGAAATTTCGATAGCTAAAGAAAGGTTTAACTTTCTTGAGGAACAAAAAAATTCGCTAACAGTGATAGCTGATAAAGATTATTTGATCGTTAAAGTTTTCGGGAATTTGGGTTCTAATTTAAATAAAGGAGCCGCCCTTGTCGAAATGATAGAGGCTGATAAATTTTTAATCGAAGTTCAAGTTCCGCAATTCTCAGTACATAAAATAATAGCAGGGCTTAGCGCGAATATATTAACGCCACATGGTGCGATTAGTGCAAAAGTCAAACATATTGATAAGGTTATTCGAAACGGTTCCTCAACCGTGTATTTAGACCTAAACGAGAAAGCACCTGACTGGATTAGTCCTGAGCAATCGATTGAAGCAGAAATATTACTCAGTGAAAATTCTGAAATAGTCAAATTTGTTAAAACCCCGGAAAACTATGGCGACCACTCACAATGGTATATATATCAAATAGATACAACCGGAAATGCAACTAAACTTGGATTAGCTACAAAGTCCAAAAACTCACCTGCAAATATAATCGTTCCAAGTGAAATTGAAACTAACTTCGTTTTAATATTACCCAGTGATTACGCGACTCAAAATACAATCAAAAATATACTATGAAAAATCATTTAATTTCTTTGGAAGGCGTATCCTACTCTTATTCTGAAAGCTCTGAAAAAGTGCTCGATAATGTTGATTTTACTTTATATAAAAATGATTATGCGGCGATTTTAGGTACCTCAGGGAGCGGTAAAAGTACGTTGCTTTCTTTACTTGGGCTTATTAATCAGCCGACAGCTGGAACATGCTCAATTTTGGGAAATGATGTACGAAGTCTGACCGATGAGTCGATCTCCAACTTAAAAACGTACGAATTTGGTTATATCTACCAAAATTTTAATCTGTTAAATGCATTTACAGTGTTTGATAACGTCGCAATGCCATTAAATTATAATAAACACGTCCATCGCAAAGACTACGCAGAAAAAGTAGACTATGCGTTAAAAACAGTAGGTATGGAGCAATTTTGTAATCGATACCCTACACAATTGTCTGGCGGGCAGCAGCAAAGGGTTGCAATAGCACGTGCTTTAGTAAATTCACCTTCAATTCTTTTTGCAGATGAACCGACTGGTAACCTGGACTCCAAAAACAGTAATATTATTTACGACTTATTTAATGAATTGCATGCGCAAAACAAAACTATTTGCTTGATCACACATGATAAAAACCATGCCAAAAGGGCTAATAGTATTTGGCAAATTGTTGACGGGAAAGTGTCTTTTGAAAGTCGACAATAGTTTATTAACCGACATCATTGCAGTTTGGTTTAAGTATAATTTAAAAAAAATTCAACTATGGGTTGCGCTTGTTTTAGTAACGATCCCATTAGCTTCAGTGATTGCCGTTTATGAATTTGAGCAACGGTTTGTTAGTCCCTCATTTGCAGCTATCAATGACTTAACGTCTGTAAATCAAATCTATATTTCGGATAGCAGTGTCAACTCACCCGTTGATGAAGTGATCCTCAATGAAATAATAAATGAATCTGATTCGATAAAATACATTAGCGAAAGAAGCCTTAATTTACCTATTAGTATTGCGAATTGGAATTATGACGAAGTAGGGTTGGTCAGTTTCTTTAGCGGCGGATATAAAAGTTTAGGTATTAGTCCTTCTCGCGGAAGTTTAAAGAGTATGGAGTTTCCACATAAAGGAAATGACCTAGTCGCTGCGATAACTCATCATTTTTGGGTAAATAGTCTCAAATCAGCTGATGTATTAAGCAAACCAATCAATGTAAATGGTAAAACGCTTCGAATAGTTGCTGTTTTGCCGCCAGAATTTACCTCTTTTCGAAAAGGTAACAGGGTCGATATTGTCATCCCATATACCTTTAAAAATACAGTGATTGGAAATGATACATTTACTCCCGATACACTCACATACCTACTCGGGGATTATCACCATGTAAATAGCATTGTCGAAGATATCACTCCCAAGTTACAAGAACTTTTCTTTATATTTGACGACAATAAACTCAACTTAATTAATGCTTTTGGTATTACGCCAGATGAATACATTTCAACATCTAAAAGAATAAATCTGCTTAGATTCATTTTCTTATTACTATTAATTTACTGCCTAATCGCTTTTATTGCATTCGAAATAGGTGAAATGAATACAAAGCAAAAAGAATACGAGCTGCGCAGAATGTGTGGCGCGAGTCGCCTAGAAATTACAGTACAGCGGCTTATAGAATCTGCGCTTTTGTCGTTTTTGATTTCAATCGTTTCACTGGTAATGAAGCCATTAATCACGTCATTAATTTTTGATGATTTAGATTTAGAAATTACATCCTTTTTAATAATTATTGGTTTATTTTATAGCTTGGTAATCTTTATAACTTTCTTCTTAATTCTTAACTGCGTGAGCTTTGTACAAAGTAAGTATATTCAACCGTCACTTGGTCGTAGTGACTCACTAACAAAAAGTGAACGATTTCAAGCGTATGCTTTATTATCAAAGATGATTGGCATTACCGTGCTAACGGTTTTTGTAACGCTATCCGCCATTATAAGCCAATACCAACTTTCAAAAGTAAATTACGGATTTAAAGCCAACCAAAAATGGTTAGTTGATTTAGCTACAGTAAATAATACTAATCAAAGGTTTGAGTTAAGTAATATCCCTCAAATATTACCTTTCGAGCTAGCGAAAGAACAAAGCATTCGCAGTGTTGCATTGTCGAGCGCACCGCCACTGACCAATAAACGGAGCTACAGCGAATGGTTTACCGTCGAGGGCGTGTCTGTAGGGGCTACCAAGCAGACAAGTACCGCAACACATAGGGTTACGCCGCCTTATTTTGACACTATGGAAACGCGCCTTTTAATGGGTAAAAGTTTAGCTATAAAACAATATGAGCACATAGTTGTTAATCAAACATTGTGGAATAAATATTTCAGGGGCAAGAGTTTGTCTGAAGCTTTTTTACTCAGAAAATCAGGCTCTAACTCCAAAAAATACAAAATAGTCGGTGTTGTCGAAGATATAAAGTATGAGGGGCCTGACTCAACTCAGTTTCCCGTAGTATATGAACTGATGTGGGCCTTATCTGGTTTCGAATCAATTGTTATTGATAGCGCTTCAAATGAACTTGATGAAGAAAAAGTGAGTTCTATTTTGCGAGCGATTGATTCAAACTTTAAAATTAAATCAATTAACTCATTGGAACAACTAGTCGATGATGAAGCACGTGCTAGAAAACAGCTTGTTCTGTTAACTGTTATTATTGCGATAGCAATACTTTGTTCTTCTTTGATATTTTGTTCATCCTATATCGCTCAAATAATTAGAAAGCTGTCCTTAGAGGTTTCGTTGAGATCTACTTTTGGAGCAAGTAAACGCAAGCTATTTATTCAAATTTGCGCTCCATTTCTATTTTGGTGCGCAGTCGTTTCAAGTTTTCTCTATTTAACAATGAAATTTATTTATCAGAACTTATGGCATAACTCCGCATTAAATTTAATGGAAGGAGGGGCTTTAATGTATGGCACTGTCTTTGTTGTGATGTCGATTATTACAGGTTTAATTTTTTACTATAAAGTTGAAATAAACTTAAGAAAAGCATGGGATAATTTAAGTTAAGGAAATTCATGAAAAAGCTACTATTACTAATATCTTTATTTACATCAATTTGTTTTGCAGAAAACTATGAGTTTACGCATCGTCAAATAATTAAAACCAAAGTTAAAAATACAGCACCACAAGTAATTATATTTAATGATAAACAAGAGCTTATTTTCCAAGCTGATGAATATGTTCCAAATATATTATCTAAACTAAGGATTAAAGACCCATTAGCCAATTCTGAGCAAATGAAAAAAAACTTAAAGTCTCTAATCAAAAAAGATTTAGATTTTAATGACCAAGGAGTTACGGTCTATTTTGTCACCATTTCACCTGATATTGGCTTATGTCCACCATGTCGTCAACAAGAAAAAGTCATGGATAAGCTACTTGAAAAACTGCCTAATTCGGCAGTCAATATGAATTCGATAACTTTAATCAATGAAACTTATACTATTGATGTTTCGGAGAAGTAAAATGTCTGTAAAACAGTTCACCATGTATATATTGATCGCTATTTCCAGTGTATTAGTTACTCACTTATTTTTAAATTTCATACATAATGATCAACAAGGAGCAACAGTATTACCATCTACGATAAATGTGAAAGATTGGGAGCTCCCAAATAATGACTCTGGGATAGTGATTTATACTGCATCATGGTGCAGCGCCTGTTCCGCTCTGAAGTCTTATTTGAATGAAAGGGACATAAAATATGCAAATGTTGATATTGAAAAAGTAGCCGGAATTAAGGATAAGCTTAATACAAATAACCTTAAAAAGATTCCATTAATTGTAATTAATGGAACGATGATAGAGGGGTTTGATATTAAACTACTTGAAGACAAGTTAAATTTAGTGTCAACAAATTTTAATTAATATTGAATTTTCTTCTCTAAAAATTAAGAGTTAACCATTATGGCGTAACTCTTAATCTTCATATAAACATCACCAAATGGAAATGTAATTGAACCGGTAAACCCGCCTCCAAACTTATGGTGCTTCAATTGAAGAGGCTTTAACCAACCGTATTGCTGGGAATAAAGAAGTTTATGACCATCTAGATAATAAATTTAACTCTATCTCTGAAATGTGTAAATCCTATGGTATTACACGTTCTACTTGGGATAGTCGAATGAAAAACTCTAAATGGAGTTTAGAAAAAACCTTGACTACTCCTATACTAAAAAACAATAAATTAGCTATTGACTGATACGCCGCTTGATTGTGACACTTTGTATATAAAATGGGCTGTTACACTATCTTTTTGAATTAGTGTATTTAGGTGAAGTGCTTGATTATGAAGAAAAAATGGTGGCCCTTCCGTGACTTGAACACGGGACCTACCGATTATGAGTCGGGTGCTCTAACCAACTGAGCTAAAGGGCCATCTTAAAAGCTTACCAAAAGAAACTAATATATATTAGCGATAAGCGGGGGAGAGTATAAAAAGTTTTCTCTCGAATGTCACTAGCGAATACATAAAAAATCATTAACTTGGTCTTGTTTGACTATTATCTAGTCACTGCTGATGGGTTATCTTCTTTGGTGCGTGGCGAGGATTGTATAAGTGATTCACTTTTTGCTTTGGACTTTGGTGAAAATGGCTGTTTCAACATATAAAAAAAGCCAGCTAAAAGCTGGCTCAACCTAGATTTAATTGGTATCTAGCAATTAATTAAGCAATGCCAAGCTTCTTCTCTAAGTAGTGGATGTTAGTGCCACCATTTTGGAAGTGCTCATCAGCCATAATTTCTTGGTGCAATGGCGTGTTTGTTTTAATGCCATCAATGACGAGTTCATTGAGTGCATTTTTAGCGCGTGCAATTGCAACATCACGGTTCTCACCATAAGTGATTAACTTACCGATCATTGAATCATAATGAGGAGGTACTGAGTAATCAGCATAAATATGACTGTCCCAACGAATACCTAAGCCACCTGCTGGGTGAAAACGTGTGATTTTACCCGGTGATGGAATAAAGGTGTCAGGGTCTTCAGCGTTAATACGGCATTCAATGGCGTGGCCTTTAATGACAACGTCATCTTGTGTAATTGAAAGCGGTTGACCTGCGGCAATTTTTAATTGCTCTTTAATCAAGTCAACACCTGTTACCATCTCAGTCACAGGGTGCTCTACTTGAATACGGGTATTCATTTCGATGAAGTAGAATTCGCCATTTTCATATAGGAATTCAAATGTACCCGCACCGCGGTAATCGATTTCGATACATGCACGTGTACAGCGCTCACCAATGAATTTACGCATCTCAGCGGTAATACCTGGTGCTGGTGCTTCTTCAACAACTTTTTGGTGACGACGTTGCATTGAACAGTCACGCTCACCTAAGTGAATCGCATTACCTTGGCCGTCAGCCAGTACTTGTACTTCAATGTGACGTGGGTTTTCAAGGAATTTTTCCATGTAAACCGTACCGTTACCAAAGAACTGCTTTGCTTCAGTTTGCGTAAGTGCAATTGAATCAACTAATTCTTCTTCACTGCGTACCACACGCATACCACGGCCACCACCGCCGCCAGCCGCTTTAATGATTACAGGGTAACCAATGCGCTTTGCAATTTGAATGTTGCGGTCATTGTCGTCCGTTAATGGGCCATCTGAACCTGGTACACAAGGAACGCCGGCTTTACGCATAGCGTCAATTGCAGAAACCTTGTCACCCATCATGCGAATTGTATCGCCTTTTGGACCTATGAAAATAAAACCACTTTGCTCAACTTGGTCAGCAAAATCAGCGTTTTCTGACAAGAAACCGTAACCTGGGTGGATTGCAACTGCATCAGTTACTTCCGCCGCAGCAATTAAGCGAGGAACATTTAAGTAGCTCTCTGCTGCTGCAGGTTTACCAATACACATGGTTTCATCTGCGAGTAGTACGTGTTTTAAATCTTTGTCAGCAGTAGAGTGAACAGCAACGGTTTTAATACCGAGCTCTTTACAGGCACGCAAAATACGAAGTGCAATTTCACCTCGGTTCGCGATAACAACTTTATCTAACATAGCGTTTGCCTTCTACTGTATTATTCAATGATGAATAGTGGTTGATCGAATTCAACAGGCTCTTCGTTATCAACTAAAATAGCTTTTACAACACCCGCTTTATCAGCTTCAATTTGGTTCATCATTTTCATCGCTTCAACAATACATAGTGTATCGCCAACGTTTACTTTAGAGCCTACTTCTACGTATGCAGGCGTATCAGGTGATGCTGCGCTGTAGAAAGTACCAACCATAGGAGATTTTACTTGATGACCCGAAGCAACTGCAGGCGCTGCGTCTGCAGCTGGTGCGTCAGCAACTGGAGCCGCTGCTGGTGCTGCAACTGGCGCAGGTGCTGCTGCGTATTGAGCAGGTGCTGCCATTACTGGAGCAGAACTGTGACGATTAATACGTACTGACTCTTCACCTTCAGTGATTTCTAACTCTGCAATACCTGATTCTTCAACAAGTTCAATTAGCTTTTTGATTTTGCGAATGTCCATCGAGTGGCCCGCCTTCTATAATTATGATTAATGTGTGTCTTGCACCGAGTGAGCTATGGCATTTATTGCCATCTTGTACCCGTGTGCGCCAAATCCGCAAAGAACCGCCTGTGCAACATCACTAAAATATGAGTGGTGGCGAAACGGTTCTCTTTTATGTACGTTTGAGAGATGCACTTCAGTAAAAGGAATCGCAACACTTAACAAAGCATCTCGCAGTGCCACACTGGTGTGGGTGTAGGCTGCAGGATTGATAATAATATGGTCAACCTGGCCAAACGCTGAATGAATTTTATTTATTAGCTCAGCTTCACTGTTACTTTGAAAGTGGCTTACGCTCAAATTAAGTGAACCGGCGTAAGTGACAAGTTCCTGCATTATTTCAGCTAATGTTTGCGCGCCGTATATTTCAGGTTCGCGTTTTCCCAACATGTTTAAGTTTGGGCCATTTATAACTAAAATATTTAATTTTGCAGTCATTGTTCGTGAATTTCCTTTAAACTGTGCGTAAGTCGCTTTTCTAATAAACTCTAAAGAAAACTTAACCTTCAAAGCGTAAGAATGCAACTTTATCTCACGATAGCGTTCTATTATAGACAGTTCGAAGAAATTAGCAGCAAAATACTGGTCTAATCAGCCAGTCACTACATTTTTATAAAAAAGCAGTGACTGGCCAAAATTTTATGGGTGAGATTTGGATATCGCGGTTAAATGTGCTGCAAATTGCTCGGCTTTTTGAAAGCCCGTAACACGTTTGCTGCTGAGTTCATTGCCGTTGCGGTCAAAAAACAAAATAGTCGGTAAGCCAAATACATCATAGGTTTCCATAAACGAAATAGTGACGTCGTTTGACTCGGTTAAATCTGCTTGAATCAGCACGTAGTCTGAAAATGCGCTTTGCACCTCAGGCGCTGGAAAAGTTTTATGTTCAAACTCCTTACAGGCAACACACCAATCGGCATATAAGTCGAGCATGACTAATTTGTTATTAGCCGCGGCTTTTTCGATTTCGATATTGAGCTCATCGAGGTTTTTAACAAATACAAATTCATTACTCGTGTTAGTTTGAACTGCTGCAACTGTTTGCACAGGTGTTGGCGATAAGCTTTCTTTAATATTATTGAACCCAAATAGTACGAGTAGCAGGGCAACAAACCACAGCGACGTTTTCGCCTTGTTATTGGTTGTCAGGGTTTGCCAATAATAAAGGTAAATACCGGTTACCATTGCAAGTGCTGAGCCGAGCAGCACAATTGTTTGCCAATCAAGAATACGTTCTAGTAAAACAAGTGGCACTACCAGCATAACAAAGCCAAAAATCACTTTCACTTGTTCCATCCAAGCGCCAGCTTTAGGTAGTAGTTTGCCGCCTGATGTGCCCATTAATAACAGTGGTACACCCATACCTAAGCTCAATACATATAAGGTAATACCACCAACAAAGTAGTCGCCGCTTTGAGCCACATAAAGTAGTGCTGCCGATAATGGCGCGGTTGTACAAGGTGATGCGATTAACCCTGATAGCACCCCCATCAAAAAGACCCCTGTATAGTTGCCCGATTTTTGCTGGTTTGATACCTGAGTTAATTTAGTCATCCAAGATTGCGGTAATTTGAATTCGTATAACCCAAACATTGATAAAGCTAACACGACAAATAAGATACTAAAGCTGATCAGCACGGCAGGGTGTTGAATATAGCCTTGCACTTGTCCACCAAGCGCCGCAACGACTAACCCTAACATGGCGTAAGTAATTGCCATGCCTTGTACATAGACAAACGATAAGCTAAATGCACGTTTTGTTGAAAGCTGGCCTTGTCCGGCGATTAAGCTTGATAAAATAGGGAACATTGGAAATACACAAGGTGTAAAGGCTAGTGTTAATCCAAGCGCGAAGAAAATAGCCAAATTAGTAAAAATATCTTGTTGTAATAATTTAGCAGTCAACGAGTCATCAGCAATGGCAGGATTTGCACTTTTTTGTTCACGGTCAGTCGCGCTTTGCGATTCGCTTGGTGTGTTTGTTTGACCGCTTGCTTGTGCATAGGCGGTCAGCGGGATTTCGATTATTTCAGGTGGATAGCACAGCCCAGCTTCAGCGCAGCCTTGGTAGCGTACTTTGACTACGGCATTTTCAGTAATATTTTTTAATTTAGAAATTGTCGTTAGCTGATCGAAATAGACCTGCGTTTTACCAAAAAATTCGTCTTCGTGATCTGTGCCTTGTGGTAGGTCCGGCGGTGTTATTTGCGCACCTTTGGCAATAAACTCTAGTTTTTCTTTATATAAGTAGTAGCCCGGCGCAATATCCCAACCTACAAATAGGGTGCCACCTTGTTGATCAAAATCAACTTGAAATGCTTCGTCTACTTTTAAAAACTGTGGCTGCTTAGTTGAGAGTAAATCATTTAAGGTTGTATTGTTTGCAAGTGCATGAAATGGTGCTAAAACAAACAACAAAATAAATATCAAAGCACGCATTAGTTCAGTACCTCGTCCATCCAGTTAAAATAGTCAGTATTGCCACTTGTTACTTCGACCACCTGAATTTCAGGTGTATCGTAACTGTGGCGTTGCTTTATTTTTGTCATAACCTCTTCTACTTTATTAGCATGTGTTTTGATTATTAACTTGCTTTCACTGCCTTGTTCAAGCTTTCCTTGCCACATATAAATAGACTCAATTTTGGGAAGAAGGTTGACGCAAGCGGCAAGTTTATTAGTAACTAGCTCGTTTGCTAATTGCTGCGCATCGTGTTGATTGGCGCAGGTTGTAAAAACAAGGCGATAAGGTGTCATAAAGGCCCTAATTATATAAGTTAACAATTGTTTATACCCTAATTGGGCATAAGATTCAGTAAAAGTCGGTGTAAAATATTTGCTTACATCGTGGTGCTTGAATTAAGACCCGTTCGCCCCCATTAATCTTTCACTATTATTGAAGTGTGTTGTTATTCAGAATGTATTAAGCGCTCTTCATTTATAATTCGAATCAATAACATTTGATTTGAATTAGGCGCCGCGATTAGTTTGGCGAATAGATACGCGCAGTCGCACTGTCAAGATCAACACGCTTGTGGGGAAGTATCATGTTTAAAGCACTTTTTTTACTATTTATCGTTATTCCAATTATTGAAATAGCATTGCTCATTCAAGTCAGTGAAGTTATTGGTGGCTGGAGCACAATTGCACTTGTGATTGCAACAGCCTTTTTGGGCGCGCGTTTAGTTAAACAACAAGGCACTGACGCACTTAGAAATGTACAACTTGAAATGGCACAAGGGCAAATGCCGGCACAAGAACTCTTTGCCGGACTGTGTGTGATTATCGCCGGCGTTTTGTTACTTACGCCAGGCATTATGACTGATTTAATTGGTTTTGCTTTATTAACGCCGATGATCCGTAAAAAATTGGCAAAAAACATTATGGCGCAAGCACAGGTTAAAATGCAGCAGCCACAACAAGGCGGTGCGTTCTTTTATTCAAGCCATATGCACTCGCAATCAACACAACAGGGACAGTCTCAGGTTGATCAACAATCGACTCATCAACAAGGGCCAACAACCCTAGATGGTGAATACGAGCGTAAAGATTAAAAAAAGTTAAAAAATGGGCTTGAACATAGTAAAAGTATCCCCATTTCTTAAGAAACTAAAAAATTGCATCTATTTATCTCAGGAGATAATCAAATGAGTATTCGTCCACTACATGATCGCGTCATCATTAAAAGAAAAGAAGTAGAGTCTAAATCTGCTGGCGGTATCGTTTTAACTGGAAGTGCGGCTGAAAAGTCGACTCGTGGTGAAGTTATTGCTGTAGGTAATGGCCGCGTATTGGACAGCGGTGAAGTGCGTCCACTTGAAGTTAAAGTTGGCGATCAAGTGATCTTTAGCGAAGGCTATGGCGCAAAAACAGAAAAAATTGACGGTGAAGAAGTGCTTATCTTAAGTGAAGGCGACATCTTAGGTATCGTAGAATAATCTGATACCCAAATATTAATTAACGTATAAACCGTAAAGAAAGAATTTAAAGGAAACATATCATGGCAGCAAAAGACGTACGTTTTGCAGGTGACGCTCGCACTAAAATGTTAGCAGGCGTTAATGTATTAGCAGATGCAGTTAAAGTAACTTTAGGCCCTAAAGGCCGTAACGTTGTTTTAGACAAGTCATTTGGCGCTCCTGTAATCACTAAAGATGGTGTATCAGTTGCAAAAGAAATCGAACTTGAAGACAAGTTTGAAAATATGGGCGCACAAATGGTTAAAGAAGTTGCGTCAAAAGCAAATGACGCAGCGGGTGACGGTACAACAACCGCAACAGTACTTGCGCAATCTATCGTAAACGAAGGTTTAAAATCAGTTGCTGCGGGTATGAACCCAATGGACCTAAAACGTGGTATCGATAAAGCAGTTGCAGCTGCAGTAGAAGAGCTAAAAGCGCTTTCTGCACCATGTGCTGATACAAAAGCAATTGCACAAGTAGGTACTATTTCAGCAAACTCTGATACTGAAATCGGTGACATCATTGCCAATGCAATGGAAAAAGTAGGCCGTGAATCAGGTGTTATTACCGTTGAAGATGGTCAAGCACTTGAAAACGAGTTAGACGTTGTTGAAGGTATGCAGTTTGACCGCGGTTACCTATCTCCGTATTTCATCAATAATGCTGAAAAAGGTGTGGTTGAACTAGATAGCCCATTTATCTTACTTGTAGATAAAAAAGTTTCAAATATTCGTGAGCTACTGCCAACTCTTGAAGGTGTTGCAAAAGCGAGCAAGCCATTGCTTATTATCGCTGAAGACCTTGAAGGCGAAGCATTAGCAACATTGGTTGTAAACAACATGCGTGGCATCGTTAAAGTGGCTGCTGTTAAAGCGCCTGGTTTTGGTGACCGCCGTAAAGCAATGCTACAAGATATTGCAATTCTAACAGGTGGTACGGTTATTTCTGAAGAAGTAGGCCTAGAACTTGAAAAAGCACAGCTTGAAGACTTAGGTACTGCAAAACGCGTAGTGATCACGAAAGATGATACAACTATCATTGACGGTGTTGGCGAGCAAGCGGCAATTGACGCACGTGTTGGCCAAATCAAAGCACAAATCGAAGAAGCAACATCTGACTACGACAAAGAAAAGCTACAAGAGCGTCAAGCTAAGCTAGCTGGCGGTGTTGCAGTTATTAAAGTTGGTGCTGCGACTGAAGTTGAAATGAAAGAGAAAAAAGACCGCGTAGAAGATGCGCTTCACGCTACACGCGCTGCGGTTGAAGAAGGGGTTGTTGCTGGTGGTGGTGTTGCACTTGTACGCGCAGCAAGCAAAATTGAAGGCCTTGTCGGTGATAACGAAGATCAAAACCACGGTATTAAAGTGGCACTTCGTGCGATGGAAGCTCCTCTTCGCCAAATCGTTTCAAACGCAGGTGATGAAGCATCAGTTGTTGTAAACCAAGTAAAAGCGGGCGAAGGCAACTACGGTTACAACGCAGCTACAGGCGAATACAACGACATGATTGAGATGGGTATTCTTGATCCAACTAAAGTAACACGTTCAGCACTACAATTTGCAGCATCAGTAGCAGGTCTTATGATCACAACTGAAGCAATGGTAGCTGAATTACCACAAGAAGCAGCTCCAGCAGCACCAGATATGGGCGGCATGGGCGGTATGGGTGGCATGGGCGGCATGATGTAATCTGCGCTTAGTCATTTCATCGAAGTTAGTTCGATAAAAAGCCTGCAAAACGCTGTTTTGCAGGCTTTTTTAATGTCTCAAAAATATCTTTTCTGCTTTTTAGCAATCAATTGAATTTAGGCTCGAGCCGTAAGGGATTTTAAAAAGAATAGTTTTACAACGGCCACTGTTTTTGAGAGTGCGACTCAACCCTGCCTATATCTAATGTATTTACCATTCTGTTTGATGTTTGATGTTTGATGTTTGATTTGTGGTTTCTCACAGCACATTGATTGCAGCTAAAATAAACTCTCCCATGACTCAAAAATTATAAAAAATCTTTGCTTATTCATTCTTAAACTCGCAATATAAAATTGTTTTCACTTACTTTATCACGTTTTTGAATAGACAAATTAATAGTAGTTAGTATGAAACTTGGCATATCGTAAAGTGTTCTAGCTAATTTTGATTTTTTAATAAAAACAGATATTTAATTTAATTAAGAAAGCTGGTTTTAGGATGTTTAAGAACTTTTAATAAGCTTTAACTTGTGCAAAAGCCATCTCAGCAGTACTTTTTTCACAAACTTAGACATGCTTGCTTGAATATAAGTGAAATAAGTTTTGAGGGAGGAGGGCATTGTTAATTGGCCTTCGAATTACTACTCGAACAGAGTTAGAAAACTCATAGAATTTTCTAACTATGATAGGACTCATAATGACCATCAATTTTAAATTTAAAAATTTAATCGTAGTCGCATTATTTATTAATTTTAGTAGTGTTGCCGAAACAAAAGTGAAAGAAGTAAATAATCACACAGCAGAAGCTTCAGCCGCCGAAGCGAAAATGAAATACATGGAACTTCCACTGCTGAAAGAAGCCTTTATCAATGCTGCGCCTGCAGATAGAAATGATGCACTTGTTGTTGGTAAGCTTGGCACCGATGGTGGCAATAAAGCGATGGTATTGCAATTGGCTGAGGAGTTTGCCAACAATAAGCACGGTGACTACGATAGCTTGCTTATCGCCCATAAAGATAAGCTGCTATTAGAATCATATTTTATGCGCGGCCGTATTAACTTGCCACACTTTCAAAGTTCAGCGACTAAAAGCTATACCAGTATGTTGATTGGCCGAGCTATCCAGTTAGGGTATATCACTATGGCCGATTTAGACAAACCTCTGGTCAGCTTTTTGAAAGGTCTAGATCACACAAAGTTTGTTGACGGCGTGGAAAAAATTACTCTTCACCACGCGCTAACCATGACGCCGGGGCTTCGCTTTAGTGACGAACAAGTTGAAAAATTCAGAGGAAACCCAGAGCAGTTTAAGGGACTTGCTCAGGTTCAAGCTTTTTTTGAACAAAGTAAGCCCATTACCACTGAATCTCAGAGCTATCAATACCGTGGTTTCGGCCCTATTTTGGCGATGAATGTGATCAATGCGGTGGTACCTGGGTCCGCGAAAGAGTTTATAAAAAATGAATTTTTCGGAAAATTAGCGATCACTAATTATAGATGGAGAGATGACAAAAGCGGCCTGCCCTTGGGAGACGCAGGTTCAGGGGTGACGTCTCGCGATATGGTTAAATTAGGCTTGTTAATGATCAATGACGGGAAGTGGCATGGCGAACAGATCCTTTCTTCAGATTATATAGCCAAAGCCACCGGTGCAATTACCCCAGCGAGTGAAGACTGGCAAGGACCAGAAAACTATTTCTATGGCTATTTATGGTATACAACTAACCTAACGGCAGGTAATAAAAGTTACGACGTTAAAGTCGCTTGGGGAGGCGGTGGAAATCGTATTATCGTGATTGATGAGCTTGATGTGGTTATGGCTGTTACGGGTTATGATTTAGTAGATGAAACCATGCTGACGCTAGTTTCAAAAGTCATCTTGCCAGCTTTTGCTAAGTAACTAAAAATAAAATTTTGGCCGTTTATGTAAATTCTGTAAGCGGCCACTTTCTAATAAATTTCAACTGGCTCCCTCTTGATTTAAATTAACCTTTTAGATTCAAATTAGTATTTACTAAATGGTACTCTTTCAGAATATGAATACGGGTGTTTAAAGTTAACAGTACCGGCACTTTCTCTGTGTGTGGTAACTCATTTAGTAAGCTTAAAACTGCATTTGCTTCTTCGTTAAAGCCGAGATCCATTGCCAAATTAGCCCAGCTTCGAATTTGTTTTGCTGTGTCATCTGAAATTGAACTGATCCCCGACTCGAATAAAGCGGTGATAATATTGTATGCGGTTTCGAAAAACAGGTTTAAATTATTGTTCATGCGTAACCCTTCGCAATCGGTTTTAATGAATTGAGTTCCCATGCGAGTACGGGCGATAAGGTGAGTTGCTGCTCGCTATTGAAAAACCAATAGCCATAGACTAAGCGAATCATGTTTGTATTATTTATATGTCTTACAAATTGATCCGCTTGTGATGTGGTCGCTATTTCAATGTGTATTTTATTGTCATCAACGTCGTAACAGATGCCTTGCCAGGTTTGCTTAAAACGATTAAAAATGAGCGGTTCTATCGTGCGAATTGCGACTAATTGTTGTGTTTTCTGTACAAATGGATTCTGCTTTAATTGTTTTAGGTATCCCGACAGTATTTGCTGTTTAGTTTTAGCAAGTGTGTAAAAGTCAGCCCAATATTGCGATGATGGTGTTAATACTGTCGTCCCAGTTTGACTTGAAAGCCGGCCATCTGGGCTTACCCAGCCTTTACTGATACGAAACTTTGTCGCAATCAAAGAAGGTAAATCGTAGTCGCCTAATTTAGCTTGCTTAAGTGCTTCTATCGTGTCCCAATTAGGGTCGATTGAACGACTACGGCTTTGTGAAAAACTCAAAAAACGACCTTGAGTTGGGCAATACATATGTAAGGTAAATCCTCGGTGTCCAGTAAGTGAGCGCCAACATTCAATGCCGAAAGCAAACACATCAATATCTTGAACAATAGCGTAGCGCTTGCGATGCTCACCAGTTAATAATGGCAGAGGCAAATCAACAGAAGGTGGCGATAATGCCGAAATAATCGCCCATATCTCGGCAAGTTTATCACTAAACAAAGAGGGAGAGCTTTGTGACATACGCTCAACGTCTTGCTTGAGGTTAACGCAGAGTATACTGAGTAGCTTAGCAAGTCGAGGTAAATCAGCTTGCGTTAGCTCTGTCACGAGTGCTTGGCCTTGTTCCAGTGAGAATTGCGTGGTGCCAACACGACCATGTAGCAGTAATGATTGTAGCCATTGAGACAAGGCATTAATGCATTGTGTCGCATAGTCTGATAATGCTAAGGATTGACTGAATACGCTCTTTTTACTGGACTCAGGTAAGGCGTATAGTACGGCAACAGCGCGGTGCGCGCAGCGCTCTTTTTTACAGGAACAACTTGAAATTGCGACGCCGCCAGTTTTCGGAATAAAAACTGTAATTACCTGTTCCAAATATATCTCGGTGAGTAAACCGTTAGACTTCACATGTTGGTAAATAGTTACACCTTGCTGTAACCATAATGCTGCTTTTTTGATATTGGTTTGGCCGAGTAGTTTGGCTCTTTGCTTAGCACAGGAAATTTGCCAACTAGGTGATGGGGCAACTCTTCTTATTGCTTTGTCGTCGATTTTGACTTTTGGTTCGGTTGTTGGTTCCACTAATTGGGAGTCAGCAGATGCTCGGTTAGCAACTTTTTGTTGCAAACCAAGTAGAAAGCAGGTCAAGTGAAAGCAGGGGCCTGCTGCCGCGCAGTTGCACTTAGCAAACTCAAAACCAATGCCATTTATGGTCTGGTGATAATTATTAATATTAGCACTTGCGGCATGCGCGGTGAGCTGCCAATCACTGATTGACTCTTTTTCGAGTTGCTTTTTACCGCGCCTCACTAGGCCTTTATTGGCCCAGCCTGTCAGGTATTGCTCATTAATATCAGACAACCAAGAGATTAATTCCATTAAATATTCTCCGCAAGCCAACTAGCAAGTTGGTCAGGTGTCATCGCACCAATCGGCATGCCTAAGCTTGTCAGCATATCGACAATATTTTCATCAAAGTAGGGAACGCACTCGTTGTCGAGCGCTGTAATCCCGATGACGGTCACTTGTCCTTCAATTAATTTGCTTATTTGGTATTTTAAGTTGGTTATCGAGCCATATTCTTCAAAGTCACTGACGATGATCACGCTACTGCGCTGTGGCTGCGTAATACGAGCCGCTGTATACTCAACGGCATTGGCAATATCGGTGCCACCACCGAGTTGGCAGGCCAAGAGCGTATCGACTGGATTACTCGCAACCTCACTCATATCGACCACTTCTGTATCAAAAAAATACAATTGAGTGCGTAAACTATGCACTTGGCAAAAAATAGACGCCATAACTGCGGATTGAATAATTGAACGAGCCATCGATCCACTTTGATCGACCAGAATATAGAGATACCAAGGTACCTGTTGTTCACTGCGTTTATAAAAGGCAAGTTGTTGCAGGATTAAGCTGTCATACTCTGGCTGATAATTCTTTAAATTACGGCGAATACTCGTTGCCCAATCGAGATTATTAAGTTGAGCGCGTCCACCGTGTTGTGAGCGAAGGCGTTTCGGCGCAAAATGAGATTCGATTTTTTGCGCAAGCCGCTCGGCAATTTGATTGGCAACGTGATTTATAATCTGTTTAACTTGTACTGTTAATTCTGGCGATAAATGGTTTTTAAATGTGAGTAGCGTTTCAACCAAATCAATATTAGGTGTCGCTTTTGACAGTACCTCAGGGTCACTAAGCAACTGAGTAAGTTGGTAACGATCAATGGCTTGTTTTTGTAGCTCATTAACCACAGTTTTGGGGAATATACGTCTAACTTGTTTTAACCAACTCGCTGCTGTGAGTGATTCACGCTGAGTGCTTGCCTGTCGCTCTAGACTATCTTGTGCAGTGGCACGTTGGCGTGTTTCATATTCTCTGCGATAAAGAAAATCAAGCGCTTCGTCGCGCGCCATATCCGTGTCGGATAAATCGCTTTTGGACAAAGGGTTACCTTGTTGGCCCGAGCTTAGGTTGTTGGCATCTGGGCCGAGTATTAATCGCCATCGGCGCGCAGCTTCATTCATTGGTGTTAAATCCTAGTTGCCATGCATTAAAGACAGCAGACACGCCTTGTTTTAATTGCTGGGCATAAGTTAACTCTGTTGTACTAACGCTATTGCTTGGGCTTTCAATAATCGGTGCGTGTTTATTACTAATGGTGTTTGCTAATTGATTTAATTCTCTTGGTGTCAATTCACAAAATGCATGTCGTAAATGAGGTAATCCGGCAATAAATTCATCTTCGCTCCATGACATAAACAGTTTCTCTAATAAAGAAATGAGTTGCGATGATTGTATTAATTGCGCGCGGGCGATTGATAAAAAGCCCGCAACAAATAACCCAGGTTGTGCTAATTCAAGATTGATATTGGCAAAGCATGCGCTAAATTTTGCACTCGTGGTGTTCGTATCATAGGTTTTGTTCAGGGTTAAAATGCCGGTGGCTAATCCTGCTATTTTACTTATATGTAATTGCTCGGATAGGTTATCGAGTGTATCGCAAAATAATTTTTCTTGTTCTGTATTCAATGTATTTTGCTGTGACAAGCTATTGATGGTTTTTAGTGCCTCCATTAAGCTATCGATAAGCTCCTCGGGTAACATAAATGACCATGAAAGTTTGTTTAATAGGCGTTCGATATTGACATATAACAGGTTTTTTATCGAATTTTCGTGATTCGGAGATAGCAAACGATAGCAGCGATAGGCACGATTGAGTAACCGTAAACTCGTGCAAAGTTCAGCGATATTATGAGTGTTGTTGAGCCAGTTTTCGACTCGTTCAATAATTGGCGTTATCGTTTGGTGTAGGCCCATACATAGCGCGCTTATCAGTAAGTTCACATGGCCGTCGCGATTAAGACCGTGTAACTGATGCAGTACCGCACTAAACGCAGCATCATGTAAGCTATCGCCGTAATGACAACATTCAATCAAATTTGCTTGGGTATCAGGTGACCACTTGATATGCCATATTTCTCGCACGCGATATAAATTGTGGCCGCTGACAAATTGAGGGCCTGCAATAAATTGACCATAAGGAATGTTTAAAAAGCGCAGCTTGTGTAGCAATTGCGAAATTTCTCTATGGCGCTCGCTTTTATAAATATCCAGCGTTTTTTCGATTTGCGCGCCAGTTATGGGAAGTTTGTAGTGTTGACACTGTGCTTTAAAATCCGACACCAGTGGCGCAATCGGTAAATTACTGGGGATTGACCCCTTCTTATTACCCGAAAATAATTCGACGAGTTGCTGCTCAAATACGCTTTCAGGGTTTTCTTGAGGTTCTTTAATTAAGCAAGAAACGATGGCATCTTTTACTTCAACTCTACCAACGTGTTGGCCACGCAGTGCTGCAAGGCGATTTGCCATCGCAACAGCCTCAATTGCGTCGGCGGTACTGACCGTTGAACGCTTTTGTAATTGATTCACAGCTTGTGCCATCATCTGCGTTAACGTTGTTTGCTGAGCTGATTGAGCGTGACTTTTTTGGCTCGCAATTTGCCAAAACTTTTGATAATAACCGACGTTCGGCATGCCAGCTTGATATAAGTTAAGTTGGTCAAGACGATTCAGCGAATAGGAGATAAGGTATGCGTGAGAGTTGTTATTTACAGAGTTCGTTTCGCTTATAATGTCTTCTGGGTTTAACAGTAACTGGTTTATGCCACTGCAATGAAAGCCGCCACACACCACTAAGCAGCGTTTACCCTGTTCGAGATAAGCGTTGATCTTCGCCGCCATAAACTGTTCGCGCGCAATGCATTGACTCGTCACTGTCGCGCTATTGCGAACTAAAATACACAGCATATGGAGCTGCATAAAATAGCTTTGCCAATTTGGCTCTATATAAGCGCTTTCAAAGTAACGGTCCCACCACTGGTTAAAGTCACGGCACTCACTTTGTTGTACTAGGCGTTCCATTGCGTCTGCGGTTGCAAGCGATGCGTCGTGTTGCATGCTTGTTTCTTTATCCAGTTGATTTTGTCTATCGCAGAAATGCAGTTGTTGTGCGTAGGGTAAATCAATAAACTGAGCTGCAATACCGAGTTGCCGTGCCATTTTTAGTGCTTGCCACTCCGGCGAAAAATCGGCGAAGGGGGCGTAGCAGCGCTGGCGTAAGCTAGGTTGTTCAGGTCTTTGCGAAGCGCTATGGTCACTATAAATGTACAATGCTATTGGTGGTTTTGTCTGTTCATCAACTAAGGCATTTATTAAATGATTCGCTTCCGAAGGGCCCTCTATGAGCAGTACATCGGGGCGAAAGTCGGCGATCGCGTGTTTGAGCTGCATCGCACACTGTGGGCTATGGTGACGGATCGGCACAAAGAGCAAGTTTTCGTTTCGATAAAGTTTTTCTAATATCGTTTTTTGCTCTTTGGGTAGCGGCGGTAACTCCATAGTTTAGCCGATAAAATCTTGCCATAAAGGTAGGTCATTGCGTTTTCGCTTTATGGCATTTTTATAATCGTCAAACCGTTTGATATCGTCATTGTTGTCTTTGCACACAGCGCCAATTAAATAATTGGCTATGTATTTAGGGCGGATTGTTTGTTCGCCAAAGTAATAGCTCTCAAGTGCTGCACTATAAAGTACACTAATCGCTTCAGCAGTTGACAATACATTTGACAGCGGCGAAATTGACAAGCCTTCAACATGACCCGTTCGCATATCTGTTATCGCAGTCGCAAGCAATTGGCAAATATCATCGCTGGCGCTAATTTCAATTTCAGCCGATGCCAGTTGCTGGTTGGCCTGAGTTGCGATTAGCTTCGCTTGTTGTTGAATATTTTTAAGCGGTTGCATGGTTTCAAAATTGAAGCGACGCTTTAAAGCCGAAGACATTTCATTAATACCACGGTCATTTAAGTTGGCTGTCGCGATTAAATTAAAGCCTTTTTGTGATAATAAAAACTTGTCTTCATCTTGTTTTAATTCGGGAATTTGTAAAATGCGGTCAGATAAAATGGGGATCAAGTTATCTTGAATCTCGGTAGGGCATCGGGTTATTTCTTCAAATCGCATTATGCGACCATGTTTCATCGCGCGATATAAAGGTCCTGGAACCAATGAATCTAACACGGGGCCTTCTTTTAACAGTAATGCATAGTTCCAGCTATAACGAATATTCTCTTCAACTATGCCAGCACTGCCTTGAATCGTATCAGTACTATTGCCACTAATTGCCGCAGCAAGAAGTTCCGACAGCAGTGATTTAGCAGTACCAGGTTCGCCAACGAGCAGCAATCCGCGTTGACCCGCTAAGGTCACAATGGCACGTTCAACGAGGGCGTCATTACCGTGAATTTTTTTAGCGATAGATCGATTACCAATTGCTTTATTTGAACCCAAAATAAAGGTTTTGACCGCTTGTGGGCTGAGTTTCCAACCTTGAGGTTTTTTATAGGTGTCATTTTCTGCGAGGTGGTTAAGTTCATCTGCGTATTGAACTTCGGCGGGCAGCCGCTGTGCACTGTGCATACAATCCTTTGGCTAACTAACAGTAATATAAAGAATTATGCA
The DNA here is from genome assembly GCA_947493455.1 of uncultured Pseudoalteromonas sp. GTDB lineage: Bacteria > Pseudomonadota > Gammaproteobacteria > Enterobacterales > Alteromonadaceae > Pseudoalteromonas. The sequence goes on along the minus strand of CANLRB010000004.1, from coordinate 72,456 downwards.
CATAATTGTTTTGTAGACACAAGTCTAATTTTTAACTTTTTGGCTTGTAATAGGGAACAAATGCGAGGTAATGTAGAGGCTCAATTCTAAGTGATTATAAAAATAAGGATATTTTGTGGACCATCAACAAAATTTAAGTGCCATTTCCGAATTGTATCAACACGTAGGCATTTCGTTTACAGAAGACGAAACCATTACTCTTGAAAAGCATCTAGCAAACGGTGGCGGCAGCTATTTAGCGAATAATAAAGCCTCTGAGCTTGCTGCTATAGCGCATGATATGAAGTGTACATTACAACAAAAAGTGCGAGATTTAATAAGTCAAATTGACCACCTAAATAGCTCTTATGTATTGCTACTTTCAGGCTTTTTTGAGCATATTGATTGGTTTCAATTAGAAGCCCCGACTAGTGCTAAGTTACATGACGTAAAATGCTATTACCGAGATGATATTGATATCGTAAAAATTGAATCTTACTTACTTACATTGACAGACCGTGACGAATTCTTACAAAAGCTGTATTACATAACGATTGGCTATTCACATTCAAGATGGATTAATCAAGAATCTATTCCGGCAAAACAATCAAATATAGAGAAAGTAGATTTATTGCATTTAAACCTAGTTGAGAAACGACGTGATTTTTACTTCGTTGGAGAAAGGGATGTCGCTCGTGTTAGTTGGAGCAAATTGACTGACGTTGTGAAGGAGATAAATTCTGTTCCTTTACTGTCTAAATTGTTATCTGCCCCTTCGTTTAGTCTTGCTATACATGTACTTGAACGTTTAGAAAGGGTTATGAGAGATACGCACTATCATGATTATGAAATTGCAAAACCTGCGGTTCATAATGTTGCGGACGAGAATATGGCACGTTTTGTTAAGATGCGTTTCAAATTTAATGATGTTGAACTCACCCAAAAGATGGTCGATTTCGGCTCAGATAAAAGCATTGAAGTTGCACTTAAGAATTGTGAACGTTGGCCTGAAGATGAGTATAAACAAATAATTAAAGCCTGTTTAACGAACAATCCATCTCAAGTAGTTAAAATCTGTAAAGAAGAAGGCTTATTCGCCTATTTAGGTAAGTCGTATATTGATTTTTTATGGCAAGATAAAAGTTTGCATGAACCCTTGATGGAATGTGCACTTTACCTTGAAACTGAGAGTGAACATTACCGATATTATGACGATGATGAAGAGGGTAAGTTTGGGGAAGAAGACGCCAGTGGTCTCGGGCGCGTTATTTTGAAAATGATAACCGAATACCCTGAAAAGCTCGCTCAAGTGAAACCGGGAGGGCTGGTTTATATCATCGTTAAGCTTGCTAATTTGAGCCAGTTTAAGGCGATCCTTCCTCATATATTACCAGCTATAAATAAATCGACGCGGGCGCAAAAAAGTATTGCGAAACGCTTGGCACGTGAAGATATTAGCGAGCTAGTGGCGCTTGGTTGGATCGATGCCAAGTTAAAAGGACACCGACAAGCTGCGTTTTATACACTTAAATATATGGCAACTCCAGATACAGTTCCTTATTTGAAGTTGTTACTTCAGAATAAAAAAATTAGTCAAACCGAAGTTGCTGCGGTTAAAGCGTTACTTGGTGAGCTTGGTGAAATCGACGACGATACACAAGTCGAGCTCGCAGATACAAGTAAATATAAGGTGAAAAAGCCTGAACTGATTACTGAACTTGTTACTGACGAGTTTCAGTTGCTGTTTGGTGAAGGCAGGGAAAGTGATTTAGCGTGGTTAATTGATAAATCGTCAAGCTTTAAAAAACCACCACTTGCCCAATATTTGATTGATATGGTACACAGTGTAACACCGGTGAATCGTGCGAAAATTGCACATTATTTATTAAATACTTGGGATTGCCGTCAGGAGTATGATGATGAGGTACTTAGCGCAAAAAGAAAAAACTACGACTTTATAACTGTGCTTGTTGGTTATTTTGCCGATGATTCACTCGTACCAGAATTTGAGAAGCAAATTAATAAATGGAAAAAGATTAATTATCATAGTTCGATTCGTATAATCCGTGCACTTGGTACGATTAATACCACTTATTCGCTTGCGGCACTTCATGAGATAAGTACCAAGTCAAGCTATAGCGATGCACTAGCAAATGCCGCAATTGATATTCTGGCTGAAACAGCCAAGCTGCGTGGTATTGGTTATCGAGATTTAACGGATCTTTTGGTGCCTGATTTTGGCTTAACAAAACAGGGGATCACCTTACCCGTTGGTGATAAAGACTATGTTGTTACACTCAACGGTGACTTTACGTTACGCGTAACTAATTCGCTCACCAAGAGGGTAACAAAAAGCTTACCAAAAGCAGGTAGCAATGAAGACCCTGAACTGCGCGCCAGTGCTGAGCAAACATTTAAAACGCTGCGCACAAATATAAAGAAAGTTGCTAAAAAACAGGCGCCGCGTATGGTAAGTGCCTTTTATGCTGCACGTTGCTGGACGAAAGATTATTGGCAACAGCTTTTTATTGACCATTCGTTAATGAATATTCTTGCTCAGGCATTTGTATGGCAAGATGCTGACAGCTTAAAAAGTTTTAGAATAAGTGAAGATGGCTCGTTAATTGACTATGAGGATGAGGTTGTCGTTTTAGCTGATGAGGCTCAGATCCGCCTATTCCATCCGGTATTTGCAGATCCAACGGTAGTAGAGCAATGGCAAGCGCATCTCGATGATTATGAATTGTCGCCATTGATTGAACAGTTTGATCGCGTAAATAGCTTGGCTGAAATTCCTGAAATTGAAAGTGATTTTGCACACAATAGTATTGATATTTCAGTGGGTGATGTGAATTCAATTGCAAAGAAATGGAATATGCCAATTAACCAAGAGGGCAGCTATTACTCTGATTTTTCTTATACTTCGGCGTTTTTAAATCATGTATTAGAGTTCCGTTTCGACAGTTATCGACCAGGGGATTATTTTGATGACATCATTACAGTGACTGAAATTCGAATTTGGAATCGTGAAACATACAAAAACGATATTGCCAATGCGCCTAAACCGCTAATCGCTATGGCGTATGAGATTAAAAAAGCGTTGCAAGAAAAGTCAAAAGTGAGTGAAGAAGTAACGGCTTAGTAAAGTAACGAATAACAAAATTGATATATTGGCAGCTTGTGAATACTTGTTTGGTAAATAAATGAGCTGCTTTTTTGTATTTATTTCTTTTTTGTTAAGCGTATATTAAGCATACTAAGTAGATAATGTAGTCAAACTTAAGAAACACACTTGCATGGCAAGAACTGATGGAGATATAAAATGAATACAGCTAAAAAAATCTTATTGACGAGTTTTTTTGCTTTACCATTAATGGCTACAGCCGGTGAAGCCAACGTAAGCTTTGGTGACTTTAAAGACTTTCGCGATGTTCGCCCGTCGAATGAAACCAAAGGCGGTTACCACAAGCGTATTAAAAAGCAATTTGAAAAGCATTTTCAAAAACTTGCTGAAGATATGCCAGAGGGCTACAAGCTCGGCATTAAGGTAACTGACATCGATCTTGCAGGTGATGTTCGCTTTGGTCAAAACGATTTTCGTGTTGTGAAACCAATTTATTTTCCTCGCGTTGAATTCAGTTATGTTCTGACTGACGGTAAAGGAAAATTGGTTGAAAAAAACGAAGTCGCATTAAAAGATATGGGCTTTATGGATAAAATGAAGCGCGGTCGCGATGAAGAGTTTATGCATGACAAGCGTTTAATTACAGATTGGTTTGAAAAAGATCTGTTACCAAAAACTAAATAGGTTTTTCACTTAAACCTTGTTTATTCGAATCGCTGTGGCTAGCTATAGTTCAAATCTAAAGCAACGCAGCGATTTCTTTATAGAGCTTTGCAGCTTGTTCAGCACTTAAATTACCCGCCGATTTAGCTTTGCCTATGGTGCTCGAAACTCGGATCACATCTTGTGCTATGCCTTCAATGTCGCTTTTTGTATCGAGTTCGGTTTGCTGTTGTTTAGAACGGGCGCGTTTTGAAATGTCGAGCGAATCTTCTGGTAAATAACCAGACTTTTCGTCGGCAGCCGCTTGTTTGGTCGCTTCGTCTTGTTGCGATAGGCGATTCACAAATGCGGTATTTATTTCAACCCCTGCGGTAACAGGTGCGCGTACAGGCATTGTAACTTACTCCTCAACTAGCTTAAGTTTAGTAAATTACCACATTTGTTCAACTATTGAACGATTTGCATCGTTAATTTGTGTTTATTTAAAGCTTGCCAGCAATTTATGTAGCTCTTCTATTTTTTTAACAATAGCAAGGATCGCAGTTTGATCTAACTCGCTTGCGTGGGTGAGCGCTTCTACATCACTAGCTACTTCAAGCACATAAGGCTTAAAGCGCTTAGCGCTAATAGTAAACGCATTGGTTTCATGAAACAGCGCAGTGAATTTACCTTTACCTTGTTGTTGCAGCGCATCTAATTTTGCATCAGCATCGATCGCACGGCGGTAAAGCTCTTTTAAGTTATTGTTTAATTGTGTGATTACAGCATCCATAAAAAAACACTAAAGTCATTTAAAAATCGGTCGATATAGTAACACAGTTTAAAGTAACTAGGGTGAAACTATGAATATTAGTGGTTCATCGTTGCCAACCATGAATGCCAGTGAAAGTGCTGAAATATTAAGTGCATCACTTGCTAAAAAACAGCAACAAGCTGATGGTAAAGCAGCGATTGCATTGTTGCAGTCAGCGGCGCAAACAATGCAAAGTATGCCGTCCCCAAGTAAGCCAACTGCCAGCTTAGGCAATAATGTTGACGTATACGTTTAATTTATTTAACTGAGCTCCCGAAGTAGAGCCCCAAATCCAATGGGGTTTTACTTTTTTCCCCACCAATTTCTCGTACCAGTTTAGGCACTAAAAAACCCGGTATCAGAGTGAGTAGTTCCTGCATTAAGCTCACAGCATCTTCATCACAAACATAAAAATGAGTGGCACCTTCCACTTTGTCGAGCACATGCAAGTAATAAGGCAATACATCAGCACTGAATAAGGCTTCAGATAAGTTTTGCTGTTCAACTGCGCTATCATTTATTCCTTTCAGTAATACCGCTTGATTTAATAAAGTGACATTGGCTTGTTTTAATTTACTCAGTGCCGCGACCAGCGTGCCATCTATCTCGTTGGCGTGGTTGATATGAGTCACCAAAATGGTTTTGAGTCTGCTCGATTGCAGGCGTTGGCACAAAGCGGTTGTCACGCGGTTTGGTATAACAACAGGCAAGCGAGTGTGAATACGCACTCGTGTAAGATGTTTAATCGCCTCTAGCTCAGTTAAAAACCAATCGATAGCGCTATCATTGGCCATCAGTGGATCGCCGCCGCTTAATATGACTTCGTTTATTTCTGGATGTGCTCGAATATAGGCAAGCGGTTCTAGCATAGCCTGTTTATTAAGATGGTTGTCTTGATACGGAAAATGGCGTCTAAAACAATAACGGCAATTAACCGCACAGCCGCCGCGAAAAATAATCAAAACGCGTGATTGGTATTTGTGCAATAATCCGGGAATGTCGTTCTCTTGCTCGAGCAATGGGTCTTTTGTATAACCAGGTTCAGCAATAAACTCACTCTCAAGTGGTAATACTTGCTGTAACAAGGGGTCATTAAAGTCACCTTGTTTCATTTTAGCGATAAAAGGTTGTGGCACACGCATCGGAAAAAGCGTGCGAGCAGCAAAATGGTGCTGGTACTTTTCTACTGGAATATCAAGTTGTTCCAGTAGTTTTTTAGGGTCAGTTACGGCATTTGCTAATTCTTTTTGCCAGTTGCCCTGCAAATTTGCTTCAATTCTTTGTATCATTGACAAGTTGATTACTCAAAAAATAGCTAGATAGAGGAAACGATGGCGAATTATAGCACCAATGAGTTCAAGGGCGGCCTAAAATTTATGATGGATGGCGAACCTTGCAGCATCTTAGAAAATGAAGTTGTAAAACCAGGTAAAGGCCAAGCGTTTAACCGTGTTAAAGTACGTAAACTAATTTCTGGTAAAGTATTAGAAAAGACCTTCAAGTCAGGTGAAACGGTTGAAGGCGCAGACGTAATGGATCATGACCTAGACTACTTATATACAGACGGTGAGTTTTGGCATTTCATGAACAATGAAACCTTTGAACAACTTGCTGCTGACGAAAAAGCAGTAGGTGATGCAGTGAAATGGTTGGTTGAAAACAATACATGTACACTGACACTTTGGAATGGCAGCCCTATTTCAGTAACGCCGCCAAACTTTGTTGAGCTAGAGATCACTGATACCGATCCTGGTCTAAAAGGTGACACTGCAGGTACGGGTGGAAAGCCAGCGACGCTTACTACAGGCGCGGTTGTTCGTGTACCTTTATTCGTCCAAATCGGCGAAATCGTGAAGGTTGATACACGTACTGGCGAATATGTAGGTCGCGTACAAAAGTAAGCCACAGCAAACTAATTTGGTAGCTTATATCTAATTGCGGATATAACTCGACAATTGTTTTTAAATCCCAGCATTTGCTGGGATTTTTATATTGGAGCGAATATGACTGAGCTATGGCAGCCAAGTGCTGAAATATCATCATTGCACAAACGCGCTGAAATTATTGCGCAAATACGTCAGTTTTTTGCAAATAAAGGTGTGCTTGAAGTTGATACGCCAAGTATGTCGCATGCGAGTGTCACCGATGTGCATTTAGCGAGCTTTAAAACGATGTTTGTAGGTCCCGGTTTTGCTAAAGGTGCGCCGCTTTATTTGCAAACATCGCCCGAGTTTGCCATGAAAAGACTGCTTGCGGCGGGCTGTGGGCCAATTTATCAAATTTGTAAATCGTTTCGCAATGAAGAGTCAGGTCGCCATCATAATCCTGAATTTACAATGCTTGAATGGTATCGCCCAGGTTTTAATGCGTCTGCCTTAATGGCTGAAATTGATGAGTTGATGCAACAGGTGCTGCATTGTCAGCCTGCAGAGCGCAAAACCTATCGTGATGCTTTTATTGACGTACTTGAACTCGATCCGCTAAGTGCAAGTTTGGCTGAATTGAAAGCACTGGCGTGTCAGCTGGGATACCAAGATATTGCGCAAGATGAGCGCGACAAAGACACCTTGTTGCAACTCTTATTTTGCATGCATGTGGAGCCTAAAATAGGACAACAAAGACCATGCTTTATTTATCATTTTCCCGCATCGCAGGCGGCACTAGCAAAACTAAACCACGACAACCCTGCGGTTGCTGAGCGCTTTGAGCTCTACTATCAAAATATGGAGCTGGCAAATGGATTTGATGAATTAACTGACAGTGATGAACAAGCGCAGCGTTTTGCTCAAGATAATCTTAAACGTGAATCTCTAGGCCTTGAGCCTGTTGCTATTGATAAGCGCTTTATCGCCGCGCTTAGTAGTGGTTTACCTAGTTGCTCAGGCGTTGCTTTAGGCATCGATCGTTTAGTGATGTTGGCACTGAATAAAAAAACGATTGCTGAGGTGATTGCATTTGATATTACGCGCGCTTAGTTATCACTCTTTGCTAACTAAGCGCCGTGGCGATCATATTTGTTGTGTTAAATAAACTGCTGTAAATCTTTCTTGGTATCAGCCGTTTGCTGTAATAAGTGCTCGGTCTCAGAACTTGCATGGGCCATATGTTCGTTAGCTTGTTGGCCCAATTCGACAATTTGCTGCACTGATTGATGGGTCTGTTGTTGAGTGGTTTCAAGCTGGCTTACGGCGGCTACTATTTCCTGCAATTGTAGTTGATTGGCTGCAAGATCATCGGCCATAGAATCAAACACATTTGATGTTGCGGTGATTAATTTTTCAGCGTTACTCGATTGTGCCATTAATTGCTCTGACTCAGTATTTGTTTCGCTTACAAGGCTATTCATTTTGTTAATAAAATCGCTTATTTGCCTCGTTGCATCATTTACTTTCACTGACAAAGAGCGTACTTCGTCAGCAACAACAGCAAAGCCACGACCCGCTTCACCCGCACGGGCCGCTTCAATGGCGGCATTAAGTGCTAGCAAGTTGGTTTGATCAGAAAATTCTTCGACCATTTTTAAAATGCTACGAATATTGTCAGAGTTTTCTTTTAACCCTGAAATGGTCGTTGAAAAGCGCCCAAGTAATACAGTCATTTGAGTCACTTGATTCACCAACGATTTGAGCTCGGTGGCCGATACATTTACTTTTTCTAGGTTTTCGACATTGGCATCAAAGGTGTGCTCGGTATTTTGCGAAATCTGTAACAGGGAATTTGAAACTTCTTCTGAGGCGGCAACTATATTATGTGAGAGTGAGATTTGCTGCTCACCGAGGGCGTTGGTTTCTTTCATGGTGTTAGACACCGTCATATTGGTATTTTGTGCCAGCTCCGCTTTATGGTGCACTTCTTTGAGTAGCCCCTCTAAACGCGACACAAATACATTGTATTGCTCGCTTAACTCTCGAAACTCATCGTACGTAAATTTTGGTAAGTGCGTGGCTAAATCTGCGCCATTGTGATTAATGTTAGTTAAGGTGTCTTTAAGTGCTTTGACTGGGCGTACAATTAAAAAGTTAAGGTAAAAAAGGGTAAACGCAAACCCAAATACAATAATGCAAGCGAGTAGCCAAAACCCACTCAAATCTGAGTTTGACGCGCTCAGTTCGCTGTGCAGCCAATAAAGAGATATTGCTTGGAATAAAAAAACAAAACTTAAATTGCCGAAAATTTTTCGAGATAGCGAAAAAAAGAAGGTTTTTTCAATTGATTCGTATAAATTCATTAACCCTGAACTCATTTTTATACCCTGTTGTTTCCTATTGTTGAGCTAAAACAGTTCAATGTCATCTTGTTTTGTTTCTTGTTCGTAATATAGTGACATTGCTTCGTCGGCTGACATTCCATCCATGATCGATTTAAAAATTAAATGCTCCGATTCCATCGAGTAACTCGAGCAAATATGATCGCGCAGGCTCAGCCATTTTTCCTTATCGGCCAGATTGTTACTATCTTGAATTAGTTCGCTTAATTGGTCGAGACTAGTTTGAATGTGAGAGAGCTGTTGACTGAGGCGATCGTAAAATTGAAAAGCAACAATGCCATCGTTCACATTGTGCTGTAATTCTTGATGAAGGTTTTCTATTTTTGGGCGGTTTTTTTCGCTTAAATCTCCCTGCATATCCTCTAGCTGTGAGCATACCTGAACGAGGTTCTGAAATACGTGTGTGAGCGATGCCATGCTGGAGTCACTTTGATTGAGGCTAAGCGAGAGTTGTGTCATGCACAAAAGTAACAGGCGCCCCGATTCCTGACGAAAGCAAAATAACTCGTCTAACTTAGTTTGATCCATAATCTCTTCCATTTTGGTGAGTCGATCGAATATTGCGTCAGCGCAATAGCTTTAAGTATTGGCTAAGTTAGTGGTAATTCAAGTTATTGTGTATGAAATGCAAAATTAGCGTTCTAACTCGATAAAAGATTTCGCTTTGCACGGAAAGTTGCTAAAAATACCGTCTACGCCAAGCGCTTGCATGAGCGCGATATCTTCTTGTTTGTCTACCGTGTAGCAATACACTTTTAATCCGCGCTGCTTGGCATCTGCTACGTATTCGTGATTCACAAAGTTTTTGTCTAGGTGCACACTGTACGCGTTTAAGTGTTCTGCAAACTCACAATAATTTAGCGGAATCGAACTGGTTAACGCACCAATTTTAACCCAAGGTAAATGCTGCTTGACCCATTTTAATTGATGGTGATCATAGGAAGAAATAAGTAAATTTTCACGTGATAAAATGCCATCGCTAATTGCCGTTTCAAGTTGCATTACAAATTTGTCGAGGGCAAAGGTGTGTTTAAGTTCGAGGTTGATTAGGGTTTGGTTGTTAACCCACTCGAGTAACTGGCGTAAACTGGGTACAACTTGACCGTGACCGGCATCAAACTGTTGTACTTGCGCTAACGTGAGGCTGTTTACTTTACCGCGACCATTGGTTGTTCGGTCAAGCCAGGTATCATGGATAACGGCAAAGTCGTCGAGTGTGCTTTGCAAGTCAACTTCGATGCCGTCAACTTGGCATTGCAGGGCTGCTTCAATCGCACTCTGTGTATTTTCTGGAAAGCTTCCGCTTGAGCCTCTATGTGCAAATATCTTCATTCTTTTTTTGTTTTTGTGACTGAATAAGTTTCAAATATAGCAGCGCTGACAACTAACACGCCTCCAATGATTGTGGTTAAATTTAGTCGTTCTTGCAATAGTATAAAGGCAAAAATACAGGCGTATAGCGGCTGCAAACATGAAATTAGCCCTGCTGTTTTTGCTGACAAATGCCGTAAACTTGAGGCAAATAGCGCATGCGGAGCGGCTGTAAAAATAATACCCACTAATAGCAAAAGTAAAATGTCTTTATTGGCCACGTCACTCACTGGTACCGAGATAAAAGCACAAAGCATGACACTGGCTACGAGAGTTTGGTATAGCATGGTTTGCGGGCCCGAATACGCAGCAAAATAATTTTTATGAAGTATGTTACGCAGTGCGAAGAAAAACCCAGACACAATACCGGTTAAAATGCCTAACGTAACTTGGTTACCCAAACTGATTTCCGGTACCAGTAGATAGATACCAAATATGACCACGCAGGCCACGAGGATGTCTTTTGGATGTGGCTTTTGTTTATTAAATAGCGGCTCCATAAATACTGTCATTACTGGATAGGTGAAAAATGCAATGACGCCAATGGCAATGCCGGCCATTTGCATACCGGCAAAGTAAGTAACCCAATGCAGGCCCACCACAACACCGAGCACGATGGCGGTACAATAATCCTTTTTACTTGCTAGGCGTATTTTTTTACGAGTTAAAGAGAGAAATATAAACAGAGTAACGGCCGCAATTGCCGTGCGGTATACGGTAATATCGAGCGCATTTAGGCCAATTAATTTAGCAAAAAGTGCGGTGCCGCCAAACAGTAATACTGCTGCATGAAGATAAAATAAACTAAGTTGTTGCGGGGTCATGGAGATAAAAACTAATTTTTTTTAGATTGTATCAGGTGTTTGTTAAATGGGTGTAGGAATAAATTGAATAAATTAAAACATAAATATCTAAGAAGAGATGGAAAGTGGTGGAGCTAAGCAGGATCGAACTGCTGACCTCCTGCGTGCAAGGCAGGCGCTCTCCCAGCTGAGCTATAGCCCCACATTCCATGCGTTTCGAACTGTGTCGAAAACGAGGTGAACTTTAATTATTTTTGTTTAAAGCGTCAAGTATTTTTTATAACATCGACTAAAAAAAGAGTGAGTTTTTTAAAATGGATGTAAAAGCGTACAATAAACAAGCATGGGATGAGCAAGTAAATAAAAATAATGCCTGGACTCAACCCGTTTCGAGTGCCCTCATTGAACAAGCAAAGGCAGGTAACTGGCAAGTCGTGCTCACTCCCCACAAAGCAGTGCCACATAACTGGTTTGGCAAAATAAAAGGGAAAAAGGTGTTGTGTTTGGCATCGGGAGGCGGTCAACAAGGGCCTATTTTAGCGGCGGCTGGTGCTGATGTCGTGGTATTCGACCTATCTGAAAATCAACTAAAGCAAGACGAACTCGTTGCTAAACGCGAACAATTGAACCTAAAAACGGTGCAAGGCGATATGTGTGATCTAAGTGTTTTTGAAAATGAATCGTTTGATCTTGTGTTTCATCCCTGTGCAAATGGTTTTATTCCAGACTTAACACCGCTTTGGCAAGAAGCATCAAGAGTACTTAAACCCGGTGGCCGATTATTAGCAGGTTTTTTAAATCCGGTTGCCTATATTTTTGATTGGTTTAAAGCCGAGCAAGGTGAGGTTTGTGTACGACATAAATTGCCTTTTAGCGACTTGAAAAATTTAACTGATGCTGAATTAAAGCAATTAGAACAAGAGAATGAACCTGTGGTGTTTAGCCATTCACTTGAACAGCAAATTGCCCAGCAGTTGCACCAAGGATTAGTTTTAGTGGATATGTTTGAGGATGATTGGCATAGTATGGCTTTCTCTGAGTACTTTCCGCCGGCGATTGCAACCTGCGCAGTAAAACACACATTGAGTGAATAAAATGATAAAAACAACATTGATTACGTTACTTGCGCTTATGAGTTTGCTTGGTTGTTCGTCAAAACCAAAACCTGAGCCGTATGACATTGCCCGCAAAAACTTAAAAACCATGACCACTGAGCAAGGTGAAAAACTGTTTTCGTTTTTGGTTACGGTCAAAGCGGGTTCTAAAGCTATTGTGAACAAAAAAGGCAAGTTAACTAAAAAAGAAATGAAACGGTTATTTGAGCAAGATAACTTTGTTGACTCGGCGGCGTTAAAAATGGAATTGGAAGAAAAAGCGGCATTGTTGCTCGACCAAGAGCTAATTCAAAAAGACTACTGCCCAAACAGTTACGACATTGAAGAAGTATTATGGCGTGATTACAGTGTGCGCTTGAGCGGGCGCTGTAAAGGCTAAGGGAGAGTGGATTAATCAATGAAGCAAGTCAATTTAGAGCAAGTATTCGAAGCCTTACATATTCAATGCGAAAAAGTGGCGCACCCGCCACTCGAAACCTGCTTAGATGCAGATACCTTGTTAGTCGACAGACCTGGTACGCGATTAAAAAACTTATTTTTACGAGATAATTATGGCCGTCGCCACTTTTTGTTGCTTACACAGCACGACAAACAAGTTGATTTAAAGGCGTTATCAAAAACAATGCAGTTATCGCGCTTGGGTTTTGCCTCAAACGAGCGCTTAGCGAAATATTTAGGGGTTAAGCCTGGCTGTGTATCACTGTTGGCACTATTAAATGACGATGATAACGCGGTAGAGCTTTGGATAGATGAAGCAATTTGGCAAGGGGATTTATTTCATTGTCATCCATTTGATAATACGAAAACTTGGCTCATTGCCAAGGCCGATGCCATTAAGTTACTTGAGCACAGTCAACATACTTGGCAGGTTTTAACCGTACCGAGTCGTGTTGCTTGAGCTATTTTTGACGCATTAATAGCACCAGCGACAATCCCACTAAACACACGCACAGTAAACAAAGTAAAAACGCGGTTTTGCCAAAGCTTTGGTACAGTAAACCAGGTAAAAATGAGCCTATTGCGCCGCCACTATAATAAAACGACACGTAAAAGCCATTAGTTAAGCTAGATGGTGCGTCACTCAGTTGATTCACATAAGGGGCGGCAACAGAGTGAATCACAAACATGGCTGCACAAAAAAGTGTAAAACCAACAAAAAATACAATAAATGACTGACTGATAAGGCTCACGATCGCCAGATTATAAATTACAAAACTCATAATGAGTAAGCGAGCCGATGACTTGGCTTTTTTCAGTAAAAGGGGGGTGAGCGAACAAAACACCGCACCCAGTAAATAACCTGAATATACTAAACCGATATTTTTTGTGCTCGTCATTAAATAGTCATTTTTTAGAATGAATGGCAAATAATTGAGTAGCGCAGTGAAGCAAAAGAACATGCAAAATACACTTAAATAAAGTAATCGCAGTTTACCCGAAAATAAGCTTGAAAAAGACTCTACGACACTTTGTTTACGACTTGTTACTTTATTTGAATGCGCTGTAATGGATAAGCCTAATAATAAAAGCACGGTGCATAGCACCCAATAAAACCCGTGCCAATGCCAGTATTGTGTGACGAGTGCACTGGATATACGCGCTAAAAAGCCACCAGCAATGGTACTGAGTACATACCATGACATCACGCGGGTTAAGGTTTTACCTTGATGGCGATTGGCAAGATAACTTGTCATCGCGGTTAAACACGCTGGCAGCAACAAGCCTTGCACAATTCGAATTGCCATTAACTGTTCAAAGCTGGTGGCAAAACTAAATAAGATGCAGCTAATCGCAAGTACAATAAACGAACTTTTTAAAATGGTGAGCGCGCAAAAACGTGTGAGAATAAAGCCATAAAAAAGGGGGGCGATAGCAAGTGGAACCATAGTCGCTGTCATCAAGCTGCCAATTGAGGCAGGTGACACGGCAAACTGTGCGCTGAGCAGAGGCAATATAGGCTGAGGAGCATAAAGCACAAAAAACGTAAATACTGAACAAACCAGCAAGTGACTCAGTTTCATAATGATCGCGTTTCATTTGTTTGCGTTAGTGTAACTGAATTTGCGCTTGTTTCCTTGATCTAAATGGGGTTTGCCACATATTATCTCTCGCCTAGGCTTTGCTTCACAATTGCCTATGCACTAGGTTAAAATAGCGAATCATGCACATTAATTAAGGTAGAACGATGGGCTCATTACAAGATCAGTTACTTAAAGCCGGTTTAACCACAGAACACAAAATGAAAGTGGCCAAAACTGAAAAACGTAAAAAACAGAAAAAGAAAAAGAAAGGGGCAACCAGTAACCCGACTGATCTGCAAAAACATATTGAGCAGACTAAAGCCGAGCAAGCTCAAAAAGCCGCTGAACTTAACCAGCAGCGCCTTGATGAGCAAAAAGAAAAAGAGCAAGTTGCTCGCGTAAAACAAATTTTAGAGCATCACAACCAAGATGAAATAGCCGGAAAAGTGGTTTTTAACTTTACTTTTGAAAACAAAATTAAAGAACTTGAAGTAGATAATGTAACGCATCAAGCGCTGGTTAAAGGGCGTTTAGCGATTTGTTATCTAGAAGGTAAGTTTTACGTACTACCTGATGAACCTGCACGCAAAATCGCAGAAGTTGATGAAAAATACATTGTGCTGCATGCGATATCTGAAGATCAGCAAAAGGACGAAGACGATCCATATGCCGATTTTGAAGTGCCTGATGATATCATGTGGTAGTAAACACCCTAAAAATAAAAAAGCCTCGCATGAGGCTTTTTTATTTTTTATTATCTGCGACAAAATGCCACACCGCGGGCGGTTCCCATTGATTTAGGCGTAATTATAATTGATCAAACGCAAGCTATTCTAAACTAAGTAGTTTGCAATTTGTTGAAAGTTCAATAATTATACAATTTGGCATTTACAAATTGTCAGTTTTTTGGTCTAAACTTAATTTAGATAATAATTTCCGTCACAATAATGAGAATTGAGCAATGAGAAAAATCACAAAAACATTCGCTGTATCACTTATCGCTGCAACTAGCGCGTTTGCAGGTAATGCAATGGCTGCCGATGGCGCAGCACTTTACACTGCTAAAATGTGTCAAACATGCCATGGTGCAGAAGGTAAAGCGCCGATTATGCCGATGTATCCTAAAATTGCAGGGCAAAATAAAGAATATGCGCTCGCGCAAATGAAAGACATTAAATCAGGGGCACGCGCTAATGGCATGTCTGCGGCCATGAAAGCAATGGTTGCAAATGTTTCTGATGCTGAGTTAGAAGCAATTGCTGATTACTTATCAAAAGTAAAATAGTGCAGTAAAATTTTGTAGTAAATTAAGCCGCTTTATGCGGCTTTTTTAGTTTATAATCGCCGCCGAAAACAAAGTGAGGGTAATATGCAAGAAGTAGATGTATTGATCATAGGTGCTGGGGCGGCGGGACTCATGTGCGCGGCGCAAGCGGGCTATCGAGGACGTTCGGTGACTGTGGTTGATATGGGCAAAAAAGCGGGCCGTAAAATTTTAATTAGTGGCGGTGGGCGCTGTAATTTCACCAATGAAAATGCCTCTCCAGAAAACTACTTATGTACTAACCCTCATTTTGTTAAATCATGCTTGAGCCGATATACTCAGCACGACTTTATTGAGCTGGTGGACCGCCATGGTTTAGCGTATCACCATAAAACGCTAGGTCAGTTGTTTTGTGATAATTCAGCGCAAGATATTGTTGATATTCTAATGACTGAATGCGAATGGGCAGGTGTTACAGTTACCCTTCGCACCGAAGTGCTCAACATAGAAAAAAGTGATACTGGTTTTATTGTTAACACCAGTGAGCAAACCTACCACTGTGAATCGTTAGTTGTTGCCTCGGGTGGCTTAACCATGCCTAAATTGGGAGCAACGCCTATCGGTTACAAAATTGCTGAACAATTTGGTTTAGAAGTACTGCCAACAACAGCTGCTTTAGTGCCATTTACTCTACATCAGCACGATAAGGCGCGTTTTGAGGCTTTATCTGGCATAAGTATTCCATCTGTGGTGAGTGCCGAAGACGGTACCGAGTTTAAAGAAAACATCTTATTTACTCACCGTGGTCTTTCAGGGCCTGCAATATTGCAGATATCGTCTTTTTGGAAAGCGGGGCAAGCCGTCACGATTAACCTACTACCAGAGCGCGACCTAGTGGGTGAAATACATACACAACGACAGTCAAATGGTCAAAAGTCACTGAAAAACACCTTAATAACCTTGCTTCCTAAGCGTTTTGTTGAGGTTTTAGTTGAAGCGGGTGAAATACCAGATAAAGCAATAAATCAGCTTTCACACACAGAAATCGAACAGGTTGCTCATTACTTACAAAACTGGCAAATTAAACCTAATGGAACTGAAGGTTACCGCACAGCAGAAGTTACATTAGGTGGTGTAAATAGCAGTGAAATTAGCTCAAAAACATTTGAAGCTAATAAAGAAAAAGGGCTTTACTTTATTGGTGAAGTGACCGAAGTAACCGGCTGGCTAGGAGGCTATAATTTTCAATATGCTTGGAGCTCAGGTTGGGCCTGCGGGCAGAGTTGCTAGTTTAGTTTATTAGATTCTAAATGAAGACAATTAGATTCAAACAAAGACAATTCAAAATAGAATAAAGACAAATATAGGCTAGTTACTATTTCGTAACTGATGGTAAATGGAACATTAATGTCGAAGTGATGTCGTTTTTAATGTTTCTATTTGCTCAGGGCTAAAGCCATTACGCAGTAGCTCAAAGTCTCGGTAATCTATATTTGCTTGACCGCCTCGTCCCAGCACCTTATAAATACTGCCACTTGCTGTCTTAAGTAAACCTTCCTTGGGGTTGATTTCAACCAATTTTGAGGTGCAGATATAATCGCCTTTTGTAAATCGGAACGTAAGCGTCTAGCAAACCACACCTGGCCCTAATATTTGATCTCAGTTATGTTATTTCCAAATTTAATTAAGGAGATAATTATGAGAATAATGCGCAGCCAAGAACAATGGCGAACTATCATTGAAGAGCAACAAGCCAGTGGTTTAACCATTGTCGATTACTGCCAAAAAAATGAATTATCAACAGCATCCTTTTACGCGGTAAGAAAGAAGCTAGGTTTTTCATCAACAAATTTTGTTAAGGCCAAAGTCACTCAGCAAGTTGAGGTGATTTGTGAGCACAGTGACATTTCAATTACTGTAGGAAAGGCTAAAGTCAGCTTGCCAGCCACTACCTCCGCAAACTATTTGGCTAACGTGCTTAAGGAGCTTGCTTGATGAAGATGTTCGTTGAGCCAAGAGACGTCTTTTTGCACCGTGATGCTGTTAATTTTCGAAAATCCATTGACGGCCTTGTCGCCATCGTAGAGCAAGAGCTTGGCCGTGATGCCTATACGGGCGCGTTATTCGTGTTTTGTAATAAGGCTAAAAATAAACTCAAGCTGCTTTATTGGGATAAAAGCGGTTTTGCTTTGTGGTACAAACGCCTTGAAAAGCAGCGGTTCAAATGGCCAAGTAAGGTGAGTGAGCAAGAGTTTGTGTTAACCGAGCAACAGCTTCATTGGTTGTTGTCAGGCTATGACGTTTTAGGTCATGATGAACAGCACTATCAATCGATGATCTAAATTGATCTAATTGCAATAAAAACTAAGTCAACGATCATTGACGAAACCTCATATATCATTTGGCTTAGAAAGCAGAATTAGATGGTAAAAATTGCTAAACTAGCGCCATGAAAATTGATACTAACTCTTTACCAAATGACCCAGAACAACTCAAGAAAATGCTACTTGAGTTGCAAAAAGTTGTCGCTGAAAAAGATAGTGAGTTAGCAGAAAAAGACAGTGAACTAGCAAAAAAAAGACGCTCAAATTCACGAGCTGCTTGAACGTTATGAGGCGAAGATAGCCAAAGAATTCGGCAAAAAGTCTGAAAAAATGCCAGGGGAAGGTGAAGTTTTCAATGAAGCTGAAGAGCTGCTTGATGAGCAAGATAACGCCATCTTGGCTAGTGTCCCCAAAGAGAAAGCGGCAAAGCAGCAACCAAAACGCAAGCCACTCTCAGAGCACCTAGAGCGAGTTGAACACGTTATTGAGCTTGATGAGCAAGATAAGGTGTGTGATTGCTGTAAAGGCCCACTTCATAAAATGGGCGAAACCAGCAGCGAGATGCTTGAGTATGTGCCTGCTCATATCAAGGTGATAAAAACCATTCGCGGTAAATACGCTTGCAGGCAATGTGAGCTCGAAGGTACTCAAAGCGTTATCAAAATAGCCGAGCCGGCAGTTGCGCGGTTAACTTCCTTGAAGGTTTCAATGGTTACATGCACGTAGATGGTTATGCCGCGTACGAGCAAACAGATGCCACACTGGTTGCTTGCCTTGCTCATATGCGTCGCAAGTTCTTCGATGCGAAACCAAATACTAAGAAAGTTGGTAAAGCTGATGTCGCAATGAGCTCAATTGCCAAACTCTATGGTATTGAGCAAAGCGTAAACGGTAAAACGGCTAATGAGATACACGAGGTAAGGCAAAAAAAAGCTAAGCCAATTGTTGATAAATTCAAACGTTGGCTCAAAGAGCATGAAGATAAAGTCCCACCAAAATCCGCATTAGGCAAAGCAATAAAATATAGCCTAAACCAGTTTGATAAATTCGAACGCTATCTTGAAGATGGTCGGCTCAAAATCGACAATAACCGCGCCGAAAGAGCCATAAAGCCGTTTGTGATTGGTCGCAAGGCTTGGCTGTTCTCCAATACCTGCAATGGCGCTCGAGCCAGCGCCATTCTCTACAGTATTATTGAAACCGCTAAGGTGAATAACCTTATCGTCACCGATTACTTACGAACCTGTTTACAGTGCCTTGCAGAAAACCCGAGTGACATTGACCCCTTGCTGCCATGGAATGTTAAGCTGAGATAGGTGCTTTGCCTAGACGCTTACTATGCATGGCTAGAGCGGCCTACAAAGTTTATAACTGCATCTGTATCGAATGGACAATGCCAAACTACTGTTGGCACCTGACATTATCGTAATTAGTCACCCTCTTCGAAGGTAGGTTAGATGACGTGCTAGATATTTAGCTATTTAGACTCACACAGAACTCTAAACGGCCTTAGAGTCTTTATTAAAAAAAATAAATTAACTAGCTTAGACTGAGCAAGGAATGGAAATTCAGGCTGTGAAACTCTAACATCCTAACTCTATCGAGTATAAACAAAGTTTATTAAGAAAAGTCTTACCGTTTTTAGGTCAGACTTTTCTATTCTAAGAGTTATTAGATTCAACTATCTCTTTAGGTTTGTTTCATTTAGAGCTTTTTAAAATTGGCCCATATGATTTTTCAATCTAATTTTCATTTTTTTCTTTTCCTAAATAGAAATATAAAACAGGTATCCACAAAAGAATAATTATATTGCCAACTATACCTGATAGTTCTATGGTGAAGCTAAAAAGGTTTCCAATTCCGTCTTGTAATTGAGTATTAATAACTAGCAGTGCCATTAAAGCACTAGGAGTAACCAATAACAATACGCTGATTTTTCTAGATATAGAATTAGAAAACCGTGAATACAATTTTTTAATAAGTGGTGTTATAACTAAAAAGTAAAGCGTAATAACCAGATTGTCGTGTAAAAATACAACAAAATCCCCATAAGTCATGGCTGCTTCCCAGACCCATCCTGTGCCATTTATTACAGTAAAAATATCAAATAGAATACCTGGTATCACTATCCCTAAGCCGATAAAAACAACATACACCATTGTTTTGTGTGTTCTACTCATTAAATCATTCACTTTGTTGATAAAGAATTTAGTACCTTATCTTATCAATAAACACTCAATCTCAAAATATTTTTTTCAATTAATTTACATTTAATTACTGCTAACTCAATAAGTTAAAATTACTATGCCCGCGATTGTTAAAACAATCATAAAACTAAAAAATCATAAAAAAGGAAGATTTAGATGAATAAAGTAGCATCAATTCTATTTTTTGCTCTACTAATACTACTGTCAAGTTCTACGATTGCATCAGACGAAATTATTTTAAAGAATTGTCACGGCTGCTCAGAGGCGCAAATGAAAAATGCGGCGAGTGCAGTTGCTAAACCAAATGGGTTTAGAACAGTCCACATTGTTGACGCTATAAACAATGTGGTTAGAGTATATAATGTAATTAATATCTCTGAAACCGAATTCCAGTCAACTCAAGTTTATGCAACAGATAATGTAGCGCCTGAGGTGCTTCAAGCAGTTGATAAAGTTTATGAATTAACAAATCCGAATTTACCAATGAATCTGTCTCCTGCTGATGAAATAGTGATAGACAAATTCAAAGATATGTATCCAGGACTACTTCCTAGCCACTTTAGAATAATTAACGTTCCTTATAATGTTATACCAAGCGCTACCCAAGTCCATGAACTTCACAATCACGGAATTTCAAGTTCATACATTGATAAACAAGTAAACATAGGACCCATGCTTGCGGGCGCAAAAGTGCTCTTAGCATTTATTTCAACAAATCTTAAATCATGGGCGCTAAATATTTACAGCGACGGCTCAATTTCATTCCATGGCCTTGATCTGCCAGTCGCCACGCCGCGCTGGGGACTTAAGTTTAGCATTGATAAAGATGGAAATATATTTGACGCCAATGGCAAACAGATAACAGCAGAGCAAGCTATAATTGAGATGCTGAAACGACCGGAAGACAATACCTCTGGTTCAGGCGCTTCAAGCAGTAGTGGCGGAAGTAGCGAACCAACTGGTTGGGTTATTTCAGGACTTGGAGGATACAGCGGTTGTTTTGGGAACTGTGAGATACCAGCAGGAAGTGTAACTATTACCGACCTTGAAACTAAGTAGCTTTATTTAAATATTATAAGTTGTACTAGCTCAGACTTGATCTGACAGTTACCCGTTTTTTAATCGGTGACTGCCAGTTTAGATTTGAGCTAAATTTTTCTCAGCCCAAATCGATTTTCCATCAAGTAATGTTTCATGTGGCGTTCTGCCACAACACATTTTTCCCTGATGAGTTCGCTCATTATTGTAATAAGCTATCCATTCGTCCAGATCTTTTTGCAGTTCTTCAAGCGAGCTGTATAGCTTTTTTCGGAATGTAACCTGATAGAACTCGTTAAGTATCGTTTTGTGAAAGCGCTCGCAGATGCCGTTTGTTTGCTGTGCTTTTTTTCATCGTAAATCTTCCTATTTTAGTTAATGGAAAATTCTACTTATGAACTGTTTCATTTTTTGGGGGAGTTACACGTTAACCATGGCGATTTGGCAGCGTCAGCCAAAAGAAGGTTTAATTGTTCATTCCGATCAGGGTGTTCAATATGTAAGCGTCTAGCAAACCACACCTGTCCCTAATATTTGATCTCAGTTATGTTATTTCCAAATTTAATTAAGGAGATAATTATGAGAATAATGCGCAGCCAAGAACAATGGCGAACTATCAGTGAAGAGCAACAAGCCAGTGGTTTAACCATTGTCGATTACTGCCAAAAAAATGAATTATCAACAGCATCCTTTTACGCGGTAAGAAAGAAGCTAGGTTTTTCATCAACAAATTTTGTTAAGGCCAAAGTCACTCAGCAAGTTGAGGTGATTTGTGAGCAAGGTGACATTTCAATTACTGTAGGAAAGGCTAAAGTCAGCTTGCCAGCCACTACCTCCGCAAACTATTTGGCTAACGTGCTTAAGGAGCTTGCTTGATGAAGATGTTCGTTGAGCCAAGAGACGTCTTTTTGCACCGTGATGCTGTTGATTTTCGAAAATCCATTGACGGCCTTGTCGCCATCGTAGAGCAAGAGCTTGGCCGTGATGCCTATACGGGCGCGTTATTCGTGTTTTGTAATAAGGCTAAAAATAAACTCAAGCTGCTTTATTGGGATAAAAGCGGATTTGCTTTGTGGTACAAACGCCTTGAAAAGCAGCGGTTCAAATGGCCAAGTAAGGTGAGTGAGCAAGAGTTTGTGTTAACCGAGCAACAGCTTCATTGGTTGTTGTCAGGCTATGACGTTTTAGGTCATGATGAACAGCACTATCAATCGATGATCTAAATTGATCTAATTGCAATAAAAACTAAGTCAACGATCATTGACGAAATGATACGCCACTAGTTTCCTAGACACCTAATAGTTAGATAAAATGACTAACAGAGACGCTTAAAAATAAGGTCTTAGCGTTGTTTTTTGTGGTTACATCGCGTTACCAAATTTATTGACCATTTCGCTAGGGTTATAAGGTAAGATTGTCGTCGTTATAATTCAATGGTTAGATTAGTGAAAGTCTACAAATGCCGAAATTGGACATTTAAGCCCAATAGCCAAGAACTTATTTACGCTGACGGTAAAACAGAGCAACTTGCGTCTCGGATCAGTGATTGCCTTTTAACGCTTATTTTAGCCGAGGGTGATACGGTTACATATGAAGAGTTACTGCTTAAAGTGTGGGGCACCACTCATAAAGATGCGAGTACGATATCGTCGGTGATATCGGAAGTGCGCAAGCTCATAGGTTGCGGCAAACAAGGTAAAAAAATCATTGTTACGTTACCGAAACGAGGTTATCGCTTTGCAGAACCTGTTGAGGTGATTGATGAACACGCGTTATCTCATTCGGCATTAGCTCCTAACACAATTAACCAACAACGAGATCTTGAGTCTCCACAAGATGACAGCAGTGTAGCTGAAATCAGCAGCTCAGATAATAATTCAGACCTTTTACACGATGTCGTAACAATAGAATCTACTTCAGGTTCACCTTCTATAAACGAGCTTTCTTTAAAAAAGGGGCCGACAAATGAGAGTATCGTTAAAAAAGCGGGTAAAGGGTTGTGGGTTGCTATTGCAATTGCGGCTTTGGTGGTAACCACGCTTTTAATTTGGGTATTTAACGGATCATTAAACTCGCAAGCAAAACCAACGCGCTTTTTGATTACCGGCGACTATGAGGTGATAACACATGACACTGGAAGGGAAGATGAATTTGATGTTAGTAAAGATGGTGTTTGGCTCACTTATGTGAACAAGGCGCCAAATGTAACGCCATCATTAGTGGTTAAGGAACTCGCAACAGGTAAAGTACAAAGGTTAGTTGCCAGCCAAGGTGGTTATTTTGGTTCACCTGTGTTTTCAATTGACGCCACAAAAATTGCGTTTCATAAACAAACAGGTCAGCACTGCGAAGTGTGGCTGGCTGATTTTAGTGATAAAACGCTTAATGCAGGCAACACTAAAAAATTAACACAATGTGGTAAATCAGGATTTTGGTCGACGCTTGCTTTTTCGAACGATGGTAATCAACTTTATTTCGCCAGAGCCAATGCACTGACCGATCCTTACAAGGTATTTAGACTCGATTTGCGAACAGGGTTTGAGCGCAGTGTTACGTCTCCGACGTCATCAGGGCGCGGCGATTATGCATTTTCATTATCCCCAAATGGCGAACAATTAGCTGTGGTGCGCAATGTTTTGTGGCAACAAAGCCATATTATATTGAAAAATACCGAAAGTGGTCAGTCTCAACTAGCATTTGAATTGCCTTATTTAATTGATCGTGTCGCTTGGTTAGACGATGGCAACTTAGCATATTGTGATAAAAACCAAACGGTGTGGTCATATGATATTACTCAAAATCAGCACGCTCAGCTAAGTAAGCTTGATTTTTCGTGTGGTTATCCGGTGATGGCGTCTAACCAATTATTCGCGATTAAAAAAGACAAAGTAAATAATGCAATCTGGACCTTAAAGCAAAATGGGCACGACGAGTTTAGTGTTCAGCCACTAATAACGAGTCCGTATTATGACTTTAATGCCATGTTTGGCCCAAACAACAGTGTGTATTTTTTATCTAATCGCTCGGGAGATGAAAAACTATGGCAAAAAACAGAAGGTAGTTTTAAGCAACATGCCAATGTGAAATTACCTGCACATGCGCGAGAGCTTGAATTCTCAAGCGAAACAAACAGCTTTTATGGCATCTCGCAAAAGCGATTATTTCGTTATGATCTCAACATTAATGAAGTTGAGTGGTTGTCAAAGCAACAACATGAAGTATTCAACTTTAGTATTTCAAGTACGGGGCGCTTGCTCTTTTCTGAAGGCAATAAGGAATACTGGGCACTAAAATCGCTTGATTTGTACACGTTAAAAATAACTGATTTAAATATGAATGCATTTGCTGCGAGAGAGGCAGAAGGGCAACTTTATTTTACCAAGTTTCATGAAAAAGGACTTTGGCAAAAAGACCGCAAATCTGGTGACGTTCAAAACGTAATTAAAGGCATTGATATTAAATTTAATACCTTTTGGCATATTTGGAATAATGAGATGCTAATTTGGGCGACTGACAACAAGTTTAAAATATATGACCTTAAAACGGGGATGTTAATCAACGATGAAATTACCTATCAAGGCCATGTAGGTTACTTAAAATGTGATGATAAAAGAGCCATGTGTAGCTATACGTTACGCGAAAATGATCAATCAGAAGTAATTGCATTTAAATATAACTAGTTGATATTAAATCAAAATAAAATTTATAAATTTTTAAAAGGATTTTCCAAGGCTTTTTGTAAATTATTTTTTGTTCATTTACTTAATAATTTTTCAGGTCGAAAAAGAAACCCTGTTTAAGGAATAAAAATGATCAAATATATAATAACGTTATTTCTGCTCTGCTTTACTTTTTTTAGTCAATTTGCTTATTCGGATGACTATTTTAATACTATGTTGCAACCCGAGCAGGTTCACGAAGACTTAGAGCAATGGATAACATTTTTAGATAAAACTCACCCTCAATTGTCATATACAGTGAAAGATGTCGATGGATTTTATCGCGATGTAGAGTCACTTAAAAATAGTATTAAGCAGCCGATTTCCGTGCTCGATTTTTGGAAAAAAGTATCTCTTTTTAATAGCACGTTAAATGATGGCCATACGGTGATTAATGTTGCTAAACTCACTACGCGCAGTAACGAATATATTCAATCGGGTGGCGCTCTGTTTCCGTTTGAAGTCATTTTTGATGGCGACAAGGTGATCATCAAATCACAAACTAACGGTGTTGCAACACCTTTTCGCGGCGCCGAAATTACCGCAATCAATGGACAAAACATAGCTGATTTTGTTGCCCCATTATTAGCGCGCACAAATGGCGACAGCGAACAATTTAGAAAAGCCTTACTGCAACGTCGCTTTGCACAATACATTTGGTTGTACTACGGCGAGTTTGATGAGTTTACGTTAGCGCTTGATAAATATGGTCAAAAACAAACTAAAGTGGTGAAAGCGAGTAACACTGAGCTTAACGTTGACGATGTTTTTTCAGACAAATTTAAGTTTGAAATTCTAGATAAAAATAATGCGTTACTTACACTAAATTCATTTAACTGGGGCGCTAAGTACAAAGACGTCGTCAGTTTTATACATAATGCATTTGCCCAGCTTGAAAAGCACCAAATAGAGCACCTTATTATTGATATTCGTCAAAATGGTGGCGGAGACGATGCAATTTGGATTGACGGTATTTTACCTTATGTTGCCGATAAAACTTGGCGCACGGGCTCGAATAATAAATTTAAAATATTAGAAGGCCGCGCACGCAAGGATTATAAAGTGGGTGATGTGATCGAGAGTGAAAATAGCTTTCGCGAAGTCGATACAAGTGTGAAAAAGTTTAAAGGTGATGTGTCGGTGTTAATCAGTCCATTTACTTACTCATCATCAATCTTGTTTGCCAATGTAATGCAAGACCACCAGTTTGGTCAGCTAGTCGGTGAGTCAACAGGTGGTAAAAGCGGTCAAACGGGGGGTACTCAAGCTATCGCGCTTAAACACTCGAAGCTCAGAGCAATCAGCCCGTTCTTTTATTTAGCAAGACCAAAAGGTGGTGAAAATCATTCACCTGTAGTACCCGACATCGCGATTAACTACGACAAAACAATTCCAGAACAATTGGTGAATAAGCTAATTAATCAACGTAATGTGAGTGCATTGTAATTAGCTAATTGAATAACGCGACGTCATGCTAGCCCTCTTATTAGCGCTAGCATGACGCGCATACAAAATATTGGTTAGAGCGAATTACTTTCTTGCTGCTATTAACCTTGCTAAATAAGCCTCATCTAAATAAGACACAGTGCACCTTTGATGTAAAACATCATTTTTTATCAATGTGAGCTATGGTTAAAGTGCTCTCGTATAAAGCGATAGATTAATAGGAGGTTTTTATGACGTTAAAGGAATATCTAGGTTATGCATTTTTTATTAGCTTTTGTACGGCCTTTTCAATGGGAGCGGCTTCGCAGCAGGCTAATAAGTATCTGAGCGATGAGTTGTCGAACCCAGAAACCTTGCAATTGATGAAGGGGTTTCCGCCACCACATGACAAACGTGTTACCCTGCCAGATTCAAATTTTTTTAGTTTTCCTAAGTTACGCTGGTCAGTGTGTAATATGCGAGCTTTATTGCCAACTGCGGCTATAAAAAGGAATGCGTATTTTGTTAATGTCCTACCCTATAAACCGCTCGCAAAAATTGAATCGCTAGTTTTTAACGCCCTTAGCTCAACAAATAAGATGACAGTTGCACAATCGTTGTCAACCAATTACACCGACGGTTTACTGGTTATTCATAACGGAAATATCGTTTATGAAAAGTACCGAGGGTGTTTAAAGCCAGACTCCAATCATGCTGCGATGTCGATGACCAAATCGTTAACGGGTTTACTGGCAGAGATCTTAATTGCACAGGGGAAGCTTGATGAAACTGAACTCGTAAAAAACATCATTCCTGAATTAAGCTCTTCTGGCTTTGGCGATGCAACGGTTAGGCAAGTAATGGATATGACAACATCAATATTCTACAGCGAAAATTATGCCGACCCTCAGGCTGATATTTGGCGCTACAGTTATGCCGCGAACCCGCTACCAAAGCCTGCTAGTTATAAAGGACCTGTTGGGTATTTTGAATATTTGCAAACGATAAAAAAAGATCGGCAACATGGCAGGGAATTTGGCTATAAAACGGTAAATTCAGACGTACTCGGTTGGATTATCGCACGTACTACGGGTATGAAGTATGATGAATTAGCTAGTGAATTGGTATGGTCAAAATTAGGTATGGAGTATAGCGCCGATATTACCGTTGACGCACTCGGTACACCGTTTGCTGGTGGTGGAATGAGTGCTACTTTGCGTGATTTAGCGCGACTAGGGCTTGCGGTGCTCAACCATGGTAAGGTAAATGGAATGCAAATGATTCCAACAGGAGCTATTGCCAGTATTCGCCGCGGTGGTGATAAAAAAGCGTTTTCAAAAGCGCACTTTGCGATGTTAAATGGCGGCAGTTACCGCAGTATGTGGTGGCATTTTCATAATAAGCATGGTGCATTTGCTGCGCGCGGTGTACATGGGCAAACCATTTATATCGATCCGACTGCAAATATGGTGCTGGTAAGGCTCGCTTCTCATCCAAGTGCTGCGAATAGTGTGATTGACCCAACATCATTGCCAGCGTATCAGGCAATCGCTGAATATTTGTTAACGTTAAATAGCTCCTCGGAGTAAAACAACATTATTTTGCATTGATCTACAAATAACTAACCCTTGAACTATCAATAAAATAAGCGCATTATTGAGGTTTTAGCGGGTATTATTACACTTGCTAAAATAAATAGTTTTATATGCGTAACGCATATGTTGTTATTTTAAATTAGTGTAATGGCAAGCGCAGCTTGCTATGACTTAGAGTGACTATGCAAAACCACGGAATGGAAAATAGAGGGTATATACAACTGCCGGAAGGTGTTGATATTGCGCTTACCCCTTCAGGATTACTTGCCCGCAGCTATGCCTATATGATTGACTTTGGCATACGTATTACTATTTTTTTAGTTTGCCTTTTGGTGCTCGAGTTTATGGGCAAAACAGGCGACGGTCTTCAACTCATTTTGTACTTCCTACTTTCATGGGGTTACAACATTTATTTTGAGGCTAAAACAGGTCAAACACCGGGTAAAAAGCGTATAGGCTTGCGAGTTGTGCAAGAAAACGGTTTACCTTCTTCTTTTTCTCAAATTGTTGTTCGTAATTTACTGCGTCCTGCGGATATGTTGCCTTTCGCTTATTTTCTTGGGCTCATGGTAATGCTATTTAATCGTAACTTTAAGCGAATTGGTGATTGGGCGGCGGGCACCTTAGTGGTGCATGAACAAGCGATTGTCAATCGCCATACTATTAAAGCCGGTGACGTGGATGTACCAAATATTGTTCTGACAACGCAAGAACAGCAAGCTATTTTATCTTTTGCTGAGCGTGCAGACGAATTTTCAAGCTCACGACGTAAAGAGTTAGCGAGTATTTTAGCAGCGCCACTGGCGGAGTCTGAGCAGCATATTGAACAAAAGTTATTTAATATTGCGCGTTACGTTGCGGGTCATAATAGCAACTATGCAACGGCCGAATCATCTAACCAACATACTGAAAATAAACAATGAAGCAGCATCAATTTGTCGCAACCAATGAATCTTTATGGTTAGAGTTTGAAGCTTTGTGCGCGTTAGAATTTAAAGCGACTTTGCCAGAGCATTTTCCAAAACTGTATCGCAAAATATGTAATGACCTTGCAATCGTGCGAACGCGCGAATATAGCCCAACACTTGAGTCTCGGCTTAATCAACTTGTTCATGCAGGGCAGCAGCGCTTATATTCGTCGCGGCGTAATCAATTTAGTGAAATTATACATATTGCACGCACGGCTTTTCCACGCGCACTTTATGAAAATCGAGCCATGCTTTTTTATAATTTGGTGGCCTTTTGGGGGCTTGCGTTAGTTGCCTTTATTTGGGTGCGCATTAACCCTGATTCTGTTTATACATTTCTCGGTCAATCCACCGTGCTTAATATTGAGTCTATGTACAATCCAAGTGGTCAAGTGCAAACGGGTGAGCGCAGTGCCGCTGACGATGCGATGATGTTTGGTATGTATATATACAATAACATCGGCATTGCGTTTCAAATGTTTGCGGGCGGCGCATTACTATGTATCGGAGCGCTGTTTTTTTTACTTTATAATAGTTTTTATTTTGGTGCCATTGCTGCCCACATCGTCAACATTGGCTTTAACGAACCTTTCTTTTCTTTCATTATAACGCACGGGTCATTTGAATTAACGGCCATTATTATTGCCTCAGCGGCGGGTTGCCAAATAGGGTATGCGCTGTTAAGTCCAGGGCAATTTACCCGAGCTTACGCGATGAAAAGCGCAGCAGTAAAAGCGCTGCCGCTAATAGTTGGTGCGTTTGTCATGTTGGTACTTGCGGCCTTTATTGAAGCATTTTGGTCACCACGCGACATTGCTAGTCAATTTAAATTTGCACTGGGCAGTCTTGGTTGGGGCTATGTCATTTATCGGTTATATAAGGGGATGCGCTATGGAGCTTAATCGCCTTTGTTTTCAAGCGAGACCGCGCAGCGCCTACGAAGTGTTTGATTTAACAATATTGCTTACCAAACAACACTTTTTAAAACTATTTTGCATTTATACCTGCTTCGTTGTGCCGTTATTTATTGCATTGGCATTGGCGTATAACTGGGTGTTGGCAGGCATTGTAATTTGGTGGTTAAAACCATTATTTGAACGCCCACTACTCGATTATTTATCTAAGGTAGTGTTTAACCAAACGGCCTCTATTGGCACATCAATAAAATCCATCGTGTCATTGTCGATAAAAGATATCCTACTTGGGTTAACGTTTTTCCGCTTAAGCCCGAATCGTTCGTTTTTAGCACCGGTGGACCAATTGGAGCGTTTAAGTGGTGAACGAAAGTCAAAACGCCGAACACTCTTGTTTGCATCTACACAACCTAAACAAACACTGTGGTTATTATTTTGCGTGCACTTTGAACTGATCCTGCTATTCAGTATCTTTACCCTAATGGCTGCTTTGGTGCCTGAATCAATCACAGTTGTGGATGAATTGTTTAGTTTTGATTCAGGCTTTATGTCAACGCAAGCTGAAATGATTTATTACTCCCTTTATGTATTGAGTGTTGCCTTAGTGGCGCCATTTTTTGTTTGTGGTGGCTTTTTGGCGTACTTGCATCGACGTATCGAACTCGAAGGTTGGGACATTGAGCTTAAATTTAAAAATATAAAAGCGCGTGTTACACCTATGCTGTCGGCGTTTGTGATAAGTTGCATATGCTGGTTCGCAAGCGTAGAAAACACCGCGATGGCAAATGAATTAGATGTCGCGCAAATAAAACAGCAGGTTGATGCCCTTTACAATGAAGAGGGGGTCATCGAAAAGAAGACGACTTGGGCAGCCGAAGAAAAAGAATCAGATGTTGATTTTGACAGTGACTTTTTATCAGCATTAGCCGATGTGCTACTCAATCTTGGTCAATTCGCTGCGTATATCTTTTGGTTTCTTGTTGCCGCGCTCGCTCTTTGGCTTGCTTATTATTTATATATGCAGCGAGGTTTTTTTGCGGGCATAAAAATAAGCAAAGAGAAAAAAGACACGGCAGTCATCCCAACCTTATTTGCTGATATAACAAAAGACGATATACCTTCTGATCTTATCGCTGCTGCAAAGCAGGCCGTAAAAAATAACAACTGGCGCCTCGCACTTGCCTATTTATTGCATTTCACACTCACTTGGGCGCAGCACACTCATCAGGTTCGTTTACATCGCTCGATGACCGAAGGGGAGTGCGAGCGGGCAATGTTAGCAAAAGTGCCTAATCACAGTCATGAGTTGGTTCAATCGCTGTTTAACTACTGGATACAAGTTGCATGGGCGCATCAAACTCCTTCGATTAACTTTGAACAACTTATTGGTTCTGTTGAACGCTTGGGGCGTATGGGAGAGCAACATGAAAGTTAATTACTCACTGTGGATTTTGATTGTCGTGTCTGCGCTTAGCTTAGGTTATGTGATTTTTTCAAATGATTGGGAGAGAAAAGAGATTGAGGTTGGCTTTAGTGATGAGGTGAATAAAAGCCCGTTTACTATGGCAACACGATTACTCGCCAAGCATGGTGTTTCATGGCAGTCGCAAAATAATATCAGACAGTTAGTGACGGATGGAGAGCTTAATTTAGCAACCGATCATGCCTTATTACTGGACGAGTCAGTGCTGGCGAAATCAATGGAAATTGACTCCTCACTTTACGACTGGGTGATAGCGGGAGGTCGTGTTATCTATATTTTATCGCCACAACGGGATAGTTTAGCGCTAGACGAAAGTAAATTTGTGCAAGCACTTGAACTGAATGTAAATAAAGTGGAAGAAGGCTATTCGCCGTATTTTTTGTTTAGTCGCGAGTCCAAAGAAAATGCGACATTTACAGTCGGTAGTGAAACCGTGGCATTAACCTTAAACTCAACATTTTCAATTGACAACTGCCCGTCATCTGAATATCAGAATAATTTAAAAGCGATTGCAATGTGTGATTTGAGCTTGGGTGAAGGGCGCGTTACGGTGATCCCATCTATTTCACAATTTACCAATACTGGCCTGCGTTATCTTGATCACGGCGCATTTTTAGTATGGTTAAGTCAAGGTAGTCGCGAGCTTGTTTATATACCAAATTTAACCAATCCCAGCTGGCTGGCAAACCTTTGGCATTGGGGGTGGCAGTGGGTCATCGCCGTATTCTTATTGCTTGCTGCGCTAATGTGGCGTACCAGCGCGCGTTTTGGCTTACCCTACACGCCAATTAAGGCGACAAAAACAGCATTTAAGTTACATATCGAAGCGCTTGCTCATTTTTATCAGCAACACGGCCACGAAAAAGTATTGTTGAATGCACTTATTAATGATTTCAATAATAAAGCTGAAATTCGAATACCACACTTTAAGCAGCTTAGTGTGGAACAACAAGCACAAATGATTTCGCGTATCACGCAATACGATAAATCTACGTTGATTGCGCTTTTAAGTAGCGATTACCCAGAATCAAAACAACAACGTACTGAGTATATTAAACAGTTTAAACAATTAAGGAATGCCCTATGAATGGTGAACTCACTGCAGGACGATTATCAATACACGACGCAGCGCAGTCGGTGACACAAATTAAGTCGAATATTTCTAAGGTATTGATTGGGCAAGATGATATTGTTGAAAATGTACTGACTGTATTATTTGCAGGCGGTCACGTATTGCTTGAAGGGGTACCAGGGCTTGGTAAAACGTTATTGGTTCGTGCGTTGGCAAAAAGCCTGAATGTGTCGTTCTCGCGCGTTCAGTTTACGCCAGATTTAATGCCGTCGGACGTCGTCGGACATAGCTTATATGATATGAAATCAGGCGAGTTTACGGTTAAAAAAGGCCCTGCATTTACCAATATATTACTTGCTGATGAAATAAACCGAGCGCCTGCAAAAACACAGTCGGCATTGCTTGAAGTAATGCAAGAGCAGCAGATCACACTTGATGGCGAATCAATGGCAATTTCGTCGCCGTTTATGGTTTTGGCAACGCAAAACCCACTGGACCAAGAGGGCACTTACCCGCTACCTGAGGCTGAACTCGATCGGTTTATGATGAAAGTCGAACTAGGTTTTCCGTCTGTTGAGTCAGAATTGGCCTTGTTAAAACTTAATACGCAAGCAATTTCAAATGAGGCTAAGGTTGATGATCTTGAAGCTGTGCTAAATGCAGATCAAATTGCTGAAATAAAAGAGCTATGTGCAGGCATCTTAGTGGATGAGCAGGTCGCTAAATACGCTGTCGAAATTGTTCGTCAATCACGTACGTGGCAAGGCGTATTGCATGGTGCAGGGCTAAGAGCGAGTATTAATATCATTAAAGCGGCGAAAGTGATTGCGCTAATGAATAGTCGTGACTATATCATTCCTGACGACGTTAAATATGTTGCACCTAACATTTTAAGACATCGCATGATTTTGTCGGCTGAACTTGAACTAGAAGGTGTTGATCACGCACAGGTTATTACCAGTTTACTGGCAAGTATTGAAGCCCCGCGCTCATGAAACGATTAAAGTGCCGACCCGCTAAAAAGCAAATAACAGGGTTATTTGTGGTTTGTGCTGCAATATTCGCGAATACGTTAATCGATTTTGCACCGCAACTTAGCGGCCCTTTATTATTGATTGCCTGCACGGTGATAGGATTTGACTTTGTGTTAAGTCGTTACGGGCGCGAATTAACTTTTTCGCTTGAAGCGAATCATAACTGGGCCTTATTTAAAACCCAAGTAATTAAATTAGTAATTGAAAATCAAAGCGAAAGAGCAATTGAGTTCGATGTGACCTTGCATCACAGCGGCACCTTAGTGCTGACCCCTGCGTTGCAAACTGTGAACCTAAATGGCCATGAAAAAGCGCTTACATCATTTGAAATGCGTCCAGAACAACGTGGTGATGCCGCTATTTTCGGTTATGAAGTGAGAATATTATCACCTTTTGGTTTATGGCAAACAAATTGGCTGCACAGCCAGGTGTCTGACTTAAAAGTATACCCAGATTTTAGTCAGATAACGTCGTCACAACATTTAAACGGTGTGAGTAATCGCCCAATTGATGGATTGAAGCTTAAGAAAAAACGCGGGCAAGGCATCGAGTTTCATCAGTTGCGAGAGTATCGTTTAGGTGACAGCCTGCGGCAAATCGATTGGCAAGCTACCAGTAAACGACGTAAGTTAATATCTCGGGAATACCAAGAAGAAGAAAATCAACATGTTGTAGTGATGCTCGATGCGTCGAAAAAAATGAATATTGAAGCGGAACAAGGCAATCATTTTGACTATGCCTTAAATGGTTTACTGATGCTCTCGCACACTGTTTTAAAGCAAGGTGATTGGTTTAGTATGCAAAGCTTTAATCACGAGTCGCGTTGGTTAGCAAGTGTAAAGGGAGCGCAAAATGTTTCTCGGGTAATGAATCATTTTTACGATTTATACCCTGATCAATCATGTGTTGATTACAGTGTTGCCGTAAACCAGTTGCTTGCAAAACGCAGCAAACGCTCGCTTGTTATGCTGGTGACGACGCTAGACGAACAGAGCTTGGATGAGTTATTGCCAGCACTTAAATTACTGCAGAAATATCATCTAGTGGCGGTAATTAACATTACTAATCGGGCGCTCGACGAGACACTCGAACAGCCCATTGAAGTGTTTGAAGACGCCAACCAATATTGTGCCGCGTTAAGTTTACTTACGGCCCATCAAGCTAATATGAAGCGTTTACGCAAAGAAGGAATTATTGCACTTGACTGTAAGCCAGAGCATTTGCAGCCTTATGTGATTAACACCTATTTAAACGTGAAACATTCGGGTGCGTTATAAGTAGATGAAGAGACGAAAAAGGGGCAAGCGCCCCTTTTTCGTTATTTCGTGTTATTAACTGACAATACTATTGTTGCTGATTATCAATGGCTTCATTAATTTTATATTGCAGGTAAATTAGGCTGAAAAAGAAGGTTAAAATCGGCCCAATTGTAACGGGTTCAGCGCTTCCTTCATTGATAAGCTCTGTGATTGATGTGCGCAATGAATAAATAGCTACCAGCCAAACGATAAGCGTGATAATTGAGATAATACCTTCCAATGTTGACTCCGGCGCACTGTATGAAACAACGGCACTCACGATGATGGCAATCACATAACCGATCGGAAATGCCATATTGATTTGATATTTGGCTAAGCCATTGGCGGTACTTGAGCGGTTTAACAACCAGTAAATTGGGTAAATACCAAATGTGAACAGAGAGAGTAAAAATACCCACCATGCTGAAAATCGATCAAATGCTAAGATAGGTTTATTACCTGAACCCGGCTGAGTAAGGTTAGCCTCAGGTGCTTGGTATAGATTAGATGTTTCTTGTGACATATTAGCTCCTACTGTTTTTTATTATTTCCGTATTAATACCGACGTATTGCCTGTACAAAACTCTTACCGTTTTTGTATTGAATGCAAAAACAGCAAACTATCTTAGCAAGTTTCATGTCTAGCGTACATTCACAAATTTCGTTTAAAGGGTATTTTTAGAATGAAAAAGGGGCGAGCACTTAAGCTGTGTTTACCACACTTATGTGCTAAAAGTCTGAATTGAGTATATTTAAAATTAGTTATGCAAATAACAAGACTAGCTGGCAAATTCGAATTCGTCGCTATTGCTTACGCGCTGTCCTAAATAGCTGATAGGTTCAACTTTTCCTTTAATTTTAGCCAAAATCGCTGAACTCGGTATCTGCACAACATTTGAGTGATCACTATGAATATGGTGCAAACTGACATCATTTGATTTGTTATAAACGAGTGTCATATCTGTTGAATGATCTGTAGTTTGCTCATCCATTAGTTCAACTTTGCCGGGATATACAGCTAAGATCATGCGGTTTTGTTTCACTTCATCAGGAATTTTTTTACGGCTGTGATAGCGGTTATGAATACGCAGTGGCACATAGGTAAAGTTTATCGTAGTGAGGTCGTCTTCTAAGTATAAAACCGTGTAAAACGCTTTGTTTGATTTGTTTTCCATAACTCAACTCTTTTTATTTAACTAACTGAGTGTAGTATGGATTTAAAATATGAACAGATTATGTAGAAAAAAATAAAAGCCAATTTATTGGCTTTTATTTTGTTTAAATTAACTTTTTTGTAAAAGATGGCGTTACAACTTAAAAGTTGTAACGCGCTGTCAGTGTTATGTCAGAGTATTCGTCTGCGTTGCGATAATGTGCGGCAACACTTACCTCGTTGTTGAAGAAGTATTGCAAACCTGCTTTTAACACTAGGTTATTTTCGCTCTCGTCATCATGCAATCGTTCGTAGCCGATAGCGCCGTTTAGCTCTACACTCGGTGTGATTAAATGTCTTAGTTGTGCTTGTGCAAATAGCGTGTCGGTTGTGTCTGAGTCAGACTCACCAAATGATGTTGCTTTTGTTTTAATTTGACCTAAGTGTAGGCTGTAATCCAAGTTTGTTGTTGAAGAAAGAGGTTGAATATAACCACCGCCAAGTGACATGCGGTCAAAATCTAAATCGAGTTCAGCTGTTACAATTTGATCGCCAAAATCAAACGTTTCGCGAACGTTGTCTGATTGGCTCGCATACGTTGCGCTGATATACCAGTTATCAAATTATTTACTGCCCGATAAAGTAAAGCCTTTAGGGTCGATATTATTCAATTCGTCAATGCTTGTTTGAATATAGCCCGCTTCGACGAAGTTATAATTTAATTCCGTAGCGTGAGCTGAAAGAGAAAATACAGAGGCTGCAAGAACGAGTGCTAATTTTTTCATCATATTCCTTAGTGATGTGAAAACCGGTTAGAAAACGCCTTAAATATTAATATTAAGGATGACACCGGCAATAAAAAGGGTCGCTAATTTATCATTGAACAACTTCAATTTTAAGTGGGTAATTGTGAGGGAATGTAAATGAAATCGGTATGTTACAAGGTTAAAATGCGTTCTTAACTGTCATCAACCACTGTACTGAATCTGTATCATTTGCTTTATCGAGTGGCACCGCAAAGTCGATATGAATGACGGTTTTAGCTGTTGCTCTGCTCGGTGCTAAACGAAGGCCAATACCAATATTTTTGAGAGTTTTTCCATTTTCGCCATTATCTCGGTTATGGTACCAGGCGCGGCCTAAATCAAAAAATGCGGCGCCGCCGACTTTAAAAAGTTGGAATAAATGATATTCAGAATAGTAGCGTTTTTCTAAATTTACTAAAAAGCGGCGATTTCCTACTTGATATTGCACAGGGTATCCGCGTAGTCCTGTATCACCACCTAATGTAAGTTGTTTATCATGGGTCATATTACCGGCCAAAGACATTTCAAAGTTTGCAAACCAAGCCTCTTTGAGAGAGCTATTATGATGTAATTTGAGTGAGGTATCGAAAAACAGGTTTTCGGTTTGGCTCTGGGATGTATTCCAGTATCCGTATAGTGAGCTATACCAGCGCCATAGTTGGTTGTCATTATATTGAAATGCTTTTTGTATACTGCTTTCAAATATAAATCGTGAATCATCGTTGCTCAGTTGTTTATCGCTGTAGCCAAAGCGTGTAAAAATATTCCAACCTAAATTGAGGTCTTCAGTGCGACCGATAGAATCAAAATTAGCGAGCGTGACGTAATTGTTTTCTAACCAATGATACGAAATCCAAGGGTAGGTGAGTTGTCGTTTTTCGGCGATTGGAAGTGTGGTTTCAGGGATCGCATTAAAATCATGAAGTTCATCTTGCAGCCCAATTTGCCAGCGTCGCGTCCAGTTATTTTTAAATTCGCCTTGGCCATAAAAAACTTGGTTAATACGTGTTTTATGTGAAAACTCCGAAAGTACCTCGCCACGGTAATAAAGCGGTGTATTTCGGGTATCTTTAAAGCTGACTGCACCATAACTTTGTGGTGTCGCTAACGCGTAAAATGGCAGTTTAAAGTCAACATAGTAGCGCTCACCATCATCATTATCTGATAATTCTAAGCTGCTTTGATAACGACTGCCTAACACATTTGGATCGTCATAAATAAAGGTGTAACCGCTGCGGTCTTTGTCACTGCGCTTTGAAATTGATATACGTTTTCCCGTACCAAATAAGTTGGTATCGCGAAAGCCAAAGCGCGATTTGTTTTCACCCCCTGAGCGGCTAAAGTTTATTTCGGGAGTGAGCGTCCAAAGCTCTTTTGTTGTAATTACAATGCTGACTTGATCGTCGCAATCGCGTTCAACCCGGATATGTGCATCGTATAAATAGTGAGCATTGCGCAATAGTCGCTCTGACTCAATCACTTTTTGGCGATCGTAAATATCGCCTTCAGTAAATAACAGCTGCTGACGGATGACATGCTCTTTTGTCATTACATTAAGTTTGTTGGCGAGTTTAAATAGCGCGTTGTCTTCTTTGGGATTCGATGTATCAAAGATGTTTTCACGCACTAAGGTAATGCTTTTTATTGTTGCATTGGTCAGCTCAGGCAGTGACTGGTGGCTTTCAAGGATTTGTGCGGAGATGTTATTACTGCTTTGCTGTGGATGGTGCCACTGGCACTGACTATCACTGAAAATATCAGTTTCAGTTGTTTCGCTACTTGGTTCGGCAAAAACGGTTGCTGGTGAAGAAATAAAGAGCAATATTAGACAAAACTGCACATGTTTGATCATATCTCTCCACACTAATTACCAAGGTATATAGTTAAGTGTATATCACAATAGCAACTCTGCTGAAAAATTGACAATAATAATTAGTTAAATAAATACAAACTATTAGCGATTTTTACAGTGAGGATTAAAGTGACAAATCAAGCGCCAAATCGTCGATGAGACTAGCAGATTCAACGCCTTCAGCGGCAATCCATAAACTTTCACTGTAATGTTCAAAATTTAAGTTGAATGCGCAGTTTTTATATTGAAAACGCATCATATGACGGTCCGCACCAAGTTCAAATTGTAAATTGCAAATGCTAGCGTGGTGCAAAAAAATACTTGCCCATAGTTCAAAGTCGTCACTGTCAGGGAATTCAGATGGGATGATAAGCAGCGTATTTTGTTCGGCAAGTTTTGTGATTTTGGTCATGTTAGTTGGCTAAATGTGTTCGTATTGTATTTAAAAAATAAGCGCCATATTTGTTGAGCTTAGTAAAACCGACCCCCGATATTTTTAAAAATTCCGCGTCATTAGTTGGCAATTGCTGCGCCATTTCTGCCAGGGTTGCATCATTAAATACAACATATGGAGGTACATCTTCTGCATCGGCCAGTTCTTTTCGCAAGCTGCGCAATTTTGCGAATAATTTTTTGTCGTAATTAAAGCGAGCAAGTTTATCACTGCTTACATGACGTGCCGCTAAGCGCGGTTCGGCCAATTTTAAGTTAAATTCGCCGCGTAGTACTGGGCGTGCTGCTTCGGTTAAGCGTAAGGTAGAGCCTTGTGTAATATCTTGATGTAGCAGCCCTTGGTGCACAAGTTGTCTGAGTATGCTTAGCCAATATTCGTGGGATTTGTCTTTGCCGATTGCAAAAGTGCTGAGCTCATGATGATTTTGCTCACGAATTCGCACTGTATTGGCGCCACGTAAAATATCGATGATATAGCCCATGCCATATTTTTGCCCAGCGCGATAAACACATGAGAGTGCTTTTTGTGCCACTTCAGTGCCCTCGAACTGCTTTGGAGGATTTAGGCATATATCGCAGTTGCCACAGGCGTCACTTTGATATTCTGAAAAATAATTGAGTAAAATCTGTCGACGACAAGTTTGCGCCTCGGCAAAATTCGCCATTGCATTAAAGCGTTGCTCTTCAACTTTGCGGCGTTGCTCATTTTCAATGTCTTCAAAAAAGCGTTTTACGCGCGGTACATCGGCAGGATCAAAATACATCACCGCTTCAGCTGAGAGGCCATCTCGTCCTGCACGGCCGGTTTCTTGATAATACGATTCGATATTTTTTGGGATATCGTAGTGAACTACAAAGCGCACATTGGGTTTATTAATCCCCATACCAAAGGCAACTGTCGCGACTACTATTTGAATATCGTCACGGGCAAAGGCATTTTGAATAAAACTGCGCTGTTCGTTCTCTAAACCTGCATGATAAGAAGCTGCATTGAACCCCGCATCAACTAACTTTTCAGCGATATCGTCGACGCGTTTTCGACTCGTACAATAAATAATGCCAGATTGATTTTTTTGACCCTTTAAAAAGCGCATTAATTGCGACAGCGGTTTAAACTTTTCTTCGAGTGTGTAGCGGATGTTGGGTCGATCAAAGCTACCCGTATAAATGATCGGGTCTTCGAGCTTCAGTTGCGTGACAATATCTCGCCGTGTCGCAATGTCAGCTGTCGCTGTAAGGGCCATCATCGGCACATTTGGAAATGCGAGTTTTAGTTGACTTAACTGAAAGTAGTGCGGTCGAAAATCGTGACCCCAATGCGATACACAGTGCGCCTCGTCAATAGCAAACATGGCGATAGGTAAATGATGCAAACGCTCTTTAAAGTCATGCGTTAAAATACGCTCCGGTGCAACATAGAGAAGTTTTATCTCAGCGCGATGCAGCTGTTGATAAATCTGTTGCTGTTGTTCACGGGTTTGACTTTGATTGATGTAGGCTGCTGAAACACCAAGCGCATTAAGTTGTGCAACTTGATCTTGCATCAGAGAGATTAATGGCGATACCACGACCGTTATGCCACCGAGAGCAAGAGCAGGAACTTGGTAACATAACGATTTACCACCACCGGTTGGTAGTAGTACTAGGCTATCTTTACCTGATAAGGCCGCATCGATGACTTCTTGTTGCCCTTCACGAAATTCGTCGTAACCAAATACTTGATTAAGAATTTGCTGTGCATCAAGGGCGTTTTCTGGCGCAGTATTATGTACATCTATCATGGCGGCAATTTTAGTGCTTTTTTGTGGCTATGTCTTTAACTTCTCATGAAACAGCTTGATTTTTATTTTGCGCAAGGATTTGCCTTTGGTTAGTGACCACAATTGGGTAAAATATGTTTTTGCTTTTTACATAAAATGATTATGACTCAACAAAAACAAGGTGTTTTCTTCGCATTAGCTGCTTTTTTAATGTGGGGTCTCGCCCCGATTTACTTTAAAGAAATC
Organism: uncultured Pseudoalteromonas sp.; assembly: GCA_947493455.1. Lineage (GTDB taxonomy): Bacteria > Pseudomonadota > Gammaproteobacteria > Enterobacterales > Alteromonadaceae > Pseudoalteromonas. Next base: position 31,709 of record CANLRB010000004.1, on the reverse strand, counting down.
GATCATATTGCCGCGCTTGAGATCTTAATGCATCGGGTGGTGTGGTCTTGCGTATTGTTGGTAGTGATTATTTTGGTTATCAAACAATGGCACAAAGTAAAAACGGTATTACTCAATACAAAACTCATGTTGGGTTTGGTTGTCACATCGCTGCTACTCGGATTTAACTGGGGACTGTTTATTTGGGCGGTCAATAATGATCATATACTCGATGCCAGCTTAGGCTACTATATCAACCCATTACTCAACGTTTTGTTGGGTGTTTTGTTTTTAGGCGAATCCCTCAGGCGAATGCAATTAGTTGCTGTCGGTCTGGCGGTATTTGGTGTAATACTGCAGTTAATTAGTTTTGGTTCATTCCCTGTTATCGCTTTTTCATTGGCAAGCTCGTTTGCCGTTTATGGTTTGCTGAGAAAGAAAATGCCAGTTGAATCATTGCCGGGCTTATTAATTGAATCGCTTATTATGCTGCCTTTTGCACTGTTATATTGGGTATTTTTTGTCACTAGCGAGCAAAATACGCTGTATGTAACAGATCTTTCACTGGCGACCTTGTTAGTGTGTGCCGGTGTTGTGACGACGGCCCCATTACTTTGTTTTATCGCTGCTTCACGTCGTTTAACTTACACCACGCTTGGCTTTTTTCAGTACCTTGGGCCAAGTTTAATGTTTATTTTAGCGGTTGCTTTATATGGCGAGGTTTTCTCTATGGATAGAGTTATCACATTTGCTTTCATTTGGAGTGCGCTGGCACTGTTCAGTTTTGACTCCTATCGTAATCGACAAAAGCTAAAAGCAAACTAATCAATTAGCCACTATGCGATTTCGCCCATTTTCTTTGGCGCTGTAAAGGTTTTCATCGGCCTGTTTAAGCAGTTCGTCAATGGATTTGGGCTTCATTTGGGTCACGCCAGCTGAGACGGTGAATCGAATCGTGAAGCCGTCGGTTTCAACCACTAAATTTTCAATTTTTTGCCTAAACTTATCGAGTTTTGCGAGGTTTTTATCGCCATCTTCAGAGCTAAATAGAATGGCAAACTCTTCGCCACCCAATCGGGCTATTAACTCCGTTTTAAAGCAATTTGCTAATTGCTTAGCAAAGGCTTTTAACACGTCGTCACCGGCATCGTGGCCATAGTTATCATTTATCGATTTGAACTTATCGATATCGAGCATGGCCGCCATTAAATGTGTTTGAGTTGCTTTTAACTGTTGATTTGCTTGTTCAAAAAAATAGCGTCGGTTTGGTAAATCGGTTAAGTAGTCGCTGTTAGCTTGTTTACGTATCGTCGCTATGTGTTCTTGCATATCGAGGTTTTGGCTGAGCCGACAATAAAATTCTTCAGGATAAAAAGGTTTTTTAAGGTAATCATCTGCACCGCATTTTAAAAACTTTGCCGATATTCGCATGTCTTCGGAACCTGAAATACCTATAATCACTTTGTCTTCAGAATTAAATTGGGTGCGAATTTTATTGGTGAGTTCAATACCATCCATAATTGGCATTTCATTATCTGTGATGATTACTTTGATATCTTGAAACTTGGCCAATTGATCCAGTGCCATTTGTCCATTGTCCGCTTGAGCAATACGATATTTATGTCTCAAGAGTAATGATTTAATTAAATTACGTGTTGGCTTAGAATCGTCAACAATAAGCACGCGCACATTTTCATTGCGCGGCAGGCGCTTTAGCTGGGTCTCTAAATAATTGTATGCTTGGCGACTTTCTTTAGTGATGTAATCAATAATGGGGTATTGCATTACGGAGTCTCGGGTAGAGTCATCCATTTTTCCCGTCATGACTATTGTTGGTATATCTGCCCCAACGGTCAGTGGTATGGCTTCTCCATCAGAGGCGTCTGGTAATACGTAGTCAACAATGGCGCAAAAATAATCGGTTTCCTCAATAAAATCAATTGCACTCGCCATAGAGTCAGCGACGTCAATACTGTATCCAAGGCGCTGAGCAATATGTTTCTGAATTTTCGCAATAGCTGGATTGTCTTCAATAAGCAGCAATCTGAGTGACACAAGGAGTCCCAATTTCTTTTTTATTTATTTAGTTTAGTCCCTGATTGTAAATTTGCTTGAGATTCGTAAAAAAATAAATAGGTTCAGTCAACTAGCTATATCATTTGAAAAATTAGATTTGTCTTCATTAAGTATTATTGCAATGTTTATGCCTTTAAAATGTATGAAAAATTTCATAAAACTTTAAAAAAATTTTACAGTGTCATATTTATGTCATTAAATCCTGACAAACTTCCTCGCAGTTAAACAAGCACAACTAACAACTCACAACTCGCGTTTAGAGGATTTATTATGAAATTGGTTAAGTCATCACTAGCACTTGCTATGTTAACGGCTCTTTCACTGCCAGCAGCTGCAGAAGTTACTGTTTACGGTAAAGCAAATGTATCAGTCCAGTCGACCGATGAAGGTGACGGTTCATTCACTGAAATTAAAAGCAATGCGTCTCGTTTTGGTGTAAAAGGTTCTGAAAAAGTATCTGACGGCCTAAAAGTTGTTTATAAGATGGAATGGCAAGTTGATCTATCTGATGAGTCAAAAGAGAAAAACTTAAAATCACGTAACCAATACGTAGGTTTAAAAGGTGGTTTTGGTGAAGTGTTAATTGGTCGTAACGATACTGCACTAAAACAGTCTCAAGGCAAACTTGATTTATTCAATGATTTAGAAGCTGACATTAAGCACGTTTTCGCTGGTGAAAACCGTTTAGGCGATTCAGTGACTTATAAAACACCTAAGTTTAACGAATTACAAGTTATTGCAACTTACCTTGCTGACGACAGTGCAGATGCAGATTCTGCATACTCAGCAGCAGTAACATACGGTGACAAAACGCTTAAAAAGAGCAAAGTATTTGCATCAGTTGCGATGGATAGCGAAGTAAAAGGAATGGATATTGTACGTGCTACGCTACAAGGTAAAGTGGCAGGTGTAACACTCGGTGGTATGTATCAAACACAAGAAACAGCTGATGGCGCAGAAGATGCTGATGGCTACTTGTTTAATGCGGCATATAAAATCAATGCTTTCACGTTAAAAGCACAGTATCAAACAATGGAATTTGATGCGGGTGAAGACTTAACAGCAGCGTCAATTGGTGTTGATTATAAATTAAATAAAAATACCAAGTTGTACGGTTTTTACACTTCACAAGAACAAGATGAAGAAACAGATAAAGACTACTTAGGTGTAGGCATTAACTATAAGTTTTAATATCAACTAATTGGTGTAATAAACCCAGCGCAAGCTGGGTTTTTTTATGCCTTATTTTTTATACCTTATGATACTCTTATATCAATTTCATTAAGTATTGCGGAGGGAAGAAATGGAAATAACAAAGAGTGAACGACTCGCCTTTGATTTTGTGACGCGCGACGATATTGACTTACTGTTTGCGATGGATAGCTCGCCGCTGGTAATGAAGCACATAACAAAAGGTGTCACCCCTAAACGTGAGACTTACGAAGAGACATTTTTTGGCCGTTTAGAGACATATGCAGATCAAGATAAGGGGTGGGGTCTTTGGAAGGTAACGCGAGTTGACGATAATCAGTTTTTAGGCTGGGTGTTAGTCAGGCCGATGGACTTTTACAGTGACCAACCGCAGTGGCGTAACCTAGAGCTTGGTTGGCGTTTTAATGAATTTGCATGGGGTCAAGGCTATGCTACTGAAGCGGCAAAACAGGTCGCTTTGGCATTAAGCCATCGCGATGATATCGACTCCTTTTGTGCAATCGCGGCACTCGATAATTCAGGGTCGATCAATATTATGAAAAAGTTAGGCATGAACTTTGTTAAGCAGTATACACATAATGATCCGCTGGGTGAGATTGATGTTGTTTACTATGAAATGCCAAAAACGGCGTTACCGGCATAAATGAAAATCCATTTTTTGGGTACCTCATCTGGGTGCCCCTCACTCTCTCGCAATGTCAGTGCGACGGGCGTTCAGTTAGACAGCACCAAATCTTGGTTGCTAGTCGACTGTGGCGAGGGGACCCAACATCAAATTGCCAAAAGCCAACTTAATGCTTACCACTTGAGTACTATTCTTATTACCCATATTCATGGTGATCATTGCTATGGTTTGCCGGGGTTACTTGCTTCAATCAGTATGAGTGGCCGCAAAGAGCTTGTGACACTTATTGCGCCACAGGCGATTATTGATTTCGTTTTGAATTGTTTTGAACTTACCGAGATGGAACCGGGTTTTGAGTTAGTAACGCAGCCGTGGGAAGCCATCACCGAGAGCGTATCGGCGCCAGGCTGTGAAATCGAGATTATGCCGTTACAGCATCGTGTGCCGAGTGTTGGTTTTAAAATTACCGAAACGGATGTGCCACGTAAGCTGAAGTTGACGAAATTGGCAGAGGCAAATATTGAGAGCGGGCCACACTTCAATGCATTGCAAAAAGGTATAGATGTGATGTATGTGGGGCAGCAACTTAAGTCAGAACAATTCACTTATTTTAGTTGGCGTCCACGTTGCATTATCATTTGTGGCGACAACGATAAACCAAGTTTGTTGGAAAACTACGTTGACGGGGTCGATGTACTGGTACATGAAGCCACGTTTATGCGATGTGATTTACTTAAAATAGCGCATTATACAGGCCATAGTGATGCACAACGTATTGCTGAATTTGCTCAAAAGGTTGCGGTTCCTACCTTGGTTTTATTTCATTTTTCAAGCCGTTATCACGGCGAAGGCATGTTGCAGGGGCTAGAACGCGAGGCAAAGACTTATTTTCACAATGAGTTAGTGCTTGCATACGATGGCTTAGTGTTCGACGTTGCCAAACATAAAAATGAAAGCGAACTGTGTGACTAGGCTTTAGCGAACTGTTCGCGCTCCGGCAACCAACGAGCAATAATTGCATCAACTTGCTCTTGATGCTGTAACAATAGTTGCTTAGCAATAGGGCGAGCCTGTTGCACGAGCGCTTTATCACGGATCAAATCGGCAATTTTAAATTCCGCCAAGCCGGTTTGTTTGGTGCCAAGTACCTCACCTGGGCCACGGATCTCTAAATCTCGCTGAGCGATAACAAAGCCGTCATTACTATCACGTAAAACGCCTAAACGCTTTTGTGCTGTATCTGATAGTGGTGGGTGGTATAACAAAACACAGTGCGACGCTATGGCACCTCGGCCAACACGTCCGCGCAGCTGGTGGAGTTGTGCAAGCCCCAAGCGTTCGGGGTTTTCGATAATAATTAAACTGGCATTGGGCACATCGACGCCTACTTCTATGACAGTTGTTGCGACAAGTACGTCAATTTTGCCAGCTTTAAACTCGCTCATAATAAACTGTTTTTCAGCGGGCTTCATACGGCCATGAACTAACTCTACCGAAATATTGGGCAGGGCAGCCGCGAGTTCTTTTGCGGTGTCTTCAGCTGCTTGGCATTGCAATACTTCAGATTCATCGATGAGTGTACAAACCCAATATACTTGTCGACCGTCTTGTGTGACTGATTGCTCAACCCGTTTAATAATGTCTTGCCGGCGTGTATCTGGAATAGCGACTGTGGTAATCGGTGTGCGCCCCGGTGGTAGTTCATCAATCACAGATGTTTCTAGATCGGCATAGGCTGTCATTGCCAACGTCCTCGGGATCGGGGTTGCTGTCATAACAAGTTGATGTGGATAGCAATCGTTAAAACGGCCTTTCTCGCGCAGCTCTAAGCGCTGATGAACGCCAAAACGGTGTTGCTCATCAATAATAATTAGGGCGAGGTTGTTAAATTGTACTTGGTCTTGAAATAGAGCGTGGGTTCCAACAACCATTTGCGCTGCACCAGATGCGATTTGTTCAAGGGCAACAGCACGGTCTTTGCCTTTTGTTTTACCCGCCAGCCACGCCACGTCAATACCAAGTGGTTCAAACCAAGATTTAAATGCATTGGCATGTTGCTCGGCGAGGATTTCAGTCGGTGCCATAAGCGCAACTTGATAGCCTTTGCTGATTGCGACTAATGCGCTAAGTGCGGCGACTAACGTTTTTCCTGAGCCAACATCGCCTTGCACTAATCGCATCATCGGAAAGTGCTGCTGTAAATCTTGTTTAATTTCTGCCACAACTCTGTTTTGTGCATTGGTTGGTTTAAATGGCAGGGCGCCGAGAAGCTGTGCTTCAAGCGGGTTATTGGGCGCTAGTGCTACCGCTTTATGGGCTTGCCCTTTTTGGCGCAGTTTTAATAGGCTTAAATTCTGTGCTAATAGCTCTTCAAAAGCGAGTCGCTGCTGGGCCGGGTGATTGCCTTGTTCAAGTAGTAGCGTACTAACATCCGGCGATGGTCGATGTAGTGTCAGTAGGGCTTCTTTTAGGCTTTGTCCTTGCGGTTGAAACTGGGGTGGGAGTAGCTCTTCAATATCATGACGAGTTAGTAACTCAACTGCTTGTTGAGATAAATTACGCAGTGTAATTTGTTTCAATCCCTCTGTGGTCGGGTAGACAGGTGTGAGGCTTTCTTCAACGTGATTGTGTTTGTTTTCATCGATGACTTTGTAGTCAGGATGCACCATTTCAAAACCATTTCGTCCGCGACGGATTTCACCAAAGCAACGAATTAAACAACCCGGTTGTAAATTATTTTTTTGTGCGGCGCTAAAGGTAAAAAAGCGCAGTGTAAGCCTACCTGAACCATCATTTATCATGACGTTAAGCATGCGCCGTTTACCCTGTGTAATATTAGCGGTTTCGATGCGCGCCTCAACGCTTACTTGGTAATGCGCCTGTAGCTCGGCGATCGGGTAAATGCGAGTGCGATCCTCATAGCGCATTGGCAGATGAAATAAGAGATCTTGCACCGTTGTAATATGTAGCTTGGCAAGGCGTTCGGCCATTTTAGGCCCGACACCTTTTAACTGATTTACTGGATATTGTGCAAGATGAACAGCCATTGTTACCCTTTTTATAAAATGATTTTATTTTTTAACAGCTTGGCTAAGTAACATCAAGTTGAATTAGGTGCGAATTTATTGTTTGAATCTCAGTTTATTCCAAAATTCTTCGCTTGCAACAATCTCGCCCTCATCATCGAGTTCAGGGTAGGGCAAGCCTTTTTGTCGACATTGCTTTGCGATAATTGGGTGGCAGCCTTCAAATAACAAGGTGTGCTTGGTATTTTTATCAAGGTCGTCGTTCGGCAAATACATGTTTGCATTTTCGCGTTGTCGCTGTGCTTCGTATAAAATAAGCGCAGCTGCAACAGATACATTAAGTGACTGCACCATACCTTCCATTGGAATAACAATATGGCGATCAGCATGTGATAGTGCTTCGTCTGAAATACCATCTCGTTCTTGGCCAACAATGATTGCCGTTGGTTTGGTATAGTCAATTTCACGAAAATCCACAGCGCTGTCAGATAAGTTGGTGGCGAGTACTTGTACCCCAGGGATCTGTTCTCTGATTGCCGCAATCGCATCGCCGACTTCATCATGCATATGCGTTTCGACCCAGTTTTTACTGCCGCCAGAGGTGTTATTGGTTAGTCTACGTTGTTCTCTAGGCCACACAGCGTGTACATGGTGACAGCCAATGGCATCGGCGGTGCGTACAATCGCAGATAAATTATGGTGCTTGTGTACTTCGTCTAAACACACGGTTAAATCAAGTTGGCGCTTGTCTAATACCGATTTAACTCGTTTATAGCGATTTGTGGCCATACTGCTCTCCCAATAAAAATCGCGGCGATTATACCTGTGCCAGAAGCTGGGTGCAATTAAGGCATCACTTCGCGATTGATTGGGTGCTGTAGTGAAATTAGGGTTTCGGTTGACTGGATCTCGTCGATTGCTTGAATTTTATTAATCAGTACATTTTGTAAATGTTCAATCGAGCGGGTCATCACTTTGATAAAAATACTGTAGTTGCCTGTGGTGTAATAGGCTTCTACGACTTCTTCAAGTGCATTAAGACGTTCAATCGTCGAGGGGTAATCTTTTGCATTTTTTAAATTTATACCAATAAAGCAACACACGTCATAACCTAAGTTTTTAGCATCAATTACCACTCGGGTGCCTTTGATAATGCCTGCTTGCTTCATTTTTTCAACGCGCACATGAATTGTGCCTGCACTGACATCAAAGTTCTTAGCAAGTTCTGCATACGGGGTGCGTGCGTTATCCATTAACGCATGTAAAATTGACTTATCAAGGTTGTCGATTTGGTAGGAAGGCGTTGTGTGCATACTTTTTATTAATGACCTATATAATTACGTTGTTTTAAAAGCGAGATCGATTTTTCCTTTCACAATTATCGCACTGAGAGGGGGGTATTCACGGGCAGCCTTAAACCCTTTGTTAAAGATTTTGAGTTCAACATTTGGGTGCATGGCATTGGTGATTTCAAGGGTGCAAAAATTAGTAATATAATGCGCTGCTTTTTCAAATTTGGCTGCATGTGCCGGTAGCAGCTCTATAAGTTTTTCACAATGGGCTTGTTGATCACTAATTTCGATAAGTAGCTCTTGCTGTTTTTCGGCATCTTCGACCATTAGTGCTTTATCAAAGTCAGTTTCAAGCTGCTCGAGCAATTTATTGGTGCTTTGCATTTTTTCAAATACTTCGTCGGCTTTCTCTTTGAGTAAAAATGCCGATTGCCCTAAATAAACCTGCGTTGGTGCGCCTTTTTCTGTACCTACTTCGCCGCACTCCATTGTTTTACAGTCAAGCACTTTGCCACCAATCAGTTTACCTTTTCGGCTATCGGGTGACCCAATTTTAATATGGTTTTTTGCTTTTAGCTGACAGTGACTCACTTGTTTTTGTATTTTAATATTGTTGCCCGCTAAATATGTATATTGAGCATGGCTCACTTCTAATTCACCTTTACAGTCAATGACGCACGACAACGTATCTTCATTTTTTAATTGATGACCAATACAGCCTTGCTTAATAATAATGCTGCCTGTCGCACTTAATTCTGCGGATTCAACCGTACCCATGACATTGATATCACCTTTGGCGGTTACTTTCATACCGGGCTCGACGTTGTGAGTTATGATAATTGAACCGTCAAATTCAATATGGCCTGACTTTACATTGACGTCGGCAATTGTAAATACATCATCAACACGCATGCCATGGTTACTATCAACCGGCACACCGGCTATTGATGCGAGTAATTGTGATGGGTTTTTTGGGTTTATATGTGCGCCATCGCCGGCGATGAGTTTGCAGTCTTTGCCGGGCTTGGCTTTGATAATTTCACCGACGACGTCATAACCATCATGGCCGAGTGTGGCAAAGTGTTGTGTGATGAGCAGTTCACCCACTTTAACACTGGCAAGCTTGCCAAAGTCGCGCATATCGACGGAACCATCTTCCTGCTTTTTAGGTTCTCGAATTCGTTCTGCGAGAGTAGTGACATGTTTTTCTAAGTAGCCGTCTTTACCTGGTTGTGATTCATGGCCTTTCGCGATTTGCTTTTTGTGCGTCGCTCCGGGAAGGCTTTCAAATTGTTGCGCAAGTAAAGATTCAAGTTGGGTATCGTCAATGCCTTTTTGCAAACCGCTTTGACTGAGTTGCTCTTTAGCTTGGTCAAGGTTAATCATTTCGCCGCCGTAGGCGCAATATAAAGTCGCTTTGGCCGACATTTTATCATCAGCAATTGCTACTTCTAAATGGGCGTTGCGTTTTTCGGCAACCACGAGTTCAACAAAGTCGGCATCTTTAAATGCGGCTAAAACGTCGGCTTTTAATACAAAGCAATCACAAAAGTCGGAGTGATCTAATGCTTGTAATACAAAATCCGCACTGGGCGGCATGGGGTTTTCTGCGTCTATGGTTAACACAACCTGATTTTTATTATTAAGTTTAAACACCTATTAACCCTTTTGTTGACAAGCTAGATTAACTATAGCGAGTTTTCAGGGTAAAAAAAAAGAGCCAATTGGCTCTTTTTCTATTTATTTGTAAATATTCATACAAATAAAGGTAATTAGTTTGTTGATGGCAGCTCTAAAATACCGTCAATTTCCACTTGCGACCCTTTTGGTAATTCTTTAACACCAATGGCAGCGCGAGCTGGGTATGGTTCAACGAAGTATTGACTCATTACTTCGTTCACTGTTGCGAAGTTAGAAAGATCAGTTAAGAAAATATTAACCTTCACCATATTTTGAATTTCGCCACCAGCTGCTTCACAGACAGAGACTAAGTTTTTAAATACTTGGTGTGTTTGCTCTGTAAAGTCATCAGAAATCATTTCCATTGTTTCAGGAATAAGTGGAATTTGCCCTGAAAGATAAACTGTTGAACCGACTTTAACCGCTTGGCTATAAGTGCCAATTGCTGCAGGTGCTTTATCAGTACTAATAATAGATTTTGTCATTAAGTGTTTTCCTTACTTTCGGCGGTAGACTTTTTGCACATCAGGCATAACACGAATGCGACGCATAATGTTTGCGACGTGAATACGGTCTTTTACGGTGACGCCTAAATCAATCACATAAAGATTACTCTCTTTTTCGTCTGTTGTAATCTCGACTATATTCGCCTGAGTTGTGGCTACCACATTGGTTAATTTAGCAAGCGCGCCTTGATGATTTATAATTTCAATGCGCAGCGCTGCAATATATTCTTTTTCTGGCGCATCTTCCCACTTTACGACAAAGTATTTAGATGGCTCACTTTCCCAACCACGAATATTTTTACATTCGTGACGATGCACGGTTAGCCCTTTTCCTTGGCTTACATAGGCAACAATATCGTCACCAGGCACAGGGCGGCAGCATTTGGAGTAACTAACTAGCATACCTTCAGTGCCGATAATGGCCGCTTTGGTATTTTGTGCAAACTCGTCAATATCATCAATATCCGACTGCAATAGTCGACGAGCGACAAGAATGCTCATTAAGTTACCAGCACCAATTTCATTGAGCAAATCATCTAAGCTTTCAATTTGGTCTTCTTCAAGTACGCGGTTGATTGCGTCTTCGCCAATATCGCTCAGGTTATATTCGCCTAATGCTGATTCTAGTAAGCGACGACCAAGCAGCATGGCTTCTTCTTGTTGCTGGTTTTTAAGATAATTACGAACACCTAAACGCGCTTTACCGGTCACGATAAAGTTAAGCCAAGTGGCATTTGGATGGGCGCCAGAACTCGTGATTACTTCGACGGTTTGTCCGGTATCCAATGCTTTGCTCAGCGGGTACGGTTTGCGATTAACACGTACGCCAACACAGGTATTACCTACATCGGTGTGAACGGCATAGGCAAAGTCAACAGCGGTCGCACCCATCGGCAGTTCGATAATGCGTCCATCTGGCGTAAAGACATATATTTCTTCGGGGAACAGTTCTGTTTTTACGTTTTCGACAAATTCAAACGAAGACCCAGCACTTTGTTGTAATTCGAGTAAGCTCTGCATCCATTGTCGTGCTCGTTGTTGGGCTGTATTGCCGGCACTATCGCCCGACTTTTTATACATCCAATGCGCTGCAACCCCTTTGTCGGCCATGTGGTCCATTTCATGGGTACGAATTTGAATCTCAACAGGAATACCGTGAGGGCCAACTAGCGATGTATGCAAAGATTGATAGCCATTTGTTTTAGGTACTGCGATATAATCTTTAAAACGCGTTTCGATAGGCTTGTATAAATTGTGCGCCACACCTAATACGCGATAACAGGTATCGAGTGAGTCGACGACAATTCTAAACGCGTATATGTCCATCACTTCATTAAACATGAGTTCTTTGTTCAACATTTTTTTATAAATGCTGTAAAGATGCTTTTCGCGCCCGCTCACCTCCGCTTCAATGCCTGATTCGGAAATACGCGATTCAATTTCGTCCTGAATATTTTGAATAATCTCTTTACGATTACCCCGTGCTTTTGCGACTTCGTTTTTCAGTGCGCGATGACGCATTGGGTAAAGTGCTTGAAAGCCTAAATCCTCTAATTCATTTTTAATATCATGAATACCCAGGCGGTTTGCTATTGGAGCAAATATTTCTAAGGTTTCTCTGGCAATGCGACGACGTTTATCAGGTCGCAATGCGCCCAATGTACGCATATTATGGGTTCTATCGGCGAGTTTGATTAAAATAACACGAATATCTTGTGTCATTGCCATAATCATTTTGCGATAGTTTTCGGCCTGAAATTGTTTTTTGTCTTTAAAGCTTAACTTGTCGAGCTTAGAAACGCCTTCCACTAACTCGGCAACGGTATCACCAAAAATAGCAGCAAGATCGTTTTGACTAAAGTCAGTATCTTCAATCACATCATGCATTAATGCGGCCATGAGTGTTTCGTGATCAAGTCGCATGCTAGCGAGTATTTGGGTTACTTCTACGGGGTGAGTGATATAGGGTTCGCCACTCGAGCGCGTTTGTCCTTCATGTGCATCACGTGCGACAACATAGGCTTTTTGTACCAGCTCAACTTGCTCAGCTGATAAATATTCAGAGATGTTCTTTTTAAGACCTTCAAAAAGATACATTTAAGCTCCAACACGGGTCAATATGGGATTTTGTACAATATATACTTTAAAGATAGCCGATTTACTAGTACCTAATACTAATCTCTATGCTTTATTCGTCTATATTCGATAATTTATGAGGTAAGAGGAGGTAGAAAGCATCAACGCCAGTGACCTGGCGTTGTGTCAAAAATCAATTACTGGTTGCCACCAACAATTGCTGCAACAGCTGCAATTTCAGCTGCTTCTTGACTGTGCTGCTCTTCACGTTCGATTGAATCTAAAGAATCGCTAGTCACTAGACCTTCTTCAATTTCACGTAAAGCGATAACCGTTGGTTTGTCGTTTTCAGCTTCAACCATCGCATCTTTACCACCAACCGCTATTTGGCGGGCACGGCGTGCCGCTACTAAAATAAGGTCAAAGCGGTTACCAATTTTATCTACTGCATCTTCAACAGTTACTCGAGCCATTTAGCACTCCAAATTATTTATACGCAAAGGCATAGTTTACTTGATGCCTTGAATTTAGCCAATAGAAAAAGTGATTTATTCGCTTAATAAGTTATCTAATAACGCTTTATGCTTAATTGCTTGGTTTGATTGCGCCAATCGCGCGGCAAATACGATGGTTTCTAGTTGATAAAGCGCTGTATCAAAATCATCATTGACGATCAGATAGTCAAACTCATTGTAATGCGATGTTTCTGACTGTGCTTTTGCCATACGGCTTGCGATGACTTCAGCGCTGTCTTGGCCTCGGTTGTTTAAACGAGACTCAAGTTCTGCTTTTGATGGCGGTGCGATAAAGATAGTACGCACAGTTGGAACGAGTTCACGGATTTGACGTGCCCCTTGCCAGTCGATATCAAGGAAAACATCAATGCCATTCGCAAGTTGCTGCTCAATACTTTGCTTTGATGTGCCATAGTATTTTTCAAATACTTGGGCCCATTCAAGAAAACCATCTTGGGAGATGAGTTGCTTGAATTCATCTGCAGACACAAAATGATAATGTACGCCATTTTCTTCACCCGGTCGCGGCGCTCTGGTGGTGTGCGACACCGATACTTTCATATCACTATGGCGCTCTAAAAGTGCATTGATTAAGCTTGATTTGCCCGCACCTGAAGGGGCCGACAATATAAATAAATTTCCGCGAGCTTGGCTCATTGTTGTATCCTAATTTTTTTCGCTATGGTATTGCTGTATTGACAGTTGCCCTTTGCCTAAATGCAAAGCACAATACCGAAGAATATGTAGCTAATTATAAGAAGTTGCATCCGATTTAGATAGCTTTTCGTTTCACTAATATAGGATTTTACCGTTATTTATGAATTCACGCGAAACATGCTCTGTGATTGTTGGGTCGAAGAACCCAGTTAAAATTAATGCGGTGGCCACGGCCCTTAGCCAAATTTTTCCCGACATCACCTTTAATACCCAAGGTGTTGATGCACCATCGAATGTATCTAACCAACCAATGACCGCACAAGAGACCTTACTTGGCGCACAAAATCGAGTGAGCTATGCCAAACAACATTTTTCGGCGGATTGGTATGTTGCTATTGAAGGTGGTGTAGATAAGTTTGATTATGGTGCAGCCACATTCGCTTATATTGTAATTGAGCATCAAGGAAAGCAAAGTGTTGGTCGCAGCACCAATTTACCGCTACCAAATACGGTGTATGAGGCGCTCTGCCAAGGTGAAGAGTTAGGTTTTGTTATGGATAGACTGTTTCAAACCAACAATATAAAACAAAAAGGGGGCGCCATGGCCCTATTAACTGGTGATAAGGTGACACGTGAAGGCGTTTATACGATGGCAATGATGACGGCACTTGCACCGTTTTTACATGCAGAGTTATTTCAGGTTGCCAGCAATGAAGTATGAATGGGTTATTTTTGATGCCGATGAAACTTTGTTTCATTTTGACGCATTTGCTGGTTTGAAATGCTTATTTGCCAATTACCAGGTCGACTTTACGCACGACGACTTTGAATTTTACCAGCGCACTAATAAACCGCTTTGGCTTGAATATCAAAACGGCGAGATTTCAGCAGAATATTTGCAAGTGACACGTTTTAATTTTTGGGCTGACAAATTAGGTGTTGAGGCCAAAACATTGAACCAGGGCTTTTTACAGGCGATGGCTGATATTTGTCAAACGTTGCCAGGTGCTCGTCGCTTACTTGAATTATTAGAAACCCGAGCAAAACTCTGCATTATTACCAATGGGTTTACCGCTTTGCAGCAAATTAGATTGGAGCGCACAGATTTAAGTCACTTTTTCGAGCATGTGATTATCTCGGAACAAGTTGGTTGTGCGAAACCCGACGTACGCATATTTGAGCATGCACTAGCACTTATGGGTAATCCAGATAAACAAAAAGTGTTGATGGTGGGTGATACCTTAAGCTCCGATATTCAAGGCGGTGTGAATGCAGGGCTCGACACATGCTGGATTAATCATGCGGGTGATAAAGAACAAGATACCGTAGGTGCTACTTATCAAGTTGCTTGCTTAACGAGTTTGTACCAATTGTTAAAATAGCGTGGCGACAATCTCATTAATTACTTTGCCAGTGCCTTATCGACTGCTGCTAAAATTTCGGTTTTAGTAGATGGCTTCATTATGTACCCCGATAAACCGTGGGACGCCCATTTTTGTACTAAATGTTTTTTCTTATTACCAGACAGCGCAATAATGGGGGGGGTTACCGTTTTTAAGTGGGCGAATATGCTTGGTGGTATTTAAACCATCTAAATGCGGCATAAATAAGTCCATAATGATCACTGCATATTTTTGTGCTTTTATTTTTATACATGACTGAAGTGCTCGCTCAGATTATTTATTGCGATACAGTAAAATACAGCGATGGTTTTGACTTAAAGAAACTCTATATAACATACCACTTATTTCTACCAGATGTTTTTGCTTTATATAATGCTTCATCGGCTCGCGCTATGAAGCTCTCTATAGAGTCGTTCTCTTGACGCAGTTGTGTTATTCCTAAACTAACAGTGACTCGGTTTCCAAGTAGCTCTTCTATTTCTAGATTCTCTATTTCTCGCCTGAGAGTTTCGGCTTTTACACTGGCTTCATGTGATGTCGTGTGGTCCATCACGATAATAAATTCTTCTCCACCATAACGAATCGTTAAGTCGCTTGCTCTCATAATGTGTTTCATTAGTTGCGCTATTGCTTTTAACACAATGTCTCCAATTACGTGACCATACGTATCGTTTACTTTCTTGAAGTGATCTAAATCCAAAATGATAAGGCTCAGAGCGGTTTGATATCGCTTACTCGACAATATTAATTTGTTCAGTTCCATCTCCATAAACTTTCTATTTGAAAGCCCTGTTAGAGGATCGGAAATTGATTCAATCAATGCCTGATCTCTCTGTTTTTCAGTTTTCTCAATAGTTGATTTCATTAAGGTAACTGTTGAAGAAGCCTTGGAAGCCATGTTATTGAAGGTTTTAGCGAGAAGTCCTAGTTCATCTTTACTGTCAATATGAACAGGTATAAATTTCTTACCTAGCTCAAAGGCTTTCACCGAAGTAATAAGTTTATGAATTGGTTGAAGTATTGTTTTCGATACGATAAAAGCTATTAAGAGTAAAACCACAGCGAAAAGCGCGGTTTCAAAAATAAATATCAAGCGTATGTTTTTTTGAAGTGTGATTAATTCATTTTGTTGAATCGCTCGTTTATAAATCAAATCATCATTAAAAGATTGAAGTAAAGACCTTATTCTCGCCATCAGCTCAATGCCTTCGTTTGTCATCACAACTGCAATAGATTCATTAATCCGACCTGCATAATGTAAATCTATCGTTGTTTGCATTTCCGAGAACTTTTTATCAATCAACGCTTCTACAGTCGAAAGCATTTTTTGTTGCGCTGAGTCACTAGTTGTTAACTCTTGTAACTTATTTAAACTCCATTTAGCATTAGTTTTACCGGTTTGAAACGGGGTTAAGTAATCTTTGTTAGATGTCAGTAAAAAGCCGCGTTGTCCGCTCTCAGCATTAACAATGCTATTTAACAAATCTCCTCTTATTATTAGTATGCTATTCGTATTGGTTACCTGCTCAAGGTCATTAATTGATTTATTCTCCAAATAAATCATCATTCCAAAATTAAAAGTACTAACAAGCAATAAACAAATGAAAAATGAGAATGCACGTGCACGCAGCGAAAAATTCGAAAAAAACATAAAAGTTCCACTTACTGAATTAAGTTTTAAAACATCATAATATTGAAACTATTGACAAAGTTTAGCATCTACTCGCTGATATAGGAGCGACTTAGACCAATAGCAATGTTCTCAAATTAATTCGCAATCATGATGGGCATGTGTATCACTTGTTCTATCGCCACTAATTGCAGTCCTTATACCTTGCCTACAATCAAATATAGCAGCTTGATTAAATTTTGCGCTTTAGAAACAGTGAGTTTTGAAGGGGATTTCGATTTTTAAAAGTTACAGCTGCAGCGCCCAATAGGCGCTGCATTAATAGCCGATGCGGATTATTTTTTATATTTTTCGAACCAAGCGAGCGTGTGTTCGATTTTTGAAATCATCCGTGATGGCTTGCCTGCGATACCGTGCGGAGCGCCTGGGATTTTAACTAAAACCGTATCTATTTTTCTGAGTTTTAACGCTTGATAATACTGCTCTGTTTCAGCCATCGGCGTGCGTAAATCTTCTTCGCCAGTCATCAGCATAGTTGGTGTTGATACGTTGCCGACTAACGACATTGGTGAGCGCTGCCAATAATGTTGTACATTATCCCACGGCATACCTGGGAATTGAGTTGGAATTTGGCGTAAACCGCTGTCGGCGGTCAATACTTTGCTTAGCCAGTTTATTACCGGTTTAACTACGACGGCGGCAGAGAATCGGTTTGTTAAGCCGATTGCATAAGCTGTTGCAATGCCACCTGCTGAGCCGCCAGCAATAAATAAGTTATCTTTATCAATAAAGCCTAAATCAATCATCGAGTTGACACCTGAGTTATGATCGGCAAAGTCTTCTTTTGAACTGTATTTGTATTTTAGTAGCATGGCAAATCGTTCACCATACGAGCTACTTCCTCTGTGGTTGTCGTAAAACACCACATAGCCTTCTGCTACATAGCGTTGTAATTCAGCTGAAAAGTGTGGACCGTAAGCAAGATGAGGGCCACCATGAATTTCAACAATTAGCGGGTATTGCTTAGTCGGGTTGAAATTCGGTGGGGTAATGTACCAACCTTGAATTTCTTCACCATCGAAAGATGATTTATATTTTATTTCATGAACTTGTCCAAGCTTCTTGTGACCAAGTAAATCTTCGTTCAAGTGAGTTAAGCGTTTCACTTTAGGTTTATCGATTTGGATCATTGCGATGTCAGCAGGTCGAGTGACTGAGCCATGGGTATAGGCAATGACACCTGAATTATTGGCATGGAATCCACCACTAATATATGGACGGCCTAAGGTTGTACCTGATACCGCGTCGCTCAATGGTGTGATGTCGCCCGATAAGTTAATTTTAGCCAAAATACGTTTGCCATGATCGTCATACGCAATGGCAAGCTGCGAGCGAGATAGCCACTTGGGTGAAATAATAGAGCGGTCAAAGTCCTTTGCGATCACTTTGCTCGATTTTTCAGGCCAATCCATAATATTTAATTTGTGATTGCGATAAGGATTAAGCGCATTTGAACTGCTTAAAAAAGCAAGCTTTTTACCATCGCTTGAAAATACAGGATTAAATTCATTACCCGGTGCGTTAGTAATTTTGGTGATTTTGCCATCGGCCAGTTCAACTTGAAAAAGGTTTCCTTCAAGTGTTTTATACTCCCAATCTTTGATTCGGTTTGCCGAAAATACAATGGCTTGGCTATTTTTAGTCCATGCTAACTGTCCACGATGATGGTAGTTACCTGAGGTTAGCTGACGCGCGCTGCCACCAGAGCTTGGTAAAACGAATAGATGCTGAAACCCTGGTTTAATTAAACCTTGGCCATCCGCTTGATAATAGGCTTTATCAATCACAACTGCCGGTTTAGACCATTTTGCCCCTTTTGGTTTTTTTGGCATTTTGGCAATTACAGGCGGTTTATCTTTTACTTTGTAGCTAAATGCAAGCCACTTATCATTGGGCGACCATGTTAGGCTGCTAATGTTACCTTGTAAGTTACTGGCTATAGCAGTGCGATTCGATGCTAAGTAATGTACATGGATTTGGTATGAACCGCTTAAATTACTAACAAAGGCAAGGCGTTTACCATCGTTCGACCAGCGCGCTTGTGAGTAATTTTTATGATCAGAGAATAGCGGTGTGTGTTCACCACTTTGGGTATTGATAAGCCATAAACTGCGCAACTTAGTATCGTTCATTACGTCGTTTGAATTTCGCGTATAGACAATAAATTTACCATCTGGCGAGACTTGTGGATCACTTGCATATTCAAGTGAAAAAATATCGTTTGCAGTAAATTTGTCGCTTGCATAAAGCGTTGATGTAAACAGTAAACTTAGAAAGAGTACGAACAAGTGCACGGTAAACTTCATTCAGTTGCTCCAATCGGATGATAAATTTTCCTCATTTTAAGCAATTGACAAGTTGCTGCACGATTTTAACGACAAAGCTTCAAAATTAGGCGATAAATTACGAATCGCTTTATAAACGCTGCCGAAATGCGCTGGACGCTGTGGTTTGGTTGAAGGGAATATAATGCTAAATGCTAAATGCTAAATGCTAAATGCTAAATGCTAAATGCTAAATGCTAAATGCTAAAAGTATATTCGGTAGCCAAGCTGCAATTGGCGCTCAATTTTATCTTGTTGTTGACCAACATACCAACGCGCAGGTCGTGTTGAATCAATCCAATTGAACTCGGTAATTATAAATTGATTACGTTTGAACTTATAACGATATGCCAATGCCCAAGCTTGGCCGTTCTCATTATTATTATCACCCCAAGTTAGGTCGCGATCCGTCACACTAAAATCTTCGAACCGCAGGGCAATATGGTGTTTATTCCAAAAATGGCGAAGTATTACAAATGTGTTTTTATAGTCCGCATCAACCACGATAACGCGTGTCGGGGACGTCATATAAGTTCTGCCACGCATATGTTGTCCGAGCAATTCCCATTCTTTGGCAAATCGGTATTTTAGGCCGAGGTGAGTAAAATCGGTTGTCCACGTGTATTGACCTTGCTCCACAAGACCTTCTTTTGCATTATTGTCGTAATAGCCAAGGTTCAGCTTAAATTTATTGGCATACTTCCAGTTACCTGCAAGGTGGTAACCTGATCTGTGGTCTAATTCTTTAAATGGGTCGGACTCGGCGGCTTGTTTTGCCAGCGTTGTTTTGCGTGCTGGGAAGTACTGTACAGGCAATGTCTCGCCTAATAATGTTTGCCGACTGCCTATAGTCCAGCCATGCCATGTAAGCATTGCACCAGCCGTATCGTTGTTTTGGAAGAGCGAAAAATCAATTGAAAAGTTATGTTTTGAGTGAGTGAATTTACCTAGCTTTTCGATAGTTAAGCTGGCACCTGTATTTCTGAACTCCTCTCCGAGCCAATTGTTTAAACTGCTCGATGTCAAGGTGTAAGGGGTTGACCATGCGGTTGCAATATTTTCCAAGCTCACAACCGGATAAAAGATACCGAGCTTTGATTTTATTCGCCAACCCTGTTTATTCGGTAGTCCCTTATAACTTATGTAGGCTTCAGTGATGCCAAGTGCTTCGTTATCTTTATTAACGAAGGCATTACCGACAATGGTTGATGACCAATTTGAATTAAAATCCACATGCCATTGTGCGCCAAGCTGGCCAATTGCTATACCGCTGCCGTGATCATAGCGAAACTTGCCGTAGCCACCGTTTAGATAACTGTTTGCAGTATTACTGTCGACGTAATAAAAGCGAAAGTCCGCCAGTCCTTTAAATGAAGACTCAAGCGATACTGACTGAAAACTTATTAACCCAGTCAGTATGGTGAACAAATAACATGTTAGTTTTTTGGTCATTTAGCTACTTGTCTCCATTGGGCTATAGTCGCTTGTTGCTAACCATGTTTCAAAATCAGCCGCTGCCTGCGGTTTGCTTATAAAATAACCTTGGGCTAGCTGGCAGTCATGCTGTTTTAACCACAGCAATGCTGCTTCGTCTTCAATGCCCTCTGCGACGACGGATAAATTCATATTGTGTGCAAGCTCCAACGTCGACTTAACGATTATTTTATCGCTCTCGTTCGACGTTAAATGTTGCACAAATGAGCGATCAATTTTTAATTCATGAACCGGCAACTGCTTTAATTGGGCAAGCGATGAATAGCCTGTACCATAATCGTCGATAGATAACTTAAACCCATTATTACGTAGATAATTTAAAATAGTGGTGGCCTGTTTAGGGTCTGCCACTACGGCATCTTCGGTGACTTCGAGCGTAATCGCATTATCACTTAGTTGGTGTTGTTTTTTTAAGCCAATAACAAAGTCTGAATAGGCGCTGTCCATTATATTTGCGGCTGAAATATTGATCGCAATGTTGATATTTAAACCCTGCTTTAACCACTTTATGTATTGTTCAATGGCAGTTTTAGTAACCCAGCGTGTGAGCGCATCCATTTGACCTGTTTTTTCTGCAATACTGATAAAGGCGTCGGGCGGTATCAGACCCTTTTGTGGATGCTGCCAGCGCACGAGTGCCTCAACATGGCTTACTTTCATCGTACTGAGAGACAACTTAGGTTGGTAGAATAAAATCAATTCGTCGTGTTCAATTGCATGTTTTAAACCATTTGTTAAAAACAGTCGTTCAATCGCATCTTGGTCAAATGCAGGATCGTATACTTGATATATTTGCTTATCGTTTTGCGCGCGTTGCAATGCAACTTTTGAACGTTTGATTAAATCAGGTACAGCGCTACTAGGGTGTTGCTTTGATATTACTACGCCAAATGCAAATTGAAGGTGCAAACTGACGTTTTCAATTAAGTAGTTTACTGCCAGTACCGCATTTAATGAGTTAATAAGTGTGTCTGCATCTTGATCATCGGCGAGTAAAACATAGTTTTCGCCACCTAAATGGTAGCTATCAAAACCAAACTCCGTTTGTACGAGTTGGCTTGCGACTTGATTAACAACTTCATCACCGGCTTGATAGCCTAAGGTATCGGTAATTTCGTCAGCGCGCAGGTAGCATAGTTGAATAAGCAAAAAATCACTGTTTGATCGAGTGCGTTTTTCTAACGCATTGATCAACGCATTGCGATTGGGCATATGCGAGAGTGGGTCATGAAACGCTTGAAAGCTAATGGTTTCTTCACGAGAGAGTATCGCTTTGGTCATATGATTAAACTCTTGCGATAACTGCTGAAGCTCGGAACTTTCAACCACATTGACGCTGCCGTCGTAATTACCTTGAGTAATAGATTTAACTTGACTGATGAGCCGTTTAATAGGCTGTGTGATATCACGGGCAATCGCGAATGCACCAAAAATTGACAGGAGTACCGTTAAAGCAACTAAGGAAATTAATTTTGGCCATTGGAGGTCTATATTTTTAAGTAAATCAGCGCGCGACTCAAACAGTACCGCCGATATATAACCATTGCCAATTTGGCCCAATTCCAATCGATTATAAATATATTTTTGTTCGGTATTGGCAATAATACCGCTGTAAACGCGGGCTTCGACTGGGTAATTTTGTTCATCAGAACTCGCAATAACGGAATAATTTTGACCGTCAAATACAACGAAACCAACATTTACGTCAGTCAATTGTGCTAGTTCATTGGCAAGGTTAGCGTCAATTAGGTAGCCAAAGCCAATCCAACCGACTATGCGTGAGCCACTCTTAATCGGTGCGAAACTAAGTTGGTACAAGCGATCATTAATAAAAACAAGCTGTGCATTATTTTGCGCTAACAACGCGTTTTGTTGGCTAAACGTTTTACCTTGTTGTTCGCCTACACGCACTTTGCTTTTTCCGTCTTTTGTTTTGTATGTCACCAATTGTGCAAAGACCAAGCCTTGTGGATCGACCGCCATGGCAAGATCGCTGTTTATTCGTTTTCTATGATTATTTAATGCCACTAAAAAGCTTTTATTATCTTCAGTAAGTACTGATTTTAAACCGTAATCTTTGGCGGCTGTTTCGGCAAATGCGGATAAGTAATAACGACGATTATTGAACTGGGTTTGAAATACATCAGAGGCATTGCTAATACGGTTATTGAGCTGTGTGCTTTCAAGAGTGACATTGGCTCGATAAGTAAAATAAAAACTCACCAATTGCACCAGCAATAGTAAAAATAGGAATAAGAATAAAATTTTACTTTGTAGACTGCGCACCGTTAGTAACTTCATTCGTTATTCATACTCCTCAATAAAATCAAACTCATCTTGCCCTGTTTGTGGCGGGACCGGGAGCATTGGATGACTCAGTTTAATGGCGAGTTGATGATTTAATTGTGTTGCTTTGGTTACCGTTGATACGCGGTTATTTTGGGCATCAAGCTGTGGATGCCAAACCGTTACTGTGTATTCACCAAGTGGCGCTATATTTAAAATGGCTACGCCTTCTTTATTGGTCTTACTGTAAAATGGTGTATCAACAACCAGTGCGTAGCCACTCATCCAATCGTGAATATTGCAGCCCATAGCGACTTCTTCACTTGCATCCATTGCTTGAGTTTGTTTCGTCGTGCCTGCCTGTAATTTAAAGTCAAATCGATTACTGCCTGATACCGAATAAATATGGTGGGTGATATCGTCTTTATTAGAAAACTGAATCGGTTGCCCTTTTTGCATTACGGTGACATACGGTGCAAACTTTTTATCTTTTTGGTCAATAACCAGTTGTTGGGTATTGGCTGGTAACTTGTTTAAGCCAACTTTAGGCGTGGCGTAGACGACCATATCAGATGCGGGTTGTCCATTGATATCACTCACAGCAATCGTCAGCTTAGTCGTGCTTAGTGTACTCGCTGGCGCACCGAATAATGAATGGCAAAATAGTAAGCCAAATGTAGCAAAAGTCAGTCGTTGCAAAGCCGCCCCCAATGTAAAAATCCTTTAGCTTGTAATGTGTTGCACATGAACACAGTTAAATAAGCTCTTGTTTAGTTTAGTCTCTAATAACAATAGAGCGAGGGAATCGGAAAAAAATTGCAATGCAGATAGCTAAAAAAGATATTTTTTCAATGTAACAATGCTGAGTCATGAGAAAGCGATATGATCTTTCGCACTAAGTTTAACCATCCTCATGATATTTAAAACCTTCTCAATAAAGTGTATCGTTGTTTTTTATTAAAGGAATAATATTGTCGGGCTACGATGCAAAGCGGTATTTTTGAACAACTGATCACAAACCTAATTTCAGAGCACTTGAATAAAGATAGGTTTTATATTGGAGAGAGGGTTTTAGAGCAATCGGAAGCGGCTGTTTGGTTATCTCGATTCACAAGTCGAGTGGTTGAATATGCTATCAATTGCATCCCATCTGGGGCCGACCAACTTCAGCTGCAAATAGATTTATCTAATCAGCTTATTTTATGGCTAAAAGATAAGCTGCAAGGTGATGAGTTTTTCGATGAAAACTTGCTTGAAGGTCAAGGTAAAATACTTACAGCTTTGTATGAAATTGAAAACCCAATTGCCGCCGATTTAAAAAAGTACGTTGACGATATTTTCCCATTAACTGGCCTAACGCAGAGTGAATTATTTTGCGGCAGTAATGCTGGTTTGTCTTTAGAAAGCGAACTCAAACGCGAAATTAGATCATCAGATACTATTTATTGGCTAGTTTCATTTATTAAATGGGCTGGTATTCGAATCTTTCGCAATGAACTGGAAGAATTCACTCGCAGTGGCAAACAGTTAAAAATAATCACTACATCTTATATGGGGGCTACCGATGCAAAAGCGGTCGAGTTTTTGGCATCACTACCCAATACGAAAGTTAAGCTTAGCTATAATACTAAGCGAGAACGACTACACGCTAAAAGTTATTTGTTTTTGCGAAATACCGGTTTTAATACTGGTTATATTGGCTCTTCCAATTTATCTCATTCAGCGCTCACGAGTGGTCTAGAGTGGAATTTAAAGATTACATCTCAAGAGATCCCGCATATTATTGAACGATCTATAAATACATTTGAAACTTATTGGAATTCGAACGAGTTTGAAATTTTTGATGGCCAAGTAGAAGCAAAAGAGAAGCTTAAGTCAGCTCTGCAAGAAGCCAAAATGGGAGGCGGGCAGGAGCAAACCCACTACTTTGAAATTAAACCGTTTACTCATCAACAGGAAATCTTAGAGCAGCTAGAAGTGGAACGGTCTTTACATAAGCGCTTTAAAAATTTGGTTGTAGCAGCAACTGGCACAGGTAAAACGCTAATTTCGGCTTTTGATTTTGCGCGATATCTGAAGCATAAACCAAACGCAACGTTCTTGTTTGTCGCGCACAGAGAGGAAATACTAAAACAGGCTCGATTAGCCTATAGAGGTGTGCTTAAAAATTCGAGTTTTGGTGAGTTATGGGTTGGTAACTATAAGCCTGAAAGCTATGAACAATTATTTGCATCGGTTCGAACGTTAAATAACCAAATAGACAATCTAGCACTCTCTAGCGAGTTCTATGATTTTATTGTAATTGATGAAGTACACCATGTAGCTGCAAGTTCGTATCGCAGTATTTTAAGTAAATTTTCTCCGACTATATTACTTGGCTTAACGGCCACGCCGGAAAGGCATGATGGCTCTAATATTCTAGATGATTTTTGTGGTGTGATAGCAGCAGAAATCCGTTTACCAGAGGCTATAAATCGCCGCCATTTATGCCCATTTCAATATTTTGGTGTCGATGATGATACTGACCTGCGCAATATCAGTTGGAGTCGTGGGCGCTATGATATTGCAGCCTTAACTAATTTATATACTGGTAACGAGCAACGAGTTGATAAGATTTATCAAACATTAAACGAGCTAGTAACGTCTATTTTTAATATGAAGGCATTGGCATTTTGCGTAAGTAAAGAACACGCAGAATATATGTGCAAACAGTTCCTGTTAAAAGGTATTAAATGTGACTATTTAACAAGCGATAACAGCCATGATCGAGCTCAAAAACAACAAGCACTTCGAGCAGGTAATATTAACGTTTTATTTGTGGTAGATATCTTTAATGAAGGTGTCGATATTCCAGAAGTTGATACCTTGTTGTTTTTGCGCCCAACAGAAAGTTTGACGATTTTTCTGCAACAATTGGGACGTGGCTTGCGATTAGCTGATGACAAAGAAGTTTGTACGATTTTAGATTTTGTTGGTAATGCGAACGCGGAATATGACTTTGCCCATAAGTTTAGGTCATTGGTAGGAAAAACCGATAGCGCCATTAGCGATGAGATTAAAAATGGGTTTCCTCACGCGCCGTTAGGGTGTCGTATTGAGCTATCTAAACAAACCCAAGAGATGGTGCTTCGCAATATTAGGCAAGCAACCCTGAATAAACAAAGGTTAGTAGGCTTAATTCGTAATTTCCCTCAGCATTCAAACTTAAAACTGACGTTGGCTAATTTCATTAAAGTTAACCCTCAAGTTGAATTAGAAGACATTTATAAAAAATACAGTTGGAATGAGCTGTGCGCAGAAGTTGGCATGTTGTCTTCGTTAGATGATAGTTTAATGCGACATTTAGCCCGTATGGTTAGAACAAGATTATTAGTGTGTGATGACCACCAGTATTTACGGTATATCGCAGCGGTAATGAATAATGGTTTTGAAACACGCGATACAAACTCAGCAAAATACCAGTTGATGTTGCATTACGATTTATGGCAAAAGCCTGGAAAAGATCTTGGTTTTAGTTCTATAGAGCAAAGTCTGGGCCCGTTGAGTCAAACTGAAATTAAGGATGAAATTAGCAATCTGACGAACATACTTGTTGATCGTATTCATCATAAGCAAGAAACCATGCCGATGATGGGTAATCACCCAATTAAGCTTCATAGTAGATATGCCAGAGAGCAGATACTTGTAGGTTTTGGCGCTACCACATTTGATAAACAGCCAAACTCAAGAGAAGGTGTATTCAACATGAAAGATCAAAACATTGAGTTGTTGTTCGTGACGCTAAATAAAAACGAAAGGCAGTTTTCACCAACGACTATGTATCATGACTATGCAATAAATGAAGAACTTTTTCATTGGCAGAGTCAAAACTCGGCACGACCTGATCGCGGCAAAGGGTTAGAATATGTCACCCACCAAGAAAAAGGTAAGCGCTTATTTTTATTCGTCCGTGAGCAATCGAAAGATGAATTTGGTAAAACTGTGGGGTTTGTTAATTTTGGTGAAGTTGAATATGTATCACATACAGGCAGCCAACCGATGAATATTACTTGGAAGTTACGTAATACCATGCCTGCATTTATGTGGAAACAAGTGGCTAAGTTGGCCTTAGCCTAAATAACTATTTGTAATAGCATTAATATTGCTTGAATTGGCCTAGTTGGGTTTCGTGAGCCACTATTTGCCTATCAAAACTAATAGATTATTTGTAACCACTACGCCATTAGTTCAAAATACAATTTGGCTGTCAGAGTGTACTAAATGGATGTAAGAATTTGCCTTCTAAAAAACTAAAAGAAACACTATTGACCATTAAATCTGCCAATTTATGGGCGATGGGGCTAGGTATTGTTTTTATATTTTTAATTGCGCCTATTTTATTTTCAATATTAGACACAAAGTCATCAACTTACCTCTTTATCAATCGCTCTGTCGGTTTATCTGTTTCTTATACCTTTATCGCAATAATGCTGATTAGATTACTCACCTCCAAGCATAATTGGTTGCATGAATTAACCTATGGTAAAGCTTGGGTATTCGGTGTGATTGGCTGTTCATTATTTACTTTTTTGTACATTAATTATGCTAATGCTTTAATGATTACAGAAAGTGCGATTATTTGGCTATGTGCAGTTAGCATCCTCAGCTTTGTTCTACTTATGAAAGCAAAACGTAAGAGTCAAATTGAACAACGTCTAGAAAGTGAATACAACCAGTTTGACCAATCAACGATTTTCGATCCCGCTAAATCTAATGCATCACATATTATTGAAGTACAGCATATTGACAGTGGTGAAGCCTTCGGAGATTTCTTACTTAATCAAAATATCAAGTTAGATATATTAAGTATTGAGCAACATGGCGGCCAATTATTAAAGCTAGCTCAATACGAACACGTTGCCTACGCCAGAACAACTAACTTAAGTTTAGACCGCCATCAACGCTATTGGGAAGATGGTGAGAAAAAAAGTCTATCTAATCTACACATATGGAACATTGAAATAGCATTTATTGGCAATACACGCGGTATGTATACCAATGTGCTAAATGCGGTAATAGCATTGACTCAACATCACCCCGCAAAGCTGATTCAAGATATAAAAGTAAGGCCTTACCAAGCTATAAATGATCTTTTTGAGCATAACCACATTTTGCACTTGCCGGGGAATAAAAAGCTAATATCCATTGCATATCATGGCAATGAACTTGAGATAGAAACCGAACATGAATTTGAAGATACCAAAGTTGAGTTCACCAGAACTACCACTGTTTGGTTGAGTGACGCTGGGTTGATTTGCTGTGAATCGAAAGGCATTAATGAAGATATCACGGTTTCAACACCAGACGTTCCGCTCACTTATGTTGAATTGCCATTTGAAAATAATCGCTTAAAGTACATTGAGGTTCAACAAAGTGAACAGCCGAAGGCTTCTCCCGAGATTCTAATTTTGACAATTGAGAATACAAACGAAAGTCACTCGAAAAAAGAGCTAAAGCAAGTAGAAATTGACTTGAGTGTAAACCCGCTATCAATAAAACCTAGATCGAATAAAGCTGATACAGTGTTGTCTATAAATGAGTATAGAAAGCAGCAATGTTGTTCTCGAATAATTTAGCGCAGAAAAATGCAGTTCTACAGTTTTTTATCGGACGCAAAATATAGGCTTTACTTAAACTTAAGTGTTCGTAGGCATTATGAATTACAAGCTTAAGTGTTAAAAATCCGTATGCTTTGTGACCGCGCTATTAATTCATATAAAAAACCGCCTAAGTGGCGGTTTTTATTGTATATTTTAATCAAGTGAAACAGACTGAAACATCATTCGATATTTTGGATCTGCTCACGCATTTGCTCAATCAACACTTTTAGCTCTACAGCGGCGTTGGTGACTTCTGTATTTATAGATTTAGAGGCGAGGGTGTTTGCTTCACGGTTAAACTCTTGCATCATAAAGTCGAGGCGTCGGCCACAGGCGCCGCCCTTTTTAAGAATTTTACGAGTTTCTTTTACATGCGATTTTAAGCGATCGAGTTCTTCAGCAACATCTTGCTTTTGAGCAAGGTAAATTAACTCTTGCTCTAAACGGTTGGTATCGATTTCAGCTTGCAGTTCGTCAAGGCGAGTAGTAAGCTTTTCGCGTTGCCATTTAATGACCGCAGGCATTTGTGCCTCTACAATATCCACTTGTTCTAAAATTGCGGTTAAACGGGTGTCGATCATTTCTTCAAGGTTTTCACCTTCAGAGGCGCGAGCTTCGATAAAGTCTTTGATCACTGAGTTTAGGCCTGCCAATAATTCAGTTTGTACTGAATCCATATCCATTTCTTGCGCTTCCATAACACCTGGCCAGCGTAAAACATCCATTGGATTGATATCACCTTGAGTTTTCTCTTGTACCCAAGCTGCGTTTTTAATGATTTGCTGCGCTAGTGAATCATTGATTGTCATTTCGCCGACATGAGCTGGGTTTGCTGCAAATTTTAAAAATACTTCAACTTTACCGCGTTGTAATTTAGCGCGCAGGCGTTCGCGTACAACAGGCTCCAAACCGCGAAATTGCTCGGGTGCACGAATAAATGTTTCAAGGTATCTTTGGTTTACTGAACGTATTTCCCAAACGCCGGTACCCCATTCGCCTTTTATTTCGCGTCGTGCGTAAGCGGTCATGCTGTGGATCATGTTGTCTTTCCTAACTTGGTTGAAGTGCTAAAATTGTGTGCTTCATTATAGCGAATTATCCCTTTAGCTAAACAAATAAATTCACATAACTTGATTAAGCAGCGATAAATCAAGTTTTACCGTAGCTAACTGGTCGATAACTTCTTATAATATGCAAAATCAAATTTTAGAGGATCTCCAATGCGTCCAAGTGAAAGAACGCCCAATCAAATTCGTCCGGTCAGTTTTACCCGCAACTACACTATGCATGCAGAAGGTTCTGTATTAGTTGAGTTTGGCAATACAAAGGTATTGTGTACTGCAACAGTTGAAGCCGGCGTACCGCGTTTTATGAAAGGCCAAGGTAAGGGTTGGATAACAGCTGAATACGGTATGTTACCACGCTCGACACATACTCGTTGTGGTCGCGAAGCTGCCAAGGGTAAACAAGGCGGGCGCACTATGGAGATCCAACGTTTAATTGCTCGTTCACTGCGTGCCGCTGTTGATTTAACAGCACTTGGTGAAAATACAGTGACGATTGATTGTGATGTTATTCAAGCTGATGGCGGTACACGCACTGCATCTATCAGTGGCGCATGTGTTGCGTTAGTTGACGCGCTAAGTTACATGCGTACAAAAGGAATGATTAAGGCAAATCCATTAAAGCACATGATTGCTGCGATTAGTGTGGGTATTTATAACGGCGAAGCGGTCACCGATTTAGAATATTTAGAGGATTCTGAAGCTGAAACGGATATGAATGTCATTATGACCGAAACTGGTAAATTCATTGAAGTGCAAGGTACGGCTGAGGGCGAACCATTCTCGTACGATGAGTTAACTGACTTATTAGAGTTAGCTAAACACTCTATTCGTGAAATCATCGATATGCAAAAGCAAGCATTGGCATAATTTAGGACGTTATAAATGAAAGATTATCAAAAAGAGTTTATTGAATTTGCACTAGAAAAGCAGGTTCTTAAGTTTGGTGAGTTTACGCTTAAATCAGGTCGCACGAGCCCATATTTCTTTAATGCCGGTTTATTTAATACTGGTCGTGATTTGGCGCGTTTGGGTCGTTTTTATGCTGCAGCGCTTGCTGATAGCGGTATTGATTTTGATGTACTATTTGGCCCTGCATATAAAGGTATTCCAATTGCGACTACGACAGCGGTTGCACTTGCTGATCATCACGATCGCGATGTACCTTATTGCTTTAACCGTAAAGAGAAAAAAGCACACGGTGAAGGTGGCACATTAGTTGGTTCTGAGCTAGTCGGTAAAATAATGCTGGTGGACGATGTGATCACAGCGGGTACAGCGATTCGTGAATCAATGGAAATTATTGCGGCAAATGGTGCTGACCTTTCAGGTGTCTTGATTGCACTTGATCGCCAAGAAAAAGGTAAAGCTGAACTTTCGGCGATTCAGGAAGTTGAACGCGACTTTAATACTGAAGTGATTTCAATTGTTAAATTGGCCGATCTAATTAGCTATTTAGAACAACAAGGCGATATGGCTAAACATTTGGCATCAGTTAAAGCGTACCGTGATCAATACGGTGTTGCGTAATAAATAACTTTATAATTATTATAAGCCCCGTTTTGTCGGGGCTTTTTTAGTTGGGGTAAGTAATGATAGACAACAACAAACCTAATGGCGGCGGGCTTAAACGTGTTTTTAAAGCGACTTATTGTTCGTATTTGGGATATAAAGCGGCAATAAAAGAAGAAGCCGCGTTTCGCCAAGAGCTATTATTGTGCGTGTTACTTTTCCCTGCTTCTATATGGTTAGCGAGCGATTTAATACATTGGGCGTTATTAGTATCAGTTTTATTGCTGGTTCTTATTGTTGAACTTTTAAATTCAGCAATAGAAGCGTTAACCGATAGAGTAAGTACAGAGCGCCATGTTTTATCTGGGCGTGCAAAAGACATGGGCTCCGCAGCAGTATCTACATCACTTGTTATTGTAGCTGTAGTTTGGGGAGTTAGCTTATATTTAAAGTTTGCTTAGCGTAATAAATAATCGCTTTTTTAATTTAATTAGTGATAAAGGTTATAAACTTGTTAGTAAAGTTACTTTTTTACCCCTTTTCGCTGATTTAATGAGCGAACGATCTAAAAATACAAAAAAACTTTAAAAAAGGGGTTGCGCTTGGTTTTGTTTTCCCTATAATGCGCATCCACCGACACGGAGCACAACGCT
>CANLRB010000003.1 GCA_947493455.1 uncultured Pseudoalteromonas sp. | reverse complement strand
CTTGATAAAGGCATACCTCAGTCGGACTGGCTTGCGAAGTATACCGCGGCTTTTTTTAATATATCCCGTTCTTCGGTGACTCGTTTCAGCTCTTTTTGCAGACGACGGATCTCTGCATTGATATCCGCCTTTTCTTTATGTTCTTTGGAATCTGGGCCATATTTTTTAACCCAGGCATAAAGACTATGTGTGGTCACATCTAGGTTTTTGGCTACAGTGGCAACACTGTAACCACGATCAACAACTTGTTTAACCGCTTCAATTTTAAATTCTTCAGGATAACGTTTGCTGCTCATAAGCACCTCTCTTTTAGTCATTTTATCTAACTAATAGGTGTCTAGGAAACTAGTGGCGTATCAGACGTCAGGCAGCGACAATGTTCGTCTTATATCTTGGCGCAGTAACGCCTGCTTATATTCGCGCTTCAGCAATAACCCGGTGGCAATGGATCCTAATAAAATAAGCGGTAACGCCATATCAAACTCCAATTTACTACGCTTTGGTTTAATTTTTGTCAGTTTTGACGAAGTATTACAAATTTAGATTGTTTCAAAATATGTGCTAGTGGGGATACAAGATCGTATGTACGTGGTTTGACTTGAGAACATTTTGTATAAATTAACTGCTAAAAATAATGATTTTGTGTTACATATTAATTATATATAAATAGTGGGGTTTTATATGACAACATGGATAGAACGACGCGAAAGCGAAACAAAAGCACGACCTAATGATCATCGCACACCCTATCAAAAAGACCGTTCGCGTATTATTCACGCAGCTGCGTTTCGCCGACTGCAAGCTAAAACCCAAATTATGTCGATCGGACTCAACGATTTCTATCGTACTCGATTAACCCATTCTCTTGAAGTTGCGCAAATCGCAAGCGGTATTTTAGGTCAATTACGAGCACGTAAGTGTTTTAATCATTTTCTGCCCTGTCGTAGTCTTATTGAAACCATTTCTTTAGCACATGATATTGGCCACCCTCCTTTCGGAACCAGACATGACATTTCGTATGTGTAGACATTCAATTGTTATAGACTTCATATAATACAAGGCTTAATACATATACAAGCGTTAGAATACACATACGATTTTTTACATACGCTTTTTTTGCTAATTAGAAAGCTCATCTAAACTTGCAAGGCAACCTTGTTCAAAAAATTCCATAAATAATTCAACCTCCGGCATGTCATTTTTGTAGTCTTCGATTTTCAAACCTAATCTTTCTTTAACAGTAGTGAACTCTGGGTTTTGAAACTTCATTTCATCGCAAGCCTTAAAATAAGCTGTTATCACATCTGCGGCTTTGACGAGTTTCTTATACTCTTTATCAACTTTTCTTTGAACAAGAAGCTCTTCAAATAAAGGTTGAAGCTTTTCTGGTAAAGATTTTAAACACTCTACTTCAGCAAGTTCTTCTATCTTTTTAAACTCTTCAGTTAAGGCTGGTGACGAATACTTAGTTACGTGATTTATATCCTGTAGTTTAGTTTCTGAAACCTCATGATATAGCGCGATTGTTGCTGCTGTTTCAGGGTTTAACTTTCCCCCACAATAAACATTCTTAACAGTCGCAAGTAGGTGCGCTATTACAGCCACTTGGTGACTATGTTCGGCAACATTCTCCTCTTTAACAAGATGCATTGGAGACCAACGCTTAATTAGATTCATTCTTAGAATCCAAGCAAGGAATGAGCTTTTCATATAAAAACTTCCTTAAATTTAAAATCCGTTATGTATTAATTTACGGCAACCACGTAAAACTATAAACTTTTTTCTTTACTAATTTTTATAGAAATTTAAAGATGTTGTCCTAAGAAACTTTCCTCTACAAATGGTTTAGTTGCCAGGTAAACTTTCCATTTATCACTTGATGTTAGTAGATTCAGTAAGTCATCTTGTATAACTTCGTCTAGAGGGAAGAACTTCTTTTTTATATCTAATTTATAGGTTTCTTCAAGTATTTCCCTGAATTCAAGAATATTCATATTAGAAGCGCTCAATAGCTCTCTAAGTGTTTGTGAAGGGTTATAGCAGGCTTCTTCAATTTCTTGAAATAGAGCATTCAACCTTAAGCGGTTAAATTCTTCATGATTCTCTATTGGCAAAAGATCAAGAAAGTCTAATCTAGAATTTACGAAATGCTTTTCGCTTAAGATATATTCAAATTGTTGTTTTTTAACTGAAATCTCTATAAGAGTAGTAATCACAACACTTTTACAAATCTTTGATGATTGCGAAATATAGGAAATTGTTTCGTTTCGATATGCCCATGATATTTCATTTATAATATGTGCTAATTCTTCGAAGTTTGTTAAATCACAGCCAAACAAAGGCGACGAATTTGTACCGCTGCTAACAAATAGCTCATTAAACTTTTCTGTGAAGTTAGTAATTTCATCAACAGAAGACGGCTTTGCACCACAAAATGGACAATTCATAATACTCTCCATCAGAAAAGGCCCACACTTACGCTTTCCTGAATCAAATATTACAAATTTTGCGGGCGCATCGGCTTTGTCGTTTTATTGTAGGCACAGGCTTCCCGGTAAGCCTTTAAATCTCATGTTAACTAATTTGCTTCAATCTATGAAGAGTTAAGGGAGAATACTTTTTGAAAAGCACTGGCCTAGAAAATTTTATGAGTTACTCACTAATAATTTCAATTCATCTGATGGTAAATTTAAAATACACGCAAGAACATCAATTCTCTCAAAAGGCTTTATATACTCTATTGAATCAAAAGCTGCATTTATCCGAATCCATTGCCTTTGAAGAGAAACTAATGCAGCAGTGGAGCCGTCGAACTCTAGTAATTGCAGAATATCAGAAGAAGCAGTACCAGTTTCCAAACTAACTTTTAAGTGCTTAAGAGACTTATGATTATAAAAATCTATTGCTATGGTGCGTTGAGCTTGATTTAACTTGCAACCAGTATAGTTACTTAAACGTCTCGCTTGTTGTTTAAGAATCTTTTCATATTTTGAAATATCTTCAGGCACTACTAATCCTCGAAGTACCGAAGAGTCCACAACAATCTCAATACTCAAGAATGAATTAGTAATTTAAGATGGGCCGAAGCTTTGTTTTTGTGGTCACGGGCCGCCATCACAGCCTTTTATTAATATTACTGATAGTATCTCAAATAGTTACTCAGAAATCAGAGGATAATTTGCATCTCCCCATAGAGTTTCAGTGTTATCCATCATTACATTAATTATGATCGGAACAAGCTTACTTAAAAAAGCAACGCCGTCTCTTATCTGCTCTCGATTAGCAGTACTATTCCAAGTAGCCCCCCCATGCACAATCTGATTTCTAAGGGTGTATAGCCTTTGCAATATTATGCAGATAACAACATCTGTTTTTTTACTACTTAGCGCATTATTAGCTGCTGCCTTTGCTGAACTAAAGCGGCTTTTCCACTCCGTCTCAGTTATCTTAGCATTTTGATAATCCCAAAATGGTTGGTAAACAAACTTATTATCTAGCAGCACTCTGATCGTAGATGAAAATTGAGACCAAATTAGCTCTAAAAATTCACCATTTTCATCCATTTCAACTAGTTTAGAAACGAACTTTGAAAAAGCTTCTGACTCTGTATGTCTCAATACCTCTGTATCTTGGGCATATGCAGCATTAAAAGCAATCCACAAGAAAATAAACTGGCTATCTTGGTCGTCATTGCATTGCTCAGATTTATTTAGCCAACTTAAAGCACGATGTACTCTTAAAGCTAGGTTTTCTCTGAAGCCATCTCTAACTTCTCTTTGTTTATTTTTTAATAATGAATAATCCATTAAAATACTATTTCCTAAAATTAAGCGAATAACCTGAACTCCCCATTAAAGGGAAGGTTCAGGCTCTAAAACAGTTTCAACAGTGTTGTTTACATTCGAGTTTATCGCGTTAAGCTTGCTAATAATAATGGCTAATTGCTTTCGATTTTCTTCCAAATCATTAGAGCCTAACTCCATTTCCGCCAGTATCTTTTCAAATTCTTTGAGCTGAGGTGCAAAGAAATCAATTGTTGTTTCATCATCACTCATTAACTGATAAAGCTCCTGAAATGTATCTTTGATCATACCGTTGATACCTTTATCATCTTTATCATCTTTACCATCTTTACCATATTTGATCTCTTGAAGTTTCAGCTCTTGCTCTCGCTCTTGATAGGCACTCATGAGGTCTGAAATAACACTGATCGCTGCGCCAATAGGACCAGACCACTTACTTAAGTTAGCAGCAAGTTTAGATGCTTCCCAAGGTTTGAATTTAATAACTACACCTAAGTTACCTAAGATATCTCTTGCAGTAAAAATAGCTGATTTAATCGACTCTACTGGGACTTTTGATATACTTTTTGCTACGCCGCTTGCTGCATTTAGTGAACTTTTTGATAGTGAATTAATAAAGGTTTCACTTGTGTCTAAATGCCTTCTGATATCACTACCAATTTGATTCGTGATTTGGGCTGATTGTTCAAAATATCGATCTATTGTAGTTTTAATTTTCAAGTTCAGCTTGTAGCCAATATCATCACCGTTATAGCCAATCTCATCTTCTAAAAACGGCTTGATATCTTCTAATGATAACGATCTTAATTTTGAAAGTAGTTTGTTTTCAATAACGTTAAGCTCTTCGTACAACTCATTAGATAGACGCTTTACTTGTTTCTTACCACTAATAATATCTTGTGCTATTCGATCTGTTTCTTGCTTGTTCTGCTTAAAATATGCATCAAGAGTATCTAATTCCTGGTTAGCATCTTTTACTTTATTTGATATAAGATCACTCACGACATCCATACCGGTCTTGGCAATGAGATCTTGTGGTAAATTACTACTTAGGACGTCAGTAGTCATTGATTTAAGGTGATTGATTCTTGAGCGACTTTCATAATGTTCAGGTTTAGAGAACCAAAACTCTAAACCTCTTCCGCCTGGGTTAGAAGCCATGCATACCATGCGTGTATGGCTTAATTCATCAGCTGATAAGTTAGCAGCTCGAACAAGTTTTTCACCTAGTGTGTGTTTCTTTATCTCTGCTTGCTGATCAAACATAACTTGTTCAGTTAAGTCTGTGACTTCATCCATTTTATTAATCACGAATATAGTAGATGAGATTTTATTCAGGTCTCTTAAGACCCACTTAACTATATCATTATGGCTTTCTTTTAGAGGGTTAGTTGCATCGACCACATACAATACAATGTGGGCTTCAGATATGTATTGCTTCGTAAGATCGCTGTACATAACTTGGCTACCATTTACTTCTTTCTCTTTGTCACCAAATAAGCCCGGAGTATCAATGATTTCACATTTTTCTGGCAAGCCTTCAGGTTTGTATACCGCTATACGGTCTGACGACTCGTTAATGTCTATATTCATATCCTTCATGATGTGACCGAGCCATGACGCTATAACACTTGTTTTTCCATCAGAAAAAGCGCCTAGCAGTGCTATTTTCAGCACGTCATCATTCATTGCATTTAAAGCTGATTTAATTTTTTCAAAGCCGCTATCTACATCCATCCCTAAAGATGACAGTTTATGTAAAATATTTTCTAATTCTCCAAGCTTCTCAATAACTGCTTGTTTTTCTATATTAAACTGCTTGAATTGTTCCATAAGGCATTGCTTCCACTTTTTCTGATAAATTAGTCATTATTTTTATTTGTTGATTAATAACTTCAATAGGGGCATTTACACTTTTTTGAATAATATCAACTTGTTCTTTAATTGGAGATATTATGTTGTCACTGACATCATTGATAACTTGCTCAAGATCATCATTTACTTTTTCCAGGGTTGAATAGCGAGCGTCTTCAATTTCACTTTGAAGCTGGGATTGGGCTTTTCTAATTCTCTTAACTTTGCTCGTGAAAACGGATAACAAACTTGAAAATATTCCAACAACTGCACCTGCAATTGCTCCTGGAATAGCTCCAATTCCCCCAAATGCAGTACCAATAGCAAAACCGGATAGAGCATATGATGCGATATTAAAAGCAAACTTACCAAAGTCTTTTAGATCAAAACCCATTTCTATTTTAGAAATTTGAAAGTGAGTTTTATTTAGCGAACTGATATTCTCTATCTCAGTTTGAAACTCAGCCCTTTGAATATCCTCGATAAGACGCGCCATCGCAGTTTTTAAGTCATCTAGCAAAACATCAATGCATTTTTTAAACCGCTCGGAGAACTCCTTTTCTAAGTTTTCCTGACCCTCATTGCTCGCTCGTTTTATATGTCTAGATATAGCTTCTTCATCTCCAAAGTTATCTTCAACAATATCATTTGCCTTGTTTGTAAGGTCAGAAAAAAATTGATCGAGTAGATTTCGTCGCTCATTACGTAAACTTTGCTTGAACCGGTCAAACTTGTCATTGATAGAGGTTTCACAATTGGAGAATTCAGGTTTGATATTTTCAGAGAAAGACTGGTAATTAGACAATAAGCTACTCAATATCGATGAGTTTTCGTTGAGTAATTCTTTTACTTTCTCTTTATTACTTTCAACGATGTCTTCACGAAAAGTTGCAGCCTTATTCTCTAAAACATTAGCAACATTTTTAATGCCACTAAACTCTTGCATGGCTTCATGTTTATGAAAGTGCTTAAGAAAGTTTCGTTGTTGGATTATAAGATCATTCTGTCTAGAGGAATGAATTGTAGATATATTTTGCTCGGTTTTAGCTAATGAAGAAAATGCTAATAAACCTTGAACACAATGGGCTGGTAAAAGCCTTTTTTCACCAATACATTGCTTTAACACCTCGGTAGTTTGCAATAAGCCAGTATTGTTATGCTCGTTATTCAGAGATACTCTATCTTCCTCAAATTCATAGGAATCAGCATTACCTCTCACGTTCAATAAAGGACAAACCTGTGTGCCACGATTTAAGTAACTTTTGATCTTTTCTGCCGTAACTTTTTCGGGCTTTTTATTAGTACCGTTAACGTAAAAAACCAAATGGGCTTTAGCTACAGCTTGTTTTACCATTGTTTCATATTTTGATTCGTTACCTTCAATTCCTGGAACGTCAATCAAATGAAATTTTTTACCTGAATTACTTAACACATAAGTTGTATTACCTTGAGTAAAGTCAGCTTTACCTGTGCCAATGATAGTGCCATCGGTTTTGAACACTACACTATGTGCATCAATAACATCTTTAAAAGAGTTAACGAGCAAATCAATTTCCGTTAAGGTTTCACTTACCTGATCAGTTTCGTTTAATTCTTTTACTGCCTTACTACTATTGGGGGTATCCGAAGACGTGACCATTGAGGCTTCTGTAACGCAATTCATATTAGCCTCCAAACATAATCCAGCACAAACTAGTTAACCCTGTTCCTAATAAAGCCCCCACTAAAAGGTTAATATTATTTTTTTTCTTAATTCTCAGGGAAGATTCTAGTTGAATAATATCGGTTATTTTAATGACTTCATTTTGCAACGATTGATATTGTGTTGCCTGTTTTAGTGCAACCTGTTCAATATAGGTTTTCACAACCACCACATGTTCTTCTAATGATTGCTTTGCTTTATTTAAATCGTCGATGTTTGAATTAATTAAGTTTTGACGAGACTCTTCATTAAACAGTATGCGAAGAGACTCTATAATTGTACTTTTGCCAGCATTAGTTTCACCAAAAAATGCAATAACAAAGTTTTCCCATTCTGCATTTTCTTGTAACAGTCCTAACTCACTATCAAAATGGCTTTTGATTGTTGCTAGTTGAGCAACAATACCACTGACTTTTTCTTTACCTTCTTGATTATCTAACGTCAGAGAAGAAAGATCTCCTTGGGCGCTTTCCAGGCTTTCTGAAATGTCCTGATATAATTTATTAAACTGTATTGCTTGTTCCATGTTTACCATTTATTCCCATTTTATTCTTTTGTTAATTCTCATTAGTCGTATTTACATAATGCTGCTTAAGCAAATCAACCATCTCATTCTTATGTTTTGCTATTTTTTCTTCATCCCAAGAACCTTCCCCCATGAGGGTAAATATATGTTTTAGCTTCAAAGAGTCATACGTTTTTTTAGATTCGAAATCTATTCTTTTCTTTGCAACACCTTGATTACTGTATGAAGAATTCTGACTAACGTTCAATAAAGCCAAATTTCCAAAACTATCTAAATAACCGTCTTCAAGCTTATTCTCATATTCTTCTTTTTGAGGGTGAACATGTTCAACTGAATTACGTGAAATTATTCGATACTGCTTGTACTTTTTACTTTCATGCTCAAGAAAATACTTGTCCCGATGTTTCCATAATAGATATTCAAGTTTTTGAAACCAGTAATGCTTGAACTTAACACCACGGTTTTTATTAAAATATGATTCTATTAATACCGTTGGAGGTGGTTGTATTTGTTGAACTGAAGAATAATCAATTAAGATATAGCTATAAGATTTCTGAGAATGTAATTTACTAACTGTTTCTAGCGATAGTAAGTTTTCAAAGTATTCAAGTTTATTTAGTACTTGTTCATAAGAAGCATCTACCTTATTAATTAACCAAGCTAAATACGGTGACAACCAATACTGGCTCTTTCTGTCTGATGTAAAATAGCTCACCATTTGTAGCATTGATAAAGAGGAATGCTCTTTGACAGTACGATTAAAGTAATAGCTATTTCCTGATTTATGCGGAGATTCAGATATATCGCTTAATAATAAATGCTTGTCTTCTTCACCTGCATTTTCAACCCATTTAATAACCCAACGGTCAAATGCAAACCTAACCCTCCACAAGCATCTAATAAATTTTTTTATGCCTTCCCCATCATCATTTTTCGTTATTAATGGGTTAAAAAGCTTTAATAAATTTTCAGGTTCAACTCCTATATTCCCAGTACTAGGGTCGAATGTTTTAACGTAAATCCGATATGTATGCATCAATAATTGGGAAAAGCTAATAATAGAAGTACAGTACACCTCTGATTGCTCATCATCTTGATTACTCTCTTGGACGTTACTACTAACAATCGGGGGATTTTCTTTAAAACCGGTTTCAAGCTTTGATTGATTAACTATTTCAGCAATAGATAAACCTCGGTCTATATTAATATTAGCCTTTTCACTAATATCTTTATCTTCGTCCAGTTTTAGCTTAAATTTTGATGCATCGAATTTAGCGAAATCACTGGCTTTCAAATGATTCCATTCAGTTTTAGTGAAGACTTGACGAACATTACGTTCAAAATAGTTGTTCATATTCTCGCAAGCTTGCCAAATTGCGTTATATGTAACCTTATCTTCGGTGATTTTTTTAAACAGAAGAGATTTTAAAATATCAACCTGCTCTAACTGAACACCTGAGTTGTTCATAGTTGCAAACAACTGGTTTAAATCTGTTGAACGAGGGATTTGATTGTTTACCAATCGCATTTTGTTATAAACATAATTAGCGAACTTTTGTTGCTCGCAATTATTTTCCGTGTCTAAATTTTTACCCATTTTACAGACTTTACAACCTTCAGAATGGGGAATTTGGTCAAGTAGGTTTTCAAAGGTAGCCAAGCCACCTGCAAGCCTTCTCAAATATGGGTTACTTTCTACCTCAACTTCACCCGGGAACTTATTATCATATTCTGTAAGTCCAGCCATATGACCAAGATAAGCTTCAACTTGATCGCGAATATTAAAAACTAAGCGTAATTTTTTAATTGTTTTTTTGGTTTTATTGCCCCTAGGTTCGCTATCTTGGCAATTTGATTCTGAGCAAATCAAACGAGTTAACTCGGTATCAATAGCTTTTTTCTTGCAAGCCAATGCTAGTAACATCAAAGTAGTTGTTCTTTGCTGTCCATCAATTAATTCCAAAGTACCATTAGTACGTCTAGATGTTAAAATAGTACCAACGTAATAATGCGGTAAATCTTTTCGGTAAGCGTTATACAAATCGTCAAAAAGGCATTTAATCGCTTCATCCCCCCATACATAGGGACGCTGATAACTGGGTATAGAAAATAAAGTGTTATCTTCAACCAACTGGGCTGGAGTTCTAACTGATGACGTTACGTTTTCAAATATTGACATTAACGTACTTCCTCTACTTTATTTACCTTATTTTTTATACCTTTCACTAACGCTTTATCATAATCACTATGAACCTTTTTACGATCCAAAGAGCTGATATCAAAATAGTCTTCAACTCGACTAATGAAGCCCCCTTTTGCTCCGTTTCCTTCTGTATTCGCATTATCGCTTTGATAAGAAAATTGACTTAGTGAGTCAATTAACTGGGCGTGATTAAAACTTAACATAATCGTATCAAATAGGTGGTTATCTCTAACAAAAGCTTGAATAGTTATTTCTTTTACCGCTTTCTTATTCGCTAAACGTGGAGAATAGACGGCCCTAAATAGCCATAAAGACGCTTCAAACAACTGCGATAAGCCAAACTGGCACACATATAAAAGTAAAGCACAATCAAACAGTCGTTTTAAATAAACTGTGCCATAAGTGTCTTGAATTACGTTATGAGAATAGAAATCATTAAAATCAGCTTGGTTTGGAATATTATTGTTTTTTATCAAAAGCGTATTTTTCAAATTAGAGAAATACGTTAAGTAATCAATAGTATTAACTCCTGAGTTTAACGGTTGACGCATAGCGTAACCAGACTCAGGCATATTCATTATCCAACCGGAGTTTTGCTTTATGTGCATAACGTTTCGATATGCAATATTATCTTGCAGCTTACTATGACAATTTTCGGCTAATTCTCTTACAATTTCTTTTTTGATTTGAACGGGCTCATTATGCAGTGGTATTTTTTTAAAATTAAATGCCTGCCAATATCTTACTTTCATAACAGCATCTAACAAAGGTGATAGCTCACCTAAACTTTCCCATTGCTTCGCATAAGCATCCTGTACTTCAGTTGGTGTTGACCTTAAATGATGAGCTTTAATTATATCTGCGCCACTTAATCTCACCCCTCCCGTATTCTGAGTTTCAAAAAAACGGTATGCATCATCTTCAGAATCAGTTACAACAAGCGTCACGTTAATATTTTCAAAGTTAATCAGTTGTTGTAACTGACTAAAACCTTCATCATACTGCTCTACAACCCACTCATCTAAGTAAGCAATATTTTTAGCAATTTGTTGCTGAGAACTCGGCGCTAAGTAAGTTATTTCGGGTTGTGATTTACACTTTAGCCAGTAAGCTAATAATGCTAACGATGTTAGACGTTGCTGACCGTCAATCACATTTAAACGCTTATGAGGGGATCCATCAATTATCTTTATTTCTTGATGAAAAATAATACTGCCCAGGTAATAGTTATGATGATTTTTTTTTGATTCTTGGGAATGTTCTGAGTTAACTTCACCAAAATAATCAAGCAAGTCTTCTAATAGTTTACACAACTCTTTTGACTGCCAAGTATAAGGCCTTTGATATTCAGGTATCGTTATCGTTCCATCAATTTCACCTTGGTCAGAATCAATAGGCTTGCCCGAAAAGAGCTCTGAAACTAAACAGCTCGCTACTTTTAACGAATTGACACTTCTTTCATCTAAGTCCATTAATTAATTCCGTTACTAAACCTAACCTAATTTGAATGTAGACAAGTCCAGACTCGCCTACATTCAGAACCAACTTAAAGGTGCGTCGAGAATGTATCAAAGTTGTCAGCTTTCACAAACTTGGCTGGGTTATCTAATTCATTGCCATCAAGATCTTTTCTTAAGGCTTTAAAGTGTTCGATACCGCAGTTAATCTTGGCTTGTTCTGACGCTCTAATATCATCAGAGAATATGCTCGATTTTGTTTCTACCACAAAATAAAGCTGCTCACCTTGACCGTCATCTTTATCAATTAATACCGCCCAGTCAGGGTTATAACTACCTAACGGCGTATCTATTTTGAACCAAGCGGGTAGTTTGGCATATAGCTTAACGTCTTCAACGCTTTCAAGTTTTTCAGCGAAGGCTTTTTCAGTATCAGAGTCACATACTACATAGTCATAAACTGATTTTTCAGCTTCAACCATATCTTTTAAGTAGCCTGTTAGCTCTTCTTCTTGAAATAGCTCTTGCGCATAGTATTCATCATCACCAATACGCTGATAACTAATGCCATCAACAATTGCTAAGCGCATTTGTTTTTTAATCACTTCACCGGCTAATTCAATGAACTTTTGCGGATTGTTTTTAAATGCCTCTAGCTTATCCTCAATGCCAAGCAATATATCAATAATCGTTTGACGAGTTAGGTTCGATTGTTCAGCTAAATAAGTCACAATATCAGGTAACTTGAAGTTTCGGTTACGGTAATACTGAATCTTAGTTTTCTCATCGTAAGTTTCTAACTCCGCTTCTGTAACGGCTACTTTAACCTTTTTAT
This sequence comes from uncultured Pseudoalteromonas sp., assembly GCA_947493455.1. Lineage (GTDB taxonomy): Bacteria > Pseudomonadota > Gammaproteobacteria > Enterobacterales > Alteromonadaceae > Pseudoalteromonas. The sequence goes on along the minus strand of CANLRB010000003.1, from coordinate 314,984 downwards.
ATTCAAATTTAGCACTGGCTACAGCAACGCTCGCTCTGATCTCTTTAATACAATTATCTATTAACAAGCCTTGACTGAACTTAACTCGATAAGTGGTTTTGTATTTGATTTTGTCCCACAAAGCTTTGAAATCAGCGCCTAATACAACTTGCTTACCGTCATGGTCTTCAGCGAGCTTTGCTGTTTTCTTTTCTTCATGTTTTTTAATGCTTAGGCCTTTTGCTACTTTCGTTAACGTAGCAATAATAGCCTCTGAATGCGCTTTAACTGAGTCTGGTAAATTCACGTTACCCGTTTCAATATCGGCTTTTAAAGCATCCTGTATTTTGCCTTTCTTATCTATATATCCATGGTCAAGCAGATGTTTATAGATTTCTTCTGATTGCTGAGCACCCAAGAACGCTTTTTCATCACCTTCACCAGAAACCACAATGTTAGCAAACTGGTGTGACTCTACCGCACCAAACTTGATACCTTCTTCAGCTTCAATTTCTTTTTGCAGATCAGAGACAAACTTCTCATATGACTCATTGGCCATAACCGTCAGGGTATTTACCTCAAAACCATAAGGCACACGCTCACCTGACTGGTCTACCGCTAAACGTAAACCTCGACCAATTTCTTGGCGTTTTTTCATTACAGACGCTGTTTCGTTCAACGTACAAATCTGAAATACGTTAGGGTTATCCCAGCCTTCTTTTAGAGCTGAATGCGAGAAGATAAAGCGTAGCTTTCTATCGAGTGATAGTAGCTTTTCTTTATCTTTCATAATCAAGTTATAAGCTGATTCGTCAGCAGCTGTCTTACCACCTTCACCTTTTGCTGATAGCTTTGACTCAGCAAACAGAGGATTACCAGATGCGTCTTTCTTTTTATCTTGTGCGAAGTAACCGTCATGCACTTCTTTCGTCAGTTCTGTTAAAGCTTGAGCATTCACCACATAACGTTGTCCGTCATGATCCCAAATCTCAGGATACAAAATACGGTATTTAGGTTTGCGAACTAACTTAGCAAACTCTTCTTCAAACCATGTAGCAAACTTACCAGCAACGGGAACGCCGCCTTCAGCGTAGCCTCTATAATTCGCTACTTTATCAATAAAGAATAGGCTTAAAACTTTAATACCTTTTTCACTCAGTACTTGTTTATGTTGATCTGCGTTATAACCAGTAGTGACTTTGTGATAAAACTTTAATTCCTTTTCTAGGTGCTCTTCGATGGTTTTAGCCACTTGAATCCGTTTAAAAGCGTCTTGATCGACTTCACCAATCGCCTGACCAACATAAATAATATGTTCGCCGTTATTTATATCGATGTAAGAGTTTCCTTCCTCACAATAAATTTCATCAATAACCAAGCCCTCATAAACACTGCGACCACCAGATAGCTCGAACAAATCATTCACATTGCCATCTTTAATGGTGATTTGTTTTGCTGGTTGCAACTTTCCTTGCTTTGTTTGAGCATCAATTTCAATTTTTGCTGAAATGGGTGACTTCTTATTATCTACACTAATAAGTTTAATATAAGCTTGGTTGTGGCCATCTTTAACATCAAGCGAAGCAACCTCTATTTGCTTAACCAATTTACGCTCGTAAGCGTCAATAGAGTCAAGCTTGTAAAGCATGTTATGCGTTTCCGTGAGTGTTGCTGAGTAACGGAAAGTACATAATGGGTTTAGGCTGGCAATCGCTTTTTTACGGTTCGCTGTAGAGGCTACCGACTGTGGCTCATCAATTAATACAACCGGATTAGTTGCTTTAATAAACTCTATTGGCTTCATACCATTGAGGCGATCATCTGTACGGTGAATTAAGTTGGCCTTGGTTTCTTTCGTTGGATCAGTAAACGACTTACTAAATGCATCAATATTAATCACCATAATTTGAATATAATCATTAGTGGCAAAGTTTCGCACTTGCTCACGCTTTGATGAATCATAAACAAAGTAGTCGTACTGCACGTTTTTATAGTCTTTTCTGAAGTGTTCTTCAGTGATTTGCAATGACTTATAGACACCTTCTTTAATGGCAACCGAAGGGACAACGATAATGAACTTTGTTAACCCGTAACGTTGGTTTAGTTCAAATGCACTTCTAAGGTACACATAGGTTTTGCCTGTACCTGTTTCCATCTCTATTGAAAAGTCTAAGCTTGGTAAGGCTTCTTTGGCATTTTCTGTTTGTGCTAAGCCATTTTGTAGCTGTACGCCACGAGTGTTTTGATAAACCTCTTCAGGCAATAAAGTTAAGGCATTAGCATGACCAATGTCATTGTTTTGCGCAAAAAAGTCCATCTGCTCATTAGTTAACGCATTATCAGCAACGGTAAAGTTAGACTGAAATGACTCTTGACCTTCGAATACACCAACAACCGCATTAATGGCTTCTTGTTGATGTGATAAGTCTGATTTAAATTGAATCTTCATTTTGGCTCCTAATCAGACTTAGATGCTTTTAACATCTTCTACGCCATGTTGTTTTAGAATTTGAACCGCATTGGTTTTTACATTGTCGTCATTACCAAACCCTTCATCTCTAAATACCACCTGCGTACTTTCTGGCTCTAGGTCATCAATTAACGCCGCTATGCCTTCAACAGCAGCTTCTGTAATATCATCGTCTAAGCACACGATTAATGCACCGGCACCAACAACAAATACCGTTTTACCTTCAATCGTTTCTTCTTCAATTAAGGTAGTCAGCTCAATACCGTATTTCAGTAGAATTTCGTACAAGACATCTTCAGGTGTACGATCTTCTTTGATTGATTTGGCGGCAAGTTGAAGCGCTGGCTCTAGATCATCAAAGTCTGCATCCCAGCGTCTAATATTTGTTTCAGCGAGCTTTAACATCTTAAACCCACTATCATAATCTTGAACACCTATTTCTTCTTCAATAAGTGCGGGTGATTCTTTAATTCTTTTTAAACTTAATTCAGATACATATTTGAATCCATTTTTCTCAGCTTCTGAATTCTTTTTAACTCTTTCTGGTAATTGAACTAATATATATTTGCGCTTTCCATTATCACTCGCATTAAGTTTCATCACAGAATGAGCTGATGTAGCAGAGCCTGCGAAGAAGTCTAAAAATATTGAATTTTTATCTTCACAACCGATGGAAATCAAATATTCAATGAGCTGGTATGGCTTAGGATAGTCAAAATACACTCCTTTTTTCTTTAACATCGTCTTATTCTTTTCTGTTGTTCCAAACCCTTTAAGTACTGACAGAATGTTGCGAGCTTTTTCACGCTTTTTCCTATATCGAACACCTGCATTAGCATTTATATAGAAACTTATCATTTCACCATTTTCATCTGGTATCTCTTTCATTCCATTATCAATAAACTCTAGTAGTTTATTTTTATTAGCTAGTCCCACGTAAATACGGCAAGGTTTTATCAGCTTACCACCTTCGATCACCATATCATCCAGCTTTACAGGTAAACCTGATTTTGGCTCTAAGTTGTAGTTGAGTTTAACTTCTTCGGAAATATATTTTTCCGATTCTGTAATTTCAAAAAACTTTTTATCAAGAGTTTTCTGACCATAAAATAATGAATCTTCACTAGATGGAAAACCAGCTGGCAACTCAATAATAGATGGGGGGTTAGCAGGATTATTTTTATTAATGTTATTGTCAGCAAACCCTTTTCTTAGATTACTGTCTTCAGGTGTATTCGGGTCAATAACGTGTCCTACTGCTGAGTCAGAAAAGTTGGCATTTTTGTAGTATGCCAATATATATTCATGATTCACTTTTACTTTATATTGATTATCGGTGTTGCCTTCAGTATTCCAAATAAATTGCCCTAGTAAATTGTCTTCATCAAATATTTCATCACATACTGCTTTTAAATTTTTGATCTCGTTGTCATCTATAGAAATAAAGATAACACCATCATCTCTTAATAGGTTTTTAGCGAGCTTTAAACGAGGATAAATCATATTCAACCAATCAGAATGGTATCTACCAGAGGTTTCAGCATTTGTACTCAACTTATTCCCTTCACTATCGACCTGACCAGAAACTTCTAAATAGTTTTTGATGTTATCTTGAAAGTTGTCCTTATAAACAAAGTCCTTCCCAGTATTATACGGAGGGTCGATATAGATCATTTTCACTTTTTTGTGATAAGACTTTTACAGAAGTTTCAGCACTTCAAGGTTGTCACCTTCAATAAATAGATTCTCTGTTTCATCCCAGTTAACACTATCTTCTTTGCTAGGTCGTAAAGTTCCAGTTGATGGCGTTTGCGCTATCTGGCGAGCTCTATTCTTTCCGTTCCAGGTAAAGTTATAACGCTCATCTGCATCATCTATTGCTTCACCTAAGACTGCTTTTAATGCATCAAAATCTATTTTCCCTTCACTAAAAACGTCAGGAAATAATTGTTTTAGTTGATCAATATTTTCATCTTTAATATCAAGGCTTTTTGACTCAGCCGAGTTGTTATTTATTTGTTCCATGGAAATTGCCTTATTCTATATCTGATAACTGTTTGATGTCTGCGTACAGCTCATAAAGCCTGTGGGCAGACATATCTAAAATAGGTTCGTACATAAAAGAGTTCAGGTGAATATTTTCAGGGGTCATAAGGTTTACCTGGTCTAATAATGCGATTGTGGAGAGTTCACCTGGAAATAACTCAGCGTATTTATTGAATAGCTTTCTGGTTTGGTCTTTTGAAATAGCCAAGACAAAATCATTATCATTGATTTGGCTGATCATAAACTCTTCGGCTTTTAAGCGAATAGCTATTGCTAGTATGACCTTGTTTTCAAGCTCTATAGTATTTGCATTACCTTGTTGAAGTTCTTCACTTTTTGCATAAATCATGTCTTTCAACACGCTTTCTTGATTGGGCAAATCAAGTGCTTGTTGGTCTGCGAACAAATCTGTATAAATAGCTTGAAGGTGCGATATTTTTATATCTGTTGTATCAGGCTTAATATGCAATAGAGACGTTAACTTTAAGTAATGATCCTGATAGCCACAGTAGTCAGCAATATTTCTAGCGAATGGAATACTTGCTAGTAAGTAACCTACATTGGTCGCTAACTCTTGTTTCCATGCGTTAAACACATCATTTTGATAACGCTCTTGGTTTATCTCAGTGCTATCAATTGTACGTGTAGCCATCAGCCTATTTGGGCGCTTCACACCTACACGACTACTAATAATTCTATGGAAATCAAAGTTATGTGTTAGAGAAAATAAATGGAATTTGTCTATTCCAGCAATATCTTGCAAGTACTCAACAATGGCATATTTATTCTTGTAATCAAAAGAGTCTGCGATATCGTCAATAACAATAAGCGCTGGAGTATCTTCTTGTTTTTTTATTTCAACCGCAAAAAGTACGTTAAGAATATATAGTGCTCGCTTTTCGCCTTGACTAAGCGCTTCAATTAAACTTTCTTGATTTACTGTTTTTATAGGGCTGCGTTTATCATCAAACTCAAATTTAATTGATGGTACTTTATCATTTAAGATCACTTCATCTTGGTTATTAACACTTAATTTAAACGGTACAGTAAAGCGCTCGTTAAATGTTCTAACTACCGTTTCCCAAGTTGTTTGTTCGCTTTTAGCTTGGTGAATAATATTTTCTACTAATTGCTGATTTTGTTGGTAGGTTGCTACTAGGTCATCCCAAAGCGCTTGCTGTGATTGAAGATAACTTATTACTACTGTCTTTTTAAACTCTGGAATGTTTTGATATTCAGTAAGCAATGTTTGATTATCAGTAATGAAATCTCGAAATGCTGAGGTATCTTTAGCTTTTAATTTGTCATCAATTTTGGCGAATTGCTGTTTTAGGTCATCACTGTTTAGAACCCTATCTTGCTCTGCCTGTAAAATAGCATTTAACTGTTCTACATCTTGAGCTACTTGATTGGTTCCTTCTACAGATATATTGACACTATGGTTAGCGTTAAAGAAATCAGCTTCGCCTAAGCTTTTAGATACAGTACTAGCTTTTTGATGATTAAAGCTTTTAGTTAATACGCTTGATTGGTCGATAAGCCTGTCATAAGTATCAACGTAACCTGTTAACTCCTGAGCAAAATCGCCTTTGGCTATTACGGCTAAAACCTTGTCATTAAATAAGTCATTAAATTTATAATTGGCATAGTTACTGTGGTCAGGCAGTGTTTCTTGGTGTAGCTCTGCTAGTAACTCTAAGAATGCTTTTTCAGGCTTCCCAAAAATTTCACAAATTAGTTTAGGAAAAGCATTGATAGCAACGCCTTTTTTACCCGCTGGTTTTGCGATTGCTTTAACTAATGCGGTACGCTTTTCATCAACTTCTTTTAACGCAGTATCATATTGTTGCTTGAGTGTGTCATTTACTAGTAGTGTTGAAAGTTGCTTAGAGCTATAGCTTTCATTGTATGACTCAATCACCATGACTTGTTCTGGTGTTATATCAATATCATCTATTTTGATATTTCGAACTGTCTCACGTTCTGGAAAAATTAAATCTTTGGTTTCGTTACCATTAACTACGTCTAGAAAGGTTTTAGCAAGTGATGTTTTTAACGTGCCATTTGGTGCATACAGTGAATTAACACCATCATTACTTGCTGTTTTGGTAAAATTAAACTCTTTATTTAATTGGTTAATGCCATAACAATTTTCTAAGGATAATGTTAGTTTCATAAAATTCCTTATATTCAGCTTAAAAGCTGTTCCTTAAGTGTTTGTATTTGTTTTTTTATATCTCTGGCTTGCACGTTGAGCGTCACCTTATTGCTCATTAGGCTTTCTTTTTTTAGCTTGTTTCTTAAAGTGCTTAGTTCTGACTCTAAGCTTTTCAATTGGTGTAAAACGTTTGTAACTTCGCTACTTTCAGCCGACTGTTGATTTTCGCCATATACTCCGGTGAAGGTAGCTGACTCTAAACGATTAAATCTATTAATAAAATCAACGTACAAGTCGTATAAGCTTACCATTGAGCAGTTTGTTAGAGAAAAGTCGGCTAAGAACTTTGCCTGAACGTCATCAGTTGGAGGTGTGATCCAACCGGAATCAAATTGGTTTTCAATAGTAAGCTTGTGACTGTCTGCCTGATTGATTCGCTTATCTGCCGCACTAAGCGCTAGTGATTCTTCAAATTCAACAATTAACATTGTTGGATAGGGGATCACACTATGCAGTAATTTACATAGTTGCTTTGTTTTACTTAGGCTTTTTACCCTCACAAGTAATATGGCAACCTCAAGATATTCTCTAACTCCGTCATTGTATGTTGGAATATTTATTGTTTCTGGCTTTAAGGTATAAGCCCAATCAATAGATTTAAGTACATCTTTTACGATGGCCTTGTCGGCACTTGCTAGGTCAGTATTATCAGTCAGCGTTTTCTTAGGCACTTTAACCCCAAGCTTTGTCTCGCTTGGCAAGTTAAAGTTACTTATAAAGTTGGTAAGTAGTGTGTTATGCATTATTACTTCCTTATAACACCACTAAGTAGCTGATAACTTCAAAGTCATTAACTTGCTGAGAAGACGATGACGTTAACGTTGTACCCCCTCGACTGAATAAGCTCGCAGCACCTTTTTCTTCGCTTTTACCCGCAATATCTTCTACCGCTACTGCCAATAAGTTTTGGTAGTGTTGCATTTGAGTATTGTTTTGCGTTTGCTGATCAAATGTCGCCTGAGCATTTTCAAAAGCCTGTTCGTCTTGGATTGCTGAAAATTTCTTAAGTAAATCAAGCATATGTTTGGCTTGGGTAAATGAGTACATAACTTCTTCGTCATCTGATACGTAGACAAGGTAATAAGGCGATAAGGCATAGCTATCATCAACTTGCACACTGCCTGTTTTATCTTTAAGACAGAATATAGCTCCGGGAACTAGGTCTTCGGCAACATCTTTAAGCTCAATATGATTTGAATCGACTTTGATAGGTGCATGCAGCCCAGTTGGAGATTGCTCAAGCGTTTCTAAATGGCTCTTCATAAAGTCTGATAAGTCCATTCTAAAGTCATTTAGTGTTAGATCTGTAATCGATACACCACCTGAAATTTCTTCTAGATCAACCACCTGATTTTGTAGTTGCTCTAACTGTTTTCGGCGGTAATCAAGGTCATTCATTTCACTTGCAGACTGGTCGATGACGTTTTCTTCACCCGTAGCTGATATATCTAACAGCACCATTCGCCCACTTACACGAGCTTCGAGGTTAATGTATTCGTCTAACTCCATATTTGGCCAGAAGTTAACTAACTGTATTTTGTCATTTATTGAACCTAAGCGGTCTATACGACCAAAGCGTTGAATGATTCTTACCGGATTCCAGTGAATGTCGTAGTTTATTAAATAATCGCAATCTTGGAGGTTTTGACCTTCTGATATACAGTCGGTTGCGATTAGTATGTCAATTTCTTGGTCAAACTCCGGAAATATTTTTTCTCGCTCTTTTGAGCGAGGCGAAAAGTGAGTCAACATCGCATTTAGGTCGGCGGTTACTCGCTTACCCATTGGGTCTTTTAACGTTGTATCTGTTTTTTGCCCTGTAATGATTGCTGTTTTAATTGCATGCTCTGAATCTGCCCACTTAGCGATGTCTGCATATAGATACTCAGCCGTATCTGCGAAAGCAGTAAAGATAATGACCTTCTTGTTTTGGCCATTAATCGGGTTGTTCACTTTATCTAGAATGGTGCTTTTAAGCACGCTTAGCTTGGCATCTTTGATTGGGGTGATGCTTTTAGCTTCAGACACTATCATTTGTAAAAAGGTTTTGTCGGCATCTAAATCTTGAGCGTAGCGAATAAGATCCATGTCTTGTAAACGCACTTTAGTTTTTTTTCCAACCATGTACGGCGCAAGTTCTGGGTTTTCTAATTCAAAATCGTGAATATCTTCAATCGGCGGGGCTACAAACTCTTCCGTTAAGTCGGAACCTATCTTTGGAGCTAGATGTTCGTTAAAGTGCTCGATTTGCGAGAGTATACTGGTTACTTGACCGAGTAGCTTACCCGCCGTTAGATGAAACGAGTAAATTGAGCTTTCCATACGTTTAAGTAAGTTTACTCGCATTAAATGAATTAGACTTTCTTCACGGTCTACTTGTTTAAATGTAGATGTGCCACCTTTAACCTTTTGGTCGTAGCGTCTTGCATATTCTTCTTGCTTATCGACTCTGACATATTTCATCGGTGAATAGCATGCGAGCGTTAATCGTCTGATAGTATCGTTTACTTCTTTTAACGGCGGAAATTCATTATTAAGATCGATATCAGATTTAACGTTCTTTGGCAGTAAGCGGGTTGGGAATTTACCAATGTCTGACGTGCCGTAATATTTTTCTATGTGCTTTCTTGAACGAGCAATAGTGTATATATCTAACAACTTAAAGTAGTCGAAGTTTATCGTGTCTAATAGGTCTTGTGCTGTGCGCTCTTCAGGAGGTTGTTTTGACCATGTATTGAAATGTGTTTGCGCCTTTCTTAAAGTCGCCTCAATACTATTTATTCCGTACTCACCAAGTGCGGTATCGTTTGCTTCAGTGATAAACGCCACCTGATTTTTCATATCATTAAGGCGGTTGTTTACCGGCGTTGCTGAAAGCATTAGCACTTTGGTTTTAACACCCGCCTGAATAATGTCTTCAAGTAACCTTTGATATCTGTTTTTGCCTTCTTTTTTAGGATTGTTGTTGCGGAAGTTATGACTTTCATCAATTACAACGAGGTCATAGTTGCCCCAATTTAAAGTTTCTAGATTTATTGATCCTGATTGACCTTTTGTACGGCTCATATCTGTGTGGTTTAACACATCATAATTGAACCTGTCATTTGCAAGTAGATTACGCTTGTCGTTCTGGGTATAAACTAACCAGTTATCCCTTAATTTTTTAGGGCATAGAACGAGCACTTTGTCGTTTCTTAACTCAAAGTATTTTATAACGGCAAGAGCTTCAAAGGTTTTACCTAGACCTACGCTGTCAGCAATAATGCAGCCGTTATATTTCGATAACTTATCAATCGCACCAAGAACACCATCTCTTTGAAATTTGTATAGCTTGTTCCACACGAGTGTGTCTTTAAAGCCTGTTCTGGTGTTAATGATGTTTTCTTCTTGCAGCTCACCGATAAAGTCTTTAAATAAGTTGTACAGCGTTACGAAATAAATAAAGTTTGGGGTCTGATCTTTGGTTAGTTGTTCAAGCTGCTTTAATAATTCACTTTTGGCATCAGTTACTTTACCCTGAGCATTCCAAACCATATTGAAATAAGCTAATAAGTCTTGAGATTGTGGGGCTGGTATCTTAGTGATCATGTCAAAACCAGTTGACTCAACTAATCCCATTCCCGCACCATTGAACTGTGCGCCATCGATAGCAGTCAGCTCAGTGCTTTCGTTGGTGATAATGTGCTTACCTACGGCTCCGGGTTGTTTTACTAATTTAACTTGAGCTTTTTGCTGCAACCAATCACTAAACTCTTTTGCTATTGCCTTTTGGTTTAGCTGATTTCTAAATTTTGTTTCATGCTCACCACCTGTTAATGCACCAAATGGACTAGCTACTTGGTCTAAATTTCCAAAACCTTTAAATTGGGAAAATAAGATACGGGTTGATGAAAGATTAGATAATTCTGCTTTTAGCGCATCGAAAGCGTAAATAGAGAATAAGCCAGTCATAATCGAAAGCTTGTCATTACTACTTATGCTTTGAGAAATGATATCTTTAACTTTTGAGGTGGTGTTATCTATTAGCATTTTATTTTCCGTAACCTGGGGCGATAGCTAGATTTTCCGCACCATAAAGTGTTTGAGTATTTCGTAGATATAACTGGTATTCGGGGCCTGAAAGCGTGCCGCTTTTAGAACAGTCGACATTCCAGCGTCTTAATAAATAACCTGCCATTGCTGCTCGCACGTTAACTTCTAGCACGCCACTTTCCATACCAAAATCCAACTTGATTGCTGTTGGATACTCAACGTTTTTAGGGTGTGGAATTATTTGCAATGGCACCATTCGCATCCATTGATGATCTTCTAACTTATCTTCTTCTGGAGATGGTGTCTGTGCTTGAATTGTAACTTTGGTAATACGGGTTAAAACAAAGTCTCTGAATGATTTTGTTTTGCGATCAAAAGCTCTTAAATGCCAACGTAAGCCGTTATCTACAATTGAGTGAGGCACAAGTTCTCTTGCTCCAGAGCCACTGCTCAGAGACGTATAGATTACGTTAATAGGTTTGTTGTGAATTATTGCTTGAGACAATTTGGCAATTATGTCTATGTTGGGGACGTTTAAAGGGCTCGGCGACTCTATAGGAAATGACGCATCACCTATAGCATCAAATCCATCACTGATATTGTTTGCCAATTTAATTAAAGTACGTCGCGCGTCATGTTTAAACAGCGGCTTAAACTTGGTAGTTATGAAGTACTTTTTCTCTACGTTGTCGTACTCCATATTTTCAGGAGCTAAATCTTTGTAGAGCTTTATATCTCGAGTTGCAGCTGCCAGGCCTAATTCGAAATGACTCACTATTTCACTACGTGTCGCCATGCCAGTGAAATAGAGTTTAAAGTCGATATAAGCTAAGCGTTGCTTTTGCGCAAAGTTTAATTCGTCCATACGATAAATTGATTTTATTGACAATTTTAATAATTATCGAAATAGTATGTATCATTTTGATTTGGACATCAAATAGAATTTATGCTTAACTTTTGATTGAGATCATATTCACTTAAAAGTACAAAATAATGATGAATAGATAACCGAAAAACTCACCTGATGCTCATGTTAAATTTGCTGAAATGGAACATTTAAAGTCTGAGCATCATGCTATATATGAATCACTCATGAGGACGTTTAAAAATGATGTTCGAGTGTGTAATTATTGGCTGACGAAACCCAAGCCTCCGTTGCAAGGCTGGTCACCGTTTGAGCAACTTTCAATTGATGCCTGTATAGCCATCGACATGTTGATAAGGATAAGAACAGGCGACTTTTCATGAAGCCGAAATATATAAACTGTGATTTAGATAACCAGTCATAGATCAACGTAAGTCAACAAATAGATTTTGATTCATTTAAAGTTAGCTTTTTAAATAAATCGCTGCCAGGATAAAGCGTGAAAGCTCTCCCAGCCTCTACTAAATCACCTGAATGATATAATGCGATTATTACTTCCTTATACTCTGGAGCTAATTTTTCGATGGGAGTATTGTCGGAGTTTCCCATCCCTGTGTAATAACCTAAGTGAAAAGACTCATTATTTACGGATATTAATAAGCTAGGACCGCCCTCCGAATCATTTACCCAGTATTTAACTTTACCCATTATGTTTTTTTTGGAAAGGCTATTTTTCATTATTATTGTCCTAAAAGCATGTTAAGTTGAGAAGCAACCATCTGAACACGGCTTAATCAAGCCTTGATTTTTAACGTTCTTTTAACGTCTAGTGGTAATTCATCTAGCATCATCTGAAAAAGTACTTCACAGTTATTTTTTGTGAGATCATCGATTTCCTGGGTTACCTTGCGAACTTCTTTAACAAGTTCAGTCTTTGACCTGTTTTGGAAGCCATTACTTTTTCGCTCAAGCTGACTAATTTTTGCCTTTTCAAGATCTCCATTTGCATCTTTAAAATGTTCTTGGAGAGCTTTCGAAAATGAATTTTGATTAAATAAAGGCCCTGGTTCTCTATCAACCTCTCTGGCTACTTCTGCTTTATTGATTCCATATGTTTTTTTTGCTTTAAAATCTGAGTCTTTAAAGTGGCCCTTTATGTATCTCAACTTTTCTTTTTTAAGCTTGTCAATCGCTTGCACTGCTGCTAGATAAGTAGGGTGACTTGACTTTAGAAGAGTACTACTGCTTTCTGCTTGCTCAGCTTGGCTGCTATCTTCATCAATCCCGATGAACTCTTGGTAAAAGTCATTTTCCGACATATCAACAAGCTCCATTACTTCTAGCGATTTCAATACTTTGCTGAAGATAACTTATTGCCTTGCCATAAATCTGATTGGCTCTGTTAAGCTCTTCAATTCTTTTTAATGCTTTGGTTACAGTACCTAGCGATTCTTCTTTTAGCCAAAACGGAAGCCCTTTATCTCGAAGAATGTCGAGATCTTGTTTGATATAAGCCATTGTCCCATCATAGTGAGAGGCTTCAAAATTTGCATTAACACAGCCCAAACAAAAGCTTGGTTTCGCTAGGTGTGGCTTTGGTTTACCACCATGACTACATTTGGCATTTGAAAACGTCCCGATACGCAGCAAACAATCATTTGTTGGTAGAGAATTTAAATCAACAACACGAGTGTCTGAGATTATTTCGATTAACTTAGATCTTTCTGCATCAGTCTTAGTACCATATAGAGCTTTTTGTATAAACTTTTGAAAGCCAGAATAATATTGATCTTTCTGATCCTGAATTTTGTTTATCCAATACCTCACAATGCTATTAATAGTAGTCAATTTAGCCATATCCATAATAGCCCTTACTTCTTTTCCATTGATATAAGTATTGAAAAAGCGATTATCCATGTGCTTGAAGTTTGACCTAATGCGTTTCCCGACATTCCCTTTATAACGTTGAAGTACTGCTTCAGCCCAGACATGCCTTAATGCATGTGGGGTTGCGTAGTGTGTATCAGCAATAAACTCTGTTCGAACTGCATCAGCTGTTTCTTTGCTTAGTACAAAGTCTGGTTCTCTGATTTTGGCTATTGTTGCCGGACCAAGCTTTTGCTCTAGTAGCTCTTTGTCTTGGTTTTCAAGCTTTCCTTTTATAAACAGTTCTAAAGTACGTAAAAACCTCACTGTCGAGCCATTCTCTCCTGTGTATGAACGCATCGACAATTTTCTAATCGCACAGTGGTATCTTAACTTTTTTTTCAGAGCCAAAAGTTCTTTAACAAAAGATAACTTTAAATCATATTTTTCTATTAAATTGTTGTATTGTGGGTTTGATGTGTCTTTATTTTCTACAACATCTAGTTCTTTAAAAATACTATAGCGTTCTGGAAATTCTAGCCACAGCCTATTTACTAGGTTGTAAACTATCTTCGATGCTTCAACGGAAGTAAGTTTACCTTTTGAAAACAAAGCAAAGCCGTTTTCTTCAAACTTTGTTAATTCTGTTAACTGGTAAGTCAGAATCGTACATGAAAGAGTTATTTCTCTCTTAATAATCAATTCACCACAAGTTTTGGGAACTACCCACTCCAGAAAGAATCTAAATGGAGTGTAAGCTACATCTCGTATCTCAAAGTTAGGTTCAGTTTTTATTGAGTTCTTTGGAAACCCGTACTCACTAGCACGATACCCAGTATAAGAAACTAATGTAGTAACACCAGCAGCTTCGACATCTTGTATAAACCGGTTCAAATCCAATCTATTTGATATAGATAAACTTTTTAAACGATTGTTAATATTTCTTCTTTTTAACGGCAGGTCACCTTTATTTGTTTTTATGACCTCGTCAACGATCCTATCAAACCCTTCTAGACTCAAATTTTTAAAGTTAATATTACTTTCCGGCTCCGAACAAATTAACTCATCGCTGAATGAGCTTCGAAACTCTTCAAAGATAGCAGTCCTAGACTTTGTGTGTTGTTCATAAAAGCGTGCAAACATAAGTGCTCTAATAAACTCGTGTGTATCTAGCGCATTGACTTCAAGCCCAAGCTTATCTGCTATTTCATCTAATACTTCTTGCCTAAACGCAACTATGGAATTTGCATTTTTTTTTAAAAATTTTGCGACATGATTGCAGAATATTTCATTGTTCACACTGTTCTTTGAACAAAGTAAATCTTCCCAAGGGCTATCACTTGACCCTTTATGAAGATCTAAATTCATTTTGTTTAATGCTTGCGTTAGTGCAGTTGCAAAAACTAAGTTTTCTTCATAGAAAGAAGCGCAATAATCAATGTAATGCTTTGCAATATCCAAACCTAAATAATCGAAAGTTGAACCTGTTTGGTAATCAGCGAGCGTCATGTCCATCTGTCTTCGACATGCTTTATTCAAGTTTTCATTAAGTTCAGCCTTAGAAATGGATTTAATAAAGGGATCTATTTGATAAATTCTGAGTACAGCGCTCATTTCTACTAGGTGAACCCACTTTAAACGACTTGAATATGCAGGTGATGAGTATCTGCGTACAAATTCATTGTTTTTATAATCATGAGTTAAAAGTAAGCCAAAATAGCTTTGTAAATCTTCTACAGTTAAGCTTGCTAAGTGATTATCTGATAAAAACCTAAACAACATTTTCAAGTTATCTAAGTACCAGCTAGCACGATAGCTTACTGAGTCACTAGATTTAATTTTTAGGAACAACCACTTTGCTAAGCCGCATGGGGTTAATTTTACTGTTTTATTGTCACAGACTTTAATAGTGATTGCTTCACTGAATCTGAGTTGAAGTGTTTCAAATTCGGAAAAGTCCAACTTTATTTTGAGTGAGCTATCAGAACTTCGCGGTTCTTCCCAGACATCATCTTTAAATGATTTTTGAGATCCCTTAAAAAAGGCCATGTACATATCAGCCATTTCTTTATTAAATAGTTCTATGCTTTCTAAATCTTCATTTTGGTTGGCTAGCAAAGGGATCATTTTGCAACTCCCGTATTTATTGCAAATAAGCTAGGCAATTTATTTTTGAAACGATGAAAATATTCCTCTCCTTTCTCTACGCTTGTATTTGAGAATTTTCTTTCAACAAACAATTTTTCAATCCATTCAGCAGTAGGAAGTGCTTCATAGAACAGGAACTCTGGTGAGTGCTCAAACATCTGCCTATGATACTTCTCTAGCTGAGACAAGTAATGCTTCATTTTTAGCACTGTTTCAGGAGAGTCGACCAGGTAAATTGTGTCCGGTAGGTCATTTTTAAGAAACGAATTTTTATGATTAGAAACCACGCCTAGAGAATCCGTTTCAGATTCATCAATGCCAGTAACTATTTTTAATCGAGCTAATACATCATTCCTTCGCTCTGTAACAACTTCGGAAGCACGTTCATATTGTTGGTTAAAAAATGCTATTTCCTGTTTACTTGGATGAAGAACATTTAATTGAAGATCGTGCATCACTAATCGTGTTATTTGTCCGCAATTGTTCTGATATTCCTCATTATATTCAGATAAATAGTCCTTTTGCTCGGTTGATGATGAGTGAGAGTGAAAGTTAAAAAGCTTTCGAGGGTCGAAGCTTTTTGAGTCTGAATGGATCCTAGAATTTTTTACGGCTTGTTGCGAAAAAAGTCTTGTAACAGTTGGAGTCTTACATTCTGTATTGAAATCTCCGGTTGCTGAGTTTTCTTTTTTTATACCCTTGGAACAGATGAGCCCCATACACTTGTGAAAAACAGGCGACGCTTCATTCTTTGCTAGTTGGTTACAAATGACTTCGTTCAATGTTGAATTAGACAAAAAAGAATAGAAAACTGAACCAGATGAATGCCTTCCAGATTTGGGCTGGAGACTATCTCTTTGCAAAACCAATCTGATTTCTTTATCTTCAAATCCATCTGTTTTATCTTCTAGGTACTTTTTTACTGCTTCACCAAGTAGTGTTCTGGTATCTATATAATCAACAGTATGTTCTCTGTTTGCTCTGGTTTTAAAATAGTCACAACCTATAGAGTATATTTTCCCCTTTTGGTTTCTAAAAAGCTTAAAATTTTTAAGGGTAAGTTTAAAAATGTCTGAACCGGCTACAGTTTGATAAGACATCAAATTTATAAAAATATATTCTTCTGCTCTTGAAATTGGCTTTGGATTGCCTGAGTTAACGAAGTTGTACAAACTTAAAACAAAATCAATGTTAAATAATAACGAAGAATCTAACTGCTGGTTAAAAACTGTTACTCGTCTTTCATCGACTTTGATTTGCTGAGAGATGGCTTTATGATTTTTGAACTGTTTTTTTACATATCCATAAGCTTCCGCACTACACTCAGCAAATATTATTGCATCAATTGCTAATTCAAGTTCCAGCGTCAGTTCTGTGGACTGGTAAATCAAACTCAACCATAAAAAAAACTTTTGCTTATAGTTAATCACTTCTTTTTTATAATTAGCTACGGCTTTTTTGTATTCTGCTGATTTCGCACCATCATCGTATTTTAATTTACTCGGTCGAGAGGCTGTAAAAACCGGGAGCTCTTCAAAATCGTTACGCTTGATTTTAAAAAGATCAATTAACGCATTTTTTGCCCCCAATATTTCAATCAGTGCAGTAGACATGGTAATTTTGAAGGACGCCATTAAAGCCGTCGCTGAGCCGGCCCTTTGATAAAGCTGATGACCAACGCCTAGGTCTTTTCTTCCTAGCCACGAATGGTAGCCAAAGTAATTACTCAGCGTTTTTTGAACAGCATCCGTTGAACGGGCAATGTGTGTTTTAGTTAATTTATCTAGAAAATTATAATCAGATAGATTTAATCGCTCGTAAAAATTCCTGTAACTAAGCGATAAATTAATAAGTCCAATAAGCTCTTTAACACCTGTTGATTGCGGTTTCACTTTATCATTATTAACGCGGTAAGATTCAAATTTCGTAAATACGTTGATAAGGTCCTGCTCTTCAAGTCTGTGCTCATTCATAAAAGCAACTAGTTTTGGTAAATAAGAGGACAGATGTGACATATGTGAATTACTGCCTTTACCCGAGCAAAAAAGCAAATACGATGCGGTAGAAAAAGCAGATAAAATAAGTCTGCTTTTATAACTATTCTTGACTTCATCTAATTTGACCACTATGGCGCTAGAGCCACAACATGATCTATGAGAAGGTATTTTAAACTGTGTAACTTTGGTAGGCTCAATATTAAAAGGTGTGATGTTATGATGAATATTAAATTCATCATGCATATTCTGTTGAGTAATTAATTCATTACCCATTAGTAACTCTTTGTAAATCATATGAAATGCGCGGAATAGTATTTATGCATTTTTTAACTATCATGCTTTTGAACTACAGGTCATCTTCTCCATATAACAACAATACTACGCCACCCCAAAAAGATCAAATACTCCTTATATATCATGAAGTTAGTTCCACTATGAAACTAATCTACAAGCACTAAACTCGAATTTACTTTTTCTTCTGTAGCCAATTTATCAAAGCAAAAATGTATATACATACTTGTAGTTTGACTTTGCACGTCAGGTTTTTCACTTGTATGCCCAAGAAGCTCGGCAACAAGCCGATATGGTTGATGTGTATAGGAAACCGTTTCAAAGCTTAGTCCATTTTTAATACATGCATCATAAAACTTATCTGTGCCAAACGAGTGTCTAAGACAATGATATGTATGTTCGTCTTCCAATATATCGAAGTATTCCGGAAGCAATCCTTTGTCCTGCTTTTCCAAAACAATTTTTCTTGCCTTGGTAAACGCACGAGTTCCTTGATATGTGCCGATTGGATGTCCTTTATTCGTAACAAACAAGGTATTAGAGTTACTAGTCGGACGTTCAGTTTGATAGTACGCTTTATATCTCAGCATGAGATCTCGCTTAATATAAATCCAACGAGCTCGTCCGCCTTTGGATTTCTTTCCCTTAGTATACTTTCCTTGTAACCTATACTTAAACTCTTGTTGCAATTGCTCCACCTGAAGGTTTTGACTCTCTTCCCAATCAATTTTATCGAAAAAGGATTTAACACCTTGATAAGTCATCTTTCCTACTTTGAAGTCATTTAATAGAATTCCAGTATTTTCTTTCGTACGTAATCCACATTCTCCGCTATTTTTTAATAAGCATTCATCACGAATAGTTCCCGCTGAATTGTAAATAGTCGCTCTCATGTTTGTAGAAATATACTTTATTGCATTGCGAGTTTGGGTATTGTCCTTAGCTATAACTCTGGCTTTTTTTGTAAAATCAATTGTTTTTAAGTGGGAAAATCCATTATAAGCAAGAAAGTTATAATAATACCTTATAGCACTGAGTGCCTTCTCAACCATTTTTTCGCTCTTACATAAATCCACAACGAGGACTTCATTAATATAATGCTCTAATAGCTCATCCGGTGCATTATGATGAAATTTCATTTTAATGGCATTTTTATCTTGTGAATATTCCTCAAACCAAACAATGAACTTTTTCAACTCACTACAGATTGACTTAATCGTAGTGTCTGCAAGGTGGATATTAGTAAGTTCAGCCTTTTTCCTAGATTTCTTATCAAGGTTGCCAATCCAGGAAATTTTGTAGCCTTCTTTATTTTCATGTAAGTGTTGAGAAAACAAGCACGGTAATAAATACGGAACTCCCAGTTCATTGCAATATAAAGTTGATTTGAACTTATCACTGTTAAAGGCGTACATGAATATGTTCCCTAATCACTAATTTAACTCCCCTTATAATACATACGCTTTTTACTTATTGGTATGTGTTCATTTTCCTTCGGGCACGGCGGCGAAATTGCGCTCAATTACAAAATGCGTCAATTTGGCGGATTTGAGGGAAATGCGCAAACGTTGCGAATTGTCGCGCGACTCGAACCTTATACTAAAGGCTTCGGGATGAATTTAACCCGACGAACCATGCTCGGTTTTGTTAAGTATCCCCAATTGATAAATAATTTGTGGGTAAAACCGGCGGAGGATAATTCCACGTATATTAATTCGTCAACATGGGTACCGGCTAAAGGGCTCTATCAACAAGAAAAAAACATATTAGATTGGTTACTTAAACCGCTTAATAATACTGATAAGGAACTTTTTCTCTCCTTTAGCAAACAGGATTCAGGGCGTCACAGAACAAAGTTCAAGTCCCTTGATTGCAGTATTATGGAACTTGCTGACGATATCGCATACGGCGTACACGATTTAGAAGATGCAATTGTCACGGGCATGGTATCGCGTACTCAGTGGTTAGAATTTTTTAACTTTGATCTTGCGCTAATAGACCACCCATGGGTGAAAGAAAACATGCACCGCATCAATATACAACTATTTGATTCTGATGAATCCGATATGAAAGATGCAATTGGCGAGTTAGTGAATCTTTTTATTACATCTGCGACACTTGTCGAACAACCAAACTTTACTAACCCATTACTTGCATACAAAGTTGATTTAAATGCGCAGCTAAAAAACTTGCTTCAAGGATTAAAAAAGTTTGTTTATCAAACTGTAATAAGAGCGCCTGAAATGCAGCAAATTGAATTTAAAGGTCAAAAGATTATTGCGGAGCTGTTTAGCGCCTTTGAAAGCGATCCAATGCGATTATTGCCGCGTTCCCGCCAAATACAGTATAAAAATGCACATCAAAATGGTGGCTGTTGTATGCGCGTTTTGGCAGATTACATTTCTTCAATGACCGATGAGTACGCGCTTAAGACCCACCAGCGCTTATTTGGAACATCACAGTTCAGCTAAAAAAGCACAACAATCGCTGTGCTTTAGCATGATCACGCCATAAAAACGACAGGGAAAAAATGGATAATTAAAACTGGGCACGCACAGAAATACGGTACATATCGTCGTCTGTGTCGGTATTTGTTGAATAGCTTAGTGATGTGGCCCAATTATCATTGAAGTAAAAACGTGCGCCAAGTTCAACATCATCGATTTTGTTATAAGATGCAAAGACTGACGTCATTTTATTAAAGTAGTAATCACCATGAAGCATCCAATAATCTGCATCACCTGCTCTAATATCAAATTTCGCAACAAAATATTGATCCGCACCAACTTGAGTAAAGTATTTCGTCGCAACACCATAGGTATCAAATTTTTCGTCGGCAGTCAGGGTAAAACCAAGGTAGTCTTTACCGGTAATTTCGTGAACATATTGCAATTCATAGGAAAACGCGCCATCTAGCGCAGAGTTATCTGAATCTTGGTAATTGATTTTAGCGATAATGTTGTCTGCAAATAGGTAACCACCGCTCACGCGATATAAATTAACATCAGCATCATCTAAACGAGTCAATTGTGCGCCAAACATTACACTATTCGCAAAGTATTCGCCGCCAAGAGAAAATGACGTATCCGCATCTGTATCAATAATGCGCGCGTTCACATTTGAAATCGCATTGATGTAGTCAAATTGATTAAGCGGACCCAACGCTACGCGTTTATCAAAGTAATACTGAGTGTCTAACGCCAGTGAGTCGCCAGATTCATAATCAGTGTACGTTAAGTTAGAGAAAGAATTGTATTGATTTGCGAATACATTTGTTGATACCGCGGTTCCTGTCAATATGAGTGCGGCAATAAAAGATTTGTTCATAATTACTTTCCTTGTTAAGTCATTTAAAACGACGCGAATCTTAAAGGTCCAAATTAAATCAAGCAAGTATGAAAAAAGTATCAGTTAAGTCTCGAATTATATGTTATTTTCTCTCTTTATTGCTGTTTATTTAATAAAGCGTAAGAAAAGCAAAAAGGCGTCCGATATCGAAACGCCTTAGTGACTAAGTTTGTTTATTTAGGACTTGGCACACACACAACGCCATCCATCAAAGTCCGTGCACTGCGGCTCATAACAGCTTTAACAGCACGCCATTCACCTTGTTCACATTGTGCATCTGCACCGACTCGAAGCGTGCCCGACGGATGACCAAAGGTGACAGAGTCTGATACATCGCCTGCGGCCAAATTAACTAGGGTACCCGGGATCACAGCAGCCGTCGCGATGGCAACAGCGGCTGTGCCCATCATCGCATGGTGTAACTTACCCATCGACAACGCCCTAACATTAAGGTCTATGTCATTTTGAGCAATTTGCTTTCCGCTTGAACTGACATAACCATTTGCCGGTGAGACAAACGCAATTTTAGGCGTATGTTGACGTGACTTGGCCTCTGACAATTCATCAATCAGTCCCATTTTAAGTGCACCGTGTGCACGTAAGTTTTCAAAAAATGAGAGTGCTTCGTCACTAGAGTTAATATCCTCTTGCAACTCAGTACCACGGTAGCCAATTTCATCTGCGTTAACAAAAATAGTTGGAATGCCCGCATTAATGCATGTTGCATTAAAATCGCCAACACCTGGAATCGAAATTTTATCAATCAAGTTACCGGTCGGGAACATAGACTCGTCGCCGCTACTTGGGTCGATAAATGAAATTTCAACTTCCGCCGCAGGGAACGTCACCCCGTCAAGTTCAAAATCACCTAACTCTTGCACTTGCCCATCTAACATCGGAATTTTAGCAATAATTGTTTTACCAATATTTGCTTGCCAAATTAACACTTCAGCAAAGCCGTTATCGGGAATTTTAGCCTTATTGACCAGTCCTTGATTAATTGCAAATGCGCCGACTGCCGCGGTTAAGTTTCCGCAGTTACCACTCCAATCAATAAATGGCTTGTCAATTGCAACTTGACCAAATAAATAGTCGACATCATGACCTTCAACGTTACTTTTTGAAATAATCGCCGTCTTACTTGTACTTGATGTCGCGCCGCCCATACCATCGGTATGTTTTGCATAGGGATCAGGACTGCCAATCACCCTGAGTAAAATTGCGTCCCGATATTCTCCGGCTACTTGTGCTTTTTCTGGCAGCTTATCAAGGTTGAATAAGACCCCTTTACTCGTGCCGCCGCGCATATAAGTTGCCGGAATTTTCATTTGAAATAAAGACATAATTTTTCCTAAAAACGACCCAAATTAATGAGTCGCAGATGATTCTAAAAAGTCCTTAGCAAAGCGTTGTAATACACCACCCGCTTCGTAAATAGACACTTCTTCTGCCGTATCTAGGCGACAACGTGTCGGCACTTCAATTGACTCTCCATTTTTACGATGGATAACAAGTGTTAACTCGGCATTCGGCTTGCGTTCACCAATTACGTCATAGGTTTCAGTACCATCAATTGCGAGGGTATGTCTATCAGTACCAGGTAGGAACTCAAGCGGCAGCACCCCCATACCAATTAAGTTAGTACGATGAATACGTTCAAAGCCTTCAGCGACAATGACTTCAACCCCTGCTAAGCGAACCCCTTTGGCAGCCCAGTCTCGCGAAGACCCTTGACCATAGTCAGCGCCCGCAATAATTATAAGCGGTTGTTGGCGCTCCATATATGTTTCAATCGCTTCCCACATACGTGTTACAGTGCCTTCCGGCTCGACCCGTGCAAGTGACCCTTGTTTCACTTCTCCATTTTCAACAACCATTTCATTAAATAGTTTTGGATTGGCGAAAGTTGCACGTTGCGCCGTTAAATGGTCACCACGGTGCGTCGCATATGAGTTGAAGTCTTCTTCTGGTAAGCCCATTTTTGCAAGATATTCACCCGCTGCACTTGAAGCTTGAATTGCATTAGATGGCGACAAATGATCAGTGGTAATATTATCACCAAGAACCGCAAGTGGCCTCATTCCTTTCATTGTGCGCTCGCCCGCTAATGCACCTTCCCAATACGGTGGACGACGGATATATGTACTTTTCTCTCGCCACTCGTAAAGTGGATCATTGTCCTCACCATAATCGACGGTTAAGTCAAACATCGGTGTATATACCTTGTTAAATTGCTCAGGCTTTACACTTTGCTTAACGACAGCATCAATTTCTTCATCACTTGGCCAAATATCCTTCAGTGTCACTGGATTGTTATTTTCATCATAACCCAAAACATCTTTTTCAATATCAAAACGAATTGTACCGGCTATCGCATAAGCAATAACTAGTGGCGGCGACGCTAAGAACGCTTGATTTGCATGAGGATGAATACGACCATCAAAGTTTCGGTTACCCGATAAAACTGCTGTGGTATAGAGATCGTTATCGATAATTTCTTGTTGAATTTTAGGATCAAGTGCACCACTCATGCCGTTGCACGACGTACAAGCAAACGCGACAACACCAAATCCAAGCTTTTCAAGTTCCGGCAACAAGCCCGCCTCTTCTAAATACAGCTGTACTGCTTTTGACCCCGGTGCGAGTGACGACTTAACCCACTCTTTGCGCAATAAACCTTTGTTATTTGCATTTCGAGCAAGCAGTCCGGCCGCTATCATATTGCGTGGGTTACTGGTGTTAGTACAACTCGTAATTGCAGCAATAATAACGGCGCCGTCAGGCATTTTACCATCTTCAATGGCAACATCTTTTGTAATACCCTGTGCAGCAAGTTCACTTGTCGAAACACGACGATGCGGATTCGATGGCCCGGCGATATTGCGCGTTACCGTTGAAAGGTCAAAGGTAAGAACACGCTCATACTCTGCGTCAACCATGCTGCTTGCCCAAAGCCCGGTCGTTTTAGCATAGTTTTCGACTAACTTAACTTGTTCGTCGTCACGACCTGTTAGCGTTAAATAATCAATAGTTTGCTCATCAATATAGAACATCGCCGCAGTTGCGCCGTATTCCGGTGTCATATTCGAAATTGTGGCTCTATCACCTAGTGTCAGGTCTTTAACACCTTCGCCGTAAAACTCGAGATAACTTGAAACAACTTTTTCATTTCGTAAAAACTCAGTGATTGCAAGCACAATATCCGTTGCCGTAATGCCAGGCTGACGTTTGCCAGTAATATTGACGCCAATAATATCGGGTAAGCGCATGTAGGACGCGCGCCCAAGCATTACACTTTCAGCTTCTAAACCACCGACACCAATTGCAATGACGCCAAGCGCATCAACATGTGGGGTATGACTGTCTGTACCTACCAGCGTATCTGGAAATGCAACACCGTCACGAGCTTGAACAACTGGGGACATTTTTTCCAAATTAATTTGGTGCAAAATACCGTTACCTGGAGGGATAACATCAACGTTTTTAAATGCTGTTTTTGTCCAGTTGATGAAGTGAAAACGATCTTCATTACGTCTATCTTCGATTTGACGATTCTTTTCAAACGCGTCTTTATCGTAACCACCGTGCTCCACAGCTAACGAGTGGTCCACTATAAGTTGTGTTGGCACAACGGGGTTCACTTTTGACGGATCACCACCTTGTAAGGCAATTGCATCACGTAGTCCTGCTAAATCAACTAAAGCGGTTTGGCCAAGAATATCATGGCATACAACGCGCGCTGGAAACCACGGAAAATCAAGTTCGCGTTTACGTTCGATGATTTGTTTTAATGAATCGGTTAATGACTCTGCAGAACAACGTCTAACAAGGTTTTCGGCAAGTACTTTTGAAGTGTACGGAAGTTTTTGATAAGCGCCGGGGCTTATCTCGTTAATGGCTTGCTCTGTATCAAAGTAGTCCAGTGCACTGCCATCAAGTTTTTTTCTATAATTGGTATTCATGATGGTTCACATATTCGGTGACAAAAAAAAGCCAAGTTGCCTTGGCTTTAAAAATAAGATTAATTAGCTACGCGCTTCAATCGGAGTGACCGCACGTAACTCTTCACCCGTGTATTCAGCAGACGGACGAATAATACGGTTATCAGCTCGTTGCTCCATAACATGCGCAGCCCAACCTGTAAGGCGTGACATCACAAAGATAGGTGTAAATAATTTGGTCGGAATGCCCATAAAATTATAAGCTGACGCATGGAAGAAATCAGCGTTACAGAATAATTTTTTCTCACGCCACATCACTTCTTCACAGCGTACAGAAACCGGATAAAGCACATCATCACCGACATCTGCAGCGAGTTTTTCAGACCATAACTTAATGATTTCATTACGTGGATCGCTTTCTGAATAAACCGCATGGCCAAAGCCCATGATTTTTTCTTTACGTGCAAGTTTACCCATCATTTCTTCTTCGGCGTGATCAGGTGATGTGAACCCTTCAATCATGTCCATCGCCGCTTCGTTCGCACCGCCATGTAAAGGCCCACGCAGTGAGCCGATTGCGCCAGTGATACACGAGTGCATATCAGATAGCGTCGACGCACACACGCGTCCAGTAAATGTCGATGCATTAAACTCATGCTCAGCATATAAAATGAGAGAGACATGCATAACTTTTTCGTGAAGCTCGTTCGGTACATTGCCTGTAAGCATATGTAAAAAGTGACCGCCGATTGAATCATCATCTGTGTTAACATCAATACGTACGCCATCGTGTGAGAAACGATACCAATAACAAATAATACTTGGGAAACAAGCAAGCATACGATCAGTTACTTTTTCTTGCTCGCTAAAATCGTGCTCGCCTTCTAGGTTGCCAAGCATAGAACAACCCGTTCTTAATACATCCATCGGATGTGCATCAGCTGGAATGCGTTCTAATACTTCTTTTAGCGCTTGCGGTAGATCGCGCATGCCTTTTAATGACGTTTTATATGCATCTAGTTGAGCTTGTGTTGGCAACGTCCCTTTTAGAATCAAATAAGCCACTTCTTCAAATTGACAGTTTTCTGCCAAGTCTTTTACATCATATCCACGGTATGTTAATCCAGAGCCTGACTTACCGACAGTCGATAGTGCTGTTTTACCTGCAACTTGCCCTCTAAGTCCTGCACCACTTAGTACCTTTGCCATGATTTCTCTCCTAGTAGTTTGTATTTATTCGATTGTTGTCAGTTCAAATTATAAATTTTTGCCTTCGGCAAACAGTGCATCTAGTTTTTGTTCATACTCGTGATAACCTAAGTAATCATATAAATCCATGCGTGTTTGCATTGAATCAACAACCGCCTTTTGATCGCCCTGTTCGAGTATCGAAGTATAAACAAGCTCTGCGGCCTTGTTCATTGCGCGAAACGCACTCAGTGGATAGAGCACCATATCAACACCCCATTCACCTAACTCTTGTTTGTTCCACAACTCGGTTTTTCCGAATTCGGTGATATTTGCAAGAATTGGTACATCAAGCGCTTCACTGAATGCTCGATAATGTTCTTCTGTTTGAACCGCTTCTGCAAAAATGCCATCAGCGCCTGCCGCTACATACGCTTTCGCGCGTTCAATCGCAGCTTCCAGTCCCTCTTGGGCAAATGAATCTGTTCTTGCCATAATAAAAAAGTTAGGATCAGTACGAGCGTCTACCGCAGCTTTAATTCGATCGACCATTTCTGCAGTCGATACAATTTCTTTATTTGGGCGATGACCACAGCGTTTTTGCGCGACTTGGTCTTCCATATGTACGGCAGCAGCACCTGCTTTTTCCATATCTTTAATCGTTTTGGCAATATTGAATGCGCCACCCCACCCTGTGTCGATATCGACCATCAGGGGTAAATCACACGCTGATGTAATGCGTTGTACATCTACCAATACATCGTTGAGCGACGTCATGCCTAAATCTGGTAGTCCGTATGATGCATTGGCAACACCACCGCCAGAAAGGTAAATTGCATTGTGACCAATTTGTTTTGCCATCATCGCGCTATAGGCGTTAATCGTACCCACAATTTGTAGTGGTTGATGTTGTTTCAGTGCTTCTCTAAATTTGAGTCCCGCTGACATAATTCTCTCCTGATTTCTTTGAACGAGCGCTGTAAATATGCGCTTATTAATCTTGTTTAAATTTGTTTTCAATATTTTTTCCGGATGCGCTGATATGGCGCTTCATTAAAAGCTCAGCTAATTCGCCATCTCCTGCTTCGATGGCATTAATGATAGCTAAATGTTCATCAAACGCTTTTGTAACACGGGGGCCATTCATGCCCATTTGTACACGGTACATTCGCACCAGTTGGTACATTTCATTGCACAGTAAATTGATTAAATGATTATTTTTACTGCCCTTGATAATTCGGTAGTGAAAATCGAGATCACCTTCTTCTTGGTAATACGATTCTCCTTGCTTCACACGTTGTGTATTGAGGTGTTGGTTTAAGAGAGACTTTACTTCTTGAATTTCATCACAAGTCATATTTTCAGCCGCAAGGCGACACGCAAGTCCTTCGAGTGAACTGCGTACCTGGTATATATCGCGTAATTTCTCTTCAGTAAGCGCGATAACGCGGCTTCCGACATTGGCCTTACGTTCGATTAAATGACAACTTTCAAGTCGATTTAATGCTTCGCGCAATGTGGCACGGCTTACTTGATGTTGTTTAGATAATTCGGGCTCTGATATTTTACTGCCCTGGGGGATCACACCTTCTACAATAGCTTGTCGGATGTCGACAAAAACTTTATCAGACGCTGTTTTTACATTATCTACCACTTATATAACCATCAATTGTCGACAAACGTGCAACAACTATAGTCTAAAAATAGGGTTAGTCAACAGATTGTCGACAAATATATAGCTAGAACGTCTATAAACCCGAATAAAAGCGATCAACATCGCGCAATATAATTAACATTGTCGACATCTCGCTCAATAAACAATCAATTTTAAGCAAAAAACCAATAACACACCAAAATCGCCGTAATAATACCTGCAAAATCAGCGGCTAACCCGCAACCAACGGCATGGCGTGTATGTTTGATACCTACTGCGCCAAAATATACAGCGAGAACATAAAATGTCGTTTCGGTCGACCCTTGAATCGTTGACGCTAGTCGCCCTGCAAATGAGTCCGCACCGTAGGTATTCATAGTTTCTAACATCATTGCGCGCGCACCTGAACCACTTAATGGCTTCATTAATGCGGTCGGCATAGCATCAACAAACAGTGTGTCTAATCCGAGTAAGGTTACGACATATCGCAACCCATCAAGCACAATATCAAGCGCACCGCTTGCTCTAAATACCCCAATTGCACAAAGCATAGCGAGTAAATATGGAATTAGCGAAATAGACAATTCAAACCCTTGTTTCGCACCTTCGATAAAATGATCGTAAACAGTTTGTTTTTTTATAGTTGCCCAAATTAAGCAGATTAGAATAAAAGAAAAAATCATCAAGTTACTAATTACTGCAGATTGATGACTCATTTGCTCAGCACTTAACGTCGCAAAATACACAATAATCGCCACAATTAATGTACAAAATGAACCTAAATAGGCGAGTACGACCATATTGGCTAATTTAAGTTTTTGCACCCATGCCGTAACGAGTAAGCCAACCATAGTCGATGCAAAAGTTGCTAATAAAATAGGTAAAAAGACGTCAGTCGGACTCGCAGCCCCTTGTTGTGCACGATAGACAAAGACCGCTATTGGAAATAAAGTGACTGAACTTGTATTCAATACTAAAAATAGAATTTGTGCGTTCGTCGCTGTATCAGGGGTTTTGTTCAGCGTTTGTAAATCGTGCATGGCTTTAATGCCTAGCGGCGTCGCTGCGTTATCGAGGCCAAGCATGTTGGCGCTCAAGTTCATGGTAATCGAACCAAATGCGGGATGATTTGCGGGCACCCCTGGCATTAAACGTGTAAACAGTGGTGATAACCCCCTTGCCAACACATCAACCATGCCCGCTTTTTCGGCAATTTTCATAATACCAAGCCAAAAACACAGGGCCCCAATTAAACCAATAGCGATATCGACCGACACCTTGGTCATCTTGAATAAACTATCAACTAAACGTTCAAAGATAAGCCCATCACCACCGATCCAAGTGGCAAGAGCTGAAACAAACGCGATGATAAAAAACGAAAGCCAAATTTTGTTAAGCATATAGAGAGGGTTTTTATTATTTTTTTACAGATTACCTAAAAACACTGTCCTTTCCCACTAATATTCAATTAACGAAAAGCTGCCGATTTAGAAAGAATATTTAACAAATGCGAGTCACAACGCTTTAGTCAATGCCATCACACTGTGACCATAAGGGAAATCTGGAAGCTCACCATAAACGTGATAGCCGCTGCGTTGATAAAAACTGACTAGTTCCTTCAAACATAATAACGTCATGCTCGCCTGAACGCAGCCGAATGCAGTCTTCATATTGTTCAATCAATTCTAACTGTAGAATGTCTCGATAAAACATCACCGATTCAGTGAGGTTTTTAACAATCAATAATGTATATGGTGATTTCATGATAAGACGCTTGTTAATTCGTATATTACATTCGTTTTGAGTGTTACTACTTTCTCATCATATGCTGTTATTGGTCAATATCTCATAAACCAAACAATCCCATGTTCTATTTAATTCAAATATTAAATGCCTCTTAACATATCTGCCAATTGCATTTAATTGCTTACATTACAAAATCAATAGTGATGCTATTGCTTGATTCATGAGTTAATCATTTCACTTAGATACGGTATGATAATGATAGACAAATTAGATGGACAAATTAGTGACGCCAAATACATATATTCCAGATACGTTTATTGAGGATGTAAAATCCTATTTACCTGCGCACTTAACACTTGATGATTATATTAAGACGTGCCAATCGCCACTTCGTCCAGCGGTCCGAGTCAACACACAAAAAATGACAATTGACCAGTTCAAAAAGTACGCTGAAATTAATAACTGGCAAATCGAGCAAGTTCCATGGTGTGATGCGGGGTTCTGGGTTTCGCGCCCAGACGAACAACAAGCGTTGTCAATTGGCAACACTGACATCCATTTAAGCGGGGCAATTTATTCACAAGAAGCAAGTTCAATGATGCCTGTATCAGCGCTTACTTTTAACCAAGATATTACGGACTGCCATGTGCTCGATATGGCTGCAGCGCCCGGTAGTAAAACATCTCAAATTGCGAACGCTCAAAGCAACACTGGCGTTCTCGTTGCAAATGAATACTCGTCCTCTCGCTTAAAGTCTTTGAGCGCAAACATGCAGCGTTTAGGAATAGCCAATGTTGCGTTATCGCATTTTGATGCGTCGATTTTTGGCGACTACATGGAAACGTGTTTTGACCATATTCTATTGGATGCACCTTGCTCAGGTGAAGGAACGATTAGAAAAGATCCTGACGCGTTAAAAAACTGGTCCGTTGAATCAAACCAAGACATCGCAAACGTTCAGAAGTCACTTATCGAAAGTGCGTTTTATGCGCTAAAGCCGGGAGGTACGCTTGTATATTCAACATGTACCTTAACGCCACTTGAGAACCAAGATGTATGTCGCCACCTGCTTAATACATTTGCTGACTGTATAACAATCGAGCCGTTAGATAACTTATTTCCAGGTGCTGAAAAGATCGTAACAGATGAAGGCTATTTACATGTATGGCCGCAAATTTTCGATACAGAAGGGTTCTTTGTTGCCAAGTTCAAAAAGCAAGCCCATGTAGCAAACCCAAATATAAAAACCAAAAAAGGTCGTTTTCCATTCGTTGCATATAGTAAGAAACAAACAGAGCTGTTTTTCAGGGAATTAGATTCTCAATTCGGCATACGTTCTTTACCTGGGAGCTTAATGATGCGTGACAAAGAGCTTTGGCTATTTCCAGACTGCTTCGATGCACTATCAGAAAAGATCAAATACAGTCGCATCGGCATACAGGTAGCAACAATCCACAAAAATGGCTTTAGACTGTGTCATGAATTTGCAACTTGTTTTGCCCATTTAGCGCAGAAGAACACCTATCAACTAAGTATTTCTGAGGCTATGAGCTACTTTAAAGGACAAGATATCAAATTGAGCATTAATCCTAATAGCAAAGGAGAAGTGATACTGATGTTATGTGAGACAGGCATTGGCCTAGGTAAGTGGCAGCAGAGTAAAATTAAGAACAATCTACCCCGTAGTTTAATAAAAAATAACCAGTTAATAACTTGGGAATAACTTTGGGATTAATTGTTAGTCTTATGTACAAAAAATTACAATTAATTTATAAGTGGTTGTTTTTATGTTAAATATTTTTTACGAAAAAATTTCCTTTTTGTTAATATGGGGTCTAAACTTAGAATTACTTTAACACTTCTCCCTAAATGAATTGTAAAAGTATTTTAGAGTTAGCGCACGGCTCAAATGAGCCATTCCCCTAAGCCCAGGACAATTCGGATTGGTCCTGGGCAATTTTTTTCAAGCCTTTCCCATTAAAATTAAGTCTAATTTGCCGCGTTAAACGGCATATTTAGGCAGTTTTAGCCAAATGGCATTGCGTAATTACGATAATACCAATTCAGGGAAAACTCTCCGCCTAACACACGTTGTCATTTTAAAGCTCAAACTCACTGTGTGAACCATCGCCGTGTAGCAATTCGTAGCGTACCAGCTTACCGTTATCGAGTGTGATCATGCTAATTGCTGAACGACCCACAAGATGACGTGACGTGGTTTTAGTTAAATGTTTATCAACCTTCATTTGCCAACGTTTGGTAAAGAAATTGAGTGGGCTATATTTGCCGTAAAATATATTGTCTAAGCGATCAAGTTTGTCGAGCAACGTATTTGGAAACTCATTCTTTATACCACTCGCTGTTAACTGCCAAATTCGATTGTCACGATTTTTAAATCGCGCTTTTACTGAAAAACAAAATGAATAATGTACGTCTCCTGACAATATCAGTGTTTCCACTGGCGTGTCAGCTCGTTTAAACATTTGCATAAGCTTTCGTGCAGCCCCTTCGTGAGCCATCCAATTTTCAACATCAACTAATAAAGGTTGCCCACAAATGTTAAAACCAGCTTGAATTGCCTCAATTGACTTAACGCCAAATACAGGCGCTGGTGATACAATAACAACATGCTCTTTATTAATGAGTTTATTTTCTAATTCACATAAGGATTCCCAATCCATAAGACCGGAAGGCTCATCAAAATTTTGCTCATTGCGCCAGCGGTGCGTACGGGTATCTAATACGATTACATTCGGATTGGTGTCTAATGCGTAGTGCCAATCTCCAAATTCCGTAATTGTTGTATCGAATTCCTCAAACCGCCATGTATCTTCAATTAAACACTGCTTAAACTGAGCTATCAATGAATTGGTTTTTTCAAGTGCGTCATTCCCCGCACCTTGAAACAGGAGATATGAAATAAGTCCGTTTGCGACTATTCTACGGCTAACCTGGTTACTACTGATCCCCACTTCCCAATCAGCAGTTAAATTCCAGTCATCGGTCACATCATGGTCATCAAACATCATTAAACAGCTTATATTAGCGAGTAAGCGTTCAACATCAGGCAAGCCTTTAATAAACTCATCAATTGCTAGTTTCTCTTGTTCAAAGAGTGTTGCAAGCGACATACAATTTGTATCAAAGACCTGATATTCGTCTAAAATCAGTTGCCAACATGTATGGCTCGTTGTGAGCACATAAAGCGCAACGAATTCTTCAAAATGGACTAAGTGATTTTTCGACTTTAAACTCGTAAAATGAATCTTATCCCGTCTCAACCAATACCCTAGTTCGGTTTTACTGCGTTCTTGCCATGGCGTATTAGGGAGCAGCTCAGCCCGTTTATAAAGGTTGTCACTCGAAACCGGCGAAACACCCTCGATTAGCGTCGACTCTCGAAAAATGCCAAGACGTGTTATGAGCGCTTGAACTGCTATCAACATGGGCCCAGCGACATCATCGGCGTAAATTTGATCACCGGACATCAATAATAAATTTGGATTCGAACTTCCCTTTGCGCGCGCCGTCGCTAATTCAGTTGCCGCGGCGACCAAACTATCGGCGCTTGGGTGATGAGGATTTCGACATGAACCGTGAAAAAACTGATTTAGCGTATTCGGGATGACAAATCCGAGACTCTTTTGACCAGCCAAATAGAATTGGCTTAAGTCAACTACCTGCTCGTCACAAAACAAACGATATTCAATTTGTTCATCGGTACAAAAATGCCGCTCAGGACTTGATGTTAAAACAATAAAATGAAGAAATAAATGCGTACCTAATTGGACTGTTTCAACTTTTTGCTGATAAGGAACAGCTACCGCTAACTCGATCTTAAGGTCACAGTGTTCGCTGGTAACGACACTAATGCATACATTATCTTTCGCAGCACGCCGAATCGCGGGCCCTGATAGAATCAATGGAATGTTCATCAAGGCGCTCGCTTAGGCGCGTTTTGCTAATGGAAAAAGGGAGTAAAAATTATTTGTTGTACTTGTTGCAAGCTCAGCATAACTAACCCCTTTAAGATCGGATATAAAGTAGGCAACATCTTGTACATACGCGGGTTGGTTGGTTTTTCCACGATGCGGCATCGGTGCTAAATAAGGTGAATCTGTTTCAATCAATAAGCGATCAAGCGGGATCTGTTTCACGACATCTCTAAGTGCTGATGCGTTTCTAAAGGTCACAATACCCGAAATTGAAATATAAAATCCGAGATCGATTGCTCGTTTAGCCATATCCCAGTCTTCGGTAAAACAATGCAATACGCCACCGCATTTATCAGCGTGGTGTGCACGCATTAAGTTCAACGTATCTTCTTTTGCATCTCGCGTATGAATAATTAGTGGTTTATTTAATTGATTAGCGATATCGATATGACCTACAAACGACTCAAGCTGAACTTGCTTTGTTTCTTCACTGTAATAATAGTCTAGCCCCGTTTCACCGATCGCGACGACTCTATCGCTCTTTGCAAGTGACAACAATAATTCGCTATCAAGTGCGTCCTTTTGATCAAGGGGATGCACACCACAGGACGCTGAAACGTCATCAAACTGCGCTATTTTCTCGAGCATACTCGGAAACTGGTCAAGTGTTACTGAAACACATAAAAAATGTTCAACTTGCTTTGCTCGTGCTTGGTCTAGAACTTGAGCTAAGTCATGGCCTAGCTCATCAAATTTTAATCTGTCAAGATGACAATGAGAGTCGATTATCACGCTATTTACTACATGGTATAGGTTGGATCACTGGAGTTTAACATACCTCCGAGCATTTTTTCGATTTTATCACGAACTTGATTTTTATCGTCTATAAAACTAACACCCACACCTGCTGGGCTAGAGTTTTGACTTCCTTGCGGCGTTACCCATACAACAGCTCCGGTTACTACATCATCTTCTAACGAATCAGGTAACGTAATTCGAAGTGCAAGTGGTTGTGCCATTTCAAATTGCATATTTGAGCGCACAAATAAACCACCTGTTTTAATAAATGG
This sequence comes from uncultured Pseudoalteromonas sp., assembly GCA_947493455.1. GTDB lineage: Bacteria > Pseudomonadota > Gammaproteobacteria > Enterobacterales > Alteromonadaceae > Pseudoalteromonas. The sequence goes on along the minus strand of CANLRB010000003.1, from coordinate 280,190 downwards.
CATATAACTCTTATATAATTCCCTGACATCTTCGATGTCGACTAATAATTCTTGCAAAACATTGCCTTTTATTTTATTTGATTAATAAATGATTGCAGCTGAAGCGCAATATTAATGCCTGTAATATTCGCCACTGTTACTTCTAAATCTCTAATTAATGAAACACGTATACTATATTCGATAAAATCTAAACGCTTGGCGCCTAACATTGTACTAGTATAGCTCAAACAAAAATCAGTGAAACTTGCCATATAGTCAAGGTTTTGTTTTAAAATATCAATTAATTTTTCTGTATCTTGTACTGTTATACGCCCTTCGCAAATCGACAGGCACGCCGAATATATAAAATCAATTTGTTCAAAGTTTGCAAATTCATCTTGATACAAACGCATCGGTTGCTGGTAAAAAAATTCACTCCATGGTTTATCAAGTAGTGCCTGGCCAAAATGATCCGCTAAAAATGCCCTACCGTGATCTTTAGTCACAATTAAGTCTAGTAAAAGGCAACGACTTAGCACTGTGGCCGGAAGCGTATTCTTACTTTGGCTTACTAATAGGATGTAACAATTTTCAGCAGGTTCTTCTAACGTCTTAAGAAGCGCATTGGCCGCAGCTAATGTCATGCTATCAGCATGTCGAATAACAACAACTTTATTGTAACCCAGTGCACTACTGGTTTGGCAAAATGGGGTAATCGCTCGAATCGCTTCAATGCCAATAGAGCCATTATTTGGCATTACCTCTAACTTGTCTGGATGTGTGCCCGCAGCAAATAAGTTGCATGCTTTACAGTGCTTGCACGCTGACGCCGCTTTTGAGTTCTCGCATAACAAATAGTTTGAAAGCATCTGTGCGAACTCAACTTCACCCACACCGCCATTGCCAAAGATTGCAATCCCGTGGTGTAAGCGTTCGTTGCGAAATGCTTTATCTAATGATATAAGGTGGTCATCAAACCACGTGTTGTTCACTTAACGTCCTCTATAAACTGCGACAGAACATTTGCTATATCACGATGCACGTTGTCAATTGATTGTGATGCATCCACCAAAGCAACGGATTCATCTGCATTAACAACATCTAAGTAAGCTTGACGTGTACGTTCAAAAAATGACAATGCTTCTTGCTCAATACGATCAAGCTCGCCACGGCTTTGTGCACGTTCAAGCCCTATTTTGGGGTCAATATCGAGGTAAATCGTTAAATCAGGTTTTAGCCCTTGTAGAACTATATCACCGAGATTTAATAAATGCTGTTTGTCAATACCACGACCACCACCTTGATAAGCTTGTGATGACAAATCGTGACGATCCCCTAGTACCCATGTGTTATTTTCGAGAGCGGGTTTAATAACATTTTCAACAAGCTGCGCTCGTGCCGCATACATAAGTAATAGTTCGGTTGAACTTGCAACCTTTTCATCATGCTCTTGTTTAACTAAACTTCGTAATTGCTCGGCCAACGGCGTACCGCCTGGCTCTCGAGTATTGATGAATTCGATATTATTTTTTGTTAGAAGCGATTGGCATAACGCAATTGCTGTTGATTTCCCGGCTCCTTCGAGACCTTCTATAACGATAAATTTAGCTGTCATTCTTTAACTTTTGTAAATATTGGCGCAGCGCCATGTTATGTTGCTGAAGCGTTTCAGAAAACGTGTGTTTTCCCTCGCCATTTGCAACGAAATAATAATACGGTGATTCTAACGGGTTCAGTGCGGCATGTAATGATTGTTGCGACGGCATCGCTATCGGGGTTGGTGGTAAACCATCAATCCGATATGTGTTATACGGCGTCTTTTGCTTTAAATGAGCTCGCGTTATATCACCCTCATACTCATCACCAATTCCGTAAATCACTGTGGGATCGGTTTGTAGGCGCATCTTTTTATTCAAACGGTTTATAAATACACTCGCAATAAGAGGGCGTTCCGCACCTACTCCCGACTCTTTTTCGATTATTGAAGCTAAGATAAGTGCTTCGTAGGGCGAATTTATTGGTAAATTTTGTTGACGTGAAAGCCATGCGTTTTCTAACACATTCACCATTTTATTATGCGCGCGTTGCAGTATTGAAATATCACTATCGCCTGCCTTAAAGTGATATGTATCTGGATAAAACCACCCTTCCGGGTTAGTTTGAGAAATGCCAAATCGAACAACAGCGTTTGCTAATTCTAGTTCAGTACTGTGAGTGATGTAATCAGTGGCTTTGAGGGTACTCAATAGCTGTTTATATGTATAGCCTTCAATAAATGTCACACTAAACTGGTGTACTTGTCCTTGCTTAATTTTTTGTAAAACACGCAACACATTATCGCTTTTCAGTTCATATACACCCGCTTTTAACAGTGTTACTGATGGAAAAAATTTCGCGTATAGTTTTAGTTCAGTGCATTGCGAAAACCACGACTTTGCCCGCCATTGTTCGCACAGTTTCGTTAAGTTGGTTCCTTGTTTTACTTCAAACAAGCTCGCGGCTGGCAAATTCAACCGACTGTTAGTTAATTCAGTATATTTGTGTACGGTAAAGGCAAGCAACAGAGTAACCAAAATAATCATACTAAATAAGATTTTTTTAATCATGCTCAACCTCAGAGAACGCGTATTGAGAGCTAAGGTGATGTGCCCTTTCAATACAAAATTCATTGCGACCGATTTTGGTTACGGCGCAAATACCAAGTAAACTATTACAACAAAATACCGCGTCACTGTCTAACACAGTATCAAGGTTTGCATCAACACTACAAATTTTCAGGTGCTCCTTTAATGCCGTAAGAAAAACACCTTGTATGCCGCATTTATCCAATTTTGGCGTATACCATTTTCCATCTCTAAACCAAATTATATTTGCCATCGAGGTTTCAATCACGTTTTGTGTTATATCAAGCACAATACCATCATTTAAGTTACGCTTGGCAAGCTCATCTTTTATCATTACTTGCTCTAAACGATTAAGTGTTTTTAAGCCTGCAAAATAAGGCTGGTGGCCGAGTCTAAAATCAACAACATCAAGTTCAACACCAGTTTGTTTTAATTGATTGTAATTATCCGGATAGGGGGTGAGCTTTATAATATAGTTTGGCTTTGCTGGTTCTGGCACTGCGTATCCTCTCCCGCCAGTGCCACGTGTAACGAGTATTTTTATTACACCGAGTTCGACACCGTTGATGAGCTGCTGCACTTCTTTTTCGATATGATAAAAATTTAGTGGAGGAAAAGACAGCTTTTGCTGGCAGGTAATCAATCTATTTACATGATGCTGCCAAAAAACAATACGGGAATTAACAACTTTTGCGGTTGTAAAAAAACCATCGCCATAGTTTAAGCCGCGGTCATCAATACTGACTTGATGTTGAGCATGATTTTGTATCAATCGTTTTTTCTTCATTAAAAAGCCTGATTTTGACAATAAAACTTACCAAATCAGGCTATTCCTTATTACTTGTTTTACACTCAGTGCCAATTATTGACTGCGAGTATAACAAGCACTGTATTGCGAAGCTAGCAACTCATTAATGCTAAACTTTCTTAAACAATAACGAACCGTTTGTGCCACCGAAGCCAAACGAGTTACATAACGCATACTCCAATTTCGCATCTCTCGCAATATGCGGCACATAATCTAGGTCACACCCTTCACTCGGGTTGTCTAAATTGATTGTAGGAGACACTTTTTGGTCTCGTAACGATAAGATAGACACGATCGATTCAACAGAACCTGCTGCACCGAGTAAATGGCCCATCATAGACTTGCTCGAGCTAACCATCACATCACTTGCAGCTGCACCATAAATAGATTTAACAGCCGATGTTTCAGCAATATCGCCAGCTGGTGTTGAGGTACCGTGTGCATTGATATAACCAACTTGTTCTGCGTTAACTTGCGCATCGTTAAGTGCGTTTTTCATTGCAAGTGCTGCACCAGCACCGTCTTCTGGTGGTGATGTCATATGATATGCATCGCCACTCATACCAAACCCAACGAGTTCAGCATAGATGTTTGCACCACGAGCTTTGGCATGCTCATACTCTTCTAGTACGATAACGCCTGCCCCGTCGGATAGTACAAAGCCATCGCGGTCTTTGTCCCACGGTCGAGATGCAGCTTGCGGGTCATCATTACGTGTTGATAATGCACGTGCTGCATTAAAGCCACCCATACCAATAGGTGTAGACGCTTTTTCAGCACCACCGGCAACCATAGCATCTGCATCACCATACGCTATCATGCGCGCTGCATGCCCGATATTATGAAGGCCTGTTGTACATGCGGTAACAATTGAAATATTTGGCCCACGCAAACCATGCATTATTGATAAATGGCCAGATATCATGTTGATAATTGTCGATGGAACATAAAAAGGAGAAAGTTTACGAGGCCCACTATTAAGTAACTTAACATGGTTTTCTTCAATTAATGTCAGTCCACCAATACCAGAACCAACAGCAACGCCGATACGATCAGCATTTTCTTCCGTTACTTCTAATCCTGAATCTTTAAGTGCCTGAACACCTGCCGCAACACCGTATTGGATAAATAAATCCATTTTCTTTGTGTCTTTTTTCGACATATACAGCGATGCATCAAAGTCCTTAATTGTTCCTGCGAACTTAGTACCAAAGTTTGTTGTGTCAAAGTGGGTGATTAAATCGATTCCACTTTTACTATTCAGTAAACCTTGCCATGTTGATTCAACATCATTGCCTAACGGGGTTAACATACCTAGGCCAGTAACTACAACTCGACGTTTTGCCACAGTATCCTCCAGATTAATTTTTCCCAGATAACATAAAAGCCCTAACACGGGCTTTTAAAAACATAAAGGCAGCTTGTGCTGCCTTTAATTTAATTTTTTGATTACTCTGCGTGAGCTGTAACGTAATCTACTGCAGCTTGAACTGTAGTGATTTTTTCAGCTTCTTCGTCAGGGATCTCTGTATCGAATTCTTCTTCAAGAGCCATTACTAATTCAACTGTGTCTAGAGAGTCTGCACCTAGATCATCAACGAATGATGCTTCTAATTTTACTTCTTCTGCTTGAACACCTAGTTGCTCAACGATGATCTTCTCAACACGTTCTTGGATGTTGCTCATTCTTTTTTCCTTTATTAAAAACGCTGTGCGTTATTTTTTCAGATTGCGGCGTAGTTTACGCTGCAAAATTTTTTGATTCAAGATTCAAACCTATTTTTATTGTCTGGTCGAACCTCATATTTCAAAAACTATTTATTTATCGCCTATTTTAGCAGCAATTTCAACTCAAAATCGTTAAAGTTTACGTATTTTCTTTAACAACAAAGTTAAAGCATATACATGCCGCCATTTACGTGTAATGTTTCACCTGTTACATAGGCGGCTGCATCTGATGCTAAATAGGTTACTGCCGCTGCAATTTCATCTGGATTACCAAGACGATTTGCAGGCACATTTGCAAGTGTCGCTGCTTTTTGCTCATCAGTGAGTTCATCAGTCATATCGGTTGCAATAAACCCTGGCGCAACAACATTTACAGTAATACCACGTGATGCAACTTCACGTGCCATTGATTTTGTAAAACCAATTACGCCCGCTTTTGCTGCTGCATAATTTGCTTGTCCCGCGTTACCCATAGTACCAACAACCGAACCAATGTTGATGATTCGACCATTCTTTTTCTTCATCATCGGGCGTAAAACGGCTTTTGATAGACGGAATATCGACGACAGGTTTGTATCGATAATGTCATCCCATTCTGAATCTTTCATTCGCATAAGCAAATTATCGCGCGTAATACCTGCGTTATTGACCAACACATTAATATCGCCAAGATCAGCCTTAATCGCAGCTAAAGTGTCGCTAATTGAATCTGCGTCAGTAACGTTAAGGGCATACCCTTTACCATTATCACCTAAATAATCGCTGATTTTAGCAGCGCCACCGTCACTTGTTGCAGTACCCGCTACAGTTGCGCCATGTGCTACTAACATCTCAGCAATTGACTTACCAATACCTCGGCTTGCGCCCGTTACTAAAACAACTTTACCCTCTAAAGAGAACAAACTACTCATATTTCTATCCATTTATTCCGCGTTAAGTGCGCTTGATACAGATGCTAAATCATTAACTGCTGTGCAACTAACTGATTTATCGATTCGTTTTGCAAGTCCGGTAAGAACTTTACCAGGACCAAATTCATATGTTGTGGTCAAACCGTCGGCAGCAAATTTTTGCACTGTTTCGGTCCAACGTACAGGACTATAAAGTTGACGAACTAAAGCATCTTTAATTGCACTTGCATCTTTTTGTGCAGCAACATCAACATTATTAATAACAGGTACTTTAGGTTCATTGAATGTAATATTTTCAAGATCCGCAGCAAGCTTTTCAGCTGCTGGTTTCATAAGTGCGCAATGCGACGGCACGCTCACGGCAAGTGGCAGTGCTCGTTTAGCACCTGCTTCTTTACATAACGCCCCAGCACGCTCAACCGCTTCTTTTTCGCCAGCGATAACGACTTGGCCTGGAGAGTTAAAGTTGACAGGTGAAACGACCGCACCTTGGCTTGCTTGCTCACATGCATCAGCAATCGCGTCATCTGCCAAACCAATTATTGCGTACATTGCGCCCGTACCCGCAGGTACCGCTTCTTGCATATATAAACCACGTTTTTCAACAAGTTTAACCGCATCGGTTAATGAAATAACACCAGCACATACCAATGCTGAGTATTCGCCTAAGCTATGACCCGCCATTGCGGTAGGCTGATTGCCACCCTGTGCTAAATAATGGCGGTATATCGCAACACTTGCGGTTAGAAGAGCTGGTTGCGTACGATGCGTTTCATTTAATTTTTCGGCAGGTCCGTCTAATACTAGTTCCGCGAGGTTGTAGCCTAGCGCCTGTGACGCTTCTTCGAATGTGCTTTTAACCACGTCAGATTCAGCGAGTAGTTCGCTTAACATGCCTACCGACTGTGAACCTTGGCCTGGAAAAGTTATAGCTGTATTTTGTGACATAGGGTCTTCTTTATAAAAATTAATTATTCGTTTTTACAACAAATAACATTAAAATCAAGTGTGTTAGTGCGGGTCGATGCGTCGTTCTTATTTTACATTCTCCCAGCAGTATCGTGTAACGTATGTTTAAAGCGAATAAGTTGTATATATCTTATTTACTTTTTTCAACAGAGTTCAGCGACGAATCGGCTGTTACCGTTTCAGAGAGTTTATCTTCAACACTTCGTTCAGCAATAACTTGCTCAAATTTAGCTTGTATTTTTGCTGGCAGTTGTTTTTCAACTTCTCTAACGGCTTCGCCAATAGCAGCCAAAAACGCATTTTGATTGGCGTTACCATGGCTCTTAACAACAATACCGCGTAATCCTACCAAACTTGCACCATTATACTGGTCGGGGTTCACCCGTTTATAGAGCTTTTTTATTGCAGGAAAAAGTAATAGTGCTAAAAACCTATAAAACACATGCTTTTTTAGCGCTTTATTTAATTTATGCAAAATCATTTTAGCGATACCTTCGCATGTTTTAAGCGCAATATTGCCGACAAAACCGTCACATACAATCACGTCAGCCTTTCCTGAAAATATGTCAGTACCTTCGCAGTAGCCGATATAATTAAGATGGTTACTTTGTTCAAACAAACTAGCAGCACGCTTAATTTCGTCATGCCCTTTTATGTCTTCAGCACCAATGTTAAGTAAGCCAACACGTGGAGCATCGATTGATTGAGACTGCTCAGCAACCACACTGCCCATTACTGCAAACTCAAATAAGGCATCCGCATCCGCGCTCACATTAGCACCCAAATCAAGTAAATAAACAGGCCGAGGAGTTTGGGTTGGTACCGACGAAATAAGCGCGGGTCGCGTGACTCCGGGCAACATCTTTAATACGCAATATGCCATTGCGAATAATGCACCGGTATTACCAGCAGACACACAAGCTTGGGCACGGCCTTCTTTAACTAAATTGAGCGCAACACGCATTGATGAATCTTTCTTACTGCGCAGTGCAAGCGATGGTTTATCGTCATTGTTGACGACTTCAGTACAATGCTGAATTATAAGGCGAGGATGCTGAAGAGAATCAAGTTTATTGAGTTCATCTCGAATGAGACCTTCGTTACCACATAGAATAAGCGTCAGTTTATCGTATTTGTTTACGGCATCAACTGCGGCTGGCAACGAAAAACGGGGGCCATAATCGCCCCCCATTATATCTAACGCAATGGTTAGATTAGACATCAAATCAGTTCCTAAATTAAGAAACTACTTTAACACCTTTGTAATAACCGTCAGCAGTAACGTGGTGACGACGATGAGTTTCACCTGATACCGAATCTACAGTTAGAGTTGGACCACTTATTGCGTCGTGTGAACGACGAGTACCACGCTTAGCGCGAGACTTTTTGCTTTTTTGTACAGCCATTAGCCTTCTCCTAAGAATCTTTCTTAAGTTGTTTCAAAATATCGAATGGATTTGGTTTGTCGTCTTTTGCTTCTATTTCACCAAAGCTCAAAGGTTGTTCCGAATATTGACAATTCGAATCTTCGTGCGCAGGTATAATAGGGATAGCGAGCATAAGTTCATCTTCTATAAGTCGATGAAGATTAATTTCACCATCCTCGTCCATCTCAGCAATTTCATAGTATTCCGGCAGATGCTCTGACGACTTACCAATGCCAACCGGCGAGTAAGCAAATTCTAGTTCCAAATCCAACCCTAAATCTTCATTACATCGCTGACATTGCAAAACAACTTTTGTACTCGCATTACCTGCAATTACGTTGTTACCTTGCTTATCTTTTTTGCAATGAACGTTTACTTGTACCTCACTATCTCCAGCCGTTACTACCTCACCTAAGCGAGTTAATGTGTCAAAGGGCACGACACCTTCATACGAAAGTCCACGTTGCGCCGCTCTAACCGGATCGAGCGTGATAGGAATCTTCACTTTTTGCATAGGGGCTGCATCATATAGATAGTTACTCTTATAGTCAAAATAAAATTCAACTTTCCTTTGCATTTACGCCGTTTGGGCACTATTCTGCGCAAAAAGTAACGCATGCAATTAAAAACTATGTCTCAGTCGATTATTTTAGCGTCAAGTTCACCTTTTCGTAAGCAACTATTACAAAAAGTTGTAAAAAATTTTGAAACCTTTTCACCTGACATAGATGAAAGTGTTAAAGCGAATGAACCACCAGAGCAATTAGTGAGGCGACTTGCTATAGAAAAAGCTAAAGCGAGTGCTAACGTGTTTCAACATGGGTGGGCTATTGGTTCCGATCAAGTTGCGCTCTTTAACGCTAATATTCTTGGAAAACCACATACTGTCGATAACGCGATAGCTCAATTGCGTCAATTTAGCGGCCAAACCGTTCAATTTTTAACTGGGTTAGCTCTTTACGATATCGAGTTCGATCGTTATCAATACCACTTAGAACGCTTTAACGTTATCTTTAAAGCACTAAGTGATGAACAAATTAAGGCCTATATAGCCAAAGAGATGCCACTTAATTGCGCTGGAAGTTTTAAAAGCGAAGGGTTAGGCATTACTTTATTTGAAAGTTTAGATGGACGCGACCCAAATGCACTCATTGGATTGCCATTAATCGCATTAAATGAGTTACTAAGCAATTGGGAATTCGATTTATTATTGCAATAATAAATAATGGCGCAATTACCAGAGTAGCGCGAACCAATTCGGTTCGCTTTCTAACGACTACTTATCGCGACGTAAATTATTGAGCGTCAGCGTTAAATTTTGATCAAGTGGTGCAGTTACGGTCATTTTTTCTTCCAACTTAGGATGAATAAATGTCAAGTCATGGGCATGTAAAAAAAGACGTTTAAGTCCGGCTTTTCTCATTTCGACGTCAAACTCAGCAACACCGTATTTGTCATCACAAGCAATAGGATGCCCTTTACATTGCGTGTGTACGCGAATCTGGTGAGTTCGGCCCGTCACAGGCGATGCTTGCACGAGTGTTGCTAGCTCATTAAAACGCTCTAAGACTCGAAAACGCGTATGGCTCGGTTTCCCTTGTTCTGGATCTACACGAACGACTCGCTCACCAGATTGCAATGTATTTTTGCGTAGTGGCTCAGTAACATTTTTAATTTTGCTTGCCCAGCTCCCGTCAACCAGTGCCCAATAGTTCTTGTCCATTGTTTTATCACGCAGTTGTTCATGAAGATGTCGTAGCACTGAACGTCGTTTAGAAACGAGCAAACAACCAGACGTATCTCGGTCTAGGCGATGTACCAATTCGAGATTACGTTCATCTGGTCGCAACGAGCGGAGCGCTTCAATTAACCCGTAACTTAAGCCACTACCGCCGTGAACAGCCATCCCTGACGGCTTATTGATAACAATAACGTATTTATCTTCAAACAAGATACATTCTTCTAACTTTGCGACCTTGTCTAAGTTTTTCGGCACAAACTCTTCGCGCTCAGCCACTTTAATTGGCGGAATGCGCACTACATCGCCCGCCTGCAATTTGTATACAGGCTTAACGCGTTTTTTATTAACCCTTACTTCCCCCTTTCGCAAAATACGATAAATTGCACTTTTTGGCACGCCCTTTAATTTAGTAATAAAGTAGTTGTCAATTCGTTGACCATGGTGGTCTTCGTCGATAGTAATAAAATTAACTTGCGTTGCGAGGTTTTCTAACATTGCCTAATCACTGATTTAAGTAATAATTTAGTTGCTAACTTGGTCACATTAATGGGATAATCCCACTGAAAATTACCTGGTAAGCAGGAATTTGGTGTATTTTTGTACAAAAATAATGTTTGTTGCACACTTTAGAACTGATCATACAGATTCAAGCTCGCTTTTCAAAAGCTTTTAATGAATTCTAAAGCACATGTGTAGGTAACCTGAGACAATGCGTGTAATAGATTGTCAACAACGGACCGCATTATCAAATTGACAAAAATACGAATGAAACGATTATATAAGAGCCTCTTGCCTTATTTCGTTCAGAACGAGAATTAAACCAAAATATGTTTGTCTGAACTATGAAGTGACGAAAAACGTATTAGTTAAAGCCACATAGTGGCCGATAATATGAATTACTTAATTGCAAGTACAGCCCAAAGACAAGGGTATCAGTATAAGATGACAACACTGCCTTATACTTGAAGTAAAGATAGAAAGCATTAATACAAATTAATCTTGTATATTCATATCACCACTATGTGAAAATATTTGTAGGGTTAATCTCCCTCCCAGACAGCCCAGTCGTGAGACTGCACAATAAGTTGGGTGTCTGTGCGTTATATGTACATTGGGCTCTAATGAAAAAATTAGAGTAACAATATGAAACGTATGCTAATCAATGCAACGCAAGCAGAAGAAATGCGCGTAGCACTGGTTGATGGACAGCGTCTTTACGATCTTGATATCGAAAGCCCTGGCCACGAACAAAAAAAAGCCAATATATACAAAGGTAAAATTACCCGTGTAGAACCAAGCCTAGAAGCCGCATTTGTGGACTATGGTGCCGAAAGGCATGGCTTCTTGCCACTAAAAGAAATTGCTCGCAACTATTTTCCAAAAGACTACACCTTCAATGGGCGTCCAAATATCAAGGATGTTATAAAAGAAGGTCAAGAAGTCATTGTTCAAGTTGATAAAGAAGAACGCGGCCAAAAAGGCGCTGCACTTACGACCTTTATCAGTGTTGCCGGTAGCTATTTGGTATTGATGCCAAATAACCCTCGCGCAGGCGGTATTTCTCGTCGCATCGAAGGCGACGAAAGAACGCAGCTAAAAGAAGCGCTCAGTCGTTTAGAATTACCACGTGGTATGGGTCTAATCGTACGTACTGCTGGTGTTGGTAAATCATTCGAAGAACTTGAATACGATTTAAAAGCGCTTTTAGTGCACTGGGATGCAATTAAGAATGCATCAGAAAGTGGCCCAGCCCCATTTTTGATTCACCAAGAAAGTAATGTAATTTTCCGCGCGATCCGTGACTATTTACGCCGTGATATTGGCGAAATATTAATTGATAAACAACGTGTATTTGACGAAGCCCGCGCCCACATTGAACGCTTTAGACCGGATTTTATTAATCGCGTTAAGCTATATAAAGGTGATGTTCCTTTATTCACACATTATCAAATAGAAAGTCAAATAGAATCTGCATTCCAACGTGAAGTACGCCTGCCATCCGGCGGTTCGATTGTTATCGATCCGACAGAAGCATTAACCTCTATCGATATTAACTCGTCAAAAGCAACTAAAGGCGGTGATATTGAAGAGACGGCACTCAACACCAATTTAGAAGCAGCTGATGAAATAGCACGTCAATTAAGACTTCGCGATTTAGGTGGTCTGATTGTTATTGACTTTATCGATATGACGCCGCCGCGCCATCAGCGTGAAGTTGAGAACCGTTTAAAAGATGCAGTGAAGCCTGACCGCGCACGCGTTCAAGTTGGCAAAATCTCACGTTTTGGCCTTCTTGAAATGTCGCGTCAACGTTTGCGTCCGTCACTTGGTGATGCAAGCCAAGGTTCATGTCCTCGTTGTAACGGCCAAGGTACGGTACGTTCTAACGAGTCAATTGCGTTATCGATCCTTCGTTTAATCGAAGAAGAAGCAATTAAAGACAATACAGAGCAAGTGAACGCTCAGGTCCCTGTTGCTGTTGCGGCCTACCTTCTAAATGAAAAACGTAAAAGCGTTCGCCGTATAGAAAAGCGTCACGACTGTGATGTGGTGATTGTACCTAATCAGCACATGGAAACGCCACATTACGAAGTATTGCGTTTGAAGCAGGACGAAACGATTGAGTCGGTGAGCTACGCACAGGTCAAAACGCCAGAAGTAAAGGCGCAAACACCACAACCAAAACAAACCAAAGCAGTAAAAGAACAACCTGTTTTGCAAGGTGTTGTTGTTCCAAGTGAGCCTGCACCGGTTGCGCAACCTGTGCAACAAAAGGAAAGTGAAGGCCTATTCGCTAAAATTGGTAAGTGGCTTAAATCATTATTTACGCCGGAAGAGGAAGAAGTAAAACCGAAACCGCGTCAAAACCGTAATCGCCGTCAAGGTAATGACAACCGTCGCCGCAATCAACGCGGTAAAAACCAACGTAACCGTCAAAATCGTGATGATAAAGCGGTTAAAGACAACGCGCAAACTGAACGCCAAGAAAAGTCAGAGCAGCGCAATGACACGAAAAACAAACGTCGTCGCAATCAACAAAACCGTAAACCTAAGGCGGAAGCCGTTGAATCGAATACGACTGATGACACGCAAGTACCAAAAGTTAAAGAACGCCGTCAACGTCGTAATATGCGCAAGAAGGTACGTGTAACAGAAGCAAACGCAGAGCAACTAGAAACTAAAGTCAGTAATGATGAAGTAATAAATGCTGAAACGACTAAACATGTTGATGAAGCAAAACAATCGGCGTCAAAGTCACTTGATAGTAAAACAGAGCAAAGCAAGCCAAAGCGTAAAGCAAAAGCACAAAAATCAACTAAGACGACTGAAACAAAAGCGTCACCTGTTGAAGCGAATGTTGAGGCCGAGCAAACTGATGTTACAACTCACGACAATGTAGCTGCAGAACAAGCAGTTTCAACTGAGTCGAATAAAGTAGTTGAGCAACACAGCGATAATTCAACAGAAAATACACCTGAGAAAGAAGGTAAGACTCGCACTCGCCGCAGTCCTCGTCATTTACGAGCAGCAGGCCAACGCCGTCGCAAGCCAACTGAAGGTAACAGTGAACTGCAAATTACAACCACTGAACCACCAGGGTTTGTTCCTGTTGCAGATCAGGCTATGGCAGAAGAAGCATCCACTTCGAATCAAGATATTGCCTCTGAAGACAAAGTTGACGTCATCGCTGAACAACCAGCCGCTGAGCAACCAGTCGTCGAATCAACTCAGACTACTACAGTTGAAGAGCAAGTTTCAGAGCCCGTGGTAGATGCAGAATCTAGTGATGCCGACACATCCAGTGCAGTATTGGATGAAAAAACCGCAGAGCAATCGAAGTCAGATATGTCAACGTCGGTTAAAGACGATGACGCTCCGAATGAAAATGTTGTAAACAGTGAGCAACCGGTAGAAAGCGCGTCTGAACCTAAACAATCAGTGTTAGACACTAACGAGAACGATGCTGAAACGACCGTACAGGCATCTAACACAGACGTACAACCTGCTGAAGAAAAGCCTATAGCTCAAGTCTCAGAGGTAAAAATCGCGTTAGGACGCGCAAGTGCACCAATGGCTAAAGCATCCGCTGGGCCATTGAGTGACAATGTTGTCATGCCAAGCGCAATGCCAGTTGACGCACGCGTAAAAGTTGAAAATAGCCAGTTACAACCTGGTTCAATTCAACCAATGGGCCGTGCAAGCGCTGCAATGACTAAAACAATTTAGTAAATTAAGCTAATCTAAAAAGCCCGTCATATTGCTATGACGGGCTTTTTTATTTATTGCTCTTCAAAAAAGCGCTCGAGTTGATCTTTTAAATTAGGTGGGATCCCTTTTATAACTAACGTATCCGTTTGACTGTTGTACTGTACTCTTTCACCCAGATGCTTGCGTTCAAAGCTCACACTGACGCCACCACCTTGGCCCGAAAACTTAACCATTGAAGTCACTGTTTTCTTGTCAACAGGAAAGCTATCTTCTAGATCGTAGTTTTGATCTTTATAAAATGAATCAAAACTCTGTCCATCACCTTTACTTAACGTACCAGACAGCTCAACGACTTCGGCATCACTTCCCGTAGATACACAGTCATTACAGTAGTCAAATACTTGCTTTCTGAGTTCATTTTTCTCTTCTTTTTCGTATTCCTGCTCTGATAAATAGTCTTCTACTGCAGTTAACATGACATTCGATTGTTGCTTTGCGTCGATTCCTTCTTCACACCCTAAAAAATCTAAAAAGAAATCAGCGACCTTACGCCCTGCTCTTCCCTTAATAAACGAAATAAATCGGTTTTCATTCGCATTGGTCGCCCAACCATTTAGGTCGATTCGTGCTGCGAGCTGCATTCTACTGATGTCCAAATGGCGTGATGATGTTAAATCAAGCTCACTCGTAATCGAATAATGCTCTTTAACATTAATCAAAGCAATCAAAACGAAGTCATCTGCAACATAACGGTAATGACAAAATATTAAATATCCCGTTTCATTAAACGCATATTTGTTAAGCTCTTCTTTTAGAACAGTAACTGCTTGCTCGGTCACATGGTAAAAATGCATGTCGCCTTGGCGATAGCTTTCAAGACTAGATGCAACTACTGAATTCTTTTCACCGCTAAAACCGCAAAACCCTTTTCCCGGTTTACCGTTATAGGCATGGTGTAATTGTTCAATAAAAATATTAACGCGCTCATTCACAGGCATTTCGTCATTACGTAGATGAATATCAACACCCTCTTCGTTTTTGTCTACATAATGTACAACCAGTTTATCTACTTGAACTGTCATCTTTGTTTTTCACGCCTCCAATGTTAATATGCGAGCAATTTTATTATTTCGAATTAATTTTAATGCCAATCTTATCAAAATATTCTAATGAACAAGTAGAAAATCTTGTCGATGATTTATTAAAAGTGCTTGTTGAACATAAAGCACCCTTAGATCTTAGCTTAATGAGCTTAGGAAACACCTTATCACATATCATTAATGAAAAAGTGCCTGCAGCTCAACGTAAACAACTTGTCGAAAATTTTGCGTCTGCACTAAGCGATTCAGTTGAGAAGAAATAAATAAAATGAATTTATCGACGCAAAGTCAATTTGCATCCAAAGCCAGCAAGTTATTGAGTTGGGGACATTGGTTCACTTTCTCCAATATACTTTTGGCATTAATAATAAGCCTTGCTTATTTAATTGCTGACGATGCGCCGAACACTCTAATGGGCCAGCTTTATTTAGCTTTAAACTGGGTTGGTCACATTGGTTTTCTAACGTTTTTATGTTTTGTACTAACGATATTTCCGCTTAGCTTAATTTTTCCGTATCCGCGTCATATTCGCGGGATGGCCGCAATTATAGCGACTTTCGGTATGACGCTGTTGGCGTTCGATGCGTACGTTTATGTCAATTTGGGTTACCATATAAACATGAGTGCCATTGAGCAAATCGTTGCACTATTTTGGAGTACGTTATCATCAAACCCAACAATATCAATATTTATGAGTGGCTGTGTCGTCATATTTATTCTGTGCTTCGAATTAATCACCAGCAATCACGCATGGCGACATATTGACCGTTTACAAGCTACCCAATATAAAAAGACGTTGTCAGGTCTGTTTGTTTTGTGTTTTGTTTCAAGTCATTTGATTCATATTTGGGCGGATGCAACTGTTAATCTTGATATTACAAAACAAGACAATACGCTCCCTCTTTCATATCCAACAACCGCTAAAAGTTTGTTGGCGAAAAATAATTTAATCGACATCGAACAGTATAAAAAAGCTAAAAACGTCGAATTAAACTTAACCGCCAGTTATTTAACACCAAAAATAGAATCTCAATGTAGTGATATAAATACTAAGGCTGAGATTGTCATTTTTAAAACACATGAGCTCTTGTCACAGTTCATTTCACAAGACACTAAACAATTTGCAAAGACAAGTCATTTTTTTCAACTAGCGGACGAAAGTGATAACTTATTTAGCTTAATATACGCGATACCGGCCTTCTATAAAAAACCAATCGCTGAGCAACGAGCTCAGCCTGCGTGGCTACAATCTGGTGTTAGCGCTTCCTTTACAAATCTAGCACTAACGTATTTAGAGTCAACGCATGATGCGGATCTCAATATAACACTTATAACCTCTAGCGATGACATTCCGCCGGTCGATAAAGATATAGTGACGTACGCGTTTGCATTACCGATTGAAGCAAGTTCACCACTAGTAAAATCAACCCTGTATTCAAGTGATAAACGCGTTGCTTACGTCAATTCGTTAGTCACAATGCAAGATCTATTACCAACCCTCTTTACTGATAAATTTAACTGCCCAAAGTTGGTTAAACAAGTCATGCTTGGCAACAGTTTTTATTCACCAAAAAGCAGCGCGGGTGTGAACTATACGCAAGACACACTAATCGCATACAAAAAAGATAAAATTACCTACATTTATAAAGATGGTACACACCAAAGTGAATCAGCACAGCAAGGCTTTTTGCTTGATGATAAACTCGAAGTGCCTTTAATTGTCGAAAGTGTAAAAAAACTACGACGATTTATTGATAAAGATTAACTTGTGTAACTTCTTTGTTTTCACTATGTTTATAGTGAGAACAAGGAAGCATTATGAAACATATTTATCGATATTTATTACTGTTTACCATTGCGCCTCTATGCGTTGCAAATGAAGAGTCCTATTATCAATGCCAAACTGACAAGGGTGTTGTATTTAGTCAATTCCCCTGTGCTAAAGATGCGCAAAAGAAAACAATTAAAGTATATTACCCTCGAGGCGATGATAAAAACTTACGCCTGCCGAACAACACTATAGATCGCGTCAATAAAGAGCAACGGATCCGCGTTATTGAGTCGCAGATTAAAGGCACTAAAAGTAAAATACGTGCCTACAAGCGTGAAAAAAATGTTAAGTACCGAGAAGCCGAATTAAAGTTAAATCGCTTAATGAGTGCCGAAGAAAGAACGGAGCTTGCTAAGCAGGTGAAATTCGAACAGCAAGAAATTATTTCTTCATATGACAAAATGGTCGCAAAACAGGAAGATGAATTAAAACGGTTACAGAGCGAATTAAAATCATGGCAAAAACAGTAGTATCGTTTTTACCGAGCAAGTTTTTTATAAGTGTTTTTAAAATGATGTTAATTTAAGTACACTATCGATGCCGATAACCTATCCTTACTTTTATGAAAATACTTTTTTCGTTGGTAATTTTATTACACGCATCAGTGAATGCATTTGAAATTACCAAGCAAATCCCAGATCACTCCCTTAATATTAATACAAATTCAGATAATGTATGCCTTGTTGCTAAAAGCACGTTGAAATACTTAAATCATGGTCAGAACTACGACTCAGCAGTAATACATGCTCAAAAATTTAAACAGTTTGGTCTCACATACAATGATATTAAGTCAACTCTCGAATACATTTGCCAAATAAACGAACAAGACAAACATAAAGCTAAAAAACGCCTTAATGATATCGATTTCTTACGTAAACATTTTACCTTTTATCGCTTTTCCCCTGATATCGAACATGCTCGTCGTTTGTCTAAGCAAAAGCCGCTATTGCAAAATCTACCAAAAGACAAAGTGCTCATGACAAAATACTATGTTCACGAAGCAAAAACGTCTGCAGAGCCAACCGCACAAGCCCCCTTTGCGCTCTATCAAATCCCAAATGACGAACGTCAGCTTTCGTTAGAGCAAGCAGAGGCCAAAAAAGAGTCTTTAACGCGTTACAAATACACAAAACAACAAGTACTGGATGGTGCAGTTACCGGTTTAGCGACGCCGCTTACTTACCTTTCTCGCGTTGATTTAGAAGCAGCTCTAATGCAAGGTACACTTGTAGGAGAGCAAAATGGACAAACCAAGGTATACAATGTTCATCGCAATAATGCGATTGCATACGATAGACGTATTAAGCCCTATGAACAAGGACGCTACTGGTATTTCAAACAAGTAGCGGGTATCTTAGGTTACGGAAAAGATGCAAACAACAAAGTGACCATCATACCTGAAGTGACCTTTGCCGGTGATATTTTTCAGTTTGGACTGGGTCACTTAATGCTTGCTCAATTCGACTTTAAAAAACAAAGTGAGTATCGCATGGCGATTTTGGCGGACACAGGCGGCGCTTTTGAAGATAATCTATATCAGTTAGATTATCTAGCAGGCAGTTATCCGGGTATTGAAGCCTATCGAGAAGCGAACCGACACTTGCCCGATTATATTAGTGTATGGTTTTTAATAAAAAAGGAGCGCCCACTCAATGATTGATGACTTAAAAGGCGATGAATCGTGGCGCATGTTTCGTATTATCAGTGAATTTGCTGACAGTTTTGACAAATTATCGGATCTTGGGCCTGCTGTCTCAATTTTTGGTTCTGCACGCACCCCAAAAGACGATCCCTATTATAAGGTCACTGTTGAACTTGCAGAAAAGCTTTCAAAAAAAGGCATCGCCGTTATATCCGGCGGCGGTCCGGGCATTATGGAAGCCGCCAATAAAGGGGCGCAAAACGGCACCTCAGTCGGTTTGAACATCGAGTTACCAAAAGAGCAATTCCCCAACCCTTATCAAAACATGCCAATGGAGTATCGTTACTTTTTTACCCGAAAAGTCATGTTTTTAAAATACTCAATGGGCTATATTTGTATGCCTGGCGGGTTTGGTACACTGGATGAAACATTTGAGTCATTAACATTACTGCAAACAGGTCGTATTTCAAAAATGCCAATTGTGCTATTTGGTAGTCAATTTTGGCAAGGACTTGTTGACTGGTTAAAGGCTCAGGTACTGCGCGAAAATCTAATTGATCAAGAAGATTTAGATTTGTTTGTCGTGACCGACGATGTTGATCATGCAATCGACGTAATCCTTAACCACCACGAAAAAGGTAATACTCAGTGAACAGGCTTGGTAACCGCATTGCACAGCTAATTCTAAAAGGGTTTTCCAATCACTATCGAGTTTTCCAAGCGCAAACAAGTCAAGTTCAATTGCACTTCGCGAACGGTGGCTGGGACGAAATTCAGGATATTAGCGCAAAGCGTATAAGTTTATACGATAAACGTGTAAATGAAACCGTCTCTTACCTTAAAGAACATTTTACTTTAA
The DNA here is from genome assembly GCA_947493455.1 of uncultured Pseudoalteromonas sp. Lineage (GTDB taxonomy): Bacteria > Pseudomonadota > Gammaproteobacteria > Enterobacterales > Alteromonadaceae > Pseudoalteromonas. The sequence continues at coordinate 260,362 of CANLRB010000003.1, read as the reverse complement.
ATGGCCTAGATGAAAAATTGTGGCGTGCCATTAAAAACAGTTACACGCAACTTGTTAGTTTTCATCCACAACCCGAACTTGCTGAAACATTTTATAACTCCGTGTTTTGTCGATTGCATCACCGTAAGTACTTTAATAATCAATTCATCTTTGTAGAAAGCACATTAACTACTCCACCTGTGCCAATTGCTGAAGAATATAAAAGCTATTTTCCGGTCGTTAATGGGCTAAAGCCGACGATTAAAGAAATTTTCACTCAATTCGATTTTAAAGTTTCTTTTATTGATTTAGAACGTGACGTGAAAAAGCTCGTGCATGCATTTTTAAATCAATCCAAAACAGTTCGGCATTCAAGTCACTTACTACGCTTCGACATTCTAAAGGCCCCTTTTTACCGAAATAAAGCCGCCTATATCGTTGGTCGAGTAATTTCAAAATCGGGAACGCAGCCTTTTATTGTTGCCATTTTACACGACGTAAATAAAGGGCTCTATATTGATGCAGTGCTTACCAATGCGATTCAAATGCGAGTGATTTTTGGCTTTGCGCGTGCGTATTTTATGGTCAATACACGCTCTCCTTCGGGCTTAGTTAAATTTCTAAATCAACTGATGCCCAATAAAACAAGTGCTGAACTTTATAATGCGATCGGTTTTCATAAACACGGTAAATCAGAATTTTATCGCGAGTTGCTCGATCACTTAGCGCATAGTAATGACGGCTTTGAAGTCGCAAAGGGTACCCCGGGCTTGGTAATGGAAGTATTTACGCTTCCTTCATTTCCCTATGTGTTTAAAGTAATACGTGACAGATTTGGCGACGGAAAACCGTTTGGCCGCAGCACAGTGGTTAAACGGTACCAGCTTGTCAAACAACATGACAAAGTCGGGCGCATGGCTGACACCATGGAGTTCTCTAATGTTGCTTTACCGCGCACGCGATTTAACACCGAATTACTAGAAAGACTGCAACAGTCTATTGGGCAATCACTGGAGTTTGACAATGAGTATATCATTATCAAACATCTCTATATTGAGCGACGCATGACCCCACTTAATCTATTTTTGCAAAACGCAACTAACACTGAAAAACGCCATGTGATCAATGAATATGGTAAAGCACTTAAAGAAATGATGTCAGCAAATATATTTCCAGGTGATATGCTACTCAAAAATTTTGGCGTTACTCGCCACCAACGCGTTATTTTTTATGATTATGATGAAGTTCAATACTTAACGGATATGAAATTTAAAGCCATGCCCAAAAGTAACGACTTTTTCGACGACCCTAGTAGTTACTCAGTCGGACCAAAAGACGTATTTATTGAACAGCTTTCAACCTTCGTCACGACCAATCAACAAATTAGAGATATATTACTGGAATACCACCCAGAGCTTGTTGATCCGGTGTTTTGGCAAACACAACAACGTAACATTACGAACGGAATTACCACCGAATTATACCCTTATCCAAACGAGGTTAGATTTAATCAACCATAAATAATCCGGAATTATTCGCGCTATTCTACTATTGATGTATTGCTATTCATGAAATTTATAATTAAATTCATTTATAAAATACAATATCGGTATTAATTTTGTGAATATAAGTAAAATTGACCTTAATCTTCTCGTTTATTTAGACACGTTACTGCGTGAATGCAATGTCACACGTGCCGCAAATCAGCTCAATATCACACAGCCTGCTATGAGTAATGGCTTGAAGCGACTGCGCAGTTTACTCAATGATCCAATTCTTGTTCGAACCAGCGATGGCATGGTTCCGACTGAACGGGCGAAAGAGTTGCAGCCTGTAATACGAGGCGTTTTACTTACACTTGAAGAAACCTTGCAGCCCAACCGTGATTTTGAAGCACAATCCAGTAAACGGGTATTTAGGATCATGGCAAGTGATTATGCCGCAAGCACGCTCGCGCCTAAATTACTTAATAGATTGCAAACCCTCGCCCCTGATACGACACTCGATATCGTTACCCCTAGCGACGTGACATTTCATGACGTTGAAAATGGTAAAGTCGATATGGCAATTAACCGCTTTGATAACCTGCCACAATCGTTCCATCAAAAGAAAATATGGAAAGACAGTTTTTCCTGTATTGTTAACGCAAACAACCCAGTACTTGAAAGCTACAGTTTAGATTCTTATTTAAAAGCACGTCATATATGGGTAAGCAAAACAGGTTTTGGTGTTGGTGTTGGCATGGATCCAGCCGATGTACAGAAACTCGGCTGGGTAGACGAAGCGCTCGCTCATTTTGGTAAACATCGTAACATTGCTTCATTTACGCGTAATTATCATGTCGCAATCCACCTTGCCAAAGAACAAAATTTGATAGCGACATTACCAACCAAAGTAGCGACTATCTATCAGCACGATCCTGACATAAAAATTGTCGAGCCGCCGTTTCCAATTCCACCTTTCGAGCTTGATATGATTTGGAGCCCATTGTTGCATCGAGATGCCAGTCATATCTGGTTACGACAACAAATCGCCGAAGTAGCTGAAGAAATCGGTTAAAGGCAGCTTGAAAGAACAAAAAAGCCGCTTAAAAGCGGCTTAACGTTACTATTTACTTTAACTTTTATAACTTATAGAAATTTCGCCAGTGCATCAACTTGGTCAAGCATACGATTTGAGAAACCCCATTCGTTGTCATACCAAGCCATCACTTTTACTAATTTGCCATCAACTTTAGTTTGCGTTGCATCAAACACTGACGACGCAGGGTTATGATTAAAGTCAATTGAAACAAGTGGAGACTCATTATATTCAAGAACGTCGCTCATTACGCCTTCTGATGCAACAGCTTTTACAGCAGCATTCACTTCTTCAATCGATGTTTCACGCTTAGCGATAAAAGTTAAATCGACGAGCGACACATTAATTGTTGGAACGCGCACAGCCATACCATCCAATTTACCAGCCAATTCAGGCAATACTAAACCAACCGCTTTTGCAGCGCCCGTTTTAGTTGGGATCATTGACTGAGTAGCACTGCGTGCACGGTATAAGTCACTGTGGTAGACATCGGATAAATTTTGATCATTGGTGTACGCATGAATAGTCGTCATGCTGCCTTGTTCAATACCAATTTCATCATTAAGCGCTTTAGCAACTGGTGCTAGGCAATTTGTTGTGCAAGACGCATTTGAAATAATCGTGCTTTGCTCATTCAACACATCTGAGTTTACGCCGTGAACAACTGTCGCATCCATATTTGTGCCAGGTGCTGAAACAATCACTTTTTTAGCGCCTGCTTCAATATGCAGTGCCGCCGCTTCTCGTTTTGTGAAAAGCCCCGTACACTCAAGTACAATATCAACATTAAGTTGTGACCAAGGTAGATTTGCAGGATCGCGTTCTTGTACTAAGGCAATTTCGTCATGACCTATCATTAACGTATTGCCAGCAAGTTTCACGTCTTTATGAAAACGACCATGCACAGAATCATACTGGGTTAAATGTGCGTTAACGTCAGCCGGAGCTAAATCATTAATCGCGACAATTTTAATGGTTTCGTCACGGTTTGATTCATATAGTGCGCGCAAAACATTGCGACCAATACGACCATATCCATTAATTGCAACTCTAATCATCTTGTAGTCCCCTAACCTTTTATAATTTACTTGCTTGACGGGCTAAGTCTTCAATAGCAGCCCAGCCTTTGTTTGCAATAAGCGTTTTATCAAGCATCCACGTGCCACCAACACACACCACATTAGGTAGTGATAAATAGTTAGGAGCGCTTGCTAAACTAATGCCCCCTGTTGGACAAAATTTTACGTTTGGCAGTGGGCCGTTTATCGATTTAAGCATTGGTGCGCCACCTGCGGCTTCTGCTGGAAAAAACTTTAGAAATGAAAATCCTTTACTCGCGAGATTCATCACCTCAGAAGGAGTAGCAGCCCCTGGCAAAAATGGTGTATCACAATTGCTCGCTAAATCTAATAGCTCATCGTTTACACCTGGGCTTACCATAAAGTCAGCACCCGCCTCAATTGACGCGTTAAACGTCGCTTTGTCTATCACGGTGCCCGTTCCGACAAATGCATCGGGTACCGCTTTTTTCATTAATTTAACAGCCTCAGCAGCAACCGGTGTGCGCAAAGTTACTTCAAGTGCGCGAAGACCACCGTTGTATAGTGCTTTAGCAAGCGGCTCAGCATCTTCTAATTTATCAATAACAACGACCGGCACTACCGGTGCAGCCGTCAAAATCTTTTCAATCGTCATAATTATCTCGAATTTACCTTATTCGTATACAACGCCAAATGCGCTCGCACCTAAATCAGCACTGCTTACTGTTTGACGGATTCCTTCAAAAAGCTCTCTTCCGGTACCGAAAGTCATTGTTTGTTCACTCACTTCATGGGTACGGCCTGCAAGTTCCTCATCTGAAACATGCACTTTAAGTACACCTGCCGGTGCATCTAAAGTCACTAAATCACCCTCTTGAATTTTTGCGATTAATCCACCTTCAACGGCTTCTGGAGCAAGGTGAATAGCAGCTGGTACTTTACCGGACGCGCCAGACATTCGACCGTCGGTTACGATTGCAACCTTAAATCCTTTATCTTGTTGAGATGCCATAATTGGCGTTAACTTATGCAACTCTGGCATGCCTTTTGCCTTTGGCCCCTGTTCCTTAATGACAGCAATGAAGTCTGTTTCAAGCTCACCATTTGCAAAGGCTTGTTGTAGGCCCACTTGTGAGTTAAATATTTTCGCCGGAGCACTTACTACCTGATGCTGTTCGGCAACTGCCGATACTTTAATAACCGCATGACCTAAATTACCCGTCAATAACTGTAAACCACCTTGCGCATTAAACGGGTTAGTAGCAGGACGCAAAACGTCCTCATCTAACGAGTTTTCTGGGCACGGTACCCACTTCACTTTGCTCGGGCCGGTTGCAGTAGATGCAATGAGGTTTGGATTAACGTCTAAACGCGGCTCTTTTGCATAATCACTTAATGAATCACCGACGATCGTTTTTACATCGCGATGTAAATAACCTGCATCAAGTAACTCGCGAATAAGCAGACTCATGCCGCCCGCAGCTTGAAAATGATTTACATCAGCAGAGCCATTTGGATAAATACGTGTCATTAACGGAACGACTTCTGACAAGTCAGCCATGTCTTTCCAAGTAAGATTGATGCCCGCCGCTTTTGCCATCGCAATAATATGAATTGCATGGTTTGTCGATCCACCTGTTGCAAGCAGTCCAATCAATCCGTTAATAATCGTTTTTTCTGAAACGATGTCGGCCAGACAATTACTTGGCTTTTCATCTATTAGGTGATCGAGCATCGTATTAACTGCGCTTGCCGTTAAGCCGTCTCTTAATTCAGTGTATGGGTTAACAAACGAACTTCCAGGTAAATGTAAACCCATAATTTCCATCAACATTTGATTACTATTAGCGGTGCCGTAAAAAGTACAAGTACCGGCGCTGTGGTATGAGGCACTTTCAGCCTCAAGTAACTCTTCTCGTTCAATTAAGCCTTGAGCGAATTTTTGACGTACGCGCGCTTTTTCTTTATTAGGAATTCCTGACGGCATTGGGCCAGCAGGTAAAAAGTAAATTGGCAAATGGCCAAATGACAAAGCGCCAATCAATAGTCCTGGTACAATTTTGTCACAAACCCCTAAACAGAACACACCGTCAAATACATCGTGTGACAACGATATTGCCGTCGACATTGCAATTACATCGCGAGAAAACAATGACAACTCCATACCATCGCGCCCCTGAGTGACGCCATCACACATAGCTGGTACGCCGCCTGCCACTTGTACGGTCGCGTTGCGTTTTGACGCAATTTGTTTAATTAAATCTGGATATTCTTTATATGGCACATGGGCCGACAACATATCGTTGTATGAATTGATAATCGCAAGATTAGGTTGCTCATCTTGCTTTAATAAATCTTTTTCGGAGCTAGAGCATGCTGCCATTACGTGTGCTAAGTTGCCACAGCCAAGCCCTGCACGTACTCGAGTTTTTGATTTAGCCGTCTCCATACGATTGAGGTAGGCGGCGCGGGTATCTTTACTGCGGCGGATTACGCGTTCTGTAACTTCTTGAATACGTGGATGTAACATAGTAATAGCTCTAATTTTTTACATTTTGGATAAAAGGCTCGGCACACCAACGACTCCTGTTGGATATTGCACCGAGCATCTTTGTCTACCCGTTCAAACGTCCGATATCATGGCGTCTCTCACAATCACCATGACACCGGTGTCACATTATTAAGCCAGAACCATGACACCGGTGTCAACATAAATTTTTAAATTGGGATAAATTTAATCTTCATTGCAAATCTTAATCGACAATGTGTTGGTGATTAATGACGAAAAAACGTCAAAATTATTAATAAATCGCGGTTTAATGGAGCTGAAACAACAGTACAAGGGCGTAGCCCTTGTACTTAAGGAAGTTGGAATATAGGGTTTACTTAGTTTTTAATGCAGCGGTTGATTCACGCGTTATCAACTTACCAGGAAAGGTTTCATAGTAAATATCGATATCGGATGTATTTATTTTCTCCACGAGTTTACTCACCGCGGTATAAGTCATTTCTTCTACAGGTTGCGCGATTGTGGTAAGGCCTGGCCAAATATGGCGTGCTATCGGCGCATTATCAAAACCCACGATAGATAGCTGTTCAGGTACGCTAATTGAGAGTTGAGAAGCAACTTTTAGTACCGCAGCAGCCATATAGTCATTTGACGCAAATACAGCTGATGGTGGCTTTGCATGATTGAGTATTCGTCGAGCACTGTCTTCGCCTGAATGATAACTAAAGTTACCTTCGGCAACGATTTCTAGGTCGACATCTATTTGATGCTCTTTTAATGCCTGCTTATAACCGGCAAAACGAGCTTCTGTTACGCTGTGGTCTGGATGTCCCTTAATAAATGCAATACGCTTATGGCCTAACTCAAGCAGCAAGTTGGTAATTTGATATGCAGCTTGCGTATCGTTACTACGTATTGAAATAGATTCATCGTCCAAAGTGACAGGCGCAACACGTGCATAAGGAATTTGCTTTTGCTTTAAAAAAGCAACCAGTTCAGGTTGGTCTGAAAAAGGCGGAGTGAGTACGATGCCATCGAGACGAGAGGTACTTAACAATGACGCTACATTATCGATTAGCTCTTCGCCACGCAGTTCACAAGGGTGAATCAACAAATTGTAATTATATTTTTGGCACGCCTCAAGCGCACCACTTTGTACGCGTGTGATATAACTTTTAGATGGATTATCGTATAAACATCCAATAATGAAACTTCGGTTATGTGCCAGCCCTCTCGCGATTGGATTTGGGCGATAGTCTAGCTCTTTAAATGCTGCTTCAACTTTTTCACGCGTCGCGGGAGAGACATTAGGCTCATTATTTAACACTCGCGAAACAGTTTTTTTTGACACACCGGCGTATTTTGCGACACTGTTAATCGTTACCTTTTCCATGTTACTCCCCAGTATCTTCTATATGGTATTGTGCGGCGCCTAAAAACGCGACGTCAGCTTGCGTAATTAGCGTAATCGAAACAGGTAAAAGTAAGCGTTTCATTTTACCTTTCTCGGTAAATACCTCACAAAATTTTGAATTATCAATAAATTGCTTTAACCTCGGAACAATACCACCACCAATATAAACACCGCCTTGCGTCTTAAAAGCAAGTGCCAAATCGCCGCAAACACTTGCCAACCAAGTTAAAAATTGCTCGATCGTTTTGATGCACAATTCGTCCCCTTCAAGCGCTGAATCAGTAATCTGAGCTGCGCTAAGCGGCAAGGTGTGAACCTGCTCTAAGTTCGCAATACACAAATATAAACGCTCCAAGCCGTTACCAGATAACACAGATTCGATTGAAACGTGATCTGTCATTGCACTTAATTCATTAACAAGCGCTTGTTCATAGTTGTTTCTGGGTGCCAGTAACATATGCCCGGCTTCACTACTGATTACTCGATTGTGCCGACCTTCACAGTTAAGGCTTGCAACGCCAAAACCGGTGCCAGCACCAAGTACGAGTAAATTACCCTGTTTCGCTTTTTGTTGCTTGATAACGTAATTATTTTCTATGTTTATAAATGGAGCGGCTTTGGCAAATGCTGCAAAATCATTGATGAGTTTACAGTGAACAAAGTTAAATTCATTACGTAAACGCTGCGCTGAAAAGGACCAGTCTAGATTGGTCAGTGTTACGGTATCCGAATCAATCGGCCCTGCGATTGCAACCGATATTGAATTTGGACACGATGGTAAATGAGAAATATAGTGCTTAAGTACGAGTTCAAAACTCGCGTAATGACGACTCGGAAATGTATGTTTAAAACTTAATTCGATTTCGCCATTAACAATAGCTGCGATTGCAAATCGAGCATTGGTACCGCCAATATCCGCAACGATAATTGAGTTATCACTTACCACTTACAATTTCCTTGAATTGAATCTGAACACTGTTATTTAGCAACGCATTATGACACCGGTGTCAGATTCAATTCAAGTAGCAACTAAAAATTAATGTTATTATTTAGGATTTAATACAAAATCATTTTTACGTATAAAGAGTACATCGCCAGCCCTAAATTGCCCATCGATAACTTGTTTTACGTAAGATGAAAAATGCTCACACGTCATCGCATTATCATTTGGTAAATCAAAATAGTCTCTAAACTTTGTTAAAATTGCACCAGGACACAAGCAAACCACATCAAAGTTATCCGCAGCGAGACTTTTCGAAAGGGTAATAACTCCAGCCTTTGACGCGCAGTAAGACGACCAATCTGCATAAGCATTAAAGCCTGCGGTCGACGATACGTTTAATATTTTTGCTGTCGGATTTACGGTTAATGCATGTTTACAAATCAAGTATGTACCGATTAAATTAACGTTAATGTCATTAATCCATTTTTCACTGCTCGACTCTAAAATACGTTTAGGATGGATGCTGCCTGCATTGTTAATGACAATATCAAACGACTTATCGTAAAAGTATGCTTGAATTAATTGTTCGTCTGTTACATCTAATTCACGTCGATTTGGAAGAAAGAATTCAAATTCGTTTTTATATTGCTCAGCAAAACTCACTGCCCAATCACCTGCGCCACCAGTAATGAGAATTTTTGGCTTATTTAACGATGTCTGGGTTTTCATGTTTATCCGCAGTGTCTTTTAACGTTTGATATTGATTGTAAATTTGCTTTTTTAAATTTGACGTACTGACGCCTTCTCCGTATGGAAAATAAAACACTTTAACACCTAAGTCACGAAGGTAATCATATTTACCACGCCAGTCGTCACCAACAACAAATATATCTATATTTAGATCTTTTACTCGTTCTGTGTGTTCAAGAGACCGCTGAGGGATCACAACGTCTGGGTCTCGCAGCGCTTTAACAATCGCAATACGCTCTTCAAATGGAATTGCCGGAGGCTTTTTATAAGTGCACACGAGTTCATCGGTACTCACCCCAACAATCAAGGTTTCACCTAATCCTCGCCCATACTCGATCATTTTTAGATGATTTCGGTGGAACAAATCAAACGTGCCCGAAACATATACAACTGTTTTCATAGATAACTCTAACTTATATGACTTAGTTGTTATGCTAACACGTATGCTAATAATTACATTATCATTAAAGATAAATTACAAAAATATTTAAGCATCAGTTCAATTGTTTAAACCAATATGAACAAGCGATGAGTATTGCCATTCGGAATCAATAACAAATAAAAAGTAGAGCTATTAAGGCTGTTTTATGTTAAAAATAAATGTCGATAAATCAACTGATACACGTTTAAAAACATATGGCTAAACACTATCTCTTTTTTGTTATGCAACCCTATAGCTTTGCGATACTGCGTCCGTTACAAGAAGAAATCTGGCGTCGTGGCGACAAGGTAGCTTGGTTTTTAAACGGCAGTGAAGTGGATCCAACGAGCTTAACTGAAAACGAAGTGCTTTTAGCAAGCGTAGCGCAAGTTAAAGCATTTAATCCGCGTGCGGTATTTGTTCCTGGAAATATTGTTCCTGACTTTTTTCCTGGTATAAAAGTTCAAGTTTTTCATGGTCTTGAGTATAAAAAAAAGGGGCACTTTGCAATTAGAGGATTTTTTGACCTCTATTGTACATTTGGCCCGATGACGACCGAACCGTTTAAGCAATTGGCGAAAAAGCACAAATACTTTGACGTGGTAGAAACCGGTTGGTTAAAGTTAGACCCTTACTTTAATTATCAATTCAAGAAAAACGAAAAACCAACCATTTTGTATGCACCTACCTTCTCGCCGAGCCTCTCTTCGCTTGAAGCCTTGCACCAACAAATAAAGTTATTGTGTGACACGGGTAAGTACCAATTTAACATTAAATTTCATCCAAAAACACAAACAAATTGGATGGCGCTATATGAATCAATAGACAGCGAATATTTAACGATTAGTCGTTCTGATAATTTGATCCCACTAATTCAACAAGCAGATGTTGTTATCTCTGACACCTCGAGTGCCGTTGATGAAAGTCTATTAATGGGTAAGCCTGTCATCACCTTTAATAATGTAGCGCCACAACCTGCGCTTATTGACATTACCAAACCGGACGAACTTGCCAATGCCATCGATGAGGCCATAAACATATCAGATGAGCATAAAACAAGGATCCAAGATTACATAAATCAGACGCACCCGTATCAGGATGGGAAAAGCACACTGCGTGTTTTAGACGCAACTGAAAATAAAATACAGCAAGGCGAAAAACGAAAACCGCTTAACTTAATTCGTAAGTATAAGATACGAAAAAAGCTCAATTATATGAAATTGAGTTAAAACAAGGGTGAAGTTGCTTCACCCAGTTTATTAACTTAAGTCTAATTTCTGTTTTAGTAGTGTCGAACTGACATTCGGCGTGTAATCAAAGTAGATCATGTCACACGTAACAGGCGGATACTTCCCTTTCCAGTCTGAGCCCACCGAAATTGCATCGATATTGTAGGTATCAACAACCTTTTGTTTGTCTTTATCGATTTGCGGGATCACTTCATCAACGTATTTATTAGCCTCTAAAATAGAAATACGCTCTTCAAAAGGAATAACAGGCGGCCTTCCCTTCGCTTTGATGATAAGCTCATCTGTCGATACACCGACGATTAAATAGTCACAAAGCTCTTTTGTTTTCTTTAAAATATTCAGGTGACCTTGGTGAAATATATCAAAACATCCTGATGTGTAAACACGGCCATATTTTTTATTTGTCGCTGCAGCAGACTCATTTAAAGACGCAAAATCTGATTTCAAAGTAGCTAACAGCTCCGCCTTATAAACGCTCTCAAGCTCGATGCTCGATGCCAAATTAGGTGGCTTAGGATAGTCAGTATCATGAAACTCTTTATCACAAAAAACGACAGGAAACTCGTAACGCGGAATAATATGAAAATGAACAGCTGGATCGACCATCATCAGCATTAAGTAATTTATTTTACTGTAATCAAAGCGACTTTTAAGCACCGATTCAATATCGCTAACAATTCTTTGTTTTTCAGCCATTGCTTCGGTCGACACCTTAGCATAGGCGTGCACGTCTTCTTTACACACAAGAACTAATGAACCAAGCGTCACTTGGCCTGGCCGCAATAAAAGGTGCCAATGTTGATAAGTTTTTATTAAGCTATTTGGATAATCAAATTTCGTTAGCGTTGGATACGGCATAGGGCTCTCAATCTATAAAACTAAGTTGATTTTATTCAATAACAGAGTATGCGTCTATACAATAGATTGGTAAAATAAATCAAAAAGCAAAATCAGTAGTAGGAGCATAAATGAAAGTCTTATTTGACACCGTGAATGTGTATTACATTCCACAATATCTACCTATATGTAAAAAGCTTCTTGAAAATGGCCACCACGTTAAATTCGTCTGTTACAAAAATAAAAATAATGTTGACGTTTTCGACTCACTTTTCAAATCGATCGAAATTGACTACCAATGGGTTAGTAATGAGCAAGAAGCGGCGCAGCTTTATGTCAAAGAAAAACCTCATTGGGTATTTTTTGGTAACGCATTCTCATATCTCGATGAAGTACACAAAGTAAGCAAAACTGCTCAACTTGGTCATGGTATAGGGCCAAAACCGAGTTATTATCATAAATCTAAAACGCCAATGACAGTGCGCTTTATGGAAGGTGAACTGCGTTTAAAAAATATTAAAAAACTATACCCTAATGACGAGTTTGTTCAAGTTGGTTATTCTAAACTCGATCCCCTCTTTAATAACGAAGAAATGGGGATTGATCTCGTTAAATTAAATCTTGACCCAAATAAACCGACGCTACTGTACGCGCCAACCTTTAACCCTAGTTCACTGGAATGTTTTCCAGACGACTGGCCGAAGCACTTTAGCGAATATAACGTATTAATCAAACCGCATACGTTCACCTACACACGCGAGCAATACAAAAAACAGCGTAGAAAGTTAGCTAAATGGGCGACATTTGACAACGCTTATGTTGCATCGAGTGATGTGTTGTCGTTAGTACCATTTTTGAAAACTGCTGACATTTTAATTAGTGAGGCATCGTCAACATTATTTGAATTTGTCTCATTAGACAAACCAGTCATTGTGTGTGACTTTTTTAAACTAAAATGGTCTTATCGTGGGGTGTTCAGGTATCGTTTCAAAAAACGTTTCGGTAAAGATAATGTTTTGTATCGTGAAATCGGTACTCATATAAAAAGCTTTAATGAATTAAAACCGGCTGTAAATGAACAACTAAATCATCCGGAACATTATCAAAGTGAACGAAAGCGGTACACCATCGAGCATGTCGGTCCGACTGATGGCAATGTATCTAAGCGAATTGTCGAATATCTCGAGAACAACTAAAAAAGGGCAATATATGCCCTTTTTTAGTTATAGCGCGGGTGTTACGACAAAAACGCGAATTTAAGTACAAACAAAATTGACAGTATCCATACACTAATACTGACTTGGTCCGCTTTATTGCACATAACTTTAACTGCTGTATAAGAAATAAAGCCTAATGCGATACCATGGGCAATTGAGAAAGTAAGCGGTGTCATAAGTAAAACAACACAAACGGGAACTGCGTCGGTCATATCATCCCAATCAACTAGTTTTAGATTTTGCAACATCAACACGGACACATACAAAATTGCCCCAGCCGTTGCATAAGCAGGCACCATGGCCGCAAGTGGCGCAAAAAACAACATTAATAAAAAACAAATACCAACGACAACCGCCGTCAGACCGGTTTTGCCACCTACAGACACACCGGCAACTGACTCGATATATGATGTCGTTGTGGAAGTGCCAAACGTCGCGCCTGCAATAGTTGCAGTACTGTCAGCGCTTAACGCACGGCCCATGCGCGGAATATGCCCATTTTTATCAGCAATACCTGCTTTTTGTGACACGGCTACTAACGTGCCCGAAGTATCAAATAGATCAACAAATAAAAACGCAAAAATAACACTTAACATTGATAACTCAAGTGCCGCGGCAAAATCGAGTTCCATAAATGTTGGCGCAAGTGATGGTGGCATCGATACAATCCCGTTGTATTCCACTAAACCAAACAACAACGCAATAACAGTGACACCTAAAATGCTGAGTAACACCCCACTTTTCATGTCGCGGTAAAGTAACGCTGCAATGAAAAAGAAGCTAATAATCGCTAGAAGTGGGCCCGGCGATGTAATATCACCGAGTTGAACAAAAGTCGCAGGGCTTGCGACGATAATACCTGCATTCTTCAGTGCTATAAGCGCTAAAAACGCGCCAATACCTGTGGCTATCGCTCGTTTTAACACTAACGGAATCGCGTTAATTATCCATTCGCGTACTTTAAATAAACTTAATATCAGAAAGATTACACCGGAAAAGAACACTGCAGCTAAGGCTGATTGCCACGAATAACCCATGCCAAGTACCACGCCATAGGTAAAAAAAGCATTTAAGCCCATACCTGGAGCCAGTGCAATTGGGTAGTTAGCCCAAAAACCCATTATAAAGCAGCCAATTGCCGCTGCTAAACAGGTTGCAACAAACGCGGCTCCTTGATCAATACCCGCCTCTGCCAACATCGCAGGATTAACAAAGACGATATATACCATCGTAATAAAGGTCGTAATACCCGCGATGATTTCGCGTCGGGCAGAACTACCTAGCGCCTTTATCTTAAATAACTTTTCTAACATAATTTTGATTGATACTAAAATTTGGGGAGCTGCATAATACCAGTTATAAGCTATTTTATACAGTTATATAGGTTTTTGAATAATGTGAGCTAGATTAGCCATTTGATTCACAATATTGACCATACAGCCAAGATGACTTGATGTTTTCGTAATGTTTATCGTATGTAATTTGCAAACAAATTGGTTTAACTAACTGCTGAGACTTAGCGAACTTTAACACCTTGCCCATCCTACTGGGTCGAAAGCTGGTCAGCTTTAACTGACTATAGAACATGGTTTTATGTTTAGGCGTGAGCTCCTGCCAATGTAACAGCAATATTTCCACCACAGCGTAATTTACAAAATACGACTTTGGACCACTTTCAACCGCTTGTTGCAAATATTTGAATGTTTCGTCATTTAGTCCCTGCTCGCGGCTATTTAACCTTGCAAGTTCAACCCAGGTATTTGGCCAAGAAGGCCTGAGCAGTGATGCCGTTTTTAAAAGTTGTTTTACTTCTCTCACTCGCCCTTTTTGTTCATACCCCTTATAAATACCCCAATCAATAATATTTGCAAGAGTCACATAATAATGCGGATTACCCTTGTCATTCTCTACACTGCTTTGCATTATATCTCGAATAGATACATAGCGAGACTCTGTTGGGTCTTCTTTATTTATGTACCACGCATTGACAATACCGGTGACATAAAAATACTTTGCATTTGCAAGCGCCATCGTCGCGAAAAAATAAGACGCCACTAATGTCATTATCAATAATGAAACAGTGGCAATTCGTGACGCTAGCATAAAAACAAACTTTGCGTTAATCGGTACGGGTTGGTATAAAACAAACGCTCTGCCATATCGCTTCCGTATTGAGATTCGACAGCTTCATAAGATTCTCTCGATTTAACTGGGCGTCGTTTCAAACTATGGGCGTCACTTGCGACAATGTCGACCTTGTTTTGAGCTAACAATTTATGCGCCGTGTTTTGTGCTTTTTCACCAAAATCTCCGAGAATAGAACCGCCGGTAATTTGCGTGTAGCAACCAAGGTCTATTAGTTCATGAATTAAGCTAATACGGCCTTGAATATCACGGTTACGCTCTGGGTGAGCAATAATACAGCGAATTTTTTTTGCTTTAAGCATTTTGACAAAGTTTTTTGTGCCATGAGGTACACGTGAGTGAGGTAACTCAAGTAATACCAAATCATACCCTTCAACATGCCCGATAAATGGGATCTGCTTTTTGCTGAGTAAATGCAATACTTCAACGTCTAGACGAATTTCAGCGGCAACCGCAATTTCGATAAAAATATTACGTGAAAGCAGTTCATGCTGCAGTGCAGCCGAGCAGGCTAAAATATCATCTTTTGAATTATCATATCGGCCAAGATGAATATGTGGTGTTAAAACCATACGTTTAACACCTTGTTGTTGGAATTGATGAAATAGCGCGAGTGACTCTTCGAGCGATTTAGCACCATCATCAATTCCAGGTATTAAATGACTATGAATATCGACAATCAACCAGACTTATCCTCTCCGTAGCCATAATAATCATAATATCCGTGATAACCGTCTTCCTTACTAAGGCGTTTTGTATCAAATTGGTTGAGTACGACGCCCGACACTTTCGCTTTGGCCTGAATTAAGCGGCCAAGACCCGCTTTTGCAATTGCAGTTCTCGTACTGTCACTCTTAATAACATAAATTGTTGAGTGCACGATTTTTGAAATCACCAATGCATCACTTACTGCCTGAACGGGCGGTGTATCAACAATCACGTAATCAAATTTTCGGCTCATCGCAGCTAATAGCTGCTTAAAGCGCTGCGAACCTAACAGTTCAAGCGGATTTGGTGGAATTTGTCCACATGGCATGATCGTAATTCCTGACTCTTCATCCTTAAACAAGCAATCTTCAAGTTTTTCGGTCCCGGCAATCACATTCGCCAAACCTGCTTGATACTTAGGTATGTTGAAACGAGAACATATGCTCGGTTTACGCATATCAGCGTCGATTAACAACACATTACCCATCTGCGCTAACGAAAACGCTAAGTTAATTGACGTGGTGCTTTTACCTTCACTTGGTGCACTCGATGTTACACCTATAATATTACGGTCCGCATCCATATTACTGAGCATAATATTGGTTCTAAATGTACGCACGGCTTCGGCAAATTTCTTTTGGTCTGGTGCAAAGAAACTGCGTACATTTATGTCTTTTTCACCTTTTTCAGGCGAAATATAAGGGATCGTACCTAAAACCCGTTGTGAAAGCTGGCCTTCAATGCTTGAAATTGATTTAAAGGTGTCATTTAGCATTTCTTTTAATAATGCAACACCCATCGCAAATGCAAAGAAAAACGCGACAGCTAATATCATGTATTTCTTTTTATTTGGTTTAACTGGATATAACGGTTCAACCGCTGGGGTAATAATACGTACTTGTTCTGAAGTAAAATCACCTGCCGCTTCTGTTTCTTTTGAACGCGTTAAGAACTGGTTGTAAAGACTTCGACTGGCTTCAACTTCGCGCTGCAGTTTATGAAACTCAACTTCTTTACGTGATACAGTTTGGTATTTGCTTTTGGTTTCTTCAATGTCCTGCTCTAGCGACTTTACAAGCGTTTTAAGCGACGCGATTGATTTGTCGAGCCCTTTTACAAATGATGCGATTTGGCGCTCTAACTTTTGTTCGAGCTCTGCTACTTCCGAGTTTGCGGCGATCATTTTTGGGTGTTTAGGGCCGTAAACCTTAGATAAATCATTACGCTCAAGTTCCGCTTCAGATAATCGTTTTGCCGCTTCTTTCACTAAATCTTGTTCTTTCACTTTAGCGATTTCTGCCAAACCTAAATCTTTAGAGCTATTTAATACTTCGCGAATTTGAGTTAGTGAACGCAGTTCTTGTTCACTTTGTGTTAACTGTTTCGAACGACTTTCTAATTCACGATCAATAAGTGCGACAGCTCCTTTAACATCAACTAAATCATTCCGCTCCCTAAATAACTGAAGTTTTTCTTCTGATTCGTCCAAACGAACACGTAGTGTATTAAGTCTATCTGTTAACCATGCTGTGGTTTTTTCGGTAACGCCCACTTTTGCAGCCAATAAATTTTCAATATATATTTCGCCAACGGCATTCGCAGTATTGGCAGCAACAACGGGGTCAGCATGATAAAACGACACTGATACTAAATAACTCCAGCCAACTTGTTTGACTTCCAGGTTAAGCAAAAATAGATCAATTTTCGCTTCTAATATGTGGCGCTCGCTCAATTGCCTAGGTGCATTACCTAAAAATGGAATTCGCGTTTTTATTTCATTAACAAACGACTTTTCATCGTTTTTCAAACCTAATGCGGGATATAAATTCAATCTTTCAATCACTTGTTTTGCAAGGTTGCGTGATTTTAAAATTTCAAGCTGCGTTAAACTATATTCTCTTCGCGATGTATTGACGGAATATACTTCTTGTACGCGCACGCCTTTAACATCAGCGCGGTCAAATAAAATGGTTGCCGTTGCTTGATATATTGGCGTCATTTTACTTAAATATATAGCTACTAACGTACTGGTTAATATAGTGAAAACGATAATTGAAAATTTATACTTATAAATTGCCTTTAAATAGCGTTTTATATCAAGCGCTTGGTTGTTTGGGGAAAGATTATCCGTGTCTGCTGTGTACATCAATTTACCTTAAAAGAAACGCTGCTCAATAGTGATCGTATCACCCGCGCTAATACTATTTTGAATCGTCACGAGAGTTTTTTCTTGTCGCATGCCATCAGGAAACAAAAATATTTTATCGCGTGAAGCGCGCTCAGTTAAGCCGCCGGCCAGTGCAATTGCTTGATTAACTGTCATACCAGGTTGGTACGGATAAGCTCCGGGGTTTTCTACTTCGCCGTGAATAAAGAACGGGCGATATTCTAGTATATGTACATATATACTCGGGTCAACGAAATAGTCGCCTTTTAAGCCTTTAAGCAGAGCCTTCTCTACTTGGCGTGTTGTTAAGCCCGTCATTTTTATTTCACCCAAAAACGGGTAACTCACTAAGCCGGTATCACTTAAGATGGTGGTAAGGTCGAGTTCGTCTTGCCCCACTACGCGTATTTCTATTTTATCCCCTGGCCCTAAAATATAATCATCCTGCGCAAACGCATTGGGCAGGATGATTAACAATAAAAGAGTCAGGCAAATTTGCCTTAACATTTAAATTCCTACAACGTGAATGTGAAATTAACACCAACTGTTTTTTTATCGTGCAATAAATCAACATTTGTAGAGTCTTTATCTACAACATCGGCGAACAAACTAAAGGTAGTACTATTTGTTATATCATAATTCATTAAAAATGAATACGTGAATGTCTCATCGTCACGAATTAATACATCACCGGCTAAATCATTACCTGAGTAATCTTCTTGTAAAAACTCGATGCCAAAACGCGTTGTCATAAAGTCATTCCAATCGTGATCCCACGTCAGGTCATAACGAGTTTGTTCAATAAAGTCACCTTCAACGCGTGGCTCAATGGCGGCGTTTGATGTTTCGAATTCAAGTGATGAATAAGTTAGGGGCTCCCATTTTACGCTTGCCTCCCAACTAAGACCGCTGAATTCATTACGTGTATCGAAAAACTTTTTATCTTGGTAACCGACCTTCACTGAGCCTGACGTAAGTGCTGTCGCTTGCCATTCAACCCCAACAAGTCCACGTAAATCATCTGAGTCACGGCTACGACCGTCTTGTTCAAGAATATCGTAACGAATTGCATCATGTGTCACTTCAACAAGCCAAGTGGTTGCGTTTTGCGTATCATATTTTAACTGTGTACCAACAAGTAGACTTTCGGTATCGCGATATTGTGTAAACTCTCTAAAATTTTTGTGGTCACGGTTAACAAAACGCCCCATTACTGCTACTTTGCCCACTGATGACTCAGAACCATATTCATACATACCACCAATTAACTGCTCAGCATAACGGACTGGTTCATTAATTTCTTCAGCGGTACCTTCTGTTAACCCTTTACCACGTGGCTCTGACGTCCAGTTGATATTCGCATTAATGTCAAAACGATGTTTTTCACCAAGTTCTTGATGTCGGGTCATTTCAAGTTCTAAATCAACGTAGTCGTCATCCGAACCATCGCCTAAGTCTTTTGTGTAAAATCCGCTTCTCACTTTTGCATCAAGTGCCCAATAATTAAGGCCATCGGTCGACAGTACTTTAATTGACGGGTCAATCGTTAAAATATTGCTCGAAACTTCACTGCCTTTTGGTTGACTAAAAATATTATTATCGTGTTTAATGCCGGTTTCTAGCAGCGGCGTTAATTCAAGGCCTGAATCAGTTATTATTGTACCTGTTTCATTCGCAATTGCGTAATGAGAGAGCGACACTGCAATTAATGTCGTCATCAGTGACTTTTTCATTCTAAATTCCCTAAAATTAGTAAGCATTTTTGCCAACAAACCCTTTAAAAATTGTTAAAAATATTATTTTTATATCAAACCATAAAGACCAGTGCTTTATATATTGCAAATCATACTCGACGCGCTTTTCCATTTTAACTAACGTGTCAGTTTCGCCGCGCCAACCGTTAATTTGCGCCCAGCCCGTAATACCTGGTTTTACCTTATGACGCAGCATATAAAATTCTACTTTTTTACGATACTCTTCGTTATGCGAAACTGCATGGGGTCTTGGTCCTACTATCGACATATTGCCAGCAAGTACATTAAAAAACTGCGGTAACTCATCTAAACTAGTGCGACGTAAAAAACCGCCGAATGGTGTTATTCTGCTATCACCTTTCTTAGCTTGCATCACGATGGCGTCGTTTTCCATCACCGTCATTGAACGGAACTTCCACACCTTCATTTTTTCCCCGCCTAATCCATAGCGGTCTTGTTTAAATAAAATTGGTCCACGTGATGTAAACTTAATACCTATAGAAATTGCAATTAGTATTGGCGAAATTAAAATAAGTATAAGACTTGCAACCACAATGTCTTCGGTGCGCTTTATAAACTCTCTAGCTCCTAAATAAGGCGATTCAAATACACTTAATGTGTCGACATCGCCAATGTGCTCAATACGTGAGTGGACGAGATTTGAAAGTAAAAAATCAGGAATAATATGAACGTCGACTGTTGTATCACCGAGTTTAACTAAAATCTCTTCAATTCGCTTTTCGGCTTTAAACGGCAAGGCAATAAACAATACATCTATTTGGCCAGTTCGGGCTTGTTCTACCGCTTCGTTAATTTTGCCTTCCACATGAAAATGTAAATCATCAAATACACGTTCGGGCTGGCGATCTTCATAAAAACCAACGAACTCATATCCAAGTTCATCATGTTCGCGGATTTGGTTAAATAAATTTGCTCCGGCCTCCGTTGCGCCAACAATTGCAACACGCCGAGTACTTAGTCCTAGTTTACGGCGGTGAATTTTATACATGCGTACCATAGTGCGCATAGTAAACAAGGCAAAAAAAGCGAGTATAAACCATAGAGTAAGCATCACGCGCGACAGTTCGGCACTAAACTTAAATGCAAACGCTACCGCGAACACAGCAGCGAAGGAGGTAAATAACGCAAGCCATGCCAACATGACCATATGACGCAACTTACCCGCTCGCCATGAGCGGTATAAGTTAACAGTTTCGGCGCAATACATAAAACTCGCCAATGCAACAACTAGCACCGTAAAATAAGTATGTGTTATCGTCACTTGATAAATGAGCGAAGCTAAAAAGAAGGTCATCACGAGTGCAAACAAGTCGCCTAAGCGATATAAACTCGCTGTTAGATTGCTTGACACTTTAAACGTGCGCGATGATGTCACAGGACCTCCTTGTTGTGTGATTACTAAAAGTAACGTGATAAATAAAAAGCATAAAATCGTGAGCCAGTATAAAGCAATTGATGCGTAAAAAGAATCAATTTCCAACTTAAAATACTATTTTTTAATATCGAAAAGATATAACAATCTATTACATTAGAATTAGATAATGAAAAATGACCAAGTATCGCGACATATATACGACGATTGGTCATCTCTTATAGGCCGACTACTTATATTTGGTGATTAATGCGTCGATAAATGCTTTGAGGTGACTCTTTTCAAGATGATTAATTCCCGCAGCAGCTTCACGTCCCCCACCAGTCGGGAACTGCGAACATACATCACTCGCGCCTTGCTTATTGTTAAGTGGCGCACGCACGCTCACTGTATAGCCACCATCGGCATTGGTACTCAACACCGCATGTGCCCTATCTGGTGCACTGTTTGCAAGCATATTGCCGTAGACACCACTAATGCGGCGCGCCCACGCGGCATCGTCAAGTTCAATCACTTTTGCAACGTCCGACTCGAAAATCACATTGGCACTTTTTGCAAGCGCCATATCCGTCTCATACGCTGCTTTTAACAGATAAAATACTGAGTTTTGATCTTGTTGTAATGCAAATGGATCTGGATATTGGTAAAGTAATTCAAATAATGCTTGTGGGTGATAATGTAAATCATCTACTTCACTTCCATACCCATTGTAATTTACATAAGTGCCAAGCTCTTTTAAAAAATTACGCTGCTCTATATCAAGCCCCAAGCTTTCTGCTTCTCTATCAGCACGCGCAAATAAATTGTCACCGTACGCTGCGGCAACCGCCCACGTGTGAAATTTTTGATTCAATAAATCACTAACAATCAAGCTAGTACAGGTATTAGCATCAAGGTCTATATGTTGCTCCAAATATTCAGAGTTCGGAATAGCACCGGTTTTATGATGGTCAATATAAACTACACCTACCTTTTGCTCTAACAGAGCAACTAATGCGCTTGCATTTTTTTCCATTGAAATATCAAGTACACGAACTGTATCACCTGAGTTCGCATTAACTTGTTTTAATAAAGCAATATCACGCTTCACACCCGTAATTTTTTTACTTGGAGTTGGGTTATCTAGCTGAAGCTGCAACAATGCAATGATCCCATCAGCATCGCCATTAAAAACATCAAAGTGTGCCATTAACTCTTCCCTATTTTAAAATTTGGTTGTTGCGTAAATGATTAATAACAAGCTCAGCACATTCCGATACCGACTTTCCATCCGTTTTAATGTGTATTTGTGCATTTTCGGGTGCTTCGAAATCAGAGCTAATCCCGGTAAAGTTTTTAATTTCACCACTGCGTGCTTTTTTATATAACCCCTTCGGGTCTCTACTTTCACAGACTTCTAATGGCGTATCAATAAACACTTCAATATAGTCATCGCCCAGTAACTGCTTTGCTTTTTCGCGCTCTTCATTAAACGGAGAAATAAACGCTGTAAAAACAATACAGCCGGCATCACACATCAATTTTGCTACTTCACTGACTCGACGGATGTTCTCTATACGATCTTCATCGCTAAACGTAAGCCCTTTATTCAAGCCATGACGCACGTTATCCCCGTCAAGCGTGTAAGTACGATTGCCAGCATACGCTATTTGCTTTTCCACTTCATTAGCGATTGTACTTTTTCCTGAACCACTTAAGCCTGTAAACCAAAGTACGCATGATCTATGACCTTGTTGTTGCTCTCTAAATGAACGGTCTACTTCATGAGTATGCCAAACGATGTTTGAATCCATAATATTTCTCTATTTTAAAACTGATAAACCAGTGGAATTACAATTAACGCAGTTGCACTGTAAACCAGTGATACTGGTAATCCAAGCTTAACGTAATCTGCTATCTTGTAACGCCCGGCAGAAAAAACCATTAAGTTTGTTTGATACCCAAATGGGGATATAAAACTTGCACTTGCACCAAATGCCACAGCCATCACAAATGGCATAGGGTCAGCCCCAAACGACTGGGCAACACTAATGGCTACCGGAAAAACAAGTGCCGCCGCCGCATTGTTTGTTATTAATTCAGTTAGAATTAAGGTGGTAATAAAAATACCGACGAAAGCCCCCAAAATTCCAAGTCCGCTAGTAAGTTCAATAATCAATTCACTCACCTTCAACGCAAGCCCTGACGACATCATGGCGTGCGCAATGGCTAATGCACTGCCTATTATTAACGCGATATCAAAAGGTATACGACGGCGTATTTCTCGAATACTTAATATACCAGTAGCAATATAAACACCTGATAAGATTAACATTCCTTTAAGTAAAGGGATGAGTTCAAATACCGATAACGCAATTACAGTTAAAAAACTCGTAAGTACCCAATTACTCGTTCTTTTAGACAAAGTACCATTACTAAAATCATCGTTTAAAATTACGAAATTACGCTTCAAATTTTTTCGATCTTTAAAGTCAGTACCAACAGCGAGTAACAATGCGTCCCCGGCCGATAAGACCACATTACCTAATCCACCGCTAATTTTGGTATCTCCACGGCGCACGCCAACGACACTTGCATTGAATAGAGAACGAAATTTGGCGGTTTTTATAGACTTACCGCATAAAATGCTATCATGCAAGACAACAACTTCAACTAAATTAAGGTTTGTTTCTGTTAGACTTTCACCAACGATTTCCAATCCATCAAACTTAGTTAAACCTGTTACGTCATGAATATCTCCTGAAAAAAGCAAACGATCAGATGACTGTAATATTTCGTTTGGGGAAACCGGACTAATTAAGTGCCCATCACGAATGATTTCCGATAAAAAGAGTGTTCCTAAATCACGAAAACCATTTTCAACCACTGTCTTGCCAATTAACCCGCTGCGTGCACTTACTTTTGCTTCTAAAAAATAAGCATTTTTTGGGTCGCTTACTTCACTTGCCTTTTCAGGAAGCAATTGAGTTGTCACTAACAAGGTGAGAAGACAGGTAATAAGCACGCAAAAACCAATTAACGTAGTACTTAACATAGTAAGCGGTGTTAGTTGTGCCTCCTCTACAAAACCTGCAACAATTAGGTTAGTAGAAGTTCCGACTAAAGTAAGTGTACCACCCACTATGCTGGCATAACTTAACGGGAGTAATAGTTTGCTCGCACGATTTGGTGCATATTGTTTGATGCTCGACATCAATGTCGCAACAACAGCCGTATTATTTGTCACACTTGAAACGAGTGAACTTCCTAGCAAAAGCTTAATGTAACTTTTTTTAAATGTACCAGAGAATAGGCGTAACCCTAACTTTTTTATATAAACCGTTTTTTCAACCGCGAAGCTACAAAAAATAAGTAAAAGAAGGGTAACAAGTGAACTATTTGTAAAACCAACTAAAAACTGTGTTTGAGTGATCGTATTAAACACAAAAAGTAGACTTGCAGTCGAAACAAACGCTACAACAGGTCTAATTTTAAAAAAAATGAGGGCTACTAATAATCCAAATACACAAACGCCAACAAAATGTGCATTAGCAAAAACTTCCATACTTTTTAAGCAAACCCAAACGTCATTTATAATCTTATAGTAAGTAAATTATCATACCCTATTCTTACACCTTGACACCACCGCAATTTGAAATATGAATGAACAATTTAGTATAGATACCAGCGCACTGAAGATAGTGCGCTAAGTAATCTTGCATACAGCTACACAGTGAGCATAGCTGCATAATTACTAACGTTATAGATTGATCGATACAACATTTTTTAACGCAAGACTGACGATTTCTATCGCTTTAGCAACTGTTGTCGACTCAGCATAACAACGAAGTTCTGGCGCATTACCAGACGGACGTAAATGCACAATATCACCGTTTGTAAGCGTCATACGAAGGCCATCGGTCGAATCGCTTGATTCCACAGCCAGCTCCTTAAAACCTAATTGCTCAATGAGTTGTTGGGGATTTTTAGCCGCATTGTTCAAAATAGCGTTACTTTTTTCCGTCGCAAAATCTTTAATGCGATCACTATGCGTATAGCGTTCAGGAAGCCCATTAACCTGAGATGATATTGTATTACCGTTACACAAACTCAGTAACATGAGTGCTGGCAGCAACGCATCCCTTGTTGGTAATGCATGAACTACCTGTCCGTTTACCTCTACATCCGAACCCAGCAAAAACCCGCCGTTCGCTTCAAAACCGGCAATTCTTTGATATTGTTGATTTAAATTATCGAATGCTGCAATAACATGTGGCGAACCAATTTTTGTTCTGATTACTTTATTAAAGGCGCCACTTTTTTCGATCGCTGTGTTACAGCTTACTGGGGTTGCAATGGCATCAGCATTTAGTGCTTTTGCACATAACAAACCAAGTACATCACCACGCAACCAATGTCCATTTTCATCTGCGATAAGCGGTCGGTCTCCATCACCGTCCGTAGAAAAAATCATATTGAAGCCATGCTGTTTCGACCAATCAAGTCCTTTTTGGATGTCTTCAAGTGCAACGGCTTCGGTGTCAATCGGCACAAATTGATCACTGCGTCCTAAGCTTACGACTTCGGCTCCCAATGATTCAAACACGTTAGAGTATATATCGCGGCCAGCACTCGAGTGCTCGTAAATACCGATTTTTTGACCTTTTAAAAACGTGTTTGAGAAAAGCGAAACATAACGTGTTGCATATTGCTCTTTAGCCTTATTATCAAGCGTTAATTCAGGTAAATCAGTAAGCGGTTCAAAGCTAACTGATTGACTTAGAATAGCTGCTTCGTCTTGCTTAGAGATTTCGCCATCAGGGCGGTAAAACTTTATGCCATTACGGTCAAACGGAATGTGGCTACCGGTAATCATTATTGAAGGAATATTTTGTTGCATTGCACAAAATGCAAGGGCAGGCGTTGGCACGACCCCATAATATTCAACTTCGATTCCATGTTGGATCAAGACATGCGCACAACTTTGCGCCATTTCACAACTGCTCGGGCGATTATCAATGGCTAGCGCGAACTTTGAGAAATTAAAATTTTCTTTTAATACGCTGACAAATGCAGCCGTAAATGCCGCACATACGTCTGGCGTAAATTGAGTCACAAGTCCACGCGCACCGCTTGTGCCAAACGCAACACCGCTGTCTGAAATAATTTTTGAACTATTAAGCATATTCTTCTTCTTTAAAATGAATTTTGTTTATTTAAACCAAATTTCTTTAAAATAAAATGACGTATTAATCAGTAACCATTTTTATATGTGGTCAACATTGACTTAAGTTGCTGTCGCCAGTGCTTATCGCCACTGTTTTCACCTAACACACTATAATTTGGTCGTTTAGCGGGCATTGGGTATTGTTCGCTAATTATTGGTTTCACCACAATAGCTTTGCTAAGTAGTTTTAAGTCCACAGCAATCTCTTGAATGGCTATCGCAAAATCATACCAAGACGCAACACCTAGATCACTATAGTGGTATAGCTTGTTACGCCGCTCTTTTTTAGTTAACGACCAAATAAATTCAGCAAGCCCTTTTGCATATGTTGGGCTTCCAACTTGATCAGCAACAATACCAAGCTCGTCTTTGTCATCCATTAACTTCAGCATGGTTTTTACAAAATTATTTGCATAGCCGGAATATACCCAAGAGGTACGAATAATCGATGAGCCCTCAGCATAGATAGATTCAATCTGATTTTCACCACTGAGTTTTGATTCGCCATATACATTAATCGGACTTAACATATCGTTAAGGCCATACGGTTTATTTTGGCTATTGCCAAATACGAAATCCGTTGAAATATGAATAAATTGCGCGGTTAGCTTTTTTGCGATCTTTGCTAGGTTAGCAACCCCCAGTTCGTTAATTTGAAACGCTGCTTCTTTTTCTGATTGAGCCTTATCTACCGCAGTGTAAGCTGACGCATTAATAATAAACGACGGTTTATAGCGCGATACTACGTCAAATAACGCATTCTCATTAGTGATATCAACATCATTACGCCCCAAAAAGGTAACGTTATAATCGACTAAAGATGTTGCTTTTAGTTCTTGCGCAACCTGCCCCGTTTTTCCTATTACAACAACATTAGTCATTATTGGTACCTAAACGTTCTCTTTGATAGCTACCATCTTGTACTCGTTGGCACCAATTCAGATTATCCAAATACCACTTAATCGTTTTCAAAATACCTGATTCAAAGGTTTCACGTGGTTGCCAATTTAACTTAGAGTCAATCTTACTAGCATCTATAGCATAGCGAACATCATGCCCCGGTCTATCAGTTACAAAAGTAATAAGTTCTTTAAAGTCGGTTATACCTTTCGGCTTATCGTCAATCAGTGAATTTAGATGGTCACAAATCACAGTTACTACATCAATATTTTTTTTCTCGTTAAAGCCACCAATATTATATGTTTGACCGTTTTCGCCGTCACAAACTACTTTGTAAAGCGCTCTAGCATGGTCTTCAACAAATAACCAATCTCTAACCTGATTGCCATCACCATATACAGGTAATGCCTTACCTTCTAACGCATTTAGTATCATTAAAGGGATGAGTTTTTCAGGAAAGTGGTAAGGTCCATAGTTGTTGGAACAGTTGGTTAACACCACAGGAAGATTATAGGTGCGATGCCACGCTCTAACTAAGTGATCAGAAGCCGCTTTTGACGCTGAATAAGGAGAACTCGGATCATAAGGTGTTGACTCGGTGAATAAGCCTGTCTCACCCAAGTCACCGTATACCTCGTCAGTCGAAATATGGTGAAAGCGAAACGATTTTTGTTTTTCTGATGTAAGTGAGTCAAAATAATTTCGCGCAGCCTCTAACAGATTATAAGTTCCTACTATGTTAGTCTGAATAAATTCTCCCGGCCCATCAATTGAACGGTCTACATGGCTCTCAGCTGCTAAATGCATAATCCAGTCAGGTTGATATTTATTAAACGTATCTGAAACCAAATTGCAGTCATTTATATCGCCATGGACAAAATGATATCGCGCTGAGCTTGCAATTGATTCAAGTGATTCCAAATTCCCAGCATAGGTCAGCTTATCGAAGTTAACGACTCTGTGTTCAGTATTCTCAATCAAAAATCGTACTAACGCAGAGCCAATGAATCCTGCACCGCCGGTTATAAAAATTGTTTTAGACATCGTCTTCTCTTCAATCATTTGGCCAATTTAAAAGTAAACTGCATTATTAAATGCAACACCGTGTTTGTCTTTATCCGACAACAGCGGCTCGCTTGACACAAGCGGCCAATCGATTGACAACGTCTCATCATTCCACAATACGCTTTCTTCAAATTGCGGTGCGTAATAATCAGTGCATTTATATACAAATTCTGCACTGATACTCGTAACGTAAAAGCCATGCGCAAAGCCAGCTGGCACCCATAGTTGACGCTTATTTTCGGCACTTAATTCAACGCCAACCCACTGACCAAAAGTAGGACTGTTTCTTCGCATATCTACTGCTACATCATAAACAGTTCCGTGAGTTACTCTTACCAATTTACCTTGCGTGTTTTGAGTTTGGTAATGTAATCCGCGCAATATACCCTGTGCCGAACGGCTATGGTTGTCTTGTACAAAGTGAACATTTGCCACATTCTCTTTGAACCAGTCGTCACGAAATGTTTCCATGAAAAAGCCGCGTTGATCGCCAAATACCTTAGGCTCGATTATTTTAATATCTGGTATTTTGGTACCGATTACTTTCACTTCGCTATTCCTCGAAAATAAACTTATTTAATTCATTAAAATTGTTAGAATTTAAAAAATTTTTAAAAGAATGTTTGCTACCAGCAATGGAAATATGAGATCCATCTAATGAATATGGAATCTCAATCCCATTATTTTTAAAGCTATGTTGACCATTAAACAAGCTATCCTGTGGTATAACAAAAACATTTTTTTGCTCTGAAAAAGCAACTTCGAACTCTTTATTGACAGCTAACGTAGCCAAATTGCTTTTATTTGGCAATGTCTCATAATTTAGGTTTCGCCCAAAGGTATAGGCGTCTTTAAAATAATCTAGAACATTTATATCAAATGACGGAGGACTAGGCATAATGACTACCTTTACTCCATGACTTGTCGCGTAATCTATAAAATCGTAGATATCTTTTAATTGATCTTTTGCCCGTACTGTACTCCATGCACCACCAATAATCACAGCATTATAGTTGGAAATATTTTTGAGAACGTATTGTCTATTAATTTTGCACTGTTTATATGCTATGTGAGATTTTAGCCAAATAAAGTTTTCAGTAATTGAAGGAGAACACCAATTAGTTGTAATTACTTGGATTGACGTATTATTATGTAACCCGAATTTATCCCAAAAAGGTTCATTGTGACCTGCGAAAGAATCACCAAATAAAAGAACCTTAGGTTCCTTAGATTGTTCACCAATAATACATTTACTTTTATCGACCTCGCTTACTAAACTAACTCGTTGATCAAAATCTTGAAAACAATAACCGTTAAGTCGAGATGGCATGTCAAAATTTGCGGTTAATTTAGTTAAGTCATTTTGAACTCTATTTGGCATTCCTTGGTTAAAAATGATCGTTGACGAGGCTATACAGACAAGCAACAACGAGTAAACAATAGCTTTGCCCTGTTTAGAAAACTTAGATGATTCGACGTAACGGTAAGAAAATTCTGCACAAACGATCGAAAGCATTATTGCAAGCAAGAGGACGTAAATTCGAGTTTCACCATGTGTAAAGCAATACACTGCGAAAAACCAGTGCCATAAATACAATGAGTACGAACGAGTTCCTAAATATTTAATCACTCGATTACTAAATAATTTCAAATCATTTGATTGCCCGTACAACACCAAAACAGACCCAATGACCGGCAGTAATGTCCACAACGACGGCCATAAAACATTGCTAGTCAACAGTAAAAATGAAAGAAATATAATGGTAAGACCGAACACTGTAACTTTAGTTTTTGTCACGGAGTTAATAGAGAGTGGATACACGAAAATAATTGTGCCAATTAACAATTCCCATGCTCGCGTAGGCAGCAGGTAAAAACTAGCGGTCGGTTTTTTTGTAACGATTATTACAGTTAAAATGAACGCGAATAAAGTCAAAGAGACAATCAAACGCTTAAACTGACGGTCGCCCAAAAATCTGTTTACCAGCAGTAAAAACAAAGGATAAAAAATATAAAACTGCCATTCAACTGATAATGACCATGTATGTAATAACCATTTTGATTTCGTAAAGCCATCAAAATAACCAAACTCTAACCAATACGTAAAATTTGAAAAAAATAATAATGAAGATAAAGTATGTTTTGCAAGCTCCGAATACTTTAGCGGCGACAAATTAAACCAGTTGAAAGCCAATACGAAACCACAAAATACAATTAATGCAGGTAAAATTCGACGACAGCGCGCACCATAAAAAGCACTCAATGAAAATTGCTTGGACCTTATTTTAGGAATACAAATAGAAGCCATCAAATAACCCGAAATGACAAAAAAAACGTCTACACCAGCAAACCCGCCGGGTAGGATATTTGGAAAGAAATGAAAAACTACTACCCCAAATACCGATAAAGCCCGTAGTGCATTTATGTCATAGCGAAATTTATTATTCATATTTAATTAGGCTTACGAAAATACGGTGTTTTCTAACAAGCCTAATAAATACTCGCCATATCCACTTTTTCTAAGTGGTTGTGCAAGCGCTTGTAACTGTTCGCTAGTAATGTAGCCCATTCGATAAGCAACTTCCTCGGGGCAGTTAACTTTAAGTCCTTGACGCTTTTCGATTGTTTCGATGAATTGAGCGGCTTGCAACAATGAATCATGCGTCCCAGTGTCAAGCCATGCTGTACCACGTCCCATAATTTCTACGTTAAGTGTACCTTCGGCTAAATATCGTTCAATCACATCCGTAATTTCGAGCTCGCCGCGTGCTGAAGGCTTTACATTTTTCGCGTATTCAACAACTTGATTGTCAAAAAAATAGAGGCCAGGCACCGCATAGTTTGACTTAGGTTCCAGAGGTTTTTCTTCAACTGAAATAGCTTTTCCCTTTTGGTCAAACTCAACAACCCCATATGCTGCTGGATTGGCAACATGATAACCAAACACAGTGCCGCCTTTTTCTCGCGCGACCGCATTTTTTAAGGACTTAACCAAATCATGTCCATAAAACAAGTTATCACCTAAAATAAGCGCGGCATTACTTTCCCCGAGAAAATTTTCTGCTAACAAAAAGGCCTGAGCCAAGCCGTCTGGTGACGGTTGTACTTGATATTCAAGGTTAATACCCCAATCAGCGCCATCTCCAAGTAACTCAATAAAACGATTTTGCTCTTGCGGTGTTGTTATAATAAGAATATCGCGAATTCCCGCACACATTAATGTTGCTATTGGATAATAAATCATCGGTTTGTCATAAACAGGCATTAACTGCTTACTCACAACTTTTGTTAAGGGGTACAATCGAGTTCCGCTTCCCCCTGCGAGGATAATTCCTTTTGTATTCATAATAATTAATTTCTACTTTGATTTAACAGCTATAACCGTTTCCGTAAAATTACTTTGACTTTGGCTATAAAGATTGATTTATCCAATTCGTACAAGTATTTGAAAAAGTCATAATATGACTTTTATGGTCGGTCCATATAATTTAAAGATTCGAATGCCATAATATGAAAGTACTCGATAACTATGTTCCAAACTATTTAGTAATATTTAAAACACCGAGTAGCCGACAACTTGATTACTTTTTTATAACTGGCTTAGCAGGCACTCCCACAACTGTACTACCTTTTTCTACGTCATTGATAACAACAGCGTTTGCTCCGACCACCGAGTGTTGTTGTAAGACAATTGCTCCTATTACTTTAGCGCCTGCTCCAATATCGACATGACCTTCTAAAATGGGTGCTTTGCCGTTACCATCCCCTGCCAGTGTTACTTGCTGAAATATCAGACAATTACAACCTATTATCGCGTTTGGATGAATTACAATTCCACTAGGATGAGGAATCAATAACCCTCCCCCTATTTTACAATTTAAATCAATTTCTGCACCAGTAATTACAGACCAAAATCGGTAATTTAACACCCAGTATTTGCTAATAGCTCTCTCTAACAAACGAGATTTATTTAAGCTTTGATACTTTCGAATAGATCGAATTAACTTTCTACTTGGATCCCAAAATCGTCGAATTTTTTCACGTGACCAATCAGGTTCGGTTGAAGACACTTGCTCAGTCATGTTAGCGATTAACCTGATTTTTTACTATAGATATTTCTTGTTTTACTATCTGTGCCATAAACTCATCTAAACCACTAATGCCTTCTCGAAAAACAGAGGGCTTGGGGCCCGGATTACTATTCGGGTAAATTACGACTCGGCGAGCAAGTTTATTTCCTAATAAATGTCTTATATCTGTGTTTGCTACCTTTGACAAATCTGCATTTGAAATCACGTTTTGAACATTTTTACCATGATACGATGACAATACGAGACAATTAGTCAAACTTCTTAAAAAGCCCAAGTGACTTCCTTGCATTGTCGCAGACTTATTCCAAGAGGCCTTAATCACCGACGGTTGTATTCTATGACCAATATAGGTATTGAGTTGTGACGGCAAATATTTAGAAAGCTTTTTAAAAACCTTTAGCGCAAATAACTTAGGTCGATTCGCTGGAAAAATATATCGTTTCCATGTTTCATCCATATATAGATCTCCCAGCTGTCCTTTCCAAAATACAACTTGATGATTATGAGCTTTCGCAATTTCAACTAAATGACCTGTCCATTTCCATTGAGTTAAGTCTGCGCGGCAACAGTTCTCTAATTTTTCATCGGCAAGTAACTGAACATTTTCTTTATCAATCAGTTCAAAGCATTCAATATTTAAGTTATTTTCGACGATAAATTGTTTTACAAGTTCATAATTTGGTTTAGCACTATATGCGATAGTTTTATTTTTCCAAGGTAATAGCAAGAGGTTTAAACTATCTTTGCCTCCACAGAGAATCACATTCGTTTTTTGACTTTGGTTTTCAATAAACTTCACGTCTTTTATAATGGCATTGTGCAATTTTTCGATATAGTCGTTAACATTTGATATTTTAAATGAACAGTTGTGTGGGCCACCCACGCGTTCTATTTCTCTATCAATTGTTATATTGGACGGAATGACATCATATTTCGAATCGTCGATATAATTGACCGCTTGTTCATTAACTAACAGCGAACCTTTCAATTTAATCAATGCATATATGGAATAAGAATAATAGTCTTGCCATTTATAGACTGGGTAAAAGCTTGGGTTTAGATTAACTTTTTTCGCATGCCACACATTTTCTTCTGTTTGCGATGTCCAAATATCATTTTCTGTCAATGTATGTTCGATGTTTTTTACAACTAACTTCATCACTGTCCCTAAAGTCGGCTTACTACAAACAATGAGCCCATCAATAAACTGATGGGCTCAAATTAACCTTAAGAAGTTATTATAAGCTAACGTTGATTTCAGATTCGCCTGTCAAATCAACTTTCTTATAAATTTCTGTTCCCTCTGAAGTCATCGGTACAAATTCTACAATTAAATACTCTTGGTCTTTAGCCAATTGTATAGTAGCGCCTGATGCCGACTCAGGATAGAAACTGGTTAATAGAGTACTCTTATTTGGATAATATTTACCTAAAGTTTCATCGTGATGTAAGTAGCTCGTGTAGACATTAACTATGCCTTTCATTGTTGGTGCATTCGATACATTAATCGTTGCATCCGAATCCACCCGAAAGTTAAAGTCTTGAGCAACAACAAGCGCTGCTGTACCGACATTTACATCAGGTTTTTCAACCACAACATCGTCAATTACTTTAGAGGGTGTTCCGCCACCACATGCTGACAAAACAATTGCGCAGCTTGAAGCAATTAGTGTATTTTTTAATAACTTTTTCATTACATTAATTCCTTATCTATACACTTTTGTAGACACTGCATTTTCAGCTTTATACCACTGATTGTCTGCGGCACCACCACTTTGCACCCAGTTTATAAATTTAGGATATGCAAAACCAATATCTTCGCCTTCTAGTGGGTGGTCAATCTCGTCCGCTACATTAATTACCCATGGCATATTATTAAGTGTAACAAATGAGTTAAACGCTGATGAACGGTCGTCCGCAGTACCCATATAACTTGAATTAAACAGCGAAGTACCATCAAACTCCTTCATGTGGACTTCCCAGCCACGGTTGCCGTAGCCACCATGTTCTGTACC
Organism: uncultured Pseudoalteromonas sp.; assembly: GCA_947493455.1. Classification (GTDB taxonomy): domain Bacteria; phylum Pseudomonadota; class Gammaproteobacteria; order Enterobacterales; family Alteromonadaceae; genus Pseudoalteromonas. The sequence goes on along the minus strand of CANLRB010000003.1, from coordinate 225,978 downwards.
AGCAACCGCAAAAATAAATGGGTCGTAAGGTGGCAGTCCTGTCACACTCTCGGGAATTGGAGTTTCAAAAGTAACTGACAAGTTATATGTAACATCCATTGATTCCTTACAATCTAAAAGAGAACGATATACTGTACACGCAGAGTTTAAATCTAATTTAATATCTGGGGAAATAATCAAAACAGTCTCACTTGCAGCTGTCTCTAATATTTCATGAGCTACAGGTGTACTACCATTTAGAAGAGAAAGAGTTTTGATATTATCTTTATCAACGCCCGGTAAATGCAAAGCAAAACCATTGCGGTAACCAGCACCGTTTGCCTGTACTGAATAACTTGCGTCTAACTGTTTCATTTCATCACTAGGGGTGAGAACGCGACGCATGGAGTACTTTAAAACAACGTCATTAAAGTCATAGTCGCCTTGCGACGGCCATAAATCTTCAAACAACAATGTCGCCTTACCAGTTAATGAAGGGTAATTACTGATTTTATCTTTCGGACTAGGACCCCCTGTAGGGATTCCTGGATCCTTAACCGAGTCAAATGGAGTGACGTCTAAAGCAATTAATAAATCGTTATAATCTTTATCCGCTTCCGGTAACTTGTAATCTTCAAACCCAATAATATATAACTGGTTCTCAGTATCAGTTAAAATAACATTGTGGCGTTTTGTTACAGGCGCAACCTCAGGGTTTAAATCTTCAATAGTATAAAATGGTTGACCCCATGGCCCATCATTTTGTATGGCGCTGCCAGACCCATTCCAGCCCCAACCATTTGGAACAACGAAAAAGCCGAGTGCATCGCCTTTACGCAACTCAATATCTAAATCTACTGTATCACCAATTACCATTTCACCTTCAGGTGCTTTTGATGCATTAGGGAAAATGATCTTGTGGTCAAGTACTTCAGCTAATGTAGTTGGTTTATTTGCAGTTTTATAAACGAAATAACCAAAACTATTGCGAAAGCCCGCGCCTTCGTTTAAGTAGGTCACTTTCACATTCGCAACACCATCAAAGTCATCACGAATTACAATATTGCTTTCAACGCTAGATGCAATAAACGCATCATTTACTACGCGACTTTCTGGCAATACCGCATATACATTATCTAATACTGTTGGCGATAATGCGCCCGCAACGCTAAATTTTTTAGTTGGAGAGCCTTTTGCATTATACCCAGCAACTGGATCGTCAACATACGAATACGTAGTTGCGCCTACAGCACCCGACATCAACAACCCCACAAACCCTAAATATTTCATAATATTCCTTTTTTTTATAGGTGTTAATTTATTCGAAAAGCAGTATAAAGGATAAACAAAGACAAATCCATACTATTTTACGAGTCTATTATTACATTCAATTACAACATGAATGCTGTTAATTATTTAAAATTTCAAAAAACACATACCTTTTATCGAGTTTTCTTATGGTTTTTTGTTATTATTGTATTAAAATTAATAATTAATAACTAGCAACATCCCGGTTTTTTATTGTTTGTCGTAAGTCATTAATTTCGTCCATCATGGACTTTTTGTCTAGGTCAAAATACTTTGCAATTTCAAAAATGCGCCATCGCCAATCCAAAGTCTTTAAGGCATTCACGTGATTTATCTTCGCTATTTTTGGAGTCCATAGTTTGAGTTCGTTCAAATAGGAATCTAAATTGTCTAATTCACTATTGCAAATATTTACGGTAGCACCCTCCCACATTAACTCACTAAACGCTGGATCAGACAAGGGTTGCTGACCTATAATTACTGCTCCACAAGCAAGAGCATCGGTCCAGCGTCCAGTTATGTACTCCTTTGTCGGATGTGTATATTTGCTTGTATCAGCAAAGTTGCTATGAGCCAAAACATATTTAGTGGCGCCATAATACTGACGACATAAATTTTGGTAACCAACTAAGTCGTTACTGCATTTTGGTCGTCCGTGGAATATAAGCTTTCTTTCTGCTAGTCGTTTGGCACTGATAGCGTCTTCATTCCAGAAATCGGGTTGGCGTCCAACTCTCAAAAGGTCAAAGTCGCGTTCGGAAGTATTCGTACCCAAACCTAATACATCACTACCCCACATTAAACTTTGAGTCGGTATTCCAGTTTTAATTTGATAAAATTCGACATCATTTTTTGATGTAATATACAACTTATCGACCAATTTCGAAAACTTAATTCTGGAAACACGCTCAGTCCAAAAGGCATCAAAACACCAAAAAGCAATTCTACCTAGCTTTTCAGTGTCAAGTTCTAACAAGCATGCAAACGCTTTGTCAATTGTTGGGGCGACAATTAATACGTCGTCACCATCCGGATGCCGTTTACGTGAACTTCGACAAAGAAGTTTAAGCTTCTGAAAGCGAGACACTGGGTCTGCTTGCATTACAGTAACGTCCGACTCTAAACATTTTCCCATGAGCTTAATCATGTGCTTTACTGCCAACCAGCCCTCTAACTCTGGGGTTGCATCTATTATATGTAATTTTTTTTCAGCCATTAAACACCAAAAATGATTGTAAAATCATACTTAACAATTTCCCTGTACCAATCGCAATTGGTAGGTAAGTAATTAATTTAAACTCTGTTTTTACACAAAGTATTGAAAGACGGCGATTCAAATAGATAGTCATAATTAGGGAAATAAAAGCGTAAATAGAACACCCGTAAATCGCTAAGAAGAAGCCTCCATATTGATATAAAATAATAACCAAAAACGTTTTTGACACTGCTTCGATTGCTGTAATTAGTGTCGACAACTTAGGCTTACCGATCGCCATATACATCGAATTAGAGAGTAAAACTTGATTAAACAAAAATTGAAAAGCAAGTACTGATAAAATTGAACCTGCTGTATGATATTCTTTTGTAAACAATATTCGTACCGCTAATTCGCCACAAAAATATATCAAGCTAAATGCGAAGTATGAAATCAAATCTGAATACTTTCGAATCGAATAATAGCTGTGTTTTAGATTTCCATTTTTATTGTATTCTGCACTAAATTTAGGAAAAAAAACTTTAGAGTTTAGCATAGATAAAGCTTGATAAACGGCAAGATGCAATAACAATGCAATCGAAAAGACCCCCATCATTTGCGGCGAAATTAGAGCTGCAAAAACAAATTTATCGATTTGCGTTACTATAGCCGTGATTAAACTCGACAATAGAATCCATTTACCAAAAGACAAAATGGACTTGCTCGACTCTTTATCCCATCCAAATCTATCTCGACCACCACTAAGAAAGACATGAGTTGCTAAAGTTAATAGAAAAGTAGCAAGTAAAGAGCCAAATACTAAAACCCAAATTGACGGGTATAAGTAGGCAACATAAATGGTCACAACAGTGCCTACTATTTGAGTTCCTAATTCGATTAAAGCAACAGGTTTCAAATTTAGCTGTTTTTGTGCAATAGCAAGCTTCGTAGATTTTAAACCTGTAATAAAAGGTTGAATCGCCAAAAGTAAAATAATGTACCCTGTGTCTTTATGGTTAAATACTGTACCAATTTTAAACAATTCAAGTGTTTGTCCAAGCAAAATTCCAACTGCGAGCGTGCTAACAAGTAAACTTATTAAAAGTCCGATTGACGCTTGAATAGTAAATGCTGTTTTACGAAATTCTTTTGTATCACCATCTTTCGATCGAATAATACTTGCATAGACGCCTACATCACAAAGCATTGTTAATACAAAAAGAATTGAAAAGCCAAAAGCCATCAAGCCAAAATACTCAGGCTCTAATAAACGCGTAAGTATAAGGTTCGAACCCAATCGAATAAATTGACCTGCCCCGTATGCCAGCAATACGTAGAAGCTCGCAGACTTGAGCCCCATCCTAACACTATCTTTCCCCATGATTATCGAATTACCTTTTTTGTAAAACCGGCGAAAAAAGTACGGAACCAAACAATAACCAAACCCACGTTGAAACTGATGAATTGACTAATTGATCAATCATTAAAAAACACATTGTAATAATGATTGCAGATACAAAATTCGATTTATTTTTATGAATTGATGCCAGAATACTGTAACAGGCTAGACCAAAAATAGAATAGAACCCTATTGCACCATATTGGCCAAAAACAATAATCCAATAGCTATCTGTCACACTTTCTGCTAAACGATTTCTACCCCAGCTTCCCCATCCATGCCAAAACTTTATTTGAGCATGTTCAATTAATAGTGATTCATGAAAAAAGCGAAAATCTAGCGACTGGGCACGCGCTGGGTCAAAGGACATAAAAAAGTCTATGAGTTCGTTATGGGGGAAAATATTAAGTAGGCACATGGTTGGGTAAAGTAAAATTAGTGTTAAGGAACTAATAATAATAAATTTTTGAAGTTTAATTTGGTTTAAAAAAACAAGTAAAAGGATCACAACACCAAGCAAAAATGCAGCTGTAGCTTTACAAATTAATAATATAAACAACAAATAAAACATAATAAAACTAGTAGGTACACTTTTTATAACACGCTCATTTTTTTTCCAAAGTGCACATGTCAATGCAAAACAAACCATCATATAAATGCCAACGACGAGTCCATGCCCTAAGAACCCCATAGGCCGATAACCGTCATATCTAACTTGCTGTATAAAACTATGTGGGAAAAAACCGTAGATGTCTGTATGCAATTGTGGGCTCATTTTTACTTCCCACAGTATAATCAGTGAATATATTAACCCTGAAATAACAAACAGCTTTGTCAGTTTAAGTAAATCATTTTCACTTTTAACAATTTGTGTCGCGATAATAAAAGGTAGAAGTAAAATATATTGACGCATAATCACAGAAATCGAATCATATAATGACATTCCCTGTATCATGTATAATCCGTTAAATACCTCCTCGCTATTATTCACTACAGTAAAAAACGGCGTAAGTGATATTAGAATTACAAAACATTTAGCTATTTTTTGCTTTGGCAGTAATGTTATATACTTCTTCTTTACTAGAAATATACATATGAATGCTGTGATTGCAGGTATTGACTCTTTATCAAACGCAGGGATCATTGGAAAATCAATTTCTGTTTTCACAGGTAAAAACAGATAACCGCCAACAATCGTCCAAAATGTTGCTGTAATTGTGTCGAACCGTTTATATAACCAAACTCCGATTAACGGCCAGAAGCATAACATAAAGTATGCAAAAAAATTGGGCATTATAAGCGCTCACCGTAAAAATATTTTACGCGGGCTGCTACAAGCTGAGGTTCGATACTTGGGTCATATGCACCTTCTCTATTAGCTATAATTTCACTCCATGGAAGAGAATGTGTATATACTTCAAGTTTTTCTAAGAAAGCAACAGTGGTCGAAATTTTTTTTGCGGGAATACCACCTACGATAGAGCCATCTTCAACATCTTTAGTAACTAAACTACCTGCCCCTATTATGACATTTGAGCCGATTGTTACATCTGGCATGATAATAGCTCCATGTCCAATAAACACATTGTTACCAATTTCTATTTTTCCAACGCGATCCAACTTTTTTCCATAAGCAATATTTAGCATGCGAATCGAACCGTCATGGCCGAGTAAGGTACATGAACTCAACATAACGTTGTTACCCATTTTTACGTACGCAGGATCCGTAATATTTGCGCATGGCAAGATGTAACAGTCTTTTCCAATCGAGTAAAAAATATTGTGATGTTTTAAATACTCAGCATACATCTCTGGTGACGGTTTACAAAGCTTCAGGTACAAGTTTTTATACCGATAGTTTTTGTAAGCTAAATTTTTTATTAGTCTTCTCAACATATTAAATAGCCTTAAATATTCTTGGTAGTGTAAGAAAATTCCCAAAATATCGCTTCATTAATCGTTTAGGATTTTGGAGCAGTCGATATAGCCATTCAAGGTGTAAGTTTTGAAAAACGTTTGGTGCCCTTTTTTCTTCTCCAACTAAAAATAAAATTGATGCTCCAACACACAAAATAACGCCAGTCATCACGTTTGATTCCTGAATACGTTGAGCCAGTAACTCTTGTCTGGGCGAGCCTACAGCTAAGAATAAGTAGTTTGGTTTGACTCGTTCAATTTCGGTAAGTGTTTTATCTACCTCATTAGTAGAATTAATAAAACCCATTGGTGGATTATAATGTGCAATATCTAAGTGTTTGTACTTTTGTCTAACACGTGTGATTACGCTACCTGAAGCGCCAACAATCATAATCTTATCTGTGAATGTCATTTGATTATCAAACAGTTCAAGCGTTAACGTAGAACCAGGTATGACTTCTGTAACGTTGTAGCCACGAAACTTTAAGAGTTTCTCAAATATTCGACTGTCAACCAAATTTAATGCTGCATTCTTATAAATTGGTAAGAGTAACTCTCTATGTTTTGAGTCAACAAGACGTGATAAATGATCTATATTCGGTGTTACGACATAGTTACATGAATTGCAACAAGACAACTGAGACACTTTTTCTATTGCCTGAGGTAATGTGCAATTGTCTAAATCAAAAAGTTTTGTTTTAATCTTACTCATCAATTAAATTACCTAAATACTGTGCATTTTTCTTTTGTGAAAAATATGAGAGTACATGTTTTCTTGCATTATTGACGATAGCAATCTTTTTTTCTTCCTCGCTTCCTAACGCAGTTTCGAGTGTTTTAACCAAAGATTCAGTATCATTAGTTTTGGCTAAATAGCCTGTTTTCTGATCGATGACAAGTTCAGGGATGCCTGAAAGCTCTGTTGAAATCACTGGAATACCAATTAACATTGCTTCCATCAATGAAACTGGAATACCGTCTTGGTCACCATTTTTATCTTGAACACATGGCAATACAAAAAAATCTATTTGCTGAAGCCACCTTGCAACTTCGTTATGTGGCTTTTTACCTAATAAATGAACTCTATCATTTAAGCCATGACGTTCGACTATTTCTGTTAAACGCGAAAGCTCAGGCCCATCACCTATAATTTCAATTAAAATGTCATTATTGGGAAGTTTCGCCGCCGCTTCTAATAGGATGTGCAAGCCTTTTTTCTCTACCAAGCGACCGACTACTCCCAACACAATGGTATAGCCATTGCTTTTTTCTTTTTTACGCGACTGAAACTTGCTTTCATCAACTCCGCATCTTACTACTCGAACTTTATTATGTTCGTCAAATTGCTCTAAATAACGCATATTGTAATCAGATATCGTAGCGAAAAATTTTGAACGCGCTATTTTTTCCTTCAGTAAATATCCACGTTCAAAAATGTCATTTGCGTGGGATGTCACGCTGTAACCGACCCCAGTCATTTTCGACGCATACATTGCGATATCGGTTGGTACATGTGCAAAATGAACGTGAATGTGTTGAATATTATATTTTTCTACAATTAGTGCAAGGTCCGCGGCGCTAATAAAACGATACAATTGGCCAACACTAACTCTGTTTATTTTTAGTGTGTGCATATCGCTAATTAGTTGCCTTAAAGCACCGATAAATCTAAACGGTTGTTTAAAGAGCATTTTGACTGAAGCAGCAATTCGTCGATAGAACGGCGTTCTGTATAATATCGACACATTACCTATTTGAGTGCTTATATCATCAGTCACCTTGGCCTCAGCTGGGTGCACAGACACCGTCACTACAGAGTAACCAAGTGACTTTAACTGTAAGATTTCGTTATATACAAATGTTGCTGATAGTGCTGGCACTTCAGGTGCCAAATATAAAATGCGGGTTTTCATTATTGGCCGACATTATCGCTTTGAGCAGGAATATCATAAACACTTTCAGCAGGTTGCCATCGTTCGCTCCCTGTTTTATTTGCTATTTCAGTCGCTTTTGCTTTGCCTTTAGTTAAGCACTGCCATTGATAATTACGCATAAAAGCAACCATTTTTGGATCATTTAAACGTTCTACACCTTTTAATGCACTTTCGATATAGCCCCACAATGTTGCTAATGCGCCAAAAACAAATGGGCGTTTTGCTAATCGATAAACAACGGTTGCTAAAAAATACGTCCAACCAGTTCCCATAAAATACTGACCAAAGCCATGACGTTTACGTCCCGTATAAATTCCTTTTTGGCTCGACCCCATAGGTCGCAAATGCACAAACCTCGTTGCTTCGTCATCTCTACTCTGTGAAATCCAACCTAATAACCGACAACGATGGCTATCAATGCCATCCCACATCACTTGACGAACAAAACCACCAATTTGCTTAAAACACGTTACACGATAAAATTTTGTTGCGCCAATTGAAGATTCATCACCACAGCCTTCACTCACTAAATCTGCGCCTTTATTTGTATAATAATATGCCTTACCACTAAACGTACCAAGCCTTGGGCGTTCATTCATTTCTTTTATCATTAGCTCAAAATATTGTGCTGGTAATATTAGGTCTAAATCAAGTTTGCAAATGAATTCGTAATCATCAATTGACGTAGTGCGATATCCTTCATAAAAGGCATCAACTACACCTGGACCGACACTACGATGACCACGGTTATCGCGTGTCACTATTTCAATAAAGTCGTATTTTTTTGCATATTCAGCCAAAATTCCAGGGGTATCGTCAGTCGAACCATCATCAACAATAATCCACTTCGCCGGTAATACAGTTTGTGATACCACACTGTCGAGTGTTTTACGCATAAAATCTTGTTCATTGCGACACGGAGAGATAATTAAATACTGTTTATCCAACTTGAGTACCTTTAATATTTTCCTTGTTTAAGCTGCTTTCATACCGGCGAGCCCATTTAGAGATTGGAATCTCAAATTTATATGTTGACCAATGCGCTAAGGCAAATGTAACCAAAAACAAAATAGGTCGTTTAATATACTTTTCGAGTATATCTCCAGTACCGAGCCAAGTATGGACTAAGCCACCATGGATCACATATAAAGCAAAAGATACAGTAGCGATATATTCGAAATATTTATTACATAGTATTACTTTTAAATTTGTATTTTTATTTAGTATTGAGCTACCAACCAGAATTGCAGTTAGATATGGTCTTAGATAATTGAACCAATCACTATATGGCATACAAGATAAAATGAAGAAAGGCAGTACATAGATTGGATTAATTCTTGAAAAAAAAGTCTTAAATTTTTCATTATAAAATCCATGATAAATAAGAGCTAGTACACAGCCTGCTAATATCTCATCGGCTCTGTAATGAGTTTGAATATTGACAATAGTACCCGCGAAGGCGCTGTTTAGTGTAATTGCGATACACAAAATTGGAATTATGAAAAACGTTTTATCTTTAAAAAAACAAATTAACAACGCAATGCCTAAATAAAATTGCATCTCTAAGCACAAACTCCAAAAATGACTAGTTCCGGGAATAAGGTCTAGTGACAAATTTCCATAGAAGAGGAAGTGAGATGTTAATTGTCCAATAGGAACTGAAGAAAACAAATATACGATTATTAGAAATAGCCACGATAACGGAACAATGCGAGCAGCTCGTCTAATTAAAAACGTCTTAATGCTTTTGTTAAACAATAAAAATGAGGTAATTAAAAAGCCTGATAAAATAAAAAACAAGGCCATCCCCATTATTCCCGCAGTTTCATTTAAACGAAAGACCTTCGGTCCCAGAGGTAACAAATGAGCCGCCAATACTAAAAGTATACTTATCGCTCGCCACCCATTGAGTTCATTTATTCGAGTCACGTTATTTATATTCCAAGATTTTAACTTTTTTTTGTGTATAATTTTGAAGAATAAAGCTTAAAACACCGGTTGACTCAGGGAGTTTCCCAAGGACTAAAAAGCAAGCATAAATAAATAATTCCTTTTTACTTTCTTTCCTTTGACGCTTTAAGTTTAGAAAAATTCGTATGATTTGTATCGGGTACACCGCAAGTATGTATAAACCATAAAGTGGGAACAATAGATTTGCGAGAACGATCAGTAACGGTGATATAATTCCCCACAACAAAATATTCAAAACTTTATCGCAGACCAGAAGACTTTTGTTTCTAAGCTGCGCGGCTGAAGCATAAGCGAAACCGCTTCGTTTAGTCCGAAGCCACCATTGTTTAAAATGAAGCATATTCGCATCATGAAATGCCATAGAATTCTGAATCTTTCCTATTTTAAATCCTATTTCTCTGATACGAAAACATAAATCAGGTTCTTCGCCACAGATTAAAGAATCATTAAAGCCACCGACTTGATGAAAAATATTTGCTCTGCACATAAATATTCCACCTGTTGTGTTAACTATACCTGTCGGCGTATTCCATTCCATTGCGCAGAGTAAGTTATATATTGAACGGTCTTTATGTTTCTCTTGCAAAACCCCTGCTACACAAGCAACCTCTGTGTTACTTTCTAAGTGATTGACTGCACAATCGAGCCAATTGGGTTCCATTTCACAGTCGCCGTCAACAAATTGAATGTATTCAATTGAATCATCTCTAGCTAACAGTTCAACACCAGCGTTACGCGCTCGGGCGGCAGTAAATGGAATCGACATATCAAGTTCCACCACAGCACAGCCAATGTGCTTTGCAAATGAAACACTATTATCAGTTGATCCTGAATCTACATAAACAGTGCGTGATACATGTTGCTTTAAAGACGTTAGGCAACGCTCTAAGCGTTCTCCTTCATTGCGGCCAATTACCACAATACCCACTTTATTAAGTAAATCACTGCTCATTCTATTTATTCCGCTTAATTGCTTGTTTTATGAAATGAACATACGTCAACATAATACCAATACAAATAAAAAATAATAAGACTTGGCCCGCTATATTTAAAAAGCGATCAAGGGCATAATGTGTATCTTCTATTTGCTCAAGCCATGAATGCATAAAAAACACATTAAAGTATACGGAGCGCGTGGTCTCTTTATCGAGTATGTCTAAGGCGTGCAAAATATCGGGTATCAATCCCCATAAGCCACATATCACAATAATGAGTGGAAAATATAAAAACCAATGCTTGTTAATTTGCCAAGCGTATTTTATCAGCGCGTTCGTTTGCTGAAGTTTATGGCGATTTTTGCCAATTAGCATCGCAATACCACTACCAAGCGTTGCGCCAATTGAAAAATAAACATGTTTATCAGGCATGTTTAGCTCCATTATGCCAACCGTAACGCCTGCAATGCTTTACCAAGCGAATATAGCGTATCACAATAACGCTATATAACATGCCACAAAAACCAGCTACATAAACAATGCGGCCGAACAACACCGCAAGATACTCATTACTATGGACCAAGTCGTAAAATACAAAAATATTAAGCCAACTTGCAGAATAATGGGGACTTAGAAAAAAATACGGTAACATCGACCAAATGCCAAGAATAAAAGGCAAAAAAGGAGCGTACATTTGTACGTTTAAACTGTGTTTATACTTTAGTTGTACTATAAGCATTATGATAAAGCCAACAGCAAACCCAACGGCAAAATGCCCTGACCCTTTCAGATATTCCATCTTATTGAGTCCCTTTAAAAAAGCTTGAAGACTTTAAAAAAGTTGAAATGTACTTAGGCGGTAAGGATTCGTTACTTTGATTCTTGTTTACACCTTTACCAATAACACGCTTTAAAACACGCTTAAAAGTAAACATGAGCAAACCAATAAAATGAAATATATCGGCAATAATCGCCCAAAAACGACCGTACGATTTAATAAAAAAGCGGCGGCGCGATTCAAACCAAAACAGTGGAACAGGCTTTTGTTTATTTTGAATATCAGTCGATGAACCAACAAAGTGAGTGATTACGCTGTCATCAACATAATGTAAATCGTACCCGAAACGCTTAATTTGGAAACAATAGTCAACTTCTTCATAATATAAAAAGTAATCATCATCCAAATGATCCAACTTATTAATGACTTCGCTTTTTATCATTAATGACGCACCTGACAGCCAATCGTAGCTATGTCCATTCTTTGGTTTTTGGACTGGCACTATACGATTGGGTAATAGATTGTCGAGAAATCCAAATTTTGCTCCCGTTAATAATTCTCCAAGTGGTGAAGGAAAATTAAACGCTGAGCTTAACTGTTCGCCGTGTGCATTAACTTGCTTACTACCGGTAATACCTACGTTTTGATGCTTTTGTAAGTGTTCAACGAGACTGTAGGCTGCATTTTCATGTGCAATAGTGTCTGGATTCAATAACCAGTAAAAATCGCAGTTAAGTGGAGTTAACTCTGAAAGAGCGACATTATTGCCATAAGCAAAACCACCATTTTTGCCCGCTGATATTACTTTAATCCAGTTGGTCACTCCCTCTTGGGTTATAAAGTTATCAATTAGTGCGACCGAATTGTCTGGCGAGCAATTATCAACTACCACTACATGTATCTGTTCAAACTGACTACATGTTTTTTTAATTGAGTTTAGACAATCAATAACCAGTTCAGGTGTTGCATAATTTACAATCGCAACACCCAACGTCGTGGTCTGGACAGTTTCTGAAAATGGCTTATCCATTATAAGCGTTACTCTGCTAATGCTTCATCAAGTAATAACTTAAAGTCGTTAGCAAGGGCTGGGTGCTTCAATGCGTATTCAATATTGGCCATCATATAGCCGAGTTTTGACCCACAGTCGTGCGATTTACCTTTTAAGTGATACGCTTCAAGTGATTCAATTAATCGTAATTGATGCAGTGCATCTGTTAATTGTATTTCACCGCCAGCTCCAGGAGGTGTAAGTTCTAACAAATCCCAGGTTTTTGCACTCAATACGTAGCGTCCTGTGATTGCCAAATTACTCGGCGCTGCTTCAACAGGAGGCTTCTCTACCATATCTTCAATTTTACCGCTTTCGCCTTCGCCAATCGATTCACCGTTTAAATCAACCACGCCGTATTGATTAACTTGCTCTTGCGGTACCGGCTCAACCATAATCTGGCTCACCTGGTTTTGTTCAAATCGCGCTATCATTTGAGCGAGGTTGTCATGTTTCAAATCACTGTGGTATTCATCGATAATGACATCTGGCAACAATACCGCAAATGGTTCGTTACCTACAATAGGTCGAGCACAGAGTACTGCGTGGCCGAGTCCAAGCGGTTGTGCCTGGCGCACTGAAATAATCGTCACATCTTTTGGCACAATTGCGCGTACTTCTTCAAGTAAACTGCGTTTAACACGTGCTTCAAGCGTTGCTTCTAATTCAAAACTAGTATCAAAGTGATTTTCAATAGAGTTTTTCGATGAGTGTGTTACAAGCACAATTTCTTTAATGCCAGCTTCTACGGCTTCTTTCACGACATATTGGATTAACGGCTTATCAACCAATGGAAGCATTTCTTTTGGGATTGCTTTGGTGGCTGGCAACATGCGTGTGCCTAGCCCTGCTACTGGTAAAACTGCTTTTTGAACTTTCACTTCGATTCCATTTATTTTTTTATAACAAATTGAATAAAGATGAGCTTGTTGTGAACATCCATATCCAATATTGAAACAACTTATGAGGAGCGCTCTATTATACACATTCTGAACAATTGCTCAATAATAACGATGACAATGTCGTACACCAATATAGCGCTTTTGCATATAAATAATAATTATCATGAGTTACAGTAATATGTACATAACATATTATTACATCAATTTAGCTTAGATGCGTAATGCGCCTGCACTTTGCGTATTTATTTATGAAGTTTTGACTTATCTAAAAACAAAAAACGCAGCCTTCGCTGCGTTTTTACGTCAATACTTAATACAGCCTATAATGCCTTACAACCCCACTCAGGGAAATGCTCGCGCACATATTTATTTAATGCAATTTCTGCATCAGTGTAATTGCGAGATGGTTTAGCTGAATCACTTGATTGTGTTTGTAATTCGCTTACCATGCCAGCACCTACTGTTACATTAGTCAGCCTATCGATAACAATAAATGCACCTGTTTGTTGCACATTATCGTATGTATCAAGTGCAATTGCTTCATTTAGATCAAGGTTACACAAAGCAATGCCGTTAAGTGCAAGTTCATTTACATCACCTGCATTGTCTGTAACTTTAAGCGTATTCACGTCAATTTCACTAACAATGTTAGATACAAACCCATTTACTGATTTTGCTGCAAACTTAAAGCTATATTCTTTATTTGTTTGCATTGCCTGTTCACCCATCCAAACCACATTTGCTTGCAGCTTGCTGGTCACAGTTGGTAGTTGACCTGTGTGAACTAATAAATCGCCACGGCTGATATCAATTTCATCGTTTAGGGTTAAGGTAATTGCATCACCCGCATATGCTTCGTCAATTTCACCGTCATAAGTAACAATGCTTTTAACAGTACTCGATTTACCTGCTGGTAAGACAGTTACGCTGTCGCCCGGCTTTACTACACCTGCTGCGATTGTGCCGCAAAACCCTCTAAAATCTAGGTTTGGACGATTAACATATTGCACTGGCATACGAAAATCATCGTAGTTTTTATCTTGTGATATTTCTACATTTTCAAGCATTTGCATAAGTGTTTCGCCGGTATACCACGGCATTTTATCACTCACATTGACTACGTTGTCGCCTTTTAATGCTGACATAGGTACAAACTGTACATCTTCAAGTTTCAGTTGCGTAACGAGCTCTTGGTATTCAGCTTTAATCTCGTTAAATACTTGCTCTGAGTAGTCGACAATATCCATTTTGTTAATGGCAACAACAAGGTGTTTAATACCTAGTAGCGATGCAATATACGAATGACGACGGGTTTGCGTTAATACACCACGGCGCGCATCAATCATTAAAATGGCCAAATCAGCCGTTGATGCACCTGTTGCCATGTTTCGCGTGTATTGCTCATGCCCCGGTGTATCAGCAATAATAAACTTACGTTTATCAGTCGAGAAATATCGATAAGCAACGTCAATGGTAATACCTTGCTCACGCTCTGATTGCAAACCGTCAACCAATAGCGCTAAATCAAAATCTTCATTAGTTGTATTAAACTTTTTAGAGTCGTTCTCGATCGCGGCCATTTGATCTTCATAAATCAACTTTGAATCGTATAACAAACGGCCAATTAATGTCGATTTACCGTCGTCAACGCTACCACAGGTCAAAAAACGTAATAGATCTTTGTTCTCATGCTGCTTTAAATAGGCTTCGATATCTTTTTCGATTAATTCTGATGCATGACTCATTAAAAGTACCCCTCACGCTTTTTCTTTTCCATTGAACCGGATGAATCGTGGTCAATTGCCCTGCCTTGGCGCTCTGACGTTGTTGTTAACAACATTTCTTGAATGACTTCTGGTAATGTTGTTGCCTCAGATTCAACCGCACCGGTTAGTGGGTAACAACCTAACGTTCTAAAACGTACCATTTTTTCATGAATAACTTCGTCTTCACCAATTGGCATACGCTCATCATCAACCATAATCAGCATGCCATCGCGCTCAACTACAGGACGTTTTTCTGACAAATATAACGGCACAATTTCAATATCTTCTAGGTAGATATACTGCCAAATATCAAGCTCGGTCCAGTTGCTTAACGGGAATACACGAATTGACTCACCTTTATCAACTTTACTGTTATACACATTCCAAAGCTCAGGACGCTGGTTTTTAGGATCCCAACGGTGTTTTTTATCCCTAAATGAATACACACGCTCTTTCGCACGCGACTTTTCTTCGTCACGACGAGCACCACCAAACGCTGCATCGAAGCCATATTTATCAAGTGCCTGCTTTAGGCCTTGTGTTTTCATTACATCAGTGTGTTTAGAGGAACCGTGGTCGAATGGGTTTATGCCCATTGCCATCCCTTCTGGGTTTTTATGAACAATTAACTCCATGCCTATTTTTTTAGCCATTTGGTCACGGAATTTAATCATTTCTTTGAATTTCCAATCAGTATCTACGTGCATCAATGGAAATGGTGGTACTCCAGGCGCAAACGCTTTGCGAGCGAGATGCAGCATCACTGCAGAATCTTTACCAATTGAATAAAGCATTACTGGATTGTCAAACTCTGCGGCGACTTCGCGAATAATATGTATTGACTCAGCTTCTAATTGCTTTAGATGAGTACGCCTTGCTTTTGTAAGGTCCATTACTTCCTCTAACATTAACTATATTTAGTTTATTGCGTTACGTTAAATGTTACGTAACCTGTTTATTCTATCGAATCGATGGAAATCATACCTTATTCGCACATTCGGTTACAATGATGAGTCGCCTCTATCATAGATCAAATAATCATAATAATTTGTATCGCAATAACCTATTGAGAATAAGTAAATATATTTTATCCTTTTGATAAAAACTTCATAAATCCCAAAGTTTAAATAAAAACTTATCGTTCAAATCCAAAAATTAGTATTTTTAACTGTACTTATTACCTTTTTCTCATAAAATCGTAGGTAATACAGCACAAGGGTCGAGTTTTTGCGCACAGTATATTGTTTATTTTTTACACTTTCTTTTTTTGCATTGGCTTCTATTGCAATCGATAAGCTTGAAATGGGGTCGTTACTAAATAAAGTAACGTCTACCTATGGCAGTGCCGCGACCGAACGAACCCGCAAGTGGTTCGCATTTTTAAAAGAAAACCAACATAAAGACGACTGGCAAAAACTTCACCTTGTTAACCATTTCTTTAACCGCCATATCAAATATCAGGTTGATAAATCACTGTGGGGAAAAAACGACTACTGGGCAAATCCAATCGAGACGCTCGGTCGCGGTAAAGGAGATTGTGAAGACTACGCAATTGCCAAATATTTTAGTTTGGTTGCATTAGGTGTGCCTGAAAGTAAAATACGGTTAATGTATGTTCGCCAACTAACCGTAAATGAGCCTCATATGGTGCTTATTTATTTTAAGAATGAAAATGAGCCTCCGCTTGTGCTCGATAACTTTAACAAAAAAGTTCTACCTGCGAGTAAACGTCACGATTTAAAACCAATTTATAGTTTTAATGGTCAAGGATTGTGGATGGCAAAAGCAAGAGGGCTCGGAAAAAAGGTAAAAAACAGTCGTGGCGTATCAGCTTGGAATAAAATGCTAGAACGAATCGAACAAGGTGAGCTAAACACCTACGACTCTATTATTAATGGGAATACGTATGCAAAAAATAATTAAACATGGCCTTAGCCTACGTGTACAAATTTATAGCCTTATAATTGGTTTAACAATTGCTTCGTTTGTTGGACGTTTGTACTTAAATGTTGAAAATACGCGTGTTTATTTTCAAGAGCAAATGAGTAGTCATGCGCAAGACGCCGCAACAAGTCTAGGTTTATCAATTTCGCCCTATATGGCAGAGTCAGATCGCGTTATCGTCGAAACCATGATGGCTGCAATTTTTGACTCCGGATACTATGCATCAATGGCGCTAAGTGACACGCAAGGTAACGTTTTAATTGAAAGACATAACCCTGCAACCATAGAGTCAGTGCCCAATTGGTTTATTGATTTATTTCCACTCTCAGCACCTGAGCGTTCAAGTGAGGTGAATGACGGTTGGCACATCGCTGGCGTTTTAAAAATAAAAAGCCACGCGGGAGTTTCGTATTTTCAGCTTTGGCAATACACCCTCAATTCGCTCTATTCGTCATTATTGTTGTTGTTTGCAAGCCTTGTTGTCGCACACTTAATATTACGTGCTTTGTTTAAACCGCTAAGTGACGTTGAAAACCAAGCAAAAGCAGTTACACAAAAACACTTCGTTATGAATGAACGCATTCCATTTACCACGGAATTGCGAACAGTTACGGCCGCAATAAACAATATGGTCGCTAATTTACAAAAAACGTTTGACTCACTGACCAAACAAACAGAAAAACTGACAAAAGAAGCCTATATAGATAAACTAACTGAATGTGGTAACCGACGCGCGTTTGATAATTACTTTAGCGCCGACATCGCAGAGTTAAAAGGTGACGATACTCACACGATTTGTTTGGTTAACCTGCCGTCATTACAGCATATCAATAATGAATTAGGTTATGTAGGTGGCGACGAGTACGTGGTTAACGTTAAAAACATGCTACAAAGCCAGTTTTCAAAGTATAACGACACAACCTATTATCGCTTGTCAGGCGGTAGTTTTGCTATTGCGGTTCGCTTTCCACTGTCTTTCATTCGTGAAGACATTGAGCAACTAACAACGTTATTTCAACAAAACTCTGCAGAGCGGTTTAATGCAGGGTTTGCCGAGATATCAGCGACTAGTTACGACGCATCCACTCAAAAAAGTGACTTACTTTCTCACTTAGATACCTCGATCACCTTTGCGCACGTTCCAAAAACGGCAACATCAGATCTAAGCGAAAATTTTAGTGTTGCCAAATGGCGCAGCATGATTAACGAAATAATTGATAAAGGTGATGTAAGCTTTAGCTTTCAGCCAATAAAATCTAAAGATAGTCAGACCACAGCAGAATACTTTGAAGTATTCGTTCGTTTTTTACATAACGGCCAGCAGGTTAACAACGGTCATTTATTTGCAATGGCTGAGCGACTCGGGTTAACGGTTGAGCTTGATAAAAAATTAATTCGAGAATTTACGCTCATTAAAGAGTATCACCCAAATAAGGTGTTTGCGCTTAATTTAAGCCGAGAAGCTATCTATTCGCCGCAACTCATTCAATGGCTTACAATGTACAGCGAAGCAAAGCCGTGTTTGCGTCACAATTTGATTTTTGAGGTTAAAGAAGCAGCGCTTATCTGCGACATTGAACAAACCGCATTAACATTTGAAAAAATTAAAGCGCTTGGCATTGGCATTTGTGTTGAACATTTTGGTGCAAGCCTTTCATCATTTAAGTATTTACAAGGTCTTGATATTGACTACGTAAAAATAGACGGAAGCTATATACAAGACCTGGTAACGAACCAGCAAAATAACTTTTTTATTTCAACCATTACAACGCTTTGCCACGGTTTAGGTATTAAAGTAATTGCGTGTTTAATTGAGTCGCCCGATGCCTACAATACACTCGTTGAGCTCGATTGTGACGGTTTTCAAGGTAATTTAATACAGGCACCGTTGCAAATTACTCAAAATACTTCTGATTCGGAGTTTACTTTTCAAACTAAAGCATTAGAATTGTAGCCTGAATAGATTTTAAATTAGCTTTATAAAGGACTACCATGAAAAATATTACGCTCGCGTCTTTATTATTGGCAAGTTTATCACTTGGTGTTGCATTTAATGCAGTTGCAGACGATGATAACGAAAATAACGACGCAACAACGATTATTGAACAAGCGGTTGTAAACGGTTCAAACTTAGCAGACGTTGTAAAGCAAACTATTTTAGCAAACAAGGATATTGCAATATCACTTGTAGAGGCGGCAATTGGTGCAGCCCCTGAACAAGCAGATGCCATTTTGGCAGCCGCTGTTGAAGCCCTTATGGCGCTTGACGAAGATGACCTCGGATTATCACTTGATGTACTTAACGCTGCGATCGGTTCGCTGGGTGCTGATTCTGACGGTATATCATCATTACTTACAACAGCAACAAGCGCAGGTATCGATGCCGACACTGTAACTGGTATCGCAGTTGCAGCAGGTGTTGACGCGACGCTAGCTTCACAAGCAACAGCAGCAGGTGGCGCGTTCACAACACCAGGTTCAGGCAGTAACTATCGTAGCTTTATTCGTGGTCGTAACGGCGGTGGCTCGGGCGGTGGCGACTGTGCCATCTCGGAACAAGAAGACGACGAATGTGAAGACGACGAAGAAGGTGACGGAGAGTAAACGTACCTTTTTGTAGTAACACAAAACATCTCTTTTGAATAAATTTATTTTCTATTCGCTTTGTATTTTCATGGTATGGCTCCCTATTCCACTTGGGAGCT
This sequence comes from uncultured Pseudoalteromonas sp., assembly GCA_947493455.1. Taxonomy (GTDB): domain Bacteria; phylum Pseudomonadota; class Gammaproteobacteria; order Enterobacterales; family Alteromonadaceae; genus Pseudoalteromonas. The sequence goes on along the minus strand of CANLRB010000003.1, from coordinate 206,194 downwards.
ATCGTCCATGGGCAATACTTGGATTTGGGTTATTAACCTCTACGCTTTATATTACGCACCTTTATAATTGCTCTCGACTCAACGTGAGTATTTTTCCAAAGAAATATAGTTGTATAATATTGCTGCCTTTACTGATTGTGATAACGGTGTTAGTCCTTCAATTATTGCCAACCCCATTACGGTCAATAGACCCTAACCAAACCAAGGTTATGTTATTAAAAACGTATAACTTATTTATGCTGACTTGGCTTGTATTTTATTATTGCAATACGTTTTTACGAGTGAAGGCATTAGCTATTTCAATAGTGGTCGCTGGCTTATTACAAGCGTTTTATGCCCTTTATTTGGTGCTCTCACCAAACGTTGAGAGTCTTATATTTCAATATTCATATTCTGAAAAAGCAATGGGGTCATTTACCTATCAAAACTTTTTTGCAAATTATGTTGGTATATGCATCGCAATGGGACTCGGCCTTCTGCTGAGTGAACTCAATCGTCGTCAACACCATGCCCCATTAGCGGTTAAATTAAAGCAGCTCGTCAGCTCATTGCTTAGCGCAAAAGTGATTATGCGGTTGTCACTTATTGTTCTGATTATCTCGCTTATTATGACCAAAAGCCGTATGGGTAACCTTGCCTTTTTTGTCGCATTAAGCCTAACAAGCATATTTGCGTTTTTTTATTATAAACGTCGACCTAACAACCTACGAATATTAATCATCAGCTTTTTTGTACTAGATATCATTATAGTGAGCGCGCTATTTGGATTTGACCAAGTAAAAACACGATTACTTGAAACCAATTTCCAAGAAGAAACTCGAGACGAAGTTGTTGCTGATACATTACCTATGATATTAGATAAGCCTCTTTTCGGCTTTGGCGGTGGCAGCTTTTATACGGCGTTTCCTCGCTACCAGACCCAGCCCTATGCACAATATTATGACAATGCACATAATGACTATCTTCAGTTCTCAGTAGAGCTAGGACTTATCACCACCGGTATACTCGGGCTCATGTCACTGTACTGCTTATATTTGAGCTTTAAAACCATGTTGTTACGTAACACAGCACTTTATCAAGGAATTGCGTTTGCCGGTGCGACATCGATTATATTTATGTTACTACAGTCATTTGTTGACTACTCTTTGCAGTCTGGTGCAAATTCAATCACATTTATGGTCATTTTAAGTCTAATTGTCATTTCTCACTATCAAAAGGAACCGCATCGGCGCCAACGTTCTCACTAACGGTATAAATGTTAGTTAAAAATTTTCGCCGACTTTACGCTTAATTCTCATTTTCAAACTAAACTCTTTATATTAAAAATTATATAAAGATATTCAATGCCCTCTTCAAATGACGATATAACAATTTTTGAATTAGAACAAAAAATCCTCTCAACACTAAATAAGCTATGTGATCTCGTTGAATCAACCAAAACGCCGAACGAGTTAGAAGACGCAGAACAACTTTTTGCTACAGCTGTTCATATGTCGAAGAGCAAAAATGATGTTGGAGCAGCCAAGTTTATGCGCCAAGCTGCACTTTCTGGCCACGTAAAAGCACAGTTTTATTTAGGCCTCATGTTTGTAAAGGGCCAGGGTCTTCCGCAAAGCGAATATCACGCCTTTACTTGGCTTACACTTGCTGAATCACAGGGCTCTATTGAATCCATCGAAGTACTCGCAAAAATTAATCCTCTATTGCAAGCAAAACAAAAAAAAGATGCAAAAAAGCAAGCTGCTGATTTATATGAACAAATATATAACCAGCTTATTTTAAAAAATAAAATTGATTAAAAAATAGTAAAAAAACACTTGCCAACAACAACTGTATAAACTACTGTATACCTGTACTGTATAAACAACCAGTGGTGATACTATGTTAGAGTCAATTGATTTTCATACAATCAAAAGTTATAGCAATAAGCATAATTTAAACAAAGTAAAAGTTATAAATGTTGAAGACGACATCAGCGCAAGTTTTGAACTGTTAAAAATCCTTCATACTCATAATTTAACATCAGGCTGGACCCTACTGCTCGCACCTGATCTCATACCAAGTAAGTCGTTTCTCGATAGCTGTTCAATAGATACCAGCAAACTATTAGTCATAAGACAAAAACACTTATCAAACTTAGATTATGTTTTAAATGCTGCATTAAATAATGGTAACTTCAGCGCGGTTGTTGCGTATACCGATATCGTCGAAGCTAGCCAACTTTCAAGTATTATTGACAAATCGTCATGTAATAAGACGGCTTTATATTGCTTTTCGAGCAATACAAAACAGCATTAATATATAGCATTGTCGATATACCTCTTATAAACTATACGGCTAGTGTGATTGGAGTTTATATATGTGTTTTTGCGGTAGTGAGATAGATTTTAGTGAATGTTGTGAGCTTATAATTAAAGGGCAGAAAACAGCTGCAACTCCAGAAAATTTAATGCGAGCACGCTACAGTGCGTACGCAACACAACAATCACAATTTATATATGACACGTACGCCAAAGAAAAAAGAGCAGCGAACCCAGTCGTTGAGATAGGGGCGTTTGCTAACAGTTGTCGGTTTATTAAACTTGAAGTATTAAATGCAGATGCCAGTAACAACACCGTTGAATTTAAAGCGTATTACTTATATCAAAATACACTATGTATACTACATGAAATATCTTCTTTTGTGATTGAAAACGATGAATGGAAGTATTTAGACGGCACTTTATTTGACAATGACGAAGTTAAGATTGGGCGAAACGATGCCTGCCCATGTGGCAGTAATAAAAAGTACAAAAAGTGCCACTCTATTTAAGTGAAACAGCTGCGTATTATGAATAAACCGTATTCTAAAATTTTATGAGTTCGGTATCCCATTCACCAAGCTATGAGAGCCTTAGGTGTGTTATAGAGTGATTGGCGTTAGGTTTTGGTGTTTTTAAGTTAGTACCCCTAAGCAGCTCTTTAGAGCCACTAATTAAAATTTTATTGATAACGATTTACAAGTGGTGCGTTAATTTTTTCATCAGCCAATTGCTGATATAATCCCGCCGTATTTATTTTATTGCTCTTTATATTTATATCTGAATTAAAATGCTTACTTTGTACCGCTGGTGAGCAATTATGTATAATTTCTAAACCAACATATTTAGGGTCATCTCTAACTGATAGTGGCTCAGGACTCAGACAATCAATCAGTCGTAGTTGATCAAGTCCAGACTGTGAGAGTATTGCGCTATTAGCTTTACCGATTAAAAAATTCACTTCGCTTGGGGCTAATTCGCGTTTCGGACCCACATTTTGTTTTATATTGTTGTATGCATCACTTAACGGCGTTTCATCAGGAGTTTTAAGTAAACTAAACTGAGAAAAATCCAGCGCATCTGCAGAAAGTGACGCTAGTAACCAAGCAAAGGTGCTTACTTCTCTATTCTCAACTGAATTAGCTAATTTACTGCCTAGCTGATGTTCAGAGGTGATAAAATCAACAGTTTGCATGTATAACACCCTCTTTTTTAAACGCTTGTTAGTTTATCGGCAAAAACTTAAATTAATTTAGAATTTATTCTTTACAAACATAAAAGATTTGATAATATTCGCGTCACTGGTGTGGAGGGGTTCCCGAGCGGCCAAAGGGATCAGACTGTAAATCTGACGGCACTGCCTTCGATGGTTCGAATCCGTCCCCCTCCACCACTTCTTATCTTATAGAGACTCCTAGATTTAACTCAGTTAAACAAATTCAACAATTTAAATTTTATAAGTAACATTTCATTCTAATTATTTTTCACGGCAAATAACCTAGTTGCAAAGTATTATAAACTTTAAGTTAGCGCGACTCTCTATCAAAAACAGTTCGCAAACGTACTCGCAGAGTACTGTTGAACATTATCAAGAAAAAACCTTTATAAGCTTTCTGTTAAATTCTTTATGATGTCACGCCTTTTTTAATTCTGACCCAGACGCAGCCCTACAAAATTTTCATATTTTAACCCTTCGCTCAATTGACTGCGCAGTCTCAATGTAATGAAGCTGCTTTTTAGTTTTGTATTCTTGTTTAAAGCGTAATCGTTGATCAATAAAATGAATCAATAATACGTTTAAATGTTTTGGAAAATTGCAATGATATTGACGATGAGTTTCGGCTATTTTAACGCTCATACCAAGATTCATAAATATCCCGTGGGCCAGTTAAGTTTGTGAGACTTTACAGGAACAGAGCTAAATAGACCTATTTTAATTCTGACCCAAACTATGAAATTAAAACTGCTTACATCGCATATTTCAGGCTTACGAAATGAAAGAGCAGCGCACATTTAACAAAACTGGTTATTAAAGTAACACTCTGAGTGAATTGTGTTCGAACAGACTTTAATTTAAAAAAAAGCCTTTACAACTGAGCCGCCCCCCCCTATTATTCGCGTCACTGGTGTGGAGGGGTTCCCGAGCGGCCAAAGGGATCAGACTGTAAATCTGACGGCACTGCCTTCGATGGTTCGAATCCGTCCCCCTCCACCATTCTTCCTTAATACATTAAAAATTCACTTTCAATGTAACGAAACCTACCAACGTTTCATGCGATTTCTCACCTCACTATAATTTTAATATATCAAGACTCAACCCATTTTCTTTTAGCCATTTCTCACTATCTCGATATAACGGAGAATACGCTTCAACAAGCTGCCAAAACTCCCTACTGTGATTTAAATAAACACGATGGCACAACTCATGCACTAGTACGTAATCAATAATCTCGGTTGGCGCTAAAGCTAGTTGTACATTAAATGTAAGCCTTCCCTGTTTATCGCATGAACCCCAGCGTCGTTTATATTGCCTGACTTTTATTGATTCATAAGTGACACCAATTTGCTCACTTAAAAGCTCTAAACGCTTTTCTAGATGCTCAGTTAACGTTAATTTTAAATACGCCGTCAGTTGCTTAAGAGCCACAGTGCGCTTGCATTTAACTTTTCTATTGGTCGTCACAATAATCAGGTTATTACTCTCTGATAGAGTGCTAGTTGCGCCGTCACAAAAACACAGTTCATAAACCTGTCCTAAAACCGCTATTTGCCTCTGTTCGAGTATCGACTTAACGAGTGTGTTTGATTGAAATGAAAGCTTGTCCATTATCCAACCAGACTTTAAATCCACAAACTCTTCAATTTGTTTTGGTGAAATATAATTGGGCGCATAGACCTTAACACATGAGTTTTCAATTTTAATTGCGACTGTTTTTCGCTTTGAACTATATTTAACTTGATATGAAAATGACATTAAAACTAAAATCAAACGGTAACATCGCTCATATTTTACGTGAGACTTATCATAACAATCAAACAAAACACCGTTAGCCTAAAAACTATCGTGGTAACTGACTTAATAGAATGATAGCTAAACAAAATTTTACGCTTGCAGAAAAACGAATTCTAATCGTTGATGATCAAAAGTCATTTCAAACCTTGTTAAAGGGCATGTTGATGCAATTGGGCGCGCGCAATATCCATTATGTAGATTCTGCTGAGTCCGCACTGGCAACCTTTAATCACGAAAAATATGATTTAGTCTTTATCGATTATAACTTAGGGCAAGGTAAGAACGGTCGACAGTTGTTATCAGAGCTTAAAGCTAAAAATAAATTAACGCCGCAGACCATTTGCATGATGATCACGGGTGAAAATAATCGAGCGATGGTGCTGGGCGTTGTCGAAGTAGAGCCTGATGACTATTTAATAAAACCATTTTCACAGGGCTTATTAAAACAACGCATTTTGAAAATTGTAAAGCGCAAAGAGGTTTTAGCTCCAGCCCTAACCGCTGCGAATGAAAATAATTTTGAAACGAGTATTCAAATCTTGCAAGCAATTAGCGACAAATACCCGCGCTATCGTCAAGTGTGCAATAAATTAGTTTGCCAGTCTTATTTTAAAACCCGTCAATTTTCACTCGCGAACGATTTGCTTATCAGCTTGTTAAACTCAGAACGCAGTAATTGGATCCTTGTCTATTTAGCCTATGCCGCACTCAACCTTACTAATTATCAAGACGCAATAAAGTATTGCGATCAAGTATTAGGGAAAAACCGTTTTCAAGTTGAAGCCCTTGATATTAAGGCACAGGCATTACAAGGCCTTAACCAAATTGATGAGTCGCTTTTTGTTATTTGGCAAAGTAGTCAAATATCACCGTACTCAATTACTCGACAGAACTTGGTCGCGAATATCGCTTTTAGCGCGAAAGATTACGACAAATACGTTGACGCAACAGAACGACTGCTTGCTATGACCGAGCGCTCTGTGTTTGCTGATTTATCAATCCAACTCAATTATATTAGAGCACTTTTTTTAGCAGCCGAGTGCGCTGAGAAAGACACCCGTCACCAATTCATAAACCGTCTTCAAGTCTCTCTTTTAAAAGCGAAGAAAAATAGCGATATATTTGAAGAACTGCCCTTTACTATTTTTGAAAAACTTTGCAAGTCGCGTATTTTTGCGCTTAAAAATCAATTCATCGACGCCAAACAACTCATCAATCAAGTTCAAAGTGAGCTAGAAAATAATGACTGTAGTTTGCCGAAAGAATTTTTACCCGAGTCAATAATGACCTTATACGACATCGGAGAGTTTGAAGCGGCAAAACAACAAGTCGATAGCCTCAGCCAGGAGGACATGCCAAACAATTTAAACGAATTGTTGGCGCTTAAATCAAATAAAATGAAGGCTAGAATTGAAAACTTTGAAACCCATAACAATAACGGAATTCGCCTATATAAAACCAATGAGTTTTATAATGCAATTAAAGAATTTGAAATGGCTTTGCAATATGCACCAACCAATACAGGTAGTTCGTTAAACTTATTACAAGCATTATTGCAACTGTTGCCACACCAAAAATCAGACCGTGTTTCGCTCTTAAAAAAGTGTGAAAGCACCTTTGCGACTATCGAAAAATTCCAATTACCTGAGCAGCATAAAAAGCGTTTTATCGACTTACAAAATGAATACCAGCGGATTCGAACGCATCTAAATACTTAGTTCGATCTATATGCGTGTCAGTTTAATATTTCTTAGACTATCGGGTCATCTTCTTCACGAATACAACGACAAACAACGCAAGCGAAAAGCTACCACTAAAAGCCTCAATTGCCGCTATTAGGCGAGAATATGATATCGGAGTGATATCGCCATAACCAAGCGTAGTAAAGGTGACAACACTAAAATAAAGGCTATTAAAAAATGCGCGACTATTTTCTTGCCAACCATTTTGCATATCAAATTGCAAAATCTCATCGTTGTAACTTACACCGCACATAAAATAGCCAAAAGCACAAATTAATATTAGCATCAGCGAGAAAAAAATAACGTTAAGAGGTCGTTCACCGTAGCCACAAAGTACGTCGATGCATTTTGAGAAAATACGTTTGCGCGACCACTTAGGGTATTGATGACGGCGCATAATCAATTCTTTATGCGTAAAACTGCCTGCTAATTCAAACAAGCCCTGGTATTCTGCGGCTTTTCGTAAGTCACGGTAAATCTCTTCTGACTGCTCGTAGTAATCCATTGCACGCGCTTTATCGTGTGCAATGTCAGCAGAGCGCGCCTCTTGTTCTTGCCGTATACGCGGCCCGACAGAAATATTGTCAATACGCGCGCCCATAAGCTTAATACCAAGCAAATTAGTGTTTTCGAGTTTACAACAATGTAAATTAGCATCACGCAAGTCCGCTTTCATCAACGAACCATCTCGAATAATCGTATTAAACAAATGAGCACCATGTAGATTTGCACGATAAAAATCGCTGCCCGAGAGGTCATAACCGCCAGCACCATGCTTAACTAAATTAAGCCCCTCTAAATTAGCCCGCTTTAATTTTAAGCCTTTCAACAATCCACCTTTTTTGGCAAATCGTTCAAGTTTTTCGGCAAGTTCTAGTCCGCTTTTATCAAATTTTTCATCATGCCAAAAACAATATCCGCTACCCATATCAAATTCTTGGCATTGTTCGCCTTCATTACTACAAAAACGGCATGTCGGCTTCGTTGGCATAGTGCTTAACCTTAAATACTATCTAGTTAACATTTATTATTACGTTTCAAAGTGCTGCGAAAAAGATGGCGTTACCTATGTAACTATAGAATAAATATAGGAAGAAAGTAGAAGAAATACATAATTACCAAATCAACGCAGGCACATAAAAAGTCAGTGTAATACCAATCCCTCGCAGGCCCGCGGGAATTGGTATATGTTATTATTTAGCAAGATTAGTATTAAACAACTTTAAACTGATTAATAATAAATAGTGCAATAAAGCATAAGCTAATTAATTTAAAGAAAAACAATTGCGAACGAAGCGCTTTCACTTCTTTTGATTTTTTAAACACTCTTAGTTCAAGTGCTTTACAGTATTCTCGACTCAACATGGTAACCCCCGCGTTGCTGTCTACTACATAAATTTAAACGTTTAATTTATGATCTTAGATCAGTTGAAATGACCGCCAGATCAACTTTCCTCACAACAAACTAAAATGCATATTTAATGCCAGTTTCCATTTGCTAAGCACAGCTCATCAATAACCTAATATCGGCAAATTTGGCTGAATTCTTTAATAGAATACCAATTTAATGAAATTGGTATTATTTGTCGGGTTGGCTCATGCGCTCATATAATCCTGAAAAACGTTCATTATTTTTCGCCATCGCTGCGGTTAAAACCTGATATTGTGCATACAAATCAAATTTTTTCTTTGCCCTTGTTATACCTGTGTACACAAGCTGTCGATTTATCCCCTGTTGCGACTGATTTTCAGGCGGTAGTATCATAGCGACGTGATCGAATTCAGAACCTTGCGATTTATGTATCGTCATTGCATAAACACTCTCGTTAAGTGGCAAGCGCGCAGGCGAAAACGATTTAGACTCACCATGCTCATCAATGAACGCAGCAACGATCTGCCCGCTATCGTCGGTCATTAAAATGCCAATATCGCCGTTAAATAAACCAAGCTGATAATCATTTTGCATTATCATAATAGGTTTACCAACGTAATGACGATCCGTGATATTGATTGCACCGCGTCTCGCCAGTGTTTTTTCTATCTCTGAATTTAAATACGCGACGCCAAACGGGCCTTTTTTAACAGCAGCTAATAATTGATACGACGCAAATGCCTTGTGGACTTCAGGTACATTAGCGCCAGTTTGAATCGCAAAGAGATAGTGCTGATACGCATCTGCACTTCGTTCAATTAAATCACGATAACTCTGATTAATATCATAAAAGGTGAGTTCACTCTCACCCTGTTCAATAATACGTTGCAGTAAGCCAATGTCGTTAAAATTTACCGCTTTTGCAAACTTGCCTATGCCGCTTGTCGCCGAGAAACGATGACTAAACTGTAAAAATGCTAAATTATCATTAAGCTTATAGGTTGTGTCTGCTGTTCTAATTGAATTCACATCCGCAATTTGGCACAAAGACAGTAACTCTTGTTGCATTAAATGGCTATATCGATGATCACGGCCGAGCTTTAAATCCGTGCAAATATCAGCCAAAATATTACCAGTATCAACTGATGAAAGTTGATCTTTATCACCTAGCATAACAACACGCGCATGATCGGGTAGCGCGTCAAATAGCTTGCTCATTAGTGCCAAATCAATCATTGAAGCTTCATCAATGACTAATAGGTCGAGTTTTAGCTGCTTTTCTTTATTATGCCGAAATTTATTCGAATGTGGGATAACTCCAAGCAGTCTGTGAATGGTTTGCGCGGTATCTGGAATACTCTGTAAAACAGTGTCAGTCGTATTTAATTTAAGCTTAGCGCCTTGCAACGACTCACTTAAACGAGCAGCTGCCTTTCCTGTTGGTGCAACCAAGGCGATGCTAAGCGGTGTTTTGGCATAAAGCGACTGCAATATAACTAACAGTTTTGCCACGGTCGTTGTTTTTCCGGTGCCAGGTCCCCCACTTATAATACTGAGTTTGTTTAACACCGCACTGCAACATGCAACTTTTTGCCAATTTAACTGCTCGTCATTGCCAAACTGTTGCATAAGTAACTGCTGTAATAACTCCCTATTAACCGAAGTGGTGCTATCAATAAGACGAGAAAAATGATCCACAAGATTTTGTTCATATCTGTCATAGCGGGCAAAATATAAGCGTTCACCATGGAGTTTTAAAGGTATATTTTCGTCATTCAACAATTGCTCTTTTAGCTGTTCAATGGCCGTTTCAAAACTCGTAAACGGCGTCCAGGCAGGCGATAAATAAAATGGATTTTGCCAATTAACTCGGCGCAGTGGCAAACACGTATGCTGACGACGTAGATTAATACTTAGCAATAGTGACAAGTAAAAAATGCTATTATGTTCGCCTTTTGCGATTATCTGCGCCAACTTCAAATCGAGCACGGTGACTTTGTTTTCTTGCAACAGTGAATCAATCATAAACTGCTCCCATCACCAAATAAGGCATCTAACTTTTCGATTACTTGTGTATCAATTTTTTTATAGTACACACCGCTCCCTGATGGCATCCCGCGTAAAAACAAATAATAAACCCCACCTAAATGGCGATTTATATCATAATCTTTTAAACGTTGTTTGAGCAGCCGATGTAAGGCAACGCTATACAGCAAATATTGTAAGTGATAATGATGCGACGCCATTACCTCTTCCATATTTTCTTGATGATAGTCTTCACCGTTTGCGCCTAGGTAATTCGATTTGTAATCGAGAATAAAATATTGTCCTTGCCAACTAAAGATTAAATCGATAAAGCCAGTTAACATGCCTTGAATATTCTGACTATTCAACGCACTAAAATGTTTATCAGTCATCTCATAAAGCGCTTCATTAATCACCCGAATATTTAAATCTTTTAGTGGTAACATAAATTCCATTTCGACTAAACATTGCTCTGGTGCAAGTTGATTAAGTCGTAATCCCTCAGCATTGAGTGACGAATTCAATATAGTTGTTATCCAATTAACGGTTGTATCTTGCCACTCGGCATCGATACCGTAATGATTAAGTTGTTGTTCAATCACAATCGGCAGTCTTTTTTGTTCATCTTGCTGATTATCATCAAAACAGTTGAACTCGATATTCTCTAAGATACCGTGTAAACAGCTACCTGGTTTTGCACCTTTAGGGAAGGTAAATTCACTATAGTCAGTTAATTGTTCGTCTTGTTGCCAATCAAGGTGGTGCGACTCGTCATCTGCGCCTGCTCTAAAATCAACATGATGACCAGACTTTGTCATCGCACTAAAACTTGTAATGCGCCAGTTTCGCTCAATCTGTCCATTAAACGGTTTAACCGACATTTCATGATGCTGTGTTGTTTTAACTGGCATCACAAAGTCATCTTCAGCCACTGCTTTTGTTAAAGTCATAAATGGGTAGACCGAGCTAAATTCGGCTAATCTCGACAGCCAATGTGTCGCATCATCAGTCTCGATATCATTGAACAGCAAATGACCAAAGGCGGTTTTTTTCAAACCCGATTTCTTTTTCGCGCCATCTTTTATATGAAACAACCCAATATGCAGCTGATGTATTGCCCGCGTTAAGGCAACGTAAAGTAATCGTATGTCTTCAGCAAGTTGTTCCTTTGTCGCTAATACTTTACTTTCATCGTCCGGCGCTAAATTTACTAAGTACTGCTCTTCGTGATGATAATGAATAACATCGATGTCGCGAAAACTCAGTACAAATGGAATATAAACAACCGGATATTCCAACCCTTTAGAGCCATGCATTGTCACGATTTTTACCAAGTCATCATCGCTCTCTAAACGCAACTGCGCACCTTCACTGTGTGGCGACGTTAATTGCTCGTTAAACCAGTGCAATAATCGTTTGTTACCATCCAACTCGAGTTGTTTTTGTTGAAGTATTTCAGCCAAATGGCGGTAATCTGTGAGCCAGCGATCAACTGGTAAGTCTTTTGTATGCCATATACTGGGGAGATTATTGCTGGCAACAAGTGTTTCTAACATCGCCATAATGCCGCGTTGTTGCCAGCAATCATATAATTCACTCAACCTTTGCAAATGGCTTTGCCATTGTTTTGGGTCGTCTTTTAACGCATATACTTGTTGATATGAAAGACCAAATAAAGGACCCACAAGTAAACCACGATAACGCGACTCATTGTATTCACCATCAAGCGCCGTTAAAAAATTTAATAAGTGATAGGCAAGCTCTGTTTGATACACGCTATCGCGAGACAAAAACACCGAACTAACATGATAGCGCTGTAATGCTTGCTTCATCATATTCGCTTCGTGCTTACTGCGCACTAAAACACATATATCTTTTGCCTCAATTGGCTGATCTGCAATTGTTGTTTGCTGTAAAGCCCCTTGTTGTAATTGTTTTGCAATGCGCGCGGCAAAAATAGTTGCAAGCTCAGCTTGCCCTTGAGACTTCGATATCAATTCACCGTCGCTATCATAAACTACAAACTGAATCGGGGATTGCGTATCTTTCATCGCTGACTTTTCCGATTTACCTTTCGCGTTTACAGCATTAAATGGAATATCCTCATCAAATATAAAGCTGTTGTCATGGTAGCTAAATAACGCATTGACACCATTTACGATATCAAGGCTCGATCTAAAATTTGTGGCCAACGTATATTGGTTATCACCTTGTACCTCATGTTTAGCCTGAATATAAGTAAAAATATCCGCGCCGCGAAAGCCATAAATTGCTTGTTTCGGATCGCCTATCATCACCATATTGGCATCGTCAGAGTTATAAATGGTTTTAAAAATACCGTATTGAATCGCATCAGTGTCTTGAAACTCATCAATAAGCGCAACCGGGTACTGCGTCGCTATTTTATTTGCAAGTGTGTTGGTTTCATCATTTTTCAATGCGCTAAATAAGTTTGTGAGTAAATCATCGGGTGTAATAACTTGCTGTTGCTGTTTTTCATACACTAACCGCTTTTTCACAAACGCCATCGCATCCCCTAAAATAGCAATCGGTAACGCTTGATTTGCTATCTTTTGAGCATCAATTATGTCATCAATTAGCGGCAAGATTTCATGGTCAAATACTTTACCCCCTTTTTTATAGAGGTCTTCTTGTTCAAACACGCTCGAATGCCACAGTTCAAACGAACTTTTACCAGTTGAAAACTCTAACTCGTCACTGCTACAAAACGCGCTTAGCTTGGCAAGATTTTTTTTACTCGCCACTGCCTTGTTTTTTTTGATGTCGGAATTTTCAAGCGCGCTTATAAACTCACCCGCGATGCATTGCTTTTTAAATTCTCGTACTAGTTCAATAAACCGCTGATTTGCATCAAGTGCGTCTTGATACGTGTATACAGGAATGATTTGCGCATTTAGTTTACTTAACAGTGGTGTTAACTTATTTTGTAGTTCACTCGGTTGCTTAAAGTAAGTTAATACTCTTTGAGTTTGCTCAATAGGCAAAGGATAGACAAAGCTGCGCCAATAGTCTTTCACTGCTTGTTCAATGAGCGTGCTCTGTTCCAAAATAAAACGCAAATTAAACGCCATATTGGACTCAAAAGCATGTTGTTTTAACATTCGCTGGCAAAAACCATGGATGGTATAAATCGCTGCCTCTTCCATTGATTTGACGGCAGCGTCTAACAACTTAAACGCGTTTAGAATACCTTGTTCGCCATCCTCGCTAATAATACGAAACAACGAATTGACTATTTCATCATCGCTTTTTTCACCGAGCAACCGATCACGTAATAACTTCAGACGAGACCGGACGCGCGCTTTAATTTCGGCGGTTGCCGCTTCGGTAAATGTCACAACCAAAATTTGCGAAAGCGTAAGTGGGGTTATTTTTTCCCCATGTTCGTTAATACCTAACAACAGGCGTAAATAAAGTCCGGTTATTGTATATGTCTTGCCCGTACCTGCACTAGCCTCAATGAGACTAGTACGATTAAGTGGCATGCGCATTGGATTTAAATTATGCATATTTGTGCTCCTTCACCGATGCGACGATTGGCGCCATTAAGCTTTCGCTTAATTCACAAAACTCATCTTCCACATCAAATAATGACTCAAAATCAAGGGCTACATATGGGTTTTCGCCTTCACCTCGCCCTACAAACGCAGTCTCAAATTTGCCATTCGCGGCATTGAGGTTCTCTTTCATTGCATAGGTTAATGAACTCGTCGGAAAAAACGCCACTGGTTTTGACTGTAAGAGATAATAAAATTCGAGCCACTTATTTAGTTCTTCACCCGCTTGTTGTTCTTCAATTGGCGAAAATTCAGCATATGTGTCAATACCACAAAATACTGTTGTTGTCACAAAGCCACTTACAATACCTGATAAATGATAGAGATACGCTTTGATTAAATCCTTTGCTTTAATGCTTGCAGGACGATAAAAAACTTGGGTTTTACCACATAAATTCAAGTAGCCTGCTAGGTCGCAACCCAGTACTGAAATTGAAAATTTTTGCTGTATAACCGTCTGATAGTTAATTGCTGACAAGTGAGCCACTAACGGTTCGGTACGTTGTTTTATCGTTTGTAACCCAAGCACACCCACATTACTTTGCGGCAAGGCACCTTGACGTACTAGGTACGGCTCACAAATTTCGCTGTCATCAAGCTGCTTGCGCACTAAATCCCCCAAAAAGCCGTATTGAGTTAACGCGTCAACCGCAAATGGTTCGTCATCTTGGTTGATATAGTCAAATTCTGGTAAACGAACGCCAACCGTTTGTTGATAAAATGCTTGCTGAGGATTTGTCACAGCAAATATCAGTTCGTCCAACCCAAGCTCATCTTTTCGTGCAACAATGATGTCATTTTGTGTTTGGTTTTGGGGTTCGTTTGATGCTAACCAAGTTGCATGGTGTGTTTGCAGTTCGCCGCTACTAAAATAAGCTTCATTAAATGGCTGTAAGTAGTGTGAAAGCGAGATCCCCTTCGTAACACCTTTATTTTCATCATCAAAATAAAAACTGCGATCCATATATTCACACAATTCACTGACTAAATTACTTGGCATGCGTTCACTGTTATCAAGCGCAGAACGTCCGACATAGCTTAAGTAAAGTTGTTCTCGGGTACTCATGAGGGCTTCTAAAAATAAGTATCTGTCGTCTAGTTTGCGCGAGCGGTCTCCCTTTTTAGGTGCGCTGTGATGCAACAAATCAAAACCCAAAGGCTGCACAATACGCGGGTAATCTGCATCATTAAGACCTAAAATACACACGACTTTAAATGGCACCGCACGCATTGGCATCAATGTACAAATATTCACCTGACCGGACAAAAACCGCTGTCCTACCCCTTTGTTCGATAATGCTTGGTTCATGACTTGAACCATCAATGACTGACTTATTGGGTCGCTATAGTCTCGTTCTTCATAATGCAACATAAGATCATCAAGCATTGTGTTTATCAACAACAAATCCCAACTTTGATGATGTTCACTGTCGTAAAAGTCGTGAATAACTTGACGATGTAACGCCACTTTCTCTGCGATATTTGTAGGAGCGTCCAATTGTTTTTTTAGCAACACTAACTTATCGAAAAACGTAATTAGCAAGCCGAGTATCTCTGTGGCCATTCCTTCAACTTCATCTGCGGGGTAAATTCCCGAATATTCCGCT
This sequence comes from uncultured Pseudoalteromonas sp., assembly GCA_947493455.1. Taxonomy (GTDB): domain Bacteria; phylum Pseudomonadota; class Gammaproteobacteria; order Enterobacterales; family Alteromonadaceae; genus Pseudoalteromonas. Next base: position 190,557 of record CANLRB010000003.1, on the reverse strand, counting down.
AATTCGTCCGATTGAACGGTACCCAGCATTAACCGATTTAAACCTTGCTGCCAGGTATTTAGTTCAATATTTGGTTGCTGAAGACACACTTTATGTTCGCCATCAATGGCCCAACGTATTTTTACTTGCTCAAGCCAATACCCAATTTGGTCAAGTTGTTCGAGTTCAATACTAAATTTCGCAGCGATGGCTTCAACTTGCAGCAGGTCAAGAATTTCAGAGACGGTAAATCTATTTTGACAAATTGACGCCAATTGAATGAAACTCGTTAAAATTGGTTTTTCTTTATCGATTGCTAAATCTGAAATCGCATACGGAATATATAAATCACCACTTGCTCTGCCAAAAATCGCATCGATATAAGGCGTGTATGCACTGACATCAGGCATCATGACAACAATGTCTTTTGGTGTCAGCGCCGGGTTTTTCTCAAACATGTTCAGTAAATGATCATGAAGCGCCTCGACCTCTCGCACCGGCGAATGGCAATCAACGAGCACCACGCTATCATCTTGCACTATTTGTGTTTTCTCTAATCCATCAATGAATCGAGCAGCATCCGATGTCACCGTTTGCCCTTTAAAAGTCAAATTAAAGATGTCTTTTTGAATATGACTCAGTAAGGTGTTATCAAAGTTTTCTATAAAAATATCGTGCCACTGTGCATCGAGTTGAACAAGTTGTTCAAGATAATCACGCCCAAGCTTGCCCCATGATGCAAGTAGCGGATTACCAACATAAAAATAGTCCTTTTCTGGTGCGTCAACAAACGGCTTTAACACATATTTAGCTGCAATTTTTGCTTGCGTTTTTTCATCAATCACATCACCCCAATAGTGGCAACTGGGGTTATTTAGATACAAATACACGTCAATTTTTTGTGATAGCGCCGACATTATCTCAATTTGTTGCAGCGGCATCGCCGACATACCGAAAATAATAACGCGACTTTCTTTTAGTTGAACGTTTGGGTAGGCCAATTTTTCAAGCAGAGATTGATGTAAGTTGGCCCGATGATGATGCGGCTGTCCAAGTGCACTCGTATGCGCTACCAGGCGTCGCCATAATTCGGGTTGCCATGGTGCCAATGACACATCAACATCATGAAGAGGTTCGTTGATTAGCCACGCACTTAACCACTGTGGGCGATACATTAAATATTGGTCATACGCATCGGCTATCTTTTCACATAAGCTAAATACCTTGGTATCGCTGGTATCTTCGCCAACATAATTTGCTAATGACGAAAACTCGGGTAACGACAAGCAATCAGGTAAAATTGCGTGAATTTTCCACGCCATATTTTGTTTATTAAATGCCGATTGCTTTGGCACATCGTCAAGCGTTTGTTGGTAGAGTCGCCAAATAAAACTTGATGGCAACACAAAATCCATTTGTCCCGCAATACCGAGTTGGCTACCGAGCTCAACCTTTAGCCACTGTGCAATGCCCGGCGATTGAACCAAGATCATTTCCTTGTCAAAAATACTGGTAAGTGGATCGTGATGTAATAGTTGTGACAAGTGAAGCTGCAGTGCTTCCATGCGGTTTGATTGAATAATATGCAGCATAACAACCCTTTATAAACATAGATGCGTCAATAGTACATGAATTCTTGATATTAAACAGATTAAGCATTTGATAATCTGTATTATCTAACTATCACCATGCTATTATACTGGTATTAAATTTAGCATATGCCTTGGTCGTTATAGACGCCGAAGGTTCTTACGGAACAGATATAAATATGAAAGTCATTTCTTTTAATATAAATGGTCTGCGCGCTCGCTTACATCAATTGCAAGCACTAATCGACAAACATCAACCCGATATCATCGGGTTGCAAGAAATTAAGGTTCACGACGAAGCGTTTCCAGTTGAAGACGTTGAAGCTATGGGTTATCACGTCTATTTCCACGGCCAAAAAGCTCATTATGGTGTTGCAATGCTTTGCAAACGAGAGCCAGTATCGGTCGAACGCGGTTTCCCAACTGACTCAACTGACGCCCAGCGCCGCATGATTATGGTCGACTACCAAGACGACAACGGTGACACAGTAAAAGTGCTAAACGGTTATTTTCCGCAAGGCGATAACATAGCACATGAAACAAAATTCCCTTACAAGCGTCAGTTTTATACAGATTTAATGACGTATTTAAGTGATCTCGACCCGAGCCAAAAAGTAATTGTGATGGGTGATATTAACATTTCACCGACCGATTTAGATATCGGGATTGGCGAGCCGAACCGTAAGAGGTGGTTAAAAACCGGCAAATGCTCATTTCAACCGGAAGAGCGAGAATGGTTGGCAACGCTATTAAAGTGGGGGTTCAAAGATACCTTCCGTGAGCAGCACCCTGATGTTGATGATCAGTATTCATGGTTTGATTATCGTTCAAAAGGCTTTGTCGACAATCGCGGACTGCGCATCGATGTAATACTTGCGACTGAATCACTGAATGCACAGTGTACTGAAACGGGAATTGACTACGAACTGCGCGGTATTGAAAAGCCATCGGACCACGCCCCTATTTGGGCGACATTTAAATAACACGTAGAATGTGATGCCATTACGGCATCACACTTTGCCAAGAGTCAAATTGCCGATAAAATGTTCCATGAGATAACTGAAATAGTTTGCGCATTGCTTGTTTTGATTAGCGCAATCTTAACGCTTGATAAAAATACGCGCACCCTGCTCAAAAACAAACAGGTGCAGCGCGCTACACTTGCACTCAGCCTTGTTTTATTTTTGCTTTGGTCGATTCATGCCGGTCTTTTAAACGGACTAAACATTCATATACTCGGCATGACAGCAGTTACATTAATTGTTGGGTTAAGGCTTGCTCTATTTTGTGGCTTAGTGGCGCTAGTTCCCTACCTTGCGCTCACTAAATCGTATGATTTTATTGCAAGTTTTTCGCTCTTTACCATCGTAATCCCGGCTCTATTTAGCTACTTTGTGTTTTACCTAAGTTATCATTATCTTGCACGGCATCTGTTTGTTTACATTTTTGTCTGTGGTTTTCTTACGGCAGGGTTTAGTGCGGTTGTACACATGGTTTTAATGACCGCGTATCATCTATTAATAGGTCATTACACTTGGTATCAATTAATTGAAAACTATACATTCTATGCCGCCTTGATTTGGTTTCCGGAATCCATGTTAACGGGCATGGCGATGACGGTACTTATCATTTATCGACCGCATTGGGTCAGAACATTTTACGACAATCAGTATTTAAATGATTAAACCCCCGATGACATGCTAAAATACGAAACAAAACTTAAATCACTTTTTTCACGCTTTATTTGGAATTTTTAAATGTCGGCTTATCTTTGCCCTCTTTGCCAGCAACCATTACAACAGGTTAATAATCAATATAAATGCCGAGACAATCATAGCTTTGATTTTGCAAAAGAAGGTTATGTGAACTTACTCCCTGTTCAGTTTAAAAAATCGAAAGACCCCGGCGACAATAAAGAAATGGTAGTTGCACGGCGTGCGTTTTTAGAAAAAGGCCACTATGCATTTTTGCAACAAGCAATCGTCGATGTGATTAACACGTACCAAACGCAGGGTACACTGATTGATTTAGGGTGTGGAGAAGGGTTTTATACACATAAGATTGCTGAAGAGCACGCGTCCTTAAACGTGTTTGGTATCGACATTTCAAAATCGGCAGTCAAGTATGCCGCAAAACGCTATAAAACATGTCAGTTTAGTGTTGCATCGATATCAAATGCGCCTTTTGGTATGGGTTCAGCAGATATATTAGTGAGTGTGTTTGCGCCCCTATTTAATTACGAGCTACTGCGACTTGCAAAACCCGGCGGATATTTAGTTGCGGTCACGCCTGCGCGTAATCATCTACAGCAACTTAAACAGTTTATATATCGCGATGTTCGCCCTCACGATGCAATCGAAACACCTGCTGGATTCGACTTATTAGAGCGAAAAATGCTAACGAAGACGGTATCATTATCACATTTAGATTTAAAATCATTAATTATGATGACACCGTTTGCTTGGAAGTTCCGACCGGAGCACTGGCAACAAATAGAGAAGTTGAATAACTTAGATATCGACTTTGAATTTTACATTAATATTTTTCAAAAAAAAGAGAGCTAAAATAGCTCTCTTCTAAATGCTTTATCCATTTTCGAATATACTTCATTCAATAATATCGCCAACTCAGCATAGCGTGGGCGAGATTGCGATACGGTTGGTTGATGGCCGTTTTCACACATTTTACTATGTATCTCTCTAAACCAACTCGCTTGGCTCGGCGGTAAATACGTATTTGAACGCTTACCTAACCAATATAAACCTTGAACAGGCATTGATAACAGAAATAACGCAAATGTTATTGCCTGTGGTAAGTACTCGGCACCCAACGATATTCCCTGTACGAGTACACTTAGCACCGCAATAAAAGGAACCACTTTAATTCCCATTTTTGTCGCCGCTACAATCCGGTTTTCCGGTAAAATTGCGCCTAATTCAGGCGCCTTGGGCCACAGTTTTAAATACTGCTGACCATCTTGTAACTGTGCAATCAGTGTTTTTTTCATCATCACCTCTAAAACAGCATAAACACCTAACTTTACTCGTGAAACTAGGTTAAAATTGAGTGATATAAGGTCAATTATACCATAGTCTGACCCAACTGCAGAAAATATCTTAAAAGGAATCACCTTTATGTCACAAAATGTGCTCGTTTTAAACTGTGGCAGTTCTAGTTTAAAGTTTGCGATTATTGACGCGACATCTGGCGCAGAATACTTATCCGGCCTTGCAGAGCGTCTGTCTGAACAATCACCACAAGTTAAAATCAATCAACAAGGTCACAAAAACGTTATCAAGTTGAATGCTGGCGCTCAACATCAAAAAGCAATCGAAGTTATCGTGGCTGAAATTAAGCACCGCGAACTCGTATCAGACCTTATTGCCGTTGGCCACCGTGTTGTACACGGCGGAGAAACATTTACCGGGTCAGTGATCATTGACCAAGACGTGATAAAAGCGATTGAGCAAAACCAAAAACTTGCACCACTGCACAATCCTGCAAACCTGCTCGGAATAAAAATAGCCAGCGACGCATTTAGTGACTTACCGCAAATCGCTGTCTTTGATACTGCATTTCATCAATCAATGCCAGAGCACGCGTATCTTTATCCCCTTCCCCATACGTTATATCAAGACTCAGGGATCAGGCGTTATGGGTTTCATGGTACAAGCCATTATTTCGTGTCACGAGAAGCCGCCGCCCTGCTCAATCTTGACATAGATAAAGCCAATTTTATTACTGCACATTTAGGCAATGGTTGTTCAGTAACCGCCATTAAAAATGGCCAAAGTGTTGATACAAGCATGGGGCTTACGCCGCTCGAAGGCTTGGTTATGGGAACCCGATGTGGCGATCTCGACCCAGGCATTATCCACTATCTTACTTCACAGCTCGATTACTCCTCTGAGCAAGTAAATCAACTTCTAAATAAAGAAAGTGGTCTTTTAGGGATAAGTCAACTTTCGAATGATTGCAGAACAATTGAACAAGCGGTTGAAATAGGCGATAAACAAGCAGAACTCGCTCTCGACATTTTTTGTTATCGATTGGCAAAATACATAGCAAGTTACCTGGTTCCCCTAGGAAAGTTGGATGCACTTATTTTTACAGGTGGTATTGGCGAGAACTCAAGCCTTATTCGAGAAAAAGTCGTTAAGCATCTCGCATTTTTAGACTTAACAATCGATGAGAGCGCAAATTTAGCTGCGCGTTTCGGTCAAAACGGCGTGATAGCAAGTAATCAAAATGGATGTCGTGTATTAGTCGTTCCGACGAATGAAGAGTGGGTCATCGCACAAGACGCTGCAACACTTACGGAGAGTATCTAATGTCACATCGTATCATGCTTATTCCTGTATCGACCGGTGTGGGTCTAACCTCAGTTTCCGTTGGTCTGGTGCGCGCACTCGAAAAAAAATCAGTTAAAGTTAATTTTTTCAAACCAATCGCGCAGCCGCGCTCAGGACAAATAGGCCCAGAGACTTCAACAGAGATTGTTAAAAAGAACTCACTTATTAACCCACCAAAGCCACTCGATTTACATTACGCTGAACAGATGTTTGGGGACGGTAAAGGTGATGTACTGCTAGAAGAAATCATCGAACGATTTGAAAGCCACGTCGATGATCAAGAAGTGGCTATTATTGAAGGCATGGTGCCAACGCGCAGGCAGCCCTATGTCGGTCGCGTAAATAGAGAAATTGCACAAACCCTGGGCGCAAACATTATTTTTGTGTTAACCCCAAGTAACGATTCGGTCGAAAAAATTGAGGACCGTCTTGAACTTGCTGCCAGTATGTATGGCGGCATAAATCACCCAAGAGTCTTGGGTTGTATTTTTAATAAAGTTAATGCGCCGCTCGATGAAAATGGCAACGCACGTGCCGACCTGTCTGAAGTGTTTGACGCGGATAACCTTGAAAACGAGCTCAACCGCTTGAACGGTATGCCGTTATTTAGCGGTGATTCGTTTAAAATGCTTGGTGCAGTGCCTTGGCATTTTGATTTAGTCGCACCACGCGTCATGGATTTAGCTAAGTACCTCGGTGCTGAAGTTTTAAACTACGGCGATATTGAACACCGCCGCTTGCGCAGCATTACGTTTTGCGCCCGCACGGTGCAAAATATTCTCTGTCATTTTACCCCAGGTGCTTTACTCGTTACGCCGGGTGATAGATCCGATATTTTAGTCGCGGCCTGTTTATCAGCAATGAATGGGACAAAAATAGGCGCAGTTCTTCTTACCGGCGGCATTTTACCGGAAGAACGAATTATGACCTTATGCCAGCAGGCAATGGAGACAGGACTTCCAATTCTATCCACTAAAAATGATACGTGGCGCACCTCGATATTGCTCCATAGTTTTAACCTTGAAGTACCGGAAGACGACGAACAACGTATCGAAAAAGTAAAAGAACATAACGCCAACCACATTAATAAATCATGGCTTGAAAGCCTTACACAAGGAGTGGCAATCAATCGTAAAATGTCGCCGCCTGCGTTTCGTCATTTACTCTCGTCTAAAGCACGTCTCGCGCAAAAAACCATTGTCTTACCTGAAGGTAACGAGCCTCGTACCATAAAAGCGGCGGCTATTTGTGGCGAACGAAATATCGCGAAAACAATATTATTGGGCGACAAAGAAGAAATAGCGCGTATTGCACAGCACCAAGGAGTGAGTTTAAATGAAAATGTGACTGTGCTCAGTCCGGACGAAATTCGCCACGACTATATCGACCCGATGGTATCGCTTCGTAAAAATAAAGGACTGACTCCTGTGGTTGCTGAAGAGCAGTTGCAAGACAATGTCGTTCTAGGCACCATGATGCTAGAACAAAATAACGTTGATGGCTTAGTATCAGGCGCAGTTCACACAACCGCCAATACCATTCGCCCAGCATTGCAACTTATCAAAACGGCACCTGAAAGCTCCCTCGTATCATCTGTTTTCTTTATGCTGCTACCTGATCAAGTACTCGTTTACGGTGATTGCGCGATTAATCCTGATCCATCTGCCGAACAATTGGCGGATATTGCGATTCAATCAGCCGATTCAGCGCGCGCTTTTGGTATAACTCCTCGGGTTGCAATGATCAGTTACAGCACTGGCAGTTCGGGTAGTGGCGATGATGTTGAAAAAGTGCGCAAAGCGACGCAACTTGCACAGCAAAAGCGCCCCGACCTCGACATCGATGGACCATTACAATATGACGCTGCAATCATGGAAAGCGTTGCAATTAAAAAAGCGCCTAACAGCCGAGTTGCTGGAAAAGCGACCGTCTTTGTATTCCCTGATTTAAATACAGGTAATACAACATATAAAGCAGTTCAACGTAGTGCCGATTTAATAAGTATTGGCCCCATGTTACAAGGCATGCGTAAACCGGTAAATGATTTAAGTCGCGGCGCGTTGGTCGATGATATAGTATACACTATCGCATTAACCGCAATTCAAGCTGGGCAACGTGGTTAACGAGCTTATTATTAAAAATAACGCGATTAGCCATAAAATGACGTGAAAGTGGCATTTTTGCCACTTTTCTATCAACCCAAAAATTGATTAAATATTAACTAACACAAAAATAGGCAATATAACAATAAAATACAGTTAGTTACAGAGTTTTATAAAGCTAACTAACATAGTTATCCACAGAATTTGTGGAAAACCAATTCTGATTAACTAAACTTGAATAAATCATTGAAGGCTATAATTAATGACTATTCGATGAAATTTGCAGGGATAACTGGCAAATATCTAAACTTTGCTATAATTTAGATATGCGGCGTACAAACCGAGGTTTATTTATGGGACATCAAACGTTAGAACTACTGCGACACGGCTTTACGATTCATAGCTTTTCTCCGAACACCCCTATTCCAAAATTAGTCTACGATTCAGATATATTTTTTATAGCAAAAACCCGTGAAGAGCTCTCGATTGTGTGCCCTAGCTCATTAAAACTTGATTCAGAAGAATGTGAAACGGGCTGGGCAGCGTTTGAAGTTATCGGCCCGCTCGGTTTTTCAATGACAGGAATATTATCAAATATTTCAGGGGTACTCGCAAAAGCCAAAATTTCTATTTTTGCAATTTCAACATTCGACACTGATTATATCTTAGTCAAGCAAGAAGACGTTAATCGAGCGATTGAGGAACTGCAACAAAATCAATACAAAATAATAAGTTAAACTATATGTTCAACCAAGTGCAACACGTTGCGGAGAATGAAATTCCAGCATCAAACTTTGCCGTGAATGCGCCTTTCACGGGCAAAATACAAACTATATCTAATCATCCGAGTTCACTTTTTTCTCGAGGCCATTTAGGCGCTGGCGTCGTTATTGAAACATCCGGCTTTAAGTTGCTTTCTCCGGTAACAGGCCTCCTAGAGAAAATCGCAGGTGCTGGGACTGAATATTATTTTAAAGCACAAAATGGTGTGAAAGTCCTTGTGTCAATTGATGTCGATGAGAAACAACTTCCACTTATCGGTTATAAACTCGATGTACGCGAATCATCCAAACTAACGCGCTCAGACTTAGTTGCATCGTTTGATTTTAGGGAGCAAAACAGCCCCGTTTGTGTCACAATGATGATATTAACGCCTGAACGATTTGGCGCACTTTATTGCAGTGCGAAGCAAGTTATTGCAGGCCAGGACCCTCTTATTAAAATAGTAGCTAAAAAGAAAAAAACATGATCACTTTATACGGTATTCCAAATTGCGACACGATTAAAAAAGCAAAAAAATGGTTAGAGCAACATAATCTTGAATACACTTTTCATAATTACCGCAAAGATGGTGTTAGCCTTGATTTATTAAATCAATTTAACGAGCAACTCGACTGGCAAGAAATGGTCAATAAACGCGGCACAACATATCGTCAACTCAGTGACGAGACAAAAGCATCACTTAGCAAAGATACCGCGTTAGCGCTTTTGGTTGAACACCCAGCAATGATAAAACGCCCGATTTTATCGTACAGTAACGATTACTTTATTGGGTTTAAACCAGCACAATATGAAGATATTTTTAAATCATGAGTAACACAGTAAGCGATGTTATCGCGCTAACTCAAGAACTGATTAAAAGAGCCTCAATCACGCCGCTCGATGAAGGTTGTCAGCCGATGATGGCGCAAAGGCTTGCGCCACTTGGATTTAACATCGAGGAACTTTTTTTTACAGACACACATAATATGTGGGCACGTAAAGGTAAACAAAGTCCTGTATTTTGCTTTGCTGGACATACCGATGTTGTGCCTACAGGCCCTATAGAGCAATGGCATATAAATCCATTCGCGGGTGAGTTACGTGACGGATATATTCATGGACGAGGTGCTGCCGACATGAAAGGCTCACTTGCTGCGATGGTGGTTGCAACAGAGCGTTTTATTGCCAAACATCCTGATCACAAAGGTAGCATCGCGTTTTTAATAACATCCGATGAAGAAGGCCCATTTATCAATGGGACAACAAAAGTGATCGATGTACTTGAAAATCGCAATGAAAAAATCGATATGTGTATTGTTGGTGAGCCTTCATCAACACATAAACTCGGTGATGTTGTAAAAAACGGTCGGCGCGGCTCATTGACGGGGTTTGTTACTATTGAGGGTATTCAAGGCCATGTTGCTTATCCTCACTTGGCAAAGAATCCGATACATTTAGCGGCTCCCATCATTAATGAGCTTTCAACCACAGTGTGGGATGATGGTAATGCGTTTTTTCCAGCAACTAGCTTTCAGGTTTCTAACATCGAAGGCGGCACAGGTGCCGGCAATGTGATACCAGGCACAGCGAAATTTCAATTTAACTTTAGGTATAGCACTGAAGTGACTGCGGAACAGTTGCAACAGCGAGTTCTTTCTATTTTAGATCATTACGGGGTTGATTATCAGATTGACTGGATTTTAAATGGCTTACCCTTTATAACCGAAGCAGGACCCCTTGTTGATGCTACGATCGCTGCAATTGAGCAAGTTCAGCACATAACACCTCAGCTACTCACTACCGGAGGCACCTCTGATGGTCGCTTTATCGCACAAACAGGTGCACAAGTTGTTGAAGTAGGGCCTTGTAACAGTACGATTCATAAAGTGAATGAATGCGTTAATGCGGCAGAACTGGAAAAACTCGTTGATATTTATGAAGCGATATTGGTAAACACGCTGACATGAATAATCACCTCATTGCGACCGGTCGCTGTCAATCTCATTTAAAAGAGCACCTTGGTTTTCAGTTGCACGGAGAAATTATCAGCGACTTTCAAAAACTGACCAATGCAGCAAAGAAAGATAACATTCATATTGGTGTTGTCTCAGCTTATCGAAGTTTTGAGCGACAGCAACTGATTTGGAACAACAAGTTTAATGGCATCAGACCGGTATACGATGAGCATAGTCAATTAGTAGACCTGTCTTCATTGACAACCCTAGAGCGCTGCCACGCTATCATGAAATACAGTGCCCTGCCCGGCGCTAGCCGTCATCATTTTGGCAGCGATTTAGATATTTTTGATACCAATACCGTGGCAAGCGACTACAACGTACAATTGATGCCGTTTGAATATCAAGATGATGGACCTTTTTCATTACTTAATGAGTGGCTGTATGAAAACGCACAACGATTTGGTTTTTTTAGGCCGTATCAGCATGACCTTGGCGGTATAGCCGTCGAGCCGTGGCACATTAGCCATATTGAAATCGGTCAGTCTTTACTAGAGTCTGCAAATCAAGATGCAATTGCTGAGGCACTATTCCACTCAGATGTTGCTGACAAAGAGGAAATACTTAATCATTTACCGGAGTTATTTGATAAGTACGTAATCAATATTACTCAACCTTAACTCAGTGTATATAATCAATAACAGCGCTAGGACGACTACAAAGCATCTTTTAGCGCTTGTATTGTTTGTATTATGTGCGGTTCTAATTGGGCTGCAATTTCGTTTGCTAACTCTGTATTACCTTCATTTAAAGCGTGTTCAGCACGCTTTGCCAACTCAGCTAATGATGTCGCGCCGAATTGCGCTGCATTTGATTTTAAACTGTGGGCGTGTCGCATTGCATCGGTCGTATTAATTGGCAACGCTTCAACAAGTTCTCCATACAAACGATGGTATTCATCAAAACAAAACTCCAATGTAGGCAAAAATTGGTCTCCGAGTAACTGAGACATTGCGTTTAATGCGGCTGAATCGATTTCAACGGTCATTTTAGCCCTCTTTTTTTGTCAATTAAGTACACTTTTTTCGTCTTAACGGCATTACATATTGGTGATTAACATAACGCAATGCGCTTACAGTTTGCCTGCTATCTATAGTTATTGATTATTTTTTGATTTTTATCAAGCTAATACTAGACTTAAGTGGTGAAAGATTAACTTGTAAACTATAGTTTGTTTACTGTCCAGTCAACTTATAATTAAAAAGCAAATTACGGATGAATAATTGCCTTAACAACCAATTAGCCAAAGCGCTATTTAATGATCATCAAGATGGGATTTTGGTGGTATCACAGCAACATAATATAAGTTATGTTAATCCGGCTGCGAAAGCGTACTCCCCCCAACGACGATTGCACAGTTATTGCATAAATCAAGGTAAAATAACTAACGAAAAACTAAAGTCTTTGTCACTGCACGTTTTAAAAAACGACAAATCAATTAAAAAACAAATTAATTCAAAGCACTACATATTATCTCCAATCAATTTTGAGGGTTCCCCAAGCTGCCTAATAAAGTTTTCGACACGCACTATGCTTGAGCAAGTCAACACAAACATCAAAATGGGCTTATGTATTTTTGATAAGTTTGGCAATATTTTAGAGCACAACGACCAATTAAATTTGATAACCAAAAACGAGCCTAAACATATCACCCAGTTTACACGCACACCGCTTGAGCAATTACTTAATTATTGCGATAAAAATCAATGCTTAGCAACCTGGCATGCAACCAATGTAGTAAAACCATCACAACGCAATCACCATTACGAGTTAGCGATATCGAATTACCAAGACGCCTATTTAATGCAGGTCAGAGATGTATCTCGGCATAAAATATTGCACAAAGAGCTCTCTTTGCTTGCAACCATTGACCCACTTACAGGACTTGCAAACCGACAAGTTTTTGAAGATCGGCTTTCAGAAGCACTCAAACGTAGTAAGCGTAACAAACAGCAAGTAGCATTCGTACTGCTGGATTTAGATAACTTTAAACAAATTAATGACTCTCTTGGTCACCAAGCAGGCGATAAGTTACTTGTCACACTCGCTGAGAGGCTAAAGAAAAATGTACGTAATTCAGATACCTTAGCGCGTTTAGGTGGTGACGAATTTTGCATTATATTTGAACAAGTATCGTCGCACGAATCATTACGTAAAAAACTCAAATTAATTGCTAACCAAATTAATAAACCGATTGAGATCGCAAGCCAAAAGGTCGCCTGCAAAGCGAGTATCGGCGTGTGTCTATGTCATGGTGAACTTGATGAAGTCGAAGTTTACAAACGTGCTGATGCAGCAATGTATCAAGCTAAAAACGCAACCCGGGGCTCAATAAAAATTCACCAAGAAACCGAGCTATTTAATCAACATGAATCAATCTCGGAGCAGCTCGAGCAGCAAATCGATTACTCCCAATTTGAGCTCTTTTTTCAACCGTCAATGGATACCGAAACCCGCGAGTTGTGTTCAATTGAAGCACTGTTAAGATGGCGAGAAAATGGAAAAGCATGTTTACCGAAAGAGTTTATAAAGGTAATGGAGCGAAGCGGCCATTTTGTTGAAATTGAGAGCTGGGTTATTCACGAAGCGTGTCGCTGTCGAAAAACCTGGCAAGAACAAAAAGTGCTGTCAGATAAAGTCCCTATCACAATCAATATTTCTCAATCTTATTTCTATTACCCAGGGTTTATTAAACACCTATCAAACGAGATTAATCGGTTTTCGCTCGAGCCCAGTATGATAGAGCTCGACATAAAAGAAAGTTGTGTGCTTGAAGGAATAAAAAAATCGCAAAAAATTCTCAGTGAGCTCAATCAACTTGGTGTTAAAATTGCGTTGGATCAGTTTGGTACTGGCGTTTCATCAATATGCATGTTGCATAACCATCCTATCAGTCGGATAAAGCTTGATCGCAGTTTAATAAATGAGCCTAATAAGCAAAATTGGCAACTTATTAATGGTATTATTCAAGCCGCGCACCCGCTTAAAGTTAAAGTTGTTGCTGAAGGTGTCGAGTGCCACGCAACCCTCACTAAACTTAAACAAGAATGCTGTGACGCAGTGCAAGGGTACCTGCTATCACGTCCGGCTAAATTTAAAGTGATGCAACAGTTTATAAAAAATCACTCGCTTTAAATAATGTCGAGTAATTGGCACAGAACAAGCAGCCTGATAAACTGTTTCAGATATTTGAAACCAGTATGATTTATGTCCGAGAGAAATAAACGTGCAGTGTGTACAAGCTGTCACTACCCCGAATCACATTGTTTGTGCATTCATGTAAAACACATAACTAATAAAACTAAGCTTATTATTCTTCAGCATCCGAGCGAAGTTAAAAATGCTAAAAATACTGCTCGCTTAGCAAAGCTCTGTTTTAGCCAATGTGAGTTGCATATTGGGGAGTCTGAACACGATTTCAATCATCTGCGCAACTTGCCCGTTGGCACAACATGTGTGCTTTATCCAAGTGAACAAAGTATCTCACTTGATACCAATCACGAACTAAATGAAATAACCCATTTAATTCTTATTGACGGCACATGGAAAAAAGCACACAAGATACTGATGCTAAACCCGTGGTTACAAACGCATCGCTTTGTCAGCTTTACATCAGTGCCAACAAATCAATATACCATTCGTAAAGCACCGCGGGCCGATAGTCTTTCAACAATCGAAGCTATCGCCCACAGCATATCGTTAATTGAACAGTGCGATGTAACGCCTGCATACGATTTACTAAAACAAATGATGGAGTTACAGTACAAGCACATGCCTGAACATGTCAGGCAACGCTATTGATATTAATTTAGCTAGATTTTAAAGCTATTATGAGTCGTCACTGATGCGGCTCGCAACTGCGCCACTTTGCCCTTTGTATTTTGCATCTTTACGAACATTGTAGGGATTTTCAGCAGGGCCGCTCATGGTTTCAAAACTCATTGCACCAATTTTCATATTGGGGCGCAGTGCGAGAGGCAGTTTACCTGAATTATAAAATTCGAGCACAATATTGCCCGACCAACCCGGGTCAATGCGATGTGCTGTAACATGAACCATTAAGCCAAGGCGCGCAAGTGAGGAACGACCGTCTAACCAGCCCACAATATCGCGCGGTAGCGTTACCGACTCATGTGTAATCGCAAGCGCTAATTCGCCGGGATGTAGAAAAAACGCTTCGCCATCTTCAATTACGATTTCGTCGCTCATGATCGATTCCATAGCAGCATTGACTAGCTCTTTTGGCCCACTTAAATCAACATACGGCGCAGCGTGGTCTTGAAAAACGCGAAATTTATTGCCTAATGTTAAATCGACGGTCACTCCCGAAATCATGTCGTCAGACGGGGTCGGCTCTATCACAATTTTTTGTTCTTTAATATATTCTTTAATATGTGTATCTGACAATCTCATAAATTAATCATCCGTTATTACAATTTCTATTTCGGTTTGTGCCGTGTCATAAAATAACTGGCTCGCAATCAACTTTGCGCTGTGTCGATAGTAATCAGGCAATTCATTAAAACGTGCATTTTCTTTTTCACCATGTTCACGAATCGAAATATCCAAAGGGATTTGGGCAAGCAAGGGATAACCACTTTGATGTGCTACGCGCTCTCCACCACATTCGCCAAACAAGTGATTTTTTTCACCGCAATGGTTGCACTCAAAATAACTCATGTTTTCAATAACACCTAATATGGGCATGTTCACTTGTTTGAACATTGCAATCCCTTTGGTTGCATCGGCAACAGCTAAATCTTGCGGCGTCGTTACGATAATAGCACCTGATGCGGGTAATTTTTGTGACATCGTTAATTGAATATCCCCCGTGCCTGGCGGCATATCGACAATCAAATAGTCGAGTTCACCCCAGTCGGTTTCATTAAGTAGCTGTGTCAGTGCGCCCGATGCCATCGGACCACGCCACACGGTGGCGTCATTGGCATCAACCAAAAAGCCTATCGACTGAGCATATAAACCAAATTTATTAAGCGGCATCAATAAGTCATTTTCGCTCGCCGTCGGCTTCTCATTTTGAAGCCCTAGTAATAACGGTATCGATGGGCCATAAATATCTGCATCGAGAATGCCGACACGTGCACCTTCATCTTGTAACGCGTATGCAAGATTAACAGCGGTGGTTGATTTACCAACCCCCCCTTTACCGGATGCAACTAAAATAATGTGTTTAATCTGTTTGTACTTACATTGCTCAGGTAACTTAACTTCGAGGGTCAGCTCAACCGTTTGGTCAAAGGCAGCTTCTAAATAACGTTTTATTGTTGCTTTTTCAGACAACGCGGCGAATTCAAGAGTGAGTGTCAATTCAATCTTTGGTTTCCAGTTAACGTTTTTGACTTGTGCGCCAAGCGATAAACCTGCAGGAAAATAGTCCGAGCGATATGCTTTTAAGGCTGATTCAAGGCGCTCAACGTGCGGTTCTGATTTTGAAAACAATTTTTTTAGACCAAACATAAGGAAATTACTGTTGGATTAATGAAAAAAGCTGCCAAATTATGTAACATTCCCCCAATTAACACCAGAATTTTATCGTAACATCAAGAAAACCTCCGAAAATGTTTAGAAGAGTATGATTTTACGACGTAAACCAAACTAAATAGCGGTTGAATAAGTTATGTCAAAAAGAAAAATCTTGATCACAAGTGCACTGCCTTATGCCAATGGGCCAACACACCTTGGCCACCTGCTGGAGTATATCCAAACTGATATATGGTCAAGATATCAAAAATTACGCGGGCATGAAGCCTACTATGTATGCGCCGATGATGCACATGGCACGCCGATCATGTTAAACGCTCAAAAGCAAGGAATCACACCTGAGCAAATGGTTGCAAATGTAAGTGTGGAGCGCCAGCGTGATTTTGCCGACTTTCTCATTGAGTTTGACAACTATCACAGCACTCATTCAGAAGAAAACAAGGTGCTTTCTGAACTCGTATATAACCGTTTAAACGACGGCGGCTATATTAAAAAACGCACTATTTCGCAGCTTTTTGACGAAGAGAAAGGAATTTTCTTACCGGATCGCTTTGTCACAGGCACATGTCCAACATGTGATGCTGAAGATCAAAATGGCGATAGCTGTGATGCGTGCGGCGCAACGTATAGCCCGACCGAATTAAAAAAACCTCGTTCAGTCATGAGCGGCGCAACGCCTGTATTAAGGGATTCAGAGCATTACTTTTTTGACTTACCAGCATTTGAAGGCATGTTAAAAGAGTGGTTACACTCAGGTTCGATACAAGAAGAAATGGCAAATAAGCTTGAAGAATGGTTTGCTGATGGTCTGCAACAGTGGGATATCAGCCGTGATGCTCCTTATTTTGGTTTCGAAATTCCGGGAGCACCTGGTAAATACTTCTATGTTTGGCTTGATGCGCCGATCGGTTACATGGCAAGTTTTAAAAACCTATGCGATAAAAAGGGCCTTAACTTTGACGAATTTTGGGCGCCTGATTCAGACGCTGAGCTGTATCATTTTATCGGCAAAGACATTATTTATTTCCATAGCCTATTTTGGCCAGCAATGCTTGAAGGTGCTCAGTTTAGAAAGCCTAACAACGTATTTGCACACGGTTTTGTGACCGTTAATGGCGCAAAAATGTCAAAATCTAAAGGGACCTTTATCAAGGCTCGTACTTACTTAGACCATGTTGGCAACCCTGAGTACCTGCGTTACTACTTTGCGGCGAAACTCAATTCTGGTATTACCGATTTAGACTTAAACCTCGAAGACTTTAGTCAACGTGTTAACTCTGACTTAGTTGGTAAAGTGGTTAATATTGCGAGTCGCTGCGCTGGCTTTATTACCAAAAAGTTTGACGGTAAGTTAAGCAGTACCGTGAGCGAACCTGAGCTATTAGCGCAATTTCAACAAGCTCAACAAAGCATTGCTGATAACTTTGAGAAACGTGAATATAGCCGCGCAATACGTGAAATCATGGCGCTTGCCGACAAAGCGAACCAATATATTGATGCACAAGCGCCTTGGGTACTAATAAAACAAGAAGACGCACAGCAACAAGCACATGATGTGTGCTCAATGGGTCTTAATTTATTCAAGATATTAATGACCTATTTGAAGCCGGTACTACCCGGTATGACACAACAAGTTGAATCGTTTTTAAATACGACGCTGACTTGGGAGTCAATCGACACACCATTGCTATCTCACGATATCACTAAATTTAAAGCGCTGATGCAGCGTGTCGATATGGACAAAGTAAACAATATGGTGACTGAATCTCAAGAAAGTCTCGCACCAGCTAAACCTGTCATTGAGGAAAATAGCCCACTTGCAAAAGAACCAATTGCCGATGAAATCGAATTCGATGATTTTGCTAAAGTGGATTTACGCGTTGCTAAAATAGCGAAGGCAGAGCACGTTGAAGGTGCTGACAAGCTACTTAAATTAACATTAGATTTAGGCGGCGAAACGCGTCAAGTGTTTGCCGGCATAAAATCAGCGTATCAGCCTGAAGATATTGAGGGCAAGCTGACTGTTATGGTCGCAAACCTTAAACCACGTAAAATGCGCTTTGGTATGTCTGAGGGCATGGTATTAGCAGCAGGTCCTGGCGGCAAAGAAATTTACATTCTTAACCCAGATGACGGTTCTAAGCCTGGCATGCGAGTCATGTAACATCGCGTTCAAATCGGCCACCTAAGTGGCCGATACTTTCTCTGACAACAATCCGCAATCGAGCATCATGAACTTTAACGATATTCCGCTACATAGCACGCTTCAAACTAACCTTAACGGCTTAGGCCTTATTCAACCTACGGAGGTCCAGCAACAAGCCATCGACGTCATACTCAATGGCAATGATGCCTTAGTTTGCGCAAAAACGGGAACCGGCAAGACCTATGCCTTTGCCCTACCCCTATTACACTTTTGTTTAACCGACAACAGTGCACTCGAACCGTTTTGTTGCCAGCATTTAATCTTAACGCCAACGCGGGAGCTTGCAGAGCAGGTTGCTTCTAGCATTGAGCTGCTTATTAACAATACTGATATCACCGTGGCAACAGCGTATGGCGGTGTTAGCATTAAGCCGCAAAAAGAAAAGTTAAAGCATGGCGTAAACATACTTGTAGCAACTCCCGGCAGGCTGCTCGATTTAGCGAGAACCCAGTCAGTAAAGTTAAGTAGCATTAAGTCATTTACCTTAGATGAAGCTGATCGCATGCTTGACTTAGGCTTTAAAGATGAACTTATTCAAGTGACCAAACGCTTACCGAGTAAAAAACAAGTATTGCTTTTTTCTGCGACATTTAGTGCTTTTGTTAAAACATTCGCCTACCAAATTGTTGACCAAGCAATCGAAATTGAAGTGAGTCCATCAGCATCTGTTGTAAGCCAGATCAACGAAGAGTTTTTTGCGCTCAATAACCTGCAAAAATCACGCGCACTCGCTTATTTAATCGGCAGTCGAAACTACCGCCAAGTGATCGTATTTATGCGCCAAAAAAGTGAGTGCGATCAACTCGTCAAAGAACTGAAAAAAGATGGGATCAAAGCGGCTTCCCTTCATGGTGACCGTTCGCAAGGTGCGCGAAATAGAGCGCTCGAACAGCTTAAGAACAACGAGATTCGCGCGCTTATAGCGACCGATGTGGCTGCAAGAGGTCTCGATATCCCTCAGCTGCCAGCGATTTTTAACTTCCAATTACCGTTTAAAGTTGAAGATTATGTACATCGCATTGGTCGCACCGGACGTGCAGGCGAATCAGGGCACGCGATTACCTTTGTAAGTCAAGACGATGAATTCCGAGTCGACGAACTCGAACGCCTTTTAGATAAACGGATCACACCGGCGTGGTTAAGTGGGTTTGAACCAAATATGGCCGAATTTGATAGTAGCGAAGAAAAAAAGAAACGCAAAAAAAATCAAAGTGCGAAAGCAAAAGCGCGCGCCAAAGCGAGTTTTTCGGTGAAACGCCGGCGCTAGGCACAGTTGCTCGACACACTTTTCGACTTCCACTGAACAAATAAGTGGATCGTTACTTGCGTTGGTTCGATATTCTGCCAAATTGCATTCTCTTGTCGCGGGCAAACGGATTGTACTATGTAGTTTTGT
Source organism: uncultured Pseudoalteromonas sp. (assembly GCA_947493455.1). GTDB lineage: Bacteria > Pseudomonadota > Gammaproteobacteria > Enterobacterales > Alteromonadaceae > Pseudoalteromonas. The sequence continues at coordinate 170,654 of CANLRB010000003.1, read as the reverse complement.
TGATATTCTTTTTCTAAATCGAGATGTCTCGGGATCTGAATATAAACAGACACGCGATTGTCGTTTACTTCGCTACTCACATAGCGCCAACTGCTACGATTAAATTGTTCTGAAAAAAACTGAGCAACATGGCGAAATTGGCTCTGTGCAATTGGATTTGATTGCGCAACATTCTCTTTGCTAACGCTTGTACTAAACGCTGCAACACCATAGCCGACACCGAGCAAAAGCATGGCTCCAACAACTAATGATAGCGATATCAAATAGCGATTGGTCTGAGTCGCTGATACTGACGATTGGGGTTTGTCTTCATTATCTTTGCTACGGTGTAATCCCATAACTTCTGTCCAAGCTTGTTGTTTTACTTCGACTGAGATTGGCGATTTATTTTCAATAGGCATTGCGATACTCAGATAGTATTGATAGCGCTAGTAAACTAAAACAATGTGCAAAAAGTATGGATAAAAGAAAATGAATCAACTTTTAGTACTTATTACATCGTCTAAATAAATAGCTAAAGCACTTTTTTCATGTCAGAATATGCCGATAAGGCCCTAAATTAAAATAAGATTATGAGTAAAATACTGATTGTTGAAGATGAAGCCGAAATTGCGACTCATATCATTCGTTTCTTCAATGCAAAAGGTTTTGAAACACAACACCTAGCAAGTGGCGAGCATGTTTGCGAGCACGTTAAAGTATTTAAACCCGATCTTATTATTCTTGATTTAATGATCCCACACACCGATGGCTTAACTGTCTGTGAGCAAGTTCGTAATTTTTCAAACGTCCCTATCATTATGGTAACCGCAAAAGTATCTGAAATGGATCGCTTAAAAGGGCTAGAAAGTGGCGCTGATGACTATGTGTGTAAGCCATTTAGTGCGGCTGAACTTGTGATGCGTGCACAAGCGATTCTCAGACGTACTCAAAATAATGTGAATTACGAAGTGCTGACAATCGATAGCAACAGCCAAAAATTAGTTTATAAAGATACCGTTATTCCGCTAACGGCGCTTGAGTTTGATCTCGTAGAATTGCTATTTAACAATCCAGAGCGAGTTTATTCTCGCGATCAAATTATTGAACGTGCTTATCCGGGGCTCACAGAAATTACCGATAGAACAATAGATAGCCATATCAAAAATATTCGTAAAAAGTTTAAACAAGCGAACATGGCAGACAAGGTGATTGAATCAGTCTATGGCGCCGGCTATCGCTTAGTGTTACCTAAATAACGTCAAAATTCTCGAATGGTTTATGTTGAATATAGTCCCAAGACACTTTTTCGACCGTCGCCAATTCAGGGCCTTGCTCTAAATATTCGGTAAACTTGATTAATGTGAGCTCTTGCCCTGTCGCTTCAACTTCAACATCCCCGTTAGCTAGGTTTTTAGCGTACCCAGTTAGCTCTAGTTGTTCAGCAATTTTTTTTGTACTGGCCCGAAACCAAACGCCTTGTACTTTGCCATTTACAATTGCCTTAATGGTTCGAATTGACATGACAGTCCCCTTTTACTCTCTCTATTCATTCTAACTTAGTTTGTGGATGGCAATTAAACAAATCAAATTTAAAAATTTTACGAAATCTATATTTATAGTTGTCTCTTTCGCTTGCCTTATCTAGAATGAGCGCCCACAAAATATTTTGGAACATTTGGCTATGTCTGCAGCACTTTACTTACAACCCGGTCGAGAAAAATCATTAAAGCGAAAACACCCTTGGATCTTTTCAAAAGCGGTTAAGAAAATTAAAGGTAAGCCTGGGCTTGGCGACACCGTTAAAGTGTACACAGCAGATGGCAAGTTTATTGCTCAAGCAGCTTATAGTCCTCAATCACAAATCCGCGCACGTGTTTGGTCATTTGATGAAAACGAAATGATTGACGTCTCATTTTTTGAAAAGCGAATTCGCCGTGCATTGGCGGCGCGTAATGATGTGATAACACAAGGTGGTTTGACTGGTTTTCGCCTTATTGCTGCTGAATCAGATGGTTTACCAGGCATAACAATTGATAAATTTGACAATACACTGGTATGTCAATTATTAAGCGCCGGCGCGGAACGTGAAAAAGGCCAACTTGTACAGGCACTCAGAATCGTTTTTCCAGATTGCAACATTTATGAACGCTCTGACGTTGAGGTACGCAAAAAGGAAGGTCTCGAACCGATTACGGGTGAATTGCACGGTAACGCGCCGACCGAGCCCGTTATCATCGAAGAGAACGGACTCAAACTTGAAGTCGATATCCTGCATGGCCATAAAACGGGTTTTTACCTTGACCAACGAGATAGCCGTAATGCCCTGAGTCGTTTTTCAAAAGACAAAACCGTGCTTAACTGTTTTTGCTACACAGGCACTTTTGGTCTTTACGCGTTGCGTGGTGGATGTGAAAAAGTCATCAACGTCGATGTATCGCAACCTGCACTCGACATTGCAAAACGTAACGTTGCGCACAACCAATTAGATTTGTCGCGCGCAGAATTTGTCAAAGCAGATGTCTTTAAGCTATTAAGGCAATACCGTGACGAAGGCCGCCAATTTGATACGATTGTCATGGATCCACCTAAGTTTGCTGATAGTAAGGCGCAACTTACCGGCGCATGTCGTGGTTATAAAGATATCAATATGATTGCAATGCAAATTTTAAAGCCAGGCGGGACATTACTCACGTTCTCTTGCTCAGGATTGATGGATCAGAATTTATTTCAAAAAGTAGTTGCCGATGCCGCGCTCGATGCCGGAAAAGACTTATTAATTATGGAACGACTCAATCAAGCAGCAGACCACCCTATCGCCGGCTTTTATCCCGAAGGCTTTTATTTAAAAGGGCTAATTTGTAAGGTATTTTAGCGCGCTGAAGAGCCGCCAATATTGACGGCTCTGCATCTTCTAGGCTCAGTTAATTTCTAAAATTTCTAAGCCAACTAAATATTCTTTATCTTCGACTTCATGACAGCGAACAACTTTAGCAACGGCATCAAGTGTGGGCACACCGTTGTTCGACGACTCTAGCTTTACTTTCAATTGAGTTGCAATTTCAAGCGGCTCATCAATCTCAAGTGCCATCCCGGTACCACTTAAATCACGGCACACAGCGTCTATATCGCGTCCAGCCTCAGAATCCAATAATGTAATTTGCGCCTCGCAATTTACCAACATGCGAAAAAAGTCGCGTTTATCTTCATGTAACATACATCCCCCAGGTATTGATTTGGTCTTTTGACCTTATTCTTGTATCCCTAAATATCCATTAACTAAGTCGACTAACTTAGGCACTGAATACGGTTTGACAATATAGTCATCGCAGCCCGCATTGAAGCCTTTAAATTTCGCATCTTTCGATTCTAGGCCTGATACAATAATGACTGGAATTGTACTTGTCTCTGGGGTATTTTTTATCATACGACAGGTATCAAATCCATCTATTCCTGGCATGCAAACATCAAGTAAAACCAAATTTACTTGATTATTAATAACATAATTTAAACATTCTTTTCCGCTTGAGACATAAATAAGTTCGCAATGTGGCGATAAAACTTGATTGAGCCACATAAAATTCGCTCGTTCATCGTCAACGAGCAAAACTTGTTGCTTATACCCTTGCGTATGCTCCAGCACGGCTAACTCCCTCAGGCCTGTAATCTACTTTAAACTTAGTCTAAACTTGGCCTGTTTATCAAGTTTCCTCTAACTCTTTCAAAGCATTGAGTATACGTTTACCTGAAATCGGGTATGCCGTTCCTAAGTTTTGTGCAAATAGTGAAACGCGAAGTTCTTGGATCATCCATTTCACTTCGTTTAATGGCTCAAGCGGTTTACCGAGTTGTTTAAACTTATTTAGGACCTTCTCGTAGTGCTCTGACGCTTTTTCAACTTCCATCATTTTTAGTTTATCTTGATGCGGGTCGATTGGTAGCTTTTCTAAGCGCCGTAAAATGGCGTTCAAATAACGTACAATATCTTTCATTTTGACAGCACCGTGCTGTGACACAAACCCTTTGAATACTAAGCTTTGCAATTGTTGCTTAATGTCACCTTGGGCCAAAATCATCGATAAATCGGCTTTGCCTTTAAGGTTTTTATTGATTTGATTTGCCAGATTCAACACTTGTTCAACCTCAGTGGCAATTGTCACAACTTCATCACCTATTTCACCGCGAATTTTCTCTTTGATTTGTTCAAAAAGCTGTTTGTCGCGAAGCGAATCTGGCTCAGTAATTAAACGCTCAACCCCAGCACAAATGCAGTCATCGATGAGTTCATTAATTTTGCCAAACGGATTAAAGTAAAGCCCTAGCTTCGCTTTATTTGGTAACTTTTGCTGTAAATACTTTATAGGTGAAGGAATATTGAGTAATACAAGGCGAATTAATCCTTTTTTATGCGCGCTTTGTGCTTTTTCTACCGAGTCAAACAACTCAATTGCGGCACTCACTTTTTTATCAACCAACGCTGGGTACGCTTTGACTTCAAATCCCGCTTGTTTTTTTACGTAGGCGCTTGGTAACTCGTCAAAATCCCACTGCGTGATGTCTTTTCGTTCTATCCCTTTATCAGCCACTTTAGCTAAATTATCGCTGACTTTCCCGCTCAATGAACGCTGTAACTCAATAATATTATCGCCATGAGCGAGTACTTTTTTATTTTCATCAACAACGTCAAATCTAATTTTCAAATGCGCCGCGAGCGCACTGTGATCCCATTCTTGTTCTTTAATCGAAATACCAGACATACGCAATAGTTGCTTTGAAATTGCAGCGATAAATGTGCCTTCATTTCCTTTTATACTCGCAAGCACCGCATCAGCATAATTCGGCGCTGGTACAAAATTACGGCGCGTCGTTTTTGGTAATGATTTTATCAGTGCCGTGACTAATTCGTGTCGAAATGCAGGTACATGCCAGTCAAACCCAACATTGCGAACTTGATTCAATAGCGCAAGCGGTACTGTGATCACAACGCCATCAACCTCATTTCCGGGATCAAAATGATAACTAATCGGCAATGCTAAGTTATCTTGATACCAGACATCAGGGTACTGCTCTGCCGTAATATGCGTTGCTTGGTGTTGCATCAACTGTTCGCGCTGCATATGCAATAAACGTTTGTTTTTTGCTTTCTCACTCTTCCACCACGTCGTGAACTCCGCACGATTGGTGATATGTGTTGGTAGCTTTTGATGATAAAAATCATACAGTGTATGCTCATCAACAAGAATATCTCTGCGCCTAGCTTTACTCTCTAGGGTGTGAATCTCATCAATCAGTTTTTGGTTGTACTGTAAAAACCCTTCATTAAGCCCGAGTTCCTGTTCTACTAACGCACTGCGAATAAAGATTTCCCGACATACCACAGGGTCGATTTTGCTATATACAGTGCGTTTTCGACTCACAATTGTGAGGCCGTACAAGGTTTGTTGTTCAAACGCGATAACGGCGCCTGCTTTTTTCTCCCAGTGTGGCTCTGAGTATGATTTATTGACTAAGTGCGCCGCTAACTCTGGTAACCACTTAACGTCTATTTTCGCGTTAACACGTGCAAACAGCTTGCTGGTTTCGACAAGCTCTGCTGACATTAACCATTTTGGGCTTTTTTTGAAAAGTACCGAGCCTGGAAAAACGTGAAATTTAGCGTTGCGAGCGCCTTTGTAGCTTTGATTTTCATCTTTAAAACCAATATGGCTTAACATACCCGCGAGAATACTTTGGTGTATCGCGTCATAATGAGCGGGCTCGTCATTGAGCTTAAAGTTCATTTCTTGACACGTGGCACTGAGTTGATAAACGATGTCTTGCCATTCGCGAATACGCATATAAGCAAAAAACTCATTGCTACATAGTTTTCTAAACTGTGATCGCGACAAACTCTCTTGCTGCTCTTCGAGGTAGCGCCATAAATTCAAAAATGAAATAAAATCAGAGTCTTTGTCTTCAAATCGCTTGTGGAACTCATCCGATTTCGCTCGTTTATCTTGTGGTCGCTCACGGGGATCTTGAATCGACAATGCCGCCGCAATAACTATCGCTTCAAACATGGCATTAAACTGATTGCCAGCTAAAACCATTTTAGCAAGTCGCGGATCAACAGGTAAGCGACTCAATTCGCGACCCATTTTAGTGAGTTGATTTGCTTTATGACGTTTGATTGGCTTAATCGCTTGCAACTCTTCAAGAAGTCGTAAGCCGTCATTAATGTTTCTGCTGTCGGGTGCCTGTACAAATGGGAACTGGCTCATTTCGCCAAGTCCGAGCGCCAGCATCTGCAAAATAACAGACGCTAAATTAGTGCGCAGAATTTCGGGGTCGGTGAATTCAGGACGCGCTAAAAAATCATCCTCAGAATACAATCGAATACAGATACCATCAGCAACACGACCACAGCGCCCTTTACGTTGATTCGCACTCGCTTGTGAGATAGCTTCAATTGGTAAGCGCTGAACTTTAGTACGATAACTATAACGACTAATGCGTGCGGTACCAGGGTCAATTACATAACGAATCCCAGGTACGGTGAGTGACGTTTCCGCCACATTGGTAGAAAGTATTATACGCCGTCCGCGATGACCGGAAAAAATGCGATTTTGCTCGGCATTCGATAATCGAGCATACAAAGGTAACACTTCAACACCTGTTAGCTTACGTTTTGTCAGCGCATCGAGCGTATCGCGAATTTCTCGCTCACCGTTTAAGAAAATAAGTATATCGCCAGGACCTGCGTCAATTAACTCGTCAACCGCATCAAAAATCCCCTGCAACTGGTCTCCTTCAACTTCCATTTGATTTTTATCGAGCTCAGCCAAAGGACGGTAGCGCACTTCAACAGGAAAGGTGCGTCCTGACACTTCAATAATCGGCGCATTATTAAAGTGTTTAGAAAAACGTTCAGGATCGATTGTCGCCGACGTAATAATCACCTTTAGGTCTGGACGTTTAGGCAGCAAGTTTTTAAGATAGCCTAAAATAAAATCAATATTCAAACTACGTTCATGGGCTTCATCAATAATAATGGTGTCATATTGATTTAAAAATCTATCTTGTTGAATTTCGGCCAGTAACACACCGTCGGTCATCAATTTAATGTAACTTTTTTCTGATACCTGATCGCTAAACCTGATTTTAAAACCAACTGTATCTCCGATTTGCGACCCTAACTCTTCGGCAATACGCGCGCTTACACTTCTGGCAGCGAGGCGTCTAGGCTGGGTATGACCAATCAGCCCCGCAACCCCGCGACCAAGCTCCAGACATATTTTTGGCAACTGGGTCGTTTTACCTGAACCTGTTTCACCGGCTACAATTACGACCTGGTTGTGCTTGATTGCTTCTTTGATATCATCTTTTTTCTGACTAACAGGCAACGATTCAGGATAAGCGACTGACGGTAAATTCAGTTGTCTTGTTTGTCTTAGTTTTACGCTCTTTTCAATTGCGTTAGCAATGTCGGCTTGCGCCTTGTGTTTTTTTTCATCGTCTTTAATTTTTTTGCTACCATCAAGGCGGCGCTTTAAATAAAACTGATCTTTTTTAAGACATTGTGACAATTGAGAGTAGAGTTCAGAAAGAGATAATGCCATGGAAATAAAGAATACAAAAAATAAAGCGCAATCATAGCAAATTACGCTTTATATACCAATGGCTAACCAAATCAGTAGCCATTTGCTAACTAGTCAGAAAAAATAGCGACTTGAGCTGGTTCTCCTTGCTTTTTACTGGCGCGATACATGCCCTTTGTATTAAACGGTAAACTGACGTTGCCAAACTTGTCGATAATAATCACTCCACCCGTTCCGCCAGCTTTAAACATTGGGCCAAAAATAACTTCGTCACCCGCCTGTTTAATTGTTTTTCCTTGATAGGCTACGCGCGCACAAATATCAGCGGCAACATTATAGCGAATAAAATACTCACCATGACCTGTTGCTGAAACTGCACACGACTGATTGTCGGCAAACGTACCTGCACCAATCACTGGCGAATCACCAATACGGCCAAAGCGCTTAGCCGTCATGCCGCCAGTAGATGTACCCGCCGCAAGATTGCCATTTTTATCGAGCGCAACCGCCCCCACGGTGCCCATTTTATACTGTGGTTCAAGTTGAACATGATTCGCTTGATAGTCTTTTGTCATCAATAGTTTTTTCTTGGCGCGTTCTAAGGCTTCTTTTCGACGTTTTGTATCAAAATGCGCATTATCAATCATCTCCATCCCTTGCGTTTTTGCAAATTGCTCTGCGCCGTCACCGCTCAACATGACATGTACTGATTTGTCCATTACCATGCGCGCTAAATTAATCGGGTTTTTGATATGCTTAACACCCGCCACAGCGCCTGCGTTTCGGTCACGACCATCCATAATTGACGCATCGAGCTCATGATGTCCGTCAAAGGTATAAACAGCGCCTTTGCCCGCATTAAATAAGGGCGAATCCTCGAGGATGTTAATTGCGACTGTGACCGCCTCTAAACTTTCGCCGCCTTTTTCAAGCACTGTGTACCCTGCCGTGACTGCTTCTGACAATTTCGCGCGATACGCTTTTTCTTTTTCTGGTGTAAACTTTGCGCGCTCAATCGTCCCGGCACCACCATGAATTGCAATTGCAAACGGTGCCTGCTGCGCTGTTGCTGTGGCTGAACAAAGTGCGGCCGTTAAGGCTAATACCGTATATTTTGTGTGTAACATAATTCCTCCCCAAAGTGTGTTTTCTTCCAATGTGCGTAAAACAAACAAAAATTACAATAAAACGCGATGAAAAGTTTTGTGCGTTATTTTGAGTTAGATCAACGTTATTGGTTCAGATAAGCGTATTGTTAAGACATCGACAAACGGAGGCGTTATGAATAATTCACTGTTAGAAAAACTCATCGCAAAACAAACAGAACTGTTAACTCGTATTGAAGCAATTGAAAATGATTTCAAAAAAGGTCGCTCACAAGATTTTGCCGAGCAAGCCACCGAAACCGAAAACGATCAAGTTCTCGATGCGATTCGAATTGAAGCAAAGAATGAGTTACAGCAAGTTAACGCTTCCATAGCGCGAATTAAAGAGAATCAATATGGTATATGCCTGCACTGCGACCAAAACATTGGCCAAGAACGATTAAAGGCATTGCCATACACACAAACTTGCATCAACTGCGCACAATAAAAAGGACAAACTTATGTTTATAGAAAAACACGATATTCACCATGAGTTCCCTGAGTTCAAAGATGAGATCCGTGAACTTAAAATGACCAATAACCATTTTTCTAAGCTGTTTAAAAGTTATCATGAACTCGATCATGAGGTGATCCGCATTGAAGAAGGTGTTGAAAATACCAGTGACGAGTATTTAGAGAATCTCAAATTAAAACGCTTACATTTAAAAGATGAGCTGTACACCATGTTAAAAAAATATACGGGCAAATAAAATTTGCAAGTAATTTAAAGTAAAAGCGAAATACACAATGCCAACTCAACTAATTTGGGTTGGCATATTTTACCACTCAAAATGACAACGCTGTCTCTTGTTCTTGCTATCTCGTTTTATCCCCGCTAACATGAATTAATTCAAGTCGCCTACTCAAACGAAGTGAAGGAAGTAGTCATGAGCAATAGCCAAACAAAATCAATCACCATAGTTGGCGGTGGTTCATCTGGTTGGATGACCGCAATGTATCTCAACCATTTATATAAACAAGAAAATCAAGACATTCATATACGCCTTGTCGAAAGCCCCGACATTGGTATTTTGGGCGTTGGCGAAGCAACTGTGCACAGCATTCGGTTTTTCTTTGCGGCAATGGGACTCGATGAAAGCGAGCTGCTAAAAGAAACACAAGCAACCTTTAAAACAGGGATCATGTTTAAAAACTGGATGAAACCCGTGGATGGCGAGATGCATCAGTACTTCCATCCATTTGAGCAACTCAAAATGGGTAACGGCTTTGATATTTCATCATCTTGGTTACTGCATAAACACAATTTAGGTGAGCGCTACGATGAAGGGACTTGTATTTCGAGCGCACTGATCAAACATGATCATTCACCAAAAGCAGCAAACTCAAAGCCCTATATGGGCATTGTACCTTATGGCTACCATATTGACGCAAACCAGTTAGCCCGTTTTTTACGTAAAAAAGCGGTGGCTGCGGGTGTTGAGCACATCGAAGCGAATGTCTCAGAAGTTAAGCATCAAGATCAAACAATTACCTCAATTATCACGGACCATGGTGAGTTTAGTTCTGACTACTTTATTGACTGTACTGGATTTAAGGGTTTACTTATCAATGCAATCAGTGAAGATAATTGGGTTAGTTACGAAGAGGCGCTGCCATGCAATAAAGCAGTTGCGGTGCAACGCAAATATAAGCCAGGTGTCAAGCCAAAACCGTATACCGAGGCAACGGCGCTTACTAACGGCTGGGTATGGGAAATAGATTTAGCAAACCGCCAAGGTACAGGGTACGTTTATGACGGTAGCAAACTGACTAAAGAGCAGGCCGAAGCAGAACTTAAATCCTATTTGGGCAATGACAGCGAATTTATAAAAACACTGCATTTAGACATGAATATCGGCCGCAGAAAACAGTTTTGGGTTGGCAACTGCATCACGATAGGCTTGTCGGGAGGCTTTATTGAACCACTTGAATCAACCGGGTTACACCTGATCAATTTAGGTGCACGATTATTGTCGACCCATCTTGTGCGTAAAAATGTCGCTGAGCCAATTCGACAATCTTACAGTGACCTAATGACGCTTGCTTATGAAGATCTAAAGCAATTTATCGTATTACACTACTGTATCACCAACCGTGACGACACTGAGTTTTGGCAACAAGCGCAGCGCTCTGTCGATTACTGCCCAGAGTTGAAAAAGAAACTCGCAGTATGGCAGCATAAAGTGTGTGAATATGCCGACTTGCAAACCGCAAGTACCTCATGCTTTAACGATGAAAACTATCGCTTTATTTTATACGGAATGCAGTACTATCCAGACTTGCATTTGAGTAATAATGACACCGGTATGGCAACGCTATTCGAGACAGTCAAAAAACACGGCGAGCAAGCGGTTAAAATGACGCTATCTCATGAGCAAGCAATTGCTGCGATACAAAACAACGAAGCTCGCACTCAACACGGCTATATTGCGATTTAGTGTTTACTCAATAAACCATCACTCGGGCGTGGTAGCGTATCTGCTATTGATGTTATTTATTCAACGCGATAGTTACTGTCGTGCCATGCCCTACTTTACTCTCAATTGACAACACCCAACCCTGGGCTTCACAAAATCGCCGAACAATTGTCAAGCCAATGCCAGACTTTTGCATTACATCTGTCTGTATTTCACTGGCTGCGACTTCACTAATACCATCACCTGTATCAGACACCGAAATACACTGCTCTTGATAGCTCACAGTCACGGCACCAGACTGTGTATGCTGCAACGCATTTCGGATTAAGTTATCTAATACAATCGACAAGTACTGTTGATGGGTTTGACATAGGGTGTTTTTGGCCACACCGTTGACGCAACTCACCGCATCACCTCGGCTTAAATATTGGTGTTTAGTAAATGCCTGTTCGACCAATATATTTAAATCAAACTCAGGGATAACTTGTGTGTTATCGACCTCTCTGCCGAGTAATAAAAAAGTTTCAATTAGGTGACTCATATCCTTATTTGCACGATACATGCGATCTAAGCATTTAGCTAAGGGTTTATCACTCGATACAAGTAGCGTACGCGCGACATCAAGTGCAGCCCGGCTGCTGGCGAGCGGCGTTCTAAGTTCATGACTCACTTCCCGTGAAAATGCTTTCTCTCGCGCAACAAATCGATTTGTACGTATCATGAACTGATCAATGCGTTTGGCCAAATAATCAGTTCTTAGCTGGTGACACAGGCTCAACCCATCTAGTTTAGGCATCGCCACATCAAGAATGTAAAGATCATAATTATTGTCACTCGCTTGTTGCAAGCCACTTAACCCATTTATAGCAATGTCGAAGTATGTCCAAGTAATTCTATGTAATCCATGATACTTGCCGCCAAATCGCTGTTGTCTTCAACCGGTAATATACGCATAAAAGAGTGTTTAATTTACCAGTTTTACAAAAAGTTATAAGATTATACACCTAAGTATGTGATGACAACGTGATCAACAATCACGTTCTCATCACATTAGTCCAGTTACACTTATATTTTAATAAAACAATAGCAATAGTGAAAAATGGGATAAATCATGAAGTATAAATTTGCGTGCATTGTATTAGCGATGACCCAAGCAGCCTCACTCAAAGCCGATGAAACACAGCCTGAAGTGAGAGTCATCTATGCAAAGCCACACGCGGTTTCTGAACAACTCACGTTAAGTGGCAGTGTCGAAGCACAGCAAAATGCGAGCCTTGCCACACTCGGCTCCGGTGTTGTTACTGAAATTTATGTCGACGCAGGTGATACTGTCAGTAAAGGCCAAAAACTGCTTGCACTCGATAGTGTACTTGCACAAATAGAACTGCAGCAAGCGCAAGCGAATTTACAATTGGCCAACGTTCACCTTAATGAAGCAACTCGTTTGTATAATGAAGTCACGTCGTTAAATAATAAAAAAGTGATTGCTAAAACAACGATTTCTGAGCGCAGTGCCAACGTAGAAAAAGCGCAGGCAAATCTTGCCCAAGCCAAAGCAAACGTCGCTTTACAGCAAGAAATGCTTACACGTCAAACACTGACAGCGCCATTTGATGGCATTATTGCACAGCGCTCGGTGAATATTGGTGAATGGACTGGACCGCAAAACAACGTTATGCAACTTATCTCAAATAAAAACCAAAGAATATTTATTGATATCCCGCAAGAATATTACAGTGCAGTGGTTGCCAGTAAAAATATCATGGCAAATGTAAGCCCCGATAGTAGTCCTAGCGACATGATGCAATTGCCGATATCACAATACGTTAGCGCATCTAACATGACCAGTCGCAGCTTCAGAGCGCGTATCGATTTACCTGAAAATACGACGCTTATTTCCGGCATGTCGGCCATCGTCAAGTTACACCTAAATTCACAACAGCAATATCATGTTTCCTTGCCTAAATCCGCGCTTAAACGCCACCCTGACGGGCAATACAGTGTGTTTAGTGTCGTAAACAGCAAAGTTGTGCGCGTACCAATTACACTCATAAACTCGAGTTTTGAACAAGTCTCTGTGACTGGTGTTGCAGATGAAAGTGCGGTCGTTATCTCGGGCACTGATTTACTAAAAGATGGCATGTTGGTTCGAGTATCGAAACAAGTTGGAGAGTCTAAATGATTAGCGCAGCTGTAAATAATGGTAAGCTTGTCGCTGTTATCATAGCTATCCTCTGTCTATTAGGCATCACAGGCTCATTGCAAATCCCAGTGCAAATGATCCCAGATCTCGAGGTCAGAACCATTTCCGTGCAAACAGGTTGGGCAGGTGCAACACCGCAGGACGTCGAAAAAGAAATTCTTATAGAGCAGGAACGCTATTTACGCAGTCTACCCAATCTAAAACGAATGACCTCCTACGCATCAATGGGGCGTGCTTCCATTGAGCTTGAATTCCCATTTGGGGTCGATGTCAATGATGCTATGATAAACGTCAATAATGCGTTGAGTCAGGTATCATCGTATCCTGAAAATGTTGACCAACCGCGATTAATCTCAAGCTCGTTTTCCAGTAATGCGTTCATGTATTTTTCATTAAAGCCAACCAAAGGTAATCCGCTTTCGCTCGATATGGACTTAATGCGTGACTATGCCGAAGATTATATTCGACCAAGAATGGAAAGTGTTTCGGGTGTTTCCGAAGTACGAGTCGGTGGTGGCGCTGCCCGTCAAATACAGATAAAAGTGGATCCTTCGCGTCTTGCACAGCGCGGGTTAAGTATTGCGACCGTTCGAAATGTGATTCGAAACCGTAATCGTGACGCTTCAGCAGGCGATATCGAAACAGCGAAAGAACGATACCTTATCCGTGTCCTTGGTCGATTTGAGTCAATTGATGAACTTGAAAATATTATCTTATCGCGCGTCGATGACACAAACATCCGTTTAAAAGATGTCGCAGAAGTTACGCTAGACCACTATGAAACCCGCAGTCTCTCCTTTTTAGATGGCGAACGAACAATTAGCTTATCAGTAAGGCGTGAAAGTGGGTCAAATGTACTCGATATCAAACAGGATATGCTCACTGTCGTCGAAAACATTAATCGAGATTTATTACAATACAATGGGCTCGAACTGCTCTTAGTGAGCGATGACGTACAATACGTTAAAAGCTCTTTATCTAACGTGTGGATCAATTTAATGCTCGGCGCCTTACTCGCGTCACTTGTTATGTATTTCTTCTTAAAATCCGGCAAAGTAACGTTTATTGGCGTACTCGGTATTCCCATCTGTACCATTGCCGCTTTCATTGGCCTCATGGTTTTTGATAGAACCATAAATGTTATTTCGCTTGCAGGCGTCGCTTTTGCCATTGGTATGACAGTTGACAATACTATCGTCATACTCGAAAGCATCATGCAGGCACGCAAAAAGCAAGCTAATCTATTTTTAGCAGCCATCGACGGCGTTAAAGAAGTGTGGCCCGCTGTATTTGCGTCTACTGCGACAACAATCCTAGTATTTGCACCAATCTTATTTGTGCAACAAGAAGCGGGACAGCTTTATTCAGATATTGCGATCGCCATTTCAGGAGCTATTATAGCCTCCATGTTGATTGCCATTTTTATTGTACCAACTGCCCTTGCTCACTTTGATCAACGTGATTCGCTCAAATCGCATTTAACGCTTTCAAACAACTGGCTTAATTTTGTTAACCTCTTTATTAAATCTAAGTTTCGCGCACGTTTAACTGTTTTTATGATCGCAATACTCACTATGGGAAGTGCGTTTGTTTTTATGCCATCTGCCGAATACCTGCCCGAGGGTGAAGAGCCAAAAGCATTTTCGATGATGATTGCGCCACCAAGTTACAATATCAGTGAAATGGAACGAATTGGCAAAGAGCTACGTGCGCATTTTGACAACTATATCAACGCCGATCCAGCATCGTTTGAAAATAAACAAACGACGATGCCACCCCTTGAATACTATTCAATGTCCGTTTCTCCGGGCAGAATTTGGATGATGAGTCGACCGAGCGATCCAGCGCATATTCTAGCTATGATGGATAGTATTACAGCTAAGTTTAAAAGTTATGATGGCATGCGTGCATTTTCTTCACGCGGTTCAATAATTTCGAGTAATGACGGCGGCACACGTGCGGTCTCGGTCGATATTTCCGGCGCAAACCTTATCGAGTTATATCAAGCCGCAGATGCCGTATATAAAGAAGCTGAAGTCGTATTTACTAATCCTCAAATAAATTCGCAGCCCGGTTCATTGAGCTTAGAACAACCGTTAATTGAGGTAACCCCTCGTTGGCACCGATTGGCAGAATTAAACATTAGTAGCAGTGAATTACGATATGCGATTTCTGCATATAGCGACGGTGCGTACGTCGATGAGTTCATATTAGATGATGATAAAATCGACATGTTTATATTTAGTAATGTTGGTAATAATCAAACGCTAACACAATTGGCAAACGCGCCAATCTCGGTACCGTCAGGCGGCGCCTTACCATTAAACGCACTGGCAGATATGACAGCGAGCTACAGCAGTGATAGCGTGCGCCGTGTCGATGGGAATCGTACTGTGTCTGTGTATATTATTCCACCTCGTGATATCGCGCTCGAAGACGCGGTTAAAAAAGTACGCAACGAATTACTTACCAACCTGCGCAAACAAGACAAAATCGCGCAAGGCATTGATTTGACAATCAGTGGAGCGGCAGATCAGCTCGAAGCGACAAAGGCATCGCTTTCGACAAACTTCCTCATTTCAGTGGTGCTAAGCTATTTATTACTGGTCGCGATATTTAATCATTGGCGCTTCCCGTTATTTATTCTAACGACCATTCCACTTGGCATGGCGGGCGGTTTGCTGGGACTCATTTTAGTTAATGGCTTAAATGCACCACTCAACCTAGTTGGTATTACCCTAAACCATCAACCACTTGATATGATAACGATGCTTGGCTTTTTGATTTTATTAGGTACTGTGGTGAACAACCCTATTCTAATAGTTGATCAGACGCTTAAAAACATAGAGATAAGCGGTGTAAGTGTTGCTGATGCGGTTAGAAATGCAGTTAAAAAACGCATTATGCCGATTTTAATGTCAACATCGACCACGGTATTTGGCCTCGCACCGTTAGTTTTATTGCCAGGTGATGGCACTGAGCTTTATCGTGGCGTCGGGATCATCGTATTAAGCGGTATTATTTTTTCAACTGTTTTAACACTAAGCTTTTTACCAGCGCTGCTTGTTAGCTGCATCAGAGAGAAAAAGGCCTAATTATTGGAGGGGTATCCCCTCCAAAGCTTCACCTTATTTGACTATCTGATTGGCGTATTCATTTAACGCAAACTGATAGTTTTCCCAACCCGCAACTGCACCACTATAAATTGGTTGTCGTACTTGTTGATTACTGAGTGTGTGCACCACGCGTTCTGATGTATGAAAGTCAAAACATTGCTGCTCAAAATCTAGGCCTAAATACGCGAGCAATTGTTTCGTTTGAGGGTATTGGTTTGTAACGAGTTGCTCGTAGTGGACGTCATAAATTTCGCCCGGATATAAACGATGCCAATGCGCCATCACATTGCGATATGCGTTGTAAGTTTCGGTAAGCTCCTTCAAATCGTAACTAAAGCCGATCCCGTCACCAAATATTTGTTTATAACAACCCCAAATGGTATCCATTGGATTGCGCACACAATGGATAATTTTTGCATGTGGTAACGCCCGCTTTATGATGCCTATCGCTTTATAGTTGAGTGGCATTTTATCGGTAAAATAAGGTGTTTTGTGATATTGCTTAGTCAGTGATAAATACACTTCGCCGAGTGCCTTATAATCAGCGAGACTTAATTCATCTGCCCAAAAAGGAAATGTCTGTTTAGGCTTGACTTCTTGAAGTACGTTTGTCGTTGCAAGTGCAAGGTCCGACAGCTCATCAGCACCGGTTACCATTGAGTGGGCGGCGATGATTTGTTCAACCAAGGTGGTGCCGCTTCTTGGCATGCCAACAATAAAAATAGGCGTTGAATGTGATACTGTTTCTTGCGAGTGGATCTGTTTAGAAAATGCCGTGATTAAATTTTTAACGTCATCAATTTCTTTTTGATGGTTATAATCGACTAATTGACGCTTAAGTTGCGCTGACGTCGAATAATAGTCAAACGCCAAGCGATATTGTTTTGTTTTGTCCAATGCGTAAGCAATGGCGAAGCCACAATACGCTTTATCATCTTTGTCAGTGCAAGACACAAAATAGTCCTGCATGGTGTTGAGATCAGCATCGCACACTTCCAGTAAGTCGCGGCGTAACCAAAACGCTTCACCGTGACATGCATCTATCTTAAGTAGCGAATCTATCGCTTGCAATGCATCGGCTTGATCACCACACTCTTTTAACAATTTTATTTTTAATAATGCTAATTGCTGTGCGCTAATCGGGCCGGGTGCAACCAAGGCCAACGCGTGTAAAGCATCGCGATGGCGCTTTAAATTGCGACAACACGTTACTTTGTAATAATTTGCTTGCTGATGACTTGGCTCATTATCTAGAACTTGCTGCAAATATGATAATAACGTATCAAATTTACGTACCCCGTTATAATAGTTATATAACCAGTGTAATACCTGCGCATTGCCTGGCGTTGCATCAAATAAAACTGACAATATTGCTTCAACATAATCATATCGCCGTTGATTATAATTGGTCTTTAAAAGCGTAATTAACTCATCGAGTTGATATGTGCGTTGCTCAAAAATATACATCACGGTGCACCGATCAGATTGCTTGTAATCCATGTAACTTAATTTTTTTAATTAACTCGCGATGAGCTGGTAATTGACTCATCGTTTGCTCTGCATGGCGATTAAGTTGTGATAACCAACTTTGGTACTGTTGTTGTTGATTAAAACGATACGATTGCGCACTAATATCAGTATCAAACTCCATACCGTAAAGCACATATAAGTAGTTTTCTAGATTAAAAATTTCCAACTTACTGTGAAAATCGTACTCAGACGGTATATTCAATCGCCAAAATGCCAAATTTTCTCGTAGCGAATCTGGAATTGAGTTTGGGTTTGTATTATCAATCCAAAAATCACTGTCTCGACGTTTAGAAATACAATAATGTAATTTAATAAAATCAATCACCCTATCCCACGTATTCCGTATGCGGAAGTTAAAGCGTGCTGCGACCTGCTCAATACCGTCTTTTTGATGCGGAAACTGTTCTGCTAACATGCGCGCAGTCGCATCAAATACAAGTAATCCAGTTGCCTCAAGCGGCTCAACAAAACCTTGTGATAGCCCTAATGCAACACAGTTTTTATGCCATGCTTTTTCGCGGTAGCCGACCTGCATCTTAATTTTTCGCGCTTCTAAGTCCTTGTGTTGGTGACCAATATAGTCACGCAAAATTTGTTCAGCTCGCTCATGCGTCGTGTGTGATGAAGAATAGACATGGCCAATACCGCGACGCTCAAATAATCCGATATCCCATATCCAGCCGGCTTCTTTTGCTGTTGAAATGGTGTGACTTGCAATCGGCGTGTCAGCGCTGTCATATGGAACCTGAATAGCTAGTGCGTGATCCGCAAATAAGACGTCACTTTTGTCAACGAACGGAATATTGAGCGCTTGCCCCATCAGCAGTGAACTAAAGCCTGTACAATCAATAAATACATCGGCTTCAATCTCGCCATAATCCGACGTCGTGACCGACTTTATATCGCCATTTTGTGCAAGATTAACTTGGGTAACATCGGTTTTTATATGCTCAACCCCTAAATTATCGACCGCATGGCGCGTCAACATCGCTGAAAACTTAGCTGCGTCTAAGTGGTACGCATAGGCTGTTGCCCCTTGAAATTGCGGGTGCGTAATACGTTTAGGTGCTAGGCCACTGTCACAAATTTGTGCTTGTATCGCTACATTGTTTGCAAATGGCGTTGTCTTATCACGAAGCCAATATGGTGTTGGGTTAAACTCTTGAATAAACGGATAGTCAAATAAATGATGATAGTAATGAGAGCCCTTCTGTGTTGGGTCGTGTGTCCAATCTACAAATTTAATACTTTGTTTAAAGGTCACGTCACATTGTTTCACAAACTCGCCTTCATCAATACCCAAATAGCGCAAACTTTCACGCATGGCCGGTACTGTACCCTCACCAACGCCGATAGTTGGAATATTTTTCGACTCAATAAGACAAACCTCAATACCATTGGGTTTATTCACCTTTTTTGCTAAGTGATTTGCTGCCAACCAACCTGCGGTGCCACCGCCGACGATAACGATTTTTTTAATATGATTAGACTGATGTTTTGCAGAAGGATTGTTCATGTTGTGACTCACAAGAGGATATTGCCGAGCTCACCCGGCAATATGTATGTTTTTTGCTTATAAAGCAGCTTTTAAACGTGCTAGGCGATTAACCTGTGGCATTGACGTTAAGAAGCTATAGATAGGTGCTAAATAGCCACGTTTACGGATTTCAAGGAACTCTTCGTCCGATAGTTCGTTTAGCTTTTTCTCATCGATCAAGTAAATACCGTTGATGTCGCGCTTTTCGCCTTTAATTTCAAGCGTTAGCGTTTGCGCAATAAGAAGTTCTTTCTCTGCTAAAAACTTAGTAAAGTTAGTAGTTACTTGAGAGAACTCGATATAACGAATTAATGATTCTTTGCGTGCTTTTAGGTATTCTGTTTCTTCACCTTTTTCATCAAAAAGTGCGTTACCTTCTTCTTCACTTACCAAATGGCTATCTTCTAAAATAGCAACTAACAGTTGTTCTTGCTGTTGTGGGTTTGGTACAAGCGCTAGTGGATAACGAGTTGCAGCATGAGGTAAGTAACCACCTTGCCATACATCGTCTTTTACAAACAGGTTCTCACCTGGCTCTAGGCCTAGCATAGCAACGGCTTGGAATTCACCCGAATCATTATTCTTAACAAATACGATTGGGTATTCAGTTGCTGTGCGCGCAAATTCATGTGCAACTAAAGGAATAAGGTGTTGTTCTTTTAAAAACTCTACATTAATGCCGTTTTTGATTTTTAATTTACCGTGCACTTCGTTATGTAGTGGCTTGATTGATTCCGCCATGGTACTGCTCCATTTTAAATAAGGCTTATAATTAAAGTAGCCCTATGCTAGTTGGTTTCGTGGCAAAAAAAAAGGGAGTAACACTCCCTTTTTTCATTTTATTTACATTATTTCACTTTGCTTAGAAGCGAACTGATAAGCCTAGGTTATAACGTGTCGCCATTTCGTATTCGTAAAGCGGGAAGCCGTCAGCAAAACCACTGTAATTAGTTACAGTTTGGTTGTTACCAAATTGTTTAGAGCTTTCACCAGTAATGTTTACGATGTCAAATTTAACGTCAACGTTCTCAGTTACGTGATAAACAGAGCTAAAGTCCAGGCTACCAAAACCATCGTGTAAACGGTTGCCATAAGAACCAGACTCACGCATCATGTACTCTGAACGATAGTTATATGATAAACGTGCATAGAACTGTTCATTCTCGTAGTAACCTGAGATATTGAACGCATGTTCTGAACTGTCAGTTAGCACATCATTACCGTCATTGAACAGGTCAGATTCGTCTGCAGTTGCATCTGTATACGTATAGTTGATTAATGAACCAAAACCATTGCCGTAGTCTTGTTGGTACTGAAGTTCCATACCAAGTACTTTACCGCCAGGTCCATTTGAGTTTTCTTCAATCATGTAACCGAAGTTAGCTTCATCACCCACTAGTGCTGGAACACCGAATTTCGCTTCATCAGCTGCTGTCGCTGCGCGACGACCAATCACGATGAAGTTTGAAACATCTTTGTAAAATGCAGTAGCAGCAAGTAATGATGACTCGTTGAAGTACCACTCTACGCCAGTTTCAAATTGATTCGCTGTAAATGGTTCTAGCGCTGGGTTACCAATGATAATACGTTGGTTATTTGGCGTATCATCATTTACACCCATTAGATTCGGGTTAAAGTACATGTCGTTATACTGTGGACGCGCCATCGTCTTCGCCGCATTCACACGTAAAATCATGTCATCACTTAAATCATACGCAAAGTTTACGCTTGGTAAAATCTCTGTGTAATCAGCTTCTTCTGATGTACGTTGATTTGCATCTGCACCTTTGTAGTAAATTGAAGATGCATCAGTCGATACGTAGCGTACACCAAAGTTACCGCGGTAGTTCTCACCGCTGTAGTTAGCCATTAGGTAAATGCCTAAGTTGTCTTCTTCGATATGGCTGTATGCGCCGTAATCTTCGACCTTACCTGTGATAGACGCTTTCGCCCATTTTTTCATTGCATCAACGTCAAAGCGTAAGATTTGGTAATCACCCGCACCTACGTCGTAAGAACCAGTTGACGCACCCGATACATCATATGCAGGGTCAAAGCCTTCAGCTTGTGTGAATTCAAAGCGACGACTTGTTGTTTTGTGTGACGCGTAACGAATACCTGTTTTAATTGATGTAATAAAGTCATTATCAAGTTGATATTCTAAATCAAACTGAACGAACTGCTCTTCATCTGTTTTAGGCGTTGCGTTGAAGTTTGTCCCCGTACCCATGTTTAATACACCTGGGTTGTACGTTGACATATCGAAGCCAGCAGGAAGGTTCCAAGTTTGGCCACCACCTGTGAAGTCATAAGAACCGCCAGCAAGTGAAGGCATCAAGCCATCATCCATTACCATTTCAAAATCAGTGCCACCGCTTGACGTCGTATCACCAGCTTGGAATTTAGCTGTATAGTTCTCGCCTGCATATTCTAATGTGATATCTAAGTAATCAGAATTCATCGTCGCTTCACGCGGACGCATCTGATAGAAAGCAATATTTAATGGACCAGCCGCTTGCGCACCAGGATTTGGTCCAGCAGTATTACCGTCACCGCCAATCCAAGCTGTAGTTTGGTCAGTACCGCCCCATGTAGTATCAGCTTGTGTTAACCAAAGTGCAAAGTTCGTGTTATCCGCTTCCATTTGCATGTCGATGTAGTTAACAACAACACTTAATTCATCGCTTGGTGCAAATTCAATTGCAGTTGAGAAAGCTGAACGCTTGCGCTCTTGCTCAAAACCTACAGGACCTGCGCCCCACTGCCAGAATGCTTCGTTACCTTGACGTTGCAAGTTACGCTCTTGTGCAACTGCTGATACTAGGAAACCAAAGTTTTCTTCTTCGTTTTTCCAGCTGTACATACCAGAGAATTGCGGATCAGTTTCACCTGAATCATCTGAATGTTGGGCTTCGATTGAACCGTAAACTGTGTTTGCGTCCATATCAAGTGGTGTACGTGTTTTAACAATAACAGTACCACCTACGCCACCTTCGATAAGGTCTGCTTGAGATGACTTATATACTTCTAGACCACCAACAAGTTCAGATGGTAAAAGCGTGTAATTGAATGAACGCTTAGCTGGCTCTAGTACGAACCAGCCTGTTGATGCAACGTTTTGACCATTTAAAGTTGTTTTTGTAAAGTCAGCACCTGCACCACGAATTGATACTGCATCGGCTTCACCAAATTGACCTTGAACCGTAATACCAGGTACACGCTTTAGTGACTCAGCGACGTTTTTGTCTGGAAACTTACCAATGTCTTCGGCAGTGATTGCATCAACCACACCGTTGGCAAAACGTTTTGTATTAAGTGAAGCTTCAAGAGAACGACGAATACCGCGTACCTCAATTACTTCTACATCTTCTTTAACCTGTTCATCGGCTGCATTCGCTGCACCTGCAAAACCAGCAGTCATCGCCATACCGATGTTAACCGCCAATAAGCTTTTCTTAAAATTTTTAGCTAACACAAGATTCCCCTTGAATCATTTTGTTTGATTTGTAATTCACTTTCTGCCCAGTGATTGATGACAACGCTGTCATCTACTAACAAACATTACACTTAAAATTACATTTCCGCTACAATTATTTTTGCATTTTTTACACAATAAAATGCATTTTTACGCATAACGCGTGAAACATTTTATTTACAAAAACACTTCAATTATGTCACAAACCCAGAGATTTCGTGACCTTTAGCGCGAGTAATATAGCACAAATGGATTAATTGATGTAAAGATCAAAAGTAATAAAAAAATATAATTAATGAAAAAAAGAATCTAAAACGGATTGAGAAAACGAATAAAAATGGCGAAAAATCATGCGAAATTTCGCCTAAAAATGGAGAGGTATTAATTAAAAAAATTATGCATAATTGACTCTATTTTAGTAAATTGTGCATCAACCTTATTGCATTCTAAGTTATTTGACGTTTAATTTTGCTCCCCTCCTCTCACTTCAATTATGGATATTCCAATAAATCGAGCGACATAAAGTGTTACAAATAAAACGATCTTCACTTTTTAATTTAGTCGTATTTGACCAAATGAGGTGAGCGTTTTTAAACAAATGCACAGTCATTTAAAACACGATACACATGCATATAACTCAAAATTTAATTTGTGTTAGCAAGATGAGGACCCCGATCGCTGGGCAGAACAATCATAAATGGAGCCCCCAAAAACTTTGAGAGTTAACAAATGACAGCGCTGTCATTTGTTAACTGGTAATATAACGAAGTTTATTTTTAATTACCACATTTATTTTTAATAAAAGCGAGTTGCTTATCATCTATGCTGTTAGGCGGTGTTTTATCTGCACAATTGGGATTATGTAAACAAAAAAAGAGTGCGATGCACTCTTTTAATAAGCGTTAAAAATCCAGTACAACGTGTTAAGGTGCCCAGTACACCTCAACAGGAACTTGAGTCTGTTGCAATACTGCCCGAAGTGGCATTTCTGCAACATCTTCACCAGCTAAAGCCTGCTTGTAAACAGCAAGTTTTTCCTCACCACTAATCAATAACTTAATCACTTTTGAGCGCAATATCCCAGCAAGGCTCAATGTCATACGTTCTGTTATTTTTCCAGTCACGTTACTCTCGATTGCATTGATTGCCGCCGTTGTGTCACTCGTTTGCAGCGCATTCGCTAAGCCATCGGCATGCGGGAACAGCGATGCAGTGTGGCCGTCCGATCCCATGCCCAAAATCGTTACCTCAAATTGTGATTTTAGCTTTTGGTATGATAATTCACACTCAGCTTGACCAGTTTGTGCAGTGTCTGCATTATTTTTCATCACGACAAAATTGGCATTTTGTGCTTTATCTTGCAATAGCGTTTGCTTGATAAATGCTTCATTACTTTTTTCGTGATCACTATCAACCCAGCGTTCATCAACCATAGCGACATCAATTTGCGCCCAATTTAGGTCAATACCACTTAAATACTTGTATGCAGGTGCAGGCGACGATCCGCCTGATACCAATAGCACTGAACGACCATCAGTTTCGATACCTTGGCTCAGTGCCGTTGCTAATGATTGACCTAACGCTTCATTATATGCTTCTTTAGTATCGAAAAATTTTTCAGTAATATTAGCTGGCATTAAAAGCCCTCCCCTGCATTAAACCAACGATGACCGTTTTCACTCAATAATTCATCCGATGCATCCGGTCCCCATGAACCCGCTCGATATAATGACGGCGTGCCTGAATATTGCCAATGGTTAATTATTGGGTCAATCCATGCCCATGCTTGGCGCACTTCATCACGATGTATAAAGAGTGATGCATTACCCGCTGCAGCATCAAGCATTAAGCGTTTGTACGCATCTGAATGGAATCCATTTTCGTAATTCTTGGACAAGTCTAAGTCAAGTGTTACAGGTTCTAATTGCATTTCAAGATTGTCTAAGCGTTTTGACATTAGCGTTAGCTGAATGCTTTCTTCCGGCTGCAGTCGAATAACGAGGCGATTTGGCTCAATATTGCCGACATTATTACTGTAAACATTATGGGAAACATCTTTATATTCAACGACAATTTCGGCGCAGCGTTTATGCATTCGTTTACCTGTTCTTAAATAAAACGGAACACCCGCCCAACGCCAGTTATCTATATGTGCACGAATTGCGACAAATGTCTCAGTATGGCTATTCGGGGCACCAAGCTCTTCTAAGTACCCAGGAACAAGTTTACCGTTGAGGTCACCCGGAACATATTGACCACGAACTGTATTTTCATCGACGCCGGCATCTACAAGAGGACGCAATGCCTCGAGCACCTTAAGTTTTTCTGCGCGGATGCTATTGGCGGTCAGTTTGTGTGGCGACTCCATTGCAACAAGACACAGCAACTGCAATAAATGGTTTTGCACCATATCTCTTAACGCACCTGCTTTTTCGTAAAACCCAGCGCGAGACTCAAGACCAACAGTTTCAGAAATACTAATTTGAATATTATCGATGCACTTTGCGTCCCACATATTTTCAAACAACACATTTGAAAAACGCAGTGCCATAAGATTTTGCACCGTTTCTTTACCTAAGTAGTGGTCAATTCGGTAAATTTGTTGCTCTGCAAAATATTGCGCGATTTTCGCATTAATCTCTTCCGCAGAATCACCGCAATAACCGATTGGCTTTTCAACGACGACGCGAGAATTGTCAGTTATTAGATTATTATCTGACAGGAGTTCACTACAACGGCCATAAACAGCAGGTGGGAGTGAAAGATAAAAAACACGTGATTTAGATTCATCATCGGCTTCTAACAAGCTTTTAAGTACTAGCCAATTATCATCCATTTCAGTTACATTAACGACAAGTGGATGAATAAAGCTCGAAAATGCTTTCCAATCTTTTGCGTTATATTCACCTTTTGCTAAAAAGTCTTTTAAGCCAGATTGAATTTTATCGATAAAATCTTGTGGCTTGTCAAGCGCGCGCACTGTCGGAATAATACGACTGCCCTCAGGTAAATTTCCTTCTTGGTAAGCGCGATACATTGCCGGCAACAATTTACGTAATGATAAATCACCGCCACCGCCAAAAATCACAATATCGAATGGATTTAGCATAGTACTCTCTCTTTTCTATAAAGTTAAACTTTATGTGGAGTTTGAAGTTGATTAGTCTAAGTTTATCACTTTTTAGTTATTATTTAAGTGATTGCATACGAATGAATTGTTAAAATTCATTCATTGAAGCCGTGCTCATTGACTGAAATTTTAAGTTTTGGCTCAAAAGAGGGCTAGGACGCAACATCGTTTTTGCAAATTATTGCACCTAATACTCAGCGCTACTTAATTCTACGTATATAGAGTTATAGGCTCGGCAACTCTCTCACCAATCGCCGAACCTACACTCTTACGCTACCCGTTCAAAGGTTCTTTTATTAAACGAGTGCAATAATTAAGAGGGTTTAGGATACGACAACTCTCTCACCAATTATCGTTCCTAAACTCCTGCGCTACCCGTTCAAAGGTTCTGTTATTAAACCGAAGCGCAAAATAAAAGAGTGTTAGGATACGATAACTCTCTCACCAATTATCGCTCCTAAACTCCTGCGCTACCCGTTCAAAGGTTCTGTTTATATTGGTACCCAAATACCAAACGTTACGTGACATCCCTAAATTTGCACAGGATATTTGTCCGTAACACGACTAGCTATAAATAATGAGTATTAGGAAACGATAACTCTCTCACCAATTATCGTTCCTAAACTCATACGCTACCCGTTCAAAGGTTCGTTTCTATTTCTACTTACGCAGAATATTCAACTCGTTTCTTGCTGAAGTAATTCAATAAGCCAGTGGTCGAACTATCGTGTATTGCAAATTCACCGCGCTCTAATTCACCTTGTATTGCATTTGCCAAGCCTTTTCCGAGCTCAACGCCCCATTGGTCAAATGAACAAACATCTAATAGAATGCCTTGGGTGAATATTTTATGTTCATATAATGCAATTAATTGCCCAACATGAAACGCGTCGATTTTATCGAGTAATATGGTTGTTGTTGGTCGATTACCCTGATGCACTTTATGCGGTACTAAACTTTCAATTTCTGACTCGTCAGCGCCTTTTTCTCTAAGCTGCGCGGCGACCTCTTCGTCCGTAACACCGTTCATCAGTGCTTCGGTTTGCGCGAACATATTTGACATTAATACAGTATGGTGTTTACCCACGTTTATACGCGGTGTAACTGAGCCAATAAAATCTGCTGGCACCACCGTCGTACCTTGATGTAAATACTGGTAAAATGCGTGTTGACCGTTAATACCGGTCATTCCCCAAATCAGTGGCACTGATGTATACGCCACCTGCTCGCCGGCAAACGTTGTCGATTTACCGTTACTTTCCATTTCTGCTTGCTGAAGGTATGCGGGCAACATATGCATACTTTGATCATACGGCAATATAGCTTGTGCTTTAGCACCCATAAATGTCGTATTCCATAAACTTAGCAATGCCATTAGAACCGGGATATTCTGCTCAAAAGGCGCAGATTTGAAATGTAAATCCGCTGCATGGGCCCCTTTCAATAACTGATTAAATTGATCAAACCCCAAATAAAGAGCAATTGGTAAACCTATGGTTGACCACAATGAAAAGCGGCCGCCAACCCAATCCCACATGGTAAATACATTGTCAGGATCAATGCCAAACTCGGTGGTTTTTTCGATATTAGTACTCACAGCTACAAAGTGCTTTGACACCGCATCCCTTTGCAAACACTCGCTTTTAAGCCAGTTTACTGCCGTATTAGCGTTCGTCATTGTTTCTGATGTTGTAAAGGTTTTTGACGACACAACAAATAACGTTGTTTCAGCATTTAATTTTTCAAGTGTGGTGGCAATTTGCACACCATCGGCATTCGATACATAGTGCACGTTAAGTGGACTTTGTGTATTTGGGCTCAACGCCTCGGTGACCATCTGCGGTCCTAAATTCGAACCACCTACCCCAATACTCACAATATCGGTAATAACTTTACCTGTGGCACCACGCCAATCACCACTGCGAACCGCATTAACAAATGTCGCTACTTTTTCGAGTTGCTCCGTAACCAATGGCAATACGTTTTCACCATCGACTAACAGTTCGCTGCTCTCGCTACCACGCAATGCCGTGTGCAGCACAGCGCGCTGCTCTGTGATGTTTATTTTTTCACCAGAAAACATTTTATCTCGCCAAGAAGATAACTCACAATCTTCTGCAAGTGCGATTAACTGTTTAAGAACGTCACTGGATACTAAGTTTTTTGAATAGTCAAAAAGAATACCTGAATGAGAAACCGAATATTGATCAAATCGCTGTGGCTGCGCATTAAATAAATCTTTTAAATGTAGTTGTTTCACGCTTGCAGCTAAACTCGTTAATTTTTGCCAGCTCGCTAATGAAGTACGACAGCCCATATTCAACCCTTAAATCTTTGTAACTGTTTGTTTTACTCTCGCTTGCTATTGTTTAAAAGCTTGCTAAAGTGAAACTAGTCTTGTTCTAGAAGTTAACAATAAGTAAAAATGACAACGCTGTCAATTTAATTTGTTAAGTTTTTGACACCGGTATCATCTATTTAAATTGTATAATTTATGAAACATCTCTATTTACAGTGATTAAAACAAGGTAGAATGCGATATTTAGTGCGCATTTAAATTACAGATTTATTTTTTGACTCTCGCAAAAAAGAATAATTAAAAATGAAAGTAACAATTAACGATGTCGCTCGATTAGCGGGCGTTTCAATGAAAACCGTTTCGCGGGTTATGAACAATGAACCTTCGGTACGTAAAAAAACATCAGACAAAGTAATGGCTGCAGTAAAAGAGTTAAACTATCAGCCTAATTTAGCTGCACGCAGTCTAGCGGGCACAAAGTCATTTGCTGTTGGCTTGGTTTACGATAATCCAAACGCGTATTATGTCATTGACATGCAAAACGGGATCTTATCGCGCTGTAAAGACGAAGGCTATGAACTATTAATTCATCCTTGCTCTGACAGTGAAAAAAACATGTTAGACGAGCTCAAAACAATGATTTCACGCTCGCGCGTTGCTGGGCTTATTCTTACCCCACCACTGTCAGAGCGAACACATGTAATTGAGATGCTTGAAGATCTCAATATTAACTATGTTCGAATTTTATCGGGCGAACAACCCACTCAGAATGAAGACGAGCTAACACAAAAGCACACCTCTATCTATGTTAATGACCGTGACGCGTCCTACACGATTACAACCCATCTAATTGAGCATGGACACAAACACATTGCATTTATTGCAGGTGATAAAGAACATAAATCAACATTGGAACGACTAGCTGGCTACAAAGATGCACTACGAGATTACGAAATAGAGATTGATGACCAACTAATTATCGACGGCACTTACTCATTCGAATCAGGTGTTGAAGGCGCAAAATCTGTTTTAGCTGCAACAAACAAACCAACCGCTATTTTTGCATGTAACGATGAAATTGCGGCAGGTGCCCTATTCGCATCGAGACTAATGGATATAAAAATACCTGAACAGTTATCTATTGCTGGGTTTGAGGATTCGCCCTTCTCTCGTCAAACTTGGCCAAAGCTTACCACAGCACACCAATCCAATAGTCACATCGCCAAACTTGCAGCGAAACTTTTATTCACAAATAACCGTTCGGCGTCAAAGCGTGATGATAATTTGGAACTATGCTTTACACCAGAATTGGTGGTTCGCGACAGTACCGGACCGGCACCGCAATAAAAGCACTTTTAAGTTAAACCAAAACGCCATCAATTTTGATGGCGTTTTAATTATAATAATTTTGCCATTACATTAGAGTAATTCTGCAACTCCACCCGCGATATTACGCACGTTATTAAAGCCATAGCCAAGTAGTTTCTGTAAAGCGACCCCTGAACGGTTGCCACTGCGACACAACAATAAGTAGTCAGCTTCTTTACGTATATGCCCTTCGCTATACGCGTTAAGTAATCGATTAACAGGAATATTGATTATTTGTTTTGGCGCAACGCCAAGTGCAGACGCCAACTCTTCACCTTCATACTCGTAGGGTTCGCGTGTATCAATAATCATCATTGCCGGATTATCATTAACGAGGTTTGCAAGCTCATCGCTTTGCAAATACACATTGTTTGTCGGCAAGTCCTGTTGTTGCTTAGCCGATACAATGATATCTGTCATCTCACCGTGCGATATTGAATACGTATAGTCATCTTTGCCACTTCGAGTAATGGTATAGTTACCAAACTGCAAACTTTCACACTGAGGCCAATTGCAGTGTTCATCCGAATACACTTCATCATCAAGTGCATTAATAAAACTCAATCGCTCTTGCTGAGACTTAGTTGACGCGTCAGCATCGAGGATATAAGCGAGTTTTAACCCCTGCCTCTTCAATACTTTTTCAATCGGTTTCACTAACGCGCAAGTAGGGTTAATAATAGCAGCTTGATTGTCTTGATTGACGACTAATGTCATTACCAAACCTTGCGTTTCGTATTCATTAATGCCTTGCGCACAAGGTTGTTGCTCAACATCTCGCCCTAGCATACAGTGATTTTGTAGCCTTAACTTAAGACTTCGGATTTTATCGCATGCAAGTTGAATTTCGTCACTTGATGCAGCTGGGCCAAATGATAAACGAATCGCATTTTCACTTTGCCAATTAGGTAAATTCATTGCATCTAATACAAAGCTACTTGCAGCCCCTGAGCTACAAGCAGAACCAGCGCTAACGCGAATACCAACCGAGTCAAATAAGTTCATCACTTCACTACCAAACATATTCGCGACCGAAAAGTTAAGCGTAGTCGGGACTGACACAGTAAAGTCATTATTAAATACAACGTCGCCAAACGTGTCTTGTATCGCTATTGCTAACTGTTCACGAAATTCGCTGAGTTTTGCGACTGGTTTAAACACAGAACCCGATTCTTCTAACATCAACCTAAACAGCTCGTTAAGTCCAGCGATTCCGGGTAAATTCTCGGTGCCCGAGCGCGCGCCACCTTCTTGACCACCTCCAGCTATGAATGGGGTTAACGGCGCATTTTCGTCTAAATATAAAAAGCCAATCCCCTTAGGTGCGTACAGTTTATGCCCTGAAAACGGTGCATAATCAACTTTCGTATTATCTAAGTCTAAGTTTTGCTTGCCCAGCCCTTGAACACAATCGACCATCCAAAAAGCGCGACTTTGTGGTGTTTTAATAGCGCGTTCTAGTTTCGCTATGTCTTGCGCGACGCCGGTTTCATTGTTAACGATCATGGTACACACCAACAGTGAACGCGAAATATGTTTTTCAATAAACGTAAGGTCAAGTAAGCCTTTCTCGTCAACTGGGATGGCAATAATTTGCGCACCGACATTGAGTACATCGTTCCAATGTTTTAATGTATTTGGTACCGCCTTATGCTCCGTTGCGCCGTAGAGCAAAACTGGGTTTTCAATTGCCCATTTTTTTGCTTCGATAAGAGCTGAAACAATCGATGTTTGTATTCCCTCAGTTGCACCTGACGTAAAAAGAAGACGCCCTTTAGGCGCACCTATTATCTGTTTTCCCATATCACGCGTTTGTTCCATCAGTCTACGAGCTTTTAGACCTGTAATATGAGATGACGATGGGTTACCAAAACACACTTCCATCGAATGCATCACTGCACTTGCAATTTGAGGCATGACAGGTGTCGTTGCATTACAGTCGAGATAAATAAGTTGGTCAGAAGCTGATGACATAGTTATTATTACTAAATGATATAAGATATAACCATTATTTCACATAACGACGCTGCTGTGTAATAACGTTTCGTTTTAATTTGTGGTTTTTTAATACCGCTTACAACTCAGGCTCGTTCAATACATACTCACTTTGAGCTAATATGAGTCAGCAATAATACGACTTGTGCCAACTAAGCAGATTGGGAGCTGTTAAAATAATAGGCAGGGACTGTTTTAGAGAAATCTCATACGACACATCGCGGCGATAGAGTATCACCGCGAACCGTATTTAAGATAAGACACTTACCACAATCACCCCTGATACAAGCAACTGGGCAGCAATCGCGAATGGGGATAAAATTCGTAATAAAGATAAACTCACAGGATGGCGACGCACTGGGTAAAGAGGACTTTTTCGCAAAGTTAGCGCGTAAAACATCATTATCATTGATGTAAGAGAAATCAAAAAACAGATTTCGCTTTTTGCCGACAATCCATCGGCAAAGATAAAAAACAGTTGTACAGGCAATAAAAAAATTATCGCAGCATGTAAACTATGAACACGACGAATCCAATTATACTGCTGCGCTTCACTCAGTTCTTTGATACCAAATTTGTTTTCAAACTGAGCTACAACCGAACTCAACTTTTCACTCACTGCTAACCGATAAGCAGACAAGCCCATCTTATTTTTAATTGAAAAATTAACACCGGCGTTTAATACAATCGATAAACATGCTTCGTTTTTTGATAATACAGCATAGTGCAATGCTGTGTTTCCTTGATGATCTTGCACATTAACATTATCTTTATTAAGTAAACTCGCTAGTACTGACGCAAAGCCATTTTTCGCGGCCCACATTGCAGCATTCATACCGCCATCATCAAGTAACTCGCCGATAGCCCCTTGCTCAACAAAGCGACTACATATTCCTTGTTTCGCGTCGATACTAGTAATATGAGCAAGTAGCGCTTTTTCTAAAATATGATTGTCGATTTCTGTTGATTTAATCGCTAGTAAAAGATCAAAGTAATCTTCCCCGTCATGTAACCGTCGGGTCACTTGCTCAGCTAATTCATCTGCTGAAGACAAATGATTTCCAGACTCAATGAATGGCAGCGCAATCGCACGAAAATCATCGTCTTGCCAAAGCGAAAGTGCATCATCATTATCAATGTGTAATCCATGCTCCAGTAAATACTGAAAAATTTTAAAATAACGCAGTTGCTTACACGCTTTGGTCAAAGAAAAATTAACGCTAATTTTAATTTGCTCTTGTGTCGAAGCATATTGCTCAATTCGTGAGATTAATAACTCAGACACAGCTTCTTTGTTTCCTAATTGATCTATTAAATGTTGCTGTACATTCTCAATATAGCTTCTCAGCTCGTCGTTAAATTCAACAATATGTTGGAAAAAGTAATGCTCAAACGGATCTGACGGTTTTTGCCACAATAAGTAGTATAAAGGGGGTAGCACTGTAGTGCTAATTTGTTTGTCATCAGTTACGCTTTCACAGTTTGGCCAAGCCTCCAGCGCATCCAAAATAAAGGCACCATTTTGTTCTAACAGTCCTTTTAATAACAAAGGATATTCCTTTGGCCAAATCAGCACATGTTCAGTTGACAAACTCACTCCAAAATTGATTTCACATAAAATATTGAACGGCGTTATAATACCGAAAATTTCTGTATGCTCAAACGTTTTGAATCACTTAAAGCGATATTTCTAGGCAAAGGTTAGGTTATGGATAATTGGCACTTTATACTCATTCTCGTGCTCGTGTTTGCGGTTATATGGGGCAACGTTGCACTTCTTAAGTATTCTGCGAAATTTTCAATGAAAAGTTTTAATCAAGACCCCATTGAAAAAGCAAAAAAAGCACTTGAAGCGAAACAAGTTAAAGACGAACAAAACAAAAAAGAGAGCAACTAGCTCTCTTTTTAATGGTGAATCGAGTTAGACGAGCCAATGCGCCATAACGACAATGACTGGCAATGTCACTAAGGTGCGTAAGATAAAAATAATAAACAATTCGAAAATGTTCACAGGTATTTTACTACCAAGTAATAACGCCCCGACTTCCGACATATAAATCAATTGCGTCACACTCATTGCCGCGATAACAAAACGTGTTACGTCACTTTCGATGTTCGATGCCGCTAAGATAGATGGAATAAACATATCAGCAAAACCGACCATAATCGTTTCGGCTGCTTTTTCTGCTTCTGGCAGCTGTAAAAGCTCCAAATATGGAATAAACGGTGTACCAAGCCATTTAAATACAGGTGTGTACTCTGCAATCATTAGCGCGACCGTACCAATCGCCATGACAATAGGAAGCACAGCAAACACCATATCGATGGCGTTTTTTAATCCTTCTTCTAGAGTCCCTTTTACTCCTTTCGCATGACGGGCTTTATTTAACGCAACTTCCATCGAATAACCAAACAGCGACTTCCCCTCTGGTAACGCTTCAGGGTTTTTTGTTGCTTCTTGACCATCAATGTAACGATTTGCTTTCAATCTCAATGGCGGTAAACGTGGAACAATAAGTGCAGCGACAACGCCGGCTAAACACACTGTTAAATAAAATGGTGCAAATAAGTGCTCTAATTTAACTTGCCCAATGACAACCAAACAAAACGTAATTGAAACAGCCGAAAAGGTTGTGCCAATAATCGCCGCTTCGCGCTCAGTATAATGTTTTTCCTCATACTGTTTTGCAGTCATTAAAATACCTACACTGCCGTCGCCTAACCACGACGCAACACAATTTACGGATGCTCGCCCTGGCACACCAAATAAGGGTCGCATAACTTTAGTTAACAAGGTACCAACTAATTCAAGTAATCCGAAATTAAGTAACAGCGGAAGTAGTAGACCCGCTAATATAAACACAGAGAAAAGCACCGGCATCAAATCATTTAAAACTAGATGGCCCGTATTTTCTGAATACACCGCAGGTAAACCTATCTTAAAATAAGTCATCGCAATAAATACTGCGCCTAATAATCTAGCAATCAACCAGATCGGATTTACCACAAGTAAATGATTAAAAAATGGGTATTTTTTTAACTTTTCTGGCTTGAGTACAGTGCATAGTAATGACAATACAGCAGTCGTCGCAACGATTAGGGTAACAATCGTGGTAATTGAACCACTCAGACCCGATTGAATTGCCTTTGCTAATACTGCAATTGGAATCGTAAATGCGTCATTATAGGCAATCGGTGTCATAAACAAAAACACACCGATTAAGGAAGGAATTAAAAACATCATAATAGTGGCTAAATTGCTGCGCGGCGAAGCCACTTGGTTCTCTTGAGAACTCATATTTATTACCTTTATATTATTATCGCTTTTTAGTTAGCATCAATGTGCAAATATAATGCATAACCATTTAATTTATTGTCAGTTTTATAAAGTAAAAAAGAGCGTAAACCGCTCTTTTTTACAGTTAATTTTTATAATTAAATATTGATACCGCGTTCACGTAGCATAGTCACAATCTTCATCAACAAGTCATTTAGCGTACCTGGCTCAAGTGTTTCACCTTCCCCATCAAGCCAAGTAATCGAAGTACCACTTTCACCCAAATCGCTTACGATCATTTGGTATTGGCCAACCTCAAGCGGGATTTTACCAACGTCATCACCCCAAATAGAATCCCATACAGAGCTATCTGGCTCGTTGTAAGTTGCAAAAATCAAGCCGCGATCTTGTTCAATTTCGTCAATTGTAAAACCGACGCGCTCTAAAAACGTTGGGAAACGCTCAAATACATCTTCGGTACGTTGTTCAGTAACAAACGCAGCATTACCTTTATCATCAAAGCCCATTTCAAGCGACACAATGCCGCGCTTTTTGTTTAACTCAAGTGCTAAATTGCGGTAATTGTAATCAAACTGTGCAATAAATGCATTCAATGCGCCAACTTCGAGCTGTTGCTGCATTAAATTTGTAAGCGGTTTTCCAGCCGCCTCAAAATCCGTCAGTTTGGCTGAAACAGCAACGGTACGCTTGTGCTCTTCCGCTTCAAGAGTAAACATAAACTTTTGGCGACTGACTTTTTTCTCTTCTTCCCAAAACCAGCCATCAATTTGCTTTGTCAAAGCGTACCAATCTGACTGAAGCTGAGAATCATTCAATTTAGTCGAACTCACATTATGTTGAGCCAATAAATCATTGAGTGACTGCCAAATAAACGCTTCTAAATCTTCAATACCGTCATTTTTATCAAAGTGTACACGCGCCTCAGTGTCACCTTCTTCAACCCAAGAACCTTCAGCTAACGCTAACACCTGTGCCGGTGAGCGAACATACGCACTCGAATCTGGTGCTTCATAACGTGCTGCCTGCATAGAATACGTCGCATCTTGATATGGTTTACTTAAGTTTTCAGGCACTTTCAAAGGCTCGTTGGCACGATAATTACGCTCATGGTGAGCTTCATTTGTAAACACGGTACATCCGACCAAGCCCATTGATACGGCGATAGCAAGCGTATTACGAATCCAGTACTGCACTAATTTTTCTCCTTGGCACCTTTTTTTATTGGTAGTTTGAGTTAGGTGCAACAAAATGGTTCAGAAATTCTTAAAATATTAATGACAAGATACCATATTTCTTGATCATTCGCAGCGTATGGTACGTATACATCAATCTAAACACAAGATAGCAGCGGTAATTGTTGAAAAATATGTTAGAATCTCTCGCTCAGGTAGAAACCAAAACTCAATTAAGTGACTCATTCATGCATCAACTTGTTGTAACTGCAATTGGCGAAGATCGCCCTGGTATCGTTAGCGAACTAACGCAGCTTGTAAGTAGCACCCAATGTAATATTATCGATAGTCGCATTGCAATATTAGGCAATGAATTCACCTTTATTATGTTGCTTGCCGGTGATATGGCCGCAATAAGCCGTGTTGAACATATGATACCAACACGCAGCATGGAACTTGGCTTATCAACCATGACAAAGCGTACCAGCCACCATCATGATAACGAGTACAGCGCGAGTTACCGTCTCGAATATCATGGTCTTGATGTACCAGGCACAATCTGTAAAGTGACAAAAACATTGGCCGATCATAAAGTGACGATTGCTGCATTGAAAGCCGACTCAACCGAGCAAGACGGCCAATTATTAATGCACTCAGAGTTAGAAATTAACGTTTCGGAACAAGTCGATGCAGAGCAATTAACGCTTGATTTAGACTCATTATTTCAACAACAAAATACCCAGCACACATTAACGCGCATTCGTTAAGATATAAGGGAAAACTATGAATACTCTTAAAGCCGGTGATAATGCACCAAAATTTTCATTACAAAATCAAAATGATGAAACCATCGAGTTGGCCTCGTTATTAAACGAAAGCCAAGTATTGGTTTATTTTTATCCGAAAGCCAGTACCCCAGGTTGTACGGTTCAGGCAGAAAATCTGCGCGATCAAAACAGCGTTCTTGCCGACCTAAATACGCGTGTTGTCGGGATTAGTCCTGACCCAATCAAGCGTTTAAAAAACTTTGAGACCAAAAAAGAACTAAACTTTGACCTACTCTCTGATGAAGATCATGCCATCGCCGACGCTTTTGGTGTTTGGGGCTTAAAAAAGTTTATGGGTAAAGAATATGACGGCATTCACCGTCTTAGCTTTTTAGTCGGCCAAGACGGCAAAATAAAACACGTTTTCGATAAGTTTAAAACGAAAGACCATCACCAAGTGGTGATCGATTACTTAACACAGTAATTGCAGACGAATTAAATGCGACTGCATGCAAACCATGCAGTCGCCCTATCTTAGATATCACTAGTTTTTGGCTTTACCGAGTATGCATTAATAATTGCGCGCACAAGCGATGCCAATGGAATTGCAAAAAACACGCCCCAAAATCCCCAAAGCCCACCAAAAAATAATACAGCGACAATGATGTATACAGGGTTTAAGTCAACCGCTTCAGAAAAAAGTAACGGTACCAGAACATTGCCATCAAGTGCTTGAATAACGCCATAGGCCACAATTAAATACCAAAATTCGGGACTCACACCAAATTGAAACAACGCTACGGCTGCGACTGGGATTGTTACAAGCGCCGCACCAACAAACGGGATCAACACTGAAAAGCCAACTAATGTGCCGAGCAACGCTGCATAACGCAAGTCAAATAACGTAAACGTGACAAAGCTGGCCGTACCAATAATTAATATTTCGAGTACTTTGCCACGAATATAATTCATAATTTGTTGGTTCATTTCTTGCCATACTTGATTTATCAAACGTCGCTCTTTTGGGATCAACGTCTCAATTCCACCAAGAAGTTCAGCTTTATCTTTTAGCATAAAGAAAACCATCAGCGGCACTAAAATTAAATAAACGAGCCACGCAACCACATCTTTCAAGGAAGCTAAGGTATTTGATAAGAAATACTGACCAAATTCTATCAAACGCGATTCTACACTCGAAACAATTGACTGTACTTGAGACCCAGAAACTAAATCCGGATATTCTTGTGGCAAGGCCATTAAATAGCCCTTGCCTTGCTCTAACATATGCGGGGCTTCTTGCACAAAGTTCGACAACTGCTGCCAAAGAACCGGCACAATACCAACAAAAATGGATATTACGATACTGGCAAACACAAGCATCACCACACTGCTGGCAACAAGGCGCGATGGGCCTTTATTCGCTATTCTTGCAACAGGCCATTCGAGTAAATACGCAATAACAACAGCGAACATAACAGGAATTAGCAACGCACCAACAAAATAGAAGGCAGTTATTGAAATTAAGGTTAGTAAAAATAACGTAACTGAATGGGGATCTGAAAACTTCCGTTGATACCAACTTTTTAAAAATTCATACACCTGAACACGGTTCCTTTTTTATGATCACGAATTGATAGTTTAAATCATTATAGACATCAAACTGATACTCTTTTTTTGTTAAAAATCGTTTAATATCATCGATTGATTCGTCGCGAGCAAGTTTAAATGTAACTGGAAATTCAGTTTGCAATTTTAAATTATATTTAAACAAAACAAACAGCTCTGGACATTTGTATGTAGTTAGCTCGACCATTTTTCAAACGCACAAGACTAGTTTACCGTTATTCTAGCGCGACTGGGGTATGAAAGAAACTCAACCATTAGTATGCTAAAATCAATGTAGTACTTATTTTTTATCGCATATTGCACATCGAGCGCTAAACAAGATTCTGAGTTAGCAATTTCGCTTAAGGTATTGTCTTCAAACTCGGCTACGCTATGATGTTGTTGAATACTATGTAAAATGGATTAACTATGGCTGATTCTTCAAATCGAGCAACATTACCGCAAAACCCAACGCTCAAGGAAATTAATGGCTATAAACGTTATGTCAATTGGGGTGAACTCCCACCTTTCTATCACTTAGTTGCTTCATCAATCAGCGAAGCCGAAGGAGTACTCGATCACGGTTTTGATAACGCAATTAAGCGCATGATCGATAAGCGCAATTGGAATTTAAGATTACTTGGCGGTGAAGAATTAAAAAGCGGTGAGATTGTATGCGAACAAAAACCACGAATTGCACTTTATCAGGTGTTTACCGAGCGCGGTTTTGAACTCCAAGCCTTTCCGTATGCCAAAGATAAAGAGATAGACCAATACGTTAGTGAAAACAAATTTATGGAGTTTACAGTGTGGGATCCGTATTTAATGAAAAATGTACTACGGATTAACCAGCTCCATAAGTTTATTCAATTTTATTTTCAACGTGGCGATGACGCAGATAAGGCGTTAATCTTACATTCACATAAACTAGTGCATAAAACCATAGAGTTTTTAAAACTTAAATTGAACATTACAAAAGTATCTGGTGTCTCAATCAAAGACTATTATATTCAAGCCGAAAAAAGCCAAGACGTGTGCCAAGAAGAATTAGCGATGGCACAACTATTAGCGAACGATTTTTTGAAAAAGGAGTAACATGTCGTTACACAAGCTTCGAGCGAAAGCAATTTGTTTTGCCTTTGCTCTATCATTACCATTCGTCTCTCATGCAAGTTTTAAGTTACCCGATTTAGGCACTTCCGCGATACAGGCACTCCCTATCGAAAAGGAACGTGCTGTAGGTGACGTAATGATGATGAAAATTCGCGGTTCATCAAATGTCATTAAGGATCCTCTTTTAGATGAATATTTATCGAGTTTAGGAAACAGACTCGTGGCACATGCGGATGATGTACGATTTCCATTCGAATTTTTTTGGATTGGTAACAACGAAATCAATGCATTTGCGTTTTATGGCGGCCATGTCGGTGTGCACACAGGTTTGATGCTAAACGCCGACAATGAAAGCCAATTTGCATCGGTGCTCGGTCATGAAATTGCCCACGTAACACAACGCCATTTAGCGCGCCGTTTACAACAACGAAGCGATAATCAAGGACTTACTATTGCTGGAATGATTGCCGGTATTCTCGCGACAATTGTAGCGCCCGATGCAGGCATGGCAATTATTGCTGCTAATCAAACTCAAGCGCAATTTAGCCAACTGTCACATAGTCGTGGCGCTGAACAAGAGTCAGACCGAATTGGTATGAAAACGCTGCAAGCAGCTGGATTTGATCCAAGGGCGTCCAGTGAATTTTTATCCAAGTTGTCCGATCAAGTCCGTCACAGCCCAAAACCGCCTGTTTTTTTGCTCACTCACCCGCTGCCCGATAGCCGTGTATCCGATGTTCGCATGCGTGCAATGCAATACCCTGAACGTTTTATCGAGTCATCTGCTGATTTTTTCTTCGCCAAAAGTCGTGTCGTTGCACGTTATTCAGGTAACTCTGAACAAGCGGAAGCTCAATTTAGAAAATACCTACGTACTAATCAATTGGGCCAAAAGACGGCGGCGCAATATGGTTTAGCAATTTCCTTGGTCGACCAAAAGAAATTTGATGAAGCCGAAAGCATTTTAATGCCGCTGCTAAAATCACAACCAAATAATTTATTTTTTGTTGATACTTACACCGACTTATTATTAGGGCAAAAGAAATTTGATTCAGCGCTTGCTTTACTGCAAGAGCAATATCAATTAAAACCCAATAACCAGGTGATCACGCTTAATTATGCAAATGCAGCTATTACCGCGGGTAAATTAGATTTGGCTGAACGTTTACTAAAATACTATCTACTCGATAAACCAGATAACGCCCTTGCCAAAGATTTGATGGCACAAACTTATAAACAGCAAAAAAACAAATCGGCATATCATGAAATGCGCGCAAGCATATACGGAGATTTTGGCGCTTACGCACAGGCTTCTTCTGAAATTCAAAAGGCGCTCAATAACATCGAAGAAGATGAAGAGATTAAACAAAAACGGTTAAAAGCGAGACTCAAACAATATCGCTTGTTACAAAAAGAGCTCGCAAAACTTTAATTTAATTAAACGCGCCAGTACAATAAGCAAAATTTACAAAATTGAAATGTTATGACAATTAAAATTTATCACAACCCGCGTTGTTCTAAGTCTCGCCAAACACTTGAACTACTTAATGAGAATGGCGTTAATGCCGAAATCGTTGAATACTTAAAAACTCCCCTTTCAGCAAGTGATATAGAAACGCTTGCCAAGTTACTGAGTGTTGCAAGTGTTCGTGATATGATGCGTACAAAAGAAGATATCTATAAATCACTGAACTTAAAAGATGTCTCTGACGAAACAACGTTAATCAATGCAATGGTCGAAAACCCAAAGCTGATAGAACGCCCAATTGTTGTGAACAAAAATAAAGCAGCGATTGGCCGCCCACCAGAAAACGTGCTTGCCATAATATAATGCGTACATTATTGGTACTCTATCATTCGCGGACCGGATCGGTTGCCAATATGGCCCATGAAATTGCCGAAATTGCACAAGCGAATGGCTTGGAAGTGTTACTTCGTACGTTTGAGCAACAAAGTGATGACGATATCGTTGTTTCGCTCGATGACTTAAAGCAGTGCGATGGTTTAGCGTTTGGCTGCCCAACAAGATTTGGCATGATGCCGGGCATCGCCAAATCATTTTGGGATTCCACCAGTGAAACTTGGCTAAAAGGTCATCTCATAGATAAACCAGCCTGCGTGTTTACGTCATCGAGCAGTATGCATGGCGGTAACGAAACGACCTTGCTCGGCATGGCACTGCCATTATTGCATCACGGTATGTTGCTAATGGGGATCCCTTACGACGTACCTGAGCTAAATAAAACCACCACAGGCGGTTCTCCGTACGGTGCCAGTCATGTATCAGGTATTACCAATACCGTAAAACTAAGTAGTGACGAACGCACA
Source organism: uncultured Pseudoalteromonas sp. (assembly GCA_947493455.1). Lineage (GTDB taxonomy): Bacteria > Pseudomonadota > Gammaproteobacteria > Enterobacterales > Alteromonadaceae > Pseudoalteromonas. Next base: position 128,600 of record CANLRB010000003.1, on the reverse strand, counting down.
TTATGCATCTCACTTGCTAAACGATTAACGAAACATATTAATAGGCACTATGACTGATAAAAAGCCAATCACAAAACGATTTCAAACCATCGCATTAATAGGTTACTTTGGTTTATTAATACTGATGCCGCTTTGGTTGTTCGTGCTCTCGCCGCGTGAGAATCATAGCCTAGGCTTTATTTTTACTCTGTACATCGCACCTTTGCTATTACCGCTATACGGTATTATTCGTGATAAACCGTACACCTATGCATGGGCAAATTTCGTTGTCATCATCTATTTTATGCATGGATTCACCTTGCTTTGGATATCACCTGACGAACTCCTGTTTGTGCTTCTAGAATTAGTTTTTGCTTCGTGTATGTTCATCGGTTGTACCTATTATGCACGTTATCGCGGGCAAGAGTTAGGCTTAAAAATACGTAAGCTAAAAGATGAACTAGCACAAGAAAAAGCGTCATTTGAAAACGACAAACTAGACTAACTTAGCCAAAACACGTTTTAGCCAGGGCACAGCAACAGGCTCTGGCTCAAAATTTTCCATTGCGTCAATCAATAACGTGTCCGCTAACGGATTCGCTTGCAATTGACTCAGTAATGCTGCGAATTGTTTGCCAGCACCACAAAATGAATCAACATAACTGCTATCACCGAGTGCAATAACCCCATACGGCTTATTACTCAGCGTCGGAGATAGCTCTTTTAGCCCCAAAAAGACCGCTTCCAATTCACTCGGTATATCCCCTTGTCCCGTTGTCGATGTGACAATAAGCACAATATCACTGCTAATTATATCACTCACTGTGCCCGGTAAATAAAGTTCAGCCTTTAAACCAGCCTGTTCTATTTCTTTTTTAAGAGTGTCAGCTAATTGTTCAGCGCCACCATACACACTGCCGACAAATAGACTTATTTTACGCATCTATTTTCCAACCAAAGTTAACAAAGTCTTCTAACTATAGTCTAATCTGGCAACAATCGATAAGCCTCTTCATTGTTTTCCCAGCCCATTTTCTCAAACAATTCAAGCATTTCGCTACCCAAATCCGCCTGCAACTGAAGCGTTTCCCCAGTAACAGGATGGTCAAATGACATTGTTTGCGCCATTAACAGCAATCGGGATATGCCAAAATGCGTCGCGAAAAAGTGGTTTTGAGTATTATCACCGTGATTTACATCGTTTAAAATTGGATGATTAATATGATTCAGATGCCGCCTGATTTGATGCTTACGTCCCGTCGTCGGTACACATTCAACCAATGAATATCGTACTGATGGGTATTTACCCACTGCATGGTCAAAACTCGCCGTATTTAAACAACGGAACGCTGTTGTCGCTTGTTGCGGTTCCTTATCATCATTTGAGAATTTATCGGCAATTTTATCATGCTGATACTTAAGCGGCTTATCAACCGTCACTGAGCCAGGTGCAAACCCTCGAGTGACCGCTAAATAGCGTTTATAAATAGTTGATGACGCAAATAGCTCTGACATTTGACGTGCAGTATTCGAATCAAGAGCAAAAAGTAACACGCCCGATGTCGGGCGATCTAGTCGATGCACCGGAAATACATGTTGTCCTATTTGGTCCCTAACGGTTTGCATTGCAAAGCGGGTCTCGTGCTTATCTAAAAACGAGCGATGGACTAATAAGCCTGACGGCTTATTGACTGCAACCAAATAGTCATCTTGAAAAATAACATCAAGTTCTTCAGGGACCATTATGATTGTAACTCCTTATCTAACGATGCAATCAGCGTAATTATTTTTGCGCCATCAGTGCGGTTTGACAAAACATGCTCCGCCATCGGCGCAATTTTAACATTGCTTGGCAGTGGTTGATGTTGAGCTATCATTAGTCGCAAGCGAGGGATAAGAATAAATTGAAGCCATTGCTCAAACGATAATGTATCAACACAAAATGGCTGCTTCGAATTTAAAGCGTGTTGCGATGGCATCTCATCTTGCCAGCAATTTGCGTTTATTAACCCATCTTGCAGTAAATCTAACAGTTCACTTACTCGTTCTGTTGCCATATCCACCTCTTACAAAAAATGACATGCAATACTAATCTTATTTCTAAATTAGTCCAACACAGATTAACTTTTTTAATTGAAATAGCTATAATCCGCGCTCATATTACGTATAGGATTTATTATGACCCATTCTTTATCATCGCTTAGTGACTTACTGAACAATGCCGGCACTCAATGGCGTGTTTTCGATATGGGTCGAAAAATTACCAAAATCGACAAAGCAACCTTTGCTAAGATTGAAAGTACCCATGTTCCATACCCATACCCGCTGCAACAACACGCATTTATCGCGATACAGTTTTGGAATAAAGCGGAATCGACAACACCCTATATTTGGTTTCTAAAATTCCCACTTGATGAACAAAGCAAATTAGTCAGTGCCAGCCGTGACCATTTTGCAAGTTTAGTGCTTGAAGCGCTAGGTACGCAGCTTACAGAACAAGATGGCAAAAGTGATCAGCTCAATAATAACCCCTACGTATTTACACCCAATGCAAACAAACGAGCGGCATTTAATGCACTTATGAAAGTGGAGCTCAATCAAGCTGCATCACAATACTATGAGCATGCGGCGCTCTACTTATCAGGTAAAATAGGCTTTGAAAACTGGTCAAGTGTTGCGTTACAAGGACTGGCAGACTTTGCGTTTCGTCTTTCTGACGAAAACCAAAGCCACTTAATTAACGCGTTGCCACAGTTACCAGACGAAGTACTAAATCCTCTCAGCGCGATGCTTGAACATGTCTCAATCGATGTCCCATTAACAGAAGCGCTTATCACACAGATTAAACATGCGATATCGACCGAAGATATTGGCAAATTGACATACTTTTTACGTATGATTGCGAGCTCAAAAGCGCAAGGCTTAGTTGATGACATAATCACAAGCTTGCTAAAACATCCCCAATTACTTGATTTAAATATCTTAATGACATTAGCAGGGCGCTGCTGGATATCACTTGTTCCTCATATGTCAGACTATTTTGAAATAGTTTCAACCACTCAAAGCAGTGACGTTTTCGCAGGAATTTTTGCCGATTTAGTTGCAATTGACGTGACCCGCCCCCATGTTTTAGCTTTACTCAGAGATCAATCACGCAGCGACGTGCTATCAAAAGCTATTGGGCAGTTATTTTCATCATGACGACAATTTGGATTTTATTAGTTACAGGTGGGTTACTCTTCGGGATATGGCATGACCGCAAGATAGCCGAATCAGCAAAAGAACATGCATCAAGGCAATGTGACAAACTCAATGTTCAACTGCTGTCTGTAGCGCGTATAAAGCGCAGAATTGCAATTTTAAATAATGGAAAACCAGGTTTTAAAACCGAGTTTAGTTTTGAGTTTTCAAGTACAGGGCAAGATAGTTATACTGGCATACTGTACTTGCAAGACATTCGTCTCGTCAAAGCTGATATACCACCACATAAAATTTAATATCAATATTGATAGATAACGCCACAAAAAGTTAAGGCGCAACCTAAGTCGCGCCTCAAATGGTGTCTTTTTCCCTGTACATTTGGTCATTCCATTGGCCAACAGTGATTTCCTTTACATCCCAGTAGGATAACCATCCTGATACCCTTTGCTATCCATGTCCTCGTTCCTAACTTCTTCCTGAAGTATCCTTTTGCTCCTAGCCTTTCCGTGTGTTCTCATCAACCTTAATGATTCCTATCACATCCTGTGACATATCCCTATTCATGTCCATTTAACACACTAACTCATTTAGTGCTCTATCGTCCGTGCTTCCTTGTCCTTTTATCCTATAAATCCTTTTATTCCTTTTGCATTATCCTAATGCGCGCCTTTTTCCATTTCCTTGGCTTTTCAGTTAACGTCATGTCACTGCCTCGTCCTGATGTATATAAGTTTAAACAAATTCAAACTGCAAACTAGCTAGTTTGTGCAATTAGTTTTACGTCAAATTTTGGCAATAATTACTTTATGCTTATTTTTTAATACGTTAAGTAGTGTTTGTCGAATCTGATTACGCTTATTAATGCAATGACCCACATTGATGTGCGATATTTCGCACATCAAACGCGGCAAAGAGGACTAATCGACCGATTTAAATAAAAGCGCACCGGGAATATGTTCAAAGCTAATCTGTGACTTTACTTGATAACCCTCGCTTTCAAATAGTGGGGTGAGTTGATTTTGCGTTACAAATACAGCGCAACCAGAACTTTGGCTCTGCCTACAAACATCATCAATAGCGCGTAACAAGTATCTTGCTAACCCAACCTTTTGATTATGTGGGTCAACGGCAAAGAGACTTAAATAGCTATATGCCCCTAATGGCGACATCGCTTCGCGCAGCACTTTTTCTTTTTTAATTAATTGATTCGTTGTGATATAACCAGCGGTCAACATCGACTTTAACCGCCAATGCCAATATCGTTCAGCTTTTAATGGCCCCGTAGCATGAATTAAACAGCCAACAGCAGCGAGCTTATCACCAACATAAACACCAATTATCGGCTGTTCACTTTGCCATAGGCTAACCAGTTCTTCACGCATTAATGCACGGAGTTTTTCTTCATATTTTGCTTCTTTCCCGGGTTTAAAATGCAATATTTTTTGTAATAACGCATCATCGTGATAAGCCCGATATAATAAACTTGCAGCAAGGTTTGTTTGCTCAGCGGTTAGATATTCAGCGCGTAGTTCTTGTGTATTTTGCTCAATAATGTCGCTCACTGTTGAATCGCTATCCATATGTCACCCTTTTGTTATTGTTTTTCTTCACAATAAACTTAGCACACTTTTTGAACTATTCTATAATTTGTAATGCGTCGTTTTTATAATTTTTGGTCTTATTCATAATGGAAACATGTCAGCACAACTTAGCCACATTGTTTGCGCAACTAGGTTTGGCAAATAGCCAAAACGAAATTGATACGTTTATTCACAATCATAAAATAGCGCCGGGGCTTACACTTGTGCAAGCGCCGTTTTGGAGCTCGGCACAAGCGAGTTTTCTACACGAATCACTCGAGCAAGACGCAGATTGGAGCGAAATCATCGATAAGCTTGACACTCTTTTAAGATAACCTTGGTTGTTTTTTTATTGTTTTATACGAGGTAAAATCACGCCTATTAATTATCTAGCAATCGTCTTTCTATGCAGCAAGAAGTTATAAACGCCATCGGGCGCTTAATCAAAAAGAATAAACAGCCCAGTGTCGCCCTAATAAAAGCGACTCTTACACACAAGGTTCCGATGCCCGTCATTATTGACGTGCTCAGTCAATACAAAAAATCACCTGACTCATTTGAGTTTGAAGAGGCAACAACTGAAACAACACCAACTCACAGCATCGACCTAACGGACAAAAGTCAACTCGACCGTATTGAAGAAAAACTCGATCTCCTTATCAATTTACTCAAAAAGCAATAATTATGTTTGTTGTCGATTTATCATTTGATTGTTACCAAGAAACCACGTTAGAAAACGCAGAAAAAGCAATCGTTACGCTCATCAATGCGCTACGATTCAACGGGCAAATTATTGGTGAAGAATTTCCGACTGTCTTAAATGATGGTTATTTCACAACCCGTGTGATGTGTCCGGAGCAAGACTCCTTGCACCCGCTAAATCATAGTCCATTTGTTAAATTTAGCCTCGATAAACTCAATCAAGCCGGGTTACTACAACCTAAAGTGAAAGTGATAGGCCAAGACATCCATTCTAATGGCGCGGATAATTGTGGTGAACCTTCAAGCTATATTCTATATACCACCTATGTGCATACGTGCAGCCCACTCTATTGCGGCGACGATTTTTTACCGGTACCGCTCTATAAAATACCGGCGATTGCAAATGGGGACTACAAAGCGCTACTTAAATGGCAAGAAGATTGGCAAGCATGTGATCAAATTCAGATAAATGGTGCAACGCGCTGCGAGTTTGCCGCCATTAAGGAGCTTGCCAGTGTTGACAGCGACCTGTATCGCCGAGGTATGGACCTGACAAAGCGTATTCGCTACCTTACCAAAAAGCCGGTCTACTACTACTTGTATCGTGTCGGTGGTGAATCAAAGGAAGAAGAGTTAGCGCGCAAATGTCCAAGTTGCCAAGGCGAATGGCGGCTTGACACACCTTGGTTTGATTTATTTGATTTTCGCTGCGACGAATGCGGATTAGTATCAAATATTTCTTGGGATTTTCAATAAGTAATCCCAAGAAATAGTAAAATAAGTGAGCTGCGAGCTCACTTATTTTTTAGTGTTTCGCTTCACACTGAGATAAAAACGAGGCTAAGTCATCTGCCACTTTTTGATGTGGTTTTTTTCCAACCTGCTCTAGCCAGACCGAACCATCACTTAAGTTAACGACTAACAACATATCTTCATTTTCGGTTAATGCAAAAAACACGGTGTCATTGTGTTTTAATCGACGTTTCATCAGAACATGGCCTGTTATATTCTGTTGTAAGTTCTCAAAATCTTGTTCATTCCATGCTTGAAGTAGCAAGATCGAATGGCCTTGAAACTCAAGTGGCAAATTTGCACTATAATAACTACTATACAGCGCATCAAGTTGTGCAGGGAACTCGCAATCGAGTGCACTTGCCAATTGCATCAAGGTCGATTTACTCGGTTGTTTAACCGCCTGCCAAGAAATATTGCCAAGCTCGTCAACAGTGCCTTTTTCGCATGGACTTGGCCAGTCGGCATCGTGTTCGATGGTCGCTCCATTTCCTGTGTGTTCGTGAGCCTGTTGCTGATGTTGAAGTTGCAATTGTTCAAGAGTTTCAATTAAAGACATACTGCCAAAGCCAAATAAATTTAGTTACAATACGCATAATATTACATTGAAATGAACCACTATGTCACATTATCAAGATGCTCCTGAATTAAAAGGGGCCCTACTCGGTCAGCAAACTGAATATAAAGACACCTATGATGCTAATCTGTTATTCGCAATTCCACGTAAACTTAATCGCGATGGATTGAATATCGATGAAAGCGCGTTACCTTTTCTCGGTGAAGATACCTGGACCGGCTACGAATTATCTTGGCTAAATGCAAAGGGCAAGCCGCAAGTCGCTGTGGGCGAGTTTGTTTTTCCATGCCAAAGCAGCCACTTAATTGAGTCAAAGTCATTCAAACTTTATCTAAATAGTTTCAATCAAACACGCTTTGATTCAGTTGAACAAGTGCATCACCATTTAGAGCGAGATCTATCCGATGCGGCGAACTGTCAGGTCAAAGTGACATTATATACACCGGAGCAATTTGATTGCCTTATGCCAACTGCTTTGCCAGGTACCTGCATCGATGAGCTCGATATTGAGGTCAATGAGTATGAATTCTCGGTAGAGCATCTCAAATTAGGCCCGAGCAATGCACAAGTCACAGACGAGATACTGTATAGCCATTTATTAAAGTCGAACTGTTTGATCACATCGCAGCCAGATTGGGCCAGTATTATTATTCGCTATAGTGGTACTGCGATTTGCCACGAAAGTATCTTGCGTTACTTGATTTCATTTAGAAATCACAATGAATTTCATGAACAGTGTGTCGAGCGTATTTTCCATGACCTACAAGGCTTAGGCATTTCAGAACTTGATGTGTATGCGCGCTATACGCGCCGCGGCGGGCTCGACATTAACCCATTTCGCAGCACACGGCTCACATCCACACCATTTTCTGTAAAAACAAACCGACAATAATGTGTGGCCCTACAAGGTGCCCTTTTGTCGATTCGGGATTGTCACAGCACACACATCAGTATAGTCAGGTGTTGTGACAAACCACGCTTCAGGACGATTTTTGCGTGCATTTATTAATTGACTAAAATCGTGCGAAGACGTTTTTAGTACCTCAATCGAATGTGCGACAGAATTATTTAAATCAGACGCCACCTGAATTGACTTAATTGGATTAAAGTCGGCATCGCTCACCTCTTTTTTGGGCTTACGCTGCAGTCGTTGAAAGTGTTCCATACCGGTCACAACACGCCCATACGCAGTTGTATTGCGATCGAGATAACGTGTTGCATGACCGAGTACTACATAGAACTCCGTCCCGCCACTATTGATGTCGTTTTCTCGTGCCATTGCAAATACACCAGGGCAATGCGCCTGCCATGTTTCAGTGGCATCGTTATTCTGCGCAACGGCAAAACCATTTAAAAAACCAGTTGAATTAGCGTAGCCGTCAGAATCCGTTACAGGTGTTATCGCGAGTTGTTTTTTCGACTTATAAGACAATTCTGCGTTGATACGCCGCGACCCTTTTGATATTTTCTTCTCGCCGGTTATGTCGCCGCCTTGCGCAACAAAGCCCTCAACAAAACGATACATATTTAAATCTTTATAAAAACCCGAACGCACAAGCTGCTTTGTATTTTCAACATGATTGGGCGCCAGCAAAGGGTTTAATTCGACGACGGCCGAACCCGTTTGCAGTTCAATGATCAAGGTATTCTCTAAATCAAGACTTCGCCAGCTTGATTTTGGTGCGTTATTGATAATTTGCGACGGTGATAATTGCTCCTTTACGTCTACACTTTGTGCACTAGTCGGCATCATAACTAAACTCAGTACAGCACAAGCAAGTGGATTTATTATTTTTTTCATCTTATTCCCAATCAAATTTATATAAAATATCTAACGCATCATTAATGCCATTCGTCGCTTCAATGTATAGCTGCGGCAATATTTGATAACGCACGGCAACTTCACTAAGCGAGTCAAATACGCCAACACTATAACGTACTTGGACCCCTGGAGCCACGTAACCTGAAATTTCTACTTTTGTCTCATCACCCGAACCGCGCGAGGTCAATGCAATATCCTTAAATCCAACAATCTCTGCAATGCGACTAATGGTACCGGAACTGCGTGCCAACCCTTTTGACAACAAAAACTGCGTCAGCATTGCATCTGATGAACTATTTCCCTCACCCGGAGCTCTGCCTGTCAACACATACGATAGCGCATTAGACTGTTCCATTGCAGGCTCTGAGAACACCTCTAATTTAGGTGAGTCAACATGACCCGTTAAATGTACACCCGCAATGACACCGTCATCAGTCAGTTCCGGATCTCTAATCGCGCGTACATTTAAATAGGGTTTATCGAGCGCACCACTAAAACCGACTTGTCCCGTATCAATTTTCAATTCTTGACCAAATGCCCTGTATTCACCATCAACTAAGCTAATTTCGCCTACTGCCATAACAGGAGTACTCGTATTACCCGATAAGCGTAAATTGCCTGCAAGCTTTGAATTCAAACCAAACGAATTAATTGTTACTTTTTCGCTTACCACGATATTCAAATCCAATATTGTGTTTAACGGCACAGTACTATTTTCTCTTTTGGGCACATCAACAATATGAACATCGTCACTCAGTGCAACTGCTTCATTAGGTAGTTCATCAATTCGGATACGGCCATCAAGCGCAATAATATCGCCTTGTATCTCAACCTGATTATTCTCTATCTCAATAGCCAATTCTGGCCGGATAGATAACCAAACTTTAGGTTCTGGCATGATCATAAACGAATCACCACGCACCACCATCGTTCCTTGCAAATTTGTGTCAGACCAAACGAGCTCACCTATCGTGTTAACATGGCCTTCAAGCTCGTCATTAAGGGTTGCATCAAACGATGCTTTATTTTCGTCAAATTGAATTGAAAACTCACTTTCTCTAAGTGCTAGTGGTAATGATTTACTAGCAATTTCAATGCCCTCACCTTTTATTTGACCATGAATTTTAGGATTCAATAGCGTACCATCTAGTTTCATATCACCCGCAAAATGCCCGTTTAAACGATCTAGGTTTGGTATAAAAGGCTGCAATTTGGCAAGCAATAACCCTTCGAGTTTTATATTGCCACTCAGTGTACGTGCACTTTTTAAGTCATTGATCGCGATATCACTCACAATTGCACCTAAAATACTCGAATTCATCACACTGTTAATCGCGATATTTGATTTGTCGCCGACAAAACCCAAGCTAAACTCTTCAATTGGAAGAATGATATCTTGCTGGTCTGTTGCGACTGTAAACGTCATGTCACTCCCGTGCAGCTCACTGTTTAATGTATAAATACCGTTGCTTTGAATGTCTGCATTAAGGTGTCCTGAAATCGTTCCCGAACTTTGAACGTTACTAATATCGAGCAAATTTAGCAGCGATAAGTTAAGCTGTTCAATAGCAAGTTCAAGTTCACCAGCCTCCTTTGCGACGCGAAGTTTTTTAACACAAAAATCTGAGTTTTTGCCTTGCCAACAATGGGGTAACACATTCAGATATTGATTTTGAAGATCGGCTTCAATATTAATCGGTTCGCGGATGTTAAGTGCAGCTGTTTGATGTGAAATATTAAATTTTGAAAATGAGCCGTGCCACTTTGACGCGATATAGTGCCCACTGAGCGCACTTTCATAATGACGGTCATCGCCTAACAAATTAAATTCAACCGTATGGTTTTTCAAATCGCCATTGAGTACCAAATCGACCGAGCCAAACTCATGATTTGCATATGTTAAATGTCCGCTGTTGAGCACTACCTTGGTTAAAAAATTCTGTGACGTATCGACTACTCCTGTAAAGTTAACTTGATTCGATCGATAGTCTAAATAATTTAATTCTTCAAATTGGATCTGCCACTCAAACTTTGGTGCCTTTAGTTTGCCTGTAACAGTGATGTTTCCATCGCCAAGTCCAAGAAAGCCATCGATTAATTCATTTTGTTCAGTAATGTGCAGCTGGCCAGCCAAATTCCATTCATCAGAAACCTCTCCATCTAATACCAGTTTGTTTGCGCCACTCATTATTTCAAACGACTCGATATGGCTGCGCCAATCGTCATCTAAATTAAGTGTGATATTTGCATTCACTGGAACTTGATTAACATGGCCTGTAACATTAAAGTTATCTACTGCTAAACCCCAGCCCGATTTTTTTGCCGCAAAACTTAACTTTCCCTGACCTAATAATTTACCGCGCAACGACTCTGAAAATTCATCAAGGGTGATATCGGCACGGGTCACTTCGAAATTAGCTTGCAGTGCGTCACTCCAATCAACTCGTGCACTCATGTCTGTTTGCGAACTATTTGAGGTTATTTTCAAACGGCTTTGCACAGCGTTTAAATTGCCACCTATTTCACTTTCTACCCGCACATTTGCCATCTTACGATATGAAACTTGCGCGTGCCCCTTTACAGAGTATTGAGTAAGCGCCCCGTCATAAGTGAGGTCGAGGTTTTCAACCTGTGCTGTTTCGGAGTCTATATTAAATTCAAACCCATCGCTCGTAATGATTAAATTCGCAGGATAACCGACATGGTTTAGATTTACTTGTCCCGTGACGTTAAGTTGAACCTCATTATATAAGCTCGCTTTGAGTTTCATTGCATCAAGTGAGCCTTCACTATTAAGCGAAAAAAGTTCGCTTTGCGTGTCTAGTGTATTTACTTTGAGGGTTAACGCCAGTTGATTTTTTCGACTAAAAATCGCTCGGCCATGGCTCTCAAATAAGTAGTTTTTATACTCTCCAGTAAATTGCTCAATTTCTACATTATTTTTGTTAAACTGTGCAGTAAGTCGTACATCGCGCAAGCCATGTTCTTGGTGGCCTTGCTGCATATCCAGTTTATTTATTTTAAAACTATCAATATCAATAACATGCGGAATATCAATATAAATATCCGAGATAACTGGGGGAACCATATTTGCCTCAGTTTCGCGATGTGACTCAGTGTCATTTAAAGCAATAAATAACGATTCAATATTGACCGATTGCAATAGAATATGTTCGTCAGCCAAAGTGCCAGCAATTTCAAACCCCTCGCCACGCGTTATAACACATTGCGATTGACACTTTTTATCGATGGAATCTTCATAGGTTCGATATTCAAAGTTATTAACAAGTAGGTTCGTTAGTACAATGGGAACCGGTAGTGAAAAAAATGATTTTTCACTCACCAATGCAATGGGATTTTTTTCAGCTACATGGTACGTGTTATTTTGCTTGGTCGCAGACTGCTTTTGAAATTCGGTCACAGCCTGCTTTTGAAAAATTGTTAGATGCTCTAGTGATGTCGTGTTAAAGCAAAGTCCTTTACACGAATAAAAGCCCAGTTCAAACCCTAATTTATTCAAGCTAATCGACAGTGACTCGCTCTGATAGTGAATTGACACTGTGGCTTCGTCTAACAAACGTCCTTTATGAAGTTCAACCGTTAAATCAGGACTGAAATAATTAACTGGAATTAAAATTAAACGATTGCCTGTATGACTAAAGACTAAGCCGATAAGCAGCGCAAACACAAACAATATGCTTAAAATTACTCGGTTTCGAATATATCGCGCTAAATACGCTTTCATAGCTCAGGTCCTAGCGTAATACTCAAACGTGTATGGTGATCTGGATGACTAAGCGCCCATGCATGATCCACTCTGATTGGACCAATTGGTGTCAAATAACGAAAACCAAAACCCGCCCCCACTTCAAGTCCATCTTCAAAGTCGTTAGTTGCGGTGCCACTATCAATAAAAACCGCTGCACGCCAATTTGGCTTAAATTGATAGTTATACTCAAGCGTACCTGTCGTTAAGTAACGCCCCCCGACCGCTTCGCCATTTTCCACCGGTGATATGCTTTCGTATTTAAAACCGCGAATACTTTTATCTCCGCCGGCAAAAAAACGCATCGATACCGGTACTGCATCTAAGTTATCGGTCAATATTGCGCCGAGTTGCGCTCGGGTGTATATGAGGTGTTTTTTGCCAAACGTGTACAACCATTGATGTAGCATTTGGGCTTTTGCTAAATTGACGCTAGACGCCATATTTTCACTTGCAAACTCAATTGAAAATAGCCACTGAAGCCCCTTATAAGGCGTCGTGCCACCAAAAGACTGTTTACGCGCATAACTAAATCCTGGCAGCAACATTTCAGACTCACGGATCTCATCATTGAGACGGTAATTTTCTCTCTCGTATTTAACAAAGACGCTTTTAATCCAATTTTCGCCGGTACGCCATTGTCTTTGTACTTGTGTTGTATATTTTTCAGTTAACTTATTTTCTTCATTGATATAACCTAATGCGAGGCGCCAAATATCATCATTAGGATCATCGACCGGCATGGTATAACCAAAACGCAGTTGTTGCTCAATATGCGACGCTTCAAGATTGGCTTCAAAATAATGGCCCTGTTCAAATAACCATGGTTTAGACCATTTTAATCTCACTTTCTCCCGTTGATCAGTTGAATATCCACCACCAAGTTCAATACTATTTTTTGGCTTATGACTGATCTCAACACGAATTGGAACATAGGGGAATCCTCGTTTATCTAAATCAGCATAAACCCGAACACTTTTATAATAAGGTGTATTCGAGAGTTCAAGATTAAATTCGCTAACCGCATTTCCGCGGTAGTTGCGGCCAATCACCAATGGATTCATTTTGCGGATATAACTTTCTGACAGGCTATTGCCAGTAATCTGTAAATCGCCATATTGATATCGACGGGCCGAATCGAGTTGCAGACTGATATATGCTTGTTTTTCAGCCAAATTTACATTAACTTTATGCGCTAGCCATGTTGCATCAAAATAGCCAAGCTCAAGCAGTTGCACATTAATCAATGATTTTGCTGATTCATATTCACCGTGGTTTAAAATCTGCCCGCGCGCTATTGGTAATTGTTTGAGTACAGCTGTAAACTCAGCATCATGAGTTGCGTCGCCCTGTATATCGAGTATCAAATGCGAAATACGCACGGGCTGGCCAAGTGCAACGTCCACTTTTAGTGTCTCAGCGTCAGCTTCGAACGATACATCCACAACCGCATGATAATAACCAACGGCTCGCAATGCGTCTTGAGCCAGTTTTGACACCGCATTTAATCGTGTCGTACTGACAGGCTGATTACGGATCTCGGCCAAATATAATTCAACATTCTCTTTTACTTTACCGTCAACACCTTCAACCAAAATTGTCGCAACTTTTTCAGCACGAGCACAAAGCACGACAAGGCTAAGCAATAATAACGTGATTAAGCGCAACCAGTGTTTCCTATCAACAGGTTAGATAAAAACTATTCTAACGGCTCGGAGATTATAAATGCAATCATTGTTGTTGCTATAAATCATATACACAAAGACCCGGATATCCGTTAAAATACGGCAAATTTTATTTACTAGAGTAAATTTATGGAATTTCCAAACGATGATAATGGTCAAATTCTTGCTGAAATGCATCAAGCAGGGGTTGACCTTTCACAACTCCATGTTGTTGACTTCTTTATATTGTTTGAACAAAAAGGCGATGCTGAACAGTTTCAAAGTGCGATGAAAGAGGATCAACTTGCAACAGAAATAAAAATACAGAAATGTGCCGACACGGGTGTATGGGAAGCCTTAACAAGTATTCAAATGGTGCCACAGCACGAGCTTATTACGACAACCGAAAACTACCTAGAAACCATTGCCAACCCGCTTAATGGTTATGGTGATGGCTGGGGTATTATGGCTGAATAAGCTGCCTATCAATAAATCTACTAATAATGCGAATTTTTAGATTCGCATTATATCAACTGATTTGCTTTGCGATACGCACCCTCATAATCAAATAATTTCTCAACCACACGCCAATCACGTTTGTATTGTCTTGCGATCACAAAATCTGGGCAGCGTAATTGATGCTGTGAATTAATTATTGAATCAACGCACTCGAAATCTACTTTATGATTTGTTCTCGGTGCAAATAAAAATCCTAACAATTTGCGTACTTTTTGATGTTTAACATCGAAAACCTCATTTAGCTCAGCGCCGTCTTCATCATAGTAGGTGAACTTTAACAGTGATTCTTTTATCGCTTCAACAGATAAACCCGAGCAACGGATTACTTTTGCATTTTTTAGGTTAAGTGCATCGCGCAATTTATCATCGGGGTCAACAATCGCTTCATCGCAGGTGTGGCAGCGCCGCGCAGCAATATCATTTTCTGCACCACAGTGGTCGCACTGTTTAAATTTAAAACGATAGTCGCACTGCGCTTTGACTTCAGCGTCTTCTAACAAACCTTGACAACGCCGACCATAATGCTCAATCACTTTCCCATCATCGTCAACTTTACCCCAAAAGGTATTTGCAAAACCGCAACCGGGACAGAGAATTTGCACAGGCGTGCTCTCACTATTTGGTTTTTTCGACCCCACTTCAGGGTAAAATAAATCGAAACCATTACCTGCGTAGTCGATTACCAAACAATCTTTTTTATTTTCTGCCAAGCGCAAGCCCCGCCCAACAATCTGTTGATATAAACTCACCGATTCCGTTGGCCGTAAAATGGCTATCATATCCACATGCGGCGCATCGAAACCCGTTGTTAACACCGATACATTAACCAAATACTTAATCGCTTTATTTTTAAAGCGTGTAATAATCTCATCGCGCTCGCGATTATGCGTTGCGCCGACAACGATTGCACTGTGCTCGCTCGGTAAGTAGCCGAGTATTTCATTGGCATGTTCAACGGTCGACGCAAAAATCATCACACCTTGGCGTTTTTCACTGCGCTCAAGCACTTGCGCTATAATCGCTTTCGTTGCACGCGTTTGTGTTTTTAACAATGCATTTAAATCTTGTTCAGAATAGCTGCCAAGCGGTGATGAGTTCAGTTGGCTAAAATCATACTGCGCGATCGCCGCATCTTCCAATACTGGCGGTGTTAAATACTGATGACTAATCATATAGCGCAGCGGCAATTCAAAAATGCATTGTTTAAATGGGCTCAATTCATTGCCTCGTACAAATCCGTGATAATGAAATTGATAGCAAAAGCCAAGTCCAAGACGATACGGCGTTGCGGTAAGGCCCAATATTTTGAGTTGTGGATTTGATTCTTTTAGCCGACTAATCACCGTTTGATATTGACTATCGCTATCATTACTGACTCGGTGACACTCATCAATAATCACCAATGAATAGAATTCATTCAGGGCGTCAAGATTACGCGATATAGACTGCACACTGGCAAAGGTTACTTGGTGCGCTAGTGACTTTTGTTTAAGTCCCGCTGAATAAATGCTTGCCGTTAACCCATAACTTTCATATTTATCATGATTTTGTTCAACTAATTCTTTGACATGGGCCAAAATCAATATTTTATGACGAGCTAAACGAGCAAGCTCGGCAATGACTAAACTTTTTCCAGCACCAGTTGGCAATACAATTAACGCGGATTCGTCGGTTTTTTTAAAATGAGAGACAGTGCGCTCAACGGCTTCTCGTTGATAAGGGCGTAACGTATAAATAACAAAATCTCAATCGCGAATAATGACACTAGTATATCGTGAGCGACCACAAATTATCAGCTTAAAAACAAAAAACCCAGCCGAAGCTGGGTTTTTATCATTGATTAAACTAATTACTTAGTTCTTCTGCGAATGAACGCAAGTGGTGCTGCAAGCATTAACCAGAATAGTGAGCTTGAAGAAGACTTCTTCTTAACTGGCTCTGGAGCAACTGGTTGTGCCGCTACATTTACAGTAACAGTGACTTTATCTGATGTTGCCATACCGTCAGTCGCTGTCGCTTCAAACACAAGTGTTGATGCGCTAGACGCTGTTGGTGCAGTAAAGCTTGTTTCCATCGCTGTCGCATCAGCTAGCTCAACTGCTGTACCTGACGTTTGAGTCCAGCTATAAGTAAGTGCATCGCCATCCACATCTTCAAACGCCGCTGCTAGTGATACGGTTGCACCCGCTGCTACATCTTGCGTTGAAGAGTCAGTAGTTGCCATTGGCGCATCGTTCACACCCATTACAGTAACCATTACTTTAGTTGGTGCCATTACAGTACCGTCTGCGGCTTTCGCAGAGTAATAGAACATGTCTTCACCGTGGAAGTTCGCATTTGGCGTATATGTGATCTTACCCTCTGCTACCACTGCAGTACCGTTTGCAGCTTGCTGACGGATTTCAAGCGTCGCCGCATCAAAACCACCGTCTGGGCCGTCAATCATGAACTTCTGAACTGCGTGTTCAGTTGTATCACTCATTTGAACCAATAAGCGTGCAACTTCAACGTGCATGTTTGTATCGTTAGCCATAACGTCAAGAGCATCCGTTGCTGAGTCTTCAGCAATCATTACTTTCTCTTCTTGACCTGCACGATACTCTAGGCCTTCTTTAAGTGATACGTCAGCCGATAAGCTTACTGAGCCACCTAGTTCATAGTTCATTGCAACAAGTTCACCTGATGCTACTGAACCACCTGCACCGTTAAAGTGATAACCTACACCACGTAGACCTGTTGAATCTTCCATACCGATTGAAAGTGCACCAGGTAGTGGCGCAAGGTCTGGGTAGTTATAAACAACTTCTTCTTCACCGCCAAAACGGATCCAAGCTTGCGCTGTGTAAAGGTTGCCTGAACCGTCACCCCAAAGCGCTGCATCGCCCCATTCAACAACAATATAATCGCCAACAACTGCGAAACGTAGACCACCGTTACCCGCATCGCTTGCATCTGTACCATCTAAATCGAAATCAGTCCAGAACGGTGCAATTAGGTTATTTTGACCTTCAGCGCTTGGTAACTCTAGGTTTCTCCACGTACCATCAACACTGCCTTCGCCAGCAATCAACAAACCATTCGTTGTGATAGTCAATTTATTGTACATTTGACCGGCAAATTTAAAGCCACCCAATGTCTCAGTATTCAACGTCCATGCATCTTCGTCACAGTTAGCTGTGAAGTTACATAAATTTGTAAGATCTGCATTGTCAGCAAGCTTGATATTAACACCATCAAATGGGCCTGATGCGCTGATATTTGACGTCGCCATGCGGCCGGTCCACTGCATTAGGTTCAGGTCACCGTCAACACCAGTAAGGATTGTTGCTGCTTTTTCTGAACTTGATACAAATGAACTCTCATCAATCTTTAAGCCAGCAGGTACTTTTGCTTGAACAAAGATTTGACCTTCTTCAGTATCGTTCATGAAGTTAGCACTGATCATGCCTTTTTCATCTTTAGATACTTTTGTAGCCGCAATGTGTGCACCTGCATTTGATGTTTCGTTGCTAAGTGCAGCTAACGGCAGGTGCGCAACGCGGTTGCCCATTGCATCGTGTACTTCAAGACGTGCAAATTCCCACTCGCCAAAGTCAGCCATATCTAGGTTTAGGTTAATACCAATTTCTGCTGAATCACCTTCAGAGCCGTGCGCAGCAAGCGTAATTGAGCTTTGGCTCACTTCAGCAACCGCGTGACCATTTACACTTGACGCCGAAACCATAAGCGTCATTTCTTCCGCTGTCATGTTTTTAAGGCTAGTTACAAATGAACAGTTAGAAACACACAGTGGCTCTGCAAGACCTAAATCACCAAATGTTACTTTCGCTGAGGTTGCATTTACCATGTCAAGACGACCTGCACCTACATCAAATGCATCAGCTGGTGTTTCTGCGTCGTCTTTTTTCAAGTTTTCAGTGATACTTGTGTTTGTAATCGCTGATTTAATTTCTTGCGCTGACCACTCAGGGTACATCTGCTTAAGTACCGCAGCGGCACCAGCAATGTGCGGGCTCGCCATTGAAGTACCAGAAATCTCACCGTATTGCGTATTACCTTCACCGTCTTCAATCCATGCAGAAAGAATGTTAGTACCAGGGGCTGCAACATTTGGTTTTAAGATGCTCGGGTCACCATTTGGACCACGTGAAGATGATGCACGCATGATGTCAACACTATCAGGGTCGATTTGTGATGATACAGATGCATCAATTGTTAACATCAACTCTGGATTTGACTGTAGTTTAGCTACATAGCTTTCGCCCGCTGCTTTATTGATCATTACAGCAGGTACCGCTGCTTCATCACCTACAGACATAATAATTGGTGCACCTTTCACGTTGTTGTGAACAACAACCGCTGTCGCACCTGCATCTGCCGCATTTTGAATCTTATCTGAGAATGCACATGAGCCACGAGAGATAAGCGCAATTGAATCTTTAAATGTGTCAGCTGCAAATGGACCACAACCTTCAAAGTTATCAGCGTCAACAATCATTGACGAAACCACTTTGCCTTCAAGATTTTCAGTTAACGTTGTTGCTGTACTTTGTACTGCAAGTGTTGACTCGCCATCTACTGATACACTGTTACCAAATACACGGCCGTGTTGCGTATTTGCAACTGAAAGTACCGACTCTAGGTTAGCTGGACCACCAATCGTTTGGGCACCTGAACCACCGTTACCAGCAGCTACAATCGCAACAACGCCCGCTTCTTTAATGTTATCGAATACTTCAGCATAAGCACTATTACGCGGGTGCGTACCATAACCGCCACCCCATGAGTTATTGATTACATCAGCGCCATCTTCTAGAGCGCGTTCAAGCATATCCATTAGCATGATATTTGAACCACTGCCACCGAATAAGCCTTTATAAACCATGAGGTATGCGCCCGGTGCAACACCAGCCACATCTACATTTGCTTCGCGGTATTCGATAGATGTTAAATTACCAACCGCAGTACCTGCTACGTGCGTACCGTGACCACCCACATCGCGTGGACTAAATACTTCGTTATCAGGTTGTGTGAACGTTGGCATTGCATAGCGTGCAACAATTAGCTTGTCGTTACAGAAATCAGGATCTGTTGTACTACAGTAATCGTCGCTCGGCATGTTTTCAGTTGGCTTTGTGAAACCTTCGCCTGAGAACATCGGGTTTGATGGCTCAATACCTGAGTCAACAATCGCTACGCGAACATCTTTACCTGCGTTAACGTCGCCGCCTAGATTTTCCCAAACGTTTTTCGCGCGAATTAAGTCAAGTGAAGCGTCCATATTGGCATGGAACATTTGTTCTTTAAATACACGACTTACACCAGGTACTTTTTTAAGTTGGTCAAAGATATCCGTTTTTGATTTAACAACAACGGCATTCATTAACGTATCGAAATGACGTTCAACTTGTGCACCTGGTACTTTGCTCGCTAGTTGCGATGCAAATAGAGCGCGCTCTTGTTGTAGTGTAGCAGCATGTTGGTTCACAACTTGTGAACCCATCATTAGCTGGTTACCTTTAACGTTTTTATCAAGTGCACCTTTAACTTGTACGATAGGTGCGCTTTCTAGACGAACAATATAATAATTTTGTTTAGCTACTTTCTGCTTACTAACCGTTTTATCAACGTTTTTTGCACTTTGCATCTCGAATTCGACTGCTAAAGGCTTAACTGAAGATGTAGGTAGGCTTGCTGCAAAACTTGTTGCTGAGAAAAGGGCTGCCGTTACTGCGACAGACACTGCGCTAGGCTTTATTTTATTGAAGTTCATAGTATCCCTGAGTTTTTATAATTGAAATTCTCCCCTCCAATATACCCTGACAAATTATATTATCTATATGTTAAAACTAGTTTAACGGTAACACTTGTAAACAGATTATGTAACCTGTTGATATTAAAAAATAAACGCAGCATAAATCAAATGTAAACAAATGTAACAAACGCATTATTATGTAGACAAAAAGTAAACGCAGGATTAACTACTTGCCACATTGATCCCAAGTTAAAACGTGTATTAAAGGCGCTAAGCTCGAAGGCGATTATGAATGTTTACTAGTCGATTACTGCGCCCTGAGTAAATCCGTAGCGATTCAATTGACCTAACCACTGCGCTTGAAACGCCCGTTGACTCATAAATTGTTCAATTTGTTGCAACACAGCTTTGTTTTGATGTGGCGTCATTAAATAGCGATAAAATTGATCATGCGGTTGATGAGATAGATGAAATAAATTAAGACGTTCCCCAGCTGGCACTAAATAATCAAGTGTTGCGCGGCTAATAATTGCAACATCCACACGTTGCTTTTTAAGAATATCGACAAGCAGGGTTTCTGAATCGACATTGATGCGCATTGCTTTTTTTTGCTTTACCAGTTGATCCACACCAAAGTATTTAAACCCTTTTATACCGCCAATCGATTTACCATAAAGGGAGGAGGGTCCGTTGTATTCGAGTTTATTTTTTTGGTGAGACACAAATTCGTCTCTATCAAAAAAAAGTGCCTTTGACCAAGTATAGCGGGTCTGATTTTTGTCACCAAACCAGACCGGATTTACACCAATTATAATGCCGTCCATTTGATCATTAGCAAGCAAATGATCAAGCCGTTTTCTCGGAACGTAAACCACCTGATATTTAACGTTCGATTGCACTCTATTTAAGTAGTTCGCAAAATCGAAATAAAGCCCCAAATATTCATCTTCATCAATGATATAAGGTGGCATCAAATGATAACTATACAAACTAACACGTTGTTTAGCGTTTAAAGATGCAGAAAACCACACCGTAGCGATGCATAAGATAACAAGTACAACCCGTTTTAAGTGTTCCAAAATAAATTCCCTAAATTGATCATCAGTCAGTATAGTCGACAACGAAAAAAGAAATACACTGCGAGCCATTCAAAATTTTTCGACATTTAACAAGGAAGATGTATTTGACCGCTCAAATAACGAACAGCAAAGCCGGTAATTGTTACGTAATCAGCCGACACACTACAGCGTATATCGCCACCACGTTTTGACGCTTGATGCGCAAATAATTCATTTTTACCCAAATGCTCAGCCCAAAACGGTGCTAATCCGGTATGAATTGATCCTGTCACTGCATCTTCGTCTCCCCCATTGGCGGGCCAAAAATAACGTGATACAAAATCAAAATCGTTAGCTGGCGCACTGACAACTACGTCAAGCGGTGCCAACTTTATTATTTTGTCGCGGTCCATAACAACATTATGAACGTCACGCTCGCACTTATAAATAGCAAAGTAAGCCTGAGTATTCTGTAATATTTTGTGCGGTTTGATAGAAAGCCCTTTTATTAACGCCTCTGGAGCCGCATCGACTTGCCATGGTTTTTGATTAGGGAACTGCATTTCTATCGCATTATTGTCGAGCCTATTTATACGCATTTTGCCAACCGCGTCGGCATAGATATTAAGTGATGTTAGATGCGTATGTTTAGAAAACAAAACATATGCAGCGGCGAGCGTTGCGTGCCCACAAAACGCAATTTCCGTCATAGGCGAAAACCAACGAATGCTGTATTCACCGATTGCGTGTTCTACTACAAACGCAGTTTCTGCTAAGTTATTTTCTGTCGCAATTTGCTGCATCAGGTCGACCTCAAGCCAACTATCATATACCACGACAGCCGCTTGGTTGCCACCAAACAAGGTTTGTGTAAAAGCATCAATAATATCGATATGTAATTTCATAATTGACCGTCAGTAAATGGCAAAGAATTACCTTAACGCAATGAAAATAAAAATAAAGAAAAAACAACACAGTCATAAAAACGTCACCTATTTGACCCATTTTCGACGCATTCATTTTCTAGTCTAAAAACTGTATAAAAACAAAATGCAGTGAGGCATTTATGATCAGTATCGACAAAGTGATAGAGCAAAATATACCTCAGCTTGATAGCTCGCCACGAGTCAAAAAAGTGGTTAAAAAAGGGTTAGATTATCTCTTGCACGAACAAGAGTTTATTGATTTTGAAAAAAACTACCCGCATTTGCAGGGCATTGAGTTTATTGAGCAAGTTCTCGAAGAATTTGAATTTAATACCCACTACAAAGCAAAACAGTTAGAACACATTCCAAATAATGGCCCTCTGGTTATTGTTGCAAATCACCCGATTGGTTCGCTTGATGCACTTGCATTAATCGCTTTGCTGGCAAAAGTTCGAAGTGACATAAAGGTAGTCGCTAACCGTTTATTGATGTCTCTTAAGCCATTGCATTCACACCTTTTACCAGTTGACAACATGTCAGGTACGAGCCTTAAAACTGAATTACAAAACATACATCGTCACCTTAAACATCAAGGCGCATTACTTATATTCCCAGCCGGTGAAGTCAGTCGCCTTAGCCCAATGGGCATCAAAGACGGTAAATGGAACCCGGGATTTTTACGCATGGCAAAACGTGCTAACGCAAGTGTTATCCCGGTCCATATCAAAGCGAAAAACTCACCACTATTTTATGGTACGTCGATGATTTATAAACCGATGGCGAGTTTGCTATTAGTTAACGAAATGTTTAAACACAAGCGCAAAGCGCTTGAGCTCGAAATTGGCGCACCTATTCCCTCTGACAGCTATCGCATAGAGCACCTCAGTGATCAGGCTATTTGCCATTTAATTAAAAAGCATCTTTATCGACTCGGCAGCAAAAAAGATGGTCTATTCAAAACAGAAAAACCAATCGCTTTGCCGGAGTGTCGACAAGCACTCAAATCAGAAATAGAGTCTTGCGAATTACTCGGTAAAAGCCAAGACAATATTTCGATTTACTTGTACCGCTATAATGGCAGCTCGGCAATCTTTAGAGAGCTTGGCCGATTACGAGAAATAGCATTTCGTGCAGTTGGCGAAGGCACGGGCAAACGTCGCGACATCGATAAATTTGATATGGACTATCAACATCTTATATTGTGGGATGCCAACGAGCTTGAATTAGCAGGTGCATATCGCTTAGCGGACACTAAAAAGCTGACCGAGTGTTCGGGCATAGACGCGCTTTATACCGATACCTTGTTCGATTATAACCCTGCGATGGCGCCCTATTTTGAGCAAGGTTTAGAGCTTGGTCGAAGCTTTGTGCAACCTAAGTATTGGGGACTGCGAAGTTTAGACTATTTATGGTTTGGCATTGGTGCATTTGTCAGTCGCTATCCGCAATATCGTTATTTATTTGGGCCGGTGAGTGTTTCAAATTCAATGCCCGAAACGGCAAAAGCACTGCTAGTCTATTTTTATCAACACTATTTCAGTCCTTGCACACCAAGGGCAAGTGCAAAACGCCAATATAAAATCACACAGCAACAAAAAGAAGAATTCGATAAGTTGTTTGCTGGAAACGATCAAACCGCTGATTTTAAACAACTCAAATCATTGTTGGCGACCATGGGAGCGCAGGTGCCGACTTTATTTAAGCAATATAGTGAGGTGTGTGAGCAAGGCGGTGTTACCTTTGAGAGCTTTAGCCTAGACCCAGACTTTAATTATTGTATTGACGCGTTAGTGCTGGTTGATTTACACAAACTTAAACCTAAAAAAGCAAAACGATATTTAAACCCAGTTCAATAACATAGCGAACAAGTGCCGTTCAAATCAACTGAACGGCACTTTTCATACAAACTGATTAATTCACATCAAATACCTTACTTAATATCTCACTATAAACACATGTCACTTGTTCCAACTCATCGATAGTGACATGTTCATTGACTTGATGAATCGAGTAGTTACGCAAGCCAAATTCAATGACCTGAGTATCTTCATTTGCGATAAATCGCCCGTCTGATGTGCCGCCAGACGTTGATAACTTTGGATAACGGCCGAATTGGTGGTATAAAACGTGTTCGGCAATCGTCAATAAATCAAACTGTTGGTTATTGCTCGGTCCCGTATAATATGGCTCGCATGGTCTTTGCCAAGAAATATCAAACTCGCCACAATCACCAATTGCAGCTGTCACACAACGTTTAATCTGCTCGCCGCTATAGCCGTGGCTATAACGTACATTGAAATCAAAAAAACACCGACCTGGTACGACGTTGTCGACTGCATTTGGAACAACCACATTGGTTAGCTGTAAGCTTGTTTGAGAACCTTCTGGGTCATTAAGCCATTGAAGTGAATCAAGAGCTTGCATCATATTACAACTCACGTTAAGTGCATTTATGGTATTTTGCGCATAAGCGACATGGCCCGATTTTCCAATTACTTCAACTGTGCCAGAGATTGCACCGCGACGACCATTCTTAATGGTATCGCCAATGTTTTTATCGCATGTCGGTTCACCCACGAGGCATGCATCAAGTGTAATGCCATTATTTGCGAGCCTTGCCATAATTTCTTTTGTTCCATAAAGTGCCTCGCCCTCTTCATCACTGGTGATCAACCAATAGTAAGTGCCTTTTCGATTCTGTTCGGCACGAAGCCAATGCTTCGTTGCACTTAACATTGCCGCAATCGCGCCTTTCATATCAGCAGCACCACGCCCATAGATCACGCCATTATTTTCATGTGCGCCAAACGGGGGATATTGCCAATCAGACTCATTGGCTGGCACAACATCTAAATGTCCAGCAAAAGCAAATGATGGCCCATCGGAAAAATTAAGTGTTGCAATAAGGTTAGTGACGCCATTACTAGTGAACATATCAACCTTAAAACCAAGCACCTCGAGCTCGGCGTTCAGCCAGTTCATTGACCCCGCATGGTGTGGCGTTACCGATTCAAAATTGATCAGCTTTTTTAAAAACAAAACCGCATCTATTGCCCTACTCGGGCTTGTTCTAAGAGGGTGTATATAAGGTGAATTCAGTAACATAAAAATAGTCCGAACTTAGTGTTAGCACTATTTTTATGGGTAAGTATGTCAATTTAGTGTCGTTATAAAAACAAATTAATGAAATAGTGCCGAACGTATAAGCGTGCCGGCACTCGCCCTGTCACTGTTAATGTATGTGATTTTGTTTTTTACTATTTAAGATAAACTTAGTGACATCACCTGGGGTCCCCGTAAATTGTGCATTAACTCGCGTTGCAACGACACCACGATTAGCAAAGTAAGTGTAAGGTTTACCTTGTTCTTGTGCGATAAAGTTAAAATAAAGCGGTTCGCCATCTAGCGTTACCATATAGGTATCGCCACCAACCGGAACTAATGTTCTACTATAATTGACTCCATCCAAATCAAGTGCGGGCACCGATATAGTTAACTTATCCTCACTAACACCTATATTAATGACAATGCCATCCGCGCTATAAGTTCCTGCATAGAGTGCATGGTGGTCTGGTTTAACGGGTTTAAGTGGAATCGTTTGTGTTTGCGGCAAATCGATCACAGCATCAATTGCGCTCACCAATGTACTCGTAAAGTCATCAGCATAACCACTGCTCAATATTGATACTGCTAGATCATGTTCAGGAAATACATAAAACATGCTGGTATAGCCTCTCGTATTGCCCCCATGGCTGTAGTGTTTCATTGGCACCCAGCTATTATTATGAACAAAACCATCTTGTACAAACAAACCTAAACCATAATGATTTTCTATTGGGCTAGGAACAACCACTTGCTTTGCAATGAGTTTTTGATGATTTTGGTCTGACAATAAATCGCTATTGCCATTTAAAATAAATTTGGCCATGTTCATCATTTGACTCGGTGTCGACCATGTAAAGTTTCCGGCTGGCAAAATCGCATCACTATTGTCCAGTTGGCCGATTTCAGTAACCGGCTTTAAGCCCGTTTCAGTGATGTAATTGCCAAGCGCATAATCACCATCCGCGACAACCTCGTCACGACTAAATGTCGTACGGGCCATGCCTAGTGGGGAGAAAACTTCAGTTTTCATATAGTCTTTGTAATCGATTCCTGATTGATGGGCAATGATGGCGCCTAAAAATGAAAAGTTAGGGTTACTGTAGTTAAAAAATTCACCTGGTTTATTCATAATTCCATTGTCGATTGCATATTCTGAATTCATAAACTCCAGCAATGGCGTGTCAACTTCTATACCCTCGTAGTCGTCGTCAAACGCCCCCTGGTGCGTCATTAACCAATCTACCTGAATACCTTGCCAATCATGTCGCTGAGTGTTTGGATAAGAAAGAGATGGCAGCACATCCACCAGCTTTGATTGCATTGAATATTTACCCTGCTCCATTTGTTTTAAGGCCGCTAAATTGGTAAATACTTTGGTCGTCGAGCCGAGTTGGAACAACGTATCGCTGCTAGCATCGGTGGAACCGCCTACCCGTGTTTTACCAACAGCATTGGCATACACAACTTGTCCATTATGGTAAATAGCAATCGATGCAGCGCCCGCTTGATTCGCGACTCTGTCTTTTTCTATTTGTGTCGCAACTGATTCGAATTTGTTGGGTTCCACTTTTATTGGTTCTAATTTTTTACTAGAGCCTCCGCCGCAACCAATTAGTGCAATCGAACATAAAGAAAAGGAAATCAAATGCTTCATTTATCACTCCGTGATGTGATTGTTAAAATTGGTACCAATATAGGAAAAGGAAAAGTCGATGTCAGTAAGAAGCAGTAAACGATTGTTAAAAAGTGTATGTAATTAAGGTAGTTGTCGACGCTAGATTTGAACTAATCTAGCGTCATACAGACTATTTTTTGGGTAGCGCATTGAGTCTTTGAAATTCAGACTTCATTTTCGCTTTATCGCCCACTTTTTCTAAAATGGCCTCACTCGGACAAACGAGGGTTACATCATTGCGCAATAAACCAATGTGTTGATTACCAAATTGATTTATATTAACGCGGTAAATTGCGATCATGGCGCTGAAAACATCAATTTGCCACTGCAGACTATAGCGTGTAGCCAAACTCCATAATGTTTCATTGCCAACGCGTTTAAGCATACATGACTCAGTGGGAGAGTTTGTTGATATCGAATCGAGTGATTTGGAATTTACCGGCTCAGTAGTGCTCGTTTTGGCAATTATTGGGGTTCGCTTTTGGCTGGCAGTTGGTAACACGACTTGGTGATCAAAGATCGGGTCGCCACTAACCGGGATCACTTCAATTTTTTGCCATTGATTATTGATTAACTGATATACATAAATGGCAGCATGTTCAGCAAGTGTTTCAGTACTTGTGACCCTTAACATATATCGGCTTAGCCGCGCTGGCTTAAGTGATATTTGTTGGTTATTTTGTATCAAAATAAATTGCAATTGCAGCTGAGTTTCAGCTTGTTCAACAATATTTAATCTTACGCTAAAGGGCTTATCAAACGCTGACTCAACATCATGTAAACTAATATGCGAAATTTGGGCTTTAATTGCTGTTGATAAAAGGCATAAATTGACAATCAAAAAAATGCGAAAAAAACGAGACACACACATACCTAAAGTTCTTATTATAATTTGCTTTAACACTAGCATTAAATCATTACTTTTATAAATAAAATCGTTCAAATTCAAAATTAATTTACTATTTGGTGCAAATAAAAAGCGCGTTATTTAAACGCGCTTTCATCTGTTTTTACACTATTGTGTTTATGTTTTTCTTCTAAACAACAATGGTAATAGCAATAGACTCAAAAAGCCAAAACCTCCACCAGAACTTTTCTTTTGAGGTTCAGGTTCATCCGGCACAACGACAGGAGGATCGACGACTTCAGCTGCAACACTCACAACAACTTCGCTCGTACTACTTTGCTGGTGTTCATCAGTGACTGTCACAGTAACTGTATAATTGCCATCGGCTGTGTAGGTATGACTACCAGACATCTCACTCAATGAATTACCATCACCAAAGTCCCACGAATAAGACAATGTTTCACTATCTTCATCACTCGAGCCTTCAGCACTAAATTGGCATTCTAAATAAGTACACGTTTGACTTAGCTGAACCGTTGGCGCCAATAACTCAGTAACATTTACGTCCACTTGTACGCTGTGAGACAATCCGATTGCGTTTGTCGCGGTCAGTTCAACTGGATAGTTTCCGATATCTGGCATAACCAATTCGAGATTGGCCCCATCGTAGATAGTACCATCTGGCATTAACCAAGTGTATTGATAACTCGATTTCGTATTAGTGGCAGTTAACGCACACTTTGCACCATTACACGTTGCATTACCCGATGCAACAGGCGGTGTCATATCAAGATGATAGGCACTCACTGGGCCCCAATACCCTTCAGTATCTTTCGCCTGCATATAGACAGTTGCTTTCGCAGTTTGCAATATTTCTTGCGGCACAGGGACTTTAATCGCTTCCTCTTCACTATCGGCATTGCCATCACTAAACACTGCAAGTTGGCTGTTTGTGTCGTTTGGTAAGCCATCAAATGAATAACGTACTTGTGATATTGGTTGCGTCGGGTTTATACCATTTTTAGTACTAAAGCGTTTATCCGTTGCTGTAGCGGTAATCACTAATTGCCCATTTTCAGCTTCTTGCCTTATACGAATTAGGTCAGGACCTTGCGTTAGCATATACGGTGCTGCTGAGACTTTTGCTGCGTACATTAAGGCTTTTATATTACTGCTTTTTAGATTGTCAGTATAAAAGTCACATTGCTGGAAAAACTCAGTACCGAGTTCAAAGGTGATATGAGCCACGCCCAATTCACCATACGCTAAGTTATCAGATGTACCATCGGTTGGATAGAGCCCGACTGATTGCGTTGGGTAATAGCCATTAAAATACGCAAGTTTTTTACCGAGTGCTTCTAAGCCTTTTTGATTTGGCGCAGGTGTATCTGTGCCGCCCCAAGGCCATAAAATAAGTTCACTGTAACTATGTATATCTAAATAAAGTCCTTTGGTATTTTCAGGCGCGGCATCTGTATCATTCGGTCCGCGACTATCAGGGAAAATACTGCGCGCATATTGTTCAAGTGCATTTACTTCTGGCTCAGAGCCTGGGGTTGGTCCTCGAAACGTCTGTGAACATGCATTGCCACTCGAACCACCCGGCACAGTGCCCCATGCAAAACTAAAGTTACGGTTTAAATCGACACCCACTGAACCGCTACTGCAATGGTTTTCATTCACATTTTTTCGTTGGTAGATACCGGTTTCAGCAATCTTGCGCCCGTCAGGGTTGGTTTGGAATAGGATATGGATTTCGCGATTATCCAATATCCATGCGATATCAGCATCTGAGGTACGCTCATCAAACAACTTTTTCGCAAAATCAAGTGTTAAACCTGCTGTTGCCAATTCCCTTGCATGCATCGCGCTTTGGATAAATAAAATAGGCGGATCAACTTGGTTCTTTTTACCAATTTTTAAAACCTTTAAATCGTAACCTGTGCCATTATTTTGTTTTTGCCATGAGTCACCAATATCAATAACTTCCGCATAATCAGGATTATCCAGTGCCATTTGCTCTATTTGCGACAGTGTTTCTTCTACTGTCGCATAACAACTGTAACCAGGTATGCCTGTATCATTTAAGCCTTGAAAAGTTGCTTTTTTCTGTTCATAAAACGCCGCTACTGTGTCTTCTGCTGGTTTCACCTTGGCGCCAAAGCTTTCTAATATTTCTTTTTCTTTTGGTTTCAATGTGAATAGCACACCATTTTTCTGATCTGCAATTAAGCCATGATGAAAACTAATTTTGGCTTTAGTTTTAATCTCATCGCTTGGAAAGCTGACAAGGTATTCAGACTCCAGCTTATGGACACCTGGACTTGCGGTCACAATAGCCGCGCTCAATAAAGTTGTTTTTAACATTTTAACTCCTTTTTAGACGTCTAAAACATAAACTAATTCGCAGTCTTGTAACAGTCCCCGTTTACGATACGTTACAATTTATTAATATTAACGAGGTGTATCATACTAAACTTAGGCGCCCATCAAAAAGTCGCGCCATTCCGTGATTACGGTCTAACGTTAATCATTTACTTACCCTCGTAAATCGATTTGATTTCGTTTGTCAGCGCATTTGCGACAGGCGAACTAATATTCGTTTTATTGGTGATCAACATAACCGGAATTTTATATGAGTATTGTGACGGTAAAATTGATTTCATGGCACCTTTTTCAACCCAAAAACGAGCGTAATGCTCCGGTAAATAGCCGATAAACTGGCCAGACAAAATCAGGTGTGCAATGCCTTCGTCATGGTACGCAGTCGCGCTATTCGGGTAATGTAAACCATCATTACGCACTTCTTTATCACGCATATAGTTACTGGTAATCACTTCGGCTTCTTTTAATAACTTTTTTGTCTGCGCTTCGTTACTATTAAACAGAGCATGGCCTTTGCCACAATATAAATAGTTAGTTTCATCATATAGCGGATAATAGTCGAGCCCGCGCAAATGATGACGGCTCACTCCCAAGCCAACAAGTGAACGCCCATTAACAACCGATGTTTCAACTTCCCTAGCTTCACACACGTTTATATCAAACTGAATTTGATCGCTTTTTGCTTTCAGTGCGGCGATTACTAGCGCTATACAAGAGCGAGGATCGCTCACCATAGTATCGATTGTTGAAATCGTGACACGACCTGATAGTTCGTTTTTAGAACTTGCCACAGTCGTTGCAAAAGCATCGCATTGCTGCAACAGTTCAAGTGATGCTTGGTATGTTATTCGACCAGGTTCAGTTAGCTCAAAGCCACTGCGTCCACGGTTACACAATTTAATACCAAGACGCACTTCTAAGTCAGCTAAATGTGAGCTAATTGTTGAGCGTCCAATATTCAACCGCGATTCGGCGGCTGACAGGCCGCCGCATTCGACGATCGCAACAAAGATCCGTAATAACCTTAAATCGACGTCATGAACTTGCACAGTTGCTCCTTTTAATAATCGTAACTTCAGATAGTTAGCCTACAATTTAGACAAACACGATTTAGTTCGATAAATCCGGAATGAATAACGATTATTATGCATTTATAAAACGTACACAGCAAGCTACCATGCGTCGATAAATTATCTCATTTCAGATGTGATTAAGGAGAGAAGTATGATGTTTAGATACGGTATAGACCGACTAAATTTAGACCTAGTTAACGCTATTGCCGATGGCAAAATTCAAACCGAGCTTTGCCAAGAAGCAATCGATAAAATAAATATAAGCCGTCAACGTGTAAACAAAATGGCTGCATCGAGTGAAGCCGTTTATGGCATTAACACCGGCTTTGGCCCATTATGTGATACGCAAATCACACCTGAAGAAACCAGCTTGCTGCAAAAGAACTTACTCATCACCCATGCAGTCGGTGTTGGTAACCCCATTGCAAAGCCAATTTCAAAACTAATGCTTATCACCAAAGTGCATGCCCTTAGCCAAGGTTTTTCTGGTATACGTCTCGAAACAGTTGAGCGCATGCTTAAATTTATCGAGCTCGACATCATTCCAGTCGTGCCTGAGCAAGGCTCTGTAGGCGCGTCAGGTGACTTGGCCCCACTTTCTCATTTGTTCTTGCCTCTTCTTGGCGAAGGTGAATTCTGGGTTGGAGACGAAATCAAACCCGCGGCTGATGTCTTATCCGCTCATGGTTTATCACCAATGGAGTTGCACGCTAAAGAAGGTTTAGCGCTGATTAACGGGACCCAATTTATTCTATCTCACGCTATCACTGGCCTGACTAAAATGAAATACTTACTCGACCTTGCGGATATTGCCGGCGCCATGAGTATCGAAGGTATGCAAGGCAGTGAATCACCGTTTAGAGAAGAACTACATGCAATTCGCGCATTTGAAGGCAATATTGAAGTTGCATCGCGCATGCGCCGTCTATTTAAAGATTCGCAAAATATGGCGTCTCACGGAGAGTGTGATCGCGTTCAAGATCCATACTCATTGCGCTGTATTCCGCAAGTTCACGGCGCGTCACGCAACGCCTATCACCATTTAAAAGAACTTGCTGAAATTGAAATGAATTCGGTTACTGACAACCCAATTGTAATTAGTGATGAAGAAGCAATTTCTGGCGGCAGCTTCCATGGTCAACCGCTTGCAATGGTGCTCGACTACGCATCAATTGCAGCCGCTGAGCTCGGTAATATTTCAGATCGCCGCTGTTATCTATTACTAGAAGGTTTACACGGTTTACCACGACTTCTGACAACCTCGGGCGGACTAAATTCTGGTATGATGATCCCGCAATACACAACAGCTGCGTTAGTAACAGAAAACAAGTCTCTTTGTTTCCCGCCTTCGGCAGACAGCGTGCCAACCTCTATGGGCCAAGAAGATCACGTTTCAATGGGCAGTATTTCGGGCCGCAAGTTTAATCAAATCTTGGGCAACCTTGAGAAAATATTTGCAATCGAACTTATGTACGCGGCACAAGCTATTGATTTTAGACGCCCTAACACCTGTTCAGACATCATTGAAAAAAACCACGCGCTGATCCGTACTCAGGTTGCTAAGTTAGAAGAAGATAGATTGCTTAAGCCGGATATTGATGCCATGGTTGAGTTTGTCAAGTCACAAGCTTTCACTGTTACAGCGAATTAAGGAACACTGACATGAACCTAAATGAATTTCAAAAACTAATTAGCCAGGGTATTCCAAATGTGTTGCCAGAACCGAGAACATACCCAGCAGGCGTAAACCAAGCACCAAAACGCAAAGACATTTTAAGCGCTGAAGAAAAACAACTCGCGGTACGCAATGCACTGCGTTATTTCCCGAAAGAGTGGCATGGCGAATTAGCTGTTGAGTTTGCTCAAGAGCTCAAAGACTTTGGCCGTATTTACATGTATCGCTTTAAGCCAAACTATGAATTGAAAGCACGTTCAATTTCAGACTATCCAGCCAAGTGTGAGCAAGCTGCGGCAATCATGTTGATGATCGATAACAATTTAGATCCTGCGGTTGCACAACACCCAGAAGAATTAATTACCTATGGTGGCAATGGTGCTGTATTCCAAAACTGGGCACAGTATTTACTCGCGATGAAATACTTAAGCGAAATGGAAGAAGACCAAACGCTTCACATGTACTCGGGCCACCCTATGGGATTGTTCCCGTCTTCAAAAGATGCACCACGTGTGGTTGTGACAAACGGTATGATGATACCGAACTATTCACAACCAGATGATTGGGAAAAATTCAATGCATTAGGCGTCACTCAGTATGGTCAAATGACTGCGGGTTCATTTATGTATATTGGGCCGCAGGGTATTGTTCATGGCACGACGATTACTGTAATGAACGCATTTAGAAAAGTACTCAATAAAGGCGAAAGCCCCAAAGGCAAGGTATTTTTAACCGCAGGTCTTGGCGGTATGAGTGGTGCACAGCCAAAAGCTGGTAACATTGCAAATTGTATTACGGTATGTGCTGAAGTAAACCCCAAAGCTGCCATCAAGCGTCATGAGCAAGGTTGGGTCGACGAGTTAGTCGATAATATGCCAGAACTCGTAACACGCGTACGTAAAGCGCAAGAAAACCAAGAAGTGGTGTCGATTGCTTATATAGGTAATATTGTTGATGTATGGGAGAGCTTTTTATCTGAAGATATTTTCATTCACCTTGGTTCAGACCAAACATCATTACACAATCCATGGTCAGGCGGTTATTACCCTGTCGATATTAGCTATGAAGAGTCAAACCGCCTTATTCGTGAAGAGCCTGAGGTATTTAAAGAAAAAGTACAAGCAACACTTAAGCGACACGCGGATGCAGTAAACAAACATACTGCGAAAGGCACTTACTTCTTCGACTACGGTAATGCATTCTTGCTTGAAGCATCGCGCGCAGGCGGCGATGTTATGGCTGAAAACGGCATTGACTTTAGATACCCGTCTTATGTTCAAGATATTCTCGGTCCTATGTGTTTTGACTATGGCTTTGGCCCATTTCGCTGGGTCTGCACATCAGGCAAACCAGAAGACCTCGATAAAACAGATGCCATTGCTGCAACCGTACTTGAAGAGATTATGGCGCAATCGCCTGAAGAAATTCAGCAGCAGATGCAAGATAACATCACTTGGATCAAAGACGCGAAGCAAAACAAACTGGTTGTAGGCTCACAAGCACGCATATTATATGCCGATGCCGAAGGCCGCATGAAAATAGCAAAAGCCTTTAACGATGCGATTGAACGCGGTGAGATAGGCCCTGTCGTTCTTGGCCGTGATCATCACGATGTATCAGGCACGGATTCACCTTTCCGTGAAACATCAAATATCTATGATGGCAGTCGCTTTACAGCTGATATGGCGATTCATAACGTGATTGGTGACGGTTTCCGTGGTGCCACTTGGGTATCAATTCATAACGGTGGCGGTGTTGGTTGGGGTGAAGTGATCAACGGTGGTTTTGGCATGTTACTAGATGGGTCAAATGACGCTGAGCGTCGTTTAAAATCAATGCTCCTGTTTGATGTAAATAATGGTATTGCACGTCGCAGCTGGGCGCGTAATGAAGAAGCTAACTTTGCCATAAAACGTGAAATGGAGCGAACTCCTAAACTGAAAGTCACACTCTCAAACAATGTTGACGATGACATTTTAAACAAGCTGTCATTCTAATTAGTCAGCGCTTATTGCAGCTCGATGCAACCAAATTGCATCGAGCTTTTAAATATTATGCGACTTGCTCTGAAACCTCTCGCTCTTTTGTTGTGTTCAAGCGCTTTTTAAACTCGCGTTTTAGTAATATATGACTAATTATTGCTTGTATGAATACGGTGGCAACTGAGCAATACCAAATTTGTTCAATATAAAACGAATCTTGACCCGCCATGTAAATAACCGGAATGGCAAACAAGGTTAAACGGCATACTGTACTCAATAAAGCAGGCCAGGTATTGCCGAGAGCTTGAAACATACCAGAAACCGCAAAAACATATCCTGCGGGAACAAAATTCAAGCCGATAAAACTTAAAAATGTCGCCGCAACCAAAATGACTTCCGAATTGTCGGTAAATCCAGTTACAAACATTTCAGGCACCCATAAACACACAATCATTAACATGCCCATCATCGAACACGTTAACCATGCCGTTTTACGGTATGTTTCAATAACACGTTCGTGTTTACCCGCCGCAAAGTTTTGTCCGGCGATTGCAGGCGCCGCAAATGCGATTGCCATAACCGGCAAAAACAGCGACTGCATTAATCGCACACCTAAGCCAAAGCCTGCTTGTGCATTTGCCGAAAAACCGCTGAGTGCCCAATAAATGATCGACATATATAAAAAGGTTAAAAAGAATTCACCGCCAGACGGTAATCCGATAGTTAAAATTTTTCGCACCATGTTTTTTTCAAGCTTTAAAGAAAACCAATCTGCGACTAAATATGATTCCTTGGTATTGAAGTAACGGATTAGTAACACAAATGAAAGCAACATGGATACACTGCTCGCAAGTGCTGCACCCATTACGCCCATCGCATACCCGGTACCCCAACCTGAAATAAGCACTGGGGATAGAATAATGTTGAGCACAACCCCCAACATTGAGATCCCCATCACGGGCTTTACCACGCCTGCACCACGCAGTGCGGCGCTTAATGCAGTAAAAACAAATTGCAATAACAAGGACGGTAAAAACCAATAAAAGTAATCAAGTGCAAGTTCTTTCATTTCAAGATCTGCTGCTAAAAACGAAAAGAATATATGGCCAAATGCATAGCCCACGACCAAAAATACGAATGTCGCCCATACACCAAGACGTAACCCTTGATTAAAAACATGGTTTGCCTCTTGGTTATCTTTTCGCCCAACAGCATGTGACACTAAGGTGGCACAGCCGATATTTAAAATTTGAGTAAGCGCCATGACAAAGAAAAAAACGCTTCCGGCACTACTCACCGCCGCAATCGCCGCGCCACCTAATTGACCAACAAAATAAAGGTCGACTAAAAAGTAGAGAGTTTGAACAAACAAGCCAATGGCAATTGGACCCGCCATCGCAATGATGTGTTTGGAGATATTTCCTTTCGTTAAATCTTGCATCGGGGTTGCAACGTTCCTATTTATTTGAGCTAAGAATGGTGTATTTTCGGTATGTGTAATACTTAAATGCGATGAAGTATCATACCGAACCATATCATAAAGTCACGACTACGTTGATATTATGTTTTACGCCCGACCAATTTTGGTATAGCGACATACAACCCACATTTTTCGCAGTCTAACTTACTGCATAGTAATCGCCTTTACGCGAATGTTGTCAATATTTTCATACCCAACACTGAAACTTGTAAATCAGAGGTTACGTTTAGTTAAGGTTATTTAACCTCTTTAATTTTGACTTTTAGTATTATCACGCTAAGGTGCAGCGTCTCTCACTAAATATTGAGGAAAGTTGTGCTAAATAATAAAACGATTGGCAGTATGTTAATCATTGCCGGAACAACCATAGGTGCAGGTATGCTAGCCTTGCCCATAGCGTCTGCTAGTTTAGGGTTTTCAACCTCACTCATTCTCCTTTTTGCCGCGTGGGCACTGATGACCTATACCGCCTTACTCATGCTCGAACTCCACCAACATGCTGAACATACGGCCACACTCAATACACTTGCGAAGAAATTACTTGGTAACAAAGGTCAGTTTATTGCAAATATATCGATGGTGTTTTTGTTTTATGCGTTATGTGCTGCTTATATCGCGGGAGGTGGCGGCCAATTACAACAAAAACTCGAAAGTGCGTTTTCATTTTCAGTGCCAAGTCAGGCTGGTTCAGTTTTATTGGCTGTGGTCGTCGCCACCATAATAAGCCTGGGCACAAAAACGGTTGACCGACTCAATCAAGTTCTCTTTACAGTAAAAATAATTGCGCTCGCCAGCATCTTTTATATGCTGACCCCGCATGTCGATGGTCAATACTTGCTCGAACTGCCGCTACAACAAGGGTTAGTCATTACTGCGTTACCGGTGATTTTTACATCATTTGGCTTTCACGGTTCAATCCCATCTATCGTGAAATATGTCGGCGTCGACATTAAACAGTTACGCCGCGTCATGATTTTTGGCGCCTCACTGCCCCTTGTTCTCTATATTTTTTGGCAACTTTTAAGTCTAGGTATTGCACATCAAGATACTTTAGTCCAACAAAAAGGATTGAACAGTTTTGTCAGCTTTATGTCATCCGTGGCTAATAGCCAACAACTAGCAAGCGCAGTCACTTGGTTTGCTGACTTGGCACTGGCGACCTCATTTTTAGGTGTCAGCCTTGGCTTATTCGACTTTTTTGCAGATGCGCTAAAGCACAACGACAGCTACCAACAGCGTGTTAAGACCGCTATGATCACCTTTATACCGCCGCTTGGCTTTGCCCTATTCTTCCCACAAGGATTTATTATGGCACTCGGATATGCCGCAATTGCACTCGCAGTGCTTGCTGTATTTTTGCCTGTAGCCATGGTTTGGCAACAAAGAAAACGAGAAGTGGCCGGTTATCAGGTTGCTGGCGGTCGCAGCGCATTGATACTTGCCGCAACATGCGGCGTTATTATCGTTTCTGCGCAATTTGCACAAATTGCGGGGGTTTTACCCGCTTTAAGTTAAACAACGACTTAATTGATAAATTATATAAAACAGCAACACATGAGGGGCGTGCATGAAATACACGCCCTACTCTTTCATTGATACCCTTTCGATTCGATGCACATTCGTCAATGCCCTCTGCCCATAAAGTCAAAACGACATTATTGAATCTACAAACCATGCAATGCCGCTACTATTTGACCGTAACTAGTCCGCCACACTTGCAAACCGCTACAGTATAACATTACACTGCAACAATATATTAATTGTTACACCCACAACGTTTCACCGTTTACCAAAAGAGCATTGGGAAAATAACTATGCTAGCACAAGCAGAACAACTGTCACCAATATCGAATGAACGTGTTGCCGTTTGCTCGTCACAACCGGTCATCCTAAGCGATATATATCGAGACGACGTCAATATTGCTATATGGAAACATACATTAAACCAGCAAGTTGTCGACAACGTCGACAACTTGTTAAATCATACCGATGACCTAAACGTGGTCATCGCCGCGACCCCCGATAACCTTCATAGCCAACTGCATGCTCACAATGATGTATTTGAATCAATGCCAGCGCTTTGCGATCATTTGCACACACTTGTCGATATGTTTTGTACGCTATTTGAATTGCCGCGAGTAGGTTTGCGGCTTACCGTACTAAATAAAGCAATGTGCCCAAAATTTCATATCGATCGCATCCCATGCCGGCTCGTTTCAACACTCAGTGGCGTCGCAACACAGTGGTTACCATACGACAAAGCCAATTACGCTAAACTCGGCGCCGCAAGTGCTGGAAAAACAGATGACGAATCAGGAATTTATCAAAGCAAAGAAGACATTGAACAACTTGAGAAAGGTGACGTTGTATTGTTAAAAGGTTCCGGTTGGCACAATAACGAACACTCAGCCATCGTACATCGCTCTCCACATCAATTAGTCGGTACTCAACGTCTCGTTATCACACTTGATTTTATTGACTAAGCCAAGCAAATGTACAAAACAACTTCGAAATTAAATTTGCCAAATAACTGCTAATACGTAACTTGGAGATTAAATGGAAGCGATAATTGTTATTGTCGGATTTTTAGGGGCCGGCAAGACTACATTACTAAAACAGCTCGTTGAGCAAGCAACCGAAAAAAACTGGCAACCCTTCGTGGTGCTAAACGACTATGAGAATGCCAATTTAGACATTGACCAACTGAGCCAATCAATCGAGCCAAAATGGCTTAAACCACTGAGTGGGAGTTGCATTTGCTGTAGTGGAATTAGCGAATTAAGAGAGGCTGTCAATCGTATCCCAGAGCGGTGCAATGGCATTACGCTAATTGAAGCAAATGGAACCACAGATGCGTGCTCTTTAATGGGTTTTTTAGGGGTCGGGATTGACGAACGTTTTTTACCGCCAATTCAAATATCGGTGGTTGACGCAAAAAACTGGCAATCACGTAACGAGGCAAATGCCCTTGAAGCAAATCAAATTCAAGTTTCTTCGTTAATTGCGTTATCACATCTAGATAAAGTAAAACCAAGTCACCTCGAAAAAGTCTATAAAAGTATTCGCGAAATAAACCCAAGTGCAACCATAGTCGCCTGCGATGAACTGAACATTTCGCAATTACCAGAATTGACGCAAACTGAAAACAGAACAACCAAACTAGAGCACCACAAAGCCCATTGGGCGTCGAGCTCAGTAGATTTACCAAGCCTACCCAACTATATGGTAATAAAAGAAATTTGTGAGTCTCTACCACGCTCGATATTACGGGTTAAAGGGTGCACAAAAGTCGCAAACGAACCCCACTTTATTTATTTTGAGCGTTGTCCTGATGGCGAAGTATATGTACGACCTTACAAAGGTGAACCCACCACCGGCGCCAAACTATTAGCAATCGGACCGGGTAGCGAAAAAAACATATTACAAAGCGCGATCGACAGTGCAATGAGCTCAGTCGCCGAGCTTATTTAATACTTCACTTGTTATATACTCAGCAGGTTTGATGTTTTGCAACAAACCTGCCTCATGGTTACACGACGTTTTGTACTTAGCAAAGTAATTTAGATTACCTATTGTCAACTCACAATACTTATAATTTAATCAAAAAATATTACCAATTAATTGACATAATCGCTCAGTACTTTGACCCTTGCTCGGTGTGACAAATACCGTATCATCGCTTGCGATAGCACCACTAATTTGTAACGAATCCCGCAATGTATCAAGCAACCTAGCAACCACATCTGCGCCGCCTGATTGGGTTTTCAACACAACCAAAAATGGATTGTAGTCGCAGGTCACAATAAGGTGTTCAATTGAGTTTTCTAGACTCGGTGCCGCCACATTCTGCGTTAGACAATACACGCTGTTACCCGCATTATTTCTACTTCGCACCGCTCCTAAACGTGTTAGCATACGTGAAATACGAGATTGCGACACACCACAAAAGCCGAGTTCAGCAAGTGTATACATGAATTCATATTGCGAACGCATCTTACCTTCAAGGAGAAGCTGTTTAACCGTAAGCTCTAAATTGTTTTCTTGCGCCATAAAAAAGAACCCTAGTCATGAGATTGGCAAGAGATAACAGGGTTAAAGTCTATCAATTCAACCCTGTACTTTATGCTATTGCGCATTAGCGATTAGCAAGAGCTAAATGCATGTTTTTTATTAGATAACGACCATCCGCTTGGCGCTCACAACGGGTTTTATTGTCGCGCTTAAAAACAACGCTGAGTTCGGGCGAACTCCCTTCTTTTAACGTGACTTTGGCTAATTTATTAGCACACATAGCTTGCAGCTTTTCTCGAATTACAGCATCACTAATACCGTTTTCGATAATGTCATGCCCTCTTGTCTCGACAACGAATTCGTTTGAGCTAGTCGCTAAATCATTTAAAGCAAATGAATACCCTGACGGAATAAAATGATAACGAAAGTGACTATTTTTAAATTCAATCACAACAACACCTTGCTTACCAATGACTTTCATATACTGTGTTTGTGAATCAAATTTTAGGACCGTCGTTTCATCAACGCCAAACCCGAATTGTTGGTTGCTATGTGCTAATAGAACAGCAAGTCTTACGGTGCGGCCACGTTCGCTAAAATGCGTATCGAGTATGCCTATGTCAAACGTACCCAACCCCCCCAGCTCTTCAAAAGTCAACGCATCATAATCAAGTTTTGAACAACCGCCATGGTTATGACAGTTTTGTGCCGGTGCACTCTCGCTAAATGCCCCATTTTTAAGCGCATTAACACTACTGCCATTGGTTATCATCGGAACCAAGCCATGCTCATTTTGCCCGCCTGACTGCACAGCCGTTCCCGCACTTGTACCAATCAAAATGTGACGAGTTCGGATCACGTCTGTCCACGGATAGCTCTGGTGAGATTGTGCGTCAACAAATATTTGTTTGGTCAACGATTGATCTCCGCCATTAAAGAATATCGCATCACTATTTTTAAGCTGCGCTATAAGATTACTAACACCGCCGTTACATAGAGCACGTTCTTGGCTTGTTAAATCTGGGTAAACCGCTTCTCGGTTATAAACCTGATTGATTTCATTACGATATTTATCCAAATTATCGCAATCGTTTTTTGTAATTGCTTTGCTTAGTGCAGGGGTAAGTGGTAGCCAAGCGGCATCAATATCATAAGCATCAAACAATCCGTTGTAAAAATCTGCCGATTCGTATGGATCGCGCGATGATGCGGTCACTAGATGAAGTCGTCGCGAATTCGTTGTTTTGATTTTGGCAACAATCTCATCGATAATCTCACTGCTTGCCGCAACACGGTTATTTTGCGTTATCACCTGCTCAATAACACGTTTTTGATTGATGATGAGCGGTAATTCCAACATATCAAATACGAAATTGTATTCTTGATTACTCCAAGTGCGATATAGATGTTTATCGTGCAACTTGAATAAATCGACTAGCTGATCTTTTGATAATGGACGTTTTTTGTTTA
Organism: uncultured Pseudoalteromonas sp.; assembly: GCA_947493455.1. Classification (GTDB taxonomy): domain Bacteria; phylum Pseudomonadota; class Gammaproteobacteria; order Enterobacterales; family Alteromonadaceae; genus Pseudoalteromonas. The sequence continues at coordinate 86,556 of CANLRB010000003.1, read as the reverse complement.
TTTTATTAAGCAATTTTCGCGTTGCGAGCTTGTGTGACACGTTCTCGCTCGGCCATAAATGATTAATTTGAGCGATACGGTGTTTATCAACTAAATACAATAAGTGTGTTTTTGCTGCAGGCGAAAAGTGCGTTTTTTCAACACAATTTTTGCCCGACATACTAGAGCATGTTTTTAACGCACCGCCAATTAAATAAAGCGTTTGAGATGAGGCGTTTATGCTCATTAACGCAACTATGAGCATAAGTGATTTGTAAACCAACGACACAAAGTTCATGATTAATTTCCAATCAAAATTAAAAAAAGGGCTTGTCATCACAAAAAAAGCTGTGATATAAATTTTATGAACATTTGCGAGAGGCAAACTAGCACAAGCCAGTTTGCATTGTCAAAAAACACGAGATGAAGATATGTTAAAAAAAGCCAACCAGCTTGTTTGCTACTTCTACTCACCACACTACCTTTCTGAGTGGTTCGACGAGTAGACACACGGTTCACGCCGTGGTGTTGTCTATTGGTATGCAACCCACCACAACAATAAAAACAATCTGACGACGATAATCTAAACATAGCGTTTTGCATGCTGTTAGCGCATTTGTGTGCTGTAGTGTAATGCTAGCGTTAAATTTTGATTACCGTCACCACTCAGCAAATCCAAGGTGAAGTATGTATAACAAGTTAGCTCTAGCGATTGCCGCGTCAATGTCGATGTGTTCGACATTACATGCGCAATCAAGCGAAAACTCTGAAAATGAAACAATTGAGAGAGTCGAAATAACCGGGTCACGAATTAAGGGTGTCGACCTCGAAGGAACTCAACCGATTACCATCCTAAACGCTGACGATATCGCCCGCTCCGGCGCATCGTCTGTATACGAATTACTACAAGACCTTCCCCAACTAAAAGGGGGAACCGGTACGTTCTCAACCAGTGAAAGTGGCAGTACGTCGACCTCAACCCCAGCCGGACAAGCAGCAGCAAGTTTGCGTGGCATGGGCCCCTCAGCAACATTAACCTTAATCAATGGCCGCCGTGTTGCACCAAGTTCGTTCGCAGCAGGTACGCAAAATTTTGTTGATGTGAATGCTATTCCGTTGGCTGCAATTGAACGTATTGAGGTGCTTGCAACAGGCGCATCAGCGATATACGGGGCCGATGCGGTTGCCGGCGTCATCAACTATATTTTGAAAAAAGATTATGATGGCACCGAAATCGAGTTAAGTTATGGCGATAGTTTTGCCAATTCAAACGAAGCTAAGAAGCAGATTAATTTAATATGGGGTTCGCAAGTCGCAGGTGGTAACCTCACCGTGTTTGCGGATTTTTACGACCGAAACCAGTTTAATGCAAGCGACCGCAGCTTTACTCGTCAACCATTGTTAAAAAGTGCATATTCATACCTGCCAAAGCTATCAAATACGCCGAATATTTATTATTTCAGCAGCCGCGACGGCAATGAGCTGCCCGCTCCAGGTTGTCAATCACCATTGGTAACTACCGAATATGGCGAACAAATTTGCGCATACTACGGGAATCAAGACGACGTCTTGCGAGCGCCATTTGAAAGTATGTCTGGCGGCTTTATTTTTAATAAAACCTTGCAAGATACGATCTGGAATACAGAGTTTTTCTACAGTAAAACCAAATCTACAGCTTATTCTAGTCCGGCAGCGATTAACCAAGTTGACGATACCGATGGCCCATGGGTAAAAGAAGATGCACTGTTTATCTATGATGACGAGAACGGCAACAATACGTTACTCGATGCACTTTATATCGACCCTTTTAACACCTATTTAGGGCAAGAACAATGGGGGTTTCGATTTGATGCCCGTTTTAACGACCCGCGTACCGTTGAAGTAGAGTCAGAGAATATGCGTTTTGTAACAAGTCTCGAAGGCCAACTAGGTGAATGGGATTGGCAAACTGGCGTACTATTTTCAGAATCAAGGTCGGACCAAATCGCGACCAAAGGGGTATACAATCGTTACAAGTTTAATGCTGCATTAGCCGGTGAGCTTTGCTCAAATGGCGACATAGCAACATTATCGAATGACAATATCACTTGTCGTTCTGGGGAACTAATGGACTTTTACAACCCTTTCTTAGTTGGCGATACAGCAAATGATAGTCTTTTAGCGCTAACACAAGAAATGCCGACACGTTCAGGGAAAAGCCGTGTGTATGGCTGGGACTTTACTCTCTCTGGTGAATTAGCAACGATCGGTCAAAGCGATATTCAATCTTCATTTGGTGTCGAAGTGCGCAAAGAAGAACTTTCGGATATTCCGTCAACTAACGCGGTCGCAAATGCCGACAATGGCTATCTGGTCGATGTATTTGGTTATGGTTCAAGTATTGCACAAGCCGACCGACTGCAATACGGCGCTTTCGCAGAATTATATGTACCTGTGGGCGATAAAGTAGAGATGCAGTTAGCTGGACGTTACGATCATTTTGATGATTTTGGCGCAACCTTTAACCCGAAAATCAGTGTTAGTTTTCGCCCAATCGACTCACTGATGTTCAGAGCGGGATGGTCAACATCATTTCGTGCGCCATCGCTTACTCAAGCTGGTGTAAAACTTAGAACAACAACATCTAGTTTTGACTGTGGTGCTAACCAAGCCGTCGCAGATTTATATTGTGAAGGAGATGGCACGCAGAGATCGGTCAACACGCTTGAGCTCGGTAACACCGCATTAAATGCAGAAGAATCTGAATCATTATCCATTGGTATAGCATGGAGCCCGAGTCGCGATACCAACCTAACGCTCGACTATTGGCAATTTAATTACGAAGATGTAATTGACACAAATATGACAGCTGTATTGGCCAATGCAATATCGGATGAATCACTTCGACATTGCGGTTTAGTGCCGGACGGTGAAATGGGTATTTCATATGATCAAGACGTTTGCAGTGTCACAGATAGCAATGGCCTATACATTGACCAAGCAGGTGCCAATCTAAACGATATTTTGGCCGCTTATATCTTAGAATTCGATCCGAGAAGTCAACGGTTAGAACTGTATCGCGATCATGTTATTCAACTCGAAAATACCGGCTCACAAGATATCAGTGGCGTCGACATTAAGTTTGACCACCGCATTAGATTGGCCAGTAGCGACCTTATTTTCAAATTGGATGCAACCCACTACCTCCAATATGAACGAAATAAGCCTGGCTCTGACCAAATAGAAGAGATGGTCGGAACATTCCGCTATCCGGAAAATATTGGACGTGTGTCACTGACTTACGATAGCGATTCATTTTACGTCTCGCTAGGCGCTAACTACACTGATAGTTATCAAGACGATATCGAAGGCTTGCGTGGTCGAGAAATTGATGAACTAAATCAACTCGGTCAATTGGATGAAAACCAACAAAGAGATGTTAACAGCTGGACGGTAGTTGATTTAAATGCCGGATACGATATCACTAAAGATATGGTTCTTCGGGCTGGCATTAATAATCTCTTCGATAAACAACCACCTCGCCTATTTGGTTCGTCCCGTGGCTTTGATTCAATAAATCATGACGCTCTCGGTATTACGTACCGTCTTGGCTTAACTTATCGTTTTTAGCGGAAAAGTGGGGGTAACCCCACTTTAATTAAACACATGCAACACACATTTAAAATGCCTGATGCGTTCGTTATTTTGCTGGCGATTGCTGGGATGTGCTACGCCATATCCTATATCGCTGTTCCAGGTCAGTTTATCGATATGGAAAATGCAAGCACCGTTTCACTTGCGCAATTTGTTCGCGCCGAAGGACCGCTACCGGTGCCTATTTTTGGCACAGATAGCGATGTTGGCTTAGTTAATATTCTGTTCGAAGGGCTGGTAAGCGGTGACCGCAATGGTGCTGCAATCGGTGTAATCGCATTTATTCTGATTACTGGTGGTGCATTTGGCGTGCTCATGCAAACCAAAGCGATCGACAACGGGATATTAGCGCTCATTGGGTCAACCACCAAGATTGATTGGCTGTTTATCCCATGTCTGTTTATAACTTTCGCTCTAGGCGGCGCAATATTTGGCATGGGTGAAGAAGCTATCGCTTTTTGTATCGTGCTATTTCCTATTATGAAAAAGCTCGGTTACAACGCCCAAGTCACAGTTCTCGTCACTTATGTCGCGACACAAATAGGTTTTGCAGTGTCACCAATGAACCCATTTAGCATTGCAATTGCACAAAGTATTGCGCAATTGCCGGTATTCTCCGGCGCACAATACCGCACCATAATTGCTGCTATTTTTATAGTATCAGGCTTAGTGTTTACCTGTCGTTACGCAGCACAAATTCGGAGTAATCGCAGTCAAGAACATAACTACAGAGCTCAGTCGTTAGATATAACGGATAAACTCCTGTTAGCAGCTTTCTTTATGGTGATTAGTTGGGTGATTTATGGTGTCACGATTAAGGGATACTACATTGCAGAGCTTGCATCACAGTTTTTTGTGTTAGCCATCGTTGTTGCAATCATCGCTAAAATAGGTAAACGACAAAGTATTGACCAGTCTGTCACCGCGTTTAAAAAAGGCAGTGCAGAACTACTTCCGGCCGCCCTACTCGTTGGTTTGGCAAAAGGCCTTGTTATTTTGCTCGGCGGCGGAAGCTTAAGCGAACTTTCATTGTTAAATACGCTCCTGTTTCATGCGGCATCGGTAATTTCAAATGTACCTGATATCGTCGCTGCATGGTGTATGTACCTATTTCAATCTATTTTCAACTTTTTTGTGTCGTCAGGTTCTGGACAGGCAGCCATTACAATGCCAATTATGGCACCACTGGCTGATTTACTCGGTGTTTCTCGGCAAACAGCAGTGCTTGCTTTCCAATTAGGTGATGGGCTAACGAACATCATCATTCCGACATCTGCCAGCCTAATCGGTTGCCTTGGTGTCGTTAAACTGTCTTGGAGCGAGTGGGCCAATTTTATATGGCGTTTTATGCTCTTTTTGTTTGCACTGGCTAGTCTCTGTGTAATTACGGCACACATTATCAATTATCAATAAATCTATGCTTACTTTAATAAAACACGCCGAGTGCTATGCACCAAAGAAACTCGGTAACAAAGACGTGCTAATCGCTGGCACAAAAGTGATTGCGATTGACGACAACATCTCGCTCGATTGCTCAATAAATCACGAAGTAATCGATGGCAATGACTTTATATTAACGCCTGGTTTCGTCGATTCTCTGGTTCATATTAGCGGCGGCGGTGGTGAGGCTGGTTTTGCCAGTCGAACGCCTGAAATGCAGTTAACCGATGCAACACAATTTGGTATCACCACCGTGGTTGGTGCACTTGGTACCGATAATATTAGTCGCACACATACCGATCTAATTGCAAAAGCAAAAGGCCTCAAACAAGAAGGGCTTAATGTATTTTGCCATACCGGATCATACCACTTGCCCGCAACAACACTCGGCCATTCTATCAGTCACGATATTATGTATATTGATGAATTTATTGGCTTAGGTGAAGTTGCAATTGCAGATCATCGCGGTCGCCAAATTAGTTTAAAGCAACTGGCAACCGCAGCGGCAGAAGCGAGAACCGCAGGATTATTAAGTGGTAAACGCGGCACAGTGTCGGTGCATGTCGGCAGTGGCTTAACTAAATTAGAATTGCTTCATCAAGTGGCGGATACAACCGATATTCCGCTTAATCAATTTTATCCAACACATATGAATCGCAACGCCGACCTCTTGACGTCTGGTATTGAATTTTGTCAAGCCGGCGGCACGATTGACTTTACCACAAGTACCACCGAATATGATTTAGCCAATGGTGAGTTAGCAGCTGCTGAAGCGCTTGCGTACTGTCTTGAGAAGGGAGTTTCATCTGACCTACTCACAATGAGTTCAGATGGCCATGCTAGTTTGCCAATATATAACGTAGATAACGAGCTGGTAGGGTTTGATGTGGGTGATGAAAGTTCGTTACTTGCGTCGTTCAAGCAAGCGGTGACGCAATTTAACGTATCGATTGAGCATGCATTACAAGCCATTACCAGTAATCCAGCTCGTATATTAGGCTTGAGAAAAGGACAGCTGTTAGTGGACCATGATGCCGATCTCGTATTGATGCATAAAAAAACACTCGCGGTGCATTCAGTATGGTGCAATGGCAAAAAAATGATCGAAGATGGTGACATTCTCGTTAATGGTTTTTTTAACTAAGCGATTGAGGTTGATGGAACAACCTCTGCGTATAGCTATTTCAAGCGTTAACTATAAGTGATTTTTTAAATGCGTCATGACCCGTTGTTGCGAGCCTTCCCAGTCTTTACCATAGGCTCCATGGTGACCATTTTTAACCGTGTGTAATGACGCTTGTTTACCTGCTTTTACTAACGCATCAAACATCAGCTGGCTGTGTTTAATGGGTACACGTTTGTCATTGTCACCGTGTAATAACAAGACATTTGCCGAAATGTCGTTTGCTCTATAAAGCGGAGAACGAGCTTCTTGACTGACCTCATAAGCACAAACGCCATTAATATATCCAGCTATGGCATCCTGTGGTAAATCAGTTTGTTTCGCCCAAAGCGCAATATCGGTCACTGGATAGTAAGCAACCACACTTTTCACTGATTGATTTAATGCCGCAGTTAGTAACGCTACTTGGCCCCCTTGCGAATGACCCACAATGCCAATTCGACTTGGGTCTACACCATCACGTTTTTTTAACCAATCAACAACGCGAGAAATATCTTGCGGTTGTTTCCAGCCACATAAATTGTAGCCGCCGGTATCGGGCCAGCCTCGCATTGTGACTGCAAGTGAGATATAACCCGCTTTCGAAAACTTTTTCGCCGCATAGGTATCACGCTCCCCCGCGCGCACATTTTGCGGCGCCCAACCGTGTAAAAAAATAAGCGCCGGTTTTTTAGTCGTGGTTTTTGGCGTTTCATCATATAAAACACCATAAATATCGATGTCTTGTGATTTAATACTTACCTTAGTACCGCCTGGTGCATCCCCATTTTGGCACAGTGCCAACGATGAAAAAGTCAGAATGAAAATAGCTAACGCGAATTTTATAGATAGAGGCTTCAAAGTACATCCCTTGTTATTATTGTTATTGTGTATTACCTAAAACAACTACTATACATTTTTTGACCTATATCTCAATCAATCGTCATCGTATTGGCACCATGCATAACTGCGCGACTAGTTAAGCGAGTTGTATTTTTTAATTGCGATAAAGCTGCATGGAATAATGAACAAGGTCACCCCGAGAAGATGTAAAGCCAAATTAAAACCCTGATCTAAGTCGATAATACTCAAACCAATTTGCGATAAATGATAACTTGGCAGTAACCACGCAAACCATTGTAATAACTCAGGAAACATTATTATCGGTAACCAAAGCCCTGACAGCATTGAAATCGGCAAGTAAATCAAGTTAACAAGTGCAGGTGCCGCTTTTGCTGAAAAACTAAGGCCCATACACAAACCCAACATACAAAACGGAATAGTTGCCAGCAAGGCCAAAGCGTATAACATTAACCACTGAGCAGATGTCATTGTAACTCCGGCCATTGTCACGGCGATAATACTCAACAAAGCAAAAATAACGGTCGAAAATAGTAGCGCGGTCGCACACTTAGCCATCAAGTATTGACTCGCGGGCATCGGGGATAATTGTTTCAGCGCTAACAAGCCATTTTCACGCTCGGTTGCGACATTAACACCAAAATTAAATAACGCAGGTCCCATTACACCAAAAATAATATAGTTGATAAGCAGATAGCTACCCGTTTGTTGATTACCCATCGCAACACCAAAAAACAGATAAAATGCGCACGGAAATGCTATCGCTGGAATAACAAAACCAATACTTCTAAAAACACTTTTAATGTCGCACAGAGTTTCTTGGTGCAACGAATGTAATTTAATCGCAATCATGCCGCTAACTCCTGTTTTGTTAAAGACAAAAATGTTTGCTCGAGTGAGGCCGGCTTTACCGACAGCCGTTCGCATTCAAATCCCGCATTAAACAAGACACTGAGCAATTTACTTGGTGACTCGCAGCGGACGGTGGCATAGCCATTATTAACTTGCCATTGCCATTTCGGAAACTGATTATTGAGCGATTCACAGCTTTGATCGGTCAAAAATGATATTTCGCTCATTTGCATCTGCTGCCCTAACTGTACGGCACTGCCACTGGCTACAATTTTCCCTTCATTAAGAATGAACAATTTATCGCAAAGAGCCTCGGCCTCTTCCATATAATGGGTTGTTAAAACAATCGTTTTGCCCTCGTTTTTTAATTGTTCGATAGTGCGCCACATTTGTTGGCGCGCGGTGACATCCATTGCCAAACTTGGTTCGTCTAAAAACACGATGCGTGGGTTGCCAACAATTGCAATCGCAAACAATAAGCGCTGTTTTAAACCGCCCGATAACTTGCTAAACGGCACATCTAGGTGATTTTCCAAGCCACTGACCGCAAGCACGTTATCAAGAGCACGTGGTGAGTCATAATAGCTGGCAAACACTTTTAATTGTTCGAGTACGGTTAAGTTTGCTGGCAATCCGCCCATTTGCAACATTGCGCCAACCTGTGTTTTAACCGAGTGAGAACCCGGATGTTCTCCAAAAATAGATATTTCACCTTGGTTTGGAGTAAGCCGTCCCAACATTAAATTGATAAGTGTTGTTTTTCCAGTACCATTCGTACCCAATACACCGTAAATTTGACCAGCTTGAATGCTAAAATTTATGCCGTTTAAAACATGTTTATCACCATATCGATGATGTAAATTAGAAATAGTTAACACACTGTGAGTATCCATAACAGCCACAACTTATTTATGATCCGGTAAGATAAATGGTAGATAAGATTGTTGCGAGCGTGCAGTGTGGTTTGTCATCTATCAAGATGACATTTGTCATGAATTGATTTTTCGATATAACAAAGATATGGCTCGAGCTGAGATAAGCCTACTTTAATGCGTCGTCAAGTAATTGTTCTGCTAATTGCCTAAGTACATCGGCACTTGGATGCGTATGCGCATAAGTACGCAAACCATAGATGCCCATCACTAAATACTGGCCCCGCTCTGCCGCCGTTCTCTCTTTCGATACATAGCCCAATTGCTGGGCTTTTAAAATAGAGTCAGTGAGTGCTTGTTGCCAAGAATTGAGTTGCGCACTAATCAAGTCTTGCACATCGGATTCTTGCTCTGCTAATTCATTGAGTGCTTTTTGCAAAAGGCAAGCTTGGCTCGGATCGCAACTAATACATTCATTAACGATGCTATCTAAATAATTTTTAAGGCCTATTTTCGGGCATGTTTCGTTTTCAAAATAAGTTTTGTACTGCTCGGCACGATCTTGGTGATATTGCGCAATAGCGGCTAACAACAAACCTTTTTTATTTTCAAATGCACAGTAAATTGAACCCGGATGCAGCCCTGTCGCTTTTTTTAAATCAGTCATGCTCGTTTTGGTGTAGCCTTTTTGCATAAAGGCAACCATTGCTTTACGTAACACCTGCTGCTTATCAAATTCTGCGCTTCGCATACACACCCTACTTCAATTAATAATTGTTCATTGTAATCTAATTTGAATAATTGTTCAAAATAATACTTGAACGATCGTTCAAATACGTTTATCTTGAATGAACATTCAATAAAGAGATAGCATGATGAGCGAAAATTTATTTCAAAGCGTTAAACTAAACCAAGACATTACACTGCAAAATCGCATACTGATGGCCCCACTAACCCGCTGCATGGCCGACGATAACCTGGTACCAACACAGGCAATGGCAGACTATTATGCCCGTCGTGCAGATGCTGGACTTATTATCTCAGAAGCCACGATTATTCGTCCTGACGGACAAGGCTACCCCAATACACCTGGTTTGTTCTCACCAGAGCAAATTCAAGGTTGGCAAAAAGTAACTCAAGCGGTTCACAAAAAAGGCGGCAAAATATTTGCTCAGCTTTGGCATACGGGCCGCGTCGCACACCCACATTTTTATGATGGCGATAAAGTGATTGCACCGAGCGCCGAAAAAGTTGACGGTACGGTACCAAGAATGCGCGACCTAACATATATAACACCAACCCCTGCGAGCAAAGAAGAAATTGAACAACTCGTTGAAGACTATGCACAAGCGGCAGCCAACGCCATTGATGCAGGATTTGACGGCGTTGAAATTCACGGCGCAAATGGTTATTTGATCGATCAGTTTTTACATGTTGATAGTAATAAACGCACTGATGAGTTTGGCGGCACACCAGAAAATATGGCACGTTTTCCACTTCAAGTAATTGATGCAATTACACATCGCATTGGCGCTAATCGTACGGCCCTTCGTATCTCCCCGGGAGCATATTTCAATATGGCGGGTCATCAGGATGATCGCGGCGTTTTTGACTATTTATTAGCCGAATTAAGTGAGCGTCAATTAGCTTATTTACATTTGGGATTGTTTGACGACACGATGACATTTGATTATTTAGACGGTAATGCAACCGATTACGTGCGCAAAAACTACCCGCATACCTTAGTTGGCGTTGGCGGCTACTCGGCAGCAACGGGCAGTGATGCAATTGAAAACAATCGCTTTGATTTACTCGCAATTGGTCGCCCGTTTATCGCAAACCCCGACTATGTTGAAAAAGTAAAAACACAACAGGAAGTAACACCCTATAGCGATGACATGTTAACAAGCTTAGTTTGATTACTTTATCGTTATAAAATGTGTTTTAACTTAAAACGGTTTTTCATTGCTAAGTACATGCGCTAAGTTAGGTCGTTCAGATGCCTTATAACTCGTTAATCTGAACGACTTTTACAAATGCGATGCGACCACCCCGCCACCATAACCCCTGCATACCAAGCTTTAACCGATTATGATGATAGGCACGCGACGCCTCATTGACAATCCACATATAGGCATAACCTGTATGTGTGACCCCCCACGGACTTGTATCGCGCAGAATATACCCATCGGAATCAATAATTTCAGGCCATATCATGTGCACACCGTCGGTATAAGGGCAGTCCTCGCCGTAAGCAAAATCAACACGCATACCCTGATATGGCGTTGCATTTTTAATTTCATCAGCAAGATCAATTTGGTATTCCACTACAAAATCAGGTAATCGATTTAATTTTTTAGCATAGGGTGTGTGCATTTCCATAATCACATTATTTAAACTCAAAACTTATAAAGTTTGCATCAATTGAATAAAGTTGCCGCAAGTATCATCAAGCATCGCAATTTTGACTGTATCGACCTGTTTTGGTGCCATGGCAAACTCAACACCGAGTTCGACTAATCTCGTATATTCAGCATCAATATCACCAACTTGAAATGATGCCCATGGAATGCCCGCTTCTTTGAGCGATTGCTGATAGGCCCTCGTTGGTTCGAATCCCATCGGTTCTAACAACAACTCAACACCCGATTGTTGCTCTTTTGATACAACTGTAAGCCATTTGTATTCTCCAACTGGAATATCCGTTTTTTTAATAAAACCTAAAATTCGCGTATAAAAATCAAGTGCTTTATCTTGGTTATCAACAGGTACACTCGTGACATAGAGTTTCATAGTAGCTACCTTTTACGCCGTGACAATGGGAACTCATATTATAGCTAAGAATCGCTAATGCTATATCGAGATGCATAGTCACTAGCCATTCATAAAATAGTGATTAGCTTGCAAAGAATATAAGAGTCTTCTAAATAAGACTTAGCACGGTGTGCGGCTTCGCAATTCAATTTCATAAAGCAAGGTATCACCTTGAGTTTGTTTGCCTTGTTTAAAACCCACTTTTTTTAAGACGCGAATAGACGCAACATTGTCGCGTGCAACACCCGCAATCAGTTTTTGCCAATTCGTAACCACTCGCACTTGCACAATAAACTCGCGCAGCAATTCACTCGCCAAACCCGCTCCCCAATAGTTTTCATCGAATAAATACCCTAAGTGATTCGCTCCCTTTTCTGCAGCTATAAATAAAAAACCAATAGGCAACAACTGTTTATTGTAGATAACCAGTACCCGGCTTTGAGTACACATGTCATCAAGCCATATCTCGCCAGCTTCACTTGTATTTACACCCTGAAAATTTGGCGGTAAATCTTTTACCACTTCCGGTGACAAGATTTTCGGGATATATTGCAGTAATTGCCCTTTTTCTTTTGCTGAAAATGGCGATTCTATTTCGACGACATTTAGTCGCTTTGTATTAAACGACAACATCATCTTAATTCTCCTCACACATGCGAGTAATTACCTGTTCGGGACAAGACGCGGTCAATGTTTTATAAAAGTGTATTTTCCCGGTGCTTTTAGTTGCACCGTATTCGTAACCAAAAATATGATAGCCATTTGCAATAAGTAATGTGAGCATTGCAGGAAAGCAATTCATCGATTTAACTTCGATTTCCAAATAACCGGCTTGTTTTGCCCATGACTCTTGGTATTCTCTTAATTTTGTCGCGATTCCTTGTCGTCGATATTGCGGTAAAACACCACCTAGCCAACTGTAAAAGGTGGTGTCAGATAACACATAACCAATTTTATATGCAACCACTTTTTCATCTATGACAGCAATTAAAATAAGGTTATCTTTATTGTTTAATCGACGTTCAAATTTGTCTTTGTTTGCGTTAGTATGCGCAAATTCAGGGATTTGAGAGTCGATTAACACAACATCTGCAATAGTGCCTATTTTAATTTCCATTCGTGATACTTAATTACAAAGAGACCTGATCACCATCATACAACGTGCTTTCGTCAGTTGCACAAGACATTTTATTATGACTTCGCATCAAAACCTATTTTGCCGCATACAGCGGGTAGGTTGTCTTTAATACTGTCATCAGCAAAATGGTATTGACTCGTTTGCGCTTCAATAAAATCAGCATCACCTGATTTAACTGTATCAATCCATTTAGCATGGTACGAAATTCGCGAATAAAACTCTTTCACACCATATTCACCCACTTCTTTAAAAAACGAGTCAGCACGCGAGCTCACGCCATATACATAATAGTCACCATCAATGAGTTTATATGCGGGGCCGCCGCTATCTGCGTTGCCAGATACGCCCTCAAGCGGCAATGCATCGTCACCTTTATCAAAAATAAATAGAAGCTCAGAATCTGTTGCCTTTTCTATTTTATTTTGTGCTTTTCGCAACACCCCTTTGTTGTCAACATAAGAAACGGTTTGCCCAGTTGTGCCAACACCCGTGCCACCGGCACCGATAAACCAAATAGCTTGATTTGCTTCATCAAATTTTCGATATAATTTAGCAGGCTTAACAGAACCGACAGGTGATTTTAATTTAAGAAGTGCAATATCATTTTCATCGCCTAGTTCATAAGCTTTATGAGTATAACGTGCGTCTACCTCGGCCCACTCGTTCCCCACTTTAATTTTATCGCCCGCCTCCATACAAAAAACCGCATGCCCTGCAGTCACAACCCATGAAGGATCAATCAGCGTACCGTGTACACCAATTTTATAAAGTGTTGCCAGTGGCGGAAAATCAGCGATTGTTGCTTGGTAGTGCTTGTCAGGTACATCATGTCGAATAACAATACTCTGAGCTTGCAAAGATATCGTCGCAGCAAATATTACGATAAGCGTTGTTCTAATTTTCATTTTCAAAACCTCTTTATAAAAGATGCCTCTATGCTGCCAACGTGTCGGCAAAAGTTGACATAAAAGAGCGCTATAAGTTACCTAAAATTTAGCTATAAATTTATTAAACAACTGTTTTAACTTGAAAACTAACTAATCGTAACGGCGTTTTTATTGCTTTTTTGAAAGTCATAATTAAGATAGAATTGCACGGCTATTAACACCAACAAAATAGGTCTAGGAGCCGCTTTGAACCAAGTTGACGGTAAATGTGTAATCCACACTGAAAAAAATGCAATTGAGATCAATGGTGCATTAGTCAGTCTTAGGCCAAAAACCTTTGAGTTAGTTGTTCTGTTAGCGCGTAATCCGCAACAAACCATTTCAAAAGCGCAGATACTTGAAACCATTTGGGCTGGCGCGGTTGTTGAAGACCAAGTTGTCTTTCAATCTATCAATGAAATTCGCAAAGAACTTGGTTCGAGTGAGATTATCAAGACCTATCCACGTAAAGGGTATGCGTGGAATCATGCAGAGACAGTCTTTGCCGATAACCAACCGAAACCAGATAAGCCCGCAGCTAAATATAATTTTATAACCACAAAAACAGCATATTGGACACTAATCCCGTGCTTAATATTATTAGTCGCTGCGATTAGCTATGGTTTATGGCCATCATCAAACACAGACAAGCAAACTACCGCGGTAATAACGACCCAACATAATGGTGTGCTTATTTTACCTTTCAACGTTGATACCCTTCACCAGTCGCAAAAGTGGATCCGATTTGGTGCAATGCAAGGGCTTATCGACAAAATCATACCAAATGACAACACCACCGTTTTTCAGCTCGAAGACGCAATCGAAATCGTCAATCGACTATCGCCCGCTGAACAAGGCGATATTAATAAGTTATTTAATAAATCCGGTGCATCCATTATTTTGCAAACGTCCATCAGTGGTGTACCAGGTGACTATCGTATTGTGTATACCATGTATACGCCACAATCAACTAACACTCGTTCATTGAATGTTAAAAATGTCAATGAAGGGATCGATGCCTTAGCAACAAATTTTAATCATCTTATTTCACCTTCTCAGCAATTAAATACACAATCCCTTAATACTAAATTGCAAAATAGTTTAATCGCAAAAGCGATTCAGTATATAGAAATAGAAGATAATCAAGCAGCATTGCCATTTTTACAAAGTGCGACCGTCAGCGACAATAACGATATCTATGCGCACTATCTTCTCGCCAAAATCGCGATGGAACTAGGACAACTTGAGCTTGCCACAGATGCCACGGATTCAGCACTAAAAATCATAGATAATGGCACCAAAAGTAAATACGAAAACAGGCTGTTGTACCTTCGCGGAGCACTTTTAGCGTCATCAGGAGACATTAACACAGCGCAAACTGTCTTAAAACGTGCAGAAAAACGAGCACAAAACAATAAAGATTGGCTGTATGCAGCTTACTCCCAATCATTATTGGCCAAGCTAAGCCAAATTAACAAAGACTATAAAACCGCCAACCAACTTTTTTCATCTGCATTACAGTATCAAGAGCTATTGCAATGTCCCATGGGCGTAGCCCAAGGGTACCTCGATTTAGCAGAGCTTTATTTAGACCAAGAAAACAAAGCGCTAGCGCACGAACATTTACAACGAGCGCAAGCACTAATTGATAAGCAAGAATTGGTACAAGCAAAAGCCCTTTTGCAAAGTACCAAAGCCAAGTTTGATAGTGCGCGACAATGAGTTAAAGTTTGGTACTCACTAACACACGATCAACGAGTTGCAATGCGGTGGTCAGGTTATTGAGGTCTTTATAAAGCTCACCATTTCGCCCAGAGTGATGGCCTCGACCTACCAGTGTCATTTGATTGAGTTCATTTGGTTTGTCAAAATCAATAATTGCTTGGTATACAACTGATGGTTGCGCGGAAAACCCATCCCCTGAATAAATCGCATCATCGGGGAAGCGATCGCTTGAATAATACGTGTTGTAATCAAACGAATGGTTCACTTCAAAACGCACACGATATTTGCCAGTGAGTTTAGCAGGCAATTGAATCGAATATATAAAATTTTCCATCATCGTTGCACCACTGTACCCGTCAATCTCTAATTGGCTGTCGGTTGGTACATAATAACCATTAGTGGCAGTCACTCCCAACTGATGTAAAAACACGGGCAATGATTCGGGTCGCATTCGGGTATCCTTACTCTCGGGCTCCAAGCCGCTTTCTAAAACACTATCGCCTAAGGCATTTTCACCAATAAATAAATGGGAGTCAAAAACTTGTGCGCCATCTCTTACAGTTACCTTGTTAGTAAAGTTGTTCGTGGCAATCGCGTTTGTCACATATAAAGGTTGTACAAAGTCACCTTCTAACGTCTCTAACCAAAACGCATATTGCGGCCACATAAAATAAGGCCCCTTTTTTAGTTCAAGCGTGATCATTTGACCGGTCGCGTCGTCATTTTTAACCGTGCGTTCAACATACTTGAGTTCTGCATCTTGCTCTTTTTTGTCTGTCGCTTTTAACGTTTGACCAAGTAAATAGACCTGCTGCGCTGGTGGCAATGATAAAAACGGCGAAAGCACAAGATAGGTAACAGTAGCAACGCCAAAGGGCATCGAAACCGAGTACTTTGCCGCATATTTTTTAATTGGATTCAAATAGCCTTTTAACGGGGTAATATTTTTTATAATATGCCAAAGAACCACGATGATGAGTGTGAAACCGACCATGGTATGGATCACCGCAATGAGCGGACTGTGTTGTTTTGTGTAGAGCCAAATTGAAGTCACCACAAGCACTAAAACAGCGCAAAATAAAGTTACCCCGATAAAAACGCGAGAATTGAATGAAGGCATAAATACTCCTTTTGAATTTATTTTCTTTATGCCAAGCACACCTCACTAAAAGCCAATTAAAGTTATCTAAAAATTTCTAAAGCCATTGATTTAATTGACTAAAAAAAACGAAAAATGCTATTCTGAAACAGTCATCACTTTTGTGATTGCGTCATTAATCTTATTAATGAGTTCAATTTTTGATGGGTTATTAGTCAAATATGCACGTGAAAAACCAACATGCGCCGAATGTGAGGAAATAATTTCCGTCACACTAAATTGAGATGTGTCGGTATTTGGGTTAGCGATTTCACTCATCTCAAACGCTTTAGTAATGGATTTACGATCATTGATATAACAGTCAATACGACGCATAAGTAACTTTTCTATATTATGCAGCGTGCTCTTATTTTCTTCGAGTATAATGCGACCATTTTTGACCGCGATTTGGTATTTAAAATTTAGAATTAAATAACCAGAGTTAATGCCCAATCGAAGCGGAGTAGATACCTCATTGGCAATATTAAAGTAATCATTTAAGTCGATACTGTTATGGCAAAAAACAACAATCTCCTCAATACCAATCGATTTTGAATAATGCGAAATAAATGGCCTCGATTCCACGTGCCGGTACGGCGGTAAAATTGCAAATTCAGTGCCGAGCTCAATTTCTTTTAACGCACGTTTCCATGGCACGGGGATCAACTTAATATCGAGTGATGGCCCTAATTCGAGTGATACTCGCCTCATCAAATCAATATATAGACCTTTTAAACGCCCGTTCTCAACATAGCTATACGGCGGATAATCATCATCTGTAATAATTCGAATTTTTTGACTTTGTAGTGCATTAGTCTGTGTACTCACAAAAATCAATGCTAATACGATGGTTCTAAACCAGCTAAACGATTTTTCTAACATATCTGCCAACGCTTAATATGACCAAATTTGCGAATAGTCATACCGAAACCCCATCGAAACAGAATAAAAATTTGGCAATATATCAAATGATTTAGTCAGATATTCTAAATGAAAACGCAAGTTATCACTTGGCAACCATTCAAGTGTTATATTTCCCCCATTGTGGCTAAGTGATTCCAGGTTCAACTGACCATCATCAAAATCAAAATAGCCCAATTTAGCTCGATATGATGGATGAAACCGATATCCGAGTGACACATCAAACGTCGAACCACTGCGCGACATCACATGATTATAGTCGACGTCCTGATAGGCCATCGCACCATACAAATTCGCCGTAAAGTCTTTCGCTATCATCGCCGCGAGCACATCTGTGTTGCCGAGTTTAACGTTCTTATCGTCAAACACGTCTTTACTCGAATATGTGACCGACATATGAAGCCCGTTATTGCTATAACCTAAGCCAGTATTAATAAAATCGGCTCCATCCTGATTATGTTCACCATCAAATTGTGCGCCGAGCATAAATTTAACGCGGTCAAATTGCTTTTGATACGTCACCATATTATTAACAAAAAACGGGCTCTCCATATCAAACGCAAACGGGCTACTGCGATGATTAAATAAATCCACGTATTCCGCGATTAACGTATATTGTGCCGGTCGCTGTTTGCCTAACCCTATCTGTCCGTAAGGCGATGAGAGCGCAACATAAACCTGTCGCGCTTTCCCAAAATCGCCGTTATTACCGAGATCGACACTCCATTCACCGTGGGCAATCGCTGACCAGCCTGGTATAAATGAATAGGTCGATTTGAATCCGGCATTCGACAACGCATCTTGAATATCCCAAAATCCATCATCTGCTTGTTCGGCGTAACCATACGTCGGTCGAAGAGAAGCGTAAACTTTAATATCCCCTTTTTCATTCACTGCTTTTGGCGCTACCTGCTCTGGGGTCAACTTAGCCGAATTTTTCGCCTTAGGTGCGTCTTGATTTTTCCCTTCTAATTTTGCTAAGCGTTTTTGTAACTCAGCCAACTGCTTTTTAATTGCCGCGATTTCGTCTTGGTACTCATCCGCATAAACTGGGCAGCAACACAGCGAAATAAAAAGTGATATATATGACAATTTCATTTTCTAACTCCTCACAATCAGAGTAGACGGGTTGCGAGCCACTCAAACATTACTAACTACACTTTAAAGTTATCCAATATTTGCTTTTGCTCTTCAATACTGCTCGCCTGCGAGTCAATCGATGCACTCGTTTGTTTTGCGTAATCCGACACTTCATTAGAAATATCACGGATCCGAACTGTATTTTGGTTAATTTCGTCAGACACCGAACTTTGCTCTTCAGCCGCAGACGCAATTTGTATATTCATATCATTTATCAAGTTGATTGCGTTACATATTTTGTCGAGCGCTTGTTGAGTGCTTTGCGCTTGCTCAACGGTTTCTTGGGCTGCGCCTTGGCTCGATTTCATCGCATCAACGACTGTTTTGACCCCTAATTGCAATTGGTCGATCATGGCACGTATTTCTGTTGTGGAGTCTTGAGTACGAGACGCCAACGTTCTCACTTCATCAGCGACCACGGCAAAACCGCGTCCTTGCTCACCCGCTCTTGCCGCTTCAATTGCCGCATTAAGCGCGAGCAAATTAGTTTGTTCAGCGATTTCATTAATTACTTGTAAAACGGTTTCAATATTATTGGTCGCTTTTTCAAGTATTTCCACATTAGACACGGCATCTTCAATACGTGTTGATAACGAGCCAATCAGCTCAGTCGTTTGCTCGACAATTCCGACCCCGGTTTGTGTCGCACTATCAGCCTCTTGCGCGGCAGCTGCGGCACTTTGCGCATTATTTGCAACTTCTGATGCGGTCACGGCCATTTGATTCATTGCCGTTGCCAATAAGTCGATTTCTCGTAATTGTGACGAAATCGCATGGTTGGAATCGTGTACACCTTGCTGCGATACTTGCATCCCTTCGAGCACATCATCACCGGTCGATTTTAACAATTTAACGTTTTCTTGTAGGTTTACGGTAAATTGATTAAAACCGTGTGCCAACTGTGCAAATTCTTGGTCAGAATTAGTCGATAACCGTTTGGTTAAATCCCCCTCACCCGACGCTATATTTTGAATTGCATTGTTGAGCGCATTGAGCGGCGTAAGCAAACGATTGAGCAATAACAGCAATAGCGTGACGCTTGCAAGCAATGCCACAATACTAAAAATAATCACTTGATTGCGCATATCGGCTACCGCTTTATAGGCAATTTTCTCATCGAGTAACACGCCAATATACCAGTCTTGATCCGGTATTTTTGCAAAGCGCAGATTGTATTCATTGCCATCGATGATAGGATGGTCAATAGTATTGGTTTGAATACGCGTATTAGGTAAAAATTCGCGCATATTTTTACCATTATAATTAGTTTCAGGATGCGCGATAACCACACCCGTTTCTGACACAATAAAAATATATCCAGCATCAAATAGTTTCACACGGTTAACGAGATCAGATAGCCCAGATAAACTTAAATCAAAGAAAATAGCGCCTAAAAATTGGCCTGATTGTAACAGCGGTGTAGCCACCGAAATCAGTATTTCACCCGTTGCGGAATCCGCATAAGGCTCTGTAATAATAAGTGCTCGTTCTTGTTTTGCTTTAATATACCAAGGGCGCACACGTGGGTCCCAAGTTGCCCCTGGATCCCAATCAGGATCACTCTTAAAGTTAGAACCATCTGATTCGTAACCGCCGCCAATAAGCAAAAATTCTTTTTTAATGTCAGGCACGCGAATAACATTTGTAATGTTTTGATGAGTTGGGTCACGCTGCGCAAGAGATGTGGCATAACTTGCGATCCCTTTCTTGCCGTTTAACTCAGACGCCACAGTGTTTTTAACCCCGTGTACAATATCTTGGATGCTCTCTTCCATTTTAACTTGCAAGCGAGCTTTGACACTGAGATATTGCAAGGTGCCCAAAACAGCAATAGTGACAAGTAAAATTAACGATGAAGCGATTGCAACTTTATAAACAAATTTCATAACAAGGCTACCGAATTTCGACTCACTGATCCGCACTGTCCGTGTTATGCAACACAATGTGTCATTTATGTTGTTATTGATACTTGTTAAAGATAGTCAAACTCTTTGTCTTATTCCTCATAATTTAAATTTTATTTTTCAATTCATTAATTAAACTCTACCTGTTCGTTTAAAACGTGATAGGTGCTTTTAAAATAATAAACAAATTAAAATGCCTGCGAATTTTACTTGTAGACAGAATGGACAACCTATAATTTAAATATATGGTAAACAATTTATGGATAGAGATTGAAAGTAGTTAAGCATTGTCATATCGACGCTTTATTGCTGCCAACGAAGTAGAACTTATGATCCAGCCAACATACAAAGTAGAATTGCTCGAAAATATTGTTGTCGCGACCATATCAGGAGACTGGAATATGCAAGCCGACATCGCCTACTTAACGCGTCTTGATGAAGTGATTTCAACGATACGTAATGAAAGCTGGGCCCTCGTCGCCGATTTACGTGGCTGGCGCGTGTCAGATGACGTCATTAACTTTAAGCACAATAAAACAATTCAGTTAGCAAGAAACAATCAACAGGTTGAATGTTGGCTGGTTGATAACCCCGAACAAGGAAACCACATACAGCATCATATCGAAAATGCCGGAGTCCCTTTGTATAAATGCACTTGTGAACAAAATGTCTCGGCTCATTTACGTCAATATGGATTCATCTTGCATAAAGAGTAACTGATTGGCATATACAAGCGACCCCTTCACACCGATTAAAACCAAACACATAAAAACGCGCTAATAAAAGGAATTAATAGGCTGCAAGCCCGAGCTTTTCAGCTTCTTTAAAAACCACTAATTTATCTTTTATTTTGAGTTGGTTTCGGCCGAGAATCTCTTTTGCAATCTGCGCATTGTGCTTTCTTGGCACAAGCTCCACATTGAGTGTTTTGGCATCAATAATGCCCCAGTTATCTAAATCATAACAACCACTGCCACCACAGTGTGCTTGATAGAGCACTTTTTCTTTTCCGTGTGCGTCTTTTACGCATTGTGCACCAATAAAGTCAATATCATGATAGCGCAGTATGGTTTGCGACTTTGCCAGCGAAACAGTCAATTGAACAACAGGCGATGACTTTCTAACATCACTTTCCATCACTTCAATTTTTACGCTTGATGCTGCACACTCTAATACTTGTATCGCGAGAACGGGCGATGCAATAACCAACAAAAGTGCGAAAGCGATAAATCTAAGCACCAAAATAACTCCAAATACGTTTTAAAATTAATTAGATAAAGTAAATGTGCTGCGGTGAAATGTCCATTGCTTCGCCAAATAACGAATAAATTCTCTTAACCATAGAAATGCATCAAACCAACGTTAGATAAATACAGATTTAAGTTCATTTTTCTCTATGTTTATGAAACAACATATAATCTGTTAACGCCAAAAAGCATTCACCTAAGTATTTAAAATCAAAGTTTTTTATAAAGCCAAAGCATATCATAGTGTTGAATACCGTTTTCATAAATCGGCTCAGCATAATTTTGCACAAAATAATCTTTTAGCACCGACTCTACTCGAAAGCCAAGTCTTTGATAATAAGTAAGTTGATAACCAAACGAGCCTGTACCAAGTTCAACACGACGAACCCCATTTTGAGTCAACTCCGATAACACAAATGTAAGCAGTTTAGTGCCAACACCTTTTCTTTGCTCTGTTGGCAACACAGCAACATTATGAATTTCGGCAATCGCGTTTGTTTTAGATTCAACAATGCATGTTGCAACAAGCAAATCATTATCAAAAACGCCGTAACAAACCGACCGGGACAAATACACTGTTATACGTTCTTTTGCGGGATCCGCTTCAAGCAGCAATTCTATCGGGATATCATCGCGATTCACTTGTGCAAATTTCATTAAATACCCAACCGTTTACATTGTCCAAAAGCATTCATTTTCTGCCACTCTATTGTTCATTAATATTTATCCAAGTCAATTACCTACATTTATATTTGTCACTTAACTTTCATATTCTGAAGCGTATTTTGTGGTTAAATAAACTGGACTATACCAGATTGGAAAAATAGAATGAATAAATACTTGTTATTAACGCCCGGCCCGCTATCGACCAGTGAAACCGTCAAAAATGCGATGCTTAAAGACTGGTGTACTTGGGATGACGACTATAACATTAACATTGTCCAAGCCATTCGCGCTAAAATTGTGGCTATCGCGAGTAGCAGCACCGACTACACAAGTGTATTGATGCAAGGAAGTGGCACAGCAAGTGTGGAATCTGCATTAGGGAGCTTAATTTCTAAAAACCACAAATTACTGATCATCAATAATGGCGCCTATGGCAAACGGATTGCCGAGATTGCCGACTACCTAAATTTAAATGCAACTGTGCTAAATTTAAATGAAACCGAATTACCAAATCCCATTGACGTTGAAAATAAGCTCAAAGAAGACAACGCCATCACGCATATTGCAATGGTCCATTGTGAAACTACGACCGGTATGCTTAATCCTATAAGTGACATTGGTGTATTAGCAAAACAATACAACAAAACCTTTATAGTTGACGCTATGAGTAGTTTTGGCGGTATAGAACTCGATATTGCTAATCTTCACATTGATGTATTAATAAGCTCTGCTAACAAATGTATTCAGGGGGTACCCGGCTTTGGCTTTGTAATTGTCAAAAAAACGATTATCGAGAACAGTCAAGGCATAGCGCGGTCATTGAGTTTAGATCTTTATTCGCAATGGCGTACCATGGAAGCACACAATGGAAAATGGCGCTTTACGTCACCAACCCACGTCGTTCGCGCATTTTATCAAGCTCTTATTGAATTAGAGCAAGAAGGCGGCGTTAAAGCACGATTTAAACGCTATAAAGCGAATCAAGAATTGCTTGTCGCAGGTATGCAAGCACTTGGTTTTAAGCCTTTATTACCCATTGAGTTACACTCACCAATTATTACTTCATTTTATTCGCCCACCAATACTCGCTATAACTTTGATTTATTTTATACCGCACTCAAAGAGCAAGGTTTTGTCATCTACCCTGGTAAGGTATCAAATGCAGATTGCTTTCGTATTGGTAACATTGGTGAAGTGTACGCTGACGACATAAGTCGCTTATTGCAAGCCGTTGAACGCAGCCGTTTCTGGCTATAATAACGATGTAGGTAGTGGTAGTACGCCACTACCTACACTTTATTGTTAATTAATGGCCAACGACAATCATTTCGATTGCATCATGCAACCAATACTCGATATTATAATCAACCAACACACCATTTGCCTCAAAGCGTTGACGAATTACTTTTAAACACGGCGCACCACTATTTTTTTCTAGATTCTGTGCAACAGAATCTGGTAATACAGTCACACTTATGACGCATTCCTCCTTAATAATATCGACGTGATAGTGTGTGGTCATAATCGTTGTAATTGAACCATTTAACGGCTGAGATTCTAGTTTTTCAAAGCGACTCGCGTCACAATTAATGTGTTCAAACATAATTGGACGACCATCAAGGCTTCGCACGCGTTTAATGCTATACAATGTCTCACAGTTAAACGCACTCGTTAACTCATCATTGTTTTGCTCTTTAATACTCAATACGTGCGTACTCGGTGTAAACCCTTGTTCTTGTGCTAACTGATAGAAATTGACTTTTGTCGCGGGGTGCCACTTAAGCTTATTCGGTGTTACAAACCACCCTCGTCGTTTTTGGCTATATATCAGCCCTTCTGCTTCAAGCCGATTAAGCGCTTCTCGCACGGTAATGCGTGTCGACTTAAAGAGCTCTTGCAAAGTGCGCTCCGATGGTAACTTATCACCAACAACGAGCGCTCCATTGGCAATATGTGTTTGAATATATTTTTGGATTTTTTGGTATAACAACATAAATTGACGCTTTTATAATGGCTGCTAACGAACATAGCTCACGTTATGCTATTAAGCCTAACATATATGTCAAGCTTATGAAGTTACTGTCATTCTTCAATTGGTATCTACTTTAGCGGCAGCACCAGAGAGTTTTGTCAAATAACAATCGATTGGACTGGGTACTCTATTATCATCTTGTGCGCGTTCTTTGCGCCGGATACCATTACGAATAATATAAGCACCAAGCGTACGAAATGGCTCAATTGGAAAGCGCACTAAGTTTTGATTAACCAATGCGCAACGTTGCCATTCATCTTGTTTGTTTAGCAATAACGAAGCTAAAACTTTACCGCCGAGATATGATTGCACCACACCGTTCCCTGAATAGCCTGCTGCCACATAAACATTTTTCTCAGATTCTTGAAAGAATGGAAACCCGCTTACACTGCGATCCGACGGGCCAGTCCACGTCCGTTCAATTTCAAACTCATGCTCCCCAAAAAAATAAGACAGTGAATAGTCGAGCTCTTTTTGATATTGACTAGGGCGATCAAACTTACTACTCACCCTATTTGCAAAGCTAAAATAGTTCCCCCCTTTACCAAGCATTAAGCGACCGTCAGAGGTTGTTCGATAGTAGTTAACAAACACCCGTGAATCAATAATTGCGGCACCGTGATTTAGATTCAAAGCGTTAAGCTCCAGTGGCATCGGTTTCGTGATCACCATATCTGAAGAAACAAGTACAACATTTCGAGCGAACTGAGGTTGCAATTTGGGTAGCCAGGCATTAACCGCAAATAACAGTTTCTTCGTTTTTAGTGTGTTCACCGGCTTATTTTGCTCGTGGTAATCAACTGTGATGTGCGATTCGAATTGATTTTCATCATTCACTGTGTGTGAAATATAACGCGTATATTCTTTAATTATTACGCCCATTTTAATTGCAACTCGACGCAGGCCTCGCACTAATTTAGCGGGTTGCACGCTACCTGCATAAGGACTGTACAATGCCATACTGTTTTGTGCCGAACCTGTTCGTTTGAGAGTCGTACCATCAACTTGCTGCCAATTATTTAATCCTGCACTGTCAAGCGCCCTAATACATGGTGACAACACACCTTGCTGAGCACGGTTTGATGCCGTGATATAACACCCATCGATACGTAAATCACAATCTATGTTATTACTTTTTGTGAATTGAGCTATCTCCTGAACAGCGTGTTCCGACTGAGTCACTAACCATGTAGCTTGCGCATGTCCAAAATGATTTTTGAGACTCATATATTTGGTTGACCAAGTCAGCATTGCGCCACCATTTCGCCCCGACGCTCCTTGCCCACAGATATCTTTTTCAACTATCACAATCCGTGTATTCGGCGCTTGTATTTTAAGCTGAATTGCACTCCACAGGCCTGTAAATCCGCCTCCGATAATCGCAATGTCATACGGTTTTGTATCAATATCGGCCGAATATACCGCATTTGTCTCTTCGGCCATTGCTTGATCAAACCAAAATGGTTGATAAATCATTAAGGACGTTCGCCTCTTGCTAGTCGTGCATTTATTTCATTCAGTACAGGTTCGATATCGGTAAGACTAGCGATCACAAAGTGTGCACCAGCTCCAGCTAATTGAGAAAATGCATCACGTGATAAATCACTTTGTTCACTAGTAGACAATGCCTGCCATTGTTGTTCACTACAACCCACCGCATTACCTGTGAGCGCAACACCTACAGTCCACATGCCCGCATTTAATCCCTCTAAAATACCAGGTACTGAATCATCTACTTT
The DNA here is from genome assembly GCA_947493455.1 of uncultured Pseudoalteromonas sp. Classification (GTDB taxonomy): domain Bacteria; phylum Pseudomonadota; class Gammaproteobacteria; order Enterobacterales; family Alteromonadaceae; genus Pseudoalteromonas. Next base: position 60,367 of record CANLRB010000003.1, on the reverse strand, counting down.
AACGCAACAATCCACGGCGCTAACCCCAAGTTTAATCACATTCTCAAGTGCCATCCAAGGTCCTGGACGCGACCCAGCATTTAAATCATCACTGGCGACACAATAGTCTGGACGATAACCGTGTTCGGCAGATGCTATCTCAAGTTCAGTCATAATTTCACGGGGATACCCTGAACAACTTCCTATTTTAATTCCCTGGGTTTGGAGGCGTTGTAATACTGGTAATACTCCGTCAATAGGGGCTGCTCTTTGTGCCACCTTGGCTTTTTGTAATGGCATAAAGGTTTCATAAATATAGTCAATTTGCGCTGTTGTCATCGCTTCCCCAAACTGCGCGCACCAGCGTGTATTGACACTTTCTAATTGGCCCAGAGCTGAAATATGGTCCCACTTTCCCATTCCCATCGGGATGCGTGCTTCTGCTAAACTAAGCTCAAAGTCATACGCCAATTTAAATGCTTCAACAAAGATGCTTGTTGGCGCGATTGAGCCATAATCAACCACAGTACCAGCCCAGTCGAGTACAAGTGCTTCAATTTTTTTCATTTTGATTCCTTAATGTGATGGTGTGAGCAACTTTTCATTTAGTGCTCGAGATGATTTATATTTTTGTGACAGAATGACGCTGAAGTAACATAGCGAACTCAAAACCAAGACACTGGCTACGACGCAAATCCAATAGCTCGTAGCGATAAAATAGTTAAGCCAAGACAATTCTGGCTCTGCAAAAGTGCGATAAAGTAAAATACCCACAGATCCGATATACCCAGCTGAATCTGCTAGATAAAGTAAAAAGCCCACATTAGCGACACCACCAACGGCAGCAATCATGCGATCAAATAAAAAACAGTTGTACGGGATATAAGCAATATATAATCCGGCGCCGAGTAACACCATCCATTCTTTTGCATCTAATATTCCGAGCTCAAAGCCATAGGTGCTTACTCCAAGCAACAAAGTGCCAAAAAGAATAAAGCCATGATTTGCCAAAAATGCTATTTTGTTATTTTTTATTAGCACCATCATTGCCAATGCAACTAAAACAATGAAAGAAATGCGAATGCCCGCATATGCAAAAATGGTAGGTTCTTCACCGTAGCCAAGCGCCATCCAAAGTTCCGCTTGAAAATTATCGAGAAAGTCGCGAAATCCAGTAAACAATAAAAAACTTAAAATGAGCGCACTGATACCAAACCAATACTGTTTAAAAAACGCCACGCGCGCTGTACCATTCATTGGTTTACGAACTCGACGTGCAGCAATATCACTGTTATCAGGACGCGCAATGGCGTTCAAACACGCAACACTCATAAGCAACAAAGGTAAAAACAAAAAACCTGTTACCGCTGGCATCCAAAGCTCTGATACTCCGATATTCGTTGTCAAATAGCGACCTACTGTCTTTACCACACCCGACGATAAAATAAATGTGATACTTAAAATTGCACCCAGTATTTCGGTCGTACGTCTTCCTTCTAAATAACTAAATACAACCCCCCAGACCATACCAAGTGATAATCCATTGAAAAACAAACAGACAACATTAAAACCAACTGGCAGCAATGCAAATAATATGAGCGACAGCTGCGCACCCAATATCATTGCAACGAGCGCTGCTGCACGCGAATTCGGCTTCATTTCAGAAATCACTTTAACGCCAACAAACTTTGCCAACATATAGCCAAAAACTTGGCTTAACACGAGTGCCACCTTAAAGCTTATAATCCAATTATCTTGCTCAAATTCAAGATAGCTGGACGCTGCAAATGGTTTGCGAAACGCGTACATGCAAAAGTAAGTCATAAACGCTGCGGACGCCGCAAACAAAACAAACGCGGGGCCTTGTGTTTTATTGAGCCATTGCGTGTTTTTAAACAACATAATCTGTCTCTTGTTGTGTTGAGGAAATAAGTTGCAAAAGGGACTTTTGCAACTTCGAAATAATTATTAACAGCACCAATCCACGAACCGATTAATGCTCTTAACATGCGCTAAAAATTAATTAAAACGATAATTAATCCCCAACATGCCTCGCATACCATAGTATTCAACTTGTAACGGGCGCGCCTTGGCACCTTGATAATAGATTAAAGGTTCATCGGTTAAGTTATTTAATTCGAGATAGATTAAAGTGTCTTCGTTAATTTGATACGACATTGTGAAATCAACGCTGGTATAATCGCCATAATAACTATCGCTTTGCTTATTTGAACCGTGCTCTTCGATGTATTCGCCTTTGTGGTTGAGCGCAAGTCGCGCAGCAAAAAAGGTATCGTCATAATAAAGAGTGAAGTTAAATAAAGAGTCAGCTTGGCGCGGAATTGAAACCTTATCATCACGACCAGGGATGCTCATGCTTGATTCCATGAAGGTCGCATTTGCGATGACACCAATATTTTCTAGCTCGCTCGAAATAAAACTAAAGTCTCGATTAAAAGTGAGCTCTAAACCCAATAATGACGCATTATCTCCATTTTCAGGACGAATTAAATTGACCCCTTCACGCCCATTATAAACACCAATGGAACTACTCTGAAAAATAGGATCTTCAATGTCTTTATAAAATAGACCGGCTGAAATAAGTCCCACTCGGTCAAAGTAATGTTCGAACATTAAATCAATGTTATTTGCGTATGTTGGGTCGAGTTCAGGGTTGCCTGAAAAAAGTTGATTGTCAGCTTCGAGGTACGTTGCGCCCGGCGATAGTGAACCAAAGTCAGGACGCGCGAAGGTGCGCGTTAACGCAAGTCGCCAGTTGGTCATATCGTCACTTTTGTAGGTAATATGTACTGACGGCAACACCGACAGATAGTCATTGTTTGCTTTGGTCGCTATCACTTGATCCTGATCAGCAAGGTATGTGAATCCCGAGACTTCGGTATCGGTTTGCGTCATTCGAAGACCTGCTAACAATTCAAGCTTGTCATTGACTTGCCATGTTGCCATACCATAGAGACTGGAATGCTGTTCATTCACTTTAAAATTACGCCCAAGCGCACCGCCATTTTCTATCAGCGCGGATTCTGCGGTATCGAGTTTAAACTTATCCCGATTTTGAGTCCAAAACTTAGCTAACGCGTCCGTCGATGCAACTTGAGAAAACTGGCTGGCGTAATCAACATTAAGGTCATTTAAGTAATTTGTGCGCCCGGGCTGATCACTTAAATTAAAGTCTGCTAAAGTTGGCGCGTCGCCATAATTTTCGCTATCCCATGCATAAAATTCGTCGCCAAACTCAGCTATCCGCTCTTTGTCGCGATATTTAATACCAAATTTAAGCGCTAGTGTGTCGTCGAGCTGCCAGTCAAAGTCAGTTCTGAAAACAATTTTGTCCTTTTCGTTTACAAATACTTTATACAGCTCAACCCATGCAAGCTTGGTTTGCGAAGGTGACATTTGAAAGTCACTCGGCAAATGATTACTTATTGCGTTCCATGGATCATTACCACCGTCGACTTCATTATACGCATAGTTTTTGCCTGTACCGCGGTCCTCTAAACCAACATAACCCACATTTTTTTGATCGAAACGAACGACAAAATAACTGTGATCTTCGCCATTTGGCATATCACCATAGCGAAACTCATTCTCATAGCTAGATAGCGACCAGGTGAGTGTTTTATCAAAGCCAAAATAGTGTTCTCCGGCTAACTCACCACCGCGCATTTCGGTAATTAGTTCATTACGAATATGCTGGACTTCGATGCGGTCTTTATCAAAACGCATACGATGTTTATAATGAGTTTCATCGTCAATCAGGGTGCCATACATAGCACTAGCACTGATCTTTCCTTGCGCCAAAGTGTATTCAACAGAGCCATTTAACCCGTAGGTTTCACGAGTACCGGTGTAGTCTCTCAGTTCTAATCGACGAATACCGATGCCATCGTTACCACGGCGAGGTTCATAGTTGTCGGTTGCCCAATCGCGCTTCCATGCCGTTGCATTAATTAAATAGCCAAGCTTATCGTCGACGACACGGTCGCCATAAAGCAAACTTGCCGAATAATTTGTGCCATCAGCGAGTTCATTGGCGCCCATCGCTAAATTCGTATTAAATGTAAACGCGTCAGGTGCTTTTTTGGTAATAAAGTTGACGTTACCGCCTATGGCGTCACCTTCCATGTCCGGTGTAATTGCTTTTGACACCTCAACAAACTCTATTAATTCGCTCGGAAAGAAGTCAAAAGCAGTCGCCCTGCTTGTTGTTTCTTCTTCTGCCGTTGGTAATCGATTACCATTAATTGAGGCTGAACTCCATTGCGAAGGTAAACCGCGTACCGCGACAAATCGTCCTTCACCTTGATCGCGTTCTATTGAGATACCTGAAACACGCTGCACCGCTTCTGCTGCATTGCGATCTGGTAATTTACCAATACCATCGGCTGAAATTACATTAATGATGTTGCGCGCATTTTTTTGACTGTTCGCCGCTGCCATTTCACCACGTTGAATTTGACCGACTGCGACGACTTCTTCGATTTCGTCGTTAATTTTTTTAGCATTGAGTAAAATAGTGTTAAGTACTTTCATTTCACTATCTTTAACCGATACCGTGATGACCTTTGTTTCATAGCCCAGATAATTAACCTCCAACTTATAAGTTCCTAAGGGTAATTTGGGTAATTCAAAGCGACCATTAAAATCAGTTACAGCACTGTTATTGGTGCCAACAACTTTAATCATTGCACCTGAAAGCGTTGTGTGTTGATCTTTTACAACGCCTAACAGCTTTGCATCAGCAGCGAAAATTTGAGGACTTGTACACAAAAGTATGCTGGCGGCAATACGCGATATATTTTTCATTTTAGTGTTCTCAGTTGGTAATTATTATGGTCTAGACCAGAAATTAAAAACAGTCTAACGTGGCTTTTTTACAAATCGGTTACGCTTAGATGAAAAATAAAAATTAGTGTAAGATATTTTTTAGATGAATGTTTTATATAGTATTTTTTAATTCGGCTGATACTCAAGCTTAATTGAAAATAGATTTTGCATACAAAGTACGCGTAATTATAAATTACCAATACAAACACGATAGCCATCACTTTCTAATACTTGCGAAAATGGGCGATATCGCCCGGTGGATGTTAAAAAGTTAAAATGCGCCTCATCAATTAGTACTATCGGACTGTTTTTACCTAGAAAAGTTTTGTGTGCATTCTTTGGAATAAAGTGAGGAAAGCCCTGCTGGAAAGGTTCAGAGCAATATCATGATTTTAGAACTCAGCTACCCTACTGTAAATAGTCTATAATTGAGGCCGTAGATTCTCAATAACCTGTGCATCGACCCAAAAACGCTTACCAACATAATTACGGCTGCCATCATTTTTAAGTCGCCACTCGCCTCGGGTAAAAAACAAGTATTTACCATCATGTGTCACCTGTGGCGAGCTCTCTTGCATTGATGAATTAATTGTCGGCCCCATATTTATCGCGGGTAACCATGAGCCGTTTGGCTGCTTGAAGCTGATATAAAGGTCGGCTTGGCCATGCCCATCGCCGCGACGCATATCCCAAATCAAATAGGATTCATCGGGCGCGATATAAGGATGTGCGATATACATACCCGAATTAATATCTTCACTCATTTTTACCGGTGTTTGGTGTACGCCATTTTTCACTCGCGAATAGTAAAGAGCCCCAACATCCGGTTGTTCATAAACAGTATAGTAATAAGTGCCCGAGGCAGATACTGAACGTCCATGTGCCATGTCGTTTATAAAGTCGCCGGGGCTTTGTGGTTTTGACCAGCCAGTTTTAGTGCGCTTAAAATAATGCTTTCCTATATACATAGTATCGCCATCGGCTGAAAACTGTGGCCACTTGATATTCGTTTCACGGGCCTCCCCCCAACTGTTGTTTTCATAACGAATTACAAAAAACGTTCGTTGCTTGTATTTGCCATTTTTACGGGTAAAGTAAAACTCGCTCATATCGGGTGTAAATGTGCCGCCTTCAAACAAGCCATCAAGCGACACTATTTTGGGCTCAAACAGCAACGGCGCGAGCTGTGGCGGTGTTTCACCAAAATAATGATGGCTATTAACCTGAGCAGCCTTTTCACTTTTAGTGGTTGCATTCACGCTGCTTGCACCAATAAGCATAACACTTAAGATTAAACGATAATTCATAACGATTCCTTTTGTTAAAGCGATGGGTTTATAAGCCCGCACCGATTTTTTGTACGAATCATTATCTAATCCCAAAAAACACAAAAAGACCTGACGTATTAATGACTTTTAGCTGATTTTACCTTGTACAATAGAAAATCAACGGTTCACTATTTCACAAATAGCGATCGTAACCGAGTAAAAGTAACTATCAGGGGTTTACCTGAAAGTTAAACGTGTGCTTTATGATCATTACAGTCAATAAATTCTTGCACCGTAAAATTACTTTTAAAACTAAAGGTATTGGGCGTTTCGCTATGCTGTCTTAAATAATTGAGTTTTTCGATTGCCTCATCAAGTGTCGGCGTATGCCCAATTGGCACCCACCATAAGACATAGCTCTCTTATGGCAATTTATAAAACCATTCACTCTTACGCCTTAAAAAGTCACGGTGATGTGTTCTAAACATAAAGTTTTTAGGGCATCAATTGAATCCCATACCGACATATTGGCAATAATATCGGGGTCGTCAAACGCATGAATATCGGTGGCATTGCCACTTTCATCTTTTAGTCGCCAAATAAAGCCATCGCTGGTTTCGGCCAATTGATTAATAGGGTCTAAGTTATCGACAAAGTCTTTTATTTCAGGGGCATCTAAAGCATATTTCGCTTTGGCGATATTAAGTTGTGCTAAGTGCATATATCTCTCCGTGATACTTAATTTACTTAAACATTGCGCACCCAGTGTGCCATAGAAAACCCATTATTAGTACCAAGTTTAGTATTAGAAACGATGTCGTTATCGAAAAATAATAGCTAAACAAAATGCCTGAAATTATATTTTAGTTCCGTCTAGTTCAGTCCAAATTAAACATCAGTCCATTTGAATTTTGCTTTCTTAAGTAAAACTCCCCACCGCAAAAATTAACGTCCAACATCAAACCTAAACAACAAAATTAATCTATTTAATCTAAAAAACTTGATCCTTTAAAATTTCAGCGTACACTTGTGCACTGAAAGTTCAGCGTACAAGTGTAAGTTTAAATAATATGACGTCGAAACAAACAAGTTGGATGAATAAACTCAGCCGATTAGTTTTTCATCATCAATCAATTAAAGGCTATTTAGAGCCGGTTATACAAGTTTTCAAACCCGCGTGGCGCGATGGTGCTTTTCGTGCAAAAGTCATTGCTGTAAGCGAACTCAGTGAACAAGTGTTAGCTGTAGAGCTTAAACCTGAGGCAAAATGGCCGCTGCATTTAGCAGGCCAACATATATTACTTACGGTCGAAAACAACGGTCGCTTAATGAGCCGTACGTTCACGATTGCCTCATCAAGCGAACAGGCACTGCACCAAGGAATTATCCGCCTTGTCATTAAACAAAATGCATTGGGCGCATTCACGCCAGCACTTAATTCGGTGTTAAAGCCAAATCTATGGCTCAATATCTCAAGGCCAATGGGCGACTTTACGTTTGATGCCAACCTTCAAAATCATTTGTTTGTAGCAGGTGGCAGTGGAATTACGCCTTTTATTGCTAAATTACATGAGCATCTGCCGCGTGCTAAAAGCCCGATTACTTTGCTTTATTTCGCAAAGCCTCATCAACATTTATTGGTTGATGAGCTAATGACACTTGCAGACCACTACCCGTATTTTAACGTTAAGTTTTTAAACCGTGTTGAACATGGTGATGTCAGCGGCCAGTTAAGCGACTACCCAAATCATCATATTTCTGTTTGTGGGCCACAATCGCTCTATCAGCAAGTTGCAAGCTATTGCGAGCAAAACGACATCGGCTGTGCAAGCGAACACTTTGCGCCACTGGCATGGCCATCGAGCACAAATATCAATGACTCTGATGGTGAGCAGGTCGAAGTAAAACACAATGGCAAAGCATTATTGGTCGACCAAGCGCAATCACTGCTGATGCATTTCAAGCAAAAAGGTATTCAGGTAAATTCTGGTTGCGGGATGGGCATTTGCCATCAATGTCAATGTACCAAACGCCGCGGCATTGTGCGCGACATGCGCACAGGCAAACTATCTGATATGGGCGAAGAGCTCATTCAATTATGTATTTCACAAGCTGTCACTGAGGTTGAACTAGAATCATGAGCAAATTAACTCCCTCTCAATTCGACTCACTCGCCGAGCAACTCAATTTGGTGCGTGAAACCGCCATGGCGAAAGTCGGCCAAAAAGACGCTTCATACATACGAAGAGTGATCACTGCACAGCGTATATTTGAATGGAGCGGCCGAATCTTATTGGTACTTGGTTTTATAAACCCGATTTTATGGCTGGTGGGCGTGTTGAGCCTTGCAATTGGTAAAATTCTCGACAACATGGAAATTGGCCATAACGTGATGCATGGTCAATATGATTGGATGAACGACAAGCACATTAACTCAAAATCATACGAGTGGGATATAGCATGTGATGGCGACAGCTGGAACCGGGTTCACAACTATGAACATCACACCTTTACAAATATCATAGGTAAAGACCGCGATTTTGGTTACGGCTTATTGCGTCTTTCAAATGATTTTCGCTGGCGTGTCAAAAACCTCTGGCAATTTGCGACATATGTTGTGCTTAGCGTGTTGTTCCAATGGGGCGTGTCATATCATGAACTGGCTGCTGAGCGCGTGTTTTTTGGTAAAAAGAAACAAAACCGCGACTATGCAGTTTCTCACAACCAGCTGAAAAAACGTTTTTTCAGTAAAGGAGCAAAACAACTCGTTAAAGACTACCTATTATTTCCACTGCTTGCTGGACCGTTTTTTCTATGGGTTTTCTTTGGCAATTTAGCGGCAAACCTGATCCGTAATTTATGGACATCAACAATTATTTTTTGCGGCCACTTTACGGGCAGCGTTGAAACATTTAACGAGCAAGATTGCGTTAACGAGTCAAAAGGTCAGTGGTATTATCGCCAAGCACTCGGTTCATCAAATATCAAGGGCAAACGCTGGTTTCACATATTAACTGGACATTTGAGCTTTCAGATTGAGCATCACTTGTTCCCTGACTTACCGGCATACCGCTATCCGGAGGTCGCGCCACATGTTAAGCGCATCTTCAACGAATTCGGAATGCAATACAATACAGGCGGGTTTTGGCGTCAATATGCGTCGGTGCTAAAGCGTATTGTTCGTTATTCATTTCCGTAACGAGATAGTCTTGTTGATGTGCACAAGGTACTAACAATTATACTTTGTGCGCATTTTTAATTTAGTTAACAGTTAGGTACAATTTGGCGCAATAATAATTCTAATAATCTATTTTTATGCGCTTTTTAATTTTAATTCTGAGTTTAGTGTTAGTTGGTTGCCAGTCGACCTCAAATAAACCAAACGACTCTTTCTCGAGTGATTCTCAATCAACGGGTGACGACCCAAATCAATCACAATTACCGCTCGACGAGCAAGATCCTATTCACACCTTGCCGACAGACATTGACCTATCGCCCGTTATTGCCCCTAAGAATGAGCCCCAACTCAATAGGCATCAAGTTGACGATGTGTGGCAACGTATTTCAATGCAGCTCAGCTTTGTAGAATCACACCATGAAAAAGTACAAAAGCGCATCGACTGGTACTTACAACACCCTAACTACATGAATGTAATACAAAAACGCGCTGAACCATTTTTATATTATATTGTTACAGAAGTCGAAAAACGCGGCCTACCTATCGAACTCGCGCTTATGCCGCTGATCGAGAGTGACTTTAATACCAGTGCTTATTCACATAAACATGCTTCTGGGCTTTGGCAGCTAACACCGCTTATCGCCACCCATTACGGCGTAAAAATTGGCCCTTGGTACGATGGTCGTCAAGATATTGTTGATGCGACCAACGCGGCATTGAACTTTTTAACCTATTTACATAAACGTTTTGATGGCAACTGGTATCACGCGATAGCCGCATACAATACTGGTGAAGGACGAGTAGCACGTGCAATATCAAAAAATAAGCGCCAAGGTAAGCCGACCGATTTTTTCAGTTTAAAATTGCCTAAACAAACACGCCACTATGTACCTAAGTTACTTGCCGCAGCGCAGCTACTCAAAAGCGAGCAAATGAACTTCCCAAAAATCGATAACAGCGAAGTCATTACCATTGAGCCGCTTAATAATGCGCTGATCCTCGATGATGCCAAAGCGTGGCGTCATTTAAAAACGCTCAATCCAGGATATACTCGCTTCCCCGCATTACTCGACGGTCCAAAACACATCGTTATTAAAAAACAAATGCGCGAGCAATGGCTTGCCTACGCGTCTCAGTTACCAAACATGCCAAGCCAACAATGGCAACGATACAGAATCAAACGTGGCGACAGCTTAAGCCGCATTGCCAAAAACCACGGTATTACAGTACGTGAATTAAAAGCGTTCAACCAATTAAAATCTAACCGTATTCGTGCTGGTGACAATCTAGTGTTGCCTGTTTTAGCCGATACCAAAGTTGACTATAAAGTAAAATCTGGCGACAGCTTGTGGCGTATTGCGGGGCGCTTTAACGTCACCGTTAACAAGCTTAAACTGTGGAACAATCTGACCAGCGATGCGCTTAGAATTGGTGACACCCTTACGGTGTTTCTATCGCCGCCCTAACCTCGTTTCACCAGCTTAATATCACTGAAGTTTGCACAAAAAAGCCAACCTAAATTCGGTTGGCTTTTTACTTTGTTCGTTAAAATGATCAATAGCGCTACAAAATGAGCCAACCCGTTACAACAAATAAACATATCGCGCCGACTGCCGCGACTAGATTGTATGGTAACTGCGTTTTAACATGTTCAATGTGCTCACAACCACTGGCTATCGACGCCACAATGGTACTATCAGAAATCGGCGATGAATGATCGCCAAACACCCCACCACTTAGTACAGCAGCAATTAAAAACGCGGGCGGCACACCCGTTTCAAGGGCTAACGGAACCGCAATTGGAAATAAGATTGCAAACGTGCCCCATGACGTACCCGTCGCAAACGCCATAATGCCTGCCGTAATAAATAATAATGGCGCTAAGCCAAGAGTTGCCACTTCAACTGACATTAAATTACTCACGTACGTGCCTGTACCATACGCTTTTACTGCGTCACCAAACGCGAATGAAAGCACTAACACGATTACTGCAGGTGCTAGGTTCTTAAATCCTTGCACACTGTGTTGGACAATTTGCTTTAAATTAAACACCTTATCTTTTAATAACATTGCCACCAGCACAACGTAACTACTAATAACTGCCCACATTACTGAAAACGAACCGCTGCCGCGGCGTAAATCACCGTCACCGGTAATGTAAAGTAACACTAATGTAATCAACACAATCAATAGCATAGGTATTATCATATAGCGTGCTTTACCTTGGGTCATCACAGCATCTTGATTGCTTTTTACTACCGAGCTTGCATGCTTTAACGGGCCAAATACTTTGCCTGAAATCGCCGTAAAATAAACCATAATTAAAACGATAATCGGATAAAAGTTATAGGCAATGGTTTCAATTAAGATGCCGACTTTATCCTCAAGCTGGTAGCCATCAAGCAAACCTAAAATATAAGCGCCCCAACCGTTAATAAGTAATAAAATACTCACTGGTGAACAAGTTGAATCAATTAGGTAGGCTAAGCGTGCACGCGAGAGCTTATATTTATCAAACAAGCTTTGACTCGCTATACCCGCGGTGAACATACTCAAATTGGTATCAGTAAATATTGAGGTGCCAATAATCGAGGGCAACAAACCTGCTTTTCGAGGATTATTCACCAATTGTTTTTCACTCAGTTTATTAATAAACCCATTCACCCCGCCGCTTAAATTAACCAGCATCAGTAAGGCACCAATCAATAAACTAAAAATCACAATTCGTTGATTTGAGCTTCCTGACAACACATCTAATGTACCAACACCCGCCTCGTAGAGCGCGGTATGCGGCATAAAGTTTGTTTGAAGTAAATAGGTAAGAATTAAGCCAACTAACAAGGCTTGAATGGCATCTTTGCGCCAAACTGCAACCAAAATTGCCGCAATCGGCGGCAGCAGAGTCATTGCGGTATCGTTCATTATTATTCTCTTAGCAAAACATCGCGCTCTAGTGTGACCGTCAACGCCGAGAAATGCAAACTTCTAGGTTGTAATCACATCTCAATTGGGGTCAGAGTCAATATACCGGTTTTGTGACTCTGACCCCGACAACAGTATTAAATTAGGGTTTGTAGGTAATTTGCGTAATCTTCATCAACGGGTAAGTTTTGCGTGCGCCAATCAGCATTATGATAGGTATTTAAGTATCGCTCGCCGCTATCGCAAATTAAGCTTACGATCGACCCTGTTTGCTTTTGTTGTTTCATTTGTTCTGCCAAATGGAGTACACCAACAAAGTTTGTGCCGCTTGAGGGCCCTACTTTTCGTCCAAGTAAGTCAGATAACATCAACATAGCCGCCATACTCTGTCCATTCGTCACTTTTTGCATATCGTCAATTACACCGGGTATAAATGACGGCTCGACACGCGGTCGCCCAATGCCCTCTATGCGACTACCTTGCGATGAGGTTAAGCTAGCGTCACCGCTTTTATAATAGTCATAAAACACTGATTCAGTCGGGTCAACTACATAAAGTCGACTGTCGTGTCCTTGATAGCGAATATAACGCCCGATCGTGGCCGATGTACCGCCAGTACCTGGGCTCATAACAAGCCATGTTGGAATTGGGTAGCGCTCTTTTCGCATTTGATAAAATATACGTTCAGCAATATTGTTATTGCCGCGCCAATCTGTTGCACGCTCAGCATAGGTAAATTGATCCATGTAATGGCCGCCGAGGGATTTTGCCAGTCGTTCTGATTCACTGTAGATTAGCGTCGTGCAATCAACAAGATGACATTGCCCACCATAAAATTCTATTTGCTTTATTTTTTCTTTGGCGGTGCTCTTTGCCATTACGGCAATAAACTTAAGCCCTAGTAACCGCGCAAAATAAGCTTCCGATACCGCGGTAGACCCTGATGAAGACTCAATAATTGCAGTATCTTGGTTTATCCAGCCATTACATAACGCATATAAAAACAATGAGCGCGCCAAACGGTGTTTAAGCGACCCCGTTGGATGGGTACTTTCGTCTTTCAGGTATATATCAATATTTTCAAAATGCGGTAAGTTTAGCGGAATTAAATGCGTGTCGGCTGAACGTGCATAGTCCGCTTCAATTATATCAATGGCATGTTTAGTCCAATTGTCCATTTCCTCACCTATTCATGTTTGATTCATCTTCATGGTTTAAACTTAACCCTAAATCTATGTTATCTTTATAGCAACTATAAATATAACCATGCCATGGAGTTACGACTATGAAAAACATCTTGATCGCGCTGGGCGTCTTATTACTTACCGCATGTGCAAAAACGCCAGATTGGGATTATGACCGTGATGCGAATTTTGCCAACTACAAAACATTTGCCTTTGTTGAAGGTGCTAACTTGAGTAAAAACACCACTAATTACCAAATTAGCCCATTGATGGAAAAACGCGTGCGTGACGCCGTTGAAAATGTATTGTCTGTTCAAGGGTTTCAGTTAGTCGATAAGAGTAAGGCCGATGTGCTTATTAATTACCTTGCATCGGTTGAAACTAAGATTGATAAAGACACTATGACGTTTGGCACGTCGATGGGCCCTTATCCTTATAGCGCACGCTGGAGCTCATGGGGGATCAGTTATAATACGCACACCACAACACGCGAGTATGAGGTAGGCACCTTAATCCTTGATGTGATTGATGCAAAAACAAATATGCTTGTGTGGCGTGGTGCCAAAGAAGGTCGCTTGAAAAAGAACCAAACGCCAGCAAAACGTGCAGAAGTAGTAAATAGCACCGTTGCTGAAATTTTAAGTAACTTTCCACCAAAGTCTAATAATTAGTTAAAACTCAACAAAGTAAAGGCTTAGCATAGCCTTTACTTTGACTCGCCAATATAATACTTGCAATATCTTTAATAATTAATTTGTGCATGAAATTTACTCAAGTTATTGAGAGCAATTCTCATTTGAAATTTCATATTTGATTCCTATACTCACCATCAAACCGATTCAATATCCACATCGGTTTGTTTTGGCGCAATCCTTGCTCTCTCACCTATGGGTCACAGCCAACAACAGCCTAATTTAGGTTTGGCTTATTTATTTTCAATGGCTTAGTTAAATTTTTGAAAAATATGCGGCTGCCCTAAATAAGTGCAATAAATCTGTTTTCGCACTGTCATGTAGCGTAAACATAATTATGTTGTGATAAATCAACGCCTTTGTAGCGAATGACGCTTTGCAGTTTAAAGCTTCGTTAGTAACACTCATTATTAAGGAAATTGGTATGTTAACTAAACGCTTTTTTAAAACAAAAAATGAAGCCGAAGTCACTTTCGAACATGCTTGCCCGGCGCAAGATCAAGTTAGCCTCGTTGCTGAATTTAATAACTGGCAACCGATCTCGATGAAATACAACAAAAAAGACAAAGTCTTTAGAACGAAAGTACGGTTAGAAAAAGACAGTGACTTTGCATTTCGTTATTTGGTTAATGGGACGGACTGGCAAAATGACCATGCCGCCGATCAGTATCTGCCAAATGTATTTGGTAGCGATAACTCCATCGTATCAACATACCAAGCATAATCGTAATGACGCCAATTCAACAATTGTGTTATTTGCAGGGAATTGCGCTCGAATACAATGATTACTTCGGGCAGCAACAATACATGCCACAGCATGTGCGCGAACAACTTTTGCGGGCCGCGGGTCACCAGATTGATGACGAGCAAACTGTCAACGACACCAATTTTTCGCTCGACGCTGCGCCTTGGCAGCAGGTGCTCGCCAAATTCCAAGTTTGCGCTGAGCAAAAACCAGAGTTCAAAGTACGTGTTGCGCCAAATAGCTTATCGAGTGACATCACAGTTGTGGTAACAGATGAGCAAAGTAACGTTGTCGTACAGCACAATTTTGTGCCCGAAGACTATGTTGAAACAGGTAACTATGTAATAAACGAAACACGTTATAGTGAGCGAGCAATTGAATTACCAACCCTTTGTCATGGTTACTACAACATCGCGCTTTCTATACAATCGAAAACTTGGAGCGGAACGCTACTCGTATCGCCCCAAACAGCCTATAACCCAATTCATTCACAAAAACTCTGGGGACTTTCAGTCCAACTATACAGTGTAAATAGCGATACTAATTTAGGTGTAGGCGATTTTAATGACTTACAAAACCTGATCCGTCATAGCGCGCAATCAGGGGCAAGCTATATACTTTTAAACCCGCTGCACAAATTGTTTAGCCAAGACCCAGAATGTGCAAGCCCCTATAGCCCGAGCGATCGCATGCAAATTAACCCGCTCTATATAAGTGGTTTACTATGTGACGATATCAAAATTGATAACCATTCGCTTACACCACATGAGCCGGGCACGACTTATATTAACTACACAGCGGTTTGGCAAAGTAAGTATGCTCTGTTTGAGAGAATGTTTGCTGCGTTTAAAAAGCAACATCTGCAAACAAAATCGCCGTTATCTAGCCAATTTACTGAGTTTTGCAGCCAGTATGCTGATTGGCATTTATCTGAATTCGAATTCTACTTACAGTGGCAAGCGCAGCAACAACTAGCCAAATGCCAACAACTTGCATTGTCCCTTGGTATGAAAATAGGCCTTATGTTTGACCTCGCAGTGGGCTGTAATCCAAACGGTGAAGAGTTTAAGCGTAACAAAGCGCTTTTTTGCAATGCGGTGAATATTGGCGCGCCGCCGGACCCTTTTGCACTCGATGGCCAAAACTGGGGCTTACCCGCCCCTAACCCCATCGCTATGAAGCAAAGTCAATTTGCCCATTTTATTTCGTTATTAAGACAAAATATGCAATTTTGTGGCGCACTGCGCATTGACCATATTATGGCGATACTGCGTCTTTGGTGGTGTGTGAACATCGATGAACAACAAGTTGGCGGCTATGTCTATTACCCTATGGCCGAGCTATTGGCTATTTTAAAAGTAGAAAGCCATCGTAATCAGTGCGTCATTATCGGTGAAGACTTAGGCGTTGTGCCCGAACCAATTTCTGAGGCATTGTCACAAAATCAAATGTTAGGTAATGACATTTTTTATTTTGAAAAAAACGACCATGGCGCTTTTAAGCCATTGCCGCAACTACGTTCCAATATTCTATTAATGCTGGCCAACCATGACGTTGCGCCTTTTTATGCATGGTGGCAAAAAGCCGACCTAGCACTTAAAAAAGACACAAATTTATATGCATCATCGAGTCAGTATGATGTTGAATGCAGCCAACGCGAATACGACAAAAAAGCGCTATTAAACTGGCTCGACGATCACTTTGATGAAAGTGACACAGAAACGGTGTTCAAGGGGGTTATTACCAAACTAGCAATAAGCCCCGCCAACTTACTGTGTATTCAACTCGATGACTTAGACCAAGCAAAATTACCAATGAATATACCTGGCACAGACCGCGAGTACCCCAATTGGCGCCGTCGTTTCATGAAACCACTCGCCACATTATTTGAACAAAATGCCGATTTATTGAGTGCCATAAACAAAGGAAGAAAACATGCAAAAGCTTAACACCAAGTTAAATTACATCGATTATAGCGAACAAGTGGATGCATTGAACCAAGGCATTTTTGAAGATATCTTTTCATTTTTAGGTTGCCACCAAGTAGCATCTAACACATACCAATTGCGCGTTTACCTACCCGGCGCAAAAGCAGTTTACTTGATTGACAAAGGTCGTAAAACGGCATTTCAGCAATTTGAGCTTTCGTCATTATTTACCCTTGATCTTCATAATGTGAGCATCTCTGCGCCCACTAAGTTAAGCATTGATTATCAAGGCGTGACCCACACTCGATTTGACCCTTACACCTTTGATTCAACCCTTGAACAACAGGCCATGTATTTATTTAATCAAGGTACACTGGCGCATTGTCATACTCATTTTGGCGCGCAGCCACAAACCTATCACAGCGGCGAAAATAAAATTGTGGGTACGCGATTTTGTGTCTGGGCTCCAAATGCAAAAAATGTGTCAGTAATCGGTGATTTTAATAGTTGGGACTGTCGTCAACATGTAATGCGCAAACATCCTGCATCCGGGGTTTGGGAACTTTTTATACCCGAGCTTATGAACAATACGAGTTACAAATACAGCATTTTAAGCCACACTAATCAACGTATTGAAAAAGCAGACCCATTTGCGTTTCAAATGCAAGTACCGCCGCATACAGCATCACAAACGCAACGACTGCCAAACACCTCATTGCAATCGCATGTTAAAAATGACGTAGCGAGTCCAATCTCTATTTACGAAGTCCATTTAGGCTCGTGGCGTCGTGTTGTGGAGCAAGGCAATCGCTTTTTAACTTACCGTGAACTGGCTACAACCCTTATTCCATATGTATTAGAACTTAACTTCACGCACATTCAGTTAATGCCAATCAGTGAGTTTCCATTTGACGGTTCCTGGGGCTATCAGCCAATTGGTTTATTTGCCCCGACCAGTCGCTTTGGTGACATTAATGATTTCGCCTATTTTGTAAGTGAAGTCAAAAAAGCAGGACTTGGCCTACTTATCGATTGGGTACCGGGGCATTTTCCATCTGATCCTCATGGCCTTGCGACCTTTGACGGTACCCATCTCTATGAGCATGCTGATAAACGTCAAGGGTATCACCCTGATTGGCACACACATATTTATAATTATGACCGCGCTGAAGTACGTAGCTTTTTACTATCAAACGCGACTTACTGGCTTGAAACCTACGACTTAGACGGCTTACGCGTTGATGCAGTCGCGTCGATGCTGTATCTCGATTACAGTCGTAAAGAAGGAGAATGGCTACCGAATTGTCATGGCGGCAGAGAAAACTTGGGCGCCATTAGCTTGCTGCAACAAATCAATTCCTACGCATATCAAGAAAAGCCCAATTTGATGATGACCGCAGAAGAATCAACCGCTTGGCCAGGTGTAACACAAACTGTCGAGCATCATGGTCTTGGCTTTGGCTATAAATGGAATATGGGTTGGATGAACGACAGCCTCAGCTATATGCAGCGCGATCCGATTTATCGTTCGCATCACCACAACGAAATGACCTTCTCATTAGTCTATGCATTTAGCGAAAACTATATTTTACCTCTCTCTCATGACGAAGTGGTGCATGGTAAAGGCTCGTTAATCAATAAAATGCCCGGCGACGACTGGCAAAAATTTGCGAATTTGCGCGCTTTTTATGGTTTTATGTGGGCGCATCCGGGTAAAAAATTACTCTTTATGGGGTGCGAATTTGCGCAGTATAAAGAATGGGATCATGACAACAGCCTCGACTGGCATTTACTCAAAGACGAAAAACATTTGGCGATGAAAAACCTTATCGCCGACTTAAATCATCTTTATACCTTAACACCCGCTCTTTATAGCCAAGACAATCACCCGAGTGGGTTCAGCTGGATAGACGGACACAACGCCAATCAAAGTATATTTAGTTTTGTACGCTACGGGCGCGATATTAATAAGCCAAATCACGTTTTGATTGCCATCTCTAATATGACACCGCAAGTCTATTCGCACTATCGTATCGGCGTCCCCCCTGCCAAGTCCTATAAATTACTGCTCAATACCGACGAGCAAAAATATGGCGGCAGCAATGTACTGGTACCAGAAAACATATCAGTTGACTCAATACCGTGCCATCACTTTGAACACAGCATCGAACTTGCAATCGGCCCATTAACCACTCTCTATTTAGTGAAGGAACAGTAAGTGTCAGCGCGATTTGCAATACGACCTGGCGATTGCCATCCAATGGGGGCGACGCTTGACAACAACGGCGCTAATTTTGCGGTCTATTCAAGTACCGCGACAAAAGTCGAACTGTGCTTATTTGATAATTCGGGTCATACCGAGATTGCCCGTATTCCACTTTTTTCTGACGAGCAAGGGATCTGGCATCTCTACATCAAAGGGTTAATGGAAAATCAATTATATGGCTATCGCATATACGGAGAGTACGCGCCTGAAAAAGGTCTGCGCCATAACCCAAATAAATTATTAGTCGACCCATACGCAAAAGCCCTCTTTGGCGAGTTTAGTCACAGTGATAGCCATCGCAATGATGGTGATTATTTTGAACGTGACTCCGCCTGTGACATGCCAAAATGTAAAGTTATCAACTTCAGTACCTATCGCGCTAAAAGACCATCAATTCCATGGCATAAAACGGTCATTTATGAATGTCACGTAAAAGGGATCAGTGAACAGTTTCCGTTAAACAATGCAGCTCATCGTGGCCGTTACGCCGCCCTTTGTGACAGCAACTTTATTAACCACATCAAAACGCTCGGTGTAACTGCAATTGAGTTATTGCCAGTTCATGCCTTTTTGGATGAAGCCTTTGTCCATTCGCGCAAATTAACAAACTTTTGGGGTTATAACAGTCTCAATTTTTTTACGCCACATACCCATTATGGGCAACAAAATGCGCATTTAGAATTTAAACAAATGGTCAGCACGTTACATGCACATCACATTGAAGTTATTATTGATGTGGTATTTAACCATACTGCTGAGGGCAATGAGAATGGCCCGTTACTCAGTTTACGTGGTTTTGATAATGGCGCATATTATCGTCTGCATTCAGACGACCCCTCGCTCTATATTAACGATACAGGTTGTGGCAATACCCTTAATCTCGACCACCCTAAAACGGTACAACTCGTGCTTGATAGCCTTCGCTATTGGTACAACATTATGGGCGTTGATGGGTTTCGTTTTGATTTAGCGCCTATTCTCGGGCGCAATAAAACGGGATTTAATTCACTGCACACGTTTTTTCAAACAATTGCTCAAGATCCCAGCCTAAAAAACGCCAAGTTTATTGCCGAGCCTTGGGATATCGGTCCCGGCGGCTACCAACTTGGACAGTTTATTGCGCCATGGCGTGAATGGAATGATCAATACCGCGATACAGTGCGTCGCTTTTGGCGAGGAGACGCACATATGTTGCCGCACTTTGCTCATTACTTTCATGGTTCCAACCGTCACTTTGAAGTCAAAGGCCGCGCTTCGACGTCAAGCATCAACTTTATTACCGCCCATGACGGTTTTACCTTATGCGATCTTGTTAGCTTTAACCATAAATACAATTTTGCAAATCAAGAGCAAAACAATGATGGCCACAATGAAAACTACAGTTATAACTGGGGTCATGAAGGGCTCGACGCGCCATCCGACGTACTAAAACTGCGTACGAAAATGCAAAAAAATATGTTGCTTACACTCTGTTTATCAAGTGGCGTGCCGATGCTAACCGGCGGTGTCGAATGTGGTAATTCACAAGACGGCAACAATAATGCGTACTGCCAAGATAACCCTATCGGTTGGGTTAATTGGCCACAAATACAAAAGCCTCATGAGCATGAGCTCTATATATTTATTACGCAATTATTAGCAATTAGAGCGCAGTATTCACTCTATCGTCAAAACCATTTTATTCATGATAATGACCCACGTTATACGGTCAATTGGTGCGATCAACATGGTCAAATCATGACAGATCATGCATGGCATAACGAAGCGACAAAAGCACTTGGCTACCACATTATTGACCGAGAAGATAACTGCGAATTGCTGCTGTTATTTAATGCAAGTGAACAAGAAGTAAAGTTTGAACTACCTGTTTTACGACCAACTACCTCACAGAACGCCAGTTGGCAGATAAAACTCACTACCTGTGATAGTCCGGTAAATAATCTTGCAGAGCCAAAACATTTTATTCGCCTAAGCGCTTTAAGCGCATGGGTACTGTCAAATTAGATTGTAGGAGTGACCGAGTGAACAAAAAAGCAATATCAACAAACGAAATGATCACGAATGTGATACAAAATAGTTCGTTATGCGATGATTTAACACGGCATTTTTACTACACCTTAGGCCGTGATGAAGTAGAGTCAAACCACCGTTATTTGTATCAAGCACTGGCACTGACACTGCGCGATCGCTTAGTTGCCAAATTGCGAGAAACCGCAGTGCAACGCGAACAAAGCGAAACAAAACAAGTCGCGTATATTTCCCTTGAGTTCTTGATGGGACGCGCACTGCAAAACGCGGCTCTCAATTTGGACTTAGAAACACAAATTAAACACGCATTGACCCATTACGGTGTTGAACTCGAAACACTGCTCAGCGCCGAGCATGACGCAGGCCTTGGCAACGGTGGTTTAGGCAGGCTCGCAGCCTGTTTTCTAGATAGCTGCGCAACGCTTGGCTTACCAGTAACTGGCTATGGACTGCGCTATGAATATGGCATGTTCAAACAGCAAATTGAAAACAATCAACAGCTCGAACAACCGGATCACTGGCTGCATGAAGGCCATCCGTGGGAAATCCCTGCACCTGAGCAAAGCCAACACGTTAAATTTTTTGGTCACGTTGAAGTCCATAAAGACAAACATGGGCGTGAGCATCGTGTTTGGTGTAATACACAAGATATACTTGCCGTTCCTTTCGATGTGCCAATCCCCGGCTACAAAAACGAGACCGTTAATTGTCTGCGATTATGGAAAAGCGAAGCAACTGACGAATTTAATCTGACTGAGTTTAACGCGGGCAGTTATACCGAAGCGGTTTCGCAAAAAAATCAGGCTGAACAAATTACCATGGTGCTCTACCCGAACGACGCCAGTGAAAACGGCAAGGAGCTGCGTTTACGCCAGCAATACTTCTTAACGAGTGCCACACTGCAAGATATTTTGGCCAAATGGGTCGCCAAACACGGCCAAAGCTTTAGCAATTTTGAAAAGTACCATGTGTTTCAATTAAACGATACACACCCGAGCATTGCCGTGGCCGAACTAATGCGCTTGCTCGTTGATGAATATGAATTAGAGTGGCAACGCGCCTGGCAAATAACCACCTCAACGATGGCGTACACCAATCACACCTTACTGCCAGAAGCACTTGAAAAATGGTCGGTGCCGTTGTTTGAAAAACTCCTACCAAGGCTGCTTGAGATCATTTATGAGATTAATGCGCGCTTTTTACAATTAGTTGCCATTCGCTGGCCCGGCGATTGTCAAAAACAACGAGCGCTTTCAATTATTGAAGAAGGTGACGTATCTCATATTCGAATGGCTTATCTTGCTATTATCGGTAGTTACTCTGTCAATGGCGTCGCTGCGCTACATACACAACTGTTGAGCGACGGTCTATTTCATGACTTTTACTTACTATGGCCTGAAAAATTTAATAATAAAACCAATGGCGTAACCCCGCGGCGTTGGTTACATCACAGTAACCGAGCGCTCGGCGATGTGATTAGTCAGTATATTGGTTCAAATTGGGTGCAAAATTATAGCCAAATTAGTCAATTGCAATCGCATATATCCGATAGCAAGTTGCAAACTCAGTGGCAACAAATTAAACGACAAAATAAGCAGCAGCTAATTACTCTGGTCAAGCACGAATGCGATGTTGAATTTGACGCATCTATGATGTTTGATGTGCAAGTAAAGCGCATTCACGAATATAAACGCCAACTACTTAATGTTTTACATATCATCCACTTATATGAGCGTATTCGTCATAACGAAATTGATAACCTGACACCACGCTGTATATTAATCGGCGGTAAGGCCGCGCCGGGTTATGCAATGGCGAAATTGATTATCCGCCTAATTAATCATGTCGCCAGCGCGATTAACGCAGATCCCCTTGCAGCCCCATACTTGCGAGTCGCGTTTTTACCCAACTACAATGTGTCAGCAATGGAAGTGATTTGTCCGGCGACCGATTTATCAGAACAAATTTCAACCTCTGGCAAAGAGGCATCTGGCACCGGCAATATGAAGTTTATGATGAATGGCGCGCTCACGATTGGTACATTAGATGGCGCCAACATTGAAATTCTCGACGCCGTTGGCCATGACAATTTCTTCTTGTTTGGTGCTAAAAGCCATGAAATCGATAACATTAGAGCCAGTTATCAACCGAACCAAATCATTCAACAATCAAAGTATTTAAGCCGCGTTATGGCGCTACTTGAAAGCGGTCACTTTAATTTATTCAACCCGGGCTTGTTCCAACCTATTATCGATGCCATTCGCGATCCCCATGATCAGTGGCTCACGGCCTATGACTTTGATGATTATGTAAAAGCCCAAGAGCGCGCCGCAACCTGCTATCAAAATCAAGCGCAATGGACGCAAATGAGTTTACTCAATACTGCGTGTTCCGGCGCATTTTCAAGTGACCGAACCATATCTCAGTATGACCAAGATATTTGGCATACAACATCTAGCTGCGAAAACGCAGAGCAACACAGGGAAGCCAATCATGCCTAACTATGCAAATCGTTACATCAGTAATTTAACAAGAGATACTTACGCCCTAATTCTTGCCGGTGGCCGAGGAAGCCGATTACATGAGCTT
Source organism: uncultured Pseudoalteromonas sp. (assembly GCA_947493455.1). GTDB lineage: Bacteria > Pseudomonadota > Gammaproteobacteria > Enterobacterales > Alteromonadaceae > Pseudoalteromonas. The sequence continues at coordinate 36,740 of CANLRB010000003.1, read as the reverse complement.
ACTAGCTGGCGTGCAAAACCCGCGGTTTATTTTGGTGGCAAATTTCGCATCGTCGATTTTCCATTATCAAACTGCATTAATTCTGGCATTCGCCGCGTAGGCATCGCAACCCAATACAAATCGCACAGTTTAATTCGACACGTAAATCGTGCATGGGGACACTTTAAAAAAGAACTCGGTGAGTCAGTGGAAATTTTGCCAGCATCGCAGCGATATGGTGATAATTGGTACTGCGGAACTGCCGATGCGGTATTTCAAAATATGGATATTATTCGCCACGATTTGCCTAAGTATGTGATGATTTTATCGGGTGATCATGTCTATCGTATGGACTACGGTGCGTTACTGGCTAAACACGTTGAAACCGGTGCAGATATGACCGTTTGTTGCATTGAAGTACCAAACGAAGAAGCGGCTGGTGCATTTGGTGTGATGACAGTTGACGAAAATAAACGGGTAAAACGTTTTGATGAAAAACCCGCAGAACCGACATCATTGCCAAACAAACCGGGCATGTGTTTAGCATCGATGGGGAACTACGTATTTAATACCGAGTTTTTATTTGAACAGTTGCAAAAAGATGCCGAGAAAGAAGGCTCAGGCCGTGATTTTGGTCACGATATAATTCCTTCAATCATTGAACAACACAATGTGTACGCTTTTCCATTTAAAGACCCTTCTTATAGCGGCACGCCCTATTGGCGTGATGTCGGTACGCTTGACTCTTTTTGGGAAGCAAATATGGAATTAGTCTCACCGACGCCGCAACTCGATTTATATGATAGCCAATGGCCCATTTGGACATACCAAGAACAACTGCCACCGGCTAAGTTTATTTTTGACGACGACAAACGCCGTGGCACCGCAGTTGATTCGACCGTCTCAGGCGGCTGTATTATTTCGGGCTCTGCGGTTAAGCGTTCGCTCCTGTTTTCAAACGTTCATGTTCATTCATACTGCACCATTGAAGAATCGGTGATTCTGCCGGGTGTGCAAATTGAGCGAAATTGCGTGATTAAAAAAGCCATTATTGACCGTAGTTGCGTGATCCCCGAAGGACTCGAAATTGGCGTAGACCGCGACGCCGATATTAAAAATGGCTTTCGTATTTCAAGTGGCGGTGTGGTGCTTGTCACTCGCGACATGCTTGCAGCACTTAACGAAAAAAAGCAAAACGAATCAACACTAGCAGCAACAGAGCCGCAATTAACCGCTTAGTCGACATAGTTTAGGAGTTTTATGAGAGTTTTAATGGTTGCCGCCGAAAACGATGCACTGACCGGTGCAAAAGTGGGCGGCGTGGCAGATGTCGTCAGAGATGTGCCGATTGCCCTTGCCGAGCAAGGGGTGCAAGTTGATGTTGTTATTCCCGATTATCACGACTATTTATGGCAATATAACGGGCGCGTGATAGCCGAGGTGTCGATCCCATTTCGCTATTCAAATGAACTGGTTAAGTTGATACAAATCAGTAATTTTGACGGCGAAAATAACGTTACTCAATATGTGATTCAACACTCGTTATTTAATCGCTATGGCGCAGCGGGTGTGTATAGCCATGATGGTCATAATCGTCCTTTCGCCAGTGATGCCACCAAATTTGCGCTATTTAACAAAGCGGTGGTCGAGTGCTTGTATCAAGCTGTATTGCCAAGACCTGATACCCTGCATTTGCATGATTGGCATGCTGCAACTGTCGCCGTACTAATGCAATTTGCACCTCAGTATTTACCATTACAAGCAATTCGCACCGTGTATACGGTGCATAACTTGGCGTTGCAAGGAACAAGGCCATTTCAGCATGATGAATCAAGCCTCGAAGCCTGGTTTCCTGATTTACCTTATGATGGTCAGCAGATCTGCGATCCGCATAACCCCCACTGTTATAACCCGATGCGCGCCGCTATTTCGTTGTGCGATAAGGTTCACCTCGTCTCGCCTAAATATGTTGAAGAGGTCTTGTTGCCAAGCGACCACTCCGTCGGTTTTTATGGTGGCGAAGGACTTGAGCATATCCTGCAGTTGTCACACCAACAACACAAACTGGTGGGGATCCTTAATGGCTGTGAGTACACCAAATCAGCCGAGCCCAATTGTACAACGCTCGATTGCTTTTTAAAGTTAGCAAAACGCAATGTGCTCAACTGGATAAGCGAACAGGTTCATCTTAAAAGCGTGCATTATCTCGCGTCAGAGCAAATTAATTTATGGCGGGATATGCCCACCTTTTCAGGCCCATTAGTCACCAGTATTGGTCGTCTAACAGAGCAAAAAGTAAGATTACTGACCGAATATATTGATGGCAACATGGTATTGACGCATTTACTCGACCGATTAGATAAGTTTGGCGGCCGCTTAGTTATTCTAGGAAGTGGCGACGAACACTTTGAAAATACCTTTATGCGATTGATGGCAACACACAAAAACTTTTTGTTTTTAAATGGCTATGGACAAAGTTTGTCAGATGATTTGTATCATCTTGGTGATTTGTTCTTAATGCCAAGTTCCTTTGAGCCTTGCGGCATTAGTCAAATGCTCGCATTACGCGCCGGACAACCTTGTTTAGTGCATGATATCGGTGGTTTAAGTGACACTATTTTCCATAATGAAAATGGCTTTGTTTTTCGCGGTGATAGCATTGCTAAGCAAAGTGCAAGCTGCTTAGAAACCTTTAGTGACACCTTGTCATTACTCAAAAATAAACCAACTCAGTATGCACAGATAAAATCGCAAGCCAAACAAACCCGCTATACATGGCAAACGAGTATCAAGCGCTACATCAATGAGTTATATAACTAGCTAGCCGATATAAACAAGCACCCTATCGATACAAACAAAAATGCCCCAACATTTGGGGCATTTTTACTTCAATAATAACTGCGTTTAACTATTTACGACGCTTTTTAGGGCTCGCTGTACGCTGGTTATGCTTTTTAACCGCCTTACGAATTTTATTGATTTTGGCGCGTCTATCTTTGCGTTTTTCTGGCATCACGCTTAATTTGGTTTCCGTTTCACGGCCAAGGCCAACAGTTTTACGTAAGTAGTTAAGCTCTTTTAACGGTAACTCTTCCCAGCCACCTTGCGGTAACCGTTTGTTAAGATGCAAGTCACCATAACGCACGCGGATCAATCGCGATACTTCAACATCTTGCGATTGCCACAGACGACGTACTTCGCGGTTACGGCCTTCCATCAAGGTCACATTAAACCATTTATTAATGCCTTCGCCACCGTGTGGTACGATTTTCAAAAATTTCGCAAGACCATCATCTAGTTCTACGCCATCAGTCAGTGTCTTTAATGTTTGGGTTGTCACATCACCAAAAACACGCACTGCATATTCACGTTCCACTTCATAGCTTGGGTGCATTAAACGGTTTGCCAATTCACCATCGTTGGTAAATAAGAGCAAGCCTGAGGTATTGATATCTAAACGACCAATTGCGATCCAGCGATCATTTTCAAGTGGCGGTAATCTATCAAATACAGTTCGACGACCTTGTGGGTCTTTACGTGTACACAATTCACCTTCTGGCTTATGGTAAACCAGCACACGACAAATACGAGATTTTTCGTCTTCAAGTTTGACGGTATGGCCATCGAGTCGAATTTGTTGGTTTAATTCAACACGATCACCTAAGCGAGCCACTTTGCCATCAACACTGACACGGCCTGCTTCAATAAATTTTTCAACTTCGCGACGAGATCCTTTACCCGCTCGGGCAAGGACTTTTTGTAACTTTTCACTCATTCAAATAGATCACTTATAAATTAATAACTTCACAGCTATGGATAAGTACCACCTAATAGCGGTTATTATAAAACCGCGGTATGTCGTATGTTCAACGAATGGGGTATGACTTGCTATTGTAACCTACTTTAGCCAGAACACCGCAGAATTATTACGAATATTTTAATCTTTGTGCACTGACTTAGGTATTCACCACGCAATTACGTTAATCAACTTCTTGCGGTTGGTTTAACATCTGCTCAATTTTTTGTGCCTGATTTTCAGGTAATGGTGGTAGCTCGTCGATTGACGAAATAGAAAAGTAATCTAAAAACTGTTTAGTCGTTGCGTAAAGAGCCGGTTTACCGGGTACTTCTTTATGACCAACCACTTTCACCCAATTGCGCTCTACCAGAGATTTAATAATTTGGCTATTTACAGCAACACCACGGATATGTTCAATTTCACCACGTGTAATCGGCTGGCGATATGCAATAAGCGATAAGGTCTCTAAAAACGCGCGCGAGTACTTCGGACGTTTTTCTTGCCACAATTTATTGAGCCAAGGGGATAAACTGCTGCATGCCTGAAAGCGATAACCTGAACCAACTTTCACTAAACGAATGGCACGGGTCTCGTAATGCATTTGCAGTTGTTCGATACATGACTTCAAACGTTTTGTTGAAATGTTAAACTCATCAAAAACCGTATTTTTTAAATGATCACTGGTCAGCGGTTTGTCAGAGACAAACACAGCTGCCTCAATCAATTCCATCACCTGCTCATCGGAAATACGCTTTAACATACTGCTTTGGTTACCTTATTCTTTTATTTTTATATAGATTAAACTATTGATATCACTTTGATTAAGTACAATTAGTTGCTCCTTGACCAATTCCAATATAGCAATAAAGCTGACAACGACATGAGCGCGACCTTTTTCGCAGATTACTACCTGCTCGAATGGTACAAACTCACTGGATTGTGACAACAAATCTAATATCTCACTCATGCGTGCGCGTGTCGACAAAACTTCGGCGGTAATTTGGTGGTGGTTAAATGTTTCAGCGCGCGCCATCACATCACTAAGCGCTAACAGCAACTCTTTCATATCGACATCAGGAAATAGCGGCGCTTGTAAATCACTTTCGTCAATTAAGGCTTTCGCAATATGAATATCACGGCCGACACGGGGAATATCATCGAGGTTTTCCGCTGCTTTTCTAAACTGCTCGTATTCTTGTAGCCGTTTAACGAGTTCAGCGCGCGGATCGGCTTCTTCTTCCTCGAGTTCTTTATGAACCGGTAACAATAAGCGCGATTTAATTTGCGTGAGTAACGCCGCCATAACAAGGTATTCAGCCGCGAGTTCAAGCTTAATTTCCTTCATTAAGTCAACATACTGCATATATTGTTCAGTAATGCTCGAGACCGATAAATCTAGAATATCTAAGCGATGTTTTTTAATTAAGTACAACAACAAATCAAGCGGACCTTCAAATGCCTCAAGTGCCACTTCAAGTGCATCAGGTGGAATATAAAGGTCGGTTGGTTTTTCTGTAACCGCTTGCCCATGTAAAAACGCAAGCGGTAATTTTTGTTGAACTTGATTATCCATTACTGAAACGGCGACACGTCTCCTGTGCCTTCACGAATTACATCAATGTCGCCTTCCGATAAGTCAATGACCGTCGTTGGATGTTCACTTAAATAGCCGCCGTGAATAATTAAATCAACGTGTTTTTCAAGTTGCATGCGGATTTCATCCGGATCAGACTCAGTATGACTGTGTCCCGGTAGAATTAATGAACACGACATCAATGGCTCACCAAGCTCTTCGAGTAACGCTTGTGTAATAGTGTGATCGGGCACACGAATACCAATGGTTTTTTTCTTATCGTTTAACAGGCGACGCGGTACTTCTTTTGTACCTTTAAAAATAAAGGTATAGGCGCCTGGTGTATTATTTTTAACGAGTCGAAAGAGTTGATTGTCAACCCGCGCATAAGTTGCAAGCTCAGACAAATCACGGCACATAAGGGTAAAATTATGATGTTTTTCTAATCCGCGAATTCGCTCAATGCGCTCCATCGCCGATTTATTACCTATGCTACAACCAATCGCATAACCCGAATCGGTCGGGTAAACAATCACATTTCCTTGGTGAATTAAATCAACCGCTTGGCGAATAAGTCGCTGTTGCGGATTATCCGGATGAATATGAAAAAACTGACTCATAAATTTCCTTAGGCATCGCCCCACTGTTGCCAAACTGGCTCACAGTCTTTTGGTAAATATAAATTGCGTCCTAAATCTAACCAATTGGTTGGAAAGTGAAAATCGGACCCTTGAGAACATAATAGCTGATATTCACGACTTAGTTGACCTAAAAATTGACGATCACACGGTGCTTGTTGCGGCAATGCCACTTCAAGCCCTTGTCCGCCTACGTCTTTAAATTCAACTAAAAGTCGGCGCAACCACTTATTTGACATGCCATATCGACTCGGATGAGCAAGCACGGCCACGCCATTTGCGGCTCGAATCGCAGCAATGGCGGTTGCCATATCACACCAGCTACTCGGCACATAGCCTGGCTTTGAGCGAACCAAAAACTTTTTAAATACGCCTTGCAAATCTTTTGCGGCGCCCTGCTCTTTTATCACACGTGCAAAATGCGTGCGTGTTAATTGCCCTGGACCCGCTAACTCTTTGGCGCGCGCAAGTACATTGCTAAACCCTTTTTTTTCTAATCGGGCTGCCATTTCTGCAGCGCGTGTTTCGCGCTTTTGTTGTTGTTCATTTATTAATGCTAATAAATCAGCGTTATCGGTTTCGATATTTAGACCAACAATATGAATTTCAAAGCTCTGCCATTTAGTTGAAAATTCAATGCCATTAATAAGCTTTATTGGCAGTTGTTCGCTATCAATAAATTGGTGCGCTTCGGCTAAACCGCCGATGCTGTCATGATCAGTAATTGCCAATACATCAACGCCTTTTTCAACGGCGCGTTCGATAAGCTCTATGGGTGGCAATTTTCCATCTGAATAATAGGTGTGACTATGTAAGTCGTACTTCATAAATAATGATTGTTAAGCGCGTTCATTGTGCCAGTATACCTTATTCGCCGCACAGCGTGTTAACCATGTTCGATATAAACATACATTGACCCCTTTTTTCTTTTGCATAAATCTGCGTGATATCAAAATTATGCCCAACACGGCTTGTTTATAACTAAATAACTGCCTGTTACACAATTAGTTATAATAATTTAAAATTTGTTGTTGACTCATGTATACAATTTGCGGTTTACTATGGCTGTTCAACTTTTAGGAATATTTTAAATGCAAACGACAATGACTTCTGTAAACACTTGGTGGTGGCACTCGAAATAAGCGGGTGGGAATAATTGTATTTAAAATATTCTTAGAAACCCGCTCAACGAGCGGGTTTTTTTATGACTAAAATTTAGAGAAAACAATGATAACAGTACAACAACTAACAATTTGGTGGTGGCGCCTGTAACTTGCGGGACAATAGGACTGTATCTATTGAAACCCGCCAAATGTGCGGGTTTTTTGTTTTCTAAGTATTAAAAAAGCTAAAAAAGAAGGAATGAGGTGTGATTTTTAGCCATATATCAACGGAGCCTGGTCAAGTGACCAGTATTTCCATCGCAAGGGACTATATTGACAGTCCACTTGCGCTATATAGTACGCTTTCAAGAGACAATAGCTTATTGCTTGAATCTGCTGAAATTGATTCAAAAGATAATGTAAAAAGTTTGATTCTTGCCGACGCAGCGCTTCGCATGACTTGTAATGGACTTACGGTAACCATAGAAGCTATGTCAAATAACGGACGTCAGCTACTCTCGTTTTTAGCGAACTCGATGACGCACTGTGATCGTGAGTTATCAGAAGACTGCTTAGTTATTCACTATCACCCTGTTGCCAGTGACATAGACGAACAAAGTCGTTTGCAAGCAGATAACGCCTTTAGTGCACTGCGCACATGCATTAACACCATTAATAGTACTACTGACAGCCCCTACGCCGTGTTTTTAGGTGGTACCTTTTCATATGATATGGTGGCAAATTTTGAAACCTTACCTGACGTGCCAAACGGGGAAAACACCTGTCCCGACTATGTTTTTTACTTAGCTGAGACGCTTGTCGTGATTGACCATCAAGCACAAACAACTGAACTCATTGGCAACGTGTTTAGCGGCCCTGAAGTTCATGCTAATTGCTTTGAAGTCGGTCAAAAATTAGAAAGCCTTAATAAACAATGCGATTCACTGCCCACTTACGATCCAATAAAACCACAAAAAGACATTGAAGTCAGTGTGGATGTCAGTGACGACGTATTTTGCCAGCAAGTCGCAGAGCTTAAGCAAAATATAATTGACGGTGATATTTTTCAAGTCGTTCCATCGCGCACCTTTTCACTCCCTTGCGAGGACGCATTAAGCGCCTACCATGAGCTCAAACAACAAAACCCAAGTCCGTATATGTTTTATATGCAAGATCAGGATTTTGTTTTGTTTGGGGCATCACCGGAATCGGCTTTAAAGTTTGACCCGCAAAGTAACCAAGTTGAAGTCTACCCAATTGCAGGTACGCGTGCTCGCGGTAGGCGTCAAGATGGGTCAATTAACCCTGATTTAGACAGTAAGATTGAACTCGATTTACGTAACGACCAAAAAGAACGTGCCGAGCACCTAATGCTCGTTGACCTTGCCCGCAACGACGTTGCACGCATTTCAAAACCGGGCTCACGCTACGTTAAAGAACTATTAAAGGTTGATAGATATTCGCAAGTAATGCACTTAGTATCGCGCGTAGTTGGACAATTAAAACCTGAGCTCGATGCACTACACGCATACCAAGCCTGCATGAACATGGGCACGTTAGTTGGTTCTCCAAAAGTAAAAGCGGCTGAGCTAGTTCGTAAAACCGAGCAAAAGCGCCGTGGTAGTTACGGCGGTGCCGTTGGCTATTTAACAGGTTGTGGTGCAATGGACTCATGTATTGTGATACGCAGCGCCTTTGTCAAAAACGGCATGGCCTATGTCCAAGCAGGTGCCGGTGTGGTCTATGATTCGGTACCTCAGTTAGAAGCGAACGAAACACGCCAAAAAGCGCAAGCGGTTATCAATGCAATTAAATCAAGTTATTTGGGAGCGCAGTGATGCAAAGTAAAATTTATTTTATCGATAACTTTGATTCGTTCAGTTATAACTTGGTCGATGAATTCGCACAACTTGGTTACGACTTAATTGTCTATCGCAACAACATTTGCGCAAACGCAATTATGGCAAAAATAGAAGCCGAGAACGTGCCTGTTGTGATTGTGCTTTCACCCGGCCCGGGTACGCCTAAACAAGCAGGATGTTTATTAGAACTTATCGATCTTGCTAAAGGAAAATACCCAATTCTCGGCATTTGTTTAGGTCATCAAGCCCTCGTTGAAAGCTATGGCGGTACAGTTGGCCATGCAGGTGAAACTGTCCATGGTAAGTCATCGCAAATCGCACTTAATGATCACCCAATTTTTGCCGCACTCGGCGCAAACATTCCTGTTGCTCGTTACCATTCACTGATGGCAACAGAGGTTCCGTCATCACTGAATATCATTGCTCAATACCAAGATATTCCGATGGCAGTGATTAGTGAATCAGATAAAGCACTTGGTTTTCAATTTCACCCAGAATCAATTTTAACGCCTAACGGCGCACAACTCATTCAACAAAGTTTGGCTTATTTAACTGCTAAGGACGCATTATGAACCCAATTATTTCCAAATTAATCGACCAAACATCGCTCGACTTTGACGAAGCACATGCGTTTTTTAATCATGTGATGCGCGGTGAAATTAATGAAATTGAATTATCAGCAGCCTTGGTCGCGTTAAAAATAAAGGGCGAAACGACTAATGAAATCGCCGGTGCTGCCAGTGCGATGCGCGAAAATGCGACCGTATTTAATAATCCATGTGACGTGAGTGTTGATAGTTGTGGTACAGGCGGTGACGGCGCAAATACCATTAATGTCTCAACCACTGCGGCACTCGTATGTGCGAGCATGGGAGTGAATATGGTAAAACACGGCAACCGCAGCGTTTCAAGTAATTCAGGCTCATCTGATTTACTCTCAGCGCTTGGCATTAATATCAATATGTCGGTCGCGGCTGCCGAAAACTGCCTCGCGCAAACACATTTTACCTTTTTATTTGCACCGCTCTATCACAGCGGCGTAAAACACGCGATGCCAGTGCGCACAACATTAAAAACCCGCACCTTGTTCAATATTCTTGGCCCACTTGCAAACCCAGCAAAACCGACAACCCAATTGCTCGGCGTGTATGATAAAGCGCTGTGTCGCCCAATGGCTGAGACGTTGCAAAAACTTGGCTGTCAGCGTGCGATGGTGGTGCATGGTGCCGGAACCGATGAAATTGCACTGCACGGCGACACCCACGTCGTTGAAGTTAACGGCCAAGATATTCGCGAATATACCTTAACGCCAGCAGATTTTGCGTTAAACGAGTATCCGCTCAGTGATATTGCCGGACAGGGCCCAGAACAAAATGCCGACGCCGCAATCGCTATCCTGCAAGGAACAGGCGCACCGGCTCACAACGCAGCAATTGTTGCCAATGTTGCCGCCGTACTTTATTTGACAGGCCGATTCGACAACCTAAAAGATGCCGCAACTGCTGTGCAAGAGCACCTTGCAAGCGGCCAAGCATATACTCATTTAGCTAAAATCGTAGAGGTAAGTAATGGCTAACGTACTTGAAAAAATTGTCGCTGATAAACGAATAGAAGTAGAAGCGCGTAAACGTGCGTTGCCGCTGGCTGATTTTATCAATGAGTTAACGCCATCGACACGCGACTTTTTTACAGCATTGGCAAAACCAGGTACCAACTTTATTTTGGAATGTAAAAAAGCATCGCCATCAAAAGGTTTAATTCGTGAGCATTTTAATTTAAAAGAAATCACAAACGCATATAAACACTATGCGGCCTGTATCAGCGTATTAACCGATGAAAAATATTTTCAAGGCAGTTATGACTACTTAACGCAAGTACGTGAACTTGTTGAACAGCCGCTTATTTGTAAAGATTTCTTTATTGATGAATACCAAGTTTATTTAGCGCGTAAGCACGGTGGTGATGCTATTTTGTTGATGCTTTCAGTGTTAACTGACGAGCAATACCGAAAACTTGCAAGCATTGCTAAGTCGCTCAATATGAGCATTTTAACTGAAGTCAGTAATGAAGAAGAAACACAGCGCGCACTGGCATTAGACGCCGATATTATCGGCATTAATAACCGTAACTTACGAGATTTAAGTACCGATTTGGCGACAACTGAGCAACTACGTGCACTTATTCCTGACAACAAAGTTGTGATTTCTGAGTCGGGTATATACACCCACAGTGACGTAAAACGACTGCAATCACTGTGCAATGGCTTTTTAGTTGGCAGCTCATTGATGGCTGAAATCGATTTAGATGTGGCGTGTCGCAAACTGGTGGTCGGTGAAAACAAAGTGTGTGGTTTAACCCGAAGCCAAGATGCCGAAGCCGCATACGAAGCCGGCGCAGTCTATGGCGGCCTCATTTTTTATGCCAAATCGCCGCGCTATATTGACTTAGATTGCGCGAAAACCATTGTCGATAGTGCCCCGCTTGCTTATGTGGGCGTATTCGTAAACGAAGCAATCGAAAAAATCGTTGACCACGTTGCCCAACTAAACTTAAAAGCAGTGCAATTGCACGGCAACGAAGACGCCGAGTTTATTCAAACACTTAAAACCCGTTTACCTAAAACCTGCCAAATTTGGAAAGCAGTATCAGTAACCGATGTGATTGGTGCAAAAGTTACCGGCGCCGATCGCTACTTATTTGATGCTAAAGTTGGCGACCAAGTCGGCGGTACCGGGCACAGTTTTGATTGGCAACTACTTAATAACGAATCAAATTTCATGCTTGCAGGTGGTCTTGACCAAGACAACATTGAGCAGGCGCTATCTGTCGGCGCACTCGGCCTTGATTTAAATTCAGGCGTTGAGTTAAGCCCAGGTAAAAAATGTCATACTAAAATTAACCATGTTTTTGCAAAAATTAGAGAATTTTGAGGTGGAAATGCAAAACCCAGCATATTTTGGCGAGTTCGGGGGCATGTTTGTTCCTGAGTTACTCGTACCTGCTCTTAAGCAGTTAGAGCAAGAGTTTAATAAAGCCCAGCAAGACGAAAGTTTTCAAGCTGAATTTCAACAGTTGTTAAACGAATACGCCGGTCGCCCGACTCCGTTGACGTTAACCCGCAACTTAGTGAGCAACCCTAAAGTAAAGCTTTACTTAAAACGTGAAGACTTACTGCACGGCGGTGCCCACAAAACCAACCAGGTGCTTGGCCAAGCCCTACTCACTAAACGTATGGGTAAAAAAGAAGTGATCGCTGAAACAGGTGCCGGCCAGCACGGTGTTGCAACAGCGCTTGCCTGTGCGTTATTAGGCTTAAAATGCCGCGTATACATGGGCGCAAAAGACGTAGAACGTCAGCAACCGAACGTGTTTCGTATGAAATTAATGGGCGCAGAAGTGATCCCAGTGACTGCCGGCTCAGGTACGTTAAAAGACGCCGTTAATGAAGCTATGCGCGACTGGTCAGCAAATTACAAAGACGCACACTATTTACTCGGTACAGCAGCAGGGCCGCACCCGTTCCCAACAGTTGTTCGTGACTTCCAGAAAATGATTGGCGAAGAAGCGAAGCAACAAGTGCTTGAAACAGAAGGTCGTCTGCCAGATACCGTAATTGCGTGTGTGGGTGGTGGTTCAAACGCAATTGGTATGTTTAATGACTTTATTGACGAGCCAAGTGTTGAGCTGATTGGCGTCGAACCCGCAGGCAAAGGCCTTGATACACAAGAGCACGGCGCTGCGATTTGCAAAGGCACCAAAGGCATTTTACACGGTGCTTACACTTACATAATGCAAGACAATCAAGGTCAAATAGAAGAGTCATACTCAGTGTCAGCGGGCCTTGACTACCCTGCTGTTGGGCCGCAACATGCCTATTTAGCACAATCTGGCCGCGCCCAATATGTTGGCATTACAGATGAAGAAGCGCTCGAAGCGTTTCAAGCTCTTGCTAAACACGAAGGTATCATTCCTGCACTTGAATCAAGCCATGCGCTTGCTTATGCATTAAAGATGGCTGAAGACCAAGATGAAGAAAAAATCATCGTGGTTAATTTAAGTGGTCGTGGCGACAAAGATCTTGCCCATGTTCACTCGGTATTAAACCAAGGAGATTTATCATGAGCCGTTATCAATCGACATTTGCATCGTTAAAAGAATCGAATCAAGGCGCTTTTGTACCATTTGTCACGATTGGTGATCCAAACAAAGCGCTCAGCCTAGATATAATCAAGGCGCTTGTTGACGGTGGTGCAGATGCACTTGAGCTTGGCATTGCTTTTTCTGATCCCATTGCCGATGGCCCAGTGATCCAAGCCGCAAACATTCGTGCACTTGAAAACAATGCCAATACCGAAGATAGCTTTGAGATCATTAAAGCAGTTCGCGAGTATAACCAAGATATTCCAATTGGGTTATTACTTTACTCAAACCTGATTATGGCTAAAGGCATTGATGCCTTCTATCAAGCTGCAAAAGATGCGGGCGTTGACTCGATTTTAGTGGCCGACGTGCCTATTCATGAATCAAAAGCATTTAGGCAAGCGGCAGAAAAAGCAGGCATAGCCCCTATTTTTATTGCAACGCCTAACGCATGTGACGACACACTACGTGCACTGGCATCGTATACTCGCGGCTATACCTATCTGTTGTCGCGCGCAGGCGTTACAGGTACCGAAACCAAAGCGCAAATGCCAGCAACAAATATGATAGAAAAGCTCATTAATTATCATGCTGCACCGAGCTTACTCGGTTTTGGTATTTCAACACCAGAGCATGTTAAAGAAGCGCTCCAATCAGGTGCAGCGGGCGCTATTAGTGGCTCAGCGGTTGTTAAGATTATCGAACAAAATCTCGATAACCCAGCGCAAATGCTAAGCCAGTTAGAGTCGTTTGTACGCGATATGAAACAAGCAACACTGAATATCTCGTAAAAATTATTCAAACATTAATAAACGCGAAATAATCTTTTATTTCGCGTTTTTATTTAAAAAATAGCGCTGTAAACTCCCCCTCCCCGCCAGTAATTCACGGAAAATTGTTGTAGCGAGCCATGATAATTGGTAAAAAGAAAAGCACGATTTAGAACACAGGCCACCTAAAGGAAGTAAATGCTCGCGCTTTTTGAATACGCCCCACTTATTTTATTTTTTATTATCTACAAAACAGTCGACATATTTTGGGCGACCGGCGTATTAATCGCAGGCTCCATTTTGCAAATCGCTTATTACTATTTTAAACAAGGAAAAGTTGAAACTAAGCATTGGGTAATGTTTGGCTTAGCTGTAGGACTGGGCTCATTGACTATTTTGTTTCAAGACGACCAATTTATTAAATGGAAAGCAACGCTTGTGTATGCCGGGTTTGCTATGACGCTTATTGTTTCACGTTATGTATTTAAACGTAATTTAATGCAAAAAATATTTTCAGGCATCATTGGTAATGTACTTGAAGAAAATCAAAAGTTTGAAGTCCCAACTGCCCTTTGGGATAAGCTCAATACATTTTGGATTTTTGTATTAGCAAGTATTGCCGTTGTAAATATTTACGTGGCGTATAATTTTTCGCTCGATTTTTGGGTTAACTTTAAAGTGTTTGGTTTAACAGGTGTCACCTTTGTTTGTTTAATTATTACAATGGTAAGCCTGTTTAAATACTTTCCTGACGAAGAATAAATCATCACTAATTAGATTTAAGGCCCTACATTGGGCCTTTTTTATTTCTATTGATAAGCCGTTATAGGTCGTTTCTAAAAGTCGCTTTGACAGCATATCAACATGCTAGTGTATCGCGTTCAAACACCACACAACATTTCCTGTAGACTATCCCTATGAATCACCACTCTTGCACCGTCCCGTTAATCTCAATGACTATGGGTTTTGCACAGAAGTATTGATTTCACAAACTCGCTCTATGGGTCAATTCCCTTAAGTAAAGAACAAAAAACGAAAAAACAAAAAAGGGCCTAAGCGGCCCTTTTCATCGTTAAACGTAAGTTACTTAAAAACCAAACAAACTGGCTGAAAAGAACTTAGTGGCAACGGTATTAATAAAGATGATTAATAAAATGACCGGAATGAAGGTCGACAGTGAAAAGTTAACATATTTTTCAGTCAAACTACCGCGATAGCCTTCACAGCCCTGACTTAGCTCGTCGGTCAGCTTAATCTTGCGCCAGCGATACATGACAAACAAACAGACCATTAAGCCATTGAGCGGTAAGATGGTGTCGTAAAACACGTCATACACTAAATCAAATAAGCTCTTACTACCACCGCCGTAATTAAACATCGTCGTTAAATAGTCGACCATACCGAATGATAAGGTACATAAAATAGTAAGCACACCCATGGCACCCGCTAAAATAAGCAGTGCAACTTTGCGCGATACATTTTTCTCTTCAATGAGTGTTGCAGTAGGTACTTCTATAATTGACACAAGCGAGGTAATGGCAGCAAAGAAGACTAATAAGAAGAAAATAAAGGCAACAACACTTGCTCCGGTATAACCGATGTTTTCTTGCATTGCTAAGAAGATTTGCGGCAAGTAAACAAAAATCATATTCACTGATGATTCTTTTAAGTTCGCAGGATCAGTTTCTGGATTGAAACTAAAAATAGCTGGAAGCACCATAAGGCCTGCAACAAAGGCAACCAATGAATCCGTTACGGCAATCATTTTTGCAGAGCCAACAATATTCTCTTTACGCGAAATGTATGACGCATAGGTCATCAAAATACCCATACCTAACGACAGCGAGAAAAACGCTTGTGACAAGGCACCGTTAAGTACTGAGGCATTGAGCTTTGAAAAATCAGGCACCACATAATAGCGTACACCAGCCATTGCATTATCAAGCGTTAACACATATATCACGAGGCCAATCAGCATCACAAACAGCGCGGGCATTAAGAACTTTGCCGCTTTTTCAATCCCCTGCTTTACGCCACCAAGTAAAATAAGGTTTACAATTACCGCAACCCCAATCATGTATAGAAAAACGGTTTGTTGGTTAATAAATTGACCAAAGTTATTTGGATTTGCCAATTGGTCGAGATTGCCAATCCCAGCTTGAAATAAATAACCAAAAATCCACACTGTGATTACCATATAAAACACGGCAATCATAAATGGCGTTAACACAGCTAAAAACCCAGGAATGCGCCAGCCAGCATGGTTATTAGAAAGTTTATTATAGGCCCCGAGCGGGTCTTTTTGTGCGCTGCGTCCCATCGCCATTTCGGCCATCATAACTGGAATACAGACAAAGATGACAAACAATGCATAAATAACTAAAAACGCGCCACCGCCATTTTTAGTCGCTGAAACAGGAAAGCCTACTAAGTTACCAATCCCTACCGCACTACCTGCGGCGGCTAATATAAAGCCTAATTTTGAGCTAAAGTGCTCGCGAGCTGCACTCATTACATACCTTTATTATTATCATTATTCAATTTACCTGATGCTAGCAGGCATGCTCTATCAGTTTCAAGTATTTGCCACTAGTTCCTGTGACTAAATGTTAATTAGCCTTACAGACGGCTTGAATAAAGACACGCTGTATTTTGCAACTAATTGGGTATAGAATTCATTTATCTACCTTTTTTGAAGTGATGACTATGTGGTACATGATTTACTCAACAGATGTTGAACAAAGCCTAGAAAAACGAAAAGTGGCACGCCCTGCTCACTTAGCACGATTAGAAGAACTACAAAACCAAGGACGACTGCTCACTGCAGGTCCGCTTCCAGCGATTGATTCAAATGACCCGGGTGAAGCCGGATTCACAGGCTCTTTGGTTATCGCTGAGTTTGACTCGCTCGAACAAGCACGCAGCTGGGCTGCAGACGATCCGTATGTCACAGCAGAAATCTATAAAGATTCAATTGTTAAGCCGTTTAAAAAAGTATTTTAGCCGCACATGAATAGGTGTTAAGTCATCTATTCATAATTAATTCAGTTAGCATTGTTTACGATACTAACTCAAATCGCTTACTAACTTATGGAGTTTTCAATGCGAGTACGCTCATTTGTATTGGTTTTATTTTTAGGGTGTTTAGTCTTTGCCCAACCAACAAATGCGAAACAAAAAAGCGCAAGCCAAACGCAAGTCAACAAGAAGCAAGCAGCCATGGCGGTACAAAAAAAGTATCGTGGCCGCATTATGAGTGTGAAAGAGCACGCTAAAGTGTACAAAGTACGTGTGATGCAGGCAAAAGGCAAAGTAGTTGATGTTGAAGTAAATAAGCGAAGCGGAAAAATTAAAAAGGGAAAAAACAATGCGAATTCTAATTATTGAAGATGACCTTCATTTAGCTGATAACCTAAAAAGTGCGCTAGAAAAAGAAAAATACAGCGTTGACCTATGCCATGATGGCGAGTCTGGCCTGTTTCACATCACCGAATACCCGTTAGACCTCGCTGTCGTTGATATCGGTTTGCCCAAGATGGATGGTATCGAGGTAATTAAAAAAGCGCGCGAACAAGGCATCGACTTGCCAATTTTAATTTTAACAGCACGCGACCGCTGGCAAGACAAAGTTGAAGGCCTCGATGCAGGTGCCGACGACTACCTTACCAAGCCGTTTCACCCAGAAGAATTAATTGCACGCTGTAATGCGCTTATTCGCCGCAGTGCAGGTAAAGCGAACCCTGAAATTACCGCAGGACCAATTAAAATTCATACCCGTTCACAACAAGTGTGGATTAACGATGTTGAGGTGACCCTCACCGCCTATGAATATCGTGTATTAGAATATTTAATGGTGAATCCAGAAAAAGTGATTTCTAAATCAGAGCTCACTGAACACATTTATGATCAAGACTTTGATTTAGACTCCAATGTAATTGAAGTGTTTGTGTTGCGTTTACGTAAAAAAATCGACCCAGATGGCAGCTTAGCACCGATAGAAACACTGCGCGGGCGCGGCTATCGCCTGAGTAGCGCACTATAAAAGTAACATAACGTGAAAAACGCAACCTCGCTTAAAGTAAGACAAGGATTTATTCTTGTCTTTTTACTTGTCGTCGCCCTGCCTATTTTATTTTATTCAATTGGTCGCGCTTATTTTGCAACATTAGTAGAAAGTACGGAAGATACGCTGCAAGCCCATGTTTATTCGTTAATTGCCAATATTCAAATCGAAAATAACGAGCTCGCCCCGTTTTTTGTGCAAACGCCGGACTTATCGCGCGTTAATTCAGATGTGCTTGCCTTTATTTATTTTGATGATGCGCAAAAGTGGAGTTCAGATTCAAGCTTGAGTCATGACATCACGCCTGTGATTGCAAGCCACGCGCCTGGTGAGCCGCAAATGAATCGCATTGGCAATAAACCCGATGATTACTGGCAAATGAGCTTTATCTTTTATATGGATGCCGATGGTAAAGAATATGAGGTCACCGTATATTTATTGCGCAGTAATCAAGCGTTACTAGAGCTGATGGACAACTTTAGAGAAACGCTGTTCGATTGGCTTGTGATAATGGCAATCGCCATCACGATATTGATGATTATTGGTTTTATTTGGAGTGGTCGCCCGCTCAAGCAGCTCGACAACGAAATTCTAGCCATAGAGCGCGGTGAGTCAAACAGTATTCACAATGTGTACCCGACTGAGCTCAATAACATTAAACAAGATTTAAACTTACTGCTGACCTCTCAGCAACGACAAAAAGAAAAATACCGCGCGTCGCTTTCAGATTTAGCGCACGCACTTAAAACCCCGCTTGCCGTACTAAAATCAAGCCCATTGGCACAAGATAAAGATGCCACAGAGCAACTTGACCGCATTAATGTGATTATTGAACACCAGCTCAAACGCGCCGCATCGGGCGGTACTGATACATGGAAAAAACAAACACCAATTAAACCTGCGCTCGCGTCAATCACAAACGCGATGGAAAAAGTGTATCGCGATAAGCAAGTCCAATTTATGGTAAAAGCGAGCGAAGACAGCCACTTTTTAGGTGATAAAACTGATTTACTTGAGATTTTAGGCAACTTAATCGACAACGCGTGTAAAGCTTGCGACGCGTTGGTCGAAATAGAAGTAAGCCAAAACCAAAAACAATTAAAACTAAAAATTGGTGACGACGGCCCAGGCATAGCAAAAGAGCAACGAGACCAACTAACCGTGCGCGGTAAACGCCTTGATACCTATGAACATGGCCATGGTGTTGGCATGGCCATTGTCAATGACCTCGTCGATTCATACCAAGGTACCATGACGATTACGACCAGCCCGTTAGGCGGCGCAGAATTTAATATAGAATTTGATTATGACTAGAGTTTTTTTATTTATTTCCAGCATTATGTTTGCAACAACGGCTCACGGCCAAGCGCTGTTTGAGCGCTGTGAGTCGCTTAAAAACCAAAAAACAAAGTATGTGACGTGTATGGACGAGCAAATAAAACGCGACCAACGCACGCGAGATACATGGATAAAACGTGTTTCAGAAAAACTCGAACTCAAGCAAAACCAAAGTGGTAACTCAGCACTTTTAATTATGTTTGAACGATCAATTAAAACCTTTGATTTGTATTTGGAAGACAACTGCCGTTTTCGTTTTTTAGAAAAAATGCCCAACCAACACCAAGCTGTTATTGAATATAAACGCTGTGAACTGTTATTAATTAAACAACATACCGAGTCACTAAAACAGTACAAGGGCTAGCACATCATTCTTATACAATTGATATAAAAAGCAAAAGGCAGGATAATCCTGCCTTTTTAAAATGCGTCATATAGGTGATAAAACTGACTTAGTCGTCGCCACCTAATAATACTGCCAGCCACTGCCCTTCTTCACTCGCTTCTAAGCCAATTTTTACCACCATGGTAAGTGGTACAGACAACAGCATACCGACGGTGCCAAGTAGCCATCCCCAAAATATCAAGGATAAAAAAACGACAAGCGTTGAAAGACCAAGCCCTTTACCAAGAAAGCGCGGTTCGATCACATTACCCATCACGGTATTAATTGCTATGTAACCAATACCAATAATGCCAGCCACCGCCGGGCCTTGTAGGATTAACGCAAGCAATACAGCAGGTACAGCTGCAATAATTGACCCGATATTTGGAATATAATTAAGTAAAAACGCAATCACGCCCCACAAAATAAAATAGTCGACGCCGAACGCCCAAAGCATTAGCGTCACCAAAATACCGGTGGCTAAACTCACTAACGTTTTAATGGCAAGGTATGAATTCACTGAATCTAAAAAGCGATCGATTTGCTTCATTTTCATATCAGGATCATCAAGCGCTAAATGCACTTTTTTACCAATATACGGCGCTTCAAACAGCATAAAGACAACGGTTAAGATAATTAAAAAGAGGTTTGCCATAACCCCACCCACACCTGCGAGGGTGTTCGCGGCCATATCAATAATTTTACCGGGGTCAAAAAATGACATGATTTGTTCTTTGTCGATAAAAATATTGTATTCAGCCAACGTGGTGAGTAAACCTGCAAAGTCAGTTTGTAGCTTTGCTTTATATTCAGGCACATTTTGCGAAAATGAATTCACTGACTGACCAACAAGCCCGGCAAGGGAGAGGACAATTGCCAAAATAATACAAATCACAAAAATAATTGAAACCCCTTTTGGGATTTTATATCGGCTAAAAAATTGGATCAGCGGGTTGCAAATAATCGCAATAAAAATGGAGAGTAAAAACGGCACCACAATGGCGCTTGCGGCTTTGAGTCCGGCAAGTGCAACCACAATGGCAGCAAAAATAAGTAAGCTTTTGCTCGCACCTGACAAGTTATGCTGAACCATATTATTCCTTAATTTCATACATACCCGCTTATCTTAAGCTAAAATTTAGTTTGATGGTATAGCCGTGATTTAGTTAAAGTAACAAAAACAATTTTATATTTTAAATGCTTACACACACCTTAAGTATTTAAAAAGTGCGCTCAACATAAAGAATTTTTTGATCTACTGAGATCGATTAAGGTTTGTAATTGGTATAAATGAAATTAAATTAACGAGATAAACTAACGACACAAGGGTGCCAAATGAATATTTTTGTGACCGGTGGTACAGGCCTTATTGGGCGTGCACTGATTAAATTTTTAGCAAATCACCATACCATTACGGTGTTAAGCCGAAACAAAAATAAAGTACATTGTACATTAGGCCATCATATCAATGCAGTGAGTACAATGAATGAGGTTGACTTTAATGCCATTGACATTGTTATTAATTTAGCGGGCGAACCCATTGCCGATAAGCGCTGGTCAAAAAAGCAAAAACACCTCATAGAGCAAAGTCGCTGGCAAATAACTGAGCAAATAGTCAACGGAATTAAAAGCGCTGCTAACCCTCCCCATACTTTTATTTCAGGCAGTGCGATTGGGTTTTATGGCCGTCAAACAAGCCCCGTTGATGAAAACCATTTACAATGCTTTGACGAGTTTAGCCACCACCTATGTAAACAATGGGAAGACATTGCCAATATGGCGCAGTCTGAAGCCACGCGGGTGTGTATTTTAAGAACGGGCATTGTGCTTTCAAAACAAGGTGGCGCGCTCAGTAAAATGGTGCCTGCGGTTAAAATGTGCCTTGGCGGACCTATAGGCGATGGCAACCAATCCATGAGCTGGATCCATATTGATGATATGGTGGGGATTATTCTTTATTTAATTGAACAATCATCGCTAAGGGGTGTGTTTAATGCCACAGCGCCAAATCCGGTATCAAACAACGAGTTTAGCCAACATTTAGCAAATACGTTAAACCGCCCTAACCGCATGCGAATGCCAAAAAAGGTGGTTGAATTGCTTTTTGGTGAAATGGGCGACTTGCTAGTATATGGTCAGGCTGTGCTACCGAAAAAACTCTATGATGCGGGCTTTCATTTTCATTACCCGCATTTAAGCGATGCGTTAGTGCAGTTATATCGTGACTGAACAAATAACGACTCAATCACGATAGAGTAACGCGCTCTTTATTTAGAGCGCTCTAACAAGACCCTGAGTATTTTTATTGAGGGTTTTAGCAATCATGCTATAGCCTAGTATGGCAACAAACAGCGCTCCCGCGAGCGGCCCAACAAGCCATATCATAGGGTGTAAATTACCGATTTGCTCAAACATATTGTATTGCACAATAAGTAACGCAACATCGCTAAACACCGCGGCAACGGTACCCGCAAACACACCCAATAAGAAAAATTCATACAAAATCGCATTCTTAATAAGACGGCCACGTGCACCTAATGTGCGCAGTATAACCACTTCTTGCATACGTTCTTGTAAGCTTGCCTGCACTTGCGAAATCAGCACCAATGCGCCGCACAAAAGAACAATTACAAGTACAAAACCAATCGCCATCGATACCTGCTCAATGGTAGAGCGAATTTGCTTAATCAATGTATCGACATCAATGATACTTATGCTTGGGTGGTCGCGAAGTAGCCCTTGCAGCGCACGTTTACTTTCGCCCGGCACATTAATTGCCGAAATGTACGTTGCTGGGAAGCTCGACAGCACATCAGGACTCAAAATAATAAAGAAGTTTGGCTGTAGCGTTGACCAGTTCACTTTACGCATACTCGTTACTGTGACTGAAAAGGTTTCACTGCCGATTAAAAAGTCGAGCGTATCACCGAGTTTAATATCAAGTCGCTCAGCCATCGACTCTTCAATCGATGTTTCACCGCCTTCAACACCACTAAACCACTCACCTTGCGTGACTTCATTATGTTTTGGTGGCTCGGCAATCCAAGTTAGGTTGAGTTCACGACCCACACCTGAGCGTGCCTCTTCATCTTTTTTCTCGTTGTCTTGCGCCGATACCGAACGCGCTACTTTTTCGCCATTAATGCCGTTTACTCGCCCGCGCACAACAGGATAAAAATCAGTGGTGGTAATGCTATTTGCAGTTAAATAATCAGATACAATGGCGCGCTCAGATTGGGTGATATTAACCAAAAATGCGTTAGGTGCATTCACCGGAAGCTGAGATTGCCAATCTGAAATTAAATCATTTTTAAGTACAAATAAGAACAGCATAAGCTTAATAGCAAGGGCAAAACTAATCAGCTGCACCGAATTAGCATTCGCGCGTTTTTGCAACGATGCTATGGCGAGTGACCAACTGCTACTTGGCTTTAACCCCAATTTACGTGAGCCTGACAGTAGTAATCGACTACAGCCAAATAAAACGCCAGCAAGCACCGCTGATGAAACAAATAAAATGGTCGAAACCACAATGTTTTGGCTATAGGCCAGCATTAATAGGTAAACCGTCAATGCACTTAAACCTAAGTGAATTTTAGACACCGCAAGGGTATCACCCAAGTTGCGACGCAACACTCTAAGCGGCGGAATATCGAATAAATCGAGCAGCGGTTTAAGTGAAAACATCACCGCACAAATAACGCCGGTAAACACAGCAATCAACATTGGCTTGAGCGATGCGCTTGGCAGCGTGTTACCCATGGTTTTAGCAAGTTGGTCAACCGCTACGCCTTGTAAAACAAAACCAACAAATAGGCCGACCGATACAGCAAAAATAGTCACTAAGCTTAAATGTAACAGATAGATTTTACGTACAGTAATACGTGAACCACCAAGCGTTTTCATCATCGCAACAGGGTCGTATTGACGCTCACAATAACGCTTAGCCGACACAGCAATGGCAACCGCCGCAAGCATAATACCAAGCAAACCAGCGAGCAATAAAAAACGCTCTGCACGGTTGACTGACTCAGCCACTGGAGACTGACGGTCTTTCACCCCATACCAGTTTTGATTGTCTTTTAGATTTGGTTTAAGCCATGCGTAGTAATCAGTAATTGCTTTCTCGTCGCCTGCAAACAAGGTGCGATAATAAATACGGCTGCCCGGTTGAATTACTTCAGTGCGCGGAATATCGTCAATATTAATTAGTACGCGGCGTGAACTTGAAAATACACTAAATGGCGCATCAGGTTCTTCAGCGAGTACTTTTTCAACCACAAACTTTGCTGCACCAATTTCAATGGAGTCACCCACATCAATATTTAAGCTATAAAAAACAGTGTCGCTCATCCATACATTACCGGCGCTTGGGCCTTGAGACACAATGTAGCTGTCGCCTTCAAGTGTGTCGCGTACTTTTAGGTCGCCTTTTAGTGGATACAAGCTGTCACTTGCTTTGATTGACGCAATTTGCATTTCATCGCCCGCAAATAACATGCTATCAAAGTAAATTATTTTTGATGTTGTGACATTGAATGCCTCGGCTTGGGTATAGATTTCATCATCAAACGGGTGGTTACTGCTCAGCACGCGATCGGCTGCAATAAATTCATTACTTTTTTGCTCAATTGACAAGCCAATGCGGTCAGTAATTGATGAGAGCGTCATAACGGTCATCACCGCAAGGGCGATGGCGAGTGTGATGATAGTCAGTTCGCCGCGTTTGAGCTCCTGACGAAATAATTTGAGTGCCAGTTTAGCCCACATAGAAGCTCTCTCCTGCACGGTCGTCAATCTGTTGTCCCGCGTCAATATGCAATATACGCTGGCATTTTGCCGCCAGTTGTTCATCATGCGTTACAAGCACAAGCGTAGTGCCAGATTCTTGGTTAAGCTCAAACAAGAGTTCTTCGATTAAGCGACCATTTTTACTGTCTAGATTTGCTGACGGCTCATCAGCAAATAAAATTTTTGGTTTGCCAACAAAAGCACGGGCAATGGCAACACGCTGCTGCTCACCGCCTGACAACTGCGATGGGTAATGATCAAGACGGTGGTTTAGGCCGACTTTTTCAAGTAGTGATTTAGCCTGTTGCTCAGCGTCAGTGTGGCCTGCAAGTTCTGCTGGCAACATGACGTTTTCAAGTGCCGTTAAGCTTTGCACTAGCATAAACGATTGAAATACAAAGCCGATGCTTTTAGCGCGCAGCGCCGCACGCGCTTCTTCATCAAATTCATGCAGTGGTTCGTTGTCTAAAAAAATATGACCTTCTGAAATACTATCGAGCCCGGCAAGTAAACCGAGCAAGGTTGATTTGCCCGATCCCGATGCACCGACAACCGCAACCGACTCGCCCGGCTTGACATTAAAGTTAATGCCGGAGAGGATAGTGAGCTCACCCTCAAGGGTTTTTACCTTTTTTGTAAGGTCTTTTACTTGAATTACATTCATTTGAGATAGTTTTGTCATAGGTTTACTCAATGTTACAACGTATTTTATTTAGTTTACTGATTTGTTTTAGCTCAATTAGTTTTAGCCAAACAAATATTCTAGTGTTAGGTGATAGCTTAAGCGCAGGTTATGGGTTAAAACAAGACCAAGCGTGGGTTCAATTGTTACAAACTGCGTACAAACAAGAAAACCAAGCCATCAAATTAATTAATGCCAGCATTAGTGGCGAAACAACCGGTGGCGCCCTAGCCCGCTTGTCTCCTTTGTTAGACAAGTATCAACCGGATTATGTACTGGTTGAATTAGGCGGTAACGACGGCCTGCGCGGCTACCCAATTAAACGATTAAGGCAAAACCTGAGCGACATTGTTTCGCTCAGTAAAGACGCCGGTGCAAAGCCTATCCTAATGCAAATGTACATTACCCCCAATTTAGGTAAGCGCTATGCAACCATGTTCAGCGACAGCTACCAAAAAGTAGCCTCTGAGAACAACATTCCGCTGATGCCGTTTTTTCTTGAAAAAATTGCCGATAAACCGGAATTCATGTTGCCCGATGGCATTCACCCAAATGCCACTGCACAGCCTTTAATCAAAGACACTATGAAATACGCATTAGCGCAAATCATCGATCAAACTAAATAAAAACTTTGCTAATTTTGACTATTTATCACTCACTTAGTCAAAATAGCATTGATTTTATAATCCGAAGGGGTAAACTACCCCTCGATGTCGGCATATAGCGCAGCTTGGTAGCGCACTGTCATGGGGTGTCAGGGGTCGCAGGTTCAAATCCTGCTATGCCGACCATTCTTTTCTTAACCCCATCAATAACTTAACTCAACCCTGAGAAAATCATAAAAACTAGGCGCCATAATAACGCCACAATATACAGTACTTTTCGGTTTACTCTTTCCGTATAACTCAGCGCTCAATTACTCGATTAGTTCGCCGTCAAAATGTTTGTTATTTGTTAAAACGCAGCGTTTAACCAAAACGCAATTATGCTGAATCTGGCCCTTTTTGTTTTTTCATTTTTTTTGGTTACAATCTTAAACTTATCATTCAGGGCAATGTATAAATTTCCGATACGGGTTGTCACTTTGAGTTTAAAAAATACTTTTTTAAAAGTTAGAAATGGCGTGTCAAAAGGCATTTGGCATACATTGGCGATAATGTTAGTTGTTGTGCTAGCAGGCCCAGAAATCATGGTGGGTCTTGAACTAATGGCGATGGTTGAGCTATTTGGAGCATCAACCTTTGTCATGATGTATGGTGCAATGTTTAAAGCTTGGTTTGAACCTATATTGAAAAAATACCGAAACTTTGAACGCTATTCGGTGCTTTTTATACCCACTTACGTACACATTAAACAAATGCCAAGTTTAATATTTCACGTTTTGCCAGAACGCACTATCGTACTCGGTTATATAAGCTTGGTTCTCTTTGGGTTAATAACGCTTTATATGCAAACCTTAATCGTGTTTTAAGTATTCTTAAAGAGTAAACAAAGCGCGGCTGGTTAGTAAAAAACCGCCAGCCAAACCGTTGCTTCATCTTTACTCGTTCTGCCCTATTTGCCTGAAAGCTTTGCCCGAAAACTGTTCACAAGAAACGCCTCATTAGCACTGAGCTAGCTGAAGTATGCCAAAGGTAAAACCAAACAAGTTTACCTTTGGTAAAAATAGATTAAACATTAACACCCAAACAAACAGCGATTGCAGCGAGTGCGGCATTTTCTTCTTGGCTTATTTGAGTGCTAGCATCAAGCTCAGCCGTTGACGCTTGCGCGATTTTTTGGCCAAGTAAAAGCAATAAAATTTTAAATTCGTTCGCTTCATTTTCAACTAAGTATCTATCTGTTATTAGCTTCAGCATGCTTAATTCAGCAATGTAATCGATCGTTTGGTTAGCCAGTTCTGAAATGATGGTGGGTACGTCATTTATGACATTAGTGATTACTCTATTAAAAAGTGGGTTAGATAAGTATTCTGAGCTCGTCAGGAGCTCCATAAATACAGTAACTTCTTTTTTATCTATCTTTCCATCTGCGCCAGCTACGAAGAAAAAGATTAAGAACGGTGCCAATTTAAGTTTCTCGAAATCTTCTTTTGCAAAATCGGTATTTTCGTCGCCATAATGGCCTGAACTCTCCCCTGCTTGGTCTTCATATTGTTCCAACCATATTTTACCGCCTTGCTCGTGCGATTCTAACCCATCAAAGAATGCATCTGATATCCACCCATAATCGTCAGATTCAAAGCCACTCGCTTTGGTAATTTTTAATCTATGAACCGCAAAACCTCTTTGATGATTCGCATTTCTATACGGTATTAAAAACTGTACTTTTTTATCGCTATTATCGCTAAACGTCACGTCAACAATAAGCGCGTCTGTTTTTCCTGACTCTAGTGTTACAAAACCATCCTTAATAAAGGTTGCACCTGTGTGTTCATCGGTTAATTGATTTATTTTTATTTCACCGACAGAAACAGCTTCTCCAGACCCCATCATTAGCCTTTCCATATGGTGAGTACCATCGCCCTTCAAAAAGCCTACAATAGGGACTAGCGTGTCACCACTAGATACGTTCCAAATAGCATGAGATGCAAAATTCCCTGCCATAGTTAATACATTTTTCATTTCGATTTCCTTATTTATCGTCAGGCTTAACGCCTCAACAAAGGGATTATTGTAACGGCCAACTCATTTTGCAGACTGTTATAAAGGGTTGTATTCTCGTAATTATTAGGAGAATATTAATTGAAAAGATGTCGTAGTTTTGTGAAGAGTTTTTTGAAGGCTTTTTTGAAAAAAAGAGAAAAACGGTGACGCTTTATATGCAAACCTTAATATGCAAAGCTTAATCGCGCTTTAACTGTTCTTAAAGAGTAAACAAAGCGCGGCTGGTTAGTAAAAAACCGCCAGCCAAACCGTTGCTTCATCGGCTGCGGTTTCAATTACTTTATGTTTTTGGTGCGCGGGAATATTAATGTAGTCTCCTTGTTCTAAGCGCTCTATTCGCCCGTCGTCAAATTCGAGTACACCAAAACCACTCAGTACCATCACCCATTCATTTTCATCTTGGTCGTACCAACCACTTTCAGGTGAAAAATGGCCTTTTGATATAATGCGTTCAATACGCACATGTTTTGACATTATAATGTCTTCAAACACTTCTTCGCTTAAGTCTGCGGGCAAATTGGCGAGTAGATTATCAGCCATCGGTACCTTCCTCGTTCATTTTAGTTTTAGTTTTTAGTTTTGCGTACAGATGCTCATCATCGTAGTGACCATTCACACACACTGCGTTTTTCATAATCCCTTCTAGAGTAAAACCGTTTTTTTCAAGTACACGAATAGATGCCCTATTCGCTTGTGTTACAGGGTTAAAAATGCGCGAAATATGAGTATGTGTAAATAAATACGTGACAAAGGCATTAATCGCACTGGTTGCAACGCCTTTTTGCCAAAGTTCTGGCATCACCCAATAGCCAAGCTCTGCACTGTGAGCATATTCGCCTTGCTGCGTATAAACACCAATCACACCGGCAAATTTTCCATTAAACTCAATCACTTTATTAATAGCGTTGGCAGCACAGCCCTCGCTCAGCCAGCATGTTGCATCTTGCTCGGTATAAGGTGAGGGAATGCGAGACGACAAATAGCGTGTAACTGCCTTGTTATTCATCGCCAAAACGAGATCATCAGCATCGCTTATTGCCGGTTCGCGCAGAGTTATCATAGTTCTAATTAAGTTTTTGATAGTGGTTCAATTAACCTTGTTTATATCATATAAATAGCGGCCTTGGCCTTGTATTTCATAACTATTTAATTAAACACATCAACTTAATTAACAGTGCCACTACTTTCTTTTAGTACTTTTTTAACTCTTTCTTTTAATAAAGGGTGTCTAAAAGCTGCTGCAAACGAAAGTTTTCTTCTCTTAGAAAAGTCACTTCTTCTGCTAAGCTCAACTTTTTTGGGGTGGGTATTTCGTATGGACTTTTATCGCGTATTAACATCATCACAGTTTCGGGTTTTACAGTATCCCCGAGTTGGTATTGAAAGTCGTAAATAATACCATGTTTAGGTGCCACAACTTCAAACACAACATTGTTGCTTGCAAGTAAACATACTTTTTGTTGATGACTGACTTCTTGCCCGCTATTTACATTGATTTCAATAAGCTTATAGGGTGATGTGTGCGTGCTTGTTGCACGTGGCGAGAGTATTTCCATAATGCCTTTTCCTTGAGTTAATATCAAAAATGATACTAGCCAACAAAAACGCATTACGGAGTATTAAAAAAGATTGATTCAAAAACCTAATTCAATATTAAGGTGCAACACATTCGCCAAGTTTAAATAGTTTATATTCACCGGGTTCTAATTTGTGCCAGGTTTCGTTATCAGTGAGCGGGCGCGTTGCGATAACGGTCACAATATCATTTTGCGTGGTTTCTTTTTTAAAATCGACAATTAAATCAGCATCAATTAGTCTCGCTTCGCCAAAGGGTGCACGGCGGGTGATCCAATGTAAATTATTAGTGCAATAGGCCAGCACATAAACACCGTCGCTCAGCAGCATATTAAATACGCCTTTTGCCCGTAAATTATCAGCTAATTTTGCAGCATATCGAAACACAGTTTGCATGTTTGATGGCTTTTTAGGGTACTTTTTACGGATTTCATCCAAAATCCAACAAAATGCAAGTTCGCTGTCGGTATTGCCAACTGGTTTATAAAAATCTGGCTTTAAATCTTGATAGTTAGATAACTGCCCATTATGCGCATAGGTGATTTCGCGGCCCCATAACTCACGGGTAAATGGGTGCGTATTTTCAAGGCATACACGCCCACGATTGGCTTGGCGAATATGGCTTATCACCGAACAGCTTTTTATTGGGTATGCGCGCACAAGTTTTGCGATTTCAGACTGGCAGCTCGGCTCTGGGTCTTTAAACGTACGACACCCTTTTCCTTCATAAAAGGTAATACCCCAGCCGTCTTTATGCGGACCGGTATTGCCACCGCGCTCTAATAAGCCTGTAAAACTAAAACAAATATCGGTAGGCACATTGGCCGACATGCCCAATAACTCGCACATAGGTTATCCCGTTTAAATAGTGATGGTGGCAGTGTAGCGCATCAAAAAATTTGCCACCAGAGTTTAGATCAATGTTCACAATCTTTTACTAAAATTAAAGCAATATACGGCGAAATAAACACAGTCGCTTGCAACCGAGGGCGTGAACCGCTACTCTTACATTATAGATGTGGTCAGACCTCTTACAAGGAACAATAATCATGACAATCATATTTGTACTGGGTTTGCTGCTATGTTTAGCTATTGCTAGCTATCACAGAGCAAATTGGAACACCCACTTATCAATTACAGCCGGAATTTTGGTCGTAGGCACCTTTATGGGTGCGTTTTCAACCTTAAGCTGGTTGATCTTCTTAGCCGTTGCGCTGCCGCTTTCAATGAGCGGTATTCGTAAACAGTATATTGTTGAACCTATTTTTAAAGCGTTCAAAAAAATTACGCCAACCATGAGTGACACTGAAAAGTCAGCCATCGACGCAGGTACTACTTGGTGGGAAGCTGATCTTTTTTGCGGTAACCCAAACTGGAATAAACTACACCAGTACCCGGTACCGCGCTTAAGTGCTGAAGAACAAGCCTTTATTGATGGCCCAGTCGAAACTGTGTGTGGCATGCTTGACGATTGGGAAGCAACGCACGAACTCACAGACCTACCCGAGCCAGTGTGGCAATACTTAAAAGATAACAAGTTCTTTGCCATGATCATTAAAAAAGAATATGGCGGCCTTGAGTTTTCAGCATTTGCGCAGTCGTGTGTACTACAAAAACTAACTTCTAAGTCAACGTTACTGGCGTCGACTGTCGGTGTACCTAACTCACTCGGCCCGGGTGAATTACTGCAACACTATGGTACAAAAGACCAAAAAGACCACTACTTACCGCGTTTAGCAAAAGGCGATGAAATCCCCTGCTTTGCATTAACCTCACCTGAAGCAGGCTCTGACGCCAGTTCAATTCCTGACTTTGGTATTGTTTGTAAAGGCGAATGGCAAGGTGAAGAAGTATTAGGTATGCGCCTTACTTGGAACAAGCGCTATATCACGCTCGCACCAATTGCGACAGTACTTGGCCTTGCATTTAAGTTACGTGATCCTGATGGCTTACTTGGCGATCAAGAAGAGCTTGGCATTACCTGTGCACTCATTCCAACCGATACCCCGGGAGTTGAAACTGGTCGCCGTCACTTCCCGCTTAATGTGCCGTTTCAAAATGGTCCAACGCGCGGTAAAGATGTATTTGTACCAATTGACTTTATTATTGGTGGTGCAAAAATGGCCGGTCAAGGCTGGCGCATGCTAGTTGAGTGTTTATCGGTGGGCCGTGCTATTACGCTGCCGTCAAACTCTGCCGGCGGCATCAAAACATTAGCACTAGCAAGTGGTTCATACAGCCGCATTCGCCGCCAATTCAGACTTCCTATTGGTAAAATGGAAGGCATTGAAGAGCCATTAGCAAAACTCGGAGGCTACGCTTATAGCTCAGACGCAGCGGTTAGCTTATCGACAGGTGCCGTAGATTTAGGCGAAAAACCGTCGGTTATATCGGCAATTTTAAAATACCATTTAACTGAACAAATGCGCGATAGCACTAAGCACGCGATGGATATTCATGGTGGTAAAGGTATTTGCTTAGGCCCAAATAACTATTTAGGTCGTGGTTACCAAGGTGCCCCGATTGCGATTACGGTAGAAGGCGCAAATATTTTGACTCGTAACATGATTATTTACGGTCAAGGTGCGATTCGTTGTCATCCGTTTGTACTTAATGAGCTGGAAGCATGTCAAATCGAAAACAAAGACGAAGCGCTTGACCTATTTGATAAGTCATTAACAGGTCATATTGGCTTTACGATTTCAAACTTTACGCGTACATTCTGGCTTGCTCTAACTGGGGCACGTTTTACAAAAACACCGTATAACGATGAAACAGCCTTATTTTACCGTACTGCAACACGCTACAGTGCATCATTGGCACTTATGTCAGACATTTGTATGGCAGTATTTGGTGGCTCACTTAAGCGTAAAGAGCGTATCTCAGCGCGCCTTGGTGATTTACTAAGCTACCTGTACTTGGTATCAGCAACGCTTAAGCGTTATAACGATGAAGGCCGTAAAAAAGAAGACTTTGCACTTGTACAATGGAGCTGCCAAGACCATCTTTACCTTTGTCAGCGCGCGCTAGCCGACTTAATTAACAACATGCCGTTTGCACCACTGCGCGGTTTACTTAAAGTGGTTTTATTCCCTTGGGGTCGCCCTATTCGTAAACCAACCGATAAGCTAGAGCAAAAAGTAGCACGTATTTTACAACTGCCCAGTGAAACACGTGACCGCTTAGCACATAATATTTATGTGACGGACGAGCCGTTAAACTTAATTGGTCGCCAAGAGCAAACGTTAAAAGACATTCTTGCGGTTGAGCCTATTTTTGACAAAGTTTGTCGTGCTAAAGGCTTAAAACTACCTTTCTTTGCACTTGACAAAGTAGCTGAAATGGGACTTGAGTTGAACGCAATTAGCGAAACTGAAGCGGAGCAATTACGCCAAGCAGAGCGCGCTCGACTTGACGTAATTAACGTGGATGACTTTGACCCTGCTGATTTACTTGCAGGAAAAGCAGCGCAAAATAATCAAAGTAGCCACGCTGCATAATTAACTAAACACATTACCCCTGACACAACAAACCAAGCCAACGCAAAATGTGTTGGCTTTCTTTTTACCGCAAACGTAATTGCAGCACTTGCCAATAAATAGCTCACCATAAAAAACACATTAAAATAAATAATCGTCAGCAGCAGTACTGCCGCAATCGAATGAATAGCGCTTGCCAAATATTGACCACGAAAAAACTCATCTCGATTTTTTAAGGTGTTAAACCAAAGTGCATAATGGTTTGCCAGTTCAGTTTGCTTTATTTGAATACTGGTTGTTACCAGCATAAAAAAGATGGCGCAAAAAAGTGCTATCGCAAATTCTAAATCAGGACGTTGATTTAGCGTGAGCACGCCGCAAAATAAAACGATAACCACAAAATAAATACGCCATTCACTTAACGCGCGATGCTTCCAATTAAGTGACAGCCAAAAACCCCACGCATTATTGATTAATGGTGTTGCTTCTTTGCCAATACGCGGCAACGCAAAGAGTAAACACAAAGCAAGCCATATTGAAAATACGCCAAGTACCGATACCATATCGGCGATAAGCAGTGTGGCAATGACACAAACCAAATAAAAGAACAGGTTATGCGGGCGATAGAGCATAGCAATGGCTGAAACGAGCTGTACGGCGATAAAAACAATAAAATGAGGTGCCAGTAAGAGTTTTGATAACCCCATGCTTAGCGCAAGCACCAGCGACATTATTAAGATGATATGACTTATCACTAACAGCGGAATATCTGCCAATACAACGTAAAATCGTTTGGCTAACAGCGAATATTGAAATTGGCGGTGGTTACTATCTAGTATCGCGGTGCTGAAACTCTGTAATAGAATGCTCTGGATCAACAGCAAGAGTACACCTATTTCAACGGCATTATCGTTCTTTAAGCTGACTAGCTGCCCTAACGCTAAAAATATAAATAAAATAAGTGCCGGAAATGCAGTGTACATAAAGGCCATAAGCATAACACTGAGCTTTTGAAGCTGGGCGAGTACTTCTTTTAACTGTGTTTGATATGCATTTGCGCGGTAGTTAAAAAAGGCTTTATAGTTCATTGTTTAAAGCCTGTAGTTTAAAGCCGTTCTCTACAAACAACTGCGGTTCATGGCACGTGATCACAACCTGCCCTGGGTAGTTCTCAATTAACTCGACCACGGTTTGATAAGCGCCGTGTTCAAGCGCCGCCGTTGGTTCATCAAGTAATAGAATTGGTGTATTACGCAAAAAAGCACATATCAGCTGTAACTTTTTGCAATTGCCGCTTGAGAGGTCGCGATAAAGTGTGCTTAATTGTTGCTCAAAATTAAATTTTTCAATCAGAGCCGTTGGCCAGTCGCACTGCCAACTTGTTTGTACTAGCTCAATAATTTGGTGTGCGGTTAAAAACTCTGGAAAGGGAATTTTGTCAGACGCAAGTGCCACGTGTTCGGTGAGTGTCGAAAAATCAGAAAACGCGTCGCCGTTTAGCTCAATTTGCCCACTGTTAACTGACTCTATACCCGCAAGAACACAAAAAAGTGTTGTTTTACCTTGGCCGTTAACGCCTGTTAAACATACTCGCTCTTCATCAATGAGAATATCGTAATTATAAAAAACATTTTTATTATAAAAGCGCTTTGCAAGTTTGGTGACCTTGATCATTGAGACTCCTGTTTTAATGATCTTATTTTCTTGAATTTTCTTTATATGTAACTTAAATTAGTTACATTATAAAAAGTAACCGAATTTGGTTACTTGAGAAAAAGTAACTTATTTTGGTTACATATATCAAAGGTATGCTATGACACCTTATTATGCTGTACTCAGTGGTGATATTGTAAAATCACAGCAATTAGAGAAAAGCCACTATGCAAATATGCTCACCATTTTGCAAGAAGAATTGTCCCATTTATCAAAACACTATGGAGCACACTTTGAGGTCTTTCGCGGTGACTCGTTTCAGCTCAAGCTAGAGCAACTGCAAAATTGCATTCAAGTAGCGCTGCTGATCAGGTTAAAGCTCAAACAGCACGGCTTTGATTGCCGCATTTCAATTGGTATTGGTGATGTAACGTACACAGGTCAATCAATCAACACCAGCACCGGCACTGCATTCACTTTATCCGGGCACCAGTTAGATAAAATGCAAGCGCGCCATTTAATGCTTACGACAACGAATAACCAATTTAATAGCCAATATGGCCTGCTTATCGAATTTTCCGATATTTTGCTTACCAAACTCACTGCCAAACAAGCGGCCGCACTTTATTTGTTTATCAGCGCGCCAAATTTGTCTCATCAGCAAATAGCCAGTACGCTAAAAAGCTCACGCGTTAACGTAACTAAATTATTAGGCCAAGCAAATTACACTACACAAATAGCATTTTGCCACCAGCTAACACAGGCGATTAAGGACGAATTTTATGGACGCTAACCTTACTTTGCTACTCACACTCATCTTAGGCCATATTGTCGCTGACTTTTATTTACAGCCATTCTCGTGGGTGCAAGCAAGAAATACACTCCACTACAAAGCGAAACAACTCATCGCCCATAGCGGCATTCATGGGGTTATCTCACTCGGCATTTTGATTATTTGGGAAATGTTTTTTGCCTGGCAGGATTATGCGATAGCCGTGTACAGCGCAGTTATCATTGCGATGACCCACTATTTAATTGATCTAGCAAAATCATACACGCGTCACGGCGTCGTGCCATTTTTAGTTGATCAAATTGCACACTTAGTGGTGCTGTTACTTATTTGGATATTCTGGTTCGATGGTGACCACCATTTAGCACAGTGGCAAGCATCACTTTTTAGCTATCAATCGGCGCTGCTAATCTTCGCGTACTTAATCATTCTTAACCCGGCGTCCGTGTTTATTCGAATGTTATTACAGTATTGGAGCAACAATTTTAGTCCTGATGACAGTTTGCAATCGGCAGGTCATCATATTGGTCTATTAGAACGCTTTTTGATGCTCACTTTTTTACTGCTTGACCAATTTTCAGGTGTTGCGCTTATCATGGCTGCAAAAACAGTATTTCGATTTGGCGACCTAAAACAGTCAAGCGAAAAAAAGCTCACTGAGTACGTATTACTTGGCAGTCTAATTAGCCTTGCCGTGACCATACTGGTCGCACTCACTTATAAAGCGCTCAGTTAACTTACACTCTCATGGCATTGCTTGAGGCTAAATAGCATGCCTTTTTTTAGCCCATCGACATAAAGGGAGCTACGCAGCGTGCCTTGTGCTTTTTCACCGCGCATAATGCCACCAGCAGTATAGCGAAATAACGGCGTGTTCCCTTTCACCTTTTGGCATATTTGGCGCTCTTTTACGGTGTAGCCCACTGCAAACCCCATCGGCCACATCACACCAACAACTGCCGCTACAGCAATACTCCAACCTATTCGTTTTTTCATAAATCAACCTGCGATACAAAATGAGAGCACAATTGTATTGATTAAAACTGAAGGCAAGCTGAACTTATTTATTTCAAGCTATTTGGGGTCACAACTCTTTCAGATCAAAGACAAAAAAGGGGTTATTTAACTCTGACCCTATTTGAAAGAGTTTCTATCAAGCGTTTAGGTACGTTACCGGGACTCGAACCCGCGACCCCCGGCGTGTTAGGCCGCTATCTAATAAAGAGGTAACCAACTGAACTCATTAAGATTTAAAATAAGACTGAGGCTTGAATAGGTTTAAAATTTAGACTAGAGGATTAATTATCTAACAGACTTGTAAATAAAGAAGTAAATGGCTACGTTACCGGGACTCGAACCCGCGACCCCCGGCGTGACAGGCCGCTATCTAATAAAGAGGTAACCAACTGAACTCATTAAGATTTAAAATAAGACTGAGGCTTGAATAGGTTTAA
>CANLRB010000002.1 GCA_947493455.1 uncultured Pseudoalteromonas sp. | reverse complement strand
ACTTGCATGTGTTAGGCCTGCCGCCAGCGTTCAATCTGAGCCATGATCAAACTCTTCAATTAAAAGTGTTTTTGGTCATAAGACCGACTCAATGAATTCTGATTTTGATATCCCATCTACAAGAGATAAAATATCGAATTGACTGTGCTGATGCTTTCGCATCAATTGGTCACTCAGTTTAATTAAGTCTAAATTTTGTTACGCTTTAAAAGCGTATGTTAGAACTTAATCTGTACGAGTGCCCACACAGATGATTGCTTAAATTTTTAAAGAACTACGTTCTCAGCTCAAGGCTGTTTTAAAGAACGTTGCAAGTGCCTTACTTGCTGCGACGCTTTGTCGCTGTTAGGGCTGCGTATGTTACGCTTTCCTATTTTTTTGTCAACACTTAATTTTAAGTTTTTCCAAAGAAGCTTTACTTTCTATTTCGAACAAGCTTTGCATTAAGTTTTATTTGACTCTTACCGCCTGTAGCCCTTTGCTTTTCAGCGTTGTGCTCCGTGTCGGTGGATGCGCATTATAGGGAAAACAAAACCAAGCGCAACCCCTTTTTTAAAGTTTTTTGATAAAAATAAGAACCAAGGTCATTAATTAACACGAGCGCTACAAAAGCGTTTATTTTATAAACAAAACTCATTTCACTCGCAAAATATAACGTTTTTACACATTGCGAGCTTATTTTTTAGATCACCCTATATTATATAGTTAGACAAGCTGGAAACATCACTATTCTGGAAAAGGGATTGTTTAACCCCTTATATCAAGTCAGGCCAAAATTAATAAAGAATACTATATAATTTTCGACGATACTTACCAGCTAGTTCATCACCATCAGGTAAAGTCGCAATGACATCTAAATACATTTTGCGGGCATCGCCAAACGCCAAGTCTTTTTGCAACACCGTAAAGAGCATTGCGAGCGCTTCATCTTTTCTGCCAACTTGATCATATTGCACCGCGAGCTTAACTTTAGCGTCAAAATCTGAGTCATCATTTGCGATCACTTGTTCTAGTTGCATTATTTCTGGCGAATCTTTTGCTTCTTGTGCTAATTCTATTTTCGCCTTCAAATTATTATAGTAAGCATCTTGATCAACCATAGGCACAGTACTCAACAACGCGTCTGCATCATCCACTTTTTGAATATTGAGACAAATATCAGCAAGAACCAGCTTCACTTTGCTTTTATCAGGGTTCAAATCATACGCTTGCTTTGCCTTAGTATAAGCCTGCGATAACTCGCCTTCGGTGAGTAACTTTTGCGCTGCTTCGAGTAACAAGTCCTCTGCTTTAGGAAGATGCTTTTCAAAGGCAGCATATAATTGTGCTTTGGGTTGCGGACCCGCGACCATATCAACAGGTCCACCATCTTTTAGCAAAAGTATAGATGGCAATGCTTGTAAACCGACTTGCTGTCCTAATTGTGACGCCAGCGCTTGCTCTTTGTCACAATCTAATTTAGCGACGAGTAGATGTTCACCATATTGCGAAGCGATTTTGTCAATAATCTGATTCTGTTCTTGGCATTCAGGAATTTGGTTGGACCAAAATACCAATGCAACCAACTTTTCATTTGCTGAATTACTGATGATGTCTTGAAAATTGTTTGCGTTTAAGTCAACGATATTATTCATAGGGTTGCCAAATTAATTCTTATAAGGTGTTATATGGGGCATAACAAAAAAAAAGCAAGGTTCGCTTTCGTTCTTTGTTTTACAAACTCGCTGAAAAGGGAAACTCAATGTTAAAAATAGCCTTTATACCGCTTCTAGTGGCAAGCCTTACAGCAAGCGCAGCAGACTACTTACCATCACAACAACAACAACAAAAACTCAACTCTTTATATAAACACTTGCACCAAAACCCTGAACTCTCATATGAAGAAAAAGAAACCTCCTTATTACTTGCTGAAAAGTTTAAGCAGATGGGCTTTACCGTTACAACAAATATTGGTGGGCACGGTGTTGTGGCGCTATTTAAAAATGGTGATGGCCCAACAGTAATGCTGCGTGCAGATACAGATGGACTGCCTATTATTGAGCAAACTGGAAAAGATTACGCATCTAAAGTTCGCGTAACTGATAAGCACGGTAATAAGGTAGGTGTCATGCATGGCTGTGGACATGATATCCATATGACCAGCTTAGTCGGTACCGCCGAACAACTTATACAACACAAATCAAACTGGTCGGGCACCCTGATGCTTATTGCACAACCTGCCGAAGAAGTCGGTGCAGGTGCGAAGGCAATGCTAAAAGATGGCCTTTATACCCAATTCGCAACGCCAGATTATGCGCTAGGCCTACATGTAAGCGCATCTTTACCGGCGGGCAAAGTAGCTGTGGCACCTGGTTACGCGCTTGCTAATGTTGACTCTGTGGATATTACCGTTAAAGGCAAAGGTGGACATGGTGCTTACCCACATACCACCGTAGACCCAGTCGTTCTTGCATCACGAATTGTTTTAGCATTACAAACAGTTGCCAGCCGTGAAGTGTCACCGCTTGAACCAAACGTGCTTACCATAGGTTCAATCCATGGCGGTTCTAAACATAATATCATTTCAAATGAAGTGAAATTACAATTGACGCTTCGTTCGTATAGTACGGAAGTTCGCAATCAACAAATCGCCGCAATAAAACGTATTACTCAAGGTATTGCTATGAGCGCTGGATTGGAAAAAGCACTCTACCCAAAAGTTCATGTATATGAAGAAGAATCAATTCCTTCAACTTACAATGATCCTGCTCTTGCTAAACAAGTAAAAGACAGTATATCGTTAGCGATTGGCGCTGAAAATGTAATAGACGCTTCGCCAGTTATGGGCGGCGAAGACTTTGGACTCTATGGCAAATCAGAGCATCAAGTTCCAATCACAATGTTTTGGCTTGGCGCTGTTTCTGAAAAAGCATATCAAGATAGCGTAGCTCAAGGATTTGTATTACCCTCATTACATTCAAGTAAATTTGCACCGGATTATGCTAAATCGATTCAAACTGGCGTAAGTGCAATGACGCAGAGCACTATTCATTTATTTAATAAAGGTCATAAATAATGAAGTTACGAATAATTGTTACAGTCGCAGCACTTTTTTTCGCTGCGTATACTTTTGCTAAAACCCCAACTATTTCTCAACAAGCTTTGTTAGAGAATCAAATGTCATCAACGCCGCATATTCTTGTAGATGTACGTACACCTGAAGAATACAACGACGGTCATATCAAAGGGGCAATTAATATTCCGTTTGATGAGATTAAGCAGAACCAAGACAAATTAAACAAGTTAAAAGGAGCAACGCTTGTTGTTTACTGCCGCTCAGGGCGCCGAGCAAGCTTATTTGAACAGTCCTTGCAGGCTCAAGGATTCAATCTATTGCATTTAAACGGTGACATGCAGTTATGGCAAAAGAATAAGATGCCTTTAATAAAAAATTAGTTGTCCTAGCGGTTATATCTTCCCATTCTTATAACCGCTGTCATTTTTTTCAGATATATCTCACAACCTTTTTATCAAACATTACTCGCTTAATTTTTAAACATAACTATGCTTTATGCTTTCAATGGACTATGGAAGGATCACGCATGTTAAACAAGCCACTTTATGAATTACTACCTTATTTATATTTGGTAGCAGGATTTGGACTCATTAATTATATTCCAAATTGGGTTACCTCAGCAGCTGGGGCATTGATTTTTATTATGGGGGCAATAGTTTGGAATATGCGCTCTGAATTTCGCCGAAAAGACCGCCTGTTTAACCGTAAAAAACGAGGCCAAGGTCACTTTTTATATAATTTAAAGCCATTCGCATTATTTTTAATTGGCATTACGTGCATCGCGTGGAATGACCAAAAGCTAGTGCAGTTTTTCTCAATGTTATTGTGCCTAACGGCTATTTGGATTTTATTTTTACGGTGTAATAATAGGCACTTAACAACAAGTGCCATCGTAAAAGTTTACCGTTAGTTGGGTATTATTCGAATGAGAGCACTGTTTAACTATCGATCAACAGTGCTTTAATTTCTTCTTTCGCACCTAAAATATGCTGTTTTAGTAACTGAGATGCATTTTTCACATCACCAGCACGACAATAATCGATTAATTGCTTGTGCTCACCACCTGCCTTTTTAATACCGCCAGCGAGTAATAAGTGCATACGAATATAACGATCTGAATTCTTATTTAGAATATTTACAACTTCAAGTGTTTGCGGTCGATTCGCGCCCTGATACAAATATGTATGGAAACTTGTATTTAAATCAGCCCATAAATTCGCACTGTCTTCGTGGGTCAACGCTTCATCAAGCTGCGCGAGTAATTCTTCAGCGTGATCAAAATCTTCCGCCGACATATTTACAATCGAACGCTCCAATAAATCAGCTTCAAGCATCGCACGTAATTCGAATAACTCATCAACATCATCCGCGTCGAGCTCAGTTACAATGGCACCTTTATGCGCTTGAAACTTAACAAGGCCTTCAGCTTCAAGTTGCAATAAGGCTTCACGCACCGGGATCCGGCTAACATCTAACTCTTGCGCAAGTGCAGCTTGTCGCAATGGTTGCCCAGCTTTAACCTCGCCTTTTAGAATTTTTTCACGAATTGCATCTACGACAAATTCGGTCCGTGTTTTGTATGCCAGCCCCATAATATAACTTCAACTTATAAAAATTTTGCTGACTAGTTTATACAATATAAAAAAAAAGGCCAGCATTGCTGACCTTTTAACTTATAACTCTAATTTATTTGCAAAATATTATTTGCTAAGTTAGCTCAAGTGCCAACTAAAACATATTTTGAATACAAAGCGGTCGTAAGAAACGTTCAATCGCCTGGCTTCCTACCGAAGTACTACGCACATCAGTTGAACTAGGGAATGGACCACCGTGCATCATAGAATCACACACCTCAACACCTGTCGGCATTTGATTGAAGATTAAACGGCCAACCGTATAGCTTAACGCATCAGTAATTGAGTCATTTTCTAGCACTTGCTCACGATTACCGTGTACCGTTGCAGTTAGCTGACCTTCCAGTTCTTCAATAAGAGCAATTAATTCATCTGTTGACGAATAAGTCACCATTAATGCCGCAGGTCCAAACACTTCCTCATGCAGTGCTTTATTACTGCGATATTCCGCCGCACTCGTAG
The DNA here is from genome assembly GCA_947493455.1 of uncultured Pseudoalteromonas sp. Lineage (GTDB taxonomy): Bacteria > Pseudomonadota > Gammaproteobacteria > Enterobacterales > Alteromonadaceae > Pseudoalteromonas. Next base: position 364,055 of record CANLRB010000002.1, on the reverse strand, counting down.
TAAACACTTGTGTCGTGCAGCGTAGGTCTTGAGACTGACCACTTGCCACTAACTCCGCGTTTTTGGCAAAGTTTTCACAACCTGACTGATATGATTTTAATATTGCAGGTGTCAACATTGCTTGCGGCGCCGCACCTTCCACTTCTTTCGCTACCGCTTGTTTGAATGCAGCTGCTTCGCCTTCAGCAATCAACCAAAGACCTGGGTTTGTACAAAACTGACCCGCCCCCATAGCCAACGAAGCGATAAACGTAGACGCGAGTTTGTCTTCTTGTCCTTCAACAAATCCTGGTAATAAAACCTGTGGATTTGTTGATCCTAGCTCGCCGTAGAATGGGATCATTTGCTGGCGCGTCTTAATGCTTTCTTGCAATGCCATACCAACATTGAAAGAACCCGTAAATCCAACAGCTTGGATTTTTTCATTCTTTACCAATTCGTGGCTCACATCATAACTCTTAGAATGAAGCAGTTGGTATACACCAGCTGGCATATTGCACTTCTTGATAGCCGCTTCAATTGCGCGAACTACAATTTCGCTCGTGCCGGGATGTGCTGAATGGGACTTGTACACAACAGGACAACCCGCAGCAAGTGCCGATGCTGTATCACCACCAGCCGCACTAAATGCAAGAGGAAAGTTACTCGCACCAAATACAGCAACAGGACCAACAGCAATTTTAGTAAGTTTGAGATCAGGACGAGGAAGTGGCGCACGTTCTGGTAATGCTTCATCATGTGCTAAAAACGTGTCATCTTTAAGCAGGTTGTTCGCGAACAATTTAAGTTGTCCAACAGTACGGCCTAATTCACCTTTGATACGCATCTCAGGTAGACCCGTTTCAAGTGGCGTGCGCTCAACTAGTTCTGCTTCTTTGCCCGCGAGTTCATCAGCAATCGCATTAAGAAATGCCGCACGTTCTTGCTTCGAAGTCTTTCGATAAACTTTGAATGCCTGATCCGCAAGATCACACGCTTGTGCCAACTGTGACAAACTACAGTTTTTAAAAACGGGTTCTAATTGAGTGTGGTCAAATGCATTAATCGCCTGAAACGTGCCTTCACCTTCCGATGTCCACTGGTTATTTATAAAACTTAATCCGGTAAGCATATCGCTCTCCCTTAAACTAATTGAAAACCATCTACATATGGATCATCATCATCCACAAGTATTTGGTTGTAACCTGTAATTTTTGCCCAGCCCTGAATTGATGGTTTAATTGCGGTGATCCCACCCACTTCAGTAACTTCTTCAATCGTGCCAATAAACTGACTACCGATGATACTCTCATGTACAAACTTCTCACCTTGACTCAGCTTCCCTTTTGCAAAAAGCTGTGCCATACGCGCTGAAGTGCCCGTACCACATGGACTGCGGTCTATCGCTTTATCACCATAAAAAACGGCGTTTGCAACAGTTGACCCCTCAGTTTTCGGGGCACCTGTCCACAAAACATGGGAAAGTCCTTTGACCTTGTGATCTTCAGGGTGAACACACTCCACTGCTTGGCCCGCAATCTCACGCACCAAAGGACTAAACTTTAAAATATCGCCCGGTGTCCACTTGTCTATACCTGGAAAGTTTTCTTGAGGCTCGACGATGGCATAGAAGTTTCCACCATAAGCAATATCCAACTTAATTTTGCCAAGCTCAGGAACATCAATTTCAATATCTTGGTGAGCTAAGAATGCGGGTACATTGTAAATTTTAACCCAATCGACTTTCGTTCCCGTCATCTGGTATTCAACGTTGATCTGTCCTGCAGGTACATCAACCACCAACTTTCCTGGTACTTTGCCTTTAATTAATCCTGCTTCAAGACCTGCGGTAATCGTACCTATCGTTCCATGCCCGCACATTGGTAAACAGCCAGACGTTTCAATAAATAAAATAGATACATCTGCATTGTCAGAACATGGAGGATATAAAAATGCACCAGACATCATATCGTGACCACGCGGTTCAAACATGAGTGATTTACGGATCCAGTCATATTCGCGCATAAAATGCATGCGCTTTTCACCCATAGTATCGCCTTCTAATACAGGGTGACCTGACGTGACTAATCGAACCGGATTGCCACAGGTATGGGCATCAATACAAAAATAAGTTCCTTTGTTCACCTTGTTGTCTCCAAAATTTATTTCTTATAAGCACAACAGGCGCACATTTAGATGTACGCCTTTAATTTTTGCTTTATCGCTTTCAATCTCAACTTAATGTACGAAACCTTTGTTCGTTAACTTCACTCTTCAGCTATTTGGTTGTCCTTGCCGAGCATTCGTACTAACGAGCGTGAGATTAGGTTTCATTTATTTTTACCTAAAAAAATGGTACTGTACATTGTATACGAACAAAATTAATGTATATTGTATACAAAATCAAGTTAATTTTTAAGTAAAATGCAAAAATCACCTTCAAGCTCTAGGCAACAAGTCGCTGTACTCGGTGCAGGCGTCATAGGTATTTGTAACGCCATCTCATTACAACGAGACGGATTTCAAGTTGCACTCATCGATAATCAAGGAATAAGCGAAGGTTGCTCAAAAGGCAACGCAGGACATTTTGCCACCGAGCAAGTTTTTCCATTGGCGCAGGCATCGTTACTCCCTCAACTACCAAAAATGTTGCTCGACCCAAAAGGGGCGCTTAGAATTAACCCGAGATACTTAGTGAAAGCTCTGCCTTGGTTTATACGCTTTGTAGCCAATATGCGAAGCTCAGTATTCAACCATAATAAAAATGCGCTAAAACAACTTAATGAACGCGCCATCGACGCTTGGCAAGCGCTAACTGACATCGCTAACTGCAACGACTTATTCCATTTACATGGTAGCTTGCTAACCTTTGAAGCACACTCCTATCAGCAAGCGCTCGACACTCAAAAGCACTACCAAAATGAAGGCGTTCAGGTCGACTTATTGGACCGTCAGGCGCTCGATAGTTTGCAACCTGGATTGCATTCAGATATCGCCTACGCGCTTTACTTTACTGACGTCGGTCATACCTGTAGCCCACATAAACTCAACCTCGCCTTATTCGATTATGCAAAATCAATCGGTGTTGAGTTTGTTCAAGCAAGTATTACTCAGATAAGTCACAATCAAGACACCGTCGAACTCGCGAGCGCTCAGCAAAACTATGAATTCAACAAACTAATTGTTTGTACAGGCGCGCATAGCAAAGTCTTTTGCAACCAACTTGGCTACAAAGTTCCACTTGATACAGAGCGTGGTTACCATTACATGGTAAACACAAACTTAATGCCAAAAATGCCGGTGGTCTCATTTGAGAAAAAGTTTATTCTTACACCCATGCAAGAAGGGTTACGCTTTGCAGGTACTGTTGAGTTTGCCGGTTTAAAGCGCAAACCTAACTACGCTCGCGCTGATATGCTTAAAGAGTTAGGCCAGAGTATTTGGCCACAGATCACCGATGATGTTGATGAAAGTCAGAAAAAATGGATGGGGTTTCGTCCGACTCTTCCAGATTCACTGCCAGTGATTGGTCAAGCGCCAAATCACCCAAATATTTATTTCAATTTTGGCCATCAGCATTTAGGGCTAACGCTCGCAGCTATTAGTGCTCGCTTGATTAGCGATACACTGCTCGGCAAAGAGCCACTTGTGGCACTCGCCCCTTACGATATCGCACGTTTCAACTAAATTTATGCGACTGCGGCGACAACCTCGCCGCATACTCTTGCTATTAGGTTAACGGTAACACCATTCTCACGAGGCAACCTCCACCCTCATGGTTACTAATGAATAGCTGCCCATTATGCCCTTGTACGATTTGTTTACACAATGACAATCCAATACCCGTGCCTGTTTTCTTAGTTGTAAACAAGGGAACAAATAAATTATCGACGATCGCAATTCCTGGACCAAAATCTCGAATTGAAAGTTCGATAAATTCTCCACTTAAATTTATGCAAATATGTATGTCGGTTGCAGGGCTCGCTTCATAGGCATTTTTTAATAAGTTGATTAAGCATTGTTCTATTTGGCTTTCATCTAATGGCATGTTTAATGAATTGGGTGCGCGTAGGATAATCTTGTATCCGAGTAAATCGATAATTTTGTTCACTAACAAAACAATATCAATATTTTTTCTCGCGGGTGAAGGCAAGCTCGTTAACTGACGGTAACCATCAATAAACTGCTTTAACCGCTGTGCTCGTTCACCAATAATATCGAGGCCACCGACAATATCGTGTTTATCTTCATCTTCCATCGATATTGGAGTCAGCAATTTATTCAACGTTGCCGTCAGGCTTATAATCGGCGACAGCGAATTGTTAATCTCATGACTTAATACTCTAACTAAGTCCTGCCATGCTTTTTGCTCTTGGCGATTTAGTACCGTTTCCATATCTGAAAGAATAAACAACGAATGCTGCTTGCCTCCTTCTCGAAAAACGTCTCGGTACAAGTGCCAACGAGATTGCTTATTCGCTTGCTCTAACGTCACAAGTTGGTTTGAGCTTACCTCAGTTAGATTTAATAAATTTAAGTCTTTAAGCGTCAAATTTATTAATTTAGATTCAGGCTTTTCAAAAAACTGCTCAGCGGCAGGGTTGGCCAATGAAATTTTAAGTTCCTCATCGCACGCAAAAACAATTACACCAATCTGTTTAATTAATTTAGCCAATAATAACTGGCTTTCCTTATATTCAAAGCGCGCTGCTGTTAGTGCATCAGCTAACAAATTAAGCTGAGCAACTAAATCACTGTGCCCAGTTTCCCCTTTACATGCTTTAGCCCGCAATGAAAAGTCGCCAATATTTAACGCTTCGACTAAATTTGCCAGCGATGTAAACTGATCACGAAGACGGTCATTCAAGCGATATAAACAATATGCAACACTTAAACTCAACCACAAACTTATCAACCACTTTAAGTAAAGATTAACATCAGCAAGCCATAACAAGCTTAGCGAAAACAATAAACTCGGCAAGGCCGCCCATAGAGCTAACTGAAGCTGATTTCTTTCAAAGCTACTAGCCATATCAAATTCCGTATTTATCGAGCCTGCGATAAAACGCACTGCGACTCATTCCGAGTGACTTTGCCGCATCAAGCGCGTTGCCTTTACACTGCATTAAGCGTTTTTCAATGACGATTCGCTCAATTTCCTCAAGACTCGCTGTGTCGTCAAAAGATTCTGACATGTTTTTGGTATGCCGCGCCTCGGTACCCGTCACGCCCGGTAACATAAGATGTTGAACTTCTATTTGGTCTGCTGCTAATAAAGTTGCACGTTCAATGGTATGCGACAATTCACGTATGTTGCCGGGCCAAGTGTAGTTTAGCAGTGCGCCTTGTGCCTCTTCACTTAAACTAGGGATATCTTTTTGATAGCGCAATGCCGCACTCGATATAAACTGGGTTGCTAGCGGCAATATATCTTCGTATCGTTCGCTTAAAGAAGGAATATGTACAACAAAGGTATTCAATCGATACAACAAATCTTGACGAAACTGTTTATCTTCAACCATTTTAGATAAATCCGCGTTTGTTGCGCTGATCACTCTAATATTTGCCTGCTGCGTTTTACTTGAACCAACCCGTTCAAATGCATGCTCTTCAAGAACTCGAAGTAATTTAGCCTGCTGTGACAAAGGGATATTGCCTATTTCATCCATAAACAGCGAGCCTTTTTCGGCCATTTCAACACGTCCTATGCGATTTTCTTTAGCATCGGTAAACGCCCCCTTCACATGCCCAAACATTTCGCTTTCAAATAACGACTCGCTGATCGCCCCCATATTCACCGAAACCAGACGTTCATTTGAGCGGCTCGAACATTGGTGAATCACGTTAGCCAATAAACTTTTACCTGTGCCATTGTCTCCGGTTATTAAGATGTTAATATCACTTGGTGCTATTTGCTTAACTTGTGATAGAAGCGCTTTCATGCTTGGAGACTCTGCAATTAACTCACCAGAGGCTGCTGCCAATTGCTCTTTCAACTCGGAGTTTTCTTGACTGAGTGCTTGGTTTTCTTTGCGTTCTGAACGTAGTGTAAGCTGAGTATGAATAATCGATAACAGTCGTTCATTTTCCCACGGTTTTTGCACAAAATCTGCGGCGCCGGCCTTCATTACATTGACCGCTATTTCAACACTCGCCCACCCTGTCATGCATACAACTGGCAATTGCTCATCAATTTCAATAAGTTGCTCAACCAAACGAACGCCTTCTGTACCCGAAGTCGTATCCGCTTGATAATTCAAATCGACCAGAGCCAAATCTATTGGTTTGCTTTTAGCAAAATAAATAGCTTCAGCAGGACTCGAGGCGGTAGAGATAGAAAACCCTTCGCTTTTTAAAAACAATCTTAATGATGCAACAATACTCGCATCATCGTCAGCAATTAAAATATGTGCCACACATAGATCCTGTTATAAATTTTTGTTTAACCCTAACAGAAAACAAGCCTAAATGGCTTGTTTTCTTAATAAAAGTAATGGCTTGTTCTATAAATTACAACGTATGTTTATTCATATCGAAGCGCATAAGCTGGCTCTATTTTCAAAGAGCGACTCACAGGCAATAACACTGCCACCAATATTACAACAGCAATTAAGCTGGGCACGCCTAGATATACCTCTAGTGAGCCTTTTGCCATGCCTGCTTTTTCGAGCAAACCCACCACAACGACACCAAGCGGTACACCCAATATCAAGCCAAAAGCGAGCTGTTTGAATGCCGCAACAATAAAGTGACGACGAATAGAAACATCATCTGCACCAAGTGCTCGACGTACACCCACTTCCTGTGTTTTTTGCGCAATTGCATTCGCCATCACACCATAAATACCACTAAATGCTAAAACCATAGACGCAATTGCAAACACTAAAAATATCTTGCTGACAAAGTTAATTCCGCCTATACGCTGAATAACGCCTTTTTCAAGTGTCATTACATTGTAAGCAGGCACATCACGGTCAACACTCACCATTGCACTATCCAAGGTTTCGCGCAATAAATTTGGGTCGAGCTTGCTTTCAATGGCCAGATTCATAAAACGCTTAGGCTGTTGGCGATATAAAATAAACGCATCTGTTTTACGTAGATTGAATTCAAAAGGCTGTCCAAAAGTAACATTATTAATAACCCCAACAATAGTTAACCACTTTTCGTCGCCTTCAGTTTGCTTAAAACGCTTTCCAATTGGGTCTTGTCCTTGATAATAGTTATCAACAAAGTCTTGTGTCACAACTGCAACTGCTTGTGTATCGGCGCGATCGCTCGATGTGAACTTACGTCCTTGCAGTAAATTAATATTCATAGTGTCAAAAAAGTTTTCCGAAACAACAATCACATTTGAACTTGGATAAACCGGTTCTTTACCATAGTCAACGCCTTCAAACGCAATATTAAAATAGCTTGCCCAGGTACTTGGCAATGACTGACTCATCGCTACTGATGTAACGTTTGGATCTTGTTCCAATTTCGCGACTAGCTTGTTGTAGTATTCAATACGTTGCTCAGGTGTTTCATAACGATTACCAGGCAGTCCAACACGAGCAGTAAGGTAGCGGTCAATATCCATTCCGTAATCTGCACTATTCATTTGGCTCACAGAATTTACCATGGCGCCAGAAAGTGTTATCAAAATACAACTAAGTGCCACTTCAGCTATTACGATGATTTTACTTAATCGTCCCGTCGCTTTACTTTGTGCACCACGCGTCCCATCACGCAAAATCGCATTGATATCACCACTTGTCGTGCGCCACGCTGGCAACGCACCAGTCAATATAATGGTTATCAGGGTTACCACTGCTGTAAACAGGATGGTTGTGCCTGAAAGATGTGCTTGCCACCAAAACGGCGCTGGAATTGGTAAATCAGATAAAAGTGTATGCATCGCTAAATCGAGTGCCAACCCCGCAATAAGGATTGCGAACACACCGGAGATGACACAAATTAAGCCACTTTCCCACAATAATTGCGCAATTAGTTTACCGCGAGGCGCACCTAATGCAGTTCGAATCGCTGTTTCTTTATTGCGTTCCACAGCACGTGATAGCAATAAGTTGCCGACATTGATACAGGCAAGCAGTAAGATCAGCGCTACCGAGATTTGCATTGCTAAAATAATAGGCTTAGTACCATTGCCCATTGCTTCTTCTTGCAATGTCCATAAATAGCCCTGCACGTTTGAGTTTAATTTCGGATAATCAGCTGCAAATTGTTTAAACAATGTTTGCACTTCATTGAGCGCAACCTCATCACTAACACCCGGCTTCAACAGACCATATACAGATACATAAGGCGAATCTTCGCGCGCTACACCATTGGTTGTTGCGCGCAGCGGCAAATACATAGAGGCGACATTAGGAAAACGGTATTCCGGCTGTGTTACCCCTATTACGGTATGCGGCTCCGAATTTATACGCACCTTTTTACCGATAATTTCTTTATCGGAAGCAAACAACTCTTGCCATAACGAGTGAGTAAGTACCACCACATTTGGACTGCCCTGCGTTAAATCGTCTTGGCCAATTAAGCGCCCCAATTGAGCCCGCCCCTGTGACAGCTCAAAAAACTTAGGGGTGACAGTCGTTGCACTATAGCGTAAGACTTTGTCGCCGGTGTTTAAATTCGCGCTACGATTACCCATCACTTCCAATACTTCAAAGCTCTGTTGCACTTTTAATATATCTTCATATTCATGTAAGCGCAGCGTTGAACCATCGTACGCTGTGCCATCAACAAGCGTAGTAATTTTTCGCATACGTTCACCGTTTTCTATTGGTAACGGCGCAGTCAGTGTGCCATTGATAAACGTAAACATAAAAATGCACAGCGCAAGCCCGGTTGTCATTACAAAAATAGTGAGCGCACTAAAACGAGGATTGTTTAGCAATAATCTAACGGCATAAATTAAGTCATTAAACATAATCGCCTCCTTATGCGACGTTTTCTTGTTTTTGTGTGTCGTCAACAATGCGACCATCAAAAATTTCAACAATACGATCAGCCCGTTTTGCACCACGCGGATCATGGGTGACCATACAAATAGTCGCGCCGTCGCTATGCAGTTTATCGAGTAGTGCCATCACCAATTCGGCATTTTTTGAATCGAGATTACCAGTTGGTTCATCGGCCAAAATAATACTTGGGTTGCCAACTATTGCTCTTGCTACTGCAACACGTTGTTGTTGACCACCTGATAGCTGAGCTGGAAAATGCTTTGCACGGTGTCCCATATCAACCTTTTCAAGGGCTGACTTTATCAGTTCAGTGCGTTCCTTCTTAGAAAGGTCTTTGCGGTAAGTCAGTGGTAACTCAACATTCTCAAATACATTTAGCTCACTAATAAGGTTAAACGACTGAAAGATAAAACCAATTTCCTTATTGCGAATTTGAGCGCGCTGCTTGGTATTGATCCCTGCAACTTGATGGCCATTGAGCTCATACCCGCCGCTTGATGCGGTATCAAGTAAACCTAAAATAGACAACAGCGTCGATTTACCACAACCAGAAGGGCCTGAAATCGAAATGTATTCGCCCTGATTGATTTCCAAATTAATATCGCTCAACGCGTGTGTTTCAACTTCATCGGTTGCGAATACTTTTTTAAGGTTTGTTAGTGTAATTAAACTTTTCATGATGACCTTCCTTCTTCTTTAATTAAGTGCAACTTTGTCGTGACGAGCAAAGCTAGATTGCTCAGAGACAATAATCTGATCGCCGGCTTTTAGACCTTGCGAAATTTCAATTTGACTGGCGCTTGCCGCACCAAAACTGACCGAGACCTTATTGGCATAAGCGCCTTTTTGATCGATTTTAAAAATAGGTAACGTTTGATTTGATTGAGAAAAAACAGGACGACGAACAAACAATGTATTTGCTTTTTTAGCGATAGTCACTTCACCATCAATTGATAAATCAGGGCGTGCTTCACTCGGCAGCGGCGTGCTAAGTGTGACATCCACTTGCACAGTACCATTTACGACTGCTGGGTCGATACGCATCACTTCACCATTAATATGACTCGTGCGTGTATCTATTACCACAGGTTGACCGAGCGCTATTTGTGATGCTTTTAATTCTGAAATTTTTAATTCGGCGATAAGGTCATCTTTTCGCGCGATTTTCGCTACATTACTGCCCATTGTTACACGTTGGCCTAATTCGAGTGGCATTGCTTGCAATATACCTGACGTCGGCGCTTTTAATTGTAATGAAGCCAATTGAAATTCGGCGCGCTCTATTGTTTTATTTAATTTGTGTAATCGCGCTTGCTTTGCTTTAAAGCTCGCATCAAGATTTTCTTTAAGCTGCGATGTGCGTTGCTTATCAATTTCTAAAGTTTGTTTTAGCTGCTCAACTGTTAATTTTGAGCTTTCATAGTCCAGTTTTGAAACTGTTGCGTTACCACGTTTAATCAGTGACGATTCTGCATCAAGGCGCATTTTTGCTTTATCGAACGCCATTTTGGTGCTCAGCAGCGTAGCCTTCATATCAAGCATAAGGGTTTCATGATTCACCTTTAGTGCCGCCAATTCAGCCTCTAACGCTTCCTTTTCCCAAACTAATTCATCAACTTTTTGGTTCAATTCAGGGTTAGTGAGCTCTGCAATTAAATCGCCTTCTCTGACTTGTGCACCCGCTTTCAATAAAATGCGCTCAACTTTACCTTCAACATTGCTCGCAACCCAGCGCACGTCTCGCGGAACTAACACCCCTGGACCTGCAATAGTAATAGTAAACTCTCCTTGCTCAACGGTAGCCGTCAGCACACTATTACGCTCGATTGACGTATTCGCCACTTCAAATTGTGAACTGGCAAATAGTGCAGAAGCAAATAATGTTGCGCCAAGTCCTGACAACAAAAACTTATTTTTATAAATCGGTGTTTTCTTTTGTTTAATAATATCCATCGCCACAATTCCAAAGTGTATTTATACTCTGGTAATAACAAGGACCGTGCCAAAATATAAAAAACCTTAAAAACAACAACTTATAAACAATACATTGAAGAGTATTACGGAAAGATCCCAAATTTGGGATGACTAATTGAAAACTTCATCCCAAATATGGGATGAAGCAAAAAGGTATTTAAACTTTTGCTTTGCGTCTGCTGCGTCGCTTAAAAAGTTTTCTATTTGGTGCGGGTAACTGGCTGAAACCATCGACAGACACTTTTTCAGCTAACGAAACGTGAGTCTGTAAATCATTTAATAACGGCGTCATAAAGTGCGAATAATTGCCTTTTTTCTCGGCAATACGCGTGAGTTTAGATTCCCATAGGGCCGTCATATCTGGTTTTGATAATTGCTCAGGTAAAATATTAATAAGTGCTTTACCTGTTTTTGTGGCAACCACACTTTTACCAATACGTTCTAAAAAGCCGCGCTTAAACAGTAACTCTATGATCCCTGCTCGCGTCGCTTCAGTGCCGAGCCCATCCGTCTCGCGCAATATTTTTTTAATATCAACATCATCAACATAACGTGCGATCCCGGTCATTGCACTCAGTAGAGTCGCATCATTAAAATGTTGTGGCGGCTCAGTCTGCTTTTCCAGCAACCGACCTTGAATACATTGAATTTTTTGTCCTTTTTCCAATGCAGGCAACAAAACCTCATCTTTCAATTTATGTTTACCCATCAACTCCTTAAAACCCAACTGGCTTTCGCGCTTTGCTGATGCTTTAAATTGACCGCCAGCAATCTCAATAAGCACCTTTGTGTCATGGTAAATATAATCGGGGTAAAAAAGAGCGAGATACTGACGACAAATTAAACCGTAAATTTTTTCTTCTTCAAACCCTAATGTTGCACTTTTTAACTTTTTACTTGTTGGAATAATTGCGTGATGCGCCTCGACTTTTTTATCATTCCAACATTTGTGTTTTAGCGATGTATTTGCTTCATTAACCTGTTCACTTGTTTGCCCTTTATTATTCTCAATGGCGCTCAAAACGTTACTCACTTCAAAATAATGTTCATTTGGCAAATAGCGGTTATCTGAACGAGGATAAGTGATCAGTTTATGTTTTTCATACAAACTTTGGCATATATCGAGCACTTTTTTAGCAGGCATTTTAAATATTTTAGCCGCGTCAATTTGCAGCGCTGACAAATTATAAGGTAATGGCGGGGCTTGTTTTTTAGTTTTCTCTTCCACTGAGAGAACAACGCCTGGTTGCCCGCTGATACGACTAATTACATTTTCACATAAGCCTCTATGCAAAACCCGTCCCTCTTCGTCTTGATAGGGCTTACACGCCTCACTTGGTTGCCACTTAGCACTAAAAGGATCATTATTTTGTGTGCTGCAATCAGCCATTACTTCATAAAAAGGTCGACTAACGAAATTCTCTATTTCTAAATCACGGCGCACCACTAAACCTAGTAGAGGTGTTTGCACGCGACCGACCGACAGTACACCTGAATAGCCGCCTTGCTTTCCTTTAATTGTATACGCGCGAGTCAAATTCATACCAATCAGCCAATCAGCACGCGAACGAGCCAGTGCTGAAACAGACAAAGGAATAAAATCACGATTGGATTTTAAATTGTTCAATGCTTTTTTCACGGCCGTTAAATTAAGGTCGCTGATCAGCAGCCTTTGTGTGTTCGATAGCTTTGCTTGCGAGATATTCGCTTCACTCAAAACTTCATCAACCAACAATTGCCCTTCTCTATCTGGGTCACCCGCATGCACTATACTCGATGCCTGTTTAATTAGTTTTTTAAGTATTGTCAGCTGTTTGCGCGTTTTTGGTTTCGCTTTTAATTGCCATTTTTGTGGCACAATAGGTAAATCTGTCAATGTCCACTTTTTATACGTGTCACTATAGTCATCCGGCTCTGCAAGCTCTAATAAGTGACCGATACACCAAGAAACAACATCACCGTTGCCAACAACAATATGACCCTCCAATTTTTTATGCGGTTTAGGTAAGGCGTCCGCAATTGCTCTGGCAAGCGAAGGTTTTTCGGCGATATAAAGTTTCATAACAAAAAGAAATACTGTTTAAATATACAGTTTATTGTAGGTAATTTACTACCATAGGTAAATACACATGATAAAAGACATAGTTATGCCTCGAAGGCGTGGCATCAACCAACTAAGTTAGCACTTCTGTCTGAACTATTTTGCTGCCCTATTTTTCGCTTTACACAATGAAAAATCGGCGCGACGCATAGTAAAACAATCGCTGTTTCACAGACTGGATATAAACTCCGATATACCGGCGTTGTGAACATTACCTCTAATAACTGTACATCGATGGCACGAAAGAAGTTTAAAAATAACAGAGGTAAAGCAAGCAATTGACAATAGATACTTTGCCACATTGCAATTCGATCTTTAATGCCTAAATAGGCAATGATTGCCATCCAAGTGAAATCGTGCAAAATCCAAATAGGATAACGGTATATTCGCTCAACATCCCACGCTATCAAATAAGGATAATACTGAGTGCCCAAAAAAAAGAACAACCATGTTATACCTGCCATAAGTGCGTAACTGGTTTCTTTTAATATTAAAAAAGCGAGTGTTGCTACAAACAGTATGGCTGTCAAATAGCTGCCCAGAGATACGAGCAGCTGATAGATTTCTAATTCAGTCACGGTTTAAAAGCATCATTCTTCGGTGGCTCGTCAGGTGGAATGTCACCGCCGGACCCTCCAGTACCTGGAAGATAAGCATACTTGCTTTTCATTATCAAACTCTCCTTCAATGTCATTATTGACCTAATAACCATATCGGAAAAGAGTGATTTTTAAAAGATAAAATATACTATCGACAGATGCTTAATTTCACCATCAATTGCCTACCTCGATAGGTGAAGACTCTTTTGCTTTACCTTGCATAATTGAAATTTCAACTCGGCGGTTGCGCTTCCTTGATTCACCGTCTTCATTTGGTACCAATGGACGCGTTTCGGCATGTCCAATAACCACCATGCGCGCTTTATCAAAATCAGGTACTTTTTGCATTTCAGTCGCCACTGCTACCGCTCGTTTTGCCGATAAATCCCAGTTATTTGAGTATAATTCATTGCTTACTTGGTAATCGTCGGTGTGGCCTGATACGGTAATTTCACCAGGTACATCTTTCAATAGTTCAGCAATCTGTTGAATTATTGGCTTAAATTGCGGCTGTAAAAAAGCGCTACCAGATGGGAACGAACCATTTTCACGGATCCGAATAATAATTTGTTGCCCTAAAGACTCCAGCTCAATCGCCCCATCCATAATTTGTTTTTCTAATTGCTGCGCAATTTTTTTAACAAGATCATTGATGCGCTCCTGATCAGCAGATTTAGATGCCTCACTCGATTCCTTTTTAGCGGTGCTTTGAGATTCACCACCGCGTTTATTACCCCGCTGCTCTTGCCGTCCACCGGCACTGTCTTCATCACCGGCTTGAAATTCAAGCATTTGCTGCGTCATTTCGACCGTTTGCTGTTGAATAGTTTCAATTGGTGTTGGGTCCGGTTTACCTGGGCGAAACTCCATTGCAATAACGCTAGTCCCTTTTGGTATGTCTTTAACTTCAAGTTTATTTTGCACACCAAAAGCAAACTTCATTGAACCGGCAATTTGTTTAAACTTAAGTACATCCATTTCCGAAAAAGCGAGTAGCAAAACGAAAAAGCACATTAATAGCGACATTAAATCCGCGAATGTCCCCATCCATGCAGGAAGCCCTGGGGGCGGGCATTTACACTCTTCAGCTTCATCAGACATAATTTACCCTTCAGTGTCGATTTGGCGTTTCGACTCAGCAATATAATTTTTCAAAATCCCTTCGATGACTTTTGGGTTTTGCCCATCTTGAATCCCCAATACGGCGTCTAAAATTAATTTTTGATTGAGCTCTTCTTCGTCTTTTCTGTTTTCTAATTTACATTGAATCGGAATGGCAATAACGTTCGCAAGAAATGCGCCGTATAAGGTAGTTAGTAATGCAACAGCCATCGCGGGCCCGATTGCTTTTGGGTCGTCCATGTTCGACAACATAGCAACAAGTCCGATCAACGTACCAATCATGCCCATTGCAGGAGCGACATCGCCCAATGCTTTAAACAAATTTGCGCCCGCCTCATGACGCGTTGTCGTCAAGGTGATATCTTTTTGCATAGTTGCACGAACAACATCAGCGTCGTGCCCATCGACTAGCATGTCGACCCCTTTTTGCATAAATCCATTGGGAATTTCAGCTTCTTCTAACGCTAAAAACCCGCCTTTACGCGCTGAGTCAGCAAGCTCAACTGCTTTTTCAATCAGCTCCTCAGGTGTCTCTATTTTAAACATAAAGGCTTTACCTGCGACCTTACCTATACCGAAAAACTGACCCATGGTGTAATTTGATAGCACCACGAATAATGAGCCACAGAATACGATTAAAACTGACGGCACATCGACGAACATGCTTAAGTCGCCACCCATTACCATCGCCATAACGATAAAACCAATTGCACCTACAATGCCGATAACCGTTGCTAAATCCACAGCTACTCCCAACGCAGTTTGATAAAAATTCAGTTATACATCGGCCGGTTAGAAAAAAACTTAAGACCGATGCCACGAGTTATATCACAAAGTATAGCAATTGAAATCAACAATATGGATAACTTCACGGACGAATCTTTGTTTATCAAAGCATCGGCGATGCAAGATAAATTGAATTCCCATGCAATAAGCCATAAAATCCCTCATATTATTTATTTTGGGCGTGACTCATGGCGACAAAAAAACCTGAAAACTTAAGTTTTGAAGAAGCAATGTCAGAACTTAATCAGATCGTAAATGAAATGGAACGTGGTGAATTGCCACTAGAGCAATCACTTAAACAGTTTGAACGCGGTATCGCCCTTGCAAATGCATCCTCTGCAAAATTAGAAATGGCAGAACAAAAGGTAAAAATCCTGATGGGTCAAGGTGACGGCGCGCAGCTTGTCGATTTTGATTCATCTTCACAATAGCCTGTTGTCGTCCAAAACATGATAAAACAACTAATTTCGACTACCCAAAGCCGCCTTGAGCACACGTTACATAATTTACTGCCAGAGCCGTCAACTACTGATACAAGATTATTAGAAGCTTGCCGTTATAGCTTGCTAAATGGCGGAAAGCGGTTACGCCCCTTACTGGTCCATTTAACCGGTCAGCTGTTTAATGGTAACCAAAATGACTTAGACAAACTCGCTGCGGCAATAGAGTGTATTCATTGCTATTCGCTAGTGCATGATGACTTACCGGCCATGGACGATGATGAATTAAGACGCGGAAAACCGACCTGTCACATTGAGTTTGATGAAGCAAGCGCTATCTTGGCGGGAGATGCGCTGCAAACATTAGCATTTGAAATCGCGTCGAACGACCACTTTGAGTCAGTGAGCGCCGCTAATCAAATTAGAATAATCAGTGAGATGGCACAAGCCTCAGGACTTCGCGGTATGTGCGGCGGTCAAGCCCTCGATTTAGCTGCGACAGATAAATGCATTGCGCTATCAGAATTAGAGACAGTGCATCGCTTAAAAACAGGTGCATTATTAAAAGCAGCGATTCGTATCGGCGCCATTGCTGCAAATGCAAGCAACGACGAACTTAAGCACTTATCAGACTATGCCGACGCAATTGGCCTAGCTTTTCAAGTTCAAGATGATATTTTAGATATCGAAAGCACAACAGAAATACTCGGAAAACCACAAGGCTCCGACCAACATGCAAATAAATCGACCTATCCTGCACACTTAGGGTTAGAAGAAGCTAAACTAAAAGCGACACAGTTGGTCCAAGATGCAATTACAGCGCTAGAAAGAATAGATGCCGATACAGGTCGACTCAAAGCGGTCGCTGAATATATAATTGAACGAGATCATTAATGCAAAACAAACCTGACAATAAAAATAATAACAGGTGCATGATAAAATTTAGGATAATCGTAAAATAGAATGATATTTGATAGTACAAAGTACCCATTGTTAAGTTTGGCTGATACACCCGAACAATTGCGCGAAATACCGCAAAGTAACTTGACGCAATTAAGTAATGAGTTGCGCGATTATTTACTTAACTCAGTATCTAAAAGTAGCGGCCACTTAGCATCAGGATTAGGCACTGTGGAACTCACGGTCGCTTTACACTATGTGTATAACACGCCATTTGACCGCTTAATTTGGGATGTTGGTCATCAAGCATACCCACACAAAATATTGACTGGCCGCCGTGAAAAAATGCATACCATACGTCAAAAAGACGGTCTGCACCCGTTTCCGTTTAGAGAAGAAAGTGATTACGATACTTTTAGTGTCGGTCATTCAAGCACGTCTATCTCAGCCGCCTTGGGCATGGCGATTGCAGCTCAAAAAGAACAACAAGAACGTAAAGTTGTTGCCGTAATTGGCGATGGTGCTATCACGGCTGGTATGGCTTTTGAAGCAATGAACCATGCCGGCGATCTCAATCCTGACATGTTAGTTATTTTAAACGATAACGAAATGTCGATCTCAGAAAACGTCGGTGCACTTAACAACCACTTTGCACGTATTCTGTCGGGCAGCTTTTATACCAATATTCGTGAAGGCAGTAAAAAATTGCTCTCTGGTATGCCGCCTGTTAAAGAGCTAGCAAGTAGAATGGAAGAACACCTAAAAGGGATGGTTGTTCCGGGTACCTTTTTTGAAGAGTTAGGGTTTAACTACATTGGTCCAATTGACGGTCATGATGTTGAGATGCTCACAGACACGCTACGTAACATGCGTAATTTAAAGGGCCCACAATTGCTGCATGTACGCACACAAAAAGGCAAAGGATACTTACCAGCTGAAGCAGACCCTATTGGCTATCACGGTGTGCCAAAATTCAACCCAAGCGAAACGAGTCTGCCAAAATCAAAACCTGCCGCCCCTACTTTTTCAAAAGTATTCGGTGACTGGCTCTGTGATATGGCAACACAGGATCCAAAACTCGTTGCAATTACACCCGCTATGCGTGAAGGCTCCGGTATGGTGCGTTTTTCAAAAGAGCATCCAGAAAAGTATTTTGATGCTGCAATCGCTGAACAACATGCCGTGACACTTGCCGCAGGCTTTGCCTGTGAGCAACTGAATCCCATTGTGGCGATTTATTCGAGCTTTCTGCAACGTGGGTATGATCAGTTTATCCATGATGTCGCGCTGCAAAACCTGCCTGTACTGTTCGCAATCGATCGTGCAGGTGTCGTTGGTGCTGATGGTGAAACCCATCAAGGCGCCTATGACTTAAGCTTTTTGCGCTGTATACCAAACCTCGTATTGATGGCACCGAGCGATCTTAATGAATGCCGTCAGATGCTCTTTACGGGCCATCAACATAATGGTCCAGCTGCCGTTCGTTATCCACGTGGCAGTGCCGGCACTGATGAGATTTGCGAAACTATGACGGCGCTCGAAATCGGTAAAGCGAACACTATCAAAGAAGGTAGCGATGTTGCGATTCTTTCATTTGGTACGTTACTCAATGAAGCAAAAGAAGCAGCTGATAAGCTAAACGCAACTCTCATTGATATGCGCTTTATTAAGCCACTTGATGAAGACAAAATTAAATCGCTTTGCCAGTCGCATACAACACTAGTTACATTAGAAGACAACGCGATTATGGGTGGAGCAGGTTCAGCTGTTAATGAATTTGTGATGGCACATAAGCTCGCCACACAGGTTCTTAACTTAGGTTTACCAGACGAGTTTATCAAGCACGGTACACAGCAAGAAATTCACGCTGAATTAGATTTAGATAGCGACGGTATTTACCGTCAGATCACAAACTATATAAATCGCTAGTTACGTAATCATAAAAAAGAGCTCGCCAATGCGAGCTCTTTTTTAATCGAAATGAGTTAGCGTCAGCGTTACTTGGCCTGTATCAATAAGATTGGCAATGCGTTCTTCAAGCATTTCGTTGTCTTCAAATTCAAACGCATCCAAACTTTCATCGAACGAGTAATATGCGACCCCGACTTTGCCATTATCTTTCACCTGATGTAATGCTAAATCAGCAATTTTGACTGATGTTTCCCAGCCAATAATTTGTCCACCGAGTAATGGTAACGGATAGAAAGCCCACCCTATAGAACATGTAATTTGTGTAGTACGACCATCAGGCAATTGGATCACAAACTGATTTATCTTTTTCGCGACATCACAGCTAAACTGGTGCACCTGCTCCTTTTTTATATCACGCAATAAGATGAGGAATTCGTCGCCACTCCAGCGCACCACATAGTCAGATCCCTGAATCTGGTCATTAAGTAAAGCAGCAAGCTGTTGCAAGCAACTGTCTCCTGCAAATGGACCATACAAGTCATTGACGCGGCCAAAATCATCAAGGTTTACTATCACAAGGCTTAACGCCTTTCCTTGCTCTTCAAGTGTCTCTCGGTTACTTTGGAAGTGTTCTATGTCTTTGGGTAACTGGTCAAATACAAAGCGCCGACTGCGTAACCCTGTCAACTCGTCAGAGTGCGACACTTCTTTAAGCTGATCATTTACTTGATTAAGCTTTTCATTTGCTTCAATCAACTCTATGGTGCGCGATTCAACCAATCGCTCAAGTTCAATTTGCTTACGACGTTCTTGATTACGATAAATTAAAAATAAAAAGTACAAGCCAATAGCAATCGAGGTTACCAATAACAACCTAAAATACACTGTTTCATCAAAGCGCTTAGGAATTGTAAAACTGTATTCAACTTGCTCAGCATCTTGCCAATTACCGGCAATCTGTTTCGCTGCGACTTGGAATGTAAATGTGCCTGGCGGCAGGTTGGTATATATCGCTTCGCGTCGGCTTTGAGCTTCACGCCAAGTATTATCTAACCCTAGCAATCGATAGCGAAAGTTCATATCACTCGATGCATCAAAATCAATTACGGTATAGTCAATTTGGATATTTCGATGCGAATTATCAAGTTCTAAACTAAAACTGGTATCAGCTGCAAAAAATGCATCGTCCGTTTGCACACCTTCAATGATCGGCACTAAACTTTGTTTTGCGAATAAATTAATACTTTTCGGCACTTCAACAACGCCCAACTTACTCGGGTACCAGATAGACTCTTCGGTTTGCGCAACTGAACCATGTGAAAACCCTGTGCAGCATTGCCCAGATTGTCCATCCAATTGACGCGAGTAAGACGTTATCACTTGTTCAACTTGCAAATTCAGGTTTTGCTCTACAAACTGAGATACAGGTAAACGATATACCCCTTTAATCGTACTGACCCAAAGGTGTTGATC
Organism: uncultured Pseudoalteromonas sp.; assembly: GCA_947493455.1. Taxonomy (GTDB): domain Bacteria; phylum Pseudomonadota; class Gammaproteobacteria; order Enterobacterales; family Alteromonadaceae; genus Pseudoalteromonas. The sequence goes on along the minus strand of CANLRB010000002.1, from coordinate 343,801 downwards.
ATTCGTTTCATAACTGAGGCTCAAGATTTGCCCGTAAGGTAACCCATTCGAAATATCGAGCTGCTGCCACTTTTTATTTTTAGCGCGATAAAATAAGCCATCATTTAAGGTCGCAATAAAGGTTGCGACCTCAGGCACATCGAGTATATAACTGATATGCGCCGACTCTAACGCTGTGCTCGCACCCACAATTTGAATACCACGTTCATTAAAATAGTAAGCGCCACGAGATGTTCCAAGCCAACCAGAAAAGCGACCTTCATTCAGGTGTGTGATGTATTTGCTATCTAAAAACGAATTATAAGTAAACGGTCTTAATCCATTAAAAGCTAATCGGTATAAACCACGGTCAGTACCGAGCCAGAGCCCACCTTGTAACGCTGGATTAATTGAAAATACCGCGCTATAACGAAGCAATGGTTCGTTGACCGTAAACACAGTTCCGTTTTGATAATATAAAACCCCGCGATTAGTCGCGATATAAAGCCGGTTTCCTTGAAAGTGCAAATCGTTTATCGTTGTGCGATTAATGTCGCTCATGGCGATTTGCGATACATATTGATCGTCGAGATCTAGATAACCTATGCCTGATTTTGATGCAACCCAAACCACGCCACTTGGCGATTTTTCAATTGCCATAATGGTTTCATCAAGTCCTGTCAATTTATTATGACGTGTTACGATACTGGGTTTTGCTTGCCAGAGTCCTTCCGAAAAGCTCGCCAACCAAATATTATCGTCTCGATCTCTGAAAATATCTGAAAACCAAATAGCTTGGTCGGACTCGGAGGGCTCAATCCACTGCCACTCCCCGCCACTATCACGATACAACAAACGGCCGTTAATTGAGATCCATAACGCGCCATTAGAATCACTCATAAATTTATATACAGTGGCATTGTTTGCGTAAGGAATTGAAAGTGGTCTCAGCTCGTCATCAACATCTAAAAAATAAGCACCGGTTTCAGATGCAAGATACAAATTCCCTTCAAGCCATGCCATATCGTATAAAAAGGACTGTCCTAAACGTTGTGGCAATGAAATCTGCTGACTTACTTCGAGCTTTAAACGACGTGCGGGATCGGTCGAACTGTTGGTTAACTTTAATAAGTAGCGCTCGTTAATCAGCCATAATCCATCTGGTGCCAACGTCATTTTTTTAACCTGACCGACTAATTTTGCTAATCCAGATTTAAAAGAGCGTGATTTCTGCTGAAAGCTATTTTCATTTATTTGATTGTCGCCAGCTAGGACTTGGTTCAGGGAACGAAACTTATTGTTGGTATACAAATACAAACCATTGGCGGCAACCCAAATACGCCCATCACCGTCTTCAACGATATCTCGTACCGGGCCCTTCACGTTGTATTTGTCGTAGTTGTGAGTTTGTGGGTCAAACTTAACTAACCCTTTTTTGGTACCTATCCACAAAAAACCCTGTGTATCGACGTGCAATTTATTGATTGAGTTATTTTCAAGAAAAGGGCTGTTATTGGTATTGAAGTTTTTGAAGTTTTTTCCGTCAAAGCGGCTCAAGCCAAACTGTGTGCCAAGCCATAAATAACCTTGTTTATCTTGGGCAATACTTTGCAGTGACTGTGATGCCAACCCATCTTGGCTATCCCATTGTTTTACAATGTAATCATTTAATGAGGCATGAAGCCAAGTTGATGCTATTAATAAACACCAACCGAATATTAGTCTAAGCACTGACTTTCTTCTTTTTTAATAATTTAAAAAAGTGATTGCTACGAAAGAACCCCAAAATAGAGTAAGCCCTGTAGACATAGCAGCGAAAATACGCCCGCCAAAATATCATCTACCATGATACCAAAACCACCTTTTACATGTTTATCCAATAACTTTATTGGCCAAGGTTTTACAATATCGAAAAATCGAAACAAGATAAACCCTGCAAGTAATGTCCAGGGTGTAATTGCAACGCCCAACATCGTAATATAATATCCGGCAACTTCATCCCACACGATTGCTGGGTGGTCATGAACGCCAACATCACGCGCCGCTTTACCACATACCCAAAAGCCAAACACACAAATAATCAAAGCCACAATCAACTGCAAATACAATGACTGCGTCATCGTTAGCAGTATAAATGGCAGTGCGGCAAAAGTACCAAAGGTGCCGGGCGCTTTAGGCGCCAACCCTAAGCCAAAGCCAAGAGCAAAAAAATGTGTCGGTTTTTTTAAATTAAACATACTACTTTATTAATTTGTACTTGATTGCGAAAAATGTTCGAAGCCCGAACCACTGTAATTGACCTGTTCACCATTTTCAAACAAATCAATCTGTGTCGTATTTGCGGTAATTTGGCCTATACACACAGGTTCAACCCCATATGGCTTTAAATTAATCGCAAGTGCCCCTGCTAATTCAGCAGGAACGGTAAATAAAAGTTCATAATCATCGCCGTAACTCAATAAAAAACGGCGCTGCTGCTTGGCACTAAGTACGTCATTCATCACTGCTGAGCGCGGGATTTTATCAATATTGATTGACGCTCCGACACTAGAACGCTCACAAATATGACCTAAATCAGCAAGTAAGCCGTCTGATACATCAATTGCGGCAGAGGCAAAGTTACGTAATACCTGCCCTGCCGCTACACGAGGACTAGGGTAGTCAAAACGTTGATTGACCAATTTGAAGTCATCGTCCGACAAACTGATATTTGACAACTTATGTTCGATGGCAAGACCCGCATCACCGAGCGGCCCAGTCACGTAAATCCAGTCACCATTGTTAGCGCCTGAGCGCGTAATCGCCTTACCATTTGGCACTATGCCTTTTGCACATACTGAAATCGTCATTGGCCCTTGGGTTGTATCACCACCAATCAATTGCACATTAAAATACTCAGCAATCGAATGCATCCCCTCGGTAAACGCTTCAAGCCACTTTGGTTCGATCTTTGGCAGTGTTAATGCAATCGAAATCCAAGTAGGTTGTGCTCCCATTGCTGCCAAATCGCTAAAATTAACAGCAAGAACGCGATGCCCGAGTGCTTTAGGGCAAATATCAGAAAAAAAATGCACGCCTTCAACTAGGGTATCCGTTGTCACAGCAAGCTGATGTCCTTCAGGGACAGTAACTAGCGCCGCATCATCGCCAATACCAAGCTGCACATCTTTACGCTGAACACCTCGCCCTTTAAAATATTGGCTTATTAGCTCAAATTCTTTCATGCACAAAAAAGCCGGCCTAAGCCGGCTGCCTCTTATTTGCTTCTCAGTTGGGCACTCGATTTATCAAGCACACCATTTACAAACTTATGACTATCTTCAGCAGCGAATAGCTTCGCAAGCTCAATACCTTCGTTAATGGCCACTTTATAAGGCACATCTTCTCTGAATTTAAGCTCATAACTTGATAGACGCAAAATCGCTTTTTCAATTAAGTCGATTTCTTCAAACGGACGATCAAGGTGTGGCGCAACCACAGTATCAAGCTGTTTGTGGTTAACCGCTACGCCGCGTGCTAAATCTTTAAAATACTCAACGTCAACTTTACTAACATCGTTTTCAACAAGCATTTGCTGTTCGATATCGGCAATCGGGTTACCGCTTACTTGCCATGAATAAATCGCTTGTAGTGCCAACTTTCGAGCTTTACGTCTCGCTGCAGGTTTCATTGTAGATTCCTTAAATTTGATCTAAAACGTTAACCATTTCTAAAGCACCAAGAGCCGCTTCGCCGCCCTTGTTACCCATTTTAGTACCGGCACGTTCAATTGCTTGCTCAATACTCTCAGTTGTTAACACACCAAAAGCGACTGGAATATCATACTCGAGAGACACTTGAGCGAGGCCTTTATTTGATTCATTTGCTACTAGGTCAAAATGAGGTGTACCACCACGAATAATCACCCCTAAAGAAATAATAGCGTCATATTCTTTTTTTGCAGCTACGCGCTTTGCGGCAATCGGTAATTCAACTGCACCGGGAACATAAATAACGGTAATGTCATCATCACTCACACCACCAGTACGCTTTAGTGTATCAACCGCGCCGTTTAGTAAGCTCTGACCAATAAAGTCATTAAAACGTGAAATAACAATGGCAAATTTTTTGCCCGCGGCGTTTAAGTTACCTTCAATAATCTTCATTTTATGCCCTTTTATAAAGTTGCATTGTAGCTGCGCAAAATAAGGCGCGCATCATATCATAAGTTTAAAATTTAGTTTAGCGCTAATTACCTTTACCAAACCGCGATTTACGGCTCTACGTATTCAACCACTTCAAGGCCAAATCCAGAAATCGCATGGTATTTTTTAGGTTTGCTCATCAGACGCATTTTATGAATGCCTAAATCAGCCAAGATCTGTGAACCCACACCTACAGTTCTCGAGGTGCCTTGCAATTTACGTACAGTCAAATTATCGCCATTGTCTTCAGCTTCAAACGCTTTAACTTTGTATTCAATTTCTTCGCACGTTTCATGTTTGCCTAGAATTACTAGTACGCCATTGTCTTGCGCTATCTTTGCCATCGCTGAGGGAATTGTCCAACTGCGATCAGAGGCGCGATCAGATAATAAAATATCATTAAAGGTGCTTTGCAAATGAACCCGTACTAACGTTGCGTTATCTTCATTAATGTCGCCTTTTTTCATTGCGTAATGCATTTGACCATCAATGGTGTCTTTATAGGTGATCAAATCAAACTCACCGTACTCAGTCGGTAATTTACATTGTGCAACACGCTCAATGGTTGCTTCATTAAGGTTACGGTACTCGATTAAATCAGCGATAGTGCCAATTTTAATATCATGCTCTTTGGCAAAAATTTCTAAGTCAGGGCGACGCGCCATGGTGCCGTCAGGGTTTAAGATTTCGACAATCACAGACGATGGTTCACAGCCTGCAAGGCGCGCTAAATCACAACCTGCTTCAGTGTGTCCAGCACGTGTCAGTACGCCACCCGGTTGTGCCATAATTGGAAAAATATGACCCGGCTGTACAATATCTTCAGGCACTGCACCTTTAGCAACCGCAGCTTGCACTGTGCGCGCTCTATCAGCTGCTGAAATCCCCGTCGTCACCCCTTTGGCAGCTTCAATCGACATCGTGAAATTAGTTGAAAATTGCGCACCATTATCACGTACCATCAAGGGTAGGTTTAATTGCTGGCAACGCTCTTGAGTCAGCGTTAAACATATAAGCCCGCGACCATATGTAGCCATAAAGTTGATCGCATCTGCGCTGATATGTTCAGCTGCCATGATCAGATCACCTTCATTTTCTCGGTCTTCATCATCCATCAGAATGACCATTTTACCAAGACGGATGTCTTCGATTATTTCTGCTGCGCTATTTAAGTTCATCACTTTCTCGCTTATTTAAATCGCATATTTGACGTTATATAGTTAACGCTTATTCATAAATCCAGCTTGAGCTAACAGCTCAAGTGAGAGATTGCTGGACGATTTTTCCGGTTCAGCCGGCATCATTAAACGCTCTAAATAGCGCGCCAGTTGGTCGACCTCAAGGTTAACTTGAGAGCCTACCTTAAAATGATGAATCGTCGTTTCTTGTGCTGTATGCGGCACAATTGTCAGTTTAAATTGGCACCCGTTTACTTCATTCACGGTTAAACTTATGCCATCAATACAAACAGAGCCTTTATACGGGATATATTTTGCCAACTGTTGTGGTGCTTCAAGCCAGTATTCCGTGGCCCGTGCATTAGTGCTAATTTGTGTCACCGTTGCGATGCCATCAATATGGCCTGACACTAAATGACCGCCCAAACGTGACGTCGGCATGAGGGCTTTTTCTAAATTCACTTTTTGACCGACTTGATAGTTTGCAAAACACGTTAAGTCGAGGGTCTCTTTTGAAACATCAGCGACAAAACCAAATTGTAGTCGTTTAACCACCGTTAAGCACACCCCGTTAGTGGCAATACTGTCACCTAGTTTGACATCGGAATAGTCTAATTCGTGACTTTCAATCGTCACGGAGATATCGCCACCGTGTTGCTCAAGCGACGTAATATGTCCGGTTGCTTCAATAATTCCAGTAAACATCTTATTTTGCCTTATTCGCAATAATTCGAATATCGTGACCAACCATCGTCATATCTTCAATACTCAACTGTTCAACCTCGTCCATTTTTTGAAATTCGGGCAGTGCGAGCAAACTTTTTGCAGCGCCACCCATTAATTTTGGCGCTAAATAAAAAATGTATTGGTCGATCAAGTTAAGCTCACTCATTTTGCCCGCGAGCGTTGCGCCACACTCAAGAAAAAGATGATTAATATCTCGTTTTGCAAGCTCAATCATGAGTGCCGTTAAGTCAACTTTACCATCGTGTTCTGCAACACAGATTTGTTCAACGAAATGGGGCCACTTGTGCCGATTATCAAGATGTAATCGCACAATAATTATAGGAGATGAAATTGAGAACAACGCAAGTTCGGGCGTAAGTCGGTTTTGACTATCAATAATGATGCGTATTGGTTGGCGTAATTGCGACTCTGTAAATGGTGCATCACTGAGTTCATTATAACGAACGTTTAATTTGGCATCGTCGCAAAGTACTGTATCGGCACCGCTTAGTACTGCGCAACTTAACGCCCGCAGCCGCTGCACATCCTGTCTTGCTGGGCTCGATGTTATCCACTTACTCTTGCCATTTGCCAGCGCCGTTTTACCATCAAGACTCGCCGCGAGTTTACAGCTCACAAACGGCATGTTTTTGCGCATTCTTTTAAGAAAACCAACATTTAATTTTTCAGCTTCACTGGCAAGTAAACCATGGGCGGTCTTAATACCCGCTTCGTTTAACATGTTTAAGCCACGGCCCGACACCTTGGGATTTGGGTCGACCATCGCACTAATCACTTTAACAACACCCGCATTAATAAGCGCCTGTGCACAGGGCGGCGTGCGTCCAGTATGTGAGCACGGTTCTAACGTAACATACGCGGTTGCGCCTCTTGCCATTTCACCAGCTTGTGCGAGAGCATTGACTTCGGCATGGCCTAACCCCGCCTTTTGATGAAACCCTTGCCCGACAATCTGATTATCTTTAACTAATACACAACCGACATTGGGATTTGGTGTTGTGGTAAAACGACCCTTTTTAGCGAGCGAAATCGCTAACGCCATGTATTCGTGATCTTGTTGTGTAAACACCTTATTCACCGTCACCTAACTTTGCTATTTCTTCGCCAAACTCACGAATATCTTCAAATGAGCGATAAACCGACGCAAAGCGTACATAGGCTACTTTATCGAGTTTCTTTAACGCTTCCATAATGAACTCACCGACAATCTGACTGCTTACTTCACGTTCACCTGTTGCACGCAGTTGCGATTTAATTTGATGCACAACTTCATCAATTTGCTCCGTACTTACCGGGCGTTTTTCGAGTGCACGGTGTAATCCATTGTGAAGCTTATCTTCATTAAACGGTTCACGACTGCCATCTTGCTTAATGATCCGTGGCATCACAAGCTCCGCCCCTTCAAATGTCGTAAAGCGCTCGTGGCAATCATTACATTCGCGGCGGCGTCTCACTTGGTGTCCGCCACCAACCAAACGCGAGTCAATAACCTTGGTGTCTTTTGCTGTACAAAATGGGCAGTGCATAATTTACATCCTAAAATTAAAAAAGGCCGCTAAAAAGCGGCCTTATAATATCAAAAAAGATGAACTAAGTTCACAGTTATTGCAAATTAAGCATAAACTGGGTGTTTAGCACAGATTGCTTGAACTTTCTCTTTCACTTGTGCCTGAACCGATGTATCTTCAATGTTATCAAGTACATCACAAATCCAGTTTGCAACTTGTTGCGCTTGTGCTTCTTTAAAGCCACGGCGAGTAATTGCAGGTGAACCAATACGCAGACCAGATGTTACAAATGGTGAACGCGGATCATTTGGTACAGAGTTTTTATTCACAGTAATATTTGCTAAGCCAAGCGCCGCATCTGCGTCTTTACCAGTAATATCTTTGTCGATTAGATCGAGTAAGAATAAGTGGTTGTCAGTTTTGTCAGAAACAACTTTATAACCGCGCTCTTGTAGCACGCTAACCATTGCCTGTGCGTTCTTTACCACTTGCTCTTGGTATGCTTTAAATTCAGGCTGTAATGCTTCTTTAAACGCAACGGCTTTTGCAGCAATAACGTGGCACAAAGGACCACCTTGGCCACCAGGGAATACCGCACTGTTAAGCTTTTTATAAATATCTTCGTCACCGCAATTTGACACAATCAAACCACCGCGCGGACCAGCAAGCGTTTTGTGCGTCGTCGTTGTTACAACGTGTGCGTGAGGTACAGGGCTTGGGTAAATACCTGCAGCAACAAGACCTGCAACGTGTGCCATATCAACAAGTAAGTATGCGCCTACTTTGTCTGCAACTTCGCGGAACTTAGCCCAATCAACGATACCTGAGTATGCAGAAAAGCCACCAATGATCATTTTAGGCTTGTGCTCAAGTGCTAATGCTTCTACTTGTGCGTAATCAATTTCACCAGTTTCATCGTTCAAACCATATTGTACAGCGTTGTACGTTTTACCTGAGAAATTTACATGTGAACCGTGCGTTAAGTGACCACCGTGCGCTAAGCTCATACCCAGTACAGTGTCACCTGGTTGCAATAGTGCTTGGAACACTGCCGCATTCGCTTGCGAACCAGCGTGCGGCTGTACGTTCGCGTAATCAGTACCAAATAATTCATTTGCACGATCAATTGCTAGTTGCTCAACCACATCAACATGCTCACAACCGCCATAATAACGTTTGTTAGGGTAACCTTCTGCGTATTTATTTGTTAACTGTGAACCCTGCGCTTCAAGTACGCGTGGGCTACAGTAGTTTTCTGATGCAATTAGTTCAATGTGCTCTTCTTGACGCGCGGCTTCTTTTTCCATTGCGTCAAATAATTCAGCATCAAAATCTGAAATGTTCATGCTACGTTCTAACATGGTTACTCCTAACTAGAAGAAATAAATGTGGGATTAAGAAGGCGCTATTGTACGCTTAATTTTTGCGCTTGCCTACTCACTCAATGTGAACTTATTTAAACAGGGATTGAAAATTTTTCACAGTGCTATTTAAATGATATTTTTTAATCTTAAATATTAACATTGGTAATAAATAAACAATAAAACATTAATAATAACAATATTAAAAGTATTTCATGTTTTCAATGCGTAGCCATTGCCACATAAAACCATCTTTTGCATCGGCATAGAAAGAGTGTGCTTGATTATATTGAGTTCAACTAGCTCTAACACGCCACAATAAAAACCACTTAAGATATTGTTTTTTTTACATCTTATTGATATCAGTGTACGGCTATAGTAAGTTAACTCTTTAATAATCAGTACTCAAAGGAATGAATATGTTAAAAAAAAACAATTACTTCCATCATTACTCGCGCTTTGTGCCCTCGGAAGTTTCACAAGTTCGGCATCCTTACTTATTGCCAAAGAAGAAAACAATGGTTTTACGCAAAAAATCTATAATTTAAATAGTCAGCCAATCGTCGAAAATAACTTAAAAACAAATATTAGCGACGTTTCAGCGTTCCCAAATAGCATTATCTATACAAACACAGCCTCGTACGACAACGTTAATAGTCAATCCGGTAACTACTATTTGGACTTATTAAATAACTGGCGTTCAACACCTTTATATGAAAGTCCCGCTTTGGATTCCGCTCAATTTATTGAAATCAATGGTATTAGTTTTATAAAAACAAAAGAGTGCGACATATGGCATTGGAATAAAGAAGACAACACCGCGGTAGAGTTGACCCGTGAGTGTAGTTCAAACCTATTTACAGCATACGACAATACCTTTTATTACCTCAATCCAAATACCGAAAACTGCAATGATCCCGAAGAAGGGGTCGCCATTGCTATTAACTTAACAACCTATGAAAAAAACCATGTTATTAAAGAACCTACCCAACATTATGAGTGCCCGCAATATAAGCAATTAGATGCTCACAATGGTAGGTTACTTATAAAATTTATTTGGGGAGCGCTGGTCTCATTACACGGCTACCCTGTAGATGATATAGAAACAGAAATAACGATAGCAAATGAATGGGAAGAGGGAAAATTACACTTTTATAAACATAACAATGGCTTATTAGTTGATTTATGGCGGGCATACGATATGGACGACCCTTTAATCATCTCAATCGATAATAACTGGAACCAATTAGCTCAGTTATCTAGCGATAGACCTAAATCACATTTCACGACTTATCAAATTGATGGCACATTAATTGATCTTATTCCTAGCTCACCGAATGAAAACGGAACCCGCTATACAATAATGCGTTATAGCCCCGAGTCGAGCAGTGTAACTCAACATAACATTACGATAGCTAATGATGAAAAATTAACAGTTATAAATAACGCTCTTGTTATATCGCCTCAAGAAAATAAAACGGCACGTTTTGCAATTGTATCTCCAGACGGTGTGATTACAGAACTTCCAACAACAAACTCTGAGTATATTTGGAATTCTGATTCTATCGTTTTAGTAGATGAAACAAAAACTGTAGCGGTTGTAAAAAAAGGCCAGACCGACGTGTTTATTGCGATTGATCGAACGAACGGGACTATTACAGAACATCCTGCCGCTATACCTAGCCAGTTCGCAATCGGTGATAAAAGCAGTATCAAAGAAAATGGCACCTACGCTATCGCAAACAATAACTTTGTTATTACGCAAGACAATGAGCTTTGGCATATGTCGTCAGGCAACGTAAACTTGCCTCGCTATACAAACATCTTAGCGGATCACCTTTATCCAAAGCTAAGTGATCACGATAAGGTGATTTTCTCACGATTTGATAGCCAGTACGGTGCCCAAAAATACTATGAAATGAAAGTAACAGATTACAGCGTGATAGAACGTACCGCACTATCTGACTTTTATAAAGGTCAGGAAAATATGCCGGTGCAATCGGTCGCACCCAACGTGCTTTATATTGTCAAAAAAGACCCATTGGATGCACAGTTTAGTTTGTGGCAATTTGACCTTGCAACGAATGTGGCTGCGAAAATGAACATTGCCCTAGAGCAACTGCCACTAAACAGTTATTTTGCATTTTTGAATGAGAAATTATATGCCTTTAGATATACTCAAAACGAGTCAAATTATACGTTAAACGTGGCTCAAATTAATAATATCGAGCAAAGCATCATTGCCTCAACTGAATTATCGCGCATCACCAAACCCAGCCTACATCACAACATGGCATTTTTTGATTTTGTTGCGTTTGATTTTCAATCTGAAACATTTTCAGCACCTCATCAACATAGCCTGACTTCAGAATATGCTTTTGTACACAATGACACTCTCTATTCGCTTGAAAGTAAAGCTGACGGCAATTTGTTGTTAACGTTTTATGATGCCAACACGCAACAAATTAAAGGTATACCGCTTGACTCGATGCACTCAGTTAGCTTTATTGTACGAAAAGAAAAGCCGCTTATTTTACTCTCTCATAGTTTTGACGAAAACGCACAAAACTCTCACTTTTCCGCCTGGCAACTCGCAACAAATAAGACGGAATTAATATTTTTAACCGAAGTGCCGTTTCAACACAGAACACAATTTACCGCACAGTTAGGGGCGTTGTCGAATAGCATTTATGTCACCCTAATCGCACCTAACTACCAACAGGATAATTATTCCTATGGCTCTGAATACGGCCAACTGGAGTTGTATTCACATGACATTCAAGTAGTAGGGGAAACATCTGTAACCTACCACGTAGGTCGTCCGTTTAACTATTCGTTGAACGCCTACGATCCATTTAATTTACCATTAACTCATACCTTAATAAGCGGCCCTCAATGGCTATCAGTTGATACTGAAACAGGAGAACTTAGCGGCGACGCACCAAACGTAAACGATATGCAAAATTATGAAGTAGAAGTGTTGATATCGAATGGATTCACCTCGAAAAATATCAGTTTGACATTACTGCAAGCCGAAATTTTAGCGCCAGAAATTAGCGGTAATCCAAGTAATTCCATCTTTATTAATCAAACGTTTGAGTTCATGCCACAGGCAAATGACCCGCAAGATTTAAATCTAGAATTTAGCATTACTAATAAACCAAGCTGGGCAAGTTTTGACACCGCGACCGGTACATTGTCAGGCACCCCAACAACTGCAGCAAACCACAACGATATAACAATCGCGGTTTCAAACGGCTACTTATCGTCTCAACTCGGGCCTTTTTCCATTGAAGTTACAATAGCGGCGCCAACAATCACAGGCCAACCCAAAACGAGAATTCAACTTGGAGAGTCATATCTCGCCACAGTTCAAGCAAGCGATCCGCAAGATTTTAATCTCCTGTACAGTATTACAAACAAACCCAATTGGGCGAGCTTTGACGCTGCAACAGGCACACTATCGGGCACACCGACAAATCCTGGCAGCTATAACGAGATAACAATCTCGGTTTCAAACGGCTACGTATCGTCACACCTCGCACCTTTTTCCATTGAAGTCGCAGTAACAGCGCCTACAATCACAGGCCAACCAAAGACAAAAGTTCAATCAGGGGAATCATACCTAGTCACAGTTCAAGCGAGCGATCCGCAAGATCTTAATCTCACGTACAGTGTAACAAACAAACCCGACTGGGCGACCTTTGACACTGCGACTGGCACACTATCCGGCACTCCGACAAGTGCAGGCAACTACAATGATATTACAATATCCGTTTCAAACGGCTACTTATCATCGCAACTTGCGCCATTTAGCATTGAAGTGTCTGCAAGAGCCACCGTTCCACAGCCCGATAAAAAAGCGAGCAGTTCGGGTTCTTCACTATATTGGCTATTAATGTTTGTAATTACGATACTCACAATACGATCACAAAAGAAGTAAAAACCTTTTCAAAACTGACAGGCGCATCTCATTTAGATGCGCCTTGTTTTTATCTAATGACTTAAACGGTTGCTGGCTGTATCGAGTTCTTCTACAATATCTTACATTAATTTCCTTACATATTTTATAAAAGGGTTTTCCATGCCATTGCCGGATAAGTTTATCTTTTCAATGCACCGCGTAAGCAAGGTTGTACCGCCTAAGCGCACAATTTTAAAAGATATTTCACTGTCGTTTTTCCCAGGAGCCAAAATTGGTGTACTTGGTTTAAACGGTGCGGGTAAATCAACGCTACTTCGCATTATGGCGGGCGTTGATACTGAGTTTGAAGGTGAGGCGCGCGCTTTTCCTGATACAAAAATTGGTTATTTACCGCAAGAACCTCAACTTGACGAATCAAAAACAGTTCGCGAAGTTGTTGAAGAAGCGGTTTCAGAAGTTAAAAATGCACTGTCGCGACTAGACGAAGTCTACGCTGAGTACGCGATGGAAGATGCCGATTTTGACGCATTAGCCAAGGAGCAAGGTCAACTTGAAGCAATCATTCAAGCGCATGATGGTCACAATCTTGATAACGCGCTAGAACGTGCCGCAGATGCGTTACGTTTACCAGAATGGGATGCAAAAATCTCAGTGCTATCAGGGGGTGAGCGCCGCCGTGTTGCGATTTGTCGCCTGTTACTCGAAAAGCCAGACATGTTGCTACTTGATGAGCCAACCAACCACCTTGATGCTGAATCGGTTGCCTGGTTAGAGCGTTTCCTACATGATTACGAAGGCACCGTCGTTGCGATTACCCACGACCGCTACTTCCTTGATAATGTTGCAGGTTGGATCTTAGAACTTGACCGCGGCGAAGGGATCCCTTGGGAAGGCAACTACTCTTCTTGGCTTGAACAAAAAGACATTCGCCTTAAACAAGAAGAAAAGTCTGAAAAAGCACGTCAAAAATCAATTGCGCAAGAACTTGAATGGGTACGTTCAAATCCCAAAGGTCGCCAAGCTAAATCAAAAGCACGTATGGCCCAGTTTTCTGAATTACAGCAATCAGATTACCAAAAGCGTAATGAAACCAACGAGCTCTTTATTCCACCTGGCCCGCGCTTAGGTGATAAAGTATTAGAAGTAACGAATATCAAAAAAGGCTATGGCGATCGCGTTTTAATTGACGATTTAAGCTTTGCCGTACCCAAGGGGGCCATTGTTGGTATTATCGGCGCAAACGGTGCGGGTAAGTCAACCTTATTCCGTATGCTGAGTGGTCAAGAAACGCCAGATGCGGGTTCATTTGAACTCGGTGATACCGTTGAGCTTGCTACAGTTGATCAGTTCCGTGATGACTTAGATGATTCAAATACAGTATTCCAAGAGCTCTCTCAAGGTCAAGATATCCTGAAGATTGGCAACTTTGAAATTCCAAGCCGTGCATATGTGTCACGCTTTAACTTCAAAGGCAATGACCAACAAAAATTCGTCAAAGATCTTTCAGGCGGTGAGCGCAATCGATTACACCTAGCTAAATTATTAAAAGCGGGTGGCAATATGATCTTACTGGATGAGCCTACCAATGATCTCGACGTTGAAACCTTGCGTGCACTTGAAAATGCAATCTTGGAATTCCCAGGCTGTGTTATGTGTATTTCCCATGACCGTTGGTTCTTGGACCGAATTGCAACGCATATTCTTGACTACCGCGATGAAGGCCAAGTTAACTTTTACGAAGGTAACTATACTGAATATGAAGCTTGGCTAAAGAAAACGCTTGGTGCAGAAGCAGCGCAACCTAAGCGAATCAAATACAAAAAAATCGGATAACTTATTCGATAGATAAAATAACCTTTTCAAGCCCTGCATCGCCAGGGCTTTTTTATTGTTTTACTTTCATGAGTACATATTATTTATTTTTCGTAATATGAACAATTTAGAAAAGCCGCTATGCTTAAGTATGGACTTACAATATGAGCGATAAAAATGAAAGAAAGACGCAATTTTACGCGAATTATATTTTCGACCCCAGCGCAATTATCACATCAAGGCAATATTTGGACTTCGAGTTTAATTGACCTCTCGTTAAAAGGGGCGCTTGTGGCAAAGCCCGATAATTGGCGTTCTGACCAAGTGACTGCTGTCACGTTAAAATTCACTCTTGACGAAAGTGATGTTACGATAGCAATGGACACTCGGGTAACACATGAAGAAGAAGGTCATTTAGGCTTATTGTGTGAACAAATTGATATCGACAGTGCAACCCATTTGAAACGCATGATCGAGCTCAACGTAGGAGATTCCGATTTATTAAACAGGGAACTCGAGCACTTATCTCACCCGGTCGACAACTAAACATATAAATATAACCTTGGAGAATTATAACAATGGTAATGGATTCATTGGCTGGTTTTATTCCTTTTATCAGCTACTTTGCACTTGGCTACGCACTTATTTTGGCTTTTCTATTTATATATACACTGGTTACTCCACATTGCGAATGGAGCTTAATGAAGCAAAATAACCGCGCAGCTGCCGTTGCATTTAGCGGCGCATTCCTTGGCTTTACCTTGCCTATTGCTAGCGCGGCGATTAACTCGGTTGACCTCATTGATTTTGCAATTTGGGGTTTAATTGCGGGCGTTATGCAGCTTGTTACGTTTTTCGCAGCAAAACTCTATATGCCTAAACTATCTGAACGCATCAATAATGATGAGATGAGCGCCGGACTCTTTTTAGCTGTTGCATCGTTAACGACAGGTATTCTTAATGCCGCTTGTATGACTTATTAGGAGGCGCTATGAAACGCACTAATAAGTTAAAACTAACACTCATGCTCGGTGCGACGGCAAGTTTGCAAGGTTGTGGCGATAGTGATGAGTCCGCATTACTATTTAAGGACGTAGATGAATGCATGCGCTTCGGCGTTGCTGAAGAAGAGTGTGATAGCCAATACCGTGTAGCACTGCAAAATCATTATTTAGAGTCACCTAAATACGGCCAAGAACGATTATGCGAAAGCGACTTTGGTTACGACCAATGTGAAGCCGATCCGGTTGATAGCTCAATATGGCGTCCAATAATGGCCGGGTTTATGCTGGCTGTTGTGGCCGAAGCGGTCGAAGAAGCCATTGACGAAGGGTTCGATTACGCGAAAAAGAAAAAGCGTAAAAAATACGCCTCTTATGGTGGAAAATACTTTGGTGGCAGTAAACCTTTATACCGCGCAAAAGATGATTTCTTTAGTTATCGTAATGCCAATAACCAATATATTGGTTCAACGCGAACGAAAGGTCCTACATTAGTTAAGAAATCACGTGTTAAATACACAAGCAAACCTAAAACAAAAACAACCTCTCGCGGCGGATTTGGTTCACGAGCTTCGTCTCGCAGTAGCTTTGGCGGCTAAATGAGCAATCTGAGGGCACATATGGTGCCCTTATTAAATTTAGGATAAAGAACTATGTTTCGTCGTGATAGTCGTATTCGTCCCGACCTAAAACAACAAGCAAAACAGTTTGGTTTTGAATTTGCTACCATCGATGGAGACATCTATTGGGATGAAAGCGCTTACTACCAGTTTACACTCAATCAAATTGAACGAGATATCGAAGATCCAACCAACGAACTGGAGCAAATGTGCTTAGAACTTGTTGATAAAGTGGTTAACAGTGAATCACTACTGCAACAATTTGCACTACCCGAACCCTATTGGGACCTAATTAGAAATAGTTGGCGACAAAAAGAGCCTAGCCTATATGGCCGTATGGATTTTAGCTACGACGGCAAAAACCCGGCCAAACTATTGGAATATAACGCAGACACACCAACCAGCATTTATGAAGCGGCGTTCTTTCAATGGTTGTGGCTCGAACAACAAGTCGATAGAGGTGAACTCCCTCGCCAAGCTGACCAATTTAATAGTATTCAAGAAGCACTCATCGAGCGGTTTTCGCAGTTAGACATCAAGCAGCAACTCAATTTTTGCTATAGCCAAGACTCGATTGAAGACAAAGGTACAGTGACCTATTTGCAAGATTGTGCATACCAAGCAGGGTTAGCAACCGCGCTTTTTGCAATCGAGCATATTGGCGTCGATGATAAAGGGCAACTTACTGATCCTGAAGATAGGCCGATTAATCATATTTTTAAGCTATACCCATGGGAAGATATGTTTAGCGATGAATTCGGCCGATATATCAACACAACCCATACCCGCTTTATCGAACCTGAGTGGAAAAGCATTCTGTCAAACAAAGCAATGCTGCCACTCCTTTGGCAAATGTTTCCTGGACACCCGAACTTATTGCCAAGCTACTTTGTAGGGCAAGAAGGAGACGGACTTGAAAATGGGTATGTGCAAAAGCCCATTTTTTCGCGCGAGGGCGCTAATATTACTTGGCATCACCCTAATAAGGGACGCGTCCATAGTTCGGGCAGTTACGGTAGCGAAGGCTATATAGTGCAGGCACTGGCGCCACTGCCAGTATTTTCTGGTAATCATACACTGATTGGCAGCTGGGTGGTGGGACACCAAAGCTGTGGCATCACTATTCGCGAAGACAACAGTCCGATCACGCAAGATACATCACGCTTTATTCCGCATATTATTTTAGCTTAACCATAGCGCGGCAATGGACGACTGCCGCGTTAAACTGAGGTAAAAACTGCGGAAATTTATTGTTTAGTGAGTTGCTAAGATAGACCCCTAATGGTTTATTTTTTAATTCGGCAGAATAAACTTTCGCTGCGCTGCCTTGCTTAGCCATTAATTCCTCCATAACCAAATTATTCGCTAATATTGCGTCGACTCTTCCCTTAAGTAACATATTAAACAAGTGGCTTGACGTTGGTGGATTCGCAATGACACGATAATTGTTCTCTTTAAGCCAAAGCAACATATTCGCGCCATTAAAACTCGAAACGAGGCCCAGGGATTTAAGCGCGGCGGAATTTGGCTATATGTTTTTAACAATGTAATAGCAAATCCAAATTTGTTCCGTAATTTCAGAAGAAAGTGTTGCAAACTGGTCCCGTTGTGAATTTTTAGATGCAGCAAAAAAACCATTTTTTTACTTGTGCCTGCGCTCGTCCCCACGGCATCACATTAATTGTATACTCAATATTAAGAGTCGCGAGAGCACAGCGCACAACATCTACTGCCACGCCACGAAAACGTTTATCCGCTACCTGATTTATCTCATTATCAGCTTGAACAAAAAAACTTCCGTACGGCGCCAAGTTATGGGTTGTCAGAATAAGATGTTGTGGAAATTCAACGCCTACAACAAAACGAGAAAAGAGCAGCAAATACAAAATATACCAAGTTTTATTTTTAAATCATTATCGATGCGAGTACGAATCTCATTTGCTAAAAGCTCTTAAGTCAAAGTAAAGCCGTTACTTAACTAACCTGCAATAGCAACGCCCAAAAAAACAACTGATAATAATTATCACTTAGATTGACTGCGAGGTACATTTTTTTTACACTTGTCGAAAAGTTACTCAAAATAAGCTTTGGAGAATACAATGGAGATAGGAATGTTTGCTTTTGCTATTATATGTGCACTCACTGCGAGTACGAGTTTTGCCTTTAGTCACCAGTGTGTTGCTGGAAACCATGCAACAAATAGCAACCCTATTAGCCTATACTGGTTAGTCACTATTATTTGTGCATCACTGTCGCTTATTTCGTTTTCTGTTCCCAATGGTGTTGCGGCCGGAACGCTATATTGGCTCACCTGTATCGGCGTAATATCACTCGTAATGTATTTAGCGAAATTTATTAAAAGGCTCGCTTCATTACGTATTTCTCCGACGATAAAAAATGCAGCTTAAAGCTGCATTTTTCTAATTATTCTTGGAAGTATGTACCCCAACCGTCATACTCGACTTGGTGTTCATCAGCAAGGGTAACAAGCTTCTCAACATCTTCCATGATGGCATCAACATCAAGTTCCGATTCTACGACAACATCAAATCCCCAAATTTTACCGCCATCTTCTAATTCTAACTCGGCGGGCTCTTCCACATCATAACCGAGTTTAAACGCAGCTAATGCAGCTTGCTCAAGCTTGGCAAAATCTTCGCACACAAAGTGATGTTCTACTTCGTATAATGGCTCTGGGTTTGAACCATCTTCTAGCAATGAGCCTACGATGTCTTCGCTAATTTCGCGCCAATCTTCCATTGTCACTCTCTACTTTTGCATCTAATTGATTAATTTTGTCCTGCATAATAGCATGAACACGTGTTGCATTCTCCCTTGCACTCAATGATTCATCCAATTTTATTGGCGCCAGCATTTCAATATAAACAGTACCATTATTCCAACGGTTTAATTTAATTTGATCATGAGTCGTACACATACAGATAGGAACAACGTCAGCGTCAGCTTGCATTGCAGTGTGAAATGCCCCCGTTTTAAATGGTAATAAACCGCGGCCATAGCTACGTGTTCCCTCAGGAAACAGCCAAATTGAAATCTTTTCATTTTTAATACGTTGAGCTGCTTTGCCTATCGTGCCCGCGGCTTTTGAGCGATTGCCTCGGTCAATTAGGATATTACCTGACAGCCAATAAAGTTGACCAAAAAATGGGATCCACTTTAAGCTCTTTTTGCCGACACTCACAGTATTGCGTGGAACAGCCTTCGTGATAGTGAATAAGTCATAGTTATTTTGATGATTCGCGACATAAACATAACCTTCATTTTCATTGAAGTTTTCAGGTCGTCTAAAGTCAAGCTTCACACCTAAAATAACACTTACTGAACTAAACCAACGTGCACATCGATGCACATTATCGCGGTTAAATGGCAGCACAATACACATAACAAGACCAAACAAAGTGCTAAACAAAAAAAACGCGGCCAGCAAAAATAATCGAATTACAGCAAGCAAATCATTATCTCCAAAATTGAATCGACGCCATTATAAAGGGAAATCGATTGTTAAGCTAACATGTGTAAGCCAAAAATAAAAAGCCGGTCATCATATGACCGGCTTTCTTTGTGCTGATGCTTACAAATTACGATTCAGAGTTATCTTCAACCTGCTCGCTAACCTCTGTCGATTCGATTTCAATACTATCAACTCGCTGCAGGCCTCTCGGTAATTTATTACCGCGTCGGCCACGTTCACCGTAGTAATGTTCTAAATCGGCCACCTTTAAGGTCAGTTTGCGCTTCCCAGCATGCAAGGTCACAGCGCACCCGTCTGGCACAACAGCAAGGACTTTAACAAACTCCTCCCGCGATTTAACCCGAGCACTTGGGATTGAGATAATTTTGTTGCCTTTACCTTTCGCAAGTTTCGGTAAATCGCGCAAAGGGAACAACAACATCCGTCCTTCATTTGAAATCGCTAAACAACGGTCAGTGGCAATGTCAGTCACTGAAATAGGTCGCATCAACAGCGATTCTGCAGGCAAACTGACTAAGGCTTTTCCGTTTTTATTTTTGCTTACGAGATCTTTAAACTCTGTAACAAAGCCATATCCGGCATCCGACGCCATTAAATAATGGGCACTATCGTCGCCAAGTAACACATGTTCTAACGTAGCACCTGGCGCAATATTAAAGCGCCCTGACATCGGCTCCCCCTGACTGCGTGCTGACGGTAAGCTATGGGTATCTGTTGCAAATGCGCGCCCTGATGAATCTAGGAAAACACTCGGTTGATTACTTCGACCACAGCAGCTCGCTTTATAACTGTCGCCTGCGCGATAGTTCAAACCTTCAGCGTCAATATCATGACCTTTTGCAAAACGCGCCCAACCTTTATCTGATAATACAACCGTCACCGCTTCAGATGGCATTAAGTCTTTTTCACTCATTGCCTTTGATTCGCCGCGTTCGATAACTGGAGAACGTCGTTCGTCACCATACTGCTCAGCGGCTTCTTTAATCTCTTTTTTCAATAAAGTTGACATACGGCGATCAGAACCTAAAGTCAGCTCCAATTTGTCGCGCTCTAACGAGAGTTCATCTTGCTCCGCTTTAATTTTCACTTCTTCGAGTTTTGCCAAGTGACGCAACTTTAGTTCTAAAATTGCTTCGGCTTGCACATCGGATAATCCAAAACGTGCCATTAAAACTGGCTTTGGCTTATCTTCACTGCGAATAATCTCAATCACTTCATCAATATTCAAAAAGGCAATCAGTAAGCCTTCTAAAATATGTAAACGTGCTAAAACCTTATCTAGGCGATACTGTAAACGACGTCGCACTACTTCACGACGAAATACCAGCCATTCGCTTAAGATCATTTTAAGATCTTTCACTTGCGGGCGGCCGTTTAAACCTAGCATATTGAGGTTAACGCGATAATTTTTTTCTAAGTCGGTGGTCGCGAACAAGTGCGCCATCAGAGGCTCTGCTTTTATTCGGTTTGAGCGCGGTACAATAACAATTCGAGTCGGGTTTTCATGATCCGATTCGTCACGTAAATCAGCGACCATCGGTAATTTTTTCGCGCGCATCTGACTGGCTATTTGCTCTAATACCTTGGCGCCTGAACACTGATGAGGAAGTGCTGTTATAACAATATCTCCCTGCTCTTCAGTATACACAGCGCGCATTTTTATCGAACCTTTACCGGTTTCGTAAATTTTTTGAATATCGCGTTTTGGCGTAATAATCTCAGCGTCTGTTGGGTAATCCGGCGCTTTTACCAATTCGAGTACGTCGCTGAGCTCCGATTTCGGTTTATCAAGTAACAAGCAACAGGCTTCAGCAACTTCTCTTACATTGTGAGGTGGAATATCGGTTGCCATGCCCACCGCAATACCTGTAATACCATTGAGTAAAATATGTGGTAAGCGCGCTGGCAAGACTTCGGGCTCTTTCATGGTGCCATCAAAGTTCGGGATCCAATCAACCGTGCCTTGTCCTAATTCTTTTAGTAAAACCTCTGAAAATTTTGATAACTTCGCTTCAGTATAACGCATCGCCGCAAACGATTTCGGATCATCGGCAGCACCCCAGTTACCTTGGCCATCAACTAATGGGTAACGGTAAGAAAATGGTTGTGCCATCAAAACCATAGCTTCATAGCAAGCACTGTCGCCATGAGGGTGATATTTACCGAGCACATCACCGACGGTACGCGCCGACTTTTTATACTTTGCAGATGCTGAAAGACCGAGTTCACTCATCGCATACACGATACGACGCTGAACCGGCTTTAAGCCATCACCAATATGTGGCAATGCCCGGTCCATAATTACGTACATCGAATAATTGAGGTAGGCACTTTCTGTAAACTGTGCCATGGATTGCTGTTCTATCCCTTGCATGGCGAGGGTATCAATGTCTGTCATACTTGCTGACCTAATTATTGTTATCGCTTACGCGGTTGATTTTTATACGCGATTGCCCTTTTCGACATAAACAATGTTACTAGTAAATTACTTCTTACCAAAACATTCGCTTTTGCCGCTAAGCCCATTTTTATTGTTTTTATTGAGCTCAATATATCGTGGCCGATTAGTAACGAAAAGATAGCTTACCATATTGCACAAATAAAACGAGATGGCATTTAAGTGGATCACTTTCATCTGCACAAAATAAGGCCTAAAACTCAATAAATTGTGCAAATAAATCGATTGTAAGAATATGACTACGCCACAACCACAACTTGATTGCGCCCACTTTGCTTTGCTTGATATAAGGCATCGTCAGCTTGTTGCAAGAGCTGGTCGACCGTTTGCTTTGGATCACTGCACGCAGCAACACCGAAGCTTGCGGTTAATTTTATTGTCTTATTATCGTATTCTATTTGCATCTGGGCTAATGACTCACGCATGCGTTCAGCGAGTGACTCTGCCACCGCTAAATTCCCTTCAATTACAAGTAAAAACTCTTCACCACCAATACGACCAAACTTATCGTTCTCGCGTACATGTGATGTAACTTGCTGCGCGACTTTTTTCAAAACCTCATCACCTGCTGGGTGACCATAATTATCATTAATTTGTTTAAAATGATCGATATCAAAAATAACAAAGCACAAATGATCGTGCGTATTTTTACAAAGTTGCGCCCTCTTTTCTGCAAATTTCAGCACTGCTCGGCGATTTGCCACTCCAGTTAACGTATCGCGATTTGCTAACAAATAAAACTTTTTACTCATTCTGATCTGGCGATACCAAAACAACACAAAAATAAAGGTAATCACTGCAAAGAGAACGATAATCATCCATTGTAACTGCTTATCAGCGATGGCTTTTTCAAGAGCGAGTTGTTTGGTATTTTTCTCATTTTCCATCAGCCTCACTGCAAGCTCAGTACGCTCAGTATCAAACATCACTTTAAACCGAGAGCGCGCCTGTTCTCTGACCACTGAATTTCCTTTTTTCAACATTTCATACGCTTTATTCATTGCCTCGTAGGCTTTTACGTGCTCACCCTTTGTCGCATAATAGAGTGCAAATAATTTAGCCAACTTTTCAGCCCAGCCATAATTTTGTTGCACAGGTAGAGTCACAAATAGTGTCTGTAGCTCGTCTTTGAGTTGTGCCGCACGGTCCATCTCGCTATTGTTTATGCGCAGCTCCATCTCGATGCTCAAGTGGTTCAATTGTAGGAAAACTTCATCGGACTGCCAGTAGTTTTTTTGAGACAAAGCAAAATAATGCTGCGCTTGAGCCAAGTTTTTATCCAACAGATTGGTATACGTCAAACCCGAATATGCATAATACTTGTAGACCTGATTATCTAGTTGCTCAGCAAGTTGACTGACTTTACGGTAGTGCAATTTTGCTTCATCGAACCGCTCAAGCTGTTGCAACGACAATGCCATGACATAAAGACCTGCCATTTCGTCGTAAGGCATCTCGTTTTGCGCAAAGTACTCCACTGAATTGACAGTAAGCTCAAGGGCTTTCTCATGGTCTTTTAAAAAGTTATAAGAGTTCGCCATATTGATATTAAGCAATGCCTGCTGTCTTGCATCACCTAATTTTTGCACTTCAACATAGGCTTTTTGGAAATACTGAAGAGCCTTTACATCTTCGTAATTGAGCGAGTATGCATTGGCAATCGTGTTGTACACGTTAAGTGCAGCTTGACTATCTTCTATTTCAATCGCAATTTTTTCCGCTTCAAGTAGTAGCGTGAGCGATTTCTCTGAATTCCCCTGGGCATCGAGTACAAAGCTCTCACTCAATAACAACTCAATGGCAAGGTGTTCGGTATAATTAGGATATGCGGCCTTTGCTAATTCGACATAATTTAGCGTTTTATCTAGCAATCCAACAAACGACGCATAACGGGCCAAATGGGCATATGCAAATGCTAAATCATACCCGGCTAGATTGGGATTCTCAGCAACCACATTCGTTAAATAATCCAACGCGAGTTGAGGATCTTTTTTGTCGAGTTCCTCTGAATGGTTAAACTCATCTTCTAACCATTTTGGATGCGCTACAGGAACTATAGCGGCATCAACACGAACAGCAATTACAGTAAAAATCAGCGCAATTGCTGCAAAAACATATTTAAATTCTCTCACTCAACCTCATTAAACATCGGCTTTGTCACCACTTGATTCAAGCCATTGTTTGCGATCACCTGAACGCTTCTTCGCGAGTAACATATCCATCATCTCGTGTGTTTGCTCAGGTTCGTTAATTGTTAGTTGCACTAAGCGACGTGTGTTCGGGTCCATGGTTGTTTCACGTAATTGCATTGGATTCATTTCACCGAGTCCTTTAAAGCGTTGCACATTAACTTTACCTCGCTTCTTCTCAGCTTCAATTCTATCCAAAATACCCACTTTCTCATCTTCATCTAGAGCATAGTAAACTTCTTTACCCACATCAATGCGATAAAGAGGTGGCATCGCCACATAAACATGACCTTGTTCAACAAGAACAGGAAAGTGTTTCACAAATAAGGCACACAACAAAGTAGCAATATGCAAACCATCGGAATCTGCATCCGCCAAGATACATATTTTGTGGTAACGCAAATTAGACAAATCGTTTGAGTCAGGGTCCATGCCTATCGCAACTGAGACATCATGAACTTCTTGCGAAGCAAGAATCTGACCCGATTCTACTTCCCAAGTATTTAATATTTTTCCGCGCAGTGGCATGACAGCTTGAAACTCACGATCGCGGGCCTGTTTTGCAGATCCCCCCGCTGAGTCCCCTTCCACCAAAAACAGTTCACTTCGTTCACTTTCAGAGGTACTACAATCGGTTAATTTACCTGGAAGAGCTGGGCCTGAGGTGATTTTTTTACGAACTACTTTCTTCGCTGCACGCATTCGTTTTTGTGCATTATTAATACACATTTCCGCAAGTAAATCGGCAATGTCTGTATGTTCATTTAACCATAAACTAAAGGAGTCTTTTACCACACCTGAAACAAATGCCGAAGTCGCACGGGACGATAACTTTTCTTTTGTTTGACCCGCAAATTGAGGATCTTGCATTTTAACCGATAACACATAACTGCATCGTTCCCAAATATCATCGGGAGTTAGTTTTACACCGCGCGGCAATAAATTACGAAATTCACAAAATTCGCGCATCGCTTCCAATAAACCTTGGCGTAATCCATTAACATGCGTTCCCCCCTGTGCAGTTGGGATCAAGTTAACATAGCTTTCGTTTATCGCCTCGCCGCCTTCAGGTAACCACACAACAGCCCAATCAGCGCCTTCAGTTTTACCGGCAAATTCACCTGTAAACGGTGCTTTTGGCAATAACTCATATTCTTTAAGCGCATCAATTAAATAATCTTTTAGCCCTGCTTCGTAAAACCATTCGTCGGTTTCTTTTGTTTGCTTATTAACAAATCGAATACGAAGACCTGGGCACAATACCGCTTTTGCTTTTAGTAAGTGCTTTAGTTTAGTAAGAGAAAAATTCGCCGAATCAAAATAGCTCGCATCAGGCCAAAAATGCACCGAGGTCCCGCTATTACGTTTACCCACACTACCTGTTACGGTTAAGTCTTCTACTTTATCGCCGTCTTCAAACGCCATTTCAAATACTTGGCTATCGCGCTTAACAGTGATCTCGACACGCTTTGATAAGGCATTGACCACTGAAATACCGACCCCGTGCAAACCGCCTGAAAATTGGTAGTTTTTATTAGAAAACTTACCACCTGCATGCAACTTAGTTAGGATAAGTTCAACTCCAGGAATGCCTTCTTCAGGATGAATATCCACCGGCATACCACGTCCATCATCAAGTACTTCAAGCGAGTTATCGTCATGCAAAATTACATCGATTTTACTTGCATGACCTGCTAACGCTTCATCCACACTATTATCAATAACTTCTTGAGCCAAGTGGTTGGGGCGGGTCGTATCTGTGTACATGCCTGGGCGGCGCTTTACAGGCTCGAGTCCATTTAAGACTTCAATAGCCTCTGCATTATAATCTTGAGTCGTCATGAATTGCGGTTCTTTTCTCTTATTGTGTGCGCTGAGTGA
Source organism: uncultured Pseudoalteromonas sp. (assembly GCA_947493455.1). Taxonomy (GTDB): domain Bacteria; phylum Pseudomonadota; class Gammaproteobacteria; order Enterobacterales; family Alteromonadaceae; genus Pseudoalteromonas. The sequence continues at coordinate 317,465 of CANLRB010000002.1, read as the reverse complement.
CTATACTAGATAGTATGTTTTACGTTAAATTTAAAAATTTAACAATATCTAAAAATGTTCGTTCTATACCAACGAAACTGTGGTCACCTGCAAATTCAATATGCTGTTTGCATGCACCATAATATTTCACAGCTTTTGAAAAATCCAATACTTCATCTCCCATTTGCTGAAGTAGGAACAGGTTTTTCGGCTGTGTAAGTCTGCTAATGTAGAGTGACTTCAATTGTTCAACATGTGCCGTCGTCACATCGTAGTGATAATCTTGATACGGATTATACTGTGGCCCTAAGTAATCTGCCATCAGTTCGAACGGCGCAACGGCTGGGTTTATCACAGCGGCTTTTAAGTTATAAACCTGCGACAAGTAAGTCGCAAAAAAACCGCCAAGGGAACTACCAATGAGCACTGTAGTGCTATCAATTTCATTTTCTAAACGCAGCAGTATTTCACGCGGTTCATGATTGAGTTTTGGCACTACATAGTCACAATTTAAGTGTTCAATAAAATGACCAAACTGTGTGGCCTTAAATGACTCAGGCGAGCTATTAAAACCATGAATATAAATTACTTTTCTTTTAGCCATACAACTTTCGTTTTTATTTTTTTTGAGTCAGATAAGGTAATTAAGCGATATCCAGGTCCGAGATCTACTTGTTGCCAATCTTCGGTATTTTTCTCAAATTGAACGGTTGTCGCTGGCGTGCCAAATACATCTATTTGTTGATGCTTAAACTGATATTCATTGTGCACATGGCCATGAAACAACGCCTTAACCTGTTTAAAATCACTCAGTCTTTCTAGTAGTTGGTCACCATTTTCCAATTTGTGTTTATCTAAATAGCCATTAATCTCGATTGGGTGATGATGACAAAACACAATTACCTCTTTTGTCGAATGATTTAGCACAGCCGTTATTTCATCAAGATGTAGCGGTGACAATTGACCTGCCGGAGTCGGCCCTTTTGAATTGAGTAGTAAGATAATGTGGCTTGAGGTTTCAATGCGTTTTAGCGACGAAACCATGTTACTGTCACAAATGCTATTGAGTAGACTTATTTCATCGTGGTTGCCTGGCACCCAAAACACGGGGCAGTTTAACCCCGCCTCATTCACTGCCTGGTTAAATAACGCGTAGGATGCTTCACTGTGATCTTGCGTTAAGTCACCGCCAAAAATAACAATATCGACATTAGCTTGAGCGATACTATTTAGCGCTTCGGTTAGATTACGCCAACTGTTAACGCTAAAGTACTCCCCTTCTTTATTTGCAAATAAATGGCAATCGGTAAAGTGCGCTATGGTAAGTTGGTTTTTATTTATTTTATATACTTCATCAAACCAAGCCATGGTTAACGTCCCATTCAAGGGCACTGCGACCCTGAGTTATACAATAATCTAACCAGTCTAATAAAAAGGCGTTTATTTGATACTTTTCGTCTTTTTGTCGCATCATCGGGTTTGGATACGTATATGATGGTTTTATGCGTGAATGATATTCGCGGCATATCACCTCCGCCATTCGCGCATCGTGATAAACCCGAACATCAAGATCGGGACGCATAAAACCAACAACATTATCATCAATTTGGCGAAAACGAATCAACGAGGTATATTTTGCCGATTCGAGCACCTCTACGACAAAGTGATAGTTAGCAACAAGAATGTCTCTTACTTGGCCGACCTGCTCACATTCGGGTAGTAGTTTCACAATGCGAAAGTAGTTTTGTTCACACAAAGTCATATAGCGCGGTAAACTCTGACGATACTTAACTTGCATTAATGTCACTGCCTTTGACGTCAAATTCGGCTTTGATACGTGGTAAGTTTATTTGTAACCACTGCAAACTAATCACGGTGGCTGCATTGTCGATTTCGCCCTGCTCGAGTAATTGAAAAGCAAACTCAACAGGTAAAACATGCACTTTGATATCTTCCCCTTCACACTCAAGCCCGTGTATTCCGCCTGCATGTGTTAAATCAGTCTTAGCAAAATACAAATGTAAGCGCTCCGATGTGCCGCCTGGGCTTGCTAAATAAGACAACATAAACTCTAGCTCGTTCAAGGTGAGTCCCGCTTCTTCTTCTGCTTCTTTGCGCGCTACATGGGCGAAATCCTCGTGATCATCGACCATGCCGGCGATCACTTCTAATAACCAAGGTGATTGGGTTGTTTCAATCGCACCGATGCGGACTTGTTCTACCAATAATATTGATTGGCTCACGGGATCGTAAGGCAAAACACCAACAGCATGACCGCGCTCAAAAATTTCGCGATAGATGATGTCGGACGTCCCGCCATTGAATAACTTGTGACGAAAGGCGTATTTATCAATTTTAAAGAATCCATCAAATACACGTTTTTTTTCGATAATTTCAACATCTTGACTCTTGTATATTGAAATTTTGTTCATATATTGCCTTAATAGAGCATGAAAATTCGATATTTTAAGTGTAACTGTTAGCAATCTGAATTTCGATGTTAATCGTGATGTTTCATATTCTGTTACACTTGTACACTTGGTTTTACTTTAATTATTTTTAACCCGATTCGAAAAAGGGTTAAGATCGTTGCCAATAAAAAAGATTGTCTGAGGACGACAAACACAATGAAAAAGAAACTAATCCCTGCGCTAATTGCACTTTCATGTGGGTTTTCAGCAAGCCAAGCGGCAGCTGATGACTTACTAACTGTATACGAAGTTGCACTGGCAAACGACCCTGTCGTATTAAAAGCACACGCCAATAAAAAAGCACAACAATATAATATTGATAGTGCTGTTGGTACATTACTACCACAAATCGGTTTCACAATGGGCTATACCAAAACTGACACCGATTACAACGCAATCAACCCGCAAACGGGCACCAGCTCATCAGACAGTACGACATTTACGCGTCGTATTGGCCTTGACCAAGAGCTTTTTAATCTTTCGTCGTGGAAAACACTCGATATTGCAGAAAAACAAGCTTTACAAGCTGATGCCAACTACCGACTTGCTCAACAAGCACTTATCGTACGTGTATCAAATGCTTATTTTGCTGTATTGTCTCGTCTCGATGATTTAGAGTTTGTAAAAGCCGAAAAACGCGCTATTGAACGTCAATTAGAGCAAACAAAAGAACGTCATGCTGTAGGCTTAACAGCTATTACTGATGTACACGAAGCACAAGCGCAATTTGATAACTCTGTCGCCCGCGAAATTGTTGCAACCAATGATGTTGAAACGGCTCGTGAAGAACTGCGTGAAATCACAGGCAAATATCACAGCAAGCTCAACCTGCTTAATACAGATCGTTTTTCAACTGTATCACCAGCAAATAAAAGTGCTGATTTCGTAAAAAAAGCAGAACAATATAATATTGAACTGCAAGTCGCAAAAGTCACATTAGATATCGCGGAACAACAAATTGATGCGGCTAAGCTCGGTCATTACCCGAAATTGACACTGTCAGCGTCATACGGCGATTCACTAAATGATTCACCCGCACCGCGCTCTGATACTACAACCATTGGACTAAACTTCAACGTGCCAATTTATACCGGTGGTCGTACGCAAGCTGCAGTTAATCAAGCACAAGCATTTTACGTTGCGGCGAGCGAAGACTATGAGCAATCATTCCGCAATGTCACTAAGCAAGTTCGCACATCTTATAATCAAGTGATTTCAGATATCGCAACCTACAAAGCGCTCGAGCAAGCGGTTATTTCTGCACAAAGTGCATTACAAGCAACCGAAGCGGGCTTTGAAGTCGGTACACGTACCATCGTAGACGTGCTACTAAGTACACGTAACTTGTATGATGCACGCCGTAACTTGTCAGCTGTGCGCTATCGTTATGTAGTATCAACACTTGGCTTAAAACAAGCCGCGGGTACGCTAAGCCGCGATGATATCGAAGCAATTAATAAAGGATTAAATTAAATCCAAATAAACAAAGCGCTTAACTTAAATTAAGCGCTTTGTTTTACCTTCTCCTTTGCGCTAAACTAGCGCTTTTATACTTAATTAGATTTCACTGTGGTAAATCAAACATCTTTTCAACTTCGGTTTTTAGCACCTCAGTTTTGGCCTACTTGGCTTGGCGTTTTTTTTCTTTATTTGCTCTCTTGGTTACCTTTTAATCTGCAAATAGGATTAGGGCGGATGCTAGGTCGCTTAGTCCATCGGTTTGCCAAAAAAAGACGAAAAATAGCAGAAGTTAATATCGCACTGTGTTTTCCGGATATGCCACAAACCGAGCAGCGTGCACTCGTTAAACAAAATATGGAAAATACCGGCATCGCCATTTTTGAGTCAGGCATGGCTTGGTGGTGGCCAAAATGGCGCGTTGAAAAGCATTACGGTGGGATTGAAGGATATCATCATATTGAAAACTGCATAAAAAACGGTAAAGGCGTACTGATGCTGGTGCCTCATATGATGCATTTAGAAATGGCTGGCAGGGTAATGGCGCTTTCCAATAAAGGTGTTGGCTTTTATCGACCTCACAATAACCCGCTGATGGAACATATAATCACTAAAGGGCGGCTTGAATACAATGAGTTTTTAGTGGGCAAACGCGATGTAAAAGGACTGCTAAAAGCACTCGCTAAACAGCGTTTATGTTATTACTTACCCGATCAAGACTACGGCCGAAAACGCTCTGAATTTGCGCCATTTTTCGCAGTAAAAGAGGCTTGTACAACAAAAGGCACCTTACTTTTTGCAGCAAGTAAAAAATGTGAAACACTGTCCTTTGCTAGCCATCGTGATGAAGACGGAAAATACCATATTGAGATCTTTCCTGTACTTGACAATTTCCCATCAGAAGATGAGCTCGCCGATGTTACACGTGTTAATAAGCTTATGGAAAACAGTATTTTAAAAGCACCTGAGCAATATATGTGGTTGCACCGCCGCTTTAAAACACAGCCAGATCCTAACGCAAAGTCTTATTATAAATAAAAAAACCAATACCATAGTATTATATACATACTAGCTATTGCTGAAAAAAACAGCTAGTATGTGGCCAATCAAGTTTGAGGGTCCGTTATGTGGTTTTGGATTAAACATTTATCACTTACCGCCGTATTATTAATTATGGCGGCTTATCTTTTATTTGGTAAAGGTCCTGTTTTCTCAAAAAGTACGGAATCAAATGCAGCAGCAAAAGGGTTATCGCAATTTTACTCAGCGATTCGAAATTCTGCTAATGCGTTGGCCGATGCCAAAAAGTACGTACTTGAAATCCAAAAACCCGAAGTCCAACTCAACACCGCGCTAAAAGAAAGAGCGCGATTTGTAACACCGAGCAAAGCGAGTTGGCGTGGCGAACAGAAAAGTCGCCGTTTTAAAAAAGGACAAACCTTAAAAACGGTGCTTAATGATATGGCGCAACAAGAGGGTATCGCACTTATGTGGTACTTAGAAAAAGACTACGTTATTAAGCATAGCTTTCGCGTCGACGATAACTTTATCGCAACGCTTTACCAAGTTGGTCAAGCCATCGATAGTGATTTTGAATACGATGTTAAATCTTACTACTGCTACAAACATCGCACTGCTGTTATCACTGAAAAGCCATCCACCTTTGTGCAAGATAACTGCATCATAGCAACGCTCTAAGCCGTTGCTAGGTGCTTTTGCCATATCTTCGAAACAGCACGAATATGCTGTTCAAAATGGGCGATATCAACACGCTTATCGCACTCTCTCAAACTCAGAATATGATAACTATCGCGGTAGTCGCAGTAGGCATCTATCAGTTTTGATTTTTCTAATTCTGAGATAATTAGGTTCTCCGCTGCCTTTTCGAAGATACGCATATTATCTTGAAATGAAGTCATACTCGGCTCACAGTGGCTGTGGTTTAACACCAAATATTGTGCTAAAAACTCAATATCGGCCATGCCGCCAACACCTTGTTTGATATCAAAATCAGTTTCGGTGCTTTTATCTAAATGCTCGCGCATTTTAGTGCGCATAGATACAACATCATTACATAACGTATTGCTATCGCGTGATAAACTTAACACGCTTCGACGAATTTCATTAAAGCGAGTTTGTAAATCGGCTTGACCATATATCATACGCGCTCGAACGAGAGCCTGATGCTCCCATGTCCATGCCTGCTCACATTGATATTGATTAAATGTTTCAATATTAATGGCAAGTAGCCCAGAAGCCCCTTCGGGGCGAAGGCGCGTATCGAGCTCATACAAGATACCTGAAGCAGTGCGGGTATTAAATAAATGCATTAACCGCTGTGCAAGTTTTAAGTAAAACTGCCGAGAGTCAATTTGTTTATCACCTGTCGTCAATAAGTTTTCATGACAATTGTGCACAAAAACCAAATCTAAATCAGAATCATAACCGAGCTCAATGCCCCCTGCTTTACCATACGCTATGACCGCAAACCCTTTTTGCTCATCACTGCATCCAGCAGGATATCCAAACCGCGCAACCATTTGCTGCCAGGCTAATTCAACGCACTGTTGCACCACAGCTTCAGCCAATGAGGTTAAGTGATCGCTCACCTTTGTGACATCAAGCACTTGCGTCGCATCGGCTGCCGCTATTTTAAGTTGTTGCGTCTGTTTGAATTGACGCAATGCTTCCATTTGCAGTTCGAGATCATGTTCGTCAATACGTAAAAAATATTGTCTTATTTCATGCTGATAAGCTGATAAAGGTAACGGTCGATAGAGTTGTGCAGGGTCGATTAATTCATCGAGTAAAATCGGGTAACGAGCTAGTTGATTAGCAATCCAGCGACTATGATGACAGAGCTTAAAAACCTGCTTTAAAGCACCGAGGTTTTCCAACAACAGTTCCAAATAAGCTGTGCGCGATTGCACCTTTTCGAGCACAGCGAGCACCGACTTAAATACTTGCAAGTGATATTGTTGCGTATAGGTTTCACATAATACTTTAGGCATTAACTTGTCGAGAATATCTCGTCCTCGATTTCCGATTTTTCGCTTACTCGATGCGACTTTAAACTCGCGCAATTCTGCACCAAATGGAATTGCCAGCAATTCACTCTGTTCAAACACATCTTCTTGCGGTTTAGCCCAGAGTAACTCAAATCGGCTATCTATTTGTTCACCATTGTCATCATCATCACCTATCATGGCGGCAAACTCGGCGTGGATACATTGCATTTTATTATCGATTAATTGCAAGGTATCCTGATAACTCGACTGTTCGAGCAAGGCTGTTAAACGCGCTTGGTCGAGTTCGTTTAACGGTAATGTTTGTGTTTGTTTATCATCAAACTGCTGCAAATACTGTTCAATTCGACGCAAAAATAAATATCCATCACGCAATATAGAGTCACTTTTTTCATTGACTTCTTCAAGTTCCACTAATACTGTGAGTGCATCAAGTAATGACTGTGTTTGTAAGCTGGCTTCGCGACCTCCTCGGATCATTTGAAATGCCTGCACCACAAACTCAACTTCGCGGATCCCACCAGCGCCGAGTTTAATGTTATTGGTCAATCCCTTTCGTCTAACATCCTGTGAAATCAGTGATTTCATCTTACGTAATGATTCAATCACTGAAAAATCAATATAACGACGATAAACAAACGGCTTTAATAACTGATAAAAAGTCTGCCAGTGCGGTGATGGCTCACCAAGTAACCGGCCTTTTAGCATTGCATAGCGCTCCCAATCTCTGCCCTGCTCCTGATAGTACTCTTCCATTGCATTAAAGCTCATAACCAAGGGGCCGCTATCGCCAAAGGGTCGTAACCGCATATCGACGCGAAAAACTTGTCCATCAGGTGTCACTTGATTAAGTGCTGCAATGGTTTTTTGCGCGACTTTGGTAAAGAACACTTGGGCTTCAATAGATTTCCTGCCCCCTTGCGTATCTGTTGGGAAGGGATATGAAAAAATGAGGTCGATATCAGACGAATAGTTTAATTCACCGCCGCCGAGCTTACCCATACCCAAAATAAGCATTGGCATTGCATTTCCGTCGCTATCACGTGGCGTGCCATTGATCTTCGCTACCTGGGCATAAGCCCATGAATACGCACTGTGAACTAAGGTTTCGCTCAACGATGAAATGTACGTCATACTATCTTGAATATCGTTGCGTTTTACCAAATCAAGGTAAGCAACTTTAAGCCAATATTGGTTTCGATAGTCACGCAGCAACTTAAAGCATGCCATTTCACTCATTGACTCAAGGTCGTTATCAGCGAGCGGCATAGGTACATCACGCAATTGGCAACTCTCTTCTAACCATACCGCGAGACTTGGATCGCGCGCAATAACCTTAGTCGCAAAGTCGCTCAGCGACAGCAATTGTGTAATTGAACTTGAAAGCGGTTGAGATGAATTAATTTGTGCTGCGTTTTTTTCACCACAAAGCTGCAACTGTTGTACTAAGGTCATATCTAAAATACACTCTAAGTTAATAACTATCGCTAAAAGAAAGGCATGTTTTGCCAATATCTTAACTCAAAATCAGCGTTAAAGTAGCAACTTATTGCAAAGATTTGATTTAAACTAGTGAACACGAATAATGTCATATATTACAATTTCAATACACACAGTCGCGGCACTAGTTGCAAGCTTATCGCTCGCACTTATTGTTGCCTTCACTATCCGACAAATAACAGCCAAACGCAGCCAATCTTCAATTAAAGCCGAGCTGGCTCAAAAAGATAACTTTGCGATGGGAATTAGCTATGCAGCTTGGTTATTTACAAGCGTTGTGGTTATTGGTTATACGGTTGATAGAATCCCGGAAAAACACACTCTGAGCGAAATGAGCGACCTGTTACTGCCACTGCTTTGGGTATTCACCAGTTTTGCGTTTATTCACATTGGCCGTGTCATCCACGCACACTTTATTATCAACCGCTTCAACGAAGATAAAGCAATCCTACAAAAAAACGTCTGCGCCGCACTTGTCGAAAGCGGTGCGATTATTAGTAATGGCGTTATTGTCGTTGCGCTCTACCAATGGCTCTCTCCAGATTCAGTCTATGATTATATTTTGATGTTCATCGCATTTTTGTTTTGCCAAGTCGTACTCACGCTGCAAAGTCGTTGGCATGAGTATACCTTTGCCAAAGCGAATCAAGGTGAGCGCTTACAACGCAGTTTTAAATTTGACAATACCGCAATTGGACTAAGATATGCGAGTCGCACCGTCGCCGGTTCGTTCGCTCTTTATGCGGGCTTAAACCTTGCAACCTATAACCCAAACTTGTTTATTGACAACTTTTTTTCTTTGGCAATTAACTGCATTACCCTACTCATAATGCATCTTGGCTTGTGCACATTGTTCACACGTATCGCACTACCCAGAATTAACGCAGAAAACGAAATAGACCAACAAGATAACGTAGGTATCGCGTGCATCGAACTTGCCATCAATCTCTCATTGGGCCTATTGCTAGTGCGTATACTTGCCTAGTTAGGCTGTTTCCTTTTTCCATTTATCAAAGTTTGCATAGGGGTACTGTGCCCCTGCTTGCATGACGCTAGAGAGCAAGGTGTATGCGGCAACCCACGCATTTTCAACCTCTTCAGTGAATTGCTCTTTAAGCCCTTGTTGTAACGTCCACAAAAGCGCCTGCGCCACCGGGCCATAATCAACATTGTTAACACCATACGCGATATGTCGTCGTCCTAATTGCCAGACTGCCATTTCAAGTTTTTCGAGCTGTTTTAGACCACGTACCACAGTTGTTAAGATAGTTGTTAGTTTTTTACCTTGCTCTTCTATATCACCCGAAAATAATGGCCGTAGATGCGGCGCGATTTCAAACAACCGCTGATAAAATAAACTCGCTGCATCTTTTGCTATCGGAACCACCTTTTCCCATGACGATTGCACCAGCTCGATTTGTTGTGGAGTCATTAAACGCTCGCTATGTAATTGTATTTTATATTGAGCTTAGCCAACAATGAGCTAACTGCAAGCGCCTATGTGAGACTGGCAAAGGATCTATCGAGCCTGACCTTGCCAACGGAAAAAATGACTACCTAAAAAAATAAAAACACCGGTTTGCAGCACTAAAATCAGGATATGGTAACTAATATCTGCCAATGTTGCGCCATCAAGCATGATTTTGCGCGCCCCTTCAAGCATATGCGTTAATGGAAAAATTTGACTCAAATTTTGAATAAAAGCGGGACTGCCTTCAAGGGAAAACCACACCCCTGATAACATCATCATTGGCCAAGATGCCAAATTCAACATGCCACCAATAAACTCTTCCGATTCAGAGCGACAAGCTATCAACAATGCAAGGGCAATAATGCTACAAGTGCCAAGTAAAGTTACGACAAACAGATCAAAATAGCGCCCTATCATATAGAAATCAAAAACCCAATTACAGGCGATAAAAATGGCGCTACTTAATGCAAGTACAATGCATAATCGCGATGTGATTTGCGCAGTAATAAATTCAAATGCCGTCAGGGGGGTTGCACTCAGTCGTTTCAAGACCGAGTTCTTTCGATAACGAACAATCACATAGCCGACGCCAAACAAGCATGAGAACATCATATTCATCGCCAAGATGCCCGGTACAACCCAATCTAAATAGCGAATCTCATTGCCACTGACCAGCGCACGGCGATAACTAGACTCAGTGCTCAACCATAATTTTTCAACAATATAGCCCTTCGCTGATGTTTCATTGAGCCAATACGTCGAACTCGAAAAATCAATCAAAAAGTCAACTTTATGCTGGCGAAGTTTGGCCATGGCTTCAGCTTGATTGGCGTACTCCACTCGTTCAATATATTGAATATCATTAAACTGATGAGCAATCTGATTTTCAATGACGCCAACTTTATAGAGGGTTTGCTTACTCGGCGAAAAAATAAATGCAAAACCAACTACCAACAATACCGGAAACACCAAATTCCAACCCAAGGCTGCTCGGTCTCGAAAAAACTCGTAATTACGCGCAACAAACACAGCTAAAAATCGTTTAAACATCTGCTACCCCAAATTATGCCCAGTTAATTTTAAAAAGAGATCGTCTAAGTTTGCCGATTTAACTTGCAAACCGGTTAATGGAATACCCGCATCAATCAATTGAGTGAGTGTCAATTCAACATGTTCAGTATCAATAATCACGACATCACGTTGTTGTTTAGCATTAAACGTAAGTCGCTGTTGTTCAGTTAACGCCGTGTCAGGTAACTTAAGTAACGAGTGGTGAAAATGTTTGGTCAACAATTTGCGCGGCGTATCAAGCGCAATAATTTCACCTTTGTCCATAATCGCAATGGTGTCACATAAAAACTCGGCTTCATCCATATAGTGTGTAGTCAGTACAATGGTTTTGCCACTTTGTTTAATGCGATTTATTAACTGCCAGAAAAGTCGCCGACTATGGGGATCAAGCCCCGTTGTGGGCTCATCAAGAAAAATAAGATCGGGTTTATTAATCAAAGCCAATGCCAACAGCAAACGTTGTTTTTGCCCGCCCGATAGCTTGCGATGGTCTTGATTTAGAAATGACGATAACTGGCACAGCTCAACTAACTCATCCATTGCCATCGTATCTGGGTAAAAAGAGCTAAATAGCGAGAGGGTTTCCTTCACCGTCAGATGATCTTGAATTGATGTATGTTGAAATTGAATGCCCAACTGCTGGTAGTCAGTTTTGCAAATCGGCCTTCCCTTATACAAAATACGCCCATCACATGGCACGACAATGCCCTCAAGCATCTCGAGTGTCGTTGTTTTACCGGCCCCATTTGGCCCTAACAGGCCAAAACAACTGCCTTGCTCCACACTAAATTCAATTCCATTAACCGCGGTCATATTTTTAAACCGCTTTGTCAGTTGGCTGACTTCTAGAATCGCATTCATCCTATTACACCTATTTTACAAAGATATTGGCTTAAGGCACTTGCCATCTTTAGATATGATTTCATACCATATAAGCATATCTATCTTTGAGAGTCATTATGCGAATTCCCCATATTTATCAACCAAGCCCATTAACGCTTGGTGACGATGTGTTATTAAACGACGACGCTGCGGGTCATATTGGCCGCGTTTTACGTATGAAACCCAGCCAGCAAGTGAGTTTATTTAATGGTGAAGGCGGCGAATATTTATGTGAACTAAGCGCTGTGAGCAAAAAAGAAGTACGTGCCACAATTTTAGAATATATCGACAAACAGGTTGAATCTCCGTTATGCGTTCACTTGGGTCAAGGTATCTCCCGTGGCGATAAAATGGAATTCACAATTCAAAAAGCGGTTGAGCTTGGTGTAACCGAAATAACGCCGCTATTTAGTGAGCGCTGTGGTGTCAAACTAAACGTAGAACGATTGCACAAAAAGCATCAACAATGGCAAAAAATTGCGGTAGCAGCCGCAGAGCAATCAGGTCGTAATTTCGTTCCAACCATTCACGCGCCAATCAAACTCGAACACTGGCTCGAACAACCGAGCGATGAAATAAAAATCACTCTTCACCCAAGAGCCCAATACAGCATAAAAACCTTAGCACAAAGCCAAACAAGCAACGATGCCATTTCTGAGATTCGTTTTTTAGTTGGCCCAGAAGGTGGCTTTACCGATGAAGAAATAGCACAGACCAAACAGGCAGAATTTATCGATATTAAACTTGGGCCCCGCGTACTTCGCACCGAAACGGCAGCACTCACAGTATTAAGTGCCCTGCAATTACAATTTGGCGACCTCGGTTAATACCAATTTAAGTTGCAATTAATGAATCTGCCCATATAACTTAGCTAATTACTCTTTATCAATCGTAAAAATGTGACAAGTTCGAGCTGCTTGTCACACCTTACCAACATAACAGGATCATTCGCGATGACAATAAAACTCGGTATTATTTCAGACCCGATTTCCGGCTTTAATATTAAAAAAGACACCGGCTTTGCCATGATGATGGAAGCGCAAAAACGAGGTTATGAAATCCATTACATGGAGATGAATGATTTATTTTTACGTGCGGGAAAAAGTTACGCCACAACATCGGTTGCTACTGTATTCGATGATCCAAATAACTGGTATCAGCTTGCTGAAAAAAACGTCATCGCGCTCGGTGATTTAGACGTCATTTTAATGCGTAAAGATCCACCGTTTGATACTGAGTACATCTATGCGACCTATATGCTAGAGCGCGCTGAACTCGAAGGAACCTTAATTGTTAACAAGCCACAGAGCTTGCGTGACGCCAACGAAAAACTATTTACCGCTTGGTTTAGTGAGCACACACCTGACACCTTAGTGACGCGCGAGCAAACGCAGATCCGTGAATTTTTAGCGGAACATGGTGATATTATACTAAAACCGCTCGATGGTATGGGCGGCGCGTCAATTTTTAGAGTCAAAGCAGACGATGCTAATATTGGCGTAATATGCGAAACACTCACTCAACACGGCTCGCAATATGCTATGGCGCAAAACTATATACCTGAAATCAAACAGGGCGATAAACGTGTGCTTGTTGTCGATGGAGAAGTCATTCCATACTGCCTTGCGCGTATTCCTCAAGGCGGTGAAACGCGCGGTAACTTAGCTGCCGGCGGTCGCGGTGAAGCGCGTGAAATTAGTGAATCGGATTTACGCATAGCACAAGCTGTGGCACCAACTTTAAAAGAAAAAGGGTTAATCTTTGTTGGTCTGGATATCATTGGTGATCGCCTCACTGAAATCAATGTGACCGCTCCCACTTGTGTCAAAGAAATTGAAGCCACATACGATATTTCCATTACCGGCAAGTTATTTGACGCGATCGAGAAAAAAATAGGCCATACTAAGTAAATTAACTTGGATTTATGCCTATGCAATCGTTAGAAAATACATTTTTAGTTGCTATGCCCAATATGCCCGATCCAAGATTTAAACATGCTGTCACTTATATTTGTGAGCACAATGAAGAAGGGGCGATGGGCCTAGTCATCAATCAGCCCACCAATATTACGATTGGTGAGTTGCTCGACCAAATTGAAATCGACAACGACAAACTCGCGGATGCAGCGAGTTTCGCTGTGTTGTCGGGCGGACCTGTACATACTGATCGCGGCTTTGTGCTACATTCAACAAAACCGGGTTATAGCTCCAGCGTAAACATTACATCGGATATAATGATCACCACATCAAAAGATGTGCTGACAGAGCTGACAACAAAGCAGGCGCCTGAGCATTTTTTAATTACCTTAGGTTATGCGGGTTGGGATCCGGGACAATTAGAGAAAGAATTGCTTGAAAATACCTGGCTGACAGTGCCAGCCGATCCGAACATTATCTTTAATACTCCAGCACATATGCGCTGGGAAAAAGCGATAAATAGCCTTGGCATTGATATCGCAAAATTGACTCAATATTCAGGAAACGCGTAATGACAAAAGCCGCAGTCGGCCAACGAAGTGTAATGGGATTTGATTTTGGCACCAAAAGTATCGGTGTCGCAATTGGACAGGAAGTCTCGGGTACTGCATCTCCGTTAAAGGCACTCAAAGCCCGTGACGGCATTCCTGATTGGCAACAGGTCAAAACCATGCTGGATGAATGGCAACCTGATTTACTGGTTGTTGGCTTGCCGCTCAACATGGACGGCACCAACCAGCAAGTTACATTTCAGGCGAAAAAATTTGCCAATCGCTTGCATAGTATGTTTGGTTATCAGGTAGAAGTGCAAGATGAGCGCCTAACAACCACAGATGCAAAAGCACGATTATTTGATGAAGGCGGTTATCGCAATTTAAGTAAAGACAACGTCGATAGTATGTCCGCCCAAATTATTTTAGAAAGTTATTTTGAAAGCCTCTACTCATAGAGGCTTTCAAATCAGGTTGTATCAATTAATTAGACGACTTTCCAGCAGGAACATGAACCGAATTTAAAATAGTCACACTTCCTGGTAAAGGTATAAAACCCGCTTGTTGGTACGCTTTCAGTACTCGCCCTTGTTGATGTAGTATAGCTAAACCTTTTTCAAGCGCCCTATATGCAGCTTCCCCTTCAGGGTGCTTTTTGCTAATGACAAAATGCCTACTTTCGCTAAATTGTAAAGCAACGCCCGGCACCGCTTTAATTTCCAATTGACGCAATCGGTAGTGATTATTTTGTGATGGCATAAATGGCAGTAACATAAAGTCGGCCCACTTTTTATCAACTGCTCTTATTTGTTGTAGCCATTCGCTATTTTGCAAAACTTCTTTTAAATCTAAGCTTTGCAATACCGCCCAATCCGCATGCCAGCGCGGCGTCGATATGGCAGTCAAGCCTTTAAAATCGTCCATGCTTTTTATATTAAATACCGCCGTGTTAGACGGATGTGCAAAGATCCCAGCAACATATTCACCAGGCTTGAGCAGTGCTTGGCTTATATATGCGTCTTTTTTAATTTTGTTTGCATCTGTCCACCAATAACTATCTAGACTAATTAATTGTTCACCACGCTCTAAAATATTGGTGTTTCGCAAGGTGATTTTACCTTGATGAAAATGCAATGTTTTTTGAAAGCCGCCCAATTTCAAAGCTTGAATCGCCAACACCATATCCACGGTATCGCGACGCGTTATATTTCCTTTTGAAAAGTCGCTAATCGTATGGACATCGCGCCCCGCCAAAAAACTTAAATAGTCATCATATGCATCGTCGCGTAGAAAAATAGAAATCGATTTTTCGCTTTCATGGGCATTCAAATTACTCGAGCTAAAGCACGCAAGCAAAACAAAGCTCAACCACAATAGAAAGGTTGAAAATGGTACTTGCTTACGCGTTATAATCATCGCTTAGCTCTCCGCCGAATCACCTAACCCATCAACGGTTACACCCTGTAAGAAGCCAGCCCCCTGCTGCTCGTTGTTGCGTAATTTAATCATTAAACGTAAATCATTAGGCGAGTCAGCATGATGCAACGCATCGGCATAATTAATACGGTGCTGCTGATACAAGTCAAATAATGCCTGGTCAAACGTTTGCATACCCATTTCGCGAGACTTTGACATGGTTTCTTTTATCGCGCCAATATCACCTTTTTTAACTAATTCAGCAATCATCGGCGAGTTAAGTAACACTTCAATTGCCGCTACCCGACCATGCCCATCACTAGTTGGAATAAGTTGCTGAGCAACAATGGCGCGTAAGTTCAAGCCGAGGTCATATTTTAGCTTTTCATGCTTTTCTTTTGGTACCAAGTGCATAATACGGTCAATCGCTTGGTTCGCGTTATTCGCGTGCAGGGTTGCCACACACAAGTGACCGGTTTCGGCAAAGCTCAATGCATATTCCATGGTTTCTTGCGAGCGGATCTCACCAATTAGAATTACATCAGGTGCTTGACGCAACGAGCTTTTAAGCGCGGCTTCAAAGCTATCCGTATCTAATCCAACTTCGCGTTGCGTCACGATACTTTTTTGATGGTCATGAACATATTCTATTGGGTCTTCTATCGTCAGAATATGCCCGCGTTGATTACGATTGCGGTAACCGAGTAAAGCAGCTAATGAAGTCGATTTACCTGTACCGGTACCACCCACAAACAGCACCAAGCCACGCTTTGACATAATGACATCAGTCAGTACAGGCGGCAATCCAAGATCTTGCACTTGCGGAATTGTCGTTACGATACGACGAATAACCATGCCCGCTTTATCACGTTGCCAAAAAGCCGAAATACGAAAACGCCCTTGCGCATTTGCAATTGCAAAATTACACTCTTTTGTCTCGTGAAATTCTGTTTTTTGTTTTTCTGACATCGCCGATTCAACTAACTCGAGTGCTTCGGCTTCGGTCAAATCGTGCTCATGAAGAGGCGTCAGTTCACCATTTATTTTTGCACTAACAGGCATAAAGGTCGACACAAATAAATCCGACGCATCGGCATCAACCATTTTTGCTAAAAAATAACTCAAATCTTGCATAACAACCTCTACATACCACCCATAGAGCCAAACTGAGACTTATCGTGTGCTTTTGCCGCAGCATCTGATTGCGTAATCAAACCGCGGTTTAGTAAATTCTTTAAACATTGATCCATCGTTTGCATACCATGAGCGGCTCCCGTTTGAATCGACGAATACATCTGTGCAATTTTATCTTCACGTATTAAGTTACGTATCGCCGGGATACCGATCATAATTTCGTGTGCAGCAACTCGCCCTCCGCCCACTTTTTTAACCAGCGTTTGTGAAATTACAGCCCGCAATGATTCTGATAACATCGAACGAACCATGTCCTTTTCTTCACCTGGGAAGACGTCGATAATACGGTCAATGGTTTTTGGCGCCGAGGTTGTATGCAAGGTACCAAATACTAAGTGACCTGTTTCCGCTGCCGTCATCGCTAAGCGAATGGTTTCCAAGTCACGTAATTCACCAACCAGAATAACATCTGGGTCTTCACGTAATGCTGATCGCAATGCATTATTAAAGCTTAGCGTATCTCGATGAACTTCACGCTGGTTTATTAAACTTAATTTGTTATCGTGCACAAATTCGATCGGGTCTTCAATGGTGAGTACATGATGGTGTTTGCTTGAATTAATATAATCAATCATCGCAGCCAGCGTCGTTGATTTACCTGAACCTGTCGGCCCTGTCACCAACACTAATCCACGCGGGTTATTGGAGATATCTTTAAAAATATCGGGGGCACCTAAGTCATCTAAGGTTAATACTGTACTTGGGATAGTACGAAATACCGCAGCGGGACCGCGATTAGAGTTAAACGCATTAACACGAAATCGTGCCAGGTTAGGCACTTCAAAAGAAAAGTCACATTCTAAGTTTTCTTCGTATTCTTTTCGTTGTTTATCATTCATAATATCGTATACGAGGCCATTAACATCTTTGGCCTCTAAAGCAGGAATGTTAATACGACGCACGTCACCGTCTACTCGAATCATCGGAGAGACACCTGAAGACAGATGTAAGTCAGATGCGTTGTGTTGCACACTAAACGCCAGTAACTCGGTTATATCCATGTAATAGCTCCAATAAGCTTATTTATAATTATATGATTACAATAGCAGAACGACTTAATTTCGCCTATGCCAGAATCGCTAAGGCAGAAAAAAAATACCATCGAAACAGCCAAAGTGTCGCGTTACTTGCGGTCAGTAAAAAAAAGCCTACGAACTTAATATTAGAAGCTTATCAAAATGGACAACGCGCATTTGGCGAGTCGTATGTTCAAGAAGCCGTCGATAAAATTAATGAATTAAAACACTTAGATATTCAATGGCACTTTATCGGGCCCATTCAGTCAAATAAAACTGCGCTAATCGCACAACATTTTGCTTGGGTACAGAGTGTTTCTCGCGCCAAAATAGCAACGCGACTTAGCCACCAGCGCGATGCTGCGCTTGGTAAACTCAATGTGCTGATTCAGGTCAACATTGACGAAGAGCAATCTAAATCAGGCTGTTCATTAAGTGACGTCAATGAACTGGCAAGGCATATCGCACAACAAGATAATTTAACACTACGTGGGCTTATGGCAATCCCACAAAAGCGTGAAAGTAGCGACCAGCAAAGTCACTCTTTTGCTCGCTTAAACGCTTGTTTTCAAGAACTCAAAGCCCAATATACTAGCGTAGACACCCTGTCGATAGGCATGAGTAATGATGCGGAAATCGCCATCGCACAGGGCTCCACTATGGTGCGCATTGGCACGGATATCTTTGGTGCACGAGAAAATTAATAACTTAATTCATCCAGCACGCGTTTTAGCGGCTTTTTAACGAACACAATATTAAACAGAGAAAGGTTTATGTCATTACAAAAAATCGCCTTTATAGGCGCAGGCAATATGAGTTATGCCATCATTAGCGGGTTACTCGCCAAAGGCTATAAGCCTGAACATATTACCGCAACAAATCGCAACCCGACTAAGCTTGCCAATGTCGCCAGTACACTGAAGGTGAATACGACATCCGATAACCTCGCCGCCATCGATAACGCTGACGTGGTCATTCTCGCGGTCAAACCACAAATGATAGCGGATCTTTGCCGCTCAATTGCCGAATCAAATGTTGATTACAAGAATAAGTTATTTATTTCGGTTGCCGCTGGCGTCACGATCGAGCGCCTGCATACCTTACTCAACCACCCTGTAAAGTTAGTCCGCGCAATGCCAAATACGCCGTCACTGCTTGGCAAAGGTGTGGCTGGTTTATACGCCAAAGGGACGGACGAGCAAGACAACCAATTTGTAGAACAACTTTTCAAATCTGCAGGTATCGTTTGTTGGCTCGAACATGAAAAGCAAATTAACGACATTACTGCGATTTCTGGTTCATCTCCTGCCTATTTCTTTTTGTTTATGGAAGCAATCGAAGAAAAAGCGAAACAACTTGGCTTTAACCAAAGCCAAGCACGCCAACTTGTACAACAAGTTGCCCTAGGTGCAAGTGAAATGGTCGCACAACAAGACTTACCAATTAGTCAATTGCGTGCTAATGTGACATCAAAAGGCGGTACCACCGCCGCTGCTATTAATCACTTTGAAAAACATAACTTAACTGAAACCGTGAGCGGTGCAATGGATCAGTGTATTGCTCGCGCAGAAGAAATGGAGCAACAGTTTTAACATGAATAATGCGTTTCAATTTTTAGTCGAGATAATATTTGATCTCTTTTTGATGGTGGTGCTATTACGCTTTTGGCTGCAAGTCGCCAAAGCTGATTTTTATAATCCAATGAGCCAATTTGTGGTAAAAGCCACTAGCCCACTGCTCAATCCACTGCGCAAAGTTATTCCCGGTTTTGGTGGCTTTGACTTTGCATCCCTTACTCTAGCGCTACTTGTCGCTTTCGCTAAAATTTCAGCCGTGATGTTATTGTTTTACGGTACATGGAATGCACCAACGATGGCAATAAGCGGTGTTATTACTGTATTCAAAGAAGCGATGAATTTAGTTTTTTGGGTGCTCATTATTCGTGCAATTCTGAGCTGGGTCAGCCAAGGCCATAACCCAATTGAAGCTATATTCCATCAGCTTACAGAGCCAATGCTACGCCCTATTCGAAAAATTATTCCACCAATTGGCGGACTTGATTTATCAATCCTTGTATTGATTATTGCATTGCAGTTTTTCCAAATCCTGTTTATGAATATGCTGCGCTAACTCAATTTTCAGCGATAAGTGATTTATTAATCAACTTGTCGCTGCCAATCTTGCAACCCATTTCCTATAATTAAAAAACACCAACTTTGATTGGAATCTCAACATGAATACATTCACTAAACTTGTCACTCTATTATTACTTGCCGTTTCCACAACTTGCTTTGCCAATAGTCAACAAGGGGGACAATTTGAAACATTTAAAAGTTGGGAAGTACATTACATCGCCTTTCCCTCTACCGTGCTACAACCTAAAATTGCTCAACATTATGGTTTAAAACGCAGTAGCCACTCGGGTGTCGTAAACATTTCAATACTTGATAAAAACTCAAAGAAAGCGCAAAAAGTATCTATTTCCGGCATTGCCAAAAATTTGATTGGTCACAAAGAAACCTTGAAATTTAAAGAAGTTGTTGAAGGAGATGCGGTTTATTACATCGCACCGATAAGTTACAGCAACGAAGAGGTCTACCGTTTTGAGATTTCACTTAAACAAAATGCCATAGCTGAAACGCTCAAGTTCCAACAAAAGTTTTACGTCGATTAACTTGTCCCAAGAGGCGATTCAAGTATGATTGTCGCCTCTTGCAATAAACCAACAAATGAATGCACCTATGAAACAACTTGTACTTGCAACCGGCAACCAAGGAAAGGTTCGCGAACTTAAAAATATGCTTAGCGAACTCAATATAGATGTCGTCGCACAAAGTGAATTCAACGTCTCTGAGGTCCCAGAAACTGGCACTACTTTTATTGAAAATGCCATCATTAAAGCGCGCCATGCAGCAAAAGTAACCGGTTTACCCGCTATCGCGGATGATTCAGGTCTCGAAGTCGACGCCCTAAACGGCGCGCCGGGCATTTATTCTGCGCGTTATTCGGGCTACAACGCCACCGATAAAAGTAATATCGAAAAGTTGCTAAGTGATATGCAAGGCCAAACAAATCGTACTGCGCGATTTTGGTGTGTATTGGTATTAATGCGCCATGCCGATGATCCGACACCACTTATTTGCCAAGGTAGTTGGGAAGGTGAAATATTAACTGAAGCAGCAGGTGACGGCGGCTTTGGCTATGACCCCATTTTTTATGTACCAAAGCAGCAATGTGCCGCCGCTGAGCTCACTAAAGAAGCTAAAAATGGTTTAAGCCATCGCGGTCGTGCATTACAACAGTTAACAGAGCTATTAAAGGGCCAAATGTGATTCTCCCACCGCTTAGTCTCTATATTCATATACCTTGGTGCGTACAAAAGTGCCCCTACTGCGACTTTAATAGTCACGGTCAAAAAAATGACCTCCCTGAGTCAAGTTATGTGCAACACCTGCTCGACGACCTCAAACAAGAACTTATCTATGTGCAAGACCGCCCGCTTTCCAGCATCTTTATCGGTGGTGGTACGCCAAGCTTATTCAGCGAACACGCAATTGCAACCTTGTTAACTGGTGTTGAAAAACTAATCCCATTTGCAAACAACATAGAAATAACCCTTGAAGCAAACCCAGGTACCGTTGAAGCGACACGTTTTGCTGGCTATCGAGAAGCTGGCGTAAACCGAATTTCAATCGGCGTGCAATCGATGCAAAACGATAAACTCGTCGAGCTAGGACGGATTCACGACAAAGACGAGGCCATTAAAGCAGCAAAAATCGCAGCATCAGTCGGGTTGAAGAGCTTTAATCTCGATCTGATGCACGGTTTACCCGGGCAATCGCTCGATGATGCACTCAGTGATTTACAACAAGTGATAGCGCTCAATCCGCCGCATATATCTTGGTATCAACTCACCATAGAGCCCAATACACAATTCGCGTCAAAGCCGCCAACTTTGCCGCACGACGAAATATTATGGGATATTCAGGAACAAGGCCATAAAATGCTGAGTGATGCGGGCTATCAACAATACGAAATATCCGGTTACTCAAAACCAGACCATCAATGTCAACACAACTTAAACTACTGGCGCTTTGGTGATTATCTTGGCATTGGTTGCGGTGCGCACGCCAAGGTGACGTATCAAAACAAAGTATTGAGACGCGTAAAAGTAAAACACCCAAAAGGTTATATGGATTTAACGCGCCCTTATCTTTATGAGCAATGGCAAGTTGAAAATGATGAATTTCCGTTTGAGTTTTTTATGAATCGCTTTCGTTTACATGAGGCATGCCCAATCGATTCATTTAATCAATTAACAGGACTCGAGTTAACGAGCATTAACGCCCATATTGATAAAGCAAAGCAACAAGGTCTGATAGTCGAAACGAATAATACGTGGCAAGTAACTGAACACGGTCGGCGCTATTTAAATGACTTGTTACAATTATTTGTCTAAATTAACCTATATATTAAATTGCATAACTCCTATATTAGGCCGCAATAAAATTCACACTCCATAATAAAGGTATTGAAAAATGCTTAAACGCTCACTGATTGCAATTGCATTGACCTCGGTTTTTGTTACAGGTTGTCAAACAACCCAAGTTGCAACTGAAACAAAGCAAGTTGAACAACAAGTACAGCAAAACATTAACGAACAAGTCAATGCATTTTTTGACGACGTATTTATGCGTAATGTTATGCGTAGCCCAATTTCTCAAACGTATATGGGCATTAAAAAAGATTATGATAAGTGGGATGACAATACCGAAGCGCGTGCACTTGAAGATCTTGCGTTAACCAAAAAAGATTTGGCGACACTTAACGCATTCGATCGCAGTCAACTCGATGACAGCACAAAAATCAGCTATGACTTAATGAAACAAGGTCTTGAACAAAGCATTGCCGATTTCAAATGGCGCTATCATAACTACCCAGTTAACCAAATGTACGGTACGCACTCGATGGTACCGGCGTTATTGATTAACCAGCATCAAATCGCAGACGTTAAAGAGGCAAAAGCCTATATTTCGCGATTACACGGTGTCACTAAAGTGTTCTCACAACTACAAGATAGCCTAGAAGTGCGCGCTCAAAAAGGCATTATCGCACCGAAGTTTGTGTTCCCACACGTTATTGGCTCAAGCAAAAATATTATCGTCGGTGCGCCGTTCGACAATGGTGACGATTCAACACTACTTGCCGACTTTAAGCGCAAAGTAAATAAATTAGAAATCGCTGACGATAAGAAAAAAGATTTAATCAATGAAGCGACCAAAGCACTGACTAAAAGCGTCGGCCCGGCTTATAAAAAACTGATTTCATATTTAAAAACACTAGAGCAACGCGCCGATGACAAAGATGGTGTTTGGAAATTCCCGCAAGGTGACGCCTTCTTTAATAACGCGTTAGCACGCACCACTACAACCGACTTAACCGCCAAAGAGATACATGCGATTGGACTGAGTGAGGTTGCTCGTATTCATGATGAAATGCGTCAAATTAAAGACAAAGTGGGCTTTAAAGGCGATTTAGCTGCGTTTATGCAATTTATGAAAACGGATAAGCAATTTTATAAACCAAATACGCCAGAAGGCAAAAAAGAGTATTTGGACGAAGCCGTTGCGCTCATCGATAACATGGAATTACGATTAGATGAGCTATTTATCGTTAAGCCAAAAGCGAGTTTAAAAGTAAAAGCGGTTGAAGCGTTTAGAGAAAAAGCAGCCGGTAAAGCATTTTATCAACAACCCGCTCCTGACGGCTCTCGTCCAGGTATCTATTATGCCAACCTGTATGATATGGAAGCGATGCCAACCTATCAGATGGAAGCACTTGCATACCACGAAGGTATTCCAGGGCACCACATGCAAATTGCTATTGCGCAAGAACTCGAAGGGGTGCCTAAGTTCAGAAAATTTGGTCGCTATACAGCATATACCGAAGGCTGGGGACTCTACTCTGAGCTTGTACCAAAAGAAATGGGCCTATACCAAGACCCATATTCTGATTTCGGTCGTTTAGCGATGGAATTATGGCGTGCATGTCGCCTTGTAGTCGATACCGGTATTCATGCAATGAAATGGGATCGCCAACAAGGCATTGATTACTATGTAAACAATACGCCGAATGCAACCTCTGATGCAGTTAAAATGGTCGAACGCCATATCGTTATGCCATCACAAGCAACAGCCTATAAAATTGGTATGTTAAAAATCGTTGAATTACGAGAAGACGCGAAAAAACGTTTAGGTGATAAATTTGATATTCGCCAATTTCACGATGTGGTATTGAAAAATGGCCCGCTACCGCTTAGCACTCTTGAAGGCTTTGTTGAACAATGGATAGCAAGTAAAAAATAAGCTTACCAGCGCCGACTATGATAAGTAGTCGGCGTTTTCCTTCCCGACTTTCCACTTTTATCATTCCTTAACTACACTTGTTTTATTGTCTTTGTGTTAGAGCGTACAATGAAAAACACGACGTTAGTGTATGCCGATATAAATTGTCCATTTTGCTTTGCGTTACATGAACGGTTAGCAACGCTTGGTCTGCTCGAACAAGTCGCGTGGCAGGTAATTGAGCATGCTCCTGCGGCCAGTGCCAACGATAATGATCCAAGACTAAACGAATTACTAAATAATGAATATAAATTAGTTCTGCAACGTGCACCAGATTTAGTTATTCATAACCCACAGTTTACGCCGAATACCGCACTTATTAACACCGTTTTATATCAACTAGGTAATATTTTACCAGACCAACTAATCGCTTTTCGTACACGCGTATATCGTGCCCTATGGCATGAAGGCAAAGACATTTCACACCCCGATATCATTCGCTCTTTACTGCACGAATTTCAGCTTACTGACATTCTCGGCGATTTCGAAGCCTTACCATATAACAATTACTGGCAGGAGTTATGGCTTAACGGTGACTTTGATATGCGCATTCCAGCGATGGCACATACACATAATGAAGACGTGATGTTAGGGTTACAAAATCCACTCACGATAAGGCAATTTATTGAATACAAAACGGTCGACTACTTTGACCAAAGTAATGTATGTAAATACAAGTCAAAAGATAAGATTGCGATTTTCTGTGCAAATCAACACCGCAGCCAACTCAATGAAATGCTCGCTTCTTGTCATTTTGAACTTCATTTTTTTGACAAAATCGCACAACTTAAACACACCCTACAGCAAAATGATATTGAACTCTTACTCATTGACAGTACCTTAGATGAAAAATTCAGCTTATGTCGTAATCTCAATTTTGAAATGCCCGTAGAAATTCCAATTATCTACTTTTCATTTACCAGCATTATCGATGTCGAAGCGAATGCTTTTATGATGGGCGCGTCTGATTTAATTGATTTATCTCGCCAGCGAATGGCATTGTGTGAACGCATAAAAGTGCACGTTCGCAATAAAAAGAAACTAGACATACTCACTACTCATGCATCACTTGACGCACTCACGGGCCTTTATAATCGACGGGAAATAGACAATTACTTAGAACGTAGTTGGCGTAACGCATGCCGTTATCAGAATCAAGTTGCCGTATTTATGATCGATATAGATCATTTTAAAGCTTATAACGACTATTATGGTCACCCCAAAGGTGATGAAGCATTATTACTCGTTGCAAACGTGCTAAGTGGAGGTCGCAGTGAAGACCTCGTCGGTCGGATCGGTGGTGAAGAGTTTATCATTATCATCAATGACAGCGCCGACATCGATCTCGACTCAATCGCAAATCGTATTCATAAGTCGCTGTCACACCAAGCAATTGAACACAGTGAAAGTGATACAGCCTCATACTTAACTGTCAGTATCGGTGTGTCTAGCACGAATGCTCACGCCGACAATAATTATCGAATGCTACTCGAAGAAGCGGACCAAGCGCTCTACCAAGCCAAAAAGAACGGACGAAATAGAACTGAGTTCCGAGAGTTAGCAACACCAATCTATAAAAAATAGATTTACGACTCAATACCGAGTAACTGTCGACCTTGTGTATTTAAACTCACTCGGTGAAAGTGATAAAACTCAATATCTTGATGCAGTAACGAGTCTTCCGTGTCAATATCAATGTAGCCACGTATTATTTCCAGTTGACACCAAAAACTTAAATCTCCCATAAACGGCACCGCTTCAAGCTGTTGTACAGCACCAAATAATTGCGCCAAGGAATATGTTTTTGCAGCTAAACAATCAAGTACTGTCCACTGGGTGCGCGTTAATCCCGCATCATCAGGCTGTTCTTCAATATAGCGTTGCATAGCCGATTTGAGTGCTGGCCAATAAGTATAATCAAGCTTATGCTCATCGAGTTGTTCAAACTGTTGATCACGTAATTTTTGCCATACCAAGCGCGCCAAAAAAAACAGTTCTTCACTCGGAGCAAAACGCGAGCGGTAAAAATGAAATACATCTTGAGAGGTCAACTCTCTCGGAGGGAGGTGGTCGTTGAAGAAAATAACATTAAGCAGCGGCGGCTTATCAAAGTGATGCATATACCAATCTAGAAACTGCAAGCCGATTAAGCAATCGAACATTTCGGGTGTGAGCCACAATACGATTTCATCATCTTCTTCGATAGCTAATAATAACTTGTTACGTTTGGCGAATTTGCTTCGAACTTGAGCCAAGCTAATACAGTAACTCTCAGCGAGAAAACCCGCCCGCTCTGATGTAGCCTCAAGTAAATCAGACGATTGCGGCAATGGACCATCATGTAACACATCTTGCCAGGCGACAAACGTCCCTTCTATACCAATGCGCTTTAAATATAAATTCGCACTGTCACCATTTGTTATATGAAAGCTTGCCATTTATTGATTACCACCACTTTTATCTACCAAGTGACGGTCTAGCCCTTTAAATTCTGGCGCTTGAATCGATAATACTTTAAGCGGTTGCTGTGAAGTGACAACAACGCCATGCGGTGTATTTTCACCGATGCGTAACGTATCACCCTGTTTAATTTCAAATTCCTTATCGCCTAAAGTCATATTGCCAGAACCACTCACAACGTAAATAATTTCAGTGTGGTGTTTATGAATATGCAGTGGCACCTCTTTTTTAATGTAAATTAAAAATTGGCTGGCATGTTTGTCACTGCTTAATTTTGTTACCGACACATTTTCCAGCTCTTTAGGAGCCACCATAGTGTCAAGATTTAACGGGGTCGCAGCTAAAAGATTCGCGACAAATAACAGAGTCATATACTATAAGTAATTAATTCCTTGTAAGTTCCAGCATAACAAGTGACTGCTTTAGATCAAGTACTTTGCAGTAGGTTTATGGTTTACTCTAGGCAACTTGGCTTTTTTCTCGGAGATTATCTATGTCAGTAAAACGCATTAGCCAATTTTTTAACCCTAAGTCAGTTGCTGTAATAGGTGCCTCCAATTCAGCAAACCGAGCGGGCTTTGTGGTCATGCGCAACTTACTGCAAGGTGGCTTTAAAGGCCCTATCATGCCGGTCACCCCAAAGTACAAAGCAGTGCATGGCGTATTAGCCTATACCGATATCTGCGATTTACCACAAATCCCTGATCTTGCCGTTGTCTGCACCAATAAACAGTTAGCCATTCCACTGATAAAACAACTCGGTGAATTTGGTTGCCGTAATGCGATTGTCATTGCTTCCGGTTTTGATACCGAGTTAAAACAAACATTAATCCAAGTGGCAAAGCAAGTTAACATTAATCTTCTAGGGCCCAATAGCTTAGGATTATTGATCCCTCAAATAGGCTTAAATGCGAGCTTTTCACACACTGTCGCAACGCCAGGAAAACTCGCTTTTATATCGCAATCAGCCGCTGTGTGTTCAACCATTCTCGATTGGGCACAGCATAAACAGATTGGCTTTTCCTATTTTGTATCTATGGGCGATTGTTGTGACATCGATTTCGACGAAATGGTTGATTTTTTGGGTCGCGATAGTAAAACCCAAGCCGTTTTGCTGTATATCGATAATATCGAACACACTCGGCGCTTTATTTCCGCAGCAAGAGCCTGTGCATTTAATAAACCCGTTATCGCAATTAAAACAGGTAAAACATCACCAGGGGCCTATGCTGCAATGCAGCACACCGGTGGATATTCAAGTTCAGATGCGGTGTATGATGCCATGTTTCAGCGAGCCGGTATGCTGCGAGTCAATGATCTGCGCGAGCTGTTTGCCGCAACACAGACCCTAGCGCTGCACCCTAAACTGCTAAAACAAGAACCTTTAGCCATTTTAACCAATGGTGGCGGTCCAGGTGTGATGGCCGTCGATACGCTCATTCAAAGTTCAGGTAAACTGACTGAGCTCAGCGATGCAACGTTAACTCAGCTTCGTAATGTGATGCCACAGCAGTCCAATATGGCCAACCCTATAGATATTTTTGGCGATTCAGATCCAAAACGCTACCAAGCGGCACTGGAAATTTTATTAAACGCGCCGGAAGTTGATAATCTATTGATTTTGCATAGCCCTTCAGCACTTGCGCCAAGTAGCGAATACGCTCAAATTATTGTGGATACAGTAAATAGATTATCTAAATTTAATCGCCCTTATGTACTGACAAATTTTATGGGGGAAGAGGCCGCCATCGCTGCACGCAATATCTGTAGTTCAGGAGGTATTCCGACCTACCGAACACCAGAAGGCGCTGTCGCAGCTTATATGCACTTAGTGCAGTATCGCCGCAACCAAAAACATCTAACCCAAACACCTGAATCACTCATAGAACAAAGTAATCTTGAGAGCGAAAAAGCGACACAACTAGTAAGTGCCTACTTAGCCGAAAAAGATACCTATTTATCGACCCATCATACGGCAAAGATACTTGCTTGTTATGATATTAATACCATTACTACACAAATTGCGTTAACGCCTTCTGAAGCAAAAGAAAAAGCCATTGAACTTGGCTTTCCAGTCGCTTTAAAACTCATTAGTCCTTCAATACCGTCAAAATCTGACGTCGGTGGCGTGGTACTCAACTTAAACGATGGCCAAGAAGTCGAACAAAGTGCGTTTGCTATGTTGTTACGGATCAATGAAACCTATCCAGATGCCGAAATATTAGGTTTTACGCTACAGCCAATGGCACCGAGAGCCGGAACTCAAGAATTACGCATTGCAGTTAAAACAGATGCTTGCTTTGGCCCCGTTATTTTACTCGGCGAAGCCGGTACTGCATTAACTTATGATCAAGCAGCCGTTGCTTTACCGCCACTTAATATGAATTTGGCAAAGTATTTAATCGCGGCAGCCAGTGACAAAGGATTTATTAAAGAAAAACACCTGCCAGATAAACTCGATAAATACACCTTGTGTGCATTACTGACACGGGTTTCACAACTGGTCATTGATAACCCAGACATTCTATCAATTGAGCTCAATCCTGTACTTGCCCACAATGGTCAATTTACCGTACTTGATGCCACCATGACCTTGCAGCAGTATGTTGCACGGCCAGGCTTTAAACGCTTGGCGATTCGCCCATACCCAGTTGAATTAGAAAAAAATGTCACGCTTAAAGATGGCTCTACAGCGATCATGCGGCCAATTAAGCCGGAAGATGAACAAGCGCATCAAGAGTTTGATCAGCAACTCACAAAAGAGGATAGATATAAGCGGTTTTTCGGCGAAATGCCGCAATTTAGTCACGAGCAACTCGCCCGTATGACACAAATTGATTATGACCGTGAAATGGCATTTGTCATAAGTCAGAAAAACGATCAGGATAAATGGATGACATTAGGCGTATCAAGGGTGCTTATGGATCCAGACAACCTAGAAGCCGAATTTGCAGTGGTTGTGCGTTCAGACTTAAAAGGTCTTGGCCTTGGTCGCTTGTTAATGCAACAGGCAATCGATCATTGCAAACAGCAAAAAGTTGACTTAATCCAAGGCATTACTTTACCAGAGAATAGCGGTATGATTGAGCTATCAAAAAAGCTTGGCTTTAAAATCAGTCGAGATTTTGAAGAAGGTACGGTTACGATGACAATGCCACTGACTACAGAGAATGAATCAAGTTGAATAAACTTCGTATATCAATAGCACAAATACTAGAAAGTTCTGGACCTTACCTGCGTTACGGGCGCTGGCTTGACGCTTTTTTAATTATATTAATCATTGGTAATGTGATCGCTATCGTGTTGGAGTCCGTTTCTGAAATCGCAATCGCCTACACAGATTTATTTATACGCATTGAGATTATCTCGGTCGCCATTTTCACTATCGAGTATATCACCCGAGTTTGGGCGAGTGTCGATAAAGAGCAATATAAACACAGCAGCTTGAGCCATACTAAAATCCGTCTCAAATATATGATGAGTCCTCTTGCGGTGATCGATTTACTTGCAATATTACCATCATACCTCATGCTATTTGTCAGCTTTGATTTACGTTTCTTGCGTGTCTTTAGATTAATGCGGGTATTTAAACTCACCCGTTATTCACGCGCAATGCAACTGCTTTTGCAAAGCTTCAAAGAAGAAGCAAGCTCATTGCTCGCCGCCTTTTTTATTATGGGCGTGGTACTCATCATCGCATCTTGCGGAATTTACTTAATTGAGCATGATATCCAACCGGATAAATTTGGCTCAATCCCCGCTGCAATGTGGTGGGCAATGGCCACACTTACGACTGTCGGGTACGGTGATGTCGTGCCTATAACGCCGCTCGGTCGATTTTTTGGCGGCGTTATCACAGTGGTCAGTATGGGTATGGTCGCAATTCCCACTGGCCTACTGGCATCGAGCTTCTCTGATCAATTGCGTCAGCGCCGCGTGCAATTTGCTGCAGAAGTCGCCGCATGCTTAGTGGATGGTAAACTGTGTGATGATGACAAAGTGCGTATCGAACGCCTGCGCACTGAATTGGGGCTCTCTCGCACTGAAGCCGAAAAAGCAGTGCGTAAACAGCTTAATGCAATAAAAAACCATCAATACTGTTGTCATTGTGGTGAAAAGCTACCCTAATAAAATGGAAATGAACATTCACATCGATGTCATCTTAGCTTAGAATAGCACCACTTACTTTAGGGGCCGCTATGCGCACATCACTGCTACACAGTTTATTGATACTTATTACACTGTGTGCCTTTGTTGGGCAATCGTTTGCATATCATATGGCAGCCCCCGCCACTCAACAAACTAATCTCACACTCGCACAACATGTTGTTGACGATGCAAATCACACCGATGAACTTGATGACTGCTGCGATGTTGAATGTTGTGAAGTAGACTGTATCTGTCCTGAAAATGCGTGTTCATTCAGCACTTACGTGGCCAATCAGTTAACTTGGTCAACTCCTTTACTAAACCATCGCAATTTATTTCTGTATTCAAAGCAAGATCTTACAGCCATTGTTGTGAGCCTGTATCGTCCCCCTATTTTTACCTCATAAGGGCCATTGCGCCCGAATTTTAACAAACTAAACATAAACAACTATTTTTATGCGTTTTTGCGCATTATTTGAGGTTTAAAATGCAATTTAAGTACTCCAAATTGGCTATTGCAATCTGTTGTGCGCCGCTATTTCTAAATGCAAGCGAAGAGCACGGACACCATGATGAGCATCATCATGACGAAAGTAATATCGAAAAAATCCAAGTGACTGCATCGCGATTGGGACGTATTGTTACCGAATCAGCGACCCGTACAGAGATTATTAATGGCGAAGAAGTTCAAGAAAAAGCGTTAATGCGACCAGGTAACATCTCTATGTTAGTCGCCGAAACAGGTGGTGTGCGTGTACAAAATACATCCCCAGCGCTTGGTAGTGCGAGTATACGATTACAAGGTCTGTACGGTCGTTATACTCAACTATTAAGTGATGGTTTACCTTTATATGGCGGGCAAACGGCTTCGATCGGATTATTGCAAATCCCGCCAACCGATCTTGCCAACGTTGAAATAATTAAAGGCTCAGCATCGTCGCTTTACGGCGGCTCAGCGCTAGGTGGTGTGATAAATTTAATCTCTCGTACACCAAGAGATGAATTTGAAGGCGAAGTTTTATTCAACGCCACTTCAAAAAATGGTCAAGATTTAACGAGTTATTTTGCGACTCCATTTACTGAATCACTATCCGGCTCGATTTACTGAATCACTATCCGGCTCGATTACGGCAGGGTTGCATCAACAAAAAGAACAAGACCTTGATGATGATGGCTGGCTTGATATGGCAAGTTATACGCGCGCGACCATGCGACCACGCCTCTATTTTACGGGTGACAATGGCACTAATGTGTATGTTACTTTTGGTGCTATGACAGAGCAACGTGAAGGTGGCACAATAGACGGTGCGACAATGCCTGACAGCAACCCCTTTGCCCAAACACAAGATACAACGAGACTCGACAGCGGCTTTATTTATGATCAGCCACTCGGTGATGTATTGAATCTCAATATGCGTGGCAGTGCAATGCAGCAAGAACACGACCATGTCTTTGGGTTATCAATTGAAAACGACAAGCATCAAAGTTACTTACTAGAATCTAGTGTATCGGGCTACTCAGAGTCGGCTGCATGGCTTGTCGGGGTTGCGCTGCAAAACGATAAGTTCACCTCATATGCATTTCCTGAGTTTAACTACAGCTATCAGGTTCCCGGCTTATTCACTCAACTAGATTACGATGCCAGTGAAAACATAGCGCTATCTTTTAGTGCACGCAATGATTGGCATAATGAATATGGCAATCAATTTAGTCCACGTATCTCACTGTTATATAAGCCCGAAAATTGGATTTTGCGTACTTCCTATGGC
The DNA here is from genome assembly GCA_947493455.1 of uncultured Pseudoalteromonas sp. Taxonomy (GTDB): domain Bacteria; phylum Pseudomonadota; class Gammaproteobacteria; order Enterobacterales; family Alteromonadaceae; genus Pseudoalteromonas. The sequence continues at coordinate 284,732 of CANLRB010000002.1, read as the reverse complement.
CAAGGATATTTTGCACCAACACCGTTTATCGATGATATCGAAAACAGCGGACTAGCTCGTCTCGCACCGTTTGAGAATATCCATGAAGAACATGCAAATACTGCATCGATTGATGTGAGCTATGTCGTCGATAATATTGAATCGAGTATGACCTTGTTTGCTTCAAACATAGACGATGTTGCAGAACTGCAAGAAATCACCGCGCCTATAACAAATGGTAAGCGTGTGCAAATTGTAAATGTCCCGGGACAAACGGAGGTACGCGGAGCCGAGCTACTACTTAGGTATCGTTGGCATGACATAAAGCTTACTGGCAGCTATTTATATACGGATGCAACAAAACAAAACACGCTAAGCTCTGGTCGCTCGCCACTTACTCTCACACCAAAACATTCAGCGGGTGCTGTCGTAATGTGGGAAGAGCACGGCAGTCATTTAGTTGGTTTCGAAGCCTACTATACCGGCACACAACATCTCGAGGGCAATCCCTACCGGGACAAAAGTGATGCATACTGGCATTTGGGTTTACTCGGGCAAATTACATTAGGCCGTGTTAGTTGGTTTTTAAACGCCGAAAACCTGCTTAATGTACGGCAGACGAAAGAGGATTCGTTAATCTTGCCAGCACAAGCAGCAAGCGGCCCCTGGACAACCGATATCTGGTCTCGTAATGATGGGTTTACTGTGAATGCAGGTGTGCGAATTCGTTTTGGTGATTAATTAATCATATAGTAACTACAGCGCTGAGCCGAGACTCAGTGCTGTTTTAAGTGAGCCTACTTGGTAGCATCTTTAATGTACTCAAGTGCCTTGTCTTTGGTCATGGGTTTACCATATAAGTAACCTTGTAAATACTCACAACCGAGCATCGCTAAAAAGTCGGCTTGGGCAGTTGTTTCAACACCTTCAGCGACGCATGATTTACCCAAACTATGAGCCAGCGCCAAGGTTGAGTGGATAATTGCTTCATCATTTTCATCCACACCGATATCACGTACAAAACTTTGATCAATTTTAATCACATCAATCGGGAAACGTTTTACGTAAGTCAACGACGAGTATCCGGTGCCAAAATCGTCCACGTAGAGGCGGCACCCCGCGTCTTTTAATTCTTGCATTAAATTAAGCGCAAGATTGGTATCACTCATCAGTGTACTTTCAGTTAATTCAAGTACGAGATACTCACAACTCACTCGATGACGAGCACAAGCATCGATAATACGCGTTGCAATGTCAGTATGCTCGAAATCTTTAGCTGATAAATTTATCGAAACATAACACTCTGGGAAAAACAAATGCCATGTCGCTAAATCGCTCAATGCACGTTCAAGCGTTGCTAAGGTCATCGATGTGATCAAGCCGGTACTTTCGGCAACCGGAATAAACACACCGGGGCTCACTAATTCGTTTTCTTTTTGCCATCTGAGCAAAGTTTCAAAACCTTTTAGTTTACCGCTTGTTGAGCAAACAATCGGTTGATAATGGTTAAACAGTTCATTATTCATTTGCGCATGCTTTAGCTCTGACTCTAACTGCAATAAACGTTGTACCTTGTGGTTCATATCCTGGCGGAAAAATTGAAAGTTAGCCCCACCACGCTTCTTCGCATGAAACATTGCAATATCAGCGGCTTTTAACAGATTAGCGCCATTGTTTGCATCTTCCGGAAACACGGCAATACCAATACTGGCGGTCACACTCACTGTTTGCTGATCTAATTGCAGAGGTAGCGCAATTTCATGTAGTATTTTTTCAGCTATCAACGCCACTTCATCAACATGGGTTAGGTCTTCAATCATCACGGTAAACTCATCGCCGACAAGTCGTGCGACCGTATCTTGCTCTCGTAAGCACCCTCCAACGCGATTCGCAACACTAATTAACAGCTTGTCAGCGATTTCGCGTCCGACAGAGTCATTTATCTTTTTAAACTTATCAAGGTCAATAAACAATAAAGCGAGTTTGGATTTATGACGGCGACTCAATTCAGTCGCATGCTCGATACGATCACTCAGTAAACTACGATTTGGCAACTGAGTTAACGGATCGTAATTAGCTAATAAGCGAAGTTCTTCTTCAGCGACTTTTTGCGCTGAGATATCCGTTATCACGATGACATAGTTTTCAATTTGCCCGTTATCTTGCGCAACGGCCGTGGTTTTAACTATGCAGGCATGCTGTTTAGAACGCGTGACAAAACTCTCTTCAGATTGATAATAGTCACCGGCTTTAAGCTTACTCAAAATACGTAAATAACTGCCCCTTTGCGCTGCGCTCAACCCCATTTTTAGTCGCCTTGCAGACAGTATGTCATCGCTATAGTCAAATGCATCTCTTAGCGCTTGATTTACAGCGACCAATTCAAAATTAGGGTTGAGCATTAAGACCCAATCACGGGTGTGTTCAAAGGCACTACCAAACAGCCGAGCATTACTCTCTAACACGCGTTCACGTGTTGTATTGGTGTAAGTACCCGCCACTTGTTCAGGCAAGCCATCATGCCACGAAATCACCTTGCCAAAGTCCTTATACCAACGCCAATGCCCGTTAGCATGACGAACCCGATAACTTGCTTCAAAAAAGCCACGTTCAGTCGATAAGAATTCAAGCCACTCAATACGAAAACGCGACTTATCTTCCGGGTGTAACTTACTTAAATAAAAATCAAGCGTCACCTGTGCGCTGTCATAACCAAGCTCATCGACAAGGCGTGGCTGATAAATATAGCCATGTTCTAGTTGCCATTCCCATACACCCGAATTACTGCCTTCCAGTGCCATTTTTAATCGCGCTTCACTGCGCTTAGCTTCATTGTGAGCCATTAATAACTGGTGTTGAAATTTGTAACGGCGGTAAAACCAAAATGAAATCAGCATAATAAGTAAAATGGCATAAATTGCATAATATGCAGGAGAGCGCCAAGGCGGGTATTTAACTTGAATTGCAAATTCACTCGATGAAGTAAGTGTACCAGTGAGCGGATCGCGCGCTCGTACTTTAAACGTATGGGAGCCTGGTTGTAATTTGGCAAATGATACTTTGTTTTCCCAAGTCTGAATTGTTTTCCCATCATCAAGTTGATATTCAAACACAATACGGTCTTGATATTTAAATGCCATAGCAGAGAAGCCAATTTCCAGACCGATATCATCATGCTCTAAGATTAACGAATTATTTTTTTGCAGTTCATCAAACTCAATTTGCCGCGACATCAATTTAAGGGATGTGATATTTACTTGGGAAATCAAAGGAATATTACGCATAAAAGATTCAGGAGAAAAGGCAGTTAAACCTTTAATCGAGCCGTATACAATGCGACCATCTTGAAGTCGCTCAACCGAATACGCATTGAATTCATTAGTGTAGAGCCCATCATCAACAGTGAACTGCTGAAAGTGCAAATTCTTTGAATCAAAACGCCAAATTCCTTTATGGCTGCTCATCCAAATATAGCCTTGTTCGTCGACTTCGAAGCCATAAAGTAGCGTACCAACGGCCATATCACGGGTATTTATATGGTGAAGGACCTGAAATGTTTCGGCATCCACTCCATACAAGCCAGCGCCACTAAACGACAGCCATAACACATTATTATTATCAACTGCATGTGCTTGTAAAATCGCTGTTTCACGCAAATTATCATCTTGGACTCTAAAAATAAGTTCAACGTTTTTCTTATTAATTAAACGATAAACATGTCCTTTGTGAATAAACAGCGGTGCATTCGGTTTGTCCGATAACGGCTCAAAAAAACCCAACATATAGAGCGGGTCTAAACGAATTGAGCTTAGATCTACCTGGGATGTAATGCGCGTATTTAGATCCAGTGTAAACGCACCGTTCCTTGCATCATGAAGATACATAACCCCCTCGTTATCTATATACCCACCGTTTACAAAGTCGGCCAAGAGATCATTGTCTTGCGTGTTGCTTTGCGCGACTTTTTGTAGCTCTTCTGTTGCAGGGTTAAATTGAAACAACCCCTTAGAGGTCAATAAATAAAGTTTGCCTTGATAATCAACAATATTCACAATCACGAATTGCGAAGTAAACTCATCACTCATATACCCTTGAAAATAAACCTTACTTTCATAGGTGGCCATATTTAAGCGCGTTAGGCCATCACTGGTACCAGCCCAAACCTCTCCTTGATACTCTTTGATGGTCCATACATTGATATGCGACAATCCATCGCCACGGGTATTGTCGGCGTTGAAATTCGTAAACCGATACGGTCTGTCAGGTAAATAGAAGGCTCCATCTGTTTTGGTGGCGACCCACATTGCACCATGTTCATCTTCGATCATGTCAATAATACTGGTATCGGCTAGCTCAAAACCACTGTTTGCAATCTGAGTATTTTTAACTAATTGGTCTTCCTTAAAAAAATAGTCAAATATTCCCTGATTCGTGGCCAAGCGTAATACATCGCGCTGCTTGTTAATTTTCCAGATATTGAGGTCGGGAATAACGACTTCTGATGGCAAAGAGTCGAGTTCACCCGCAAGTAATGTTCTTATTTCAGAAATATCAACCCGATAAAGACCTAATACAGCGCCGACCCAGAGCGAATCGCCATCAGCTCGAAATGATTTAACATTCATTTGGTCGCGGTGATGTGGCTTTTCAGGCGTGTGTGCAAACGGAATAACGCGATGCGTTTTTGTATCCATAACATAGGCGCCTTCGGTGGTGCCAATAAAGAGGTACTGACCGATTTGTTTGAGTACTCGCACGCCAGATGCCTCTTGACTATTTGGAAATGTGAACACACTGGTGACTTCTGAGGTGTTGGCATTGAGCAGCGCAATGTCTTTAATTCGTCCTAACCAATAAATCCCCTCTTGAGTAGACTCATGCATGCTGACAATTTCATGCTCGTAACTTGTTTCTGTTTTTTTTATTTTCTTTAAAACATGCTTAAATTCATGATTTGTAGGGTCATAGCGAAACAAGCCGACATTAATGCTCGCAATCCATATATACCCATAACTGTCCTGATAAAGTAAGTCGATTGGCGCATCAGAGAGCAGGTTATTAGGACCGAGTACATCGCTAATTTCGTGACCATCATAGGTATTAAGACCGCCTTCAGTCGCTATCCACAAGTAACCTTTTTTGTCCACCATTAAATTAGGCACATAGCTCTGCGCTAAGCCCTCAGAAGGCGATAACCTTTGCACACTAGAAATTTTCTGTGCGTATGTAAAACAGCTACTTAGAATAAGTAAAAGTACATACAATGCACTAAATATACGCATCACGAAATCTGATCTTTAACATTTGAATCGAGTAATCTTAATACCATAAAAATAGTAGCAAGTTAATGATTTGTATTCTTTTGAGATAAAATTATCAATTAATCTGCAATACCGTGATTTTTCGACCTTGGCTGCGGTAAACCTCAAATAATTGTGCGAGCGCGTGTGGTAACTGAGATTTAAGTGAAAAACCGAGCGCTAAATAAAACGAGATCACATCATCATACGAAAACGTATAAATTGTTTTCTTTTGCACTTGGGTATCATCAAGTATGGTGCTGATTAATCCTAAGCCAATGCCTTGGCCCCGATGGTTTTGTGCGGTATAGACACCTGCTAATAAATAATTTTGTTCTACATTTACTAGTTTTGCCGCCGCGACGATTTCATTGTTAACCTTTGCAACATAAACTACGTCATGACGTTTTGCTCTGCCTCTAACGCGATGCAATTTATAGAACTTATTAACCAGCGGAAGCTGCACTGGGTCAAGCAATTGGTAGTGAATATCACTCATTACATTTGCGACAGATAAAACTCAAATCGTTGCTTTAAATAACTTTGCTCCGACTGCGGACGTTGCAATATTGCAGCGTAAATAGCATCACGGGTATTTTTACTTTTTTTGACTTGAAATGCCCAAAATGACGCTTCATAGTCCAATTGAATTTGATACTTTTCAGCGCGTGGCAAGTGGCATAAATTTAAACTCATCAATAGCTCTTCACATCGTTAATTTGGCTGTGATACATTACCATGAATTGAAGTAAACTAAGATTGCTTTTTTAAATTTTATACACATTTAAAAAAAGCCGCAAAACTTAGCCCATAAACCAAATTCCGAGTGGCCATTGAAACAACCGACTTTCTATAAAACTCTATTGTTTAGCTTGCTATTAGCGGGTTACTGCATGTCAGCCAATGCACAGAAAACGAGTTCCCTTACCTTCAATAAACCAAAACAAACCAAACAAGCGCAGCACATTATCTCAAAACTTGAACGCGCTTATGCCAATTTAGGTGTCGAAGTAAAACTCATTGACTATATTCATAAAAACTCACTTCAAGCAGCTAATTTGGGCATTTTAGACGGTCAGCTAGCGAGAATTGGTTGCTTGCAAGATAAATACCCTAACCTGCGTCATTCGAATTTTCCGATTTATGAATTAAGTTTATTACTTATTACGCGAAAAAACAGTTGCCATAACTGCACTGTTAACGAGTTACAAAGTGTCAGTTACTTTGCCGGATACCCGTTTGCCAAAGCGTTTATGAACGAGATGAACTACACAGGAAAAACGGTTGCAGCAAATAGTATTGCACCGCAATTAGCGATGCTAAAGCAACACCAAATTGACGGCGTGCTGGTGATTGACTATTTACTTGAACATGAAATCTCGAAGCAAGCATTAACCCAGTTTGAGATTAAAAAGGTCTCTACAAAAGCAATTTATCACTACCTTCACAAATCCCATGAGCCCCTGCTTCGTAAGCTCGATCAAGAGCTAATCAAGCTATATGGTACAGCGTCGACCACACTGTATAATGAACACCACAGTCACTAACTTACATAAGTTAAAAACAGCACTAAATATGCTCGATGATGGCATAAAAACTTTTAAGCTGATTGGAGTGAGACAACTTTTGAATTGCGAGTGTCAATTCTTTCCCTTCAATCACTAACTGACCTCGCCATAGTCCACTTTGCAGCAGCTCTCGTTCTATTTTTTGATACAAACTTGTCTGCGCTTTTAAATCATTAAACCAAGGGAGCTCTTTACCACTGAGTTTATTTTTGTCGCTGCCATAGCGATTGCAAACCGCTAAATTAACTTCTTTCACTAACCAATTGCTGTCAGTAATCCACATGGGTTGCGCCAATGCATCATAGATTTGCGAAACAAAACCAAGCTGCGCTTCTTGCGAGATAAGTTCAGAGATATCGGTAATAACAATTAACACACTATCATCAAGCGGATACATCGCAACCTTAACATTGCGTGCAGTGTCATTCGCCTGCAGTAACCAATGCTCTTTAACCGGTGATGTATATCTATCACTAAATTGCTTTAAGATTGCCATCAAATCTACCTGCTCACCATTTGGTTTACGAAACATTATCGCCGAAGACACGTTACGTACTGAGCTTAAATTAAAGCCATCAAGTAATCGAACTAGCGCTTGGTTAAAAGTGATAATCTCACCTGAAAGTGCGGTTTTTATAATTCCTTCATTGATTGAATCAAGAACTTTTTGATTTACGTTTTCCAGTTCAAAAATAAGTCGCGATAACTTTTCATGCTCAATACTTTGCTCATGTATCAGCTCTGTTTGACCGTCACCCAACTCTACAAGCGCCGTAAAATCATCTTGCATCTGTGCAAAATAAACGCCAAATTCTGCAATATCGAGCTTTTTCCTCATTTCATTGTTACGCTCATTGATATAGCCGCGAATTCGTCGCAACGGTCTAAAATATAGTTTTATTTCAAAGTGATAAAACAACAAACTCAATACAAAAAGCGTGCTGACAATCGCTAAAGAATATGAAAAGGTATCTGCGATTTCATACTCAAACTCTTCCAATTCAATGTAACTTTCAGCGGTCGTAGAGCGTAAAATAACTTTAAATTTAGTTTCAATATTACTTAACTGACGGTTCAATATCCCAAAATCACTGGTGACTTTAGTACTGTCTGATGTTGAGACCGAGTGCTCATCTAAAAAGAGATTGATATCAGCATAATAAATATCAAGCTCATTCATTAGTTGATTTAAACGGCCTAACTCACCGCGCTCTGACTCTTGACGGGCTCCCGATGCGCCTGTCAAATCAGCTACGATGGCTTGATTCCACATACCGAGTTCTTTATCGAGGGAGCGAAAACGACGTTTTAAGTGATTTTTTGTACTTACTAACTGTTCGTCATTTCGAGTGATAAGGTTATTGTAATATTGAAAAAAATCCGCCTTAATAATTAAAAAGTCGCTATAAGCTTTATGCCCACGCTGAATTTCTTCCAAATTGTGGTACAGCATGGTTTTTGCTTCGCGATTGAGTTTCTTCTGACCATACAAACTCGCAATACTTGCAAGCAAAATTGCGAGTATCATTAACTTAAAATAAAACCCAGGTTTTGGTGCTAACTTCATTTGGTTATTTATAGATCCAACTGTGATTGCGGATTATCAATATTCAATTTTTCAGCTTCTCGTTGCGCTTTTAGTTTTTTAGCCATAACGCGTTTTCGTCGCTGTGCACATAAAGTGACGACAGCTTTTCTTTCTGCTGGCGACAATGAATTCCAATTAAAGCGCTCATCTCGTGAACGAAAACAGCCTAAACAGTAACCACGGTTATTTGCCTGACACACGCCCACACAGGGGCTTGGAACATCAAATATTTCAAATTGTTCAATTAAATCACCGTGGCGTACCATAAAAAGAATAGATTAAAATCACCATATATAAATAATAATAGACTAACCACTATTTGAGTAATTTTACAGTACTAATAATTTTGACAACAAAAAAGCCCTTATACGAACATCATATAAGGGCTTTTTTGTTTAAATTTGAATATATTACTGACTGTTGTGTACCGGTGTTGCATATATTTGTCGGATATACGATTGCAACTCACTCGGCGCAGACGCAATACGATTGGCAAACTCTGTTTTATCTGCATCATTAATATTAGCAAGATCTTTTTCGGCCGCTAACAGATTAGTTGGATGCAAATAATATGAACGATGAATATGCTCGTCGATTGTCGTCGCTAATTGGTCAGGTGTATCACAGTTATCAGTGATGACATCACCGAACGCTAAATGAACATGCCCTTTGTTGGCTCTAAACCCCTCAATAATGCTTTCAATATCTTCGCCGTCTGCTTTTTGATACTCACCTTGCGTTTGTTTACAGTATAGTTCGTTCGCTTTGGCTTGTTCACATGGCTCTAATTCATACGAAATTGAAACAGGCACTATTTTCAATGCTCTTACATAATCAGCAAACTCCATTTTTAGCTTGCGCCCATGTAATTGCAGCATTTTAATCAATGCCGGGTCGGTAAAGTCATTGCCGTCTTTTGCACGCCCTTCTTTTTGTGCAATCCAAATTGAATTACCTGTTTCGAGGGAATCGTAAATATAGTGCGAAAGCGTAGTTAAAGTGCGCAACATCTCTTTGGGAGCCTTAGCCGAACGTTTAACAATGAAGCTTTTATTTAGCTTCATTAACTCTGTCATATAAGGCACTTGCAGCAAGTTATCACCGATAGCAATACGCACTGTATTCATATCATGCTTATAAAGACCCCAATTAATTAACGCCGGGTCTAACGCAATATCGCGATGATTCGAAATAAATAAATATGGCGTGTTTTTATCAAGCTTATCGATACCTGAAAAAGTCACTTTACGTGTTGTTCGCTGTATCAATAAATCAAGATAGCCAGCAACCTCTGTTTGCAATTCAGCGACATTATCAATTGCGCCGTATTTTTTGCTAAGTGTACGCTTAACTAAAAACTGGCCAAGTAACGGAATCGATGCCACCCACTTTGGTAAATTATGTTCGGCAATCACCGATAAAAATGCATCATCATTCAACAATCTTTGTACTGATGCGGCAACTTCATCATCATTATAAGGACGAATATCTGCGAATTTATCTGATACCTTAGCCATAACCTACTTACTTCGAGTTAAAAGAGTGATTCTACCTTGCTCGGCAGATGAAGGCTAAACTTAACATATCGTACCAGTTAAAATAAATACATCATCGCCAACTTTATAAATTTAGCCAACCGCAATTAAATGGTTATCAAAGCGCAATTTGAGCCCTTGTTGCGCCATAAGTGGCTGCTGTAAATTTGCCACAAAATATTTGAGCTGCCCTTTACCGTTAGTCAACATAAAACCTTCTTTTGAAAACGTAATGCCAGCGCAATCGGTAAATTTTTGCGACGTAATCAGAGTGCGGTTAGCAAGTTGCCAATAGCCAATCACCCCGCCGCGCGGGGAACTCACTCCAACAATACCGGCACCATTATCTATGCTAACACTGGCAGTGTAATGCTGCATTTGCTGCCAAAATTCGGCTGGGGCTTTAAGTGGCTGAAGTTTTTCGCCAAGCTGATGGGAGTATATAAGCGGCAAAGTATCTCTATGATAGCCTTGGTACTGGGCGCCAATGATAACCTGATCTGTATCACTTATGGCAAAGTGACGTAAACTGAGCTGAAAATGTGGCGGCGTCACTTGCTCGATAAGGCGTTTTGACGCTAACTCAAAATAACTCAAATTCGGTTTCATCGTTGTTAGATTAAGTTTTTTACGCCTCTCTTTTGGATGTGTTAAAATCCCCCCGTTGGCAACGACTAAGACATCTTTTGAATTTAAGAGCGCACATTGGTGTGGTCCAATCCCCCCTGAGTCAACAACATCATCAATCAACCAAGTAATCAAATTTCGAAACACTAGCTTTCCACGCCCTGTTACTATTTCATTTTCTGTGGTGATTAATTGATTGCGTTTTGTGTCGACTGCGGCGTGACCATAAAAATGAAAGCCGCTTTGCGCCGTAATTTGCTTTACACATTCACCCGACTCAATATTAACGACAAACAATTGGGTAAATGGACGCCTTGAAACCGCGACAACATGTTGCTTATCAATCGCGACAATATCATGGGCACGATTGGCAAGGGCAACTTGATGCAATAGCTCACCACTATCATTAAATACCACCAAGTAATCTTGCTGCGTCGCATCGGTGGCCCCCGATACAAATCGCGTTGCACTCAAATTCGCACACCCAGTCAGATTAAGGCCCGTCGCAGCAAGCATTGGCAATGTGATTGCACTGCGGCAAAATTGACGCCGACTTACTTCCTTCATACTAATCGCCATCATTTGAATTAAAGTTTGGATTAAGCCCTGTTAGTTGTACAAACTCACTCGACATTAAATCTCTAAAATCGCGAATCGTATTCACCAGCGCCACCAGCTGTGCTCGCCCTTGATCCGTGTTCACAAGTTGCTCAAGTGGTGCATTTAGCGCATTTAGCTGTGCATTAATATCAATAAACGATTGATCTATTTTAGTGCCAACCTGATGACCTTCATGAATCTCATTGAGGTAATTGTCAAAACCATAATGAGTACCCACATAGTAAGCAGCTTCGATACCTTTGAAATTCTGTTTGATATTATTTAGCGATGTTTGGCTTAAGTTTTGTTCCGCATCATTAATGCGCCCAGGAGCTTCGAAACCAAGTACATGATTTATTTTGTTATCGCTAATGACTTCGATAAGCTCAAACCAATTTGTCACAAAATCTTCTAAAACCGCTTGCTGAGTGGTGTAATCGCCGCTGCCTTGGGTAAAGCTAGCAAAAAATGGGTCACTGCCTTCAGTCCAAAGCTGCACCACATCTGCGATAATATCGTGTACATTTGCGGCAATCGCCATCACCGCTAAGCACCGTTTTTCACGCTCATCGCCACTTAACAACAACGCGCCGTTATTCTCAAAATATAGTAAGTACTCAAGGGCAGGAATGCCCTGTGCGCCATCTTGTAGACTCGCGACCGTAAATTGATTTATCTCCGCACTAGCAAGTAAAGATGCAACACCTCGAGATACGGCATTATTGTTATCAGGCCAATATTGCAGTCGAAAATGACGGAACTCTTCGGATACAGGACCCATTTTAATTGCGCGGCTATATTGCCAATCTTGGCTAAGCGAAAACCAAGCGCCGCGCAAGCTCTCGAGATCATCTTGCGTTGGCGTGCTGAGTGAACAAAAGTTAGCACTCGCTTGTTCAAACTGGGTCGACTGTTCAAGTAAACCTCGATAGGCCGGTATTATATAATGTTCCGCCTGCGATGTGAGTAATTCTGCCATCGCCTGCTCTTTTGTTTTTTTTACAACTGGCGGGTCGATAATAGGGTCTTTATCTGATGAACCACCGCCCCCACCACAGGCCATTAACACACTGCATAAACTAATTATTTGTATACTTTTTTTCATGTTGTTACCTTGTTGTAGGTTAAATCTGTTGTAAAAAATAAATAAGCGCTTCACGCTCTTGCTTGGTCATATTGATAAACGCTTTTTGGGCCGCCTCTGCTTCACCGCCATGCCACAAAATAGCTTCTGCAAGCGTACGTGCTCTGCCATCATGTAAAAAAGCTTGATAACCTTGAATTCGTTGTTGTAGGCCGATGCCCCATAGCGGCGGCGTGCGCCACTCCGATGATGTTGCCAAGTATTCCGCTTTACCATCAGCTAAGGCCGGCCCCATATCGTGTAATGCCAAATTGGTATATGGCCATATTTTTTGTCCGGCAAGATTTTTGTCGGGGTAATCAAATGCTGTTGTGTAGCTCGGTGTGTGACAATGTTGGCACCCAGCGAGGTAAAATTGACGACGACCCGCTTGCGCTTTTTTTGACTTCAATTTACGGGTTGGTTGCACCGCAACATGAGCACTAAAAAACTCGGTATCACCATGCATTTGTTGCATTATTTCAAGTTCATTTGTATGACCACTTTGCACTGCTGCCTGTATACAAGTAGGTTGTAATTCGGTGCAGGTATCTTGCTTAAATAACGGGTTAGTAATGCCAATATCGTTCACGAACGCCGCTGCGACTTGCTGTTTTAAAGTTGGTTGCAGCGCTTTAAAGCCAAAGCGTCCAAGCGCCACATCACCGGACTCCACATCCGGTACCCAATTATATTTTGCTGAAATACCATCGCTATTTTCATCATTTATATCTTGCTGTTTAAGCAAATCTTTGCTGTTGATAGCGTCAAGCAATCCCATGCCATATATAGCAGGTGCGTAGCGCGGTGAGAGCTGGGTTTTGTCATGCAAAACCCCGTACGCGAGGTCGCGCAATTTATAACTCGGCTTTATCAACTCATACGGCGTGCCGTCAGCAAATGTGCCGGTAATTTTTTGATGGCTCACTTCGACTTTCGCTTCTGGCTTTAACTGATTAAATTGCGCAAGCGAAAAAGACTGTAATTGACCGCCATAAATCGGGTCTTGCCATAGACCATCGTGTTTATCGCCAAGGCGCATAAGCAACGCCATTGGGGAATGCACGCCTTCTCCCACTAATTTACCGCGCCCGCCTCGGCTATGGCATGCTTTGCATGAACGCGAATTATAAAGCGGGCCAAGACCATCTCTATCTGTCGTTGCGGCGGGTGCTGCCACCCAAGGATCTTTAAAAAATGATAAACCATTCCAAAAACCGAGCTCATCATCTATCGACAAATTGCCCGACGGGTGAATAAAAGTGCGTGTGTTCACTCGTTTGAGTGTTGCTTGCCCACCGGGCTTAAACTCATCTTTAGAAAACTCAGGTACAGGATCGCTACAACCAACTAAAACTACCAGTAAAGGGACTACAAAAAATCGCATTATAGAGACTCTAAAAACGTAATCAGCTGGATGCGCTGCGCTTTGCTCATATTCAAATAAGCTTGTTGCGCCTGTTTTGCTTCGCCACCATGCCACAATATGGCTTCGCTAATTGTTCGCGCACGACCATCATGCAAAAATGTTGCGTTGGCATTGACCTCTTTTACCAGTCCAAGACCCCAAAGTGGCGGCGTTTTCCATTCTGTGCCGCTGGCTTGCCCTTCGGGCCTATCATCGGCAAGTCCGTCGCATCGCTGCACCCAAAGACATTGCTCACCTTGTTGACATGCTTCACCCGTTTGGGTTTCGCGCGAAATAGCCTGACAACTCCCCCCCATATCGTGCAGTAACAAATCTGTATAAGGATAAATAACCTGATTTGATAGCGCCTGAATTGGTGTAAACGTATCGGCAACATCAAGTAAATTGGCGTCACCTAATAAACTTGGTGCGGCTTCAAGCGTTTTGTGACGCGGTACATGGCACGCTTTGCAGTTAGCCTCAAAAAACAGTTTGCGACCAGCCACTACTTCCGCTTGCCACAAACCTGTTTGCTCGTCATAACCACGACGTTTTGGTACCGCGAGCAATCGGTTGTAAAATTCAACTTGGGCTAAATCTAACTTGCTTAAGTCAAGACCATCTTGTTCTATATCTTGTTCAAGGGCTGCTTGATCAAGGCATGCTAATTGACGTTCAGTGCACGGCTCGTCACGATTGACCAAGTTAGTCACCCCCATATCACCGCGATAAGCCCCGGAAATCTGCTGTAACACAGATGCCGTAACCGCTTTGTAGCCAAAGCGTGCTAACTTTGTTTGATTGGAAATCGGTTCAGTAACGTACACTGCGCGCCCTGAAACACCATCATTGTCAACATCATCGGGGTCGGCGTAACTGGTAATATATGACTCAGGAATAGCTTCAAGTAGACCGACACCAAACACGCTAGGTGACACCCGTGGCGACAAGCGTACACTGCTATTAAAGTCGCCGTAGGCAAGGTCTTTTACCTTATAAACCGGCTTTCTAAGTTGATAAGTCTCACCATCACTAAATTGTCCTTGAATCGTTTCATATTCAACAAATGCGTAAGCTTCACCGTATGCGAGCCCCTCATTAAGCGCTCCATTATGCTTAGGTAAAGCCCCGAGTGGGTGGCCAGCAACCACACCAAATGTTTGCAATTGGTCACCATAAATTGGATCTGGTTGACCAGCGCTATCGCTAATACGCAAAAACATGCTGATCATCGGCTCGGATGGGTCGCGTGGTACCTGACCACGACCATCTTTAATATGGCAACCTTGGCAGGTTGGATTATTAAATAGCGGGCCTTGCCCTTTGTGCGAAGTACGAAATAAATGGTCGCCTGATTTAAATACCCCGTCGAGTTCAAAGTCACTGCGGATTTTTGGTGCTGACTGACTAAATGCATCTTCGTTTTGCACCTTAGTCGTCACCTCTGCGCCCGACAAGTGTTCGTTTAGATCGGGTGTCTCGGCAGATAATGCAGGTAAGCCATCTTCTGGCTGTCCAGGCATGGCGACAGGCGGTTTGGGATCGGGATCAGGTTGAGTAGGTGTACTCGATGACGACGAGCCACCACAGCCAAACAGCAATAACGTTGCGATTGCTGGAATAAAGTATTGTTTCATATGCGCCCCTAAAACAAAAAAGCCCACAAAGTGGGCTAAGCGCGTGTAAAAATAATTAGAACTAAGGAATTAAAACACGCTACATCAAGCTTTTAGCCATCAAACTCATCGGTATCTTGCTCAAGATCACCGGTTGTAACACCCAGTGCTTCAATCGCACGTTTTATTACTTGAGTTTGTGCTTTTAGTGCGTCAATCGTGTTATAGATTGGCGCCTTCATATCGGCTGTCTGAATTTGTACATCAAATGAGTAACCGAGCTTCGCCGAAGTATCAATCACGGCCGCTTTAATCATGGTATCGTCAACCGCTGCACGTAATTCATTAGCGAGTTCATGATGGCCTTCAACAACTAATAAGTCGTAAATGCTAGCGCCCGCAAGCTGTTCACCGTCAACACGTTGATACGCACCTTGAAATGCGTTCTGTACACCTTTTGCATTTAAGAAAATATCGCGGTGTGTGTTATCAGAAAAACATGAGTGCTCGTCTTCTTGCGAGTTTGCACGTACAGCAATACTCATACGTTCACCTGCTAATTCACCGTAACTCAGGCGACCCATGCCTTCAAGAATACGTCCAAGTGACGATTCAACATTCTCGTCTTTAGTAAATTCAAGGAAGTGGAAACCTGAGCCTGGCGTCCAAGCATTAACAACATTTTGTAAGTCGTCGACTAACAACTGAGTTGCTGCGATTAAGTATTGACCACGACGCATGCATATTTCGTTAGCTTCAGTTGCGTTTGCACCCGATGTACACTGACCCATACCATTACTTTGCGTGTAGTAATCTGACGCGCTGCGGTGCCCTGCAGTGTAGTCACGCATTTCAGTATAAGTGCCGTCTAAATTTAAATCTTGACCCCAAAGTAAGAACTCAATTGCATGATACCCAGACGTCACGTTTGCTTCTTCATCTCCGCGTTCAAACTGTGCCGCGATAGTCGCTTTGTCAATTTGTGGAAACTCAGCGATATCCGCAATAATGTTACCACCGACAGGTAAAGTTGCGATATTACCTGGGTTTTGAAAACCATCCATATCAATGGTGTAGTCAATCAAGGCTTCAGCAAGTGGCCACGCATTGATTGCACCTTCTGGACCTTGCTCTGGCTCAAGTACCGGATCACCGTTGCCGTCAGTTGTTAAATTATCGATAGGACCTTCACGAAAACGAAACACTTCTGATTGACCATATGGTTCACGTGCATCTAACCAAGCTGATTTTGCCGCCGTAAAGTTAGCTGCTGTTGGCGCCGCCACAAACGCACTCACTGCGATTTCAAGTTGTTTCGCTGCAATCAGTGAATCGGCATAAACTGCATATGCTTGCTGTGCATTGGTTACCACAACGTCTTTTGCTGTAACAAAATTTGATACGCCATTTGTGCCAGCAGCACCATTTACACCATCAGTACCATTAATACCATCTGTACCATCATCGCCGCTACATGCTGAAAGCATGGCAACACATAAAGCCGAAAGCGCAAAGCTCGTTAGTTTTTTCATCAGGGACCTATCTTTTCTACGTAAATGAGAATAAATATTATTTGCGGGAAATTCTAATCACAAAAATTATCAAGATCAATAATGATAATAACTTTTATTTACAATATAATTCCTATTTTATAGATCTAGATCAAAAAAATGCTTGATATAAGGTGGAAATTCACAAAAAAAGTGCAACCGTTAATAACAGTTGCACTTTCTCAACAAGCTAAGTTATGCCAATCAATGTCAATAGATTGGTTTTAAATGGTTAACTTTTTTTAGCGATAACCTGCTTTACCAGTAATCGTAATAACAGGGCGCCTAATAACACCGCAGTCGCGAGTTCAAACCAATGTGGCAATACATGCTCATGGCTTACCAAGGCAGGCGCAACTACGATATTAAATTCGTCCACCAAATAATTAGTTAAAAAACCAAATGCTATGGCAACGGCAATCACACCAAATAAATAAGCAACAATGGCGCGCTTACCAAGCTCACTGGCCACCACACCTAAGGTTGCCACATTCGTAGCTGGACCCGCCAGCATAAAGACCAATACAGCACCTGGGCTTACACCCGATAACAACAGACCCGCCGCAATTGGTGTTGACGCTGTTGCGCAAATATACATTGGAATACTGACTAAAATCACCACAACCATAGCCACAATGCCATCGCCCCATTGCAGTAAAAAATCTTGCGGTACATAAGTTTGAATTGCGGCAGCAAACAACAAACCGATCAGTAGCCATTTGGCGGTATCTGACAGCAATTTATTAGTACTAAACTCAATCGCGTTAAGCAGTTTTTGCTTTTGACTGGGTTTTTGCGCTTTTTTTGACGCACAGCAACTTGTTTTTGCAGGGGCTTGTTCAATCTCTTGTTGCGCTTCTTTTTTTGCGCAACAACTTGTTGCGTGCACGCTATCGTCGAGCTCTTTTTTTGCTGTATCGCGTCCTACCAATAAGCCTGCAGTAATGGCACTGGTGACTGCCGCGATAGGTCGAATAATTGCCATAAACGGGCCAAGTAGTACATACGACACTGAAATTGAGTCAACTCCGGTTTCGGGCGTTGAGACTAAAAAAGCGGTCGTTGCGCTTTTTGATGCACCAGCACGGCGTAAACCGAGCGCTGCGGGGATCACACCGCATGAACACAACGGCATAGGCGCGCCAATCAGCGCCGCTTTGACTGTGGTTGCCATGCCCTCTTTGCCGAGGTGCTTATTCAAAAAGTCTTTTGGTAAGTACACATTAATAAGTGCAGCAACAAAGAGCCCGAGCAAAAGCCAAGGCGCCGAAATCATAAACAGTTGCCAAAAATTAAATAGAAAGTCCATCAACATCCTCCAGTGCACTCAAAATTGAACAGTGTTGCGCCGATTCATCGCCACCACAACACGACTTATATAATAGCGCGAGCGAGGCTTCAAACCGTTTAAGTTCGGCTATTTTTGCGGTTACATCGTGCATTTTTTTTTCGGTGAAGGTTTTTACTTGATGACAGCTATGATTCGATTTATCTACTTTTATTGCTAACAAAGACTTGATTTCGTTTAAAGTAAAACCAACCTGTTTAGCGCGTTTTACAAATCGCATCGTCGCAATGGCGTTATCATCATAAAGTCGATAACCGGCGTCACTGCGCTGAGTACTTTGCAGCAAGCCATTTTTTTCATAGTAGCGTAGTGTATCGGTCGAGATACCGAGTTGCGCCGCGACTTCACCTATTTTCTTCATAAAACTCATTTTCCACAGTCATGCAAAACAATTTGAGCATAGTATAAGGCTTGGAGTAAACTCCAAGGTCAATACCCAATAAACATAAAATATCATGAAAATAGCGATTCTTGATTACCAAACATTACGCACTGGCAATTTACAGCCCATCTCCAACATTGCGACAACGCTTAATACCTACGACAACACGCTGCCGCATCAGGTTGTAAATCACTCTGACAATGCCACTGTTGTTATCACCAACAAAGTGGTGTTAAACGAGCAGCATTTATCACAACTACCTGCACTTAAACTTATTTGTATTGCCGCAACGGGCACCAACAATGTTGATCTAGAAGCCGCTAAAAAGCTCGGCATTCAAGTATGCAATGTCGCTGGCTACTCAACAAATAGCGTTGCACAGCATACCTTTAGCATGATGTTTAATTTGCTCGGCAACAACCCTGCTTACGCTCAAGATACCCGTAATGGTCTTTGGCAACAAAGCGAACACTTTTGTTTTCTGCATCATCCGATCAATGAAGTTGCAGGCAAAACACTGGCCATTGTAGGTTACGGTACGTTAGGCAAAAAAATCGCCCAAATTGCCACAGCCTTTGATATGAACGTACTTATTGCTGAGCGCAAAGGACAAACGCCGCGCCCGGGTCGAGTTGAATTTACAAAAGCGCTTGCGAGCGCGGATATTGTTAGTTTGCACTGCCCATTAACGCCGAGTACCGAAAATCTAATCGATAGTGACGAATTAAAGCTTATGAAGCCAAGTGCAATTTTACTTAATAGCGCACGGGGTGGCGTTGTCAACGAAAGTGCCTTGGCAATAGCCCTTACAAATAACACAATTAGTGCCGCAGGTGTTGATGTACTCACTGAAGAACCGCCAAAAAGCAACAACCCGCTAATTCAATATCAAGGCGACAACTTGCAGTTAACACCGCATATTGCCTGGGCGAGCAAACAATCGGTTGACCGACTATTGAACGAAATCGCCCTTAATATCGATGCATTTAAGTTGGGTACTGAGCGCAATCGGGTCGCCTAATAAATTAAGGGCCGATGTGCATGTGATGATCTGACGTTAGTTTAATATACACATCAGCGCGTGATGTTAAAGTGCGTTGGCAGTGCATGGTGAGGCGCTCAAACTTTTGAATAAACGCCGTCACCTCAACCTCGCTCATGCCTTGGCCAACGCGCCTAATTAGGGACTTTTCTTGCTGTTGTCGCCAGCGTTCAACCCGAGAAAAGTCGCCCATATCGAGATACACTAAGGTCGTAATAAAAGCGAAAAAGTCTTGATAATCAGCCGCTAAATAATGATTTACACGCTGGCGAAAGTGACCATTTGGGTCCTGCTCAAATTCAAACTGGTTAACCGGGAGTTGCAGCTCATCTAAATGTTGCGCCGATACGCCGATACACCAGCCTTCAATAATAATGATATCAACCGGGGTTTCAATAAACTGCCATTCGACTTTAGCGTAGAGATCATCACAGGCTTTATTAAAGCGCGGTATAATGACCGGGTTACCCTGTTGCAACTTGTGAAAATCAGCAATCGCTTGGGCTATATTATGCGTTCCAGGTAACCCACGTTCGGTAAATAGCGGGTGAACGGCCGCCCCGAGTTCGTCTCGTTCAGCCTTACTCATATAGTAATCATCAAGCGAAATACTCACCACTTTTTTACCGCTCGACTGCCATTTTGCCTTTAAATACGCCGACAGTGTGGTTTTACCTGTGCCCTGCCCACCACAAATACCAATAAACTGTGGATTATTGTCAGTGAATTTATGTTCGATGGCACCTGATATCTGCTCTGCTTGTTCAAGGTAACTCGATTTAAGCTCATGGTTTTGTAAAAATTGATATTGCCAATCGGTGTGTGATTTTTCACTCAATCGTGATTCCCGGTAACGTAAAACTACAGATATAGCATAGTTTTAGCTAAAGCAAAATCGCCTTTCAAGTGCTACTATGATAGCGAATTTTATTCAGGGGAAAACAATGAAAAAAACAGTATTAGGCCTTGCCGTTACCGCGGTTGTTGCGCTAACTGGATGCCAAAACACCGCATCGACAACCACACCAGTTGCAGCGGAGCAAGTCCAACCAAGTTTTAGCGAATTTTCAAATAACTTTATAGAAGCACTTTGGAAAAATAGTCCTGAGTGGTCGCAATACGCAGGTTACGGTAAATACGACCATATATTAACGGTTCCGGATGCCGCCAACCGCCAAAAACAAATTGCGTTTGCCAAAGCACAACTTGCGTTACTACAACAATTTGACGTTAATTCGCTCTCAACCAGTGACAAAATTGACTATTACCTTGTTGAAAACCTGCTTGAAAAAACACTATGGTCAATCAATGAGTTCAAGAGCTGGCAATGGAACCCATCAAATTATAATGTCGCCGGTGGCTTTGCCAAAATCATTAACGGCCGTTTTGAAAGTGACGATGAAAAAGTAGCCAAAGTCCTTAAAAAGTTAGAAAACGTACCAGCTTATTACCAAGCGGCAAAAAACAATATCGATACGCCAACATTGGAATTTACCCAGCTCGCGATCGGTCAAAACAAAGGTGCATTAAGCGTACTCAATGATAAGCTTGGCGAAAAAGCGGCCAAATCAAATTTATCAGACGCTGACAAAGCGTTGTTTAGCAAGCGACTCGACCTCGCCGTTGCTGCCATCAACGAATATATCAATTACTTAAGCCAACTTGAAAAGCAACTGGTTGCCGATGGCAATGCCCGTTCATTTAGAATTGGTGAGGCGCTATATGAGCAAAAATTTGCCTTTGATATTCAATCTGGCTACAGCGCCAAAGAGATGAATGCAAAAGCCATTGCCGACAAAGATCGCGTGTTTGCGGAAATGATAAAAATCACCGATAAACTTTGGCCGAAATACTTCGCTAATAAAGCCAAACCACAATCAGATCGTGATGCGGTAGCCGGACTCATTAACCATTTGGCAAAAAAACATGTTAAGCGCGACGACTTTGTTGATGAGATAAAAGCACAAATTCCTGATCTTGAGAAATTTATCGTTGAAAAAGACTTGATCACACTCGACGCTGAAAAACCCTTAGTCGTTCGCGAAACGCCAGAGTATATGCGTGGCTTTGCAGGAGCGTCAATCAGTGCGCCAGGTCCTTACGACAAAAAAGAGAATACCTACTACAATGTCACGCCGCTTGATAATATGACTGACGAGCAAGCTGAGTCGTATTTGCGCGAATACAACCACTGGATACTGCAAATTCTTAATATTCATGAAGCCATTCCTGGCCATTATACTCAGCTAGTGTACTCAAACGAGTCGCCATCACTTATCAAAAGTATTTTGGGTAATGGTGCCATGATTGAAGGTTGGGCCGTTTATACTGAGCGCATGATGCTCGAAGAAGGTTACGGCGACTTTGAACCTGAAATGTGGTTAATGTACTACAAATGGAATCTGCGCGTGATCTGTAACACCATTTTAGATTACGGTATTCAAGTCAATAACATGACCAAAGAAGAAGGGTTAGATTTATTGATGAATCAAGCCTTTCAAGAGCGTACCGAAGCAGAAGGAAAATGGCGCCGTGCAACATTAAGCCAAGTACAATTAACCAGCTATTACAGTGGCTATCGCGAGATTTATGATCACCGTGAAGCGCAAAAGAAAAAGCTCGGCAACGACTTTGACTTAAAGCAGTTCCACGAAACATTTTTAAGTTACGGCAGCGCCCCAGTTAAATACGTTAAGCAGCTAATGCAATAGCCGTCTGCGGGTAAAAAATACGGCATAACATTCAGCTTTAAAAATAAGAATGTTATCGCTGAAAACACAAAAGAGCGCCCATGCGCTCTTTTTTCTTTTGTTGCCCAGTTAAAAGGTTTACTCTAATTTGCACTACGCACTGCTCAAGGCATCATTTTCTGAAAAGCTTATTTCGTTTCTTCCATTGGAATTCATACCTTACCCAGCATTCGTATAAGAATAAGAACATGAATATTAATAATAACCCTAATAAGCCTTTCCAAAAATATAACAACACACTCCCGATACCTCCTAACATAAAAAATACAAGTAAACATCTCGCATGATTATGATATTTTAGGTTTGAAGTGTCTTCCCCTTTTAATCCGAAATAACGCTCTAAGTCCGCTAAAGCAATACTTCGAGAGTATATATACAATAATATTCGTTTTGTAAAAAACCATACAAAAAATAGCACAACAGCAGCTGGTGATAATAAATTGTATTTACTAGGTTCAACTAATGAAGGGTCCCAAAGTTTTATTATTTTCACCCAAATATCAATATTAAATAGAGCTATAAAAAGTACTGGAACTAAAAAACAATTTATCGCCGCCGCGATATCACTTACGGCCGCTTTATGGGGGTCTTTATGGGGTACCGTTCGGCACACAATCCTATAAACAGTAAAATATATAAAATTTAATAACTTCAATCGAATACTCCACCAAGCCGCCTCAAGACATCCATTTTAAAATCGCTAAAAATATATAGAAAAAAACGAACCGAAACATCAATTTTTCACTTACTAGGCCAAACTTTTAATCAATACTTTATTAATAGAACTTAAACACAGTGTTCTCTTTGACATCAATCATTAAAGTAAGTTTAAAGCCATAAAAAACCACATTTAGTAGCATTATGAGCAATTTTATAGACTACATTTCAATCAACTTGTAAAATTTGAACTTTCTTAAAATCTAAATGTTCTTTATTCAATTGCAGTGATACTGAAAAGTAGCCTATCTCGGCAACCCAATAAAATACAGCACTTGCAGCAGTGAGCCCTGTTTAATCGCAACATCCGCTTGTTGTTCTACTTTTGGTTTGCCGTGCACCGAAATACCGAGTCCGCTCGCGGCCATCATAACAAGATCATTGGCGCCATCACCCATAGCGACAGTTTGCTGGGTACTTAATGACAGTGTGTCTTGCTGCGTTTTTAAAAAGCGTGCTTTTTCGTCGGCATCCACAATATCGCCAATAACCTCGCCCGTTAATGTTTTACCATCGTCAGCTAATTGGTTAGCATGCACGCGGTCAAGGCCTAAACGCTGCTGCACAGACTTAGCAAACGGAATAAAACCGCCCGATGCAATCATTAACTGCCATTGATGCTGCTTAAGTACTTCACACAAGTCGTCAACACCCGGCATAAGTGGTAAGTTTTCTTTTAGCTCAGCCAATAATCCAAGTTCCACGCCTTTTAGTTTAGCAACTCGCAAGCGCAGGCTGTCAGAAAACGCAAGACTACCTTGCATTGCTTGTTTAGTCACACTGGCGACCCCATCATACACATTGGCTAATCGGGCAATTTCATCAATGCATTCAATTTGAATCGCGGTTGAGTCCATATCCATTACGAGTAGCCCCGGCTCATGCATAGTGGTTAAGCCTGATAACACAACACATTCTAATGCGCTTGGTAGTGTGTCACGCACAAGTTGCGCTTTGGTATGTGCAACAGGCGCATTAATATGTAGGGCAATGGCAGGTTTTAAGCGTTGTTCTGGGGTATAACAACAGACCGCTGTAATCGTATTTATAAGTGGCAATATTAAATTGCGAATCTGCTCGTTAAATTGTGGGAGTCCATCTTGGCTAAATAGCACGATAACACAGGCTTGCTGCGAGTATTCTAGGGTGGTTTGCTGCAGTTCAATTAATGGCGCTTCTTGGTTTAGTGCATACCAGGTGTTTTGCGGCAGCGCATTTTCACACAATTGCTGTAATAATTGAGAGGTAGATTCGAACTGCATTTTTTAAGCTCCAAGTCGCCAATAGCGTGGCGGTAAAACATCGTTATAGTTGCATTTTTACCAAGAAATCAGCACACTGTCCAAAGAGCAATGAGCATTATGAAAAAAAAGCAAGATAGCAATCCGGCATTTGCCTCACATTACCAACGATTATCTCGGTTAACATTAGCCGCGATATGCATTGTTATACTTACCCATTTGGGCCTCAATACCAGTTTTCACGGTCACGAAATCCTTGATAACCAAGCGCAGGCTACAGCGCAAAGTCTTGGCAAACAATTTGCCCTGTCGGCGGTTCCTTATGTAATAGAAGAAGACATCGCAGGACTGTCGCAATTAACCAATAACTTTGCAAGTGATGCCTTTATTCAATCGGCGTATGTCTTTGATAAGTATGGTTTGCTTATTGCAAAATCTGACAACAGCAGCTTATACAGTAACTTATTAGAAACACCGAACAGCGTGCCCGGCATTACCACGCTGTCATCGCCGATTGTGCAAAACATTATGCACAATGAAAAACGCATCGGTTTTGCCCGTATCACCTACTCTTTTCCGGCGGCAATTAAAACAGGCCATGAGTATTTACATGATGTCTCGCAGCAAATTGCGCTGATGTTAATTGTTAGCTGTATTTTAACTTGGGTGCTCGCGCGAAAAATTAAACGCTGGCAGGTTAAACGCTATATTTTAAAAAGCGAAACCAGCGACGAAAACCAGCTCGAATTTGATGAAAACGAAGAGCAGCAACAAGCTATTGAACGCATTCAAGTAAAAGAACAAGAACAAGAACAAAAAAAAGAATCAGCCAATAAATCGAACGAGTAAGAAGAATGAATATATTTCAACATAAACGTTCGCAAATGCTACCCGCTACTTTTGCTGCAAACCAAAAAACGCCAACGACTCATTAAAAATTGTCTCAGCAACAACGCTCGTAGGCACTTGTTTAATCGCAGCTAACGTGTTGAACACCTCAACAATAAGCGCAGGTTCATTGCGCTCTCCTTGATGGCCATTAAGCGGCATTGACGGCGCGTCGGTTTCGAGCATCAAGGTACTAATTGGTACACGCTCAATTGCTTGGCGCGTTTTATTCGCTCTTGGGTAGGTAATGGTGCCACCGATGCCCAGCTTGAAGCCTTTGTCGATATAATAACGCGCTTGCGTGTACGATCCCGAAAACGCGTGGATCACGCCACCATATTTTGGTTCAACGTCTTTAAATGCGCGGGCGATATGGTGATGACTTTGCCGATGATGCACGATCAATGGCAAATTTAGCTGATTTGCAAGTTCGATATGGCGTACAAATAAGGCGTATTGGCTTTCTAAATCGCTAATACTTGCATCTATACCGCATTCACCAATCGCCACCAATTGATGACGAATTTTGTGCGCTTGTTGTGCCAATATGTCAAAGTCATCGTGTTGGTGATGCGCTAAAAAATAGGGATGCAAACCAAGTGCAAAGTGGAGCTGAATGCCTGAATTTGTGGATAAACCGAGCTGTGCTTCACTTTGCTTGCGGGTGACTCCGGGTACAACTAAGTGGCGTACCCCAGTTTTAAAAGCACGTGTAAGAACAAGCTCACGGTCGTGCTGAAACTCGGTAAAGTCAATATGGCAGTGACTATCAAATAGCGGCAACATGTTATAAAAACAGCGTAAAACTTAAATGATAAATTAAGGGTTTAAACGCTGTTTATGCCAAGTTCCATTTTCTAAACGATACATAAAACGGTCGTGCAATCGGTTGGCGCCACCTTGCCAAAATTCGATTTGATGCGGCTCTACGCAATAGCCCCCCCAAAACGAGGGCAAAGGGACTTCGCCTTGTGAGAACTTGTTTTTTACTTGTTGGAATTTTTCCATCAGCACGGAACGCGATGAAACAGGACGACTTTGTGCTGAAGCCCAAGCAGCCAGTTGACTCTCCTTCGGTCGTGATAAAAAGTATTTAGTGACCGCAAGGTTAGACAGTGGCTTAGCAGTACCATAAACGATAACTTGGCGTTCCAAGTTATGCCACGGAAAATGCAAGCTTACCTTGTTATTGCCGGCGATTTCTTGTGCTTTACGAGACTCCGTATTAGTAAAAAAGACAAAGCCATTCGGGTTCACATCTTTTAATAACACAATACGCTGTGACGGTTGACCCGAGCTATCAACAGTTGCAACAACCATTGCAGTCGGATCATCGAGTTTGGCATCAACCGCCAGTTGCAACCAGTTTTCAAATTGGTCTATCGGGTTATCTTGTAGCTGTGACTCGTTTAAGCCATCTTTTAAATATTCGCGCCGTATATCATCAATTTTCATTTTTTTTCCATCAACTAGATGCCCACTTCCCAATTGGGAAATCAATAAGCTAATGGTAAACAGATACGCGCGGAATACCAATAAAGATTAGTGATTTTATTGATTTAAAATAAAAGGTAACAACAAACAAAATAGTTGAAATACTAGCCCATAAAAAATCGTCTGTTCGCGGCGAGAAATTGACAAGGCCTGATTGTTAAATAAAGAGTAAGCTTTTTAGCCGCTGAGATTACTTCATGTATGATAAGTGCCATTTGCAAACTAGTTCGCATTTAGGCAAGAAACGTTTTTAATCTAGCCCCATGAGCATAGCCCGCTATGTGATTGGGGGAATAAAAAGGCATACGAAGGCCTTGCTAAATCACCTACAAATAGGCGAGAAATTGACAAGGCGCATAAAGCTTTTTAGCCGCTGAGCATACTTCATGTATGTGATTCGGTAAAAAGCTTTATGCAACGCAGTCAAAACGAAGCATATGCAGTAGGTTACATTTGCTCCATGACCTCGATGCCTAATAGGTCTAGTCCTTTCGCAAGCGTTTTAGCAACAAGATTACAAAGTACTAAGCGGCTTTGCTTAGTTGCGTCTTCAACACCTTCTTTAAGTACTGGGCACGCTTCATAAAAGCTCATATACAAGCTCGCAAGCTCATATAAGTAACCACACAATACATGCGGCGTCGCATCAGCAATCATTTGATCGAGCACTTCTTCGAATTGCATTAGTTTAAGTGCCAATGCTTTTTCTTGCGCTTCAACAATGTTCACTGATGCCGTCAATGTTTTTGCATCCACACCCGCTTTACGGAAGATACTTTGTACACGTGTGTACGCATATTGTAAGTACGGTGCAGTTGCGCCTTCAAAGCTCAACATCGTATCCCAGTTGAAAATATAATCGCTGGTGCGGTTTTTCGACAGGTCAGCATATTTAACCGCGCCAATACCTACTTTACGTGCGATTTCAGCACGCTCTTCATCACTTAAATCTGATTCACGTTCAGCGAGTTTTTGTGTTGCGCGCGATACTGCTTCTTCAAGTAGCTCCGCTAACTTAACAGTGCCGCCAGTACGTGTTTTGAATGGTTTGCCGTCTTCACCCATCATGGTACCAAATGGGCAGAATTCATAGCTGGTTTCATCACGTAATAAACCAGCTTTGCGTGCCGTTAGTTCGACTTGATTAAAGTGCAAGCTTTGGCGCGCATCAACAAAAATCAAAATACGATCAGCGCCTAGTTTATTAGAACGATAATCACATGCTGCTAAATCTGTGGTTGCATATAAAAAGCCACCGCCTGACTTTTGTACAATAAAGACTGATGGTTCACCGTCTTTATTTGCTAACTCATCAAGAAAAACAACCTGTGCACCTTGGTCTTCAACGGCAATGCCTTTGTCTTTTAATAACTCAATAACGCCGGCAAGAGCATCGTTGTAGGCACTTTCAGCTTTGATGTCTTCTTTTTTAAGTGTGACATTAAGCTTGTCGTACACTTCAATTGAGTGCTTAACTGAGGTATCAATAAACAGCTGCCATAACTTTTGACAGTGCGCATCGCCACCTTGTAGTTTAACTACATAATCACGTGCTTTATCAGCAAAGCCTTCTTCATCGTCAAAGCGCTTTTTCGCATCGCGATAAAAGGTTTCTAAATCAGCCAAAGCAACGGACTCAAGATCAACACCTTGGCTTAACAAGTCTTCAAGGTGCGCGATAAGCATGCCAAATTGAGTCCCCCAGTCGCCAACATGGTTTTGGCGCGTTACTGTGTCACCACGAAACTCCAACGCTCGAACCACTGAGTCACCAATGATGGTAGAACGTAAATGACCTACGTGCATTTCTTTGGCAAGGTTTGGCGAAGAATAGTCAACAACGACATTTTGTGGCTGTGCGTGCTCTGCCACACCCAATTTTTCATCTTGATTTGCCGCTTCAAGAGAGGCCGATAAAAACTCTGGTTTTAGGTGAATATTAATAAAACCTGGGCCTGCAATTTCAGTTTTTGCAGCAACATCGTTTACATCAAGCTGGTCGATAATCTTTTGCGCAAGTTCACGCGGATTTGTTTTAAGTTTTTTAGCCGCGCCCATCGCGCCATTAATTTGGTAATCACCAAACTGCGGACGCGTGCTTTGCGTTACAGCGGGGTTTGTATCTTCAGGAAGACCCGCCGCAACCATAGCTGCAACCGCTTTTTCTATTAAAATCTGACGAATATTCATATTCTATTTCCTGTTAATCACCGCTTGGCGTTCGACTCAACCAAGCCATGTAATTTTATTTTTTTGCTAAGCCCCACAGGCAACTATGCACAGCAGAGCTAAAATGACGAGTGCTACACAACCCGTCAATTTATGACATAAAACTTAATGTTCGCGCGTCTGATGGAACTCAACATCTGGGTAGCGCTCCATTGATAAATTAAGGTTAACGCGAGTTGGTGCAATGTAAGTTAAATTGTCGCCACCATCGAGCGCCAAGTTCACTTCGCATTTACGACGGAAATCATCTAACTTTTTAGCATCGCCACAGGTTACCCAACGCGCCGTTGCAACATTCACGCTTTCATACATTGCATCGACGTTGTACTCCGCTTTCAAACGGGCTACGACCACGTCAAACTGAAGTACACCCACAGCACCTACAATTAAGTCATTATTTTGCAGCGGTCTAAATACCTGTACCGCACCTTCTTCAGATAACTGAATCAAACCTTTCAACAACTGCTTTTGTTTAAGTGGATCTTTTAAACGTATGCGGCGGAACAATTCTGGCGCAAAGTTAGGAATACCGCTGAACTTGAGTTTTTCGCCTTGTGTGAAGGTGTCACCAATCTGAATCGTGCCGTGGTTATGCAAACCAATGATATCACCAGCAAAAGCTTCTTCTGCGCGCTCACGATCACCCGCCATAAAGGTCACCGCATCAGAAATACTGACTTTTTTACCAATGCGAACATGATCCATTTTCATGCCTTGGCTGTACTTGCCCGATACAATACGCATAAATGCAATACGGTCACGGTGCTTCGGATCCATATTGGCCTGAATTTTAAATACAAAACCAGAAAACTTTTCATCGTCAGCAACAACTTCACGCACGTCAGTTTGGCGCGGTTGCGGCGCAGGAGCCCATTCAGTCAAGCCATCTAGCATATGGTCAACACCAAAGTTACCGAGTGCTGTCCCAAAGAAAACAGGTGTTAGTTCACCTTTTAAAAACAATTCTTGGTCAAATTCGTGCGATGCACCAATCACCAACTCAAGTTCTTCACGCAATAATTCAGCAAGTTCATCACCTACTTCTGCATCAAGCTCAGGGTTATCAAGCCCTTTGATCACGCGTTTTTCTTGAATCGTATGACCTTGACCTGTTTGGTACAAAATCGTTTCGTCGCGATGAATGTGATACACGCCTTTAAATTCTTTACCGCACCCAATCGGCCAAGTAACTGGTGCACAGGCGATTTTTAATTCATCTTCAACTTCATCCATAACTTCCATCGGATCGCGAATATCACGGTCTAACTTATTCATGAAAGTAACAATTGGCGTATCACGAAGACGTGTGACTTCCATTAATTTACGGGTTCGATCCTCAACACCTTTGGCGGCGTCGATTACCATCAAGCACGAATCAACAGCGGTTAGGGTACGATAAGTATCTTCAGAGAAATCTTCGTGTCCCGGCGTATCAAGTAGATTAACCAAGCGGTCATTGTATGGAAACTGCATCACTGACGTGGTCACGGAGATACCACGTTCTTTTTCCATTTCCATCCAGTCAGATTTTGCATGCTGGTTAGAGCCACGGCCTTTCACCGTACCCGCTTTTTGCAAAGCCTTTCCGAACAACAATACTTTTTCGGTAATCGTTGTTTTACCCGCATCCGGGTGCGAGATGATAGCAAAGGTCCTTCGCTTATTGATTTCATTAAGAAAATCTTGGTTTGCCATGTATAAATTCTTTTAGTTTGTACACGGATTTGTACACACTTTTGGAAGTACTCTATTTTCAGTTCTTCGCTTGTCAAATCCGTCGTGTTAATCGTAATTGGCCGCTATTTTCGCTGATCTTGACTTTATAAACAATCAATGGTTATCTAATCGGTTACCATTTACTCTCAGCGTGCGCCAATGCTCAGTTGTAGCTGTTTGCAATCGTTGCTTCTTCAGCTCATGAACAACTGTGGCTAAACCACAAATTCCTTCGCTACCAAAAATCGATGATAGCTTGTCGTACTACACCGATGATGGTGCAGTTGCCGTTGATCGGTATTGCAGGGTATTGCGGGTTCAAAGGTTTTAGGTACTTCTGTTCACCATCAATAACTAACTGCTTAAAGGTTGCTTCTTTCGAATCATCCAAACGCGCAACAACCAATGAACCTGAAGAATAAGGTAACTCAGGATCAACAACGATCACTGCCCCCTCAGGTATGGATTTTTTTCCGCTTGGATTTTCCATACTGTCGCCTTTTACGCGAAGTGCGAAACAACCCTCATGTGCTTTCCCAGTGACTTCACGCCACTCCTCAGCATCTTCATGGGCAAATCCCTCCGCTATTTCAGTCCAATCACCGGCCTGAACCCAGTTAATGAGAGGAATTCTTCCCTTAATGTCAGGCCCGACTTCTACATTACCGACCCCCAAGCCAATCTCGCCATCACCTGTGGCGAGCCAATGAGCATTCACGCGAAGCGCCTCCGCGATCTGCATGGTGTAACGAGACCTAGCCGATTTACCAGAGCAAATCTGGCTGATCGACTGCTGTTTGATACCAATGCGACGAGCCAACTCAGACTGAGTCACCCCAGTAAGCTGCAAGGCATGGTTTAGTCGTTCGGATAAAGTTTTCATAAGCCCGTATTCTACAAATAAAACTGTAGCCTTTCAACAATTTTAACTGTTGACTAATCTACAGTTTAAACTGTAACATTCAATCTTGTAACAGTTATTATTGTAACAGGAGACGGTATGGAAGTGTTCAACACGACACAAAAACATCTCCGCCGTGCCATTGACTTGGTCGGCGGGCAATCAGCATTAGCACGAGCCATCAACTCAAAACAGCAAAACGTCTGGTTTTGGTTGAATAAATCAGGGCGAGTTCCCGCTGAATTCGTTTTACCCATCGAACAAGCTACGCAAGGACAGGTAACCCGATCTCAGTTAAGACCGGACATCTATCCCGAATGCCCAAGCGAGCTGAAAGCCAGTAACCAGTAGGATTAAGGGCAAATAATGGTCAGCATTTTACGTAAACACAAAAGCGAGTTCCTCCATGCGTGACTATGGCAAGGTCTATACCCGCTTTTGGCTAAAGCAAAACGTTTTGTCCTGGAGTGACTCAGCGAAGTTGCTAGGACTGTATTTGCTTACATGCCCACATTGTAATTTGCTTGGCTGCTTTCGACTGCCGATTGGTTACGTTGCTTCTGACTTGAACTGGGATGAGCAACAGGTTGCCAAGGCTCTAAAGGAGTTAGAACAAGATCAGTTCCTCATTCGTTGCGAGGAATCCGGTTGGACTTTGATTCGGAGCTTTCTGAAGCACAACCCAATCGAAAACCCGAACCAAGGTAAAGCAGCCTTTCGGTTGCTTAAAGATGTACCTGCCGACTTCGTTGGTATGGCATCGCTTTTGAAATCTCTTGCCGCTTTTCAAGCTCGGCTACCAGAAGAATTTTCATCATTGTTTATGCCTGATGGCAACCCGGTAAGGGACTCTCAACGGTCGGATGACTCTGAGAGAAGCAATAAACCAACAGTTAAAACTGTTGACTACATACAGTTTGAAGACTTCTGGGATGTACAAATACGCAAAGAAAAAAAAGCGAAAGCCAAAGAAGAATGGTTACGCATGGGCCTCAATGAAGACCATGAACTCGCCTTGGAAGTGCTAACACGCTGGAAAGAGCAACGAGACAACCGATTGCAGTATCAAGATCGGACTAAGACCCCTATGCCACATAACTGGCTTTTAAACCGGCAATGGGAAGACGAGTACGTTCGCATTGATGAAGTACAGCAATCATCGACGAGCCTAAAGGGCAGCAATCACCAATTGAATATTGAAGAAAGCAATCGCCGCATTGCTGAAAGCTGGGCCGGACCAGGTATTCGGGAGGTTCGTTCAAGTGCAGGAGGTTGATAAACGCGAGTTTGCTGAAGTTTGGGGAGCAGCTTGGGCCATGTATGGCAAAAGCGTATCACCGCAATTGCTATCCATCGCATTTGAAGCCCTTCGTGCTTACAGCATTGAAGAAGTGCGAATCGGTCTGACTCGGCATATTCAATCCCCGGATACTGGGCAATTTTTTCCAAAGCCCGCTGACGTCATCAAGCATATCGATGGCAACTCTGGCTCAAGAGCCATGGTTGCTTGGAACAAAGTTGACAAGGCTGTTCGTCAGGTTGGCGCTTGGACATCCGTGATGTTTGACGATGCGTTTATTCACCGCGTTATTTCAGACATGGGGGGATGGGTTGAACTCTGCAAGGTTGACGACAGGGAATACCCCTTTAAGCAAAAAGAGTTTTTAACACGCTACCAGGCTTACTTGCTGCGGGACGAAGTGGGTGAATACCCAAGGCTATTACAGGGTATTGCAGACCATCAGAACCAGCAAAAAGGATTTGATATGCAAGCGCCTGTTGCCGTGGGTGACTGGTCAAAAGCGGCACAAGTTTACACGAGAGGCATCGCCAATTTTAGCGCAGTGCCTTTGAAAAGAATAAGCCCGAAAGCCATTCAGGCGCTTCTCGGAAATCAATTAGAGGACAAAAATGAAAACGATTAAAGCAAAAACCGTTGCCCTAGTGATAGCCATGTCCGCAAGCACTTCAGTCTATGCGTTTCCGGGCTATCAGTGGGAAAAAGCAGCACAAAGTGTTGGTATTGATCCAGTCATGCTCTACGCCGTTGCCTTGGCTGAGTCCGCCTCACATCGTGGTCTCAACATGACTAGTCCATGGCCATACGCAATTCGCAATGGTTCAAATGCAACCTACGCCAAATCTAAGACAGAAGCAGAGCAACTGTTAAACCAAGCACTGCAAGAGAGTGAAAAATACCAGCTCGATATTGGCCTTATGCAAATCAATTTGCATTGGCACGGACATCGGGTGAGCTCAGCAGCAGAACTGCTAGACCCCATCACCAACCTTACTGTCGGCTCCAGTATTTTGGCCGAAGCAATCAAGTCTTCACCAAACGATTTAGAGCTTGGCATAGGCCGCTATCACAGTTGGAACGAAGAGCGTGCACGCTGGTATGGGCAAAGAGTGCTTTCTATCTATCGCAATATTTTACATGAACTGGAGGTCCGTCAATGACAACCAATCAACAAGACTTCTATCAATTAAATTTGGCGTACCTACACGCAGCACGCGAATTAGCGCGAATTGATCCGCAAGAGGCGGTCTTGCGCTTTGGACTTACACGCGATGTGGTTGATGCACTGATTAATGCCGGTGTTGACGACCTGCAACGAGTGGCGACCTCATCATTCATGCTGTTTCAACCAAGGGGTAACCAAAGCCAACTGATTGAGATGGTGAAGAGCAAAGGCACAGGTATCCCAAGAATCGCTTATTTATTATCAACCCTAAACAACAAGGGGGATGCATGATTGATAACCTGTCCAAAAGTGAGCTATTTACCCGAGCCTCGCTGCTTATTAAATACGGATTTCGAACAACCATTATCGCGCTCGATACAGGTTTGCCAATCCACATTATCAGAAGGCTCCATAAAGAAGTGACTGGCAAGTCACCTTGTCCTGGTCAATTGCCAGAATCTGATGCCATCGTCAAAAGCAGAAGAGCATTAGTTGAAGGCTCCCTGCTTATGGCGCTTTATGTCAATATTGGTGGTGATAATGTCTACAAGCAATTAAATATCAATGCTTTGATGAAGGCTTACGATGCGTATTTGGTTGCAAGAGAAGAAGCAGATCTTCCAGCTGAGATCCCCTGGAAAAAACTGACCATCAATGAAGGTTGGGTTCTAGCTCGTGATTTAAGATCACAGCTTGCATCCTTACACCGGTGTCGATGCGGCAGTCTGTATTTGACGGTATCACAACAGCGCATTCAGCTTAAATGCCCTGTGTGTGAGATTATGGCCGAGCAAACCACTAGAGCACTTTTTGAGAACTAACATGCTGATGCATGATTTGATTGTGCACCGTCTGTGCACTTTGAGAGTACTAAGAAGATGACAAACTTACTTAAATCTTTACCAGCACGCTGCTGGTTTATATCACTGGGGCTTTTTCTGGCGACTTTGGCCGCGGCTCATTTTTTTCCATCAGAAATATTAACGGCATTTGCCAAGTTAGCGGCTTTGCCATTTCTGATTTGCACCATCGTTTTTTTCAGCTACTTGGGATTCAAAGCAACTGCTAGTTCTATCGGCCTTATAACCATCACCTTAGTGTTTGTAGCAATCGCATATTGGCAAGCGAGTTGGGCAATTTTATGTGTCGGTTTAGCTTTCTTAGGCTTAAGCGGACTAATCCATTTATTTCAAAGACAACTGAAAGATACCGGTCGAGAACTAAGCCTGGGCGAAAAAAAATATTGGTACTGGGTAAACGAATTTGCAGATGGTCGCTCATCTATCCTCCCCAAAAGGCCAAAAAAATAGCCAGCTCACCACAAGCTGGCTACCTTCTATTTTCAGTTCCTTCCTGATGCCTGGTTATAGGCCCTAATATCGATCAAGTTGTTCTGAGCATAATCTCCCGCAAGGGATGCATTTGAGATCACTGCAATCTGCTTATCCACAAATGCTTTATCTTCTTCGGACACACTGTCGGGGATGTAAGCGCCACTCTCATCCTTTTGACGATACTCATTTAGCATTTGCTCCCTTAGGCCAAGCATCTCAGGCGACCAACTCGATGAGTCTTCAGAGTTGAATACACGCCCCGCCAAACCTTCATTGAAAGCTTGAGCGAACACTTGACTTTGAATCGGGGTCAATCCCATTCTCTGCCCTTCGCTGTATGCTTCCTGTTTAAAATCATCGGCATACTGTTCTAAGAACTCACCATATCGATTGTTAACTGCCGCACCAAATGCCCCAGCCAACATGGCTTCAGATTTAGTGCCCCAGTTTACTTCGGAGGCATACTGCGAACTCGATCCACTGTATGCATCATTAAACGCCGTCAATGGGTTTTCCAAAGAGGTTCCTGCGTCAACGGCTGCTTTTAAGCCATCCCATGTTGATTTGCTGGCCACCGTAGCATTGTGCAAGAAACCTCGTGAGCCAGGATCTTCAAGCGCCTGTTCTTTGTAACTCTCATAATCTTCGCCAAAATGATTCAAGGTATGCAGTGCTGCATCAGTATGCTTGCCACTGAAATCACCAATAGCACTGGCGCTGTTAAAGAACATTTCAGCACCAGAGACTCCGCTATCATCAGCCATAATGCGAGATCGCCACTGAGAGCCAGCTGCACTGTTTAGTTCAGATTGATAGGTACTTGTGTCAGAAGCTACGGCCTGCTGGGCTTGTTGTTGATGTGTATTTAGTTGCCCATCAACACCAGACAGATTGGCTTGGTAAGCTGATTGAGCTGAGTTGAACTGCGTTTGAACAGTTGCAGCATCCTCGTAGCCGCCCAATACACCCGATACCACTTGGCTTTGAGTGCCACCAAAAGTAGGTGCAGCTGATGACAAGCCTTCATTAGAGCGCGGTTGAATTGATCGTAAATCGGCTCCGGTAGCCATGGCCATAACAGTCATTGCTGCTTGATAATCATTGTCTCGTTCAGCGGGCGTTGAGGAGTTGCTATAGGTTAAAGACTCCATAGCTGCGGCCACATACGCCTGATTATCATCAGGTAGCAAGCGCTGATACATTGGAAGGTTTTCACGTAATCGGTTACCTGCTTCAACATGCTGGTTCATATAGCGACCTAAATAATCCATGACTTCAGGATTATCCGCTGCTAATCGAGTTAACGTCGCACCATCCGTGTTCCTTTGTCCTGATAGACTGTAGCTGGCCTGATCAAGCTCACTAAAACGGTTTGATGCCGTGATAACGTCTTGTGCTGAACTCTGAAGTGACTGATAGTCTTGGTTAGACAAGGACATCTCAATGCCAGAACGTCTTGAATCTGAAAGGTCCTTAAC
The DNA here is from genome assembly GCA_947493455.1 of uncultured Pseudoalteromonas sp. Classification (GTDB taxonomy): domain Bacteria; phylum Pseudomonadota; class Gammaproteobacteria; order Enterobacterales; family Alteromonadaceae; genus Pseudoalteromonas. Next base: position 247,853 of record CANLRB010000002.1, on the reverse strand, counting down.
CATTGCATCGCGATACTCTGCACGTCGTGAATCACTTGATGCCAAGCTTTTCATCTCCCCAGTGAGCGTATTTGCGGTCGTTGACCGAGAACTGCCCTCTGACGACTCAACTTGGCCACTAAAGTTTCCACCTAAATCCAAGCCTGCTCGTAACCGTGATATTTTTGGCACTCTTGAGGATTCAGGCTTATCGACTCCAGGCAAGTTACCTTGTGGGGAGTCATTCCTCCCTGTACCAAGTAATCTTCCCAAGAACCCTTTATCTGCTACTTCTTTATCACCGGTATTTGTAATAGTTCCATCGCCACCGACCCTTAGGCCTCCCGATAACACGCCAGATACCAAGCCACGTACAGCATCTTTTTTATCGTCTCCAAAACCATACCGAGTTTGCAGGTCATCAGTAACCTGATTAACAACGGCGCTAGATGCGGAGTTAGATGAGCCGATCTGACGTCCAACCGAAGACAGGTTGTCGTAACTTAGCTTTTCACCAAAAGTTCGACTCATAGTATTTCCAACCTGACGACTAAAGGCTTGGGTTGCCTGAGTCATGGATTCTTTTGCAGAGCCGACCATTGAACCCACTGCGTTTCCTACAGAGAAACTGCTTAGTAGGTTTGACGCTCCGGTCATAGCAGAACCCGTAAGGGCTGAATTCTGGAACATTGACTGTGATTGCATTACCGGGGCATTTTTCGCGACATCTGGACTTGCCATCTTTTCATCAATGGCATCACCGTTTTGAAGACGTCCAGCCAAGTGGGTTGCAGTTATTGCTGAGCCATACACGAGCATGAGCGAAATTGCCGGAACACTCGACGCCAACATGCCGCCAGTAGCTATCCAGGTTTGCAGCACTGAATCCATCTGCATCATCCCAGCAAAAGATGGCACTTCTGTACCTGCAAAGGCATCAAGAGCCGACATTTTCCCTGCAACGGTTAAATGAATATACAGGTTAATGATAGCCATGACAGGCATCCAAAGTTGAATCCAAAGCAGGATTAACAAGTACTTCCCAGCCATTCGCATCCCGATTTGGCCAAGGGCTATCACAAAGGCCATCAAAGGGGTGATGGCGTAAATGAAACCCTCAAAAAACGTCATCATCGGACGAACGATACTTTGGAAAAGAGTCTGCTCCGCCGCCCATTGTGTATTGCGCTGTTCAATCGCTTGATTAACCATAACGGCGGCGGTGAAAGCTTGATCATCCATATACTTGCCCGTCACGCTTTGCTCATAAATAGGCAAAAGCACTGACGCGGTCATGTACTCTTGGGTGTTAACCGAAGCCAAACCAAGGTTATTCAGTGCATTTCGGATCACGTCATCAGTGTCAGTGGCTGACGAAGTCCCCAATGAGGCTGACAGAACCTGTTTAAGCCTCGGAATGAAGGTTGATTCTGTCATGAGTTTCAGTTGGCTATAGGCATCGGTGCAGTCCAGATCGCTACTGCTACCACTGAGCATGATGCGTGTGCCATATATGCGCGAATCAAACCTAATCGCAGTCATCGGGTTAGGATCACTCAGCACCTGATCTAGGTTCTTTTGGCCGATGTCGATGCCAATCAAGGTGCACTCTTTGATGTAGTTAAACCACGATTGCTCGATGTCCGAACCGGCGACACGATTTGCATCACCCAAACCAGAGCGATCCATCACCTGTTTTCTCACTTTAATCAGTGACTGTAAACTGGATGCAAAGCCGTATTCCGTCATGGCGGGAGTTGAGAACGCCGTTTCAAACAATCGCGTGATTTGAAAGCCAACAGTCGAAATCGTACTACCTGCGGCAGCAACACCGATGGGCACATTATCAACCACTCGAACTTGTCCCGTGTACGCATCCTCAATGCTCACTCGGGTACTGGGTCCAAACATGGTTGCAAAGACTAGCCATGAGACTAAAACATGTTGAAAGTTAATCCCACGACCGCCTTGCATTAAGGCCTGGACAGAGACCATCAATACCCCAATGAGCAAGCCAATGCGAACCATTGAAGTAAAATCGCCTGTACCAGTGATCATCGCGACAGCGTTCAGGACCTGCTCTAAAAAAGCCGAATCCCCGATGGAATAGATTTCCCACATGACCTATTCCCCCAGCGCCGTAGATTTAACGGTGTAATAACGCTGTTTGCGAATGGTCTGAATCACCTGGTTAAAATGTGCCAGCAACTCTTGCTCTGAGCCGTATCTTCGCTGCAACGCGGCGTACTCCTCATTGATTTGGCGACGTGCACGTTCAAGGTCTTCCGTTAATAACTTCGCATAGGCATGATCTTCCACACCGGAGGTACTTCTAGCTGCATTGAGCATGTCTTCAACCAATGCTCGGGCCATCTCAACAGCAATAAACGGTGCTGCTCGTGAAGCAAACGACCTAGCGGCCCCTTCATTTAATGCAGAAAGTGTTCGAATCATGCCGCCAATGCTCGCGGGAGCCGAGGTCATAAAAGACTTTTCGGTGGAGCTAGCAGCCCCTGTATTTCGAGCAAATTTAAAAATAATGCCGTTACTAGAACCTGTACCAAGAAGTAAATTTTCTACCTGAGTTGATAACCCGGTAAGAGTCACATTAGTGATTGTTGGGTTCAGACAACCGTCTTGCGTCACTGTGTCACATCGGTACATAGCGACGTTGCCGCCATGAATTAGATGCTCAATAGTCACTTTATTGCCATTCAGCCTGGTCAGTTTTGGGGCTTTACCGTGGCCATCAGCGGCATTAGCTAGATCACCAACAATGATCGAGCCCGTCACGGACATAACTGCTTCAAGAAAACGGTCATCCCCCGATGCAAACCAGCTTGATGCCGAGTGACGTTTCAATGCTCGCCAAACCAAATTACCTTTAATCGTTTTGTTCACATCAGATGCCGCGACACTCGAAGCGTTCTCATATGGGTTCTTACCATTGGATTCACTCCAACTGGTAAAAACGTCTCCAGCCCCTTTAAGTGAGCTCAACATGCTGGCTTCTGTTTGCCCCTTTTTACCAAAAGCAGCCAGGGTATCGTTCACGACTCCCTGAGCCATTTGACAGGAATTGCCGAAATACTCGTTCAACTGCTGGATTTTCTTTTGCAGAGTCTCCATGTGCTGGGAGCATTTCTCACACATAGCACTGAGCGCCAATTGAAATGCATATCCCTTGGCGTTTGCAGCAACAGAGCGAAGTAATTGAACAAACTGATCCGCGTTAACAAATGACAAACTTCCAGCGAACATATCAATGCCGCCACAACCTGCTTGGAATGACGGAGGCACCATTGAGACGAGGTTCTCGTTCATGATCCTGTTACGGACAACAACGCTTCCACCAGATATAACGCCACGCCGCTGACTCTCGAATACACCAGGCGCAGTGGTGTTGGTCATTGAACCAAACAACTGATTCATCTCCTGTTGCAAGCTTGCTTGGCTCATAGATGAAAAACCAATCGCACAGGCGATTAGCGATACTTGGAATACTTTTTTCATCGTTATAACCCTCCTTTTGCACGCAGATAGCGAACAAGGAACTCAGGGTCCTGTAATATCTTTTCGTTAAGCTCTTGGGCTGACATCGCGAGTGACACGCCGGGTTGAACAGGTCTGGTGGCATAGTAAGTTTGATCGTCAATCCAACCGGCTTGATGGGCTGCGAGAATGATTCGATTATTCAGTTCATCAAGGCTCATTGCACCTTGGCCAATGGGAGTGATGACATTAGGTGGATCAACTAAGAACACGGCAGGGACAGTCTTAACGGACAATGATTGAGCTTGTCCTGAATCGACTTTGAAATTGGGAAACTCTCCACCCGGTAAAGGCAAGCCATCGACAGCAATAGCAAATACCTCGAAACCGTAGTTTAAAGCCATTGATTCGATGATAGGCGCTTGAGCGTGGCAGTAAGGGCAATCCGAACGATAGAAAAAGAACAAGCCTGCTCGCTTTGCTACTTCACCTAAAGCAAAATCCCGTTGAGCGCCAGCTTCTCGGTCCATCCGATTAGCAGCGTAGGTCGCCAAGGGTCTGCGACTGATTTCATCCAAAACAGGATCACCCATGACCACCTGCTGACTAACATCAGCAAATAGTGAGCCCTTATCCATCATGACGCGCTGAAGATAAAGATAGGCTCTGACATTCTCACTCGTTGGCTCATCAATTGCCTTGTCCATAAACGATTGCATATGCTCTCGGAACCATGCGGCACTAAAAGGCTTTAGTTCGCTCTGACTGGACTCCACGAAACCAGCTTTCGGCTCTATCAGCTCATCAGGCTGCTCAGGTTCAGGAATAACCTGATACCAAAACCAGCCTTCCTGCCCACGCTGATAGAATTGCCCATCACTAGCATGGGCGGGCAAAATGAATAGAAAAAAAATAATGATTGGGATGGTCACCCATAGGATAAACCAAGGAAACAAAGGGGTTCTCATTGTCAGCTCCAGAAAATTTCATAGAGCTAACATGCTAAAGATCCCGGTAAGAGTGATTGGCCAGATAGATGAATGAATCGTATGTGTTTCTGACTAGCTGTTGTGACCAGTAACAGTAACAACAGCTAAATTTAACGAGCCAAATTTATGATTGGACCGCTTTGAGCGATAAGCGGACGTTAACGCAAAGCACACGGGCGACGAGCCGCGCAGCGGGTTGGCGTCCCAGCGACCAACGGGAGCGAGTGATGCGTATTGTTAGGCATACTGCGCACCAACCATAAATAAAGGCAGCCAAACGGCAACCGATACAAACATAACACCGGTAATTGCAAAAAATGCTGTACTACCAGCAGCATGAGAAAAATATACTGTTGGGCGGCTGGCAAGGTGCTTATGGAAATTGTTTGAAATGGCCTTAAATGTGGCCCTAATTATGTCAATTTGAAACTGCGCCCAGGTAAGAAAAGGCTTGAGCATAATTAGCAAACAAGTAAATGCAACCTCTAAGCCTGCCACCTCAACAAACAGCAGCAGGTAACCGGCAAATGGTGTTGCTACTAAAATTGCCAGAAGCATCAATGCTCTTTTTAACCAAACGTGACGATTGAGAAAATCCATCTACTGTCCTTATTGCCTAACGCCTGGCACAGCTGCCGACAAAATTGGCGCTTGTTTTGCCGGCTTTTTGGCAAAACAAGTGACACTTTTGGCGGTCAGTTGCTGCCACTTGTTAACCCTTTTGCCAGATTTGGTAACTATAATTTATGTTAGACACGAAGTCTTGGCTAAAAACTGGCCTAAAACTACTGGGGATTTCTGGAAAATAGACATCACCTTCTGGCTCAATGTCGATTGTTGAAATATGTAAAGTATCAACTTTATCGATCAGGCTTTTGTATATTTCACCACCACCAGACACAATCACATGATCCGTTATCGTCTTCAGATGATTTAGCGCTTCATCGATAGATGGAAATACCAATACATTCTCATCACTGGAAGTGAAGCTTGAACGAGTTACAACGGCATATTTTCGGTTGGGTAAAGCCCCCATTGACTCGAAAGTCTTTCGGCCTACCAAAAGCCACTGATTATAGGTAATCGCTTTGAAGAGTAATTGTTCCCCTTTGGCACTCCATGGAATATCTGGGCCATTTCCGATAACTCCATTCTTCGAAATTGCTGCCATTAGTGATAGTTTCACGATACTTCCTTAGGGGTTAACGCTTATTCGACGGGTCGCCCCGTATTTAAATACGGGTTAACCCGCCTTTGTAAATTTAATGTACTAAAACACTACACCGCTTTTTTAAAACTTACAATAACTTATAGGTACAGCTGATAATTATGCTGGCGACAAATACGGGGCAACCCGTCTAACAAAGCACGGGGCGTTTCAAGCGGAAAGCTGTATATAAACACACAACTTAAATTCCAATTAAGATACCGAAAGGAATGTCCGCAATTGGCACATAAGTAATATTCATAAAGTGCGAATACTACATTAGCTTACTTTACTGCAAAAACCGTAACCAATGTCTTCATTGGGTCACCCGTAATCATAACAAAGAACATCTTGCTCTCCACGTGCTGCCAGAATTCGGCCTCTTGTGCATATTTTTTTGCTTTTTTAGTAGCGACGCTTTCTGGTAACTCGGCTTTAGTTAGCGCAGAACATAACAGCTTTGTGCACAAAGCCTTCCAAGGATGCTTAGGTACACCGTCTGAAAGCCTTTCCACGAATCTTTCTAGTGCATGACGAGTCACCACGACAGGTCCAATGTTCGGAACATTTATTACCTCATCGATTTCTCTCACAGTAGCATTATCGACGCTGTATTCTTCAAAGGAATATGAGAGCCAATCTTCCCGTTTCTCTACCGAGATCTTTGCTTCCTGGTAACGGGTGAGCAAGAACCTAGTCAGGCTGTAAAGTGAATGCTGAGTTGAGCGTTGTTTCTGTAACTTTTTGATGGCTCCTTTACTGACCCGGATTTGAAGCCCATTACCGCTTCGGTTACTCCCCATCACCTCTTTCATTGACAGTAGGTGATGAATAGCATAAAGCTCAGCTGCAATTGGCTTTTGCTGCTCAGGTAGCTTGTCGTATTGCTCACCTAAATTGACCTTTAGCTCGCCACCTCTTCGAAGACCGGTCTTCCAGTAAACCGTAAACTCACCATCAATCTGCTTTGTTAACAGGGTTAATACCATCATGTTTGTTTCTCCTATTGGTTATCTATTTTTCATTCTCCATGTTTTTTCAAATATGCAAGGCGCAAAAAAAGGGGCCGAAGCCCCTTGGATCAGATATGAACTTTCGGAAAGCCCATGGCACCGTAAACATTCAGTACATCATTCCAATCCCAACTTTTCACGCCGAGTGACGTTGGTATCGGAGGGATCAAGACTTGTGTCAGAATGCCTTTTTGCCAAGCTTTTTTCTTGAGTTCATTCGCTGCATTCAGGCCGGTCTCAGAGAGATCGTGGTCTGCCCAGATGTACAGCATTTTCACATTACTTGGTGGTTCAAACCTAGCCAGTAGCGTTGCATTCACAACCGACCAACATGTCTGTCCCGTAGCTCTGGTAACCGCTAAAGCTGTTTCGATGCCTTCAGAAACACCTAATACCTCACCAGGCTTACCTATAGGAATGGCACCACCAGTGATTGTTCTGTCACTGGGTATGGGCATCATCTTTTTAGGCTTTTCAACCGGCGCTTTGAATCCATCTTCACTTAGGTAGATCCGATGAAACGTGGCCGAACGCCCTTGCTGAGTAACGATTTTTCCTAGCAGCGCTGGGTAGCTATCGATAAACAGACCATCTTCATCATGGTAAGGCAAGCTTGGATGAAACCTCAGCACCGAATCCCATTCAGGACGAAGCCGGGTAACAATGCCACGACGATGCAAGTAGTTCCAAACTGGTTGCGCACGAGTATCTGCAAGAGATATCGTTTCTCCCCAGGTTTGATTCAAGCGATAGATAATCGCTTTGTCTTCTTCCTGCTTTTTAGCCCTCCAATCAACAGCGTTACTCGGTATTGGCCGAGTAGGCGCTTGTATTTGTCCGGGTTGAATACCAAGAACCTGGCCGATTGCTTCAATAGACTGAGCAAAGTTCCATCCATTGATCCAAGACAACAGTTCAAAGCCATCATGAAAGATACCGCAGGTGTTACAAACGCCACCTCCGGTATATTCAGCATCTTTGAACAGCCTAAAGCCATCACGACCGCCGTGAACAGGACAAGCCACATGACGGCCTTTTCGAGCAATAGCGGCATCAAGTTCTGGCACCAATGCCGCCAAGACTTGAAGCCATTGGCCATTGAGATATGGCCTTACTGTGTCAATTTGTAAAGGTAACGCCATATAACCTCCTTAATTAAAATGCCGACTCCTACCACAGGTGGTAAAAGTCAGCTTAAGACCTGCATTAGCCGTTTGGTTAATGCAGGAACGTTAGTCAAGCTGGATACCATGTCGTCTTAATAGCCACATGATGGAATCACGAAGCACATCAGGATCGACAACCGCAGCCATCGCGCAAACACGAAAGCAAAATGGCGCTATTTCGTCATTTTGAATCCACGACAACACATCCTTGCGCAACCGAGTACTGACACGACCGTCCAGCAACACACGGATCGCATCCAAAAGAATGCCTTCGCGTAACTGCCAGATTTCTGTGTCAGACCAAGTGACAGGGGCATCATCAAACTCAAATAGAAATTCGAGCTGTGCTGATGTGTGCTGATGGGACTGCTTTTGTGATGTAGGAGAATGGGCAATGCGCCCATTCATCAAAGATAACCGCGTTCGGCAAGCGAAACGCAGCCCTCGGATGCGACCACGACATGGTCAAGCGTTCGAATATCAACAAGTGACAAGGCGTCACGAAGTCGATGAGTTATGCGTTTATCAGCTTCACTGGGCTCAGGATCACCCGATGGATGGTTATGAACCAGTATCACTGCTGCCGCATTAAGCTCTAGCGCACGCTTTGTTACTTCCCTTGGATACACGCTCGCCGCATCTAAAGTGCCTTTGAATAGCTCTTCAAATCGAATGACGCGATGCTTTGTATCAAGAAACAGTACGCCAAAGACTTCGTGCTCATACTCGTGCATCAGTGTTTGCAGGTATGAAAACGCCGATGATGGCTGTTCAATTTTGCGACCTTTACTCAATCGACCACGGGCAAGCTTGAGCGCCATATCTAATATATCTGCTTCAGTCACTTGCTCAGGAACGATGTAAGTACAGGCTTCTTCGCCAGCTAAGAACTTTCTGTTTTTCATAGGAGTCTCCAAAAAAAAGCGGAGACGAACCCATGCCCTGACGGAGACGGAATCGTCCCCGCAGGGTGGTAAAATTGATGTGGTTACTGAATTAACAGTTGTTGTGTTACTTCGAATAACTCACGCTTTAGATCTTTGACGTCATTAATCACAATGCTTTGAGGAAAGAATTTCTCAACACTGCGTGTTTGAATCCCGATCCCCAGCAGCTCAAAGCCACTGCGTCTGCACCGGTCAACAATGTCATGCGTGGCAGCCCAATCATCTGGGTCACCATCCGTTAGCACTATCATTAGCTTTCGCTTCTGTTTTTGCGCTAACAAACTGTTTGCCGCAAACCACATCGCTTGTGCCATAGGCGTACAACCTCGTGGTTTTTGGTCAAAGCAGGCGGCCCGATGTCGAACCGATTGCTTGGGCAATAACGCGATAGAAACTTCCTGATGAATACCAGGAAAATAACTGACCGCAGGTACAACACCCGGTATGCCTTCCAGTGCCATGGCCAAAGCCAAAGCGGCTTCATTGGCAACATGAAAGTACTTTCGATTACCTTCGCCAATGGGTTTACCCATTGAACCCGATATATCGACCAGCAAGTGCACAGCAGCATTAGGCGCAATGCGAGGTTGCCTTTGAATAAACAATCTCGACTCACCGGCTTGTGAAGCGGCAAGACGATGGGTTGCAACTCGAAGACCGTGCCTTTTGGCATGATTCCGATTGTCCTGACTGGACTGAACCATGCCCCTAAGTCGGGCTCGAATTTGAGCGGACTCAGACGCCGATAAGGTCAAGATGGCCTCATCACCGAACATAGCGTGCTCTGCTTGGGGCAAACTGAGTGGAGTGACGCCCTGATGTCCTTCAGCTTGTTCCGACAACACTTCTGCCACTTGGGCAAAGGTATCGGGTTCAAACTGAGCAGCACTGGCCTCTAAGGCTTGTCGCAAATTGTCAGCTTGAGCAGAGTTATCAGAATCACCCGTTTCAGCAGCATCCCCTGTTGCAGACGAGTCTGTTTCTGGGGTTTGACTGTCACTACTGCTGTCATTACTCACATCTTGTCCAATGTCATTACCGCTATCAGCATCCGACTCACCCTGTGGTGGACGAGATTCGTCTTCCAACATGGCAACGATGGCATCGACAAGTTTCAGCACTTCACCTGTAGAGCCTAAGCTAGGCACTGCTGTCAGCATGGCGCTTAACCGGCTCATCGCTGCGGCAGGAAAGAGTTGTCTCACTCTTTCATCAACTGCTTGATACAAAGGCGTCAGTGCTTTCTGACCGAGAAAATGGCATCTCAAGCGGAACAACAACCATGCTTGCAAGTTAGATGCAGGCTCAAGCTGTTCAGGTACACACATTTGTTGAGTGTCCACCATGTACTCAATCACTTGCGAAATACTGCGCCGGGTTCCGGGGTAATCCTTTGCCAATTCGTTTTCAATGCGAACGTCCTCAATGATATTGAGAAGTGCCTTACGGATCGGTTTGGACGACGCCTTCTGCACCATGTCAAAATTAGTATGCCGAATATGCGCCGCTTCATGAGCCAGATAACCCCAAGCTATCTGTTGATAGTGTGGGTCGTCTGGGTTTGCTGATGGGATCACAATCCGCTCACCATCGGTAAACGCATCTTGTCCTTGAATAAGCACCTTCACACCAAACTTTTCGCCATAAGCGGCGGCAACGATTGGCAGTGCGTTTTTTAATGGATGATTCATGGGAGTCTCCTAATCATTAGGGGGAATACTCCCTCAGCGGGAGCGTTTCCCCGCTGGGAATGTGAGTGTTTAAACCTGTGCTTTTAGCTTATCCAGATCGTATTTTTGACCTAACCAAGCCACCAATTGAGCTGGACTCTCGTGCTGCTCAAATGACGTTTTAAGCTGGTCTAAACTCAGGATGTCATCCAATGTCAGACCGTACTGGTCTTGTAACTGAGTAGACACCTCGTGTTGATATTGCAGCCAGGCCCGCTCAAAAGCGGTTTGCTGCAATGCCATGTTTGGAACAAATACCATGGCCGTTACCCAAGCTCCTTGTGCGTCCGCATCTGCGATCAAAACAGGGTTCTTGGGGATCACGACACTATGTGTTGAGTACGACCGTTGTACTAACGTTCGACAACACGCCACTTCTGGTATCGATTCACTTTCAACCGCATCAGTCACACCACGAAAATGTGCTTCAAACTGGTTCAGTTGGCTGGGGTTATGGATGGTTGATTGCATAATTTCCTCTTACATAGTTCAGAGGACATGCGCCCTTCAGGGCAACATGCCCTCAAGGACGTTAGAAATAAAATGAGTTTGGTACAGTCGAACCAAGGTTTGGTCTGACGGTTGGTTGTGGTATTGCACGTAAGTTATCTGCCTGAGCAGATACTGGCTGTGCGGGTTTAGGTTCAGGTTTGGGCATCAGTTGTCTGATATCCAATTGACCTTCACCGTGCATTCTCATCTTGTCTGGATCAGACAAAATTAAAATGGTCGCCATCAGTTCGTGATAGAGATTGTCTGTCACAGGGCCAGTCTTCGGCAGACGAACAAATAAATTGTCCATCGCTTCAACCATCGGCTGAACTCGATGATCCAGGAATGACAAACCATCCAACTTGTCTCTTAACCGCTTCAGAGGATTAAGGGCACGTTGACTGATTTGATTCTTTCCTGCAACGGAACGCTCAAACAGTTCATTAGCATCACGAGCCACCTCCCTAAAGAGGGTGTGTCCCATGCCATTGACCTTGTCATCTAAGCCACCAGCTTGTTCAGCCGGTTGCATTCGATAGATGGCATAATCGAACTGAAGCCGTTGTTCCACATCTTCAATGGGTGACAGCGCACGCCGGATTGCATCTGCAAATTCCGGGTGTTTTGCAACCCAGTCAAACGTCACCTGATCATAGTTGTCCAAGAACAACTGCTTGCACTGCGCAAACTCCTGACCGATCCGGTCAAGCTCTGGAACAATCTGATCAATTCGGTCTTCAGGGACGGCATAGCCACCTAAAAACCGCACACCGACTTGCTCACACAAGCGTTGCGCTTCTTTCTTAAGCCTTTCAAAGTTCGCCAATGCCTCAGGGGCGCAAATTTTTTTACTCCCTAAGCTGGCAACATCCTTCGGTGGAAGTTGGCTGCCATTGGCTAGTCTGAAATCTTCAGGCCTTAGTTTTTTTCTACCGCTCCAGATGGAACAGTCGATGTGACAAATCAAAAGTTTGTCGAGGGTTTGAATACTCATAGTGCATCCTCATGCGAGATGGGGACGCACCACTCCCAGCAGGAGCAATGGCCCCCGTTTGGGTGGTAGTCGTTGACGCGCTAATGGCAACATCACTATCAGAAATAGTAATTTTGCGAATCAGGCGACGATTGGTTGAGATCGATTTTCGCAGGCATTAAGTCCAGTGCTTCAGCAATCGGGCGAACCCGCTCTAAATCACTGCCTAGCAACCGCAATACATCTTTTTCCAACTTCAGTTGGTCGGATACTTCTATCCCTTCAGGACTCGCTACTGTGAGCGAACACAGAGGTGGTAATTGGCGCTTAAAGGCCAGTAACAGCAACAATGGCCACGGGCCATCATCCGTGTTAACAATGCCAGCGCCTTCACCCGACACTATGCTGATTTGATTGGTACTAGGTAATGCGCTTTTGCAAAACCCTAATGACCATTCTCCAATCCTGACCTGGTTATCATCAAAAACAGCCAAGCCATAGGCTTCAAGCAGCTTTGCCATATCGAACAACGCTTTTTGCGCCAGCGAGATTTGGCCATTGACGTCCTTGCGAGTACGAAACTCCCAACTGACGTTATTGGCGCACGCGACGCTATCTAGCGCATTTGAGAGTTCAAATGGCCGCCCTTGATGATCAATACCGACTTGTCCAACAAATCGATAACCCTTGTTGATTTTCTCATTGATTCGTCGGTCTGCTTCAGCGTTAGGATCAGTCGAGTCAATCAATCGCTGCTGCGACAATTGACCGGCTTTTCCAAACCGAACTTCAATCTCCTGGGTATCTGATCCAACGTAAATGGCCCATTCTTTGGCTGTTCCATCAGAATGACTGTAACGGTAAAGAGCAAAGCACTTTTCCATCATCAATCCTCCCAGTGGTCACCGAAGACATCAGCGGCAATACGGTGAATGGCTTCACGTTGCTCCAACTCAGCACGAGCCGTCAAAGACCGAACCAGTGCATACTCCACTGCGTTAGGAGCACCTTTAAAAGCAAGTGTTAACTTTGCCCAGCGCACCAAGGTCCGAGTGGACATGGTGATACTAAGCTCTGCACCGCCATCCGCGCCCCCAATAAAAAGACGACGAATGTCACCAGCCACTTTCACCATTTTTTGGCGAAAGACTTCTGGCAAGCCCGGCGCAACATTCTCCAGAATGGCTTCCTCTACAGAAGGCTCTGCATAGGTCGCTTCGATGATTCTAAAGCGATCAAGAAAAGCCAAATTCTGTTGAAGCACACCTTGATACAAGCCCGTCTGGTCACCGCTGCCCGCACTGTTGCCGGTTGCGATAAAACGAAACTTGTTGTGTGGCATGATGATCTCTCCGCCATTTTGTGCGATGGCCAAAGGGGCACCTTCCAAAATGTCATTGAGCCCAGCCAGTTCAGCAGGCTCAGCAAGATCCATTTCATTAATGATCAGCAAATGGCCATGCTTGACAGCCAGTGCCAGCGGCCCATACACAAAGGTCATGTTGCCATTAACCAGTGTGTGGTGACCGATAAGATCGGACAACTCCAATCGACCGTGCGCAGTAATTTGCTGAACAGGCCAATTCAATCGAGAAGCAACTTGGCAAATTAGCGAGGTCTTACCGCATCCCGTGGGGCCTGTAATATACAAACCGTCACCGTCTGGGTGAGACAAGAACGCCAATACGTCACGTAAGTCTTCTTTTCTAAAAACATACTCGTCCTTGCGAACGGGAATGTTTGGATGGGTAGTGTCGGCACCATATCCTTCCAGAACGAAAGCATCAGGAGCCGGGACATTAAACGCTTGATTCACTTGAACCAAAAATGGGGATTGTTCTGTCATGGTAAACCTCATTAGTTTTAACGAGGCCCCATGCCCCAACAGGGAATGAAGTCCCCGTCAGGTGGTGTGTTGATTGTGGTATGGCTGTGTATATAAGAGTTCAGCTCGCTCTATCATTCGTACCCAGCATTGGCTACGAGTGAAACTGCTTTCTGATGCACTCGATGTAAGCGCATGAGAAAGGAGCCGAAATCGGCTCCAAGTGAACGTTAAAAGTAAAATGAGCTCGGCGAGTCACCTGGCAGAACCAAGTTCTCTTGCTCAAGACTGATTTTGATTGGTGTTTCAACGGGCTGATCTGGCTTATTGGTGCTGATGCGCAACCGCTCTTGTGGCGATTTTCGGTAAGCGGCTAAAACCTGTTCATCCAGCTCGCCTAACTTATCGGTGGCCAATTGCTTATAGTCCACCGTGCCCGCCATCATGTAGCGACTGAGTTTGACCCCAGCATAGTCGGCATGAGCGTAGTTACCCATCATAGCGACCAATTTTGACTGAGCGTCTCGCATTTCCTCTTTCAAAGATTTAATGTGGTTTTCCAGTCGGACCACTTCGGCATGTGCTGAGCAATACTGGCGAGACAACGATGTCCAGCGGTATTGAGCTTCACCCTTGGGAACAAAACAATCTTGCTCTGGGCATTTTGACGGTTCTTTTTTGGTCTGTACTAACTCCCAAAACTGAAGCGCTGTTTCTTGCAACTCAGTTAAGAACGCCGCGTCTCGTTGTATTTCAAACTCAATCAGTTGGTCCTCAAAATAGAAAACCAACCAACCACGCGTGCTATTGGCGACCAGTATTTGATGCTGAACTTGCACCCAATACAACTGGTACGCCTCACTTTGTTCTCTGTGAGCTTGCACATCCTCAAAAACTGACTGGCAAGGACATTTCAGTTCAACGGGTTCGCCCGCATCGTTGACGCCATCAAAGCTGGCTCGAAAGATTGCGTTATGATCGGCTTCTGCACATAACGGCAGAAGAAAGTCATTATGCGCATTCTCAAATGCTCGCCTTGCTTGAGGCTCCAACCGTATACCGCGAAGCACATTGGGATTATTAGACAGGTCTTCCGGTAATACGAATCCGGTTTTTTCTGCCCATAATCGCCAAGGTGTTTTGTAGGGTGAACGCCCCATAATAATTGGGGCTTCAGATGCCGTAACCCCTGCAATGCGCCACTGGTGCCATGCAGGAGTACGTTGTGATAGGTCGATAACCTTCATATTGCCTCCTTTGAGGGGAGACTCCCCCGAAGGAGAGAACTCCCCTTCAGGGTTAAGTGGTTACTTTGCAGCTTGTGCTAACGCTGTTTGGTGCTGAACAACACTTGCTTGAACCGAATCAATTGCCGCTTTACCGGCTTGAATCGAACCTACGACAAGGGCAACAACCAGTACCAAGCGAAAAAGTGAGGCTGATTTAGTCATGGAAGATCTCCAAAAAAAGACGAGACCTTCCCCCTGACGGGAGAATAATCCCGCCAGGGTTAGTAGAATGAATGCGTGGCGCTAAGAAGCTAAAGGCTGTGTGAGCGCTTTGGCTGCTTGTTGCTGTGCATTAAATATTTCTTGTTTCGCAAACGTCAGTTCAACACCTTGAAAATGTTCATTGGCATATTCCAATGCACTATTCCAAGCGTTTGAAGCTTCCGCCCGCTCGATAAGCTTGTAAACAAGCCCTCGGGTTCGATCATCAACTTGCTCGGGTGGAATCACAGATGGCTCAACAACGTGTGTTGCTTGGCCTTCGATAATTCGCTCCGCTTCGTCTTGATCGAAAATTCCCACAAAGCCAAACGCGATGCGGGAACACTGGATCATGGATTTATGTCTTAGCATTCGCTTAGTGTGCGTCTGCCATGGACCATCTACACGGTAAGGGCCATTTTTGCCGTTACCTTCAAAAGGCGGCCGATAGACTTCATCCAGATACTCAGTGATTTTGACTGGGTGCGAACGGTCGCGCCGGTAGATGATGCATTCCATCCATTCAGGGCATTCTTTCGCGCCATCCAGTGAGACTTTGTTTTCTGAAGTCTTAAACTCCATGCCATCAAACTGGTCGTGTTGATTGATGATGCGAGACCATCCATCGACACCTACCACTGGAATAATCCCAGCTTGTTTATCAGGGAACGCAAAAATCTCTTTGGTGAAAGGGTTCAAGCCGTACTGATCTGCAACCACCAAGAGCGCCATCATCTGCTCATTGGTCGGTGCACTACCGTCACGTTGCTTGAATGCTGTTGCTTTTAGGGTATCGAACAACTTGTTTGGATCGACACTAAAGCGCTCAGCAAAGCGTTGGATTAGCTTTGGTTTTTCCATTGTGGACTCCGACAATCAAAGTGGGAGTCTGCCCCTGACGGGAAAGTACTCCCGGCTGGGTTTAAGCGTTTTTGCTCGGTTAAAAATCTGGTTCAGGATAAGTTTGTGCCCAATTAGCTTGGGAGCCCGCATCATCCGCCGCTGATGGCTCAGATGTTTTGTTCACACTATCAAGAAGCAGAAACTCGTCCGCGTCCACTTCGGTCAATCGATGCTTAATACCATCTTTCTCCCATGAGCGCGTGCGCTGAGGACCTTGAACAAAAAGCTTCGCTCCTTTTTGGATTAAATCTTTTGCTCTTAGCCCTAACTTAAATCCACCACGATCTCGAAAAACGACCCGATGCCATTCCGTATGCTCTTTGAGCTCATTGGATTGACGGTCGCGCCATTTCTCAGAAGTGGCCAGTGAAATACTGGTCACTAAATCACCTGATGGATAGGCTCGTGTCTCTGGCTCAGCGCCAACGTAGCCTATGAGTGTTACTTGGTTTTTCATGATGTTCTCCTCGTCTTAGTTGAACTCTGTGCACACAGTCGCTTCTACCCGGCTGGGCAAAGAAGACTGACGACGCAGATAGGTTGGTATTTCGAGTAAAGCCATGTCGTACTGATGTGGCTCTTTGTAAAACGCAGATGTCAAACGGGGCATACCAGGAGCTTTAGGCACTGCCATTGGACGACGTTTTGGTGTTGGTGTGAGCAAACGCTTGATTTGAGTAAGGACAAATCGAAACGGGCGCACGCTTTGACGAGCAACCAATCGCAAAAGCGACCAGCTCAGTTTTGCAAGCAACATAATGCCTGCGATTTGGATAATAAATCCGAAGATATATTCCATTGGTGACTCCTTAATTTAGTTTTGAAGGAGTCACCCCCAACTGGGGAAAACTCCCCCAGTTGGGTGGTGAAAAGGCGAACCGCAAGGAACGCATGGTTGAGCATGTAAAAACATGCAGGCTATTTGTTTAAGGAGGCTAGCTACCTCTTAGTACCACTGAGAAAACTCAGCGGCGGGCTTCCTTTGAGCTCATGCTCTCAGGCGCAGATATCACTGAAACAGATCAGCAATATTTGAAAGTCAGTGTAACCGTCTTATCCAGACAGGATAGTCAGAAAGATGCTCAATTCTTCCACCTAGCTGAAAGGCCATTACCTCACAGAGGATTAGGCTAGGAACTGATTATTGTCATATCAGGAGCAAACTTATGGCCCAAGCAAAACCCAATTACTCAAAACCCATCTTTGAACAATCATTTACAATTAACAGCTTACAGGCGCAACGTGTCGTTGACCGTGTTTTTAGACGGACGGTCAGTGCGCTTTACGGAATCGATGTCATCCTGCGCATCATTGGCGATGAGAACGAAATTGATGAAGTGGAACAGATCATTAGCCAGTTGATCGAAGATTGCGCTAAGGCGGTAGACAACGAACAAGATCGTTTGGACAAACTGATGGAGTCCAATGGCATCGATGAAGTACCTGACTACACCGACCCGATAACCTTCAACGCCAAAATCAGCTCGCCCCAGGTTGGCCAGTTTGTCGGCTTAGTTCGCAAACTCGATGCATTGATGATTTCAATGGACACACTTTGGTTATCTAGCGTGCTTAGCAACAAACAACGTGTTGATGGCAACTACGCATGGCAACAGCGCATTATCAAACTGGCTCGACGCATAATTGATATCGAAATTCGAGCACGAAAATCAGCCCAAGCTAAGGGTAAAGAAGCAGAAGTTGAGCAAGCTGTGCCTTCAACCGATGACGATATCACTGAAGAGGAAACAGATACCCCCGCCAACTAGCCAACTGGGCTCCCATCAACCAGCCCCTCTCGAAGGGGCTCTTCTAAATTGCAGTTGTGGACTTTGTAAAACAGTTTTGGACAGAAATGAGTTAGAGCCGACCAACGGCTCTGTGCCATTTGCGGACGTTGTTAACGCCTAGGTCACATGCTGCGCAAACTAAGGCACGAAGAGTTTGCTAAACTGCCGAAGGCAGAGCAAACCGAGTGACGTGTTAGCAGTCATGTGCACCGACTTGTTAGATTTCATTTAAAGAGTTAATGCCCTGTTCATGTAGTTTATTTAAACCATCTTTCATTGCTTTAACTTGCTCTATTGAATGACCCTGCCAGCTTGATACTTCACCTACAACTTTAAATGAATGGATTGAACGATATGACATAGTTGGATTCCCTGGGAACTTTCTATCCGTTAGGTCAGGATCATTTTCAATTGGACCTGTTGGCTCAACCAAATAAATTCTTTCGCGACCATTACCTAGGGCAAGCTCTGCTCCCCAAATGGCAGCATCTAGTGTAGCTGTCAAAAATATATACTTAGCCTTATTATTTTGTCCAAAATTTGAATTAAACCCTGTTTCTATAAGATCTCCCAATTTAAGATCTGCTTTGGTTCCATGAAAAAACGTTTGAGAAAAAGGTTTTGCATTTTTTTGGGCATTCTCAGTCATATCTTTTTTCCTAGTTATGGTTTTTATACTAAATATTGCGAAATTATAGCTAACATGAAATCTAACGTTTTAGTATTTATTTACACATGAGTGTAAATAAATCATTTGTTGAACGGACGGCGACTTGTGAATCACTGTATTGGAATCATTTATGCTAATGGAATTTGCTTTTTTAAGCCTGAGGATGATTGATGACGTTATCCGATTTATCTTCATCATTGCATTCCATTGTCACTGTCGTTCAGTCGATTAATGGTCTTAATTTACGTTACTTTTCTGGTTAATTGCAAGTGTATTTTTTACACACGCAAGCGCCAGTCTATCAGGCGGCATTCAGTCTAATATTTGCGTAAATGGTTTGACGTCATCATTGTTTAACTTGAATCCAATCCTCTTATCTGTTGCGTTAAGGGGAGCACGATAGCGACGAATATCAATTGCCCTTGATGGCAGTGCGAGCAAACCCAATGCAGTTTGGTTTCCACGTTATCCATGGCGATTTTATCGGTTAAATCACGGCACTGTGCTCGAATGAGGGGGATGCGCTTGTTACGACAAGCATTGGCTAAAAAGCCATAATGGCGAATACGCATAAAGCCTTTAGGCAGGACATGTTGTAAATAGCGCCGAATGAACTCATCCATACTTAAGGTCATGAATTTGGTTTTATTGTTGTCACGATAATCCTTGTAACGAAAGCGCACACGACTGGCGTTATAGTTCACTAATCGTGATTCAGATAAGGCACCTTTGCGGGTATAACGTGCAAGATAGTGCAAGAGTTGATGTGGGTAGACACAGGCTTTGCTGTACACGCACCAAGTGGCGGGTAATGACGGTAGCGCTATGGATTGTGCCTTGAGTGCCGCTATCATTTTACCTCGAAACACAGTGGATAAAGCCTTAACAGGATAGAGATAACCTTTAGTGATAGGTTGCCACTGCGATTGTCGATTGAGGCTACCTGCGGGGATTAAACAATGCACATGAATATGTTGGCTGAGGTTTTGCCCCCAAGTATGCAACACACAAGTCATGCCGAGTTGACCCTGATGACGATGGGCAGCGAATGTCATGAGTGTTTGCCAAAGGCTCTTAAATAAACAGTGATAAAGCACGTTAGGTGCATAGTGTGCGATTAGGTTAAGTTCATGCGGTAAGGTAAACACTAAGTGAAAGTAAGGGCAAGGTAGCAGTGACATCGCTTGTTTGGCAATCCAAGCTTGCGTGGCTTGTCCTTGGCAGCGAGGACAATGCCGGTCTCTGCAACTACAACTAAATTGCTCCTCATGACCACACTGGTCACAACGCCACTGTTGATAACCGAGTTGTCCTGTTCTACACGCCAAGATATGTGCACACACTTGATATTGTTGACGGGTTAATCGGTGCTGTTGTTGGTAATGCGGTAATCCTTGGCTGAGAATATCCGCCAGATGAAGCGGTGGCATGCGTTACTGCAAGTTGGCTAGTAAATCAACGCCCCCATGCCCAAGCTCTGGCAACCAATGCAGATAGCACTCGGTCGTTTTAATGCTGCGATGCCCAAGCTGGTGCTGTAATTGATGCAACGGCATCCCTGCCTCTAATTGATGCGTGGCATAGGCATGGCGTAACTGATGCGCGTTCACTTTATCCTTAAGCCCAAGCTGTGCGGCGATTTTTTTCAGTGCCTTCGTATAGGTGGAGCTACTGAGAGGTTGGGAGGCTAACCAGCGAGAATAGAACAGCCACTCTTTGGGGTGATAGGCTTGCCAGTACACGTGGAGTTGATGCAATACCGTCTCAGGAATCACCACATAACGAGACTGGTTGCCCTTGCCGTGTTCAATAAAGGCCGTTTTACGTTGCCCATCAATCTGTGCCACTTTGAGGTGGGTTAATTCATTTAAGCGTAATCCACAGCCATAACTGAGCATTATCATGGTTTTTAAACGTAAATCTTGGCAATGGTGAATCAGTAAGTGGATATCTTGTCGGCTTAAATATTGGGGTGGCTTATGCCGTTGCTTGGGTAAAGTGATGGCTAATTGCAACGGCCGGTGGAGTATGTGTTTGAATAAGAAGAGGACACTATTAATTTGCACCAATTGGCTCGCTCGGGTTAATCGGCGCACCTCAGGCTCATTAAAATAGTGATTCAATTCCGCATCCGTGACTTGCGCTAAGGATTTACTGAAATAGTTCTCAATGCGCTGTAAGCAACCACAGTAGGTCTCGCGAGTTCGTTGTGAATAGCCCATGAGTTCAATTTCAGTGGCGACTTGTTCAATGAGAGAGTTCATTGTTACCTCCAGATTAATGGGTTAAATCTCAAGGTAAGTGTGGTCGTTGATTGGGATGTTTGCGACTCCGCGCAGCGGCTTAGTTCAACAATTTAATAGTGTGCAAATCGCGCATATTTCTACCACGTAATAGCTCACTTTTCTGGTTCATACGTTTTTATCAAATTAGCTAACCTTTTGCTAGCTATGAAAATATTTGAAAGTTAATGACGTGGTCTAAGGACAAAAATGCGCAAATTGCTCATTTACCTGAATATGGGGGAAGTTTGTTGATTTTGGATATAAAAACGGTATCAGCTGAACATTTTTCACCGTCCGCTGATCGCTCATTTGCGACGCTCGACTAGACTTGTTTTGGGGCAAAAGCGCGTTAGCTGAAATATGTTCGATCTGTGATCACAAAGTACAAAAATGGTTACTTTAAAGCGGAAAAACGCATTAAAGTAACCAATATGGAACATTATTGGCGCAGCTATTTTAGAAGGACGTGCTCAATTATTTCCCGAAATTTCTTCCGTCGCCTCCTGACGCAGTTTCTGAGCATCCATTCCGTTTAGCCGGTCAATGGCTCTGTCTGCGGCACTTTGACGGTTTCCATCAACGTTTAGCGTACTTCCTGAGCCTGTGAGTCGTTCCAGATCCAGTGACGGTACTTCGGGTAGGTTGCCTGTTATCGATAAGATACCTATCCACTCATCCAGATTGACTTGGCTCCAATCTACCTGGTTTAACTGACTCGCGGTCAAACCTTCACAGTTTGGTGACTTGGCACTGCCCCAACCAAGGCCCAATTGAGGACGTACTTGTTCTTGAATGATCCGTGAAAGTGGCGAAGTAAAGCAGCAATATGACTGCCGTTTTTCAACACAGGCACCTAAGAACTTAGACTTGCAGTAAGAACCTACATAGTGGCAACTCTTCAATACCCGCTTGGCGTTCATCTCAAACTCACTCTGCTCACATTTCCAGATAAGCTGAATGAGGATCATGGTGACTGAATAAATCATGTAGGCCGTCATAACCGTACTCAGAACCGCGCCCGCAGCGCCCCCTAGGGCAAAGTTACCACCCGAAACGACACCATCGGCTCCAACCGCGCCACCAACGTTGCTAAACAGTGCCGATTGCGCCCCCGAACCAAAGGTCGTACCTACCCATTCAGCCGTCTTGTTAGTCAACACCTGCATAAAGCCAGTCGCAGCTTGCTCCGCTCCCGCGCCAGCAGCCGTTGATGGACCAGCCCCCATGAGAGAGTCCCATGCAGACACAAAAGGCTCTTTAACCGCACTCCAGGTACTCGTTATTGGTTCCCTAAGCGTATTCCACGAACCATAGATTGCCGAAGACGGATTCATGGCCATGACTGCCGTATCAAGCTTGTTGACCGCCACTATCATCGTGATGTAGTCCGATAGCGACACGCCACTTGGCTTTTCACAGCAATCCACTATGCCGCCAACGGCTTTTTTGCACTGGCCAGCATTACCTTTAAAGACCGTACACTCGACGTTATCTTGGCCATCAGCTCCCGTGCATGACATATCATTGGTCATAAACTGCGCCGCATTAAGCATCGCAGCGGCCTCTGCAAAGTTAGCCTGCTTGATTGACTCTGGCTCTAAACAATCTGTGCCCATGCAGCGAACTGGCCCCTCACAGTTGTATTGAGTTTCCATTCGTGCATTTTGCACTTCGACGCTTTGTCCGCAGTCATACACCAAACTTTGGATATAACAGAAGTCTTCATGACCAGCCCCGCCTTCAGTGCATTCGGTTCTGACATACTGGCATGCCGGATTTTGCTCTAGCGCGGCGCACGTATTGGTGGTCGTGTTTTGTCCGTTATTAACGATGGTTTGTGTATTACCATTGGCATCTACCCAGCTGTCTGAGCTGCCCATGTTGAACTCTGGATGAGCAGTCGAAGCATTGTAGGTCGCTTTTGCCCTCCAACATGAGAGCCCGAGTCCATCAGAACTGCCACGACTGGTTAAATGAGCAGGAGACGAAACAACCGCCGGATAAAGGCTTCCAAGATTGGCCAACTCGCCACTACCAACCGTTAACCCGTCGATTCGTTTTGTGCCCGTATCCAAACACTGCCACTGCACCGCAGTAAACTGATCCGTTTGCATCAAGCATTGGTCTATGCCTGGGTCACTTGATTGATGAACAACGTCCTGCTCTAAGTACTTGCCGGAGAAGGTCAAGGAAGCACTCAGTTTCGCATGAGCCAAGCACTTCTGAACTTCTCGGCTGCAAGTGTCGAAATCGACTTTGTTCCAGCCGGACTCACATCTGGAACGAGTGACTTCCTGAGGCTCATGCCACGAAATAATCGACCCATTAACAACTATACACAATGAGCCAACCAAGGTTCCTTTTGGACAGGTCATTTCAGGGTATTTAATGGACGCTTTCGTCTCTGTGACCGCTTCTTTATTGCCCGTCAATGAGAGTGTCGTTTTCCAGCCATTTGCCTTGGACGGCGACTCGGTGATTTTTATCTCAGTATTTTGATTATCCAAAATTCTCAGTATCGCGTTTCCAGTTTGCATAGTACTGCTGTGCTGTGGAACAAAGCTGAGCGTTTCAGAGCTAAAGCAACCGCGCTCAATAGACCAGCTTTGTTGATGGGTTTCAGCGGATACACGTCGCTCTAACTGACACTGAGTAAGCGTGCTGATCTTCTCGCATACCTGGTAATCCGGTACATGCTTGGTTTCAGTAAATGGCGTAATCGTCTGAGTAGGCTCACAGGCCTCAAAACTACTTGGCATAAGGTTGGATACCAAACACTTTGGATCGCTGGTTTGCAATCCACAGTCATAGGTATCGGTAAAACGAATGCATTCACCTTTATCATTGGTTTCGGCACATTCTGACGACATGAAGCCACAGGAAGGATTCTCTTCAAGCACTTGGCAGGCCTGATTTTCAATCCCCTTATAGCTTTCGTCATCCACACTGACTTGTACACGCCGACACAAAGGCGATATGCCAGCAACTGGGCTTGGTGCAAAGTAGGATTCACAAACTGAAACACCATTGACCACCGTACATCCGTTGGTTGAAGACGGCTGATCCGTGCATTGAATGCTATAATCTGAAAACTTAGCCGGTATATCCGCTGCTTGTTCGATACAGGATTGTGGCGACCAACTATCATTCATCACCACCTTGGTTGGATCAAAGCGCACCTTGATGCGTGCATACCCCTCACCACTACCCGTAACCGATACGCGAATTTTTACCGGCACTTCTAAACCTGGTTCTACCGCTTTTAGCTTGGCAGTGAGATCGGTATTTGGATTGCGCTCCCAACTGGTACTGAGCTCGCAGCGACCTGCCGTTTCTGGTGGAAAGTTATTGTTCGGCCCAGACCAGACTTTCTGATCGCCAAGCCAAACTTGCATGTAGTCATCCCATTTGGCGTACTCAAGAACGGCTGAGGTAATCGCATCGGGGTTCACGACTTTGAGTGTGATGGCCTGTTCAAACACTTTACAACGGCCACTCCAGTAGTTGTCGCCTATTCGTCCAATCCAAACTTCAAGACACCCCTCACCACAAGAGCGAAGGTTCATTGGTCCTGAAACATGCTCAATAATGCCTGCCGTGTAATCGTGAGTGATAGTGCAGCTGTTAACCGCTGTATTGAGCCTGTCGCATTGCTGGTAATTTGGGCTGCCTTCACCTTGAGACTCACAGTCTGGGAAGCTTTGGGTTAATAGATTGGGGTCAGTTTGAACCGCATCGGTTAATGCCCAAAGCGGATCATTGACCATATCTGGCCGAGACCTGTCTTTGATTTGCTGTAGCGAGCGAAACGCCTCACCTGTAGCGCCACTTTCGGATGCCATGCTCTCTTGGCGCTGTGTCCCCAATTGATTCATACTGGCATCAGAGCCATAAACGCCCGTTAAGACATCCAATGAGCCCTGATCCATACCAGGGAAAAGCTCTTGCAAGTTAATCGTCTCATTACCACTGCCATTCGGCACCGACAATTTATTGCCATTGAGTGCGGGCATCGTCCAGTTTTGCAGCAATTGCTTACCTTCTTGTTGTCCGCTTAGGCCGGCTTGGCGCTGCACATCAGCGGCTACACCATGTAAGGGCAAGCACGCCATAGTGATTGATAAAACACCCGCTAAAACTCGGGTAAAAAGTGTTGGTTTCATGGTTAACCTCCCGAGTTACAGCAGTCTTGCCAGCGCCACAAAATGTAGAGCGCATCTTCACCGGCACCGGGGATCGTTCGCCACTCTCCCCATTTCATGGTGCTTTCACCGATGACATGCGCACTTTCAGTTTCCGGTACAGGGAAGAACATACTCATCTTGTATTGGGATTTCGGTAGCATGGGTTCGATAACAGGTCGGCATAGCGCACTGTTCCCCATTGTTCGCCTAGCAAGACCACGCCTGTGTTGAGCCGCGATTGCACGCGCCGCTAAATGGCTGGTATTTTCAGCTAATGAGCCAAAGGCTAAGGTGTGGCCAGATAACGGGTAGAGATGGCCCCAACTGCCAGCACACCAAAACAACTGGTCGATGGGTTTACCAAGCGTTGATGAAGCAGCGTCAGCGGTACAAGCTGATATAGCCAATGGATTGGCAACGGCAGCCGCTTCAGGCTGAGTAAAAAAGGCCAGTTCATCGTTCAGCCATGTTGGGTCCAATTCCGACAAATACATCAAGTCAAAGTCCATGTAACCATCGGCATTGCAATTGCCATCCATGAACAAATCGAGCATGACCAAAAGCGGAAAGGCATAATAATGGTAATGGTAGAAAGCGAGATCACCGGTATCGTATTCACCCTCGCCATGACCACCTTGCAGTCGCCTATCACCTAACGGTAAACGAATCCCTCCCAGGGAAGGCGAGCAACCTGGCGTTCTGACCAGTTCAATCAAACGCGCTGGCTCCCACATGCTGGTAACAATACCTGGCCTTGGCACGCCTAAGTTGTCTTCACATAAGCAAAATGACTTATTTGATGCGCCGCTTGGGACATTGCCAGAGCCAAGAGGAAGACCGGCAACCCGGATAGGAAAAATGCATGACCAGCAAACATCCGTCAGCAACTTGCCGGACAATAACCCCGCGTCTGGGCAAGTCAATTCGGCTTTTGCAGGAATAGAGGCGCTTAGGACAAACATGACAACGAGAGTCCGCATCAGACGATACGTATTATTGAGCTTTTTCATGAACAAGCTCCTTTGCTGGAATTTCTTCTATTTCAAACGCGAGTCCCTTTGCTTGAACAAACGATGGAGTGACTTGCAGATCAAACCGCTGCTTTAGCGAGGCATTGAGAAGGTAAACCGGACTGTCCAATGTCTTTTCGAGCGCATTGAGGCTATTCCAACCTTGAGCACGGTCGAGCTGCGTGGTGATAAGCGTAATGCGGCGCAGTGTCCTATCTTGGCCCTCAAGCCAATGCGAAACTGCGTCCACTTCTTCAGCGTCCGACGCATTAAACACCACAAGCTGCTGAGTAAATGGCAAGGCTTTGAGCGGGTTAATACGCGTTCCTGCTGGGATCAATGTTCGGCCATTGGCATCCAATAGTGGCCGCTTCATGACGATGGTTGGATCAACCATTCTTATCCGATACTGCGTGGCTTTGGGTAAGTCAGTGAAAGTTTGGCGAGACCAGAAACGCTCAATGGCTTTTTTCTTTAACGCGCCCAGGTCAAGCGACTGTAAACGCTGCATCGCCACTTGCATCAAATCCGGTTCTAAAATGGAATGAATCGGACCGCGTTGACCCAAAGATCCGGTATTGCCTGTTTCAATTTGACGTTGCAACCAGTCCTTGCTGTAAACCCCTAGTGCACTTGCAGTCACCTTGTCATCTTCTATGCGGAAAATGGCAGGCACGCTAGTCACCCGCCAGTGCACAAAGGCTTTCGGATCGATTCGAACCTGAGGAACAGGATCAAGTCCCGCCATCAGGGTATGCCAATCACGGATAGCCGCCCCCAAGGTCTTTCCTTCAGGAATTCCCCGAAACAACACAATAGCGCCGGTAGCACTGGCCTCTTTAAATAGCTGCATCAGTGAGGAATCCCCCAGTGAGGACGACGCAAATATCAACCATTCATCGTTGTGTTTGAGCGACTTAGGTTGTTCAATCGGTGAAAAAGGCTCGATAAATTCAGATGAACCATCCACAGCACTTTGTAAAATGCTGCGGCTCATTTCGACGATCTTTTTGTCCTCGTCAGACAACGGATAAGGCTCTTGTGCCCAGGACACTTGACTAAAAGCCAATGGCGCAACCAACAAAAATAAGAGGCATAGTCTTCTCATCTTCCACCTCCTACCAAAGCGGCCAAGCGCGACCAACAATCTGCTCGCGCTTAACGGCATTCCAATAGCGGGAGTCGAAACTCGTAGCAGCCTCGCCGGAAAACCAATATTCGTTTTCTTGCAGCGTCAATGAGCGGCTAAATTCTGTTTCAGCCACACCAAGACGCTGGGCTAATGCCATGCCGGTTGAGACTTCAGCACCGTTCACCAGCACATGCTCAGGCGTCACATTGACTTCATCCCCAGGCATCCCTGTTAGGCGTTTCAACATACGAGTACCGTCGTTATATAACGGAGCGAGTCCTTTTGAGTGGAAGGCATACAGACCATCCTTAACGGGCTCTTTATTCCATAAGTCAATCAGATATACCGTGGTATCAGGAAGGCAGCGCTCTTGCTGGGTATCAATACCTATTCGGTAGCGCATCATGGCATAGGTGCCTACCAAGGCCATGATTAACGCAAGAATGGTCAGCCGGATGAGATATGGCCGCCAAGGCATTCTTTTACGGAGTATCTGCATGAGACACCTCCTTTGAGCCTACTGGCACGAAAACAGAATCATCAGCGCCAACCACCGCTTGGGCATCCAGCACGATAAAACCGGCTGCTTTTAACTTTTCAATTTGCTGATTGGTCTGAAGCAACCTGGATTCGATGTCTTGTTCGCTGGCATTAGGACCCAGTGACAACACCGCATCCCCAAAATCCACGACTGCAATGGGCGTACTTAACGCCAACTGGCTGTGGATGGGTTCGAGTGTTTTCATTAAAAGCCAGCTGGTCATTAAACCGCTACCAGCAATAGACAAAGTAATAGAGGCCATAAATGGCCAAAGCGTGGTCTTATTCATCTAAATCCCGCGAGAAACCCCGTCCTTCTAGGGCGAGGAGGGATAGCGGTTGCTCCGAAGGAGCAAAAACTACCCGATTGGTTAATGTTAATATTTACTTTCACAAAAACAACTGTATTCTTGTGAACTATGAAAGAGATCGCTATTAAACAACGCTTTTACCCAACGACTGAACAGGCTCAATTGCTTGCGCAGACTTTCGGCTGTGTGCGTTTCGTTTATAACGCGATCCTTAAATGGCGTACCGACGCTTTCTACAACGAAAGCAAAAAGGTTAACTACAACACGGCAAGCTCTAAGCTGACCGAACTCAAGAAGCAAACTGAGTTTGAATGGCTTAACAGCGTGTCGTGTGTACCGCTCCAACAATCTTTGCGCCATCAACAAACTGCGTTTAAGAACTTCTTTGAAGGAAGGGCGAAGTATCCAGCCTTTAAGAAGAAGCGCAGCAAGCAAAGCGCAGAATTCACGAAGTCGGCGTTTAAGTTCAAAGATGGCAATATCTACATTGCCAAGTCCAAACAGCCGCTTGATATTCGCTGGTCGCGTGAACTTCCTAGCGAACCAACTACCGTCACTATCTCGAAAGACAGTGCAGGCCGCTACTTCGTGTCTATGCTTTGCCGCTTCGAGCCTAAACCACTGCCTGTTACCAAAAAGACAACGGGTATTGATTTGGGTTTGACCGACCTTGTGATTACCGCTGACGGGTTTAAATCTGGCAATCCCCGCCATACTGCAAAGTACGAGAAGAAATTGGCTCAGGCGCAACGCCGCCTTTCCAAGAAGAAGAAAGGAACTGCCAACTTCCACAAAGCCAGAATCAAAGTTGCTCGCATTCAGGCGAAGATTGCCGACTGCCGCCGCGACTTTACCCACAAACTCACCACTACGTTGATAAACGAAAACCAAGTGATTAGCTGTGAGAGTTTGAGCGTTAAAAACATGGTCAAGAATCCGCGACTTGCTAAGGCCATTGGTGACGCCAATTGGGGCGAAATGGTTAGGCAGCTTGAGTACAAAGCAGAATGGCGCGGCAGAACACTTGTCCAGATTGACAAGTGGTATCCGTCTAGTAAGCGTTGTAATTGCTGTGGTCACGTAGTTGATTCTCTACCGTTACATATAAGGCATTGGACTTGTCCAGCGTGTGAAGCGCGCTTAGACCGTGATACCAATGCCGCTATTAATATCAAAGCCGCTGGGCAAGCGGTGTTAGCTTGTGGAGCGTAAGTAAGTCCCGATTGTTCTAATGAACTTCGGGCATAACGCCTTGAAACAAGAATCCCCTTCCTTTAGGGAGGGGAGCAGTCAAAGCCTCGCTCCTTCAACAACTGAGAGATGGCATCAGCAACAGAAAGGCCTTTGCGCGTTAACTGTTTAATCGCGTTTACATCTTCTGCACGGGACGAGTACAACAGCTTGTGAAACGGATCGACGATAAGGCGGCCAATCCCGGTGCCCATCTCGGTAATAAAGAAAATCTCGGAATAGACACCCGTGACGGTATGAACCGTTTTCAGGTATTCGTAGCCGCCTTCACCTAATGGCAAACGGCCTTCTTTTTTGAGCGCGTTGATGGTTTCGGCTTTTTGGCCAAGCAGGTACATATTGGCCGAGTTTTCAGCGATGGCTTTACCTGTAGGGCTGTCGTATAAATCGTTGACCGACTGCGTTACTGTTACAGCACTGCCGCCATATTTTCGAAATCGACGGTAACCCGTCTCGATAAACTTACCGACATCACCTTGAGTCAGCAGATCCCAGGCTTCGTCAATGAACACAATCTTGCGACGATCCCGCTCACCTAAGTACATCTCCTGTTGGATTTGGTAGATAAGCTGAAGCAACACCACTTGTTGCAGATGCTTACGCCCCTTGAGCTCTTCTAACTCCAGAACGGTGAATCGGTTTTTGAAGCGAATATTGTTGTGACCATTAAAGAAGCGGCCATATTCGCCCTGTGTCGTAAACGGATAGAGCTGCTCACCCACGTCCTGCACACGTCGGTCTTCATGATTTTTTAAAGCCTCTGCCACATCATCAACCAACATGGCACGACCTTTTTTCTCCCACAGTTCACGGGTCTGACGTTTTAGGTTGGCCATCTGAAAATCGGTTAATGACTGCGTAGGTGCGGCCATTGCGGCCAATAACCCAACCAGTACATCCGCTTCTTCGTCATAGTCCTCAACGATTTCAAACGGGTTTAAGCAAATGCCACTGTCCCGCCCGAACTGTAAGAACTCACCATCATAGACTTCACACAGCTTTTCATAAGAGCGGCCAACATCAATTACCCAGCATTGCCCGCCTTCAGATAAGTAGGAGGAGATGATTTCGTTCACCAGGAATGACTTGCCCGATCCCGATTGCGCCGCGATGCAACAGTTGTAATTACTGCCCGAGTCATAAAGGGACACACTCATGATCTGGCCATTGCGGGAAACAAAGTTAATCACTGGCGTGCCCGTGCCTTTCCAATCTGCAAACAAAGGCAACAGTGGGATCACATGTCGTGTCGCCATGGTCTTGAATCGAAACAAGTCGTTCATCGCCTGGCGGTCAGCACCAAATGGCAAGGCATTCAGGAAAATGGGCAAACAGAAGTACTTGTCTTCCATCAGCTCAAATCCGAGTTCTTTGAAATAAGTTCGAGCATTTGAAACAGAGCTGATGGACGCTTCTCCCGTTGGTGAAAACAGCGTCAAAGTCATATTGGCCCGAATAGGACGATCACCTTCTTGCAAAGCTTCAAAAAGAACATCAAATCCCTTTTTCTTGGCTGCAAGCACCGGCACAAACTTGAGCATCGGGCCATAGGCCTGATTGACCGCCCACTGACGCTTCGTCTCTAAACGAGATCTCATCGCCTCAGCTGAAGGAAAGTGAATGGTGACATTCAGCAAAAAGCTGCCGCGTAAACCGCGACTGCCCGTCATCATATCGCCCGCAAAACTTGCGGCATGACCAAACCAGATCCGCTCAGGCAAGCGTTTAAACGATAAGGTTTTAACTCGGTAATCGCCCAGCATCAGACCTTGGCTATCCACCTTGATAGCTCGGTCATAATCCAACACTTGCTCCCGAAGTGGTTTATCTGCCTCACTGCGGATTGGTGATGGATTGCGCCAGGAAGCATCTTTTCCCCAGTTAAGCTGAGCACTTATTGCCGCGAGCCAGTTTCGGTCAGTCATCTCAGTGACGCGAAAACCAACCGTTGCCAGCGCTTGCGAGAAAGAAGCCCGAAGCGCGGATGCTCGACTCAACTCACGCTCCGTCGGTATAGGACTTTCCAAAGGCAATTTGCAGGTGACGATCAGTTGAAAGTTGCGAACCTGAGTCTGGGTCG
The DNA here is from genome assembly GCA_947493455.1 of uncultured Pseudoalteromonas sp. Lineage (GTDB taxonomy): Bacteria > Pseudomonadota > Gammaproteobacteria > Enterobacterales > Alteromonadaceae > Pseudoalteromonas. The sequence goes on along the minus strand of CANLRB010000002.1, from coordinate 216,394 downwards.
ATTCTTCTATCGGTTGAACCGTGCCCCCATCGAGAAAATCCGCACGTTTGCGTATCGACGCCCTAAGCAATGGATCGGATTGACGATGCCGTAAGCCCATCATGCGCTGAAGGTCGGTTTGAATATCAGGCGAGGCGTACAGGCCAAATTGCAGCAAAGTGTCTTTTGGCCAGTCGTTGTTGAGTAGAACATTAACCCTGTCTGCAACAGACTCATCACCACCGGGCAATGGGTCACATAGAAAACCAAAGCCAACACTTTGGTCTTCCATGAAAAACAGTTGCTCATCGTCGGAATAGGCCAATACTGGCAACAGCTCTGAAGCGCGTTGCCCTGAATACAGAGAGGCTTTCATTAACGCCCCTCCAACCAAGCAGAAAGATCATAAGGACGGCCTCGGCTGATGCGACCATCATTGGCGACAATGAAAGGCACACCTTGAATGCCCAGGATTTGAGCCGTCACCAAGGTACGCTGCATTGGCTCTAAGTTGCAGGCATCATCCTGTTCTAGGTTACCAATCCGGCCATTGAGCAATGCATCGGTGGCTGCTTTTTTGTCACGCGCACAGCCAAGCTGGCGAACCTGACGCTCTGAATCAGGACCAAGCACTGGCACAGGGAGTATTTGGAAGGTGTATTCTTTGGTTAACGGTAGGGCTTGTTTCAAAAGCTCATGGCAGTGCGGGCATCGTGGGTCAACAAAGACCACCACTTTCTTTTTGCCTTCGCCCAGCGTCAGTGGGTTCAAATCATCCATTTTTAAGCCAAGACGACTTAAGTCCAGCGTGTTCCCCGCTTCACGAATTTCTTCAAGGCTGGTAAGCGGCTTTTTGGACCAGGCATCATAGAGCGTGCCATCAATGACGAACCGGCCACTGTCTGACATGAAAACAATACGGCCATTGCTTTCGACCGCTTTCATACCCGTGACCGGCAAAGAAACCATGCCGTCAATTTTGCCAACTGGCGACACTTCAGACACAGGTTCAGCTTGAACCAATGGAGATAGCGTAAGCGCCAGAATAATTGGAGATAGTTTTCGCATGAGGAGTCCTCGTTAATGTAAATCGAGGCTCCAGTCTATGCAGTTGTCCTATGTGGACTCGGTTAGATAGATTGAAGAATTGGATGCCTTGCTAGGGTGCCACTTGTTGTTACGCACTATTTGTTCAGGTTTAGCGTTCATTCTGGCAGCCTTACAGGCTTCCCCTCCAGCCATCTGGTTTGGCTGATTCATTTTTTTCACACCCCTGGTGTTAATTTTTACAATGTTTTAAACCAAAAAGAGTTACATACCCTCGAAATCAAACTGACCTACGCTCAAAGTTTCACGCCCAACAACTCGTATATCTATTGACTACACGAAAAAGTCATTTAAACTGTGTATTAAGTAGATATACAGAGGACAGTGCCATGGCTACAAAGACAGCCCCAATCAACATGCGAGTACTGCCATCGGTAAGAGACATCATCGATGCCGCAGCAAGTTTAAAAAAAGTTGATAGAACCGTGTTCATTCAGCAAGCAGCGCTCAATGAAGCGCATAGTATACTGGCAGAACAGCGGGATTTTGTTCTAGAAGCAAAGGCTTTTGAAGCGTTTGATAACGAACTTCGTGCAGAGCCACAGACTCTTGAAGGTATGAAAGATCTGTTTAAAAGGAAAGCGCCTTGGGAATAAGCGCACCAACCCTACTCACTGCTGATCACGAGATTAACGCCTTTCAATGTGGCATCGAAGAACTCGATACTTGGTTAAGAAAGCAGGCGTTAAAGAGTCAAAAACGGGGAACCGCGAGAGTGTATGTGGTCAATGACACTGACGCCCGTCAAGTGGTCGGGTACTATGCTATTGCCATGGGATCAGTTTCCAGAGAGCAAGCTTTTAGTTCATTAAGAAGAAATAGTCCAGATCCCATTCCCATGGTGATTCTAGCTAGGCTTGGGGTGGATAATGCCTATCAAGGTCAAGGCATTGCAGCAGGGCTTTTAAAAGATTGTATCGTTCGCTCAGTACAAGCAATGAACGCTGTCGGTGGAGCAGGAGTCTTAGTCCATGCTATTGATGGTAGTGCGCAAACGTTCTACAAGAAATTTGGCTTCAAAGAATCGACGTTTGATCCTTTAGTACTCATGGCAAGGATCTGCGATATCGAAAAATCATTGTCCACAGAGTGAGATGACGGCTCCCCTATCACACGAGAAGCCGTCAATTTTATCAGGTGCCCAGTAAAACGGCGCTGATTGCTGGAACTGTTGTGCCAATGACTTCTTGAGTGCTAGCAACAACAGGTAAGGTTGCGGACATAACACTTTCAACGACTGTTGGTGTGTTGTAGAGCCCCATACCGCCACCAATGCCCAAGGCAAAAGCCATCAAGCTTTGGCGAGCGATACCGCCCACAATACCCACCAGAACCATGGCTCCCGCTACGATCCGTCCCAAAGTACCTTGGGTCCAATCTTTTAGGGTATCCCACACATCTGTGAAAGCATCACCACCGGTGCCCGCAAATGAGGGCTCCGAAATCATTAACGCCATCAAACCAAGCGCACCAATGGTCATTAGGCGCTGAGTTTGAATGCTGCGAACTGCATTTGTCATTCGTTAGTTTCTCCGTAGATACTCAAGTTATCGCGCTTACCATCAGCTCCCGCTGAGGTTGAATCACTCTGAGTCTGAAGTGGACGTAGCACAGGCGAAACCGTTCGAGGTGCTGACACCCCAATATCCCACCGGCGCGGTTCAATTTCGGTAAACACGTAGCTGGATAAATTCAGATCTCCACGGTCATCCTCCCAAGGCGCAATCCAAATTCGCATTACCCTTGAAGGAATGCGAATAGGTGCAGATTGCTGCGTCTCAGGTAATGCTGGATGGCTCAACAGTCCTGTTTCTAAATCAGATTGTGAATACCCCGAGGGAGAACCAATTCGAGTCGCCACAGCATCAATCGTCTTGGGTGCAGCGCCATTACTGGTAAGCTCATAGACTTCACGAGCGGATAAACAGCGCACACCGTCAGGCATACCTGGGCAACCATATTCACTACTCCCAAGACCCAATGAACTACAGCCAGACAATAAGGTTGAGCCGACTGCCAATAAAAGTAATCCAGCTTTAGACCACTGTTTTGACTGGTGCTTTGGGTTGTTCTGCATTACTGTCGTCATGGTTAACTCTCCTCTGGATACACATCTTATTGTCTGAAGCGGACTTCGATCAGTTAGCAACATGCAGGATTTTTTCATCTTCTTGCACCTACCCCTTGTGAAGTGGCCAATGACAACGAGGCCCCACGAGTGACTATGACTTCAATTTTCCTTGCAGCGTCTACCTCTATGACTGGGAACATATTTTCAGCCATGTCCAAATAGAACTTGGCCACTCGATCCAATGCTTTACCAGTGCCTTTAATCGCTGCGCCTTGTAATGCTTCTTGGCTCATGACTTGCTGGTACAGCTGAGTATCACCGGCATTACCTGTCTGAATCGTCGGTACAGGATTCACATCAAATGCGCCTGCCAAGCCCTGAAGGAATCCGGCCATCATCGATTTGGCCACCAGTTGGCCTTGTTTCGACACTAATCGGCCACGAATACCGGCTTTGCCGTCTTCACCTACGGCATAAGAATCCAGTCGTGTTTCAATGACGCCACCATCTTCTCTCACACATGAAATGGTCTCGCCTCGCAAATAAGCACGCTCAGAGCTCAAATCACCGTAACCTGCGGCGATCAAGAAACACTCTTTGATATCCGCTCTAAATCGGTTGGGTAAAATGGCTTCCTTTTGAATCCTCAGCAATGCAGGAAAAGGCTCGCGTCTTGCTGACTCGTGAGTAGGTGCATCCAAACCGGTGATCAAAGTACCTGAGATGATGCTGCCCGCCGGTAGATACAAAGGCAGCGCTTGTTGCACAACAACCTCTGGTTCAGCAACCACTTCAGGCTCAATCATACGAATCGTGATTGGCGGCAATGGAACATCCCGTGCTCGTGTACCTTGGCCATTGGCTGGCTGCTGATAGAGCGGATCAGGCAGCGGCGCATTGGCAAAATAGTCGTCTGGGTTAGACGGCAGTGGCTTTTCGTCTTTAGGCAATTCCATGGCAGATAAAGGCACTTCAAAACGGCTATTTGTGCCTTCAACTGCTGCATCACCTCCTGCGCGAACATCATCAAGTTCCGCTCTAAGGCGGGCCAGCTCCGCATTGACCTCACTGGGTATAGAAGGCGAACCTGGGCTTAGCCGTCCTGAATCGACGTCGCGACGCAAGCGCTCAACTTCACGACGTAACTGTTCATTGCGCTCACTGAGTAGTTTTACGTTCGCAGCCAAACTATCGACCCCAACATCACGAGTATTGGTATCCGTAAGAATGTGCCGGATCGTTTCCTTCCGGTTCCGACTGCTTGCGCCATCGTCAGGATTAGGTGAAAACACCATCACCATAAGGATGAGACCACCAGCAATACCAGCAACCGATAGACCCCGCTTCATGTTCGGACTCATTTGTTCCCATTGTGCTTTCATCGTTATTCACCTCCCACAAGAAGCGAAGGTCGCTGACTTTCCACCGCTTCTTCACGATGATTGCGAACAACCACATACAACTCAGTCTTTTCACCCGGCAACAAGATATTGCGAGGCCAGTAGGCGCTTGCCACTATATCTGGTGCATGACAGGCTATTTCACTGGCTTCTATCGGCTCATCAGCAAAGCTTTCAACCAGTCCTACATAGACGGTGAAGTAATGTCCCGTCACAATTTGCCCCTGCTTAAAACCAAACTTTAAGCCCGGCTGAAAACATTTCGGGCTTGTGTCAGTTTGGCCAGCTAAACGGATGTCATAGCCTTGTGGCAACTCATTTAATGCAAGGCGTCTGAGTAAATCACGTAGGCTATCGACGTATGGCTGAGCCGTTTCCCAATTGGCGGCTTTGCGGTTCACGACGCCCTTAATAGGCCACTGCTGACCATCAATAGCTAAGGTGATTTCACGCGGTGGAATACGACGAGGTACTAAGGTGACAGATAACGCAGGCGCTTCCTGACCAGGCGGAGTGATGTAAAGTGAAACCGGTGATTCTTTGTCCGTGGCCACATATACAACATTCCCCTTGATTTGCGTCTGAGCATCACTGGTTGTTCTCACCTGAGGCGATTCAAACGGTGTCACAATCCGATTCAGATGGCCAAGAGCTACAGGGATCAGTTCATTAACCCCCGGTGTCATCAGTAGCGTTGTTGGCGTATCCGCTGCAACCGAATTGCTTTGAACCGGTGGATTTGCAGTAGCAGACTGCTTCATCACACTGGCTGGCACAATCGGCAATTCCACGTCTGCATACGACGCTTGTGATAACAGAACGCCACTCAAGCTCATTGCGATTAAGCTTGGTGTCATCCATCGACTAATTTTGGTTCGCATCATTCACCCTCCGGTTTTGCTCTTGGGTCAACTTTTCACGAACTCGCTTCGTTCTAGCTTGCCCCTCATACGTATCCATCCAGCTAAGTTTTGGACGGTATTGCTCAATATCGATATCAAACTCATAGGTGCGAGTTTGGCGCTGCTCATCTCCAGATGGTCCAGAGACCAAGGAATAACCGGTCACAAAGACATGGCCGGTTTCATACTCATACTCCACTTGTCTGGGTTGGAATTTGAGCGTGACCCGGTCTTCGCGGATTTGTCTTGCCTGAATCTCCAGTGCATCGACCACTTGCTGGTACACCGCTGGAGAAAGTAGCGGCTCAATGGCAACCCGGATGAAAGACACATTACCTGGGGTCACGTTGCCCATAAGCTCAGCCAGGTAGAGCCCCCAGGATTCCAGGTAAGGCTGAGTGGCCTGGTTTCGTGACACTTCAGCCGTTTCAGACAAAGTTGGTGGTTGAATGGCTACCACGGTATTGCGAGAAAATGCTGCTACCGCAAGCAGCAAGTTAGATAGCACCAGCACTGCAATCAGAAACCGTTGCCATCGGTTCTCTAATTGCGTGCCTTGCCATGATTTTAAAAACACGTCGAACTTCACGGCAGATAGCTCCTGATAAATGGGTTAGGGATCGTCTTGGCTTTGGTTGGCAACAGTCCAGCCCAGTAGATGGCATGAAGAATAAAACCATCTGGGCGACCATCACGAAAACGCCGATAGAGTTTGGTTGTCACCAACCCCAACAGACATAAAACCAAGGCATTACCGGTAAAAATGCCGATCACTAGCCCCAACAGAATGGGAGCCATCTCATCGGCACTCCAAAGCAGGAAGTGCGGCGGATCATCGATATAGGATGGAATATTTACAGGTTCCATAGTCACTCCTCGTTGTTTGAATTGAGAAGTGAAGAATGCCTCGGGATTGGCAGCTTCAGTGGTCAGCTAGATGCCGAATTCTTGAAGGTTTTGAGGTGGCTTGGTGATTCTGCTCTTACAATCAGATTGATATCGCAACCTTAAGGGTTACAATTAGTTCACAGCAATTGGCACGTTACATTCAGATTCAATGGACGAGATGCGGAAATTGTTAACTACGAGAATTATCACTAATGGCTATGCATAATCCAGCTCACCCTGGTGAGATATTAAAAGAGTTGATCATCGAGTCGTTAGAGTTGACGATTACCGATGTTGCAGAACACTTAAATGTAAGCCGTAAAACCCTATCCAAGGTATTGAACGGACGAGATGCAATAACTCCTGAAATGGCCGTGCGCTTGGAACTGGCTTTTGCTAAACCCTCTGCTGACCACTGGTTGCGCCTGCAAAATGCTTATGATTTATCAGCTCTCAGAAATCAAGAGACAACGCTGAAAGTCCAATCTTATGAACTAGCTTAGGGGTAAATTAGGGGTAAAATTGATGTCTCTAAAAACATTGAAAGGAAAGGCACTTAAAAATCAAAGTGTTGCACGTGAATATCATAAACTAAGTCGAGAATTTGCACACATCGAACGGAAAATCACACGCAAAAATGCTCGAACACACACCTTAAGCAGCTAGTTTAAAATTGTCTCTGGTTCTATCGGAGCACACCATCAATGTGCGTTTTTTTAACTCAAGTGCGCCAGCTTATACCGAGTACTCCTGCCCCCAGCATCACTTTTTACCAAGCAACCAAGCTCGACCAAAGCCGCTAAATGACGAGACGCGGTTGGCTTACTCACTTTCGCCACTTTATGATATTGCGACGTATTAATGCCTTGGTCAAAATCCCCATCAAGCATTCGATTGAGCACTTTTACTTGTTCCGAGGACAGTCGCGTTTGATCGACATTTCGCCAGAAGTTTGTTTTAAAAACCGTTTGGTCGATTTCTTCGAGCACATTGGTGAATGTTTCACCTAAGGTGTTTAAAAACCACATAAGCCAAGCGGTAATATCAAGTTCACCTTTCTGGGATTGCTCTAATATTTCGTAGTAGCTTTTACGGTTGGCTAGAATCGCCACTGACATTGCATAGAAACGGACAGATTGGCGCTCAGCCTGGGCCAGCGCCAAATCAGTGAGTAAGCGGGTGATCCTGCCATTGCCGTCATCCAAAGGATGAAGAGTCACAAACCAAAGATGTGTTATCGCAGCTCTAAGCAATGGGTCTAGAGCGGGGTCCTCACGAGAGTCATTAAACCAGCGGATAAACACGTCCAGTTCGGACTCAAGCACATCTCGGCTTGGCGCTTCAAAATGCACTGTGGGTTTATCAATCCTACCCGATACTACCTGCATAGGCTCATCCCCACGTAACCGCCCCCCTATAACAGGGTTGAACAAGGTGTAACCCTCAGGAAACAGCCGTTGATGCCATTGCAATATTCTTTCAAGTGAGAGCGGCGAGTCTAAATTCTCCACCGCATCTAACATTATTTCTGCTAGGCCATCTGTGCGTTCAGTGGTTGGAAATGGTTTGTCTTCAGAAAGACCGAGCTTATTAGCCAAGGAAGAGCGAACAGAAAAAGCATTGAGCTTCTCACCTTCTATGGCACTCGAATGAATAATGTTCGCCAATAGCGTGTCTAACATACTTTGCTTTTGGTCTTTAGGTTGGCTCGACATCTTGCCCAACAACATTCCTTGGTGAAAGCGAATGTCTCGTAACTTGGGGTCAATAACCTTTTCATCCCAGATAAAGTTCGGCCAGTCAGCTTGTTGCCAGATCCACATCTTGTCGCCTTTTGATTTAAATAACAGCCTATTCAAATCATAGCATGATTGGAATAAAGCTCACAATCGAATCAAATAATGACAGGAATAAGCCAGATATTCATATCATGTTGTCTTGGTAACTATCAATTTAGATCTCATATTTTCTTCTGCAAGTGGCTTAACGCCAACCCCGCCATTAATGCCAAGCCGATGATCAGCGACGGTAGTACTATCGGTGGAATAGCCAGCGGGGCGAACAATCCCATAAATAACAAGATGATGCCTGAGCCCAGAATTATCATGCTGTAGCGGTGAATGATAGGGCTCGAAAAATCAAAGGTTGTCTTCTTAATCTTCCAGGTCATCAAGCCGTCCCACAGCGCCGGTAACATGAGAATAAGCGCAAAGGGCAACCAGACCATCAGCAAAGCAAATCGAGTGAACACTTGGTACAACACATCAAAAAATGCCTGAATGCGGTCTTCTACCCAGACAAACCAAAAGCCTCCCATGTTCTCCATCCCTTTAGAGCGCAGTCGCTGCTCTTCAGTGGGGATTAGAAAATCTCGCACAGATTGCTCCATCTGCGTATCCACAATCCATGACTGATACCAGCGATGGCTAGTTTGACCAATCCAATAGCTTGTTTGAGCGCCCAATTGATTTTGGATCATCTGCTTCTCTTTACTAATGACCCGGCCAGTCCAATCACCGGGCACTAACACGCCAATGGCAATAATCTCCAGCATCAGTGCCAGACACAGCAGCCAAACCGACTTATGCTTGCTCATGCCAAACATCCTCTTCTACTCGGGCCAGCATGGCTGCAACGGTTGGCGTCATAATCCGGGCTTTAATCACTTGTTGAAGCCGCTTTGTCGTCGTATGACCACTGACATAACGCACCTCGATGCGTCCTTCTGCCAAATACGTCATCCGATTTGGACGATTACGAATCCAGGAGTGGAAATAGACACCATCCACAGCGGCCCACTCGAAATGGTCAGGATCACGCAGGCGAATCCCTGTTAAAGCACTGGCGGCAGTCCAGGTCAGTGCCTCAATGAAATGCCAAAGGCGTACACTGTCATCATCACAAGTGACTTCTTCATAACTGCCCAAGCCATTACACAGACACAAATCAAAGATGGAATGGCCATCTAACGTGAACGCATCCGTTAAGTAGTCCGCCAAGCAATACACCGAGGCCAAAGCATGAGGCCAGTCGGTTTCAAGTAGTCTTAAGGTTTCCTTGAACTGGGGGTTATGTTGCTGCCACTGAGCGAGCATTTCTTTACTGGTAAGTGTTGTCATTTTCAGACAGACAGAATGATGCATACAGACTCCTTATGCTGCCTGTGTAGAGCTGGTTAAAATAGGAATGCGACCTTTGATCACGCGGCCACCTGAAAGCTTGGCGATGTACTCCAGGTTGGGGAGCTGGCCTAATAACTGCGGTGGAAACATATCGCCTTCTTCCTCCATCAAGCGTTCGCCATGATTGCCGGTAAACAACGCTGGACTGTCCGAGTTTGACGACATACCTTGAGTTTGCATGATGTACTGCAACCGAGTCTTAGGCAGATTGTCAGTAATGTACTGCTGCGTTTCGGCATCCATCACCCGAAGGGCTATCAAGTTGTTAATGTTACCTAACACCTGGCGAGCCTTAGCTTCACTGCCTGTTCGAGCTGCAAAGTCAGCAAAGGTTTGTGTAGCAATTACACAACGCATTTTTGCGCCACGGCCTTTGTTGAGAAGTTGAATGAAGGGATCGTTGACGACTTCAGCCGCCTCATCGATGAAGATATTTACGGGACGATTTTCAACACCATAGTTATAGCGGTCACCGGCCACGGCGGTGAGATCGGATAAAAGCAACGAACCAATGGCGCTGCCAACCATGGCGTCGGTCAATGAATCCAACCCGATATACGCCACTTGGGCATTGTTGATAATACGGCCAGAATCCGTAATTAACCGGCTGTCATCCACATCGTTTGCAATAGGTGATAACAGTGGGCCTAGTTCACTTGATGTGAGCATATTGAGCACCGGCATCAATGAGGCCACCATCTTTGAATAGTGGGTTCTGTCATGCTCAAACATACTCAATAACCCCTCTAAGTCAGTATTGGCGGCAACGGGCTGAATGCGTTCGTAGTAGAAAAGCAGCATCGCCATGGCTTGTTTAGCCAAGGTATTGGCCTTTTCGGTAAAGCGCTTGATCTCCACACTAAAGTTCGGATACACCTGCTCCCCCCAGGCCGTGACGGCTTTTACTACCAAGCCTTCTGGGCCACCTTCCAAGAATCGTCTCAGTGTTTTCAGATCAGGACGCTGTGAAGTAAGCAACAAACCTTGCACTATGTTATTCAGTGCCATTTGACCAAAGGCTTTAAATGGATCAGCACCGGTTTCAGATGGGATTAAGGCCGCAATTCGGCTGGCAATTTCAGTGCCCCGGTTAAAGTTTCTAAGGGGATTAAGCCGTACTGAATGCTCTGGAAAACCCGGATGAAAATACACAAAGCGCTCTGGACTACCGGCGGCAATACAGGCTCGCTGCGCATTATCCTTAAGTTCCTTGTCTCCCTTAGGATCAATAATAATCACGGCTTCATTACGCAAAATGGCCTGAGTGATCATCGCATCAAAGCATCGTGTTTTTCCCGCACCGGTCGTACCGACAATTAAGGTGTGCCCCTCAGTGTGACCAACTGGCTGGTACACATCTTCTTCTTTGGGCTCGACACCATGAATCCAGGTCGAACCCATTTGTTTGCCGTGACCTTGGTTAAGCAAGGTTTGCTTATCCCGCTTTAGGATTTCATAAGCGCGTTGGGCATGACGTTGGTCCCACTCAAAGCCATACCCTAACCACAATTCATCAGGATGTTTTGCCATCACCTTTTGTAAATGCGACAGCGCCATAAAAGCCAATGGCTTACCTTTTAATCCCTTCTGCAACTTATAAAGACGGTAAGCCTCAGGCAGGCGGTACATAGCCATGCCCGAGGAAATCCCTGTCATCCACCAAAATGGCTCAGGTGGTAGCTCAGTCAGCATTTCTGCGGCTATTGCCCCAGTGGCCCCAACCAGCCAGCCTGCTGCTGCCATGGCTTCATAGTTCGTGCGCCAAGGCATCTCGTATGCGTTTTCTTTCATTCATGCTCCGCAAAATAACCGTTTGCAATCGCTTAATTTCAAAAGGATTAACGTTTAGCGTGAGCGGTAAACAAAACCGTTTCCCCCTCATCAAACTGGCATTGGTCACTGGCCGAGATCCCCCGAAGCAGCTGTCCGGCTGGAATGCCATGCTCATTGGCGACTTGGCGTAAGGTTTGTATCGTGACGCGAATACCATCGGCACTATGATCCACGTCTGGGTAATCGCCATCGGTCAGTAAGATGGGCAAATCTTTCACAAAACTAACCATCTGTTGCCGCTGCGCGTGTTTGGGGTCTGTGCTTGAGTTCACATTGGCCGCAATCGGCTTTTGCTTACGCTCCGCTCTTATGGCGGGCTCTTTTGCTTGGGCATTGGCTGTCTCTGTTCGACTAGGACGCTGTGAAGCCTCTTCGTTCTGAATTGCTACCGCCGCTTCTGCGTCTTGTTTGGAGAGGTCTATCAGTGCAGTTAGCCCTTTAGAAATCGATACCTTAAGCAGTAACCCTTGCTCCTGAACGCCATCTTTCGTAGTCACAGTTCTGGCCTTACGTGTCGGGTTTGCGGGATCTAATTCCAGCCAATCTAATCGGCTGAGTTCAGCAAGCAGTTTTCGGGGTGCACACCAAGGTCTTACGGCATCGGGATAGCGGATCAGAAGCTGTTCACCAACCATAATCAACGCACTGCTGGCCTCTGGGAACCACGCCAAAGATTCAGGGAGATTCAATGCCTCTGCATCTTGCTGGTTTACGTTATTTGAGATAGCGCCATCACATGAATTGTTAGGCTTTTCGCATTCATCACCTGGAGCATTTTCAGTTGCCTGAAGGTGATTAACATCACTGGCATGACAAAGTTCATCATCTTGTTCGGACGGTTTTGTCGATGGCGACTCAGCCGAATTACTGAGTTCGATTGATGATGACGCTTCAGGCAAGTCTGAATACTCACTGGAGCGACTCTGTGGCTCTACTTGTGTTTGCTGTGTTGATTCCCACTCAGATTTGCTAAACAGTCTCACGCTACTTGGTACATTCGAACTGAACAATAAATCGGCCTCAGATATATGCAGCATGGGTAACCAGATTGGCTTGTCGTCTTTGATCAGCACTTCAGGGGCAAGGCTTTCATATCGCTCATTTGACGCGGATTTCGTGGCCAATCCTCGCTCAATGAGGATGTCCGCAAGGGTATCGGGATCTCTTGGGATGCCAGGTATCTTGTCTTTGGCCAACAGCTCAATGATGTCCTTAGCCGCGCTTTTCCAAACCAGGCAAAGATGGGTTGATTGATTCGATTTTCGTACCCAGACTCTGGCGTCTCGCTGATTGACTAACCACTGGGAACTGGCAAGCAATCGCCTCATGGCATCAAGTAGATAGCGTTCAACTGGGACACCAAGGGCATTGTCGTCAATGGAAATGCGTTGAGCTTTAAGGTCTCGCTGGACACTGGTTTGATCAGCTTCAATGACCAGTTTAGACAGGACATGCTCTGGATCAGTATTGCCAATTGCTTCCAGCATGGCTTGCAAAATCTCAGGGCCCGGCTGGGTTAACCAGGCGAGCAGCTCAGGTGTCATCACCCGGTTTAACACCAGAATTGAGAATTGCTCGTGCCGCTTACACCGTCCATCGCGCCAGCGAATGAAATAGCGTTCAATGCGGTTATTAGTGGTCCACTGGGATAAGGTTTCTAAAAATGGGTTCCACTGATAGCGTCCATCTTCATCCATGATGGACAAGTCTGAAACGGGCTTACCAATATCATGGAACAAACCGCCAAGAGCCGCCGCAACACGCCACCTTGGCTCTAGCTCTTTTTTCTCAACCGGTGTGCCACTGGCAACAAAGATGATCCCTTCCGCTGCTTGTGCCGCCCAGAAAGCAACTTCCAAAGAATGACGTAATAGACCACCAGCACCACTATGATGATGATGCTCAGATGCTGGCAGCAAGTGGACATAAGCAGCCAGATGATCAATGCAGGGCTGAATCAGACGTTGAAAATCACGCTGGTTAAAACCAAGTACCTGGCGCAGTTTGGCAATTAGCTCGTCTTGTGTGGACTGCAAATCCTCGGGTGACGCTGCTGGCAACCCCTTCAGGAATGGCGGGTAGCGTGGGATTTCTGATTCAGTTGACTCAGGTTGGTGTTGCGACTTTAAAAATCTACTAAGCATAAATACCCCTGCAAAAGTGGTATTATCCTTAGTAAGTGGCAATATCTGTCATCAGATAAATAATCGAATCTTTAAGCTATTTAAGTGGCAAAACTATGAAACAACTAAATACATACGATACAAAAGAAGAAGGTGAAGCGGCTCTTGCTAAAATCGATGAACCCAAGCGTCTTGCTAGCGAGCGCGATGCCACTGAAACGATTTATAACTTATTTGGAATTCCTAGCTGGGGAAATTTTTACAAACTTGGCATGTTTAACCTCGTAGAGCTCAAAGTCATTGTTCAGCAAAAGCAAAACGGTCAGCCCTATGATGAAAAAAAGCACCGTGAGATCATCACGATGCTTGAGTATGCAGCGAAGAGCTTCGAGCTAGAAATCCCGATACACTGGTTGTAGTTATTGATACTAAAGAAAAACAACCGTGTCCGACGATTGAAGATGTGCTTCTAGTTCTTTGTTCGTTTGCACATCTGATAAATCAAAAAACAGCTTAAATGGAAACCAAACCGTATCGTCATTTATACTTGATAGACTACGACTAGAGATCTGGTTTGAACGCATTATTGCTTCTACGAGCCAACCTTTTACCTCTGGTTGGTCAATAGAAACTGCCGTATTTAGCTCATATACACCCTGCTTTGGATTTTTGAGAACTTCAAGGTTTATAAGAGTTCTTACAACAAATTGCATACTACGTTTTATTGTAGATGTATCGCCGTATTGCTCCGTTACACGATCTTCAAGCTGAGAGTATATAAAGGTGTCGTTAAGCTTAGTCAACTTACCAATCTGACCTACAACAAAGGCAAAAAACGGGTACTTCGACAGCATCATTCCCCAATGAAACACCAAGTGTTGCTCACTATGCTCCATTAACAAGTTAGCCCCTCTCGATTGAAATCTTTCTGAGATATGCTTAGGTAGCTTGTTCCAAATTCCAAACAACAAATTCCGAGTTTTATCTCTTGCAACTTTACTGGTAAATGCAGGCTCAAGCATGGAATCAATCCGGTCTTTCAACGTCTGCCCTTCTATCCCATTAGCGACCCAAGATGCCGTCTGTGCTAGCCAATCAGGCTCTAAGTGACGATTAAAACCAATTGAAACTTTCAATACAACTCTCTCTACTTTTTAAATAAAACAAGGGCATTTCCTTGTTGGTGAAGATCAAACCAGGTTGTCTCAAGCTCATTGACTGATACTGAGAATACAAACGGAAACCAAACTAGATCATCAAGCATATCTGCAAGAGAACGACTTCGATACCTTTGGTTATACATCAGAGATTGCAGAAGCCAGCTCTTATACTTACTTTCTACTTTATGTTCGAGCTTATGCGCTTTGTACGTTCTATTCGTTTGACGCTCAAGAACCCTAAATTCGACCAGTGTTTTTAACACAGAACGAAGACCACGTTTGACCGTCTCGGTATCCCCGTACAGTTCAACAATGTTCTTTTGAACTTGAGCATAGGTGAACACCTCAGCGTGTTTTTCACGTCGCCCAATAAATCTTACTACATCAGAAAAAAAATTGTTTTTAGCAACTAACATTCCCCAGTGCAATACAAAGTCTGGACGTTCACTACCAAGCACGGCTTCAATGGCAAACTGAGTAAAGCTTTCAGTAACATCATCAGATTTAGGGGACCATAACTTGGTCAACTGATTTCGAGTTTTCCCCCTATTTACTTTGCACGTGACCGAAGGCTCAAGCATCAAATCAATCTGTTCGTCGAGTTCTTTTTTTTGTTTTCCCTCGGCGACCCAGACCGCAACGGAATCTAACCATTGAATCTCGATATGACGACTAAAGTTGACTCTCTTTGACATGCTGCTCTCTCGTGACAATAGCTAATGGGACAACCACCTCATGTAAGCTAATCCCGCCATGCCCGACAATCTGTTTGCCTTTCTGGATGAACGCATGACGACCTCTACTTACAAGCGGATACAAATCCGATGGTAGTCCATATTTCTTAGCTGGCCATTCTAGCACGTCTGCCTTATCATTCGAATATTCAACTGTATTTTTATACAGTCTAACTCTTTCACCTTTTGTCTCTGCTTTAACACCTTCATTTGGCCAACTTTGACCTATTGCTTCTTGGTTACCGTGATCAGCCGTAATCACCACTTCAAAACCAGAATCCAGTAAAGCTTCTATCTTTGAAGAAAACTGCCACAGCTCGAGCCACTTACTTACTGCAACATTTAGTAATGGCATCCCACCCTCAATTCCGTGCATCTGCTTATCTATATAATTGATAACGAAACCTGCAACCTTTAGCTTGGGCGAATGGAAACTGTCTTTGAATGACTCTATATCCTTACTCTTCTCAAGAGTAACTGCATATGCTACTTCGGCCCTGCTTAAACCTTTATCTTCCCAAAACGCATGCCAGAGCGCTTTCTCTTTTGAAGTGGTGAGCAGTGAATCAGGAAACGAACGCGGCGGTTTGCCAGAGAATAAAGCTTGTCTCGCTATGGAGGTAATAGTTGGAACCCATGAAAAAACACCTCTTTCATCAACTCGAACGTCAGGTATATCAATAATGTGCTCTTTAACGTAATTCCACTGTTGAAACCCCATGCCATCCATCACCAGTAGACACACCTTTTGTCCATCACAGACTTTACGGCTCAACCATTCCGGTATTTTATGCAGCATCTTAGGGAAGCGGGCTGTCGGCGTGTTTATCAGCTTGCCAAAGTTCGTTTGCAACCACGTTTCAAAGTAATCATCTACTTTAGCGTTTAAGTTAGCGATCTCTGCGTTCAGAGCATAACTATCTGTGCCTTTCAAAGTGTGAGATAACGAATTCAGCACACCAAGTTCTCGTGCGATCTCTTCCCACTGCTCTGAACCTTCAGGTAGCGGCAAATCCTGCACGATGAATTGATTCGAAAGCTTATTAAGTAGCTGCCTTACTCTTAATAGATCTCTAGACTCGTCATCCGCGATAACTCCAACCCATTCCCAATCATCTTTTCCTAAGCCGTCAAAATCTACGGCTTGGAGAATCCCGTCGGCAAATAGATTATCAACAAATACTTTAATATCTTGGTCGTCAAAGGGAACAACAAGCTCATCGGCAGGCCATGACGATTCCTTAATTTCATACCGCTGGGCTTTTCGCTGCAAGTGAAGCAACCACTGCTGTTGAAGAAACGCGAAGAACTCTGTTCTATCAGGCACAACCCTTGAGAAATCCCAACGACTAAACTGCTCACGGACTTGGAGAGTTTCAATTAGCCTCTCTTCAAAGACCAACGGCATCTCGATACCAAGGTAATGCTTTCGAATGAGCAATCGAACTAAATCTGTCTCAGATTGAATAATCTCCGGAGCAATTTTGTAGATATGTCGTAAGACAAAATCCAAACTAGTATTTCGGTTTAGCTTATCCGCACCATAGCTCTTCACTGCAGACTGAAGTTGCTCATAATCTTTAGGTGATAAAACTCTCAGTACCGATGCATCCAGCTCTGGTATCACTTCACTAATATCAAAATCAACACGCTTAGCTGAAAGTTCAATATCATAAGGAATACTAGGCTGTTCATCGACAACCCTAATCAATAGAGCACTGCAATCATCACTATCAAGCCATTCTTCAAAACATAACCTTAGTGCGAGAGGATCAGTATCCGAGAAAAGTACAGCTCCCGCCTGTTCGATTAGGTCAGCTATTGCGGGTTCAAAACATAAATTATCAGGGTCGTTAACAATATAGTGAACAGGCTCTGTCAAAGCCATCTGACTAGTAAGCTTCTCTTGCCAGTTCATATCTATCCTTTAATTTCAAACACTAGATGAAGGTTTAACTCAGGGTATATCTCACGCTTTGCATCAATATCAACCTTCCATTGACTGTATTCAATATCCAACTGACGCATTCTATAGCTCTTAACTTCTGGCAGACCTATTCGTTCAATCGCATTTCTTCTGGCTTTAAAGGAATACTCTCCTTTCTCAACGCTAAGTTCTAGTTCGTTCAAATGCTCAGCTAGCATGGAATCAAACAAAATTTTGCCTTGGACCTCAGCAGACTCTCTAAGCAATTGATATGCTTTTTCAGGCTCTGGATTTAAGCTTAAGTCGGACTCGAGAATATCTGAACATATTGCATCCCACACTCGATTAGATGCGGTAGAAAAATACTGGCCTGCTGTATCTATATAGATTGGCAAATACTGCAATTGACGTTCATCCTGACCAGAAAATCGAACACTCCAGAGGGACCAATACCCGGTCACACCGGAAGGCAGCGAAGGAACTCGCACAAGAGGTATGTTTTGGACTTCGCTCCAAATTGGTAAGTGTGTGCTCAAGCCTCTCACCTTTGGGTTTTCAAGAGTAATGTGCTTTAACTCTGGTGTTTTCTGCGCTTCCTTACCAATAAAGGTAATACCTTCCCAGTTAGCGCCATCTGGCCATTTAACACATATCGACCCATTCTCAGCACGAGTAAATGACGCATCCGCACCTTGAGAGCTCTTGAAACTTAGGTACTGGTTCACCATCTGCTCAACCCAATACGGCAAAGGGTGATCAATAACTTTCTGGTAATCACTTGGGTTTAACGACTTGCCATCTGAAAACAAACCGTCTTGAGAGCGTTTATCTCGAGCTCCACCCTGAATCACTTTCAAGGCTTTAGCTAATCCCTGATCCATCGTCGCCGGGTTCGATATGGATTCCATAAAGAGCTCATCAAAAAGATGATTTGCCTCGGCTGAATCAAGTACGTCACTGGTTTTATCTACTCCGAATTCATCTAAGATAACTTGAAGCTTCGATTCCAGTACGTCTCGCACTCTATGCTCCACAGAGTCTTCCAGTACAAAGTTTAGAGCTCGCACGACATGGGGCTGGCCAATACGATCAACACGTCCAATGCGCTGCTCCATTCTCATTGGGTTCCAAGGCATATCGTAGTTTACAATGACGTGACAAAATTGAAGGTTTAAACCTTCACCACCCGCGTCAGTAGAGATCAAAATTCGCGTATCACCAGCAAACGAAGCCTGTGCGCTTTTCCGCTCATGCATATCCATAGAACCATTAAGCGTGACAACACTGATCCCCCTATCGGTAAAGAACTTCGTTAGCATCTGCTGCGTTGGCACAAACTCAGTAAAGACCAACATTTTTAATTCAGGATCTTGTTCTTCTTGTTGAAGTTGATAGAGCCAGTCAATCAGTGCTTCTGCTTTAGTATCACTTTCTTTGGCGACGCATTCATTAGCAATATTCAACAAACGCTGTACATCAGCTTTCTCATTTGCCAAAGCTTGCTTGCTTGTTGCAATCAACTCATCTAATTGCGCTTGGCCATCAAGATCTGCCCAATCATCGGCAAAAGCTAGCGGAAGCTCATCTTCAATAACAGTATTCTCGAGTGACTGTAATCGCCTAGACAATGTCATTGCAATTGCTGCACTACTAGAGCTGACAAGGCGCTGCATCAAGATCATTAAAAAGCCAATAGCATTTTGTTTTTGAGCTTTTGCTTGGTTATAGCCTTCTTTTACATATTCAGTGACTTCTTCGTACAAATGTCTCTGTAAAGCGTGTTTACTCTTCCAGGCCACAGGAATTAGCTCTGTCTTTCTAGGCTTAAATAATGGCTTACCTGTACCGTCTATTGATATTCGCTTTTCAGTTCTTACGACATAGGGTTGAACACGTTCTTTC
The DNA here is from genome assembly GCA_947493455.1 of uncultured Pseudoalteromonas sp. Lineage (GTDB taxonomy): Bacteria > Pseudomonadota > Gammaproteobacteria > Enterobacterales > Alteromonadaceae > Pseudoalteromonas. The sequence goes on along the minus strand of CANLRB010000002.1, from coordinate 197,186 downwards.
GTAACACTCGAAACATCAGGAAAAGCCTCTTTATCAAGTAAGGCCATAAGCCTGTGAAAAGCGTCACTCTTGCCCTGGTGAGGTGTTGCCGAAAGCAGCAACAAGTAGGGTGATGCTTCCGCCAAACCTTGCCCTAATTTATAACGTGCAACGAGCTCGGTACTGCCACCTAATCGATGCGCTTCATCGATGACAATGAGATCCCAACCCGCAGACAACAGATCATCGAACCTATGCTTGTTGTACTCATGAACTTGTTTAACCGACCAGCCTTTTCTGCTCTCAATTGGCTTTATGCTATCAACCGGACAAACGACCAAATCATGCCGAAGCCAAACATTGTCGTTCTCATCGACAGGTTTATTCTCCCCGGGGATGAGCAGATGAAATGATTCGCCAAAGTGAGTGCTCATCTCACTTACCCATTGGCTTACCAAGCCTTTAGGTGCGCACACCAAGATTCGTTTAGCCATGCCTCTTAGCTTGAGTTCTCGCATAACCAAGCCAGCCTCGATGGTTTTACCAAGCCCTACTTCGTCAGCAAATAGATAACGCACTTGCTTACGCGACATCGCCTTGTCGAGTGCTTTCAATTGGTGAGGCAATGGAATGACATTTGATTCTACAGGAGCAAGTAGAATGTCTTCTTTTTGAGCATTCGCAATTTTGGCTGCGATACCAATGTAAGAGAAAAAATGTGGGCTAGGCGATTTATCCATAGAAGTATTAGTCAAATCACCTGAAGGAACTTTTACTACGCTATCTTGTTGTTGGAGCCAAACACGATAAAAGCTCTGGCCCCAAAGGCCAGAGCTTTCTATCACTTTCACATATTGTTGATGGGCCTGACTCCAAGCCCAATCACCGACATTTAAAAGTGTTGCCATTACCACTCATCATCCTCGGTAGAGGTTAGCGTTAATGCATTATCATAGAACATCAACAGCTTCTCATCTTCCTGGAGAACCGCTGGTGGAATTTTCGCTGAGATATCCAAAATGGTTTGGAAGTCTTGAGCTTCCCAAGCAGTATTAAAACCAGCTCGCAGTGCTTCAGCACGCGGTTGCTTGATTTTTTTCTTTGATTCTTTGTAAGTCTCGAACTCTTTAAGCAACGCACGTAAACGAACCTTCTCTAAATCCGCTGCTTTGTTTGGATCTGGCACATACCAACGGTCCTTAGCTTTCGCAACAAGTTTAGGATCGCTCTTATCTAAACCACGCATATCCTTGAAGTTGGTAGACAGATAGGTATGAATCTGAGAAGGAACTTCGTCTTTACCATCATATTTAATGAAATTTTGCTCAAGCAATGTTGACAACTCCAGCTCTAACTCGTTTTTCTTCCAACCTGAGAGCTCATTCAAAAACAATGGATGAATATCTGAGTATGTCTTTGGTTTGCTTTGCAATTCCAGGCGCAGCCATTCGATAGCAGATGCTTCATCGTCTACAAAAACAGTAAGTTGTTTAACCTTGCTAGATAAGGCACGCTTTTTATCGAAAGTAGCCACCTGTTCTTGGGTAAAAAACATACCTTCACGTTCTACAAATTTTTCTTGTAGACCTAGTTGAAAATCTCGCGAAGACATAGGGACATCTCGATGGTTACGAATAAAATAAGCTACAACTTGGTCAAACAATATTCTTGGGTCTCGTTCAGAAATAGGTACTATTTCGTCTCCATCAACTTTAACAAGAGGTAAATAATTCAGATGATTACTTACAAAATCCCAAATACCTTCTTCATCAGTATCTCGCTTGAACTTATTGGAAAAGTCGTCGCTAGGCTTATATGCAGATATAACCAAATCTTGCTTAACAGCTGTTGCTGAATTTACAGCTTGAAAGGTATTGGTCACTTTATCAAGCATAGATACATTAGATACAATAAACCCTGCACCAGAAAGAGCCGTTTGGATACCATTCCATACTGCTGACTTTGTGTTAGAAAACTCAACTGTAATCCAACGGCCAGGCTTCAAAACTCGATAATACTCTTTGAAGCTCTCGCTCATAAGCTTCATATAAGACACAAGGTCCTTACTTTTAACCCTATCAATAATTGCTTCAGGCTCAGTATTTGTAAATACCTGGCGCCATGACTCGATAAAAAAGTTGAGGTCAGAATAGTAAATATTTTCCCCAAACGGTGGATCTGTAAATATATAATCAATGGAGTTATCCATTACTCCGAGACTACTAGCAGAGCCACAACTAATTAAAACATCACTATTCTTTTTGTCGATCGAATTAAGAGCCTTTACAATTCGATCAGACTTGTTCTTGTAAGCTACAAATGGATTGGCTTCTGAACACATCATTGGTAAATAGAACACCCCAGCCATTGGGTTGTATGGAAATGAAACGCCAGGCCTAAATCTATTCCTCAAAGATAAGTTAACAAAATGAGAGTCCAGCCAGTAACATAGCATTTCTCTCATTTTAAAATCACTAACTCCGTTACATAACTCCCAAAGACGGGCCAGAACATGTATTGTTTTATCACAATAGAAGTGATTCATATGTGTTATTTTTGATGGCTTCATTCTCCCTACACGCATCATTTGCATATCAGGAATCTTATTTGAAGGGAAGTTTTTTGGTTTATCTAAACCTTGAGATTTTCTAATCACTTCCAAATCATAATCATCTGGTTTCTTTAGAATGTTTCGGCGTTTTCTAGAAAAACAAACCAATGAAACAACTCTTTTAGGTCTTTCAATAACAGAATTTGAGTAGGAGTCGTATATATTTTCATATACTGGCGCAAGTGCTTTTTTGTTTACTTTACTAGAACATGCTGTACATTCGAACTCATCAGAAACTTTCTTATAATCTTCGGAAAGCGCATTATCTGCAAAAACTAATTCTTCCCCGCAACTATTACACTGAAGAACCTCACTCCAAACATAATACTTTGCATCCACAATGTCGCCAGTTTCTGGATCAAGCGTTTTGAACATCCAAGAAAACTCGTTTTCAACAGTAGATAGTATTGTTTGAGAGAGTTCATAAAATTCCTGCGCATCAACATCTTGGTTATTTCCATAAGCTATATTATTTGCGGCAGGAGACAAGTCATTGAGTATGCAGTGTCGCTCTCCTAGTTTACTGATTTCTTGGCCATTTTCTAAAATCGTAACATTATCTTGATCAACCGTATAACCAAGCTCGATAACTTCTTTCTTATTCGCACACATTTGCGCTGCGATCCCTGCCATACCAGAACCACTAAAGCCATCTAAAACTACATCTCCAGGTTGAGTGTAATGCAAAAAGTATCGCATAATCGCTTTGTGCGGTACTTTGGTGTGGTATGAGTGGGCATTATAGATCGGGTCTCCTTTTCCTTCACTCACATCAGCAGCGAACGGTTCACGATGATAATTAATCTCATGGTTAATTTTTCGAGACTCCCAAAGTGCAATAAAATCATTAAGCCAAGGATTTGGGCAAGCCGTGTAGTATGGTGGATCTGACAAATCCAAAATAGCTTCATCCGTGCCAATAGGAAAGCCTTCAATCGCTCTAAATTCTGGATCTTTTAATTTATCACGCAATAGATCTGTAAAATGAGTACGTCGAGCTTCATCACTTTCAAACGTCATCCCTAGGCACTCTACTGGCCCAGAGTCTTTTTTTTCGTTTTCAGTACCAAACAGGTTTTCTTGTTTCATTGTTCATTCTCTATAGAAGCCAGTATCTACTGGCTTCTAGTGATTAAGTTAGAATTGGATTAATCAATAATGATTCGCACTTTGCTGCTATCTTTGCCTTTGCAATGAGTATTAAGCAGTTCTTCAAAGCGAGCTTTAACATCATCCAACGTTTGCGGCGTTCCTTTACCTAAACTTGCAACTAGATCCATTGTTGAAATTTTCACTTCTTCTAAACCAGAAAGAGCCTCATTTACGCCTGCAATAAACTCTTTACTCACAGGAGTTGATAAACTTCCGGAACTAATGAAAGCATTGATTTCACCGCGTTGGACTTCTAACAATAGGTCCAGTTGCAAGAACGGATCAGCTAGCGTCGATTTTAAGCTTTGGGTCCATTCAGACAACATCTCGGTTAACTGCGTATCTAATTGAGCTAAACGTTCACTTGCTGAAGCTTTACTTCCCTCACTGCGCGGTGAGAAGTTAACTGGGTTTGCCGTAAACTGAATTGTTTTAGGGTCTATCGACTCAGCAACTTGCAAAGACGCCCAATCTGACCTCCATTGCTTAACCTGCTCTGCAGGAAGCAACGAGATACCAGATAATGCTTCTAACGTTTGCAGACGTTCATCGCCAATCAGTGCCGCTTTCTCTTTATCCTGCTCCATTGTTAAACGAGCCGATTGGTACAAAGCAACATAGCGCTGAATATACGCTTTTTTAAGCTGTTGAAGATTGGCTAGCTGCGCTTGCTTAAAGCTTGACTCTAAGCGTGTGGTTTTATCTTCAATACCATTTCTAAGTGCTAGCGCTGCATCTCGCACATCAGATTGCCACTCATCATTCTCATCAAGAATGAGCTGAGCTTCTTTAAGATATTGAGCGTATTCAGCGAAGCTATCCACCACTTCCGAAAGTTGTTTAAAGCTCTTCCACTCTTTCAAAGTTTCTGCGTGCTCTGCAATTGACTCCGCTGATTCTTTGAAGTTCTTGAGTTTACCTGGCGTATTGAAACGCTGCAGAGACTCAAGGAATGTTTTCGTTTTACCCAAACGATCTGCTAGCAGTATCGCTTCATTTTCAGCAAGAACATGGTTGCCCCACAACATAAGTCGCTGTTTTACAAGCTGCTGATCGTGAACGAGGGACTTAACTAGCTTTTCAATCTCTTGTCCCATAGTACGAACAACACTGTCATCACCTTGTTGGATTGAAGTCGCTAAGCCCTCATTCATCCCAAGTAATTCAAGGACAGCTTTAATCGCACTAACATTAAAGTCCTTTGGTGCTTGGATGTGTTTGAAGTCGATCAATGTAGCAAAGTCGATTCCTTTCAACGCATCAACGTCACTTGCAGTAATGACTTTGCCCACGACGACTAGCTCTATCTCTCCTGCATGAACTAACGTTGCTAAAATCACAAGTAACCATTCAGGCTCCAACCGGTAAGAGCCTGGTTTAAAGTATGAGCCCGAATATACAGCCTCTAGTAACTCTCCTTGGTTAACGACTTTCCCATGACCTTTTGCTGCTAGCATTTCTAGTACTGATTGAGCATAACGAGAGTTTCTGGGTTTTAGCTTATCACCATCAAGGAGTTCAAGCGCATCAAGTACTGCTGTAACGGTTTTGGTTGCCGCACCACCAGCTAAATAACTCAATACATCTTTACTTGCGATACCGATGGTATCTTTAGTAATAAGCTGCGAGAACTTAGGGTATTCTGGCGCTAAAGATTGAAAATAATCTTTAAGGATAAAACTCGACACTGCTTCGAATATGTCCTTAACGCTGCCATGATCATTGTCAGCTATACCACTTATTTCTCTTACGCTAGTACCTTTAAGCCAACTCATTATTGGCTTAGACTTACCATTGTACTGAACTTCAAACGCGTCTTTAATATTGGCTCGAATCCAATTTATCATCTCACGAAGATAACCGTCCGCTTTGATCTTGTATGTTTGCTGTGCACTGCCTGTCGCTAGTGCACGTAACGCTACAGATGCCGCATAGTACTTTAAAGATTGATTAAACTCTTCACTACGGTTCTTTAGAACAAACTGCACTTCATCTTCACGTATGTACTTTTTTTCTTGCTTCGGCGGATTTTCTAGTTGAACAAAATACATATAATAGTCTAGCCTTGGCGATGCTGTATCTCTCTGATTTGGCGATCCAAGAAACAGCCAGCCAGGACGCTTAACTCTTCTATCTAACCATTCAAGCTCATGCCGCCACATCGCCGTTTTCGACTGATGTGAATCCGTTTGCTCTAAAATTTCTAACATTGCCGCTCTATAAGCAGAATTGATACTATCTGGCGACAAGCCTGCGGCTTTCGCTTCAATATGAGCATCAAAGTCTTCGGTCTTTTTCAGATCCAGATAAAACTGATCGTTGGTTTTGTTCTTAGAGAAAAACTGACCATTAACTGTACGGCGAACCTTAGTAAGAACAGTGACTATGTGATTCTCCAAGTTCTTGCTCTTATCGCCAGGCATGATCTCGATGTTCTTCAAATACAAACATAAAGAGTCACGCAGTTCAGCTGCTGTTGCACCCATCTCTGCATAAATATCGCCTACCGCCATACGGTGGATCGCAAGACCTGCTACCAATCGTTTGGCAAACTCTTTCTCACCTGGAGTTGGGTACGCTTGATCAATGCGATCTACTAGAAGCTCACCTGTTTCAATGACTTGACCAACCTCTGGGTTAGTCTTCATGCTTGGCTCACTGCTTAGCTCGTTCCAGTAGGTATCGTAAGAAAAGATCCCCGGTACATCTTGAGGCACTTCGTCTTCCATCAGTTCTTTCATCTGACGGGAAAGACTTTTGAGTACTTGACGATTTTCAAGGCCAGCCATTCGCACTCGTTCGAACGTGTTGATGTAATCTGGGTGCACAGGGAACATACGAACAAATTCGTCTAGACGCTCGTTCATTTTGTCGTAATATGGCGTAAATTTTTGCAGATACTCGCGAATCCATTCCTGTTGCTGGGCATCTTTCTTTAGCAGACGTTCAGCAACAACATACTTAATATCTTCACGAGCAATCAGTACTTGCTCTGCACGGTCACGAATTCGTTTTACTTCCTTAGATAGAAACTCTAGCTGCGTACTATCAAAAATCGCTTCCTGAACACCTGCCATAAAGCGGAAGCGTGTGCCATCAATAACCTCACCGATAACTCGGAGAATCGCGATGTCTAACGGTAGCTCCTGTTCATTACGAGAGCGGAAATAATCTAGCATCTCATCACAAACCAGAAGCAAACCATGATCTGGATATTTTTCATGGAATGTGGCCATCATCTCTTCAAAATAAGGTTTGTGGTTTGAAGAGATTTCGGTCATCGGAGGGAATTCATAATCCACTCCCATATCGGCTAAGCCATCAGTCAAGTTTTGTGTAACGATATCAGTCAGCGCCATTTTTGATGCACCGATTTCGAATCGAATAACTTTAAACTTACCCGCAATCTTGTCTGCTGCACTGCGAACAACATCATTTGAAATATGGCTTGCTAAATCAGGGAATTCTGCGACTGCGGAGATAACGGACATCAAGTGAGACTTACCTGAACCATAGTTACCCACGATCCAAAGCGCTTTGTTATCGACTGACTCTTCATACTGAAGTTGTTCGATAATGACATTACTCAACTTCTGAGACATCTTGTCTGAGATTACATATGACGAAACCAAGCCTACTGCTTTGTCATGGTCACTTGAGGTCTTAAGCTGAATGTTAGCTGTTACAGATTCGAACTGAATCAAGTCGCCGTACTTCTTCATTTCATTACTCCGTTGCAGGCGTCGATCACCTGAATATCGTTTAATTCTTTTAATGGATAAGTTTTATAATCTGGTTTACCTGGTTTGGAGTAAACCACTGACGTTTCTGTTATTTCTCCAGGCCATATGGCTACTACAGTCTTAGACTTAGCTATCCCTTTTAATAGCCTCATAGGGTCATTATCTAAAGCTGGCTCAAACAACACATCGAGCTTTGTAAGCCAAACAGAACTTCCGCAATCATTGGCAATTTTGTCAACTTCAGCTTCAAGTCGCCTAACTCTCTCTCTAATCGACAAACTAACTAGCTTACGAGCAAGCTCTTTTGAGAGGTTAACGAAACCAATAGAGTTGTTGAGAATTTCAGCCTCAATCTCGCGACGAAAATCCTCCGGGATTACCACTAATATCAATTTGTAAGATTGATATTCTACTCTATCCAACGCTGCCCTAACATCAGTTAAAAGATTATCTATTAAAATCATCTTTTCGTTACCCCTACATATGCCCAGGTGCTAGGTTTAAGTTTGCTACACCGTAGAGAGCCTGGCTGTTACGCAACCAAAGCTGATACTCAAAGCCCACTAACGAGTGTTCCGTAGAGCAATCCACATGCCATTGGCGAAGCAAATATCCAGCGGTTGCCGCTCTAATCTCAATCTTTAAAACACCACCTTTCATGCCATAATCCAACTCAATCGCTTCGCTGTGTTCTATGCGTGGGTGCGGCACTAATTCAAGCTCTACAAAGCGATTCCATTGGCGGTCTTGGGTTTCTAGTTCAGTCTCAGATAATGTAGAGCCTTCAAGCACAACCGCTGCTTTAATTCGGGTCAGTACAAAATCTCGGAATTCATTATGCTTGCGGTCAAAACCACGAACATGCCAACGCAGGCCATTGTCTACCAGCGTATGCGGCACAATTTCACGCGTGGTTTCACCGCTCGATAACGACACATAGGTGATACTCAAGGCTTTGCCTTTGTGTATGGCTTCGGTGACTTTGGCTACTATCGATAAACTCGGCTTGTTAAGGTGATAAGGCGCTTCACAAGCAAGGGGTGGTTTTACCTTTCCAGTAAAGCCATCACCGTACCCTTGGCTAATCGTTGCCAGAGTTCTCACAACGTCGTACTCGAACAAGGGCTCGAAAGCTTCACCACGCTTATGCAATTTGAGTTTTTGGTCATACTCAATGTTGCCTGGTGCAAGCTCTCGGTACATTGTGAAGTCTTTCGTTGCTTGTGCAGCAGCAATGCTGAAGCGATCGACTAAATCCGCCCGCACCGCCTCTCCCTTAAATAATAAGGTGAAATCAATGTGGGCAATGCGATCCCTGGTTGCTTGTGGCAACTGCGCTATCTGCGAAAGCCTATCTGGCTTCGCCACTACTGTTTGTTTCAGACCATCATTTGTCATGCGTCTTGTTTATCCAATTCAACCAGTTTCTTAAAACTCTGTTTATAAAGTACCGTCAGACATCGCGTAATCACATTGAAAAGCATCACTCAATGCTGCTCTTCATCCGCAATGACTTAGCAATCTCTACCGGTTGAAGCTGGACAGATGGCCATAAAACACTGAATAGGCTTCAACCTAATTAATTTTATTAGGTATCATCCTATCACAAATTATTTTGTAGGGAAGACTAAGCGGCAACTTTTTGATCTGGATTGCAATTGCCGCTCAGGTATGGGCGTAAAGACATTATTTTATGCCATTGCTGATAGACGCTATCAATGCGCTACCCGAACCAGTGGCACCACGATGTTACCGCAATGAGATACCCCTTTGTCCGACCCTGTAGACATAAGGGCTCGTTGCTCACTCTCCCGAATGCGTCTGGCAACTTCTGCCTGAGCTGGTAGCAATGGCAGCATCCCTTCAGCAATCGCGTCCGGTGCAGACTCTTGGCCACAGGACATCAAGTGCTTCCATGGATCTTTAAGAAAGCGCTCGAACGTGATGCCAAATTCAATGATGCGGGCAGAGACGAAGATTTCGCCCCAGTAGTGAACTACTCGCAGCTAAAGCAGCGAGCTTCCAAGATAACCGCCTAAGCCGCTAGCTTTTCTTTTTTGACGCTTCGTTGGACACCGCTAGTCGAGCTTTTGGCTCGGCTAGTCTTACGATTGCCTCCACGTCCACTATCTGACTGAGTTCTTAGAACTCCATCGTCAGACAACACCGTTCCAGTGTCTAATATTAGATTAATTGCCCGTTTCTTAATGACCAATGATGCGTTGTTGTCTGCATTGTCAGTATTGCCACAATTGCCGCACACAAAGAGTTCTTGTGATTTTCGGTTGTCGGGGTGAGTGTGATCGCACTGAGCGCACTCCTGACTGGTATACGGAGCAGGGATTTTGAATACGGCTTTACCCGCTTGGTAAGCCTTGTATTTGGTGTAGGTTTCTATGATGTGCCAACCAACGTTCAGAATAGACTTGTTTAGCCCTGCCTTTTGTTTGGCTTTATTTGACACATATCGGCCTTGCTCGTTTTGTTTTGCCTTTGGCTTGCGCGTCATGCGTGAGGTACTTAGCGCCTCGAACACAATAACCTTAGCTTGACTATCGACTAATGAACGACTTGTTTTATGCGCAAAGTCATTACGTATGTTCGCCTTTTTAGCGTGATGCGTAGCAATACGGTGCTTAGTTTTGTTCCTGCGGTTTGAGCCTTTAGTTTGACGCGCCAACTTGCGTTGTAGTCGCTTAATGTAGCGATCAACTTTGGTCATCTTCTTTTTCTGATTGTCACAGAAGTCGAACGTCATTGAGCCAGCATGAGCAGGGATGGCAACACCACGGTCTACACCGATAACGCTTTCTTCCAGATACTCTTTTGTTGAGCCTTGCAGAAACGCCAAGTGTTCAGCATTGCTCGATAGCTCAACTTCATTCTTTCCATTCTCATAACAGAAAGACACCGTGTATTGACCGCGCTCTTTACGCACATACAGCGAATTAGGGATCTCAAACTTACGATGCGCTTTAAACGATAAATAACCAATATTATTAGTCTTAGTGCCAATAAACAGGCGTAAATTACCATCTTCACAACGGTCGAAATGGAATACTTCACGGGTAAGATAAATGCTTCCCTTGTCGGTTTTTGGCTTGCGCTTTGGCCGTCCACATGCGCCTTTCATGAACTTTTGATAGGTTTGATACCAGTTAACAGCACTATTGCGGAGTATTTGGCTAGGACACTGGTATAGCCAAGGAGATAGTTCTTTCGATTTAAACTGCGATGTCTTTTGATCAAGCGGCGCGTAAGTACCAATCGGGTAATACTTCCTTGCAAAAGTGCGGTAATACCTTTCCTCATCCACTTTGGCATTCCAAATGCTACGCGCACAGCCCATCCACTGGCTTAATACCAGTTTTTGATTGGATGTAGGGTTAGCGCGGAGCTTGATACCAGTGAGCAAAGAGTACCCCATCAATAACCTGTATGGATATACAGTATTTTATCATACTTCTTGACGTTTGCAAGTTGCTGCCTTGCAGCTAGTTACCTCTTGCTTGACTCGCCCTTGAAAGGGCGAGATTGCGCAAGCATAATGTTCAATGTAGGTGTTTTGGTACATGGAAAGATTCCTCTTGTTGGTTATATACCCTTCCTACTTGCAGCCGCAGCGGTGTTACCTGCATTCGCTCACCCCAATCACATAGAAGATCTATGCTCATGGGGACTCGCTCACTTGCCGCCTAGCTGCAACACCAAGTAGTTTGGGTATAACGTAAGTTCACTTTCCATTTTCCAGAGGTTTTAAAATATGCAAGGCTTACCTTATAGCTACAAAGCTTTAAATCGATTGCGGGCATCTTTGTAGTCATAGTGGGCATGTTCTGAGCCACGATGGTACAAATCATCTAGGTAAGTTTGCTCCAGCGGCAACTCGTCTTCGCTGATTTCGCGCCACCAATGTTTGTTGGCACCTTTAACACCGTCATGCCAGCGGTAACCACGCTCTTTTAAATAGTCCTTTACGTCAAACGGCGCACCAAACGCACGAACTAACACAGTTCGCCTGTCTGCTTCAGACAACAAGTTTGCAACGGACTCGGGCAACAAATGAAACAACCAGGCCATCGCCAAACAATCGGTTGCAGCTCGGTGTCCTTCATAGAACCAACCTAAGCGAAGCAGCAGGTACTCAAGCTTTCGACTTTCAAAACCCAGCGCCTTCCAATCTATGCCACTGGCTGAACAGGCCCAAGATAGATGGCCTAATGCAGCAAACCGCTTTTCAAAGAAAGGACGATCAAACTGTGCATTGTGCGCAACCACCAGCGGATCATCGGATAACCAACTCGCTACCAGTGAATCATCAATGTGCTGGCCTTGCACCATCTCATCGGTGATACCGGTTAACTCGGTAATCAGCTCGGGGATTGGCTTGCCGGGATCTTCATACAAGCTGATCACATCAACAATCGACACAATCCGCTGAGCAGAGGGGCTGTAAAGCACCTTAACCATACCAAGCTCAATAATGGACTCGTCATCGGCAGACAGTCCGGTTGTCTCTGTATCGAGCAGCACCATTGACTGTTCATCACCGACCATAGCAGAAAGTTCAAGTGGCCAGGACTGCGGCTCACGCGTTAAAGGAATGCGTTCCAGCAATCTAAAATCTTCTGGTCTTTCTGGGATATCCGCGAGGCGCTCTAGCGGAAATGGCGCAGGGGCTCTTGTCATTGATGGTTCCTCTTCAATTCTATTGTTCGCTTTGGGTTATTTCACTGTGCCCTGTTCGTTTATAAACGCGTTTGTACAAAATGCACCTTGGATACCTCAGCGTTTTTTTAATCTTTCTACTGGGTGAACCCATGTATGAAGGCTTTGGCTAAGCCTTTCAGATAGCCTTAGCTAAACCGTTTAGGTAACCCTTACCGATATCCTTTACTTATGGCTTAGCCAACCCCTTTTCAAACGGTTGCAAAAGGCTTGAACTGAGTTCGACTGAGCATTTTAATGATGCTCCTGACTTCGCTTTAAGCCAGTAAATTCAATACGAAGCAGAATTTTACTAACTGTTTTTAAACCCTTTGCAAAGGGTTCAACAAGCCTTGTTTGACGGTTACTTGACCCATGCGTTAACCAGTAGCAGTAACAGGATCAGTAACAGAAACAAGAGCAGTAGGCAGAAGCAGTATTGTCCAAGCCTTGCAGGCTTTGACGAGGGCGAGCGATCCCCCCACATCTAGTTTTTCAACACAAAAAAGAAATCACTCACGACACAACGTCTTACTCGAACAACACCAGTTTTACCTACAATTTTACTTGTAGAAATCAGCATAGCATTAGATACTGTATAAACAAACAGTATTAATTATGATTTTTCGAGGTTCGTCATGAGTGTCTCGCTGATAGGCCGTAGCGGCGCACTTGCCTTCATCAAAGCCAAGCGCCTTCGTATTCCATTGTTCATGGAACGTGTTTCTGCTGGTTTTCCTTCACCAGCGCAGGATTATGTTGAGCAAACGCTCGACCTCAACGAGCTGTGCATCAAGCGACCGGCTGCAACGTTCTTTGTGCGTGTTGAAGGTGATTCAATGATTGATGCCGGGATTCACCCAGATGATATTCTGGTGGTTGATCGCTCTGTCCAAGCCGAACACGGTGACATTGTCATCGCTGGCATCCATGGTGAACTCACGGTAAAGGAGCTTCAACTAAGGCCGTGCGTCATGCTGATCCCAAGAAACCAGGTGTATGAGCCCATTCATATTCCTGAAGGGACAGAGTTAGAGATATTTGGTGTGGTCACCAATGTGGTGCGAAACATACGCCGTAAGTCGTGACTATCCCATGCCAGTATTTGCCTTGGTGGACTGCAACAACTTTTACGCCAGTTGTGAGAAGCTGTTTCGTCCTGATTTAAAAGATACGCCGATTGTGGTGCTGTCCAACAATGACGGCTGCGTGGTTGCACGGTCGCGTGAAGCTAAGTTACTCGGTATTAAAATGGGCGTACCCGTCTTTCAAATCAAAGCTGAAATGCAGCGCCATGGCATTTTGGCATTCTCGTCCAACTATGCGCTTACAGTTGGGAAATACTTTAGACATCACATGTTGTAATGTTTCAGGTTGTATAAATTAGACGTCGAGATGAGGGGTGGTTACAATTTTTACTATTGGTTAAGAAATATCTTGAAAAAGTAGATGTATGAACGCGTAACCCCCTGGGGGAAGGCTTAGCAGTGTGAATAACGGATGATTTAGGTGTTAATGTGATTGAACAAAATAGGTCGTTTCCAGATGACTTCGGCTTTGACTATTGTCTTATGTGGATTAGTACGGAGAAATATCCCTCATTTATAAGTAGGCCACACCCTGACAGTGGCGAGATCATCCATGACGTTAGGGACAACTCAAAACCATTTGCTCATAAACTTCCAATTTTAATAGACCCCGATGGTATCAATGTGGTGCCAGTGAATCTATATCTTCACTCTTTGTTGGCAGATCCAGATATATCCTCCGATAAGACGATTCAATCCCATGCAGTTGCGTTATTGAGCTTCTATCGGTGGTTGAGCACGGAAATCCCCGAACATACACACCCAAGGACTGGCCTTCTGGTTGATGAAAAACCTCCGTTAACAATATATGACTGCACCGAGAAGGTAGAGGAAAGTCCAATCGTGAGATATCGAGACTATTTATTGGAAAACCTTTATACCAAGGATGAAACTGGAAAAGTCGGTGGTTCTCCAAGTACAGCCTCTTCAGTGGTCCACCGAATGCGATTTCCGTCTGCATCTGTTGAAGTTGGGCGACGACGGCTTCTGAGCCTTTACCGGCCTCACATTCAAGGCACAAGAACACCTGCCTTAACAGTTGCTCCAGGAGATTGCATTGTTCATCGTAATGTTGCCACTGGTACTCTTCCACGGTCCGTTTCTGTTTTTTCAGGTAAAGGCAGAGGGTCTGGATATCCCTGTCATTCATGACCTTCAATGCCTGTTGTCTGACTACTGAGAAGGGTTGATTATCATCAATGTTCTCATCCACAAACAGATGCAGTAACTCTGCCGCTTTCGTGACATTGTCCGCGGCTGACTGCCAGGACAGGAACACTGCTTGTTGTGCAAAGGTGTTGGCAGCTTCTTGTTGCTTGCGGATATGGTAAATGAACCCATCAGTTAACCGTTCCAGTGCCAGTTGTATCCGCTCTGTCAGGTGACATAGCAACCATAGATGCTGCTGTGCGCGTTTGAATCGTTTGAGTTTACTACCGTAATAGTTGATGAGCTCACCGAAGTGTTGTCGATTTTTAAGAGACAGATTAAGCCCATCGATAACGCCATTGATTTGCGTGCGCCATGGCGCTAACTGATGATAAAGGGCAAGCTCTTTTTTAAGTTCAGGTACGGTCAGACTTTTTGCACCGCCTCTGAGCTGGTTCAGGCTTAGTCCGTCATCAATGGCTGTTATGCTGTCCAGAAAGACGTGAAGTTCAGGACTGGTGAGTTGATTAAGTTGGTGCGCCAGGTCTTTTCTGACCTGCTGCATCGCTCTGCTTATCAGTCTCTGGAGTACGGTGTACCTAGGGATAGCAATGCTGTGACTGGTTAGGAATTCAATAGCAGTATCAAAGAGGTAACGCGGCTCCAGCCAGGCATTGCCCACCTGAACAAGGTGGTCGAAAAGAGAATTGAAGTGCTGACTTTCGTCCCATTTGTGATAACCAGCAAGGTCTAATACTTTTGCGTAGAGTCGATCTTTTTGTTTTTGTGAGGGAGTGAATGGTCTGAGCCCCTTGCCGCCAAGCAGCTCTTTACTGATGAACATTAAATCCTTAGAAACCTGCGAGTAAGCGATATCTAGGATGACGGGCTTTGATTTGAAGTATCCCAAAATCGCGACAAAGTAACATCTATGAGCTCTGAGACGAATTGACCGAAAAACTGCCAATTCCGCATCGTTCAGAGAAAAGTACAGACGTTGTTCTTCGATTGAAAAAATGGGTGGGGAATAAAGATCTGCCTGTTCTGCTCTCGTGAGAATAGTAATTTCGTTTTTGATGGCCATATCAGGGCTGTTCCGTATTAAATGTACGATATTTACCTAATTTGCCACACTTATAAGTAGTAACCCACCTCCGCAGCCATTTATTGGTGTGGTCTACAGAGGATTAAGTCTTTTTAGAGGGGAAAATCCCTAGAACCCCATTGTGATACTTGGTAATCATTCCCCCCACGAAATTTATTGCCATTAACTGAAGTAATAGCACGTTTTAACTGATGGTATGCTTCACCTCTGTTCAAGGCTTGCTGGACGTAATGACGCAACGTTGAATTATCAACATACTCCAAAACATAAATAGATTTAATTAAACGGTCGTACTCATGCAATGCTGACAATCTTCGGCTCTTGCCGTTACTCAACTTTCTAATGATTGTGCTTTGAGTGGTGGTTTTACGACTCAATGAACAAACAATATGCTGAATATTGTCCCATTCTTCAGCAATTAGCTTATGATTAATATCTTTCTTTAATTGAATACGGCCTCCGTTCTCTTCAGTCACTTCAAATAGCTCAAAAAACACCTTTTTCATTTTCGCGTATCGAGGGGCGAATGTGTAACCAAAGAAATCTAATATAGCGAAGTTAACATTATTGGTACCATGCGTATCGGTCGATAAGGTATTAGGCTGTATATCTGAAGAGTTGTTATAGAGTAAGTCAAAAGCAAAGTGACCTTCATATTCGTTAGCGCCAATGACTTGCGTACTCACCGGAACATGACGTGGTCAACCAAAATTGACCAACCCAGTTAAGCTACTTTTTTCAATTTCTTCATGTCCGCCTCATATTGATTTGAAATTTCCATACTTTATCTAATTCATGTTTTTCTAAATTAGCTAAAATGCAACTCAGAAATGTCCAGAAGTGAGTTGTGTGGTGTCGAGTGGAGATTGTACGATTAAGCCCCTAAGTAATTAGTCCGTCAGTCTCCCTCGGTAATCAAATTAGTACATCTTAGCGATCAAATTGGTAAAAAATTAGACATGTAGATGAATGCCCACCTTAAAAAATAGACAGCGGGTTGGGCTGGGTGATTTTTCTGGTGTTAGACGCCAGCAACCCATGCGGCAGAATGGTTGCTCACTTACTCGTCTATTTTTAGCGGGAATTCTTAGCCAACTGTACGCGCTGTATGCAGATTTAAGCAGTCGAGTGATGCGCACTTTGGAGGAGATGGCACCACGAGTAGAGGTTTACTCTATTGACGAAGCGTTTTTGGACTTAACCGGTATTGAGTCTGCCCTATCCCTTGTCGAGTTCGGACAACAAGTGCGAGAGCGCATAGGCCACTGGATTGGGATCACCGTCTGTGTAGGCATTGCACCGACTAAAACACTCGCCAAGCTGGCTAACCATGCCGCCAAGAAATATCCTGCCACTCAGGGGGTTGTAGACCTGACCAATCTAGATCGGCAACGTCGATTGCTCGCATTAGTTCCGGTTGATGATGTTTGGGGCGTTGGTAGACGACTTTCTAAGCGTTTAAATGCGTTAGGTATCACCACAGCCTTAGATCTAGCCAATGCCTCTCCTAGAGCCATCAGAGACCAGTTTTCAGAGGTTTTAGAAAGAACCGTCAGAGAGCTCAATGGTGAGTCGTGCATTGAACTTGAAGAGATCCCGCCAACTAAGAAGCAAATCGTCTGTAGCCGTTCATTTGGCGTAAAAGTGACGCACTTTGAATTTTTAAGTGAAGCCGTATGCGAATACGCAACCCGCGCCACTGAGAAACTTCGCAAAGAACAGCAGCAAGCCAAAGTGCTGACCGTGTTCATACGTACCAGCCCCTTTAAGGACAACGAGCCGCAGTACAGCAACTCTGCATCGGGTGAATTGCTAATCCCCAGTTGCGACACGCGGGATTTTATCGAGCTGGCCAATCACTTACTCAAGCGGATATGGAAGGATGGTTTTCGTTATGCCAAAGCGGGCGTCATGCTGTCTGACTTTTACGATCCTGGCATGTTTCAACCAGGACTATTCGATGACGTATCGACCCGCTCTAATAGCCAGCAGCTAATGTCTGTATTGGACACCATTAACCAAAGCGGTGCCGGAAAGGTTTTCTTTGCTGGACAAGGACTCAAGAAAGATTGGTCGATGAAGCGAGAGCATTTGTCTCCCGCTTATACAACACGCTGGGACCAGTTACCGCGAGTGAAGTAGCGCAGTTGACTCAATACGCATTCACTCTGCGACGCAGCATGTTGAGCTTATCAACCTGGCGTCGAATATCACTGAAGAATTCCTCTTTCTCCATGGCCAGCGCTAGCTCCCATTCTTTGGCCAAACCTTGGCAGTCTAAAAATGCGTATCTCAGCTTCGTCTTTGAGATACGCAGCCCCTTGCTAAAGACCACGCGTTTGCCTCGTTGACCGTGAAAACTGTTGATATACCACTCTATGCCAAAGCCATACTTAAAGTCTCTGATACGGACACCAAGCAGACCCCAGTCTTTAAAGGGCTCATTCTCTCGAACCTTGTAATGGGTAACCCAAAAGTCATCAACTTCAGCTCGTGCCAGCGCTTTTAGCCTGTCCGTTTCTTGCTGAAGTAAATCTGATACATCTGCTTTCCATTGTTCATTGACGATTTCTACCAAACCAATTTCCCCATCCAATTAACCCCTAAAGCCAAAACCACTATCCGTTTGGCTTTTGGATCGAAACGCCAAACGTAAAACTGCCGTCACAATCACTGTTTGGCGTCTCGATATAAATCGACTCGCTCAATCCCATACCCGACAAGGGATACAGGCTGATTTCACTTAAAAACACCTAAAAAGACGTATCGCCATGAAGATACAAACCGTTTGGCAAGTTCAGGCCAGAATGCAAACGACGTTTGGCGTCTCAATTTTTTTGGCTAGGTCACCAGCCGCCAAACAGAGCCTATTCTCATACTTTTGCAAAAATGCAATAGGCAGATAGATGAAAGGATTTGTCACCTTTCTGCCCACCGCCAGTGCACCGAATCCTGATAATGACATTTGAGTAAACCGCCAGAGCACTTGGAAATGCCCAAGCGTGAACAGCGCGGTTGATTGAAAACCGTTAGAGCACTTTGAGTGCACAGGAGATAAGTATGTTTGTACTAGGCGTAGATATCGGTTACTCAAACCTGAAGCTGGCAATTGGCCAATCAGGTAGTGAACCGAAAACCATTATTCTACCTGCGGGTGCCGGTCCAGCGGATCGTATGCCGGAGCGTATCGGTGGAGGCGATGATGAAACTTGTTTGTATGTCTCTGTCGATAATGAGCGCTGGGCCGCTGGTGTTCCTGCTGGACGCCTTCAAGGCTGGGAACGAGAGCTTCACCCGGAATATCCCACCACAAAAACCTATAAGGCACTTTTTCATGCCGCCTTGTTAATGGCTGAAACAGAATCCATCGATTTGGTTGTCACTGGATTACCGGTTTCCCAGTTTCATGAACCACAACGTAAGTCTGACCTTGTGCAGCGTTTAAAAGGTGTCCATCAAGTGACGCCTAAGCGCAGCATCACCGTTCATGACGTCAAAGTACTACCACAGCCTGCCGGTGCCTATATGGATCTGGTTCAAACGGGTGGTGATCTGGGCTTGATTGAAGAAGGTCGTGTCGTCGTCATTGATCCCGGCTTCTTTTCTGTTGATTGGGTTGCCCTTGAGGCCGGAGAAATTCGCTACAGCTCATCAGGAACCAGTCTTCAGGCAATGTCCGTGCTACTGGAAACCATCGATAAGCTGATTTCGGAAGATCATGGTGCCAAAGTCGGAATGGATCGACTTGAAAAAGCCATGAGAACCGGCGACTTACAGGTCCTGCTATTTGGAGAAAAAGTCGATATTTCACCTTATCTGAATGCTGCCATGAAAAAGGTAGCGCCTGTTGCTCTTACAGCCATGCGTCAATCCATGCGTGACGAAAGCATTAATGCGGACTTGGTATTGATCGCCGGAGGTGGAGCCTTGGCTTATAAGGAAGCGGCCAAGGAGATTTTTTCACGAAGCAAGATCATCGTGCCTGAGCAGTCTGTTTTGGCGAACGTCCGAGGCTTCTGGTTTTATGGGGCATGATCATGAGAGTTGTCGTCAACATTCCCCCAGGGAGCCACCCAGAACTACTCAAAGAATTGGAAAAGACGCCACCACGGGAACGCGCTGAGCGTCTGCGGATGCTGGCCACCTTTGGGTTAATTCACATGAGCCAACCCAATCTATCCACGACATCTGCACCGGTGGATGGCCATGCACCAGATGGTGAAGTGACTTCTATGAGTACAGCGCCAGAACCCAAAGCAGAATCACGTAAACAATCATTAAAATCAAAACTAGGGCTGGGCTTATAACATGGCGTTATCAGTTAGCTGGCTCGATGCCAGGTTAAATAAAGAAGCAAAAGAAACCGTAGTAAAAGCCGACCGAGATGGGCTAAGTGCTCGGGTATCACCCAAGGGCAAAATTGTTTTTCAGTTTCGTTATCGTTTCGATGGCAAGCAACAACGGGTAGACATAGGTACTTACCCACTTATGAAGCTTGCTGAAGCCAGGAATGAGCTAGATAGGTTAAGGGCAGTACTTGATCAAGGCCGAAACCCCAAGCTCTACCTACAGCAAGAACGGGCCAAGTATTCTGCCAATCAAAGCTTCGAATCGATTTTTCGAGACTGGATAGACTCTGCCGGTAAGCAAGGGCTAAAGGAGAAAACGTGGCACTACCAAAAACGCAGCAGTGAAATATATTTGCTGCCCCGACTTGGTAAGTACCCATTAACTGACATCAATGAATTGTCCTTAAGAAACTGTCTTCGTGAGGTTTCGGAAGCGTCTCCGTCAAACACAGAACGTCTAGTGTCTGTGCTGCATAAGTTTTATGACTGGCTGATAGATGAACAGATTTTGGAAATTAACGCTGCCGCTGGGATCACTGCAAAGAAGGTCGGCGGTAAGAAAGGCAAACGAACTCGGGTGCTAAATGACAACGAGATCAGGATACTTTGGCGCTATTTGCATGAGTCAAAAATCACTGAGAAGAATCGCATCTACATAAAACTGCTTCTCTTATTGGGAGGGCGCAAGGGCGAACTCATTCAAGCTGAAAAGCATCACTTTGACTTGCAATCTGCAATGTGGACAGTGCCCATAGAGATCCGCAAACAAGGTGAGAAAATTGGAGCGCCGATCATGCGGCCATTGATTAAGCCAGCTATTGAGCTGATTGAACTAGCGATGCAGATGAGCAAATCAACTTACTTGTTTCCCGCGAACGGACAAGAAGAGCTTGCCACAAATGGCTTTGATACCACTATTCCTAACAATGTGAAAATCTGGGCTCGCAGATCGCTTAGTGTTGAGATGGAACATTGGTCTATGCATGATCTTCGCAGAACGATGCGAACGCGAATGTCAGCCATCACCACGCAAGAAGTTGCCGAGTTGATGATTGGCCACAGCAAAAAAGGGTTGGATGCTATCTACAACCAATATCAGTACCTGGATGAAATGCGTCATGCTTACGACGTTTGGTATCAACAGCTAGAGACCATCATCGAGCCGACAGGCTTTTCATTCAACTGGCGTTTCGGACAATAAAATAAAAGAAAGAGGCTCAGTCCTCTTTCTTCTCATACTCCTCCAAGTCTTCAATGTGCCACAGCTTGTTTCGTGTATTTCGGTTGATGCGAGGTTGCGGCAAGCTGCCATCTTTTATTCTTCGCCAGAGCGTCGTATAGCTAATGTGGTAACGAGCCATCACTTCGTAAGATGTTAGAAAAGGGGTTGCCTGGTGCGCTACTGCTGTCATCTGCATTCTCCTGAAAATCAATGTAAAGCTATCATCGCCTGATTCATCACTAGTTGATGGTCAGAAAGATGCATGATTTGTTCAGAAGATCAGCCTTATCAAAACACAAATGTTGCTATTAGGTACTTTTCAGCTCAAACCTATGAATAACAAGGGCTACAAGGCGGTTTGTGTCATGAATAGCAATCAACATGCCTAACGAGAAAAATTTGTACACACTGTTTGTACACTCGCAACGATGACACATCAAAAACCACAATGACGAACCCTTTAAATTCATAAGCTTACAAACATAAAACTAGAGATGATCGCATTTATTCCGCTTTTGTAATGTCGAAACCAAAGTACCAAAAGCAGAAGGCACTTTCTTCATCAAACCCAGTAACCACAAGGCCTACAGCCAGATTTGTGTCATGGAATTTTCGCCAAAGGCCTCTAAAACGGAATTTGTACTCAAGTTTGTACACACTTTCCGAGGTTACGCTTGAACATCATTGAAAAGCAAAGAAACGAGAAAAAGACAAAAAGCCTTTAAATTCAGTACGTAGAGATGTGATTGTGGTGTGCAATGAAAGGTGGTTTTAAGCGTTGAAAGGCTGGGCGGCATCAGGGTGAGATATAATCGCAAAGGTGCGGCGCTTGCCGACTTCTGTAGAAACGCTAGACATTAAAACCCGCCAATAGCTGAATTTAAAGATTAAAAAAGGGGCAAAATTATACCCGTATTTACACTAATAAACTAGCCAGAATTACTGACTACATTTATAAAATAATTGTTCATTGTCAGAGATACTTTAACTGGATAAAAATAATCATGTATATCTGATTATAAAATGGAACAATAATAAACATTTACGCTATAGTATGGTAACTTAATAAAAAAATAACGCTTGTTTATTTATGACTAAAATCAGCTTACCTCTGTCAACTTTGATTGTGTTTAGTGGCTTGTCTGCCGCTAAGTCTGCTGATTACAATATTGATTCACTCAATTCGATGTCGCTCAAAGAGTTAATGAACATTCAAGTCGAAACCGCGGGTCGGATTGAACAAAAGCGTTTTTTAGCCCCGTCAAACATTACGGTTGTCACACCCACCCAAATCAAGCAGCGCGGTTACCAAAATTTAATTGATATATTGCGCGATGTTCCCGGTTTTGACTTTTCAAACCATCAAGATAGCGCGGGCGAATATACCAGCCACAGTGTTAATCGCGGCATTGGTGGTACACCAGGTAATGTCCAACTGTTAGTTTTAGTTGACGGTATTCCGCAAAACCATATCGCATTTAATTGGTCGCAACCCTGGGGCAATCAACAAATTTACTCAGACCTTGATCGAATTGAGATCACTCAGGGACCAGGCTCAGCCAGTTATGGCGCCAATGCATATTCTGGCATCGTTCATTTTATTACCAAAAAGCCATCGGCGTATCCGGTAAATTCAATTACAAGTCATTTAGGTGAATATAACAGCCAATCTCACTCGCTCTATTTATCACGCAACTTTAGTGAATTAACCCTGCAACTCGCGGCCAGAAAAAGCCAAATAGACGGCGATTTAGGGCGCGACAGCCATGATCCGGCAGGGTACTTTAGCGCACACCCGTTACCCCATATTTTAACAGCAGATTATGACGACAACGGCAACTATGTGCGAAACCAAGTCAGCCCATTAAAAGGGCAATATTCGCTACCTGGTTACAATAATCAAAGCGATGACTGGGCAATTCGCGGATCAGCGACTTGGTTGCCAAAACACCAAGCAGCTAAAGGTTTGCAGCGCATCGCGCTAAGCTATAACAAGTGGGACCAAAAGCAAGGTCTCGGTAGTTACATTACGGGTTTTGAATATCAAACGCGAGATAGTAGCTATCAAAAACACCATCAGGCTGACTCACTTTCACTAGATATCGACTACAACTTTAAACAACACATCCAACTGTCAACGCGTGTTTGGCAACGGAACAACAAACAGCTGCCGGATACTGGGTTTAAATACACCTATCGGTTTGATGATTTAATTAAAAGTTACCATAGTAAAAGTAAGCAATTTGCGTTTGAGCAGCAGCTTAACATTACTGCAAAGCAAAATTGGCTGGTTGGCTACCGTTTGCTGCAATCAGATAAAATGAATCAGGTTGTCTCGCTTGGTACAAACTATCAAAAGTACTATGGTGTGACGACCTCAGATTGGAATTTAGCTGCGCAAGGATATGGGCTAAACCAAACCAGTTCTGCGCAAGTCGAACAAGTTGATGAAGTCGCTGTTTTTGCACAGACTCAAGGACAATGGCATCAACGTTTAAATTATACGCTCGGCCTGCGTTACGATCATAGTCAAAGTTATGGTACAACACTGAACCCGCGACTCGCTTTTTCATATGATCTTAGTGAAAGTGACTCAAGTAACATTTGGATTATGAAATACCTGTACGGTGAGGCATTTAGAGAACCGTCTACATTTGAGCTGAATGACGAGTTTCGTGGTAATAGCGAACTTGTTCCGGAGAAAATAAAAACTCATGAACTAATCAGTAATTGGTTTTTTGAACTCAATGAATTAGAGATTACAGCTAAAGCTGCGCTGTTTTATAGCACCCAATCTGACAGCATCATACTAAAAACCGAAAATAACCAAAGCGGTAGCCGTTTTATTAACGACAATAATAACGATTTATGGGGCTTCACTTTTGACAGCCAATTACAGCTGGCTAACAATCTCGATTTTTACATCAACTACCAATATACCGATGGTGATGAGGATAGAGACACTATCGGTCTTACACATTCAGCACGCAACAAGGTAAATTGGGGTGTAAACTATTTAACGTTAGCAGATCAGCTCAATATCAACTTTCGTGTAAATCACTTATTTAGACGAACGGTTCCACAAAGCAACGCCTATTTTCTTGATGATGATAACTCGTTAACTCTGGCAAACATGACCATCGCATGGCAAGGAATTGAACTAAGCAATGTCACAATTACACCGCAATTAATTGTAAGCAACGTATTTGACCGAAACTATGTTGCAGTTGGTCGCCAAGATGGCAGTAGTGATATCAACCAATATGATGCGCAATTTAATGTAAATCCCAATGGCTTTACGCCACCTTACCACCCACAACTAGGGCGCACTATCGCGCTGCAGCTAAGTATTGATTTTTAGGGTAAGTTATAACGCGGTATGAGTTAAGAATGGATCAATTCTGTATGGTACTTTAAACGTTGGAAAAGAGGCCTTAGTTTAATAAACCACGGCAAGATTCATAATTTTATTATCCCACTGCACCCCCATCGCATCACTCAAACTTTTATTTATAAAAAAGTTTGGCTTGCCATATCGAGTACCCAACCCCAAAGAAACATTACTTTTTGCATTACTTGGTATGCCCGACACGAGCATAGATGAATGACGAAGCCCGTATACTTTAGCCTGATTCATTAATTTTGGGTCGTTAATATAAACAATGTCATAACGTTTTTCAGGTAACTTTTCGGCAAACTCAAGCACACCAAAACGCGAGTTTTTCTGTTTTACTTTTAATAATTTAAACGCTTGAAATACATCTTGCTGAGCAACAACTAATACTGAAATATTGGAATTTGCTGCTAAACTTTTTTCAAAGGGAATGAGCTTGTTAATTAAGACAACTTGCAGGCTGGCAGGCAACTCCATGCTCATCAAAAACGAAGGCATAAAAAGGCACGCTATCATAGTTACAACCTGTAAAAGATTATGAGTCCTTTTTTTCACGCGCTACGTACCATCCCCTTGTACAATATAATTAAAAGTTGCAACCTAAATAGATTATAGACTGCCCTGACAGTTTATTTATGGTAAATTTAAAATGTTTATAAATAACGCCTAATGGAATTATATGAAGAATAACAAGTTAAGTATAAAGCTTTTATATTGTTTAACACCACTTGTTATTCTGCCCTTAGCGTTACTTGGCGTTTTTGCATTGATTAATGTTACCGAATCAACCGAACGCCAAGCCGAATCGATCGTAAGTAACTTTGTTGACCAGCAAACCCAAAAAACAAAGAGTTATACAAAACTTTATAATTCGATTATGGACTTGCTGTCGCAATCGCCAACCCTCAATGATTACCTCACAAAACGTTTCCATACCAAACAACAAGCAACCGATGAATTAAATGCCGTATTAGAAGAATTTAATCATTTTACGATGTCATTCTCTGATATTCTCAGTATTGAACTGGTCACACCTCAAAATCAATCTATCGCATTTTTGCCGCAAGATATTACAACAGAATCAATACAATACCCCTTTATTGATGAGCTTAACAATAGCAATCAATTACAACAACAGTTTATTGTTGAAAATGATGCTGGACAATCATCAATTTACTTAACATATAAACAATTTAGCACGCAGTTTAGTCTTGGGCAGGCAGAGCTTATCGCCTACCTCATCGTCCACTTAGACCCATCAGAATTTAACTCAAGTGTTATAAACACGCCATTTGATGACTCATTTAACTTTATTATCGACAGTGAGGGGAAAATTCTATTTTCCGGTTCAGCAAGTTTGCAAGGTAAACATTTAACCGAATATGAACTAGAGCAACTGACTCACCAAGCAAAAACCAAGATGTTTCGCGAGCTTAAACTGCAAAGTATTGACCAAAAAGACAGGATGATCATCGTCAAGCATATGCCCCATAACTTATTCTATGTTGCAGCTGTCGCAAAAGAAGAGCTCTATAAATCGGGTAAAACAATCAGTATTTATACCGCGGTCATGATCGCGAGCTCTTTTATCATCTTACCAGGTATCATTTTTATTGTATTACGCTACCTCTTGCTCTCACCTATTGCAATGCTCGGGCGCGCGAGTCATCAAGTCGGCGATGGTGACCTAAACGTTGTCCTACCACAAAACCGACAAGACGAAATAGGTGTTTTATTTCAAGATTTTAATCATATGGTAAGTCAAATAAAACACTACCAAACGCAACTTTTAGATTATCGCGAACACTTAGAAGAGAAGGTCTCAGCACGTACCCAAGCAATTGCAAAAATTAACCAACAACTTGAAGTTGCCATTACCGAAGCCGAACAAGCAAACCACCTTAAAAGTCGTTTTTTAGCGAATATGAGCCATGAAATACGCACTCCACTGACTGCTATAATGGGCTTTACCGAAAATATTTTAGCGCAAGAAGAAAACAACAAAAAAGCAGCTTATCTATCGACTGTATTACGAAATTCAAAGCACTTGCTTGAGCTAATTAATAATATATTGGATTTATCAAAAATTGAGGCTGAAAAGCTCGAAGTTGAATGCCTACCGCTTGAATTAATCCCCCTAATCAATGATATTAGTTCGGTTATTGAACCGATGGCATCAGCCAAGCAGCTCGAATTTAACGTGGATATCAATTTTCCGTTACCAGAGCGTTTTCATAGCGATTTAACCCGTGTAAAACAAGTATTGCTCAATTTATGCAGTAACGCAGTGAAGTTTACTGAGCAGGGTAATGTCACGCTAAAGGTAAGATATGCACAACATAGCGATAAAATAGCGTTTGACGTAATCGATAGCGGAATCGGTATGTCAGAGCAGGCAGTCGCACGTGCGTTTAGACCTTTTGAACAAGCTGATTTATCAACCACCCGAAAGTTTGGTGGCACTGGTTTGGGCTTATGTATTTCACATAACCTGACACAACTTCTCGGTGGCGATATTCATATAGATAGTCAATTAAGTGCCGGCAGTACCTTTGAAGTAACTTTCGCGGCAAATAATGCCAATAAAGACATCAAGCTGATTTCAAATTCAAGTCAGCTTGCCGAGATTAACACGGTTCAACAACCAAGTGAGATCAGCCAATTCGATGCGAATATTCTCGTTGCCGAGGATAACCAAGATAACCAAGAGTTAATTCAGCTATTGTTAGCGCAATGGGGACTTGAGCCGGACTTTGCCAATAATGGTGCTGAAGCCGTTGAAAAAGCACTTGTAAATGATTACGACTTAATTTTAATGGACATGCAAATGCCAGTCATGGGAGGCTTAGAAGCGACTCAAATGTTAAGAGATGCGGCCTTCGACGGCCCTATTGTCGCATTAACTGCAAACGTAATGAAAAATGATGTCGACAGTTATTTAGAGGCAGGTTGTAACCAGGCTCTAGCCAAACCAATTGACCAACACCAACTAGAGCAAACATTACAATACTACTTGGCACTCGAAAGACCGTCTGATAACAACTGGGAAGAGCTTTTCCAAGGCGAACGCTTTAAACAGATAAGCGAAAACTATAAGGCTAAATTACCAGAATTACTTGAAGAAATAACCGAGACCTACAAATCAGGCGATGTTAACGAGCTCATGGCACTTGCACATAGCATTAAGGGCAGCGCAGGTTGTTTTGGCTTTACACACATTAGTGATGCGGCTAGCGAGTTAGAGAGCTGTATTAAGAAACACGACGAACAGGCACTTGATTATCAAGTACTCAAACTCGAGCAAGCAATTGTGTTTATTTTGAATTTAGATAAGAGCGCAAGCCATTAAAATAGCATCTTCTTTACCATCTTTAGCTGGGTAGTAATTTTTACGAATTCCAACTTCACAAAAGTTAAAGGCTTTATATAAATTAATCGCAGGGGTATTTCCCGCCCTTACCTCAAGGAAAATATTTTCAGCAGTGCGCGCTTGCGCCTGTTGTATTAATTCTTTCATTAAGAGTTTGCTATAACCTAACCCCTGATACTGAGGTGCTACACAAATGTCCATTAACGTAATATCAGGACCTGCTTGCTCCGCAATATAGAACGCGCCAATGTCACCATGATTTAGGTCTAAAGCTCCACTAAAATAACGCCCTGTAAGGCTTGTAGAAAGCGTTTTTTCACTCCATGGAAATTCATGACATTCGCGCTCAACACGCATCACAGATTCAATATCAGACGGTGAAATAGGATTAATCTTCATCAAGTTGAGCCTGAATTTGTTTCCAAAGTACGCGTTTTTGCTCTGTATTAATTTTCTGAGGCACTGTCGCGGTATGACTAGTGACATCGTACTCAACGAGCTCTGCCCCACTGCGGTTCACAGAAATATTAGGTAATACTAAAGCGAGATCATTATAAAAAGCAGTCAACTCATCATCACTCGCTCTGCGATAGCTTTTCTTGAGCTGTAGAGGCTGTATTTCAAAAACAGTGGCTAAAAGGTGATTCATGATCGATGTATCGACATTGGCATAATTAAGAGGATATCAAGATTATGATTACGGGTAAATATATAAGCATAGTGCTTTGAATTACGAACCGCTTTAAACTTCAAAAAGCAGCCTCTTTGTTTTCTGTCAACTCTTAATTTAGAAACTGGAGAAAAACCGCCCGATTTAAGGCGGCTTTTCTGTAAAACTAATTTACCCTTTTGTTGCTTTTCTTCTGAAAAATACAATTGAAGATAATGCGAATATTAACCAGCTCATAGAGCCACCACCAGAGCTTCCAGAATCACCATTTCCGTTGTTATCTACTCCACCACCCGTGTTGGTGCTAGCAACATTTTTAACAGTTACATTAGCTGTTGTATTAGTTTCTGCCATACCATCAGAAGCATAAACAGTAAAAGTTAGTATTTCATCGGCAGTTACAGCAGGAGCTGTAAAAGAAGCATTTTCGGTATTACTATTGGATAAAGTTACTGTAGTTCCACCTGTTTGTTCCCACCTATAGCTAATTTCATCACCTTCAACATCAGTCGCAGAAGCGGATAAAGAAACAGATTTATTTTCATCCTGCGATTGATCCGCAATATCGTCTAATACAGGAGCGTTATTTGCTTTAATTGTAACACTTACAGTGTCAGTGACTAGTGTGTATGGATCATTAACCATTGCATCAAAAGTTAAAACTGAATCCTCATTTACACGAGGTGCAGTAAATGAAGCTATGTCAGTTGTACCTCCTGATAATTCAACTTCAATTCCGTTTTTTTGAAGCCATGCAAAATTTAATGTATCACCTTCAGCATCAGTCGCAGTAACAACCATTTCAACAGAAGAACCGCTTAATACTTCTTGATTTTCAACTTCAATAACGGGTGCCAAATTTACAGTTATTGTTTCATCTGCAAATTGGATGTATTCAATATTTACCAGCGTATCAATACCTTCATTCGTAACATTTGCAGTTACTACAACGTGATCTGAGTTAATTTCAACTTTATAGTCAGCTTTATTGTTTATATAAACGGCTGTATCAGTACCTTCACCACCATCTAACGCATCATTTTCTTCCAACCCTTTTAGAAAATCATCACCAATACCAGCCGACAATTCATTCATCAGTGCGTTACCGATTAATTCATCATTACCTTCACCGCCTGTAGCGTCTTCAATTTTACTATCTACATGCATAGCGAAGTTATTGTATGTACGTCCAAGAGGCTCAAGATCTGCGTCGACTGCAAATGAAGGGTTAGGTGCAACTGAACTAAACGCTGTTGGACGTAAATCAATGACACTATCGCGAGTAGAGTTTGCTAAGCTAATTTCATCATGACCATCAGTATCAATTAACATTTGATGGAAATCATAAGAATCATCAAAACTATGAATATCATTGCCAGCATTGACAGATTGTTCTGACTTACCATATAAATATTGTAAAGCTGTTATATCCATTTTTTTCAAACTAGTAGGTGAAAAACAATCAGAAGTTGAGCAACCTGAATTATATGCCATTACTGTAAAAAAGAGGTTGTTATAATCTTCAGGTAATTTTTTATCACCATCAAAAGGATGCTTTAGACCTAGAAGGTGACCTAACTCATGAATTACTGTAGTCATTCCTTTTGCATAAGCTGTTTTGTAATTATCATAAATGCCGTAATCTGAACCACGACTTGGATCAAAATATGTAAGGGTAGTATCACCACTCAACTTAATATGACGAACTTCTGCTGCATCAACATTATTAGATGGTGGATAAGCAGCACCATCACCAATATGACCAATAAAAAACATAAAATCAGCTTCTGAAGCAGTAAAAACTTCATTAAATGTTACACCAACACCTTCGCTAATACCTTTCATTGCTAATTTAATAGCATCTTCTTCATCAGTCGTGAAATCACGTTGCATTGCAAATTGTGCATCGTAATAACCAATGTTTGAATTTCGAAAAGCATAATTAATTGTAACAGAAGTACCTAAATCAGAGGCGTAATTCCAACGATAAGTACCAGATGGAACAACTTGTTGTTGATCATCTGTATCCCAAAGTAAGCAGCTAACAACTGTCTCATTATTCACAGTTTCACTCTCTAAGTGCAGATGTTCACTAGTAAGGTTTAAACTTGTATTTGCTAATGCTGCGGCTGGTAGAAGTGCAGAAATGCACGATGATAATAATATTTTTTTAAATTTCGACATCAATGAGTCCCTGTTAATTCTGAGCAAAATTAGGAACTAACAGACAGCAGTTTCCAGTGTACAATCACTCTCAGTTCCTTTGAATTTTCATTTAAATAAATGAGTTATATTCAATTTCAGAGTTCAATCTTAATTTATAAAGTTCGTCTTGGATATAAAAAAATAGAACATATTAAACTTTTTTAAATAGCTTCATAAGAGTAAGTATTTATAAATAAAACTTAAGAAGTGAGGAAGCTTAAAATGAAGTGGTGGGGGACAGAGACTCAAACTCCCAACCGTTGCGAGTTTAAGAGAGAGACAGCTGTTTTTTGTCTAGATAATGATTGAATAAAAAATAAATAACTATTTAGCAATAAAAAGAATTTGTAAATAAATTGAAATAGGTGAAGTTATTTAGAAGATAAGAAGAAATGACAGGGGCGGAGAGATTCGAACTCCCAACCGTTGCGAGTTTAAGAGTGAGACCGCTGTTTTTTTTAATTAAAATGTTCTATTTTTATCAATAAGATAAATAATTATTTAAGTTTAGGAAGTAATTAAAAAAAGAATATAAAAAAGAAGTGGCAGGGGCGGAGAGATTCGAACTCCCAACCGTCGGTTTTGGAGACCGCTGTTCTACCAATTGGAACTACGCCCCTGCAATGACGACGCATTATAATGAGGAATCACTAAAGGTAAAGTGTTTTTTTAGTAAAAAGTACTGTTTGCGCACTTTTCAGACTAAACGGACTTTTTATAGTCATTAATCCCTCTTTTTCGGCACCTAATGAAATGGGTATATTGCGCTTTCCGATTCTATTGTACTCGTTGCCTGTTTAACAAAAGCGATGGGGAACTCAAGATTACTGATCGAGTAATTTAAATTGTACTAGCTATTTAGAAGGAATGATTAGTAATTAAATTCAGGGCTTTGGAGAATCAGAGAATAAGCACAAAAGGAGGGTCACAAGCCTCTGCTTTCACAAAGGCTCGGTTTCACACAGAGACTATCGTTATTTAACGATTAAATACCTGCTCGTGTTTTTAATGCAGCAATGATTTCAGAACCTGAGTGCCCATTCGCATCAGCCCAGTCTGCATCACCATTTGACGCCAATGCGCCTTTTGGCATTTGCTTAACAATAAAGGTACCTGATTTAACCGCGTTATTCACGACTGCATGGCGAATCAAATTGTTACCACCGCAACTTACACCGTCAAAAATGTTTCTCAGCTTTACACGAGATTCTTTCAACTTTTTGCGAATTCGGCTTTTATCGTCAGCGGCAACATAGTCACACAACGAAGCTGCTAGCTGCGCATTTGCACTAGCCTGACCTGATGAGAGTAACGCAACTGCAGACACTGAAATAGCAAAAGCAACTGTAGATAACTTCATAAAAAACACCCTTGTAATACTTTTAACTTAATAACTGAGCAGAAGTCTAACAATAAGTAATGAATTTTACAACAATCTAATTCTTATTTACTATATTTTACGAACCGATATGAGTACGGATTGTTGTCATCTGGTTCACAAACCTGCTGTTCAACTACTCGCCAATTAGCAACACCTTCATAATCAGGAAATTGCGTATCTCCCTCTACATCGAGATCAATGTGTGTCAAATAAAGTATATCAGCCTTTGCCAAAAATGCGTTATAAATGTGACCACCTCCGATCACCATCAGCTCATCAACATCAGTCAATAAAGAGCCAAGTTTATCAATACTATCAATAACTTCAACACCTTCAATATGTAAATCAGCGTTGCGACTCAAAACGATATTTCTTCTGCCGGGCAAAGGCCTACCGATTGACTCATAGGTTTTTCGTCCCATTAGTACAGGCTTGCCTAATGTGATTTTTTTAAAGTGTTTGAGATCGGCTGGAAGGTGCCACGGCATGTCATTATCTTTGCCAATTATTCGATTATTTGCCATTGCGGCGATTAGTGAAATCTTCATAAAAACAATACTTTTATACTAGTTAATTATTATTAGTGCAATATAAAAAAAGGTGCTATTGCACCTTTTTTAATTACCTTTGATAAACGACTTCGACATCGTAATCATCTTCATCCCAATCATCATCATCTTCATCCAAGTAATCTTCGATGGCCGTTTCATGATAATTATCCCATTTAAACTCAACTTCCTCACTTTCCGCCTCTTCAAACTTATCTTTCGGCATACTATCGAGTAAATTCATAATATCGAAGCACAGCTGTTCTGTGCCAATCTTATTAAATGCAGATATTTGATAAATATTGTTATCAACGTCCAGTTCAGCGGCAATGCCCTGACAGAGCTCTGCAGCTTCTTCTTCTAATAGAAGATCAATCTTATTGAAAATGACCCAACGAGGCTTACTGGCAAGTTTAGGACTGTATTTTTCAAGCTCAGCAATTATCGCGTTTGCATTATCAACAGGATTTGACCCATCAACAGGCATCACATCAATAATATGAAGCAACACGCGACAACGCTCTAAATGCTTTAAGAAACGTATACCTAACCCAGCCCCATCCGCAGCACCTTCGATTAGACCCGGGATATCAGCGATTACAAATGACTTATTCGCGTCAGGACGTACAACACCTAAGTTAGGTACTAAGGTGGTAAATGGATAATCCGCTACTTTAGGCTTTGCTGCTGAAACACTGCGAATAAAAGTAGACTTACCGGCATTAGGCAATCCTAATAGACCAACATCGGCAAGCAACATCAATTCCAGCTTTAGATTTCGAATTTCACCGGGTGTACCCAGCGTTTTTTGACGAGGCGCGCGATTGGTACTTGATTTAAAACGTGTATTGCCAAGGCCATGAAAACCACCTTTAGCAACCATGATCTTTTGTCCATGCTGCGTCAAGTCACCAAGTGCTTCATCGGTATCCACATCGGTAATACGCGTACCCACAGGAACTTTTAAAGTTAAGTCCTCGCCACCTTTACCGGTACAATTTTTACCTTGACCATTAGCGCCGCGCTCTGCTTTATGAAAGCGTTCAAACTGGTAGTCGATTAATGTATTTAGGTTTTCATCCGCTTGCAGATATACACTACCGCCATCACCGCCGTCACCGCCATCTGGGCCGCCTTCTGGCACATACTTTTCACGCCGGAAAGAAACAACGCCACTGCCGCCGTCGCCAGCTTCAGCACGAATCTCAACCTCATCAACAAATTTCATTTTTGCTGCCTTATAGACAATTTAAACTTTCTTAATTATATCAGGGATTAGCCATATTCACATGGCCCCCTAAAAACAAAAAACCCCGCATAAGCGGGGTTTTCAAAAAATACGATATGTATTATTCAGCAATAATGCTTACGTACTTACGGTTAAGAGGACCTTTTTGCTCGAACTGAACTTTACCGTTCGCTGTTGCAAATAAAGTGTGATCTTTACCAATACCTACGTTTGTACCAGCGTGGAACTTAGTACCACGTTGACGAACAATGATGTTACCCGCTAATACTGACTCACCACCGTAACGCTTAACACCTAGGCGTTTACTTTCTGAATCACGACCGTTACGAGTACTACCAGCTGCTTTCTTATGTGCCATCTACCTGTTCCTCTAAATTAAGCGTTAATGCCAGTGATTTTAACTTCAGTGAACCACTGACGGTGACCCATTTGCTTGCGTGAATGCTTACGACGTCTAAATTTAACAATCTTAACCTTCTCGCCACGACCATGAGAAACAACTTCAGCTGTTACTTTACCGCCATTTACGAACGGTGCACCGATTTCAATTTTTTCACCGTTAGCAACAAGTAAAACTTTATCAAATTCAACTGCTGCACCCGTTTCAGCGTCTAACTTTTCTAGACGAATTGTTTGACCTTCAGTCACACGGTGCTGTTTACCACCACTTTGGAAAACCGCGTACATAATTAACTCCGTATGTGCGCCCTCAAATCGACGCAACTTAATATTCTTCAATAGGGCGCGAAGTCTACGCTAATTTGTATAAATACGCAACCCATAAATATAAAAAAGACTAAAAAGTAGCTTTATTGAAGACGTCTTAAAAATTTTTAACTTATTAAATCGGATTCTATCCAAATTTTTAGTAATTTTGAACCTAATATTTCAATTCTTAGAATAAAAAATTAAAACTCGAAATTAATAGTTCATCGCAGTCTCGAAAATAGTGTACAATCGGCGCAAAAATAGATTCAATGCGCTGCGGAGAAACATGGATATACAAGCTATCCAGGCACTAATCGAAAAAGACATGCTCAATGTCAATACATTAATTGATGAACAATTACAGTCGAACGTTGCACTGGTTAATCAGCTTGGCTTATATATAGTCAATAGTGGCGGAAAACGAGTAAGACCCATGCTGTCAATATTGGCAGCGAAAGCGCTGTCACACCAAGGTCAAGACCACGTTCGTTTGGCAGCTATTGTTGAATTTATTCATACTGCAACGCTACTACACGATGATGTTGTCGACGAATCACTGCTGCGCCGAGGTAACCCAACAGCCAACGCTGAGTTTGGCAATGCGGCGAGTGTTTTAGTCGGAGATTTTATTTACACCCGCGCTTTTCAACTCATGGTCGGCTTCAATAAAATGCAAGTGATGGAAATCTTTGCTGATGCGACGAATGTCATTGCTGAGGGCGAAGTATTGCAATTAATGAATTGTAATGATCCAGACACAACCGAACAAAGTTATATGCAAGTCATATACAGTAAAACGGCAAAACTATTTGAAGCTGCAACACAATTAGCTGCAATTATTACAAATCAAGAACAACCCGTTATTGATGCAATGAAAAATTACGGCATGCATTTAGGCACGGCGTTTCAGCTTGTTGATGATGTGCTCGACTACAGTGCCAACCAAGCCGAATTAGGTAAATCAATCGGCGATGACCTCGCTGAGGGTAAACCAACACTTCCGCTAATTTATGCAATGAAATACGGCACAGAATCTCAAGTTGAAGTTATCCGAAAAGCAATAGAACAACCTGACCAAGAACGCTATTTGGCTGACGTACTCGCGATTCTTAACGAAACAAACGCACTTGATTTAACAATGGAAAAAGCACAGCTTGAAGCTGAAAAAGCAATTAGTTATTTGGCTGTACTTGATGACTCCGACTACAAACAAGCTCTCGAATCTCTCGCCCGCTTGTCAGTCAAACGTAATTACTGATTCATAAACGTAAAAAACCAGTGCATGCACTGGTTTTTATTACTCTAAAGAATGTTCAAACTAAGCTCTAAACAACGACTCAATACTCAGCCCTTGATGGGTTAATATTTCCTTTAACCTGCGCAATGCTTCCACTTGAATTTGTCGAACACGTTCGCGTGTTAAGCCAATTTCTTTACCAACATCTTCAAGTGTTGAAGGTTCATAGCCTAACAAGCCAAAGCGTCTCGCTAATACTTCACGTTGTTTTGCGTTGAGCTCTTCCAGCCAATGAACAATATTATTATGAATATCTTCATTTTGAATCGATAACTCAGGGCCACCGCCCTTTTCATCAGGAATAATGTCTAGCAACGCTTTTTCAGAATCACCGCCAATAGGCGTATCTACAGAGCTAATCTTTTCGTTTAAACGCAGCATTTTGCTTACGTCTTCTACCGGTTTATCAAGCTTTTGAGCGATTTCTTCGGCTGTTGGTTCATGGTCGAGTTGCTGAGTTAATTCACGTGCAGTACGCAAATAAACATTGAGCTCTTTTACCACATGAATCGGTAGTCGAATTGTACGCGTCTGATTCATAATGGCGCGTTCAATGGTTTGTCGTATCCACCATGTTGCATATGTAGAAAAACGAAAACCGCGTTCTGGATCAAATTTTTCGACCGCTCGAATCAAGCCTAAATTGCCTTCCTCAATTAAATCCAGCAATGCTAAGCCGCGATTGTTATATCGTCTTGCTATTTTCACCACCAAACGTAGATTACTTTCAATCATTCGTTTGCGTGATGCTTCACAACCACGTAATGCCTTACGTGCAAAAAACACTTCTTCTTCGGCTGACAACAACGGAGAAAAACCAATTTCCCCTAAATAAAGTTGCGTCGCGTCTAAGTTCTTAACCACTTCTTCTTTGGCAAGGATATCATCATCGGTCGTCGCTTCTGCTTTTGCTTCTATTTCAGCAGCGGCTTCTTCATTGATATCATTACCCATTTCTTCCATTTCGATCGTGCGTCCCATAAGCATCCTCCAGAGTAATAAAGTGATAATTCACTCACACTATAAAAATGTTCGCTCCCCAGCTAACGTTAGCGTGGCAAATACTTTAATGGATTAACCGAATTACCTTTAAACCTTACTTCAAAGCGAAGTGCCGTTGTCTTACTATCGGTATTGCCCATCTCAGCAATTTTTTGCCCAGCTGATACTTTCTGTTTTTCTTTAACCAGTAACTTCCGGTTATGAGCGTATGCACTTAAATAATCATCGTTATGTTGCACTATGATTAATTGGCCATACCCTCTTAACGCACTTCCCGCATAAACGACTAAACCGTCTGCTGCAGCAAGAATCGCAGTCCCTGCTTTATTTTTTATTTGAATTCCTTTGTAGCCATTTTCTTTATTAGAAAATCGCGTAATAAGCTGTCCTTTCGTTGGCCATTGCCATACGAGCGTACCCGTTTTAGCTTTTGCTTTTTGGGCACTT
This sequence comes from uncultured Pseudoalteromonas sp., assembly GCA_947493455.1. Taxonomy (GTDB): domain Bacteria; phylum Pseudomonadota; class Gammaproteobacteria; order Enterobacterales; family Alteromonadaceae; genus Pseudoalteromonas. The sequence goes on along the minus strand of CANLRB010000002.1, from coordinate 159,810 downwards.
TTTAGACTGGCTTGTTTTTCAACATACTCCTGTTGTTTTTTCTGATCAAGTGGTTTTTTTAATGTTTTGTTATTTTTTTGTAGTTTATTTGTAGACTTAGGTTTTTTATTACTGTAAATTCTTTTGCTTTTTGTTTTTTTAATCGTTTCTTTAAGCTGAATAATTTGCCCGGGGAAAATAACGAAAGGCTTAGTAATTCCGTTGATCCGGGCGATCTCTCGAAAGTCTTTTTTAGCATGAAAAGCAATAGAGTAAAGTGTATCTCCTGCATTAACACGGTAACTATTTCCGCTAATGTTAATTTTTTGCTTCAAAGAGGTCTGACTAGAAGATGCATTCACGACGGGTGCAGGTGCGATACGATTAGTACAGGCTGAGGCTACTATACTAGCAAATATTATCATTATCAGTCTTAATTTCACTCAGCCTCCTTTAGCGAACAATTAGATAAAAATTTAAAGCAATTCACCAGCAACCAAAGGGACAAATCGCACAGGTTCAAGTATGTCTTTAGAAAAACCCTGTGTAGTGCGCTTGATAAGTGTTAAATATTGCTGTTGCTCACCTATTGGGGCAATCAACACACCATTTACACTTAGCTGGTCAAGTAATGCACTTGGCACTTCGCTCGGTGCTGCAGTCAACATAATTGCATCAAATGGGGCGTTTGCTTGCCACCCTTTCCAGCCATCGCCATGTTTCATTTTTACGTTGTGCAAATCTAAATTTTGCAGGCGACGTCGAGCTTGCCATTGTAAAGACTTTATTCTCTCTACTGAATAAACCATATCAAAACACTGCGCCAGTATCGCACTTTGATAGCCTGAACCGGTGCCTATTTCGAGCACCTTTTGATTTAATCCATAAGACAGTAGTAGCTCGGTCATACGTGCAACGATAAATGGCTGTGAAATGGTTTGCCCCAAGCCTATCGGTAAAGCCGTATTTTGATACGATTTATGCTGCAACACTGAATCAACAAAAAGGTGGCGTGGCGTTGAGGCAATAGCATCAAGCACCTTTTGATTTCTAATACCTTCATTATAAAGAGTTTGTGCCAGTTGATGCGCACTACGCTGGTAGTTAGCTATCAAAAGGCAGCTCCATAGCCGATATCCAATTATCCATGCTTGCTAAGCTCTCGTGTGCCGTCATATCCACTTTTAAGGGTGTAATTGACGCATACCCTTGGTTAACAGCATGAAAGTCTGTGCCAACACCGGCATCCTGCTCTTGTCCTAAATGACCGTACCAATATATTTTGCGACCCCATGGGTCTTCATTGCTGTGCATTGTTTCGGCTTTATGACGTGCACCTAAACGTGTCACTTTAAGGCCTTTCACGTCGCTAAACGGAATATCAGGAACATTTAAGTTAATAATTTGATCACTCGCTAACGGATGTTCTTTTAATTCTTTAATCAAAGACACTGTAATGGCTGCAGCCGTTTCGTAATGTGCTTCGCGTTTAGAACAAAGCGACACCGCAATAGCGGGCAGTCCTAAATGGCGGCCTTCACTGGCAGCCGCTACAGTACCTGAGTACAGCGTATCATCACCTAAGTTGGCACCATTATTAATACCCGCAACAACAAGATCGACAGGTTCTTCAATCAACGCATTCATTGCAAGTTGCACACAATCGCTTGGCGTACCGTTCACTGAATAAAAACCATTAGCCAGTTGCTGCGCTCTTAATGGGTTAATTAGCGTCAACGAATTACTCGCACCACTGCAGTTACGATCAGGCGCGACCACAATAACGTCAGCAATTTTACTCAGCGCTTGGTATAAAACCTCAATACCTTTCGCATGCACACCATCATCATTGCTCAGTAATATTCTCATCACTTTCCTTATTATGTTTTTTTATCGATATATCGGTACACAAAGCCAACTCTCGCAATACCGCAGTTGCAAAAGTACCTTTTGGTAAAGTAAAGCTCAATGTTATAAAGTCATCGCCGAGTGATTCGACTTTTAAATTTTGGGGATACAAACGCAGATTGCGGCGTTCCGTTTTCAAACCTAGCTCAACCAACGAATCACGCCACTGCTGAAAGGGCTCCAACCAACTCACTTCGTCATCAGTTAAGTTATCGTCTCCGCGTCCCACCATTGGCGCAGATAGAAATATATCGCCCTCCGCGAGACGGTTTATCGTCTCAAGGGATATCGCTTCTTTGAAAAAGGCATTGCTACCATTGAGTAAAAATACTTCTTCACTCATTAACTTTGCCAGTCCATGTAAAGCTACGCGTTTGCTAACTAGTTGATTAAATATATAACTTCTCGCTGCAGAAATAACCAAACCACGTAACTTTTTGTCTCTAATTTCTTCGCCAGAGAATAACTTTTCCGCTAACTCTAAATTGTGACCATCGCGGCCAAAACGCTGCTGACCAAAGTAATTAGGAACGCCTTGACGCACCGCATTGATGCGACTGAGAATATCAGCCATCGATGATACCTGGCTTAATCGAATTATAAACTTGTTTGCTTTGTGGCAACCTGTACGCAGCTTTCTGTTATGGCGCTTTTGCTGTAATACGATAATCGATTCACTGTTTAACGCACTAAAATCAATATCCGTTTTAATTGGTACAGGTACGCTAAACCATTGTGAACATACACCATTACGGTCTTTCAACCCAGCGTAACTCACGTTACGAGCCGCGGTTTTCGCTATTTTCGCTATTTGCTTTGCAACAAATTGGGTATTTTCTCCTTTTTTAACCACCTGCAAACAAACATGCTCACCTTCGCCAGTTAACTCAAAGCCCAGTACTTCATCAACCCTAAAGTCTTCAGGGCTTGCTTTAAATAGTGCACTTGCCTCGGGCTTGCCGTAAAGGTAATGTAACTCGTCCATCATTGTGATTTGCTCATAATAACCACAGCATGTGAGCTAATACCTTCTTTTCGCCCCTCAAACCCGAGTTTTTCAGTGGTTGTCGCTTTAACATTAATAGCGCTGATATCCGACTGCGTGTCTTCTGCTAACACACGTCGCATCTGCTCAATATGTGGTAACATTTTAGGTGCTTGTGCAACTATGGTGATATCGGCGTTACCCAAAGTGTATCCACGCTCTAGCGCAAGCTTTATAACGTGACGCAATAAAATTCGGCTGTCTATATTTTCATATTCACTCGCAGTATCGGGAAAATGCTTACCAATATCGCCAAGTGCCAATGCGCCTAAAATTGCATCGCAAAAAGCGTGAATCGCAACATCGCCGTCAGAATGAGCAATAAATCCTTGCTCATACGGTATTTTTACACCACCAATGGTCAAAGGGCCTTCTCCGCCAAATTTATGTACATCAAAGCCATGGCCTATTCTTATCATAATTATTTACTCTTGTATTGGTGTTAATAGCGCCTGTGCTAAGCGCAAATCTTCCGGTGTGGTGATCTTGATATTATCACTGCGTCCTTCAACTAATAGGACTGACTCACCTTGTAATTCAACAGCAGATGCCTCATCGGTAATAGTCAGTTGTTTTTTCAATGCATTCTTCAATGCGCGGTGCAACATCTCGATTGGGAAAAGTTGCGGTGTCAATGCATGCCACAAAGACTCTCTTGGCACAGTTGTTTCAATGGTAGAGTGACCCTGCTTAATTGTATCTTTCACTTTGCTCGCTAAAATACCGCCTAAGTTATTGGTAAAACAAGTATCAATTAAATTCTGAATATCGCTTTCAGTAACCAGCGGCCGCGCAGCATCATGTACTAAAACCCAATCACATATATCATTTTCGAGTAAGTATTCAATGCCATTGAGCACCGAATCAGCGCGTTCTTTCCCTCCTGCCACGCGCGTCACTGATTGGCTTAAATTGAGCTCGTTAAAATAAGGATCGTTTTCACTCACCACCACAACAATAGGAAATTGTTTTGAAAATTGGCTCAACTTATCGAGTGTGTGTTCAAGAATCGCTTTCTTGTTAATGGAGAGATACTGCTTTGGAATAGAAGAATTCATACGGCTGCCAACACCCGCGGCCGGAACAACAATGCCTAGTCTATTTGTCGTCATTTAGTTTTTCTTTATTTAATTTAACTCTAAAAAATGTTTCACCTGGCTTTATTAAACCTAGCTCATTGCGAGCACGTTCTTCAACGCCTTCAATGCCGAGTTTTAAATCTTGAATGTCTGCTTTTAAACGGTTATTTCTTAGCACTAAATTTTCGTTATCTGAAGTAAGTGCCGACACCGCAAGTTGCAACTTGGTGTAGTCTTTTACGCCATTGTGCCCAAACCAAAGTTGATATTGTAATGCTACTAACAAAATAACCAATACGAATTGAAAAATGCGCATTTATATATTCCTTACGATCGTCGAGCCATAACCGGCGCACGAAAGTTTTGCCAATTAATCCGAGCTGCGAGTAACATTTCCCTGAGCGAAAGTACCCGCGGCGAATATGCTTTATGCTCAAGCCAGCGATGACCACAACATGCGGCGGTAAACGTTGCCTTACCCGGCTTTAATAAATTTATGTGGCTGCTTTGTGCTGTTAGCCCTTGCTTATCAAACCAACCAAACTGATTACAGTGCAAACGCTGCTCTGTAATTTCATCAATACTATCTATTCTAACAGTGATAATATCCCCTTCAAATACTTTAACAGGCACAATTAAGCCAACAAAGGCAGATTTTTCATAGAATTCGCTAAGTTGTTTAGTTTGTGTTTGGGGGCAATGTTTTGCTTGCTTTGCTATCCAGCTGCCATTTTGGCTATCGAGGTTGAGCGGGCTATTCCCGTCAATAATATGTGTTGCGGCGCGTTCAATGTAATAAGGTAAGCTACTGAGCGAACGTTGCAAGCGCTTAAGTTCGGTTAACTGGCTGAGCCTAACAATTTCACGGGCATAAAACGCATTGCAAAGTTCGCTATATATCCGTGAACTTTCGTCGTTTTGCCATAACTGAGATTGAAACCCGAACGTCTCTGACAAAATAGCGCTCGCCTATAATAAATTGCATAGTATTTCATCAGTGTACACTAAGAAATGTTATTGAGTCACCTGAAATACAAAATGTTTAGAAGCCCAGTAATTAATTAGCGTTGTGAGTAACACAGCAACACTAAAAGCAACATAATTTTCGAACATGAGCGAAAGAAACATTAAAAACAACACATAGTTAATTAATGAGCTCACACATGTCCACATAATTTGTCGCACTAATTGCTGTGACATAGCACCCGATTGAGCCGCCTTAAACGTAAATTGCCGATTAGCGAAAAAAGTCACACAAACGGCAATGACTAATGCAAACAATCGGGCAATCGCAGCGTCTACATTGTTTACGATTAACAAGCTAAAGAACATAAAGTCGATAACAAACGCCAATCCTCCAATAATTAGAAACGAAATTTTCTGCACTGTCTCTCCTGGCAATTATTGTCAACTTACTAAACCGAGCTAAAGCTCAATCTTATCTCCCTCTATGTCTAATTTATGTCCATAAATGTGTTTCCAGTCATAGACTTTTTTTGGACGTACTCACCTCTATCATAACTGCGAATAATTGACAGTGAGAGCCGCTATGCATTTAATCAGCGCATCAAAAAGCCTTTTTAAACACTCAAATGATCCGTATAAAAACGTCACCCTAAGCGTTATTGTACCGGTTTACAACGAGCAGGAAGTACTCCAACAGTTTCACAGCACGGTACTAAATATACTTGAAGCCTTACCTTGTCTTTGCGAAATCATCTACGTAAACGATGGCAGCCAAGATGACTCATGGACATTACTGCAATCTTTAAGCAGTACAGAAGTAAACATTGTGCGGATTAATTTAAGCCGCAACTTTGGCAAAGAAGCAGCGATGACGGCAGGACTGGATAACGCACAAGGTCAAGCTGTCATTTTACTGGATGCCGATTTACAAGATCCCCCTGAATTGATCCCAAAAATGCTAGCGAAATGGCAACAAGGCTACGATGTTGTCAATATGAAGCGTACGCAAAGGCACGGCGAATCAACATTTAAAAAGCTCAGTGCACACTGGTATTACCGACTTCTTTCATTTTTATCTGATGTTCCGATTGAAAAAGATGTCGGAGATTTTCGTTTACTCAGTCGCCGCGTTATTGAGCAAATTAAAAATTTACCAGAACGTACTCGCTATATGAAAGGGATCATGGCATGGCCTGGTTTTAGTCAAGCGACAATCACATTTGAACGCCCAGAGCGCGCGGCGGGTGAGACTAAATGGTCTTTTTTTCAATTAATCGGGCTCGGTTTATCAGGCATTACCTCTTTTAGCGTTAAACCACTCAAACTTGCAACTTGGTTAGGTGCTGGTATTTCTTTTTCAACATTTATTTTCGGTATCTTTCTGTTATTTAAAACCCTTGTTTTTGGCAATGACGTCGCGGGGTACCCGTCCATGATGTTAGTACAACTTTTCTTAGGAGGAATTCAGCTTATTGCGATTGGCTTACTTGGTGAATACGTGGGACGTATTTATATCGAAAGTAAAGCACGCCCAATTTATATCGTGATGGATAACTACAGTAGTAAAGCCAGTATCTCGGAGCAATCTCATGGTTAAAAACATGTCAACCAAGCATTTATTTTGCTTACTTATCACGAGTTTTATTTTGACTCGTTTAATCTCACTTGGCTTATACCCACTGTACGACACCACCGAAGCCCGCTACGGTGAAATAGCGCGAATCATGCTCGAGACCGGCAATTGGATCACACCACAATTTGACTATAACATCCCCTTTTGGGGTAAACCGCCATTGCATACTTGGGTTAGCGCACTGAGCTTTGGCTTGTTTGGTGTATCTGAATTTAGTGCACGCTTGCCCCACTTCATCGCCGGCCTTTGCAGCGTATTACTGGTTTTTCATTTAGTCAAAAAGCTAACAACGCAAGCGCATGCACTCACCGCGTCATTAATTTGTGTGTCCACACTCGGCTTTATAATAGCCACAGGCATGGTGATGACAGATAGCTTACTACTACTTTCGATTACACTTGCAATGAGCAGTTTTATCATCAACTACCAAAGTACCAAACCATCGCTTTATGGACAGCTTTTTTTTATTGCGCTTGCCCTTGGCATGCTGGCGAAAGGCCCTGTAGCCGCTGTACTCATAGGTGTGGCCCTTGTTACCTGGAGTATTAGTCAAAAGTGCTTTGTAAAAGCGATTTGCTCATTACCTTGGTTTTCAGGATTAGTATTGTTTTGTGTTGTAGCTGTACCTTGGTATTTGCTCGCAGAGCAAGCTACCCCTGGCTTTTTAGAATACTTTTTATGGGGTGAGCATGTTGAGCGCTTTTTAGTCTCAGGCTGGCAAGGTGATTTGTATGGCAGTGCTCATGATGAACCCAAAGGAAAGATTTGGCTATTTTGGTTAGCAGCAGCATTTCCATGGTCGTTTGTTTTACTTTGGCAATTACGCCCAAATCAGGTTCGCAAAACGCCACAAGCCCCCCCATTATCACGTAGTTTAAATTCATACTTTATTTGTTGGACATTATCGCCGCTGTTACTATTTACCTTAGCAGGAAATATTTTGCCAGCCTACGTGCTGCCGGGCGTCAGCGCTATGGCGTGTTATTTAGCGCTCAATGTCAAAAACGATAAAGTTATTGGCCTAGCTGCTATCATCTCATTTTTGATCACATGCATAGCGCTTATTTTCTTCGCTTCAGGCGCAAGTTCCAAAGTATCGCAAAAACAAGTAATCGAAAGTCTCAATTCACAAGCTAGATCAAACGTTGTTTATTATTGGCAAAAACGTCCGTTTTCAGCTCAGTTTTATTCTTATGGCAACGCTGAGTTAATCGAACATTCAGCGCAACTCGCTAAACTTATTGAACTGCACCAAACTGCGGTGGTCATTGTAAGAGAAAAAGATCTAATCGATTTCAATTCAATGCCATACTTATGTAAAACGAAATCTAAGCTCGGTGAATTCAATACCCTCATCTGTACAGGAAAGAAATGAAACTACTGTTAGTTGAAGACTGCAAACAAATCGCTGAAGTCATTTTTGACTTCTTCGATGATAGTACCAAATATCAGTTAGATTATGCAGCGACTGGCCCGCAAGGGCTTGCGCTTGCACTTGACAATAGTTACGACTGCATCATTTTAGATATTATGTTACCCGGCATGGACGGCATTACTGTGTGTCAACAACTGAGAGCCCACGAAAATCTAACCCCTATAATAATGCTGACCGCACGTGACACTAAGCAAGATATTTTAACAGGTCTTAATATCGGTGCAGACGATTACATCGTTAAGCCGTTTGATCTTGTATTACTCGAAGCCCGCATACATACAGTGCTGAGGCGAACCAATCGCAGTGAATTTCAACAAAGTATTGAGCTCGGTAAGTTAAAACTTGATTTGACGACGCATACCCTCGAGCGTGAAGGTCAATGTATTAAATTAAACCCAAGTTGCTTTAAAATATTAAAGCTACTTATGCAGCGCCATCCTAATATTGCAACGCGCGAAGAAATTGCCAATTTACTTTGGCCCGATGATCCACCCGATCATGACGTACTTAGAAAACACATTTATCTATTACGTAATAAAATTGATAAAGGGTTTGCGCAAGAATTACTGATTACGATTCCAAAAGTAGGATACAAAATTGACATATAAGCAACGTGCTACACTTGAAAAGCAAATTAGTCGGGCCTACATCGTTGCCGCCGCTGTTATCTTGTTATGTTATGGCGTGCTTGTGAAAGGTTCAATTCTACTCACTGAAAACAAAAGTAGCATGCATCGTTTATCGATCACTGCGCCGCATTATTTTAAACAATTCGAAGCAAGTCATATGACTAAAATTCAAATTGATCCGCTGCTGACGATTTACTCAGATTACAACCTATTGCCACAAAATATCAAACGACGAATTGAAGAATCTTGGGTTGGGATCGCCCACTATGATTTTGATGACGAATCCGAGTTCGCCGTGTATTCAGCTAAAATCAACGGTCAAAACCAATATTGGGCGGTTGAGAGCATTGATGTTACTGAGTGGAACGACACAATGCTATTTGTCATTGATTCAATTGTATTCGTGATTGGTGCGTTTATTTTTGTGATTGCCAGTTTATTTATAAAGAAAATAGCGCAGCGTCTTGGCCAACCTTTCAACGAACTCGCTCATCAACTTAATACTCGAACCAGCCACCACTCTCAACCGCTTAATGTTACTAATACACAAAGTCTTGAGTTACATGAGTTATTGCTTGCCATCAATGGTTACCGCAGCCGCATTGAACAAGCAATTTTGCGCGAGCAAAATTTTACTCGCTATGTCAGCCATGAACTAAGAACCCCCATGACGGTCATTCAAGGTTGTTTAAGTATTCTTGAACGTCAAGAACAGCCCAAAATACAAAAACAACAACAACGAATTAAACACGCGCTATTACAAATGGAAGAATTAACACATACATTTTTAACCCTCGCGCGAGACGAAATCAGCGACTTAGAGCATGCTTTTGAATTCGATGCAGAATTTATAAATAATATTATTGAGCAACTTGAGCATTTAATTGACGCCAATCAATGCCGCCTAGAAGTTCAAAATACGCCTTTTAAGTGCATCGCAAACAAAGCTCTTGTTGCTGTCTTGCTAAAGAACATTTTAAACAACGCGGTCAACTGCACAGAGAATGGCGATATTATGATTATTTGCAATCAACACAAACTCAGTGTCATTGATTCTGGCATTGGGCTCAATAAAAAGCCTCGGGGATATGATGGCTATGGCGTTGGGCTCGTTATCGTGAATGATATTTGTGACAAATATCAATGGCAATTTTCACTTGAACAAAACAAAGAAAAAGGCTGCACAGCCACCGTTATTTTTTAACTTTTTTTACCCAGTTTCGCATAACCAGTTTCGAGAAATTGCACTGCTTGATGGCGCTTTTTACCAATTAAAATGCTGCCATCATTCATAAATAAGAAATTATGCCAAGTGCGTTTAAAAACAGACCATGTAGTTTCAATCACATACTTTCGCGATAAGCAAAAATACACAACTGTATTTTCATCCCAGTCAAGGTGTTCAACCACCTCTAATGGTAACGCCTCATCATTCTCCCAGTGTGTTTCCCACTTTACTGTACTCGACCAACTTTTACTGTTACCGACCCAGTCTTTATTATCAAAAAAATCGGGGTGATCTTTCTCTTTACTTATAAAAATACTCCACAAATTTGCCGAGCGCGCTTCTGACATTGGTTTTATTTTGCTTAAATCATCTGGGGTAACAGGCAAGTCTTTATGACGAAATGCCCAAGCATATTTAAAGTCGTCCAGTGGAATATAATTCATAATATAGGAAGTTGATTGTCAGTATTGTGTGCAATGGCACATTGTACTAGACATAAACAATAAGCGAAAGCGTGGCGTCAATCGCATCATCGATGCTTTCGTCAGAAATAACTTTATGTCACACTTACACATCTGACCTCTATAAAAACAAGGTAATGATCGTGCAATTTAGCGGAACTCAAAACTACATCGCCTCAGAATCACTCAAACTGGCAGTGAATGCCGCCATCACACTTGAAAAACCACTGTTAATCAAAGGGGAACCAGGCACTGGTAAAACAATGCTAGCCGAGGAACTGGCGCTGGCACTTGATACAGAACTTATTCAGTGGCACATAAAATCAACAACAAAGGCACAACAAGGCTTATATGAATATGATGCAGTGTCACGTCTTAGAGACAGCCAATTAGGCGATGAAAAAGTCCATGATATTAGTAACTATATTATTCAAGGTAAGCTCTGGACGGCGTTTGCCGCAGATAAGCGCCCGGTCTTATTGATTGACGAAATCGACAAAGCGGACATTGAGTTTCCAAACGACTTACTTTTAGAGCTCGATAAAATGGAATTTTATGTTTACGAGACACAACAACGTATAAAAGCGCAACAGCGCCCGATCGTCATCATTACGTCAAATAACGAAAAAGAACTACCCGATGCCTTTTTACGTCGCTGCTTTTTTCACTATATTAACTTTCCAAGTGCCGAGGAAATGGCAAAAATCATCGACGTGCATCACCCAAACGTAAAACAAGACTTGATCAGCACTGCCCTTGATGTGTTTTTTAAACTAAGAGAAACACAAGGACTTAAAAAGAAACCTTCCACCAGCGAACTTATTGACTGGCTCAAATTATTACTTGCAGAAGATATCGATGCGCAAACATTACATGATAAAACACAACAAGGTGGCTTGATGCCTTTATTTGGCGCCTTACTTAAAAACGAACAAGACGTTAGCCTGATAGAAAAGCTCGCTTTTTTAGCTAAGCGTTAAGGACGAAGTCATGTTAATCGCGTTTTTTTTCACACTAAAGAAATACCGGGTAAAAGTGAGTTTGCGAGAACTGCTCGACCTCATAAACGCATTAAAAAAAGGCGTTGTGTTTGCCGACATGGAAGGGTTTTATTTTTTAGCAAAAGCGTGCTTAGTCAAAGACGAAACCCAATTTGATAAATTTGACCGCGCTTTTGCAGAGTATTTTGACGGAGTGGAAGCGATCGACTTGTTAAGCGAAATGCAACGTCAAGCACTGCCACAAGACTGGCTGCGCAAAGAATTCGAAAAGCACTTAAGCGAAGACGAAAAAAATCAAATTAAGGCACTTGGCGGCCTCGACCAGTTAATGAAAACTTTAGCAGAGCGCCTTAAAGAGCAACAAAAGCGCCACGCTGGCGGTAATAAATGGATAGGAACCGGGGGCACATCACCATTTGGAGCCTATGGTTACAACCCCGAAGGTATTCGCATTGGTCAAGATGGCAATCGCAACCGTCAGGCTGTCAAAGTATGGGATAAACGAGAATTCAAAAACCTAGACCAAGACGCCGATATTAGTTCACGTACAATGAAATTGGCATTAAAAAAATTGCGTAAATTTGCCCGTAGCGGCGAAAGTGACGAACTTGATTTAAATCACACCATCGCCGCAACTGCAAAACAAGGTGGTCTACTCGATGTCAAGATGGCCCCAAAACGCCACAATGCGGTGAAGGTATTAATGTTCTTTGATATCGGTGGCTCGATGGATGACTATATCCATACCTGTGAAGAGCTATTTAGTGCTGCCCACAGTGAATTTAAGCATCTCGAGTTTTTTTACTTTCACAATTGTTTGTATGAACATGTTTGGCAAGACAATCAACGTCGCTACGATCAGCTTCTAGACACCTTTAATATTATTAATCGCTTTGGCAGCGACTACAAAGTCATTTTTGTTGGGGATGCGACGATGGGGCCCTATGAAATTGATTATCCCGGTGGCAGTGTGGAACATTGGAATGAAGAAGCAGGCAGTACCTGGCTAAATCGCATTACTAATCATTTTGATAATGTGGTGTGGCTCAACCCTCAGCCTGTGCAACACTGGCGTTATTACCATTCAATTAATATCATTTATCAACTAATGGATAAACGCATGTTTCCGCTCACGCTAGACGGAATTAGCGACGCGATAAAACAACTTAACTAAAAAACGGGCCAATACTACCAACAGGAATGATTCGTTGGTCTATCGCCCGTTTCGATTAATTGCACTTATCCAATTATATCAATTAATTAGTTTGGATTAATGCTCGAATCACGCTCAATTAACGTCATTGTTTTTGGATAACTACACGAATAACTGTTACACGCGCGCACTGCAACTCGAGCGCGATTACTCACATTAACACTCGTATGCGTCCCTGTTATTGTGCGAATTGGGCTGGATGGAAATGTCTTTGCATAACCCGATGCAAGATACACTTCATAATGTGTCGCACCCGGTACTGCAGACCAATCGAGCATATAATTACCGCGTACTAACCATTCATTACGTACATAGCCGATATCAGCTAGCTGTGCTTTTTTATGACTGCGTGAAGGTACCGCAACACCATAAGTGTGATACAAGTTCAGTTCAGATGCTAACTGAGACGTGAAAATCAAACTATCATGCGAGTAGTTATACGATGTCGTGTAAGTTTCATCAAATGGGCTTTCATAATCTAAGTCACTACTAGTAATTGCGTCATTATAATCATGGTTACGCAAATCAAACGCACTTAATGTCGGAATAAAATTATGTGTGGCTTGGTTTGTATTGTCTTGATAAACATCGAGATCAAATCCTGAAGCCACCTCATCTCTGCGCATACCATTTAACAGTGCAGCAAACGTATTCGTTGTGCTACCGGGTGCGTTATCTAAATGACTCGTACCGATTGGGTTACATGGATAACCGCATACGGTCAATCCATTACTCATGGTTTTACGGTAATAATTTTTTGTTTGCAGGATCTCAAAGCGATAATCGAGCGCAACTAAATTGTATGGAATACCAATCGCTCGATTAGTTGTACTGCCATTAGCAAATGCGACGCGGCGTAAGTTTTGTGGATATCCTTTCGCTTCCAGTGCGCGGTAAAAACGACTTGAATCAGAACCCCATAAAATCATTTCTTTACCTGCTGGCGAATATATGACGTCACGGTCTACATTTTTAAATAAGTACTTTTTCACCTTATCTTGTAATTTATCTAGATCAGACTTGATATCATAGGGCACATTTGCACCACGATGCGGCGCATCATAGGAGATATACAAAGAGGTATCATGATCGATACGACGATCTTCCATATCTTTCAATGCCCAGCGGGCAACAAGCCCCCCCATACTGTAACCTATTACTGCATTTGGGTGATTGCCTACTTTGGCATTATTAACTTGCTGAATCACTTGTTTAAGAAGCTCAGCATTATCTTCTATTCTCGCACCACCGTTTGAAAAATTCACGAAGACTAAGTCTTTACCAGTACCACTTAATCTACTCGCTGCAAAATCACGTAATTGTCTGTACGGATCATTTCCATTGTGTGATGTTAAATAATTTTCATTATCTGGATCATACCCCTCAACAAAAATTACCGGTTTATCGAAAGTACCGTGCGTAATATATTGAAGTGAATAGGAGTTAGCCGTCGCGGAAAGTGATGCACTCATTAAAACCGCTCCGATGGAGACCTTTTTTATCATTTTTATAATTCCTTATAACCTTTTGTATTTAAAGCGGTTATAAAATAACCTAAGGTGTTACAAAGTGTAAATAGGAACTATTTACCAATTTAAGGAACTAAATTGGTATATGAATTATACTTTTAAATACAATTAGTTATATAAGTGCAGGTCATTGTGATTTATTTAGGTGGTTTATTTTATTGCCAACCTTGTCGCCACAGTGTTGGTTTTTTGAGATCTCGCCAGTTAATCTCATATTCCTCGTGATTTATCACCGCCTCTATCACACACCTGATTACTTTTTTGTTTTCATCTTTTTCAACGTCAATCACAACAAAATGTTTCTCTTTATTGTGAACATCGACTTTGGTCCATTTACTATGTAGAAGCGCATTTGGGTTAACTGGGTTCATACCATTTTTATACTTTTCAATTTGTTGTTAAATGCAGTGAATTGTGATGCTTTGTCATAGCTAAGGTGATATTTACCATGAAAAAACATGGTCAAAGTAACCTGGTTAAATGCTAAGTAGCAAGTGTAACCGTCGAAATCAGACCAAGCAGTTAGGCCTTCAAATTCGTACTTGTTATTAATGCGTTGCCCTTTTTCGCAAATAAAATTAAACACTGATAGGCTATGCTTTAAATCAACCTGATTTTTCATAAGTGAATACCTTAGAGTATGAGTCGTTCTCTAGTCGTTGCTGCTGTTTGTAAGCCTATCATTTCATCATAAGGCGTTTTCATTTCGTGGATGACTTCGCTGATACCATTTTCTTTAAACAAGGCTTTTGCTTGAGACAATGAATACGTGTAAAGATGACTATCGCTGCTTTCGAAGAGGTTAAAAAAATTGCCTTCATCGTCTTCGGCGCCAACTAAATAATGTGATGATTCCGCGGTGCAGATAATCGTCGCTTGCATCGCCCCGGCCTTACATAAGTTGATAATTTTATCATTCATGATGGTGTTCTCACTGGTGCTTAGCACTAATAATTAAATAATTTTACGAAGCGATGTAGATTTGCGATCAGCTACCAGCATATATCGAACATCACAAGACGAACTTGCACAATACCTAAGCTTATTTTTTTTGCGAATGTCTTAACTTAATTGGTGTCCAATTTAAGTGCTCATGACGACTTTACAAATTCACACTACCAAGTGACATTTTTACCTTGCCAATCGATAAATTGCGCTTGACCGTTAAACTCGAGCTTTGCAAGCTGAGTACACAGCTGTGCAGCAACAAATTGAGTAGAGAATAACTTACCGGCGGCCACATTTGCTTGAAACGGTTTAGATAACGGCGTGTCGGTCGTGCCTGGGTGAAACGCGACCAACTTAACTTGTTTTGAATGACGCGCATACTCAATTGCCGCCGTTTTTAACATCATATTAAGTGCAGCCTTGGTTGTACGATAAGAATACCAGCCACCTAATTTATTATCGGAAATGCTACCAACACGGGCACTCAACACAACAATAAAGCATGACTCAAATTGCTTTTTAAGGGCGAGTAAGTATTTTAACCAAAGTGTTGGGATCAGTGTATTTACTTGCAGTTGTTTGATAAAAAAGTCACTATCAAATGACGCGATGGTTTTTTCAGGTTTATGTTCTTCGCTATGCAAAAAGCCGTTACATATAAAAACAGATGACAAACGAATTTGATGGCGTGATATAAATTGCGTGACAGCCAAAATATGTGACTCACTGTAGTCTGTTTCAATCAGTTTCAGCTGTTGATGCCGGTTAGCTAAATGAGTCAACTCCGGATCAAAACCCCGACTCAATGCAATGATATTATGTTCTTTGTCAGCACAGAACTTATTTATCAACGCTTTGGCAATCGCACTTGATGCGCCAGAGATTAACACCCATTGCTTGCTCTGCAATGTAGATATTTGCGCTGATAAGCTATCGAGAACAGGTATCATTATCACACCGTTTAGAAGTAAACAAAGACGAAATTTTCATGCGATGCTTGGCAAAAAACAAATAAGCTTTGTCAGCAAAGTAACGTATTACTGGCCAGCGAAGCCATGCTACACGCCACTTTTTACCAACTAACGACCATGCTCGATAGGTTACATCGAGACCGTACAGTAGCTCGCCGTTGTATTGCCCATGCAAAATCGACAATGCTTGCTCGATACGTATGTTCGGAAACCGTTTTTCGAAGTCACTTTGATGAACATCTTCCAAGCAAATACGATTATTTACATCGTGACGTTTGAGTGATTGCATTTCTTTTGCACACAATGGACAGGCGCCATCATAAAAAATTATCAACATATTACCTCCGCTCTCTTTAATACGCTTACCCGCCTGTTTCGATCAAGTTTGATGATAAAAATAGTACGTGCCTTTTGTTTATAAATAATGCAAACTGCTAATTGATGTACTTATATTCGTTGTTCGTATGCGCCGTTTTAGTCTATTCATTTTGCTCATTCCCATGCTGAGTTTTGCCAGCTCAGTGCGTTTTGTTGCGGAAGACTTACCACCACTTCATTTTATCGATACTCAAGGCAAAAGTCAGGGCGCACTTGTTGAACTCAGCCGCGCCATGATGGATATCGCCAAGATTGATGGTCAGGTAGAGATTATGCCCATGGCGCGGGCGTTTAATGATACCCAAAATACAACAAACACGATTATGATGTCATTGCTAAATACGCCAACTCGGACTGACTCTTTTAGCTGGATAGGGGCAAGCTATCGAGCTGATGCTTACTTAGTTAGCCGGGCCGACTATCAACCTCAGACTCATTTATTTGAGCAACTTAACGACAGTGTGTGCACAATTCGCGGCTATTTTAGTGAGCAATTCCTAAAGCAGCATGGCTATATTGAAAACAAGACGCTGCATTTAGCCAGCAACGCGAAATCGCTCTGGCAAATGTTATTTAAAAAACGCTGTAACTTTGTACTCACCAATACCCACGCGCTAGAGCTTGAACTAACAAGCTTAAATATAAAACCAACGTCTGTTAAACGAGCAATAAAAGTAAAAAACTTTCCGAGCACGCTCTATTTTGCGGCAAATAAACGTTTACCCTCCCCCCTTAAAAACAAATTAACAGCCGCACTTTTGCACTTAAAGAAATCAGGTGAGTATCAAAAAATAATGGAAAAATGGCAGCTAAAACAATAGCAACCGCTATGAATTAGGGTCTATTTACCGACATCTGCGACAAGATGTCGCAGTTTGCGCAATTTGTTTTGTTAATACCGCTCTTAAAAAACAAAATAGCCTTACATACTAAAAACATAACATGTAAAAAATGCGCTTTTCAATCTCCCTTGTAACCTTCGCTCTACTGCCATTGAGTGAAGCTTGTTTTGCCACTAACGATAATCACACAACAAGTATCGAAGTCATAACGATACAACACCAACGCAATGACAACCCAATTGAACAAAGCTTTGCGAAAGGTCAAACATCAGAAGTTGACCTGGCCCATTGGCTTAGTTCACTTCCCGGTGCCAATATAAATCGTAATGGTCCGATAACGGGGATCGCCCAATACCGTGGCTTATTTGGCGACCGAATTGCAACAACGATAAATGGACAACCCATCATAGGTGCTGGACCCAACGCGATGGATACACCCCTTAGTTACTCGACGCCGCTGTTAGTCGATAGTATGACTGTATATCGCGGCATAGCGCCTGTTTCAGCAGGTATCGATACACTTGGTGGTGCAATTAATATTGAATCACGAAAAGCGCAAATCGATGATACAGCTAATCTAGTGGTAGAAAGCGACTTGCTATTCGGTTATCGCAGTAATAATCAAGCAACGACAGTGTCAGGTATCACGAACCTGAGTAAAAATGAATTTGCATTACTTGCCTATGTTAACCAACAGCAAGGCGAACACTTTAAAAGCGGCGACAAGACACGTATCAAACCGACAGAGTTCGACAAGACACAAGTTGGCGCTGATGTGCGCTTAAATGTGGATGAATCAGAATTTGGCTTTGGCTATCATTATACGGATACAGGTGATTCAGGTACCCCTGCCCTGCCCATGGATATTGAGTATATTCGCAGCCACCGCGTTGCACTTGACGGCCATCAACAATTAATGAATTGGCAATTTGACTGGTCTTTTGGTTATCTCGATGCCGATCACGAAATGACCAATTTTTTACTGCGTACCAATAAAGACCCGAAGAAGCACCGTCGTAACACAGCACTTGCCGATACGACCGATTTACAGTTTGTGTTGTCACGCCAACTAAATAGTGGCTTACTATCACTCGGCTATGATAGCGTTTTGTCAACGCATGACTCGATAATTACCAATCCAAACAATGCGATGTTTAAAGTCTTAAACTTCAATAATGTTAAAGACAATAAATTTAGCCTGTTTGCCGAGTGGCAACAACACATCGCAGATACCCAAGTACACATTGGTGCGCGTTTAAAACACAATAAATCTAACGCAGGCGTTGTTAGCTCGTCAATGGCGACAATGACAATGCCACATTCCTCAACACATCACCAAGATGACATGCCTAATATGGGCGAGCTTGCACATAATTTACAACACGACTTTAACACCCAAAACCGTAAAGTAGACGACACCAAAATCGATGTTGTACTAAGCACTCAAACTCAATTTTCAACGCCGCTTTCTCTTTATTTTGGGGTGGGTTTGAAGCATCGTGCTCCTTCTTATCAAGAGCGCTATTTATGGACACCAATGGAAGCAACGGGCGGTCTTGCCGATGGTCATACTTATATCGGCAATGTCAATTTAAAGTCAGAAGCCGCACTGCAAACAAATATTGGTTTGTCTTGGCATCAGAATAACTTTGCACTCACGCCGTATGTTTTCTATCAGCGCATCGATAACTATATACAAGGCACGCCACTTACTATGGCGCAAAGAGATGCCAAAATGATGGCGAAGATGATGGCAAAAGACGACAATCCCCTTCAGTTTAACAATGTCGATGCAGAGCTATGGGGAACGGATATTACGTGGCAATATAAAATTAATCAGCAGTTTGCGCTTTCAGGTATTGCAAGTTATGTAAAAGGTACACGCCGCGACATTAGCGATAACCTCTATCGAGTGGCCCCACTCAATAGCCAAATGACCCTGAGCTATTCATTCGCCCCAATTACTGCAAACATTACTTTTATTGCTGTCGCCGCACAGTCAAAAGTATCGCAAACCAACACAGAAAAACCGACATCCGGTTATGGTCTACTAAATGTGAGTACGGAATATTCGCTCACCAATGAAATTGTGCTGCGCGGTGGCATTGATAACCTACTTGATCGTAACTATCAAAACCATCTCGGCGGTTACAACCGCGTTAACTTTGCAGATACACCAGTGATGCAACGCTTACCTAACGAAGGTATTAGCGCGTGGCTCGAAGCCAGCTTCCACTTTTAACTGTGCCAATTAAAAATAAATAGCCCAATTTTCAAGTTGGGCTTTTTATTTTTATACTTTACACTGCCATAGACCGCTTATTTAATGAAACTGGTATTAAAGGAATAACAATGGATCATCTCGCCGTTTCTCGCTATCTGCTCAACTTACCTGAAACTTCAGTCGGCCAGCCATTTGGCGAAGGTGTGGATGTGTTTAAAGTTAAAGGTAAAATGTTCGCAACCCTGTCATTGGGTAAAGGCACAGAAAAAGACACTCAAGGAAAGTTAAAAGGCTATTACTGTGTTAATTTAAAATGCGATCCAGATGAAGCCCTGGCGCTGCGCGATATATTCGATGCTGTCTTACCCGGCTATCATATGAATAAAAAACTTTGGAATACCGTGATCTTAGATGGCTCTATCCCGCAAGGCGAAATTAAACGTATGATTGATAATTCGTTTAAGTTGGTGGTGAAGAAAATGACGAAAAAAGATCAGACATCGATTTTGCTTCACCTTTAATACTTTTTATACAGTGTTCACAAAAGTACTTATTCGAGCTTAAAATTAAACTCAATGACAAACTCCTTTTTTTCAAAGCCGATTGTGTGAGGGTCGAATATCCACATACTAATTGCTCTACGTACCTCATTATCCAATAACGCATGCCCTGATGATTTGACCAACTCAGTTTGCTCTATTACGCCTTGTTTATCGACCTGTATTTTGGCAACAACGAGCCCCTCTAACTCATGCTTTCGAGCTTGATAAATGTAATTTGGCGGGCTCCCTACTAACAAGCTTTGATATACAAGATGCGAAGCAAGCGCCCCTGAAACAAGGGTTGATTGCTGAGAGGCAGTATTCGCGGCACTATTTTCAGCTTTACGCTCTACTTCATTTTCATTGGTATCGAGTGAATCAGCATGTCCGCTTTCGGTATGTGGTGCATTAGACTCAGCTTCGTGTGCAAATACAGAGTTACTAATACTGACTTGAACACTGCTTTTCTTTTGCGTCAATAGGTTTAGATTAGTATACGCACCCCTAGAGGAAGCCTGTTGATTCACATTATCATAAGAGTTTGGCGTATTCTCACTGTATAGAGAATTAGTACGGTTTTTAAATAAAAAAGAAAGTTGCGACTTTGAGTTAGACGATACAAGCATCAATGACATGGTCACAAAAACCATTGAAATCAATAATCTGTGTGTATCGTTATTTAGATCCAATTGTTTCGATATTAACATTGTTAATCCCGTTACTTTTCAGTGCGTCCAATACTCTAATAAAGTACTTATATTCAGCTTTGTTGTCTGCTGCGATATAAACGATTAAATCTTCACCATGCTCTGATTTTAGTTCGGTAATTTTTGCTTGAAGATGCTCCCAATTTATCGCTTTTTTATCTAGGTATAATTTATTATTCTTATCAATACTCACTGATTTAAACAATTGATTATTTTGTTGAGCGGTGGCCGCTGAAGGTAAATCAACTTTAATCCCTTCATGTCTAACCATAAATAACATGAGATAAAAGAATACGGCCAAAACAAGAAAAATAACGTCCATTAAAGGCAATAAATTAACGGGTCTATGCGTTTTTGAATACTTATTCATTGCTATCTAACTTCACTTTAACTTTAGTCAGAAATACATCATCTTCAACTAAGTTTTTTTCAGATATCGATTGATAATAACTGTGCGCAAATAGCGCGGTAAGGCTGACGATTAATCCAAAAGCCGTTGTAATGAACGCCTCCGCCATTCCAACCATGGCTTTTGCTGGCTCTATATCAATAAAAGACCCCGCCAGATTAAAAGAGCTGATGATCCCCCAAATGGTACCAAGAATACCGAGTAAAGGTGCAGTACTTGTCACAACATCAAGCACCCGCATAAAGCGATTATTTTTCATAAAATTTGACTTGATATAGTTTTCAATTTCGGCTTGTGAAAGTGATTTATTTTTTGTCGCGATAGTGGCAATTAAAACAGCGCGATCATCTGACGGGTCTGCTTGAAAGGCGGGTGCACCGGATTTTAAGAATGCACTTCGATGAGTACGGTTTAAATCAATTTTTATTTTGATCCAATATATAAGTCTCTCAACCACAACCACCAAAGTGACCAACAACAAAACCAACAGCGGCCACATGAATTCTCCGCCTTTAATAAATAATTCTTCCATAATTTAATTCACTATAACAACAGATTAAATTAATCTAACCCATAAACCATTTAAACTCAACAACTTATAATTTTAATAATGTTAATAATTTTTACATATTAAACATGCCTAAACATACCCAGCTCGTAGATGGCTCGATCGCACAACGCTAAATTAAAGTTATGGTGACTAATCTTTTTTAATGTGTAGTGAGGAGAATACCTAATAAATCAGTGTTGCCGAATTGCGGTTTTCACGTTTGTCTTGGTTGCTTCACTGTAAAACGGATGGTGGCCGTATAGTCATCGTTGTGACGACTTGTTCATAAAATTTCAATATAGAACTCAAACATAGACTAAAAATACCCTTAGTTTGACGATCCTTTTTAGAAAAACAGAGCTGAATAACCTCCTACTTTCATCAAACTCCAGAAAAAGAAACGATTACAAGTTATTTGCATACTCAATTTTCGACCAAGTTGATTGTCGGCATTATTGAGTTAAGACCAAAAAAAGGCCTACGCTAAAGCGCAGGCCTTGTTTAATTTCAATGAAATTACATTGCTTCGTATTCGTCCTGCCAGAAGAATTTTTCTTCGCCAAACGCAGGCTTTAAGTCATCAAGCCAAGTCGCTGTTTCATCGTATTTTGCAAAAAATGGACGTTGCACCCACTCAGGGTTACGCGCCTGAATAAAGCGTAGTACAAACACTTTCTCACCGTTTACTTCAGTTACACCTGAAATTTCAACCTTACCTGGACCGGCGCTCATAGAAGGTCCGCGCACTGTGCGGCTTACACCTGACACTTGTTTATAGGCATCTCTAAAGACTTCCCATGTGCGATAAAGCGGTAATTCAAAGTAACGTTTTGCGCCGGTATCACGTTCAATAAACATGTAATATGGAATCATGCCCATTTGTGTTTGCTCTTGCCACATTTTTGCCCACATATCAGGATCTTCATTGATATTATTAAGCAATGGCGCCTGAGTACGAATTTGCGCTCCAGTTGCACGGATGCGCTTAATGGCTTCGCGTGTTACATCGGTTCTTAACTCTTGTAAATGATTCACGTGTGCCATAAAAGACACGTGCTTGCCTGCGGCGACGAGCTCGCTTATAAGCAAAAGCAAATCATCAGCATCAGGGTCAGTCACATAACGGTATGGCCAAAATGTTAACGATTTAGTACCAATACGAATCGTGCGAATATGATCAAATTCCTCGCCTTTTAACGCTTCTAAATAACCGCGTAATTTGCTGGTGCGCATCACCATAGGATCGCCACCCGTGACTAATAAGTCGGTGACTTCTTTATGTTCACGCAAATACTGATGTAATTCATCTGCATCATTATTATTAAAGCGTGTCGCTTTACCTACAAACTGCGCCCAGCGGAAACAGAAAGTACAATACGAATGACAATACTGCCCTTGTGACGGGAAGAACAGCACGGTTTCTTTATACTTGTGCTGCATACCAGATACAGGTTCACCATCGAGCTGCGGTACATTCTTATCCATTTGCCCCGCTGGATGTGGGTTTAACTTTTTACGGATTTCTTGCGCGAGCTGGTGCACTTCTTCTGCACTTGGCTTTGGCGTGCGTCGGTGTAGCTCTGCCATCAATTCATACGACTCATCATCCAACATGCCGCGCTGCGGAAAAGTGAGCTGAAATACTGGATCGTTCGGGACTTTATGCCAATCAATCAAATTATCGATAACAAAGTTATTTACGCGAAACGGAAAAACGCTCGCAACCACCTTCATTTCAAACCTAAGGTGCTCCGGCAGTTGTTCCAGCGCCTCGATTTTATCAATTTGTCGGTGCTGATATGACTGAAAATTCGGCGACTGAAAAGCAGTTGCTGGTTGCAACTGAACAACTTGATGTTGCATGCTTCTTCCTATTATCTTGTTTACTTGCTAAATGTAAAACGCACATCATAACACAAAAACATGATCTAAGACGAATTCGCCGATTTTAGTGTTCTTTAGCACCATATTTGTAATTTTCATCTATCTTAATTTTCCGTCAATAATGCTGATGTAATAAAGCTTTACACAATATTGCTCGCATATTTTTGTCGCAGTGGCATGATATAAATAATCGTTAAAAACAGAGTACGTCATGATAGTTCGCATCGTTTTATTATTTATTTGTAGTATTTTTGCATATCAAGCTCAGGGGAGTGAGCTCAAAAAAGTTGCAAGCGATTACTTTACCACCTATCAAAAGCGAAGTGACTTTAAAAAGTTTATGTCGTTTTACGCGCACGACGCCCAATTGGATGATCTCGTTTATGGACACCTTGCCCAAAACAAAAAACAAATTGCCGCTTTTTTTGACTGGAATCGTGATGATGTTGAAGTATTAGATGGCAAGAAAACCTTTACCATTGAGCATCAAGTAATAAATAAACAACTTGTCATTACAAAGGGGCTTTTTAACCGCTTTAAATATAACGGTAAAGTAATGGGCCCTTGGCGTTTTGTGATGTGGCATAAATTCGACGACAACAACAAAATTATCTATCAAGAAGATTGGATTAACTACACACCAAAAAAAGACTTTCTAGTCGGAGAAAATCGCAATCCACAATAGCTGACTTCACAATAAACAGTTGAAAAAATGTAAATTAATCACGTCAGCTTAAAATCAGTTAAAATTCATACTAACCTCAAGTGTTTTAATATTAAGTTGCTTAAGCTAATACCTTGTTTAGTTAATTTAAGCCACTTTTTTACTAATTCTGATACATAGTGGTCGTTTTAAACGAAGGTAAATTATGAAGTCCATTTTTAAATCATTCACTCTACTCACCGCCGTGCTGCTATCTAACAATATTGGTGCAGTGCAAGGTATGCGACAACCAAGTGGTCCATACCTAGGACAAACACCACCGGGCCTCACTCCCGAACTATTTGCGCCTGATATTATCTCAAAAAGCGGACGCTCAGAATACGGTATGTCGTTTTCTCCTAAGCGCGATGAAATGTATTTTTCAGTACAAAAAAAGTTTGGCGTACCCGCTGCGATTTACTTTTCTAAACTTGAAGATAAACAGTGGACAAGCTTTAAAAAAGCTAACTTTACACAAGGCAAAAAAGCGGGAGAAATGGAACCGAACATCACAGCCGACGGTAAAAAGGTCTATTTCACTGCCTACAATGCCGACTTTTCAGATACTAAAATTTGGTATGCAGAACGATATAAAAATGGCTGGGGTCAAGCCCAAAAACTCGCGTCCCCTATCAATCAAGATGAAGTAATGACCTCGACACTCGCAAACAACGGCGATCTTTTCTATACCAACTTATCGAGAGAATTTAAAACCTACTATTCACCTAACGTAAATGGAAAGTATCCAAAAACCTTAAAAGCCGACATTGAATTTGGCGCCCACGCGTTTATTTCCCCGACACAAGATTATCTAATCGTCGATTCTCGAAATAAAGAAGACGAAAATAGAACCGATGCCGATTTGTATGTGTATTTTAAAAAGAAAGACGGCACTTGGACTAAGCCGATTCCTTTTGATTCAGAAGTAAATTCTAGCTTTGACGAAACAGTTGCAACTCTATCACCCGATGGCAAATACTTGTTTTTTAGTCGCCGTACAAAAGGTGAAGAGCTCGATTTATATTGGGTAAGCAGCGATGTAATTGAAAAGCTAAGACCAAAGTTATAACGGATTTTAACGCTAAGCTGCTTTAACAATAACAACTTAGCGTCATTAAATAGATTTAAACAGTTATAATTAGTAGCTCTTTAAACTATCTGGTTCGAATCGCTCGGTATCTAATGTGACATTATGTTGCTCAGCTAATATATCAAGTTCACTTTGTGACACAGTCAGTTCGTCCATAGTAATGGTATTATCATCAAGCTGCCACAATAAGCGCGACCCAGCGTACGAATAATTTAAAATTTGCATTGCAATCACGTCGCCTGCAAACGCAGCTTCTTTGACTTTACGCAGCTTACGGGTAATTAGATTTAACTGCTGTTTGAGCCGCCAAACATACGTTACTTCTGTCATAAACTCATGGTGCTGTACTTTTTTCAATACAGTGCCAATCATAAGGCAAGTGACAATCACACCGGTAAGATTCCAATGAAAGTGTGTGCCTTCGGCTGACGGCCAAATGGCAATCAAGAGTTGCGCAATACCGAGCGCTCCCACCACAAGTGCTGCAATACAAGCAATTATCACTTTGTTTAAATGACTACGATAACGTGATTTATCAACTTTAATCAGCTTCATAAACTATCTACAAATCAAACTCAAAAATATAAGGCGCTATTGTAACCCTCCCAATATTTATCGCAATCTCGATTCGACAAATTGCCATTTTTACACAAAAATTAACAGCAGTAACTATGAGCAGAGCTTTTATGAATATTCGTCAAAAAATTACGGTCCCCGTTATAGTTGGCATCACATTAATATTGTTGTGTACCTTTTTCAGCATTTTCAAATTGCAATCATTGTTGATGCGATCCGATCATATTATTCAACATGACATGCAAAAGAGTATATTGATCGCACAAGCAAAAGTCGCATTTAAAGATCAGGTACAAGCGTGGAAAAACATTTTAATTCGAGGACAAACGGCAGACAATGCAAATAAGTACTGGCGAGAATTTAATGCCTATGCAAGCGAAGTCAGCTCTTTACTTAACCAAATAAAGACGGATCACAAAGTCACGCCACAGTTAGCGGATAAATTAACACAATTACAACAATCACATAGCCAACTCAATCAACAATATACTGCTGGTTTTGATCTCTATCAAGCGCAGCGAAGTGCCGAGCTAGCAGACCAACATGTGCAAGGTATTGATAAACCGTTTAGTAAAGCGCTTGAAGAAATAAAACTTAATATTGCCAACACAGCTTCAGCCAATCAAAAACAAATAAAGCAACAACAACAAACTGTGATAACCATTTTGCCGGCCCTGAGCTTTATCATTTCACTGTGTGTGGTTGGATTGATAATTTATCTCTTTAATAAAAAAGTAATTAACCCACTTAACCAAATCATTGATGACACAATTCAAATATCGCACGGCAAATATGATATCGACATAAAATACCCACATAATGATGAACTCGGTAAGCTGCGCGATGCCTGCGTTGAAATTAAGAGCCACATTGTCGATGCAGTATCAAGCATCTCGGTGGTGAAGTCAGAAGTAGAAGACGCATTTAGTGAATTGAATATTGTGGCGGAGCAAATATCTGATGGCGCCAAAGAGCAAGTCGCCTGCAGCCAAACCATGGAAAAAATAATTCACGGATTAATTTCGATTGCTGGTGAATTAGAACATCACAGTCAAATGGCGATGAATTCGACCCATACGGTGATGGATATGTCGAATAGTTGCAGCGATCAAATTGATGCGTCTGCAAAAGACATGCACACACTGGTCACTGAAGTCGAACGTACCACCGAAATAATTCAAGAACTCGAACAACAAGCGGGCGATGTCAGTGGCGTGCTTGATGTCATTGAGGGAATTGCCGAGCAGACAAACTTGCTTGCACTCAATGCGGCTATAGAGGCCGCAAGAGCTGGCGAAGCAGGCCGTGGATTCGCAGTGGTTGCCGATGAAGTACGGACATTGGCAACCAAAACACAAGAATCGACACACAATATCAATACGATTATCACAACCTTACAAGGTTCTGCGCAACAGGCGGTAAATGCTATGGCTGAAGAGGTAAAAATCACCACTAAAAATGCAGAGCAAACCGAACATGCTCAAGCATCTCTAACCAATATCTCAAACGAGATGGGGAATATGGCTTCACTAAACCAAGAAGTTGCCAGCGCTGCCGGCAAACAAATGACCATCACCCAAGAACTTAATGAAACATTAGAGCAGTTACATCGAGTCTCAGACAATTACCGCTCGCTCGCCGAAAGCGATCGAGTGAGCAGTGCTGTTGCAAACGCTAGCCGAGACCTCAATGTAATGGTTGAAAAACTAACCGGTAACTTAGACCATCAAGAAATAGAATTGTTTGACTAACGCGCAATTTTAAGGTAAATTTCCGCTTCTGTACTTTTGAAAAAGTACAGAAGCGTTTACAAACGCGATAACGCAAGGGCAACGGCGACCTTTGCACGGTGATCCCAAATTCGCCAACGCTCTTAATATCAATTATTTAAGAGTGATAATTATGACTTACCAATATCAAGGTTCAGATATTGAAGTGACGCACCCCGTCAATTCAATTTCAATAAACCAACGTAAAGTTATTTTTGCCGATAAGCAAGGTAATAAACGTCAACTGTTTGCAAATAAAACAGACGCACGGCGCTTTTTAGCTTGGTTAATAAAAGGCTAAAATAAAAAAAGCGAGCATCTAAAATGGCTCGCTTTTTTTATATCTAATTTTATACCAACTCTTATTAAGCTGGCTTCAAATCACGCTTACGCTGATTATAAAAATCAATTAGGTCATCAACGGTTTCTTGGCAATAGGTACGAATTCCCGATACCAACATGTTTTTCTCACCCGTTCCAATCACTTTGTCGCCATCTTTAAAAACAAATGGCAGCGTAATCTTACCGCGCTTGCCCTTGAGTTCAAATTCAGGTTCTAGAAACTCCAAGCTCGGCGATACGATATCTAGGCGCTCTAGGTCAATTGACATAGATTCATAAATGACCATCGGACGTGATGGGTTAATCATGACTTCTTGCTCACCCATTAATGGAATAATCACATGTGGAAAAGTTTTTCCTGAAAATTCTACGTAATTTTTAATTAAGTTTTCAGTTAAGTTTTGACAAGTCGATGATTCACCGTCACGTTTTACGGTTAAATAAATTTTATCACCATCGCTCAAATCAAATTCGTTTGCACCTTCAGGTAGGGTTAGGTTTACGTTTTCATCAACCATACCCGAAAAAGTAAAGTGCATTTTTTTGCTTACACCATATTTATTAAGTACTAATGAAAACAATAAATCGCCTGGTACGCAGAATTTCTTCGCGTCGTGGTCATGCAATGGGTTAAAGTCATCTGCAATAAGCTTTGCAAAACGGCTGCCTTGTTCGCGTGAAAAGGAGATGGTGTCAGCTGATTGTTGATAAAAACTACTTAACATATTTTGATTACTACCTCGTGAGTGAGCAGGTGATTATATCACCAAACGAAATAATAAAAGGTCTTACCTGTAAAAAAGGGCCTTTCGGCCCTTTAAGATACTTAGTTACTTCAATAACATATTAAACCGAGTGCTTTTTACGGCGTACCAAGAGCAAAGACAGTCCAGATAACAGCCACATTAAGCTGCCTGAAGAAGACTTTTTACGTTCAACAGGTGCTGTAACAACTTTGGCGTTTACGGTTACCACTACTTCTTCACTCACCTCAGTCACACCATCTGAAACGGTCACTGTAAAGGTGTGAGAACCCGCACTTAACCCTGATACTGTTGTCGAAGCCGCAGTTTCATCGGAAATCGTGCCATTACCAGACCACAAATAGCTAATCGCATCACCATCGACATCATGTGATGCGCTGGCATCAAGTGTCACTGTGTCACCTTCGGTGATAGTAATATTCGCTTCGGCAACCTGTGCAACAGGCGCATCATCAACGTTTGTCACTGTCATCGTAAAGACACGACTCACTGCGTCATTTGGATTATCAATATCAGCAACGGTGACAGTGACATTCGTCTCACCAATAAAGTCCTTATTCGGCATTAACGTCACAAGGCCACCAGCCATGTGTTCCTCAACACTAAATGTAAAGCCTTCACCGCTCGCTACAATGGTATTTTTGGTCATTGTTTCGTCAGCGTAAATAACATCAATCGTCACTGGTGTTTCTTCAACTGTGGTGACATCACCTAATTCACCCATTGAAATATTGCTCGATACAGCAATTTGATGCGCAATTGGCATATCGGCCATACCATCAACTTTGGCAGTACCAGATATTTGCAATGCTTGACCTGCCGCTGACTCTGTCACTTTAGTCCAAGCTGTTACTTCAAATTGCGACGACTCAGGACCGACATAGTCATAACAAACAAGCAAGTCGTTTGACACTTTGCTTTGCACATCTTGCCATGCGTATTCTTCGCCTAATGCGGCCATCTCGAGCGGACCGAAGATCCCGATCATACCTTTATAGCCTTTCACACCAATTACACCACGGCTGTTTGTATCAGCCCAATCGATGTCATTATACGCCATAATGATTTCAGGTTTTCCTTTTACGAAGCTCGTATTTACATCAAAAACAACTTGCATATCAATGTTATTATCACGCTCTTGCCATACATAACTGCGTGATGCACGATCGTATTGCGGCTCGCCATAGTCTTTCGCATTTGAATATTGAATAATACCAATGCCCGACTGTGTCGACGCGAGTGAAATTCCTTCGTCATAGCCATTTAAGCCAACAGCAAAGACATCATTATTACGTGGATCATCAAAACCACGCGGATCATAGGCATCCCAACCACGCCATAGCGGTGCTAAGATACTGTGTGGGAAACCATCAAATGGTAAGTGGTAGTACGTCGGGAAGAAAGTACCAGCGCCTTCTAAATCAATCCAGCCATTACCGTGAATATTAAATAAGCCACGCGTTGTATTGTTTCCTTTATAGTTGTTATACAACTTGTAGTTACTGTAAGCACCGTTGAAGAACGCATCGGTTGGGATCGCAATACCGCGACGTGAAGTCACATTGTTACGTTCATCAAAGCCACTGAAAATCGGCATGATGCCAAACTGTGCCAAATTCAAGAAACCATTAGTATTTTCCTGACCTACATTCGGCATACGACACATTTCGTCTGAAATATTTGTCGTAATCTTATATGAAGGCTCAACCTTTGAGGTGTCTTGCTGTACCCCGGTAATCGTTACCGTACGTCCTTCTAATGACACTTCAGTAATATCATCATTTGAGCTATAGATATCATCAAGGTTTACACTTAACCCGGCTGGTAACTGTGCTTCAATTGAGAAAGTTCTGTCCATACCCGAGTTATTTGCCGTTAATGCAAAGGTAACAGGTATTTCATCGCCTACATTAGCACCCGTTTGCGGTACACCCACTGTAACACGGTTATCACCGCGTTTAAGCTTAACTGGGATTTGACCAATATTATTACTGTTGACACTCGATGAACCAACATCAACCATACCATAATAAATATCGTCTTTGTCCATTTCTTGTTGCCAAGAAATAGTTAAATCTGCAGTTTCACCATTAGCCACAAGGTTTGCATCTAAATTACTTGCTGGCGTATTTGGTACTACCGCATACGATGCAGCCCATTTCTCAACCGTGCCTTCATAACCACTGTAGTTGCTGTTATAAAAAACTGTCCAATATTCGCCCGATTCAGGGTCTGCGATATCACAGAAATTATCAAACCATTTATGGTTAGAGACACAAACAATTTCGTCTTGCATATCCGCAATGCCGTTACCATTATAGTCTTTACCTACATAAACAAGCGGTGAATATAATACGGTACTGCCTTTACGCGGTGAGTCGCCAATTAATTCTTCACCGTGGACCACAAAACGTTTTGTATTTTCTGGAACGCTCACCCAAACAGTCTGGGTCGAGTCATCGAGAATATCCTCAGGATTAACGTCATCGCTTTGACCGCCCGAGCGCCATGGGAACGTTTTATCGTCATCAATTTTTAAATCAAGCTCAAGGCGCGTCGCTTTCGTCAATCCATAAGTTGTCGCAACAGGCGAGTCAACTAATGGCATCGCCATATTGCTTACTTTAAAGCTGTCGTTATCAGCGCGTGCTTCAATGTCCAATTTACGCGGCAATTCGCCATTATTGTTCTTAAATGCGACCGGCCAATGCGAATCTGGAATATCCGCGTTATCTGCTTTAAATAGAATATTTGCATGAAGCTCTGCTTCACCATTAGAGAAAATATCTTTGGTTTCCATTACCGATGCTTTAACAACAATGGTTTGCGTCTCGCCCGCTTTTAAACTAAAGCTTTGTGGGTATACATCAATGCTTACGCCACCTTGCTGCTCAATTTGGTCGTGTAAATCATATGCCCAAACTTTGGCTGACGAAGCATCCACTGTCCAGTTGCCATCACGGGTCGCTTTGACAGTTCGAACCCATTGACACTCAGGCTTGCAATCAAGGTCAATCAAATTAGGTAAATTCAGCTTGTGCGGTGTACCACCATTATTTGGGTCAGCCGCTTTAAAGTTTTCAGCGCTTTCATCCATTACTAAACCAGCTTTAACTGCGTTACTTACGTTGATACGGCCAGCTCCAGCACGATAAATTTCGGCGTGCCCTACGGCATCATTATCGTCGTTTAGGCGATGATATTTAACAACGTTATCCGCCGTCATCGAAAGTGCTGATTGAATTTCTGTCGCACTCCATTCTGGGTGAGCTTGACGCAATAGCGCCATTGCACCCGCAACATGTGGCGAAGCCATTGAAGTACCACTTATCGCATTGTAGTCTGTACCGTATGGATTGCTGGTAAACGGTTGCTCATCCGAATATGCCGCATAAATATTAACGCCTGGCGCTGCCAATGTCGGCGCCATTACATCGCGATTCGAAAATGATGGACCACGTGATGAGAATGTCGCTAGCCAATCTGCATCATCTGTATTAACACGACGTTCAATAACAGTCGGTTTAACGGTGATCATGTGCCCCTTTTCTGAATATGAATCAATCCAATCTTCTAGGCCGTCAGTGTTGTCAGGATGGTTATATCCAACATACTTACCTTCCCACTGCTCATTGGTAAAATGCACTGACGGCAATTCGTATTCAGTTAATGGTGTACCTTGCGCTGCTACTCGGTTAAACATGATAAACCCATCAGCACCACCGGCTTTTACGTTGGCCACTTTTGCTGTACGCGCATTGGCCGCCGGATCATTTGGATCATGGCGTTGACAAACAACAAATACATTCGTTGAACCGTCAGCAGCGCCCGGAATTGGCGAACCATCTTTAAAATTATCAAATGTGCCAACTGGATATTCAGCGGTACAATAACCGTTATAGTCTTTGTTACCATCTACATCTTGATAATCTTTGGCCCAAACCACAACGCCTGTCATTTCTTGGCTATTCATCGAACCGCCAACAAGCCCCATATCAGACCAGCTCGGTACTTCATTACCTAATTGATCATCAATAAAACCGGCATATTCAACAGCGGTTTCTACTGCAATCGTACGACCATGCGTCGTGGCTGCAACTTGTGCAAGCCATGGCGATGAATTGTCGATTGCGCCGAAACATTCTTGCGCACATGCTTGACCACTGTTACCAGCCGCTGCCGCAACGCTTATGCCCGCTTCGCGCGCTGATAAAAACGCCAATTGCACCGCATCAGCCCAAACGTTCGAATCTGCACCACCAATAGAAAAGTTAATGACGTCAACGCCATCTGCAATTGCATCTTCAATACCAGCCACGAGCGCTTCACCCGGACACCCTCTAAACCCTTGGTCGTTGGTCGGATTACAGACCTGATAAGAAACAATATTGGCATGTGGCGCAACCCCTGAAAGCATTGGGAACATGGCTTCTTTAATCACTTCACCGTCGGCATTTTCACCCGCATTTGGTAGTAAAAAAGGGGCATCTAAAATGACATTACCAGCCGCTGTCGACGCAACATGTGACCCGTGGCCCTGATAGTCTTCACCAATTGCCGGCCAACCTGGTCGCATTGCTTCAAAGTTATCCGTGATCGCGCTGTATGAACGCACCCCAATTAATTTGTCATTACATTGAATTAATTCTGCATCTTCAACACA
Organism: uncultured Pseudoalteromonas sp.; assembly: GCA_947493455.1. GTDB lineage: Bacteria > Pseudomonadota > Gammaproteobacteria > Enterobacterales > Alteromonadaceae > Pseudoalteromonas. The sequence goes on along the minus strand of CANLRB010000002.1, from coordinate 126,342 downwards.
ATCACCAACATACACCCCCTTACCCCATGGGTTATTGTGGTCATAGCCATCATCGCCGATATCCGCAAATGACGGGTGATCCGTATTCACACCGGTATCAATAATACCAATAATTTGGCCTTCGCCTTTATATTTAGCACCAGAGACCGGCGCTTCACCGCTCCAAACTTTATCGGCGCCAATGTGCTTTGGACCTTCATCTGAGAGTAATTCATAATCTTTCAGGCGCATTACTTGAGCGACACCGGCCATCAAAGAAACCTGCTCGGCTTCATTTTGCGATAGCGTCATTGAAAAACCATTTATTGCTTTGGTAAATTGATGCCTGATTTTTTTACCGCCGAGCTGAGAATCGATGGTTTGCGCGACGAGGCGCTGCTCTTGTCGTAATCTGGCTTCATAGTGTGCAATTTGAGTTAATGTTGCTTTGCCTTTTGAGAACAACTTGTCATCACTTTTTACACCAGATAGGGACTGAGCAAGCGCAGACTGCGAATCCTTAGCAGCAATAGTGACGGGCGCTTTGTTAAGGCGTACCAAATAAACATGCTCGCCTGTGATGCCATCTTCTTTTTGAAAACGTTGCGCTTGACGATTAATTTGTACATTTAAACCATCATTTTGCAGCATGCTACTTTGTGCACCAAACTGATTATCTTTATTAAACTTTTTGATGTCTTCAGCGGTCGCATTCATTTTTTCTAAGGTGTGCACATAGTCACCACCTTTAGGAACAACTGCATACGCTGCACCAGCACTGTAAAGCGCTGCTGCAACTGCAATTACAACTGTTTTAACCTTCATTGGGTTACTCCTGTTTATTATATTTATTCGCACATACAGAATAAAAATTCAGCATGTATGATTATTATCTAAACATATAACCAAGGGTTATTAGTCATAACTTAATGTAGCGTTTTGTACACTCTGTTAACAAACCAGTAAAAACAGTTACAATGAATACAATTAATTTTGAGTTGAATTATGCGCTACGTTTTATATTCTTTTTTGCTGCTAACGAGTACATGCAGCCTTGTTTACGCCAAACAACATGAGCCTCTTGCGCCAGTAGGACAATATCAGTTTGATATCTCACTCGGTTATGGGGGAATACAAAATCCCGTTGCTGGAAGGGGTAATATAACGACCTATGCATTACCTAATTTTAGTTATTATGGTGAGCGTTTTTATATCGAAGACTTTTCATTGGGATACAGCTTATACGAAGCGCCAAATTTTTATATCGATCTCTATAGCTCGTTTAATGAAGATGGCTTCTTTTTTGAACTTGACGGTCTCAGTAAATTTTTATTAACCGATGTATTACCAACAGGTCGACGCGTTCCACCTAAACCAGGTAAGCCCGTAATTGAAGGGGAGCATGTCAAACGTGAACTATCATACTTAGCAGGGCTGGCCGGTGCCTATTACAATGAATATGGCACGTTTCGGTTTTCCCATTTATATGACATTCTCAATACACATGACGGCTATGAGACGCAACTTAGCTGGGCAATCACACAAGAGTATCTCGGCGCTCTGATGGAAATCGAGCTCGGTGCGACCTATAAAAGCGATAACTTAACCAGTTACTACTATGAAGTGCGCCCTGAAGAGGAGCCCTATCCTTTAAAAGACCAAAAAATTGATGCAGCAATCAACCCATTTATAAAACTAAAACTTTATATTCCGATTAACGAACGGTTAGGAATTGATACAAATTTATCTCGCCATCTACTCGATAGTACCTATCAATCTTCATACCTGATTGATGAAACCGGCTATTGGAGCGGTTTTATTGGCATAAACTATCGTTTTTAGAGGTTGGTATGATGAAAAATAATAAAAAAAATATCATCCCCCTCTGCGCTTTTTCCATTTTATTGGCCTCAAACTCTAGCTTTGCGCAATTGCACAATCAAGCTGAGGTAAAGCCTCGTATTGACGTCTCACCTAAAAGTTGTATTACTGCAAAAAAAGGTGAAAACTGTGAGCTCACGCTACAAATTGAACTTACACTCGAAAATACCACTGACGTTTGTCTTTACTTTTCTCATTTACCCGCTAAAAGTTATTGTTATCACGGTAAAAAACAGTATCAATATAGAATCCAAATAAAGGCGAGCTCGTCGGTTAATATTTACCTAGTAGAGCAAAAATCGAAGCGTCAAATTGCGCAAACTAGCTTACATATAGGACATTATGAGCCGACTAAATATCGCCGAAAACGACGGTTTGGTTGGAGCTTATGAGTAAAAAACACATTTTTTTAATTGAAGATGATAAACAACTCAGTGAATTAATTTGTTTATTTCTCAAACAAAAAAATTTCGAATGCACCTGTTTTTATGACATTAAGGGTGTTCATTCATATTCTAACAAGCAACCCCCAGATCTTATACTATGTGACATTATGCTACCTGACGGTAACGGCTATGAACTGTTTTCAGAGCTCAAATCACGTTATTTGTGCCCAATCTTATTTCTTACAGCCCTTGATAGTAGTGAAGCCCAAATAAAAGGCCTCGAACTCGGCGCTCATGACTATTTGGTTAAACCTATTATTCCCGAAGTACTTCATGCAAAAATAATTAATCAACTTAATTTTTATCAACAAACAACGCAGCCAACTCGGCCAACAGTGACAGACTTCGAAATAAACCACGAGCTCCTAATGATAAATTACCGAGGCAACTCACTAGGGGTTAATTTTGACGAGTTTCAAATATTAAGTATTTTAGTTAACTCAGACCAAGCACCAGTTTCAAGGGAGCATATGTTTAGTGAAGTACTCAAACGAGAATACGATGGCCTCGATAGAGCCATCGACTTAAAAATAAGTCGGCTTCGAAAGAAGTTGCAAAGTCAGGGAGTGACTCAATTTGACATTAAAACAATTCGCGGCAAAGGCTATGCACTACGCATGGAAAAACAATGAAGTCACAGTTTTATCGGCTTTACCTACTGAGCTTTGCAGCACTCATCGCCCTCGTTGTAACATTTGGCCAACTGTACAATGAGGTGTTTAATCCAAGCGAAGCAACCATCGAATTAACGCCGAGCCAATTAAGCACGCTTATTTCATCGCCGCGAGAGCACAGTGAAGCAGTCGATATCAATGACATTGCCTTATCACCATCACTTAAAAATGAATTGCTACGTGTTGGCCTTATTACCGTTAAACGCGAACACAATCGCTATTACTATATACTGAGCCAAGACAAACGTCATATATACATGTACGGCCCGCTACCTAATCGCGATGAAAACAACTTAAATCATCATCTCATCTTTATTGCTTTCTATGCCTTACTTGGTCTCGCAGTACTTTGGGTATTTTGGCCTCTATTTAAAGATTTAACCAAACTACAAGATGGCGCACGGACTTTTTCAAAAACGGCCAAATTGCCAAACCTCGCTATCAATAAGCATTCCAGCATCTATCCACTAGCCAATACCTTTGCAAAGATGGCTGAGCGCATAACCCGATTTGTAACACTACATAATGACTTATCTCGCATCATATCCCATGAGATCAGAACACCATTAAGCCGAATTCGATTCGCCCTATCAATTCAAAAAAATATCGCCCACAAAGAAACCCTAGAGCAAGCGCTTGACGATATCGAAAGCCGCCTCGAGCAATATCTCAGTTTTGCCCGCATTGAGAACCAACGCGATAGCTTACCAATGACCGCAGAAGATCTGACGCCGCTAATAAAACAGCAAATAAAAGATTTTGAAAAGTTTACGTCGATCACTTTCAATTGCGAAATAACCCACTCGGATGTTATTTGTGAACCAAAAACGCTCTCGATTGCGCTACAAAACATGATTGGCAATGCCTGTAAATACGCAAATTCGAAAATTACGGTTTCATTAACCAAACAAGACAATCAATTTATGCTTACCGTTGCCGACGACGGAGCCGGTTTGCCACAAAATGCAACCTCCCTGATTGAACCATTCGAACAAGGTCGACAGGAAAATCTCGCAAGCGGTTATGGATTAGGTCTTTATATTGTCAAACGCATCGCCAATTGGCATCACGGTGATGTGAAGCTCGTGAAAAACGGTCGTTTAGGTGGGGCCGAAATAACCTTATTCTGGCCAAATTCAGAAAAATAAAGCCCACCATAGAGTGGGCTTCATGAGGTATTACTCTGCGCTACTTGCAGTGTACGCTTTGTATGCTTTTTCGAGCTTTTTCGCCTGCTTTTTAGACACACCAATGTGATTTAGCGCCACACGTAAACGAGCTCGTGACATATCAGAGCCTAAGATTTCCATTGCATCAACCACTGATGTAGACGATGTTTTACCTGTGATTGCCACAAAGATAGGCTCAAGGAAATCTTTAATCTTTAACTCGTGATGAGTCGCGACTGCTTTAGCAATCGCAAAAATCTCTGATTTATCCCAAGTGCGTAGTGCTTCAAGCTCCCAAATAAAGATTTGCAACGCAGGACGGATCACCTCTTCGTCGGCTTTACCCGCAGTTAACAGTGCTGGGTCGTACTCTGGTGTACCCGCGACAAAATGACCTGCCAAATCAACTAAATCCGATAGCGTATTGATACGAGTTTTAGCTTGCGGCAATACTTTTGCCAGTAATTCAGAGTTAAACTTCCAGTCAAAGAAGCGTGCCATAAGTTCTTCATCTGACAAGTTTTCTCTGATCCAAAGACCATTTAACCAATTTAGCTTATCAATATCGAAGATTGGACCACCTAACGAAACACGTTTCATGTCAAAGTGTTCAATCATTTCAGCTAAAGTAAACTTTTCACGCTCATCAGGCATTGACCAGCCCATGCGGCCTAAATAGTTAAGTAGCGCCTCAGGTAAAAAGCCCATCTCTTTATAGTAATTAATTGAAGTCGGGTTTTTACGCTTAGATAACTTAGACTTATCTGGGTTACGTAACAGAGGTAAATGACCAAGTACCGGAGCTTGCCAACCAAAATCTTCATACAGTTTAAGCAATTTAGGCGCCGAGTTAATCCACTCTTCACCACGGAAAATATGACTAATTTGCATATGGTGATCATCAACCACGTTAGCTAAAAAGTAGGTTGGGTAGCCATCTGCTTTCAACAGCACTTGCATGTCAACATTTTCCCACGGGATCTCAATCTCACCACGCAGGTAGTCATTAAACTTAAAGCTTCCTTCCTCTGGTATTTTCATACGAATTACATATGGTTTACCGGCATCAAGGTTAGCTTGAATCTCTTGTTTTGATAACTTTAAGCCGCGGCCGTCGTACTTTGGACGCAAACCTTCAGCCATTTGCTCTTCACGCATTTGGTCAAGTTCTTCACTGGTCGCAAAGCAGTAAAAAGCTTTGCCTTCATCGACTAATTGCTGCGCAAACTGTTTGTAAAGATCGCTGCGCTCTGATTGACGATAAGGGCCGAACTCGCCGCCTACATCAGGACCATGGTCCCAATTTAAGCCAAGCCACTTAAGGCTATCCATGATTGCATTTTCTGATTCGCGTGTGCTGCGTACCTGATCGGTATCTTCAATACGAAGTACAAATTCGCCACCTTGCTGCTTCGCAAAACAGTAGTTAAATAAAGCAATATAAGCGGTACCTAAATGTGGGTCTCCAGTTGGAGAAGGTGCTACACGAGTACGAATTGTCATCTGAGTTCTCTTAAATAACATGAATGCAAAAATTGGCGAAAAGATAGCATAAATCACGCCTTATGCGTAGCGCTTCAGGCACTTTTTTAAATCACAACATCCAATTCTTGATTTAGGTTCAACAACACTTGTTCAACACGCTCTAAGCCAAGTTCAAATGCGTTCCTTGTTTGCGGCCCGCCAAGGGTAAAGCGCAATGCATTGTGTTGTGCCGCGCCGTTTTGGGAAAACACGTCAGCTGTTCTAACTATCACACGATGCGCCTTGAGCTGATTGGCAAGTGAATGCATAGGAAGCGATGCAGGTAATTGTAAATAAGCATTTAAACCAAAAAAGTGCGCACTTAAGCCATACTTATCAAGGAGTGATTTTAACGCATTAATTCGCCAGCGAATTTCATCAGCAAGTAGTTCTTGATTACGGGCAAACTCAGCATCTTCGAACGCACGAGCCAAGAGCTCAAAATTCATCATAGAGACAGACCAACATTGGCTGTGCACACTTTTAAGTACCGCTTGCTGCCATAATACCGGAGCTAAAATATAACCGGTGCGCAGTCCACCTGCAAAATACTTCGATAAGCTAGCAACATAAAAGACCCGATCATTGGCACTTTGCCATAACGGCAAGCGCCACTTTTCAGGTAAGCAATAATTTACATCATCTTCAATAATAAAAAAGTTATAGCGTTTACTGAGCGCAAGGAGATCATTTAAAACCCGTTCACTATAGCGAACATTGGTTGGGTTTTGGCAGTTAGGCGTAATATAAACAGCCTTTACGTTATTGTGTTGGCACACGTCTTCTAATTTAGCAAGGTCTATACCCTCATCGGTTATATCTACTGACTGAGTGTTCAAACCGAGTGCATCACATGCTTGATAAAACCCGGGATAACATAAAGACTCATGTACAACCACATCACCGGGCTTTGTCAGCACATCTAAAACGGTATAAATACCTTGTTGTGCTCCTTGGCAAAATATCAGGTCTTGTTTTGCTATTTGCAAGCCTTTTTGGCCTAACCATGCCTTAAAACGCTGTTGATGTGACACATCACCATTTAACTTGTAGCGCAGCAGAACATCAAGCGCACTTTGGTCATTAGCCAACAATAACATTTGATTCGCAATGATTTGTTGCTGCCCCATTAATGGCATCATGCTTGAAGCAAAATCCGTGTCATCAAACTCATCAAGGGGTTGCGCTTGCTGTTTAATGTAAGTGCCTGCACCAAGTTTTGCATAGGCGATACCGCGCTTTACGAGTAAATCATAGGCTCGCGTCACCGTACCATGTGTTACCTTTAGTTTATCAGCCAAAATTCGTTGCGCTGGCAACTTTTGCTCAGACGAAAGTCCCCCAGATTGCACAACACGCTCAATTAAAAGCGCAAGCGCTTGATATTTAGAGTTAGTTTTACATAAAAGATGGAACTCGTGTATATCGACCCGCCAAATTGTATTCATAACAATAAACTTATTGACCCTTTTTTGTAACTATGCCATTGCTTAGAGTATAAATAAACATGAAATTGTACCAATACAATTAAGGAGTATAGAATGTTAACTGAATCGCTTATTGTGTTATTGCCGAGCTTACTTTTATTTAGTATTAGCGCCACGTTGACCCCTGGACCAAACAACATCTTACTTGCCTACTCTGGGGCCAATTTTGGCGTGAAAAATACGCTAGCGCATATTTTCGGCATTCGTTTTGGCATGACCTGTATTCATATTGTAATGCTACTCGGGTTAGGCACATTGTTTGAGCGATTTCCTCAATTACATCAACTGTTAACTCTGCTCGCGTGTTCTTACATGGTGTACTTGGCTATCAAAATCGTCAAAAGCAAAAATGGACAAGCAAAAAACCAAACACAGCCAATGACCTTCGTACAAGCAGCCTTATTTCAACTTATAAACCCAAAGTCATGGGCGATGTTACTAACGCTCGTCACCGCACTTACACTGCCGGGCAATGAGTATTGGTCGTCGGCGATATTCGGGATAATCGTATTTAATCTTGCAACTTTACCCTGTTCGTTTTTTTGGGTATTGATAGGATGTTATATGAAACGCTTTTTAGACAATCACACACGCCTTAAACAATTCAATATAGTGATGGCTGTATTATTGTTGCTAACGATTCCGCTTATCTTATGGTAGTTATAATGTGAGTTAAGGCACAATAATCGTCGGCGCTTCAGGCTCTTCGTCACGCAGCATACGCCGGATATCATGGAGTTTTTCTGCCTGTTCGTTTTCGCGATGATATGCAATATATACATCGCGCTTGAAAATAGGCAGTGTACTCAATTTATAAAGAGCGCCTTGCTCTAAAAATGACTCTACTAATACATCTGGCAAATAAGCTGAACCGCCGCACTGCAACATCAAGTCAAGTGCAATGCGTGCGGTACTTGTGCGCATCAACGGCGTTGCCATTCCTTTAAGCTCTTTACCGTGCCAAACACTAAAATTTGTGCCCCAATCAACGCGAATATAGCGTTTAACTTCTTTTGGTACAGTTACGGGCTCTTGATATGTTGTTACCGGAATAAGTTCAAACGTATGCAAAGACTCAATTTTTAGTTCCTCAGCTTTGGGCGGATCAAAGGTAATTGCAACGTCTAATGCGCGCTCTAATAGCTGACGAGTAATTTGCTCCCTTGCCAAAATCTCGGCTACTAGGCTTAAATTCGGCTGGGTTGCATAAATTTTTGAAATCGCATCGTGTATATAGGTGTCCCACGTATTTGGGGTTCCCGCTATAGAGATTTGAGTGACTTGCTCAAGCGTAAGTGCCACATCTTGTTTTGCATTACGCAGTGTTTGCATCATTACTTCGGCATGCGGAACCAAACGCTCACCCGCTGCCGTTAATTGAATATTGTTACGATTACGAATAAATAACTCAACGCCAAAATATTGCTCTAGCTGACGTATACGTGCACTCACCGCAGCTTGGGTTAAGTAAAGATTTTCAGCCGCCTTACTAAAGTGACGACTATTGTTAACCTCAATAAAGGTTTTTAGTAATTCAATATCCAAAAATGTCTCACTCTTATCGTTACGATAAAATATTATTGTTTTACAGATCTGAAGTTGCTCATCATACTCCAACAAAATCTGATTTATATACTAATTATGGACCGAGTTTATGACATTGTTACATGGATTTGTTCAAACAAGTAAATTTTATGATGATGTACATTTTGTTCAAGGGTTTAGCCGCAGTGGTCATTTCACGATTGTCGAAGCAAACCTTTTAACTGACATCGGTAAGCGTCTCTTTATGTTAGAGAGTGGCCAAGTAGAACCAGAAAATCAAGTTGAACAAAACTTCGTATCTGTATGCCATGGTCATCGTCAAGCTGAAACTCGATTAGAGCGACTTTGGATAAAATATAAATCAGTTATCAAAAATAGTAACAAATTTTATGGCTTAAATAGCTCAACTAAAAGCTCAAACCTAGAAATAAACGCAAACCTGGAGGATACGTATTAGTGCGAGGCTGGATAATTTATAAATAAAATGCGAGTTTGCTACGTCAGGAAGCTTATGAAATTCATCGTTTATTAGAAACGGCAAAAAAAGAAAACATAGACTTACAAGTGTTTTCACCAGATCAATTTGATTTAACGGTGACCCGCGACGATGAAAAAAGTATTTTGATCGACGGTAAAAAAGAAACTTTACCGGATTTTGTTTTACCACGCATGGGCGCAGGAACAACTTATTTTGCTCTCGCGATTATTCGCCACTTAGAACGTCTAGGCGTTTACTGCATTAATAGTTCAAACTCCATTGAAATCGTAAAAGATAAACTATTTGCGCAACAAATATTAGCGGAAAAAAACTTGCCGACCCCCGATACTATGTTAGTGAAATTTCCCGTCAATGTTGCCCTAGTTGAAAAACAAATAGGCTTTCCTGTTGTCGTAAAAACGCTTTCTGGTTCACAAGGCAGTGGCGTATTTTTATCTAAATCGCCGAGCGAATTTGATGACTTAATGCAATTGATTGAAGCCACTAACCCGAAAGCAAATATCATCTTACAACAATTTGTTAAAGCCAGTCATGGAAAGGATTTGCGAGTTTTCACTATTGGAGGCCGAGCAATCGCTTGTATGGAAAGGAATTCAAACGGTGATAACTTTAAAGCCAATGTAAGTGCCGGTGGCACTGGTAAACTTTATCCAATAACACCTGAAATTGAATGGCTCGCAACCCAAACAGCAAATGTACTTGGTCTAGATGTATCTGGTATTGATTTATTGTTTGATGAAGAGCACTTCAAAATTTGTGAAGCCAATTCATCACCGGGTTTTGAAGGGCTGGAGAGTGCTGTTGATATTGATGTTGCAAAGGAAATATTTCACTTTATTAGAATTCGACTTGGTATATTCGATAGATCTTTAAACAAAGAGACTAAGAAAGAAAAGGTGACAGTCGATAAAGGCTAACTTTGCAAGTAAGCTAGCTCAGTAACAAAGAGCTAGCTTAGTCAGAATAACTACTGAGCAATTTTAGTTTCGAGGTAATTTACAATATCACTTGATTCATAAAGCCAGGTTACTTTGTCATTTTCTTCGATACGCAAACATGGCACTTTGACCTTACCGCCTTGCTCTTGCAACTCTTGACGATATGGGCCTTCTGCTTTGGCATCACGCAGCTCTATATTTAAGCTTTGGCGTTTCATCGCACGACGCACTTTGACACAAAACGGACACGCGTGGAATTGATATAAGCTCAACTTCGCTGTTTTTTGATTAATTTCAGCTTGTACGTCATCCGCTCGCTTAACACCACGCGGAGTCGTAATAAAGTCAAAAAATAAAATGATACGGCCTAGTAGCCAGCGCACAAATTTCATAAAAACCTCCAAAAATTTGGCGCACTATACCTTAAATTCAGTTGTCAAAAAAGCATCAAAATAACTCGATATCCGAAAAAGGCGTGTCTGGTTTTGATTCTCGAACAAACTGAGTAATGCAATTTCGACCGTCATGCTTTGACTGATATAAGGCGCTATCAGCTTGCTGTACTAAGGACTGCGCATCGCGAAAATGCATTAGTTCAGTGAGTCCAATGCTAATTGTAATATGACCTACTTGTGGAAACTTTTGTTTTGCAACTTGTTTACGCACGCGCTCAAGCGTATCAAGGGCTTGTGCTACATCGTCACAACGAAATAGCACAGCAAACTCTTCACCACCATAGCGAAATACATAGTCTTCAGCACGAAAACCGCTTTTTAAAATGCGTGCGATTAGTAAAATCACTTCATCGCCAATAACATGGCCAAAATTATCATTAACACGCTTAAAGTGATCGATGTCGATCATCGCCAAATGCCAATTGCGCTTTCCTGACAATTGCTCACGCGGACACAAAAACCCTTTTCCCGAAATAATCTCAAGTAGTCTACGATCAAATGTTTGCCGATTTAATAGCTCAGTAAACGAATCAAGCCGCGACCGATAGAGTAAATAGAGTTGATTTGCATAAATATTTAACAAAGTGATCGCAGGCGCTGCTTCATTCACTCTCACTTCTCCATTTACCACGGCAAACCCAATGACCTGACCAAGGTGATACATAGGAATATGGGTGACCCGAATACCCGCCAACTTACAACTGAGTAGTTTATTATTGGCAAGTTTTGCGACCACTGATTCAACATAGTCTGGTGCAAGGTGGTTTTGCTGTAAACTATTGGAGGTAGGGTGAGGGTTTAACAACGAATACGATTCAAAGCCAGTGAGGTATTTTTTTACATAAATACTCACTTGAAGACCAGATAACACCGACTGCACCGCCGCAATTAGAAGTGTATCTAACTGCTGTTCGTCTTCCTGTTGTGTTAGCGAAATAATCCAATCATGTGCGCAGCTACTCACAAAGTTATACCACCTACAATTTGCTATTTACGGTTTATTGTAAGCATAGTCAATTTGTATCTGTTTGCTGTATTTTCTAGTGAAGAACGACTAAATCGTCTCGATGGATCACAACCGCACCAAAATCGTAGCCTAAAACCTGATTTATTTGCTCTGAATGGAGGCCTTCAATTTTAGCAAGCTCATCTGCCGAGTAGCGAACAATTCCTCTGGCAATGACGTTATGACGATGATCTTTCAACTGCACCATCGCACCGCGATTAAATTGACCTTCAACACGGGTGATCCCGCGTACCAACAAGCTGGATCCTTTTTCTACCACAGCCGTCATCGCACCTAAGTCAATGACAAGATCACCGCTACTTGCAGGACCTGACAACAACCATTGTTTACGACTTTCAGTGATCGACGTGAGTGCTTTAAAGCGCGTGCCAACAACATGCTCTGCGGTACTCGACTCTATCACATTAGCTTGATGTCCGGCAGCAATAATCACCTCAATGCCTGCGCGACGTGCAATATCCGCGGCTTGTAATTTAGTTGCCATACCGCCCGTGCCCAAATGCGTGCCAGAGCCACCAGCTAATGCCTTTAAGTCTTCATCAATATGTTCTACTTCACAAATCAATTCCGCGTCGCTGTTTATACGCGGATCGGCCGTAAATAAACCGGGCTGATCAGTCAGTAAAAGTAATTTATCGGCATTCGCTAAAATGGCCGCCATGGCCGATAAATTATCATTATCACCAACTTTGATTTCTTGTGTAGCAACGGCATCATTTTCGTTAATAATTGGAATGATGTCATGCTTGAGCAACGCTTTTAAAGTGTCGCGCGCATTTAAATAACGCTCTCTATCTTCTAAATCAGCGCGTGTTAGTAACATTTGTCCAACGTGATACCCATACAAATTGAACAAGCTTTGCCAAGTTAAGATCAATTGGCTTTGACCTACAGCGGCAAGCATTTGCTTATTGGCAACCTTAGTCATATCGCAAGATGTATGCAAGTGTTCTTTGCCTGCGGCGACAGCGCCACTGGATACTAAAATAACCTGATGCCCTAACTTTTTTAGGGCGATACATTGGCGTACAAGTTCAACCATATGCGCTTTATCAAGTTTATCACCACCCGACGTCAGCACACTCGTGCCTAACTTAACCACGATCGTTTGTGATTGCGATTTATTGTTCATCCTCATTCCCAATATTTAATCCCAATATAAAGCCACTCGGTACAGCTAGAAAATCAGGTAATTCATCTTCGGCACAGAATAACAAAAAAAAGCCCAAACTCAACACTTAAATCTGAATTATCACAAAATTACACTTTAATATTCTGCATTATAACTATTTTGCGAAATTCTGTGTCTGTTTGTAACTCATATTGCCGTTCGCATGTGACAAGAACTAACGCCTTGTCTAATGATTCGATTACTCGCTGATCTGTCTTATGAACAACCACTACATCAATCACTTTATAAACTTCTTTATTCCCATCAAAGGATGTCAATATCGCTATATCATCGATACTCATTGAGTTAATAAATGAAAAATGCGTATCATTATGGCCTGCAACAACATCAATATTAGGGTTAATACTTTGCCAAAAACCGGGCGCAAAAGCCAAGTTGCGCATACTGGCTTCAGACAATATGATCTGTTCAATGTTGAGATGTGGCACCTCCAATTTAGCAGCCGGATAACCATCTGCACTCGGCCAAGCAGGATTTCGCGTATTATTTGCCACATTATTTTGCCAAGTTGATTGCAATAAATACTGCGCAAGCGCAGCTTTACCTTGGCTAACCCCTGCCTGTACAAACAAAATCAAAGCACATAAAATAATGCCATAAGCGATTAGCTTAGTTGCTTTAACGCGCACCATTATGTGCCCATCTTAGGGTATATAGACCGCTTAAAAACAACATCAGACTAATCAAAAGCATGGTTTTGCTATTGCCGCCAGTTTGTGGAAAAGCACTCCCTTTTGCTTTCATAGACTCCACCAGTGCGGTTTTATTTGCAACGGGCCCAAACACTTTTTGCACAGCAACAAACGAGGTATACGGCGACATCAATTGGTGTTTCAGTGCTGTTTCAGTGATTAATGTCTTATCATTTACCCAATGTAACCCGGCTATTTTTTCACGCGCAAACATTCGCGCGATACCATTACTTTCAATTGCTTGTGTTAGCATTATAGATTCAGCTATCTGCCCATACTCCCCTTGTGCAGTGAACGTAATGTGTTGCGCTGAGTGGTCAAGTTTAAAATAGCTGAACATAGGTTTAGAAAAATATAAATCGGGAATTGAGCGCGCCAATTGCAGCTTTGACCCAGGCGCTTTTAAGTCAATATTCTTCAATGCTGGGTGTGCCAGATCTTGATTCAAACCTGTAATTTTTTCAGCAACTTGGTCAATTCGATTGATAAAAGTATAACTACCACGACCAATACGAGCCGCGCGGCGCATAAAATAAGCATTTGGCGCACTCCCAATACCGATAGTAAAAATACGATTGCTGCCTAAACGTTGCTGAATATTATTAAGCACCGCAGTTTCATTACTAATACTGCCATCCGTTAAAAAGATAACCTGTCTCACGACATCAGTTGGTGCATCATGTGTTAGCGCAGCATTAAACGCCTTGTTAATTTCAGTGCCGCCATCCGCTTGTAAACTGCGCACAAAACGAACCGCTTCTGAAATATTCGTGTATGTAGCGTAGCGTGGCGTCGGCGAAAATTTGCGGGTAGCTGAATTAAATTCAATAACATTAAATGAATCTGTGGTTGCCAGCGACATTAAGCTATTTATAAGCGCCTCTTTTGCTTGGGCGAGAGACTCGCCATACATCGACCCCGATGTATCTATAACAAAAATCATTTCTCTGGCAAAAGCGTGTTCAATAAAATGCTCACTGGCGGGTGTCATCATCAGCATATAATAGCTTTCGTCGCCCACCCTTTCTTTAAATAACCGTGTTTGAGCCGTTTCAAAATCGGCCACTTTAAATGCCAATTCAAAATCTCTATTTGTCGCAAAATCTGTTTCATCAATAGTGATCGCATACTGATTTTCATTTTGCTCGACAATCGAAACTCGATGACTGGACGACGATATATTTTGTAGTTCAAGACCTAAATTGATGTCTAGGTGCCCGCGGTTAGAATTAATAACACCAGCGGGCACCTCGGCAAAAGGCAACAAACTATTGCCTCCCACTAGAATTGGATCAACATTCTTGGTCTCAACCGGCGAGTAACGTGGTGCCACTAACATAGGTAAACGCAAACGATAAATATCATCATCGAAGTCCAGTTGATGTTGGAATTTTAACGTAACATTAATTTGTTGCCCCGGTTCTAAGTTCGCCACAGCAGTACTGAACACATTATCGCGTCGCTGTTCAACCAATGCCGCTTTATGCCCTGCTTGCTGTGCCTTTTGATACACTTTTCGTGCTCGCTGCTTTTCTTTAATCTGACCGACGATTTCCCGATCGTCCAACTTCATAATCATTGCAAAAACGGCACTGTCATCAGGTAACGGGAATTGATATTTACCATTAACCGTTTCCGATGTCGGGTTAACAAATTGTTGCTCTACTTCAACAAAGCTTATTAGCCCGCGAACAGTGACCTTGTAATGGCTTTTTTGTAAAACTGCATACCCTTGCGCAGTGCCGTGCCCATCAAACAATGCCATACCATGACTTACGTCAGCCTCATCTTGCGCCGCAACCGTAAAATTCATCATAAATAGAATAAAAGGCCCCCAAAGCCAATTGGCTTTGGAGTTTCCTTTGGCAAGTAACATCAACATAATCCGTTCCTAGTATTGGTTATTTGCTGTTTGCGTACGGCCACCTGTTGGTTTAACCGTAACAGTGACGCGGCGGTCGAAAAAATCATTTTCAAATGATGAGGTTTGCGCCACTGACTTAGCTTCACCAAAAGCGTGTGTCGTTAAACGACGGTGAGAGACGCCTTGGTCCATCAAAAAACGTGTGACACTGGCAACACGGCGTTTTGATAATTCTAAATTTGCCGCTTCATCGCCGCGCTGATCCGCAAACCCATTTAAGTCAACATCAACCGTTGGGTTTGCTTTTAGTAATTTAGCAAGCTCTACTAATTGCGATTTAAAATGCGGTTCAATATCACTTGATGCGGTTTTAAATTGCACTGTCATGGCCATCATATTATTGAGCCTTTGTAATTCTAGTTGCGCAATTTGGTCATTTAAGCGTTCATTTTCGCCACGCAGTTGGTGATAGTTTTTTGTTTTATGCTGCAATGCAATAATCTTCTTTTTATTATTATCTAGCTGCTGTTGTTGCTCTGCGATTTCTATCTTGCTGCCTTCAATCTTGCCAATAAATACACCTAGCACGCCGCCAATCGCTGCTCCCGCAGGCCCTGCGATTAAGGCCCCGGCAACCGCACCGGCTCCCATGCCAATCACCGCTTCGCTGTCGTCTTTTTTGGTTTCGTTGTTTGCGTATACAGGTGATGCCATCGCGATTGAAAGTGCTGATACTAAAATTAACTTTTTCATTGTTTATTTCCTTCATAATTTAAATTTGTCTGATGCCGTTGCATCGCGTTTCGTTGGAATCAATTAAAACAATGAGAAATGGCTTTTTTTGGCATCAAAAAGGGCAATGTGAAGGTCAATTATGGCAAAAAAATGGCAATTCAAGCGCAAGGCTATTTTTCCTGCTCTGTTCAGGTATGATTGCGGTTATGTTGCTCTACCGTTATCTTTTATGAAAACAATTGCCATTATTGAAGACCAAGACGAAATTCGAGAAAACTATATAGATATGCTCAGTGCGCAAGGTTATGCGGTCACGGGATTCGCTGACAGGCCCAGTGCCGAAGTCGCGTTTAATAATCAATTGCCCGATTTAGCTATCATTGATATTGGTCTCGGCGATGAAATTGATGGCGGCTTTCATTTATGCCAAAGCCTCAGAGCAAAAAGTGCAAGTATTCCAATTATTTTCTTAACCGCGCGCGATAACGAAATTGATACCGTATCTGGATTACGCATGGGTGCGGACGATTATTTAACTAAAGATATTAGCTTGGCACATTTAGCTGCACGTATTTCAGCAATTTTTAGGCGAATGCAAGCGTTAAATTCGCCCAGTAATGATGATGCCAAACTAGTTCGTGGCAAACTCACTATCGACAATGAACGAATGCAAGTATATTGGCAAGATCACACCATAGACCTAACCGTCACCGAGTTTTGGCTAGTCCATTCGCTCGCGGCGCGACCGGGGCGTGTTAAAAACCGCAATGATCTAATGTCAGAAGCCAAAATATACGTTGATGACAGTACTATTACCTCGCACATTAAACGTATCCGCAAAAAATTTTTAAAAGTTGACGATTCATTCGATTGCATAGACACCGTATACGGTATGGGCTACCGCTGGGAGAGCACTCAATAATGCGATTTGGACTGCGTAGCAAAGTTATTCTTCTATCGAGTTTTTTACTACTACTGCCTTGGTTTGGCTATCAATATGTTGCCGAAATGGAGAATTTTCTACGCATTGGGCAAGAGCGCAGTCTAGCTACAACAACACGTGCGCTTGCAAGTGCATTACACGAACGTCCCAAGCTGTTTGATAATCAAGCGAGCTTTCTTGAAACGGTTGAAAAAGGACGCGATCTCTACGCGTACAATATTGTCGGCCCTATTCAACTTGACGGTAAATTACTTGAATGGCAGCCTTATAAACCGCTTTTATGGCATTATGATAAAGAATACCTAACCGTTGATAATGAGCACCATTTAGACAGTGATTTATCCTTTTATCACATGGTCGGGAAATACAACAATTACTTATACGCCCTATTTGAAGTGCGTGATGATGATGTAAAACTACGCGGCAAAAATAGCTTAAGCATCACCAATAACGACCATTTAAAAATTGCGTTACTCGATAATCAGGGCGAATTAAAAACATACATTGTTGCGACAACCCAATCTGGCTGGGTGAATGCGTTTGATGAAGTTACTAAAACACCCGTTTCATTTATCCAAGGTTACTTTCAAACCACCGCTAATGGCTACAATATTGAATTACGCCTTCCCTTACATTTACTCGGCAACAAGCTAGGCTTTGCCATTATAGATATTGATAATGGCCAAATAGGTGCAAAAGAGGTCGCGACATCTAATTTAGAACAAAAAGATCAACTGGGTTCTGTCCTTGTTCCGTCACCCGAAATCGAGAAAATAATCAAAGGTATGGCGCGCTCGGGTAGCCGCATTTGGGTTGTCGACAATCATCGTCGTGTTTTAGCGCAATCGGGAAAAATTCAAAATGCCAATGGCGATTGGGGTAATACAATCCCCAGCGTATCAAACGAAGAGTCAGCCTGGCAATCCTTCGAAAAAGAATACCTCCATCCGTTGTACTACACCATACTGACCAAGCCTTCGCCTGATTTTGAGGATCACTCACATGACGTAACCGCACTAACTGGTGAACATATAAATAGTGCGTTGCAAGGACATACTAAATCACATTGGCGTTTAACCCCGGATCAAAAAGCGGTCATTCTATCGGCTGCTCACCCTATTTGGATTGATGATCACGTTATGGGCGCCGTCATCGCAGAAGAAACAACGAACGGTATTCGCAACATTCGCAATAAAGCATTTGAAAAATTATTCAATATCATTTTAGCCGTCATGTTAATTGGTACGTTGAGCCTCTTTTTCTTTGCCTCAAATATTTCTTCGCGTGTACGTCAACTGAGAGATGCCGCCGAAAAAGCAATCGACGATCAAGGCCGAGTCACGGGTCATATTGATGATAATTTTGCCAAGGATGAGATCGGAGACCTATCGCGCAGTTTTGCTAATATTGTTAATCGCCTAGGTGGCTACACACACTACTTAGAAAATATGTCATCACGCTTGTCACATGAGTTACGTACCCCGGTTGCTGTAGTGCGTTCATCAATTGAAAGTCTTGAATTACAACAACTTGATTCCACCAGCCAAAAATACGTCACACGAGCTGCTGAAGGCGTTAATCGACTTAATAAAATCATTACCACCATGAGCGAAGCAACCCGCCTTGAACATGCCATTGAAAACGCAGAAAGTGAAAGATTTAATGTGAGCCAAGTGATTCAAGGTTGCTTACAGGGACATCAATTAGCGTATCCAGACACACATTTTAAATTAAATCTTAACGAGCAAGCTTTGTTTGTACTTGGCGTACCCGAGTTTATCGCCCAGTTACTTGATAAAGTAATCAGCAATGCAGTTGAGTTTAGTAAACCTAATACAGACATCATTGTTAATCTAACAGAGAAGAATAAATGGGTTCATTTATCAATTCATAATTCGGGGCCACAACTGCCCGATGAACTTGCCGAACATATTTTTGATTCTATGGTCTCGGTGCGCTCCCAAGCACAACAGCAACAACCTCACCTTGGACTTGGGCTCTATATCGCGAGACTCATTTGCGGTTTCCATAACGGCAACATCAACGCAAAGAATGAAAATAACGGTGTCACCGTCAAAATATCTTTGCCACTGTGTTAAAAATTTTTTATGTAAAAAAACAAAATAATAACGAAAAAAATTCAGACTGAATATTCAATAAATGTAAATAATTAGTTTACATTCTAAGGGCTTTATTTGCCAAAAAATAGAACTAAAAAAGCTCTAAAAACTATTTTAAGTCTGCACAAAAAAACATTAAAACTTATAAAAATAAAAACTTACACACACCAAAATTCGCTTTCCATATAATAACATTATGCACATTATTGCTAATTTAGGCTTGTTAATTTTTACCCACTAAACACCACTCAGAAAGGTTCCTAATTTAGATCCATAAGTTAATATATTGTATATTTTATATTGAATTCACTAAAAAATACTGTTACAAATGTTCCTGTTTTTTACATCCCCCAAGTGTAAAAAGCATACTTTTGACTTAAAACAACAGAAGAAAACAAAAATGAAACTAACTAAACTCGCTGTGCTTCTCGCTGGTGTGTGCTACGGCACAACTAGCTATGCGGCCAGTGCCCCAATCTCGCAAATCCAAAATAAAAACGTGCATGATCACGGTGTTGAAAACCACGCTGAAGATAATGCGCCTACTGCAGAAACGCTTTATCGAAAAGATATCAAAAAAGCGAAAGTTGTCGACTTAGCAAAAACACTATCACTTGCCAGCTCTGTTGATGTTATGGCTGTACCATGTGACGTAAACGCATTTGCGACAACCAACACAAATACCTTGATTAATGAAATCAAAACACAAGGTGCAACATGTGTTAACGAATTATTTGGCGCGTCAAGCAATATTCAAGCGACCGCTTATGATTCAAACAATATGTACCAAGTTGCTAATCACGTACGCAACCTTGCACAAAACTACCAAGGTGGCGGCGACCCAGATATTGAAGCGCTATTTTTGTACCTACGTGCTGGCTATTACGTTGAGTTTTACAATGATCAAGTGACGTTTGCTTCTTGGGTAAAACCTGCAGTTAAAAATGCAATCGATGCATTTGTTAACAACGTTCACTTCTACGATGACAATGACGCACACGGCAAAACATTATCTGAAGTCCTAATCACAATGGATAGCTCCGAGCAACAAGATATCTATTTACCTGTTGTTGTTGAGTGGTTAAACCGTTGGAATAGCAGCTACGCGTCAAAGTGGAATATGCGCAGCGCAGTAAACGGTATCTTTACTATTTTATTCCGTGGTCAATGGAATACAGAATTTAAAAATAAAATTGGCAATTCATCAGATCTTGTCGCTGGCCTTCGTAAATTTACTAACAGCACCTACATGATAAACTCTGATGCAGAGTTTATGATCAGTAACGCCGCGCGTGAACTAGGTCGTTTAAAACAGTACGCAGGCACGCCAATTCAATCGAGTGTTGATACTGCATTAAACGAAATTTTTTCTGCTTACCAAATGTATGGCTATGGCGATGCGGTATGGTTAGGTGCAGCTGATACCGCGAGCTACTACGGAAACTGTGCCGACTATGGCATTTGCGGTTACGGTGAACAGCTTGAAAGCCAAGTACTATCACAAACATATACCTGTAGTAGTACGATTAAGATTCGCTCGCAAAACATGACTGCAGCACAGCACGCGGCAGCATGTAGCAAAATGGGTTATGAAGAAACACTCTTCCATAGCACACTACAAACTAACAATACGCCTGTAGCAAACGACAATAACTCGCAGCTACAAGTAAACATTTTCGATTCTGATACCGACTATGGTAAGTACGGTGGCGCTATCTTTGGTATCGATACCAACAATGGCGGTATGTACCTTGAAGGCAACCCAGCAACACCGGGTAATATTCCTAACTTTGTCGCTTATGAAGCAAGTTACGCAAACCCAGATCACTTTGTGTGGAACCTTGAACACGAATATGTTCACTACCTTGATGGTCGTTTTGATCTCTATGGTGACTTCAACGCTCCGACTGAAGCAATCGTTTGGTGGAGTGAAGGTGTTGCTGAATACATTGCGAACGAAAACAACAACCAAGCTGCTATTGATACTATCCTAGATGGTTCTACATACACACTAGGTACAATTTTCGAAACAACGTATGCAGGTTTTGACCAAGACCGAATTTACCGCTGGGGTTACTTGGCTGTTCGCTTTATGTTTGAGCGTCACCGCAATGAAGTAAACCAAATGTTGGCATCAACACGCAGTGGCGATTGGGCAGGTTATAAGTCTCGCATTACTACGTGGGCAAATAACTATGGCAATGAGTTTACACAGTGGACTCAAGATCTAGCAAATGGCGGCGGCACAAACCCACCACCACCGAGCAACACAGCACCAGTTCCAAATATTAATGGTCCATATGCTGCAAATGTTGACGAGCTAATTAACTTCTCTAGCAACGGCTCATACGACAACGAAACAAGTATATCTCGCTTCGATTGGGATTTCGGCGACGGTACAACAAGTACACAAGCTAACCCAACTCATAGCTATGCGTCTGCTGGTGACTATGCAGTTACACTAACAGTAACAGACACACAAGGCATGAGCAGCAATACTTCTACAACTGCGTCTGTTTCTAGCGGTCAAACTAACCCAGATCCAACGCCAGGCGGCAGCTTGAAGAACGGTGTTGCGCAAGCAATTAGCGGTGCACAAGGTGAAGAGCAATTCTTTACAATTGACGTACCTGCAAACGCTAGCGACCTAAGCTTCAGCTTAAACGGTGGTTCAGGTGATGCAGACCTTTATGTTAAATTTGGTTCTGCACCAACACAATCAAGCTATGATTGTCGTCCATATTTAGGTGGCAATAATGAGACCTGTAATATCGCAAACGTTCAAGCTGGTACTTACCATGTTATGGTTCGCGGTTATTCATCATTTAGCACTAACTTAACGGCAAACTACACTAAATCGTCTGGTGGTGGCGGTAGCAATGTACCAAATGCATGTGCGGTTAGCGGTCCTATCTCGTCAGGCACATTAGAAGATGGCGTAGTACGCTGTTTAGCTGACCAAGATCCTATCTGGTTAACAATCGAAGAAGTAGACGGTTACTCAAGCGTTGCAATTACTACAGGTAATGGTTCAGGTGATATCAACATTGAATACAGCAATTATGGTTGGCCAAATGGTTCTAATCATCACGGTGCTTCGTACAATGTGGGTAACGGTGAGTGTATCTACATCACAAACCAAAGCCAGTACTGGGGATACCTCAAAGTATCAGGCAGTGCACAAGGTGCGTCAATTGTGGTTGATTTTGATTCGCCAGGCTGTCGTTAATCTAACTTAATATCAAGTTTAAGCCCTTCTCTATTTGGAGAAGGGCTTTTTAGTACCCAGTACAAAAAAACAATACTTTATAACTACATTGATTTAAGAATATAAAATAAAAATAGTAAAAATAGCTAAACCTTTCTGAAAACTGCCGATAACTAATTTACAAGTTATTCGCTCCCCCCTAATACCTTGTTTGTTTTACCGAGTTTTATGTCATTGGAGTTGTTATGAATATTGAATCGAACTTATGCCAGTTTCAAATCGCCTCACTAGAGCGCGCGGTTATTGTTGACCGTGAACGCTGGCAAGCAATTTGTATCAATTGTTATGACCTCGTCAGTAAAGGCGTTACCCAATGTGACGAGTCTATCGATTATATTATTCAAAAAGCGCTTCATCTGGCGAAGAAGCTTAATTTGCCGGCGATTCTATGGACGACATCCGATCCCAAAGAATCTGAACTTGCGACCCATATTAACCAATTAAACGAACAGATAATTCACGCTAAACAACATTTTTCTAAAATTGATTAAATGGCAATAAACCTGATATGGTCTTAATAACGCTACATTATAAGTTATTAATCTATGTCAAAAAAAATACTAGCGGCCACACTACTTTGTGCTGCAACCAGTTTTCAAGCACTGGCTCAATATCACGCAATTCACAATGTTCAAGGGTATACGCTAACCCAAGATAATAAGCTTGAACAATTTCAAACCCTCATTGTTAAAGACGGTAAAGTTGTCAGCTATGGTGATGCAAACCTACTAACGCGTTATCCAAACGCAACTAAAACCAATGGTGAGGGCAATACCCTGTTACCCGGGCTTATCGACGCACATGGGCATATTCTAGGGCTTGGTAAAAACCTCTCACAACTTGATTTGCGTAACGCTCACTCTCGCGCAAGCATTGGCCAAGCGCTTAGCGAATATGCAAAAAATACCAAAGGATGGATTATTGGTCGTGGCTGGAACCAAGAGTTGTGGCCTAACAAAACATTTCCAACAGCCCAGGATCTCGACAAGTATGTCAGCGACCGCCCTGTCGTTCTAACCCGTGTTGATGGCCATGCAGTCTGGGTTAACAGCAAAGCGATGGAACTTGCAGGTATTACAAGTGAAACCAAGGCGCCAGAAGGTGGCGAAATAGTACGCCATAACGGGCAACCGAGCGGCATTTTTGTCGATAAGGCGGAAAACCTGATTTACCAACATATGCCTGCGACAGATAAAGCACAACTTGCTCGACAACTCGAAAAAGCAGGCGAGCATTTACTAAGCTTAGGTATTACCTCGGTACATGATGCCGGTATCAACTACGACACTTATCAACTTTATCGTGAAAAAGCGTCGCAAAATAAATTACCAATACGTATCTACGGCATGTTGTCATCAACGGATGAAAAGCTAGAACAAATGTACCGCGCTGGTAAAGTGCAAGATAAACACGATTACTTGTCGATTCGCAGCATTAAAGTTTATGCCGACGGCGCACTCGGCAGTCGCGGTGCTGCGCTTATCAAAGACTATGAGGACCGCGAGCAACATAGGGGCCTTATGCTTGAAACAAACGATGCCTTGAAACAAATTTTCCAACAAGCATTTAAATACGGTTTTTCAGTTAATACGCATGCCATTGGCGATAGAGCCAACCGTATCGTACTTGATACCTACCAAGATGTTTATAAAACAACTGGCGGCAAATTGCTCAGAAACCGAATAGAGCACGCTCAAATTGTCGAACCAAGCGATATCCCCCGCTTTAAAGAGCTTAAGATCATTCCTTCAATGCAACCTGTGCATGCCACATCGGATATGCATATGGCTGAGTTACGTCTAGGTGAGAAACGTTTAACCGGAGCCTATGCATGGCAAACCTTCTTAAAACAGGGCTCTAAAGTAGCAGCGGGCTCTGATTTTCCTGTCGAATTAGCTAATGCATTTGATGGGCTGTACGCAGCGATTTCACGCCAAGATAAAAAAGGGTTACCAGAAAAAGGATGGCGCGCCGAGGAAGTACTTACTCGCGAACAAGCGTTACGCGCTTTTACACTCGATGCCGCCTATGCTGCACACCAAGAGTTTAAAATAGGCAGTTTAGAAAAAGGAAAATGGGCCGACTTTATTTTAATCGATAAAAATTACTTTACCGTGCCAGTTGAACAAATTCACACCATTAAAGTGAACCAGACCTGGCTTGCAGGCGAGCAAAAGTATACACGCCCTACAAACTAAATTACTCCGCGGCGCTTGTTTTTTGCTTGCGCTGCAATTTAATCAGATGATAAATGTTAACCAAAGAAAGTAAACCGTTAGTAAATGCCACAGGCCATGCCTCTATCGCTAACCCATACAGCGTAAACGCAACACAACCTGCGAGATTGAGCCAACGCAAACGGACAACATTTTCCATCATTAACGAGGCCACCAGTAATACTGACGCAAAATACCCTAAATATTCCCATTGCATAACTAATACCTCTATAATAAAAAAACCAATCCACCAATTCTTGGTGATCACGATAAAACGACAAAGTAATTCTATTGCGTACGGGACAAGGTTTTAAATTAGTCGTGGATTGGTGTAAATTAACCTCATATTAATCAGGTGCGAGTATTTCAAAAAGGACAATTGTCCAATGCGCACACAAAAAGCGAGTTCAGCATGTTTGACTATCACTTTTCAAAATCTTTAGTAGATCAGCTACTATCATACGCAGGTAATAGTTACACGCTTAAAAAAGGGCGTATTCTATTCGAACAAGGTGAACCGCTTAGTAAGTTAATTGTAGTTCGCTCAGGCACAGTGTCATTTAGTTATGATGTTGGTAATGGTCGGCGTCTGCTGCTCGGCCAACTTGATTGCAGCAATACCTTGCTGGGCGAAGTTGAAGCCCTAAACGATCGTCCCTGTATTTACTCTGTCACCGCACAGTGCGATTTAGTCTATAACTTGGTTGAGCTTAAGTACTGGCGTGAAATGCTTCAAAAGCAACCGGAACTAGCGTTACATACAGCAAAAAGTATTGCTGAAAAATTTATAGAAAATCAGCAAATAAACCTTAACAAACTGCTGCTACCACTGAGCTTTAATATTGCTAAAGACTGTTTAGCCCGTTTTCAAGACGAAACAGTCACTATGCTGCGCCCCTACCCTACGGTCAGTGCAGAAGCAGAGCGCTTCGCAACGACAGAGCGCGCCTATCGCCGTGTCGTCAGTGATTTAGTCGAACAAGGGCTGGTGCAACGCACCGAACAAGGTTTAAAGCCACTTGATGAAGATAAACTGGAAGATTTTATCGAAGGTTTTGCCAGTCGATAGGCATCGAACTATATAATGGAA
This sequence comes from uncultured Pseudoalteromonas sp., assembly GCA_947493455.1. Taxonomy (GTDB): domain Bacteria; phylum Pseudomonadota; class Gammaproteobacteria; order Enterobacterales; family Alteromonadaceae; genus Pseudoalteromonas. Next base: position 100,598 of record CANLRB010000002.1, on the reverse strand, counting down.
TAACAAAAAGCGCGTTAATAAACGCGCTTTTTTGTGTCTCAATTAGTCAATCAAAAGATCTTTTATTTCGCTTAAGTCAGATTTACCATTGGCGATTTCTTCTGGTGTTAACCCCGACAACTCATGGGGAAAAACAAGCCACTCATCAGATTCATGAATAAAGTAATCAGGGGTCATAGGTACTTTTTTATTTTTTGGCTTGTAGTAAGGACAGGCGACACGAATATCTTTTGGCAAGTTTAGACGCATTAATTCTGCTAACTTCTCTTTTAGCGCATAAATACTGCGGCCTGAATCAAAGACATCATCAACAATTAGCAACGAGTCATCGGCATTGGCATTTTCAATAATATAATGAAGACCATGCACTTTAATTTCTTTTGATTGTTGGCCAATGCCATAGTACGACGACGTACGCACCGCAATATGATCCGTCTCAACCCCTTTAAAATCGTAAAACTCTTGCACCGCTATGCCAATTGGAGCACCACCACGCCAAATGCCTACGATGTAATCAGGACGGAATCCATCGTCGTAAACTTGTGCTGCAACTTTAAATGAATCAACCAATAATTGTTGCGCGGTGATATAAACTTTATCTGACATGTGCGAGCTCCTGCTAATGAGCGGTAAAAATTGGCTTGGAATTGTATATTAAAAATAGGCGCAAAGCTTGCGATTAATCAATTTTTACGATGAATTTCTCGGTCAAAAATGACAGATATATTATATTTTTATATAACTTTTAAGATTGATAATTAAAAGCCATTAAACTAGAGGTTTGCGTAATGCCTACGATTGAAACCTTATACTTCATAAGAAAAATGCTATATTGAACTCGATATAATAGCCATTTTCCATTTTGATTTTGTAACGACTAAACATCCTGCTCCTTTCAATGGCCCAGAGCTTTTCAATCCATAACCGATACTTGCTAGAGCTTTTTTTAGCCAACCTCGTGTAGTCAACTTTCCCGCAGAGACTAACCCACTCAACAAATTTTTCATTGCCAAATTACAGTTTATATTAGCTTTTATCATATCTTCGACAACCAAGATTGTTCGCTCATTAAAACCTGACTTATAGTTTTTTATTCCCTGGTCTTCACCTATAAAGGCAACGATCAATTTATATAGCGTGTTTTGTTCGTTTGTAGTCAACACCTTAATCTCCTTTTAATATTTTTATAAATTCTGACTTAGTAAATCCAATTCCATTTATCATTAACACCTGCGAGTTTACATTGCTCGACACCATAAACCCGATGCATTCTTGTATGCCACACGATGTGTATAATTTTTCATCACCGCCTGCATGTATTTCTGCCTTTGGGTATGCATGAGAATTCATGATCGCTTGTTGCGAAATAATAAACTTTTCTTGAAGTTGTTTAGAAAGTGAATCCAACTTTCTTAAACCCAAAATATATTCAGGATAAAAATGTAAGTTAAAGCTGTCTGGTAAGTTATCAAGCTCTCTCGTTATCAAAAGCGCAGATAATTGTTGCCCAGACTTAAAGCGAATCGCAGGGCCGTCACTTGCGACTATTTGAGCTCCAGCAAGCTGTTCGGTAGGTATAGTTAAATAAAAGTGAGCACTGTAATAAAAAGCAGTCGTTTGCCGTGCAGCAGCCGATATAGAAACCGCTAAAAAAAGAAAATAAATACCCACTCGTTTGTTTGTTGCCATCACTTGTCCCTGATTACAAAAGCTATCAGCACTAATATATAGCCAATAAAAAACAACAACAATTTATGTTAAGTATCAAATAAGCATGAATTTTTAAGAAGAGGTAACAGCGAGTTGTGATAAAAAGCTGTGCACCACGAATAAACAAAATGAATTATCTGTTATCATTAAACCTCTTTGGTTAAATACTAATAACTATGTCACTTGAGCGTTTTATTCCATTTCGTAAGTCCGATGTCATTGCCATGTGCAAACACCAGTTGCCAGCCGATATCCACGTTTCATTTAGCGAGTTTTCACAGCTGCTTGCGAGCCTCATTCACTATGAATACCACCAGCGACTTGAAGTTCTCAAAGACAATTATGCTCCCTTTGATCCGAATGCCGATACGCTTTCCCTTACTCTTTTAAGTAACGCTGAAAAAGAGCAGTGCCAACAAGTTTTTGCGCGCGAGTTTGCCAATGTATTAAACGCAGCTAACTTTGAAACCATTACTGAGCAAGATTTGCAAGACGCACTGCACGAAGAGTCATTGTTTAAAGTCCGTCTTGAAGTTGAATTTGACGATTTTGCCGAAGTCGTTTTTTATCGCCGCGGTGAGAGTCAAAAAAGCGAAACGGTTTCATCGTTCTGGGGCCTTAAAAAGCAAACAATTTCATTTACCAATTACGATCGCGTCGCGGTTTTTATTCGATTTAAAGATGCTGCACATTTCGCAAAAAAAGGCAAAACACCCTTTGGTTTTGAACCCGGCTCAACCATCGTCAAACTATTTCAAAATGTGCCAAAAGCCGATTTAGAAATGCTGTTTCCCAACAGCGAAGTGCGCATGCGCAAAATCGACAAAGTGATTATTGGCGCATCAGCGGCAGTCGGCGGGGTTGTGGTACTTGTCACAAAACTCGGGGCATCCATTATTTTACTGGCCGCATTGTTAGCATATTGGCTTGGGCTGCGTAGTGATGATGTGACATTCACACAACAGCACTTTATCAGCTTTGCCCTCGGACTCGGCGTCTTTGGCAGCTTTATATTTAAAGAATGGAATAAATTTAAAAACCGAAAAATTAAGTTTATGAAGGCGTTATCGGATAACTTATATTTTAAAAACCTCGATAATAACGCAGGTGTATTTCATACCCTGATCGATGCGGCAGAAGAAGAAGACTGCAAAGAGGCGATTCTTGCCTATGCCTTTTTATTAAAAGAGAAAAATGGCCTAAATGCCGAGCAGCTCGATAACAAAATTGAGATGTGGTTTAAAACGGATTATGGCTGTCAGCTTGATTTCGAAGTATCAGATGCACTCGACAAATTAATACGCCTTAACCTAGTATGTAAAACAAATTCAATTTATACGGCAAAACCGCTGAATGATGCGAAGACTGAGCTTGACGCTCGGTGGGATAATTTATTTAACTACTGAACAAAAATAAAAAGCAGCAAACCGAAAGCCGGTTTGCTGCAATACCATTATTAGGCTTTTTCTAATAGTGTACGCGCAACGGTGCGCATACCCCAAGTAGTTGCACCTGCAGCCCATTGCGCGCCTGCGCCATTTTGGAAGCTGGCAGCTAAATCAATATGTACCCAGCCTTGACCTTCATTCGGCACAAAACGTGATAAGAAGCCCGCAGCATTAGATGCACCACCATAACCACCGCCTTTTTGCGCACGGCTATTTGCTGTATCAGCATACGGCGACGGGCAGTTTAACTGATGGAATGGCTCTAACGGCAACGGCCATGCTGCTTCAAACTCATCAGCAGCAAATCCTTCTACTTCACGCACAAGCTCTTTATCTAACCCAAATAAGGCATTGTATTCTTGACCCACGGCCATCAACGCCGCACCTGTAAGTGTCGCCGCATCAATAATCAAAGGCGCACCCGTTTCACCTGCTGCCATTAAACCATCAGCAAGCACAAGACGACCTTCAGCATCTGTATTAACGATTTCAACTGTGGTGCCATTTTTATAAGTTAAAATATCACCCAACTTGTATGCGCCACCTGAAATTAAGTTCTCAGCACAACATAGGAATAGCTTCACACGCTGTTCTAGACCGCGAGAAATCGCAAGAGCAAGACCGGCAGTGACAGTTGCAGCCCCGCCCATATCACATTTCATCGTAAGCATGCCTTCACTTGGCTTGATAGAATAGCCGCCAGAATCAAATGTAATCCCTTTACCAACTAAAGCAGCGGCAACCGGCGCACTGTCATCGCCCGTCGGGTTGTAATCAAGTTCAAGTAAAACAGGCGGTCGATCACTGCCGCGACCCACTGCATGAATACCAATCCACTGCTGCTCAAGTAGTGCATCACCTTTAATAATTTGGTAGCTAACATGCTCTGGCGCAAGTGATTGAACAAACTCAGCAGCTTTTTCTGCCAAGCTTTCAGGATAAATGTCATCTGCAGTACCATTGATCATCGTACGCTGCCAGATTGCAGCTTGCTTAAGTGATGACAACTCAGCCATGTTTGATTTTTCGTTATCAACAAATGTCACACCATCGAGGTTTTTCGCACTCACGAAACCTTGATACAGGGCCCATTGACTTTCTGTGCACCAAGTTTCCCCAGCAAGGCTAACAGCTTTAATTCCCTGGTTTGCAAGGGCACGCCCTGCTTTTTGTACGTTTTTTAAGGTCTCTTGTTGCTGTAAATGAACAACCGCGCCTAAACCATCATAAGATAGCAATGCATGCTCACCCCATTGTGCTGGCGCTGGTGATTGACTTAACTGAACGATAAATTTATCTGACATTTTGCATTTCTCTTGCACTTTAATAATTTAGTCAGTCTACTATATGGTAAAAAACAACCCAAGATTTTGCGACCAATAAATGAAATTTCAATCTCAACTTAAACAGGCACCACTAATAAAACGGTATAAACGTTTTTTAGTCGATATAAAAACGCATGAGGGCATTACAACAATACACTGTGCAAATACAGGGCGAATGACAGGTTGTGCAGACGAAGGCTTCACCGCTTTTTATTCAACATCATGCAATAAAAAGCGTAAATATGCGCATTCATTAGAACTGACTAAAAATAACAACGGCGACATGATTTGTGTTAATACGAGTCTCGCCAATCATATCGTTGCAGAAGCCATTAATAATAAACAATTCTCCGAACTGACCGAGTATCAAGATTTAAAACAAGAAGTAAAATATGGCAAAGAGAATAGCCGTATCGACATTTTACTGAGCGCTCAAGATCAGCCAGATTGCTATATTGAAGTCAAATCGGTGACCTTATTAGAACAAAACGGTCAAGGCTTTTTCCCCGATGCCAAAACAGAGCGCGGAATAAAACATATTCGCGAGTTACAAGAGATGAAACGCGCTGGTCATCGCGCTATTTTATTCTTTTTAGTGCAACACTCGGGCATCAAACAGATGGCGCCAGCCGCCCATATTGATCCGCAATATGCAGCACAATTAAAAGAAGCAATTAACGAAGGGGTTGAAGTTTTGTGTTACAACACGCATATTACGGAGAATGAGATTTTATTAAACAGTGCGATTGAGTTTCGCTCTGAACCAGTCACCGAGCAAAAATTAAAATAAATAGAAAAAGAATTTGCTTAGCGCGGCGTATTCTGATATTTATACCCGCCGAGTTTTACCGGGACTAGATTCAGTAAGGATTAGGAGACAGTTATGTCAGGCCAAAATAAATTGAGTTTACTGGCTCAAGCGGGTGTTGAGCCGTATCAAGAGCAACCAGGCGAAGAGTACATGGGTGATGCGCAACTTGCTCACTTTAAAAAGATCCTAGAATCATGGCGTAATAACTTACGTGAAGAAGTAGATCGTACAAAGAACCACATGCAAGACGAAGCTGCAAACTTTCCCGATCCAGTAGATAGAGCTGCGCAAGAAGAAGAGTTTGCACTCGAATTACGTACTCGTGACCGTGAACGTAAACTTATCAAAAAGATTGAAAAAACATTGCAACTTATTGAAGAAGAAGATTTTGGTTACTGTGATTCATGCGGGATCGAAATTGGTATTCGTCGCTTAGAAGCACGTCCTACAGCCGATCTTTGTGTTGACTGTAAAACCATTGCAGAAATCAAAGAAAAGCAAATTGGTCGTTAATCGCCAATAAATGTCATTATTTGATAGTTACGGAGCATACCGAGGCCGGTTTGCTCCATCGCCCTCGGGCCCTCTCCACTTTGGCTCTCTTGTCGCCGCACTGGCGAGCTACCTAGATGCAAAAGCCAACAAAGGTACTTGGCTTGTCCGTATTGAAGATATCGATACACCTCGTGTTGTTGCAGGCAGTAGTGACTTAATTTTAAAAACATTGGAAGCCTACGGTCTCTACTGGGACGATAAAGTTAGCTATCAAAGCCAAAACATCCCCCACTATGAAAATGTACTCGAACAATTGCGTTCCCAACAACTTGTTTATGGCTGTCAGTGCACGCGTAAACAAATAAAAGCCTGTGGTGGCTTTTACCACAACACGTGTCGTGAATTGAATCTGCCACTCGATCACAATGCGATCCGCCTAAAGCAAGCGCACCCTGTGTATCAATTCGTAGACGGCATCCGAGGCCAAATAAACGTGTCGGCGAATTTCGCAAAAGAAGACTATATCGTTAAACGGCGCGACCAATTATTTGCTTATCAGCTCGTTGTGGTACTTGACGACATACAACAAAAAATAACGCATATTGTGCGTGGCGCCGATTTACTTGATCCCACAGTGCGACAAATTAGCCTTTTCAAAATGCTCTCGCAGCCAATCCCGCAATTTAGTCATGTACCTCTCGCAGTTGCCGAGCCGGGTTTTAAATTATCAAAACAAAATCATGCACCCGCTATTGATTTGCAAAACCCTAACTTGACGTTAATTGATGCATTGCGTTTTCTCGGTATTGCCAACGACTCTGACGCACACCAACTTGCATTTGCATCGCGCGACGAAATTTTGTCTTGGGGCACTGCGCAGTGGGCTTTAAATAAAGTTCATCAAACGCAGGAAATTCAAGTTATCCCACACGACCAACAATTTCGCTTTAAGGCACTTTAAAAGCTAAAATTAAGCCTGTTTACGATTAAATATTTCTTATCATATGTATTAAAATTTCTTGCATGCTGGTATATTATAGCGCCCTTAAAAACCATTATATTTCACAAAGTGGAGTTGCCTTATTATTTCCAAATTAGTCAATTTTTGCCGTAAAGTTATCGGAACGGATAGTCCAATATCCGAATCAAGCCTTGTTACTACGCGCACAACTCCACATATTGTAAAGCGAGATCAGCATAATGTTTCGCGCAAGAACTTTAGTCCGAATGCGTTAAAAGTGCTCTATCGCCTAAAAGATGGTGGCTATGATGCCTATTTAGTTGGCGGCTGTATTCGCGATGTATTGCTTGGCCTTGAACCAAAAGATTTCGATGTCGTCACGAACGCAACGCCTGAACAAATAAAAAAACTATTTCGTAATTGCCGCCTTATTGGACGACGCTTTCGCTTAGCGCATATCGTATTTGGCCGTGAAATTATTGAAGTCGCGACCATGCGTGGCCATCATGAAGCCAACGACAGCAAAAACCAAATTAGTCAATCAAGTGATCAGGGACAGTTACTTCGTGATAATGTCTACGGCACAATCGACGAAGACGCTGAACGCCGCGACTTTTCGATCAATGCACTTTACTATTCAATTAACGATTACAGCATTCATGACTTTGCCGGTGGTATGGATGCCATTGCGGCAAGACGCATCGAGTTAATCGGGGATCCTGAAACTCGCTACCGTGAAGACCCTGTACGCATGCTTAGAGCCGTGCGTTTTGCAACCAAGTTAGACATGACCATTGCGCCTGCAACCGAAAAACCAATTGCAAAATTAGCGTCTTTGCTTGGCAATATTCCACCTGCGCGTTTGTTTGAAGAAATGTTAAAACTACTCTTGAACGGCAAAGCGCACGCTAATTTTGAATTATTACGCCACTATGGCTTATTCCGTTATTTCTTTCCAGCCCTTGATGACCTACTTACAAAGAATCCGCAAGGAATAGCGCTTCAATTAGTAAATCAAATGTTTATCAATACAGATAAACGTATTAATAGCGGAAAAAAAATAACGCCTGCTTACTTAGTTGCGGCGCTGCTTTGGTATCCATTACAAGAAAAGTATCAACGCCTCGTCGACCAAGGAGAAAGCCCTTTTGACGCTTTTAATAAGGCGATGAACTTAATTTTGAGCGAAAATGCGGCGCATGTTGCAATACCGAAACGTTTTACACTCGGGGCACGCGACATTTGGCATATTCAAAGCCGCTTCGACAAACGTGGTGGTCAACGAGCTTATCGTTTATCACAACAACCCCGTTTTCGCGCGGCGAAAGATTTCTTGTGCTTACGGTCACAATTTGAACCTGAATTAGCAGAGTTGGCAACGTGGTGGAACCAGTACGTTGAGCAAGATGCTACCAAACAAAAAGAAATGGTCGCAAATTTGAACGGCCAAGGTGAATACAAAAAACGTCGTAAGCCGCGAAAACGTTACCCAAATAAAAATAAACAATCTAAACCCAATAATGAATAGTGTTTTTTTAGGCCTCGGCGCAAACTTAAATCAACCTGCAACGCAAATCAGATCTGCTGTCGCAGCGTTACAGAGCAATGATAATATCGAAGTGGTAGCTTGTTCATCTTTGTATGGCAGCAAACCCATGGGCCCGCAAGATCAACCTGATTATATCAATGCTGTTATTCAGGTTGAGACCTCATTAAGCGCAATGACGTTGCTCGATGTGACACAAGGCATCGAGCTAAAACTAGGTCGCGTTCGCAAAGACGAACGCTGGGGACCTCGCACGCTTGATATTGATATTTTACTCTTTAATCAAGAAGAAATTAATCAAGAGCGATTGCAAGTTCCTCATTACGGGATGAAAGAGCGCGAGTTTGTACTTTATCCTCTTGCTGAAATTGCGCCCAATTTAACAATGCCAGATGACACCCCCATCAGTGACCTACTAAACTACATTAATATAAATGGCTTAACAAAACTAAGCTCACTCTAATCCAAAATCGAGAATATTATGGCTAAAATTACCGTCTCAAAACTAAAAAAAATGAAACAAGAAGGTGAAAAAATTGCCGCACTGACTGCGTATGATGCAAGCTTTTCAAGTTTATTCGAAGCAAATGGTGTGCATGTAATTTTAGTCGGAGACTCGCTTGGTATGGTGTTACAAGGAGGCTCAGATACCCTTGCAGTAACAAACCAAGACATTGCCTATCATACACGCTGTGTTCGTGCCGGCGCTGCAAACACATTTGTGATTGCCGATATGCCATTTATGACATACTCAAGCCCAATGGATGCATGTCGCAATGCCGCTGATTTAATGCGAGCAGGTGCCAACATGGTAAAGCTTGAAGGCGGAGAATGGTTATATCAATCAATCGAAGCGCTTACCCAGCAAGGGATCCCCGTATGCGGCCACTTGGGTTTAACCCCTCAATCAGTGCACGTTTTCGGCGGCTTTAAAATCCAAGGGCGCGATAACGAAGCCGCGCAAAAAATGATTGCAGATGCAAAAGCACTTGAGGCAGCGGGTGCGCAGCTGTTAGTTCTTGAATGTATTCCGTCAGCACTTGCTAAAGCCATAACAGAAGCGGTGAGCATTCCTACTATCGGTATTGGTGCAGGTAAAGATTGTGATGGCCAGATTTTAGTAATGCATGATTTAGTCGGCATTTCAGCAGGTTATATTCCAAAGTTTTCAAAAAACTTTTTATTAGAAGCAGGCACAATGGAAGGGGCTGTGAAAAAATATATCGACGATGTACAACAAGGCCAGTTTCCTTCGTCTGAGCATGAATTTAACTAGCGAGTAATCGAGTAATGCAAACAGTATCTGACGTTATTCACTTACGCAGCCAAATCCGCCATTGGAAACAACAAGGGTTAACCATCGCTTTTGTGCCAACCATGGGTAATTTACATCTCGGTCATTTTTCTTTGGTGGAAAAAGCAAAATCATTAGCTGATAAAGTCGTTGTCAGTATTTTTGTAAATCCAATGCAATTTGGTCAAAATGAAGATCTCGATAAATACCCGCGTACACTGGAACAAGATAAAAAAGGCTTAATTGACTTAGAGACTGATTTATTATTTACACCAACCGTCGATGTGATTTATCCGCATGGGCTTGCAGAACAGTCCTATGTTGATGTGCCAGGCGTGTCTGAAGGGCATTGTGGCGGCGATCGTCCAGGTCACTTTCGCGGTGTCGCAACGGTTGTCACTAAACTGTTTAATTTAGTACAGCCTGACTTTGCCTGTTTTGGCGAAAAAGACTTTCAACAATTGCAAGTTATAACGACCATGGTGAATGATTTGTCGATTCCCGTAGAGATTGTGCCGGTGGCAACAAAACGAGAGCAATCAGGGCTTGCGATGAGCTCACGCAATGGCTATTTAAGTGAAACTCAAAAGCAAACAGCACAAGCAATCTATGCATCGTTACAACAGGCCGCACAATCGCTTAAGCAGCAATCACTCACTATTGAATCAATTACCGAGCAAGCACTCGAGCAATTAGAATCTACGGGCTTAATCCCAGAGTATTTTAATATTTGCAACAAGAGAACACTTAAGCTTGCTTGTGATGACGATAAGAGTTTAGTCATCCTTGCAGCGGCTAAATTGGGCAGCGTACGATTAATCGATAACCTGCAAGTCGAGCTCGGCTAATATGAATCGAGCCATTTTATTACTCTGCTTTTGCTTTATTTCTGCATGTGCTAATCATGCAGAAATTAGCAAAGAACAAAAACGTATTATTAACCACTGTGCACAAAAAAAATTTCAATGTGAAAGCCGCTGCAGCCAAACCAATACGCAACAAAGTGCGGCTCATCAAGTTTGCTTAAGCAGTTGTATTGAGCAGCACAATCAATGCCAGATACGAAATTAATAAACGTTAATTATTTACCGGAATTGGTATTACATTAAGCGGTCTGCGAAACAGCGCCCCTATTAGTAAGATATTCACTGCCGCACAGTAATTCAAAACACAAAATAAATCATTGTGATGCGCAGTGGTGTTCATTGCAACGACACCCCAAACAGGTATTTGCATAAACCAGAGTAACGAGAACGTCATTTTATCTTTAAGAATGAGTTTTAATAGCGTAACCGCGATGGCTGCAACTAAAAAAAGAATCGCCACGCCAAAAAACTCATCCGAGTAATAACGGTTTAAAACATTTTCAGTAGAGATATGGGGTGCAAGTACAAGCAAGTGAATGGCGAAAGCCGAAAGTAAACCAATTGTCACAGTAACTAGGTATTTCATTTGATATCCTTATCAAGTCGGTCTTTTATTGTCCCTTATTTTTAGCCTAAAAACAACTAAGCCGTTACTAACTAAGTATAGTAACGGCTTATTGAATTTAACAATTAATTTTCAATAAATTAAAGTAGGCCTAATTTCTTAAGTTCTTTGTCGGCCATTTTTGCAGTTAACGGCACGTAACCGTCTTTTTCTACAATGCCTTGCCCTTCTTTAGACAATACCATTTTCAAAAATTCAGCTTCAATTGGAGAAAGCGGCTTGTTTGGGTGCTTGTTTACATACACATATAAGAAACGTGACAGTGGGTATTTACCAGTTGCTACGTTAGCAAGTGTTGCATCAACATAGTTGTCACCTTTTTTAGCAAGCGGTACTGTACGAACACCTGATGTTTTATAACCAATACCTGAATAACCAATTGCGTTTAACGACGACGAGATTGACTGTACTACAGATGCAGAACCCGGCTGCTCATTTACGTTATTACGGAAATCGCCTTTACAAAGTGCTTTCTTTTTAAAGTAACCATACGTACCTGATACTGAGTTACGGCCGTATAACTGAACATCTTTGCCTGTCCAGTCACCTGATAGACCAACATCGCCCCAACGAGACACATCATCTTTTGCACCACATTTACGTGTTGACGAAAAGATTGAATCTACTTGCTTAATCGTTAAACCTTTAACTGGGTTATCCTTGTGTACAAAAACAGCAAGTGCGTCAATCGCAACACGTACTTCAGTTGGCTTGTAGCCGTAGCGTTTTTCAAATGCTTCAATTTCTTTTGACTTCATACGGCGGCTCATAGGGCCAAAGTTAGAAGTACCTTCCGTCAATGCTGGCGGCGCAGTCGATGAACCCGCAGCTTGAATTTGAATGTTTACATTCGGGTATTGGCGCTTATACTCTTCAGCCCAAAACGTCATCATGTTTGCAAGTGTGTCAGAACCTGTTGAAGAAAAGTTACCAGATACACCATTTGTTTTTGTGTAGCTTGCTAAGTTTTCATCAAGTGCGATAGCGTTATTTGCGACTAAGCTCGAAACCGCTAAACCAAGAGTAGCGACTAAATTTTTAAGTTTCATGGGGTGACTCCAAATGATGTCCCGTGTAATTAATGCGTCCATTTTGATCCTGTTTCATGACAACTAGATGATCAACGTATGACAATTTTATGACTCACTCTCTAATTCAACTACACGTCGTGCATCGAAAGAAAATGAAAAACACGCGCCTTCGCCAACAACAGAGGAAATCTGCAGTACGGAGTTATGTCGCGATAAAACATGCTTAGTGATGGCAAGTCCTAAACCCGACCCACCCGTTTTGCGTGAACGTGCTTGATCAACGCGATAAAAGCGCTCAGTGAGCCTATGTATGTGCTCAGGTGCAATGCCATCACCATTATCTGTTACTTTAAATTCAGCGCAGTTTGCACCTGTTCGCTGCCATGATATTTCAATTTCTCCACCGTTAGGCGTGTAATGAATCGCGTTAAAAATCAAATTAGAAAACGCACTGCGCAACTCATCTTCATCACCCAATAAATGAAGGTTTGGTGTCACTTTAAAGTTAATTTGGTGACCCTTTTCCTGATTTAAGCGATCCGCTTCATGCCGAATTAGGTGTAGCATTTTCTCAACATTAATCTGTTTGTTCGATTCCGTATCGGTACTATTTTCAATACGTGCAAGCGCCAACAATTGATTAACTAGGCTATCCATACGTTGGCATTGCTCTAGCATCGTTTTTTGTGCTTTAGCCCACAGCGCAGGTGGAGGTAGATTGTCTTCATCCATCATTTCCAAATAACCGGTTACGACAGTAAGAGGCGTTCTTAATTCATGAGATACATTAGCAACAAAGTCTTTTCGCATTTGTTCCAGTTGCTTAATCAACGTCACATCGCGTACCACCAGCATTAGTTGGCTATTCGCGTACGGCATTACACGAAATTCAAGTTCTTGCTCCGAGTTGATAGGTGATTGCAATTCAAGCGGTTTGTCAAAATTGTGCTCATGCATATAGTCAACAAATTTAGGGTGACGCACCAAATTATCGAGGCGCTGACCATGATCCATCGGCCACTTTAAACCCAGTAAACGCAAACCTATTTTATTGCTCCAGACGATGCTTAAATCAAATTGCAATACGACAACCCCATCCGGCACAGCCTCAGAACCCTCGCGAAAACGCCTGATAAGATCAGCCAATTCATTACGCTTTTTGCGATGACGATGCTGTAGTCGATAAATACCTTCAAATATTTGTTCCCAGCTTCCCTCGCCTTCAGGAGGGTTAAAGCTTCGTTGGTTAAGCAACCAATCACTTAACTTATATAATTGACGATAGTGCCAATATAAGAGCGCACTTGTACCACATAATAAAAGTAAAAAAGGAGCCCCAATAAGGACTCCTATTAATGCAAGTGGTACAAAGTACAAAAATAAACGTTTTACTAGTTCGCGTTTATTAATCACTCGATACATAAATTAACTCTTTTAGTTATTACTTTACGTTAAACTTTGCTTGAAAAACGGTATCCCGCCCCTCTGACTGTTTGCACAAGCTTATCATGACCCATAGGCGCAATTGCTTTTCTTAGTCGACGTATATGCACGTCTACGGTACGATCTTCAACATAAACATTCGTCCCCCATACATGGTCAAGTAGTTGTTCACGACTATAAACACGCTCTGGGTGAGTCATAAAGAAATGCAATAAACGAAATTCCGTTGGTCCCATATCAAGCTCGCTGCCCGCCGAAGTCACACGGTGTGAAATAGGATCAAGGCGAAGACCGTGAACTTCGATTGCTTCTTCAAGTGACGTTGGCGACACACGACGAATAACCGCTTTTATTCGAGCCATAAGTTCTTTTGGCGAAAATGGCTTAGTGACGTAATCATCCGCCCCCACTTCCAAGCCTTTTATTTTATCTTCTTCTTCACCGCGTGCGGTCAGCATAATAATCGGAATATGGCGAGTGTGTTCGTTTTGCTTTAACTGTTTCGCTATTTGAATACCACTGCCGCCTGGTAGCATCCAATCCAATAATACGAGCTCAGGGTATGGTTCAGCCAGTGCACTCAATGCAGAGTCATAGTCATCAGCTTCGACTGCTTGAAATCCATTTTGTTCTAACACAAACACCAACATTTCTCTTATTGGCGCTTCGTCATCTACTACCAGTATTTTACGTGACATCTTAGTATCTCTTGAGTTATCAACTGACCTCATTATTATGACTAAGTATGACAGTTTTATGAAAAGATTCTAAAACCAGATCAATTGTTTCTTAATAAAACCATCATATAATACTTAACGATAAAAATAACTAATTAAAAAACAATATATTAGTTAATTTTAATGATGACTTAAATTTGTCAATATAACGACATAAAAAATGACCACTAAGGGTCATTTTTTTCGTTTACACACATAAGTGTTCACGTTTAACTATTATAAAATAACAAGTGTAACTCTTTTTATTACATATATTTATAGCTTAAAAGTCATAACGTAAGGTCAAGGCTAATGCGTCTTCGTCAGCACTATTGTCGAGCTCAGTTTGCGTATACCATAAATACATTTTACTTTGCTTACTTAGTTTATGCTCTACACCAATCGATGCAGAACTCCCGCTATCTTTTAATTTACCCGCGCCAATATCGCTATCTTGATACTGAGCGAGTATTTTATAGTCATTTATTTTGTAACTTGCGCCAACTAAAAAGCCATCACCATCGCTTCCGTCTGATACTTTTTCGCTCGACTGGTACATGCCATTTAACGTGAAATCACCAATTTTGCCTTGTGCGGTGACGCGGTCAATATCGTATCCGGCCACTTCCGAATCATGTGCATAAGCAACATAAAACGGTGTTTTCTTCAGCTTTTTATCGCCATAACTAATTGCAGCCGACACCCCGCTATCGCCACCTTGTTTGTCGTTTTCTTCAGCCACATAAGTAACAATAAACTGTAACTGCCCCACTTTGGGCGAACTATAACGTACTATGTCGCCTAATCTATTTTCACCATTGAACAACTGTTTTATATCACCAGCAAAGTCGTTCATTACATCTATTTTATTTTGTGATTTTTTAAGTGCGGTATCTTCACGGCCAAGAACTATTTCGCCAAAATTACCTTTAACACCGACATATTGATTACGCGACGATATATTTTCAGAGCTTTTACCATCTTTACTTTGCTCGTCCATATTTACTTGCCATTCAAGTTTAACCACAGCAGACAGGTTGTCGTTGATTTTATGGCTTCCTTTTATACCAAATCGCGAAGCATAACTTTCAATATTTGTTTCACTTGACTGGCCATCAGCTTTATCATATTGAATACCTAAATGCGCTCGTCCATAAACCCCGACATCCGCAAATGCTGTTGTCGACAGCACAGACAAAATTAAACTTGGAACAATATATTTCATATTAGGATCCTTGCAGCAACATTGAGTAAATTTATTCTTTTCTTGTATTATTAAAATTTAGTAAAAGAATATCATTTAGCAAGCAATTGCCAACAAAATAAGATCCGGATCAAAGATTTACTAACAACACGAAAATCCACGATCTTTAGGATCAAATTTTTATCAAGAGATCGCGCGTATTAGATCATTTTTCAATAACTTAGGATTAATAGGTTAAAAAAAATACAAACATTTTCAACGAAACCTAGCACTTTCCTGCCGCAGTTAATATAAAACTGATCTTAATTAGTAAAAACCTGATCCCAAATGATTTGACAGTGACACTGTTAATATAATTTTGATCCCAACCAAGTTGAGTTAGTTAAATTTAGATCTAGCGATATTGTAAAAACACGGCACATAGAATGTATAAAGATAAAGCACCAAGAAACTAAGCAATAAAGGTACCTTAAGTTAATAAAAATCAGATCTATGTGAAGCAGAAAAATAATAATTGAGGTGTGAAAATCTATCAATACCTGCTCAAATCAACCGATCTAAGGCTACTTCTGAGCAACGAGTATTCACACATTTATGCGATAAAAAGCTCTATCTAGAATGCTTAGTTAAAAAATGATCTTATTGTTTTGAAAGAGTTTTATTTTCAGACATAAAAAAAGCGCCTACGTGGCGCTTTTTACGTTATTAGCAATATTACTTCACTTTTTGAGCAAGCTCACCGCTTAAATACTTTTCATGCATGGCATCTAAGCTAATTGGCTTAATTTTACCAGCTTGTCCAGCTGTACCGAACGCTTCATAACGTGCAACACAAATTTCAGTCATCGCTTCAGTTGCAACAGCTAAAAACTTACGCGGATCAAAATTCGCTGGGTTATGCGCTAAATGGCGACGAATTGCACCAGTCGACGCTAAACGTAAATCAGTATCGATATTAACTTTACGTACACCATACTTAATACCCTCAACGATTTGCTCCACTGGCACACCATAAGTTTCTGGAATTTCACCACCAAACTCATTGATAACAGCAAGCCACTCTTGTGGAACAGATGACGAACCATGCATCACTAAGTGCGTGTTAGGAATACGGTTGTGGATTTCTTTAATACGGTTAATCGCTAAAATATCGCCTGTTGGTGGGCGTGTAAATTTATAAGCACCGTGTGATGTGCCACATGCAATCGCTAATGCATCCACACCTGTTTTAGTAACAAAATCTGCTGCTTCTTCAGGATCTGTTAACAACTGATCTTCTGTTAATTTACCTTCAGCACCAATACCGTCTTCTTCACCCGCTTCACCCGTTTCGAGCGAGCCTAGCACACCTAATTCACCCTCAACCGAAACACCACATGCGTGTGCCATTTCAACAGTACGACGAGTTACATCAACGTTATACTCATAGCTCGAAGGCGTTTTACCATCTTCCATAAGTGAACCGTCCATCATTACTGATGAGAAGCCCAACTGAATTGAACGTTGGCACACTGCTGGTGATGTACCGTGATCTTGGTGCATTACAACAGGGATGTGAGGCCATTCTTCAATTGCCGCTAAAATCATATGACGAATGAAAGGGGCACCGGCATATTTACGTGCGCCCGCAGAGCCTTGTACAATGACCGGACTGTTTGTTTTATCAGCCGCTTCCATAATTGCACGCATTTGCTCTTGGTTATTGACGTTAAATGCTGGAACACCATAACCATTTTCGGCCGCATGGTCTAAAAGCTGACGCATACTGATCAAAGCCATTTTGCTTCTCCAATGTTTGATAGACTTACGCTATCGGGTTTGAACGGGTAGATTAAATTTTTTACTCGCAATCATTACTGCGAAAACAAAAGCAAAGAATATAAATGAGAGAATACTTTGCTTTTGTTGCACTCTGTTAAGCGTAGCCTAGATTACTTAGCACGCTCTTCTAACATAGCGACAGCCGGTAGTTTTTTACCTTCTAGGAACTCTAAGAAAGCACCACCACCTGTTGAGATATATGATATTTTATCGGCTACATTATATTTATCAATAGCCGCGAGCGTGTCGCCACCGCCAGCAATTGAGAATGCGCTTGATTGCGCGATAGCTTCTGCAAGTGCCTGAGTCCCGTTGCCGAACTGATCGAATTCAAATACGCCAACAGGGCCATTCCATACAACCGTGCCCGCATTCTTAATGATTTCAGCAAGGGCTGCTGCCGAATCCGGACCAATATCAAAAATCATATCTTCATCGGTTACATCTGATACATTTTTTAATGTAGCTACCGCTGATTCTGAAAACTCAGTGCCAACCACAACATCTGTTGGTACTGGAATATCACCGCCAGCAGCTTTTGCTGAGGCTGTCAGTTTATTCGCTTCATCAACTAAATCAGCTTCAAATAGTGATTTGCCAACCGAGTTACCCGCTGCAGCAATAAACGTGTTTGCAATGCCGCCGCCGCATACCAACTGATCAACAACGCTTGATAGTGATTCTAACACGGTTAGTTTAGTCGATACCTTAGAGCCACCCACAATCGCAACCAGTGGACGAGCTGGGTTATCTAACGCTTTGCCTAGTGCGTCAAGTTCCGCCGCAAGCAATGGACCTGCACATGCAGTGTCAGCATACAAACCAACGCCATGAGTTGATGCTTGAGCACGGTGCGCCGTACCAAATGCATCCATCACATAGACATCACACAAAGAGGCGAGTTGCTTTGCTAAGGCTTCATCGTTTTTCTTTTCGCCTTTATTAAAACGTACGTTTTCAAATACAACGACTTCATTATCAGCAACGTCTACACCGTCTAAATAGTCTTTAGCTAAGCGTACATTTTGCTCCAGTGCATCATTCAAATAATTGACGACAGGCAACATTGAAAAAGCATCATCGTACTTGCCTTCAGTAGGACGCCCTAAATGCGACATCACCATCACTTTTGCGCCCTTTTCAAGTGCGAGTTTAATCGTTGGTAGCGACGCGCGAATACGGGCATCTGATGTTACTTTTCCATCTTTAACAGGTACATTAAGATCTTCACGGATCAAAACGCGTTTACCTGCGAGATCCAAATCTGCCATTTTAATGACTGACATTACTTGCTCCTTACAGTTGGCTTACCTAAACACCCTATATCTAAGGTGAAGTTTATTGCTAATTAAGTTGTTTCTTATTTGGCATGAAAGAGTGCACTTGCCGTATCCAGCATACGATTGGCAAATCCCCACTCGTTATCACACCACACCAGTAATTTGACTAAACGTTTGTGACTAACCCGGGTTTGTGTCCCATCTATGATCGATGAATGTGGATCATGGTTAAAATCAACCGATACTAACGGTTCTTCTGTGTAACTAATTATATTATCTAAATGTTGGCGCTGTGATTGTGCGAGCACTGTATTCACTTGTTCAATCGTGACGTCACTATTGAGCGTTACGCTCAAATCCATTGCCGTAACATTAATCGTCGGTACACGTACCGCTATCGCTTCAAAGCGCCCTTTAAACTTGGGCAAAATGCGCTCAATACCCGCGGCAAGTTTTGTATCAACCGGAATAATTGATTGACTTGCAGCACGTGTACGACGTAAATCTTTGTGGTAGGCATCAATTACCTGTTGATCATGCATGGACGCATGAATGGTGGTAATTGCGCCGGATTCAATGCCAAAAGCATCATCAAGCACTTTAATAACCGGAACGATGCAATTGGTAGTACATGAGCCATTTGAGACGATACTATGATCTGCTGTTAGTTCATGATCATTAATGCCATAGATGATCGTTGCATCCATGTCGGGATCGGCAGGCTGTGAAAACAAGACCTTATTCGCGCCTGCATTAATATGACACATGGCATCAGCACGAGAATGAAAGACCCCTGTACACTCCAATACAATATCGACTTCAAGTGTTTGCCAAGGTAATTCAGCGGGATCCGATTCAGCAAAAAGGTGAATCACGTCATCGCCGACTTTTAAACTATCTTGTTGAAGTGAAACGGGAAAGCCAAAACGACCATGAGAAGTGTCGTACTTTAATAAATGCGCAATACCTTCAGGCTCTGCGGTTTCATTAATTGCAACGACTTGAAATTCACTGTGACGGCCTGATTCATATAGTGCACGCAACACATTGCGACCAATTCGACCAAACCCATTAATTGCAAGCTTAATTGCCATTACCAGTCTTGTTCCTAGCGAGAGCAGATAGATAGCCAACATAGTGGCTTGTGAGTGGCGCTATTGTAATCGAAACTCGCACTAAGTGATAGTGAAAATAACTTATTAATGAATTAGGAAAAGTAATGTAACGATGATTTATCTAGTCTCAATTAGCACCTGTGAAAATGTTTTTGGCATCACAATCAATTCAATTTGTTGTTTTGAAATACGCGGAAAATCGCGTCGATTTTGGTATTGTCGATATAATTGGCTAAAAATACGAGAGCGCGATAACTTGTCTAAATGCGTTATAAATTGCGCTGCACTTTGCTGCGTTTCACCATTAACTTGCTCTTTACAACATGATTGATAATTTTTTATCAATGCCGTTAAAGGCGCTTTTCTTTGTTTTCGAAGTAAATAATCGGCCTCGATAAAAAAAGCAGCACCACTCCAGTAAACACGTTGGTATGCACGCCGTTGCCACATATTTTCACTTACGTCGCTCAGCGAGCCGGGCTGAGCTCGGGTGTTCAGTTGGCCTCGCTCTAATCCTGCGAGCAAGCGCTGCACGAATCCTTGCCTTGAGATAACACCATTTTGCAACATAATGACGTTTTGCATATAGGAGGCAAACCCTTCTGCTAACCAAAAATCGCGATAGTCAAAATAGGGGTGATACAAATGTGCGATTTCATGGTACAAGGTCCAATCGGCTTTGAGATCATTTAATGAAGCATAACGGCCAAAATGCAGTTCAATGCCGCTCACATTGCCGCGTTTTACACTGGCCCATGGCACAGGCTCAAAGGCAAAATAACGTGGTTTTAAATAAAATGGAATATATGGTTGCGGCAATTCACCTAAGCTAGCTTTGCTCGCAGCAACACCAAACTCAACCCAGTTTTTCACTTTAATTTGCTGAGATTCAGTTAAGCTCGACAAATTATCATAACGAATGCTCGATTTAGCAGCCACTTGGTAGCTGAAAAGGATTAAATAACACAGTAAAACTACGATAGTAATACGCACGTACTTTAACAAACTCAGTCATCTCTTTTTTAGTCAGTATGTTAACTATACTAGACCGCCGTAGCGCAAGATCATCTCAATAAAATTAAAAAGTACGTCAAAAATGCCTTACTCTTAGGTAAGGCATTCACAAACTTCGTTAACGCGGCAAATTACGTGAAATACGCTTGTCTTTATTAATAACATCCGTGTAGTAGCCGAGTTGTAGTTCATGCAATTGTTTTTCTTGGCGCTTAACGCTTTCATTTAGAACAATGTTCTTTTGCTTCAAACTGACATTTTCATTACGCAACTCGTTGATTGCATCGCTTTGTTGATTGACTTTAATTTCGAGTTCATCAACCGCAGTTGATGATTGGCGCAATAGATCATTGAGTTCTTCATTGCGATCATTCAACTGACGACAGTGATGCTTTAATACCGATTTACTAGTTTGCGCCTCTTCAACCTGCTGTTTAAAGTCAGCAAGTTGTTGTTTTAACTCTTCGCTTGGTGCTTTTTTGGCATCCGCCAATTGCAACATCAACTGCTCTAGCATGTTATTCGAATTTTCCCATTCTGTTTCGATAATTTTTACATGCTGCATAATCAATTGGTGCTCGTTCTGTAATTCGTCGAGCTGCTGTTGTTTCTCTATCAATAATTCTTTTTGCTGGATCAGTTGCTCGGTTAATGCACGTTCATGCGCTCGCTGTTTAAATGAAGTAACTGATGCTTCTGTCGGTGTTGCTTGGCCACAGACTTTTTCAGGGTGAAGAGAATTCGATTGATTTGCTGTCATTTCCATTGCCTAGTTATTCATAGAAAGCATAAGCGTAACAAGCAATTAGAACTCTATTCTTTGATCTAAATCAGAATATTAGAGGTATCTATATGTAGGTAATTTAAACTTGATCTAAAACAAAAAAAGCACCTTTAAAGGTGCTTTTTTTAGTTGAACTCAGCAATTATGCTAATTCATTTGCCTTCGCAACAACATTTTCAACCGTAAAGCCAAAGTGTTTGAATAGTTCACCTGCTGGCGCGGATTCACCGAATGTTTCCATTCCGACTACTGCACCATTTAAGCCAACATATTTATACCAGTAGTCTGCGATACCCGCTTCAACAGCAACGCGACGTGTTACAGAACTTGGTAATACAGCTTCTTTATAAGCTGCATCTTGTGCATCAAACAAATCAGTTGATGGCATTGATACTACACGTACCTTTTTACCTTGTGTGCGTAATTCTGCTGCAGCTTCCATCGCCAGTTGCACTTCAGAACCCGTCGCAATTAAAATTATTTCAGGGTTTTGGTCGCAGCTTAGTACATAACCACCATTACGAACATTGGCTAACTGCTCAGCATCGCGTGCTTGCTGTTGTAAACCTTGACGAGTAAAAATAAGACTCGTAGGACCATCTTTACGTTCAATCGCATCTTGCCACGCAATCGCCGACTCTACTTGGTCACAAGGACGCCAGTTAACTAGGTTTGGCGTCAAGCGTAAGCTCGCAATTTGTTCGACGGGTTGGTGAGTTGGACCGTCTTCACCTAAACCAATTGAATCATGCGTATAAACAAAAATCGACGGTTGCTTCATTAATGCAGCCATACGAACAGCATTACGTGCGTATTCCATAAACATTAAGAATGTTGCGCCATAAGGAATAAATCCTTTATGCAGTGCAATCCCGTTCATAATCGCTGACATACCGAATTCACGCACACCATAAAATACGTAATTACCTGACGCATCCTCAGCCGTTAGGCCTTTTGAACCATCCCATAACGTTAAGTTTGAGCCCGCTAAGTCAGCTGAGCCACCCATAAATTCTGGCAGCATAGGGCCAAATGCATTTAATGCATTTTGCGACGCTTTACGAGTTGCAGGGTTTTCTGGGTTTGCTTGTAACTGCTCAATATAGGCTTGTGATTTTTCAGCCCAATCAGCCGGTAAATCACCGCTTTGACGACGTTCAAATTCAGCAGCGAGTTCTGGGTGTGCCGTTTTATAGGCTGCAAACTTATCTGCCCATGCGTTTTCTTTCGCAGTACCTGCTTCAACTGCATTCCAGTCTGCATAAATATCTTCTGGAATTTCAAATGGACCGTGATCCCAATTTAAAAACTCACGCGCAGCTGCAATTTCAGCATCACCTAATGGTGCACCGTGACAATCGTGGCTGCCAGATTTATTTGGTGAACCGTAACCGATAACTGTTTTACAACAAATTAATGTCGGCTTGTTTTTTTCAGCACGCGCTTCATCAATGGCAACACGGATTGCATCACTATCATGACCATCGACATGGCGAATTACATGCCAGCCATACGATTCAAATCGTGCTGCCGTGTCGTCAGTAAACCAACCTTCAACTTCACCATCGATTGAAATGCCATTATCATCCCAAAACGTGATCAGCTTACCTAAGCCTAACGTACCTGCTAGTGAACATGCTTCATGAGAAATACCTTCCATCAAGCAGCCATCGCCCATAAACGTGTATGTGTAATGATCAACAATGTCATGGCCATCGCGGTTAAATTGTGCCGCAAGTGCTTTTTCAGCAATCGCCATACCTACCGCATTAGTAATACCTTGACCTAAAGGACCTGTTGTTGTTTCAACACCCGGAGCATAACCATACTCTGGGTGACCTGGTGTTTTTGAGTGCATTTGACGGAAGTTTTTAATTTCTTCCAGCGGTAATTCATACCCTGATAAATGCAGCAATGAATAAATAAGCATCGAGCCATGACCGTTTGACAAGATAAATCGGTCGCGATCTGCCCAGTCTGGATTTGCAGGGTTATGATTTAAATAATCGCGCCATAACACTTCGGCGATATCAGCCATTCCCATAGGTGCACCCGGGTGACCCGATTTAGCCTGTTGAACTGCGTCCATTGATAGAACGCGAATAGCATTGGCAAGTTGTTTGCGTGACGGCATGGACTTTCCTACCTCATTTATTAGATTGCTGTCATAGAGTGAGCGCTTATTCTCACTTATTAAACGTGTTGGAGCAATGAAAAACCATCTATAATCTAATTTCTTTGTGTATTTTTTATTAATAAGTCATTGCAATTTTATCGCTATAGACGTCTAGGCGTAAAAAAACTATGCAAAGGAACTTGTTTTGGATACAATACGCAACCATTTTTAAGCGCGAAAAGAATTAGTTAACACCGCGCAATTTTTTTGTGAGTGAGTAGAGATACTATGGCAAGACATTTTTTTACTTCTGAATCAGTTTCTGAAGGGCATCCGGATAAAATCGCGGACCAAATTTCTGATGCAGTATTAGACGCTATTATCGCACACGATAAGCATGCGCGCGTTGCGTGTGAAACGATGGTTAAAACAGGTGTTGCGATTATTTCAGGTGAAGTAACAACAAACGCATGGGTTGATTTAGAATCACTGACGCGTAAAGTCATCACAGACATTGGTTATACTTCGTCAGATGTTGGTTTCGACGGTGATACTTGCGGCATTATGAACCTAATTGGTCAGCAATCTCCGGAAATTGCACAAGGTGTTGATCGTTCAAAGCCTGAAGAACAAGGTGCTGGCGACCAAGGTCTTATGTTTGGTTATGCCACTAATGAAACGCCAACATTAATGCCTGCGCCTTTATACTACTCACACTTATTGGTTGAGCGTCAAGCTGAAGCACGTAAATCAGGGATCTTGCCGTGGTTACGTCCTGATGCGAAATCGCAAGTTACCTTCGTCTATGAAGATGGCAAACCAGTAGCAATTGATGCAGTTGTACTATCAACCCAACATAACCCTGATATAAAACAAGAAGATTTAGTTGATGCGGTTATGGAAAACATCATTAAGCATACGCTACCTGCAGAATTACTGACAGAAGACACAAAATACTTTATCAACCCAACAGGTCGCTTTGTGATTGGTGGCCCAGTAGGCGACTGCGGCTTAACTGGTCGTAAAATCATTGTTGATACCTACGGTGGTATGGCGCGTCACGGTGGTGGTGCTTTCTCTGGTAAAGATCCATCAAAAGTTGACCGCTCTGCCGCGTATGCAGGTCGCTATGTAGCAAAAAATATCGTTGCTGCAGGTCTTGCCGACAAATGCGAAATCCAAGTGTCATATGCAATCGGTGTTGCTGAGCCAACGTCAATCACGATTGATACATTTGGCACAGGTAAAGTGTCTGAAGAAAAACTTGTTGAATTAGTACGCGAGCATTTTGATTTACGTCCTTATGGCATTACCAAAATGCTTGATTTGCTGCACCCGATGTACCAGCAAACAGCAGCCTACGGTCACTTTGGTCGCGAACCTTTTGAAATGACAGTCGGGGATGATACGTTTACAGCATTTAGCTGGGAAAAAACCGATAAAGCAGAAGCGTTAAAAGCAGCAGCTGGTCTGTAAGGTAATCATTTTTAATACAAAAAGCGCCATTTGGCGCTTTTTTATTTTAATGCTATTCAATCATTGGTATAACATATAACGTTTTGTTAAACGCATAAATTACAGAATAATTTTTTAACCACAGTACTCAGGGAAGGTTGTAATGACAAGTCTACTGCGAACGCAATTAACTGCACTCTCATTGATATTATTAACAGCATGTGGCGGCTCATCTGACTCAGGACCAGATGAAGAGCTTATACCACCGCCTGAATTTACAGGCCGAGTCTCAATTGCTGGCGAAAAGAACAACACACTGTACCTTTATACTGAAAATGATATTTGGACACTTGAGAGCGGCGCAAATAAAATCACTCATAAATTAAGTAGTCGGCAACTCAAAGATGAGGGAACATACGACTATCAAGGGTTTTCATACGCAAAACTCATTGATGAGCATCTCTTTGTTCAGCGCAATTTCCAAAAGTATGATTTAAAGCTCTGGCTGATTAATGAAAACACCCCTTTGCAATCACAGTATGTATTGAGTAGTGGCGACACCCATGATCAGGATTATCGCATTAGGCCTTTTACAAAGATAAATGACCGTTTCATTTTCAAAAAACATTACAGCGGGACGATATTTTCTCCAGAATTATCCAGCTCCCCAGTCTCGGCTCCGTCCGAAGTTAATGGGCTTGGTTCTGGAGAAGGCGGCTTTTCAGTGTACGGTGATGCATTATACTGGGGCACCACATACGAAGATGAATCTGGCTCGAACATTGCTTATGTCACTAAAAGCGATGGAACACCGGAGGGAACACAAAAATTAATCGAATTACCTGTGATTTATCACGACAATAACCTCGACGGAATAGCCGAATTCGGACCCATTAATAAAATCGATGATCAATTATTTTTTAAATATACAAAGGATATTGGAACAAGTTTTCAAAGAGGTTGGACACTGTGGCAGGCCAGTGATGATGGCAGCAATTATATCGAGTATAATGAACAGGCTATTGCTTTAAGGGCTCTGCCACATGGCGTTGCGTATCTTGACATAGAAGACGATGAACGCACCTTTAACTTTTATATAAGACAACCTGGTGTCGCCAATGCAACCTTGCTAGGCTCCTATGTGTGTAGTTCAGAATGTTATAATCTATCTGTCTTTGAACTTAACGATCATATTATCTATGAATTCAGAAACCGCGTTTCGGATGGCCCCGATAATTATCAATTTTTATCTCTAAATAAAGATAGCGGCCAGCTTAGTGAAATTTTAATGAGCACTGAATTTATTGTCCCTGATTCCCGCATCATTTACCATACACATAACGGAAAGCTTTACCTAACTTTCGAAGAAAATTCACGCGACATTTGGCATATTGATGCAACTAACTCAGTTGCCTCTATTATCGGTCAATGGCCCGAATCAGTATCATACTGGCATGAACTGTACCCGTTTAATGATGACTTATACTTAATTGAAAAAGGTGTCTGGCGATTAGAAAGCGGCACCTTTGTAAAAGTCGCTGCAAACTGACGATAGTCCACGAGGGCAAACGCGCCGCCCTCGTCTATTTATTACCCCAATATAAAAAGTAACTCGAAATCAAGGAAAGCGAAGATGATAAAGAGTCGATTACGAACCCAATTAACCGCCCTCTCACTGATAGTGTTAACTGCATGTGGCGGGTCGAGTAATAGTGGGTCTGACCATACGCCTGATGCAATAAGCTTTAATGCCGTCAACGATGCGCCGCAAAATAGTCAAGTGAACTCAAATAGCGTGACTATCACTGGCATTTCAGATAACACACCAATTAGTATTACCAATGGTGAATACCAAATTAATTCAAATGGTTTTACTAGCCAAAGCGGGGTGATTAATAACAACCAAACCCTCACGGTAAGATTAACCTCCTCAGCGCAATTTCAGGCGCAAACGCAAGCAACCCTGACTATCGGCACGGCCACAGTTGTGTTTTCAATTACAACCCTTGCACAAGATATAGAACCAGATCCAATCACTTTTGCAGCTGCAACAGAGCAAATGCTAGAGCAAGTCGTTGAGTCGCAACAAGTCACCATTACAGGTATCACAGATCAAACGCCGATCAGTATCACCAGTGGAGAATATCAAATTAATTCAAACGGTTTTACAAGCCAAAATGGGGTGATTAATAACAACCAAACGGTCACAGTCAGACTCACCTCATCGCCACAATTTAGTAGCCAAACCAGCACAACTTTAACAATCGGCAGTGCCAACGCCACATTTAACGTGACAACCCTTGCGCAGGATTTAGAGCCAAATCCAATCACCTTTGAACACCTTACTGACCAGCCGCGAAATAGCGCCGTTCAGTCGCAATCTCATGTTATAACGGGGATCACCGATACCGCCCCCATCAGTATCGAAAACGGCCGTTTTGGTATCAATGGCGGTGCTTTTGATAACAAACCAAAGACCATTAATAACAACGATACCGTCACTGTCGAACTCATTACCAGCGGTAGCCATAACACCACATCAACAGCGATATTAACAATCGGAACGGTCACCTTTGAGTTTAGTGCGACTACTTCTTCAGCGCAATTTATCGCACAACAAACATATCTTGCAGGTGAAAAATCTAATCAACTCTACCTAAAAACCGAAAGTGATATATGGGCACTTACGACTGGAACAAATCAACTTAAACATATTATGACAAGCCAGTCGTTACCGGATGAACGAGAAAACTATTATCAAGGTTTTGCCTATGCAAAAGTTACAGGGGAACATTTACTCGCCGGTCGCTATTCGTATGAATATGGTAATAATTATGCAACAACCGATTTATGGTTACTCAATGAAGAGAGTCCATCTCTGTCGCAATATTTATTAAATAGTTACGGTGGCACTATGTCCGATTTACGCCATGAATTATTGACAGTATCAGGTGACCGTTTCATCTTTGTCACTCTGGGGTCGACTTATGATACTCATAAAATATTCAGCGTACCTATTTCAAATCCATCAGAGCGTATTGAACTAGCCAGAGGCACCCACACGCTCGGCCAGAGTGTTACAGTCATCGATAACACTGTTTATTGGGTCGATCAAACAGGGCCTGAAGGAGCGCGCAGCGGCGCACTATATAAAACCGACGGCACCATAGCAGGCACCAAAAAACTAACCGATTTACCAGCAGGTGAATTCTCTCCAGACTACGTTCATGCCGGGCGAATTAAGCAAGTTGGCGATCAACTTTATTTCACCTACCGCGAGTTTCTCAAATGGCAATTATGGCGAGCAAACGCTGATGGAAGCACCTATAACCAATACGCGCCTTTTTTACCAAATGGTAATTCAACACAATTTGCGAGCTTAGGAAACGAAGTTTTATTCGCACACAATACCAACTCAAAAGAAATTGGCATCTATTTAACCGACGACAATAGTCCAAACGAAACTCTTATCGAGACGGTTCAATGTGAGGTCAATTGCTCAGCATTATTTGTTGAATTACCTAGCCACCTCATTTTAATGATTAGGTCACACCTATCAAGTTCATTAGTTAGAGTGAATTTTATCGCGATAGATAAAGACACAAAACAGTTTGCACCAATCGCAATGGACAGCACATTTATAGCAACTTACTCACCCATTAAAACCTTTATTCACAACGAAGAGTTGTATGTCACTCCCTATGACAATGACAGACCTAACCGAGACGTTTGGCATGTAAATTTAACAACGTTAAAAGCACAAGTGATAGCACAAATGCCCAATTCAGTCTCTTCTGCACATCAACTGTATAGTTTTGATGAACACTTATATTTTATTGACCAGGGTGTCTGGCGATTAGAAAACGGGTCCTTTGTTAGAGTCCCTAAAAACTAACAAAGTATAATTTACGAGGGCGAACTCATTGCCCTCATTTTAGTAACCCGAATAAATTAGTATTTTATTTCAATTAGTTAGTTGTTTAAAATACCGTTTTACCCAATATAAAAATAAAATCGAAATCAAGGAAAGCGAAGATGATAAAGAGTCGATTACGAACCCAATTAACCGCCCTCTCACTGATAGTGTTAACCGCATGTGGCGGGTCAAGTGATAATGGCTCGAGTAATAATGAAAAGCCACAACCCGTTATTGACCACACCCCTGATGCAGTAAACTTTAATGCCGTCAACGATGCGCCGCAAAATACTCCTGTGAGCTCAAATAGCGTGACTATCACTGGCATTTCAGATAACACACCAATTAGTATTACTAATGGTGAATACCAAATTAATTCAAATGGTTTTACAAGCCAAAGCGGGGTGATTAATAATAACCAAACCCTCACGGTGAGATTAACCTCCTCAGCGCAATTTCAGGCGCAAACGCAAGCAACGCTGACTATCGGCACGGCCACAGTTGTTTTTTCAATTACAACCCTTGCGCAGGATGTAGAGCCAGATCCAATCGCCTTTGAACACCTTACTGACCAGCCGCGAAATAGCGCCGTTCAGTCGCAATCTCATGTTATAACGGGGATCACCGATACCACCCCAATCAGTATTGAAAATGGCCGCTTTCGTATCAATGAGGGTGCATTTGATAATAAACCAGAGACCATTAATAACAACGATACCGTCACTGTCGAACTGACCACCAGCGACAGCTATAACACAGCTTCCAACGCGTTATTAACAATCGGAACAGCCACCTTTGAGTATAGTGCGACCACGTCTTCAGCGCAATTTATCGAAAAGTATGTAAGGATCGCAGGTGAAAAGAACAACACACTGTACCTTTATACGGAAGACGATATTTGGACACTACCAAGTGGTACCACTCACCTCACACACAAATTAAGCAGTAAACAACTCAAAGATGAACGAGCAAACGCCTATCAAGGGTTTTCATACGCAAAACTCATTGATGAGCATCTGTTTGTTCAGCGCAATTTAGGTGAGTATGACCTAGATCTTTGGTTGATTAATGAAGATATCCCTTTGCAATCACAGTATGTATTGCGTAGTGGCGACACCCATGATCACGATTATCGTATTAGGCCATTTGCTGAAATAAATGACCGCTTCATTTTCAAAAAACATGACAAGTGGTCGTCATTTTCTCCAAGTTTGTCCAGCTCCCCTGTGTCGGATCCGTCCGAAGTTAATGAACTTGGTTTTGGAGAAGGCGGCTTTTCAGTGTACGGTGATGCATTATATTGGGGCACCACATACGAAGATGAATCTGGCTCGAACATTGCTTATGTCACTAAAAGCGATGGAACACCGGAGGGAACACAAAAATTAATCGAATTACCTGTGATTTATCACGACAATAACCTCGACGAAATAGCCGAATTCGGACCCATTAATAAAATCGATGATCAGTTATTTTTTAGATATACAAAGGATATTGGAACAAGTTTTCAAAGAGGTTGGACACTGTGGCAGGCCAGTGATGATGGCAGCAATTATATCGAGTATAATGAGCAGGCTATTGCTCTAAAGGCGCTGCCACATGGCATTGCTTATCTTGACAGAGAAGACGATGAACGCACCTTTAACTTTTACATGCGACAACCTGGTGTCGCCAATGCAACCTTGCTAGGTTCCTATGTGTGTAGTTCAACATGTTATTACCCATCTGTCTTTGAACTTAACGACCATATTGTCTATGAATTCAGAAACCGCGTTTCGGATGGCCCTGATAACTATCAATTTTTATCTCTAAATAAAGATAGCGGCCAGCTTAGTGAAATTTTAATGAGCACTGAATTTATTGTCCCTGATTCCCGCATCATTTACCATACACATAACGGAAAGCTTTACCTAACTTTCGAAGAAAATTCACGCGACATTTGGCATATTGATGCGGCTAACTCAGTTGCTTCTATTATCGGCCGATGGCCCGAATCAGTATCATACTGGCATGAACTGTACCCGTTTAATAATGACTTATACTTGATTAACAAAGGTGTCTGGCGATTAGAAAACGGGACCTTTGTGAAAGTCCCTAAAAACTAGCCACAGTATGGTTAGAGCTGATGTAAAACATTCGCTCTAACCTGCTACTCGCATTCATTTATTGGCAAATAATCTCTAAGCTTTTTGAAGGTAGTATACATATTCGCGCGCGTCATGTTGTTTACTAGCCAACGCGGTAAGTCGCCGCCAGGCTCAGCATGAACTTGATAGGTAACCTCTATGCGCTGACCATCAATATTGACCACAGACCAGTTTGCTGTCAGGTTTTTAATTCGAATATACTGATTATTTTCAGGCTTAAAATACGGCGCACTTCGAATTATAATTCGTAAGTTATTTGAATTTATTAATTCACTTTTCGAATACGTCACCATATCACGGTTTTTTACCGGCCATGGCGCATCAAACTGTGTATAAACATAGTTTTCATATTCATTCAGCTGCGCCAGTACCTCGACATGGCTAACATTACTGACCCATTTATCAACATTCGCAGTATCGTGTAACACTGATTGAAAGCGACTAATACAACCCGTTGTCGTCATATTTGCTTTAAATGAATTAAACCCTGAACTATGACGTTTTTCAAACACTTGAATACCGTTTTTAGTTCGCACTTGTTGCCATGGTTCAGCGCTTGCTGCGCCATGGCTCAAAAAAGTAACACTAAGCAGGGTTAAACAAGCGGGTTTTATTGCCAATAAGGCTGTAGCTTTTGACTGGCTTGGCGACTTTGCTCCATCGCACACACAAGATTGGCTGTTTTTTGTTGTAACCATAGTTTTATTTTAGCAAATTTTTCCGGCTGCTCAGCTTGCTCGCAAATATGTTGTAAATAATCAAGCGCCGCAAGTTCATCCATACCATAAATAATATCGAGCCAAGGTCCTCTAAACTCATCACGTATCGGGCCTGCAAATAGCTCGCCTAAGCAACAACCACTCAATAAGTTACGATGCAATTGCTGTCGCTTGGCCAAGTAATCGTCGGCTAATACGCTTTGATGCGGCAGTAACACTTGCATCTCACTCCAATCTTGTTCAAATAAGCGCGACGCAATATGCTGTACTGGCGCATTGGCATTTTGCTGCTCGTCTTGGGCCCAGCCGTCGCGCCAACGCTTTTCAACCAACCAAATAGTTAAATCTAAAATTAATTGGTTGTAGCGTGGGCTTTCAAAAATGGCCAAAATATCTGCTTCACCAGGCTGCTCTGCACTTAATTTTTGAATCATCTGTTCAAGTTCTGGTGCACTTGAAATCTTTTTATAAAAGGCGTGTTTTTTGGAGCTAAATGTTTTTAATTGAATTGCGGTTTCAACCCAAGAAAAGGTCTGTAACAACCATTTTAATTCTTTGCGCAGCGGTTTCGTTTTTTGTTTATCGGCAATATGCTCAAATAACCAAAAACTATGACGGATTTGCGAAATCCCGTCCACAATGCGTTTTAAGGTACTGAGTTTAGGCTGTTCGATATAGCATTGCTCGTGCTTTTGCACAAACTCAATACCGTATTGCAAACATTTTTCGAGTGCTTGTTCCTGCGTTGCTTGTGGTGATAATTTGACAAAACCAAGCGCACTTTCCGCACTAAGCGGTGTGTTGTCAGCAAGACGATAACCTCGCGCCGCTTTGCTATAAAGCCCTAAACGTACTTGTGAGCATGCAATCAATTTTTTGGCCAGGGCAAACAACTCGCTGCGCTCACCGCTAAGTAACTCCATTTCAACTTCGCAAATCGGCGTACTCTTACCCGCTGCACTAATATCGCCTTTATCAAGTACGAGTTCAATTTCGCTGCCACTGTCTGTTTCAATTAACCAAGTTCGGCGAATAAAGTGAGTGCTGAAAATTGAAAATAAATTATCATTGATGGCACTTGGTTGAATCGCAGCAGGCCAAATTTCACTATTAAACAGAGTAATATTGGGACGATTTCCCTCAATCGGTAAATTATACTCAGGACGCTGATGTAATCCGCCAACCACTTGACCTGCAAGTTTAATCGTCTGTTCACAATCATTGTCACAGCATCGCGTTCTTAAACCGATGTCGAGTGCGCGTAATTCACGGCTCGGCGTGTCGAAATAAGCATTTTGCAAATTGCGGGCAGGTTTATTTGAAACTTTTTTAGCAAATTGTGTAATAAGTGCGGGAATGTGCCCTATCACGGATTCGGATACTAAAAACTTGAGTTCTATCTCAGTGTCCATTCGTTGGAAATTTGACCTTTTTTAAAATTGCAGCGCTCAAAATAAACCAATTAGCATTTTAAATGCAACTTTTTAATGTAAATAATCTCGTTTTTTATAAAGCCTATCACTTGCTATTGCGCAGTGAACTTCTTACTATGAGACTCTATTTTATATAACAACAATAACCTAGGATCGTACTGCAATGTTCAAACGAATTGCACTGGCTTTTGCGTTAATTACAGCGTCGTCTATTTGTGTTGCTGAAACACAACCGCCAACCCCAGAAACTGCCTACATCACTGACAACCTGCATGTTTATATGCACTCAGGCGCAGGCAAGCAATACCGTATTCTAGGTTCACTCAATTCAGGTTCTGAGCTCACCGTAATTGGTGAAGATGATGCAGCTGGTTATATTCAAGTAAAAGACAGTAAAGGCCGTACTGGCTGGGTCGATAAACGCAACATCAGTAAGCGTCCGGGCCTTGCAATTCAAAATCAACAACTGCGCGCACAGGTCTCCGAGTTAAAAGCGGAGCTTAATACCACACAACGTGATATGCCATCACTGCGTCAAGTGAAAGGTGATTTGGAAATAAAAAACGAGCAATTGCAAAAAGAAATTACGAGTCTTGAATCCGAAATAAGTAATTTAAAGCGCAGCCGCCAAGAAACCAGCGATAAAGAAAAACGCGATTTACTCATTTATGGTGGTGGCATCGCCTTTGTTGGTATTTTATTTGGTATTTTAATAACGTTAGTGTTATCGCGCAGAAAGCGCTATGACGGTTGGGCGTAACCCAAATAAAAAGCTGGCAAGCGTTTTGACTTGCCAGCTATAAATCAACCCACGTCTTTATTAACTAAAATCCCTTTATCTTCTTTAACGTGTTCAATCACCATATACGTGTGGTTTGTGCCTACCCCCGGTATATCGACGATTTCACCTAACACCATTCGATATTCTGTCATATCTGCGACACGTATTTTTAGCAAGTAATCAAATCCGCCCGCAACCATGTCACAACAAACCACTTGGGGCACTTTTATAATATGCTGTTTAAATGTTTCAAATACCGCTTCAGTCGACGCATTGAGCGTCACCTCAACATGTGCCACCAAGTTTTGTTCGAGTTTAGCAGGGTTTAAGCGCGCACTATACCCCTCAATATATCCGTCACTCTCGAGTTTTTTGACCCTATCTAAACAGGGACTGGGGCTCAAATTAACTAATTTCGCTAAATTTACGTTCGAAATTCGACCGTTTTGTTGCAGAGCATCTAAAATTGCTAAATCAATGCGATCGAGTGCACGTGTTTTATTTATTGTTGTCATACAGGATATAATTTGGAGTTAGCTAAACTGTACCCTGTAAATTACCGTATTTAGCGAAAATTAACCAGCATATTCTGCTGCGCTTTAGCTAAAATACGTGCCTAATTTAAATATATCCGATTTTTATATTGAGGGTTTCTGAATGCTTTATGTTGGCGATTTAACAACTCAATGTCCGATCCGTCAGAAGATCCGTGACTTTTACCGTATCGATGAAGAACAAGTTATCGATCATATTTTACCGTTAGCTGAAGTAGGTGTGGCAGCACGTACTCGCGCGTGGGAAAGAGCACGTCAAATGGTCTTAAACATACGTAATGACCAAGAAGGTCAAGGCGGTGTTGACGCGTTATTAAATGAATACTCACTTTCATCTGAGGAAGGTGTGGTTTTAATGTGCTTAGCCGAAGCACTGCTTCGCGTACCGGACAAAGAAACTCAAGACCAGCTTATTCGTGATAAATTAAGTCAAGGTGACTGGAGTTCGCACTTAGGCAATAGCGATTCTCTTTTTGTAAATGCCTCAAGCTGGGGTCTGTTACTGACTGGCAAAATGGTTAATTATGCCGACAAATCAAAAGAAGAACAGTTTGGTTTGTTGAAGCGCACTATGGGCCGTATTGGCGAACCGGCGATTCGTAAATCAGTGCAATATGCAATGAAAATTATGGGTAAACAGTTTGTCATGGGCACAACCATTGAAGCAGCTGTTGAACGCGCGAAAGAAAAAGAAGCCAAGGGTTACGCCTACTCTTATGACATGCTCGGTGAAGGTGCTCGCACCATGGCTGATGCAGAGCGTTACTACAACAGTTATATGATGGCAATTCACGCTATCGGTAAAGCGGCAAATGGCCGTGGTCCAATCAAAAGCCCAGGCATTTCAGTAAAATTATCAGCTATTCACCCACGTTATGAGTTTACTCACCACGAACGTGTTATGGCTGAACTTGTACCTAAGCTCCGTGAATTAGCGATTGCTGCAAAACAATATGATATTAACTTTACCGTTGATGCGGAAGAAGCAGATCGCCTTGATATCTCGCTCGATATCATTGAAGCCGTATTTAGTGACGAAGCACTGGGCAATTGGAACGGTTTTGGTCTTGCAGTACAGGCATATCAAAAGCGCGCAATTTACGTTATTGATTGGCTCGAAGCGTTATGTCGCCGCGTCAATCGAAAAATGATGGTTCGTCTTGTTAAAGGTGCATACTGGGACACAGAAGTAAAGCTTACCCAAGCTGATGGCCTTGAAGGTTATCCTGTATTTACTCGTAAAGCGACGACGGATGTCTCTTACAAAGCGTGCGCAATCAAGTTAATGAATGCGCGCGATGTTATTTTCCCGCAGTTTGCAACGCATAACGCCTATTCTGCCGCAACGATTCTCGAATTGGCAGATGGCGATTATTCAAACTTTGAATTCCAGTGTTTGCACGGTATGGGTGACTCACTATACAACCAAGTGGTCACTGAAGATAAAGTGCAATGTCGCGTATACGCACCCGTTGGTCAACATGAAGACTTACTGGCTTACTTAGTACGTCGTCTACTTGAAAACGGTGCCAACTCTTCATTTGTAAATGCCATTGTTGATGAATCTCAACCGGTTGAATCACTGCTAGAAGACCCTGTTGAAAAAATTCAGCGCCTGCGCAACAAGCGTAATACACAAATTACAATGCCAATTGATCTTTATGGCACAGAGCGCAACAACTCAAAAGGCCTTGATTTAACAAACATCAACCACATTACCCCATTAAAAGCGAACTTAGACAAATGGGTTGAACAAAACTTGATGACACACAGTGAGGTGCCATCAGGCCATGCGCCAGCAGTGAACCCAGCCAACCTAGACGAAGTGATTGGGACCTTTGCCCACCATGACGATGCGGCTATGTCAGATTTAATCAGCGCATCTGAAGATGCATTCAAAACATGGTCAACCACTCCGGTTAAAGAGCGCGCCGATATACTGCGTCGTACGGGTGATATTTTAGAACGTCACCGCGATGAGTTAATTGCCCTTTGTATGAAAGAAGCAGGCAAAGTTGCTCAAGACTGTATTGACGAAGTGCGTGAAGCCGTTGATTTCTGCCGCTATTATGCAGTGCGTGCCGAAGAGCTTGCAGCTGATGAGCGCTTTGAAGCACGTGGCGTTATTTTATGTATCAGTCCATGGAACTTCCCACTAGCAATCTTCTTAGGCCAAGTGGCTGCTGCCATCGCAACCGGTAACACGGTACTTGCCAAGCCAGCTGAGCAAACGTCCTTGGTTGCACTTCGCACCATTGAGTTAATGCGTGAAATTGGCTTACCAGAAAACGTTGTACTGCCTGTTATTGCGCGCGGTAGTAAAGTAGGTCAAGTGATCATTCCTGACGAGCGTGTGCAAGCAGTTATGTTTACGGGTTCAACGGAAACGGGCACGCGTATCGCGCAAACATTAGCAGAGCGTGGCGGCGATCAGGTGCCATTAATTGCCGAAACGGGTGGCCAAAACTGTATGATCGTTGATTCAACCGCACTTCCTGAGCAAGTAGTTGACGATGTTATCTCGTCAGGCTTCCAATCAGCAGGTCAACGCTGTTCAGCACTTCGCGTGTTATTTGTGCAAGAAGAAATTGCAGATAAAGTCATTAATATGATTAAAGGTGCCATGAAAGAGCTTCACATTGGCGACCCGACCTTGTTGTCAACTGATGTTGGCCCGGTGATTGACCAAAAAGCACTTGATGCGCTAAATGAGCACGTTGAATACTTAAAAGGTAAAGCGACACTGCATCACGAGTGTGAGATGCCAGCGAACTTGCCTGAAAAGCATTACTTCTTTGCGCCGCGCCTATACGAAATCAGTGACTTGTCTGTGCTTAAACAAGAAGTTTTCGGTCCGTGCGTACACGTTATCCGCTTTAAGGGCACGGAAGTTGATAATGTGATCAATCAAGTAAATAGCACAGGTTTTGGGTTAACCATGGGCATTCACTCACGAATTGAAGAGCGTGCAAATTATCTCGCTAAACAGTCTCGTGCAGGTAACATCTATATCAACCGTAATATGATTGGTGCCGTCGTTGGTGTACAACCATTTGGTGGCCGCGGATTATCTGGCACAGGTCCAAAAGCCGGTGGTCCAAACTATCTAACCCGTTTAGTAAAAGATAAAACCTCTGAGCAAAACACTCAAGCGACCGATATCAAATTGAATGAACAAGAAATGCAAGTGTTCCCAGGCACGGCAGTTCAAGTAAATCAATTGATGCTAAATTCAATTCGCGACGAAAAGCTATGGCGTGCAACTAGCTTAAACGACCGTGTATCTGCGGTACGTCAGTTACTCGCTAAACTTGCGACTGTCACTATGATGGACGAATTTGCTGACGATTTAGCAAAAACATTGAGCGATGCACGTGCACAGCTCATCAAGCTTGAATCGCGTATGGAGCAAGGTATCACGCTGCCGGGTCCAACAGGTGAATCAAATACACTTTACCTTGAACCGCGTGGCTGTGTGGTTTGTTACGCCGACAAAGATACGTCTTTCCATTTTTGGGTCATGTCTATTATCACAGCACTTGCTGCAGGTAATACAGTCGTTACTGTGGTGTCAGAACTATTCCACGATGAAGCAATTGCATTTCGTAAGCAATTCACCGACTGCGGCATTGCAGAAGGTGTGTTACAGGTTGCTAAACTAAACCAATTATCATCGCTACTGGCACATCCGCATTTAGCAGGTGCAGTAATCGGTAATGCATGCCAACGCAAGAGCTATATGAACGAACATTTAGCGGCACGTGAGGGCGCTATTTTACCAGTCATTAGTTCAGAGTATTACGATACCTTAATCACACGTCTAGTGACTGAAAAAACGGTCAGTATTGATACGACCGCATCGGGCGGTAATACATCCCTAATGACGCTAACAGAAGACGACGAGTAAGCGTTAAAAATAACCGTTTAAAAGGAGCCGCAAATTGGCTCCTTTTTTTTAAAGCATTAATGGAGATCAACTACGAGTAAAAAATTGTCTAAATTAACATGATTAAGTATTGGGCTTTTGCTAAATTTAAAGTTACTTAGAGTCAAAATTGGTATCTTATGCTAAAAAAAATATCGGTCTCGTCACTTTTACCTGGCATGTTTGTCGAGAGTGTAACAAAGCAAAAAGGAAGCTATAAGATTGCCAATCAGGGTTGGGTAAAGTCGCAAGCAGCGATTGATAAGCTTGTTGCTGCCGGCATTGAAGAAGTCGAAATCGACCCAGATAAGACGCTACATGACGAACAACAAACTGAGAACCCCACACCCGCCGATATCGAGGGCGAACCGGCCGTTTTTGACCCAACCAAACCTCAAGTATCGTTCAATAGTGAAATAAATAAAGCGCAAACCCTTTACAACGAAGCCAAACAGCTACAATCAAAGGCGTTCCAAGATATAAAAGACGGCAAGCGAATCAATGTCGAGCCATTTAAAGAAGTAGCAAATGGGTTTATCGATTCAGTATTTCGCAACCAAGATGCCCTCGCATGTATCACTCGTATTCGAGAAAAAGACGCTTACTTACTGGAGCACTCGGTTAATGTCTCAGTATTAATGACAATATTTGCCAAGCATTTAGGCATTGAGCGCGATATCATTCATGAACTTGCCTCGGGTGCGCTATTGCATGATATTGGCAAAATTAAAGTACCTGACCATATTCTTAACAAACCAGGTAAATTGACCGAAGCAGAGTTTAATGAAGTAAAACAGCATGCAAAATATAGCCACGAAATACTACTTGAGGCAGGACTCTCTGAAATAGCAGTCGAAATAGCAGGCTTTCACCACGAACGATTAGACGGCAGCGGCTATCCGTTTGCACTTCAAGGTGAACAACTCAGCCAATATGTTCGTATGATTTCGATTGTCGATGTCTATGACGCTCTGACCGCCAAACGCGTTTATAAAGACGGTATGAATCCAATTAATGCGTTTAAAATTTTACGTAACGATTGCCCTCATGGGTTTGACCTTGATTTAGTGAACAAATTTATAAAGTGTGTCGGTGTTCACCCAGTAGGTACACTCGTTAAATTAAAGAGCGAAAAGCTGGGGATCGTTGCAAAAAGTAATTTTGACGCACCACTAAAACCCGTCGTTAAAGTATTTTATAGTGCCAAACACCGCCACTACACCGAAGTTAAAGATATTGACTTAGCAAGTAGTAAAGTAAATGATGAACTTGAAGCCTCCATTAAACCTGAAGAGTTTAATATTGATTTAATGAAGTTTTTTAGGAACGCATTTATAACTTAACTATGGCACAAAAACGGATCCCTATTACCAAATTACAAGTCGGCGCTTTTGTTGAGTCTGTCTCAAAACAGCTCGGCGATGTGCATGTCGTGCAAAATGGATTGGTCAAAAACATATTTGCGTTAAACGACTTAAAGAAAAAAGGCGTTATCGAAGTTATTATAGACACCGATCGCAGCACCTTTGAACAAGATGACTCGCAAGAAAAACATCTCCGACAAGCGCAACTTAAAACCTTACCCTTTACCGATGCAGTTATTGAATGCACGGAGTTTGTGAGTGAATTTGAAGCAGGTATCAACGATAACCTCAAGCGCGCTCGATTGCAGCAGCCTATCGATATGTTAGGGCTCGAACGCCTCGCACAAATGTGCTTTCATCTCACTGCGCGCCACCATCATTGTTTAGCCTGCCTCATAAGGAGTAAATTTGATGGTACCGATATTAGTGCCCATATGATGCGTTTCGCCATTACCATGACGCAAATATGTCATTACCTTAAAAAAGACCAAAAGCAAGCAACAGAGATTATTCTTGCGGCAGTTTTATCACCGCTCGGTCGACTATTAGTCAATAAAGAGCTGCAAGCTATCACTGCAACCTTGCCGAAACTATATCAAGTCAAAAAGCAAAAGCACATTGATTTATGTTTGCGCCTAATCGCTTTGAGCTGTGAGCCATCGCCAATAACCATTGAGCTAATTAAAAACCAAGCAGAACGTCTTGATGGCAGTGGTTACCCTCGGCAACTGACAATAGATTCATTGAGCGAAAATCAAAACTTATTTAATGTCGCACTACAGTACGATGCGCTCGTTTTTGGTTTCGATCAAATCAGAGCCCTCGGTATCACTCAAGTGATACGCCAAATGATGGATCACTCTCCCATTCATTTTGATCCTGACAGCATTACCACGCTTGTCAAAGCAATTGGGGTATACCCGGCGGGCAGCTTGGTCAAACTAAAGTCAAAACGCTTAGCCTTGGTGCTTGAATGCGACTCTGAAACGCCGACTCAACCTAAGGTCAAAGCTTTCTACAATTTGGCGTTTAACCATCACCTTAAGCACAGTATTATCGATCTCACACAAAGCGACGACGCGATTGACAGTACCGTAAGGCGCCAAAAATACGACCTTGAAATTGACACCTTGCTTTAATATAGAAAATACCGCGTCATTTTAAAGGCCACTAACCTAAAAATAACGAATTAGTATTGCCAATCTTCCATCGCGCGAATACTAAATAAATATCCTTGATAGCGCATCACAGTTTGCTCAGAAGCAATTTCAATAATGCGAATATCTTGGAATAAGTCTCCTTGACGTAATTCTTTGCCATTAATTTTTATCCAGCTGCGTTCAGAAATAGATGCATGAATATGCGCCTGATAAATCATAGGTGGAATTTGCGATTGAATTGACGATGGGAGTAAGTTTATTGGTGTAACTTCAGCCGAAAGCTTAGACGCGCTGACAACTTCATTCGTATTT
The DNA here is from genome assembly GCA_947493455.1 of uncultured Pseudoalteromonas sp. GTDB lineage: Bacteria > Pseudomonadota > Gammaproteobacteria > Enterobacterales > Alteromonadaceae > Pseudoalteromonas. The sequence goes on along the minus strand of CANLRB010000002.1, from coordinate 59,227 downwards.
TGTTGGTCGACTTCATTAAATGCCTCTGAAAATGCCATTTCTAACTCAGAAGAGGGTTGGAATTGTTGTTCTTTTGGCTGTATCTGTAGGGGTTCACCAACAACGCGATATTGTGATAAATCGACATCGTCATTTTCTGCGCTTAATTTGTCACCAACAATATTGATGTTGTTCGCCGGAGTTGGATTATTTTGCACCGCTTGCTGCGTTTTAGCTTGCTCCGATTCAATCGGTTGTGAAACGGGGTTAGCCGCAGGGCTTGCTGTCGGCTGAGCAACCACAACTTGGTTTTGAATCTGTGGCACAACCACTTCTGTTGTCGCGCTATTTGTAGCTTGTTTGTTTTCGACTAACGCTGTGCCTTTTTGCACAGGCTGTGCTTCAACGATTTGTTGTTCACTTTTTTGTACATATTTTCCAACAAAAAAACCTGCCATTGAAATAATAATCAATAACAGTACCAGTGAAATTTTACGGTATTTTTGAAGCTGTTTTTGTGTTTCGTAATATTGTTCATGCATGGTATTTTGACCTTGCATCGCGCCACTACTTTGTTCATTTTGTTTCAGTGCATCTAATATATATGACATAAAAAACCTATTTATACTGCGACTAGGTATAGTACGAAAGCGCAAAGCCAGCCGCTAACATGAGCACTGCAGCACTAATATACATAAAATTCGTACTTACTTTTGACTCGACAACTTGATCTTCAAGTGGCAACAATTCAGTTGAAGCCTGTTTAACAATTTTGGCACTCACCATGCGCTGATTATGTGCAACACAACCCATTAAACTACGGTCGCATAACAAGTTAATCAAACGCGGTATGCCGCCAGTCAATTGATGGATCATTTTAATTGCGCGCTGTTCAAAAAGTTGGCCATTAAACCCTGCGATTGCAAGACGATGTTGAATATAAGCAAAAACCTGTGCCTCAGTGAGCGGTAATAAGTGGTAGCGCGCTGTTATGCGCTGCGCAAGCTGCCTTAACTCATTGCGTTTGAGCAACTGCTGTAACTCAGGTTGTCCCACTAAAATGATTTGCAATAACTTGCGCTGATTTGTTTCTAGGTTGGTCAACAAACGTAATTGCTCTAACGCAGCGCCGCTTAAATGCTGTGCTTCATCAATCACCAGCATCGTCGTCATATCTTTTTTGTGGTTTTTCAACAAATGTGCTTTTAGTTTATCGGTCAACGCTTTTAAATTTTCGTCTAGCTTTTTGTACTTAATGCCCAGTTCATCACAAATGCTCGCGAGCAGCTCAAGCTCCGATAAAGCAGGATTTAAAATAAACGCGACTTGAGTTTGCGCGGTCAATGCATCGAGCATGCGTCGCGTCACGGTTGTTTTTCCCGTGCCAACTTCACCTGTTAGCAGTACAAATCCGCCCGCATCACCTAAGCCGTGAGTTAAATGGGCGAGTGCCTCTTTATGTCGATCACTCAAAAATAAATAATCTGGGTTGGGGGCAATTGAAAAAGGCTGCTCAGTTAAACCGAAATAATTTAAATACACACTTTTTTTCCTGTAATGGGTAGCAGAGCAAAGCTAAACCAAACCAATTGATTTTAATTTGCGCACTATCATAGCAAGTCATGCCGAAAAGCAAAACTATGATAAACTAACTCTTCCAAAATCAGTGTGAAATAGCTATGCAAGTTTATTTAGTGGGCGGCGCCGTGCGCGATACGCTGCTCAAACGCCCGGTTAAAGAAAGAGACTACGTGGTGGTTGGCGCAACCCCAGAACAGTTAATCGCGCTCGGGTATCAACAAGTTGGTAACGACTTCCCCGTTTTTTTGCACCCACAGAGCAAAGATGAATATGCGCTTGCACGTACCGAACGTAAACAAGGACAAGGCTATACGGGGTTTATTTGTGATTTTTCACCGTCAATCAGCTTAGAAGAAGATTTAATCCGTCGCGATTTAACCATCAACGCCATGGCATTTGATGATAATTCAACCCTGATTGACCCGTACAACGGACAACAAGATTTGCATGACAAACTGCTGCGTCATGTAAGCGACGCATTTTGTGAAGATCCATTGCGTATTTTGCGCGTCGCTCGCTTTGCCGCCCGCTATCATTATTTGGACTTTAAAATCGCCCCTGAAACCTTAGCGTTAATGACCAGCATGGTAGCACGCGGCGAAATAAATACCCTCACTAAAGAACGGGTTTGGAAAGAAATAGAAAAGAGTTTAGAAGATGGTGCCATTTACATATTTTGCGATGTGTTATCGCAAATAGGTGCTTTAGCGCACGTGGTACCGTCACTTGAAAAAAATTGGCATCAGCATGCCAGTGATGCGCTTAAACAACAAATCGCAGCACTTGATGCGCAGTCCGAATCTTTCCAAATAGCCCAATTTTGCCTGTGGTTAAAAACGCTTAACCCGGAGCAAGTAGTTGCCTTAACAAGCCATTTACGGCTTCCTAAACGCTACAGTGACGCACTGGTTTTATTTAACGAGTTTCACAATCAATTACTAACACGTCTTGATAAAGAGATTATTTTACAACTATTTAATAGCGCGGACTTATGGCGCAGACAAGAGCGTTTATCGATTTTTCTCGATACCTTTTCAGTATTGAGTACAAAGGCAAATCAAATAGCAGAAAAAATTCGTAGCATCGCACTACATGTTGCAGCTATTGATGTACAAGAAATTATAAAACAGGGTTTTAAAGGGGCGGAAATAAAAAATCAGCTCGATAAACGGCGGCAGCAAATTATTGCTGATTCATTGTAAAAAAGTGGGTTAACCCACTTTTTTACAATTGAGTCTGTTTAAATAATACCAAATCCAATCAGTGCAAACAGCGTGGCGCCAAGCACTAAACGATAAATCACAAATGGTAACATGCCCATCCGTTCGATGAATTTTAAGAACAGGAAAATGCACGCATATGCCGACACAAACGATAACCCGGTTCCCCAGATAAGTGCGTTCCAGTCAACATCTACGCCATCTTTAATCATCGAAATCGTACTCACCAAACCAATACCGCCTATCACAGGAATTGACATTAAAAACGAAAAACGCGCTGCGCTTTTTTTATCAAGCCCTAACATCAATCCCGCCGTAATCGTAATACCAGAACGCGACGTGCCCGGTATCATCGCAATCGCTTGCGTAATACCAATAATCAACGACGACTTCCAAGTTAAGTCGGTAATTTTCTTATTTTCTTTTGCTTTAACATCGGCGTACCAAAGTAGCAAACCAAAAACGATAGTCGTAGTTGCGATCACCGCGGCATCTCGCGAGTACATTTTTATTGCATCTTGTGCCAAGGCACCAAAAATTCCAGCCGGTAAGGTTGCCAGTAAAATATACCACCCGAGTTTACTCTCAGCAGTATGACCACCTCCAGCAATAGACTTAAACCAAGCCGATAGAATCGAGATCACGTCTTCTCTAAAGTAAATCAAAACAGCGCCCAAGGTGCCAACATGAACTGCGATATCAAACGCTTGCCCTTGGTCTTGCCATCCGAGGATTTGACTTGGCAATATAAGATGTCCTGAGCTCGAGATTGGTAAAAACTCAGTTAAACCTTGAATTAAGGCTAATACAATGATTTCTATCAGTGCCATTTATTTCACTAACTCCACTTTCCATAATTTTTGTGACTCTTTATCGTATGCCTGCCACAACTCACCGTAACTCTTCTGCACAACAGGGTGGATTTTATTTGCGGCAAGCTCTGCAAGCGGCCAAAGTACAAATGCATTTTTGGTGATTTCATCACGCGGTAATTGCGCAGGTTGTTCACAAATAACATCATCAAACAAGAGTAAGTCTAAATCGAGAGTACGCGGGCTAAACTTTTTATCGCTGCGTGTGCGGCCATTGTCGAGCTCAATATCTTTAAGTAACCGACATGTTTGGTGTAAGTCGAGTTCGCTGGTGCAGCCCACGACTAAGTTATAAAAGTTGTTACCTTTAAACCCCACCGCTTCGCTCTCAAAGACGCTCGATATTTCTATCTCGGAAAAGTGTGAAGCCAATAATTCCAAGGACTTTAAAATGTAATACTCTTTATTAACATTTGAGCCAATACTAATGTATATTTTTGCCATTACGCTGTGTCTCGCGAACGTGTGATTTGAATGCCCACGGTTTGTGCTTCGAGCACAGCATGAGGCTTACTAATGGTTAATCTGAGCGTTGTGACGGCATATTCGGTCAACACAATATGCGCGATTTGCTCTGCTAATGTTTCTAACAGTTCAACCGTATGCTCATTACAATAGCGAATAATGCGGTCACTCACTTTTGCATAGTCGACAACATATGAGACATCATCTGATTGCGCCGCTTTTGCAAAATCCGTGGTCATTTCTAAATCAAAAAATAACGGTTGTTTAGCTTGCTTTTCAAAATCATATACACCAATGATGGTATCAACGCGCAGTTGGCGAATAAATACTTTGTCCATTACACTCTACTCAATTTTTCTGGTCGGATACCAATTTAGGTTAAAAATAGGTACTCTAGGTACCTAACATAACGTATTTTTCATTTTTATTGGGTCGTATTTTTCAATAGTACAGGTGTACTTGAAAATTAGCGCCAAATAATAGCCTAAATTGGAACATTAAAAAATATAAGGAGAGCCGTGATAGCAATATTAATGATCTTATTTGCCTATTTATTAGGCTCTATCAGTTCAGCAATTCTGATCTCGAAATTATTTCGATTGCCAGATCCACGCACCGAGGGGTCAAATAACCCAGGTGCGACGAATGTTTATCGACTTGGTGGCAAGCTTCCCGCAACACTCGTACTCGTGTTTGATATTTTAAAAGGAACGATACCAGTATGGAGTGCTTATTTTTTAAAGCTCGATCCAATTAGCTTAGGACTGATTGCCATCGCCGCCTGCTTAGGTCACATCTACCCTGTGTTTTTTGGTTTTAAAGGCGGCAAAGCCGTCGCAACTGCATTTGGCGCCTTATTGCCTATCGGCTTATCATTAGGTGGGTTGCTTATTGCGACATGGTTAATGATTGTTTGGTTAACTGGCTACTCATCGTTGGCAGCCATCATCACTGTTGTGCTTGCACCATTATTCACTTGGTTTATCAAGCCACTTTATACTGTGCCAGTGATAATGCTCGCCTGCCTTATAGTGTTTCGACACCGCGCCAATATTGTTCGTCTGATAAAAGGCACTGAACCTAAAGTGAAACAAAAAAAAACCAAAGACTAGCTTTGGTTTTAAGCAACTGAGTAGTTAAGTTATTTTAACGCCTCAAGCGTATCGAGTGGCCAGCGCGGTTTGGCGCGCATATCAAGCGGTGCGTATTGTTTTGCCTTGAGTCTTTGCATTCCAGCAAACGCAATCATCGCGCCATTATCAGTACAAAACTCAGTTCGCGGGTAATACACTTTACCTTGCATGCCCGTCATCATTTTAGCCAGTGTCTCACGCAAATAAACATTCGCACTTACACCACCTGCAATCACCAAACGTTTAATAGCTGTTTCTTTGAGAGCTCGTTTACACTTTATCGCCAAGGTATCAATCACAGCCGTTTGAAACGCATGAGCAATATTGGCCTGCACTTGATGCGGTACATTACCTGATTCATCTTTTTCTTTATTAATCGTGTTCGCAGCAAATGTCTTTAAGCCACTAAAACTAAAATCGAGACCGGGTCTGTCGGTCATCGGACGCGGAAAACGATATACGTTTGGCTCACCTTGTTCAGCTAGCTTTGCCAATAACGGGCCGCCGGGGTAATCTAGGCCAAGTAGTTTCGCTGTTTTATCAAATGCTTCGCCCGCTGCGTCATCAATTGATTCACCTAAAATTTCATATTCGCCAATACCGGCAACTTTGACCAGCATTGTGTGACCACCTGATACAAGAAGCGCAATAAATGGAAATTCAGGCACTTCTTCTTCTAGCATAGGTGCTAATAAATGACCTTCCATATGATGTACAGCAACAGCAGGAACTCCCCAGCCAAAAGCGAGTGAACGCCCAATCGATGAGCCAACTAAGAGCGCACCGACCAATCCTGGGCCTGCCGTATAAGCAACACCATCGAGATCTTCAGGCCCACATCCAGCTTCAGCAAAAGCGGCTTCAATTAACGGTAGCGTTTTACGAACATGATCACGAGAGGCAAGCTCGGGAACGACTCCGCCATAATCGGCGTGAATTTTAACTTGCGAGTAGAGTTGATGAGCCAGTAACCCTTGCTGATCATCATAAATCGCAATGCCCGTTTCATCACATGAAGATTCTATACCTAAAATTCGCAAATTTATTCCCCTAATGTTAAACTGCCGCCCGATTTCAAAGCGAAACAACAAAATCGAGATTTTCAGCGCCTAATTTTACTGACTTCGCGTAAATTTGCTAGCTTTGTTATAATTATTCTTTACATTGATGGTCGCTTCAGCTTACAATGCCGCACCATTTTTGAACTAGTCGGTCAATTGTTGGCCAACATGAGTTAAACTCATTAGTTATGTAGGTGATTTTTTAATGCCAGTAATCAAAGTAAGAGAGAACGAACCGTTTGACGTAGCACTTCGCCGTTTCAAGCGTTCATGTGAAAAAGCAGGTATCCTTTCAGAAGTTCGTCGTCGCGAGCACTATGAAAAGCCAACAGCTGAGCGTAAGCGCAAAAAAGCTGCTGCAGTTAAGCGTCACATGAAAAAACTTTCTCGTGAAAACGCTCGTCGCGTAAAACTTTACTAATCTTAGGTCGATTTGATGAGCCTTTTAGCACAACTTAAAGACGCTCAAAAAGACGCTATGCGCGCTAAAGACAAATTACGTCTTGGCGCGATTCGCATGGTTTTAGCTGCGGTCAAGCAACGTGAAATTGACGAACAAATCGAGATGACAGATGCTGATATTACGTCAGTATTAGTTAAACTTGTTAAACAACGTCGAGATTCAGAAACTCAGTATCGTGATGCTGGGCGCGAAGACTTAGCTGAAGTTGAAGCAAATGAAATTAAAGTGTTAGAAGACTTTTTACCTAAGCCTCTAACTGAAGAAGAGATTCTTACTTTAATTGAAAAAACAATCAACGATTGTGGCGCTTCAGGAATGCAGGATATGGGTAAAGTAATGGGACTTATTAAAGCTCAAGCTGAAGGTCGTGCCGATATGGGCAAGATTTCAGGCTTAATTAAGCAAAAATTAAGTGCCTAACTGAAACTTATTCAGTACAAGAAACCGAGCTTAGGCTCGGTTTTTCTTTTTCTATACACAACACTTTTCTATCAACTTAATTTTCGATATTCTTGTACAACTCTTTTCTCTAGTATCTAATTATGGCCGGAAAAATCCCCCGCAGTTTTATTGACGACCTCATTGCACGTACAGATATTGTCGAACTCATAGACAGTAAAGTAGGACTAAAAAAAGCGGGAAAAGATTACCAAGCATGTTGCCCATTCCATAACGAGAAAAGCCCCTCTTTCACGGTTTCTCAAGACAAGCAGTTTTACCACTGTTTTGGTTGCGGCGTTCACGGTAACGCAATTTCATTTATGATGGAATATGAAAAGCTTGAATTCGTTGACGCGATCGAAGAGCTCGCTGCCCTACTCCATTTAGAAGTACCAAGAGAGCAGTCAAATCAGCACAGCGGGCCACAAGTTAGTACAGAGCAACGCCGTTCAGATTATGAACTGATGGCACAAACCGCCAAGTTTTATCAGCATCAACTTAAACATCATCGCAACTCACAACAAGTCATTGAGTATGTGAAAGGGCGCGGCCTATCTGGCGAAACAGTAAAAAAATATCAAATAGGTTATGCACCGAATGAATGGGATAGCTTACTTAAAACTTTTGCCCGCAATAACAATAGCAAGCAACAGCTGATCGATTTAAAGCTAGCAACTGAAAAAGGCCCTACAAAGCAGTTTGACTTTTTCCGCGATCGGTTGATGTTTCCAATCCGCGATAAACGAGGCAGAGTGATTGGCTTTGGTGGCCGAGTCATGAATAACCAGGATAACGGGCCAAAGTATTTAAACTCACCTGAAACACGCATCTTCCATAAAGGATTTGAATTATACGGCTTATATGAAGCTAAGCACGCTCATAAAAAGCTGCATCAAGTGTTAGTTGTTGAAGGCTATATGGATGTCGTTGCATTATCTGAGCAAGGTATTGAATATGCAGTCGCAGCGCTTGGTACGGCAACCACACCGGAGCACATTCAAACGCTTTTTCGTAACACAGATCGCATAATTTGCTGTTATGACGGAGATAGAGCCGGACGCGATGCCGCGTGGCGCGCACTCGAAAATGCACTACCGTACTTAAATAATGGAAAATCACTCCAGTTTGTATTTTTACCAGACGGTGAAGACCCTGACTCATTAGTGCAAAAAGAAGGTAAAGAAAAATTTGAACTGCGTTTTGACGATGCCACCGATTTTTCTGCCTTGCTATTTGAAAAACTGTCACTCGATTTAGACTTAGCAACCGATGCAGGCAAAGCAAAATTATTGCAGATTGCCCTGCCGCTGATTGAAAAAGTACCAAGCGACTTTTACCTTGAAAACTTGCTAACCAAACTTGCGCGTCTTATCGGGCGCACCAAAGAACAATTATCACAAAAGATCAAAACACCAAAACAACAGCAGAGTTTACAAAAGAAATTTAAAATTACGCCGATGCGCCGCGCAATTGGTTTGCTATTACAGCACCCGCAGCTTGCCAAAGAAGTCGACTACCTACCTGATTTAAGTACCATGAAAGTACCGGGGATCAGTCTGTTTTTGGAGTTACAGGCAATGTGTTTGCAACACCCAACCATAACGACGGGCCAAGTACTTGAGCATTATCGCGATTCACAAAACTATGCGCCGCTCGCAAAACTGGCACAGTGGCAACACCAAGTCGATGAAGAGACGCTCATTAATGATTTTCAACATACCTTTAAATTTATTGAAGACCAGTGTTTAAATCATCGCCTTGAGACCTTATTAATAAAAGAGAAGACACAGGGACTTTCGAGTCAAGAGCGTCAAGAATACTTACTCTTAATGCAAGCATTAAAAAGTACAAAAGACGCCTAAACCTTACTCGCTGGGCTAGTCAGAAAAAAAAGTACGTGTTATACTGCACTATTCACTGCGTCTTTTTTTGAGCTTAAGACGCCCGTTGTATCAACTTATCAAAGTGGAAGAGAATATCTCTATGGAGCCAACCCCTCAGTCACAACTCAAACTCCTGATTCAAAAAGGTAAAGAGCAAGGTTATTTAACGTTTGCTGAAGTGAACGATCACCTTCCACAAGACATTATTGATTCGGAGCAAGTTGAAGACATCATTAGTATGATTAACGACATGGGTATTCAGGTAAGCGAAAATGCACCTGACGCCGATGAACTAATGATGCAAGAAACAACAACCGATGAAGACGCAGCAGAAGCTGCGGCAGCAGCACTTGCAACAGTAGAAAAAGAAATTGGCCGTACCACAGACCCTGTACGTATGTATATGCGTGAAATGGGCACGGTAGAACTACTAACTCGCGAAGGCGAAATTGATATCGCAAAGCGTATTGAACACGGTATTAACCAGGTTCAAATATCTGTTGCTGAATATCCTGAAGCGATTAATTACCTACTTGAACAGTGGGATATGTTTGAAGCGGAAGAAATCCGCCTCAGCGACATTATTACTGGTTTCTTTGACCCAGATGCCGAAGAAACAATTATTTCTGCGACTCACATTGGTTCAGAGCTTAATGAAGAGCAACTTGACGACGAAGATGCCGATTTAGAAAGCGATGACTCTGACGAAGATGAAGAAGAAGCAGATACAGGTCCAGATCCTGAAGAAGCGCGCGAACACTTTGAAAAACTACGTTCATTGTATAGCCAAGCACGCGTTACATTCGAAGAAAAAGGCCGTAGCCATCCTGATTCAAAAGCTGCAATTACAGAGATTGGTGAGCTATTTAAAACATTCAAGCTAGTGCCAAAACAGTTTGACCGCATGGTTAAAAACATGCGTGACATGATGGATAAATTGCGTGTGCAAGAGCGCATCATCATGAAGCAAGCGGTACAAGTTGCAAAACTTCCTAAGAAAACATTTGTTCGTCATTTCGCTAATAACGAAACAGATGCAGCTTGGCTTGATCTTGAAATCAATGCCGGTGAAAGCTATTCAACAAAACTAGTTGAAGTTAAGCCTGAGATTGAACGCTGCATTAACAAGCTAAAACAAATTGAGCAAAGCACCGGACTTTCAGTCGAACGTATTAAAGACATTAACCGTCGTATGTCAATCGGTGAAGCGAAAGCACGCCGTGCGAAAAAAGAGATGGTTGAAGCCAACTTACGTCTTGTAATTTCAATTGCTAAAAAGTACACCAACCGTGGTTTACAGTTCTTGGATTTGATTCAAGAAGGTAACATAGGTCTTATGAAAGCAGTTGATAAGTTTGAATACCGCCGCGGTTATAAGTTTTCAACTTACGCAACATGGTGGATCCGACAAGCAATTACACGTTCAATTGCCGACCAAGCACGTACCATTCGTATTCCAGTACATATGATAGAAACGATTAACAAACTAAATCGTATTTCGCGTCAAATGCTACAGGAAATGGGTCGTGAGCCGTCGCCGGAAGAATTAGCTGAACGCATGCTAATGCCAGAAGACAAAATCCGTAAAGTACTTAAAATTGCGAAAGAGCCAATTTCAATGGAAACACCTATCGGCGATGATGAAGATTCGCACTTAGGTGACTTTATTGAAGACAGCACCATTGAATCACCGATTGACTCGGCAACAATGGAAAGCTTAAAAGGTGCAACGCACGACGTATTAGCAGGTTTGACTGCACGTGAAGCCAAAGTACTTCGTATGCGTTTTGGTATCGACATGAATACTGACCATACACTTGAAGAAGTAGGCAAGCAATTTGATGTAACACGTGAACGTATTCGTCAGATTGAAGCGAAAGCGTTACGTAAACTTCGCCACCCTTCACGCTCAGATCTACTGAAAAGCTTCTTAGATTTTAAAGGCTAATCAGTAAGTAAATAATATGTATTAAGGCCGCTTAACGCGGCCTTTTTTGTAGAGGATTATAATATGGCTTGGATCCAAATTCGTATAAATGCCACCAAACAACACGCCGAAGTGATCAGTGACTACTTAATGGCTACGGGCGCTGCATCTGTAACCTTTGTTGATGCCAAAGATACCCCAATCTACGAACCTAAGCTCGGCGAAGTGACACTGTGGGCCAATACCACCGTAATCGGTTTATACGAAGCCAATCACGATATGAAGAAAGTGCTCGCTTATTTAGAGAAACAGCAACAATTCAAAGACGGTGTACCTCATAAAATTGAGCAACTTGAAGACAAAGACTGGGTTCGTGAGTGGATGGAAAACTTCCACCCAATTCAATTTGGCGAAAAACTTTGGATTTGTCCTAGTTGGCGCGATGTACCCGACCCCAGTGCCGTTAATGTCATGCTCGACCCAGGCGTTGCATTTGGTACCGGCACCCATGCCACAACGGCACTCTGTCTGCGTTGGCTAGATAGTATCGATTTGAGCGGTAAAACCGTGGTCGATTTTGGTTGCGGTTCCGGTATTTTAGGCATCGCAGCGATCAAACTCGGCGCAAAACGCGTTATTGGTATTGATATAGATCCACAAGCGCTCGCTGCCAGTAAAGACAATGCAGAGCGCAACCAAGTTGCCGATCAACTTGAGGTTTATCTACCCGAAGATCAACCTGAGTTCGAAGCGGATATTGTGATTGCCAATATTCTCGCCGAGCCACTAAGAGAATTACATCAGGTTATTCTCGGTTTACTTAAACCTTCGGGGCAATTTGCGCTGTCAGGTATTTTAGAAGAGCAAGCAGAATCGGTTCGCACCATCTATCAGCAATTTGCAACTCTCGATGACACGCAAATTAAAGGCGAATGGGTGCGTGTTTCAGGTGTAAAACACCCTTAACCATCTTTTTCATAACAACTAGAAAATAACAAACGCCTACAACTTTAGGTTAAGGCTTTGTTATTTTTTTTAGCTAATTGTTGGTTATTTTTGCCTTCTTCATACTGTTACTAAATGTCAATACAAAAAGTTTAAAAAAAAACACTTTTGTTCAAAATATAGTCTTTGATTTTTGTAAAAAAAGCCGTAAACTTAGCGCCCCTTGATTGGTGACCAAGTAATACTGTGAAAATAGGCCCATACCAACTCGATAACAATGTAATCGTCGCGCCGATGGCCGGCATTACGGATAGACCATTTAGACAACTATGTCGCCGCCTTGGAGCTGGCTTAGCTGTTTCTGAAATGCTCTCGTCAAACCCAAAAGTTTGGCGCACAGAAAAATCGATGAGCCGCATGGATCACAGCGGAGAGTCGGGTATTCGTTCGGTACAAATTGCCGGCGCAGATCCTGAGTTAATGGCACAAGCCGCACAGTACAACGTAACCAATGGCGCCCAAATTGTTGATATCAACATGGGGTGTCCGGCAAAAAAAGTAAATAAGAAATTAGCAGGCTCAGCGCTATTACAGTATCCCGATTTAGTGGATGAGATCATTAAGGCAGTGGTTAACGCCGTTGATGTTCCCGTCACACTAAAAATCCGAACCGGATGGGACACTGATAATCGTAACGGTGTTGAGATTGCAAAAATTGCAGAACAAAACGGTATTCAGTCGTTAGCCGTACATGGTCGCACACGTGCATGTATGTACAAAGGCCAGGCAGAGTATCAAACGATTAAGGATATCAAACGTTCTGTATCAATACCTGTGGTTGCCAATGGTGATATTGATTCACCACAAAAAGCAAAACAAGTATTAGATTTTACAGGAGCAGATGCCGTCATGATCGGCCGTGCTGCCCAAGGTCGCCCTTGGATTTTCCGAGAGATTGACCACTACCTAAAAACAGGCGAATTGCTAGCCGTACCCGCGATCAGCGAAGTACGCACAATTCTGATGGAGCATTTAATTAATCTTCATCTGTTTTACGGGGATGTAATGGGCGTTCGTATAGCACGCAAGCATGTTGGCTGGTATTTGCAAACTCATGACCGTGATGGTCAATTTAGGCGAGTATTTAATGCCCTCGATGAGCAACAAGCGCAAATCGATGCATTAGAAAAGTACTTTGAAACACTAGACTAAAGAAAAGAGAAAGAAAGACAATGTTCGAACAAAACGTGACTTCTCCATTTATCACTAACGCTCATGTTCAGTCACAAGAGAAACCTCAGCCACTACGTGACGCTGTAAAAAAAGCAGTTCATCACTACCTTAAGCAATTAAATGGTCAAGATGTACAAGACGTTTATGAGCTTGTTCTTTCAGAATTAGAAGCGCCACTACTTGAAGAAGTAATGACTTACACGCGCGGTAACCAAACACGCGCAGCAATCTTGTTAGGTATCAACCGTGGTACACTTCGCAAGAAGCTTAAAAAGTACGGCATGAACTAATTACACGCACCTTCGGGTGCAAATAAAAAGCACCCTCGGGTGCTTTTTTGTTTTCACATCAACTGAAAACAAAGAGTGACCAGCGCTACAGGTCATTGTTTAAAAAACGAGCTTAAAATAATCGTTTTAAAAGCAAAATTAAGTTAAAATTAAGTGTTTTCTCGCACTATCAATCAAATTGAGGTAATCACAACGACCATGGATACACTTCGTCCAGTTCGCCGCGCACTATTAAGCGTGTCAGACAAAACAGGTATCGTCGAATTTGCTCGCGCTTTGTCAGAAAAAGGCGTCGAGTTATTATCAACCGGCGGTACATGTAAACTTCTAGCCGACAACGGCATAGCAGTGACTGAAGTATCAGATCACACAGGCCACCCAGAAATCATGGATGGTCGTGTTAAAACTCTTCACCCAAAAATTCACGGTGGCATTTTAGCACGCCGTGGCCAAGATGAAGATGTCATGGCTGACAACAACATTTCAGCTATCGATATGGTTGTGGTGAATCTATACCCATTTGCCCAAACCGTTGCCAAAGCTGATTGTTCACTTGAAGATGCGATTGAAAATATCGATATCGGTGGACCAACTATGGTACGTGCTGCCGCTAAAAATAATAAAGACGTGACGATTATCGTTAACGCGGCTGATTACGACCGTGTTATTGCGGAGATGGATGCTAACGACGGCGCAACGACATATCAAACTCGCTTTGACCTTGCTATCGCTGCCTTTGAGCACACAGCACAGTACGACGGCATGATTGCAAACTACTTTGGTACACAAGTGCCAGATTACAGCGAAAATGCAAGCGAAACCGAAGATTCTAAATTCCCGCGTACAATTAACTTCCAGTTCACTAAAAAGCAAGATATGCGCTACGGTGAAAACTCGCATCAAGATGCTGCATTTTATGTTGAAAACAACGTTGAAGAAGCATCGGTTGCGACTGCAAAGCAGCTCCAAGGTAAAGCACTTTCATATAACAATATTGCTGACACTGACGCAGCCCTTGAATGTGTTAAAGAGTTCGACGTACCAGCATGTGTTATTGTAAAGCACGCGAACCCTTGCGGTGTTTCAATCGGCGATAACATTCTTGAAGCTTACGATCGCGCATTTAAAACAGACCCTACGTCTGCATTTGGTGGCATCATTGCTTTTAACCAAGAGCTTGACGCTGATACAGCAGAAGCAATTGTTTCTCGTCAGTTTGTTGAAGTTATTATTGCACCTAAAGTATCTGAAGCAGCAGCACAAATTGTTTCAGCGAAGCAAAATGTTCGCCTTTTAGAGTGTGGCCAATGGTCAACCAAAACAACGGGTGTCGATATTAAACGTGTTAACGGTGGTATCTTAGTACAAGACCGTGACCAAGGCATGGTTCAAATCGGTGACCTCACTGTTGTATCAAAACGTCAGCCTACTGAAACAGAATTAAAAGACCTTTACTTCTGCTGGAAAGTAGCCAAATTTGTTAAATCAAACGCCATTGTTTATGCAAAAGATGGTATGACAATTGGTGTGGGTGCAGGCCAAATGAGCCGCGTTTACTCAGCGAAGGTAGCAGGTATTAAAGCCGCTGATGAAAACCTTGAAGTGAAAGGCTCGGTCATGGCCTCTGATGCATTCTTCCCATTCCGTGATGGTATTGATGCGGCAGCAGAAGCAGGTATCACTGCGGTTATCCAACCAGGTGGTTCAATGCGTGACGAAGAAGTAATCGCTGCAGCAGACGAACATGGCATGGCAATGGTATTTACTGGAATGCGCCATTTCCGCCACTAATAAAATAAGCCCCGTCTAGCCTTTGGCTGCGGGGCTTTGCTATATTGTTGCTAATTCATAAATATAATAAAACAGGGATCTAGAATGAAATTAAGTTTAAAAACGCTAGCGCTCGCAACCTCAGTAGTATTATCAGGTTGTGCAGCTACCGATTTTAATAGCTTATTAGATAAAGCAAGTACGGCCAATTATCGCAGTGAGCAAAATAAAAGCCGCGATATTTACCGCAACCCAAAAGAAACACTGGCGTTTTTTGGTCTTGAACCAACAATGACAGTGGTTGAAATTTGGCCTGGCGGAGGCTGGTATACAGAGCTTTTAGCACCAACGCTAAAAGAAAACGGTGCTTACTATGCGGCGCACTTTCCTTCTGATTCAAACGTAAAATATTACCAACGTTCGCTCAGCAACTTTAATGCGAAGATCGCGAAAAACGAGGCTTTTGAAGCCGTTCGCATGAGTGAATTTTACCCTGGCACACACCATCAAATAGCGCCTGAAAATAGTGCTGATATGGTGCTAACATTCCGCAATTTACATAATTGGTACATGCAACAAGACCAACAAGGTATTGAGAATGCGTTTAAAGCATTTTATACCGCGTTGAAACCAGGTGGTGTACTTGGGATTGTTGATCATCGCTTACCAGAAGAGCGTGATGGGGCTAAAGCAAAACGCTCAGGCTATGTGAAGCAAAGTTGGGTTGTTGAACTTGCACAAAATGCCGGGTTCGAATTAGTAGCAACAAGCGAAATTAATGCAAATCCACTTGATACAGCAGATCACCCGAAAGGTGTTTGGACCCTGCCACCACGACTTGCGCTTGGTGACAACGATATGGCCAAATACAACGCCATCGGCGAAAGTGATCGCATGACATTAAAGTTTAAAAAACCTGAAAATTAATTAGGATTTTCCAATGAATGTATTAGTAATTGGTAGCGGTGGTCGTGAACACGCTTTAGCTTACAAAGCGGCACTATCATCAAAAGTAGAAAAAGTATTTGTTGCACCAGGCAATGCCGGTACAGCGCTTGAAGCAAAACTTGAGAATGTAGCAATTGGCGTAGAAGACCTAGATGCCCTGCTTACATTTGCACAGGAAAATGCGGTCGAACTGACGATTGTTGGCCCTGAAGCCCCACTTGTATTAGGAGTGGTCGATAAATTCCGCGAAGCGGGCCTTGCTATTTTTGGCCCAACCGCAGGTGCCGCGCAATTAGAAGGCTCAAAGTCATTCACTAAAGACTTTTTGGCACGCCATGCGATCCCAACAGCTGACTATCAAACATTTGAAGAGATTGAACCAGCAATTGCTTATGTTGAAGAAAAAGGTGCGCCAATCGTTGTTAAAGCAGATGGCCTAGCAGCAGGTAAAGGTGTTATCGTTGCCATGACCAATGACGAAGCAATTGCGGCAATTCGCGACATGCTTGCTGGTAACGCGTTTGGCGAAGCAGGTAGCCGTGTTGTAATTGAAGAGTTCTTAACTGGTGAAGAGGCATCGTTTATCGTTATGGTTGACGGCAAAAATGTATTGCCATTTGCCACCTCACAAGATCACAAACGTGCATACAACGAAGATAAAGGCCCTAATACAGGCGGTATGGGTGCATACTCACCTGCACCGGTTGTAACTCCTGAAATTCATGAGCGCATTATGAATGAAGTGATCATGCCAACCGTTGAAGGCATGGCACAAGAAGGTCACCCGTACACAGGCTTTTTATATGCTGGTTTAATGATTGCAGCTGATGGTACACCGAAAGTCATTGAATATAACTGTCGTTTTGGTGATCCTGAAACACAGCCTATTATGTTGCGTTTACAGTCGGACCTAGTGTCTTTAATTGAAGCCGCTAATAACGAACAACTTGACCAAACCAGTATTCAATTTGATCCGCGTGCCGCAGTGGGTGTTGTGCTTGCAGCGAAAGGCTATCCGGGTTCATACCCGAAAGGCGATGTAATTTCAGGCCTTCGTACTGACTATGCAAGCGATGCTAAAGTATTCCACGCAGGTACTAAACAAGTTGAGAACGATGTTGTTACTGCCGGAGGCCGTGTATTATGTGCGACTGCGCTTGGCGAAACCGTGACAGCCGCGCAACAAAATGCCTATACATTACTGAAAGAAATTAATTGGCAAGGTGTAGAATACCGCACCGACATTGCATACCGTGCAATTGAGCGTGAAAACGCAAAATAACCAACCCCATGAGAAAGCACCTAGGGTGCTTTCTCGTATTTTATCACCGAGATTGAAATACAGATTGTTATTTCAATGCTACATTAAAATTGGTGACTTTCAACAAATCGAATTATGAAACAACGCGCACAAATATTTAGTCTGTACTCAGCGTTTTTACTTTTTCTGATATTAACATCAGCGATTATGTTGATCGTATCAATCGGCGACCCAATTAGTGACCGCATTGAACGCACTCACCCCGTCTATACACAAACCAGTTACTTAGTCGATGAACAAGACAACTTGTCTTGGCAACAAGTCATATCACATCCAGAGCTTACTTCCGCTCCGCTAGCCTTGGTTCCCTGGGAGCTTGGCGAGCAAAGCTATTGGCTTAAGATTACCTTTCACAATCGCGCAAAAGAGCGTATTTCGTTAGTCAGCCACTTTGATAACCCGATGGTCGATAAGCTCTCAATTTGGCTGCTAAAAGACGGTAATCGCATCGATTCACAGTTACTCGGCGACACCATAAAGGGACTGAGCAAAACAGACTACGCTTTTCCCCACTACGCCTTTTCGATTGAAGAAAAAGAAAAAATCACATTGCTCGTAAAAATACGCACTAATGGCATAGCAAAAACGCCCATCAATACTTACCAAGTAGAAAATTTTCAAAAATTGCAGCAGAGCAGTTATTTAATTTGGGGTATTTTTATTGGCGTTGCAGTGATGATTTCGCTCTACAATATTGTCCTCTACACGACGATTAAAGACCCGGTTTACCTTGCTTATATTAGCTATATTGCGGCAACACTCATTTTACTCGGCTGTGTACTTGGTTTTGGCTATTACCTTTGGCCGCTTTGGTTACAAAGCCTGTTTCAGCACTATGTGGTGTTCTTTAATTTCTGTATTGCGATATCTGCCTTATTGTTTGCATCGCGCTTTTTACGCTACCACTTACTGGTTTCGCGCCTCAACAAAGTCATTAAGTTTGCTTTAGTATGTTTAGCAACATGTGCCGCCGTGAGCCTGCTTTTAATTGAATACCATGCTGCACCGCTCTTTTTTATAAATATGGCGCTGCTTTATATCGTATTTATTATCATCATATTTAATCGCCTTTTAACCGATTTTAAATGGGCAAAGTTTTATTTTATATCTTGGTTACCACTCATCATTGGTGCCCTAGTACAGCCACTCACGCTACTTGGTGTAATCGAATACACCTTTATCACGCGCCATGCGTTTTTAATTGGTGTGTTACTTGAAGTCGTATTAATGGCGCTCGCATTAGCCGACAAGTTTAGTTTTGAGCAACAAAAAAATTATTTTAGAGCCACGCACAATAATAGCTCCAACTTGCCAAACCACACCTTATTCGAATATCGAGTGCAACAATTACTCGAAGAACAACGCCGTTTTTCTGTGTGCTTAATTGAAGTCAAAAACTTTGCCCAATTTTTACCCTATTTACAAAAGAATGAAAAACAACATTTACTTGACACAATACGCCTTAGTTTACAGCCTATTTTAAATCACGAAAGCGGCTTATTTGATATTGAAGTACGTGTGAATAACCAAATAAAATTAAGCCATTTACGAGACGGTGTGTTTGGTATTTTACTATCGCACCGCATCAATCAGGATATGTTGACTAAACTGCTCTATAAAATTCAAGCCAGTATTCCAAGTTCAATTGACGTGAATGGCCTGCTGATTGACCTTTCAACTCATTTAGCGGTTTGCGACAGCACGTTATCAGACGACAAAAGTGACATTATGATGCGCCGTGCATGGCAAGCACTCAATAAAGCACATCAAGAGAACTTAGCGATTAGCTTTTATCAACGCAGCGATAGCCAGAGCGTGGCACAAAAGTTAGCACTTGCGACAGAGCTCCAACAAGCGCTCAGCAAAGAAGCCTTGAGTTTGCATTACACGCCCATTTTTACAACCAATGGTAAATCATTACATGGTTTACGTTGCTCAATTTATTGGAAACATACTAAATATGGTGTGATCCCAGAGCGTAATATTATTCAAACAGCTAAAGAAACAGGCCTCAGCTTTGCACTGAACTCTTGGCTATTAAAAACTGTACATCAAACACGACAAAGTGTTCTCACTCTTAATAGCGAGCTTCAGTGGTACATCACGCTTGATTTACATCACTTGCCATCAAGCGGTTATATTCAAGAATTCAGCGATATATTTTCAGAAACGCCTAATACTGAGCGCTATTTCACGTTGCTAACAAATTTTGATACCAACTTAATTAACAAAGCAAACTATAAAGAACTACTCTCGTACCTGCACAGCACAGGGTTTAACCTAGGCTGTGATAACTTTTCGGGCGACTTCACAAGTTTATTAAAGTTTGTCGACAACCAATACAGTATCTTGCAGCTCAATCCGCTGTTTATTCAAGAACACCCTAACATATCGCAGTTTACACTGTTTTTAACTTCGCTCACTGCGATGGCGCGCCGTTTCAATATGGAAGTGATCACCACCGGGGTTGATCAACACCACTTACTTGATGTGATTTCAGATTGTGGCAGCCAATACGTGCAAGGAGAGGTACTTGGTGAGCGCATGAATATCAGCCAATTGCTGTTTTATTTAAAACAACAATCGCTGACAAAAACAGCAAACAATAGCACAGCCGACTAACTGAGATTGCAGAGCCTCTTCCCCTTTGCTAGCATGAATTACTTATGCATAAAGGGGCGAAACTATGCAAGGCACATTAAACAAATTAACCAGTTCTTTAACGTCACCAATCAGCTATCAATTACCTGTTGGCGAGCAAACATTAGAACTTAATCAACTTATTGGTAAACAATTAAGCTTATCCTTTACCGGGCAAATATTTTGTCGAAACTGCGGCAAAAAAACCAAAAAAAGTTACTCTCAAGGACACTGCTTTGTCTGCATGCGAAAACTCGCGAGTTGCGACATGTGCATTATGAAGCCAGAGACCTGTCACTTTGATAAAGGCACTTGCCGTGAGCCTGAGTGGGGCGAACAAAACTGTATGATCCCGCACTACGTCTACTTAGCAAATACGTCAGGTATAAAAGTTGGCATCACCCGTCATACACAAATTCCAACCCGTTGGATTGACCAAGGTGCAACCCAAGCACTACCCATTTTTAAAGTTGAAACGCGCCTGCAATCAGGTTTAGTGGAAGTAGCGTTAGCCGAGTTTATTGCCGACAAAACGAATTGGCGCAACATGCTTAAAGGCCTCTCAAGCGAAGTCGATTTAAAAGCTGAACGTGATCAATTAATTGCGCAAATTAAACCAAAACTCACTGAGCTTGCCGAACTTTTTAGTGCAACGGCAATTACAGAGCTTGACGAAGAAGTAGTGGAACTCAATTACCCAGTCGACGCTTACCCGACCAAAATCAGTTCGTTTAACTTTGATAAAAACCCCGATATTTCGGGCATTTTGCAAGGCATTAAAGGGCAATATCTGATTTTTGATACGGGTGTGATCAACATTCGTAAGTTTACCTCATATGAAGTAACGGTGAGCCATTCATAGGAAAACCGACTCTAGATAGTAAAAGCGTGAGTCACGTTTTTACTATCCAAGTAATTATCTAGCTATTAACGCACACAGCCGAGAATTGGCGCCCTACTTACTAAAAACCTCAATATAGTCAAACAACACACAAATCAGATAAAAAGTATTACTCACTCAATAAAACCAACCCTTTTTGTGGCAGCGAAAAACGTTCAAACTCATCTACTGTGAGTGGTTTACTATAAAAATAGCCTTGAATATGATGACAATTAAGTTGTTGTAAAAAGTCGAGTTGGTGTTGTTTTTCAACCCCTTCGGCCACCAGCTCTAGATTCAAACTGTGGGCAAGCGCGACAATTGCACGCACTATTTGGCTATTACCATATTCATCGGGAACTTTGGCAATAAAGCTGGCATCAATTTTTAGTACATCAATCGGTAACCGGGTCAAATAGCTAAGCGCCGAGTAACCGGTACCAAAATCATCTAACGCCAATTTAACACCGAGTAGCTTGAGTGCATTAAGCACTTTTTTTGCATCCTTGAGCGAGCGAATAAAACTGCTTTCGGTGATTTCGATTTCTAAAAAACGCCCTGCTACTTGCCATTTTAATAACGCCGCTTCGACCGCTTTGATTAAATTACCTTGAGTAAAATGTAATGCCGAAACATTGATAGAGACCCTTTCAAACTTAACGCCTTGTTGCTGCCACAAACTAATTTGACGACATGCGGCATCCAATACCCACAAATCAATATCCACAATAATGCCAATCTCCTCGGCAAGTGGAATAAAGCACGCTGGCGAAACAAAACCAAGTTCAGGATCTTGCCAGCGAACCAAAGCCTCTAACCCCACCAGTGCATTGTTTTTTGCATCCACCTTGGGCTGATAATAGAGCTCAAATTCATTATGCTGCAACGCTTTTTTAATACGCTTTTCAATTGCCATTCGCTCTAACGAGCGGGCATTCATTGCAGGCTTAAAGAGTTGAAATGAATTACGACCGAGCTCTTTGGAGCGATACATCGCAATGTCGGCATGTTTTAACAAACTTTCAGAATCAGCACCATCGTCAGGGTAAATAGCACCGCCAATTGACGTTGTTATACTAAGCTCAGTTTGATTAATATAAAACGGCTCTTTAAGTACATTAATTAACGAACTTGCATACGCCTGAATGTTTTCAACTTCATTCTCTTCGGTTAGTAACAACGTAAATTCGTCACCGCCTAACCGTGCAAGTGTATCGCCTTCTTGTAGGCAACTTTGTAAACGTTTAGCGACTTGCTGCAGTAACTCGTCACCCACGCTATGCCCGAGCGTATCGTTCACTTGCTTAAAGTGGTCAAGGTCTAAAAACATCACCGCTACCTTTTGTTGGTCGCGATGCGCGGTAGCAAGGGCCATTTCTAAGCGATCGCTAAATAAACGGCGGTTAGGTAAGTGGGTTAATTCATCAAAGTAAGCAAGCGTTTTAATGCGCTTTTCGTTGCGCTTACGTTCGGTGATGTCGCTAAATATAGCGGCGTAAAGAACCTCTTCTTCTTCCGATTCTTTTATTTCAATGATAGTAAGCCATTCTAAATAGATTTCGCCATTTTTCTTTCGGTTGTAAATCTCACCCTGCCATACCCCTTTTCGGCGCAATGACTGCCACATGGCATCATAAAACTGGCCGTCATGGCGTCCGGAACTTAAAATATTAGGACGCTTACCTTCAACCTCACTGGCTGCAAAGCCTGTCAATTGTGTAAAGGCAGGGTTTACTTGCATAATTTCACCTTTACTATTGGTGATCATAATGCCATCAAGCGAAGCGTTGATAATTTGTTTTGCTAAATAAAGGTTTTTCTCTGACTTTTTAAGAGCGTGGTCTCGCTGTAATAATATGGCCTCAAGCTCTATCATATAGGCTGTTTCGATTTCAGTCATAATGTGCTTGAGCGATAACACCCCAACAAGATTACCGGCCTCGTTTTCAACTACTAAATGACGGATTTTTTTTAGCTTTAACAATTGGTATGCTTTAAATAAGCTGGTCGATTCATTAACACACATCAATGGCCAACTTGCGTGTTGCCAACAGGGCAAATCATGCCTTTCTTGCAATACCATATTAAGTACATCACGCTCGGTAATAATGCCTGACAATGAAAGCTCTTTGTTTTCAATCAAAACATAGTTTGAATTATGGCGCTGCATCGCATCAGTAACTTGTTCAATTGGTGCATTGGCATCGACAATCGGCACCTTTCGGCAATAACTCTCGGAAATCGTTTTAAAATGAAGGTAATGTTCTAGTCCCTGGCTATGGACCACATCACTTAAACTAATCACACCAACTGGGCGTTCTCTGTCGGTCACTAACAAGTGTCTGAGGCCATTACTATGAAACTGCATAGTCACTTCTGATAGCAGCGTATTGGGGGTGACTCGTTTTACAGGGAAGTTCATCACTTCTTCAATAGACTGCGATTGAAATGTGCATGAAGAAAAATCGAGATGAATGCTATCTGCTTCTGTCCAAATACCGATAATTTGCCCATTTTCTTCGACAAAAATTGAACTAACATTATGCTCTCGCATTAACTTTGCACACTCAATCAAAGGCGTTTTACGCTGGCATAGCAGTAACTGTGTTGACATCACATCCGACACTAGTAATTTATTCGACGCACTCGCAGTTGGCATTAAAACCTATCCCCTAAAAACACAGAATTGAAGGGATAGTACTGCCTAATTTGACAACTTTTTATGATTTAGAACAAGTTTTGAAGTTTTTATACAATTTGTCACATAGACCTTGGTATTAATTACATAATGTAAGTGGTTACGTACCCAAAAACCTTTGCAAAATAATGAATCATTAACATTTATGTATCATCTTTTTGATAAGTAGCACTTTATTACCAGAGTTTAAATTACACCTTGTTTGCATATTTTTCGTACTCTTACAGTCGATATCTAAACATGAGCTGACTAAATCACTAAAATAACATTTGGTCTTAATTTTCAAGTGGCGTCGCGACCAAAATATCAGCTTGGTGTGCGCCAATTAAGGTCAAGTAAAAATGCTCATCATGAAATGCGATTGCGCGGTTTCGTTTTATTTCATTTTTATCAAACGGCATAAATAGTGTATCTCTTTCATTTGATAACTGAGAAAAATAAATCCCAGTTTGTTGATGAGTACGATTCACATAGTAAATGCCACCGTCAGCCAACAACCAATTTCCCCAGTCCTCGCTGGCTAAATGCGGCATAATATTTTCAAGCTCGCCATCTTGTAAACGCCAAATACCACTTTGATTGTCACGCGAAAAATACAACGTTTGACCCGATTGATACCCGTAGCTGGCACCCGTTTCAGTGAGCCTTTTAAATTGAGCACTTTGCAAATTGTACTGCCATAGCTGCCAACTACCAGAGCGATCACTACTCACAATAAGATTCTTGGTCTCGCTCGACCAAGTTAAATGCTTATAGTTCGCCTGATCTTTGGTTAAATTAATACGCTGGTTTGATTGCACATCATAAATATAGACATCACTCGCATCGGCATTGGTTTGCGTTAATACAAAAGCCACTTTTTGCTCATCAATCACCACAGGTAAACCAACCACCCCTTCATTTTGCGTGATGGGTTTACTTAAACCCGATGCTAAACTTTTGTACCAAATATCAAAATGACCGCTGCGACTAGATATAAAGGCCATCAAATCGCCGTATACTGACGGGTATAGGTCTCGCCCCGCCGAACTTACGGCAATCTGCCTCTCACCATTTTCAACTTTGTAGATGTTTTCAACTGGCTTATGTTTACTGTAAATAACCGCTTGCGTCAGTGGATTGATTGCCAAATTAAATGGAGTGCTATCTTTGAGCGCTAATGACAGCTCACCGCTATCTGGGTCTAGCTGCCAGATACTTGATTCACCTTGATACAAGGCATTAATTAGGATGCTCTGGCCATCCGGAGTCCAGGTTAAACCATAAATTGGCACCGCAATATGGCTAACCTTGTGTTCGCCATCTTGATCTAAAATATAAATGTCGGAGCGGGTATCTTGGGTGCGTACAAATGCAATGCGCTGACTATTGGGGTGAATACTAATTTGTGTGTCGCGCTCATTAATATTAGGAAAGCTAATTTGTGCTAACTTTTTAACGGCAAAGTCGTACCGGAATAAGGCGGGAATATTATCAACCGTTAAACGGCTCAAAACTAAGTACTCACCATTGTTTGCCCAGTCTAAGCCACGATGAAAGCGTTCGTAATAACAAGAGGTTAAAATTGACTCTTCCGCCGACAGCAAGTTTTTGCGCACCACTTCACATTCCTGGTTTTGATTAATACGTGTAAACGCAAGCTCCATATTATTGCTCGACCAAGTTGGGGAGCCATGTACACTTTGGTCAAAGGTAATTTGCTGAAGGGTGTCGTCGTTTTCTTGCAAACTTTTTACAAAGAGTTGGCCATGACCGTTTTGCTCTTCCCAGCTAAAGGCGAGCCATTTACCATCAGGCGAGACACTGGGGTATTCCTCTATTCCTTGAAAGTAGGTTAAGTTTTCAGGATTACCATACTTCACAGCTACGTTTTGCGGCCACCAAATAACAGCCAGCACAAGTATAGCAACGCACGCAAAGGCACTTAAACTCAGCATAGTTACACTATTTTTGTTTATCGAGCTACTCTCTTGCGTAATCGGTAACAACAACTCATAGCCTGTTTTGGCTACTGTTTTAATTGATGATTCATCTGCGCTTTGCGTTTTACCTATCTCGTGCGTACTCTCTGAGCCTTGCCCTTTTTTATCGCTACTCGGGTTATCAAAAATTTTTCTTAGCTGCCAAATAGCATTAGTCAGTCCGCGCTTTGCAACATTTTCATTGCCGTTCCAAATCAACGAGTAAAACGCCTGATGGGATACCGTACCACCGTGGTTTTCAACTAATAACAACAGAACTTGAAAAACCTTGGCGGGTAACTGATGAGATTCGTGCTTATTGTTTAGCGTCAATGACGCGGGTATGACATGCCAACCAGCAATTTCAAATGGTTTTGAAACGTCTATTACGTTATCCGCTGCCATGGTTTCCCCTTTAAATCGTCACTCACCTGAGTGTAATAAATTTGTACTTAAAAAACTTCATAAATTAGTTTAACAACCTGTTATCTTTTGTAATCGAACTAATAAAACACGTCACAACCAAAACTCTAATAAAAGCATAACCAATTGTTTTTAAACAACTAGACATTAAAATGATAGAAAACTGATGCGCCTTACCCCGTCACCATATTGTTATTAACTGTCACAAACGATACAACTAGGTTAATACCAATTTTAAGGAGATAGTATGCGTAAAAAACTACTCGCCCTTGCTATAAATGCGTGCCTTACAAGCACAACACTTGCAAATAGCGCCATAATAAATTCGCATATGTTTTTCAGTGACGAACTGACCATACAGGCAAATACAAAACGCCAACTGGTACACTTAATCATAGAAAATACAGCAAACCAAAAACAAACCTTGTCACTTAATCTGCAAGCAGATGAACAATTTTGGCAACTCGAGTACCCAACTAAACTCTCAGTGCCCGCAAAGACCAAGGTACGCTTTCCAATTGCCATTGAAATAACTGACTTAAGTGCGCTTAAGTTGCCCCAGCTTCATGCCGAGATCAGCGCCAATAACACGTTATTAAAATCAGTGCCGATTGTTATATCTAACCTTAATCACAATAACTAACGGTGCGCCACATCCCGTAATTTGATGGCTTTTTAAAAGCCATCTTGCCCATCTCAAAACAAAAAACGAACACAACTAACACCCGACTACAAAAACAAACTCTAGAACGAATACACCTTATCCGGCGCAAAAAGAGCATCAATAACGGCGTCTTTTATAGACCTAAAAAGCAGATACAAAAAAGAGGGTGTTAAACACCCTCTTTGCTTTTAAAAGTAACATAATTACATGAAAATATTACTAAGCTCGTTTATTTATTGCGTCTACGCAGCGCCAATAATCCCATCAATGGTAGTAACAAAGTTGATAACCCACTGCTCGAACTCTTGCTCGGCTCTGGTGTAACAACTTGAGGCACAGCGGCCACAGTTAGCGATAAAGAAATGTTTGCTGATGCCAAGCCATCGCTCGCGCTTACCGTTACGTTGTAACTGCCAGCAACGGTTGATGAACCTGAGATAACCCCGGTCGCTGCGTCCATAACGATCCCCTCAGGTAAGCCCTCAGCTGAATAAGTGAGTACATCACCATCAATATCCTCAGCAAAATGCTGCGCCGCGTTGACTGATAATGACTCGCCGTTTTCTAAGCTAATTGGCTCCATTGCATCAACGATTGCAACAGGAGCATTATCATTACCGTTTTTAATATTAATCATCACATCAACGATATTGGTTTGCGTATTCCCTTGCACAGTATTCACTCTAAGCGTTAACTTAGGCAGCATCTCGTAATCAAGGGCAGCGGCATTTTGCACCACAATATCGCCATTGCTTGAAACACTAACCGGATTTCCAGGAAGACTATTTAGCAGTTGAATGCGCCCCGGAGAATAAGCGTCTTGATCAGGCAGTAATGCCCAAAATCCTGCTGTATCGGTTTCAATGCGTCCAATCACATCGCCATTACTGATTGCCGTTTCAACCACGTTAAAGGTTTGTTCAGCGACAACTTGCGGAAGTATTGTACCGTCACTATCTTGCATTGTGCCAGGCGATACAAGCCTAAAATCATCATTCAAACTAAGCAGCATAAAACCTTCACCAGCAATCCCTTCCCAACTGCTAAAGGCGTCGATAGACTGTTGCAAGCGCACAGTTTCTCCCGGCGCGAGGGTAATTTCATTACTGAACTCTGTGATTTCAAGCGGCTCTTTATCAAGACTTGAAAAACCAACCGCTAACGCATTCATAAAGCGCTCTTCTATTTCATTACCAAACCAATCGGTAAAGGTCACTACTTGCTCGTCGCCGCCATAGTACATATTATGCACCGGAATTGGCTCGCCTTGTTCGATTAACGACACGCGGTCGGTTTCAGCAAAGTAGCCAATGCCACTATTGGTGAGTTCTTGTTCGTCAAAATCATGGTGCGTGAGTTCGTTAGTACAGAACTGCGCAACAATATTTTTACCGTTTGGTGTCATTATGGTCGGTAATGCAGACTTAGTATAACGACTCATTGGATTGGTCCAGTCATACTCTTTGTTGTGGTCAATGTAATAGGCTTGTGGTTGGCCTAATTCATTAATGTGTGTTCGAATACGAAATGCCGATTGTTCATCACTTGGCGATTGATCCGGCGTGCCCATAAAGCTATCGCGTATACCTAGCTCGTCAATTGCAGACTCACGAAATGCTTGGATATAGAGCATATCAGACCCACGGTCTAAGTAGTTTGCAAGCGCAATATCAACTCGCTCTCTAAAGCCAGCTGCAAGTACGAGCTTTTCGCCGCTGCTACATTGCGCTTCAGGCATCACACCACCAGCAAGCGTTTGTAACTTTATGCCGTTAACGTCTTTATCTTCTGGCATTTCAACACCTATATCTTTAATTACAGGCAAGAGCATAAAGTCGGTGTCAGTTAAGCTGTTATTAGTGAATTCTTGTGAGAAATGGTACGAGCCATTTGGCCAACGATCGGCATTCGGCCCGCCTTCAAAGAGTTCTTGATATGTTGCAAAGTGCTTAGTGATTGTGGTTTGCGGACGTGCTTTTAATAACCATGCAAGATTGAGCGTGGGCTTATCATCTGCGGTCAATGAAATATAACCGTTTTGCTCAATCTTTTGCCAATTTTCGATATTAAAGCTTTCGGTTTTCGCGAGCGGCCAGTTTTCAACTTGGTTCGCGTCAATCGATACTGATACTGGCACCAGCAGTGAACCATTCGCCGGTACGTTAATCTCGCTCGGTACATGCCATGTCAACGCGTTAGTTGATACTTTATTTTCACTAAATGCATTTACCGCCAATTGATAAGTTTGCACTTCATTGGTTAGGTTTTTTACACGCAGTTCTTTGACCAATACTTTTTCGGTTGCGACTTCATGCATGCCAAAATTAAGAGAAGGTTGGTAGCTGTGCTCTTCCCACGCGACAATCGGTGATGTTGAGGCAGCGTCAACGTTAATGACACCTTGGCCAATGTGGGTTACTTCAGCTGCTTTCATTGTATCTAACGACTCGACTACATTGGGGTTTGCCGTATTCATCAACAACGCTTTGACTTCAACGGCAGAGAGTTCAGGGCGATTTGACATCACTGCGGCGGCTTGCCCAGCGACCGTCGCCGCCGACACATAACTATTGCCAACAGCGACATTCTCAGAACCTGATCCCACCATCGCCGCAGACGCATTGGTCACCGCAGATAGATCTGGCTTAATGACCTCTTCGTTCATACGCACTGGGCCATGCGCTGTCATCTCAGTTGTCACATAGGTGCCATCTTCAGCTTTTTGAATTGGGTTAACACCGAGTACTTCGGGTGTCGCTGAACCATAGCCTAAGTTGTATTTTGAGGTGCCTAGAGGCATGCCACCTGTATCAGTGACCACCAGCATATCCGCCGCCGATAAATACTGCAGGTATTTTTGGTGTAAGTTAATTGGATCAGTGCCTAGCGTATCATTATCGAAAATAGCAAAACCGCTGCCCATCGCTTCTAACACCACCAGATCAGCCACACGGTCGCTAAAATCACCATCGGCATTTGGGTCTATCATCCACTCAACTGCTGACTCAAGTGTATAAGTAGATGGCAACGCAAAGTTCATTCCGCCCCAGTCATTTTCAGAAAGGTTAGCTATTTTGACGGCGACAATCTGCGCACTCGGCGCATTTTCCATCACAATACTCGCCATCTTAGTACCTTGACCGGTTGGATACACCGCAAAGTCGCCGTAATCACGTTGATATTCAAGTGCAGTGTCAATCGGATTTACATCAACTCCCCAGCCTGATTCAGATGAGAAATCACGTCCGTCGACTACGGTTGCGGTTGGAAATTCAGAATAGTCGTTTGATGCGTTGGTCCATGCGGCAATATAAGAGTCAAGCGTGCCATCGCCGCCGAGCGACGTATGGGTGTAGTCGACACCAGTACCAATCACCGCAACTTTAACCCCATTACCGCTTTGTGTTGCGGCATTGGCTTTGACCGATACATAGTGCCCGGAGTCGGTCGACATAGCGGGCGAGTTCTTTGGCGAGTGTTTAGTATGTTTAGCTACCTGAACAATTGACGAGATTGCTGTATTACCTTTTAACGTTGCAATTGCTTTCGGCGTGACCGACAGATTAATAGCATTACCCACAAGGCTTACCTGACCGTGCACAACAAGGTTCGCGTCAAGTTGGCGTAATAGGCTAATAATTTCAGCTTGTTGTGATTTGGTGGCCGCGACATTTTTCATTCGTTCTTGTTGATTTTTAGTAAACGCGGCATGTTCCACTAGGTTAATGATATAAGTCGCTTGTCCTAGCTCATTGTGCACAACACTGTCGGCGCGCTGAATGTCCGTTGTGACCGTGGCAAGTGCAGCATAACTTGTAAACGCCGTACCAATGGCCAATGCGAGTCCTGTTTTTCTTAATCTGTGCATGAAGGTTTCCCCTTTAATACTTTCTTCAATTTGTTCAATAAAACATTGATTCTTTTTTTGAGTGAAAGCGCGTTGCTTTATTTTTTTACGTTCTTTTCTCAAACCAAACACAGAATTACTGCAATCTATTTATTGCCACAATTTAATCACGTCACTATTCCTTCATATTTGCATCATTTTTTTATCACTTGCTTATAAAACAAAAGCTTACAATGTTAATTTTGTTAAAAATAAAACCCCTTAAAATTAATTTAGATGCAACAAAATTGATTTATTGAAACCATTTAGTGACGCAAGAAGCGCAAATTAAGCTTTAAAATAATTAGGGGTAGGAGAAATAACGTGCCAGCAGAAATGAGCAATAAGTTACGGAGGAAGTGATTAATTAATATTGATTAGTTACTCAATAATTTTAAATTGACTTATTTCGTAAAAGCATTCGTCGTCGATTGTTTCTTTTTTCCAATCAACTTTAATTAGCTCAGGAAAACCAAATTGGGGATGATATTGAATGTCGATACTCGCTGCTTCAAAAATCCCTTTATTCGCCGCTTTAAAGAGGTCGTCAATAACTAACTGATGACCTATTTTCCCCACCTTTTCAAAAAGAGGAACGCCATTTACAACTAACACTTTTGCACTCGCTACATACATACAGCCTTCCCGCGCAATATAGCTGTATCTTTTTGGTTCATTTTGCTGCCAAATGACGAACTGTTCTGCAACTTTTTTATGCGTCGGCAGGTTTGCGGATTGGTGCCCTATACCCCAAAAACTAAATATTAGGATTATTGTTATGCCTAATACAAAAAAGGTGGAATACGGATTTCGAACATCAAATATTTGCATAATAAGGTTACTCAGTCCTAAAGGAGACTCGTTTGAATTTATTTTCAGTAACTCAAATTAACTAAGATTTAATTCCTCATCAAGCCAAACATGAATGCATAATCGTGTGCAGCGATAAATAAGTCAAACGCTTTTGAGCTCATACTTAAAGAGTAGCGATTTAACGATATACAACCGACCCTCTTCATCTAATCCCCAGCAAAACTGCCATAAGCAGACTTTAACGTAATGTATTTAGGTCACTAAAACAGTGTGCCAAAAACGAAACATCGCCTTTTTTAGAGTGTGCCAATAGTGACACACCTTACAACCCTTCACTCACACAAAAAACTTAAAAACCTTAAATTACAACAACTTAAAAACAAAACAGATTTGGCACATGGCTTGCTCTAGTAAACACATATTATGTTAATTGGACTGAGTCATGGATTTTAAAAGAGAACCCACAAAAAAATCGGCGTTAAAAAAATATTGGTATGCAGTACCCGCTGTATTAGTTGCTATTAGCGCATATTTTTTAACAGACCTAATGGGGGATGCGTCATACATTGTTGATAAATCAGACTTAATAACAGCAAAGGTAGAAAAAGGAAATTTTAAAGTCAATGTGCGTGCAACCGGCGTTTTAAAGCCGCTTAATATTCGCTGGGTGTCATCACAGGTCGCAGGCAAAGTGGAACGCGTTTTTGTAAAAGCAGGCGCTCATGTTAAACAAGGGGATGTATTAGTTGAACTATCAAACCCAGAGCTACACCGCGAGCTAGAAAAAGCGCGCTGGGAGTTAGAAGCAAATAACGCAGAAAGCCATGCAGCCTATGTATCGCTTGAATCACAATTAGTTGACCTTGAAAACGCCATTTTATCCGCTGAGATGAGCTATCAATCAGCAAAACTTAAACTCGATGCCGAAACGCGATTAATCGAACAAGGCAATGCAACGGTGTCAGCCATTGATTATCAAAAAAGCCAACTTCAGGTCAATCAGCAAATGCAGCACTGGCAAGCACAACAGCAAAAAGCTGAAAAAATGCGCGCCAATATGGCGGCAACCAAACTAGCGCAACAAGCGCGAACAGGACTTGTCAAAAATAACTTTCAACGGGTGAGCGAGCAGGTTGAATCACTTAAGGTTAAAGCGTCAACATCAGGCGTTGTGCAAAAGGTCAACCTAATTATCGGAGAGCGTGCGCAAACCGGTGATAGCGTAGCATTAATTGCCGACCAAAAATCACTATTTGCTGAACTGCAAGTTGAAGAAGTACGTGCCAGAGACATTGCAATTGGCCAGTTAGTGTCAATCGATACACGCACCAGTGAAATGATTGGTGAGGTCACCCGCATCGACCCTGCAGTGAGTGGCGGCATGGTGTTAGTTGATGTGCAACTCACAAGCGAATTACCCAATGAAGCGCGCCCAGAACTCACCGTCGATGGCAAAATAGAGATCAGTAATATAGACAACGCCCTGTTTGTAAAACGCCCCGTATTTGCACCAAGCAACAGCCAAATCGGTTTGTACAAACTGACTCAAGATCAACAATTTGCCCGTAAACACCCGGTCAACTTTGGCATCAGCTCAGTGAATAAAATTCAGATCCTGTCAGGGCTCAGTGAAGGTGATCAGATCATCATTTCCGATACATCTGACTGGCAAGAACATCAAGACATTTTAATTAACTAAACAAATTACATTGCGACATTAAACGCACTTAACGTATTACACGAATATAAAGCCAATAGCACAATCTATTGGCAAAGGAGAAGACGATGACAGCACTCATTAGCTTAAAAGAAATTGGCAAAACATTTTTAACAGACGAAATAGAAACCCGTGCGCTAAGCGGTATTAATATCGAAATCAATAAAGGCGAGTATGTGTCGTTAAGCGGGCAATCGGGTTGTGGAAAGTCAACGCTCCTGTCATTGCTCGGGTTACTCGATTCACCAAGTACTGGTGTCTATACATTGGCCAACAACGACGTATCTGCACTCAGTAGAGATGACAGAGCGCGCATTCGAAGCAAAGAAATTGGCTTCGTTTTTCAATCATTTAACCTTATTTCTGACTTAACTGTGATTGAAAATGTGATGCTGCCACTAACCTATCAAGCGGGCTTATCAAAAACTCAGATAGAGCAAAAAGCATTGGAAGTATTAGAAAAAGTCGAAATGAGTCATCGTAAAAGTCACTTTCCGTCGCAACTATCGGGTGGTCAGCAGCAGCGGGTTGCCGTTGCCCGCGCCTTAGTCAATGATCCGGCAATCATTTTAGCCGATGAACCCACTGGTAACTTAGACTCTAAAAATGCTGAAGCCGTGCTCGAGCTATTCGACAAACTGCATAACGAAGGTGCCACCATTTGTATGGTCACCCACGACCCAGCGTCTGCAAGAAGAGCAACGCGATGCTTAGAAATGCTTGACGGTCAACTGATTAAAGACAATGCTAATCACGACCGGACGTCAAAGTCAGCAAAACCGGTTGAATTAGTTGCGGGGTAACGAACATGTCTACACTTTTAGATATTAAATATGCACTTAGGTTGTTGTTTAAATCACCTAAGTTTACAGCGATGACCTTGCTCGTTTTAATTGGTGGTTTATCAATTAGTCTATTTACTTTTTCGTTTTTGTATTCGGTCGTCTACAAACCCTTGCCATTAAAAGAAGGCGATACGGCAAAATCGATTGGCGTGATGACACATGGAAATTACGGCGCGATAATGGCGTATGAATTTCAACATATAAAAGATCACATAACGAGCCTTGCCGAATTTGGTGTTTATGACTCGAGAGATATTCGCGTATCAGTCAATGAGTCGGGTAAAAGCCTCTACGGTAATTTAGTACACGCCGGCTTTTTTGAATTTAGTCGCACCGCCCCCATTTTGGGCCGTACGATTCAAGCGGAAGATACGAAGCCCGGCGCGCCACCGGTTGCGCTGATTAGTTATAATACTTGGCAGAACGACTTGAATGGCCGTGAAGATGTGTTAACGCGCACTATGATACTAAACGGTGAGATCACGCAAATAATTGGCGTAATGCCACAAGGCTATCACTTCCCGAACATAGCACAAATTTGGCTGCCATTACCTGACGATGTGTTTACCGCAAAACCGCAAGAAAGCACTTATTTATCGGCGTACGGCCGCTTAGCTCCAGGCAAAACAATTGAGCAAGCAGAGTCAGAATTGAGCCAAGCTGTAAACCAAGTTTATCAGCAAAACGTAAAGCTCTATGACCTGCCTGAACTACAAAAAACAGTGAAAATTTTATCATTCCCAATGGCACAAACTGGCGGCCAAGGGGGTATTATTTTCGCTTTTTTAAATGCGGTGTCTTGGGGCATTTTATTGCTCGCCTGTATCAACGTAGGCAACCTATTATTAGCACGTACTATTGAGCGCCAAAAAGAAACCGCGATTCGAGCGGCATTAGGGGCGACTACTGCACGTTTGGTCAGTCAACTTATGTGGGAGGGCATTATTATCGCAACCTTAGGCGGTGTATTGTCGCTGCTACTTGTAGGTGCAGCTCTTGAGTATACCAATATATTATTACAATCATGGCTGCCGGGCGGTATTTCATTTTGGTGGCAGTGGGGCATGGATTTTGTCACATTTATGATGGGGCTCGGCTTTATTGTTGTAACGATTGTGCTTTCAGCGCTATTACCTGCGTGGCGCTCAGCCAATCAAGATATCAATGCAACGTTGCGTGATGGTACGCGTGGCGCACAAGGTAAAAAAGCCGGTAAAGTATCTCGCTTTTTAGTTACCGCACAGGTGTTTTTAGTAGCTTTACTCATGTTAATTGGCTCTATATCAGCCTTTGTTTCATACAACATGATCAACCTCGATATGGGTGATAATTATGACGATGTGATGAGTGCGCGGTTTCTTATCCCTGAAAATAAATACCCTGAAAAAGCGCAGCAAATCGCCCTATTCGATGCCTTGACCTCGCAAATAAAGCAACATCCAAACGTAGAGGATGTGGTATCGACAAACTGGCACTGGCAAACTCCCATCACCATGGAGGGGCAGGACTATACATCTGAGAATGATAAACCCACAGTAGATGTCATCACATTAATTGGTAACACTGAAACAATAGGAATAAACCTTGTTAGCGGCAGACAGTTTAGTCATATGGACAAAGAAGGTAACAGAAAGACCGCAATCATCAGTCAATCAATGGCTAAGCGCTATTGGCCGGGCGAGTCACCACTTGAGAAAAGCTTTACCGTCACCTTTAACGACAAACCTGAAAAAGTATTTATTGTCGGTGTTGTGACTGACCGATTGAACCCATCAACCTTGTTTGGCAAACTCGACACCGAGGACGAAGTTTACTTGTCTGGCAGGCAATTTATTAGCGCATTTCATGTTATGAAATACAAAATTTTGCCACAAACAGCAAACCCAGAAGAGATATTCTACCGCGCTATGTTTAACACTGACCGTAATTTAGAGCTACTCTACGCAGTGCAACCGGCAAACGAAAACCGAAACTTAATGCGTGACTCAATGCGCTTAATGTCTAACATCACCTTCGCGACAGGCTTCTTTGCATTATTATTGGCCATGGTTGGTATTTATGGATTAACGGCAAATACCGTTGCACAGCGCACTCACGAAGTCGGTATTAGACGCGCAGTAGGTGCAACCGATCGCAGCATAATTGCCTTATTTATTAAGCAAGGCGTAAAGCAACTCGTTATCGGGCTTGGCCTCGCCTTAGTGATTTTTGCCCTGATGTCTGTTGGCTTCCATAGCTTTACTGACGCTATATTCCCAGTGCATTCATACTTTACATTGGCATTATTGGTTGTTGTTGGGTTAACATCAATTGTCCTGTTTGCAGTTTATGTTCCAACCAAACGCGCAGTCATGATGGAACCAAGTATGGCATTAAGATACGAATAAATAAGGCGTTGTCGCAGGTGTACCCTGCAACAATTGATGCGCTCTATATTGAGCGCATCACAAAATAACTAACCAACATCGAAGAAAAACTGTGACAAAAAAAATCCTTATCGCAGATGACGACATAAACATCATTGCCAGCCTTAAATACGTTTTGGCAGAAGAAGGCTATGATATTTTAGCTGTCACCACACCGGACGCCGTATTAGACAACCTGAAAACCCACAGTGTTGACCTCATGCTATTAGATATGAACTTTCAGCAAGACACCACTTCGGGTCAAGAAGGGCTTGAGTTAGTCAAAGCCATTGAGCAACTCGAACTCGCCGTGCCTATTATTGTAATGACGGGCTGGGCCACAATTGATATTGCCGTTGACGCCATGCAAGCCGGAGCCAAAGACTTTATTCAAAAGCCTTGGAAAAATGAGCGCATGTTAAGTGCAATTGAAACTCAGCTTGCACTGGCCGCATCAAACAAAAAAGCCGAACGCTTAAGCCAACAAAATCAACTTTTAACCTCACAACTGCACCCAGGAAGTCGCACCGGTATCATAGCCCAGTCACCGGCCATGATTGAATTACTTACCACATTAGAAGACTTAGCAGCAAGTGACATGAGTATTTTACTCACCGGCGATAACGGCACAGGCAAAAGCATGTTAGCAGCCTACGTACACAGTGTATCGCGCCGTGCTAAACAGTCGTTTGTACCGGTTAATATGGGTGCCATCCCAGAATCATTGTTTGAAAGCGAAATGTTTGGCCATGTTAAAGGCGCATTTACTGATGCCAAAGAAAATCGCATTGGCCGCTTTGAAATGGCCGAACAAGGCACCTTATTTTTAGATGAGCTCGCAAATATTCCCATGGCACAGCAAGCAAAACTACTTAGGGTTTTAGAGGAACAAAAGTTTGAGTCTGTTGGCAGCAGTAAATCACAGCATGCCGATGTGCGCGTAATTTCCGCCACCAATAGCGATTTAAATGCACAAATCAAAGACAACCTGTTTAGGCAAGATTTGTATTACCGACTCAATACCATTGAACTGAGAGTACCGAGTTTATCTGAACGTGTTGACGATATCGTGCCCTTAGCTGAATACTTTTTACAGACCTATAGTGACAAGTATCACAAAGATACACCGAGTTTAACAAACGAGGCCAAAACCAGTTTAAGTAACTATAACTGGCCCGGTAATATTCGCGAGCTGAGTCATTTAATGGAGCGCGTATTATTTACCTGTAAAAGTGGTGAAATAAACCGCGATGATTTAAGGCTAGAACGCGGGACAAACAATCAAGACTCGCTCGATAACCCATCTTTAACGTTAGAGCAGTTAGAAGAAAAGGTATTGCACAAGCGCCTTGAATTTTATCAAGGAAACGCAACAGAGACAGCTAAATCACTCGGATTAAGCCGCAGTGGCTATTACCGCCGATTACGTAAATATGACTTAGACTAACACTAAATATAAACGGTAAAAAAACATGAACCAAACGCTGACAACGAAAGCTTGAAAAAACGAACTTGAAAAAACTAAGCTTGAAAAAAACTAACTTGAGAAAAAACAAAAAAGACAACCAACTCGCACTCATTTTGTTGGTCTGTTTACCGTGCTTGTTAGTCACGGTGGTGTCATTATTTATCGCCAACATTTCCTTATATTTAATCGGCTTTATTGTCATTGTGCTTACATTGCTGTGTTGTTACGTCGCGGTCGCCAGTAAACAAAACTCACAGTACCAAGTACGCACACTGTCAAACTTAATCGAATCGATGATTGATGGCGACTACACTTTGAGAGGCCGAGTACAAACCAATCCTGCATTTCAAGAATTGCTCGATTTAATCAATAACCTTGCCGACACCTTAGCAAAGCACAAAATAGAAGCTAAAGAGTCACGCTTACTGCTTGAACGCATTATGTCGCAAATGGATGCCATGGTGATTGCCACCGATGACAGTGGTCATATAGTGATGGCAAATACCTCTGCTCAAACCTTATTGTTAGGCACGTCAAAATCTAGTTTAAGCGTTAATTTGTCAACCCTGCCCCTTGGCGACACCATTAAAAATTCTCAAACCGGTATTATTCATTTTTCGAGTAATGATGACTCAAACCATGGCCTTACTGGTGAGTACTTTTTATTTCGAGACGCATTTTTGAGTGAAGGAAAACAGCATCAACTCTACTTAATTACGAATGCAGAGCGTTTGTTGATGGAAAAAGAGCGCAATGCATGGCAAAGCTTACTGCGCGTGCTCAGCCATGAGCTAAACAATTCGCTTACGCCTATCGCTGCAATAAGCCAATCGATGCAAAGTAAATTAAAAAAACACGGCGATACAGTTAACACGCAGAGCTTGCTCGAAGGCGTAAAAATTATCAACGAGCGCGCCGATTCATTAAGTGCTTTTATTTCAACCTATAGCCAGCTGTCACACCTGCCAAAACCAAACAAAAGCACCTTTGCCTTAAGCAATTTACTAGAGCAAGTCTCAGGTTTATTTGGCCATATCGACGTCACCATCAATGACACCTGTCATATCAATTTAAATGCCGATAAAAACCAGCTAGAGCAAATTCTA
The DNA here is from genome assembly GCA_947493455.1 of uncultured Pseudoalteromonas sp. Taxonomy (GTDB): domain Bacteria; phylum Pseudomonadota; class Gammaproteobacteria; order Enterobacterales; family Alteromonadaceae; genus Pseudoalteromonas. Next base: position 20,189 of record CANLRB010000002.1, on the reverse strand, counting down.
ATTAATCTGTTTAAAAATGCCGATGAAGCCATGCCATCAAGCGCTAATAAAAAGATCAGCATATACACCAATTTAAATGGTAAATGGCAACAAATTATCATTAGTGACTACGGCTTGGGCATCGCCAACCCCGACAACCTTTTTGTGCCATTTTATACGACAAAACAACAAGGCAGCGGTATTGGTTTGGCACTGTGTCGCCAAATCATGTTCAATCACGACGGCTTAATAAAGCTCGCTAATCGCATTGACCCACAAACGGGCACTATTAATGGCGTAGACGCCACCTTGTCGCTGCCATTGTAGAGCGGGTCATGTAAAAAGCGAAAATGCCCTGGTAACTAGGTGCTATGCACATCATTTTTGTAAAGGCCGCCCAAAATGTCGTGACTTTTGTTGCGCCGCCAGGTGTTTAAAAGCATCTACCCACTGTTCTGGATTGGCGATGATAAATTCATATGTGATTTCATCTGACAGGGTGAAACGAATTGCATCGGTCGAAACTGGGATAACGCCGCCACCTTTACCTACAGCTTTTTCTACAGACACTATGTCTGCACATTTAAATAAGTATGGACCGAGGCCTAGCTGTGAATTAAAAGGAACAAAGCTAATTTCAGTATCAGTTAATGACAACTTGCCATCAACTTTAGCCACACCTAATTGCAAAATAGCGAATGATGAATTATTAAGCTCTGTAATCATAGAGTTTCCTTATTATTAACTGTATTTTTTTATTCTCTTTATCACTCTACTAACGTGCATTTTAAAGTGTGCCAAGAGTACTTATCTGTACCAGTTAAATTATAGAATAACTCGTATAAGTTGGCCTTTACATGAAGCAAAGTTTCGACTCACTTTCGAAATTAGCTGATTATATTAATTGACAGTGGGGGTCGCATTGTTATTTAAATTAGAGACAATGATTTACATTTAAGGCGAAATTAAATCAATTTATAAATATTTTGGACCATTACCAAATCTAACTTTGATTTAATTACCTAGAACCGATGAATATACTTTAAAATTCATCGGTTCCAATTAAATCATCGCAACTATGTCACTAATATAAAACCCTAAATAAAGTTACTACAGGCGTAGCTCCACTATAGAAAACAATTTATACATCTTGGAAGGGTTCATATATTCTGCGTAGCTATGCCGACGGTGTGCCGCCATGTTGAAAGTCTACTTTTTGACCTTCCTGGCATGCATAATAGAAAGTCCCCCCATCACGCGTAATTGTTGCACCAAAGTGCTTTGTGTTACCGGGACTCGGATCTACTCCCATATTATCATTATTGATAACCACGATAGAATCCATTGAATTAATTGCATTTTGCAAAGCGGACTTCACGTCACTTGCTTGTGCAGAATTCTCATCACCATGAGCGAGAGCACCATAAACAGCAGATTCAACTGTGACTCCAGACATATCATTCTCCTTAATATTTTCAATAAAAGTCATAAAGCTGTGCATTAAATGCACAAATTAAAAGTTAGAATAAACAAGTTAAAAAAAATATTACAGGGCATTACAATAACGCTATATATGTCGGCTAATTGAGATATTACTATTTGAAAATATTGATAAAAAACCCCACGCCAATTGAAAAAATTAATGTCCATATGTGCTTACTAAATATAATAAACCACAAAAAAGGGCCTAAGGCCCTTTTGTACTCACTTCAATAAATTGTCGTTACTAACGTCTCAGTTTACGTCTTGCGATGCCAAAAATACCGCAGAGCATCAGTAACCACGCCATAGAGCCTGACGATGACTTGCTTTTTAATGGCGGTGGTGGCGGTGTGTCTGTCACTGTGAGTGTTGCCGTGGCTGTGGCTTGTTGCTTGCCGTTCGAGACCATCACGTCAAAGGTAAACTGGGTGGTGGCGTCAACACTCGGTGCCGTAAAGCTAATCTCAACATTGTTTACATCACTTAATTCAAGTGCTGGACCACTCGTTTGCGTCCAAACATAGGTCAGCGTTTCATCCTGTCCCGGAGCCGTACTTTGCGCGGCACTCAATGTCACAGCACTGCCCTCTTGGTGTGACTGCTCGGCATCACTGACAATCGCTTGTGGCAAGCCTTCTATATTTACCACCGCGGCAGTGACCGTTTCACTCACCTCATTGGTGGTGGCGCTAACCATAAGTTCCAGTACATTGTTTACGGTAACCGCACTGGTATCAAAGGTGATCGTCATGGTAGTTGCCTCACCGCCAGCAGCTTGTTCAACCTGCCAACTTAGTGAATCACCATTGATTGTCACTTCTGGGTTACTTGCAAGCACACTTAATTGGGTTGGCAAAGATGTTACAACCTCCGTCATTTGCGCAGCGTCTGTTTTATTGGGTTTTAGCTGTACTGTGTAGGTGAGCGCATCACCAGCGAGAACTTCGGTTAAATCGCTTGATGCACTCAGCATGTCTTCACCACGCAGTACATCAATATAAGTAAAGCCGATATTGTTTGGTGTGTTGCTAGAGGTGCCAATTTCAACAGCGCCCATATAACGGGTTAATTCTTCTAACTGAGTATCCCAGTTGACAAAAAGCTGTGCATCTACCCCAGGTGCAAGCTGCGACGTATAGTCTGCATTCAAAACATGGTCGCTATCTGAGCCGATTACCACCCATTCTATGGTGATTGAGTCAGTCTCGCCGGTTGGCTCATTGGGGTTGCCAAAGTTATGTACTTCAATGGCATAGTTGCCTTTATCTGGATTGACAATATAACACGATTCATACGCTGTTTCGGTCGCACTCATACAAGCCAAGCGGTCAAATTCCACGGCGCCGTCAAGTTTGCCATTAAAGTTCGCATCTCGGCCGACATACAAGTCTAAATCAGGCGAGCTGGTGTGTTTAATGCGTGCCACTAAAGCTTTTGCTTTGTCGTTCACTGAGACTGACGTTGACCAATTGTACTTAGTATTATTGTAAACACTGGTTGGCCAAGGCGATGTATCGTAGTCATCGCGCATTACTTCAACGGTTTCTTGATTAACGCGATTAAGAGGATAGGTGGTCACATTCAATGCGTCTGTGCCGACTGAGATCACCCCATTAATAGCAACTTGACCTTGGTTTTCAGCGTCTTCAACTCGCACTTCTTGCGGCGCACTGCCTGCGATAAAGTTAGCAATCACAGGTAAACGCGAGGTTGTCATTACACTATTATTTGGCGTCAGCACTAAATGAGCAAGTACGGTGTCACTGGCAAGGCCTACTCCTGCGGTTGCTGTGACGTCAAGCGTGATCTGCTCGCCTGCTGCCAAAGTAAATTGGCTTGGGGTTGCAGTAACCGTCATTCCCGGTGTAATGGCCGCATCACTCACGGTCCAAGTACCTGCTTGAGTTGCTTTAAATGTACGCGTCCAACTGCACGACATAAAACAATCTGATTTAAGCATCGCTGGCATATTAAGTGTACTTGCGTCACCGCCTTCGGTTGGCGAAGCATCCATGTAATTTTGATAACTAATATCCATCAACAAACCGGTATTGAGCGCTTTATCGATACGTAAGCTACCTGCGCCGCCATCATAAAAATCAGATTGCGCGCCTTCGTGATCATAGGTATCAAAGTGTGCCGTCATCATCATGGCCGATTGCACTTCGGCAGGGCTCCAATCTGGTTTTAGCGCACTCATCAGCGCAAGTGCACCGGCGACATGTGGGCTTGACATCGATGTGCCACTCATAAACATATAAGCAGCACGCTCGCCCGCACCTTCGCTATAGGCTTGGTCGTATTGGGCTGAAGCGGCATAAATATCAACACCCGGCGCAGCAATGTGCGGCGCTAAATACTGGCCAAAAATCGGCTCAGGCCCACGCGATGTAAACCAGGCTGCACGGTCACCGTTTTCTGGATTACTAATAAGCTGAGAGTCACTAATGGTCGCTTGATGGTTGTCACCACTTTTTAACCAATCAACAAGCTCTGCACCTTGACTTGCGTTGAGATGAATCGCGGGAATAAAGTGATAGTCGTTTTCAACGGTTTCATCGTCTGACGTATTAATTAAAATCAGTCCGGCAGCACCGCCTGCTGCTACATTAACGCCCTTTGAGACTCGCGCAATTTGACCTCGGTTACACACCACAATCTGGCCAGTAAAGGTGCCTTGCTCAAATGGGGTTAAACAATCGCCATCACCAAAGTTTTCAGCTAACACGATGGGTGCCGTTAACGCGCCAGTGACACCTTTACCTGTCAATGAAGTGAGACTCGTTTCGCCACCTGAAAAGTTTGCTAACGTTTTTTCAGTAAAGTCGCGATCATGGGTATACGCTGCAACTGTTGTTACCCATGGCGCATTGCCGGGCGAGCCCACAGTGCCCGCGTCAGGGCCTGAGTTTCCGGCCGATGTCGCCACATGAATACCTGCTTTGCGTGCACTTAAAAATGCCAGTGAATCCGAGTCAAACCAAGCGTCAGAAGCCCCCCCCCCGACTGAGTAATTAATTACATCAATGCCATTGGCAACTGCGTGCTCAACGGCGAGCACAGTTAAATCAGTCCAGCAGCCCATTTCGCCGTTATCGCACACTTGATACGACACAATGTTTGCATGTGGCGCCACCCCTGAAATCTGCTCTAGGGTATAGTTTGAGGCATAATCAATATCTAAAGCACCATCACCGTCTTCGTCAATCATTACGTTAATGGGTATATTTTTTACCACGTTGCCAGCGGCTGTGGACGCAGTGTGAGAGCCGTGACTATGGTAGTCAACACCGATCGGTGCTTCACCCTCTGGCGTGTCTTTATCGGTGATCACTGGATGTGACCAAATACCAATCAATTTGTCATTACAATAGGTTGTATGCTCAATACAATCGGCTAAGTAAACTCCTTGCCCAAGCGGGTTAGTGTGATCGTAGCCATCAGCACCAACATCTGAAAATGACGGTGAATGTGGGTTAATCCCTGTATCTAGTACACCCACGATTTTGCCTTCACCTAAACTGCCTACTCCGTTATTTGCCTCGCCACTCCATGCAGCAGGTGCTTTTATAAAGCCAGGGCCCGAGTCTGTATTTAGCGGCTTGAGTTGTACTTTATCAATAAAGCGCACTCCCGCTAATACCTGTAATGCGGCAACCTCTTGCTCCGATAAGCGTGCCGTAACGGCATTGGCAACATAGTTATATTCATGTTCAACCGCAATATTGCGCTTTATTACGCCTTGCGCTGCCATCAGTACAGAGCTGCGTTGCTGCTTTAATGTATTTACATACGCCGTGCTCGCTGGCGAATGAACATTCAGCTTATTATTTTTAGTTAAGTGCTGTGCACGAACACCTGTCGCTAATTCGCTTTGGTATGCAGCCAATGGTAAGGCGTCAAAGTGAATAAAATACAAATTTGATATATCACGCTTTGCTGTACTTTTTAAATGTGATTTTGGCTTTGCCGGAGTTGGCGCAACACCGGGTTTGATAGCCACTGCTGACGCACTGCCCATGGCAAATGCAAGCGATGTTGCAACCAGCGTGCGTTGAAAAATTCGAGTCATAACGATACCTAGCTCTAGTTATTTTTGTAGTTAACAACGAACAATATTTATTTATTCGTAAACAATTTGTTCAATTGACCTAGGTGATACGTGAGTTAGAAAATAGGGGCAAGCTTATCAGCTTGATTCTATCTCTTTAATACTTCATTTTTTTATCATTTAACTACTTTTCAATTAGTTAGAAAAGTATAAAAAGTTCAAGAAAGATTGTTTTTTTATGTGGCTAATGGGGTTAAAAAAGAAAACAATAAGCACAGACCATGCTTTTTCGAATGATTTAAAAACGCGTTTTGATAATCTATTAACAAAGGTGAATTCAAGTGTAATTTGATGTAAACGACGCTTTATTGCCAAAAGCTGCGAAACACCCAAATTATAATTCAAGCAGCGATTTAATATGTGTTACCACACTGCGACCCAATGCAGAGTTATTGTAGCCGCCTTCTAGCATCGAAATAATTCCCTTACAGTTTAGCTTTTTGGCCAATGCCACGAGTTGCTCTGTGAACCACTGATAATCACTTTCCACCAATGCGAGTCCCCCCATATCATCTTCGTAGTGGGCATCAAAGCCGGCGCTGACAAAAATCAGTTGTGGTTTAAATTGTTTAAGCTTTGGAAACCACGAATCGAGCAAGGCGCGTTCAAAGTCATCGCCTGCCATACCCGCGGTCATCGGCGTATTAATAATATGGTGATTACTCTCTATCGCGGTGTTTGGATAAAACGGGTGTTGAAACAAAGAGCAAAACAGTACGCTCTCGTCGTCTCTAAAAATATCTTGTGTGCCATTACCGTGGTGCACATCAATATCGAGTATCGCAATGCGCTCTATGCCTTGTTGTTTTGCATGATGGACCGCAATCGCAATATTATTAAAAATACAAAAGCCCGATGAAAGCGCGCGATTTGCATGATGACCAGGTGGGCGCACCGAACAAAATGCCGCATCTAATTCACCGCCAAGTACTTTATCAACCGCCAAAATACCCGAACCCGCCGCCCGTTTTGCCGCTGTTAAGCTCTCGGGGCAAAGCCAAGTATCGCCGTCTAAATCAACCAGCCCCGATTCAGGTAATAGTTGCTCTACTCGGGTGAGTAATGCCGCGTCATGGGCGTTTAAGATATGTGCATCTGACGCCAATGGTGCTTCAAGGTGCGTAAGCGCAATATCAATCCCCGCTGCCAACAACCTGTCATTTATCGCATCAAGGCGCGATGGGCATTCAGGGTGATCCGCAATCATGCGGTGTTTTCGGCAATCTGGGTGAGAAATAATCGCGGTGCGCATGCACATTTCCTTATCTTTATTTATGTCACCTAGTGTAACAAAGCCCACACAGGTGGGCTTTTCGACTTTGGTCGCTAAATATACAAATAACCTATTTACTGGTTGCTGGGGCAACCGGTTTGATAACTAGATTATGAAAATCAAAACTAAAGTCGGTAATATTTGGTGATACCGCTTTCATGGCTGCACTGGTCACTTGATTGTTTTCAGCCACGTTAAACTGAATAAACGCATCGGCTTCAAGCAGTTTTTCATGCCAACGCACAATAAAGGTATTGCCGTTGTAGTGTTCAAGTTTACCTTTTAAGCGAGCACTGTGGGTAAAATCTATATGTAGTTTACCACCCTTTTCAACCACCTTGATATCACCATACCAAGCATCGTTGTAATGCCCGGCGTATACACTATTTGCAAGCGGCGCTTGAATTTCACTTGGGCGTTTTGGTTTTGCATTAGCATAGGCTTTCTTTTTACCGGCAAAATGTTTTTTCGCTAAGTCTTCAACCCAATCTTTGTCATCCAAATTGAGGGCGTCTTCCAGTACTTCGTGAGTAATCGCACTCAGTGCACTAAATGCTTGCTGGTTTGATAAAATTACGATACCTAGGTTTTTCTCAGGCACTAAAGCGACCTGCGACACCATGCCCAAAATTCCACCGCCGTGGCCAACTTTTTTATAACCATGGTAATCTTCAATCGACCAACCTAAGCCATAACCTCTAAACTGCTGTCGATAACTGTCAAACGCTTTATCTGACGCCAATCGAGTAATGTGCGGGTGCCACATTTGCTGTTGCTGTTTAGCACTAAAGAGGGTGTCACCATTTGGCATTTCACCTTGCTTTAACTGCGTTCTCAACCAAAACGTCATTTCATTCACATTCGATGCAATCGCACCCGCACCTCGAAAATCTTCCAAGTAGTTAACAAAAAATGGGTGTAACTTGCCGTCCATCGGAATATGACCCGTCGCCCAGTTTGCGTTACTTTTTGGAATGCGCGAAAAACCAGCACGCGACTGTGTCATACCAAGCGGCGCTAACATTTCTTTTTCAACGTAGTCTTGCCACGACATCCCCGTTACGCGCGCAACAACTTCACCTGCCGTCACAAACATTAGGTTGTTGTAGGCATATTGACTGCGAAAGCTCGATACAGGTTTTAAATGACGTAAGCTATCTAAAATATCTGGCATGGTTTTGTCGGTATCAGGCCAAATCATTAAATCGCCCGCCCCAAGTCCTAAACCGGCACGATGACTTAATAAATCACGAATGGTGATCTCACGCGTCACATACGCATCAAACAAACGGAATTCAGGAATATGGTCAATTACCTTGTCATCCCAACTCAATTTACCTTGGTCGACTAAGGCGGCAAGGGCAGCAGCTGTAAACGCTTTGGTATTCGATGCGATACCAAATAACGTGTCGGCGGTCACGGGCTCACCTGAATCTAAATGACGCACGCCAAAACCTTTTGCTAGTACAACTTTGTCATTTTCAACAACGGCGACAGCCATACCAGGTACATTAAAGCGCGCCATCGACTTTTTAATGGTCGACTCTAACTGAGCACTATCAACAGCGGCAAATGCCTGCGAGGCTGTGATGGCAGCAACAAGGCCTAAGCCTTTTATTAATTTTGAAAACGTAAACGATTGCATAGTGTTATTTCTTATTTTGGTTAGCATTATTTATTACTTAACGTGAGCTTATTGGTGCGTTTTTTGTATATCGCAGTTTCACGCTCGTAGCGCGCTAGGTCGCTGTCTTGGCGAGTCGCTTGCTGTGTTATGTTTTGAATATACGCCTGCGGCAATTGTGCTTCAGTCGCACCGGTTAACACGTGCTGTAAATACCAATCAAACGGTAGCAAACTGCTATCTGTCGTATTTGCGCTATAACAGTAGGCTGAATACTGGTTTTTGTCATCGTCGGTCAGTGTGAGCCCATGATTGTCATAACGCGGGCCTTCAATATCATCTAATATGGCTTTTTCTTGCGCGGTTAACTGGTATAGCACGCCATAAAGCAGGTCGTGATTATTGCCGGTGTAAATCGCATTACATTTGCCGGAGTCGTCTAAGCCACTTTTATCAAACGTGAGTTTATAGCCCGGTGCCGACATCACCCCAATCCGAATCACATTCGGCAATCGCGCACGAATACGCGACAGTGACATATTTGAACCATACGCAAAATTGTAAAATGTCATAGCAATACCACTCTCAGTGCCAACAGTAACAGCACCACGCCAATACCGCGATCGAACCAATGTCCCGCTTTATTAAAAAACGCGCGGACTTTTTTGCGCGATAAAAACAGTGCCAAGCCACTGAACCACAGCCAAGTTGCCAGTGCCATATAAACACCATATACCGCTTGCACTGTAACAGGCGTGCTGATATCAATAACAAGGGTAAATAAGCTTAAAAAGAACAGTGTGGCTTTGGGATTAAGCGCATTAACTAAAAAGCCTTTATTGATTGCTTGCAAAGGCGAATAAGGGCTCGATTGCAGCATCATAGCTTGAGCGCCGTCGGCACTTGGCTTGCTTCTCAGCGCTTGTACACCAATAAATGCCAAATACGCTGCAGCGGCATACTTTAAAGAGGCAAAAAGTGTCGGCGAGCTTGAAATAATCACTGCAACACCAAATAAGCAATATGTAACATGCAGTAAAATACCTAGCGCAATACCGACTGCCGTATATAAAGCATCGCGGCGACCATATTGCACGCTGTGCTTCAGAATAATGGCAAAGTCGGGGCCAGGACTTGCGACAGCAAAAAAATGGCTGATCGCAATCAGTAAAAATTCTTCAAGATACATGAACGTCTCGTTGTGTCAGTGCGAGTAATGCCGGATTGGCACTTTCTTTTACCGTGCGTTTAAATTGTTTCACCGCTTTTTTATATACAGAACGTAAATGCGGCTTTAAATGTTGGCGTATATCACTATCTGCGCCGTTTTTAACCGCACTGAGCATTGCCAGTAAGTAAACATGTTCGTATTCGCCAAGGCTCGCTTTGCGGTTTGCATACGGGTTATAACATGAGCCACACCCACCTTTAAATTGATATGCGGTATTTGACAGCATCACACCAAATCCCATAAACGAGGCCAACACCTCAACGGCGGCATCCATGTATTGTTCGCCACCTGGGGGCAGTGCACCGCGATGTAAAATTTGAATATAGCTCAGCGTTTGCGCAAACGAAGCCACTAAATCCTGTGGTTGATTAATTTGGTTTGGGTTATACGACACATCAATCGCATGGCTTGCTGATACCAACTGTGCAGCACTGCCACGACGCGTGCTTTGAAATACAATTTGCGGAAACGGTTTTTGCTGCAATAAGCTAGGGCTGACCAATTGCAGTGGCCACGCCTGCATTTGCGAATAATTCAATACGCGTTTAAATACCTGTTCAGCCATGTTGTGAACACTCGACACGGCATCTGGAAAAAATGCTTTGGTTGGCAGCACGATGTCATTTGTAGGCAGCGTCTCGATGCCGTCAAACTCATCAAACGCCCACAAAAATGCGTCAATTAACCATGCTTCCGTATTCTCGTCTAACAGCGGCGACGGCTTAAATATTGATAACATACAACCTCAAAAGCAAAGTAAAACTAAAAACCCAATCACCATATCAAAAGCAGATCACTTTTTATAGCCAAAGCCTTATCGTTTAACACAAAGTATGCTTCAATAAAGGCAGTTCTCACTTAAATTGATTAAAACTCTTATGAAATATTTCAGTATGTTAGTGGCAGGCGTAACACTATGTAGCGCTTTTTCGGCTCACGCCAACTACGGCGTTTCACTGTATGGCGGCCAAACTGCAAGCCAAAACATCATCACCACCAAAAACGAAACAGTAAACCTTGATGATACAACCCATTTCGCTGTCAGTATCGATAAGCACCTAAATAACGCGAAATACGGTTTTTACTATTCAAGTTCAACCTCTGAGCTTGAAAACCAACCGAACCGAGAAGTCGACCTTGAATATTTGGTATTTCAAAGTGCTGCGATTGTGCCATTTAACGACAACTTTGCCAGCTACTTAGGTGCACAAATTGGCGTCAATAAGGTATCTCCTCAGTTCTCTGAATCAGATAGCTTCTTTGTTTCAGGCTTGTATACGGGGCTGGATTATAAAATTACCGACAATATGCTGATTGGCACTGAGCTACGTTGGCTCGCAACAATTGTTAAAAACACCTCAAAAGTGAGCTGCGGTGGCGATGAACTCAGCACCAGTGACAATTGTATTTGGCATTTTGATGGTGATGTACTGAATCAATTTCAGGCAAGTGTGTCGTTCACACTGCGCTTTTAAGCACTGACGAAAAGCAGTAGTGTAAAACTACTGCTTAACCACACGTTTTACATCGACCTCTGGCGACTCATAGCCAGTAAAGAGCAACCATTTATTGGTGGGTTCAAACGTCATACCCCGTGAGCGGCTAAAACTGCGCTCGGGAACACGCAACATATCGCGGTGCTGACCCGTACCAAAATCGTAAAAACTCAAGCGATAATCGTAGCCGCGTACTTTAAAATAATAAATGCCTTCAGTGGTATATTGCCAACCCGTCGAACTCGCCAGTGCAACCTCAAACAGTTGCTTCGCAGAGTCTGACGTCATATCGTACTGCCAGATCCCCACATTTGAGCGATTAACAATTAATTTATTGTTTTGTGTCTCAATTGCAAAACGCCCTTGCGTCACTTTTTGTGCGGCGTGACTATTAATATTAATACGATATATAAAATCACTGTCGCTGACATAAACATGTTCATTGTCATGAGACCAGCTCGGTTTATTGTGGTAGCTTAATCCCGATTTTATTTGCTGTAACTGCTGCGTTTGCACATTCACCACATACAGACGATTTTCGCCATTAGCAATTGCGGTAAAGGCAATGTGCTTACCGTCTTTTGACCAGCTTGGTCTGCGTGCATTTTGCTTTAGTTTAGTAAGCGGACGCCGTTCAACGCCATCGAGTGACGACAACCACACTTCATCATAGCCAGATTCATTTGAAATAAACGCGAGCTGCTTGGCAGTTGCTGAAAAGTCAGGGTGACTATAGTTAAATTCAGACTGCAATAACGGGAATGGCGACGAGGCAACGTCCGAGTCAAGTTCAAGACGCATAATCGACGTGTCGATATTCCAATTATGGTAATACAGAATATTGTCTTTGCCGTACGCTGGATAGCTAAACCCTGTCATATCTAGTTTAGTAATTTCGCCTGTGGTTACATCGACTTCATAGCCATTGCGAATACCATTTTCAATTGCAGCAAAAGCAATGGTTTCATCAACGGGGTGCCAATCGATGCCGCGCACATCTAAATACCCACTTACCAGCTTGCGTTCTTTGTTAGTGTCGAGATCGTAAATATAAATGTCTTCGTAGCTATTAGTCAGATTACGCGAAAACACGAGCTGGCGGCTATTCGGGCTAAACGCCAACGACTCTGCCGCACTGCCATCACAATCAAGCTCGCAAGCAAGTCGCTTAGGAGCGCTTTCACTATTTAACTCTTTTAAATAAATGCCACGCGATGTGTTTTGCTCATCAATGCCAATAAACGCAAGGTATTTACCATCGCGAGATGCTGCAACATCGCTCGAGTTTCTACGACTGCATTGGCCGTATATTGTGACACTCGAATCCACCATACTTTTACCAACAACCTGGCACCCTTCTTTATTGCGGCGGTAATAAAACAGTGTATTGTCATCAGCAGACCATGCCGAACGAGATTCGCTACCTTCACTAAAGGTGACATTTTTATGTGGCAAATCAGGCTGTGAAAGGTCTTTTACAAATAAGTCGATACTGCGGTCCATTTGACGCCACGAATAGGCTAAAAAGCGCCCGTCATTTGATACGCTTGGGAATAGCTCGCGACCAGGGTATTGGGTCACCAGTTCAGGTTCTTGATAACTGAGTTCAACTGGTTCTGGCCACAATATATAAGCAAATAAACCACTCAAAACAAAAACCCCTGCAATGAGTAATGATGCCATTTTGCGGTTATAACTTGGCTCAACTTCGGGCTCGGGGTATTGCGGTTCAAATAAAATGCGGTAACCCGTTTTACGAATGGTTTCGATGTATTCGTTTTCAGGATCTAATTTTTTGAGGCTTTTGCGCAAATGCCAAATTGCGTTGGTCAGCGCTTTTTCACCCACATAACCATTGCCATCCCAGATTTCGTCAATAATTTGTTGACGGGTTACAAGTTCCGGGTGCTGCTGTGCCAGATATGCTAATACTTCAATAAACTTAGGTTGCAAGGTCAGCTTTTGCTCACCCAGTTGCAATGTGTATTCCAGCGGATTGACATCCACCTCACCTAATTTAAACGAAATATCAAATTTCATAGTTTGCGCAATAATAAATTCTTTTTTGTTTTAGGGGTTCAGCATATCTAACTATGCCATGTAAATGCAAAAATTCTGAGATAAACGTATCAAAATACCCTTAACGGGTAATCTTACCTATCACTATAACAATTTTAAAAACTGCAGCAAACACCTGTTTTATAACAAAAATATAACAATAGATATTAAATAGATATATAAACGTCTAAGAATAGAGAGCCATTTGATTGAGCTTGTTAATCAAGTGACATAAAACAAGCGATGCCTCCCTGGCGAACTTTAATCTCAAATTCAATGTAGCGCATGTGATTAAGGTTTTTCGCCAGCTAGAACCCCGTGCTCTAGCTGGCAACCAATCAATGATGTTTTGCCAATTTGGTTAGCAAAGCATCAAAAACAGAATTACTAACAACAAGTCCTGATTTAAATCGGGCACAAATTATGGGAAATCAACGTGGCTAAATACAACAAACTAAGCTGGGCGTTAAAAACAGCATTGCTTGGCGGCGCATTAAGCTCGAGCTTTGCAACGGTTCACGCAGCTGACAATAACGACGCGGCAGAACAAATTGAAAAAATTGAAGTAACCGGTTCTCGCATCAAGCGTACTGAGCTTGAAGGTGTTGCACCCCTTGCTGTTATTGATGCAGCAGAAATTGAAGCAAATGGTTTTACCTCAATTGCAGACGTACTAGAGTCGTCGCTTGCAAATGCTGGTGCGTCATTTAACGGTGACGAAGCATCGGGTTATACCACAGGTGCAAGTTCAGTTAACTTACGCGGTATGGGTTCAAACCGTACACTTGTACTCATTAATGGTCGCCGTCAGGCGGCATTCCCATCAGCTGCCGGCGGTACATCAAACTTTGTTGATGTATCAGATATTCCAACATCAGCAGTTGAGCGTGTCGAAATTCTCACAGGTGGTGCATCAGCAATTTACGGTTCAGATGCAATCGGCGGTGTTGTAAACGTTATTTTAAAAAGCGATTATGACGGCCAAAAAGTATCACTTAAGTACGAAAACCCAACCAATGGCGGCCGTGATGTCGCTAAATTTGCTTATACACAAGGCATCACAACTGACAAGTCAAACACAGTTGTTATTTTCGAATATCAACAAGCTGAAGAATTATTAACTTCACAGCGTAAAGATTATTTCTCAAAAGGCTTAAACCGTATTTACAATACGCCTGGATTAGAGCCGAGCTCATATTGGACTGACGATGATGGAAATCTGCTGCCATGGGCGCAAGATTGGGACTGGGGCGGCGCATCACCGTCAACATGGGGCTTATATATTCGCGACTACAGCAAAACATTTGGCGAGAAATACCCTGTAACTCAAGAACAGTGTAACGATATTCTTGGCAACAATGCGGTGTGGTATGAAGAAAGTAGCTACACCTGTCGTTATGATAAGTACCCAGGTCGTGGTTTGCAATCAGCTTACGATAGAGCAAATCTGATTGTAAATTCAGAGTATCAACTGAATGATGATTGGGAATTATATGGCATGCTTAACTTGTCGTATAAAGACAGTGACAAGTACAAAGATAAAAAAGGTAATACATCTTACTTCTATCTAAATGAAGAAACTGGCGAGTACTCTTACGACAAACCAGACGCAGATTACAGCCGCTTTCAGCTTCGTCGCCGTTACGAAGAATTATTTGATTTACCAGAAAGCCGTATTTATACCTCAACTAATGAAAAGTATTCTTTCTTAGCAGGCGCGTCAGGTGTTATTGGTGACTATGACTTAGATATTTCTTGGTCAACTGGCTACAACCGCTATAACCGCGATTCACAAAGCCAGCTTAGTCGTGACGGTTTACTCAGCATTATCACTTTTGATCCCAACGATGCCGATCAATCTAAATGGTACCCAGCAAACCGCATGACAGATGCACAAGTTGCTGCTGCATACGGTGTATCAACTAAACGTTCATCATCTCGATTCCACCAATTCACTTCGACGTTGTCAGGCGATTTAATGGAATTGCCAGCTGGTGATGTGGCATTTGCGGCATCAGTTGAGTGGGCACAAGAGAGCTACAACGATGTTCTTGATGCAACAACATTGGACGGTGGTTTCCTCGGTATGGGTGGTACCGGAGGTGGTGGTAGCCGCGACCGATATGCAGCCGCTTTTGAAGCAGTTGTTCCAGTTGCAGCCGATAAAAAAGGCATTCACAACTTAGAATTATCACTTGCGGGGCGCTACGACTATTACGATGATGAAACCGTTGTAGATGGCGCGTTTAGCCCACAAATTGGTATTATGTATCACCCAGTTGAAAACATTTTGATTCGTGGTAGTTGGAACAAGAGCTTCCGTGCACCAGATATGCACCGCATTCATGCAGGAACGACAATCGGTTTCGGCGATAGCTCGTACACACTGCCTGATGGCTCAATCATTGAATATGATTACATGTCTATCAATAAAGGTAATAAAGATCTTAAAGAAGAAACAGCTGAAACGGCAACCGTGGGTATAGTTGCAAACATCACAGATGACCTTGCTTTCACACTTGATTGGTGGTCAATCGAAATGAAAGGCGGTGTACGCACTATCGCGACCGATGAAATTTATGATGGCCCGGGTCGCTTTGATCCAAGCTATGATTACACAGGTAAGGTAAGCAGCTGTAAAGAAATTCCAAATCTAGGTTTCACATTGGATGAAAACAACTTACCAGATTGTATTAAAAAAGGGCCAATCAACGCAGCGCTTGAAAAATCTGAAGGTGTCGATGCTGAAATCACATACAAATACGATATGGAGATTTCGGTCGCTTACGCTTTAAACTTGGCGCATCATATTTGAAGAGTAAAGAAGTTCAAGCCAAAGCGGAAGATGAAATTGAAGATTACGTAGATACCTATTACTACCCATCTTGGAAGAGTAACTCATCAATCACCTGGTCAAAAGATAACTTCAGTACGACGCTTAGCTACTACTATACCGGCACTGCGACGGGCGAAGATGTATTCTTATATCTCGATGATGAAGGCGAAATTGACGAAAAAGTAATGACTGACAAGCTTGATGCATACAAGCGCGTCAACTGGTCAATGAGCTACCGTTTCGATTGGAAAGGTAAGCTGAAGTTTGGTGTTAAAAATCTAACTGACGAAATGCCTCCGTACTACTCAGTTTGGAACAAAGACTACAACGATCACCCGTTCTTCAGAACAAGCCGTGGTTACAACACTATCGGCCGTACTGTATACATAGGTTATGATCAATCATTCTAATCATCCCTAAATAATTAGAATAAACCAGAGCCAGCGTTTGCTGGCTTTTTTATTTCTCGCAATATCCAGTATCACAGCTATTCTATTAGTTGATTTAGTATTATACTGCGCGCTCTTTTTTCGCTGTGAGTATCCACCATGAAATTCCCATATCGCTTAGACAAGTTTATTAGCCATTTTGCCGAAGTACCGCGCTCAAAAGCCAAGCAAGGCATAAAACGCAAGCATGTTGAAGTGAATGGTGAAGTTATCATCAAGGCAGACCACAGTGTAAACGAAGGCGATACTGTGACCTGGTACGGTGAATCGATAAATGCCGTAGGTAAGCGTTACTTTATGCTTAATAAACCCGAAGGCTATGTGTGTGCCAATCAAGACGAGTTACATGCGACTGTTTTTGACTTACTTGACGAACCGCTTGCGTCGCAATTGCAAGTAGCTGGACGCCTTGATATTGACACTACAGGGCTTGTATTAATTACCTCTGACGGTGACTGGAACCATGTACTCACCTCGCCTCGTCACCAAAAATATAAAACTTATTTAGTCGAGTGCGAAATGCCAATTACAGACGATGCCATCGAGCAACTTGAAAATGGCGTGCAATTGCATAATGAACGCGAATTAACAAAACCGGCTAAAGTTGAAAAACTCGCAGACTATGCAATCAGATTATCAATTTACGAAGGTAAATATCATCAGGTAAAACGTATGCTGGCAGCTGTTGGCAACGGCGTCGCGGCACTGCATCGTGAAGCGATTGCAAATATCGTCCTTGATGACGCGTTAGCGCCGGGTGAGTACCGCGCACTGACAGAGTCTGAAATCAAGCTCCACTAAGTAATTTACATATAAAATAACTTGCATCTCACAACGCGCAACGGTAACTTGTTAACAAACTGATTATATAACCGATTATTTATCTCTCACCTCGTAATAATCGACTAAAATCAGAATGTATCATATCCGTGTTAAGGAGGACGCCCAAAACTCGAAGCGAGGTGTGAGTGAATGCAATCTTCTATCAGCTTAAAAACAAAAATCATTAGCTTTGTGCTGGTTCTTTTTATTGCCCTGCTATGCGTCGCAGGGCTTGGCCTACAAGCGCTCAAACAAGCAAGCGAAAGTGACAACATAGCGCGTATTAATCAGCTAATGAAAAGTACCGTCAATATTGTAAAGCAATTTGAATTGGCGGCACAAACAGGTCAACTGTCACAACAACAAGCACAACAATTAGCAACGCAAATGTTACGTGAAAACAAATACCATGATTCAGAATATGTGTATGTTGTTGATGATAAACTTAACTTTATTGCGACCCCCCATGACCCTCAATTGCACGGTACCAGCTTTAACGATTTTAAAGATGCCAGCGGCGCCAGCATTGGCCGCAAAGTGGAGCACCTTGTCGGTACTAAAACCGGTCAGATCATCACCTACCATTGGGATTCGGAGCGCGATGGTCAGGTGGTTGATTTAACCTCCGTGGTCGAAAAAACCAGTGACTGGGGCTGGTACGTAGGTACAGGTATTAGCTACCAAGAAGTCGATAATCGCTATTGGCAAGTTGCAAGCTGGTTATTGACTATTTCCTTGATTATTGCGATTTCGCTCGCATTGACCTTAGCACGTTTTGGTTTAGCACTTAACCGCTCGCTCGGCGGTGAAATTAACGTTGTACAAGCCGCCGTGATGAAAGCATCGCGCGGTAATTTAAAAACCCTTGCAGTATTTAAGCAAGCCCATGAAAAAAGTGTGGCCGGCGCGATTAATTATATGCAAATAGGCTTACAAGGGGTTGTTAGCAACATCAAGTCGGTGTCGAGCTCGTTACAAAGCCAAGTGAATGACTCTGAGCAACGCTCTAATGAACTCGACAACATAACCCACTCTCTCAATAATGAAACGCAAGTCGTAGCCTCGGCAATCACTGAATTAACCGCATCAGCGGCAACGGTTGTCGATCATGCTGAGCATACCAGTCACTCGGTAAAAGACGCTGAATCACAGGCACAAAATGCCAATATATTGACCAAAGAGGCGAGTGAAACCATTACCTTACTTGAGCAGCAAATTGAAAATGCCGGCGGGAACATTCAAACCCTAGATGATGAAGTCAATAACATTGAAAGTGTGCTTGGCGTCATTCAAGGCATTGCAGAACAAACCAACTTACTTGCATTAAACGCAGCGATAGAAGCCGCTAGAGCCGGCGATCAAGGCCGAGGCTTCGCCGTCGTTGCAGACGAGGTAAGACAATTAGCGCAGCGAACACAAACCAGTACTGAAGAAATTCAAACCATGCTCGCACGTCTACAAAACGCTACTAAAGATGCCAAAAATGCCGTGTCACTCAGTATCGCCACCAGCGAAAAAACGGTAACTAAGTCACAAAAAGTCTCGGAGGAACTTAACCTAATCACCTCATCTTTGACCGAAATTACTCACATGAGTCATCAGATAGCGATTGCCGCAAAAGAACAACTGGAAGCAGGCGAAGATACAGCAAAACGGATTGTGCATATTTCTGACAGCGCAGAATTGACCGCGCAACTGTCGATCACCGCACACCAAGCAACCGATCAAATAAGGGCGTTCTCTGTTAGTTTAGAAAAAGAAATCGAGAAGTTTGAAGTCTAAATGTTTTTAATATTAACGATTTAACAGCCCGCTCACGGCGGGCTTTATGCCTATTTATGAAGCCGACACGCGGTTTCGAATATAGCGTGTAAAACGCAAAATCCCGAGATAGTCTGACGCAAATATAAGTGCAAATATCATTGCAAAATCAAACATATTGACGCACATTCGATATATATCCCAAAGCAACCACGGCGAGTTATTGCCGTAGATAACGATATCGATATGCATTGCTAAAAACAATACTGCGTTCAGGGATAAAAAAATTAACAAATAGTATATTGGTGACTTGAGCTTTATTTTTAGTACGATAGCAGGCAGGATGACGAATGCTATCGTTACTAAATCATAATAAAACCAAGTGAGATAGATTTCTTTTTTATCAAACAACGAATAAAAATGATCACTTGAAAAATATGATAAAAACAATACAAACGAGCAATAGACCAAATAAGAACTATGTTCTTCACTCATAAACTTTAAGGCCACATTAAATAAAAAGGCCATCAGGAACCCCCAAACGATGAAGGTTCCTAAATATAAGGCTAAGGTTTCGGTCCAGTCCATACACTCTCTTTCAATTACACTTTAATTACACCACCACCACGCTGAAGTTCACTCCCTTTACTCACAGTTTTAATAACACCACCACCGCGCTTTAAGTCACTCTCTTGACTTATTGTTTTAATTACACCACCACCTCGTTGAAGCTGTGCAATTTGGTCTATTGTTTTAATTACACCGCCACCGCGCTGCAAATCGATTGTTTTAATTACGCCACCACCACGTTGCAAATCGATGGTTTTAATCACGCCGCCGCCGCGTTGTAGCTGTGCAACTTGGTCAATCGTTTTGATCACACCACCGCCACGTTGTAGGTCGATTGTTTTAATTACGCCACCACCACGCTGTAAATCGATGGTTTTAATCACACCACCACCGCGCTGCAACTGAGCAACTTGATCAATGGTTTTGATCACACCACCGCCACGTTGTAGGTCGATTGTTTTAATTACGCCACCACCACGCTGTAAATCGATGGTTTT
>CANLRB010000001.1 GCA_947493455.1 uncultured Pseudoalteromonas sp. | reverse complement strand
GGTTGGTCTATGAAACCGCGTATAACCAAAGAGTTAGCATTAGACGCTTTATTAATGGCTGTTTGGCGTAGAAACCCAAAACAGCAAGTTATAGTACATAGTGACCAAGGCGCACAGTATACGAGCCATGATTGGCAGGCATTCCTCAAATACCACGGACTGAAGGTAGTATGAGTCGTAGAGGAAATTGTCATGACAACGCCGTAGTTGAAAGCTTTTTTGGTGGCCTAAAACGAGAGCGGATAAAGAAAAAAATCTACGCTACTCGTAATAATGCACGTTCAGATGTATTTGATTATATTGAAATGTTTTACAACACAAAAAGACGTCATGGTTCCAATAATTTACTTTCACCTGTAGAGTATGAAAAGAAATACCGAGAATGACTAGGAAGTGTCTAGTTTATTGGTGGCGTATCATATGTTTAAGTTAGATAAATGACCTTTTGAATTCTAATTTTTAGATAATCGAGAATAATTAGGTGTTTGAGTTGGTTTTTTCAGATTGAATAAAGCAATTTAAAGCTGGGTGTCATTGATATCGGTAATCCATATTTGAACAGATGATAATCAAATAAAGTAATTTAAAGTTGGGTGTCATCGATAAATCCTTTAAGGTTATGTCAGGTGAAATAGTATGAATCTAAAAAAAATACAGATATTGAAACTAGTATGGATAACCTGTTTTACTTTAGTCATTCTTTCTGTTTTAGAATCTGTTCAAGATGTCAGCCAAACTCGCGAGTTAGGTGTGTTCATACTAGTTTTGCTGGGACTTTTAAGTTTTCCATTAGGTCCGTTTTTGTTGTATCTAGTTACAGCTTTACCAATTATAGATTATCAAAGTAGCTTTAGTTTAGAAGTGTTTGTTATTAGTATCTGTTGCTTTATCGGTGGATATATTCAGTGGTTTATAATTTTACCTAAGATTATTAATAAATATCGGAATTAACTACTAGTCAAATTTGAATCCAAAGCCTCGCTAGCCGGGGCTTTGTAATATTATTGCCTATTAAAAATTTCTTGATGTTGAGGTTACTTAAACTTTTTTGTAGTACTTTACCCAGATATTGCCAACTTATATGACAGCTTAGCAGAAGGCTATGACAGTCTCGGCGAATATAAAAAGGCAGTCGCAAATCAGCAAAAAGCTATCGACTTAGCTACCCAGCAAAAATTAACAAACATTGAGTATTTTCAAAACCGACTTGCACAATTAAGTTTAAAATTATAGTAGCGTCGGCAATAGGGCAACGTGCGCTGTTACATAAGCAGCTAGTTAGAATAAATGTGACGGCATAGGTTGATTTGACAGATTAATACTCTTGGTGATGGCACCGAGTGCGGCTCCATCACTTTCATTTTAAAAGGGTGTGTTTAAAAAAGGAGTACAAAGTCAAATTTACTTTTTTAAATAATGAGGTGAATTAGCAAAAGAGCAGTAACACTATGCGTTGATGTCGCAATGATGGCAAGTTGGCATGTGTTGCTAAAGTGGTGCGCTAATTTGGCAGTCGGTTTAGGTGTTCGAATATAAGTAATGCTCCATCAGCTATGTGATTAATTTTACCACTGCGTTGTTAAATAACTTAAAATTCGGTTTTTTTAACCAAGTTGGAGTTAGCTAAATACTTTAAAATCAATGTGTTATATATTGGTCAGGTTTTTGCTCTATGGGTGTCGGTTTATTATAAAAAGACACGGAGAAAACCAATAATGTTAAAAAAAAGTCTGGCGGTTATCACCTTACTTGCAAGTTGCACTGCATCTGCAAATTTAATTGAACCATCACTCATTAAAATTCCAGGTGGTGAGTTTATGATGGGCAGTGAAAACGGGCAAGAGAATGAACGCCCTGTTCATCGCGTCACGATAAAGCCGTTTTATGCCAGTAAATATGAAGTAACCGTAAAAGAGTTTGCCCAATTTATAAATGATACAGGTTTTAAGCGTGATGCTGAAGGCGGTGATTTATGCTGGACTTGGCATAGCGAAGAGTACATTAAACCACAAAAAGGCGATTGGCATAGCGAATTTAATGCGCCGAGTGAATTTCATCCTGTAATGTGCATAACGGGCGATCAAGCTAAGGCGTACGTTAATTGGTTAAAACAAAAAACGGGTAAACCATACCGCTTGTTGTCAGAAGCCGAATGGGAATATGCTGCGCGTGCAAATAGCAAAGCAGACTACTTTTTTGGTGATGATAAAAATGCATTGTGCCGCTACGGCAATGTGTTTGATGAAAAAGGAAAACAAGCCCTTGAACGCGACTTTCAACTAAAGGGCAATTTTCGCTACGCACAGTGTGATGATAATGCTGAATACACCAATATTGTAGGAATGTACTTGCCTAATCAATTTGGTTTGTACGATACCATAGGTAATGTGGCCGAATTAGTTGCCGATTGCGAACATACAAACTACCTAAATGCACCTACAACCGGCGAAGCTTGGGTGAGTAATTGCGCATTATTTCGCGATAAACATAAAATGTTAATTAGTCGTGGTGGTGCATATGGATTGCTAGCGAGCCCAAGTAAAGTTCGGTCGGCATATCGTGCGCACTTCGGTGATGGCAATGGTGAGGGCAGCAGCACCGGAGAGGGATTTCGTATTGCAATGGATTATGATAAGACGCAACAATATGTTGAACCTGCGTCAACCAAAAAATTCTTAATACAATTAAAACAAGCTCAGCAACACAAAAAGTCGACCCAGTTGACTATGAGCAGCCGTTCTAATTAATACTGTTACAAGCACGTTCGCTGAACGTGCTTATACTCTTTGTTTTGCATAATTTATTTCAACACTTAATATTTTAAACTTAAGTTTGCTTATTTTATAAACGTAAGTTTATTTGTTGAATAAATACTCCATATTTAATCTCTATTTCAAATCATTTGAATCTCTTTTTTTTACCTATTTCAGGGTTGTTATCAGTTGGTTGTTGTTTTGTTAATTAAATGTGATTAGCGTTTAAAAAAAGTTCCTAAAACTGTAACAGCTTTGTAAGGCGAATCGATTAAGTTATCGCGCCATCAAACTGATTTCAGTAAATATATTTTTACAACAACTAGAACAACACAATGAATAAAAGAGCAAATACAAAATTTTTTATCAGCCTGCACTTTATCGTGATGGTCGCCGTTTTTATATCTATCGCAACTGGGCTGCGTATGAGTTTGGTGAGTTACTCGCATTGGACATGGCTCACGAGCATTTTGCCATCTGGGCAATTACATGAAATTCATTATATTTCAGGGTTAAGCCTGACCGTGTGCATTGCAGCGTATCTCGGTTATCGCTTTAAATATCAACATCATTTTAATAAAAGTTACTACCATCAATGGGTTAATGTATTTGGCTACGCCGCATTTTGTGTTGCGATTACAACCGGAATTTTACTTTGGCTGGGTGCTTTCTCGACTTGGTTGACCATTTTTCACTATGTGAGCGCACTGTGTGTCATCGTCTATCTGGTGTTGCATAGCTTAGTTTATTTTATTCAGCTAGGGCGCCAGCTTATCAAGCGTGTTTTTCAACCGCGTTTTATCGTCTTAAAACTAAGTGTGTTGGCGGTGTTAAGTGTCGGTACTGCTGGCTTGTTTCAAATCATGAATCAATATCAAGCACATGTGTATACTGTTCATCAAATCTCGCCCGACAGTCTGATCCAAATTGACGGTGTCGCCAATGAGGCGTTTTGGCAACACGCTGATGAGGCGCTTATTCGTACCCACGGCGGTGCAAATTTTACATTTGGTGCGACCGATGTTTTTGTTAAAGCGGTTAACAACCCGTGGGAAACTTATTTTTTGTTCCGCTGGGCCGATAGCACAAAAAGCCTCACTCACTTGCCGTTAGTAAAACAACAAGGAAAGTGGCAAGTAAAACAAGACGGTTTTCATGTGTTTGATGAGAAAACGTATTATGAAGATAAATTTGCCGTAATGTTGTCAAATACCTGTGCTGCTGGGGGCGATAACACGGTGCATTTAGGGCAACAACCGCTTAAACACAAACCCAAAAATTGGCATGGCAAAGGATACCATGCAGCACTCGATGGCAAAACTCGCGACTTATGGCATTGGAAAGCGCTGCGTACCAACGACATGGTGCAAGCCGACGACAATCATTTTGCAAAACCGGCCTCATTACAACTTGGGTCGCGTCGCTATACAGCTGGTTATTTGGCAGATGGTAAAGAAAGTGGCTCTTATGTCATGAATTGGAAATGGTATAGCCCCAAGGGGGTTACGCCTAAACGTTTGCCGCATGATTTTACATCTCATCAAGATGTGATGCCTTGGTTTGGTTCGTCGCCGTACGCTACTGAAAATGATGATTATAAAAACGGTGCCATGCTGCCATCAGTACTTTATCGCTCTAATCGCTTTGAAGGGGATAGGGGGGATGTAACGGCCAAAGGGCATTGGCAAGATGGCTACTGGACGCTCGAAATTGCACGTAAAAATAATACACATTCAAATTATGATGTCGCCTTAACAACGGGTGTGTGCTTGTGGGTGGCTGCATTTGATCATGCGCAAATTGCGCATACACGGCATCATCGTCCGTTGCAGCTCGTATATCAAGGAGCATTGTTATGAAAATAAAACGAATGTTATGTGTGGCTGTGTGTTTTATTGCTGTTGCTGTGTGCTCTTGGTATAGCAATCGCGCTCCTAAATTAACCCAACCTGAGCGCTTTATTAAGGTCGACCAAACAGGACGAACGGTGCATCCGTGGCAAGGTCCATGGGCATGCAATTATGATACGTCGACAGGGCTACTGTGGGAGCTCAAACGCGATGACGAGAGTGTATATGATGGCTATTGGACCTACTCATGGTTCGATGGAACGCTAGGGGCTGAAAATCAAGGCGATTGCTATTTTGAATCATCGCGCTGCGATACCCTTGATCTTATTGTTAGAGCAAATCAACAGCGTTTATGTCAGGTTTCAGGGTGGCGTTTACCAACGGTTTACGAAGTCCAATCATTGCTCGTAAAACAAGACCGCCCGCAGCAGGCGCAGCTCGCGGTAGATTATTTTCGCTTTATTAAGCACGGTGATTACTGGACCGCGCAAAACAAGCAACAACTCTCAGGCCACTTTGCCCATTTAAAGCAAGGGGCCACCGCTATTAACTTTTTTTCTGGCCAAACACACTCTTTACCTTATCGAAATGCCGCTTTCGTGATGTTGGTGTCGGATCAGCGCCCGAGTGCGCTGTCGCCATGAACGTCACTTTCATGGCAATGTCTTTAGGCATTGCTTAACTCAGAAGTACTAAAATTACCAAAAGGAAATAAGATGAAAGTACTTATTCAAGGGATGCTTGTGGGCGCTGCGTTGGTCGCAAGTCATGCAAGTGCAGGCAGTAAATATCACCGCTTAGTGTGGGATGCGTCGCCGCAAAGCCAAGCAACCATTGGCTTTACGCCTAATGGGGGGAGTAATCATGTGGTTAAATATGGTTTTTCAACCGACGAATCACTATGGCAAACAAAAGCGGTCGATAAATCTTATACATTTGACGGCAATCTCAGTAGTCAGTTTGTAAAACTTACCGGATTGAGTGCGGATTCAGCAGTTTATTATCGCGTGTGTGATAGCTCAGGATGTGGCGACAGACTTTGGTTTAAAACGGCGCCAAGTGATAACTCGCCGTTTGTTGCTATTGCCGGTGGTGATACCCGTACAGGGTGGACAAACCGTCAAAATGGAAACCGGTTAGTCGCTAAAATTCGCCCGCTATTTATAATGCACGGTGGTGACTATACCAATGCCAATACGGCATCTGAAATGCAAAGTTACTTGTCGGATTGGCAATTGACATTCTCAAGCGACACGATCGATGGTTTTGCCTATAAACGCATCTATCCGTTTGTTGCAACGCATGGCAATCATGAAGACAATAACTACAGCACCTTATGTGAAGTGTTTGGTGTCGATTATGACCAAAATGGCGCATGTAATGCAAAAGACACCTATGGTGCTTTTAATGTGTCGCCATTACTGCGTGTATATACGTTAAATAGCCAGTTTAAAAACTCGGGTTGGTCGAGTTATGCATCGAGCATGAATTCGTGGCTAAATAGCGACTTACAAAGCCAAGGGGCGAGTGTGAGTTGGCGTATTGCGCAGTATCATAAGCCGATGTTTCCGCATTACTCGGGTAAGTCGAATAACACAATTTTACACGACTGGTGGGCTGATGCCTTTTATAACAACAAGATGAACTTAGTGGTGGAGTCGGATACTCATATCAATAAGATTACAGAGGCATTGCAACCAAGTGGCTCAGGGTTTACCGACACCACAAATGGCGGCACTGTGTTTGTGGGTGAGGGCAGTTGGGGGGCGCCAGCGCGTTCTGCCAATGATCCGAAATCATGGACCATTGATTTGGCTAGTATTCAACAGTTTAAAGTGTTGACTGTCACAAGCGATAAGCTTGATGTACGCACTGCGCAATTTAATTCGTCGGCTAATACGTTAACACGTGCAGAGCGCGCCGCTGATGCAACGGCACTGCCAAGTAATGTTAACTGGTGGGTCGCATCTGGTGTAGGCGATGTGCTTAACCTAATCAAAGCGAGTAATGGGTTAACTAAAATTGATGCTGGCACAGTAATAGAGCCACCAACAGATGCGCTTGAAAATGGCGTTGCTAAAACGGGGTTGAGCGCAAGTAAAGGGCAATCGCTTTATTTTACCTTTGACGTGCCAAGTGGTGCGACTAATTTAAACTTCGACATTGCAGGTGGCAGTGGCGATGCCGACTTATATGTTAAGTATGGCAGTAAACCGACTTCGAGCAGTTATGATTGTCGCCCGTACAAAAACGGAAATAGTGAATCATGCCCGATTTCATCAGCGCAAACTGGTACTTATCATGTCATGATCACTGCGTATTCGACTTTCTCAGGTTTAAGCTTAACCGGAAGTTATTCTACATCGGGTGGCGGCGGTAATGCTGGCGGCGATACGATTAGTAATTTATCTGCGTCACAGGGTAATTGGTCGCACCATGATTTTGTGTTGCCAAGTGGCGTGTCAAATTTAACCGTAACCATTTCTGGCGGTAGCGGCGATGCTGATTTGTATGTGCGCCAAGGTTCTGCACCATCGTCGTCAAGTTACGATTGCCGTCCTTATAAAAATGGTAACTCAGAGACCTGTACGTTTAGTTCGCCCGTCGCGGGCAACTGGCATATTGGCTTTAAAGCGTATGCCACATTCTCTGGCGTGAGTGTGACTTATTCATATCAATAAACAAGTAATTTAAGCCCCAAATGGGGCTTTTTAAGCATCAGCACTATTTTTATCTAATAAAGTCAATTCTTTACAATTACTCATCGCAACTGATACAGTCTATTTTTTTATAACAATAATATGATAAGGACATCGCTTTGAAAGTTCGTGTTGGATTGAGTTTGTGTTTTTTGGCGGCGCTTATTTACTGGCTGTGGCCAGTGCCGCAAATTCAGCAGAGCAATGAGCCCTCAGTTCGCAAGGTGAGTACAAATTCTGAGTTGCCAGCAAAAAAGCCTCTGTTATCTAAATCAAAAGCTGACAGCAAACCACAACAAACTCGATTAGCCACGGTCAAGTCAACACAAGACGTGGTGATGTGTAATAATCTCGAAAGACATAAAGAGAAATTTAACCAAGCGCAGCAAGGTTATATTTTCGACCATGCTACGGCGTGGTATATACAAGGGGAAGATAAAGCAGACATCGCAGCGTTACTTGCTCATAAGTTGTCAATACCTGCAGCACGAGATTGGCTAAGTCGCATCGCCGATATATCACGGTTTAATTCAAGTAATGTTGCGTTTGCTGAAGCTGTTAGTAACGGCAATTCATTTAACTTTGAGCAGCATACACGCTTGTCTAGAGGGCCCCAATTTTGGCGCTTTGATAAAAGCCAATCTGAGATTGATTACTTTCAGCAGCAAGTACAGTTGTATCCAGATATAGCGAAAGCGATTTGGGCTCGAGTATTTTTTGAAGCAATTAGCAAAGAGCAAAAAGAGGTTGCTCTGTTATCACTTGAGAAATATATTGATTTGCCGCCGGCGCCAAAATTAGGGTCGCCGGTATTGTATCATCCAGGTACACTCTTTGCGCTTAATAAACTCGATTCTGAATTTGCTCATAGCATAGTGACGAGTCTTAATGATCACGAAGTGCTCGACGTTTATAGTGCGCGCAATGACGCATTTTTAAATAGTGACGAAACTCAAAATCAGCTGCGACAAATTGTCGGCGACGACTATCAGCTCAATACACGAAACATATCATTGTCTCAACTTAGTTATAGTCAAGCGCTTGAAGATAAATATGACGAGCTTATCGACAAAAATAGCGAATTATTACCGCTCGAAAACCAAAAAGTGTGTGAACTCAGTGGTGAAAGCCAAACTCGTTATACTTTAGTCAAAAAAGCGAGTAATACTAAAATAAACCCATCTCATGAAAAGCAATGCGGGCGATATTTTGAAAATATACTGACTAATGTTCAAAACGCTCAACAAGCACTCAGTCAATTTGGTTTATCAAAAGAGTCCTTTTCGTCCATGGCTAAGATAGAAAATGAATCGCTCGCGGAGGCAGCTGAATATTTCAATCAATTAGACCAAGAAGCGAAAGCATGGTTTTTAAGCTATGCCTTGTTACCCAGACTCAATATCGACGTATTTTCACATTTGCTCGATTCTGGTTTTGAGTTTAATAGTCCAAACATTGCTTATTTCTTGTTTGATATGAAGGTTACTGACGGCTTGCAAATGCTTAATAAGTTAAGCAATATGCCAAGTACTAATGATAAAAATCAATCGCTTATTTCATTACTCGTCACATACAATCCCGAACTCGCGATTGAATTGCTTGCTCAAGGTAAGCAAGTAAACCTAGACGCTGGTGTTGACCCGTTATTAGCTATGTTAACTGATGATGCGAGCATGTCGTCAACAACAACCATCGAATTAATCAATGCATTACTTGATTCTGGGCTAAAGATTAATGAGCGACATATCAATGAAATATATCGACTAAAATTCGACAACTTTGCGTTGTTTGACGAATTAACGTCTGCGATCCCAGCACTTTTTCCTTATCAACCAGAACAATTAGTGCGTTATCAATGTGACGGTGAAACGGATGACAAATAAACGGATCACCTTATTAGGTAAAAAATAACTCGATTCAAAACTCAAATATGTGCTAATCTTCGCGGCCTTTTTTTAGCGTGCGAGGTCAGTATGATAGTTGGGTTTGATTATGGCAGTTCTAATTGTGCTATGGGTCAATTGAGTGATAGTGAAATTAGACTCATTCCTCTTGAAAATGGCAAACCGTATTTACCATCCACGTTGTATGCGCAGCATAATCAGCTAATTGTGGACTATGTTAATGCGCACATTGCGTGCCCACAGCAAAAGGGGGAATATCAATCATCTCGCCAACATTTATTGGCAGGGGTGCATGCAATTCGCAGTGACCTTGGTCTTTCGGCAAGTGAATCTGGGCTTGCGATCGGGCGCGCAGCAATCGAGGAGTACATTGATTTTCCCGAAGAGGGGTTTTTTGTTAAATCACCGAAATCCTTTTTTGGTGCAATTGGATTAAAACCACAGCAAATCGATTTTTTTGAAGATATTGCCTGTGCCATGATCATGAATATAAAAAAACGTGCAGAGAGCGCAATTGGGCACGCGTTAACGCATACCGTGATTGGTCGTCCTGTGAACTTTCAGGCAATTGGCGGTGAGCAAAGTAATGCGCAGGCGGTGTCAATTCTCACTCGCGCCGCGAAACGTGCCGGATTTAAAGAGGTTGAGTTTTTATATGAGCCACTTGCTGCGGGCATTGACTTTGAAGCTAAGCTCAATGACAACAAAAACGTGCTGGTTGTTGATATTGGTGGGGGTACAAGTGATTGCTCGTTTGTCAAAATGGGTCCTGACTACCGTGAGAAAGCGGATCGAAGCCACGACTTTTTAGCGCATAGTGGTAAACGAGTAGGCGGCAACGACTTAGATATTGCCCTTACATATCATACGATTATGCCATTGCTCGGCCTTGGCACAGAGCTGAAATCAGGTTTACCTATGCCAAATCAACCCTATTGGCAGGCGTGTAAAATAAACGATATTCATCTGCAAACAGAATTTTATAGTGCACAAAATGCGCGTCTTTTGACCACTATGTTACGCGACGTCGAATCGCCTGATTTATTATCAAGACTAATCAAGGTGCAACAAAACAAGCTGTCACATCAGCTAGTTAGACAAGGTGAATTGGCGAAAATTGCGCTCTCGGATAGCGCAGTAACTAGCCGTGAGCTGGCATTTATTGAACAGGACTTAGATTTAAATATCGCGTTTTCTGAGTTTAACGATGCAATTAATGACAATATCAAAAGCATGGTGAGCCTTGCTCAGGACGCGATAAAACAAGCAGGTGTAGCGCCCGATGTGATTTATTTAACCGGCGGTAGTGCGCAGTCACCTGTCATTAAGTCTGCGTTAACCGCGGCCCTTGGTGAAATTCCAATTCTAAACGGCGATAACTTTGGTAGTGTCACGGCCGGCCTTACTCAGTGGGCAAATAAAATTTATTCATAAAAAATAACAAACTCAATGAAGTAGTTGCGCATCAACACAAGTTTGTCGATGCGTTTTTTACTTCGACCTTATTGGTTCGAAAATTGCTATTCACCGCTTGTAAGAGATTAAACAGGCGCTTGTTGCTGGTTATTTAAATAGCAAACAAGGGCCTACTAAATATTCAAAATAAGTAGTAAGTAATGGTAAATATTGAATTAATTAATAGTGATAAGTTAAAAACGATGCTCAACGGTTTGTGTGAGCTGGTAGTTGATGCGGTGGAAAACGGTGCCTCCATAGGCTTTTTGTCACCGTTATCTATGAGCCAGATTGCACCATACTGGTTAGATGATGTATCACCCATGCTGCAAAGTGGTGCAACTCAGTTGTTTGTTGCACGTGAAGGAGAGGCGGTTTTAGGGTGTGTGCAGTTACAGTTTGTCAGCGCAGCAAATCAACCGCATCGCTGTGAAATTGCAAAATTGATTGTGCATACTAAGGCGCGCCGTCGCGGTATCGGAAGAAAACTGATGAATGACGTGTTGAATGCTGCAACAGCTGAAAATATGAAGCTGGTTATGTTAGATACGCGCTCAGGCGACCCATCACAATATTTATACGAGGGACTCGGGTTTAGCATTGCTGGCCAAATTCCAATGTATGCCCAAGACCCACAAGGCGATAGACTTTCTGCGACAACGTATATGTATAAGTTACTTTAAGGCTAACGTAAAAGGCGCTGTGCGCCTTTTAACTCTTTTTAAACACCGCTTATTCCAGTTTGTTTAACAACACACCTTTCTTTAATTTCGTAAAATTCCTTACGAATATGTAAAAAACGTTGAGTTTATCGATTCGATAAAAACCATACTTTCACTATAAAATCACACTAAAACAGTA
The DNA here is from genome assembly GCA_947493455.1 of uncultured Pseudoalteromonas sp. Lineage (GTDB taxonomy): Bacteria > Pseudomonadota > Gammaproteobacteria > Enterobacterales > Alteromonadaceae > Pseudoalteromonas. Next base: position 909,872 of record CANLRB010000001.1, on the reverse strand, counting down.
GTTTATACATTTGGAATGCCATTTGCTCTATCTCTGATTAGATACTGACAAGAAATGTAATTTGTCAGCGATTAAATAGAGACGCGCGCTGCGCGAATAGAGGATGTAGTTATGAAAATGATTAGCTTATTAACAGCGCTTGCGCTTAGCATGACAATGTACAACGCTGAAGCAACAGTAAAAGCAACAACACATAAAGCGGTCAAGCAAGTTGACGATATTAATATTCAGTTTTCAAATGACGTACACGCGTTTACAGAGCAAGAGCGTAATGAGATTTCGAAAATTATTATTGACTCGACCAATGAAGTCCGTGCATTACTTCCGCAATTGACAGGCCCAATTAAAGTACAAGTAAACGCCATAAATCGAAACATTGATATTGTAGGCGGTGTATTTGGCCGCGCCGAAGCTCCGGGTGAAGTGTCTTATCACTTATCGACGCAAGCAAAGGGCGGTGTCGTGGGCGCTGCTAACGCTGCGTTAAAATCGAGTGTTTATCATGAGCTGCATCACCTTGCGATGGGGTGGACTATGATCGATAACAAATATGGTAATCCTGCGGGTATTCCAATTTCAACTGTTAACGAGGGACTTGCTGGGGTATTTGCCGAAACGTATACAAATCAGTATTTTGCTAAAGCATTTGACTACCCAGAAAACGTGCATAATTGGCTTCTAGAAATTATGGAACTGCCTAAAAACGCCAACTATTCACACTGGATTTCGGGTATGCACCCAGATGGAAGAATGGCGATTGGTTATCGCTTAGGGCGTTATGTGGTGCATCAGGCACAGCAAAAATCAGGCAAAGATATTATTGAAGTGAGTCAATTACATCCGAATGAAATCCTAAATATCGTTCTTGAAAAGTAATTAAAAATAGGTGCGTTATAAAACGCACCTATTTTATCGGGTGATAACTAATATGATGAACTTTAAATATTCTCTTGTTGTTTTTTGGTTGTGTTTTAGTTGCCAAGCATTGAGCGTTAATATTGATGAATATCAACGTATTCTGAAACGCTATACAGAACATCATGAAGCTGGCGCATCTGTGATTGTGTCAAAAGGTAATAAAACCCTTTATGCTGGAGCACATGGGCTTGCCAATTTGGAACACAATGCCCTGCTTTCACCGTCGAGCGTGTTTCCTATCGCATCTTTAACTAAACAGTTTACAGCAGCTGCGATTATGATGCTGGTTGAGTCAGACAAACTGTCTCTTGATCATAAGGCGGCGCTGTACATTGATGGATTTGATGAAATAGTTAAAGATGCAACAATCGCGCAATTGCTATCGCATACGGCAGGGCTTGGTGACTATATTAATGATACAAACATTATAGGTAACGAGATCCGAACACACATTGCGTTTGATGATTTAATCGAGCGCATAAAGCAGGTACCCAACGCACATCGAGCTGGCGAGCGGGCGCGGTACTCGAATAATGGCTATGTGTTGTTAGCTAAAATTATTGAAAATGTGTCGGGGTTATCTTATGCCGAATTTATAAAGACACGCATTTTTAAACCGTTAAATATGATGTCGAGCTATGTCGGTGATGGTCAATTGATGGCGCGACGTGCGTCGGGATATAGTAGACATAATGGTCGCAGTATCGCGGCGCAGGCGATTGATTTTTCTTGGGGAGTAGGAACTGGCAATATTTTCTCGACCACACTTGATTTAAGTAAATGGTATCGTGCCCTTGCCGATGGCACACTGATATCGACACAAAGTTATCAACAAATGGCGACGCCATTTAAGCTTAGCAGCGGTGAGGTTGCACGCTTTGGCTATGGATTAATGAACGGATCGTTGGCAAATGAAAAGATGACGATTCATGGCGGGATCATTCCGGGGTTTCGCAACAGCCAAGCGTATTTTCCTGATCATGAATTGTTTGTTAGCGTGCTATGCAACTTTGATTCATGTCGTCCTCAAGATATCTTACGACACCTTGCGGCGGTATCAATGAACTTGCCTATTCCTTCGTTTAAAAAGGGGAAAACTGATGTAAACAAAATCAGTTCACTGCTTGGGCACTATAAAATCAATGATACCGCTACACGTACCTTATTTGAAAAAGACGGGAATTATTTTACGAAGCGAGAAAATGGGCAAGCAATGCAGGTCATCCCAATGTCGAATAATCGTTTTTTCTATCCGAATAGTTTGAGTTACTTTGTTATAAACACACAACACGACGGGCCGACTCAAATGACTATGTATCATAATTTGTCGCTAGACGGGCAAACAGCGGTTAAGATAAATGAATAATACGCATCTTGAGATGTATAAGTAACCATACTATGCAAACAGAACATTTAATTGCACTTGAAAACGTAAATAAAACATTTAGCGGCGGTTCAGTTGAAGTGCAGGCGCTGCGCGCGATTGACTTAACAATTAATGACGGGGACTTTATTTCGATTACCGGCCCTTCGGGGGCTGGGAAGTCGAGTTTGTTGGCGATATTAGGGCTACTTGATACGGTAACATCAGGCAAGGTTATATTTTGCGGGCAAGATACCCAGTTAATGTCGTTCGACCAGCGGGCAGATTTGAGAAATTGTAAAATAGGTTATGTTTTTCAATCATTTAATCTTATTGATGAGCTAAACGTTTACGATAACGTTGCTCTTCCGTTGCAAGTGAGTCACCGACCGCAAAAGCCAAAAAAAATTGATGAGCGCGTAAAGTATTGTTTAAGTTTGGTTGAGCTAGGCCATTTAGCGCAGCAAAAACCGCATCAGCTATCGGGTGGGCAGCAGCAGCGAGTTGCTATTGCTCGTGCATTGGTGAATGAGCCAAATATCTTATTGGTTGACGAGCCGACTGGAAATTTAGACAGTCAAAATGGGGAGCGTATTATGAGTATTTTTGAACAGCTCAATCGCAATGGCCACACGATTTGTATGGTCACCCACGATTTACGTTATGCAAAACGGGCAACTAAGCACATATATATTGCTGATGGCGTACTCTACCTTAACCCAGATTACGCGCAAATATGACTCGTTTTGTAAAGCAGTGCTATTTTGCTTTGTCGAGCTTGGCAAAGAGTCGGTCATATAGTCTGACGGTGTGTATCACCTTGTCTTTGGCACTCGGAACGTTAACGTTTGCGGTCACGTTAAACTATTCATTGCTCTTTGCACCTGTTAGCCAAAAAAATTACGAACAGCTCACCGTATTTACACACAGCTTAAAAGATGAGCACCAAATTAGCGATGGTCACGGCTCTACCCTCGTTGGGACAGAGCATACGTATCAGCAGCGACACGATAAGCTAAGCGATGTATTTTCAAATGTCACCATCATTGCTCAGCGTAAAGAAGCAGTAAAACAAGATAACACGTATTTCAATCGGCTAGTGATTAGTTACACGACGTCTGAATATTTTGACATGCTCGAACCACCGATGCATCTTGGCGCTTATCTTAGTGCTCAAGATATTGAAAATAAACGACCTGTGGCTGTGATTTCGTATACCCTGTGGCGTGATGTGCTTGGTCTTGATAATAAGGTTATAGGCAAAACACTCATGATAAATGAGCAGGCAATTCGTATTATCGGCGTGATGGCATCGCACTTTGTTGAGCCTTACATTTTTAATGCGCGCAGTGATGTGTGGATGCCTTGGACCTTTCATAATTACAGTCAGTATGACGCCAATAATTGGTTCGTGCCCAAATCTGAAATTGTGACACTTGCATTACGACATATTCATGTGAGTCAATTTAATAGCCAAACAATATTGTCAAAATTGCTCAACTCGGCGTATCAAGCGGAGTTAAAAAGTAGCGGGTATAGCGAGCAATACACTGAGTTTGGAGCTATCGCTACCTCTTTGCGTAGTCGAGAGATAGATAGTAGTAAAACCTTTGCACTGCTGTTATTGCTTGTATTTAGTGGTCTGCTGATAATGGCATGCAGCAATATTTACAGTTTGTTTTTGGTTAGGGTCAAACAAAAGCAGCATTCGTTTGCGATACAAGCTGCACTTGGTGCACGGCGCAGCTATTTATTTAGGATTACATTTATCGAGTCCTTTATTTTATTACTTATCGCGAGTCTGGGGGGCTTATTGATTTGTGCTTGGCTCATCGAACTCTTTAAAGTGATCGCGAACGATTACATCGCGAGAAGTGACGAATTAAACTTGGGCGCTTTATCTTGGCTATTTTCATTTGTAATGGGGTTAATACTAAGCTGGGTGTTTGCGTATGCATCGTATAGTGGATTGCAGTATCAAACGTTAGTGATGCGGTTGTATCAAAGTAGTCGAAGTTCGGCGCAGAGTTCATCTCATAAGCAGTTTGTATTCTCAAATACAGTTCAAATTACATTGGCTACACTTATTGTGTGTGCCGCACTTTATGCGCTTCTAATTAGTTACCGAACCGTCATTCAACCGTTTGGGTTTGATGACACTGGGCTGCATATTATGTCGGTTTCAGCGATTAATACTGAAAACTCAATCAAATATAATGAGGCAATTGTTAACCAAGTTATCCCGCTTGTAGAACAGTTAGATAATGTTGCTTGGGTGCAACCTGTCTATTCGTCGCCGGCTAATAATACAATGAGTATTGTGCTTGAAGATATACAACGAAATCCGATTAGTTTATTTCCTGTTAACTATGTCACTGGCGATTATTTTTCGCTTTTAGGATTAGACGTATTGTCAGGTAAGGTGTTTTCAAAACGTCACATTGAACAAAATGATGCGGTCATCGTGGTGAGCCAAAGCGCTGCCGATTTGATTTGTAACGGCTGCAACGTGGTAGGCACGCGTGTTTATTGGCAACAGGATACCCAGTACGAAATTATCGGCGTTGTGCAAGATTCGTTTTTACCGGGTAATGGCTCGTTTAATCGTGAGCAAGGGTATGATATTTATCTACCGTATCAAGCGTGGCAGCGAAATATCTTAGTCAAATTTAATGAAACTAAAGCAAATATGAGATGTGCTTTAACACGCGGGTTACCAAATGCGTATATCGATTATTTGTTACCGGTATCGCAAATATATGATGCTCAAATAAGCACGGACAAACAACTCATCGTTGTTACTCTGCTGTTTTCTATTGTCAGTTTACTGCTCGCTTTTCTCGGTGTTTACGGTGTCATTTCATTTTACTTTGCAAATCGTCGTCGTATTGTGGCGGTTAAACTGGCACTTGGGATGCGTGGTGCAAATCTAATTAAAACAGAATTGAAAAGACAACTTAAGCCGTTGTTTATCGCGTTGAGTATTGCGCAAGCGATTGTTTTAGTCGTTTGGTTTGTTATTTTAAATCAAAGTAATGGGGATGATTTAGCTGTGGCAATGTTTAGCTCGGTAGTACTAATGTTGGTGGTATGCCTATGTGCAATGTATTTGCCGTTAAAACGAATTGTGGCTGAGCCACCGAGTGATATTTTTAGAACTTTATGATGCAAAGAGAACAACATGACAAAGACAGTGCTAATTGTTGATGATCAGCCCGATGTGCGCATGAGTGCGAATTTTTTACTGTCGGATTATAACTATGAGGTTATTGAAGCAGAGTCACCGCAAGTCGCCTTGTATTTATTAAAAAATCGCAGTATTGATATCGTTTTATTGGATATGAATTACACACACGATACCACATCAGGTAAAGAAGGGCTGACGTTTTTAGAAAATATCAAAAAAGAGAATATCGTGGCGAATGTAATTGTCATGACGGCTTGGTCGAGCACCGAATTGGCTGTAAAAGCAATGAAAATGGGCGCGTGCGACTTTCTTGAAAAGCCTTGGGAGAACCAACGACTGATCCAGCTTGTCAAACAATACTGTAAATTAGATGAGTTAAAAAAAGAAAATAGAGCGTACAAACAACGGCTTGATTTAACGCAAACGAATGTGCTTGAGAGTCACTCAGCTAATATGACGAAAGTGATAAACCAACTTAAGCGGGTTGCTCAAACGGATGCAACATTGTTATTACTCGGTGAAAATGGTACGGGTAAAACAACCTTAGCTCAGTATGTACATCAGAATTCTGCACGTTACGACGGGCCTTTTGTATCGGTTAATATGGGAGCAATTCCTGAGACGTTATTTGAAAGTGAGCTTTTTGGTCATAAGAAAGGCGCGTTTACAGACGCAAAATCTGACCGGATCGGTCGCTTTGAACTGGCCCATCGCGGTACCTTATTTCTTGATGAGATTGGCAATCTCACATTGTCACAACAAGCAAAGCTTCTGCGAGTTCTTGAAACCGGCGAATATGAAATGGTTGGTTCGAGCAAAACGCAGCATGCGGATGTACGAATTCTATGTGCCACGAATGCAAATTTGCAGGCCATGATCCAAAACGGAGAGTTTAGAACGGATCTCTACTTTAGGTTAAATACATTGGAAATCCAAGTTCCTAGCTTGAATCAGCGAAGTGAAGATATAGTGAGTCTGGCAGAGTTCTTTTTAGAAAAACATCGTTCTCGCTACCATAGTGAGGAATTAACGTTAACAGAACAGGCGAAGAATAAGTTAAAAAGCTACCATTGGCCTGGCAATATTCGCGAACTAAGTCACGTGATGGAACGGTGCGTGCTGCTTGCTGATGGCGAGTCAATTCGCGCTGAGGATATTTTAATTAAACCAAATATGGAATTAAACACACCACAAGAACGCGAACAACTGCCGTTAATGCCGATTGAAAAAGCGGAGTGCGAGTTAATTAAGCTCGCCCTTAAAAAAACAATGGGCAATATTGCTGATTCAGCTGACATACTCGGGATCAGCCAAAGCCAGCTTTACCGTCGTATGGAAAAATACGACATAAACAAGTTTGAACTAGGCTCTTGATGTATGCGACTCTCTGTGAACTCAATAGAACATCTACTTAAACTCGCGTTTTCAATTGCGTTTGTTGTGGTCATGATGCTAGTGCTCTCTATCTGTTATTTACTGGCACTTGAGCCGCTGACGTACATTACGGTACTGCTGTTTTGTACGATTCTGCTCGCTGTAAGCTTGATGTCAGTATATCGAAAAATTCTGAGTCCATTGAACGACTTATTGTGTAATGTTGAAGCATTCTGTCAAAGGGATTTTAAAATAAATGCAAAAGCGCATTATCAAGGTGGCATTTACTCTATGCTACAGGCGCAGCTATTGAAGCTCGGTGCAGAACTGCAGCACTCGGCCGATAATTATCATAAAGAAATCTACTTGACCTATCAGCTGATCAGCCAATTGGACGTACCAATTTTGGTGTTCGATCCGCAATTGCGATTCACCCACGGTAATACAGCGTTTGACAAGTGGTATGGTGCGCCTTGGCAAACACTCTGTGGTACCCATGCCACACAACTCGGCTTAAACTACAGTACTGAAAACGAGTGGCAAATTGAATCACGTTCTCAATCAAGGTCATGGCAGGTCAAAGCAAGTTGTTTTTTCGATAATGGCCAGCGCTACCACCTCGTTGTACTGAATAATATCACTAAGGAGCTCAATTCGACGCAACAAAAAGCGTGGCAGCAAATGGTTCGCGTTCTTGGCCATGAAATTAAAAACTCGCTCACGCCGATTAAATCATTGACCCAGTCTATGTTAACTAAAGATGACATCGCTGAACGCTATAAAGGGGCATTGCAGGTTATTCATGAGCGAAGCGATAAGTTGCAAAGCTTTGTCAGCCACTATTCAGAAAAACATCAAGACGTTGAAATTAACCCGGTAGTTTGTAATTTTATGACCATTTGTCAACGCATTACTGGGTTGTTTAGCGATATTGAAATTGAATGCGATGCCGTCAATATCAATGTGTTTGCTGACGAAATCTTATTAGAACAGGTACTAATAAACCTGCTTAAAAATGCGTCACAATCAATTTTGCAGCGTTATCAAAGTATGGAAAATCAGCAGCAATACAAAATAACTGACTTTGCTAAAATTCAAGTAAAAGCGAAGGAGCTAAACCGCATTATCGAAATAACGGTGACTGATAATGGCATTGGTATTACCAATGCGGAGGATTGCTTTGTTCCTTATTACACCACTAAGCCTGACGGGCAGGGGATTGGGCTCTATTTTTGTCGCAATATTATTGAAAAACACGGTGGTGCCTTAACCTTACATCAAGGCACCGATTGCGGCGCTGAGGCGCGCATTGTTCTACCTATTAGGCATTAGCTTTTAGATATTAGATTTTAAAACACTAAATCAACGCCCATAGAGACTAAACCACTGCTGTTATTAGACACTTTGTCTTTTAATCGAGTGTAATCAAGTTTTAATGCTGCGACCGGATGAAAGTTGTAACGTAGTCCAATTGACCATGCGGTGGTATCGACAAGCGCTGCATTCAATACGGCATTGTTTAAATCTCGTAGCAACGGTGCGCTTGGGTTAGTTGGGTCGGTTGATACTGGAATTTGACCAAACTGAGGATGCGGCACCGTGGTTGGTACGGTGTTAAAACGATTGCTGTTGTGTTCGTCTTTATTACTTTCATATGTGGTATGGATCACAATTTCATCGAACCGATACCCTAGCGAAATAAAGTACTGAGATTGTGGCGCCAGTGCGCTGTTATCGACTTCGAGTTCTGTGTATTCCGCGTCAATTAAAAAGTCATTGTAATCAATTGCAAATCCCGTTCCTAAAAAGTAACCACTGTCATCATTGGTGATTAACATATCGGCATCACTTTGTAAATTGTACTGCTGCAGTGCAGCGACAAGTCCCGACAATTCAGGCGAGTTTGATGAATCAACGGAGACATCTGCTATCAAGTACGCAATACGATAGCTAAACCAATCGTACTCTAGCGTCCAATTGACTCCAAGTATGGTATTCATCTCTGCGGTATCTGCATCGGTGAATGCGACAATATCCTGACTTAAGTTGCCGTATAAAAGCTGGATACTTGAATCCCAGTTGCCGATTGTCCCAGTATATAAATAACTCGCGCCTTCGTATGTTGAAAAGCTGAGTCCATAGACAGATTGTGGTGGGCGCACCCAGCGATATGCATAGCCTACATCCAAATAATCGGAATACTTATAAAATGGAATACGCATTTTACCAACGCTTAACTGAGATGCATCATCAATTGTGTAGGTAACATATGCCCATTCAAAGCTTGCATCAAAATCGTCGCTACCGCGTGAAATGATTTGTGCTGTCGCCGAGAGGTCATCACCAAGGTCGGCAATAACTTGTAACGCAAACTTACTTTCGTTTTCAAGGCTTATTTCGTCATCATATCCGTAGACTGTATCATTTGAGGTTGCTTTTCCTGCGTAAATTGACGCAAAACCATTAATGGTGATTTCGCTCCACGCTTTTGGTGCGACAAGACAAAGTACAATCGCAGAAGTTGCTGTGATTTTCGACATAGGATATTCACCAAATTGCTAGATTAATTTTTTCGATTCAATTGTTTAATTCTGAATCAATTTGTTGTTTTAAATAAAGACTAGGCTAGGCGATAAAGCAAAAAAATTTAGCAAATTCGTTTTAATATTTTAATTTGTTGCTGGCATAGAAATAAGCGTTGACCAAGTGAGTGTTTAAGCAACGTCATAAAATTAGAGTAAATACGTAATTTTAGTGTAAATATATTTTCATACGCATAACTTATTGTATCCATGGGAAATATAACAATCATGGAATTACAATGAAGAAACTTTTAATGACCTCGATTATCGTTTCGGGTGTATTTAGCTCGCAGTGTGAAGCATTTAGTCAAGATACTCATAAGCAAATTGTTGTTGATGCGGTTAATTATATGAAAAATAATCCAAGTACAACTGAATACGCTAAATTGGTAACTTGGGCACAAGAATTACAGATGACGCCAATGCAATTAGCCGATTTACTTGGACAAGCTGCGTATGATGTAGATGACTTTGAAGATACCTTTTTATGTGGTGCGATTACCGGCTCATGTGTACAAGCCCCCATTTGGGGGGCCGCTGAGAGCATTGTAAAATATACAAGCTATTGGCATTTTCAAAATCACACGCAAGGGCCCGATCAGCACGGTAATGATTTTGGTGGTTACAATTATGACAAACTCACTGTTTGGGGCACTATCGATACGTTAGCGGCAACTTGGTTAAAGGGAGATTACCTTGATGATGGACGCGGTGGCGAAACGGGCTGGTTTAATGCTGATAGTTCTAAGTACAACAGCTATGGTATTACAGAGTCAAATTACCGCATTGATGGCCATTCTCATTACGGTATGTACGATGACTTTGAAAAAGCACCGTTTCAGCCTATCGACCATTTAGGTCAATATTGGTTTGAGCGATTTTTAGCATCAAAAAATCCGCAATTACTTGGCTTTGTATTTCATACCACTGATTTACTGCAACCACACCATACTTGGGTCACGTCAGACTTGAACCATGCAGGTTGGGAAAGTTGGGTAAGTGATTACTACTTTAAAGAAAGCCTTAATGAAGAACCGCTTGTGACGCAGGCTTTAGCTAACTTTACCCCACTTCAGCACAACGAAACTGACATTCGCGATATTTTAACTGAAGGCGGTGCACTGTCATATTCACAAGGTGCTATTGTATTGAATTCAAAAGACCATTATGACCGATTAACGACGGCCAAAACGGTCATACCCAATGCGATCGCAATGGTTGTGCATTTACTTAATCATGCGATGCACCAGGTTGATTAATAATGCGGGTCATTTTATTAATTTTATTCGTGCTAAGTTCGCTTAGCACTCATGTATACGCTGGCGCTGCACCAACAGTTTTTAGTCGTGATGTGATAAATGTTGTGCATCGCTTTTATATGGAAAATGATTTCGAGATAACTCGAAATGAGTTAGCAGAACAACTTATTGAAGAGCAGTACTTATTGGATCTTGCTCGCAAGGACTACCCTTATTTATTGATCAGACAATCAGATGTTGGGTTTAGTACCAAATACCATCAAATGCGTTATGTAAATGACTTGCTTTCATCCGATGATTTAGGAAACAGCCGAAAATCGCTTAAATCAATGATAACGATTGACGGGTTAAAAAAACGACTCGGGCCGTATCCGGTTACAGGCACGTTACCTAGTCACACGTTACAGGCATTGAGTGACACCTTAGTACCGGGTTATCGACTCAAAGACGCGTACCTCGACGCATCAATGCAAGCGCGCTACAAATTGCATTTAGGTGATGTAGAGCAACTAACACAATTAGCCCGTGTATTTGAACAGTATCAATATAATATGGCACGTTTGAGCGAAGAAGCTCGTGTGCAATTGGAGGCGTTGACACTTGCTAAAGTCATCGCTACACAGGTTAAAACTGAACTTGGCGTTGTTGAAACCTTACATTCACACAGTGATGTTTTAAAAATATATCAGGAGCAGGTAAGTCAGCAAGAAATTGCTCATTATTACAATAAAAACAAGTCGGACTTTAAGTACTTAGCGTCAGTTAGAGCGACAATTGTTGAATTTAACGAGCGTAAACTGGCCGAGAAATACAGGCAAGATAAAAGTAGAATCTCAAGTAAAGAATTTAAGAAAGTGGCAAATGATCAGCTTATTGAACGAAAGCAAATAAGCAATCATTTTGCTTTGCAAGCTGCATTCAACTTAAGCCCAAAGCGAGGCGAAGTGATTATTCGAACACCCAAATCACGTTGGTTGTTGATTTCCGTTCACGAGCAAAATCGCGCCTATTACCCCGAAAACAGTGAAACGGTGCGCTATATCGCAAGTAAAGTCATTGCAAAAACAATGGCTAAACAGATGTATTACCGTAATTTTGCTACTTGGCGGGAGCTTCATAAACTATGACTAGAATTAAATGGATTTGTGTTTTGTGCTTGCTTGCGATGTTTGTCGTATTGCTGGTCGTAAATAATCAAGAAAGTGATACTAGTGGGCATGGTATGAGCGATATGGTCGTTATAGCTCAAGTTAATGATGTAACTGGCACGCCAATAATGTTAGATGCAAAGGAGTACCTGCATACAATAAAAAAACGTGATGATATAAAAACAACGAGTGACAATCGAATTGTAGAAGCTGCGTATGATAATGACGTTTATATACCACCGATTGCAAAACAAACCTCATTTCCTGACAAGTATTCTGGTGATTTAGATGATCATCAAAGTTACTTAGCACATGAATTACAGCGTGAACGAGTGCTTAAACGCGCTTTTGTCACAGCGAGTAGCGATAAGATCACTCAGTTGACAAAATTAGTGGAACGGGCAAAAAAGGAAGGGTTACCAAAAGAAGACATCGCGTTTGCGCTAAAAAAAATAGCGGATTTGCAGCGGGTTTCATTGAATCTGTCAAACGAACTCAGCGTTGATGGTTATATTAATAATACTCGCAGTACAGAGCTAGATGAAGTAGTCGATAAACATAATAGATAACTGGATTACCATCTATACTTAGCTAAATTGAAAAATTGAGCGAGAGTGTGGTTTGAGAGTTTTATGGTTGGCTTTAAGCATTTGTTTATTGTTTTCAAGTGTCGCTCGGGCTGCGCTTATTGATAAACAATTGCAAGAAGCTGAAGACTATCTCGTTATTGACCCATCTCGTAGCTATGAGCTACTGCAAAATATTAAAGAGCCAACATCATGGACGACTTACCAGTTCATCCGCTGGCATTTAATTGCAATGCGTTCAGCCGTACCCACAGATCGCCAAGATATTTTAATTAGCTCATTGGAAGCTATTTTTGAACATCATCAACATGCGTACTTTCGTGAAAAACTAACGTCAATTACCAGTGGTTTGGGCATTTGGCTTAGGAAGAATCATTACACCACAGATGCTTTGACAAGTTTTGAGTGTTCATACAAGTACGCAATCAATGACCGACAGCGACTCACTTTAACAAATAGTTTGGCACTACTTGCTCGGCAATTGGATAAATTAGATCAAGCAAAAGTTTTATATAGAAAAGCACACGGTATGGCGGTGCAATCTGAGCGTATTAACATATTAGCCATGATTGAAAATAATATGGGGCTGATAGCCCTTGAAGAGGGGGATTTAGTTAGCTCAGAAAAGCACGTTCGCTCTGCATTAACTCATTTTCAAAATATTGATAAACGGGTAGGGCAAATATCAGCAGGGATTAATTTGCTGTTTATTTTTTTAACGCAAGATCAATTAGTCAATTTTGAACGTCTATACCAACCTACCGAAAATTTAACGCAATCCTTTACCAATCGTTCAAAACGAGCCCAACTCACTTGGTTACGTTATGTTTTTTTGCTTAAACAAGGCGGTACTCTTAACCCCGCGATGAAAAAACAATTACATACCGCATTTACTATGATTAGTGATGAACGCATGCAGCGCTTATTTAAACATCACTTTGCCGACCCTTTTTTTATCACAGTGCCCAAAGTGAATTCTCCCGACATACGTCAGTTTAAACGGCCATGGTTTCGTTTAGTGAGTGAATGTGCTTGGAAATAAGCCCATTTATTTACTGTAATATGTTTCAACAATAAAAAAGCCGCATAAGCGGCTTTAACTCAGGTTTGCTGGGGAACTAGAATACAGCTGTTTTGTCAGCAGAACAGCTTGATGTGCCCGCTTCACATACTTTATATGTATAGCTACCACCGCCTTTTCCACCTATTGCATCAGTATAGCTTCCTGAATTCGCTGTCGTTGCGATTACAGAACCGTTGCGATAAATATCAACGTTAGTTGCAGTTGTTCCGCTCCATGACAAATCAACACGTTTTGTGCCTTTCACTTTATATCCATTTACTGAGAGTGAAATATCACTTGGCTCACCACCACCGTTATCACCGCCGCCATTGTTGCCACCAGCACAGCCGTTAGCTGTTAAGTAATCGTCGGCACTTTTTGCTTTAACAATACCATAACCAAAGTAAACATCTTTACCGGCCGCACCTGCATCTTGTGCTGTTGCTTTTAGCGCATCACGAATTTCTGTTCCGGTACACGTAGGGTGGTTTGACCAAACTAACGCTGCAATACCCGATACCGCCGGGGTCGCCATCGACGTACCGCTCATAAAGCCGTAGTCACTTGTTCCTACTTTAACGTTAACGTTCGACGCATTGAGCAGTGTTGAACGGTCTTCAAATGCTGCTCCTACCGCAGGAATGCTTGTTGCATTTGTGTCACCAAGTGTCGCGTATAGCATGCCTGCTTCATTATTAATAATAACAGCACCCACACCGCCTGAGTTTTCACAATTGAGTACTTTGTCATGGAATGAAATCGCACCGCGGTCAATCACACATACTTTGCCTTGCGCATTACTGTCAACTGATTCAGCTGTGCCCATAAAGTAGCCAGTTGCAGTCACATCACCACTGTTTTCCATTGCTGATGTGTTTAATGCGCTGCCATCTGCTGCAAGAGACGCGCTCGTCGCCATATCTGCTGGGTAAGTAGAAAGTGTGTCAACGCCGCCAGCGGTTACTTCAACACAGATTGTTTCATCAGTTGTTTGGCGTTTACCACGACCGGTAGTACAACTTGGAAATTGCGAGAAGTCAGCAATTTGGTCGTTGTTATCATTGGCGCCAATCATCATAACTGATGAATAGCCCGCTGGGTATGAGCGTACACTATTGCCATCGTTACCCGCTGCCGCGATTACTAGGCCACCCGCTGCTGTAAAATCGGCAAATGCATTTGATTCGGTGCTGTTTGAACCACCGCCACCTAAGCTCATGCTAATAATGTTTGCACCAGCTTGTGAACATAAGTTTGCCGCATGTGCTAAATCTGATGAGTAGCCCCAACCTTCAGCATTAAACACTTTAATGATGTGCATTGGAACGCCCGGCGCCATACCAACAACACCAAAGCCGTTATCTGCAGCGCCGATTGTACCTGCAACATGCGTACCATGAGGGCCGCCATGATCATTCCAGTTACCTGTGCCAGAATCATTGTCGCCGGTAATATTACCCCATACAAAATCAGGGTTTGATTGATCGAGTCCTGAATCGATGACACACACTTTCATATTTGACGATGCATCGAATGCCAGTTGATCCGCTTGTGATTGATAGACAGCGTATGGTGTTAACTGCTGTGTCATCGCATCGCCAATGTCATCGTTGTAAAGTGCTAATGGCTTACGAACGTGATCTTGTTCAACTAATTTAACATGAGGGTTATTTAATAAGCCTTTTACTTCGGCTAAGTCTTTCCCTGAGAAGCTGGCAGCGACAAATCCATTCGAATCAAGTTTGATTTCGCCACCAAGTTTTTTTGTAAGTGCTTTTACAACACCTTTTTTATCGTTATCAACTTGGATGATAAAGCGGTCGCTATCGTTTGCATGTGCGACGGTTGCTGTACCAAGCGCTAAAAGAATTGATGTTGTTAATGTACGTAATTTCATAAAGCATTCCCAGATTAGTATTAGTACTAAGGTTGCTAACTTCTGTTGAGTTAGTTTCTTATTTCGGTAACAAAGTTAGCTTGTTGTTAACATTAATTCAACAAATGTTTTAATTTGTAATAGTTATATATTGCTTTTATGTGTAGCGGTTTGGATGTCTAGGCTTTTCTGTATCTATATGTTTATTAGTTTATTTTAAATTTTATATCTTATTTCTTGAATAAACTGGGCTATTTTATTCGAATTGTCGCTTTTTGTGGTCCGATTAGGTTTTTGTAATTTTAATGTAAATAGTTTTTATTTGAATTCTATTGTTAAATAAATTGCATTAATGTATTTACATTTGTTTACTTTTTGGGTGATCCTGCTTGTTACAAATGAATTGAATCTAACTCTGTATTGCTGAACGTAGTTGGTAACATGTTTTGTAAATAGCTTGAACAGATGGATTTGTTGAATTGTTTAGATTTCACTTCTATATATAACTTATCAATAATATTAATAAGTTACCTTAATAAATGGGATTAGGCTTTACGATTACCATTAGCGGCAAAGTACAAGGTGTTGGATTTCGACCTTATGTAAAAAATTTAGCAGTAAAGCAAGGATTAGTTGGTCGGGTATTCAATACTAACGGAAAGGTAGCCGTTGAGCTTGCTAAATGCAGCGAAAAAGATATAGACAGATTTATCGAGTTGTTAAACTTCGGAATATCAAGTCCTGCATTTATAAGTAATATCACTGTAGATAGTGAAAACGCGTTATCGAGTTATACATCATTTGAAATCTCACATAGCGATAATTCGGGTGATATTACCCATATTCCGGTGGATATTGCGATATGTGAAGCCTGTCGCGCTGAACTGACACAAAAAGGCGGTCCTTATTTTTGTTATAGCTTTAACGCCTGTGCTTTATGTGGTCCGCGTTATTCGGTAATTAAGGCGCTGCCGTACGACCGCGAAAATACCAGTATGCACCCGTTTGAACTATGTGAGCATTGCACAGACGCATATCAAACCGATACTAATAGACGCTTTTGGGGGCAATCGATTAGTTGCAACGATTGTGGCCCGCGTTTGCAGCTCTATGACTTTAAAACCGCGTTATCGAATATGCACCAGGTAGATATCATCAAACAAGTGAGTGCTCGATTGTTAAAAGGTGAGATTGTTGCGGTTAAAAATACTGGTGGTTATCAGCTATTGGTTGATGCAACCAATGCAAAAGCTGTGGCGCGGCTGCGCAATAAAAAACATCGCGCAACAAAACCATTTGCAGTGTTAATGCGTGATTTAGCACAAGCAAATAGTTATGTGACAGTGAGCGAGGGCGCTAGAGAAAAGCTGAGCTCACACTGTGCCCCGATTGTTATTTTGCCTAAAAAGAATGCAGCAACAAAATCATCAGAGTGTATTGCTGAAGTTGCTCCCGGGCGCAGTGAGTGGGGTGTAATGCTCGCACACAGTGCGCTACAATTACTCATTTGTGACTTTGTTAATCGCCCTTTAATTTGCTCCTCTGCTAATTTATCGGGTGAGTTAATGATTATCGATGATGATTTAGCGAAAAGAAAACTAGGCGAGCTTGCCGATTGTGTTGTTTACCATGATAGACAAATAGTCCATCGCGTTGATGATTCGGTTTATCGCGTAACGCACTCTAACGAATTACTGCCGATACGCCATGGCAGAGGGGTTTCGCCGCAGGTTTTTGAGCATAGCGTACCAGTCGGGAAGTGTATTTTGTGCCTTGGCGCTGACATGAAAGCAAGTTTCAGTCTAGTGCACAACGGGTGTGTGATTGTGTCGCAGTATCTTGGCGATTTATATCACGTTGACGCTTATGATTCGTTTATTGCCGAAATTGAACAATGGCTTGTGTTATATGAGGTGCAACCTGAGCTTATTGTTTGTGATTTGCACCCCGATTACTACTCCACTCAAATAGCTCTACATTTGGCACACAAATTTGCAATCCCCTGCCATCAATTGCAGCATCATTTGGCTCACCTCGGTGCGCTTTATTTAGAACATCAATTATCAGCGACTCACCAATGTATCGGCATGGTCATGGATGGGCTGGGTTTTGGAGAGCAAGATAACGACGAACTGACGCATCTTTGGGGATGCGAAATATTTACCGGACAATTGGCTAACTGGCAGCGTCAAGCAAGCTTAAAACCAATTCCTCTAGTTGGGGGCGAAAAAGCAATCGAGCAACCTTGGCGCTTACTTGTTGCCTTTCTTGAACAAGCCGATATTGAACAGGGCGAGATATATTCGCTATTAAACAGTCTATATGACGAACCGAGTTTAACGCGTAAGCGTTGTGATTGGATGATTCAAAACTGCAGTCGTACTCGGGTTGTAAGCCATGCCCTTGGCCGGTTACTTGATGCGGTGGCGGTGCTGCTTGGTTGCGTTCCTTTGACGATTGAATACGACGGACAAGCGCCTCAAATGCTTGAGGCCTTAGCGATGCAAAGTGATGGGAAAAACCTGAGCGCACTGCCGTATGAAATAGAGCGCGATGGCAATATAGAGTTAATAAATTTAGCGCAAGGTTGGCAAAAAACACTTTCTCTTCTTAAGCTTAGAAAAGTCCCCCGCTGTGATTTGGCGTGGATGTGGCACCGTACCATCGCAAATATTATGGTCGCGCTTGCGACAATAAACACAGCACACATGCCAGAACGTGAGCGCACTGATGTATTACTCAGTGGTGGTTGCATGCAGAACGTTTTGCTGCACGAGATGCTTTGTGGTGATTTAGAAAAAAGCGGATTTAAGGTGTGGACACACCAAAACTTGCCAGCGAATGATGGCGCAATTTCAGCAGGTCAGGCGATTTGGGCCGCACATGTTTTAACATGAGGAATGATTATGTGTTTGGGGATCCCAGGCAAAGTAGTAGAGATTGTTGATATTGACAATGCACTTGTGACAATTGAAGTGGGCTCTGTTAAGCGTCAGGTTAATGTGAGCTGTGTTGCGAGTGATAGTCGGGAGGTGTCAAATTTAATCAATTGCTGGGTACTAGTACATGTTGGTTTTGCGATGATGATAATCGATGAGCAAGAAGCATTAAAAACACTTGCACTGATTCAGCAATGGTCTGATTTAGCTGACGACCAAGCGCATTAAAAAGCGCTTTAAAGGGAAAGTGATGAATACACAACACAATGATTGGCTAAGCTCGGGTTTTAAAGATGCTCAATTAATGCAAAACCTAGTCAATAAAATTACCCCCTTGGCAAATGAACTTCACCAGCAATTAGGTCGGCCAGTACAAATTATGGAAGTGTGTGGCGGTCATACGCATACGCTATTTCGTTATGGTATTAATACCTTGTTTGAGCGCGATATTGAGTTTATTCATGGCCCGGGCTGTCCGGTATGTGTTTTACCCCGTGAAGTTATTGACCAATGTATTGCATGGCTTACCAATGACACTTGTATTTTGGCGTCGTTCGGTGATGCAATAAGAGTACCGGGTACAACAATGAGTTTGCAACAGGCACGTGCACAGGGGCGACGTGTCGAAGTTGTTTATTCGCCACTTGATGCACTCAATTTAGCCAAGAAAAACCCAGATAAAGAAGTCATTTTCCTCGCGATTGGCTTTGACACCACCATGCCGTCGACGGCACTTACGGTACTGCAAGCTGCGGCGCAAAACGTCACAAACTTTTCAGTCTACCCGGTTCATATTACCTTGATCCCAACACTTAAAGTCGTGCTCGGCGATTCATCTATTATGCTTGATGGATTGATAGGACCGGGGCATGTTTCTATGGTTATTGGCACCAAACCCTATGACTTTATAGCCAATGAATATGGTTTACCCTTTGTCGTGGCAGGCTTTGAGCCACTTGATGTGCTGCAGTCGCTTTATATGTTACTTGTGCAAAAAAAGCAGATGTTGGCAGGGGCGGGCGCACGTGTTGAAAATCAATATGCGCGTGCGGTGTTGACCCATGGCAATGCAAATGCGCTGCGAGCAATGGCGCAAGTCTATACACCTCAGTCTAAATCGATTTGGCAGGGACTTGGCGCTAATCAAGAAGTGGGCGTGACACTTCAGCCCGAATATAACCAATTTAATGCAGAGTTTAAGTTTGGCGCTTATCAATGTGAACGTGAGAGTACTCATTTGACGCCGATTTATTGCGATCAAGTGATAATGGGAAAACGTTCGCCATCGCAGTGTCCGAATTACGGTAAAACCTGTACGCCGCAATCGCCATTGGGCGCATTAATGGTGTCATCTGAAGGGGCGTGTGCTGCGTGGTACTTATACAACGGCGCCACCGTTTAAACGAATTGCCGTTATGGCAAGTTAAAGGTGAGTTACATTGAAAATAAATGAAAGCGACAGCACACAACAGATTACTCTTGCCCATGGAGGTGGTGGTCAATTGACTCACTCGTTATTAATCGAGTTGATTGCCGATGTGTTTGGTGACAATGTGATGCAAGACGACCAAGCAAGGCTGTCATTGCAATCAACCAATCTTGCATTTAGCACTGATTCGTTTGTGGTATCGCCGCGCAGGTTTAATGGCGGAGATATTGGCTGTTTATCGGTATTTGGCACTGTCAATGATCTTGTTGTAGGTGGCGCTGTCGCACGTTTTATTTCGTGCGCATTTATTATTGAAGAAGGTTTTTCTATTGCCGAACTAAAAGACATTTGTCAGTCAATGAAAAAAGCTGCGCAACTGTGCGGCGTAGATATAGTGTGCGGCGATACTAAAGTTGTACCTAAGGGTCAGTGCGAAGGCATCTACATTAACACCTCAGGTATCGGTCAGTATATAAATAGGGAACCGCTTGATATGCATAACATTGCTATTGGCGACAAAATTATTGTGAGTCGTGATATTGGTCGTCATGGGGCGTGCATTGCGGCAACACGAGAAGAATATGGACTAGATAGCGACTTGCAGTCTGATTGCGGCAGTTTGCATCGGGTGAGTGAAGCACTGTTAAGACATGCTGAGATTAAATATATGCGCGATGCCACGCGTGGGGGAGTGGCGGCAGTATTAAATGAATTAGCAGGCACAATTAACAAACGTTTTGCGATAACTGAATCTGCGATCCCAACCTGCCCCGAAGTAGATGGCATATGTGAGTTACTCGGCTTTAATCCACTTCATTTGGCAAATGAAGGTTGTTTAATTGCGATTGTCAGCGAACAGAGTTGTGAAAAAGCACTAAACGCTATAAGTGAACTCGATGAGGCACAAAATGCCGCATGTATTGGAGAGGTGTGCAGCACAGAGAATAACAATGCGCTGGTAACGCTTAAAAGTGTATTAGGGGTCGATAGCGTATTGGCATCGCCAAATGGTGAACTATTACCACGGATTTGCTAATGCATGAAATAAGCTTAGTGAGTGCCATGATGGATTTGATTAAACGAGATTATGGCGCTAAACCTATCAAAGTGATCCGTTTACGGGTCGGCATTTTGAGTTGTGTTGAGCCGAGTGCCCTTGAATCGTGCTTCTCAGTATTAAAACAGCAAGATAAATTATTTAAGTCGTGTAATGTGTCTATACTTGTAACGTATCCAAATGCACATTGCAGTCACTGTAAGCGGCATTTTTCTATAACACAAATAGGGCAACCCTGTCGTTGTGGCACATATGATTATGCGGTGTCGGGAGGGGATGATTTAACGATACAAGATTTGGAGTTTATTTAGTATGTGTGGCACATGTGGTTGTTCGGCGCAGAACAAAGTTCAGATACAAACCATCGAGCCAATTAATGAGATTAATTCGGCACCGACACATAATGAAAAACAGGAAATCTCTTCGCCTAGCAAGCTACAACATGTAGAAGCGCAGATCCTGTCTCACAATAATCATATTGCACAGCATAATCGAGACACCTTTAATGCTAAACATATAATCGCGCTTAATTTAGTGAGCTCGCCAGGTGCCGGTAAAACGACATTGCTCGAAAGTACGCTTACTGAAATTAATCGCCGTGTTCCCTGCACTGTGATTGAAGGCGACCAACAAACAGCAAATGATGCAGCACGTATTGCGGCCACCGGCGTCAACGCAATTCAAATTAATACCGGAACGGGCTGTCACCTCGAAGCAGACATGATTCATCAAGTAATGCATCACCACGAGATTGAAAATAATAGCTATTTGTTTATTGAGAACGTGGGCAATCTAGTGTGTCCGGCGTTGTTTGATTTAGGTGAGTTGTGCAAAGTTGCTATTTTATCTGTCACCGAAGGTGAAGATAAGCCGCTTAAATATCCGCATATGTTTCAAGCTGCTCAGTTAATGATTATCAATAAAGTCGATTTATTACCCTATGTTCAGTTTGATGTAAAACAGTGTATCGACTATGCAAAACAAGTAAATCCGGATATTGAGGTGATTGAAGTCAGTGCCACATCGAAACTAGGGCTCGATGATTGGTTAAGTTGGCTCGAACGACTTCAGCCAATCAATAATCAGGAGGTTCGCGATGGATGCGCTCATCATCACCATCATGCTTAGTTTATTACTTGGCATCAAGCACGCGACCGAAGTGGACCATATTGCTGCAATGTCGTTGTTAGTTAATGAGCACAGTCAGCCAAATGTTGCGATAAAACTTGGTGCTTTATGGGGGCTCGGTCACGGTTTAGTCGTTTTTTTTGTAGGCGTTTTATTTGCCCTTTTAAATTTAAAAGCAAGTGTGATTTCACATTTAAATTTTGAACCTATTGTCGGCTGCGTGCTGATTGCAATGGCTCTATTTTGGTGTGTCGGCGATGCGTTCAAAAACAAGCCGGTTTTTCAAGTAAGCGGTTCTCTAACGGGTAATAGAAACGCGTTTAGTGTTGGTTTATTGCATGGCAGTGCGGGTTCGATAGCGGCAACACTTGTTCTTTTGGGCGTTGGTCAGTCATTTGTGGTGAAGTCAGCTCAGTTAATTATGTTTGGTTTTGGCAGTGTGATTGGCATGGCATTGTTATGTTGGCTGTATGCCAAACATCTTGATTGGTGTGAAAAGTTATTTCGAGATTATGGTCGCTTGATGAGAGCGGTGGCGGTCGTGTTTACGCTCTATATAGGTATAGGGCTTATAGTAAGTTAAGGGGAAAGGTATGCCCTCAGTTATTTGGTTGCAAACCGGCGCGTGTAGCGGCGACACAATGTCTATCTTGTGTGCAGAAAGGCCTTCGTTGCAAAGTCTTGTTGATTTTTATGCAGTTGAGTTTTTGTGGCAACCGAGTTTAACCGATAAGCCCGTCAGCGAATTAGTGAACATGATTGACGCTATCACAAATGATAAGCTGGCGCTTGACGTATTGTGTATTGAGGGGAGTATTATAACTGCGCCCAATAATACCGGCATGTATGATACGTTTCGCGGCCAGGCAAAAATGGTGTTGGTAGAAAAATTGGCCGAAAAGGCAAACTACACCGTTGCGATGGGCACCTGTGCCGCATTTGGTGGTGTGCATGCCTCAGGGTGCAATCCTTCCGATTGTATTGGTTTGCAATATGATAAAAACCAGCCCGGCGGTTTATTTGCGCCAAGTTGGCGCAGTAAGAGCGGTTTTCCTGTTATTAACGTTGCAGGATGCCCAGCCCATCCGAATACCATGACACAAACCTTAGCGATGTTGGCATCTGGACAACATATTGAGCTCGATCATCTAAATCGACCGAAAGCATTTTTTCAGACGATGGTCCACCAAGGTTGTACACGTAACGAATACCATGAATACAACATAGAAGCACAAGAACTCGGCGATAATGCCTGTATGTATTTGAATATGGGGTGTCAGGGCCCGGTCACCGAAGCAATTTGTAATCAAGACTTGTGGAATAATCGCAATAGCAAAACGCGTGCGGGCGTGCCCTGTTTTGGCTGTACATCACCTGACTTTCCAAAAGAGCATGACCTTTTTGCGACCGAAAAGATTGGGCAAATTCCGCGTCATTTACCGACCGGCGTCGACCGTTCAGCCTATATGGCATATAAAAACTTAGCAAAGAATGCAGCCCCCAAACGGGTGAAAGACAAGAAAATGGAGCCTTAGGATGTCGGTTAAAACGGTCAATATAGATTTGAATCGGGTTGAAGGCGATTTGGAGTTTGAACTTGATATTCAAGACGGGGTTGTGGTGGATGCGCGCTGTAAAGGCATTATGTATCGTGGATTTGAGCAATTGCTAATTGATCGCGCACCACGTGACGGCGTAGTTTTGACGCCGCGGATATGTGGTATCTGTGGTACCGCACATATGTATTGTGCGGTGCTGGCATTGGAGTCAATTTGGCAAATTCCGGTGCCTGAAAATGCTATCCGTATACGTAATTTGTGTTTGATGGCCGAAAACCTACAAAGTGATTTGCGGCAAAGTTTTTTAATGTTTACACCCGATTTTTGTAACTCAGGTTATGCACAACATCCGCTCTATAATGACATGATAAATGCATTCGCGCCGTTTAAAGGAAAAGTGCACCGCAGTATTTTGGAGCAAACTAAAAAAATACTGGAAATAGTTGCTATTTGGGGTGGACAATGGCCTCACTCCTCTTACATGGTCCCTGGTGGCGTGACAAATGGGCCCAACCTACGACGAGTTATTGATAGCTTAGAGATTATCGATAAACAAATTCAATACTTTGAATCCGACATCATTGGTTGCACTATCGAAAAGTGGCAAAAAATAGAGACACTTGATGCACTGTTAGCGTTATTGGACGACACAACCCACCAACAAAGCGCAATTGGTTTATTTAACCGCTTTAGTCGCGATATTGGATTGCAGCATCTAGGCGTTGGCAGTGAAAATATGATCTGTTACGGCGCCTACCATGATGCCAAAACGTGGCAAGTACCTTACCTTGATGCTCAGTTTATGAGACCCGCTGGATTTTATGACGCGGAGCAAGCATGTGTTTACTCGTTTGAACAAGATGCGGTCACAGAACATGTAAAGTATTCTTGGTATCGTGATTATGACGGCGGTAAACACCCATTTGACGGTGAAACCATACCGAATTACGTGCCCGAGTCACCAAAATATACGTGGGCAAAAGCGCCGCGTTATAAAGATAAAGTGGTGCAAACAGGACCGCTCGCTGAGTATATGGTGGCCCAGCACCCCTTAATCGTTGACTGTTATAAAAAGGAACGCGGCAATACTTGGCTCAGGCAGTTTGCCCGATTACGGCGTATTAGCGATTCGTTATTAGGTATAAAACAGCTGTTAATTGAGCTCAGAGATAATATAGATGCGCCATATTTTACGCCAAACAGTGACATTGCCGAAATTGACGGTGAAGGGTTTGGCATGGTACAAGCTGCGCGCGGCAGTTTAGGACACTGGGTTAAAATTACCAATGGTAAAATTGAAAAATATCAAATAGTGACACCCACTGCATGGAATGCATCGCCTAAAGATAGTAATGGGAAACGTGGCCATTGGGAGCAAAGTGTTATTGGTGTGGAGGTTGACGATATCGAAAACCCGTTGAACATAGGACACATTGTGCGCTCGCACGATCCATGTTTGGTATGCACTGTTCATATGGTAGGTGGAAACACACGAACTCAGTGGCGGTATGGTGTTTGATGATACGTGTTATTGGTTTTGGCAATTTACTACACGGTGACGATGCATATGCGTTACATGTACTGTCAATGCTTGAGCAACGCAATTTATCCCATGATATTGAGTTGATTTTTGCGGGGACCGCGGGTCTTAATGCGATGTCTTTGTTTGAAAATTGTTCGCAAATATTGATTGTAGATATTATTCACTTTAGTGCAGCTAAAGCTGATCTTGCTTGGTACAGTGTTGATGAAGTCATTACATTTGACTCAGGCGCAAGTGATCACGGGATTGGTTTAGGCTATTTATTTAAAGCATTGCAGTGTGTTGATCTGCAAATACCGAATATACACTGCTTGTTACTGCGCACTGACATGCCGCAAAGCTATTGTTTATCGATGAGTGATAACTCAAACGCCTTGGTAAGCATTGCTTGCGAGCGAATTATTGAAAAATTGGGGTGTTTGCAATGAGCTTTCCAATTTCTGTTGAACAGGTCGTGAAATGTGTATTTGAAAATAATCGTTGGCATGGCCGAGCAATGTTACCTGACTCGCGTCACCCGCAACCTGTTATTATCTTTAAAGTTGACGATGACTTTGTATTGATTTCTGCACTGTGCCCGCATCAAGGATATGATCTGTCGAATGAAGCACGCATTGGCTCGCAAATTACATGCCCTCTGCATGGTCTTTCAGTTGATATCGAAAATAACGATGATAAAAAATATCGGGTGATTGCTGTAGCAGATGGGTTCTCTATTATTGGGCTTTTTAATGACGCAGAATAAATCCCCCAATACTGAAACGCTCATCGAGAAAATTGAGTTGCTTAAACAAGAATTGAGTGCGTCAAAACTTGCCAATCAAGCGCTTGAACAACAGCTCATTGAAACCAATGTCAGTATGATGGATGTATTTAATTCTCTGGAATCAAAAGATGATGAAATCAAGGCAATGTCACATCGTGAACGAGAAATTTTAGACTCGTTCGATACAACATTTAACTCGATGGATAGCATTTTGATTTTAGTCGATAACCAAGGGTTTATAGAAAAAGTTAATAGCACTGTTTTGGCGGAGCTTGGTTATGACGAGGATGATTTACTTGGTAAAAATTTGGATACCTTGTTTCAAAAGCAGCTGTTGCAGGATCTAACACCCGAATCGCTGCATTATGAATCAGTGTTATTTTCAAAACTCGTCAATGAACAAAGCTTTGCCGGAAAATTTGATTTAAAAACGGCGCACGGTGGTAAACGGCCATATGTTGCGAAAGGGGCATTGCAATACGATAAGTTTGGCAAATTGCGCGGTGGTGTGATTTCGGCGATTTGTATAACCGAGTTGCAGCAAACTGAAACGGCTCTCGATCGCTCAAAAATGATTCTTGAAATGATGCTCGATACCGCGAATGACGCGATTGTGGTGATTAATGATAATGACGATATTGTGCTGTGGAATAAACAAGCCGAACTTTTATTTGGTTACAGCCGAGAAGAAGCGAGCAAACTTAAGTTACACGATTTAATTGTATCGCCGGCTGATAAAGCAAAATTTGAACGAGGTTTACCGTATTTTAAAAAAACGGGTATGGGACCTGCGATTAATAGCACGCGTGAAGTAACCGCGTATCGTAAAGACGAATCTACCTTTGACAGTGAGGTGAGTGTTTCATCAAGCAAAATTGCTGGGCGTTGGCATGCCTTTGGCGTTGTTAGAGATGTCACTGAGCGCAATGAGGCAAAGCGAGCGTTGATTGCCGCGAAAGTTGAAGCCGATAATGCAAATCTAGCGAAGTCGCAATTTTTATCGACCATGAGTCACGAAATTCGGACACCGCTCAATGGTATCATCGGTATGATGCATTTGTTTAAGCAAACAGAGTTGTCCTTGCAGCAATCAGACTACCTTGAAAAAACAACAATTTCTGCAAAAACACTCTTGACTATTATTAACGATATTCTTGATTTTTCTAAAGTGGAAGCGGGCAAAATGGAACTAGAAATTGCGCCGTTCTCACTGCAGTCGATCAAAGAAAGTGTTATCTCGTCATTGCAAGTGAAAGCACAGCAAAAAGGACTCGCGTTTCAGTTTGATATCAAGCCAGAGGTACCTTTAGATTTATTGGGAGATGCTGTTCGCCTAAATCAAATTATCCTTAACTTGGCATCAAATGCGATTAAATTCACAGAAACAGGCTCTGTTGATATCGAAGTATCACTTGCCAAGAAAGTCGCCTTGAAACCGAACGGCGTCGTTTTAACATTTAAGGTGAAAGATACCGGCATCGGTATCGCTGATGAAACAATTCCGTTTTTATTCGAATCATTTCGTCAGGCGGATAGCTCAACAACACGAAAGTTTGGTGGCACAGGACTTGGACTTGCTATTAGCCAAAAATTAGCGAATTTAATGAAGGGGCAGATACATGTTGAGAGTGAACTTGGCGCAGGCAGCACTTTCTCGTTTACCATTGAACTTTTAGAAAATAGTCAGTTCGTAACAAATTGCCAATATGTTGAGCCATTTAAACACGCTCTCACGTTTTTAGTCGTTGACGATAATGAGATGTCTTTGCAAGTGATTGATGAGTCATTAAAAAGCTTAAATGCCCACGTTGTTAGTTTTCAAAATGCGGCAAAGGCAGAAGAATGGTTAGTTAAACACCAACCTGATGTTATTTTAGTTGATTGGAAAATGCCGAATCTTGATGGCATTTCGTTACTTAAGCATTTTCAAGCGCATCGCCAATCGAGCGATGCAGTCAGTATTTTGATGTCAGCGTATAATACTTCAGAACAAATTTCATGTTTATCTGAGTTAGAACTCGACGGTGTGCTTAAAAAGCCGATTGATATGAAAAAGCTACGCCACATGGTGGTGTCGGCGCGAAGCGGGAAGTCACAAGCTGATATGGGCAGTGAAATGATCTCGCTTGAAAATAAAGATGTGCTGCTGGTCGAAGATAATGATATCAATGCGCACATTGCCAAATTTATGTTACATGCGCTCGGCATGAGGGTGACCCTAGCGCGCGACGGTCAGCAAGCCGTCAATGAAGTCAAAGAACGGGGCACATTATTTGATGTCATCCTGATGGATATTCAAATGCCGGTAATGGATGGGATTGAAGCGACAAAAGTTATTCGCGACCAGCTAAATGTTGCAACGCCCATTATTGCATTGACGGCGAATGTTTTACCCGATGAAATTAAGTCCTACTTAGAGTTAGGAATGGATGCGCATGTGGCAAAACCGCTTGATGCGCATAAATTAGAGATGGCGATTAGGGAATTACTTCAAACATAATTGAGCTGAATAAGTATTACCTAATCTGCCAAAATTGAATTGAATCTGGCAGTTAATGCCAGCTTTTTAGCCAACAAGAGACATTCATCTATTTATTCCAATTCTATTATTTCTTTAATTAGTGTTAACCTTTGTAATATTCCAAATAAAAATGGTAAATATGGTGCTTCACCACTTCATCTACAGGCATCCTCTCGTTTTTCTTCAAATAGGCGGGTGGGCCATTTATATCATTATTGATGTTTTTGTCCACCATAGAGTTGGCTATTTTCTCTATTCACAAAGCATCGCTTATGGTGTTGCAGCATTTATCCTGACAAGTTGTGTCGCAATTTTGAGCCAGAAAAATAAAAGCACAAACCTCATATTTAAATCACTCTACTTTATATTCCTTGTGTATATAGCCTCTGTTATCTGGCATAAAGTATATGTCGTTATACATTATCAAATGGATGAATCTTTATCGGTAAAGGTCTCCCAGATCTTTAAGCAAAGCTTATTAGAGTGGACTCATACCGGTTACATGCCATTATTCATATTTTTCGCATGGGGTGGGCTCTACGTTGGTGCTAAGTGGTACATAACACACTTCACTCAACAGAGTAAGCTTGATCGTGCTTTACTTGATACTCGCCAGGCTCAACTCTTAACTCTACGCTACCAGTTAAATCCACATTTTTTATTCAATGTACTCAACAGCATTGATGTGAGTGTATTAAATAACGATAAGGAAACAGCGCATAACATGATCAAGCACTTGAGTAGCTTTCTACGAAGCACCTTAGAGGAAGGTGAAAGCGATAAGGTTACCTTGGAAACAGAGTTTAAATTGACAAGAAACTTCATCTCTATCGAGCAGTTACGGTTTGGCGATGCGCTAGACCTGCAAATGGATTTGTCGGACGACTGTCGCTACGCGCTAATTCCCACAATGTTATTACAACCATTGGTGGAAAATGCCATCAAATACGCCTGGTCACAAAAAGAAACGGGATACGTCACTATATTTGCTTCAAAACAAGGTAATTCGATAAACGTTACCATCAGAAACAATAAGGCAGCAGACGAGGCAAAACTTGGTACTGGCACAGGCCTTAAAAATACACGCGAACGACTGCGGCTGATCTATGGTACAGATGCATCTATTACCATTTTAGAGTTTGATAATAACTTTGAAGTAGCTGTTAAGATCCCATTGGAAGAACAACTGTAATGTTTGGTTACTTTTAAAGTAATTTCATAAAGCTACATGATGGGTTATGCTGATGCTTGTCGCTGTGTTTATTAAAAAAGGAAAAGCGCCAACTATGCCAATTCGTTGTATTTGTGTTGATGATGAGCCACATGCACGGCAGGGAGTAAAGTTAGCCTTAGCCCCTTATGAAGATTTTCAACTCGTTGGCGAATTTGCATCTGCAGACGATGTGCTGAAATCGGACTTTGGTCACATTGATATCATGTTTTTAGATATAGAAATGCCGAGAAAAAGTGGCTTTTCTATGCTGAGTGAATGGCAAGGCACACTACCTCAGATTGTATTTATTACAGCTTTTAAACAATACGCCGTTAAAGCATTTGAACAGCACGCTTTAGATTATGTGCTAAAACCAATCGATGAAAATCGCTTTGCTACTGTCATAGAAAGAGCCCGCACACAACTGAATCAAAAATCTCAGGTGGCTAATTTAGAATCATTGCGCAACACTATTGAAGTTTTACAAAATAAAATCGTTAAGCAAGCGAAAAATATCAGTGTTAAAACGGATGATGGCTATTTTCGGCTGAATGTAAGTGACATTCTATATCTTGAATCCGTTGGCGATCACGTCTGTATTCATATGCAGCATCAGCAGCTCATCACCCGAAAAACATTGAAACACTATATCGTGGAGTTATCTGAATACGGATTTTACCAAGTGCACAAGTCGTACCTAGTCAATGCGCAACAGGTAAAACAAGCGAGGAAGTTACGCTTTAGCGATTATGAGCTTAGTTTGTCGAATGACACAAATATTAGGCTGAGCCGTCGTTATAAGTCCATCCTTGGACAGTTGATTTCTTAGTCAACACAAATGTCGTGTTCAGGTGGACAAGGCTGTATTTGGTAGTCAGTGAGCACTTTCTCCAAATCCTCTCTAGTCAATAATCTTGGGCCATGAGCATGGGCATATTTTTCTGCTTTAAGATTTAGCCTTTCAATTTCATTACGAAATGTTTTTATTGTATTGTTTGCGCTTGGTAGTGCTTCGATGAGGTTTGTACCAAAGTGATCGGCACTAAATATTAATTTAGCGGATGGTATATAAAACAAAAGGTAATTGTCCGCATGGGCGGTTTGAATATCATGGACCTCTACCAAGCCATCTGCTAAATTCATTTTTTTATTGAGTACGCTGAAATCAGCGTTGCGTGTTTTGTCTGACCTCATACTTTCGATAATATTGCGGTGTTGAGATGCTATAACCATGTTAACGGCCATCTCATCGAGCTCTTTAATGGCACCAAGGTGACCTCTGTGATGGTCAGGAATTACCTGCACTTTGATAGGCTTTTCGGTACCTAAAAATTGATTCACGGCTTCAAGTCTTTTTTTAATACCGGACATGCCTCCGGCTCCCACATAGAAGTCACCTGCATCAACGAAAATTGAAAAGCGAGACTCCTCACCAGCTAAGTAAACCTTATCAGCTAATTTTTGAACATGCATGTTTGGAGAGTTGATCATACCAGCAAGCTTGACGGAGCTCTCTGGAATCGCAAATGACCGATGATTTAATTTATTCACTTCGATATTGCGAGAAGTCGTAATGAATCTGGGTCTCCCGTTTACCAGTAAGTTCATGTCACTCGCAAATATCAGCCCTTGTATTTCCCTATGCTTTCTAAACTCATAAACTGAGCCCGTTGCACGATCATCGCTTCGCGACATTGTTAAAATAAAGCCAGATGAAGCATCAACATCTATAAAATATGGCTCTTCGTTTTCGTCTTCAAAAGACAAAGTGTAAATCAATTTTCCTAATAAGGTACCATGAGAAACTATAGTTGCGGTCTCACGATGGTTTTGTAGACGACGAGCCAAGACAGTATCAATCATTCTCATCATTCCGGCCCCAACAACGTTTGAAGCTAGGTTTTTGTTTTCAACGTGCGTCCCCCGAAGATGATTAATGCTCCATCCGGTTTCGCCATCAAATAGAATCTCGCTCAATCTATTGCCGTTGACACTCTCGTTCCAATTCTTAACGCTTTTCTTGCCAGACTTAAAATCAACCATCAGTGTCGAATACAGCATGGATATCGAATTTACCTCAGGGTTAGGCCCTTGATCGTTTGAAAACACTTTGTATCGGTCATATACCGTTAATGATTTCAGTGCTTTAAGCTTATTGCCGCCATAAGCCAAAATAACTTTATTTATGACTTCGTTTTCTTCCAAAGTGTTCGGCTTAGCAACTGCTGGCGTTGCCAATAGAAAGCTCATGTAATAAAGCGCTACAACTAGTCCAAGATTAATAAAATAGTTTAAGTTCAAAGGGTTGTCTCTTCTTTGTTGTGATTGTCTCTCCATTTATCTTACTTAGCTTGGGAGGTTAAGTTTATGGCTTTTAAGATATGAGGCTACGCTGGTGGGATGACCGGCTCTGGTTTAATACAATGATACTTTAGCGCCAGTAATGATTTAGCAAATAGCCTGTAGCTCAAAAAACTTATCATAAACTGTGAGCGTAGATTGATAGTGCGAAAGGTTGTTTTCCACTCATCGCTGCCTACCAGATGAAATCTCAACCTATTCGCTTTAATTTAAATATGAGCTTGTGCAACGCAGCACAGCTCATACATTCTCGGTTTTTGGTTATGATAAAACGTGATAGCCGTACCAGTCAGGCACCAGTTGTTGGTTTTTATTGCTTGGCGTCAAATGAATATAGTGGTTATCAATCAAACTGACTTGCAACACGTCATCAACTTCCATTAAGCGATCTTTATGCACTTTATCGAGCTCAGCGGAGGCTCTCGATTTAGCAATATTTTTAGCGTCTTCTTCATTTTTTGCAACGATGAGGTCGAAGCTATGTTGCTCCATTATATGATTTGGGTAGTAAGCACCTAAATTAACAAAATACAGCTTCATTTCATGCTGTTGCGGTGTGTTTTCGATGCTTATTGCATACCCGTCTACATGCCTAACTGAGAGGTAACTGTCCATATGAACATTCGCTTTGTCACCACACCATTGTTGTTTGAGTGTAGTAAAAGTCGACTCTATGGTGTCGCCAACTACAAATCGAATATCATGCATTTCGATGTTGCACCCAGTCACTTTACCACCTAGGCATACCATAAATAATTGCTGCATTGTGATTGTCATTTTAAGTTGAGATTGGGTGATTTTATCACTGGGGTTACTAAATTCAATCTGAGCAAGCAGGCAATGCTATGCTATACTGGCGTTTTATTTAAATTGATGTGAATTACTTTTGGCTACTGACTCCTTTTCAAGCACCGCGCTTTCGACCCCTTTATTAGAAAACCTTGAAAGCTTGGGTTATTTAACAATGACCGATATTCAAGCTCAAGCATTACCCCTTATTTTGGCCGGTAAAGATGTGATTGGGCAGGGCAAAACGGGCTCAGGTAAAACTGCGGCATTTTCGCTTGGCATTTTACACAATTTAAATGTTAAAAAATTCCGTGTACAAGCAATTGTGGTGTGTCCAACCCGCGAGCTTGCAGATCAAGTAGCTATCGAAATTAGAAAACTCGCTCGCGCAATTCATAACATTAAAGTTTTAACTTTATGTGGTGGTGCGCCGATGGGGCCGCAAATTGGTTCTCTTGAACATGGCGCACATATCGTTGTTGGCACGCCTGGGCGTATTGAAGAGCATTTGGCCAAAGGGCGTTTGTCGCTAAGAGATGTTAATACCTTCGTACTCGATGAAGCCGATCGCATGCTAGAGATGGGTTTTGAAGACTCGCTTCGTTTTATTTTAGATTATTGCCCAGAGACCAGACAAAACTTGTTGTTCAGTGCCACCTACCCGGCAAAAATAGAGCAACTTGCTGCACATATCATGACGCAGCCTGACATCGTTAAGGTGGACTCAACTCACGATCATAGTGGTATTTCGCAATACTTCTATGAAGTTGAAGATAACTCACAGCGTCTTGATGCACTTCAACGAATCATTTTAGAGCATCAACCAAGCGCAGCTATTGTGTTTTGTAATACTAAGGCAGAGTGTCAAAATGTCAGTGACGAGTTGACACAGTTTGGTTTTGACAGTGCGGCGCTGCACGGTGATTTAGAGCAAAAAGACAGAGATCGTACCTTAGTGCGGTTTGCCAATAAAAGCTTAACTGTACTGGTTGCAACTGACGTTGCTGCGCGCGGGATTGATGTTGATCACGTCGATATGGTTGTGAACTACCATATTGCCCACGATCCTGAAGTTCATGTTCATCGTGTGGGCCGTACCGGACGCGCAGGCAGAAAAGGCGTTGCATGCTCACTAATGAGTTATAAAGAGTCGCATAAGGTCAATAGCTTAGAAGATTATCTCGATATCACTATCGACACTACCGGGTTACCTGCAGATCTGGTATTTAACACGCAAATAAAACGCGCACCTATGGTAACCTTGCAAATCGACGGCGGTAAAAAGGCAAAACTGAGACCGGGTGATATTTTAGGCGCACTTACCGCAAATAAACAAATTAGCGGCGATCAGATTGGTAAAATAAAAGTGACCGCGATGGCGTCGTATGTCGCAATTGAACGAAAGTTAATTAATGTGGCGTTAAAAACCATCAGCGACGGTAAGATGAAAGGGCGTAACTTTCGCGCACGCAAATTAACTAAATAAGGTTATTTGTAATATTCAAGCAGAGTTAGTCTTGCTGCTCTGCTTCTAATTTGGCGCGTTCTGCTTTTGAAATATATTTAGGTTTGTTGCTTTTGTGCAGTTTTTCATTGGCCTTTTTGTCTTTCTTTTTTAACTTTTCGTATATTTTTTTACGTCGGTTCATTGGCAATACTCACGGTTTATTTGACTGCCGATTATAACACTAATAAACGCATGTAGCCGACAGAAATATTCGTTTTCGCAACCAGTTGACGGCAGATTATGGGGGATTTATGACAACGGCAATCGTGGTAGGTGCAACGGGGTTGATTGGCGAAGCACTTGTTGAGCAGCTTGCCAATGATAACACTATCACTAAAATTATTGCGGTGACGCGCAGGAACGTTCCCTTTAACTCACCTAAAATTGTGAATAAAGTGATTGATTTTGAAAACTTAAATCAGTACTCATTGGTATTTAAGGGGGATATCTTGTTTTCCTGTTTAGGTACTACACGAAAGTTAGCAGGGTCAATACAAAACCAGCGACGGGTTGATTTAGACTATCAGTATCAAATAGCGCAGCTTGCTCGCAGTAATGACGTTAAACAGTACTTATTGGTGTCATCAAGTGGCGCGAATGCGCAAAGCAGCAGTGCATATTTGCAGATGAAAGGCGAATTAGAAAACAAAGTCACGCAGCTTGATTTTGAATCAACATCGATATTACGGCCGTCGTTACTCCTTGGTCACAGAAACCATTTTAGACTCGGTGAAACAATTGGCAGTTATATTTTGCCTTTACTTTGCAAATTGCCGGGTCTCAGGCGCTATCGTCCTATTACAGGTGTACAAGTGGCTCAAAAATTAGTGCAAGTTGCTAAAGGACCCTATAGCAAACATCAAGTTTTATCGCTTGATGAGTTATTTCGTTAAGTCTAATTTTCAGAATAAAACGTATTAGTTGAATGGATGCCGCAAAACAAAATTAGTTAAGCGGCACTGTCTAAAAAGTTGTCTTTTGCTAAAGATTAGTGGTCGTGCTCATGCTCGCCTTTAATACCGAGCCATGCTGCCTTTCCAGCATCAAAATCAAGGTGAATCGACTCTGTGACTTCTTGGGTTTCAAGGTTTACGGTCATCACATGATGCTCGTGGATCACGTAAAGGTGCTCATGCGCTTTTGACGCGATAATAAGTGGTTTTGCATCCGCTTCAATTGAATCAAATACATCAATACGCGCGCTTAATTGCCAGTTATCCTCTGCTGCATACAGGTTTAGTTTACCCGTGTTATCAAGCATGGCCATGTGTTCATGGTGACCGTCAAAGCCATAGCTTAAATAGTTAATATCTGGCTCAGGTTGCCATTCAAATGGAGTGATTTGGTTTTCTTCTAAGTCGACCAAAAATACACCGCCGCGCGACAAGCCGATTAACACATTGCTTTCTTCACTTCCTTTTAAAGAACCAATACGAACGCCTTCGGGCATAGTTGTTGGGTTCGTTAATTTTTGTGCGCTAAAAAGGTTGCCATCTTGTTTAATTGATACGATGCCGTCGCCACAGGCAAACGCGATATAATCTTCTGTTTGATAGCTACCGTGCAGAGCTGGACACATTACATCAAACACTTGTTCTTGATGAAAGTGGTCGCCATGCATTTCAAGCAATGTTATCTGTTCTGGCAAGGTTGACTCGGAACTTGGGTCGCGCAGCGTTGTTAAAACATAGTCGCCGCGAATTTCAGCTGTGCCGTGCATATAGGTATCGAAGTGATGTTCTGCAATCACTTTATTGGTCGCGATACTTTCATCGTCAAGCACTGCAAGTCCTGCCACCGTATCTGTGTCTTTATTGCCGTCAAAGAAAACAGCTGCTTTGTCGCCGCGCGGCACGTAGTGCGTCGGTTTTGCATCGGTCAGGCTAAAGCTGGTTAGGCTTGGCTCATCTTTGTGTTGATCGTAATGATCGCCATGTAACTCTTGCCATAAACCACCGTCGATAAATTCTACTGTGTCTTCATTACGTTGTACGGCAACAGCAAAGCGATTGTCGGGACTTGCATAGAGCGCTGATGCGGGGTTAGTGAGCGTAACTGTTTCTATTAACTGGTTGCTTTCTAAATCAAAAATATGAACTACAGGTTGATCTGCTTCTGAAATTGCTAGGCGTCCAACGGGTAATTCAGCGTGATGATCGTGGCCGTGACCTGGGTCTTCAGCGACTGGGAGTTCTGTAATTTTGGTATCACTGTTGTTACAGCCTGCAAGCGCGACGAAAGCAATCGCTAAAAAAAGCCGTGAAGGTGTAAACGTTTTCATAAAAATCCTTGTTGTGTAAATCAAATTAAAGCATGTTAAATATTGGTATTGGGCATCTTAAAATTGGCCGCGAATACCAACTGCAAAGTTGCGTCCCGGCAGGGGCGTTAAGTCTTTTAAAAACGACGTGTGCACTTTTGCGTATTCATCGGTTAAGTTTTCACCTTTTAGATAAAGCGCAACACTGTGATTGGCGATATCGACAAAGTAGTTAAAATGAATATCGAGAATTGAATAGCTGTCGGTCTTCGTTTCAAACTGAGCAAGGTTGGTTTGTTCAAAATAGTGACTTAACTTAAGATCTGCTCGGTAATGGGTGTGTTCATAGCTTAATTCACCCGCAAGGCGCGTTGGCGGTGTGCGGGGCAATTCACTATTACCATTTGCGCGAGCACGAATCGTATCGCCTTGCAGTTTTGCATTAAAGTTGTCGTTAATGCGCCAGTTCACTTGAAACTCTGCACCATAGAGTTTTGCGTCGGTGGTGACAAACATGTAAAGCGGTAATGTGTGGCCAACATGATCACTGTGATTGCCGTGCCCATGGTCGTCGTGTTCATCATGACCATGCTCATCATGTCCGTGGTCGTGATGATCGTGTCCGTCGCTTGCTGATAGGCCAATTGCTTGTTGGTAGTAATAGTCGTCGATTTGGTTATAGAACACGTTAAAGATAAAACCGAAATCACCTTGGTATTTGCGGATACTTAAATCGAGGTTATTAGAGGTCTCCATCACGATATCTTGATCGGTTAATCCGATATAAGCTTCGTCGTCACTATTTAAATAGTTTTTAAATAATGCACCAACTTCATAGGTATTGGTGCCAATGTGTGGACCAAATGACAAAAGTTCTGAAGAAGATGGGGCGCGCTGCGCACGCGAGACTGACACAGCAAAGTTGTAGCCAGGCGTGAAATCCCAAACCAAACCACCAGAAAAACTAACAGGCTTAAATGTGTGCGAGACATTAAAATGACGCATATCGTAATGCAGTTCATTGTGCTGCTCATGACCCTGTCGATCGTATAATGTCACATTGGGTAACTGTACTAAATCTGCGTTAATCTCGGTGTGTTCAGCACGAGCGCCAAGCTGCACTAATACATTACCAAAATGGCGTTCTTCGACAAGAGCAAGCGCTGATGAACGGGTTATCGAAGCGGGTGTAAACGCTTCTAATCCAATCGCGGCAAAGTCACTTTCTTTATAGTGCAGACTGAGCCCACCACGCCATTGTGCCAATGGGTTATGTAATAACTCGATACGCGCTTCAAGCGTTTCATTGTCAAACGTCGTACCGACATGCCCTAATTCAAGCTCTTGATGCTGATAGTCTGTAAAGGCAACTTTATTGCGCATTGAATTAAAAAAATAATGATTAAATTGATATTCGCTCAGCAGCTGCAGTCTGTTTTGAGACATATCGGCGATAACCGGGACTTCTTCGTCACCGTGACTATGACCAGGAATGCCATATTTTTGCGATAGTTCCTGATAAGAAACACCGACATAGCCTTGATCGAGTAAGTAACTCGTGCCTATTGTGTAACCGCTTGATTCGTGTTGTGAACTGTCAATTTCATCGATTCCGTGTTCGCTTGGCACTTCATAGTTGTCGGCATCACGCCAAAACCCATCAAGGTGAAGAACGATATTTTCAACACTGTGATTGACACTGCCCGCTACTTGCGTTTTATCATTAACACTATCTTGTTGAATTAGCCATTCACCTTTGGTTTCGAGCGATGTTGGAACGCGGTCGTCGACGACATTAACAACACCGCCAATTGCACCGCTACCATAAAATAGCGTTGCAGGGCCTCTCAACACTTCAATGCGTTCACTGGTTGTTGCCTCGGCAGAGACGCTGTGATCTGGACCTACACGAGATGCATCGCCCGCGTCGAGACCGTTTTGAGCGATGAGTACTCGCGGGCCATCGAGTCCGCGAATAATCGGAGTACTGGCAACACCGCCATGGAAGTTACTGTGTACACCGATTTCATTTTTTAACGTATCACCCAAGGTACTTGTTTGGCTCATTCGAAGGTTATCGCCTGATAGCACTGTCGCAGGCATTGCTGATTCAATATTAGAATTATGAAATGGACTGGCTACAACATCGATGATTTCAATGGCTGCTTTTTCTAATTTGACTTCGAGATCACCGTTATTGGCAGCACTCACCATCACATTTTTATGAACAAACGAAGGAGCGAATATATGAAGCTCACCACCTTTGTCGTCGATATTCACAATAAAAACGCCACTTTGATTTGTGGTTACCTGGTTGTTTTGACCGATGATTTTAACTGTTGCATTGATGATAGGCTGGCCTTGGCTGTCTAGTACCTTTCCGCTTATTTGCTGTGCCATTGCAGCAGTGCTAAACAACGCTGAACTTACAAGCAATGCGATTAAGCTTGGCTTATTCATATTATCCTTCTATAAGTTGTTATGTGATATTGTAACAATTCCAAGAATGTTATAATGTAACGTTATCGAGTGCAAGTCGATTTGTTGCTTTTTGTAAACAATAGAAATGATTAGGAGCTATAAACTAGGCGAAAGATTAAGCTAAGCTGCTTAATCGTGGACGAACATTATTTGGTGATTGAAACTCTTTTAATTAGCTTGATACACACGGGCATTATCAAGTAACTCAGGGCGGGTACGATAACGGCAACGGATAAAACAACATTCGCCAGTTTGTTATCTGTGATATACGTTGCAATTATTTCTGGTACAAAATAAACCAAAGGGATCAGTATCATAAAAGTAATAAAAGCGATAAGGTGTCGGTTAGGTGTTTTCATAAATATTCCTAGTGCGTAAAGCGGCAACTGCGCTGCCGCTTTGTTTGTAAGGTTAATAAGTTAAAGGGTTGCACGCTTTGTTATCGCGTATTAAAGTTTATAAATCACGATTATTTGGCTATCGTCGACTGCTGAAAACCCGAGCTTTTCGCCTTTAACGAGCGTACCGTCGCTTGCGATAATGGAGTTAGCCTTGTCTGTTACTTCAACCGCGCCATTACTGACATACGCCATCGTTTCAGGCTTCGACTCAAATGTGTCGCCTTTTTGTAACCGAACCACATCAATGTAGGTTGTACTATCAAATGTTTCAGTCTGATTGGCACTACCACCGTATATACGCGTTGTACCATGAGATTTCGGTTGGTAATGCTTGTAACCGGCAGGTTTTCCAGGCTGCTCTGGTAGTGCCCATATTTGTAGCATTCGGTTTTTAATTAAATCTGGGTTTATTTCGTTATGCGCAAAGCCTTCGCCGCCCGCACGTTGCACTTGTACATCACCTGCAACAAGGCTTTTGCCGTGTTCGAGCGAACCTTGATGGCTCACTTGACCATCAATCATCACAGAAATAACGTCGATTTCTTTGTGTGGATGCATGCCCGTTTCACCGAGCGGGTTGAAGTTAGCATCGGCTAAGTACACAAATTGACCTAACCCTTCAAAGGTATTGGGCTGTTTACGGGTGCCAAAGATACGGCTATCAGTAACGAGTCTGTGCTCAGTTAATCCGGCAAATCCGCCAAGTGGTAATGAATCGCGTGATAATACTTGCATGCTGTTTTCCTCAATCTGTTTTGATAAATGTATCTTAGAAGAAAATTATTGTGCTATAAATTATCTATTTTTGTTTTTAAAGTCTCATTTTCAACAACAATCAAAATGTGCAACGAAGGTTACATAGAACGTTTAACTTACATAATTATAGTTAAGCCAGTACCACTTTGTTTCGACCGCTGGTTTTTGCTTGATAAAGTGCTTCGTCGGCATTTCGGATCAGTTGGCTGATACTATGCTTGCCGTGTTCGGCAACGCCAATACTAGTGGTTAAACTTATATTATGTGGCCACTTTGTAACTTCGATGGCGTTGCTAATTATTCCGGCGTAATACTCTGTTTAAATTATCTAACCGATATTAAAATTGCCAGCCAAGTACCAGCGATACTTCGTTGAGGTCGTGTTGAAAAGAGGTTTTGTATTTATCTCCTTCGTTCAGCACGATCCCTAATTCAGACGGGTTACTATGTTTACTATCATCAATTGATAAACGAGATATCTCTATCCCGATAGTTAGGTTCTCGTTCAACGCGTAGCTTGCACCAAGTCCGTAATAAACATCATAGCCAGATGCGCCTTTACGATAGTCATAAGTCTCATAGAAATCATGAGGTGATAATGACTTGTAACGCCAATTCGCAATACCAACACGGCCATATAAATAAACTGATTCGAATACGTCGATTTGTCCTTTTACACCAACGCGATAACTGGCTAGCTTAGTTGGGTAAGTGACGCGGTAAAACTCGTAATGTGTGGTGATGTCGTCAGGACCCTCATACAGTGGGGTCGCGTGCCAGATATTGGCGTCTCCTTCGCCATGGTCGTGTGCTGAAAGTTCAAAGCCGACGTTATTGTTAATCAGTGCGGTAAAACGCAACCCTAAACTATTTGTTGAATAGTCCGTCTCCAAATTTAGACTTTCTGTTGCTGATGTTTCAATTTTATGATTTGATTTTGAAATTAAAACTTCCGCATTAAACTGATTGGTGGCATAGCTAAAAGAAGTGAAAGTAAGAAGTAGGGCGCTGAGTGTAATCCGTTTCATTCTATTCCGTAACGATTATTATAAAAAATCGAATGGTATATCAGTAAAGTATAAAAAGAAAGGGCAAGTAAATCTTGCCCTTTTCCTGATTGCGTTTCTTAATCTTAACTTAGTTTTGAGCGTGTGCAGCGGCTCTAAAAATACTGTTGGTGAGCAACACGTTGAGTCCATCTAAGTAGGCTCTGAACGTCGGGGATTGAGTATAACCGATCACCATGCCTCGCCCCATTGGCTGTTGAATTAGCACCGGCTTA
Source organism: uncultured Pseudoalteromonas sp. (assembly GCA_947493455.1). Classification (GTDB taxonomy): domain Bacteria; phylum Pseudomonadota; class Gammaproteobacteria; order Enterobacterales; family Alteromonadaceae; genus Pseudoalteromonas. The sequence continues at coordinate 868,523 of CANLRB010000001.1, read as the reverse complement.
TAAGCGAGTTGGGCCTTTTTCTCAGGCCATAAGTAACCACTTGCAAGCACCGTGTCAGGGCCTGCAAACCAAGCTAAGTTATTGCCCGAGTTTAACTTAATCGGTGTATAAATATCGTTACCATAGGCGACCGTAACAAGCTTTTCATCAACGCCAGCCGTTAGCCAGTGATGGCGATCTACTTCGATATTAGCCAATACGCCAGCAATATAATCGGGCGAGGTTGATGACTCAATAATTGAATTCATTAAATCAGATTTAGTCTCAAAATGTTGTCCATCAACAGTATTGCCGCTTGCGTCATCACGATTTTTTATCTCATCACTGCGATACGCAAGTTCGCGCTGTACATCGAGTAGTCCGTGTTGCTCATTGGCTAAAAAGCGATTAGCGCTGCCAAGTGCAATCAGCACGCCGCCGTTTTCAACCCACGAACGCAGGTTATCGGCACCATGTTGACCGAGCGCTTGTCCGTAATACCCTTCAGGTAGGATCAGAACCTGATAGTCACTGAGGTTGCTGTAGGCTAATTGTTCGGTGCGAATTGCCGTGACCGGGTAATCTAATTGACGCTCAATTACAAATCGGGTATTGCCGGCACTGAGTGAGCTGGTCGCATCGCCCCATGCAATGGCGACGTTTGGCGCAGTCATTGGGACGGTTCGGTTACTGCCAAAACTTGGCCCATCGATTACCCAACTGGTATCGACCCCCTCTACAATCGCACCAGTGTGATTTGCGATTTGCTTGATATGCTTTAGCAGCTGTGCATTATTTGATTTGGTTTCAATAACTAATGAGCCCGCTGGGTACTGAGTTCCTCCTTCAAGAGTAAACGCGGCATCGGCACTTTTTAAATTTAGTCCAGCTCTTAGCGCTGCGCTTAAAAAGCGTCCTGCTGCCATATCACCCCAACGCACTATAAAGGCTACTTTGGCATTTTCATTAATAACTTGGCCTTTTAAATCATGCGAATTGATATCAATTTGTTGATTGGCGACGTTAATCTCGCGATGACAAACTTGCGTATCAACATTAAACATTTTTGGCAATGACCATCCCGTGACATCGTATATTTGGTCATTTTGATTACGCGCGCGGCGGCGTTCTTGTTCTTTGATAAAGGCGTTTGACATATCCACTTGATCGGCAAACGTGGTGGTAACAAAGCGACCTCGAGGCTGTGCTGTGTCAATCAGGTAAGTACCCGCCTGATACTTTTTACCACAGGCTTTAAAGGACGTGGTTGCTTGTGTTACCTCAACCCCGTGCTTGGCCATTAACGTTGCAAGTTTATGGCGGCCATGACGATTTGTTTGTGGCGGCATTAAATAAACCCGTTGTTTACTTTTTTTGCCATCTTTAATTGTATCGACTTGGTATTGATAGAAGTCATTGAGAATTTGCGTGTGATTATTTGCTGTGCCTTCGGCCGTCGAAATAGAAGCTACAAATTGTTTTTGCACTGTGTCCCAATAGGTGAGGGTGTCGCCGTTTGATTTTTTAAATTTTTCACCGCGCGCTGAGCCAACCTCATAGGTTGATGCAGATGCGCCGTAAAAAGTCGGCCAACTGTCGCCGTAACCAGGGTAAAAGGCATCAAATATTTCGCGAGTAAAATAGTCAAAGCCAAATTCATCAAAGTGTTTTGCGTGGTTACGGCCAATTGCATCCATATGCGCAATTTGGGTTTTTGTCATGTGCGGGTTAAACGGCTGAGCTGCCGGGGCAAAATAGTACGATGAGTCACCGCCCATTTCATGAATATCTACTATCACTTGTGGTTTGTGCTGATTGATCACCGATATTTTACCTAATGTTTCAGGTTGGGTGATAGCCAGCCAGTCGCGGTTCATATCAAACAAATAGTGGTTGCTACGGCCACTTGGCCAGGGTTCATTGTGTTCAGCACTGAGTCGGTCACTGCTGTGCTCTAGCCCGATGTTTGCATAGTAACGTGAAGTAAAACGCTCACGTCCATCTGGATTTTGCAGTGGATCAATAAAGACTAAGGTATTGTTTAAGATGTTTTGTGTGACTTCGTTGTTGCTCGCGGCTAATAGGTGATACGCCGTCATCATTGCAGCGTCGGTGCCACTGATTTCATTACCGTGAACACTGTATTGCAGCCAAACCGATGCAGGTGTAGTTGCAACAAGGTTTTTTAGTTGTGAAGTTGATGTTTTTCGTGGATCGGCTATTGCCTGTGTGTTGTCAGTTAATTGGGATAAATTGGCAATATGTTGTGGCGTGCCTATTACGGCATAAATGAGTTTACGGCCCTGCCAGCTGGTCGCGTATTGTTGTAGTTTTATACGTTTTGGAGCCGCTTGCTGCAATGCATCGAAGTACCGCAGCATGTCCGCGTGTGAGCTTATCCTTTCACCGATTTGATATCCTAATATTTGGTGTACTGTAGGAATCGATGCGTCGTAATTAGTGCCTGGCCACATAGCTTTAATTGGCGATGATTTTGTTTCTATTGCTGCATGCACGGGCTGAACTAAGACCGCGCCGCACAGAATGAGTGAACGATAAAGGGTACTCAATGTCATTATTTTAATCTCGATAAATGCTTCGATAAATTGTTAGCGCATTTAAAGAGTTACACATTGTGATTAGATTGGCAAAATTTCTCGTTATTTTGTTTTTGATTCGTTTTTGATTTTAATCATTATGGTCGGTGAGGCATGTCTTATCAGGGACGGGCGCGGTTTATAATTTTGATGAGGATTGCGGTTATCTTTTGTCGGGTGATGGGATTATTTTTTGTCGGGTGATGGGATTGTTTTTTGTCGGGTGATGAGATTGTCTTTTTGTCGGGTGATGGGGTTATTTTTTGTCGGGTGATGGGGTTATTTTTTGTCGGGTGATGAGATTGTTTTTTTGTCGGGTGGCGCGACAACGCCGCTTAACCGACCTACACTCAGGGTATAATTAACGTAGGTTGGTTAAGCCGCAAGGCGCCACCCAACGGTGTTGGTTAAGCCGCAAGGCGCCACCCAACGGTGTTGGTTACGTCGCAAGGCGCCACCCAACGATGTTGGTTAAGCCGTAAGGCGCCACCCAACGGTGTTGGTTACGTCACAAGGTGTGGCAATACAATTCTAAGATATCAATTTTAAGTTCAAAACATGGAGGTTTTAAATGAAATATCGTCGTAATTATGTGCCTGGTGGTACTTACTTTTTTACTGTGAATTTATTGGACCGCAAAAAAGCATTGTTAGTTGAGCACATTGATGAGCTCCGTAATGCGGTTCGTTGGGTGAAATATCACTATCCTTTTGAAATAGATGCTTGGGTGGTGCTGCCTGATCATCTCCATGCAGTATTAACATTACCGGAGGGTGATTACGATTATTCAAATAGGTGGCGTGAGATTAAAAAGCGGTTTTCAAAAAGCCAAGCTGTCACTGAATCGATTTCGCCATCTCGTGCGCTAAAAAATGAACGTGGTATTTGGCAACGGCGCTTTTGGGAGCATACCATTACAAACCAACAAGACTATTGGCACCATGTCAATTACGCGCATTACAACCCTATGAAACACGGACTGGTTAAGCGCATTCGAGACTGGCCATATTCGAGTTTCCATCGTGCTATGCGACGCGGCGTTTATCCGTCAACTTGGTGTGGTGAGACAAATAAACAAAATACTTAATTTGCACAGCCTTTACCACTGTTTTTTTTGTAGCTAATTGATTTTATTTTAGTTGATAGCTAAATAATAGGTGGTTGATAGGTCGATAATAAGACGTATCAGCGCCAAGTTTGTAACTTTGAGATCACTTTTACATCACGACCTCAAGGTAATTAAATGAAAAAAACGTTTTATAATTTTTCAAAATTCGCACTTGCAGTGAGCTGCGTTTTAGGTGTTTCACTCAATGTAAAAAACGCCTATGGACAAGATTATATCGCACCACCGATGGTTAATATTCCAGCCGGGCAGTTAACAGCAGGAACAAACCATGGGCCTGATTATGCGACGCCGACGTATAGCGTCGAGGTATCAAAATTTAGAATGGCTAAGTATTCGGTGACTGTTGCTGAATTCCGATTATTTGCGCAAGCGACTGGTTTTAAACCAACAGCAAAATGTAAAGACCATATTGATGAGCGTTGGCTATCTCCGACAAAAGATGAGGAAAATACGGCGAGCTGGGATAACCATCGCTTTTTAGAAAGTGAATATCAACCTGTCACCTGTATTACCTGGCAAGAAGCGAATGCTTATGCCGACTGGCTCAGTAAAAAAACGGGCTACAACTATCGTCTGCCAACTGAGCATGAATGGGATTACGCGCTCTCTGCAAATACCACTAGTCGCTACTTTTGGGGAGATGACCCAAAGTTAACGCAAGCTTGTAAATACGGTAATTTTGCAGATCAAACAGGTGAATTTGTACCGTCTGAGCAGTATGGCGCAAGTTATGTTGGCTTTTTAGGCTATTTAAATTGTGATGATGGCGAAGCCTATATTTCGATTGTAGGTTTATATCGTCCCAACCCATTTGGACTTTACGATATGTTAGGTAATGTTCATCACTTTAATGGCAGTTGTTATTATGATGGCCATTTGGCACGCACCGAACAAGAAATGGACATAGAGCAATGCGAATACATCGCGCAGTCCGGCAACATGTGGCATGCCAAACCTGTGACTGCTGCTGAGCGCGGCTCATACCCGCGCATTGGTGCAAAGCCACTATCAACAATGGGTTTTCGTCTAGCGATGGACGGGCACGGCGATGTAGATTTGGCGTCGACAACGCAGTTTGAAGAAAAGCTCTCGCTTGCTCAAAAAGAGCGTATTGAAACCAGGCCTAAATTACCTAAAGCGCCGGCCAATTTGCAACTCATAAAACAAACAAAAACGAGTTACCGACTAAGTTGGCAGCCCGTCGCAGACTCCCGCATTGCTCATTATCAAATTTATCGTTCAACCGATGCTAATGCCCATCGACTTGGACGTTACTATAAAAAGTACTATGAGCTTATTGATACGGTTGACGCCAAAACCAATCAGTTAACTGTTGCGCTGCCGCAAGGTGAGGGCAGTTTTCGTATTGTCTCTGTGGCCGATGAATTAACGAGTTTACCGAGCGATGCGGCAGTTGTAAAAAAGGAATCGGTGGTTTCGATTCCGAACGAATTACGAATGGAGCATGCTACGAAACTTGAAAATCTATATATCAATAAAAGTCGGCAAGAAAATGATCCTTACCCATACTACCTTATAAAGTATGACAATGGTTTTTCACAACAAGCGGCAATTGCGCGTTTTAAAATCAACGCTAAAAAATCAGGCTGGTATACGCTTAACTATAAGGGGCGCTCATCACAAGAAGGCCCTTTTTTCACTCTTTGGAGCGGTAATAAGCAGCTTGAAACCGTGTCCTACAACAAAGATATTGATGATAAAACATCGAACCGCCATAAAGTATATTTAGATAAGGGTTACCATGAACTTGAACTCAACTTTGTGCGACCTGGCTGGGATATTTGGACCGTGACCTGGCTAAATTTATCTGAGTCTAAGTAATAAGCTAATAAACTAAGGGCCGCTCAAAAATAGAATTTTTGGCGTCCTTTTGGGATTTACCGGTGCAGTCGCCTTAGCGCAAATTGAGAGTGTCCAATTGCGTTTTATTTTGGTTAATCCACTTATTGGTCGCATTTTGAGAAATAAAATCTTTAAGCTCACTTAGTTGATCGTTGCTATCGCTGTTCGTTGAGTGTGATATCGCAAGTAGTGCGGCATCAAGTGCATCAATGAGGTGATGCTCAACTTGAGCCTGGTTGAAAGCGTGCGTTGCGTGTTCAAAACCGAGTTGTGTATTTCCTTGTGCAAAAGCGATGTGTGCATGAGTCAAGTGTTGAAACGAGGCTCGCTGCCAGGGTTTTAAACTTGCCTCTGCATCCTGCCATTTGTTCAGTTTTATATTAATTTCCCTGACATGCCTTGCCGCATTGTAAAGTATACCTTTGTATAGCGGCGCATAAGGTTGTGTTATTAATTGGGAGTAATAGGGCAGTGCATCTTGCTTTTCTTTTTTGCTCCACGCTAACGTGCTATAGATAGGAAGCTTGTGGTGCTGTGTAATATTATGCAGCTGTAATAGGTTTTCGGCATTATCTAACTGGGTATGCATCACATCGAACTGCTTTAGTTTTGATGCAAGATACGCATGGAGTAAGCGTGCTTTCAATTCCAGAATGGGTTCATTTGATTCACGGGCTTTGCGCGCTGCTTTATTAAGCGAACCCATAATGTCTATTGGGGTGTTTTCAATATAGTGCACCCAAGCAAATTCGATTAACGCATGTGCTTCAAGTTGTGCTAGTTCAAGTTGTGTAAAGATAGCTAACGCATTGGTAAGATGGTTTTTTGTTGCGTGCCACTGCTCATTCTCCATGGTACTTTTTGCTTTGTATAAATAGAGCAACCCTTGGTTGAGATTTGATGTTGTGGCGAGGTATTTATCAGCTAAGGCGGAGGCAAAATCATAGTTGCCAAATTCAATATGAAATGCAATTAACTGCATTTGAATGAGTTTATTGTTGGGATATTTGTCACCGAGCAGCGTTAATTCGGCAAGCGCGGTATTGTCAGACGTAACTTGAAAATAGTTACTCTCTTTGAGTGCTTTGATAAGCTGTTCAAATTCACTCTGATGTTTGTTGTCGGTTAAGTGCAAATAGCCCTGCCATCCACGCTGCTTTCCTTGAATATGAAAACGCACCACCTTGCTATCACCCGATGGAAACAGTTTAAAGGCAAATATTAAATCGGTATCAGACTGCTTTAGTCGCTGCCACGTATGAAAGGGCGAGTCGAAAATTTGTTGAGCCGTGGTCTCCATCACTGGGCTCGACATGCTATAGGTGTCGTTTAGCACCGTCTTTAAAGCTGAAATATCATTTTGGCTCTGCGCTGATGAGGTAAAAATGAGGTTTTGCTTCGGTACCGTGTTTTGCTGCGAGCTAAAAATTATCAAACTTGCCAATAATACAACCACGGTAACTGCAATGATGAATATCAGATGATTTGTGCGGAATTCTCTTTTGACCCCTTCTCTTGAGGGGGCTGTCTGCGACTTTTTATTTTTTATATCCTTATTTTCATCGATATGTTGACTGAGTATGTGTTGAGAAGGATTCTCTCTCCCTTGCGTCGTTTTTACATCAGATGTTTGCACATCAATTGTTGTAGCGCAAGTTGTCGATTCAGTTATTGTTTCGTCTTCTACTGTGGTGAGTGCAAGCTGCCATTGGTAGCCTTTTTTAATATGGGTTTTAATTGACTCATTACCAAACAGACTGCGTAAATGGCTAATGTTTTGAAACACCACTTGATCAGAGACAAATTTATTTGGCCAAACATACGCCAGTATATCAGCTTTAGTAAATAGCTTATTTGGATCACTTAGAAACAGGGTTAATAGCATCGAACCTTTTTGATTTAAGGCGATGACATTACCATGCTCGGTTAACAACTGGCTGTCGCTATCAAATATGAATTGTTTAAATTGATACTTCATCTAGTGGTATTGCGGATTAATAAAGGTTAATTCAACACGGATCCGTTTAAGATACTTGATCCACACTGCAAAACGCTTTTGTTAATAATTAGGTTTATTTTGCCGCAGTATAACCTTAAAACAATGGCGCATTCTAACATTTTACTTATGTCACCTTGTTCACTGTAAGTATTAATCCTCTACAAAGCGAAAACGGCTAATAAAGTAACCCATTAATCGTTCAAGGTAAGTTTCCGTTGTTAACGTAATATTTTGATATTGTTTAGTATATTTTATTTTGAATTGTTTTATAAATGTTTGAGGACTAATCTCGTCAACTCTTTAACTATTGCCTTTAGATATTTAACAAAAGGTAATTATTTTTATGAAGTTGATTTTAGGTTTAACGAATAGTGTTCTGTTCTTGGCAGGTGTAACATCTCATGCGATGGCACAAGATTACATTGCACCTGCAATGGTCAATATACCGGCAGGTAAGTTTATGATGGGAGCAGAAGGCGGAGACCCTGCAACGTTGCCAATTCACCCTGTATCGGTTGATGCATTTCAGATGGGTAAGTACGCGATTACAGTCGCCGAATTTAGAAAGTTCGCCCAAGATACGGGGTTTTCTCGCGAATCAACCTGCAATGACTACATTGATAACCAGGGGCTACGAGGGCCAACTCATAAAGGCAGTGGACGCTGGGATAACAATCGATATACGTATAGTGACTATCAGCCAGTAACATGTATTTCATGGCAAGACGCAAACGCGTATGCCGCATGGCTTAGTAAAAAGACCGGCATTGGATACCGATTACCGACTGAACAAGAATGGGAGTATGCGGCAAAAGCCAATACAACCACCCGCTATTTTTGGGGAGACGATCCAACGCTAACGCAAGCGTGCAAGTATGGTAATTTTGCCGACTTTACGGGAGAGTATACGAACAATCAAAAGTACGGCTTAAGCAATCGTGGCTGGATTGAACATGTTAATTGTGATGACGGTGAACCTTATGTTGCGATAGTCGGTTTATATCGGCCTAATCCGTTTGGACTGTACGATATGTTGGGTAATGTGTCTGAATTTGTTGATGGATGTTATAGCGAAACGGGTTATAAAATTGACTTATTGACAAAAGAAGATGCAAATCAATGTGAGTATTTACCGCACAGAGGTGGTAATTGGCATTATCCGGCCGACCCAGCAACGACCAGAGACAGGTGGAAACGTGAAGGTTGGAATGTAGGGACCGGCAGAACGTTCCGTTTAGTCATTGATGGGCACGAGGTAAGTAATCATTCTTCAACCAGCCAATTCGAAGGCGCATTAAAAAAGGCGCAAGTAAATCGTATTCAAACTCGAGAAAAGCTGTTACTTGCACCGCAAAATGCGCAGGTAGTTAAAGATCAAAGCAGGGGTTATACGTTGACTTGGACTCCGTCGAATGACAGCCGTGTTGTCGGTTACGACATTTATCGCTCCAAAACTCACATGTCACATTTTTATGGTGGGTATTACGATGCACACTATGAAAAGATAAAAACAGTGCCAGCAAATAAGTTTTCAGCTCGAGTCAGCTTACCGAGCGAAGGAGGCAGTTTTCGTGTGGTGGCGCTTGCTAACAAGCAGCAGAGTTTACCTAGTCGCAAAGCCATTGTTTTTGTTGAACCAGATGCAGTTGCGCTACCAAGTAAGTTTGATATGCGTTATGCAACACGTTTAGACAATGTGACTATGCGATACTTTAGCGCAACCGATAAACTACCTGAAGCCTACAATATATTTAAGACAAACAAAGACTCCGATAAGTCTGAAGTGAGTATTAATTTTAAAGTCGATGTCGAAAGTTCGGGGTGGTATCAGCTAAATTATAGCGGAAGAACATTTCACAAAGGTGAGTTTTTTAAAGTTTGGCAAGGTGATAAATTGCTCGCGGTAATTGATCATGACCCAGATGTTGACGACAAAGTATCAGATAGACACAAGGTGTTCATCGATAAAGGAACGCACCAATTACAATTAACAGTAATGCGCACAAAGTTTGATATGTGGGGCCTTGGCTGGCTCAAATTTTCGAAATTGAGCGATACGGTTAATTAGGTATGGTTATCTGCCGACATAATTAAAAATAGGCGCCCGTTATTGGTCGCCTAGATTTGTGGTTTGTAACACATGATTATTCTGATTGCGCCAGCGATTAGTCGCATATTGCTGAATAAAAGTTTGATAATCTTTTTGTTGCGTCGCAGTGAGCGCTGTTTTTTGTTGTAACAATAATAGTGCAGCATCAAGTGCATCTATTTTGTGAAAATGAGTTTGCGCATATTTAAAGGCATACTGAGCTTCATTGAACCCTTGTGCTATATCGTTTTTAGCAAATGCGATACGTGATTTAATTAGAGATTGAAATGACCTTCGTTGCCATGGTTTTAGCGTTGCAAGAGCCTGCGCCCATTGATTGTTTTGAATATGGTAATTGGCAACGATATTCGCGGCGACATAAAAATAAGTCTCATACTGAGGTGAAAAAGGTTTATCAAGGATCGTTTGATAGTGACGTACTTTGTCATCAATTGACGATGCCATCCAACTTAGGTTAACTAAAACTTCAACTTGATGCTCATCGGGCAATTGGTGGAGCATCATCAACTCATTTCCTAACCCGAGTAACGTATGGGATAGCTCAGTTTGACCAGTTTTTGCCGCTAAAAAGGATTGGTCTAAGTGGGCTGTGACTTCTAGCAAGGGTTCTTTAGATACTCGCGCTTTACTTGCCGCTTGATTGAGCGCATCCATACTCAAGCGAAGTTGCTCATTAGACAGGTGAACCCAAGCCAACTCAACTAAGGCTTTAGACTCTAGGTGAATAAGATTAAGCTCTTGAAACAGGCTGATTGCACTTTGAATGCTCTTTGCGGCGATGTGCTCTTTGTTGTTCCATAAGTTTATTTTGGTTTTGAGTAGGAGTAGCAACCCTCTACGTAATTTAGAATTTTCGTTTGCAAGTTGTACATCAATCAATGCATCGGCTTTTTGTAATTCGTTTTGTTCAAAGTATAGCGCGATCTTTTGGTCAATTATTAACGGGTCGGTTGGGTCATTTTGTGCCAAAGCGTCAAGTTCACTAATGGCAAGATATCTGGGCTCGGTGGTAAAATACACCGTTGTCGACAACATAGATAAAAGCGTGTTTAAGCGGGCGGTTGTATCTTGTTTCGTCGAAGCAATAATATAATTCGTCCAGCCGCGCTGTTTTCCTTGGATATGAAATCGCAACGCGACTTTATCGCGCAATCGGTAAAATTGCGTCGCCAATAATAATTGACTATCACTCGTGGTATTTTTTTGCCAAACACTAAATGGTGAATCAAATAATTGCTGCGCGGAGATATCCGACAATGACGAAAAATCGATTTGATTATTGCCTGTCATTGTTATGACTTTTATCTGGTTTGAATCAGTGTTTTCACTATGATTATAGGTAGGTAGTGATACAACAAGGATAATCACCATGGCAATGATGAGTGTGATAACAATTGAAACCGGTAAGGTTAGCTTACGCTGTACATGACTTGGTTTTTCTTTTGTTTGCTCTGTTTTTGTGGTGACACCTGTATTTTGCTTTCGGTCAGATTTAGGTGTTTGCTCGGTATCTACTTCACTAAGCGGTAAGTGCCATTGGTACCCTTTTTTTGAAAAGGTTTTAATTGCGTCGTCACCGATCCGTGCTCTAAGGTAACTTATATTTTGAAAGATGACTTGCTCTGTGACTACGCGGTCCGGCCAAACGGCATCCAATATGTTTGATTTTGAGTGAATTTTTTCATTTTCAGTTAATAACAAACGGAGTATGAGCGCTGGTTTTTCGTTGAGCAGGATTATTTTACCTTGCTTGGTAAGTATGTTGTCGTTACAACAAAACTGAAAATCTTTAAATTTATATATCATTTATCGTAACTTGCACACTAATGACTAAATGAAGAATTAAATTAACTGTCATCTAATGATGACCTAATCGATGCATCATTCTACTCCTTTTTACGCCTTAGCAAAGTGGTTATTGATTCATAAACAACAGAGTAGCGCGTTTTGACACGCATTTGCATGTAACCGGTGTAAACAATCTTTGCTGATTTTGGCTTATCAGCTTAAATTTTTAAAACACATATTGCATGCTCAGCAAAAATTGTCGTCCTGATGCCGGAAAGTCCTCAGGAATTTGTCGACTAGGGGTGTAGTACTTCTCGTCGGTTAAATTTTCTATTGTCACGTTTATGCGCAGCGGCAATGTTAAAAAGCGATAACTCATATTGGATTTTAACCAAGCGCTCGATTCAAGTGGCGCGCGCGTATCGAGTGCTGTTCTTCGCTGACTGCCTGTATAAAATGCCCCGATATTGAAATTAAGTTGATCACTCAATTTGTAATTGGCAAAGACCGATGCGAGGTCTTCAGCATAGTTGGGTCGATATTGATTATTGGCATCTTTACTAATTGATTTGCTGAGATTCGCTTTAATATCTATTAGGTCGGAGTAACGCCAACGGATCGATAATTCGCCGCCATAACCGTCTATTTCACCCACATTTTGCGCAACAAAGTTGGAGACCGAAGGGTCTTGCACATATTCAATTAAATCGCGCGCTTTATAATTATATAAGGTTAAACTGGCACGCCAGTTTTGCTTGCCATTGAATTTTATATTGAATTCATTGGTCACTATTTTTTCGGGCGAGAGCTCTGGGTTACCTATATTGACTGGGTTATTTATTGCAAATTGGTCGTAAAAGGTTGGTGCTCTAAATGCACTGCCTGAGAATAGTCTAAAACTAAAATCATCAACATCCCAAATAACACCAACTCGCGGGTTAACGGTCGTGCCAAAATCACTGTAATTGTCTATGCGTCCGCCTAAGTGCAGTACCAAATTCTGGTCGAGTTGCCAACGATCTTGAACTGAAAAATACTTAAAGTGACGTTCTTTACGTGGCAAATAAGCAAACTCAGTATTGCTTACGTCATAGAGTGTGCCATCAACTACTGTTTCACTGCCATCGAGTATGCCGGGGCCAAAATTTTTCTTTTCAGTAGGATGGTGTTTGTGTTTTTCAATGCCAATTTGCCAACGTAGGTTATGATTGTTCGACAATTTATGATTTTGCACATAATTAAGATGAGACAAATATGAACGATGTCCTGGATGACCTATATAGCCATCGGTAAATTCGGTGATGGTTGTTGGGTTTACAAAATCTAAATTACCGTCAGCACCGATGGGTAATTTCGCGCCAGCCGGAAACACGTTAAATGGAAAGAACGACGCGGTATTTTGATACCAAAATTGTAATTGCGAGTCACCTTTGTCTGAATGCCAAAATGTATGTTTTATATTAAACAAAGAGTGTCTTTGCCGTGGCGTGGTGCCGGGGTCGAGTGCTTCGGCAACCCCCGCGCCAATGGCGTGCTCACCTTCTAGGTTATAGGCTGAAACTCGCGTATTTTTATGAGTTAATGCTGCGCTGAGCGCAACCTTTTTCTGGAACATATCAAAGCGACCCGGTGCATTGCTGGCTTGGGTGCCAAATAGTCCATCAAACACGGTTTGAATATCCGATTGCAACATTCTGTCACTGTCGTTATCGCCGTGCCAACTGGCGGTAATTGAATACATAAAATCCACATCATCATGCGAGGTTGACCCAGTAAGCGATGCTTGATAAGTATCAAAAGTGCCCGCTTGGGCAAATGCTTTATTACTACCTGTTACTTCGTCTTCTGGCACCAGATTAATAATGCCACCAAATGCGTCGGCCCCGTATACTGCCGAACCTGGGCTTCGTATAATCTCAATCCGTTTGATATTGAAAAGCGGGATATCAAGAGCTGGAACGGTACCAATATGAATATTATTGAGTGGAATTCCGTCATAGAGTAGCTTGATTTGCTGAGAGAACGTGCCACCTAAACCGCGAATAATGGGTAACCACTGTGAATCCGACGAAATCGTCATTTGCAGGCCTTCAACACCCGTTAACGCTTGTGTAAGCGATGTATCACCGCGTGCTTCCCATTCTTGCGCTTCAATCACGGTGACTGACGCAGGCGCATCATTGAGCGAATATTCGTACCCGGTCACAGCGGTTACAACCTGAACATTTGTCAGTTCTTCGAGCGTGAGTGAAAATAAGTCGAGTTGATCGTCGCTGTGTGCTTGCTGTGAATAGATAATGACGGCGGCTAATAAACTAACGTTAGCCATATTTTTATCGAACATATTTATTATTACTCTTATTTTTCGACACTGCTTATATTCGTGCGCTGTGCAAAATAGCTGCGAAGTTAGCCATTTCGCTGGCGGCGAATACTTTTATCATATGCCTTTGTGCAAGAGTAATCAAATTGGGTACTTTTTTGTGTTTGTTCTAATGCTTTAGTTGTGAATTAAGCCTCTACAGAGCCATAATTCACAAAGCGGACAGATGTTATTCACTTATTGAACAAATTCCTTCATTACAATCTTGAATTAAGCGCGTTGTTTTGGCGATTTTGACATCTTTCCACGCATCATTTAACACGCTAACTATTCTGCCTGCAGGCTGCGCACCGTTAATTGGATACTTTCCATTTATTAATATGAAAGGCACACCTGTTACACCTTTTGAATGCGCCTTCGCTTCGTCGTCGTTTACTTTGGTTTGTAGTTTATTGTCGTTCAATATACTTTTTACTTTAGTGGGGTTGATCCCGACTTCACGAGCGAGTTTGAGTAACTCTGCTTTACAAAAAATGGAACGTCCTTCAGTTGTTGCAGCTGAAAAAAGACGCTCGGTCATCGCATTTCCAAGGCCTAGTTTACGAGCTGCAATAGCCAAGGTATGCGCAGCAGTGGTGTCGCCAAATAACATGGAATTAAAATTATAATCGAGATCGGTTGTTTTACCTGTATTAGAAACGAACTTCATCATTAACTCAGCATTAACGGAACTGCCTAATTTTTGTGTCAATGCTTCGGTCATTGGAAAAGGTTGCATGCCGCGCGCGATGCGGTAGCTATAATGATTAATTGTCACCGAATCCTTGTGTTCAAATTCACTGAGTGCGCTTTCTAGTTGTCGTTTTGCAATCCAGCACCAAGGACATACAAAATCAAACCAAATTTCAATTGTTAACGGTGTGTTTAGGGTATTCATTTTTTTCCTCATGATTTTATTAAGCGCAATTTGATTAAATCGGCTCAAAGTAGTGTTCACTTTTTATCATGCACTACCTACCAGTAGGTAGGCAATAGTTTGTGTTAATATTTTACTCAATGAAACTAAAGCAAATAATTTTTTGCGGGCTCACTAATGTTTGGCAATTTGAATATGCATCTAGTTAAGTAAATAGATGATACTCAGTTCGGTTGGTAAGTATTATTGACATACTCACTTATAAAAGTTTATTGAAATTATTGGCTAATAAGCGAGAATAGCGCTAATTAGTTCAAATAATATTTATATAAAAAGGCTTTTATCGTATGGGGTTGAATACAAAAGAGCAGATTCTGAATACGGCAGCTAATATGATACGCTCAAAAGGGTTTGCAGCGTTTAGTTATGCAGACCTTGCAAGCGTTGTAGGGATCAGAAAAGCCAGTATTCATCATTATTTTTCGAAAAAAGAAAATCTAGGTTTAGCAGTGATTGAAATCTATTTAAGACAAATGCATGACGACCTAGAACACATCGACAGGGTAGAAAAAAACTCGTTTGAAAAACTGCTTGCATTTGCAGATATTTTTAACCACAACGATGAGCTATTACCTTTGTGTGGCGCGTTGGCAGCAGAGATGGCAGCGTTACCTTTATCAATGCAAGAAAAAACTCAACAATACTTTACTATTCAACTCACATGGCTTGAAAAAATTGTTAAGCAAGGTGTTGAGTGTGGGTTGTTTTCCACACAAAATTCAGCGCAGCAAATCGCACTTCAATTGTTAAGCTTATTTGAAGGAACGAGTTTAATTCGTTGGGTATATAAAAACGGAAATAACCAGACAGATCCGCAAGTAATCAAAAAAATCGTAGGCTTGATAAGCGACGATAAACGCTAACATGCAAATTGGCAGAGCGACTTCTAGCTTGTCCTTGCTTAGCTTAATCACTCTTTCCAATTCCGTACTTACTTAGTTTACGCGATATCTTTGCATGAGAAACGGATAGGCGTTTTGCTAATTTCCTTGTTGACGGAAACTGTTCGTACATTTTAGTGAGAAACTTTTTCTCATAGTTCTCGATGGCTGATTCATAGTCTAATATCGAAGAAAAATCGAGTAGTTCATTTTCTTTAGCACCTTCGCGGTCATTAAACATTAAGTCTTTCGCATGAATTAATTCGGCGTCATTGTTGGCAATTGTTCTAAAAATTACATTTTGTAGTTGTCTTATATTGCCAGGCCAAGGAGCAAATTTTAACAAGTTGATTGCGTCTTGCGAAAAGCTCGGTCGGTCAACATTGACTTGCTCAGCAGCCCGGTTTGCGAAAAGGTCAATTAACGTCGCTATATCTGACTGTCGTTCTCTTAACGGGGGCAGCTTTAGGCTGAGTACATTTAAACGGTAAAATAAGTCTTGACGAAACTCACCTTCACTGACCATGACTTCAAGATCCCTATGCGTTGCGCAAACAACTCGAATATCTACTTTAACCTCCACTGAACCACCGATTCGGATAAAGCTATAGTCTTGCAAAAATCGTAATAACTTTGCTTGCAGATATACTGACATTTCGCCAATTTCATCAAGAAATACTGTGCCGCCATCGGCGAGTTCTAATAGCCCAGGTTTACCACTTTTTTTGGCGCCTGAAAAAGCGCCAGAGTCATAGCCAAATAATTCACTTTCGAGTAAATTTTCCGGAAGCGCTGCACAGTTAATTGCCATAAATGAATTTTTTGAGCGATCACTTAAATTATGAAGTGCTCTTGCTGTAAGCTCTTTGCCTGTCCCCGTTTCGCCATTGATTAATACCGGTAAATCTAAGTTGGCATATTTAATTGTTTGCGCTTCGATATATTTCATCTCATCGCAGTTAGCGACGAATGTATTGTAATTGTCGGGCTTTTTATCGCTCATTGCTGATAGTTGTTTGCCCATTTTCGAAATGCTCTGGAAAATAAGAACCGCGCCTTTAATTGTTTTGCCCACTTTAACTACGGATAGATCAAGCAAAAACTTAGTAGAGCCGCTCGTTACTTCAATGTGCTGACCGACGCATTTATAAAGTTCGTCAATCTCTATACCAATGATTGTCGAAACATTTTTACCAACTAGAAATGATGTTGAGTGACCAAAGGCAATTGCGGCTGATTGATTGGCAACAATAATTTCTCCTGATTTATCAACGTCAAGAATTGCATCGGGCAGCTTTGCGAGTAGTGCGTCTAAGTGTTTTCGTTTTTTTTCGTTGGGTAATAAATCGACTTGGGTAACATCTTTTACACCTGGGATCCGTTTAAATAGGGGGGCGATTTGATTAAAACTTTTGCCGGTATTGTCAATATAGAGATATGTATGATGGGTGTGCATTTCCATCGCAGCTAAGTTCCAACCTTGGTTGAAAATCACGGTCAAAAATTCTTGTGTAATGCCAAGCCTATCTTCAGAAAAAATATCTAATTTCATCGTATCTACCCCAAATATTCACCGTTTCATAATTGAAACATGTATCACTTTTGAAACGCTCTAGCAAGAAGCTTATTTTCAAAGTGCTGCTGTTCGTTATGTACCAAATTAATTTTACGGGTGTTTCAGTTGTGTAACGCATTGTGAAATTTAAATTTATAAAAATAGCGTAACTTATTGTTTTTAAATTTTATTTTATTTTGGCACATGCTGTGCGTTAGTTACAATTATTACACCAGCATGGAAAATTAGGATGAAAAATAAATTAATAAAAGGTGATCCGCGTAGTAAAAGCGCGGTTACTCGAGATCTAGATTGGGCTCATGACCTTACCCGAGTGAGAACGAATGGCCCATCATTAAAGACACGCTCAGATGAGCTTCTTCACGACAGTACCAAAGCAGTCCATTCTGGCACGATCGATGATACGACGACCGGGGCCGTTGGTACACCGATTTTTCAAACGTCGACTTTCTTGTTAAATCAAGAGCAATATACTTCTGTAGAAGAAGGACATGCCAGAGATAGATTCATATACACGCGCTATGGTAACCCGAGTCAGTGGGCTGTTCAGGAAAAATTGGCTGCACTTGAAGGCGCAGAGTCTGCACTTGTATTCAGTTCGGGCATGGCAGCTATCACCGCATCTATAATGGCTTTGCTTGATAAAGGTGCGCATGTCGTTGCTTCAAACGAACTTTACGGTGGCACCTATAATTTATTCAACCATGAATTCCCAACTATGGGTTTGAGTGTAAGTTACGTTAATCCAACCGATTTAGACGCCATTGAGCAGGCAATTAAGCCCAATACGCAGATTTTATACTTTGAGACTCTAACCAATCCATTACTTAAGCTCGTTGATATACACGGTTTAGTCGCAATCGCTAAAAAGCATCGCTTACGGTTAGTGCTCGATGCGACCTTTACCACACCAATTGGTTGTAAACCGCTCGAAATGGGAGCCGATCTTGTTATTCATTCTGCATCTAAATACCTCAATGGGCATAGTGATTTAATTGCCGGGTGTGTTATGGGGCCAAGAAAACTCGTCGATATGATATGGCCTCGATTACTGAGCTATGGAAGTTCAATGGATCCACACGCTGCCTTTTTACTCGAGCGCGGGCTAAAAACACTGCCTATTCGAATGAGAACACATGAAATAAACGCAGTTAAACTTGCTAACTTTTTAGAGCTGCACGAGAAAGTAATTGATGTTCTCTACCCAGGTGGGATCAGTCATCCGCAACATAGTTTAGCGGCAAAAACACTTAACAATTTTGGCGGAATGATTACGTTTGTGGTTAAAGGCGGTGACGAGGCTGCTTTGAAACTTCTTACCCATCTAAAACTGCCTAAGCAAGCGACCAGCCTCGGTGGCATCGAATCACTTATTAGTTTGCCATTTAACACCTCTCATGCTGGATATACGGCGGGTCAACGAGGCGCAATGGGGATCCAACCTGGTTGTATCCGATTATCAGTCGGCATTGAAGATTATCAAGACTTAATTCAAGACTTTGAACAAGCGTTATCACAAATTTAAAAGGAAAAGATGATGAGAAACAGTATTTCAATTTCAGCACTGAGTGAATATGTAAATGAAGTAAAAGAGTTTAGAGCTGAAGGCATTGCGAAATATGGCGTTGAAGTTGACTGGCAAACAGGCACTCGCGCCATTGCCAAAGCACTACCTATGGAAATAGGCCCACATATTGTGAGTCGCGATTTCCAGTGGGTTATAGACGAACCTAGACAATTACTCGGTACAAACCAAGCCCCCAATCCTCAAGAGTACCTATTGTCTGGAGTCGGGGCGTGTTTAATGGTGGCCTTTACTGTGGGCGCGTCGATGAAAGAGATTCAACTAGAAAGCTTGAAGGTAACCGTATCGGGAGAGCTTGATCTGGCCGGATTCCTTGAAGTTGATTCACTCGCACCCGTTGGTTTCAAAAACATTAATTATGTTATTGAAGTAAAAAGCGACGCCGGGCGAGATGAATTAGAGATGTTGCGCCGCAAAGCGCAAGCTCATAGTCCCAATGCAATGACTGTGATGTTAGGTGCTGACGTGAACGGCAAGCTTGTAATTAAAGATTAAGTTGGGTGAATAGAACGACATGCAGATTACAGAAAACACTGATATCGCAAAAGATACTGGAATTAATCACGATGTACGAACGTTAACTGAGTTGGAGCAAAAAGTGCGCTGGCTGGCGAGTTGGATGATTCATAATGCAAATCACCTTCGTCCGTCAAAAGATGGTATTAAAGTGGGTGGGCACCAGGCGTCATCTTCTTCAATTTCTACGATTATGACCGCACTCTATTTTAAGATTTTAAAACCTGAGGATAGAGTGGCCGTTAAGCCGCATGCATCACCAAACTTTCATGCAATACAGTATTTGTTAGATCGGGAAGAATTGGACCAATTAAAAAACTTTAGGGGCTTTGGCGGCGCTCAGTCATATCCTTCCATTACCAAAGATAAAACAGAAGTTGATTTTTCAAC
Organism: uncultured Pseudoalteromonas sp.; assembly: GCA_947493455.1. GTDB lineage: Bacteria > Pseudomonadota > Gammaproteobacteria > Enterobacterales > Alteromonadaceae > Pseudoalteromonas. The sequence continues at coordinate 848,811 of CANLRB010000001.1, read as the reverse complement.
CGGCTCAGTTGGCTTAGGTGTGGCCGCGACGTTATTTTCATCCATTGTTCAAGACTATGTTATCGACCAAGGCATCAGCGATTCAAAAGCGAAAGGAAAGATGATTTCTATTCTTGGAGACGCGGAGTTAGACGAAGGGAATATTTATGAAGCGCTGTTAGAAGGTTGGAAAAAAGGACTCAAAAACACATGGTGGATTATTGATTTCAACCGTCAAAGTTTAGATGCAGTGATTAACGACGACTTATATCAACGGATTTTGGACTTTTTCCAGAGTGTAGGCTGGGACGTTGTGACGCTTAAATATGGTAAAAAACAGCTAAAAGCGTTTGCAGGGCCGTGTGGAAAAGCACTCAAAACGTGGATTGATGATTGTCCTAACCAGCTGTACTCTGCGTTGATGTACAAAGGCGGTGCGGCTTGGCGAGAGCGTTTGTCACACGATCTTAAAGGTAAAAAAGGGGCCTCTGAGTTTCTAAATCAATATACAGATGCTGAACTATCCGAATTAATGTCTAATTTGGGTGGTCATGATATGGAAACTATTCTTGAAGCGTTTGCGGCTGCCGATGACGAAAAACCGAAATGCTTCGTTGCTTATACGATAAAAGGGTATGGCCTGCCACTGGCAGGACACAAGGATAACCATGCAGGCATGATGACGGTTGATCAAATGGCGCAATATAAGCGCGACGCACAGATTGACGATGGCCGCGAATGGGATAAGTTTGCAGGTCTCTCATTACCGGAAGATGTATTATCAAGTGCGCTGCAAGATGCGCCATATAATAAAAGAGAGCAAGCACAAAGCATCGCGGATGTCATGCCGATTGACGAATTAAAAACACCAAGTGGCGCTAATTCATCGACGCAAGTTGCTTTTGGCAAAATTATGGCGCAAATAGCTGGAAGTAAATCAGAATTTGCGAATCGAGTCGTCACAACATCGCCCGATGTTGCTTCTTCAACTAATTTAGGAGCATGGGTTAATAAACGCGGTGTTTATCATGAAAACGAAACACCAGATACTTTTAAACAAGAAAGCATTCCATCAACACTTAACTGGTTACAAGCTCCTAAAGGGCAACATATTGAACTCGGTATTGCAGAGAGTAACTTATTCAGCCTTTTGAGTTCGTTAGGGCAAGCTGAAAAGCACTTTGGTTCTCGGTTATTGCCGATTGGTACTGTATATGATCCGTTTATTTGTCGCGGTTTAGACGCGATGAATTATGCCTGTTATCAGGATGCGCGTTTTATATTAGCTGCGACGCCGTCTGGAATAACGCTTGCGCCAGAAGGCGGCGCACATCAATCCTTTAATACTCAATTAATCGGCATGGCGCAGCCAAATTTATATTCGTTTGAACCTGCATATTCTGACGAATTAGCTGTGATCATGCAGTGGTCTTTAGCGCAAATGCAGCTAAGTAACGGCCGTTCAGTCTATCTGCGATTGTCAACCAAACCCATTGAACAACCGAATCGTGAGTTGGATGAGCAACTTAAATCTGGAATTTTGAAAGGCGCTTATTGGGTTAAAAAGCCAACGACAAAAGCAAGTATTGTTATCGCGTATATGGGGGTGATGGCGCCTGAAGCGAAAAAGGCTTTTGCAACACTTCAAGAAGAAGTTCCTAACGCTGGTTTATTGGCGATTACGTCGAGCGACAGGTTGTATGAAGATTGGCAAAAGAGCAAGAAACAAAGGCAAATCGGATTCACTCGCAATAAATCATATATCGAGCTGCTACTGAACGATGTATCTAGTATTGGTGGCCTTGTCACTGTTGTTGACGGATATCCAGCGTCACTCACTTGGCTTGGTGCTGTTTTAGGCCACAAAGTAGAAAGTTTAGGTGTCAATGATTTTGGCCAATCCGGCGACTCAATTGACCTTTATCGACAATATCGCGTTGATGCCGACGCTATTTTAGATGCCTGTGCATTGTCATTGTCGACTTCACCGATTAGAGGAAATTAATAGCATGTCAAATATAATAAAAATGCCACAACTATCGCCAACAATGACAGCAGGTGTAATTGCCAACTGGCTGGTCGAGATTGGTGATGAGGTCAAACAAGGGGACTTAATCGTTGAAGTTGAAACCGATAAGGTAACGGTTGAAGTTGCAGCTGATGAATCGGGCGTTATTTCAAAACTAGGAGCAAAGGTCGGTGATGAGCTGGCTGTTGGCAGTACATTAGTATCGTTGCTTCCTCTAGGTGCCAAAGTTGATAAAGCGGTTGAATTACAAGTAGAAACCACCGCAACGCAGCAAAACAAAGAAGCGACAACTGAGCCCTTGGACAGTTTGGTGCAGCCCATGGACGCGCCGATGGAAGAAGCTGTTGTTACCGAGTTATCACGCGATATAAAAATTTCTCCGGTTGCCAAAAGAATGGCGCTGCAAAACAATATTGATGTTGCACGTATCAGAGGAAGTGGCGCAGGCGGCAAGATTGTTAAAAGAGATATCGACGATCATTTAAATATTAGTTGGCAAGAAATTGCGACGGCGAAGCCTTTAGCGAAATCGACCAGTGCTGAGATAGATTATGATTCTTTACCCAGTTTTACGCGTCAACCAAATAACTCGATGAGAAATGTGGTGGCGTCACGTTTAACAGAGTCTAGTCGAGACATTCCTCATTTTTATATGTCAGTTGATTGTCGTATTGATGCGTTACTTGATTTAAGAAAACAGCTCAACGAAAGAACGTCCAAAGAAGATCGAATTTCGGTCAATGATATGCTTATAAAAGCGGTTGCTAAAGCGTTCCAACAAGTACCTGAAGCGAACGTGATGTGGGCAGGTGATTCGATTTTATCTTTTAATCAATCTGATATTTCAATTGCAGTTGCAATTGATAATGGACTTATTACGCCGGTTGTCGTTCAGGCCGATAAATTGAGTATCGCTGAATTAGCGAAAGTCTCTAAAGGCCTAGTTAGTCGCGCGCGAGACGGCAACTTAGCGCCAAATGAGTATCAAGGCGGAACGTTCACAATTTCTAACTTAGGTATGTTTGGTATCGATAGCTTTACTTCAATTATAAACCCACCGCAATGTGGCATTTTATCTGTTGGCTCTGGTGAGAAAAAGGCAGTGGTAGTTAAAGGTGAAATTACCATCGCGACGATGTTGAATTTAACCTTGGCGATGGATCATCGATGTGTTGATGGTGCCGTTGCTGCCAAGTTTATTCAAGTTCTAAAACATCAGATTGAAGACCCCTTCACGTTGTTACTTTAGGAAATGCTATGAGTGAAAATATGATTAACGCAGATGTAGCGATTATCGGAGCAGGCCCTGGGGGGTATGTGGCTGCTATTCAAGCTGCGCAAGCTGGGCTTAAGACAGTGATCGTTGAAGCTGAACATTTAGGTGGTGTGTGCTTGAATTGGGGATGTATTCCGACTAAAGCAATTTTGAAAAGCGCACAGGTTTACTCGCTAATTAAAAGTGCCGACAAGTATGGTATTGCCTGTGACGATGTCTCTTTTGACCTTGCTCGTATTATCGAAAGGTCGCGAGGTGTTGCGCAACAACTGTCAAAAGGCGTTGCGCATCTACTAAAAAAGAACAGGGTGGAAGTCGTTAACGGCTACGCACAATTTAAACAAAAAAATTTGCTTGAAGTCACTTCTAAAGAAGGTATGAAGTTTGTTAAAGCTTCACATGTTGTTATTGCTTCGGGCGCTAAACCGCGAAGTCTTCCAGGACTTCATGCTGATGGCGTGAGGGTGTGGAATTATAAACATGCGCTGGCCGCAAAAGAGCTGCCGGAAAAACTGGCGGTGATTGGCTCAGGGGCGATCGGCATTGAATTTGCGAATTTCTATCTTGCATTGGGAGTCGATGTGACTGTCATTGAGGCGATGGGATCAATCTTGCCACAAGAAGACCAAGATATATCAGACTATGCAGTTAAACAGATGTCTGCGCGCGGTATGAAATTTAAGGTGGCGACAAAAGTTACCCAGCTCGATAGAACCGATGATAACGTCACAATAACCATTGAAAATGAAAGTGGCAGCGATTGTTTAGTGTTTTCACATGTGATCACGGCAACCGGTGTCACTCCTAATACACACAATCTAGGTTTAGATACTGTTGATGTAACGCTGGACGAAGCTGGCTTTGTTCAGACAAACGGTATTTGTCAAACGTCAATCCCGACAATTTATGCCATTGGTGATGTAGCCGGTGCCCCGTGTTTAGCTCATAAAGCGAGCCATGAAGCGATGATATGTATTGCGGCTATACTTGATGTTAATAAAGCGGAACCACTCAATAGAAAACGGATCCCTGCATGCACTTATTGCTTTCCGCAAATTGCGAGTGTTGGTTACACCGAAGCACAGGCAAGAAAAAAGTTTAACGACATTAAAGTGGGTGTGTTTCCGTTTCAAGCAAACGGAAAAGCGTTGGCCATCGGCAGGCCGGAAGGGTTTAGCAAAGTTATCTTTAATAATGAATCAGGGGAGCTTATTGGCGTGCACATGATAGGCGAAGAAGTGACTGAACTGATCCAAGGCTTTTCTATTGCACAAACCCTCGAAGCAACTGAGTCTGAGCTTACGCACACCGTTTTTGCTCATCCGACTTTGTCAGAAGCAATGCATGAATCTGTGCTCGATGCCTACGATAAAGCGATTCACATTTAGTACTTCAATATTGGAAACGCGAGCTAGGGCTCGCGTTTTTTTATTATAAGAATTATAAAAAAGGGCGATAAAATGAATCTGATTAGTCTAATTAGTGACTTACTCTGGAACAATGTTCTTATCTTCTTACTCATACTCGCAGGCATATGGTTTAGCGTTAAATTAAGCTTCATTCAAGTGTCGAACTTTAGGCACATGTTTACCTTGGTAAAGCCCACTGAAAAAGCGACGCGTACGGGGATCTCGCCATTTCAAGCACTGATGACCAGCTTGGCTGCACGCGTTGGTACAGGAAATTTAGCGGGCGTTGCCATTGCCATTTCGCTCGGTGGGCCCGGCGCTATTTTTTGGATGTGGTTAATTGCACTGCTAGGAATGGCGACAGGGTACGCAGAAAGCTTATTAGGGCAATTATATAAAGTAAAAGATGCTAATGGTGAATATCGAGGCGGGCCTGCTTACTATATTCGATTAGGGCTTAAGCTACCTCGACTTGCATCGTTTTTCTCTTTGTTGATTTTTATCGGATATGGCTTTGTGTTTAGCTCGGTGCAAGCAAACACAATTGCGGAGGCGGTCAACAATAGCTTAGGTATTTCTAATAATATTACAGGCATTTTTATCGTTCTCATCGCCGGTATTATCCTCATTGGTGGTATGAAATCGATTGCCAACAGTGTGTCGGTTCTCGTACCAATAATGGGCCTGAGCTATTTAGTTGTCGCTTTAAGTATTTGTGCTATCAATTTTGATCAGTTACCCAATGTCCTTGTTCTTATTGTTAAGTCGGCGTTTGGCTTAGAAGAAGCAACCTCCGGACTACTCGGTGCCGCAATCATTAATGGTATTAAAAGAGGATTATATTCTAACGAAGCTGGCGCAGGCACAGTTCCCCATGCCGCGGCATGTGCATCGCCCAATCCAAGGCACCCAGCGACGCAAGGATTCGTACAAATGTTTGGCGTGTTTTTAGACACAATTGTCGTTTGTACAGCAACGGCGATGATTATTTTGCTGGCGGGTATGCCAGATGAGGGTGTAACGGGAATACGGCTAACCCAGTATGCATTAGAGTTTCATTTTGGGTCGTTTGGCCGCGATTATATTTTAGTGGCGATTTGTTTGTTTTCGTTTACCTCCATTGTTGCGAACTTTGTCTATGCGGAAAGCAACTTACATCTTATAAAATTTGATAACCCAATGAGAAAATTGATATTTATTTACTTGTTCTTGTATATGACATTTTGGGGAGCAACCTCATCCCTGCCAGAAGTATGGAAACTTGCGGACCTGTCATTGGGGTTAACCACACTGATTAATATTTGTGTACTGCTGTTTTTAACGCCAACAATCATAGCGGTTACCCATGATTACAAACGTCAAATTAAGCTCGGTAAATTGCCTCAATTTACTGAGCAAGACAAAGGTGATTTGGTTCAAGGTCGGTTAGGCAAGGGGATTTGGTAGCACAATTTGCCTAGCTAGTGGCGTTGGTTTTATTGAGTGTTTCATTTTCGAAGCATTGTTACAAATTAGTAACAATGCGTCGAAAAGCCGGACAAACCTTATCTGATGTGTGTGTTTTCGCGCTGTTTAATTACTAATCAACTTTTTTCGTTTCATATTTGTGACAGCTATTTTAAATTGTTGCAGTGGATGTTTTTTAACCTATTGTATTTTATTGTTTTTTATTAATTGGTCTGAATAATGCGATGTGTTGTTACCGCAACTAAAAAAACAAAAAAGGAAACATTTAGATGGTAACAAAAAGAAGCATTCGCTTATACACATCGCTTGCTTTGGCAACTGTATCAAACATTGCAATCGCACAGACTAGCAGCGATAAGAAGAGCGAAATAACAGAAGAAACTGAACAAATTACAGTTGTTGGTTCAAGAATAAAAAAACTAACCTTCGACTCTGCAAGTCCAGTGACAATAGTACAGGGAGAGTCGCTGTTAGAAACCGGATATTCAAACCTCGAAGAAGCGTTATCAGAGCTACCGCAATTAGCGATAGGGACAAACATCGGTAATAGTGGTGATGGCTCGACTGCAAGTAACCTGCGCGGCGCGGGAGTGCTAAGAACTTTAACGCTAATTAATGGTAGACGAGTGGTGTCGTCGAATGTATTTGGTACATCGGTTGATATGTCAACTATCCCTGTTTCAATTGTTAAGCGAGTAGAAATTTTAACAGGTGGCGCGTCAGCTGTTTATGGATCTGATGCGGTGGCCGGTGTAATTAACATCATTTTAAAAGATGATTATGAAGGAGTTGAGCTATCCGGTAGAACATCCATTCCACAACATGGAGGAGCTGAATCAAGCCAACTTAGCTTAACGATGGGAGGCTTGTTTAATGATGGCCGAGGAAGCGTTAATGCAAGTGTGAGTTATACCAACTCAGAGCCATTATTGCAGCGCGACAGAGACTTTGTTTCTGGCGAAAACTATATCTCTTCGGTCAGTAATCCTAACAGTGAATCGTCTACTGACGGCATTGCCGACAATATAATTATCACCAATATTCATACCGGCTCCTATCCTGCGCTTGGTGGAATAAGAACGTGGAACTGGGATACGGGACAATATGACCACTTTTATATTGATCCAAGTTCGGGCGAATTAATCGAAAATACAAATCAATTTTACGGTCAGTACACCTCAGGTGGACCTGGGTTTGCGTTTGGCGATTATGCGTTTCAACTTCGCGGTGCGCAGTCTGTTTTTAACTCAATGATTAATATGAACTACGATTTTGATGATGTCATGTTTACGAGCAGTTTTACGTTTGCGAAATCGAAGAGCAGATGGTTAGGCCAAATGGCGTATACGCCAAACCCGATAACTGTTCAGCGTGATAATCCAACGTTACCTATTTCAGTGCAAAACTTTATGGATCAACGAGGTTGGGACGAAATAAATTCATCGTCGTGGAATATTGTTTATCGAACACATGAAGATTTTGGACGCCAAGGTAATGAAAGTAACAGAACGTTATTTACTGGTAACATTGCATTTGAGGGGGAATTTTATGATTGGGATTGGGAAGTCAGTGCACAATATGGCCAAACTAATTTACAGCAAAACAGAAATCGCCTAAGAAAAGATCACCATGATTTTGCATTTGATGTTGCAGCTGATTCAGAAGGTAACCCGGTATGCAGAGCAACGTTAGAAAATAATCCCAATGCTGCGGGCTGCTTACCTCTAAACATTTTTGGTGAAAATACCAACCAAGCCGCGTTAGATTGGATTAAAACGAATGCGCAAGACAATGCGACAAATGAACAAAGTATTGTTTCTGGATTTGTTTCGGGGCCTGTTTTTGAATTGCCACACGGTTTTGTCAACTTAGTACTCGGCGCGGAATATCGCAAAGAAACAATCGAGATGGTTCCTGATGCGGCGCAGTTAGCGGGCAATATTTTGTTAGCGGGAGTAACACCTGCAATTCCATCATCAAGTTTAGATGTGACAGAAGTTTTCACTGAATTTAATGCGCCCCTGAGCGATAATTTGGAAATTACCGGCTCTTATCGCAAGTCTGATTACAGCACGGTAGGTAACGTTGAAGCGTGGGGGGTAGGGCTCGATTTTCAGCCGTTTGAAAGCCTTAAAGTTCGAGCTAGTCGGTCAGCGAGCGTTAGAGCGCCGAGTGTGTACAACTTATTTAATCCAGGTACCGTAGGTTTCACTTTTATTACCGATCCGTGTAACAAACCCGGTGAAGGTGATAACCCTGAAGTTAGAACGGCTAATTGTAAGTTGGCGGTCGGCGAAAATTGGCAAGATTCGCTATCGACCGCGAGTCGAGCGGTCCGTTCAGGGGGAAACCCGGACCTAAAACCAGAAACGTCGAATACATCAAGTTTGGGTATTGTGGTTTCGCCAGATGTTGTTGAAAACCTAAATATCTCGGTTGATTGGTGGAAAATTGATATTGAAGACGAAATATCTTCGGTGTCTGTGGAAAAGATTTTATCGACTTGTTATGACACCCCAGGTATTGAAGGCTCTGCGTGCTCTGCGATTACTCGGCGTGAAGATGGCGCGATTACAGAAATTAAAGGCGGCGCTATTAACTTAGGTTATACCTTACTCGAAGGCATAGACTATGAGATTGAATACGCGCTAAGCATGCAGTCGATATCAGACGACTTTAGCGGCAATGTGACGTTGTCATTATTAGTGAATCAGTGGCTTAACCGAGAAGAAGTGAGCGATCCGAACGATTATGACGGTACTTACTACAATTACAAAGGCAATTATTTCTATCCAGATTTTGTAGCCAATCTGGGTCTTACCTATGAGCATGATAATTGGGGTGTCACGTTGCGAACAAGTTTGCGCGATAAAGCTGTGCAGGACGCCAACTTTGATCACCAAAAAGCAAACTACGACGAAGTATATCCAAATGGTAATGGGGTCGTCTCGTATATCAAACGCTTTGATTTATATAGCCATTGGAATATTTCCGACACAACGCGTCTCACTTTTGGCATACGTAATTTAACTGATGAAAAACCACCACGAAAAACATCACTATTTGGTGGTAATTACGGTATTTCTGATGCGATAGGTCGCAGTTTTAACTTTGGCTTCTCTGTCACTCTATAACAAGAATAAAAGGTAATAAAAATGAACTTTAACAAGAAACTCGCATTCGCGATAAGCTTTATCATATCATTTAGTATCAATTCGATCGCTTACGCTGTTGAATTAAAAAATAACACGCTGTCACAAGATGATTTAACATACACTTATGAGGAAATGTTGACCTTTGATGTACAGCAGTACATTAAAATCAATGCACCGCATTTAAATGAATATGCTGAAGCTATCTCTCACTACGCAGGCCTCTCTGGTACCAGTCCGAGAGTATTAATCGCGTTAATTGAATTAGAATCAGGGCTCATAACCAATCAGAATGCCAACACAAATCAACCATTTGGTGAGCTTTCTGACAAGTTTGGCTTTATTGAACAGCTCAAAGAAGTCAGTGAACATTCTTTGCTGTATCGTCACGATAAGTCGAATACAAACAATGTGTTTCTTGAGCAAAAACAAGCTGACTTAGCGCAAACTTTGCACAGGTTGTATCCTGACTTTAAAGTTAACTCAAAGCGAAATAAACGGCGTCAACTTAATCTGTTAACACCAAGTATTGAAGCCGCTGCGATTTCACCTGCTTGGAACTACTTTTCGTTGCCTTATCCAGTAGGGGAAACATGGTATATCGGTGGCGCGCACGCAAATGATGGTGGCACAGGGGTGCATTCATCACTTGATATATCGACTGGCGGCTTTGGCTGGGGTGCAGATTTGAGTAATATTTGGGTAACAGCGGCGGCACCCGGTACAGTTAAAGTCCATTCTTCTTGTTTTATGGAGATCATACATGATGGAGGTTGGTCAACAACTTACTATCATATGTCTGATTTACAGTTTGCAACCGGAGCGTCAATTAATCGAAATGCTTATATTGGGCACTATGCGAGTAACTACAATCAAGCTATTTGTAATGGTGGGAGTTCAACAGGCCCTCATTTACATTTCTCATTAAAGAAAGATGGCTATCAACATAGCTTAAATAACGTATATTTATCAGGCTACAAAATCAAAGCTGCCAGCAATATCAGTTACGACACAGATTGCAATTTGTTTAATTTATCACAATGGAATGGGACTTGGTGCGCAGGTAATTTCCTAAACCCAGGTGTTGATGTGTATTCAGGTTTGACTGTGACCCCAATCAATGGAACAGCCAATACAAAACTGTACTATAAAATGGTCGTTTCAGATGCGCCAGTAGATGCTAATCGAATTCGATTTCAAACTTGGGGCGGCACAGGTGACGCTGATTTATATGTTAAAAAAGGCGGTGTACCTACACTCACGGATTATGACTGCAGACCATTTGAAAACGGCAATCGCGAAATTTGCGATACGACTTCGGGTTTGTCTTCTTCGATTTCGGGTACGTGGTACGCGATGATCCATGGGGCTGCAACGTTCCAAAATTTATCTCTTGGTGTTAATCACTCCGGTTGGTACGACATACCGAGCATGAGTCAGTCTTCGGGTACTTGGAATAGAAGTTACATTAATGTACCTGATGGCATTGCTAAGCTTGAAGTTATTGTCTCGGGCGGTACTGGCGACCCAGATTTATATTTAAATTTTGCCAGCGAACCAACAGACTCTAACTGGCAATGTCGACCGTATAAAAGTGCAAGTGTCGCCGAAATTTGTACTATTGATAATCCGAGCGAAGGTGTGTGGCACATTGGCGTTTATGCGTATAGTGCGTTCAATAATGTCACGATGAAAGCCCGCTGGCATCCTTAAAAAAATAATGGCCATTTACTGTGAGTAACGTAAGTGGCCGATGCACCTACGAGCGGCGAAACCATCGTCGTTATATGCTTTAAAAGATAAATAGGCGCTTATGCATACACAAAGTGTGTTGTTGGCGCGTCAAAATAAACGATTAACGAGTAGTTAGTGACCAGTACGTTAAAACCAATTTCGCAATACAAAATAGCGCTTGCTGATGATGATTTACTTATGAGAAATGTGATGAGTACCATACTCAGAGATATTTGTTTTGTTGACGTTATCACCGATACCACCAAAGTAATTGACTATTTTTCATCCTCAGCGCCACCGGATCTTTTGATACTGGATATACATCTATCTAGATGTTGTGGCATAGAGGTGTGTAAACAGATTCGACAAATGAATAAGTTTAAAAACTTACCGATTATTTTTGTTACAGCCAATATTGATACAGCATCAGAAAACAAGTGTTGGCAAGCTGGGTGTGATGATTTTATTTTTAAGCCAATCACACCATCAATTTTTAGACAGCGGATCGTCAAACACTTGCTGATGCAAGCACGATTAAAACAACTCGATGAATTAACAGGTTCGCTTTTAAATGACAAACATGCTCTTAGGGGCGAGTTAAGTTGGCGTGGTACATCTTAAAAGATTTAGGGTCAAATGAGTATGTATTAACGCACTGCCCGCAATGCGGTGCAGCGCTACAGCGCAAATTACTTACACATGTGCAAGCGCAGTTATTGCGCGTATTTCGGTTTTTAAGTTAAACCTTTAATTGGCGAACCAGAGCCAGTAAATTTAGTACTCTGGTTGTTCGGTTTTTAGTTTATATCGTTCAATCAAATCATCCATATTCATCGATGACTCTGCAATTTGTGAGGCGGCAACTGCAATTTGTTCGGCGCCCACCACATTTTCAGAAGCTTTTTCAAAAATTTCAAAAATCTTTTCGTTTACTTGGTCAATTGAATTGCGTTGATGTTGTGTACTCATCGACACTTCGTCCATGTTCGCTTCAACTTGTTTTGCTTGGTCAACGATTTGGTTTAACGCAATTTTAATTTCATCTGCACGGCTCGCCGCTTGCAATGCATTTTCTTTACCTTGAGTGATGACTCTCGCTGCATCAATTGAACTTGCCTGCAATTGTTCAACCAAAGACGAAATTTCTTCGGTCGATTGTTGTGTGCGGCTCGCTAAACTGCGCACTTCGTCCGCAACAACGGCAAACCCGCGTCCTTGTTCACCAGCTCGGGCTGCTTCAATCGCGGCATTTAATGCAAGTAAGTTTGTTTGTTCGGCAATGCCTCTAATTAAGTCGACCATCGATGTGATACTGCTCACTTTGTCGTTTAATGCATTCACATTGTTTGCCGACAACGCCATATCTTCAGACGCTTGTTGAATCACTCTAACGGCGTCGCTGACTACTTCTTGTCCGTTAAATGAGGTTTTATACACTTGTTTTGCTGACTCAGAACTTTGCGCCATTGAATCAACAATTTGCTGAATATTATTACCCATTTCTTCAGCAGCGGCAGCGATGGTTTGCACGCCTTCTTGTTGTTCAACTAAATTGGTTTTGCTTTGACTTATTGCCACGGCTGTTTCATGGGTTGATGTGGTAATTTTTCGTGATGCAAGACTAAATTCAACGAGGTCAGTTTCAAACTGGTTGGTTAGCGCGTTAACACGCGCTGCTGTAGTACCAAGGTCGTCAAACGAAACAATTTTAATTTCATCGGCAAGATCACGCTGGGTAATTGCAACTTCAATGCCTTTGGCGATTTCGTCGCCCTGGTGATTGCGAAGGCGTAACGATAAAAAGAGTGCAATGGTTGTGAATGCACCAATGACTAAAATAATCAGCTCGATCAGCAATATTGTGACCGCGTCGCGCTGGATTTCAATCGCAGTTTGGTCAACAACGGTAAGGGCGGTCTCTTCGGCTTCTTTTAACCGGTTGATGCGCTTTGTTGCCGCTGCAAACCATGCTGTCGCATCGATATCAAATCCGCTGTCTTTACTATCTGCTTCTAAACGATAAGGTTCGATGCTTTTTAAGTCTGGTGATGCCACTGCTCTATCAAAAATTTCGCGCATGTCGCTTGGTGCTGAATCAAGCGCCTCAAATAAATATACGGCTTGTTTTGTTTTTAATTCAACGTACTTATTGCGTAATTCGGGGGTAAAAGCATTCTTTGAGAAAACATTTGCTAATATAGCGCGTTCAATACCGGCCGACTCTTTGGCACTTGCTAAGTTGTGAATACTATAGAGCTCCGATGAAATAATTTGATCGCGACTGAGGCGCGAAGCTGCATTAACAATATGCAGGCCTTTTTCATTAATGTCGGTGTAAAATTTTAATACTTGCGGAAGGGCGATAGACTGTTGGCTTACTGAGCGCCTGATTTGGTTCAAGTCATCAAATTTTCTCAAAAATCCGCCGAGCTCTTGCTGCATTTCAGTTGACAATGACCAGTTTGCTTTTTCTTTTTTTAATTTGCTTAGCATCCTATCTGTATCAGCATGTTGGCTGGAAAGCTGGCTTACAAATTGTTGCCCGTTAGATGCTAAAAAACCGGCCGACGTGCCGCGTTCTTTTTGTGTTTCATGGATGACTGACAATACATGGTGACTAACAAATGCATTATATTCTGCATCATAGGCATCTTGCATGCGTTTGTATGAAACTGAGACATCATAAAACACAACCATCGCAAGCAGTATGCACGGTAACAGTACAAAGTACACAACGTGCTTTGATATAAATTTCAATAGCTTATTATACATAAAGTCAAAAATTCCGTAATTTAAACAACATAAAGTAACCAACGGATGAAACAATTAACTTCTTGACTGATATACGCTCCAAAACATCAAAAAGCAGTTATAATTCTGAGCCAAGGTTACCCACTTAAGGGTAGTCGACAAACTAACATTAAAACAGCTCAGACTTTGTTTAAATATTTTGCTTGTGAAATCCTTTTGTTATGTTTTAAACACGGTTGACTTAATCGAACGCTAAAATGGTCAAGTATTGCATTAAAATCAATCTGCTATGATAATGCATGTCGCTATTTTAGTTTGGAGTAACTCGTTGTGAATAAAGAAAAAAACAGACCTTTTAGAGTGCTAGTCGTGTGCATGGGTAATATTTGCCGCTCACCAACCGGTGAGGCAGTACTGCGCAAAGTGGCAGATGAAATGTCGGTTAATGTTGAGGTTGATTCGGCTGGGACAATTGGTTTTCACAAGGGCAATCTGCCTGATCCGCGCTCTATGGCTGCGGGCAAAGGGCGAGGCTATGACTTTACAGGCATTGTGTCGCGTCAAGTCACAGCAAGTGACTTTAACGAATTTGATTATATATTGGCTGCCGATCGCGATAATTTACGTGATTTAAAAAGTATCTGCCCAAAAGAATATCAGGAAAAGTTGCACCTGTTTTTGAGTTTTGGCGACAGTAGTTATAGCGAAATCCCTGATCCCTATTATGGTGAGGGCGATGGTTTTGAATTGGTGCTTGATTTAATAGAACAAGCCAGTCGCGCTTTTTTAGAAGAACTTAAATAATAATTATTGTTATTTCATAGTTTCTCCATATTTGCGCCATGATTGTGTGGTGATCTGCGTTTAGGTTTTTTTAAGCAACATTTCTCTTGGTTGCTTTTGTATTTTGAGGCGTTCATGAAACGTATAACCAACGCATTACTGTGGATCGTTTTTTTATTTTATCCATTGCAACTAGTCGCCAATTCGCTTGTTGTGACAGAACAGCAAGCTCAGTATTCAATTAAGCCATTCACGCAGGTTTATGCTGACGCGTCGAATCAAGTCACAATCGCACAAGTAATGGCTGGCGAGATTTCCTTTGTTCCGGCGGCGCAGTTTCAACAGCGTCCGAACCATAATAAAGTGACCTATTGGGCGCGACTTAGTATTGAAAATATGACCGCCGAGCAAGCGTGGTTTTTATCGTTTAGCTATGCGCGACTACCCGTGCTTGAACTCTATCGGATTAACAATGGTCATGCAGAATTACTCGAATCGTACTCGCCAAGTAGTCCATTTTCAGAGCGTGCGGTACAACAACCTCTTTTTTATAGTCCATTGCAAATACCCCCACAAAGCCGTAGCGAGTTTATTATAAAATATCAAACATTTGCCAATGCACCGCCAAATATTCGCTTGCATAGTCGTGATAATTTTCAAAGGGTTAGCGAGCGCTCTACGTTATTAAACGGCATTTTGGTTGGCGTGATCTCGGCGATCTTAGTGTCGATATTGATTAACTTATGTTTTAACCCAAATCGAACCAATATTTATTACAGTGTGTGGACTGCACTTTTCCTACTTATTGTGATTGATATGTCAGGGTTTACGTTTCAGTATTTTTGGCCCAGCCAGGGCGAATTTACCGGACTATACTCATTGGTATTAATGGTAACAGTGCCTATTTTTCACCTGCTGTTTGTGCGCGAATTTTTGTTACTGCGCAAGTTTCATACCCTGTTAGACCGTATTTATCTTGCTGTTATTGTGGCATATGCTGTACTTATTGCTGCTGCCATAATGCTTGACAGCGTGCTTTATAATATGTTGCTCAGCATTATGACCATACCGCTGTTATTTTATACGGCTCTATGGTGTTTTAAACAGCAAAATATCGCGATTAAAGTATTCGGCATTAGCGTTGCAAACCACTTAATTTTTGTAAATATTCTCACTATTTTTGGGGCCAACTTTGGCAACTTTTTTGAGGCGTTTAATCTTGCGACCTATATCAAAGTCGGCTACTTAATTGAAGGCATGTTATTTAGTGTTGCGCTGGCGTTACAATATAAATCAGTACAAACTCATTTGCTTTCTAAGCTGCAAAATCAAGTTGCGCAGCTTAACTTACAAGTTGTTGATCAAAAATCAGAAAATCAAATTAGTCAAATGCAACTTGACGATAAAACCCAACAATTATTTAGTGATCTGTCTCATGAATTACGTACCCCGCTTACGGTGATGAAATTTGAAGTCGAGTCGCTGCAACACAATGTGACAGACGATGTGCAAGGTTCGTATCAAGGTTTAATGGGTAAAATTGATGGATTGACTGATTTAATAAATCGTTTGTCTGATTTCTCAAAAGACAGCAATATGCAAGCGCAACTCGATACAAGGCGTTACAGTGTGACGGAGTTCTCACATTTAGTGATCCACGCTATCAGCGAGTCTACCATTAATACAGACCATCATATTGAACTTATAAATGAGCTTGAGAGCGATAAAACTTTGAATTTGGATGCACAAAAGCTGATCCAAGTCGTTAAAGAGCTATTAAACAATAGCTGGCAATTTCGCAAAGACGATGAAAACCATACGACCCGGTTAATGTTAATCGACTCGCGTGAGCGCGGAATTAATATAATTGTTGAGGATAACGGTAAAGGGGTCGACAGTAGCGAGCTTGATCGAATTTTTGAACCTTTGTACCGCGTTGAAAAATCGCGCAATCGTGATTATGGTGGTGCTGGGCTTGGTCTTGCTCTGTGTAAACGCGTGGTTGAAGCACACTCTGGGAGCATCAATGCAACAACCAATATATCGCATGGCTTGAGCGTCTCTATTTGGTTACCATATGCTGAAACCGCATTGGATGAATTAAGGCAAGCCTAGTACTTTAAGTTGTTATCTCGTAACGGGTTATATGATGATAACGCTCGAAGGGGTGTGTCCAAGTGTTCGTTTGATGTGGGACTACCTGTTGCCAGCGATTATCATTTGGTGCGTTTGGTGGTAGTCCCGGCTCTAAGCAAAACCCTTGGTGATCACGAAAGTTATTGGTCGTAGTACTTAGGTAATTGCCAGTGTAGAGCTGTAGGCTCGGTTGATTGGTAAAAAGCTTAAGTGTGATGCCTGAGCTTTTACTGGTTGCAATTGCTGCGGGAGCAAGGTCTTTGTTTGCTAACAAATAGCAATGATCAAACCCACGCGTTGGCATAAGCTCCGGTGACGTTAAACAAGTATTTAGGGCGCTAGGTTTGCTGAGGTCAAAGGGCGAACCTGCTACATCACAATAGTCTACGGGGATCCCTGTTTGGTTTATTTGGGCGTACTTTTTCGCGTTTATTTGCAGTTGGTGTTGACCAATATCGGCGAGTCCATCCAAATTAAAGTAACTATGGCCTGTAAAATTTAGCGGGCAAGGTCGGCTGACCGTTGCAAATATTTCCATTACCAGTTGATTGTTTTCAAGGTAGTAATCGACCCATGTCTCACAGTGACCTGGAAAACCCATGTCGCCATCGTCGCTCATAAGTTGAAAGCGAACACCATTTTTTCGCTTTGATGCCTGCCAATTTTTGTGGCTAAACCCTGTTTTGCCACCGTGTAATGTGTGCGGAAATTGATTTTGATTGAGCTGAAATGTCTGGTTTTTGAAGTTGAGTTGACCGCCTGCAATACGATTTGCGTAACGGCCAACCACAGCGCCTAAATAAGCCTGTTGATTAAGGTAGTCGTTGAGGTTGTCATAGCCAAGTACAATATTTGTTTTGTTACCGTCATCGTGGTTCACGTAAAACTGACTAATTGTGGCACCTAAGCTGATAACCACTACCTCCAATTCGGCGCTTTTTAATGAAAATCGACGCACAATACCCAATTTAGGGTGCTGCCAAGCGGGTAATTCAAAAACGTGTACGTTCTCCACTGTTACTGAACACTTCGTCTGTGTGCACCATCAGTTGCGGTGCACAAATAAATACTCGGTTGTAAGCCAGTTTGAGCCGGATATTGCTGTTTTATTTGCGATATAACTTGTTCTGTTTTGTGTTTTTCGACCAGCGCCACAACACAGCCGCCAAAACCACCCCCGGTCATTCGTGCTCCGCCACGTCCGTTAAGTGATGAAGTGATTATATCGACTAAACAATCGATGGCAGGCACGGTAATTTCAAAATCATACGACATGGAAAGATGGCTGTTTGCCATAATATGATTAATCGCACTTAAATCATTCTGTTCAAGCGCTTTAATCATGTCTAATACGCGTTGGTTTTCTGTTAAAACGTGGCGTGCACGGCGATAGTGGGTATCGCTAAGTGTTTGCGCTATTTCATCTCGTTTAGTTTGAAGTTCATTAAAATCAACCTCTCGTAGTGAGCTACTGTTAAAATAGTTTGCCACTTGTTCACACTGTTCTCGTCGTTCGTTGTATTTAGAGTCCACTAAGCCGCGCGATACATTTGAATGCACTATCATGATGTCAAGCGTCTCTGGTAGCGCAATTATGTTGGTAGATAAGTTTTTGCAATCGATCAGTAAGGCATGATTTTTTACTGCGCTAGCGCTAATAAGTTGATCCATTATTCCGCAATTACAGCCAATAAATTGATTTTCAGCTAATTGGGCGATTTGGGCGATTTCTAGTTCACTGAGCTGTAAGTTGTATTCTTGGCTAAGCGCACTAACAAACGCAACTTGCAATGATGCTGACGAAGAAAGCCCAGCGCCCAGTGGCACATTTCCCGCAACCGCGATATCAACCCCTTGAATTTGTAAGCCGTGCTGATGCAGCACAAAGGTCACCGCTTTTAGGTAGTTGACCCAACCAAGCTCTTTATCATATTGACCTTCATGACCATATTGCCAATCAATAATTGCGTCACTAAAGTCATCCGCGATCGCTCTAAATTGACTATCACCGCGCTTTGAAACACAAATCGCAGTGTAAAAATCAATCGCGGCCGGCAACACAAAACCTTGATTGTAATCGGTATGTTCGCCAATTAAATTGACTCGTCCTGGCGCACAATAGTGCGCTTGTGGTGCGTCGTTATATGTGTGTTTAAATAAATTGGTAGCACTGGCAATGGGTGTTGTCATAATGATTTGCACTGTTTAAACGGTTGTTGAGTAATGTTGTTCACTTTGCTCGCGCAGCATGGCAGCGGCTTGTTCAGGCGTAATATCGCGCTGGCTTTCGCTCAGCATTTCATAGCCCACCATAAATTTTTTAACTGTGGCACTTCTAAGTAGTGGTGGGTAAAAGTGGGCGTGCAGTTGCCAGTGATCATTGCTGTGATTATTGGATGGAGCACCATGCCAACCCATTGAATACGGAAAACTTGTTTTAAATAAGTTGTCGTATTTTGTAGTCAGTCGTTTTAGCAATGATGCCAACGCCGTTTCTTGTTCCGGTGTTAGCGCGTCCAAGTGCATTGTTGGTGCATAGGGCAATACAAGGGTTTCAAACGGCCAACAGGCCCACCAAGGCACAACGGCAATCCAGTGCGCGTTTTCAATCACAACGCGTTGCTTTAATGCTTTTTCGCGCTTTGCATAGTCGATTAATAAACATGATTTATGCTGTTTAAAGTAGTCTAGCTGGGCATTATCTTCTTTGACAGCTTCATTTGGCAGGGCATTTGTTGCCCAGATTTGTCCATGGGGGTGCGGATTAGAGCAGCCCATTTGCTCGCCCTTGTTCTCAAATACTTGGACCCATGAATACTGAGCCGATAGCTCGTTTATTTGATCCGCCTGACAGCGGATCACCTGGCTAATCTCAGTGTCACTCAGCAGTGGCAGCGTTTTACTGTGATGAGGTGAAAAACAAATCACACGACTTTCGCCTTGTACCGAGTGCATGCGAAAGAGCGGATCGTCATTTGTTGCCATTGGCACATCTTGTTGCAAGGCAGCAAAGTCATTGGTAAATACATATGGGCCCGTATAGCGCGGGTTTGTTTCACCATTTATTCGTTTGTTACCAGCACATAAAAAGCAACTTTTATCATAGGTTGTCTGTGTGATGCTTTGTACGCTTTCTTGTTGGCCTTGCCACGGTCGTTTGCTGCGATGTGGCGAGACCAACACCCACTCATTTGTGAGTGGGTTAAATCGGCGATGGCTATGCGCTGTTACGTCAAAGTCGTTGTTTTCACATTTACGCATCGTTCGGTTCAGCTTCTTCTGCCGGCAAAATCGCGTTTATTGATACCGTAAACCCTATGGTCAGAAGCAGCGTGATTGCCATAAGGTGAATATAATGCAACATCGGTTCCCAATAAAAAGTGAACAATGCATACAAAGCAACACCAAATACAAGGCCACATTTGATAGCTAGGCCGCTGATATTTTTAAAGGCAAGCGCACAAATAAAGGCCGCTAAAACAGGCATTGAATATAGCCCATTGAGTTCTTGTAATAGTGCAAGGATACTGTCAGGTTGTGCAAAAATGGGTACCAATAATACGGCGATTACGGTAAAAATAAGCGCCACTATGGTACCAATTTTTCTTACATCTGCATTTTTATTGACGTAATTTTGATGAATGTCGCAGGTATAAAGTGCTGCAGCCGAATTTAAACATGAGTTAAAAGAGCTGAGCACGGCACCGGCCATCACCGCAGCAAAGGCACCCGAAAGCCATGAAGGTAAAATATCGCCAACGAGCCTGCCGTAGGCAACGTCGTTTATATCACCATAAAGTTTAAACGCGACAATACCCGGTAACACAACAATAATTGGGATCAGTAGTTTCATAACTACCGCGGCATAGAGGCCTTTTTGCGCTTCTTTCACTGATTTTGCAGCAAGCGCTCGTTGGGTGATCACCATATTGGTGCCCCAATAAAATATTTGAATAAATATCATGCCGGTCAGCAGCGTATGCCAAGGGATTTCAGAATCGTTATCGCCCACTAACGTTAGGCGCTCAATCGGAATACCTGATAAATCCCAATTTATCGCATTCATCGCTAAATATGACACAATACAACCCATCACAAGCAGGCCGATCCCATTTAGGGTATCGGAAATCGCAATCGCTCTAAGGCCGCCAAATATCGCATAGATGGCGCCTACAATAGCAAAAATTACGGCAATGGCGGTCACCGACATCGTCAGACCAAACATCGATTTCATAAATAGTGAACCGGTGTAAAGGACTACTGGCAACAAAATAAACGCGTAACCAAGCATGAATAACACCGATACCATGGCTCGAATTCCTTTGTCGTTGTATTTACGCTCGAGCAATTCAGTGGTTGTGGTGCAATTGTACTTGTAGTATATCGGTATCAACCAACGCGCTAAAATGACCAGACCAAGCGCCGCTGCAATTTCCCACCAGGCAACGAGTAGCATTTGCGCGCCATTCATGCCAACAATTTGCTCAGCGCTAATGTTGGTCATCATCAGTGAACCAGCCACAACAACCCAAGACAGGCCGCCACCAGCTAAAAAATAATCTTTACTGTCGTTTTTGTTGCGTTTTACGTTACGGCATTTAAAGTATGTAATTGCCGCAACGGCTGCGGTCAATATAAAAAATATTGAAAATTGGATCAGTTGTTCCATGGTTACCTGCCTCTTATTCTTTTATGTTTCGTGCAAGATGTGTAATGTTGTCGCCCTGTGCTACAGGGCGTAAAACAAATTCAAATGTCATAGCTTCAGGTTTGATACGATATTGTTCGTGCACCATGCGGCCCCACGATGTATCACCCCCAACACCCATTTGTTTGTGCGTAATGTTCCACGTAACGTGATCTCGAAATGGTATTTCAGCGCCATGGTTGCTGGTCACGGGCACAAGTCCCGAGGCAGAACCCGATGCATCACCCGTTCTAAAATCGATATCAGCTAACTTAAATGGCCAAACATTTGTTTGCAGGCTGGTGGCGCTTTTTGCGAGCAGGCCGGCACCTTGTTTATTTGTTACAGCAACATAGCGCACATCAGATCGTTGTCCGGTTTCTTGTGGGCGCGAGTAGCGATGAAATGCATTTTCAACGGGCAAGCTATACCAGCCAATAGGGTTGCCTGTTTTGCGATCAGCATATGTTTCTTCTGGACCGCGACCGTAATAGTGAATAAAGCGCTGTGAAAATGGTAAAGCAGTAGTAAAACCAAACAGTGGCAGATCGCTAAGTTCTTTTGTGCCTGGTTTAAACTGCGCAGAGATAGCGAGTTCGCCGTATTGATTTAAGCGGTAATGTGTAATCAACCTAAAGCCTAACTGAGTGTGTTGATGAGTCACTTTTACACTTTGGCGCGCGGTATTTATATTGAGTAATTGCAATTCGCTTGCGGCATCTTGCCACGCACCAGCCCATTTAGGCATGTCGTTACCTAAATCATTGTCGGTTGGTGCACGCCAAAAATTGGCTATTAATGGCTGTGCTAATTGCGCTTTTCCATCAACCGTTATTTGTGATAACCAGCCAGATTTGCGACTAATTTCATAAAATGCGTTGTCGCTTTCAAGTAACCAAACGTCTTTTAGTTTACTGAGTTTGGTCTTTGAATAAGGTTTAAACTCGGTAATTTTTGCGGGCTTTAGGTCAAATTGCTCAAACGCTACTAAATGATCCGTTGCTAGCAGAGGTTGCGGTTGGTCAACGCGTATTTCTACCAGTATTTGGTATTCGAATGTATCAACCAACAAGGTTTTGTCAAAACGCATTGTTTGGTTTTGTGTTTCTCCAGCCTTTATATGTGTTAATGGCTCTACTTTTTCAGCGATAACACGGCCATCTTGTTGTAATTTCCATACTAAGTTAAAACCTTGGCTCGCAATAAAGGTGTGTTTATTTTTAATCGTGAGCGATGCGCTGTTGCCTTGCCAAGAAAAGTCGGTGATTGAAAATGGTTGATACACTTTTTTCACTTCGCTCAGGTGTGGGTGTGGATTTCGGTTCGGATCGACTAGTCCATTATTTAAAAAGTTACCGTCAGTTGGCATTGTCGGGTGGTAGTCTTTTCCATACGCCCAATACTTTTGACCTTTGCTATTTGTGAACTCAAGCGCTTGGTCAACCCAATCCCAAATAAAGCCGCCTTGCAGCTGTGGGTAGCGATCAATCACCTGCCAATAATCTTTTAAATTACCCACTGAATTACCCATGGCATGGGCGTACTCAATCATAATTAAAGGGCGATCTGTATGCTCTTTTGCATATTTTTCAATGCGTTCAATTGATGGGTACATAGGTGCAACTATGTCGGTATAGGCGTTTTTACCCGCTGGCTCGTACTGTACAGGTCTTGAGGGCTCACGCTTTTTAATCCACTGATAAAGCGCTTCAAATAGTTTGCCTTCACCGGCTTCATTGCCTAACGACCAAATAATGACCGATGGGTGGTTTTTGTCGCGCTCAACCATTCTTTGCACACGCGCTAAATGCGCTGGCAACCACGACATTTCGTTACCGATTTGGGTTTTTTCGCTGATAGCCAGTGGGTGCGATTCAATGTTCGCCTCATCAACGACATAGAGACCATATTTATCGGTCAGTGAAAGCCAGTAGGGATCGTTAGGGTAGTGGCTTGAGCGCACAGCGTTGATGTTGTTTTGTTTCATCAAGCGAATATCTTGCAACATGCGATCACGGCTTACCACGTGACCGGTTTGTGGATCTGTTTCGTGGCGGTCTACACCGCGGATTGTTATTGGCTTATTGTTTACCAATAATTGCCCTTGTTTTATTTCAATTTTTCTAAAGCCGAGTTGCATGCTGGTTGCTTCAAGCAATTTACCATTTTCGTCATTGAGTGATATTTGTAACTGGTATAGGTGCGGTGTTTCAGCGCTCCAAAGTGATGGATTATTCAGTATTAAATCAAATTGATGTGTTTGATTTTTGCTTTTTAGAACAAGGTTATTTTTGTCGCTCGCAACCACTATGCCATTTGGATCAAAGAGTTGGTAGCTCAATGCTAGGTTAGTTGCCGCTTGAAAACTGGTTAAACCCAATTTTAAATTTACCGTTGCTTTGGTTAAATCATCATTTAATGAGTAAGGTGCATCGAGGTCCGCGATGTGCTGTTGTGGCCTTGCATATAAATAAACATCACGCTCTATGCCACTTACACGCAGCATATCTTGGCTTTCTAAGTAGCTTGCATCACTCCAGCGGATTATCTGCATGCCAATGCGGTTTTCGCCACTCACTAAATAAGGCGTTATATTAAATTCGGCAGGCGTTTTTGCGCCTTGGCTAAAGCCAACTTCGTGACCGTTGACATATAAAGTGAGTGCCGAACGCGCGGCACCCACATGAAAATAAACTTGTTTGTCAGCCCATTCACTTGGCAAGGTGATGTGCTTTAAATAACTGCCCGTTGGGTTGTGTTCGGTTGGTGCATTTGGCCATGTAGTTTCAAACGGATAGCGCTCATCAAGGTAAATAGCATGGCCATAACCTTGGGTTTCCCAGTTGCCAGGCACATTAATATAGCCAAAGTGACTCGCATCAAATTGTTTGGCGGTAAAGTGCTTACTCGCCGATACTGGGTTTTTTGCATATTCAAATTGCCATTTACCGTTTAACGATAGGTAGTTTGCACTTTGTGTGTAGTCGTTAATAAGGGCGTTCTTTTCACTTTGATAGCTATAAAAAGTCGCGCGAGGTGGCAGTTTGTTTTTTTCAAATACAGTGTGATCTTGCCAGCGCTCAGCTGAATAACTCATGCTTGAGTAGGCACACAAAAGTGAAATCAAATAATGGGGCAGTTTTTTTATATTCATTGTTCAGCGTTTTTTGTTGTTTTGGTGAGCAAACGAACAAAAGCATACTGGATTATTTGATAAATGTATACAAAATACATTATTCGATTTTATGTTTGGGTGAGCAACGAGTCACCATGCTGATAACAGTCGTTACTCACTTTGTTTTTGATGTCAGGTAGTTAGTTTTTCGCTCTTGAGCTGATGGTTTTCATTTTGTAATTCTCGATTTGCTTGTTCGAGATGCTGACAACGCAGAATAATCTTTAAAATAGTTTTTAACTCAAAGTTATCCCAGGGTTTTGCTAAAATTATTTCGGCAATGTGATTACTAATTGCAGCTTGGCTTTGCTCCATATCGGCGTACCCTGAAAGCAAAACTCGTGAGATCCCAGGATACAAGGATTTGATTTGTGTCAGCAATTCAATGCCATCTACATGGGGCATTCTGATGTCAGACAAAATCAAATCAATTGGTTGCTCGCGCAATAATTCAAGCGCTTGGTCTGCACTAAACGCTTTACTAATGTGGTACTCTTTTCTGAGTACGCGAGATAAAGCATGAACCACTTCAGGTTCGTCGTCGACAAGTAAAATATGTTGCATATCACCTCCTTATCTTAACTTTAGCCTATTTAACACATGATTGCTGCATGACCGATGACTTCAATAAATTTTTTGCATCACTGAGTAGCGCTTTAAAACGGCGCATTTGTGGTGCTCTATAAAACGCGTGGCTTGAATGCAGTAATGCGGTATAAAATTGATTTTGCAAACGGTACATTTCGCCTTGTGATTCCATAAGTCGCGTGAGGGCGATTTGATAACTTGTGTCGTTCACACTTTCGTGATGGCCAATACGCTCGATAATATCGCGCATCGCGTCAATGCGGTGTTGGCGATTTGCGGTAATGGAATCGGGGCGCATTAAATAAGACATCGCAATTTTATTACTAAAAGCGACCTCACTATGAAGGGCGATGCGTAACCAACAGTCCCAATCTTCAGCGCTTCTTAAAGTTGGATCAAAACCGCCGGCACGCTCAATATGTTGTTTTTTGACCATTACACTGGACGTGCCAATGACATTTGTTTCTAAAATACGATTGACGGCACTCGGTAATAGCTGGTAGCCACTGTCGTGTGGGTCGATGTGTTGTAAAAATTCTGGCCAATATGAGAAACAGTCAATGATATCTTGATACCCGACATCAACATGCTGATAGTTTGTAAAAGATAAACCACATGCAGGGCGGCTTTTCATAAAACTCAGTTGCTCAGCGAGTTTGTCGACTGGCCAATAGTCATCGGCATCTAAAAACGCAATGTAGTCACTGTTTGCTTTTTTAATTGCTGTATTTCGCGCCGCGATGACGCCTTTATTTGCTTGACTAATAATGCGAATTTGATTGTACATTCGCTCTGTTCGCTTTAGCCAAATCAAACTGTCATCAGTTGAACCATCATCAATGACAATAATCTCAATGCGTACGCCTTTTTGTTTTAACGCGCTGCTAATCGCCCTGGGTAAGTACTTTAAGCAATTGTAGTTTGGGATAACGACTGATACATCTTTAGACATAATATTCACTCCAGCATTGTGTGTTGATTGACTCTCGCAAATATCATTCCGTGTGTAATTCAACGTTTCACGTCACTTTTTTATAGATTGCGTTGCATTTTGCAAATAACAAAGGTGAATTTATGCAATTTGGGACAAAACCACAGTAATAGACGCTGGCATATGAATTGCGTAGTTCACCATATAGTTGAGGAGGTGGCCTATGAAACATATCGGTATTGTTGTACCAAATTTTCCCGTATTGTCGGAATCCTTTGTACGAACAGAAATCAAAGCGCTACTCGATGTTGGTCATCGTGTCACTGTGTTTACGTTTGCGAAAACAAATTTGTCTTGGTCTGACACAGACATTATTGAATTTACGAAATTACCCGATGGCATCGCTTTTTGTAGTTGGTTGAAAACGTCACAAACTCTTAAAGACAATGCTAAGTTAGTTGCACAAGAGCAAACATCAATAAGTACATTTTCTCTGCTGCGTGAAGCGGCGAAACTACGTTTTTATGTAAAGCGTCTCAACATCGAACATTTGCATTGCCATTTTATGCAGAACTCAATTGCATATGGTTTAGTG
Organism: uncultured Pseudoalteromonas sp.; assembly: GCA_947493455.1. Taxonomy (GTDB): domain Bacteria; phylum Pseudomonadota; class Gammaproteobacteria; order Enterobacterales; family Alteromonadaceae; genus Pseudoalteromonas. The sequence continues at coordinate 822,119 of CANLRB010000001.1, read as the reverse complement.
GCGGCTAAATTGTCTGGTATTAGCGTGTCTGCTATCGGTCATGGTCACGATGTTTACGTCGCACCTTACGATTTAAACGTAAAACTTAAACACTGTGACTTTATTGTCGCTGTCTGTAAATCAATGGCTTCATATTTTCAAACGTTCAATAAAGAGCGTATTCGGTTACTTCATTGTGGGGTCGACATTGATTTTTTTCAGCCACGGAAGCGGTCATATCATGAACGTAAAAAACTGCTTTTTGTCGGTCGCTTGGTTGAACAAAAAGGGGTGCAATATGCGCTACGAGCCTTATCCGATTTACCTCAAAGTATGAGGCCGACCCTTGACATAATTGGTGATGGGCCGCTTGAAAATGATTTAATCGAATTAATTAATGTATTGGCGTTAACCGATAATGTGCGTTTACTCGGTTCGAGATCGTCTTCTGAAATTGCGTTATTAGCAGGCGATTATGACGCCTTGATAGCGCCTTTTTGTGTATCTAGTAAAGGTGAAAAAGATACTGGACCACTCGTTCTCAAAGAGGCGATGGCAATGGGGTTACCCGTCATTACCTGTGATGTTATGGGATGCTCAGAGATAGTCACTCAAGACTCAGGCTACTTAGTTGAAAGTCGTAACTCAATTGATTTAGGACGAGCGATTTTTGATTTTTGTCATGCCAGTGATAATCAAATGCAAGCGATGAGCAGCTGCGCCCGCAAGCGTGTTGAAAAAATGTTTAATTCACAAAATCAAGCGCTTAAGTTATCAACTTGGATTGAAAAGGCGCACTATGAATTCAATTAAACAAATTATTTATTACGGTGTGTCTATCGTATGCTTAAAAGGGATCAGCTTTTTGATGATGCCGTTTATTACGCATCATTTACCGCCTCAAATATATGGTGAACTTAATTTACTGGTGAGTCTCGCGGCGCTGCTTAGTTTAGTGCTTACGTTTGGATTGGCTGAACTGTTATTTCGTTTTTTTAATGATTCTGATAAAAATGCAAAACAAAACCTGGTCGTTACTTGTATTTGGCTCTCACTCGCAGGAGCAGGCATCGCTTTGCTACTTGCATGGGTTGTTTATAGCGAGATAGTCGATGTCTCTTTTATATTTAACTCATCGTTAGACGTTGCACTGTTGCTGATTAGTTTAGCTGGTGGGTTACTTTTGTCGGTCCCACTATGTGTATTACGACTTGAGCAGCAAGCAAAGCAGTTTATGCTGTTTTCTGTATTGCAAGGCGTGATTCAGGCTGCAGCAACGCTAATCTTACTCAGTAACGAGATGGCGGTCACCGGGGTGATGCTATCAAGCGTGATTGCATCTTGGAGTGTTGCGATTGGTGTTATTTTTTACTACCGCAACTATCTTCACTGGGCTACACCACGCTTTAACGTAACGCATTGCCGATATATGGCTTCTATTACGCTTTCAAGTATCTTCCTATATACCCTAAACGGCGCCGAAAACTGGTTTGTTGCGCTGATGCTTGGCAAAAACGAGCTAGCACTATTTTTTGTCGCTGCACAATTTGCGCTTATCACCTCAATCGCGTTTGAACCTTTTCGCCTTTGGTGGTACCCGAAACGTTTTAAAGTCTTCGCCGCGAATGCGAAACAAGCAGCAGACGGTGCGATACTCGGAGCCGAGATATCTGTTCTGATAGCCCTTGCCATGATGTTATTTGGCCCTTGGCTAATTGAGCTAATGTTGCCGCTGGATTACCAAGAAAGTCGTTACATTCTACCTATCTTATGTTTTACCACCGCACTTAGAACGCAAAGTGACTTGTTTAATCTCGGATGTTACTTGCAATCGAGTGCAAGCTCAGTTGCGATTATTAATGGGCTGTGCGCTTGCTTTGCTTTGCTGTGTATCGGCGGTCTGATTTATTTGTTTGAATTTAACGGCCTACTTGCGGCGCTGATTATTTTGGCATTCGTCAGACTCTTCGCTTTTTGGCTCGTGAGTCAGCGTTTAACGCATTTACCATATAATTATCAGCGAATGGCGACCTGCTTCATTATTTTGATTGTTGGCATGGTGTGTAGCGCCTTGCAGCTGCTTGTTTTAATGATGAGCGTGTTTTCAAGTTATGTGTTTTTGTTAGCGATTCAAAACCGCTTAGGAAAGTCGCTTATTACCTTCTTGAAACTAAGACTAGGTGGTCGCTATGTCTAATGTGAATGCAAAGAGTCGAATTGATAGCCCAATTAAACTGACCTTTATCGTGAGTTTATTAATCGCGGTACTTTATAATATTTTTGGGCCGATTGCTTCATTTGCCTTTATTCTACTGCCGCTTGCTGCTTTTGCTGCCGTCAGGCTCAGTACCGTGTTTGTAATCGCTTTTATCCTGTTTAGTTATTTTAGGTTACACGAAGCGTTTCCCGTTTTGATGCCATTAAAAATACCAAAACTGTTGGCGTTAGCATCTCTTTTAGGCATAGCTTGGCACTTATTTATATCGAAACGTTTGCTCCCGTTTTGGCACCAAGGCCATACCGTGTTTGTCATTTTCTTTTGTTGGATAACAATATGCGTTTTATGCGCTTCAAACCGCGCTGAAGCAATGAGTTATTGGAGCAGTACGCTTACCAAAGTATTTATTATGGTGTTTGTCATTAGTTGGTGGATTAACGACAGTAAAATGTTTTTATGGGTGCGCATTGGCATTATTTTCTCCGGTATTGCCGTTGCCTGTGTTACTGCCTATAACAAACTAAGTGGCATTGGTTTAGTTGAAGGTACACGGGTTACCATTTCACGAGAGCTTCAATCACAGCTCGGTGACCCGAATGATTTGTCCTTAGTCTTATTGTTTCCTATTTCATTTTTATGTGCTGAATTAATGAATCCAACCAACAAAAAAATGGTCCGTTTTCTTGCATTATTAGGTCTGGCATTGCTGTGCTACGGGATTATTGCAACGCAAAGTCGGGGCGGATTGCTAGGCATGCTCGCAGTATTTGGCTTTTTTGTCGCACAAAAAGTCAAAAATCCAATGGTCTTACTCTCGCTTGGAGGGGCTGCGGCGTCTATTTTGTTAGTGCTGGCTGGAATTAGCGACCGCCAAAGCGGCGGTGCCGCTGAAGAGGGGGTTGATGAGTCGGCAATGGGACGCCTATATGCATGGCAAGCCGCTTTCAATATGGCTTTATCCAATCCGCTTACCGGGGTCGGTATAAATAACTTCTTTGTAAACTATTTTTTTTACAGTCCACACTGGGACGGAAAAAACCATGCCGTGCATAGTACGTGGTTTCAAGTGCTCGGTGAGATGGGCTTTGTCGGCTTTACACTTTTTATTGTTATGATTTCCTCGATATACCGCAGTCTACGACGTTGTTATTTATTGTGTACGACATATAACGAGAAAACCCTTTTTGTGAATGTGAATGCGCTTTTGGCAGGACTTGCTGGATTTGTCACCTCAGGGACCTTTTTAACACAAGCATTTACATGGCCTATTTATATTATTTTGTCATTAACAATCGCACTTGAAACATTGCTTGTTTCGCGCGTAAGCAAAACTTAGGAGATAAACTATGAGTCAACTCACTATTTGGGTAAAGCAAAGTGATACTCTTTTTGCAAAAGTCATGCGCTATACCTATTTTTCTTTGAAACACATGCAGTTTCCATTAATTCCAATCGTGCACAAAGCGCTCTATTTTTGTCACAAATCGTGCTTACATCTGAGCGCTGAGATTGGGCGGTTCTTCTATTTTACACCGCTATTTAAATCGCAAATTAGCGGCTCTAAAAGACGCTTATATCTTTACTCTGGCTTACCGCAAATATTGGGTAACCTTAAAATTCGTTTCGATGATGACGTACGAATTTCAGGTGTAAGCAGCTTAATTGGTCGCTCTGATCCAACAATTCAACCAACACTTATTGTTGGAAATAATGTTGATATTGGCTGGCAAAACACAATCGCAGTTGGACGCAACGTCGTAATCGAGGACGATGTGCGCTTAGCGGGACGTGTTTTCCTTGCTGGTTTTCCAGGTCATCCTGTTGACTCAAGGGAGCGAGCAATGGGGTTACCGGACAAGCCAGAGCAAATTGGTGACATCGTATTAAAAAAAGGATGTTGGATTGGCACTGGGGCAACCATTATTGGTGGTGTTACCGTCGGTGAAGGTGCAATAGTTGCGGCGTCATCTGTAGTGACACACGATGTCCCCGCTAATGTCATGGTCGCGGGAAACCCTGCTGTAATTGTTAAGCATTTAAACTAGGAGGTTGTATGAGATTTGTCGTATTCGCAGAAGATTGGGCTCAACACCCAAGTAGCACGCAACACTTATTTCGCTTAATTTCAGAGCGTTACAATACAACATGGGTCAATTCAATTGGTATGCGCACACCGAAATTCAATTGGGTAGATATGCGTCGCATTCTGAGTAAAGCGCTGATGATGGCTAAATCATGGCGTAGCAAAGGTAAAAATACGGGCCAATTAAATGTGGTTAACCCGTTTCTATTGCCGTGGCACAAAAGTAAAACAGTCAGGGCGTTTAACCAACATCAAATAAGTCAGTTAATTGATTTTAACAATGAAGAGCCTATTACTTATTGGCTTAGTGTGCCAAATGCCATTTCGCTGATTACTTTAAGACCACAAGATAAGGTTGTTTATTACTGTGGCGATGACTTTTCTGCGTTAGCGGGCGTAGAACATAATATGATAAGCAAGTTTGAAAAAAAATTAATTGATAAAGCTGATTTGATTTTTGTTGCAAGCGAAGTGTTATTAGAAAAAATGCCAACCCATAAAACCCAGTTGCTTGAACACGGTGTTGATTTTGACTTATTCGCAAAACGAAAAGCAAAACACCCAGTCCTTAGAAATCGTAATCGTGTGGTTGGTTTCTATGGCTCGATATCGAATTGGTTGGACATTGATTTACTTTATGCGCTTGCGGTTGCGCGTCCCGAGTATGATATTGTTTTAGTCGGGCGTAATCAGGTCGATATAGAGCGATTGACTGCGCTTGAGAATGTCATTCATGTGGGCGAAGTTCCTCACGCAGAACTTGCCCAATTTTCTCAATATTGGCAAGTATCTGTGCTGCCATTTATTATTAACGAACAAATACGTGCATGCGACCCGTTAAAGTTGAAAGAATATCTAGCTGCAGGCAAGCCGATAGTAGCAACTCGATTCCCTGCGGTTGAACGTTTTAGCAGCATTATTATGGTGGCCAATAATCAAGAAGAATTTATTGCGCGGATTGATGATGCGATGGCGATTGACGGACCAAATGCGCTTGGATGGCGAGATGTGTCGCAAAGTTATGTCCACTGTCATAGTTGGCAACACAAACGTGATTATGTTTTAGCTCAATTGATATAACGCTATCATCTATTGCTTAAATTCGAAATAGAAAAGCCAGTTTGAAAATAGCTGGCTTTTTTAGATAGCGTTGCAATTTGCAAATCAGTCAAAGTTAAATCTTTAACAGTCTGTTTTTATTAACTTTTAAAGTTGGTGTTTGCATTGCATCTTTCTCTCCAATAGCAAAGCTGGGAGAAAGAGAATGAAACGACTTTTATATTGTTTGAGTATGCTGCCGATGGCCGCTCTGGGTGCGCCTTTCGATACGTGTCCGTCAAAAGCCTTTTTAGTACAAGGCAACACGGCCACCTTATTTGGCGTAAACTTAGTTTCAGGTAGTTACGATACGCTTGCTGCTGATTTAGCGACCAACAATAAGCTCAATGGGTTTGGCTTTAGCGTACATGATCGTTATTTGTATGGTTGGGATTATCAATCGGGTGGACTTGCGCGAGTCGGGCAAGAATATGAAATTGAACCGTTAGCGGCAACCGGTTTTCCAAGCACTAATTTTTATGTTGGTGATGTGGCTGTAGAGACAAACCATTACTATGCGTATCGCAGAGGCAGTGGTTATGGATTATATCGCACCGCACTTGATGAAAGTGATCCGCTTTACTTGCAAGCACAACGTGTCATTGATGGAGCTGCTCTCAATCTAAATATTTTTGATCTGGCTTTTCATCCGACTTCAAACTTTGCATACAGCGTTGACAGTAATGGCTTTTTACATCGTATCGACGTCAGTGATGGGTCGTCGTCAAACATCGGTAATACGGGGTTTAGCGGTACATTCGGCGCGGTATATTTTGATGTCGACGGTAATTTTTATATTAGCCGAAATCAAGACGGCCATATTTTCTTAGTCGATATAACACTTCAAAATGAAACGGTTCTGTTTGCATATGGCCCTAGTTCATCAAGTAATGATGGAGCGCGCTGTGCAACCGCACCCATTATAGACGAAAGCGAACCTGCATCGATTGATTTTGGTGATGCCCCTGATAGTTATGGCACAAGTTTGGGTAGTAACGGTGCGCGCCATAGTGTGGGCGACTTATATTTGGGTGCAACGGTGAGTGCCGAATATTATCCAAATGACCCTGATAATGATGATGGTGTGCAGTTTATTACTACGTTGGAAAAAGGCCTAGATGCATTAATCAGCGTGACGAGTTCAAAATCGGGATATTTAAATGCATGGTTTGACTGGAACAATGATGGCGTATTTTCTGAAGATGAACAGGCGGTTGAATCATACACTTTGTCAAACGGCGAAAACCGGTTGCTAATCGATGTGCCACTAACTGCGACTTCTGGAACGATTTGGTCTCGCTTTAGAGTCAGTCCGCAGGCATCGGTTGCATCAACTGGTGGTGTGGCAAATGGTGAAGTCGAAGACTATCAAGTCACGACAATTGACAGTGGCATAACCATGTTTCAATCGAGCTGGCAGACAACAGCTTTTGAAGATAATTGGCCAGAGCAAGGGGACTATGACTTTAACGATGTAGTTGTAAAGTACCGGGTTTCAATGAGTCAAAAAGATAACTCAGTAGTGCGATATCGTATAGAGGGAGAGCTCTTAGCCGTTGGCGCCTCATACCATAATGGGTTTGCACTGCGGTTTAATAATATTTTACGCTCACAAGTCAATGAAGCCATGATCCGCTATGAAATAGACGGACAGCGACAAACAAGTAGTCCGCTCGAAGCCAATCGCACCGAGGCGATTATTATTGTTTTCCCCGACACACGCACAATTGTGCCTGCAACAAATGACTGCCAGTACTTTAGAACAAGCTCAACGTGTCAGTCTCAATCGACAGTGCCATTTAATGTCACGTTACCACTTTTATTAGGCGTTGATTCAAACGAAGTATCACTCACCACACCGAGCGCGTTTATATTTGGCGTCAATGGGTTCTATCACGGAGATTACGTTGACATAAACAATGCCCGCTCATGGGAGGTGCACGCGAAAAATAGTGCACCAACCGAAGCTTTTAACGCGGCACTTTATGGTCAAGGGCAAGACGATTCGTTACAGAGCGGTTTTTTTCAAACCCAGACCGGATTGCCCTGGGCACTTAAAGTAAACGCGAATTGGCAACATCCTAAAGAACATATTGATTTATTGCAGGTATATCCTCAGTTCACCGATTTCGCTGTCTCTGCAGGGCTACAAAATACGACCTGGTTTAATTTTCCTAAAATGCAATACGCAATTAATAACGAGGACTAGATTATGAAAACACGACTAACCCTTTTATCATTTTTATTTCTAGCGAGCGCTTGCGGTGGTGGCTCAGGCGATTCTGGCAGCACAACGAGCAGTAATGCGACTACGCAAACCCCGGTTAACGATCCACCTGCGACCATAAGCACGCGAGATTTAGTGGTTGACTCGTCTTTTAATTATGAGACCAACATTGATGTACAAATAAATGTTGCGGCCAATTTAGTTAACGCGCGCGCATTTATAAATGTATGTGGAGCACCAAGCAGTAATCAACCTCTTAATTACAGCGACTGTTATTTGCGCAGTACCTTATCTCAAGACGGCCTGATAGGTAATATTAATATTCCACATAAATCGCAAACCTTAGTGGCGCAGATTTGGTCTTATGACCCCGAGACAAACCCACTCACGTTTACTTGGCAATATGACGGCTCAAAAACGGTTCAGCTATTCAACATTCAGTAATCAAACTGAGTCTCTCCCATATTATTGCACTTTAAGCGCTTGCCAAGGTAAGCGCTTTTCTATTTTTCAAGCATCTTTAGCGCTATAAAGCACTAGTCCAATCGAGTTGGCCTTCTTTTTGCGACAGTACAGTAGGTTCGCAAAATTTAAGCTTATTTCAGTTAAATATTGCAATTCCAGACTAAATTGCGTTGCAAATTGCAAAACAGGAGAGGCGAGTGTTTAACCAGCTACAAATAAAGAGATTAATTTACTTAATGCTATATGCATTGTACGAACGCGGTCGGGTTTTACTCGTTGCGCTATTAGTCGTACCTGTACTGGTGATCGCTATCGGTTTGAGCTCTCAAAAATACTATGTTAACCACGCCACCATTCTGATTGAGGAATCTGCGCTATTAAATCCGTTTCTCGATGATTTGTCTTTTTCGTTTGAGTTGTCAGACCGCATGGAAGCACTGCAAACGCTGGTGTTAAGTCGAAAAGTCTTGTCGTCCATTGCCAAAGATACGCAGCTTGTCAACGAATCGGCGAGCGATATTGAAATCGACCGTATGCAGCAAAAGCTATCTGAAGCATTGTCATTTTCTATGGTGGGCGATGAACTTGTTCGTATTCACTTTAAATGGACCCAGCGTGAACAAATGAAGCCGGTATTGGAACAGGTCGTTGAGCACTTTATACAACGCTTACTCGCGCCGACAAAGGCGTCTCTTGATACTTCGGAGCGTTTTTTCGCAGAGCAGCTTAATTCAATTCGTAGTGAATTAGAGCGAGCTGAAGATAAATTAGCTGAGTTTAAGTCGAGTAATCGCCAGGCCTTACCTGAATTGTTGAGTTCAAATCAAGACTCGTTAAAACACATCGAGAAACAAAAGCAACTCAAGCATATATCGCTTAGTGGGGCGAAAGCGCGCTTGGAAACGTTAACCACAAAACTAGGCAAAGCAAACCCAGTGTTAGGTGTACTCGAAGACAAAATTATTCGATTGGAATCTGAAGTCGCGCTCTTGCGTACACGTTATACCGATAAACACAGCCGAGTACAGTCATCCGTGAGAGAGTTACAAAACCTCAAATTACGTCAAAACGAGTTAATGTCGCAAAATCATGAGTTAGATATCAATGACATCGACAAGCTATGGCAAGTCGCAAATACCTTGCCCGGTGACAGCGGGCAAGTTGAGAACTCGCTACTTGTGTCGCAATTGATCACATTACAAGAGGCTAAGAATCAAGTATCGGCGTTCGAAAATGAAATTAAAATGCTCGATTCACAAATTGAAGTCATTACAACACGTATTGCTGAGACCAATCAAATAGAAAAACAGCTGCGTCAACTTGAACGTGACTACGACGTAAAACAAACCTTGTATAAAGATATGCTGAGCCGTTACGAAATGGCCAAAGTGACCGGTAAGTTAGTGCGTTACGAAGGGCCTGATAAAGTTAAAACAATTGAGCGCGCGTACAGTCCAACACGGCCAATAAACCACTCGATTTTAATTATTTGCTTGATTGGTATCGTGCTTGGGTTACTTACCGGTGCAACATTAATCTTTGTAACCAGCTTACTAGATCTTCGTATTACCAGTTTAGCAACCATTGAGAAGTTAACAGGTAAACCCGTATTAACCACAATTCCAGATATGACACAACAAGATGATTAGGAGGCACCATGGTGCGAGTAATGCAATTAGTACAACATTTACGCGTTGGCGGCCTTGAAAAAATGGCCTATTCACTATGTCGAAAAAGCCATTTTTCGAAGCAGACTATACTTGTTTCGCTTGAGGGTGAAACACACGTTGCAAAACGAGAATGGCCGCAATTGGGAGCGCTTTCAATACATTGTTTAAATAAACCAGCGGGTGTGCAGTGGCGTATCGTAAAACGAATCGTTGACCTGATTGATAATCATCAAATCAACGTGATTCATAGTCATCATATTGGGCCGATGTTTTACGCAAGTCTTGCTATTTTGTTGCGACCCAAAGTGAAGCATGTCACGACATTGCATGACGCGTGGTATTTGGCAAATAAACGCGCGCGCCTGATGACTAAGGCAATTTGTGCTTTTTCGCCGATTACGGTGATAGCTGATGCCAATGCGGTCGCACAACAATTTAAGAGTATGGTTACAACTGAGCCAAGTCAGGTAATTCATAATGGCGTTGATAGTGATTTGTTTCAACCATACCCGCCGCTTGAGGCGCGTGCTCAACTTGGTTTGCCGTTCGATGTTCAACTTATCGGGTGCGCGGCACGGATTGAGCGTGGTAAAGGTCATTTAGATTTACTGCGCGCACTCACTTATTTAGATGAAAACATGCATCTTGTTTTTGCTGGCGATGGTCGTCATAAAGCACGGCTCGAGCGGGTATGTAAAAAAATGGGTATTAGTCACCGTGTTCATTGGCTCGGTTGTATTGAGAATATGACGTTGTTCTATAGCGCAATTGATGTGTTTTGCCTCTATTCGCAAAAAGAGGGGTTGCCACTGACTATTTTAGAGGCGTTGTTTTGTAATACGCCTGTGGTCGCAAGTGATGTGGGCGGTGTGGGTGAAGTGCTATCAAAAAGTAATGGAATCTTACTTTCGCCAAGTAATCGCTTTCAACTGCCAAGTGCACTGTCTCGTGCGATGACCTTGGGTTTGAATCAAAATGTCAGAAAAACCGTGATGGGCGGCTTCGATTTACGCAAGATGGCATTCGAATATGACTGTGTGTATCAACAAATACAGCATTAGGAGTTGATTATGAATATGTTAGAAGTTTGTATTGGTGTTTGTCTATTAATAGTGCTTTATCACCATGTGCTTTATCCGTTTATTTTGTCCTCACTGGCGTACTTCGCTGATAAAAATCGTGGTGATGAAATAAAAAAACAGAGTAAAAATCACTCGAAGACAGCCCCTAAAATAGGTGTTTTCATTGCCGCTTATAATGAGCAAGACCATATTGCTGGTAAGTTATTTAATATAGCAAGTCAGTCCTATAGCCACGATAAAATGGCAATCCATCTTTTTCTCGACGGATGTACCGATAACACATCAAAAATAGCGAATGCGACTGCTAAACAACTCCTATCTGAACGTATCTACTGCAAAATCGATGAGTGTTCAGAAAATGGCGGAAAAGTGGCGGCAATTAATTTTCTTATCGAGCATTATGCGCACCTCTATGATGTGATTGTATTAACAGATGCAAGTGCATTACTTAGTCTGAATACCTTTTCACGTATCGCACATAACTTTGACAATGAAAAAGTTCATATTGTGTCAGGCAAATATCAGCTGTTTGATACCAGTAATGAACAACAAGTTCGCTACTGGCGTTATCAAAATAAAATTCGTGAACGTGAAAGTAAGTTAGGGGCCGTTGTGGGCGTTGCAGGGGCGTTTTTTGCAATCAAGCAAGAGAGTATTCAATTACTTCCTTCAGACACCATCAATGATGACTTTATTCTGTCAGTAAACCCGTTGGATAGAGAACATCAAGCTAAAATTGACCAATCTATATCGATTGTAGAACTTGAACCGGATACCCAACAGCAAGATATAACGCGTCGCACACGCATCGGCGCTGGCAATTGGCAACAAATGATGAGATTAAAAGATAAGTATTTAAGCTACAGTGGTTGGATATCCTTTACCTTTTTTTCTCACAAAGTACTCAGAGCATGGATGCCTTTAGTTCTGTTAATCAGCGCTATATCAAGTGCTTCGCTCGCATTACACGGTCACATAGTTGCCATAGCAGCCGTGTTGATTGGCATACTCTTTTTATTATGTGGCATGATGAAAACAGTATTTTTCAGTTCAATGAAACTGCCTGTTATTGACCAAGTGAATTATTTGCTGGCGAATTATAGTGCGAGTTTATTCGGTATCTTGCTCTATGTCTTTGGTTATTATAAAACGCCTTGGTGTCGTTTAATTCGGCCGTCGAGTAGTATAAATGCGGTGGCAGTGTATAAGCGCGTTTTTGATATGGTTGGCGCCACTTTTGGCATATTGTTAAGCTTTCCTATCCTTGTCGTTGCTGGGGTTGCAATTAAACTGACGTCAAAAGGACCTATTTTCTATAAACAACTGCGAGTTGGTCAGGCGAATGAAGACTATATACGCCTTTTTTATGTATATAAACTGCGAACTATGTTTCAAAATGCTGAAGCAAACACAGGGGCGGTTTGGGCAACGGCAAAAGATCCTAGAATAACTCCTGTAGGTCGTTTTTTACGAGCGACACGAATTGATGAATTGCCGCAATTTTGGAATGTGATCAAAGGTGATATGTCACTCATTGGCCCACGTCCAGAACGCCCTCAGTTTTATCAAAAATTAGAATCAAATATTCCTTATTTTTGTCATCGAACATTTTTATTAAAGCCCGGTATTTCTGGACTTGCGCAAGTAATGAATGGCTATGACGAAAGTATTGATGACGTTAGAAATAAAATCGCATGGGATTATGCGTATTCGTTGTCGATGTCTTCATTCTCAAGTTGGTTAAAAATGGAAGCGCTGATTATTTTGCATACGATTAAGGTTGTGCTGTTAGGTAAAGGACAGTAGTCATTTAGGCATCGCAGTCATTATAATTTGCATTATGCGACAAAGTCATCTGAGTTCGTTGCATAATGCAAATATTTTACTCTAATTTATTGAAATATAACAACTCACTTTTTGGCACTCATCTTGAAACAACTCATATAACATCGCAATAAAATAGGTGATTTATGAGTACGTTATTAAATACAGAGCAACAGCAAAACACACTTGTTGTAACACTACCGCGCGACTTTTCGGCGATGAATGTTGATAAACATCGTGAGCATCTCGACCAACTCGCTGCGTCTCGTGTTGAGACAATCATTCTCGATTTCTCAAATACTGAGTTTATTGACTCGTCAGGCATTGGCGCCATGGTTTTTTTGTTTAAGAAGGTACAAAAAAGAGGCTTGGTATTACAACTTCTCAACGTTGAAGGTCAACCGAATAAACTGATGAAGTTACTGCGCGTTGATATGACAATTCCATTTATCACAAGCGCACAAAGCGCGTAATTAGTTTGGCACGGAGGTGGGCATGAGACTATTTATTTATATCGCAATCATAGCAAGTACGGGGTGTTCAACATGGCCTGATGAAGGACAAGGGGGCTGGGCTGAGCAGTATGAACGGATCAATAACCAATTGCGAGAAGACAAAGGAAATATGCAATATCACATAGTAAACAGTGAATATGAACATGTTTCACTCAAACTAGAGTTGCTTAAAAGTCGTGGTATCAAGGATTGTATGCCTGCTAAATTGTATCAAGCTGAATTACTAATTAATCGGATAAAGCGCGCGATTAACGCCCAGATGTATGAGGATGCAGCGCTTGATTTGCGTGTGTTGTATTTTCAGGTTAAACAACTTTCCAACCATTTCGAACTTATTACAAGTAAAACCCAGTGTGGGACGTCATTAGATACCAAGGACTCCGGCCTTTTTGAACGAATTACTACATTGTTAAATAGTGATAATCAATTTGCTTTTGCAAAGTTTGAGATTACGCCTAAATACCGAACACGTATCGCACAAGCAGCCGAACTTTTAAAGTTAGTACCCAACAATAAAGTACTGCTGGTGGGTCATACAGACCGTGTTGGCACTGAGGCGGCTAACTTTGAGCTTGCTTTTAAACGTGCTGAGCAGGTAAAGCATTGGCTCATGTTATATGGCGTACCCGATCAACAACTTGTCACGATTGCACAAGGAAGTGAATCGCCTTACAGCAAACATGAGGGAGTAAACCCAATAAACACGCATTCTGATCGACGTGTAAATGCTTATTTATTAACTCAAAACGCGGATGCGTCACATCAGCAAATGTCAAAAGTGAAGCCGCTGAGTGAATGGACAAATGCGCTTGAAAGTGAGGAGGAACTGTAATGCGTTTTATAATTTTATGTTTAATTTTAATGTCGCATACGTTAGTGGTCGCGAGCGAGTCGCAGCAAAAAATAGAAATCGGCAACCAGATATTCCTCTATATTCCGGGTGAGCAAGATTTTGAGAACACGTTTACGGTTGATAAAAACGGCGATTTAAATCTACCTGAAATTGGCAAGGTCAATGTTGTTGGTAAAACACCTGCTCGTGCAGAATCAGAAATCAAACTAAAGTTAGCGGGAGTGTATCGCGCACTGTCTCGGTTTTATCTGGAAGTGCGCTCACGCGATAGATTGGTGACCGTGCTTGGCTATGTAAATAGTCCAGCACAAGTTATTATTCCTGAGCATGGCAATGTGCAAATGTTGATAGCAAAAGCTGGCGGTTTAAAACCGGGGGCGCAACTTAATAAGTTGCAAATTAAACGTGGCGATCAAACAATTTCGTTTGATTACAAATCATATCTCGATTCAGGAAATACGGATATTCTGCCTGACGTGCGTTCTGGCGATACCTTGTTTGTACCTGTGTCACCATTACTTGGTAATGTGCAAATTGATTTTGATGCACAAACTTTATCAGCAACCGGTGATGCGGGTGAAAACGAATTAGCTGTCACACTGATTGGTGAGTTGCACAGTCCGGGCAGCTTTTCATATAAGCCCGGTATGAACATTGTCGATGCCTTAATGCGAGCCGAAGGCGTTACGCGCTATGCAGATGTAACAAAAATACGAGTGATAAAGAAAGATAAACCGCAGATTTTTGACTTAAAACAATATTTAGATTCAGGCGATCCATCATTACTGCCAATCATAGAAGGTGGAACGACTATATTTGTTCCGATTATGGTTGATGATGTTAATACCACTGCACGCACCGTTTATATTATGGGGGAAGTACAAAAGCCAGGTGCGTATGAAGCACCAGAACAAATTAGTTTTCTTGATATTTTAGCCAATGCCGGTGGCCCAACACGGTTTGCTGAAACCAGACAGATAAAAATACTCACGCCAGCAGGAGAAAGCCTGTTATTTGATTTGCAAGCATATAGCGAAGGGCTAAAGGCAATGCGCATTCCTGATATACAACCTGGGGATGTGATTTTTGTACCAGAAAAAACCGACTTAAATGAGAAAAGTTGGCTCAAAGTACCGCCTAAACGCGCTGTCAAAATTATGGGCGCAATTCATAATCCAGGTCGTTATGAATGGAGCGATGAGATGGACTTTACCGACCTTTTTGCTCACGCTGGTGGGCCAACCAAAGGTGCTAATGTCAATGACATCAAGATTATTCGTGCTGGTAAAATAACCCGTCGCTTTAGCATGGACAAATATGCAAGCAGTAAAGATGGCAAATATACATTGCCGAACATCCAAGCTGGCGACACCATTATCGTTGAAGAATTACCGCATGATCCGAAAGACAACAAATCGCAATGGGTACGACAAGACTCGACTAGTTCTATTTACGTGCTCGGCCAAGTAGGCGCGCCAGGGCGTTATGCGTTTGACAATAAATTACACTTTTTGGATATCATGGCTGCAGCCGATGGTCCGACAGACAATGCAGATATTCGTAACATTCGTATTACTCATCGAAATGGTGAAAAAGCGCGTGTCACTAAGCTTAACTTAGCGTTGTATTTTGAGACAGGCGATGAATCTATGTTCCCGAGAGTAAGAGCAGGCGATAGTATTTTTATCCCTGAAAAGAGTAAAGATTGGTTGAGGCAGCCCAAAGAGCAGGTGGTACGCATCATGGGAGCAATTAAAACACCTGGTCGGTATAGTTTTGATGATTCGATGACTCTACTTGATGTACTTGCCGAAGCAGGTGGGCCAACGTCAAGTGCGATGATAGATAAAATAGTGGTGATCAATCATTCATGCTGCAAAGAACAAGCGCGTCGGTTTGATTTAGAGAAATTCATTAAACGGCCAAACTCGGCGCGTATACCTTTGTTACGTGCCGGAGATACAGTTTATATTCCTGATCAAGGGCAAGATCAAAGCGAACGAACCAAGTCATCAATTGTTGACGTACTGACTATTATTGCATTGGCGGTGGGACTATGAAAATGATACCGAGTCGATACCAAGAGATCGAGACAATTTATCAATCAATCCTTGATAAAAAATCCCGTTGTATAACGTTACTTTCAAGTTGCCATGGGGAAGGAACCAGTTCGATAACGCTGAGTTTAGCAAATCGCTTAATTGTGAATCATCATGCAGTATTAGTTGTCGACTTAAATCAATCTGATAGGAAGCGAGTTGCCTACTTTGAAGAATTAGAACAATCATATGAGCCTTGGTGTTTTAGCGATATTAGCTGTCAACTCAATGTTTACCAGCGAGCAGGGATAAGCTACTTAAGTATTAAACAGCTTAAAAATGCAGAGCTTGCAAGAGAAAAAAAGATTTTTTCGGAGGCTATTATTCGACTGTTACAAGAATTTGATTACATCTTATTTGATATGTCGCCGGCAACACTTATTAATCAAGCGAATTTTCCACTTCATGTGTTATCTGAAACTAATCAACACACATTCGTTGTAGTGTCGCTTGGTAAATGTGATGAAGAGTCACTGCATCACACGGTAAAAGCACTTAATCATGCAGGTCTTAATGACTATGAAACGATTGTAACTCAGCAGTACTATTCGCCACTTGGACCACAATTGGCTAAGTTTGTTACAACTAAGTTATCTCGTTTTCCGAGTGTTTGTTCACGATTAAGCCGGTTTATCAAACGACAAACCTGGCTGTATCACAATCATTAAGGTGGCAATATGACGACATTATTTTATCGACGTTTTCACTTAATTTGGTTGGCAGTAACAGAAGTGCGCTACGTACTTAATTCTGTCTTGAATCAACTGTCAATCGACAAAAATGATATTGAAAATACATCATTGGTGTTGACTGAATATTTAACCAACTTAATTCGTCATAGCGAAGGAGAAGATCAAGCGGTGACGCTGGTTATTTCTAAATCGCGTTCAATGGTGGAAGTTAAAATCATTGATCCAACACCTTATTATGAGGTATTGAATAAACCGAAGCATTACGATTGCATTGAGGATGGGTTACTTAGGGAAGGGGGTATGGGTATTGCGCTTATTCAGCATTACTTTCCTGATTATCAATATATTTCATCGGCGCAGTTAAATCATTTTTATGTACGCCTGCAACTTTTGGAAAGTTAAGCTGTATTGAATAAGGACTAAATTTGGTATATCTCTAATTTTCTATCGTTTTTTAACTTTTTACTCACTTAAAAATTGCAGTTTTGCTGAGCTCGTCAATACTTAGTTATAGGAATTTAAGAATAATCAGAGGAGCAGATATGGCGCCAAAACTGCTAATTGTTGAAGATACTGAGTCGCTCGCGATGTTGTACCAGTCGTATATGATCCCAACTGGTATTCAAACCGATGTTGTTGGTACTGGCAGTGATGCTCTTACCTACTTAACTCATGAAAAGCCAGACCTAATTATTTTGGATATTATGCTGCCCGATATGAATGGCATGGATATTCTAGCGCAACTTCCTTCGCAAGATAGACCTCAGGTTATTGTTTTAACTGCTCATGCGTCAAAAGAACTAGCGGTTGAAGCAATTCGTTATGGGGCGACTGATTTTTTAGAAAAACCAATTGATGCAGAGCGTTTTCGCATTACCGTTAATAATGCGTTGAAACTCAAAAATTTGACAGAAAAAGTTGAACAACTTGTCAATAAATATGAAAACGGTCAGTTTTGTGATTTGGTCGGTAGTTCACCGTGTATGCAGTCGATATACCAAATTATTTCGAATGCCGCATCAAGTAAAGCAACGGTGTTTATCACAGGTGAGAGCGGCACGGGTAAAGAGCTTTGCGCACGCGCAGTGCATCAGTGCAGCCAGCGAACTAAAAAGCCGTTTATTGCCATAAACTGCGCCGCTATTCCAAAAGATTTAATTGAAAGTGAAATTTTTGGCCATGTTAAAGGTGCGTTTACCGGTGCAACAACCAATCGCGAAGGTGCTGCAGGCCTTGCCGACGGAGGAACCTTGTTTTTAGACGAACTGTGTGAAATGGATTTAAACTTGCAAAGTAAACTGCTGCGCTTTATTCAAACAGGTTGTTTTCAAAAAGTAGGTAGTGAAAAAGAGCAGAAAGTTGATGTTCGCTTTGTTTGTGCGACAAATCGCGATCCGTGGATCGAGGTTCAACAAGGGCGTTTTAGAGAGGATTTGTACTATCGCTTGTATGTTATTCCCCTGCAGTTGCCGCCACTTCGTGAAAGAGACAATGATGTGATAGAAATCGCAGAGCGGCTCTTTAAACGAATAAGTAAAGAAGAAAATAAAAAGTTTAAGGGGTTGAGTATTGATGCGCGGCAAAAACTGCTCAGTTATAGTTGGCCAGGTAACGTGCGTCAACTTGAAAATATGATCCGAAATATTTTAGTTATGCATAATGAACCAACAATTAGTGCTGCAATGTTTCCGCCTTTTCCTGAGGTGGCTCAACACAGTCACGCTGAAGTTAGCAATATGCAGTCACACGTTTTTGATACGAAGAGCGATGAAGCGCCGATACCTGTGCCAGACAACCAAGAAATTGAACCGCTTTGGATCATTGAAAAACGTTATATTGAACGCGCAATTTCTATTTGTGGTAACAATATCCCAAAAGCGGCGGCGATGTTAGATTTAAGCCCATCGACTGTTTATCGAAAAATGAAGTCGTGGGATGAAGTAACCGTTTGACTTCATATAAGATATTATTGCTCGGTGTATACAGTGAGATGTTGATGCAACTGTTGTTTTCCCGAGTAATACTTAATTAATTTAGCTTTTGCGTTTAGCGCCAGTGAAAGTCGATATGCTGGGGATGCGTTTAACCATGTTGAGAATGAATCACGCAATGCATTGGTTGATGAATTTGAACTCAATAAGCCATTAAACCCACTTTGAATGAGTGTTGGGAGTGCGCCAACAGGTGTGCATAGTACCGGAATTTGATGATTGATCGCTTCAAGCACTGCCATAGGGAGTCCTTCCTCGCGTGATGGCACGATAAGTAAATCGATATGATGCCAGCAGTTATCCATTGTTTGCACACCGTGAAACGTAACATTTTTGCTTGTCGGTTTTAATGTGCTTTTCATTGGCCCATCGCCAAACACATGAAATTTTAGATGTGGGTTATCGCATACGGAACTGGCGAGTTTAATAAAGCGATCGGGGCCTTTTTCAAACGATAAACGCCCGACATAGGCGATATTGAGCATTGGTTTCGGCTGAATATACTTAATTGTTTTTTGCGTATTAATAACAAAGTTATTTAACAATGTCGCGTTATCCAATTGGCGTTGGATTGGTTCTGATACAGCGAAGTTCTTTGATAAAAAACTCATCTTTTTATCAAGCCAGTTATAGAATTTAACAACACCGGTGCCCGATTCACCGGCATGATAGGTAGAAATACAGTGCATACCGAGTAGAAAGCATACTATTTTTCCAACCACACTCGCTTTGTAGCCATGAGTGTGCAACGCTATATTACGGTCATGGCTTTGAAGATATTTATATAGCTCAAGTGGATTGCCCGTTAAGCAAGTATAAGGGCAGTTATAACGCTTAAGAGCTTGATAAAAAGCCGCGTTTCGATGGTCTTGATAAAATAAAAGCTGTACGGTGACGTCGTTCTGCTTCAGTAATCGGGCCAATTGTAATAAATGGCTTTCAATTCCGCCAAATAGACTAGAATCTACCAATAAGACTATTTTTTTATTCATGATATGTCCCCTTTAGGTTGGCTATGTATGTTCAATAAAGACACATTAAAGCAATTAAAATCGGATGTTGGCAGCGAAGCGTTGATACAACTTTTTGGTATTTTTGAAAAGGAAAGTGCACGGCTTGTGCAATCACTTTGTAATTCGTCAGAGCTTATGGACGAGAGTGAGCGACTGGCACACAGTTTAAAAAGTTGTGCGAAATCATATGGTGCAGATGAGTTAAGTGACATTGCCGCGCAACTTGAGCTTGCTGCTAAGGAAAACAATGAAACTGATTTCGCGAGTAATCTGCCCAATTTATCAACCGTATACGTACAAACCATGAGTCAACTCCCGACACTTAGTGAACTAGATGATTAAACTCATCAGATGGTTTTACGTCTGACGGTATAAACGCATCGATGAGTTGTTTTAACTGACTTTGTTGGTATCGCGTTGTTGGGTTTAACCCATTCTCTTGTGAGTGAAAATGGTAGATACTGCTAAATGCATCGGGAGAAACCGCAATATCAAAAAATTGATAGCCTAATAAATCGCATGCCCATTTTGTTTGTTCTTGCTGCGGTATATGGTCCATCACACTGTTTTCTTTGGTAACGTTCTCAATATAAATCCGACATGCGGATGTATGCTTTAGTGCGTTTGCGTATTCTGGGATAAGTAGTGGAGGGATCACACTTGTTAAGATGCTTCCTGGGCCGAGTAAAATAAAATCAGCTTGTTTAATTGCATGAATAGCTTGGCATTGTGCGCTCACTGACTGAGAAAGAGAAATCAATTTAGGGACTGTGGTTAATGCATCGATTGCGCACTCGCCGAACACTGTGGTTCCGTCACTCAATGTTGCAACTAAATCGACTGGCTCGTCAGACATTGGCAAAATAGTGTGTTGTACATCGAGTAAGGCGCACATTAGGTTGATAGCGTCGCTTGGCGTTGCCGTCATTTGAGATAGTGCAGACAACATAATATTTCCCATGCTATGGGACTCGAGCTCATTTTTAAGGGTAAATCGATGCTCGATTAATTGGTTTAACAGTAGGTTAGATGGTGCGAGGCTTGATATGCATCGACGGATATCACCAAACGCAATTTGTGATTTATCATGTCTCAGTCGTCCTGTGCTTCCGCCGTTATCTGTTGTGGCGATGATTGCTGTTAATTCGTGGTCTGAATTCGTTAACGCTGACAGCACCTGTGATAATCCGTGTCCTCCACCAATACATACTATTTTCATAACTGACTCCAACAAAACCTGATACGAAATCAAAACAATATTGATGCCAACTAATAAGTGTTTGAAAAATATAAATAAGTTTTAATGCGGGATAGGCTTGTTTGCATTTTGCAACGCATTTTTGTGTTTGTTTAACTATGCTTAAGCTATTGATATACGAAATATGCGAATAATGGACTACTTTAATCGAACTGACTTATTAGACTGTATTGCGAGTCTTGCGTGCTCTAAAAGTGCGCAAGAGTCGCTCGTGCGGCTTAAAATATATCTCGCAAAATACATGCAACTTGAAGAGCTGGTGGTGTTGTCGATGCAGAGAAAAAGCCATTGGGTTACATTAGCATCAACCCATGAAGCGGTTGTGGAGCACCAGTGGCATATGGGAACTTTATTTGAAGCGGCTTTGGAAAAACACATTGTCACTACTGACAACTTGTCAAAAACACTCGAGTGGCGCATGTTGGATGTGCCGTGGAATCCACAAAAAGCGATTATTATGTCACTTAACTTCGCTGAGTATAAAGGCCTTTTTATATTTTTAATGGCGCAAAGTTGTAACCTCGACAACGCCATACAAGCTAACATGCTAGATATTTCAGCGCTTTTTAAACACGCTTTGGTTCAATTAGAGCAACAACATAAAGCGAACCAACTAATAAAAGAACGCACCTACGCACTCACCGTGAGCCAACAACGACTGCAAGCGTTTGCAGAACTTGCATCAGATTGGTTTTGGGAAACAGATAGCGAACTTCATTACCGTTATTTATCAAATCATCAAAATAGTTTTGACGAGGACTTTTCTAATTTTATTGGCCAAACTCCGTTGCAAGTTCGCAGTCAGAAAGAGCAAATACAATTAAAAAAGTGGGGGCATTTTCTACATTTAGTGAATCACCGCAAAGAGATTCACAACTTTGAGTATGAGGCGATGGATGGCAAGGGAAATACGTTTTGGTTGTCGATTAGTGGTAAAGCGAATTTGGATGAAAGTGGCGAGTTTCTGGGGTATTTTGGCATCGGTAGAGATATTACATTTGCTAAGCAACGCGAAATTGACTTAAGCCATGCGAAAGAAAAAGCCGAGAGCGCCAGTGTCGCAAAGTCTCACTTTTTAGCAGTGATGTCACACGAAATTCGTACGCCGATGAATGCCATAATTGGGGTACTTGAATTACTTGAAGATATTTGTACCACAGAAAAGCAACTCGAGTTAATTGAGTTTATGCGTCATAGCACGCATTTATTACAAGGGGTTATTACTGACTCTCTCGATTTCGCTAAAATCGAAGCAGGTAAAATGACGCTCGATGAGACGCGGATTAATCTTCATCGTCTACTACAAAACATCGCCCAACAATTTGAAACGCAATCGATTAAGCAGGGAATTAATTTTGATTATTTGTGTGGCGACGATGTCCCTGAACATATTTTGTGTGACGACGTTCGACTATCTCAAGTGATCCTTAATTTACTGGGAAACGCGTTCAAGTTTACGAAAAAGGGCTTTGTAAAATTGTCCGTGAATCGTCAAAACGACAATCTATTAGTGCAAGTGATTGATAGCGGAACCGGCATTGCGGCTAATGAGGTGTCGGAACTATTTGAGCCTTTTACTCAATGCGTGTCTGATGTTAAAGCACGGCAACAAGGGGTTGGATTGGGTTTAAGTATTGCGAAGCGCTTACTCAACTTAATGCACGGGGACATTAAATGTCATAGTGAAATGGGTGTTGGCACCGAGTTTGTTGTGACACTGCCGATCCAGCGGATTGTAGAAGACAATGGGGCTGCTGAGTTGAGTCAACAAATTCAGTCAAATAAACAATCATTCAATATTCTTGTAGCCGAAGATAATATCGCCAACCAATTTGTAATTAAAGCGATTTTAGAAAAGCGAAACCATCATGTAACGATTGTTGAAAATGGTAAATTGGCAGTCGAAGCCGCTATGGAAAATAATTACGATTTAATTTTAATGGATATGATGATGCCTGAAATGGATGGGATTACTGCGGCTAAAAAGATTAAAGAGATGAAGATACAAACACCAATTATTGCATTGACGGCGAATGCAGGAGTTGATGATAAAAAAAGGTGTTTAGCGGCGGGCATGCATGATGTATTAACTAAGCCACTCGATAGCAGTGTGCTCGATAAAAAAATATCGAGCCTAAATCAAAAAGTTTAAGCTGAATCGGCAAAAGTTAGTGAAGCTCGAAAAAGGTGAGAAGAAACTCGGTCCCTTTATCGACTTCACTATTTACTTTCACTTTTGCACTGTGCTGTTGAAGAATACTGTAAGAAATTGCAAGACCCAAGCCAGTACCTTCACCCGGTGCCTTTGTCGTAAAAAACGGTGTAAATATGTCTTTCAAATGTTCTTTTTTAATACCATGCCCTTCATCTTTAATGCTGAGCAAAATTTTATTTTTTTCGCGATACATATGAATGTTTAATGTACCACCATTTTGCATCGCATGTTTTGCATTCATAAAGAGGTTGATTAACACTTGCTGCAATTGACCTTCACTTCCGAGTATTTGGGCGTGGTCGAGTAAATCTGAGTTAATTTGATGTTTATATTTAAATTCATTCGTCACCATATTGAGTGATTTTTTGACAACGAGCGATAAATCAATGGGTTCAAGCTCGTCGTTATCCATGCGAGAAAAAGTACTGAGATCCGACACAATTGTCTTAACACGCTCAAGCCCCTCTACTGAAGATTTTAATATCTCTTGACTGTCTTGAATTAAAAACGGTAAGTCGATATCTCGGCATTGTGATATCAGCTGATTACAGCTTTCGATGTCAATAGTGCCTGGGTCAAGTAATAAGGGCTTAAACGTATTTTGCATATCACCCACATAGTCGTGCATGGTATCGAGATTACTAAGTACAAAACCGACAGGGTTGTTTATTTCATGTGCGACACCGGCGGCAAGTAAGCCGAGTGATGCGAGCTTTTCTTGCTCGAGAAGTTGCTGCTGCGTTTGTTCAAGTGCTTGATTGACATCGGCGAGTTCGATCAGTTGTTGTTGCAGTTGCTCTTCGGAGCGTTTGCGTTCAATCGCCACTGAAAGCATGCTGCGAGAAGATTCTAAGGTCTGTAATTTATTGATATTTATGTCATTGTCATTGACGTAGAGAAGGGCAATGATACCGATTACGCTGTAGGATGATTTGCTGCTTTCGTATAATGGCAGCATCACACTATGACTAAATATACCGTGATAATTTTTAGTTATTGAATCTACTGAGTACATCTTGCACTCGTTATATATTTTGAGATCAGAGTAAACTTTTTTTCGCTCTAGCGTATTTAGCAGCTGCTTAAATTCGAGTGTTAAATTAGTTTCAGCGTCTGATTTTTTAGCCGAATTAAATTGGCATTTTTTTATGACCGCACTGTCAGTTAACTCAATAAATAAGCAATGGGCTTTCACCATAAAGAGGCTAGTTCGTTCCAAGTAATTTTCTATAATCTGTTTTAAACTTGGTTTTCGCCAGGTTTCCGCCAAAAGGCCGGTTAAAAACTCCAGTTGTATTTGTTTATTATCAATTTCACTTTGATCTAATTTGTATTGCTGCTCTTGTCGATACAATCGTTGTGAATACGCTTCTAATTCACTCTCAGCTTCTTTTCTTGCAGCGCGCTCCCGCATTAGTATGCGCTCGAGTGCTTTAAATTCATTTTTATAGTCTACGTCAGTCATTAAATATCACTTTAATATGGCAATCATCAGCGCCCATATGCATGCACTTAGGTTGGGATATTTCTATGGGCTGATTAAAATGCTTTGCTGCACCTTGAATAAGTCCTTCTGAGAGGTGACATAACTTGCGGGGAGAGCGATATATCATGATGAGTTCATTGTCGTTTTGTTCATCATAGTCAAATTCAGGTAAATTGGAATCGGTATAGAGTTTTTTGACTTCAACATGAATGACTTCATCGACCATGAGTAAAAAGGCTCTGAGCGATGGCGCGTTTTTAGCATCAGGTGGTGCAAATGGGAGTAAAACAGGAAATAGAAACTCACCAAATAGGCGGACAAGATTCGGTGCTGTAACATTAAGTTTGCTTGATAATGCTCCAACTAATGCAAAGAGTTCTTCGTCAGGGTAGTTTTTAGTCGAAGTGTAAATACCATTTGATGCTAGATGAGTAGACTCGATGACTCCGTCCCATACCTCGTAGCCATGATTTTGCTCAACAAACTCTTGTAGGGAAATAAATATTGTTCCTTTCATAGCAAAAAACCTTTTATAAACCTAAACTTATTATTAGCTATAATGATAAAAATAGTAGATATTAGGATTACTGCAATGAGTTATAACCAACAAGTTTAAAAAGACTTGTTCTTGGAGCGAGGGGTCTATGACGGAAAAGCCAAGTTTACTAATCGTAGATGATGAAATTGAAGTACTTAATTCTTTAAAGCGCCTATTTCGCAGGGAATTCGACATCACAGTATCGAATGAACCATTAGTTGCGGCTGAGAAAATAAAAGAAAATAAGTACGCAGTGATAATTTCAGATATGAAAATGCCCAAAATGTCGGGTGCTGAGCTGCTGACCATTGCATATGAAAACGCGCCAGAAACGGCACGTATTTTATTAACTGGCTACTCCGATATTGACTCGACTGCAATGGCAATCAATCAAGGGAAAGTAAACAACTACGTCAGTAAGCCGTGGCAAAACGACGATATTAAAAATATTGTTTTGCAAGCATCGGAGCAATATCAATTAAAGCAATCTGTTGTGCGCTTAGAACAAGAGCTAAAACGAAAAAATAAACTATTACAAACGCATAATCAACAACTTGAGTCTAAGGTAAAAGAGCGTACTGAATCATTATCAAATTTTAATGCAAAACTGAAGTTGGCCAACCAAAAACAGCGCCATTTATTCCAAGATGTTATTGAAATGATTAACTTAATCATTGAAGACACAACAGGGTCAGGAGATGGCCATGTTAAACGTGTTGCAAATCATTGTAAATTAGTTGCGCGCCACTTAAAACTTGAGAAAAACGTGATTACACAGGTCTATTTAGCCGGTTTAATGCATGAGATAGGTAAGGTTGCGTTATCAGACCAATTGGCACGAAGCGTTGAAAATGATTTGACTCGTGCGCAACTAAGTGCCCGCCAGCAGCACGCGGTTAAAGGCGCAGAAATACTAAATAAAGTTCCGCATTTACAAGCGATTGGACTTGCAGTTAGGCATCAATATGAGCGTTTTAATGGGACCGGCGAGCCGGAACATTTGATTGGTGAAAACATTCCCATTGCCAGCCGTATTCTTGCGGTGGTGAATGACTTTGACAAGTTATTACTTGGTCGCGTGAGCGGTGAAAAGCTTTCGCAAACTCAAGCAATGCAAACGATGAAGACACTCGGTAAAGCGCATTATGATCCAGATGTCATTGATACCTATTTTGAACTGCTACAAAGTAAATCAATTCGAGAAGAAGCTAATATTGATTTGTGTGTTGGTGTTGATATGCTCGAAGAAGGAATGCATTTAACGCAAGATTTATTAAATAAGCAAGGTGCGGTAATTCTTACAGAAGGCACTGAAATTACAGAGCCACTCATAGAAAAGCTAAAGTGCTATCAGCGTGATTGGAACTTTATATTTAATGTTTTCGTACATTAACAATGGTATAAGATTGGGAGCCCACTTAGTTTTTGCCAATGACGTTTGTCAGTTGATTTAGCAGTGTATCCATTTTATTTTTAATATCATCGAGTTGTTTTAGTTTTGTTGATTGCTCGAGTTCGAGGGCGGCGTTTGCCAGTGGTTCAAACCCGAACATTGCCGCTGCACCGCGAATTGCGTGTGCGGTTTTACCGAGTTCAAGATAGTCGTTTTCTTGAAACTGAGAAATTGCCTGTTTTTGATAAACAGGCAAACTCGCTACAAACTGTAAAGTGATTTGTGTGACTTCATGTTCGGGTAATAAAATTTCTTGTTCGGTGATATTAAGATAATGGGCAATCTTTTTGTTAAACTCATTACGATTGATGGGTTTTGCAATATGGTCTGTAAATCCCCGTTGAATATAGTCGAGTTTATCATCTTTCATGGTATTGGCAGTCAAGGCAATGATTGGCGTCGTGACGCCAGTAGCGGTTATGATTTCGATTGCTTGTAATCCATCCATTACGGGCATTTGAATATCGAGCAAGATCAAATCAAACTCCTGTTTTAGTACTTGTTCGACCGCAAGTTGACCGTTTTCTACATCGGTTACGGCAAGTCCCATACGCTCTAAAATACGTTTGATTAACAACCGATTATCTGGGTGATCTTCGGCCAATAGTGCGTGTCCGGATAAGCTTTTTTTCGGCACCACTTGTAGTTTTATTGGTGCTTCTTCTACTTCATTGTTAACTTGTTCGAAATGTGATTTCCACTGCGAATTCGCCGTTAATATACAGGGTAATTCGAGGGTAAAGCGAGAACCTTTATTTAAGGTACTTTCAACCACAATATCACCGCCCATGCGCTCAGCAAGACGCTTTGATATATGCAAGCCAAGGCCGGTGCCACCATATTCGCGTGTAGTTGAACTATCAGCTTGATTATATTCATTAAATAAGTTTTTAATTTGCTCTGGAGTCATGCCGATCCCGGTATCAATAATATCGATAATAAGCCGGCCTTTGCTAACACGTACAGTAAGATTAACAAACCCTTGCTTGGTAAATTTGATTGCATTATTTGTTAGGTTGAGCAGGATCTGTCGCAATCTTGTTGGATCGGTGATAATAATGTCGGGCATTGGAAAATGGTAGTC
This sequence comes from uncultured Pseudoalteromonas sp., assembly GCA_947493455.1. Lineage (GTDB taxonomy): Bacteria > Pseudomonadota > Gammaproteobacteria > Enterobacterales > Alteromonadaceae > Pseudoalteromonas. The sequence continues at coordinate 794,276 of CANLRB010000001.1, read as the reverse complement.
GATATGAAAACGAAGTCCTTTATCTCGAATTTGACGTCCAAGCAGCGAACCGACTTCTTCTATCGAACTAAACAGTGATGTTTCAACTTGCTCAATTGTTAGTTTGTTTGCTTCGATTTTAGACATATCGAGAATGTCATTAATGAGGTCGAGAACATGTTTACCATTTTGCGATATAACATTGACGGCGTGCAGATATTGAGCTTTTGGTATGTCGCCATGTACGATGCCTTCTGCATAACCGATGATTGAGGTCATCGGGGTTCTTATTTCATGGCTCATGTTGGCTAAAAAGCGGCTTTTGGCCAAATTGGCATCTTTTAAATCAGCCGTTGTTTGTTCGAGCTTTATGGTTCGCTCTTGTACTTTTTGCTCTAAGTTTTGGTTGAGCGCAATATTCTCGTTATTGATGAGGCGCAATTTGTCTGCTACTGCGAAGGAAAGTAATAGGGCGTCAAGCGTCGTACCAATCAAGCCAAGTAAGTAAAGGTTAACATCAACCGGTGGCAATAAACCGAGATTAGTTGCATTGCCAAACATATTGGGTAATAACATGGCGACATAAGCAAAAACGAAATAGCGCGCCGGTCTGAATCCATCTAGCCAGCAGGCTATCCCAATGTATAAACCAAGTACCATGGCGATACCGGTCATCAATGATGCAGCTTGAAAACCTAAACCTGGGTTGGTAATCGAGAATGGAATGAATAAAATTGAAATAAACCCGATGATAATTGATGCTTTTGCGAGTACCGGGCGGCTTTGATTTAATTTCAATAAATTAATATAGAAGAGTGAATTAGTCAGAGGGAGTAGTAAAAAGCCAGCCCAGTGTAACGACGGTAAAGAAACCCCAAAAAGCGCTTTGGGTAAATTGAAAAAGTGTGACCATGCAAACACCCAGCATGCGGTGAAAAGGGCGTAGTATAGGTGTGTTTTATCTTTTGAGCCAATATAAATCAGTAAGTTATACAACCCGAGTGCGATACCAAAACCGAAGCATAGCAACATAATCACGTCTTCAATTAATACATCTCGCTTAAATTGAATGGTGTTTTTAAATACGATTTTGGGTGGCGTATAAAAGTAGTCACTGGTAAAGCGAGCGATAAGTATATAATGGCTATTTTGTTGTAATAATAAGTCGTGATTAAAGTGAAACGCAGCACTACTCAGGTGATTTGCACCAAGACTAAATTGTGCTACTTGTTCACCAAGGAGCCCGCTCTTTGGTGTGTATCGAAAGAGCCTGAAGTTAATATTATCGACGATAGAATTATAGGATTGCAATGTAATCGGTTGGTTATTAAATTTGTGATGTAATGGCAATGCAAACCAGATATCACCACCAAATACAGGGTATTGAGACACGTCTATCGCATTGTCGCGCCATTCTTCTAGCGATTGACCACTTTGAGGTAAATTAACCGCATCATTGAACTGGAACAACTGCCCATAAGGCATAATATTTTGGTGCAAACTGGTTTCGTTGATGACAAATTCATCATCGCAATATGCGGTCGAAAAGCCAAATAGCAGGCAGCAGTACACACTATACAAGAGGATTGCCTTTGTTACACTGCGTAAAACATACATACTGCGAATGTTCACCTTATAGTCGGCTTCCTTTCGTTAAAAATGGTAACTTACGTTGATCCCGTAACGTCGACCTTCGCCTTTAAAATCTTCAACCATACCTAAAAAGCTCGATAAGTCGAATTTTAAATGACTGTATTCGGTATCGAACAGGTTTTTCACCCAAAATTCACTACGCCATTGATTGTACTCTAAATATAAATGAGAATGCCACAAGGTAAAGCTCGATTGTTTAGCATATTCGCTTTGGTTTTGATCAAAATAGAAATCGGATTGATAATTGGCACCTAGGTTAACACCGATATCGAATTGACCGATTGTCGTATTGTAGTTGGCTTGCACTAAAATATCCCATTCAGAAGTAAAAGGAAGGAGATGATTGGTGAGTGAAACACCTAAAGGATCGGTGTACTCATCGAATTCTGCATGAGGTAAATAACCAAGATTTAAATCGACGCTAAACGAATTTGATAAATAAACGTTATTTTCAAGTTCTAAGCCGTAAATGGACGATGAGGCGACATTTTCGAGTAATTGCAGCGGTGGCGCACCGTCTGTTTTACTGGCTTGATTCATAAACACTTGCTGATCTTGATAATCGTAATGAAAAATTGCCCAGTTAAGCGTCCAGTCGTTATTAATCAGTGAAAACTTACCGCCAATTTCGTTAGCAACGACCGTTTCTGGTTCGTAAGCCGCGAGTTCTGCTTGTTCAGGGGTTGAAATAAAGCCGCCGTAGTAACCACCGCTTTTATAACCGTTTGAGAGTGAGTAATAGATCGAACCGATATCGCCTAATTGATAGTTAAATGCTAATTTACCCGAGAGTGCATCGTCACTCGGTTTTCCTGAAACGACATAATACGGGATAACAACACCATTTAAGTCATTAGGGTCAACAACTAGGTTGAGTGAACCAACAGATTTATATGCGGTCGATTCATCGGTATAGCGAACGCCTAGCGTAAGTTGAAGATCCTGATTCAACTGATAGTCAACTTGGCCAAATAGGGCTTTCGATTCGATTTCAATCTTGTTGTCATAGAAAAAAGTTGTTGTGAGTGATGGATCCAGAATACCGCGTAAGTCTCTTAAAATATCATTATAATTTTCCTGAACTATTTCTTCTTTTGTATAGTAGGCACCGAGCATTAAATAGTGTGATGAAAAATTTGATTGTAAGCGAACTTCTTGCGAAAACGCGTCACTTTGTAAACCGAGTTCACCTTCACACAACTGGGCTGGGCTGCTATCGCAATTAAACGCATGGGTGCGCTCCAAATCATTAAAGCCAGTTAATGACACAAGTTGCCAATTTGGATTAACTTGCCAACTGAGTTCAATTGTTGACCCCATAATATCGCTATCATGGGGACTGTCATTGTTAACCATGACATCGTGAAATTTTTCACTGCCGTCATTAAAACCAAACGCATCAAAGCATTGATTAGAGCCAAGCATATTGGCAGGGCACTTTTCACCGGTTGTTGGGTTTCGGTATATACCAAGCGAGCCAACAGGTTGAACTATGCCGCGCCAGTTACTGCCATAAAATTTGATTGCAAGATTTATATCGTTAAAGTCGGCATCAAGTAACGCGCGATAATCGGTTTGCTTTAAGCCTGCAGTCGGTGACGTTGGCAGTAAATTATGGGTCGTATATTCATAATCGTTGTGATTAATTGCAAAGCGCGTCGCGACATTGTCAGAAATAGGTAGGTTTAACATCGCTTCGATGCGGCTTGAACTTTGATTTGCAGCCCCTAATTTGATTGACGTAGCAACACTATCTTGCGGCCGGTTGGAGCGAATGAGGATTGCTCCGCCAGTTGAATTACGACCGAATAAAGTGCCTTGTGGGCCACGCAACACTTCGACGGATTCGACATCGAATAGGTTAACAATTTGATTATTGGCTGACCCCGAGGTGATGCCGTCAACATAAACTGCAACGGGTGAAGTATTGGACGTGTTGTAGTCAATGAGTCCGATGCCTCGGATATTGACCGCAGGTGCCGTGCCTTCGGCTGCATTTTGGGTAATTTTTACATTTGGAACATAATGGCCGAGTGCGGTCGTATCTTTGATTTGTTCTTTGGCGAGACGTTCACCATCAAGCTTTGAGACGGCTATTGCGACATCGGTAATTTTTTGACCGCGCTTTTGTGCATGAACTTCAATCACTTCCATCTCAGAGTCAGTCGCACTCGCAGTGCCATGGAAAATGCATATCAGGCTGAGAAAAATGGATTCGATCTTTTTCATTGGTCTTTGTTTTATCTTTAAAAAAGGGGTGTGGCCTTAATTATATATGACCCCTAATAATTTGCTTAGTTTTCTGTTTGGTGAAAAACTGAATTTTATTGACTGCTCAAGGTCTATCCAGTTGGTGTTGTACTGGTCTAAAGGTGCTTGCGCTTCGCTAAAATTAGGCTTAGTCAGTATTACTTAAAGCAGTCGATTGGGTTAATATAGCCGCTAAAATTTATTGGAGATAAAATAAGATATGTCACAAGCAGGTGATTCGAAAAAAGATTTTTTGTTGTTTTTTTTGAAAGGAGCAGGCATGGGGGCCGCGGACGTAGTCCCTGGAGTGTCCGGAGGAACCGTTGCGTTTATAACCGGTATTTATCAGCGTCTATTGAGTGCAATAAAAAAAGTTAATTTACACGCCTTAAAGTTGCTATTTAGTGATGGGCTAAAAGCTGCGTGGCAGTATATTGATGGTTCGTTTCTTGTCGCCGTTTTTGCCGGCCTACTTACGAGTGGGTTATCGCTCGCAAAAATAATTACCTATTTACTTGAAAATTATCAATCGTTTGTATGGTCGTTTTTCTTTGGTTTGATTATTGCGTCGTTTATTCATATTGCCCGGCAAATAAAAAAGTGGGACATTAAAACCGTGACAATGAGTGTACTTGGTACTGCGATTGCATTTGTCATTACATCACTCGCTCCCGCGGAAGCGAATGATGTCACTTACTATTACTTTTTTGCCGGCGCCATCGCCATATGTGCAATGATTTTGCCCGGTATTTCTGGTAGTTTTATTTTGTTACTACTCGGTATGTATGGCCATGTTTTAACTGCCGTGACCTCATTTAGTATGGGGCTTATTTTATTATTTGTATCTGGCTGTGTGGTTGGTTTAATGGTATTTTCGCGCTTTTTATCGTGGTTGTTGGACAAATTTCATCAACTAACATTTGCCTTGCTCGCCGGTTTTTTGCTCGGCTCGCTTAATTTACTGTGGCCTTGGAAGGAAGTGTTGACTACCTATACCAATTCAAAAGGGCTTGAAAAGCCACTTACGCAACAAAATATTAGCCCACAAGAATTTGCCGCCATTTCGGGGCAAGACCCACAAACGTTGATTTGCGTTGCTCTGATGGTGCTGGGTGTGGTGTTAATTCTGGCTATTGAAAAATTGACGAGCAAAGACAAAAGCTAGTTAACATAGTCATCTTATCGCTATGGATGGCGATATCAGTTTTGACACTAGTTGGCGTTGATAAAATTGCTGTCAAAGACAGCGAAGTAGATGAATGAATTACTCAATTGAATCTATTAAAAGTAAAAAAAGCCCTTGCGGGCTTTTATTTAATCAGGGAAATTACAGTTGATACGTTAAAAGCTGTATCGCGCTTCGAAACTCATGTAACGGGCGCCTAAACGACCTGTTGTAGAGCGCCAGTTAGCACCAGTTTCTTCTTTGATTGCCGTTTGTGTATCAGCGTCAAATAGATTGTAGATAGTTGCTTTTAGCAATAAATCACCGTCACCAACTTGTGTTTTGTATGCCACACTCATATCTACTTCGTTCAGCCATTTAGTACGACCTTGGCTACCACGTGGTGCCGGGTTACCGTCTTCGTCATAAAACGCGTACGGGCTTGAGTAGTAAAGACTGATACACTCGTTCCAAACATTACCTTCTGCACAGCTATCAACATCACCTGGGTGCCATGAGAACTTGTTCACTGGCATACCAGATGTGAATCGCGTATTAAGACCTAGTGTTAGTTCATCAGTGATGTCATAAGCACCGCTTAGCTTGAATGCGTGGCGACGATCATTAGGTAGGTTACCGTAACCGTGGTCCATAAAGTCAGCGGCATCGTATGATGTTGTCCAACCCGGGTCAGCCTGGCCGTTATCAGTACGTACTAGACCTTCCGTATTACCCCAGCTGTGCGACCAAGTGTAAGACGCGTTGTAGCGGAAATCATCAGCATACACACCTGAAAGAGTTGTTTCGAGTGCTGCATAAGTACGGCTTGCTTTTGGTAAACCAACTTCACTACCTGGAATGTAAATGTCTTCAGCAACGCCATCACCATCAAAGTCATGTGAAATATCAAGCGCTGAACCTGGGTTTGCCAATACATAAGTCCAGTCGGCATTGCCAGCAATGCCGTTGTCAGCAAGGTACTTATTGATCACCGGGCCGTAGTTTGTATCTTCGATTGAACGTTTTAAGTCACGGTAAATAGCGCGTACACCAAGTACCATATCACCGTCCATTAACTCTTGTTGGAAACCAGCTGTAATTTCATCAGAATACATTGATTCCATGTTCTTACTTGCGATGACATCAGGGTTTTGTGCGTTTTCAATCAAACGACCACCGACATATTCGCCAGTTGACGGAGAACCATCTGGCAGAAGTACAATTTCTCCGTTGCTTGTATCACCTAAACGATACCAACGGTATTCGTCACGACGTGCACCACCTTGGGTGATATTCATGTTTGCAGATACCGGTTGGAAGTAACGACCAAAAGTTGCAAACAATTTAGTTTCACCATCACCGTTTAAGTCATAGATAGCTTGTAAACGCGGTGCAATTTGACCTTTTACATCTACATATTTACGGCCGTCAGAAAGCGTGTTTGATACATTTGAGTAACGAACACCTAAGTTTAATACTAACTGATCAGTCACATTCCAAGTATCTTGAATATAGAATGCTGAAGATGTTACTTCTGAATCAGTGTAGTCGGTACGAATACGCTGCTGTACATACGGTGTACCTTCAGGCAATCCTGAGTCATGATTTGCAGTTGCTGCATCGTAAACATCCCACCAACCAATACGGTCGGCTACGCCGTTCGGACGATCTTGATAATCGACATCGATATTTACATAATCAAAACCGATTTTAATGTTGTGATCGTCCAGTGTCCAATTGAAATCGGCACGGAATTGGTCACGAATAAATTCACTTTCAGTGATCGATGCATCCGACTCAGATGATACTTTAACCCACTCACCACTTAACTTTGACCAAACACGTGGTTCGTCACTGACAGCTGAGTTGTATGTTTTATCAACCGTACGACCTGCGATTACTTCAACTGACATGTCGTCATTCAGAATACCTGAATACTTTAAGCCGTATATATCACCGCCAGAACGCCATTTTATTGGACCATTTAGTTCGCCAACTTCTTCGGTTTTCCAATCGTAGTTATAGTCAGTACCTTTACCTTTCTTGGTATAGCCAATCGCTGTGAATTCAAGGCTATGGTCATCGTTCATGAACCAATCTAGCTTACCAAAATAACGATCTGATTTTTCTTCAGCATACTCGATCGTTGTTGCTTTTGCGGCAGTATAGTCGTTGTTTTGAGGCGCGTACAAGGCGTAAAAGAAAAGCTCATCTTCAACAATCGCACCGCTTGCCCAAATTGATGCACGTGTAAAGGTGCTTTCATCGCCTTCAGAAACCGTAAAAATTGTTTCGCCATCTTTTAACAATAGGTTATCGTGGTGAGAGCGTGTCGCTTCTGGGTCGACACGTAAATAACCGCCGAACTCGAACTCGTTTGAACCAGACTTTGATACAGCGTTTACAATACCGCCTAATGCACCGCCAAACTCAGGGTCGATACCGCCCGTTTTAATTTCTGTTTGTGCAATCGCTTCCCAAGGAAGTGCAATTGAACCGATACCCGTTTTGATTTCGGTAATGTTAATACCGTTTAAGTAAAACGCATTTTCAGCTGATGAACTACCGCCAATACTTGCTGAGTTAAATTCGTCGTTTGCGCTTACGCCTGGCGTTAATAATGCGATAGATTCGAAGCCCGATTCCACCGGCATATCTTGTAATTCTGCAGCAGTAACAATAATACCACCTGTTGATGATTCCATATCAACGCGGCTAATACGTGAGCCTGTTACTTGAATGCGTTCTAAATCTTGTCCTTCAGTCAATAAAAAACCGTTGTAAACGATTGAAGTACCGACTTTTACAACTAGGTCTGATTCAACGATATCGTCATAACCAGGTTTACTAATTGTCATCGTATATGTACCAACAGGCAACTTAGAAAGGCTATAAGAGCCATCTGCATCTGCTTGAATTGTACGTTTTATACCTTTTCCTTTATGCACAAGTGTGATTGTTGCACCTGCTGCAACTTGTTCGCCTGCTTTAATAACACCTTTTACGGTGCCGTTAAAGGCATCGGCCGCCAATGTTGGCGCACTCATAGCAAGGGCTGAAGTAACGGCTAGCGCACAGGCCGTACGTTTCAGCAATGATTGTTTTGTTGTTGTCATTGTTATTTCCTACTAACGGTTGTTGGTATAATGTATGCAAAAAGTTAATTTATGGTATTGGTTTATTTGGATTGTGTAAAGTATATTGTATACATTGATTGCAACTTTTTCGTCACAAATAAATTAAGTTGTTGATTTAGAATGTTTATTTTGAGTGTTTATTTGCTTTTTTAATACGTTAGCTAGATTTGCAAACGTAATTTGTTGTTATTCGGCTTGACCCGAAAAACGTGCCTTTTATAATATTTTGAGTGCCGTTTAGAGCTACTTATAGGTAATTTGTCGGATTTTTTAGGAAAAAAGGGTTGTTTAACGAGGTGCTGTTGAAGTTGGTAAGTAAACCAAATTAGATAGATTTTGCAGTTGTTAACAATTTTATTAAATAAAAATCAATATGATTTAAGTGAGAGTAATATGAATAAAAAAGAGTATTACTCTCTCATTGTCTAGACCATTCGAAAGTGTAGGTAAACGAACATAGCTGCAGGAAAATGTGTTACTTGCTATTTAGGAGACAAGTTGCTGGTACACAATTCGTGAAGCAAGCGCAATAAACGCAAACCCAAGCAGCTTATCGATGATATGGCTTTTGTCTAATAAATTAAATCGCTCACGTGCGTTGGCACTGATAATCGCGATGATAAAATACCACAGCGCATCAATTACAAGCACCGTAAAGCACATTACAAGCGCTGTTTGTAAAGTCAAATTTTCAGGGTCGATAAACTGTGAAAAAAGGGCGATAAAAAAGAGTGCGAGTTTCGGATTCAAAAACGCAATTGAAAAACCGTCTTGAATCGCATCACGATAACCGCGCGTGTTATTGTGCTGCTGAATTTCTAGTGGACTTGAGCGACTCATAAGTATTTTGATACCTAGGTATGCAAGGTATACCGCGCCGCAATATACGAGTAGTTGAAAAAGAGTCGGAAAGTTAATTATTAAGCTGCCAAGGCCAAGTAACGATAATGCAGCGTAAATGCCAACACCCACGCCGTGGGCAAGACTTGCAACAATGCCATGTTTTGCACTGTGATAAATTGAGTGCTTTAAAACAACAGCTAAACTGGGCCCCGGCGACATCGCACCGATGATGCAGATAGTGGCTAAACTAAGCCAAGTGGTTAACTCCAAAATCGTCTCTCATTAACTTATTGTCAGTGTGTTAGTATGACTTTATTCGAGCCCCCATACAATAAAAAAACGCACTCAAAAGAGTGCGTTTTGCTTACAATTGGTGAGAATCATCATGCAAATGAGCGTGCTATACGCGTCTTCTCACTAGGGATAGTCCAAATAAGCCAATCAGCGATAACCACAGTGAACTCGAACCTGATTTTTTAGGCTCTGGTTCAGGTGTCACTTCCGGTTTATTCTTAACCGTAAATGAGACTTCATGTTCTGCCGTTAGGTCCGCTTTTGTTATGGTCACTTTAAACGATAACGCGGTGTCTGCGTCGACACTAGGTGCATTAAAGTTTAGCGTTTGCTCTGTCATTGATGAGGCTGACACAGCCGGGCCGCTGATTTGTTGCCATGCAAAGCTAACACCTTCATTACTTGTGTCAGCAGTTAAGGTTACTGCAGTGCCTTCGTCTACATCTGACGCGCCTGTTATAGTGACACTTAATTGTTCTACAGGTTGTTCTACACAGCTTGCTTGATGCAATGTCTCAACCCACTCAGGGTGATCGATAAACGGGTTTCGGTTGCCTTGGAATTCGTAAATTGTGTGGTTACGATTTAATTCGAATTCATCAACTGGATCGTCTAAGTGCCACTGATATAGTGTACATAGTTTGCCTAGTTCGCCGTAACCGTCTGACTCGTTTGTGCGGTCGGTATCAATGCGATCAACCAGTTTTAGGTCTGGCATGCTGCCATCGCTTCCTTCTTCGTAGCGAATATCCATATAAAATACCATACGCGCAACATCACCCTTAACTGCGTTACGAGGTTCCCATGTCAGGCCCGCGTTTTTAAGGTTTTCTGGGGCTTCCGCTACGGGTTCGCCACCATTATCAAAGTCATTATCGCTGCGCTGTGTATTCATAGATACATCCGCTGGGCGCAAGTGGTGAATATCGGTATAACCAAACTGAGATGAACTTGGGAAACCATGACTTTTTGCCCAAACGTGCTCGCGGTTCCAATAGTCTTGATTACTTGAATCGGCTCCCGAACCATTCTCTGCTTTAGGAATTGAGCGACCAGAGTAGATTAAGATGACATTTTTGTCGTTTGCCGGATCTTCGTCGGTATGCGTTAATGCAGTCCACGCTTCTGAATACGTTAGCTGTTTAAAATTGGCCGAGATATCTGTATTGATTGCTGCACGTAATGCAGTCAAATCATCGGCATTTGCCGCATACGCGTTACTATAGTACGCGTTTGCATCGTAATTAGCGCGGTCTAAAATTTTATTAAGCTCTGGGCAGTTTGTACAGATTTGATCGCCTGGATCGGTGCCACCACCGTCACCGCCACCACCAATTTCGGTGCCGACACCTGGCAATGGCTCGTCGCCAGTACAGGCAGCTTCGCCATAACAGCCAACACCATCAGATGTGTCTTTATCAAAGGTTGCCCAATCAGTTGTTTGACTCGCAAAGTCGTCATCGGCAATCGTATCGCCTTGTGTTACAGACTCTCGACGACGTAATGTCTTATCTTTAGAATTGAAGCCATCACCATTTGACCACTGTTGGCGCACACCGACTTGGCCAAAGCTATCTACGATACCCTGATCGTTCAGTAGCACAACAGCGTCGTCGCCATTAAAGTTGACTGCTTGAGATGCGTTGATACCCTGTGGCGCTGCTTTTTTAAATTCGTCATTGGCATTATTGTTATACGCAACAATGCTCGAGTTCGGTACCAATAAACCTTGCAGGAGTGTCTCGCCGGTTGCTTCGGTTGCACCATTGGCAAATAATTGTAACTTGTAACCCTCGGCTGCTAAATCTACGTCACTGCCACCGATATTTGAAATTTCGATTACTTTATTAAAGCCGCCGCCTTCAATATATTCAGAGATAATTACCACACCGGGTGTTGCATCGCCGCCTTCTGGAAGCGGTTGTGGCTCGTTCCCAGTACAGGCATCGACGCCCACACAACCCAAGCCATCTGAGGTATCTTTATCAAATGCTTGCCATTCACTCATTACCGGTGCGAAATCGCCCATCGCATCAGTATTACCGATACTGATTGAGGCTAAACGGCGCAGTGTTTTATCTTTCGAATTAAAGCCGTTGTCATCTTGCCATTGCTGGCGAACGCCAACTTGGCCAAATCGGTCAACAACGCCTTGTGCATTTTCGAGCACGATTACGTCGTCACCATTAAAATTAATTACATTGTGAGCAAGTCCTGCTGGGTGCTCTTTTTTAAATGGATCCGTCGCATTGGGGTTGTATACAACAAAACTTGCGTTAGGTGGCAATTCGCCGCTAAGTTCAGCTTCAGTTGTTGGCTCAGTTGCACCATTCGCGTACAGCTTAAGCTTAAACCCTGCTTGTTGTAACTTTACCGCTTGACTTCCTAAGTTTGAAATTTCAATTGCTTTATTATGACCACCACCTTCAACGTATTCGGTGATAACGATATTGGCATTTGCATTAAATGCGCCAAGTGCAGCAATTAGAGGGATCCAGTTTTTCATTACGAGCCTCAATTTTGAGATTATTTTATTTTTAACAATTTCACTCAGGCTAAATTAGTTAGCTTAATGAAATAATGTAAGCATAAGTTATGCTTATTAGAAGCAAATAGAAAGGTGTTATCGTGATTCATAATTTCTTGTTAATAAAATATAAAAAACAACTAGTTATAGTGTACAGGTAAATTTACCTGTAATAATAAAGGTAAAAATAAGCAATGAATTAAATGAGTTGTTAAGTTGAATATTAAAACCTTTTTAATATCTATTAGTGAGTATTTTATACAGTATGCAGTTACATTTATTTACATTAATTTAATAAGCATGTGCTCGGGCAAGCGGTTTTAACAATGCTATTAAGAGTAGGTGCTTTTTTATGAACCTTTACATAGGCTTTACACTTTGCTGACAGACGGCTTGGATTGAAGTGGAATAGAATTACGAGTATGAAAATTGAATTGTGTGTTTAAATGAAGTTAATCATTACTGTTTTTGGCATGTTGCTTGGCATCTTTATTCTTTGTGTCTATTTAAGTACGCACGAAGTGGGCGCCCTTCAACCGATAACAGAGCAACTAGGTAAACAATCTCTCCAAACTAACTCGATTAAGACCGTGATGGCTGTTAAACACCAACCTGAAGCATGCTTTTGGCGTTATGATGTGCGTTTTGAATAATAAGAACTGAAAATGGACTTGATTAGTCGTCAACGCCTGACATATTAGCAGGGAATTTGGCCATTTCTTTATCATATACTGAGATCACGCGTTGCAGGGTTTTATCGTTTACTTGGTGGATGTCGATTGGAGGCATAATTACAAAGTGTTTGGTTCGATAGTCGAGCGCCATAGGAACGACAGGAACTTGTGCTCGATGCGCGATATGTAAAAAGCCTGTTTTCCATTTCGCCCGTTTATGCCGAGTACCTTCTGGTGCGATACCGAGAATTAATTGTGGCTGACTTTCGAACTCACCTTTCACTTGCTCAACGACCCCGTGAGACGCTCGTCGGTCAACTGGGATACCGCCAAGCCGTTTTAATAAAATGCCGAGTGGCCAAAAGAAAATCGTGTGTTTTCCTAAGAACTGGATGCGTACACCAAGTTTTAGTTTTACTGCGATAGCGACGATAAAGTCCCAATTTGATGTATGCGGTGCAACTGCGGCAACAAACTTAGCTTGTTTTGGAAATGTGCCTCTAATTTTCCAGCCGAGCGTCTTAAGGATAATGCGGCCGAGTGCGCGACCGAATTTACTGTGCGTTCTCGGTATTTCTGGGGGCATGGATTGCGTCATTTCAATACAGCTTTAAAATGTTGTGAGTTCTCCAATTTGCGGTATTTGTTTGGGAAAGTCAATAACCTGAGGTTATGAGCTTACTATGGTCAGGTAATGGTTGCTATTCGCGTGATGTGTTATTTTGGCACAATAATAATAGAGGAACCTAACATGCGTTATTTAGTTTGTCCCATTTTAATCTTATTGTTTGTCAGTTTTGGCACGTTTGCTCAATCCCAAGTTATGATCTCAGGAAGATTGGTGGCTGAGGATGGCAAAGCATTAGCACAAAAGCAAATAGCGATTAACAGCCAGTCTATAACGACCAATAATAATGGTGAATACCAGCTGCGATTGCCACAAGCGCAAACGTATACCTTAAATGCCATAAACTCTGGGTATTATGATGTTTACCAAACGTTTAGTCATTACGAACTAAAGCAACGCGAAGCCAATTTCAATATTGCGCCGATTTCGCTGGTAGAACGAAAAGCAGGACGAACATTATTAGCATTTGGTGGTGATGTGATGATGGGGCGACGTTATATGAAACCGTACTTTAATAATCCAGTCTTACTTTCGAAAGACTCTGTCGCGACCGATACTCAAAAACTCGTAGAGATAATTAAGCCATATATGAGTCTAGCCGATTTTGCGGCGGTTAATTTAGAAACGCAAATTGCAGACAAAACGCCTGCAGAGAGAGCACCGAAAAGTGTGACGTTTTTTTCGCCACCTGAAACAGTGAAAGCGCTAAAATATGCCGGTATAGATTATGTGACATTAGGCAATAATCACACATACGATTATCTTGAATCTGGTCTTGATTCAACTATTCATTATCTCAATGAGATTGGCTTACCGTATTCGGGAGCCGGAAAAAACCAAAAAAGTGCACTCGCGCCATATCAAGTCGAATTGAACGACAATGCGTTTTCTTTTTATGGCTTTGTCGGCTGGGAAGGTGGATTTAGGCCAACACAAACAGCCACGAATAATAAAGGGGGGGCAGCACTTGGCAGTGAAAAAAATATGATTAAGGCGGCGCATGATGCTCAATTGAGTGGGCAAATTGGCGTTGTGCAATACCACGGTAGTCTTGAATATAAAGATGAACCTTCGTTAATGACCGAGCAGCGTTTAAAAATGGCGATAGACAATGGCGCTGATTTAGCGGTTGCGCATCATCCGCATGTTGCACAAGGGTTCGAAATTTACAATAACAAGCTGATTGCGTATTCGATGGGCAACTTTATTTTTGACCAATATTTTTATGCAACCAATCACTCTTTTATTCTTTATGTGTGGATGGATGGCGAGCAATTCTACCGCGCAGAAGTTGTACCAATTTATTTAAAAGGCTATGTACCCACGCCTGCGACCGGTTTACACCGGGAACAAATATTGCGCAGGTTGAGTCAGTTATCGAGTAAACGAGCCACTTATTTACACGCAAATGGGGGTCACGCGACAATCGAAAAAACGCCAAATACTCACAGTGCAAAAGCGCAGATCACATTTGAAAATGAATCGATAAAACCGTTGCCAATGAATAGCTGGTCCAATCAAGTTGCGTCGATATCGAGCAATTTGCGATATCGCTTAGGGTATAATTTGATTAATGGCAGTGATTTTGAGAGTCACAATCAATTTAATTCTGCCGAGCGTGGATTCAATTTAGACACAACTAATTTTAACGTCGTCACAACAAAAAACGCCAAATCTGGAAGCCATGTCGTTGCCGCCACTGTTAAAGCAAATGACAATGTACGTCTTGCGATGACAAACTTTACCCGCGTGTATCGTGCCGGTAACCCAATGTCGGTTAGCTTTTCAGCGAAGGGCAATGCCAAAGTAAAGGTTTATTGGCAGGGGCGTAAAACACGGGGTAAGCTGTTTGACTCATTAAAAAATAGCCCATTAAATTTAATTGGTGAAGTTAGTCTTAATGGTGGTGAATGGCAGTCATTGGCACTTGATTTCAACTCGCCAAGGGTTGGCTTTCGTAGTATACGAATTCTGCTTGAATTTGAAGCAACTTCTGAGAGTGAAATCATGGTCGATGATTTGGCACTTATCGAATGGCGCTCCACGTTTGTCTCACCGTCTAGTCAGGTTTTACTCCATAATGGTGCAGATAAAGCTACTTATATTGGTTTAGAAAAGAAGCTCAATGACTCGATGACAATCAATTTTAATTAGACGAATTAAATCTTAAAGACCACGGTTTTCATTTGAACGCCGTGGTTTACGATACCATTATTCTAAATAATAACATCAAAAACCACTTTTCCTTTGTTTACAATTGGTTACATTTCCACCTTAAATGTAATGTAAAGTAATTGATAACAAATTGTTAACTTGTATTATGGGGAGTCCCATATCGGGAACAATTATAAATGAAGGGAAATATAATGAACAAATCAATTCTTGCATTGGCAGTGTTGGCATCGACTAATGCCATCGCAGCGCCAAGCTTATTTGAAGTTGAATCAAACATCGCACCATTTACGGTATCTAAGGCAACAAAAAACCATACTGTACTGAGTGCGGCACAAATCACGCTTACGGTTGAGACCACAGCAATTAAATTGCCGCTTAATGGTGAACTTGTGAAGTTTACCAAGAAAACTGCGTCGGTATCGTCGAGTGGTAATTTGGTATGGCACGGCATTACGGCATCAGGCGATCAGGCGACGCTTGTGCAATCACAGATCGGTATTACGGGCACAATTCATCTTGAGAACCAATTGTTTAAACTGAGCCCAAGTTTTCAAGAAGGACATAACTTAATTGAAATTGATGAAGCGGCAATGCCGCGCGAGCACAGTGAAGAGTATGCACCAGAGCAACCTGCTGCAATGCTAAGTCTATCTAATTTAGTTATTGATGATACCGTAACTCAAATGTCGACACCGGCAGAGATTAAGCTGCTCGTTGTTTACACTGCAGCGGCAAAAGCACGCGTAGCAGATATCAACAGCTTGATTGACTTATCAATCAGCGAAACTAACACCGGTTATCAAAACTCAGGTGTTAACGCGAGCGTGAGTCTTGTGCATAAAGCTCAGGTTAATTACACCGAAGCGTCAAACTCAAGCACCGATCTATCACGTTTAGCGGGCACAAATGATGGCTACATGGACGAAGTTCATGGGCTGCGCGATCAGTATGGCGCAGATGTTGTGGTACTGGTAAATGACGTAAACGGTTACTGTGGTCAAGCTGATGCAATCGGTGCTAATGCGCAATCAGCATTTGCAATGGTCGATTGGGACTGTGCAACGGGCTATTATTCATTTGGCCATGAAATTGGTCATTTACAAGGCGCTCGCCATAACCCTGAAAACGATCCAAGCACCACGCCATATGCATTTGGTCACGGTTATCAAGACCCACAATCTCGCTGGCGCACTGTGATGGCTTATAATTGTTCATCAGGCTGTACACGCATTAATTACTGGTCGAATCCAAATAAAACCTATAATGGTGATGTGATGGGGACGACGTCGGATAATGATAATGCACGTGTATTAAACTTGACGTCACCGACTATTGCCAACTTCAGAAATGGCACTGTAACACCGCCAACAGGTAACGAATTAGAGCAAAATGTGTCGCAAACTATTAGTGATAGTCGCGGTGGTCAGAAGTTCTTTACCTTTACTGTGCCACAAGGTGCGAGCGATATTTCAGTGGCGATTTCTGGTGGTTCTGGTGATGCTGACTTATATGTTAAAGCGGGCTCAAGTGTCGGTACCAATAACTACGATTGCCGTCCATACAAAAACGGCAATAGTGAATCTTGCCCACTAACGCAAGCCGGTGAATACGCTGTTATGGTATCTGCGTATTCTGCGTACTCAAATGTCAATATTGTTGGTTCGTATACCGTTGGTGGAACAGGTGGTTTACCAATCGTTCAAAATCACAACAACTTATCGGGTGCGCAAGGCTCATGGCAATACTTTACAGTTGATGCGCCAAGCAATGCCAGCTCTGTCAGTGTAACGATGGCTGGCGGCACAGGTGATGCGGATCTTTACGTGAGAAAAGGCGCACAGCCAACAACTAGCAGCTATGATTGCCGCCCATGGAAAAATGGTAATAGCGAATCATGTACACAAAGTGTATCAAGTGCAGATACATGGCATGTAGGTGTTCGTGGTTACAGTGCTTTTTCGGGCGTTAACCTTGAAATACGTGTAGACTAACTTCCGTTATTTCTTTAGAGCCAGCATATCTAGATTGAATTTAGGATGTTGGCTCTTATCACCATTTATACCATACCCATTAGATAAACGGCGGCGGACTGTAGCTATCACCTAAAAAATCACGCCATCCTTGCCATTCGGCATATCGTTCACTTGGCAGCGCGGGAATGTTTTCAGCAATTTCAAAGCGCCGCAATAGATAGTCGTTCACGGTTTTGCAATTAAGCCGTTGAACTTGCTGTTTGAGTTGGCAAAACGGCAATTTTTCTAAATCGATTTGCTGGCAATTGCCTTGATAAATCGTGTTTGATAAAAAGTGAGACCAATTTTGCCACTGCGCCGCGTATTTTTGTTTTGGCTTTAACGGAAAACGTGGGTCGCATGATTTACATCGTTTTGCATAATCACTCGACGAGACAAATTTATATTGTTTTGCCTCGATTCGAGCCAACTCGTAAGTTTCAAAAAGTTGATAATGCTTTTTTTGTGTACCGAGAAAGTCATACCATGACTGCCAATTATTGGCATAAAACTTAATTGGATTGGGTGGCAGCCGAGCATCGAGTTGTTTATGTGTGGCCAAGTAACACAGTGATGTTTTTATATTGTGACGTTGAACACTTTGTTGCGCTTGTTTATAGCATTCATAATAGTCGCTTTTTGTGAGGTTTAAATAGTGGTGCCAGCCCTGCCAATGTGCTTTGTAAAAAATATCAGGTGTTTTTGGCAGCCGGCTGTCGATATCTTTACAAAATAGTTTATATGCTCGGGTATTTTTAAAGCCTGCACGCGCGGCGACTTCTTTTGCTGTTTTAAAATCGGTATAAAGTCGTTCATGGGGTAAGGGAGTACCGAGAAAATCAAACCAATCTACCCATTCATCGCGATAGTATTTCTGTGGATTTGACGGTAATTTTTTATCGCACTCAGCGCGGCGAGAACGAAAATCTATGCAGCTTGTAAAGCCATATTGACGAGCTGCATGTCGGGCTTCCTGAAGTGTTGAATAAAAATGAGCCATATTGCTATGCCCTAGTAAAATTTCCCCAAAGATTTACCGGTATGTTTGACATGGTGGTCAAATTAAATTCGAAGCCGTGTTCGATATCCTGTGCTAACAGAAGAGGTCCATCTAAATCAACAAAATCGGCATATTGTGCGAGTATAAATGCCGGTGCCATGGCAAGCGAACTTGCTACCATACATCCTGTCATAATGAGCATATTTTCTCTTTTTGCGGCGTCGAGTAATTTTATCGCCTCAGTTAAGCCACCCGTTTTATCTAACTTAATATTAACCGCTTGGTATAGCGACTTGAGCTTAGCGATATCATCGGAAGTATGGCACGACTCATCGGCACAGAGCGGGATTTCGGGGTTAAGGTCAGCGAGTAAATGATCGTCTTGTGCCGGCAATGGCTGCTCAATAAGTACGACATTGAATTTTGCTAATTGGGGCATCACGGCTTTTAATGTTGCGAGGTCCCAGGATTCATTGGCATCGATAATAAACTGACTGTTTGGCGCGTTTAAATGAATCGCCTGTGCGCGCTCAATGATTTGCTGTTGGTCGAGCTTTACTTTTATAAGTGGTGCAAAACTTAATGTTGCTGCTTGTTTTGCCATTTCAGCAGGGCTATTAATACTGAGGGTCTGCGCGGTTACAAGGGCTTCCGGCGTTTTTAAATCTGCTAATTGCGCAACGTTAGCATGGTGTTGTTGTGCCGTTAAATCCCAAACGGCGCAGTCTAGGGCGTTTCTAGCAGCGCCCGCTGGCATATTTGAAATCGCGTGTTGCAATTCAGTCAGCGTTAGGTTTTTCTCGGTTAACGCGTTGATCTGAGCTTGCACAGAACCAAGGCTTTCACCGTAGCGCGCGTAAGGTGTGGCTTCTGCTCGCCCCAAATATTTTCCGTCTTGCAACTCAACGATAATGGTTTCTGCTGTGTTTTTCGCACCACGCGCAATACGAAATTCTTGCGCGAGCGGCCATGACTTTGTGCACGTAATAATTTTTAACATGACAATTTATCCACTATTGAAGCGATACCATGGCGCATAGGATCAACCACTGGCATATTAAGCTGCGCACTGAGTGCATCACAATAGTCTTGCGCCTGTGCTTGTGAAACTATTGACGTGTTGACCGAAATACCAACGACTTTGGCGTTTGGATTGGTTACTTTTGCGGCCGATAAATTAGTCTCAATCACTGAGTTGATATCAGGCAAGGGTCTATTTTGGATGCCACGCATTGAGCTGCGCTTTAATGCATGGCAAACCACGATTGCGTCGGGTTGCGAGCCGTGCAATAGGCCAAGTGAAACGCCTGCAAATGCCGGGTGCGCCAGTGAACCTTGTCCTTCAATTACATCCCAGTGATTGGGATCATTATTTGGCGATAATTGTTCGCTCGCTCCAGCGATAAAATCAGCAATCACGCAGTCAATTGCAAGCCCGCAACCAGCGATGAGCACGCCGCATTGGCCCGTTGCTCTGAAGCTACTTGCTATTTTGCGCGATTGCAATTCATTGAAAATGCTTAAAGATGTGTACATTTTACCGACCGAGCAGTCTGTGCCTACTGTCAGTAACCGTTTACCACTGCGCGGCAGCCCAGTGCCCGTTTTAAATTTTTCGCGTGGATGGCGAATATCGATGAGTTGACAACCATGCGTTTCTGCGAGCTCCGTCAATTGTGGAAAATCGATTAGCCTGTCGTGCAGACCGCTAACAATATCGAATCCTGCCCTGAGCGCTTGTTCGATATAGGGTAACCAGTTGGGGTCGATTGTGCCGCCGCTATTTGCAAAGCCGAGCACAAATGTTTTTGCGCCTTTTTGTGCTGCTTGTGCAATGGTTAGCTTAGGTAAATCGAGGCTGATTTCACAGCCGGGTAAACTAAATTGGCCAATACAAAGTTCGGGTCGCCAATCTGCAACACCGCGTGCCATTTTAATCGATAAAGGGTCTTTTGCGTCACCTAAGAAAAGTAAATATGGAGCCTGGATCATAATGAAATCTCACCGTTTTTATTATGATATTTACTCTATGACAGTCAAATGACCTGCAACAGTATTAAGGTTTTGATGAGGTATAACCTTAGGTTATATGTTGCTAGTATAGCACTTAGCTAACGTGTTATCGTAATTCGAGTTCCTCACGAATATAGCCTAACAGCTGCGTCGCTAAATGACTTAATGGTTTGTCATTGAGATGAAGTGCTTGCAGCGAAAAATTGATTGGCGGCTCAAAATGGGAAATTGTGACGCCATCGGTGATGTTGCCTTGCGCGGTAAATTCGTCGACCACCGTTAACCCCATATTATGACTGACTAAACGCGCTGCGATAAAATATGTTTGGACCTCGACTGAGCTCGAGATATTAATTTCATCTTCTGTTAGTCGATTAAACAGAACGTCAGCCAGCGGGCCACTGTCTTTAATACCAATCAGCTCGACGCCATTAAGTTGTTCGGTGGAAACTTTGTGGAGAGTGTTTGAAAAGTAGTGCTCAGGATGCATAACAACGAGTTCGGATTGGCAGAGGTGATGCGATTTTATTCCTGCTAACGGCGGCGGAGAAAACATAAATGCAACGTCAATTTTATGTTCCATTAAAGCCTGTTGCACGTTCTCATTATGCAGTACTTGGATGTTAGTATGCACTTTTGGCGCATGCTGTTTAAGTTTGATCAGCGCTTTTGGTAATAAATCAAAGCCAAGTGCGGGCGTTATTCCGATGTTTAATTGTCCGGAATCGCTGTTTTTAATGTTTTCGGCAGTATTTCTTACGCTACGCAGCTGGCGATAAATTGTGTCAACCTCATTAAATAAGGTTTTTGCTTGCTCGGTTGGAATTAGTCTGCCTTTCACCCGCTCAAACAATGCGAAGCCGAGCTGCTGCTCGGCGTGGGCTAACACTTTGCTGACGGACGGCTGCGATACGTGAAGAAATTGCGCCGCATTGGTAATTGACCCAGTAGTATAAATCGCATGAAAGACTTCAATATGGCGCAAACGCATTTAATTCTCCTACACTAAAAAGGCAATATCATCCGCAAATATTTAATATGAAACTAGCCCAACTCGCCGCTGCGAATGGCTTGCTCGTTGCTAAATTAGCACAGCAAAATGGCATTGTAACTGTTAAATGCGGTGTGGCCTATAACCTTAGGTTATAGCATGGCAAATAAGAGTGAATTGTCATTTTTCTTTAGCTCTGTCATTTCTATAAAGGTGTCGATTAGAAAGGTCAGCATTGAGTCAACAGAGCAACGTGTTGCTAACCTACTGTGGTAACGCACCTGTATTAAAACAATAAAATGGTAATCAATATGAACAACAAGGGAAATCAAGGGTATCAACTCAGTGCGATTGCATTGTGTGTACTTGCGGGTCTGTCATCGCAGGCGATGGCTGAAACTGAAACGAAAAAAGATAATGAACTAGAGCGTATCGAGGTGTTGGGTTCAAACATCAAACGCACTCAGGTAAATAGTATTCTGCCAACAACAGTGATGACCAGTGAAGATATTGCAAATACGGGTGCCACGACGGGTGATGAATTATTGCGCTCAATTCCACAAATCGGCGAAATTTCGTTTAACAATGAACGGGCCATCGGCGGCGTCAATGATGCACGAGGTGATGTATCATCAATTAATTTACGCGGCGTTGGTACAGGTAATACATTAACCTTGTTAAATGGGCGTCGTTTAGTATTGCACCCTGGCACGCAAACAGAAAACTTCGTCCCTGTCTCAACGGTGAACGCTAATACGCTACCAATCAAAGGGTTAAAAACAGTAGAGGTGTTGCGTGATGGTGCCGCTGCGATTTACGGCTCAGATGCGGTTGCCGGTGTTGTTAACTATGTTTTAAAAGATGACTATGAAGGCAGCCGAGTCAGTGCAAACTATGGTACATCTGAAGGCACATCGCTTTCTCAAACCAGTTTATCTGCGGCCACCGGGTTTAGCTTTAATGAAGATAAATCGCATATCACGTTATCCGCAGGCCTATACTCTCGTGAGGGAATGATGGCATCAGAGCGTGATTATTCGGCATCGCAAGACCGACGCGAATACGAAACGCTGCCAGAAGAGTATATCGGCGATACTCAACTAGATAACCGTTCAACAGCAACACCTTGGGGTGAATTCTCGACCTCATCGTTAAAAACATTTTATATTCAACCTGATACGATGTCAGGATGTGTGGTTGATTTAGGTGATGGCTTATGTGCCGATAAAGGCAGCTTGTCACGCGACTTACGTTATGATCGTGCCACAGAGCAGTCAATGACCTCAGACGTCGACCGTGTCAATTTATACAGTTATCTAACCCATGAGTTAGGCAACGATATGGAGCTGTTTGGTGAGGCGATATATTATTCTGCAACATCAGAGCGAACTCGTGAACAAGCGGCTAACTTAACAGCGCAGCGCTTTACTATCTCAAAAGATGCTTTTTATAATCCATTTGGCGAAGAAGTCACTGTCCGCCGTTATCGCGCCGTGGACTCAGGCACCCGTCATATCGAAGTTGACGATACAAGCTATCGTTTGTTATCAGGAGTTTCAGGCTATTTTAATGACTGGGACTGGGAAAGTGCAGTGCTTTACTCTGAAGCCAAAACTGTCGATACGGCATATAACCGCATAGATGCTAACAAGTTTCAAGCGGCCGTTAATAGTCAAGACCAGACAACCGCTTACAATATTTTTAATGGCGCCGATTTAAATAATTGGACGTCAGGTGACACCACAGTAAACTCGCAGGCGGTGATCGATTCGTTCTTGGTTGATGTGACGCGCGAGAGCAAAACATCGCTTGCCATGGCTGATTTTAAAATTTCGAATCCAGAATTGTTTGCTCTTGGCGACGGTGAAGTCGGTATGGCCAGTGGCGTAGAGTATCGTCGTGAGAGCTATCGTGATACACGTGATGAATTGCTTGATGGAAGTAAGCCATTTATCGATATGAACACAGGCGAGTTACTATCACAAAGTAGTGCTATGGGTTCGAGTAACACCCCGAGTTCAAGCGGCAGTCGTAACGTATTTTCGGCTTATGTTGAGTTTATTGCCCCGTTACTGCAAGACCGACCTTTCGCCAAAAGTTTAGAATTACAAGTTGCAGCACGCTTTGAAGATTTTTCTGATGTGGGCTCTGTAACTAAACCGAAAGTTGCGCTTAGCTGGATGCCAACCGATTGGCTACAAGTGCGCACAGCGTATGCTGAAGGGTTTAGAGCGCCGAACTTACCGCAAGTTGTTGAAGACGGTATTTCACGTTCTAATACGCGCTACGATCCAGTCACCGACTCTAGTTATGGCATTACCGAGATCCGCGGTGGTAACAAGAACTTAAAACCTGAAGATGACACAAATACATCATTTGGCATCGTTTTTTCGCCGCTTGATGACCTTACTTTGACCGCTGACTGGTGGAACATTAAGCAAGAAGGCGTGGTTGGTATTTTAAATAGCCAAACCCATTTATTGTACGATTCGTTAATGCGCTCGCAAGGCAGCAGTAACCCAGATGTGATCCGTGGTGAAGATGGCGAAGTTGAGCATGTTAATAATCAATACAATAATTTAAACCCGAGAGAAATTGAAGGCGTTGACTTTAGTATTTTCTACGACCTTAAAACAGATTTTGGTAAATTTTCATTAAAAGCCAATGCGGCACGAATGATCCGATTTGAACAGGAAGCTGATGCAATCACTGCGGCGGTGTTAGCAGCGCAAGAAGCAGGCGACCCAGCTGTGCCGAATGATATTATTGTGACCGGCGCAGGTGATTTAATGAAGCAAAATGGACGCCCTGAATGGCGCGCATACAGTTCACTTCGTTTTTCTCGCAACAATTGGGCGTTGGGCGCTAGCGTGAACTATGTCAGTGACTTTGTTGATACCAGTATTACAACAAAAGAAGGTGAACCGCTACCAATTGACAGTTATACCCGCGTGAATGTGTACGGTGATTATAAAATTGAAACGAATGGCCTATTAAGTGATACGCGATTACGTTTAGGAGTAAGAAACCTAGAAGACAAGAAACCGCCGATTGCCGACCAAAGCTTTGGCTACTTTTCAAGTGCTCATAGCAATCGCGGTCGTTACTTTTATCTAGATGTAACTAAATCATTTTAATTCTGCCTGTTGTAATGAGCACCAAATAGGGTGCTCATTTTTTTAGAGGAAATTATGGCAATTCTATTTCGATTCGTACTTGTAACATGCTGTTCATTGTCTTTTGCGACATTGGCAGCTCAATGTAGTCATGATGGTGTGACGCTCGATTATAGCTTTAGTGGTGCACGGGTAAATCAATGCGAATTTCAAGGCGATACTGTCAATTTAGAAATTACGCCTGAAAACACACCAATTAATAATAGTCCTTGGTATGCATTTTCATTGGTATCTGATGCGCAAAAAAATATCAAAGTAAAAATTAAATACCGCCATGGTAGTCACCGTTACCATCCGAAGGCAACTTATAACGGTACTAGTTGGCAGCCACTAAAATACCAAATACGAAGCAAGCAGCTTGTTTTTAACGTTGCTGTATCGAATAAAAAACAAATTATCGCGGGTCAAGAAATGATCACCAACGCGGCCTATGTCGGTTGGGCAAAGCAGGTGGCAAAACAGACGAATGTTGAACTTGAGTTATTGGGGTTATCAACCCAAAAGCGCGATATTCATGCACTCGTCAGTCGTTCAGTGGCACCAAGCAATGAGTGGCTCGTCGTGATAGGGCGTCAGCACCCGCCAGAGTTAACAGGCGCAATGGCGTATTTCCCATTCGCCGAATCGCTGCTTGAAGACAGCAAACAAGCGAGTATTTTTCGACAACGTTTTAATATTTTGATGGTACCTAACGTCAACCCGGATGGCGTAGCTTTGGGTCATTGGCGACACAATGTTAACGGTATTGATTTAAATCGTGACTGGGGTGCGTTTAGCCAAGTCGAAACGCGCTTAGTGCGCGACAAAATTGAACGCATTGTTCAGGATGGTGGCAAAATACAGTTTGCCCTTGATTTTCACTCTACCCATGACGACGTATTTTACACGATGCCAACAGGTATTGGTTTGTACCCAGACCAAATTAGCAAAATGTGGTTAAATGATTTAAGCAAAGTACAAGACCACATTAAAGTTGTCGATAAACCCGGCCATAATCCGAACCGTGGCGTATTTAAGCAATGGATAGCAGATACTTATGCGGTACACGCTGTGACCTATGAAATGGGTGATAACAGCAATCGCAAACAGATATATTTAGGTGCAAAAGTTGCTGCAAAAAGCTTAATGAAGACAATGTTAAGCTTTGATCAACAAGCCTATTCAGCAAATTTAAATAAACAGTAAGGGTTAATCGAGTAGTCACTATGAAATCTATTTCTTTGATCGGGGTTATGATCAGCAGTGCATTTTTAACGGCATGTGCAACACCATTTCATGCAGATATGGTGATTTCGAGCAATCAAGTCTATGTTGGTAACACCACTCAAGCTCAGGCACTCGATATTGCGATATGTGGAAATGAAATTTGCGCTGTCACACCTAAGGGCAGTCAAACCTATGCCACTAAAAACTTCTTAGATGTTGGCGATCAGGTGGTGAGTCCCGGGTTTATTGACCCGCACACTCATAGTTTGGCCGAACTTGAAAGCAAAACCGCTAATGCAAATCTCAATTACTTAACACAGGGCGTAACCACAGTTGTTAATGGTAACGATGGTGGTGGCCCATTTGATATCGCGAAGACCAAACGACATTTAGAAAGCAAAGGTATCGGTACCAATACAGCATTTTTTGTTGGCCACAACACCGTTCGACGCCACGTTATGGGAAGCGTTGAACGCGCTGCGAGTCCATCTGAAATTGACACAATGAAATCACTTGTCAAGCAGGCAATGCAAGAGGGGGCATTTGGTTTATCATCTGGGTTATATTATGTACCCGGTAATTTTGCTGCGACTGACGAAGTTGTTGAACTGGCAAAAGTGGCCGCGCAGTACAATGGTATTTATGAAACCCACTTACGTGATGAAAGTACGTTTAATATCGGCTTTTTAAGAGCTCTTGAAGAAGCGCTGGAAATTGGTAAAAAAGCCAATATACCTGTTCACCTTGCACATTTGAAAGCCTTGGGCGTTGACGTATGGGGTCAATCGCGTGATGCGGTTAAATTGATTGAAGCTGCACAAAAAAATGGACAAATCGTGACGGCCGATCAGTACCCGTGGCTTGCATCAGGTACCTCAATTCGTGGTGCGTTGGTACCACAGTGGGTTCGCGCTGACTCGCAACAGGCGATGGTTGCGCGTTTAGATGACCAAAAACAAAAAGCGAATATAGCTGCACAAATTAGTGAAAATATTCGTCGCCGCGGCGGTGCTGAGCGCGTTCTTATCACAGTTACAGAACGCAGTGACTTAGTTGGTAAAACGCTTGCTGACATTGCGCATGATATGGCATTAACGCCGACTGAAGCTGTGATGCAATTGATCCGTGGCCCGCGCTTAAAAATTGCGTCATTTAATATGTCTGAAGCTGATGTAGAGCACTTTATGGTGCAACCTTGGGTGGTTAGCTCCAGCGACGGCAGCGATGGCCATCCGCGTAAATACGCGAGTTTCCCACAAAAATATACAGTCTATGTGAAGCAAAAAAAATTGTTAACGTTGGCGCAATTTATTAATCGTTCAAGTTATGCGACGGCACAACTGCTGGGATTATCAAATAGAGGTCTGTTACAAGTTGGTAGTATGGCCGATATTATTGTTTTCGATCTTAAAAACTATAGCGCCAATGCTGATTTTAGTCACTGGAACAAGTTGTCATCGGGTGTTGAACATGTGATTGTTAATGGGATTCAGGTAATTGAAAGCGGTGAATTTAATCGCCAACTTCCTGGTAAGGTATTGACAAAATAATCTATATTTTTAGCTTTTCAATGTGAATAAAGAGTGAATTATTTTGTATATTTTTTTTCTTTTTATTCCTTTTTTATTGCGGCGTACCTTTTTTTATGTAAAATGGTCGCCGTTGAAAACAAGGGACGAAAAGGAAATTTCAATGTTTAAAAAAACACTTATCACACTTACATCTGTATTATCATTAAGCGCGTGTATGGCAACGGGTCCTGCACTGAAAAGTTCAATTTCAGAGGGCGTTGCGGGTTTAGAAGCGCGTTTACCGTATGCAAACTACAGTAACTACTTCGGTTACGTAGATAAATCAATCAAGCCTGACGGTAAATATAAGAATAAAGATGCATATTATCTTTATGCTTGGGTGCCTGCAGCTGTTGATGAAATTGGTGTCTCGATGATGTCGCCAGCGGTTAGCAAACCAAGTAATAGCGACTTTGTAAACGCCAATTATACAAAGAAATTTGGCAACGATCCGAAAACATATTTCGATACATATATCGTACTCGATCGCATGAATATCATTGATCCGGCTAAAATTAAAAAAGGCGGAAAGTCACTGCAAACGCTTACGCTAAATGACGATAGCAGCGAATTGCCGAAGAACCCAGGTGGTCAGAGCTATAATTCGCTACTGCGCCAAACAACCGATATAAATAACCCTTCAAAAGCGCTTGTGCGTGGTGTTTATCGTATCTCGTTTACGTCGTTCCGTTCAGCGGTTGAAGGCTCATTTGAAGCAACGGTTGGCACAAATGTTCCTGGCGTAAAAATTGCTGCATCACTTGATGAGTTGCATAAACTTGTTAATGAAGGCTAGTCTTCATACCATTTCAGGTAATTAATTGAGTTGAAAAAAGGGCTATAAACAGTTGGTTTATAGCCCTTTTTTTATGCCCTTAAGATGACGTGAGGCGTGTTTCGAATCCTTTTTCAGGCTTGTTCGGAATTAAAAATGCGAGCGAGAGTGAACAAAAAGCAAACCCTGCACCAACGAAAAATACCCAAGTTGGTGAATGCAACCAGACTAAGCCAAGTAACGCAGGGATCACCACTGCCGCAATGTGGTTGATGGTAAAACTCACGCCGGCGGTTGAGGCGATATCTTTTTCATCAGCTATTTTCTGAAAATAGGTTTTTATTGCAATCGCCAAGGCAAAAAATAGATGGTCGATCACATAAAGTGAGGCGGCTATTGTTGCATTTTCAACGAGGCCGTAGCAGATAAATAAAATAAATAGCCCAACGTATTCGAAAATAAGCGCAGCACGCTCGCCAACATGGCTAATCCATTTACCAATTTTTGCAGCGAATGCCCAGTTAAATAGATAGTTAATAATAAATAACGCGCTGACATCGGCGACCGAGTAATTAAACTTTTCGACCATTAAAAAGCCCGCAAAGACGACAAAGATCTGTCGTCGTGCACCACTAAAAAAGGTGAGGGCATAAAATAACCAATAACGTTTGCGCAATATAATCTTTTTAGTTTGTTCATGAGCAACCTCAAATTGTGGAAAATAGAGGTAAAGTAGTATTACTAAAACACAACCTAATACGCCCCAAAATAAATAAACGCTTTGATATTGCCAGTTAAACTGGCTCATCATTAGCCAAATTGCACTATAGGCTAATAATGACGCCGCTGATTTTACCGACAATGCCCGGCCCATAAAATGAGCACTTTTATCTTTCTCAATCCATTGCAGGGTAAGCGATTGATTCAGTGTTTCAAAATAATGAAAGCCAATAGACATAATTAGGGTAGTTATATAGAGGCCAATTGCGAAGGGGAAGTAGCCAGTCAGCGCGACACCAATACAGGTAATCAATAAGGCTAATATGGCAAACTTTTGTTCCTTAATAAATAACAAAATATAAATTGCGGTGAATGCCAAAAAGCCTGGAATTTCGCGAATACTTTGTAGCAAACCTATTTCTTTGCCGGTAAATGATGCTTGGTCAACGACGAAGTTATTTAATAGCACCATCCATACAGAGAATACGAGCGGCATGATAAATGCCATGCACAGCAATAGGTTTTCACGGGTTGGTTTGAGTAGCATAGTGGTAATTTAAAGTTGAGAGCTTAGTTTTGAGTATAGCGAGAACAATCTGACCATTACAGAACTTCGTTGCATTTTTTCTATAGGGTATAAAACGTTAGCACATTTTCTTATATCAAGATGGTAGTTATCGATAAAGCCGTATAGCCTTTATGTGGTCAAAAGTTAACTATACTTACCTAACAACCTGCGAAGGTTACCGATAATTTGTGATAAAACTTGTTCCTTAGTAGGGGGAATATCGATTTGATGAAATGGTGTTGCATAGTTTCGCTGATATTTTCAATCAAGATATACAGTGGTGAAATAAGAATAGGTACAGAGTTGTGGTACGACTATACCAATGAAGACGGCACAGGGATTTATTTTGATGTATTACGGGCTGTTTTACCTAATGACGAATTATCGATTAATCATATGCCATTTTCGCAGTCACTTGAAAAGTTTAATCAAAATGAAATTGATATCGTTATTGGCGTGTATAAGGACGAGTTACCGAACGCATATTTTCCAAAATGGTATTTAGACAATGAATACCCAATTACTGCATATTTTAAAAAAGAGCTCACTATATCAAAGCCGTCAGATTTAATCGATAAACGTTTTGTCTGGTTAGATGGGTATCACTTTGAGCGATATCTCTCGTCTAGCTTTAAGCCGCAAAAAGTGACATCAATTGAGGCAGGGCTCACGATGATAAACAATCGTAACGTCGATGTTTTTATTGATTACTCATACAATTTAACGCCTGAGGAAAAAAAGCTTTATAGCTCGATTGAAATATTCCCTTCTCGACATGTTTATGTTGCTTTTCAACGTAATATGCTAGGCAGGGCACTTGCTCAAAGATTCGATATTCAGATGGAAAAACTTAGAAACAATGGAACGCTTGGCGCTATTTACCGTGATTCATACGCTTATTCAGGATTAGAACAGTTTAAGTTGGAAAAGCCAAAGATACTGATTTTAAGTAACTCGGTAAGTTTACTGGGGCCGACTAAAAGTAGCCGCGCTCAATCATTGCATTTTATTTTTGATGAGATGATGGACTATGAGTTTGAATTTAAGCAATTGAAAGACATCGAAGAAATATATCGACTTAAAAATAGGTCAAACGTTTGCTTTACAGACCTAATTAAGACAGAACAGAGGTTAGAACACTTTATTTCTAGTCGGCCTGTTTCATTATATTTGGGTTTACAATTATTTAGTACCACAAAGCTAAACTATCGATCACCATTATCCATTCGTGAAATACTTGAGACGCAGCCTGATATGCTGCTCGGCAGTGTCAACGGGCGTAGTTACGGGGAAGAACTCGACAATTTGTTTAACAGCGTGAAGTTTAAAAATATTGTTCCTGTTCCGTCAGATTTGGAAACGATTTTTAAACAATTGTCATTCGGTCGTTTCGATATGCTTATTGAGTATCCTTCTGAAAAAGAACGGTTTTGGATAAAAGAAACAGGCAAGATGCTGTATCAATATGAATTAAGTGAAGCGAATAGTTATATATTGGGACATTTAATGTGTACTAAGTCGCGATTGAATGAACGTTTTTTACGTGACTTTGACAACTACTTAGAAAAACTTTACGGAAGTGCCGTTTTTTTCGATACGCAATATCGAAAAATAACAATGAGCGAAAAAGAAAGGTTCATTGACTTTTTCAACAAGGAATTCAAAACAAATTAACCCAGAATCTACTGGTGAATGTTTTTTTAGATATCCGATATAGGCCATTTTATCGTCATTTTTGCACCGTTCAAACTTGTGCTGCGAG
The DNA here is from genome assembly GCA_947493455.1 of uncultured Pseudoalteromonas sp. Classification (GTDB taxonomy): domain Bacteria; phylum Pseudomonadota; class Gammaproteobacteria; order Enterobacterales; family Alteromonadaceae; genus Pseudoalteromonas. Next base: position 763,157 of record CANLRB010000001.1, on the reverse strand, counting down.
AAATAATAAACTCACCATGATGCCAAATTGCAACTTTCTTAACGATGTAAAGGCCGATGCCAAACCCTTTATGCTGCTCGCCTGTACTATCGCGTTGGAAATTGTTTTGATTTGCATCATCTGGGTCAATAAAACCGGGACCATCATCACTGACACTGAGTTTATAGTGACTGTCAGACGAGGAAAAGCGAACTTTGATGGTGTGATTTGCATAGCGAATCGCGTTGGATAACAAGGTTTGGCATGCGAGTGCAAGAGTCGCTTCGTTGTAGACAATATCGCTACCGTCTGACTCAAAATGAATCTTATGATCAGTTTGGCAGTGGTTAAATTTTTGCTCCATTAATTCGATAAATTTCACACTATTTTGTTGTTTGGTTTGAATACCTTGTTCGTTATTTTCGATGTTCGCAAAGGTTAAGTAGTCATCGATCATGGCCTCAATTTCCTTAATATCTTGCAAAAAATAATCTTTGTTTTGCGGGGATATTTGATTTGCAATCACCTCAAGAAGAAACTTCATACGTGCTAAAGGGGTGCGCACTTCATGAGAAATAGCACGTGACAAACTTTCATTCATTGAGACAAAGTTTGACACCTTATCCGATAAAATATAAAAGCTATTTGCCAGTGGATAAATATGTGATGTTTCACGGATTTTATGAGTGATCGGCTTTGGTTGTTTGGTAAATTTAATTGCATCAAGTTGCAGTTGCTGGAGATCTTTAAATACGGGGCGGATCACGATGAGCAATAATAGCGCCAGTGAACAATAAAATAGAATAACTAAGTATTGATTAATATCAAATGGGTGTTCGCTTGATTCGAATGGACCAAATTCAATCAGTTGGTTGGGAGTTGCCTGTTGATAATAAAAAATCTGGCCATTGTTTTTGGTGAGAGAAATAGTATGGCCTTGCTTAATCTTTTCTGCCAATCGCCCTGGAAAGCCAATCATTTCCAGCGATACAGAGCGAAAATTTGGCATTGTTGTAAAATCATTGATTGAATCGGCTGCGATGTAGGCGTTAATTAACGTACTTACCTCGATATGATGCGAAGACGCAGAATGGTCAAGTGTGTTGTAAATTTGTTGGAATGACCAAATAACAACACTACCAGCGATAATTAATAGCAAATATAGACGATAAAATTCATGTTTCATGGTGTTTAAGCGGTCATCGTTCGGTAACTAAAGGCATACCCTTTGCCCCAAATTGTTTCGATGACAAGACCTGGAATGTTGAGGTCAGCGATTTTTTTTCTAAGTCGCATTGTTCTGGCATCGACTGTTCTGTCTAAGCCGTCGTATTCCCTGCCCACGGTAGCGTGAAACAAAAATTCTCTGTTTAGTGCTTCGCCATGATGTTCGGCGAGTACGTAGAGTAAATCAAAATCAAACTTTGTCAGGGCGAGTTTTTTTGCACCTAAATATGCGCTTTTTAGTTTTTTGTCTAATAGCAAATCTTTGATTTTTATTGTCGTTTTAGGTCGCTCAGTTTTACCTGATTGACGTAAACAGCTGGTGATCCGCGCCAGCAATACATTTGGGTCGATTGGTTTTACGATATAGTCACGAGCGCCAAGTTGTAGACCTTTTATATGGTCGTCACTCTTGCCACATGCGGTTAAGTAAATGATCGGACAATGAAAGTGTTTCTGCAGTAAACTAAATAGTTTGAAACCATGGATATCCGGTAACATCACATCGCACACAATGAGATCGAATTCGATTTGATCGTCAAGATCGTAAATATTAAAGCCACGCGTCAAATGCGTTACTTGAAAGTGGTGCTGATGTAAAAAACTTGCGATTAAGCTACCGAGGCGAACATCATCTTCAATTAGTAATAAATTTTTATTTTTCATAGTAATCCGATCCCGTACTGTCTTTTTATGCGTTTGGTAACTGGTCTAAATTGGGTTACCTCAAGCGTTTTTTTGGCTATTTCCGTGTTGCTTTGACTGTCAAACACCGTGAATGTGATATCGTGCGAGCTATCGATACTGTGCATAACAACATGTTTAGTGCGTGTATCAGTGCATGTGATAGGCTGCTTGCTCAATGAGCTATAAATACAAATTGCTTTAGGGAAGTGACTGGAAAAAGTGATGGTGAGTTCCCGGGTACAAGTTGTCTGTTGTTTTTCCATGACGCAGGTATGCGGGATCAACTGAAAATCACCGATTTGATTATTTTTATTTTCTTTTTGCCAAGAGAATTGGGCTGAAACTACAGGCGTAAACCCGAAGCAAAGAATCAAACTTCCTTTTGCGATAAGACTCGACTGCCATGTGCTAAAAGGCATATTTAACACCCGCAAAATAATTGTCGATATGGTGGCGTTCAATAATAATGCTGTCGCTTATTTGATTGCTTAAAAAAGTTCTTTTTAATGCGCCAGTTAAGAACCAGCCTCGTCCTATTGGTTGGTCGATTGTGAAATGGATCTGATAATTGATACCTGCTGATTCTGGCACATAAGTTCCAGCAAAGATGACACTTTCGGATTGCTCTATTTGATAGTAATAACGCAATAAATCATGGCTTTTACGTGTTGCACTTAAATTTAAACCGATTTGAGTTTCGCCAAAATTATGTTGGCGACCGACCTTAACAGTGAGCTCATCACCATGATGTGTGTTTGTTATGTCATTTAGCCAAGTCATGCTAATTAACGTGTCGTGCCAAAGATAACCTAAGCCCACGCCCCCTAAATATGAAATATCACGTTCTATGTTCGGTAAGTCTATACCCCTAGCCGCGTCGAGGCCTATTGCGCTAAGTACGCCGAAATCTTCAAAATTAAAATAGAGTCCGTCGTCATTGAGTTGCCCAATGATGTCGAAATAAAGGTGATTATTTTCAAACAGGCTATACCCGACAGTTGTATTGTCGATAAAAAAGCGATCGTTATAGAATTGAACGTTTGGCAATGCATACAGTGTCACATTGTCAGTGTTGCCAATGGGATTTTGTAATTCCCCATAACCAAACGATAGCGAAAAATTCCAATCTTGAGTCGTGATGTACTCGGCTTCAGCCTTTGTTTGTACAGCAAAAGCTAGCATTGTCACCGCAGCAAATACAACAGTCATTTTGCCCATGATCATTTATTCTTATTTCATCCCTTACAACAACGTAACAAGTTTTCAAACTTTCTATGTAATGAATGTTACAGAATAATAACAATTTGACTGGGTACAAGTGCTCTTGTGCTAATTCGTACAAATTCGCACAATTGTTAATGTTTTTAGAGTGAACTCGCGAATATCGCTGAAACAACTTCAAACAAATGTGAGCATTTTAAAAAGTAAACAACTTCAAACAATTATTCTCACTTATCTAGGGCTGGAGCATGTTATATGTAAGGCAACTGCGAATAAATAAACATGTTTGATTGTACTTGTTATCGGTATTGATAGTGTCGATTTGCGTCGGATTTGTGACAATGATGAGTCACGACCGTCGTGTATTTGATTTTACGCAGATGGAAAATAGAGTATCACTGAAAAAAATGCCAATCCTTGATTGGCATTTTTTTATAATTTACTAACGATTTATTGGTTTGACTCATTGCATCATGCTGGCTGTTTTTGGGTTTGCTAGTAAATGCGTAAAGCATTGCCAAATTCTTATCGGATCGCGCGATGGGACTTGTTTTTCAACATAAGCTTTGACGATATCTTGCCCTAAGTTGTAGTTGATCACGTACGCGCGATTTGCTTCGATAAACCCGAGACGCTGCGTGGCTTTATCTTGACTTACAAGCGTGTATTTAACGAGTAAAGCAATTGCCTCTTCACGATTTATAGCGCCATCTAAATAGCGTTTTGCTACCATATTGTCGGCATAGGATAATTCTTGCACCAGGTCTTGTACTAAATAGTACTGCTCGGCTAAATTGCTATCTAAACCCGCTAGTGGAAACAGGACGCTCTTTTCAAATTGAATTCGTTCGGCTCGCGGGAAGACCACTTCAATACCGTAATTGGCACTGCCCTCAGCAAGTAATGACATCGGAGAAAACAGAGGGTATACCGAGTACTCAAACCATCCTTTGTGATTTACTAAATGCTTTTCCATTAACGAGTTAAAAACATGGTGACCGGGATACCCCTCATGGGCTGCTAAATCAACTGCGCGCGAGATATAAATCGGAAAATCAGTGTTCATTTGTATTAGGCTGTAATTATTACCTTGATACCAGTTATAACCGCTCCACACTTTGTCTGTGACATACTCAATTGAAAAGCTTTCATTGTCATCTAGCACAATATACTGTTTGGTTCGTCTGCGAGATTCATCGACTGCGGCACTAAATACGGCATCTAATTTATCTTTAGGGATGACAAATTGTTCAACAAACTGGCTAAATCGTTCGTTAAGTGGATCGCTGCCTGGTAGCGCATCGGCTAATTTTTCAAGGGTGATATCGAGCTGTAGTTCATTAATTTGCGGTGAAACTGCGTCATAGAGATGAATTGACTCTTCATCAAATGGCATTGGCTTACCTTTAACAAGTTGCAGAAATGCGGTCATTGCACGTGCCTGCACTTGCAAAAAGTGAAGTCGTAATTGTTCATCTTCTGGTGCCGAATGCTCTGTCAACTGAGTGCACAAGCAAGCTATTTGACTTTCGAGCTCATCCAGTTCAGTTTTTTCTGTCGGTCGCCAATCCGCAGGGCCATAATAAGCATCGATATAGTGTGGGTGGTGCTCACCGAGGGCAAGAGTAAGTTGTACGTAGCGCTTTGCGAGTGAATCGAGTGACATAATCAAGCCATAGTATAAATAAAAATAAATTGTATACAATTTAGGGCGTAAGTTGAATAGTAGCGCTACTAATTAGTTGCTTCGTTGCCGGTTAACGTTGCTTTGTCATCGAATCGAGTGCGATGGCGAGATGGTGCTCAACAAATTTATGTTTAAGCGCCATATATTGATTTGAATCGTGCTGACAGCTTAGGGCTGCAGCTGTTTTAATTTGGCCATATTCAGTTGCAATATCCGCATTGAGACGCAAGTAATCGCGAAATGCAAGGTGTGCCCTTAACGCTGGGTGATCAAGACCAAACACATGCATGTGATGAGAGCGCTGTATGCCACCTTTTTGAAAATAGCGACGACCAGCAATGCCATTTTCACCTTTGGCAACATAGCCAAGTTTTGCTAATTCTTTATTATAGCGGTCTATTTCGTCGACTTGTGGTAGGCCAACTAAGATATCAATAATTGGTTTTGCCACAAGCCCTGCTACTGAAGTGCTCCCTATATGCCAAATACGTGCTTTTGGTTGGCGTAAAACTGCTGTTAAGGCGCTTTTTTCGTTGTTAAATTTATCACGCCAGCTAGGACAATAGTCAACGACCTCGATGCGACGTTTCATGATACGCCTCGTTGACTTAAATGCGTGAGTACAGACATTGCACGCTCGGCATCCGCTTCCTGCACTAACAAATGGTCATGATAGTAACCAGCAAGTACATTGGCACTGATATTTTCCTGAGAAAGGGCTGTTGCAAATGCAGCGGTCAAACCAACGGCCTCTAAACTGGAGTGAATTTGTAGGCTAATTAAGCGATAGTCGCCTAAATAATCAAAGTGATTACGTTTTGCAACGGCTTTGTCGAGCACTAGGGTTAGCCCTTCTTGCTCTAAAATTGATGCCAACGGCTTTAACTCGGTTAAATTGAACTCAGTCTCTTGCGTTGTTACATATACAAATACCCCATCAATGAGCTTTGGTTTCATTGATCTTATCAAGGCATTAAGATTTGTTTCGCCTGCCATTATTTATTCCAAGTCATGTTTTTAAGCTAGAGTAGGGGCTTTTATAAAAAAAGCAAAGAACTATATGTCTTTGCTTTTTATATCTGCTTACACTTATGCACCGAGTTGCACGCTAATCGCAAGTAGTATGATGGCAACAAAAATATAAATAAGCCAAAGTGGGGCGACAAATTTTGCCCATTGCCACCAGCCGATACGGGCTGTTGCTAAATATGCTAATAAGGTACCTGACGTTGGTGTAATTATATTAGTTATCCCGTTGCCGAATAAAAATGCGGCGACAGTCGTTTGTGGCGGTACCCCGGAGAGCTGCCCGATTGGGCCTAAAATAGGCATACTGACTGCGGCTTGTCCTGAGGTTGATGGGATTAAAAAGTCAAGTAGTAGCTGCGACACAAACATGCCAATGACCGATACAGTCGCACCGCCTTCACCAATTAATTGCATCAATGAATACACCACGGTATCGAGGATATACCCTTTTTTAAGAGTAATCGCGACCGCGGTTGCCACGCCAATTAAAAAGCTCGCGAGTAATACTTTTCTCATACCACCGACAAACGCATCCGCCGCATCGCTTGCATGCATGCCGCTGATGAGTGTAAGCAAAAGACTCACTCCGATATAGTAGGCAGATATTGCATGATGTTTCCACTGCCATTCGTTGGATGCATAAACTAAAAATGCAATACTTGCGACGAGGGTGATAAGCATTAAAGAATGACGTACCGACAGCGATTTGGCTTCAAATTCAATTGGTTTATTGCTATCGAATCCGGTGCGTTTGAGCATCACAAGGACAAATGAGATACCAATTGTGACAAACACAAGGTAATAGAAAAAGCGTAGCTTAGCGCCACTGAATATTTGTAAATCTAACAGGGGTTGCGCTATGGTCAAAGGCAGTGGGTTTGTCACTGACGAGAGGTAGCCTGCTTTTACTGCAACGGTTACAATCGCAAAACCTATAATGGGCTGCATACCAAGGCGTGTCGCCATCGCAACCATAAGAGGGATAACGATTAAATATTCAGATGCGAGCCCTAAAAACGTGCTGCCTGCTGAAAAGAGCAGCATTAAGAATATGATTAAAAGGTAAGCGTTGCCTTTAACCATGCTCATCATGCGCTCAAGCCCTGCGTCTATCGCACCGGCGGTTGTTAAAATACCAAATACGCCACCTATAATGAGCACCATAAAGATGAGACCCGACCCTTTTTCAAGGCCTTCAGGAATTGACATTAGGGTGTCTGTTAGACTCACTGGATAGGCAAAATCATCGCCCGTTTTATTGCTTGTCGAAAATAGGTCACTAACTGATGGGTCTTTTTCTATTTCTTGATAGCTATTCGGTACGACAATTTTGCCTTCTCGTTGATATTGGCCGGAATCAACGATGTACGTCAGCGCCATCGCGATAAATAAAATTCCCATTAAGATAATAATTGGATTAACGGTTCGTTTTTTATCTGTGTGTGTTGTTGTCATAATGATGCTCGCGCCGCTGTAACTTGATGACGAACATAGTCTGCTATGGTTTGGCCGACTTGCGCTAAATCTTGGCGAAAGGCCTCATAATTATCATTTTTTTCAAAGCGCTTTTCATTCATATAGAGTGCGCGGTTGATTTCAATTTGAATACTATGTTGGTTATTGGCAAGATTACCATAGTGAGTGACTAAATAACCGCCTTTATATGGATCATTGAGTACAACACGGTAACCTAATTTTTCGAAACTATCTCTAATTACCTCAGTGAACTCAATTCCCGCGGTGCGGTCAAGATTATTACCTAAAATGATGTCAGGGCGTTTACTGCCAGCGTCAATATTCATCTTATTACCGACCGACTTCATGGAATGACAATCTACATGCCAGCTTGCACCAAAAGTTTGTTTAAATGAAGTCAACTGTTGTAAGAGTGCACGATGATAGGGCGCATGGAACAAGCAAATTCGCGATTGAACGTCGTCAATCGATAGTTTGTCTTGATACATGGGTTTTCTAGGGAGGACAAAACGACGGATAAGGCCCATACCTCGTGCAGAATACTGAGTAGGATGCATGTTGTCCATCGGACTTTGCAGTAATTCAGGGTCTATATCACAGGCACTGCGATTCGGATCGATAAACATGCGCGAGAAATTTGCGTGTAATAATGTGCCGCCTTCTGCCACGATGTGACTCCATAAATCTTCGATGTATGCATCCCAGCCCGTTTTTAATTCATCATCACTGACTAAGCGCTGTATATCGTTTGGAAAAAATAAGCCACTGTGAGGCGAGTCAAAAATAAGTGGAATACGGGTTTGTGCGTCTGGCGTTAACAAAGTATATGGTTCAATCATGTTGGTACTGCCTGTGTCATACTGTAAGTTGAAAAAAGCACCAATCACGTGACTGGTGCTCAAGGTTTTCAAGGGACCTAAGCCAACACCTAATTGTCCTACTACAACCGATTGTTGACTTAAATCCAGTTTACAATGCTCGTTTTGTCATGCAATATCATGAAATAATGCTATTTAGGTATAACAATATGTTATGGAGTAGGTATGGAATCGTCGATGAGTTCGCTTAATATTCGGTGTTTAGAAGCATTTTCACAGATTATGTTAACAGGTTCGGCGACGGCCGCTGCCAAGCATCTAGGAATGACGCAACCGGGGATCAGCCGTTTACTTGCGCAATTTGAAACGCATATTGGATTTTCACTATTTTATCGCGACAAAGGGCGTCTCATTGCGACCGATGAAGCGCATAGCCTCTTATCTGAGGTTGACGTGCTACTTTCTAATATTGAGCGAGTCACAACGCTTGCCCGCAATATGAAAGAAGCGACATCGGGTACTTTGAAAATTGTTGCGCCAAATAGCTTTATTGCTGGGCCATTGGCGAGTGTTGTTACGGAGTTTTTGCAAATGTACCCTAAGGTGAATATTTGTTTGGAAAGTCATAATCCGCAACAGGCACTGGACCAAATCGCACTGCGCTCGGTCGATTGCGGCTTTATTCCGTTACCGGAAGCTTTCCCAGGGTTAGCGATTACACAGTTAATTACAAGTGATGCCGTGTGTGCCCTCAGTCAAGAACACCCGTTAGCGCAGCAAGATGCAATTAGTTTATTTCAGTTGGCACAATATGAATTAATCTTATTGGGGCGTGGTCGTCGCTCGCGTAATGCTATTGAGAGTGAATTTCGTCAAAAACAGCTCACCATGAGAGTGAAAATTGACGCCAATACAGTGGCAACCGCATGCACCTTTGCAAAACGCGGACACGGCGTTGCCATTGTTAATAAGCTATTGGCAGAGCAATATGTGGATGAGCAACTAACATTAATTCCGCTCGAAAGTAATCTTCGTTATGAGTACGGATTTGCCACTTCATCTCATGCACCTATGAATCGTTTGACGCGTCGCTTTCATGATTTTTGCTGCGACTTTTTTCAACCTGCGACGTGTGGGTCACATGAGGCAGAACAATCTTAGCACAAGCACCGTGATCTGAATTATTGGTAAGCGTTAACTGGCCCTTATGTTGTTCAATAATGTTTTGACAAAAGCATAACCCGATACCTTGCCCTGTTTGTTTAGTCGAATAAAAAGGAACAAATAGATTGTCGGGGTTGGCGATACCGTGACCGTTATCCTTGATGCTTATTTCACTCACGTCGTTAACTGTTTTGATGTAAATATGGATATGGGGTTGCTCATGACATGCCTCAACCGCGTTTTTAACTAGATTAATAAATACTTGTTGTAAGAACGCGCTGTCGCCATAGAGGGTGTCATTGTGTATTTCAATGGTAAATTCTACCTGTGGGTAGAGGGAACTGAGTCGTGAAGTTAAGACGCGTGATGAAAAAGGCGCAAGGTTTAGCTTCAATTGCTGTTGAATGGATGCATAACGGGCGACAAAGTCTTGTAAATGTTGGCAACGCTCCGAAATCATTGTCATTGCTTGCTGCTCTGACGGCTTTTCCAAACGTTTATTTAATGTTTGTGCGAGTGTGGTGATTGGCGTTAATGAATTGCGAATTTCATGACCTAGTACGCGAATAATTTGCTGCCACGCCTTGAGTTGACTCGCTCTCAGTGTCGCTTCAAGGTCAATCATCACCAGTAATTGATGAGCTTGTCCTTGGTCAACAAATTCACTGTGTTTGATCTGCCACTTCTGACGGGCTAAAGGGTCTCTGAATTGCCATTGTTCATCATGATATTCAAGACCGAGTGATTTTACAGAAGCGAAACGCAAGCTTTGCCAGGCTTGTTGTTTATACTCTGAGTAGGCGTTATTCGCATAACTTAATTGTTGGCGTTTTCTTAAAATAACGATGGGGACGTTAAAATGCTCGATCAATTGATAGACTAAGAATACATGTTGATCATAGAGTGATTTGTTTGCCTGCATTGTGTTACTGAGTTCGATTAACTGCTGCTGCGCTTCAAACGCAACACCGTTAATGAAAGCGGGCTTGCCAGTTAAATTATAGTCTTCGCTATTGAGCGCTTCAGTGTGATTCCGTATTCTGCGAAAGCACGTAAGTATGCGCTCACGTACTGATATGTAAGCGATACTATAGAGCGCCAGCATAGCCATTGTTGTGAGCAATATGCCAATGTAATTATCGAAGCTATCACGCAGCGCTAAATAGCAAATCAAAGAAATGAGGCTTGCTATAAATAAACCGACACGTCGCAAAAGTTGTTCAAGTGATAACACATTAATTGAGATCATATTTTTCTAACCGGCGATACATCGATGATTTAGTTAGGCCAAGTAATTTTGCTGCAGGCATTATTTGGTTATCACTCATTGCGAGTGCTTGTTTAATGAGTTTTATTTCGGCTTGTTCGAGCGTCATCATTGGCAGTGACGTTGTATTTGAAGTCGACAAGTTTAAATCCTGAGTTTCAATCAGGTCACTTTTAGCTAATAGAACGGCACGCTCCATTAAATGACTCAATTCCCGTACATTACCGGGCCATGTGTATTGGCTCATGGCATTAATTGCGCCGCGGCTTAGAGTGAGCGCGGGTTTATTGTATTTTTGACCGTGGCGAGTTACATAATGGTTTGCCAATAATTCAATGTCTTCAATACGTTCAGTTAAATCGGGTACGCGGAATTCGAGGGTATTTATACGAAAATAGAGATCTTGGCGAAATTTGTCGCTTTCTATGAGTTTGTTAAAGTTTGCGTTTGATGCACATACCAAGCGAATATCACAGCGGCTAGTTTGACTCGAGCCGACCACTTCATATTCACTAGATTCGAGTACACGTAGTAACTTAGCCTGTTGAGTGAGTGGAATATTCGCGACTTCATCGAGGAAAAGTGTACCGTGATTGGCCAGTTCAAAACGCCCAACCCGGCTTTCTTTGGCATCGGTAAATGCCCCTTTTTTGTGTCCGAACATTTCGCTTTCAAATAAGGTTTCAGGAATGGCACCCATGTTAACGCTGATCATTTGCTCACTGTGTCGCATCGAATGTTGATGGATATAGTGCGCTAATTGGCTTTTTCCTGTGCCATTACTGCCTGTGAGTAGGATGTTTGCGTCACTTTGCGCAACGGCGCGTAATTGCTCAGTCAACTGGTTCATGATAGGTGAACGCCAAATAAATTCACTGGATTGCTTATCGTTCAATTGGCCGAGTTGTTTGTTTTTCTGCTCTAGCTCTTTGATCCGTAATTGCTGGCGAATGACCTGAATGATACGTTCGTTTTTCCATGGTTTTTCGATAAAGTCGACTGCACCAAATTGCATTGCTTCGACCGCTAAATCAATACTGGACCACGCCGTCATTGCAATCGTTGGTATTGCAAAACCCGATTTTTTTAGTTGTTTGATAAAACGCAGTCCTTCGTCGCCTGAGGTAGTATCCAGGGTGAAGTTCATATCCAATAAAATGCAGTCAGGCGATGGATGATTGCCAAGATATTCTAACGCGTAATGCGGGTTTTCTGCTTCTTCTACCAAAAAATTGTGATCTTCCAACATAAAACGCGTGCTAAGTCGAATTTCAGGGCTGTCTTCAACGATAAGTATTGTGTGCTGCATAATTAATGTGATTGATGTTAAAAAAGTTGAAAAGCGAGTTTCGTGCCAAAACTATATTACCCAACTTTAAATGACAACGTCTGATTTATAAAGGCTAATTTCTCCAATCTTTTCTTATAACTAGCGACAACATGCGGTTTTCGAGTTCAAAAACTGAATGTTGAAAATAATGACGAACAGGGTGCGAAAACGGACTCAATCCGTCCGATATCGGACTCTTCGTTATATATGAAACATAAGGGTCTAAGCTAAGTGTATGTTTTGTATTGATTTACAATTTTGGCATATCGTTCGCAATGGCTAAATAACATTAATTTAGGGAGTGCCGTTATGGACGTCGTAAAACAAACCAAAAAACCAACAGGCTTATCGAAAGTGACATGGATGTTTATTGCCATGTTCGCATTTATTTTGATGCTCGTTTGGTTGCTTATCGCACCTAATCAGACCCGAGTTCAACGTAGCGACTTTTTATTTGCAACCGCAAAAAAAGGCTCAATTGATGTCACAGTTTCTGGATACGGCATATTGCAATCAAATGAAGTGACGCTTTTGACAGCGCGCAATAATGCGGTGGTTAAACGGATCCACTTAAAACCAGGCGCGCAAGTGAATGAAGGCGATATTGTGGTTGAACTTGATAACCCAGAGCTTGACGAAATGGTCACGCGCGAGCAACAAGAGCTGGCAAAACTAAATGCCAACTTACGTCAGTTGAAGTTAAATAATCAACGAGAATTACTACGAGAGTCGGCAAATCTAGCCGAAATAAAAGCATCGTACGAGAGTGCCGAATTAAGACGTACCGCAGAACAAGGACTTGTTGATAAGGGCATTGTGTCACAACTGGCATTTAAGCGCAGTGAGCTGCAAGAGCGCCAATTAAAAGAACGTATCGCTATCATGACGCAAGGTATTGAACAGCTTAAATTGGTTCACCGCGAGTCTGAAACGATTCAGCAAGAACGTATTAATCAACAACAAGGAATTGTTGCAAATGCGCAAAGGCAAGTGTCGCAACTGGCCGTTCGCGCGGAGTTTTCCGGCGTCTTACAAAATCTTGCCGTGAGTCTTGGTCAAAGTGTGACGCCTGGTCAAGAAATCGCTTTAGTGGGCAGCACGTCAAAGCTCAATGCATTGATCCAAGTGTCACAAACTGATGCCGCGGATTTAGCGATTGGACAATTTGCAAAAGTCGATTTACGTCAGCAGTCTGTTGATGGTGAAATTGTGCGGATCGACCCGATTGTAAAAGACAATATGATTGAAGTCGAAATCGCTTTGCCAGACGCTTTACCTAAGAGTGCTCGTCCACAATTGGCGATTGATGCAAAGGTGAGTATCGCTAAACTTAACAATGTCACGTATATCGAAAAACCCGCAAATGTATTTGCAAATGCTGAATCACACTTATTTAAAGTGGATAGCGACACGCAAATCGCGCACTTAACAAAAGTCACATTTGGCCGCAGCGCAGGACGCTATATTGAGGTATTATCAGGGATTAATGATTCTGAACAATTCATTATTTCTGATCTTTCAAGCTTAGCTGCAACAACGAACACAATAAAAATTGATTAATGGGGATGATTATGAACACAGTAATTAAAATGCGTAATATCAGCAAAGTATATGAAACAGAAGAAATGCAAACCCATGCACTGCGTGATGTGAGTTTAGAGATTAATGAGGGTGATTATGTCAGTATTTCTGGGCCGTCTGGCTGCGGTAAGTCGACCTTATTGTCACTTCTTGGGCTGCTTGACATGCCAACGTCCGGATTTTATGAAGTGGCTGGCCAAGATGCATCAAACTTATCACTGGAACAGGCTGCGGTTATTCGAAATGCACATATTGGCTTTATTTTTCAAAGTTTTAATCTTATTGATGATCTCAATGTGTTCGATAATGTCGCATTGCCACTGAGATACTCACAAGCAAAACCATCACAAAATGAATTGACGGTGCGTGTCAATGCGTGTTTAGAGCAAGTAGGACTGAGTCATCGTGCGGGTCATATGCCAAATCAGCTCTCTGGCGGACAACAACAGCGCGTTGCTATTGCCCGCGCGCTGGTCGCCAAACCTGCTATCCTGCTTGTCGACGAGCCAACCGGTAACCTTGATTCAATTAGTGGCGACCAAATCATGGATGTGCTTGCAAAACTTAATCAAGAAGGGACCACTATCTGCATGGTTACGCATGATGCACGCTATGCGGATATGGCGCGTACGCAGCTAAAGCTTCTAGACGGAAAAATTTTGTCGGCACCTCAGTTGGTTGGCGATCAAGCACGTATTGAGGAGCCAGCATGATGTATCAATTTAAAGAAGCAATTAATAATCTAAAGAAAAAACCGAACTTTGTATTTTCAATTGTGTCAACGATGGGTTTTACACTGGGTGCGTTAGTGTGTGTGTTGACACTTGCATACGTTATGCTGATAAAACCACTGCCTTATCCTACACAAGAGAAGCTGGTGCGTGTTGGGCACAGCATACATAACAACGCAACAGGTGATGACGTACCCGCATTTACCTATCCGGGCATGATCCATTTATATCAAAACCATAGTCACTTTGATTCAGTGAGTATGATTGAGTATGGACGTCAAATTGTCGAATCTGTTAATAATAAACCAACGTTGTTCACCGCATATGTGACGCCCGAGTGGTTTCAATTGTTGGGGGTCAATATGGCTTTAGGACGTGCGTTTGAAGCCAGTGAAAACTTTAATACGCATAACCCTGTGGCTGTTATTAGTTATTTAACATGGCAGCAAGAATTCGCTGGTGACAAAAATATTTTGGATAAAAAAGTACGAATAGAAGGGCGAAACTATTCCATTATTGGGGTCATTAACGAAGGTTTTGTTGAACCAGAATTAGTGCAAAGTGGGCTCCATACGAAAATTTATTTACCGTTTGATTTCAATAGCATTGATGAATTTAGTCGTCAGTCATACGGCAATGTCGATAGCAATTTGGTGATGATCGCGCGTTTAAAACAGGGATTGACTCCATCACAAGCGACGCAATCGCTATCAACACTGGTTGGAGACCATTGGAAGCAGCAGGTAGCAGGGGATTCTTTTTTTGAACATTGGGGCGCGTCTATCACGGTATCTCAACTACATAAAGTGATATTAGGTGAAAGTGGTACAACTGTTTATTTTTTAATTATTGGTATCGTTGGTTTATTGCTTATCGCCTTAGCTAATATTGCAAACTTATATATTTCACATATTGCGCAAAACCATCGTGCATTGGCAATTCATGGTGCATTAGGTGCTCGCCCTAAAGATCTATTTAGACTTTTATTAAATCAAACTAATTTGTTGATGGTCGGTGTGGGTTTGGTTGCGCTTCTTGTCGCGCAGTTTGGATTTTCAGTCATGCAAACGTATCTAAAAGATGAGCTCCCGCGAATATCTGAATTATCGCTCAATAGTGTGACGATAATGAGTGCATTGGTGATCAGTGTGATGATTTCGATTGTACTTGCAACAATTGGTCGCAGAATGATCAACTACAAAGCACTTGCGATCGGGTTAAAATCAAGTGGTAAAGGAACGGGCATTCAAGTATCTCAGAAGCTGAGAAAAGTCCTTGTTGTGTCGCAAATAACCATCGTGACTGTATTAGTGTTTGTTAATTTAAGTTTGTTCCAATCGTCTTTAAGTGTGATTTTACAGCCGCTCGGTGTCAATAACGACAATATATATGAGTTATCTTTAAGGCCAGTAACAACAAACGAGATCCCGTATCCAGAACGTGTTGCCGAGCTCAATGAATTAAAAAAAGGCCTTGAACTTGAATCTAATATCGCGTCTGTAAGTCAATCCTCTTCGCCATTTGGTAATTTCAGTACGTGGGCAACAACCATTGAATCGAGCGATGAGCACTTTTTACCAAATGGTAAAACAATTGATGAAAATTATTTTCAAATGCTGCAGCAGCCGTTAATCGAAGGGCGTTACTTGACCAAAGAAGATGTGCGATCGGCCAAGCTTTACAGCATTGTTAATGAGACGTTTGCAAAAACGCTCAACCCAGAGGGCTCAGTCGTTGGTATGAAACTCATGATAGGTCGCGACCCATCAATTGTTGTTGGTGTAGTAAAAGGTATGACAATACCGGGGCAAACAGAAGTACCGAGTCGCGTGTACGAGTCTTCATCACCAGGACGTCGTAGCTTTTTAATTAAATTCGAAAATGGCACGCGACTGTCTCGTAATCAAATCGTATCAATTGTCGAAAAGCATGCGCCGCGCTTTGCTGTACTACAATTTGACAGTATGAATAATGCCAAAACGGCGCGCTTGTTTAGTCAGTACACTACCGCTATCACCAGTGCGTTACTTGCGGTATTAACCTTGATTTTGGCTGTGATTGGGCTTTATGGTGTACTCAGCTACGCGACCTTATTGCGAAAATTTGAACTCGGTACACGAATGGCGATTGGTGCGTCACCCAAGCAAATATTAGCTATGGTATTAAAAGACAATAGCCGCAATCTCGTAATTGGTTTGCTAGTTAGCGTCATGATTTTAGTGCTATGTTATGTATTTTTTATGGCGACATTTGCACCTTACCTTTCCGTGGCATTGATTTACATTTTTATTGTTACTTTGTTGTTGGTTTGTTTTATTTCATTGTTCGCATGTTATTGGCCGCTGCGCGAACTTATTTCTCGTCCGCCAATATATTCGTTAAATAATCAGCAATAGTTGCTTTTTAAACACTAATTACTTAACAATAGAGTCTAATTATAAGGTGAGCTCGTTGCTCACCTTCTCCATTTATTTGAGATTAAATATGTTAAACAAATCATTAGTTTTAAGTGCAGCGATGATGCTATCGGGTTGCGTGGTTTATATAGATAGTAATAGTGGCGCGAAAGTAACACAAGAATTACAAGAGTCTTTACGCGTAGATGTTATTGATGCTAAAAAGCTGGTGGTCGACATTAATGCGGGCGATATCGAAATAGTTGGCGACGCGAACATAAATTACGTATCGATTGATGCCACTATTTATACTACAGACGAGAAGAACTATGCGTTAGAACTCGTATCGAAAGGAGACAAAATAGCACTTTCGGCAGACGCACATACGGGCTCTTCAATGACCTGGTATTCTGGAAATTCACCACGTATTGATATGAAAGTGTCTGTGCCCGCAGGGTTAAATATCGAGTTAGACGACAGTTCTGGCGATATTATCATTAGGGGCATGACGGCAAATATTGATATAGAAGATGGCTCAGGCAATCTTGATATCGAAGGCGGACATCATATTTATATTGACGATGGCTCAGGCAACATCACGCTAAAAAGTAGTACCGGTAATTTATCGGTCGAGGATGGTTCGGGCGAGCTTGTTATTTCAAACGTAAATGGCAACGTGTCAATTGAAGATGGCAGTGGCGGAATTTCTATCGATGACATCACAGGCGTTGTGACCATTGATGATGGTTCGGGCGATATTGACGTAACACACGCAGGAGGCTTGATAATTACCGATGATGGCTCCGGCTCGGTGCGTAGCAAGCATATTAAAGGCGATGTACAGCTTAACAATTAAGAGTCGTTACAAACAAAATAGGGGAATGTTATATTCCCCTATTTTATTAGCCTAGAGCAGTTATTTTGCCTGAGTTAGTTTACACTCGAAATTGCGATACTTGCGTATTGAGGTCTTCTGCAAGATTTGCGAGTTCATTACTGGCGTTATGTGTATTGTCAGCTTCAACAGCCGTACTGTCTGAAATGGTCGAAATATTCGTGATATTTCGATTTATTTCTTCATTTACACTGGTTTGTTCTTCCGCTGCGGTGGCAATTTGCGCCGCCATATCATTAATCGCTGATACTGAATCGGTGATCTGAGTTAATGATTCACCGGCTTTACTTGCTTGTTCGACACTGTGTTCAGCTTGTTCTTTACTTTTTTGCATGACCACAACCGCGGCCGATGAACCGTGTTGTAAGCTTTCAATCATTTGCTGAATCTCTTGAATCGAACTTTCAGTTCGCGATGCCAATGAACGGACTTCGTCGGCAACAACCGCAAAGCCACGGCCTTGTTCGCCCGCCCGAGCCGCTTCAATCGCTGCATTGAGTGCCAGTAAATTGGTTTGTTCGGCTATGCCGCGAATCACATCAAGTACACGACCAATTTCTTGGCTGTCGCTTGATACTTTATCAATCGACTGACCCGCATTTTCAATTTGCGTGGCTAAATCGTTGATACTTTCTATTGTGCTTTGCACCACGCTTTGCCCATTTATGGCTTGGCTGTTTGCTTGCTCTGCACCCGTTGCTGTATCTGCCGCATTACGTGAAACTTCATGCGAGGTACTGGCCATTTCGTTCATCGCAGTCGCAACCATATCGGTTTCGAGCCGTTGCTGAGATATATGATTACTGGTATTTTCACTTGATTGGGCCAATTCCGTAGATGCATTGCTGACGCTATTGGCTGCCGTAACAACTTGATTAAGGGTTTGGTGAAATTTATTCAAGAGGGAGTCGAATGCATGGCTGACAACACCAAGCTCGTCTCGCGATGAAATATTAGTTCGTTTAGTTAAGTCATTCGAATGTTCAATTTCTTTAATCGTTGTGCGAAGTATTTCTAATGGCGATAAGATACTTCTGCTGATCAGCAAGCTTAGAATCGTAGCTACAATGACTGTGACAATGGCAATGACAATACTTACATTAATCGACGATGAGATAGTGGTGTTTGCATTGTCAAAAATGCGTGCTTTTTCTTTATTGATTAATTTATTGAGCGCAGCAAAATCAACCCGAGCACTATTCGCTAGCGGGCTAAACTCAGCTTTGTAGCGTTGCCATGCAGCGCTGAGTTCACTCGCAGACGAATCTGCCGATAGGGTTCTCATTAAATCTCGACTTTGCTCAATAAACGAAAGGGTAGAACGTTTTGATTTATCATTTAAGTTAACAAGTTGATTTTTCAACTGTGGATCGTCAATGTTGTTCGCTGCGGTGTTCAAGTCATTAAACCAAGATTCGATATCGGAGATACGACTATTGAGTCGATCAAGGTTTTTTTGATAGCTGTCGCCGAGCATAATACTGCGCGTTAGGCGCGAGACATAATTCATATCTCGATTAATTTTTAATGTCGTTACTTCAAGTGCTACCGCAACTTTTGAATATTCGCTAAACTGACTTTGAATATCTTTCATTTTAATGATTTCAAAGAGTGCGAAAATAATCAACACGCCGAGCATAACCCCAGAGATTAGATTGATTTTGTTTTTTACTGAAATGCTGCTAAGCAAACTATTCATACCGGATACCTGCTGACCTTGTAGACTATACTAACTTGAGATATTGACTATAACGGCAATATATCGATAAAGTTTAGCAACTTATCGAGATTTCCCAAGTTTAGTTTGCAGTATTTGTCGGTGTTTAACACAAACTGAAGCATGATGGTTTTGCTTAAACTCGAAAGCATTGATTTATTAGCATGTAGTTATGGCTGAGGCGTTGTTTTTGCCTCTAGAGTTGAGTTGATTGTCAATGTCGCTGTGAGCAATTGGACATACTCACAGCGATGTTGGTAACATTCGAATTGTTAAATCAAAAATTGCGTTATTGACTGTTCGTCGCTAGTCAATCTCACTTCACAATAGCTACTATTAAGTAACGTTAGATTAGGCGCTTGGTGGCCAATATCCATGTTATAAATAACTGGGAGTGACAAATCAGAAAGTGCGTTTTTCATCGCTTTGATATGATCGATTTGCTTGCTATGAGTGGTGTTAGCGCTGTTGCGACCAATTAGAATGCCGTTACAACTATCTAACATGCCATTGAGCTTTAAGCTGAACAGTGCGCGAAAGTAATTGGTCGGTTGTAGCTCTGCGTTTTCAAGATAAAGAATGATACCACGATTGTCATGTAGCAAATTTTCAGTATTGCAGTAAGGACTATTAAATAAATGTATCAAGGTATCTAGGCAGCCGCCATTTAGACGTCCGGAAAATGATACATCTGAGGTTGTGTTGAGGACTCGCCATTGGCTCGGATTATCTAAATTAAACGCTGCATCTGGGTTTTGCGCGAAATCAGCACTATGTGACTCATAAAACGGTGCAGCAAATTGCGTAAAGCTAGCATCGCGCGACAGCGATAAATGCGTGAACACACTAGTCGTTAATTCATCGCTTTGTGATTCGTTAAGTTGCATTAAATTGGTTGCGTGGCAAGTTGCCCAGCCGAGCTTTGATGTCAATGCACAAGCAAGCGTACTGATATCTGAAAATCCAATTAACCACTTTGGCTTTACCTTTGACAGTTTGTCAAAATCCATCAGTGGTAGTAATTCGATTGAAAATTCACCACCCCACGGTGGCATAATCGCGTCGATATTATCATCATATAGAAATGCCATTAACTCGTCTGCGCGGTTTTGAGCGCTGGTGCTAACATGATTATGATTGGTCCGGCAATGAGCACCCTCAATCACATTAAAATTATGTTGTTTTAAATACGCTATCGCATTTTCGAAACGAGGCCAAAGCGCTGCATCAATACCTGATGAAATAGCTGAAATCGCAATTGTGGAACCTGCTTTAAGCGGTGCAGGATAATAAATAGCCATATCTTTTTTGCTCGTCCAATACATCGTCTAGTGTGAATCAATAACGGTATCGTATTTAGCTAAGTGTGACTATAAAAAATTGAATCTTTTTACATTAGTAAAGTCCATAATTTGATATCGAGTTCAGTTAGTTAGTGGAGGTTGAATGAAATACGTTATTGTGTTGATTATTTTCTTTGTATCCTTGGGTACGAGTGCCAATTCTGCGCCTTCTCATCGTCATATTGTTGTCACTGGAAAAGCGACGGTGAGCGCGATGCCGGATATTGCAAAAATTAAATTGATGGTTGAACACAAAGCAAAACTTAGTCTGTCAGCAAAAGCCGAAGTTGATCAAAGAGTGAATCGCTTTTTAGAAGGATTACAAAAGTTTAGTATAAGTGAAGACAATGTTTCTGCGTCAACGATACAAATTGCGCCACAAACTCATTATCCGCCTAACGGCGAGGCGCAAATCGTTGGCTATCGCGCTAGTCGCCATCTGAGCGTCACGCTAGATAATATCCAATCGCTGAGTGAATTTATCGATTACGCACTTGCCAACAATATCAATCAAGTACAGCAAATTAGTTACCTGTCATCTAAGCAAAACGAATTGAAAACGAAAGCGATGCAACAAGCCCTATCGAATGCGAAGCAACAAGCTGCTGCAATTGCACAGGCGTCTGGCGCAAATCTGGGTCATGTTTATAGCGTTAATATCGTCGACCAGCGGCAACAGTTTAGATATGGTGCAAACGCAGCAGTTGAACAGCATGCAATGGCCGATGAGGTTAGTAGTTCGGGTCGTTATTTAACCGAAGAACTGAATTTTAATGCGCGCGTTAACGTAGTATATGATTTGGTGGTGGAATGAAGACATTAAAACTACAGTGTGTTTATCGCATTGGTGCACTTTCATTTTTACTTTTTTTGGTTTGGATAATTTATCTTGCCAACACTAAACAGCCAAGCATTTTCTTCGACTTAGTTCGAGTGATTCCCTACGGTGATAAAGTGGGCCACTTTTTACTATTTGGTTTTTTTAGTTTTGTACTCAATTTCGCCTTTAAACTGAATTCTTTCAAAATTGGGCGAATGCCCATTTTTATAGGCTCGACAATATGCATCGCATTTGCGTTTGTTGAAGAATTCACGCAATTATTTATCGTTAGTCGTACCTTTGATTTGATCGATCTCGCTGTTGGACTGATAGGTATTATTGTGTTCAATATTTTAACTCATTATATCAAGCAGCAGATTGAGAAAAACCATCGTGATATGTGATTGAAACTTATAATTAACAAGCTAGACTTGTTGTTATATATACGCAAAAGGCGTGGCATGTGAAAAATTTACTGTTGTTGCCGATGTTAATGTTTTGCGGCGTGTTAGCGGCTCAAGATTTTGTTAATGTTGGCTATTTTTTTAATAAACAATATTACTTGGTAAATAGTGTGCCGAGCCCTACGGGTTATTTATTCAACCCAGATGCAAGAAAAAAAGTGACTTTGGCCACGCTCGATTGGCCGCCGTATATTGGCGATGAGTTGTGCAACAAGGGGTGGGTGTTTCAACTTGCGGTGGCCATATTGAGTCAAAAAGGATACCAAGTAGAAGTACGTTTTATGCCTTGGGCACGTGCTGTTCAGCAAGTTGAATCGGGAAAAATAGATATTTTATTTCCGGAATACTACATTGAAGATACGGCTCCTTCTGATAACTTTCCAAAAAAAACACGACGTGATTTATTAGCTCTGTCAAATGCGTTTCCAGGAGGTGAAATTGGCTTTGTAAAGCGAAAGGGCGATGACATTTCTTACGATGGTAATTTACTGTCACTGCGCGGGTCCACCATTGGCGTTGTACGTGGCTATCAAAACACCCCTGAATTTGATTTGATGATGGACAACGGAGAGTTTGCCACCGTTGAAGCTGTGGACGATTTACAACTCGTTCGTTTATTAAAAGCAAACCGAGTTGATTTGATTATCGGGGATTTGAGCGTATTAAGATTTACCGTTAACTATTCAAATTTGCCTATTCAGGAAAAAGCGCAGCTGCTCAACAGTATTGAACCGGTAGAACCGAGTATTCAATATAACCCCCTCTATTTTGCGCTATCGAAGAAAAACCAAGGTTGGAAAAAGCTGATGCATGACATAAATACGGCGTTGTATGAATTTGAGCATGCAGGCGAGACAAAACGAATTATTGATATGGGCAGCTCACAGTGTTTTTAACCAAGTTGTATTAAGTAACTCGTTGTGTGGGTTGAGGTTCGCTCGCGAATTTAGAAAACTAGTCTATGCTTAACATAATGTCAATTGAAGGCTCGATGAAGATGACAAGGAAACACCTAGCAGTTGCAGTGGTTGATGATTCTAAAGCAATGTTAATTACATTCGAAGCGATGCTTAAAAAGCTTGGCGTCGACAAAGTAATTTGTTTTAGCCGAGCGAGTGACGCAATCGCCGAAATAGAAAAAGACATTAGCTATTTTGATTGTGTTTTTACGGATTTGAATATGCCTGAAATGGACGGCATGAGTTTGATTCGGCGCTTAGGTGAACTGTCTTATTTAGGTGGCGTTATTATTGTGTCTGAAATGGATGAACGCGTAATATCGCTGGCGTCCGAGCTCGCTAAACAACATAAAACACATCTATTAGGTAACATTTCAAAACCATTTATAGCCGATCATATTGAGCTTTTGTTGGAGCGCCTGAGGCAGTTTTCAGCAAAAGCAAACCCCACAGTAAAACCTATTTCGGAACAAGACCTTATTGAAGCAATTGAGAACGGCTTTATTACACCGTACTATCAAGCAAAAATTGATAGTAAAACAAATAAAGTCATTAGTATGGAAACCTTGATGCGCTTGGTGCGTCCAGGTTGTGTGGATGCACTATTGCCCGAGCAATTTATGCCGACGGCCGAAGCAATGGGAATAGAAAATATACTCACTTTCCAACTTGTTGAGAAGGCTGCGGCTCATTTAAGTCAAATGTATCATTTTATGGGGGACGAATTTAAATTGGCGATAAACCTATCGCCAAAGCAAATGCAAGACACGTTTTGTGCACAACAAATTGAGACAATCTTATGTGTCAATGGGTTAAGTGCGAATCAAGTGATTATTGAGATCACCGAAGAGTACGCTTTGCGCACAACAGAGCAGCTAGAAACACTTAATCGCTTAAGAATGGCAGGTTACGGGATCTCACTTGACGACTTTGGCACCGGCTTTACAAACTTAGAACAGCTAAGAACCTTACCATTTACCGAAATTAAAATAGACCGAAGCTTTATTAAGCATATTGCCAAAGATCGTTTTTCACAAGTTATCGTACGAAGCTTAGTTGACGTTGCTCTCAATACAAAAGTTGATATTGTTGCCGAGGGAATCGAAGACTTTTCTGAGTTAGGCTATTTGCAAAAGCTTCACGATGGGATTATTTTACAGGGTTTTTTAATTTGTCGCCCGAAACCGTTCAATGAAATAAAACGCTGGCACTTACATTGGAAAAAGCTCATTGATGTTAATTAAGATCTTCGCTTTTGTAGTAACGCATTAAATTGCTCAATGGGAAGTGGCTTTGACCAATAATAGCCTTGCCCATAACGGCATCCTAGTTTTTTAAGAATCGTCGCGGTAGTTTCATCTTCTATCCCTTCAGCTGTATTTTCGATGTCCATTGCAATACTCATTTGAATGATGGCATTAACGACATGTAACTTCTGTTCAGATTCGAGCATTTCACGCACAAATGATTGGTCTATCTTAAGCGTCGAGGCATTAAACTTTGTTAAATAATTAAGGTTTGAATAGCCTGTACCAAAATCGTCGATGGATACTGCGACACCTTTGGCGGCCATTTGGTGAATTTGTTGTTGAATGTATTCCTCGTCGTCAATAAAAAGTGATTCAGTGATCTCAATATCGAAATAAGATGGATCTAATTGGGCATCGCGTAGAGCTTTTAAAATAATATTACTTAAGTTACCTTTTTTGAATTGAATCGGTGATACATTGACTGCAACAACGAGCTTTGACAAACCCTGTTCATGCCAGTCTTTACAATCGTGGATTGCTTGCTTTATTACCCACGTGCCAATCTCATTAATTAACCCTGATGCTTCAGCAATTGGAATAAAGTGATCCGGTCGGATGATGTCGCCACTATCTGTAACCCATCGAAGCAATGCTTCAGCGCCAACTGTTTTCCCTGTGTGTAGATCTATCTTAGGCTGATAGTGAAGTTGAAATTCATTGTTTTCAATCGCCCGTTTTAAATTAGTTACAAGCGTAAGACGGTTTTTGGTACGCTGTTCCATTTCAATATCAAAAAAGCAAAAGTGGTCCTGGTGTTGTGTTTTCGCGTCGGCAAGCGCTATGTGGGCGCGCCGACGTAATACGGCAAATGATTCGCCATCTACAGGGTATGTGGCAATACCAATTGATGCTGATACTTCTACTTCATAGTCATCGACGTAGTTAGTATAAAATGTCGCTTGCAATATCTGATGGGCAAGTGCTTCGACATCATGGTAGTCAAGTGCTGTAAATGTGATCAAAAATTCATTATCAGAGGTATGAAATACACAAGTTGCATCGGTACTTTGTGAATTAAGTCGAAGTGCGAGTTGTTTGAGTAATTTGTCACCGATATCATACCCAAGGCTTGCATTGATTGCACTCAGGTTATCGATTTGCATAATCAATAAGGCTTGAATTTGATTATTCGACAATTCTGCAAGGTGGCGTTTACTCATTTTGCTGGCACACGCGGTTTCGTTTGGTAAATTTGATAATTTATTGGTGATCGCCTTTTTTTCTGCTCGTATACGCGTTCGTAACGCATTTGTATGCGCACGTATGATTCTATCGACAAGATGGCGTAAGTCATTTGATATGACATTGACGATAACAGAGTAGACAACCAGTATCAGTGTAATATTATGCGCTTTTCGCCAAGTAACATACTCTGCAATGGGTGTATTAAAATATCCTTCTATTTCTGCATAGGTATAGACATAAATTGTTGTCACCATGTACAAGCTATTCGCCACAATAAGAATACGTCCATTAAGCATCGCCGCAAACATCAATATACAGGGATAAGCAAAAAGGGCGGTATCATAGAGACCTTCGTGAAGCCAAGCGAAGTATGATGCAACCCCTGTGAGGGTCCAGATAAACATGCCGGCGACAATAGGTACGGTATCTTGGTTTATATAAAAATAGAGAGCCGCGAAAATAACCGCTGTTGCGAATAACACCAACTCATAGGATTGTTGGTAGATTAGAATATTGACAATAAAAAGAATGAGTAATGCAGCTGTCATCACTTTGATAAGGGCTTTTAGCCGATGCATGCGTTTTTGATCTATTTCGGTAATGAGATCTGAATGCGAGTGGTTTGGAAACTTATCCATTTGTTTGCTCGCTACTATCATCCGCTACATTACTTGCGAATGAGATGAATCGCCCACCTTTTGTTTTTGACTCTTCTTTTATCGCATACATCGCTTGGTCTGCAAAGTTAATCACTTGTTGAAGTTTTATCGAATCATTGGGGTAAAAAGAGACGCCCATACTGGAGCCAATGTTTACTTTGACTTCGTGCTGGATTAGCAAATAAGGTTTAATTATTCGCTGATTAAGGCGGGTTAAAACTTGAGTGATATCATCTTGTTCAATGTTTGGGAAAACGAGCACAAATTCATCTCCTCCCCAACGACAGGTAATTTCGCCTTCGCGGACTGCTTTTTTCATTTGGGTAGCAACATGAATGAGTATTTCGTCACCGGCATCATGACCATATCGATCGTTAATTTGCTTAAAACCATTTAAATCGATTAGTACAAATGCAAATGGAGTCTGTGTGTTGATTAAGGTTTCTAGTTGTTTTTCTGTGTAGGCTCTATTTGCGAGCTTAGTTAACACATCATAATCTGCGCGTTCGCTGAGTGCTTCGAGTTCTCTGCGCTTTTTAGAGACATCATGTAAAGTGACTTGATAATACGATTTTAAGTCGTCAGAGCGGATGCTAGATATAACAGCTTGTACCCAAACACTGTGATTGTTGACTTGTGCTTTAAGTTTGTATTCGCCAGTCGCAATTTCATCGTTAAAAAACGCAGTTTTGACCGATTGTTCTAATGCACTGGTGTCATCAAATAGCTCAGCAAGCATCGGCCCAAAATTTTTTTTGAATGGTGCATCGATTTTTTCAAGCAATTGTGTAAAGGCTTTGTTGTATAAAAGAATATTGCCTCGCGGTTCCATTAGAATAATAGGTGATATCGAGTTTTCAAATAGTAGACGAAAACGTTTTTCAAGCAGTTCTATTTCCGCCCGCAGTTTGCGTTCATCGGTTATTTGCATTTCTGTTCTGGCAAGCAGCGCATTGATATCATTAACTAAGTTACCAAGCTCACTGTGTTGGTGGTACTGCGGGGTTTTTAGCCTTTTTGATGTGCCGGGGTGAATGGTATGTAGTGTATTTACAATGGTGATCATCGGCTTAGTGATAAAATAAAATGCAATAAATATTGCAATGGAGGTGACTACGATAGATTGAATAAATAATGCGTTTGAGACAAACAAAGCGGTTGTGTCAGCTCGTGATGAAATATAGGTAATATCATGATTAATAACGACTTCGCCAATGATTTCATTTTTTAGAAACGGCGATACGATTTGAAATTTAGATTGATGTGGGTAGTTTGCTGTAAACTTTTCTGTAGCAATGTTGAGATCTTGAGTCGTAAACGATGCGGCCATAATGAGGTTATTAGACACCAACCCGTTTAAAACTTCGTTCGCGAGTTCTTTATCGCTCAAATAAGCAGCGATTGATGAACTGGGTGACACCGTGATGTAGATTTGTGCGATATCGGCTTGGGCCGTGTCGAGCGTGTTTTTATACGTTACTTTATAAAACAATTGCGAAGAAATGAACCCGATAAAAACGGCCGAAAATCCAATGGTTAATGCTAATCGTAAAATCAGGCCGCTTTTATTCATATAACTCCATGATAATTTTAATTTGTTTGCTATTCATTTTATTAAACTGGGCGCGTGACACATAACCAATTGAGTTTGGGTTTTGGGCTATATAATTTACCAGCATGCGTTCATTTTCTTGTTCTCGTGGCTTTGATGCTCGCCCGGTGAAACTAATCCGAGACCAATATGAATTGACACGGGAAACAGGCATACTCACGAGCTTTTTATAAAAATCTCTTTTTAGCGCGTCAGGCGCTGCAACATCAAGTGGCATGGCTTTTTCACCATTTGGAAATGCGACATACTTGCCCATATATAAATCGATAAGTTGGCGTTTGGAAATTTGATTGTTTGGATTGTCTTTGTGCACAATAACCACTACCGAATTAGCGCGAGTTTGAACGCACCAAAATGTGCTAGTTATTAGGGTGAGGACGACCATTAATATGCGCATTAGAACGTAAAACTCATGCTAACAAATACGGCAGTAACTGCTTCTTTTGGAGATGTTTGTAAAAAACCATCGAAAAACCAAAGTGAACCTCCACCTTGATCGATAAATGTTCGATCAAGTTGTACTTTCATGGCCAAATTGTCAGATAGATCGTGACGCCAGCCGATGGAGTGGGTTGATTGACTCGACGAGAAATAGTTACTGCTTTCGTTGATCGCAAAAATTAATTGAGCGGTTTCTAGCGGCAGTAAATCAAGGCGTAGAGTTTGGTCTTCAAAACGGTATGTGTCCGTATCTGTAAACCCATAACTATAAAAAAATTGGTCTCTGTCAAGACTATAGACGGTACTTATATAAGCACTGTTTACTTTTCTAAAAATACTTGAGTCACCATCTAAATGAGATAGCTCCCCAATAATCGATAATGGGTCAAAATCATATCGTGCGCCAATCGAAGTATAGCGAGCCGACTTGCCTGCCAGTTCAAACCCGTTAATAAATGATTCTCGGTTTTGCCAAAGTGCATCGGGAATCCGATTTAATTGATCCGTTAATAGTTGCGTCGATTGTGTGTTGTCATCTATTTTTGCTTGCGTATGTTTAATTGACACGAGCCAGTTCAGTTGACTGAGTTCGAGAGAAACACCAAACAGTTCTTCGAGTGTCAACGCTTCCTTATAGTCTAATCCGCCAATTTGACTTGAACTATGGCCAGTATAAAACTTAATTCGATAGTCAAACGGTTGTGTTTGGTCATGGTAAGTAAAGTCTATACCATCGAGGCTGCGATGCGGGATTAAGCCGTACACTTCGGTCGGTACTTTTGCCCAAGGGTATGCAAATGAGATATCGCGATACTCAGCAAGTAAATAAATATCTAGTGCAGTGCGCCCAGCACGAATTTCCCAATTAGCGGTTGGACGATACCGTAAAAAAGCAAGGTTGGTGTAGTCATCAAATGAAAATGAGTCTTGGCCGCGGTAAAAGAACTGTGCGACTGCATCAATGTTATTGTTAACACGATACTCAAAGTGAATACCTAAATTTGAGATTGCGTCCCAGTTGACCTGGGTTGGGCTCATTTTATCATCGTATTTAGAAATATCGGTTCTAAATTGGTAGTTTTCTGAATCGCTATAAACTAAGCCGAGATTGCCAAACCCGCTGACATGCAAACCTTCATTTGCTATTGCAAATTGTGTCATTTGCAATAGCACACTAATCAATATGAGTAGTTTTTTCATTATTTTTAACTGCAATAATGTGTCTTTAGCCTGCACAGTCTATCACCTGATTTTTAATTATAAACAAATGTAATCACTTATTTTATTTCTATCATGGAGCACAATTTAACTTTAGTAAATGGCTCAGAAAAGGCAAAACCATTAATGGAATTATCCATGAATTTTTGAAATATAGTTCGCTTTTTTGTAATTCTGACATGCTAAATGGGAGGATATTTATGTACTAAAAAGACCCATTTATTCTTACTGCATTTTACGTTTGTTTACATTATAAAATGTTATCAGTTTGTAAAAAATGTGTTTCAGATGTTACATTTTTTGTTCCACTAGGAAGACTCAAGAGACTATTATGACAACAATACAAAAACAAAAACGATTATTTGTAGCGACAGCTATTTCTCTCGCTGTATCTGGCGCCGTTCATGCACAGTCAAGTCATGGCGTACTGTTATCGGACGAAACAGAACAAACCGTAATGAGCTCGCCACTACCGGTGCGTTACATTGTCAAGTTTAAAGAGAATCAATCTGTCGCGTTAATGGACCAGCATCAACAGTTAAACAGTTATATGGCTGCAAATAAGCTGCAAGGTTTAGGCATTAAAAATGCGGTTTATAAAGCGCATATGCACAGTGCAATAACACCATTAACAAAAGCACAACTTGCATCATTGCGACTAGACCCAGCGATTGAATTTGTAGAGCAAGATTTACCACGTCGCCTAATGGCTCAGCAGCAACCGTATGGCATTGCAATGGTGCAAGCGGATTTAGTTGATGACAGTGTGGCATCGGCCGCAATGGGCGGCAAAAAAATCTGTGTGATCGATTCGGGGTTAGATTTACCACACGAAGATATGGGCACAAATGGTGTGACAATCACTGGTACTAATAACTCTGGCACTGGGAATTGGCACGATCAGGGCGGTCCACATGGGACTCACGTGGCGGGCACCATTGCAGCACTCAATAATGGCTTAGGTGTGCGCGGTGTGATTGGCT
Source organism: uncultured Pseudoalteromonas sp. (assembly GCA_947493455.1). GTDB lineage: Bacteria > Pseudomonadota > Gammaproteobacteria > Enterobacterales > Alteromonadaceae > Pseudoalteromonas. Next base: position 732,961 of record CANLRB010000001.1, on the reverse strand, counting down.
CTAACCCAAACTTACATATTATTAAAGTATTTAATGCGAGCGGTTGGGGTTACAGTTCTGATTTAGTCAGCGCGATTAATGAATGTCAAAACGCAGGTTCTGATGTAGTTAATATGAGTTTGGGCGGTACTGGTTCAAGCAACTCTGAGCGTAACGGTATTCAAGCGGCAGCCGATGCAGGTATGCTGTTAATTGCGGCGGCAGGTAATGATGGTGTCCCTTCAAATACAACAGATATCGAAAGCTATCCGGCATCGTATGATTCTGTTGTTTCGGTAGCTGCATTAGATAGCACCAAAGCATTAGCTGATTTTTCGCAAAAAAACGCGCAAGTTGAAATCGCTGCCCCGGGCGTCGATGTCTATTCTACTTACCCTGAAGGTACCGGTTCCGTTGTTGAATTGAGTGTTGATGGCAGTGGCTATGCTGCAAATGGCATGGAAAATCAGGGCTCTATTACTGGTTCTCTATATAATTTTGCAACGGGTGAAGCGACCGACGGTGGCGCTAGTGGCAAAGTGTGTTTGATTCAACGTGGTAACATTTCATTCCACGATAAAGTGAAGAACTGTCAAGACAGCGGTGGTATCGGCGCCGTGATTTACAATAATGTCGCTGGTAGCTTTGGTGGTACGTTAGGTACTTCAAACTCAACATCAATCCCAGCGGTGACGGTGTCTGATAGCGACGGCGCTGCCATGCTAAACCAACTAGGATTAAGCACCAGTATTAACATCGGCACCGGGAACTACGGTAATATGAGTGGTACGTCAATGGCGTCACCACATGTTGCGGGTGTGGCCGCGCTGGTGTGGAGCCATCATCCGAGTTGTAGTGCAGATGAGATCCGCACTGCGTTGAATGCGTCGGCGGAAGATTTAGGTGATGCGGGTCGTGATGTTAAGTTTGGTTATGGCTTAGTGCAAACAAAAGCGGCAATTGACTACCTAGATGCTAATGGCTGTGGTGGTACAACACCACCACCTCCGCCACCAACAGGTAACGAACTTGAAAATGGTGTTGCTAAAACAAATTTGGCAGGCTCTACTGGCGAAGAACTAACCTTCACCATGGTGGTACCTGATGGCGCAACTGATGTCCAATTTGCAATGCAGGGCGGTACTGGCGACGCTGACTTATATGTCAGATATGGTGCTGCACCGACGACATCCACTTATGATTGTCGTCCATATCGTAGTGGCAACTCAGAATCATGTGCGATGACACAAGGTGCAGGCACGTATCATGTGATGGTTCGCGCGTACAGCTCATTTTCAGGTGTGTCACTGACGGGTTCATACACAGACTCTAACGGTGGAGGCAATGGTGGCGTTGATGCAATCAACGATACGATTTCGAATATATCGGTCGCGCGCCGTAGTTGGCAACGTTATACGCTTGACTTAACCGAAGGATATCAAGACCTTAATATAGAGATGTCAGGTGGTTCAGGTGACGCGGATTTATATATTAACTATGGCCAACAATCTTCGCGTTCGAGCTACGACTGCCGTCCATATAAAAATGGCAATAATGAAACATGTAGCTTTAGTGCACCACAAGCAGGTACTTGGCACATTGATGTTTACGGCTACAGCGCAGCGAGCGGTGTCACTTTAAACATTACTGCTACTCCTCAATAACCCTGAAAGACCATTGAAATTAACGAAAGGGCCGAGTGGCCCTTTTTTTATCCTTCTTCATACTCTGTGCGATAATCCATGCGCGGTAAATGAATATACATGGTTATACCCTTACCCAAAACACTTTGAAACTCGATTTCACCTTCTAGCTTTTGAGTCACAATACCGTAGACAATGCTAAGACCAAGTCCGGTGCCGCCGCGATTACGTTTGCTTGTTACAAAGGGTTCAAATACGCGGTCAAGCAGCTCTTCTTCAATACCTTTTCCATCATCGCAATAGCGAAAGTGCAGTATGCCTGCGACAACTTTGATGGTAATTTCAATATTAAGCTCGTTGCCCGGAGTTAAACCGTGTCGAATACTGTTGTTGAGCAAGATTGAAATAAATTGGTTGAAAGCGCCAATAAAACTATTAATGAGTAAATTTTCAGGTATATCGAGAGTACAGTTAATCTGGTGCTTTTTAAATTCAGGCTTATAGCTCTGTATAATACCTAAAGTCAATTCATATACATTAAACTCGACGCGTTCATCGTATTGTTGATGTGCAGCAACTTGTTTGAAGTTAGTAATTAATGCCGCAGTTCGATTAAGGTTTGACTCCATTAATCCAAGCGAAGTTTCAGCATCGTTAATGATGGATTCGAGTGATTGTTTTTGCAAAGTGCCGGCTTCAAAATCTTTTTTAAGGCTACCTAACTTACCGCGCAAATGTGATTGACTCGTAATCGCCACGCCAAGGGGCGTATTGAGCTCATGGGCAAAACCATTGACCATATTGCCGAGACTTGCCATCTTGGCATCATCAATTAAGCGTTGCTGGGCTTGTTCTAATTTGGTTAATAATTCTTCGACGTGCGCAATAGTATCGTTTACTTGATCGGCAAAGTGGCTCAATTCATCGTCACCTGTAATTGTCACTCGTTTCGAAAAATCGTTTTTTTCTTTGATGTAAGCGAGCGTCTCGCTGAGTTTAATAAACGTTGAAAAAATACGCTGCAATGCGCGAGTGGAAATAAGGATTGAGATCAGCATGGCGATAAAACAAAGTGAAAGCGTGCGTAGTAGTGTCGTTTGTGTAGACGCCTCTAAGTGATTGTTAATGAGCACAACAAGTGAATCAATTTTGTCTTCAATCAATTGTTTTGTTACTACATTTTTTCCCCTAAGCCCAGTGTTTTCACTGGTTCCTTGCGAGTCGCGCAGCTTAATATAGGTATAGAATGCGTCTTGGTAATTGTTCAGTAAAGTTAAGCCATTTTTGTAATCGCTCGAATTATCGCTATTTAAAAAGGTGGACGCTCTTAGAAGCTCTTTTTGATGCAGTTCTATATACTGCTCATCAATGCGCAGCAAATAATCTTTTTCGCGGCGCCGCAACTCTAAAATAATGATTTCAAACTCTTTGCTTTTTAGTTGCTGGCTAAAGTCTTGCAATGCATGAACAGATTGACGAAACTTTTTTCTCAGTCCCGTATTTTCATTAAACCCGAGTTGTTTTTGTAAATTAACGAGTTGAAAAAATGTCAGCTCAAACTCTTTGACATGAGTGTCAATTTGTTCGAGTAGTACCAAACTACTGGGTTGGTCGCTGAGATTATCGGCAAGCGCTAGCTTGGTTTGACTATAGTGATCAAACGCTTTGTGCGCTTTATTAATGACATCGCGATTGCGGTAAATAAAAAACTGATGTTCAATTGCGGTCGTACGATGCAAAGCTTGCTGCAGGCTACTTATGTTTTCGTGAATTTGAGATGTCGATTGAGCTTGAAAATATAAAACAACAGCACTAATAATAAACACAATAAGAGTAAGCGAGTTAAGCACATGCGCTATATTAAGAGATTGTTTCAACTTCATAATTATTAAATTGCCAAGCAAATCACACGTTAACTAAAGTGTAGATAGCCAAATGCGCTTTAACAATTTAAAGCGCAGTTAAATTTTATTATTCGCGTACTTGACCGTCTCCGCTAACAATAAATTTTTCACAGGTCAGGCTTTCCAGGCCCATCGGGCCGTAGGCATGTAGTTTGGTGGTTGCAATCCCAATTTCCGCGCCCAGTCCAAGTTGTGAGCCGTCTGAAAATCGTGACGATGTATTGTGCATCACCACCGACGCATCAACCGTTCTTTGAAATAATGCTGCGATGTCATCGTCCTCGGTGCAAATAACCTCGGTATGATGACTGCCAAATTGATCAATATGAGTTAATGCGCTTTCAATTCCATCAACGACACGTACCGCGATTTCTAACGCTAAATATTCTTGTCCAAAATTGTTTTCATCGATCGCAATTGCATTGTCTAACAGTGGCAGGGCGGATTTGCATGCGTGAATTTTTACTTGGTGTTTTGACAAAAGCGCATTTACTTGGGGTAAAAAGTCATCTGCAATGGACTTATCGACTAACAAACACTCCAAGGCATTGCATACGCCTGTACGCTGAGTTTTTCCATTTTCTAATAATTTCAGAGCTTTATTAAAATCCGCGTGTCGTTCTACATAAAGGTGACAAACGCCTTTAAAGTGTTGAATGACTGGAATTTTACTGTTATCTGTCACAAATCTAATTAAGCTTTCACCACCGCGAGGGATAATTAAATCGATCGATTCGGTTTGCTGCAACAGTTCATTGATATGTTGGCGGTCAGCATTTGCAACAACTGAAATTAATTCACTGGGTAAATTGTGCTGTGTGAGTGCCTTTTGCATGGCTTGGGCAATTGCAAGAGACGATTGCAACGCTTCTTTACCGCCACGTAAAATAATCGCGTTACCGGATTTAAAACACAAAGCTCCTGCATCTGCAGTAACATTTGGGCGTGATTCATAGATCATGCCGATGACACCAAGTGGAATTCGCATTTTTTCAACTCGCATACCATTTGGCCTAATTTGGCTCTGCGTAATTTTGCCTACAGGATCATCTAATTCGACAATTTCTTTGATGCCGTGGATCAAGTCATCAATGCGTTCTTGTGTCAGTATGAGTCTGTCAATCATCGCATCGTCTAGCCCCGCGATTTTTGCATTGTTAACGTCTTTTGTATTGCTTTCGATAATGTTAGCGCGCTCTGAATTTATATGATCGGCCATCGCTAAGAGTACCTCATTTTTTTGCGAGGTGCTGAGTCGGGCTAATTGTTTTGCAGCGGCTTTTGCTGCGAATGCTAGTTCTGAAATATAACTCATATACCATTTATTACGATTAGAATAACAGTGAATGGCATAATATATTTTTTACTATTTAATTTGCAATATTTTATTTTTCAAAAATCAATTTTTTCGATATTTTATAACGAATTTAGAGTGTGCTGTATTTGAATCGTTGGTTTGCAGTTATCGTCATTAGCTAATTGCAGTGACTACATATTATTTGGTTCAGTTCGTTATCACGATGCTATTTCTCATTAGAAAGTTGTAATTTAACACGACAAGTTAAATAACCCTTGAACCGAACACCGAGCTTGATATAGTTGGCTTAAATTTGAGCAGGAGGATGTATGCTTGATCAATCATTAGAGCATGAGTTTAGTGCCCGCACACACGCCAGTGAACAAGACCAATTAGCAACAACTATTATGGAATGTGGTGAATGCTTTCACACCGTAGAATGCGCCATGATTACTTTGTGCAGCGAATGCGGAGGGCACTTGAATGAGCGTGAAGTAAGGCCAAATCAGGAGGATGAGCTTGATGCGTTACATTGCCATCGTGTTTACGGAAAAACAGGTGAAACTTGTGCCAAATATACTAATAAATTTGCCTAATTAAAAAACGAACGTTGGCGCGGTTTCTTTTTGTAATATGTGACTATTTTGTCAAAACTGCCATCGCGTTTCATTTGTACTAACAAGGTATTTAGCCGCGCTATTTCGTCGTCAGCAAAACTCGGGTGCATCGCAATGTAATTTCCCTTGAAGTCTGGCATTTTGATTGCTTCAACGACCTCGTTATGTTGCGCATTATGCGTATTTAGTAAGTGTGGCATAACAATATCTGAACCTAAAATGAGATCGATTTTTCCTTGTAAAAAAGGGGCTATATACTCATTGGAATTTGAAAATAATAATAGATTTTTATTCTCTAATAAGCCAAGTTCCAAAAATGTTCGATGGTAAACCCCGCCCCGAATAACAGCTACGGTATAATTTGCGCTGTCTTTGAGTTGAGTAAGTTGAATGTCGCGACGCGAAGCAAGCTTATATAAATATCCTTTACTCGATGAGATTGGGCCGACCCATTTAAATAAGTTTGCTCTTTTTTCAGTATATGCTGTAGAAATAATTGCAGAGTTCTTGGTGTTTAGTGCATTTTTATATGAACGTTTCCATGGCGCTAGCTCGATTGAATAGGCTATATTCGCGCGCTTAAATAACTCTTTAGTGATATCAACATTAATGCCGATGACTTGCTTTTGCGAGTTTAAATAGTTATACGGCGCCATTTGCTCCGTAAAAATCGTAATACCATTCTCCGCCTCTTTTGCGTAAAGGGGCAGGTAAACAGACATGGCTAATAGACAACTAACTAAAATCTTCATCATCACTAAACTATAGTCCAATTGAGCGCCTTCTCAATCTTTCAAGGTACGTCAATTTATCACTAATTATTTAATCAAATTAAGATAATTACTTGCGCCTTTTATCTCATCAACTACAACTTAAACTAGTTTAGTTATTTTTGGAACGTATCGTTGATGGACTTTAAAATACATAGCATTGAATCAGCACCGCAGCGAAGCAAGAGCTTATTAGGTATTTCTCAAGCGACTTATGGCATGATCCCAAACTTGCACGCAGTTATGGCGGAGTCACCTCAATTATTGAAAGCGTATCAAGAAGTACATGCACTCTTTTCACAAACGAGTTTTGATGAAACTGAGCTTACGATCGTATGGCAAACTGTAAATTTAGAACATGATTGCCATTATTGTGTTCCCGCACACACAGCAATAGCCAAATGTATGGGGCTAAATAGTGAGTTTATTAATGCGCTTATTAAAGGTGAAGATTTACCCAATGATAAGCTCAATGCGTTACGTCATGTTACACAGCAGTTGGTGCGCAATCGCGGGCATATTAGTAAAAAGAATTTAGAGTCGTTTTTTCAATGTGGTTATACACAAAAGCATTTATTGGAAATCGTTTTGGGCATTGCGCAAAAGGTGATGAGTAACTATACCAATCACCTTGCGGATACGCCCATTGACAATGATTTTAAATCATCAACTGTATAGCCTTCGGTTAATGTGCATCATTGTGTTGTTGTAGGTTCAATGTAACACACTGGTTAGCTTTACAAGCAACCGGTGGCTTTGCAACATGTTGGCAAATGCTCACCATGTTATTTTTTTCATTTTGTAATTTTTGATTATCAAACACTGCCTGAGCAACGTCTTTCACCGTTTGTTGATCTACCGTTTTTGTAGAATAAGCTTCATAGCGTTCAAAACCGCCGCATGCGCGATGTCCAATTCCAACAACCTGACATTGTGCGTTTGAATCACAGCTTTTGTCGGCAATCAGGTTTGTTAATTGGTTCATTGGTGTTGGTGCAGCTTGCTCATGTGCTACGGGTTTTAGCTCCTTTGCAGAGTCAGTCACTGAAAGTTGATTACTGGAAAGCGGTTTATTGGTCTCACTTTTTTGATTATCTTCTTGATTACAGCCAACCATTAGGAAGGTAAATGTAAGAAGCGGAAATATTAATTTTTTCATTGTGTTAAATTCTTATTGTTACCTGATGACTAAATAGTAATACCAGTTGTCGATAATTGATACTGCTTATTGTAAAAATGCATGCCAATGACGAACTAGGTCAATAAAATCTTCTAATCCACATTCATTTTTTAAGCCACTGTCATCTAAGTAAATATGTTCATGAGTTAAATGATCGATATCGGCGGTGTGGCAATAAGACGCATACGAAATTACCGTCACTTCAAAGTCTTTAATCAATAGTCCTATTTCTTTACCATGATTGGTAAATTCATGATGAGTCAAATTACACAGTGCGTTGAGTCGTTCTAAAAACAAGCCGACGTGTTGCTTGTCCTGACCCAGTTCATCAATCAACCAGGTCCCTACGAGTTGGTGTTCACTTGATATTGAAATGCTAAGGCCCGTAATTGGGTCGTTTACGAATTGGTATTCCATGGTGATGTTATGTTATCGATTTGATTAAAAGCAAGCGCAATTATAGCAAGTTAACCTTGGGCGCTGCTAGCGGTATATGTAATCAAGTGTGATGGATTTAGCTGCGCATAATTTAGATAGTAAATACTTGCATAACATTATGTTATCTATACATATGATAGATTATCGAGTACCATACATCAGATTTTATTCGTATTTTCTATGCTTTGTCATAAATCTAAAAGTTAAATTATATAAAATCAGTAGCATATACGTTTTAAGCTAAACATATGTGTTTCTGAATTGTTCGGGGGAGAACAAAAATAATGGCTAACCGCAAGTTTACTTTGCTCGCAATGTCAATCGCGATGGGTGTGTCTACGTCTGCTTTAGCGCAGCAATCAGGCGAAAATCAAGGATTTTATATTAATGGTTTTGCAGACTATTACAGCGCTGATTGGAATAACATTCCGCAGATCCCAGGCCTAAGTATTGGAGAATCATTTAGTTTTGGTGCTGATTTAGGTTATCGTTTTAACCCAAGTTGGGCCGCGCGTATCGAATATGCTGATCATGATTACGCAATTAAAGATTCAAGCCGAAACAAATCGGGTAATCGTATGGGGGCAGACATTCTCTACCACTTTAATGATTTACCTGTTTACGGCTTTGTTGGTGCTAAACGAATTAAAGCATATGATAGTTTTGATGCGGCAAATGCTGGCATCGGCGTTTTTTACGCGATGACTGATGGCTGGTCTCTCAATGCCGAAACAAGTTTATTTGAAAGCCTAGATAATGATTACAGTGACTTTGGTGTTAAATTAGGTCTTGCGTATTCGTTTGGACAAGCTCCGAGTGCAGTTGAACCAGTTAAAGCCGCGCCAAAACCGCAACCACAGCCTGAACCGGTCGCTGTGATTGCAAAACCACAAGATTCAGATAATGACAGCGTGTTAGATGAAAATGATAAATGTCCGAATACACCTGAATATTATGCGGTTGATGTAGACGGCTGTACGTTATATCAAGAGCGCGACTCTAAGGTTAGACTATTAGTTAACTTCGACAATGATTCTTCAGGTGTTACTCGAAATTACTTACGTAACATTGCAAACTTTGCCGAATATTTAAAGAAACATCCTGAGAGCAAAGTATTGCTAGAAGGGCATACGTCTGCGCCTGGTAGTGCCGAGTACAATAAGAAATTGTCAAAGCGTCGTGCTTCGACAGTTAAATATGTATTTGTTAATACCTTTAAGATTGATGCAGAACGTATTCAAGTTGAAGGCTTTGGTGAAGAGCGATTGAAAAACACGGCAAATACAGAACAAGCGCATGAGCAAAACCGTCGCGTTGAAGCCGTGGTGACTGTTAAGCAAAAAACGCCTGTACCACGTCAAAACTAAAATAATTTAGTGAGTAAAAACGCTTGCACTTGCAAGCGTTTTTTTATGGCTGTTAACCGGTAATCACTGGCTGTACATCGAGTCCATAACCGAAATAGGTGGCTGCAACGAGTACAACGGCAGCGGCTGCCATAAGCTTTGCTAACAGCGGCAAACAAAACTTAAACCACTGCGTGTATGGCACGCCCGCTATACCAATCATCGCCATGAGCACGGCATTGGTTGGTACTATCATATTCGAAAAGCCATCACCAAACTGGTACGCTAATACCGCAACTTGACGCGGCACACCTACAATATCAGCGAGCGGCGCCATTAATGGCATGGTGACGTAGGCCTGGCCCGAACCTGATGGAATAAAGCCATTCAGCAAGGTTTGAATGACTAACATGCCGACCGCCGATATTTCAGCACTGACATATGAAAGCGGCATACTCATACCGTGCACTAAGCTATGTAATATTTGACCATCTTCGAGGATTAAAGCGATGCCGCGCGCAACACCAATTAATATTGCCGTTGAGATGAGTTCGGTTGCACCTTCAATAAACTTGTTGGCAGCAGTATCCGCGTCGAGCTTGCCAATGATTGCTGTAATAACACCAAATGCAATAAACACCGCACCGAGCTCATATAAATACCAGCCTTTTGTTGCGATACCCCATACTGCCAAAGCAAGTGTAATGACAAAGAAAGTGAGGATAAGCTGGTGTGCTTTAGTCAGTGTTGGATACTCTTTAGGTGGGTTGCCGGAAAGAGGACACGGAATCCCTTGCATTAACGACTTGCTGGGGTCGTTTGCTACGTTTTGAGTGTATTGCCAAACATGATGAAAACCGATTAACACGAATGGCACAAAAATGGCGAGGCGCAACCATAAGCCAGAGTATACCGGAATATCGGCTATTTGTTGCGCAATTAATACAGTAAACGGATTAAATGCCGAAACGCCATAACCGATACCATAACCTGTGATGACCATACCGATTGCGGTCATGGCGTCCATTTTCATTGCTTTACACAGCGCAACTAAGATTAAGATAAATGGAATGTATTCGCCCGCAGTGCCAATGGCACTTGATGCCAATGCAAAACAGAAAATAACCATAAAAATAAGCTTATTTGGCGCGTCACCAAAGCGCTCAAGTAAGCGACCTATCAATGCATCTACGGTGCCCGTTGCACGCACTATTGCAAGCACACCACCAATGATAAGTACGAAAAAGATCACGTCTTGTGCTTTGGCAAACGCTTTAGGAATTGCAGTTAACAAGTCCCAAGGCGTTAACCAGGTGCGTTCTTCAACCATGGCAAAGGTGCCGGGAACGACCACTTGACGGCCGGATTCGGTGGTGACGGTGTCGAATACACCTTGCGGAATAAGCCAAGTTGCAATAAGGGCAACGAGCATCATCCCCAATAATAAGATCAAAGTATGCGGTACTTTGAATTGTTTGTTCATGAGCGTGTCTCAGTTAATTATTATTGCCTGTAGTGTATTGAAAGCGCTTAAAATCGCAATAGCTACACGCAAATCATGAACGTTTTTAGGTACTAAACCTCGCGCTTTAGCGCTGTTTTTAGTTTTGTTCCTGCTTTAAAGGCAATTTTATTGGCGCCGGGAATCGTCATTGCTTCACCGGTTTGTGGGTTGCGGCCTTGTTTCTCGGGATGATAGCTAAGCGCAAAGGTGCCAAACCCAGGTAGTAACACCGGATCCCCTTCGGCGAGGCTCTTTTGTGTTTTTTCAATAATAATGGTTAAAATTTGTTTCGCTTGTGCGAGTGACATATCGTTTGCATCGGCCATGTGTTTTGCAAGTTGGCTTTTATTCATGCAGTCCTCCAAAAATAAGGGCTGCAGAGTAATGAGGCTGAAATTGATAGTCAATAAAAATATCGTAATTTGACGACGAATTAACACCTTGTTTACCGCTTGGCATAATATATGGCCGTTAATCACTTTTAGTGGCGGTTGTTTGTTGCAAATTGTTACGGTTGTAACATCTAAACAACAAGCAGGAACAGGTTATGCAATCAACAAATGCATTCACAGGGGTTATGGACCTTTTTATTTCGCCGGCAAAAGCGTTTAATGGATTAAAAGATGCAAAAGGCTGGTCATTTTTAGCCGCTGCACTTATTTTAATTAGCGTTGCGGCATCACAATATATCTATCACAGCAGTGTGTCGCCAGAGTTTTTGCTCGAACAACAAATGGAGCGGATTGAAGCGTCGGGTGACTTCACACCGGCAGAGCTTGAGATGCAAGAGAGCCATATGGCGCAAACTTTGCCTATGTTAGGTATGCTTGGCGCTGTATTTGGCGGGATTGCTGTACTTGTATTCAGTGCCATTTTTGCACTTTACTATTACCTAGTTAGTAAGCAAGATCCGAATTGCGAACAAAAGTACGGTGATTGGTATGGCTTTACATTGTTCACTTCATTACCTGCTATTTTTGCAGGCCTAGGTACCATTCTTTTAGTCGTGACCGCGTCATCGTCTGAAATTCCGTTGTCAGTCTTATCTTTTTCATCTCTTAATCAACTTATCCTTGGATTAGAGCCAAGTAGCGCGTTTTTTGGTTTAGCAGAAGCGATTAATATTTTCACGCTATGGAGTGTTGCACTTTGTTATGTAGGATTAAAGGCATGGACTAACTTTGATAACAATAAAGCACTCATTTTCGCACTTCTGCCTAACGTGATTATTTTTGGTATTTGGGCATTGATTGCAGCGCTATAACGCTGCAATTATATTGGAGTTGTCATGAAGAAAATTATAATAATTACAGTAGCCATTGCGGCGTTTGTCGCACTTATCATGAGTAAACAAATTAAAGGTGATAGTAAAGGGCCAGAAGTCGAAGTTGAATCGCCATCGCAAGGGCAAATAAAAGAGTCAATACTGGCATCGGGCAATTTAGTGTTTAATACGCAAGTACAGCTTCGCTCTGAAGTAACTGGTCGTGTTGAAAAAGTATTTGTTGAAGAAGGACAGCGAGTTGAAAAAGGTGACTTGCTTATGCAGCTTGATACACAGGCGTTTGAGGCCGAGGTTGATCGCTACGCAGCCCTTGTTCGAGCGGGTCACATCAATATTGAACGTGCCAAAACGCGTTTAAAGAATTTAAACCGCCAACTTAAACGCCAACAAGAATTACATGCTGCAGGCCTTGCTCAGCAAGAGGCGTTTGACAACATTAAAAATGCCCGCGACATTGCGGTGATTGATGTTGAAGCGCAAAAAGAATCACTTAACCAGGCAGAAGCGTCGCTTTCAATTGCAAAAGACCGACTCAGCAAAAGTGTGTTTAAAGCGACCATGGGTGGCCTACTTGCATCGGTTGATATTAAAGAAGGCGAAACGGTTATTGCTGGTACGACGAATATTGTTGGGTCAGATTTAATGCTACTTGCCGATCCGAGTGCAATTTTAGCTGAACTTAAAGTTGATGAAACCGATATTGCGAATATTAAACTTAATCAACAAGCGGAAATATTTGCAGCGGCATACCCGAATCAGCCATTTATAGGCAAAGTAATTCATATTGGGACGGCGGCTAAGCGTTTTCCAAATTCACAGGGACTGGCGTTTAAAGTTAAAGTGTTACTTGAAACCGACAACCGTACCTTGTATGCCGGCATGAGCTGCCGCGCCGAAATCGCGACACAAATCGGTGAAGACAATATTAAGTTGCCGATTGAAGCGGTGCATGAAGACGAAAAGAGTAAAGAACATTATGTCTGGGTTGTTGGCGGTGAAAACAAAGTAAGCAAACGCGTTGTAAAGCTTGGCGTTGCATCAGATATTGAACAAGCAATCTTAAGCGGTGTCGCACTCAATGAAAATATTGTAATTGGCCCTGCACGCGCAGTAAGTAAACTCAGTGACGGCGACATTATTCGTACTAAACGCCAAGATGAAGAAGGTGCTGAAAATGTCGGTGATCGAGCTTAAACAAATAACCAAACAATATAAAATGGGCGATCAGGTATTTAACGCGCTCGATGGCGTTGATTTAACGATTGATGCCAATGACTATTTGGCGATTATAGGGCCGTCAGGCTCGGGTAAGTCAACCCTTATGAACATTATAGGTTGCCTAGATGTCGCGACAACGGGAGACTACCATTTAAAAGGCGACCCCGTTAAAAAAATGACGGAAACAGAGCTTGCTGGGCAACGTAATAAAAGCGTTGGTTTTATATTTCAAAGCTTTAACTTATTGCCGCGGGTGAGTGCACTTGAAAATGTAATGCAGCCATTAGTTTATCGTTTTATATCGAGTAAAGAGCGCAAACAGCGCGCACTTGAAGCGCTGGCAAAAGTGGGCTTAGCCGATAAAGTAAATCATTTATCGTCGCAACTATCGGGCGGTCAGCGCCAACGCGTAGCGATTGCCAGAGCGTTAGTCACTGAGCCTCATATTTTGCTCGGTGATGAGCCAACCGGTAATTTAGATAGTAAAACCACACAAGAAATTATGGCACTGTTTGATGAGCTCCATGCACAAGGGCATACGATTATCTTAGTCACTCACGAACAGGAAATTGCTAATCATTGCCAACGGGTTATTCGCTTAGTTGATGGCAAAATTGTGTCGGATAAACGTAATCATGAGGAGCAAAGTTATGTTTAAGCCAGCGATTGCGATGATTGAGGGAAGCAAAGCCGCATTTGCAGCAATTCGCGCGAATGCAATGCGCAGCGCCTTAACCTGTTTAGGTATTATTATTGGCGTTGCTGCTGTTGTCACGGTTGTTGCTGTGATGCAAGGTTTTACCAAACAAATTAACGACCAATTGGCTGATATGTCGCCCGATGTGACCAATATCAAACCCTATACGACCCCTGAACAAGAAATGATTGGACGAAGAGCCGTACTCACGTATCAAGACTTCGAATTGATTAAAAATAAAGTTGAAGGGTTTGAGACCATCACGGCCATGATGATGGCGTGGCGTTTTTCGGGGGCAGCGGAGTATCAAGGTGAAAGCCACAATGCGCGGGTGATGGGCACGGAAGCAAACTATCAAAAAGCGTATCGAATTTTCCCTGAAAAGGGACGTTTTATACGTCAGCAAGATGATGAAAAGCGCCGCAGAGTCGCCTTTATTGGGCCATCGGTCATTGAAAAACTAAAATTACCCGACAACCCAGTTGGTGAATTTATTAAACTCGGTGGTGAGTGGTTTCAAATAATTGGTGTTGCTGAAGAGCAGGGCAGCTTTTTAGGTTTTGACCAAGACGATTACATTAATATTCCGATAAGCACCATGCAATTACTCGAAGGCAATGAGGCCCGCCCATTTTTGCAGATTATGTTTCGCTTAGAAGAAGGCGTTGATGAGAAAAAAACCACCGAACTAATGCGTCGCTTATTGCGACAACAACATAAACTTAAACCCGGTGAGCATGACGACTTTGAGTTTGAAACTGCCGAAAAAGCCCGTGAGAGCATCGATAAGTTTACTGGCAGTGCGACCGCGATTACCGCAGGTATTGTGGGTATCAGCTTAATTGTTGGCGGTATTGGCGTGATGAACATTATGCTGGTTTCGGTTACTGAACGTACACGCATTATTGGTACGTTAAAAGCACTCGGTGCAACGCCAGGCTTTATTATGCTGCAATTTTTAGTAGAAGCGGTGGTGTTATCGCTCTTTGGTGGCGTAATCGGTTTAATAATCGGTTATGGCTGTGCGGCGTCCATTGCGGCGATGATCCCCGCCATGCCTTCGGCATATATACCGGGCTGGGCGGTGATGTTGTCATTTGGCTTTACGTCGGCAATTGGCGTGATATTTGGTTTAGCACCGGCAATTAAAGCCGCACGACTAAACCCAATTGATGCACTGCGCTACGAATAGCGCTCAGCGAACTACAAACCTGAACAGGTAGAACAGATTAAACCCGCCACGGCGGGTTTAATCTATTTTCCCCCGCGAAATACAATATAATTGCATTGCCACTTGGATCTGTGAGCTTAGCCTCGCACCATAAGTAGGATTTATCAGTTGGCATCTCGTCAAATTCAATACCTTTACTTAATAGTTCTTCGACCGTGTCGGTCAAATTTTCACACTCAAAGTAAATGGTTGCACAATGATTAATCGCATTGTTATCTGCCTCAGTTAAGCTAAATGAGAAGGAGGTGTCATTATTGGGAGCTTTAAAACGCAAATAATGTGCCGTATCGACAATTAATTCGCAGCCGAGCGTCAAATAGAATTGCTTTGTGTTTTCAACGTTGGTACTTGGCAAGGTAATTTGATTTAAATGCATGGTGGATACTCCTTATTGGTATAAATTATTTGACTAGGTTAAAAGCTCAAGTTAACTTTAGGTCAAGCGTTTGTTTTTTTATGTATGTGTTGTTTGTCTATACTTAAAATTTAATACGAGTTTTGGAGAGCGACTTGGCTGACTGGCAAAATGCGAAAGTAAAACAATTAGTTTGGTGGAATGAACGACTCTTTAGCTTAAAGTTATCGGCAGAGATAGACCCCTTTACCGCAGGGCAATTTACTAAATTGGCGATGACGGTTGATGGCAAACGTATTGCTCGTGCATATTCATTTGTAAACTCACCAAGTTGTCAGGATTTAGAGTTCTTTTTAATTAAAGTGGATGACGGTTTGTTGTCGCCGCCGCTCGCTAATCTTAATGAAGGTGACAGTTTAGAGATAGCAACCAAACCGAGTGGCTTTTTTACGATGCAAGAGGTACCGAGTGCACCGCGGATTTGGCTATTAGCGACCGGTACCGCTGTTGGGCCTTTTATATCCATGTTACGTGCCAAGGATATATGGCAAAAATATGATGATATTGTGCTGGTGCATGCAGTAAGGCAAGTGGCAGATCTCGCTTACAGCGATGAACTCACCAATTTAAGTGAAAACAACCAGTGTTTTACTTATGTGCCGATAGTCAGCCGTGAACAAACAAGTGATTTTTTGTCAGGGCGTATTCCCCAGTTATTGTCGTCTAGCCAGTTACCAGCACATTTAGATAGGGCGTTAACGCCAAGCGATCAATTTATGATATGCGGCAATCCGGATATGGTAAAAGAGACAACAAACGTATTACAAACACTCGGGTATGAACGCAATCGACGGCGCGCGCCGGGGCAGATAACGGTTGAGCAATATTGGTAAACAAGTGGGACAGCAAGTGGATAAAGTAGTATTAGAAGACGCGAATTTGAGTGTTGGATACGTGGCTAAACGCTGCGATGTAAAAGTGTCGACCTTACATTTTTATGAAACCAAAGGGCTTATTCGCAGTTGGCGCAATTTAGGCAATCAACGCCGTTATAAACGCGATGTATTGCGCCGTATTGCAGTGATCAAAGCAGCGCAAAAAATCGGTATTTCACTCGATGAAATTAAAGTTACACTGCAGAGCTTACCCAATGAGCGCACACCGACTAAAGAGGATTGGCATACGCTTGCGAAAAACTGGCGCATTCAATTAGAGCAGCGTATAGCGTATTTAAACCGTTTAAATGATATGGTGGATGGCTGTATTGGTTGTGGTTGCTTGTCGATGAGCAATTGCCCTATGTATAACCCGGATGATGTGCTTGGCGAACAAGGTGTAGGTGCCGTGCTGTTGGATCGAGAATAGTTGCAACGAGTAATGCAAGAACCATCACTAAAATCAAAAAAAATAGAACAGTGAGATTACTTTATTAAGTAAATATTTTGCCAAGAAAAAGCCGGTGCTGACACCGGCTTTTGGTTTGTTACTCAGGAGAACTTGCTGGTTGGGTCATTGCCGCAGGCTGTAGGATTTGCTCTAACAGCTCCGGGGCAATTAAATTTTGAGATTTAACGAGCTCAAGCACGCTGGTGCCGGTTGCCAATGCTTGTTTAGCGACCTTAGTCGAGGCTTCGTAACCTAAATAGGGGTTGAGTGCGGTGACCATCGCAAGGCTATTATCAAGCAGGTCTTTACAGCGCGATTCATTTGCGGTGATCCCTTGAATACACAAGGTGTTAAGCATATGGGTTGCGTTACTCAACAATCTAATTGAATCAAGAATATTCACGGTAATAAGCGGCTCCATGGCGTTTAGCTGGAGCTGGCCTGCTTCTGCCGCCATTGATACCGCCATATCATTACCGATCACTTGATAAGCAACTTGGCTAACAGCCTCTGGGATCACTGGGTTGACTTTACCTGGCATAATTGAACTGCCTGGCTGGCGCGGTGGTAAGTTAATTTCACTTAACCCCGCTTTTGGGCCCATGCTTAATAAGCGTAAATCATTCGAAATTTTTGAGAGTTTGACCGCTAAACGTTTTAAACACGCAGAATAAATAACAAATGCGCCCATATCAGAGCTTGCCTCCACTAAATCAGTGGCTTTAACAAACTCAATATTCGTTAACTTAGCCAGCATGTTAATAGCAAGCTCACCGTAACCTGTTTGTGTATTAATGCCCGTTCCGACTGCGGTGCCACCTAAGTTGAGCTCATGTAACAGGGTAGATGTTTGCTTAATGAGCTTAATATCTTCACATAGGGTGGAGGCAAAGCTATTGAACTCTTGGCCTAGGGTCATCGGCACGGCATCTTGCAACTGGGTGCGTGCAAGTTTAAGTATGTTTTTAAATTCAGCCGCTTTTAGTGTGAGTTGTTCAATGAGCAACTCAACTTGTTGCAACAGTTCTGGTTGCGATAGCAAAATAGATAAGCGCACGGCACTTGGATACACATCGTTGGTTGATTGCGACATATTGACATGTGTATTTGGGTGAATAAATTCATACTCCCCTTTGTTTTTGCCTATGCTCTCAAGGGCGACATTAGCAATCACTTCGTTGGCATTCATATTACTTGAGGTGCCAGCGCCGCCTTGGATCATGTCGACTTGAAAATGGTCGTCAAAATTACCGTTAATTACTTGGCCTGCAGCACTGCAAATGGCGTTGGTTTGATCGTTATTGAGCAGACCTTGCTGGTTATTCGCTTGTGCACATGCAACTTTCACATAAGCGAGCGCTTGGATTAGTTTTGGATATTGCTTAAGTGTTTTACCACTTAACTTAAAATTATTAATTGCACGCTGAGTTTGAATTCCGTAATAAACTTTATTACTTATATCTAATTGACCTAAAAGGTCTTTTTCTTTTCTTGTTGGTTGTGAGAGAGTCATGGTGTTACGGCCTTTAAAAATTTCGTTCAGCTTAAAGATTTCGAAATTCAATTGCCAATGCTAATTTTCAAAACACAGTTATGCATATATTGCATAATGTGCTTTCAAGCCATTAAAAACAGTGTTCCAACTTGTTTTTTAATTCGTGCCACAACAGTTTTTGTTGCTCACTATTATTTTTTTGTTGGTACAAACGTACTTCAAGTCGTGTTTGCAATTGCGTGTCGCCAATAATGCAAACTTCGCCCGAATCAAGCTCTTTTTGAATGGTAAATTTAGGCAGCCATGCTATGCCAAGGCCTTGTAGCATCAACATTTTGAGGCTATCAGCCATGGGTGCTTCAGCGACTGTTTGCAAGTTTATGTACGGGTGCATCGCGAGTAATTTATTAACAATACGACCTAAAAATATATGCGGCTGATAAGCTAAAAATGGGATCGGCATCTCAAAGCTCGAAAAACGGCTTTTTTGACGAGTTAAACACACAGGGACAAACTGTACTTCGGTCACTACAAACGAATTAAACTGGGTAAACATAAGATCAGAGTCGTGAAATGCCAGTAGTACATCGCAGTTATTACTTTTTAATAGGCGAATACAATCGTCAGCATCAGCAACTTTTAGGCGTGTGCGATGCTCAGGTAAATGTTGTGCGAGTTTATCGAGTAACAGCGGGTAAAGCCCGAGTGACAAGGTATGTGTTGCCGCAAAGTCAATGGTGAGCTTGTCGTTTTGCAATTGCGAGAGTTTATCAAGCCCACTATCAAATTGTTTAATGATATCGATTGCAATATTTTGGAACTCTTCGCCGTGGCGGGTGAGTTCAATAGGCTGTTTAGTGCGATTTATAAGGGTATAGCCTACACTTTTTTCTAATGCTTGAATGCGCCGACTAAATGCCGGTTGCGTGAGGTAACGAAGTTGTGCTGCTTGGGAGAAGTTTTTGCACTGAGTGAGCACTAAAAAATCACGTAACCACTTTGTTTCTATGTCCATAAGGTGTATAAATTTAATTGCACAACATATTGTTAGCAAATTAACAAACTCACTAAGGAAAGACAATGTACAAACTCGTATTGCTCTTGTTGTTTGTTGTAAACGCGCCGCTTTGGGCCGCGCAGTGTTTAACGCCTATTCCGAATTCGTTTAATACCTTAAGTGAGCAACCGCAAAGCAATAAGCTATCCACTACACAACAAAAAAGCATGCTGCGTTTGTTTGACGCGATTGCTACGAGTTGGCGTGGTGATGGACAAGGCTTTATGTGCATTGGTGAAGAGTTTGCATCAGCCTATAAAAAATACAAAACCTATGATATTGAACTCGACTTTAACCACGATACACGCGGTGTATTAAAAGCGCGTCAAACAAGTAAAGACAACGAATCGCTACGCGAAAAATTAGCGAGTTTAACCTTGTATGCAAATAAAGGCTTTTTACGCTTTGACCAAAACAGCCAAGCAGGCGATGTGTGGCTTGAAGCGGTGTCATCCACCGAATTAAACGTATGGTCGACTACACGCAAAGGCAACTTAGTGTCGCTTTATCAGCGCCACTTAAAACGCACTAGTAATACATTACATGTGACACTCAGAGAATATACTAACCGCCGCTTAACCAGTGAATACAGTGCGGTGCTTAAACGATAACAGTCACACTTAACGTGATAAACGTATTCGCTAATTAATAAAAATGGAACTAACTGAACAAAATAATCAACTAATGACTTTAAATAAGTGCTTCAAATAGCACATTGAAATTAAGATGCAATCAGCAGGTGCTCAACTATACTGATTGCAAATAATACCAAAGAGTAGAAGAAGGAATAAGTATGTCGATAAACCAATCTGTAATGGCTGATTTAGACCTATTATTAAAATTCCCTACATCGAGCGCGATGCAAGGACTTAAAATTCACCACGATGCCCCTGAAAGCGTGCGCGATGCCGCAAAACGTTTGTTTGAAAAAGGCGTGATAGACCAAATTGACGGCGGCTACCTCACCGAACTCGGTCACGAGTTACAAAACCATGCATTGCAACTATGTAGTGCGCTGAAAGATTAATTTTTAATCCTATTAAATGAGCTGGCTTGAATATAAGTTAAGTCAGTTCATTAGTGTTAATGTTCACACATTTGTTCTCAATCAGTAAACATGCGATTGGCTTCTTAGTTTCAGTTTGCAAGGGTCGATTCGGTCCCTGAGAATCGCTACAATCATATCAAGAGCACCTCGAACTAAAACGACGGCCAAATCTAGCCAATTGCGAAAAATTACTCGCTTAGCTGATTCACATCCGATAAAAAATTCACTCGCCACACCTCGCTTATTGCGCGACTTGGTTATGCCCCTAAATCGATTTTACGAATTTAAATTAAGTTAATACTAGTTTTGAAGTTGGATAAGTCAGGTCGAGAGCATGCAATATTAAGTGATTGAGTTGTTTTTCTTTTGCTGATAAAAAGTAATTTATAAATGGGTGATGGTTAATAATACCTTTAGTTCAATTTTTGTATAATGCTTTAAAATCATTGAAGAGCAATGATGCAATTTATGATGAAATTAATCGAATTAGTAAATTAAATGAGCATAAATCGACTCGTCAAGAAGCTGGTTTACGACTTGGAGCATTATATGAATATATTCATGGAACACAGCTGTCAGGGAAAAAGTTATATGCGCTAATGATGGATAGTGAGAGATCTATTCGAAATGACCTGTTGTTTTTACAAGACTATTACAAAAGTAATGGTATAGCATTGGTTGCTAGAACAACCTATAAAACTCAAAGAAAATTCGGCGCCGCTTATTTGTCAGCAGGACGAGCTGATATGTTTGGTGTATTTAAAAATTTGGCCGAAGCGACTGTAGGTTTATTTTTTGGTGCTGATACAACGTCTGGGACTGAATCATTCATGAAACAGCACAACCTGCAAATGCAAAATAATATTGCAGACATTTTAGAATACCGTTTGAATAAATAGGAAAAACTATGCACTTTATTAAAAGCCTAATTAAAACAAAGTTAATTGTTTGTTTATTGATTTGCTTTAACGCCAATTCAAGTGAGTTGAATATTCTAAAAAAGAATTGTGATGATTATAATTTTTCAAAGCTTTTCCGAGATGACAATGAAGGGTATTTCACAGGAAATGGGTGTAGCGTGGCTGGAAATAAACTCGATGAACTAGTATTAGCGGCTGGAATTAGTCAGGTCAAATTTGATGAGATTGAATCGTATTTTAAATTAGTTAACCAGCACTTTGTCAATGGTGATGATGGCTTTACCATAGTAAAAAAAATGCTAGCATACTTAGATAATTTAGCGGGGAAAAATAGCGTAGTTGACCTTTTTAAACTGACAACTGAGGTTGGAGGAGAAGACGGAAAAGAATCGACAGGGGTAAAAATAATAGAGTCAGTGTCGGTTAGCGATAATTGTAAAGCCCTTCAAGTGCAGGTTGTCGGGAGTCATTCGCTTTTTCTAGGTTTTTTATATGATGGGCAAATTCAGCCACCTAATAATGAGTTGAACTGGAATGATTACTTTTATTTCTATGCGACTGGGCAAGAATCAGCTAATAAAACCTTAAATGAGGATGACCCATTTTTAGTTGGTTTTTGTTCAAAACACTTTGATGCAAAAACGGCGCAAATGTATCGGTTTTATTAATACAAAAACCTTATTAAAAACCTATTGGACGATCCCGCAATATGACAACATTGGTAGCAATGTGTAAATTGTTGATGAATAATGGAAAAAAGTAATTGCATTTGTTAGTTCTCACTAAAAAAACTCGTTCATGCTTAACATAAAATTGTGTATATTTCTAATTGCACTATTTGCAAGCAATAGCTATTCCAGTGAGACATTTTTCCAAATGCCTCAACTATTTTCTTCGACTAAAAAAATAAATGAAGGAGAAAAATGCCCCGATGGAAGTAAGTTATTAGTTAAGGACATATCGGAAAATAAGAAAGAAGTTAGCTTAACTTGTTTTTATGGAACTGGGTTTTATGTTGAGCATGACTGGAAAAATGGACAAAAAGTCACTGAAACACCTTTGTTCGAGCACAAGGTAACAGGTTTTGCTCGGTACAAGGTTAATGATGAAATTTTCGGCGTAATCGAAGTATGTGAAAACTCAGTTAAAAGATTGACTCTGTTCAATAAAAACGTGCGACCATTGTTTTCTTTTATGAGTGTTAAAAATTATTTAGAACCAGAATATTGGCAAAACATGGTTGATGAAGCCGATATAGTTTACAATTTTGAACTTAAAAATTACCAAAAAGGATCATCACTTGTAGCTGACTTTAAGGCATGTGATTACTCGGATCTTCCTTTACCATCAAAAATTAAAAAAGTTTGGCTTAACGGATTAAATTAGACTATCCATTATCGAGCAGTTGCAGTTAGGTAGTGACGATTCGCAGAGTTAAAAGCCTAATAGACGACCAGACATATCTTTATCTCGCTGCCGTAAGTCTGTTATTATTAACATATTTTATTTCTAACATAACTCCCTTGCCATGCCAGCCAGTATTTGTTTGCTTATCGCCACCTTTTTATGGGGTAGTTCGTTTATTGCACTAAAATATGCAATTGACCTTTACCACCCGGCTGTGGTGATTTTTCTGCGTATGCTAACAACCCTCGCTATTTGTTTATTACTTTGGCGCTATGTTAAACGTTTTGAATATCAGTCAGGTGATTGGAAGTATTTACTAGGAATGTCGTTGGCGGAGCCTTGCCTTTATTTTTTATTTGAAGGGTACGCGCTTGAAAATACATCAGCAAGTCAAGCGGGTGTTATTGTGAGCTGTTTTCCGCTTATTGTCGCAATTCTTGCCTACATAGTATTAAAAGAGCACTTGTCCAAGTCAATTATTACCGGGTTTGTATTTTGTATTGTTGGCGGCATTGCATTGACCTTAATATCTCCCGATACCAGTGCTGCACCTAACCCGATGCTCGGTAACTTTCTTGAGTTTATGGCGATGGTGTGCGCCGCATTTTATGCGGTGTGTGTAAAGCGCTTAGCACATCGCTATTCACCGCTTAGTTTAATCGCGCTGCAAGGCATTAGTGGCTCGTTATTTTTTGCACCATTTTTATTATTTGTTGAATTACCAACACAAATGACATTAGAAGGCCTAGGCGCGATTATCTATTTGGGCTCGTGTGTCACACTCGGCGCGTATGGCATGTACAACTATGCGATTTCAAAGGTGTCGGTACTGACAGCCGCCGCGTTTTCAAATCTTATCCCGGTATTCACCTTATTGCTGGCATCACTTATTTTGAACGAGTTTTTAACTTGGCAACAATGGCTTGCTATTGCCTGCGTTTTTGTTGGTGTGGTCATTGCGCAGCGTCACAAACCTAAAGCACGCCAAAACATAGAACCACAAATGGATACTGTGCCGATGGAGCTTACTGGCAAGTAAGCTCTGCGTTGTTAAAAAGTTTATTGAGCCACCCCACAAACCCTTCTCACCCAATTCACAATACTGCAAATAATTTTGCAGTATTGTGAATGCGCTTATTATAAAAATATATAACTTCAATAAAAACAAGATATTAAAAATGGCATGTCTGCTGCTTATTACATTCATAGGTGCATGGAGTCGTGTCTAAGTGCTAACTACCGCGTTTTAATTGTTAACGTAAGTTGCCCTAGTTCGAACTCATGTCCTTCAAAATACTATTTTACGGTGAAAGCTACGTTGGGCTTTCAATAGATATCAATTTAGTCAGAGTTTTTATATGAAATTATTTATTTTAAGTATCCAATTAGTGCTATTGAGCTTTGCTTCGATTGCAGCAGCGTCTTCAAATAAGGGAGGTGATCAAACGCTTGAGTTCCATTCATCCATACTAAACGAAAACCAAAATATCGAGATAATTGTGCCAAAGGACTATGAAAAGTCGAATAGTCGTTACCCAGTGCTCTATTTGCTCGATGGCAATTTAAATGCAAGCCATGCAAAAGGCGCCAATGATTTGCTGTCAATGACCGGCCACATTGCGCCATTAATTATTGTGGCTATCACAAGTAACGACCGTACCCGCGATATGACCATCTCTCGTGATCAAAACTACGCTAAAAACAGTGGCGGTGGCGACAGCTATTTAGACTTTATTGAAAAAGAATTAATGCCTTTTGTGAATAAAAATTATCAGACAAACGGGTTCGAAATCATCGAAGGGCATTCCTTAGGCGGGCTGTTGGCAGCGCACTCGCTTTTAGCTAGGCCAAACCTATTTGACGCGTATATTGTAATTAGCCCAGCGCTTTGGTGGGATGGGGAGCGCGTTATAAAAGGTGCGAAAAAATACTTAAATAGATTTAAGTCATTGGATAAAAGCGTTTATTTTGGTATCGGAACCGAAGACGGCTGGGGAATGCGCCAAGAGCATAAGCGTTTTGTCGCTATTTTAGATGAAAACACACCAAACAAACTCAGGTACGCATACAGAGAGTTTGAAAACGAAGGCCATATGTCTGCGCCATACCTGGTCAATTATCACGGGTTAAAACATACCTTTTCGGATATCAATTATCCAAAAGAAAAATGGCAGCAATTCGACGAGAATGAATTTACACAATACGAAAAAAATATTGAAGAAAAATACGGCTCGTCAATTAAGCAAACCAATGAAAACTACTATGCGCTAGCCGACTTTTTAGTAACTAAACGAAACTTAACCGGTGCAATCGCGGTATTGGAAAGGTGTGCCGAACAATATCCTGACTACTATGGAAATTTCGCCAAGTTAGCGCAAGCATATGAGCTACACAACAATGCGGAGCTCGCAATTGTTAACTACCGAAAAGCCTATGACACCGCGACTAAAGGTGGTGAAGTAGCCACGCTTAAAGACGATTTACTAAAAAATATCCATTACATTAAAAATCCGATTTCTAAAGCAACGCTTGCTCGCTATTTAGGTCGATATGAGTCAAAAGAACGCAAATTTACAATTGCAAGCCTTGGCACAAAGCTCATTGTTAAACTGGACGATGGCGGTGAGTTTTATCTCTACCACGAAACCGATTCATTGTTTTATGTGCCGTTCTCTCAAACAAAACTTGAATTCGTGCAAGAGAATGGTCAAACAAAACTCTTAATGCATCGACTAGACCGTTCGATTACTTTAGAAAAAGTAAAATAAACTAAGCGCTCACTTAAATTCATGCTCAAGGAAGAGCTGTTTATAAAACACATCTCAAAGATACAGTGATTAACCTACCTAGGGCTACAGGAATGTTAGCTAAGATTTAAGCACTGTAATTAGAACCTCAAATCAATTTCACGTGATTAAGTCAGTACATCAATATAAAGCTGCTCAACTTTTTCACGGGCCCAAGGGGTTTTACGCAAAAACTTAAGGCTCGATTTAATACTTGGGTCTTTTTTAAAGCAGTTTATATTTACGTATTTTGCCATTTCGCTAAACCCGAGTTCACGTTCGAGCTCAGTTAAAATTGCTTCGAGTGTTTTACCATGGAGTGGGTTGTTAGGTTGTGTCATGTAGAGTCACTGCTAGTTAGTCGAACGAGTATAATACGCGAGTCGCGGTCAAATGGATATGTGAATTTATCGCTATCTAAACCTACGCCGATATTTTTTTAATGAAAAGGTGTTTGATTGAGTTGACAATAATAGTTAGGTAGTTACACTGGTTCTATTTTGGGAACTTTAGTTAATTATAAGGAAATAATATGTCAGCGAGGCTAGTTAGAAGTGCAGGGGCTATTGGTAAAGCGTATGGCGCCTTGGAATTAGTTTATAGCCAATTTCATAAACATGAATCACAAGCAAATGAAACATACAAAAGTTTGTACCCATCTCTTAGGATAACATACGGTCAAGCGGGGCGAGATTCTAAAGAGTTCATCGGATTACTCAATGTCTTTTTGTCTTTAACACCAGTCGGCGCAAAACGCAGGAACTTTAAACGATGATACATAGACAATAAGCAAGGATGGCGTGCGCTGCCTAAAGATCCTAATTTAATACCGTTTGGCTATTGGTGGTAACATGATTGGTCCGCGCTTAAAATGGAAAGTTGCATTTTGTGTGATTTTGATATCGACGTGTTACGCATTATATGACGCGTTTACAGTTGCCGATATCATTGCGCCTACTCATCCAACTATTGTGAGTATTTTAGTGTCAATTTCTGATTTATTTATAGTATTTGGCGCTTTTTGTTACGCATTTAATAAAGTCCTCATTGTTAGAGTGGAAATATGGTACATGGCTTTAGTGGGGTTTGTGTGCGGCAATATATTGGTACTGGTTTACGAGTTTGTAAACGTCAATGATGGTTATGAAATAGATAATATGATTAGCAAAAGTGTTATTTACATTATTATTGCCGGCCTTTATGCAGCACCAACCCTAAATCATATTAACGAACTGAAAAAAACTGATTTTGCTTCGCCACAAGCTAGTATGGATGGTGGTTATTTACTGCCGAGTCGGAAAAAGCATGATGTCGATTATTGTTTGATATTCGTATTTTCGCGCTTTGTTGCCATAGCAATAGCAAAGGTTCGGCAACCATATTGTGTTCTATTCAATTGTCTCTCTTGAAAAACGCAAAAGGTGTAACCATCTCATTAACAGCATCCATTTGTATTTGAGCCTGTCGTGAGCACACAAACCCCATCAATCGAACAACAAAAAACTGACGTTGACGCACATAAAACAAAAAGCATTTCTAAAGCATTTACCAGTCTCTTGCCTATTTTTGCCTTTGTAAAACCGTATAAGTTAATGCTCGCATTGGCACTACTTGCTTTATTATTAACCGCAGCCGTTAACTTGTCGTTAGGGCAAGGGGTAAAACTGGTTATCGACAATGGCTTTATTGCAGGCTCGGTTGAGCAATTACAATCGGCCATACTGATTTTAATTGGCTTAATTAGTTTACTTGCGCTCGGCACCTTTAGTCGGTTTTACATGATGTCATGGCTTGGCGAGCGGGTCAGTGCCGATATTCGTAAAACGGTATTTAACCGTATTGTGACCTTGCACCCAAGCTACTTTGAAGAAAACCGCAGCGGTGAGCTAATGACCCGCCTGACAACCGATACCGCCTTGTTACAATCGATTATCGGTTCGTCATTCTCAATGGCGCTGCGCAGCTCTTTAATGCTGATTGGCGGACTCATTATGTTGATGGTCACTAGTATTAAGTTGACCTTATTTGTTGTGTTGTCGGTACCCGTTATTTTAGTACCTATGATGCTGTACGGTAAAAAAGTACGAAAGCTGGCGTCGAGCTCGCAAGATGCCATTGCTGATGTAGGTACCTATGCCGGTGAAATTATTCAAAACATTAAGGTTGTACAAAGTTACACCCATGAAGCGAAAGAACAACTTGCATTTGGTAATGAGGTTGAAAAAGCGTTTACAGTTGCTAAACGCCGTGTAAAACAGCGCTCCTATTTAATTGCCGTGGTGATTTTTCTGACCTTTGGTGCGATTAGCGCGATGCTTTGGGTCGGCGGCATGGATGTACTGGCTGGTCGCATGAGTGGCGGCGAACTGGGAGCATTTGTTTTTTACGCTATTATGGTTGCGATGTCGGTGGCTACGGTGGCCGAAGTTTACGGTGAATTACAACGTGCAGCGGGTTCTGCTACGCGTTTACTTGAGCTTTTAGAAGTTAAAAGTGATATCAGCGAGGTGCCTGAGCCAACTCCGTTAAAACAAGGTGCACAATCTGCGATTACATTTGATAATGTAACCTTTTCCTATCCATCACGGCCTGACAATGCGGCACTTAATAACATTAACTTATCAATTCCAAATGGTAAAGTGGTCGCTTTGGTAGGCCCATCGGGTGCAGGTAAAACCACCTTATTTGAGCTGTTGCAGCGCTTTTACGATCCGCAGAGTGGTAATATTCAATTTAACGAAGAGGATATTACTCAGTTATCGCTGACAGAACTGCGCGATGCGATGGGCATGGTGCCACAGCACCCGGTCTTATTCAGCTCTGACGTATGGCACAATATTCGTTACGGCAAACCCGATGCGACTGATGAAGAAGTGATAAACGCTGCTAAACGTGCGCATGCCCACGAGTTTATTGTACAATTACCAGAAGGTTATGGCAGTTTTTTAGGTGAGCAGGGCGTGCGTTTGTCGGGCGGTCAAAAACAGCGTATTGCCTTAGCTCGCGCAATATTAAAAGACCCAAATGTATTGTTACTTGATGAGGCAACCAGTGCGCTAGATGCGCAAAGTGAGTTTCATGTGCAAGCCGCGCTTGATGAACTAATGACAAGTCGCACCACCATTATCATTGCCCATCGTCTATCAACGGTTATACACGCCGACCTTATAGTGGTGATGGATCAAGGAAAAATTGTCGATACGGGTACGCACACTAGCTTGTTACAAAGCTCAAAGCTTTATCAACGTTTGTGTGAACTACAATTTGATAAAGCAAACGAATCGAATTAAAACTGCTTAAACTATTGCAGGATATTGGTTTTATGAACAGTCTATTTGGCAAGTGGCAAACTTAGTTAGGGCAGTATGAATCGAAATTACTTTTGTTTACATTCATGGTTGTTTATTTGTGATGCACTTTATACTATTCGGGCAAAAATAAAACTAAAGGGATTTTGCCTTGAAAAAGTCAATTTTCATCGTGTTCAGCCTCGTAAGTGTCACATTAAGCGGCTGTAAATCAAGCCCAGAGGTTGAGCCTCGCATGGCGCGTTTTAATAGCCCCGAAGTTCATAGTGATGCGTTTAATTTTAAGCTTGCGCTTGGTACTGATACGGCAAACTCCATTTCGCTCGATCGGGCTGAAAAAGCAGACGATGACATTGCGCTTCGTGTTTCGGCAGCAATGTCACTCGGTAATGGGTTCGAAGCGCGTTATGTGAGTAATGGCGAAGATAAACTGAGTGTCAAATATCAGTGGTTAGGGGCGCCGCTAGAACAAAAATTACCCGGGAATGTTTCACTCGCGACTAGCCTGGGCTTTATTCATTCTGACCGCCGCGAATCTGCTTCGCATGATTCAAATAATTGGCAGTTAAAACAGCAAGCTGTTGACCTAAGTTTAATCGCAGGATATCGGCTAAGCGACACGATTTTAACTTATGGCAGTGTGTTTTATCAAAATGGCAAAATAGATGGCACCTATTATTTGACCGAACGGTACGATGCCGATGTAGGAGATTATATCGATCACGGATGTGATATTGAACGTCGATGTGTATCGTCACATTTCTCTGACAATGGCGATGCATTTGGCGTTAGTCTCACAATGGAGTATGAAATTTCGCGTTGGTTGGTTGTTTCGGGTGAAGTGGTTTATCACCAAGCCAATTGGTTCAATCGCAACAATAGTGAAACAGGCGCTAACGTAAACTTAGAATTTGTGTTTTAGTTACAGCATTAAAATCACATACTAGGTAATTATCTTACGGTTTTTGTATTGTTCGTGTTGTTACTTCATCGGTTTATTGCAAGTGCTAATCCAGTGATTAGTATTTGGCGATTACCACAATTTAGATTATTCTCGTATAGAGAAACTGCTTAAACAATATTTCGTCACTTACACAATAAAAGGGTTGTGCTTAGTTTGTATCAAATACTTTTTTTTCCACTGTGTTTATTGGTGGGCTTTATGCTGCCCCACGTTTATGCGAGTGAAACCATAAATGTGGTGACCGAAGAGTGGCGCCCATTTAATTACACCAATGAAAAAGGTGAAATAACAGGGCGCGCAACCGAGCGTGTAAAAGCAATTTTAAAACGTGCAGGGTTTGATGATTATAAAATTAATTCATACCCGTGGGCATGTTCGATGGCGCTCACAAAAAACGAAAAAAATACCCTTATTTACACTATTTTAAAAACTAAAGAACGCGAGCCGCTTTTTCAATGGGTGTGCCCACTAATTGGGCCAGTGCGGGTTAACTTGTATAAGCTGTCGGCGCGAGACGATATTAAAATCAATCAACTTAACGATGCAAAGCGCTATGTAACTTCGATTGAGCAAGGTGAGAGTGACCACGAATATTTACTTGCCCATGGTTTCACAAACGATGAAAATTTAGATGTGACCGCAGACCCACATGCCGGTATACGCAAGTTTTTTGCAGGAAGAGTGGACTTAGTGCTACAAACCGAATGGGAAATGGCTGAAAATTTGCGTCAATTCAATCGTGCTCCGTCAATGGTTAAAAAAGTACTCGAGGTCAAAAAAGAAAGCGACGCACAAGGGTGTTTGGCGTTTGGCTTAAAAACCGATAAAGCGGTTGTCGATAAAGTACGAAAAGCCCTTGCTGATTATAATAAACAGAACGGGCTCTAAGCTATTGGTATTGGCCTGCTTCGTTGTTGATGTCTTCTTGTAGCGCTTGTATCTGCGCTAAAACTGCAATAAATTTTTTCCCAAATTGAGTGACGTTGTATTCAACGCGCGGCGGAATTTCATTAAATTCGACTTTTTCAAGAATGCCAAAGTCAACATTACGTTTTAAACATTGATTCAAAACTTTAGTGGTCAGCCCATCAACACTGCGCACCATTTCACCAGGGCGATTAATGCCATTATCTAACAAATAGTAAACAGTGAGTGACCACTTACAGCCGAAAATTGTTTCGACCATGCGTGCACTTGTTTGCGGTGCTAATTTTCGCGTAAAAAACTTTTCTTTAGATTTCATAAAGATGTACCAAAAAGTACCTACCTAACCAATTTGTACTTACTATTCATAAGCATACGAATGCTTTTAATATTATCACGTGTTCAACTTTGAGAGATATTATTATGACTAATTTTAAGTATAACGAAGCATTGGTGATTGGCGGTTCGAGCGGTATGGGATTTGAGGTGGCGCAGCAATTGGTAAATGCAGGTGTTGCAGTAACGCTGGTAGGCAACAATAAGTCAAAGCTCAATGCCGCCGTCGCTAAGCTGGCAGAATTCGGTAAAGTCACGGGTATTCAATTAAATTTATATGATAGTGATGCGGTTGCTTCATTTGTTAGCCAATTAACGCCAAATTATGGTTATTTAATTAACGCAGCCGGGTATTTTAGTCCTAAGCCTTTTTTAGAGCATTCGGTGCAAGATTATGATACGTATCATGAACTCAACAAAGCCACCTTTTTGATTACTCAGGCTGTCGCCAATAATATGAAACGCAAAGTAGGTGAACAACAAGGAGGAAGCATTGTTAATATTGGGTCGATGTGGGCAAAGCAAGCGATTGCAGCGACCCCTTCGTCAGCGTATTCAATGGCAAAAGCCGGATTACATGCGCTTACTCAGCATTTAGCGTTAGAACTGGCTGAATTTAATATACGTGTTAATGCGGTTTCGCCGGCTGTGGTCAAAACGCCGATTTACAATCATTTTATTGATGAAAACCAAGTTGATGAGGTGTTAAGTAGCTTTGATAACTTTCACCCAATTGGGCGAGTCGGGCAAGTAGATGATGTGGCTAACGCAATTTCTTTTTTACTGTCAGAGCAAGCAAGCTGGGTCACCGGAGCAGTGTGGGATGTAGACGGCGGCGTGATGGCAGGTCGCAACTAGCTCGAACGTTCAGCTATACCTTCGAGACAAGTATTTCGCATATTTTTTTAATTATTATGACGCAATATAAAAAGCCTACATGACTGTAGGCTTTTGTTTAAATTCTAAAAACAATTATTATTTTAAAATGATGGTTAGTTACAGCCTGGGGCATCAAACTCAACTTTAATGGTTGCGTTTTGTGCGCCGCCTGTCACTTTTAAGTATGACCAGTAGTCAGTACCTGCTGCGGTACTAAAACACATTGCTGTGTTACCGCTGCCTGCACCTTGGTTATCACTCTCACTTGGCCAACCGCCATTTTTGTAAAGCACATTCAATGAACCTGAACCGTGGTCTGTTGAAATCGACACTGTGCTGTGGGCGCTTGCATTGGCCATGCTAAACCACATGGTACTGTTTGAACCTAAACAAGTTGCGCGGCCGCTTTCTAAACGCCCAGATGTCACAGCACTTTGAGTTGCGCAGGCATTTTCAAGAATCGGTGTGCTCGGTTTGCTAATAGTGACGGTGTAATCTTCAATCTCACCATCGCCAATTGACCCACATGCCGATGTTGCAGCAGAACCATACTTCATAATTACGCGCATACGAGTGGTGAGGCCGTTGGCACTTTGTGGTACCGAAATAGTGCCCGTTACCGTATTCTTGCCTGACACATTCGCGACTACTTGCTCTGATGCTTCAAAATTACCATTTTGGTTAAAGTCAATCCACGCAGTCCAATGCTCAGTGTAATTGCCACCTGCTGTAAGATTAATCATATTGTCACCAACCATTAATGGGAGATTAATGTTAGTAAAATCAGCGTAGCCTTCTTTTGCACTTGCGTGTGTGATGTTGCCAACTGCGACTGACTCTATCCATTCATAGTTTGTATTGCCTGATGCACTGCAAAAGGTCACACCAGTAATTGTTGCAGATGTTGTTGCACTTGTTTGCGCACCTTGGTTGTCGGTTGCCGTGACTGTCACTACATAATCACCGGCTTGTGTGAAGCTGTGCGTCACTGTTTCGCCATTTTGACTATTACCGTCGCCGAAATCCCATTGGTAACTGACAATTTGTCCGTCATCGGTCGAGCCCGCTGCAGAGAAGGTAACAGATTCGCCAATTTGTCCTGATACAGGGTTTGACACAACAACAACCGGCGCTTCATTTACTGCTGAAATAGTGACACTTGCTGTATCAGTCGCAGTATTACCATCGTTGTCGGTGACAGTCAGGGTAACCGTGTAGGCACCCGCTTGTGCGTAAGTATGCGTTACAGATTCGCCAGTTGCAGTGTTTCCGTCACCTAAGTCCCAGCTATAGCTGACAATAGTACCGTCACTGTCGCCTGAGCCTGAGCTCACTAATTGCACACTGTCACCTAATAAAGCCGTGTATGCGCCATTAGCTTCAGCAATAGGAAGCGCTGAATTTGTTTGGCGTTCATAGTACGCGCGCAAGGTTGCACCACTGTAATCTAAGAACGGGTCTATCATAACATTGACCGTACCGCCGCCAGCAGGTAGTTCACAGTATTCACTAAGTCGTGGGGCGCTAAAAGGGCCACAATCAAACGCATTTGTGGTTGGTACAGAGTTTACACTTACGTACATATCGGGATCGCCTTGATAACCACCTGGCATAACAACAACGGTGCGTATTGCGTCATTAGGTACCGTAAATTGGTAAGTTTTAGCAGCGTCGCCTTTAACGGCTGATAAATTATGTTCTTCGGTTAAGAAGATGCGTTCACAATTAGTACATAAGGTTGCATCATCAACTGCTAATACCTGTAAGCGGGCATTGCTGTATGCTGTAAATGCATCAACGGTACTGTGATAGTTTGCGTTTGCTGATGGTGCAGATACGGTAACAAGCTCAGGCACGCCCGCTGATTTAAACGAAATAAAATCGGCGTTCCAAGTATCGCCTGTTTTAGTTGGCGCTTGGCCACGCGATACGTAAAGATCCGGATCTTCAGTATATCCATCTAAGTAAAAGGCGACGGCCTGTGTACCCGGTGGCATTGCAACTTCAAAGTTGGTTGCTTCGCCTTTGGCCCCGCTTAAGTTGTCGAATGTCGCAATTGGCGTGCCTTGTGGCGCCACGTCTAAGCCGCTGCCGTCCCAATAACGTTCTGAGTTCGAAGTATAGGCTTCTAATCCTGTTGCAATTAGGTTTGCGTTACTCCAAAGTGTTTTACGTGATGGGCCATGTAATGCAGCCGTCATGCGTTCAACTTGCCCTT
Source organism: uncultured Pseudoalteromonas sp. (assembly GCA_947493455.1). Lineage (GTDB taxonomy): Bacteria > Pseudomonadota > Gammaproteobacteria > Enterobacterales > Alteromonadaceae > Pseudoalteromonas. The sequence goes on along the minus strand of CANLRB010000001.1, from coordinate 698,769 downwards.
TTGTAAACATGGCATAGTTGTCAGAGTAGTGCATGAAGTTTTCAGTATTGGTTTTTTGACCGAGGCAGTTAGGCGCATTGTTTTGAAGTATGCTGCTACTCATTTGTGGTGTATCACAGTTGTTATCACCGGTCGCTTCACAGAACGCTTCTTGGTGCACTGAACATACATCACCGTCAAATGTGTGTGGCAGGTTAAGCCAGTGACCAAACTCATGGGTGAGCACTGAACGGAAGTTCTCACCTGTGTTACTCCCTAAATAGTTACCATTGTAAACAACTCGGGCAAGTCCCTGCTCACTCATAGACAAACTTGGATACCAAGCGACACCTGAGCTGGTGGTGCCACCGTCGGCATAGAGATCTTGCTGAATATAAATATTCATGTATTTAAAGTTATCCCACGCATCGGCCGCAATTTGTGCATCTGAGCCTGAGCCATTACCGTAACCAGATTTATTGGCGTAGCGCACAATACCATTGGTAGGGTTACCACTTGGGTCTTTTTTTGCGAGCACAAATTCAATATTTAAGTTTTCGCGGATAGCTTGGAATAACGGATCAATCGGCCCATCTTGGGTGTTCGTGCCTAAAAAGTCTTCGTTACTCTTGTTAAGCGCATCAATTATTTTGGCTTCGGTTAAACAGTTTTGCGCTGCATTAGTACAGTTATAGGTATCACCATAAACGTGAACAACAACCGGGATATAGTAGCGACCATCAACCCCATTTCCTTGTGCGACCATTGATTCAAAGTTCGCATGACTTTGCATATCGCTTATTGGCGCGTGTTTGAGTAACTCGACTTGCTGATATTGCAGTTTGTTGAGTTTTTGTAACTCACGCCAGTTTTGGTGATTGTCGTCGGTACCACAAATATGACCTTTTGCTTGATGACCAAGTAACGATACATTGTTTGGGGTGAAGGCTGGCAACTCAAAACTACCTGCAAGCACACCAGCGCTTTGAGCTGCCAGTCCTAATGATAGCAGTGTTACCATTTTGTTATTTTTAAACATTTGATTTCCCATTCACATTTATTGTGATTATTTTCAGTGTGTTAAGTAAATAATTAACACGTTTAGGGGTATCCATTTCTGTACTAACTTATCAAGCTCCAATTGATATTCTTGTATACAATATACATAAAGAGGGTAAATTAAAAGTGTGTTATCAATTTTTTTACATAAAATATACAAAAGTGTCAGTTTTTGTTCTCTAATTTAGGGTCAGAGTTAAAATAGGTGCTTTGTGACTCTGACCCTGTTTTAAAAACATTTGAATTGATGTTGACAACGCTGTCACTAGGTATCAATATGGGTACGTTAATTTAATGTTAACAAATAATTTTTAATCGTAACCAGAACAACATAGGGCAGAATAAAATGAATAAAAACCTTCTATTCGCAGCGATGAGTGCTGCGTTTGTATCGTCGACCGGGGTCAATGCGATTACACCTCAGCCAGATCCTGACAATCCAGGCGGTTATGTTGTTTTAAAAAGTGAAGTTATCGATGCAGCGCAACGCAAAACGCAAAACCCGATGTACGGCATCTGGTCAAATGCGCTTAGGACCGAGAGCAATCAAGTGGTGGAGGCTATTTTACCGGGTAACGCATCTAACCCAATAAATGTTCAGCGTGCAGAACGGGTGTTTGGTAAAGCGCAGTGGGATTATTTAACTCAAATGGCAGCGCCTGAATACACCTATACGCGTTTTTTACGAGCGATTGGTAAATTCCCCGCTTTTTGTGGTGATTACAATGATGGCCGTGATGCAGATGCGATTTGCAAACGCTCAATTATTACGGCATTTGCTCATTTTGCACAGGAAACCGGTGGTCATATTGCAAAAGAAAATACGTCAGATAACCCACTTGGCCTTGAAGAGTGGCAACAAGCTCTCGTTCATGTAAGAGAAATGGGCTGGTCAGAAGGTCAGCCCGGCTACACCACAGGTTGTGGTCAAAACGATTGGCAAAACAAACGTTGGCCGTGTGCAGATGGGCAGGGCTACTTCGGCCGCGGCGCAAAACAATTATCGTATCACTTTAATTATGGCGCATTCTCAGAAGTGATGTTTGACGGTGACGCGACGGTGTTACTGAATAATCCGGCTAGGGTTGCGGACTCTTGGCTAAATTTAGCGTCAGCGATATGGTTTTTCTTAACCCCACAAGCGCCAAAACCGGCGATGTTACATGTGATTGATAGAACATGGGTGCCATCACAACGGGAACTCTCGGCAGGGATTGGTTATGGTTTTGGCACAACAATAAACATTATTAATGGTGGCATTGAATGTGGCGAACAAAACAAAAATAAAGGCCAGCCGGTCAACCGTATTCGCTATTGGGAAGGACTTGCCGATAAGTATGCCATTCCAATTGAATTAGACGAAGAAAACACCTGTTGGCAACAAACGCCTTATGGCAGTCTAAACCTTGAAGGGGCAACTGATGTGCTCTATACAAACTGGGAAGGTGACTGGACTTATTATGCTGATAGGCCGGAAGGTTATTCGTTTGAGTGCAAATTAGTGGCTTATCAAACCGCTTATTCTGCTCTAGTTCCGGGTGACTACGAAAAGTGCGTAACAAACTTTTATGAATCACATGCAAATTGGCCAAAAGTACGGGTTGTAGACACTTTACCTGAACCTGTTGAACCGCCAGCAACAGGTACCGAGTGGCTTGCGAGTAAGGTTTATTTGAAGGGTGATACAGTAACTTATAAAGGGGCAACCTACAAAGCGAAATGGTGGACGCAAGGAAATGTGCCAAGTGATGGCGGGCCATGGTTGTTGCAAACTAGCACAGAAGTACCTCCAACGGAGCCGCCAGTTGGCAGCGAACAATGGCAAGCTACAAAAGTGTACTTAAAAGGCGATACCGCAGTTTATGATGGTGTGATATACACTGCAAAGTGGTGGAATCAAGGTGAACAACCCAATCAAAGCAACGCTTGGCAGTAATTATTGTTAATTAACAAGCAAGTTGATTGCCTACTTGAAATACACCTATTTCATAACGGTCATAAGCTTGCTTTACTAAATCTCATTTAAGTTTGGCAATCAAATCGACCCATCTATTAAGCCATTTATTTTGCCAGTACTGTGATTGCTTGCATTTACATATGCAATTTTTCAGATATGAAGGTTCACAAGCAATGTTCACTACCCAAGCTTAAAATCTGTAACTTTTAACTTGTAACTACGTGTAAGTGAAAAATAGTAAAACTGTACTTCATCTCTTAAATACGTGTAACAGGTTAAAAATTAGCAACTTTCGATTCTTCCATTCACGTTTAAAATACATGTTATCACCTGTAATAGCGGTTTTTTAGGCACACACTAAGCTGGTGGAGGTCAGTGAATAATAGCTGACCGTTAAATTTAATTAGTCACTTAAAGAGGATTTTAGTTATGGCTGATACAGGCTTATACCTTGTAAAATTGCAATTTAAAACAAATACAGTAGGCGCAGGTTCGATGGTGTTTCAATGCACTGTTAATGCAACTAATGGTGCACTAAACGGCGTAGCAACCGGTAACATATTAGAGGGAACTGCAGATTCACCAAGCTTTACCGCAAAGGCATCGGGCCATTTGCATGGTGCTGGCTATGGGCCTATCACTAAACTTGGTGCGGTATCTGGTGAAGCAGCGGTGACCTATTTACCGACAACACCGCTCACTATTGAAAAGCCGTTTACAGCATCTTTTGCAGTCGATGACCAATGGCACGGAACAGGTCGTTTCTCAGTCGGTGACTATCATTATGATTGCGATGTATCTATGGTCGACTAATCGTAAAACATGATATAACTCGCACACGTTGGCGCTGTTGCTCCCGTAGCGGTAACGTGTGCACTATTTTCAAAATTAATTCCGCCCTGTATATCCTATTTTTAGTCATGACGTCTCGCTCATTAAGAACAATGCTTGTTTTTATCCATGTAAATATTTTGTTACTTTTATGTGATTGAAAAATAAGCGTGTTTACATTAATTGGTGTGTTTTTATACTGGTAGGATGTGAGTGAATTTTGCACATATTGTTGCTTTAAGGTGTATCTGAGAGTAGATCTAAAATACCCGTTGTGGGTAATCTAAAGGATCTATAACAATGATAAATAATAAAAATTTGCTCGGGCTCGCTGCATTTGCGAGCTTGCAAGCCGTAGCTCAAACGCAAACTGCCGATGTCGGCAGCATGATTGTCGGTGGCTCTGAAACCGTACCTTATTCGCGACCTTATCAGGTGGCGCTATTAATGAATGGGCGTCAAGGTTGTGGTGGCACGCTGATCAGCAAAGATTGGGTGTTAACTGCAGCACACTGTTTAGACAATGCGTCTACGTCGTCACTACAAGTGCGGGTGGGTGCGCACAGTATTAGGCAAAATGATGGCCAAACACTTAACGTGTCACAAATCATTAATCATGAATATTGGCGCGGAGCGAATAATATTCGCTCTGGATATGATATAGCGTTGTTGCGTTTGGCGACCCCTGCGAGCAGTCAATATAAACCTGCCAAATTGCCAACAGCTGCGATTGAACAGAACTATGCTAATGTTGGCGATGCCGTTACGGTTTCGGGGTGGGGTTTAACCTATTATCAAGGCAGTCCGAGTGATGTACTACGCGAAGTTAATCTACCGGTTATTTCAAATAACAGCTGCTCGAGCGAACTACGCTTTAATTTACCGTCTTCGGTAGTTTGTGGTGGCGGCGCGGGTGGCGTTTCGGCATGTAATGGCGACAGCGGCGGCCCGTACGCGGTTAAAGTGGGATCTGACTTTTATAGTATTGGTACCGTAAGCTGGGGGCAAGGGTGTCGTGGTGCCACAGCTTTTACCCGTACAACCAGTTATCTAGATTGGATCAAGCAAAAAACGGGTATCGGTACTGACACACCTGTTGATGAGGTGCCAACAGCGAACTTTAATTATTCGGTGAATGGTACACAAGTAAGCTTTAATAGTACCTCAACCGATGACAAAGGCGCGGTTTCACATCAATGGCAATTTGGTGATGGAGCAACGTCAACAGCAACGAGCCCAAGTCATGATTATGTTAATCCTGGTAGTTATACGGTAACACTAACAGTGACGGACTCAGTGGGTCAAACAGATACAATTGCAAAATCAGTCACTATCGCTGATATCGTTAATCCGCCAGGGTGTGACGGTATCGCGGCATGGTCGGCTGTGACCGCGTATGCACTGGGTGATGTGGTGAGCTATAATGGTCGCAAGTACCAAGCGACTTGGTGGTCAACGGGTGCACAACCTGATGTGTACAGCAATGTATGGCAAGACCAAGGCGAGTGCAGTGGCTCGGGAACCGATACGCCACCTGTTGCTGATTTTAGTTATGTCGCCAGTGGCTTAACCGTGAGCTTTAACGAACAAGCGCAAGATGATTTGGGTGTTGTGTCATATTCATGGCAGTTTGGCGATGGCAATGCCGCAAGTAGCGCAAACCCGGTTCATACATTTGCGTCATCTGGTATTTACAGTGTCGCGCTTACTGTTGTGGATGCCAAAGGGCAAACTGACCGTGTAGTAAAAAGCATTACCGTATCAACCGATAATAACTCAGGCTGTCAAGGTGTCGCCAGTTGGAATGAGAGTACGGTTTACTTAACAGGTGATCAAGTTGCGCTAAACGGCCGACTTTACACCGCAAAATGGTGGGTACAAGGCGAAAACCCTGAAACCAGCGGACCGTGGGGCCCATGGCAAAATGATGGTGCCTGCCGATAAAATAGTTTGTTAATTCCATTTGTTTATAATTGAATCAAGGGCCTATGGCCCTTTTTCAGTTGTATCATATGGTTAGCTAAGCTTTTCGTGTTAGGCGCTTCATGTTACAGTGACTACGGAATAATCACTACTGCTAAGCTATGCCATTAGAACAAACTGATTTAGTCTCTTTGAACCGCCTTGGAGAGCGAATTCAAACGGCGCTCTCTGTCGTTATGTCACATCTGCCTATGCAAGCAAAATCGATCGCGGGTTTAAGTGCATTTTTAACGTATAATCGTTCCAACAGTCAGCGCATTCTCAATGCGTTTCGCTCAAAAGACGGACTCCAAGTACTGACTCAGCTACCAGGCATCGCCGGTCAACAAGAGTTTGCTGACAAAGTGTCTGAGCATATTCCCAAACCGGCATTAGTTGAACTCAACCAAGTTTTTTCACTTTTTTGTCAAGCGCTTAACCAATATGCACGCAGTCACGCCGAATTAAAACGGTTACTCAATGAACCGCTGCAAAAAGAAATAACGGACCCCAGTGAACAGGATAAACGGGAAGCGTTATTTTCAGCCAGCAAGTCACTGCTGGGCTCACATATTAACACCTTGTTTTGCTGCTATGTTTTAACCCCAAACAAGCATAAGCCCCAGTTTTTGCATGAATTTGCGATGATTTCAAAACTTGGCATGATGCGCTCGCCGGCATCACCGCCGTTTGTCCAGTTTTATACGCATGAGCACCCTGATAACTTTGATAAGCCAGAGTTAATTGACAAAACAAGTCGTCTTGATGCGACGCAATTCCACATTGGCATAGCAAAAGAGTACTCAACTCCACAGCTTGAAAGCTATTACTCGAGTTATTCGCACAGTAATTCAGGGCTTGTATTTGAAGATATAACAAATCAATCGTTTGATGCGACGTTTTTGTTTAGTAACCCTGACGAACTCGCTAATCCATTAGTTGATGCAACCCATTGCAGTTCGACCAGTATTTCAATCAAAACCCCTACGAAAAAAATGTTGATGATGGTGTTATTGGATAAACAAATCGACCGTCGCAGTACAGTCAATGTCGGTTGTTATATGGGCAATCAAAAAGTGAAGGAAGGTAAGTTACGCGCGAGTGATTTATGGACCGAGCGCCTACCTGAATTTCCAGAACTGTCAATTATTGACTTAGCAGCACCCAATCGGCACACGGTTGCCGGAATAAATGCCAAACAAATGTGCGATTACTTACTAAATTACGCAGGCCTTGATGGTAACCAATTTCGCTGCTATTTAATTGAAATCGATTACCCTATTTGGTCGTCAACGTACCGCATTTATTTTGAACACGATTTGGTGTGAATTAGTCGTTACACTGTTAAAGCCCCTGTATTTATGTACTGGGGCTTTTTTGTAGCATTAAATTGCCACTCTAAAGCAATTCTAAAAGTTTAAAAAATGGTCACTTAATTGACTTTGATTTAGACATCTAGATATAAACTAGGTGTATCTCAGATACATCTAAGCTAGATTGTTTATAATAATAAAAGGTCAAAAAATGATAAGTCACCGAAATCAGATCCTGCTTGCTATGGCAAGCGTGCTTGTGCTGCCAAATTACCACGTATATGCTAGCGACGCCGATGAACAAGTCGAAACGATTGTTGTCACAGGCTCTCGTATTGCTCGTTCAACTGCCGCTACTGCAATTCCAACCACGATTATTGACTCAAAACAAATAGAACAACTCGGGTTAACAAATGCCGGAGACATCCTGAATACACTGCCTGCTCTTGCTGATAGTGTGGGTCGTCGCAATACCAACGGGGATGATGCTAACTCTGGGCTAGAGTTGCTCAATTTGCGCGGCTTGGGCACTGAACGAACTTTGGTACTTGTTAATGGACGCCGTCATGTCGGTTCACAAGCTGGCTCTTCAGCCGTTGATGTCAGTTCGATTGCAGCACAAATGATTGATCGAGTCGAAGTCATTACGGGGGCGGCAAGTGCCGTTTACGGTGCAGATGCTGTGTCAGGTGTTGTTAACTTTGTATTAAAGCGCGAGTTTGACGGCGTGAAAGCAAACGTGCAGTACGGGCAATCTGCGCAAAGTGATGGCGAGGAGGGCATTGTTAGCATTTTAGCGGGGACTGAATTTGACGATGGTAAAGGTAATGTGCTGATCTCACTTGATTATCACCAGCGCGAGCAAGTGAGAGCAGAACATCGTGACTATGCGTCAAAAGGCCTTGCTTGGTACGACAATGAATTAGATACCGGCCCGAATGATGGCATTGCGGCGCAGCGCTTGGCAACCGGCAATAGCTTTTTACCGCTTAATGCAGGGGGGATCGCGTCGACAACGGGCTTTGGCCTGATTGGTTTTACTGACGGTGGCGCGCCTATTCTTGGTTATATGCCAATTGGCGATCTCGGTGTATTAACGTTTGACGAAACTGGTCAAGCGCTGCCCTTTGAAAGTGGTAACTGTCAGGGGATCCGCTGTGAAAACGGTATGGGGTTTACAACTCATGAGTACGCAGTGCTAAGCACGCCAACCGAACGCAGCCTATTTTCTATCAACGCAAACTACCAAGTTGCAGACGCCCATAATCTTTATTTTGAAGGCAAGTATTCTTATACAACGGGTGAGAATACGGCGCAACCGTCGTTTAGCGATGGCGTATTTGGACCGATTATTCAAGTTGGTATCGACAATCCATATTTGCCCGACTTCGTTCATGATGAAATGGTAAAACAAGAGATCCCGATGTTATTTGTTAACAAAGCGAATGCCGATTTGGGGCGCTTGCCAACGGATAATACATTTAAACTGTATACTGCGACATTTGGCAGTCGTGGTGAGTTGAGTGACGACATAGGTTACGAATTCTACTTTCAACATGGCAGCAGCAAAACACAGCATGCGAAGTTAGATAGGCTTGTTGCCAACTTTGTACAAGCACAAGACGCTATTTTAGCCCCTGATGGTTCGATTGTATGCCGTGATCAGTCTGGTGGGTGCGCACCGCTTAATCCGTTTGGTGTTAACGCGGCATCACAAGCGGCCATCGATTTTATTATGCGACCGACGGTGACAGACAATAAACTGAGTCAAACGGTGGCAAACTTTACGATAAATGGACATGTGTTTGAAATGCCTGCCGGTGACGTGCAGTTTGCCGCAGGTGTCGAGTATCGTAGAGAGACAAGTCGCTCGGTACCTGAAGCTATTTTGCTTGAAGGTGGTTTGACAAATAACACCAACGATGGGCCAAGGCAGATTGTTAGAGGCGAATATGACGTTAACGAAATCTATGGCGAGCTACTCGTCCCACTTTGGAGTGATTTACCTTATGCACAAGATGTCTCGTTTGAAACTGCTTTACGTTATGCCGATTACAGTACGGTTGGAGGACAAACTTCCTATAAGCTTGGCTTAAATTGGACACTCAACGATGCTATTCGTTTTAGAACAAGTTATGGGCTTGCGGTTCGTGCCGCAAATATAGGTGAACTATTTAAGCCAGAAGAACTCACTTACGAATTTGTGACTGATCCATGTGATTTTAGAAATATTGATAAAGGAGTGAACCCGGCAAAACGCAAAGAAAATTGCGCAGCGCTTGGTGTACCTGAAGGTTTTGCGTCGCTAGCAGAAGGCGCTTCGCAAAAAATCTTAGTATCAGGCAACCCTGATTTAAAGCCGGAAGAGTCAAACTCTGTGACATTTGGCTTTGTTTACACGCCTGAATTGGTGCCGAATCTTTCACTTGGTATCGATTACTGGAAAATGGAAATAGAGCAGGCGATTGCAACACCAAACACCAATGATATATTGGCAAATTGCGTCGACTTCGATATGAGTGGTAACCCATTTTGTGAATTAGTGACGCGCCGTGCAGATAGTCAGCTAGAAAATATCTCTAGTAAAATTATTAATATCGCACAACTCGAAGCAACGGGGTACGATTTAGAAGCAAACTATGTTGCCGATGTTTCAGGTGGCAATGTGTTATTTAATTTAGTCGGTAGCTACTACCAAAACCGAGATTATTTGTTAAACCCTGATAAACCAGAAGACGTCATTAAACAGGTCGGAATCGCTAATCAACCTAAGTTACGATTGAATTTGAATACGACGTATCGCAGTGACAATTTGACCGCGAATTTGTCATTGAATTATGTTGGCAGCTCAAAGATTGCGTATGATCAAGCTGGCCAAGACAGTGACTACCCTGACAATGATATTGACTCGGTTTGGTATGCTAACACGCGAGTATCGTATCTTATAAACCAAGATATGGATGTGTATTTAGGAGTTAATAACCTATTCGACAAGGCGCCACCTTACTTGCCAGAAACCACTATGGGTTCAAATGTGTACGACGGCATAGGTCGCAGTTACTACATGGGCTTGAATATCACATTCTAATTGTCAAAGCGGCGAGTTGACTCAACTTGCCGCGTTTTTATAAGGTTGAACTCTATGAAGTACGCTAATCTTTTTGTGTTTGTTGTGCTGTGGTTCTGCTCACCAAAGAGTGTGTCAGAACCCGCATTTGATGAGTTGTCGATTTCACGTTTAAACCAACAAATCAAAAATAACACTGTGACCTACCAGCAGGTCACACAATATTATTTAAAACGAATTGAACACTATAATAGTCGCTTAAACGCGGTCATTTCAGTGAATCCGAATGCAATATCACAAGCAAAAGCGGCGGATGATGCGTTTAAGAACGGTAGGCTGTTAGGCCCACTGCACGGTGTGCCAGTACTTATTAAAGACAATATTGATACGCGCTTTTTGCCAACCACCGGAGGCAGCCTTGCACTTATCAATAATCGTCCCAAGCAAAATGCTGATGTGGTGCAGCAACTGCTTGATGCAGGCGCCATTATCTTGGGCAAAACAAATTTAAGTGAGCTGGCTAACTTTAAATCGACAAAAAGTCGTAGCGGTTACAGTGGCGTCGGCGGGCAAACGGCAAATCCGTATAATTTAACAATGACGCCGTGTGGCTCGAGTTCCGGTTCAGCGGTGAGTATTGCGGCAAACCTTGCATTGGTAAGTCTCGGTACTGAAACGGATGGCTCAATTTTGTGTCCGTCGGCATTTAATGGTGTCGTTGGCTTTAAACCAACGCTTAGCCATATTTCTCAACGTGGAGTTATTCCAATCGCCCATTCACAAGATACGGTTGGGCCTATCGGTCGCACAGTGGCTGATGTTGCAAGTGTCTACCAAGTGTTGTCAAAGCGCCATGCCAAAGCCGATGCTGCAATTACCCTCGCCAAAAAACGCATCGGTGTTATTACAACGCTTAACGGCTTTAATCAATATGGTGACGCGGAATTTAAGTGGGTGTTAAAAACACTAAAACAACAGGGCGTCGAGGTTATTGAAAATATCCCGTTTGAGCATATTGAACAGGTGTATCAAAGTGAATTTGAGATCTTAAAATATGAGTTTAAGCAGGGCATGGACGATTACTTAGCAAAACAGACTTCAGAAAAACAGATTTCGAATGTAGCAGAGTTAGCAGCGTATTATAAAACGCAAGATGACGCCCATGAGTTGATTTCGTTAGCAATAGATACGACGAGCAAGCCGCGTTATGAGCTTGCTAAATCAACGATAGATAAACATGCGAAAGCGCAGTTAAAAACGATATTTGAAAAGTACCAACTCGATGCCATTATAGCGCCAACAATGGGGGCTCCTTGGCAAATAGACCCAATCAATGGCGATCGCTTTTCAGGCAGCAGTACAACTTTAGCTGCGGTATCTGGCTATCCAAGTTTGACTTTGCCGATAGGCATGAAACATGGCCTGCCATTGGCGGTAAGCTTGTTTACACTTTCAGGCGACGATAGCGAACTATTGTATCTTGCCGCAGAAGTCGAAAAGTTGATGCCAAAACGTATTTCTCCGACTTTGTAAATTTAACAACACCATACTGTAAATTTGTCTGGACCCAAGTGCGACACCCAATTTGTCGCGCTTATTTTTAACCCTTTGTGGGCTGTGATATGCTGAATTCCACAGCTAAAAAAAGAATTTATATATGCTTAAAAAATCATTATTTTCAATTGCACTGATGTGTGTACTTCCTGCTTATGCGAACCAAACCTTGATACATGCCGGTGAGCTATTATACAGCGCTGATAAAGCGCCGCTAAAAAGACAAACTATTGTAATCGAAGACAATAAAATTGTGGCGATCGAAAGTGGCTTTAAAAAAGTGAGCGACGAACAAACGCTGGTTGATTTATCTACTGGATTCGTGATGCCGGGGTTAATGGATATGCATGTTCACTTGCAATTTGAGATTGGCCCGCACAATGATGTTGATAAAGTAAAAGTATCACCCGAATTAATGGCAATGCGAAGTGTTCATTACGCCAAAAAAACCTTAGAGGCAGGTTTTACAACGGTGCGAGACTTAGGTTCTGATCCCCAGCATATTTATGCGTTACGAGATGCGATAAATAAAGGATGGGTTCAAGGTCCTCGTATTATCGCCGCAGGTGGCGTGGCCATTACAGGCGGACACCTTGACTCAAGTGGCGTCCATCATGAATTACTCGACCTCTATGCTAAAAAAACCACCTGTGATGGGCCATTTGATTGTCGCCGTGCAACTCGTCACGCAATTAAGTATGGTGCCGACTGGATTAAAGTGGCAGCGACCGGCGGCGTATTAACAGACAGAGCAACGGGCACTGGTCAGCAAATGGGCAGTGATGAGCTTGATGAAGTCGTTAATGCAGCAAATACCATGGGCCGCAAAGTTGCAGCGCATGCACACCAAGAAGATGGCATCATTGCAGCTTTAAATGCAGGTGTTGCAAGTATTGAGCATGGTTCGTATGCGGGCGAAAAAGCGTATCAACTATTCAATAAAACGGGGGCATATTTAGTACCAACATTGCTTGCAGGTGAAACTGTGGTAGAAATGGCTACTAATTCGGACTTTATGAGCCCGGCTATTAAGAAAAAAGCGATTCGTGTTGGTAATGACATGAAAGGCAATTTTTACAACGCCTATAAAGCGGGGGTAAATATTGCGTACGGGACTGACAGTGGCGTGTCAAAGCATGGCACAAATGCGCGCGAAGCCCTTCTTATGGTTGAATCGGGCATGCCAACTCAACAGGTATTGAAATCTGCAACAATCAATAGTGCTAAGTTACTGGGTTTAGAAAACCAACTTGGGACAATCGAAGCGGGTAAGCTGGCCGATATCATTGCGACAGACTCATCACCACTTGACAACATTAACGCGCTTATGTCGGTTTCATTTGTTATGCGAGACGGCAAAGTGATAAAACAATAAATTTCATAACGCGACAACTATATCTTTATCAAGCGCTTTTGAACGAAAGCGCTTTTTGATTTTCGGTTATGACAAACACTTTGTTAAGCCCAAGCTTTGTGTAATGCGTTGTAATAAATTTCTTTGATTTTGTGTCTATGGTTAATGGACGTTAGGTTTTAGTTCTGAAATACGATGCTATAAATTTAACGCGATACTCAGTATTAACGATTTTAACTTATATCACAGGGATCCGGTATTTGCATGGATCGCGTGACGCTCAAACTTGGAGATAAATATGTCTATTGTAAATTGTTTAATTACAAACTTACCAGTGGTGCTTGAAAATGCACTTAAAGAGCACGGTATTAATGGCGATACAGCGCAAGAATTTGTCGATGATGTGATTGCGACGATTCGCTCAGATTCTGGTTGGTCAATCTTTCATCCAGAGAAAGATATTGAAATGTTAAAAACGGCGCTTGAAAGCGCAGCACAAAAAGTCGGGATCACTTGGTCAAAAATAGCTGAAGTTGTTGTTGATGCGGCCGTCGGTGCGGCAGAAAAGTGTGTGATTTAGTGCATAATTGAATTGACAGTTAAGTTTAGCAGGGCGGGAAAGAGTCGTCCTGTTACTTTGTACTAACTTATCGAATCGTAATAATCGTTAATTGCGATTAGTTTTATTAACCTAATAGTTACGTAAACCTTTGTAAATAAAACAATCTATTTTGTTTTGCATTGCTATTGAAAATGCTACTCTCGCAGCCCAAATAAATACAATAAAAAATAGATATGAAGAATATTTATGCTGTGATCGCGTGTGCGATACTCGTTGGCTGCGGTGGTTCGTCATCAACGGGCGACAAAGAAAAGCCAATTTCTAAAACAAATAATCTACCCAATGTCATAAGCGACAGTGCAACACTTTTTGTGAATGAAAATGTGTTAATAAACGTGCTAGGTAACGACACCGATCCCGATGGCGACACTTTGTCTGTCATTAGTGTATCAAGCGGTGTTAATGGCGTTGCAGAGATATCAAACAATCAAATTCGCTATACGCCAACAGCGAACTATATTGGTCCGGAGTCACTCTCCTATTCAGTCAGTGACGGAAACGGCGGACAGGCGTCAGCAAGTATCTCAATTACGGTCGAAAACGTGGCTCCCATCGCTAAAAACGATGTGGTTTCTACATTACAAAGTACACCTGTCAACTTAGATGTACTCGCCAATGATAGTTCGCAAGCAAATTTACAATTAACGGTTGCGAGTACAACAACGCCGAATATAGGTCAGGTTAGTATCGAAAATGGTGTGCTCAGTTATATACCCCGACCGGGCTATGTCGGCGAAGACTCATTTGGTTATGTGGTGCGCGACAGCCAAGGTGACGAGGCGACTGCAATGGTCTCTATATCGGTCAATAATAAACTGCCAGAGACGCAATCTGATAGTGCCGAAACAACGCAGAATAATCCGATTGAAATTTATGTGCTTGCCAATGACCTAGATGCGCTAGGCGATCAATTGACGATTGCGGGCACGAGTCAAGCAAGCCATGGAAATATATCTCGAAATGGCAATGTACTGTTATATACGCCAACTATTGGCTATGCAGGCAGTGACTCATTTAGTTACACAGTCGTTGACCAATATGGCGGTGCAAGTGAAGGGGATGTGTCAGTTACCATCGCAAACCAATTGCCGGTGGCCAATGATGACGTGACGCAGATGCTTGCTTCAAAGTCGATTGAGATTGATGTTTTAGCAAATGATGTTGATGCCGAAGGCGACAGTTTGGTGTTAAGTTCGTTAAGCGTAGTTGAGCATGGTGACGCGGTGATTATTAATAACAAATTGCATTACACTGCCCCCGAGAATTATGAAGGTGAGGTATTAATTGGATATACCATTGTAGATTCATATGGTGCTTCTAGTTCAGCGTTTGTTACTGTTTCTATTATCAACTCCATTATTTTGAAGGGGAAAATCGAACCAATTCAGCAGCCTAATTTCGAAATCGAGGTACATGTTGGCGATACCAAAACGACAGTCGAAATAAACCCGCAAGGTGGATTTGAAGTCGCAATTCCAGTGAATGAGCCGCATAGTTTGGTTGGTATGCAGGCGCATGTTAGCGAACAAAATATGACGCTAAAAGCACAATATGGCTCAGTGCAACAGCTTGAATTGGCAGCTGGCAGCGAACGCGTTGTTGAAACCTATCCGCTAAGCTTTATTACAACTGCCGAGTTTGTATTATTAGAATTTGTAAATGAAGGCCCGCTTGTCGACCAACAGCAACTCGACGCGATGCGTATTGATATTGACTACGACTTGGTACTTGAGCTTGCGATGGCACTTAGAATAATCACAAGTGATAACGGACTGTCGTTGCCAAATGAATTCACGAGTGTGAACGAGTTTTTAGCATCACCGTTTGCTGTTCGAAAACAGCTCGCAACATGGCGATTTAATGCGCCTGAACATTACACCGAAGCATTCGAGTATATTTTCAATAATGAAGAGCTAACTCACTCACCGACATTATTTAATGCAGGCAATCACACGTTATATGCATCGGGGAAAACCTCTCGCGTGTTGTTACCTGAATTAATGGTCTTGTCAAATGATGGACAAGGGCGTTTGCAAGTCCCACATCTAGATTCTCAAGCGATGAGTTGGGTGTTAAATGACAATGCGCTTACCGTGAATGTGGCTAACGTAGTTGAACAAACCTATATGCGATACGGTGAAAATGGCACACCTGAATCACACCGTATTGCATTCTTGTCACATCAATTTAAAGTGCTCGGTCATTATCCTGGTTTTAAAGTCATTATCGAAAAAGCCACTGCATGTACCGAGTGGGTCGAGCAGACCTGTGCAAGTGATAGCACGCAAATGACAGTTCATCGTACGCGCCGAATGCATGAAACGATTGCATCAACATTGCGAGTGGGTAAATATGACTTGGAAACGGTAGCCCTTAAACCAAACCAACAAGATGGTACACCATATTCAGATTTAGATGCGATTGGTGCAACGATTGATTTGTTAAATGATGGTTCGTTTATTGAAGTCTCGGATAGTCGTCATGCTGCTCGCAGCGGTCAATGGCAAGTAAGCGACGACAAATTTATTTTGAGTTACGACAACGGTATTAATATTGTGTATGCCAAGTTATTTGACTATCAAGGGTTGCCTTATTATCAATATACCGCTTTTGAAAATAGCACGCCTATCATAACGGAAACCAGCTATGTCATTGCACGTAATGCACTGCCGGACTTTAGTGTTAATTCTGAGTTTCAATTTGTTCGCCAGCCGTTATTTGACGATGGTCTAGACTCAACGTTTGCACTGCCGTTTCAAACGGATAACACAGGTGTGCAGCGTAATTATTATTTTGGACAATGGAATGATTCACGTATCAGTCACTTCAGTTGGTCGTACAGTAGTGGTGTCTATTTAGCTGATTACTATCTCGTGACAGATACCATGCAATTTACAACGTATTGCGATATCAATGAGGGCAACTGTGAAAAGTGGCGCTACCGCGAGTTTGAGGTCATTGGTAAGCACAATCACTGGTTTATCATTAAAAACAATCAAGGTTACTTGCCAAACTCGGTTGGATTTGATGATTATCGACGTGGCTACATTGGTTTATATAAAGTAACGCCGTTGGCAAATTAAATCACTTTTAGTAAGGCGTTTTGCTCTTGTTAGACAGAGCAAAACGCCATGCTTATTAACCTACTGCTTCACTGGCAGATGAACTGCTACTTGTACCAGAATTAGCCGCCGGCGCGCTATCATCACCAGAAATCGTCAAGTATTCATTAGGGTAATATTTAGCCACCCACATTTGCGCAAGTTGTGCGCGAGTTAACGATTTTAAGTAAAAATTGATCGGAACACCGATATTGCCGTTAAGCGCTTTACCAACATAATCTTCAAATGCAGTCATCAAAGAGTTGATATCGAGCATTTTGTTTTTTGATTTATCGAGTTCGGATAAGCCAGTCATCACGCCTTTAATTTCGGATTTTCTGATTTCAAGCATTTGGCCGCCGGTGCGCGCCGAATCAGCCGCTTGGCTCACGCTTTCTTGCTCTGACTTAGTCGCATTTGCAAGAGTTGCGAGTTTATCCATCATTTTTGCAGGGTCAAAATCTGCTAACGTTTTAACGCCAAGTTGTACTTCTGTCGACTTTATAGATGGAATACTGCCCATGGCAACAATGCTGACGTGAGAGGAAATTTGCTGTGAACTCAGCATGTTTTTAACGTCATCAGAGAAAGATGAATCAACACCGAATCCGCCACTGGCTTTTGCAAACCAGCCGCCAGTTTTCATTTGAGCTTGTAGTTTAGATGCCGTAGATAGCATTTTTTGACTCGAGGTTGTTTTTTCGCTTTTTAGCACGTGTACCATGCCAATAAAACTCGAACCATAAGTTGCCCCAGACAGCAGATGAAGTTGTTCTTCGTCGCTTGTGCCTTCTTCTTTGGCGATTTCGCGCATGTTGTTGACATCGTCTACTTTAATTTTTTTATCATACAGCTCATTCCATACGCGAATTGATTTATCCACATCAAGAATAAAAGGAGCAAGCACGGCGGCGTCTTTATGGGTGCAATTGGCGGTGATAATTAAGGTACCGGCAAGCGAGTGGTTTTCCATTTGTTGTGCAACTTGTTTTTCTGCTGAGGTCGCAGCTTGTACTGATCGTTCAGTACCTAAAAATGATGTTGATGCCGCTACAAACCCTTTAATACGCGATATTGATGCTTGGGCATCTTGGTTGTTTTCTTCAAATGAAAAGTATTGCGCGTCCATTTCAATTGAATCTGACGACAAGGGCATTGATTTAATTTGTGTACGTGTGTAGTCAATTGGGCTTTCAACACTTTGTGCCGATTGAGGCAATGTTGCGCGAATATCATTGACTAGTGGTCCTGCCTTTAAGCGCTCTGTCGCAACTTTTATCGCCGATTGTTGAATTGCTTGACCGACAGTGGTGATTTGCTCATTGAGCTCATCCGTTGGGATTTTCATATTAATGAGTTCTTGCCGTGTTAAATCAAGGCTTCGCTTTAATTGAATATCGGCGTTGAGTTTATTTTCTGCTGCGACAACGGGCGCTTGGATTTCAGAAATCTTTAATACTTTTTCAAGTCTATCCTTATGGATCACATTGCCAAGTACAAGTGATGAATCATAGGGGATTGAAGTGGCCATAATATTACCTTTTTCCTTAAGTTAATGTGAATTACGTATCGAACCGTCAGGTTGCGATGCAATACGTATTAAGCCATTTCAGTTTGTGCGCAGTTACCGAGTTGGTCTATTACGATTAATTACTGTTTATTGCACCTTAAAACGCTGCTTAGATTTAGATTGAAATTTCCTTAAGTTATTGTTATTAATTAAATTTAGACCTTTGTGATGTACTGTAATAGCACAGTAAATTAACTGTAATAAACGGTAATTTGTTTTAGTCCATCGGCATATTACATTAGCTAGTAAGGTTTAAAGAAGATAGGTTTTTTGAAATGGCCCAAACCAATGAGCGTAGTGCGTTGCAATCAGTCGTTCGACGAGAAAATGGTGTAAACCGTATTCAAATATGGGTATTAATTCTTGTGATCTATAGCTTGCTGTTGGTTTTTATTGGTTATATTGCCTTTTGGGATCAAGACTTTAATCGCCCAGAATATACAATAGGTCGCTATATAAAAGTACTTAATGAGTATAAACAACAGTCAGATATTGAAGTCAGTTTATCGCGTGATGAAGTCGCCAGCATCGTCAGTGAAATAATGAGTAAAAATGCTGACAATTCAATAGACTTGCAACAACTCGCGACTCAGTCGTTTAATATTGTACTCGGTGCGTTATTGGCGTTTTTATCTGGCTCAGTGACCATGGTATTTCAACATAGTAATAGAATAAAAACAGGTCCAAAAACGGATGACTGACGTAATAAATTAATATGTGATATTGGCGTCTTTTCATCTGACGTCATACACTGTTATAAACGTTTTAGTGAGCTGCGTATGATCTGGACTGGTATTCGATTTCTAATATTGTCACTGCTTCTTTTTGTTAATCAACACGCATTTGCTAAATCGCCCTCCATTGATGTAACAGTAGAAACCGATATTTACTATTATGCGAAAGAGATCATCGGTGATAAAGATATCATGGCGGTGAGCGACTTTTCAGGCGTTAATTCGCAGCGTGATGTAGTCGAATTTATACTGGTGCAACAGGCACTCAAACTCGGCGGGTTTGATGCTGAATTCAATTTTTTACAAGGCAATTACGATGGACGTAACATTAAATTGTTGCGTAAAGGCTTGTTACTGACTTCATTCGATACTATTTGGCGTAGCGCCTTAATTAACGATGACAGCAATGTATTTATTTCAGAACCAGTGATCAGAAAAGGCGAATATTTTGCTGGTTTATATACAAATAAAGCAAACTTGGCGCGGCTTGCGTCAATGAACTTAACTCATTTGAACGACATTTCTGTTGTATCAAGCCGCGATTGGCATGTTGACTGGATTACATTACAGTCTTTTAAACCTAAACAGTTATTGCATGAATCAGACTGGATTGTAATGGCAAAAACAGTCAGCCGAGGTTGGGTTGATGTAATGCTTGCGCCATTTACAAATCAACAGCCATTTCAATACAGTGGGCCTGACTATCGTATATATGCAATTCCGAATATTAAAATTGCACTGCAGGACAGTCGCCATTTTGTTGTATCTAAGCATCACCCACTTGGTGAAGCGGCCTTTAATGCATTAACTAAAGGGTTAAAAATTCTACGTGAAAATGGCACCATTGAACGAGCATATCGCCAAGCCGGTTTTTTAAATTCAGAAACCGAATCTTGGCGTGTTATATCACCGAATTAACCCTTAAGTTGCATCGGGTTGGTTTTCAGGAGCTGCGTCAATAAACTCACTCATTTGATTACAGCGCGTGTAAATGGTGTTTATTTTTGGGAATTGACTCATATCGACTTTAAAACGCAAGGCGTTAAACACTTGCGGTACTAAACAAACGTCGGCAAGGGTTGGACTGTTGCCAACACAAAAGTCGTCATCACCGAGCATGGCTTCGATTTTGGCGAAACCAACTTCAATCCAATGTCGATACCAAGTGTTTTTTTGCTCATCAGTTACGTTGAGCTCATTAGACAAATACTTGAGTACGCGCAAATTATCGATAGGGTGGATGTCGCACGCGATGGCGTAGGCCATATTACGGATTTGGGCCTGTTCCCAGTGATCGCCAGTGAGCAAAGGATTTTCAGGATATTCGGCATCAAGGTACTCTAATATTGCGAGCGATTGCGCTAAATGGCCTTGGTCAGTTTCAAGTGAAGGCAATAGACCTTGTGGGTTTACTTTTAAATAATCTTCTGATTGTTGCTCGGATTTTAATAAGTTAACGGGAATAAGTTCGTGGTCAATATTTTTTAGGTTCAGGGCAATGCGTACACGATAAGCTGCAGATGAACGAAAATAGCTATATAATTTCACATTAAGTCCTTAATTATTATGGAGACTCACAGAGAACGTTTCTCATATTGCGAGTCGCACAGGTTGTGCTTTAGTTATGCTTTGGTGTATTTCGTCACCAAAGCACGTTATCACATGACTATAAATGTCAGACTCATGTAATGAAGTTAAGCGCCTTTGTAATATTTTTTGATACCTTTCCAACAGTCTAGGTAATTTTGTTGACGCTCTTTACCTTCTAAAGCATATTTAGTTGGAGAAATAACATAACGTGATTCGAACATAAACGCGAGTGTATTTTCGTATCGTTGCGGTTCAAGTTGTGCGTTTGATGCTTTTTCAAACACTTCTGCTTCAGGACCATGCGGTGACATGCAGTTGTGTAAACTCATACCGCCTGGCACAAAACCGTGCTCTTTTGCGTCATATTTACCTTCAATTAACCCCATAAATTCACTCATAATGTTGCGGTGATAGTATGGTGGGCGGAAGGTATCTTCTGCGACCATCCAACGCGGTGGGAAGATCACGAAATCAACGTTTGCTACACCTGGGGTGCCCGACGGTGATGTTAAAACAGTAAAAATTGATGGATCAGGGTGGTCAAAACTCACGGTGTTCATCACATTAAAGCGTGATAAATCGTATTTGTATGGCGCGCTGTTACCTGTCCATGCAACCACGTCAAGTGGCGAGTGACCAATATCGCAACGGAAGAAGTTACCATTAAACTTAGCTACGAGCTCAAAATCACCTTCAATGTCTTCAAATGCGGCGACAGGATATTGAAAATCACGTTCATTCGTATAGCCATTTGCGCCAACCGGACCGCGTTCAGGTAAAATATACGGATGGCCGTAGTTTTCGCAAATATAGCCGCGCGCTGAGTCACTAAGAAGGGTTACTGAAAACTTAATACCACGTGGAATGACCGCAATTTCACCTGCTTTGATGGCGAGTTTGCCACATTCTGTATTAAGTATAATTTCACCTTGTTGCGGAACAAACAGCATTTCGCCATCAGCGTTATAGAAATAACGTCCTTCCATTGATGCATTAATGGTGTAGACGTGAATACCAATACCCACTTGACCATTTGCACTGCCGTTCGCTGCCATCGTAACAAGGCCGTCAATGAAATCAGTTTTTTCAGTTGGAATATCGATTGGGTTCCAACGTAACATCGTTGGTGGCGTTGGTACTTCGGTTATAGGCGCGGTGCGCACAAGGCCGTTATCCATGCTCTCGTAATCACCTTGAACTACAGATGGGCGGATACGATAAAACCAATTGCGGCGATTGTCTTCTCGCGGAGCGGTGAATGCAGTGACATTATATTGCTCTGCGTACAAATCGTATTTTACTTTTTGCGGTGAAAATTGGCCAATTGGTAAGGCACCAGGTAGGGCTTCGGTTTCAAATTGATTACCAAACCCAGTTAAATAGTTAAGATTTTCTGTGTTCATAATATGTCCCTTGAGCGTTTTTTACTAATATACTCTCATGTGAGAATATATCAAGTGTTTTTTACAATGCGACTTGTTGTGAAAGTTTGGTATAGTGGAGCTGGGCAGTTTGTATAAGAAATGACAGTGACAGAATTAAAACTAGAAAATTTTTTACCGTATCGCATAGCACGCTTTAGCCAGTTATTGAGCGAACATTTTTCAGAGATATATCAAAAAGAATTTGATTTAACGATCCCGCAATGGCGCAGTATTGTGCATTTAGCGGCGGCAGAGCCTTTAAGTGCAAAAGCGATTGGCGAACGAGCAGGGCTTGATAAATCAACCCTATCAAGAGCACTGGTGCAACTTGAAAAACGCGCAATAATAATAAAAACTGTCGACCCTAACGATAAGCGAGCGACCTTATTACGATTGAGCGAGCAAGGTATTGCGCTATATGAGCAACTTGCGCCCAAGGCATTGGCGTGGCAAGCATCAACGACCGATGTATTGAGTGAGCAAGAGTATAAACAGCTGCTAACTTTAATTAACCGCCTTGAAAAAACCTTTAAATAAATACAGGGGTTAGAGTCACAAAATTGCTTTTGTAACTCTGACCCCAATTGATAGCTAGGTATTAGAAGCTGTATCTAACACCTAGGCGTACTTCCCAAAGTGATGGATTCACTTCAACGCTGCCGCCTGCTGGTGCGTGGAACTCTTCAAATACATATTGACCTTGGTCATTAATATCTGCAGTTACCGCTTTTTGCAATGCGTCACCACGCTCTAGTACACCCCAGTCGTCGTTAAGCATATTGCCTACGTTTTTAACAACAAAATAAGCTGCACCTTGTTGGCCTTCACTGAAGCCTGGGAACTCTTGTTCAACTTTTAAATCGAATGTAACCCACCAGTCACCGTCTGTGCCATTACGTTCTGTGATTGCACCGCGTTTAAGGCCTTCAGAGCTAACCCACGCATTAAATGCTGCAAGGTCAAAATCGTCGCCGTAAACCACTTTCGCGTCATTCTCAAGTGGTACGTATAGTAATTGACGGTCTTCATCGTTAAAGCCAAGACCACCACTGGCACCTGAGAAGGTGTATGAATATGGATTCGTTTGGCTCGCTTGACCAAAAAGGTTAAAGCGGGTTTGTAGCCCTTCAAAGAACTCATGACTATAGCCTGCTGAGAAGGTAAAGCGATGTGGAATTTCATAACTTGATGTTTCTAACCCTGGGTTCTCAGGATCGCTGACCGCGATTCTGTGATAGTTAGAGAACGCAACGGAGCTTGTCATCGGATGAACTTCTTTTGCAATCGTATACGCGTAAGACGCCGCAACATCAATGCCGTTGTCGAATGATTTATTCATCGCAAAAGAAAGTACATGTGAGTAACCATCTTTACCCGTTGCATTAGTCAATAAGAAATCAGATTTGAACTTATGATTAACGCTTGAGTACACAGGGCGACCGTCTGGTGCGTATTCAACAATGTCATCAGCTAAGTTGCGAACAACTGCTGAGTCTTGTTTGTCTGTGTAGAGGTAGTCAACATTAAATACATAGTCAGTTTCGGTAACATACGTTGCACCAAGCGCAAACTTCCACTCTGATGGAATTTCAAAGTTTGGATCAGTCACATTGGTACTGTCATCAGCGCCGCCTTGACCTACTTCATCGAACAACGCGACAGGGATGTCGTAACCAGGACGTCCAGCACCGGTAAAGTCAACCGCATCATCGCCTAACAGCTGCATATTCTTTTGATTAACTTGAATATTACGAATACCGTCGTTTGAATAACTGTTTGAAATCCAAACATTTGGGTTACCACCTGAGTAAAGACCTAAGCCACCACGAATTTCAAGTTGGTCATTGTATACCCAGTTAAAGCCAAAACGTGGCTGTAAAAGGTCAACGCCGTCGAGGTTTTGTTGATTTGAAAAGCCATAGCGCTGTTCAAAATTCGCATTGTAAGCAGGTACATCATCGCTGGTATAGAAATCGTAACGTAAACCAAACGTCAAGGTGATGTCGTAATCAATTAATTCATACTTATCTTGGACATAGAAGGTATTTAAAGCGTACTCAAATTCGCCCGCTGCATCTTCTGGTGTGTGGCTCGTCGCATTACCGTAGTAAACACGCGCGATACCATTTTCAAAGTCTTCAATTGAGTTAAAGCGATGCTCACCTTGAACATGCTGAATAAACATATTGAATACGTCGAGTGTTTCACGCTCATAACCGAATGAAATTTCATGGTCATCCATGAAGTAAGTACCTGCCGCTTTGAACGACCAGTTATCGTACTTAAGTTTGTTCGCTTGGCGAGAATCGTCAGGGCCGATATAAACACGTGCATCTGGGGTATTAATTTGCATTTCGCCAAAACCCGAGTTTGCATCAAGCGAGATTTGACGGTTATCTAATTTTGAGTAACCGATGCGAATTTCAGTGGTAAAATCATCGGTCCAATCAGAGTATAACGATGAAACGAATGAATTTAGCTCAGCGCCGCGCTCATAAAAGTGGTTTGACAGTGAGATACGACTTGAACTTGAGTCTGACTCTGACAATGAATAACCGTCATTGTAGTTGTACACTAAACTAGCACGGTGGTCATCGTTAATGTTCCAATCGAGTTTGATAAGTAGCTTTTCGTCTTCGATTGGCATACTTGGTACCATCGAGCCCGGATCGTAATCGTATTTGTCTTTTGAGATTTGCACGATACGGTCAATTGTTGCTTGGTCAATTCGGCCATTAGCAAATGGCGTGTAATCGAATATTTCGGCACCTTCAAGCTTTTCGTATGAAGTGAATAAGAACAAAGTGTCTTCAATAAGCGGCATACCAAAGTTAAAACCGTAGCGTTTTTCAGTGTAATCACCGATGTCTTGCTTGTCACCTTCGATTGAGTCACCTTTGAGTGAATCGCTGGTGTAGTCATAAAATACACTGCCGCTGAGTTTATTGTCGCCGGATTTCGTTACAGCATTAATATTACATGATGTAAAACCACCGTAGTGTACGTCAAATGGGGCGAGTTCAACTGCAACTTGGTCAATTGAATCAAATGAAAACGGCATGCGCTCTGTCGGATAACCATTGCTATTTAAGCCAAAATTATCGTTCATGCGTGCACCGTCAACAGTTAAGCTGTTAAAACGCGGATTGCCGCCAGCACACTGAATTGCATCGCCTGAGGCTTCATTAATATAAATACGCGGATCAGCACGTACAATATCCTTAATGTCACGATTGATTGCTGGTTTGTCTTGCAAATCGCTTAAGCTGAAGTGGCTCGCAGGCCCCGTGCCACCAGATTGCACCGATAAAGGGCGACCTGTTACAACAATTTGTTCCATCGCTTGTTGTTGTAGTTGAACTGAAAGCGGGTATGTTTTACCGAGTGTTAAGAAAATATCGTCAAGCATTGTGTCTTCTAGAGTGTCAGAGTCAACAATTACTTGATAAGGACCACCAACACGCAACCCTTTAACAGTAAATAAGCCTGCGTCGTTAACAGTCGCTTTTTTCACTGTTCCTGATGGAATGTGAATTACGGTAATTTCGGTACCAGTCGCTGGATTACCTGAAGGCCCAGTTACTTGCCCGCGCATTGACGATGACGTGTCGTTCGCAAACGCATGCGTCGATGCCAAACTCGCCGCGATTGCCAACGGTAATAGTTTTTTACTAAGTTGCTTTTTCATTGGTCGTTTCCCGTGTAACGATTTGTATGAGTTAGATTTTATTTTGTTTGTTAACCATGATGTTAATGTGAACATTCGTGTTAACTTTTTATGACGTTTTTTTGATTGCATAAAACATAGTCGTATATAGCCACTTTTTACAAATAAAACGTCTAAAAATAATAACTAAGAGGTAGAAAAAGGATTCAGGGTTAAACTATAGAATATTGTTAACGCTAAATTAACGAAAACGATACGTTTATAGCTCTTTCGCTACAAATTCATGTTATTTAGCGTAATTTTACGTTTTTTAAGGTTAATTTAAAGAGCTATTTTAAATTTAGCGCAATTATTCAAGGACATTTGTCAGGGGAGGGTGATTAATTGTATTTTTTGATAGCTTGTATTAATTGGATTTGCTTGCGTAATTATGTTTATTGGATATAAAAAAAGCCCAGCATATGCTGGGCTTTTGCGCTTAATTTTATAATGGATTAAAACTTGTAAGTTACACCAATCTTAGCTTGCCATGCAGAACCAGCTGCATCGATCATGCTGTAGTTACGAACGTCAGCACCTTGGTAGCGCTTGTCTAACAAGTAACGACCTTCGTCATCTAGACCACGTAGATCATAAAGTGCTTGGTTCGGGAATTGTAAACGCTTCTCGATACCCCAATCACTGTTTAGTAGGTTCGCGAAGTTATCAACCATAAAGTAAACTTGTGCTTTGTGGTCTTTTGTGAAACCAGGTAGCTCTTGTGTTACTTTGATATCCATCGTAGTAACCCAAGGCTGGTTATACGCGTTACGGTCTAAGATTTCACCACGTGCAGTAATACCAGCACGGTTAAGTAACGTTTCTAACTCTTCCCAAGAAATGCGTGAGTCGTCCCAGTTTACATTTGGATCGTCCGCACCTGTTGGAATGTAAGGCAGGTACGCTGAGTTTGAGTAGAAATCAGTTGTATCACCAAAGTCGTCATCGCGGAACATGCCCATTACGTAGCTGAATGGACGACCTGAACGACGCTCAAAGAACATATCAAAACGTGTGTCATAGCCATCGAAGAACTCAGTTTTGTAGTTTAAGTTAACTTTAAAGCTGTGCTCAATTTGATAGTGACCTGTTGCAACCATATCTTGGTTACGGTTCTTAGTTACGTTGTGCTTGTAGTTACTTTGTGCACGTGAAGATGAACCTGCTTGGTTTTCTTCAATGTCTTGGTGCGTGTAACTAAGCGTCATGCTTACGCCGTTGTCCCAGTTTTTAGCAAGTGATGTTGAGAAAATGATTGAACGACCATCGTCTTCAGCATTTGTCATCATGATATCGAAGTTGTTATCACGTAAGTCATCACCTTCGTAACGGCTACCATAAATGATACGCTCGCCATCAGCTGCAACGTCTTTTTGAACAAGTGCAGTGTTGTGCCATACCGCTTCGTTTTGCTTTTGCTCATACGCAAGCTCTGCTGACCAGATGTAGTCATCGCCAAAGCCTTCGATAGAGAAGTTGTAATCAAAACCTAATTGTGCACGCCAGCTTGAAGGTAATTCAAAGTTAGGATCTGTGTAGTTAGTGCTACCAGCGCCTGAAACGAGTGAATCTTGGATTTCTTGCGGTACCGCTGTAATGTCAGCTTGGTTGTTTGCAAAATAGTCGTTGATTACGCCGTTTGGTGCTTGAACTAGTGTAATACCATCGTTTTGGAACGGGTTGTTGTACCATACATTTGGAATACCACCTTGGAAGCGACCTACACCACCTTTTACTGTTAGGTCATCGGTAGCGAACCACTGGAAACCAATACGCGGAAGAATAATATCTAAACCGTCAAGGTTTTCTTGGTTGCTGTAACCATATTCTTCTTGGAATGCAGTATTAAGTTTTGGCTCGTCGCTTGAGCTCAGCATTTCATAACGAATACCTGCAGTCAGCTCAATATCGTCAGTTAGGTAGAACGTATCTTCTACATAGAACGCGATTTGGCTACGCGTTGCATCGTATGCTGTATCAAGTGCGTTATTTGTATAAGCGTTTGCATATGAGAAGTCATAACGTCCTACTTCTCGGTTTTCAAAGTTTTCGAAGCTATCAAATGTCCACGAACCTAACGAGTTTTGTGCGAATAGGTTGTATAAACGAAGGCTTTCGTACTTAGCACCAAACTTGATTTCGTGATCGCCAAGTAGGTAAGTTGCGTCTAGGCCTAAAGTCGTTGTTTCTGTTTCTGCTTCATTATTGTGGCGGAATACATCACGACCAAAGCCAAAACCATTACCGCGGCCACCGTCAATGTAAACACGCATATTACCTAAGTCAGAGTTTGTTTTACTCTTATGGCTAACATCTTTATACGCTAAGCTGATTTCAGTTGAAAAATCATCGTTCCAATCTGAGTATAGTTTAGACGAGAAGTTATTAAACTTAGTTACATAATCATAACGTTGTGATGCAAGTGTTACTGTGCTACCACCCGTAGCAAAGTTACGTTGGTCTTGATCATCTTGCCACTGGTATGTGAAATCTAAACGGTGTGCATCATCAATGTTCCAAGTAAGCTTAGTAATCAATGATTGGTTTGTATCTTTCGGGTCGCCACCTAGCTCGTCTTGAATGCCGTATTCGCTATTAAGAATACTTAAGAACTGGTCGAAGTCAGAACGTTTCATATCAAATGCGTGCGTCGCATCTGACTCAGTACCGTCTTCTGCAGCAAAGCCGTAGTCCATGCCAAGTTCACTTGACCAATTTGTATAGCTGGTAAAGAAGAATAACTTGTCTTTGATGATTGGACCGCCCGCTGTAAAACCAAAACGTTTTTCAGTTTGAATCGGCTCGTTTTTAACTGTTTTGAATTGACGGTGGCCGTCTTCATCTAAATCATTCACAATGCGATTGCGGTCATCTAACTTAGTGACAGTTACTAGCGCATCATTATCACCTGTCATGCTAGGCGTAGATGTTTCGGCATAGCCTGTGAACTTAAACTCGTTAGTACCTGATTTTGTTACTGCGTTTACAGTACCACCACCAAAGTTACCTTTTGCAGCAGAGAAAGGTGCAAAGTCAACCGTGATTTGCTCAACCGCGTCAAGTGATACTGGAGGCTGCTGTGTTGAGTAACCTGAGTAACTTAGACCGAAGTCATCGCTTTGCGAGATGCCGTCAACAGTGAGTGCGTTAGTACGTGGGTTGTTACCCGCGATTGTAAGCTCGCCACCACGCATTGTCGCAAGTGGGTTAATACGCACGATATCGTTGATGTCACGGTTAAAGCTTGGCGCGTTACTAATGATGTCTTCACCAAATGCACTGCTTGCACCGCCTGCTTGTTGCGTGTATTGAGAACCTGTTACTTCGATACGCTCAATTTTAGATTCTTCAAGCTGTTGAACAACACGGCTTGTTTGACCTAGTTTTAAGTAGATACGATCTTTTGTTACATCTTGGTAAGTATCTGAGTCAATAATTACTGTATAAGGGCCGCCAACACGTAGGCCTTTTGCTAGGAACGCACCCGCTTCGTTAGTAACATATTCTGTTACTGTACCTGAAGGCTCGTGAATTACCTTGATTTTTACATTTGCAGCCGCTTCGCCTGCAGGAGTTGTAATTTTACCACGCATTGCAGATGATGTGTCTGACGCATAAGCTGCGCTTGACACACCAAGACATGCAGCAACAGCGAGTGTTAGTGCACTTTTACGTAATTGCATTTTCATTAGTAGTTTCCCGTGTAACTAGTATTTAAAAGTTAGCGTTTATAATTGTTATTACTGTTTATTGTTTTCAAGTTTGCCAATGGCATTTACCTGAATTTTTGCAGATTTATCAAATAACTTATTTAATAAACCGGCTAATCTAATACCACCTTGTAATAAACGTTTGTTGATTACAGGTGTTTGCTCATAAACGTAGGCATATTTAAACTTACCATTGCCGACATTATACAAATTCTGTGCGATTTCGAATGATTCTATTACCCAGTCTTTGGGCTCTGAATTAAGATAATCACCAATGATTTTTTGATCATCGATATCAATAAATTCAACATATTCAGTGTATGAGAGCTTTTTACCTTCAATAAGTAGTTCGTCCCATACTTTATGAAGGTTTGATTCATGCCCAAAATATTCAACATCGATGCGATTACCGCCGCGGTCTTCTTTACGGCCTACATGCATAGGTTGATGTAAATCACCCACTAGGTGTGTTAAAAAACGAAAGTAAAACTGTTTGTCTTCGAGAGAGGTGTTTTTGTCGACTAATTTTGCTGACGCGGTGATGATGCCGCTATAGATATCTGTGACGCCTTTTTTGTTTGCGGCTGGTTGGTAAGTATGAGGTTTAAACTCGGACGCAGAACTCATATTAATATAATGCCACTTACCTGATTCATAGCGCCAAAATTCTTCTGGGTTAGAACGCATTTCGTCGGCCCACGTGGTCACTTCGGCTAGCTTGTCACCGCCTAATAACGGCTTAATTGCTTGTTTGGTTTGCTCAGTTAAATGATTTTCAGCGATTTTACCCACAATACGATGGCCGTTTTGGCTCCAAGCACTCACATGTGTGCTGATCATGAAACAAATAGCAATGACTGCTTTACACCATGTAATTGAATGTATGTTTATTTTACTCATGTTACCCAATATTGTTTTTTGTAATTCGCAAGGTGAATTGTCCAGATCTGAAAGCAAATAGGAAGGACTCAACGAGATTCATAATTACTTGTTAATATATATTAAATATCAATAAGATAGTTGTTTTAAGTAAAATTACCTATTGAAATAAGTAAAGATAAGTGGTGCAATAAACAAGTTTAATGGTGGATAATAAGAACAATTGTGAGCCGATATAACTTTTTACTCTCAAAAGCATTGATTGTTACATTTTTATGTATAACAGGTGTGGCTTTATGGCTAATTGCAGCGTCATCTTATGCAACGAAAATTGCGCCAGTAGCTGCGTTTTTAGAAGTCAAGAAAAGCTGTAAAGTTGCTTCGTCAAAAAATCAAAATAAATTTGTGGTGTATGTGCCATCAGAGCAAATGGCGAATAACCTCATTAATATTGTATGTGAAAATGAGGTTGTAAAACGCCAATATGGTTCAGTTGAAATTAATTGGGGTTACGATCTCAAAGATGCAATTAGCTTTATTGGTAAAGGAAATGCCGATTTAATTTTGACTAAACAGCATATAATGGATGCGTTTATGGCTGAGTCGACGTATAACTATCAGCCAGTCATTGGTTACTTAGATTATAAGGCCTACTTTATTTCACTGACCGAAAAACCGAGCATCGATAAAGCTTATTTTCTCGATAAGCGTATTGGTCTTGTTGATTATCCAACCAGTCGTTCAGCTCATATTTTACCTAAAGGTGTGTTTCGTGACCTCGATATCAACTTAGACTCGCTTTCAATTACGTATGCAAGTTCACATTCTGCCTTACGAAACTTATTGGCAGAAGGGAAAGTGGATATTATCGCTTCTTACTGGAAAGAAGATGATATGACGCGTTTTTCAGAAAATTACATTACGCCAATGAGCAATAATATTAGCGGGAGCCGTTGGTACTACAAAATGGATTCCAATAACACTGATTTATTTTGTGCGTTGCAAGGTGTGTTAGAACAACAATCAAAGCAACAGCTCGCAGTTTACTTTCAAGAGGCAATTCGCTTTGGAACCTGTCATGAACTTTAATACTTTATCAAAAACAAAGCGGAACATTGTGCTATCGCTATTCGTATTTATTGCATTTCAAAGCATATATAGTTTATCAGTGTTGTTTTCATTTGAGCGAAGTGCCAATTTAACTGCGCTTGCCATTGAAAATCGAATTGCAAAAGACTTTGCACGCTTGCCATTGCCTAATAGTGAGGCAAATATTGCGGGTGATGAGCGTGTTGTGCGAAATTATATAAAGCTACTTAATCGACAACTGCTAAATCAAAGTGTGCAAACAAGTGTCACTCATATTGGTGATATCACAGTAGATGATGTTCACCAAGGTAATTTAGCACAGCGACAAATTTTATTGGATACACCGAGTCAAATTGTACCAATCACGATTAGCTATGCTGAACCGACTTTGCTGAAATTGATGGGGCCATTTGCCGTTATTTGCGCGATTGGATTTTTCTTTATACTGAATTTTCGCTTGAAGACGCAACAAATCAAATTGAGATTGAATAGTGATTCGGTCGCAAGTGTTACAAAGCTTGTGATTGATCTTGAGAATAAATGTTTGTTAAATAGTACGACCGGCGTACAGGTCCCACTTGCTAATAAGCCGTTGTGTTTTTATACCGCTTTGGTTGAGTTTTGCATTGAAGACAAAGAAACGGTGCTGAATCAAAATAAAGACTTGCCCGATGATTTATTACAGCTTGCCGATAAATATTTTTATCGTTTAGTCGAACTCGGTCATACAATTCGAAAGCGACCTAACTTTAGCAACAGCCTAGAAAAAACGTTAAGTGAAGTGCGCGCCGCATTAGATGAAGTGTTCGCCAATGATGTGCAAACAAAAGAGATTTATTATCCACCAAAAGCACATGGCGAGGGGTCACGTTCTAAGTTACACCATTACGGGTTAAATACCATTAGTGATGGCGATGTTGAGGTTATTGGCAAGTAATATCAAAGTGATACATTTGGCGGGAAAAGGAATAAAAGGCGAACCTACTTTCGCCTTTTATGTAAACACGCACAACAGACAATCATGCGCGTTAAAACGAGTTTAAATATGCCTAAGGCAAATAGTCATCAGCATTGATTTCATCTTTGCTTTCGAAATATCGCTTTAAGATTTCTGCGTCAATTGTATCGGTTGCAACAAATTTTTTGTGTTTCGTTAAATTGGGGTAGCCATCGCCACCTGCTGCGTTATAGCTATTTAGGCTAAAACGATACGCTTTGTTTTTATCAAATGGCAAACCAGCAATTTTTAAATTGTGTAGTTGACCGTTTTTTAAGTCAAATGAAATACCTTCATATTGGCAGTATGCACCTGAATCTTCCGGGAAATTAAGTACAGTAGTGAGGTATTTTAAAAGCTCTTCACCGTTCATTTCGACATAGGTAATGCGGTTTTTAAAAGGATGCACTTTGAGCACGTCTTTATAGCTTACTTCGCCTTCGCTGATGGAATTTCGTATACCCCCCCCACTAATCAAGCCGAAGTCGCCGCCAACGCTTTCTTTTTGCGCTTTCGCGATTAATTTACCTAAATTACTTGGTTTAAAACGAACAATATTGCGATCACCCTCTAAGTGCCCTTTGAGTTTACCAATAGGCATTGCAATCTGTTTTTGACCTTTATCTTGATAAGGTTTTAAAAAGTTATAAAGGGTTTTATCCGCTTCGATATATGTGCCAGCGAATTTGCCGTTATGTTTTAGATTGACCGGGAGTAGCTGATAATTTGTTAACTCAACCTCGCCACCGTCAATTTTAAATTCTGCTTTACCAACGTACTTGCCCCATTCATGTGCTTGAACTATCCAAGTACCGTTTTGTTTATCGGGTACGCAGTCATCGCCAGGTGCAAATGATTTGTCGCTTACGTTTTCACCTTCCATACAGACAGGTTCTTGTGAATGTCCGCCGACGATTAAATCGACAGTACCGTATTTGAGGTCACGTGCTAACTTTACGTCACCGGGTGCATTAATACCGTGTTTTCCGTCTACATAATGACCCATGTGTGTCACCGCAATGGTGATGTCAGGTGAATACTTTTTGCTAATCGTTTCAGCAAGACCTTGTGTGGCTGGTGCGGGATCAATAAAATCAAAGTGACCTATATACTCCGGGTTGGCGATTTTTGCTGTATCGACTGTTGTTAACCCTATAATCGCAATTTTAATATCGCCTTTTTCTAAAATTTCATACGGTTGATAAATCGGTTTGTTGGTTTTTTTGTCAACTATATTTGCCGACAGAAGTGGGAAGTTAGACCAAGCAATTTGCTTGTCAAGCACCGTGAGTGGATTATCAAACTCATGATTACCCAATGCCATTGCGTCGTAACCAATTAAACTCATGCCTTTAAAGTCTGGTTCAGCATACTGTAAGTCGGATTCAGGAATACCTGTATTAATGTCGCCACCCGAGAGTAAAATGACTTGATGGCCTTTGTTCTTTGCTTGAGCGCGCAGTGAGTCTATTAAGGTTTTACGCGCTGCCATACCGTATTCGCCTTTTTCATTATGCCAAAAGCGACCGTGATTATCGTTAGTATGCAGTACAGTAAGATATTTAATAGTTACGTTTTTATCTTCTGTATTCTTGTCAGTTGGTGATTGCGTTAATTGGCATGCACTCAACACGGTGGCAATGCTTAGTAGCGAACCTAATCGAACTATTGTCATAATTATTTAACTTATACGGTAAATTAACCTTTCAATTATAACTAAGTTATGTTTGTTGTGAGGGGACATTTGTCCTGTATTGAATTAATTTAATATTCAATTTGATGTGATTAATTGTTATCAAGTGTTATTAACACTAGTGGATATGCCTATGAAAAGGTATTCTTGTCTACTTTTACAAAACAATTAATAAAGTATGAAAACAATTAAATCAATTTTAGCAGGGGCTGCGCTATTAGGGTGTGCATCAGCGCACGCAACGATTGTTGAGTTCACAACATCACAGGGAAATTTTAAAGTAAGTTTGTATGATGAAACGACACCGAAAACGGTGGAAAATTTTATGCAGTATGTGAACGGCGATTTATATGATAACACTATTATTCATCGTGTTGTTCCAACCTTTGTAGTGCAAGGTGGCGCTTATATTAATGACGGTGATGTGCCCTTTGATGCATTGCAAACATTCGATACTGTTGACAATGAACCAGTTTGGTCAAATGTGCGTGGTACTATCGCGATGGCAAAGCTTGATAATCAACCTAACAGTGCGACAAGTCAGTGGTTTTTTAACCTTGAAAACAATACGAGTTTAGATACAGCAAACAGTGGCTTTACAGTGTTTGGTCAAGTGATTGACGATGGTATGAGTGTTGTTAATAAAATCGCAGGCTTAACATTGTGTCGAGAGATCCCACTTAGTGACTGGGAAACGACTCAGTGTTCAGATGGCTCAGAACCGAGTGCCGATAACTTCGTAACGATATATGACGTAGCGGTTATCGATGACAATGCGAATACAGTAGACGGACTAACGCAAGTAAAGAACACGTTAATAAACCAACCTGTAGAAAAGCCGGACCCGATTATTTCGTCAAGTGGTAGCCTAAGTTACTTATTTGGTCTAGTTGGCTTGATGTTATTTCGTCGTAAATAGGGATGAAAAACGGATGAGATCTTGACAATTTGTTACAATAGTCAGGTTGAATTTGTTGTAATATTTTCATGATTAAATACTATGGTTAGCATAGTGTAAATATTCAGTGCTAAATTTCACTGAATATGCATAAATAAAGACTAAACACTCGGCCTGCCGAGTGTTTTTATATGGATAACAATTATGAAAAAAGCCCTCTGTCTAAGCGCCATTGCGTTCGCTGTACTAACCGGATGTAATGCAACGTCACCTACGACTCAAACTGTTAATCTGGTTCCAGAGCAACTCGTTGTAAGCCCAAATGACCAGCGTCAGTACCGCACAGTTAAATTAAGCAATGAAATTGAAGTCATTTTGGTGTCCGATGAGACTATTGAAAAATCGGCTGCGGCGCTCAGTGTAGGAGTTGGTCTGTTGCATGATCCGATGACTCAGCAGGGCATGGCACACTATTTAGAGCATATGCTGTTTCTTGGTACTGAACGTTTTCCAGATAGTAAAGAATACTCGGAGTTTATGACCAAAAATGGTGGCGCGCACAATGCGTACACATGGCTCGATATTACAAACTATATGTTTGAAGTGAATAATGATGCTTACGGTGAAGCGCTCGACCGCTTTTCTGATTTTTTCAAAGCACCTAAGCTTTATCCTGAGTATACCGAAAAAGAAAAAAGCGCAGTGAACGCTGAATGGTCAATGCGCCGCGAAATTGACTTTTTTGGTCAATTTAAACTGGCCCGTAAAATGATGGGCGATCACCCAGCTAACCGCTTTTTAATTGGTAATTTAGAAACGCTAGGTGACAAAGAAGGCAGCAAACTGCATACGGATACAGTTGCGTTTTTTAACCAATATTACTCGTCAAATATTATGAAACTCGCGCTTATCTCGAATTCGTCACTTGATGAGATGGAAGCGATGGCAAAACAGTATTTTGCTAATATTCCAAACAAAAATATCGAAAAGCCGAAAGTCACGAAAAAAATAGATTTAGCTGATGTGGGTGGTAAAAAAGTATTTTATGCCCCGAATGAGGATGTCAAACAACTTATTCTCGATTTCACTATTGAAAACAACTTAAACGACTTTGCCGTTAAACCGAATCGTTTTTTATCGTATCTGTTGTACTCTGAAATGCCGGGTACGCCTGCGCAAGTGTTGCGAGAAAAAGGTTGGATTTCAAGTTTAACAAGCGCCGCGTCGTCCAACCATTATGGCAATTATGGTCAATTTAGCGTTAATGTGAATTTGACTGATTTAGGTATGCAGCATCGCGACGAAATTATTGCGACTATCATGCGCTATATTGAGTTGATTAAAAAGGATGGTGTAAATAGTAAATACTTCTCTGAGATCCGAACTGCGCTTAATAATGAGTTCCAATTCCTAGAGAAAAGTAACTCATTTGGCTATGTCAGTAACCTAGCGCAAAGCATGCAAGATTATCCGCTTAATAATGCAATTAATGCGAACTACTACTACGCCCAATTTGATGAAAAAGCTATAAATGCGGTATTGGAACAACTTTCCGCAAAAAACCTGCGAATTTGGTACATTAGCCAGCAAGAAGAAACCGATCAAACGCTGCATTTTTATGATGGTAAGTATCGCATCGATGATATTTCAGCAACCGAGGCAGCGAGCTGGCAACAACCGAGTGAATTTGCTTTGTCGTTACCAAACATCAACCGCATGTTGCCAGAAAGTTTTGAGCTGAAACAACGCGATTCAAAACTGACTGAGCAACCACAGCTCGTCGTTGATGAAAAAGGCATTAAAGTATGGCAATTTGCGAGTAAACTTTTTGCGAATCAACCTAAAGGATTAATCGAAGTATATGTAAATAATCCGCGCAAACAAGCAGATATTGATACCGCGATTTTACTCGATATTTGGGCCGATTTATATGCCCTTGAAACAGCTGCTCTTGCAACAGAGGCAAGCACTGCGGGCATGGATATTACATTTGATGGCGCAAACGGGTTTATATTTACGATTAATGGCTTTACTGACAAGCAACCAGAGTTGCTAACGCAAGGGTTGTCATCAATTAAGCTCAATCCGTCGACACAGGACTTTGAGCAAGCTGTAGACCGTTACGTCCGCGGATTGGCAAACCAAGGTAAACAATTTCCGTTCCAGCAAGCGTTTGCTGAATATACAAAGCTAACGCGCTCTGGAAATTATGATAAAGAGGTGTTAATTCAACGTGCAAAGCAGCTTAAGGTCGCAAACTTGCAAGCCCTTATCAATGACACATTGAGTCAAAATCAAGTGCGTGCATTCGTCTTCGGTAACTACGATGCGAAAGATATTAAAACATTAACATCACAACTTGCGAAGGAACTACCAAGGCAAGAAAAAGTAACTGACTTTGCACGTACCAAGAGCTGGTTGCCGGAGCCTGGCCAAGTACTGGTTATGACCAAAGATATTGATGTTGCCGATGTTGCTGTGATTGATGTTCATATGCACCCAGAAAAAGGTGATAAACAAAAAGCACAAGGGCGCATTTTACAATCGCATTTTAGAACGGTCGCGTTTGATAAATTGCGTACAGAAGAGCAACTGGCATACGCAGTGGGTGGTTTCTCACCAAACCTTGATGATTACGCAGGACTCGGCTTGTATATTCAAACGCCTGTGAAAGGCCCTGAAGAGATGCAAGCTCGTTTTGACAAGTTTAAGCTCGAATACAAAGCAGAGCTTGATAAAATGACGCCTGAGGTATTTGCACAGCTAAAAAATGCGGCTTTGGTAGCATTAACGCAAAAGCCAAAGAATTTACGAGAAGAAGTTGGGCCTTACTTTAACGATTGGTATCGTGAGAATTTCGAATTTGATTCCAAAGCCAAGTTAATAGCGGAAGTTGAAAAAGTCACCTTAGATGATTTGAAAGATTTTTATGCGAAAACAATGTTGAACAGTGAAGCACCACGCTTAAATTTGCAAATGAGAGGTAATAAGTTCAAAGATAGTAAGTTTGCAACATTAAAAGGGCAAACTGTTATTTCAGACATCGCTCAAATTAAATCGCATATTCGTTATCAATAATTGGTCATTTATAACTAACAAAAGTGTTTAACGACTCGTCGTTAAACACTTTTTAAATTAGGGATTTAAGAAATGTTAATGGAAACTAAACGGCTTTTCCTGCGCGAGTTAACTGAAAAGGACGCGGCTTTCGTACTCAAATTAGTAACTCAACCGAGCTTTATCGCAAATATTGGGGATAAGGGTGTTACGAACGAAGCGCAAGCTAAGCAACATATTAAAGAAAAATACCTCAATCAATATCGTGAATATGGTTTTGGGCTATATGGAGTCATTTTAAAATCGAATGAAACCCTAATTGGTGTGAGCGGTCTCGTATCTCGACCTGACTTTGAGGTGCCTGATTTAGGATACGCGTTTTTAGACGAGTATTGCGGCTGTGGTTACGCAACGGAAGCAGGTCTGAGCGTATTGGATTACGCAAGCACAAATCTTGGTATTGCGGCCCCGATTGCGCTTACGTCGCCAACGAATACTGCGTCACAAAATGTGCTCGCCAAGCTTGGCTTCAAATACCTTAAACAGAGCACGCTAAATGGGCAGGAGTTACCCAGTAATTTATATCAATACAGTCCCAATTAGTGAGTTAATATAACTTCTGCAAGCTGACTATTTTGTTCTTGCCACAATACGTTTAGTGTTTTTACGAGTCCCGCATATCCGCTTTCATCAAGCGCTTTCACTTTTTTGAATTGGCTCGATTTAACCAGTTCGAGTTGCTGATCACTATATTTGTATAAATACCATGTGCCTGAAACAATCGCGTTTCCTTGGCTGTCACCACCAAATTGTAAAACTTGCCATTGCAACGCATAGCGTGGTTGTGATGCTGTGTGTGGGGTTTGGTATTTGGCGTCGAAAACGGTCGCATTTGGCAGTTTAGATGCAAGATTGAGCACACTTGTTGTCGCGAGCTGTTGGCTCAGCGTCGTATTCCATAAATGAAAGTTTGCGTTACGTGTTTCAACGTCAGACACCGCCATGGTAATGCCGCGCGAGCGCAACGAACCGCTAACATCAACGCCGGTTACGATGAGCTCGAACTGAGAAGTAGACTTGTTGTGCTCAAAAATCGGCGCATTGAGTTGATAATACCTTATTTGTTGAGGCGCTGATGTGCAGCCGCTGACGATTAATAAACAGATAAATATAACTAAAATACGCATTACTGTTCCTTCGTTGGGATTAAATCAGGCTGGAGTGCTTTATCAAATATCAATATATTAGGTTGTTCGTTAATACTCTTTGACAGCGGTTGCAACTGCTCGGCTATCGTTTCAAGTTGCTGTAAGGTTTTAGTGAGTTCAGAATAGACTGCAGAACCTTGTTGATAGTCAGACATTGTTTTTTTAAATTGCTGCATTGTCACATCGAACGATGCCATTGAGTTTTGTATTTGGTTTAATGACGCGCTCATTTCATGAGGTAGTTGTTGGGCTCGCTGTGAATTAATCATGGTGCGTAAATCAACAGCCAACTTGTTATACTCAGAGAGAGCTAAATTAAGTGAGCTCAACGGTTGTTCAATATTAAGTTCGTTGATTTTATTCAATACATCGGAAACTTGATTAGCAAGTACGCTAAAGCCACTTGATGTGCTTGGAAACACGCGAAGCCCTGCGATTCGCGTTTCATTAAAGGGTTCAACGCCTTGGTACATATCAAAATCAACATAAATCGCACCAGTTAGCAAATTACCTGTTTTAAGCGAAGCACGTAGCCCCCTTTCTATCCACGAAGCAACGTTGCCTTGCCAAAATTCTTTGGCGATATCCGCATCATGAAAAATGCGTTTATATTCAATTTTTATTTTAACAGGCACCGCGGTGCTCTCAGTCGAAAAATGCGCTGGGCGGTCGCCAACAACGAGCATTGCAGGTGCTTCAACAACTGTGCCGATGCGGATGCCGCGATACTCAACGGGCGCACCGACTTTTAATCCTCGAATCGATTGTTCAAACTGAA
Organism: uncultured Pseudoalteromonas sp.; assembly: GCA_947493455.1. Lineage (GTDB taxonomy): Bacteria > Pseudomonadota > Gammaproteobacteria > Enterobacterales > Alteromonadaceae > Pseudoalteromonas. Next base: position 658,637 of record CANLRB010000001.1, on the reverse strand, counting down.
TAACGTAATAATCAAAGTTGTCATAGCGTTGCTCAAGTGCCGATTTATAATCTTTGCTCAGTCTAAAAATATGATTGTTTTTTGCCAGCGCACCACTTGCTTCACCATTTGGTACGGCAAATGAAATTCCCCCTTTAAGCATTTTGGCAAGCGATCCGGTTTTGACATTGATGCCATCGGCAGATAAATCGACTTCGAGTGCTGAATTTTGCCAAAAGATAATATTTTGGCTGATCAGGTTGTCATAAGGCGCGCGAATAAACAGTCCGTAGCGCATTGTTTGCGCACGCCAGTCAAACTCCGCGGTTTCGATTTGGCCGACTTTATACCCTTTGTAGTAGATCCCTGTGCCAACTTCGGCAACTTCATTAAGCCGGCTGTAGAGCAAATAGCGCCCGCCAGCGACGGTGTCTGAGATCAGCGGAGGTCCTTCCAATAATTTAAATTCATCAGTGGCTTGCTCCGCTTGTCCGGGCAAGAATTCAAGATAGACGCCGGACAATAACGTGCCCAATCCGCTTATTCCTGTCTCGTCGATGCGCGGCTCTACCAACCACAACATGGCGTCAGTGGTTAACAAGTCATTGTAATTTTGGTCAATGTTCGCATAGGCGATAACGTGGCTTTGATCGGGCGCAAGAACCACTGAGCTGATAACACCCATTTTAACGCTGCGAACTTTTATTTCGGTTTTACCAACCACAATGCCTTCTGCGTTTGGCATGCTAATTTTAATTGTCGTACCCTGCGTCAATTGGTACTGGTACAACATCCAGGCAGCAATTAACAACGCAACAAGCGGTAAAATCCAGATAGGAGAAAGAGAGCGAGTTGTTTTTATTTCTGCATTTTTCATTCAATATCTCTTTGTTTATCCCAAACTAGTCGTGGGTCAAATATGATTGCTGCGAGCATTGATGTGATCACCATTCCGGCAAAGAAAATCGCGCCAACGCCGGGTGTAATTGACATTAAGGCACCTAGTTGAACAAGGGCAACTAAAATCGTGACAACAAATACATCAATCATTGACCAGCGACCAATAAATTCGGTAATTAAATATAACCTATTTGCTTGATGTTGATTGTAAAATTTTGTGTTTTTAGCAATATAACAGAGCCAAAACAATACCATTAGTTTCGCAATTGGAATGATGATACTGGCGATAAAAATGATAATCGCGATTGGATATGAGCCAATTTGCCATAGGGTTGCAACGCCGGCCAATATGGTTGACGGTTCGTTTTGATTAAACACCCATGTATGCATTATTGGTAATACATTTGCGGGAATATAGAGAATGAGCGAGCACACAGATAGCGCGACGACATTTTCGATGTTGTTTTTTGTTCGAACGCGAACTTTGCTGTTGCAACGCGGACATTGCCTTTGATCGGTTAGTAAAAAACAGGTGTTACAAAGACGCAGGTTTGCGTCTTTTGCGCGGTTTATTGAACTCTCTACAGGTAGTGGGTGAATAGTTCCAGGCACTTGTTGCCACAGCGCAGCTTCATTAACTTTGCTTGATACATAAAGATAGCAAATCACAAATGCTAAAAATGACCAGAAGCTAAGCCCAAAAGCGACATCTGCCATTGCCATTATCTTAATCATACTGATCAGTACGCCAATCAGAAATATTTCACACATAACCCAAGGCCGCAAATGACGGATTAACTTAAGCAATATAATGCCCCAGTGTTTTGGCATAATACTGAGTAAGCCCATATGCAGCGGGATATATAGGGAGAGTAAGAAAAACGGCAGGGCAATAATAGTGAGGTCGAGTAAAATACCCAGCAACAGGCTATCGAACTGGATTAAGATTTTTGCAGCATCTAATAAACTGATTGTTTGGTTTAACCCCTGATTAGAAAATGAAATAAACGGGTAAAACAGCGCACTCAATAAAAACACAATGGCGGCGATAGAGAGTGCGACAATTGTGTCGTTATTTTGCTGCGGGCCTTTATCAACAACGCAATGGCATGTTGGGCAATGGGCTTGCTGCGCGGCCCGTAACGGGGAGACGCGAATCAACTGATCACAATGAGGACAAGCTAATGTGAAAGCCATAAAGAAATTCAGTACATATCAGGTTGTTTCATTGTGCGCGATGATTTTTTCAATCGCAAGGTTAAACTGATTCAGTGGCTAAATTATATGTTGGCTGAGCCAAATTGTGGTTGCTGCAAATGCGCCAACGCTTGGGAGCAACAAGCGACTAAGCCATGACGACTGTGGCTGTGGTGGCAATGCCAATGCAGTGCCCGAAATATCCACTATATATTCATGGTTCTGATTATAGGTTTGTTTACCTTGCGTACTTTGATAGCTTTCGGTCACGATATAATGGCCACTGTCACCGATACCGTACAGAGGTAATTTAATATGCCCATTAATGATATGGTGCTCAGCAATAATACCTTCACCTTTGTAGTTCCAACTTCGGTCTTCTTCACTGGTCAGTATGATGCTAATTTTATCACCGATAAATGGGTGCTCTTTGAGCGACCAAGTAATATCTCCGCCGCGATTAAAATCGATCGACATCATTTTTACTTGAAATTGCTCGGCGAGTAAAATTGGATCATCACTCATGTGATCAAAGGTGGTCATGGCGTTACTTATCAATTTAAAAGACATGGCCAGTATAGAGCTAGAATGTGGCGTTAATATTTCCAACTGGTTTGACCAGTGTGTTTTGTTGATTGATGTATTGGTTGGCGCAATTTGTCGATACGTAAATTGCGCCAGTATATGACTTAGTTTGTCGATAACGTATTATGTAAGGACAACTTAAATCCTGAGGGTGTTGTATCATCGTGTTCAAGAATGATGATGTAGTTACCTTGCTGCGAAAAATCGAGAGCTGAGCGCTGCAGCAAGCTAATTAATTGGCCATTTTGTTCGAACACCACAGTGACGTCATAGGCTTGGTTATCAAGTACGATGTCGCCACTTTCAAACTGGTCGATATCGTTTATATATGTGTGGGTTGTTTCAATGGTTTCATTTCCTTCAGTAAAGTAAATATTGACTTCATCGATTGCTTCACCTGTCGTCGCTTGATGAATAAGGTTAACGACTTGAACTTCATGGTTTAATTCATTTGGTGCGAGGTTTTCGAGCAAACTAATCAATCTTACATCGCCACTTGTATGACGATAGAAAATTGCGGCATGAGATTGTTCTTTACTAATTGGCAATAAGTAATTTTGTGCAATCGCTTGTCCGTGTTCATCGTGCAAAGAAAGGCTATAGCTGCCAGCGTCAACGAGATAGTGAGGTGTCATCACATCATAGGCAACTAATCCTGTGTCTGTTGTATGACTATGGCTACTGGCTTTGAATACGACGTTGTTTAGCTCATCAACTTCATTGTAAAAGCGAAGTTGACCATGTGCTTCGTTATGTTGCAAAGGAATAACGCTGGTATCTTTATAAATAAGATCAATACTTGCGTTTTCGTCCACTAACGAGGGGCGAATGACAGCGACATAACTTTGGTTTTCGTCATATTCCACTTTATTGGACGTAAATATAACTTCTTGTTGGTCTTTTTTTGTTAAGTAAAGTGTATAGCTCCCTTCGGTAAATGGAAACATTTCTGTATGTGCAAATGTGTTTGCTGAGCTTACTTTCTCGGCATCAGCGAAGCTATTGTCTTGTGTCGCTAAATAGACATCAAATTCAGTATTAAGGGTGTTAAATATACTTAGATTAAACTGGTCAAGATCGTCATCTTCAAGAATAGGAACAAATAACTGGTGTACGTTGGGTTCGTTAAAGTCCCCTGAAATAATATGCAGCACTTTTTCGTCATCGCGTATTTCGAGCGTATAGTCTTCGCTCATAAGCTTTATTTCTTCGTTGTTATCATTTTTGTAGATGTAGTTAAGTGAATAGCTGTTTGGTTCGTAGCTATGACGCGTTGTCACTTCTGAAAACGGTGCGCTGGTGCGTATTTGATCGTCAATTTCAATGTGTAACTCAGGAGAGTTGGCACTCGCATTATACATTTGAATATAGCCAGTGCCACTTGACGAGTCGCTGCTGCCGCCACAGGCAATCAGGGTTGAACTGAGTGTAAATAGTAAAAGGTGTTTCAATGCTGCCATGGTTGTGTCCGTATCAAAAAAATTGAGTATGGCACGCTGCAAACAAGAGTTTTACTAATTTTACTAAGTATTACATTGGGTTACATGTATTAATAATAATTACATTTGATAACAATGAAGGGAAGGGCACGAATGCCCTTATGGGTTATAAGCTTTTTTTCGGGGGTAAGGCTACATTGCCAAAAATGAGTCCTGCGACTAGTGACATAAAAATAATAAACGTTTGTTGGCCAATGCTGTCAGTGGCAATAAACTCTTGCCCTGAAATGAGCGAATTGAGGCCAATATAGGTTTTACTACCAGGCACAAGTACGATAAGTCCTTGCATTGCCACAATACACGCTGGCGCGTTGGCAAGTCGTGTAAATAAATTTGAATAAACGGCGACCGAAAAAGCACCGATAAAGGTACCAAGCGCACTGTCTAGATACATCGCACCAGCAATACTGCTGCCGTAAGCTATAAATCCTGCCGCCATAGACCAAGGCGCATGGCGTTTTCGAGTTCTAAAGATGATTATCAGGCTCATACATAGGAGGGCAATGGCGACCCACGCAGTCCATTTTTCAATCGGAGTTGGCGCGACGAATTCAACTTGACCAAATAAACTAAAACCGAGCGCGATACCTAAAAATGCACCAAAATAGAGTTTAAATAACAGCATCAGTGCATCCATTACGCGTGCTGTACCTGAAACTAAATGTCGCGCAGAGAGTTCGGCAAACCCTAGCGTGAGTGCTAAACCGGGTATAAATACGATAATCGCCGACAGAATAACCATACGTATATTAATACCAGGGTCAAGATAGACGCTGATCCCGCATGCAATCAACGCCGCGACGATAGCGACTAATGGTTCAAGCATATGCGCGACACGTTTAGAGCGGCCAGACCAAAGTACAAATAAGTAAACGACTAAACTAATTAAACCGGACCACAGCACATCGTTCCAGCTGGTGCCCATTAACATTGCAAACGCCCCGCCAGACAAAACAAAGGCGGCACCTGTTGCAATTCGGTTATATGGGTTTGGCATCGTATCAATTTCATCGAGCCGCTCGTTTGCTTGCTCAAGCGTGACTTGACCACTTGAAAGCGAATCAACTAATTCATCGGTGCGCGCAAGGGCTCCTAAATCTAATTCACCCGGATTGACACGTGCGGCATGCGTATACTCTTCTTCATGTCCTTCGCTCCAAATAACGAAGGTTAATGCCGTTGGTGTAATAATATACGAGGCTCGCAACCCTAAAAACTGTGCAACGTTGAGTAAATGGGCCTCCATTCGGTAAGCTGGCGTACCAAACTTGTGCAGCATTTTGCCAAGTTTAACGATAAATTTTCGTTTTTGTGTGAATGTAGCGGTTTTCAATATAGCGATTCTTTAAAAAGTCGATAACAGGCGAATTCTAAAATTAATCTAAAATTTGTCTAGTTATATTTTTATAGTTAATAAAAACATTCAGATTTATGTGTCATTGTTGTCCTTGTTACGATTTTTTTCGTTTATCCACTGCGCCATATACTTTTTACTACCGTGAATATGATGCTTCAACATAGTGCCAGTAAAGTTACTAAGACGATGCACAGATAGATTATGGTAAACACTTTCGATTTTCTCAATTAAACGGGCAGCATGACGGTGTTTATCGAATTCCGCAGCCAGTATTGAATGGCATGCATCGCTTTTTTGTTGCCACACTGCATGATCACGATAGAGTGTCACTGCAGCATGCACAATCTGTTCTGGCTCATTTTCGACACAGCCAGGCCATGTTGAACGAGAGGTCATGCCTTCGCGACCAATATCGGTTGTGACACTCGGTGTTTGTGCCCGCATGGCATCTAAAAATTTGCCTTTGATGCCAGCACCAAACCGCAGTGGGCTGAGCATTACTCTCGCGTTTTTAATGACGTCATGCGCATTCTCTGCCCATCCTTTGACAATAAAACCGTTTTTAGTATTAGTGAGCGCGGTTGCCTTTGGAGGTGGATAAGAGCCATAAATATGAAGTTCGGCATGTGGCAGTTGCTTGCGTATTTGCGGCCAAAGCTGTTGTAAAAAAAGTACACTATCCCAATTCGGGGCATGACGAAAATTGCCAATTGTGACAAAGTGATCGCGCTGTTCAAAGGACGGCGTGCTTGGTAACTGGTCGACATTTGTCATAAAGGGAAGAGTATGAAGTAAGTGGGGTGGCACGTCATACGTATTAAGCAATAGGTCATGTTCAGCGGGCGAAATAATCAAACTCAAATCACAGCGATAAATTGCCGCGATTTCTCGAATGGCAAGCTCATTATGGTAATCATGGGTCGCTGCAGGTTGCCCTTTTAATTTATGACGCAAATGACGTAATGACTGGAGGTCTTCTGTATCGAGTATCTTAAATGCATTTGGACATTGTTGATCGATGCGCCAGCCAAATTGTTCTTCCATCATAAAGCGATCAAATAGCACGATATCGGGTTGCAATTGAGCTACGTAGTCGTCAAAACTGTCGCAGTTAAGGGCGATCGTTGTTGTTTTTATGCCGTGTACCGCTAAATCAACCATGTGCGGGGTCTGTTGTGCGGGGGATGCAAATTCAACGTGCCAACCTTGTTCGGTGAAGCATTGCATTATAGATAAAATATGTTGCCCTGCGGCAGAGGAATTTGGTTCTGGCCAAACGTAACCAATTACAAGAACTTGCAACTAAGATCCTTAACAGCGATTTTGATGACGCCATTTTAACGCATCTCGATGTTCAAAAATATGCTTTTCAGACGTTTCGACTTATTTAGTGGACTTTTTTATCTCCTACTCATAGCGTATAGAAACCGACAGTATCAATGCGGTATAAAGGAATGTTATGAAAATAAAATTGATGTCAATTATATTAGGACTCGCGATGGCGAATTCGACCCTGGCTGAAACAGCCAATACAACAACAGGTTATCAAATGCCATCAGCGGCGATTGCCAATGTCGTAGATGCAAAATTAGCACCGAGCACGCGATTGTCGCCCGACAATCAGTGGATGGCTTTTTTTGAGCGCCAACGTATTGCGAGTCTCGATGAGCTCAGTAAACCTGAGCTAAAGCTTGCAGGTATCAAGCTTAACCCAAAAAACTTTTCGCGCGCGCGTCCGCGTTCTAAATTTTTATCAGTTAGTTTCAAACATATTGAAACAAATGAAGAATTTGCAATCGACGGTCTACCAAAAGGACGCATATTAGCACCTTCTTGGTCGCCAAACAGCGCATATTTGTCATTTTTTATCGAACAAGATGAGTTGGCATCGTTGTTTCTCTATGAACTTGAATCCAAAAAGCTAATTAAGATTGACAACGCACCGTTAAATTCGGTGGTAACGCGCACGCCATATCGTTGGTTACCAAATAGTAGCGGATTGCTGATTAATGTCGCTGTCAACGCGCATTCTACGCCACCGCAAGAAAATAACGCTGCTATGGTCCCTATCATCTCACAAACATCGGGGGAAAAAGCACCGGTAAGAACGTATCAGAATTTATTGGCAACACCACACGACAAAACTCTTTTCAGTTACTATAGTCTCGGCCAATTAGCACATGTTGATTTGTCTGGTCAGGTTAAGAAGCTGGGTGAACCAACGTTACTTAAAGCGTTTCGACCTTCCCCTGACAGTCAATTTGTATTAATTGGCGAAATGACGGCTCCTTTTTCATATCTTGTTCCTTATTCTCGTTTTGCAACCCGTTGGCAAGTATTGGATTTAAACGGAAACGTGATCAGTGATGTTGCAAAGCAACCGCTTGCCGAGAATATTCCACAAGGGTTTGATAGCGTTCGCACAGGAAAAAGAAACTTTAGCTGGCGCTCGGACCATGCTGCAACTTTAGTGTGGGCCGAAGCGCAAGACAAAGGCTCGATGAAAAATGACGTGCCGTATCATGACCACGTTTATCAATGGAAAGCGCCGTTTAAACGAAAGGCAACGCTTTTTGCTAAAGTCGAACGCCGTTTTGCTGGTATTGAATGGGCGAACGACAAGGTGGCGATGATCAGTGATTGGCGCTTTAGCGATCGTCAATTGCGCACACATATTATTGACCCAAGTAATGCAGATGGCCCACGTGTACTATTTAACGAACGTTCGTACAATGATGCCTATAAAGACCCAGGTGACTTCGTCTATCAGCAGAGTCGATATGGTACCCAGGTAATTAAAGTTGTGGGTGAGCGTTACATGATGCTCACAGGACGTGGTGCGTCAGAAAAAGGTAATATCCCATTTTTAGATCGCTTTGATATAAAAACTGCGTCTACCACTCGCTTATGGCAAAGTGAAGCACCCTATTATGAGCGCGTACGTGAAGTACTCGATGATAAAGGCGAACATATTATAACGGTGAGAGAATCAAAAACCGAACAACCTAACTTTTTTATTCGTGATTTGAAGTCAGCAAGTCAGGCTCAATTTACGTTCTTCGCACACCCTTATCCAAGCTTTAAAGGTATTCAAAAAGAACAAATTAAATATACCCGTGACGATGGGGTTGAGTTGAGTGGTACCTTATATCTGCCCGCTAATTATCGCAAAGAACACGGGCCACTTCCTGTATTAATGTGGGCTTATCCGCTTGAATACAAAGATAAGGCGGTTGCGTCGCAAGTGCGTGAGTCGCCCTATGAATTTACCTATATCGGTTATTGGGGGCCGATGCCATTTTTAGCCAATGGCATTGCCGTTTTTGATGATCCAAAAATGCCCATTGTTGGTAGTGACGGGGCAGAGCCGAACGACACATTTAGAACACAGCTCGTAGCAAGTGCAACTGCGGCGGTCAACACCCTCGTTGACAAAGGCATTGCGGACAAGCACAAAATAGCGATAGCAGGTCACTCTTATGGGGCGTTTATGGTTGCTAATCTACTTGCCCACAGTGATTTATTTAAAACGGGTATTGCGCGCAGTGGCGCCTATAATCGAACGCTGACTCCGTTTGGCTTCCAAGGAGAAGAACGCGATTTTTGGCAAGGGCAAGCAGTGTATGCCAGCATGTCACCGTTTTTCCATGCTGAAAAAATTAACGAACCTATGTTAATGATCCATGGTAAAGACGATCCCAATTCGGGCACGTTTCCGATGCAATCAGAGCGTATGTACAATGCGTTAAAAGGGTTAGGTAAGGATGCGCGCTTGGTAATGCTGCCATATGAAGGTCATGGCTACCGTGCACGTGAAAGTATTTTACATGTGTTGTGGGAGCAAGAAAATTGGTTAAAAACCTATTTACTTAACGAAGACTAGTACGCCAAGATTAACCTAGGTGCAGGGCATGCGGTATACGCATGCCTGCTATATTATGAGTTTTGTTGGTCAGCTAACATACGTTTCATTTTTCGCTGATAAGGGCGTATCCAAAATTCCATAAACAACATCGCATAGATTACTGGGCGACAAATAATTGCTAAAAATAGTGGTATGTTGTCAGTCATTTGTGGTTGGTGAACAAGTAGGGTTGTTGCTGCGACAATCGATGCAATCACAGCTGTAATGTACGCGTTTCTTATAAGCGCACCTGCTTGCGCTATCATATTTTTCAAGTTAGGTGCAAAACTGGGGTATCGCACAAGCCAAGAAGTATTATTTAGTAAATGATAAGTGGACTTGAAACCATAGGTCATTGCCGTAAAGGTAATTGAAATAAGCATCACTAAAACGAAACTCGCGAGCTCCCAAGGTCCATTTGTACCGGTTAAAAGCACGATTGCAGGAATGACAAGTCCCAGAATAAACAACGAGAATGCACCGCTGTAATCGATTATTTGTGTGATTGTTTGTGGCGCTACTTCTTCATCGGGTTTGAGTTGATTTGGCGTAATATTAAATGTTTGTGCTAATGCACTTAGGCTTTCAAGTGAGCATGCCCCATTTTTTTCGATGCGCTGAATTGTGCGCTCACTCAGTCCGCTCATTACGGCGAGTTTTTCTTGCGACCAGCCTTGCTCCTTGCGCAATTTGATAAGTTTTTGTGTTGATATTGTCATAATTAATGTGCTCAAAGTTGTAGTGTCGAAAAATTAAGCGTTCGAACTAAATGATTTACGTGAAGCTAATGTTATGGTTTTTATTGTATTTATCCACGACAACAAGACGACAAAGCCCTGACAACGAGGCGAAATAGCGAATAACGCGCTAATTTAGACTAAGGTTAATTAATATGTTTGGGAAAAGTCAATTTATGAGTGATTTTGATTCAATTGTGTTAAATGTGTTATTTCGTATTGAACCCGGTTGTTTAGGACCAAGTGGTAAAGAGCACGTCGAAGCGTTTTGCAGTTTTGCTGATAATGCGCTTAACGCGCCCGCTTTTGCTGCTTATACAATCGTCCCCCGATACGATAAATCATTACCTGAGTGGGAGTATTCGGTCCGTGGCAAGCGCCTTGGTGATGAGCAGGTTAATACGTTACTCGAACACTTAGGTACCAATACGGGCGACTTTGAAACACACTTCGAAGACGCCCTTACCGATGCCATTGATCGCTTTTTTTCACGCTAGCTTGTTTCGCATGATAATACGCAATGCACATATACTGGCTAGAAAATATAAAATACCAGTGAGCGAACCTGAACTGTGGGTAACGATAACCGTACTGCTTGAGTCAGGTATGTCATCATAAACATAATCGTTTGATTCTAGCGGTAAGTTAGCGAGCTCAACCCAATTATCAGATAGGATATGGTGTAATACTGAGTAGCTTTGTTCACTGACAATATTAATTTCCAAATCATAGTAGCTCGGGTAATAACCCGATGCGAGTTCAATATCGAAATATTGGGTGTCGGTTGTACTGTCGCCATAGAGCGTGAATGAATTACTTTGGTATAACAGTTGACCGCCCAAATATATTTCTGCGAATACGCGAGTCGAATAACTACTTGTATCAGCATCGAGTACAATTTCAAATGATTCATAGTAGCCATCGCTGTCATTATCGCGATTAAGCGTTAATTCGGTGCGGTAAATAGAAATAACATCGTGGCTATCTAAGTTACTGGCTTCAAGTGGCAACAAGTCAAGTTCGTCACCAAGGTATTGGGTGGTTGAATAAATGAACTGCTCTGTTGTTGCATCGAAAACATCAATCACTAATTGATATTCGTTATGCGGTAAATCTTCTGAAAATTGAAATTCAAATTGCTGTGTATCTTGATCGCTGTCTTGATTTAGGTGAATGACATCAGATGTATAGATATCAAACTGCTCTATTGAAGTACTATTGAGATAAAATTTGAAGTAAACATCCTGCGACTGATAAATAGTGTCAAAATCAACCGTGAGTTTTAGTTGTTGAAAATAACCATCGTTGTCTAAATCTTGTTTAAGTGTTGCATCAGCACTGTATAGCCATACTGGTTCGTGCGAACTAGTGTGTTTTCGCTTTATAACCGGTTGCGTTTTAGATGTAGTTTGCGCTTTTTCGGCTTGTGATGCCTTAACCTGAGGTTTTGCATCGGCGATAGTGGGCGCAAGTGCCGCCGCTGCCAAAAATGTGAGTACTTGAAGCGTGTTTTTCATGTTGTGTTACCTTTTGTGCTTTTTTGTAATCTAAGCGCAGTGTTGCTTAATCAAAACTGAATGCCGATGTAAAAAAGTGTAGAAGTGTTTTTAGCCTGTAAAAATTCGCGTCATTTGTATTTTGAATCTACAGTTATAGCTAAATGAAATAATATTTATATGCAAAATCAGATAGATTGATAAATATTGTCATTATATAAACAACTGCTTAGGTTAGGGATGGATCGCACTGTTTAAAGACAACGTTAGAGTTTTAAAATGATTAAATTACAAAATATTAGTATTCGCCAAGCACTCATCGCAACCATTTGTCTTGCTCTGGTTTTGACGACCATATTGTCAACACTATTTACAAGTATCCAGTTTAAAAATGTATTTGATGAGTTTAATGAATATGAATATTTTCCAAATGTATTAGGGAAAGTAGAAGGGCGGATCCGCGCTGAACTTAATACGCCTTTTGCACTGGCACAAGGTATGAAACAAAACACCTTTATGACAGATTGGATTTTGGCCGAAGAGCCCGCGTCCGGCTGGCCTAAAATGCAACAATATTTTACCCATTTAAAATCGCAAAATGATGCCGCCGTTGTTTTTTGGGTGTCTGATGTGTCGAATCAATATTATAAGGATGACGGTATTTTTAAAACGATGTCGCGAAGCAACCCAGGTGATGCATGGTTTTATAATTTTTTATCGTCACCAGCACAGCATCAAATGGCGATTGACGTTGATGAAGGCACCCGTAAATTAACAGCGTTTGTTAACGTTAAAGTGACTGGTAACAATAAACCCCTAGGTGTAACCGGACTTGGCTATGATATTTCTGAGATTGCCAATATTGTAAATAAAAACCGAGTCGGGCAATCAGGTTACGTATTTTTGTTAACGGATGCAGGTGAAGTTGCTGCGCACCCCAATGCGAATACTGTTGGAAAGCTATTTTCGGATGTTAATAAGTACAGTGGCTTGAAAAGCATTGTTGATGACTCAAAAAATACACAAGATGGTTATGTGATACGCAGCGTCGAACTCGACGGTGAAGCGCATTATGTGGCGACGTATACTATAGCAACGATGAATTGGACGTTAGTTGCTTTGTTACCTACTGCAGAACTGAACTCTGTGATAAATGGTGCAGTTGCAAAGACGGTAATTGCGAATATTATCATTGCGATTGTATTTATTACGCTAATGATTTGGATGGCTAATCGCATCTCTCGATCGATTGCGGCTATTAGTGTGCGTCTCATGGAAATGGGTGCGAAAGGGGGAGATTTAACCCATCGATTAGATGATAGCCGCGAGGATGAACTCGGTGATTTAGCTAAGGGGTTTAATGCCATCATTGCTAAAACCCAAAGTATGGTGATGGAAATAATTCAGATTGAGAATACTTTGTCTCGCGCACTTGCCCAATTGCTCGATTCATTTGAGGAGGTAGCGAATCTTGCTGCGCAGCAAGACGGATTGAGTGAACAGGTTGCATCGGCAATTACCGAAATGGGCACAACCGTTGAAGAGGTATCAAAGCTGGCGCTCGATACCGCACATAGCAGTGATAATACGTCACAACAAACGCAAGATAGTTTGGCTGCAACAACACATTCAGCGCAAGCCATGTCGGGTCTAACCGATGTCATGGGTTCGGCCTATCAAAATATTCAAGACTTGGCGCATCAAGCCGAGGCCATTAATTCGATTGTTGACGTGATTAATGCCATTTCAGAGCAAACCAACTTACTGGCACTGAATGCGGCGATAGAGGCGGCACGTGCGGGCGAACAAGGACGCGGCTTTGCTGTCGTTGCAGATGAAGTGCGAACTTTAGCAAGTCGAACTCAATCGTCGACGCAAGAAATAAAATCGCAGATTGAACAATTTCAAAAGTCCACTGAACAGGCATTGACAGCCATGGCAAAAGGAAATGAAACGACGTCAGAAGTAAATCAAACCGCGTCAAAATCTGCTGAATTCTTGCAAGACATAAATGACAATATCAGTTCAGTTAAAGATATGAATCAACAAATAGCAACTGCAACTGAACAGCAAAATGTGGTGGTTCAGCATATAAATGAGTCGGCAGTACAAATTGCTGATTTATCGCATAAATTTCATGATATTGCTGTAGAAGATAAAAGCCAATTGAGTGAACTTAAAAAGTTGACCGATCAGCTCTCTGTGCTCGTTGGTCAATTCAAGGTTTAACATTATTTTTGCATACAATAAATAACGCCTTCAACCGCTTCGGGCACTACATCATAGTCATTAAACTTGATGGTTTGTTCGAGGTAATGGGCAGCTTCTTCAAGCGAGTGTAATTTAAACATACTCGCGGCCCCTCTAAGTTTATGGGCTTGCTCGCCAATCTCTTGCCACTGAGATTGCGCGTGGCATTGCTCTAGAAGCGTTATCTCTGACGGGAAACTCGCTTTAAATTTGGCTAGTAAATCATCGGTTTGGACCATTTCAAGAGTGTCAATATCGCTATTCGATTGAGGTAAGTACTGTTTTAATATCTTAATCAATTGTTTGCGTTCTAATGGCTTTTTAATATGGTCATTGAATCCGATACTGATATATTCGGCGACTTCATGGGTCATTGCATTTGCGGTAATAGCCACAATAGGACTCGGATAGTTAAGCGCTTTTAATTCAAGCAATGCGTCGATACCATTTTTAATTGGCATTTGAATATCTAACAGAACTAAATCAAACTGTTTTTGTAAGCATTGATCGACTGCTTGTTGACCGTTTTCAACATTTGTTACATCGAGACCTAAATGTTCTAGTATACGAGATATAAGCTCTCTATTATCAGGGTGGTCTTCTGCAAGCAGTACGTGCCCAATAAAGGATGACGGGGCGCTTTTGACGTTACCTGACTCCGTTTTTTTAGATTCTTTAAATGTTTTTTCGACTTTGAGGTGTAATGTAAATTCACTTCCTTTACCAACTTCACTTTGTACTGAAATTGAACTATTCATTAGGTTGGCAAGTTGTTCGGATAAACTGAGTCCGAGGCCCGACCCGCCAAAGCGCCTGCTTATGGTGTTATCTCCTTGGCTAAAACAGTCAAAAATTTCGTTAAGTTGCGTTTCATCCATGCCGATCCCTGTGTCGGTGATGATAAATTTCAAGCCATAAGTTGTTTCTTCAACAGTGAGGATGACATCGCCACGCGAGGTAAATTTAATTGCATTAGAACACAAATTTAATAGTATTTGTTTGAGCCTAAATTGGTCTACATGGAGGTGCAGTTGCTCGCATGTAAAGTTGCGTAAGGTGAATCGGATCCCTTTTTGTTTCGCTTGTATTGCGAACATTGAATCAATTTCAGCAATAAAATCACGTAGACAAATTGTTTCTAATTCGAGGGTTAGTTTATTGGCTTCAATACGACTTATATCTAGAATGTCGTTAATAAGGTCAAGTAAATGATGACCATTTTTGTTGATGATTTTGATATATGAGTGCACGGTGTTGCGATCATAATTGTTGTTGATTATCGCTTCGCTGTGGCCGATTACTGCGGTCAAAGGGGTACGTATCTCATGGCTCATATTAGCCAAAAATTGGCTTTTAATGAGGTTTGCATTTCTTAGCTCTGCACTCGTATCTTCAAGCGCTTGGGTGCGAACTTTAACGAGTCGATGAAGCTCTTCTTGTGAGCGCTTTTGCGTATATCGTCGATAAATAGAAATAAATAGGAATACGATTAAAATCATTGCAATGTAAACGAACATTTGACGTTGTTCCATTGCAGCTTGTTGCAGCTCATGAATATGTTTTTCGCGTTTGAATGCGTCAACCTTCTCTTTAAGCGATTCTGATTGTTGAAACAAAGATGCTTTCTCGAGGTTCTGATTTGCTTTATTAGCCTGCAATTGTTTGATGATGTCTTTTCGTTGCCGACTGTAATTTTGCGCTATGTTGATATCGTGATTAGCGGCTGAAATGAGTATAAGTTGTTCTAAAATTAAATTTTCTAAGCGCAGGTTATCTACCGATTTAGCAATACTAAGCGCCTGTAATGCCTCTTTATTTGCCAATTTAAATGTGAGGCGTTCGAGATGAATACGCGCTTTTAAAAAGTGGGTGTTAAAGCGTACTTCTGTTTGCAGTTGTATATCGAACAAAGCTATTTTTTCTAAATGAACAAGCGCTAAATCATAGCTTTTTTTACTTACATTGATATCGGCTAGATTAATGAGCTGCTCAATTTGTTTAGCGATATTGTTTTGCTGTTGGTAATAAACTAATGCATTATTCGCCGCGTCGATAGCTTCATCGAATCGATTTAAATTGTGCAGAGAAACAGCCAAATTACCGTTGACGATGGCCTGACTTACCTCGTCGTTTGTCGATTGGTAGTAGTCATTGAGTTGGGTATAGGTGTTGACCGCTTGCTGGTGGCGTCCTAAATGGCTTTCTAGCTGCGCGTAATTGAGTTTTAAATCAACTTCATCCTGCCTCGTCCCGTATTTTAAATAGAGCGGCTTTGCTAAATTTAAATGGTTAAGGGCTAGTTGATATTGACCGAGTGCAGAGTAGCAAAGCGCAATATTATTGTGAATATGCGCCTGAGGTAGGTAGTGACTCATTGACTCGTAATGAACGAGTGAGACCAAGTACTGAGATATTGCATGGCGATAATTTTGTTTAGCTTGTTCAATTATACCAAGCTGTTTATATAGAGTGGCGCTCTGTTGTTCAAGCTTGTCTCTATCTGCTTTTACAATCAATTGTTCGATTAAGATGCTAGCGCGCGTGTAGTTTGCTTCTAAGTAATAGCGCTTAATGACTTCTTGCGCAAGTTCGATGGTTTGTTGTGTCGTTAGCTTATTTGATTGAATGAGTTGTTGATACTTTTTATTTGCAGATGACGCATTTTGACTTTGTTTTATTAGCGCTAACTCAGCTTCGTAAGTCGAGAAGCTATACGCATTACATGTGTATAGCAAAGATAAAATCACAAAAAATACGTGTTTTATAAGATCCATTTATGCTTCCGAAGGCGATGTGTATCAAACGAGGTACAGTCCATAACGACGTATTAAAACATAGCATAGATGCCGATTGCAAGGCGATGGGATTAACGCGTTTAACCACTGATATAGCGCTCCAAAAAACGGGTAACTAATACTTTTAGCTTAAAAAATTCAATTTTATTAAAGGGTTACAATTTATTAAAGAATAAATTACAATTGCGCTAATTTTGTATAAAAAATAGGTATACCGTGCACATAACAAGGTTGTTAATTTTTATATTAGTGTTGACCGGGTCGTCGCAAGGATTTGCGCAAACGACATATCAGTTGGTACATAGCAATGACGTTGACATCATTGTAGATGGTCAACTTACAGAGCCTCAATGGGAAAACGCGACATTCGTCGATTTGAAATGGGAAAATGCACCTGTAGAAGGGCAACCGGCACAGTATCGCACGCACGCTTGGTTATTTGATGATGGTGATTACCTTTATGTCGGGTTCAAAGCATATGATGATGAACCTAATAAGATTCGAGCGGCTTTTCGCGATCACGATGATCTTTGGCATGATGATAATGTTATTGTGATGGTTGATACATTTAATGATGAGCGCACAGGATATCAGTTTTATGTTAATCCGTTGGGGGCACAAGCTGACTCTCGAATGACTGACTATGATGCATGGCAAGAAGATAGCTCTTGGAATGCGATTTGGGATAGCGCGGCAAAAATTATCGATGACGGCTACGTTGTTGAAATAAAAATTCCATTAAGTACGCTTCGTTTTTCGGCGGTTGATAATGTGCAGACATGGGGGGTCGCGCTGTATCGCAACTTACCGCGAGAAACTCGTTATCAAATGTCGAATATCAAATTTAATTTGGACATTAAGTGCAGTTTTTGCCAATTTGATAAAATTGTTGGCTTTGAGCAAGCAAAACCAGGTCTCAATTTGCAATTAACGCCAACAGTGACTGCGATACGCAGTGAACAACGCGATGATAATGATGATTGGCAAGAAGTATCGCAAGACATCGAACCTGGACTTGATATTCGCTATGGAATTACGCCAGATGCGGTTATTAACGCAACAATTAATCCTGATTTTTCGCAAGTGGAAGCTGATTCACTGCAACTCGATATTAATGAGACATTTGCGCTTTTTTATGAAGAAAAGAGGGCATTTTATCTCGATGGGGCGGATTACTTTAAAACGGAACATCTAGATTTAGTCCATACGCGTAATATTGCAGACCCCGATATTGGCGTTAAATTAACGGGCAAGACTAACGCACATAGCTATGGAGCACTTTATAGTAATGATCAGCAAAGTGCTGTTATTCTTCCTGGAGCGCAGTCATCAACACTCGCTGTGATTGATGAGAAGGCTGATATTGGCCTGGCCCGATATCAATTAGACTATCGCGAACGCGATAATATTGGGGGATTAGTCACACAGCGTCAAAGTAGCAACTATCGCAATACGGTCGCGTCATTTGATGGCGGTAATTGGTTGTCGAGCCAAGATAGAATTAATTATCAAGTCGCCTACTCTGACACTACAAATACTCAGGAAATACAAAATACTAACGGGCTCGAAAAGTCGCAAAAAGGGGTTGCGGTGCAAGTTGGCTATTCGCGCGAAACACGTCACTACGGCGGTTATTTAGGGTTAAAATCTGTAGATAAAGATTTTAGGGCTGATTTAGGGTACATCGCGCGAACAGGTTATGATAAGGCTGCTTTTGGCGGCGAATATCGTTGGTTTAATGATAGAAATAGCGCCATTACAAAGTATGTTGTATCGGCTGATGTTGATATTATTTATGATGAATCAGGTAATTTACTCGATAGGGAGTATGCGCTTTCTGCAAATCTAGAAGGTAACTATAACAGCTACGTAGAAGTCGAATTTGAATCCATCAAAGAACGCTATATCAATGACTATTACAACCCATGGCAAGCATCAATTTATGCTACTTTTAGGCCAATCAGTGAACTAAAACTCAATATATATACTTATCTTGGCGAAGAGATTGATTATGACCATCAAAAATTGGGTGATGCGATTTATGTCAGTCCGTCTTTTTCATGGGATATAAATAACCATATTCAAATTAAATTTGACCATAATTACCGCGAATTAAGGCACAGTGATATATTGTCGTTTCGCGCTAACCAATCTGATGTGCGCTTTAGCTATAAATTTAACATCAATAGTATTTTCAAAGTGACAGCGCAATATACTAATTTGGAAGTAAACAGTAACCCTTTTACCGCTGGGTCTGACTTTTCACGTAGTAAGCGCTTAGCGACTCAGTTTATATACTCGTATAAAATAAACCCACAAACCTTATTTTACTTAGGGTACTCTGATGGCGGCTTTATTGAGCGTGATTCATTTTCATATAAAGCAGACAATCGAAGCTTCTTCTCTAAGTTAAGTTATGCATGGCAACTTTAACTGGATTGTTTGTCTTGATACATGGCTCTATCCGCTTTATGTAAACACGCATCAATTGTTTCATTGTGGGTGTTGGTATAAAAACCAATGCTAACACCCACGTCATACTTTCTTATTGACTGAGATAAACAGTTTTTTAGTGTTTGCAATTGTCGTTTATCATAACTTTGGTCTGTTAGTGCTAAGAATTCGTCACCACCGATTCTAAAACATGATGCGTGATCAAATTCAACGAACATTGATTTTGCAAAGAGTTTCAGCACCCTATCACCCATCTGGTGGCCGTGAGTATCATTTGCTTGTTTAAAGTTGTCTAAATCGAAGTAGAGCAGTTTGTTATGGGTGCGACTTAGTTGCCTATACTGTGCGAATAATGCTCGGCGGTTGCCAATTTGAGTTAACGGATCGTGATTTGCGCCAAATATCAGTTGCTCTTGTAATGATTGATTGTTTGAAATCGTTTTGCTTATTAATGTGTTAATGATTTTACGTTTATCGTGAATTAGACGTAAAAGTCCGATACAAATAAATATAAAGCCGATATTTTTAAGCGATGTGTCGAGTTGAAGTACGCCAAATTGGCGCATAAAATTGATTTCGTCTAACACATCAAGTGCCATGCCACTCAAATAGATGATGACTGATAATAAAAAATAGCCACAGGGTTTCTTCCAACAGGTCAGCATTGAGCATGTTGTAGCTGTCAAACAAATAGATTGCAGCAATACACACCAATGCGACGACACAATGTGAGATAATTGTTTTGCCTGCAATGTGAAAGTGGGGTCGATTCATACAATTCAGTATGTACTAAATTGCAATAATTGAAAAGAAAGCGGCGTATTAAGGCTGTTGGAGAACGTAAGTTGGGATCAAAGCAAACTAGGGTCAGAGTCACAAACGGGGTATTTTAACTCTGACCCCTTATCAATAGCGTAATTAAAAGTAGGTGCTTTAACGTTTATTTTTTATGGTTTTCAATCCAGTTTGTTAATAAGCGCACGCTATAGCCAGTTCCACCTGGCGCTACTTCACCTTTACCTGATGATGCTAAGGCGTTACCCGCAATATCGATATGTGCCCATTTAGTATCGCCAACAAATTGCTGCAAAAAAGTTGCCGCTGTTGTCGCACCTGGTCCACTTGATCCGATATTTGCTAAGTCTGCGATTGGCGATTTGAGCATGTCTTTATAGCCAAGTGGTAAGCGCCATAAGTTTTCATTTACCTCTTTGCCTGCGACTGTAAGTTCATTGACTAACGCGTCATCGTCAGAAAAAACGGCTGCGTAGCGATTGCCAACGGCGCCGACTTTAGAGCCAGTTAGCGTCGCAATATCAACCATAACTTGTGGTTTATAATGTTCACGCGCATACCAAAGTGCATCGGATAAGACTAAACGGCCTTCGGCATCGGTGTTTAAAATCTCAACCGTTAAACCTTCCGCTGTTTTAACAACATCGCCTGGAGCGACTGATGTTTCTGATACCATGTTTGCAGCCATACCCATAACGGCAACGACATTGTGTTTGCTCTTGTTTAGTGCAAGAGCTTTAACTGTACCAAGTGCGGCTGCGGCACCAGCCATATCTGATTTCATACGAGCGATTGACTTGCCGGTTTTAATACTATAACCGCCAGAGTCAAAGGTAATGCCTTTGCCGACCAACGCAATTGGTGCATCATCACTGCCTTCATAATGTGCCACGATTAAGCGAGAGCCTTGACTGCTGCCGCGGCCGACAGCTTCAAGTGCACCCATACCTAATTTCTTAATTTTCTTAGGCTCTAATACCGTGACTTTAACGCCATATTGTTTTAGCTCCTTGGCTGCTTTTACAAAGTCTTTTGGCGTCATTTCTGTCGCTGTTTCAGAAATCAGATCACGTGCCAAGAAAACGCCTTGTTCAATATTCGCAAGTGCCGAATAGTTATCGTTAGCGCTTGACGATGAGCTTGACGCAATAGTGAATGACTTTTGCTTACGTTTTTTCTTTGTATAGGTTTCAAATCGATAAGCGCGAAGGTTTATGCCATGTGCGAGCAAAGCCGCTGCATCTGGGTGACCAATAACGCTGGTATCAAATGTAATTTCTTTGATTGCATCGAGTTCTAATTTGCCCGACAAGTCGCCACCGAGCTTTGTGAGGGATTGCTTCGTCAGTGCTTCGTTTCCTAATCCGACAACGACTACGCGTTTATAAGGCAAATTGTTTGGTGCCAAAATCGTGGCCGTTTGCCCTAATTTAGCTTTAAATTCAGCAGCAAGTAAGGCATTACTTAAATGAGAGCTAGATTGTGTATTAAGTGTGTCAAAGTGTTTACTGGTTTTACCTTGCTGTTTAAAAACGAGTAGGGTGTCAGCGTTGCTATTTAATTGCGACGTAAAACTAAATTCTTCTGCAAAGGTGGGCTGAGTGACAGATAAAAGGAGTGATAACGAAATAATCGATTTTTTCATAATACAAATCTCAAAAATAAACTGGGTTATATCTACCTTAAATTGAGTACATAGTTAAGTAAATAGAGATTAATATGCAAAAAACCATGGTGAATTGCAGGTGAATTTAAATTTTCGTGGCTGTGAATATGCACAAAAGCGAAATAATTCAAACTTTTTTATGATTAAATATTGTTCTAGCTCAAATATATAGGTAAAGTACCTTTATTGGTATTTGACAAGTTATAAAAATGGAACTAACAAGTGAGGAACTGGAGTTTTTTTCAAGCATGTTTGCTACTGCTGAAACAGGCTCTGACACAAAACATAACTTATCGGTAAGATCTCAGCTGCCTGAGAGTCTTTTTTCTGTACTTGATCAAGCTAAACTAACTTTATTAGCAGAGGTGAGCCACTATCAACTCTGGTTCCCATTTGAATTGCAAAATGAGAATGGGGAATTTAAACCGATCTTGGGTGTACCTGAAATTGTCGACTTAAATGGTGGCGAACGCAGTTGGCGACTAAATAAACCGCACGATATTCGTTTGCAAGATGCTAAAGGCAAATCACATAATTTGGTTTCGTTATCGAGTACGGGCTTTGCGTTTCAAATATCGGACAAACGGTCATTAAAGCGTGTTTTAAATGAACGACAAATGCGAATTCATCTTGATGATGACAACGTAATTGATGTGGAGTACGAGCCTGTTCGAACAGAAAAAGACATCGTTGCGGCGCGTATCGCGGGTGTTAAAAGTGGTCGTGAACGATTACGAAAATTTTTGTTTAATTTACATCGTGATGAACATAAGAATTTGTACCGCAATTTAAATTCATAGTAAAACGCCAACATATGTTGGCGTTTTTTGTTTATGGCTGTCCAGTAAATCTCAATTTTACGCTTCTAAACCAAATGGGTCATCAATTGAATGCGATGGTTCTGTAAACCATACCGGTCCTTGATCGCTCATATAAAAGTGGTCTTCTAAACGTACACCAAACTTGCCTGGAATAACGAGCATAGGTTCATTACTGAATACCATGCCTGTGGCAAGTGGTGTTGTGTTGCCTTTTACAAGGTACGGAGATTCATGAATATCGAGCCCACAACCGTGGCCAGTGCGATGCGGTAGACCTGGCAATTCATAATCTGGTCCATAGCCCGCAGCTACAAGTACTTCACGTGCGGCACTATCGGCAATTTCACATGGCTGACCAAGTTGTGCGGCATTAAAAGCGGCTATTTGTGCGTCTTTTTCGACTTGCCAAGCGGCGCGTTGCTCAGGTGTTGCCTCGCCATATGCGTATGTACGCGTAATATCAGAGTGATAACCTTCCACAATACAACCTGTATCAATAAGCACCCAGTCGTTTTTTTGCAGTGTTTGAGGATCCTTTACGCCATGTGGGAATGACGTTGCTAAACCAAATAAAACGATACAAAATGACGAACCCGATGCGCCGACTTTTTTATGTGCTTGGTTAATAAAATCAACAACTTCAGTGGTCGTAATACCTGGGTGTAACATGCTTGCAGCCGCTTTATGTACTTCCATAGTCATGTTTTTAGCAAGTTGCTGCAATGCAATTTCAGCATCTGACTTTTGCTCACGACAGGGTGCTGTTATTGAACTTGCATTACGAATTGAAAACGTATCGAGTGCTTTACTTAGCCCATCAACATTAAAGAAGGCAGTTGAATCATCGATCGCAAGTGAGCCGCTAGAAATACCAAGCTTAGCTAAAACATGCTTTACTAATTGATACGGACTCTCGTGTTCATGCCAGCCATAAAAATCACCGGTGATTTTCATATAATCGTTTAACGATCCCTCTTCAAAATGCGGTGCAACAAAGCATAAATCGCCGTTTGCGGGTAAAATTGCCCCAACCAAACGTTCACTCTTGTACCACTTTAGGCCAGTAAAGTAGGTTAAATTGGTGCCCGCGTCTAAATACATGGCATCAATATTTTGTTGTTTCATGTACGTTTGCGCTTTCGCGATGCGTGCCTTGTATTCATCGTTTGAAATAGGAGTGCGATTGTTGGTCATATTGGAAAGCTTGGCAAGAGCTTGTTCTTTAGTTACGCCGCCGACACCGATAGTCATATTAAATACCTTATTGTATGCAATATGCAAAATTTATCACTTTGTGTGTCAATATAGAAGGTATTTTAAAAAATATATTTTAAACAAGAATTCAGTGATTTTGATCTGATAAACAGCTACAATTGTGATGTTATACCTATCCTTCCTAAAAAAATCATATTTAAGGCTAATGACAGATATCACTACACATAAAGCGTCGCGTCAACGATTATTGATTGCGCTTTCGATCACCAGTGTGTTTATGGTGCTGCAATTTATTGCGGCACATGCAGCAAATTCTATGGCGGTGCTTGCTGATGCCGGGCACTTATTTGTGCATAATAGCTCACTGATTGTTGCATTAATTGCGTCAAGCATTGCTATCAAACTCGCATCAAGCTACCACTTAGGGTATCACAAGGCGGAACTCGGAGGCGGGTTAATTAATGGTCTTTTGTATTTAGCAATTGCGTCAACCATCATCTTGAGTGGAAGTAACAAGCTATTCAGCGAACACGATGGCATAGAGCACCAGGTTGAACCATTTTTAATGACCGCAATTTCCGCTGTCGGCTTTTTGTTTCATGCTGCTGCGGCAGTCATATTGTATCGAGGTCGAAAAGACAGTATTAACGTGTATGCCGTGTTTTTACATTCGTTTTTTGATTTGCTGTCAACGGTCGTGACGTTTGCCGCTGGTATTACTATTTATTTAACGGGTTGGAATCATATCGACCTGATTTCAAGCATTTTGATATCGCTTTTTGTGCTCGTTACAGGCATTAAAGTGATAATCAAATGTGTTAAAGGCATTTGGTTTTCGCCTGATATTCTGCCCGATGTAAGTCATATTGAAGCCCGTTTAACAACGCTTGAACATATTAGCAGTGTGCATAACGTCACTGTGGTAAAGCAAGGAAATCGTTTGGTTGCAGGTGCGCACCTTGTGCTAAAGCAAACATGTACACAAGAGCAACATGACACATTGTGCCGTTTAGCGGCTGAACGGTGTTTGCTTGAAAACTTTGGCATTGGCCATAGCGTTTTACAAATTGAAGCACATCGCTGTCAACACTAGTTTGAGAGCCAAAATTTAAGAACTTAAATTGTGCTTCAATTTATCAAAAGGTTATCGAATAACGATGTTGTCGCCCGGTTCAATATCGCCGTTTTCGTTAATGATCGCGATATTGTCATCAAGAGCCAATACAGCAATTTTTTCAGCGCCTTGATGCCTCACAAACTTCAGGTCATAGCCGAAGTTATATAAATCTCGCGCAGCGACCTCTTGGGCATGCGATAATAGGTGGCGATGGCCATTAAACTCAGGTTGTGCATTTCTACGATCTTGCATGTGATACCTCTTGAACATCAGTTAGAAATGGGTACGTATTGCACTAAGTATAGGCGTGATTGTTGTGATTTACACAAGGGTAGTGTGGAAAAATATTGCTTTTGGATTAAAGCTATTGATATTAAATAAAATAAAAGCGTAGTTTTTAACACTACGCCTTTACATCTAGTTTATAAATGGCGGTTCACTAAAATTGGTAGCGTACACTCATTGCGAGATGGCGACCTGGCTCGGTCATTTGCGACATGTTAGCGCCATCACTATGACCTGCCACGTTGTTATATTTAACATACTCTTTACCAAATAGGTTGTTAACCGCAAAATTTGCTGTGAGTCGCTCATTCAATTGGTAATTAACCTGCCAGTCTAACGTACCATAGCCCGCAACTTCTGCTTTGCCTTCATTGACTTTAGTCATTCGCTTAGCCCAGTTTACTATAACGTCTGAACTCACCTTGTCGAACTCAAAGTTTACGCCAATATTGCCCGACAACGGACTAATTGAAGAAATGTACTCGTCGGTTAAATCGTTTTTTCCGTCTTGATATGCAGCATTCGCAAATAGCGCATAGTTATCGCCGATATAATAGGTTAAGCCAAGCTCTGCACCTTTAATTGTCACTGACTCAATGTTTTGATATTGAAAAGTATCTTCAATATGACTAAAGCTTCCATCATCATTCATGACCATGTCACGTTTAAGTAATTCAGTTGATAGAAAGTCGTCGTACTTGTTGTGAAAAATAGCTGATGTAAAGGCAAGGTTGCCGAAATGCCCACGCAGGCCAATTTCGTAGCTATCACTTTTTTCAGGTGATAAATCGTCAGCAGGAATGATATTATATTTATACTCTGACGCAGGCTGTAAGCTGTGCTCAATATATGCTAAATCGTACGCTGGAACTTTAAAGCCTTGACCATATTGGAAAAACGCTGAAAGGGTGTCTGATAAATAATAGAGTGCACCAAAATTAAAAGACGCGTTGGTTTCGTCGATAATAGCAAATTCTTCACCGGTCTCTTTTAGTGCGCCATTTGGGTCCATTTCATATTTATCAAAACGAACTCCCGGAGTGACAACGAGGCTCCCATCAAGTAATTTGATTTCATCGTTTATAAATAAACCAGCGCGAAAAGTATCGTTTTCAGGGAATTTATTGGTTATAACATCTTTTGTTGGTGCACCTTCTACTTCGCGGTATTCATGCACGGTGCGCTTACTATTGGTTGACTCAATATCGACGCCGTAGCCGATAGTGTGCATGTTATTTAATTTTTTACTCGCGTTCGACAACAACCCGTTAGTGGTTTGCTGGTATATGCCTGTTTTCCACATTTGACGTTGCTCAACAACACCAAACATAGGCGCATTGATATCTAAAAATGCATATTCTTCATCGTCTTGAGTTGACTTAGTGTGGTACACGCTGACGTTAATAATATCAGCGAAAGCCAATTCTCTGTCGCTGTTATAGCTTAATTTAAACGAATCAGTGCTCTTTTCTGATGTGCTATTTTCGGTTTCAACATTGTATCCATATTCTTCTAAACCACGAAAATACGCGAGTAGGCCATCGGCAGAATCGCCTTTGGTTGTTTGCTCCCACAGGTCTGCACTAAAATGCAATGCTTGCTCGTCATCTAATGCATACTTAGCTTTGTACAACACGCTGTGTGATTCGATTGTAAATGGCGCTTCAGAACCATAATAGTTTTGTTCTTCTTCGCCATCGCGTAAACCAACATTAATCAAATGTTCGAAGTCGCCTGATTTAAGTGCAAGCGTTGAACTTAAGTTTGTTTGGTTTGTATTGTTTGCATAGCCCGCTTTAATTGTTGAGGCGATTGTTTCGCCATCTTGTAAGTAGTCGCTTGCATCTTTTGTGGTAAATACGACCATACCGCCGAGCGCGTCAGAGCCATAAAGTGATGATGCAGCACCTTTTGCGACTTCAACTTGCTTTAGGGTGTCGGTGTCAATAAAACCACGGCCTACAATATCGTTAAGACCATTTGCGCCATAGCCTTCATTCATGCGCATGCCGTCTTTTATCATTAAAATGCGGTCACTTCCCATACCGCGAACAACAATGTTTTGCGCGCCGCCCGCTGTGCCTGTGACTTGCACACTTGGATCATATTTAAACAGCTGATTCATATCTGAAACAACTTGCTTTTCAATTTCTTCAGAAGTCACCACTGAAATACTACCGGCGACATCTTTGAGCGGTTTTTCAGTTTTTGTGCCACTGACGACGATGATTTCAAGCTCTTGTGCAACATTGTTACTTGCCATTTCGTCGGCATAAGAGATTGATGGCAAAGAAATTGCAGCAGTGATCGCTAAAGAAAGCATACTTTTAGTTGGCGTGCGCATTATTTATGTTACCTGTTGTTGGTTTAGGTACGGCACCTAATCTTAATGAGAATGATTTGCATGAATGATACCGCTTTAAACGGTGAAATCAACTCAAAGTTAAAAAGAATAACCGAAATAATAACTGTTCCAATTTTCATTATTGCAATGTCATTTATATTCGTTTACATTTGCGACCATTAATATTTATGAGAAATATAACAGTGAATATCCAACAAATTGAAACCTTAATGGCTAACGTGTCTGAAATTTTAATGGCACCAGTGCTAATCATCATTTTGCTTCTTTTCGTCTATGCGCTTTTTGCGATTGGCCGTTTTGTGTCGCAGTACTTAGTACGTAAGCAAAATCGTATGTCATATCAGCGCCAAGTAGATACGAAGACGAGCAATCAATTAAATGGATATCCAGTACACAACTATTTTGTAAATAACCCAACGGCGTCGGAAGATGAGCTTGAGGTATATGCACTTAAAAAGTTAGAAACACTGCGTGTTGTCACTCGAGTCGCACCTATGCTTGGCTTAATTGCAACCATGATCCCAATGGGACCTGCATTAAAAGCGCTTGCCGATGGCAATATTCAAGGTATTAGTGAAAACCTCATTATTGCGTTTGCCGCTGTTATTTGGGGACTTGTCATTTCTACACTGACATTTTGGCCTGCATCAGTGAAAAAACGTTGGTATGCAATGGAGCTAATTAATATTCGTAAGTTTAAAGGGGATGCGTAATGCGCTTGTTAGATGAAGACGAAGAACTAAACCCAATTATAAGTGCGGTAAACCTGGTTGATGTGTTTCTTGTCATTATTGCTGCGTTGTTGATTGCAATCGCGCAAAACCCACTCAACACCTTTAATGCTGACAATGTCACTGTAGTAAAAAATGCCGGTAAACCGAATATGGAAGTGATTGTTAAAGAGGGCAAAGAAATTAAAACCTACAAATCAAGCGGCGAAATAGGCTCTGGCGAAGGCATGCGAGCGGGTGTTGCTTACAAAATGGCAGACGGCAGCTTTGTGTATGTACCAGAAGGCGACAAAGCGAACAATGCGTCTAAATCAGAAAATAACAAAGGAACGCTTTAATGTTACGGTATTTAATTGTATTCATTTTAATCGTGAGCTTTAGCATTAAAGCAAACGATAAGCCTGAAGTCGTGTTGATGATGTCGGGTCATGCGTCAAAGGCAAAAGGTGAGCTGTTGCTTAAGCTCGCTAAGAATCAACCTTTTACCTTGATCAACTATTCGACAAAAGGTAAGTCGGAAGAAGAAGTTAATACTCGTTGGCAAAGTGCCGAGCTTATTTTGCTCGACGGTATTAATCCGGCGCTCAGTAAATTTATGTTCGCTAAGTATCAAGGTCATCTAACTCAATTTAAAAATGTGCCGGTAATTTCACTGGGTGATAAATACAATGACACGATGAACCAAGGGTTTACCGCTGAACAACGATTAAAGGTGGCAGAGTATTATGGTCATGCGGGGCGCTATAATTACGCTAATATGATGGATTACATTGCGAGCGACTTATTCGGTTTAACAAGTAAAGTAGCGGGCGACCCAAAGCCTGTGCCAAGCGTTGGTTTGTATCACAAAGAGTTTGAAGGCCAAGTGAGCTCAAATGAGCAGGACTTTTATAACTGGTTACAAACGCGCGAAAAGAATAAAACCAAGCCACGTATTGCAATCGCGATGCATCGCTCAGTGGTTGACTATGAGCAACAACAAATTGTTGATGCAATGATAAAAGGGCTTGAAGCAAAAGGGGCATCCGCATTTGGATTCTTTTTTGAAGGCAACGATGAATCGCTAACTTATCCGGAGTTGTTGTTAGACGCCAATAATAATGCGCATATCAACTTAATGATTAACTATCGCGCTTTGCATTATGTTGAAAAACGCCGCGCCGAATTTAGTCAAATCGGCGTGCCTGTGATCCATGCGCTAAATTATACTGATGGTGACGAAGCGCAATTTAATGCAGATCACGCAGGCGTATCGCCAAGTTTAACGCCGTTCTTTTTGGTAATGCCGGAAGACACTGGTAGCATTGACCCTGTGATCATTGCGGCAAACGAGAAAGGCAATAAAAAGGTAATGCAAGCACAAATGAGCGCTTTGGTTGAACGTGCTTACAATCATGCAAACCTAAAATTTATTGCCAATAAAGATAAAAAAGTCGCGACCTTTATTTGGAACTACCCTCCGGGAGAAAAAAATATTGGTGCGGCGTTTTTAGACGTACCAACATCGATTGCAAATATTGCAAAGGCAATGAAAGCGTCAGGCTATAACATTAGCGAGCAAGAAGCTGAAACACTGATAGAGCAAGCGGGATTATTACTGCGTCCGTTTTATCGCAATGAAGATGTGAGTAAGCTAATGTCATTGGGTCTTGCTGATACACTGCCGCTATCAACCTATTTAGATTGGTTTAATAGTTTGCCAAGTGAGGTTACTGCGCCAATTGTTGAACGTTGGGGACTACCTGAAGAAAATGGCCTTATCATGTCAACAGAGCAGGGCAAAGCATTTGTTATTCCGCGTATGGACTTAGGTAACTTAATTGTGTTGCCACAAGGGGCGCGTGGTAATGATATTACTGAGTCGGCAAGTCTGTATCACAGTACAAAAACACCAATTAATCATGCTTATCTTGCTTTTTATTTATATACCCGCGAAGTATTTGGCGCCAATGCTTATATTCATCTAGGTACCCATGGTTCACAAGAGTGGTTAACCGGCAAAGAACGGGGTCTATCTGTATATGATGCACCTAATTTAGCAATTGGTAACATTCCAGTTTTCTATCCTTATATTATTGATAACGTGGGCGAGGCCATGCAGGCAAAACGCCGTGGTCGTGCGACTATGATAAGTCACCTTACACCGGGTTTTGCAAAAGCGGGTTTGTATACTGAAGTGGCTGAGTTAAATGAGTTGCTTGGTAATTACGTGATGCTTGAAGAGGGTGAAACGAAACGTAACACGGCGTCGCAAATTATTGCCAAAGCCGATGAGTTAAATATTTTGTCGGATCTTGAGATTAGTCGAGAAACCGCAGCGCAAGATTTAGCTGGCAACATAGCAAAAATACAAGATCATCTGACCGAGCTTGCCCAAATGAGTCAGCCTCTCGGTGTACACATTTTTGGTGAGTTACCTGAAGATGCACATTTGTACAGTACGATTTTACAAATGCTTGGCGATGATTTTACAACTTTGGCTCGAGACTACGAAATCGAGTTTGGTTTAGCACTGCCAGAGCAAGAGCAACGCGATGAGCGTGATGTTGTGAACTTAGCTGCACTTGACGGCTTTCAATTGCTAAAAGCACACTTTAATGGTGTGAGTTTAAAATCACTGCCTGAGCAGTTAAAAACGCAACTTGAGACTGCTACAACGTACTTGACCAATTTCCGTAACAGCACCGAGATTGAGTCGTTGCTTAATGGTTTGGACGGTCAATATATTCCAGTGAGTCATGGAAACGATCCAATTCGTAACCCCGATGCAGCGCCAACCGGGCGAAACCTAATTGGCTTTAACCCAGCAAAAGTGCCGTCAAAAGAAGCGTATGACGCGGGCGTTAAACTTATGGATATGACTATCGAAGACTACTATGCGAAAAACGGTCGTTATCCGCAAAAACTGGCGTTTTCGTTATGGTCGTTAGAGACCATGCGTCACCAAGGTGCACTTGAAGCACAGATTTTACATGCGCTGGGGTTAAAGCCAAAATGGAACCGCCAAGGGCAAGTTGTTGATACAGAAGTGATCCCGATGAGTGAACTAAAACGCCCGCGAATTGATGTGGTGATTTCGGCAACCGGTTTATACCGCGACGCGTTTCCAAACGTAATGCTGTGGCTTGCCAAAGCCATAGATAAAGTGGCTAAGATGAAAGAAGACATTAACTTTGTTTATCGCCACGCCAACGCGTTAAAGCAAGAGCTATTAGCCGAAGGTAAATCGCAAGAAGACGCAGATTACTTATCATCTGTACGTATTTTTTCAAACGAAACAGGTAATTATGGTACAGGTTTGGCTGCATCAAGCCTTGCATCAGATACCTGGGAAGACGATAGCAAGCTGGCTAATCTGTACTTAGACCGCATGGGCTTTGCATTTGGTAAAGATGAAAAGCGCTGGAGCGAAAACATGCAAGACACGGGGCTTTATAGCAAAGTATTGTCGGGCACTGAAGGAGTGATATTCTCGCGCTCGACTAACTTGTACGCCCTAATGACTAACGATGATCCGTTCCAATACTTTGGCGGTATTGGCCTTGCGGTGCGTCATTTAGATGGCAAAACACCTGAAATGTATGTGTCGAACTTACGTCGTAAAGACAATATTAAAACGCAAACGATGCAGGAGTTTTTAAATCAAGAAATGCGCAGCCGTTATTTTCATCCGCGATGGATTGAGGCAATGCAAGACTCTGGTTATGCCGGTGCAACTGCCATTTTAGATCGTATGAATAACATGTGGGGCTGGGAGGTTATGACGCCTGAGGCCGTGCGTGACGATCACTGGCAAGCGTTTTTTGAAGTCTATGTTGATGATAAGTACCAAATGCAAATGCGTGAGTTTTTTGAACAACATAATGCCGAAGCCCTAGCACAAATAATTGAGCGTATGTTAGAAGCGGTTCGCAAAGGATATTGGCAAGCAGACGCTGAGACACTCAAGAAAATGCTCGAAACCTATACTGAAATTGCAAATCAGCATGACGTAGATACTGAAAACAAAACCTTTCAAGAGTTTGTTAACGAACAAAATGCGGGTTTTGGCTTGGCGCCACTGCTAAATGCACCGAGTACCCAAGCGGCACTACCAGAGCAAGCCCCAACTCAAAATCAGCCGCAAGCTGAGCAAGTTACCGGGCAAAAGCTAGAGCAGGTTGAAGCGACGGAAGTCGAGCAGGATTATCGTCTGTGGTATTTAATCGGGTTTATATTCTTACTTGGCTTTGCAAGTTCGTTTATGCCGGTGCGTAAATCAAGTATTGAGCCCGCGTAAATGAACATAAAGTAATATATTAATGATTGCCGAGCCTACTTTTTGAGTGGGCTTTTTTTGTATTAAACAATGATGGGACTGAGTCGCCGTATGCGATATTGGATAATGTTCGGTAAATCGATGTGTCATAAACTAAGATACGTTTTCGTAATTTATTATTAGTAATCCACAAATCTATGCAAAAAATTGATAATAAAAGAGACTGCTAAAAAGTTGATACGTTTGTTACTATGAATCACTTAACTATTGAGTGAAGGGATTCATATCAGAGGCAAATCTTGACTTCCGCTAAGCGTCAATTCAAAGGGTTAACCTGCGCAAAATATCTTCCTTAATGTCTATAAAAACTCTAATACTGGAGACTTAACGTGATTAGTCGTTTTTTTATTTTGTTGTGCAGCTTATTTATTTTTATAAGCAGTGGGGCGTTTGCATATGATTATGGCTGGCAACATACCAAAGTAAAAAATCAACAGGTTAAAAGTATCGTTGAATATAAAGGGCTACTTTATAATTTCGCGAATATTCAGCTCAGTCGTTCGCTTGATGGTGGAGCAACATGGGAATCATTGGATTTCCCAGAATCTGACACACCTGTTGACTGGGGGGCACGGCTATATGCGACAAGTAACGGTTTGTACTTGGTATATACAGCAGAACGCATTTATACAACGCAAGATGGACTTTCGTGGCAAAAAATACAAACAAACCAACATTCGTTACAGACCCTCGATCAAGTAGGTGATGATTTTTTTGCATTCGGAGGGCCAA
This sequence comes from uncultured Pseudoalteromonas sp., assembly GCA_947493455.1. GTDB lineage: Bacteria > Pseudomonadota > Gammaproteobacteria > Enterobacterales > Alteromonadaceae > Pseudoalteromonas. The sequence goes on along the minus strand of CANLRB010000001.1, from coordinate 625,439 downwards.
AAAATACCTTTGTCCGCACTCAAGACTTTAAACAATGGCATCCCGTTGTTAGCGAACAAGTGCTAAGCAATGTATTAAATTTACAACCCGCTACGTTTTACATTTCTGCGTTTAAAATTGAAAATGGTGGCGGCGTTTTTGCGGTTCAACCTTATTCTGGAGCCAATACTAAGTTAATTACAACTCGCGATTGGCAACACTTTACTATTACCGATTTAGGTGCCGACTGGGCACGGATATCTGATCCTCGAATTATCGATGGTTATGTATATTACCGAGATGGTGTGAACTTTATCCGTATGGAATTATCGACACATACAAAGACATCAGTTTCGTTTTCGTCTACAGATGGCGGCTACATTTCGCCTTTAAAACTTATTACTACATCAGCAGGTCATTACTTTACTAATGGCGATTATGCGATTGAGGCAAATCATGTCGATAGCAACTTTGTGCTAAATAAAGTGCGAAGTGGATATAATAGTAGCCATACACAAATATATGTCGGTACGGATTCTGTGTTTTTTATAGGATCTTTTGGGGATTTAGCGGTATCCAATCATAGTTTTACTATACATCAACAGCGTTTTAACGCGCGCGATTATAATGTTTCGCAACCAATTTACTTTCAAGAACGCTTATTTGTGCTGGATCACGATCGTATAAATTGCGATCTATCCGGTTACTGTCAAACAGTCATTAATGTTGACAGTATCGACACTGAAACAGGCGAAGTGACAGGCGCTTTGTCTATTCATGAAAACGGCTATGGTTTTCTAATAAAAGATAACGCGTCTTTGTATCTGGTAACCCCCGAAGTTATTTATATCACGACTGATGGCGTAAATTGGAACACCGTATCGAATGAGCTTAGTGCGATTTTTGACAGTACGATAATAACGAACGACGGGACACAAATTATTGCCTTTGGCTCCAAAAAACTACTAAGAGGTTCGAACGTTACAAACGTAACAGAGATTACTCCTAACTTTTTAGGTTTGCCAGATTCATTGACAATTACCTCTCCAAGGTGGAGGCAGATAAAACAAGGTGATGGTTATTATGCAGCTGAACTACATGATTATGTATTAAACACAAATTTATTATTGGTATCAAGTGACCTGACGAATTGGCACTATGTACACCATAATACACACCCATCTGGAATAAAGCTTGCGCCGTATGGTAAAAAGCTTCTTTTTGGCACTAATGGCCCAATTGAGCGCTATATTGCCGATGTTACTAATGTTGAATCTCTAACTATTACCACAGTAACCGATGGTCACAATAATAACTTTGGTGGTAGCAGCGGTGTTGTTAGTGATGAAACGGCTGCGTACGAAGCAGTACACGGATACATATATCGTCACTCGTCTTCAAAACTAACAAAAACGCCCACTAAGATCACTAACCATGCGTTTGGGTTGAACATTAACGGTAATGTTGCTTTTTTTGACTCGACAATAGAAATGATTTTTGTTCGTCTTTCTAAGGAGCAGCTAAAAGATACTGATAATGATGGTCTTCATAATGACTTTGAATATTCGGTTTTTTTGGACCCCTATAATCCACATGACATTCATGATGATAGTGACCGTGATGGATTAACTAATTTTGACGAGCTCCGTTTTGGTACCTCTATTAGGACTTACGATAGTGATAAAGATGGATTGCTTGACGGCTTAGAGGTTTATTTAGATACAGATCCGTTAGATGCTGATACGGATGGAGATGGCGTGAATGACGGTGATGAACGAGACCCGTTGGATCCCGAAAATAAAGCACCGGCATTAAAACTAAAAGATATCCAGTTTGCTGATGCACAAATTAAAAGTTGTTTTAAGCAAACTTTTTTCTTCCTAAAGAAAGTCCATGACATCCATTCTATATCCTGTAACGTTGACGGCGCTGTTAGTTTAGAAGATTTATATCAATTTCCAAGGCTATCTACCGTCTCAATTAGCAGCTCTTCGAACGCGCTAGTAAGTAACTGGTCACATGTTTCGTCGTTGCCTTTGTTACGAGATCTCACTGTAGTTAATAGTTCAAATTTTAATAATACGGTGTTAGAACAATTCAGGCTGAATAAAAACCTTAAATCACTTAGACTCGAAAAAACGTCGGTGACAAATATTGATGTGCTCAACACCTTGCCAGCGTTAACATCGCTTAAATTAGTCGGACATCAAATAAATAATTGGCAAAATCTGTCTAGCATGAGATTGAATGAGTTTTTAGTCGATGGCAGTAATTTCTCTAATTTGACCGTTTTGCCCTCAACTATACACGCGCTTGATATTTCACATACGCAAGTAACAAATATTGACTGGCTAAAAATACAAACTAACTTGTCGCACTTGTCAATGAGTGGCATTGAAGTTGCGGCTGACGATTGGGCGTGGCTTGCAAGTTTAAATAACATGGCCGTTCTAGGGCTCGGTAATACGACCTTTACAGACTTGACGTTAATAGATGCTAATTCGCTTACGTTTCTTGATTTAAGCGGTACGACTATATCAAACTGGTCGCCGTTAAGTAATATGAATACGCTTGAACGCCTATTAGTAGGTTCGACCAGTTTTAACGATTTAAACTTAATTGTGAATAATACTGCTTTGAATGAGTTGTTTATTAACAATTCTGCTGTCACAGATTTAAGTTCACTCTATTCAATAGCAAATGGTCTTTTTATTCAGGTTGAAGGCATTACATTGGATGATGTAAATCAAATTACTGGCTTACAAGATCGTGGTGCGACTATTGACGGCACCCCACGTAATTTTATAGATAGCGACAACGATGGCATGCCCGACATATTTGAAGAGCAATACGGGTTTGATCCAAATAACAATAATGATGCAAATCAAGATATTGATGGCGATGGTTTAACGAATATAGAAGAATTTCAGCTTGGTACAGATCCAACAAAAAATGATTCTGACGGTGATGGCATCTTAGATGGCGAGGATGTGTACCCGACCAATGACCAGCGCTGGACCGATACAGACACCGATGGGGACGGTGTGGCCGATGATGTTGAAACCTTGCTAGGGCTTGATATCAATTCAAACTTGGATGTATGGCAAGATACCGATAATGACGGTCGTCCGCTTTATTTTGAGCGCTTAAATAACAGTGATGAATCGTTAAAAGATAATGATGTATTTAGTGCGACGGATGAGTCGGTTGAGAACTTTGTGAGCTTAGCATATGTCGATGCACAGCACTTGTTTGTTGATGACAATACACTTGCAAGTTTAGTGTCACAACTTAATAACGGTGATACGAATATTGCACTGCTTTACAGTGATTTATTAACGGATTATCAGTTGGCACAAATGGGCTTTATTGGTCGTGTGTATAAAGCGGTGATGATGCGAAATGCCGACGCAGGCGGTGCAGCGCACTATCGTAAGCGACTGAATACCGGATTATCACGCCTTGCAGTAGTGACTGGCTTTGTGAATTCAAACGAGTTCCAAAACCGCTATGGGTCATTGAGTAACGGTGAATTTGTAGAACTTGTTTACCGTAATGTGATGAACCGCCAAGCAGATGCAGGGGGTTATAACTATTGGTTAGGCCGCTTAGACAGTGGTGCATCAAGTCGTGCAGATATGATGCTCGGATTTGTGGAATCAAATGAGTACATTAACCGCATTGATAAGTTAGAGCGTATGCGCGTGCTTTCATTACTGATAACACGTCACCAATACAGCGATGATGAACTGAACGCGTTTGTAGCGCGAGTGGATGCCGAGCAAAGTACCTACAGTGTGATGCGTGAGCTACTTGCAAGCGATAAGTTTAAAACACGTGTGATGACGGGGCTGACACCCGCGAGTGATGACACCGACGGTGATGGAGTGATTGATGGCATTGAATTTATTGACGGCACGAATCCGGAACTAAAAGACAATGATGTTGACACCAATGACACCGCATTTGTAAAACAAAGTTATCGCGATTTAATGACAGAGCAATGGTCATTGAGTCAAGTGGCAACGGATGTTGCTTCACTGTCGAGTATGAGCCGTGCACAGTGGCTTGATAGCTTAATGGGCACTGACGACTATGTGACAAATCACACACCGGTAGCACGTTTGTTCTTCTCCGCGTTTTTACGCCGCCCAGACCGCAATGGCTTGCGTTTTTGGCAGGGTAAATTAGATGGTGGTATGAAGATAAAAGACATCGCGAACTTTTTTGCAAGCAGTACGGAATTCCAAAACCGCTACGGTGCACTTAACGATAGTGACTTTATCGATTTAGTGTACCAAAACGTGTTATCGCGTAATGTGGACGATGGCGGTAAACAATTCTGGTTGAACAAGCTTGCCAATGGCACCTCACGCGGAGAGCTGTTAAGTGGCTTTAGCGACTCAAATGAGGGTAAACGTAAGGCAAAAAGTAAAGTAAACAGTGTATTACTTTACAACGGCTTACTGCAACGTGACCCGAATAACACTGAGTACAACACCGCGATAAGCCAACTTGATAGCAGCGATCAAATTGGGCTTATCAATACCCTAATTAATATGCAGGAATACAGTTTGCGGTTTAATTGATGTTAAACGCTAAAATACGAACATAAATAAAAGCCCCGACATGCACATGTTGGGGCTTTTTATTTTTTATTGGCATTTTTACTTACATTTTTTACTCGTATGCTTCAATTCATACTCGCTAGATAAACAGCGAAAAAGTAACCCTGACAATACGTTATCGAGATGGCGAAAAAACATTGATGTTGGCTATAAATAGACATCATACTTTTGTTATGTTTTTGAATACAAATTTAAGGCCAGTGAAAGCTTGATTTAGCATTTGTTTACTCCGATAATGGCGTCTTTCGTTTAAAAAATGGTCAAAAATGGAGCGTGTTGTGTTGGGTAAACTAATTAGATTAGTCATGTTATTGGGATTGGTAGTGAGTGTAAATGCAGTAGCGGCTGTCATTCAAGTCTTGCCAGGTAAGGATACATTAAAAAATGCGGTAGAGGCCGCTGCTGATGGCGATACCCTCGTGCTGATTACTGGTGTGTATACGGGAAGCGTGAATATTACAGATAAGTCGCTGACCATTCGAGCTGGGTCTAGCACAAAACCAGTATTAAGTGACATGACGTTTGGATTTAACAATGAAACTAAAACAATAAAAATTCAAGGACTATATTTCTTTGGTCAATCAGGTTACGGACAAAATATCGGTGATCAATATACTTTAATTGCAGATTCAGTTGATATTGTAAATAGTCATTTTGAAGACGCATTAGTTAATATTAAGGGTAATAAGGTTAATGTAGTCGGCAGTGACTTTCGTGGACAAATTGTACAAAGATACGATTCGACAAAGCCTCAGCTATGGGTTGAACAATCGGCAGAGGTCTATCTTGCTGGCAATACCTTTGACAAATATACCAAAACAACGCAAGCGCAAGTGTTACTTAAAAACAACGGCAATAATTATGTAGCAGGAAATTTATTTAGTCGTAATGGAGTGACTGTATCTAATGGTGCACTTTTTGTTGAAGGCGGCACGCAAAGTTATGTTGTTGGCAACCGTATAGAAATGAAAGACTATAGCTATAGTGTTGATACCCCATTTAATGGCCAATTTATTAATACAACATCAAATCGTAATTTTGTATTTAATAATTTATTTGAAGTTGACTCAAAGTCAGGGTTCGATACAAAACTCAGTGCAATGCGCTTTGTTTCAACTTCAAACTACGCGGAGATTGTTAACAATAATATCATTGTTAACGGTGCGATGGCGGAACCTGAAAATACCGAATCAGCGGCAATTGAAATGACCGGCAATGCCAAAGGTGTTATTGCAGGAAATATATTGCTTAACGTAAAAGGCAACCAAATAAAAGATACCTCAACCAATCAATTTGTTAATATCAGCCATAATCTTTGCCCTGGTGTAGAAGGCGATGTGACCTGTGCTAACACCGCGATTACTTTTGACTCGACAGTAAATTATTCGTTACCGGCTGACTCGCCAGCGGTTAACGCTGGTATTCAAGGCGACTATTTTGATATTGATGGGTCTCGTCAAGATATTGGTTTACATGGCGGCCCGTGGGGGTTCGACTTTTATGATGCACAGCGCAGCGATGATACGAAACCGTATTTATACCCTTACTTTGATCAAATAAGTTTAAAAAGCTCAGGCCAGGTTGATATTAAAGTGCTTTCGGTTGCACGTTTTAATTAAGCAATATAGATAATAAGGAATACTTTATGTTGCGATTAATTAAAACAGCAAACTTGCTGTGGCTGATAGGAGTGACTGCCTTGCTTGCCTATTCGCCAACGAGTGTAGCGCAAAATGAATGGATCGGTGATATATACTACTCGACCTCTTCAGGAAACTGGACGCCAACCGACACCACCGGACCGATCCGCTTTGAGAACAGCTGTTCACTCAGTGATGAAAATATAGACTTTGGACAATTGAATGGGCTTCAAGTTATTTGGACATCAAAAACTGAGACTGTGGGTTGGAATGGTAACCCTAGTTATGTACGTATATCGCGCACAGCGCATGTTCAAGGGCGATTTACACTGGGTAAAGAGTTTAGTAGTCAGAGTTTCGAAATTTGGTCTGGTGCCGATGACGACCATGAAATTTTCTTAAATGGCCATCGTATTGGTGGTGAAAATACTGCGGGTGCAGGGCCTGCGGTGAGAAACCTTGTACTTTGGGACTCCGGTATTTTAGTCGAAGGTGAGAATGTAATTCAAGTTAATGCCGTTGATACGTCACCACCTGATTTGTGCCGTGGCATTGCGGTTAAAGTGTCTCCTATTGTGTTGCTCGATGAAATGGGCGGTAAACCTTGTGATGCACCAGAGGCGGGTAAAGGCTATTGTCCTATAACCTTAGATGCCAACGAACCGTTGAAAATCAACTCGATAAGCGTGAAGCAAGCTAATGATTCGGCAAGTGTTGATGCTATTGACTCACCTAGTATAGTGTTATCACATCGCTTGGCTGCATCAGTTGCAAATAAAGAAGCTGGGTTTGTGATGCATGTACTTAAAACGACAGATAGTGACGGTGTAAGCTCACCTGAGTTTAAGTTTAATGTTAATAAACGCACATTAGGCACATCAATTGATTCAACGGTGTTTGCCCAGTCGAATGCAGCACAAAATACGACTATAAATAGCACTGGCGAAGCGGGTTTCCGCCATAGCTTAAACGTGTCATCGATTAATGCTGACGGCGTTTATTTAGCAACGGTACAAAACAGTGACACGGCGAATGTGAGTAGCCCACAGTTTAAGTTTCCGATACGTTATATTCGTAAATCAACATCCACACTGAGTAATGTAGATGCACGTTTTGGTTCGGCAGGTAATTTTAAATCATTAACGGCGAACGATGCTGTATATACCGGTATGTTATCGTTTTCAAACGGTTTAAATACACATACCAGCGCAATAGTGAGAAGTGACGATGGCTTGAATAATGTAATTCAATTACCATTTTCATTTGTAGCGAAAGACAGTGATAACGATGGACTCGCTGATTCATACGAACTCGCTAATGGGCTAGATCCGCATGATGCAAATGATGCGAACCTTGATGCCGACAATGATGGCTTAACCAACCTTGAAGAATTTGAACTAGGCACCAATACCAACAGTAACGACAGTGACGGTGATGGCATTTTGGATGGCGATGATGCGTATCCAACGAATGACCAGCGCTGGACGGATACAGACACCGATGGTGACGGTGTGACCGATGATGTTGAAACCTTGTTAGGGCTTGATATCAATTCAAACTTGGATGTGTGGCAAGATGCGGATAATGACGGCCGACCACTTTATTTTGAGCGCTTAAATAACAGTGATGAATCGTTAAAAGACAATGATGTATTTAAGTCGGTTGATGAGTCGGTAGAGAACTTAGTGCGCTTAGCGTATGTGGATGCACAGCACTTGTTTGTTGATGACAATACACTGGCAAGTTTAGTGTCACAGCTGAATAACGGTGATACCAATATTGCACTGCTTTACAGTGATTTATTAACGGATTATCAGTTGGCACAAATGGGCTTTATTGGTCGTGTGTATAAAGCGGTGATGATGCGAGATGCCGAAGCAGGCGGTGCAGCGCACTATCGTAAGCGACTGAATACGGGACTATCACGCCTTGCAGTAGTGACTGGGTTTGTAAATTCAAACGAGTTCCAAAACCGTTATGGCTCGCTGAGTAATGGTGAGTTTGTCGAGCTTGTGTATCGCAATGTAATGAACCGCCAAGCAGATGCGGGGGGTTATAACTATTGGTTAGGCCGCTTAGACAGTGGTGCATCAAGTCGTGCAGATATGATGCTCGGGTTTGTGGAATCAAATGAGTACATTAACCGCATTGATAAGTTAGAGCGCATGCGGGTGCTTTCGTTACTGATAACGCGTCATCAATATAGCGATGATGAACTCAACGCGTTTGTAGCGCGAGTGGATGCCGAGCAAAGTACCTACAGTGTGATGCGAGAGTTACTTGCCAGCGATAAGTTTAAAACACGTGTGATGACGGGGTTAACACCAGCGAGTGATGACACCGACGGTGATGGTGTAATTGATGGCATTGAATTTATTGACGGCACAAATCCGGAACTAAAAGACAATGATGTTGAGAGCAATGACACGGCGTTTGTAAAACAAAGCTATCGCGATTTAATGACAGAGCAATGGTCACTCACACAAGTAGCAAACGATGTGACGCTGCTTGCAACACAAACACGTAGTCAATGGCTTGATAGCTTAATGGGCACTGACAACTATGTGACAAATCATACTCCGGTGGCACGTTTGTTCTTCTCAGCGTTTTTACGCCGACCAGACCGCAATGGCTTGCGTTTTTGGCAGGGTAAATTTGATGATGGTATGAAGCTTAAAGATATTGCGAATGTATTTGCGAGCAGCACGGAATTCCAAAACCGCTACGGTGCACTTAATGACAGTGACTTTATCGATTTAGTGTACCAAAACGTGTTATCACGTAATGTGGATGATGGCGGTAAACAATTCTGGTTGAACAAGCTTGCCAACGGCACCTCACGCGGTGAATTGTTAAGTGGCTTTAGCGACTCAAATGAGGGTAAACGAAAAGCGACAAGTAAAGTAAATACCGTATTACTTTATAACGGCTTACTCCAACGTGACCCGAACAACACTGAGTACAACAACGCGATAAGCCAACTTGATAGCAGTGACCAAGAAGGGCTTATCAATACCTTAATTAATATGCAGGAATACAGCTTGCGATTTAATTAAGTTAAAGGCTAACGCAGACGTTAAGCAAAACCCAAGCGATTATCGCTTGGGCTTTTTATTGCTGATATTAAACATTGCAGTTTTGTTTTTTGAGCAAATATCATGATTCAAATTTACTAAATTTAGTGCTTAGAATTTATTACCTGATTATTGGTTAGCGTTGTATTTATGAGGTTAAGAGTTCATGGAAATTTAAATACCAGTTAGGCACTATCAAGTCATCGCATTCTTATAAGTAAATTTACTTATTAAGTTAAGTTTATGTATTTAAATAACTATGACTAGAAAAGCTGACTATAGCGCTCTTTGTAATTTGACCGATTTATAAAACAAATTGGCGGTTTTTCGAAAGTAATCATTTCTATAAAAGGTATAATGATTACCTAAATTGGCACCGTTATGATGTTGTTAAAAGCAAATCTGGCGGTTTAGCCAAATAGAGTCGTAAATCGAACTCGCGCAAAAAATAATAAACAGGGACTTAAATGAGTACTCAATTACCTCACTTTTCTAAAGTTATAACTTTCATTTCTCAGCAGACAAAACGCATGCGCAACCTAATGCGGCTATCTTGTTTCTGTTTATTTTTTACGTCGTTTTATTCGGTCGCAATAGAACCCGCCGACTTTGCCTTCGATAAACCGAGTGATAACGAGTTTGTTCCAACCTCAATGTACCGTGAGCGAGTAGCTTTATTTGGTGCAAAAGTCTCACAAGAAGTTTATGCGGGTGATGTAACCCAAGATGCATGGCTTGTCACAAACGGTTTTACTGTGAGCAATTTAATTGAACACGGACATGGCACAACGACAGCGCTGAAATCAATGCAAGCATTAGTTGCTCATAAAACTATTTCTGCGGGAGGAGTAGATAAAAACCTTTATGTGGTTGCGTTTAGGGGAACTGAAGATTTTAGCGATTTAATTATTGATTTGACCGCGCCGTGTATTGTTGATGTTGACTCTTGTAACCAACTTGGTGGAAAAGTTCACCCAGGTTTTTATTCAGCGATGGAGGCGTTTGTCGCAAAAGAAATTAGCGTTACAATTCCAAATGTTTCTAAAAGCTTTTCTCAAGCTATTAATAACCCTTCAGCGAATGATTTATTTTTTATAACGGGTCATAGTTTAGGCGGTGCGATGGCATCACTTTATGCTGCATCGATCACATCAAGAGGGATCGCGAGTAGTAATGTTATGGTTTATAACTATGGTGCCCCTGCGATAGGCAATCAAAGTTTTGTTGATACACATGAACATTTAAAAATAGTCAGAGTTGTCGCAGCGGCTGATCCGATTCCATATATCGTTCCTATATATAAACACTTAGGTCAAGGTCAGTTTTTTAAAGCAAATCTAGCCGTAACGATAGATATGTTGAAAACGCTCGAAATCTATCGCTTAATTAAAGGTGCAACTGAGGCTGAATATAATATTCAAGCACCTATTATCTCAACTTATTTTGATCAACATAAGTCTAAAAATTACGTTAAAAATATAAAACGTAATCTAATTGCCGACCATAAGTTGCAACACGTTACTTTTAATGAATTTCTAGAAACCGCCTCACAGGAAGAAATTGACCGCTATATGTATTTTATGGCGTTAAAAGTGAACTATTTAGATTCAAGTAAAAGTAAAGAAAGAATTCAAAATACAGAAGAAGCAGTTGCAATTGCTAACGCAGTATTTGACTTAATGAGCTTGTTTTCTCAATTCGCGAGTGCAAAAAATGCAGCTCAGTTAAGCGATAAATATCATAAACGGCTAAAAATAGTTAAAAATATAGACCTAAACAAGCAGTTGGCGAAAACCAAGCTAAGTGAAACACAACTATCACGGGCACTCGCACATATTTCAGTTATCTTTGAGTTACTTAACACGAAAGTACATACGCTTGAAGGCTCTAAAATTAATTCAAACCCATGGATTGCAACGCTGTTAACTAAACTTGGTTCTGATTTAAACGAATCGAAAATAGCAAACATACTTGAATCTAGATGGGGTCAAGTTTTATTGTTTACTGTTTCTAACATGCTACAGCACGGTGATAAAGTAGATGGTGTGATACCGGCTTTCGGTAAAGGGTATTTAAAGAAATTTGGCAAAGGGTTAAAAGCGACCAAGGTACTCGGGCCGAAGTTTATAGCAACCGAATCGGCTAAAATCGCGATACATTTAGCTGCAGCATATAATTTAAGCCAGGTGACTCAGGAAGAGTATACCGATATTATTGCCCTAGAATTCATCGACCACTATTTGCGTACTTATAGAGGCTGTGTGCCCTGCATGATGAACGATTTGGGCTTATCAATTGGCAGTGGTGACATAGAAGCAAATAGTATCGATAGTTTATTTGATGCCTATGTAAACCAAAAACCAGCTATAGGGATATCGCTTAAAGAGTTTTATGGCGCAAATACCATTATCGATTCTATTCTTGGGGCTCACTATGACAGTGATAAAGCGGTCCGATTAATAAAACAAATTTTAACGGAGCATGCAGCATTAACTTATCAAGTGAGACAAAACGACAGCAACCATATTTCAAATAAACAAATACTTCCTGTTGGTACGACACTGAAACGAAGCCTTCATCTCGATAGTTTACTCGTGCTCGATGGATATGAAGTTGACTCCGTTGGTTTACATCACTCAATGGTTGGCTATAAAAAGCCTCTCGGTATAGGTTCAACTCGCAACGATAAAGACGCAGCGCTTATTAACTATGACTTTGACTTAAGTGTGCCTGAAACACATTTTTATTCTGTCCCACTATCTCAAGTTAGACGCGGTAACGAGGATGTCAAATCCATTGTAATTCCGGAACACAGAATCATCCCCGCATATACGGCATTCTGTGACAAAACGAACGCGACGCTTAACGACATTGAACTAATTAAGGCATTCAGTAATAACTCGAGCAGGATTGACGTAACTTATCTATTTCCTTCGGAATTTTTATTGTGCTCCGGCGTTGCGTTGGCGACCGATTTATCAAATACAATCGAGGTGCAAGTAGTAGACAGCGAATCAGGAAATCCTTTGTTTGAAGAAGCAAGACTCGCTGTTTGGGATTTAGCAACGGATTCATATCGTATTTCTTTTACATTGCCGGTCCATCATCGCGAAGCATTTGTAAATAAAGAGGGGTTGATAGGGCATTATCAAATTAGAATTAGCGTATCTGATCCGCGAGTTCTAGAGTCGAATGGTAATTCGACAAGTTTGACTCATAACCAAACGGTTAGTTTGCAGTATCAAGACTTAACTTCAACACGACCACGGGACCCTTGGCGCATTTCAGTTCGTACAGCTAACGCTAATAAATACACGCAAGATGAGGAAGATAACTTCTATTTTTACCTAAATAGTAGTGAGAGTTATGAGGTAATACTCCATGATCAAACCGCGGCAACAACGGATGATGACATTGAATTTACGCTACTAAGCCAAAATGGAGATGTAGTTAAAACCAGCGGCACTTTGCAATCTGACAATCGTGTTCAAATTACAAACTTAAGTGGTGCAGGCTATTATTCAATACAATCGGCGGTAGTTGACTCTAACTCACATATATTCTTTTTGAAATCTGTTGCAACCTACCTCATAGATACAGCGACAAGTAACCCACAAATAACGTTTATCTCTGAAAATTATCTCGATAATAGTTATAAGGTTGGCGAAGGCGTTAAAAAGTGGCAATTTAGAGCGGGCGATACAGATTTACTTAACGTAAGTGCGGTTGTCACTTTTGCTGATGCCGGAACCGGTGTTACTGCGGGGCAACGGATCGCTATACCAAATAAACTTGCATTCAATTCATTTGATGTATTATTGCCATTTAATTTATCTCATGCTGGTAAAGCGAGCAAAAAAGTAGAACTCAAATTTGTCGACCAACACGATAGGGAACTGGAAATCTCTAACTCACAGTCGAATCGTTTTTGGTTAACATTATCGACAAACCGAAAACCGAAATTTTCAGTTTTGACTCAAACTAACCATGTTGTTGAAGTGAATCACACTTTGAGGACATGGGTTGATGCAACCGACCCCGATAACGATACATTAACTTTTTCGCTTGACGGACCAGGTGCAATTATTAATGAAATTGGTGTGCCCGAATATACTCATACATTTACTCAGGCAGGTGTTTATCCCGTTTTGATTAAAGCATCGGACAATAAAGCTGATCCGGTTTCGAAACAAATCAATGTCGTAGTGACAGACGGCGTGACGATGCCATTTATATTTTCAGATATTGCAAGAAGTGATAAAAATTGGGCTGATATTCATTATTTGGCCTTGAATGGTGTTGCAATTGGGCACCCTGATGGCGGAGAAAATACGCGAAAATTTTTACCAAACGCGTATATTAATCAAGCGGAGGCTCTGGCGTTAATCGCTCGTGCTGCAATTAAAAGCGACATTTTAGAATACCCAGAAACCATCGCATATTATCCAGAGTTGCTTGTGACTGACGGGCAAGGTGTAGTTAGAGATTTTGGCTGGGCAGCACCTTATTTAGAGTTGGCGGTTCGAACTGGTGCAATTAAGCGGGCAAATGATTCAAATCAATCAGCGATATCACTGACCGTAGGCTTTGAACCTGCAGGTTCGGTAACGCGTGAGTGGATTTCTGGAATTGTGCGTCAAATGCTCTCTCTTTGGGATCCGATCGACATTGTAAATAGTGAGCTTTACCGTTTTACCGACCATGCTTCATTTACAGATGAAGCATCTTATGACTCAGCACGGATAGCCACATTCTATGGATATCATCAAAAGCTTGATGATCGTTTTGTGCCAAAGCATATTCTGACTCGTCTTGAAGCTGCCAATATTGCTGTGAAAATATTGCAGACACCTCGATTGCAAGATATTTCGACAAACTTAAGTGACGTTGAACTAAATGATGTAATGCAACCGGGGCTCGCTGCTGGACAAAGTTTTACGATTAATGGTCTAACTGGCTTAGACGTAAAAGGTTATGAAGTTATCAATGACGTAGTAACTGACGCCAAATCGCGCGCGTTAGACAGCTTGCAGCTAAAACTTGTAGTGACAGGACAAAATACTGTTTTTGAGCGAACGGCTGCAGAGCTTATCGCAAACCCAATTGATATTGCAACAAATTGGGATGTGGGCCATCAAAGTGATAATCAATCGCTATTTGTAATGGTAGTAAACCCTGTTGGCAATGTTGCTTCAGCTAAACGAATTGATTTTGCGATTACGTATCGTGATAGCGATAACGATGGCGTTGGCGATCATAAAGACGAATACCCGAATAACCCGTTTAAACAAATACAAACCGATAACAATCAGCCTTTTATCCTAAAGCAAACATTCATTGTACGTCCTGGACAAATCGAAAGTGGCCTAATTTCTAGCATTGACTTTGATGAGGAGGGTGTTTCATTAGAAATCATTACAAATGGTAGTTATGGTACGTTGAGTATTCCGGAAACCAATATTGGCAGCTTTATTTATGAAAGTAACACTACCGGGCAAATTGGTACCGATTTTATAACCGTTCGTGCAACCGACCCACACGGTCTTTACCATGATTACAACATTAAATTTATCGTCACGGATCAGGCCATTGACACTGATGGTGATGGGGTTGCTAATGATGTTGATAATTGCCCAACGATTGCAAATTCAAACCAACTGAATACCGATGGAGATACGTTAGGTAATGTCTGTGATTTAGATGATGACAATGATGGCTTGCCAGATACTTGGGAAGTTACTCATGGGTTTGACCCACTTAATGCGGCTGATGCTGCGCTTGATAGCGATAATGACGGCTTAACAAACTTAGAAGAATTTCAAAACGGCACCGATCCTGCTAATGCGGATTCTGACGGGGATGGTTTTAGCGACGGCTACGAAGTGGGATCTGGAACAAACCCTAATGATGGTACTGTAACCCCAGTCCAAGGAAAATGTTCATCGAGTTCACCAAATAAGATGATAGCGTGTTTCTTATTTGATATACCGGTTGACGAACTAGACGGTACCAATGGTGTCAATTATAGCTATAACGATTGGGGTGATTTGGACCCTGCCTATTATGATGAGCATGGTCACCAAGGCATTGATATGCAGACCAAGAATGTGGTTGGCGGTAATCCGAGCAATTATTTAGAACCGTTTTATTCAGTGAGCAGTGGTAAAGTAATTGCAGCGAAAACGGATGGTCCGTATCACTTAATTAGTGTATTTGATGCCGATAAAAACATTAGTGTCATTTATTTGCACGCGTATCAAATTGATGTGGCAGTTGGTGATATTGTTAATGTGGGCGATCGACTCGGTATTCAGGGCTCACAAGGGGCTGGTAATGCTTGGCATGTGCATGTAGAAGTGCGCGAAGGCAGCCGTCAATGGGCCGCACCAAGTAAAAACACTACACTCGACCCAATCGCAAATATCTTACCGTATTTAGCCGCGGCGCCGAATGGTGATAACAATGGTATTACACTTGAGATGTTGGGTGCGTCAACCGTTTCTGAACATAGTAATGCGCACTATCAGCTCAAAGTAACGTATGCAAATGGGACGATTCAAGACCAAGTAGCAGATAGCTGGCACGTTACGGGCGCAGGTATGAATATTACCAGTGATGGTTATTTAACAACGGGTTCAGTGGCAAATACTGGCGAAAACATCGTGATAACTACTAGTTTTGGTGGTGTGCAAGTTGAAAAAACTGTGTATGTCAGCAGCGCCGTTCGTCCGCCAAAGCCCTCAACAACCCTTACATTAAATCAATATACGGCATATTGCGGCGACAACGGCAGTGTGCTTGTAACCGTATATAGGCCATCAGGTACGACATGTAGTTATACGTCAAATGGTCAAACTTATACTACCACGGTTGCTCAGCTACCGGTGCAAATCACAGATAACTTACATGTACAAAATGTCAATATCGACCTTGAAGGGCAAACGCTCATCGTTGATGGTGACTTTATTCAAGCAGGTGGCTTGCTTGATATAAATAATGGCTCGTTAATTGTTAAGCATGATTACCGAATACAGTCGATCGATAATTCCAAAACCAGTGGATATAGCTATAGTACCGGTCGCATTCATATGAATAATGAGCACGATTATGTGCTTGTTTTGGGTTATTTCGTGATGGATTCAGGTTATGGCGCGATAAGAAGCGACCATAATCGTTTTATTGCAGGCACGTTAGAAGTCAAAGGAGACTTCACACAATTATCGACCAGTACCAGTGGTAATAATCCGCATTACAATTTTTATACGTCGGGAACGCATAAAGTTGTACTCTCTGGGAATCAAAAACAAATTATTTCTTTCGCTGATAGCTCGAGCAATTCATTTTTTAATGTATTGGAGCTCGCGAATACATCGCTAGACCACGTTGAGTTTTCAAGTGGGTTTAATGCAAAAAAATTAATCACTAATGGCGCCAAATTGAATCCATTGTATTTAGCAAAGGCGTGGAAGTTGACTGAAAACATCACCATCAAAGGGGATTTAAACTTATGGCATCACCAAGGTAATTTGAATTTAAATGGCAAAACGTTAACGGTAGAAGGTCACTTGTACCATCAAGATGGCGTATTGACTCTTGCGGGTGGGACACTTGTAGTTAACGGTGATTATCGTATTCAATCAGTACGTGAAAACAATCAATATAGTTCGAGCTCGGGCCGTTTGGTGATGGTGAATGGTGCAGATTATATCAAGGTTTACGGTGATTTCGTGATGGATTCAGGTTATGGCGCGTTAAGAAGCGACCATAATCGTTTTATCGCAGGCACGTTAGAAGTGAAAGGAGCCTTCACACAATTATCGACGAGTACCAGTGGTAATAATCCGCATTACAACTTTTATACGTCGGGAACGCACAAAGTGGTGCTCTCTGGGAATCAAAAGCAGGTGATTTCGTTTGCAGATAGCTCGAGCAATTCATTTTTTAATGAATTAGAGCTCGCGAATACCTCTACAGAGCATGTTGAGTTTTCAAGTGGGTTTAATGCAAAAAAATTAATCACCAATGGCGCCAAATTGAATCCATTGTATTTAGCAAAGGCGTGGACGCTCACTGAAAACATCACCATCAAAGGGGATTTAAACTTATGGCATCACCACGGTAATTTGAACTTAAATGGCAAAACGTTAACGGTAGAAGGTCACTTGTACCATCAACATGGCGTATTGACTCTTGCGGGTGGGACACTTGTAGTTAACGGTGATTATCGTATTCAATCAGTACGTGAAAACAATCAATATAGTTCGAGCTCGGGCCGTTTGGTGATGGTGAATAGTGCCGACTATATCAAGGTTTACGGTGATTTCGTGATGGATTCAGGTTATGGCGCGTTAAGAAGCGACCATAATCGTTTTATCGCAGGCACGTTAGAAGTGAAAGGAGACTTCACACAATTATCGACCAGTACCAGTGGTAATAATCCGCATTACAATTTTTATACGTCGGGAACGCATAAAGTTGTACTCTCTGGGAATCAAAAACAAATTATTTCTTTCGCTGATAGCTCGAGCTATTCATTTTTTAATGAATTAGAGCTCGCGAATACCTCTACAGAGCATGTGGTTTTTGCTAACGGGTTTAATGTGGTGAGGTTAATTACCAATGGTGCTAAATTAAACCCATTGGTTATTTCAAAGGCGTGGACATTGACTGAAAACATCACCATCAAAGGAGATTTGAATTTAAGTCACAGTCAAGGAAACTTAAACTTAAATGGCAAAACGTTAACGGTAGAAGGTCACTTGTACCATCAGCATGGTGTGCTGACTATTGCGGGCGGGACACTTGTGGTGAAAGGTAATTATCGTATTCAATCAGTGGGTGAAAACAATCAATATGGTTTGAGTACAGGGCGTTTAGTGATGACCAATAGTGCAGACTATATCAAGGTCTATGGTGATTTTGTGATGGATTCAGATTATGGGGCGACAAGAAGCTACCATAATCGTTTTATCGCAGGCACGTTAGAAGTGAAAGGGGACTTTACACAATTATCAACCAGTACTAGTGGCAATAATCCGCATTATAATTTTCATACATCGGGCACGCACAAAGTGGTGCTCTCTGGGAGTCAAAAGCAGGTGATTTCGTTTGCAGATAGTGCGACTAATTCATTTTTTAATGTATTAGAGCTCGCGAATACCTCTGCAGAGCACGTTGTTTTTGCTAACGGGTTTAACGCAAATAAATTAATCACTAATGGCGCCAAATTGAATCCATTGTATTTAGCAAAGGCGTGGACGTTGACTGAAAACATCACTATCAAAGGGCATTTGAATTTAAGTCGCAGTGATGGAAACTTAAACTTAAATGGTAAAACCTTAACAGTAGAAGGTAACGTGTTCCATCAGCATGGCATATTGACTATTGCGAGCGGGACCCTTGTGGTGAAAGGTGATTATCGTATTCAAAAAGTGGAAGGGAACAATCAATATGGTTTGAGTACAGGCCGTTTAGTGATGACCAATAGTGCAGACTATATCAAGATCTACGGTGATTTTGTGATGGATTCAGATTATGGGGCGACAAGAAGCGACCATAATCGTTTTATCGCAGGCACGTTAGAAGTGAAAGGGGACTTTACACAATTATCAACCAGTACTAGTGGTAATAATCCGCATTACAATTTTTATACGTCGGGAACGCATAAAGTTGTACTCTCTGGGAATCAAAAACAAATTATTTATTTCGCAGATACGACAAATTCATACTTCAACATTCTTGAACTTAAAAATACATCAACCGAGGGTGTACGCTATTTAACGACCCCCAAAGTAACGAAGTTGTTTAACCATAACCGCCATGTGTTTAACTATGACATTGGTGGAACGTTTGTTGATTATGATGGCGATGGGGTAAAGGATAATCTTGATGAATATCCGCTTGATGCAAGTAAAAGTGGGGGGGATGCTGATGGCGATGGCATACCGAACTTTATCGACCTTGATGATGATAATGACGGATTGCCGGATGACTATGAGCTTGCCAACGGTTTAGACCCATTGGATGCAAACGATGCACTCTTAGATGCTGACAATGACGGCTTGACCAACCTCGAAGAATTTGAACTAGGGACAAACCCAAACAGTAACGACAGTGACGGTGATGGTATTTTGGATGGCGATGATGCGTATCCGACCAATGATAAGCGCTGGACCGATACAGACACCGATGGTGACGGTGTAACCGATGATGTTGAAACCTTATTAGGGCTTGATATCAATTCAAACCTGGATGTGTGGCAAGATACCGATAATGACGGTCGACCACTTTATTTTGAGCGTTTAAATAACAGTGATGAGTCAGTCAAAGATAATGATGTATTCAGTAAATCGGCTGAGTCGGTAGAGAACTTAGTGCGCTTAGCGTATGTGGATGCACAGCACTTGTTTGTTGATGACAATACACTTGCAAGTTTAGTGTCACAACTTAATAACGGTGATACGAATATTGCACTGCTTTACAGTGATTTATTAACGGATTATCAGTTGGCGCAAATGGGCTTTATTGGTCGTGTGTATAAAGCGGTGATGATGCGAGATGCCGAAGCAGGCGGTGCAGCGCACTATCGTAAGCGACTGAATACCGGACTATCACGCCTTGCAGTAGTGACTGGGTTTGTAAATTCAAACGAGTTCCAAAACCGTTATGGCTCGCTGAGTAATGGTGAGTTTGTCGAGCTTGTTTATCGCAATGTGATGAACCGCCAAGCCGATGCGGGGGGTTATAACTACTGGTTAGGCCGCTTAGACAGTGGTGCGTCAAGTCGTGCAGATATGATGCTCGGGTTTGTAGAATCAAACGAGTACATTAACCGCATTGATAAGTTAGAGCGTATGCGCGTGCTTTCATTACTGATAACACGTCACCAATACAGCGATGATGAACTGAACACGTTTGTAACCCGAGTCGATAGCGAACAAAGTACCTACAGTGTGATGCGTGAGCTACTTGCAAGCGATAAGTTTAAAACACGTGTAATGACGGGCTTGACCCCAGCGAGCAACGATACAGACGGTGATGGGGTGATTGATGGCATTGAATTTATTGACGGCACAAATCCGGAACTAAAAGACAATGATGTTGAGAGCAATGACACGGCGTTTGTAAAACAAAGCTATCGGGATTTAATGACAGAGCAATGGTCACTCACACAAGTGGCAAACGATGTGATGCTGCTTGTAACACAAACACGGAGTCAGTGGCTTGATAACTTAATGGGCACTGACAACTATGTGACAAATCACACACCGGTGGCACGTTTGTTCTTCTCCGCGTTTTTACGCCGCCCAGACCGCAATGGTTTGCGTTTTTGGCAG
Source organism: uncultured Pseudoalteromonas sp. (assembly GCA_947493455.1). Taxonomy (GTDB): domain Bacteria; phylum Pseudomonadota; class Gammaproteobacteria; order Enterobacterales; family Alteromonadaceae; genus Pseudoalteromonas. Next base: position 604,782 of record CANLRB010000001.1, on the reverse strand, counting down.
GGTAAATTAGATGGTGGTATGAAGATAAAAGACATCGCGAACTTTTTTGCAAGCAGTACGGAATTCCAAAACCGCTACGGTGCACTTAATGACAGTGACTTTATCGATTTAGTGTACCAAAACGTGTTATCCCGTAATGTGGATGATGGCGGTAAACAATTCTGGTTGAACAAGCTTGCCAACGGCACCTCTCGCGGTGAATTGCTAAGCGGCTTTAGCGATTCAAATGAGGGTAAACGAAAAGCGACAAGTAAAGTAAATAGCGTATTACTTTACAACGGCTTACTGCAACGTGACCCGAATAACAGTGAGTACACCAATGCGATAAGCCAACTTGATAGCAATGACCAAATTGGGCTTATCAACACCCTAATTAATATGCAGGAATATAGTCTACGGTTTAATTAATTTTCGTTATCAGTAAAATTGTGAACACTGCAACAATGATTCAGTTTTGATGAATTATGTTGTTGGTTTGATTAATTTATCCTCAAAAGGAGAGCGACGTGATAAATCAGTCGGTAAAGGTATCTTTATATGTTTTAGGGTGCCTACTAATAAGTTGTCTTTTTGCAAATAACAGTTATGCAATTGAACAGCAAAATAAAAATAAAAGTAGCATTCAGCAAACGACGTTAAGCCAAGATAGCGACAACGATGGCATCCCAGACGATTATGAAAATCGGCATGGACTAGATCCAAATAATGGTGATGATGCGCAAGTTGATAATGATGGTGACGGCTTATCTAACTTACAGGAATTTTTAGCGAGTACTGACCCAAATAATATCGATACTGACGGTGACGGTATCGAAGACGGAGACGAAGTAACTTATGGTTTAAATCCTAATATTGATGATGCATTTTTAGACGCAGATCTAGATGGTTTTGCAAATATTCACGAAGTATTAGTTGGTTCCGACGTCAATGTTTTATCGAGTATTCCACCGTCAATCGTATCTACGACACCACAAAATGATATTTTTTTGATAGCGAGTGATGTCACTATTGATAATGTGATTGGAAAGGTTGAGTTTACTAAGTTTAATGCAAACGGCGAAGTTACGCATAATACTCAACTCGGTCGTTGGGAACATACCGCGAACTATATAAAAATTACCGGCACTGGCTTAATATCAATAGCATTTAAATCAATTGATGTTGATGGAGATGGTAACCCTGAGCAAGTAGAAACGCACTCAAGGGTATCCGATATTTATTTGTTTAGTGATCAAGGTAATCAAGTTAAAGTACTTTATCAAAATGAAGAACTATACCCAAATGGTGAACTACCTAAACAAATAACTCGGCACTATGATAACTTGAACACTTATGCTTACAGCGAGCTACAAGCATTCTCAAGCTTGGTCATTAATAACACCTACCACATGCCGCTGTATGACTATGAGACTAAAAGTTTTTTACCTGGTAGTTTACGTATAACGGGTTCAGGAAGTGCGTTATATGAAACAGTAACAGGTCAACATACCGTTAATTGGATACAAAGTGACGATAAAAAGCATATTCGTTTGACTTTACCGGATAGCTCTAACATTGATTTTTATACTTTTGCACCAATTGAAGTCGGCTACAAAGCCAGTATATTATATTCACCGTCGAATACTGCATTAAATAACGGTCATTTTGCACGAACTAGTAACCGCGCGTTTATTAATGAAGAAGTGGTAAATGTTAACGTCCCCCTGCGCATCCAATTAAACGGTAGCAGTTCATTTGCTTTAAGTTTTTTTGATAATGGTGTAGGACAACATGAATCGGTGTTTGATCAGTCCACAAGTTCTGTACCATTTGCGTATGCACTATCTGAGCAAAACTCAAAAATATTAGCGCGTTATTATGAGAACGAAAGCTATCAAAACGTCACAGATTGTTCGCAAGAGACGATTTGTCGTTTAGTTCGAAAACGTCATGTGAAGTTTTTGGCAAAACGTAGTGATTATTATTATGTTAGTTTAGTTCAGGAATGGGATTATCAAGGGGACGGAATTATAGATCGCCGAGGCGGCTACTTAGCCATTATGTATATTCGTGCGGAACATGATTCTGATTTTGATGGCTTGCCTGACAGTTATGAAGACGCAAATGGATTAGACAAATATAATGCGAGTGATGCCGTTTTAGATGCCGATGACGACGGTTTAACTAACTTTCAAGAATATGAAGCTGGGACCGATCCACAAAATGCTGATAGCGATGACGATGGCATAGTGGATGCTGCTGAACTCGCCAATGGTTTAAACCCGAACCTCGATGATGCATTTCAAGATGCTGATCAAGATGGCTACGTTAATATTCACGAGATCTTGGTTGGTTCAAATGCTAATGCATTTTCGAGCATACCGTCACAAGTAATTTCAACAACACCTGAGAATGACATTTTTGTTATCGCTAGCGACGTAACTATTGATAACCAAATTGGGAAGGTTGAATTCACGAAATTTAATGCAAACGGTACTGTTTCACACAATTCGCGAACGGGTAATTGGGCGCATACGTCTCAATTTTTGCATGTACGTGATACAGGGCTAATGTCAGTTTTTTTTAAGTCGGTTGATGTAGACGGAGACGGTACCCCAGAGCAAGTTGAAACGCATTCAGGTTTGGCTGATATGTATTTGTTTGCGACCGAAACAAATCAAGTAAAGGTATTGTATCAATATGAAACCAGATACCCGAACGGAGAATTGCCAACAGAGATTAGGCGTGAACTCTATGTTAATGACTTGCACACGTATTCGTACAATGAACTAAACGCGTTTTCTGGTTTAGTTATTAACAATACATATCACATGTCGCTTTATGATTACCAGAGTAGACGCTTTTTGCCTGGTTCGTTGCACATTACAGGAACAACAAGTGCATTGTACAAAACAGTAACGGGTGAACAAACGGTCAGTTGGATTCAAAGCTCGGACAATAAACATATTCAAGTGACAATGGCCGATAATTCTACGGTTGATATTTATAGCTTTGCATCGATTGAAGTCGGTTATAAGGCAAGTATCTTATACTCTCCATCTGCAAGTGCACAGACAAGCGGTCACCAAGCACTAACAAGTAATCGTGCATTTATTCAAGAAGAAATAATAAACGTGGCAACACCGCTTCGTATTCAGTTGAATGGTAGTAGTACCTTTGCATTAAACTTCTTTAATAATGGCATCGGACAACACGAATCTGTATTTGACTTATCGTCTACTGTAGTGCCATTTGTATATGCGTTGTCTGAGCAAAACTCAAAAATATTGGCTAGTTATTATGAAAATGAAAACTATCAAAATGTTACAGATTGCTCGCAAGAAACAGTTTGCCGATTAGTACGAAAACGTCATGTTAAATTTTTAGCAAAACGGGATGATTACTATTACGTTAATTTAGTGCAAGAATGGGATTATCAAGGTGACGGCATAATTGATAATCGAAGTGGTTATTTTGCAATAATGTATATTCGCGCTGAGCATGATTCAGACTTTGATGGCATCCCAGATGTTTATGAAGACGCAAATGGACTTAACAAATATGATGCGAGTGATGTTGCGTTAGACGCCGACAACGATGGTTTAACGAACCTAGAAGAATATCAGGCAGGCACTGACCCAAACAATGAGGACAGCGACGGTGATGGTGTGCGTGATGGTGCGGATACGTATCCATTGAATGATAAGCGCTGGACCGATACGGATACCGACGGTGATGGCGTAACTGATGATGTAGAAACCTTGTTGGGGCTTGATATCAACTCGCGGTTGGACGTGTGGCAAGATGCCGATAATGATGGTCGTCCGCTTTATTATGAACGTTTATTAAATAGCGATGAGCAAGTTAAAGACAACAACCTGTTTGATAAGTCGCAGGACGCGTATGAGAATATGGTACGTTTGGCGTATTTGGATACACAATATCAACTGGTTGATGATAATACGCTGGCGAGTTTGGTGAGCCAACTCGAAAACGATGACACCAACATTGCACTGCTCTATAGCGATTTGATGACAGATTACGATGTTGCCCAAATGGGCTTTATTGGCCGGGTGTATCGCGCGGTGATGATGCGAAATGCCGATGCAGGTGGTGCGGCGCACTATCGTAAGCGTTTAAATACGGGAATGTCGCGTCTTGCAATGGTGACTGGGTTTGTAAATTCAGGTGAATTCCAAAACCGCTATGGGTCATTAAGTAATGGCGAATTTGTTGAGCTTGTGTATCGCAACGTGATGAATCGAGCGGCAGACGCTGGCGGCTATAATTATTGGGTTGGTCGTTTAGATAATAATGTGACAAGCCGTGCAGAACTCATGTTGGCGTTTGGTGAATCAAACGAATACATTAATCGCATTGATATGTTGGAGCGTATGCGCGTATTCGCCTTATTGGTCACGCGTTATCAGTATAGCGATGATGAACTAGGCGCATTTGTAACGCGGGTTCTAGCGGAGAAAAGTACTTACAGTATGATGCGTGAACTACTTGCCAGTGACCACTTTAAAACACGCGTAATGGCGGGCTTGACACCTGCGAGCAACGATACAGACGGTGATGGAGTGATTGATGGCATTGAATTTATTGACGGTGCGAATCCGCAAATAAAAGACAATGACGTTGATACCGATGACACAGCGTTTGTAAAACAAAGTTATCGTGATTTAATGACAGAGCAATGGTCATTGAGTCAAGTGGCAACGGATGTTGCTTCACTATCAAGTATGAGCCGTGCACAGTGGCTTGATAGCTTAATGAATTCAGATGCGTATGTTGATAGTCAAACGCCAGTGGCACGGTTGTTCTTCTCGGCGTTTTTACGCCGCCCAGACCGCAATGGTTTGCGCTTTTGGCAGGGTAAATTTGATGGCGGTATGAAGCTTAAAGATATTGCGAATGTGTTTGCGGGCAGCACGGAATTTCAAAATCGTTATGGTTCATTGACGGACAGTGAGTTTATTGATTTGGCATATCAAAATGTATTGCTACGTAATGTGGATGCAGGCGGTAAGCAATTTTGGTTGAATAAATTGAGTAATGGCACATCACGGGGTGAGATGCTAAGCGGCTTTAGTGATTCAAATGAAGGTAAGCGCAAAGCACAAAGCAAAGTGAACAGTGTTCTGCTTTACAATGACTTATTGCAGCGAGACCCAACTAATGGTGAATATACCAGTGCGAAAACGCAACTTGATAATAACGACCGAGAAGGGCTAATTACCACGTTACTCAATATGCAGGAATACAGCTTACGATTTAACTAAGCGATTAGACAGTTAGGACTGTATACATACAAAACCCAAACGCTATCACGTTTGGGTTTTTGTTTTTATAACTGATTCAAGGATCCCTAGCCCTTTAACACTAGCTATTGACCTTAGTTTGTGAGGGTGTTTCACCAAATTTTACTTTATACGCGTTACTTAAATGTGACACACTTGCGTATCCACAAAGTTCAGCGGTTTCTTGTATTTGGTGCCCTTTTGTGATTAACAAACGTGCTTTATTTAAACGCACCTCATTGACCAGCTTTTTAAATGTTGATCCCGTAGCACTTTTTAAATGGCGACGAAGAGTTGATTCGGTCATATGCATGTAGGAACACAAGTCACTTATTTTATACTGATTATGTGTACAGTTCGCTTTAATGTGATATTCGATTTTTTCAACAAATTGTGCATCGCGAGCGTCAAATTTTTCGTTGGTAGGGAGTTGTTCAACATGTGTAATTTTGCGAGTAAGCCATTCTTTTTTCGCGTTTGCGGTAGCAAGAATATTATCTATTTTTTGGCGCAACGGTTCTGCAATGAACGGCTTGTGAATATAATCATCAGCACCGCATTTTAGGCCTTTTATCTCGCTTTTATGGTCGCTTTTTGCGGTTATCAACAATAAAGGAATATGCTGTAAATTTGAATCTGATTTTATGTTTTCACAAAATGTAAACCCATCCATTACAGGCATCATCACGTCACTGAGAATAATATCAGGTAGGCTATCGCACTGTTGTAAATACAAAAGCGCTGCATCGCCATTTGGGGCAAATGTTAAATTATAATGCGGTTGTAAAATATGTTTGAACAGTTCAGTTAATTCAATATTGTCTTCGACTATAAGCACATTGCTTAGATTTTGTGACGCTTGATTATATTCTTGATACTGTGGCATCACTTTACTTTTTTCGCTATTTCCACTAGTGGTAACTATTGGTAACGTCAACTGGAGGCGCGTATGTGTATCTGATGGAACAAGTCGAATTTGACCTTTTAGTGTACTAATAGTAGTAGATACGATATCTAAACCAAGGCCGCTGCCACTGTAGTCGGTATTTGCGCGTTGATATCGCTTGCTTAACGCATTCAGGTCTCTAAGGCCCGTTCCTAGATTTGAAATTGTTGTCATTACATGACGACTATCTACATCAATAGCCAACACAATCAAAGAATTCATAGGACTATTTAAAATTGCGTTTTTAAGTAAATTCGCATAGATATACTGAAATTGCTTCGGAAAAAGCTGCATGCTCGCGGAATCTTGCGCATAATGACTTATTATTAATTGTGTGTTTCGTTTACTCAATAAAGGCGAGAAGCTCTCGCGCAATTGAATAAACGATTCGTGAATATCAATATTTGCTATAGCCGCGTTGTTATCACGTTTCACCTCAGCGCCTTGAATCAGGTCGTTTACTACACTAAACAGATGCTCAGAATTTAATTTAACAGATTTGAATGAATCATTATTAATTAATTCTTTGAATTGAGATGACAGTATTTCTAAGTGACCAAGGATGAGAGTGAGTGGCGTTTTTAATTCGTGAGATGTGTTTTCAAACAACGTATCTTTATCTTTTATGGCCGATTCTAATGCTTGGGTTTTGCTTTTAACGAGTTGGTTTAACTGTTGGTTTAATTTTACTGTTTTTTGTTCTCTGAGTTTGGCAATAATAAACCCAATCGCAAGGCTCAAGATAAAATAAACAAAAAAAGCATAATATGAAAGCCATAATGGCGGCGCAATATTGAGTGTGATTGTTTGACTTGCAAGCTGTTCATTTCCACTATTATTAACTGCAATAATTTCAATCTCTGTTTTGCCTGACTTTGTAGCATTTAACACTATGTTACCGTTTTGACTGATTTGCCATAGCCCCTGATTAATCTTGTATTTAAAGTATTGTTTATGTGGTTCAATATAATGACCAGTGGCTAGTTCGATTTCGATTTTTTCTGCTGTGGCGGGGAATGATAAAGTACCTTGTATCGACAGGCCTGAATGCGTTTTGACATCGTTTACAGTGATTTTCTCTATATACGTATCAGTGAGCAAGTTATCGTTGGTGCGAATGTCTTGGCTTGGTTTAAACCAAGTGACACCAAAAAAGCCGCCAGTCACGTAAATACCCGCATCGTTAATATGAGCACTATTAACGTCAAATAAGTTTGTTTTTAATCCATCCGATTTTGAGTAGGCCGTAACCGTTGGTTTGTTTATACATGATGCATCATTACACCACTTTATATGTGCGATGCCACGATCTGTTGTCACCCAATAGTGGTTGTTGTCGTCGCGTATTACCGATAATACATTATCGCTCGGTAGTCCTTGTTGGCGTGTTATACGTTGTACTTGGCTTGTTTTTTCATTGAGTCGATATAGACCGCCACCCCATGTTGCAACGATGGGATTGTTGTATTGGTCGGTGGTCAAGTCATAAACGGCGTAGGGGGGGACGTCTTTACCTGCTTCGTAAATATTTAACTGCTGACCCTTGTTATTGTATTTTACGAGTGGCCACCGGTTTGAGTGATTGCCGGCCCAGATGTTGTTTTTTTTATCTTGGGCGATGCCCCAAATTTCGGCAAATATATAGTCTTTATTTTGATGTTTAATCTTATTTACTTGTCGAGTAATTGACTTCGAGTCAACGTCTACAAAAAAGAGTCCTTGATTTGCGGCCACTAGCATTTGATTATTTGAGATGACTTTCATACGGAATATTGCAAGCGCCGTCTCTTGGTTGTTTTTTATAATATTGTTGAGTTCACCGGTTGACTTGTTAAACGTCCAAACGCCAATGTTTTCAGTGCCTATCCAAAGTTCATCATCGATAATGTTTAGTACTCGAATATGCTCAGTCGCAAAGAGATGTTGTTCAACATGCCAAATGTGATTGCGTTTAATGAGGTTAAATAGACCATTGGTTTGACTCGCTAACCAAAACTCGGTGTCCGAAATTGCGACCACTTGCCGTACGGAATGACCCCCTGTAAGGCGTTCCAATTCAACTTGTGAAAAGCCTTTAAAATAAGGTTGTTTATTATTAAGTGAGATTAGACCTGGTTCACCATTGGCAATGAGGTAATCATTGTCACCGGTTTGCACTGCCGCAACTGTAGAGCCCCCATTACTTGAATTGCTATGCGGTGTGACTTGCAAAAATTTTCCCTGCTTGGTTACCAAAAATATACCTGAATGAGTATCAATGAGTGCGGGTAACTTATTTTTAGTCCAAGCATTTTTTAGCCAAATACCATTGAAATCGTCAGCTGGCTCGGCAAGCGTTGCGTAACTTTGTGTCGTCATATTGTATGTACGAATACCGCATTCGTTAATAAGGAGTATTTGGTTATTGTCAAGCGTTAGTAATCGTAGATACTGATAAGGTGCAGTTAGGCCGGTCCGCTCTATACGCTGTACTTGGTGTGCATCACACAGGTTTAAGGGCGCTATTTCTTTCGAGCCTTGGTCAACCATATAGTGCTTGTTGCCAGCAATATAGTTAATACTATGTTTATTTTCGCCAATTTGAAGGTGTTGGATAGGCTCTGCACTGTAAATATTGCGAATCACACGTCGAGTAACAAGGTCGTATTCAACAATGTGATTCATATAATGAAAGTATAGCGAATCACCGACTTTATTTGCCGAAAAAAGATAGCTGTCTTGTTGTTTTGTTGAGATCAGCTGGTAATCAGCGGCTTCTTCCGAATATAGGTAATTTCCATTTTGTGTTATCCAAAGTGTTAGGTCATCATCAATAGAGGCCGTGCGTGCCAATAAAGCAGAGTCTGCATTAAAGTTAATTTCCGGATATGGTTGAGCGATGTACTTATCGGTAACTAAATCAAAAATGGTGACTGTGTTTGGAAAGGAGCGAATCAGTAAATAGCGAGTGTTCAGCTTATAAAACTCGCTCGTCGGGCCGTTATAGCTTCTCCCTGTATCGTTATATTCTTCTCCAATGTATGTCAGGCTATGGCTTGTATAACGATAGACGCCTGAATCGGTGCCGATCCATATTCTATTTAAATGATCTTTATGTAATGCCCTGATTTGCAACTCTTTAATGATTGGGTGTTGGACCGCAAATGCATTGAGCAAAGGTTCGCAAAAACCTTTATAGGGTACTAATAAAAATAATAAAATGACGAGGCGAGAGATCATGATACTTCCGTGTACTACCAACTAATTTACAATAATAAAGGATGAATAAAGTATGTCAATTTAATCTGTACTGTCATATATGTAGCAGTAATTAAAATATCAATTTAATAATAAGTAAGTTTACCTATTTACCCAAACGCTTTATTTTTATCTTTTTGACCGTTTTTTGAAAAGTTTTGCTCGTTTATTGAAAGCAAACCATTAAATAAGCTGTGTATCCTAGCAGAGCTAAAAATCATGAATGGAGAATAAAAATGATAAGTCGGTTGCTAGGAGCTGCCTTGTACTTAATGACCGTGGTCGCGATGATGGGATTAACAGCATCTAACGCGCTCGCGTCAAATGCAAATGAGTATGGTTGGCAACACACTAAGATAAAAAGTCAACAAGTTTGGCAGGTCGTCGAATTTAACGGTTTACTCTATAACTTTAACAATAATCGATTGACAAGTTCTGTTGATGGCGGACGAACTTGGTCTGCACTTGATCATCCAGAGTCTAAAACACCTTCACGTTCGTTTCTAGGAAAGTTATTCGCAAGTAGTACGCGATTATATCTTTATCACACGAACCGTTTATATGAAACGCAAAACGGTATTGATTGGCAGCAAATCGATATTGGTATTTTTTCACTATATAACTTAGTCCAAGACGAAGACGACTTTTATGTTTATGGACGCAAAAGCTATGCTGAACAACAAACGATTTATCGTACAAACGATTTTAAGTCGTGGCAGAAAGTAATCTCTGCCGATACGTTAAATCAAGCAGTGTTAGAACCGGCTGGTAACTTCAGTGTCACTAATCTACATATTGAAAATGGAATCGCAGCTATATCTGTTCAGCTATATTCTGGTGGTAATACGAAAATGTATATTACCAGCGATTGGCAAAACTTTTCGTCGTATGACTTAGGAACAATGTGGTTTTGGCCAAATAATGTGCGTGCAGTTAGCGGCTACGTTTATTATCAAGGGGTCAATAGTTACACTCGCATAGATTTGACATCACAAGAAGTGAGCGAAATTTCTTTAAAAGGTTCAGATGGTAGTACGCTGTTTAGTGCATCGTTACTGAGTACACCGAGCGGTGATTTTTTTACTGACGGCGTATACGCGGTAACAGCAAACCACACTAATGGTGAGTTTGTTTTAAACAAAATCAGAAATAACTTTTGGTCTAGTTATTCGACAGTGACCTCATCTGAAGTTTTATTTGTTAATCATGAAGGGGATCTTGTGTCTTCGAGCCATGATTTTACAATTCATGAAGACCGATTTTATGCGCGTAACTATGCAGTTAATAGACCCGTTTATTTTAACAATAAATTGTATGTCGTTGACCGGGATGATAAAAATTGCGATTTGTCGAATACCTGTGAGATGTTTATTAATATCGATTCGATAAATCCAGATAACGGCGAGATCACGAGTGCATTTACAAGTTCAGATTGGGGCAACCTTGTAAAAGGGAATGATGGACTGTACTTCATTAACGGCATTAAGTTCCATTGGACAAACGATGGTTCAACATGGCAAGAACTAACCAATTCGACTGGGAATAATATTGATAAGGTATTAATTACTGAAAATAATAGTAAGGTGATTGCGTTTGCTCAATACGAGTTTAATAATACGCTTTATACTGGTCCAAATCTCAAATCGTTAGCGGCTATTTCTCCTGTATTTACGCACATGCCAAATAACACAACGTTGGGTGATCATACGTGGCGTAACTTGCAAGAAGGAGATGGATACTACGTAGCTGAAATCCGCGACTATAGTCAAAACAGAACATACTTTTTATATTCTGTTGATACTATCAACTGGCGCTATATCCACCATGTGTCAAGTAACGAAACACACATTGCACCAATTGGCACTGGTTCTAAGATTATTTATATCGCAAGTGATAACCCTGTAGAGCGTTTAACGATTGATCTAACAGATCTAGAAGCACCAATTTTCAAGACTATCCAAGACGGTTCGAGCAACTCGATAGCGTATCGTTTCGGCGTGGTACATGATCAGAACGCTGTTTATGAAGCGGGCAACAATGTGATTTATCGATATGATTTAACAGGCACATCATTAAGCCCCGTGAGTGTTCAACGTGCCAGCGCCGGGGTTAATATGGGCGAGCAGGTCGCATTTTTTGATGCCGGTTTTGAAATAATTCATATACGGCGCCCGCTTAGTGATCTAACAGATAGCGATGGCGATGGGTTACATGATGACCTTGAGCTTATGGTCGGAATGAACCCGAATGATCCCCATGATATACACGACGATGAAGATCGTGACGGCCTAACTAATATGGAAGAAGCAAAGTTAGGTACTCGTGTCAGAAATTCCGATACTGATCGAGATGGTTTGATTGATGGCCTTGAAGTTCACCTTGGTACTAATCCTTTTATTAAAGATTCTGATAATGATGGTGTTAACGATGCAGCAGATGGTGAGCCATTGAATGCAGAGTCGACCGCAGCAGTAAAAACGCTAGGTGACATTACGTTTAATGATGCGATACTGGAACAATGTATGGCAAATAATTGGGCCTCGACTACATCAATTTACAAGGTATCTAATTTTAACTGTAGCATTTATGGCAAAACTATTTCTTCACTTGACGATTTAAAGCAATTTCCTGCTTTACGAATCGTTCAGCTTTACAATCGCGGTCAAATAAACAATTGGCAAGCAGTTGCTCAACTTCCTCTGTTAAATCATTTAGAAGTTAGTGGAATACCCTCATTTGGTAACGATGAATTAATGTTACTAAATGGTTCAAAAAGAATAAATGGATTGAATCTTGGCGGGACAAGTGTAACAGATATTGGTATGACAAGCTCGCTGCCAGCGTTAACTGCTTTAAACGTCGATAATCTCGAAATTTCAGATTGGACTGTTATCAATGATTTACGGCTAACTAATTTTGAGGCAGGTGGTACGAGTTTTAGCGATCTTAAACTGTTGAAAGATGATATTGAAGTACTTGGGATTTCGGAAACTCAAGTAACAGACTTTAGTACGCTTGGTTCTAAAACGGGGTTACGTTCGTTAAGAGTTGGCTCTCTTCCTATTGCGAGTGATAACTGGAGTTGGGTATCCAACTTAACTAACCTAGTTCTTTTGGAAGTCAACAACACGACATTTTCAGATTTAACCTTGTTGGCAAATTTACCGCTACTCGTACTCAATGTAAGCAATACACCAATCGTAAAATGGGACGGACTCTCGTCGCTTTCGACATTACAAGTACTTCAGGTTAACAACACTAATTTCTCAGACCTCTCGTTAATTAACAATTTTGGTAATTTGAACAGTTTATCAATCCAATATACGGATGTATCTGATTTAAGTCCATTATACAAAATTGCAAATGGGCTTCAGGTCAATATTAACGGCTTATTCTTAAATGATGTATCTCAAGTAGATGAATTAATTAATCGAGGTGCGAGGGTTTTTGGTACACCTGCAAGCAACGTTGATAGCGACGGAGATGGTTTACCAGATAGCTATGAAACGGCTAATGGACTCAATCCGAATGATGCAAATGATGCTGCATTAGATGCTGATAATGATGGTTTAACGAACCTAGAAGAATATCAACTTGGGACAGATATTAACAATTCAGATTCTGATGGTGATAGTATTTTGGATGGAAATGATGAGTATCCATTTAATGACCAACGTTGGACCGATACGGATACAGACGGCGATGGTGTAACTGATGATGTTGAAACCTTATTGGGGCTTGATATTAATTCGCGTTTGGACGTGTGGCAAGATGCCGATAATGATGGTCGTCCGCTTTATTATGAACGTTTATTAAATAGCGATGAGCAAGTTAAAGACAATAATCTGTTCGATAAGTCGCAGGACGCGTATGAGAATATGGTTCGTTTGGCGTATTTGGATACACAATATCAACTGGTTGATGATAATACGCTGGCGAGTTTGGTGAGCCAACTTGAAAACGATGACACCAACATTGCACTGCTCTATAGCGATTTGATGACAGATTACGATGTTGCCCAAATGGGCTTTATTGGCCGGGTGTATCGCGCGGTGATGATGCGAAATGCCGATGCAGGTGGTGCGGCGCACTATCGTAAGCGTTTAAATACGGGCATGTCGCGTCTTGCAATGGTGACTGGGTTTGTAAATTCAGGTGAATTCCAAAACCGCTACGGGTCATTAAGTAATGGCGAATTTGTTGAGTTGGTTTATCGCAACGTGATGAATCGAGCGGCAGACGCTGGCGGCTATAATTATTGGGTTGGTCGTTTAGATAATAATGTGACAAGCCGTGCAGAACTCATGTTGGCGTTTGTTGAATCAAACGAATACATTAATCGCATTGATATGTTGGAGCGTATGCGCGTATTCGCCTTATTGGTCACGCGTTATCAGTATAGCGATGATGAACTAGGCGCATTTGTAACGCGGGTTCTAGCGGAGCAAAGTACTTACAGTATGATGCGTGAACTACTTGCCAGTGACCACTTTAAAACACGCGTAATGGCGGGCTTGACACCTGCGAGTGATGACACCGACGGTGATGGAGTGATTGATGGCATTGAATTTATTGACGGTGCGAATCCGCAAATAAAAGACAATGACGTTGATACCGATGACACGGCGTTTGTAAAACAAAGTTATCGTGATTTATTGACAGAGCAATGGTCATTGAGTCAAGTGGCAACGGATGTTGCTTCACTATCAAGTATGAGCCGTGCACAGTGGCTTGATAGCTTAATGAATTCAGATGCGTATGTTGATAGTCAAACGCCAGTGGCACGGTTGTTCTTCTCGGCGTTTTTACGCCGCCCAGACCGCAATGGCTTGCGCTTTTGGCAGGGTAAATTTGATGGCGGTATGAAGCTTAAAGATATTGCGAATGTGTTTGCGGGCAGCACGGAATTTCAAAATCGTTATGGTTCATTGACGGACAGTGAGTTTATTGATTTGGCATATCAAAATGTATTGCTACGTAATGTGGATGCAGGCGGTAAGCAATTTTGGCTGAATAAATTGAGTAATGGCACATCACGGGGTGAGATGCTAAGCGGCTTTAGTGATTCCAATGAAGGTAAACGCAAAGCACAAAGCAAAGTGAACAGTGTTCTGCTTTATAATGACTTATTGCAGCGAGACCCAACTAATGGTGAATATACCAGTGCGAAAACGCAACTTGATAATAACGACCGAGAAGGGCTAATTACCACGTTACTCAATATGCAGGAATACAGCTTACGATTTAACTAAGCGATTAGACAGTTAGGACTGTAAAAATATAAAACCCAAACGCAATCACGTTTGGGTTTTTGTATTTATAGAGATTAATAAAAATACCTGTTGGTAGCGAGATTAATGCTGCGTGTTTTTTTAAATTAAATTAGACTTATATTACGTCTGTCAGTAAGTGAACTTTGTTGTGTACTGGAAAATTGTGTTTTTAGTGTGCTTATTTTTTTGTGCGTCGGCTTCGGCAACCACTGTCATATTTTGCTATGAAGACAAGTCAGTACCACCGTTTTATACTGGAACTGGCTCTGGCGTTCCTGTAAATGCACCCGGTGGCACAATAGACATGTTGCGCCAAGCAGATGCCGCGCTCAATAATATTTCGTTTAGGTTTGTTCGCCAACCTTGGAAAAGATGTTTAGATGATTTAAAACGTGGCAAGGTCGATGCTTTAATAGCAAGTTATACTCATAAACGAGATAGGTTATACACCTATCCTAAGAAAAATGACAAATTAGACAGTCGCTTACATGTTGGCTCACATGCTACGTGCTTAGTGACTCGTGAAGATTTTCCAAATAACCCTTTCGACACGCGTAATGAGCCAATTGCTACCGCAATACCAAGAGGGCACTCAGTGCTTAATGAAGTAAAAGCATTAAATGCGAGCATTGTATATACCAATTCGACCGAGCAATCGTTGTTTTTGCTTGATCAACGACGAGTCGATGCGAGTGTCGTACTTTGCAATTTAACTGGTAATCACCAGGCGATATTCAAGAAGCAGGGGTTAAAGTTACACTACCCGCCACTCAGAGTGAAAACAGGTTATTTAATTTTCAATAATGAGTATTACGGTAACAACCGTAAAACATGTCATCAAGTTTGGCACTATTTGAGCCAATTGGATCATTACTCTTTTTACAATGATTATTTAAAATAGGCCAACAATACTTCAATTTTAAGTTATTCTTGGGTAGCATGTGCGTTCACATTTCTGAGGGTACTATGGCACAACTTTATTTTTATTATTCCGCAATGAATGCGGGAAAATCGACCACACTATTACAATCGGCTTTTAACTATAAAGAGCGTGGTATGAATCCAATGATTTTTACCGCTGCAATAGACACCCGCTTTGGGGAAGGAAAAGTGAGCTCGCGTATTGGCATAGAAGCCACGGCGCAGCTGTTTAATGATGAAACCTCGTTACTTGATACAATTGCATCAAATCACAGTCACTTAAAAGTGGATTGTGTGCTCATAGACGAAGCTCAGTTTTTGTCAAAAGCACAGGTTAAAGAGTTATGTCATGTTGTGGACGAGCTCAAAATACCAGTGCTTTGTTATGGTTTACGCACTGACTTTCGTGGTGAACTGTTTAATGGTTCTAATTATCTATTAGCATGGGCTGACAAGCTAATTGAGCTTAAAACTGTTTGTCACTGCGGGCGAAAAGCAAATATGGTTTTGCGTACCGATGAAAGTGGGGTTGCTATCGCCGACGGTGCACAAGTTGAAATTGGCGGCAATGAGCGCTACGTTTCGGTATGCCGTAAACACTACACTGACGCATTAAAACAAGCTTAATTTAAATACTGGGTGTGCTCGGATTCTGGTATAAAAGACCAGGCTAAAATGTGACTGGTTTTTTGGCCTTGTGCCATGTTAATCACGTTACTCTGACACGCACCTATTTGCTTGAGTTGTTTTTGTAAAGGCGCTAAATTCGCCTTTTGTGACACAAGCGTTGTAAACCATAGTACGTTGTCGGCGACATCTTTACTTTCTTTTATCATTGTTTCGATGAACTGCTTTTCTCCTCCAGCGCAAAACAACTCCGCTTTTTGCCCAGAAAAATTACGCGCCGAATGCGTACTAAGGTTTAAATTTTTGCGTTTGCGCAAATTTGCCTTTTCGGCTTCTTGTGCCGATGAATAAAATGGCGGGTTACAGCATGTGATAGTAAAAAAAGACTGACTATCGATAATGTTTTTAAATATGTGCTGTGAATTTCGTTGGTGATACACTTTAGTCGATAACTTATTCGCTTTGGCGATGTGAGACGCTATTTTCACAGAAGCTGAGTCGATATCCGATGCGAAGGTACGCCATTGATATGCCTTTTCAGCGATAATGGGGTAAATCAGGCTCGCACCAGTGCCAATATCAAGCAGGCGCACCTGCTTTCCTGTTGGAACAGAACCATCGTTGCTATGTGCTAATAGATCTGCAAGGTAATGGATATAGTCGGCTCTTCCAGGCACTGCTGGACACAAGTTAGACTCAGGTATATCCCATATTAGAAGGCGATAATGACTCAGCAACAGACTCTTATTTAGTTCGTAAACGCTTTTCGCTTTACTATAATCGATTGACACCTCGCCATCGCTACGTGTAACTAAATGATCTTTTAGTGCTAAATTGACTCTGACAAGTGAATCAAAATCATAGTTTTCTCGGTGAAGGTTGCGTGGGTGAAGTTTGGTCTTTGTCACAGTGTCGCCAATTACATTTTATTTTTGCCAATTTTAGCAGTCATGGCTTTAATTAAATAGGGGGCTATGGCCGCATCGCGAATATTTTGCTATCAAGGCGTAACTTATGTGACAATGTACATATGCATATTATTAAATATATACATAAAGCACCTTTACGGGTGATGAAAATAAAACAGCGTCAGAGTCGTGCGCGCATGCGCCGCAGTATGCTTAAAATTAAAGATGCGCTAGCACAAGAAAAGCAAGAAACAATCGATATGTTGGCGATTTACAAACGCTATACTCAGCGTCAAGCGAGTAAAGCTGAATTGAAAATTGCGAACCGCCAATTTTTGGATTTATTAAAAGGCCTAGGTTTAGGTGTGTTTGCAATTTTGCCGTTTGCGCCAATTACCATTCCTTTGATTGTTAAACTAGGTAAAATTGTTGGAGTTGAAGTTTTGCCTAGCTCATTTAATAATAACCAAAACAAAGAATAACTTGGTTTAACCACCACAAGACACAATTAGGTTTAGCTATGATGATACCGTTCAAGTTCGGTGATACCGGAACACCGCTCACAATATATAATAAAGTCGAATTCGACAATTGGCACGAAGCACAAACAGAAAAGGTTAAAACTTGGCTTAAGAATACGTCGTTCAAAGGCGAAGGACTTGTTCTAGTTCCTAACTTTGATACCGGTTCATTAAATCATGCTGTGGTTTTTGTTGAAGATGAAAAATGCTATTGGCATGCAGGTGATTTGGCATCACAGCTCCCGGCGGGTGACTATTTACTCGATGGCCAAAATGGTCATATAAAGCAAACGTTATTTGGTTTCGCGTTGGGAGCGTATCAGTTTGATACATACAAAGAGCAGCCGCCATGTTCGGCGCGCTTAGTCGTGAATAATAATGAATTAGTAAATGAGGCAACACACCTAGTCAAAGGGGTGGCGCTTGTGCGTGATCTGGTCAATACACCGGCAGGCGATATGATGCCGCAACATTTATCAGAAGTAATGCAAGACTTAGCAAATGACTTTGGTGGCTCGTTCAGTGAAATCGTTGGTGATGAATTATTGGAACAAAATTATCCGACAATTCATGCGGTTGGTCGCGCAAGTATTAACAAGCCTCGTTTACTTGACTTACGTTGGGGTGATAGCACTCACGAAAAGGTGACCCTTGTTGGTAAGGGCGTTTGTTTTGATTCAGGCGGTCTTGATATTAAACCCGGTGCCGGTATGCGCTTAATGAAAAAGGATATGGGCGGCGCTGCCCATGTGCTTGGTCTTGCGTATCTTATTATGGCGTTTAAATTACCAATCTGCTTACGCGTGATGGTGCCAGCTGTTGAAAATGCGGTATCAGAGAATGCATTTAGGCCGGGTGACGTTATAAAAACACGCCAAGGGCTAACGGTTGAAATAGATAATACGGACGCGGAAGGGCGACTCGTTTTATGTGATGCATTGACTGAAGCGTGTACTGAAAATCCATCGCTAATCGTTGACTTTGCAACCTTAACGGGCGCGTGCCGTATAGCTCTCGGTACAGAACTACCCGGTTTTTTCAGTGACGATAAAGAGGTTGTTAATGGCCTTATCGATCATGGTGAAGCAATCGATGACAACGTGTGGCGTCTGCCGTTGCATACACCGTATCGCAGTCTACTCAATAGTGAAATCGCGGATATTTCGAATTGTGCGAGTGGCCCCTTTGGCGGTGCGATCACAGCGGGTTTATATCTCAAAGAGTTTGTAACGCCATCTATTCCATGGGTGCATTTTGATGTCATGGCGTGGAATATACGTAAATTGCCAGGCCGACCGGTTGGTGGAGAGGCGTTTGGCGTCCGAGCTGTATTTGAGTACCTTAAGGCTAGATATCAATCATAAATATGAGTTGAAATAAGGGGCTACGGCTCCTTATTTTTATTGAGCTTGTCCTTCATTGCGATTAGCACTTTATTAATATCTTGATTCTGCTCACCGGCCATATATTCAATCAATACTCGTAAAATAAATGATTTGGCAAGACCCGTCGAGTCAGCCAATTCTTTGAGTGCATGAATATGGTCTTGCCCTAAACTAAACGTCGCATTTTTGTAATTACGCCGACGTTTTATGGTTCGTTGGTCCACACGAACGCGTTTGCCTTGTGCATAATCATTGGCTTGCTCAATAAATTCATCGACAGTTAATCCAATTTTTGCACTGCGCTTTCCTTTGTTTTTGAGGTCACTTAAACTCATGACTGTACTCAAAGTCCATATTTAATAACTCATCAGTAATATTCATGATTTCGGTTGCCGCTTTACCGTGTTGGTCTATTTCAATTACTGACTCGCCGTTCTCTTCGCTATCGTCATAAATGTTTCGGCTGTGTGTTATGGCATCGAGTACTGGAATTCCGTATGAGCGACAGACTTCCTTTGCCTCAAGAATGCGACTTGCTTGATTTGGTAAGGATGGGCATTGTGTGATAACAAATGCGGCATTGAGTTTTGGGTTGACCATTTTGCAGGTAGTTAGAATATCTTCCATATGCGGGACGGTTTTTAAATCGCGCCGTTTTGGGCGCAGTGGAATAAGCGTGTGGTCTGCGACTGACATTGCCGCGCGTAAAGCAAGGTTATCTTGTCCACCACAATCTACGATAACGTAATCGTAATGATTTTCTAAACTGAGTAGATCATTCCTAATTTTGCCGTAAAGTTGAACACAATTAATTGTTGGCAGCGTTGGGTTACTATTACGTGCTTGAATCCAATCAGAGGTTGTTCGCTGAGGATCACAATCAACCATCAACACGGTTTCGCGATTAAGCGTGAGATAGACCGCTATATTTTGAGCAAGACAACTCTTGCCACTGCCACCTTTTTCGCCACCGACCAAAAGTATCATAGTGTGTCCTTATTCATTTGTTCGAGTTGCAACGCAATCTCATACCAGCCATTAGATTGCTGGGTACAACGCACAACTAACCCTGTTTTGCATACATGATTTGCTTGGTTTGGTTTAAACGTTATCGAAACTTCTTGGTTTTCATCGAGTGGATGAGTCATCTCTACGCGGATCCCTCGACTCGATACATCAACACACATGACATCTCGTGTCACGCTTTCATCATATTGATCGATCCAAGAAATACTCACTAGCTCGTGTTCCATATCGAGGCGCTGAGAGCGCCGTCGTTCGTCGTGTCCAAACATATCCAAGCTCCTTTAAGCGAACTAAGTTGCATAAAATACGGTATAGGGAGTGCTATGGATAAGTGTTGTAGTAAATTGGTTTTTTTGCAAATTTTTGATGTGCTTCCATGCACATCAAAAAGATTTATTAGATGCAGTGTTTACTCGCATTTGTGATTAATTCGAGCCCGCTTTTGTCGCTCGGCGTAAGCTGATGGCTGGGTTGTATAATTGGCGTAACACGACTTCCCCATTTTATATAGCTCGCCGCCCATGTGAGTCCCGCACCAAACGCTGCAGACATAATGTTTGCTTTTGGCTTTATTAAGCCCTGTTCGAGTGCTTCACATAGTGCAATCGGTATTGTGGCGGCCGATGTATTGCCGTAATTTTCAATGTTTACCATCACGGCATCGTCTGGCAGTTTTAACTTACTTTGAATAGCCTGAATAATTCGCAAATTTGCTTGATGCGGAATAAGCACGTTTATGTCTTCTAGTTTTAATTGTGCTTGGGCTAACACATCGTCACACGCACCAGTCATACCATTTACCGCGCGCTTAAAGACTTCTCGACCTTCAAATAGTATGTCTGATGGGCCAACAGGCGCATTGTATTTGTCGACGTTGGTACCAAAGTTTCGAATGTGTAGTATATCTCGGTCTTCGCTATCGCAGCCCGTTTTGGTTGCGAGTAATCCGCTTGGCTCATCGCTCGCTTCGAGCACGACCGCACCGGCGCCATCGCCAAATAACACTGCGCTGTCTCTGCGTTGCCAGTTAACATACCAAGTCATACGTTCAGCGCCAATAACGACCGCGCGTTTAATCATGCCTGTCCGGATTTGCGCAGTTGCATTTTGCAGGGCGTATAGAAAGCCAGAACATGCCGCATTGACATCGCAAGCCGCCGCATTTTTTGCACCGATAGTTTGTTGTACTTGTGAGGCGGTGTTCGCGACGAGTGTCGAAGGTGAACAGGTTGCAAGTAATACTAAGTCGATATCTTTAGCGTCGAGTCCTGCGCAATCTAACGCATTCATTGCTGCGGTGCTTGCAAGCATATCAGTACTCACGTGGCTAATGCGACGCTCTCTAATGCCTGTTCGTGTTGTTATCCAGTCATCGCTTGTATCGACAACCTGGCTTATATCGTGATTGGTTAAACGCGCTGGAGGTAAACATTTACCCCAACCTGTTATGTTTGCGTAAAACATTATTAATACCTGTGCTTCAATGATGTGGTTCAAGTAGTCACTTTGCGTTATCATGAGTACTTTATTATCGTAACTGGTTATACCAGAACGCCGACCACTTGTCTTATAAATTAGTAAAAATATGAAAGATAAGATTAAACATAGCTCGATCGCTGATTTATTTCACCTTTCTTCAAATAACGCCATCGGTCGCTTACTATGGCTTAGGAATGCATCTATCCTTGTTCAGCTGGTTTTGATAATTGGCTATGGGCTAATGTATTCGTTTGATGAGACGAACACCTTGTCTTTAGTCATTGCCAGTGAAGTTTTATTTCAGCTTGGTTGTATAATTTACTTTCGTAAATTTGATGCTAGCCATACGGCGATTCTAATACAGATTCTCGCTGATATTGTCTTCTTGACTTCGTTATTGATGCTGACAGGGGGAGCGACCAATGCGTTTGTGTCGTTATTGTTGATTCCAATAGTAATTGCGGCGGTTAGTTTGCCATTTCGCTATGTAGTTTTATGTTCTTTGTGTGCAATAGGCGGCTATAGCTATATGATTTATGGGATGCCAATGCATGTTATGCATCACTTAAATATGCATGAACATTTTATTGCTATGTGGATTAACTTTTTATTGTCGGTATGTGTGGTTACTTTTATCGTCGGCACCTTGATGAATGCGATAACGTCGCGACAAAAAGTGATAGCAAAGCATCGTGAACGGCAATTGAGAGCAGAGCAACTAATTGCGTTAGGCGCGGCAGCGGCGCAAGTGACACATCAAATGGCAACACCCCTTGCAACGCTCGCTATGTTGATTGAGGAACTCGAAGAAGAACTTGATAATCATGAACTCGTCACTTTAATGTCGAAGCCACTCGGGCAATGCAAACACCAATTAAATAGATTTCGCGAATATTCAGAAAAAGTAAGAGAAAACAAGACATTTGATCAGAGTGTTGCAGGCTTAGTAATGCAAGTTGAGCAGTTTGCTAAACTTGAATTTCCGGATCAGAGCATTACATCAGAATTAAATAATATTGATAATGAGTATCTTAAAAGTGACGTATTGCTGTTGCCTGCGATATTTAATTTGCTCGAGAACGCAGTCAATGCGAACCGTCGTAATAAACAAAATCGAATTGTTATTGGTGCGGTAAAAGAGAAAGGAAAAGTTAAAATATCGATTACAGACTTGGGTGACGGTATAGAATATGAAAAGCAAAAATGCCTTGGCCAAAAAATACTTGAAAGCGACCAAGGGCTTGGTATTGCGACCTTATTGTCAAATGCCACAATTGAGCGTCTAGGTGGACGATTAAAATTGAATCACACAAAGTTCGGTGGAGTTGTCGCAACTGTTGAATTGGAGCTAGTAACGTGAAATTATTGATTATCGAAGACGACGTCGTATTTAGCCAAACGCTTAAACGCCGTTTAGACAAACATCAGTTTTGCTGTGAAATATGCAATGATTACGACAAAGTATTGCTGCATGCAATGCAGTCTAAACCAAATTTCATTATTTTGGACATGAACCTAGACTCAGGCACTGGGTTAGATTTGATCCGTCCACTACGAGCCAGTTTACCAAAGACAAGAATCATTTTATTAACCGGTTTTGCAAGTATTGCAACCGCAGTGAAAGCAATTCAAATGGGCGCAGATGATTACTTAACTAAACCTGTTGATACCAAAACGCTTATTCATGCACTGACCGGTGAACAGGGGCACGATGGCATTGAAGACTTTCAGCCAATGTCACCCGATAGGCTTGAATGGGAACATATTCATCAAGTACTCAATGCAAACGATGGCAACGTATCGGCGACGGCAAGACAATTAGGCATGCATCGGAGAACATTACAGCGCAAGCTGCAAAAAAAACCAGCGTTAAACTGACTTGAGGCGATAGTGGCTAAACCGAATAAAAAGTTACCTCAGCAAGTCGTTAAAATCGTTTGCGCGTCCTGCGGCTCGCGTCTTTTTAAGTACCATAAAGGTGGTAAAGGATCACTTGTCAAATGCTTTATAGAGCGTATTAGCATAGATTATTGCGTAAAACCGTGCCATTGCCCAGCGTGTGAACAATGTTTCGCCAGAGAAACCATAATTAGAGGCGCTCCTGCTTATAAAATAATTAGCGGTAAAGCACGAATTAAATAGCCTGTTTACGTAGTGCGTACTTAACTCGAATTTACAGGCTTGAGTTTGTGCGCGAACCGTGTAAAATATTTTGCCGCTGAGGGGAACCTCAACTACAAGCTGTTTCATGGACGAGAATCGCCCTTCCCACGGATCGGGCCAGCAACTTTGGGCGAAATCTAGCTTGGAGTCACAATATGATCTCATTAATATTCGATATAATTGGTATGACGGGCACGTTTTTGGTGGTCGCAGCATTCTTTTTACTACAACTTGAAAAAATAAAACCAGACGGTGTGCAATACAACATAATGAACTTAACAGGTGCTATTTTGTTGTTGATAAGCCTCTGTTACAACTTCAATTTGGCTAGTTTTGTTATCGAATTATTTTGGATTGCAGCGTCGTTGATTGGGTTATATAAATACGTAAGTAAAGGTAAGTCTAAAACGAAAGCCGCTTAAGTAAATCGGTGAAACCAGCGCTTAATACCAATTGCGTTAATGGATTTGGTATCACTGGTTTCACTAATTAATTCAATTTTAGTGATTTAACTAACTGAAATTATTTCGATTTCGAAGATAAGTAATGATGCCGGTGGAATTTTTCCGACGCGGCGTTTGCCATAGGCTAGGTGATGAGGAATATAGAGCCGTGCTTTGTCTCCTTGGTGTAATTCTACCATGGCTATCTGCCATCCTTTAATTACTTGAGATAGTTTAAACGTGATCGGAGTATTGCGCTCGACAGAGCTATCGAATACTGTTCCATCGATTAACGTACCATGATAATGCACTGTAAGGTTTGCGTTGGCAGGTACTGCTATATCACTTTCACTGCGACTGATGACTTGGTATTGAAGACCCGAGTCATGACAAATTACACTGTCTTGTTCTCTATTTTTCTCTAAAAACTCGTTTTCTAGAGCAATATTTTCATTAGCGTGTTTTTGGTTGGCAATGGTTTGTTTGATAATAAGTGCAACTAAAACAATAATTGCGACAATCAGAATTAAATTGATCATAAAAAAGTGTGCTAGGTAAAAGCGCATCCTAACACACTCTTAATTTAGTGGATAGTTAGGTTATATACGGCGATCGTCGCTATAAAACTTACCATCTAGAATTTTTTGGTACATCTCATTTGCTTTTTCAGTCGCGCTTTCAACCTGACTTGGTGACATTTTTCGTTCGTCAAGTCGGCGGCTGTGCGTAGCGTCTTTATAGCCATTAAACTCTGCAATTGAGTTCCAAATAAATGACATTTCATCGCTTTTCTCAACGCCTTGCCCTTCGGCATACATTAGGGCCAGGTTAAATTGTGCGCTTGCATAATTTTGCGCTGCGGCTTTCATATACCATTGTTTGGCATTTATGTAGTCTTGTGTCACGCCAACTCCATTACTGTACATAGTACCAAGATTAAATTGCGCAGCGGCAAGTCCTTTAGAGGCAGCTTGTGTGTAAAGTTCTAGCGCTTTCGAGAGGTTTTTAGTTACACCATCACCGTGATGATAAAGCACTCCGAGCGAAAACATAGCATCAACTTCATCCATGTCAGCGGCTTTAGTGTAGAGCTCAGCTGCTTTTTTATAATCTCGTGCGACTCCGGTTCCATTTTCGTATAACTGACCTAATTGATACATCGCAGGTGGATAGTTGTTTTTAACTAAATAATTGAATTCAAATAATGCGGTTTCAAAATCACCGACATTTGCGGCATCAATGCCTTTTTGTAAGTCAGCAGTAGCAACAGTACTGGCAAACACCAAAACTAGCGGGATACATTTAACTAATTGTTTTTTAATCATAGCTTACCTTAATCCTAACTATCTACTTTATTGAACGCAGCGGCACAGTATTGTTTGGTGTTGATTCATCAACCTTAGGTAACCAAACATTAGTGCCTGTAGCAGCAATGTGGTTTAAATTTTCTTTAAGTACCTTAGTACCGACGTTTCGAGATGTTTCAGGTCGAGAAACCAAATATCCTTGAACGCATTGGATTCCGAGCCTTTTTACCAATTCGAATTGCTCTGCGTACTCAACACCTTCCGCAACCACTTTCAGGCCAAGTTGCCTACCGAGTTCGCTAATCGAAGTCAAAATTTTATTATATTTTTGATTTTCGTTCGCTTGGTCAATAAATAGCTTATCTATCTTAATTACATCAACTGGTAATTCGGCAAGTGTACACAAAGAACTAAAGCCGGTACCGAAATCATCAATGGCAATAATAACACCTTCTGCCCGTAAGCTCTCGATTTGTTGAATAATTTCTTCGGACGCTTCGATAAAGCAAGACTCGGTAATTTCAAGCATTAACGCGTGCGGCGGGAGCCCAGTTTTACTGAGTGTTTCCATCACCCAGTCATGTAATTGACGATGTTTTAATTGCACTCCTGAAATATTTACTGACATTTTTACTTTGTTCATACCTGCGTTATACCATGCAGACATCTGTCGGCAGGCTTCAAACAAAATCCAATCACCAAGTTCTAAAATTAAGTTTGACTCTTCGGCAATGGGAATAAATTCAGCCGGTGTAATAATCCCTTCGATTGGATGATGCCAGCGTACTAAGCTTTCGAAATAATCAATACTACAATCATCAACATGGACAATGGGTTGAAAAGACAGTGAGAAACTATTGCTACCAAGCGCGAGTCGCATTTCTTCAAGTAAATAATGGTAGCGCCGCATCTTGTTGCCCATTTCAGGTGAGTAGACTCTGAATATACCGCGACCATCAGTTTTAGCGCGATACATGGCGACGTCGGCCATTTGCAGCAATGCGTAGGGGCTTGATGCGCTGTCGGGATAAATCGCTATACCAATGCTTGCGCCTATTTTAATCACTTTATTACCCAGTACAAAGTCACGCTCGATTTCTTGTAATACATTTTTCGCTACTTCAACTGCGCGTGATGCTTGGTTTAAATTACCTATAAAAATGGAAAATTCATCACCGCCTAAACGCGAAAGGCTTTGTTCTATATGGTTAGTTGTATTGATATTACTTAATTCATGATTGCGAACCACCGTAGAGAGTCTTTGCGCTACTTGTATTAATACCTCATCACCGAAGCTGTGGCCAAATGAATCATTGACTTGTTTAAATCCGTCAAGGTCAATAAACAGAAGTGCTTGTTTTTTGTTTTCTTGTTCGGCTATGGTCAGTTGTTGTTCGAGATATGCCAAATAAGCATGTCGGTCGGCAAGCCCTGTTAATTTGTCCTGAAAAATATTTGTTTCGGTTTCTCTTTTATAAATAGAAACCTGTTCGTTGATTGCGTTTAATGCGTGACTTAATTTGGCAATATTGCTCTGATGTTCGATTTGTGGCAATTCAATATTAAACGCGTTGAGCAAGCGCTGCGCTTGTTGGTTTAGGGCTGTCATGGAGTGATCTACGCGTCGTTGGTTTATGCGTGAAAAAAGTATCGGTAGGCAAATTGCTAATATAATTATAAGAATCAATGGGATATTTGAAAACAACAACATACGGCTAAACATGTCCCGCAACGGCACAACATCATAGGTAGTGTCGAATTCGTTCACAACCACATAGTATCGACCTGATTCACTCACAATATGGTGGTGCATAAATAAAGCCGACAACAATGCTGGACGATTTGCATTTACTTGATTCTTTTCGATTGACACTATGCCAGAATTTGCCGGTGCTTGATTAGACAGCGCGGCACCTTGGGTCAACGACAAAATAAATATCAAATAGAGACACAACAGCGCCGCAAATAAAATGAGACAAAATTTAATGAGTCGAGTAAGTTGTCCTGACACTAATCTATCCTAATATATTCATTTAACACGATGTAAACATCGTTATTAATACAAAGATTATAGTTTAAGAGTCAGCTCTAACAACTTTATTTGTTCACTTACATATAAATATCGAGCTTTTAGTCTACCAATTAGTTATTTATTACTATGTAGCGACAATGCTTTACCGACGGCTGCTAAAAGTCGCTTTAAATAAGAGTTACTTAGAATGAGAATTCTAGTTTTGATGAGATATAGCGATTTTAAAGTTAAAACTCTAATTGACACTGAGTATCGCTGCCGATATTATTATTCGTTGTTAATTGGCAAGCTATTTGAAAAAGTAGTCGCGCAAAGTTCCAGGTCTAAGGGGTTCGATAAACTCTATGACGGCTGAATTGCATCCTACCGAATTGAATTCGTTTGCTATTGTTATGTATTGAAGTTTTAGGTAAATGAATGATCATCTCCATTAGTTACGACAGCACTGAGCTATATACGTTAGTTAAACTTCGAGGAAATGCTTCTTCGCAAGATATCGTCGACGCGTATACAAATATCGTAAATTATGCCAACAAGAGAGATTGTAAAAAATTACTAGTTGATGTAACTGAACTTGAGTTTGCGTATTCAGCGAGTGAGTTAGTGAATGTTGTAGAAAGAATTCAACCGTTACTACATGATTTTAAAATAGCGCGACTAATTGGCTTAGATGGTTACTTTAATAATTTACTACTACAAAAAGCGCATCGTAAAAATCTAACTACAGAGAATTTCGAGTGTTTTAAAGAAGCTAAAACGTGGTTAATCGCAGCTTGATTTTTGGTTTATTATCGCTTGTTTTATAAGTTTACAGTTGCATCTTTGGACCATTTTTATAAAATGTAACGCCAATAGATAAATGATAATAACAATGGAAAATCACGCATCAGTCCAAACAGCTGAACTATTGCAGCAAGTAAAAAAACTTTTAAAAAATACACCAAATATGATTGAAGCGGTGGCGTTTGAATCATTGAAACTCCAGTTTAAATTAACTGACTTGCAATTGGTGCATATTCTAATAAATGAGCTTAACCAGTTTAGTATCGCGCCAATTTCCGATTTTCATGTGATCGCTATCGCACTTGAACAGACAGATATCGGTAGCCGCATTTATTTTGGTGCTAATCTCGAGTTTGACAAGCAGGCACTCAGCCTTGTTGTGCATGCGGAACAATCAGCAATCCATAACGCTTGGCTGCACGGTGCCAAAAAAATTGATATTTTAGCGATCAACGAAGCGCCATGTGGGTTTTGTCGTCAATTCATAAATGAAATTCCAACGCAGTTACAACCTAAAATATTTTTAAATGCGCAGTTGACGAATTTTAGCGATTATCTACCAAATAGCTTTGGACCGGCAGACCTTAATATTGAGCAACCATTTATGTCTACGCTTAAAAAAGCTGAGACACTTGAAGAACAATGCTTTGCAAGTTATGCACCTTATACTGGGAACCAGTCAGCTTGTGAAATTACGTTGGACGATGGCCATACTGTATTCGGGCGTTACATCGAAAATGCGGCGTTCAATCCGAGTTTGTCGCCACTGCAAGCAGCACTTAATCAGGTTCAATTGTATTTAGGTTGTAGTGGCTATGAGCAAATAACCGCGATTAGAGTAATGCAATCGCGTGCGCATGCCAATCAAGAAGGTATAACTCGTGCTATTACGCAGATGATATGCCCCGAGATAAATGTGGAATTTGACTACTATTAAATTAGCATCGCACTTGAGTAGTTACTATGTAGCTGTTCTTTAGAACATTAAATATCGAGCTCAAATAGAGCAAAAGCCTAAATGGTAACAAATCATGGATGTTTGGTACTATTTAGGCTCTTAGTTTGATTAACTGAGTAATCTGAAGTCGCGCTTATTTGTTTAGGAGTTGCGCTGCTCTCAATGTTGCTTTAATTGTTTTTTCTTCGACATCAGCATGATCAATTGAAGGTATTTCTTGCCTTGTGCGATTGACAAGCACTCCCGCTAAGCATGCGGCCTTTAGACCTAGTGATGCACACATTGTAAACAATGTCGCAGATTCCATTTCATAATTCATCACACCCAAAGATTGCCACTCTTTAAAACTACCTTGAAATGCATTCGTTACATAACCTGAATAGGTGTCGTAGCGTTCTTGTCCTGGATAAAATGTATCAGACGATGCGGTGATGCCTAAATGGTAGGGGAGATTTAGTTCGTTACATGCATTAACCATGGCTTGAGTGGCAAAAAAGTCAGCTACTGCAGGAAACGCCAATGGTGCAAAATGTTGACTTGCGCCATCGAGACGAACTGAAGCATGACTGATCAATACATCGCCTTCGTTGATATTCGGTTGAATTGCACCTGTTGTACCAATACGCAAGAAGGTCCGTACCCCTAATTGAGCAAGCTCTTCAACGGCGATTGATGTTGATGGACCACCGATTCCGGTCGAGCATACAACAATGGGCGTGTTATTTAAATAACCAAGATAGACATGGTATTCGCGTGTTTGTGCTAAACATTGGGTATTTTCTAAATAACTGGAAATTCGTTCTGCACGCGCGGGATCGCCAGGAACGATTGCTGTGGTTGCGTTTTGTAATTGTTCTTTATGTAAACCGAGATGAAATACCGTATTCATATGCTAAGTAATGATGATGATAAGTAGCTTTAAGTTTGTTCTATAAGCGAAATTAGTAAAGGACAATAGTCCGTAAAATTACCAAATGCTTGCTATATGCCAGTAGGTGACAAGCTATTCATTTATATTGCATAGCTTGCCAAATATCGATAGTGACCTAAGTTCTATTGTTTGACTTTTTATCGAAACCTGTTATTACACATAAGTAACTTAAATTAGATTATCTAACTTTCGATGCGATAAGTTTAAAGTTTAATAATAACAGATGGTTATAGTGTTATTTCTGTTAAAGCGGCCACAGTTTGCTAATTTTCAGAGGCAGTATAAATTATTCCAATAAATTTTAACTATGCATAGTTATGTAATCCACCATAAGTCAGTTATTGGAGACTAATAATGAGCAGTTGGAACACGTTTAAAGAGAAAATTGAGAGTTGTTTATGTCCGCCAGGAAATGGCGTATTTACTGTAAATACTGCAAAAGAACGTAAAGAAGCGTTACATATGTCGCTTTATGGTCAAACGGAAAATATCGATGCTGTTTGGAAAGCAAGTGTTGAGACATTACCGTCCAGTGAACGAAAGGCTGTAATGCTCGGGATCAGCTCTGATTGCGGAGGCGGTATTTTACGCGGTGCAAACTGGGGACCGTTATTCTTACGTGCGACACTCAACGAACAGCAGCCAGATGTTAATGCGTTTGATATTGGAGACATTCGTGTCATTCCACACTTATTGCATGATAAATACTTAAATGACGCGACGATAGGAAGTTGTCACAAAGCACTTTACCCAGACACAGACAAACAGTACTCGGTTAGCCCGCTATCAATTACTGAAGATGTGTGTGATGACTTTTACGCTGAGTTTCCAAACAAAGGTATATTTGGTATCGGTGGCGATCACTCAATCAGTTACCCATTAACGAAGGCATATCTTAAAGCGAAGCGCTCCCAGGGTAAACGTGTTGCGATTATTCACTTTGACGCGCATACCGATTTGTTAGTTGAAAGATTGGGCATTGACCTGTGTTTTGGATCGTGGTGCACTCATATTCTTGAGTATCTGCCGTCACCTCAAAACTTAATCCAATTTGGTATCCGCTCGAGCGGCAAAAATAAACAACATTGGGAAAGTACGTTTGGCGTAAAACAACACTGGGCACATGAAATACGTGAACGCGGGTGCGAGCCAATCGTAAACGAGGTTATTGCTCAGCTAAAAAGCGATAATATTGATGAGTTATACGTAAGTTTTGATATCGATGCATTGGATGCGTCATTTGCTGCGGCTACTGGTACGCCAGAATATGATGGTATGACACCGGATGAAGCACTTTTCATATTGGAACAACTAAATAAAGAGTTTCCTATTACGGCGGCAGATATGATGGAAATTGCACCGTTCACAGATAGCTCGCACAGTGGCAAGGTTGCAAGTGACAGCACGCTAAAAGAAGGTGCTAAGCTGTCAGCATTTCTAATTAATGCAATTAACAATAGTTAATCTAGGTATTGGGTTCCGACTTGTTATCAACTAGACTTAATTGATATTTAAAAGGAACCCATTTTTTGTCAAAATTATTTTTTTTAGTCTTTATATTAATCGCGACTAATTGCTATAGCAGCCAAAAAATAACGGTTGTTACTGAAGATCTTGCCGGATTTCAAATGACTGATGGTAACAGTAAGCTTGTTGGGCCGACTGCAGATAAAGTGATTGATGCACTCAATAAGGCGAATGTTGACTATGAAATTTCTGTAAACGCATGGTCAACATCATATAATATGGCATTAAGAGATGCCAATACGTGTATCTTCTCGCTTGCCAGAATTCCTGTTCGGGAGCCTCAGTTTACATGGATAGCACCAATTGCAAGTTTGAATGCTAACTTCTATGCGCTTGAGAACAATTCCTTAACAATAAAAAATATCGATGACGCTAAAAATTATAAAACGGTTGTTATTCGCAATAATTTTTCGCATCACTATCTTAAAGACAACGGGTTTACCGAATTAAACCATTTACTCGTCATTGATAACTTTCCAGAAGTAATCCAGTTGATGAAGCGCCGTAAAGAGCATATAGATTTAATTGTGCTTAATGAATTGCAATTGGCACATCAATATCGCATTGCTCCGAGTACACCAAAACTAAAAAAAGTAATGGCAATTGATGATGCGGACCTGGCACTCTATTTTGCATGCAACAAACAAATGTCAGCGACAATCACGAAACGGCTATATACGGCATTTCAACAGTAAGATTGTCGATAGTGGCGGCTGTTTTATAGTCAACTAAGACTTGATAAGTCTAAATTGAAAAAAAATTTAAAAAAAATTTATTTCTTTCCTTGAATTTGAAAGCCCTGACCCACATTAAGAAATCATCTAAACGAATTAAATCAAATTTTTGATAAAAGAATTGCGAAGTAGGAGATATTCATGGGCAAAATTATCGGTATTGACTTAGGTACAACGAATTCATGTGTAGCAGTATTAGATGGCGACGCACCGCGCGTAATCGAAAATGCGGAAGGTGATCGTACAACCCCATCAATCATTGCATATACTGATGACGGTGAAACACTAGTAGGTCAACCTGCTAAGCGCCAAGCGGTAACGAACCCAACTAATACTTTATTTGCGATTAAACGCTTAATCGGTCGTCGCTTTGAAGACAAAGAAGTGCAGCGTGACATCGACATTATGCCGTTCAGCATTGTTAAAGCAGACAACGGTGATGCTTGGGTTGAAGCGAAAGGCGAAAAGCGTGCTGCACCGCAAATTTCAGCTGAAGTTTTAAAGAAAATGAAAAAGACAGCTGAAGACTTTCTAGGCGAAGAAGTAACGGCAGCTGTTATCACTGTGCCTGCATACTTCAATGACTCGCAGCGTCAAGCAACGAAAGATGCAGGTCGTATCGCGGGCCTTGAAGTAAAACGTATTATTAACGAACCAACTGCTGCAGCACTTGCGTATGGCATGGATAAGAAGCAAGGCGACAACGTAGTTGCTGTATATGACTTAGGTGGTGGTACATTTGATATTTCAATCATCGAAATTGATGAAGTTGAAGGTGAACACACGTTTGAAGTACTTGCAACTAACGGTGATACACACTTAGGTGGTGAAGATTTCGATAACCGCGTTATCAACTATCTTGTTGAAGAGTTTAAGAAAGACCAAGGTATCGACTTAAAAGTTGATCCACTAGCAATGCAACGTGTTAAAGAAGCGGCTGAAAAAGCGAAAATTGAACTTTCATCTGCACAACAAACAGAAGTTAACCTGCCGTACGTAACAGCGGATGCAACAGGTCCTAAGCACATGAATGTGAAGCTTACTCGTGCCAAGTTAGAAGCGCTAGTTGAAGATTTAGTACAACAATCACTTGAGCCACTTAAGAAAGCACTTGCTGATGCAGATCTTTCAGTAAGCGACGTGAACGATGTTATCTTGGTTGGTGGTCAAACACGTATGCCAATGGTTCAAAAAGCGGTCACTGATTTCTTTGGTAAAGAGCCGCGTAAAGATGTAAACCCAGATGAAGCGGTTGCGATGGGTGCTGCAGTTCAAGGTGGTGTACTTGCCGGTGAAGTTAAAGACGTTTTACTACTAGACGTATGTCCTCTATCGCTTGGTATTGAGACGATGGGTCAAGTGATGACGGCTCTTATTGAGAAAAATACGACGATTCCGACTAAGAAATCACAGGTTTTCTCTACAGCTGAAGATAACCAATCGGCAGTAACTATTCACGTGTTACAAGGTGAGCGTAAGCAATCAAGTGCAAACAAATCACTGGGCCAATTTAACCTTGAAGGCATTCGTCCTGCGCAACGCGGCGTTCCACAAATTGAAGTGACATTTGATGTTGATGCTGATGGTATCTTACACGTTTCTGCAAAAGATAAAGATACAGGTAAAGAGCAAAAAATCACGATTCAAGCGTCTTCTGGCTTAAGCGACGAAGAAGTAGAAGCGATGGTAAGAGATGCTGAAGCAAACGCTGAGGAAGATAAAAAGTTTGAAGAGCTTGCAACTGCACGCAACCAAGGTGATGCGCTTGTTCACGGTACGCGTAAGCAGATTGAAGAAGCAGGTGATGCGCTTCCAGCAGAAGACAAGTCTGCAATTGAAGCTGCAGTTAGCGACCTAGAAGCTGCTGTTAAAGGCGATAGCAAAGAAGAAATTGATGCTAAGTCTCAAGCGCTTATGGAAAAATCGCAAAAATTAATGGAAATTGCACAAGCGAATGCGCAAGCACAGCAAGCAGGCGGTCAAGACGCAGGTGCTGAAGCCCAGCCTCAAGACGACAATGTTGTTGATGCAGAGTTCGAAGAAGTAAAAGACGACAAAAAATAATAGTTGTTATTAAAAAGGGGCGCGAAAAAGGAATCTTTGACGCGCCCTTAATTCATTTTAAAATCGATAAAATAAGGCTGAGTTTACCCACGATCAGCAAGGGTAAAGTTGGTAGCTAGATCGAACGGGTAGAGTAGTAACATATGTCAAAACGCGATTATTATGAAGTGCTGGGCGTTGCCAAAGATGCAAGCGAGCGCGACATTAAAAAAGCATATAAACGACTTGCAATGAAATATCACCCTGATAGAACTGCAGGGGATAAAGATCTTGAAGCAAAGTTTAAAGAAGTTAAAGAAGCATACGAAATTCTGAACGATAGTCAAAAGCGTCAGACGTATGACCAATTTGGCCACGCGGCATTTGAGCAAGGTGGAGGCGGTCACGGCGGGTTTGGCGGTGGTCAAGGCGATTTTGGTGATATTTTTGGCGACGTGTTTGGTGATATATTTGGCGGAGGTGGTCGTAGACAATCACGACAACAACGTGGTGCTGATCTTCGTTACAATATGGATCTGAGCTTAGAAGAAGCTGTTCGTGGTAAAGAAGTTGAAATTAAAGTGCCAACTTGGGTTGCATGTGATCCTTGTGATGGGTCAGGCGCTAAGAAAGGCTCTAAGCCAACAACGTGTGGCACCTGCCATGGTCAAGGCCAAGTTCAAATGCGTCAAGGATTTTTTGCTGTACAGCAAACATGTCCTACGTGTAATGGCCGCGGTCAGATTATTTCGGATCCTTGCAATAAATGTCACGGGCAAGGTCGTGTAGAGAAGACAAAAACACTGTCGGTTAAAATTCCTGCGGGTGTAGATACTGGAGACCGAATTCGTTTGTCAGGTGAAGGCGAGGCAGGGCAACACGGTGCACCAGCGGGTGACCTCTATGTGCAAGTTTCGGTGAGAGAGCATCCAATATTCGTTCGTGACGGAAATAACTTATATTGTGAAGTACCAGTGAGTTTTAGTACTGCTGCGCTTGGCGGCGAAATTGAAGTACCGACACTAGACGGCAGAGCTAAACTTAAAATTCCATCAGAGTGTCAAACAGACAAAATGTTTAGAATGCGCGGCAAAGGCGTCAAATCAGTGCGTAGTGGCGGTGTCGGCGATTTAATTTGTAAAGTGATTATTGAAACGCCTGTTAATCTAAACGAACGTCAAAAAGAACTGTTGAAAGAGCTTGAAGAGAGCATGGGAGGCGAGTCGTCGCGTCATCGCCCAAAACAGCAAGGTTTTTTTGATGGGGTGAAAAAGTTCTTTGATGACTTAACTAAGTAAGTTATTTATTGACTTAAAAAATACCAATCTACATGATTGGTATTTTTTTGCCCAAAGAACGCAAAATGAAGTTGATATACGTGTTTGGACTGGTGTTGAGTTTGTTCCTATACTGGTACTTAAGGGTTTGTTCGAAATGAAATTTATTAATGTTATCATCATAAATTCGTATTTTAACTAAGACGCTCGAGTAAATATTCAAAATCGTTCAATAATAAAATATAGTTAATCAATAATTTACAAAATATAACCGTGAGGTTATAAAATATTAGATCAAACTATCACTAGGCGCTAGGCAACTCTCTATGATTGAAGAAGTAAAACAAGAAATACGTAAACGAATGAGCAAGGACTTAGTTTCGCTGATTTGTTTGTTTATTCTGAGTTACGGTATTTTTTTATACTTCGACGTAATCGCCTGGTTACATGAAATGTCCCATGGACATGCTGTAATTGGAATCGCAGAACTCGCGCCAACAATTTTCGTAATGTCTTTTGGCTTCGCCGCATTTGCTTATAGACGTTGGCAAGATACAAAACAACTCTCTTTGTATACAGAAGAGCTGTCGATGACAGATCCTATGACTAATTTGCCCAATCGCCGTGCAGTTACTCGATTACTAAAACAAGTAAGTGAAAATAATGAGTATCCCGTTGGCATTGTGCTGATTGATATCCAGGGATTAGAGGAAATTCGCAGCACATTAGGATTATCGGTTGCAGAACATATTTTAATTGAAATGCTTTATCGCTTTTCGAGTAATCTGTCCGACGAGCAGTTAATCGCCTATTGGCAAGCAGGACAGTTTGTTGTGTTTTGTCCAAATTTAAATCAAGGTGATATTAACGAACTCTGTCATAAACTTAAATCAATCACACTTGATAATGACAGCTTAACAACTGCAAATCTTACGTTTAATTGTGTTGCAAAAAGTGCATGTTCAAAAGTTGAAGTTGAACGCATTTTTGAAGATTTGGAAGACGCGTTAATTTAAAAGCACATTTAATTGCTCGTTTTTATCGATACACTGACAATATTCGTCGCTTAACTTGGTTTTTGGTTTGTATTCACAGCGCGCGTAACCTAATCTTTCGCATTTATTTTGGCACTGAACTTTCGTTGCCCAATTTGTATATTCATTTGACATTATTTTTAACGAATAAAACCCAAAGCTCGCCAATGTCATCCAAATAACTGCAAAATGTTTAACTGATTGTTTCATGATGCACCAATGATCAATACGACATTGGTATAAGTTTAGGCTCAATGTAGAAAAAGAGAAAATAAAAAATGCAGCGACTAAGCATCATACTTGCAGTATTTTTATTTTATTATTAAAGTAAATAGGAACCAAGTAGGTTTCTATTATTGTCTTATAACTCGACTCTATATATGTTTGCTAGGTCATCATATTCAACTTTTGTTACTGTTTGCGAATCAGCAGCTGGCGAACCAGTCATAAACGAAACGCGTGTATATTTTCTTTTTCTCCTTAGGCAACGCACTTCCTTTTAAAAGTCAATATAAATAAGTATTGGTAATATGAATGGTAATCACTATTAATACTTTTATAACTCGTTTATTTTAAAAGAATATATTAATAATTAGCTTAGTGTTAATTGGTCTTGCGAGGTTCAATTTTGTAACTACATTTAGTATGTATTTAATTAATTTTGGGGAATAGTATGAAAGGTAAAACGACAGTTATAGTCGCGCTAAACAAAGTATTGACCTTAGAACTTACGTCGATAAACCAGTATTTTTTACATGCTCGTATGTTTAAAAATTGGGGGATTGAAGAGCTTAATGAAAAAGCCTATAAAAAATCAATTAAAGATATGAAACAAGCAGATGACCTTATCGAGCGTATCCTTTTTTTAGAGGGGTTACCCAACTTACAACACTTAGGTAAGCTGCGAATAGGCGAGCATACTAAAGAAATGCTGCAATGTGATATGGACTTTCAATTAGAACAGGTACCTGAACTAAAAGAAGCGATTGCTTTATGCGAAACTGAACAAGATTATGTCAGCCGTGATCTACTGACAGAAATTTTAGAGTATGAAGAAGACTATGTCGATTGGTTAGAATCGCAGCAATACTTAATTCAACATGTTGGTGTTGAAAATTATATTCAGTCACAAATTGAGGATTAAGCGATGCAAGGTAATACAAAAATTATTAACTTATTAAACAAGCAGTTAACTCTTGAATTAACGTCGATGGACCAGTATTTAGCGCACAGTAAGATGTATGAAGACTGGGGCGTTAAAAAACTTCACGCAAAGTTGGCGCATGAATACGAAGAAGAGCTTGAACATGCACAAAAATTAATAGAGCGGATTTTGTTCTTAGAAGGTGAACCAGATACGGTTTCAAGAGAACAAGTAAGTGTTGGCTCACATGTAAAAGAGATGCTTGAAAACGACTTAAAAGCAGAACAAGTGGTGGCGGAGCATCTACGAAAAACGATTGCAGTATGTGAGCAGGAAAATGATTATGTTAGTCGCGAGATTCTCGAAACTTTGTTAGATGATACTGAAATGGATCATATTTATTGGTTGGAGCAGCATCTAAATCAAATACAATTGATTGGCATTGAAAATTACATTCAATCTCAAATGAAACACAATGCAGAGTGATAAAATACGCGCAAATAACAATATTGAGAGTACATGTGTAAGTTATTTTTAAGTTAGTAAATACAACAGATTAGGTGTGTGTCATTAACTTTTCATTAAAAAAAGTCATTAGAGTAATTGATCTAATGACTTTTTTGTGCCGTAATGTATATAGAATTATCTGGTCGGATGAGTTAATTATGAGTTTAAGAACATCTTTGAAAAAAATATTGCCAAGTATCTCAATTACAGAACAAGAAGCACTTGATGCTGGTGATGTCTGGTTAGAAGGGTCAATTTATCAAGGCATGCCTGATTTTAACGGCCTACGCAATGTACCCGCTGCAACTTTAAGTGCAGATGAGCAAGCGTTTTTAGATGGCCCTGTAACTGAACTAATGTCGATGATTGATGAGTACGACATTCAGCAGGGCGTTCATTTACCTGAAAGTATTCTTACTTTCCTGAAAGAAAACCGTTTTTTCTCGTTGATTATTCCTAAGCAGTACGGCGGCTTGGAATTTAGCCCGTATGCAAACTCGACGATAGTTGCAACGATCGCGAGCAAGAGCTCAGCGGTTGCGGTCACGGTTATGGTACCTAATTCTTTGGGGCCTGGTGAATTATTAATGCACTACGGAACAGATGAGCAGCGTCAACACTATTTACCTCGATTAGCGAACGGTCGTGATATCCCGTGTTTCGCGCTAACTAGCCCTGAAGCAGGTTCTGATGCGGGCGGCATTCCTGATATTGGCGTTGTTACTCAAGGCGAATACAACGGTGAGAAAGTACTTGGTCTAGAGCTAACATGGGACAAACGCTACATAACACTCGCACCCATTGCGACTGTGTTAGGACTTGCTGTTAAAGTTAAAGATCCAAATAAACTACTTGGAGACAAAGAAGATTTAGGCATTACATGTGCACTTATTCCGAAGTCACACCCTGGCGTTGAGCTTGGAAATCGTCATGATCCAATGGGGCTTCGTTTCTATAACGGAACAACACGCGGTCAGAATGTGTTTGTACCGATGGAATTTATAATCGGTGGCCAGAAAAATATTGGCCGTGGTTGGCAGATGCTAGTGAGTTGCCTCGGC
Organism: uncultured Pseudoalteromonas sp.; assembly: GCA_947493455.1. Lineage (GTDB taxonomy): Bacteria > Pseudomonadota > Gammaproteobacteria > Enterobacterales > Alteromonadaceae > Pseudoalteromonas. Next base: position 565,233 of record CANLRB010000001.1, on the reverse strand, counting down.
GCTGGTCGCGGTATCTCGTTACCTGCTCTGGGTTGTTCTACATCGCAAGTGGCGCTTAAATCAGCTTCGGAATATGCAGCGGTGCGCGAACAATTTGGACTGAGTATTGGATTATTTGAAGGGATCCAGGAGAAACTTGCAGATATCGCCGGTAAAACATATTTACAAGAAGCGATGCGAGTATTGACAACTGAAGGGCTTGGCATGGGTCTGAAGCCGTCAGTAGTGACTGCTATTGCAAAGTACCATATGACGGAGCTTGGTCGTGACGTGTTAGATTCTGCGATGGATATTCAAGCTGGTAAAGCGATTCAGTGTGGCCCGCAAAATACTCTTGCGCGTGGATACATTGCTCAGCCTATTGCTATTACAGTTGAAGGCGCCAATATTTTAACGCGTAACCTCATGATATTTGGGCAAGGTGTTATGCGTTGTCATCCATATTTGCAGACAATGGTTGAGAAAATTCACTCAAATGAGTCTAATGCGGATAAAGAATTCAATAAAGTATTACGTAAAACGATTGGTTATAGTGTTGGCAATAGTTTAAGCGCGTTTGCGAAAGGTATATTACCAATGACGGCAAAAGCAAACTCAAGCTATTCAGAAGTAAAACAGTACGAAAAAGAAATTAATCGTATTTCTGCAAAGCTTGCAGTTTACGCAGATTTTTCACTGTTAGTACTTGGTGGAAAGCTAAAGCAAGCGGAACTTTTATCGGCAAGACTTGGTGATGTGATGAGCTATATGTACGCGGCTATGGCGTCTATTAAGTATTATGAGCAAAAAGTCGCTGATGCAGATAAAGCTGAAGCAGCCCCGTATTTTCACTATGCAACAAGATGGGCAATTGCTCAAGCACAGCAAGCGATTTCTGACTTTTTAGCTAATTTTCCATCCGGACCGGCTCGTAAAATGATGCGATTGATAACAATGACTTACTCAGAGAGTCAAATGCGCATCGATGATAATTTGGTACGAGAGTTGGCGCATCAGGCACAACTTAACACCAGCTTTAAGCGCCAGTTAACGCATCTAGTGGTGTCAACGCCGGGAGATGGTCACTCTATTAATGAGCAAGCTTATTTGGCAAAAATTGAATGTCTTAACTTATTAGCAAAAGTGAAAAAAGCGATAAAATCAAAGGAGGTTGCTACTGGGGTACGTTTCGCAGAAACACTTGATAATGCATTAGTTGCAAACATCATTACTGCACAGGAGTATAAGCAATTAGTTGATTATAATATTAAGCGTGAGCGTGCGATCCGCGTGGACGAATTTGATTATGATCTAAACTTGATTAAGCCACCAGTGTCGATTAAAGAAGCAGTTTAATCTAGCTAACGCACCTGATACTAAATTTGAGTATTTAGGTGCGTTTTATTTTTGTTGTTAATATATTACGTAAATAAATTCCTGAAATTATCATCAAGTTCCAAATTAAATTATCTTTCTTTATCTTCTAATTTCGGTATCAGTTATAATAGCAATTGGTTATTGATTGGAGATTTTATGAAACCGATAGCGCTCACCCTTTTACTCTCAGTTATATTCGTCTTTTCTGGTGTTGGTTCAGCAAAAGAAAGCGAGTTGTCATTAGCGATGAAAAACCTTGCGTTTGAGTATAAAACTGCGCTGAAAGCGCAATCAATAGACTCTTTTAGGCAATCCCTAGATAAAGTTAAAAATCAAGTAACTGTTATTAAAGGTATAGGCTTTAAAAATCATCGAGAAGAATCGCGTAAAGGAATGGAAAAAGTCGCTCTTGTTTTGCAAGATGCTGAAGCCGCGATTGCACAAGGCAATCTAATAAAAGCACAGAAATCTTTAAAATCACTCGATACTTTACGAAAGCGCTATCACAAGTTACACGAACCCAGTTTTTGGCAATTGCTATTTGGTTGATTGAAAATCGCTCAAAGTGCTGATTTGTTTTGATTTTTGGTCACGGAAACTGCTATAAATTAGAGTAGTCAGTGAAAGGAGCAACTTATGACAAATGATAACGAAAAATTAAGTCGAACATGTATTGATATACTCCATTCGCAAGAAGAGTGCACAAAAATAGACGCGCTGTTGCATGAAACAGGGTTTACTAGTATGGAAATCATTGAGATTCTTGCTCATTACCAATATGTGAGTGATACGGACGATGACAATATAATCGATCCGTGGCTTGATTCGCTTGCACCGCCCCAGAAAAAAATACTGCAAGTTTTTGAAATGGTGCGAGGTCGAATTGAACAAGCCAATTGACACCCTGTTATTGTGTTAATTTCAGTTAGAACTGAGCCACCTATGAAACAGGTGGCTCAGATTGCGATGTGTTCGCCGATGCCAATTCAAAGTCGATGAGGTCAATTCGACTATTCGTGTTTGTTTTTCTAAGAATATTTGAGACATGTGTCTTAACTGTCGGAATACTAATATATAAATTGTCGGCAATTTGTTGGTTGGAGCTACCTTGCAATAGGCATAGATAAACATCAATTTCTCTTCGGCTCAGGTTTTTAATTTTTTCATTGTCTTTTACTGTATCTCGTTTAGTCTCGTTGCCTCTGACTTTAATGTATTTCGTCATTACTTTTCGTTGATACCATAGTTCGCCAACTGATACAGATTGTAATGCTAATTCAAGCTCGTCGCGGTCTTGGTTTTTATATAAGTAACCGTCGATGCCTTTATTTAGATGCCAAAACTCTATTTTTTCGTTTCGTGGTCCATCAATTAGCACAACTTTTCCGGGCAACTTTACTAAATCAGAAATTTGTTTGTGACAAACTGGGTGACTTATAAATATAATTGGAGCGTCTTGGTACTGGTGACAAGCGTCATAAGGCTCCGCTTTAATTTGAATATTAGTGAGGTTAACAAATGATGCAACTTGACGTGCGTTTATATCTGACTTCTCGCGGTAAAATAGGGGAGCGACAGATCCATGTTCTAGAATGCTCAAACTCATCTTCCTTGAAATTTGTAAATATATGTAAACTAACGTTTATGAATATATTTGTCTACCTATTTTGGGTAAATGGGTCCAAATTCATCTTAGATTAGAAATTTTAGCTAGCAGCGTAAAACGCAGATGGTAGGGTTTTTCATGCTCACAAGATAAGCTCAGAGCGCGTTCTAATAGCCGTGTGCATTGTTTTAATAAAGAAGTATCTATATCACTTAATGAGTTGTTTCGTTGAAATGGTTGCAATATTGCAGTCACTATTTCCACTTCAACAATTTCGCGTATATAGCCGTTAGCGCAAAGCGCTCCATATTTTCCCGACAAAAAATTCTCCCAATACCTTTGAATGTGTTGTTCAATATCTGCAATAAAGTCTTCTTCAGGTGTTAAACCTAAATTGATCAGCTCTTGTAAATGAAAGCAAAACTGTTTTTTGAAGTAAACATGCGCTAGTGCCGATGTGACATCGGGAATAGTATCAATTGCTTCAAGCCATTTATCATACCCTCGTGGAAAATAATCCACTTGCTCACTCACTTTTTCAATACCAAAGTATGAACATGATTCTAAATTATTTGTGACACTATAAGCAGGTTGAGGCAATAAGTTTTGATTTACGTAATGTTCTAAGGTCTCAACACTTATCGAACAACGGTTAGCGAGTTGTTCAGAGGTAAAAAAATAATCATTTAAGTAGTGAGTTAGTGTCATAAAAATATTAAACTGTATATATGTACAGTTATTGTTAAACTTAAAATGATTTTTGTCAATATAATAAGTGTTAAATTATTACGCAGACTACGATAAAATGCGTTTTAAATAATGGCAGGCATTAAAAAGAAGGTTATCTTAAACATGACATGTGTTGCACAAATAAAATCAGCGAGTCTCATCACTGCGATAAAAACGCCTTATTTAGAAAACGGTGATATTGATCTAGATACGTATGATAAGCTCGTCGATCGTCAAATTGACGCAGGTGTTGATGGCATCGTCGTTGGTGGTACAACTGGCGAAGGCCAATTGATGAACTGGGAAGAGCATTTAATGCTGATCGCTCACACAGTCGCAAAGTTTAAAGGTAAGCTGCTTATTATCGGAAACACTGGCAGTAATAATACGCGTGAAGCGATTAAAGCAACCAAATATGGTTTTGCGACGGGTATGGATGCAGCATTACAGATTAATCCATATTACGGACGCACATCTGAACAAGGTGTTATCGCTCACTTGACCGCAGTACTCAATATCGGACCCGCATTTATTTATAATGTGCCCGGTCGTACTGGGCAAGATATTAACTCTAACTTGATGTATGAGTTAGCAAAACACAAAAACTTTATTGGTGTGAAAGAGTGTGCGGGCCACGAACGCATTGCTGAATACGAAAAAAATAACATAGCATGCTGGTCAGGCAATGACGATGAAGCACATGAATCTCGCCATATGCACGGTTCTCACGGTGTCATTTCTGTCACGTCAAATTTATTACCTGAAGTGTTTCGCCAATTAATGGACGAAAAAAATGAAGCGTTAAACCAACAGATGCTACCTTTGGCTAATTGGTTATTTAGCGAACCTAACCCAATCCCATTGAATACTCTGATGGCCATTACAGGTGCTACTCATCCTGTATTTCGCTTGCCTTATGTGCCGGTCGACGATGAACAAATTCATCAAGGTTTATCACTTATCAATGAGTGGCCAGCACATCAAGTTGTCGGTGATGCACGTAATCTACTTACCAACGATTGCTTTACCTTAATCTAATAAATAAAAATATCGATACTTAACTTTCACAGTCAAGGGGCGCAGTGCTATAATATGCGCCCTTAAATTTGCCTGTGATCAGTATATGAACTTTAAATCTTTCAGTTTTTGCGACGAAATCCTAAAAGGGATCGAATCGATTGGCTATCAGCAGCTAACACCTATTCAAAAGATGGCAATTCCGCAAATCCGTCGTGGTTTCGACGTGTTAGCAAATGCTCAGACCGGGACAGGCAAAACAGCCGCTTTTGCGTTACCACTAATGCAAAAACTAATGGAAGGCGACGAAATAGTTGCTAAAGCGAAAGCAAAGGTTCTTGTCCTTGCACCAACCCGTGATTTAGCTGAGCAAATAGCGAACAGTTTTACCACATATGGAAAATTTACGCCTCTTAAAGTTGTCTCGGTTGTTGGCGGTATCGACCATGCAAAACAAGCTGCGAAACTCAAGCAAGGCTCACATATTATCGTTGCTACACCAGGACGGCTTATCGAGCAAATTCAATTAGGCAATGTCAGCTTAAGCGATGTCGCGTCGGTTGTACTAGACGAAGCTGATCGTATGTTGGATATGGGCTTTATTGCTGACATTAGAAAGATACTCCAACACTGCAGTGAGACCCATCAGACACTGTTATTCTCTGCTACTTACCCCAACAGTGTTAAACAGTTTGCTCAGACTACGTTAAAGTCGCCAAAAATTATTCAAGCTAACCGAGATAATGAAACTGCCTCTACGGTAAAACATATCGTTTACCCAGTCGAAGCTAAAAGGAAACTTGAATTATTGTCAGAGCTTATTTGCCGAAAGGGGTGGCAGCAAGTTCTTGTATTCGTAAATATGAAAGAAGACGTTCAACTAATTGTCGACGAATTAACCCAGTACGGCGTGCGTGTTGGTGTGTGTCATGGCGATAAAACCCAAGGTAATCGTCGCCGTGCATTGCGCGAATTTAAAGAGGGCAAGACGCAAATATTAGTGGCGACAGAGGTGGCTGCTCGTGGTCTTGATATTGCCGGATTGCCAAGAGTAATTAATTTCGACCTGCCATACCTGGCGGAAGATTATGTCCACCGTATCGGGCGTACTGGGCGTGCTGGCAACCAAGGATTTGCAATATCTTTTGTTTGTCGTGAAGAAGAACATACCTTATCTGCTATAGAGCAATTAATTGGTGAAAGGATAAAGCGTATTGTTTACCCTGGCTTTGAGGTCAGTAGCCGTGATTCATTAATGGCAAAAATTAATAAAAAGCCGATGAGTCAACGTAAACTAAGAGCCAACAAAGCAAGTCAATATGGCGCTGAAAGCCAACTTAAAAATCGTAAAAAAATCGCCGCGTTTGCGAAGAAAAAATAGTTTAATTTTTGAAAGAAAAATCCCGCCAAGTGGCGGGATTTTTTGTTTATGGTTGATTCGTCGTTTATGGTTGATAGTAGATTGGCGAGTTTGGCCCGACTGGTAGACCAAGCGCAAATACCCATATATAGAATAAACAAACCCAACCAACGAAAAAGAACATCGAATAGGGCAGCATTGTGGCAACTAAAGTACCTATTCCCATATCTTTTTTGTATTTGGTCGCAACAGCAAGTATCAGTCCAAAATAACTCATCATAGGAGTGATCAGGTTAGTGACCGAGTCACCAATACGGTATGCAGCTTGAATTGTTTCAGGTGCATAGCCGATGAGCATAAGCATAGGCACAAATATTGGTGCAGTGATGGCCCATTGCGCAGACGATGATCCTAAACTCAGATTAACAAGTGCGCACATTAAAATAAATAAGACAAAAACTTCTGGCCCAGTTAAGTTTAGTGCGGTCAGTAGGGCTGCACCTTTAACTGCTAAAATTGTTCCTAAGTTTGTCCATTTAAAAAACGCTACAAATTGCGCTGCGAAAAATACCAGTACAATATACATGCCCATGGAACTCATGCTACGTGACATAGCATCGATGATATCGCGGTCATTTTTCATCGTGCCGACAACGCGGCCATATACAAAACCAGGGATAGCAAAAGTCACGAATATAAGTACAACAATGCCTTTTAAAAATGGAGAACCCGCCACGGCACCTGTCTCTGGATGCCTTAGTATGCCGCTTTCAGGCACAATTGTTAACGCGAGTACAAAACACGTAATTAGAAACGCAATACCCGCGTAACGCAAGCCCTTGCGCTCGTGCGCTGTTAGTTGTTCTATTTTGTTTTGGCTTAAGTCTTCGCTCGCTTCTCCTGGGTTATATTGTCCTAAACGCGGTTCAACAATCTTTTCAGTAACCCAAGTACCGAGTGCAGCAATTAAAAATACAGAAATAAACATGAAATAGTAATTAGCTTCAGGTCCAACTTCATACGATGGATCAATCATTTGTGCGGCTGGCGTAGTGATACCGGCGAGTAATGGATCGATTGTGCCCATCAGTAAGTTTGCACTATAACCACCTGATACGCCTGCAAAGGCAGCTGCTAAACCAGCAAGAGGGTGTCGTCCTAAGCTGTGGAATATCATTGCTGCAAGCGGAATTAATACGACATAGCCGAGTTCGGATGCTGTATTTGATAGAATAGCGGCAAACACGACCATAAATGTTACAAGTCGCTTCGGGGCGCCCATAACCATGCCACGCATTGCAGCAGAAAGTAGTCCAGAGTGTTCAGCAACACTCACGCCTAACAGTGCCACTAGCACCGTACCGAGCGGCGCAAAGCCAGTAAAGTTTGTTACTAGGCCCGTCATAATACGTTGCAGACCTTCAGCACTCATTAAACTAACGACTTCGATTACACCGTCCGGATCTCGTCCTTTAGCGCCTTCTGGACGCGGATCAATTGCACTGACACCCATCCAATCGGCAATGCCGCTAAAAATAACAATTGCTACACAGAACATAGCAAACAAGGTAATTGGATGTGGTAATAGATTACCAAGAAATTCAACCGTTGCTAAAAAGCGATTAAATAATCCTTTATTTTGAGTATCTGGCGGCGATGAAGCGCTCGTCGTCATGGTGTTTTTGCCCTTAATTTATAAATCGCAAAAACATACCATACTTATGTGCTAAGCACTAGTAAAGCACGTTAACTTAATCGGAAGATGGGAAACAACGATGTAATTTTAACCATTCATCTTTATAATGTGTCATTTGTTTGTGCTTTTTGCTAGCTAAGTGCTTATCTTTGCTTTCATTTGATGTGAATGGTCCGACATAACAAAGCTCACACATGTTGAGTGCGTCATATGCAAATGATTCTGGCTCAGGTGCGATCTGAGCGGCTGGGTTATCACTATAAATATAGTAGTGACCAAGGGTATCTTTAACATGCTTATCGCGGTCAACATTACGCACTTGATAGCCCGGAAATTCTTCAATATTGAATGGTAACCTGCCAAGGTAGTTCATGTTGTTGAACATTGTGATGGATGTTTCAATATGCCAATGCGAATAGGGTTTTACATCCTTTGACGTAATCATGGCAATGCGCTCGCCGTTTGGGTCTAAAAAATGATTTTGGCAATTGATTAAATATTCGCTCAGTAGTGAACGATTGACGAGATTGGGTGTGAGACCTTTTTCAAGCGCCCATCGGTTTCTCGAAGATGGTACTAATGGGAATTGGAAAATGACGAGATCAAAGGCATGTTGCACTGATAAAGGCCATGTATGTTTATTGGTCACATCGAAATGAAACGATAGATCGATATTAGTGGCAGCGAGGTCAAAATACGCGTTGTTTTGATATTTTATTAAAAGTTCAACTTTCGAATCAAGAACCGAAGCATGTAAACGATTGATGTTGTGGTGTTGATATAGAGCACGAGAAAATGACAGGTCACCATCACCTATGGTGAGTACACGCCAAGCTGGATTTAGTTTCATATGGTTAATTACAGATTCGTTCGATTGTGAATTTTAGCATTTTTCTTTTGCGTCGTCATAAAAATCAGTACTGTTTTGAGTAGCGGTTAGTTACAATATGCGTCTATATAAATTTTGTTGTGTGTTATGTCCGATACTGTACGTTTAAATAAATATATTAGTGAAACTGGTTTTTGTTCTCGTCGTGAGGCCGATAAACTTATTGAAGCTGGTCGTGTAACCTTGAACGGTCAAATAGCACAGATGGGGATGAAGGCTGGCGTGAACGATCAGGTTGAAGTGGATGGCCAGGCGCTTAAAAGTAAACCGAAACCTGTGTTTATCGCTTATCACAAGCCTGTCGGCATTACGTGTACGACTGAACGAAAGGTTCGTAGTAACATAGTCAGTGCGATAAATCATAAAGAGCGTATTTTCCCGATTGGGCGCCTCGATAGACCATCTGAAGGATTAATCTTTTTGACTAATGATGGTGATATCGTTAATAAAATACTGCGAGCAGGAAATAATCACGAAAAAGAATATGATGTTAAGGTAGACCGACCGCTTAACAAAACATTTGTAGCAAAGATGAGTAACGGAATACCCATACTCGGAACTGTTACTAAAAAATGTAAGGTAAAACAAACTGGTGCTGATACTTTTACTATTGTGTTAACACAGGGCCTTAATCGTCAAATCCGTCGAATGTGTGAGTTTTTAGGCTATAATGTCGTTACATTAAAACGCGTTCGCATCATGAATATTGACCTGAATGGCCTCAAGCCAGGGCAATGGCGAGATTTGACTGATCCTGAGCTTGAATTTATAAACAACGCTGTAGCTGATTCAAGTAAAACGAAAGAGAGTTCGATTGATCCGAACAAGCGGGACGACTTTGTGCCGCAGCGCACGCTTGCAAAACAGAAGAAAAATCGTTTCAATGACAATAAGGTATCCAACGGTAAACGTAAAACAGGAACACTATCATTAAAGAAACGTTAACGATGGCATTAGAGCGCTTAGAAAAATCATGTTTACTGTGGGTGAATGAAGCGCAAAGTGCCGACAAGGCCCATGAGGTAAGCCATATTCGACGTGTAGTCAAGACGGCAAAAAAACTAGCGAGAGACGAAAATGCCGATATTGAGGTGGTTGTAGCGGCGGCTTATCTGCATGATATAGTGAGCCTGTCGAAAGACCATCCTAAACGACATCTTGCGTCGCAATATGCGGCTGATGAAGCTGTGAGGTTATTATCGACGAACCCTGACTTTGATAAAACGAAGTTAGATGCTGTTCATCATGCGATTATTGCGCATAGCTATTCGGCAAACAGAGATGCCTTAACGATTGAAGCACAAATTGTGCAGGATGCCGACAGGCTTGATGCACTCGGAGCAATCGGTATTGCACGGTGCATTCAAGTTGGCACTGCACTTGATAGAAATCTTTATTGTGAAACGGATCCTTTTTGTGACTCGCGAAAGCCCGACGATCTTGCGTTTACACTCGACCATTTTTATACCAAGTTATTACATATAAATAAAAGTATGTACACCGATAGCGCAAAACGCGTAGCAAAAAGTCGACTTGGGTTTATGCAGGGATTTTTAGCACAACTCGAAACAGAGATTATTTAACCTTTCCTTTATCTTAAACTTTTGTAATTGGTTGTTTGAACTAAACTTAAAGCATCTATGAAAGTGTGAGATGTCGATGAAACTAATTCTTGTAACCTTATTGTGTGCCTTGCTAGGTTTGTTATTGTTACCCAAGTTGCCATTTGCAGGTGATATATATTTGTTCGATATGTTAGTCCGCTACCAAATACAATATGCGGTTGTGGCATTGGCAATACTCGTCTTGTTATTTTTCCATAGTAAAGTGTTATGGTTTGTATTTTCGACTCTGTTTGGTGTGGTATTTGTTTCAATGAATATAATTTACTATTCAAATGAATTGGTGTTAAAGCAAGGAGAAAAAGTTTCGGGTAAAAAGAGTAATGGAATTCGGGTACTGCAGGCAAACATAGATCAACTCACAAATACTGAAATATTTGGACACCTAGCACAGCATGACAGCGATATATATATTCTATTTGGGTTACAAGAAGATAATAAACCGAGTTTCAAATCATTTTCTAAACAACTATTTAGCTATGGCTATAGAGAGAGTGAAAACTTTCCGAGCCAGATAGGCGTTATTAGCAAATGGCCGATTAGTCGCAAAGCAGCCCATAAATTGGCGGGCGATGCGTTCGTCGTTGATTTGGATATTAAGTTTCATAATGAAGTTGTTAGATTATTAATAGCGAATGTTGGCACAATCAACAATGAACAAAGCTGGAAGCGCCGAAATTTAGTCAACCGGTCTATTAAGGCGCTAGCAGAAAGTGAGCAGTCACTCGAACCCTTAACATTAGTAGTTGGGAGACTAAATACATCACCTTGGTCAAAGCATTTTCCTGCAATGGAGAACCTCAGAGCATGTATCGAACAGGTAGGTTGGTATGTTAGCTCATATGAAAAAAAATGGATGAAGAGTTTTGGGGTGATGGCGGGTCAGCCGCTTGACCATTGCTTTACGTCCTATCGAATGCGTATTCAGCAGTTTAAAATATACGAGTTAAGTAATCAGCATCGCATGTTGCAATACGACATAGTTACCGCGTCTTAAGCAACTTAGCTTTTTGAAATAGCGTTATAAAAAAGCAAGTTGTTGAAAAAACTAACGGCATAATGCTTATTATTATCCATACATCCTGGCTTACCAAACTACTCGAACTAAAGATATTTCGAACGTTGCCAGAAAATACAATGGACATCGGTAACCAACACAGTGAAATTGATAGGCTGACTGTAGCGAGGGTATTGGTGATTACGCCAATAGAAATTATTTTTGCAATTGCACTCACTGATAAAAGTAATAAGCAACTTATTAGACTGTGTATGGGTATATACCAAAATAATGCAGGCGAAATATACAAAAAGTTTGGAACAAAATAGAGTAGGGCAGCGCATAAAACAGTAGTTAAGCCAAAACCAATCAACGCATTCCGGCGATTTAACCACTTTATTTCCATAGCGCTCTCAAAATATTCGTTTTAATAATTAACCTCATAACTTATGTTAGCATGGTTATCTGAATGCGTAACTATGATTAATTGTTACAAATTACAAACATAAAAAAAGCGAGCTTTCGCTCGCTTGCCAATATTCAAGGGGAATTAACGAACATTGGTACTTTCAAAAATCTTGTCAGCTGACGCTGCTACAAAACCGGTGTAAATTTCACCATCTGGTTTATTGTAGCGAAGGGCAAATTCATAAAAGCAACTAGGGATTACAGTGTCACCATCACTAAATGTACAAGCTACTTTATCAGCCAAAGTTGAAGATTGTTCTAGCAAAACTTCAGGCGAGCCTTTTACTTCTCCGCCCGACGTATTTAACTCAAAACCGCCGTCTTTTAAAGCTTGGTTTACATCTTCAATTTTAGTGAATTTTGCTAAATGATTAATGCTGACTGTAAAATGGTTTGCACGGTAACCCCACGCGGCAGTCCAAGCAGCATATTCACTTTCTTTTAGCAATGCTTCGTAGGTTTTACTATCAATTGACCAATGTGTGCCTGAGTATAAAAAATCATCATTAGTCACTGCAGTTTCGTCAATTTGGTCTACCAGCGAATGAATCGTGTCTTGCAACGATTGGGAAAACTTCTCTACCAGAAGTTCTGAAATAAACACTTTTGGTTTAGTTGGATCGCTGTGTTCAAAGTGTTTCGCGTAGAGTTTTTTTGCCTCAAAATGGTATTCTCCACATTCGGTGTATCCGACTGCAAGAAAATGCGCTGCAAGTTTTTCTAAGCCCACTTTCTCTATATTAAATGTACGCAATGCGATGTGGTCATTAATAACATCATCTTGTTGAGTGCTACCCAATAATTTGTGGACTGCGTCAGCGCTTGGAGTGACCGATAAGTAATTTTGCCATAAATTATTAAATAGAGTATCTACATTGTTGTGCATAGTGGTTTCCTTTGTATTCTGTTGGTTAGTATATTAAGCGCGACTTATTAATCTTATAAAGCGACTAATCTAACGATGTCATTATTTTGTACTTTGAGCGCATTAGCAGTATCAGATGACAACTGAACAACGTTTTCGGTCTCATTGAAAATGACGTGTTCGCTAAAGATTGCTCTAAAGTCTTTGATGTGCTGATTACAAATAGCATAAGACTGTCCGTCTTTTAGCGAATCACAAATACTAACGCGTGCATTGTAACTTTCTTTTACCGTTTTTATGTTACTAAGCTGTGCTTCGACGGTTGGACCCGCATCAAAAAGGTCAACATAACCTCGGTATTCAAAACCTTCTTTTTGCAACAAGCGCAAAGCTGGCTTTGTTTTGTCGTGTACTTCACCAATAACCGCCTGCGCTTTGTCACTTAATAGCGCTGTGTAAATTGGGTATTTTGGCATAAGTTCTGATATAAAAACTTTGTTTCCGGTACCAATTAAATGGTCAGCTGTCGGAAAATCGATCGAAAAAAAGTGTTCTTGTAACCATTGCCAAAATGGCGAGTGGCCATCGTTGTTCGACACACCGCGCATTTCCGCAATGATTTTGTCACTGAATCGCTCTTGATGTTCGGCCATAAATAAAAAACGAATTCGAGAAAGAAAACGTCCTGCAAACCCACTGCGATGACTTTCCTTTAAAAATAACGTACAGATTTCAGAACATCCCGTGTAATCATTGCACATTGTTAAGATATCAACAGTGTTGTAAACGTTTAATTCTCGCGAGTGATGGACTGTTTTACCTAAATGATAATGATAGAGCGGAACTGACATACCAACAGCCGCTTCGATAGCCGTTGTGCCAACAATTTCGCCCGTATTTGTATCTTCCAATACAAATAAATACCCTTCATCACGTGGGCTCGTTATATCGCGTTCAAAACTTGCAACCGATCGGCTAATCTTATCTTCGAGCAAATCGTCACATACAGGCAATGATGTAAATCCATGGCCGGATTCGATGGCTACTTGCTTCAGAGCATCGAAATCGGAATTCAGAATAGGTCGTAATACTAACATAAGTAAAGTAAACGAGGCCTAGACGGCCTCGCCTCCATTTATTAACCGTTGACTACTTCGGCAACTGCCTTTTCAAAACGTGTTAAACCTTCGTTTAGTTCTTCATTTGTAATAACAAGTGATGGTGTAAAACGAACAACATTGATGCCGGCAACGAGACTCATTAAGCCGTTATTTGCAGATGCCACTAGAAAATCACGTGCTCGACCTTGATACTCGTCATTTAAAACTGCACCGATAAGTAAGCCTTTTCCTCTTACTTCTGAAAACACATTGTATTTAGCATTAATTTTCGCAAGACCATCTCTCAATAGTTGCTCTTTTTCTTTAACGCCAGTGAGCACATCCTCTTGATTAACGGTGTCAAAAGCGGCTTCTGCGACAGCACAGGCAAGTGGGTTACCACCATACGTTGATCCGTGGGTGCCAATCTTCAAGTGTTTTGCAATTTCAGTTGTTGTGATCATCGCGCCAATTGGGAAACCGCCACCAAGCGCTTTTGCGGTTGTTAAAATGTCAGGTGTAACACCGAGGCCTTGATATGCATATAAATCGCCAGTACGGCCAACGCCCGTTTGGACTTCATCAAAGATAAGGAGCGCATTGTGCTTGTCGCACAATTCACGAACGCCCTGAATAAATTGTTTAGTCGGGCTAATAATACCGCCTTCACCTTGCAGTGGCTCAAGCATAACAGCACAGGTATTATCGTTAATCGTTTTCGCAAAAGCTTCTAAATCATTGTAATCACAGTGAACAACATCACCTGGTTTTGGTCCAAAGCCGTCGGAATAAGCAGCTTGCCCACCAACGGTAACGGTGAAGAAAGTACGTCCGTGGAAGCCTTTATTGAACGCGATAATTTGTGATTTTTGCTCACCGTGAACATCGAGCGCCCAACGACGTGCAAGCTTTAAAGCTGCTTCATTTGATTCTGCACCAGAATTTGCAAAATAGACCTTATTTGCAAATGTCGCATCTGTAATTTTTTTAGCTAAACGCAACGCTGGCTCATTGGTCATCACGTTGGATAGGTGCCATAACTTTTCACCTTGTTCTTTCAGCGCATTTACTAATGCTGGGTGACAATGTCCTAAGCAATTTACAGCAATACCGCCGGCGAAATCGATGAACTCGTTTCCTTGTTGGTCCCATACGCGTGACCCTTGTCCTTTAACTGGAATGACTGCCGATGGCGCATAGTTAGGAACCATTACTTCATCAAATAACTCGCGATTTACTTGCATCTTTTCACCTTTTTGTTGCTATTGCTCAATATGAGCTTATTTTATTCGTTACATGCTTTACATTATGGTGATAATTTTTGCCAAATTGTAGTGTCATATTTGTGAATTTGCGTAATAATATGGTCATTATGGTTAGATTGGGATGTAAAATGATAAATGAATTAGATAAAAGGTTACTTGCATTACTTAATACTAATGCGCGAATGAGTGTTTCCGATCTTGCACGAGGCCTCGATTTATCTCGTTCTACAGTACAAAATAAAATTTTAAAGTTAGAACAGCAAGGCGTAATAAAAGGCTATAGTGTTGAGTTTGGTAACTCATATCTGTCTAGTCTAATTTCGGCACATGTATCGTTAAAAGTCACACAAAAGCTAACAACAAAAACGAATCTTGATCTCAAACAAATACCCGCAATTACTCAATTGCACGCAATAAGCGGCGAATACGATTTAATTGCGATTGTTGAAGCGCAATCGCTTGAGCAACTAAGTCATATTCTTGACGACATAGGGAATCTTGAAGGCGTAGAGCGCACAACATCGTCGGTGATCTTAGAAACAAAATTTAAACGCTAAATAGAATGACAATGATGATACAAAAAGAACTCGCAATTTATACGGCGATACATAGCATCCCCGTTGGTAAGGTGTCGACATATGGAAACATCGCAAAACTTGCAGGGTTTCCTAACAATGCGCGTTTGGTCGGCACATTACTTAAAAATTTACCAGATGGCTCAAGTTTACCGTGGCATCGCGTGATTAATTCACAGGGGAAAATAAGTTTTGAAAAAGACTCGAGTAAATATAGAGAACAATTTATGTTACTTTACAGTGAGGGCGTTGTATTTAATAAAGGCAAAGTAGATTTGAATTTATATGGGATATAATTATTGTGTTCTTTGCTAACTAAAAAAATTATATATTTTTACAACCTTTTTTATATTAGCTGCGACTAAGAATATATGCGTTATTTGGGAGTGGCCCAATGTTTATCGATAACTTTAGTTTAATTACCTTATTCTTAATCCCGTTAATTAGTCTCTTTGCTAGTTACATTGTCTATACACTTAGCCAATTTGTGATCTATGATCTTCGGCCTGTTAAACGTTGAAAAAGCAACAAATTGGGTTTTGCCATAATTATTTTCGTTTTTTGTACAAAAATTGTTAAATAGATATTGCCAATCTCATAAAAATACATAAATATAGGGTCTGCAAAGGCAAAATAATAAAGATAGGAATCTATAATGAATAAAGCACAATTAGTTGAAAAAATCGCTGCTGATGCTGAAATCTCAAAAGCGGCAGCTAGTCGCGCGTTAGATGCATTCACAGGTGCAGTATCAACTTCACTAAAAGATGGTAACTCAGTTGCTCTTGTTGGTTTTGGTACGTTTTCAGTAAAAGCACGCGCTGCTCGTACTGGTCGCAACCCACAAACAGGTGAAGAAATTCAAATCGCCGCAGCTAATATCCCAACGTTCAAAGCGGGTAAAGGTTTGAAAGATAGCGTTAACTAATTTGTAAGAGTTATTATCATCCCAATAACTGTACAAGGGGCTAATAAGCCCCTTTTATTATGCTTTAAGCCCCTTGTCACCTCTACCTAAGCCAACAGCACCCGAGCGCACAACTTCAATTACGTCACTTTCGTTATTGAGTGTATCTATAAATGACGCCAGCTTTTCACTGCTGCCAACAATTTGAATCGTATACGTCGTTTTACCCATATCTAAGATTTCACCTTTAAAGACGTCGGAAACGCGGGTTACTGCGGCACGCGTTTTTTCGTCAAAGGCGACAACTTTTATTAGCATAAGTTCGCGTTCAATATGATTGTTGTCGGTTAAATCGATTACTTTTAATACATCAACAAGCTTATTCACTTGCTTTGTGATTTGCTCGAGTATGCGTTCATCGCCTTTCGTTGTAATAGTAATGCGTGATAACGACGGATCATCTGTCGGGCCGACTGTTAAGCTATCGATGTTGTATGCACGCTGCGAAAATAGGCCAACGATACGCGATAATGCGCCTGGTTCATTTTCTAATAGGATTGCGAGAATGTGTTTCATTAGGCTTTAATTCCTTTTTTTAACCACATATCGTCTATAGCACCGTGACGAATTTGCATTGGGTAAACGTGTTCTGTTTCGTCGACATTTATATCAACAAAAACAAGGCGATCTTTGAGTGAAAATGCATGCTCTAGTGCACTTTCTAATTCATTCGGGTGGTTAACTTGAATACCCACATGGCCATAACTTTCGACTAATTTAACAAAATCAGGCAATGATTCCATATAAGAACATGAGTGTCGGCCTGCATAAATCATATCCTGCCACTGTCTTACCATACCAAGTGAGCGATTATTTAGTGAAATAATTTTTACGGGCAAGCCATATTGCATACACGTACTCAATTCTTGAATGTTCATTTGAATTGAGCCGTCCCCGGTTACACAGACTGATTCAGCCTCGGGAAATGCCATTTTAACCCCCATGGCCGCTGGAAAACCAAACCCCATCGTGCCGAGTCCGCCTGAATTAATCCATTGACGCGGTTTTTTAAACGGATAGTACTGCGCCGCGAACATTTGGTGCTGCCCAACATCCGAACTAATGTAAGCATCTCCATTGGTCACTTTATAGAGTGTTTCAATGACATGCTGTGGTTTAATTTTTTCGCTGGTGGTGTCGTAACTCAAACATTTTTGTTCACGCCAATTATTAATGGTACGCCACCAATCTTCTTGCGCACTGCGGTCAATGTTCGTTGCAAGCTTATCTATTTGTGCTTGTAACTGTGAAAATACCGTTTTTAGATCGCCAACAACCGGAATATGGCATTGAATTGTTTTTGAAATCGACGTTGGGTCAACATCAACTTGAACAATTGTTGCATCAGGACAGAATTTTTTGACGTTATTTGTTACTCGATCATCAAATCGTGCACCCAGTGCTAAAATGACATCGGCATTCGACATCGCTTTGTTTGCTTCCAAATTTCCGTGCATGCCGAGCATGCCAATAAAGTTTGGATGGGTTCCACTAATACCGCCGAGGCCCATAAGAGTGTTGGTAATCGGCGCGTTTAACGACTCGACTAGGTGAGTTAATTGCTCTGAGGTATCTGATAAGACGATTCCACCGCCTGAATAGATAACCAGTTTTTTCGCTTCAACGATTGCCTGAGCTGCCTTTTTAATTTGCTTAGTGTGCCCTTTGTTGCTCGGGTTATATGAGCGCATGCTAATATCACTTGGCATTTTATATTCAAAAGACAAGCTTGGGTTTAGAATGTCTTTTGGCAATTCAACAACAACAGGACCGGGTCGCCCAGTTCGTGCTAAATAGAAGGCTTTCGCTAAGATTTCAGGTATTTGATTCGCATCGCGACAGTTAAAACTGTGCTTAACGATGGGTCTGGAACAGCCGACAATATCGGTTTCTTGAAATGCGTCATCACCAATAAGGTTGGAAGGGACTTGCCCTGACAGCACGACCATTGGAATTGAGTCCATATAGGCAGTTGCAATGCCTGTCACACAGTTCGTTGCACCGGGACCTGACGTTGCTAACACAACGCCAACATTACCGGTCGCGCGGGAATAGCCATCAGCCATATGAGTTGCTGCTTGCTCATGACGCACTAAAATATGATCAAGTTCATTTTCGGCAAATAGTGCGTCATAAATATCCAGCACACTGCCTCCGGGATAGCCGAAGATATACTTTACCTTAAGCTCTTTTAGTGCCTGTACAACTAATTCAGCGCCAGACATCATTTTTTGTTCCATCCTCATTCCTCTATGCATTTAAGCAAAAAAAAACCCCCGCTGCTGCGGGGGTCTGTATTTTTATATATTTTCTGCTACGACCTACCCGCTGGTGACTTGTAATAAGACCAGGACGACTAGTAGGTTTACGAAGCGATTAAAAAACATATAAAAATAGTAGTTAATGAATATCTGGATCTATTTTTAATTTTTTTTTAACGAATTGTCAACGATTAATTGAGGCTTTTTGCGCAAAAATAAAGGGGGTATTTTGGATTGTTTATGCGGATATTTGCTTGCTATAAGGATTAAAGTGAATAATTATTGCTGAATTAAAAAAAGGGAGCATATACTCCCTTTTGGAATTGAAATTTTTAGTCTTCTTTTATTATGTTAGAAGCGTGGTCAATTTCATGAGTTGGCATTGTCTTCTTTCCGTGAATTAGGTAATTATCCATCCATCTCATTAAACGTAAACTATAGTCATGTTTCGCTGCAATACGCTTGTTACCATGTCCTTCGCCTGGATAATACACAAGACGAACATCTTTACCTTGTACCTTCATATAACGATAGAGTTCCATTGATTGTGCGGGATGAACTCGTGGGTCATCTTTACCATGCATAATTAGTAGCGGAGTTTTTGATTGGCCCGCCCAATAAATAGGCGAACGTTCGAGGTAGTACTGCCATTTGTCCCAAGGATATGAACGAGCGTGTACCAGGTGCATTTCGTTTGAAATATCGGTTGTACCAAACTTTGACAACTGATTCGAAATACCAACAAACATTACACTTGCTGCAAAATGTTCGGTTAGTTTTGTCGCGCCCCATGCCGATGCGTAACCACCATACGAACCGCCAGTGATACCAACACGATTTGTGTCAACCAGACCTATATTTACAAGATGCGCTTTCATATCAACTAAGTCGTTAAACTCATTGCCAGCATAATCGTTTTGCCCAAGTTTTGAATAGTCAACGCCTTTACCAGTCGAGCCGCGATAATTCGGGTAAAATACCGCATAGCCTCGTGCTGCAGCCATCTGACCAGGGCGAGAATAGTTGGTTACCCAACCGTCTTTATCATGACTTTCCGGACCACCGTGAACTGACATGATGAGTGGGTAACGTGTGCCTTCTTTATGATCAAGCGGGTAGATTAAGACGCCGTCCAATTCAACGCCATCGCGCGCTTTTAAAGCGATTGTCTCTTGTTTCGCTAAGCGCTTTTTGTCAAGCCATGGATTTGAGTTCGTTAAACGTGTCGCTTTCTTTGAACGAAGCATAAAGACTTCGTTAGGATGGTTGCGAGAATGAGCAGCCAATGCAATGGTTTTATCCGAATCAGAAACGCTTAATTTACCTGTAATTAGTTTACCCGGTTTGAGCTGTGTTTTGTATTTAGCGCTTCCAGGTTTAATTTTCGCAACAAAGCTCTCTGTGCCTACATGTGCAGAAAAATAAAGGTGGTTAGACTTATTTGCCCATTCAAAATCGGCAATATGGCCTTTAAAGCCCGGCAGCCAATCGTTTATTTGACCTGTTTTGGCGTTCGCTAAATAGAGGCGTCCTGTTGCTGGGTCATGCTGGTCTTCTGCGCCTAAAATTGCAACATAATTCCCGTCATATGAAAATTCGGCATCACCTAATTTACCCTTAGTTGCAAACGATAGAGAAACAGAGTTCGCTTTTACATTAAATACATGCCATTGCGATTTCATGTATTTGTCGTCGATTAGCGCTGATGGCTGTGTTTTGACTAGTAACTGTGTCCCATCGTGAGACCAATTTACGTCACTCACATAATCGTTAAAGGGCAACGCAGTTGGAGAAAGTGCTTTTTCATGTTTCTTTAAGTCAACAATAAATAGCGACTTATTTTTTAAGTCGTGTTCGTAAACTTCCGCTTTGAAACCAAGCTTTTTAAGCTTTTTTTCTTTTTCTACTTTCTTTTTAGTTTTAGTTGGCAGTGCCAATAATGCGACTTTACTGTTATCTGGACTCAAACTGTAATCGCTAATCGCTGTATTTTTCAGGTGCATTACTGATTGCGCTTGACCACCATCAACTGGTATACGATAAAGCGACTTGTGTTTGTCTTTGCTCATCTTTGCTAAAAAGTAAATAAATTGCCCATCAGCTGAGTAATTTAAATTTGAGACATTAACAGGCCCTGTAATGAACGGTCGTTCTACTTTTTTATCATCGACAACGAATAGTTGAGTATAGTTAAGTCCGTCTTTATCTTTATACACGGTTCTTGGTATAGAACGTGTAAACGCAATTTGTTCTCCGTTTGGGCTTATAGTTGTAGCGGAGACAGTGTTAATTTTCGCTAAATCATCAAGTGTTAGCGTATCATTTGCAAGACACATTGGTGAGGTAACAGCCAATGATATCGAAAGTGCAGTCATTAATTTTTTCATTTTTTCCTCAATAAAACACACGTGTTTATGTAGCGCAATGCACAGTGTAAAACTTAAAAAAATAACTTCAAATATTTTAGATGAACTGCATAGTTATGGCTATTAGTTGAATAATTAGCGTCACTGAAAATGAACGTCAACATATAGGTTACATTTGTTTACTTTACGTAATTTTTTATCTTGTTGATTCTTCGAGGTTAATCTATTTGTTGTTAATAAGTTGATTGCATTTGTTGAGCAAAACTTTACTCTACGGGGTTTTTTAACGCTATCGGTTAGAACTCTTTACATGTCGAGTTTATCTGACAATGTAAAAGTAGGAGAGAATATGTATAAATTTATGGCGCTTGCTTCCCTTGTTATGGCGTCGTCATATGCAAACGCAAAAAGTGACGTTATTAAAATCAGTCCAGTGGATCTTGGTGTTATCAACAAAGCACAAATCACGTATTGGCTAAAAAAACGCGGTGTTATTGGCAAACATTCGACTCAAAACGAAATTGATATCGCTGTTAATGGATATATCAAAGGCGTTGATAACAGGTTAGCAGAAAAATTGAAAAAGGATGTGCTTTACAAAGAAGCGCAGATCCAACGACAGCTCGCAAATCGCAAAAAATTAATTCAACGTGAACTAAAAGCACAAGGTCATGTTGCGCAAGCAAATAAAGTTAAAGTGCTTGGTATTTTGGTGGACTTCCCGGACCTTCCTCACAATAACAATCGCTTATCAGCAGATGATACAGCAATGTATTACCCTGAATATCCGGTGTCGCATTACCAATCTCTGATGTTTTCAGACCAAGGGTTTGTTGGGCCGAACCAACAAACGATCGAGTCCGCTTTTCAGTATTATATGCACGAGTCGGGTCAAAGCTTCGAGTTGACTGGCCAAGTTTATGACTGGGTGACTGCCGACAATAATGCTGCTCACTATGGTGGTCAAGAAACGGTTGATGGCGTTGAGCGAAAAGATAAAAATGTGCCCGCTTTGATTTTAGAAGCAGTCACTAAGGCGGTCCAAGAACACGAAATCGACCTTGCTGAGTATGATTTTATGAACCCGTATGGTGTTGTTCCTGGAACGGTCGAGCAACCTGATGGTATTGTTGATCATATTATGGTGTTCCACTCAAGTGTTGGCGAAGAAGCGGGCGGCGGTGTGATAGGCGGCGATGCAATTTGGTCGCATCAGTTTTATGCGACGGACGAACAATATCAACCACTCGCAGTGCCTAATACGCAACATAGAATTTATAAATATACAATTTGCCCAATTGATGCTGCAACGGGTGTTGTTGTTCATGAATTCGGCCATGATTTAGGTCTTCCAGATGAATACGACACAGGTGGCGATGATGTTGGTGAACCTGTCGCTGCGTGGTCTGTGATGTCAGCGGGCAGCTGGGCAGGCAGTCCCGCAGGGACCCGACCAGTCTCGTTTAGCCCGTGGGCAAGAGACTTCTTACAAACTAAATTTGGTGGTAACTGGATTAATCAACGTGAATTTGAACTTGACCAGCTAAATGATAAAACAACGGTTGTTGACCTTGTCGATGCAGTTAGCCATAACCAAAGTGTCAATCAAGTTAAAATTAATTTACCGCCTGTACAAAAGCCATTCTATTCGCCTTATGAAGGGGAGTATCAATACTTTACAGGTGCTAAGAATGCGACACAGTTTATTTATAGTACGCAAATTGCGCTGCCTGATTCACCTGATTTAAAACTAAGCATGAAAGCGCATTGGGGGATTGAAAATTATTACGACTATGCGCTGGTAAGTGTCAATGGAACGTCGATTGAAACAAATCGCAGTCTTGCATCTAACCCTGAACACCCTAATGTTGCTCATACAATTACGGGTAATTCCAAAGACATTGCAGGTGCTGAAGGCACACCTGGTTGGGTTGATATCGAAGCCGACCTTTCTACGTATAAAGGACAAACGGTTACACTTGAGGTCGTTTATATAACTGACGCCTATGAATTAGGGTATGGACTCGCCTTTGACGATGTCAAAGTGAAAAACAGTGATGATATAGTTTGGCGTGACAATGCCGAAGTACCAAATAGTGCAGAGTTGGTTAATATAAAACGCATTCTCTCTACACAGGATGGACCGAGTCATAATTACTACATTCAGTTGCGAAGTGACCAAGGGACAGACGCGGGATTAAGCGGTGAAGGCTATAGTCCTGGCGTTTTAGTATGGTATCGAAATGATGGCTTTACTGATAACAAAGTGGGTGAACATCCAGGAGAAGGGTTCATTGGCGTCGTCGATGCAGACCAAAATAGTATTGTACGTAACGAAAAACCTGTTAGTAGTTATATTCAGGTGAGAGATGCGGCATTTTCACTTTATGAACAACGAAGTGGTTTAGGTGATCAGAACTTAACGCCAATATCGCTTTTTTCTGACAGTTTGGACTATAGCGCGCCGAATAATCCTCAAGCGGGTTTAAAGCTGCCGAAGCTCGGCCTGTCGATGGAAGTTATTGATGAAGCGACTCTTCGCACATCAGCGTCAATTGCATTGACTCGTACTGCGGTTTCAAATTTCAGCGCAACGGTATCTGGACTCACCGTTACCTTTATTCCTGAGAATGTGACGGTGGAAGAGGGTGATACAATACGTTGGGAGTTCGGTGATGGCAATACGAGCACATCGTCACAGCCGGTTCACACCTACCAAGCGGCAGGTAACTATCAAGTACGCTTGACCGTATCTAAACAAGCGTCCGATGATCTGATTATTGAAAATACGGTGTCTGTTGCACCTGCGTTAAACAATCTAGCATTAGTTATTTCGCCGGGTGAAGGTACTATCGAGGTCGATGCGAGTTTTGATGGTGGGGTTGCGCCATTTTCATACGTCTGGGATTTTGGTGATGGGGTTAGTTCGAATGCGCTTTCAACAAGTCACACCTATACTAAGTCGGGCGATTACACCGTTAGTTTAACGGTGACTGATGCCAATGGTAGCGTGCTGAGCGCTAATCAAACTGTAACTACAAGGGTACCTATGGACATCACACTCGGTAAAACAACATCAAATCTTGTGGTTAGTTTTAGAAGCGTTGTGCTAGGTGGTAGTGGCACTTATAGTTACGCATGGAATTTTGGTGACGGGAACGTAAGTACCCTGCAATCGCCTCAACATAGCTATGCAAACGAAGGAGATTACTCAGTAACGCTGACTGTCACAGACTCTGTGGGTACGGAACAAGTCGAAACCATTGAGGTGTCGGTTGTAGCACCGAATAAAACAACGACTAAATCTACTAGCGGTTCAAGCGGCGGCAGTAGTGGGGTTGTTTTGTTATTACTCGCGTTAGTTGGTTTAAGAAGAAAACGTATCGTGTAAATTAAAGCCCTGAACTTATGCTCAGGGCTTAATTTTTATAGGCGTTCTATAACTGCTTGAGTGAAGTCGGTGGTACCGTGGCTACCACCTAAATCACGGGTTGTACGATCACCTGATTTTATAACGTCTGCAACGGCTTGACGAATACGACTGGCTTTATCTGCTTCACCAAGATATTCAAGCATTTGAATTGACGCAAGGATTACGGAAGTCGGGTTGGCTAGATTTTTTCCTGCAATATCAGGTGCGCTGCCGTGAACAGCTTCAAAGATAGCTGCATCTTTGCCGATATTCGCGCCTGGTGCCATTCCTAGCCCACCAACAAGGCCCGCACAAAGATCTGATAAAATGTCACCGAACAAATTTGTTGTGACAATGACGTCAAATTCTTCCGGAGTCATCACAAGTTTCATACAGGTTGCATCAACAATCATCTCAGAAGATTCGATCTCTGGATAGCGTTCACCAATCTCACGAGCCACTTGCAAAAATAGTCCTGACGTCGATTTTAGAATGTTTGCTTTATGAACCGCCGTTACTTTTTTACGGCCTTCTCTTTTGGCTAGTTCATATGCGAATGTGACAATTTTTTCAGCGCCTTCGCGCGTGATTTTTGACATCGCTTCTGCTTCTAAACCATCTTCAGATACAACTTGACCAAGTCCAGAGTACATTCCTTGTGTGTTTTCTCTTACTGTGATGATGTCGATGTCTTCATAACGCGCCTTTGTACCTTCGAATGACTTTACAGGGCGAACATTTGCGTAAAGGTTAAACTTTTTACGCAACGTAACATTAATTGAGGTAAAGCCTTCACCTACGGGTGTTGTAAGTGGACCTTTGAGTGTGATTTTATTTTTTGCAATGGCATCGAGTGTCGCTTGTGGTAACAATTCACCTGTATTTTCAAGCGCTACAAGACCGGCGTCAACGTATTCATAGTCATATTCGCAGCCAACAGCATCAAGAATTGCGATAGCTGAATCTATGATACTTGGACCAATCCCGTCGCCTTTTATAACGGTGATAGTTTGTTTTGCCATTTATACTTCCTTAAAAAGTCGAGTAATGAGAATTAATATCTTATATGTTCGAATGAATATTCAAACGCGGATTTATATCAACTCAGTTTCTTTTATGCCAATAAATATGATTAATGGCCATTATAGAGTTTATTTATAGTCTATTCTTGGGACTAAGTTCGGTGATTGCGTTTAGATAGTTTGAAGTGTCAATTGATAGATTTAATTGCCGGATGAAAATCGATAATTTATTTAAACGCGAGTCATTCGGGTCAAAAATATATTCTAAGGTCAAGTAAGCTAATTGAAGTATGGATTCTTGAGAAGAGGATGCGGCGTGTCCAGTATCGCTCAAGAGATTATTCGTAAATTGTTCGATTGAGCTGTTTTTAAGGTCGTGTGTTTGCGTCACGTTTTGAGTAAAGAGTAACGGATGAGCTCGTTTTACATGTGTTGCAGGGTGGCTAATTGTCAGATTTGGCGTTTGTGCCACTATGTTTGCAAGCGCTTTGAGCACTTCAACTGGTAATGAAGACGTGTGATAGCCCGTTTGCTCGCAAACAAGGTCAATAACGTCTAGTAAAAACCGAGTTCGGTCAATGAAATGTCGCCAATTAATGTGATTAATCGTTGCAAGTGTTTGTATCGCGCTTTCGCGTTCAATAAATTCGGATGTACGAACAATACCTAAAAAACGAATGGCATGGCTTGTTGATGTAATCACCGTTTTATTCGTTGTTGCGTCACTAACACGCTCTAATAAGCGTTGTTTTATACCACTATTTGATGACAAATATAGCTCAATTTTTTCGATGTTATCTGACGCGACAAAAACATCTGGTTTATCACTGCTGTCGCTATGTTGATTTAAATTAAGGGCTTGGGCATGCTTATCTTTAAAATGATCAGTGCCACTCATGATGAGTTTGCTGATAAATTCGGGCGATGTTTGGCAAACTGGACGCGGACATTGATTCGGAAGTTTATCTTTTAATACAAATCGCCCTTGTAGCGACAATTTTTTATGCGTTAGTTTAAACAGTAAATATTTGGATTCGGCAAGTTGTTCTATGTGAACATGCGGTTCACCATTAATCGCCAATATACTTCCTGATAATGGTTCAGGAAGTTTTGAAAATAGATAACGCAAATCAGTTTTAACACGTTTGCATGATGCACTGTGATAAATGAGTTGTGCTGCACTAAACAAGGTATGTGGTTTGCGCGTGCTACTCGCAGTAATTAATGTCGCTAATTTTGAACTCAATGTGACGAGGCGGGTGTCACTTTGATAAAGCGAAAATTGGTTGTCGACTAACTCTTTAAGGGCCTGTTGAATATATTTTTGGCTTGAACCATATCTTGCGATCAACTTTTGCGCATAATGTAATTTAAACTTAACGAGTTTACGTTGTTCATTGTTTAACGTATGACCTGCTGCTTGGCGCACTATTTCTTTATTGACACATAAATATTGACAGAGAACGAGTGACGATAGCTGCTGCTGTGATTGAGCTGACAAATTAAATGCACGGCAAAGTGAATTTGCAATCAATAACTGATTAACGACAAGTCTTACGGTATATGAATGTTGGTGACTTTGTAGTTGAATACTCGCTAGTGCGCGATGAGGCTCGCGATTAAAAAGCGTAACAACCTGCTCTGACAAGTTTGCTAATAAGGGCGTTATGTGATGCCACTTGTCTTTGTGATAGTAAAGATTTAATAATATATCGATTTGACGATAGAGCTTCGCTAGGTCAATATCGCGCATCATATTCCTTGTTCGGTGCTAGCAAAAGCAGTTGCAGCGCCAGGGCCCCAGGCAATTAAAATATCATTTCTAAACAATAAACCAGTACATTCATCGAGCGTTGTAATACCGTCTGACTTTACATGTTGGGTTCGATAATAAAGAATTTGTAATTTGTCGTTATCTGCAGTTTTTGCGAACGTCAGATCGGGTGCGCCTATATTATTAATCACTGTATCGATTGAGAGTCGTTCATCGATGGACAGCTTTGCCAAATACCGATTATTAAATGACTCTCTATCTTCCCAGTACATGGACTGCGGATCATCATTATAAAAGACAATAACTAATCCAGCTATGACGCCGTAGAGTCCTAAGCCAAGAATAAGATATCTGACAAGTTTTTTATTCAATGTATGTGCCTATTTCAAAACATAATAACGTAGGTCTTTAAGGGTAAAACCAAGTAAAATGTCTGTTCTCAGTGAAACTAAGTTTTTTGATAGTATATAGTCGTTTAACCCGTGTTGTAACTTAGAAATTATATTTTTATTAAGCGCATCGCTAGTTAATGCATCTTTTAACGACCGGTGTTGATTTAAAATAGTTTGAGCAGACTTTTTGCCAATTCCTGAAACGCCAGGTATATCGTTGGTTTTATCGCCACATAAAGCCCAGTATTCAGTTAAATTATCAGTTAATACGCCAAATTTATTTTCCACGTATTTTGCATCGAGATAACACTTTGAAAAGTAATCATAGACTGAAATTTTCCCTGACATCAAAGGAAGAAATCCTTTGTCGGTTGACACTATGGTTGAATTAATGCCATGTTGGGCTGCTTTTGTAGCGAGTGTCGCTATGACGTCATCTGCTTCGTCATTGTCGGGAAAATAAATGCAGATCCCTTTATTCGATAATTCATTGGCGATATTTTTTAGATTTAATGATAATGCTTCTGGCATTGGGGAACGTGATTGCTTATATCCTTCGTAATATTGGTAACGCCAACTCTTTTGACCATCAAAGACAACAGCGACATGGGTCGCTGAAGTTGTCTTTATTAATTTAAGGCATGCATTAACGACACGTTGTGAGGTATTTCGCACAGCAATGTCATCAGTCGCGTGGTTACGTTCTACCGCGAAAATGCGCCGAATTAAATTTAGCGCATCAATAAGCAAAAGTGATTTTGTCATTAAGTATTAATCTTATAACAAGGTGTATATGTTGATCCCGGTAGTTTCATTCTACCTTGATTTACAAATGCTTGCAGTAGCGTATCCATTTTTTTCATTAACGCCTTATCGCCACTTAGCTCAAATACGCCATTTCGCTTAATCGCTTGTATGCCCTCATCTTTAACATTGCCTGCGACGATACCCGAAAATGCGCGGCGCAAATTTGCGGCAAGTTGTTCCACCGGTTGACCTAATTGGAGGTTGAGTGATGCCATATTCTCGTGTTCTGGCTCAAAAGGTAACTGAAACTCAGGCTCAATTTTTAACGTCCAATTAAAATGATATGCATCGCCTTGCTCTTTTCGGTAATCGCGTACGCTTGTCATTGCATTTTTGAGGCGTTTAGCAACAAGTTCTGGATCATCGACAATAATCTCAAACTTACTCATTGCTTGCTCACCCAGTGTGCTTTGTATAAATAGCGCGAGTTGTTTAAAATAATCTGCACTTGAACTCGGCCCGGTTAAAATAACAGGTAATACTTGTTTTTCATTGGCAGGGTGGAGCAATATTCCAAGTAAATAGAGTAGTTCCTCAGCGGTTCCCGCACCACCAGGAAATATAATAATGCCGTGTGCAGTGCGGATAAACGCTTCGAGTCGTTTTTCGATATCAGGTAGAATAACGAGTTCGTTGACAATTGGGTTGGGCGGCTCAGCTGCAATAATACTAGGCTCAGTTAAACCAACATAGCGATTGTGGTGCGAACGCTGTTTTGCGTGGCCAATTGTTGCCCCTTTCATTGGACCTTTCATAGCACCCGGTCCGCAACCAGTACAAATATTGAGGCCTCGCAACCCAAGTTGATAACCAACTTCTTTTGTATATTTATATTCAACCTCGTTGATTGAGTGACCACCCCAACAAACTATCATATTAGGGTCTTCATTTGTTTGTAATGCTTGTGCATTACGCAGCATATCAAATACAGCATGTGTGATATGATCTGAACTTGTTAAATTTATGGTGCCGTTGGTGAGTCTGTTTTGGTAAAACAGAATATCTCGGATCACAGCAAACAAATGTTCATGGATCCCTTTTATAATTTCGCCATCGACGAATGCGGATTCGGGTGGGTTAAGCAATTCAATTTTAAGACCGCGTTCACGGGTTAATAAATTAATATCGAAACTTTTATATTTATCATAAATTTCGGAGCTTGAATCGGTGTGGCTACCGACATTTAACACGGCGAGTGAACAATTGCGAAACAAACGATATAAGTTACTTGTAGAACTTTGCTTTAACGAGTCGACTTCAAGTTGTGACAAAAGATCTAAAATTCCGTCGGGATTAAGTTGTACGAGCATAGACAATCCTTATTCTGTAATAAACAACGTATATTTTTTGAGTAAATTACGATGTTATCTGAAGCTGACTTAATTGCGTAAAAGTCTTGCTAACACGGATTCGAGCGGAACAGCCAACGCTGTTCAGCTAGGCGATAATATGAGGCTAATATTTACTTAACCTCATAATTTAAGGATAGATTTTTTTTATGAATGTACAAGTTACTTTTTTATTACGAGGCGATCACGACCATTGTTTTTTGCTTCATAAAGGGCAGAGTCCGCTCTATCGAAGGCTTCTTGAAACGTGTCGTTTGCTTTCAATTGGGTCGCACCAATCGAAATGGTAATCGTCACATTCTTGTTTTTAAATTTGAATGGGATCGCTTTAATGGTTTTACGCAGCTTTTCTAACGGGACGATGACTTGCTCTAAATCAGAGTGGGGCATCAACATAATGAATTCTTCACCACCAAAACGGGCTAAAAAATCGGTTTTTCTAATCGACTTTTTAAGTGCCTTAGCAATCACTTGCAGTGTTTTATCTCCAGCGCTATGACCATAATTGTCGTTAATTTTTTTGAAAAAATCGATATCAAGCACGACTAAGCATAAGCTATTGTTGTTACGTTGAAATGCATTAAACTCAATCGCCATGCGTTCATCAAATGCTGCGCGGTTTGGCAATTCGGTTAAACTGTCTTGTAAACTTTTGAAGCGTTGCTCTGCAAGTCGTTCGCGATACATTGCGGTTTCACGTTCGAGTTGGGTAACGCGATGTTGCATGGTGTTAAACGACGAAATTAAGTTATCACGCTCTTCAATTTCAAGCTGTTCTTTTGCTTGAATATCGAGGGTGAGTGCTTCGATTTTATGACTGATTACTTGCTTTAATTGTGCCACACTCGATGCCGAGTCAACTTCGGTTTCAATTGATGCAATTTTGGCTTGAATTCGAGTATTAAGGTCACTCATTTGCGACCCAATGTCGTTTGAGCGTTCTACAGACTTGAGTAAGCTTTGATGCAGTATCGATAATGTTTCATTAATTGCGAGCAAGAAGTTTTGCGCAGAATCTCGTTCTTGCGATATAGTCGCGACAATTATGCGAATTATTTCAACACATGAATCAAGTAAAACAGACATCGTTTGATTTTCACAAACCTGACGTTTAATAAAGTCTAAGCGCTTAGCACTATCACCTTCAAAAGCAAGCTCACTGGTTAAATTGAGTAACTCTTGGGCTAATTCTGGTGCCGAGTTTTCAGCCACAGTGCCATTTGCTTGGGTGCTTTTTTCGAGCACTTGATGATAGATTTCAACAAGATTCGATAACACAGGTATAAAGTCGTTAGTTGCTTTAATTTTATCGAGATCAGACGTTAACAGGCTACGCAAATTTCGTCGTAGTTCCGGTGGTAAGCCTTGCTTTTTTTGGAGCTTTTTACCGGCACTTTCGACACTCATGTGTAATTTTCTAAAATTAGCTTCGTTTTTCTTGCCGTGCTCAGTCAATAGTGACAAGGTTTCGCTAATGAGTGGCATAACGAGTTCAAAGTCGACACCCTTTTTTAGTTCTGAACGGAACTTCGCGAGTCGATTATCAAGTTCTACATTTTGGCCTTTACAAACAACTGAGAGTCGAGAAATAAATTGAGTTAATAAATCAATTTGTGTATTGCACGATTCTTCAATTTTTTTGCGATTGACTATCGCTTGCTCAAGTCTGCGTTGCAGTAATTCTTTTTCTGTTGTCACAAACGCCTCTATTGCGAAACAACTTTTGCGTTGATTCCGTTAATCAAGTAGTTATCTGTTGTAGCTAAAGTTTAGATGATTATGAACACTAATACGAGTGCTAACTTTGATGAAACTCTTAAATATCTTTAAATAAGATGAAACATAAAGTAGGTATTTTGTCTCATTTAGTCGCGCTATCGAAATTTTTATCGTAATTTGTTGCCAACTTAACAATTCATACAATGAAACATGAAATTAATACTTACAATTATTGTGGCCTGTTTATGGTTACTACCGACTCTATCATTCGCGAATGTTGACTACCGATTGTCGATTGATGATGGCACACATCATCTCGCAAATGTCGCTATTGATTTTCCAGAAACAGAGGCTCCGTTTCTTGATGTAAAATTGCCATCTTGGCGCACAGGTCGATACGAAATCCTTGATATGGCCAACGGGATTCGTATGTTTGATGCCAAAGGTAGCGGCGGCGTTTCGTTAAAGTGGCATAAAATTGATAGCAATACATGGCGCATTAATCTTAAAAAACGAACAAAAATAACGGTTAAATACCAAGTCTATGCGAATGAACTCGGTTTACGTTCGCGACATATTGACAACA
Source organism: uncultured Pseudoalteromonas sp. (assembly GCA_947493455.1). Classification (GTDB taxonomy): domain Bacteria; phylum Pseudomonadota; class Gammaproteobacteria; order Enterobacterales; family Alteromonadaceae; genus Pseudoalteromonas. The sequence goes on along the minus strand of CANLRB010000001.1, from coordinate 533,033 downwards.
GTCATGCATTTATCGACGCGTCCGGTTTTTTCATGTTTGCTGAGCGATATCGTGCAAAATCAGTTACGGTTACGCTTGATGTACCAAATTCGTGGCGAAGTGTTTCAGGTATGATAAACGGCGTTCACAAACATCAATTCGTTGCAAATAACTACGACATACTTGTCGATTCGCCGATTGAGACGGGCATTAACCAGCACGTTGCATGGCAAGTCGATGGCCGAGACTACGAATTGGTTGTTTGGGGTCATGGTAACTATGACATTGAACAAATTAAAACGGATTTAAAAAAACTCGTTAAAACAGGTTCTGATATTTGGCATGACTATCCGTATGAACGATATGTATTTATGATACATGCGACCTCTGGCGCACGCGGTGCAACAGAGCACCTTAATTCGACGATTATACAGCGCCATCGCGATAGTTTTTCAAAACGAGACGATTACATCAGTTTTATGACGACCGCGTCCCATGAGTTCGTGCACACTTGGAATGTGAAGGCGTATCGCCCGCAGGGGCTAGTTCCTTATAACTATGTTGATCACAACTATTCGAACTTACTTTGGATAGCAGAAGGGTCAACAAGTTATTTTGATGATCAGTTGTTGGTACGTGGCGACATTATCTCGGTTAAAGAATATTTTAAGGCTTTAAATAAAAGTATTAATCGCCATTTTGCGACACCTGGGCGCAAAGTACAAAGTGCATCAGAGACAAGCTTTGATAAATGGATAAACCAATCGGGCGATCACGCAAAAAACTTCAGTACTAATATTTATGCTGAGGGCAGTCTGATTTCTCTTGCACTTGATATCGATATGTTAAAAGAAACGAACGGTAAGGTCAGTTATCGCGATGTACACAAGGTATTGTATAAAGAGTTTGCACTTCCAAAAGGGTATACCGATAAAGACATTATCGAAATCGCCTCGAAGTTAACAAAAAAAGATTATAACGCTTGGTGGCGTTCATTTGTTGAAACCCCAGCTGACATTGACTTTGCCTCATTATTCGAAACGGTTGGATTAACATTTGGCTATAGTGACAAAGTTAAATTTAAAGCAGGCCTTAACGTTGAAACATCCAATTCGAATGGCGTCTATAAAGTGAGGCACGTTGCGCGTGACAGCAATGCTTGGCGTGCAGGTCTTACGACTGACGATGAAATTATTGCGATTAATGGCTTACGAATTAGCGAACCGCTCGATAAGTTTTTGGCACGCTATAAAGAAAACGAAACTGTGTCGATGAGTTATTTTAGACGGGACACACTCTACACTGTCGACGTTGTACTATCGAGCATTGCATCGAGCGGCAAAACACTGCAATTAATGGACAGTCCAACAAAGCGTCAAAAACAACTATTTAAAGCGTGGCTCGGCGTCGATTACCCAAAAAGTTTATAGTGTTAAGCGTCGAGTTTAATAAATAAAAGCATCCGTAAAAGATGCTTTTTTATTTTCTTTTACATGCAAAAATGTTTGATATACTTGCAACTTACTGTTTTTATTGAGTGGAACTAGAATGAAAAAATCGTTTATCGTTTTTTGGTGTTTAATCTTAATGGCATTTTCGGTACAGGGACGAGACTATAGCCGTTTGTACAGTCAACTTGATAAATCCGTTGTCATTATTTACTCAGACTCCCAACAAGTGCGTAGTGAGGACGATCAGTTAGTCACATCGACTGAATCGAGTTTAGGTTCCGGCACTTTGATTAACAAAGAGGGCTTGATACTTACCGCAGCCCATGTTGTTAATAGCGCAGATACGCTAACTGTCGACGTTAAAGGTCGCGGCCAATACGCTGCGAAAGTTATTTCTAGCTATCAAGCGGCTGATATTGCCTTAATTAAAATATTATCAACCGAAAATGATTTTCCGGCGATTGCACTTGGTGATTCGGGTAAAGCGAAGATAGGCAATGAAGTGTTTGTGATTGGCACGCCCTATGGGCTCAGTCATACGTTAACGGTCGGGCATTTAAGTGGCCGTCGACTGCATCAGGGCGTTGGTAAGGGCACCATCGAATTTCTGCAAACAGACGCGGCAATCAACCAGGGGAATTCGGGTGGCCCATTATTCAATGTAAACGGTGAGTTGATTGGTGTTGTTAGTTATATTGAAACACAATCAGGCGGTAATGAAGGTCTCGGGTTTGCTGCAAGTAGCAATATGATAAAGGAACTATTATTAAATCAACCTATTATTTGGTTTGGCCTTGAATTTAGCGTGCTCAACCCACAAATCGCAGCCGCGTTAAATGTGCCACAGGCGTCAGGCATGTTGGTTGAAAAAGTTGCCAAGCAAAGTTTTGCAGAAGCGGTAGGCCTTCGCGGTGGAACAGTAGAAGCCAGCATTCAAAATCAAGCTATGGTGTTGGGCGGCGATGTAATCTTGAAAATTGGTCCACACCAAATATTAGGAAATGAAAGTAATTATACTCAGATTGCCCAGTATTTACGTGACGTCAAACCCGGTGAAGAAATTCATTTCAAATTATTGCGAATGGGTGAAATTCTCGAACTAGGGGCTGCTAAGCCGACCACTAAAATAGTATTAGAATAGCCTCAATTTAGAGGCTTATCCCTTTATTTAGCGATTGCACCAACAGAAAAGCTGGTTTGCCATGTTTTTTTGTATTTGGCGAGTGTTTGTCCATTCATGATGGTGATCACAGCTTGTTTTTGTGGGTGCTTAAATACCATTTTATTGGCGTTATTTTGTGATGTACTGGTTTGTTTCCAGTCATTTGATAAACATTGTGCAATCAGTTTAGTTGCTTGCTGAAAACTTAATTCACTTTGTGTTTGGTCGCTGTATTGTGCATTGCATTGGTAGGTCGACTTTGCACTGCTCAAACTGGTAATTTGGCAGTTGTCACCAACAAGGTTATAATTTGCTTGCCAAATATCACCATATTTACTCGACACTTTGTTTTGTTTAATCGCGTCAAAGCCGTTTGGGAAATTATCGACTAATAGGTTTACTTTTTCACAGCCACTCATTGCATCTAGCCGAGAAACTTGTTCTTGTTTTAGAGTATTAGCGCAGCCCGAGAGCATAGCAACTAATGCGAGGGCAGAAAGAGGCTTGTTCATAGTGGTTTCCTAATTAAAACAAGCCATAAGGATACTCCCTGTTAGCCTTAATTGCTATACAAAATGAGCAAGTGTTAGACTAAATCGCTTATTTATGTCTCGATTGCAACACCTTTATGACATCATTTAAGTCACATTCTTGACGCTGCAATAAAACGAATAAGTGATAAAGTAGGTCGGCGGACTCATTCAACAATTCTTCTTTATCGTTTTTCATCGCTGCAAGTGCCACTTCAACACCTTCCTCGCCGACTTTTTGCGCGCTTCTGCTGATATCTTTTGCAAATAAACTTGCGGTGTAGGATTCAGTAACATCGTCGTTTTTTCGATTTGCGATGACTTTATTTAACTTGTCTAAAAACGCAAGTTGAGGCGTTGCTATGTCAAAGCAGCTATTTGTGCCTAAATGGCACGTTGGTCCTTGCGGATTCGCTAAGATGAGCAGCGAATCACGGTCGCAGTCAGTATATATACTGTCTAAATTAAGCACGTTTTTTGAGCTTTCACCTTTAGTCCAAAGCCGCTCTTTTGATCGGCTATAAAAAGTGACAAGCGTTGTTTCAAGTGTCTTCGCTAAGGCATCTTTATTCATAAAACCTTGCATTAAAATGACACCAGAAAAACTATCTTGCACAATTGCAGGGATCAAGGCTGATTTCTCAAAATCGACCTGATCGATATTGGTGAGATCTATTTTCATATTCTAGTCACTATCTTATTGTTTCGTAACGTTTGTTTGAGTTCATTAATATTGATGATATTTTTATGAAAGACGCTAGCAGCGAGCGCCCCATCAACATTGGCAGTGTTAAACACATCAACGAAATGTTGCTGTGTGCCAGCACCGCCCGACGCGATTAACGGCACGTCACATAATTTACGTATTTCACTGAGTTGTTCAATATCATAACCGTTTCGTACGCCATCTTGGTTCATGCAATTGAGTACAATTTCTCCTGCGCCGAGTTCTTGCACTTGCTGAATCCATTCTGAAGTTTGATATCGCGTGCGTGAACTCGCGTTAGGATCACCGGTCAGTTGATACACTAAGTATTGCTCTGTTTCTTTGTCATAAAAGCTATCGACACCGACAACGATACATTGTTTGCCGAATTCATCGCTCAATTCCTTGATTAATTCAGGGCGGGCAATCGCTGGACTATTAATACTGATTTTATCGGCGCCACTTGTAAGAACGCGCGCTGCATCTTCAATACTTCGAATGCCACCAGCAACGCAAAATGGGATATTAATTTGCGCTGCAATTTGTTCAACCCAATTGACATCGAGCAAGCGTTTTTCGACGCTTGCAGTTATTTCATAAAAAACGAGTTCATCAGCCCCCGCGTCTGAATAAGCCTGTGCGAGCGACAGAATATCACCAACGACTTCGTGTTGTTTAAATTCAACCCCTTTAACAACTTGATTGTTTTTTACATCTAAGCAGGGGATTATGCGTTTTGCCAACATGCAACAGCCTCCTTAGCAGTAAAGGCACCATCAAGAAGTGATTTACCTAATATGACGCCGTCAACATCCATTTCATTTAGCTTGGTAATGTCTTCCAGCGAACTTACGCCACCAGATGCCTGTACGTTAATATTAGGAAAACGTTGTTTGATATCACTATAGAGCGAAAACGAAGGACCTGTCATGGTGCCATCTTTGCTGATGTCTGTGCACAAAAACTCAGTCACACCCAGTTCGGTATAAAAGGTAATTAGCTCAAATAAGTCATAAGATGACTTTTCTAACCAACCATGAGTAGCAGGGCGCCAAAAATCGCCGTCCCGATTTACATCGAGTGCAATCACAAAGCGTTCAGCGTTAAATTGGTTTATCCAGCTCTTTACTGCCTCCGGTTGCGATACTGCCATCGAGCCTATCACTACCTGATATGCGCCTGCGTTCAGCCAAGTGGATATGTCTGACTCGTTTCGTATGCCGCCGCCTATTTGAAAGGGAAGATTGAGCTCGCTTAATGCTTCTTGAATGAACTGCCATTGCTTTTTGTCCGGATTGCGGGCACCTTCTAAATCGACTAAGTGAATTTTACGCGCACCACTTGCCGCGTATTCATTGAGTCGTTCTTTGAGGTCAAAGTCATAGAACTGTGCCGTGTCATACTTGCCTTGGTATAGTCTAACAATGCGATTTTGTAAAATATCTAATGCAGGAATAATCATTTTTTATTACCTTAACTTGGATTCCACTGGGTAAAATTTGATAATAAAGTTGCACCTAACTGGGCGCTGCGCTCTGGATGAAATTGCATACCTAAGTAGTTATCTTTTGCGATGATGGCAGAAAAACGTTGCTCGTATTCGCTCGTAGCAATCGAAGCCGCGTTAACTTCATGGGCGAAACTATGCACATAATAAATATAACTTTCGCTTTTGATACCGGTTAAAATTGGGTGATCATTTGCAAATGAAAGGGTGTTCCAACCCATGTGCGGTAATGGTTTAGTGTTAGACTTAAGTTCAACTAAACGTCCGGGAATGACACCTAACCCATTAATATCGCCTTCTTCAGTATGTTCACACAACAATTGCATGCCTAAACAAATGCCAAGTAATGGATTGTCGTATTCACGGATCGCTTGGTCCCAACCTGATGCACACAGACGTTGCATTGCTGCTTTTGCGTGACCGACGCCTGGTAAAACTGCGCGACTATATTGCTTAAGTTTTGCAGGATCGTTCACTATTTCAATTGGTTGATTAGTTCGTTCAAAAGCAAATTTGACCGAGTTGAGGTTTGCACACCCTGTATTAATTAACGCAATCATAAACACCCCTTTGAACTTGCTGTTTGTTGCGTGCTATCAGTTTTGATTGCCATACGTAATGCGCGAGCAAACACTTTGAACAAGCCTTCTACTTGGTGATGAGCGTTGCCATCTGAAACTGACAAAATAAGACTTATTGCTGCGTTGTCACTTACACTTTTAAAGAAGTGTTCGACCATTTGAACATCTAAGTCACCGACTTTTTCGCGACTAAAATTCGCGTTCAACACAAAAGACGCTCTGCCTGATAAATCAAGCTGCGCCTCGGCTTTGCATTCATCCATCGGTAATGCAAATCCATAGCGGTTAATTTGCGACTTTGTAGACAGCGCAGATTTAAGCGCTTGTCCAAAGGCTATTCCGATATCCTCGACTAAGTGATGTTCGTCAATGTGTAAGTCGCCCTTTGCTTTTACATCAAAGCCGATATTTGCATGAGTGCGTATTTGGTCGAGCATATGGTCAAAAAAGCCAAGACCCGTAGTAATGCTGCCTGATTTCGTTTTATCGAGGTTAAGTGATAGTGCGATTTGTGTTTCGCTTGTATCACGCACAATAGTTGCTTCACGATTGCGAGTTGTTAACTTGGTAACGATGTCGAGCCAGTTATTTTGGTACAATATGCCTTCACAACAAATATTATTTGCAAGCTCTATGTCGGTGTTTCTGTCGCCGATAACGAACGAACGAGCAAGGTCGACTTGGCCGCTTTGCATCAACTCTTTCAACAAGCCTGTTTTAGGTTTACGACAGCTACAATTATCATCGTCGAAATGCGGACAAATTAATACCTGTTCGAATTGTATTCCAGCAGACTCAAATACTTGCATCATTTTGTCGTGCGGTGCGTCAAAATCTGATTGCGGAAATGATGAGGTTCCTAATCCGTCCTGATTTGAAACCATAACGAGCGTGTAACCTGCACTTTGTAGTTGTAATAGGGCAGGGATCGCATTTTGTTCAAATACTAGCTTTTCAAGGGTGTCTAACTGCTTGTCAATTGGCGGCTCTTCAACTAATGTGCCGTCACGGTCGATAAATAAATATGGTTTAGCCATGTCTTTTACTCTACTTTGAAATTCGGTTTAGCCAATCGGTGACTTGTTGAAGCTCTTGCTTTGAGCCAATACTAATGCGCACCCATCCAGTTTGGTCGAATAGGTTAAATTGACGCATTACTAAACCGTGTTTTAGTGCGTCTTTAATATCGCTGTCGTTAACCAATTTTATGGTGACGAAATTAGCAAAACTCGGCAAAATTTGTGCAACTTTGCTACATGCTGAAAGCGTATCGACTAGTTCCACTTTGAGCTCATTCAAAATGCTAATTTGACGTTTGACGCTTGCTATATTGTCGTTCGATAAAACTTGCTCTGTGAGAGTGGCGACAATTGATGAGACAGGATAGGGCGCAAGCACCTTGCCTAACATTGCGATATTAGACTCTTGAGTGAGCAAAAATCCAACTCGCAGACCTGCTACGGCAAATGCTTTTGATAACGTTCTAAGAACAACGAGGTTATCAAATTGATTAACCAATTGCGCGACAGATTGGTCTGGGCAAAATTCAACATACGCTTCATCAACAACGACAAGTGCGTTATTGCGGCACAAAGTACAAATTTCGCTGATCCGCTTTTTGCTTACCAAACTACCGGTCGGATTGTTTGGATTACATATGAAAACAAGTTTAGCGTCTTCGAGTTGCTCGCTAAGTTGTTCGCTATTTGATGCATTTAAATCGTCTTGACTAAGCACATTTAGCGCGACATTGTGACTTTCTGCTGATACTTTATACATGCCATACGTTGGCGCAAAAATCGCAATTGAGTCAACATTGCTTTCACAATATGTACGCACGAGTAACTCAATGCCTTCGTCTGCGCCCCGGGTCATTAGTATTTGCTTTGGATTTAAGCCGACGTAGTTCGCATATTGTAAGATCACGTTTTCTGGTTGCGGATCGGGGTAGCGATTCAAGTTATCAATAACAAGGTCAATCGTTTTTGAAAATGGACTTTCATTTGCATTTAACCAAGTGTCCCCAGTGATCTTTTCGCTCTTTGCGCTGCTATATGCTGCGAGTTGCTCAATGTGTTTTGGAACAAAGGATTGACTCATTTTGATTCTCCAAGTCGAATGGATACTGCATTTGCGTGGGCGTCGAGCCCTTCAGCGTCTGCAAGAGGCAAAATTGCAGTCGAAAGTCGCTGTAAACCCCCTTTACTAATCGTCTGCACTGTATATGTACGATAGAAATCAAGTAAATTAAGCGACGAAAAACTGCGGCTATAACCGTATGTAGGAAGCACATGGTTGGTACCTGACGCGTAATCGCCCGCCGATTCAGGGGTATACTTGCCAACAAAGATTGAACCCGCGTTTTTACATTGGTTACATATATCTGACGCGTCTTCTGTTTGAATGATTAAGTGCTCAGGCCCATATTCGTTCGAAATTGCAACCGCTTGCTCTATTGAGTCCACTAAAATCATTGGCGAGTTTGCAAGTGCTTTTTCAGCGATTGTGCGACGCGACAAACTAGCTAACTGAGTATCGAGTTGCTGAGTGACTTCACTTATTACGCGTTCGCTATTACATAACAGAACTACCTGAGAATCTGGCCCGTGCTCGGCTTGTGATAATAAATCTGCAGCGACATATGAAGGTTCAGCAAGTTCATCTGCGATAACCAGTAACTCTGACGGCCCTGCCGGCATATCAATGGCAAGTCCCGGTACTTGTTGGCTAACAAGCTGCTTCGCCATTGTCACATAGCTATTTCCCGGTCCGAAAATTTTGTCAACTTTTGGAACGCTTTGGGTGCCAAATGCCATCGCTGCGATTGCGCCTGCGCCCCCTGTGTTTACGATTGTTGTGACACCACATAGCTTGGCTGCATAACAAATTGCCGGGTGAATAATTTCGTTGTCGCGAGTTGGAGTACACAATACGATATTCGTTGCACCACTGAGTTGCGCTAACGTCGCTTGCATCAAAACAGATGAAGGCAAAGGTGCACTGCCACCTGGTACATAGATACCAACAGACTCAATCGCTTGATACCTTAGTTCACAACGAACGCCTGGCTGTGTTTCAACGTCAATCGCTGTTGGCAATTGCGCTGAGTGGAACTGTTTAATATTGCTATAGGCTAAATCAATCGCATTTTTAAGTAAATCGTCTAATGAAGAACATGAACGCTCAATCACATCATTTGATACGATTAATGGCAATGTATTGTTATCAAACTCTTTATTTAAATCAACAAGCGTTTTATCACCATCGGTTTTCACTGAATCGATGATTTGCTGCGTTGCAGCTTGCAATCGAGTCGCATCTGCTTGCGCAGGACGACTCAGAATTTGACTTTGCTCATCGCTATTTAGGTTTTGCCAAGTATACACGGCCTTTACTCCATCATTTTTTCTATTGGCATAACGAGGATTGAGCTTGCACCTTTTTCTTTTAGGGCTTCCATTGTTTCCCAAAATAAGGTCTCACTAGACACCATGTGTAACGCGACCATTTCTTCGGTCCCAGCGAGCGATAACACGGTTGGTTGCCCAGTACCCGGAAGTAAATCGCAGATCTCGCTTAAGCGCGCCTTTGGTGCGTGTAACATGATATATTTACTTTCTTTTGCTTGTTTCACTGCTTTTAAACGAGGCAGTAGTGTATTGAGTAACGCTTGTTTCGATTCGTTATCCATTTTCGGATTTTGAATAAGGCACGCGTTTGACTCTAAAATCGTATCACCCTGCAATAAGCCGTTCGCTTCGAGCGTTGCGCCCGTTGAAACTAAGTCGCAAATTGCATCTGCAAGTCCCGCTCGCGGTGCGACTTCCACCGAACCAGAAAGTAATACGGTACTTGCGTTTATACCTTGCTTGGCTAAGTATTGCTTGAGGATCTCTGGGTAGGTGGTGGCAATTCGTTTACCTTCAAACCATGACAAAGGCTGCGGCCCGAGCTCTTGTGGCCAGGCTAGGGCAAGGCGGCAATAGCCAAAATCGAGTCTTGCTAGTTTTTTGATTTCACTCGGTAGATTTTGCGCTTCGCGCTCCGCTTGGCTTTCGACAAGAACGTTTTCCCCGACGATGCCAAGATCACATACGCCGTCCATTACCAATCCAGGAATATCGTCATCGCGCACTCTAAGTACATCAATTGGTAGATTCGTTGCGTGAGCAATCAAACGCTGCTCACGCAGGTTTAATTTTATGCCGAGTTGTTTTAGTAGTTCTTGGCAGTCCTTTGAAAGACGACCTGATTTTTGAATTGCAATTTTTAATCTATTTGTGTCACTCATTTTCTCATTCCCAATATTAATAAAAAGTGTAAAAACAAAAACCCCGAGGGGGAACCTCGGGGCGAAAATGAGAGTGTTGTTTATCTTCGCGAGAGGTTCCTTTTAGGAATAACCCCTCAGCGAAAAACCTGACAGGCTATTCCGACTTATGATGGTGATGATGGATAGTTGTCAAGTTTAGTAAATTCATTAGTGTTCCGTAGTTAATTTTATTTAAACGAAAAATTTATGTATCTAGAAAAACATTATTTTTACAACTTTGCAAGGAATTATTGTTTGATAAACACGAATATCATATTTCAAAAAGTAATATGGCGTGCAGATATCGAATAATTGTATTATAAATTTACGTTATTATTGGCTTATGATTGATAAAGTTCGGTCGATATAAAGGTAAGGCACATTAAGGATTAAGAATGGATCTACTCACCCCATATTTACCACGAGTCGTACTTGTCACACCGGTCGAAACATCACCGTTTACGATAGTAGGAGTCGCTGACACTAAACTGACAAAAGTTAAAATTAAGTCGAATAAAGGGACTGAATCGATTCTTAAACAAAAAAAAGAACACAAAGAGAACTCTGAGGTTATTGACGATGAACACGTCGATGTTTGGGCGTAAAAAAAGATGGCCCAAGTTTTGTTTAAATATGAACATAGTTCACGTAAACTCTGGCGTAACTTGAGCTAAAAGACAGTGTTATGACATCAATCAGTGACTTGTTCGGCGACGCAGGTCCTTTTGCCTTAACTATCAAAGGCTATCAGCCGCGTGCTGAACAAATTTCAATGGCAGTTGCTGTAGAAAAAGCAATTAAAAATCAACATCAAATAGTGGTTGAAGCCGGAACGGGAACCGGTAAAACGTTTGCTTATTTGGCACCTGCGTTACTGCGCGATGAAAAAGTAATAGTATCGACAGGCTCAAAAGCATTACAAGAGCAATTGTTTCATCGTGACCTGCCTCAATTAAAAAAAATCCTGACCAAAGGTAAGAAAGTTAGTTTGTTAAAAGGCCGCGCAAACTATCTATGCAATGAGCGATTAAACCAGCATATCGCTCATGTGCCAAGTGATGACCCCGATGTTATGCACGAACTTGCGATGGTGGCAAAATTTGCAAGTGAAACCCAAACAGGCGATTTAGCGGATTGTATTGGAATTGAAGAAGGTGCAAAAGTACTGCCTTATGTGACCTCAACGCGCGATAATTGCCTCGGTAAAGAGTGTGCCGAATATTCCGAATGTTATGTTCGAAAAGCACGTGCCAAGGCCGCTGAAGCTGACTTGATTGTTGTTAATCACCATTTGTTTCTCGCTGATGCGATGGTCAAGGAGTCCGGTTTTGCTGAATTAGTGCCTAACGCGACATGCTATATTTTTGATGAAGCGCATCAGCTGCCTCACATAGCGTCTGAATACTTTGCTGAGCGGGTAAGCACGCGAACGGTAGTCGATTTAATTAAAGATCTCCAATTATTTTATCGTACTGAACTGTTTGATATGGTGCAGCTCGGCAAAGCGCTCGACAAACTTAATACCGCAGTGTCTGATTTAAGACTCCAGTTTCCGGCAGAGCCAACCCGCGGTGATTGGCAACATGCGATCAAACAAGATTCTATTTTTAGGGCAATTGAACGTGTCATTAATGATATGTCATTTTTACATCAAGTGTTAAAGCTTGCACTAGAACGTACCGAGTTAATTGAACCACTCTTTGAGCGCTGTGTCGCGATGAAAGCAAAACTAAACTGTATGTTTGAAGTCTCTAAGCCCGGCTACAGCTATTGGTTTGAAACATCACGTCGCCATTTAACTTTTAGTATTACACCGCTTAATGTAAGCGAAAAGTTCGCTAAATTGATGGAGCAGTATGATGCCAGCTGGGTGTTTACTTCTGCAACACTGTCAGTCGATGGCAAAATTACACACTTTACTGAAGCATTGGGCCTGAAACCTGCCGAATCCTTGCTACTAGATAGCCCTTTTGATTATCACAATCAGGCGATGCTTTGTGTACCGCGCTATTTGCCAGAGGCTAATTCACCAAATATGCCGCATGCACTCGTGACAGTAGCAAAACAACTAATACGAGCTGCACAAGGTCGATGTTTTTTGTTGTTCACTAGCTATCGTATGATGCACCTTGTAGCCGAAGGGTTATCACAATCAATCGAGTATCCGTTGCTTGTACAGGGTCAAACTTCTAAGCGAATTTTACTCGAAAAGTATATTGTTCATGGCAATTCTGTATTGCTTGGTACGGCATCGTTTTGGGAAGGGGTTGACGTTAGGGGCTCTGCATTAAGTTGTGTTATGATTGACAAGTTACCGTTCGCGGCGCCTGATGACCCATTGTTGCAAGCTAAGATGCAAGACTGTGTAAATCAAGGAGGCGAGCCTTTTAGAGATATTCAAATCCCACAAGCTGTGATTAGTTTAAAGCAAGGGGTAGGTCGCCTGATTCGTGATATCGAAGATAAAGGCGTATTGGTTATTTGTGACAACCGCTTAGTCACAAGAGAGTACGGTCAGATATTTTTAGCGAGTCTACCGCCGATGTATCGTACAAGAAACTTAAACCGAGTAGAAACATTTTTAGAGTCGATTAAATAGAATGTCAGCAAAAATTTTGTTATTAGACGCGTCTACGGAAGCGCTTTCCGTTGCACTATCAACCCATTTGGATAATGCATTTTTTGAAGAATGTCCTCAACAACACAGTCAAAAAATGTTGCCTGAAATTGAGCGTCAATTAAAACAAGCAAATACCTCGCTCAAAGAACTAGATGCAATTGCGTATGGTAAAGGGCCTGGCAGTTTTACGGGAGTGCGCGTTGGCGTATCGGTAACCCAAGGTTTAGCGTTTGCGGCAAATCTTCCTGTTATTGGCGTATCGACGCTTCAAATTATGGCAGAGCAGTGTTTTGCACAAAATGAAGTGCAAGATGTCTTTGTTGCAATTGATGCACGTATGGGGGAGATTTATTTTGCTCATTACACAAAAAACGAACACGGTGACGTGGTGTGTGTATCTGATGAAGTTGTCATTAAACCCGAGCTACTAACGTTACCAAATATACCGGCAATTGGTGTAGGTACCGGATTCGAGACGTATCGTGACGTGTTCGCATCATATACAAAACTGACATTTGATGACTCGATTCGTCTACCAAACGTTAAGTTTATCGCAAACTTCGCAGAGCTTGCCTATAATTCAGGTAACGTGGTTGATGCTAAACATGCACAACCTAGCTATGTTAGAGATACGGTAACCTGGAAAAAGTTACCCGGTAAAGAGTAATTACTATGAAACTGACTGGTCAATTTGGTGTTGTTGATTTAACCCAATTAAAACAACAAAACAAGCAACCGATTGGAGTGCAGTTTACCGAACAGTCTACAGCTCGGCTTCAATCGAGTAAAAACATTGTTATGTCAAATGATGCCGCATTCTCAAAATTCGAGCGCATGCGGTTTACGATACAGGACGCACCGTCGCCGCTTGCAGAAAAGGCGCTCTCGAGTTATCGCGAATTTGCCTTTATGTCAAAACGCGAAGAAGTGTCTCAGTTAATTGGTGTTGACTTGTTCGTTTAAACACACTGGCGCTATAAAACGCTTTGCTCAATAGCGCCGCTCTGTGTTTCTCAATGATTTAAAGTAATTGCGATTATTGAGAAATGTACTTAATTAGTTTATCGGCGATATCAGTGTTATTTTGGTTACCAATGAATACCTCATAGCCGCGACCATATGCAAGCACAGGTACATCAACAGCGGTATGCCCGGTTGTTGTCCAGCCAGTGTTAGAATGGCGGTTGATAAATTTATTCACTGTTTTTCCAAGTACTGCTTTTTCACCTGACGCATAGCTTGTTGAAAGTTCTACCAGCTCTTCTTTGGTTAGCTCAATATTTGTTAATAAACCCCATTGACTTATTAGGTTTTTTTCATCTGTATTAAGCAGTGTTCCGGTAATTTTGGGCACGCTCGCGGTTACCCCGCTAATAACATCCGTATGCCATTTGTAGATACCATTCGCGCCAAGCGTGAGACCGCCAGTAGAATGGTCAGCAGTCACTACTAACAGCGTATCTGGGTTATTATCAACATAGGCTTTTGCAATTTGAATGGCGTTGTCAAAGTCTTTCATTTCCGCCATTGCACAGGCGATATCGTTAGCATGCGCACACCAATCAATTTGACTCCCTTCAATCATTACAAAAAAGCCGTTAGCATTATCTTTACTTAACAGAGAAAGTGCATTACTTGTCATCGTTTGCAAGCGCGTTGTATCTGTATCAATAGCATAATCGAAGGCAACATCTGCATAGAGCCCAAGCGCTGGTCGCGTTTTTAACGTGTTATCAGAAAGTGTTTCTGAATAGGTGTAACCATGTTCAATAAACTCGCTAACTAAATCGCGATCATCTCGTTTGAAGTATTGTTTTCCACCGCCCAATATAACATCGACAGGGAGCTTTTCATCGATTTTTACATCAATATAGTGGTCAGCTATTTGATTGTAGTTTCGACGACTTTCGTTGTGTGCAGCGAAACTCGCAGGCGTTGCATGGACAACTTGCGAGGTTGAAACAAGGCCGGTTGACATTCCCTGCGCTTTAGCCATTTGTAACATCGTTTTTAACGGTTTTTTATTTCGGTCTACTGCAATCGCGCCATTATATGTTTTGGTTGCGGTCGCTAATGCGGTTGCACCCGCCGCGCTGTCAGTCACATAAGTGTCGTCATCAGGGAACGATTGGGCACTACCAACGAGCAATTCATCAAAAATTGTACGCTCTACATGTTTAGTTTCTTTACTATCCGAATAATAGCGGTAGCCGGTGATAAAAGCCGGGCCCATTCCGTCGCCAATCATGTAAATAATGTTTTTTGGAGGCTCTTCAGCAAACGCGGCAATGGGGAATGCGAAAAGTAGGCTGACAGCCAACGTGTTTAATTTCATTGTTTATGTTCTTATTTAAATAGGCTAATTTTGAATTGAAGACAACATACCGAGTTTTTACGTAAAATGGTATTTTTATCGGTGAAATAAAGCTTATGAATTTAATTGATGCAAAATGTGACGACCTTGCGTATCAAAGCGCAGGGCAAGGAGATGAAGTGATGATTGCGCTTCATGGATGGCTAGACAATAGCAATAGCTTTATATCGTTAATGCGCCAATTGCCAGAGTTAGACTGGTACGCACTCGATTTCCCAGGTCATGGCAAATCGAAGTGGCGAAGTCATGATGCACATTATTATTTTGTCGACTATGCGAATGACGTGCATCGTTTTGTCTCATCGCTTGGGGTAAATAAAATTCACTTAGTTGGTCATAGCATG
This sequence comes from uncultured Pseudoalteromonas sp., assembly GCA_947493455.1. Taxonomy (GTDB): domain Bacteria; phylum Pseudomonadota; class Gammaproteobacteria; order Enterobacterales; family Alteromonadaceae; genus Pseudoalteromonas. The sequence continues at coordinate 517,467 of CANLRB010000001.1, read as the reverse complement.
GGGGCTATGGTTGCGCAGTTATTTTGTGCGTGTTTTCCGGATAAAGTGAAGTCACTTACTCTCATTGAAGGGTTTGCAGGTTTAGCAACACCCGCTAATGAAGTGCCTACCCAATTGAAAAATGCAATATTGCAACGCACACGTAATAAACGAAAACAAATTAAGTACTTTAATAGCAAAGAAGAAATAATCGAAAAACGCTTAGCCGTGAGCGATTTTACTCGAGACATTGCCTATTTGTTAATGTCTAGAAATATACAAGCCATTAGCGATAAGTTTAGGTTAACCACAGATCCAAAATTAACACACCATTCAGGACTTCGTTTTGTTGAGCAACAAGTAATTGAGATCTGTAAACAAACTACAGCGCCAACTCTATTAATTGCGGCACGTTCCGGCTATGCTATGGTCAAAGAGAACTATAATCAATTTAAAGACTATGTGCCAAACATGGCCTATGTTGAAGTTGATGGTGGACACCATTGCCACCTAGAAAGTAGTCGTGATGTTGCGCAACTGATAACAAGACAAGTAATGCAGTTTAGCTAACAAATTTGTAACTTGGCAAAAAATATGTGACTATGCGTGGATTAGAGTATTTACTCAATTGTTAATTCGCCTTAGTTGAATTAAGGTTTAAGTATTAAATGATAAAAATAATGAATAGGAGCTTGAAGTGGAAAAAATTTGGCTAAAGAGGTTTCCTGAGGGCGTGCCTGCAGAAATTGATCCAAAACACTATGACTCCCTGCTTGAACTATTTGAAAAAAGTTTTGCAGACTATAAACAACTGCCGGCCTTCGAAAATATGGGTAAGCAGTTGTCATATCAAGAGATGGATGTAGCGACGAAGGCCTTTGCATCGTACTTACAAAATCAACTTGGTGTTAAAAAAGGTGACAAAGTTGCGGTAATGATGCCTAACTTGTTACAAACGCCAGTTGCTATCTTGGGCACGCTTAGAGCAGGCGCGACGGTTGTGAACGTCAACCCGCTTTATACGGTTCGAGAATTAGAGCACCAATTAAATGATTCAGAAACAACAACAATCGTGATTTTGGCTAACTTTGCAAAAACATTGCAAGATGCACTGCCTAAAACACATGTTAAAAATATCATTATCACTGAAATCGGCGATATGATGAATGGGTTTAAAAAGCACCTCGTTAATTTTGTTGTTAAACGCGTTAAAAAAATGGTACCGAGCTATGAGTTACCAAATGTTATTGCGTTCAATAATGTATTAAAAGCGGGCGATCCAAGTGCGTATCAGCGTCCACATTTAACCAGCGATTGTTTAGCGTTTTTGCAATATACAGGTGGCACCACAGGTGTATCTAAAGGTGCAATGTTAACGCATGGCAATATGGTGGCCAACTTAGAACAAGTTACAGGTTGTTTAGATCCGTTGTTAACTAAGGGCAAAGAAGTCGTTGTTACTGCATTACCGCTGTATCATATCTTTGCGTTAACAGCGAACTGCCTAACCTTTATGAAATACGGCGGTCACAATCTACTCATAACAAATCCACGTGATATGAAGGGGTTTGTTAAAGAGCTTGCGAGTAAAAAGTTTACTGTAATGACTGGCGTGAATACGCTATTTAATGGTTTGTTAAATACACCAGGGTTCAGTGATCTTGATTTTTCAAGCCTTAAAATTTCGCTTGGCGGCGGCATGGCTGTGCAGCGTCCAGTTGCAGAAAAATGGCAAACAGTAACCAATTCGCGCCTGGTTGAAGGTTATGGTTTAACTGAATGTGCGCCACTTGTCACAATAAGCCCATACAATACAGAAGGCTTTAATGGCTCTATCGGGTTGCCTGCGCCAAGTACAGAGCTAAAAATAATGCGCGAAGACGGAACCGAGGCAGACAAAGGCGAATCAGGTGAGTTGTGGGTAAAAGGTCCACAAGTTATGGCGGGTTACTACAACCGACCTGAAGCGACACAAGAATGTTTGCGTGATGGCTGGTTTGCAACCGGCGATATTGCGACATATGACGATGATGGTTTCTTTTTTATTGTTGACCGTAAGAAAGACATGATTATTGTATCTGGCTTTAACGTATTCCCAAATGAAATTGAAGAAGTTGTTGCAATGCATCCGAGTGTGCTAGAAGTTGCGGCGATTGGTGTGCCACATGATGTAAGTGGTGAACAAGTTAAAATTTTTGTTGTTAAAAAAGACCAATCAGTAACTGAAAAAGATATAATAGGCCATTGTCGCGATAACTTAACTAATTATAAAGTGCCTAAGTTTGTTGAATTTAGAGAGGAGTTACCTAAAACAAATGTAGGTAAAATACTCCGACGAGCACTTAAAGAAGCAAGTTAAAAAAACCGGCGTAAGCCGGTTTTTTTATAAGGATTTAAAATTGAAGTACGAATATATTGAAACGCAACAAGTGCTCGATGACGCCATCGCTTATTATTCGCAACAAGTGTTGCTAGCAGTCGATACGGAGTTTATGAGACGCCGCACTCTGTTTCCTGAAATTGCGCTAATTCAAGTATACGGTGGTGAGCGTTTAGCCTTGATTGATCCGTTATCTGATCTCGACTTGTCGGGGTTTTGGCAACTAATGCAAGATGAATCAATAGTCAAAGTATTACATTCTCCTTCTGAAGACATTGAAGTCTTTATGCGTCATGGGAATTGTGTGCCAAAACCACTGTTTGATACTCAGTTTGCACTGAGCGTACTCGACGTCGGCGCAAGCATGGGCTTTGCCCATATGGTGAAGCATTTTCTTGATATCGAGGTTGATAAAAGTGAATCCAAAACAAACTGGTTGCAACGGCCGTTAACCAATAGACAACGAGATTATGCAGCGGCTGATGTTTACTATTTGATGCCATGTTACTTAAAGCTTAAGGAACTTATCGAAGCGAAAGAGTTGCTTGAAGTTGTTTATAGTGAAAGTGAGCAGCTCGCGATTAAACGTAATTTTCGTACGCCCGATGAACGCCTTTATCTTGATGTAAAAAATTCGTGGAAGTTGGCGCCAGCAGAATTAGTCGTGTTAAAAGAGTTAGCAAGTTGGCGCAAGAATAAAGCAGTAAAGAAAAACTTGGCACTTAGCTTTATTTTAAAAGAACCGACACTCTTTGAAATTGCAAAACACCAACCAAGCAGTTTAACTCAACTTAAGCACATTCAGGGGATTGAGCGAATCGAAGTACAACGTTCAGGTAAAGAAATTATAGCATGCATTGAACAGGCAAAACTTGCGAGCGATTTACCTCATCCTATTAAGCGCCTTATTGATTTTTCAAACTACAAAAAGTGCTTTAAAGAGATAAAGTCAGTTGTCAGCCTCGCGTCTAGACGTACTGGCATTCCTGAGCATGCAATTGCAAGTAAAAAACAAATAAATGCGGTGCTTAGTTGGCACTGGAAATTGTCCGCTCATGAAAAAGAATATTTACTCACTCCAGATCTATTATGCGGTTGGCGCGACCGAATTATGCAAAATGAACTAGATAAGTGGAAGTAAGATGACAAATTCCAAACTGACGGCTGCAGTACTGGTTGATGTACAAAACATTTACTACACAGCACGAGAGGCTCATAGAAAAAATGTCAATTACAACCGAGTTTGGCAGACGATAGCGCATCAATATGAAATTAAACATGCCAACGCTTACGCGATTTCGAGTAAAGATCCTAAACAACGTCAATTTCATCATATCCTAAGGGGCATTGGTTTTAATGTGGTTTTAAAACCTTTTATTCAACGTAGCGATGGAACAGCGAAAGGGGATTGGGATGTTGGCATTACACTTGATGCGATTGAATTAGCGCCAGAGGTCGATTGTGTTATTTTACTCAGTGGCGACGGTGATTTTGCCATCCTACTTGATAGGTTAGCGCAACGATTTAATGTGGTAACCCACGTTTTTAGTATTCGCGAATTAACCGCTAATTCGCTTGTTGATGCAAGCTCTCGGTATACAAAGTTAACCAATGAATTCTTGATTTAACAAACATTAAGTTGTTTAAAAAAAGACACTAGGTTGCCATCAACCTAGTATCTATTTTCTACTTAACTTCGTCTGGTAACGTAACATTCAGTTCGAGTACCGCTAAATCGTCTTCATTTTGTTCAAGTTGGACTTGAACTTGATCTTGCTCGATTTTAACGTACTTTCTAATCACTTCAAGAATATCTTGTTTAAGCTGTGGCAAGTAATCAGGCGTACCGCGCTGCGAACGTTCGTGCGCTACAATGATTTGCAAACGCTCTTTAGCAAGGCTGGCACTCGGTTTTTTTTGCGAACGAAAGTAATCTAATAGCGCCATCGTTAACCTCCAAATATCCTTTTAAGAATACCTTTTTTCTCTGCTGCTAAGAATCTAAAATCAACTTCTTCACCTAGTAAGCGCGCTATCGTATCCGTATAGGCTTGCCCTGCATCGGAATCAGCATCAAGAATAACAGGTTGACCCGAATTTGACGCGTTGAGCACTGCTTGTGACTCAGGAATAACACCGAGTAAGTCAATTGCAAGAATATCCTGTACGTCATCAACAGAAAGCATTTCACCTTTTTCAACACGTTCAGGGTTATAACGGGTCAATAATAAATGCTCTTTAACGTTTTCGAGTCCTTCGACTGCGCGTTTAGATTTACTCTGTAGAATACCGAGAATACGATCTGAATCGCGTACTGACGACACCTCTGGATTAGTGGTAACAATTGCTTCATCGGCGAAGTATAGTGCCATCATTGCACCCGCTTCAATGCCCGCCGGTGAATCACAAACGATAAAGTCAAAGTCTTTTTTAAGCTCATTTAGAACGGTTTCTACACCCTCTTTGGTGAGTGCATCTTTGTCTCGGGTCTGTGACGCTGGTAATATGAAGAGCTTATCAACGCGTTTATCTTTAATAAGCGCCTGATTCAAGTTAGCTTCTTGGTTGATTACATTGACAAAGTCATAAACCACTCGGCGCTCGCAACCCATGATGAGATCGAGGTTTCGTAATCCGATATCAAAATCAATAATAACTGTTTTATAACCTTTTAGGGCGAGACCGGTTCCGATGGCTGCACTTGACGTTGTTTTGCCAACGCCACCTTTTCCTGATGTGACAACGATAACTTTTGCCATGAGTATTATCCTTTAACCAAAGATGTTATTTTAAGGGATTCGTTATTAAGTGATATTACAGCACTATTTGACCAACAGTCACCTTGTAATTTGTCGCTAAGCCAATAGTTTCCATTTATTGATACTAATTCTGCTTCTAATTTTTGGCAAAAAATCATTGCATCGGGCATGCCTGATGCGCCGGCAATTGCTCGTCCTCTAAGCGTTCCGTAGATATGCAAATTACCATCGGTAATGACTTCTGCACCCGGGCTTACTGAGCCAGTAATTATGAGGTCTCTATTTTTCGCATAGACTTGCTGTCCACCGCGTACATTACCTGTAATGACTTGCGCCGGCACAAAGATTTCTTTTTCTACGATTGAGGTGTTTGCGACCGATTGCTTTGGTGTTGGTTTTGAATCTTGTGTATAGGTTAGAATTGATAGCTTAATTTGCTTTGCCAATTCAATTTGACGTTCGCCGCCGTTACAAATGCCAACTGGGTTTAAACCAAGTTCAATCATTTGTTCAGTGAGCTGTTTTAAATCTATTTGTTCGTTTTGTACAGAACTTAAATTGATAACGATAGGGGCACCATTAAAAAACTTTGGTACCTGAGATATTTTTTCATTTAATTGAGTCAAGAGTGTATCTAAATCGTTTTTAAATAGATGTAACACTGACAATGTAAAAAGATTTCCTTTCAACTCAAAAATTTGTTCCGACATAGCTGCTCAAATATTATTATTTAGTGTGTTAGGCCTCTCGTATCGAGTACACCTAACACCTTTTTTGTCTAACTTTTTATATTTGTCATGTTATAGTGTGGCGCTACGATACGCAAGATATAAAAGGCGCGACAATGCTTACAGCAGTATATAAAAGTAAAAATAAAGCAGACACATATTTATATATTGAAAAACGAGATGATTTTTCAAAGGTTCCGGAACCTTTACTCGCTACATTTGGTCAACCTGTTTATGTCATGATGTTTAATTTAGCTAATAAAGATAAGTTGGCACTCGCTGATATAGACAAAGTTCGTCACGAATTAGGCGATAAAGGATTTTATTTACAACTGCCGCCTAAAACCGAAAGTTTGTTAGATGAGTTTAAAAAACGTAATAAGGGAGAATAATCTTGCTTAAAAGATTAGTATTTGTTGTTTCAAGCCTATTGGCATTTCCTGCGACAGCTCAAACTGAAGACCAATTCAATGCATACGTAGAAAAATTAAAAGTTGAAGCGCGTGAAAAAGGGTATAGTGAACCATTAATAAATAGCGCATTTTCATCGGTAAAATTTAAAAAAAAGGTGGTCTCAGCTGATAAAAACCAACCTGAAGTCAAGGAAACATTAGAGACCTATTTACCTAAGCGGGTACCAAAATGGAAAGTTGACCGCGCTCGTAAGCTGTACAAAGAAAACAAGGAAGTGCTTGAAAATATCGCCGCTCAATATGGTGTACAAGCACGTTTTATCGTTGCTCTTTGGGGGTTAGAGAGTAATTTCGGTAAAATTCAAGGTTCGCACCCAGTTATTTCATCAGTCGTTACCTTAGCATTTGATGGTCGTCGTGAAGCCATGTATAAACGCCAATTATGGGCTGCACTTGATATTTTACAACAAGGTCATATTGATATATCAGATTTCAAAGGGTCTTGGGCTGGCGCAATGGGACAAACCCAATTTATGCCGACGTCATTTTTATCTTATGCCGTAGACTATGACGGTGATGGTAAAAAGGACATTTGGAAAAATAAACACGATGCGTTTGCGTCAATTGCCAATTATTTGAAAAAAGCAGGTTGGGACGATAATTTAACCTGGGGTCGACAAATTAAATTACCGGAGCAATTCGATACCGCATACGTGCTACAGCGCGGCACTAAAACACGTAAAGAATGGCTTAATAACTGGAAACAGTCTGAACGTTCATTAGAAGATTGGCAAAAGCTAGGTTTAAGAAAAGCCGATGGCAGTAATTTACCCGCCGTTAAGGTGAGTGCGGCGCTCGTTATGCCAGACGACATTAATGGACGTATGTATTTAGCCTACGACAATTATAAAGCACTGATGCACTGGAACCGCTCTTATTATTTTGCAACATCGGTTGGGTATTTGTCCGATCGAATTGGCTATCCAAAAATAATGTAAGCGGTAAACACCACGATACAGTTGGTAATAGCAGTTCATTACGTTAAAATGCGCCCCTCATAGTAGGGGCGCTTTAATGTTTGAAGATAAATTTTGGTTGACTAAATCATTAGGTCAAATGAACCAACAAGAATGGGAAGCCATTTGTGATGGTTGTGGTAAATGTTGTTTACATAGTTTTATAGACAGTGAACACAGTGATGATGAATTTGAAAGCACGGATATACTGCGCCCAGGCGAGACATTGGTTTACACCAATATCATTTGCCAATATATCGATACACAAACATGTGCATGTACAGAATATGAAAACCGATCTTCATTAGTACCGAGTTGCGTTAAATTAACGAAAGAAAATTTAGACTCGATCTTTTTTATGCCTAATAGTTGCAGTTATCGTCGACTTCACGAAGGTCGTGGGCTTGCAAGTTGGCACCCGTTGCTTAATAGCGGCTCAAAATCAGTGATGCACGATAAAGGGATAAGTATTGTCGGCCGCGTTGTTAAGGATAACGAAGTTGATTTAGAAGAGTTTGAAATGTACCAAGTAGATTGGCCTGAAAAGGATCGTGATTAATCATGATATCAATTTTACTCATTAACCCTAAAAGCCCAACTAATGTGGGCGCGGTGATGCGTGCCGCGGGATGTTATGGTGTCAATGCGGTTTATTATACCGGACAAAGATACGGTCATGCGCGAAATTTTGTTACAGATACAAAGCAAATAAGTAACTCAATTCCGCTAGAAGCGGTTGACACTATTTCTGAGTTAAAAAAAGAGGGCATACGAGTTGTCGGTGTCGAACTCATTGACGGCGCTACGGCATTGCCTCATTATCAACATCATGAAAATACGTTATATGTATTCGGCCCTGAAGACGGGAGCCTAAGAAAAGACACATTAAAACACTGTGATGATGTGGTGTACATCCCAACAAATGGGTGTATGAATTTAGCAGCGACAGCGAATGTTGTTCTTTACGATCGTTTATCGAAGTCAGATAAAACTGACTTTTCGAGGGAGTTTCTTCTAAAAAACCGCGATGTAAATAATCGCACACGTATAAAGTAGTACTACCAACTTTAAAGTTAAGGGCGGCTCGTTATGTCGCCTTGCTTTTTCTCATTGGCGTTATTACTCGTTAACGTTTTCATGTCTTAATCTGTCATAAAAGTGTAACGTTCTGTTTTTAAATGTAATCTATTTGACATAACAACGAAACAAGAGTGTCATGAATAAACCTTAAACTGCACGCATTAGTTTGTTTTAAGGGTTAAACATGAAATACCGTATCACTGCAGCAACGCTTGTAATGTTGGCTGTCACTGGTTCGTTCGCGTCTCAAGCTAACGACCTCAATACTATCAAATCGAGTGCCTCGAAAATTAACGAGTCGGCGATTCAATCACAAAATAAAATCGACAAAATTGCCGACACGATGCAAGGTCGTCTGCAGCAATTTAAGTCGCTCAATAAAGAGATAGACGGTTTGACGGTCTATAACACGCAACTATCGGCGCAAATTAAAAACCAAATTACTGAAATGGCCAATCTCAATGAGGCGATGGATAGTGTATCAGTCATTGAGCGTCAGATAACGCCGTTAATGTTAAAAATGATCACGTCATTAGAGCAGTTTGTTGCATTAGATATTCCATTCTTACCGACAGAGCGTAGCAAACGCATTAGTGAGCTTAAAAGCATGATGGATCGTGCTGACATCGAATCGAGTGAAAAATTCAGACGTGTATTTGAAGCATATCAAGTTGAAGTCGATTACGGCAGAACAATCGAAGCCTATACAGGCCTTTTGCAAGTCGACGGTGTAGAGCGTGAAGTTGAGTTTTTGCGTATTGGTCGCTTAGACCTAATTTACATTACCAAAGACAACCAATATGCCGGTATTTGGGATAAGAAGAGTAACGAATTCAGTTCTTTACCGAGTAGCGCAACAAACCAAATTAATAAAGCGCTGCGCATTGCAAAAAAACAGTTAGCGCCTGATATGCTGACCTTGCCTGTACAAGCAGCGGAATAAGGAAAATCATTATGTTATCAAAATTAAAATTAATTTCTTTATCATTTGTTGCATCGGTAAGCATGCTAAACACAGTAGTTGCTGCGCCAACTGATGTTGATGCGTTGCTTGAAACACTTAAAAATGGTCAATTTTCGCAAAGTGAAGAAAACGCAAAACGTGAAAACGCGTTTAAAGCTGCTAATAATAACCAAGTTAATATGCTTAATCAGGTTAAGTCGCAACGTGACGGTTTAATTGTAGATTCTTCAAGACTAGAAACGCAATTTGAAGGCAACGAAACCAAGCTAGCTCAGTTAGAAGATACGCTTAATAAGCGAATGGGCTCACTAAAAGAGTTATTTGGTGTCTTGCAGCAAGTATCTGGCGATACACAGAGTAAATTTCAGACATCGGTTGTGTCGGCTCAAATCGAAAATCGCGGTGATTTTTTATTGAATCTGAGTGAGCAAATGGGCTCAAGCTCAAAAATGGCCTCAATTGAAGACATTGAAAAAGTGTGGTTCGAACTGCAACGTGAAATGACCGAACAAGGTAAAGTATCGCGTTTTACTCGTGATGTGATTGTTGCTGGTGGCGAAAAAACACAACAGGAAGTGTTGCGAGTAGGTGCATTTAACCTCGTGTCTAACGGTAAATATTTAGAATATAACCCAGTTACAAATACGTTATCAGAACTCACGCGTCAACCTGTCCAACGTTACATGGATAGCGCTGAAGCACTACAAAACGCCAATTCTGGTTTTGTTGATTTTGCGTTAGACCCAACAGGTGGTTCTATTCTTGGCTTACTAGTACAAGCACCAAGTACAGAAGAAAAAGTTCACCAAGGTGGCCCGGTTGGTTACGTGATACTGGCTGTTGGTCTAATTGGATTGTTAATTGCGTTAGAGCGCTTTATCGCACTCTTTTTAATTGGCGCTAAAATTAATCGTCAGCTAAAAACACATGTTGCTAATGACAATAATCCTCTTGGGCGCGTAATGAAGGTAAAAGATCAGTACCCAAATGTAGCGTACGACACACTGGAGTTGAAGCTATCCGAAGCTATTTTACGAGAAATTCCAAAAATAACGCGTAACCTAACACTTATAAAGATTATTTCAGTTGTGGCACCACTATTAGGTTTACTTGGTACGGTTACCGGGATGATCAATACATTCCAAGCGATTACCTTATTTGGTACGGGCGATCCTAAGTTAATGGCAGGCGGCATCTCTACTGCGCTAGTAACAACAGTACTTGGCTTAGTCGTTGCGATCCCAACCGTGTTCTTATACACCCTATTGAATACAAGATCGAAAAATATACTTGTGATTCTACAAGAACAAAGCGCCGGAATTATCGCCGAGCGTAGTGAGAAAGGAGCTTAATCATGGTCGTATTGATTGATGCGCTCAATGCAATACGCGATTTCCTTGATACGGGCGGACAAGTTTTATTTGCAATAGGCATCGTTATTTGTGTGATGTGGTTGCTAATACTCGAACGTTTTATGTTTTTGCTTGGACGATATAAGCATATTAAGAATGATGTTTCGACAAACTGGTTCGCACGCTCAGAACGCCATAGTTGGTGTTCTGAGCAAATAAAGCAAGCACATGTTTCAAGGGTTAAGCTCGCGCTAAATCAAAACTTATCAATTATTAATGTGATGGTTGCACTGTGCCCGCTACTTGGGTTGCTAGGTACTGTGACTGGAATGATTGAAGTATTCGATGTGATGGCAATTACAGGCACTGGCAGTGCGCGCTCAATGGCATCAGGTGTATCAAAGGCAACTATTCCAACAATGGCCGGAATGGTTGGTGCGTTGTCGGGTGTGTTTGCCGTGACCTATTTACAGCGTAAAGCAAAAAGAGAAGTTGAATTTCTCGATGACAAATTAGTGTTAGATCATTAAAAACAAATTTTAGGAGAAGGACTATGAGAGCGCCTTTATCAGCAATTTTTCAAGAAGAAGAAACAGAAGAAATAAACATGACGCCAATGCTAGACGTTGTATTTATCATGCTAATTTTCTTTATTGTGACTGCATCATTTGTAAAAGAAGCAGGTATTGATGTAAACCGCCCAGAAGCGGCAACAGCAGTTAAAAAGCAACGTGCCAATATTCTAGTAGCGATTTCTAATGAGGGACAAATTTGGATTAATAAACGCCAAATTGATGTTCGTGCTGTACAAGCCAATATCGAACGTTTACATGCAGAAAACCCGCAAGGGACTGTTGTAATTCAAGCAGATAAAGAAGCGACTACGGATACGCTAATTAAAGTGATGGATGCAGCGCGTGCAGCTGGCGTATTTGATGTATCGATAGCGGCGCAAGAGGCGTAACTAAGATGATGCGATACATACTTTCAGTACTTATTGCGATTGTAGTTACTTTGTCTTTGTTCTATGCGATGCAAGCGTTAATAAATTCGCAATCAGGTACACAAAGTGAACCCGTTAAGGGGAACGTACTTGATTTTGTTCGTGTAAAACAAGATGAGCAAGTACAGCAAAAAGAACGTAAACCGCAAAAGCCACCCAAGCCAAAAGAGCCACCGCCACCGATGGCTCCGCAGCAATCAAGCGCGTCAGATACAAGCGCAGTCGCTGGGATGATGGATTTTGGCGCTAATATTGATAGCGATGTATCGCTCTCAAATGGCCTGGCGCTTGATTCGGGCGATGGCGAATATCTTCCTATTGTAAAAGTAAATCCTGTGTATCCAAGACGTGCTTTGAGCCGCGGCATCGAAGGGTATGTAATCGTGGAATTTACTGTAACAAAACAAGGAACAGTGACAAACCCTGTAGTGGTTCAGGCAGAACCGGAGTCAGTATTTGACAGAGCAGCACTTGAAGCGGCGTTAAAGTTCAAATACAAACCGCGTATTGTTAATGGCGAAGCAGTGCCAGTAGCAGGTGTACAAAATAAAATCTCATTCGAGATTAACGGCTAATTAAGAGAGTGATGTCATGAAAAATGTTAATTTGAAACTGGTTATCGCACTATCGATTTTGAGCGCGCCAACCATGATTGATAGCCTCGTAGGAACCTCAATTTCAAAAGTATATGCGAGCGAAATTAAGACAAAGCGGGTGCCTGCGCTTCGCAATAAAGTCTATACGCAGCTTGCTCGTGCTCAAAAACTTGCTGATGAAGGACAGGTTGCTCAAGGTCTTGAGGCGCTTGATAATGTCAAGGCGCGCAGTTCGAGTATGAACTCATATGAGATTGCCATGATGCATAATTTTTACGGTTTCATTTACTATAATGAAAACCGCATTAGCGAAGCACGACAAGCGTTCGAAGATCTCGTTGCACAAGACCCTATCCCTGAATCGCTCAAGCTGAACACCTTATTTAGTCTTGCACAAATCGCGATGAATCAAGAAGACTATGATTCGGTCATTTCTTATCTCGATAAATGGAAGTCGATAAATACCGGTAAAGTCACCGCAAATTATTATGAGCTACTAGCAAATGCAAACTATCAAAACGGTCAATATGATGACGTTTTAGTCAATGTAAATCGCGCAATTCAAACTGCCAAGATAAATGACAAGCCAGTCAAAGAGTCGTGGTATATTTTATTGCGCGCAGCACACTATGAGCTAAAGCAACCAAATGAAGTTGTGAAAGTTCTTGAGAAAATGACGCTAATGTTTGATAAACCAGAATATTGGGTTCAACTTGCGGCTATGTATGGCGAAGTAGGTAATGATAAAGATCAGCTCGCTATCATCGAAACAGTTAAACAACGTGGCGAGCTCGATAGCAAGGATCGTATACAAATGCTTTCTCAAATTTATATGCTTAACGGATTGTCGTACAAAGCCGCGCAAACGATGGCATATGGCATCGACAAGCAGTTGATTGATGAAAATGTAAAGAACGTCGCGTTTATTGCGGAAGCGTTTATTCAAGCAAAAGAAGACAAACAATCGTTGCCTTATTTTAAAAAGGCAGCAATTGACAGTGAGACTGGTGTTTATGATCGCCGTCTTGCTGAAGTTTACTTAAATTTAGAAATGTATGACGAAGCGGCTGATTCGGCACGTGCTGCGCTTGATAAAGGTGGTTTACGTTTTGAATCTAATGCCTATATTGCGCTCGGTATGGCGCAGTATAATTTAGAGAATTTTGATGCAGCAATTCTTGCTTTCGAACAAGCAGAGCAGCATACCAATGCGCGTCAAATGGCCAAGCAGTGGATTAAGTTTGTTAAGAGCGAAAAGTTACATAAGGATACGCTTGCATCATACTTATGACATATTAAAAAGTTACAATTTATGCTCTTTTTCAAGGCCGTACATAGTTACGGCCTTGTTATTTTTGATGCCATGAAAGTGTCTTGGTTTATGACATTTTTGCGAAATATTTATTACTAAATACATGATTTATTACATGAAAATGTAATCCTACCTTTACTTAAATGTAACCTAATTGACACAGTTAAAGTCTACCTTATATGCAACTTTTTTATTGCGCTAAATAAATCTTATAATGGAGAAAAAAATGGCTTTAACAAACTTATTCAAAGTGAGCATGGTTGCATCAGCTCTTGCATTAGCAGGCTGCGGTGGTGATATTAATATCGATGTTGACGGCGAAACTCAAGTTATTGAAGTTGATAACGGTAACGGTAACGGTAACGGTAACGGCAATGGTAACGGCGGCTCTGGGGATGTTACGTTACCAGGTACTTATAGTAAAAGTTTGTCGGATAAGGTATCAGCGGCATTAGGCCAAGAAGTTAAGGTACAAGTATTAAGTGGTGTTATTACTAGCGATACGACGCTAACGACGGATGCTTTTTGGGCATTAGACGGTGCTGTATTTGTTGGTAACGATAAAGCAAATAGTGCAACACTTACAATTGAACCAGGTACAGTTGTATTTGGTAATAGCGGTAAAGACTACTTAGTAGTAAGTCGTGACTCAAAATTAGAAGCAGTTGGTACAAAGAACGACCCAATCATCTTTACATCAATTCAAGATGTAACTGGTGAAGCAACGACAGCGGGTCAATGGGGTGGCATGGTTATTTTAGGTAATGCACCGTCTAACAAATGCCCAACAGATGGCTCTTCATGTGCATTACAAGTCGAAGGTGTTGAAGCTGGCGCTGTATTTGGTGGTACAAATGAGTCAGACAACTCAGGTACGCTTAAATACGTTGTTGTTAAAAACGCTGGTTATGAAATTGCTCCGGGTAATGAGCTTAATGGTATTACTTTCGGTGGCGTTGGTTCTGGCACAACGGTTGATTATCTACAAGTACACGATAATGCTGACGACGGTGTTGAATTTTTTGGTGGTGCTGTAAACGTTAAACACTTAGTGTTAACAAGTATTGATGATGATTCAATCGACTGGGATAACGGTTATAAAGGCCACATGCAATTCGTATATGTAGAGCACGATAAAAACTCAACTGACGCAAACCGTGCGATTGAAGCAGATAACGATGGTAAGTCGCCAGGTAAAGAGCCGAAGTCACTTCCTGTAATTTCGAACCTAACGATTGTTGGAAATAGCTTTAAAGGTGAAAATGAAGCCGAAGGGATTTACCTGCGCGAAGGAACGGGTTTGCACCTATATAATACAGTCGTTACTGGTTCAAGCGAAATGGGTGAATGTCTCGAGCTAGAGGGCATTCCAAAAGATTCAGAATTCACAGAGTCAGAAACAGTAAACAATGCGAATGACGGGACCATTACAATTCAGAACTCAGTCATGGCTTGTACAAATGGTGAAAACTTCAAAAATCCAAAAGACCAAGATGGCAATGTATTACTCGAGCTTGAAAACTGGTTTACAGCGCAGTCAGGTAACATGGTTGTTGCTAATGCGGGTCTCGATGGCGAAGGTCGCCCAACTACAAATTCGGTACTATTAGGTGCAGGGCAAGACGTTGCTGCGCTTGGAAGTATTTTTGAGTCAGTTGACTTTATCGGTGCGGTGAATTCATCCGACGATTGGCGTCAAGGCTGGGCATTTGGTTTTGGTGGCGGTGAAGTTACAGCCACTGCACAATCTGCTGGTTGTCCTACTGGTACACAAGCAATATCGCCAGTTGATGGTTCAACCACGACGTGTCAGGTATCAGGTCGTATCACATCTAATTTACGCTTAACAGCTGGTAACTACTATGCGCTTGACGGTGCGGTGTTTGTTGGCGGCGACAATGCGGATAGTGCAACACTTACTATTGACCCAGGTGTGACTGTTTACGGTCGTAATGGTGATGATTACATTGTAGTAAGCCGAGGCTCTAAAATTGAAGCGAACGGTACGCAAGCTAAGCCGATTAGCTTTACGTCACGTCAAGACGTATTAGGCGAGCCAACAATGGCAGGTCAATGGGGCGGGATGGTTATTTTAGGTAACGCTGTTTCAAATAAATGCCCAACAGATGGCTCAGACTGTGCTCTGCAAGTTGAAGGTGTGCAAGCCGGTGCGGTGTTCGGCGGTACAAACAATCTAGATAATTCTGGTACGTTACGATACGTCCGTGTTATGAATGCTGGATACGAGGTTGCACCAGGAAACGAACTGAATGGTATTACTTTTGGTGCGGTAGGTTCAGGTACAACACTTGAGTACATCCAAGTTCACCAAAACGCTGATGACGGTGTTGAATTCTTTGGTGGTACTGCGCAAATTAAAAATCTTGTATTAACCGGAATTCAAGATGATAGCGTTGATTGGGATAACGGCTATCAAGGTAAACTGCAGCACGTTTTAATTAAGCAGGCGGCAGATAACTCAGACGCAAACCGTGCAATTGAAGCTGATAACGACGGCAAATCACCAGGCAAGTCACCGAAGTCAAATCCGACAATCTCAAATATGACGATTATTGGTAACAATTTCAAAGCTGAAAACGAAGGTGAGGGCATTTACCTACGCGAAGGCACAGGTGCTCAAATGTACAATGTTGTCATTACTGGTGTTGATGGCATGGGCGAATGTCTAGAATTTGAAGGTATTGCAACAGACTCAGGTTTCACTGAAAGTGAAACAATCAACAATGCAAATGACGGTACGTTAATTATCAAGTCGTCAGTGATTGCATGTAGTGAGAACTTCAAAAATCCGAAGGGCGTAGATTTTAGCCTTGAAAACTGGTGGACATCAGTGATGGGTAACACAGTTGCACAAGGTCAAAGTGACGTATTAAACGGTATCTTTACAATCGATACAACGCCTGCGACAGATGTAAAAGCAATCGACGGTTTCTTTGATAAGACAGACTATATTGGTGGTGTTTCTCAACAAAACAATTGGACAGCAGGTTGGACTGTAGGCCTGTAACTGTTTCATCTTTAAGGGTCAGTAATGGCCCTTTTATGAACTATATTTGTTGAGGAAAATATGAACAAAAATATTAAGCTATTCAAACGTTCTGCACTTACGTTAGCCGTTATTGCATCGTTACAACCTGCGCTTACTATTGCGAATGAAGCGCAAGACCCAATTGAAGAAGTTGTGGTCAGTGCGAGCCGCCTTAAAGGCAGCGCAACCGCGGTGATGGAAGAACGTAAACAGCAGGCATTTGTTGCGGATATAATGGGTGCAGAACAAATTTCACGTTCCGGTGATAGTGATGCCGCAGCAGCCCTTAGACGTGTTACTGGTTTAACCTTAGTTGACGGAAAATTTATTTACGTACGTGGTCTTGGTGAGCGTTATTCAAGTACACAATTAAATAGTGCGGCAGTACCAAGTCCAGATCCGACTCGAACAGTTATACCGTTAGATTTATTTCCAGCGGAAATAATCGAAAGCTTGTCGGTACAAAAGTCGTATTCACCGTCGATGCCAGCGTCATTTGGTGGTGGTAACGTTGATATTCGTACTAAAACAATTCCGCAAGATTTCTTGTTTAAAGTGTCAGGCAAAATTGGAACGAATACCAATAACAGTGACGATGGCATCACGTATTCGGGTGGTGATGACGATTGGTATGGGTCGGATGACGGTACACGTGCACTTGCCAATAGTATCAAGGCTGTTTATGACTCTGGTACATCACTTGACGATATTGATAAAGAGCAAAGTCGTGCACTGGCGCTTGATTTAAATCGCAATACGGATCCGACGAGTGAATCAGTAGATCCAAACACTAAAGTAAGTTTTGCGCTTGGTGATAGTTTTGACTCAGGTGATTGGCGCTTCGGCTTTTTATCAACCTTTGCTTATGAAAATAAGTGGTTTGTGGGGGAAGAATATCAAGGCGAAAAATTTGTTATAAACGATCAAGGTCAAGCCGCGATGACACGTGGTTTTGATGAGATTAAAACGACCGATCATCAGGTTAAATATTCAGGCGCATTAAGTGTTGGTGCCGAATTGAATAAAAACCATCGTGTTGATTTTACAACCATGGTGCTGCGAGATACCGAAGACAAAATTCGTGATAAGCTGGGTTTTGACGAAAATATTAACGAAAGTGACAATCGCCGTATTCGCTCGTATGATATTCGTTATGAAGAACGTGAACTTATCGTCAACCAACTTAAAGGTATGCACACCTTTGACTGGTTAGATTTTGCCGGATTTGATTGGAAATATTCCAAAGGTAAATCTGAACGTTATGCACCAGGTAATATGAAGTCACGTTTTATCATCACCGATACAAACCTTGACGGAATTTACGATATTGTTAATGAATCAGTGTTATCAAACTCAACAACGGCGGCTCGTTATACATACCAAACGTTGAATGATGATGTTGAAAACTACGGCATGAATTTTAATTACCCGTTTATGCTTGATGGTGTTGAACTTGAGGTTAAAGTGGGTAGCGACTTTGTCTCGAAGGAACGTGATGCATCGAACCGCCGCTTTGATATTAACACGCGTGCGTTTGCCGATCTTGATTTATCGGGCCACAAACTAAATGATATTTTATCAAATACCAATTTAAGCACGGCGTCGTTGAATGGCAACATACTAAATGACACAACGATTGACGGTGATGATTACCTATCAGCGCAAAAAATTGACGCCTACTATATAGAGGCAGATGCATTTTTTAACCAAAAATGGCGCATTAGTGGTGGTATTCGTTTTGAAGATTTTAAACAAACGTCTATTCCACTAGAAGCGTTAACAAACAAAGTTGACATTGACGGCGATGTTAATGAAGCGGCATACGCAGCGCTTGCTTTTCAAGAAGATGATATTTATCCGGCACTTGCACTAACTTATATTAGTGATGAGCAAACCCAATATCGCTTTAGTTATGGCGAAACCGTTGTGCGTCCAGACTTAAGGGAAATATCAAAAGCGCAGTATATTGACCCGCTAACCGGTTACCCTGTTGGAGGTACGCCTGGACTTCGTACGACGGACATTAAGAACTACGATTTCCGTTTCGAAAACTATTACGATACCGGTGAAAACTTTTCGATTGGTTTATTTTATAAAGACATGATTGACCCAATTGAAACTGTTCAATCGTTTGCCCAAGATGGACCTCCTTTAGTTCGAATTGCAAATGCAGAAGAAGGTTATGTATACGGTATAGAGTTTGAATACTTAAAAGATTTCTCATTTTTAGGTGGACTTGGAAATGATTTCTTTACGACTGGTAACATTACCATCAGTGATTCAGAGATTGAACTCAATAAGCAAGCGATAGTAGACCAAACGGGTGTATCAGCGGCGATAACAAATACAACTCGTCGTTTAACTGGTCATTCAGAGTATGTTGTAAACATGCAATTTGGCTACGATGCGGCAAACGGTAATCATGCTGCCACACTAATTTATAATGTATTTGGTGAGCGCATTATTCTGCCAGGGATTGAAGGCCAAGAAGATGCAATGGAACAACCTTTTCATTCGCTTGATTTTAACTATACGTACTTCCCGAACTTTAACTCTGCGGTCAAATTCAGTGTTAAAAATCTGCTTGGTGAGGAACAAATTATTGAATCAGCATCTGAGTTAGTACGCTCAAAAGAGAAAGGCACGGAGTTGTCAATCTCATTTGAGTATGAATTCTAATTGTTTAACTAAACGCGAAACCAAAAATGACCTTTTATAGGTCATTTTTTTTGTGATATCTATTTTATCTATAGAATTCCAGATGGCTAAATGATAAGTTGTTGTCAGTTTACCGAAAAGGTTTACTCTCACGCTTTTTATTAATTATTACGTTTAGGAATTATAGATATGAATAAGGTTGGTTTTGTAGGTTGGCGTGGCATGGTAGGCTCTGTTTTAATGGAGCGCATGGTAAAAGAGGGCGATTTTAAACATATTACCTCAACATTTTTTACAACCTCACAAGCCGGTCAACTTGGGCCGGATTATGCCGGTGAACCAACAGCATTGCAGCGTGCGGATGATATCGACGCATTAGCTCGAATGGATATTATCGTTACCTGTCAAGGTGGTGATTATACTAAAAGCGTGTACCCGCAGTTAAGAGAGTCGGGTTGGAATGGTTATTGGATTGATGCGGCGTCTGCACTTCGTATGGCTGACGACAGTATTATTGTTTTAGACCCCGTCAATCATGACGTTATTTTACAAGGTCTCGAGCAAGGCGTAAAAACATTCGTCGGCGGTAACTGTACTGTTTCTCTCATGTTACTCGCGCTCGGCGGACTGTTTGAACACGATCTCATCGATTGGGTTAGCCCGATGACGTATCAGGCGGCTTCAGGGGCGGGGGCTCGTAATATGAAAGAGCTTATTTCGCAAATGGGTGCAATTTACCAAAGTGTGCAGGATAAACTTGATCCAGCGTCAGCAATATTAGAAGTCGATAAAATTGTCAGTGAAAAAATTGCGTCGAGTGATTTACCAACCGACCAATTTGGTGTGCCATTGGCGGGTAGTTTAATTCCATGGATTGATGTACCGATGCCAAGTGGGCAAAGTAAAGAAGAGTGGAAAGCCCAAGTGGAGGCCAACAAAATTTTAGGTAACACACAAGACCCAACGGCCATTGATGGTCTTTGTGTGCGTATTGGCGCGATGCGTTGCCACTCTCAGGCGATGACGATAAAACTTAAGAAAGACTTGCCACTTGACGAAATTGAAAGGTTACTTGCAACCCATAATGACTGGGTTAAAGTTGTACCAAATGAGCGCGATGTTACAGCCAAGGAACTGACACCTGTCAATGTAACTGGCACACTCGATATTCCAATTGGTCGTATTCGTAAATTGAGTATGGGGCCTGAATATATTAGTGCGTTTACTGTGGGTGATCAGTTACTTTGGGGAGCTGCTGAGCCGCTGCGCAGAATGCTTAATATTATTGTTAATAAATAGACATAAAAAAAGCTGCCTAGGCAGCTTTTTTTATACGTTTTAATTAGTCAAAGTTAATTTCTTTACGCTGACCATTATCACGTGGTTGCTTAAAGCGTTTAACTGAACGACCATCGTTACGATTATCGCGACGACCTTCACCACGACGACCATCTTTACGACGCCCGCGACCGTTATCAAAACGACCACCGCCATCACGGCCACCTTCTCTGCGACGACCACCTTCACTGCGCTCTGCACCTTCAACCAAACTTGGGTTGATTTTATGACGTCGAATAGTAACGTTTTGTAATTGGCTAAATGCTTGACCGTGAATCGATTTCGGTAGCTCTACATGACAATGACTGTCAAATAGACGAATTTGTCCGATATCACGTGAGTTGATGCTAATTTCGTTTGCTATTGCACCAACAATGTCACTAGGGCGCACGCCTTGTTCGCGGCCAACGGTAAATTTGTAGGTATTAAAGTCACCTGATGGGCGTCGGTTACCACGGTCACCGCGATCTCCGCGTTCGCCACGATCACGACCTCGGCCATTGCGGTCGTTTCGATCGAAGCGCTTTTCAGCTGGATCTGCTTTCGGAAAAAGCGGTTGCTGTTTTTGCTGCTGGAATAAAAGCGCTGCGGCAAGTTGCTCTATAGAAAGCTCACTTTCCTCTGCAATTTTAGCAAGAACGTCTTGGTACTTTTCAAGTTCAATTTGAGAAGTCAGCTCAACTAATTTTTGCTGCGTATTATTAATACGGTGTTGACCTAGCGCTGCTGCATCTGGCATTTCAAAGCTATCAATCTTACCTTCTGTTGCACGCTCTAAACGGTTAAGAAAACGCATTTCGCGAGAACTTGCGAATAAAATTGCCTCACCTTCACGCCCAGCACGACCGGTACGACCGATTCGGTGCACGTATGACTCGCTGTCGAATGGAAGATCGTAGTTAATAACGTGACTGATGCGCGGAACGTCTAGACCACGTGCTACAACATCAGTTGCAATAAGAATATCAACACGGCCATTCTTTAAGTGTTCTACAATACGCTCACGGTCTTGTTGTTGCATGTCACCATTAAGGGCTGCTGCTTTAAAGCCTTTATTAACTAGATGTTCGCTAAGGATAAGGGTGTCGTTTCGTGTACGAACAAACACTATCATTGCATCATAATCTACAACTTCAGCGATACGCTCTAAGCCTTGCGTTTTACCAATTGAACCTACGCGCCATGCACGTTGTGTAATGTTTGCTTTTGCTTCTTTTTGAGCCGCAATTTTTACATGTGTTGGATCAGTTAAAAACTTTTTAGTAATCTTTTTAATCGGCGCCGGCATGGTTGCTGAGAAGAATGCCATTTGTGTTTCTTCTGGCATTTTGCTCAAAATCCATTCGATATCTTCTAAAAAGCCCATGTTTAACATTTCATCGGCTTCATCAAGTACGCAACTGCGCAAGTTATCAAGCTTTAGTCGGCCTTTTTCGATATGATCCATCATACGTCCAGGCGTACCAACAACGATTTGTGGCCCGCGTTTTAAATCGCGGTTCTGAATAGTATATGACTGACCACCATATACAGTAGCAACGAATACACCTTTAATGTTGCGAGCAAAATCAGTAATGGCCTTAGATACTTGAATTGCTAATTCACGTGTAGGGCATACAACGAGCATTTGCGGTGATTGAATGCTTGGGTCAATGCGAGCAAGTAATGGTAAACCGAATGCGGCTGTTTTACCTGTACCAGTTTGTGCTTCACCAAGTACGTCGTTACCGTCAAGCAGTGCTGGAATTGATTTTTGCTGAATAGGCGTCGGCTCGCTAAAACCCATTTCAGTAATTGCGCTTAAAATGCTAGTAGGGAGGTTTAGTTCTTCAAAAAGGATATTTGAGTCTTGTGACATGTAATTCTCTTAATAAAAGGCGTTTATAGCCATGCAAATAAAGAGGTGAAGTCCAAAAAAAAGACATTCCTTTAAAGAGAATAGGGCATGTTGGCGCTTGTAAACTCAGTCTCATTCTGTGATGTGGTTTTAACATCACTTTGGTCTTTACCTCGACATAATACTGATTGCTGTGCAATCAGATACCGACGTTGGCTTTGTAAAGTTCCCAGAATGAAGCGCTTGCCGGATGAGGCGCACTATACAGGGTTCTTTTTATTTATCAAGTTTTTTATCATTTATACTGTTTATGAACGAAGAATTAATACTAAATAATTAGTTGGTAAAATTTGAAATTAAATATGTTAATAGTTAATTAAATTACCATTATTGTTTTGTAATTAAATTGATAATGCTCGAAATTATTCTAAACTGGATATAATATGTGTAGACATTTTAAAATTGCTGGCTATAATTTGCGCACTTTTCATTGCGGAGTTATATCATGAAGCTAAATATTGTTACTTTATTATTATTGGTTGGAAGTTTTTCAGCTCAAAGTTCTGAGTCTTCAACTTACGATAAAATTTGTCAAATGGCTGCAGACAATGGTTTTTCATCAGCCAAAGATTTTGCTAAAAAGAATGATGTATTTATAAGTAAAAATGACACTAGCTTTTCTTGTAACGGAGTACCGATTAAGCAGTATGCAAAAAAACTTAAGCAAGCAGAGACACGTAATACAACTAAGGTTGTCGCACAAGAAAGCAATAAGCTAAACAATATCTGTGTAGAAGCGTTAAATAAAAACGTGAAAGCAATGACTAGAAAAAGCGCTGAAGTAAAGGCGGTTCAATGTAATGGCGTGTCTATCTCAGAGTTCGTTAAACAAAACGAAAGCTAATTTTAACGTCATTTTAAAACAGTAAAAGAAAGAGCAATTGGTAATTCCACTGCTCTTTTTTTGTTTTTATAAATGTTAAGGTGCTAAGAATTCCTGGCGGGTAGTCGCTTGAGTTTTAAAAACACCACCTAACGCAGTGGTTGATGTTTGCGAGTTTACATCCATCACGCCGCGCGACTTAACACAGTAGTGAGTCGCCTCAATTGTAATGGCAACGTTGTCGGTTTCTAGCAGGGTTTGCAAGGCTACAAGCACTTGTTGAGTTAAACGCTCTTGTACTTGTGGGCGCTGTGCAAAAAAACGTACGATACGATTAATTTTAGATAGGCCGATTATTTTGTTTTTAGGTATGTAAGCTACATTGGCATAACCGTCGATTGTTACGAAGTGATGTTCACAGGTACTCGTTAGCGAAATTGACTTAACTTTGACCATTTCATCAACGTTCATTTTATTTTCTATCAACGCGATTTTTGGAAAGTTGTCATAGTCTAGTCCGGAAAAAATTTCATTTACATACATCTTTGCGATGCGATGCGGTGTTTCTTGTAAGCTATCGTCAGTGAGATCTAGTCCAAGTGTATCAACAACTTCTGTTAACAGGCCTTTGATGCGCTGGTATTTTTGTTCAGTAGTAAGGTCACTTGGTTTAAGCGGCGTTTCGAGCCCTTTATCTTGTAATGCTTGGCGAACAAGTGCGGCTTCGCTAGAAATCATGTTAGTTTCCTTTAAATATGTATTAGCTTGAACTCATTGCACAATACGTTGTGTATATTGGAAATAGATCAATCAGAGGGCTGTATTTTAAGTATTTTAAACAATTACTCAAGGTAGAATTTGCAACTCGGATACTATTTCGAAGGTTAGTACGACTAACAAATATAAATGAACTGCAACGAAAGCTTACTCGATTATACATTCAGTTAATTTTGGACTATATTTATAAATCAGGTTAAAAATTAAGCTATTGTCTTTGGCCATTTATTTTATATTTAGTTTAGAAAATAAGGTTGATGTAATGTTATATGGAGTCATACTGGGCTTAAGCGTGTTTGTATTTGTTATTCTTTTAAATGTGTTCGGGTTTGTACTGTCGGTAAAAGCAAAAGCACACAAATAAGAATAATTAAATGATGAAATACAATCCAACTTTGATACAATGAAACTTCATGTGTTAACGAAGACGTAAATTATGGATGTATTACAGCAGGGGTTAGACTACGCTTGGCAGGCAACAGTCTATATGTTTTTAGTTTGGCTAATCATCTACTTTTTTAAAGAAGCAGGTTTAAAAACAAAAGTACTTTCATGTATTGCTTGCGTGTCGATTGTCACCCTTGCACTTAGCACCGATATTTTTGACCAATCGATCGCTCTTATAATTGATGCATCCGATACCCATATAGAAACCGTCAACGCAAAATTGGCGCTTTACTCATAACTGAATCCATATTTTTTCCAACTTCTTTATTCTTATAAATAAAGTGTGATGCGGGCGAGCGATCACAGCATGCCCGCTTTAAATCTCGTCTTTCCAATGTGTTCAAGATTAAAGCAACTCAAGACATCTCATTAACTTCATTTGGAGTATGTTTTACAATATAAGATGTACGAATACAGTGAACCCATATTTGATAATGAATCGAGATTGAATATAGACGGTTTCTAAATAAATATCTAACAACCATTAATCTATCTTATGTTAAACTGTAAAAGGGAGGACATTCCTCAATTTTGTGTCTCTTAGCTTTAATTTTCTAAACGTGACTAAACCTATTTGATTTGAAATTTTCAGTATTTAGGTATAAACACCGTATACCGAGTGCCACATGGTGCTGGTTCTAATTGTATGCGGCCATGGTAAACATCAGAAAGAATATTAGTTACGACGTTTAGACCTAAACCGAGGTTCCCGGCTTGTCTTTGCGTAGTGAAAAATGGTTCGAAAATATCTTTGTGATATTGTTTATCAATCCCGATACCGTCATCTTGATAGTTAATTTCTAAATTATTTTCAAGTTCTGTAATGTAAATGCTGATGCTACCTATACCCGATTGTCTAAAACCGTGTTCAAGTGAATTCTCAATTAGTTTGGCAAATATTTGCCATAACGCTATTTTTGAATGCATCTTAATGTTTGTGTCTGTTTCTAACTTAAACTCTATTGATGGGTTGTCTTGTTGATAAAAACTAAATAATTCGTTGAAAAACGTTTGAAGCGTAAATGATGAGCTTTCTTCTTGTGTAAATGATAATCCTACCTCTCTAAACTTGGTAATTAAATCGGATGCTTTATACAAGTTCTGTTGATTTAACGATAGCCCTTTCTTAATTTGCTCGAGGTAGTTTAATAATTCCACCTTGGTAATTTTATTGATATCTACTAACGTGTGAATTTTATTGACTACGTCAGAAATGTGAGTCGACGATGTCGTGGCAATTCCTAAAGGCGTATTTAGCTGATGTGCAAAGCCCATTAATAAGAGTCGCGTGGTATTTGACCTCTCCGAATGAGCGTGAAGTAATGAATCTTGTTTTTGTGATGCGAGCAGTAATTCGAGTTCTTTATTTGCAATCTCAAGGCTATGAGTTCGTTCATCGATAGTTTGACTTAATTTGTGGTTTGCTTCTAATAATTTTTGTTTCGCTACATTGTTTTCAAATACGATTGCTGCCAAATGGGCACAAGTTTGTATGAATTTGAGGTCATTTTCTGTGGGGGTTGATGGTTTATCATAATAGATAGCAAATGTTCCGTAACAGTGATTATTCTGTCCTATGATTGGTTCTGACCAGCATGATTGTAAACCTGCGCTGAGCGCTAATTCTTTATACTGAGCCCAATAAGGATGTGTGTTGATATCTTCTACAATAATACGTTCTTTTTTGAACGCGGCCGTACCGCACGAACCGACCCCAGTTCCAATTACAACGCCTTCTAATGCTTGGCAATATTCACCAGGAAGGGAAACAGATGCACATGGATGCAACGTGTTTGTTTCGTTATTTAATCTTAATACACTTGTCTTCATTTCAGGGTTATAGATTTCTGAATTTTTGCAAAGTGTATTTAAAATATCAGACAAAGGTTCTCCTGAAGCTACTTTTTTTAGTACCTCTGCTCGACCTGCCTCTATTTCACTTACTAACTTCCAATTAGTTTGATGTGCTACGACCATACTCTTATGCACTATTGTGTTCTTTAAATTAGTATAGGCCAATTGAGTCATAATGCGTATTCTACGTTTTGGTTAGAGCGATAATATATTCATAAATCAAGTTATTGAAACAAAATATTCATCCAGTCAACGCCAGTTGGTAAAGAAAATAAGCTAGCACTGTAGTAAGGAAGTTTTGTAAAATTGCGTTCCTTTCTGACTAATTGATTCATCGTGTTAATTGTATGGGAAATAGTGTAATTACGTTTTTAAAGCGCTTATTTTACTCGACTTATATTTTGCCAAGTATTTCTATCGCAAAACGTAAGCCCACAGTATTTCAAATTAATATCTATTCCACCCCGTTTAAGGTACATTAAAAACAATAGTTTAAACCTAATTTTGTCGATTAATTTCAATCGTTAAATTAATCATTTAAGTGAGTTTGTATGAAAAAAATTATTTTGTTTGTTACCGCGATTATGCCATTTACCTGTTTGTCGAATGATATTTTTTTATTGCGTCATGCTGAAAAATTGAAAGGCTCTGATCCCGAATTATCAGTAGAAGGTAAAAAGCGCGCAATACGGATAGCCGAAAAACTCACACCGTATAAGCCAACCCTTATATTGAGTAGTAACTACAAACGAACCATTCAAACTGCAACTCCCCTAGCCTCGCGATTAGGACTAGATATTAAACTCTATAACCCAAGGGACAACCGTATTGTTTTTGAGTCCATTAAAAACAACAAAGGGCCAATCGTTATATTCGGCCATAGTAATACGATTCCGTTACTTGTTAATGAGTTATCAGGTAGTGATGTGTTGATTTCCGAAAATGAATTTTCTAAGGTGTTTAAAGTAAGTGACGGTAAGTTAACCATATTAGACTCAAATTAATATTTAGCTCTCATACTAATTGATTAAATTAAAGTCTTCATCTAAGTCAATCAAGAAAGCGAACACATCATACTCTTAGTGAAAAACAAAATAATCGTAGCATTAGTGGTTAAAATCCGAAACACTAATCAAGTTAAGACCGAGCAATCAGTTTAACCTAACATTCACAAGTTATAAGTAACAGAAATAAATCGAATATTTAAAACTAAAAAGGCGTGTCAACGACACGCCTTTCTCTATAGCAATAGTAATTAACTAAAGTTTCATTAGGTCGTTTTTGAGTGCTAAAAATACGCCCTTTAACTTTTCATCTGGACTAATATCAACTTTATTGCCAACTCTGCGGCTATCAACGCCGTCACTTCGTACTCGATTAATTTGTGAATCAAGGGCTTTTTTCGAACTTGCTGCATATGACATATAGTTATCAAGGTAGATTGGCATCGTCATATATTTAATATGCGCTTGCTCGAGTGACTTACATCGTTTCGTTACTTCATGATTAATCACGATATCTTCAAGCGCCCAACATGTATTTTGTACTAGTTCTGTACGCCATTGATTTTCGTGTTGCCACATCGCATGGGGTTGATATAGCATTTTTTTCGCTTGCTTAGGTAGCAAACTTGCTAAAAAACGTTCCGCATCATTGTCTATATTATTTTTAACTTTGAATAAGGAGTTTCTGTCTTCTTCATGAACTTGGTAAAGAATATGATTGATTTCTGCATTGCTGACGTAAATTTTTTCTTGAATTGCGTTTAGCCAGCCTTGAATTGTTTGTTCAGATGTTAGCACATTCGCGTTTTGTAAATGTTGGTCTAACCGTAAAATATTTCCGTTAGACTTTATGACTTCTATGACTTTATAAATAGACCAGTCATTAGCTGGGGTTTCTTTTAGCCACGAAATTTCGGGTTTTTCTTCAAGAATTAAATGACGATCATAAATTTTTGAAACTGGTTCAAGCCCTTTTGCGTAGGCGATGGCGAGCTTGTCTGACTGCGGATTAAAATAGGCTTTGCGCGATTTATACGCAAGCATATAACGTTTAAACGGGTCGCTTTCTTTTTGCGCCTCTAAAAAATACTTGTACGCCACCTCCACATTGTTGTAAAACGTTTGGTGCTCTTTCGAAACGTTACGCACACTTTCAAGAGTTACAAGTTGTTCATCAAGCGTTTTCGTTTTTAAATTATCTTTTAAAAAATCAAAATCTGCATTGGGTGGTTGTTCATTACAACCCGTTAGTAAAAAACAGGTTGCCACAAAAAAGGCTACTGCTCGCATTGTGATCCTTATTTTGGCATAGTAAATTTTTATTATTATGTTGCCATTCTATACACGTTGAATGTTTTTTGTATAGTATTCTTTCATTTTTATTACGTTCCACAAAAAGTTTGATAATCTTTTACGGGTTTTTGTGTTATGTCACCATATTGTTCATTGTTAGAACCATTTAAGTAGGCCAAATAATTTTCGATAGGCTTAATAGAATGTTGCGCGACGCTCTCATCTAATACTGTTTCGATATCCTGGTTCAAAATTATTCTTGGATTTGAGTTTGTCATTCTAGTTAGATCAAAATCAGCTTCTTGTTTGAGGGCTTCAAAATCCTTGAAATGTTGTTCAGTGTCTTGGTTTGTATCTTGTAATTCAAGCTGTTTGAATATATCAAAAAAGTTAATCTTGTTACGCTGAGACGTTTCAACGATTTTATCATATAGATTAGATATAATTTCTGAGGACTCGTTAAAACCAAGCTTATTTGCTTTGACAGTCGCGTAACGATTTTTAAATTTATCACCAAAGGTAGCGAGCGCATTAGAAAGTTTAGTAATGGCAGTTTGCTCATCTTTGTCCACAAGCGGAATAAGACATTCGGCAAAACGCGCCAAATTCCAATGCATAATACTTGGTTGGTTTTTATATGCGTAACGTTTTTGATGATCGATTGAACTAAAACAAGCGTCAGGATCATAACTATTAATAAATGCACATGGCCCGAAGTCAATCGTTTCGCCACTGAGTAAAATATTGTCAGTATTCATCACACCATGAACAAATCCAATGCGAAGCCAATGACAAACAAGGTCTACGCAGTTATCGAGTACTAACTTAAATAATGCAAGCGCAGGGTTTTCTGCGTTCATCGCCTTTGGATAAATGTTTGCTAATGTAAATTCGAGTAATGCAGGCAGAACACTTTTATCCTGATGAAGTGCTGCATATTGAAAAGTACCTATTCTAATGTGGGATTTTGCAAGTCGACTGACAATCGCACTTTGCTCAATAGTTTGGCGCATAATTGTATCGCTTGAGCTAACGATTGACAGCATGCGTGTGGTTGGAGCATGATTAACTGATAATATTTCGCTTACCAGTAATTCTCGTAATGCTGCCTTTAGCCCGCATCGCCCATCCCCACTTCGCGAGTAACGATTTGTGCCACTACCTTTTAGCATTACGTCAAATACATTATTGCTGCCCGTTAATTGACCGAGTAAATGGGCCCTGCCATCGCCAAGTTGCGGCACAAAATTACCAAATTGGTGTCCGGCATAGCCGGTTGATAATGCGCTCTCAACTAAGTCGCTTGAATTGCCACTTAATATATCTAACGATTGTTGTGAGTCAGATAAAAAGTCGTCTTCTAATCCTAACTCATTAATTAAACGTGTATTTATATACAATAACTCAGGGTTGCTTACTGCAGTTGGGGAGTTCAACTGGTATAGACTTTGTGGTAATGTTAAATAGTTTTGTGGCAAGACCATAATAAAATTAATCGTCAAGTTAAGACTGGCTGATTATCTCATAGTATTTTTATAAACAGAACTCAACGTTAATATGCTATCGCCTTTAATTCAAAATCAGCCATTAATCCGTTATCAGTATTCCGATATGTTAGATGGCCGATTGGAATTTACCCATCCAGATCTTCATGCATACCTTGTGCATATGCGTTCTTATCTAAAGAATGTAGAGAGGGAATATGAAACACTGTTAACTTTTTTAATGGGTGTTTCTAAAAATGTAAATTCATTTAATCGTTATCGAAATGAACTCGAACGTTTTCATTTATGGGCTTGGGAATATAAAAAGACGTTAGTTAAAAATTTGGAAGTCGATGACTTAGCAGACTACTTTGATTTTATTTTTGATCCGCCGCAATCGTGGAAGCAAGCAAAACAAGAAAAACGATTTATTCAAACGGGGCGCACTTATAACAGTAATTCGTTATGGCGCCCGTTTTCTTCCAACCGAAAATTTAGCAAGCAAACTCATTCGAGTAGTTACACAATTCTAAATGCATTCTTAAATGAGTTGTTAAATAGTAAAATAATATCTGTAAACCCAATCCCTGAACTTCGTAAAAGAGATTTAAAAATTAAAGGTGTTGGCGGCTTAAAAACGTTAACGGTCGATATCAACGTTAAAGAAAAAATTATCGAACAACTATTTATATTCTCTGGCACTGATGTTAAAAAATTACGAAATTTATTTATTTACTTTCTTATTTTTGAAAGCAAAATCCCTCTGGAGGTGCTTCGCTCGGAAGACGATATCTTTTTAACGTGGCAAAATATTACTCTTAGAGGTGATACTCACTATCTAGAGTTTATAAATTCAACGCGTTCCGAGTGTTTTGCGCTATCGAAGTATACCTCCCACTGCTTAAACTTATACAAAGAACAACTTGGCCTAGTTAATTTAGATTCAGCAAATTACCAACCTCTTTTTCACAAAACAAGAGGAACGGGTGGGTATGAAGTTCGCCAGTTACGGCGTTTGGTTAAAAGTATTAAGGAAGAGTTTTGTAATGAGTCTAGTGAGTGGACAGTACTAACACTTGATAATCTTTTTTCGACTTCAAAATAAAAAATTTAGTTCGCAAAGAACGTATATGATATGGTTTAGAGTTGTTATACGCTTAATTTAACATAATCTAATTGGTGCTTTTGTCAGCAAACTATCCGCCATAAAGTCCGATACTAATATGTATTTCCTTTTTTGAACGGTTTGTGTTCTTAAATTGTTCAAATATTACGTTACATTTTTAGTTGGCAATAAAAATGTGTACATAATATGATTTTAGTAGACAAGTTTTAATAGGATTTCTCATGAAACGAGTTATTGTTTATATTGTGGCGGTGATACTCTTTTTACTTGGCGTGGTTTTTATTGTTGTACCTGGACCGTCATTAGTCTTTTTCTTAATCGCGCTTACCTTGGTGTCTTTTTATCAACCACGTGCGCGCGGACTATTAAAAACAGTTCAGCGATTATTTAAAGAATCATGTGTATTACTAGATAAAATGATCGATAAACGAAAAAGGAGCTAAATAGCTCCTTTTATTAAACAATACTAATCACTGTTCAAATACTATTAATTGTATTTTTCGCCGAGATATAACCAGGTTTCTAATACTGTATCTGGATTAAGTGATACAGAGTCAATTCCCTGCTCTACTAGCCATGCTGCAAAGTCTTCATGATCTGAAGGTCCTTGACCACAAATACCAACATACTTGCCTTTTTCTTTAGCCGTTTTTATTGCCATTGAAAGCAAGGCTTTGATTGCTTCGTTTCGCTCATCAAAAAGATGTGCAATCAGGCCAGAGTCACGGTCTAAGCCAAGAGTCAGCTGGGTTAAATCGTTAGAACCGATTGAAAAACCGTCGAAATATTCTAAAAATTGTTCAGCTAAAATCGCATTCGATGGTAATTCACACATCATGATTACTTTTAGGCCATTTTCGCCACGCTTTAAACCGTGTTCTTCAAGAAGTTCAATGACACGTCTTGCTTCGTCAACAGTTCGTACGAAAGGGATCATAATTTCGACGTTCGTTAAACCCATAGTGTTGCGAACACGTTTGATTGCTTCACATTCAAGTGCAAAACAGTCTCTGAAATCTTCAGAAATATAACGAGATGCACCGCGGAAACCGATCATTGGGTTTTCTTCTTCCGGCTCATACTGTTGGCCGCCAACAAGGTTTGCATATTCGTTCGACTTAAAATCAGACATACGTACAATGACTCGTTCAGGTGCAAATGCCGCACCCAGAGTAGCGATACCTTCTACCAGTTTTTCAATATAAAATTCAACTGGCGATGCATAACCTGCCATCATGTCGCTAATTTCTGCCTTTACATCAGCTGATTGGGCATCAAAATTAATTAATGCTTTTGGATGAACACCAATCATTCGATTAATTATAAACTCAAGACGAGCAAGTCCAATTCCGGCGTGCGGCAATTTTGCAAAATCAAAGGCACGGTCTGGGTTACCAACGTTCATCATTATTTTCATCGGTAATTCTGGCATCTCATCAACTCGTGATGAAATGACTTCGAATGCCAACTTTCCTTCGTAAATGAATCCAGTATCGCCTTCGGCGCAAGAAACAGTTACTTCTTGGTTATTCTCAATTGTCGACGTGGCATTACCACAACCAACTACTGCTGGAATGCCAAGTTCACGCGCTATAATTGCTGCATGACATGTACGACCGCCTCGATTTGTGACAATCGCTGCTGCACGCTTCATGATAGGTTCCCAATCTGGATCCGTCATATCGGTAACGAGTACATCACCTTGTTGAACTTTATCCATTTCATCAATTGAGTTTAAGACACGTACCACACCTGAACCGATTTTATGGCCGATCGCCCTACCTTCACAAATTACGCTTGACGTTTCATTTAGTTGAAAACGTTCCATAATATTGGCGTCTTCATTTGAACGAACTGTTTCTGGGCGCGCTTGTACTATATATAACTTACCGTCATTGCCGTCTTTAGCCCATTCGATGTCCATTGGACGACCATAATGTTTTTCAATGATGACAGCTTGTTTTGCGAGTGCCATTATTTCGTCATCAGTGATTGAAAATTTGTCGCTGCGCGTTGATTCAATATCAACTATCTCTACTTGCTTACCGTGAGACGTATCTTTTGAGTAAACCATCTCAATTGCTTTTGAACCGAGGTTACGGCGCAATATAGCCGGTTTGTCGTTGGCAAGCGTTGGTTTGTGAACGTAAAATTCATCAGGGTTTACAGCGCCTTGTACCACCATTTCACCCAAGCCATAACTAGATGTAATAAATACGACGTCTTCAAAACCAGATTCGGTATCGATGCTAAACATAACGCCAGACGATGCTTTATCTGAACGAACCATGCGTTGAATGCCCGCTGATAATGCAACACCTCGATGATCATAACCTTGGTGTACACGATAAGAAATTGCGCGGTCGTTAAACAATGACGCAAATACATGTTTAATCGCAACCATAATTGCGTCAATGCCACTAACATTTAAAAATGTTTCTTGCTGGCCGGCAAATGAAGCATCAGGCATATCTTCTGCAGTTGCGGATGAACGAACAGCAAATGAAATATCGTGTTGATTATCGTGTAATTGGTCATATGCTTCGCGGATGGCATCGTTTAATGGCGCTTGAAACGGTGTTTCAATTATCCATTGGCGGATTTCACTGCCTACACGAGCGAGTTCGTTTACATCGTCAACATCAAGTGTATCTAGTACTTCATAGATACGCGCGTTCAGACCAGATTGCTCAAGAAATTCATTAAACGCTTCGGAAGTCGTTGCGAAGCCCCCTGGAACAGTTACCCCAGCATTAGCGAGGTTAGAAATCATTTCTCCTAGTGATGCGTTTTTACCACCGACGCGTGGAACGTCACTCATTCCCAGTTCTTGATACCAAAGTATGTATTGCACGGAAAAGTCCCCAAAAGCAAATTGTGAGAGATATAGTTGTATTGCATATCAGCAATAGAGTGAATTTTACATATAAGGGTGTGGTTGGTAAAGGTTGTATTTACTCTCTGTCAAGGTTAAAAGTCCGCACTAGACTAATAAAAGCCGATAATATAGCCAAATAATGCATGGAAATTCATTTGACACCGGTAACACAGTAATAAGATGCATAAATCTTTTAACAATATCGAAATAAAATAAGTTAGTATATTCTGATATCTTATTAAAATAAGTAGGACTTTTATGCGTACAGCATTTTATATTTCCGACGGTACGGCCATTACGAGCGAAGTGTTTGGTCACGCAACGCTATCTTTATTTCCAATTGAATTTAAGCATATTACCATTCCATTTGTTGAAACCATTGACAAAGCAAACGATGTAAAAAATCAAATTGACCAATGTTTTAGTGAAACAGGTGAAAAACCGCTCGTGTTTTTTACATTTGTTGACCACACCCTAAGTGATGTGATTATGTCATCTCAAGGTGAGTGTTATGATTTTCTAACGGTATTTAGTGAAAAGGTGCAAGACACAATTAAGGTTGAACCGGTACCACGAGCGCATCGAACCCATTCAATGCACGAAAAAAGTTATGACTTTCGTATTGATGCTGTGAATTACGCGCTTGCCAATGATGACGGAAGTAATTTAAAAGATTATGACGAGGCTGATATTATTCTAGTGGGCGTGAGTCGTAGCGGTAAAACACCGACGAGTTTGTACCTAGCATTACAATATGGCATAAAAGCAGCAAATTATCCGATTACCGAGGATGA
The DNA here is from genome assembly GCA_947493455.1 of uncultured Pseudoalteromonas sp. Taxonomy (GTDB): domain Bacteria; phylum Pseudomonadota; class Gammaproteobacteria; order Enterobacterales; family Alteromonadaceae; genus Pseudoalteromonas. The sequence goes on along the minus strand of CANLRB010000001.1, from coordinate 482,463 downwards.
TTTGGATATGCTTCGATTGCCAAAGGCGCTGCAAGCGTACAAGCAAAAATTATTTGGCTTAACAATCAGCCCTGACCGATTGGCCGCAATTCGAAATGAACGAATGGCAAATAGTCGTTATGCATCGTTACGACAATGTCGTCTAGAAGTTCGTGAAGTAGAAATGCTATACAAAAAGATGCGTATTCCATTTCTGAGTTCAACTCATTTTTCAGTTGAAGAGATTTCCGCAAAGATTATTGCTGAAACCGGGCTGGAAAGGCGAAAATACTAAAAAGCAGGCGCATTGTTACGCGCCTGCATTAATGAGTACTATTTACGAGCGTCTTTTAGTAAATCGGCGACTAAAAAGCCGAGCTCAAGTACTTGATCTGCGTTTAGGCGCGGATCACATTGTGTTCTGTAGCGTTGCGCAAGGTCTTCTTCACATAAACCGTATGCACCACCGGTACATTCAGTAACATGTTGGCCTGTCATTTCAAGGTGAATACCACCAGGGTAAGAACCTTCAGCTTTGTGCACAGCAAAGAACTGGCTAATCTCGCGCATAATATTGTTAAAGCTTCGCGTCTTATAGCCATTACTCGCTTTTTCAGTATTGCCATGCATTGGATCTGAACTCCAAATAACTTTGCGCCCTTCTTCTTGTACTTTACGCACAAGGGCGGGTAGTTTTTCAGGAAGAACATCTGCGCCCATTCGTGTAATTAACGTAACACGACCAGGGATATTTTCAGGATTCACTGCGTCAATCAATTTGATCAGTTCGTCAGGTTGCATTCCTGGGCCAATCTTAACGCCAATAGGGTTTTTAATTCCTCTGAAAAACTCGATGTGCGCTTTGTCAAGTTGACGAGTTCGCTCACCAATCCATACAAAGTGCGCAGAACAATCGTACCAGTCGCCGCTTAAATGGTCTCTGCGAGTAAGTGCTTCTTCATAACCTAATAAAAGCGCTTCGTGTGACGTAAATAGCTCAGTTTCACGTATATTTGCAGAGTTTTGCGATGAAATACCACACACTTCCATAAACTCAAGTGCGTCTTGAATTCTGTCAGCAAGCTCTTGATACTTGTTTTTTAGCGGGTTTGCCGCAACAAAACTCATATTCCAACGATTTACTTGGTGTAAATCGGCTAAGCCACCTTGTGCAAACGCGCGCAGTAGATTTAGTGTCGCGGCGCTGTGATGATAGGCAGTCATCAAGCGTTGTGGGTCAGGCACACGAGCTTGTTCTGTAAATTCGAAATTGTTAATTATATCGCCACGATATGACGGCAGTGAAACACCGTCAATTGTTTCCATGTCTGATGAGCGCGGCTTTGCGTATTGCCCTGCCATTCGCGCTATTTTTACAACTGGACATTTACCGCCGTATGTTAATACAACGGCCATTTGCATGAGTGTTTTGAATGTGTCTCTAATACTTGTCGCATTAAATTCAGAAAAACTTTCTGCACAGTCGCCGCCCTGTAATAAAAAGGCTTTTCCTTCACATACGTTTGCTAAATGTTTAAATAGGCTGCGAGTCTCTTCTGCGAACACTAACGGTGGCGCTGAATTTAGTTGACTCTCAATCTCTGATAATTTTTGTTCGTCAGGGTATGACGGTTGTTGAACAATTGGGAAATCTCTCCAACTATTCGGACTCCAAGGTTTCACTTTATTTTCCTCATTCCTAGTTACCTCAGGGTCGAATTTACAGACCTTGTATTAAAATTCAAGTGATTATTACGTTAAATCCAATTTATTTGACAAATGTTATTGCGTGTACTTGTTAATTGAGATTCATTTATATCAAAAAGCTCGCAAAGGTTCTGAGGGGTTACGAATTCACCACTTTTAAAATGTGCATAAATGTACCCTGATTTCATTGCTAATATCGGTGTTTGAGCACTTAAAGCGTAATTGATTTCATGGTGAGAAATCATTATGCAGAGTGATGGTGGAAGTTCTCGTAGGTAGGCATTAAGCCATAAAATATATTTTACATCGAGCCCTGTATAAGGTTCGTCTAAAAGAATCAGCTTACACTGTGCGCGGTTAATTTCGGCGAAAAGTAACACCCGACAAATATGGCAGCGTTGTTGTTCTCCGCCCGATAATGTTGTTAACGGCCTATTGATTAAATTAGTAAGGCCGAGTCCGTCAACGAGTTTGGTTTCTTTTAAAATTGTATTTAGTTCGCTTGACTCTACAACCAAAATAAATTGCAGCATATCAAACAAAGTAATATCTAAATTATAATCACTCCGTTGAGTCATAAAACTACAGTAACGGCGATTAAACTCTTGTTGTTTTGTTACCAAACAGGCTTTGTTTAGCGTTAATTGCTCCGCGGTAAACTCTTTCATGCCAGCGATAGACTTGAGCAACGTGGTTTTTCCGCTACCGTTAGAGCCGACAAGGTGAACTAGTCCGGGTAACAGCGTTAACTGCTCAACTAGTAATTGAAACCGGCCTACCGAACATTTTAGGTTTTTAATACAGAGCATTTAGATTTTATTCTTATAATTGTTTATTAATACATACATAAACACTGGCCCGCCGATAGCTGCGCTGATTAAACTTAGCGGTAGTTGATGTATACTTATTGTTCGTGACAGCCATTCTATTAAGATCATGGTTGTCGCTCCATACGTTACAATGAACTTAAATATATGTTTGTTGTTATTGCCGTGACGCCGTCTCACCGCATGCGGTATGAGCAAACCTAAAAACGCTATAATCCCACCTAGTGACACCGCGATAGCACACAAAAGTGCGCCGCTTAATAATAGTGTTTGGCGTAATTTTTTAATATTTACGCCGTAAAGCAGTGCGTTATCGTCGCCGAGCATCATTAAATTAATGTCATTCGCTCGGCGATGTACATAATATGACACTGCGACAGCTATTGTAAGCAAACTTATAGCATGAAGTAGAGACACGTGTTCAAAGCTCCCTAGTAACCAAAGACTATAAGAACGTAAGTGGTCATTCGTGGAATAGAATATAAACCAACTGGCTATCGCTGATGTGATGGTCGTGAGTGTGATGCCCGCCAATATTAATGTCGCGTTCGAAAAGCTACCCATATGTTTTGCAAACTTAAAAATAAATCCGATAGCGAATAAAGCGCCAAATAACGCAAAACACAACATGAAGAACACATCATACTTTATTGATAAAATAGCGCTAATCGACGCACCTGCAATTACAAATAAAGAAATTACTCCAGAGACGCCAAGCAAACCGGGCTCTGCGAGTGGATTATTCAATAAAATTTGAAACAAGTGCCCTGCTATCGCTAATGATATTCCAACAGTAAGAGCGGTAATTAATTTAGGAATTCTAAATTCGGTTAAAATAGTTAACGAAAAGGAATCAAAATTTAATGGTGATATTGAGGTTGCATAAAAGCCACCTATGTAAAGAGATAAAAGACTAGCTATAAGTAATACAGTAAATTGCTTCAAGTTAATAACGACGTTGTAAATTTTGTATAAGTGTAATCAATATTGATCGATAATTCATTTGATTTTTAATTTAGAACACATCATACTATGTATTAATACAAATAACCCGTAACACCGAGTATAACTTTACAAATGTCCATCAAACTGAAAGTACGCTCTACTTTTGATTACGTTCAGGATCTCATTGAACAATTTCAAAGTGAACTTAGACAATGTGAATATCAGGTAGCCGATTTTTATAAATTGCCAAAAATTAAAAAGGAAGATGAAAATCGAGTTGAAAATTCAATAACGGTAACTAAGCTAGATGGCGACGAAGCACATCATAATATCGTTGCATCGTACTCAAATTTTTTCACAAAAGCCGAACTTAGCTCTAAAAAGTTACCTAGGTTTCCGGGGATTTTAGTTATTAGCAAAAATCACGAGCAAAAAATAACGAACTATATAAACGAAATTAATAAGCAAAAAGATAACTTTAAAAAGTTAATTACTGAAATTCCATCGCCAAATACTCGTTTCGAAATTGTTCACGAAGCAATTCCAAACTTAATAACACTGTCATTCTACCGAAAAATATATTTCGAGAATCGAACGCCTCATTCAATCCGATTTACCTGGATGAACAAACACTCGATAAAAACGTTAACGTTTGACGAGGCAATATCACTACTTGATAACAGTGCAACATATGGAGCGCAACGAAATATTGATAAAGAAAAATGGTTAGCGATGGTTAATTTAGAAAAGAACAATTTAATTAATTCTAATCAAAAGTTTAAAATTAGACGACCGATAAGTGTATCACCTCAAATAAACGTTCGTTTTTCCGCAACAGATAGATACCATATTGCAGCTGTACTGCCATTTATATTTTTTGATGACTTAAATCGTACAAAAATAGGAACACTTGCGAATTACGAAAAAAAAGCGGACCCAAGAAAAAGAGATAGCCAGTATTTGGTTGAACGTTTATATATAGAATCACTAAAGTAATAAAAAAGGCCAGATAACTATCTGGCCTTTCTTTATTCTTTAACTATCTCGTCGAGTTGTTCACTATCAATTGTTATTGCATCTTCAACAATACGTTTACCGCTTTGTATTTCAATTCGTTTTTTCTGTTTATTGAGAGCAAGAATTTCTTCACAAAACTGGTCTGACGGATACATTTCATAAACATAATCGATAATTTTACCTGACTTATCATCTTTTACATTTTCAATACTATAGTCAGAGATTGCCCCTTTACCTATCAAGTCTTTCATCGTAGTTGTCATATCGCGGCGTAGAGCCTTCAATTTATTATCACTGATTTCTTCATCTCCAGTAATAGAACCATACTTTGCCATAATTGATAAAAGTCGAAAGTGGTGGGTTTTGCCTGGTGCAGCATAACGCCATAAGTGATATAGCCTTAACATCATCCAACGAGACAAACCACGCTTTAACTCTTGTGCTCGATTAAAGTAGTATCCTTTATACTCTAAATTATCAATCATGTTATGAACAAAAGCATTTAGACACGCGACACACTTTATGTTTCCGCCCTGCCCTTTTTTGCCACTAAAATGTAGTGAAGATAAAAAGTTCATGTTTGACTCATAAAAAGAGTCATCAACATCTGAATTTTTGGTGTCAGTCGCAGAATATTTAAAACTTAATTTTGAGCCCTGCAAAGCCTCCAAAGATTCTTTTATTTGCGGGTACGGCATCGATTGACCAACACTTTTCAATTCTTGCGCGAGTTCATTCATTGAAAAAACAACGGCGTATTGAATGCCCGATTTAAAATTGATTTTTACAATTTTACCTTTTGAAGCTAAACGAATAAGCGCTCGCTCTACTTTTTCTTCGCGATCAGATGGCCAAACTAAAAATTCGCGCTCTTCGCCATTTTGTTTAGTACTAACAACAGCAGGAGTTATTTTTAATTCACCATTGTATTGAATACCATCTACTTTTTCTGAAATTTTTCGAGTAACAATGGTTCTACTTGGCGCCTCTTCAACGGGGAGTTTTTTATGACCAGCTCTCACAAATCGACCCCATAGGTCATAGTGATTGAATGTGTTTGAATAAGCTCTTAAATCATGATGTGAATTTTCGACAGGCACGCGCACATCTTTATTATCAGTAAATAGCGCTAAGTTTTCATTTTCAACGGCACTTTCAACACCGTGAATTTGTCCACGTAAGGTATCTGGTAGATTTTCAACCGAGATATTTACTTTGTTAGACATTACCCATCCTATTAATATAATTGTTATCCGCTTATATCAACATAAAAAGCGGCAAATGTTAAATACTAAAGTTAGTATAATAATGATCTCGTTAGTAAAACATTAGAGATCACGTTTTTACCAACGTGGCCACTCAAAACATGTTTCAGCTAAATTCAGATCAAAAAAATACTAACTCGTTTTGCTCAGACCATTATTTTACCAAGTCAAAGCAAGTTTTATTAGTAAAAAATGAAATAAAGTGGCCTATAGTTGGTAAAATCGTGGTCTGAACTACGGATTTTCATCTAGCTTGTGTATAACTTATTTATCAATTAGTACAGATCGGATCTATACATAGTTGAGATCTGATCTATACCAATACATTGCTCGAAGATGGAGTGTTTATTGTTAATAAAGTAACAATTTAGGTTGATATAAATCTGATCTTCAACGCTAATTTTGTTAACTAACCTGTTAATAGAAATGTATATCCTGTGAATAAAAATACATCTTAGTATAAACGCGATCTGGGAGTAGTAATAAAACAGATCTTTACCTAGTTAAAAGGCGATCTATCTTTTTAAATTTTTATTTTTAAAATTAACTAGTTAACGCACTTTTTAGTAGGCTTAACCTTTATATACCTTAGATCTAACCATTCTTTTCCTTATTATTTATTCTATAACAATTTTACAATAAGTTTTTCTTTTATTTTTCCTATGTCGCTATATAATAGTGATTATCAACAAAAAACACGACAATTTGTTATTTAGGGATTATTAAGGTACTTTCATGACTGTCTCAAAAAATGCTCTCAGTACATATCAGTTGTTAAAAGCGACAGCTACAGTTGCAGAACAATCCTTAGAAGGACGTATTCAACATTATCGCGCACACATAAAAACAGAAGATAAAGAATTACGAACATATACGCAAAAAGCTGCAGCTGATTTATTAGGCTGCAATAATCGAACATTAAAAAGACGACACGACACCGGTGATTTTGATGGTATCGATATTCGTAAAGGTGCTAATGGTCATTATGCGTATACCTTGTCGAACATTCACCAAATGGCTGATGTAATGGGCATCACAGCTGACAACCGATCAGACAATGATAAGTTACAAGTCATCATTGTGAATTCGTTAAAAGGAGGTTGTGGTAAGACGACTTCTCTTGTAAATATTGCGGCTGCGCTCGCTACAACGAATATCAAACGTTACCGTATTGGCATTATCGACCTTGATCCTCAAGGTTCATCAACAAGTTTTTTTCCACCTTCTGAACCTGAACCAATCACGGTCGGTGATCTTATGAGAAATGAAGTTGTTTTAGAGGAAGGTGAATCTTGGTCAGATGTTGTGTCGGAATCATTTTTAAATACTCATATTCCCAATATCCGTATCCTTCCATCAGGAATGGATGATTTCTATTTTGAACATGAAACTGCAACACAATTAAAATCTAGTTCCGATTACAATGATACACAGCATTATCATAAACTGTTGGATAAGGTTATAAAACCAGTAGAAAGTGAATTTGATATTATTTTAATTGATACCGCACCATCTCTTAACTTTATGTTTTACAATGCTTTAATGGCTTCAACTTCCATGTTGATCCCGGTACATCCTGAAGCCGTCGACTTTGATGCGAACAATAAATATTTAAAACGATTGGCTGAGATTTATCATACAGTTGCGGCTCTTGGTCATGACGGATGGGACTTTATGCAATTCTTAGTCACGAATTATGTTAAAGGAAACCACTCTCAGCGTGATATTGTTAAAGATGTTCGTAGTGCTTTTGGCCGTCAGGTAATGAGTTATCCAATTAATCATAGCTCAGCTATCACAGCAAGCTCGTCCTCATTCAATACAATATTTGATCAGAAAACATCGGATAGCTTGGCAAGTCGAGAATCACTATTAAAATCTCAAGAAAATATTAAAGATGTTGTAGATGAGTTAGAGATGTTAATTCGCTCAAATTGGCAATCAACACAATGTCAGTTAGAAACAGCATAAAAAAGGTTTACATAAAATATGGCTAAAAAACGCAAAAATGACACTCGCGTAGATCCATTTGCTACCGCGTTAGGATCGAGTAGTTTAGACGCACTGCTCGACTCAGCAAAAGACGGTGATGTAGTTGAAATGCCCGCACCATCAGATAGTTCGCGCTTAATTCGACTTACATGCCGAGTAATCAAGAATGAAGAAATTCAAAATTCGACGAGTGTTTATAATAAAAATCGTCGCGTTCAGTCGTTACTTACTGAGAAATCGGTTTCGGATATTATTTCAAGTATCAAAAAAGATGGTCGAAACCAGCATCCTGCGTTGACTTGGCAGCAGGACGATATTGAGGTTGTGTTGGCGGGCTCTCGCCGTCGCAAGGCATGTTTAATAAGCGGTGCGGACTACTTGGTGTTAAGTTCGAAAGATTTTAATGATGAAGACGCTAAAATTTTAGCTGTGTCTTCTGATCAATATATTGCACCAAGTCTGTGGGAATTAGGGCAAGCTTATAATGACACCAAGCAGGAATTAATTAGTCTTGGCAAAAAAGGGTCGTATCGCGAGTTGGCCGAGATTGAAGGTGTATCACACACTGCCATTGCTGACGCATTAAAAGCATATAGTTTGATTCCTGAAAAGGTACTTAGTTTATATCCTACAGCGAATTATGTAGGCCGTGAAGTAGCTAAAAAGCTAGCCTTAGCAATTGATAAAGATGCTGAATTATTTAATGCGCAAGTTAAGCGTCTTCTCGACGGTGAAGTAGAATTTGGCGATCTTAATGATGAAAAAGCTGCACTTGCGATTACGCGCTTTTTAACGGAGCAACAGGCTGAAAAAACCGTAAAAAAGGCTAACCTAGATTTTTCAAATCAGTATGTTGTGGCTCAGCGCAATGAGAAGAGTGGCGATATTACAATCAAAATTGATAACCGTGTAATGACTCAAAAACGGCTCGAACAATTGAGTAAATTACTGGCAAATTTTAATTAAACATAGTCAAACGGGCGTCAACTTTTGTGACGCCCATTTTGTAATTAAAATATTGTATAAAAGTGCTTTGTATTCTTTGATTATGCCCATATACTGGCATAATCATTTATTTTTCATATGAGCCCTTATGGCAACGAGCCTATCAAAAAGTGACATACTCGCGTTATTTGATGAAATTAAAACAGAGCAAGCATTATCCTTCCCATTAAGCGAAGCATTCTTAAAGCGATATTTTAAACAGGCTGTGTTTGAAAAGGCAAAAACTTATTTAAGTAGTGATCAAATTCTTTGGTGCGAAACAAGCGACGACTTTAGCGCGATTAACGCTGAAGTCGTCAATTCCAATGGCGACATATTTTACCCGCAAGCAACCATTACCAAACTCGATAGCAAAATTACCGTAAACGCGTCGTGCTCATGTCGTCTTGGTAAAAAGTGTGAACACTTAGCTGCGGTATTTTTATCGCTTAAAACGAAGCATTCAGGTTCTTTCGGTAAAAACTATTTATTACACGATTGGTTCAAGCAATTAGAGCATATTAAGTCTCGTGCCCATAAAAATGCAAAAAACGTACTTCTCTTTTGTTTAGACTCGTATCAAAACGATATTGTTATTACGCCTAAAATTGCGCCCTACTCCCCATCTGGCGAATATGGGCTTGGCCGCAGTTTAACTGCAAAACAAGCGAGCTCATCGGTCACACCACTGGACCTCGATGAAAAAGATTTTCGTTTATTTAGTTGGATACGCTCGCAAAACTCATTAAGTAAGTTAATGCTTACTAATGAATGGGGCGCGTTAGCGCTTGCTAAATTGGTCGAAACTAAACGCTGTTATTGGGGTTCTGAAAGACAGGCTCTCTCGTTAGTTCATAAAGAAAAACTCGACCTTCATTGGCAAAAGGAAGAAAAAGAAGCGTCGTTGAAATTGCATATAAACGAACATAATAATTGGGTTTTGGTGCCTACTACACCTCCATTTTTTATCGACTTAGAGCACAAACAAGTCGGGGAGCTAGACACTAGCTTATCGAGTCAAGAAGTGATTCACTTGCTCAATATGCCTACGGTTGAAAAAGAAATCTATGACTCGACACAGGATCGCTTGAGTAGTTTTTATGGTAATGGCTTTGTTCCTGCGCTTTGTGATGTGACACATGCTAACAGTGGTAATCCTATTCCATGTATTGCCTTAATTGATGGTCAGGATAGCCCATATTTGTCGTTACACTTTGATTATGGTTCAAAAGCTAAAAACTATGCATTTGAAAACACTTGTATAAATCAATTAAAAAATTATGGCTTAGAGTTGGTTGAAGGCAATGACCCTGGCCACACTTTCCTTGCATTCTCGGCGTCAAGCGAAAATCCTGCGCAATGGCATTGGTTTATCGAAGAGATAACCTCAGAGCTGGTAAACCAAGGTTGGCGAACAGATATCGGTAAAGGCTTATTGTCTCGTGTTAAAACTACTAAATTGAAAGTATTGCTCAATCGTCTGCCCAACAATAAATTGCAAATGGAAGCGCATTTAACGTTTGATAATCAAATGCTTGAATTTGGTATGATGCGAGAAAGTGCGGCATTAATTAATAACAAAGCGAATAAACATTTATACATCAATAGTACTGGCGACCAATGGTTAGCTGTTTCTCGTGAACAGGCCTTGTCGTTAAAATATGTAGTTGATCAGTATTACGGGGACAAAAAATGGCCTAAAAGGTTTAGCTTTCCATTATCTGCTTTGTCTTTATTGCGTGCGGTTTCGAGTGAATTACTTGAATTTAAACAAGATGAATTAGAAGCGCTGTACTACTTAGAAAAAGACAGTGTTTATGCAAATGCAGCGTTACCTTCGGCTCTCAATGCATCGTTACGCGACTATCAAGTGAAAGGCTTGGGGTGGCTTCAATTTTTACATAAACATGGCCTAGGCGGTATTCTCGCAGACGATATGGGGCTTGGTAAAACGATTCAAGTGTTGAGCTTTTTATTATGGCAAAAGGAGCAAGGCCAGTTATCGCAACCAACCTTGATTATTTGTCCAACCAGTTTGGTAAGCAATTGGGTTAATGAATGCAATAAATTTACACCAGATTTAAGTGTTTCGATATTACATGGCGCTAATCGCCATCAGTTATTTGATAAAGCACACTTTGCCGATATTGTGATTACTAGTTTTCCGCTGCTGTTAAGAGATGAAGAGCTCTACTTGTCCCATCGTTATAGCAATATTGTTTTGGACGAAGCGCAAACGATTAAGAATACACAGGCAAAAGTATCGCGTATCGCTAAGTCGCTCAATGGTGATTTCAAGTTGTGTTTAAGCGGTACTCCTGTAGAAAATAATCTTGCTGAGTTAAAGTCTTTACTCGACTTTTCAATGCCCGGTCTTTTAGGCAGTGCAGCGTCATTTAAAGAATATTATCGGATCCCTATAGAAAAAGAGCATCACATTGGCCGTGCTGAGCAATTAACAAATATTATCTCAGGCTACGTATTACGGCGTACTAAACAACAAGTTGCAACCGAATTGCCAGCAAAAACTGAAATGACAAAACTGGTTGAACTCACCGCTGAGCAAAAGTCGTTGTATGGTGAAATAAGTGAGCAACTTGAACAAAAAGTGAAAAACATATTTGCCGAAGGACAATCACAAGGTAGTAAGTTGGCGTTTTTAGATGCGCTGTTGAAACTGCGCCAAATATGTTGTGATCCGCGTTTAACTGAGCAAGGTCAAGATTACAGAGCTAAACACAGTGCAAAGTTGATGTATCTACTTAAAACTTTGCCTGAGATGTTAGCTGAAGGGCGTAAAATCATCATTTTTAGTCAATTTACATCGATGTTACGACTAATCGAAGTCGGCCTACAAGACCTCGGCATTAAACATAGTGTGCTCACGGGACAGACTAAAAACAGAGAGTCTGTTGTTAACGAGTTCCAAAGCGGTGAAACAAGTATCTTTCTTATTAGTTTAAAAGCTGGCGGCACGGGACTAAACTTGACCGCAGCAGATACAGTAATACATTACGATCCTTGGTGGAACCCTGCCGTGGAGCGTCAAGCAACAGATCGTGCTTATCGTATAGGACAAGATAAACCTGTATTTGTCTATAAACTAATTTGCCAAGATTCAATCGAAGAAAAAGTTCAACGTATGCAATTTGAGAAAGCCGCATTGGCTGACACTTTCTTTGATAATTCGACGAGTCGCTTTTCAGATATTAGCGAACAAGATTTATTGTCACTGATTGGCGCATAAAATGAAATTTTTTTGAACTCTTGTGAATAATGGGAGTCTATCTAGATAGTTACTTTGATTGAGTGTCATAGTCAGTCAGGTAGCGCGACTAGTAAGTCGTAGTTAGATTTCCCGTTTATTACTTGTTTTGAAATTAGCCAATCGTTTGTGATTGGCTTTTCTTTTTGCCCTGCCCTTTACTGGCTATTCCATTTGTGTGACCATGAGCCTAACTAAACTATTATAAAAAAATCGATGCGTTGGGAAGATATTAAGCGTTTTCAATATATTGAAGCATTGCTGTTATGGGAAGGAAGGCTGACCGCACGTCATTTAGCTGATTATTTTTCGGTATCTCGTCCAACCGCGCAAAAGTTTATATCTGAATATAAGCAACTTAACCCAGATGCATTTGCGGAGCATCATAACGAAAAAGGGCAAGTCGCCGCAGAACATTTTTCGCCGCAGTTTATCAATGAACATTTTGCAACCTACGAAGCGCTGCTCAGGCAATCAGATACGCCAATTTCCACGCCGGTTGAAACTCTGCCAAATTTTCAACGCAATATTTGCCCTACCCTAGTGCGGCCTATTTTATTAGCAATCCGTAATCAATTGCGCCTTGATATTGGCTACTTATCGATTTCGAGCCCCGATTTTGAAGATCGCATTATTCAGCCTCATAGCCTAGTTTATGATGGCGTACGCTATCATGTTCGTGCTTATTGCGAGAAAAATGGCGGATATAGAGACTTTGTTTTATCTCGCTTTTCAGGTGAGTTTGCATTTGAAGGTGGGGCTCAATATACAAAAGAGCAAGACGAACTTTGGAATACGTTTTTAGAGGTTGTTATTTGCCCTGATCATCGTCTAGATGATAAGCAAAAACGCTGTATTGAATATGACTATCAAATGGTCAACGGGACTAAAGCAATAGAGACTCGCGCTGCATTATTAAAATATGTGCTTCATGCATTGCGGGTTGATATCTATCAGCCACTTGCTGAACAGCAACAAATCGTTATTGAGCCTAATTGTCTTAAAAAATTATCGCGCTACCTTTAAATACCCAAAAGCAGTAAGTAAGGCAAAACGACTAAACTCATTACACTGGCTAAGGTTTCAGATGCTCCCGTGATAAGCCCGTATAGTGCTTTCTTACGACTTATACGCGCTTTATCGAGTTGTTTTAATAACTCACTATATTGTTCTTTAGTAATGGCTGATGCAATAACCTGATTCAGAATCGATTCAATTTTTACAACATCTTGATGTGTTTGTTTTAATAAGTTTAAACGACTCATTTTATTCGCCTTTTGGTTCGTGTTTTATTCTCTTGAAATTAATTAAAGCGCACTTTTTATCAGTTTTAAATAGGCGAATTTTTGCTCTGTAAAGAGCTTTTACACATATGCTCAGCAATAGTAGCTATCAGTTGCGGACTTGCTCTATATGTGTAAAAGATCTTTACACATAGCAAATTTGGGCACTCGAGAATAAAGTCGAATTTAGCTATACTGAACGCAGAATAATATAAATAATTACTAAACACTTAATGCCAAATTTTACTACTTATCCCGAAATAACTTTCTTCATAATGGCAATATGTTTGATTCTTTTTGTTCTTTTGCTATTTCAGCAACGACGACTTCGACGTGAAATTGAGAATCATACAAAAGTTGAGCAGGCTTTTACATTACAAGTCGCACAGCTTGAACGAGACCTCAATGCGAATCAACAGCAGCTGACATCGAGTGATCAAAATCTTACAGAATATAAACAACGTTGGCATGAGCTTAACGAACAATATCGAAATTTAACTATTAAATATAGTGGTTTAAAAAGTACACTCGATGAGCGGCAGCGCAGCTTTGAGCAGCAATTAGCTCAGATTAAAGAAACTAAATCACAACTAGTGCTCGAGTTTGAAAGCCTGTCTAATAAAGCACTTAAAGCGCAAGGAGATGCCTTCAAACAAGTAAATCATGAATCAATGACACACATTCTGAAGCCCGTTGAGACTGAACTGAAGGGGTTCAAAGAGAAAGTTGAGGCCATTCACAGTGAAGATTTGAAACAGCGTAGCGAATTAAAAAATGAGCTGGTAAATTTACAAAAACTGAATCAATCAATTACATCACAAGCGGATAAGCTGACGACTGCATTGCAAGGTCATAAGAAAACGCAAGGTAATTGGGGTGAATTGATGCTTGAAAATGTGCTCGATAGTGCGGGATTACGCTTAGGAGTTGATTACAAGCGAGAGGTATCTATTGCAACTGAACAAGGACAGCTCAGACCCGATGTGATTGTATACCTGCCACAACAACGCCATCTAGTTATCGATGCAAAAACGTCGCTTAACGCCTATACACGTTACGTTAATGCTGAGAGTGACAGTGTTGCAGAAATTGCGTTAACCGAACATGTTACCGCGCTAACACAGAGAATCGACGAATTAGCTAGTAAAGAATATGAAAAATTACCAGGTCTAAACTCGCCAGATGTAGTTATTTTGTTTATGCCTATTGAATCAGCTTACGTTGAAGCATTAAAACAGCGCCCTGATCTCTATCAAAATGCAATTGAAAAAAATATTTTAGTCGCAACGCCTACAACACTTTTAACGAGTCTTAATATTGTGCGGCAGTTATGGCGCTTTGAAGATCAGAGTAAGCACAGTAAGGAACTCGCTGTTCGCGCTGAGCGATTTTATACTAAACTCAATGGTTTTTTAATTAGTATGCAAGGTGTTGGCAAAACACTCGACAAAGCAAAGGAAAGTTATGATAAAGCCCTTGGGCAGCTATATTCTGGTAAAGGGAATTTAATTAAACAGGCATCAGAATTTAAGCAGTTGGGAGTGGCAGTACAAAAAGAGCTACCACAAGAATATACTGAAAAAGCAGACTTGGAATTAGAACTCGCAGTGCCAACAAAAATTGACTCATAAGTTCTTAAAAGTAACGATTAGCTATTTTTTTTAGCTGTCGTTACTCTTATTTTTACTCTTCTCTACAGCGAATATAGTGATTTTGCACAACTGCATCAAGGTACGTTTGGCTGGCATTTAGCTTAAACCTCAGTGGCTGCTCTAAGTCACCAAATAAAGGTGCACCACCACCAAGTAATATTGGGATCCGCGAAATAAACATTTCATCAATTAAATCTTGTGCGAGAAAGCTTTGAATAGTTTTACCGCCATCGATATACAGGTTTTGAAAGCCTTGTAAATTGAGTGAGCGTATTATGTCTTTTAAATTCCCATTCACTATAGAGACCTTGTCTTGATAGCCGTCAGGTACATGCGTTAATGTATCGGTAAGCAAAAAAACAGGTTTACTGTATGGCCACTTCACGCCAAAACTTAATACCATTTCAAATGTATTTCGGCCCATAATAAGCGCATCAATACGATCAAAATGAGATTCAAACCCCATATCGCAGCCTTGCGCGGTTTGCGCCGCATGAAGCCATTCAACACCGCCGCTTTTATCTGCAATATAGCCGTCTAAGCTAGTCGCAATAAATACAATATTTGCCATATTTACCTCGAGTTAATCGATAAATTAAATGCTGATCTCTACGTTGATTCAGCAACTGTTATTGGCCTAGTGGACAACTCATCACCAGTACATGACAGTTTTATTAATAGCTTGTTTCTTACTTTGCCACGGCATCTGAGAGTGTCAATCAAAAATTGCGCAAAAATGTAACGTTTTTTGTTTTGTTTGAATCTAACTTTTTGATTAATAATATAAATCTATTGTGTAGATATACAATAGATGTAAAAAAGATGTTAATAAGTTCGTTTTCCCATCGTTATTGTATATACCTAGTTGGGTGTACCTAAGTGTATACCATTAAAATTGATAGAACGTGGGAATAACAATGAAAACAAAACTTAAATTAATGAAACGAAGCTATTTTGCTCTGTGTCTTGCCGTACCTTTTGCCAGTATGCAATCGGTTGCGCAGTCGCAACCCTTTTTACAAATTGACAATCAAATTTCGCCTTGGAGTCAGCAGTTCGCCAAGGAAGAAAAAAACAAAACGAATTACCAACTAAATATAACGTCAATCAACCTTGCCACGGAGCGATTATCACTGCCATTAAGTGATGGTAGTGTTGTTGAACTGCAAAAATTGAGTGCTAAAAAAACATCAAGTGGTGGTTTTATTTGGCGCGCACAGGTCATTTCGAGTTTAGCTAAACAGTTTCCTGGAGACAACATGGCTATAGTAGTCGTCAATCAAGGGCAAGTAGCGGGTACGATATACGCAAATGGGCGTATGTTTAAGCTCGCAAATGGTAGTCAAATAAGCAGCGCGACTTTAACGGAGATCGATCAATCTCGTATTCCCGCAGAGCATAACCGTGACTATAACGAAGTCGTAAACATTAAACAGACAGAGTTAGCACAGTCCGTTAATGTAATGAGCGGTGGTACGTCAGTTATTCGAGTTTTAGTTGGCTACACATCGGAAGCCTTGCGCCAAAACCCTGGTATGCAAGCATTAATTGATTTAGCGGTTGCTGAAACAAATCAAGGGTTTGTCGATTCGGGTGTCAATGTGGTGGTTGAGTTAGCCCATGCGTATGAACTTAATTATAATGAATCTGGTGATCATGGTACCGACCTTGATCGTTTTCATACGCCTAATGATGGCTATATGGACGATGTATATACGATCCGTGATAATCATCAAGCGGATGTAGCGGCTATTTTAATTGGTAACGCCGACGCATGTGGTCGCGCTCGGGCAATTGGGGCAACAGAAGACACCGCATTTATGGTTGTGAAAGACAGTTGTGCCACAGGCTATTACTCATTTGGCCACGAGTTGGGCCATTTAATGTCAGCAAGACATAACCCTGAAAAAGACAATAAAACAACACCATACCCTTTCGGTCACGGCTTTTTATATACCCAAGGTGGCTGGCGCTCAATTATGTCATACAACAGCAACAGCTGTTGTACCCGACAAAATTTTTGGTCCGATCCAACGCGCACATTTCAAGGCGTTACTCGCGGTACTACAGATACGCATGATAATGCTCGTGTATTAAATTTGACTGCGCCAACAATAGCCGCGTTTCGAAATGGCGGCAGTGTTAACACACCACCCAATGCCGATTTCTCGACAACAATTGATGGTTTGACAGTGACGTTTAATGATTTGAGCTCGGATGCTGAAAATAATATCGTCTCGACAGATTGGGATTTTGGTGATGGCAACGGCTCTAATCAACAAAACCCAATACATACCTATGCTAGCGAAGGGAGCTATCAGGTCACACTGACTGTTAATGATAGTGACAATGCACAAGACTCATTTACGCGTACAGTAAGTGTTTCACAGAGCAATGTTAACCTACCTCCAAGTGCTGATTTTACTTACAATGCGCAAGGACTATCCTTCTCGTTTATCGATCAAAGTAATGATAGCGACGGCAATATCACTCAATGGTTATGGGATTTTGGTGACGGCAACACGGCATCTAACCAAAACCCGAATCATACTTACAACCAAGCTGGCACCTATTCGGTTTCACTCACTGTATCCGATGATCAATCTGCTACTGAAACAACTTCTCGTAATGTCGTGGTGACTGAACCAACTAGCTCGAGTTTTGTGGATTTTGAAAGCGGCATGGGAGAATGGACGCAATCAAGTATCAATGACTGGGATTGGTCGTTAAAAAGCGGTTCAACGGCATCGAGCTCGACCGGACCAAATCAAGGGGCTTTTGGCTCGCAAACTTATTTATATGTTGAAACTTCGAAAGATCGCGGTGCCTATTATGCTGGCGAACAGGCCGCAATAGAAAGTGAAGCCTTTGACGCTCAGCAAGCACAATTGTCATTCGATTATCATATGTATGGCAGTAATATAGGCACGCTTGCTGTTGATATCTTTGAAAATGGCACGTGGCAAAATAATGTATGGCAAATATCAGGTCAGCAACATAGCTCATCGAGCAGTGACTATACGTCGACGAATATCGACCTATCTAACTTTAGTGGTGTGATAAAAGCGCGCTTACGGGTCGTGGCTGTAGGTGGTTATCGCGGTGATATTGCGATTGATAACTTAGGTATTAGTGCATCGGGCGGTGGCAACCCAGTTGGTGAAGTCGTCACTTTGGCTGAACTCGATTTTGAAAGTGGGCTTGGTAATTGGCAAAACAGTGGTGACTTTGTATGGGAAACGGAAGCTGGTACTACACCATCGAGTAGTACGGGGCCGAGTGAAGGTGCCGTAACGACAGGTTACTATGCATATGTTGAAACATCTAAAAACTATGCCTATAACGCAGGTGACAGCGCAATGCTTGAAAGTGAACTGCTGTCAGGCACTGAACGCAGTTTAGAATTTCACTATCATATGTACGGTGAAAATATCGGCCAACTGAGCGTTGATATATACCATCAAGGCAGCTGGCAAAATGATGTTTTTGTGAAAAATGGTCAACAGCACAGCGCATCGAGCGACGCGTTCACAAAAGAACTCATTGACCTTTCTTCTTATTCTGGTGAGATAAAAGTTCGCTTTAGAACGATTGCGGCGGGTAATTGGAAGGGAGATATAGCGATTGATGATGTAAAAATTTCTGGAAAAAATTAGTAACTGTATTTAAATAGTTTTTGTAAAGGGGCTTTACGAGCCCCTTTTTTAATAAAATTATTAAGTTCACACTCTACCTATCTGTCAGAGCGGCACAAATTTAATGTGCTGATAGCCGACTAAAAAAACAAATTTTTACAAACTAATTGTTTATCCATAACGTATTTTTAGTAACAGTAATATGATTCTCGTGTTTTATGGAAAATGGAATGAAAACAAAATTGGTATCTCTTATTGCCTGTACTTGGTTAGTTTCGGCTCAAGTGCACGCAAAATCACCTCAAAAGCTTGATTTTGAAAAAATGGAAATTGATGTTGGTGCGCCAATTACACACAAGGTGAATGTAGCCGAGCTAAACGGCGTCGTCGGCAAAGAGCTCGTTGTTATGACAACCAATGAAGCACAGGAACGGATTATACAAATCTATAGTTTAGAGACCAATGGGTCATCAAAATTGGGTGAGGTTTTGCTGCCTAAATCTATTCATAGCTTTGACATAACCAATATCACCCATGGTGGTAAGCATTATATTTATTTGCTTAGTCACGACAGTGTATTTAATCTTGAGGTTAATGAGCGTGGTGTGGCACTTGTAAAAGTTGCTGACGCACCTTCGTTATTTCAAAGTAAAGACAACAGCTACCTGCAAAAGCGCGAGTTCATTGCTGAGTTAGACAATAACCGTATTGCCATTGTCTTACCTGACTTTAAGCAGACTAACCTTCTAACGAGTTCAAACTTCACCGATTTTACGATGCAGCCTATCCCGATTGAGTCGAATATTAATCTTGGTGCTCGTTCTGTAACCTTTTCTCCTGCGAAGTTAAATTTTTCAGATGTTAATTTTGATGGAAGAATCGACCTTGTTGAGCAACAAGACGGACAGCTTGCCTATTACTTGCAAAATGAAAGCGGGCAATTTTCAACTAAAGCGCAATATCAAAAAATCAATGAGCTGATTTTTTCGACTGATTGGTGGGATAAAAAAGGGCCTGATGGCGATAGCCTTGATCAGAGTAACTTAGTTTATCGCAAAATCGAGAAGTTGCAGGATATTAATAACGATGGATTGATGGATTTATTGGTCCGTTATACAACCAGTAGCGGTGCACTGGATCGCACTAATGATTACGAAATTTATTTAGGTGGAAAGCAAAATGGCCTGTTAGGTTTTAATTCTGAAGCGTCAAGTGTGGTAAGTGCTGACGGTACATTAACAGACTTACGTTTGGTTGATATTAATAACGACAGCCGTAGCGAAGTCGTGGTGTCTGGATTCGATATAGGCGTGTCGCAAATTATCAGTGCGCTGCTTTCAGGGACTGTAGAACAAGAAGTTCATATCTTTAATATGAATGACAACGATGAGTTCGATAAAAAACGCAAGGTGACCAAAGAGGTTGAGTTATCGTTTAGCATTAGCTCAGGCCGTTCAGGCTCGCCGATTGTTAAATTAGCAGATCTAAATGGTGACGGCTTAAATGATTTAGTTTTATCGGATGATGATGACGCGATTAAAGTGTATTGGGGCCGTAGTGGGAAAAAAATGTTTGAACGCCGCGGTAAAAAGTACGACATCACGATACCGATGCAAGGAAATGATGTTGTAATCGACGATTTAAATAGTGATAACAAGCAAGATTTGATTTTAAAGTATGGTCGCTTAGATGACGATGCATTGGCGTCTAAATTGGTGCTGCTACGAACAAAGTAAGCTAATTTGGCCTAATGCTGCTATATTATATCCTGCGTAGTTAATAGTGGGGGAAATCAGTGTTAGGCCAAACTATGATAAGTTTAGTGATGATGGCGCAAGTAAGTATTGAACGCGACATTATGCGTGTGCCCTATAGCCAACATCATATTCCACCTATCGTTATCCGCGATGACAATTTTCAAGCCGTGGCTGGCATATTGTTTGACACTGTAAAATTAATTACTGACGAAGCTGGACTTGGCGTGAAACTGCTCTCTGTGCCTCGAAAACGTATTAGTCAGTTTTTAATTGAAAGACAGCTAGATTTACATTGTATTGCGAACCCTGCATGGTACACAGACCAACAATTGAGCTGGAGCGAAAGTATTTTTCCCAATGCGGATATTGTCGTAACGCATAAACAAATTAAACATATAAACGCCCTTTTAGAGCAACCCAGCTTTAGTTTAGGTACTGTGCTAGGGTATCGCTATCCGGAACTTGAGCAAGCCCTTGAAAGTGGGAAAATTAAAAGAGCAGATAGTGTCTCCTCTCGAGGTAGTATGGCGCGCTTTATAAAAGGCGAATTAGATGGCTTTGTAATAGCGAAAAATGAAGCTAATTATTTAATGCATTTGGACAGATTTAACTACTTTGAAATAAACAATACGTTTATACATTGTGCCTACGGTCCAAGTTTATCTTCGCAAACCCAGCAAAAGCTTAATAGCGCAATAACTCGCTTAAAAGAAAAACAGGCGTTTAAAACCATGTTGCAACAGTATATACGGTAATAATGAACAAGTTTTTGCCAATAAAAAAGGGCCCAGTGGGCCCTTTTGGTTTTCTCTAGTATCGTTCAAATTTTTTGCCAACCTTAACCCCTTAAGGCTTGAACATTTCAGTTCCAGGCAACCCTTTGCAGGGCTCCAATTATATCGGCGCTACCAATATAATCTGGATAGGGTGTACAAGTTATTAACTGTGTACGAATAAAACGGCTACGGAAGTGACTTATAATCTAGCGACATCCCACATGCATATAGTTCTGTTGAATAGCACATTAAACAACAGATATGTTAGTTCCATCGTGCCTGCAATGGCCTAACATCCCTACTTTGCTAAATTATTGTCGTCACCTCAGTGCCGGCAAACTATGCAATTGATAAAAAGAATCCAGCAATTGCAGCACTCATTAGGTTTGCCATTGAACCGGCAAGAACCGCTCTCAAACCTAATTGTGCAATATCTTTTCTGCGGCTTGGCGCCATACCGCCAATACCACCTAATAAAATGGCGATTGAACTTAAGTTAGCAAAACCACATAACGCAAATGTGACAACCGCTTTAGTGTGCTCACTTAAAGTTTCTTGGTAGTTCATAAAGTCTAAATATGCGACAAACTCATTCACTACTAACTTTTGTCCAATAAAGCTACCTGCTAATTGTGCTTCGCTCCATGGAACACCCAATAGCCACGCTACAGGCGCAAATACGTATCCTAATATTTGTTGGATAGTCAGTTCTGGGTTATCAAACCAGCCGCCAACCCAGCCAACAAGTCCATTACTTAGGGCGATAAGAGCGACAAACGCGAGTAGCATTGCACCGACATTGAGCGCTAAGTGCATGCCGTTTAATGCGCCACCGGCTGCAGCATCAATCACATTAACCGGTTTTTCATCTTGATTGTCGAGTGCTTCTAAATCTTGTTTAGGCTTCTCGGTTTCTGGCACCATCATTTTTGCCATTAAAAAACCACCCGGGGCAGCCATAAAGCTCGCAGCGATTAAATATTTTAGTTCAACACCTAAGCTTACATAGCCAGCCAAGATTGACCCCGCTACCGTAGCTAATCCGCCTACCATTACAGCAAAGAGTTCTGAGCGTGTCATTGTTGCAATAAATGGCTTTACTACGAGTGGTGCTTCAGTTTGTCCCACAAAAATATTTGCAGTTGCTGATAATGATTCCGGTTTTGAGGTTCCCAATAGTTTTTGCAACCCGCCACCTAAAATTTTGATTACCCAATCCATAATTCGCAGGTGATATAGCACTGCAACTAAGGCCGAGAAAAAGACGATAACTGGTAATACCTTGATAGCAAATACAAAACCTACGGTATCTGCTGATGCTAAACCACCAAATAAGAAGCTAATACCATCATTAGCATAACCAATTACGTTTGAGACGCCATTCGAAATACTTTGTAAAACCTCTCGCCCTACAGGCACATAAAGTACGAAGGCACCAATTAAAACTTGTAGAGCAAACGCACCACCGACGGTGCGTAAATTTATTCTTTTGCGATTGGTTGATACTAAAAACGCGACGAATAATAAACTCGCGATACCAACTAGACTCATAATTGACGTCATAACCCGTTTTCCCTAATTACTACTGCAATAGTTGTTTTATTTTACTTTTTAATATGTCTATCGCGACGCGGTTACGGCCACCTCGAGTTACCACTACATCAGCGTTGTGTTTCGAAGGTTCAATAAACTGATAAAACATTGGTCTTACTGTTGCCTGATACTGTTCTATAACTGATTGCAGACTACGTCCGCGCTCTTCCATATCTCGTTGCATTCTTCGCATTAAACATATATCAAGTGGTGTATCAATGAATACCTTGATATTAAACTCATCACATAACTTTGGATCAGATAACAATAAAATACCTTCAACAATCAGGATTTTTGCCGGTTGAATGGTACGGCTAGAGCTACTTCGCGTGTGCTCTGCATAATCATACACTGGAATATCGACTGCTTTACCACTTCGTAAGTCATTCAAATGAGAGAGTAACAATTCGTGCTCAAATGCATCTGGGTGATCATAATTAGTCTGTGTTCTATGCTCAAAAGGCAAATGCGACTGATCACGGTAATAAGCATCTTCTTCGATGATTGCAATGGCACCAGGTTCTAACTCATTAACCAATTCATTGTAAATAGTTTGGCTAAATAGCGATTTTCCAGACGCAGAAGCGCCCGCAATAGCAATAATTGTGCGTGTCACGGTTATATGTACCCAATGTTTATGATGAAAGTAACTTACCTTATCAAAAAAGCGCACATTAATCTTTAAATCTTACGTGGCGCAATCATCAATCAACCCTGATTGAGGAAGAAATTTAACCTCTTTAACTGTGCAAAAACAGGACAATTGTCCTGTTTTGTGGCCTGTGCAACGGCCTAGAGTATAATTAAGAAAACGGTCAGCGAGCCAATTTGTAGCTACACTACATATTGACTCTCAAACAAACACTGAGGTAGTGATGAGCAGAGCATTAATATTAATGGCAGATAGCTTAGGCATTGGTGCCGCCCCTGATGCAGACCAATTTGGCGATTCAGGCGCGAATACCCTCGCTCATTTACTCGCTGCTTATCACGGTGAAAAAGGTGAAAAGTTAGCGCTTCCAAACTTGACAAAGCTTGGCTTGGTTGATGCTTGTGAGGCGGCAAGCGGTACGCTATGCCAAGTGTCAGAGCGAAACACGCCAATTGCAGGTTTTGGCTACGCAAGAGAATTATCTAGTGGCAAAGACACGCCCTCAGGGCACTGGGAAATGGCCGGTGTACCCGTATTGTTTGATTGGGGTTATTTCCACGATAAAACGAATAGCTTTCCGAGTGAGTTTATTGACGAATTTGTGAAACGAGCTGATATCCCAGGCATTTTAGGAAATTGTCATGCATCAGGCACTGACATTTTAGCTAAGCTAGGTGAAGAACACGTCGCGACAGGAAAACCTATTTGTTATACCTCTGCGGATAGCGTATTTCAAATCGCAGCACATGAAGAATCATTTGGCCTTGAGCGCCTTTATCAAGTGTGTGAAATCGCCAGAGAACTACTTGATGAAATGAATATAGGGCGTATTATTGCACGGCCATTTTTAGGTTCGTCAAACAGTGATTTTGCGCGTACAGGTAATCGCAAAGATTATTCAGTACTGCCGCCTTCGCCGACGTTGCTTGATAAGTTAGTTGAAGCCGGTGGTGAGGTGATCAGTATTGGTAAAATTGCTGATATCTACGCGCATCAAGGGATCACGCAAAAATACAAAGCGCCCGGACTTGAAAATTTACTCGAAAAAACAATCGAAGTATTTAACAGTGCGCCAAATAAAAGTTTAACGTTCACAAACCTAGTTGATTTTGACGAAAAGTTTGGCCATCGACGCGATTCTATTGGATATGCTGAAGCGTTGGCACGATTCGATCAATATTTACCTCGCATACTTGCGTTACTAAACCACGATGACCTTTTAATTATTACTGCCGACCATGGGTGTGACCCAACCTGGCAGGGAACAGAGCATACCCGTGAGTATGTGCCTGTCATTGCCTATTCACCGTCTATGAAAGCGGTCGACTTAGGCGAACGAAATTCATTTGCAGATATAGGACAAACCCTTGCCCAGTGGTTTGATTTATCCGCTCTCGATTATGGTGATGGCTTTATCCATCAGATCACAAGATAGGACTTTATATGAGTACGCCACATATTAATGCAGCAATTGGTGATTTTGCTGAAACAGTACTAATGCCGGGCGATCCGCTTCGTGCTAAACATATTGCAGAAACATTCCTTGATGATGCAAAGGAAGTAACGAGTGTACGAAATATTTTAGGTTACACCGGTACATATAAAGGAAAGCCAGTCAGCATTATGGCATCTGGCATGGGCATTCCGTCAATGAGCATTTATGCGCGTGAATTGATTGTCAGCTACGGTGTTAAAAATTTAATCCGTATCGGAACATGCGGTGGTATCGGTTCTGACGTGAAAATCCGTGATGTTATTTTTGCGCAAGGTGCATCAACAGATTCAAATGTGAATCGTGCTCGTGTGCAAGGGTATGATTTTGCAGCGATTGCTAATTTCGATTTATTACTCAATGGTGTTAATGCTGCTAAAGCACTCGGCATTGACGCAAAAGTGGGTAATGTTTTTACCACAGATACGTTTTATCAGGCATCAAATGACCTTTACGCCCAGCTCGATAAGCTCGGTGTGCTTGCTGTTGATATGGAAACAGCAGGTTTATATGGGGTTGCAGCAGAATACGGCGCGAACGCAATGGCACTTTTCACTGTAAGTGACCATGTAATCACAGGTGAAGCAACGCCGAGTGAAGAGCGTCAAACAAGTTTTAATGAAATGGTTCAAATTGCGTTAGAGTCAATTTAAACGGTTTCGTTAAAAACCTCCTAAACAGTTGTGAAGTCAAGCCACCTAATTTACATTAGGTGGCTTTTTTGTATATTGTATTCTTTGATTGGGTTTTAAAGATGAGAATACGATGAAATATGTAATACTTGCTATTTTATATTTAGCAGCATCAAGCTTGAGCGCTGCGACGCAAAAAATCCCCTCTAATTGGCACGAGGTTCAACTCAATAACTTTACCGAATTTCGTGGCAGCGCTATTTATAAAAATTATTTTTGGCTAAGTGGCAGCCATAATAGTGTGTATATGTCACCTGATGGAGGAAAAACATGGCATAAGCGCAGTATTAAGTCCGATACTCAATATGATTTTCGTGATATTCATGTGTTTGATGAGGATTCAGCCATCGTGATGGCTGCGGGAAGTGGCAAAAAATCAGCACTGTTTTATACCCAAGACCAAGGTCTATCTTGGCAGCTTTTATATCAAAACCCTTTTAAAACCGGCTTTTTTAACGCGATTGATTTTTGGGATCGAGAAAATGGTATTTTAATGGGGGACCCTATCAGTGATCAGTTTATGATCATGACGACCAAAGATGGTGGGGAGAGTTGGCAGTCTCAAACTAATGTGCCTAAGCTTGAGCAAAAAGAAGCTGCATTTGCAGCAAGCGGGCAGACGCTGATTATTAATAGAGAAATGGTTTGGTTTACATCGGGTGGATTGCAAGCATCTGTGTATCAATCACGCGACCGCGGTCATCATTGGCAAAAGCAAGCGGTTCCGCTTTATAAAGGGTCTCAAACCGCAGGTGGTTATAGCCTTGCTACCAACTCGCAAGGACGTTTATTTGTTATGGGAGGCGATTACTTGCAACGTAATGGACTGTACAACAATTTGGCGACATTAAATCATTTGCACTGGCAAGCAATTGCAACGAGTCAAAATGGACTACGAACATCGTTAGCATGTGTCAAAGATATATGCATCGCAACGGGTAAGCTGAGCTCGGATATTTCCGTTGACGGCGGTGAAACATGGCGTAGTTACTCTATGAGTGGTTTTTATACGCTTGCGCATTCTCGGCAGGTGATATTGGGTGGTGGTGCAAAAGGCAAAGTGGGGATCTTGAAAATTGAACTGGATTGAAAGCATTAGTAATGATTGGTCGGTATCGCGTTCATACCGACCAAGCTAAATCTAAAATGAATATTAATTAAAACGCTGCTTTTTTACTGACAATTGAGTTGCAACGGTGCCCGATAATAAAATAGTAAGACAATTGAGCAGCCAGAGCGTAAATGGAACAAAGTGTTGTTGTATGACCAAATCAAATATTGAATAGATGGTCGAAAAACCACTTGGTACAGCGAAAAAAATAGTCGCATAAAATGCGGTAAATACGCCAATCCTATGGCTAATAACTCTTGTTGCATATAGATTTAATATACAACTTAACACGGTTAGTGATAAAAAAAGTACATATTGTACTTCGTAGAGAAGTTGAGTTTGCAGATATGCAAATACAACCGCGATAACAAAATAGCTAATGATCAATATCCCTATAAAACTATTTCTTTTCATTATAGTCCTTTAAATTAAGCAAAATGTGAAAGTGCGTTATGCTATTTAGAGCCTAAGCTCTAAAGCGGCGCTATGTTACCAATCTTTTGATTAAAGTCTAGTCTAAAATGGGTTGTTTTTTAAACTATTTTGTTCTTGTTAATTTAATGTTTTAAATTGGTAATCACTTGTTAGACTATTGTTTTAACAGATTTTTGTTATTTACGCTAAAAAATTCGTAAATAGCTTAAAATTACTAGCTCTAGTTTTGTTTGTCATATTCGCGTATGTTAATTGTTGATAATAAAGAAATAATATAGGAATTCATGTGCAAAGGTTTGATTTTATTGTTGTCGGCGGTGGGTCGGCCGGTTCTGTTGTTGCAGCAAGGTTATCTGAGTCAAACAAAGTAAATGTACTTTTAATCGAAGCTGGCTCGAAAGATACTAATCCGCTGATCCATGTACCAGTTGGGGCATGCGCCATGGTGCCAACCAAAATCAATAACTGGGCACTTGATACGATACCACAAGCTGGTTTAAATGGCCGGATTGGTTATCAACCGCGCGGTAAAACATTGGGTGGCTCGAGTTCAATTAATGCGATGATTTATATTCGAGGGCACCATGATGATTACGATGACTGGAAAGAGCTTGGATGGGGCTGGCAAGATGTTTTACCTTATTTTAAAAAAGCAGAAAATAACGAGTCGATAGTTAACGAGTTACATGGCAATGAAGGCCCCTTGTTTGTCGCTAATTCACGTGCAAAAAATGAAGTTGCGAATGCGTTTGTTGATGCAGCTGTGGAGCTTGGTTTTCAATACAATGATGATTTTAATGGACTTGAACAAGAAGGCGTAGGCCCGTATCAAATTACTCAAGTCAATGGCATGCGCTGTAGTGCGGCAAAAGCGTATTTATATTCAGCTCGCGAGCGTAATAATTTGACAATAGTGACCGGTGCACATGTCTCGAAACTGCTTATAAAAAACAAGACCTGTATTGGCGTCGAGTATTTAAAAAATGGTAAAGCGCATCAAGTCACTTGTGATAAAGAAGTCATTTTATCAGCTGGTGCACTTATCTCACCACAAATTTTATTACTTTCAGGTATTGGCGCTAAGCGCGATATTGAACCTTTTGGTATTGAACACCTTCATGAGTTGCCTGGTGTTGGCGAAAATCTTCAAGACCATCCTGATTTTGTCAGTGCCTACTACGCGAAAACGAGCAAAGTGTTCGGTTTATCTGTAAAAGGAGTGTCGCGTTTAATTAAAGAGTCGGGCGCATTTTTAACCCAGCGCCACGGTATGTTGACCTCTAATTTTGCCGAAACAGGTGGTTTTTTGAAAACATCGCCGGATCTAGCAAGGCCTGATATTCAATTACATTTCGTTGTGGCTTTAGTAAGAGATCATGCTAGAAAATTAGATTTACGCCATGGCTATAGTTGCCATACTTGTATTCTTCGACCTAAAAGCAAAGGGGTTGTCAAACTGCAATCCGCCGATCCACTTGCGTCACCGTTAATTGATCCGCAATTTTTATCTCATCCCGATGATGTTGAAGTGTTAAAAAAGGGAGTACGTATGGCATCGCGTATTTTAGAGCACGAAACAATGCAAAAATACAAAGGTGCATCTCTTTATGAAGAATACAACTTAAGTGACGATGGTCTGGTCGAGCTCATTCGAAATAAAACAGACAGTGTCTACCATCCAATTGGAACATGTAAAATGGGCACGGACGACATGGCGGTAGTGACACCTCAACTTAATGTCATAGGCATTAAAAATCTTCGTGTTGTTGACGCCTCTGTATTTCCAAGTTTAATTGGCGGCAATACAAATGCGCCGACTATCATGCTTGCAGAACGTGCTAGCGACTTTATAAAACAAACTTACACTACATTGTATTAAACAGCTATTTATTCTATATGTGACCATCGTGATTACGGGTAAGTAATTAAAAATTAGAGTTATTACTGTAAACCCCCTTTACATTTCATTGTCATAATTTTGCCATTTATCTTGATTATTATGCGCAAAAAAATGAATGAGGTAATGTCATGGCCACAATAAAAACGGAAGAGTTATTAAATCAGTTAGCAACCGAAGCTAAAATTTTATTTGATATAGATATATCTGTATCAAAAATGTTACTTGATAACGAGTATTTCGATCTTGTTATTGGTGAGTTAGGTAGCCTTGATAGCCCTGAACTAAATTTAATTTTGGCAAATTTAAAAGGTACTAAGCCTTCTAGTGCACCACCTAGCGAATCTGGAAAGCAGCGTTATTTTGTGTATTCGGGAGCGGTTGGACTATGCATTGCTTTAGTTGCTGCGGCATTCTTGTATCTGCAATCTCAAGAGACTGTAGAAACAAGAACTGTTGAAAGCCAATCTCTTACTAATAATAATCAAGCTGTCTTGGCGAATGACAAGAATGTTGCTACTGAATCTCAAACCGAAGAATATGCTATAAAAGAGTTCCAATTACACGGCTCAAATACAATTGGTGAAAAGCTAGCGCCCGCATTACTTGAAGCTTTCTTAACGAAGAAAGGGGCCTCAAATATAGAATGGCAAACCGGACAGTTAAGTGTTGAGCGAACCCTGTCCTATACGATAAAGGACACCCAATATCAAGTAGATATGGCAGCTCACGGTTCTTCAACTGCATTCAAAGGGCTAAAAAATGATTTAGCTGATATGGGAATGGCATCTCGCCGTGTAAAACCAAAAGAAATATCACTGTTAAGAACAAAAACGGGCGACCTATCTAAGGTGGGAAATGAGCATATTATCGCACTTGATGGACTTGCCGTAATCGTTAATCAGAACAACCCTCTAAAAGCGATTACAACAAAAACATTGGCAGCTATTTATTCGGGTGAAATTAATAACTGGTCGCAAATAGGCGGAGAACGAGCGCCTATTACCTTATATTCTCGTGATGGCAACTCAGGTACATGGGATACCTTTAAATCGTTAGTATTGAAAAAACACGGCACAGAATTAAGTCGTACTGCATTAAGGTTCGAGTCGAGCAGTGAGCTTTCTCGCAAGGTGTCACAAGATGAGCATGCAATTGGATTTATTGGCTTAAACTATATCGGATACAATAAAGCGCTTGCAATCTCAGAAGGTGAGGGAACAAAAGCGATTTACCCTACTCGTTTTACTATTGCAACTGAAGATTACGCCCTTGCCCGTCGTTTGTATTTTTACACGCCGACTAACTCAAAAGAATTAGTTAAAGAGTTTGCGCATTTTGCCATTTCCGATGAAGGCCAAAAAATTGTTCAGGAGCAGGGACTTATTTCACAAAGTATTCGTTTGGAAAATGTTATTTCAAATGCGCAATTACCTCCAACTTATCAAAAGTATGCGTCGCTTGGGCAACGCCTTTCTCTTAATTTCCGTTTTAATTACGCGAATAAAGACCTAGATAATAAGGGAAAGCGTGACTTACAACGTTTAGTTAGTTTCGTAGAACAAAATCCTGAAAAGAAAATTGTTTTAATGGGCTTCTCAGACAGTATTGGTGAAAAAGCTAAAAATCAATTGCTATCACTGAGACGCGCAAAAGTTGTTGAGCAAGAGCTTAATGCCCGAGGAATTACCGTGTATGCAGTCGAGGGATTAGGTGAATTGTTGCCTGTTGCTAATAACGACAGCGAATTAGGCAGAGAACGAAATAGACGTGTTGAAGTGTGGGTTTTATAACACTAAACTTTTTGATTTATAAATAAAGTTGTCACATTTGAATCGTATAATGTGGCAACTTTTCTATTATTACGGTGACGAAATGTTCAATATAATGACGGATTATGCAAATGTGTCTTTTGTATTTTCAGAATATAAAATGAAAGACTCAATTCAGGTTAAACGAAATATTGAATATGTTTTTTCACAACTGCAATTGCCAAGCGAAGATCTGCTTAAAGAAATGGCAGCAGAAGGTATTTCGCTTTCTGAATTAGCACCCACATCGAATAATCTCGATACACGGGATTTAAATACATCGGTAATTCGAAGTCATTTACATACACTTTTTTTAAATCACACTTCCTTGTATCAGGCCATATCGGCTATGTCGATTCAGCAAAAATTATTAGTGAGAGATTTCTTATTAAATTTAGTGCCAATGCTTAAGCTGCCCTCCCCTGCACTTCTAGAAAAAATGGAGCAGCAAGGCGTGATTGCCGCGAATCCAATTCACTTAGTTTGTGAAAATACCGAACAAGAAAAATTAAACCATGCACGTGTTGAGAGCATCAAAGACAAGTTAACTCAATTTGAGACGAATACAAAATCGCGCAGTGCCGATGAAGTTAAAGTAGCTCGTGTAAAAGCACTTCTTGCAAAGAAAAAAGAAAACCCAACGAATATTGAACAGATTAAAAAAGCATTGAACTCGTAATTGAGTTCGATGCAAATTTTTACTAACTGTTCGCTCCTTCAAGTCTTCCAGCTTTGTTTTTTCTAAATTTTCATTTGTATTTCGTCTTTTATTTTTCGCTTTTTTCATTTTTCCATCATGAGAGATCATGTTTTTACTAACAAGCTATTTGTTTGTTCCCACAAGTAAGTAAAATCGTGATCTCACCGCATATCACAATTCAAAAAAACCTAATTATCTTGTTATTGAGGTGTATTAAGGAGCGCTATGTTAGTAATTTTTTGCTCTCAAATCTCAATTATTTATTTTTCAATGACTGAATCTGGCAATTTTTAATGTG
This sequence comes from uncultured Pseudoalteromonas sp., assembly GCA_947493455.1. Taxonomy (GTDB): domain Bacteria; phylum Pseudomonadota; class Gammaproteobacteria; order Enterobacterales; family Alteromonadaceae; genus Pseudoalteromonas. The sequence continues at coordinate 450,698 of CANLRB010000001.1, read as the reverse complement.
AGATATAAATTAGTTAGTAAAAATCTGATCTTTATACATTGAGTTAGTATTTCTATGATCTGTAGATGTACCAAGTTAGTAAAAATGGGGACTTTGGATTGGATTAGTTAGTAAAATTACGATCTAGGTTGAGTGAGCAGTTAGTAAAATATTGATCCAATCGTTAATTTACCACATTGTTTTCCTTATTATATTTATCCTCTTAGTAAAATCATGATCTCCTGTATCCCTAACTTAGTAAAAAACTGATCTCATAATTATCTCAACTTAGTAAAAATCTGATCTGAAATTTAATACACTTAGTAAAATTATGATCTATAGCGTGTGATGGCTGAATCTAACGGTTCAGCTCATCTTTTTAGTTAGTAAAAAACTGATCTTTAACAACTACTAAGACGTTATTTTAATAATACGAAATAAAAACGGGGGGGTTTTGTATTTGAAAAGCGATGTGTACATCAGTTGATAAAATTCTGATCTGCCAATGTTCCACTTAGTAAAATTTTGATCTCGGATTTCTTTTTGTTGTTAAGTTTGGTTTGTGACTAGACGAAAAATAAATAGTTTTTTGCCATAAAAAAAGGCCTTGCGGCCTTTTGAATCACAGTTAGGGATCTTAAAATTGGTTCATCGTATTGTCTTTACCAGCCGCTTTCAACGCAGCTTCACCTGAGAAATAACCTTTGTGGTCATCTCCCATATCAGAGCCCGCCATATTTTGATGCTTAACACAGGCAATACTTTGACGGATTTCTTTACGCTGTACGCCTTCTACGTAACCTAACATACCTTTATCACCAAAGTACTCTTGCGCTAAGTTGTCGGTAGAAAGTGCCGCAGTGTGATACGTTGGCAATGTAATCAAATGATGGAATATACCAGCTTCTCGTGCCGCGTCCGCTTGGAAAGTACGGATTTTTTCGTCTGCCTGGCGTCCTAGGTCTGTCTCATCATATTTTGGACTCATTAAGTCATCGCGATCATATGCCGAGACATCTTGACCCGTTTCGCTCATGGCGTCGAATACTTGTTGACGGAAGTTAAGTGTCCAGTTGAATGATGGCGAATTATTGTAGACTAATTTTGCATTTGGAATTACTTTTCGGATTTCTCGCACCATGTCGCCAATTTGCTGCACATGTGGCTTTTCAGTTTCAATCCATAGTAAATCTGCACCATTTTGTAAGGAAGTGATGCAATCTAAAATACAACGTTCTTCACCTGTTCCACTTCTAAATTGGAATAAGTTGCTTGCTAAACGTTTCGGGCGAACGAGTTTGCCGTCACGAGTTAATACAACATCACCATTGCTTAGTTCAGATTCATTTATTTCTTCAACATCAAGGAAAGCGTTATATAAATCACCTAGGTCGCCTGGCTCATTAGTTACTGCGATTTGTTTTGTAAGCCCTGCACCTAATGAATCTGTTCGTGCGACAATCACACCGTTGTCGACACCAAGCTCTAAGAATGCATAGCGTACTGCGTTAATTTTTGCTAAAAAGTCGGCATGCGGAACGGTTACTTTACCATCTTGGTGGCCACATTGCTTTTCATCAGATACTTGGTTTTCGATTTGAATACAACACGCACCCGCTTCAATCATTTTCTTTGCTAGTAAATAGGTTGCCTCTTCATTACCAAAACCGGCGTCAATATCTGCAATAATAGGCACGACATGCGTTACATGATTGTCGATTTTGTCTTGAATTGTTGTTGCCAAGTCTTGGTCATTTGCATCTCTTGCTGCATCCAGTTCACGAAATAAGCCACCAAGTTCGCGTGCATCTGCTTGACGAAGGAAAGTATAGAGCTCCTCAATCAGTGCTGGCACCGATGTCTTTTCATGCATCGATTGGTCTGGTAATGGGCCAAATTCGCTTCTCAGTGCTGCGACCATCCAACCAGATAGGTAAAGGTAACGGCGGTCTGTGTTGTTTTCAAAGTGTTTTTTAATGGAGATCATTTTTTGTTGGCCGATGAAACCATGCCAACAACCGAGAGATTGAGTATAAAGCGATGGGTCATTGTCGTAATTTTCCATGTCTTTACGCATTATATCCGCTGTATAGCGAGCAATATCTAGCCCTGATTGAAAGCGGTTTTGTAGCTTCATTCGAGCTACTGATTCCGGATTAATTGCATCCCATGAATTACCATTTACATTGCATAATGTCGCGATATGGTCGATTTGTTGTTGATAATTAGCCATCTGTAATTCCTTAACCTGTTTAAATTATGTTTCTGGTTGAGTACAGCGCTTACTAACAAAGCAAATATTTGCGGTTGTTAATTGAACGAGTAGCGCGTCTAAATAAACCCTAGCCGCTTTTTTATGTATTTATAAAATTTATAGGGTTTATCATCAATATTTATCTAATGAATGCTGAAAACGAGCATTCTTGTGATAAAAAATTAAAATAGAACTATGAAAACCAACAAGGCATCATTATGACAACACGAATTAATCACGCGGGACTTGCGGTTGACGCACAGCTTTATGCTTTTTTAAATCATCAAGTTTTGCCAGGCACAGGGATTGAACTCGAGCAATTTTGGCAAGGTTTTAGCACAATAGTTGCAGAGCTTACGCCAATAAATAAAGCCCTATTAGGAAAACGTGATGATTTTCAAGTTCAAATTGATCAGTATCATCAACAACATCCTCATTGGGACAATGAGCAATATAAACAGTTCTTATACGATATTGATTATCTGCGCCCTACTCCACACGCTTTTAATATAGAAATTGACAACGTTGAACCCGAAATAGCCAAATTAGCAGGTCCACAACTTGTTGTGCCAGTGAGCAATGCGCGTTTTGCATTGAATGCCGCTAATGCACGTTGGGGTTCGCTTTATGATGCTTTATATGGCACAGATGTGATTAGTGAAGAAAATGGTTGTGAGAAGGGAAATTCATTTAATGTTATTCGTGGTGATCAGGTTGTTAAGTATACCAAGCAATTCTTGGACTTAGCGTTGCCGCTTAAATTCGGTCAACATAGCCAAGCAACCGAATATGCAATTGTTGATGAAAAATTGATTGTCACCTTAGAAAACTCAACCCAAACAGGTCTCGCGAGCCAAGAACAATTACTTGGCTATACCGGTTCTAAGCATAGACCAAGCAGTCTTGTACTCAACAATAATGGATTGCATATTGTTATTGAGTTTGATGAAGAAAGTACTATCGGAAAGCGTGATCCGGCATCGATTAAGGATGTTGTTCTAGAATCTGCACTGACTACAATTATGGATTGTGAAGATTCAGTAGCAGCGGTTGATGCAGAAGACAAGCTCAATGTATATAAAAACTGGCTAGGTTTAATGCAAGGCGATTTGGTTGCAAAGTTTGATAAAGCAGGCAAGACAGTCGCGCGTACTCTTAACGAAGATCTTAGTTTTACTAAGTTAAATGGAGACAGCGCAAAACTAAAAGGACGCAGTCTAATGCTTGTACGAAATGTCGGTCATTTGATGACAAACCCTGCGATTTTGGACAAAAACGGTGACGAAATTTATGAAGGCATTATGGATGCGGTAATTACGAGTTTAATTGCACTTCATGATTTAAATCGAGAAGCGGGGTTAACAAATTCAAGTGCTAACTCGATAAATATTGTTAAGCCCAAAATGCATGGGCCTGATGAAGTCGCTTTTTCTAATACGCTTTTTAGCAAAGTAGAGTCATTATTAGGGCTCGAAGAAAATACGATAAAAATGGGTATTATGGATGAAGAGCGCCGCACCTCGGTTAATCTCGCATCGTGTATTCATGAAGCTAAAAATCGTGTGATTTTTATTAATACAGGGTTTTTAGATCGCACCGGTGATGAAATACATACCAGTATGCTTGCGGGTGTTATGTTACCCAAAGAAAAAATAAAACAACAACCGTGGATTCAAGCTTACGAAAAGAATAATGTGGCTACAGGATTACATTGTGGCCTTGCAGGGAAAGCGCAAATAGGTAAAGGAATGTGGCCAATGCCAGACGAGATGGCCGCTATGATTGAGCAAAAGATCAGTCATGTTCAATCTGGTGCAAATACCGCATGGGTCCCATCTCCTACAGCAGCAACGTTGCACGCGATGCACTATCATCAAGTTGACGTTCCATCATTGCAGCAAAAAATGAAATCAAACTTAGTAAACCACATTGATGATATCTTATGCCCGCCATTGCACTCTGAACCCGGTGCGATGACAAGTGATGAGATACAAAATGAGCTCAATAATAATGCGCAAGGCATATTAGGTTACATGGTGCGCTGGGTTGAGCAAGGTATTGGTTGTTCCAAAGTGCCTGATATTAATCATATCGAACTTATGGAAGACAGAGCAACATTGCGCATTTCGTCGCAGCATATAGCGAATTGGCTATACCATGATGTCTGTTCAGAGCAGCAAGTTATAACAACATTTGAGAATATGGCAAAGGTCGTAGATCAGCAAAATAGTCACGATCTCGGTTATACACCGATGAGCAAAAGCTATAGAGACAGTATTGCATTTCAAGCTGCACTTGAGTTGGTGTTAACTGGGAGCAAACAGCCTAACGGTTACACTGAACCTGTTCTTCACCGCCGTAGACTTGAGTATAAACGAATTACTTCTATGTAAAGGGGCTTTACAAAAAAACCGAGGTAAAGACCTCGGTTTTTTATTTAGATTTATTTAGTCTTTTACGATCGCATTATGATAAATGTTTTGTACATCATCTGCGTCATTTAACATGTCGATAAATTTGTTAAATAGTGGAATATTATCGCCTTCAATATCAACATGAGTTTGTGGTACGAAAGTTATTTCTTCTACATCGAGTTTGGTATCAGGAAAAGCTTCTGCCAATGCTGTTTTGACCGCAAAAAACTCAGTATGTGGTGCAAATACAGAAACGATACCGTCTTCAACTTCTACATCAGTGACATCAACGTCTGCCATCATTAATGCTTCAAGTACGACTTCATCGTTGTCGCCAGCAAAAGCAAATACCGCTTGATGATCAAACATATGTGCAGCCGTACCTGGGCTACCAATTTTTGAATCTGTTTTAGTAAACGCAAGACGGACATCTTTAATTGTTCTATTCGGGTTATCAGTTAAGCAATCGATAATGACCATACAATTACCTGGGCCAAATCCTTCATAGCGAGCCGGTTGATAATCTTCGCCTGCACCCCCTGCGGCTTTTTCAATAGCTTTGTCGATTACATGAGCTGGAACTTGATCTTTTTTCGCTTTTTCGATTAAGCGTTTTAACGAGAGGTTAGTGTCAGGATCAGCGCCGCCATTTTTCGCGACCACGTAAATTTCTTTACCGTATTTTGAGTTTACTTTAGTTTTTGCAGCAGCTGTTTTCGCCATTGCGTTTTTACGAACTTCAAATGCTCTTCCCATCTTATTCTACTCTCATTCTGTGGGACCAAAATTAATGTTCATGATTCTAACAATAACTATTGAATTGAGCTAGTACTAGCTGGTTAAAATTCGACAGCTGAGCTGCTTGAAAATCATTAGATAACCCAATTTAACATAATCTGCATGGTAGGCGCTTCTGTATTTACTGCAGGTATAGCAGGCATAAAAGCTAAAACCGGTATCCGAGTCGCCAAGAAAAGCTATGCTTGTCAGGTGCATTATCTAAATTAAAGCTTGCGTCTAATTCAATTAGCCAATTTTTAGTAATGTCATAGGTGATAAATGCGCTCAACTCAAAATAGTCTTTGTCTTGAGATGCTGGTATGCGATGACCAATGCTTGCTTGTAAGCTATTTGGTCGGCGGCTATTATGTCCATCAATAACATAATTGTATCGTAGCATTGAGCCAGCAATAAAATAGGTGTCGCTTGTCAGTGAAACGATGCGTGATAGTGAGAGCATCGAACTAATTAAAATACTCTCATCTTCGAGTCGGTCATTTAGTGCAAATCGGCTGGTATCTCGTGTCAGCCATTGATTGTACTGCACGGCGAGATGTGGCTCAATATACCAATCACCAGCGAAATAGCCATAGCCAACTGCGAAACCGTAACTAGGCGCAGAAGTTGATTCATTTTGTAATTGTCTTGTGGATTGCGTGAGTTCTATATCACTGCGCCAGTGGGTATAGTTTGCAGATACGATAAAGGCGTCTAAATAATAGCTCGTAGTTAGTGACAATGAGTTAGCATCACTATTAAATGACAGCTCATTAATATCGCGTTGACTTGTTTTCCAATTGACGTAATCGAGTGAGAGCTTGAGTTCTTCCATCGGCTCAAATGAGAAGCCAAATGTATTGCCACTTGGCGTAACGCTTGTAATTGTGCCTGAAAAATTAATAGGCCTATCGGAATAACTTTGACCTATGGTTAGCTGCGCTGCGAAAAGATCGCTGGTAACTAGCAATGTACAGGCACCTATGAATCGTCGCAACTGAACCATAAAATTGAATTCTCCAAAAGTTATGCGAGTATTGTAACAACGTTCTGCACCGAATAGCATAAACAAAGCGGGTTGATTTGTGTTTAATTGTAACCAACTGTGGGGGCGATATGGAGTTAGGTACCTACTATGCGAATAATGTAAATAAATTAGTACGACTTTATGGTAATAATTCCCCTACAAGTATTGTGTTTTTTTTATTTCTGTTATTAAATGAGCGCCGATTTTTTGCCTATTGGCGAGCCATTTTATACAAGATGGTTTCACCTTTGTATTTTGATGTATTGGTGTGTTATGGATTTTTACGTCCTAAAAAAAGACGATGAGTTAAAAGCAATCCCGGCTGACAAAGCAGCATGTCAGCGTTACGAAGAGCTTGGTTATTCATATATAGATAAAGTTGCGGCATGTACAGAGCAAGCAGCGATTAAAAAGTTAAAAGTAAAAAGCTTAAAAATACTTGTTTGGCCAATAATACGTGTCGTTGTTGTTGCAATCGCGGTCGCAGCTATTTGGTTATTAAGTTAATTTAGTGGGGACTATTACTTACAAGGTCCCTGCATTTATTCGGCTATCGAACTGATAGTCGCCAAAAATAAACATAATCGATTGTTCCTGATTTAGTCTTCCTGTTTTTTGCAATTGCTGACGCTGTATTATTCTACTCGCATCATTGCCTTCGCCGTATTCGAGTAACTCAAGATTTAATTTAAAGTTTTTATCTGAAAGTGTTTTTATCGAAATATCCAGCTTAAATGGCTGCGCATCAAACGTAATTCGCTGATTGTTGGCAATTTGAGTGTCGATACTCTTTTCTATTTTATGATTATGTTTTTCGGATAGTCCCGTTAACTGCCATTGGTACTGTAAATTCAATTTTTCTGATGCGTAACACTGCATACCGATTAGTGTAAAAGCCGCAAGTATTGTTTTTCTAATCATTGTTTATTGTTCTTATTATATAAATTTAAATTGTTTAAGTTGTACTATTGAGCGCTAACCTATATCTATTATGTAAAATTCCAACTCGTTCAACGTATGCTTTCGTTTCAGCAAATGGCGGAATTCCTTTATGGCGAGAGACTGCGCCTGGCCCCGCATTATATGCTGCGGTTGCTAGACGAATATTACCGCGAAACTTTGCTAGTAGCTTTGCCATGTACTTTGCTCCGCCACGGATATTTTGACCTGCATTTTTTGGGTTTTTGATACCGAGCTCCGCTGCGGTGCCGGGCATTAATTGCATTAACCCAATCGCCCCTTTCTTAGATCGTATATTCGCTCTAAACGAAGATTCTGCGTGGATAACGGCTCGTAAAAGTGCCGGGTCAATATTGTATTCTTTGCTGGCTTGCCCTATTTCTGCAACGAATTTATTCGTGTAGAGGGGCATTTTGTGCCAATTTAATTGACTTCTAACAGAGCACGCATAGCACCCTGTGCGATAAACAGTATAACTATGCTCTACCGGTTTTCGGTCGGTAAATGCAATAACACCATTGCTTTGAATATATTGATAAATTGTCGGGTCTTTTTTGGCATTGACTTGAGTTGTCAAGGACAAACAAAAAATGCCAATAGACAGCGATAGTGTCTGCTTCATGGTGTATTTAATTACTGCTACGTGATGTCCTAATTATGGCGACATTGCGTAACTTTTCAACTGTTTTATTAACAAATATTAACAAAATGTAATGTGGGATTTTAGGAAAGCCATGTTATGGCAAATAAGGTCATGCATGTACTGGTATGTGTAAATCCCCTTTACAAAGTAAAAAGGCGCTTAATAGCGCCTTTTGGAGATGATAAGATTTTTATTTGCTTTACACCATATCATCAAAAGGGTTTTCAATATCAAGCATCACAGATTGTTTAAAGCCAGGGATGGACATTGAGTCTGTGCTGAGTTCAATTTGGCTTTCATCAATCATGCCTTGACCAAATTTATATATCAATTGGTAGTTTCCTAAATTGGCTTGCTGTTCATATTGTTGCTGTTTTTCTTTTGTCACGATGCGCTTTTCGTTGTATTTAGCCATGGTGTCTGAACCATAGCGCTTACTTAGCATATCGAGTGTTACTTGAGGCGAAAACATGGTTGCGGTTGCATTATTGCCACCAAAGCCTTTCGAATTAATAAAGGCGATATCCATAGGTTCACAGTGATAGTGGTCAGTTCTAATATCTAAATGTGCATCGTAAACATCATCTGCAACGGCATTTATTGTCGTAATACCTGGCATAATATTGTGGCTAAAAATACCCAATGCCATGGCCATTTGGTCGCCACTCGCAGGACCGATTGTATGTCCTACATAGGCTTTTGGCGCAGCTACTTTCCAATCTTCGATGCTAAATGTTTCTGCGATTCTATGGTAGATCAGCGATTCGGTGACTCGGTTTTGAGGTGTACTCGAACCGTGCGCAAGAATATAGCTACGATTTTGCACTGCTTCTTCACCAAGAATAGATTGTGCCAATGCGACTGATTTAGCCATCGTTATATAGTTGCCAGGACCGGGCGCTGTGATTGATTTCTTTATCCCATCGGCATTAACGAATACATCTGGTACGGCACCCATGATTTCAGCACCGAGTTCAAGCGCAAGTGCGTCATCCATTAATACTGCAAATTGGGCGCCTTCACCTATGGTAAAGCCGCAGTTTTCACCAAATGGACGACTTGTGCGGCGTAGGTCAGGTTGTTCGACGTTATCTAATTTTTTAAGCCCTTCAACATTCGCAAGTGCGCTCATGTTGCCGAAGCCTTCAACAATTTCAGGAGTGATTGCACAGTCTACACTACCTACAATAGCGACTCGGATACGACCAGCTTGAATATCTTGAACTGCTGAGCGTAAGTTATATAAGAACGTGGCACAGGCTCCTGATGTGGTGAATGTTGTGCCTACATTGCCAGTTACGTAAGCATTGATAAAATCAGTCGACATGGTGTTCAAACCCAAAGCAAGGTTTTTAGTGCTAACACGTTCACCTTTCAAGCGATTGTTCATCATGCCACCGAATGCCTCGTCCTGCATTTGGCCTGCAACCGATGCAGAGTAGGTGCCAATTCGGTCGGGTTCAACAACGGCCAGTACATCCTCCCAATCAATGCCCATTGACCTTATTGCATCTGTTGCTGCAAAAATTGTTGCTTGTAGGCCTCTTGGTTGATAGCGACTATTGTATAGCTTGGCTGGCTCAAAACCTGTCGGAAATTGACCTGCTGCTTTGATCGGATTATCGCGATGGCTATCATGTTTAACTTCGATAAGGTCTGGCACCGTTACTTTGACTATACCTTTTTCTTGCTCTTCTACTTGCCAAGTTCGTGGTAATGGCACTGGAAGGGTTTTTGCTTTAGTTGTAAATGTTAGTTCAGTACCTTCTGTTGCTTGCAAGGTCATTTTTTGATGCCAATGGGTTGCATCGACATCAAAACATGAAGATTCAATTTTACGAATTAAAGTACCATCTAAAATCTGCTGGCCAAAAGTCGACTCGATTTGATTAGCATCAATCGCATTACCATGTGAATCTATAAATTGTTGGCCATCATATTTAACTAAATTCATCAACGTAGCTAAACCAACAAAGGTTTCTTGTCGCGCTTCCGCCGTTAGTTTATCGAGTACAATTCTTCTGAACCCTTGATGAAAAGATGTGCGACCTGCGGCATTGATACCACCCATGCCAACGACTATTGGTAACGCAGTCATGATAACCCTTTATTCAATCTAAATTTCAAACTGCTTGCAGTGTATGTGGTATTAAGATAGTAAAATGTGTTTAAATGGCCATATGTTTGGTCTAATTGGCCAAAAGAGACTGGTCAGATGATTAAGGTTATAAATGAATGTGCACTTATTGCTCTACCCGCATGTACTCGCGACGAGCTTAACATTGCCAATCGAGATGCTTAAAGCTGGCGAAGCCTTCGCGCTTAGACACAAACGGGGGATGCCTGCAATGAACATACAACTGGTTGCAAAAAACCGGCAGAGCGTTCCGAGTCGCGCAGGGCTTAACTTACAGCCAGACCAAGCGGTTGTTGATATTGATGAAAGTGATTTAGTTATCGTCCCGAGCATTTGGCGAAATCCAAGACCGGTTGTGAAACAGCATTATGAGTTAGTAAGCTGGCTCAAAGCGCGTTGGGATCAAGGGGCGACGATTATCGGTGTGGGTACTGGAAATTGCTTTTTAGCTGAGGCTGGTCTATTAGATCATCGACCAGCGACAACGCATTGGCACTATGCCGAGCAGTTTAAACGTAATTATCCATTGGTAGACTTAAAAGCAGAATATTTTATTACTCAGTCAGAGCGAATGTATTGTGCAGCAAGCCTCAATTCGCTAGCCGATATTATCGTTCACATTATTGCTGTTAACTATGGTCGCGAGGCTGCACAACATGTTGAGCGAAATTTCTCTCATGAAATTCGAAAACCCTATGAAGAACAGCGTTATCTGGAAGGTGCAGCCGATCGCCATGCGGATGAACTTATTGCTCAAATCCAGTTTTGGCTAAAGAATAACTTATCTGCCGAGAGCTCATTAGTTGAGGTGGCAACTCAGTTTGGCCTTTCACAGCGCTCGTTCACACGACGATTTAAAGCGGCAACTGGTATGACTGCAATGCAATATTGGCAACAAGTACGACTCGAAGCGGCAAAAGATTTATTGGGAGCATCAGATCTTAGTCTACAAGAAATCGCAATCGCCGTCGGTTATCTTGACCAAGGGCATTTAACACGATTGTTTAAAAAGCATTTTAGTCAAACACCGAGTGACTATCGTTTACTTGTCAGAAAAAAACTATTTGGTTAAAAACTTAATGAAGCTTGTACCGCAAGAGCAAAGTGGTGACGCATATTAAACGGATCACAAGACGTGAGTTCTTGCTCGAATAGCTCAGCAGAAATTGGTTTTGAAATGAGGTATCCTTGCGCAAAATCGCACCCTGCATTGGCTAGAAAATCGAGCTGGCGTGTTGTTTCGACCCCTTCAGCAATGACTTTAAGTCCAAGTTTATGTGCCATAACAATAATTGCTTCGCATAAAGCTTTGTTTTGTTCTGACGACTCAATATTCATTACGAATGCGCGGTCAATTTTTAGGTAATCTATCGAAAATTTGGTGAGGTATGAAAGAGCTGCGTAGCCAGTGCCAAAATCGTCAAGTGAAATAGACATGCCAGCTCGTTGAAAGGCGGACAATTTTTCTTTCACCGATTGATTGTCATCAAGCAGCAGCCCTTCGGTAATCTCAATACAAATCCCTTTTTCTATACTGAGTTCTTCGAGTTTGTTGAACCAAACTCTGTCGTGATGTTCAAGTGCACTTTGAAACTGCGCCGGTGAACGGTTTACGCTAATTTCAAACTCCTTGTTAAATTTTGCTTGCCATTGCTTAACTTGAGACGCCGCACATTTAAATACCCAATCTCCAATATCTGCAATCACGCCTGATGTCTCTGCGATAGGAATAAAGTCCGCAGGGCTTATCATGCCCATATCCGGATGATGCCAGCGGATTAACGCTTCAGCTTTCGTGACCGCTTGTTTACTGATGTTATAAATCGGCTGATACAGTACCTCAAACTGTTGCTCGATAATTGCGAGCCTGAGTTCTTGGCTTAGGCGATGAGCACGGTCTGCTTTTTCTTGTAGTCTGCGAGAAAAGTGACGATATTGTTTCCGCCCTTCTTCCTTTGACAAGTACATTGCCTGATCTGCAAACCGCAAAAGTTCATCCATTTTTTCACTGTGTTCTGGAAAAAAAGTAATACCGATACTGGCTGAGATAAAAATGGATTCGCCATGAATAAAAAATGGTAACTCAATTGTTTCAATGAGTTTGGCTGCAATATGCTCAACCGATTCAACGGAGTCTATATTGGTTAATAACGCTGTGAATTCGTCGCCACCAATTCGAGCGACCGTATCAGATTGTCTTAAAATAAGGCGCAGTCGTTCTGCTACTTCAACCAGTAATAAGTCACCCGCATTGTGACCTAGGGTGTCATTAACCTCTTTAAAATGATCTAAGTCGATAAACAACAGTGCAAATTTGTCGCCTGTTCGCTTGCCTTTTATAATTTCTTGATTGAGTCTATCGGTAAACATGTTTCGATTAGGCAATTGCGTCAAAGCGTCGAAATTTGCTTGGTGCCAAATCACTTGTTGTGACTGTTTTTTGTCGGTCACATCTGTAATTGAACCGACCATTCTATGCGGAATCCCTTGTTTATCACGAATTGCTTCACCGACAATATGAACCCATAATTCGTGCTGCTTAGCACTAAAAATACGACACTCAAAATCGAGCACTTCAAATGGGTCGTTAAAGTGCTGGCTAATAGATAAGTTAAATAAGTCTCTGTCTTCAGGATGGATTTGCTCAGAAAACGATTCCCATTCGTTGCCAAACGTGAGGTTATCAAAGCCTAATAAATCGGTAAATTTAACTGAATAATAGACTTCGTCTGAGTCAATATTCCAGTCCCATATTCCGGCGCTAGCGCCTTTAGCCGCCAGTTCATAGCGCTGTTGACTGAGTCGAAGTGCTTGTTGAACGTCATTTAATTCGGAAATATCGTCCACTGAGCCCACATAACCAAGGAGTTTTTTATTATCTGAAAAAAGCGGTTCAGCGAGCACTACAATGAGTTTAGGTTCGGGCCCGCTGCCGATTCGAAAGGTACTTTTGAATACTTTTTTTTTGGCTACACAATCGTGCCAATGTTTTATAACAACGGCTTTATCATCTGGGTGAAAGTTCTCGGTATAACCTACTCCAAGGCTGTTTTCATACGATAACCCGAGTAAATTTTGTAATGCTTTGTTGGTATAGGTGCACTCGCCGTTTTTACCCGCTATAAAAATTCCTGTAGGGGCATTGTCTAACACGTGCTCGGGACTAAGCGTAAATTTTTCCATATACTAACTATTCACCACCATTGCATTTCCGTAACCATAAAGTGGAAAAAGTCGCAGTCTTGTCTAAAGCACGAGACACGCGCTGTAGAGGGCCCTAATTACCCAACACTACGGCTTTCATAGTAAGCATAGTCAAAAACTCACAAATCGCAGTACTTTTAACATATTCTTACGTTTTATTTTGTTGTCGCAGAACTGTAACTAATGAGACTAATTTCTCAATCTTAATATTGGATAATTGGCGGTAATCTAAAAATGGAGACACAATTAAGTTGTTCGCTTTATCAATCGCAAATTCGTCATTTAACCACTCTAAATTGGCTGTGATCTTGTGTGTACTGATTAGTTGGCGCGCATAAGTGCGGCCCGCGATAATGTGGATAGCATGTTGATTCTCTAAATTAGGCGGGCTAAACAGGAGCGCTGTACCTGAGTTTTTCTTTAACAACAGACTGTCTCTATATGCTTGCCAGCTAGCAATTTGTTTCGTATTGCATAAATCGGGTTGCGCTAATTGATAAATAAATTTTGCATATACGTTAAATTGCTTGCGCCAGCCATTGCCAAACTCATTGCCGAACCAAGCAATTTGTTGATCTTGCAGCGGTTCAATTTGGCTTAAGTGTTGATAGTATACACTGGGCGGTGTATGTTCAACATAGAAAGCGATTTGATAGTTGATGTCGCCTAAACCAATTATATCGAGATTCATACCGTATTGCAGTCAAAGTTACAAGAGAGCTTTCGTCGTTGCAATATGCTAGCACTAATTCGGAGTTATTCGCTATGGCATTGTTGTTTTCGTACGGTACATTGCAACAAAAAGAAGTACAAATTGCTAATTTTGGCCGTGAGTTGTCTGGAGAACCGGCAATCCTTGCGGGTTACACTTTGTCAGAAACAGTTATCTCTGATCAAAAAGTGATTGAGCAAAGTGGTTCAGATCGGCATCCTATTTTACATTTCACAGGTAAAAAAGCGGATCAAGTGTCTGGAACCTGTTTTGAACTCAGTGACGAAGAGCTTCTGCTTGCAGATAGTTACGAAGTGGAACAATATACCCGAATAAAGAGTCACACGCTCGATGGCTTGGCGTGCTGGATTTACGCCGCTACAAACGAAGTTAAACCTAATCCCAATTTTGTCATTGAGTTTTTTAAAACGAAACTATCGCGTTCGTAGTACCCTGCCCTACTTTATCGGGTCATTTGCTGCTTGTTTTAAAGGCGGCGAATCAATGTCCCACTGGCTAATATTTAAATTGCTAACTAAATAAAACCAGAGCGTCAGTTGCTGTAGCTTCAATTTCATTGGTTATTCCTTTCGTTATTGAATTTTGCAAAAAGATAGATGAAATACTCATGCCAATTTGCTAACAGCTCAAACTGCCTTTTAACATCTTGATAATAAAGGAAAGAGGGGGTTTTGAATGAATAGTCACAGGCATGCATGCACTATATGGGTGCTTGCATGCACTAGTTTTGGGTGATGTCAGTTAGTTTGCCTGGGCTAATATGCGATCGAGATGGTTTGCAAAATTTTGTTTGTCTGTATTTGACAGTGGCGGCGGGCCAGAGCTTTCGAGACCGCTGGCTCGCATGGTGTCCATAAAATCCCGCATATTTAAGCGTGGTCCGATATTGTCTTTGGTAAAGAGTTCTCCACGAGAGCTAAGTGCAATCGCTCCCTTTTCAATTACCTCCGCTGCAAGTGGAATATCAGACGTAATAACCAAATCATGTTGCTCGGTGCGTTTGACTATTTCGTTATCGGCAATATCGAACCCAGATTCAACGCGTAAAAATTGAATTACATCTGACTTTGGAATACGCATAGCATGGTTTGCCACAAGGCAGGTGTTGGTTCTTGTGCGTGTTGCAGCGCGAAAAATAATCTCTTTGATTGCGACAGGACAGGCGTCGGCATCAACCCAAATTTTCATACTATATCTCCGTAATTAAAGCGCTGATTTGGTGCTATTGTTATTTGCCCGAGTACTACATTCTGATCCGCACCGGTCACTTGCTTATCATTTCCATATTGTCCGGTGAGCGTGCGATACGCAAGCCACGCAAAGGCCATTGCCTCCATGCTGTCACTATTTATGCCTTGTTCCGAGGTGGAACTGACCTGCCAGTCGGTCGCGTGATGTTGAATTCGTTCTATGAAATATGTGTTGCGAACCCCTCCTCCGCACAATGATAACTGTCCAGAAGGAAGATGTGACAGACTCTGTGTTAGCGTAATTGCACTGAGCTCGACAAGGGTTGCAAGAATATCGACATGGCTATAGGAGTTATCTAAAAACGGCGTCAACCAAGCTAGGTTGAAGTATTCGCGCCCTGTACTTTTTGGCGCTGAACGCGAAAAGTATTCGTCCTTCAGTAATCGTTGTAGCAATGTCGCTATAATATTACCACTACGGGCTAACTGCCCTTGATTGTCGTACGAAACATTGCAGTGTGTCTGAACGTAAACGTCGATTAACGTATTACCCGGTCCGGTGTCAAATCCATAAATAGGTTTTGGATTTATAATTGACACATTTGCAATTCCACCAAGGTTGGCAACAACTTGAGTTCCCTGCTGAGTTGGCAATAAGCTGCTATGGAAAAGGGGTACGAGCGGAGCGCCCTGCCCGCCTTCAGCAATATCCATTTCCCTAAAGTTATGAATACAATGAATCCCCGTTTTTTGACTTAAAACGCTAGCATTCACTAATTGAGTAGAAAAAGGAGAATTCCCGAGCGGGTGATGAAAAACCGTTTGACCATGACAACCTATTGCTAAAATATCGACGGCGTCAAGGCTGTTTTGTTTCAATAACTCATTTACTGCGCTTGCATATTCCATCGCAAGTTCGACGCCAATTTCGCCTAAATTGAGTAACGAACTGTGTTGAGATTCGATTAACTGCAAAACCTTTGATTTAAGAGGCGCTGTAAAGGGGGTTTCCAGTGCGGCGATAAACTCGGTTTTATTGTGTTTTATTTCGACCAGAGCAACATCGATTGCGTCGACACTGGTGCCAGACATAATACCAACAAAATATTGTCGATGAAGGGGAGCTTTCATTGATTTGTATATTTAAATGATTTTCATCTATTAGAACATGATTCTAAAAGAACACCAAACAACACCGATTAACAAAAAAATAGCCCGTTCTATTTATTGGTTAGTTAGCCGTTAACTGTTAGACGATATTAAAAAACATTGTGTTATCTCGATTAATCCGTAACTAAAGCGCACGCATAATTTAGTTATGCCACAAGTGGTTTAAAAATTTTAGTGTTTGATAAACATGATATTATTAACACTGTACACTCCTCTCATAATATGCATTTTTTCACAAGGTAGTAACCATTTGTTGAATATTTCTGTTAATTAGCAATTAACACAGTATTGACATTAATGTATACAATATACTATTGTGCGCACAGGTAACTTTTAGGAGATAATAATGAAAATAAAGCACGTTGCGTTATCTGTAGCACTTGCCTTAACGCTATCGGCATGTGGTGGAAGCTCAAGCAATAATAAAAAAGAAGTGATTGACCCACCAGTTGTGGTTGAGCCACAAGGTGAGTTTTTAGCGCTTGATTCGGCTGTTGAGCATGTCACTTTAACTGAAAGCAAGGTTTACTACGTTGACCTAGCTGAAGATCAGCCGTCGCTTACTGTGAGCCTAGTGCCAGGGCTTGCTGGTGAGGCAATGGGTGATCCGGATCTCTACATTGCATATGATCGCGTACCGACTGCAGGTGAAAATGGTAACTTTGATTGTGTTTCATTCTCTGGTGCTGATTACAATGAGCTTTGCGTATTAGAAAATGTGAAAGCTGGTCGCTATTATATTTTGGTTGATGTATTTGAAAATAGCCAAGTAACAGACGCGACGCTGTGGGCAAGCAGTAACTTGTTTAAGTCAGTAAAAAGTTGTCAAGAACCTGTTTCTGTTCGCGCTCAAGCAATGACAGAAGAACAGCTTAATAGTGCCTGTAACATACTAGACAATACCAAGGTTAAATTTGATGAGACGCTCAATGCGGGTATTGCCCCTGAGTTTGGTTTACCTGTACCAAATGACTTAAATGAAACCACGCAAGTGAATATTTTTTCGAGTTTAGCGAATCACAGTGCGTGGATGAAGTATCTATATAACTCAAATAACAGCAGTGGAATCTATTATGAAACAGAGCCTACAGAGTGGTTCCATAAATCAGAAATCAACACGTTTGATAGTTTAGAGTGGAACAGTAATTTACACAATATCCGCTCCCTATCCCACGAATATGTGCATGCTTTAGATGGCCGTTATAATCGTGAAGGCGCTTATAAATATGAACTTTCATGGTGGGCAGAAGGTCTAGCTGAATATATTGGCACTTACCACAACTTGCCTTATCAGCGCTTTGAAATTTCGTTAGATAACGAGACGCCAACACTCGCTGAAATTTTTTCTTCTCACTTAAATGACGGTGTACCGAGTCCGTACCGTTGGGGCCAAATGGCAGTCGCTTTTTTAATTGAGCAACAGCCTGCGATTACAACAGAACTACTGACTATGATGCGCGCAGGTCAATGGGATGAGTTTTCTGCAAAACTTGACGTTATTGCCGCAGAACTACAAGGCGATTTTGAAACGTATGTGCAGCAAACAGCGAAAGAAAACTTTGTTGCAAGTGCAGCTGATTTAGCCCTTGATACCGCGCAACCTGTATCAGGTCGTGGTGGTTGGCTTTACAAAGTTAATCTTGTTGAAGATGCCGAATCGATGACATTTAAAGTGTCGGGTGGTAGCGGGGATGTCGACTTGCTTGTTGGTCATAGCCAAGTTCCACATTGGGTCGACCCTGCTAGTTATCATTGCTATAGCTACAATGCCGATACTAATAATGAAGAGTGTACACTTGAGATGGCCTCTGCGGGTGATTACTATGTGTTAGTTGATTCATATTGGGAAAACCAAGACATTGTTGATGCATATTTAAGTGTATGTACAGGTACAGATTGTCAAGTTGCCTTACCGGAGCCAATGACTCAAATCGTTGCTGATGAAGTTGAAGTACCGGTTGTTCAAGCTTTACCTGAGCCGGGTCAGGTGGGCGAATGTACGTTAGCGACAAGCTACACGCGTTCCGCAGATAAAGCGATTGACTTCTCGGTAACGAATGAAAGCGAACAGTCAGTTTCTCTTTATTGGATCGACTTTTCTTCAGGTCAACCATACTTAGAAAGCAGCTACGGTACATTAGCACCAGGTGAAGTGTATACAGCTGACTTTTGGGTGCAAGGTGATCGCATGATGATCACTGACGCAAATAACGAATGCTTAGGTGTTGTTGTATTGAACGATACCAACAATATGTTTACATATAAGTAGTAAATATCTCGATTTAAAACGGGGCTAATTGACTTCAATTAGTTCCGTTTTTTTATGCCTAAATTAGGCGCATATTTTTCGTCGATATCCTCATTTTTATATTTTTCTTCTATAGTTAATAAATGCTTATCTCATTGTATTAATAATATGAAAAAAAATAACTCGTTGACTGGCAACGAAGTCAAAATGACCGCAAGCCAAAGGATCGTTTCAACAACTGATTTGAAAGGGCGTATTACCTACGCCAATAATGACTTTATTCAAATTAGTGGTTATAGCAAAGAAGAGCTCATTAATCATGGTCACAATATTGTGCGCCACCCAACCATGCCCAAGCTTGCATTTAATGATTTATGGAAAACGATTCAAGCCGGTAAACCCTGGATGGGCATTGTAAATAACCGATGTAAAAATGGCGATAATTATTGGGTTGATGCCTACATAACGCCGGTTTTAGAAGGTCACAAAGTGATCGGTTATCAATCGGTGAGAGTTAAGCCTGATCAGCACCTTGTCGAGCGTGCCGAACAAATGTATGACAAAGTGACAACAGGTTTTAGTTTTGTCGATAAATTGAAGAAAGCGCTTGATTTTAATCTTGCGGGACGACAAATATTTGCGTCTTTTATTGTGTTTATACTCGGTAGCTGTGGCATAAGCTTATTTACAGATGCGATGTCGCTAAGTTTGGCGATTATTTTGTTCTTTATGTTCGGTTTGTTAATGCTTGCGGCAAATTTGATAGCATCACCTTATCGACAGGCCGCAGAAAAAACGAAAGCTATTTTTGCTAACGATATTGCACAGCAAATATATAGTGGTCGCAATGATGAGTTAGGCCAGCTTCAACTCGTTATTAAAATGCTTAAATCCCAACAAGATACTGTGATATGGCGCACCAGTGACGCTACCGGTAATTTGTCTAATGTGGCCGCAAGTGCTGCTGCAGCAACTGAACAAACCAGTGCTATGATGAAGCAACAAACACTTGAGGTGGAGCAAGTCGCAACAGCGATTAATGAAATGTCTGCCACGGTTAAAGAGGTTGCTGAAAACGCCGCACAGTCAGCTGAAGCGACGCGAATTGCTGATGAAGAAGTTATCGGTGGTCAACAGGTGGTTGAGCAAACCACATCACAAATTAATCAATTAGCGCAAGAAGTGGAGCAGGCTGTGGCCGTGATCAATACGCTTGCAGAGGATAGTCAGCAAATCGGCTCCGTGGTTGATGTGATTCGTGGCATCGCAGAGCAAACTAATTTATTAGCACTTAATGCGGCAATTGAAGCTGCGCGAGCGGGAGAGCAGGGCAGGGGATTTGCCGTGGTTGCTGATGAAGTGAGGACGCTTGCAGGGCGAACTCAAACCTCGACTGAAGAAATTCAAGATATGGTCTCGCGATTACAGCACTCCGCAAGTAACGCGGTGTCAGTGATGAAACAAGGACAGGAACTGGCGTCAACAGGCGCAGAACAAGCACAACAAGCGGGTGCGTCATTGCAGCGAATACTCGACGCCGTTAATGCTATTACGGATATGAGTGCGCAAATTGCAACCGCCGCCGAAGAGCAATCTGCGGTAACAGAAGAAATAAATAAAAATATCGTTAATATTGATACAGCAAGCAGCGAGACAATGGTGGCGTCGGAGGTCAGTAAAGAGGCGAATGAAAATCTCGCGAAATCAATTGAAGAATTAAATACGATGGCGCGGCAGTTTGGTGAAAGTGCATTACATTAACCAAATTGAGATAACTGATAATATAAACCCTGCTAGATTGGCAGGGTTTATGTTTTTTATGATAGCTTTATTAAGTTAGTTGTTACTACTTAACCGGAAAACCGCGATCACGCATTAATGCATTTACTTCTGCATCTCGCCCTCTAAAGAGGCGGTAAGCTTCAGCTGGATCCATTGCATTACGTACAGAGAATAAATGCTTTACAAGCTTATCAGCGAGTTCTTTGTCGTAGAATCCACCCGGTGCGCTTGCGAACGCTTCTGACGCATCTGAAGTCAGTACCTCAGCCCATAAATAGCCATAATAACCTGAAGAATAGCCTTCACCTGAGAATATATGACCAAAGTGTGTACTGCGGTGGCGCATTACAATTTCGCTTGGCATGCCTATTGCTGAAAGCTGTTCTTGCTCAAATTTAGCCGGTTCAATTTTTGCTGGATCTGTTGTGTGATACAGCATATCCATAATCGCAGACGCTAAATACTCAGTTGTTTTAAAACCTTGGTTAAAGGTTGCTGATTTTTTAATTTTAGCAACCAGCTCTTTTGGCATCGCTTCACCCGTTTTATGGTGAACTAAGAATTGATCGATAACTTCGTCAGTCGTTAGCCAACGTTCTAATAATTGTGATTGGAACTCGGTGTAGTCGCGCACGCCTGAATGTGACGTAGGGTAGGCCACGTTTGCTGCTAAAAAGTGAAGAGCATGACCAAACTCATGGAAATAGGTTTCAGCATCAGCCCACGAAATCAAGGTCGCTTCCCCTTCTGCGCCTTTAACAAAGTTTGAGTTATTTGATGAAAGCACCGTTTTTTCGCCATCAAATGTAGTGTAGCTACGGTATGTAGTAGCCCACGCGCCAGAGCGTTTACCTTTGCGGCCAAACGGGTCTAAGTACCAAAGACCAATATGTTTGCCAGTGGCTTTATCTGTTACATCCCATACTCGTACGTCAGGGTGAAATACTGGTACAGAGCCTGCTTCAACTTCACTAAATTCAAAGTTAAACAGTCGTCCAGCGACATAAAACATCGCGTCACGCAGCTTATCAAGTTGCAGGTATTGTTTGACTTCGTTTGAATCGAGTGCGTATTTATCTTTGCGCACTTTTTCAGCGTAGTAACGATAATCCCAAGGTTCAATTTTTATATTTGCATCTTCTTTGTCGGCAATCGCTTGCATGTCAGCGACTTCTTCTTTAACGCGTGCGATTGCAGCCGGCCATACTTTATTCATTAAGCCAAATGCATTTTCAGGTGTTTTCGCCATGCGGTCTTCTAAACGCCATTGTGCATAATTTTCGTAGCCAAGAAGCTGAATACGCTCGTGGCGTAGCGTTAAGATCTGCTTGATAATTGGATTGTTATCAAATTCACCCGGGTTGCCACCACGATTATAGTAATTTTTCCAAACCTGTTCACGCAGCTCGCGCTCGTCTGAATAGGTTAAAAATGGATCCATTGATGAGCGAGAGTTAGTAATCGCGTACATATTCTCTTTACCGCGATCTTTTGCTGCCGCTTGCGCTGCTGAGACAAGCGAAGCCGGTAGTCCAGATAGCTGATCTTTATTTAAATAAACAACATAACTTTCTTCATCTGCTAATACATTATTGGCAAATTTAGTATGTAATCCGGCGAGCTCTTGGTTGATTTCGGCATAGCGTTTTTTGGCCACATTATCGAGTGTTGCACCATTTCGGGCAAAACCGTTGTAGGTCAGCCAAGTGATACGCTGTTGCTCTGCATTTAACGTTTTATATTCTTCACCTTCATATACCGCTTTAACACGTGCGAATAGTTTTTCATTTTGGGTGATTTTAGAACTAAATGCAGAAAGCTTAGGGGCCATTTCTTTTTGTATGTCACGAAATTCTTTGCTTGATACATTCGAGCGCCAAATTCCGTAATAGGTAAATACACGGTCTAATTTACTACCTGCACGTTCAAGTGCCACAATTGTATTTTCGAAAGTCGGCGCTTGTGTATTGTTGGCGATAGCGTCAATTTCTTGTAAATTTTCCGCCATGCCGATTTCAAGCGCTGGTTTTAAATCCGCTAACCTAACTTTATCAAACGCTGGAACTCCATTGTAAGGACCTTTAAACTCTTCGAGCAGTGTATTTGATTCAACTTGTTTAGTTTGTGCGACTGGTGCGACTGCGTCTTGCTGTGCACTTGATGCTGCTGCTTCTTTTTTGTCGCCACAACCGGCAAGAGCTAAAAGAATTGCAGCGCTGAGTGCTGTTATGATTGGTTTTTTCATTTTTCTTCCCATCTATTGTTATCATTACTTTATACTATGTTCTTTTTACTAAACACAATACAAAAGCGTTGAAGCGAGCATATTTAACGCCAATGTACATTTGTCAGATGAGTGTAAACCCCGTTTACAGTCATGTTAATATACGAGGGGCTGTTTAGAGGTGTCAGTATGCTTAAAATATCAAATAATGTAACAATAGCGGATTGGGAAATCGAGTTAACGGCAATTCGTGCGCAAGGTGCCGGCGGCCAAAACGTTAATAAAGTATCGAGTGCGATACATTTACGCTTTGATATAACGCGTTCGTCTCTGCCTGCTATTTACAAAGAACGCTTATTAAGTAGTAATGATTCCCGTATTACTAAAGATGGCGTCATCATCATTAAAGCGCAAAGCTTTCGCACGCAAGAACAAAATAAAGAAGATGCCTTGTTACGGTTATCTGACGTAATAAAGAAAGCGCAAATTGTACAAAAAGAGAGAAGGGCAACTAAGCCCACTAAAAGTTCACAACGTAAACGTATGGACAACAAAGCAAAAAAAGGAGCTACCAAAAAGCTGCGTGGGAAGGTTAGTTTTTAGCCGATACGATTAAGGCTACTTTTCATCTCATTTAATTATCGATAGATTGGGTGGGTGCTTAATAAATAAGCATGCAATCTTTTTTTTTGGTACTTTTTTACTACATAATTTCGAATTATGATAAATATAGTTAAATATTATGTAAAAAAATGTTGAAACAACTTGTAAAAATGAATTTTTTCGACATTAATTGTAAACGGAAGGTAAAAATAACTAGAACAAGTAATTAGATATTTAAGGGATAGTATGAAAATTAATGCGCTACATCGAGCTGTAAAAATTGCTTGCACCTCAACAATGGCAACCGCCTTGTTAGCCCCTCTCTCTCTCTCGGCAGAGGAACAAGAAGTAAAAGCAGACGAAAACATTGAAAAAATTGCTGTTGTTGGTACACGTGCTGCGCCTCGCTCTATTGGTGATTCACCAGTGCCAATCGACATTATCGGAGCTGAAGATTTAGAGAAAAACGGCTCGACTGACATGCTTGATATGCTGGTCAGTCAGGTACCCTCATTTAACGTACGTGCACAACCTATCAGTGACGCGGCAACACTTATTAGACCGGTAAACTTACGAGGATTATCATCGGACAGTACCCTAGTACTCGTTAATGGTAAACGCCGTCATCGCGCTTCTGTTATTGCATTCCAAGGCGGTGGTGTTAACGATGGGGCACAGGGTCCGGATATTTCAGTGATCCCGAGTATTGCACTTAAACAAGTTGAAGTATTACGTGATGGCGCAGCAGCTCAATATGGTTCTGATGCGATTGCGGGCGTAATGAACTTTGTTTTAAAGGACGCCTCGGAAGGTGGTTCAATTGCAATTAAACAAGGTGAGTTTTATGAAGGCGATGGTACCTCAACAACAATTGAAGGTAATATTGGTTTACCATTTAGTGATGACGGTTTTGCTAACTTAAGTTTTCAGTATAAAAATGCGGATGCAACAAGCCGATCTGTTCAGCGACCTGATGCACAAGGCTTAGCAGATGCAGGTAACACAGCAATTAAAAATCCTGCGCAAATTTGGGGTAATCCAGAAATTGAGGATGATATTACGTTATTTGGTAATGTTGGCCTTGATTTAGGTAATGACAAAGAGTTTTACATGTTTGGTAACTACTCTGAGCGTGATGTAACAGGTGGTTTCTATTACCGTAACCCTCATAACCGCGGCAACGTCTACTCAATTGATGGCGGTGCAACTTTATTAGTTGGTGACGTAGCGCAAGCAAATGGTGCTGAGCGCACATGTCCAGTTGTACCTGTGGGCGATGTGGGCAATATTCTCGATACTGATGCGTATAAAGCAATGGTCGCGAACCCGAATTGTTTCTCTATGAACCAAATCTTCCCTGGTGGTTATACGCCGCAATTTGGCGGTAATATCACAGATACATCATTGACTATGGGTGTGGAAGGCGAGTTCAGTGGTGGATTCTTAGATGAAGTGTACTTTGATTTAAGTGCATCTGTTGGTCGTAATGAATCTGACTTTTTCTTAAAAAACACTCTTAACCCGTCACTTGGTCTAGCAACGCCTACGGACTTTGATACTGGTAAATACATTCAGATGGAAAAAACCTTCAACTTTGATTTAGTTAAACAAGTTGAAATTGGTTTAGACGATCCAATGAACTTAGCCGGTGGTATTGAGTTTAGAGAAGAGTCGTTTGAAATTATTGCTGGTGAAGAAGCGTCTTGGAAAGCGGGCCCTTATGCCGACCAAGGTTTTAATATTGGCTCGCACGGCTTTAAAGGTTTTGGTCCCGAATCACAAGGTCGCAATGACCGTCGTAACTGGGCACTTTATCTTGACTCTGAGGTCTACTTATCAGAAAACTTCTTACTCGGTGGCGCATTACGCTACGAAGACTTTACTACGTTTGGTAGTACTACAAATTATAAGTTAACTGCGCAATATAATGCGACTGATGATTTAGCGTTCCGCGCGTCAACGAGTACTGGATTTAGAGCGCCAACAGTTGGCCAAGCTAATGTTGTAAATACAGCAACGTCTCTGGTTAATGGCGAGCTAATTCAGAGCTTCTTAGCGCCGCCGACAGATCCGCTTTCAGCATTCTATGGTGGTAAAGAACTAACACCAGAAGAGTCTGTCAGTTATGCGATTGGTTCTGTGTACGAAAGTGGCGACTTCTTTATGACGGTTGATTACTACAACATTGAAGTAACTGACCGCATAGCACAGTCAAGTCAAATCAAAGTTCGACCTGAAGATTATGATGAGTTACGCTCACTCGGTGTTAAAAACCCTGAGTTGATTTCGGCGGTAACCTATTTTGCAAATGACTTTGATACAACGACTCAAGGTGTTGATATTGTAGCAAACTACAGTATGGACCTGTTTGACGGCAGCACTCAGTTTGCGCTTGCATATAACTGGAACGAGACTAAGGTCGATAAATTTAACCCTGCAACAACAGACGAAGGTAAAGTAAAACGTCTTGAAGAAGGTATGCCACTCGTTCGTACTACCTTCACTGTATCGCAACAGTGGGAAGAAGTATCAATGTTTGTACGCGCCAATTACTTTGGCGAATACTATGCTGTACACGCTGATGATGCGTGTGTCTTTGAAGGCTGTTGGAACGAAATTGCAGACACTGCAGTCACATTTGACGCTGAAGTAACGTACTTCTTTGATGATAGCTTCAAGCTTAGCGTTGGTGCAAACAACCTGTTTGACCAAGAAGCACAAAAACTACCGTCAGATTCATATGGTGTACTGGGTGCGAAATACTATGAAAGTGGTCCGTTTGATTACAACGGTGGCTTCTACTATGCGAAGTTAACATACTCTTTCTAATATTGACGTAATTGAAAAGGCGAGCATTGCTCGCCTTTTTTATTTGTCAAATCACCTGCTATGAAAATGCGCCTAGGATGACCAGAGGAGTGTGCAGATTGAAATACATAGAAAGGTGAGGGGACCATTAAAAACCACACTGGTAGCTTTATAGAGTCAGTATAGCGATTATGAGGGAGGGAGCTGTGATTGTATTAAGTGTATTTAAAATGCTGTGTCGCTAAAACGTATAATGATATTGCACAGAGAAGGTCTGCCTTCTTGCTGGTACTTTGCCGTTGGGTACTCTGGGGTCAAATGCGTTGTATTTTTCATTGGTCAAATTAGTTGCGCTGATTGAAATGTGATGGTGGTCTGTGATTTGGTAATTGTAACGCGCATCGAGCAATAGTACGCTTGATTGCTTGAAACGTTCGCCGTCAGTTAGTTCGGCATTGACGCTATCGCGATAAATACTATTCAAATGAAATTGCCAAAGCGCTCCCGAATAACTAACCATGATGTTCGCAAAATGCTGATAACTCTGATTTATAGGTTGATTAAATAGATGTGAGTAATTAGCTGTAATATTCATTTGCGCTGAAACCTGCGCTTGAGCACTTAACTCTAGCCCGGTTATTTCTTCATTGACAATATTGTCAAATGTAAAGCGATTGCTTTGTGGTAACGGTACTTTATTAATAAAGTCTCTTAACTGATTGTTAAAGAGGACGACCTCTGTTGATAAGAATTCTGAGCTAGATAGCCACACCAGCTCTGCTGTCTTTACATACTCAGACGTTAAATTAGGATTTCCTATTGTGACGTCGTCATTTGAATAGAGTTCGTTATTGACGGGAACACGAAATGATTCACCATATTGCAGCTTGAAGGTGTTAGCCTCTGATGCTTGCCACACTGCTGCAAAGCGCGGTGAGAGCTTAGTGTCAATGCCCTTTACAGAGTCATATCGAGCGCCAATAAATAACGTAATATCATTGCTCTGTTGCCATTTTAACTGGCTGTACATCGCGCTAAAGTCATGCGCCTCTTTCAAATCAGCAAACTCTGGTATGTTGGCAAGGTTTGTCACCTTACCTAAGTAGTTAGCGTCGGCAGGAATGATTAATTGCGCATTGTAATCGTAGTGCGTCGTTGAGGTGCCGGCTTGATACTGAGATGCATGACGATGCTCAACACCTGAGTTAAGTACTAAGCTTGACGAATAAATCCATTGATGGTCAAGGCGAATATCTGTCGATTGGGTGCGCCAATTGGGACCGACTAAAAAGTCATTCGCTGTCACTCCTACTTCTTTAGCTAACACCATACCTGCACTAGCAATTTTAAATTGGCTGTAGCTTAATTCTGAATCAAGGGTGTGGCTCTTATTTTGGTATAGTGTCGCTTTGAGAAACAGGTTATTCGTTTCACTTTGGTGCCGATTATCTTGTGCAAATCCCGCTAAATTTAAAAACTCGTCTAGCATATTTTGGTTGTGTC
Source organism: uncultured Pseudoalteromonas sp. (assembly GCA_947493455.1). Taxonomy (GTDB): domain Bacteria; phylum Pseudomonadota; class Gammaproteobacteria; order Enterobacterales; family Alteromonadaceae; genus Pseudoalteromonas. The sequence goes on along the minus strand of CANLRB010000001.1, from coordinate 423,042 downwards.
TCGCACTAAGTCGATAATTTGCATGCTGCAGACCTAGTTCAATATATTGGTTTCGGTAGGGGTCATTCACCGTGCGTGCAAAAGGTCCGTCGAATTTGCTACCTTGCTCCTTTTCAAAATTGATATTCGTATAGCCTGTAAGTGCATCAGTGATATTTTTAGATGCCGAGACCGAGATTTGTTGATAGTTGTTTTTACCATAGCTAATTTGAATATTATTTTGCTGCGTTTTAGTTGTAATGCTAACTACCCCTAAAAACGCATTACTGCCATAAAGTGCAGAACCTGGGCCTCGAATAATTTCGACTTTTTCAACAATAGAAATTGGAATAAATGGACTGTAAACAGATGCCTTACCAAACGATGTTTCATTTAAGCGTTGGCCATTGAGTAAAATGAGTACATAGCCATTATCGAGATTGACGCCACGGGAGTGCTCTTTCGGTACTGCACCAACCCAATCACCACGAGTTATCTGAAAACCGGGTACATAATTCAAAATATCGAGTACATTAGTAAAACTGAAGCGCTTTAATTGCGCTTGATTAAAGGTCGTGATGCTCGATGGGATCGTTGTTTTGGTCTCTTCAGTACGGGTGGCTAATGAGATTGAAATGTCTTGTAGCTCATCGAGCGTGAGCGAAAATAGGTCGTCCTCGTTATTGCTGGCATAGCTCAAAAAAGGAAAAGTAAGCGCTAAGCTGGTTAGAAGATAATTTCTCAAATGGCGACGTGTTTTTGTGAACCGTATCATTAAATTTAGTTGCTTTAGATATTAAAGCAAGTATTTGATTAACAGTTTGTTTACTATGCTAGCTACCGTTCGATTCAGGTTCTTGATTACATTGATTTAAGGTGTCTGCCCATTTTATTGCCTCGGCATAAAAAAGTGGTAAATCGGCATCGGTGAGGCGTAAACTGCTCGCAGCCTTTTGCATACGGTACCAACTGCCTGATTCGTAGGCGCGCACGAGTTCAAGTATACGTAGCAACGGCGAATTGTAGCCAAAGAGCGCATTTTTTATGTCTTCATTCAGCGGTAATTGCTGCAGTACATCTTCCATACTTTTATCTAAAATCGCATCGAGAAGTGAAAATAAACCACATAAAAAAGCCTGCTCTTTTAAGCCTGGTGCGATTTTAGTGGCAACAATCTCACAAAAGTGAGCTCGTATTACTGACAATCGAATGAGCTCAGACGGTTTACCCTTTGCTAAATGAGCCGTTAAAATTAGGCTTAAAAATTTTCTTACGTGTGCTACGCCCAAATACACCAAACCTTGTTTTACCGAGCTGATTTCTTCCTTGGTTGGAAACAGTCCTGAATTTATAAAGCGCAGCAATTTATAAGTCAGCGCTGTATCTTCATGAATTGTTTTGGCGATAAACTCTAAATTGAGTTCTTCTTTTAGGATTTCATTATATAAATTGATTATTAAAGCAGGGTTATAATCAATATCAGTTTGCGTCATTATTTGCGGCTTGCAAAAAAAATAGCCCTGAAAGTAATCAAACCCCATCGCTTTGGCCATTTCAAATTCGGCCTGTGTTTCGACTTTTTCAGCGAGCAATTTAATGTGTTTTAGTTTTTTGAACTGAGCTACTTCGGCTTTGATTGATTGCAATGGTGTTTGTAAAATATCAAATTTAATCAGTCGACAAAGCTTAATAAATGGTTCCCAACGTGCATCATGTTGGTAGTCGTCGAGCGCAAATTTATAGTTTAAGTGAAACAATTCGCGCACCGCTTGATAAACCGCTTTGTTTGGTGATACGTCTTCTAGTATTTCGATAATAACTTTGTCAGCTGGCAAAACGGATGGTGTTTTTTGAAGCAATGACTTCTCTGGGAAATTGATCAGTGCTTTTTTACCTGACGTGAGTTGTTCTAGTCCCATATTGAATTGGCTGTCCACAATAAGTTTTGCGGTTGCCGCATTTTGCTCAACGTCGGGAAACGCATTATTTGGTCCATCACGAAACAATAGCTCATAGGCGACAACATTCAATTTTCGATTAAATATGGCTTGGCGGGCGGTATACACTTTCAATGTGCTTCTCCATCAGACGTCACAGCATAAATTTAGGACATGATTTAATTGTTTGCTAAATAGTGGAGTATTTTTATATTTTTACGATACTTAAAGATAACTTTATAAAAATGAGAGAATAGATGCAGTTAGTTCAACTCATGTATGTCAGTAAAACAAAAAAAACGTTGAGTGATGACGAGCTTGTTGATCTTCAACAAGTTGCACAACGGAACAATGAACGGGATAATATTACAGGTGTTTTACTGACTACAACCGACTATTTTATGCAATGTGTTGAGGGGGATGCGTACCATATCAATCAACTTTATAAAAAGATAATTGAAGATGAGCGACATCATAATGTGACCCTAGTAGATTACCACTTGATAGCTCGTAGGTACTTTTCAGATTGGGCGCTTGCGGTCGTTGCACCAAGTGAGTCAGATAAATTGATCGACAGTACACTCAACCACCAGATATATAATCCGTTTGAGATGAATAGTATCGACTGTCTAACACTTTTGCTCGCAATAAAAACTAAAAACAAAGATCAGAGTCTACGAGTTATTCTTTAGCACATTTTAAGATTGATACTTGGAAAACAGAGTATGAACATTGACGCTGGCGTTGAGTTTTTTAGCGAGCAAATACAAGCCTGCAATTTTGCGGTGTATAAATAAAGCGTCGACCGGTGGGGTATGCCATTGTTCCTGAAACTTTTTAATAGATGCCGTATGTGCCTGTAAGCGGCTAACTATATCGCTTTTTTTGAAATCATATTCTTCATTTGTGTAAAGAGGGTAAGCGCAGAGTGTAAAAATTTCGATTATTTTACGTTTATATTCATCTGATATATCACTCTGAAAAAAGCCGATTTGCTTTGCCGCATCAATTGCTCCTTCAACATCCTTATTTGCAAGTGAACTTAGTAAGAAACGATAACCTTGGCTAATTTCATGAGTGATTTCACGTGTTGCGCCAAAATCGAGCAAGCCTATTTTTTGAGTCTTTATACAGTAACGATAATTAGCAAAGTTAGGGTCTGTTTGCATTACTTTTAGCTTAAACAGCTCTTCGAAAAATAGCTCAAAGAGCTTATAAATTATGTTGTCACGCTCATGTTGTGCTAAGTGATGTAATTGATCAATTGGTTCACCTTCGACAAACGACATCACCAAGATCGAGCGATTGGATAATGAATGGACTGTTGGTAAAGTAAAGATCGAACTATCTAAACGATCTGAAAATAATGAAATAAACGAGGCCTCTTTTTGATAATCAGCTTCAATTGTCAGCTGTAATCTGGCTTGTTCTAACAGATCATTAAGGTTAATTTCGCTTGGTATTAAGCCTGTTAATTTTATTAATGTACCTAAGTTTGCAATATCGCCATCTATCGATTTGCAAATACCTGGATACTGTACTTTTACGGCGAGTTTGGCTCCCGTGTCATCATGAGCTAGGTGAACTTGGCCGATAGAGGCGCACGCAAACGGTGTTAGATCAAAGTGGGCGAAGTGATCGAGCCACAGCTCTCCCCAGTTTATTTTAAGCTCCTTAATCAGTTGCTTATGCGGCATTTGCGTTGCATTTTCTTGTAAACGTATTAGTAATTGATTTAGTTCATCGGGCAACAAATCGCCACCGTCCATTGACAATAGTTGGCCTAGTTTCATTGCTGCGCCGCGCATAGTGGACAGTTTAGCTGCAAGTTGTTTTACATTGTTAGGTGTTAAAACAAGTTCTGCGAGTTGTGGACGTTTACCTGATAAGGCTTGCTTTGTACCCTCTATCGCAATATTACCAACGACTCTACCTGCTAAATTACCTAAAATAGACAAACGTGATAGACGGGACGTAGGAACTTTCTTTTTATCTTTAGCCATATCAACTCCAAAAACGACAAAACTAGTACGTTTAAGAGTGCAATTTAGATCGACTTGTTTTTGCTATTAAAATAAATCGATAAAGTAAACTTCGATTGTGTTGTATTTACCGTCACGTGCCATTGATATATGTCAGCAATCCGTTTGATTAGACTCAAACCGTGTCCAATGCCTTCACTCGATTGACCGCGTGTTCCGCTATTAAATACGCCGGTGGGGGGCGGTTGTACAAATGAATTGCTAAAACTGAGTGCGGTCTGAGTGAGCTCGATATCAATACGTTGACCCGATGTATAATGCACGATATTAGACAAAATATTATTTATTAAAATTGTTATCAGCTGCTGGTTAATGGTGAGATAGACGTTTTCTTGGTTGTTCAAATTAAATTCAAGAGACTGCCCTTTTTCGCTGTAGTTGATATCCGGGTTAGAAAGCAAACACTGCTCAATCAAGATGCTCAGGTTGGTGTTCTCAATTTCAGTCGATTCGTTGCGGGCCAGTGCAAGCAGGGTTTCTGTTATTTGTGCTAACTGTAAATTGGTATCACGCAACTTTTGCCATTTAGAGTCATCAAGTTGGTGCGACGGGTGTGCCAAAATATTGTTGGCAATGGCGACTGGAGTGCGTATTTCATGGCTGATATCTTTAGTAAAATTACTCTCTCGAACCCAAGCATCTGTGAGGCGATTAAAGCTCTCTTTGATGCGGTTCGCCAGCAACCCTATTTCGTTATTCGGATAATCGCCCGAAATCTGTATGTCAGTTATTGCTTTTTCTTCAGCGACCTGACGTGCAAGGCGCTCTAGCGGAAGCGTAATTCGTTTGGCACGATGTAATGCTAACAATGCAACAATAAGACAAAATATTGCGCTTAAAATCACCAGAGTCCACAGTATACTGGGCAAATAATCCCGACTCACCTCGAAACTCGCAACATCAGCGGCAAGAATGTAGGGTTTGTTATTCAGTTTAAATTTATGAATATGAATAGTACGTCCGTCGTTTGTGGTGAACTCAACTTTACTTGGTTTTCGTTGATGCTCCAATTTGATTTGCGGTGGCAGTCCTTGCCAATCCGAATGCAACGACATGTATCTAGAGCGCAGTGGAGGCAGCGTTTGATTGGTTTTAAAGTAGTGCTGAATAAAGCGCGCCTCGTCACGCACTTGGCGGTTAAAGATATTGTCTTCAATCATCCATGAATAACCAAGCAGTAACAGGCTGTAAATTGCGCTTATGACAAGCACAACTGTAACGAGTAATTGCGTAAACGCGCCTTTGATGGTGTGTTTTTTATTCATTGTGAGTCGCTGTTTTTATGACTGCTGACGTCGATTTTAAAGCCAATGCCATGCACCGTTTTAATTAACGCTTGATCAAATGGTTTATCGACCGAATTGCGTAAGGTGTAAACATGGCTGCGCAGTGCATCACTTTCTGGTACATCATCACCCCATATTTTTTGATTCAACACCCGTTTACTGACAGCATTCGGGTAGGCAAGCACAAGTACTTTTAAAATCTCAAAGTCGGTGTGAGATAGCGTCAGTTGCTGGCCTTGGCGCTGTGCTGTGCGTTGACCAATATCAATCGTGAGATCACCTAGGTGAATAGCTTTATCTTGATGAAGCAATACGCGGCGGCTTAACGCGATACAGCGCATATAAACTTCCTCAAGCGCAAACGGCTTTGTTAAATAATCATCGGCACCCACTGTAAAGCCCGTGAGCTTGTCATTAAGGCTATCCCTTGCTGTTAGCATTAGAATAGGTAAATGATAGTTGACGCGCTCTTTAATACGTTGACATAGTGTAAATCCGTCATAGTCGGGTAACATAAGATCAAGTATCACGACATCGAACACGTTTTCTTCTAATACAGCGAGCGCTATGTGACCATTTTCGGCGTAGTCGACAATGACTCCTTGTAGCGCTAGGTAATCACTTAATTGACACGCTATTTCGTGATTATCTTCGACTAAAAGTAATGTTAATTTGTCTTCTTGCGTATGCTGAGTCATTTTTGTTTCCCAGTTACTTGGTCGTTGCCGTTAGTTCTTATCAAGTGTAACGCCTTTTCTATTGCACTGTCTCTACCTTCTTGTATTGCTTGCGAAGTTATTCTTACAAGATGATCAGGTGTAACATGGTGACGTGTTAAATCGCCACTTGGACGCACAAGCAAGCGTGTAGCAATATAAGCGCGCAATTGAGAGTGAGGCAAATTAAATAAGTTGCCTTGTGCGGTTTGATTTGCATAACCGCCTGTCGCTTGGCCGATTAAGGTGGCAAATTGATTATCTTGCAATGTGGTTGCAAAAACGATAGCAGCAGAATACGAAATCGGACCTGTTAATAAATAGGTTTTACCTTTAAAAGCAGTGTCGGCCGAGATAGGTTCTTCCCAATCGCTCCAGTTGGTTTGGATAACTTCACCAATATTACCTTTGTAGTTAAACCAGCCTCGATTATCTTGGTTGAGTTTTTCATGCACTGAATGCACGAGTCTAAATGGTTTATGAGCTAAGTAACGGGATAAATAAGTGACTGTATCGGTATTACCACCTGGGTTATTGCGCACATCAATAATTAAGTTAGTTAACGATTGAGATTTTATTTCTGCAAAACTGGTGTCGACGAATTCTTCAAATGTACTTGGTTTAACATCAAAGTGGGCGAGGTACATATAAGCAGTGTTGTCGCTGATTTTCTTCCAGTAAAAGTCTTTTTCATTTGGCACAGATGATTGCCATTGTTGGGCGTTGTCGATATGCACCGTTTGCTGTTCTGTTTGCATTGTAAATGTATTTTGCCATCCATTTACCGCCCAAAGCATGCTCGGTAAGCGGCGTGCCACTATATGCTGGCGTAACCGTTTTGTCTCTCCGCCAGTGTATTGTTGCAGGGTCTCCATTAATTTTGGCACCGGAACGCCATTGATTGCAGTGATAACCTCACCAGCAGCAAGGGTTGTTGTTTGATATTGGTAGTCTTTGGCCAATACGAGTTGCTGTGTGTTTGTTAGCGCGACGTCAAACGGAAAGGGCTTATTTCCTTTTTCTTTAGCTAACTGGTATTCCTGATATGGCCAAATTAAAAATGAGTGTCCGTCTTTGAATTGGTGGTTAAGTTGGCCGATTACTTTAAAGAATTCAGTGCGAGAAAGCGGTTTGTTCACCTGGCTTTTTAGTTGCGTTGCGTAGTTTAACAGATTATCGATATCTGCGTATTCCGACAGGTCTGGATGACGCTCAATGGCACCGTTAATGAGGGCATCAATGTCGTCTGACATTTGTGCCGGCGTTAATTTTTGGCTGATAAGTTGTTTATCATCTAATTCGGGAAAAATATCTAAATGGGCGCTTTGGCAACCAACCAATACGCATATAAATGTGAATATAAAAAAATGCTTTATCACGATAGACACCTTGCTACTGTTTATTTGTGTAACAACAATAGCAAACAGGTTGTGAAGGTTTTGTGAGGGAGTGGTTGTGTTATGTATGTGGGATGCAGCTGCGCGCTACACCCCAATTTTTGGCTTTTAAGCTAATTCATTTTAAGCGCTAATTTCTGCTGCGATCACTGAAATTTCAACAAGTAGGGCTTCTCTTGCCATTTTCCCTTCGACACATGCACGAGCGGGTGCGTAGCCCTCAGGTACCCAAGCGTCCCATACTTTATTCATTTCAGCAAAATAGCTCATATCTTTTAAATAGATAGTGGCACTGAGCATATGTTTTCTGTCACTGCCCGCTTGCAGTAGCAACGCATCGACTTTGTCGAGCATGGTTTGCGTTTGCTCAGTTATATCTTTTGTTGCATCAGCACAGACCTGACCACATAAATAAATTGTACCATTATGTTTTACAATGCGGCTCATGCGCTGCTTGGTTTCAATTCGTTCTATCATATTTTTCCTATTAAAAAAGGCGCTCAAAGCGCCTTTTTGTGTTATTTAAACTTGGTTATGCTTGCTGGTTTTGCAGTGGCACCACGTTATTGCCGTCTTCAGCGGCTTGTAACTTTAGTTTGGTGTCGTCCAGTTCGCGCTCTAAGTCTCGTACGCGAGACATCGCCTTTTCAGCACTTCGCGTTAAGCGTTCAACAGTAGTCGATGAATTTTGTTTAATGAACTCTAGCTGCTCTTGCAGCTTTTCAGTTTCATTTTCCATCTTCCATGAGTTACTTTGCTCTGCGGTAAGTTTTTCTTCGAGCATTCTGATCTTCGCAAGGTTCTGATCAGAGTTCTGCGTTAAGCGCTGAATTGTTGCAGTTGAATTATTTTTAATAAAGTCCATCTGCTTAAGCATATTTGCTTTATCGGCTTCAAAACTACTTGATGCTTGCTCGGCAACTTGTAGCTTTTCTTGCATCGCTTGAAGTTGCTCTTTAGCCGCTTTGACCGCATTTTGCTGGTCTTGGCCATGCTGCGACATTTCTAAATTTTGCTTTTTCAACATCTCAATGCTTTGTTCACTTTGTTGTAACTGTGAACGCATTTGCTCTTTCGCTTTACGTAAGTCGTCGAGTTCAGTGTTGTGCTGCTCTACCTTCTGTGCACTGCTAGACGCTTTTTGCTCAAGCTCAGAAACAAGCGATGATGCTTGATTCTTCTCTTGAATCAAACCCTGAATTGTCGCTTCTTTGTCTTGAATCGCTTGTTCAAGCTCTTTAATTTGATTAGTAACTGTTTCAGTCAGCTCGCTAACTTTAGCTTCACCAGATTGCTTCAGTTCATTAATCGTTGTCTCGCTTGAATGCTTGAGCTCTGCGATCGTCTCTTCATTTGACTTCTTCAGTTGCTCAATCGTCGATTCACTCGATTGTTTAACTTCTTCAATAACTTGGTTTTTCGAATCAGTTATTTCTTTAATCTGTGCTTCGTTATGCTCTTTTAACGCTCTAATTTCGGCGTCGGCATTGTCTTCAATTTCAGCAATCGTCGCTTTAAACTGTTCAGTTTCAGTCGCTAAACGCTCTTCGAGTGTTGTTACTTTTGCTGTTAAATCTTCGCCAATTTGCTCCGCTTTTTGTAAAGCGAGAATGGCAAACTTCTCAGCTTCAATGGCTTGCTCAAGCTGGCCTTCAAAGTCACGGTTGATTACCGAAGAAAATCGCTTAATTTCACGCTGAAAGGCTGCCATATACTCGTCGCTTAGATTAAGCGTATCGGTATTGGCTTTTTTAGTATCCTGCGCTTCGCTGCGCCAACGTTGGTAGTGGGCAAGCACGGTTGATGAGCTACCGTCGCACTCACTTAATACGGCATCGATTGTTACTGGTTTACCTGCGCTTACGAGCTCGTCACAGATAGATTTCACTTTTGCGTAGTTTATAGTCATCACTCTTTCCTTGCGGAAACTAAATTTGGGGCCCTGCAAGGTTTATTAATAAAAAAGTACTATTTCAACTTTTGAAGCCATAAAACAAACATGAAAAATAAACCTTGGCTATAGTGTCAACAATAGCAATTAAAGCGCTAAAAGATCAATAGAGTTAGCGATGAAATAAGGTTTTTTTTGTGCTTTATAACAAAAAATACTAAAGGATATTTAAAGTAAAGAGTTTGGTACTATAAAAGTCAGATTAAATAGTAGCCAGGGCAAGTATTGTTATTGATTCAGTTAGTAATTTGTATTTACTGTATTTAGCTTTAATTTTGATTGGAACGATTGATTTTAGTACCCTATGGCTACTTAAATAGCATTTTTTATCGCCTTTAAAAGCTATCTTGTAACGCTATTTTATTGTTTTAAATTGGCTTACCTTGAGGCACGCGATTTATATAAACGATAATGTTTGAGAATGTAAAACTACTACTTTTGTCTATGCGGTAGCTGCTTTTTTATATAATGCAACGTTTAATTAGTCTGTTTCATGAAGATAATGTAAACCCCATTTACAGTTTGCTAACGTAAGCCAAATCTCTCCCTTTGGCTTACGTCATAAGTTTATGCTTAATTAATAATATTTCAGCTGCTCGACTTTACCCCAAAATACACGGTATGAAAATGCGGTATAGGCGATAATAGTCGGAATAACGATAATCGCACCCCACAATAAAAAATTGAGTGATTCAGGTGCAGCTACTGATTGCCAAATGGTTACTTTACTCGGAATGATGTACGGGAAAAAACTGTAACTAAGGCCAAAAAAGCTTAACGTGAAAATCAGTACCGCTGTTGCGAAGGGTAGCCCTGTACCAATTTGAGCATCCTTTTCTAAATGGTTTAACACAACGAAACAAAGTACGAATAATGCCGCACAAATAATTGGTATTGGTAATAATATTAGCGCAGTTGGAAAAGAGAACCATTTTTCATAAATTGTTGGGTTTACAACCAAGTTGAGTAGAGAAACACTTGTAACACCAAGAAAGGTAATAACAACACAGCGTTTTGCAATTTTTAATGCCTTTATTTGCAACTGGCCTTCGGTTTTCATGACTAACCAGGTTGCACCAATAAAGCAATACGCACATGCGACGCCAATGGCACTAAGTAGGGCAAAAATGAGACTACTTGCATCAGTGTTAAACCCAACCACATACATTCCAAGCATATAACCTTGTGACAAAGCGGTGATCAGTGAACCGATCTTAAAAAAGCGATCCCATATCGGTTTGTTTGTTTGAGCCACTTTGGCACGAAAATCAAATGCAACGCCTCGCAAAATGAGCCCGATTAACATAATTGTTGCAGGTATGTAGAGCGCTTTTAGAATTTCACTGTGGGCTGCAGGAAAAGCAATTAACAATAATCCAACTGCCAACACCAGCCACGTCTCGTTGGCATCCCAAAATGGTCCGATGGACGCTATCATAGTGTCAGCCTGTTCACTTTGATTTAGCGGTAGCAAAATACCAACACCTAAATCGTAGCCATCCAAAATTGCATAAAGCAGTGTTGCAAGGCCCGTGAGAGAGATAAAAATAATTGCTAATGTGTGTTGATCAAACATACTGCACCTCGCTTTTTTGAATAACTAAACGTTCTGAGTCGCTCATCTCCTCTATTTCGACTGCTTTGCGCGCAAGTAGAAATACGGTGTGTAAATAGGCAACTAGCAAACCAGCATACACAATAAGATAGAGCGCCAGGCTGATTGCAACATTGCTTGATGCAATATCTGTCGCCGCATCTTTTACTGTCAATATGCCAGAAACTAAATAAGGTTGGCGGCCAATCTCAGTTACATACCAACCTGCGAGTGTTGCCACCCAGCCACTAAAGGTCATACCGACAAGTGTTTTTAAGAGCCAATTGGGCAATTGTTGATTGCGTTTAAGTTTAAAAGCGCCGAGCCAAGCGACACAAATCATGACTAAGCCAAGGCCAACCATTATTCGAAAAGCAAAAAATACAGGTTTAACGGGCGGGTGTTCATCTTTAAACTCATTGAGGCCTTTGATTTCACCATTGCTATCATGGGTAAGAATGAGGCTGGCTAATTTGGGAATGCCAATTTCAAAATGGTTAGTTCGGTTTTGCTCATCTGGAATAGCAAACAACAATAACGGCGCGCCTTTTTCAGTTTCCCATACACCTTCCATTGCGGCAATTTTTTGCGGTTGATGCTCGAGTGTATTTAAGCCGTGAAAGTCGCCAATAAGTGCTTGTGTTGGTGCTAATATTGCTGCCACAAACAATGAGACTTTGAGTGTCATTTTAGGCGCTGCTTTGGTGTCTCCTCTTAGTAGACGATAAGCACTGATCCCGGCAATTAAAAAACTTGCCGTTAAACCACACGCAACCAACATATGTATAAACCGATAACCAAACGATGGATTGAAAATAACAGCAAACCAATCGGTTGGAAAGGCAACTCCATCGCGCATTTCAAATCCCGTAGGGGTTTGCATCCATGAATTTAAACTGAGAATCCAAAATGCTGATAAGGTTGTACCAAATGCCACCATAAAGGTTGCGAGCGTATGCACTTTTGGCGGTACTTTATGCATACCAAATAACATAATGCCAAGAAATGTCGCTTCTAAAAAAAATGCGGTGAGTACCTCATAGCCGAGTAGAGGGCCTGCAATATTACCGACGGTTTCCATAAACCCCGGCCAGTTTGTGCCAAATTGAAATGACATTGTGATGCCGCTAACCACACCTAAAGCAAAGGTGAGCGCGAAAATTTTGACCCAAAAACGGTAGGCACGCATCCAAACCCCTTGCCCTGTTTGCAAGTGGCGAACGCGAAAGAAGACTAAAAACCATGCTAGCGCAATGGTGATAGTTGGAAAAAGAATATGAAAGCTTATATTTGCCGCAAATTGAATTCGCGACAGCATGAGCGTATCAAGCATGACGGACCTCCAAAGATAAAAACAAAAACGGCAATCTATTGATTGCCGCCTTTTAAAAACTTTTCTTTCATGTCGAGTACTTTGACAACCCCAGAACCTAGTTTCATTAGAGTTGTTAGTTTATCTGGGCTGATCGATTGTAGTTCGCCAGCCCATTGTGTAATGGTTTCAAGTAAATCGTGAATTTCAGCCATTTTTTGCTGTGCATAACGCTCTTTTTGATTTGCTGCATCATCAAGCATTGCGGCACGTAGCAGTGATAAAGTTGGATCCATTTCACGTTTGCGACGCTCTTCAAATACCCGGTTTGCCAGTTCCCAAATGGAGCCCGCAGGTAAGTAATAGTCTTTGCGGTCACCTTTTATATGGTGCACAGTAACAAGTCGCCAAGACTGCAATTCTTTTATGCCCATACTCACATTACCTCGCGAAATATTGAGCGTTTCTGAGAGCTCATTCGCACTGAGTGGCGCTTCGCTCATAATTAATAAGCCCATCATTTGGCCAATCGTACGATTAAAGCCCCAGCGGCTGCCCATTTCGCCACAGTGCATAACGAAGGATTCAATTTTCGGTGATAAATTCATTGTTATAAACTTTCAGTAATTTCTGAAACTTTATAAATGTTAAATTGAATTTTGATTTAGATCAATAAATATTTGTTAGTTTGTTCCTATTTTGTTTGTTTTGAAAGATAAGGGAGAAGCGAAAGGCGGTAATGACCGCCAAAGCAATAGGGTGCGTGAACAACGGGGAGTATTTATATAAAGATATAAACGCCCGGAATCACAAAGCCTGCGATTATCCACAGTGATTTTTTGCGCCACGGACTGTATTTGCCTTTCACCATAAACAGTGCGCTCAGCGCCAAGAAAATAAGTAAACCGGCAAAAATATCTGACACGATGATCCACGACTTATGGGTTTCGTTAAGATGCAAACGGTTGAATGCTTGGAACACAGGGCGCGCTTTGATGCGTTCAAATACGATGGTATTTTGGCTTAAATTTAAGCTCAAATTGCCGTCGTTTTCTAAAAATACTTTAAACTGACTTGGACTTTGCCAGTATGAGGCTTTCACTTCAAACTGGCCATCAACCTGTTCGAGTACTTGTTGAATAAGCACATTATCATTCACTGTGTCCCAATTTACTTGGGGTGTTGCTATGGTATCGCGTGCAACATAGAAATTTGGATTCCAGTCATCTCTGTGATTGACCGCAATACCTGATATCGCATAAATGAGTACAAAGCCAATGCAAAAGTAGCCGAAATCGCGATGTAGTGACCGATTTAAACGATACCAGTTGATGCTTTTTAAGCGGTTAATCAAGTATAGTCACCCCAGTAGGGACAAGTTGGTAGGTTGCAATGGCTTGCTTTACACTTGCTTCATCGAATGCTTCACCATTTTTTTGCGCTCTGTGTGCGAGTAAGCGTTTTGATTCTGACAGTGTGAGTTGATTTTTTGTTAACATGCCGGTGGCAAACGCCTTGCTGCCTTTTGCTGTCATCGGAAAGACCATATCGCCATCATTGACTTTAATACGCAAATTTTGAAAGCGTTTATCTGATGCAATGCTCATCCAACAACCGCGTTTTTGACATACGCCAACCACCGTGCCTTCGATTGTGACGGGTGATGACAGGTAATCGTCTGGCTTTTCCATTAAGGTTGAGATTTTTATTAGTTTGTTTTTATCAACTGCGTCACCAAAATGTAGATCTTTAGCCTGAGCTGAAGCCGCGGCGAAAAATAAAGTGAACGTGAGCAGTTTAGCGATACTCGTTTTCATATCTAGTCCATGTCATTAAATACACAATGTACTTTAGCTTTTTTTATAGAACGAATTCAATAAAAAAGCCGAGCAAATGCTCGGCTTTAATCAGTAGGATTAAAATGTTATTTGGTTATTGATATTGTGCGTCTAACGTCAAACCTGAGAAGGTGCTGTAAGCGCGAATACCAATGTGGTAAGTGCCAGCTTGTGGATTATTTACCGTACACGTTTCAGCATTACCATTTTTGTATGGACGACAATCCCAGTTATTTGTCGTTGGTTGGCTACCTTGTCTTAGGTAAAGGTCTGCATCACCTGAACCACCTGAAATTGTAACAACAAAGCTGCTCATGCCTGCTGGAACGTCTACAGTGTGGCGTACCCAGTTGCCGCGACTTGCTGCTTGGTTAGTTTCAGTGATACCACCTGGTTGTGGGCCAACACTACCTGTTGTTAGGTCACCTTGAAGGCTTACACCTGAGTATGCAGAGTAACCGCGAAGCATTACATGGTAAGTACCTGCTGCTGGGCTGTCGATGCTACATACTTCGTTGTTACCACCTTTATACGGACGGCAATCCCAGTTAGATGTAGTTGGTTGGCTGCCAGCACGAACGTATAGGTCAGCATCACCTGAGCCACCGCTCATTGTGAATGTAACATTAGATGTGTTTGCTGGGACTTCCATGGTGTAAAAAGCTTCAGCATTTTGTGCGCCGCTTAAATTGCTCTTCGCAACACCGTCTTCAAGTACGTTGCCGCCAACTGGAGGCTCAACAATTACGCCACCTGATGCTTCAGCAACAGCTGCAGCAGCGTCAACAATACCTGTACCACAGTTGGTACATGTTGCTGGGAAGCTACGAGTCGTTGATTTCAAGATAGACTCTATTTCGTCTGGTGTTGCAGAAGGTTTAGCTTGCTTGATTAGCGCTGCTACACCTGCAACATGTGGTGCCGCCATTGATGTACCTTGTGAGTACGCATAGCTATCGCTGCTTGGTGAATTAGAACCTGAGTTGTACGTTGATAGTACGCCTTCTGGGTCATTAGCAAAGCTTTGTGCGCCACCTGGAGCTGCTACGTCGATGTTTGAACCGTAGTTTGAGTAGTAAGCACGGCCACCGTTACGACCAACTGATGCAACGTTTACTACGCCACTACAGTTACCTGGGTTGTAATTTGCTGAATTGTCGTTGTCATTACCCGCTGCGATAACGACTACTGCACCGTTTGCACGTGCTTGGTTGATTGCTGTTTGTGTAGTAGAACTACATGCACCGCTACCACCTAAACTCATGTTAATTACATCAGCAGGGTTTGCGTTTGGCGTCGTGCCTGATACTGAACCACCTGATGCCCAAACAATACCGTCAGCGATATCTGATGTTAAACCACCACATTTACCGAGTACACGAACTGGTACTACTTTCGCGTCGTAAGCAACACCCACAACACCTTCGCCGTTATTTGCAACTGCTGCAACAGTACCTGCTACGTGCGTACCGTGCCAGCTTGAGCCTTGTGCACCGTGTGTGTAACCACATTCGTTTGCTGAGATTGCATCACCTGGGTCACGTGCATCGCTATCACGACCGCCACCATCGTTTGCAACAAATGTGTTTGAGATCATGTCATAACCAGGTAATAAGTTTGCGTTTAAGTCTGCGTGTGGACGGTAACCTGTATCAAGTACCGCTACGGTTACGCCTGCACCTGTCGCATTATCCCATGCAGCTGGCGCGTTAATACCGCCTGTATTTTCAAAGTAGTGCCACTGATCTGAGTAACGAGGATCGCTCGGTGTTGCAAATGCTTGTAGCATTTGGTCAACTTCAATGTATTCAACATTTCCTGAGTTAGCGATTTCTTGCATTAGCGCGTCTGTTTCAGAAGCTGAAAGCTTTTCGTCTACGCGAATAACGTGGTGGTTGCTTAGCGCCATTGAACGAACGTATTTTGCTGATACACCTGATTTTGTGCTTTTAAAGTTTTCAACGAATGCTTTTGCACGTTGATTCATCACACTTGGTGATAGGTCAGTCATTGCTGCTGACATTAACTCGGCTGAGTTTTGCTTATATTTGATAATAAACTGAGTGCCTAATGTCGCTTGTTTATTAAGCTTTGCCGAGATTGGGGCAAATTCTGCAATATCAGTCCCTGAAAGTGCTGGGTTTGCTAAAGTGTTACCAGACATCATCGCTGATGCCATTGCTAGGGATACTGCGCCTAACTTAAATTGCTTTGTTATTTTCATAATTATTTCCAATTAGTCACTTGTTATTGTTCACAGCCGAGCTGCGGTGCGAAAAAAGGTAAAATAAAAGTTAACAAAGTAAAAGAGGTGTTTTGGTTATTTAACCATCCACTTTGGTTATAAGCAGCAGTCTATATAGCTTTGAAAATTATAATAACGTTGAAATATAAGAGGTTTTTAATTTCGGGACGGTTCTATTACAAGTGTTTAAATGATGTTAACAAATGTAAACGTTGGCGCTTTTTTATTGCATTTTTACAATTTTAACTGCGATTTGTTGCAACAATATTAATCTGAACGATATTTTTATAAAGCATTTTAGGGCGTTTTTTGGTGCTAAAAGTAATGAAAAATGATTAATTTGTATGAAAGTGAACTTTAAAGTGGTCAAAGTCACTTTTAAGCAATAATTATTTACAATAAAACTTATTATTGCTGTTAATGTAATAATTAAATTTTGTTATATACATTTATAAAATGAAAATAGGGTGACAAGGCCATTCATTTTAATCTGCTAAACTTCCGTATCTTTTTTAAAATCAATGAATTTTGTCTTTGCTTGCCACCCTAAAGGGAGATGGTGTGAACACTTCCACCGAGTAGAACGCGACTAGCAATCCACGACCGTGACGTTGATTGCGAGTCCACCGCGAGAGGTTTCTTTATATTTTTGCCCCATATCAACACCGGTTTGGTAGATGGTTTTCATCACTTTATAGAGCGACACTTTGGCGTCATTAGGATGGTATACGGCCATGCGTGCTGCGTTTACCGCTTTAACAGCGGCAAATGCGAAGCTGCGATTTGAATTGTGTTTTTTGATGTGACATTGATTTAAAAAAAGTGGCTGGATTTTAACAAAGGCATGATGTTTACTATGCGTGTTTATCTTGTTTGAAATCACGACCTATGTCATCAATTCATCTCAAGGGCTTTGAAGTTGTCCATGCGCCGTTTTTATATCGTAACCAATTGAATCAACTCTCGGTGTTTTTTCACGGCAGATATGAATCACAACAACAAGCAATTTGGCAAGGTGTTGTAAGCGATGGGCACATCACGAACTTAACTAATTTAACGCCGGACGAAACGGCCAAATGCTTTAACCCTGTGGTGTATGAAATGCATGAACAGTTATGGCTTTTTTATAAAATAGGCGATGCGCCCTATAATTGGCAAGGTCGAATAAAAGTGTTTAATGGCCAAAATTGGTCCACTAGCATGAAATTGCCTAATGACCTTGTTGGACCGACCAAATCAAGCCCATTGTGTATCAATGATACCTGTTATTGCCATCAAGCCGCGAACGAGGTGCGGGGCGCTCGGTTATCGAAAGCTTTAATTAGATGACAGGCCAAACGGATATCATTGAGCTGCCACTTCCGAGTGAATGGAATTTAAAAACAAATCACTTTATACAACCCGCCCTTTATCAAATGCTAAATGGTGATATAACCGCGTATGTACGTTCAAGCCTTGGTGTGCTTTTTCAATCAACTAGTTATGATAGCGGCAAATCATTTAGTCCATTGACTGCCACACATATTGCTAACCCAAATTCAGCTATCGCTCTCTTGCCGAGCGAACAAGGGCTTTATATGGCATATAACCCGTCATCAAAATCACGTAATCGATTGGTGGTTGACTTAATGAATGACGAACTCCGCGTAATGAAACATATCTTTGATACAACGCGAGTTGGTCATCAGCTGGCATACCCCAATTTATGTTTAGTGAATCAAGATTCATTGGCTTTAGCCTATTCGTGTGATCAAAAGTCAATCACCCTCACTCAACTGGCGTGTAATTAAGGTTGAAAATTGGGCGCCAATAGCGAGTACCTATAGCGCCCTGTCTACGTAACTTATGCTACAGGCAGTAGCGTTCGTATCTCAATGAAACACGATTAGAATAATCACCACAACCTTTTGAATTACATGCTTTAACCCATCCGTAAGTATCATTACCAACGTTGACAAGTTTTTGGGTAGAAGTTTGAGTATAGGTTGGGTTTGCGGGTGGCGTGGTCAGGGAACTGATATAAACCTTATATGACGTCGCACCGCTCACAGCACCCCATGTGATATTATTCTCACCGTAACATGCGTACCAATTTGATCTAACACTTGGTTTGGCCGGCAGTATAGCTGAACTAATATTGTTAAGTGCGTCTCTTAAGTCAGGACGAACACCAACGTTACTACCAGATGGTGCTGGTACCCCTGTGTTTGTAAGTAAAGTGCGGACTTCGTTTACGGTTAGCGTTTTACCTAGCACGGCTTTTGCGTGTCCAACAACGGAAGCAACAGCGCCAGCAACAATTGGCGAGGCACTTGATGTACCGTTAAACCCATCTGCGTATATACGGTTGAGGCCTCCATCAAATAAAACATTGCCAATATTTCCTGCTGCAGCAACGTCTTCGCCCCATGCATTAAAGTCAATGCGCGTACCGTGGTTACTAAAACCTAAACGGCTAAAATTACCTTGACTGCTTGTCGCTGCAATCATAAAGGCGCCAGAGTCTCTCAAGCTACGATTAAATCTACCGTTATAAATTGAACTATCTAAGTTCTCAGCGCCATTTCCTGCCGCTTCAACAACGATAATACCTTTATCTGTTGCATATTTTATTGAATCAAAATTAGCTTGGTTCCATTCCATAGGGACACATTCGGACTTGTCTGTACTTGAGCATTCGTCGCCTGAATAAATATTGCGATTAATTTGCCCTTCTAAGACAATAATATCACCTGCTCTAAGTGAGTTAGCTGCATTTTTGATCGATGCAGGTGTATTGCTACCCCAACCATAGAAACCAATTTGGCTACCGTATGCAATTCCTTTAACGCCAAAGTTGTTATTTTTACCTGCTATCACACTTAGCACAGCAGTGCCATGAGCGCTACTCGCAGAGTCATTTTTTCTGATAAACGGAGACGGCAGATCTTCATGGTTTTGGTTGTAGCTATTTTCCATATCGATTATTTTTACGCCACTACCGTTACCACCGGCTTTGGTCCAAGCATAATTTGCATCGATACCTAGTGGTGAAGCTCCAAGATAACCTTGGTGTGCTTCCAAGTCTGGCGTAGGAGTTGTCGTTCCACCACCGGGGGGCCAAATACCACCTGGGTCACAATTGAGTGAAGGACACTCCACGAAAGCCGAAATCACGGGCGTTTCAAATTCAGCGACTTCAATTGATTTCATTTTTTTCAAAGTAGTCATAATGTCCTGAATTTCAGACTCCGACATTCCTTTTGTTGGAATACGGTACCAGTTTTCAAGCTTTGGTAAGCTTTTACCTTGTTTTTCATACTGTATTCTTTCTGCAGCAAATTCGTCATAAGACTTCTCAGAGTGCAGTCTTTTTATTCTTTTACTGAATGACGCTGAGTTCAATACTGAGTTTAGATTATACGAGTTTCCTGATTTGTCTTCGAAAGTACCATTTTGCAATTGCACTTGTGAGTTACTGTTAATTTTGAAGTTAATCGCCATTACATCACTTGGAACGGTGATCGCTGCATTTGCGACAGATGTGTGTGCTGCGATAACGAATGATGCTATCAAAGTTAATTTTGGTATCACTTTAAACTTTCCTTTTTGTAATTAATACCCGTGTAGGGAGTATGATATCCACCTTGAACCCCGTGAATTACGCATTTTCGGAGTCTTCACTATTAATTAACTAAATCTTAAGTTAGTTAAACAACCCTTTAATGATATGAAGATAAAATTGTTTTTATTCAATTGGATAGGTTTATTTTTAGCATTGAGGTTTATGTTTGTATATCAGTATTTAATATTAATTTGTGTTTTCATTTACAATTGTTAGTGATAATTCACCTTGGATCTTATTCGCCTAATATTAAACAAAAATGAATCAAAAATAGGGTAATATAGTTAATGCAAAAAACAGCATTAAGAGGCGCTTAAGTTTGTTTGTACAGGCAAACTTACGTCAAAAAGATAATAAACAACTAGGTTAAAATGCGTAAATCAGATAAAAAATTAGATAATCAACTTCGTCTTGGTTTAACTGAGGTGTGCGAAATCGCGCTAAAAGATATAGAGGGTTTTGTGTGGCTCACTCATCTTGTTAACTATACTAACTTTCCTAGCAGTTTGCGCATTGTGTGTGTATTCGACACCAATGAGAATCGCGATGCGTATTTACGCAATTTTCAACATGGTCCGATTGAATCGCTAATTCAATCGGAGCTTGCAAGTATTGGAATTAAGGTTAAAAAAATCGCGGATGTGGTGCGTTTTGATAGTGAAGAAAATTGCGACAATGAACACAACGGTAATTGGGCGAAACGCCTCGCAAACTAAACCGGCGCTGAAATACCGGCATCTTTAAGCGCTTGCTGTAGTGATAAGGTCGCTTCAGTGAGCGCATTGGTTAAACTTAATAAATGATTGGTCGCTTGCTCGAGTGCAACACGCTGTGCTTCTTGGCTTTCAAATTCTTGATTTTTTAATTGTTCTAATCGCACTTTTGCTTCTTCGATTTGCTCTTTCAATGTTTCAATATATTGCTTCAGCACTTTGATACGGGGTGGTAAGTTTGCATCGGCTTGTTTGTCTTGCTCTGCTTGGTCATTTTTAAGCTGCTCAAAGGCTTGCTGTGAGAGAGTAATTTTACCACTTTCAGTTACTTGAACTTGGGACTCACGATTGTTTAATTCACTGACAGAGTTTACATTTCTAACTAAGCTAGTTTCATTGGATGGTGCTGATTTGTCGTGCGTCCCGTTTTGATCTAATCGATTTTCATTTTGCTGTTGTTTACTTAATTGCTCTTTTTTTAACAGGTCTTTATCACTTTGTTCTTGACTCAATAAAGAAGGGCGTTGATTAAGTGTGAGTGGCATGTTTTTAAGTGTATTTGAAATCGTCATCGTGCTCGTCCATTTAGCCGTTTTTATAAAGTGGGTCTACCCTATTATCGGCCATGTACCTAAAAACATGAGCTGCATAAAGTTTAAATCATTGGCAGTGTTAAAAGGGGCACTATGTATGCTCCTTAATGTTGTTATACTGTTTGTGGCTGAAGTGATGATTGCTTCGATTTAGTAATGCCAAACCACAGTACAATGCCTTGCACTATAAAGAGGTATGCGCCAGAGACTGGCATCAGGTAGGCGACGAGAATACCAATGACAACAAAGCCAATTGCGAGTGAGCGTGGCGGGGTAAACCCCTGCTCAATGGCTTTTTGTAACATCCAGCCAAACAGCATCCAAAAAACACCTGTGATTAAAAACCAAGAGATCGCTGAACGATCAAAGTGCATTTGCCCACCTTGCTCAATCGCGTTAAACCAACCACTTTGATGCATATCGAACAAAATAGGCCAGCCCATAGCGAGGCCGATTAAATTATGGCAGATGCCGGTAAAGAGTAAATAATAACCTGAATATTTCATATATAGTCCTTCAGTAATGATTTTGATGATAAAGCTGATATTTCAAGGCAAGTGGCCATCGTAGGGCGCGGATAAACTTGCAATAACCCTAAAAACGACGCGTAACTGAGTAAGGCCACTTGCTGCGCTTGCGCTGGTGGCATGCCTATTTCTTGGTAGCAGGTCGCTAAAAATGATTGCCGTAAATGATCTATTTTTTCTAGTACGGCACAAATACTGGGTTCTCTCAGTGCCCAGGCGCGAATATGCACTTCGGCCTCAATATTTTGTGAGGCAATTACTTGGTCGAGCTTTTCAAGTTTGGCAAGGCCTGAGGCTTCTTGCTCGGCAATGGCAATAAAGTTGAGTGTTGTTTTTTCGAGCCAATGTTGCATGAGTTCATCTATAAAGCGGCCGCGGCTTTTAAAATGATGGTAAAAAGAACCTTTGGTCACTTTTAAGCGAGCGCAAAGGGGATCTATTTTTAGCGCATCAGGGCCATTTTTTACGAGTACCTCGAGTGCGAGTTCGAGCCATTGGCTTTTTTCTTTATTTGTTCTTTTTGTCATAAAGTTACATTATTTTAAGGTTTAAATGCGTTTGGCTTTTGCCGCCTTATTGATAACCGCACGTGCGATAACATAGTGAAATGGCAAAATTGCGTTTACGTATAATCGGCCAAACAGCGTTTTTTGATTAACCAAGGTTGAGATAGTTGCCGTTGTTTTGTTTCTTTGAACTGAGAGATAAAAGTCCATATGCTTGTCTTTAGCGGTACAAATCATCTCGTTATCGCAAATAGACAAAATATGCATAAAGCCGACTTTGTCACCCACTTTTAAGTGCGTGTTGTTAGTTGCCATGTGGCTGACACCGACGTCAAAACCAAATTTGCTGACAATTTTGTTACGCATATTCATCAGTAAAGTCACCCATTTCGGAAGATAGCCGAATATGGCTAACTGAATATCGCTTGCTGTAAGGGTTTGATTAGTTATAGGGGTGACGAGTGCATCACGAAAATAGGGGGCATGCTGGCACGTGGCAAGGTTATCGTCAGTGTTGGGCGTTGTTGTTGTTGTGACATAGCTAAACATTACATTTCCTTGTGTACGTTGTGTCTACTTATATTGCTTTTAATCACTTGTATTAACCCCTTTTAATCGGGTTCTATTTTCTAGCGATTATTTAACCAATAGTTAAATAATCGCTTTAAGGTAGAGCAGTATTAAGCAAAACGGATACATAAAAACATACCATACTGTATGGTATGTTTTTATGTTAAACCTATTATTTGAAAAGAGCAACTTAACTAACTACAAAATACAAAAGATCGGTGTTTCAAAATTTGTTACTGTTTGTGTTTATGTGATGAAAAAAACAACTAACTACTATAGTGTAGGATAACTGGATGAACTCATTTAGGGATGCCGCACCATGACGCGTTTTTACAAGTTAGCCTTTATTTTTGTATTTGTTGTTATACAAGGGTGTGGTGGCTCATCAAGTGAATCTTCGAATAATACTAATCAACAGCTAGACAGCGCAAAAACAACACCAGCATCAGCGTTGAGTGCACCAGGCACAACCCGTGATTGGTTGACGCTCGCACAACTACAACAATCAGACTATCCACATGCGTCGCCAATTCATAATGGATACTTTGCCGCGGTTGGCGATGCATTACCTGCACGCCATGACTTTTCTGGTCAAATAACACTTTTAAGCCGACAGCTAATTGGCGCATTTAATGAGTTTTATATTGAAGGCGAGGCCAGCTTTAAGTTAATGCCTGAGGTCAGTTTAGAGTTCGTCAGCGATAATGGTTATTTGATCCCACTCAATCGAGCGCGCCAGTTTGGCGCCGGTGATGGCAGTTTTTGGGGGCTTATCTTAGACCCGGGCAAAGTATGGTCTGAAGCAAGCGACAGTGGTTGGTCGCGGGCGAGTTTTCCGTTTACGCTCATTAGTCAAAGGCGCAATCAGGCACATAATGGCGTCGCGAGTTTTTTATATAACGACACCGAAATGACGAACCTTTGGGTGCAAGTCACACAAGAAACAGCATTGTGGTTTAGACATAACTTATTTGGCCAGCTGGAGACAAACTACCATAAAAAGAATTATGAAAACCAAGGTTCTGTTGTAAATAGTTTTGCTTTAGAGCTTGCCAATACGGTTGAAATTTTGCCTTGGCAACAGCTCGATCAATTGAGTACGGCTGCGCTGACAAAGCAATATAACAGCCAACAAATTGATAGCACGCTTTCGGCGACTGGCGTTATTATTGACGGTACGGTCTATGCACAACCTTGTTATACGCGCTATGGCAATTATCCTTATTGCCGTTTTATGCGACAAGGCGCGTATTCGGTGACAAAATCACTCGGGGCGAGCTTAACAATGCTGCGTTTAGCACAAAAGTATGGTGAGCAAGTTTACGACCTTAAAATTAAAGATTATGTAACTGTGACCGCATATCACAATGGTTGGCAAAACGTGACTTTTGGCGATGTGCTTAATATGGCGGTAGGTGTTGGCACGAATGGAGCGCAACGTGGTTCGGGAGATATTTTCGCCGATGAAAATACACCTACAATGGAACGCTGGTTGGTACGGCCAACACTTGAACAAAAACTGCAGCTCTCATTTGAATATGGCAACTACCCGTGGCAACCGGGCGAAATATTTCGTTATAACTCAGCAATGACCATCGTATTGGCTGCGGCATTGGCGAACTATTACAAGCAAGTTGAAGGTGCCGATGCTGATTTATGGCATATGATGCTCACTGAGGTGTTTAACCCCATTGGCATTCAACATGTGCCTATTTTGAAAACATCTGAGTTTGAAGCGCAAAACCAAATTCCGGAGTTATTTCATGGTCTTTACCTCAATGTTGATGACTTAGCAAAACTGACTACCTTGTTGCAAAACGAGGGCAACGTTAATGGCGAGCAATTGTTGCACTTGTCACGATTACAACAATCCTTATTCAAAACAGATCATCTAGGTCTTGCAAGCTGGTGGGAAGATAACGAGTTTGGTCGTTCATACTATATAAACGGGTTTTGGAGTTCGCCGTTTGCTGACGATGAAAACTGCTTTTCACAAATTCCCTATATGAGTGGTTATGGCGGTAATATCGTTGCCGTAATGCCTAACAAAATGGTGCTCTATCGTTTTGCCGACGGCAATAGTTATAGTCCTGCAAATATGATTAAAGCGGCGAACAACGAACGCCATGTGTGTAATTAGCTTTCAAAATAGCCCTTAAAATTTACGCCCGATACCTCAATGTAAATAACGGCTTTAATGGTGCCCTGCCATTAATCTTTTTGTGTAAATACGTTTATTAACTTGATGAATATAAAGTAATTAATTTATCTATTTATAGCAAAAATGTAATTAATTGAGATTTCTTTAGATAATCCCTGTTGAAATATTAATGCAAATCATTATCATTACGCGCAATTAAATTTAGGTACTTATGTACAATATTATAATTATAAGGATTTCCTTGTGCGCTTAACTCAATCGAAAATTAATCGTGCGATCAGCATGGCTTTACTCGTATCAGTAGGCTCTGTCAGTGGTCACGCGATTGCTAACTCCAATGTGACAACTCTTCAAAAAACGAATCTTTCAGCAAAGGAAAAAACTGAAAGCACGAATAAAACGGAATTAGATTCGGTTGCAGTGTCGACCAACTTAATGCAAGACATCAACGATGTCGCAAATTACATTCCGGGTGTGGATGTTGCGAGCATGGGCCGTTTCGGCAGCAATGGTTTTAATATTCGCGGTATGGAAGGTGATCGAATTGCAATTACTGTTGACGGTTTAACGCAAGGCGAAACCCTTGACCCGCCAGGCTATGCGCCGTACGAATATTTCCGTGCTAGCCGTAACTCGGTTGAGCTTGAGCACATGAAAGCAATTCAAATTGTGAAGGGTGCGAGCTCAGTAACAAGTGGACCCGGTGCACTTGGTGGTGCTGTGATGTACACCACTCTGAGTGCTGAAGACTTTCTTACCTCTGATAAAGACCAAACTCGCGGTTATTTTAAGTTAGGGTATGACGACAGAGACGAACACGTGCATGCAACGCTAGGCATTGCAAATAAGTGGGGAAACCTTGAAACCTTACTGATGTACACTAAGCGCAGTGCGAGCGAAGATCAAAACCATTCTGGTCGTAGTGAACCACTTGGTGCGTCGCGCGAGTTGCCTGATCCGCTTGAATACAGCAGTGATTCGGTTTTATTTAAAACAGAGTACACTTTAGATAACAATAACGAATTCGGTTTCGTGCTAGAAAATGACGAAAACTTGGTTGAACTAGACAATTTGTCGCGTATATCAGGGTCAATTCAGCATCGTTTCACTGAAGATGAGCAAAATCGTACTCGTTATGGCGTGTTCTATACCAACACCAGTAAAAACAGTGCCTACGATAGCCTTGATGTTTCATATGATTATCAGGACATTTTTACCAGCGGCGTTACCAATATGCATTATGCTGCGTGTGTTGAATATACACCAAGCTACCAATGTTTAGGCTACGGCGACCCCTACCTACGCCAAGAACAACGTGAGTTAGAGCAAGAATCGAGCACGCTTAAAATAGACTTAAGCAAACAGTTGGTTACAGGTCATGTGAATCACTTCTTAGTTTATGGTGGCTCGTTTGAGACGCGTACGCTTGAAAATAATATGTGGGACCACCGTTACAATGGCTTGAGCCAAGATTCAGGTTATCAAGCGCTCCGCAGTCCGCTGCCAAATGGTCAAACTCACTATCCAATAAAAGATGCTAACTTTATTCCGCAAACGGATATTGCGATTTGGAATGTATATCTTAAAGATAGCATGACAGTGACGCCACAATTGGATTTAACGGCTGGGATCCGTTACGACAACTACAGCTACCAACCCGAATTTGATGAGTATTTCACAAATGACCAAGGGTTAGTCAAAGATGTCGATATGAATGCCGTATCTTGGCAATTATCGGCTGTTTATGAAGCGAGTGATAATCACGCGATAATTGCGGACATTGGTACTGGCTTTAGAGCCCCTTCAGTAGAACAGGTGTATTTTGGTTCACGCGGTGCAACCGTTGATGATTGGCAAGTTGTGCCTAACTACGACCTCGAGCCTGAAAAAGCACTTAATATGGAGCTGGCGTATCAATATCAAGATGAATCGACTCGTGTTCGTTTAAGCGTATTTAATACTGAATACACCGACTTCATCGACAACGTGACGTATACCCGTGATCTAGCAGAGCCGAAAATGGATCGCGTTTACAACCCTGCTTGTCGCTGCTATGAAATGGTTGAAGTATCAACTGACGATTACCAGCGTCCAGAAAATATTGGCGAAGCAACGGTCAAAGGCTTTGAACTTGACGCTTCGTATCGTTTTGCAAATAACTTTGAACTGCGTGCAGCTTATTCTCACACCGACGGTGAGTATGACAATGGTGACCCGATGTTATCAATTTCGCCGAATTCAGGCATGGTAAGTTTTGGCTATGATTCACGTTCAAACTGGCGTGTTATGGCACAAGTTCGCCATCAAGCAGAGAAAAAAGAAAGTGATACACTCGTGACAAACGATGACGGTGAGCAAAATCCGGCGACGGACTTTTTAAGTGATACGTCTACCGTGGTTGATCTTATTGCGAACTTTGATATCACTGACAACATGGTATTCAACGTGGCTGTGCGCAATTTACTTGATGAAGAATACTATAATTGGCAACGCGTTCGCTTTGTGACTGAAGGCAGTGGTGGCTTTCGCGGTGGCGTTGCCGACAACGGTATAAAACGTTATTCAGAAGCTGGTCGTACTGTGTCAGCCAACATTAATGTTCGTTTTTAAATAAACAAAATGGTGTTAGGTAGACAGCGCGTGCTTTAAGCGCTGGCTATCTATAAAATGAAAAAATCACTTGTAAGTGCGTGTCAAAGTCAATGCTTTATCGAGTCTAACTGCAGTAATTTGGTATACCAACTAAGCTTGATAACGCTCATTTTGACATCGCTCTTACGCTTTAAATTATCCAAAGTACTATAAAGCCCGTTTTTCATTCGATGCGGGCTTTTTTAGATTCAATTGACTTGACCTAATAATCGGTAACCATGTATTTTGTGCAAAAAAACAAGGAGGTGAATCATGAAATGGTTATTAATGTTGCCATTGCTGTTGTCGTTTTATGCGCGGGGCGAAGTCAATATCGTAGAACGTTATAAACACTATACGGTTATCGCGAATAGCAAAAGCAAATTACTTAATGCGGTCAATAAGGCATCACCAATTCGTGAAGGTGCTGAAGTATTTCACGGTTATACACGGTTCGATATTAACTGGCGTTTTTGGTTTAAAAAAGCTGATCAACAATGCCAAATAAATCGTGCCAATACCGACCTGAAATTAGTATATACCTTGCCTAAACTGCAAAGTGGCAATCATGATGTAAAAATAGTTTGGCGTAACTGGTTGGCAAAACTTACAGCGCACGAAATTGGTCACGGCGACCTTGCCATTGCGACTACGAGAAAAATAAATGCAGCGTTACTTAACCTTGACCCGCAAACAAATTGCGAAAAATTAAAAAAAGTCGCTAATCAAACTGGTCAAGCGCTGATGAGCGAATTAAAGCAGCAAACTCGCGAATATGACGAACAAACGGGGCATGGTAAAACCCAAGGTGCGTGGTTGATGCAACACTTATAGTGCATTGCGCTCGCATATCTCTTGCTATGACATAGTTTTAGTCGTGACATACTGCTAGTCTAAGCAGATAGATAGTGTCACGACCAAGTATCGACTGCCTAACGCTGAGGCCGTTTAATCCATTCTTTTACAGGCGTCACCCACTCTTTAATGGGGCGGTAAAATGCGCCGTGTTCTTCGCCTGTATCAAGGGCAATTTCTTTATAGGATATAATATTGGGGCTGCGTGCGCGCAGTTTTTCACAGCTTAATGCGCCATCGCTTTTTTCGTACACCGACAGCACAGGGCCGTTAAGTGTATAGTCGGCATATTTGCTTGAGACTATACGCCCGCATCCAGCTAATAGAATGGTGTTAACTGGTGTTTTAGCCAAATGATGTGAGGTTAAACTAGTAATAAATGCACCGCGCGAAAAACCCATAATAGTGATGTTTTCAGCTTTGACGCCGTGTGCTATTAATGTTAGTACATCTTTTGCGAGTGTTTTTGCGTAGACAAATGGATCCGTGCCTTTTGGTCGATGATGCGCGATTAGATGATAGCTTTCATCTGCCAGCGCCGATTTGATTTTTGGAAATTCATACACTCCCCAGCGCGCATTTTCAGGACGCGGGTTGGTGCCTTCAACAATAAAACCGTGTGAATAAAATACGTACTTTTGTTCTGCTTTAATCTCTGTTGGAAAGGTATCATAAACTTGTCCTGCCAGCGCCTGTGACGACAGCATCGACAAGGAAATTAAGGATGTTGATACTAGTGCCTTTGACATTAGCACCTTCGAAACTAATACTTTCGAAACTAATACCTTCAACAATAGCGCTTTAGTAATAAATAAAAATGATGGCGATTTGATGGGAATCTCCTACTACGTTTTATTATTGATATACGGTTACTTGCTACGCAGCGAATAAAATTAAATAACGGGTGTTTTATCGATAAACTGCCAGGTGTCGGCTCCATCGAAATAGCGTATTGTGATGGTGTCTAACACGGCTTTGTCAAATAAGCGTAAGTTGACGGCCATACGTGAAACATTGCCTTTTGCAGTCGGTGTATAGTGCGTAATGCACTTGCAGCTCGGGCAGTGGTGAAAGTCAATTCGTTTATCGCCGTGTTGATAACTTTTCCCGACAGTTGCTTGGTTTACTTCAACGCCAGAAGGCGCAAAATAAGCCCATATCGCACCGTAGCGATAGCATAGTGAACAATTGCAACTGGTGACTTGCTCTATATTTTGGTGCAAGGTAATACATATATTACCGCAGTGACAGCTTCCTTTCATAAGAACTCGTTTAGTTAATTGGTATAAATTGTTATGTCGTAATTCTAATCTCTATATGAATGAAATAACGAGTAAAAAGTTCATATTTTTCGCATTTCTTGTTGTGTTTTTGGAGTGGGTTTGCAGTAAGGAGAAAAAAACGCACGTCCTAATGTGTTCGTGCGCTTTTTATATTAATGAATGGTGAGTGACATATCGCCTATCTCGCCTTTACCTTGAATAGCGAATTTCCCGGGCTTTGTTGTGTCTAAAACTTGGCGAATATAGTTATGACCGCCGTCTTCGCGGCTCGCTTCAATATGAATTACAAGTTGTGAGTCGTGAATGTGGTTACCAAAATCATCTAAGCCGTACCAGTTGGTTGTGTATTCGCCAGGTCGCTTTGTGGCGTGTGCCATATTTGCAATTATGTGCGGTTCTTTGCGGCCTAGTTTTCGCCACCATTTACGGTTTTCTTGCCACCACCGTTCACTGTCGCCAAGCAGTGCAAGCTGTTTGAGCGGCTTGCCTGCGTTATTTGACAACCAAATAGCAACATAAGGTTTTTCGTAGTCGGTGACATCGAGCTGCGGAATAGTGTAAGTGAGCGTAAGCTTGTTTTTATATGACGTAGCGTTGAGGCTTACCCATTTATCCGATGCCCTGATACGGCCATCCGGTAAGTACAATAGTCCCGCGAAATCGTGTTGATTAAGCCACTTGAGGGCTTGTGTGCCATTCATGGTAGTGAGCGCGGTAGCAATGGCATCAGCAGTTATCGCAGTATCAGCAATGACCGCAGCGCCTATCGGGTTGGCAATAGGCCAGCCGTCACGCGGTGCTAAAATGTGGCTTTTAGTGTGGTGTTTTATTTTATAATTTCGAAACGCCATACCGCTTGCCGCATAGGCTTTATTGCTTATTTGGGCCAGTTGTACCTGTGCTGATTGTGGAAAATTGGTATTAGTAAATTGCAACGCAAAACTGCCATAATGGCGACCGTCGCCGCCGATATCCAATTTAAACTGACTGTTAGGGAATTGAGTGGCAAGGGCGTGATATACAGCATCAATAATGTAGCCTTTTGCAAGGCCGTTTATATCTAATAAAAGGTCCTCTGATAGGGTGATGTTTTGCTTTTCAATAGCAATTTTTTTATTGCGTAGCTGGCGGGCTTGCTTTCGCACATTAATCCGGTCGGGCAGGGTTTGCTGTTGTTCTGCTTGTTGCCACAGCGCTGTGATACTACCGAGTTTACAGCTAAAGTGATTTCGCGTTTTTTGTTGATAATTTTCGCAGGCAGTAAGTACTTCTATGAGAGTTTGGCTTGCGCCTTCTAATTGTTTTTTGTGATTGAGTTGGCTTATTTCGCTTTGTGCTTGGTAACTTGAGAGCACAGTGTCGTAGTAAGCAATTTTTTCTAACACCAATTGGTATGCCAAACCCTGTTCGGCCTGTGTAACTCCTTTGATGCTAAAGCTCAATTGGGTTCCTAATATCTGGTCTTTTTTGAAGTCTTTTGCCTGAGAGCCAAATGAAAGTGTGGCCGCAAAAATGACCGCTAACATGACAAAAGTAGGTGAAAGTAATGTTTGACGCATCGGTGTCACTTATTAATAAAAAAGGGGAAGCATCTGCTTCCCCAAAATGTTGAGGGGAATTAAGGTCAATAAGCGCTTAGTTTAGTAATTCAGTTTAGTACTTATTTTCTTTGCTTTTTTTGGCTGCCATTTTCACCGCAGTTTCAAGTGATTTTTCCGGGGCTTCTTCGTAAAAGGTGACCGAGCCGTCTTTGTCTAAGTCGTAACGTAAGAAAGTTCGTACGCCTGATAGTTGAAACTCTTCAAACGTCATTTGGTCATTGTTATCAACGTCAAGCACATCAAAACGTTTGTCGGTGCGCTCAACCATACGCGTTCTTATTTTATTGATTTGTGTATCTAAGCGGTTTTCAAACTCAGCAAGGTATTCATCAAAATTTAACTGGTTGTCACCATTTTCATCGGTGCGGCTAAACATTTCTTCGCGAACAGCTGCGTACTCTTGCCATGCAATTGCACCATTGTCGTTGGCATCATACAAAGATAGCATGCCTTTTTTGTTGTGAGTGCTCGGCATGTGGACAACGCGCTTGGCACTGGCAATTTTACGCTTGAGTTTATTGTGTGCAATTTCTTGCTCGCTTAACTCTTTTTTGGCTTTACGTGAGCGATACTTAGGCGCCTTGTCTTCATCGGTGATCATGCCGTTTTTATCACTGTCGTAGTAATCAAAACCGCGTTTTGCCACCGCCATGTACTCCTCTTTGCTCATGATGTTGTCATCATTTTTATCCATTGCATTAAAGCGCATTTTAGTTTGTTTTACGCTTTGCGCACGCTCTGAAGTGATTTTCGCATCTAAGCGGTTTTCGTATTCATTGCGATACTCGTCAAGGTCCACTAATCCATCGCCGTTTTCATCTGTTTCATTAAAACGCGCTTTACGTGCTGCAAAAAACTCTTCAATGGTGACTTGCTGGTTGCTGTCAGTGTCCCAGGTGTCAACCCACACATAGTTGTAATCTTTGGTCGGGCCCGCAGTGGCAATAAAGCTTGTCATAAGTGATGCGGCGCATAGGGTGAAAACTGATTTTTTCATAATTGAACCTCGTTATTTAATGGGGGTAAGATTTTTAACAAGCTATCCAAGTTGTTTTGCAGGCGGCTCGTCAGTGATGTGGTTTTGAAACGACTCAAGTCATCAATAAGCCAGTTGTTTTGACTCGCATCGCTCTTTTTAGTAGAAAGCAGCAAGTAATTTAAGCCAAGGGATTCGATTTGTGACTTGTTTTCAAAATCACAAATTAAACTTTCGCTATAAGGTTTTAAATTGCTATTTTGGGCACTCAAAAACGCAATATCGCGTTCCATCAGCGCTTGATCTGTTGTTTGATTTAACAATCTAATTTCAGCTGAGAGCGCAAAAAAGTTTTTCTCTATGGTCTTTTTATGTTGCGGCCACATAGTCGCTAAATCGCGTTTTAGAATACTTGTCATAAGCAACAAGTTATTGCTATTGAGCCAGAAATATTCGCTATTTTGATCGAGTGCGACGCGCTCGCCATTCGGGATTAACGCATGCGCTATATCAATTTCAACAAGACGGATATTGCTCTGACGTAACGTTTTGAAAAAATCTAGTTGTGGTCTAACTGACGCCATCGAAATAACCACATCAAATTGGGCAAACTGTTTCGTTTTTTGTTTGTTTAACCAATTAGGAATACGATTGATTGGCAAACGTTTTGGCGGTAAATACGTCAACTCAATATCTGTATTCTTTACGAGTTCGTCGGCAATGCTGTGAGCAATGGGTGATACCGTGGCGACCTTTGCAATAGCGCCTTGCGCAAAGAAGGTTAACAGCACCGTTAACGTGATAATCAGCTTTGAATTTTGCGAATTAAACGCCATGACGTGCTGCTCCTTTAACACTGTGCAAACTAATCGCGAGCACAAACCAGACGCAGGCAACTAAGATAATCGCAGGGCCGGTGGTAATAGCCCATTGCATGTACATTGGCAGTAATACGCCAATGAGTGCGCTGCTGATGGCAATCAGTACCGACCACATCATCATGCTTCTGAGGTTGTGTGCGATGAGCCGTGCACTGGCTGCAGGGATAAGCAAAAGCGCACCCACTAAAATTGCACCGATTATTTTAACTGCCGCGACTGTCATTAATGCAATCAATAAAACAAAACCGTAGTCATGTAATTGCGTATTAATGCGTTTACTCTTTGCTATTTCTGGCGAAAGTGCTGTCAGTATGGCTTGATTACTATAACGAAATGCAAGTCCAACAATGAGCACAAACATCACGCTTAAAATCACCAGATCTTGGCTGTCGGCGGTGAGCACTGAGCCAAATAATACTTGTTCAACGAGGTGAGCATTGACTTGTTTGGCGACGAGCATTAAAAGTGCTGCGCCCATGGCCAAGGCAAACGCCAAAAATACACCAATAAGTGCATCATAAGGAACGGTCGTTCGCCCGCGCACCCACTGGAGAGTTAATGCAAATAATATAGAAAACGTAAACAAGCTTATCCATGGCGCAGTAATTGGTTCGCCTAGCAAAATACCAATCGAGACGCCGGTCAGTGCTGAGTGGCCAACGGCTTCAGATAAAAAAGCAAGACGTTTTACAACAACTAAGGTACCGAGTGCACCAAGCAAAGGGCCAATCAGCAAGGTGGCTAAAAACGCGTTGACCAAAAAGCCGTAGTTAAACATATCTGGTAACAGGCCCAGTGCAACGAGATCGGCAAAAAAGTGGTGAATGGAATCGATCATAGGTTTCCTTAAGCCGTTTTCGCTAAATCAAACATCGACATCGTTTGATTGAGTTTTTCAAGTACGACGCTTGGGCTGTCGAGTAGCTTGAGTTGTTTGTCAATTAGCGCGACTTGTTGGCAATGTTTAGCAATAACGTGCCAGTGATGCTCAACCATCACGATGCTTTTTCCTTGTTGGTGAAATTGCGCCAAAATATCGAGAATAACGGCATGTCCTTGTTTGTCGACGCCCGCCAATGGCTCATCGAGGATCAGAATTTGTGGGTCACTGAGTAGTGCGCCACACAGTAAAACGCGTTGACGCTCGCCAGTTGATAATGCACCAACGCGACTATTGGCAAATTGACTTATTTGCAGCAACTCCATTTTTTCGTTTATCTGACGGTTACGTTTGTAGCTAAGCCATACAGGGCGGTTTAAACTGACCAAACGCAAATAATCGTTAACTGACACCGGTAAGGTGGGTTCAAATGGTGCAATTTGAGGCACATAGCCAATACTATTTTTAGATTTATTTGGCCACGCAAGTTGAATTTCGCCTTTGTGCGGCATTTGCCCCATGAGTGCTTTAATGAGGGTCGATTTTCCGCCACCATTGGGGCCAACGATGCCCATCCAGGTGCCTGCTGGACACGCTAAATTAATTTTTTCTAGCAAACAGTGTTGGCCTACTGAAACCGAAACATTGTTAAATGAAATAGTTGGGGAGTAACTGCTCATAGTGTTCTCTTTGCGTTGTTTAAGGCAAAGGTTAAGGCTTCACCCAGTTTGCTCAGGTTATGCTGCATTTCTTTTTCAACCATATCGGCGCGATACTCACCGTGGGTCATATGCGAAAAGTGATAAACACGAATGCCGGTTTCTTTTTCTATTACATCGATATAGCTATTCGCCATATTGAGCTCAGTAAACAGAACGTCGATGTCTGCTTCGCGAATGTCGTCAATGGTTTTTTGTAATTGCGACGCACTTGGCGATACGCCATGAGCGGGCTCAACAACGGCAGAGACCGTCAGACCAAACTCTTGTAACAAGTAACCATAGGCATTGTGAGTGCTGGCTATTTTTATCTGTGATAGATCTTTATCCATCAGTAATTGTTGTACCGGTTTTTTAAGCGAACGCAGACGTTTGGCGTATGCAAAGGCATTTTTGATAAAATATTTCGCATTTTTGGGGTCTTGTTTGCCGAGTGCTTTGGCAATGCTGTACACCTGGCGAATGGCAGCATCAATTGACACAAATGTATGTGGGTTCGGCTTGTTGTTTTTTCCAATAAGCGGCACCGATTCATTGGCTTCAACCAAAGTTAGGTTTTCAGGATTAATAGCGGTGACTGCACTAAGTGCAAACTCATCATGACCGATACCGTTGACGACCAGCACATCCATACTGTTTAAGCGCGTGATATCGGCTGGACTGAGAGCGTAGTTGTTCGGGTTAAATCCAGTATCAATTAAAGGGGTAATTTGTGCTTTATCACCGATAATATTACTCACATACGAATAGTATGGGTGAAGTGTTATGCCAATGTTTAATGGCTTTGCTACGACTGAAAAAGCACTTAATAAAAATATAAAACTAACTAGGTAACGGGTCATTTGGATTGGCTCTTCGTTTTCTGTAAAGGGGCTTGCCACTTAACTTGTTCGCTGCAGAGAGCTTGATTCGTAACATGTTCGTGGCTCTCTATTTGTCGCCATGTAATCTGCCATTGTTGGTTAAACACCAAGCGCACCTGATGCGGTTGTTTTGTTGCGATAAAGCAACCCGATGTCACTTCAATCACGTTACCTGCAACAAAGGGGTTTACGTCAAGTTGGATTAGCTGGTCTAAATTCGGCATTTGTGGTAATTCACCGATTTCATAAAGCAGCTGAATTTCGTCCGCCGCGTTTTGTAATTGCGTAATAAGATTGACAATCGAGGTTGGTGTTTGGCTCAACTCCGCTCGCGTTTGCTTCATCAAAAAAAGCGCGACGGCGGCAGTCAATAAAACAGTCACAATCGCAATGATAAAGTAGCGATTTTCATGGCGTGACAATTGCTGTGGAATGGTTTCGATATAGGGCGAAATTTCGCTAGCTATCACAGTCTCATCCATGTTTGCGTTACCTTGTTTACTGTAATTCGGCATAATCAAACTCAGCTGGGGTTTCATGACCGGCATCGAATACGATGTAAAATTCACCTTGAGGCTTTGGTATTTCAGCACTGCCATCCGATTTGGTGGTAATGCTTTGCAGCAATTCGTCATCGTAAGAATAAACTTTTAAACTGACTTCACCCGCTAAACTGGCATCACTGAATCCTGCGGTACAAATAAGTTGTTGCTTGTTATTGCTATCGAGCTGGCAGCTCAAAGTTGGAAAGTGGGCAAATGCCTTGATGCTAAGCATCAAGGCAATAGCGCCAAATACACGGGAAATGATATGACGCATTTGAATTACTCGTAAATTACATCGAACGCGTAGTAGATACGAGTCACTTCGTAATCTGCTTCGGCGTTAGTGCTGGTTTGTTTATGGTTGACTTTTAGCATGTAACGACCGCCTTGCTCGAAGCTAAATACCACTTTACCGTTTTCGTCACTTTTAAGTTCGAGTGCTTTCGGGTCTGCGAGGTATTGGATACCTTCTTGCTCGATGACAAGGTCCTGATCGGCAACTGGCTTACCGTTAAACAGTAACGTTACTTCAAGTTCTTCACCTGTTACATAATCGGCAGGGTGCGTAACAGGCACTAATTCAAAGCCTTTATTTTGCGCAGCAAGTACGGCCTCTGTTGGCGCTTTATTGGTCACATAGCTCATCGCAATGGTAAGGTAGCTGGTCGTTACAACTTCTTTTGCGCCTTGTGGAATTTGTGCTTGCGCCTCAGATTTATTGGCGCGTAAGCGTTTTATAGTATCGCGTTTACCAATTTTGTAAGAAGTGCGATACGATGGACCGCGATAATATTTTAAACCGTAGGTGCCTTGCTCAGCGACGTCTAAATCAAAGGTTGCAACACGCGCACCTTGATAATAACTCCCAATGCGACGTTGTTGTTTACCATCCACGCCAAATACTTTTACGCCGTCACTTGGCATCGCAAAATCTGGGCGATAGGTCGTATGAGATGCGGTTACTTGGACTGGAATTTTGACCGCTTTTTCACTATTTACTGAGAAGTAGCTCGGCCAAATGTAAATATCGTGGGCCTGTGTTTGTAATGCGGCAACCGTGAGCGCAACGCCCGCCGTCAATTTAATTAAAGTCGATTTCATGGTTAGTTTCCTTTTGTTATTACAACATCGCCAACTTCTTTGCTCGCTGCGATGTGGTATGAATTCTTGTTGTCGTCAAAATTGACTTTTTGTTTTAGCAATGAGCGTCCGCCGTCTTCTCTTACGACTTCAATAAAGAGGGTGAACTTAGATTGATCACCTATGTTAAATTGTTCGCTGTATTTTCCGGGGCCTCGTGTTGCACCGGTGAAAGCGTCTGGCGTTTCGCCATAACGGCCTAATTTTCGCCACCAACGACGAATATCGACGAGCCACTTATCAGATTTTCTTTTTTTCAAATGCCACAACAGCAAGGTTTTTTTCTCTTCTTTATTTTCTAACCAAATAGCAACATAGGGTTTGTGGTAATCAGCGGTGTCAAACGTTGGCAGCTCAAAGTCAACGGTGAGTTGGTTTGCTTGTATCGTGCTGCTCGCAAATAGCAGGGCGACAAACAGCACAAAAGTGCGTAAATACATGTGAAATTCTCCTAATGCATTAATAAAATAATCAGTACAAAGAAAGACGAACCAAATACCAAGGCAATATTGGCGTTACGACGTTCAAACTTGTTCATTATCACTAGCCAAAAACCACTGACGCAAAATAGCAGCATGCACACCGCACTTAGATCAGAGACAAGTCGCCATAAGCCGCTGACATGCTTAGCGCGATGCACATTGTTCAACATCGCGAGCAGCGATAATTGGCGTTCATCAACCAGTACTTCTTGGTCCTCTAGGAGCACTTCGACTACGGTACTGCCATTGGGACCGGCTAAATTTAAAATCAGCAAACTGTCAAAGTCGTCCCATTCAATGTCAAAGTCGACACCGCGAATATTGTGCTCACTGTCAAGCCAATGCAGTAACAACAAACTGTGTTGTGCGTAATACTCCGGCCAGTTTGGCAATGCGCTCAGTTGTTTTGGCAACGTTAGCGTTTGCTGATGGTTTGTGACGTCGCCCGCATCAAATTCCGGGTGGTTTAAATAAAGCCCAGTTACAGCAAAGAAAATCATCAGTAATAACACCGGCATGGCACTGTAAATGTGTATTTTTCGCATGATCCGAGTTATCAAACTGAGCGTATTTTGCTGTTGGCTTTGCCGTCCGGCCATCACGATTACATCTTTCTTGTTAAATTCGGGGGCAAATATTACTAGCGTTTGATACGTTATTGCAATAGTATATGAGAATTATTTTTATTTAGATTAAGTGGCCGTGAGTTCGATATTTCGCAATAAGCCTTTCGTATTGTTGATACAAAATCGGCAAAATACGATAACTAAGAGCTTAAATGCATTAATTAAGCTTATATTTACCTGCATGTTTACATTGTTTTTGTGTGCGCTTACGCTTTCTGCGCGTCATACTCAAAGTGATATCGATATTTCACAAATAACAACAGTGGGTGTGGAGCGTGCGCAGCGCAGTTTGGGTGAAAACCAGTTAGTCAGTTTGCATTCCGTTGACGTGCAGCAGCTGGTGATAGTTGATGAAAATAATCGAATAATAAATCGCATTAGTGCAATCCAATTAAACGGGTTAACAGTATTGCAAAACCTTGCCCAAGGCATGTGTGTGTTGGCACTGTTACTTGCTGTTATGTTGTTGATTGAAAATGGGTATCGGCGCTTGGTTGGTTTTACTTTTTTAGTTTGTGGCGCTTTACTTGTCACCAATAGCATTGCGCTATTTGATGTCAAGAATGTCGCATCTTTGAGCTTAAATAGCCAACTGGTGATGTTGCTAGTTGCCTTTACGATATACGTGTTTTTCTATCGCGAAATTAATCGTTCACACTCTCAAAACTCTTACTCTAAAAGCGTTCAGTTTCAGAAAAATCACTTAATCGCGTTTGCGAGCCAATCTGGTAGCGCATTTTCGATAGCAAAACGGTTTCATGGTTTGCTGCCAAATGCGTTTGATTTACGCTGTTTATCAACCTTAACGCCACAGTGTCTTAATCATTATCAAAATGTACTTGTTATTGCGAGTACTTACGGTGAAGGCGAACCGCCTGAAAAAGCCCAACGCTTTGTTTCTAAACTGCATCAAATAGATTCGTTTAACACGCCGATTGCATTTTCGGTATTGGCGCTCGGTGATAAAACCTATCAAGACTTTTGTGCTTTTGGACATAATTTAGCGGTATTATTTAACGAAAAAGGCGGTACTGCGCTGACCGAGGTAGTTGAAGTCGATAAAATGGATGTCAATGCAATAAATAGCTGGTGGCAATCTATCGCCCGTGTGTTTGATTTGCAGACCTCGAACGAAGTTGGTTTTAAAAATGAGTATCAACAGCTTATCGTTGACTCCAATTTATGTGAAAACGCACAGCAACAACATCGTTTAGCACATCGAATTGTATTAAAAGGCTCTCAGTTAACCTATCAATCGGGTGACTTATTAGAAGTGGTTCCGCGCTTAAATCAACAAAAGTGTATTAGTATCATTAATCGACATGGCCTCGACCCACATCAATTTGTGCAGCATAACGGCGTAAAACGGCCGCTTATCGACGCCTTGTGTGAATCAGACTGGCTTGGTGAAACCGCAGCAAATGCGCAGCAGCTGGTTGATAAACTTAAACCATTAACGCCACGTGTTTATTCGATTGCCAGTGCCGCAAACACCAGCAAAAACGCCGAAAACACAAATGTTGAGATTTTTGTTAGACGCCATGTACGTGCCGATAGTAGCCCAGGACTTGCATCTAATTATTTATGCGACTTATCGCGTGATGACACAGTAACAACCCAAATTCGTACTCACGCAAATTTTCATTTACCCACGGCAGATTTGCCGCTAATTCTCATCGGTGCTGGAACCGGCATTGCGCCGCTAATTTCGCATTTAAAAACGCGTCACCAATCTGGCTCACAGGCAGATCACTGGCTGATTTTTGGCGAACAATATTCACAGCATGATTATTATTTTAAAAATGACATCAATCTGTTGCATAACAAAGGTACACTATCTAGGATCACCACACATTGGTCGCGGCAAGAGCCGGGTTATTTGCCCAGCAAACTTGAAAGTGAACAAGCAGAGCTTAAGCGCTGGATGTTGAACTTAAATGCAGTGATTTATTTATGTGGTAATAAACAAGGATTTGGCGAAAGCGTGGTTGCACAATTGCAATCGATTTTCGGCGAGCACAATTACAGGGAGTGGTTAAATCAAAATAGAATAAGAATTGACCTATATTAGGCTGTTAATGAAACAACTTGCAAATTATGTAAACTGCGATGATTACTTAAAAGGTGCGCAGAAAATCTTTGAACAACAAAACCTTTCCCACCACTGGCGATATATTCACGGTACCAGTGGCGACGGCATTAGCTATCGTAAAAACCAGCAGCATTTTGATGACATTGAGTTAATACCGAGTATGTTGCAGGGCGGCGAGGCAATTGAGTTGTCGACTCAGTTATTAGATAAAGCGATTGCATGCCCACTAATACTTGCACCCATCGCTTATCAACAGCTTGCACATTCCGGTGGTGAGTTAGCGTCGTTTCAGGCGGCTCAGGCACAAGACGTCGGTTTTTGTTTAAGTACGCTATCAACATTTGATATGGAGTCGGTTGCATCGCTTGCTGAGGGACCCCAATCAACCCGAATTTTTCAACTCTATATGCAAGCGGATAACAAGGTTAATTTAGATCTTGTATCGCGGGCAAAAGAGGCGGGTTACAGTGCTATTATGATCACGATTGATGCGCCGATTAACGGCTTGCGTTACCACGAAGCACGTGATCAGTTTTCATTACCACGCGAAATCGTGGCACAAAACCTAGTGCCATATCAGGGGTCTTTTACATCGGGGCTAGGTCATAATAATGATATTGATAGTTTAATGCTGCAAGCGCCCACCTGGCAGCAAGTGGCCGCTTTGATTGAACAAATATCTTTACCTGTGATCCTGAAAGGGGTGATTAATGTCGATGATGCTTATCGTGCCCGAGAAATCGGTGCACAGGGAATTGTGGTATCAAACCATGGCGGTCGCGTGCTTGATGGTGTACCGAGTAGCATTTCTCAATTGGCAAAAATGCGTGACGCACTGGGTCCGGATTACACGATATTGTTTGATAGCGGTATTCGCCGTGGTAGCGATATTTATAAGGCGCTGGCACTTGGGGCTAATGCGGTGCTGATTGGGCGCCCGCTTATGCACGGACTTGCTGTCGCAGGTGCACTCGGTGTGGCACATACACTGCGTTTGTTAAAAGACGAATTAAAACTGACAATGGCATTAATGGGTAATGTGAATATCGCCTCAATTTCTTCGCGTCAAGTTTTAACTCCTTGGCATCGAGAAAGCTAAACTGTGATTTGAAAGCTTTGTGCCGAGGTGTTACTCGCCTCGGCTCCATTGTCTTAACAAGTTATGGTAGATACCACTTAAGGTAATGGCTTCTTGTGAATTGGGTAACTTTAGTGAGATGTCTTGAATTGATTTATCGAGCTGATATAAAGTGG
The DNA here is from genome assembly GCA_947493455.1 of uncultured Pseudoalteromonas sp. Taxonomy (GTDB): domain Bacteria; phylum Pseudomonadota; class Gammaproteobacteria; order Enterobacterales; family Alteromonadaceae; genus Pseudoalteromonas. The sequence goes on along the minus strand of CANLRB010000001.1, from coordinate 381,243 downwards.
TGCGATTAACTAAATCGGCGACGAAACTCTGGATCCAAAAAAAAGAAGCAAGGCGTCTGCCGCGTGTGACAGGTGTCACTTGATGCAAACTGGTTGATGGGTACAACACAGCGTCGCCAGCGGCCAGTTTTACTTTTTGCTCGCCATAGGTGTCTTGAATGATTAATTCGCCGCCATCGTATTCGTCAGGTTCATTTAAAAACACCGTAATTGAAACATCAGTCCGGATCGCCTCGCCCGTTTGCGGATGAAAGCGGATCGCGTTATCGATATGATTGCCAAACGTTCCGCCACCTTGATAGCAATTAAACATGGGCGGAAATATTTTATGTGGCACGGCCGCCGCTTGAAAGTCGCTGACATTGGCCAGTTGCCCGACAATAAATTGACCTAAATTTTGCGCTAACGGATTATCTTGAGCGAGCTGTAAATTGCTTTTTTCATTTTTAGCTAGATGGCCCGCGGTGCTTTCGCCCAATACCCAATCCGCTGCGATAAGTTGCTCGGTGATATCTAAACAGTGATTTTTATTTAACACCTGGTTTAATTTGATCAGCATTGTAGCCTCCAAAAAACGAGTAAGTTGTATTCACTTAAAAAGTGAATACAGCGATTTAAAATGGTAATAAACACGTAACGAATTCATGTTTATTAAAGCTATTTAGACAAGCTCTCAATCAACGGGATTAAAATCGATATTGAGCTGATAGCTTGATTAAGCGCGGATCTGCTGGTTTAAAGTGACCGCGTGCGCTGTAATCTGTGATATAGCTTTTATTTGCCACGTTATCGACGTTAAGGCGCAGCACAAACTCTTTGCTAAACTCATAGCCAACCATTGCGTGTAGAAGCGTGTAGCTGCCTGTTTCAAAATAAGCAGTGTTGCGTCGCCAGTAGGTATCGCCTGAACTGTATTGTGCACCTACACCAAATTGCCACTGACTTGGTTCATAATTTAACCAAACACTTGCCATGTTATCTGGTGCGCCAGATAGACCGTTACCTTGGGTATCAGGGTTATAGTCTTTGGTGACTTCAGTGTCTTGGTTAGTGAACGTTGCGACCACATCAAGATCAGCGGTTATTTTACCCGTTGCTGTAAACTCAAACCCGGTTGCTACCTGTTCACCGGCAAGGAAATAGTTACCGTCATCGTCGCGATCGGTTACGGTTTTTGTGGTGTCAAAGTACGCCGCGCTAATCTCAAGAGAATCGTCGAGTAAACTCGCTTTTATACCGAGTTCGTAGTTTTTTGATTCTTGTGGGTCTAGCGCGCCAATTTGATCAACTGCTGTTTGTGACCACGTGAAAGCGAGATCGCCCGCCGCAGGGTCTTGTGAATTTGCCGCTGCAAGGTATACAAAGATGTTTTCGTTTGCTTTGTAGCCCGCTGATAGGTTCCAACTGACAAAGTCGGCCGATGATTTTAATCCATCTGCATATTCTTGATGCCATTGGCCATCAATACGCTGCCACATATAACGTGCACCGGTTGCTTCATAATCTTCCCATCGAAGACCTGCACTGAGCAATACATTGTCATTAATGGTCATATTGCTGAGCGCGTAAAGCGCCATGCCTTCACCTTCTGTTTTGGTAGGCAAGCCGTCGACATCGATATTGCCAGTATAAGGCGTATTCGTTTGTGGGTTGTTTATATCAACATAATCAGAATCAAGTACGATGTTATTTGATAAGCGCTGCGACTCTTTTTCTTCCTTGTAAATCTCAGTGCCGATCACTAAATCGTGTTGAATATTACCGGTTTTAAACTGTGTAATAAGGTCAAGCTGATTGACAAATAAAGAGTGTTCTTCATCAAGATTGCGCGTCCATGACACATCCACTTGGTCATAGTAAGTGCGCTCGCGGGTCTCAGGATCGCGCTCTGAGCGCATTAACGGGCGTGAAACCACTGATTTTTTATCGTTTTCACCAAAACGAAGTTGATTGAATAGCTTAATGTTTGGTGAAATGTTGTACTCGGCGCGAATTGTTGCAATAGCAACGTCAACTTCTTCAAAGTCACGTGCGGCAACGCCGTAGTAGTTATCCCATAAGCTTTCATCCAGTGCACCTTCTGGGCGGCCGAGTTGCGCCGCTGCATCTTCGTTAATGTATGGCAAGCCAAGCATCGGGTTGTTGTCTTGCTGCATCAAAAGCGCATCAGCGGTGATATTAAATTGATCGTTAATTGCAATTTGAATGGCTGGGGCGATAGCGGTGGTTTGATACTCTTCAACGCCGTTATTGAGTGGGTCACCACCGTCGCTATACAGGGCATTGATACGAAATGCTGCTGTATCACTTAGTACATGGTTGCTATCAAGCGTAAGGCGCAGTCGCTCTGCGTCATCGTAGCTCGCATCTAAGTTTGAAAACTTGTCAAATTGGGCTTGCTTGGTGCTTAAATTAACTGCACCGCCTGAGGTCCCTTTACCAGATAGGCTTGAACTTGCGCCTTTGACTACTTCCACCGCGTTCACGTTAAACAAATCACGTGAATAGCCGGCGATATCGCGCACGCCATCAATGTAAATATTGCCATTTGAATTAAAGCCACGAATGGTAATTTTATCATTTGTGGTGATATTACCGCCACCGCCTTCACCAGCGCCAAACGTTGAAACACCGGCGACATTGCGCAGCGCGTCATTTAAATTGGTGACACCTTGATCTGCAAGTAACTGAGAATCGAGTACGCTAATTGTCTTTGCTGTGTCGACTAAATCAGTGGTGATTTTGTGATTAGATACTTTATCGACTTTGTAAGTATCTTGTTTATTGGCATCAATTTTGGTTTTTTCGAGTGTTTTAACCTGTTCGTTTGCCGTTGCATTAAAGCTACCCGCGGCGGTGATTAGTAACGCACTATTGATAAACATGCTCTTGTTTGTATTAGCTGTTTTTGGCACAACCCACTCCTTGTATTGGAAGATGTTATATTTTTCGGTTGCGGATCTTAATGATAAGGATTATCATTTGCAATAATTAATTGTAATAGTTTCACTGGTTCGTCCACATGCGAGCGAGTGACTTTTTAGTGTCTTATGAAAAATAAAATTGTATTAATCGGCTTGTTGTTTGGTGTTTTTACAAGCCAAGCACATAGCGCAACAAGTACAGTTGCGCAGTATCAAAACCTAGTTGAAACGTGGTTGGGCTTGCGCGCGCAAGAGCGTGCACTGGTGCAAGATTGGCAACAGCATAAAGGTGTTTTGGAGCAGCGCTTACAGCTGTTAAAGCAAGAAAAAAAGCTGTTAAAGCAAACGCTTTTAGAGAGTAGGTCGGCACAAAATCAAGTTGATGTTCGCCGCGCTGAATTATTAAAAACACAAAGTGAATTAGAAACCGCACAAAGTGAGCTTGCGACTTGGCTTGATTTTCGCTTTCGCGCGGTACACAGCACATTGAATCAACTTCCGCCGCCACTCGTTAAAAACTGGAGTGAGCAAATCGCCGCAAACGGGGAGTCGAAAGACAACAGTGAGCGTCTTGATTTACTGCTTACCTTGTATCGTCAGCGCGATGAGTTTAATTCGCGTGTGAGCTATTTGAAATCCATGGTTGCGATAAATGGCGATGAAAGCATTTTGATCGAGCAAATCTATTTAGGCGGGCAAATTGCTTATTTTAGTACCCCAGACGGCAGTAAAACAGGGCTTGGTTATGTCGCCAACAATCAATGGGTCTGGCTTGAAAGCGATTTGATTTCAGAACAACAATTTCGATTAGCAAAAGCCATGCTTGATCATCAAGTTGCCGCTGAGCTTATACCATTGCCTGTAAATGTGGAGCAAACCAAATGAAAGATTTTAGTAGAGTAATATTTGTATCGTTATCATTTGCAGTACTCTGGTTACCCCATGCTTTGTTTGCCAATGAAGTGATTAGTTCGTTGCAAGTGGATATTAAGGCGGCTGAAAAAGCGCTAACGACAACGCAAGCGCGCCAAATTAAAGAAAGCCAATCACTCACGCAACAACTTAATAACATTGAGCGCGAAGTAATGACGCTAAGGCAGCAAACTGCGGGCTTGGTTCGCGCCAAAGACGAAGCCGCATTGTCAATCGAAGAAGTTGAACAGCGCTTGGCAAAGTGGCAACAGCAGGCGCGTTTTCAAGAAAACTTATTACGCCGCTTTAATGCGCAAACGAGCTCGTCGCAGGCGCTCGACTTTAATCAGCTACTGGCTCAAAGTGAACAACGCATTGAATCGCAAAATAGCAAAAAGGGCCGCTTTTATAGCGCTGAAATTGTCAGACAAAACGGCCAGCAAGTAACAGCCGACTTACTTGAACTGGGTCCATTTACTTACTACTTAACTGACACCGATGCGGGCATTATTGAGCAGGGTAGTGCGCTTAATGAAGTTGCGTTTGTATTTAGTGAGCAAAACGCCGCCCAGCTACGACAAATAAAAAATCAGGGGATGGCTAAATTACCGATTGATCCGAGTAACGGCCGCGCGCTACTGCGCGAGCAAGAAAAAGAAACCATTACATCGCATGTGGCAAAGGGCGGCGTATGGATTGCACCCATTTTATTGTTTGCGTTATTTGCAGTGTGTATTGCGATATACAAACTCGTGCAACTGATTAAATTGCCCAAACTCGATGCGTCAATTGCTGCACGTATCGTTAATCAAAAATCACAGCTTGCCACACTCAAACTGGGGCAGTGGCAACGTGAGTTGGTGACAATTTGTCAGCAACACTCGGTTGGCCAAGAGCGCGACGACCACTTGTTTAATGCCTTAACTAATTACAAAAAACAGCTCGATAATTTGCTTGGCGCGATTGCCATTACGGCTGCGGTGGCACCGCTTCTCGGCTTATTGGGCACGGTCAGCGGTATGATTGATACCTTTAAGCTTATGACGCTATTTGGCGCAGGCGATCCTGCTGCGGTTTCAGGTGGTATTTCAGAAGCGTTAGTCACCACAGAGCTTGGCTTAGTGGTTGCGATCCCAGCCTTACTGATCCACGCATTTTTATCGCGCAAAGTTAAAAATTACTACCATACGCTGGAGCAAAGTGCGATTGCTCTGAGCCAAATTGACTTAGTTGAACCTCCAACACTGGCCCCGACTCCAACCCAAACACGAGGTGCTGCATGATATCCTTTAGTGAACTCAGTAATCCAATTGTAGTTGCTATTTTGTTGTTGGCTTTATTTATTTACTATCGCTTAATTTTTGCGTTTATTGTGCGTAAAGAACGGTGCAACCGCGCACTTGGTTTTTGGCAGCAGTCTCTAAACTTATGTATTTGCGCGCTCCCGCTACTTGGTTTGCTTGGCACCATCATGGGCCTGTTACAAGCATTTTTAGCCATGTCGCAGGGGGCAAATATTCAAGGTAATAATGGCCTAACTCAGGGCATTGCAGATGCATTGTTTACCACTCAATTAGGTCTATTGTTTGCTGTGCCTGCGTGGCTGTTGTTTAGTTTAGTAAACCGTAAACTCAATAGTGAACCGCACCATGCAAGCTAATTTAAAGCGTCGTTTAGAGAGCGAACAGCAACAACAAATCGATTTATCACCCTTAATTGATGTGGTGTTTATTCTGCTTATCTTTTTTATTGTGACCACCGTATTTGTAAAAGAAACCGGTGTCGAGGTTGATAAGCCACAAGCGTTGTCGCAACAAAAGTTAGAGCGAAATTTGATCATGATAGCGATTACCGATGGCAAAGAGATTATTTATGACGGTGCCAATATTGGTGTTGCCGGTGTGCGCGGTGTGGTTTCTCAATTGACTCAAGATAAACAAAAGGCCGTTGTGATCCAGGCAGATAAACAGGTGCCAACTGAACTGCTCGTGCAGGTGATTGACGAGAGTAAACTCGCCGGCGCCGCCAATGTGAGTATTGCGACACGATGAAAAAGTTTGCACCGCATAGCCTTGCTTTGTTAATTGCTTTACTGATTTTGGTTGCGGCAATTTCGCTGATAAGCATAGCGCGTTGGCTGAGTGATTACAGCGAGTCAACCGTGACAGTGCGCACTATTGATACGGTTTCACTGCCACCTCCGCCGCCCCCTCCGCCAGCGCAACAAGTTGACGTTCAAACACCAACGGTTGCGATAAATACCCAAGGAAGTGGACCTCAGTTAAGACTTAATTTAGTGCCGCCAAAAGTCGATATTAAACAACAACCGCTTGAGTTGAACTTAGAGATGAACAGCATCAATTGGCAAGAGTCATTGGATGTTGATTGGCAGGCTTTTGGCTTAGATCAACTTGATGATTTGCCGCGTATGCTTAACAAGGTAAAGCTCAATATACCACAGCAAATTCGCAGATAAGGCGTGAAAAAATTTGATATTGCCTTAGATGTACTGATTAACGAACAGGGCCAAGTCACGCTGATTGAAGTAACGCAAAACCCTTACCCCAGTTTTTATAAAGAAATTAAACGCTTTGTAAAGATGGCTCGCTTTTCGGCGCCGTCAAAAAACGGTGAAAAAGTGAAAGCCCGCTTTATTTGGCCCATTGAGATTGAAGACCTATGAAGATTTTGTTTTCGAGTTTACTGTTACTCGGCAGTATCACAAGCCAGACTTTAGCACATCAACAGGTGTCGATAGTGATGCCACAGCAAAGCTGGCAATTTGAGCTGCGCTACGGCGTGTTACAGCAAGATAAAGCACGCTTATCGAGTAATGAGCAAGCCATTGCCGAGCGCATAAAGCCGTTACTAATGGCAAAGGACTATCGCGGCGCATGGGATGAAGTTAAATCGTACCCAGTGAATAGTGCAAGTGCCGCACTGGCGCAAGCAATTGGTCAAATTGCGATGCAATTGTCTCATGATGATGCGGCAATTGAGGCATTTAACGCGGCACTTAAAAAGCGACCTGATTTATTACCAAGTTACCGCGCACTCGGTGCAATTTATTTAAAGCAAGATAAAAAAGCGCAAGCCGTAGAGATGCTCACTAAGGCATTACAACTAGGCGACCAAGACGCAAGCTTATTTGCCCAAATCGCTTATTTACACATGCAGCAAAATCAAGCCTATGCTGCGGTTGCTGGGTTTCGGCAAGCTTTGTTTTTAGCCCCCAATCACGCTGATTATAAAAAAGGCTTACTGTGGGCATTAACGCAAGCAGGGGATACCAGCGAGGCAAGAATGTTGTTAAACCAGTTAATAGAAGAAAACCCAAATGATGATGCACTTTGGTTGCACTTAAGCCAAATTCAATTGCAGCGTAGCGAACAAAAAGAGGCCCTCGCCAGTTTAGAAATCGCCGCGCGTTTAGGTAATGAATCGATTAGTAACCAGATACTAACGGCGCAACTCCATTTAACGTATGGTGATGAAAATAAAGCAGTGACGCTTTTAAAAAAGGCGTTAGCGCAAGGTGCAAAACCGTATTATGGGCAAATGATTGAGGCTGTTTCACTGTTGGTAAGCGAAGGCTTTACAAAAAAAGCTGGGCAGCTAGCGAGCGCGCTTGAAAAACAAAGTAACGAGTTGTCATCAATACAGCAAAGTGAATTACTGACCTTTCAAGGCGCTTTGGCACAAGAAAACGGCAATACAAAAAAAGCGCAGCAGTATTACACGTCGGCTATTTCGGCTCATGCAGGTAATGGACGCGCTATGCTCGAGCTTGGCCAACTTTTGCAACGGCAAAAACAATACGCTATTGCCAATAGTTTCTATACGCGCGCTGCAACACTTGCTCCGTATAAAGAGCAAGCGTGGTTGTTAAGTGCCCAAATCGCCATTGATAAAGGTGACTTTGATAAAGCCATTGCGCTGTTAAATAAAGCCTATCAACAAAATCAATCACGGCGTGATTTACTTGGCAATATTAAGCAGTTAGAGCGACTAAAACGTGCTATGTAGGTGGCGATAAAAACGCGGCTTATGGGTCATGCCATTAATGAATCAATCAATAACGGAATACATCATATTCAGTTCAGGTTTGTGTACCGTATTGGCCGTTTTATCTGCGCTGTAATGGCCCTTTACAGCTTTAAATAGCGCCTTTTAGGTGGGGTAGTAGTGATGACGCGATGTTCGTTAAGCAAAGGGAAGCATTTAAAAAATGCGCGGCATATTGCCGCGCACCTGTTTATTATAATGCGTTAGAAAACTGGGTACCGCTGAGCGATTCTTCAGATTCCATTTCACCGCGGTGGTCTTTGGCTAATTTTTCATAAAGTAGCGGCAATACAATCAAGGTGAAAAACGTACCTATCAGCATACCGGCAACTAAAATAATACCGATACTGTTACGCGCTTCAGCACCTGCACCCGTTACCAATACCAGCGGGAAGTGACCGAGCACAGTTGCCCCTGTGGTCATTAAAATAGGGCGTAAACGGGTTGCTGCAGCACCTTTTACAGCATCTAATTTTGACTTACCTTCGAGCTGTAAATGGTTGGCGAATTCGACAATCAAAATACCATTTTTTGCAATCAAGCCAATTAAGGTAATTAGACCAATTTGACTGTAAATATTGACCGTAGTGAGCGATAAAAACGGCAGCATGAGTGCACCAGCAAGAGCCAGTGGCGCACAGCCTAATAGCACTACAAGCGGGTCGCGGAAACTATTAAATTGAATCGTCAGCAAAAAGTACACGACGATCATCGACACCAACAAAACGCCGACCATGGTATTGCCTTCTTTACGCAACTGGCGCGACTCACCTGCATAATCGATTGAGTAATTGGCTGGCAACAATTCCGCGGCTATATCTTCAATGGTCGATAAGCCTTGCTCTTTAGTGATATGTGGCAACACCCCGGCCAAAATTCTAAATGAACCCTGCTGGTTAAATGAACCTAATACGCGCGGACTGGTAAAGGTACGTAAGCTGGCAAATGCCGAGACAGGGATCAGCTCACCAGTGCCTGCACGTATCTTCATATCAAGAATATTTTCAGGGTTGTAACGCTCGTCATCACCTACAATAGGAATAACACGATATGCCTTACCATCTTTATTAAAGTAGTTAACAAAGTTATTCGACATTAAAATACTGAGTTGATTGTTTACCGACTGTAAATCTAGGCCTAAATCGGCGATAAGCTCGCGGTCAATATCTAATTCTGCTTGCGGCAGGTCGATTTTTAAATCGGTATTCACAAACAAAAAACTACCGCTGGCGTTGGCTTTTTCAATGATTTGCTCAGCAAATTGTTTCATTGCAACTGGGTCGTCACTCGAGCGAAACACCACTTCAACGTCAAACTGGCCCGCTGTTGGCAAGGATGCGGGTAAAATTGGGAACAGGTTAAGCCCTGTGACGCTGCCTAATCGACCGTATAAATCAAACAATAAGTCATGCACTGATTGTGAGCGTTCTTCATAGGGTGCTAACTCCACACCGCCAAAACCGGCCGCAGCTGTGATAATTTGCCATGTAAATTTGCCACCTTCAGTCGCGTTCATCACAGCTGCCGTGTCGTTCATTTTATTTGCCGTATAGGCTTGTGACGATTCAGGTGGTGCTTCAACGACTACTTGAATACTGCTTTGGTCTTCAATTGGTGCCAGTTCTTTTTGCGATAGCATATAAAAAGGCACTGATAGCAACGAAAATACAATAGCGATAAAGAATACCTGTGGACGCCAGCTAAATAGGGTGTCGAGGGCTTTAAAGTAAAATGCTTGCAGTCGATCAAAATAGCTGTTGACCAGCTTTGTTAGCTTGCCTTCTTTGCCACCTTCGGCGTTGACCCAAGCACTCATAATAGGTGATAAGGTAACTGCAACCACACCTGAAATAAGCACCGCAACGGCTAAGGTAAAGGCAAACTCGCGGAACAAGAAGCCTGTTAAACCAGTTAAAAAACCAATTGGTGCGTACACAGCGGCAAGCGTTAAGGTCATGGCTACTACTGGCACTAACAGCTGACGTGAGCTGATTAACGCTGCTTGCCAACGGGGTTTACCTTCGCGCATATGGCGCGCTACGTTTTCAACCACAACAATCGCATCGTCGACCACTAAACCCACCGACAACACAATTGCCAGAATAGTTAGCAGGTTGAGCGAAAAGCCCATCATATAAATAACGGCAATGGCCCCTAATATTGAAATAGGAATAGTGATAAGAGGCACCATCGCGGTACGAAATGATCCCATCATCGCAAGTACAACAATACCGACTAGAAAAACCGTTTCGCCGAGCGTTGTGAAAATCTCTTTTATCGAGTCTCGCATATACAAGGTGCCATCGTAACCGATTTCAATATGCATACCGCTTGGTAATAATTCGTTTATTTCGTCGAGCTTTTTATAGAGTGCGTCACCGATAACAATTTCGTTTGCGCCAGGTAATGCCCAAACCGCCAAAAATACTGTGTCATGATCGTCAAGTCGTGCGGTAACCATGCCTTCGGCTTCACCGATTTCAATATTTGCGACTGTGCCTAAACGCAGTTGCGAACCGTTGGTTTCTTTAATGATTAGGTTTTCAAAATCGGCGATGCTTTTTAAGCTGGTGTTCGCCATCAGGTCAATGCGTTGGCGATTGTTCTCGCTGTAGCCTAAGGTCGCAATAGTATTGTTTGCTTGCAGCGCTGCAAATACATCGACCGCGCTAACATCATAAATAGCGAGTTTCTCTGTATCGAGCCAAACTCGCATTGCCGGATCGCGCCCTCCTTCAAGGGTGACCTTTTGTACGCCTTTAATGTCGGTCATTTGTGGTACAACGTTACGAGTTAAGTAATCACTTACTTCACTACGCGGTAGGTTCTCGCTTTGTACATCAAGGTAGAAAACCGCATAGGGGCTGTCGGCACGGACAATTTGAATTGCTGGGTCTTCGGCGCCAGTTGGCAACTCAAACTTAATTTGATTGAGTTTGGTGGTGAGCTCTGCAAGGGCATCAGTGGTGCTATGATTGAGCTCAAGCCAAGCGGTCACTTTGCTAAGGCCAGCTGTAGTGATTGAATCGACATAGTCGACGCCAGGTACCGTTGAGGTTACCCGCTCTATCGGTTCGGTGACATAGCCTTTGACAACATCGGCTGAAGCGCCGGTATAAACGGTGTTGATAACCAACGATGCACTTTCAATTTTTGGATATTGCTGTACAGATATTTTGTCGGCGGCATTGAGTCCTGCAAGTACAATCAGTACTGACAACACAATGGCAAGCACCGGCCGGTTGACAAAAATATCCATAAATGAGGGTTTATTTTCGTGTAGTGAACTCATTATTCACCTCCCGCCTTGTTAGTCAATGCGGCTGTTTGTTGTGTGTACACAAGTAGGTTTTCTTTTAGCTTAAACGCGCCTTCACTTGCTATAAACTCGCCGCCGTTTAAACCAGACAGTATGATTTGCTGGTCTTTTACTTTATCGCCTAACGTTACTTTAATCGGCGTTGCACGCCAGTTTTGTTGGTCGTCTTGCTTTAGTTGATAGACAAAATGGCCAAAATGGTTGCGCGTAATTGCGTTAGTCGGCACGCTCATTGCGGTGACTTGTTCAAGCGGCACAAATACACTGACCATTTGGTTGTGTTGTAGCTCAAAATTCTGATTATTGATTTCGGCGCGATAAGTTTGTTGGCGCGAATTAACATCAATTTGCGGGTTTTTCGCAATAACGATGCCGGTATGGCGTTTAGGGTTATGCGAATGGGCCACTGCAATTTCGATTTGAGAACCAATCGTTAACTGTGGCAAGGTTTGTGGGATCGCAAAATCAACCCAAATTGACGGGTCTTGGCCAACTAAGGTGGTGATTTGGCTGTTTGTGTCAAGCAACTGGCCGACTTGATACTGGCTCAAACCTACGCGACCTGCAAACGGAGCGCGAATCGTTTTTTTATCGATGATTGATGTTAAATTGGCAATTTCGGCCTCGGCAATAGAGACATCCGCTTGGGCTCTATCAACCTCGTCTTGACTAATGCGATTTTGCTTGAGCAGTTTCGCTACCCGCTTATAGGTTGACTTTGCAAGCTTTAAACGCGCTTTAGCGGCGCTCAGGTTTGCGTTTTCAAGGCGTGTATCTAAGGTGAGTAACACCTGATCATCGCTTACCATATCGCCCGGTTTAAAACCGACTTGGGTGATGCTTCCGGGGTATTCGTTACTCAGCGTTATAATACGCGGAGCCTGTAATTGGCCAATCACCTTAGTGGTTTTAAGGTGCTCAATCGGTTGGACATAGGTGCTTTTTACACTCGCTGAGGGTTCAGGAAAAGAAGCTGCAAATGCAATCATGGCCTGTATTTGGCTAAATTTGACAAAGCCAAGCCCGGCGATAACTACGAAGATGATGATAATGGCGCTTAACCAGCGTTTAATGTTCATAATGTATCCCTTGTCGTTCGCGTTAGCGTAAGTTTAATGTGCGTAATTCGTTTTCAATGCGTACCAGCGACGCATCATCAAGTGGCTGTTGCCACGGGTAACTGTTTAGCAGCCTGATTGAGGCGCGAATAATCGGGTGATGTAGCGAGAGCGGCTCAAGCAGTGAATCTGTGCCTTTGGTGATTTGCTCAGTTTGCTTAACGCGCTGAACTTGTTCATAACCGACTGTCATGGCCCAGCCACTGATGATGATTTCTTCAATCACTTCTCCGAGATTGGGCACAGATTTAAGTTCACCGGAGTTGATGCCTTCAGTAAGCGTGAGCTTGAATGCCTGCTCGCAGCGAGTGCAGGCTTCAATCATTTTTTGTGTCCAATGCTCTGAGGCGCGTTCGATCACCGCTTTGTTAGTTGCGTACGACTGCAGTTCGTAGTCAAACGCATAGCATTGCAATGCCTTGGGAGAAATTAACGAAACAGCTAATATTTTTTCATTGGTGGCAATTGGCAAATTAAGCACCAGGTTAAAAATATGCGATACATGGGAGAATGACTGATACGCCAAGGCTAAAACGATATCTTCTTTGCTTTGCACAAACTTATAAACCGAACCCATCGATAGGCCCGCAAGGCGCGCAATTTTAGCCATTGTAAAATCGGTTACAGACGACTCATTAATACATTCTACCGCGGCATCAAGGATCATTTGCTGTTGCTGCTGCGGCGAAAACTTAGGTGCTGGAGACATAATATTTTCACTCAAATCTAACTTGGTAACATCATTCGAATGATGTTCGAATGCCGTTATCATAGTCCCTAAAATGAAAAAGTCAATTAAGTTTAGTGCAAATATTACCCGTTTGTAGGGCGACGAATAACCGAAACGACGTTTCGCAGTATGAGGGGGTAAGGGAATGGACCCCCGATGGCACCAAGCTACAGGGACTTAAATTCATACTGTAGTAACTCACAATGGGGTTAAAATGAGAGTTTGAATGGAATTGTTTGGTAATAATCAGCAGCGGTCATCGCTTGGTATTACATAATCGCGTTGGTCATTTGTGAGAGAGTAAATAAAAGGGAATAAACCGCACTAATTATAAATAGGTTTATATTCTTGTGTCTTCACACCTTACTTTTCATCCTTTTATCAGAGTCGACAAAACTAAGTTGCGCAGTTAATTTAAACTCAATTTTACGAAAAGAATAGAATTCGGTCGTTATCAGCTTTGACTTAATAGCAATATATCGATTATAACTTTAGCGCATGTGAGCATAGTTTGGAGGGATACAGTGATTCTTGCTCGTTTATTTTTTTGGTTAATGCTCGCAAGTCATGTAGTCAAAGATTACTATGTTATGGTAACGGGTAAGACTTTGATTGAAGAATCGTTTTTTCCGCTCATTGAGTCTTTTCAATTCCCGATCATTTTTTTTACTCTGCTGTCTTTATATAGCCTAGGTTACAATAAACTGGTGCTTTCTGTTAAAGCAATGCGTTGTGTTGGTGTCGCTTATTTGTCTAATGTACTTTATTTAATTGTTGTTCCTGTAGTTTACTATTGGGAGCAATCAGCAGATGTAAGTCTTGAACTTGTTCTATTTTTTGTCACTGATTTTGTAATATTTTGGTTATTGTGGAGCAATAAAAATGTCAATGAGGATGATAAAAGAGCTGAGAACAGGGTCACCACTCGGTAGCTTGCTTGCTTTGGGAATTAAAGAAGTTGAAACAAAAAGTAAGGCTGATGAAATATATCGTACCACGGTACCGCTGTTGCACGAACGAATTAAACTGGGAAAGGGAGTTGATGATTCTTTAGTACTAAATGCGCAAAATACATTGATAAATTTAGCACCATTTGGTGCCCGAAGGCGAAATTTTAAATTAAGATATACAGGTTCTACTGCTAATTTACTCAAGCTACCTCGTAATCCGGAACGGCTGCCTTATGGTTGTTGGTGGTAATTTTTCTTTTAATATCGCGAAAGGCTATGTTGCGTCGATAAAATTATCGGGAATAATTTGAAGCTGCTTTTGCTTATTTGAATACGTAGCGTTTAGTCGTGTGAAAAAGCGCATTATTTATCAAGAATAATACGCTTTTTACTATTTACGTAACTGGCGTGGTATTTTTATAAACGCCAAGCACATACTTTATGCCGCTAATAGCGCCAGCCGCTGGTATTGTAATTGCTGTGCGTGCACATTTGGCCATCCCAACCTGAGCTGGCTCCTGCTAAGCATTCAAATACTTCGCTATGGCGTGCCCAGCCGCTTTGGCATTTGCGTGCAAAGTTTTGCTTTAGCGTACCGCTTTGGTGATCGCGGTACATTGCCATCACGCTAGAATTTTTAGATTGGGCATTTTTACTAGTGATAAATTTATGCCAGTCTTTAATAATCGAATCGACTTTGTTTGCGGTCGTTTGGCACTCGCTACTTGCGTTTGCGTTGTCGTCACCATTTTTTGAGTTAGTACCATTGCCAAGCGCCGTAATGGCAGGCTCTGCGACTTCAATAATTTCTTCTTTACTACTGGGGTCGCTGCATTGTTGATCGGTAAATACTATTTTGCCGTTTGCATCCTCGCATTTATAAATCGCGGCAAAACTCATGCTAGAAAATGTCATAAGCAGTATTGCTAATAATCGAGCCATCTCGGTTCCTTGCTCTGGTTGCTAAAAAAACTGGCTAATTATTAACTGATTAGCCACCGTTTTACAAGTGCGTTTGTATGGTATTGGGGTAAAACAGTGGCACCCTGTATTTTCTGCTGGTGCCTTTTTTTTCGTTGAAGACTCTTTTGGTTGAAGACTCTTTTTTCGCTGAAGGCTCTATCTCTTGGCAGCATGTATCGCTAAGTCATTTATGCTTGCCGTTTTAAATTACTTAGCTGTGTTAAGTAATTTTGAAAGTCATCGAATCCGCCAATATGTGCGTCATTAATAAATATTTGTGGTACGGTTTTACGTCCGCTCAACGTCACCATTTCATTAAATAACGATGCGTCGTCGCTTACTTCGACCGCTTCGTACTGCCAATTAAGTTTGTTAAGTTGCTTAAATGCGGCTTTACAGTATGGGCAATAGTCTTTGTGATAAATTTTTACCTTGATCATTGGCTTTTCCGATTTGATTAAATTGTGGTTGCCAGTTTAAATTAGGGGTAACTCTTATCCTATGTTGTATGTGCCTAAATTTATGTCAGAAAGTCCAAATATTTATTTAAATGACCCCGATCCATTGAGTGTGTTGCTCAAACGATTGTCACTCAATGCTGAAGTTTATGTGAATGGTGATTTTTGCGGTACTTGGGCCGTAGATACCTCGGGTAGCCGGCGTATTCCATTTCATTTAATTGGTGCAGGTCAGGCGTGGCTACATATTAATGATCAAGTCTATAAACTTGAACAAGGTGATTTGGTGCTTTTTCCAAATGATCATCAACATATCATATCTAGTTCAGAGCAAAAACCGGCGGCAAAGTTAGTCAATGCACCCTTGGGCCAACAGGGGGACGTTACAAACATGGTGTGCGGCTTCTTTGAATTTAAAAACACCGTAGTCAATCCATTGTTAGATGCAATGCCATTAGTGATCCATTTAAGCGCTCAACATGCTTTAGCACAAAGCCGTGCAAAGCAGCTTATCAATCTTATGATTACTGAACTTAAATCGCCCCGTGGTGGCTGTTATGCTGTTGTTGATCAACTCGCTTACTTACTGTTTATCGAAGTACTTCGCCAGCAAGTAGAAAGTGAGGCGCTTAATAGTGGCTTGTTGGTGGCACTTTTTGACGCCCGCATTGGTAAGGCACTGAACGCTATTCATCAACAAGCACATGTTGACTGGAGTTTGGTGCAACTTGCTGAAATAGCAACTATGAGTCGCTCTAGTTTTGCCGAAAAATTTACTCAGTTAGTGGGATTGAGCCCAATGAAATACTTGGTGCAATGGCGCATGATTGAAGCCCGTAAGCTGCTTATTTCGAGTAATAAAAGTGTTGCTGAAATAGCCCAGTTGAGCGGCTATGAATCGGAAGCCGCATTTCGCAAAGCATTTAAACAGCACCAAGGGGTCACCCCAGGTGCTGTGCGCAAAAAAGAGAGTTAGTTTGTCAAATAATCGAGATTACAGCTCGCTCGCTTTTATTGACTCAACAGTTGGCCATTCAGTATTCGCTTCTAAAATATGTTTTGGTATTGCTTTGGCCCAGGTTTTATAAACATCGAGGTTTTTGTTTACGTAAAGCTTACCGTCAACAATTTCAAATGCTTTGCCATCAATTTCAAACTTTTTACCAAAGGTCATACCAAAGGCACAAAAACCACCATATTGCGGCGCGTATTTTGCTGGGTTTTGGTTAAATAAGTCTCGGTTATCTTTTGACTTAAAACGGTATATTGCATCATTGTATACGGCTGTATATTGCGCATTGCCAAGGACCGGTTTTCCCTCGGTAAAGTAGCTTACAACATCGTGTCCCGCAAGAATAACACCGTTGTTATCGGTTTCTGTATCATGGCCTGCATAAGCAAAACTTGCGATATTCATAGCAAGCGTAACAAGTAAAGTTTTAATAGTTAGGTTAAGTTTCATAATCATATTCCGAGTGCGTTGTCGATGTTCGCTATCGTAACCTGTTGGCCTGAGGCGATATATGCTCAGAAATACCGAATTTATGTCAAAAAATCCGAATATATAAAAAACATTTAGACGAGTGGGTTGAGAGGCACGGTTTTATGCTATGGTGCTTTTAATTACCCGAGCTGATAGCTCTAGATAGCACTAGCGCGATACGGAACACTCAATGAGACTAGAGATTAGACAAAAAATAGTCGCTATTTGCGATAAAAAAATTGCTGCTAAAGGCGACAAAGTAAATGTATCGTTTTACGCGTTTTTCAGTAATAAAAATGATGATCCTGAGCTGCTAATGGAAGTCGCTACTTGGTGGATTCAACAGCACCAACTCGATCATTTTGTTAAGGCCACAACGATTAAAAAAATGGTGTTAGATAATAGGTAAACTGATCTCCCACACTAATTTTGGGCATAAGAGGAGAAAATTAAATTTGACGTACGCGATTGTTCAAAAAATTTATTCATAACTTTGAAAATTATGCGTTTGTTATTTTCCAAGTTACACATTTCTGTATCGCCAAATGAAAGCTTCATAAAGCTCATCTTGTTCCCAATGATAATATTCAATAAATCCAGTTTCGGTATATTTACCCCAACCCCATCCTTCCTCAACAAGATTAAAGTAAAGGCAAGTCCGATTTAATATAGCAACAACCCAAAATTTTTCATCGAATTTATACTGTTTATGTTGCCATAGAGCAGGTTTAATTTTGGACTTTAACCATGTGTCGAGAGTATCAAAGTCTGATTCACTTATTTTCGAATCAGCTTCGGCTATCTGGTGAATTACTTCATCGAGCGATAAGTTATATTGCATATTTTCCTCACAAGCTAACTGCTTTGCAGCCGGGAGCAGCGGTATTTATCAGGATTGCGATTTGATAGGCACGTCTGACATTCGTTTTTCGCACCTTGTTAAACTAATTTTCCACTCGGGTAATTTTCTCTTTTTACCGGGCTGATTATCGCTAATATGCTTTGGTAACTGAGTACTCGACTTGTAAGGAGCTGAGATCGATATGCAAGATATAACCGCGTTTTTAGCCTTGCTTCCTTGCTCTGTTTCAAATGATACTCCAGGATATTCAATCGGTTTATAAACTTTATGAGAGGTAGTACATTTACCAAAGGTGTCATGAATATTTGAGATAGAGTCACCAACACCAACTTTATCTAAAACCTTCTCGTTAAAAGGGGAAAATACTGAAATCTGATCAATTGTTTGATCATTGGAGTCGATAAAAAACCAAATCGATTTAGTTTTAATGACTTCTAAAGATCCTCGCTTCTCAATTTCCTGTATTTCGATATTAGAAAAATTGATCGAATCTTTATCGGCGCCAATTTTATAAAGATTGGTTCCTTTCCCAGGAATAATCACATTACTCTCCCATGCTTTTGACAGTGACTTATGTAGGTGCGGTGCTAATATTTGCCTACGGCACGCCATTTAAACTACCAGAAATCAACTGTATTTCAAATGCTTAATAATGAGATTAAGTCATTAAATATGCATCAGCGAGAGATTACTAACGTATCAGCGGACCTAGTCGCCAAACGACTCAACTTTAATGCGCTGAGCCGGTTTCAGTAGACTATACTCTTAGTATTCTTAATATTTTCATTACGCGACCTAACCTTCGTTACTTATGCGAATAGTCATATTTTTATTTGTTTTCATTGCTCACTTTGGCCATGCACGGCAAGCCAATCAATTGCACTTTGTTACTGAAGCATTGCCGCCGTATCAAATAGTGGTCGATAACCAACTGTTTGGCGGTACATCGTACGAGCTGGTGGTTAATGCACTGAAAGCCGCGAATATGAACGCATCAATTGACGTTTATCCGTGGGCGAGGGCGTTTCACCTTGCTAAAACCAAAGCCAATACGGTTATTTTTTCTATGGCTCGCACCGAAGAGCGGGAAAAAGATTTTATTTGGTTGTATAAACTTAAACCGCTGGCTTACAAGTTTTATTTTTCAGCAAATCGCGATTATCGCGAGCAATTTAATGTGACCCAGTTAAATGACTATGTCGCAGCGACTGTG
Source organism: uncultured Pseudoalteromonas sp. (assembly GCA_947493455.1). Classification (GTDB taxonomy): domain Bacteria; phylum Pseudomonadota; class Gammaproteobacteria; order Enterobacterales; family Alteromonadaceae; genus Pseudoalteromonas. The sequence goes on along the minus strand of CANLRB010000001.1, from coordinate 362,246 downwards.
CGCGGCAGTTATGAGTTTTCATCGCTTAACTCATTTGGCTTTAAACAAAATAAAAATCTTATTATTACCAAAGATTACGACAGCATGTGGGCATTGTTAGACCAAGGTACGGTGGATATGGTGTATGCATCGCACATCCCGTTGACCGCCCAAGTAGACAGTCGGTATGGCTTTGTTGCTTATGAGCCGGTCATTAAACAGTACGACCTTTATATTGCAGCAAACAAAAACAGCGATACTAAGCTCATAAAACAGTTTGTAACAGCACTGAACGATGTGGCAAGAGCGAAAATAAGCGCTCAGAATTAATTTATACTCAACTAAAAAGCATTAAGAATTTGATCACCGATTGGCAAAGGTAAATCTTTAGCGGTCTCTCGTACTGAGAGGGCGGTGAGAAATAAACCCCATAGCGAGTTATAGGGTTTATGTTGTTATTGACTATTAGTTAGTAATACATAAATTGTAGTTTGAACTATTGCATTGGCTCGCATGAGCCGTGCCGCGTAGGCCCTGTTTGGCACGAGTAACGTTATACTTCAATGAATAAGGCGCGTAGCGAAGAACAATTCGCTTTTCATTTGGTCTCGATTCGACCGCGCTATTGTAGAAAAAGTAGTTGCTGTCTAAATTTACATAGTGGTGCGATGTGTATATCGAATCGGTCGCCTGCTGTGACTCAAAATAATTGTTAGCAATAGTGCCTGTAGCATTCCCCACTGGTTGAATTGCCTTTATATATGCTTCACCACTGGTTAAATGTGCATAAAAATGATTGCCATCGAATGTATAGTTTGTAAATCCATTTATAGCCACACCACTAATATACTTTGCACTCGTCATTTTCAAGAAATCGAATGTATTGTCACTTAACTCAACTGAATTGGCGCCATTAATATAAATACCTCGGCTACATTGTTGAAAGGTATTGTTTTGGGCTTTAAAGTTATAACGAAGTCCATTACTAAATCGTTTAAAATCAATACAGGGGCCAAAGTATTTCTGGCTTGATGTATCTTGGTAGTTTTTAAAACGACTATTTTGTACTGTTAAAGATTGTCCTTGTACGATCACCGGTGCCGACGTGCCCGCCTTTTCAAAAGACATGTCTTTTAAAGTAAGAGGCGCGTGGCTGCCTTCAAAAGTGATGGCCCCATTATTGCTAAACTCAAATCGGGTTGCGTACTGTCCTGCACCTTCGAATGTTAACGGATAATCAAGATTGTCTAATAACCAATTTCGGCCGTCTAGCTTGATCACTTGGCTGTCAAAGTACACGGTGAGTGGGCCTTCATAACCACGACGGTCATTTAGCATATTTACAAGGCGAGCGAATTCGTAACTACAATCTGATTGATTGTAGCAAATAAACTTCCATGATTGACCTGCAAAGCTAAAACTTGGTTTAAGTATCAGTAAAGCGAGTAAAATTATAATTTTTTTCATAATCGAAGATCCTTATCGAGAAAACGTTGTATTGTTGCAAGGTTGTGCAGGCTCGCCGGCACGCTGACACAGAATACGAACATGTTCGGTGTTGTTATAAACGTTGACCTTAAAATCGCTATTAGTGTGAGAATTACTAAGAATTAACGGGCTAATGCGGTGTGATGAAGTAAATGTATTGTTGTTAAGTTGCATTGCTCCAGTCAACCAATCGCCACCAAGCGCAAATATTTTTTGGCTACGCACGCCAGAAAAATGTTCTAGTGAGCCTGTGCTTACATTCAATGCTTTCGGCGTAATGTCTATTGTGTTGTTGATATACGAAGAAAAGCTGTCGGTAGTTACTTGAGTTATTTGTGATTGATGGTAGAGGTCAAAGCTATTGTTCTTAACCAACGCACCGACAATACCTGGGCTACCAATACTATTTGTATATGGGCTGTAACCGATAAAAGCGAGACCGCCACGCACCGGTGTAGTGCGGTCGTTGGCATTATACGACGAAGTAATTTCAAAGTGATTACCAATGTAAAAATTATCGGTCGGTGAATTAGTGTATTTTATACTGCCGTCGCTATTTCTTGGATAGTTATCTTTATGATCGAACTCGGTGACCTGAGAATATTGACATCTAAAATGGTTATTTTCATAACGACTCTCTAATGCTACGCCGTAGCCACTGCGTTTTTCACCTGTCGCCTTATGTTTCATGCAATAACCATATTGCGAACGAAACACATTGTTTCTAACTAATGCGCGAAACGGCGTAAACTCTAAAATCCCGCAACTAGTTAACTGGTTTACATTTTGTGACGCAGCACAGCTTAACCTTAGGTCGAGATTTTCAAATGTATAGTATTGATGATAAAGCGGTGATCCTGGTGATTGACGCTCTGTTGCTGCCCTAAGCTTGGCTTTAAACAGTTTTTTCAAATACCATTTTCCGGTAATAACCGGTTTTTGTTGACCTGCAATGCCCGCAAATTTCATTGGCTTTTTATTGACCGAAAATGTATCAAGGTAGATTGCATCCTCGAGTACATAGGTGCCCGGTTTAAAGTAAAACGTGCGATAGTTTGAGGTGTTTATTTTTTGAGCGAGATTAGATGCGCCATTCCTTGTATCAATCACAATACATTCGTCATTTGAGCTATCTGAAAAGTCAGTTGCACAGTTTACGGTTTCGTCAACGCTGGTAATAACCGCAGAGTTTGCAGTTAAGCTCACTACACCACTGAGGGCGCTGAGAATAAGTAGTGTTTTTTTCATTAAAACTCCATTTAATTCGATTGAAAAATGATTCGAAGCTTATATTTTGGTTTTACTGGTTGGTATTTAAAATAAAAGCATTCTAACCCTCTGAAAAAAGGTCGGAAAAGAGTATGAAAACCGCTTTTTTTAATCAAGCTTGAACGTGTTTTTTTTGTAGTTATATCAATTGTTTAAATAGTGAATTAATATCAATTATATATGTAGGGAAATTCGATTTTTAGCAAACTCTTTTTTGCAAAAAAATCAAAAACAGGAGAAATTTAAATTGGTTATTCAAAGTATGTACGTGAATGCGTACCTTAATCAGGGGGTGTGATCGTTCGTCATTCGTAGTTGTATTTTAATAACTCGTCGTCACATAGTTTTATTACTAATTACTTTATAATCAAAATGCTAGCGACATTTAATCTTTGAAAATTTGCAATGAACAATATGCAATAATGAGTAAAAAAACCTTTACATTTGGCTCTTTTTTATGAGTTTTACTATTTTTAAAGATAGCCTTGCCGGCGTAAGTTATTGTTAATAATTAATTATTTTTATGATAAATCAATCGGATATGCGTGCTGTCTGTTATTACTAAGGTTGCTTTTTATACGTATCACAATATTGGCGCAACTTACATTGCGCCAATATTGTGTTTCAAGTTATTCAATCGCATCATCATTTTGTTCATAGGCTTCGTCGTCCATCGGTTCGATTTCGATGACCTCGACACTGTCATTGACGCTGTAATACACACAGGCAGGCTGCGAGAAATTAGGAACATTGTCATAACTAAACACTGAGTAATATTTACCTAAATTAGCATTGCCAAAATTATCCAAAGTGTATTCGTCTTGACCACCATAAAGTTTGACCCCATCCTGAGGAGATTTCGGCGGATGAAAGCGGTTGCGAACAACATAAGCACCCACAAAATCAGGGTGTTCGGGGTTTTTCCACGCTAGTTTAACGCGGTTGTTTTCGATTTTGGCCTCAAGCTCTGTTGGCGCGGGCAGGGCTTCTTTGCGGCGTTGAATGTAATTAATAACTAGGCGAGCTTCTAATTCGTCCTGTTCGTTATGCCAATTGACCAGCGCGTTGCTCTCTTTCGATGCCGACGTTGCACGAATGATAAAATAATACGGCTCATTATTGGTATGTAAACGTTCAAGCTCGCTGCGACAATAGCTATCAAATATAAAGTGGTGTTGGTTTTTTGCTTTTAATTGCTCATTGCTCACTTCATAGCCAATAAATTCTATTTTTTGGCGATTTTTTACGCTGGCATAATCGAGGTCTTTTAAATGAGCAAGTTCGATTGTGAAACGAATGTCGCGCGCTGTTGCTAAGCTGTTTTTGTTGCGCATTAATAAATAGGCTTGGGTTATCACTGTTTTACTTGGATCGGGTAAGTGCTCGGCGGTGAATGCCATCTGCCCGTATACCACCTGACCGTCATGGTCAAAGCCTGAATTAAGCTCTCCAGCGGCAATCTTTTTTGGAAAAATGGTATTGAGTGACACTGGGGGAATTTCAACTTGCGTTGCCGGTAAGGTATAAATGATTTCTAAGTTTGGACGGTAATGAATGCCGCTGCCAAATGGGCCGTAACCGATATCAAACTGCATAATTTGCGAGTCATTACCAAGGGGTAACTCGGTCGGGCCTTCTATTCTAAATAGCACGTGTTTATTTTTGATACAGGACTCAAGCACGTTGCGCTCAACGCCGCGCAGTCGCCACTGCGACCAAATCCCTTGCGTGAGTTTGTCTGACGCGATGGTATGACCAAGTGTGTGCAGTGCTTTCGCATCTTTAACTTGCTGGTAATTAGTAAAGTCAGAAATTGAGTCTGGATCGATTATCGAGATTGACCATTCGCCGTAATTTTCGATTTTTGCTGCGACTCGGTTCATCGGGTAGAGCGAAAAAAATGCCGATTTAATTTGCGCATTGCTCGGCAAATTATCAAGCGGGTAGGCAATCACGCCATAGCAAATACCACGGCGTTTATTAACGCCAATAAACATTGAGTTATAGCCAAAATGTTCGGGGTTTTTATCGCCGCTATGCTCTGCAACATAGCCAATTTCCTTTTTAGAGGGAAACAAGGTCAATGAAAATTCGTCAGCGGCTAAGTCGGTTTTTACTTTTAATTCTTGACCAAAGGGCGATTTAATTTTCGTGATACGATCCACCGCGCGAATATTGTAATAGTATTTTTGGCCACTTTTTAATTGTACATCGATGAACTGTAAACTTTTGGTAATAGCGACGCGGTTTTGCTCTGAACACGCTTGTTTATGCTCTGAACTGCGGTAAATTTCAAAATAAACATCGTCATTGTGCTCATATTGCCAGGTTAACGAAATACTATTGTCATTAATTTCATTAAATGTAAATTGCTCAGGGCGAGGGGGCGCGGCGTTTGAATAATTAATTGCCTGCGACAGCGCATAAATTAATGCTGGAATATTTTCGTCGATACTTTGTGACATATTTTGCATGTAATCCGGTATATTTCGCGTGCCGACTTCCACCACCACGGCTAAAATACCGCGAGAATAATAGTATTCTCGACCGCTTCCATGGATTAAATTTATTGGCGGTTTACCGCGGTGAATACCATACACTCGGCCAGTCACCTTTTTAATTTCGCGGTTCATGTTAGCGCACAGTACATTGAGGTCGGTCCCGTCAACCTCCGCTTCATGATTAAACTTGTGCGCTGGAAAAAAAACATTTCCTTGCGAATGGTAGTCAAGAGCGATGGTGATATTAGTATGACTTTCAACAAATTGCTTGATAGCGCTGGTTTCAGGCTCTGAAAACGGCTCGGGTCCACCGTAGGTATTGGCTGCTTTATCATTGGTTCTACGAAAGCGAACACCAAAGTTTCTGTTTAAGTCAACGCCATAAGTTCCATCGCCGTTGTTGCGTCGGTTTTTTCGCCAAAATGAAAAATGATTACGGGAGTATTCAAATCCATCTGGGTTTAAGCACGGCACTATGTAGAGTGTATTTTTAGTTAACGCCGACAATAAATCGGGATTAAAGCGATAGTTTTTAAGAATATAGTCAATAAACTTTACAGCTAATTCGTTTCCTATCCATTCTCGGGCATGAATTGAACCTGTGTAGAGAAGCGCAGGTTTATGATCGGCATACGCGACATCCAGCGAAATTGTCGCCATCATTATGGGTCTGCCTTCCCAAGTCTCGCCAATGCTTTGCACACGGATCAAATGCGGGTGCTCACCCATTGCATGCTGTAAGTAGTCAATGGTGGCTTGATAGGATAGATATTGCTTTTTCATAACTAAATTCTTTTGAAATGTTTGTGAGATTGCCAAAACCGAGCTATTGGGTTTTGGCAATGAGTGGCATTATGCAGTGACTGCGTTGCGGTATTTACGCCATTGTTCAACGATCAATTCCGCTTTTTTCTGCTTTATATTTTTGATGGTGAGCAGCTGCTCTGTTTGACCATTAAGTGCAGCCATCACACCAGCCGTACCAAGCTGTTCAATGATCCGCTCAGCCGTAGTCATGCCAACGCCTTTCACTTGGTTTAAAAATGCCAGTAGCTGGGCTTTGTCCAATACCTTATCTTGCTCGGTTAAGAGGTCCGATTCTGCCGCTTCTGAATCATCGATGCGCTTTTGTTTTACCATTTGCCATGGGGTGCTTGATGTCAGTACTGATTGACGATCCCAAATTTCACTGGGCCACTCTTCATCAAAGCGCAAAGTAGTATCAATCAGCGGAATTTGCTGCGGCGACAGGCTATTAAATAGTTCGGCACCATCTTCGCAGCGAACTGTTTCGATTTGTTTGGCAAAGGTGATGTAGCGCATGCTTCTAAGAATATGGCTGCTAATTTTGCCAAGCTCTTCCCAGTTATAAAGTGGAATATGTGGTTGCCCAAAGCGACCTTCCGAAAACTTCCACATGAGGTATTGGCCTATCCAATCGCGAATATAGGGGAAAGCTGCAAATGCAGTGGCACACTCTAAAATGCGGTATTTATTGTCGTAACCAAGCGCAATATCACAGGCCCAGTATTCTGCATTAGCGGCTTTTGACGCTTGAATTGCAATTTCAAGTGCGGGTTTAGGTACATTCATATAATCCATCGAACCGCCTTGACTAGTGTTCGTGAGCCATTCACCTTCAGGCGGTCGACGCCAAAACGCACAAACGGGCTTGTGACCTATTAGCATCACCCGGATATCTGCTTTCATTGGCACAAACTCTTGCACATAAACTGGGTAGTACTTTTTACGACTGAGCAACGCATCTGCCTCGGCAAAGCTGTCGACTTTATGTACGTAGTAACCACCGTAGTTAGACGGACCATACGATTTTTTAATGATTTTTGGGTAGTTGGCGGTTTCTAAAAATTGACGCGCTTTTGCGTATTCGTAGAAAATCTCTGTTTTAGGGATTGGTAGGTTATATTTTTTACAAAAGTGGGTAACATTCTCTTTCGATTTATTGGCAAACTGCGTATCAAGCGATGGCACAAAGGTGACGTCAGGCAGAGCTCGCGCGATTTGACGAAACGTTTCGTATGCGGTTGCTGGTATGTTGCCAATCAGCACCTCTATTTTTTTGCGTTTAACTTCATTGATAAAACGTTGTTTGTCATTACCCCAGTGATAGACCACTTGGTCAATTTTGTCGGGCCATCCCTTAAAATTGGAATGATCAAAAAAGCGCATCACATAATCTAAATATAAAAAACCGAGTTTAGGTAACTTTTTGTTTTTATTCATGGTTAAGCGGCCTTGATTGCAGTTTGTTTAGTCACGATCGAGTCGATAAGATCAACAATGGCATCAACTTTTTTATTGTTAAAGTTGAGTCCGATTTTTTCTTGTTCAGGCGTTGCAAATGCAGGGATCCCGTTGACTTCGAGTACGACATATTCTTCGCGCTCACGGTCGTAAATTATATCGACACCGGCAATTTCAAGTCCGGTGACGGCCGCGGCTTTTTTAGCAAGTTCAATCACTTCAGGCTCCGGTTCGCGAACAAATATAGAGCCACCACTGGTAATGTTGGTTTTCCAATCATCTTTCGGCGCTTTGCGGCCATAACAGCCAATGTACTGACCATTTACAATATCAATGCGGTAGTCGGTATTGTCGTAATTTATAAAGCGTTCAACGTAGAAGTAACGCAAATCCGTTTTACTAATAAATGGCAGCAGCATATCAAGCGCTTGTTCGTTGTCGATTTTTACTATGCCAACACCGCCCCAGCCTTCGGTCGGTTTATACACAACTTTGCCACCACATTGACGAATTGCGAGTTTGAGTCCGTCAATATCGTTTTTATGGATCAGATGGTAATCGGGAGTGGTTATGCCGTTGCGGTTAAGCAAATGCGCCGTTTGATATTTGTCTTCAGTAAGCGCGAATGCGTCAAAATTATTAATCATGGGGATCGCGCGATTGAGTGTTTGGTATAGGTAAACTTGATACTGAGTTTGTTGTCCAGCGTTGTAGCTGAAAAATAAATCCAGTTCTTCCATTACAGTGTCGTTGCAAACAATTTTGCCTTGTTGGGAGCGAGCATCTTTCAGATTTAAATCAACGATTGTGTTGATATTTCGCTCGCGAAGCTTTGCTTGCATCGTTTGTTGAATATTTTGTCCACCACCATTTTGGTATAACCACATGCCTACGGTATAAACCGACATTATCCTTGTTTCCTTTCTCTGTTGATTACACAAATAATTCGCTGTTGGAATTACGAAACGCTTCAATATTTAATTTAAAAACAACATCTCATAGTGCACTCAAAAACAAATCGAATTGTCATTTAACGCGCTCTATAGCGCACATCTTTTGCGCAAAAAGTGACAACAGCGTGACAAAATACAATTGCCATTAAAATTTCATATTTAGCTTTGTATTGATTGTTTTTGGCGCATCGAACGTCATAAAAAGTTCTTTTTAATTTCGCACAATCGCAGCATTTAAGTTTTGCAATAACGCTTTGTTAAGAATTGATTTTAAGGATTGAAAGTAATGACAGACGCGGTGTTATTTGATGAACTAAAGCAAGTAATCGAGATTAACTCTCATACAAAAAACAAATTGGGTGTTGATCAAAATGGCGAGGTATTTAGTGCGTGGATGAAAGAACTCGGCTATTTAGTTGAACGCCATGAACGTAAAAATATCGGCGATCATCTGCATTTTAAAGCGCCACGAGTCGCGGGGCCAAAATTGTTATTGTTAGGTCACTTAGACACTGTTTTTCCAAATAAAACCTTTACTAAATTTAGCCAAGATGAACACTGGATTTATGGCCCTGGGGTCTGCGATATGAAAGGTGGTAATCATGTGGCATTGGCGGCGCTTCGCAACACATATGCGCGACAAAATGGCATTAACAACATTGATATGCTGTTGGTGAGCGATGAAGAAACAGGGAGTGATGACAGCAAAATGCTTACTGCCCAAATCGCCAAAAATTACGATGCATGCATTGTATTTGAAGCCGCAGGAAAAAATGGCGAAGTGGTGATTGGGCGTAAAGGCGTTGGCACGTTTTCGATTGAAATCACAGGAAAACCAGCCCATGCAGGTAATCATTATGGTGACGGTATTAATGCAAACTTAGCGGCAGCGAAAATGTTGATTGCACTGACTGAGCTGACAAACTTAACTAAACAATCAACGGTCAATGTTGGCAAAATGCAAGGTGGAATCGGTGCCAATACAATATCGCCAACAGCAAATTTATTAGTTGAAATACGTTATACCGAAAGCGCTGAAAAAGAACGCATGTTGAGCGCGTTGGATCAAATTATTTGCGATGCGCAGATAAGTGGCGTGAAAGTAAATCTAACCGGTGGTATTCAACGCGATGTGATGGAACCAACTAGGTCACAGGCGGAATTTATTAAACATATTGAGTTCCTTATTGGTGAGGCGCTACCGACTGAAAAACGCGGTGGTGTAAGCGATGCAAATATCGTTGCAGCAGCTGGCGTGCCGACATTAGATGGCTTTGGACCGTTTGGTGATGGCGATCACACAGCAAAAGAGCGCGCGTGTAAAACAAGCTTTAAAAAACGCATTGAGCAGGTTACGCGTATTCTAAATTTTTATAATCTCAACTGAGGTAACATTGACCCCAAACCTATTTGGGTTCAGCGTAACAATTACGTTCTACAGGTGTGATATGGCTATATCATCAAGCGTGATTGCAACAGGTTGTGTTGCAACAAACTCAAAAACAAGCTCGAGGTCGGAAATAGGTTTGGTCTCAGTGTTTAATGTTACGGGCACTGTGAAAGTTTGTAGTAGGGGTTCAGTGGCGCCAAATTTGACGTTTTCACTTTCTAATTCGGTGTAATCGGAGCTGAGTTTAGGGGCAAGTGTGCCCGCGTTTGCCAAGTTAACGCTAAAGAGTGCGTTTTGCTTCTCGTCGCGAATGGTAAGTGTAGCGTTATCGAGTAAATTGTAGGGGGAGCAATTGGCGCTTACATCAGTTCGCGCCATCGAAAAATGTACATTTGTGGCTTGTTGCTGTGCTAATAATGCAAGTTGGCTTTTTGGTAGTTTAACCTGAACTTGCGTTTTAGTGTGTTGCTTGAGGTGTACTTTTAATACATGGTTTTCAGTTGGAGTACCGTTTCGTAGTTGTTCTACGATAATGTTTGTCGGCGACGGAGCGGCACTTTTGTTTTCTATTTGACGCACACTTGCGGATGTAAAATGAGTGCTTTCAAAATCTTCGATTGGAATGAATGTTGAGTTTGCGAAGCGGCTAATATAAATATCTTGGGGAAGACCAAAAAGGCCGCTTTGTGGCCTTTCTAATATGCGGTCATAATCGTGTTTATTGTGTAATGTTTTTTCAATAAACGCAGAGACTAAAACTTGGGTTAGCTTTTCTTGTTGGGCTGGCGATAACAATTTTTGATAAAAGTCTTTGCTTTTTCCAAATTGAAAATCGTCTGACATATCCTGATTGAAGTTAATGTGGTTGGCACGATAAATATAAATTGCATATTTTGATAAATTGTTACTATTTGATACCTGGGTGCGATGCCATTGATTGGTCCCTAAAAACTGATATACGTCGGCATCGTGACCCCCTTGCAATACCATGTAGTTGACGTTTTTAAGCGTGTTTTTACCGTGATCATGATGGTATTGGCCATCCATCGGGGCAAGGGCTACGACTGACTTAATATTAAAGCCAAATTGGGTCGGTGTGTTTGTTTGCGGTATGGTTTTCAATTGATTAAATGAGGCTGCATGGGCAACCGCTTCGCCACCGCGAGACATACCAATTAACGCGATACTTGAAAGATCAATCCTATTGTATAGCGCATGTCCAGATAACCGATTCCAAACTGATAGCTGTTGAATATGCTTCAGAATAACCCAAGCTCGGGCGCCATTTTCACCCCATAATCCGTTTAAGTAAGTTTGATCTATTTGCACCACTACGTGCCCGCGAGAGGCAAATAGTTCGCCTAAATAATCAAAACCAGGATCTGAGTTTCCGTGTGTAAGAACAATAAGTGGTAACGGTTTTAAACTATTTGGTAACCACATTTTGCCGTTAAGTGGCACTGGATTGCGCTTAAAGTCGTGATAGGCATCATCGCTGTACTTCATTTTTTTAGAATAATTAGCGAGGAATTTTGGCAAGCTAATCGATGACGAAATAAATTCGGGATTCTTTAAGTTAAACAAAGAGGTTAGGCTAAAAGCAGAGGGTTCTTCGCCGTAACGCAGTAATTTGAAGTCATAAGAGCCTGGTAAACTCGGATCAGGCAAATCTAACTTGGGTGTTGGCATTTCTTGGTATTGGTTTGCAACGCAAGACAACACATTTGAAGCAAGGGTAGTTGATGTGTATAGCAGTAAAAGCAGGCCCAAAAAGCGTCCGCGATTTGAAAAGCGCATTCGTTTATCCTTAACTGAGGCGGTGAGAAACATGAACACCGGTTTTATGCTTTAAGACGCAGCAGCGTTACAAAAGGTTTAAACGCCGAGTTAATTTATTTTATAGCGAAAGTTATATGAAAAACAATGAACTAATCTAACTTAGTGCGTACCAAAAGACCGCATCTATGGCTTATTATCAAAGGATTGAATTATCAAACATCACCTATTACCCCCATTATTAGCTGCGCTATTTTTAGAAGCTTCGATGGCACGAATCTTGGCAAACTAAATAAACTCAGTCGACAAAAGATATATTAGATAAAAAAACGCGACGTTTATTGTGCTGCCATTTGCTCTAAATAGGGGGTTAATTTGGGTTTTAGTTGCTCTGGCAGCCAGCGTAACATGGTGTCATTAAACGCGTTACTTTTGTTGAGCGCAGCGAGTGTACTGTTTAGATCAGCAATAATTTCCTTCCCGGCAGGCGTTTTGCTGCATCCAATATAACCTTTGGATACCGTGTTGGCTTCGGTTATCGCAAACTGAGTCAACTCATCATTTTTATCCATAATAGACTTTAAATAATGATGCTCACTTGGATAGCCTAAAATAATGTCGATGCGCTTTTTTTTGAGCATCACGGTTAGGCTTTCTAGTGCATCGCGCCCTGCGCGAACAATGATTTGTCGCTTTTGGGTTTGACTGATTATTTCGTCAATTGCTTGGCCATATGAGCGGTTAAGTGTGACTCCAAGCGTTAGTTTGTACTTTTCAATTAATTGCTTTAATGAAACCGGTTTAGTGTGGTCAATATTAAGTTTATTAATAATGCTGCGGCGCATGGCAACACCAGGTGAAAATCCTAACGTGGCATATTGATCAGTAAAGTAGATGTATTTTTCGCGTTCTTTTTTGCGATAAAGCGACACCATGCAATGCAGCCCCTTGAACGTGCCGATTGATTTTACAGCGCGACTTGCTGGCATCAGGTGCTGTTTAACCCGATAACGCTGATCGAGTTTTGACGTTAATAGCTCAATAATGGATTCATCACGGCCTTGCCCTTGATGCTCGCCGTCAATAATGTAGTAGGGCGGGTAATCGACAATAATCCAGTTTAGCTGGGTTGCAACGCAGATGCTTGGTAAAAAGAGTAACAAAAACAATAGTTTCAAAATGTACTGCTCACAATACTACTTGACTATATAATAGGCGATCGAGTGACAATTGCTAGTGTATTTACTTTAAAAGTGGTTTATTTAAACTGTTTTTTACTTTAATGCTTTATAAGGAGACTGTAATTGACAGTCCCGATTTGTATTGCGTTTAAGTTGATCACACAGTTCGCGCGCGTTTGCCACTTCATTGCGCGAATAAAGAATATGCGCTAATCCGTACAATGCTTTAGCGTTAAATGGGGCGATACGTAAGGTGTGTCGGTACCAAACTTCGGCCTGCTCAAGCTCATTTAATTGATGATACTTTGTCGCAATGGTGGCACTGAGATTGTCATACCAAGGTTGCACTTTAGCTGATTGATCGCGATATACACTTGCCATGCTATGAAATGCGTTCTCATAATTAGGAAGAGCGGTGCGCAAATTGCCTTGGATTTCCATTAATTCACCGAGGTTAATATGAACAGCCCAATTGTTTGAATCTATCTCGAGTGCTGTTTGGTAACTTTTTTGTGCTAATTTATATGCCCCTTGTGCGGAGTAAACAAAACCGAGTGCTTTATGTGTATCACTCGATTTCGGCGCAATGGCGACAGCGCGAGAAGCCAATTGATATGCCCTGTTTAGTCGTTTTTTCGCTTGCTCTGTTGTGGTAATACCTTGCTCTATTGCTTCACGCAGGCTATCTCTTGGGGCATTCGGTTGCTGCCAGCGAATAACTTGTTGCACTAAACTATTTGCGAGCCCTGCGTGAGCGCGGGCCGAGTTGGGTTCATTGGCAATCGTGTTTTGATACAGTGCATACGCATTTTCATTGCCTTGCCGGGTCATCTTGGCATAAAAATTATCTGCTTGTTCGAGCGAAGTAACATTGACGTTGGATTGAACAGTCGTATATGGCAAATAGACAGACATGGTTACGGTCACAATAAAAACTGCTGCCAGTGCTACAAACGCCATTTTGCGCGTGTGTTTATTTTGTGTCGATTTATCGTCAACATTTAACGCCGCGTTACTTTCATTTTCAAAGCTGATCCACTGCCTGTTTGCAGCTATCAGTTTATAGCCCCGTTTAGGAATTGTTTCGATAATGGTCGGTGCTTTTGGGTCGTCGTGTAATGCTTTTCGCAACCTAGAGATGCTGCGAATAAGTGCTTCGTCTGACATCACACCGCTTGGCGAAAGTTGTCGAATGATATCTTCTTTATTAACCACTTCATTTTGTGATGTCGCGAGTATCGTTAACAAGGTTAAAGACTTGGGTTCTAATCGTGTCACAGCCTCATCGGCATGGGGCTTTTGCCCTTCGCAATAGTCATACACATTCCCTGATTCATTAGATATGAGCCATTGGTTGATCACTAAGTATGGTTTTTGTGTTTTTTCGCTCATAATATAAAAAATTAGTAATATCAGAAGTTTGTCATTTAAATGACATGGTTTTGTCAGGACTTTTTTGCCTCAGCATAACATACTTTTCAAATAACAAATGAGAGGAAGCATGTATGCAGTGTAATTCGTTATTAATTAAAATATTAGTGAGTGCAGTTTTAATCGCAAATTTAAGTTTAGCGAGTGTTGTTGCACATGATTTTAGTAAAGACGACATTTTAAGTGATTTTGCACACTTAAAAACGTCATTGGTTGAGTCGCATTTTGCACCGTTTGCATCTATTAGCGAAGCGCAATTCGAGCGAGAGTATGCGCGTTTACTCAGCCAAGTGAATGAAACGCGATACAATCAAAAAGATGCCATTGATCTGTTTCAACAATTACTCAGTACAATCAATAATGGTCATACCGAACTCGACTTTCCGGCGCAGGCGTACCTTGATTATGCAAATCAAGGTGGTACCGTTTTTGCGCTGGAACTTGCCTTTGAGAATAATCGAGCACTCGTGCGTAAAGACTACACCAAAAGCCAAAACAGCTTGATTGGCGCGGAGCTGATGTCAATCAATAGCCTTGCAATCAAGGATGTATTAAACAAAATTTATCCCTACATTTCCGCTGAGCGTCTTTACTTAAAACACGCTAAGTTAGAATTGTTTTCACTGCCTCGATATTATTGGCGCGTTTTTGGTGAACAACATGATTTTGATGTGACATTGCGTTTGCAGTCGGGACAAATTAAACAATTTAAGTTTCCTGCGATACGAGCCATCGCTGAATTTGAATCAGTGCGTGAAGAGATTTTTAAAAGCGAACCCTCGAGTCGTTTTTATAACAACACAGCATATCTTTATTTGGCGCACTTTGGTGGTGATGAAGCGCAGTTTAGAATGACTATTGACAACTTTTTTAAGCAAACAAAGCTACGCAAGATTGACAATGTTATTCTAGATCTTCGTAACAATGCGGGTGGCAATGACTCTCATAGCGATTATCTAGTCTCATATATTGCTTCTAAACCGTTTCATTGGAGCTCATCATTTCGTTTAAAAACGAGCGAAAAATTGAAGCGAGATACACGGGCGACTAGGGATATTTCGTTGCCATTTTGGCAGCAGGTTCTTGCGCACGAAAACGGCACTAGTTACTCGTATTCTTTTAAGCCTTATGAACCGCAGCCTGCTCATATGCGTTTTAACGGCAAGGTGTATGTGCTGATAAATCGTCAATCTCATTCACAAGCTGCGGTTACGGCTGCACAGTTAAAAGACTACGGCTTAGCCACATTGGTAGGTGAAGAAACAGGTGACTCCGCCAGTTTATATGCCTCGCAATTTAGTTATGCCCTGCCTAAAACGGGTATAAACGTGAAAATCGCGAAAGGTGAAATAATTAGGGTTAATGGTCGGAAAACCATACGGGGTGTAATGCCTGATATTGCAATTTGTGATCACTTGCTAGATGAAAAAGATGAAATACTTGATGCGTTACTTGATAGGTTAGGCGAGCAAACAAAGTAACAAGCCAAGTATAAAGCGCTGCTTATAACGTGCATTGAGATTATTGGTCATCTATATTATTAAATAATAATAAAAACAAACAGGATTAAAAATGACAATCGTACGTAATATTTTAGCTGTATTGGCGGGTTTGGTTATCGCCAGTGTGGTTAATATGGGGCTGATAATGCTTGGTGGGGAAGTTATTCCTGCGCCTGCTGGTGTTGATACAACGGATATGGAAAGTCTCAAAGCATCAATGCATTTATTTGAAGCGAAGCACTTTATTACGCCGTTTTTAGCGCATGCTCTGGGCACGTTAGTCGGCGCTTTGATTGCAACAAAAATTGCGACAAGTCACTATTTAAAATTTGCTTTAGGCATAGGTTGTTTCTTTTTACTAGGGGGCATAAGTAGCGCTGTCATGCTTCCTGCACCGCTTTGGTTTATTGTGTTTGATTTGACGCTTGCTTATATTCCAATGGCTTGGATTGGATATAAATTGGCGCATAAGTAACATCAATTCAACAATCAAAAGCGCCACAGGTTGTGGCGCTTGTTTAACTAGTTTGCTAATACTTCCGATGACGCGTTACTCATTTGGTAGCTTTGTTCATGTACGCTTGAGATAAAATGCCAATCACTGCTCACTTTCTCTTTAGAAAACGAAATCGTCATAAAGCCACGTTGATGAATGTTGGCAAAGTCGAGGTCATCGATTAATAGTTGTAATGCCCCCGCAAATTGCATTGCCATTTCATTTGGTAATTGCAAGTAGTACTCGAGCCCTGGCGAGCTCACCGAGCTTGCCGCAAATTCATGGCCACAGATGTTTCCGTTGCTGTCTTTAAGCTTACCTGACCACGCATTATGCGTGTCTCCGGCAAGGGTTATCAGGTTTTTGCCGAGCGCTTTTGCTGTTTGCAGTATTATTTCGCGCTCAACTGGGTAACCATCCCATGCGTCGAGGTTATACGGCATTGTGGTTGTAATACGGGCTTTTTCAATTTCTGTGAGGGTTGGATCGCCTGCTAAAAAGCGACCTTTAATTTGTGCAAGCTCAGTTAAGGTTTGTGCCGTGGTATTGCTTGGGTTCGCCAGCTCAGCAAGTAGTTCGGCAGGAATATTCATGCGATTCATGAGTACTTGTTGTCCTAGCACTTGCCATTTTGCCGAAGACTGCTGCATTTTGTCTTGTAACCAGAGTAATTGCGAAGTACCTAACAATTGCTGTGCGGGGTTGGTTAAATCAGCAATAAATGATTGGCTATCAAGCTGGCCGGTCGCTGGGTCGAGATAATTACTGTAATCGAGCGGTTTTGCACGGCTTTCGTGACGTGTATCGAGCATATAGAGCGACACCATGTCACCAAATGAAAAATCACGATATAAACTCTCGGTTTTACCTTTAACATAAGGACAAATAGGCATCCATTCAAAGTAAGCTTGCAGCGCTGCAAGCTGGCGCTCGGCATAGCTGCCTTCATTATCGTTATGGTTTTCAGCGCCGCCATCATAGGCATCATTTGCGACTTCATGATCATCCCATACCGCAATAAAAGGTGTACTAGCATGCAGCGCTTGTAAATGCGCATCACTGCGATAAAGTGCATAACGTTTTCGATAGTCAGTCAAGTTGAGAATTTCGTTCTGATTATCGCTTGCCAGCTCGCGACCTAAGTTTGCCGCGTTTTCTGTCGCATATCCGTCTTTGCCATATTCGTAGATATAATCGCCGAGATGCAATACAGCATCGAGGTCATTCATTTTCGCAGCTTCAGCGTAAGCATGAAAATAGCCAGCGGGATAGTTAGCGCATGACATCACTGCAAATTTGACTGGATCAGTACCGCTGGTTGCCAATGTTTTAAATTGGCCAGTTGGCGATACTTGGGCATCGGTAATAAAACGATAATAGTAGCGACTATTTGCATTAAGACCTGAAAAATCAACTTTAATGGTGTAGTCGTGTGATGCCAGTGCAATCACATCTTGTTGTACTAAGTTATCTTTAAAATCAGCGTCATCTGCTATTTGCAGCGTCAGGTTGACACCTGCTTCTTCACGGCTTGGCGTAACCCGTGTCCATAAAATGATAGCGTCACTGAGCGGGTCACCACTGGCCACACCGTGGTTAAAGGCAACCTCAAAATCGTTTTTTGCGGTTGATTTATTGCTACTGCCGCACCCTGATAACGACATTGAAATTGTTGCTCCTCCTAAACCATAGAGGGATGCTTTGATAAATTGGCGACGGGAAATTGAGTTCATTTTGCTTCCTTTTGTTTTTATTATTAATTTTAACTACCATATATGACATTTTTAGGTCTGGTCAAACCTCTGATGTCTCGTGATTGTGAACCGATGTAATCCTATTTGAAAATTACCATCCATTTTAATTTGCAGTGCAAATTGCAAAAAACAAAATAAAAATTTTATATGTGATTGAAAAATAAGTGTTATTTTTTTGGTTGGATAGTTGCATCTCAATTGTACAAAACAACGTTTAGGTATGATTATGAACAAACTAAATCTAGCTATTTGTATTGCCCTTTTGAGTGGGTGCGGAGGGGGAGAATCGGAAACTAGTTCATCTGTAGATAACCCCCCAGTTGAGAAAAAGGTTAGCTCTTTATTAGCAGACAATAAATTGACTGACGATTCTAATTTTAACCAGTATAAAGACTTTAAAGTCACGATTGACGTAACTAATTATGAATTTACATCTGATACAGTATTTTTAAAAGTATATACCGATTCCAATCGTACTTTGTATCTAGGAAAAGCTAATCCACAGAGTCAGTTCTCAATTCATGTGCCCAATAATGTAGACCAAATCTACTTCGATCTTTTCTCTGACTTTCCGCAAGATAAACAAATAAATGGAGTGATAAAACTATGAGACTATACAATCTTTTATTTATTACCCTAGTTTTTTACTCATCTGAATTGAGCGCTGTTAATTCTGTAAAGCTGAAAGACACAATTAAACAAGGCGAAGGTATTATCGATATGTTTAAAGCGCAACAGGCAAAAAATGACCTCTCTAGTGTAGACTTAGAATCACTAAGAAACGCGCATAATGGAAAGATTATTTTTGCAGTTGATATCAATGAGAGTGCAAATGGCACAGAAAAGGCTGCAACGCAAGGGGTCGCTATTAAGTCAGCAAAACTTGTTTTTAATATCGATGGCACGA
Organism: uncultured Pseudoalteromonas sp.; assembly: GCA_947493455.1. Lineage (GTDB taxonomy): Bacteria > Pseudomonadota > Gammaproteobacteria > Enterobacterales > Alteromonadaceae > Pseudoalteromonas. Next base: position 343,354 of record CANLRB010000001.1, on the reverse strand, counting down.
ACTATGAATATGTAAACTTCGTGACACCAACTTCTAGCTTACTCGCTGAAGCAGGCTCACAATCACGCTCTTTCTATTACACTTTAATTGGTGAAACAGGCTCATCTCGTTTAACAGGAAGTCAAAACACAGATGTCACGCAATTATATGATGCGTTATTGAGTTTTGATGTTGATATTAATATATCTCAAGCAGAGCAAGCAATGCTCTATGTAGAGCTTCTTGAAACGAATGGTAGCTTGGGTGACCCTGAAGCATTTTATGACTTTACTGGCGGCTTTGAAGATGTTGCTTTAATTAATCCAGAAGATGCTCGTTACTTAGAGGAATTAGCACCCGGTGTTGAGCTTGCCCCGCTTGTTATTGCTCAAAATCAAATTACTGAAAATGTTGATTCTTGGATTTATTATCCGAGTAGTGACTCGTTTTATGTTGTTGCATATGAAGATCGATATCCTCATTACGGTGACTATGACTTCAATGACTTGGTGATTGGCTATCGAGTTGGTTTTGGTATGAACGAAACGGAAGTCGTGTCGTTGATTGCTGTAGGTTATATGATTGCGCGTGGTGCGTCAGATAATCATGATTGGTATCTTCATATTCCTTTTACACAAAGTGTGTCAGGTGACGTTACACTAAACCTATTTAAACCAGATTCGGTTGAGCAAGTTAGTGGCTACCCAATGTCTCTTAGGGTTGATGATAAGTTAAACTTAAAAGTATATGAGAACACAAAGGGCTTGTTAAAAGTTGATAATAGTGAATTCGCGAACACCTTGTCAGGCCAACAGGCTATAAAAGGACACAAGTTTAGTATCGCTGTGGATTTTGATGAGCCAATTGCATACGATGCTGTACCTAACCCACCATATGATCCTTATATTCATGTGCACTCTACTGGATTTGAAATCCATTTACCTGGCTTTGCCCCTTTACTTTCAAGTTCGAGTAATGACAGGAATGGGATATACGAATACAAAGATAACAATGGCTACCCTTATTCGTTAGTATTTCCTGATGATTGGTTGCCGCCACTCGAATACGTTGATTTAGGTGAAGCGTATTCTGATTACTTGGACTACACCCTTCACAATAACCAACAAAAGAAATCCTGGTATTTAACTCCTGATTCGGGAAAAACAAAAAATATAGGGGCTGCTTTTTGGAAATGGTAAAAAAAGGGTGACTTCTTCATTTATATTGCAAATACAACAGAAGATTACGAAATTGTAACTTCCTTAAACGCGTTAACACGCTAAGATAAAAGAGTTATTACTGTGGTTTTGCAATATGAATGTACTGCTAATAGAAGATGATCAAGATACAGCTGAATTTATAGCGCGCGGTATGCATCAGCAAGGTGATGCGCTTAAACATGTTTTAAACGCCAAAGACGGTATACTTGCGGCGTCAACCGAATTGTATGATGTTTTGATATTTGATCGTATGTTGCCGGATATGGACGGTATCGATGCGATAAAATTGTTGCGCGGCAGTGGCATTGAAACACCAATTATTGTTTTGACCGCACTTGCAGAAACCAGTGATCGCGTGGCCGGACTCGATGCTGGCGCCGATGATTACCTCGTTAAGCCGTTTGCGTTTTCAGAGCTGATGGCAAGATTACGCGCGCTTGCAAGGCGCTCACCATTAAAACAAGCAAATCATATATTGAGTGTGGCTGATCTCTCGCTCGATCGCACACAGCAAAAGTGTATCCGTGCGGGCACTGAGCTCGATTTAATGCCACGCGAATATAAAATTCTCGAATTCCTTATGATGAATGCAAATCAGCTAGTGACTAAAACCATGTTATTAGAGCAGGTTTGGGGGTTTAGCTTTGATCCGCAAACGAGCTTGGTACAGACTCATGTTAGTCGGTTGCGTAATAAGGTGGATAAACCTTTTGATCATGATCTAATTAAAACAGTGCGCGGGAGCGGTTATGTCATCTCCGAGTAAACAGAGTCGATTTAGTCGGCCTATTTTCAAGCGCGTACTTCTTAGCTTGCTTGCGTTATTTTGTTGTGCGTCATTGTTACTGGCGTTAACGACGTTTTTAAAAGTGAAAGCGCATCACAGTGAAATTCGCAATGAATTAAAAGGCATTTCTGAAGAGGTTGTTGAGCTATATCTAGAGCAAGGATTAACGGCGCTTTTAGAAGAGTATGAATTAGACGAGAGTCCAATATTTGATAACGAAGAAATGCTCTCACGGTTTGAGCATCATGATTTAGTGTTTGCCTTTTATGATAATGAAAGCAACCTCGTTACTGGGGCTAAAGAACTTGATATTTACAGAGGCTTTCAACGGCATAGATACGTTGTTGACGATGAGCGAATACGTGTTATCGGCTATGGCACTGTGCTTGAAGACGGCGCGCAATTGATGTTACAAATGCCGATTGGCGACGAGGCTCAAACCTTTAAACGTCAGCTTGTTCGAAGTGTTTTTGTGCTATTTTTGTTTGTTTTGCTTGCGTTACCAACTATCACCTATGTACTCAGTCGTTGGTTAATAAACGAATTAACGAATTTGTCGCTGCAAATCGATGGCGTTGCGCAAAAACCAGATACCAATCGTCTTGTAGTCTGCTCGTCTTCCCTTGAAATCAAAAGCTTAACGGGGCAACTGAATCAAATGCTCGACAAAGTGGCGACATTGCATCGGCAAATGCTAACGATGTCAGTTGGCATTGCGCATGATTTAAAAACGCCGTTGTCTCGGGTTGCGAATCGCATACAGTTGATGCAACAAGACCTTGATGACAAAGGCGCGATGATAGTGCACCTTGAAAAAGCAGATTCCGATTTACAAAACATTATTAAAACTTTTAGTAATCTTATTCGCCTTAACGAAATTGAATCGGGTCGACGAAAAGCGGGGTTTAAGCTCGTTGATGTTTCATCTGTGATAAGTGACCTTGCTGAAAGCTATTTACCGGTATTCGAAGATAGCGGCAAACAATTACAGGTTTCAGTCGTCGACAATGTGATGTGCCAAGGCGATATTGATTTACTTAATCAAATGGTTAGCAACTTGCTCGAAAATGCACTGGTTTATAGTGATGAGCAGGCAAAAGTTTGGATCCGCTTGCAAAGTAGTGTGCATGGTGCACTATTGCAAATTGGTGACTCTGGACCTGGAATCGATAGTCAGTTCGCAAGCCATATCTTTGAGCGATTCTACCGAGTAGATTACAGCCGTGGTAAACCGGGCAATGGTCTTGGCTTAAGTATTGTGAAAGCAATCTGTGATTTACATGAAGCGAGTATTACGTTAATTCCAAACCAATCAGGAGCCGTGTTCGATATTCTTCTACCGGTGCAGGAATAAAGTATTAAATAATACAATTTTGTATGGTAATTAATGCTTAATTGTAAGAGACGGCTGCTCACTCTCCTTTTATAGTTAAAGAGACGTTAAGAGATAGGATGTGAGCAATGCAATATACACGAAATAAACAGTCGTTAGCGAATAAGCTTGCTTGGTTCGTACTACCCGTTTTACTTATCGCATGTGGTGGCGGTGAAGCAAGCAGCGACAATTCAACAACCAATAAAGATATCAAACCAGATGACCCTGTGGTGGTGATTGATTCAACGTGGTTAACACCGGTCGACACAATTCGGTTTATCAACCGCGCCAGCTTTGGTGCAACGCCCAGTGATGTGGATCTTTATGAAGAGACCACCGCGTCAGAATGGTTTCAAAGCCAGCTAAGCTTACCTCCGACATTGTTAATGTCATCCATTGCCAAATATACCCGACCTGAAGACTTTGAAGAGCCAAGTTTAGTTTATATGGCATCGACCTCCTTGGCATTTTGGCAACACGCTATCGAAGCCGATGACCAATTGCGCCAACGAGTTGCGTTTGCGCTTTCTGAAATATTGGTAACATCGACTAATTCGGGCGATGAATTGGCAGAGCATGCGGAGGCCATGGCGTATTACCAAGATATATTAATTAAGAATGCGTTTGGCAATTACCGAGATATATTGCAGCAAGTCACTTATTCACCGGCCATGGGGTTTTATTTAACCTATATGGGAAATAAAAAAGGTAATGATGAAACTGGCCGAAAGCCTGATGAAAATTATGCCCGCGAGTTATTACAGCTGTTTACTATCGGTGTTACGGAACTCAACCTCGATGGTGCGCCTAAAAAAGATGACGAAGGCGCGCAAATTGAAGCCTATAACAATGATGATATACAAGGTTTAGCACGGGTTTTTACCGGACTCAACTTAGACGAAGAGGCAATTGAAACATCAGTTGCTGCGGCCTTTAGTGTACCAATGTGGATTTTTGACGAAGAACATTCAGACAAAGAAAAGTCGTTTTTACAAACAACCATTGCCGAAGATACATCGGCGGAAGCGTCAATCAATATGGCATTGGATGCCATTTTCGCTCATCACAATGTGGCACCATTTATCTCACAGCAACTCATTCAGCGCTTAGTGGTGAGTAATCCGACACCGGCTTATGTGCAGCGCGTTGCAAGTGTATTTGAAAGCGGCCAGTTTGTCCTGCCAAATGGCGACCAAGTCGGTACTGAACAACGGGGCGATATGGCGGCGACGGTTGCGGCTATTTTGTTTGATAGCGAAGCTCTTGCTACAACCGCGCTAGCGGGTGGGAAGATCCGCGAACCCATTATTCGATTTACACAGTGGGCCCGTGCATTTGAAGCGCACAACATTTGGCCTGAATTTGTATTGCCGTTATGGGATACCAGTTCAGCGACCCGTTTAGGTCAGCATCCGTATCGCGCACCCAGTGTTTTTAATTTCTTTCGACCAGGTTATAAAGCACCTGGCTCGGTAAGTGCTGAAAACGAGTTAGTCGCCCCTGAATTACAAATTACGAATGCGACGTCGATTCCAGGTTACATTAACTTTATGACCTATTTTATCACCGGACAGCAAGCGAACGTGGATGTGGATTGGATTGCTGAAGCGATTGAGTCTGAAGGACTTGACCTAGACCCAGAAGACGCCCCGGACAGCTTTTTGGTCTCTTATGATGATGAAGTCGCGCTCGCCGAAAATGCTAACGCGCTGGTGGCACATCTCAACTTGCTGTTGACCGCCAACGCACTGTCGGAGCAAACAATAGCGCGCATAACAACTGCCGTGACAAAACTCGAGTCTCATGAAAACCGCGTAAAGCTTGCCGTTCTTATGGTAATGACTTCTTCTGATTATTTAGTGCAGCTGTAGGAGAGCATCATGAATAGACGTAATTTTTTAAAGTTGAGCTCAGCCTCAGTGACTGCTGCCGCGACAATGACAAGTTTATCATCAATGTTGGCCCATGCCAGTGAAGTTGAAAGTGATGACGATTATAAAGCGCTGGTTTGTGTATTTTTATATGGCGGCATGGATAGCTACGATACGTTAATCCCCTGCGATAGTGAGGGGTATGCGTCATGGGCAAATATTCGACAGCCATTACTTAATCGTTATGCCAATTCTCGTGACAAAGCAAACTTGTTGCCACTTACTGTGCCGAGTCGATTTGGTGCGAGACAGTTTGCTTTACCACCTGAAATGCCCGGGATGCAAGCCTTGTATCAGCAAGGGAATATGGCGGTGGTTGGCAATGTTGGCCCCTTGCTTGAGCCGACGTCAAAAACTGCAATTGAAAATAGCATGGCAAACTTACCGTCGCGATTATTTTCTCATAATGACCAGCAATCAACTTGGATGTCGGGCAGCACTGAAGGGGCGCAATACGGCTGGGCAGGCCAAATCCACGACGCGCTTATGGCAAACGGTAAAAGTAATACAAGCCCATTTTCTGCGATGACAATGTCAAGTGGTGAATTAATGATTACCGGCGAAACGACATCGCCGTATCATCTTATTGGCGGTAAAGCGCTCGATGTTAATTTGTTGAATAATGTAAATGAAGAATTGGCGAGTGAGTTCAATGATCATTTTTCGCAAGCCCAAAGGACAACGAGCAATATTCTAGAGCAAGATATCGTTAACAAACATCGCAGCGCATTTGAAGCGAATGCGCTATTTAAAGAGGCGGTAGGCGATAATAATAACGATACATCGACATTTCCGAATACGCCGCTTGGCCAGCAACTCGCAAGTGTTGCCAATGTGGTAAAAGCGAATCAGCAGCTTGGCACAAAGCGACAGGTGTTTGTCGTTTCGCTCGGAGGCTTTGATACACATTCAGATCAAGCCCGTGAATTACCTGAACTGCAAAAGGTGCTCGATGATGCGGTTAGCGCTTTTTATACGCAAATACAATTAGCTGGCTTAAGCGATAAAGTCACGTTATTTACTGCATCGGATTTTGGTCGCACTCTGGCAATTAATGGTGACGGGACCGATCATGGTTGGGGAGCCCATCATTTTGTTGTAGGTGGTGCTGTAAAGGGGGGCACCATTTATGGCGATCTACCTCCTGCAACGTTTAACCATGATTTAGATGTTGGTAGTGGTCGGCTAATTCCGACCATGGCAATCGAACAATACGCGGCTAATTTTGCGCGTTGGATGGGGCTATCAAACAGTGAAATAAGTCAGCTTTTTCCTGTGCTTGCTCAATTTGCTGAGCATCCAAATTTTATGCGTAGCTAGTTTAAATGAATGTTGATGCGATAAAATAGGTGCGTCGGTTAGGCGTAAACAAAAGGTCGCCTATGGAGTAAGCTTCTGGGCGATAGATTCTGCAATCGCCATGCTTGCGGTGAGGCCGGGTGACTCAATGCCAAATAGGTTAATCAGGCCTGGGATTTTATGCTCCGCTTCACATTGGATCATAAAATCTTGCGCCCCTGTTCTCGTTAGCTTTGGACGAATCCCCACATAATCTACATGAAGTTTGCTCTCATCGAGTTGCGGCCAATACTGCCTAATCGCGCTGACAAACTTATTTTTTAGATCGGCGTCTGTGTGATAACTGAGTGAATCAATAAATTCGGTATCTGGACCAAATTTAAGTTGTCCTGCTAAGTCCACTGTCGCGTGAATACCAAGCCCATGTTTTTCTGGGAGCGGGTAAATAAGGTGCTGAAATGGGTGCGCTGCTTGGTATGAAAAGTAATGTCCGCGACAATAGTGGAGCCGAGGAATAAGTTCGCTTGGTAACTGCTGAATGTTATTTGCTATTTTTTGTGCAAATAATCCGCCTGCGTTGATAATGTGTTTGCATTGTAGTTGTATTTTCTCACCGCCTGATATCATCGTCACTATAAAGCCGTTTTGGTTGGGCTGCGCGGTTAAAAATTGAGTGTTAGCAACGTAGTGACCTTGATTCTTTTCAAGCTGACTAATAAATGACAACATCAGTTGATGACTATCTATAATACCCGTTGAGGGGGAAAAAAGCGCACCCTTGGATGCGATTTGCGGTGCTGCGACTTTTCGCTCGCGATCGCTCAACCACGTCAGGTCGGTAACACCATTTAGCCGCGCTTGACGGCGAATGTGTTCAAGTTGGTCAATTTGGTGCTGAGATTGTGCAATGAGTACTTTACCAATGCGTTTAACGGGCACATGGTAGGTACTGCAATGCCGATATAGTAACTCTTTACCGCGTACACACAATTTGGCTTTTAAGCTGTTTGTTGGGTAGTAAATACCGGCATGGACCACTTCACTATTGCGGCTTGATGTATGCTCACCAAAATGCATATTTTGTTCTATTACAAAAACTTCTCGGTACTCGCTTAGTTTTGCGGCTGTCGCAAGTCCGACGACGCCAGCACCAATTATGAGGGTGTCGATATATTCCAAAAAATTGCCAACGGTTAATGAGTATCGCGTTATGGTAGCAGCCAGCTTGTACCTTGGTAAAGCTAAGTAAGCAGCGTATCATCGTAATAAATTTGAACTTATTGATTAATTAGCGTACCAATATAAATGTGACCACCAAGAAATAATATTTTTCCCGTGTTATACACTTATGGATGTGTAGCAGCGAGAACAGAACAAATGTAGTGGGTGTTAAGTTGAGTAAAGTAATTGGGCCGAGTAAATCATTTTGCATGTTAAAGCCAGAAGCGTATCTTTTTCGGAAAAAAATTTATGTTGAAAGAAAAATTGCTGCTTCAGGATTAAAAATTATCGAATGCCATCAAGTTCGTTTGTCATTTTCAGATATTTTGCGTATGTATCCTGGATGGATGGCACGCATCACAATGTCTCTGCGGCTACCAAATTTAATGCCACTCGATTTATATATTGTAAAAGGTGAAAGCGCGATTAATGCAATGAACCAACTTAAATATGAAATTCGCCGCGACTTGCTCGGCAGCCGCTTAGGCGGTTTTTTACATGCACCTGACAGCCCACGCGAATTATCGAATCACATCTCTATTTTGACCCAAGCGGGACTCAAAACATCGGTGCTGTAATAAATCGATTTCAATGATGTGACATTTGTCATACGAACAAATGACAAAAAACACTGAAAAAACAATATCTGCTCCCTCATACTTTAACCATCTACTGAAGGAGCCTACTTATGAACAAAGTTAGTTTAGAAACGCATTTAGAAAATTATAAAAACCGTCGTTTTTTGGCTGTGCCACTAGCTGGCATGATCGTTTGGAGTTTGCTGATTGTCACGGGTTCGATGTTTGACCTCACGCTGCAAGTTTGGTCAGTTTATATCGGCACAGGCATGATAGTGTATTTAGGTATGGGATTGTCTAAGTTAACGGGTGAGAGCGTTAATTTTCAAAAAAATAGCGAACGCAACCCATTTGATTCAATTTTTCTTGCCGCAGTAGGCATGACGTTTTTAACCTTTGCGATCAGTATTTCATTTGCCATGGAAAACCCGTATGCACTGCCATTTGCAATCGCTGTGCAATCAGGATTAATGTGGTTAGTACACGGTGTTATTTGTAACTTAAAAGTATGTATTGCCCATGCCGTTATACGTACTGTGTTCTGCACTGTATTGTTTATTTTTTTCCCTGAAATGAGCTTTGTATTACAACCTATCGTTGTGGTGTTGTGTTATGGCTTTACAATCTTTTCTCTTGAGCGTCGCTGGCAAGGTTTATCGAAAACGTCAGTTACATCAGCGACGGTTGCAGGTTAAGCCTTGGTTATGTCGTATTTTGCAGACGAATTATGTTTCGTCTGCAAACGATTGTAACGTTTGACCTGACATACGATAACCGACCCACTCAGATTGTGCGATCGCGCCGATGGATTCATAAAAATCACGTGACGGCGTGTTCCAATCAAGACAACTCCATTCAAAGCGACCGCAGTCATTCTCTAGCGCAATTTGGGCAAGACGCTTTAGTAGTGCTTTGCCTGCACCTTTACCACGGTGTTCTTGCGATACATACAGATCCTCTAAATAGAGTCCAGGTTTGGCGAGCCAGGTCGAGTAATTGTAAAAATACACTGCCATGCCTATCGGCACGCCGTCTAATTCACATATTAAGCCAAAAACATGCGGGTTTTCTTTAAATAGTGATGATTCAATTGTTTGTTCTGTTGCAAGTACTTCGTGCTCAGCTTTTTCGTAAATTGCGAGCTCGCGAATAAAATGTAAAACAGTTTTTGTATCGCTTTTTATTGCGGGTCGAATAGTGAGGTGAGTCATCGTGTATCCCTAAAGTTTTTCTTTTATAATATTGAGTTGCCACTGATTAGCATTTTGTTTTAAGGCAAGGTTGAGCGCCTTTTTATAGTACAACTTCGCTTTTTGTGGCTGGTTTAGTTGCTGATATGTTTTGGCGACATCTTTTAAATAAGAAATTGAATGCTGTTGGTCGTTTTCTATACCTTTTAAAATTGCCAATGCCATTTCAGGGGAATCAAAATGCCCAGCGTAACTTGCCTGTTTGCTAACAATTATTTGCTGTGATTGTGGCAGCATCGTGAGTGTTTGTTGTACGAACTGAGGTATTTTTTCGACTTGTTTATTGCGATAAAAGTAGCGCATGAGACTTTGTGCAACAGATCCAGGTATCGGTTGTTTTAAATGCCAGTTGGTAAGCAGCTTGTGATAGTGTGCCACTAATTCAGTTGCACTCATCGTGGCTTGTTTTTGTTCAGCTAGGTGCCATCCTTTAAAAATATGTTTAAGGTTATTTCTAATAGCGATCAGACCGACTGAATTATGATTTTCATCTGGATAATGTTTGAATTGCCAAGTTAATTGGGGGTTTGGTGCTGAATCGAGTACATTTATAAAATCATACATACCCATGCGCGTTTCATCACCTAATGATAAATATAATGACACAGGAGCATTTAAATTCGTTAATAGCTGTTTTTGTGCCTTTTCAACAATGGCATTTTGCCCAACCCAGACTGACGGACTCACGGCAGTATAATGAGTAAAACTGGTTGGTTGTTCAACGAGTGTATTAAGTACAAATAAACCGCCGATGGATTGGCCGATTAAAATCGATTTTTCGGCTGCTCGGTAGTGTTTCTGAATGTAAGGTTTTAATTCAGTGATTAAATGAGACGCAAACAGTGAGGCGGAGTCCTTATTGGGCTGTTTGAAGTTGGGCGTCATAAAGTTGCGGTATGATTCAGTACCCTTGTCGGCAATTGCGACTAAAATCACATCAGGTATTAACTGCCCTTTATTTGCCAACATGTCTAACATGCCTGAAATACCATGGATATTGTAATCACCATCAAGCAAATAAATTACTGGGTATGTTGCGGATGGATTACTATTGTAGCTTTCAGGTAATAGAACCTGTACTTGGCGCTCTTGCTTAAGTAGGTTTGAATTAATGGCAATGCGTTCACCAAATGGTGCGGCCGTTGCTGTAGATAACAGGTTAAGTAAACATAAAATCAGTAAAAAAATGATATGGCGCAATATCTATATCCTTGAGTGATTGTCGTGTTTGCCGAAAAAGGTTAAATCACGTTACTTTTATAAAATAGTAAAATTATTTAACATCACTAAGCAAGATTGAATTAGACATTAGCACCAATTGATCAATTCAATTGGTGTCATTTAAATCGGCAACTTTTTTAAAGGTGTTTTTCCAAAAATAAGAGCTTCTTAGTTTGGTAAACATCTTGTTTAAATACGCGATAGCCGAGCTTATTGTAAATATGTTGACCACGTAAATTATCTTCAAACACATCTAACCAAATTCGCGGACAGTCGAATGTCGCTTTGCAGTATGCCTCACACGCAAGCATGGCAAGTTGGCCTAGTCCGTTTCCCTTGTGGGCAATAACGATGCGTCTAAGCTCAATATTTGGTAAGTTATCAAGCGCTAGAATAATAAAACCGGCTAAAGTTTTTTGTTCGTTGGAATTCACATCATAAATAGATAAATACGTGATATTTTCTTTAGCCATCTCAGATTGGTGCTTTGCAAATGGATACGGAATAATAAAACGCGCTGTATCGTTTTGTTGTTCCATGGCTACGAACTTGTCTATTTCGCAATCACGAGAGAGATAATTCAATCATAGAGTTATGTTGTGTAAAGCAATTTTACAATGATAAATTATTTAACCATTCCCATGGTAGTGCTTTTAGCGATTACTTTGTAAGGAAATATGCTCCGCCCATAGCCGCGCCAATGAATAATGTAGATGTCATGCCGGCCAATATCAGTCCGGAGATGACGAATGCAGTTAGCCCTGCGGTTAATACTAGGTCGATTGTATTTGAGTTGTTCACTATCATTGTATTTCCCTAAAACATGTGTGGTATTGGTTTATGTGTTGCAAAGTATAGAATTCATGAGTTTTCATGTTTTAGGCTATGTGATGTTAGGTTTATCGAAGTGATAAAAGGTTAAATTAGGTACATAGCCTGTGGGTATTATGAAAAAACACCTTGTACCTCGTGAGTGAGTTGGTTTAACCAACCAGAAGCCAATGATGGTTGCCAACAAAGTAGCATCTCTTCATCGTAGGTATGATCGAATTGTGGGGTTGGCATGGTTTGTAGTTGCTCTTGCTCTATGATGTAACTTGGTAAATAGGCACAGGCCAAATGGTGTTTTACCAAATGCAGTAAGGAAGTAAACTGATCTGTTTTAAATGCAATTGTGCGCATAATATTTTTATCTGGCCAATTATCATTGCCTGTTCCTCGTTCAATTCCGCAAAATGGTGACACAGTTGGACAGGCAAACGGCCATTGCGAGAGCGGCTTTGCATTGAATTTAGCTTTGAATTGCGAAGAGCAACCAATGCTGAAATCACACTTAGTCAAAAAAATAGATGAAAGCCACTTTGAGTCCTGCTTGGATAATGCGTTTTTTGTAACAATAGCGATATCGGCGTGACCTGTACGTAACTGATTCAGTGCCTCACCTTCGTAACAATTAAAAATACTCGTGTGAAATCGTTCAATTGGGGCGAATAGATGTAACTTGGCTACCACGTAGTTAGTGAGTATTGCAGGGCCTGCGACCGACAAGTTGTGTATATACTGTTGCCCCTTAAATTCGCTTAGCACTTGCTCGTACTCATGCACTAAATGTTGCGCATAGCCAAGAAAATGTTTGCCTTGTTGGTTTAATTTCAGCTGTTTGCCGCGTCGATTAAACAATAGTGTATTTAATTCTAATTCCAACTTTTGCAATGATTTTGACAGCGCGCTGGGCGTTGTATTAAGCACAGTGGCACTACGCTGAAGGTTTTCATGGTTTGCAATTGTTAAAAAGCGTTTGAGAACATTAATATCCATACTATTTCCAATTTGGAATTAACTGTTGTCGTTTTGTTAATTATAGCTTAATAGTTTGAAGGGTACACTTGAATACATGGTTTAATCTTCGGACGTTTAATATGTATAGAATAGTTTCTTATTTAATCCTGTTATGTTGCATGGGTGCGCACGCTCATGAATCACAACATTCACATTATGTTGGCCATCACGGCATGGTGTTATTTCAAAGCGAAAATGACAGCTGGTATGCAAGCCATTTGCCGCTACATGTCGCACCTCATGATTTTCAACTTATTTATGAGGTTGAACTGTCAGATACGCATCTCATCAAGCAAGGTGCAGCATCTAAACAAATGACAATTCTTCCAGAGCGATTTGATTTAGCGAAATTGATTGCCGGAGATATATTTACGCTAGATGCCGTTTTATATCTTGGCCATTTTGAACGCGGTGGAAAGGTGTTTGGTCGCGTGACTGTGTCGTTTAAAAAGTTAGTGTATAAGCGCCAGGTAGTGAATCAAGCTCCGTCTGGTCTGAAATTTGATTTAATCACGTTATCATCAGGCGCAACGCTTGCGATCCATCAAATAGCAAGTAAACCGAGCTTTGATGCACTTACGTGGGTATCACAAAGCCGCGAGGGGCCAGTTAGTTGTGAGCCATCACAACTTACAACTAGCGTCACGAGACAAATTGAGCAGTGCCTTAACGCGACCCCATTTTATTTAGAGACAAAGGATTTCCAATGAATCGATTGATTGTTGCCGTTCTACTTTTATTGTGCACGCCGCTATTGGCGGACAATTTAAATCAATTGAAAACGCATGCTTGGTATAGTGGAGACGTAAACTGTGAGCTTGCTACAGCACCCGCAGTTGAAACATTTCAATTGGATGCGAGTACTTACATATTTAGGCAAAATAAATGTCTACACTATGAAGCTCCGTTTTTATATTTATTTTTAGGTGATAAACAAGCTGTATTACTTGATACTGGCGCGATCGAAAGTGCAGAAAAAATGCCGCTTGCATCACATATCAAAAATATTATGTCTGCCTATTATCAGTCAGGGAAGATACCGACGCTCATGGTATTGCATTCGCACAACCATAGCGATCATGTTGCCGGTGACAAGCAGTTTATCGCTGCAGGCTTTGCTAATGTAATCGGTGCAAAGCGAGAGAACGTGATGCAATTTGCAAATTTGTGGCATTGGCCGGCAGGTCAGTTCGAATTTGATTTAGGAAACCGGCGCTTAATGTTATATCCAACACCGGGTCATCAACATGGCGCTATTTCAGTTTACGACCAGCAAACTCAGATACTTTACACGGGCGATACATTTTATCCTGGGCGCTTGTACGTGAGGGATTGGCTGCAATTTAAAGCAAGTATTGCAAAACTTGTATCTATTACACAGCAGCATCCGGTGCGTGGGTTACTCGGCGCACATATTGAAATTGATCGACATGGACACGAGTTTGAAGTCGGAGCTAAATTTCATCATAACGAAGCGTTTTTGCCGCTCTCGGTGGATGACCTCAAGGACTTAGCGAGTAAAATAACTCATTTAGATAAACCACGCGAAGTGAAGTTTAAAAACTTTCGCGTTGTGCCTGTTGTGCAAGGTCGATAACGTACATCGCGAGATTAAAGTAAAAAAGTAGTCTTAGTTATCTGGCTCTAAAATCGGAGGTTGCACTGAATGCTTTTTTAGGCGGTAATAGGATTACATAGAATCGAAGTTGTCTCGTTATGTCGAATTACAAAATAAAACTGTTAGCTTGGTTGCTTGTAACACTTATGTTGAGTGCGTGTTCTAAGGATCCAAATTCAAAAGATGTGATTGAAAAAGAACGCATTGCCGAACAAAGTTGGCCCAAATGGCCTGAGTTTGAAAAAGCGGTGCCTAAACCTAAGTGGTGGGATCAAGTCGGGATTTATTATATTGATCCGATGAATCACAGTCGCGAAGAGTACCGTATCTATCTAGAAAAAAACGATGGCCCAGATGAATCAAAGCGGCGCTTTAAGGTAGCCTACGCCAAAGCGCTCAAGTATCAAAACGATGCAGAAAAAATTTCAGGTGTGATTTTTAATGGGACATCGAAGGTGTTTATTCCGCTCTACGAGTTTTATATCGCGAACTACATGCATGACACATGGCAAAGCGCGCACTGTGAACAGTGTAACGATGCCAATGCAACAGCAAAAATAGGTGCTGACTTAGTGTCAATGAAACTCGATCGCGGCGAAGTTGAAAGTTCATTAAAAATTTTAGAATCATTGATGAAGCTTAAATATAAAAAGGCCAACTTGCGTACGCGTTATTATCTTATTTTGAGTTATCGCAGAGCCCTTGAGCATGTACACGGTAAGGAGTTTACGCGAAACAAACTTGAGCCAATGGTACGCGAAAATATTAAAATGGCTGAAAAAAATGGTGATCGCAACTTAATGGCGCGTTGGCTAGGTGTGCTCGATAAATCGCTACGCACCATTAAAACGCCTGCGCCAAATGTACCCATTACTTTAAATTAGCGTCTTCACTACACAAGCCATAACTATAATCATCAACTAACTGATTATTGATAAGGGCGTTTTGCTTTAAACGCCCTTCGCGAGCAAAGCGCGATTTTTCGAGTAACTTGATTGAACCTGTGTTGTTTACGGAGCATACCGCGACAAGCTTATTCATTTTTAAGTTGTTAAACGTATACTCCTTAACCATTGAAAGGGCTTCAAAGGCAAAACCTTTGCCTTGCTGTGCAGTGCAAATTAAAAAACCGACTTCGGCGATTCTCGCTTCGTGATTAATAATTTTTATCGAGATATTGCCAATTTTTTCACCACTATTTAGATCACTTATACCAAAACAAAGCCAGTCATCACTTTGCGGATCCCAAGGTTTTGAAAAACGCGCAAAGCTTGCTTCGGCATCTTCATAAGTGGATGGGTCATAACAATGTGCCATGATTTTTGGACACATCACCATTTCGATAAAAAGTGACTTGTCCGAATTATCGAGCGGTTTTAGGGTTAATCGTTGACTGCAAAGGAGCATATTTATATTTAAATGTTGGGCGGTTATCGTTTTATTAGCTTAAATGAAATCAATTGACTCATACAAGGATATTATCTAAATCATAATTTATTACGTATTCTCACTTTACTGTGTTTTAACTTCGCTCTAAAGTAGACTTTGATGTTTAAAAGCACAAAGAGTTATTGCGATGGACTACTTAGAAATTAATAAAAAAACGTGGGACGAACGTACTAAAGTTCATGTAGATTCAAAGTTTTATGATGTTGAAAGCTTTATAGACGGCAAGTCGTCACTCAACAATATTGAGTTGCTGCAGCTTGGTAATGTAACCGGTAAATCGATGTTGCATTTGCAGTGTCATTTTGGTCAAGATACCTTGTCATGGGCAAGGTTAGGGGCAAAAGTAACAGGGGTTGATTTATCGTCTGAAGCAATCGAACAGGCCAAAAAGTTGTCAACGACATTGGAACTTGACGCCGAATTTATTTGCCAAGATGTATACCAGTTTGGCGAACAAAACGATAAAGAGTTTGATCTTGTATTTACTTCGTACGGCGTTCTTTGTTGGTTGCCTGATTTAACAAAATGGGCGCAAACAATTGCGTCGTCATTAAAAACAGGTGGCGAATTTCACTTGATTGAATTTCATACTTTTAATGATTTATTGTGCGGTTACTCGTATTTTCCAAAGGCTCAGCCGGACATCGAAGAAGACGGCACATACACAGAAAACTGCGATGGCAGTAAATCAACTATCATGACATGGCCGCATACTCTGAGCGAGGTGATAAGTGCGCTTATTAGTGCGGGGTTATCAATAGAAAGTTTCAGTGAACATGCTTATAGCCCATACCCGTGTTTTGATGGACTCGAGTGGGTTGAAAATAAAGGCTATCAACTCTTATTTAAAGAACAACAAGTTCCACTGCTCTATTCGATTAAAGCGATTAAAAAGTAAGTAATAGGCACGGCTATTAGTTATAACTAATAGCCTTCACCATACTTAGTCTCAGCACGTCACAAAACTTTCCTAGTTACAATCTGTACACCGTTTTTACTACTTTTAACAAGATAAGACACAATGTATTAATTATCTGTTCAGTTGAATTCGTTATGATCATCTGTACTATCGATGTCATATAAAGGAGAGAGGAATGGCGCTTATTTCAAGTGAAGAGATTGATTTTATTGCAGCGATAATGGCACCCAACGTACACAATGAACGCCATGGCACGCTACTTTACAGCGAATCACTGTTTTTATTTTACGCATCAGGTTGCATTAGTTTATCAGATAAAAGTAAGCACCAACTAAGTTTACTTGCGAATACCTCACGGATTGCGGCAAAAATCTTAAGTGCCCCTGATTGTGAAGTTGTGCATACCAGTAACGTGTATACGAGTGCTGCAAAAGCGCGCTTGGGCGCTTTGCAGTTAGCATCACAAATAAAAAAAGGTGAACGAGTGTCAGTATTATAATCCACCGCTTACATCAATAAAGTTAGCAGTTGAAAATGACGACTTGTCACTGGCAGACCAATAAATGGCCTCTGCAACTTCACTCGGCAGTCCCCCGCGCTGCAATGGCAACTTGCTTTTAAGTCGATCGACTCTTTGAGCTTCACCTCCATCGGCATGCATATCTGTATAAATAAGCCCAGGTCTGACGCAATTAACTCTAATGCCTTCTGCCGCGACTTCAAGCGCAAGCCCTTTGGTAAAGGTATCAATCGCGCCTTTACTGGCTGCGTAATCAATATATTCATTTGGCGACCCCGTGCGCGATGCACCAGAGGAGACATTAACGATACAACCTCCGTTGCCATTATGACTAGTTGACATACGCTTGATCGCTTGTTGTGAACAAAGCATGGTACTTGCAATGTTTTTGATGAGTGTACGTTCAATACGTTCAAGCGACATCATTTCAAAACGCATTTGTGGTTGCAAAATAGCCGCGTTATTAACAAGAACAGCGAGCTGACCGAGCTCGTTGTCAACCGTTTTGAATAGGCGTTCAACGTCGTTTTCGTTGCTGACATCCGCCTGTACGGCAATGGCAATACCACCGCTTTCACGTATTTCATTGACGACCTTAGTTGCTGCTTCATGATTCGATAAGTAATTAACACACACTGCATAGCCGTTTTCAGCAAAGAGTTTTGCGCTTGCTGCGCCAATCCCGCGGCTTGCGCCAGTAATAATAACAACAGGTGAGGTCATTTTATGTTCCTTATTGAAGCCAAATTATTTAAATAACAGCCTTTTAGTTTGTGATTCGAGCATAGTGCTTAATCGAATGTTCATGATAAACGGGACTTTACCATGAACATGGTTGGGTGATGGTGTTTATAGTGTAAATAAATATTTTTTAGCTCAGTTGCTTTTATTTGTTGTTTTGTTCCTGCTGCCAAGCCCATAACGGTGGCTTTACCAAAAGTTTTATACGATATGACCAATTTGGTGCATTGATGATTTGGCGCATCAATTTACGGTAGCCAGAGAAAAAGATGGTAATTGGGTTCACACTATTGATGCGCGGAAAAACCCCGTATTTTACCTTCGTTGTCTCTTTTGCAAAAGTGCCAAAGAGTCTATCCCAAATAATAAAGATACCGCCGTAATTTTTGTCTAAGTACTGTTTATTTGTTGCGTGGTGAACACGGTGATGCGATGGTGTATTAAAAATTGCTTCAATTGGTCTTGGTAGCTTCTTGACTGTTTCGGTATGCAATAAGGTTTGATATACCTGAACCATGACTTCGGCAAGAAAAATCATAAATGGATGAAAGCCAAATAGCGCGAGCGGTAAATGAAAAAATAAAGGAAAAAACCAGTCCATCGGACCATGACGATAAGCAACTGAAATATTAAAATGCGGCGAACTATGATGAACTGTATGTGTTGCCCATGCAAAGCCATTTTTGTGCAGAAAACGATGCTCCCAATAGTAGGCGAGGTCGGCTAATACAATGCAACATATGATTGTCCATGGCGTCAGTGGTAAATCAATTAACCGAAAGTGTTCGTACACATAAAAGAAGACGCTTGCATAAGCTGCGGCGACAAAGAAAACAATTAAAATAAACAGTGTAAGGGTGACAAAATTCGCAATGCTGTCGCCAACTAGGTTTTTGGTTAACTCTTTTTTAAATGCATAACGCAGTAACTCTAATACAAATAGACTGAGTGCAATCACAAGAAACCAGTTGTCGATGAGACTCTCAAGCCACCAAATATCGTTTTCAGATAGTACCGTACTAAATGCTTCAAACATCTTAACCCCCAATATAATTGACAAAAAGTTCGCTACTTACAATGGTGTGTTTTGACGACAGCGTGTGCACTTCGACAACTTGATTGATTGTGTGCCGGTAATCGATATTTTGCCAGGCATCGGATAAAGCTTGTGCGGTGTGTTTTTTGTTTTTAAGCAATTGCGTGCTGTTTTTTTGGTTTAGCTCGATAACATTTTGAAAACCGGAGAGCGCTTTAACGTTGTAACCTATGGTGATAGATGCCGCTTCATAGTTATTAGAAAAGTCGCTATAGACGACATAAACTTTATTTGGCTGCTTGGTCAATTTGCTTTGTAAATCTTTATGCTGATTAAAAACCTGCCATAGTTCGATCACGTTATCGATTGCCAAATACTGGGTGATACCACTGATTTTTACCGGTTGTTCAACGGTCGTGTTGATATCGCGGGCAGCCAACGTGGTTTTGTTGTCTTTATTTATGTTGGTAATTTGCTGTGTTGTATCTGGCATAATCGCCGACACGGGTTGCAACGTCGCAAAAGCCGATACGGTGAACACAATACCCGTCGTGACTAAAAAAGCGTTGATAAGTCTCATACTGCCCATCCAAAATATTATTCAATGGGCATAGGTTAGTTTTTCGGCTGTAAATTGTCAATGTGAAAATTTACTGTTCTATAGCGGTAGTGTTTAAAGTGCCCGCTAATAACTTGGAAGTTGCTTTTAGCTTATGTACTTGGTCGACCAGTTTTAGTGGTAAAAAAGATTCAGACAATAAGTAGTTTGCGTAAATGCCATGAGCGACGAGCTCGATATTTTCTTGCTCTGCGGTTTCATAATCAGTCATGAGAACTTCACTGACGGTTGTTATAAACTCCGCCATAATTGCTTCTTGATCTTGTTTTATTGGTGCCAGCCGTTTCGCCTCTGAAAAAATAGCTTCGCCGATAATTGTATTATTAATTGTTTCTACCGAACCAACGCTAAATAACGCATCAATAAGGGCTTTAGACTTGTTTCTATTGGGTAGCCAGCTCAAAAGCTGTTGCCATTGCAAGGTGTACTTTTGCTTGAATCGAGTGCTTAACGCACAAATAATATCATCGCGATTGCCAATGTAGTGGCGCAATATAGTACGTTTTACATTCGCTTTTTCCGCGATATTTTCAAGTGAAGTCGCCTGTATACCGAATTCTAAAATACAAGATTCGAGCGCATCGAGTATCTCTTCTCGGCGCTGCGTCGCCATGCTAGGTCGGGCCATTTTTGTTTCCTCAAATTGTGTTGCGTCAACTATAGCAATAGAGTGATTAATTGTCATGTTGACAATTAACTGTGTTCTGTACTAGTTTATAAATTGTCAATGTGAAAATTTATAATGAGAAACAGGATGAAAAAGGTGAGTATTGTCATTATCACCTGTGTTTTTTTGATGCAGGGGTGTGGCGCAAGTAAGAATGAAACGATACAAACACAAGTTGAGTCGAAAGATAAAATAACACCGCAATTGTCACCACCGCAGGCAAAAGCGAACTACATTGGTTTTGAATCTGCACCGGTACGCCCAATCGCGATGAGTGAAAACAAACAATTTATTTATGTGACCAACACATCAAATAACTCACTTGATGTGTTCAAGCTAAATGACAACGGAAAAATGGTGTTAATACAGAGTGTGACGGTGGGTTTAGAACCTGTTGCCGTGGCTGTAAGTGGTCATATGGCATGGGTTGTTAACCATTTGTCTGACTCGATCAGTGTAGTTGATGTATCTAAAAGGCCGTATAAGGTGATCCGTACATTATTGGTCGGTGATGAACCGCGCGATATTGTGTTTGCAAAAAATAAAGCCTTTATCACAACGGCACATCGCGGGCAGCAACGCCTAAACCCGCAATTAAAAGATGTAAAAGGAGCGGGAGACGCCCAACTACATAATGCGAGTATTGGACGAGCCGATATTTGGGTTTTTGACCGCAACAATTTGGGGCAAGAGCTCGGCGGAAAACCGTTAGAAATCGTTTCTTTGTTTGGCGATACCATGCGCTCCCTTGCTGTGTCAAACGATCAAAGCACTGTTTACGGCGCGGTATTGCACTCGGGAAACCAAACGACGGCCGTTCATGAAGCTGTAATGTGCTATGGCTTTGAAGATGATGAATACGGTGCGTATCCGTGTCAGGTGCTAGATAACAAATCATCACCCAATGGTTTACCAAACGGATATTTGCCAGGCGGGCGCACTGCACCTGGCACAAATGCATACGGTGAGGCGCAGCCTTGGACTAGTATGATTGTGAAATATGATAGTGCGTCGGGACAGTGGCGAGACAGTAAAGGGCGCAATTTTTCAAATGGTGTGCGCTTTACGTTGCCCGACAATGATGTATTTGCAATTGATGTCGATACGCATGACCGTGTTGCGAGTTATCGAGGTGTAGGAACCACGTTATTTAATTTAGCGGTGAACCCAATAAATGATGAACTGTATGTGACCAATTCAAACGCGAACAATGCGGTTCGTTTTGAAGGGGCAGGCACCTATACGGGTTCAACCGTGCAAGGTGATATTGCTCGCATGCATATTACTGTTATCGACCCATTTGACGCTAAAGTTTCGCCGCGACACCTTAATCGCCATCTTAATTACCAGAGTTTAAAAGGCAATGCGCCGCTAAAGCAGCATAGTTTATCGACACCAATGCAGATGGCCATCAGCTCCGACGGTAAGACTTTATACAGTGCAGTGATGGGATCAAATAAGGTTGCTGTTTTGCCGACTAGTCAATTATCAAGTGACACATTTTGGGATAATCAGGGCGCTGAGTTCGATCCAACCCAGCTTAGCCAATATTACATAGATGTTGAGGGCGGGCCGGCAGGGGTTCTGCTTGATGAACAAAATAATACGTTGTACGTGTATACACGCTTTGATAACAGCGTGGTGAGTATTGACCTTTCGACCTATCAACAGTGGCAGCGGGTCGGGTTGTTCTCACCTGAGCCGGAGTACTTTGCCAAAGGCCGTTCATTGCTTTATGACGCGAACCGCTCGTCTTCAAACGGCGAGTCGTCATGTGCAAGTTGTCATATCTTTGGTGATACTGACCACCTTAGTTGGAACTTGGGTAATCCAGACGAGCGAAATGGGCTCAATCCACAGCCATTTCCAACTCAAAATTTGAGTGAACTGGGTTGTTTGCTCGTTGGGCCAGAAGAAGCCAGTTGTCAGTTGTTGAATATTATAAATGGCGATGGCTATGAGCGTAGTTTTGCCTCAATGAAAGGGCCGATGATGACGCAAACAATGCGCGGTATGCAGCATCATGGCCATATGCATTGGCGTGGCGATCGGTCAACCGGGTATTTTGGTGATGACACAGAACAAACCTTGGATGAGCGCACCTCATTTAAAAATTTTATCGTTGCATTTGAAAGACTACTTGGACTCGATATCCATTTACCTTCATCTGTGGCAAGTAAAAATAAGTCAAATCAAGTAACGACACTTGAAAACGACATGGACCATTTTGCTGACTTTATGCTGGGTGTGGCGTTACCGCCAAACCCAATTCGCTCACTTGACAATCAGTTGTCGCAATCGGCGACAGTCGGTGCGGATTTTTTCCACGGACAAAGACGCTCCGACGGCGCGGCAACCGACACATCACTCAATGGCGATAGTGCTGATGGGGTCAATTGCGCGGGTTGTCACGGCGTTGATCCTGCGAATGGATTTTATGGTAGTCGCGGCGAAATTGCGCACGGCGGCGAAATTCAAATTTTAAAGGTGCCACAATTACGTAATTTATATACACGTGTCGGCATGTTTGGGTTGCCGGATCGCGAAGGTTTTTTGCCGTCGCATACCAGTGAACATCAAGGCGCACAAATTAGAGGTTTTGGTTTTTTGCATGATGGCGCAACAGATCAGCTACTTAACTTCTTAAAAGGTGGGGTTTTTGATAATGGTGAAAAGGGCTGCCCAACAGGGGCCGATGAACGTCATGGTTGTCATTTTAATGCTGGCAAAATAGGCATTCCCGATGAATCAACACGCCAAGGCTTGGTTGACTACATGATGGAGTTTGATAACGATCTCGCGCCCATCGTGGGCCAGCAAATCTCGATTAATGCGAGGTCAAGTGAACACGCCATAAAACGCGTTATGCTATTTGCAGAGCGCGCAACGACGCCATTCGTATCTAAATTGCTTGGCGGTCAAGTGACAGAATGTGATTTAATCGCAACAGGAATTATTGACGGTCAGCAGCGTGGCTACTTACTTGTGACAACAGACCGATTGGTTAGATCTGACAGTGCACTTGAACAAAAACAATCGTTACAAAGTTTACTCGCACTTGCACAAAGTGATGATAATGCACTGACGTTTACCTGTACCGTTCCAGGTAAAGGGTGGCAGGCGGCGCTTGATCGCAATATGAATGGCTTTTTGAACTATGATGAGTCACGAGGTAAGTAATAATGGTGTCATTTAATATTGTTTTAGGTGTTTTGCTG
Organism: uncultured Pseudoalteromonas sp.; assembly: GCA_947493455.1. Taxonomy (GTDB): domain Bacteria; phylum Pseudomonadota; class Gammaproteobacteria; order Enterobacterales; family Alteromonadaceae; genus Pseudoalteromonas. Next base: position 319,867 of record CANLRB010000001.1, on the reverse strand, counting down.
GTGGCCTGGCTACTGTCCGATTTAATACACGGGAAAACGTATTTATGGCAGGGTTATACGCGCAGTGAGCAGCCATTCGGATATTGGGCTACGCTCACTGTTTGGGCGGTTGTCGCCGCTTCATGTTTTATCTATCCATTTTAGTTGGAGGAGGGTCAATGCAATCAAATCGTCTAACGGCCGCACATTATACAGATGCGTCTATTTTTGAAAAAGAGCGCGATGAAATCTTCTCTCGCTGTTGGTATTTTGCCGGGCTTGAAGAAGATTTAACCGAGCCAAATAGTTATCTCACTGTGCAAGCGGGCAATAATAATATTGTTGTGGTGTGTGACGAGCACAAAGAGCTGCGCGCTTTTCACAATATATGCCGGCACCGCGGGATGCAGATAGTGGAGGGACAGGGCAAGATCACAACAAATCGACTGACCTGCCCGTATCATGATTGGACTTACAATTGGCAAGGCGAGTTGAAAAGTTTGCCCAAACAAAAGCGTGAGTTTGATGGGTTAAACAAAGCATGTTTATCGCTAAAAGCAGCGCAAGTGGGTATTTGGCGCGGTATGCTTTGGGTGCATCCTAATGTGGATGTTGACCCGGTTGAACATTATTTTTCGGCAATGAACTATCATCTTGCCCCCTATGATGTGAGTGAGTTAATTGAAAGCAAAGATGATATTGTTGATATTGAAGTAAAAGCAAACTGGAAGCTGGTGGTTGAGAATTACATTGACCACTATCATTTGGCCCAATTGCATTCAGGCACCTTGCCTATGTATGACCACCAACATGCCGAATTTGGGTTTGCTGGAGACCATTTTTACTTTTGGCAACCGCTTAAAGCTGACTATCAAGAAAACTTATTAAATAATAGTTATTTACCGTTGATCATGGATATGGATGATGAGCGCCTTGGCGCCTATGTGCCTATGTTATTTCCGTGTTTAGGTCTTGCTGAAAATGAGTCGAGTTGGTCTATCTTTCAAGTAATCCCGATGGAGGTTGATAGAACGCGCGTTATCATACGTACTAAAGTAAAAGATGCCTCAAGCTTTGAATTTATAAAACAAGCGAGTAAATCCAGTGCCTACTGGCAAGCAAAACAAAAACCAAAGTCGAGCGATTATAACAAGAACCACGCGCTTGGCAGCGCAGACTTTATGCAAGAAGATGTTTATGTGTGTGAGCAAATGCAAAAAAACTTAAAGAGTACTTATTTTGAGTTTGGGCCTTCTGCGCAGCATGGCGAATCTTCTGTGCGCGGCTTTCAAGAGAGAGTATTACAATGGCTGCAAATTAAGGATTAGACTAGCTTGATGATGTGAAAATAAAATAGCCTTAGCAAGTTCAAATTTGCTAAGGCTATGTGTTGTCTTCTGTGTGGGGGTTTCTCATTATTTTTTGTTTCACCATAGGCGAGCCCTCATGCGTTGATTGTTTTATTTAGTAAGTAGATATGCGCCGCCCATTGCTGCACCTGTAAAAATGGCTGTTGTCATACCTGCTGTAACAAGACCTGCAATAACAAAAGTTGTTAAGCCCGCTGTTAGTAAAATGTCGATTGAGTTTGACGTATTCATGTTGTTTCCTATTTAAAAGAGTGTGCCTGTTTGCTTGAGTGAAATAATAGATGGGATTTAAAACCAGAAAAGCGAGTTTGTGATGTATGGCGAAGTGCGGTGTTAAATGGGCAAATCAGGTGATGAAGTTTTTCAATGACGCTAAAACGGTAAAAAGCGATAGAACAGCTCGCTAAATCTGATATGGTTTGTTCATGCATAATGCCAAAACGAAGTGGCATGGTTGAATTGATATAACTTTCAGAGGGAAATATGAAAACAATTGGATTGTTAGGTGGTATGAGCTGGGAGTCGACAGTTAATTACTACAAGGCGATTAATACAGGCGTAAAAAATGCGCTTGGTGGTTTACACAGCGCGAAGATTTGCCTTTATAGTGTCGACTTTGACGAAATCGAAAAGCTACAGCACCAAAATCAATGGGAACAAACAGGTGAGATTTTGGCAAAAGCGGCGAAAAGGGTCGAGGCAGGCGGTGCCGATTGCTTGCTTATTTGCACCAATACTATGCATAAAGTGGCGGCGCAAATTGGAGCTGAAATAGCGATCCCCATTTTGCATATTGCAGATGCAACAGCATATGCATTGCAGCAACAAGGGATCACCCGAGTTGGCTTATTAGGCACGCGATTTACAATGGAGCAAGACTTTTATAAAGCGCGTCTGCGAGATAAATTTGGTATCGAAGTTTTAATTCCAAATCAGACTGAGCGCGATTTAGTTCATAATGTGATTTACAATGAGTTGTGTTTGGGGCAAGTCAACGAGAGCTCGCGTAATGCGTATTTAGAAATTGTTGAATCGCTTAATCAGCAAGGCGCACAAGGCGTGATTTTAGGCTGTACAGAGATTGCCATGCTGATTAAGCAATCAGATACCCAAGTACCACTATTTGATACCACTGAAATTCACGCTAACTATGCCGTTGAGTTTGCGCTTAACGCAAAATAGTAACGGCATTTACCTTGCCAACTCTCTTAATTCAAGGGCGCGCGGGTGCTTCTTTTTAGCGTAATAACGTACTGCATGGCGAATGAGCCATTTTAAGTCTTTGTTTGCGCCCGACTGCCATGTGTCAAGTAGGTCAAAAATGCGTTCAGGATGGTCTTTGGCGATATCCCCTAAGCTATTGGCGACGCTTCGTCTTACATACAGGCTTTCGTCATCTTTTAAATAGTCGAGCAGTGGCAGTATCGGGCTCGGATCTTTAATAATTTGCGGTAAGCGTTTTCCCCAAGGTAATTTGGGCCTGCTTCCTTCGGAGATCAAGCGCCTAACGTGGCGGCTCGGATCAGTGCGCCAGCTCGACAATGTTTCAAGAGTACGCGCTTGTTGCTCGATTAAATAGGGGCGAATGCAAAACTCTGCAGTAAACCGCTGGGTGAGTTCATACTGCGCTGTCATTGAGATATCGAATGGATCGCGTCCGCTATTGAATTTTGCATCACGGCCAAACTCGGCGATAAAAAAGCTATGTGGTAGATAGAAAAAACCCGCTAAACCGAATTCTTCTGCATGATGATCGGGCTCGATTAGGGTGTCGGTTAAAATAGCAATGGCGGTTTCATAGTGTTTTGGTAAATGTTGATGCAGTGTGTGAGCCAAAAACTGACCTTTTGCCATCAGAGCAAGAACGCTTGGTGCCGCTTGGCACGCAGTAATAAACGCCTGTGAATCAAATTCGTCAAATACCAGTTCAATATTGCGTGCAAGGTAGTGTATTGCTGTGGGGCCGAGTAAATCAGCTAGTGAGCTGCCTTTAGCAATAGAGCGTGGTGCACTTGGGCAGCTAGCAACGGTAAAGTTTAGTTGTTCGATTGATTCAGTCATGATTGCTATCATTTTTGAGTGCGATACGAAATGCAACAATCACTAGGGCAAACAATAAAAAGGGTAAGGCTGCCAAGCTATATTCGGCCCAGCTTTCATTATGAAAAATGGGTTTCATAATAAAATGCCCAGCAATTACCAGTATAATGGCGATGAGCAAAATAGGTAAAGTGAGCAACTCACGGCGAATTCTAGAACGATTACTCATGTTGTGATCCTGATAAACATGTAGGTGATCCGGTCAGTAGGTTAACCATTTTGGTGATGGTATCGTGAGATACTTCTCCCATCATTTCGGCATTGGTTAGTGCATAAAGATAGTCTTCTACTTCGTAGGTATCGATAGCTGCTTGGTTTTCAATTATTTGTGCCCAAAGCGTTAAATCGTCGTCATCAATTTGTTGACTGAGGTACAGCTCTAACACTGTTGCAAGTTGTTGCTTAGATAAACACCGCGTTGAAAATGCATTTGACGAATCACGTGCTAACACTTGAAATGCCTCACTTAGTTTGTCGCCATGGCACATCAGTTGATTGAGAGCTTGATCAAAGGTCACAAAACGATCCTAGTCTGTTGTTTGCTAAATTGTACCGATTGTTAACGTGAAATCACACTGAAAAGTGATGTTTGATGATGCTTATTTGATATAGGCCATACTTGTGTATGGCCTTAGATTACATCATTTTGTGACGGCCGCTTAACTTGTGTGTTGCGATTCTGACTTGTGCAAGATTCGATAAAGGGCAGGCAGTACAAATAACGTGAGCAATGTTGACGAAATAATGCCGCCAATGACGACTGTTGCCAGCGGTCTTTGTACTTCTGAGCCAATCCCGGTATTGAGTGCCATAGGTATAAAACCGAGCGATGCAACCAGCGCGGTTGTCAGCACGGGCCGCAATCGGGTAAGGGCACCCTCAATAATGGCTTTATTTAGCATCAACTGTTTTTTTCGTAATTCACGAATAAAGCTGACCATGACTAAACCATTTAAAATAGCGATACCTGATAAGGCGATAAAGCCAACTGCTGCCGATATTGAAAATGGAATATCGCGCAGTAATAGAGCAAAGATTCCGCCAGTTAAGGCCAGTGGCACGCCGCTGAAAATAATCAATGAGTCTTTCAATGAACCGAGTGCAAATAACAGTAACCCGATAATGATGGCAAGTGTCAGCGGCACGACTATGGTCAAGCGTTGGCTTGCCGATTGAAGCTTTTGATAGGTGCCGCCATATTCAAGCCAGTAACCAGCAGGAATTGTCGCGTTATTATTAATCGCCTGTTGTACATCGGCGACAAAGCTACCTAAATCGCGACCACGCACATTTGCGGTGACAACAATGCGACGTTTGCCATTTTCTCGATTAACTTGGTTGGCACCGTTAATTTTTTCGATACTGGCAAGCTCACTGAGTGGCACTGCGCGTTTGTCAGCTAAGAAAATTGGCAGATTGATTAAGCCATCTATATTGGTACGGGTTTCCTCGGGCAGTCGCACGACCATATCAAAACGGCGATCACCTTGATAAAATTTACCGACTTGCGTGCCACCCATATAGGTTGCCACCTGCTGTTGCAGATCTGCTTTGGTGATGCCATAGCGGGCGAGGGCGATCGATTTAGGCACGATGGTGAGGATCGGTAACCCTTTAATTTGTTCTACTTGCACGTCTCGAATACCGTCAACCTGCTTAATTGCATTCTCAATGCGTTTTCCTACCTCGGCTAATGTATCAAAATCATCGCCAAATACCTTGATTGCAAGCTCGGAACGAACGCCTGCAAGTAATTCGTTAAAGCGCATTTGAATCGGCTGTAAAAACTCGTAGCGATTGCCTGGTATTGGGGTCACAAGGGCTTCGAGTTCGTTTACTAATTGCGCTTTGGGTTTATCTGGCTGCGGCCAATCACTGCGAGGCTTTAGCATAATAAACACATCGGCAACACTCGGTGGCATTGGATCGGTGGCGACATCGGGGGTGCCAATTTTCGAAAAGACGCTCTCGACTTCGGGCATTTGTGCAATCTTTTTCTCGAGTACTTCTTGCATCAAAATTGATTGTGATAACGATGTAGCGGGAATGCGCATTGCGTGCATCGCAATGTCCCCTTCATCTAAATTTGGCACAAATTCACTGCCGAGTTTAGTCGACATAAATGCAGCGACGCCAACGAGTGACAGTGCAGCTAGAATCACCATCCAACGCATTTTCAATACAAAATAAAGCACTGGACGGTACAAATGGGTGCTTGCTTTAATAATAACGTTGTCTTTTTCTTTGATTGGTTTTTTAAAGGTAAGTGCAATACATGCGGGCACAAAAGTGATAGACAATATCATCGCGCTAATAAGGGTGATAACGACTGTGATTGCCATCGGGTGGAACATTTTTCCCTCGACGCCAGTGAGGGCAAAGATAGGCAAATACACCGCAGTAATAATAAATACGCCAAAAAGTGCAGGGCGAATGACTTCGCGGGTTGCATCAAATACCAATGCTAAGCGTTCTTTTAGCGCTAAAGGGTGGCCTGTATGAGCCTGCCCGAGTCGTCGTATGCAGTTCTCAACAATGATGATAGCACCGTCGACTAAGAGGCCGAAATCAAGCGCACCTAAACTCATTAAGTTGGCACTTACTTTACTTTGTACCATACCTGTCACTGTCATTAACATCGCAAATGGAATAACCAGCGCGGTAATAATCGCGGCGCGTACATTACCGAGTAGCAAGAATAAAATTACGATAACCAGCAAGGCACCTTCGAGCAGGTTTGTTTTGACTGTTTCAAGTGTTTTATTAACGAGTTTGGTGCGATCATATACTGGGTTTATAACGACGCCTTGCGGTAAACTTTTGTTTATTTCTTGAAGGCGTTGACCTACATTTTTCGCAACTTTTTGGCTGTTTTCACCAATTAGCATAAACACTGTACTCAATACGACTTCATGGCCGTCTTGCGTGGCGGCACCTGAGCGCAACTCTTTACCTTCGGTCACAGTTGCCACATCTGCGATGCGGATAATCGCATTATTCGCCGTTTTGATAGGCACGTTGGCTAATTCGGCTAAGTCGTTAAGTTGTCCTGGTACACGCACTAACCATTGTGAACCATTTCGTTCGATGAACCCAGCGCCACGATTTTGATTGTGTTCACCGATTGCGCTTGTGACATCTTGTTGCGTGAGACCATGGCTAAGTAATTTTTCGGGTTTGATGGCGATTAGGATTTCACGTTCAAAGCCGCCAATTGGATTAACCTCGACAACCCCTTCTACTTGAACCAACTGAGGGCGAATAATCCAATCGTGCACAGTACGTAAATCCGTTGCTGTGATAGACGTGCCATCTGGGTTGGCTGCACCGGGCGCTGCATCTACCGTAAACATAAACACTTCGCCCAGTCCGGTTGAAATAGGGCCTAATTCAGGCTCTATATTGCGTGGTAATTCTGATTTGGCAGCGTTAAGTCGTTCACTTACTTGTTGGCGGGCAAAATAAATATCGGTGTCGTCGTTAAAAATAGCAACAACTTGCGATAGGCCATAACGCGATACTGAGCGGGTATAGTTTAAATTCGGCACGCCTGCGAGCGCTGTTTCAAGCGGGAAGGTGACTCTTTGCTCAACTTCTAGCGGCGTAAAACCGGGTACTTCGGTATTGATAACGACCTGTACATTGGTAATATCAGGCACCGCATCTATCGGTAACTTAGTAAAATTCCAAGCGCCGATGGCAGCGATTAATAAAACGCAAGATATCACTAATTTACTGCGTTCGATGGCGAATTTTAAAATCGATTCTAACATGGCAAATTCTTCACTTACTTTTGGCGATTCGTTTAGTGGTCATGTGATGCCCCTGACTTTTCGATGTCGGCTTTTAAAATGTAGCTATTGTCAATCACGTATTGGGTGCCCGGTTCAATGCCGCCAAGTACTTCGACCCAATCGCCGGCCTGTTTGCCGAGTTCAAGCATGCGCACTTCGTACTGCTCGCCAAATTTGGCGTACACTACGTTAAAATCGCGAAATGTTTGCAGCGCACTTAATTTAATTGCAAGCGGCGCGGTAAAGCTTTCACTGGCAACGTTTGCCGTCACAAATTGGCCAATATGCAATTGCTTGGTAGGGTTTGGCACAGGCACGCGCATTATTTTTGCTTGGGATTGGCTTACGCCAAAGAGGGTATCTTTAATCTGTCCTTGATATGTTGTTTCGCCTTGGTCAAAACTCAGCGACGCGTTTGCGCCGATTTTGATTTGTTGAACCTGCGATGGAAAAACCTCGAGTTCTGCCATTAACTCGCTGGTATTGGTCACTTCGAGTAAAACGCGTCCATTTGTTTGTTCGCCAACTGCACTATTTTGCACTGTGATGATCCCATCAATCGGGGACTTAATACGATAATTTTGCAAACTATCGTTACTTTGAATGGTGAGTAAGTGCTGGCCTTTTTTAATTGTGTTACCAAGCTGTATTGGCATCGCGGTAATTTCGCCGTCAAATCGGGCACTAATTTGGCGTTTCGCTCCTGCTGGCAGTGCTAAGCGACCATAAACAGGCACCGTTGTCGTTAGCTTTTGTGGCCCGACAATGCCGGTTGTGATATTCATTTGCTGTGCGAGTTTTGCATTTATTTGGGTGCGGCCTTCAAAATTATCAAAATGCCAGTGATAGTCTTTGCCCTTGTAGCGCGCAGTTAAAGTGACGACGAACGAATGGGGCTCGCGAATAACGGTATCGCCGCGCAGGTAATCACCTTCATCACTAAACTTAATATGGTCGACGATGCCACCTAATCGGGTAAGTTGAATATCGAGGGCAACCTGGCTCAGAGCAACACTTTGCCCTTCATTAGTAATAAAAACGCGATACTCTGGTGGAGTGCCATTCTCATGCAATTGCAGTTCTAAGGTAAACTCACCGTCGCGAAATAAGCGCCCATTATTTGGTCCTTTTTCAGCTTTTTGGGTGCTTGAGTCTGGATTTGAGCTTGGGCTGTGATGGTGATCACTGCCCGCCCACACAGGCGTTGCAATCACATTCATGGCGAGAATAAAAATACAAATAATCAGTGTCAAAAAAGCATTGTTAGATTTCATATGTGTCTCACTTATGGATTCAGGCTCGCGCCTGTTAAGCGTTCGAGTTCAATATTAAGTAATTGGATGTTGGTGTAGGCGTTGATAAGCTCAAATTGGGCGTCAAGCAGCTCTTGTTTTACGGCTGCCCAGTCGGTATAGCGGTAACTGCCCTGTTGATATGCTGCGTGTGCTTGCTCACTTGCCTCTATGAGTGCTGGTATGGTTTGTTGCTCGAGCCCTTCAACAACGTGGCGGTTGTGTTTTAACTTATGGGTTAACACAAGTGCTTGGGTATGCGCCCGTTGTAACCAGGCTTCGGCCTGTGATTTTTGCTCTTGCTGGTTTGCCTTGAGCGCGCTTATTTCTCCTTGAGTACGGGTTGATGAGCCAAGCGGAATTGAAATTCCGGCCATCAATGAAAAGTCATCGACCTGTTCATTGCGCTTGACTCCTGTGCGCACTTGCCAAGCGGGCTTATTTTGCACAAGTGCCAGTGCGATTTCTGATTGCAGGACGCGTTGGCGTGTGGCAAATAACACAAACCGCGGGTTATTTTTAAGTTGTCGAGCGCTGCTTGCCAAACTTTTTAACGGCGGTAAATTGATAAGGCTACCGATAGGCGTAAAGTTACTATTGCCTTGCCACTGGGCGGCAAGTTGCGACTTAGTGGCTTCGATTTCATGCTGTAAGTCTTCGACCACGAGTTCTCGTTTTGAAAGTGCTGCCTTGGCTCGTAATTGATCAACTTTATTTAAACGCCCAGCAGTTACTCGCTTTGCAATTTCTGTGAGAATGCGTTTACTCTGACTTTGTGCTTGCTGAGCAAGTTTTAACTGCTCTTTTTGAGACAGCAGGGTGATAAATAAATGGGCGGTTTCAGAGGCCAGGTCGAGCGCTTTAATTTGTTTTTCGACCGAATAGGTTTGCCCTTGCTGGCGCGCTTGTGCAATTCGTGCATCGACTAAGTCATCATCGAGCAACCAAGCAATGCTCAACGTAGTTTGCAGTGCCGATAGCCCTGAAAAATCGCCGCTACCGAGGGCATCTTCAATTTGGATATCTAATGTAGTAGGTGCAGAAACTGCTGCTTGCTTAACGCGCGCATCCATCGCTTGTTGACGGTACACATAAGGTTTTAAATCGGCATGTTGTGCCATGGTGCGCACAACTGCTTGTTGTAGAGTCATTGATTCGTTGGCAATTGATGTCTGTGAGACACAGATTGCGACGACCAATAATTTTAATTTTAGCAATAACCGATTGTGAGTCGGTTTTTTGCTTGTGCGTTTAGCGTTACACATCACGTTGCTCCTGTATGTGTTTTAACGAGGCTAAAGTAAATAAACTGAACAGTATTTTTTGATTCATAAATAAATTCGAGTTAGTGCTTAAATACGGCTTCTATAAAGTGGTGAAGTCCATCAACGGACGACAAACATAAAAAGAATGTTGCAATAATAATGATGAGCATCAGCAACTTATTTACCGGTTTTAAATTGAGCTGACCGAGTAAAAAGTAGACCCGCTGCTCAAGTACATCTGCACCAAAATTGGCCACCATATCCGTATTTTTTATGGTGTTACCCGATGCATTTAATCGCGCCACTTTGACTAACGTACCGGCGATATCAAGCGACGAATTTTCGCTACAAATGACTGCGTTATCGGCTTCTTGCTCCATGGCCAGTGTCATATGCAGCGATAAGCGCTTACTAATGGTTGGAATATAAAAAGCGCAAAGAATGCTGAAAAGCCATTTTTTAAATGGATCGCGACGTTTCGCATGAGCAATTTCGTGCTTTAAAATTATGGTTTGTTCTTGCTCGGTTGTTTGTTGTCGCATGCCTTGTGTAATAAAGCATTTTGGCTTGATAAAACCGGCTGTGAAAGCCGCAATATCGGTCGATTGAATTTCATATGTATTGCTGCCGATTCGCTCTGAGAGCGCGACTAAATGAGCAAGCTCACTGCGGTGGCGCGAAAATGTGGCAATACGGGTAATGACGATATAGCTGAGAAACCCGATTGCACTGGCAAGTGTCAGCCCATGCCAACTAAGCCACGAAAATGTATCGACATGATGCCAGTGCGCAACGCTCGTTTGATTTTCAAAAAGGGTGTTGTTATTGGCAGCGTAATAAAAATAACTGGCGGTACATAAGGCGCTCAGCCAAGGCACGCTAACAAGCAACCAAAGCGTTGCTTTTCGCGATGGTACTTGCAACTGCAAAAATCGTTGATTGAGTAGAGAAACAATCGCCGAGACTGCAACGTTATGAAGCGCAAAGCATACCAGTGCTATTGCCAAAACATTCAGGAGCAGTGCGAGTGTGCCGTCTAACATGGTTTATCCTTTTTGATTTAATTTTTGTTTTTGCAATTCAATTAACGATTCGAGCTGATTAAGTTGATCAACGTTAAACTCTTGTGACATTGAGCTAAACGCGGCAATGAGGCTACTGCCGTCATCCTCACCGACAAAGTCAGTTGTGACCGACTTTATAAGTTGGCCAATTAATTGATGACGCTCAACTCGAGCGCGATATACAAACGCATGACCTTCTTTTTGACGCGCTAGCAAGCCTTTTTTATAAAGTCGGTCCAGCGTACTTTGATACGTATTCAAGCTGCCACCGCGTTTTGGTTCAAAATATGCGTAAACTTTTTTTACGTCGGCACACTCATGCTGCCATAAGTAATGCAATAGAAGTTTCTCTAATTCACCTAATTTCATCTCGCCCCTCGACTGAAATAGTAAAAACCGATTAATGGTCGGTATTTTTAAAAACAAAAAACCTATTGTCAATAGGTTTTTTGCAACGCTATTTGTAAAAATGGATAATTTATATTTTCATTATGTTATATTGTATCGCTTTTTGCGCAGTGCTAGAATGCCGTGTATTGTTCTTAGGCTTTAGGTAAAAGTTATGAAACGTTCACGAATTCTCGCTGATAAGGTTGCAATTGGATTATCAGGTTTGTGTGTTGTTCATTGTTTATGGTTACCAATTACATTATTGATGTCCTCGACATTAACACTTAGCAATGAGTTTTTTCATATCGCAATGGTTGTACTCGTTGTACCTGTGAGTCTCTATGCCTTAACAGTTGGTCTTAAAACACATCAAAATCGTCGTATTTTTATTGTTGGCGTGATGGGGGTGTTATTACTGGTTTCAGCGTTACTCGTAGAAAGCTTGCATTTGGGCAGTTATGTTGAAAAATCGATGACAATTTTTGCTACCTTACTATTGTGTTTCGCACATATTAATAACTTGCGAGGCTGTGATTCAGCAGCGTGTTCGGCTTAGTGCTGCATTTTATTTTCTCTTACTTTGTGTAACTTGCAGTTCCTTTAGATTGACATAAGCTTAAAAGGTCATTGAAGGGAATTGCACAAATGAATGAAAAAGCGCTATTAAAGGCAATTGGTGCCGCGCAAAGTCAGTTTATTAGCGGTGTGAACGCCAGCGAGCTATTTGATGATATGCTTGCGAGCTTACTTGTTATTACAGAGAGCGAATACGGCTTTATTGGTGAAATTAAGTATCAAGAAAATGAGGAGCCATTTTTAAAAACCCATGCCTTGACGAATATTGCGTGGAATCAAGAAACGCAGGACTTTTACGAACAAAATGCACCATTTGGCCTTGAATTTTATAATTTAGAGACGCTGTTTGGACACGTAATGACATCGCAGCAAGTGGTCATTTCAAATACACCGAGTACGGACCCGCGAGCGGGCGGTTTACCCGATGGACACCCTAGCTTAAACCACTTTTTAGGTATCCCTTTTCATTTATCAGATAAGTTTGTCGGTATGGTCGGGATTGCAAATAGACCGAGTGGCTATGATGAGTCTTTAGTTGAGTTTTTATCTCCTTTATTGTTTACATGTGCTCAATTGATTGAAGCATATCGCATTGATCGCGAGAAAAAAGCGATTTTTGAAGAGCTCATTGCAACTAAAGAACAAGCAGAGCATGCCAACAGAGCGAAAAGCGAGTTTTTGGCCAATATCAATCATGAAATCCGCACACCACTTAATGGCATCATAGGTCTAACTGAGCTTGTGCAAGACTATCTGGCGATGCAGTCATCAAGCGATCAGCAAATAGTCGAACTTGTAAACAATATTTCTGTTTGTGGCGCCCATTTACGCAAAATTGTCGATGAAACGCTCGATTTTTCAAAAATTGAAGCAGGTGAAATGACGCTTGAAGTCTCGCGTTTTTCTATTAACGATATGTTAGACGAATTAATCACTATGTTGTCGCCAATCGCTGATAAATCGACCAATGAACTCAGAGTACTATTGTTAGAAATGGATCAGCAAATACATAGCGATCGGCAAAAGTTAAAGCAAGTGTTGGTTAATCTGGTATCTAACGCTATTAAATTTACAGATAATGGCTCGGTACTGCTCGAAACAACCACACTCGTTAAAGCAAACGGACCTTATTTACAAATTTCTGTACAAGACGATGGCATAGGCATTGAAGCGTCAAAGTTAGAAAATATATTTTCACCATTTAGCCAAGTGGATTCGACAAGCACCAAAGAGCAGCAAGGTACGGGGCTTGGGTTAAGTTTATCGAAGGCGTATATCGAGCTGCTTGGCGGTACAATACATTTGCAATCGGAATTCGGTAAAGGCAGCCAATTTACTATCGAAGTGCCAATTAAAGGGTAATTATGGCGATAATATTATCAGTTGAAGATAACCCAATTAATCAAATGCTGGTGTGCCAGCGTATGAAATTGGCAGGTCACCAGGTTATTGAAGCCAATGATGGTGAAAGTGCGCTCACACTGCTTGAACAGCAGGTTGAAATCGACCTTATTTTACTTGATATCGGACTACCTAAGATGGACGGTATCACATTGGCACAAATAGTAAAAAGTAAGCCTGAATATCAACAAACGCCAATTGTCTTTCTCACCGCACACGCGACTATCGATTACAAGGCTAAAGCCGAAGCACTTAATATTGAAGGCTTTTTCACAAAGCCCATCGACTTTAAAAAGTTGACTGAATTTATCAATAAGTTATTAGCTAATTAACAAAACGCCACATGCTTTGACCCATTTTAAAGTCGTTTTAAATTAGTTTTAGAACTTGGCCGCTTGCTCTACCACAATGGCATGCCGCTTTGCTAAGCGTAAATGATCACTGTCATAACCCCCGCCTATTACGGTTGCAACCGGCACTCTTTTTTTCTGACAGATTTTAATGACACTATGGTCACGTTGTTCGATACCTTGCCAACTAATATCGAGTTTTCCTAAACCGTCATGTTGCCAAATATCAACACCTGCATCATAAAGTACTAAGTCAGGATTGACCTGTTCAAGCAGTTCGTTGAGTGTTTGCTTAACGATATTAAGGTAATCTTTGTCGTTCATACCGATAGGCAACCCTATATCGAGATCGCTGCGTTGTTTACGAAACGGGAAGTTTTTTTCACAATGTATTGAGCAGGTGAATACATAAGGATTGTGCTGCAACATAGCCGCTGTGCCATCGCCTTGATGGACATCTAAATCGAAAATTAGAATGTTGCGTACTTTTTGCTCATTGATGAGTCGCGTAGCGGTATAGGCCAAGTCATTTACCATGCAGTAACCTGAACCAAAATCATAGTGAGCATGGTGCGTACCCCCTGCTAGATGACACGCTATGCCGTGTTGCAACGCTAAGTTAGCGGTGAGATAAGTACCAAGTGGTGCTGTAAAGGTACGTGCCATGAGTTGTTTTGACCAAGGTAGTCCGATACGGCGCATTTCTTTAGTGCTCAGTTGATTGTGAAAAAGCTGGTAGACGTAGTCTTCACAGTGAACTAATTCAAGCGGTTTATAATCACCAATAGGCCCTTGGTGGATATTATCTCTAATATAGCCTTGTTGTGATAAATAGGTTTTTAGATTGGCGAATTTACTCATTACAAAGCGATGGTTTTGGTCAAAACTAAATGAATAATTTGGGTGGAAAACTAAAGGTAAATGAGGATTAATCATAGAAATATTGACCGACTCTTGTTGTGTTAATCACTTTGTTTAAGCTTCTATTTAGGGCAAATCAACAGGCAGCGCGGTACTGTGTTTTACTTGATCAAGCACAAATAAGGTTTGTGCTTCTTTGATTTCAGGAAAAGAACGCAGCTCTTTAAGTATAAAGTTTGATAGTTCTTTATTGTTGCGCGCCACAACCTTCATAAGGTGATCGTAAACGCCAGAAAGGCTGTAGCATTCCAGAATTAACGGATGCGCTCGGACTGTTTTTTTAAACTCATCAAACTCGGCTTCATTTTTTTGGTTAATACTGACTTGAATGAAGGCAACCACACCAAACCCCGCTTGTTCTGCATCTAAGATAGCGCGATATCCCTTTATAACGCCCGATTCTTCAAGACTTTTGGTACGCCGCATACAGGTTGATTCTGACATATTTGTATCTTTAGCGAGTTCAACAATCGGCATGCGTCCTTGGTTTTGTAACTGTACCAAAATATCTTTATCTTGTTTTGTTAGCATGGTGGAAAGCTTCATTTTTAACGTTGTAAATGAAGGATAGCATCAAAATGCATTTGTTTTAAGCTGATTTTGAAGACTCTCTTCATACTAATTATCGTAGAATGTTTAAACAGTAATTATCCATTTAAAAGAGAATATTATGGCAAATGAAAAGTTTTACCATGTTGGTGAGTTAAGTGCAGAGCAACCGGCAACGACCCAATATGAACCGTCTACATTTAGCAAGGCGCGCCACCCAGAACCATATCGCTTTGAAGTTAATTTAAGCGCTGAAGCGGGGAATATGCAAAGTAAAACCGGCGTCGTGTCGGTAAATATTCCGGGTTTTAGTCCTGTGAAGTTGTACTGTGATGAACAACCTCCTGTTGGTGAAGATACAGCGCCACCACCACTGGCATTCTTCTCTGCGGGCATTGGCTTTTGTTTAATGACGCATCTCACAGATATACTTACTGCACGTAAAATTCAGGTAGATAGTCTAAAGCTTGAACAGCGCATTGTATTTAGAACGAACTTAGGTCATATGCGCGAACATGGCTATATGACAGATGGCGGCTGCGATGTAGTCGAAACCCATGTGATGATTGAAAGCCCTGAGCCGGAAGAAAAGATTAAAGACTTGTTAGACGAAGCAGAAAATGGTTGTATGGCGCATTTTGCGTTACGTAACCCGATCCCGTGGTCGACCCGCCTTGTTTATAATGGCAAAGAGGCCATTAGTCGCTCAGGCGAGTAATGGATGTAAAAAGTGTTACGTTGGCGACTCGTTGGTTCGGTCGCCACATTTAATGTTTACGGCTATTTGCTTGGTTTTTATTATTTCGTAATGCGGCGAGTTCGAGAGTGAGCCAATCTTGACTGGTGATTTGCTTCGAATTGTCGCAATGAACTGTATAGCTTTTTCCTGACAAAGTGCTTTTTGTTGCAGCGAGGCGAATGAAATCTTCAGCGCTGTGGATTTCATCACGGTAATAAGAATATTTTTTCTTAATATGTTTGAGCGCTTCTGTTCCTGTATGCACCTTACCATTTCGCTGGTAATGGCAAGCGGTATTTTCAATAAATGATAGCAGTTGATTAATTTCATGTTGTGGGTTTTCTGCAAGGCATGTTGCCGCAAAAAGTGACAATGATAATGTAAATAGCTGGCAAAGTTTCATAGTTAGTGTTTTCCAATGTTATATATGGTTTTTATTTTTATGACGCGAAAAGTTATAACTTGGTTGCAGAACAATTAATTGGAAAATGTAACAATTTTTTTATGCGCGGGGCTTTTATCTGTGTCACTATTGCGTCGATAAAAAGTAGCGCCGACAAAAATTGCGCAGACTAAAAGAGTATTAATTAAATGCTTAATGAACTGGATGCTGTGCTTTCGAAAGGTGCAATGCGCAAGAAGCTTTGGGATAATCATGGAACATCAAACTAAATCAGAAATTATTGCAACTAGCTGGCAATTACATACACTTGTTGAAAATGCCTACAAAGCGCACAGTGCAGTTGAGGGGGATAGTGAGTGGCTTGATAAACAGCGGATTTTACTCGCCGATATGGCGCTGCATTTATTACAAACAGCGATCTACCCAAATGACATTGAACTGGACACGTTACGCAATAATTTACACGCGATTTTAACCATTAGTGATGCGTTTTTACCCCATGCTGATTTAAAATCGGCGACCGAAAAACTCTATTTATCGCAGGACTAAATTAAAATGACCGCAGTACACTTTGCTCAATTGTTATTACTTGCCGCAATTTGGGGTAGCTCGTTTTTATTTATGCGGGTTGCCGTTGATACCCTTGGTCCTCTTTATTTAATAGAAGGGCGCGTATTTTTTGCTGCGTTGAGTTTATTTTTACTTGGCTTAATTGGCAGGCGATTTTTACGATTAAAAGGAAACCTTAAACACTATTTTATTGTTGGGTTGTTTAACTCTGCGATTCCTTTTGTGCTTTTTGCTTACGGCGCGCAAACGCTTACGGTGGCGATTTTAGCTGTTTTAAATTCAACGGCGCCATTTTGGGGCACGTTAATTGACGCAATTTGGCACAAAGCACGTATCACATCGCAAGTGTTAATTGGCTTGGTGCTCGGTATTTCGGGTGTGAGTCTCATGGTTGGTCTTGACCCCAATTTATTAAACGCAACCAATGGATTAGCAATTGGAGCGGGGTTATTAGCCACACTTTCGTACGGTATTGCGAGCAACTATGCCAAATATGCACAAGATAAAGTGACCGCTTTTGAAAATGCGCAAGGTGGTTTGTGGGCAGCGTCAATTATACTGGTGCCGCTATTGCCTTTTTTTCCTATGGCGCAAACACCGACCTTTGATGTTGGGCTTGCAGTACTTGCGTTAGGAGTTGTTTGTACGGGTTTTGCGTACATAATTTACTTTAAACTTGTTGAACAAATAGGTGCGGCATCAACGCTGTCGGTTACATTTTTGATCCCGATTTTCGGTGCCATTTGGGGTTATTTATTCTTAGACGAAGCTATCACGCTGAATATTGTTCTTGGCATTGTGATTGTGCTTGCAGGTACGATGTTAGTTACAGGCTTTTTGCCAAGTAAATTCTTAGCGAAAAAAGCGGTAAATAGTTAAGCTAAATAGTTAAATAAGAGACACCGAGTCGATAACTTGGTGCCTCTATTACTTTAATTACATGGTTTATCTAAATGTGAGGTTGTGTCGATATTTTAGGCAATTTCAGCTTGGCGATAATTTCTTTGGCTTGTGTTTTAGTAAATTTACCACCAATTTGTAAAATAAAACTCGGCTGTTGCTTGCTTACAATGAAGATTTCATCAAAGCTGCGCGTTTTGCTGGTCATTGAAATCGCGTACCATGTATCGTTTTGATAGGTTGCAATTTCCTCAGCTGACGCTAATTCATGTACTTTAAATGCCGTTTCTTTATCGAGTGTTGTATTGTTACTCGATAGCGCATTAAAGTAGTCAATGAGCGATAATTTTGCTTTTTTGTGCAAATTCCCAGTCACATTTTCACTTGTTTGGCGTAATAAAAATAACTCACTACCGTTGTAATTAAGCGCTATTGATGCGTGATTGGCATTAAGTACTTTTAGTGAACTTACATTGTTTTTATCAAAACAAAGCGCCGCTTGTGAAAACTCCAACCAATATGGCGTTTTTGCACATTGGCTTTGTGGCCAGATGTTTGACGCATAACAACTTGGTAGTATCGCCATTAAAAGCAGCGAGAATAAAGTGCGGTATATCACGGCTTACACTCCAAGTGATGCAAGATGAAGCGTTGATTTGTATTTTAAAATCACGCTTTTTGCACAGGTTAACGATTGTCCTTCGCCGAGTTGGCGTATAATACTTTGACCGAAGTTTCTCGCAATCCATGAAATGGTAGCTTTTCCGCCAGTTGGACGCGGGACCCAATTGAGTGCGGTGGTACATTGCTGCGTTGCAAACACCATTTTGCCGAATATCTCTGCAACTCGTTCATTTACTTGCCCGGTAAATTTAATATTAAGGCCTGCGCCTTTATAAAATGCATTGATTGCTTCTTTAACGCGATTATGTTCGTTCATTGATTAGATCCTTTTATTCAATTAATCATTAGCTAGGCCGTTTAGCCCTAAGCTATTTAGCCCAACTAAAATAACATTCAAATTGAATGTGTTTCTAAAATAGGGCTAAACTCATCCTTTTTTCATACTTTCAAATCTTATTACATAAGTCGGTGTGTATTAATCGGGCTCAAAACCATATTCACCACTGATTTGCACCGGTATTCCACATAGAGCCCGCGAAGTTTGCATACCAGCCATAACAGCGGCTTCTACACAGCCTGCGTTTACGCCTGTTTTAATCCAATCGCCCGTGATCAGTAAGTTGTCAAATACGGTACCATCGGTTGCTAGCCTGTGTTTGCTGGAATCGACGACCGACATCACATAACGCTCACTCGGGTCGACATTTGCGCGCCAATATTGGCTATTTAACCGCGCTTCTCCGACTTGATTGTTTGGGTCCATTAAACACTGCCAATTAAATTCGCCTTCTTGGGCGACTTCAGGCCAAAGCGGGTGCATTTGTTGAGTCAGCTTAAAGCGAGTATTTTGTTTCACTTGGTCGTTGCAGCGTTGTTGAAAGTCGTGCTGGGAGGGAGGCGGATAGTCGTGGGCGCCAAATGCACTGCAAAAATAGGCGACGTTTTTTGGCTCGAGATGTGTGGGCCAAGTTTCTTTATCGATCAACTGATCCATTGAGGCCCAAGTATCAAACGGTTCACTAAAACCGCTTAAGATGGGTTGTTCACCGCTATCGGGCGTGTATTGCCAGCCGAGCTCTTCAAGGGGTTTATTAAGCCATAATTGAAAAGCTTGTGTTGCAACCGTTTTAACGCTTGCCACCGATTGGGCTAATTCATCATCAATCTCAAGTAATTGTGGGCATAAATGGGTTAAACTTGCGATTGAAATACCAAATATAACCCGGTCAAAGTCATCACCTTGTGTAAGCGTTTTTTGTGGCAACGGTTCGCCAAATGCTTGTTGGTAAACATCCGGCCAATTCGTGTAAAAACTTTCGAGGTTAATGTTGTTTGCTTTAATCAAAGCCGCTTGGGCATCATCAATTTGCTCAATCAATGGTGCCGATGGCCAGCACGGAATGTCTTTTACATTTACCAGCGGGTGGTAAGCGTTGTGTTTGAGTGTTACTTGCTGTGTAATTTTGATTTCATTGATACGCCAATGACCGAGAGCATCTTGTTTAGGGATGAGTTCATCGACCTGGTTGAAAAACTCAAATTTAACGCCGCGTTTTAAAAGTAACTCATATATTGGGCTGAATATGATATCACCCATGCCCGCTTGCATTTTCCACATCACGCCACCACGGTAACAAAATGCTATTCGCAGCATGGCGAGTATGGCAACTCCTGCCTCAACGTTAGGCTTATCAAAATTACCATTTTCATAAGCAAAAACGAGATCATAAAACCCGCGTACAGGGGCTGAATCGACAGAGAACTCTTCATTTGCGCCGTGCTTTAATAACCATGCCCTAAAATCAAGGTGATTAATTGAGCCAAAACCCCGCTTAAATACTTTGTCTTCAAGTAAACCTTCGATGACTGCAAGCGCGAGATCGGCGCAAATATACAAGCGTCTGATATCGTCATTGTCTTCAAGTAAGTCGGTAAACTCTTCTTCAAGCCAAAGTTTTAATTTACGCATTAAGTATTGTAACGCGCTAGGGTGCTTGTAGTTTGTAATGTCTTTGTCAGCCACCCGTTTATCAAAGAACTGTTCTATTTGTTTGGTGGTCAGTTTAATGTGCTCGATGACACTGTCGATTTCATCTTCAATATCGTCTTTGAGTTCATCCCAGTCGTCTTTGATGTCGTCTATTTTGTCTTTCACTTCGTCAAAAAAGTGCGCTAGAAAGCCGTCGTCGTCGTCATCGTCTTTAATATGAATTTTGGTGTTTTTATGATGTAGATGCGCTTTATCCTCAAGCTCATCAATAAATTTTTTAACCCAGTAGTAAAGTAGTCGAGCGATTTCCCAAAAGTGTAAATCAAGACTGCCTTCAGCAGGGTTGCCAGGCAACAGTGGAAAATCAACCGGCCAGGTATCCCATTCGTTATCGATTAACTCTTGCAATACGACGTAACTATGTGGTTTAAATGCATCTTGCCAGGTTGCCATTGGGCTGCTTGTAGGGCGATTTAGTTCATTGTAAACATGTTGAATTGCTCTAAATGAATTAACGTATGCACCAAACCAGACATGTAAACCATGTTCTTCGATACGCTGCCCCATTTGCGCGTTGCGCCCGCTCGCGCCTTTACCGCCCAAGCGCCAACCTAATTGATAGACTGTGATGTCGTATTTTTCTTGCCAATTAGGGGGCGATGTTAAATATACCGCGCTGGTCATTGCTGACACGCCACCACCTAATATCGCTATTTTTTCCTTTTTCATAGTGACGCTCCGTTATTCTTTGCAATTTCAAATGCAGGTTCTTGGTCAAAATCCATTAATACATTGAACGGCAGAAGGGCAGCGTGTTTACCTGGTTGTAAGCCGAACATATCACCGAGTGGAAAGGTATCAAGCTGATGAATAGTGACTTCAAATTCATGCCGATAAATTCGCGCACTGTGCACTTTTTTAATAATTGATGGGGAGTGAACAACACCTTGGTAAACCGCTTTGCTGCCGTCGCCATTGGGCAATTGTTTAAATAAAATTTGGTCCATTTGCGGGTTTATAAATCCACGCATAAGTTGTTTGATAGCGTTAATGTCGAGGTCGAAAAAGTCAGTGTCGGATTTTAATATTTCAAATGCTTCTTTTACTAATTCAACGAAGTCATCGAGCGGATATTCGTCGGCATGCTCAATAAGGTTTACCTCTAATAACGGGTGTGGTGCCATTTTTGTGTCTTTATTAAACGGCTGAAATGCATTTACCTCAAGCGAAAAGTAGTTAGGTACATCGCCTATGTTGGGCATTTGATAGTCGCAGAGGTATTTATTGTAGCCCCATGTTTCTCGTCCATTGATTAATGCATAAATATTATTGACCGTAATAAATGCAGGATACCAATATATGTGGTCAACTTTTTCATCATCGTCTCGTTGAACCATTTTGGCGATAGGTAGCCAAATAATAATATCTGTTTCTTGCATCCAACCTTGGTCGCGAAATTTTGGTACTTTTGAGGCGATACTTTCGATGTCGGTAAAGGTGAGTAAGGTGTATTGCGATAAGGCTTTAAAGCGAAAATCGGAATTTGCAACGCAGTTGAGCGTGGTATCTATATAGCGCTGAACTTTTTGCAGTTCACCTTTAACAAAGAAACCGTACATGTTGGCGTTTAGCATTCGACACGGTGGCTGGGCAATCACATTACCTGGAAATTGAATAAATGGAGGGAGGTGCTCGTCTGACATAGTCTTTCCTTATTGTTGTATTATTCCAAAGTAAGGGCGGCATTTCGTTACTAAATATAGATAAGCAACTTAAAAAACAGCAAGTTGAAACAACTGATAGATTTGTAGATAATCGAGTTAGAATTGGG
The DNA here is from genome assembly GCA_947493455.1 of uncultured Pseudoalteromonas sp. Classification (GTDB taxonomy): domain Bacteria; phylum Pseudomonadota; class Gammaproteobacteria; order Enterobacterales; family Alteromonadaceae; genus Pseudoalteromonas. Next base: position 297,759 of record CANLRB010000001.1, on the reverse strand, counting down.
ACGATATCGCAAAAGGCCTTGGTTTGCCTTTGGTTGATGCAATTTATGAAGGATGAAAAAGTTGGTAATGACGAGATTCAAGAACGCGGCGAATTGCTGGATAGTGTTGTGTGCACTGTTTATCGCTTTTTCGATGGGACTAAATTCACTGTGGTGGCTGATCTGGAACATGTCGCCGTTAATTTTTGCGGTTGGATTACTTAATTCAACACAAGTTAGCCAAAACAAACGTATGGTCGAGTTTATTTCGGCCATTGTATTGCTCATACTGATATCATTTAGTCATTTAAGTATGCACTTTGATATCGCAGGCAGTGCCACAGGGTCATCCACCTCTGCACTCGCGTATGTCACTTTACCGATTGCGATTATGCTAGTGACAGTCGCTGTATATTTGGTTTTAAGGCTAGGGTTAACGATAAAACATCGCTTGGCACAATAATAAAAGCTCGCTTATTTTTGCGAGCAGCAACGGCGTAATTTTAATTGGGGCCAGAGTTAAAATAGGGGAATTGTGACTCTGACCCCAACTGGTGTTTTGTATATGGGTTATTGCTAAAAGTAGCGCCGCTGCGGTACAGTGACTAATCAAAATACATGATTGTTGGAGAACAGCGTGCGGCTCAATCAATTTAGGCAAAACAAGGCACTTAACGAGAGTGGCTCTCAGCAAGGGCAATATTATTTAAATCGTTTTGACTATTTTGAATTTTATGGCTATCTCGGGATTAAAAAGCACTTAGTAATCAGCATTATTATATGTTTGATTAGCCTTCATTTTGTAGCTGAGGGAATGCGAGGTGATGGCGTAATTTCTTGGCTTGTTATGCTGTCGAGCTGTTATTTTGCGTATTTGAGTGGTTTATGTGCTTTGCTGCTATACCGGCGGGTTTGCCGCTACCGCGGCTATTTTTTGTTTCCTAAAAAATGGTATTCGCATTTTTATGCGATTAGAAAAGAAGTTGATTTAGACAATTTCGATAGTATTGCGACGATGCATCACCACGACCAAAAAGGTAATCATTAGTAAAATCAAATACGACACCGAAAATCACAAATTAATCGGTGTCTTTTTCTATCGCGTATAGGTCGTCATCAATTGACTGAATACGCTGTTCGAACACTTGGCGTGCATCCTGTAGCCCCTGATTATAATAATAACCACCTAATTCCTTTGACAAGAAGTCGAGCAAAAACTCGGCGTCAAACTGGCCAAGCTCAAAGTCGAGTTCGTTCTCAAAATAAGTTTGAAGCTTAGTGGTAATGGCTTCTTTTTGTTGTGCTGAAAGCGTAATTTCTGACATTGTTTATTACACCTTAATTGGAAATCAGGCTTTTAATTGCGGTTTCAAAATCGCGTTGATGATCTATTCCAAGCTTTTTTAATCGTGTGTCGGCAAGAGCACAGTTATGTGGGCGAGAGGCTGATTGTGAGGGCTCGTTTAATGGCGCTATTGCTTTGCTATCGAGCCCGAGGTGCTCGGCCATAATGAGTGCCATTTGATACTTAGTAAACGCTTGGTTACCCGAGATATGAAAAACCCCATTGGTTTGTGTTTGCGATAGCTTGGCAAGGTCGATTAGCGTTAGCGCGATATCTTCGATATGTGTGGGATAACGAATTGCCCAGTTGTCTTGCTTAGCAATTGGGTTTTGTTTTAACTGCTCGGCGATTACGGTGATGGCGGACTCAGATAGTGTTGTTACCTGACCATAAAGAACGGGTACTCGAATAATGGTATGTTGACCTGAAACCGCTAATATAGCTTGTTCAGCAAGTTGCTTTGAGCGGCCATAAAAGTTAACCGGGTGTGTGGTGGCCGACTCGCTATAAGGCGGCGTTTTACCATCAAATACATAATCGGTACTGATAAAAAATAAACGAATATTTTTATTGGCACACAGTTTTGCCAAGTTTTCGCTAGCACTCACATTGATTGCGAGTGTGACATCATGGTTGTTTTCGCAAATGTCGGGCTTTCGCTCAGCCGCTGCGTGAATTACGATATCGGGCGAGTATTGGGTTAGGCAATTATTGATATCATTTGGGTTTGTTAAGTCAAGACGAATGAGCGGTGGTTCTGCGCGGCTAAAACCGCAACCAACCACCTCAAAACCCGCACCTTTGAAGCTGGTGTACAGCGTTCGCCCGAGTAATCCGGTTGCACCTGTGATGAGCACTTTCGTCATATTTCAAAGTTCCTTTATTTGTATTGTTCGTATTGGAGAGCCGCTTATAAGCTAAGTTGCTGCTTTACCTTGGCTAAATAGGTTTGCGACACGGGCACCTCTGTGCCATTTTCCATTACTAAAATAAGCTTTCGGCCATCTTTTTTTGTTCTTTGCACTGCATCGAGCGCAACCCACCAAGAACGATGTGTTTGCAAGCCAGGAAATTGACTCAGTTTTTCAAGTGCATCTTTAAAGCGCATTAACAGTAAATGCGAACCATTGCTGGTAGTCACATTAAGATAGTGATCATCCATTTGCAGGCAAATAAGTTTACCGCGTTTTTCGATTGGCAATAGATTGACGAAATCATTTTGCGCTTGCTGTTTTGAACTATTAATTTGATCTTTGTGTAGTTCAATTTCAGCGGCCGCTTGTTTTAAGCTTGCTCGTTGTTGCAGCACAACTGATTTGATAGAGCTGACACCCGAAATAATTCCGCCAATAAACATACTTGCCAGTATTGAAAGTGGTAGGGCATTAACATAACTATCAAATGAGTTAAAAAAGCCATTAATAATAAGTGGTGAAACAAAGCCCATTAAAAGACTGGCAAAAGTGGTCGCCAATATGAGCCTAAGCGGTGATTGATTTAAGCGAGTTGGCAGTTTGTTTGATAGCCAACGACTGACAAAAAAAATGGTGGGCGAGTAAATCGCATAGCCTGTAAAACAAATCACAAACCAAAAAAGCCCAGCGTAGGCAAGGTTGATTTCGTCCATGCCAAAAGGTCTTAAAAACGTTAAAAAGAGCACGAAAACAGCAACAACTAGGCTGTCAGTCGCGACATCTTTAATTTGCCACTTATCGGTTACGCTTTGATTATTAATGTTATTTTCGCGATTCGCCAATTGAACACCTACTTTTGTTAACTAATTCACGAACAAACAAACCACATTGACGTAAATGCAGTTGTGCCGTTTGTAGGAGCATTTTATCGTGTTTACCAACAAGCGCAATGCGTGATTTGTTACACACATTTTTCACGCATGCTTAAATCAGCAAATTAGATTAATAAATAAGGCACTATTATGAAAATTAAATCACATTTACGTTCAACATTGATTGTTATGGGCGCGTTGTTAGTAACAGCACATTCGCTACCTAGTTATGCAAATTCAATTTCATTAACTATTCAATCGGTTAAACATGACAAAGGCACACTTTATATTCAATTGTTTAATGGCGCTGAAAACTACAAGCAAGGTAAAGCGATTGATATGGCTCAAGTTGCGGCTAAGTCGGGCGATATTTCGGTCATGTTTGATAACGTGAAAGCCGGTAACTATGCCATTCGCTATTTTCATGACGAAAATGATAACGGCAGTTTAGACACTAATTTATTTGGTATACCGACTGAAGGGTTTGGCTTTTCAAATAATGCGAAAGCTAACTTTGGCCCTCCTAGTTACTTGCAAATGGCATTTGATGTTGCCAGTGAGCCGGTAGCAACCCAATCAACCGTAAATTACTAAGGGCAGAGTTATGAAACGAAGAGATGCCTTAAAAAGTTTATTTGGTTTGTCGGTGGCGGCCGCTGTGGCGCCGTTGCCAAGTTTTGCAAGCATCGCTAAAAGTGACGATTTACTTGTGCAAAATGGGCAGTTGTTTAATCGTGCTCTGCATAAACACCCAGAGTTGATTGGTTTTGTAGGCACTGAATCCAACTTTGAACCTAGCCAACTAACGCTGGAAGGTAAATTACCGGGCCAGCTCAATTTTGATTTTTATCGTAACGGCCCCGGTATTCACCAGCGCCAAGGTAAACGTTACAGTCATTTGTTTGAAGGCGATGGCATGATCCAGCATTTTCGCTTTCAAAGCGGCAAAGTGCACCATCAAGGTCGCTTTGTTGAAACACCCAAATATGTGGCTGAACAAGATGCGGGGCAGTTTTTATTTTCAGGCCCAGATAGTAAATTGCAACAATCACGAGCGATTACCAAGCCCGACAGCATTAACACCGCAAATACCAATGTGATTCCGGTTAATGGCGAGCTGTGGGCACTGTGGGAAGCAGGTAGTGCCACGGCGCTAAATAGCGATACGTTAGCGACCAAAGGGGTTGTTGAGTTAGGTAAAAATAATCGCTATGGGCAGAGCCTAAGCGGCCTTGCGTTTTCGGCACACCCAAAAATTGAAGCGGATGGCACCATTTGGAACTTTGGTACCACGATTACTGGCGATGTGGTGTTATATCACCTTAACCGCTTAGGTATTGTTAAAAACGTTGGCTTGATTAAAACCAGTTATCGCGGAGCAATGTTGCATGACTTTTTGATTACCAAAAATAACTTATTGATTATTTTGCCGTCATTGGTGCAAAACAAAACAAAAGCGGGCTTTTTTGAGTCAATCGAATATAAAGGATCACTGCCTATGCAAGCATTGGTGATTGATAAAACCAGTTTGCAGGTAAAACAAACGTTTGAACTACCGCCAGGGTTTGCGTTTCACTATGGTAATGCCTATGAAGATAGCCAAGGTAATATTCATTTTGATGCAAGCCTGTATGCCGATGGCAGTACGCTGCATTATATGAGCGCGTTGATGCGCGGTGATAATAGCCATCCAGCACCTGGGTATACGACTTTATTCACCCTGTATAAAAACGGACAAGTAAAACACAATCACATTGACGGAATTAGTGAATTCCCGAGAGTGTATAACCACCTCACGGGAGAAAAAAATAATTTGTTAATCACCTTATCATCGGTTGAAAGTGATGTTTGGAGCGACAGCGTGCGTACAGTTAATATCGCAACTGGCAAACAAGATATTTATACCTACGGCAAAGACTTTTTAGTTGAAGAACACGTTGTTGTGGATGATTCAGGCATTGAGGGAGAAGGTTATTTGGTTGGCACTGCGCTGCATATACCCAGTAAGCGCACATGCGTGAATGTGTTTAAAGCGAACCGGTTAAGTGATGGGCCAATATGTCGAGGCTGGTTGCCACATGTGATCCCGCTCGGCTTTCACGGTAATGTAAAGCTTAGTTAGTGTTTTATAGCCATTTATTGTCGTTTTTTGTTTTTCGTAACTTGCTACGTTGACTCTACTAACCATGTTAAAAAAATTAAGGCAGGGGGGCAGAGTTAACTGACCGAAATGGGCATACCACAAGGTTTGCGTATGACGCCGCCAACCGGTTAATTAGTACCACCTATGCCGACGGCAGCGTGGTGCGTAACGAATACGATAAAGCCGGTCGTAAAACAGCAATGGTGGATGGTATCGGAAATCGCACCGAATATGCTTACGATGCCGCAGGGCAAAATACGCAAGTCAAAGATGCGCTCGGTAATATTACTCAGTTCGAATATGATAAACGGGGTAATCGCACGGCCGTTGTTGATGCCAAAGGCAAGCGTACAGAGTATGCGTTTGACCTAGTCGACAGGTTAATTAAAACCACCTTTGCTGATGGCTCAACGACCAGTACCCATTATGATGCGCGCGGGCGCCGCACCTCACAAACTGATGCCGAAGGCATAGTTACGCACTACCAATACGATGGCAGTGGCCGACTGACTAAAGTGGTGGATGTACAAAGCAATCCAACGACGTATACCTATGATGAGCTTGGCAATAAGTTAACGCAAACCGATGCTGAGGGACGCACCACCCGTTGGACATACAGTGAGTTAGGCAATGTATTAAGCCGTGAACTACCGCTCGGCCAAGTTGAAACCTTTACCTATGATGGTCTTGGCAATCAGTTAAGCCATACCGACTTTAACGGTAATACCACACAGTACGGCTATGATGCGGTTAACCGTATGACTTCGGTCACGTATGCTGATGGCAGCACAGAAAGCTACCAATATGATAATAATGGTAATCGTACATCAGCAAGTTATACCTCGGGTGGATATACATTGGGAGGAACGACACAAACTTGGGCCTATGCGTATGACAGTCAAAACCGTTTAATAAGTGAGGCCAAACCGTCAGGTGAAAGCTTTGTTTACAGCTATGATAATGCGGGCAATAAAACGCAGCTTACCGTGACCTATCAAGATTAACTTAAAGGTGAAACTTAAAGGTGACACCCAACCATATTTGAACAGACGTGGCCTCTCGACTAGGCTTAAGTATTAATTGTTCCTAAAATGGGTTTTTGTTATGGCCACTGCACGCAGTAAACAAGTGAGTTTGGTTGATACACCTTATTATCACTGTATTTCACGCTGTGTTCGCCGAGCATTTTTGTGTGGCGAAGATAGTGTAACAGGCAAAAGCTATGAACATCGCCGTGAATGGGTTGAATCTAAGTTATTAGCCCTGACTAAAGTGTTTTGTATTGACGTGTGTGCATATGCAGTGATGAGTAATCACACGCATATTGTGTTGCATGTAGATACTAAAAAAGTGAAACGACTCAATGATAAAGCAATTGTACTACGTTGGCATAAAGGCTTTAAAGGTACGTTAGTTACCCATAAATTTATACGAGGTGACAAGCTTGACGCAGCAGAGCAAGAATCTCTTGAACTCACAATAAAAGAATATAGAAAACGCCTGTACAGTATTAGTTGGTTTATGCGTACGTTAAATGAAAGTATCGCGCGCCAAGCAAATAAAGAAGACGGTTGTACTGGCCGGTTCTGGGAAGGTCGCTTCAAGTCTCAGGCGTTACTGGATACCGCCGCATTGGCTGCATGTTTAGCCTATGTAGACCTAAACCCAATACGCGCAAAAATGGCTGCGACACCTGAATCATCAGACTTCACCAGTGTTAAAAAGCGAATTCAGTCAGCAAAAGAGGGTAAACAACCAAAGAAACTCGCTCGTTTTGTTGGTCACCCCAAAAAGCACATGCCAAAAGGGCTGCCATTTGAATTGCAATCATACCTAGAACTCGTTGAACTCACAGGGCGCTGTATACGTGAAGACAAACGCGGCTATATAAACAACTCCGAGCAACCGATTTTAACGCGATTAAACATTGAACCCGAAAACTGGTTAAGATTGACAACTAAATTCACGAAAGTCTTTCATGGCGCAGTCGGCCACTCGGAATCGCTACAATCTTATAAAGAACACCTCGAACTAAAACGAAGGCCAAACCTAGCGAATTGTGAGAGACTACTCGCTTAGTTAATCATTACCCCACAAAATCACCAATACCAAACAAAAGTCACGCCACATAGCGAGACTTTTTTGTGCGTTTAATTCGGTTTTACTTATTAATATTAAAGTAATAAGTATATTTAATTTAGATAAATGACCCTTTGAATTCTAATTTTTAGATAATCGAGAGTAATTAGGTGTTTGAGTTGGTTTTGCTAGGCTAAATAAAGTAATTTAAAGTTGGGAAAGAATTAAAGATGACATATATGTCACGGTTAGCTTACGCGTGCTCTGGTTATTATGATTATGAATACCCTCAAATCGGCATTTTATATTAATTAATATCCTCATATGAGGAGTCACTCATCAGAGAAATTATCTAAATGCCCAATAAATCAATGATATAAAGTTTGGCATAATTTGTGTTTAGCTAGTTTATTAAAAACTGATTAGGAAAAAAATATGCTAAACACACTCACTTCAGGGCGCAAGTTATTGATTGGTTTATCTATCGCTTCTACGCTTAGCGTTGGCGTTGTTCAATCTGCGATGGCGAATTCAGACAATAGTGAACTCAAGAAACAATTGCAAAAGCAACTTGAGGCGATGAAAGCGGGGCAAAATCTCAAATCATTAGAAGTTACTAAAATCGCACAGGGACGAGGCTTTACCTTATATAACACCACATCGAAAAGCGATCCTAAATGGGGCAAGACACTTGAGGAAGCTTATGGGGTATTTGAATCGAGCGTTGGTGAGGCGCGTTCGATAGATATTGTGTTAGTTGATCAACCACAAGACGCTTTACGTGTTGATCAAAGCAAGTTTAATAGGCCATTAGTGTTGCCTATTGGGGCGTTGAGTGGTTCAAAAAAACTGTCAAACGAGTCTTTAATCGAGAATCTAATGCGACATGAATCTTGTCATGTTTGGTTGATCGATTATGCTAAAAGCAATGGGCTAAATCCTAGCGCCAACGCCAATGGAATGCCATCATACGGCCACCCACAACTACCTGATTGGTTAGATGAAAGTGTGGCAGTCATGTGTGAAAACATCGATTTGAAAAAGCAAAGAATTAGCGAGAGTAACTATCAGCCTATCGCCATGAGAAAATACTTCGATATGGAACACCCTGTATTTGCAGATATTAAGTCGAAGATTACGCAGCAAATGAATGAAACTGGCTCTGACGATATGGTGTTTACCTTCAGTGAAGAAGAAATGCCAGATATTGAGGTAGGTGAGGATCTTCATTACTACACGCAATCGGAATATTTTAATCAATTCTTACGAGAAAAATTCGGTAATGGGGCACTAGGTGATATTGCTAAAGATATCATAAAGGGAATGAAAATTGATGAGTCATTAGCGAAGCGATTTAAGATAAAGAGTGTTGCTCAGTTGCAATCGCAATTTAATGACTATTTAAAAGCATTTAAATAGCCTCACAAAAAATGCACCGATTTAGTGATATTACAAGCTTGGGTGCTTATCATGAATCATTGTCGGCAATTCGGATTTTATCGACATTCGCCTGGTTGTCATTACACTTAGAATTGAAGATGACACCCAACCATATTTGAACAGATGATAAATCTAGACTACGTGCATTTAATCATCTGTTCCTAAAATAGGTTTGGTTGCAGCAACTGCACGCAGTAAACAAGTCAGTTTGGTTGATACGCCTTATTTTATAAAACCCGTCTTTGGGTTTTAGCCCGCGGCCCAGCTTCGCTGTTCAAATTTTTCCCCTAAAAATTTGTCACTGTATTTGACGCGCTGTTCACCGATCTTTTTTTATTTAAAAAAAACGCAGATGTAACTTCCCCAACAAATGAAACAGTTAATAAGTAGAAGTTTCCATTAACTAATATAGCAAAATCTTGACTCGGTTGATTACATTTGTAATATTTATTATGATTACACTTGTAATTTGTTGTGTTTTTGTCGTTTTATCTTACCGTTCGCCATTTGTATTTGGTAGTAACTAACGCAAAGTGACAACAACTAGTTATGTATAAAGAGATAGGATAAATATAATGGAATTAATAACATATAAAGTGTCAGCTCGCTGTTTCTCGATTGTAAAAATGTTCTTGCCGATAGTGCTTTGCATCATCATCGTCGCGCCACTGCAAAGCCTAGCTGAGCCGAAAAGTCATAATAAACAAATTGAACCGCAAGTTGTTAAACGGGCGTTACCTATTTACCCTAAATACGCGATTAAAAACAAAATCGAGGGCGCCGTATTACTTAATTTTAGTATTGAGCGTGATGGCAATGTTTCTGATATTGAAGTGGTTGCCGCGGATCATGATGGGCTTTTTGACGCGACCGCTATTTTGGGTTTGCAAAAGTGGGCGTATACCAAATCGAATCACAAAGTTCGCAATAACTATGTTGCTATTGAATTTGTACTAAGTGAGAACCCAACAACATCAAAATTTAGCAATGTTGAAATTATTCAAGTCAGGCCTCAGTAATCTAAGCGAGTGCGAAACAAGTTAATTTTATGTATGGTGGTTTAAAATTGTTATTGTCTCACTACGCTACTCGGTTAGTAAAAAGGTGACATTGGTGACAACGCGGACTTCTTTTTCAATTTTACGCGTATCGCCATAGTTTGTGCCCACGTCGCGAATTACAAAACCGCCTTGGCGCGCATTACGTATGCCGCCAACAGCAACACCTGCATTTTCAGCAAATTCATTGGCAGCTAAGCGCGCGTTTTTGGTTGCTTCTTTTAGCATGGCTGGTTTTATTTCATTAAGCTTAGTGAAGTAATAGGCTGGCTCATTATTGGTAATGTTTAGGCCTTTTGCGATAAGCGTATTGAGCTTGGCACGCACTTTTGACACTAAATGAACTTGCTCTGTTTCGATGTCAATTTGGCCTACCAGAATATGGTTTTGTTCAACCAGCTTTTGGTTTTCATCGCGATATTCTTTTTTGCGATAATTTAAAATACCCGGTTTGATTTCAGTGTCGCTAAAGCCACTTTCTTTTAATAAATTGATGATTGTTTGTTGGTCGGCTTCAGAGGCTTTATACAAATTAGGCACGTCTGCGCTATTTGAACCACTTACACTGTATGTCACCGACCAATAGGCTTTGTTTGACACAACGCGGCGCTCGGCTAGGCCTTTAACGTCGGCAGTATTGAGTGCCACACGCGATTTATACAGGGTTTCGCTAATAAAAAAACCGCCTAGAGCAATCCCGCCACCAATTAATAATGCGCTCACAATACCAACCAGGGAATGTTCTTTATTTGCCATATTATGTTCCTTATAGAGTGCGGCGTGTGTTGCCAAACAATACCTAACTAAATCATCTAGTTCAACAGCTTACCTACATTAACTTAGTTTACGTCGCGGGCAACTGCGGCTTAGGTTTGGCAAAAAAGCGTGCTTTTCGTTTACCGTTAAGGATTTGGCCAATAATGGTATTGCGCACGACTAATTCGTAGAGCACCAGTGAGATAGCAAGCGTTACCATGCAAATAAGGCCAAGCTTAATTGACCAATGTAATGTGAGTTCGGCTACCGCAATTTGCATCATGACGACAATGGGTAGGTGCACTAAGTAAATCCAATAAGCAGCATCGGCAAGATAGCGAATAATGCGACTTTGTCTATTTAAGCAGTACTTAAAAAAGCAGATGACAAGGCTTACGAGAGTCCACATCATAAGTGCATAGCAATAGGTAAACAGGGCTTTAAACAAGATGTAGTCAGGGTGTGCTTTTTGTGAATCAAAGCCAACTAAACTGAGCCCTAAAATTGCGCTTACTATACATATTGCAACCTTCAAAAAGCTAAACTGCGCAAAGCGATTTATGCGTTCTGGCTTTTGCTGTACCAGCCAGCCAAATAAAAAGAAAGTTGCGTAAAGCGTCAGCACGGGGAGGTGAGGTTGTAATGATTTATCGGGTGTATCTATGCCCCAATTATTCATAAACCAAAGTGGTAAAGACGTGATCAAAGCTAAAACAACGACTGCAAACGGTGAGCCACACAACCAATCAATAAATCGATTTAATGATTGAGATAAAGTTGAAAACTGGATGACGACACGTTTAAACACAATGAACAAGGCTAAAATGAGTAGGGTAATGAGTATCAAGTAATATAAAAACCATAGATGGGTGCCAGTAAATAGACTATAAGAGTCTGAAAATAGTGTTGTAAATCCAGTTAATAGACCATTCAAAATATTTGCGTCGCCGCGCATGCTTTCGGCGCCGAGGGTCCAGCCGGAAATAAGAAACGGGCGTAACAACAACCAGCCAATGACGAACGGCACTGCAAGTCGTAAAAACCGCGACGTTAAAAAACTGAGCACATTTGTTTTGGCGAGCACCATATAGCTGAAAAATCCGGCGAGCATAAAAAATAACGGCAAGCGGAATGAATGACTAACAAACATAAATGGACCGACGAGCTCGCTGGTTGTCATATCCATCACTGCCCAGCCAATGTAAATAGGAAAAAATGACAAACTAGCATGGTATACCACGCCGAGAATTAAGGAGAAAGCGCGTACGCTATCTAAGTAGTCATATCGAGTTTCGTTGCAAAGTTGCATCTGTTGACGGCTCCGTTAAGTTAGTATGGGCCGAGCAAAACGCATTTGCTCGGCGCTGAGAAAGATGATTTTTAATAAAAGCTGACGTTACGGAGCTCAAAGTCGTAACTTGCTTTTTGTAAGCTGTAAGCAACAATGCTTAAGCTATTGAGCGTTTGCGGCTTTAATGGGGTTTGCTTTGACCACATGCGTTTCATTGAATTGAATGGGATATTTACTTCATGAAATTGACCGTCGGCTTTTACAAATACTTGTGCGGCGTGGTAGTCGAAATTAGTGACCTCGGCACTATTGGCTGAGAGTGAAAGGCTACCTTGGTTTACTTTTACCATTAGTTTGATACCCGAGTGTTGGCTTGCGTCATGCATTTGTCCTTGTGCTGCTAATGGCAAAACGAGGCTGGACCAACCGGGTTGGCCGCGGGCAGGAAATATATCGCCGGTGACTTTAATTACGCCGTTTTCAACGAGGGTGTTTGCGCTCGTTTTACCGCCTGCGCTGACATCGGTAAGTGACATGCGCGGTGTGCCAAATAATGTATTTTGCTTGTCACTAAAATCGTCGATGATTGTTTTTGCGTGCGCAGATACTGATACACTTGATAAAACAAAAAGGGTGGCGATTGAAATTGCTTTTAAGGTTGCTGGTATGAGGTATGTCATAATAGTTAATCTCTGTTGGTTAAATTTATGTGGCATTGCCACAGGGTTACTCTTTAAGTGCCGGCACAGAGACAGAGGTGACAAAATTTTTTAAATAAAAAAATAAAATAAAAATTTTAAAAAAAAGTGTCACCTTTTTTACTAAAGCGGCACTCAATAAGATTGAGAGCAAAGAAAACAGAGTTTATGCGTATATTTAACAAGCAAATAAGTATGACTGATGCGAGCGATGCAAACTTGGTGATGTATTCACTGGGCGGTAATCGCGATGCATTTTGCCAAATAGTGACCCGGTATCAAAATTTGCTGTGCTCTCTTGCGTACTCGGCTATTGGTGATATCAAACACAGTGAAGACGTGGCACAGGAAACCTTTGTTGAGGCGTGGAAAAAACTAAATACTTTGCATGATCCTGAAAAACTTAAAGCCTGGTTATGTGGCATGCTACGATTTAAAGTAAGTCATTTTCACCGTAAGCAGCAAACTCAACCAACAAAGCATGCCGAACAGCTCACAGAAGCCCATTGTGATTTACAACAAAGTGATGAATTAGAAGGGCGTGTTATTGACGAACAGCACCATACTCTGATGTGGAAAGTGCTCGATGAAATTGATATTAAGTACCGTGAACCCTTAGTGCTATTTTATCGTGAACAACAAAGTGTTGAACGCGTGGCAAGCGAACTTGAGTTGTCAAAAGGTACCGTTAAGCAGCGTTTATCGCGTGGCCGCAAGTTGTTAAAAGAAGCCATGTCAACGCTTGTGGAAGAAGGCTTGCAAAAAAGCAAACCGGGCAGCGCGTTTACTATTGTGGTGATGACGTCAATTAGCGGCATTGCTCCGCCAGTTAAGGCGACTGCGCTTGGGGCGGGCGCTGTTAAAACAGGTTCATTTTTCCAACTTACTACGCTAGTGACTTTTTTAGCTGTGTTTTCAGGCGTTATTGGCTCGTTTTTTAGTTTAAGAGCCAGCTTAGATCAATCTCGAACACAGCGAGAGCGCTACTTGGCCAAAAAAAGTGTGGGACTGTTCTTTTTATTTGCTCTGATATTTATTATCGGTATGTTTGCGTTTAAATATTTAGCGAGTAACAACCCACAGTATGCACCGCATTTTGCCATTCTGTCACAGCTGCTGGTGCTATTTACCGCGTTGATTTATGTGTACTTAGTGAAAACGCTATTCGCTGAAATGGCGAACTTACGCGCACATGAACGAATCTTTGAGCCGCAAGCCTTTACTCAAAATTGCGATTTACCGCATTCGAAACAGCGACAATATATTTCTAAGTTGGCTCTGTTTGGTGTGCCACTTATTCATGTGCAATTTGGCATGCCTGAACACGGCGATAAACCCGCTTACGGTTGGGTTGCAGCGGGCTCTCGCGCATACGGCTTATTGTTTGCTTGGGGCGGCGTTGCAATTGCGCCAATCAGTGTTGGCATTGTATCAGTTGGGGTTGTCACAGTCGGTGCGGTGGGCTTTGGTTTATTAAGTGCGGGTACATTGGCAATTGGCATATTTGCATTTGGCGCCTCTGCAATTGGCTATAAAGCGTATTCTTCGTTGTCATCGCTTGGTTGGGAAAGTGCTCTGAGCGGTGGCTTTGCCATTGCAAAAGAGGGCGCTGTGGGGGCGGTTGCATTTGCTAAGCACACCAACAATCAGTTAGCACAAGAACTCTCGCACTTAGTATTGTTTGAGCAAGAAGTTCATTGGTTGCTTGCATTGATTGCTGCGTTCGTAATTATTCCAGCAATGTGGCACTCTCATAAAGTACGCAAGCGGATGGGCCAATAAGAAATTTGTGATTTTGGTCAGTTTTTGTTATTTGTATGAATAGGATAATTAGTTAATAAGGATAGAAATTGCGAAAACTGACGCCACTTTTTACAGTCTTGCTTGGATTAGCATTCATAGCGTATTTAACGAATAATGAAAATCCCAGTTCAGTGCAAATAAAAGAGCAACAACCCATACATAAAGTAAAACGCACCCCACTAAGTGACGATAATTTTGCTGAAAATTCCCCTGTTGTATTGAATGAAACTTACTCTGTGCCAGTCGAAAAAGATACTGAACTAAATGAGGCGGTGATTGAATGGGCAGAAGATGTTTCTGACATACAAAAATATGCCAATAAGGAGGATACCAATCGAGTTTTGCCATTCGAACAACAACCCGTTGACGAGGCATGGGCATTTGAATTTTCTGATGAAATTTTTGTACTTTTTGCAAATCACCCTGAACTTACCGACATCTATGTAAAAAATACACAGTGCCGCGAATATACCTGCAGAATAGAGCTTTTTACCGACGATAGCGATGCGATTGAAACCGCACAGCGTATTGGTTCGATTTTAAAAGCAGATGAAAATTGGCAAAACAATGACTTTTATTTTCACAATGATGTTGAAAGTGGTGTGATTAGCATAGAGATTGATAACACTAAGCGCCTTGAGTGATATTACGGTACACGGCACGCACGTTTAAATAGGCAATGAAGTGTGTGCGAAAAAATAAATTTAAAAAATAATATTGTTATTTATCAGTTTTTTAAGTGTTTCTTGTAACTCTAACACAACAAATATTTAGTTGTTTTGACACAATCACCTTTTATCACCGACTAATTAAATATCTAACGATTAAGCGGCACGTAACTTTATATGCGTAAACAATTTGAACAGATGATCATCAACAATCAGGGGCGGATCCGCTATATCGCCTCGCGTTATAGTCATGATGGCGAATTTGACGACATATACCAAGAAATCTTGCTGCAACTTTGGCGCAGTTTCGACTCGTTTGACGGTCAATCTAAGCTCGAAACATGGGTTTACAAAGTGGCGTTTAATACTGCATGTACTTTTGTACGCTCGGCTGTAAAACATAAGGAGCTTAAAAAGTCGCCGTTGCATAAAGTGGTAGAGGAATCGGTGCCAGGCCATGAAAGTTGCCAAGCCGATTTGCTCAATCAATTTATGGATAGCCTTAATGACATCGATGCGAGTTTGCTGATGATGTATCTAGATGGTTTATCGTCGGACGACAGTGCCGCTGTATTGGGAATGACTTCCAACGCCGTTAGGTCACGCATTAAGCGCATTAAGCAAGAGTTTGAAAATGAATTTATCGGAGAATAAGTATGAAGCTAGATGATTTGAAAAAAGACTGGCAACAGGCTATTCAACCAGAATCAAAGTCTGAAAATATTGATGAGGTGGTAACGATGTTAGCGGATAAAACAAAAAAAATAGACAAGGAGATTAAACGACGAGACGCACTTGAAATTAGTATTGCAGTGTTACTCATTCCTGCGTGGATTTATGGTTTGGTAATATCGGTTAGTACAATGCAAACACTTGGTTGTATTTTAGCGTTAGTATCGTGCTGCTACATTCCATATCGACTTATTTCAGCGCGCAGAGTCGCAAGTAAAAAAAGTGACAATACCAAAGCATTTTTACTACAAGAAAGGCAAAAACTAGTTCAGCAAAAACAAATGCTGGAATCAATTTTGTGGTGGTATATCGGGCCCATTGCACTATCAATTGTGTTAATCACACTAGGCGGCACGGTTACTGAATCAGGCTGGCCTCAGGTGCCTGCAAACTTATATTGGTATTACGCGTCGCTGGTGGTGCTAATGGTCGGTGTGTTTACACTCAACAAACGTGCAGCGAAGAAAAAGTTTGGTCCGTTAATCGATAATATCGACCAACGGCTGTCTGAAATAGACTAGGTCTTACTTACACTCTTTTTTTAGTTTTCCTAAACCTTTTTACTTCTCCCGTGCAACGCACAAAAGCGTTGTACCGGATAAGTGTGTTTAAAATTTGATGAGAATGCAATTTATGAACAAAAAACAACACAAAAAATCATCACCAAAGGCGTTAATTGCCGTGATGCTTACTTTTATGATTGCCGTTATTTCGGGTCGTTCTAACGCTGCACCAAATGAATTGGAAGCCGTTTTAGAACATAAAGTAAATACTGAGCAATTGAGCATTGGGGTGTCGGTAGCAACAATTGAAAATGGCAATATTAATTTTATAAACCTCGGTTTTGCCGACAAACTTAAGACCAAACCTGTTAATCAAAATACGCTGTTTGAAATCGGTTCTGCGACTAAGCTTTTTACATCGACTGCACTTGCAACAATGGTTGATGAAGGCAAAGTACAGCTTGCTGAGCCAGTGCAAAAATACTTGCCAAAAAACCTAACGTTACCGAGTAAAAATGACTCAGTTATTACGTTTGAATCGCTCGCGAACCATTCCTCTGGCTTACCTAGACTGCCAACAAACATGCCGTTTGGTGATCCGCTTAACCCGTATGCCGATTACACGACCGAGCTTCTTTATGAATTTTTGAACAATTATACATTGCCACGAGCGGTTGGCGACAAGCCTGAATATTCTAACCTTGGTACGGGGTTACTTGGTCATACACTCGCAACGATCGATAACATGAGTTTTGAGCAAATGCTCACCAAACGCGTATTGACGCCATTGAATATGCACAACACCTATATCAATGTGCCACAATCACAGCTTTCAAATCGAAGCCAAGGGCATAATGGTTCGTTGGATGCAACGCCATTTTGGCAGCTCGATACGTTGGCGGGCGCTGGCGCCTTAGTGTCTAATACGGCCGACATGGCAAACTTTTTACAAGCGCATATGGCTAGGAACAAGTTATCGTCGGCAATTAAACTTATGCAACAGCCAACAGCGGATTTTGGTAACCCAAATACCCAAGTTGCACTTGGCTGGATCATGCCAAAAACAGCAAACGGTCAACTTTATATGCATAATGGTCAAACGGGTGGGTTTGTGTCGTTTATTGGCTTTAACCCAACATTGAAAAAAGGCATTGTTATTTTATCAAATGCGTCGATATTGCTTGATGATATAGGTTATGCATATTTGACAAACTCGCTATCAAACATAGCGCTAACAACGCCGCTCAGTGTGACCTCAAACCAGTTGCAAAAACTTGTTGGAGAATATCAATTGGCACCAGGTTTTGTGCTAAATATTACGCATGAGGACAATGGGCTCTTTGTGCAAGCGACAAATCAACCTAAGTTACCTTTGACGGCAAATTCAATCACTGAGTTTGTAAACCTTTCAGTTCAGGCAATGGTTAAATTTGAAGTAGATGAAAATGGCGTTGCTACGTCGCTTGCCTTGCATCAAGGCGGTCAAGTTTTACCGGGTAAGAAGATTAAATAGATATAACGTAAAACGGTGCGTTAAATCAGCGCACCGTTTAGTGTGATTAAATTGCGTAGCACATAAAACACACGTTATACGCTGTGATTTTTTTGCGCTAGAAAGCGCATTGTAATTTCAAGCCCAGGGCTTTTTCGCGTAACGCTAATCTTTCCTTGTTGTGCGTTAACTAATTCGCTCACTAAAGCGAGGCCAATGCCGGTGCCTTGCGTTTTGCGTGTGAGTTCGCTGCCGCCGCGATAAAACAAATCAAAAATTTTGTTTTGCTGCTCAGCAGTAATACCCACACCGTAATCGCGAATTTTTATCTCAATGCTATTTTTATCGTCACTTTGGCTAAAACAAACATCGATTTTTTGGCGAGTCATGTCGTTAATTTCATCTTTGTCGAAAAACTTAATTGCGTTGTCAGTGATGTTAATAATGATTTGAGAAAAAGCATCACTGTCAACGAATATCGGGGTGTGTATTGCGTTATCAAAGTCGTAATTAATATTGAGAGTAAAGTTGTTCTCCGCTAGCAATGACGATGTTTTGGAGCGCACGATATCGCTCAACACGCCAATGTTTATGTACTGGGCATTGACATTGTGCGCTGGTTGACTGAGCTTAGTAAGTTGCAAAATATTATCGATGAGGCGTGATAAGCGTTCACTTTCGCTAAAAATAAACTCATAGTAATCAGCTTGGTGTTGGGTTGATATAACCATACCTGTTTTAAGCATTTCTGCGTACATGCGAATTGAAGTGAGTGGGGTTTTGAGCTCATGGCTGACCGCTGAAACAAAGTTGAGTCGTTGCTCTGCCAGTTTAAGTTGCTTTACACCAATAACATAAAAGCCAATACAGGCTAGGCATATCGCGAGCAGCAGAATCACCATGACAGTCGCACCAAATAGCGCGGTGGGAGAGATAGGCAGTGACGCCGTCGAATAATGAATTTGATACTCTTTATAAGGCCAATTGAGTGACTCGCTGTTAATCAAAACTTGATTATGTAAAGTCATGGGCTCGTTTAACTGAGATACATTAACTCCTTGCTGTTGATTGACCTCTGACAAAAAGTAATCCTTGGTGTGTTTGCTGGTTAAGGTCAGCATCATAGTTTGATCAAGTGCCACGGTATTCAATGCATCAAGAATAATATTATTAATATAGGCTTCGCGCTCAATCACATAGCCTTGCACTTTAATTTGGCCCATCGACTCAACCACGCGGTGAAGAATGAAATAGTTGTCTAACTCATCGATGACACCAAATTTAATATGTTCATTAGGTGTTTGTTGTTTAATTTGCGCACTGAGTTCTGGCGATTGCTGGGTAATTTCATAGAGTCGCGTAGCGATGGTAAGTCGCTTTTGTTCGTCAGGGCCAAGAGGTTTAGTTTGGTTCGCATCACTCGCAGGTAACGGGTGTGGCCACAATGGGCTGTTAAATTGCCCCTCTTTATCGAGTTGGAAAAAGCCTAAATGGCCACTATAGCGTTCAATACTTGATACGCTAGAAAGCGGTGACAGTATGTTACTGACCTGTTGAGTAGTCGGATTATATAGCGCATGCACGTAATCAAAATGACTTGGCGGAGTGGCGTTTGCCAGCGCAATACGTTTGAAAATACGCTTATTTATATTTTCAGTCGCCCGTTTAGTTTTTTGTTGGTATTCGTTGAGCACATCGTTTTGGTACTGTGTATAACCTAAATAGAATACGCTACAGATTGGCACAATGAGCAATACGAAAAACAGTGAAGTGAGCCACTTTAAACGTGTTTGTCGCTGAGTGTGGTTGAGTAACTTGGTCGATGAAAACAGATATTTCATTAGGCGTTTTGACCACTCAATAGCTTATAGCCTTCGCCGCGCAAGGTGACAAGCACGCGCGGTGACTTAGGGTCGCTTTCAATCTTTTTACGGATTTTGGCAATATGAATATCAACTGTGCGGGTATCAAGATGGTCGGTTGATTTGTAACCCCAAACTTCTTTTAGCAATTCATCACGGGTCACGGCTGCTTGGCGCAAATTGAGGTAATTCAAAATTTCTGCTTCGCGGCGGGTGTATTTTACAGCTTGTTGGTATGAAGTACCGGTTAAGCTATCTAAACATACTGATACATCGTTATTAATAACGAGCTCTTTTGTTGCCTGCATGCCGCCGGCACGTCTTACTAGCGCTTTAACTCTGAGTACCAACTCGGAAGTTGAAAATGGTTTGGCAAGGTAATCGTCGGCACCAAGCGTCAGACCGTTGATAATATCGGCTTCACTGTTTTTGGCTGTGAGCATTAAAATGGCTTGATTGGGTGAGTGGTTGCGAATGTCATTGCATATTTCAAAGCCGTTTTTGCTTGGAAGCATTACATCTAAAATAATGCAGTGATAACTGCCCGACAATGCTCGTTGCAGTCCCTTTTCACCGTCCATTTCGCTTTCAACTTGATAGCCGTGAAAAACAAATAGATCGGTTAGGCCGCGCAATATGGTTGTTTCATCTTCAACAATAAGCAGCTTAGGTTTTACACTCATAGTTGTTCATTCATTTTATTGCTTGAGCGCCCGAGCATATCGCACCTATGCAAAAATTTGAAAGTAAAGTTTTGTAAAATATCACTTTGATGATTTTACTTTGCATGCCTATATTGGCGGATATGAAGTTAATAGTATGGCGACATCAACGATAAGTAGAAGATGTATGCCATGATACAACGCAAAAAAGCAAGTCACGTTCGTCCAGTTAATAAACCAATTAGCTTAAGCAAGGCCAAATTAAAAACAGGTATTGAAACACCTTCATCTCACCGCCTTTTTGCTTGGTGTTTGCACTGTAGTTTGCTTGCTGTATCGAGTGCCGCTATTGCAAATAGCGATGATACTAGCAATGCGAATATTGATAGATATCAAGGTGCTGACTATATGCACTATAAACCGCGAACGCTATACGATATGTTAGAAAAAATTCCGGGCGCAAATAGTGTTTTAGTTGCGATGCGCGGTGCGCAGCAAAGCCGTGGTTTTGGCTCGGCTGGGGATCAAATACTGATAAATAGTAAACGGGTTGTCGGTAAAGAAAACGATTTATCAAAAGAGCTAAACAATATAAAAGCGCAGGATGTTGATTATATTGAGCTTATTCGTGGTACTAAGTCTGGCTTAGATGTACAAAGTAAGGGACTTATCGTTAATGTTGTGCTGAAAAAGAACATTGATTCATCAACACTGTATTCACTCGGATTGATTAAGTCATCTGATATGGATGCAAAACCGAGAGGCTCGCTTTTTTATAGTTCAGGAGATGAGGCATTTAAATATCGCGTGGGTTTTGAGTATATTGCCAATCCAAGTCATATTAGTTGGGATGATCAGTATATGTCGCCGCAAAATATTGAAACTGATCATTACTTTCGCGAGCGCCGCAATTGGTATCAAGATGCGGAGTTATCATTAAAGCTAGATTTCACACTCTCGCCAACTACTCAGCTTCAGTTAAACACATCATATAAAAAGATTTTTGTCGATGCTGATATCTCTGATACGCACATTGATCTTGCTAATCGAACACAGCGAAAAGAGCTCGTTACTTATGATTGGCATCGCGATGCATGGGAAATCAGTGGCGATTTGAGTCATCGAATTGATAATAACGACGATATTAAGGTTTTGTTTATCAGCAATAGACAAGACTCTGACGATTTTATTTGGCGTGAGCAATTGCACGATAATTTACAAACCTCATTGATGTATCGCTTGCCGCGCTTATATACCTCAAGTGAAAACGTATTACGTACGACTTGGAAGCATAGATTAGATAAAACCCAACTGATTGATTTAGGTGCAGAGCTTGCCATCAATCAACATCAGGATGATATTCAATTTATTAAACCAGTCGAGACCCTTTATCATTCAACTGAAACTAATGATATAAAAGAGAATCGCTATGAAGCGTTTGTAAATTACAATGTAAGCGTGTCATCGCAGCTTAACGTACTCAGTTCACTTATTTATGAATACTCTACACTTGATGTTGACACTCGTTATCAGCTTTTAAGTGAATCAACTAGTCATGCACAAAGCCAAACATCACGTTCATTTAGCTATTTAAAACCACGCCTAAATGTTCGCTACGATTGGGATGATACGCTGCAAAGTCGGTTTAACTATGAACGCACTGTCAGTCAACTCAACTTGAATGATTTTGTGCCAGAGTTTAACCGCGACGAATCACGCCTTGAGCAGACCAACCCAAACTTAAAACCAGAAGTACGCGATGAATTATCTTTCACTGTTGAAAAGAAATGGCACAAAAGTGACGGAAGTGTGTCAGTGACACCATACTACCATAAAATTACAGACCTAATTACTGAGATTCCATTGGTGGAATATTCAGGCGATGGCAATGTTGACGGTGCGAAAGAGCATGGCGTTAAGTTTGAAAGCAATGCTCGATTGGTTGCATTTGGGTTAGATAATACGCTTGTTTCAGCAAGCTATACGTGGCGAAAAAGTAATGTCGAGCACCCTTTTCAAAACAAAGAAATGGCCATAGAGCGTTTAAGTGAAGACGAATGGAACTTTAAACTGAACCAAAATGATATTTTGCCCGGGTTGTCGTTCAGTTTAACGCTTGCTAAAAAAGGTCCTTATGCGTTTTCACGATTTTATTATGTAGGAATACATCAAAGCGATATGACTGCTGAGGCATTTATCGACTATCAGTTTAGCAATTCGATGAAATTACGGTTAAGCGGAAATCAATTACTTAAACGTAAAACAAACTATCAGCGAACGCGCTTTGACGGTATTTATACTGACTCGCAGATGACGCGTTATGAACATCGTCAATATCAACGTGAACCGCGCGTTTCGTTAATTCTGTCGGGTAGTTTTTAGTTTGAATAGAGAATTTAATTAGGACATCGCTATGAGATTAATGAGTATTCTTGTTGTGTCATTGTTGTTGCCTTTAAGCGCGATTTCAAACGAAGCTGGCAATGAGGCAAAGGAATTTATAAATAAATTAAAGGATCACTATAAAGACACATTGAACATCGATGCCTTTTCATTGACACATCGTTACTTCGGTCGCAGTGATCCTTATCTGTCGTGGGATTTTAAGTTTCCAAGCCGATATCAAGCGTTTAAGGTGACGGATATCGATTTGTCAAAACGTCATTATTATCAAAATGTGGTTCATCATTTTTCAGGTGGTTTGTACTTAGACGAAGTTCATTTTCAAAATGACAATCATAGTTATCGTTATGAAAAAAATGGTTTAATTCTTGGTAAAAGCGTCGTCGCGCAAAAAATGACGAGCTTTGAGCGATACACTAATTTAACACTAATGAATTTAGACTTTCTGGCAGTGAGAGCTCTGTTGAGTGAACAAAATATTAGAACCAAAATTGAAATGAAGCCAGAGTCTAGAGGGCAAGACATTCGTATAATTCATCAATACGGCGAAGGTAGATTTAAAGAATACGTGTTTAGTAAGCAGCCACTTCGCTTACTGTCTATATATGATAGAGCGCGTAATCGCACGTATTTGTATAATGACTATCGAACCCGTAATGGACTCACTTTTGCGCATGTTTTACTTAAACACTATGACGGAGATACAACGCCGAGTTTTATTACGCGAATAGAACAATTTCAGGTTATCAAACGAATTGAGCCTGAAAAGCTAACGCTGCCTAGTGACTTTTATTTAGCCCCTAGCAAGGTGGACGAACAACTGACAATCTCAAAAATAGATGAAAGTACATATTTGGTTAGCGATGCTCAAGCACGCAATCAAACGCTACTTAAAATGTATGACAATAATATAATGGTGTCGGGTTCGCATTCTAGCAAGCGAGAATCGAAGCGTATTATTAAATTGATTGGGCAAAAATTCCCGACAAAAAAGATAACTTTGGTGCATGTTACACACCCACATCGAAGTCAAATAGCCGGTTTGTTACCTTATATCGAGTTAGACGCAAAGGTACTTGCTGATAGTTATACGGTATCGGCAATAAAAGCATATCCACCGTTTGCTAATTCGTTGGATTTGTTCGGCTTTAAAACAATAGAGCATGGCCAAAACGTGTATGGAATTAGGTTTTATGTGTTAGAGAATATGCGCGCTAAACGACAAAGCTTCGCTTATTTAAACGAAAGCGGCGTTATTTTTCAGTCTGACTTTTTTCCTGTCGCTTTTGACAATACATCCGCTAAAATATTGCCGAGTTACAGTGCACAATTTGTTGAGTTCATATTGAGTAAAAAGCTTAATGTAAAGCGTGTAATCGCAACAAAACGCAACGCCTTTATCACAGCTGAAATGCTCAATCGTGCGCTGACAATTCCGACGCTATAGAGGCGGTGGACAGTGAAGAATATGACTAAATACACAAGCTTTTTATCGCGGTTTATGATGCGATGAGCACAAATTAACTTTATGATTCGTAATGGAGACGATACGATGTTTGAATTTTTGGTTGGCCTCAATGTGTCAGATAAAAACGTATACACCCAATATCGCGAGGCGATGATGCCTATTTTGCAGTCATATAACGGTCGCTTTGGTTATGACTTTGTTGTTTCAGAGGTACTGCGCTCTGAAGTTGATGTGCCGATTAATCGTGTGTTTACGATTCAATTTCCGAGTTGTGAAGTGGCTGATGCCTTCTTTGCAGATAGCGAATATGTCAAAGTTAAAGCACGCTATTTTGACGACTCGGTTGCGCACACCACCATTATTTCACGCTATGAAAAAAGTGAAACAGTAAATTAAAACTGTATATCTCGTGTTTAGCACCAGAACAAATAAATGAGGAAGAATGTTAATCAACAAGGATAATTTATGCTCTAAGCTGTTGCTTTTAGCGACTGTCGGGTAAATGTCGGGCTGAATTCGTGCCTGACAGCGCTCAATTTAATCAATAATCCTGATCTGAGAGTACAGGAGACCTTTTAATGATACTTAAACAATTACGAATTAGCCGCCATCTATCGCAAGCGCAATTGGCCGACATGTCAGGATTGAATGTACGAACCATTCAGCGTATTGAAAGCGGTGCAAATGCAAGTTTAGAATCGCAAAAGTGTCTTGCTGCTGCTCTTGATATCTCAATCGACACATTGAATCAGGAGACGATTATGTATGATAAAAACTCAGAAAACTGGAACAACTTACCGATCATTGTCAAAGTTTGGTTTGCGTTTAACTTTTTACAGTTGCGGCCTAAGCGAAATACAGCACTTCGCTCTGAAGTAATGAGCCATTTTTTTGGCTATATATTTTGTTTATTGGGGCTTTTGAGTGAAGGTGCTTTGGTTGGCGGGGTACTAATGCTCACCATCGGCTATTTATTTACTTTTCTAAAGTGGCAGGGCGACCGATATGGTATTTGGTTTGAAGAATTACCCGAATAATGCAATTTGGTGAAAGATTACACTGTGTTAGCCTATCTTATATGTACACGTAGATTGCATTATTTAATACTTGGACATATATGAAATCGAAAACAATTGCGATACTTTTAGTGTCGCACCTTTTTATTGGGTTGATAGGCTTTGCAGTTGGTATTTATAGCTTACCTATTTTGACTGCACCGAAATCACCGTCTGAAGCAAACTTGGCTGCGCTGTCAAAAGATAGCCTTTATTCTGCCCAATTTACGCGACAACTCGCTGGCAGTGATTTTTTGCACTGGGGTGATGGGGAAGTATCGCTTACGAATACGCATATTGTGTTTAGTGGCGAGCTCTCACCGGGTCCTGATTTTAAACTCTACTTGTCGCCTAAATTTGTTGAAAGCGAAGCCGAATTTGAAAAACTAAAGCCTTCGATGCAAGTGATTGGCGAGGTGAATACATTTTCAAACTTTGTCGTTACCATGCCAGCAAACGTCGATTTAGCAAAATACAATACCGTAATCGTTTGGTGTGAAAGTTTTGGTGAGTTTATTAGTGCCGCGAAATATCGTTGAGACTATATGCAGGGGATATTATGAATCCACATGGAAATTATATAATCGAAGTCGTCGATGATATTGTTCATGTTTTTCCAAGTGGCGGATTTAATGCGCTTGGCATTGAAGAGCTGCATCAAGACATTGTTCTTAAAGCACCGATTAATCGACCTTGGGCATTATTCGAGCACCCACGCGATTTGGCCGGACTGACTCCAGAAGCAATAGAAGCATTGATAAATTCATATCAAAAGTTTGCAACTGCTAACTGTGTTGTCGCAGCATTGGAAATATCATCTGTTTGGAAAGGTGTTTTTGATAGCTTTATTGTTGATAAGGTTGATTTTCCGATTTATTTAGATAGCAACATAACGTATTTGGAAAATGAAATTCGCGCAAAGTTAAAAAACTCCTATTAGTGTTTTAGCGAAGGTCTATCTTAAAAGTGCTAAAGACTTTGTTTATAAGTATAAAATGGGATTGTAATTAGTAAAAACTAACTTAGAGCCATACTCATTTACGTTTTTTAACTATTATTTTGTTGTATTAGTTTTTGTTTCATATATTTGTAAATATGATTAGAACTCTTCAGACGGGCGGCGAATCGGCGTCGCTGTAATTCACAACTCACGGTTAAATTTTGTATGGATGCACAATATTGAAAACATTTTTTCTCTTTTTTCTTCTCTTTGTTTCGTTTTTTGTCAATGCGCAATCACGCGATAGTTTTGCAAGTGCGTTTGATAATCACAGTGCAATAATGCTGCTCATTGAACCTGCAAACGGCAATATTATATATGCAAATCAGGCAGCAAAACGTTTTTATGGGTTTGCAAATGATGAACTAACGACCATGAAAATTCAGCAAATTAATATGCTCACAGCAGCTCAGGTTGCTGAGGAGCGTGAATTAGCAGCTGCACAAAATCGCAATTACTTTATTTTTAGACATCAACTAGCAGGTGGGGTTGTCAAAACTGTTCAAGTGCATTCTTCACCAATTGAATTAGATCAGCAGACATTTTTATTTTCTGTTATTCGCGATATTTCATCTGAACGAGAAGCTCAGCAGGAGCTATGGCATTATCAATCAAATTTAGAAGCCATGGTCGATGAGCAAGTAAAACGAATTGAGCATCAATCGCAGCAAAAGCAGACACTGATGTTATTCGGTATGACGTCTCTGGGCTTGTTTAGTGTGTTTATGGTTTATGTACTCAGGCGTAAAATTAAGGCGGAACAGCAAATAAAAACCCTTTCGCAAATTGTTGAACAAAGTCCGATAGCGATTGCAACTTTAGACAGTCAAGGCTGCGTCAGTTATTCAAATAAACAGTTTGACGAAGTACAAAAAGTTCGCATGAGTACGCTGAACCTAAAGTCGCACAGCTTGATTGAATCTTATATACAGGATAATCAGGAACAAGCTGCTCAATTACAACAAATTTCACAAGCCTCAGTGTGGCATGGAGAGCTACATAGTAAGGCTACAAATAATAAGGACTTTTGGGAGTATAGCCACGTCTATCCTTTGGCGAGTGAGTCAGATCACGCAAAACAAGTGATGATCAGTCAAAATATTACCCAGTTAAAAGAAAATGAACGCGATTTACGCTTGGCGTCAACAGTTTTTCATACCGCAACCGAGGCTGTGATGATTTGTGATACAAATAATCGTATTTTGGCGATTAATGAAGCGTTCACAAAAATAACGGGATACACAGAAGATGAAGCAATTGGCAAAACACCTGCATTACTCAAGTCAGGGCATCATGGACCCGAGTTTTACAATGAGATGTACATCGCGCTTGAACAAACAGGGCAGTGGCAAGGCGAAATTAGTAATCGCCGCAAAAACGGCGAACTGTATTATGAATGGCTGTCGATCACTGCGTTAAAAAATCCAACCGGTCAGCTTGAAGCATTTGTATCGCTGTTTAGCGATATTACAAAGCGTAAAATGGCGGAGGATAAAATCTA
This sequence comes from uncultured Pseudoalteromonas sp., assembly GCA_947493455.1. Classification (GTDB taxonomy): domain Bacteria; phylum Pseudomonadota; class Gammaproteobacteria; order Enterobacterales; family Alteromonadaceae; genus Pseudoalteromonas. Next base: position 270,035 of record CANLRB010000001.1, on the reverse strand, counting down.
TCAACAAGCAAACTTTGATACCCTAACGGGCCTAGCAAATCGCACCTTGTTTTCAGATAGATTAACGCAGTGCATTAATGTTGCAGAGCGTGAATCGCATAAAGTAGCGCTGTTGTTTCTTGACTTAGATGGGTTTAAGCAAGTTAATGATAACTTGGGTCATTCGTTAGGTGATGTGTTGTTGCAACAAGTTGCAAAACGCTTATCTGGCGTGCTACGAAAATCTGACGTTGTATCGCGACTTGGTGGTGACGAATTTGCCGTTGTGATACCCGCAACAGAAGATATTTTTTCAATCGAAAGAATCGCACTTAAAATAGTTGAGAAAATTGCCCAGCCTTATGATTTAAATGGCAGTAAAGGCTATGTCACCGCGAGCATCGGTATTGCCATGTATCCGGATGATGGTTTGTCGCTAGAGGCGTTACTCAAAAAGGCCGACAATGCGATGTATAACGCAAAATCGCATGGCAAAAACAATGTGCAATTTTTTACTAAAGAAATGGATGTTGCTGCGCAAAAACGCACCCTTTTTGAAGCAGAGCTGCGAGCCGCGGTACATGAAAAAGTGTTTACATTGGCCTATCAGCCAATCCACTGCAGTCACGATGGGCAAATTGCTTATGTCGAAGCTCTAGTAAGGTGGGATCATCCCGTTAAAGGTGTTATTTCACCTGCCCAATTTATTCCTCTTGCAGAAGAGATCGGGTTGATCAATCAACTCGGCGATTTTGTGTTACAACAAGCGTGTGCAGAAGCAGTAACATGGCAAAAGATATGTGACAACCCGCCAGGTGTCGCGGTGAATGTCTCATCATTGCAATTTCAACAAGCGGATTTTGTCGACAAAGTGATAAGTGTTTTGAGGCAAACAAAACTCGCACCTGAGAAGTTAAGTATTGAGGTCACTGAAAGCTTGTTGATTTCGGATGATCGTAAAGTGAAGAAGCAGCTAATTAAACTCAAAGAGCACGGTATTAAAATTAGTCTTGATGACTTTGGTACAGGCTATTCGTCATTGAGTTATTTGAAGCGTTTTCCGATTGATAAACTCAAAATTGACCGCAGTTTTATTCAAGATATTGAGCCAAGCCACTGTGATACACGGTTGGTGCGTATTATCTATTCAATAGCACACAGTCTTAATATGGAACTTATTGCAGAAGGCGTTGAAACAGAATTTCAGCTTGAACAACTTAAGCAGCTTGGTTCGTCGTATATTCAAGGGTATTTGTATAGTAAGCCGTTGCCTGCAAACGAATTACACTCCTATTTTGTTGCGCACTGTGAAAAATAAATGGAAGATCTAGCAGAAAGTTTTATTAAACTAATCTACAAAGTCATTCGCACTATCATTGTGGAAATATTACTTGAGCTTATATTTTATTGGCTGGGACGAGGTTTTCTTTTATGTTTGACCTTAGGTCACTATCCTCGTGGTAAGCAGTTAGAACAACATGAAGGCCGCATTATTTGCGCCGGGTTTGTTGTGTTTTGTGGCGCATTATTTTTAATGGGTAATTATGTATAGTCGGGCACTTAATAATGTGAGGCTTAGTCTATTAACTAAGCCTCATCGATTGTTCGTTAGCTGAGCTCTGCAATGCCTTCGAGTACGTCAAAGCACGCTCCGAGTGTGTGGTAGTCACATTTTGCACCGGCCTCACTTTTTTTATTGTTAAAGGGGGTGTTTTCTTCGCTCAACACGCGATACCAAGCACCATGTTTATGATCAACAAAATATTGCCAGCAGTATTGCCATGTTTTTTCGTAGTACTGTAAATACGTTTCATCTGCTGTTGCTTGATAGAGCAGTGCTGCGGCGGCAAAGCTTTCGGCTTGCACCCAGAAGTATTTGTCGTTATCGCAACACATTAAATCGAGAGATAAGCCATATACAAGACCTCCTTGTTTTTTATCCCAAGCGAGTTCAAAGCTGGTATTGACTAGGTGCTGCGCTTTAGTGATGTAGTCACTATTTTTTTCGAGTGCATTGAGTTGTAATAGCAGCTTTGCCCATTCCGTTTGATGTCCCGGTTGATAACCCCAAGGTCGATATAAGTTTTTGGGGTCATTCTTATTGTATTCGAGGTCGGGTGTTAACTGGGGTGTGTAATGTTCCCAAATAAAACCGTGCTCGTTGTCACATAAATCAAAGCAAAAGCGTTTTGCTAATAGTTGGGCTCGTTGCAAAAATTGCGCGTCTTGGGTGGCTTTATAGGCGGCAATCAGGGCTTCACACAAATGCATATTGGCATTTTGTCCGCGATAGCTATCAAGTACGCCCTCTGCTGATAGCGTGTCGGCATAAATTTGCTGTTCACTTTGCCAAAATCGCGCTTCAAGTAAGTTAAATACATGATAAATTTTCGCGTCTGATTCGATTAACCCATGCTGTAAACTGTGCGCATAGCATAGCAACACAAAGCCATAGCCGTAGGCTTGTTGCGTGGTATCAAGTACCGTATTGTGGTTGCGGGTCCACGCATAATAGTTTGTTTCTTCGAGCCAGTGTTGGCTTTCCAAATAGGTTAAACCATGGCGCGCTAGATTGAGTAAGTTGGGTTGTTTTAAAATTGTCGCGGCGCGGCAAAAATTAATCACCATGCGGGTGCTACTTACCAATTGGCGAAAATCATTATCAAATAGTGCCCCGTCATCGTAATAATTTTGATAAAAACCGCCTGCGGGATCGCAGCATCTTGGCGCATAAAAGTCGATGATCGATTGGCTATGATCGAGTAAAAAGGATTTGCTAAAAAAATTCACAATCAAAATATCCTGCTAAAAGTGCCACACTGTAAGGGTCTAAATTATAAAGTTCACGCATTTTTGCTTGGAGTAGCGGTTGTGTTGCAAGTGATGGAAACGCACCTGCACTTGATACCGCAATTGCCCCAGCGAAGGCTGCGTAATACATAATGGCGTTGAGTAGTTTAGGTTGCTTGATGATTTGCGCTGTCGAGTTTGCAAAACTAAACGCGTAAAGCAAAGCGCCGATGAACGCATCCCCTGCGGCGGTGGTGTCCATCACGTTGGTATTTGGTGGCGTGAGTTTTCCGTGATAATCCCGCGTGTAATAGCGGATTGGTTGAGCGCCATCGGTGATCACTAAGAGTTGACAGCTTTGGTTAAGGCAAAATGCAATGTAGTCGTCACCTTGTCCTTTACTTAATAGTTCAAACTCCTCTTTTGAAAACTTCACTATGTGACTGAGTGTCACCAGCGAATTTACTGCGTCAATATCGATTTGTTTATTGGGCCAAAGATTGGCGCGCAGGTTCACGTCAAAGCTAATTGTCATGTTGCGCAGGCTTGCTTCTGCCAACATATACTTTGTTGTATTAAAACAACGCTGTTCGGTGAGTGTATTACTGCAAAAGTGAAAAATTGCCTGTTCATCAAACCATTTTCGGTCAATCTGTTCTGGCATAAGTAACATATCGGCCGTGTTATCACGATAAAAACTAAAGCTGCGCTCGCCTTGGTCGTCCAAATGCACAAATGCCATTGCCGTCGGGGCTGCATTATGGCGCAGCACATAACGGCAATCGACACCGTATTTCTCTAGGCTGTTAAGAATAAAGTCGCCAAAATTATCGGCACCAAGTTGGCCGACAAAACGTGCATGCCCGCCTAGTTTAGCAATGGCGACTGCTGCGTTAGCTGGTGCGCCGCCTGGAAATTGTCGGTATTCAGGTAAGACTTCGCCTTCAATTTCGTTATTATTAAAGTTTAAAAAATCAATCAGCGCTTCGCCGAAGCAGAGTACTTTTTTCATGCAATGGCCTCATTCGATTGTTCGCCTCGGCGTTGTTTAAGAGCGAAAAATAAAATGTAAACATACGCCACGATAGGTACCAAAAAGCTGACTTGTAATGATAAGTGATCTGCAACGAAGGCTTGTAGTAGCGGAAAAAGGGCGCCGCCGACAATTGCTTGGCACAATAACCCTGAGCCTTTAGCTGTCAGTGTTCCAAGTCCTTTAATCGCGAGCGCAAAAATAGTCGGGAACATAATGGAATTAAAAAAGCCAACTAGGAGCACGCTTATCATGGCCACATGACCGGTTGTGGTGACAGTGGTAATCAGTAACAAACACACGATTAGCGCATTAAACCCGAGTACCATAAACGGGGCGAAATAACGCATCAATGCTGCACCGATAAAGCGACCGACCATTGCGCCACCCCAATAGTAGGCAACTAAATGACCGGCCTGTGCTGTTGTTAAGCCGCCAATGTCGGGTTGCTCAAAGTAGTTAACTAAAAAACTCCCAATTGATACTTCAGCCCCAACGTATAAGAAGATCGCAAGTGCGCCCCAAAGTAATTGCTTTTGTTGCCAAATAGAACCCGTACTTTTGGCTTGAGCTTGTACCTCAATCTCTGGCAGGCGGGTGAGTTTAAGCAATACCGCTACCATAATCGCGCTGATGGCAATGATCAAATAAGGCAGTTTAACTTGATCTGCGCTCGTTGTGGTGACAGCACCTAAAATTAATGCCGCGCCAAATACAGGGCCGAGAGTATGACCTAATGAGTTAATGGCCTGTGCCAAATTAAGCCGGCTAGCAGCGTGTTTTTGTTCGCCAAGGCAGGCAATATAAGGATTTGCTGCGACTTGTAATACGGTGATCCCCGCTGCAAGCACAAACAGTGCAGCTAAAAAGAGCCAATATGCTTTGATATTGGCGGCAGGAATAAATAATAAGCACCCGCAAGCAAGTGTAGCAAGGCCTAAATAAGCACCTTTAATGTAGCCGAGCTTCGCGATGACGCGCCCTGCTAGGGGCGAGACAATAAAATAGGCGCCAAAGAAGCAAAATTGAACGAGCATTGCTTGGCTATAACTGAGTGAGAACTCCGCTTTTAAATGCGGGATCAATATATCGTTGAGTGCTGTTATAAAACCCCATATAAAAAAGAGGCTCGTCATCACATAAAGCGCTCGCTGCTGCGGTAAAATGCGGCTCATGAGTCATTTCCTTCAATAGAGTAGGACGGTGGACGATGACTCGGTTGTTGACCGAATTTTCGATTTGGCGTCGTACTGAGTTTAAAATCAAGGTGTACGGGCGATGAAATATAATCACTATTAATCCACGATTGTTGACTGACGTTGCCGTTTTGCTTAAGTGCGTCGATATAAATATGTTGTTCACTTGCATTATCAGCTGTGATGGTTAGGTTACCGATTTTGGCTGCGCTAAATGCTGGGCTTGAAAGCACCAAGTCAGCTTTGCCCGGATAGAGTGGGTAGAGTCCGAGTGCCGAAAACACATACCAAGATGACATTTGGCCAAGATCATCTTGCCCTGGAATACCCGATACTGAATTGTGCCAAAGTTGTTTCATGGTTTCACGCACAGTCGCTTGTGTTTTATATGCATCGCCTGTAAACAAGTACATCCATGGCGTAGCGATTGACGGTTGGTTTGATACATCAGCATATTGCGCCGAATCTCTAAATAATACCCAATCCCCATTTGGTTTGTGAAAGTGGTTATCGAGACGTTTCGACATAGACTCATCGCCACCAAGTAAGGTGTTCAAACCTGCGCCGTCAAAAGGTAACATCCAAAGGTATTGTGCGGGACTGCCTTCAACGAAGAGATGACCGCTGAAAGGGTCAAATTTGTCTTTCCAACTGCCGTCTTGATTACGACCTTGTATGTAACCGTGCTCTTTGGTCGCCGCGGGATTATATAAGTTTTTCCAATAACTTGAACGCGCTAACATTTCGTTATGCGCTGAGTCATTGCCAAGATGTTTTGCCAGCTGCGCCAGAGCGAAATCTGCTGAGACTTGCTCTAATGTTTCACTCGCCCCTTCCCATGAATTGGATTGATCTGACAAATAATTTAAGTTTTTCCATTGATCAAGAGATGGTTTTTGGCCACGACAAAATACCGGACAGCCAATATTGCTGAGGTCGTACTCGGTTGGTACTGTTGCTGCTTTATAGAGTGAGGAGTAGGCACCTTTGATATCAAAATCAGTCGCGCCAAAAGCGACAAAGTTAGCAATTGCGATAGTCGAGGGGTCGCCACTCATGACACCCGTTGGGCCAGAGTTATGAGTCCAGCGATCCCATACTCCGTTGTATTGGTTGGCTTGATTATAAAGTGATTGCGCGATATCGCTTGCCACTTTAGGGTGTGTCAGGCTGATTAACTGCAATTGTGAGCGATATACGTCCCACCCAGAAAAGTTGGCATATTGCGCACTTTGTGAAGCGCTAATACGATGGGTTTTTTGGTCAAAACCAGTGTATTCACCATTTACGTCACTAAAGATATTTGGGTGAAATTGACTATGAAATAGCGCTGTATAAAATGTGGTAAGCAAATCTTTATTGTCGCTTTGCACCTTTACTCGAGAGAGTGATTCATGCCAAGCTGTGTCGGCTTTTTTACGCAGTTGTGTAAACGTTTGAGCTTGCTGTTCAACACGCAGGTTCTCCCTTGCATTGTCGAGACTCACGTACGAGATACCAACCTGCATCGTCACGGTTTGTTTTGGTTCAAGTGCGAGATCAACCCAAAGCCCCGAACCTTTGCCCCAGTTTGGCACGCCTGTGTCGCCATAGCCCATACCACCTTCACTTTGTGTTGCGCCTGGGGTGAGCGTGTCATCTTGGTATGCACCTGAACCTTTTATGGTCGCATCAAGTTTGGCAACAAAGTGTAACGTATAATAGTCTCTGCGATTGTACTCGCCAAGGTAACCACAAAAGTTGCCACTGGTTACATAACCGCTAATTTCACCTTTGTCTAAATCAACCTCGGTAAATGCAGCGCCGCTGCCAAGTTGGGAATAGGCGGTGCGGAAAATGAGCTTCGCATTCTCAACATCGTTAAACGTAAAACGTGCTAAACCGGTACGCAAGGTGCTGGTAAGTTCAACATTGATCCCTGAATCTAGTGCAACTTGATAATAACCCGGTTGTGCACGCTCATTGTCATGGCTGAAATTAGCACCATAATAAGCATTTATTTTGTCGCTGGCGGGGGAGTGCGTCATAGCTTGATTAAATGGTAATACGGGAATATCGCCCGATGCACCTAAACAACCAGTCCCAGATAGACGTGTAAACGAAAATCCTTTTAAACGTGTTGCTTGCCAATTGTAGCCACCGGGTGATACGGGAATACGCACATTATCTAGCATCACGCGCTTTTTAATGCCCTCGCTTTCTTCGAGTAGTTCTGGTGTGTACGCATGCTCAGGGCCGAAATTAAACATGCCGTAGGGCAATACCGCACCCGGTACCACATTGGCTGCTTGACGGTGATTAAAGGGTCCTTTGGTGCCAATAAAAGGGTTCACATAATGGGTTGGATTGGTCACATAGCTGGCCGCAGGCGAATGTTCATCGGCGGGTGTGGTGACCTTTTGGCTGCATGCAGTCATACCAACAAAGGGTAATGCGACTAACAGACTTTTGATTGTTTTAGTTTTTATCATGAGATTAACGTTTAGTAAGTTTATTTGAATTGAGTTGATTGCTCATTGATGGCGGACGCTGCGACATTGCTCGCGCCCACGTTTTGTTCGGTTTATCGCTCATCACAAAATGGAGTCTGCCACCTTGAATTATGTCTTGATGGCGCACATAGCTGCGCTCAAGTGCTTGACCATTGAGGGTGACAGATTGAACGTATTTGTTGGTTTGGCTTAAGTGTTCTGTTGTGACTTTAAACTGTTTGCCATTTGCAAGTTGCATTGAAATACTCGGTAACTGCGGTGCACCAATCGGGTAAGCAAGATCGCCTGGGGCGACTGGGTAAAAGCCCATCGCTGAGAAAATATACCAGGCAGACATCTGACCGACATCGTCATTGCCGGCGAGTCCGTCTGGCTTATCCGATGCCAATGTATCCATTATTTGACGAATACGTTCCTGCGTGCGCCACGGTTGACCTGCATAATTATACAAATAGGCGATATGGTGACTCGGCTCGTTACCATGAGCATACTGGCCAATGAGGCCTGCTATATCTTCATGCTCTTTTATTTTTTCGTGAGATAACGGCGTCTCAAACAGGTCGTCAAGGCGAGTGACAAATGCATCATCGCCCTGCATTAGATTGATAAGCCCTTGCACATCATGCGGCACATAAAAGGTATATTGAAAGCTGTTGCCTTCGGTAAATGGCCCCATGTATTTTGCTTCTTGTGGATCGAATTCAGGGTTCCATTTTCCATCACGAGTCAACCCGCGCATAAAGTTTACGTTTTGGTCGTAAACATGACGATAGTTATGAGCTCGTTGGTAATAATCTGCTGCCGTTTTTGTATCGCCGAGCGCAGTTAAAAACTGGCCGATTGTAAAATCATCGTACGCATACTCTAAAGTGATAGAGACGGATTCAGGCAGCACATCCATCGGCACATAGCCGTATTGAATATACTCTGGAATTGCGTCGTAGTTTTTATGGTTGGCAGTTGCAATAATCGCTTCTTTTGCAAGTGCGACATCAAAATCGTTAAGCCCTTTTAAGTAGGCGTCTGCAATGACTGAGACCGCGTGATAGCCTATCATAGTCCAGGTTTCATGGCCTTGAAATGACCAAATCGGCAAAATCTTGTCCCAGCTTTGCGTATAGTGGTCGAGCATTGATGCGACCATGTCATTGGTTTTATCTGGTTCAATGTAAGTCAGTAGGGGATGCAGTGCACGATAAGTATCCCACAATGAAAATAGCGTGTAGTGGGTATGTGTGCTTGCGCGATGAATTTCACCATCAATGCCGCGGTATTCGCCGTTGACGTCTTGATAGATTGATGGGGCTTGCAATGCGTGGTAGAGCGCTGTGTAAAATTGACGCTTTTGTGACAAGTTACCGCTGACTTCAAATTTGCTGAGAGAGTGTTGCCAAGCTTTGTCGGCATTTGCCACAACGTTAGCAAAGTCCCAGTCAGGAATTTCAGCTTTTAAGTTTTCCAGTGCATTGGACTTACTCACGGCCGATATGCCGACTTTTATTTTGAGTGGATTGTTTTTTAAATTGTCAAAATGAACAACAGCTTTAATTGCTTTTCCTGCTGTTGTTTTGATTTTGTCGTTACGTATTGTAGAGGGTTTGGTTTTAGCGCCAACATCGAGACACCCATTACAGCGATATCGTTGATTATCGAGATTATGTAAATCCAGTGATGTGAAGGGTTTTGAAAACTCAATCGCAAAATACATTTGGCGATTATTGGCCCAGCCATTGGTGGCACGATATGCGACGAGTGTGGTGTCGTTAATAGCGCGAATATCACTCCAAATCACTTTGTTATCAAAGTTGTAAATACTGTGAGTGAGATCGAGTAGCACGCTACCTTGATTATGCTGCTGATAAGTATATTGATGCATGCCAGCACGCGCTGTTGCTGTCAGTTCAGCTTGGATTTGATAATCAGATAAATGAACTTGGTAGTAACCGGGTTTAGCACTTTCATTGTCATGATTAAAACGCGAACGGTAGCCAGAATCGGGGTTTTCTTTCGTTCCGGGCTGAAGTTTAACATCACCTGTGATTGGCATAATGAGCAGATCACCTAAGTCTGAGTGACCTGTGCCGCTAAAATGTGTGTGTGAAAAGCCCACGATGCTGGCGTCGTCGTAGTGGTAGCCAGCACAGCGTTTATAGATCTCATGTTGAGGGTCAATACCGCGTTTTAAACTATCTGTATCTGGGCTTAATTGCACCATACCAAAGGGGACCACAGCGCCTGGAAACGTATGACCGTCACCGCCAGTGCCGATAAATGGGTCAACATATTGAGTTTGGGCGAGCGATTGTTGGCTAACTAAAAGCGCAGTAAGGCCAAGCGTAAAGTAACTTACAGCATATCTTAATTTGCTGTGAGAATGTGTTGTGCTACCTACCATGAGACTCCCTATAAGCTTGGTTATTTTTTTGGCTACTAAATATTAAAACAAAAATTGGAACGTTCCAATTTTTGTTTTAATATACGATGAGCTTAGGTACAATACAAGGTAATTGATCAAATTAAATGCTGGTACGAACAGTTCAGTTGGTTCAGCGCGATGAGCAAATAACGAGCAATGAATAAAAGTAATAAAGTAACAGTGCATGATGTGGCGCGGGTGGCTGGGGTGTCAAAGTCGACGGTTTCACTGGTGTTACGTCAAAGTGACAAAGCAAGCGACAAGGCAAAGCAAAAAGTGGCAGCCGCCATAGAACAAACGGGCTATGTATATAACCGTGAAGCCGCCAGCATGCGCAGTAAGTCGTCTAATTTAATTGCTATTGTCATTAATGATTTGACGAACCCGTACTCGGCGAAATTGGCAGTTGCACTAGAAAAACAAGTTCGTAAGCTCGGCTTTATGAGCATGATGGTCAATTCAGGTGAATGTGTGAAAACGCAATCAGATTTAGTTGCCGAACTCAGTCAATATAAGATTAGAGCGTTTATCGTTGTTCCTGCTCCGAACACAAAAAGTAATTGGCTTGACGCGCTTGAAAATGACCAAACGCAAGTTATTTGCATGATGCGACAAGTTGAGAAAAGCACCGTACCTTGTGTTTTACCAAGCAATAAACAAGGAACCTACCTTGCTGCCAAACAATTGCTATCGCGCGGAATAACGCGTCTCGCGTTTATTGGCGGCGATTCGTCAATTTCTGATTATCACCAGCGTTTAGCCGGCTTTCAAACAGCACTTAATGAAGCAAATCAGGCATCAAATAATATATTTAACAGCACAACGAACCGATTTGGTGGCCGTAGTGCGATGGCTGATTGTTTAACCACGATGCCAAATATCGAAGGGGTTGTGTGTTTTAACGACATTGTCGCATATGGCGTGATAGAGCAATTAAATGTGGCGGGATTGCGCCCAGGTCAACATATTGGCGTCATTGGATTTGATGACTTAGATGATTCAGAGTTAATGCAGGTACCGTTAAGTACTGTGCGAATAGATGCGGATGCTGTGGCAAAATCGGTGTGTGAAATTTTACAAAATGGCAGTGATGGTCAATTCCTCGAAGTTCCTGTTGAGCTGATTGTGCGGGACTCTTAAGAATGATGCTCGTTTAGAGTTCATCGTATTAGTTTAGTAACTTGCGAATACGCGCTTTAACCGATGGGGCTTTGTCTTTGAGTGCTAACATATGTTGTCGATTTTAATTGTAATGGCTTTTCTAGTTTTTGGGTATGGCAGTTAAAGTGATGGCGCCTCAATTATCTCAAAGGCAACTGATTTATGCGTTATATGGATACCTAATAATATGTTCCATTTGATTTAAGTATTCTACTTGTATTCATGTTATTCGATTACTTAAGTTATAAAGATTGCAGTGTCGGATAAAATGGTGTTAGCTGTGTAACGTGGGATTGACTAGGGTTGTAGAATTGCAAAGCAAGGATAAAATTTTGACTCAAAAAATAAGTCTTTCGAGATATGTATATAGACGAAATGGCGTTAAGTTAGGGCATAAGTCGTCTTTGTTTAATATGCTTGTAAATGCTTTTGGAGCGCCGTCATTTTATCAGTTTTGGCTATATTGGAATCCGGTGTGGGGATACTATTTAGGTCGCTATATCATGCGACCCTTATCAAAGCGATTGCCAAGTTTTATTGCTCTTATTTTAACTTTTGCAGTGAGTGGTTTACTGCATGACGTTGCTGTGTCACTCATTAAAATGAACTTCGTTTTTATATTTACTCCTTGGTTTATGATAATGGGCGCAATAGCGGTATTGTCAAAACACTACAGTAATATTCTGTCAAATTCGCATTTTATCGTTTGCAGCGTGATAAACTTGATTATCTTGTGCAGTAGCTTTTATTTAAGTCATTGTTTAATGGAATTGATATTTACACTCAGCATTACATGATTGAAAGTCATATTAAATTGGGGTATATAGGTACAACGCCAAAATAGTTAGAAATTGAATTGCTTCTAATTATTTTGGCGTAGTAACCGATAACAAAAAGAGTGCGACTTAATCGCGCCAATGCAGTCACTAAGTTAGGAAATTAAATGAAGTATATTTTTGCTGTTGCACTTCTATTTATTCCATTTTTAAACAAAGCGGAAACAATAAAAATAGCTGCCATTGATTGGTGCCCTCAGATTTGCCCCAAGCAACCTCACAACCCTGGCTATGTTTTTGAATTAGTTAATACAGTATTTAAAGATGGGCCCTATCAGATACAGGTTGACTATTTTCCTTGGTCGCGTGCTATTAAAAATGTACTCACAGGGCAGTATCATGCGTTACTGTCGCCTGCAAAAGCGGAAGCGCCTCAGTTACGCTACCCAACGCATGATGTTGGGCAGCAAGCAATGTGCTTTTTTACTAAAAAAGATAATTCATGGCGCTACGCTGGCACGCCATCGTTAAAAGGAAAACAAATCGGCATTGCGATTGATACGTCTATTGAGGAACTCAATGATTACGTTGCGTCACATTTAGATCAGTTTCAATTTCAGCCGTACCATGAGCGCTATATCTCGCAAAATGCTAAAAAACTAGAAAAAGGACGTATTGATAGCTTTTTATTTACTTATAACTCAACACGCTATGAGTTAATGAAAGAGGGTATTTGGCACCATTATCAAGAAGCAGGTTGTGTTTCAAATGCGCCGATTTATATCGGTTTTACGCCTGATCCGACAAAATACAAAGAAGTATCACATATGATTCACTATTTTGACGATAAAATGACAGAGCTTGGTCATTACACCCTTAAAGACGACTTATTAAAGCAATATGGTTTACGCTAATTACTTGTTTACTTTGGTTTAATGAAGCAATTAGGCCAAATAGGTGTTTGTCTAAAAAAAATAGTAAAAAAATATTTCAATAGTGTATGATTAATTCTGCGCATTAAGCGTACATTTTTGTGGTTGATAGAAATGGACAAGGAGATATTTAATGAATCACATGAAAAACTTTATAGTTGTGGCGTTAGCAGTTGCAAGTTTAGCGTTATCGGGTTGTACAGCAATGAAAACCGCTGTGAAAAAAAGAGACTTAGAAGTAAGTACTCAACTTTCTGAAACTGTTTGGTTAGACCCTGTTGGTCCTGATAAACGAACTGTATTTGTGCAGTTTAGAGATACTTCGGATAAACAAGGTATGGTTCAAGCGCAACCGATTATTAGTGCGATTCAAGCAAAAGGGTACAAAATTATTAATGACCCAGAAGCTGCGCAATACTGGGTAATGCTTAATGTACGTAAAATTGGTAAATCAGATGCCAATGAAGCAAGTGCATTCCTATCACAAGGTTATGGTGGTGCAATTGCCGGCGGCGTAGTGGGTTCTGCGTTTGGTGGTGGTAATGGTCAAGTTGCAGCGGGTATCGCTGGCGCTACGATCGGCTTTTTAGCTGATTCAATGGTTGAAGACGTGCTATACACTATGGTAACGGACGTTAAAATTAGTGAAAAAGCGCGTGATGGTGTAATTGTTAACAAAGCGTCAACGCACAATATCCAAAATGGTATGTCGGGTGGCTCACTACAAACAAGTAATGAACAACGCAACCGAAAAGAATACTACACTCGCGTTGTTTCGACTGCAAATAAGATGAACTTAGAGTTCGCCGAAGCACGTCCTGAGCTTGTTAAAGGTCTGATCAATGTTATGTCAGGCATGCTATAGGCCCTAATCTAATTTTTACTTTTTTGACCCATAAATCGTTATGAAACGATGATAGGTTGATAAATTACAATACCGAGCAAAGTATGCTCGGTATTTTTTTGTCTAATGGAAATTATTTAACGAAATTGGTATAAAAACTGTGATAAAAGCACCTCATCAGCAAAATATCAGCTTTATATCAGCCCTTAATCAATCTTTTAACTGACTGTTTTGAAAAGATTTAGCCTCTTATTAAAAATATATTAATTGAGGATGAGTATGATTAAGAAGATATGTTTGCAATGGGCTTTTGTGATTTTAAGTACACTGTTAGCAATGCCTAGTTGGGCTAATATAGAGACAAAAGAACATCAACTTGATTCGACTTTAGCTAAGCAAAGTTTAAAAATCAAAGTGGTGTTACCATATGGTTATGACGCAAGTAAAACTTATCCTGTGATGTATACCACATCAGGTGCAACGCGCCTTGAGGTATTGACGCATCATATTGATTGGTTGAGCCATGTTGCTATGGGACCCATGCCACAAATGATCTTAGTGCGTATCCCTGCCATAGACGTTGAATCTGATTTACACCCAAAAGATGTTGCCGCTTCGGGTATTGCGAACAAATTACAGTTGCAGGTGCTTCAGCATGAAGTCATGCCTCTCATAGATAAACGCTATAAAACGCAGGGTTTTAATATTATCGAAGGGTTTTCGAGCAATGGTAACTTTCCACTTTACGTTTACTTAACCGAACCAAGTTTATTTCAAGGCTATATTGTTGCTTCTCCAGCACTCGAATTGGATAAATCAGGGCTTGTAACAGGGCTTGTAAATAGCAAAATAACCGATGTTTATAATAATACTTGGTTGTCACTCTCTCTTGGACCATTTGAAAGTAATAAACCTCTGTTTAATAAAATAAAACAAGCATTTGACGATCAAAGCAGGCAGGTTCAGTTTAGCGATTTCAGTAAAATGAACTTCTTATCAGTCGCAACGCTTAGTTTTGACAATGCGGTCGGTTGGTTGTTTAGCGATTTGTCACCGTCAGCGGCACAGTTTGCACAGACAGGCGCTAAGGGAGTTGAAGATTACTATAAGCGCCTTGCTGTTAAATATAATAAAGAGCACGACGCTAATAGCACCCTTATTTCTTTAAGCTTTTATTACGCAGAACAAAAGCAATTTGACCGTGCTTTAAAGGTGATTAATGATGTTCACACGCGTTCACCTTCAAATGTATATTATATGACTCGAAAAGCAAAAATTGAGAGTTTAGCGGGTAAAATGGCTGAAAGTAAGCGTACTTTATTAAAAGCACAAAAGCATGCGCAAAAAGCGAATAACCAAGATGCCCTTTCATATATCAAAGGGCAGTTAAGTTTACTTAAATAGGCTGAGGACATAAAGTAGTTTAGAGTACGCCACCTGTCGTGAATTGGTTGAGTTAGTTTACTGTTGATTACTGTAGTAAATTTCAACCAATTCAGCGTGTTCGCTTATATAGTTGTCGCTAAGCATGGTGTTTGATTGAGGCTTAAAGTCTGTCATAAACAAGTTGTTAATATCATATTTACCAACCACTTCAGCCTTTTCATGCAATGCGTTGTAACGCCATACATTTTGTTGTTTATCTTGCAAATATACGTATCCATCTTTAACGAAATAGCGCCATTGTAAAATAAATGAAGGAAGCGCTGTAATCGTGCTTGGCTGGCCGTCTACTTTCTTTTTAAGGCGCCCATCAATATTATATAAAAGTATATTTTCATCAAATCGTTGCACCCAATGTGCATCGTGTTCTAATACTGTTTCAGCGGTCTGCTGGGTTAAATGATATTCGATAATAAACGCTTCAGAACGGTTGTTTTTCTGTACTTTGAGCAACAGTGAATCGCCATAATATTGCATTATGCTATGCACATCATAATTGAGCTGTATGGAGTGGTTTTCTCCACTTAGATTTAATCGCCAAAGTTGGTTGTTAGCGAGATAAAAGAGTTCATCTCGATTTGTCCAAATATAAGATGTAATGTCATTTTCACTCTGCGTCAGTTGATTATTGTTTTCTCCGGTTACAAGCCACACTTGGGTCGTGCCGCTGCGGTCAGATAAAAAAGAAATATCATCACTATTAGGCCTAAACTGACTATTTTTATCACTAAATTTCGATTGTGTAACTGCGATAAAGGGTGATAAAGAGGCAAAGTTTGTTTTTCTCGGTTGCCAGTTTTGTTGTGTTAATAATGTAAATAGTCGATTGTCTTTGCTTGTAATTTGACTTGCATTTCTCGGTGTTGCAAGTGTCGTAGTGTCGTTTGTTAAATCTTCTTTAAGCCAAAAGAGTTGTTTTTTATGCGCGACCATAAGGGTATTGTTGTTAAGCCAAAACATACTAACAGCATCATTATCTTCAAGGGTAAGACGCGGTGAGTTTAGGTTTAACTTGTCTGCAGTTACATTGCCAATGTAGATGTGTCGGTCAATTCTGACAGCGATATCCTGACTATGAAAATTAACCTTAAATTGCGCTATCTGCGCATTATCAATTAGCGTTTGTTTGTTGTCTCGTAAATCTAGGTGGAACAGTTGTGATTGCCGATTTTTGTTCGTTTTTAAAAACAAAATACTGTTTTCATCGTACTGCATCGCAGAATGGTTAAAATTATTTTGACAAGGAAAAAGAGTATTTTGTATACCCGTGTTCACTTTAAAATTAATAATTTCTGCGCATTTAATCCCGTTATTGAACCTTGTTTTTGAAAGATAAAGACCGCCATTTGGCGCATGGTTTATTGCACCATGCAACCAAAGATCAGAGAGTAACACATGCTTTGTATTATTTTTTTCATCTAGCCGCACTAAGTTTAATTTACCAGCCACTTCTTCGGTGAAAACAAATTCATTATCTTGGTAGGCCAGTACATTGGATATTTTGTTAGATTGCGTATCAATACTGCGTATTTGCTTTATAAATACAGCGTTTTTTGTTTTTTTTCCTTCATTAATTGACCCACTCATACTTAAAACGAGTGCCAATAAAATAAGGGTGCTGATTAGTGCAATCGAGAAAGCTAATTTGCGGCTAACTTTGTTGGTTGGTTCTTCAACAGAGGCATGTTCCATGCAAGGTGCAACTAAGCTATAACCGCGCTTGGGGTGGGTTCTTATTACTTTTTGTTGCTTGGCACTGTCACCGAGATGACGTCTAAGCTGGGTGATTATCCGTTGCAACGCATTTGGTGCAACGACCACGTCTGGCCATACTTTTTGCTGCAATTGGTCATAAGTGACAAGTTCGCCATTTGCATCGACGAGCACCTTGAGTACTTGCACGAGCTTGGGCTCGAGTTGAGTAATTTCGCCGTTATAGAACAATTCGCCACTTTGCCAGTTTATTTGATAATCGTTAATAGTCGTATTTTTGGTCATAGCGAAATTGAAACTAAAAATGTGATTGTAAAAGTTATTTATAAAACTGTCGACGGTCCATTATTGCGAGCGCCCAGTTTATTCGAAATTGAGTGATTTGATATATGTAAAACAGAGGGTTAGCATATTTTAAAGACATTCTTTGTTACATTCTTGGTATATAAGAAGCCTTAATTCATAAAAAAATCAAGTTAAAATGTGTTTGAAAATTAACCTGTTGTCACTTTGCAAACAGATAACTCTCACTATACTTAGGTTTGATCACGTTGGCTTATGCGTATAAAAACGCGAAGTTAAGGCGACATATTCTACTAAATTAGTGTAATTGGTGGAGGTATAGTTTGTCAGAACAAGTAACTCATGAAGCTGAACAACATAGGCAACATGTTCGATTTCGCATACCGGCGACAGTGCAAATCGGAGATCACACTTTCCACACTGCAGACTGGTCCGTGTCGGGGTTGTCGATCGATGACTTTCCAAGTGAGCTCGGCGAACAACATCATCTAACAGCACATTTAATTTTTGATTTCGCTGACTATGATTTTCGCATCAAAGTTAATATTGAACGGGTTCGTTACAATCCAGAAAGCAGTAATTATGCCGGGCGTTTTAGCGAACTGTCGAGTCAATCAATTTCGCTAATCCATTACATGATCAATGCGTATCTGGCAGGCGAAATTGTGACAGCCGGTGATCTGTTGGCAATTGCCAGCGAAAACAAGCAAGTAAACAAAGATTTAGATAAACGACTAGTTGTTGAGCGAAGTGGATTTGCAGAATTTGCTTTTCAGTTAAAACGTATTTTCGGTCACATACTGTATTTGGGTGTCATTATTGGTTTGCTGTGGTTTGTCAGTTTTACTTTTTATAATCGTATGTATGTGGTTGAAAGTAATCAAGTTACTATTTCTAACAACAGCGTGCAATTACGCTCACCGGGTGATGGCGTATTTGAAATGAAGCTGGCAAGCACGAATAAAATGGTTGCCAAAGGAGAGTTAATCGGCACAGTCAAGCGTGTTAATGGTGGCGTACTGGCGGTTGAATCGCCGTGCAATTGCATGATTGATGCGGTACTTAGTCAATCTGGTGTATTTGTTGCGCTTGGTGAACCACTTGTTACTGTGCGTGCTGAACAAGCTCAGTTATCGATCAGTGCGTTGGTTGATATTGCAAAAGTAGACAAAATCACTGAGGGCGACAAAGCCAACATGCGCTTAAGCAGTGGTGAAGTAATTGCAGCGCAGGTAACACGAATTCAAGTGCATCCTGAGATACCCGATACGGCACTTGTCTCGCTTGAACCTATGCAACCTTTATCGAGTGCGGCATCAAGCAGTTTTGCCACTGTTCGAATAGAGACATTTTAAAAATGAAACGCATGATCTTTATGTTGGTGTTGTTTTGCAGTGCTGCACACAGCGCAGCGGCTCAAACTGAGGGCCATGGTATAATGCGATCTATTGCCTACGCCAATGTGCAACATATGCCGATGAAGTTTATTTATTACTTAAACTCGTCGACCTATTTTGAGTATGTAAATAATGCCCGTGGTATCCCGAGAGAACCTAATATTATTTATATTTCAAACGGTCAGTATTCGTTGCAACAAATTTGCGACACTATCGAAAATGAAGATGCCATTAAAGCAATTGGTGACAATAAGTATGTGCTGTATACACCTATCTATATTGCTCAAAATGCAACTTTAACATTAAAAAATGTAGAGTTGAGAATGGATGTAAAGCGTGCGCCATTTATTATATACAATGGTGATTTAAATGCGCATTCGAGTGTGATAACGAGTTGGGACGAAACCGCGTCGAATTATGGCCCTCGGCCGAGTTTAACCAAAAAACAAATTTTAATTTTTGGTCAGCAAACTGCTCGCCCATATTTGCTTGGATTACATGGTTCAACAACCTCAATAAAGCACAGTTTAATTAAGGGGCTAGGCTATCAAGGGCCACTTAGCCCATTTGGAATTTCATTTAATGGGAAACCTAAAAGCCGCTTAGATCCCTTGAGTTTTGATGCTTTGTTATTAACTCTGCCGCCACCGAAAGGCGAGTTAATAGGTAATACAATTGAAGATAATTTTATTGGTGTTTATAGCAATTTTGCGAAGAATATAGAGGTTCGTGGCAACATTATTCGCGACAGTGTGCTTTATAATGTTGACCCACATGATGAATCATCACAACTCGTATTTGCTCATAACATCGTTTATGGGGCCAAAAATTCACACGGTATTATTTTTTCACGACAAGTGAACAATTCGACGATTCATGAAAACATTGTCTTCAACAACTATGGCAGCGGGATTATGATGGACCGCTTGTCTGAAGAGAATAAAATAACTAATAACTTCGTTATTTTTAATGATAAAGCAGGCATTAGTTTGCTTGAGAGTGACCATAACGTAGTAACCAATAATCGCGTACTCTTTAATAAAGGTAACGGTATTTTAGTGCGAAATAGTCAACATACTAAAATACATGATAATTATGTGGCACAAAACCATGACAATGGTATTGAATTAATGTCACGTTCGTTGGCTGATCATCTACATCGTGACTTTAAATTAGACCCCTATACTGAACTATCATCTGCTGAGATAGAGAATAATCAAATTACCCAGAATCACCTCGCTGCAATTACCGCGAAGAATAAATTTAAAGTGCAGATCAAAAACAATGATATACGCGGTTCTGGTCCTCACTTTTTTGGTGGCGCACTCATTCCACACTCCGACAAAATTATAACAAATCAAAAAGATCAAGGATTCGAGTTTTGTGCCTTAGGGGCGAAGCTATGCGAAAAGTAATTTTTTTTCTGATTTTGCAACTGGTGTTTAGTAGTGCGTGCGCCGCAACTAAACAAGAGCGCATCGCGAAACAAAATGAGATTTTGAAGCAACTTGCTTTTGAAGGGCATGCCAATGCACAGGACCGTTATTTAAGTCGTTTGCTAGAAACGTATATGGCTAATCCGAGCATGGATACATATGAGATTCAATACTTTTTGGAATGGGCAACGTTGCGGGGTAAGCCAAATGCAGCTTATCGTCTTGGTTATTTTTATATCACTCGGCCACACTTAAGTAATGAGCAAGGAATTAAATATATAGCGCGGGCTGCATTTTTAGGAAATGAAAAAGCAATGGCAGACTATCGCTTATTGCATGGCTTATTGGACTTACCCGCAAGTGTTTATGTTGATGCGTTTAATAGTGTGTATCGTCAACTTGCCACTAAAACGCCGTTAGAATGCGTTGGCTGGTTAGTTAATTGTGACACAGTGATTCAAAAAGTTAACTTTACTGACAACGCGTTTTTTGCTGATTTCGCCTACCGCCATGCAAACAGTCTGAGCGATATTCAACATATGTTGTATGACTACAAAAAGGATGAGTTATTTAAGTTTGCCTACTCAGAATCTCGATTTGCAGACATTGTCAGAGAAATTAATCAACGCAAGCTTGCTAACCCGTTATTCGATAAAAAGAAACCTACTAACTACGACGAGCAAACCGCACAGCAAAAAAAGAACGAGTTTGACCGTGTTAGTAAGAAATTAACGACCGTTGAAACAACACAAACCCTTGATGTTGAGCGTGATGAGATTCAGAGATTACTGAATAAAGTGAATAGTTATCGACTACCTGAACAACAACTAACATACCAAGAGCTGATTGATATGTTGCTCAAGGAGGGTCAATGATTACAAGCCTTTTAAATAAAGCTTTTATATTCTTCGTACTTTCGTTGGTAGCATTTATTTCAATCAGTGTGAATGCGCAAGCAAATAACGAACAAGAAGTTGACGACTTAAGTGCGGGATACGAATGGTATATTGGAGCAAAAGGGTATTTTTACCATAAGGTAAAGCCATTTAATCGGCCGCATCGCGACGCAGATGATATTCGTATTTTTGCAGGACTTCGCTATAACAAATTAGTATCACAGGATTGGCTTTTCGATACCGACATTCGTGCCGTATATCAAGTGCGCAATGGCTTAAACCCGATTGAAGAAGATGATGCTACTTTCCTTGAAGTGAAAAAACTTAAGTTTGTAAAAGAGAATTTATTTGACTCTTTGTATTGGAAAGCCGAGCTCGGACGCAAACGATTAACAAGTCGTGATTCATGGTTATATGATGATGAAATAGATTTTATTGAGCTTTCGCGACAGTCTACTTTGTTGTCGTTTGATATTTTTGCAGCAAAGTGGTTGTGGGATGGACGTCTTGGAGCGGGGTACAATGCACTTGACGATGAACAGCGTATCGAATCATCTGGCAGTCGCTATTTAGGAGTTGAGTTAGACTACACTTGGCACTTTAGACATCACTTTCAAGTGTCCTATTTATTCGAAGACTTTGAAAATCCACGCGCAGAGATTGACGATGAATTTAATGCACAGACCTTTGTTCATGATTCTCGTTTGTCATGGTTGCGATTAGGGCTTTATGGTGAAAAGAAATTAACCAATATTGCGCTCAATTATTGGTTCGATTTGGCTACCGTGTTTGGCGAGCGCAATATCTCAGCGTTTGACGAATTAAATACTACTCAGGAGCAATCGATAGAGTCGAGTTATGCCTATCGACTTGGTTTTAGCTTGGTACCTGAAAATATGCAAGTCTCAATGATGGCAGGCTATGATGTGGCGAGCGGTGATGAGCAACTTACCGACGACTCTATTCTTTATATCCAACCTTATGTTGCGAGTAACCGTCGTAAAATGCTTGGTATGCAAAAGCGGCGCATGTACGGCGAAGTGGTTGCGCCAAGGTTATCAAATCTAACCGTATTTTACGTGAGTACCGCGTATGCGTTCTCTGCTCAACATTGGTTTGAAATAAGCTACTTTCACTACCGTCAACGTAAGGCGCTGACGAATACGTTTCAGTTTAGAGAAAATATATTGTCGTCTGGGTTGTCTGACGAGTTGGGGTGGGGGTTGGATTTAAGTTGGGCGCGAGAGTTTCAAAGTAATTTATTGATAGAGTCGACATTAGGCTATTTTAAAGCGGGAGACGCTTTCGATGGTATCTTGGAGCGTGACGAGGGGTATCGTATTTATTTAAATATGATAAAAAGGTGGTAGCTTATGATGCATACAAACACTCTCATAATACTACTTCTCGTGATTTTTGTTCATGGCTGCGCAGATTTACGCAGTGCGAAACAGCAATATCAACAAAATGAGTATGATAAAGCGGAAGCACAGTGGTTGTCGTTAGCAGATAAAGGTTTTCCAGAAGCATATGCTGAATTGTCTCGGTTATACCTAGAAGGACGCGTTAGCGGTGGCATAAATTTAGAGAAAGCCCTTTATTATTATGAGCTTGCACACCTCTCTGGCTATAGCAAAAACTATCGCCAGTTAACAAAGCTGATCAATGCTCCAAATACACCAAATGAATTTAGAAATAAGCTTATTAAGCAACTTGAAGAGTTTGTACAGCAAGGTAATCAAGACGCCATGCTGCTGTTTGCGCAATTGCAGTTGGACGGTGTTTATTATGAGAAAAATGTTGATGCTGCGCTGACCACGCTTAATACCTTATTGCAAAAAGGGAACGGGCCTGCGGCTTTTGCGTTGGCAGAAGTATTTAGAATTGGTGTCAACGTTGAGCAAAACTTACAAGAGTCATTTCGATTGCAAACAATTGCGTATCAACTTGGTGAAGTACGCGCCGGTTTTCAACTGGCTACAAGCTATGAATTTGGACTAGGCACAAAGGTCAATCTTGCCAAATCAGAGGACTTATTGCGTGCCCTTGCCAGTGACGATGATATTGCAGCAAGTTATAAACTTGCGGCATTTTTGCAACGAAATAACGAGCAAATACCAGACGAGGCAATTACCCGCTACCGTAGAGCGGAGCAGTCGGGTTATGGCCTTGCCAAATTACGTATGGCAGATCTCTATCTACATGGTACGGGAGTTGAAAAACTGCCTGAAAAAGCAATCAAAATGTATATGGAGCTTTCGAGTACTGGGGTTGGCGGTGCGAGTGCAAAATTGGGGGATATATATCGCGATGGTGAACACCGCACACTCGATTACGCGCGTGCAAATCAATTGTACAATCTTGCGTATGATCAAGGATTTGATAATGCACAACTGCGATTGGCAAAAATGCTGGCAAATGGTTATGGCGTAAAGCGAGACCTCGATGCGGCAAAAAGTATTTACTTGCATTTTGCAAGGCAAGGCGTTGCGAGTAGCGCCTATGAATATGCCCGCTTATTAGAGTTGCAAGATGACAGTGCGGTGCTCGCGCCTGAAACATTAAAATGGTATCAAGTGAGCGCCAACGGGCAACATATTCCCGCTCAGTTAAAAATTGTTCGGGCTCTTTTGATGGGTAATGGCCTACCACTTAATATCGAAAAAGCCCTGAGTTTACTTGAACAGTTGGAAAAACGGGCGAGTCCTGAAGCCATGATTTTGTTTGGCGATTTGTATAAGTCAGGACGACTGGTTGAGTTAAATCGACGCTTGAGTGAATCTTATTACTTAAACGCACTTGAACATGGCTTTCAACCAGCCATTTTTAAGTTAGGTGAGCTTTATAGTGATCCCTCATCCGAGTTATACAATTTGGCAGCGGCAAAAACGGTTTATCAAAGCATTAATTTGCAAGGTAGGCTTGATGAGAGTTTTAAATTAGCCCGACTTTATGAAGGCTATTTAGGCAAAAATGCAGTCAATCGAGATTTAGTAAGCTGGTATGTGAGTGCCGCTAAAAGCGGCTATATTCCGGCTAGGCTGCGCATCAGCGATTTACAACTTGAAGGCATCGGCGTTGAAAAGGATATAAATTCAGCCATAGATGAATTAAACCAAATTAGTGCGCTTGGAGTTGGTGCTGCAACATCTCGACTTGGTAAACTTTATGAACTTGGCAATCATGTTGATGCAGATTTAACAAAAGCCGTTTCATTTTATCAATTGGCAATTGAACAAGGCTATGACACCGCAAAAATGCCACTCGCTCGGGTTTACTACAGTGCTGAAGGTGAATTACAAAATCGCGCTATGGCACGTGCTATCTACACAAAATTGGCCTATCAAGGAAATCATAAAGCCCAGTTTTACTTGGCAAATATGTACCGCGAACTGAAATCAGAAATAAACAGTGATTGGTTAAATGATGCAATTTATTGGTATCAATTAAGTGGGGAGGGCGGTGTACTTGATGCCCGTTATCAGCATGCATTACTGCTTGATATGCGCTCAAATAAAAAAACAATTGCATCATCAAAAATATTGCATGAACTCGCGTTGTTAGGCCATGGCAGGGCGCAGTTAGCATACGGCCAGCGTCAGTTTAATGGTATCGCGAGCGAAAAAAACCAAGTAAAGGCAATGGCTTTTGTGGTTGCTGCGACACGTTCGCAAACGGGCCAGTCTATTGATGTTTTGCTTAATCAAATTATGAAAATAGACGATATTCGAAATATCGATGAGGCAATGATAAAAGCGCGTGAACTTGACCGCTCAAAATTTGCCATCGTAATTCCGACTCACCAGCTGCAAGATGGGGGCAAGAATGAAAGCGAAAAAAATTAGTATTTTTGGGTTAGGCTATGTAGGACTTGTCACCGGAACCTGTTTGGCAGAGCAAGGGCATTATGTGATTGGGGTCGATGCAAACGAAACTAAGGTCGATAAAATTAAATCAGGCGACCCATGCTTTTTTGAACCGGGGTTAACGGATTTGTTACACCAAGTGCTAGATAAAAAATCATTCAGTGCGACAACCAGTTATATGGAAGCGTTGCTGCAAACTGATATCAGCTTTATTTCAGTTGGCACGCCAAGCTTAAAATCGGGAGAGGTCGATTTGACCGTAGTGCGGCGCGTGATTTCTAAAATTGCAGATGTGCTGAGTGAACATAAAGAAAATCATATTATCGTAATGCGCAGTACTGTGCCGCCTGGTGCAGCTAAAGATGTGGTGCTACCAATACTTCAACAAAAATTAGGAACGCGTTTAGGCTCTGATTTTCACTATCTTACTAATCCTGAGTTTTTAAGAGAAAGTACGGCAATTGATGATTTTATGGACCCACCTGAAACTGTAGTTGGTGGTGAAAACCCGGATGCAATAGGTAAATTACGCGAAGCATATGAGTTCGTTGATGCACCGTTTATTGAATCGAGCTTGGCGGTTGCAGAATGTATCAAATATGTTGATAACACTTGGCATGCGTTAAAGGTTGTTTTTACTAATGAAATAGCCAGTGTGTGTAAATCGCTCGAGATTGAGAGTCAAGAAGTGATGGATATTTTTTGTCGAGATACAAAGCTGAATATTTCGACTGCTTATTTTAGACCTGGCTTTGCGTTTGGCGGCTCTTGTTTGCCAAAAGATTTGCGTGGTTTATTGTTTGTTGCTGAACAACAAGGGTTACGGTTACCTATCCTGACATCCATTTTAAAATCAAACTATTACCATATTGATAGAGCTTATGAATTGGTTACCCCGCCAGGTGTGAGACATATTGCCATGATGGGAATCGCGTTTAAAAGTGATACTGATGACGTACGGGAGAGTCCATTAATTCGTCTCGCTGAGCGTTTAATAGGCAAGGGGTATGAAGTGTCTATTTACGATAAGCATGTTAAAGATAGCCTTGATAACGCAGGCGACAATTGTGGTATGGCACAGTATTTGGGTCATTTAGTGAATTATATTACAGGTGATTTTGAAGCAACAGTTAAACAAGGTGATGTGATTGTCATTGGTAATGCGAGCAGTGAGTTTGAATTAATTCCTAATATGTTAACCGAGCAACAGAAAGTCGTTGATTTAGTTAACTTGGGCATATTTGAGCACGATGAAAACTATCAAGGGATCTGCTGGTAATATGCCCCATTTACTTGTGCTTTTTGCCGTAACTATACTTGCTTGCGTTGCGTTTTCGTGTACCGCAAGCATCTATTTTGTGGCTCCAAATGGCGATGATGATAATCAAGGAGACTCACCTAATCGTCCGTTAAAATCTATTCAACTGGCGGTCAATAAACTACGACCAGGCGATACGCTATTGCTGTTGCCTGGGCGCTACCAACAGAATTTTAAAACCGTACAGGCAGGCTTACCTAATGCGCCAATTCAAATAAAAGGTCTCGGCGATGTCATAATCAATGGTAGTGTGTTTAACCGTAGTTATTTAATTTCAATTAAGCATAGTTATATCCGTTTACAGGGCCTAGAAGTCAATGGGTTGCTTGGTAGTGAACATATCGTCAACAATTTCGCCAATAAGCTGATTTGGGTTAGTAGCGGAACAGAGCAATATTTAAAAGGTGTTCATTTAAAACAGCTCAAGGTACATCGCGCTCGTGGCGAATGCATTCGCTTTAAACGAGTGGCATATAGTGTCATAAGTCATAACGATATCAGCCATTGTGGTGTAGAAGATTATGTTTTTAATCGCGGCAAACAAAATGGCGAGGCGATTTATATTGGCACCGCTCCTGAGCAACTGAACTATGACGAAGACGCCAGTACTCACAATCATATTATCGATAACCGGATACGCGTACATGGCGCTGAGTGTGTGGATATTAAAGAAGGGGCGGCATTTAATTATATCGCCCATAATCTGTGCGCTCGGGCTTTGAGCCCAAACTCAGGTGCAATTTCTGTTCGTTCTTCTCACAATAAAATTACCTTTAATACAGTAATCGATAATGTTGGCGCGGGTATTCGCATTGGCGGCGATAGTCCGGGAATGGCAGTTAACAATATTGTGGCCAAGAATACGCTTGTTTCAAACGTTGCGTCGGGGCTCAAGTTGATGGACTGGCCACAATTGAATGTGTGTGATAATCGAATACTTAATACGTCAAAAATGCAGGTTGTTAGAGTAAAAAAAGGCATCGCGATTAAACCAATTGAAAGGTGTAATAATTATGATTTTTAAACATTTATTACTTATATTAGTGTTGATTGCGATGGCGCTTTCGCTACCTGAATACTACTTTGATTCAAATTCAGTTAAGTTTATTTTATTTATAGGTGTTGTTGCAGTTTGGCGTTATACCTGGGCAGTACATCATTTTTTACGCGCGTTATACTTTTTGAAAGTCCACTTTAAAAGATTGCGTGAACAAGAAGTGACGGCAGGGGAAAGCGCTGATCCTGAGCATGTATTTATTCTTGTCACATCATTTCGCATTGAAACAGATACCTCTATTGCTGTTTATCAGTCGGCAATAAAAGAAGCAATTCGGCTGAAGCAACCTGTGACTATGGTGGCATCGATTGTCGAACCGAGTGATGAACGTTTGGTTAAGCACATTTTTTATAGCTTAAAGCCACCCGAACGGGTTAAATTGAAATTAGTTCGTATAAAAGGGAGTGGCAAGCGTGATGGCCTTGCGGTTGGCTTTAGAGCAATTTCAAACACTCAGGTTAATTTAGCCAATTCAGTCGTCGCTGTTGTTGATGGCGACAGCATTTTGACGGAACATTGCATTGAGCGCTGCTATCGCTTTTTTAGCCTAAACCCTAAACTAGGAGCACTTACGACCAACGAGTCGTGTGAATTGACTGAGGCAAGTCGAACGCATCAAATTTACCGTCGCTGGTATAATTTACGATTTGCGCAACGGCATGAGTTTATGTGCTCGGTGTCGCTCAGTGGCAGAGTGCTAACTTTAACGGGTCGTATGTCGATGTTCCGCGGAGACATCGTCGGTAACCCCGAATTTATTGATCGTGTTGAATTTGATTTTATTGATCACTGGCGTCTAGGACGATTTCGTTTTTTAACAGGGGATGATAAGTCGTCTTGGTATCATGTACTCAAAGACGGGTGGGAAATGCTCTACGTACCTGATGTCAAAGTGCTGACGATTGAACAACCTCCCCACCAAAATTTTTATAAAGGTGCAACACTATTAATGGCGCGCTGGTTTGGCAATATGTTGCGGGCTAACACGCGAGCACGCACGTTACCCAAAGAAGTGATGGGCGGGTACGTTTGGTGGTTGTTACGTGACCAACTGATTAGCATTTGGACATCACTATTTGGTTTAACACTTGCGATTATGGGCGGGCTTTATTTTGGCGATACCCTCTTTTTTGCGTTTATATTTTGGATTTGTTTAACCCGTTATTTGATTTCGGCCCTTTTAAGTACCTTACATGGGCAGTTTTCGATGAGTTGGCCAATTTTACTGTATTTTAATCAAATTTATGGCTCGATAGTTAAAATATTTGTATATAGCCATATGTATAAACAAGTTTGGACTCGGCAAAAAACATCGCTGCGATTATCTAAAAACCCAATTGAAACCTTGTTTAGAACAACTGGCTCTCATGTTGTTATGGTAGGCTCTGTTTGTATGTTTTTAACATTACTTGCTTTTTTGATCGGTATTTTTACTCGTTATGATGTGAATGCGTTTATTGCTCATGTAAATTTTTTCATCAGTTAGTCATAAATAACGTTGCTGTATTTTGAAGAGAGATTAAGCTGACGAAGCTTAGTGGATTGCTATGTTGAGGAAGGTTCTTTAACAGCTGATGCTAATGTTAGTTGTTTTCATATGGGTATTCAGAGTCAGGATCGGATGCGAATATGTCTGCTAATTCGCCGCTTGCGATTAGCTCAGCCATTCTTTTATCCCACAACTCTTTAAGGCTATTTCCGAGTGGCGTATTTTGAAATGCTGGGTACAGGCCTAATTTTGCGAAAACTTTATAGTTTAGCTGTTCATCGTATTCGTCATTATTTTTTAGTTCTACAATATCATCGATGACATAGTCCACTCGGTTACTTTTTAATAGTTTGAGTGCAGTTGTTAAATCGACAGATAAGTATTTTTCATAGGGCACTTTTAATAGTTTTTCAAAATCATACCCCTTTACCCAGGCAACGTTTTTGTTTGCTAATGAACTCTGGCCACGCCATTGATTTTTATCGGGATTAAAAGCCACCGCAAGGCGGTCATGATCGAAATGATATTTGGGATAAAGTGCATAATTCTGTTCATTTTTATATGCACCTAGCCAAAAGTGAGCTTTTTTAGTTTTCACCAAATTAATTGCTCGAGCATAATTGGTAATTTCGATCTTGATATCAACATTGGAATAAACGTGTTTGATAATTTCTACATACAAACCCGAATTGTCGAGGTTCACATAGCCCGGGTAGTGCTCACTGGCAATAATCAATTTTTCGCGACTAACCCCCATTGTTGTAAAAAACAAAAAGAATAATATAAACAATATATTGAAGGTTTTTGTTGGCATCGTGTTTGTCGGCTTTTTGCATCTTATTCAAAGTATAGAACAGTCGTTTATATTGACCAGTTAGCCTAAATTAATAATAAATTTGTTAATGATATAAAAATTTTTTGATCTGTTTTTATTTGTACCCGTATAGATTTTCGCCAAACCTAATTTGTAAGGAATAAAACAGTGAACAAGTTATTAAAATTAATAATAATGACGTTGATCATAGTCAGTATTTCCGCCTGTGATGATGATGACGATCCAAAAGTTGTGGTAGTCGACCCACCTGCACCGCTGGGTACTGTGGTTGATGTAGCAGTAGCGAACGGGAGCTTTACGACGCTCGTTGCTGCACTTCAAGCAACAGGCTTAGATGCAACGCTAAGCGATAGCAGTACGCAATTTACCGTATTTGCACCAACCGATGATGCGTTTGCATTACTCGGTCAAGCAACGATCGATGCACTGTTAGCAGACACCGATACCCTTTCTGACATTTTGACCTACCATGTAATAGCCGGAAAAGTTGACGCCGCAGCGGCTGTTGGTGCAGCGGGCACAACTGTTGCTATGGTAAATGGTGACAGTATTGGTTTGTCACTCGATGGCACTAACTTACTGGTTAATACAGCTACTGTAACGATTACCGATGTGATGGCTGATAACGGTATTATCCACGTGATTGATGCAGTCCTTATTCCGCCTAAAGATAAAGGCGATGACGTAACTAAAAATATTGTTGAAACGGCAATTGATGCGGGTTCGTTTACAACGTTGGTCGCAGCGTTACAGGCGGCAGACTTAGACGCAACGCTTGCAGATGAAACAGCGTCTTTCACAGTATTTGCTCCAACTGATGATGCGTTTGCTGCGATTGGCCAAGAAACCATAGAGTTATTACTTGCTGATACCGAACTACTTAAATCAATTTTATTACAGCACGTTGTCGCGGGTGAAGTTAATTCAGTGACTGCATTTACACTTAATGGTGGCGAAGCTGAAACTGCGTCAGGCGCAAAAATAGGCATTAGCATTAATAGTGACAACGATATGCTGATGTTTGGTGGCGCGAAAATAACAATGACCGACGTCTACGCGAGTAACGGGGTTATTCACGTCATCGATGCGGTTGTCACTGGTGATGTAACAATTCCTGAACCGCTTGGTTCGATTGCGGACGTAGCTGTTGCCGCTGGTAGTTTTACAACACTTGTCACTGCGTTAGGTGCAACGGGTCTTGATGCCGTACTTGATGATAAAACACAAAACTATACTGTGTTTGCTCCAACTGATGCCGCCTTTGATTTATTGCCAGAGGGCACGGTTACTTCTTTACTTGCAGACCCAGAAACACTTAAAAATATTTTACTTTATCACGTGATTGCGGGTGACCCAATTATGGCTGATGCAGCAATTCAAGTTGCATCAGGCGCTGACTCAAAAGTGACTATGGCGAATAATGCGATGACTGCTTTATCACTCTCGGGTAATGATTTATATATTAATCAGTCAAAAGTATCTACGCCTAATGTGGCCGCCGACAATGGTGTTATTCATGTGATTGACCAAGTTATCTTGCCGCCTGCGATGATGGATACGCCAACTAAGAATATCGTTGAAACAGCGCTTGATAACCCTAATTTCTCGACGTTAGTGACAGCACTGCAGGCTGCCAACTTGGTTGATGCACTCAATGACAACGATAAAAAGTTTACTGTGTTTGCGCCGACAAATGCTGCATTTGACAAAATAGATGACGCTGCATTAGCTGGTCTGCTAGCAAACACTGGTGCATTGACAAGTGTGCTGCTGCAACATGTTGTAGCGGACGCGGAAATCAATTCGATTGCTGCGTTTAATGCGAATGGTAGTTCGGTTAATACCATGGCTAACGACGATGTTACTGTGCGCCTGGTTAATTTTACAAACAGTACTAATGAGGCAGCCGATGAAGTCGCTTATGATGCAATGAAACAAATGCTAGTTGGCGGTCAAAACTCGTCAAAAGCGGGCTTCACCTTGTATGTTTTTGATGATGACTTAGGTCAATCTAGCAGTGTTTGTGTTGACACGTGTGCAACTAATTGGCCGCCAGTGTTGGTAAGCGATGATGATGTATCTAATGTACCTGGACTTAGCGTAATCACTCGCGCTGATAATTCGAAGCAGGCTGCATTTATGGGTCGTCCTCTTTATTTCTATGTTGGCGATATGCAAGCTGGCGATATGACTGGTGACGGAGCAGGCGGTAAGTGGTGGAAAGTATCGCAACCTCAAGTTAGTCTGCAAATTCAAGGCAGTAACGTAGTTACGACTGACATTTATACCACTAATGGCATTATTCATGTAATCGATACTGTAATTACTGAAACGCTCAACTAATTTCTACACGGCACTTAAAATAGCCACACTTTGTGGCTATTTTTTTGCTTTTTACACTACCTCTTTAAATTGGTTTACTGCCTAAAGTAATCACTCGTGCCATGTGCTTCAATGGCGTCAGTTAAGCGATTAAACGCAATGCGGTACACTGCATCGCGCATTGAAATAGCATCTTCATTTTTAAGTCGCCAAGCAGCATCAAATGCAAGCTCGATTTTAGCGGCGAGTTGCGAATGTACTTTATCAAGCGACCAGTATTCACCTTGTTTATTTTGCAGCCATTCAAAATAGCTTACCACCACGCCACCGGCATTGGCGAGAATATCAGGTATGACCGTCACCTCGTTTTGCGCTAGTATCGCGTCGGCGTCACTGGTGACAGGACCATTGGCAATCTCAACAACATAGCGCGCTTTAATATCGTGTGCGTTATCACGTGTGATCACACCATCGAGCGCTGCCGGGATCAAAATATCAACATTAAGTTCAAGTAACTCGCTGTTGTTGATTTTTTGGTGGTCAATTAGTTCGCACACTGAGTGTTCACAATAAACCGCTTTTAATGTATTACTGCGTTGCTTTTCTTGATGCACACTTTCGATATCTAGGCCGTTTTCGGCGTAGATAGCGCCTTTTGAATCACTTAATGCGACAATTTTAAAACCATCTTGCTGCAGTAGTTTAGCGCAAAAATAGCCACCATTACCGAACCCTTGTATGGCAATTGTAGTCTGGGCTGGTACTAGGTTTAAATTTTTAGCAAGGCGTTTTACACATAAATAGGCGCCGCGACCTGTTGCGCTGTCTCGCCCTAAACTACCACCAAGTGCGAGTGGTTTACCTGTAATGACGGCAGGGGATTTCGACCGCGTTATTTTTTCATATTCATCCATCATCCAGCCCATAATCCGCGCGTTGGTATACACATCTGGCGCGGGAATATCGGTATTTGGGCCAATAAAGTCAGCGCATGCCCGAACATATGCGCGCGATAATCGCTCTAACTCCATCGGTGATAACTGTTTGGGGTCTAACGTGATACCGCCTTTACCACCACCGAGCGGTAAGGACACCACTGCACATTTGAGAGTCATCCAAAGCGCGAGCGCTTCTACCTCAGCTTGATTAACGTCTTGATGGTAGCGAATGCCACCTTTTGTGGGCCCGAGAATATCATTGTAGCGACAACGATAGGCTTTAAAATATGCCAAATGACCATCATCTTTGCGAATGCATAAGTTAGTTGATAAGGTGGCTTGCGGATGACTGAGCGCAGCGAGTACATGTTCAGGTACATTGGCTTGGTTTCCGATGCGGTGTAATCGTTTAAGTGCATCTTGAAATACGAGATCTGACATAACTAACTCCATTTACATTGATTATGATTCAACTTTAGTAGAGAAATTAGGATCTTGCAGCTTAATTTATGGATAAAAAGGGCTTCGATGTGAGCCACTAGTCAAAGTGGCTCGGGGTCGAACGTGAGATTAGAGCTCTTCAACGATAATATGGTTTTGGCTTACATCTACATGATATTCATGCGCTGTGCCACGGGGCGCGTCGACAACAAGTACTAAATACTCAAAATTTTCGTCGTTGTCTTCTTCGCCATCCACGTCTTCATACGGAAAATCAGGTACCGCACGTTTGGCTGCGCGTTCTCTATCTCGCGGCGAGCAGTAGTCGCAGTTTACGACATAGTCATAACTTGCTGCGTGTGCGTTCGGACTCATGCCTGTTGATGCAAACGCTAAGGTTGCGCCGATAATTAAGCTTAATAAACTCTTCATTTTAATTTCCTTTTACTTCTTTGTTATTGTTAATTGATGCTCACTGCATCATTTTATAAAACACAATAATTTTATATTTATTAATGTGTTGGAGCTTTTTGCTCAGTTCCAATTTAGCCAAATAGCGGGCCTTCACAAGTGCCTAAAAGCAAAATAGATATAAATCGATTTAAAAAAGTAGTTGAATCGATATGTGGTTATTTTTACACCCGTTTTGTTCCGATTGAATCGATGTTAAGCGATATTTCTATGTTCAGTTAGATGAGTTATTTGAGCTGTATTGTTGCTTTTTGTGAAATTAATTAACCGCATCGCGGGTCTTTAACAACAAATCTACCTTTGAGGATTCTATGTGACGTATTCAAATACTAATTTAACGGTTCGGGCGCTGCTCATCGTCAGCCTGCTTACTATTGGGCTTTCGTTTTTAATGACGGGAAATTCGGCAAAAGTAAACGCAATTTGGTCGTTTTATTCTTTAAATAACCAGCTAGAGCTTGATTTAATGACCCAACTAACAGGGGCTTTTTTAATTGTTGCCAGTGCTTTGAGTGTGATGGTGGGCCTTAATAAGCAATTAAAGCCCCTACTTGTATTCTTTTTACTTTGTATTGCTATCGTGCCGTTAATAACCTTAATAGATGGCAGCCGTTGGATAGCGAACCTAGGTGGTTTTCCTGCAATTGGTTCTGGCCAGGGCATTATTAAATATGCAGCACTGATCCCTCTCGCCTTGTTTATTGGTCAGTATAAAAAGGTCAGCTTAAAAACACATGCTTGGCTTAATATGTTGCCTGTTGTGCTGGTTTTATTTTGGATAGGCGGTATGAAGTTTACCTTACTTGAAGCCCAAGGTATTGAAAGCCTTGTTGCAACATCACCGTTTATGTCTTGGTTATATGATGTTTTTTCATTGCAAATGGCCTCTAATGTTATCGGTGTGTATGATCTCTTTTTTGCTTGCTTATTGATGTATGCGGTATATAAAAAATCGTTTGGCTTAGGTGTGATTGCGATTGTCGCATGCGGCGCGGTATTTGTGATGACGCAAACGTTTTTATTTACCGCAGATGGTGCATTTAGTTCAGAGACGCTGATTACCGGGCTTGGACTTTTTGTGATAAAAGATCTGTGGTTTATCGCTAACTTAGCAATTATTGGTTTGTATCTTCAAGAAAACAAAAAGGGCTAAATCCAGCCCTTTTGTTTGGCAATGCGCGCGGCATCAATACGATTGACCGCATTGAGTTTGGCAATTGCTTCTGATAAATAATTGCGCACGGTGCCTTCAGATAAAAAGAGCTTTTTGGCAATTTCGCTGGTTTTTAAACCGTCGCCGGCAAGTTTAATCGCTTTACGCTCTTTTTCTGTGAGGGGATCTTGATCGTCAAGCGCCATCAACGCCAGTTCTGGGTCAATTACACGCTGATTTTTACTTACTTTGTCGATTGCATCAACTAAGTATTCGGTTGGCGCTTCTTTTAAAATAAAGGCTTTAACACCGAGATTGAGCGCACGTTTAATGTAACCAGACTTTGAAAAGGTTGTCATGATGATAACGGGGATGGTGGGGTGCTTATCATGTAAATGCTTTGCGAGCTCTAAGCCACTCATATTTGGCATTTCGATATCTGTAAGTACAATATCAACGTCATGCTCGGTTATCTTTGACAGCGCAATTTCGCCGTTTTCAGCTTGTGCAACAACCTCGATATGATCTTCTAAATCCAGCAAACTGCTGATTGCACCGCGCACTAGCGCTTGGTCTTCTACAACCATAATTTTCAACATGGTGATCCCTTAATGAGCGGCTAACTGCACACTTAAGTGCACGCCGTTTTCTGTATTAATACTGTATTTTCCGTTGTGTTCGGCTACGCGCGATGCGATGCCACTGATGCCATTACCCGGGCTGAGTTTGTTAACCTGACCGTTATCAACTATATTGAGCGCTATATCATGTTGGTTTTGAGTTAATGAAATATCCACACAATTGCCATTACTATGCCTGACTATATTGGTCACCCACTCTTTGCATAACATGATTAACGTTGTCTCTAATGTCGGCGTAAGCTGCGTAAATTCAATTTGTGATTTTGTTGTAAAGCCGGCGCTTTCGAGTTGTTGCTCTAGTGCGCTAATTTGGGCTTTTAGGCCAGATTGTTTTAATCCGGTCACGGCTTGTCGCACTTCTGAGAGTGTTTCGCGGGCAAGCGCCGCAACTTGCTTTATTTCATCTTGCGCTTGCTGATAACGTTCTTTTTCAATCAGTTTTTCGGCAAGCTCCGATTTTAGCGCAAGCGATGACAGTGAATGGCCGAGCAAGTCATGCATATCGCGGGCAATACGCTCGCGCTCTGCAATCGTCGCTAGTTGCTTTATTTGCAGTCTTTTTTGTTGCTGTTGGTATTGATGAATGTGCTCTTTTTGGGTAAAACGCCCAAATATATGCAAACTTATTGATACACCAAGGGATGGACCTAAATAAAAAATATGTAATAAATCAAATGCAAAAGCAGCACTTAATTGAGCGGCAATATTGATTGCTAAGAACGCATTGGCGCGTTTGGTGGCAAAGTAAAAACTACTAAAAAAAGCGGCGTAACCAAACAGCGCATTTGCACCAGGGTGAAATGAAGATGTTATAAACGCGACCAGAATAATGCCCAAAATTGGCCACTGTGAGCGTGTTTCGCAATAGCGCATTGCTAACAAAAAGCACACTAAAAAGAGCAAGTAGCACACAAAGGTCGCAATTACTTGCAGTTGGCTATAGCGGTCAAATCCGGCGTAGAGTGAGAAAAAATAAAACATGGAGTAAAACAATGAAATGTAGCTCCATTTTGCAGCCGCTGATTGTGCTATGGGTTGCATTATATGCTGTTGTGCGTCTTGCATTTCACTATCCGATTAAGCAAAAAATCTAATACTCTTTTGTAAAGTATCACAAAATTAAGGGGGGAGAAATCTCCCCAATCCAATTGGTTTTTAAGTTAATTAGTCGCGTTTAGCAAACTTTGAGCCCAGCCGTTATTGGGATCAATTTGTAATGCATGTTGCCAATCTGCTTGCGCTTTTTGTTGTTCACCCTGTTGTTGATGCATTTTACCGCGCCATGTATATGCTTCAGCGTAGCCCCAATGATAGTTTGATTGCGTATCTTTGCTAAATTCGTTTATCGCTAAATTAAATGCATTGTACGCTGTTTCAGTATTGCCGCCAAAAATACCCGGTGTGCTATAAGCGCTAATACCTTTAATTAATAATACGCGTGGGTTGCTTGGCGATAGGGCTTCGGCTTGTGCTAACTTTCGCCCTGATTTTGGTCCGTAGTACGCACCTTTCATTGGTTCAAGTGCAATTTTGTAGCCGTATACTTGTGCGAGCAAGGCTTTCACTTCAACATTATTTGGCTCAGTGAGCTCAATTTCTTCAAGTAATGTAATTGCTTGGTCTGCGGCTTGTTTGGCAAGCGCTGGCTGATTGGTTAAGCTTGCGCTAATTGCCAAGCGGTAGTTGGCAAATGCTTTATCATAACCGGTAAAGTCGTTACTAAATTGTGTTAGTGCGTCAGTATTCAGTAACCCTGCAGCTTGCTCTATTCGGTCTATTTCAACTTGGCTTGCTGCGAGGTTAAAACTAACTG
Organism: uncultured Pseudoalteromonas sp.; assembly: GCA_947493455.1. Lineage (GTDB taxonomy): Bacteria > Pseudomonadota > Gammaproteobacteria > Enterobacterales > Alteromonadaceae > Pseudoalteromonas. Next base: position 232,884 of record CANLRB010000001.1, on the reverse strand, counting down.
CTAACGCACCGATAAAAAGTGATTTAATCGTCAATATGGTCATGTTGTTCTCCTTAATCGTGTTGACAGGAGAAAGTATGGCCGAGCAGCACTTATAATATTAGAGTGCTTTGTCACGACTTGATCATGACAAATGTCATCAATTTTTAGCGCTCCAAATCTTTTGTTTTAGAACTAATATGTTCAATGACACTCGACACCGGCGCCAACCAGTATTTATCTGGGTTGCGCGTGAGGTAGTGTAGTAATTTATCGAGTGCTTGGCGTTTTATTGTATAAGGGCCATGATCACCGACTTCATGACCGGCCAGAACAATCCAAGCGTGTTCAAATTGTGCATTTTCAATAAGTGCGACGATTTGTTCAAATGATTTATTGTCGATATTAAAGGCACGAACTTGTGCGCTATCAAAATACAAAGGATCATTGGCGGTTTCATCGTTCCAAGTGCGTCCGTGCTTAAATGACTTTGCAATCAGTGGCACATAGCTTTTTACATTTTCGCCACGGCCAACAAATGTTTGCCCACAGGGGTAGGCAAAGCCACTAGGTAATACACCGGTATGCTGAAAAATATAATCCTGCGCTGTTTGGATGTCAGATGCTAAAAAATTAAGGTCTACTTGCTCCAGTCCTAAATTTTGCTCGCGAAGCCAGCGAAAATTCCCAGTACATAAGTGGCTGTTGGTGTGATTTGCGATATCGTGACCTGCATTGGCGACGGCACGCCATTGCTTTAATCGCGCCTGCATATGGTATGGCATTAAATAAAAGGTCGCGTTTACATTGTGCTTTTCGAGGATTGGCAAGCCAATATCAACTTGACTGTGACGGGCGTCATCAAAGCTGATACTGATAGCGTATTTGGCATTATTAGGGTAATGAAATGACTTGCTTTCATTGGCTGCGGCAAACACAGCGTAACTACTCAATAATAAGGTGGTTAGGAGAGTTTTGATCATATCTATTTGTTCTGTTGGGAGTTAACACTAAGCAACAGATTAACGTAGACTCCACCGTTAAACTCTGAATAAAGTCTTATTTTTTCTTAACTATTTGATTTAACGATTACTTTATATAGGATTTTACACTCTTTGTTTGTTTACCAGTAAGAGTATTTGCGCGGCAGCCTGCGCATCATCAAGGGCGCGGTGATGATTTTCGAGTGTGATATTAAGGCTGTGGCAGAGCTTTCCTAACGAGTAGGATGCATGACCTGGTAAATGTTTACGTGCAAGTTTTACGGTGCATAACTTAGCACGATGATAGGGTTGATTAAGCCGTGCGAATTCTTGTTTTATAAAACCAAAATCAAAGTTAACATTGTGGGCGACAAAAATTGCACCTTGAGTGAACTTTGCAATTTCATTTGCTAAGTCTGCAAAAACGGGCGCGTCTTTTACCATAGCATCATCGATGCCGGTGAGTTGGGTGATGGCGTTAGGTATATGACGCATTGGATTAACCAGTGATTGCCACGTATCGACTATGTTACCGTTTTCAATGCGCACCATGCCAACTTCGGTGATACGATGATGCTCTTTTTTACCGCCGGTGGTCTCGATATCGACCACGACGTAGCTTTGGTTTGGGTCTACTTGCCAATGAGTTGCTTGAATAACGACCTTAAAACCCGATTCAATTAAACTTTGTATGGTGATGAGCTGATTGCGACGCAGGCTGTCGCCAGGGCTTTTAATTTCTTCTAAATAAACGCCGTCTTCTTTGAATACCACTAGGTCAGGGTATCCGTCGCTATATTGTTTAAAGTTTTGCGCGATTTTCCGTAATTGATTAATGAGCGCTGCAGTTGGTGCAGCCTGAATAAACTCACATAATACATTGTGCAATTGCGCTTGCCACGAAAACAATCCGGTTGCTTGACCCTTGTGTTGTTCACACATTTGTGCGATGTGTGTAAGCCATGTTTGTGTATTTTCAAAACGTGCTAAAGTGGCTTCGATTTCGTCACCTAATTCACTATAAAATCGGTTCTCTTGTAGTAAATAAGGTAAGTATGAAAAGCCATTGTGATGACCGCTTTTTTCATGTTCAAACAATTCGAACCAAAATGTCAGTGCAAATAAAGCACGCCAAAGTTTATTTTCACTAAAGTAACTGGTGACGCCTTGGCGCGCATAATAGTCTTTAACACCATGTTCAACACTGCCAATATACGCCTCGTCGATACCCAATGAGGTTGGCCCGCTTTTTAGCATGTCAGTCAATATACTGGTGCGCTTTTTATGATATTTACGTGCTAAAAAATCTTGCGCGAATAACAGCAAGGTTTCACTAGGGGGTTCTTTAATAATTTCAGATAAATGTGTTTTGCAAAAGTCATGTTCACCGAGTTTATGTTTTTCACGGATTAATTTTTCTACTGCACTCGGGTGCTCTGACTTACTTAATAGCGTGAGGTAAAGGGCATCACTATTTTCAAGTTGAAGTGCCGTTTTATAAAGGGTGTGATGATATTTTTCGGTTGCTAAAGTGCCATATGGTTGGGGGCACTTGAGCAATTGTTCGGCAAATAGAGGTGCTTGATCTGCGGGTAGATTTTTACACGAGGCGTATTGTTGGCAATGAAAAAATGCCGACTGCGCATCCTGCATTGAATCAAAGTGGGCTGACACGCGATTTGATTGAGTACGCGTTTTCATTATGCCTAAATCTCGCATTGAAAACTGATTTAGTGCACCGCCGAGATGACCAAAGTAAACAAATAGCAGATATTGAAAATCGTGTACTAAATTAAAATAATAAAAGCTTTGCGTGACCGCGTGTTTTTTAACCTCGTCATACTGTATTTGGTGATTTACAAAATTAAACCAAGCATCTTTTTTGGCGCTCTTGTTTGGTTTATCAAGATGACTAACTTGGGCGAGTTCGATGAGTGCTTGTTTATTTAGGTTAGTAATAAATTCGCTAAACGTATGTTTATTAATACGGGCGATAAATTTTGCTCGGCGCAGTTCGTTGAGCGCGTCGTTGGGGTTTTCAATTTCTTGGTACTGTAAGCTGGTGCGTTCAACAAACGCAGATTTGCGATTTAACACCCGCACTAACATGCATTTAGCGTTATGATCTAATGAGCGAAACTGTGCAATAAAATGTTGGCATTTGTCATTGAGTAAGTGTGCTGAGCTCGATTCAATATAATGAATAAACTCTTCAAAATGTGTTAGGTAATACTTTTCAGGCAACTGCTTCATAGTGTGTTGATTTTAATTCAGACTGTTGTGGCCAATGACAATTTGATGTAACGCAAATAAGTCGTCAATTACGTTTGGATTATGGTACACCATAGACCTTTTATAACAAATATCGGGTAGACTAGAAATCGCTAATCCGTATTAACGCTAGGGGGAATTACGATGCTGATTATGCCAAATGGTGTGCTTGATGATGGCAATACAAACGATTTACCACCGCCTATTTTACGACTCGCATTTCGACCTTTTTTTTGGCTTGGCGCCCTATTTAGTATACTCAGTATTAGTGTATGGGCTCTGAGCTACACGGGTTATATTCACTTTAAACCGTTTGCCAACGCGCACTTTTGGCATTTGCATGAAATGTTATTTGGTTTTGTCGCGGCGATTATTAGTGGCTTTTTGCTCACTGCAGTGCAAACCTGGGCCAAGGTGCCAAGCGTGAAGGGATGGCCGCTGTGTACGCTTGTGCTCTTGTGGTTAAGTGCCCGTTTTTTTATGGCGTTTCCAATAATTCCGAATTGGCTGATAGTGGCGCTTGATATGAGCTTTTTACCGCTGGTGGCGTATTTTTTTGCAAAACCAATTATCACTGCAAAGCTATGGCGAAATTTAATGTTTGTTCCAATTTTGCTATTAATGGCGGCAACCAATGGCCTGATGTTTAGCACGTTAAATAATTTTGACGGATTATCTTATTTAACCGTAAGTCATATTATGGTGTTGTTGATCACCCTTGTGATGTGTATTCTTGGCGGCCGCGTTTTCCCTATGTTTACCGCAAACGGCACACGTACACCAAAAATTGAACCAATAGTTTGGCTCGAAAAATCGTCAATTATTTTGGTGCTATTGTCAGTCATTTTAGTAAGCGGTTTAGTGTCAGTGCCTAATGAGGTCATTGCCGTTATTGTTGGCGCTGCGGGGCTTGCAAACCTTGTGCGCGCAGTGCGTTGGCGCATATGGGTAACCTTAAAAACGCCGTTGGTGTGGTCGCTTCACATCAGTTACTTAAGCATTTGCGTGGGTTTAATTTTGTTAGCGGGTACGTATGTCGGTTTAAGCATTAGCAAATCGATTGCGTTTCATGTAATTACTGTAGGTGGCATGGGGTTGATGATTTTAGCCATGACTTCGCGCGTATCGCTCGGCCATACTGGGCGCACCATAGCTGTTGGTAAATGGATGACAAGCGCATTTTTAATGATGCTGATTGCAATCGTGTGCCGTACGGTTTTGCCATTAATTAATATTAATCCAGTGTGGATAGTACTGAGTTCGGCATTATTTTGGGCAATTGCGTACACCATGTTTGTTGTTTATTACGCGCGTATTTTATTTAGTGCGCGACCTGATGGCGGTCACGGCTAACTCCAATACAAAATCCAATATAAAAAACATGGAAGAGTTAAGCGCCAGATTATACTAGAATGATTAAAGCTAAAAATAAATAAACAAGAAGAAGAGCATGAAAGTAGTAGAAACGTCGCACCCATTGATTAAACATAAACTGGGACTGATGCGCGAAAATAATGTGAGCTGTAAAGCATTTCGTGAGTTGGTCGCGGAAGTGGGGAGTTTAATAACATATGAAGCGACAGCAGATTTACCCACTGAGCCGGTGCAAATAGACAGTTGGAATGGTCCGATTATGGTAAATCAGATTGCCGGTAAAAAACTGACGTTGGTGCCGATTTTACGTGCTGGACTCGGCATGATGGAAGGTGTGCTTGCGATGATCCCAAGCGCTCGCATTTCAACTATTGGCTTGTATCGCGATGAAGAAACACTTGAGCCTGTGCCTTACTTTGAAAAACTGGTAGGCAATTTAGAACAGCGCACGGCACTTGTTGTTGATCCTATGCTGGCAACGGGGGGCTCAATGATAGCGGCGATTGATTTGTTAAAGCAACGTGGTTGTACGTCAATTAAAGCGATGGTGTTATTGGCTGCGCCCGAGGGCATAGCCGCACTTGAAAAAGCGCACCCAGACATTACCTTGTACACTGCAGCGATAGACGAAAAATTAAATGAGTCGGGTTATATTTTGCCTGGGTTAGGTGATGCCGGTGATAAAATTTTTGGCACGAAATAAATTAAGTGTTTTACATTGTATTTTTGCGATGGCCTTGCTGCTTTTTTACAGTAAGGCGCATGCGCAACAACAGGGCGACAGTGTGAAAGTGATTGCGCTGTTTGCGCATCCCGATGATGAAACTTGGATTGCGGGTACGCTTGCTAAGTTGGCGGATCGCGGCGTGCATGTGCGACCTGTTTATGTGACGTCGGGCGATCGTGGCAGTGATCGCTCTGGTCGTCGGCTAACAGGGCGCACTTTAGCTGCAGTACGAGAAGGTGAAGGGCATAAAGCTGTTGCTGCACTCGGCCTTAACCACGAAATATATTGGCGTATAGCAGATGGCCAAACACGCGATAAAATTCAACCTATTACAAATCAACTTGAAAAATTGATAATAAAGGAAAAAGCGACTCATATATTAACGTTTCACCCCAATGGCATTACCGGAAATCGTGACCATAAAACGGTAAGCGACATTGCCACTGAAGTTGTTAAGAAGCTGCCCGAATTGTCTCTTATTTATTTTGCGGCAACGCAGCAACGAGCACAATTATTTGAACAACTTGCGAAAGCACAGGGTGTGCCGTATAGAATAAAATACGCGGTGGCTGAATCTGATATAACGACAAAGGTCGATGTGAGCGCCTATCGCAGTGAACGTGAATTGGCATTTAGCGCACATAAAACGCAGTTTCCAGCGCCAATGATTCGCGCGTTTGAGGCGTTTTTATCGCAAAGCCAATACGAAGAATTGATCATGCCCTATGCGCACCCATTAAACGCACAATTGTTGCGTAAACTCAGCGACTAAAGTACGGCACTGCCATAGACTTGGCGCATGTCATGGGTGGTTTTTTGTAAAAACGAGTAGAGTAACTCTTGGTCAATATCACTTAGTTTTTTAATTGTAAGGCAACTTTTGGCTTGCTTTGTTTTGCCGAGGGTTTTCAATTCTTCTTGGTAGTTGTCGAGTCCGAGCATGATATAGAGCGAGATGCTGTTGGTACGCGGTGCAAAACCGGTCAGTAACCAAGAGTGAGTACCTTGCGAGTTTTTATACTGATAGCTATCAAACCCGATAATATCTTTACCCCATATTACTCCTTTGCATCCAGTGACTGACTCAAACAGCTTATTCAATGTTTCACAATCATGGCGTTGCTGTGGGTTTTCAATCTGACTAAGGAATTCGTCAACACTGCGTTTTGTTGGAGTTGTTTTTAATTGGCTCATAATACGTGGCTTTGTTATTTTCGCTACTGTCTATTTATAAGGTTATGCCATTTTGATTTAAATACAACTTGTTGTTAGGCGTATATATTTTAACGTGTTGATCACGACCTTTAACTGCAACTTCATCGAGTAAGTTAAACTGTTCGGCTTTATCTATTTGTTTAACGAGCTGTTCACTGCAAATGATGGTTGAATTATATTGTTTATTCAGGCCCTCTAATCGCGATGCAAGGTTAACCGAGTCACCAATGCAGGTGTAATCAAATAAATTAGTTGAACCCATGTTACCGACCACGGCTTCGCCATAGTGAATGCCTATTCGCACTGTAAGCTCTGGGAAGCCTTGCTTAACGAGTGTTTGATTAAGCTGTTGTTGTGCTTTTTGCATTTTAATTGCGGCTGAAAGTGCATTGCTGCACTGGTTCGGATCGGCAAGCGGGGCGCCCCAAAATGCCATAATGGCATCACCTATATATTTGTCGAGCGTACCACCGTGATCGACTATGATTTGGCTCATAATTGATAAGTGTTGCTGTAGTAGCTCAGACACCTTGTGTGGTGACATGGTTTCAGATATACGGGTGAAATTTGCTAAATCAGTAAACATTATAGTGATATTTTTGCTTTCGCCGCCAAGGGTTAGTTTACTTGGTGAAGCCATTAGCTGATGTAACACTTTACTAGAAACATAATGGGAAAACGCCTTAGTAATAAAACGCCGGTGTTTGCGCTCTTTTGCATGAGCAATAAGTGCATAGCTTAGGTAGCTAATGAGCAAACACAATACCAACTGCTCAGTCGGTAATATGGTGTTAAATTGAATTGCAGCGACCCCGATAGCCAAAATTGCAGCAATAGCGGCTAAACAGAATAGAGCACTACGCGCTGGATGGTATTTATAAAATAACAACATAGATAGTAGTGCACTCACAATAACTATAAGCGTGTTCTTTGTTGGATTGAGCGGCGAAATAAAACGATTGTGCTGTGCGTTTAACAATAAATTTGCATGTATTTCAACGCCTGCCATTGAGTGAGCAGTGAGATGCGAATAAGGCGTTAAATATCGGTCGTCTTGTTGTAGCCCAAATTGGTTAGTAGCAAGTAGATTGAGGCCGATAAGAATGGTTTTATTTTTAAAAAAATGGGCTGGCGTAAGTGTTGGATCAAGGGCGCGGTAATAAGATAACTGAGGCAAGGTATTGGCTGGTCCTGCATAGTCAATATATAACGGCTGATTTGTTTGTTGAGTATGATTAGATAGGCGCTGCCACAGGGTGTTATCGAACTTAGGCGCACGGCGTACAATACCATCGCCATCAAACTGAACACCAACATTGACTGTAGTTGCGCCCGAGTCGATAAACAAATTGTGCGGCCCAACTGTAATGATTTGGTAGCCTTCTGCGAGCATTTGATGAAATTCGTATTCGGCTAAATAGACCTTTTGGGTGCGGTTAATTGCATCACTAAATGCGGCGTCATCAGCTTGGCCAAAAGCTGATGGTGCATCGAATAGAACGTCAAAAACAATGGCGTTTGCCCCGGCTTGATGAAGGCGTTCAATTAACTTAGCGTGGCGCGCGCGAGGCCAAGGCCAACCATCATCAAAATACTGTAAGCTCGCTTCGTCGATATTGATAATCAATAAAGACGAATTTTGCGCAGGTTGACGATTGGCCGCAAACAAGGTTGATTGGAGGTCGATAAAATAGCCTGATACACTTTGCCAGTTTGGCATTAAGGGCAGTGTAAAGGCACTTACGAGTACCAAGAACAACACGACTGGATGTTGCCATTTTGACACCTTGCTCGCCAACATGATTAAAACCGTAGCTCAGAGCTGAACCAAAACTCTTTTTCGTGAGTGATTTGATTTTTACGTAGTTTAGATTGGATCATGAGTTTGCGGTTAAACAGTGCTTGGCGCACTCCAATTTGCCACACCCAACCGTCGCTCGGTTTTGTTTCGCTTGAAGGGTAAGTGAGATACACAGCATTGGCAAATGGCAACGTATTTGAGGGCAGTGCGTAACTTAAACCTAAGGCGAGTTGGGAGCGACTATGCTGAACCTTAAATTGGCTGTTGTCTCGGTTTATAGTTTTAATTTCATCGCTTGTTTCGGCTAGAAAGACAGGGTCAATATCAGTGTAACGATAACCGAACGAACCGGTGAGCTGCTGATTCATTATAAACTCGGCATTGATGCGGTATTGGTTAATAGACCCTTGTTCGAATTCCAGTTGGGCGTTATTTAAATGAGTGTTGTTAAACTTAAACAGACTTAATGGCGATGTAATCACCGAATCGAGTGCGCGATTAGTTATTTGGAAATCGGTCATTCGTGCGAGGTTTAATGGATCAGGCAGGAAATGGTTGTTGATTAGCTGGCGGTCAAACTCGAATTGATAAAAGGCAAACTGGTTTTCGTGTTTTAACGCGATAGCAGTGCGTTTTAGTTGGCCACCTGCACGTGTATAGCGCGTATTAAACGCTAAACCGCCAAGGTGAGTGGTGGTTGGAATAACCGCAGCGCCACTATTTAGCCACTTTAAATAACTCAAAGAGACACTGGTTGTAGGGCTTAGGTTGGTTTTAACTCCAATGCCATAGTCAAAATGTTCTTTTTTGTAGGTTGTTTCTTGTTGATGGAGTTGGTCGTTTGTCTCGTTTTTAGCTGTGGCAAGTCCGCTCAGATTGCTTTGGCTCATTAATAGATCGACTCGCATTGAGTTAAATGGTGCTGATTGCCAATAAAAATGTGCTTGTTCGATGTTACGCTGGTCGAAATTGTGGCTTTTGGTTAAGGTGTCTGTCGCGTTTTCATAGATTAATTCGTTTTTATAGTAAGACTCAATTTGCAAGTGTCCATTAGTATTGGTTTTAATTGATCTTTGGTGGGTGTCGCGTGAAAGCGCGAGGTTAAAATAGTGATGGTAGCGGTTTTCAACTTGCCAGTTTAGTTGATGCGAAATGGTTGATTGCGATGGAAATAGTTGATTTAAATTTAGCCAGGAGTATACAGTGCGCGTGTCGACGCCGAGGATTTCGTCGGTGCCTTGGTTCGTTTGCTGAGTTTGGTGTTTTTGTGATAAATCAAAATAACTATAACTCAATTGATTTTTTGCGTGCAATTGGTATTTTGCGCCAGCAAACGAGTCGATTAATTTATAGTTGTGGCCAGTATTTGCACTGTATTTAAGGTTTTCCGCTGTGTCGTCTTTCACTGCATCGTTATTCGCTGTACTGTCGTTGGTTGAATGTTCGGTTGATTGTGATAGTGCAAATAGCGACAACTCAGGTAATGGTGAAACACTCAGCGCCCATTTTTGTGCGTCTAATGTTGAATTACTTTGACCTAATAATGTATTTGTTTGTGGTTTTATACTTTGCTGCTCGAATAAGAATGATATGGGTAGGTATTGGTTACTATACCCGTTAATTTGTGCTGAAAGGGTTGGCAATTTAGTTGTTGTACCATCTAAATTTTGGTTGTCGACTTTATAATAGTGTGCACCGAGTGTTGCATTGATACCTGGTTGCAATAACAGTGGCGCTTTTGCTTTATTGTTGGCAATAGCATTTGGGTTGTTGAGCAAACCGCGGTAGAGCTCTGTGGTATTTGCGATTGGTTGATTTGACAGTTGTTGGCTCAAAAATAGCTGGCTACCCGCCCAAAAAGGATTATAAGAATCAATTGCGGTACTTAGTGCCCATTGGCCTAAACCATAGCTGTCATAAGCGGCCCCTAAATTTGTGTCGCCCGCTAAGTTTACAGCGACTTGATCGAGCGATTTTAAATAAGGAAGTCGTGCCTTGGCTTCTTTAGCTTGCAGCATTGCGGCCTGTGGTGCATAGCGTTCGCGTTCAATAATTGCTTGGTACAAATAGGGAATAGGATCATTTGGGTCTCGTAACTTTGCCTGTTTTAAACTTGCGAGGGCCAGCTCAAATTCGTTTTCTTGATAGTAAAGAATTGCCATAAAACTGTGTATGCGCGCAAGTGAAGGGGCATTGATTTCGGCACTTAAAAAATGTTGTTTGGCACTGACTGTATTTTTTTGCTTTAACGCCACAAGCCCTTCGGCAATATGAATAAGTGCATCGCTTTTACCGTACTTTTTAGCAAGCTGAATGTTGGCTTTTGCGTTATTAAATTTATTTTGCTTGGTGTAAAGATTTGCGAGCTCGGCGTATGCATTGGCTTTATTTGGTGCACTTTGAACTGCGTTTAATAAATAGCTTAGCGCTGATTTTGTGTAGGCTTTTTCAGTAAAAATATGGCCGAGTAACGTAAGAGCTTGGTAATGATTTGGATTTTTAGATAACAGTTGCTGTAAATTAATGATAGCGCTGTCACCATCACCCATAAAAAGGGCTGCTTTGGCATTATGATATAAAATAGCGTGATGGTTGCCTGCGAGTATTTTGGCTGTACCTTGCATTAAATGGGCTTGACCAAAGAGCGCATACAACACGGGAATTGACTCGTAATTTTTAATCAATGTGATGTGGTTTAATGCTTTTTGGCTGTTACCATAGTAGAGCTCGGTGTCGGCTAAAAGCGCGCTTTTAAATGCCGAATGAGGTAATGAATTAAGAGCAATTGAAAACTGGGTTAGGCCCGCACTATTAAACAGTGTAAGAACTTGTTTTTCTGGTTCGCTGATAGCAAGTTCTGAAAAGCGATTGGCATTTATTTGATATTCACTAACCCATTGAACACGCTGTTTTGGATTTGTAACGTGTACTTTTACCGGGGCTTGCCCAACTTGTGCAATAGCCTGCTCATTTTCATTTACCAAAACCTCGCCAAACTCGTTATAAAAGTGAATCTGGCCGTTAATAACAGTGAGTGTAGCAGTACCATTGGGTCCTACCTCAATATCCCAGTCGGTACCGCGAATTGCGGCAACTGCTGAGGGGGTTTCTAAAATGAGTTTGTTAGGGATGTTTTTCGATTTTATCCACGCTCGGCCTCGATTTAAACGAAAGCGGGTTGAATTACCTTGTTCGTCGAGTACGTCATTAACAATAAACAGACTGTTTTGATTGAGGCGTATTTGGCTGTTATCACGAAACAAAATACCGAGTTTACTTTGCCGGCCTGTTTTTAAGTGTTGGCCGGTGGCGAGTGTTTGCGAAACTTGGGTTTGTAGCCAAGGTGTTGACTGATTTGACCGCCAATGCGTTTGCCCATGTTGACTAACTATCTTAGCCGCATTGTTTGACGCTTGAAGTGTAAAGCTCGCTGCTATGAGCACGACTGCTAAAAAGTATTGGCGAATCAAAATAATATCCCTTTATTGTAATTGACGGCAATTTTAACGTGAGTATAACTACTTACATAGAGCAATAAAGCATAATTAAGATGAAATATATTAAATTAGTCTAACCCACATATAGTTTAAAATGACAGCGCTGTTTATACTGGCTTTTTTATTAGGGGACTATTTTTTTAGGGGATTATAATGAGCGAATATATTGAAATAAGGAAAGATCACACGGTTTTTCGCGAAGGTGAAATAGCAACGAACATGTATGTGATAAGCCAAGGGCAAATAGAACTCACCAAGCAAATACGTAATGAAGCCGTTACCGTGGCTATATTAAATGAAGGCGAGTTTTTTGGTGAAATGGCGCTCATTAACCAAAAAAAGAGAACCTGCACCGCGATTGCAAAATCGAACGTGGTTTTAAAACAATATAACCAAGAGAAGTTTGCCGAGCTGCTCGCTAATAATACCGGCGTATCGTTGCGCATTATTGAAGGCTTAGCTGAGCGTTTAGAGCAAACAACAAAACGCATTGCAAGCTCGCTTGATGCTGAATGCGTATAGAATTAATAAAGTGTTAAAAGGTTACAATGTAAAAAGTCGCATAGCGGCTTTTTTTATTTTTATATGCGATGAAAATTAAACAGTTTGAGCACTAAATTATTAGCTTTTGAACTTTTTCAAATAAGATGGTAAATCACATTTTTCTCACTCTAAGGTAGATTATTCTTCGAACGAAATATCGCTGCTGACCAAATGGCACGTTATGTAATTTGAATAAATGGCTCGATTATGCAGAGTGAAAAGTTAGTTCATTGATATTAAAAGATAAAATATACAAAAGTAATTTACATAGCGTGCCTTGCAAGTCTCGAATAAGTAATGGCACGCTATGTAAAACGATATTTAGGCTTGTTTGAACAAAAAACAGCTGTTAACCTGTTGGTATTATTAAATAAAAAAATTATTAGTTGGCGTTTCGATGGCTGTGGATAACTTCCTTAACCCGAGATGCACGCTAATACGCTAATACGCTAATACGCTGTTAGTAGCCCCTCATACATTATTTTTGATTTTAAGATTTTAGTGCGGGTGAGGTTTCCAAGTAAGGTCATAATGAGTAAACGAGAACCTAGTTATTCTTTTTATGCGCTAAACAATTTGCATTATAAGTATAAGTGCTTAAATTGCGGAGCTTATATAAAAAGAGGTTATAAGGGCTGCTACCGCTGTGGAGAATTGTTTTCCAAAGAGGATGTCGAAAAAATGGTTAGCAAATACAAAAAGAATCGAGCGGAAAACTGGCATCATTTAATATATTTCGTTTTATTCATGGTTTTTGTAATAGGTTGTTTAGTCACATCGTCATTATAGGCTACTAACAAGGCGCTAAATCAAGAAAAACAAATATTGTCATGGTGCTTGCAAAAGACGCAACCAAAATGCCAATATCATGTTTTCTTATTAGCGAAGCGTTAGGCATAAATTTGGATGGGCAAAACCAAAGGGGGAGATGACATGGAAGAAAAGGATGTTGAATTAGTCGTTAGACGCGTTGTATCAGAAGAGGTAGGAGAACACAGGAGATACATATCTGAACTTTCGAAGTATACAGTGATAGCTGCATTCTCAGTCTTAGCATTACTGGCTGCATCACTCACATTTTGGTACGGAAATAAACTAGATGATTTGGAAGAAGGGATGATTGATGATGCAAAGGCATCTTTCGAAAATAAAATAAAGTCGTCTGAAGCGAAGTTCGATAGTACTGTTAAAGAGGTTATTGAAAGTGAAGTGGCTAAGCTCGATATTGAACAAATTATTGACAGTGAATTTGATCAGAAGACTAGGAAGAAACTAGTAAGCGAAATCATTTCTAGTCTTGATGATGAAAAATTTTTCAACGAACTGAATGCTAAGTATAAAGATTTCGAATTGCTATCAAAAAGCTTCGATGGAGCTGTGATTGGCTTCGCTAGTGAGAAGTGTCCGGCAGGCTGGAGGCCTTTTACTCCGGCATATGGCCGGTTTTTAAGAGGTACTGATTTATCCGGAAGACAAATCGATCCGGATGGGAAAAGAGTATCAACTTTATTAGAGCCTAGTCTGCAAGAAGATGAGTTCAAAGTACATGACCACGGAGGTAAGTATTCCGTCCTATTTCCAAAAGGTGTAGGTGGACCAGATCATGCGAACTTGATGGCTCGTGGTGGAGTTACTCACCAAGATTTCTCATTTAATCCAGCAGGCGGAGAAGAGACAAGACCTAAAAATGTTGCAGTACTCTTTTGTATACGCAGCTAATTATGCCTAACACATATGAGCCTTAACTCTGTCAATAGGCACTAGTATTCTTTTTGACCGTTTTTTCATAATGACGGTCAATCGTTAGTCAATAAATATATTCGTTTACTTCGTATGTCGATGCGGCGGTTAAGCTAGTTGCTTACGGCAAACACATATAGAGGCTCTCTTATTGCGATCTCATCGCTGCCTACTTTAATTCATGTCCATATGACATAGCAGGGGCACTAGACATTCTTCGGTTAACCTGAGCAAGGCACTATTCAAGGGAGCTGGTTTAATAATATGTATCCAGTTAGTGTAAGGCTCAAGCCAGGTGTAAGCGACTTAATTCATTGCATTAATGCACGCGTACTGAGTGTCTAATCAAGCCAGGAAGCTTTGGTATATCGTCATATAATCAGGTTTAAACCAAATACCATTGAATAACCTAATTGATTGATGCTCACCGTGATAGCTAGTTAGGCGTTCAGCTCACTCAGTAAAATTAAATATGACACCCATCCATATTTGATTAGGCGATAATTTAGACTAGGCTTAAGTATCATCTGTTCCTGAAATGGGTTTTGTTATGGCCACTGCACGCAGTAAACAAGTGAGTTTGGTTGATACACCTTATTATCACTGTATTTCACGCTGTGTTCGCCGAGCATTTTTGTGTGGCGAAGATAGTGTAACAGGCAAAAGCTACGAACATCGCCGTGAATGGGTTGAATCTAAGTTATTAGCCCTGACTAAAGTGTTTTGTATTGACGTGTGTGCATATGCAGTAATTAAATATGACACCCATCCATATTTGATTAGGCGATAATTTAGACTAGGCTTACTTAAAGTTTGTTCCTGTTATGGGTTTTAAATTATGGCAACTGCACGCAGTAAACAAGTGAGCTTGGTTGATACACCTTATTATCACTGTATTTCACGCTGTGTTCGCCGTGCATTTTTGTGTGGCGAAGATATTTTAACAGGGAGGAGTTACGAACATCGCCGTGAGTGGGTCGAATCCAAGTTATTAGCCCTGACAAACGTATTTTGTATTGATGTATGTGCGTATGCAGTAATGAGCAACCACACGCATATTGTGTTGCATGTTGATGCTAAAAAAGTGAAACGACTCAATGATAAAGCAATTGTCTTGCGTTGGCACAAAGGCTTTAAAGGTACGTTAGTTACCCATAAATTTATAAGGGGTGACAAGCTTAACTCAGCAGAGCAAGAGTCGCTTGAACTCACGATAAAAGAATATAGGTTACGCCTGCACAGCATTAGCTGGTTTATGCGTTCGTTAAATGAAAGCATCGCTCGCCAAGCAAATAAGGAAGACGGTTGTACAGGTCGGTTCTGGGAAGGCCGCTTCAAGTCACAGGCACTGCTCGACACGGCAGCGTTGGCAGCTTGCTTAGCCTATGTAGACCTAAACCCAATACGCGCAAAAATGGCAGCAACACCCGAATCATCAGACTTCACGAGTGTTAAAAAACGAATTCAGTCAGCAAAAGAGGGTGAACAACCAAAGAAACTCGCTCGTTTTGTTGGCCATCCCAGAAAGCACATGCCAAAAGGACTGCCTTTTGAACTGCAATCGTACCTAGAACTAGTTGAACTCACAGGGCGCTGCATACGTGAAGATAAACGCGGGTATATAAGTGACTCCGCGCAACCTATTCTAACGCGATTGAATATTGAGCCTGAAAACTGGTTAAAATTGACCACTAAATTTACAAAGGTTTTTCATGGTGCTGTCGGCCACTCAGAATCGTTACAATCTTATAAAGAACACCTCGAACTAAAACGAAGGCCGAATCTAGCTAATTGCGAAAAATTACTCGCTTAGTTAATTTGTACCCTACAAAATCTTCGCACACCACTTAGCGTGGTTTTCTTATGCGTTCAAACTGACTTTACCAATTGATATTAAGTTAAAGCTGTTATTAAGTTCGATAAGTCATGCTTCAAATAACAACTCGGTCATAATCTCGATTAAATACTGATATTCCATTGTTTTTTTAGCTTAACCAGATAATTTATAAGTGGGTGTCAATGATAATTTTTGTTGCCAAAGAAATAGGCAACCATAGCTTTGTCAATGCGCCTGACTTAACAAAGCTTAGGCGATTACTCGACACTATAAGTATTGATAACAAGCTTCAAGAGAAACTGGCTAAAATTGAGAGTTTTTATTCAAAGTACGAGCTCTAATAAGCCAATTCAGGCGGGACTGCTTACAGCTTGCTCGGTTTCGCTTCGCTTCACATTTTAGCAAGCTATTACCAGTCCTTGATTGGGGCGTTAGTGCTCTGTAAGTAGGATAATCATAGCTGTCTTTTCAGCTGGATAAAAACATTGGAAAAAGCATAGGTATTATATGGATGATAAGAGTTCTCAAGAGTTTGTAGCAAGCCAAGAAATAACAATGAAAATGACGCTCACCCCTGAGCAATGTTCTATGTTTAATGAGTGGTCAGCAATGGTTCCAACTTTGTACTTATTAGATATTTGCGTAGTTGGAGCGACGAAACTTTCAGAAGAGTCTTTAGGTAACCAGCCTAGAAAAGCGGATCTTATAGCAGTGCTTCGTGATTTAGATCGAGCTAATAATTGTATTTCATATCTTTGTGCTCTTATGGAAAAGGTCAGCGACTCTCGTGGCAAATTGAAATTTGACGAATTAAAAGAGCAAATATTGGCAGATATATCATCTCTTCGAGGATTCTTTAAAAACGCTCGTATTGCTGAAGAGGATGACTTTTTAATTGGGTTTCTTAAAGAGTTAATGGGAAAACCTATTGAAAATAAGCGAGTTGAATATTTAAACTTTCTTGAAAGTTTAAATAATGAGTTCAAGCTACAAAACTCGATTTCCCCAAAGCAAAGGCTATGTAAAGCTAAAGAGATAATTGAAAAAGCTAAAGCTTTATCAATCAGTGTTCAGCACCCAATAGTATCTATTTCACTAGCTTGTCTTTATGGCAACAAATTTGCCAAGAAATTAATTAAATTCAAAGCAGATCCAAATAAATTTGATGCGGAAAATGCTTTGGCTGATGTACTGCTGATATCTCGATTTGCGAAAGTAAAACTGGAAATTGAGCATCATGGGCGTAATGGTTCTCCATATCAAAGAGTGCACTTTATTACTGATGATAACGGACTTAATGAGTTAGTAAAAAGCTTTAAGCCGAGAAGTGTTAAACATCAAGACAAGTTTGATGGTCGAGAAACTAAACTAACAATGACCGTAGAGTTAGAAAAGCTTTTAATAGAAGCTTCACCTGACGAATATGAGATAATTACTAACTTATTGTTACAAGAAGAAGTTCACGGTTAAGGCGAGTACTAATCGGGTAGCCGGAGGTATCTAGCCTCCAGCCCCCACACCACCCATCGTGCACTTTCTGTCAAAACGAGTGCAATGGGCGGTTCACCTTAATCAATTCCATTGCTTTTCAAATTTTGAGTTGCGGCTTAATTTAATATCGAGTTTTCAATATTTGGCGGTATCACTGCTAGTAAGTACTCTACTTCAAGCGTAAACTTAAGCATCTTGCCGGTATGAACTCATTAACTTACTGGCAGTGTTTGCGCTAATTTAACGGATATAGTTTATTTTGTATATTTTATACGATATAGTCTGCGGTATAAAATTTTCAAACAAAAGGTAGATATGATGGAAACAAATAGCACAGATTGGCGTTACACGGTTATGCCAGCCGTGTTTACATGGCTTAAAGAGTCAGAATCAGGTGCTCTTGAAATTGACCTTGCTGCAACACAAAAATATGCTGCAGATATTTTAAGAGTTGAAGGTAAAGGCGGTACGCGTATGGGCGGACTTGTTGGCTCTGGTACGCTCGGTGAGAATAGTTACCTGAGCGCTGAACAGCGCCTATCTTTACTTAAAGCGCTTTCTGAAGTTGCTAAAGAATTCAATGTTCCATTAATCAGTGGCGCTGCGGCTGAAACAAAAGAAGAACTTGCTAAAATCGTAACAGAATTGGCAACTGTGGGTGTAGACACTGTTATGGTGATGCCACCTAAAACGAAAGAAGCCCCTTCTGATGACGAAATGTATGCGTACTATGCGCTTTCTGCAGCGGCTGCCAAAGAAGCTGGCGTTACTATTATGCCTTATAACAACCCTGATGCTGCGGGTTACCACGCGCTTTCAACTGATCTACTGAGAAAGCTATCTGCACTTGATGAAGTGACTGCACTTAAAATATCAACAACTGATGTGTCTGTTATTGAAACTCTTATGTTAGAAGATAAAGATGCAAAGATTCTAGCAGGTGTTGATACCGTTACTGTGCATGCCGGTCTTGCTGGTGCATGCGGCGGTATTACCGGTGTAGGTTGTATCTTCCCAAAAGCAAGCGTGACGATGCAAGAATATGTCAACAAAGGCGAGTGGGCAGAGGCAAACAAAATTTCTCAGGCGATGAATTCAATTTCGTATCTTGATGCTCAGCCACTGCTATTGGAATACCTTAAGTTTGCGTTTGGTGTTCATCACAATGACGCTGACGGTGGTCTGCGTACCCTTGGCAAAAAGCTAACGCAAGAACAAATTGACGATGTTCGTGCACGATACGAACTTGCTAAAGAACGATTAGAAGCGCTTGGTTTAGCTGACTAACTGTTTTCGTTTTAATATAGAAAGCCCCATTTTTATGGGGCTTTTCTGTTTCTTTTAAATTTTACACCCTGTTTTACGTTTGCATACTAAATCTATTCAGCACGTTCGATAAAAAAATGATTAGCTACCCATTGATTGCGAATATTTTCCTGCCACGACGAACGCACATTTTCACTCGATAGTTCGAGCTTACCTGCCACATAATCTAATGATTCAGCGATATTATTAGTCGATTGTAATGATTTTAAAAATTCGTAATGCGATTGCGTGATTGGAAATGACGACGTTAAGTAGTTGTATCGAATGATTGCAACATAGCTTTCGCTGCATGGTGGGAGCTCAGGTTCAGACTGGTCGGTCACACTATGGTAGTAGTTGGCAACTGGAAAACGGTAACGACCTAAGTGGAAACATGGTTGTAATATTAAGTTTTCGTCGGGGCAGTCGGGTGTTGGCCAAGGTTTTCCTTCATGGCCTGGTGCATCAAATAGCGCGAAAAGTGCGCGCTCATAGGTCGCCAAATCAATCATAAAATTAACCCAGCTTTCTTGATACTCTGGCGGATGCTCTTTATCTGGGCGAGTGGCTTCTAAAAACGATGGAAAACGACGACCGAGTTCATACAAGGTGTAACTATTTGATGGCTTTTCGGCTAAATAAACGCGTGCAAAGTTGTCAAATAGTTCACTCCCCAGTGCGTGGCGAGAAGCCGGAAACTGCTCAGCCAAACAATGGCAAAGCCGCGTAATGTAGCTGCGTTGATAAATCGCGAGGCGTTCGGTTGCGCTAAGTCGGCTGGAGGCTTTCATTC
Organism: uncultured Pseudoalteromonas sp.; assembly: GCA_947493455.1. Lineage (GTDB taxonomy): Bacteria > Pseudomonadota > Gammaproteobacteria > Enterobacterales > Alteromonadaceae > Pseudoalteromonas. The sequence goes on along the minus strand of CANLRB010000001.1, from coordinate 213,328 downwards.
GAGCATCTACATCAGTCTCCTTTACTGCATACGGGTCGATTAATGCGTTTTGCATCCATGTTTGTATGTTATTGAGTGATGTTGATTCTGTCATGAGCCTAACCGAGAATATTGCCGCACTTCAGGGACCATAAAGTCGACCGGGTTTGAAACACTTGAATCCATTTGATGATCCCCCGACGCATAAATGTGCTGTGTTTGTGGTGTACCGCTCATAAAGTTTCGGGCCTTCAATATTTCCTGCTGTAGTATTGGGAAATCCGGCACATCACCATCCCATTCAAGTAACGTGGCCGCGCCGTTGGTTTGCTGCCATGCCAAACGAAACAGCTCCCACACGCCATTGGTAACTGGTTGGTCGTGTGTATCGAGCAAATACGAACCGCAATCGGTGTGACCGGCTAAGTGCATTTGCACTACGCGGTCAAATGGGAACTCAGCTAAGTAATCTAACGGGTTAGAACCATTGTTAAAGCACGAAACATAGACGTTATTTACATCAAGCAATAGTCCGCATCCGGTTGCATCTGAAAGCGCGCGTAAAAATTCAGGCTCTGAGATATCCGAGTGATTAAAGCTTGCGTAGGTTGAGGGGTTTTCAAGGATCAAAGGGCGTTCAAGTATTTCTTGCGCGTGATGTACACGCGCGATAACGTGATTTAAGCTTTCTTGGTTTAACGGTAGTGGCAATAAGTCATGGCTATTGACGCTTTGTACGCCGGTCCAACACAAGTGATCGCCAACCCATTTAGCTTGTATGTCGTCAGCAAGTAATTTAAGTCGATGTAAATATTCTTGATTCAATGGATCTGTGCTGCCGAGCGACATCGATACTCCATGCAATGCGATTGGGTAGTGCTCGGCAATTTGCCGGATCACCCACCCAGGGCGTCCGCCTGAGTCCATAAAATTTTCGGAAATGGCTTCAAACCAGTCGACTTTGGGCTTTTCGTCCAAGATATAATTAAAATGCTCATTGCGAAGGCCAACACCCAAACCCAATTTGGGTAGGGTGCTGACTTCAGCTGCGAATTGGTTCATATTTCGCATTAGGCACAGCTTCCTGCGCCGCTCATACCGCTCGAGCCACAAGCGGTCATGCCTTGGCCACTGTCTTCAATCCATTCTATGGTGGGCCCATCTTTAAATAGTTCCGGATTTTTTGAGTTTGCACCATCTTCAGGCCTTTGTTCATCAGGTAAGTCTAAACTAGGCCATACTGATTTATTAAAGTGAGCGCGGGCGAGCTTCCATACGCTCTCGCCGCGTTTATTTCCTTCAGCAACAAATCGCTCTGCGTTAATAGGCGTTGCGCACGAGCCCTGCGCTTGGCAGGCATTGCCGCCAGGTTTACTAAGCTCTTCTTCTGTACCATAGAGGCCGCAACCGCCTTGCCCCTTACAATCGTTCGTGACATGACACTGATGATCTGACACACCAGGCTTGCTTGGTTGGCCCGGGTTATAGGCAAGCGCTGTTGAGCACCAACCTTGCCCTGCGCAGTTGTTATCAAGCGTACGGCCTTGATTTTTACACGAGTTAATGCCCATGCACGCATGGCGTACCCAATTATTGTCGCCTGCTGCTGCATTGAGTTGTTTGTCGGTGGGCGGATATTGTGGAAATGCAGGTTGCCCCTCATATTTACCTGATTTGACTACCTTATCTGTTGTAGTTCCCGTACCGGCCTTGCTCGCTGTCGGCTTAACGGCTTTGACTTTAGGTTCAACCAGATAGCTCGGCATTGTTCTCGGTGTGGCACCGGTATTGCCATTCCAAAATACCGACACATCGGGTAACGCAATAATGTCATCAATAAGCCAACTTATAGAGGAAAAATTAGCAAGGCTTGCTGATTTATCTTTACATACGGTGGCTAAATTTTTCAGCGCGGCATAGGCGGTTTCCCTTGTAGTCCCAGCAGCAAATGGGTTTTCAAAGGTCGGTACCAGCATTTTCCCTTTGTCTTTAAGATTTCGAATGTCTTGGTAAAACTTATCCATTACCCAAATCATTGATTGGTGCATGGTTTTGTTGAAATACAATTTTTGCTGCGGATGTGGCACAAGTAGCGTGGTTTCTGACATCACCAACATATACTGGAATAAGCCATTGGCAAGGTCAACCACAGCACGTGCGTGATCACTGTATTCGTTTGATTTTGGATTGGTTGGAAAGTCATAAACGAAGCGCTCGCTAAGGTCGGAAATTTGATAGTCAGATGCCGCAGGTGCGGTTATGCCTGCCACTTGCGGTGGCGTGTGCATCTTATTTGGGTAGCCATCGAGGTTGGCGCACAAAGACCAAAATTTATAGTAGTGAGATTGTTCCAACTCGTTATCTTGCACGTACTGCGTATAGTCTGAGCCTTCACCTTGCTCACAAATAGTATTAATTGCTGTAATTGCATCGTCAGCGCTTAAGATATCAAATAAGGCGTGTTTGCCTTCATGGTCATGATTGTCGTCATTTTGATATTCAGCTACTGTTGATGCCGCACCTTCGGCGCCAACGGGGGGCGGGTTTTTAAAGGTAAAGCTGTTACTGCCAGACGACAATGTATCTATGTTACTGGCTGAGTAGTTATCAGTGCCTATTTGAGTTGCGCTTGCCTTTTCAAAAACGCAGTCTGGCAGTTGCTCGCCATTTGGACCGCCATATAGGATTAGTGCTTTTGCATAATCATATACTTCGCCAATTGTTGCCCAATCTGGCTGTTGATCATTGCGCTTAGGCGATTGGGCATTTTGTTTACCCGGATATTCAATACGCATAAAATGCTGTAACTGATTTAGGCTTAATTTGGCCAATGGAATTTCGAGCGGTTTGCCTGTGACCTTTTCTATCGGCCTTTGAGATGTGCCGCCTGTATCTTCTGCGAGCGTGCTAAGCGCCGGTAACACAATACCGCCATTGTTACCAAATGTCAGGCCGTCATAAATTTGCGGCAAGTCTTCATCCCTATCGAGCATGGATGTTAATAAGTTCATTGCTAACGACATATGCAACATTTCTTCAACTGCAACGCTCATAATTGCCGCGCCAGCTTCATTACCATATAGTGAATTAGTGGCTGGGAACTTATCTGCTTGTGCTATTGCTTCACTTGTTGGCGGGTTATCTTGCCCCGGTTTTCTACAAATTGAGTAATAGGTATATAAGTAAATTGGGATAGTCGCCATTTCTAACTTAACAGCTGCACGCAAAACGGTTTTTAGTTCTTTTACGGCGTGCTTTTCAGACATTCGCTTGATTTTGTCAATCGTCGCTTGTGATACTGAGGTATTATTTTCGCTCATTTTTTATTCCTTTCATGCGTTGATGACAAATACTTAATCAACTTTGACTAAGGTGTTTGCTGTAATGTGTTGGAACGTCTCTTTTTGACCAATTCCACCTTTGCCACCCGGAGTCGGCGTTTGAGTGATAAAAAAGGTCATTGGAATTTTTTGCAAATATTGTAAAAGAGTGCTGCTTGGCGTCGTTGCAGTGGGTGAGTCGAATACGTCGATGATCCATAAATCCATTGTATATCCGCTGACATCCGCATTACCAACTTCAAAAGGAATGTTTGTTACGCTGCCACCGGTTGCCGCGTCAGTTGATACCGATAGCAAGGTTGTTTTAAACGTTTTACCTGACAATTGTTCTAATCGCTCGACCTCTGCTTTTAATACAAGTGCGGGGTTAGGTATGGTGTTGTCGATTGAAAACGGGCGTTCATCAATTGGACTCGCGTCGTGCTTTGGCAGTCCGTCAAAGGTTTCTACTTTGCCAAGTGCTAAAATTGAATTACCGTGTGGTACCGAGACTTGTTTTACGATTGGATTGTTCGGTGGTGTTGGGGTTGCAATTGGTTGATTTGTTTGCGGGTCAATTGGTGGATAGGGCAGTGTTGCACCGTATGCCGCCGCTGGCTGCGCCTCAAATTGGGTGTGCAACCATAAGCCATTTTCGTAATGAACAAGGGCATTTTCTTTGTCAGGCGCGACTTCAGGTTGATACTTCAACTTGCCAACACCGACTGTGTTTGGCGCAAAATAGACGCGTTGCTCATAGGTTAAACCATAGCAACCTTGCTGAAAAAGCTGGCCGCGATTTGGTGCTTCACCGGGTGCAGTAAACGTCATTTCTTCAAAATAATAAAAATTTTTGCTGAGCCAATCGTCGTTGGATATTTGAGTTTGCATTTGTTTATTTCCAGCAGGTACTGGCATCACATTGTAACCAGTGGGTGTTCCTGCAGGACTATTCCATGTACCGACTAGCTTATTGATCGGAAAATAGGCCCCTTCCGTTGCTGATGCACTTGTTGCGTTTTCTGGAATTGCAGCCAAGATAGGGCTTGTTGTATCGCTATTACTCATCGCTCTTTTCTCCAAATTCGTACTATTTCGACCTAGTAGATTGTTGTTTATATATTTGATTTTATTCAAAAACATTAACTTCATTATTTTGAATAAAGCTTTCATTTACGACTTCATCAATAATAGGCGCTCTTTTTAATAAAAAAATTACAATGTATTACATTCGGTACATTGAGTTTTGTTTTAGTAGCAAAATGAAGTATCTGATTTCGGCTTTTTGTCGCACTTATCTGCGGGATAAGATGTTGCCTTCATTCGAATTATTAGCTTGATGTCGTTATCAGACTTAGTTAGGGTGAGTCGCTCTGCGGGGTTGTCGCTGTGCGGTGGCCGGTAAAAGAGCTTGTGAAACTTGTAATCGCAAGCAGCTATATGAGATGAGCGTGTATTGTCGCGAAACTAAATAGGCTCAATGCGAAAAAAGGAATTACATTACTGTGCTTAAAAAAATAGTTAAAATGGTTTTAATTGTGGTTGTTGGCGTCTTAGTAATAGGCGTTATACACGGCCAGTTGTTGACGCCAGAACGTCAGTATCTAGGTGAGATTGTGGCATACCGTGCAGGGGGCAGCGCTGTTAACTATAGCAAACTACAGCAAACAGGATGTACCGCTCGTTCTCTTACTAAATCCGGCATAAACTCAGTTGAAAATACGTTGCAGGCCGCATCTGGTTCTGTTGCTGCGGGCGCTGATGTTATTCATTTGAATGTGCATCGAACGCGTGACAATGAACTGGTCGTTTTTCACGACTGGAAATTAGATTGCGCAACCAACGGAGTGGGGCCAATTCATAAAGCCTCATTTAAAGAATTACAGCATCTTGATGCGGGGCATGGTTATTCGTTTGATAATGGTAAAACATTTCCTTTTCGTGACAAAGGCTATCGGATTTCTAAACTCGCCACATTTTATCAACAATATCCAACACACACATTTTGGCTAAACTTAAAAAATAATGATCCACAATCGTTTAATGTGCTTTACGAGTACATTGCCGACAAAAAAAACAATCACACAGTGATCACATCTGATAAGGGCAGCGCTTGGTTTAAGCAAAAAGATCCATCGATAAAGTTGGCCAGTGTAGATAGTGTAAAAAGCTGCGGTATCGATTATTTATTGATGGGGTGGAGCGGCTTTGTTCCCGAGTCGTGTCGTAATACTGTTCTTTTTATTCCGCCAAACATGAGCCAATATTTTTGGGGTTATCCTGAACGGCTTGCAGCGCGATTACAAAGTCATGGCTCAGCGGTCTACCTCTGGTCAAAACATGAGCCGCTAGACTTAAGCTACGCTGATCATCTTGCATCGGGGATCGGTGTCATTACCAGTGATCTCGCATTTATTGAGCAGGCGCACGCGACTAAACTAGCGACGTTGAATGGCGGTTAGTTTGTCTCTTTTTGATATGTGTTGATAAAGCATCTATATCGCACTGCAACGATTTGTCCGAATTAGTAATACTGAAGCAAGCGGACTCGTGCCGCTGAGCGTTATTCGTTGCTGCTGCGCTATGTAAAAAGGTCTATTTTTATTTGTTAAATTGCGGTGTTGGAGATGCTTTTTGTTATCCGACTTAACGCTGTTTAAATTGGGCTTTAAACGCGTTTAGTTCAAAACCAAAACTTCCTCAACTGACAAAATAACGTCAATTATTTCCTAAAAAGTGTTTACTTTTTGCATCAGTGTGTTAAAAAGTAACAAAAGAAGCATGTTAAAACTGAAAATAAGTAACAAAAACTGTTTGGTTTGTAATTTTATTGGGCATGGTTTGTTGTCGTGCCATTGAATAAATAGCCATGAAGTAGTTGTAAAACTGGCGCTATTCCAACTGGTTTGAATAAAACAAAAGGGAAATATCATGTCAAAAAACGTCACCGGGCACGGTTACAATCACACTAAGCGGACAAAACTCAGTCTCGCTATTTCTTCCGTATTATTGGGGTTAAGTCCTTTTGCCGCTTTTGCACAAGATTCGGCTGAAAATGACAGCGCTGCCAAAAAGGCGGATAAACAAGAAGCGATTGAGGTTATCGAAGTTCGCGGTATTCGCGGCAGTATTAACAGTGCACAAAACCTTAAACGTTATGCTGATACTGTTAAAGATGTGATCACCGCAACAGATATCGGTGCATTACCTGATAAATCGGTTACTGAAGCACTGCAACGCGTACCGGGTGTCACTATTGAACGCTTTGCGTCGTCTGATGATCCAAAGCATTATGCTGATGAAGGTACAGGCGTATTAGTACGCGGTCTTGACCGAGTTCGTTCAGAAGTAAATGGACGAGACGCTTTTAGCGCAAACCCTGGTGGCGGTTTAAGTTATGAAGACTTTCCTGCAGAATTATTAGGCGCTGTTGAAGTAGTGAAAAACCAAACAGCCGACCTTATTTCTGGTGGTATTTCAGGTACTGTTAATTTAATGACGCGCAAACCGTTCGATTCTGATGAGCAGCTTGCGGCATTTAACGTAAAAGCCAATTATGGTGATTATCGTGGTGAAGTTACGCCGTCGTTTTCTGGTTTATTTTCAGATGTTTGGCAATTAGATTCAGGTAAGTTTGGTTTTTTGATTGCGGCATCAAGCTCGGAATATAAAACCCGTGGTGACGGTATTGGTTTAGGTAATTTCCATAGTCGAGGTGACTCGTTTATTCCAACCCTCGATCAGTGGGGTGGCATTACTGGGGTTGATCCAACGTCGCCTGTAGATGGTCCTGAATTACCAGGGCAACCCGCAGGGTCTGTGTGGCATGTCCCGGTGGCGATTCATATGAGTACGGCTGACAATGACCGTAATCGTGAAGGCTTAACAACGTCATTGCAGTGGGCCAATAATGATGAAACGATTGTTGCAACGCTCGAGCATATTCATTCAAAGGCCGATCTAGAATGGAGAGAGCGTCAAATTGGTCAGGCGGCACAAGGCTTTAGAGGTTATATGGGATCATCGCAAAATTGGCGTGATGATGCACAAGATGGACGCCCGCTTACAACGAATAATAACTTTGTAACATCCGGTGTGGTTCTTGGGGTGAGTCCCGAAACACCGTTATTTTATCGTAGTCGTTGGAATTACAACGAGAACACGGTTAAAGACACCTCATTTAAATTGACATTGAAACCGGTCGATCGCTTAACCATCGATTTAGATTACCAACATATTGATTCAGAAAAACATGTCGAAAACTACAGTATGTCGGGACAGACTCGCGGTAACAAAGTTGGTTTAGTATCGCCGTATTTTCTTGATTTACGTGGTTCAAGACCAACCGTTGAGTACTTAAGTGATAATATTCAAACGCCGGGCTACTCGGTGGTGGATGACTGGAATGGTCCGGTACCGAACTTGTTCTTAGGCACAGGCATGGAACAAGTTGAACACAATTCAGCAAAGTCAGATAGCTATAAGCTCGATTTGAATTACGAATTAGATGGTGTTTTCACGAATGTAAGCGGTGGCCTTTACTATTCAGATAAAGATTTAACCGTGCGCGATACAGCTTATGAAGGCTGGTCGGCAATTGGTACACCTTGGATACAAGCGGATCGCAATGCCGCGTCGTCACTTGAACGCCCCGACTTATTTGAAACAGTGAGTTTTGCTGATTATTACAACGGTAGCGTCTTATTAGGTGATGTGAATAGTTTCTTATTCCCTAAAATGAGCCTAGTTCGAAATTATGCTGATTCGCTTCGTCAAGGGTGTCGTGACGGTTGGCATAATGCGACAAATAGTGCCGCCAATAACGGGGTTTGTAGTGGTGTTTACGTCCCTTATGAAGACAAAGAAAATCGTGTAAGCGGTCCGTTTGCAGCGCACAATATAAGTTCGAGTAATGAAAAGCGCACTGAATTTTATATTCGTGGTGATTTTGACTTTGAACTCGGTGATGTGCCTGTGGTTGGTAATGTTGGTCTGAGATATGTTAATTATCAACTGCAATCGACCGGTGCACTTGTTCAACCAAGCACTGAGCGACGCGGTACGGAAGGGACATCGCAGTATCTCGTAATGCAGCAAGATCAATATAAACGTTATTTTGACATTGCTGGTGGCCAGTCAGAGCTAACAACGGTTGATGGTACTGATTATACAACCTTGTTACCAAGCTTAAACTTAAGCTTTGGTGTGTCAGAAGATGTTGTCGTGCGATTTGGTGCATCAAAAGCACTCTTTTATCCAAGCTTAGTTGATGCGCGTAATATTAGTATTATCAGTCTTGACTATACGCGTGTTTTACAAGACCCAAGTGCAGCCTATGATGAGCAGGCAAACCCAGTGGTTGGCTTTAACGACATGGCGCTCACGGCATTGTCCGGTAATCCAAATATTGAACCAGAAGAAGCAATTAATACTGACTTAACTGCAGAATGGTATTTTGCTGACGCTGGTTATTTGACTGGTGGTTTGTTCCATAAGCGACTCGATAATATTATTCGTAACCGTCCGTTTAATGCGACGGTGGCATATGGTGGTGAAGATTATGCGGTGACTTCGTATGGTCCGGCAAATACCGGCTCAGGTACGATTCAAGGTGTCGAGCTGTCATATTCTCAGTTTTACGATATGTTACCGGGTGCGTGGCAGGGGTTAGGTTTACAACTTAACTTTACTTATATCGACCAAGACGGTTTGGAAGATCCAAATGAAATTGCAGCGGGCACGCTCGGCTTTACCGAAGCCGGTGATCCGGTGAATGATAACAGAAATACATTTAGGGTCTTTGGCGGCTTACCACTGCAGGGCTATTCGGATCAAAACTTTAACGTAATTGGTATGTACGAGTACGCCGATGTATCTGTACGCCTCGCTTATACGTGGCGCTCAGAGTATTTACTTACATTGCGTGAGTCAGAAGAATATGTCCCAGCGTATGCCAAGCCAACCGGTATGATGGATGCGAGTGTCTATTACACAATTAATGACAATTGGAAAATTGGATTTGAGGCGAGTAACTTATTAGACTCGGAAACACAAACTGAATACCAAATGGATCAGGGTGGCACGCGAACGCAAGCGCTTAGCTTTACAACAGATAGACGTTATGCACTGAGTGTGCGTGCCACGTTCTAACTAAATGCCCTTAACAAACCAACACATGTTGATACCATGTGTTGGTTTTTAAGCCAGTCATATTTATATCCATGAGAATCCAGCACGCTGTTTACATGGATATAAGCCGATGGTTTATGGTGTTAGCTAAAAGGAACCAAATATGGCGGAATTTTTAAAAGGTAGCGGACAACGCGCACAATTAGCAAATCAAGGATGGAATATTCTTGATGAGCAAGTGAGCCTACCTGTGGCGGTTGTAAAACAAAATGCAATCAGTCAGAACGCGAAATGGATGTCGCAATTTGCCGCCCGAAGTGAGGTTTTATTAGCCCCCCACGGTAAAACGACCATGTCAATTGAGCTGTTTCAGCAACAGTTAGCCGAAGGAGCTTGGGCCATTACGCTTGCCACCGTACCACAGGTTGTCAATGCAGCTAAGGCAGGTATAAAACGGATTATTTTGGCAAATCAGTTAGTTGGTAAATACCATTTTGAACTAATTAGCGAGTTGCTACGCCAATTTGATATCGAGTTTTATTGCTTTGTTGACTCCATTGAAAACGCTACCGCGTTGGGGGAGTATTTTAATCAACACGCGATTTCATTAAACATACTATTAGAAGTGGGTGTTGAAGAAGGGCGTTGTGGTTGGCGTGACTTATCGACACTTGATGCCCTTGTGAATACATGTCAGCGCTACCGGTGTTTGGAGATAGCAGGGCTTGGCTTTTATGAAGGCGTGATCAGTGGGCAAAATGCACAACTGCGGGTGACCGAATTCGTACAAGGTGTTGCTGATAAAGCATTTGAGTTCAAAGTGTTAGGTTATTTTAATAATGATGCACCGATAATAACCGGCGCAGGCTCTGCTTGGTATGATGTGGTTGCACAAAACATGAATCAAGTACTCAATAAAGATGATTTTCGCTTAGTTATTCGGCCCGGTTGTTACCTTATCCATGATACAGGTATTTACGCACACGCCCAACATGAGGTTTTGGCACGCAGCCAATTGGCATGTGACATAAACGGAGATTTGGTCTCAAGTCTTTATATTTGGGCTTACGTTGCGTCTATTCCAGAGTCGGGACTCGCAATTATTGCAATGGGAAAGCGAGATGTGGCGTTTGATGCTGGCTTGCCAATCGCTGAATTTCATTATTGCCCAGTAACACAGTGTTTGAAGGTGGTTGATGCGGATATGCGCATTGAAAAAATCATGGACCAACATTGTATGATGCGATACTCAACACAAACAACATTGAAGGTGGGCGATATGCTGTGTTTTTCTACTTCTCACCCGTGTTTAACATTTGATAAATGGCGTCAAATTGGTGTCATAGAGCAAGATTGGGTCATCACAAAAACAATAAGTACGCATTTTTAGCGGCGGAGAAAAATGGATATTATTAGTAAAATTAAAGATGGCTTAGGACATTTTAGTCCTGCCGAGGAAAAGGTCGCACGACTTATTTTGGCAGACTTGAGCTTTGCTGGCGCTGCGTCAATTAGTGAACTCGCTGAAAAAGCACAAGTGAGCCACGCAAGTATTACGCGGCTTGCAAAAAGCTTAGATTGTGACAATGTACGCGATCTAAAATTCAGGCTGACTCAATCAGCGGCGATAGGTGAGCGTTTTACTAACCAAGAGTTGGTAGAAAAGCAGAAAATATCGCACGTTTATACCTCGATTCAAGAAATTTTAGCTGTCAATGCGGGTTTAATTGACGAAAGCGTGGTGGAACTTGCGAGTGAAGCGATTAGCCAAACACGCCATTGTTTAATTTTTGGTGTCGGCGGCGGTAGTAGCATGATGGCACAAGAGTGTCAGAATCGCTTTTTTCGTTTAGATGTGCTGAGTAACGCGCATTCTGATCCGATGATGATGCGCATGGCCGCATCAACGGTCAATAAAGGGGATGTGGTGTTGTGTTTATCGCTGAGCGGTGTGTCACCGGATGTGATGGATGCGGCGCGTATTGCAAAAGATTACGGCGCACAAGTCATAACAATTTGTCCTGACAGCGAACTGGCGCAGCTGGCAGATTTTCATTTGCCGATTAAAACACAAGAAAGTGATTATATTTTTAAGCCAAGTGCAGCGCGTTACGTGATGATGGCGGCCTTAGATATTTTATCAAGTGAAGTAGCCATTAAAAATCAACGACGTTCAAAAGAGAAACTACGTCGTTTAAAAATTCAATTAGATCAGCACAGGCATGACAACAGTGATACGCCGCCAGCTGATACGCGTTTTCCGCTCGGAGATTAAGTAGTTACATGGCCAAAAGTGTTGACTTCATCATCAAAAATGCAACCGTTTATAACGGTATCGACGGTGGTTCGCAAAACGTTGATGTTGCAGTAGAAAAGGATTTTATCGTGGCGGTCGGTGATTGCAGTCAGTTAACTGCCAAGCACGAGATAGACGCAGAGGGATTAGTATTAGCGCCGGGTTTTATTGATGTGCACACCCATGATGACCTTGAAGTGATGCGCAACCCACAGATGTTAAATAAGATTAGCCAAGGGGTTACAACGGTGATCGCCGGCAATTGTGGAATTAGTGCAGTACCTTATTTAACAGCGAAGGAGCCGGTTGACCCAATCAACTTGTTAGGTCATAAAAATGACTTTTTATACCCCCAAGTGAAAGATTATCGCGCCGCATTTGAGCGTGCCTCGCCGAGCGTTAACTTAGCGACGCTTGTTGGACATACGAGTTTGCGTGCACAAGTAATGGGTGATTTATCGCGCTCGGCGAACGACGATGAAATCGCTCAGATGAAGGTACATTTAAAAACGGCGATGGAACAAGGTGCGCTAGGGCTGAGTACTGGGCTTGCTTATTATAACGCAAAAGCATCAAGTACGTATGAGGTGAATGCATTAGCCGAGGTTGTCACGCCGTTTAATGGTCTTTACACAACACATTTACGTACAGAGTTTCAAGGCATCTTAGCGGCCATGGATGAAGCGTTTAGCACAGGTAAACATGCCGAGCTTCCGGTGGTTATTTCACATATTAAGTGTGCAGGAAAAGAAAACTGGGGGCGTGCGAGCGAAGTGATTAATCATTTAGAAAAACAACGTCAACATCAAGATGTCGGCTGTGATTGTTACCCGTATGCCGCGAGTTCAAGCACGTTAGACTTAAACCAGGTGACTGAAGAAACCGAAATATTTATAACCTGGTCCGAGCCGCATCCTGAAATGGCGGAGCAGAGTTTGTCAGATATTGCCAAGCAGTGGCAAATATCACTAAAGGCTGCGGCAAAAAAGTTACAACCGGCTGGTGCGGTATACCACTGCATGTTAGAGCAGGATGTTCAGCAATTTTTGAGTTATCAACACAGCATGGTGGGTTCCGACGGCTTACCGTGCGATCCGCACCCGCACCCGAGACTTTGGGGAACGTTTCCACGCGTATTGGGGCACTACTGCCGTGATCAACAAACACTGCCGCTGTCATTAGCTATCCATAAAATGACAGCGCTGCCAGCGTCGCGTTTTAAATTGCATAAACGGGGTCAAATTAAGGTTGGTTTCTATGCTGATCTGGTTTTATTTGATGCCAATAATGTTATTGATATGGCGGACTATAGCAAACCACAGCAGCAGGCGGTTGGCATTGAAAAAGTATGGGTCAATGGCGCACTGAGTTTTAGCGGCGATACGCAGATACAGACAAAATCAGAGATAGGTCGCGCAGGGCGGTTTCTTGCTCGCAGTTAAACTATTTTGCTTTTTTACACAGAATTAGAGGAAGTTATGACGATAAAACGTATTGGCGCTGAAGGTGGCACTGGCACAGGAGGGCAGCGTTTACCTTTTTCACGCGCAGTCGAAGCGGGTGGCTGGTTAAAAGTGTCGGGGCAGACACCGATGCGAGATGGTGAAGTTGTCGAAGGGGGTATTGTTGAACAATCACGTCTTGCGATTGAAAATTGTATTGCCATTATGACTGAGGCCGGGTACGGCCTTGAACATGTTACACACGTCTCTGTTGTGCTGACAGACGCCCGTTATTTTCAGTCTTTTAACAAGGTATTTGACGACTTTTTTGGTGACCATCCGCCTGCGCGTATTTGCATGGTGGCTGATCTTGTAGTCGATTGCAAAGTCGAAGTCGATGTTACTTGTTATAAAGGCGATTAAAGGTTAGCTAACACTGCCCAAGGGGAAAACGTATGTCTTACAGTCAACTATATTACTTATTGGCCTTTTTGGTCTACTTGCTTGTCATGATATTGGTTAGTTGGTACGTATCGCGCAAGCAAAAATCAAGTAATGATTTTATCTTGGCTGGACGTAAAGTGCCCCTTTATCTTACTTTAGGCACAACCGTTGCGACTATGGTGGGTACAGGCTCGTCGATGGGTGCGGTTGGGTTTGCATATCAAAATGGATGGGCTGGTGCATTATACGGTTTGGGTGGCGCGATAGGTATTTTACTGCTCGCTTGGTTATTTGCACCGGTGCGAGAAGCACGTTTTGCAACTATGAGCGAAGAACTTGCAAGTTATGTGGATGATCACCCTCTCGTTAAAAAGACCTTAGTGATTGTCATTTATGCGGCGAGCATTGGCTGGTTAGGCGCACATTTAATTGGCGGTGGCATGTATCTGGCGTGGTTAACTGGGTTAGATGATAACAGCGCGAAACTGCTTATTGGTGTCGGTCTTGCAATTTACATCACGTTAGGGGGCTACACAGCGGTTGTGTGGACCGATGCGATTCAGGCCATTATTTTATTTGTCGGGTTTATTTTAATGGCTTATTTTGCCATCGATTTGGTTGGCGGTTGGCATGCATTAGATAACAATACGGTAGCTGCAAATAATGGCGTATTGTCGTATCAAAAAATTGGGCTGCTGCCCGCTATATCAATGGCATTGGCTGTGTTAGTTGGGGTGTTGGCAACACCGTCTTTTCGTCAACGAATTTATGCGGCCGACAGTGTCAAAAGCATTCGCAAATCGTTTGTCATTTCAGGTGTTTTATATTTAGGCTTTTCGTTAATTCCCGCGACGATTGGCATAAGCGCTTATTTAATTAACGACACATTGGACAATCCTGCTTTTGCGTTTCCGTATCTGGCCCTAACTGCCTTACCTATTGTTCTGGGCGGTCTTATTTTACTGGCTGGTATTTCGGCGACTCTTTCAAGCGCGAGTTCCGATGCGATTGCAGGTGTAAGTGTACTAGTGAATGACGTCTATGGATGGATATTTAAAAAAGATATCCCACTACACAGACAACTACTTGTGTCGCGTTTGGCGATGCTGGCTACGGTATTCATTGCGCTATTTATGGCAGTGTTGTCTAACGACATTATTTCGTATATCACTAAAATGATTTCGTTGGTGTTGGCAGGGCTTTGTGTGCTCGGCATTCTTGGTCGTTTTTGGTCACGCTACACGTGGCAAGGGGCGCTTGCAAGCTTAATAGGGGCAAGTGTCGGTGCCGTGGCAATCGGTGCAAATGACGTTTGGCTAACATATTTAGGTAACCCGATCCTTGGCGCGCTCAGTGTGTCATTGGTGGCCGGGGTCGTTGTTAGCTTGCTAACCCATAAGCGTCGCAATATCGACGGTGACGACCCACTAACTATTAAGATTTCATGATGTTATCTCAGTGTAAACGTATTGTCTTTTTTGGTGAGTGCATGGTTGAACATCGCGCCGATAACAGCTGCGGATTTGGTGGTGATACTTACAATGCGGCATGGTACCTGAGCCAAATATTAAGGTATCACGCAGTTGATAACGTACAAGTTTTTTATGCCTCGGCGATAGGGCGCGAGCCCGCAAGTTTGCAATTTAAAGCTCATATGAAAAGTGCCAACATTGTTGATGACTTTATCGTTACGCAGCCAACTAAACTGATGGGCCAGTACTGGGTCTATCATGACCAAAATGGAGAAAGACAGTTTCGTTTTGCGCGCTGCGAAAGTGCGGCAAAAACTTATTTTGAATGCAACGAGCAACTGACAAAGGCATTGCTTACCAATCAAGTTGATGTGATTTATTTATCGGGTATTAGCCTTGCAATCCTTAATGACGCGCAGCGCACACATCTATTAAATACGTTAGCTGTATTTAAATTTGGTGGCGGGCAAATTTTGTTTGATAACAATTATCGCCCATCACTTTGGATGACAAAAGATAATGTAAATGAAGAATCGCGCGGTTTACAGCAAAGCAAAGTGACGGCGGTGTATTTAGCAGCAATGCGCCTCGCAGATATTGCATTTTTAACCGATGAAGATGAATTTGCAGTGTATGGCACAGATTCATGCACCGACATTATCCACTATCATCATGAACAGCACTGCGATATTAATGCAACCTTAGTTATTCGGCGTGGCAGCGCACCTTGTGTAGTTAAAGTGAAACATCAAGTTGCACTCAAAATAGAGGCACAACGCATAGAAAGCAATGCGATAGTTGATACCTGTGCGGCTGGCGATTCGTTTGCAGGTGCGTTTTTGGCGCATTTTTTAGAGCACAACAATTTAGAGCACGCAACGCACTATGCACATCGAGTTGCGGCATGTGTTATTCAGTATCACGGGGCATTGATGCCACATCATTTTTTACCTAAGTTTGTTAGTCAGGAGTATTTAAGTGAACCGTAAATTGGTGAATTATGTTTTTTTCATGGTTTGGGTGTTGTCGAGTTGTGCTATGGCGGCTGAGACCGCTGAGTATGACTTAATGCCCTTGCCACAAAAAATTGTGAGCTATCCGGGGGAGCTTACTTTAAACAAACCGCTGAGTGTGCAATTTGTTGGTTTTAGCGACGAGCGAAAAACGCAGCAAATTGTGCGCTTACAACAACATCTTAATCGGTTGCTTAATAAGCCGTTCGATGTTCATGAGGCGAGCGAGCAGGCCCAATTGCGCATTGTGGTTAAAACGCCTGAAATAAACTTGACGCAGCGCCAACTCGATAGCGATGAAAGTTATACGCTGACCATTAGTCAACGTGGTATTAAAATTAAAGCGGGTTCTGTTTTTGGTGCCCAGCACGGCTTAACGACATTGGTTCAATTGTTCGTTGCAACCAATCAAGGCGCTTTGCGTTTACCGCATATCGAAATAATAGATGAACCACGATTTAAATGGCGCGGCTTATTGGTAGATAGCGTACGTCACTTTATTTCGCTCGATACCATCAAACGTCAACTCGATGGCATGGCTGCGGCTAAGCTCAATGTACTGCATTGGCATTTAACTGACGATCAAGGCTGGCGTATTGAAAGCAAACAGTACCCTAAGCTGACGGCCTTGGCTTCAGATGGCTTGTATTATACGCAAGCACAAATTAAAGAGGTTGTGCACTATGCCAATCTCTTGGGTATTCGTGTGGTCCCCGAATTTGGTATGCCAGGTCATGCCAGTGCGATTGCCGTTGCCTACCCAGAGCTAATGACTAAGCAAACAAATTATAAAATGGAGCGTCAATGGGGTGTATTTAAACCTTTATTGGATGTCAGCAACCCGGCCGTTTACACCTTTATTGATAATCTGATAGGTGAGATGAGTGCGCTTTTTCCCGATCACTACTTGCATATTGGTGGTGATGAAGTTGAACCAGAACACTGGCTTGAAAACCAACAGATCAGGGCTTTGATGGCACAATATCAACTCAAAACGGGTCATGATATTCAGAATTATTTCAATACGCGAATTTTACCGATTTTGACAAAACATAATCGCATTATGATGGGGTGGGATGAAATATTTCACCCTCAATTACCTAAACAGATTTTGGTGCAATCTTGGCGCGGTCACGACTCGTTAAATGCGGTTGCCAATGCAGGTTATCAAGGAATTTTATCAACTGGTTTTTATATCGACCAGCCACAATACACGAGCTTTCACTACCGCAATGACCCGCTTAAAACAGCTGTCCAAGTTGACACAACACAGCCAGTGACGTTAGCTAAACGTTTTGTCATAGAGCGACTTAAAGGCAGTGATGTAAAAGGGGAGCTCGTTATACTCGGTGAGCAGGTTTTGATTAAGCTTAATCAAAACCACCACCAACTCACGACACCGTCGCAGGCGTTTAGTCATAATGGCGGTCGCTTGCAGGTTGCGATGGACAGTTGGATGGGACCGTTATCGTTTGAATTCGATTTTAACAATAGCAAGCGAAGTGCGGTAATGATTGGCAATAGCCGTTATCCCATTAGTGTAAAACCGCTGACCAAGCATGCACCAATTACTTTGTCACAGCCGGTTGAGCCAAATCGTGCGCAACTTATTTTAGGTGGTGAAGCGACAATTTGGAGTGAAATGGTCCATGATGATAATCTAGACTTGCGTATTTGGCCGAGATTGTTTGCGATTGCAGAGAGGCTCTGGTCAGATAAAAACACCGTGGATAGCCGAAATATGTACCAGCGCTTAAGTCACATTGACAACTTTGCGGCAGATGTTATCGGTTTGCATCATCAACAACAGCAAGCGATTGGCTTTATGAAACTGACGCAAGGTCGCGCTGAAAATAAGGCGCTCTTGAGGGTGATGGCTGAGCTGGTTGAGCCGAGCCATTACTACACGCGCCATCATATTAAATATCGAAAAAATGAATACCATCAACTTACGCCACTTAACTTGTTTGTGGACTACCTGCCGGTTGAGAGTCAAAAAGTTAGAATGCTGCGTGATAATGTGCAGGATTTTATGGAAGGCGACGAAGTAGCTTTGACCCGCGTATCAAAGCAACTTGATGTGTGGCAAAAACAATTAACCAAGTTAGCGCCACAAGCAGCGCAATTCGATAAAAATAATATTGCGCAACTATACCATAAACTAATTGATTTTATGTCACTTAGTCAGGCTGTGGTGTCTGTTTGTAAATCACAAAAAACTAAATCACAAAAAACAACGCCTGCACTTGATGGCAAGCTACTTGGTTTGCAATTGCTAACAGACGAAATTGTCATAGCCGGTATTTACCCAATGCGCGATTTATACATTACATGCCGCCAGTAATAAGACAGATAAGAATAAGAGAGAAAAAATGAAAAAAATATTCGCCAAACTAGTTTTGTTTAGCTGCTGTTTTAGCGCGTTTGCGCAGAATCCATTTCAAACTAGCGATTGGATAACGGATGGGGTTTTTACGCAAGGTGTTGAGGGACCCGCGGTTGATAAGGCTGGCAATTTATATGCGGTGAATTATCAACAACAAGGTACGATTGGTAAGGTCATCGGAAAAGGTCAGGTGCAAACGTTATTGACCTTAGACAAAGGCTCAATTGGAAACGGGATCCGTTTTGATGCGCAAGGTAATATGTATATTGCTGATTACGTTAATCATAATGTACTTAAAGTGCCAGTTACAGCACTTGCTAGTGGCAAAGATGTATCAACACACGTCGCTGTGTTTGCACACAATAACGATATGAATCAGCCGAATGACTTAGCCATAATGGACAATGGTATTTTGTTTGCAAGCGATCCTAACTGGTCAAATAATACCGGTAAATTATGGCGCATCGACACCCATGGCAATACCTTGTTACTCGAAGATGAAATGGGCACAACCAATGGCATTGCCGTAAGCCCAAATAATAAAACCCTGTATGTGAATGAAAGTGTGCAGCGCAGAGTGTGGCGCTATGATTTAGATGAAAAAGGAAATGTATCAAATAAACAATTGCTTATTCGCTTTTTTGACCATGGTTTAGACGGCATGCGAACGGATGAGTTGGGCAATTTATATATTGCCCGTTATGGTGCGGGCAGTGTGGCAATCGTATCTCCAAATGGAAAGCTACTGCGTGAGGTTAAATTAACTGGAAAGCACCCAACCAATGTTGCGTTCGGTGGCGCAGGTGGCAAAACCGTGTTTGTCACCATGCAAAAGCGCGGAGCGATAGAAATGTTTCGCACAAATATAGACTTAATGCAGCGATAATAATGAAATAATCGACAGTTAAATCGCTGACACGATGTTTTATTCCATGGCGCCACAATTTGAAGTGAGAGATGACAACGAACTAGCAATTGGCCGTAAAATAGTTGCATAATGGTTTGTAACTATAAGTTTATAAACTCAGCCGTTTTAATTCATGATTTCAGAACTCGACAATACATCTAGTGAGATGGCAGACCAAATTTTTACTGTGTTTCAACGTTCATACAAAATTGAAGCAGACTTAATTGGGTGCGATTGCTTTCCACCACTTTATAGAACTGCGCAGCAGATAGCGCGTGCCGATACGCGGTTTTTTGGCATTATTGAGGAACATTGTGTTGCTGCGGTTGTTGAGATCGAAATAACGCATCATTGTCTTGAAATCCATAGTTTGACGGTTGATCCAAGGTACTTTAAGCGCGGGTTTGCGAGTAAATTGATACGTTATACTTTGACGTCTTTTGATATTTCACGCGCGTTAGTTGAAACCGCAGTGGTAAATTCACCCGCGATTGCGCTCTATAAAAAGCATGGATTTGTTGAATATAAACAATGGACTCCCCCTCACGGCATAGAAAAAATAGCGATGTCGCTGGACTTACCGTCATAAAAAATGAGAAATGTGATGCGATTTATTTATGTGATGGACCCAATGTGTAGCTGGTGTTACGCATTTCAAGATGAGCTGGATTCGTTTGTGAGCCAATTTGATTCTGTAAACCTCGATTGGGTTATGGGCGGCTTAGCACCCGATTCATCGGAACCAATGGAGCAACAAATGAGACAGGCGATTGCCTCATACTGGGTTCAGATAGAACAACAAACGGAGGTGACATTTAACCATGATTTTTGGTCATTAAACACACCTTATCGTTCAACCTATGCTGCTTGTCGCGCAGTCATCTCGGCACAGGCTTTGGCAGAACAAGGTGCTGAAAAAATGGTGAAAGCGATTCAGCATGCGTATTACAAATTGGCGCAGAACCCATCATTGCAAACCACGTTAGTGGAGTGTGCAAGCTCTATCGGGTTTGAACCAATAAAGTTCGCGCAGGTGTTGGAGTCACAATCCACTGAGGACCAATTGCGACAGCACTTAGTACTCACTCAACAATTGCAAGTACGCGGCTTTCCCGCCTTGTTTTATATAGACCAAGCGAATCGCGCGGTTGCGTTAACTTTGGGTTATTGCACATCTGAACAATTGACGCAGCGATTTAGGCAAATCCATACACGTACTTAAAATATAGGTTTTTTAAGCTCGCGAGCTAAATTCAATAGAAACTCAGAGACCATTGACTTGGTACCTTTTACTCGGCTTGTAAGGGCATGGTGTTATGCCCTTACACTCAATGAGTAAAAAGCCATCGCAGTGGTTTTTGTTTTAATAAGACAAGTCGAATCAGAATAAGGCTCATCATAAAAATACACCAACTTGGCAGCTCAACTGCGAAGGTATAACGCGTAAGTGCCAAGAGGCCAAAATAAGCGATGGCTGAATACTGTAACCAAAGCCATGAAAACGGTGTATTCGCTTGCTGCGAACTGAGCTTATTGCCGACTTTTAACCCTGCAAGGGTAAATATATACACAACAAAACCCACCACAATAAACGACGTCCAAACAAACACACTTTGCCAGTCGATTACTTGTGCTGATTTGGCAGGTCCTGACCAGAGCGCATCCCAACTAACAGCGATAATTAGTGACCAACTAATCGTTGCTACGATATGATTATGCGGGTCATCGGCATCGGCAAGTATTTCGTGGTATAGGTACAGTGCAATGAAGCCAATTGCAATGATACCGAGCAAAGGCGCAAGCCATGGTATCCATTTTATGCTGTAAAAGCTGAGTATATAACCAATCATAGGCAATATTGTATGGGTACCGACTACGCCCGTAACCCATTTGGTACGGGTTTTAGAACATTTGAGTTTATTGCTGTAAAGTGCAGTGATCAGTGCCACATCCATGCCGATTGCGGCGCCCATCATTAAACATGCCAGCATATATTCAGTGGCGAATTGCATGAGATTCACCTTCTAGCCAAGATAACCGAATATCCCATTGATAATGATGTTGTGCAGGTAGGGGCTGCATATTATCACTAACGGTCTCGAGCACATTTTGCGCTTTGCCGATGTTTGCATCACGACCATATATGTAGCTTTGTTCATTAACGATGGTTTTATAGGCTTTATTTAGTTTTAAAGCGCGTTCTTTGGACGGCATGATCAATTCGTAAATATTGTTTAATGCACTGACTTCCTTTTGTTTTACTGAGCCGTATTTGTTAAACCAACGGGTTAACATTTCTTTATTTTGTCTAAATTCATCGCCGCCACCAACACGTTCTAGATAGGTTAAGAATTCGCCGCGTGATTCACCGAGTGTTGGCGCATCTTTTTGTGTTTTTAAATCAATATAACGCCAACCTGCACTGCCTTGCACTTTGCGCGGGAATGAAAAGGTTTGGTCTATTGTTGTACCAACTGTTTTATGACAACCATTACAAAACATTAATTCTTGGTAGTGCTGCGGTCGCAATTCTCCTTGCTGGTCTTCGATATAACCATTAATGGTCCAGCTAAAACCATTATCGATCCCGCGTTTACCAATCGAAATCGTTTTCGGTAGTTGTTCAAATTCCTTTTCTTTTGCTTCCAGGGCATATGCACCGCGCAGCTTTTTGGCTGATTTGAATGCGTGTTTTTTCATGTAACGCACTTCTTTCATACGCGGCGCGTTATAGATTCCACCATGTTCGTCAATGCCTAAATAGCGTACTGTATGTAAAAACTCTGTGCCTTTTGGATAAAGCATATCGTGCAGTGCAATATGATTGGCATCACCAAGATACTTAGTTCGTTTATTGATGTTGGTGACAGAGCTTAATTGTCCGTCGCCGTTCAAATCGATGTTTATTTTACGTTCATCAATTGGCGGCGTTGAGATTGTAGGTAATTGCTTTATTGTCATTTCGACTAGACTCAGGTTAGCAAAATAAACATCTAAGCTGAATTGACCATTGAGCTCACGAAACGCTTTTGGCAAACGGATCATTGCGTCTCCGGTAGAACCGTTTGTAGGCCAAAAGGTGCTCGGAAATGGTTTATAGTTAAACGCGACCCAATGACTGTTATCGTTTGCTAAGCCCTGTTTATTAAATGCGATTTCGGGGTAGGCTAAATTTTTGATGTACATTTCGTTTGCTTGCGGCGCATTTTTGTGAGTATTTGCAAAGTCGCCGTAATTATCTTTATCGATATACGCCATAATCTCTTTATCGCTGATACCGTTGATTAGCGATGAGCGATCAACAAATAGATTTTTCCAGCTATTTGTCATTCCTTCATCAGAAAATTGATAGTCACCTTGCAAGTCGCCATCATTCATTATATTTGGTCGTTTTTGCCCGTATTGATAGGTTTGATGACAGGCGTAGCAGGGATTATTTTTACCTTCTGTTTTGGTGTAGCATTGAGGAGGAATAACGGACTCTGGATTATATATTTCGCCGTGTTTTATATAATCGAGCGCAGAGATTGTATTTTTTTTTGCGTCTGCAAATGCAGTAAAACTTGCCAACATTAACAATGCTGCAAGTAGTTGAGTTAGGTATTTCATACTAGCTTATCCGAAAAAGAGAGAAGTGCAGTTGCACTTCTCATTGAAAACAATTACTTACTTATTTACTGGCTCGTAAAGCCAAAGTGTATTGTTTTCTTGGAAGCCATCTTCACCGATGATGATACGGCCATCATCCATTACGATGACGTTATCAGGTTGTGATAGTTGATTCACATCACAACGGGCGGCACCAGACAAGCTGCTACGGTATGTTGAACCCATAACCAGTGGTTCAATACGGCTAATATTATAATTTTCTTCGAGTTTTGCACGGTAAACACCGCCACAGTCTTTAACTCGATTAGATAATTGAATATCACCTTCGCCATCCGTTAATGTGTTATCAATATCGGCAATCGCAAGATAGACGTATGCGTCTTTAATATCTTCACCATCAATGGTGTTAACGCCTTCAACAGCTTCTTGAGCACGTTTGGTGTTAATTGAAATCCCTTCTAGTTTACGCCATTCTGCGGTAGCACCTTTTAAACGCGCCGCTTGACGAGATTCTAAAAATACCACGCGGTCATCCATTGTCTGTCCAGCAGTTACTTTACCACCGCCGTTGGCAGTCGTTGGGTAATTTGCATCACCATTTGCCCAAGCTTCGACATCAGCCATGGTCATATAACTGGTTTCACCTTCAACGAATTGATCTGTGCCAATACCATCAAAATCGGCAATCCATGCTTCAATTGTGGCGTTATCGCCGTGACCTAATTCAACCCAAGAAACGTTAAAGCCGGTTGTAGCCGGATCGTTTTGACCTGCGTCCTGAACCAGTTTTGCGCCGTATAATGTACCTGCACTTAAATCTTCAGGTGTATCTGCAACAAACTTGAATAACACACCACCCGTGTCATCTTGCGAGAGGTAAACCGTTTTGCCGTCTGGCATTACAGTTGCATTTTCGTGTTCAAAGCGCCCGAGCGCGTAATGTTTAACCACTTTTGGATCAGCTGCAGTTGGGTCTTGAACTTCGGCAATGTAGCCATAACGATAAGGATTTGGTGCATCTGGCGCAGTAAGTTGCCACATGTAACCTATGATGCTGCTGTTCATGACCGCAGGGTTGTTCCAGTCTGGATGCGTTGTTGTGGTTACTTTTGAATTAACAATCCACTCTTCTGAAGTCAGTGGGGTATTCCATGGGGTGACTGATCCAAAACAGTTTGCAGCGGTACCGTGCACACTGTCAAAGTCGAGCATCATCGAATCAGTGACACTCCATGTGCCTTTATTATCTTTTTCAATGGCCATACGACTCATGCCACCTGGAAACATTTCCCAGTTAGTAAATAGGTAGCCTTTACCTACGCCAGTTTGAATGAAACCATTAAAGTCAGGCATATCGTTTTCTAAGATAAGCTCGTCGCTGACCATTGAATATATATGACCTAAACCCTTTGGTAGTTGACCATTGTAAGTATCACCTGTTTGACCAAGAACT
This sequence comes from uncultured Pseudoalteromonas sp., assembly GCA_947493455.1. GTDB lineage: Bacteria > Pseudomonadota > Gammaproteobacteria > Enterobacterales > Alteromonadaceae > Pseudoalteromonas. The sequence continues at coordinate 188,878 of CANLRB010000001.1, read as the reverse complement.
TGGTATTGGCCATATGCACTCATAACAGTCTGGCGCTCTTGTTCACTAATTGGCACAGGAGATTCAACGAGTGTTTCTGGCAGACTATTAAAATTGACACCTGCTAATACACCAACAGTACCTGTGTTAAATGCTTTGCCCGCAGAATCTGTCATGGTATTGCTATCTGATGGATGCTGCGCGTTAAAAAACAAATCGCCTTCATCCGATAAAAAGATACCCGTTACTTCAGCGCCTGTTGGTACTGTTGCAAGACGAGTTAATTTACCGGCAGAGCCGTCGATACCATCAGTGCCATCAGTACCATCTGTGCCGTCAGTACCGTCTGTGCCGTCAGTACCGTCTGTGCCGTCAGTACCATTTGTGCCATCAGTACCATTTATACCATCAACACCGTTAGTCCCCGCTGCGCCTGCTGGACCTTGTGCGCCATCATCGCCATCTGAACAGGCTGTTAGCGCAATAAGTATTGATAGCGCGAGTGCGCTCATTTTTGTTTTATTATGTTTCATTTTTTTTCCAATTGTGACGGTAGTTAAAATTTGCGCACTATCTTGTCGTTGATTTGTGAAAAACAAATGAAAGAAAAATTAATGAATTAAGTAACTTTAATTGCACTAAATTGAATAAACAGTCATAAAATCATCGCATTAGATTATTTTAGTTTTACAATGGTGCGTTCTAATCACGTGTGTAACTCGTTTGCTTTGTGGTCTCGATGAAGTTTTAAATAACCAGAGTGTTATTTAAAGATTGACGTTTATGGCCGGTTTATGTCGCTTGTAAAGTCTATTTAGTTAGTTGATTAATGACTGCCGCCAAACTTTGCTAAACCAGTTTTTAAAGTTTGGCAGCGATATAATGCAGGCTATCTTACGCGTCGCAGTACATATGCTTGTGTTTGTCGCTGTCGCCGCTGCGAATACTAATATGCATGTTGTCACCATCGTATTGTTTAATACTCGGTTTTATCGTTTTTTCAAAATCATGTGCCATTTTTTCGATTTCGCGTGCACTTAGCTCGATATTTTCAAAGCTCGAAGCGTGTTTTGCAACTTCCGCCTCCATCTTGCGTGCGATTTCTTCATGCCGTTTCATAGCTGCTTTATTTATGGTGATTTTATCGTCATTTTCGATGACTAATTGGTCTTCCATTTTCGCCAGTTCAGCTTCATACTTCTTGAGTACTTTCTCCATATCTTGCAATGGTCTTTCATGATGTTTTAATTCGACTTCATGTGATTGCAGGCGCTGATAAGCATCAATTTGTTCGTCGGTCATGGCGATTTTGTCTACTTTTTTACAATCTTTATAGACATGAATAAAATATTCGCCTTCGGTTTGGCTGTGTTTATTTGCACTATGCTCATTATGTGCGATTGCTGAGCTGCATGCTGAAATAACAAATGTACTAAGTGCAATAATAGTGAGTCGGTTCATTGTAAGCCTCTTAAATAGTCGGTGATCATTGTTTATTTACGGTTATTTAATTGGTCGACAATAAATTTAGAAAAGTTTTTAGAAAGTCGTCATTTTAAAAAAACATTTTTCTTTGAAGCTAAATTATACCAATTTCATTAAATAATAGAACAGTTCAGAGCTATGTCAGAAGTGCTAGAATAAGCAAAATTTATGAAGGTATAGTGGTTCTACATCGAGAAAATTTGGCGCAATTATCGTGCTTCTGACAAGCTCCCAAAGGGCGAGTTCAAAAAGCTTTTATACTACGTTATTGATTTTGATAAGGGAACCACCCTTGTCTGCAATCAATGCCTTGCCTAAAAGCTTTTTGATTCTCGCTGAATGACCGATTATTTAATGAAATTGGTATTAGTCACTCCAAATGTAGTTTCATTTCTATCAGGGAATTTTGAAAACCGAGCTTACGATATGCCTTAATTGCAGGATTATTACCAGCATAAACGTCGAGATAAAAATCCCTTATGTGCTGAGTCTGCGCCCATGCCATTAAATGTTGCATGACGTCCTTATTTAATCCTTTACCACGATACGCACTGTCGACGTACATAAAACCTAAATAGCCGTGACGATCATGGTTATACGCATTTTTTGACTGGCGAATTTGGCAATAGCCGCATGCAATAATATGTTGCTTATCTTCGATAACAATGAGTTTTGAGTCAACATTGTCTAGTAGGTGCTCAAGATCATAGTAAGTAACATCAGACTCTTTGATGTTGCTATTAAAAGGGCGCTCAGCAGTGACTACCGCTTGTTCGAGCGTTCTAAGGGCTGGAATGTCGTTTATGTTTGCGTCGCGAAGTTTCATAGTTAATAAAGCCAAAGTCTATTTTTTATTGTGTTAATGGAAAGGCAGTTAATTTTTGAGTCGAGCTTTCTCTGACTCAATAGCTTGCAACTTAACGCGCCATTTAGCGAGCAGCTGGTGATAGGTGCCATTGTTCATGACTTTGTTATGTGCCTTGTTAAATGCATCGATCGTTTCCATAGACGTATTTATATTGAAGGCAAAATAAAGGGGGGTCTGTTGCTTTGTATCAAGGATAAGTTGTTCGTGAATGCGAGAGCGAAATTCAGGGTTTTCGTCTAAATAAATTTCCATATAGCCTTTATATCCTGCGACAAAAGAGACACGCCCTTGCAACATTTGTTGTATTGATGTAGGCCAATCTGGTGCAAGTAAAATACGCTCTTGCGACCAAATTTCATTGGGTTTGATTTGTGCGATCAGTGCGTCTTCTCGGATAAAGCTCACACTATACTGCTTTGCTTGTTCGAGTGTTGAGACGTCAATCGGCTTTAGTTTATCTGAAAATAGCACAATTTGCTCATCGTTACTTTTGTTCCAAGGATCATTACCTCTAAAAAATACGGTCCCCGCCCAATGAAAAAGCCGTTCTCGCTCAGGTGTTTTGCGCATTGCAACGATAAGTGTGTTTTTCTCAGAAAGAGCGGTTTTGTATGCGCGAGACCATGGATAGCCGTAATAGTTTGCGTTTAAATTTGCTTGTTTAAAAATCTCTTTTGTTAAATCGACTAAAAAGCCTTCAACTTGACGCTCTGATTTCACAAATGAATTCGGTGGATAATGTTCATAAAGCACCGTATATTCGTCCGCTGAAGCAGAGCGCAAAAATAGCAAAAGCATACAAAAACAAATTTTCAATTGGGCCATGTATGGTAGCAAAACTGATTCTCGAATTTTAAGTATAAACCGATTGTATCAAAATACATGACAAATAACCTTGTTCATAAAAAACAAATAGGTACACTTATTTAGTGACATTGGTATTGCGTTAAAAATAGTCACCGTGTTTTTAACAAAAATGGATTTAAGATGCGCTTTAGCGACGAGGTCAACTATGATTGAAATTAACAATGTATCGTTCAGTCGCAATGACGGCGATCAGAGGCAGCTGATTATAGACAACTTGTCGCTTTCATTAAAAAGCGGTGAACAACTGGCGTTGCTTGGTGATAGTGGTTCAGGTAAAACCACCTTACTGAATATCTTGGCCGGGTTACTATTGCCAAATTCCGGTTCAGTTATTGTAAACGGGGAATCAATTGAACAATATTCTAGTGACCAACTTGCTTTTTATCGGCGAAAAATCGGCCTTATCTTTCAGCATTATCAATTGCTTGACTGCTTAACTGTAAAACAAAACATTCTCTTTCAACATCACTTAAATGGCCGCCATCAGCATCACTCAGAGTTTGAAGAGCTAGTCGGTGATTTGGGTTTGGTAAACAAACTTAATGCGTTTCCTGAACAACTCTCCGGTGGTGAACAGCAGCGAGTTGGCATAGCGCGCGCTATTTTAAATCAACCAAAACTAATTTTAGCGGATGAACCAACGGGTAACCTAGACCAGGCACGCAGTCATCAAGTCGTTAAACTAATGACGCAGTTATGTAAAGAGCGAAACATTAATTTGGTCATGGTGACACATAGTCAGCAATTAACAACTTACTTTGACCGCGTTGCAGTGTTAAAAAGCGGCCGTATTGATGAATGAGATAAAAATAATTCTCGGAGTGCACTGGGCGTTTTACCGAAAACATCCTTTACTCATGTTGCTCTTTATCCTTGGGCTCAGTTTAGGCAGCGCACTGATAACTGCAATTGCAGGACTGAATCAAGAAGCAAGTCAGCGTTATGCGCACAGTTCAGCGTTAATAGCCGATCCGATCACACATTTAATTAAACCGCTCAAGGGTCAGTCTTATATTGACGCCGCGATTTGGGTTGAATTACGCAGGCTTGGAATCGTTACAGCACAACCCGTATTAGAGGGAAAAGTACGCTTAGCTAATGCAAAACGAATTTCACTAAAAGGCGTGAATACCTTGATGTGGTTGACATCGAATTCGGATTCGCTGGTATTTTCTGAGCAGAAAAATGACTCATTTAATGACTTGAGTATGCGACATGTATTTGTAGATTCTCGGGTTGCTGAAACACTTGGTCTACTTGATAGTACACCGCAACCTCAGCTCGTTTTGGCGTCGGGCGAACGCCTTGAGCAAATTTCTTTGCTCGATGATCTTGGTCCATGGGCTGTTGCCGATATTGTGTTAGTGTCACGTTTACTTAATATCGATAATAAGCTTAGCTATATTGAGCTGGCCGGCGTAACGTCGTCTCAGTTACCGAAAATACAAGACTCAATTAAAGCAAAGGCGCGAATTGAACCCGTCGAACAACAAGACTTTGATGTTCTCTCCGGTGCATTTTTCTTTAATCTCACGGCACTCGCTATGCTTGGTTATGTGGTCGCGGCTTTTTTAAGCTTTAATGCTGTGAAGCTAACTTTGTCGGCACGATTTAAATTGATGGAACAACTTTTTGTATTAGGCTGTACTCGCACCAAAATAGTAAAAGCCCTTGCTATTGAATTTGTTCTACTGGCTATTATCACTGCTTTTATTGGCACATTAGGTGGCTACCTCATTGCGAATGCCTTGGTTCTTGACGTGAATAGAACGCTGATGGGCCTCTATCGATTAGATCAAGTTTTAACCATCCAGTGGCAATGGCACCACTTTGGTTTGGGTTTGTTAATTAACATGGTCGCAATTGCTGTTATTATGTTTGGTAGCCGCTCCAAGCATGCGACTGCCCACAACCGTTGGCAAATTATTGCGCTTACATTTGCAGGGAGCGCGTTTTTCTATTTTTTTTACTTTGCAGTAAGCGCGATGCAGGCGCTATTAATGTGCTTGTCGGTTTTGCTTGTATTTATCGTGTTAACGCCAGTGGTTATCCGTTTTGTCATTGCCTTGCCGATTAGGTTTCGCCATCCGCTGTTGGTTTGGCTCATAGGGGATAGTGCGGCTCACCTAAACGACATTAAAATTTCAATTTTAGCTATTCTTATTGCCCTTGGCAGTGCCATTGGCATGCAGGTGATGGTGAATAGCTTTAGTCTTACACTCACTTCGCATTTAGAAAAACAATTGCGCGCTGATTTATATGTGCGTGTTGATGCCAGCGAATCAAATCGACAAATGTTAACCGCGCTACCAGAAATTGACATGGTCGGTGTGTATAACTCAAGCGACGGTGACGTGAACGGATTTCCGACAAGCTTAGTGAGTCTTGGATCTGATTGGCATTATTACCAACATATGCAATTAACATCCGGTCAACGTGTTTCGCCAGATACGTTGGCCCCTGGCGTATGTATTGCTAATGAACCTATGTATTTGAAACTTGGCTATCGCATTGGCGATACCATCGAGTTTATGCAAAATCAGCTAAATTATCGATGCACAATTCGTGACTTTTTTTACGACTATGGTAATACAACTGCGACAGTCATGATCTTAGAAGCGGAGCACCAACAAACAAAGCTTTTGCAAGAGCAGTATGGTTTTAGCCTTTATTTGAAAGGCACTGTTGATGGTGCTGCTTTTTCCGCTCAACTAGCTGAATTACTATCGCTCGATAGCGGGCAAATTATTGCGAATAAGCAATTTAAAGACTTCGCTAAAAACTTGTTTAATAATACCTTTAAAGTGAGCCATGCCCTCAATGGGTTTATTATGGCAATTGCACTGTTAAGTATTTGTATAAGCCTCCTAAGTTTAAATGCGAATCAAAAGCACCAGCTTCATATTTTACATATGCTGGGGGTGACATCGGGTCAATTGTTAGTCGCGAAACTTGCGCAAACTGGCATTATTATTTTATTAGCAATCTTATTTGCTGTGCCGCTTGGTATTTTGCTTGGCTTTGTACTGCTTAACTATGTAATGCCTATCGCTTTTGGCTGGACCATCGCAATGCAGATAAATTGGCAGCTTTTACTCGTTATGGCGGTTATTGTGTTTGCTTTTTCACTGGTGATTGCGTTGCTGCCGCTGCGCCGAATTACGCGTCGTGATGGAGGTATAAGATGAGGCTTGGTAATAATTATAGCGATGCAAAAGTTATTGGTGCACTCGGTATGTTGTTAGCGTTCGTGCTCGGGTTACTTGGCTGTGGATCAGAGAAAACGCTTACTGTGCCTCAGTCCCTGAACTTGCAATTTGGTGAAACGGTCAAACCGAATTATGTTATTTCATTTCCTAAAGATCATGGCGCACATGCAAAACAAGGTATCGAGTGGTGGTATCTAACTAGTAATCTAGAGACGCAAAGTGGCAAACAGTTCGGTGTGCAATGGACGTTATTCAGAGCGCGTGTTGACAGCGAAACAAAACCAAACTTTTGGTGGGATGGGCAATTCTATTTTGCTCATTTTGCTGTGCAAGACGATAGCTCTCATCAATCGTTTGAGCGTTTTGCTCGGGTAAACCAAGCTGGTATTTCAATAAACCCGTTTAATGCGTTTATCGACGACTGGCACTTGGCAAGCACTGAAGATGAATTTTTGCCACTCAAATTGTCGGCTATTGACGGAGATGTAGCCGTTAATTTAACACTTACCGATAGCCCGGTGGTTTTTCACGGTGATAACGGTTATAGCGTAAAAACACAAAGCGGTCACGCATCGTATTATTTCAGTTACCCCTTTCTTAAAGCCACCGGCGAGCTGATTTATAAAGGTCAGCGATATCAAGTTACTGGCGATGCATGGTACGACAGAGAATGGTCTGCCAGTTTGCTTGATCGCAATCAATTGGGTTGGGATTGGTTTAGCATTCAAGATACGAATAGTAAAAACGGTTTAATGCTGTTTTGTATTCGTGATCAAAATAATCAATATGATAATTGCAGTGGTTCGCACATTAACGAAAATGGTGAGGTAGTCAATATTAGCAATGAAGAAGTAAACCTTGAGGTGATTGATTGGGTGAAACTAGATAATACAGACTATCCATCTCAATGGCGCTTAAAATTAGATGGTGAGCTACCTATTTATATTGATACCGTGGTAAAAGATTCTCGAAATCAATTAACGATTCCGTATTGGGAAGGACGTATTCGCGTGTCAGGTGGTATGTCAGGACGGGGATACGCAGAAATGACAGGCTATTAAAAGCTGTAAAGGGCCTTTACAGTAAATGGTGTTTAAGGACAGGCAATGAAGCATATATACTTACTTTTTACATTTTTGGGTGCAATCATTCCACTTGCAGCTTTGATTCCTTGGTTCGAATTACACGGGTTTAACCTAGTTCTTTTAATCCAAACGATTATTGAATCGCAAATTAGTCTATTTGCTTGGTTGGATGTCTTAATTAGTGGCATCGTACTCATCCTTTTTATTTTAGTAGATGCTAAAAAGAATCATGTAGCGCGTGCCTATTTGGCGGTTATTTCAACTTTATGTATCGGTGTATCTTGCGGCCTACCTCTTTACTTATATTTTCGAACCGTTACATTGGAAGCTAAAGGGGCTAGATAACCCTTTATTTTGTTTTGTGGTCAAATACACCGTCCCAATCTAACGGTGGCGGGGTTGTTTTAAATTGTTCGCAGCGCACCAAATAGAGCTGTTTTAGGGTTGCTAAATCAGGAGTGGTTATTTGTTCCAATTTAGCAAGCGCATTATCAAAATTACCCTGCCAATAAGCCGTTAATGCGGCTTCAACTAATTGGTGTTGCGTTGTTATTTCCATAACTGGTGCATAGATAGTGATGGGTTGTTGTTTTCCTTTCACGCGAACTTTGTCAATCGTTAAGAAGTGATGTTGGGTATCCAGACGCTGAGTTTGCTCGCTGACTAATATGGCTTGTCCATAAACTTTGGTCAGCCCTTCTAACCGAGAACCTAAGTTTACAGCATCGCCCATGACTGTGTACGCCACTCGGAATTCAGAACCCATATTACCGACATTCATTTCACCGCTGCTTAGGCCGATACCGAGAGCGATTTTTGGCCAGCCAGATTTGACAAAGTCATGGTTCACTGTCTCAATTGCTTTTAAAATTGCAAATGAGGCTGAAACTGCATGATTTGCATGCTCAGCATCTTTTACCGGTGCTCCCCAAAATGCCATGACGGCATCTCCCATGTATTTATCTATTGTGCCACGTGCCAGATGAATTTGTTTGGTAACAGGCGTTAAAAATGCATTCATCATTTTTGTCAGATCTGCAGGTGCCATTTTTTCAGAGATATTAGTGAAATTACGTACATCGGCGAAGAAGACTGTCATAACGCGGCTTTCTCCTGATAAGGTCATTTGTGCTTCATCAAGGTCAAAGCTATCAACAACTTGGCTTGGAATGTATTGACCAAACACTTTAGATAATTGACGTTTATTTTTTTGTTCAATAAAAAAGTTATAACTGGTGTGAAAAAAAGACGATAGTGCAAGTAAGCTAAGCGCTGCTGCGAGCTCAAAAATAAATGCTTGGTACAGCCAAAAATACATATTGATTGCAATGATTGATGCTGCGATTGAAATTAAAAATAACAGACTATTGCGCGGACTCAAGCGCGGGTAAATAAACGCCATTAGGATGGCAAGCACCAATAATTGCAGCACCTCTAAGCCTAACGCATAGTCGGGCTTCGTTTTTACGCGCTGTTCCAAAATACCCGCGAGTGTATTGGCATGTACTTCGACTCCTGCATAGCTTTCGCCAACTGGTGTCGCTCGTAAGTCGAGTAACCCAGCAGCACTTGTTCCAACGATGCCTATTTTGTTTTTAAGTATATTTAGTGGCAAACGTTGATTAATAATGTCTGTCGCAGATAAATAGTGAAAGCTTCCCATAGTGCCGCGAAATGGCACATACATCGATGCCGTTTCATCAACGGGTATGTGAATGTTGCCGATTTTTATTGTTTCTATCACCTTTTTGTCAGCGCTTAGTATAAATTGATATGGTTGATTCAGCGATGTTGCGGCAAGTTGCAGTGCAAGTGCTGGGTAAAGATTAGCTTGATAATTTTGTAGTAAGGGTACTTTACGTAATGTATCATCGTCGCGTACATAGTCAAAGAACCCACCATAGTCGGTAGCAAATTGCAGATCGGCAATGTTGGCTGTATAGCCAACGGGCAAATAAAGTTTTTCGGCGGCATCACCGAGTATACTTTGCGCTGAGATTGGCATTGGCAGCTGGCCAACTTGTAATGTAGTGCTTTGATTATGAGTTTGTTTAAACACATATCCCAATACGATATTGCGTGCAAAAATACTTTCGGCAAAGTGATAGTCAAAATTAAATTTTTCCCTGTATTGTTCAAAGTTTATATTGGGTTCTGCTTGGCTTAATTGCTCTATTAAACTTATTGCTGTACTTGGTTGTGGTTCGGCGAATACCATATCAAAGCCGAGACTATCAAGTTGGTAATGATCAAATAAGCTGTTGACTAGGTTGGCTAATTTGTCGCGTTGCCATGGCCAATGGCCTTGTTCCGATAAACTCTTTTCATCGATATCAATAATAACAATATCTGTGTTTTGGGTGTTCGGCATGGTTGCACGTAAACGTATATCGTAAAGCACGTTTTCAAATTCAATGAGAACGGGGTTGGGTATAAGTTTTATATGAGAAAGCGTTATCAGCGTTAACGCGATAATACTAATTGTGCTATGGGCTAGGTATGCTCTTAGTTTCATCTAATTGGTATAGCGGTCTACTATTTTCCATTAAAGAGAATTGGCACACCCGTATAGCATGAATGCCACTTAGGTGTGCCTGATTCTTGGGTCATTTAACGTACAGCGTAACCGTGTTAATTAATGTTCCCCGTATGCATCGGATTAAATCGGAACATAGGCCAAGGCGCCGTTGTTGACAAGCCGCCGCTTGCCCCTTCGAATGCGTACACCTTGCCATCACCCGAACCAATGATGACCGCACCATTTGGCAGAATAACCGGAGAAGAGACAATTGGGCCGCCGGTTTGTGCTTGCCATTTTATTGTTCCGTCGTTTGCTAATGCGTATAGAATACCGTTTCCGGCACCAAATATGACCGTTCCATCACTTGCGATCGCACCCGAACTCACGATTGGGAACCCGACTACGAATCGCCAGACTTCATTTCCTGACGGAATATCAATAGCGTAAAAAATACCGTCTTCAGAACCAACATAGAGTACATTGTTGTCACCTAATGCCGGTGTTGCTTTTACTGGTCCGCCAGTTTGAAAACGCCAGCGTAAGCTTGTCGACGGGTTAGTATCGAGCGCATAAATAAAATTATCTTGTGCGCCAACAAACACAGCGCCGTCACCACCAATTGCAGGCCCGCCAAGCACTTCATTACCAACAAAATACTCGTGATTCGGCGGATAAGTATTAGCACTATTTGGGAAACCGTAAATATAACCGTCGCCAGAACCAACAAATATATCGTTATTTTGAGAAATTGCAGCGGGCGAGGTCTCACCTGTTGGGGTTGAGAAAGTCCAGCCTACATTGCCAGCCGGATCTAAGGTAATTAACTCATTGCGTGAGGTAATGAATATATTGCCGTTATCAAGCAAAGCCGGTGATGAAATAATAGGGTTAGATGTAGGGTGCTGCCAACGCGGCATTCCTTGGCTATCAATCGAATGGAAGTTGCCATCGCTTGAACCGAAGAAAATATTACCGTTTTGTGTGGCCATAGGTGATGATCTGACAAAGCCTTGTGTTGGGAAAGCCCAGTTAGGGTCACCATTCGGTGACAAAGAGTGAAGGTTAAAATCATCGCTGCCAATGAGTATATCACCGCCCGGGGTTACGGCAGGTGAAGACAATATTTGACCACCTGTTTGGAATGACCATAACTCCTCACCTGGACTTGCCGGAACAATAGAAATAATTACTGAGTCGGTTCCAGTTGCGTTCATGTCATCTGTAACAATGAGTTCTAGTTCGATATCCGTTGAACTAACTACACCGGGTGCGGTAAAACTAACCTTATCTGTATTGTCATTAATGAGCTCTACGTTTGGACCACTAATCTGTTGCCAAAAATAACCGACCACGCTGCCGTCATTATCTGTTCCAGAACCATTCACTGTAACACTATCATTAGGCCGCACAGTAAAGTCCTGCCCTGCGTCGGCAATCGGTGGTTCATTTATAGGGTTAACAGTAATGACAACAGTGTCAGAGCCGGTTGCTTGTTGATCGTCAGTTACAATGAGCTCGAACGTTAATGATTCTGGTCCCTCGACGTTTGGCGCTGCAAAGCTAATGATTGCATTACTCGGATTACTTATCGAAACTCCCGGACCGTCTAATTGTTGCCAGAAGAAACTGTCAATAGTGCCATCTGAGTCCTCACCACTACCGGATAAAGTGACACTGTCTCTTGCTGTGACCGTTTGGTCTGGACCTGCATCTGCGGTTGGTGGCTGATTTAGCGGGTTAACTGTAATAACAACAGTGTCAGACCCAGTTGCTTGTAAATCGTCTGTAACTATGAGCTCGAAGGTCAGTGATTCTGGCCCCTCGACAGTTGGCGCAGGAAAGCTGATTGTGGCACTATTTGGATCGCTTATCGAAACAGTGGGTCCGTCTAATTGTTGCCAGAGGAAACTATCAATGGTGCCGTCTGAGTCTTCACCGCTACCTGAAAGAGTCACATTATCTCCCGTATTGACAGTTTGGTCTGGCCCCGCATTTGCCGTCGGCGGTTGGTTTTGGGGTTCAACGGTTATGGTCACAGAATCGGTGCCTGTTGCGTCGTCGTCATCGGTCACTGTGAGCATAAAAGTCAGCGTGGTTGGCGAACTTACCATGGGCGCCACAAAACCTGAAGTCGCGCTGTTGGGGGTTGTCAATGCCACCGCAGGACCGCTTGTTTGCTGCCATAAATAAGCCGTTATCGTGCCGTCTGGATCAGTGCCTGTGCCAACTAAAGAAACTGAGTCACCTTCGGTTACCGTTTGGTCCGCGCCCGCATTTGCCGTCGGTGGTTGGTTTTGGGGTTCAACGGTTATGGTTACAGAATCCGTACCTGTTGCGTCGTCGTCATCGGTTACTGTGAGCATAAAAGTCAGCGTGGTTGGCGAACTTACCATGGGCGCCACAAAACCTGAAGTCGCGCTGTTGGGGGTTGTCAATGACACCGCAGGACCACTTGTTTGCTGCCATAAATAAGCCGTTACCGTGCCGTCTGGATCAGTGCCTATGCCAACTAAAGAAACCGAGTCGCCTTCGGTTACCGTTTGGTCTGCGCCCGCATTTGCCGTCGGCTGTTGGTTTTGCGGTTCAACGGTTATGGTCACTGAATCGGTGCCTGTTGCGCCGTCGTCATCGGTTACTGTGAGCATAAAAGTCAGCGTGGTTGGCGAACTTACCGTGGGCGCCACAAAACCTGAAGTCGCGCTGTTGGGGGTTGTCAATGACACCGTAGGACCGCTTGTTTGCTGCCATAAATAAGCCGTTACCGTGCCGTCTGGATCAGTGCCTGTGCCAACTAAAGAAACCGAGTCACCTTCGGTTACCGTTTGGTCCGCGCCCGCATTTGCCGTAGGAGGTTGGTTTTGCGGTTCAACACTTATGGTCACAGAATCCGTACCTGTTGCGCCGTCGTCATCGGTTACTGTGAGCATAAAAGTCAGCGTGGTTGACGAACTTACTGTGGGCGCTACAAAACCTGAAGTCGCGTTATTGGGGGGCGTCAATGACACCGCAGGACCGCTTGTTTGCTGCCATAAATAAGCCGTTATCGTGCCGTCTGTATCAGTGCCTGTGCCAACTAAAGAAACCGAGTCGCCTTCGATTACCGTTTGGTCTGCGCCAGCACTTGCCGTTGGTGGGTTATTGGCGATGTTTGTTACCGTAATAGTAACTGTATTGCTATTTGTCGCACCATCGTTATCCGTCACAGTAAGTCGAAAAACGAGATTCGTCTGTGCACTCACACTTGGAGCAGTGAATGATGCATTGGCTGTATTGGCGTTAGTAAGTGTTACGTTAGGCCCTGATATTTGCTGCCAAGCATAACTTACAATGGTGCCATCACTATCACTCCCGCTGCCATTAAGCGCAACTGCGGTGCCACTCACTACTGTTTGATCAACGCCAGCATTTGCCGTCGGTGGCTGGTTTGCTAAGTTTGTTACTTCGATAGTGACCGTATCACTGCTTGATGCGCCACCATTATCAGTTACGGTTAATCGGAATGTTAAATCGGTGTCGCTATTCACATTAGGGGCTGTGAAATTAGCATTCGCACTTGTTGCATTGTTGATGGTAACATCGGGTCCCGCGATTTGTTGCCATGAGTATGTGACGATTGAACCGTCAGAGTCACTTGCTGTGCCTGTTAAATTCACAACTGTGCCTTCGGTTACAGACTGATTTGCACCGGCATCAACAACTGGCGGTATATTTGGTGTTACAAAAATACGCACCTGTTGCTGCGTTGTTGCCTGAAAATTATCTGTTGCGGATACTAGCAGCAGTACTTCGCTTTGCTCTTCTACGAAAGGTGCTATAAAGCGTACGGTGGTGCTCGATGTGTTTTCTAATTCAACATCTGGACCTGACAATTGGCGCCAAAAAACAGTGATGTTTTCACTATCTGTATCGTCGACTTGTGCCGCAATTTCGACTTGTGCACCCGCTCTAACATTAAACTCAGTGTTTACGGTAATGCTTGGTGGTTGATTGGTTGCCTGACTAGTTGTCAATAAATTCTCATTGACTGTTGGCAATGGTGTATCTTGATAAAAATTAAAGTTATTGTTGCGAAATCGGTTTATCTCTAAATTGAAGTCGACAGTTTGCGGCATTTCAAGTGCAGTGCCATCAGGACTTGGTAAAATGACTGGTAAGTCAATGTATAGTCCGTCTATTCTGCCGTCGCTCAAATCCGTAATAACGGCTTCAATAGCGTGGAAGTCAGGTGCCGCATATCCTGATGTGATTGCTGCGTGATTAATGACATTGGCCACGCCACCAAGTAACATGGCATGCTGACGAGATTCGATAGGGTCATTTGGGTTTGGGTTAATGATATTGCTTGGTACAGTCTCAAACGGGTCAAAGCCAAATGCGCGTGTGGCATTCGTTTTGTTGTTGGTAAAGGTATCAAAAAAAACATTGCCGAAAGTTTCTTGTTGAGACTTACGTGTAATCGCCGAGGTGACGACAGTTAGCGCCGTTTGCGATTGACCGGGTAAAACGACCACACTTAACCCCTGCCCAGATTCTAATGAGATCGCTCGTTTAAGTGTAATATCAGGTTCTGTGTCAGATTCGTCAATGTATCGCCCGCCTGAACTGCGAATCAAAATCGGTGCATTAAAGTTTTCAATTTCAAGGGTAAAGCCACCTACCTCGTCAGTTACGGTACTGGCAAATGGTTCACTTTCATCGATTTGACCCATTTCATTTAGACGCCACGCCTCGATGGTCGCAGTATCAAGGCCACTTTTTGCTGCGCGACCTGTTAATGTGGTTTTAGCGTCAATTGCAATGGGATTGCTATTTGGTGACGTGTCACTTCCTCCACCACATCCGTATACAGAAATACATAATATTAAGTAAACTAATAATTTTAACATCATAGAGACGAATTTCATTGTTTTATCTCCTATGGCTGTTCAATGTTTGTCTGACTGAATATCGCTGTGCCATTGATATGTTCAGTATTGCTTGCGTTACTCAGGGCATAACTAAGACCTGCGCCAAGGGAGGTTCCGTCAGAATGACTAACAGGACTAAAGAAACCTGAAAATTGACCGCTTCCGTCATTAACGCCATTAACAGAAACCGTATCGTATACGCCGTAAAAACTGGCTAGGCCATTCGCAATAGAACCACTACCAGATGCTTGCCAGTTGTTACCACCGAGTCCAATTGAGAGACTTGAGAACACAGTTTGGTTTGTAAAGTTTGCAGAGAATTGTGCCGAGCCCAGTACGCCGCGCTCTCCAAAGTTATTTGTTGGATCTGTATTGCCAATCAAGCTATAGCTGGCACTGCCTGACTGCACGAGGGCGACATCATATTCGAACAAATCGTTTGTCAACCAATGCAGATTTTGCTCTGTTAAATCAACTGATTCACCGTTTACCATCGCGCTGCCATCACTCCATCTTCCCCATCTAAAACCAGTGTCGGGGTCAAAGCCTGAATTTAAATTTAATGCAGTACCTAGGCTGATATTGGCTTCTGATGTCGAAAATCCGATCAGATTTCCACTTTCATCAAATTTTAAACTTTCTAAATCTCCAGTAATGGCTAGGGATGCATTGTCAAAACTAAAACTACCGACAAGAGTCTCTATCTCTGGCTCAATAGGCGGTTCAGGGTCGCTGTTATCTATTACACCATCATCAATGTCGATAACGGTACCTTCTTCGTCAACAATCGCTTTTGCTATTGCCACTTCGTCATTCTGTTCAGTTTCATTGTGCTGTTGCTGGTCATCAGTGGATGCCACGGGAGGCTGCGTCGCAACGAGTTCGTCCTCTATGTCTTCGAATACTTGTTGCTTAAGCGCAAAATCAACTTGCTCTAGATTTTTCACTGCTTGTGTTTGCCCAAACAAGCTTCGTGGCGGGCCTAATAATCGGGTTGGCATACTGTCAATTGATGCGACGAAACCAGATTCTGACGCGTTAAGTTGAAGTTCTCCAGCGTTATTTAGTAATACAATGGCACCTTGAGAGACGCCTGCATAGAGCCCGTTTTCGATACGGTTATCATTACTTGTAACAAGCGGCTCACAGTCATCATCACAATATAGTACGCTGTAATCGGTACCACGAATACCAATGGTGGCAACGGCTGTAGTTATTTTGTAACCACTTTTATCTTGTCCTGCTGTAATCGCCCCAGTTATTGTTCTAAATCCGCCTTTTACGAGACTAAAGGCACTTTCACCGCCAACGCTTGCGGTAGCTGACGAGTCGGCTGAGCCCTGATTATAAATATAATTATCTACTTTAAGTTCAGAATTTGCTCTGAGTGATACGCGGGCATTATCGCTAAATAATATTTGCAGTCGCGATTTTTCACCGGTGATCAGGGTATCGCCAATTTCAATGTCGTCGCCGCGCTTAAGTTGCATTCGCGTGTCTCTTTCAACTTGTACATCGCCGACTGCAAATAGCACTTTACCAACGCTTGCAGAGCAAATTGACGTAAATAAAAACAAAGTTAGGCATAATATAATGTGAATGCGTTTCATCGTCTCGCTCCCTACTCAAATGTTTTTCTAAGGGTTAATGCTATTTGTACTCGGTCGTATTGAAATAGCTCAACATTCGATTGATTATCAATTACGTCAAGTTGTGTGGTCAGTTGCCATTGTGGTGCAAAAATATCGAGCCAATGCAAACTTGCGCTCGCAACATATTTATCGTCTTGTCGCTTGGTACCAAAGAATAGGTTTTTATTGTCGTAGTCAATTCGCATCGCACTTAATTGAAGTTGCCAAAAGCTTAGGTTTGATAGCGCTTTACGTACAAACAGTTGGCCGTGAATTTGGTCATTAGAATAGGGGCTGTTGCTTAGTTGTGCATCATCCTGATAGGCACCCAAATTAAACGCTATTTGGTCAAAATTATTGTCAAACTTGTAAATTAGACTGGCCGCCATGCCAAGAGTATTGACATTTCTCACACGTAGGCTGTCGTGATACAGTTTTTTCTTGTAGAGTGCATTGAGGTTGAGGGTGTAGTGATTATTGATGTTATAATCAAACCCTAAATCAAACATTGATTTCTTATTATTGTAGTGATCATCAAGTGACATATAAAAGCCACTCATGCTCGAATATATGCGACCAAACTCTGTGATGCGATCTATATTTATACTAACGTCGGCTCTATCCATATCCACGAAATGAGCACCACTGTTAATGCGTTTGTTAAGGTTTAATATACCGGAAATTCGCCAATCAGGATTGAGAGGACGGCTATAAAAAACGCCACCGCCCAAGCTTGCAAATGGGGAGTCTACTTCAATGTTATCGTCGCTCAGAGCAAATCCGAGAAACAGGTCATCAGACGTTGCTGCGTTAACATTACTATCGTAACCCGTCGACGCTTCGATATAACCCATTAAGCTCGGTCGGTATGACTTTCTTTTTGCGTTTATCGCACGCAAATAACGTTCGATTGTGGCGGCAACTTGTTGGGGTGGGCTTTGTGTTTGTAATAATTCAAAATGAAACCGGGCGCGTTCATAATCCCCAGCTTCAAATAGTGCGCTTGCTAAACTTAGACGAGCGGCTGAAAAATTAGGTTCAATATCCACTGTGCGCTGGAGTACTTGTACTGCCATACTCGATTGTTTGTTTCCCAAAAGGGCAATACCAAGTAAATAGTCGTAATCGGGAGAACCCGCAAAACTAAGCTCTTGTGGTAATAAAGTATCAACAGCTTGTTGCCACTGTTTATTGGATATTTGTTGCTCGGCAGTTTTAAGCAACGAAGATAAACTTGCGTTCGCTGTAAGTGGGATACATATAAAAATGCTCAACAGCAAATAAAGTAAATGGTGTCTGCTAGCGGTATGCATTTGAGCTCCTTAATCTGTTGTTAGTGCAGTGATTAGCCAAGTACAACTTGTTAGCTCTTAACTCAAACTTCATCCCTAATCCTAGTACAAACTGAATAAGTCGTAACATTGGTATTGAACTGAATTGCGCAGACTAAACTTTGTCTATGTTTTATAAGTAAATTTATTTTTTTTGATAGTGAAGTAAAGTTATTTGATTAAGGATTGTTTGTGCTACAAGTTGTGTGATATCGCGTATTTTTTTGTAGGCTTTTACTTAGGTGGATATTCACAAAAACCTTGTTGACATGTACTTACGTTAAATTAAGCTGTGATTGATAAAAGAGGCTCGTGATGGTACTAGCATTCATTAGTGCTGTTGTTAGACTTGATAGTTTAGTTGCTACATAAATAAAGAATGGAGTCTTTATGCAAACTTATCAGTTTGGTGACTTTTTGCTCGATACAAAATGTTACCGTCTATATAAGCACTCAGAGAGTGTATTATTAGAACCTAAAACAATGGAGCTGTTGATCTATTTAATCCATCATAAAGATCGGGTTGTGACTAAGGACGAGTTGCTTGATAAACTGTGGCTCGGTCGTGACGTTGTCGACAATGTGTTATCGCGCACCATCTATGAACTCCGTAAAGCGCTGAGGGATAGTTCGAGTAAGCAAGAATTTATAAGAACAGTACGAGGTGTCGGATACCAATTTATAGCAACTATTGATAATCCCACGAGCAGCGCACATATTGACGCTGTTGAGGCAATACATCAGCCTATTTTTGGGGTGAACAAATCAATGTTAGTCATGTTTTTGCTAACGATGATAGTCGTAACATACCTTATTTTCACGTTTACGCCTTTTGCTACAATGGATGAGCAGAACAGTAACAACGCACCAATACCCGTTGTAGCAATTCTCCCGATTGAACTCAATTCCGAAGAGCCAGAGCTAGAAATTCTTTCTCTCGCAATAAGTGATTTTTTAGGCAATAAATTGTCTTCAGTACTGGGGATGTCAGTAATTTACCCGAATACCATCAAAGCGTTGGATAAAACTGAACTCGATGTTTGGGCTGTAGAGGAGCACACACACGCTGATTACATAGTGCAAGGTTCGATGCGATATTCGCCGACGCAAAACACTGTCAGTTTAAATGTGACGTTACATGCGGGCTATTTAAAAGAGACATTAGTGCCGCATGCACTCGGCGAGTTTGATATTTCATTGCCGACCGATACTTCGGGCTTAATAAACATGTATAACGATCGACAAATATTAGTGAAAGAGATTTTACAAATGATTAAACCTGGAGTGCAACTTGATGCCGAAAACCATGTCGGAACACAAGATCCTGATGCATACCGCCTTGTTATTGCAGCTCACAACATGATTAAAAAAAGTGAGTGTAAAGAAATTGATCGGGCGCAGCGTTTACTCGATAAAGCGTTGTCACTCGATCATGATTTTGCTTATGCGTGGCGATTAAAATACAGTGTTTATTATCGTAAAGTCTGGCTATGCGGAGGCCCTAATCATTACTATGAACAGGCTTTATATGCAGCATCTAAAGCGGATGAAATTTCGCCCGGACAGTACACTGCATTATTGACGGGCCAAGTCGAAATACTCACCGAAACAAATCGAGCTGAGCAAGGTTTTGATTTAATTAAAAGTAAATTAAATGATGATGTAAATATTTTAAATAGCGCTGTTTATATATATCGGTATGCTGGCTTTTTTAATTATGCCAATGAGCTCATGGACGAAATTTTGCGTCGCGCACCACTCAATTATTTAGGTAAACCGGTAATGCATAGTCCGAATGTATTGTTATACCAAAATAGGTATGATGAATATTTGTCGCAACTCAGCAACTCTGGATTTTTGTATCATGATTATTATCGCGCGTTTGCTAAGTATTTGAATAACGATGTAGCACAAGCGAAAGTAATATTAGAAAAGGCCGTCTCTGTACCTTCAGAAAATATTTATTTTGATTATTCAGCCGCATTATTAGCGGTACTCGAAAAAGACTTTAATAAAGTGAAAGCTGTGATTGAAAAAATTGGCGCGCAACGTCGCTCGATAGGTAATCAAGATGGAGAAAAAACCTATAAAGAAGCCCAGTTACTCGCTTTAGCGGGATTCGAAAAAGAAGCGTTGGCGTTATTAAACCAGACTGTTGAGCAGGGCTTTTTTGGCGTGAGTTATTTATTAAATGATCCTGCCCTTGATAGCATTAAGTCACATGAGCGTTTTCGCGCGATTATTTCGATTGCTGCAAAACGACACCTCGCATTCGCAGAAAAATTTGGCTTAACCCCTGAATTACCCAATTTCAATTATGAAGAGCCTCTGCTTGCTCACGTGTCTCAATAGCCCTATCGCTAATTAATACCACAGCGTTTGCTACCACTTTGATTTAACGGGCTGTGTTTGCCCGTTTTTTGATGGGTGTTATTCACTAAACACCTTTTTCCAGGAAGCGTTGGGATCCAATCCACTTGTTACTTAAGAATAATTGAACTATATCGGGTCTGCAGAAATAGCAATCGATAGGGCCGTGTTTTTTTGGTTCGTCAGAGTTGTCATTTTAAAGAGTATGCTTGCAGCATAGAGCTATTGAGTATGCAACTAGATACAACTTATCTCAATCACACCCTAAAACCTTACCTCAAATATGATGATTAGATAACTTTTCGCTATGTTTATCTGGTGCTTAGCGACAATTGATAGTGACAGTATCAAACCTCGTTAAGCGTTTTTTAATTCAATTAAGTAAGGATATTTAATATGTCGTTAAGTTACGAACAAGTAGAAAAAGCGATTCAATTTAATAATCAGCACGCTTTGGATATTGTGCCTGCATTGCAGCGGTTACTTGCAATATCACCATTGTCATCACCCGAGCAATGTACTTACGAGCATAATCAGGAAGGTGAAGCTTTGGTAAATAAAATAGCGCAACTACAAGCTGATATTGGGTTGAAAGCTGATGGTGTGTTTGGACGTCAATCGCGGGTTAAGCTAGCAAACAGAATGTTAGCGTATGATGCAAATTTATTAATCCCCGCAGCAACGGATGAATATCAATTTTGGCAAAACTTGTTACCGCATTTAGGCTATCAGGTGAGTGAACAAAAACCAATGTTAATTGCGTTGCGAGGACTGGCATTAAACGCTGATTTTACGCACCCACTTTCTAATTCACCAAGCTATTTAGATACGTTTATTTTTCTTGATGTTGATAAAAATGTGACTCGATTTAAAGGGTCTACGCTGCCGTATCAGCATAAAACGAGCGCTGGCGCCGATATAACCGAAGATGGCGTAGCGCAAGATCAAGTCGCAACAATTCGTGACGGCTTGTATCACATGAAGATTAAAAAGAGTGGTTATAAAGGTCATCCAGCGTTAGTGATTACAACGATTGAAGGGAATCATGAAGTACCATGCTGGCGGGACCTTAATTTTGACCGCGGTATTTCGCCAAGTGAACAAGATTTTTCTGAAAATTTAGCTGCGGATCGTCGTCGCCAGATTAACCATGATGGGGCTTATGCAACGGGCATCTTATTACATCCTGGTTTTGATAATCCCAAAAAAGCATTTTTCTCTATCGGTTGCCAAACTGCGCGGCTCGAGAGTGTGCAGTTCTTAGTCGAGAGTCTCGATAGTGATGGTTGTGACTACTTAGTACTCGATGCGGCAAAAGCAATCAATGAACTAGAACAAATCGCACTTGGCGATGGTGTTTTTTAACCACTTTAGCGTTGTACAACATAGGCTCACCCCTATGTTGTTATCTTAAATAATCAAGGACAAGAAAATGGCTAACGAAGATAAATTTGTAGAACCGAGCAAGCTGCTTAATGCAATTATGAGCAGTGTATATGATGTGCTGACATCGGGGTCAGATGACGTACCAAAATCAGAAGATAATTTTATTAGCTGGTGTACGCCGGGCATTGCCGTAGACGAAAAAGATTTTGAATTTCTAACACAGGGCCTATCGGGGGTCGTTAAGTCAGAAGCGATCGACGCCGTGACAGGCAAAAGCGGTGAGGTGGACCCTGCTTTACTTGAGCAAATTCGTGCCCAAGATACTAACAATGTGTATATGCAGGCAGAAAACTTCGCTCGTCTCGTTGATTTTGTGCCTGATGTTTCCTCAAATACCAATGATCAGTTTGCTGCTATGAACATAATGAGCAATGAAGGCAGTTTATCCGATCGCTATCAATATATTTTAAAAATGAGCCAAGTAATGGAATCTCAACTGCCAGAGAAAACAAAGGCAAAAATAGAGAAATTTCGTAATTTGCTTACAACTACTCGGGAAAAAGTAAATCTCATTACAGATGAAAAGACAGAGGTTGTGGAACCGAGTGCACTAGTCAATTTGTACAATCAGAAAATGGTCGCTTATGAAAGTGCGGTACTTGAATATAACTCTCGACGCATCGATGCGCTTAGTGCCGACAATGCGAAAGCGGTCCATTATTGGAACATGAATGCAGGTATTTTGCGCAATCGCGTTCGCGCAGCAATGTCGGACTGGGTGAGTAACGGTTACAAAAATGATTTTGAAGGTATTTCTGCGTTTATTGATCAGGTGATGCAACGTGATATGGCACTGATGAAAAGTCAGTATCTTGATGAGTTAGAAAAAGCGCGTTTAACTGGCGCCTCATCGGGCGGCGATTTTTATTATACGTCATGTACTCCTGCGAATTTTATGAATGCTTCAGGCTGGACTGAATTTAGCTTTAAGTCGTCTGATTACAAACGCTCATCCTCCTCATCATATAAATTAAACCGTTCTAAGAAGAAGGGCGGCGGCGGCTTTTTTGGCGCAGTAAGTCTTGGTGGCGCAGGAAAATCATCAAGTTCAAACGGTGAAAAAGCATCTCAGGTCAGATTTAATACCGAAAAATTCGAAATTAGTTTTTCACTGATGCAAGTTCAGATTGTGCGCAGCAATTGGTTTAAGTCGTCTTTTTTAAATAGTAAATTGTGGCGCTTTGACGCAAATAACCCACAAGCTAAAGGGCAAATGGTAAGTGATGGCGGGAACCCTCCAACTGGGTTAATACCGGCATATCCGACGTCAATGATTATTATTAAAGACTTGAAAATGCGGGTTAGGGAGAGTTCAGGATTCACTGAAGCATTTGAAAGCTGGAAAAAAACAGCAAAAAGTGGCGGCGGTGCAATTCAGTTCGGTCCGTTAAATTTAGGGTTATCGGGCAGTGGGTCACATCGCAGTGGCAGTAAATCGAGAGAAGCACATTACAATCATGAAACGGGCGAATTGTCGGTCCCGGGCCATCAGATTATCGGGTTTAAATGTCATTTACAGCCACAATCACCGTCTCCGTTAGAAGAAATAACCGATTGGATCTAAAAGAGTGCGCCAATGCAGCATTGCTGTATGGCGCTTTTTGTTTTGCTAAGCGATAAGCTTATATAGGAAAAGGAACATAGTTATGGACAGCGCAGTACAAAGTGCCCTAATGAATAAGGCAAAAAAAATCTTTGGTAATGAGAGTACGTTTTTAAGCTTTCCCGTTACGCCAATCGTATTTAATCCATCTGAATTGAATTTCTTTGATGACAACTCGAGCGATGGAGTAAGAGAGACTACCAAAAATCTTGAACGATTTTCTCAGCTAGTTAATTTTATACCCGAATCCGATGTATTTCAGCCTGTTGAGGGGCGCTATTTATGGGACGAATATGAAGAAGTACTGTCAACGGCTATATTAGACTCATCGACTCGAACTGACGATGAAGAACGAGTATATCAGCAAGCTAAGGGATTTTTACACCGACAAGATGAGCACGGTGATTTGGTTGAAACAAGCCAGTACTTAAAATATAAAGCGTATAAAGATCAATATATTGTATTGCAAGAGCACTACCAACAAGAAAAACTTAGTGCATATTCTGATTTGAGCCATCATGCGCTTGCAAAATGGCAACGTGACGTTGAACCAGCAATGGTGGCCGAAATAGAGCAAGTACAGTTGCATTGGCAAAGTGATGGTTTTAAAACTGAAATTGAGACTGCAAAAAGTGAAATCGCAGTGCTTGGCGCTAAGTCGCCATTTTTGACATGGCGTGATTGGCAATCACAATTTTCGCCTGAAACGAATGCGCAATATAATGCGGTTACACAAAGTCGCAGTTTTCATTCTACATTTTCACCAAATAATGCTCTAGATGAAGAAAATTGGTTGCCATTTAATTTATCGCAGAAAGAAATTTGTGCTTTGAATGAGTCTACTGGTATTTCAACAATTCAGAGCGAAATAGATCATTTAACGTTTGAGTTTAGTAGCGCGGCGATTGATAGAGGCTGGTTTGATCCACAAGTTTTCAAGTCTCGTTTTTGGCATTTGCCTGACCCAACTAAACAGCTAAGTAATGGCGAAAATCCGCCGGCAGGGGATTGTCCTGCATATATAACTGGAATTGTGTTCGCACGCAATATCCAGGTTAAAAAAGCGAATGCGAAATCGCCATTAAAAACGCAGCTTAACTTTAACATTTTAAATGCAATAAAACGTGGCCCAACAAAGCGTTCTTCAATTAATCGGAAAAAATTTAGCTTTAGTGATGAGAAAGGAAAGCGATCGTGGCAAGGCTGGCACATTATTTCGCAAAATAATACCGCTCGCGGCCCGCGCATTATGTTAACACATCGCAGTGAGCGCAATTTATTACAAGGACCAGTAATATCAACTCGAAGCAATACTGATAGTGGCAAGTTTAATGGGGATGCTCACCATACTCAATTGGTGGTGCGTTCGCCATCGTTTAAAATAACGAGTAAATCACCGATTGTTTTTGAAAGTGCCGGCGGAAATCACAAAGAATCTGTCACTCCGTCACTCGGTGTTGGCCGCTACAACCAACATGCGATAGGGGTAGTTCTTGTAGAAAGCAAGTCTGGACGCCGAGTGATGTCGATAAAAACGGCGCAAGGGAATAGAAAAACAATTTATAAGTTACAGACAGATAAATATTTAAATAATGGCAAATATTATCATATTGAAGTTGTTGATAATTTCAGTGGAGCATGGGGCTATGTCGAGTGGGATAATTTTTCGATCCCACATATTTTTTCGCAATATCAAGGTGCAGCGAAAAGGCGTGTAAAAAATACAACCAAACGGACGTCTCAATTCGCCGGCTTGCGTCAGTTAAATTTAACTAAAAGCGCACAACAACAGTTAAAGGTGATAAAGCCAAAAATGATGCAAAAGACCAAGGGCGATACAAGCGACAAAAATCAGCCTAACAAACTAAATGATGAAATTCATATTTTGGCATTTATTTGTAAAAAATTGCCTCAATGCCCCAATCCAATTGGTTAAGTTTAGCCTCTGTTTGCATGGTCAAGTTTAATCCCTTGGCTTTGTAAACAAACGCTAACTTAGTTGTATATATCGGTTTTTATTCTCTTTATTAAATTTTACATTTTGGCATAAATTGGGTCTTGAACTATAGTTTAGCAAGTTGTTGTGCATTGAGCTTGAGCGATAAGCTAACTATAAGTCTTCGAAAAGGTTTTAATAAATCTTTGATACCAAAAGGGAGTTCTTTCATGTATTTAACGCGCCTAGTGTATACCAGTACAATTTCAGAGGTATTTTCCAGTAATGATATTGATAATATTTTGGCAACGGCTCGCGAAAACAACGAAAAAAATAATGTGACGGGGTTACTGTGTTTTAATCGCAAGTACTTTCTTCAATGTTTAGAGGGGTCGCGCCGTAAAGTCAATGAAACGTATCATCGAATTTTGAATGATCCGCGCCATTCAAATATTATTATGCTTGATTATTGTGAGATCATTACTCGTGAATTTAATCAGTGGTCGATGGGATATATGCCGGAGTCGAGTTTAACGCGACCACTTAACTTAAAGTATTCAGGTAACAGTGATTTTAGCCCTTATGAAATGTCGGGTGAAAGTGCTCACCAAATGATGCTTAGTTTGAAAGATTCAGTGCCGACAATCAAATAGACTGGTAGCTTTGTTTATTAAAACCGTGTTTTTATTGCAATTACTACTATTAAATTGTGGCGACTTAGGGTTAGATAACAATAATTTTAAATAATTTAGGAAGCGATTTATGCTGACGACGGAGTCGTTAATTGGAAACTTTTCGTGGCGATACCGAGTTGCGATTGTTGTCATAGCATCGCTTATTTCTGCCGCGTACATTGTTCTGACATTTCAACATCACTCGCAACAAAAAATAGCAACTATCATCAATAAGGCTGGGCAGCAGCGCATGTTGTCACAACGCATTATGCTGCAGATTTATAAAACTCAGCAAGATGAAGTTGTGGTTGACCTGCCTCATGAGCTGCTCAATGATGCAATCGACAACATGACCGATAATCATCAATTTATAAAAAATCAGGTCGAACTGTTTGATGATAAGGCGCAATTTGATCTTAATGAACTTTTTTATGGCCATTTTGAACTTGATAAACGGGTAACTCGGTATCTAAATCTGGCTGCAGAGGTCGCTTTAAAAAATGAAAGGCAACAGTTAGCTTTTAAGCAGCTAGTGCAATTGGATAAGGAAAGATTGCTCGAAGATTTAGACTCGGTTGTAACTGTATTTGAAAAAGCGAGTGATCGTGCTCATCAATTCGAAGCGCGGTTGGGTTTTTTTACCTGGCTGACGCTTATTGTATTACTAATGATAGTCTCAATCGCCATTTTTGAACCGATGCGACGCTGGTTATCGCAAACCTATGACAAATTGTATACTGAGCGAAATCGCGTTGCTGATTTTCGCTTTGCGCTCAATCGACATTCTGTTGTGATGCAAGTTAATAAACATGCAGAGCTCATGTTTTACAATAAAAAATTTTCAAAAAACTATGGCTTTGAAAAAGAAGAGTTGCTCGGAAAACCAATTTCAATGTTACGCAGTGAAATTCACTCCGATGCGTTTTATCACGAGATTACAACAGCCATTGAAAATCATACGATGTGGCATGGCAATATATGTAACAAGGCAAAAAATAATCGACTTTATTGGTTTAGTACGACGATTGTGCCACTTAAACACACTGTCGATAGTATTGAAAGTTCGATTATTATTCAAAACGACATTACTGAGCAAAAACAAACTGAGTTGGCGCTTAAACGATTACATGAAATAACTGCTGATGCCAGCGCAACACTCGAGCATAAAGTAAATGAAGTGCTTAAACTTGGCTGTGATATATTTCATTTACCACTCGGTATTGTTAGCCGCATAGATAGGGTGTACACCGTGTTGCATGTTCAGTGCCCGAACAATGAATTGTCTCAAGGGGATGAGTTCGAGTTTAAAAATACCTACTGCTATCATACGTACAAAGCAAATTCACCTATTGCCTTTCACCACGTTGCAGAGTCGGTGCTTGCAAGTCACCCATGCTACGACAGCTTTGCATTGGAAAGCTATATCGGCTGCCCGCTTATTGTTGATGGAAAGCGCTTTGGTACTATTAACTTTTCGAGTCCTGAGGTAAGCGAAAAACCATTTAATACATCGGATTTGGAGTTAATTCAGCTCATCGCCCACTGGATAAGTTACGAGTTTTTGCGTAACAAACAACGACAACAACTACTATCGCAACAACAACTAATGGAGCAAATGAGTCAACAAGCGCGTGTTGGGGCTTGGGAAGTTGATCTGGTCAACAATCAAATATATTGGTCGAAAATGACTAAAAAAATTCATGAAGTGCCTGACAGTTTTATTCCTCAACTCGATGGTGCGATTAACTTTTACAAAGAAGGCGCAAGTCGAGAGAAAATAGCTGCGCTGGTGGCAAGGTCAATTGAATTTGGTGAACCGTATCAACAAGAGTTGCAACTGGTGACGGCAAATGGCAATGAAATTTGGATTGAAGCGAAGGGAGAAGCAGAGTTTGAGAATGACAAATGTGTGCGACTATTTGGCTCAATTCAAGATATAACTGAGCGAGTTGGTTCGCAGCATGCTTTAGCACAAAGTAATGAACGATTAGAATTTGTAATGAGTTCAACTGAGGTTGGTATTTGGGATTGGGAACTTGATTCAAATAACGTGATTTTTAATGAGCGCTGGGCAGAAATACTCGGGTATTCACTTGAAGAACTTGAACCAATTACGTTAGACACTTGGTATTCTCGGGTGCACCGCTCAGATTTAGTTGGTTTAAAAGCGGAATTAGCACGTCATTGGCAAAATGAATCCAAGCAATTTCATTTTGAATCGCGCATGCAGCACAAAGATGGCCATTGGGTTTGGGTGCTGGATACGGGTAAAGTGGTCGAATCGTTTCAAAATGGCAAACCTAAACGCATGATAGGTACGCATCTTGATATTAGTGCGTCAAAACTTGCTGAAATAGAAATCCAAGATACCAATGAGCGGATGGCGTTAGCCGCGGATTCTGCAGGTATCGGGATTTGGGATTACAATGTGATAACGAGTGAGCTAAACTGGGACCGTTGGATGTTTCGCTTGTATGGCGTTGACCCTGATGATTTTTCTGGCGCATACGAAGTGTGGGAACAGGGGTTGCATCCCGATGACAAACAGCGTGCAATTGATGAGTTACAACTTGCTCTAACCTCGGGTGGTAAGTTTGATACTCAGTTCCGTATTGTGAAACCAAATGGTGAAGTTCGCTATATTAAAGCATCGGCAATCAATAAATATGGCAGTGATAATCGCATTACCAATATGATTGGGGTGAATTACGACATCACTGATCGCGTTGAAAATGAAATTGCCTTAACCGAAGCAAAAACAGATGCGGAGTCGGCTGTAACTGCTAAGAACGAATTTTTAGCCAGCATGAGTCATGAAATTCGTACGCCAATGAATGGCGTTATTGGCATGCTTGATTTACTTGAGCGTACGATTCTTGATAGTGAACAAGCACATCATGTGTCGGTCGCACAAAATAGTGCCAACTCATTACTGAGCCTTATAAATGATATTCTAGATTTTTCGAAAATAGATGCTGACAAGCTCGAGCTCGAACACATTCCATTTAATCTAAACAAATTAGTCGCTGAGGTTGCTGAGTTGTTTATTATTCAAGCTCAAAATAAAGGACTCGCACTGATTGTAGATACACTGGAGGTGCAGCAACCGCGAGTATTAGGAGATCCAGGTCGTATAAGACAAGTCTTGACCAATTTGATTGCCAATGCGATTAAGTTCACTAGTGACGGTGAAGTGGTTGTTAAAGTCGGGACAACGCCACGCAGTGCGCATTGGCATGTCACGTTGAGTGTTAAAGATACAGGTATTGGCATTTCCCCTGAAAACCATAGTCAAGTTTTTGAAGTCTTTAGCCAAGCAGACTCGTCTACAACGCGACATTTTGGTGGCACTGGTCTTGGACTGGCGATTGTCAAAAAATTGTGTGATCGGATGTCAGGGCAAGTTTCGTTAAATAGTGAGCTCGGACATGGTAGTGAATTTATTTGCCAGTTTGAAGTGGGCCAAGCGGTGCAAATAACAGCGAATATTCCGCAAGTAGACTTGGAAAAACTGACTGTTCTGTTGGTTGATGAAAACGAAACTAACCGTTCGATGCTTTGTGAGCAAATAAAGCGACTTGGCGCCTCAGTTTACAGCTTTGCAAATGGCCTTGATGCACTTGTATTTTGTCAAACGCAACAAGATATTGAGATTGATGTTGCAATTGTTGACTTTGATGTTGCACAAATGAAAGGGGATGAATTTGTTAAGCAATTTTTTGCATTGCCAAAAAATAGCAATGCCAAAGTGATTATGATGGCATCATTACAAACTCAAGGAGATGCCAAATACTTTGCTAAAATAGGATGCAATGGGTACTTTCCTAAGTCATCTATGTTACAGAATTTGCCTGCTGCACTGAGTATCATTGCAGAAGATGGGGCTGCGCTTCGTAATGCAACACCATTAGTCACACAGCATTATATAAAAGAGATAATAGCGCAGCCAAATCAAGCTAATGCGCAGAATCGACAAGTATATCAAGGTGAAACAACTGAATTACCAAAGCTGGCTATCCTATTAGTTGAAGACAATAAGGTGAACCAATTGGTTGCGAAAGGGATACTTGGTAAGTTAAATCAAGAATGTGATATTGCCGAAAATGGTCAACTAGCACTCGAGCGATTGCGCGAGTCTGACAAAGAGTACGATGTTATTTTTATGGATGTGCAAATGCCAGTGATGGATGGCCTGCAAACTACTCAAGCAATTCGTAATAAGCAAGCTGGCGCACAACATCAAAATGTTAATATAATTGCGATGACGGCAAATGCAATGGACGGCGACCGCGAAAAATGTATCGACGCTGGCATGGATGACTACATTGCAAAACCGATTAATATATCGACAGTGTTAGAAAAGCTCTTACAGCTAGTGCAATCTAAACGTAGATAAAATCTGTCATACGGGCGCCATATTAGCGTCATCTTCCCGCCATCGTTAAGTCATCAAAGAGACACGTTTGCTCACTAAAGTAATGCCAAAATTAAAACAACAGGAAAATTGAGCAATATGTTTCGTAAAACGTTTTTATCACTTGCAGTATTAGGTGCGCTTGTTGGTTGTAACAACAGTAACGATGTTAAGGTAGTCAACCCTGATATTGGCGGCGGTCAAGTTCTTATTTATACTACGTCCGGTGAGTTTATCGATGCGGCGAATGTCGGTAATTTACCTGATATGGTGAAGTTTGCCGATGACAATACGCTCATTGTCGCCAATGAAGGGGAGCCAAGTGACGACTATACATCGGATCCCGTCGGGTCAATTAGCATTATTACCTTGCAAGCCAATAATAAAATTAAACAAGTAAAAACGCTCGGTTTTGAGGATGTTGTACTTGAAGGTAATGTGCGCATCAAACCAGATTCACAAGCAAAGTACGATTTAGAGCCCGAATATGTCGCAATTAATCAAAGTGGTGATATAGCGTGGGTAACACTGCAAGAAAATAATGCGATTGCGATGGTTGATATCAAAGCGCAAGAAATCACTAAAGTAAAAGGGCTCGGTGAAATAGCCATTGCGAATCAGGCAATCGATATTACTGATGATGGTGTTGCGGACCCTGTTGAATCAAACCCAGCTAATATTTTTGCCCTTTATCAGCCCGATACAATTCAATCGATTTCAATCAATGGTAAAGATTACTTTTTAACCGCTAATGAAGGTGATGACAGAGAGTATGGCGATTATGAAGATCTAGTGAAAGTAAATAAACTGACCTTGTCTGACCAATTACAAGCGTCGGTCGTTGCACCCGATAACGGAATGGAAAAACTGCGCGTGCTGAAAGATTTAGGACAAAATGAGTCAGGTACGTATGAGTCGTTATATATGACTGGTACGCGTTCATTCTCGATTTGGGATGAAGCGGGCAATCGCGTTTTTGATAGCGGCGCTGATTTTGAAACACATTTAGCACACACAATGCCTGATCAGTTTAACACGCGAGTTGATGATACCGACGATGCGGACGACATCGCAGAATTAAATGAAGACGGTATCGCGTATGAAATGCATGGCGAAACAGCGTTTTTTTGGGAAGGAGTAGACGCACGTACTTTGAAAAAAGGTGCTGAGCCAGAAGCATTAGCAGTCCATCAAATTGGTTCGCGTACGTTTGCGTATATCGGGTTAGAAAAACAAGGTGGTTTTTTCATTTACGATATAAGTCAGCCAGCAGATGCGTTTATGGTCGACTATGTCAACAATATTGATTATTCGGCATTGCCGAGTCAAGCGGGCGACTTAGCTCCTGAAGGCATGGTTGCATTTTCGCAAGATCATCAAGATTATTTAGCGATTGCCTGCGAATTAAGTTCAACGCTTGCACTCTTTTCATTGTCGGAAAATGGTCAGGCGACAAAGTTAACCAGCATTAAACTAGGCGACTTTGGCCAAGGTGCGGCTGAAATCGTTGACTATAGCGCTGCGGACAAAAAGTTATTTGTGACCAATGCACAAACAAAGATGGTGGATGTGGTCGACGTATCTAACCCCGAGTTTGCACAAAAAGAGTTTAGCATTGATTTTTCAGACTACGCAGATGATTTACAAAGTGTGTCAGTGCATGACGGCCGTTTAGCGATTGCCGTTAAAAGACGAACACTAAACTAAATATTCCACTAAGATAAAAAAGACCAATCGTTCGATTGGTCTTTTTTATATGGTTTGACCGGAGTATTTACTACTACTGAGTCCAATAAACGATTAAATTATGGAAGGCTTTTTTCCAAGACATCGATTCCAAATGTGAACTTTTTGTTTCCGATTCTTGAAATCCACCTCAAATCTAATTAGTTATCTAAAATTAAACGTGACAGAGGCTTTTACGAGTTAGGTCAATGAACTGGAGCGAAGATGATTGCAAAAAAGCATCGTATTTGGGTTGAATTTATCGCACTCTTTATTTGTTTACCGATGATAGTGTTTGCTTATCGGGTGACTCTTGCACCTTGGTTATTAGCTATTTTGGGTATTGCGGCATTAGGGTGTTTTTTGATTATCTATACCGATAGTTCATTTAAACGCTTTAGATTGACCAATACCGCCAATTTGCATCGTTTACTTTGGCGCAGTCCTATTACATTTGTAATAGGTGCAACTTTAACGTCCGCGATATACATCGTATTTGTGCAAGGGGAACTGTTTTCATTGCCCTTGTATGAGTTCGATTCATGGTTATTATTGCTTTTTGTTTACCCGTTACTTTCTGCTTGGCCGCAAGAGCTTATTTTTCGAACTTACTTTTTTCACCGTTATAAAAAAGTGATGCCGAGTAAAACATTACGAATATTGGTGAGTGCGTTTATCTTCGCATTTGCCCATATTATTTACGCCAATATCTGGGCGGTTGCCTTATCTTTTATTGGTGGACTCATATTTTCATACACGTATGTTAAGTCACGCTCGACCATTGCCTGTGTGATAGAGCACAGTGTTTGGGGGATTTGGTTGTTTAGTTTAGGGCTTGGCCAGTATTTAGACTTAAGCCAAACCCTATAGGCTTTAGAGCTCGTCGATGATTGTGTCTTTTAATTTAAATAGAGTACTTTTATTACCGTCACTTGAAAGTAAAATGATGGCGAGTTGTTTTTCAAAATGGTGATATTTCAAGGCGTGATGGCTTGGGTTAGAGCCGTCATGTTGCCACGCTGTAAGCCGCGTTTTATCGCTGGCGTAGTAAATACCAAAATCAAACTGGGCTCTATTGTCTTTTCCTGACCAAGTATCGCCTGGTAAATACCGTTTTATATGTTCGGTTTTTATTAAATCGCCGCGCCAGAGTGCCTGTTCAAATTTGAGCAAATCAAGTGCGCTTAAGTAAATTGTAATACCGTTTAAATAGGTTGGGTAATCGCCTGACACGATAGTCTTTTGCGCTTTATTTGCCGACGTGATGAGCTTAGCTGTTGTCATGCCAAGCGGTTGAAAAATCGTTTTTGTTAGGTACTCATCATAGGGCTGTTGCGTGATTTTTTCTACGACAATTGCGCGCAGTAAGACATTCAAATTTGAGTACAAATACCTTGTGCCAGGGGAGAAAGCTAGTTCTGTGGTTTTGAGCTGGGCGAGGGCGTCGGCTGTGGTGATGCCATGGTGCCACTTAATGCGGTTTAGCCCTGATGTGTGATTTAAAATATGTAAAATGGAAATATTGTGATGCGATTTTGGTAATTCTGGTACGAATTGAGCGACTAAATCAGAATAGTTGAGTTTACCTTGTTCGACTAGTTGCATTATCGAGACAGTTGTAAACTCTTTACCAATGGAACCAGAGCTAAATTGATGGGCCTGATTGAGTTTTACTTTTTTTTCGTTATCTGCATAACCAATGTGCTGGTGGAGCACTATCTCCCCCTTTTTAGCCACTAGAATACTGCCATTAAAGTTGTGACTCGTTGCAAGGTCAGTAATCGATTGTTTGAGCGTTGCGGCGTGATTGGTTGCACTGAGCAGTAATAGTGCAACGTAAAAAAAAATTTTATTCATTTATAGGGCCCGTATCTTTATTTAAATTATATCCATTCCGGTTAGTCGTTATTTCTTTTAAAATGGTTTGAATTTACCCTTTTATTGTTAAACTGCGGGTTCTGCAATTGCGATGTATCGCGCATCGTTATATTTCTTGTATTCGCTATAGCAGGAGCAAGCTTGTCATTTTTCCTCTTCGCTCAGTAGCCTAACCCATCGCTTTGACTGTTTTTTGTTTCCAATTTTGCAGTTATTGACCTTTAAACTATGCGTTGTCGTGGGTATTTCTTGCATGAATCGGTTAATTGCAACCAAGATACCTGTTGTTCGCCATAAATATGATAATTTGGACTCATTAAATTGGGATTATCGAGCGTGGTAATTGCGAGTGAAATATAGTTGTCGTGTTCGATACTTCGATAACTCAGTGTTGAACCACATGAAGCACAAAAGCCGCGGCGAATCGCCTGTGATGAGGCGTACTCAGTGGGTTCGCCTTGCTGCCAATTTAGCTGTGATTTTTTTATGTCCATCCAAGCACTGGTTGGGGCGCCGGTAATTTTTTGACAATCACGGCAATGGCAAAAGTCACCATCAAATGGGTATGCCGTTAATTGATAACGTATTTTACCACAGTGACAGCCGCCAATTAAATCACTTAACTTTAGTTTGGTATAGTGGCGTTTAACATTTTTGGTAAGGGCATCCCATGTTGAGTTCTCGACATTACGTTGATGTTTTGCGAAAGCCACTTCATTAGTAAATTGTTCAAAGACGTCAAAACGATTTGGTTCGGTAACATGCTGAATGACATTGAATTCAATACAGCCAGGCTCATTGTGCGTATTTGCAATATGAGTTGGCAGTGCCTTTTTAACTTCTTCAAGTTCACTTTCGGGAACTGTTATGTATCCGACAAGTATTACATTATTCATAATCAAATGTTCTAACTCAGGTAAATAGCTTTAAATTAAAGTGTTTATTGCATAATGGCAACGAATAGCTGATGTTTTGTTTACAATTAATCACACAGCTATTTGAAAATGATGCGTTAACGTGAAACCATGTTGTTCCAAATCTGTAGACAGGGTAGGAGTTATGGGAAATAGAATACTGTCTTTAGCTGTTTGTTTCGTCGTCACGTCATTTTCAGCTATTGCACTTCAGCCGCCGACGGCAGCGCAGCTAGAGCGCTACAAAAAAGAAGGCACCTTAACAAAACACATGGCAAACGCGCAAAAGCTTGCCAATCATCAATTATCGCCAGCGCTTGCACAAAAATCGCAACAGTATATTGCAAAGCAACTAGGCCATGTTCATAAAGCGGACGATCGTTTAAGTATTATTCCAGGTCACCGTGGCATGCCGTCAAAAGGTGATGTTAAAACATTTACCCTGTTACTTGATTTTCCAGATGCACCGGCGCCTGATCATCAGTCGAGTGATGTGATATATAACCATATTTACGGTACAGGCGATGCGAGTCGTTTCCCGACAGAAAGCTTAACGAGTTTCTATAAGCGTTCGTCGTATGATCAGCTAAATATAACCGGCGACATTATTGGTTGGTATACCACGTCATACGATCGTTCAACCATTACCGAAGCGCGTGATGTAATAAAAGAAGCGCTTAAACACTATGAAGAACAAGGTCATGACTTTACCCAGTACGATAACGATGGTGACGGCTATATTGATTACTTCTCAGTCGTATGGACAGGTGAAATTGGCGAGTGGGCAAGTCTTTGGTGGGGCTGGCAAAGCTCGTTTTATGAGCCGGAGTTTACCTTATCGGGCAAAGAGCTCGCTGCATTTTCATGGCAATGGTTGAGCGCAAATAATGCGGTTGATGATTTCGATCCGTTGACAATTATTCATGAAACGGGACACGGTTTAGGACTTCCTGATTTTTATGATTACGATCCGAATGTGGGCCCTGTAGGTGGTGCGGGTCAAATTGATATGATGCATAGTAATTGGGGTGATCATGGCTCTTTTTCTAAGTTTATGCTTGGCTGGATTACACCGACAGTAGTCGGCAGCGGTTCACAAGAGCTTACTCTGAATCCATCAAGCCAAAGTAAAGATGCATTGATTATTATGCCAGAACTGACATTAGATAAAGGGTTAAGTGAATACTTTGTGGTACAAAACCGTGACCGTCAAGGCAATGATGCAAACCTGATAAATGATGGCGTATTAATTTGGCATGTTGACGCTACAGCAACGGAAAGCGGCTTTGTACAAAATAATAGTTATACCAGCCACAAGCTAATTAAATTGATGGAAGCAGATGGTCTTGAGCAAATTGAACAAGGCTTAGGCGTTGATGCCAATGATTATTATCAGCCAGGGCAATCGCTGACAACCGTATCAACACCTGATTCACGCAGTTATGACAATAAGTCATCTGGCGTTGAAATTAAAAACATTACGCAAAATGAAGCTGCGATAAACTTGACAGCGGCGATTGCTGAGTTACCTGAAATCACCTTAACAGGCGTTGAGTCGAACGCGCTAGTGAGCGATAGCCAACAAATTACCGCTGATGTTGTGTCAACAGATGCAATTTCCTCGGTCAAATTTTATATCAATGGTGATTTGGTTGCCGAAGATACAGAGGCGCCTTATACCACAGAGCTAAATTTGGCGAATATCAGCGATGGTAGTGTGTTGATTAGTGCTGAAGCGTATACACAAAGTAATGTTAAGAACTTTATGCAAGTGAGCGCGCTTAAAATTGCAGAGCCAAGTCTAATGGTTGTTAACTTTGCAAATTCAAATTCGTCGCTGACTTCGGGATTAGAAATTTATAGCAAGCCGGCACTGCAAGTATCTGACGTGCCTTTAGTTACACCAGATGTTGTACCGGTTATGTTTGTCGAAGGCACCGCACACACGCTAACGGATGATCAATTTGCTCGTATTAAACGTTATGTCGATTTAGGGGGCCATGTTTACTACGAAAACAAAGATTGGTATTGGCATGGCGATAGTCTAAATGCACAATTTGGCGAATTTGGTATCAATACCACGTTTGGCTGGAACCAAGACCAATCGCGTATTACTGGTGCTGAAAATTCACCTGTATTTGGTATCAATTATCAACATGAAACGTCTAACAACTACTATTTATATATTGAACTTGCGGCTATCGAAGGCGCGACCAATGTGTCACCGTTGTGGTTTGTTGAAACTGCTCAGTTCTATAATTCAGTAGTGAGCCTTGTTGGTGACAGTAAAGTAATTGCATCATCGGGTGCTTTTGCTGAAATTCCAACCACAGAAAGAGCGATGACGCTTGATGCATATCTTGAGTTCTTCGATGAAAAGCCAACAGTTGAGCCGGCAAAATTTAGTGTTGCGATGGTGAGTAAAACTTTCCAAGAAGGAACGAGTGACGCAGTAATTACGGTGAAACGTAATTATGATGATGGTGCTGAATCAAGTGTGAACATCGCTCTATCAACAAGTGATGCAATCTTAGGACAAGACTATGAAACGCTGGGTGTAAGTTCACTTAAGTTTTCAGCAGGCGAACTTTCAAAAGAGGTGACGGTTAAGTTACTCGACGATCGCTTGGTTGACGGTGATAAAGAAATCACAGTGACAATTAGTGGCACGCAAGTGAATGATGATGCGTCGCAAGTGACCTTTTCACTGCTTGACAATGATGTGCGTGGTGAAGTCTCGCTGGCAGCATCGTCGCTTTCAGTTTCTGAAAATGGTCAATCGATTGAAATTACAGTAACTCGTGTTGGCGGTATGGACGATGTGATTGATTACACGTTGTCGACGGCAAGTGGTTCAGCAATTGCTGGCACTGACTTTGAAGCATTAGATGTGTCGGCTCGTTTTGAAATAGGTGAAGTGGAACACACCTATACGCTCAATGTTATCGATAATACAGTTTATGCAGAAAACAAATCGTTCAACGTGAATCTTGTTAGTGATTATCTTGTACAAGATGGTGGGCAAGCAGTTGTGACTATAGTTAATGATGATGCGCAACCTGAGCCGCCGGCGCCACCTAAAAAGTCATCGTCAGGTGGTTCAGTTTGGTGGATGTTATTGGCACTGCCGCTCGTGCTAAGACGTCGCAAATAATCACTCAAATGAATATACATTGAAAAACGGCCTTCGGGTCGTTTTTTTATGTCCTAAATACCTGCAAAATCGCATCATTTTTTAACAGATAATCACGATTTAAGTTTAATAAATCAGCGGGCTTAGACATTTTTACGACAGCGCAGTAATTATGCTTATGTATAAAACTGTTTGGAGTAAAAAATGATATTAAAGCGACTTTTTAACCGCGCCTGTATTTTAGTTGCATCTATTATGTTATTTGGTTGTGAGGATAATTCCTTACCAGATGATACGCAGATACGAGATTATTCAGAATTTTTTTCAGCGTTACCAGAGCAGGTGATTTACCCGCAAAATAATCCGTATACCATAGAGAAAGAGAAACTAGGCGAGTTCTTATTCTGGGATCCTATTTTGTCGGGCAATCAAAATGTGGCGTGTGCGTCATGCCACCACCCACAATTTGGTTGGGCTGATGGCCGAGCGTTTTCAATTGGCTCTGATGGCGTAGGTCTTGGGCCTGAACGCTTTGGTAATGAAATCACCCCTATTCATGCGCCGAGTATTGTAAATTCAGCATTTGTTGGTTTAACTAATTCGAGTGATTTAGAAAGCTTTATATCAGGCCCTTATTTTTGGGATTTACGGGCGGACACGTTGTCAGAGCAAGCGCGCGGCCCAATTGAAAACCCTGTTGAAATGCTTGGTTATAATTATCATGAAAGTGACATTATGGACGAAGTTATTTTAAGGCTGAGCAGTAATAATGAATATGTAGCATTATTCACAGCTGCGTTTAGCGATGAGCCGGAGCCTGTGACGGCGCAAAATATAAGTGACGCATTGGCTACATTTCAACGAAAAGTGGTATCGACTAATTCCCGCTTCGATTTATTTTTACGTGGTGATAGTACAGCTTTGACACAAGCGGAATTGATTGGTTTAAATAAGTTTATTGATGGTGGCTGCGCGTCATGTCACAGTGGTCCTATGTTGTCGGATAACCTAATCCACGAAGATAAAAAAGTAATTGAAGGTTTAGCCCCAGTGCGTACTCCAGCGCTTCGCAATGTCGCATTTACCGCGCCTTATATGCAAGATGGTTCACGTAGCTCACTCGCTGATGCTATTTCAATTTATGAAGATAGAGGCGATTTAGAAGTCACTATTGGCGAAGGCGACTTCGGTGATATCGAACGGTTTTTACTTACGTTAAGTGGTCCAACCTATAACCATATTCCCCAGCGGGTGCCGAGCGGGTTGCCTGTTGGTGGCGCAATC
The DNA here is from genome assembly GCA_947493455.1 of uncultured Pseudoalteromonas sp. Taxonomy (GTDB): domain Bacteria; phylum Pseudomonadota; class Gammaproteobacteria; order Enterobacterales; family Alteromonadaceae; genus Pseudoalteromonas. The sequence continues at coordinate 149,618 of CANLRB010000001.1, read as the reverse complement.
TAATAATAACGATAAAATACCTAGCTGTAATAGCTAGGTTATTTGTGTCGTTTTCTTTTTTTACTCCACCATAAATAGATGCCTGAAAAAGCAAAGAATAGGGGGGTGAGACCTATGAGAGCCCAAATAATGCGTGACGTGATGCTGGCAAAGTTACCAAAATGAAGCGGACGCGTACTGTCATCTAACTGAGTGAGTAACGTGGCGTCACGAATGTCCCAATGAGCGATAAGCTGGTGCGAGCTCGCGTCAAAACTGGCGCCACTACTGTAGTTACTAAATAGTGGGTTAGCACTTGATACTTTGCCGTAAAGGCCCACATTTTTGTCCTGTTCATAGGCGAATACTAGGTAGGTGAGAACAAAGTCTGGCATATTTTTTTTTACTTGCCGCAGCAACTCATCAATGTCAGGCGGGCTGGGCGGTTGGTATTGCACGTGGTGTTGCTGCTCACTCGAATGTACGATGTCGTGTTCAAGTTCGTGCTCAAGCTCGTGTAATAATATCGAGAGATTCCAATATCCACCCGTCAAAGCCAGAATAAACAATACTGGTGTGCTGAGCACGCCAACTTTTTTATGCAGTTCACTGAGGCGAGCATGCTTTCGGCGGTTCTTTTTCAACGAAAATAAGTTACGCCAGAACTTGCGATATATAACAAGTCCCGTAATTGATAAAATGAGCATCACAATGGAAATAACAAGTCCTACAACAACGCCAGTTTGATTGAGTAGTAAGCTGTAATGAAACTCTACAAGCCAGTCGGTAAAGTCATGTGTCAATGGTACCGGTGACGATAACGACTTTCCGCTGTATGGATCAAAATATACTTTTTCCCAATTCTGTTCTGGATCGATTAGGTAAACAATATCGGCAGTTTTGTGATCATCAAATACCTCCCACGTACCAATAGATGAGCTTGGGTAGTTGGCGTTGATTTGCGTGATTAGTTGACTGTAGGGTAAACGTGTATTCTCGCTGTTAACGGATAATTGAGGCAGAACACTGGTATTTGGTAATAGTAGAGCGTCGAGCTCGGGTTTAAATACCACGATTGAGCCACTCACGCAGATCAATAACAGGGGTATAAAGCAGACTAATGCACAAAATGCGTGTAGTTTTATAAGTGTTTTTTTCATGGTCGGTATAAATAAAAAAAGAGGTGCCAACCGCACTGGTATGGCAACCTCAACCTATGGGCTAACTAGCTACTAACTTAAAATCAATAACTTGTAATTAATATCTCGTAATCAATAGCTTAGAAACGATATTTGACATTTGCTGTGACCGTACGGCGTTGACCATAAAAGCAATCACCGCGCGATAGACAACTGGTGATCACTGTGTCATCAGCCACATTGTCTACATTAAGACTGATATCAAATTGGTCGAATTCGTACCCGATCATAAGATCAAACAGTTCATAGCTGTCGGTGGTGACGGCTTGGTATACCGTTTGGCCATTCATTACAACATCCGTAGAACCATCGGCTGTCTTCCCGACATAGCGAAGACCTACACCGAGTTTTAGGCCAGGAAGAAAGCGTTCCGGCCGATAGGTTAGCCAAGTTGATAACATATGGTCTGGCACTGCTGAAAGTTTCGCCCCTTTAAGACCAGGTTGATCGCTTGTCAGGTTTTCAGAGTCGGTGTAGGCATAGCTTGCGTATACATCAACTTGGTCGAATTCAAGTTGCGCTTCAAGCTCTACGCCTTGAATTTTAACTTCGCCGTCTTGATAATCGAATTCAGGCGTACTTCTTACAAAATTAGTATCTTTAATGTCATAAACGGCTAATGTGAATAAATGTTCAGTGCCTTGCGGTTGATATTTTAAGCCTACTTCAATTTGCTCGCCTTGTTGCGGTTTAAAGCTTCCGCCTTGCGCTTTTTGTCCATAAATCGGTTTAAATGATTCAGAATAACTCGCATACGGTGCGAGCCCGTTGTCAAAGCTGTAAAGTACGCCAAGTCGCCCGATTGTTGCGTTTTGGTCTTCAGTTTCGGTGCCGGCAACATCTACTTTAGATTCAACACGGTCGTGACGAAGTACGGCATTGATTACTAAACCACCATATTTGATTGAATCTTGCAGATAGAACCCCATTTGTGTGTCTTTTTGTGTATCACCGAGTGCAGCAATCGCCGCATCGCTTACCTTGGTTGGTAAATTAGGTAGTTGTCCGTAATTTGGTGTATATAAATCGATTAGACCGCCGATATCATAACCACGATCTGTATTGGTTTTTGCATTTTGATAGTCGATGCCTGCAACTATTGTATGGTCAAACTCGCCTGTTGTGGCGATAGCATGAAGTTGCATGTCGGTTGTAAACACATCTGCTTCGCCGTCACTTAACAACACGCGGCGCGCCATACTGCGGTTATCTGCTTCCAGCGTTGGCGGCCAATTAGCTGAATACATAGTGCGATAGGTTGATTCGCTGCTACTGTAACGGCTATTCCATGATACCGATACTAGGTCATTAATTTCATGTTCGACCTGCAATGTAAATGCTTGTTGCTCTGTGTCGTATTTGTCCCAACCCGGTTCACTGACAAAGCGTTCACTTGGAATTTGCCCGAACGGTGCCGGTTTAATGGTCCCGACATGAGGAAAGAACTGGGTACTTGAACCGGATTCGTTCTTTTGAATATTGGCTGATAAGTTGATTTTAGTCGCATCGCTTGCAAACCAACTTAGACTTGGCGCGACATAGAGCGTATTGTCGTCGACATAGTCGGTTTGTGTGCCGCTGTCACGCCACATACCGTTGACGCGAAATAACAGGCTTTCATCGTCATTCAGTTCTGTATTAAAGTCGCCGGCCAATTGTTTTCTATCATAATTGCCCACTTGCGCCCAAATTTCGCCAAAAGTACCAGACTTAGGACGTTTTGAGATTGAGTTAATAATACCGCCCGTTGAGCCCTGACCATAAAGCGTAGATGAAGGGCCTTTTAAAATTTCAACGCGTTCAAGCATATATGGGTTAGGACGAGCATTATTGTAATAGCCGAACATCATTTGTAGGCCATCTAAATACTGTAGTGGATCAACACCGCGAATTTTTGACCAATCGCCGCGAGTATCAACCCCATATGGACCGTTATAAACCCCAGCAACAAAGCCAATTGCATCTTGCAATGTTTCAGCGCCAATATCCTGAATACGTTTTTGTGTGAGTACCGAAACCGATACAGGTGTTTCGACTATCGGTGTATCTGACTTTGACGCGGCGGCACTGACATAAGAAATGAGCCCTTTTGGACTAACCGTGATAGTTTCAATATCTTTGTCTTTTTCGTTATCACTCGTGGTGTTTGCAATTGCGTTGGCCGACATGCCAATTAATACCGCAAGCCAAAGTGGCTTTGTTTTGAAGTGTTGCATTGTTGATTGTCCAGTTTAGAGTAATTATTCCCAAATTTTCGATGGGGATCTTAATCTAAATGTTAATGATTCGCAATTGGTTTATTTGTTGTTGTGTGAGTATATGTAAGGTGATGGTTTTAAATGTTTTTATATATTTAAAAAGTTAAGTATGGTAATTGTTGTAATCGGCTTGAATCCCAATGACTATTCGCGTGTGTGAAAGAATTAAGTTGGTTTCAACGATTATTTATCAATAATTAGTTTCATTTGACAACAAGCTAAAAGGAATAAGAGGTTTTAAATGATCTATATACTCCCCATTTTGTTTGTACTTTTTTTTCTACTTATCGCTCGCCTTATTTATCGCAAACAGCAACAACAAAGACGAGAGAAGCTTATTCGTGAATATCCGATCCCGAATGTGATTGCCCAAAAGGTGCAAGCAAAATATCCGCATTTAACACCAGAACAGGCGCAACAGGTGATTGCTGGATTAAGAGAGTACTTTCAGGTATGTAATCTTGCTGGTAAGCGTATTGTATCAATGCCATCGCAAGCGGTGGATGTGGCATGGCATGAGTTTATTTTATTTACCAAGTCATATCAGGATTTTTGTAATAAGACGTTGGGTCGCTTTTTACATCACACACCTGCTGAAGCGATGCAATCGAAAACACTCGCCCAAGAGGGTATCAAGACTATCTGGAAAATCTCTTGTAATCGGGAGGGAATAAATATCAATAAGCCGCATAAATTGCCGACTTTGTTTGCGATCGATGCTGCGCTTAATATTCCCGATGGCTTTAAATATAGTTTAAACTGTAAACGCAACAATGATTATTGCGCCTCACATATTGGCTGCAGCTCAGGATGCGGTGGTAGCAGTTGCGGCAGTGATAGTTCAAGCTGCGGTAGTGGCTGTGGCGGTGATTAAAGGCTTGGTACTGTCGTTAGCTGCGCAGATCTGCGGTTAATATTTTTGTGTGTTAAAAATCAAACTAAAGGAAAAGTGAACTATGACATTGGATGTGTTTTGGCAAATTATCGATAAAGTAAAATGCAGTGATGATTTGGTTATTGGCCTTGAAATTATGCTTTGGAATCTATCTAAGCAAGAATTAATTGCATTTAATGAGCATTTTCGTTTTGCTCATTATAAAGCGAACACTTGGGATATTTGGGGGGCCGCTTATTTAATCAACGGTGGTTGCTCTGATGATGGCTTTATTGACTTTAGAAATGGCTTAATTTTACTTGGTAAGGAGATATACAACGCAACGCTTGAAAATGCGGATAACCTCATTCACGCAAATATTACCCATGATATTCGCAATGAAGATGCAGGATTTTTAGCGATGGACTTATTTGAAGAGAAATATGGCTTTGAGATGCCAACCAATGACGAACCATGGCCAGAATATAGCATGGGTGAGAATTGGGATTTTGATAATTATGACGAAAACAAAAAACGACTACCTCGACTTACAAGCCGATATTGGTAGGATGTCACTAACTTTTACTGGTTTATCATACTCTTTTCATTCTTCTAATGTATTGATACAGCGAAGTTTACAATGCAGTATTTCTGATAACTAACAATTAAAAAGTAATTGATATGTCTTGGGTTTACTACCAGTCATCAGGAAAATTAGAATTTGGTGGCCAGTATATTGCAAAAGGTTACTCTGGTGCTCCAGGGTATAAAAATGATCCTTCTTCAGAAAGTAAAAAGGATAACGGTGTTATACCTAAAGGTAGGTACTCAATTCTTTCACCTAGAAATAGTGGTACAACCGGAAATTATGTTTTACCGTTAAAACCTATAGGACACTCTGCACATGGAAGAACTCACTTTCAGATACATGGAGATTCTAGAAGAAATCCAGGTGGGGCTTCGAAGGGTTGTATTGTATTTCCGATATCCATCAGAAAGAAAATTTGGAATAGCGCGTCACATACATTGGAAGTAAGGAGGTCGCAATGAAGAGGTTGTTTGGGTTTATTTTAATGATAACTTCGTTTTTCTCTTATTCGTTTGAGTTTCTTACTGACTTTTACGACTCATTGAACGAGAAAGGGACGCGGTATTTTAGCGAAGATGTTTCAAATAGTGACTTCAACTACTATTTGCATTTAATTGAATACGGTAGTGCTGATGCCATCAAATTATCACCACAGGCGCTTAAATATACCAATACATCAACAACACTTGCTGTTTATAATGCATTGGCAAGAGGTTTGCTAAAAAATCCAAAAGCAGTGCTATCTCTACCGAATGCGATAGAGCAGATCAATGATTTATGCACGGTCCCGTTTTTTGATGCACCGATTGACGTGGAAACTATTCATATTGCGTTAGCAATGAAGGTGTTAAAAGAAAATGTTTGGCAAGACGGGCAAGCTGAAAAAAATAGAATTGCATGTTTAGCGGTTTTCGAACGCATTGCTAGCAAGGCTCAGTGAGCTTAATGTTCGTCTTTTGATTTAAAAACAATTTTAAAATCTACTCGGAAACGTTTGTATATTACTGGTGTAAATACCGCGCACTGAATGCGCGGCTTAAATTTGGTGAGCGGTGTTTCATTTATAAGTTGGCATGTGGGCCAAATACTTCATAATGAATACGAGTTGCAGCAACCCCTAATCCGAGTAACTCAGACTTTGCAAATGCCATAAATTGCAGCGGACCACATAAATAAAAGTGACCGTTTTCAATTGGCAATGACTCTTGACTAAAGTCTATGAAACCATGTTTGATATCGTTATTAGTGTTGCTTTTATCATCCCGATACCAAGTTGATAAATGCCAGTTGTTGTGGTGACAGAGTGTTTCAGTGCGCTCGGCAAACGAGTGCTGCGCTTGATTTTCACAAGCGTGAATGTAGTGGACTGGGTGCGGGTACTTTATCGCATGTTTATTCTCTAACATGGCTTGCATTGGGGTTAAGCCAACGCCCGCAGATATAAGCGCAATCGGAGCTTGTTGATCGGTAAAAAAGAAATCGCCCGTTGGCGCATATAAGTCAACCAGATCGCCAACGTTTAAATTGTCATGTAGATAGTTGGAAACTTGGCCTGGATGTTCTCCAAGCTCGCGTTTAACTGAAATACGGTATGTTTTACCGTTTGCTTTATCGGATAGCGAATATTGGCGAATTTCGGTATTAGCAAGTCTCGCATCGTCAATTTCAATACCGATATATTGCCCTGGAAGGTAGTCCGCTACCGGGTTTAAATCAACGGGTTCAAACACAAAGCTAGTAACGAGTTGCGACTCCGCATTTTTACTTATGAGTTTGAATGCTCGTTTGCCGCGCCAGCCGCCAATTTGAGCTTCATTTTCACTGTATATTTGTTCTTCACGGTTGATAAATACACCCGCGAGCACTTGATATGCCTTTAACCACGCGTTTTCAACGTCGGTTGTAAATTGCTCTGGCAGCAATTCGCGAAATGTTTCAATTAAGTGATGGCCAACAATGTCGTAGTGGGCTGGCTGAATGTAAAAACTCGCATGTTTGTTAGCAATGCGTTCCACCGCTTGCTTTAAAACCGCCAAATTATCGAGGTTTTGGGCGTAGGCTAAAATGGCCTCAAATAGAGCGACGCGCTGACGTCCTGTAAGTTGATTGCTCATATTAAAAATACCTTTGACTTCTGGGTTATGTTTAAACATACGCTCATAAAAATGGGTAGTAATTAGGCTGCCGCCTTGCTCGAGCAAAGGAGCGGTACTTTTTACAATTTCGATATCTGTTTTAGTTAACATAAGAGTTCCTAATTAATAAATGTGGCACGACAAAGTGATAGCCAGTTTGTAAGAAAAAATAATTTTGTTGAGTTAAAAGGATTGATGGCCAAGGCCATGTGCGCCAATACAACGCACGACGTAACCAATTTTAAATAACGCTGCAAAGACAATCGTTGCGATGTGTCCTGCGATTTGAACGCCGAGTGAAAAGAATTGCTCAAAGCCAAAGTTGACGAACAAACACAGTGCTGTAATTAAGCCGCATATAATCATTAGCCAATTACCCACGTTAATGCATTGCGCATAGTTTTTTTCTTCTTGTTGGATTGATAATGTTTCTGATTTAGCCGGTGTTGTTTGATAATACATTTTGATTTTTGCTAAGTACGACATACTTTGTATAATCAAATTTGGTGCCATAAATTTATTTTCTTGATAAACAATTGCTTAGATGGATTTCGTTGGGGTGCGTAGTCATTTTGACTTGTTGCTATATGCAGTCTTAATGACTACAATGAATCAAAATGACTTTTTACAGTGATGGTTATGAAAGATATCTCATCGACCGCCCTAATTGAGCTGTCAATCGACTTAGCGAAAAGCCTCAATTCGCTAAGTCGTTTTGATAGTTTATTAAGTACCATACGTAAAACGATAACGTGTGAAGCGGTTGCTTTGCTCGCCTACAAGGGCGATTATTTAGTGCCGCTGGCACAGCAAGGATTAAGTCGCGATACCTTAGGACGGCGTTTCTATATTGTTGAACATCCACGCTTTGCTGAAATATGTTTGTCAAATAAGGCGGTACGCTTTGCATCGAATTGTCCTTTACCCGATCCCTATGATGGCTTATTAATTGACCGAGAAGGAGACTTACCCGTGCATTCTTGTATGGGGTTACCGCTTTATTTTGAAGACAAGTTACTTGGCGTGTTGACACTCGATAGCCTTAGCCCGCATGTATTTGATGATATCGCCGAACGCACCCTCGAAGTGATAGCCGCAATGGCTGCGGTTAGTTTAAATACCGCGCTAACGCTTGAATTACTTGAATCAAATGTGCAGCATTCACAACAAGTTGTCGCCGCCCTTAGCCAACCGAATGTTATGGCTGAACAAAATGAATTAATCGGGCAAAGTACGGCTATGGCCAAATTGAAACAAGAAATCAGCCTGGTGGCGTCGTCAGAATTTAATGTGCTGATTGAAGGTGAAAGTGGCGTGGGTAAAGAGTTGGTGGCGCATAATATTCATCAGCAATCGGCGCGGGCTAAATCGCCACTCGTCTATTTAAATTGTGCAGCCTTACCTGAAAACCTCATTGAAAGTGAATTGTTCGGCCATGTTAAAGGCGCCTTTACCGGTGCCGAAAAAGACCGTGCAGGCAAGTTTGTAATTGCAGACTCAGGCACACTGTTTTTAGATGAAATTGGTGAGCTACCACTTGGCGCACAAAGTAAATTGCTGCGTGCACTTCAAAGCAATGAGATACAAGCTGTTGGACAGGACAAAGTTATCAATGTGGATGTGCGTATTGTTGCGGCAACCAATCGAGATTTAGCGCTTGAGGTTGAGAAAGGCCGTTTTCGAGCTGATTTGTATCATCGTTTAAATGTGTTCCCAATTACCGTACCGCCACTTCGTAAGCGCCAAGGTGATATTGTGTTATTGAGCGGTTTTTTTGCTGAAAAAACAAAACGAAAACTCGGTTTAAATCAGCTAAAGTTGGCCCCCGATGTGCTCGATTACTTGTCGAGTTATGCGTGGCCGGGTAATGTACGCGAGCTTGAGCACTCAATTAGTCGTGCAGCATTAAAGGCGAGCGCCCGTTATCAAAATAACTCCGAGGCAACGGGTATAGTTCGTATTGAAGTAACGGACTGCGACCAATTAAATCCAACGAATGACTCATCATATGGTGAGTTGGTCACGCCTAATGAACCTTTGACCAATTTAAATCTGCGTCAACATATCGATGATTATCAACGAAAACTTATATTACGTATGTTGCAGGACGAACAAGGTAATGTCAGTGCATGCGCCAAGCGCCTTAGTTTAGATCGCGCTAACTTAAGCCGGTTAATTAAGCGCTTAGGAATACACATCAACAAAGTTGTAAACGTTAAGCGTTAAATTTAATGAGTGTTGCGTGAAGCATACTAAAAAGCCTAGGTATTCCTGTTGCATTCGTATGTAGTTTATTGAAATTGAATTACCTTTTCATAATACTCGGTTCTTTAATTTGTATTTGAGAAACACGATGGCGCAAATGACCCGCGAAAAAATGGCAACCGACGGACCCATGTTTTCAAAACTGGTGCAAGGATATTGGCGATTAAATGATTGGCAAATGACTTCGCAGCAGTGTTTATCATTTTTAAAGCAACATATTGAATTAGGTATTACAACGGTCGATCATGCCCATTTATACGGAAATCCTTCCTGTGAGCAGCAATTTGGCGATGCTTTGAAACATGATTCGAGTATCCGTCAACAGATTGAAATCGTGACGAAATGCGGAATTGAACTGACTAGCTTAAATAAAACGGCAACGGTCAACCATTATGATAGTAGCAAAGCGACGATTTTGAACTCCGTTGATATTTCCTTAACGCGTTTAGGCACAGATTATATCGATGTATTGCTATTACACCGCCCTGACTATTTGCTCAACGCTGATGACGTGGCAAGTGCGTTTGAAGAGCTCAGAGCTACTGGTAAAGTAAGGCATTTCGGAGTGTCTAATTTCACGATACCACAAATGGCTTTGTTGCAATCGCGCCTTGATTTTTCACTCGTAACCAATCAAATTGAGATTAATCCACTTAATTTGCCAATATTAGATTCGGGAATTTTAGAGTTCTTGCAACAACAACGTATTAAACCGATGGCATGGTCGTGTTTAGCGGGCGGTCGACTATTTTCTGAACATACAGAGCAAACCAAGCGATTGAGAGACGTATTATCTAACATTGCGTTAGAGGTTAATGCGCAGAGTATTGAACAAGTACTCTTTGCATGGGTCATGAAACTGCCTTCGCAACCGGTGCCGATTATTGGCAGTGGTAAAATTGAACGGGTGCAATGTGCGGTTGACGCGTTGTCACTGCAATTAAGTCAAGATCAATGGTATCGAATATGGGTTGCAGCCAAAGGACATGGGGTTCCGTAGTCATTTTCTAATTTTTTGGCGTGTGAGTTAACTCACTTTGTTCATTCACACGTCATCTAATTATATGCGTTGTGCCTGTGTTAAGAGCTACTTACACAAACAAAATTAATCAGTTATGGATTTGAATGATATCTATACTTAACTCTAAGGGTCAGGTATATTTTAGTCAGCGAAATTTCATAGGTTTTTATACGTGAAAGGTAAAGCAACCTCATTTGATATTGCCTATAAGGCAGGTGTGTCGCAGTCAACGGTTTCAAGAGCACTGCGCAATAGCCCATTAGTGAATGAAGAAACAAGAAAAAAAGTTCAGCAAATCGCGAAAGAGCTCAATTACAAAGTTGATAAAAATGCCAGTAACTTGCGTTCTCAACAAAGTGATACCATAGCGCTTTTGCTGTTTGAAGATTCCACCAGTGATGACTCAGCAATAAATCCATTTTTCCTTTCGATGCTCGGTAGTATTACACGCGCGTGCGCCAATCGTGGCTACGACTTGTTGGTTTCATTTCAACAAGCGAGTAACGATTGGCATGCCGATTTTGAAGACAGCAATAAAGCCGACGGTCTTATCCTACTCGGGTATGGTGATTACGTTGATTTTGCAGAAAAACTTGTAAAGTTAACTGAGCAGGGGACTCACTTTGTCCGCTGGGGGGCTGAGGTGAGTGACGTACCAATTACCGCCATCGGTAGTGACAACTTTAATGGCGGTAAAGTGGTAACCGAGCATGTTATTAAGCAAGGTCGAACGCAGCTTGCCTTTTTGGGCAGTGCATCGTCGCATGCGCCCGAGTTTTTCGAACGATATAAAGGGCATTGCCAAGCACTAAATGACAGTGGTCTAACAGTTAACCCAAAACTGCAAATTAACGCGCTCTATACTGAAGATGCAGGTTACAAAGCGGCGAATGAATTACTTGATTCGGGTGAGTCGTTTGATGCGATTTGTGCAGCGTGTGATTTGATTGCGATTGGTGCGATGCGTGCGTTGACCGAACGCGGTATTAAAATACCAGAAGATATCGCCGTGGTCGGGTTTGATGATATTGCGGTCGCTAGTTTTACTTTCCCGCCGTTGACTACGGTTAAGCAAGATACCAAACTCGCTGGTGAGCTACTGGTTGAATCCTTACTATCATCAATTGAAGGGTCTGATGTAAAAACGACCTTAATTCCACCGCAATTAATTATTCGTAAATCGTGCCACTAGGTAGCACGATTTATTCTTTAATACTGATACATTAGGACTGCTACATTAGGCCGTTGCATTAGCCTCAATCGTGTTTGCTTCTTCAGTCACGCCATCGCTGACAAAATACACTGAAATTGCCGCAAGCAGCATCGAAACACCAGCCATCATAATGATATAAATCGCCTCATTATTAAATACAGAGGTCAGTATCCAACCGGCGAAAATACCCGAAACTATTTGCGGCGCGGCGATGGTAAAGTTAAAAATACCCATATAAACGCCGGTTTGTTTGACCGGTAAGCTGCCCGCTAAAATAGCATATGGCATCGCTAAAATTGCAGCCCATGCAATACCAACACCTATCATTGAAATTAGTAAACTCACTGCCCCTTGCGGTACATCGATTTGTGTAATCATCAGGTTTACTGTGGTCGGCTCTGGATTTTGCATCAACATAATGCTTAAGTAGCCGATCGCGCCGAGCAACAATGATAAAGAATAGGTGAGCTTTCGACCCCAACTATTAGCAAGCTTCGCTAAAAAGAGAGATGCGATGGCGGCAAACAGAGAGTAAGCCGCAAACATAATACCAACCCAATCACCGGCAGCTCCTTTTGCTTGTGCCACAAAAGCCGGCACTTGCGTTAGGGAATCGAGGTAATTCGGGTCGAACCATTTCGCGTCAATTCCCCAAATATGTTGCGTAATAGCAGGCATGGTGTACACCCACATAATAAAGAGAGCAAACCATGAGAAAAACTGAACAACGGCAAGTTGCTTCATTGTGCGCGGCATACTTTTCATTAATAGCCAAAAACCGCTTAAACGCTGTGATAGCGGTTGTTTTGGTTTTACATCGAGTTCTGGCAAGCCTTTTTCGCCTGGGGCGTATTCTTTTGTACGGATCACGGTCCAAAGTACTGAGCCCAGCATCACTGAAGCACCAATATAAAATGCCCAGATGACAGACGGAGCAACTTGTCCTTTGTCAGCGACATTTTCAAGACCAATCACATTGGTGAGTAAAAACGGTAAAATTGAACCGAATACGGCACCAATATTGATTAAAAAAGATTGAATTGAATAGCCAACATTACGTTGTTGTGCGGGTACCATGTCCGATACTAAGGCTCTAAATGGCTGGAATGCAAGATTAAATGCAGCGTCCATCAAGGCCAGCATCATGGCGCCAAAAATTAGCGGTGTAATAATGGTTGCGACAAGTGCTGAGTTTGGCATCAGCAACATGCCACAGGCTGCGGCAATGCCGCCTGCTAAAATATACGGGTTGCGCCGGCCAAATCGATTCCACGTCCGATCGGAGGCTGCCCCCACGATTGGTTGAATGAGTAAGCCCATGACTGGCGCGACCAGCCAAAATAGAGAAAGTGAATGCAGATCGGCACCAAGATCCGACAAAATACGGCTGGCATTGGCATTTTGTAGTGCAAAACCAAATTGCACACCTAAAAAACCAAAGCTCACGTTCCAGATTTGCCAGAAGCTGAGCTTAGGTTTATGTGTTTGTTGTTGAACGGCGGTCATACGCAAGACTCTTGTTATACTAGTTACGTTTATTACACCCAATATACAGAGTATAGAATGTCACCACCACGTTATGCATACGTATTCAACTTTGCAAAGCGTATGCAGCGGCACCGAGTAAACCCGGTTGTTGTTCAGTAATAATGTAGGTTGGCGCTTGGCGTGTAATATGAGATAGGCGACCTTTACTTTCAAAACGCTCTCGAAAGGCTGATGTTTTAACGAAATCAATAAAGCGTGGCACAATTCCGCCTGCAATATAAACGCCACCGAGACTATTGCAAGTGAGTGCAAGATTACCTGCAAAAGCGCCTAGTACGCGACAAAAAACGCTTAAACTTAAGCGACATAGCTCGCATTCACCATTAACACCTTTTGCTGAAATATCTGCCGCGGTCAAACGTTCGTTATTGGTATCGTGTTTAATTGCGCAGACTGCTTGATAAACTTGTTCTAAACCATAGCCAGATAAAAGTTGCTCATACGATACCCGTGCTTTAATGCGATTAAGATACTTTAAAATACTAATTTCAAATTCACCGACCGGCGCAAAGTCAACATGACCGCCTTCGCCACTGATACATACCCATTTATTGTCAACGGGCACGAGATTCGCAACACCAAGGCCGGTACCTGGCCCACACACTGAAATCGCTTTTCCGGAAATTGCTTCGCCGCCGCCCACCTTTACTTTTTGTTGTTCACTCAATAACGGGATCGCCATCGCAATGGCGGTATAATCATTGATTAGGGTCAGAGTTGAAAAACCAAGTTGCTCTTTTAGCTGTGATTGCGAAAACTGCCATGGTAAATTGGTCATTGAAATAAGGTCGTCATCGACCGGGCAGGCAATCGCTAAGCAGGCGTCTAACGGTTTCCCGACAAGCCCTTTTTTTTCAATATAACTTTGTAGAACAGCCGCTAAGTTACTGTAGTCGGCACACTTATATGTCTCAACATCTTGATAATATTGACCTTGTTCATGTTCCGATTGCGGTGTTACAACTGCGATTCGAATATTGGTTCCGCCAATGTCGGCAATAAGATGAGTGGGTGATTTAGTCATGCTTGATTACCTTCACGTTAATCGGTTGCTGTTGCCATTGTACATTTATCACTAACGTACGGTTTGATGTTTGCCAGTCATAGTTAGAAATCTGCTTGCCATTTACTAACACTTGAGCGGGCTTATCTAATAAATGGTTAATATTAATTGCGAAAATTCGCTTGTTTGGCTCTTTTTTATAGCCACCTCCGGTGCTTGATATGTGTAGGTCGAGCGTCTTTTTTGTATGTGTTGAGCTAAATTCAAACAGGCGATAGGCACTGTCATTGATAGCATTGCGTGTTTCGCCGTCATCGTCGTACATTTGTCCGGCGGATTGGGTCATTGATTCATCGGCATAATAACTTAGTTTTATTTTATCGCCACTGTAGTGCGCCGTTGAATTTATCGTGTCGACACTTGGGATAAAGGCACCCGCTTTTACAAACACAGGAATGGTGTTTAATGCCGTGTTCACTGTGATAGTTTGCCCGCCTTGATATTTAGTGCCGTTCCAGTAATCGAACCAGACACCGCTTGGCAAGTCGACAGACACCTGTGTTAAACCCGCTTTTGTAATCGGATGCACAAAAAACGCATCACCCCAAAGATAACTTTGAGTATTGTTAAGGGTTGTTGCATCATCAAAAAAAGTTGGCCGCATTAATGGCATACCGCTCGTGCTATTTTGAAATGCGAGGGTGTAGTTATAAGGTAGGAGCTGATACCTCAACTGAATAAATTTACGTAAAATGTCTTGCGTTTCTTGGTCATGAAATACCACTTCAGAGGGGATATGTTCTTGTCCGTGAGGGCGAAAAATAGGTTGGAACACACCGTATTGTAACCAGCGTATATAAAGTTCTTTATTAAAATGTTCGCCACCTGCAAACCCGCCAAGATCAGAGTGAGTATAGGCTAATCCAAACAATCCCATTTGTAGACTTAACTCGACCTGTGGCTGTAATCCACCCCAAGTACGATTCACATCACCGGTCCACGGGATCATGCCATAGCGCTGCGACCCCGCAAAACCTGAACGCATTAAAATAAAAGGGCGTTCAGTTGGGTTGAGTTCAACGAGATTATCAAACACCATTTTTGCCCATTGATGGCCATAAGCGTTATGTATTGCATCGGCACTGACGATAGCGCCGCTGTCGAGCGTGTGTAAGGTATCACTTGGGTGAACCTCTGGCTCACCTAAGTCGCCCCACCATCCTTTAACACCTTGTTTTTCAAGGTCGCGGTAGATGTTATTAAACCAATCACGCCCCGTTTTATTGAACACGTCAACAATACCGGTATTGCCAAAATAAAAATCGAATGTTTTGGCGTTGCCGTTAATATCTTTTGCCAACACGTTTTGTTCTACAGCTTCTTGGAAGCGATGTGACGATGACAAAATAAATGGTTCAGTGATTAGAATAGGCTTAATGTTGTCATTATTTAGCTGTGTGAGCATTTTTTGCGGTGTTGGAAATGCGTTGTAGTCCCACGCAAGATTTCCCATATGGCCTTTGATATCTTTACCAAACCAATACAAA
Organism: uncultured Pseudoalteromonas sp.; assembly: GCA_947493455.1. Classification (GTDB taxonomy): domain Bacteria; phylum Pseudomonadota; class Gammaproteobacteria; order Enterobacterales; family Alteromonadaceae; genus Pseudoalteromonas. Next base: position 133,987 of record CANLRB010000001.1, on the reverse strand, counting down.
TCGAGAATAATCGCATCGAGTGGAATCTCTAAATCGCGAAAACGGGCTGCGGTATCAAGTACTTCCTGTTGTGTACGATAGCCAAATCGCGAGGCAAAATTACCGAACGCCCAGCGCGGTGGCATAGGTTGTTTTCCCGTAATATCAACATAGTTCTCAATAAGGTTGGTGGTATTGTCACCTGCGACAATAAGATAGCGATTGCTGCCAGCAACGGCTTCAAACTGTAATGTGTTTTTTGTTGATTTTGCAATGTCGAGCCAGCCTTTCGCTGCATTATCAAACACGACCATATAGTGCTTATCTGACATTACCGCGGGCAACGAGTAATTCATTTGTGTTGAGTGGGTTTCATAGCCGTAATGAGCTCGGTTATAAAGTGGTAATCGGTGACCTCGTCGGTTCATACCAATCACCCGTTGACCACCACCTAAAAACTGTTCTTGTTCGTCAATTTCAAAATTAACTCCGTGGATTGGGCTACGCAGATGAGTGGTTTTTTGTTCGTGCTCCGTTTCTTCAATAACTTCTCCGCTAAAAAAACCGACTTTTTCGCTGATCAGCTGTTTATCGCCACGATAATACGAAATGGAAAACGGCTTCAGCGTAATTTTTGCACTCAATGCACCTGCATCGGCAACTAAGCTGTTGTTCTTTTTAGTCACTGTGATTGGCGTTAAGTCATGATTTTCTTTAATTGCGTATGACGCTAACTCACTTGCATGTATGCGGTTATCGAGTGCTTTATAGTTAACTGAAAAGGCGCTTTGAGTCAGCGCACTTAACGTTATTTCGCCCAAGTTGGTCTGAATTATTAATCGATTGTCTGCGATTGAATGCGACACATAGTGCTTAGGTGCGCTACTTATCTCTGAGCTGGTTTGTGCATAAATGGCACATGTTGTAACAAGCAACAAGATGCTGGCAGTTATTTTTGTTATCCAGCTTTTCATATCGTTAAGCCCTAATAAGTTCGAATTGAATTTGATAATAACGCCATTCTTTTGCCGCGCATATCTTGAATACGTATGCAAAGGGTGTTCGCTTAAAAACGAATTGCGTATGCTTGAAATTGTTACAACAACAGCCCATTGCACATTTGCATAAGGGCGCTAAAAGTCTTTTTTGGGGTTTTTAATGACAGAACAGATGTGGTGGCGTGGCGCGGTAATTTACCAGATTTATCCACGCAGTTTTTATGATGCAAACCAAGATGGTATTGGCGATATTCCAGGAATTATTGCCAAGCTTGATTATATTGCCAGTCTCGGTGTTGATGCAATTTGGGTGTCGCCGTTTTTTAAATCTCCGATGAAAGACTTTGGTTACGATATTAGTGATTACCGCGATATTGATCCCTTATTTGGATGTTTAGCTGACTTTGATGAACTTATTGAAAAAGCGCATGCCAAGGGTATAAAAATTATGATTGATCAGGTGTTAAGCCACACTTCTGATCAACATGCGTGGTTTTTAGAAAGCCGTGAAGATAAAACCAATGACAAAGCCGATTGGTATGTATGGGCAGATGCAAAAGCAGATGGCACCCCACCTAATAACTGGTTGTCGATATTTGGTGGCGTTGCATGGACGTGGGAGCCGCGTCGTCAACAGTATTATTTGCATAATTTTTTAACCAGTCAGCCTGATTTAAATTTCCATAATCCGCGCGTACAAAAAGCAGTATTAGACAATATTGAATTTTGGTTAAAACGCGGTGTGGACGGTTTTCGACTCGATGCAGTGAACTTTTGTTTTCATGATGCACAACTACGTGATAATCCGAGCAAGCCAAAAGAGCTGCGCACTAGTATCGGCTTTGATGAAAAAAATCCGTATGCCTATCAGTATCATTATTATAATAATACGCAAGACGAAAACCTTGGCTTTATGGAAGACATTCGTGCACTACTAAATAAGTATCCAGGCTCGGTTGCATTAGGTGAAATTTCATCTGAAGATTCGCTAAAAACTATGGCAGAGTATACTCAAGGCAACAAGCGTCTACATATGGGTTACAGCTTCGATTTATTGACCGATGATTTTAGCGCAAGTTATATCAGACAAGTGGTGCAATCATTAGAGTCTCGCGTTTCAGATGGTTGGCCTTGTTGGTCTATTTCAAACCATGATGTTCAGCGTGTCGCAACACGTTGGGGCAAAAAATACGGTGCTGAAAACAATACCGATTTGGCGAAAATGCTCTACGCGTTGATTTCATCGCTGCGTGGTAGTGTTTGCACATACCAAGGAGAAGAGCTTGGTTTGACCGAAGCGGATATCGCGTACGAAGACTTACAAGACCCATACGGCATTACCTTTTGGCCACAATTTAAAGGCCGTGATGGATGTCGTACGCCGCACCCATGGCATTCAGACGCTGAAAATGCAGGCTTTAGTGGCGCAAAACCGTGGTTACCTGTTCCAAGTGAACACCATGCAAAAGCCGTTGATGTACAAGAGGGCAATACACAATCTGTACTCAATAGTTTTAGGCAATTTAGCGAGTGGCGTAAATCGCACCCAGCTATTTTGTGGGGTGAGATAGAGTTTATCGATACGGCTGAGCCGATACTTGCATTTAAACGTGACTATCAAGGTTCGACGATGCTTGCTGTGTTTAACTTAAGCAATGAATTGACCAAAGTAGAACTAGCTGAACTTAATAATGAACAGTTGGTAGCGCAAAATGACCATCCGTTACTATGCGCAACGAATCACGGTAATACTTTAGTAATGCCAGCTTTTTCATGCTATTACGCAAAGCTATAAAGGAACAATAATAATGATATGCAATAGCCGACTATCCCAAATTGCCCTGTCGCTGATGTTAGCGACATCGTTGAGTGCGTGTAAACAAAGTGATGATGTGAATTCAGGCACACCTGAAGCGCCAAATACGACAATCGCTTCACTTAAAACCCATGCATCAAAAGCCAGTCAGCTATTGCCTTATCAACAACGGCCGTTCCAAGATGAGGTGTTTTACTTTGTGTTGCCAGACCGTTTTTATAACGGAGATGAAAGTAACGACCTCGGTGCCAAAGAAGGTGACGTAAAACGTGCCCTATCACGTGGTGGACTCGACGTGACACATAAAGGCATGTATCACGGCGGCGATTTAGCTGGACTCACTGAAAAATTACCGTATTTGGATGAAATGGGGATCACTGCGATTTGGATGACGCCAATGCTTAGAAACCGTGCTATGCAAGCGGGAACGTCTGGTTATCACGGCTATTGGATCCTCGATTTCACTGAAATAGACCCGCATTGGGGGAGTAATGCCGAGCTCAAGCAATTTATAGAATTAGCTCATGCCCGAAATATTAAAGTTTATTTTGATATCATTACAAATCACACTGCCGATGTTATCAAGTACCAGGAGTGTCATGGTGAAGACGGCTTAGGTTGGATCGTTGAAGGCGACCGCTGCCAATTCAAAGCGACCAATAATTTAGCGAATGACAGTTACACTGCGCTTATTCCTAAAGGCGAAGAAGCGGTCAAAGTACCGTCTTGGTTGAATGATATTGATTTGTATCATAATCAGGGGGATTCGCATTGGTCAGGAGAGAGTTCAATTAAAGGGGATTTTGCGGGACTCGATGATGTTAAAACAACTGAGCCAAAAGTCGTTGAAGGCATGATTGATATTTATAAAAATATCATTACAGAATTTAAGCCGGATGGTTTTCGTATTGATACTGTTAAACACGTTAATATGGAATTTTGGACTGAATTTTCGCCTGCGTTACTTGCCCATGCAAAATCACTCGGTATCAATAACTTTATGATGTATGGTGAAGCATACAGCTTTGAACCCGAGCTTTTAAGCCCATTTATGACAGAGGGAAAAATGCCCTCGGTACTTGATTTTGCATTGGCGGGCACCATAGAAGCTGTGCTGGTAAATCAAAAGGGGACAACGGAGCTTGCTAAGTTATTTGCAAAAGATCATTTGTATCAAACTGAACAAGGCTACAATGCCAATGATTTGGTTAATTTTACCGGCAACCATGATATGGGTCGTTTCGCATTTAAGCTTAAAAATAGTGACAAAAAATACACTGAGCAAGAAATTATAAAGCGTACCTTACTCGGTCATGCATTAATGTATTTTAGTCGTGGCGTGCCAGTTGTCTATTATGGTGATGAACAAGGTTTTGTTGGTGATGGCGGCGACCAAGATGCGCGTCAAAATATGATGCCGTCGCAGGTTGCAAGCTATAACGATGACAATTTGTTAGCGACCAATCGTACCACAGCGGACGACAATTTTGACCAAGACCACTTATTCTACAAAACCTTTGCCAAATATGCTGAGTTATACCAACAGCATATTGCGCTTCGTCGAGGAACGCAAACAACCCTGTATTCAGAAGACAACGCCGGGCTATTTGCGATTAAGCGCGCCTATTTAGATCAATTTGGCAAGATGCATCAGGTCGTTGCCATCTTTAATACTGCAACGACTGCGAAATCGATTGATGTTGTCGGTTTACCTAAATCAGCGAAACTTATTCATAGTGAGCATAACGCAAATACAAATGAAGTGAGGGGGCTTAGTTTTAACCTTTATCAACTTTAATTTTTGAACTGAAAAACCCCAAAGACACCGGACCAACTTCTGCCCATCGTCCGGTGTCGCCTTTCCTTTTTCAATCAATGCCTATTCTAAGGTAACTCAACGGGCGAATGGCCCGCACTAAGTTAAATTGGGCCTTTATTTCAGGTCGAGGGCTTTTGTTAGATACGCTTGATGCGATGGCAGTTTTTCAACGGTTGTGGTGATCAGGGTTTTGAGACTGCTCATTAAGTCATCTAATTGATCGTCACTAAGACCATCAACTAAAGCATGATAATCGTTAGGGATGTTACCTTGACCTATCATTACTTGCTGCCAAGCAACCGGTGTAAAAAGATCGTCAGGCGCGCAGTGCACTTTACCTGTCGCTTTAAACAGTGCGATTTTGTGTGCTAGAGAACCTGGTATGTCCATACGTTGGCAGGCGCGCCAAAAGTCGCTGTCATCACGTTGATTTAGTTTATAGTGCAGAATAATAAAATCACGAATGCCCTCTAATTCTTGCTGCGATAGGGCATTAAACTGAGCGACTTCGTGTTCATCAATACCTAAGTGTGGGAAAAACTTGACTAGGCGAATCACTGCAGTTTGAATTAAATGGATACTGGTCGATTCGAGCGGTTCTAAAAAACCACTAGAAAGGCCGATACTCACTACATTCTTTTGCCACACTTTGCGTCTGCGCCCGGTGCGGAATTTTATAACACGCGGCTCACCAATCGCTTTACCCGTTAAATTGGCCAGTAAGTTTGCTTTTGCCTGCTCATCGCTCAAATGTTTATCGCTGTACACTAAACCGTTGCCGGTTCGGTGTTGCAAAGGAATGTGCCATTGCCAGCCAACGGATTGTGCGCTTGAACGGGTATAAGGCTCAAGCTCAGCGCTCGATTCACTTGCCACTGCGACTGCACTGTTGCAAGGCAACCAATGAGACCAGTCTTCAAAGCCGGTTCCGAGTGCTTTTTCAATAAGCAGTGCGTGCAAGCCTGTACAGTCAATAAATAAATCGCCAAAAATGGATTCTTGGCCTTCAATATCAAGATGCGAAACTGCACCAGTTTGCTTACACAGATGTACTTGTTTTACATGACCTTCAGTTCGTTTAACACCGAGTGTTTGCGCATGTTCACTTAAAAATTGCGCATAGAGGCCCGCATCAAAATGATACGCATGGGCCATGCCCGGTAAGTTAGTGTTTGGAATGGCTTTTATAGGCGCAAACTTATTGCTTTTTGCTGCCAAATAATTGAGTGAATAATCCCAATATTGCTTTGGGTCGATTTTGTTTGGAGAATCGTTTTTTTGTGATTTCAACCAAAAGTGATGAAAGTCACAAAAGGGAAAAGTTTTACCTATGTTGCCAAAGGCATGCATATAACTGTCGTCAATTTGATTCCAGCCATTGAATTCGATACCGAGCTTGATGGTCGCTTTAGTCGCTTTCATAAAAGTGGCTTCGTCAACACCGATGGCTTGATTAAAGTGGGTGATGGGCGGGATTGACGCTTCGCCAACGCCTATGGTGTTAACCCGATCTGATTCAACGAGTTCAATTGAAATTGATTTGCCTAATACTTTAGCCAGTAACGACGCGCTCATCCAACCTGCGGTGCCACCGCCGACGATGACCACTTTTTCAATTTTTTTGTTCACTGTAAACTCCGCTTCATGTTTTGCGTATTGTATGTATAAAAAAAGCCCTTGTAACACGGTTTACAAGGGCTTAATTCTCACAGTCGCAGGGAAATCGACTTATAGTTTGTAGCTGAACCCAAGTAGGAATGAGCTACCATAGTCTTGATAATCACGGACTTGCAACGCGTTGTCACCTTGCAGTGACGTAAATGGTTCTTCGGTTAAGTTGTAACCTTGTAAGAAGACAGATAAGCCATCCAGCTTTTCATAACCCGCTTCACCGAAGTCGTAGCCAATTTGCGCATCCCAAATTGTTTCACCCATAATATCAACTTGTACCGTATCGAAACCTAAACCGTACACATCGCCTTTAAAGTCGTCGCGATGGCGCATGCTGGTACGTACTGAAAAGCCTTTATGCTCATAGTATAGCGTGAATGTTGAAATGCTTTCAGACAACCCTGGTAACTCAAATTCGTTGCCGTTTTGGTCTTCCATATCAGATTCAACGCCAGTGTAGCTCGCAATCATACCAAAGCCATCAAGGGCTTCAGAGAAAACGTTAAATGGTAGCGTACCTGAAATTTCATAGCCCCATAGCGTACCGTCGCCGCCGTTAACTTTACCACTACCTGTGCCTGTTGATGTAGGCGGGATTTCACCTGTTGCAGGATCTGCGACACCTGTCATGTCCACTTCGTAGCTACCGTCAAAAATCCAGTTACTAATGTCTTTGTGGAAAACTGCAACCGCAAAGTAACCTTCTTGGCTGAAGTAGTTTTCATAAGTTAAATCAAGACCGATGGCTTCTTTTGGCTCAAGCGATGGGTTGCCCCCGTTTACGCTCCAGTAGTTACCATTGTCATCAGGCTGTTGATTGTAACTTGCGTTAAATGATGCGTTCATTTCATCGAGACGAGCACGAGAAATTGTTTTCGCTGCACCAAAACGCAGCGATTGGTCTTCATCAATGCGTAACGTTAAGTTTAGGCTTGGTAATAGGTGGCTATAATCGTGGCTCAAATTGGTTGCTTGGCTGACAACTTTACCATCAACGGTATTGAATGCGTTGCCGCGAGACGATTGTTCAGTGCGTACGTAACGAAGGCCAACATTACCGGTTAGTGGCATGTCGCCAACTTCAGTATCGATGGCAGCTTGTACAAACGCTGACACTACTTCTTCTTTTACCATCCACGATTTAGTGGCATGTGATGGGTTAGTTAGGCTTTCCTGTAGCAAGTCATAGTAACCGTCGCGGATCAGGCCATTGGTATCGTAAGCTACCATGTCGCCCATACCGATGAAGTCAAGATTGGCTGAGCCTAAACGATATTGCTCTGGCACCACCATCATGCCAGGGTTATTTGGATAGTTAAAGCTACTGAGGGTCATAAAGTAACCTTCAGACTGTTTTGTTTTTTCGCGCTCACGGTATGCCATGCCGTATGAAATATCGGTAATGAAGTCGAGCTCAACGGCTTGTTTTGCAGCAAGCTTTAATGATAATAATTCATCGTCAATGTTTGGCGCATTAATAAAGCCGTCTTGTAATTGGTTTTCATACTCAGTACCAACTACGCCGTATTTTTCGTTAAGCGCACCGCTCCAACCCCAACTTAGCGGACCGCCGAGTTGGATTAAATTGTAATCGCTATAGTCTAAATTATGCGAGAACGTCGCACCGGTATTGCCGCCATTGAATACATACCCAAGTGTATCAGCGGCGCCGCGGCCATCCCCTCGACCTGTGCCTGCGTAACTCTCAACACTCCATACTTTACGTTCAACGCTTGAATAGCTGGCATCAAACTCAACTTCAATCGTATCGGTTGCGTTGTACAGCGTATTAAAGCCAAGTGATAACAGATCTGCGTCACGGGTTTCATAGTCGTTACGCACGACAACACGCTGTCCGTCCGTTGTGCCTTGGGTAATAAATCCAGTAGCAGGGTCGATTTGCTGTGCTGATAATGAGCCTTGTCCCCAAGCAAATGGCACTTCAATACCGCGTAGACGTTTGGTATCTAAAAAGTCGACATGCAGCGCATCGAATGTCATTTTTAGATCGTCAGTCGGCGCTGATTCTATCACTAGCATCGCTGAATCACGGTCAAGTGTCGAAGAGCGCACAAACGGTTTTGCACCGCCTAAAATTGAATACTGTTGACCATCAACTTCGAACTCTGGGTAACCCCATGCGTTCCAACGTTTTTCTTGGTTTGGCGAGGTCATCGCTGTGTATGCAAACGCAACACCTAAGGTATTATCATTAAACTGATCCATATAGAAAAAGGTACCTTTAGTACCTTTATCATCGCCATCTGGGTTTAATTTACCAAAGCTGGTCTGCTCGTAAACGCCGTTAAATTGCACAACACGGCCATCTTGATCGAGCGGTTTGATTGTTTGCAGGTTAACCACACCGGCAATGCCTTCGCCTTCTAAACTTGCGTTAGGCGTTTTGTAAACGGTTACTCCGCTCATGATTTCTGACGGATAGAGGTCGAACTCAACGCCGCGGTTATCACCGATCGATACTTGCTCTCGACCGTTTAGCGTTGTGCCACTTTCATTCTCACCAAAACCACGAATACTAATTTTACTTGCACGGCCATCTAATCGCTGTGCCGCTAAACCAGGCAAGCGAGCAATTGATTCTGCAATAGAGGAATCGGGCAATTTACCGATGTCTTCAGCAGAGATGGCTTCAACCACGTTTGAATTGAATCGTTTGGCATTTATTGATTCAACTACACTGCGACGAAAGCCTTTTACTTCAATTACTTCGACTTCTTTTTCAGCTTCTTGTTGTTTTTGTTCTTCAGCTAACATTGGCGCGCTTACGGTAAGTAGTCCGCTTGCAAGCAATGCCAAGGTCATTTTGCTTGGTTTAAAGTTTTGCATTAAATGTGTCTCCCCTAGCCATCCATGAGTGTCGTCGTGTGGGCCTTAAGTCCTCTGGCTCGCACTTATCGTTTTATATGTTTGTTCGCTTTGTGTGCCCATTTGAAGAGGCGCGACTTTAATATAAGGCTGCTATTTTAGGATGAATAGCGTATGCATACGTATTCATAAACGGGATGACCCTTCGATGTCTATTGAATACGTATGCAAAGGATTTTTGCCACTATGTTATCGACACGTAACTCGTTAAGTTAATATTGATGACAATTTTAACGTGAACCTTATGACTATAGATAAAAATAAATTAACTTTGAGTAAAAAAGGGCTATTACCTTGGTTGTCGAGTGTGCTTTTGCTTGGCGCATGCTCAGATGTGACAACTGAGAGTGCATCAAAAAATCAATCGGTTGATGCGGTGACAGCCAACACCATCATCAACGGAGCTGCACATTGGGTAACGCCATCGCTTATTTTAATTGATGGGACTTCTTCTCATCATGAGGTGTATCTTTCGGGTAAATTACAGTCAGGTGATCATAAAGTAATACTCACACCGACAACCATGAGCCATGAGATTGCAACTCAGTTTCCACATCTTAAAGGTTTTTCGGCATTCGCAATTAACGTTGATGCGGGCGCAGTCAAAAAGTTGCTTAAAAACGAGCTGTCTGTGGTTGTTTTAAATAAATCAAACCAGCAGGCAGTGCAGCAGTCTTACATGCAGATTGGCCCACTGTTGGATGCGCTTTATACCCAAGATGACAATGACGCGGACGAAATCAACGACTTTGGTGCAACGGTTGTCGACGCAGGTGTTCAATTTAAACTATGGGCGCCAACTGCAAAATCAGTTTATGTTTTGGGCTATAAAAATGCTGCCTCGAATGCTGAGCCAACTTATCGATTGCCGCTTACAGAAGATTTTCGCACTGGGGTGTGGCAATTGACTTCTGATCAGGCGGCGCTGTTCGATTATTATGTTTATCAAATTGAAGTCTATCATCCCGAAACTCGCAAAATAGAAACCATCACGACTACCGACCCGTACTCGTTAAGTTTGGCAACAAATAGTACTCACTCTCAAGTTGTTAGCCTAAATCACGAGAGTACTCAGCCAACAGAGTGGCCATCACATACTGTGCCAAGCATTGATAAACCAGAAGATAATATTTTATATGAAACACATATTCGTGACTTTAGTGCACATGATACGTCACTTAAAAACCTGGCTGCCCGTGGCAAATATAAAGCGTTCAGCGAAGTTGAATCACATGGGATCAAACACCTTAAGTCTCTGAAAGCGGCAGGCCTTAACAATGTACACTTATTACCCGCATTTGATGTGGGAACAATTAATGAAGATGAAACAAGTGTAATTCATTTATCGAGTTCAGTGAATGAGCTGTGCGATGTCGCGAAATCACCGGCAATATGTAGCAAAGCGGAACTTAAAAACAACACCATTGCTAACGTATTAGCCAGTTATGATACGCGAACGGATGAAGCACAGGCGCTTGTAAGTGAATTACGTCAATTTGATGATTATAACTGGGGGTATGATCCGTTTCATTACACGGTGCCAGAGGGGAGTTATGCAAGTAATGCAATGGGCATTACGCGCATCGTTGAATTTAGAGAAATGGTACAAAGCCTACATACAATGGGCTTTCGCGTGATTATGGATGTGGTGTATAACCATACCCACCAATATGGTTTAGCGAATAACTCAGTGCTCGATAAAGTAGTACCCGGCTATTACCATCGCTTAAACCCGGTTTCTGCCGAGGTGGAGCAGTCCACTTGTTATACCTGCGGTAATACTGCCACTGAGCGCACTATGATGGCCAAATTAATGACTGATTCGTTGTTGGTGTGGGCTCGAGATTATAAAATTGATGGCTTTCGTTTTGACCTCATGGGTCACCAACCTAAAGACGCGATGCTTAGGGCTCGCGATGCGGTGCGTCAAGTGGACCCGGATACTTATTTTTATGGCGAGGGCTGGAATTTTGGCGAAGTTGAAAATAATAGCCAGTTTACGCAAGCCAGCCAATTAGAATTAGCGGGTTCGGAAATTGGTACTTTCAGTGATAGGTTGCGTGATGCAGTGCGCGGCTCTGGTAACAATACCCGCGATAGCCAAGGTATTGGCAGTGGATTATTAACCTTGCCAAATGAAAAATTAGCTCAACAAGATAATAGTGACGCGTATGCGTTAGCACTTGATCAGGTGCGCATTGGTTTGGCTGGTAATTTAGCAAACTACCCGTTAGCACCTAATGTGCTTGGTAAAGATGTGCCCTATGGAAATCAACCAACGGGGTATGCGCTCGACCCTGCTGATACGATTAACTATGTATCTAAACATGATAATCAAACCTTATGGGATAATAGCCAATATCGTTTGCCATATAATCTTTCAACGGCAGATAGAGTCCGTTTACATAATTTGAGTGTATCGTATGTAATGTATGGACAGGGGATCCCGTTTATTCATATGGGATCTGAATTACTACGTTCAAAATCGTTTTTACGAGATAGCTATGATTATGGCGACTGGTTTAACGCAGTCGATTTTAGTGGGCAAAGTCATAATTATGATGTGGGACTACCACCGGCTGATAAAGACAAGGATAATTGGCCGTTAATTACAGCAGTATTGGACGGTAACCAAGGGCGTGATAAAGCAACCACCGCCGATATTCAATTGGCGCGAAATAGCTTTTTAGAGATGCTGGAGATACGTACCAGCTCGCCGCTATTTTCATTATCGAGTGAAAAAGAGATCATTGACAAGGTCCACTTTTTAAATCGCCCAAGTGAGTTCGCGGAACATCAAACTGGGTTAATTGTAATGCATTTAGATGATCGCCAAGGTGCGGCTGTTGATGCTAAAAATAAGCAAATTATGGTTATTTTTAATAGTAAAAATGAAGCCCAAACATTTTCTTATGACGATGCAAACTCATTTAAATTACACCCAATACATGTTAAAAGTCATGATAAAGTAAGTGCATTGGCAAGCGTGACATCATCGGGTTTTACGGTCCCGCCTCTATCTAGCTGGGTATTTGTAAACTAGTTTTAGAACGCAAAGGGTGGTTGGCTTTAGTCGCTAGGGTCAACCTCCTTGTATGCGTATTCTAATTACAATTTTTTTGATAATAATCGTGCTGTGTTTTGCCGCTCGCGTCTGTTAACTTTTTATTTGCTCCTGCGCTAATCAAACGTGTCATTAGTTTGTTATGACAGCGCCTGCTTGCTTCCATTAATGGCGAGTAGCCATCATGCGTTGTTATGTTTGGGTTTGCGCCAAATTTTAATAGTTGATCAACGTGGTCTATTGAGTTTGATGTATCCTTGCCATTTGATGCTAAATAGACAGCATGAGCGAGTGGCGTCAGGCCACGTTTATCGGTTTGGTTTATATTCACGTCTTTGTCAATTAACGCAGCTAAAAATGGGGCGATATCACCTTCATTGTTAAAATAGCGCACTAACTGCGATATTAACGGCTCGTTTTGAGCGTTTGACTTTGTTGGCTTTTTATTATGCCTGATCAGTGTTTTCACAAGTGGCCAGTTTTGGAGTTCAATCGCGTATTCTAATAAATTGACATCACCCATAGTTATTTCATTTAACTGCGGGATAAGCGGCACCAGCGATGACATTGTCTGTTCAGGTAGAATATAGGCAAGCGTTAAAATAAGTTGGTTTCGCTCGATTTGCGTTGCATTTCGCCATTGATGTTGTGCTTGAGACGGCGCTGCTAAAATTTGTTTGTATAAACTTGATGCATTGGGTTTAGGCAATTGTGTTTTATGTTGAATTAACTGGCTTTTTATCCATTTAGCCGAGGTTGATATACGCGCATAATGTTCTGTAACGCCATAAAGCCCTTCGCGGATGTGGTAGTCTTGCCATGAACTCACGCCCGCTAAATATTTTTGCTCTCCTTTAAAGATAAAAGCGGGGCCGCCACTGTCGCCAGGCCCACTAATCCCTTCAAGCATAAGTGCATTTTGATTAAGTGGGCGCGTGGCTTTTTCGAGCGTTGCGGGCTCGTCAAATTTAAAAAGTAATTCTTTATTTGTAACAGACTCAACAATATTAGTTGCGGCGCGCATTTTATTTGTGCGCGCAATAACACCTTGTTGACCATCGCCAAAATCGCCATTGCCAACAAAGGTAACTAATTGACCTGTTTCGTCATTTTGCTCGTAAAGAGGTACTGGAATCGCCGACTCTATTGGCCAGTTAAGCTGAAGTAATGCGATGTCATAACCGGGAAAGTTGGGTTTATATTTGGAGTGAATTATATGCTTGATGACAGGCGATTTTTGATTGAGTTGAGACACCCAAAATGGCCGTTTAAGATGTTTGTCGACGCAATGAGCTGCTGTCACTGCCCAATCTTTTGCGATCATAGTGGCCATGCATCCATTGGCGTTACCGACAGAATGCAAATGTGTGGTTGCCGCTTTTATATACAGTTCATCAGCGGTGTCGTGGCGAATAATGATGGCATTTGCAAGTGATGGCAATAATAGACTTACAACGTAAAAGAGTAGTGTGAATTTCATAGTCGTAGCGCTTTTTTTATCGACTATATTACGTTGAATTGAATGTGAATATCACAAATTGTTGTATTGAATTGTAAGAGCGTATGAATGAAGTGGTTGAGTTAGCAGCTACGACCTGCCAACTCAGATACGATTATTATTTTAAATATAAGCAGCGTTTATAAGGTTTCTGCGACCTTTAGCAAGACTTCTTCATTGAGTCTGACTTTAAAGTTAGGATTGACATAATTAAACTGGACCAGGCCTTTTTCATCAACAACATATATTGCAGGCACAGGCAGTACTAAACGCTTTTCTCCGGCCCCATTAACTTGTAATGGATTTGATAGATTCATTCGGCTTAAATAACGTTTCGTTGTTTTTTCATCTGTAAAAAATGCAAGACCAAATGCTTGGCTTAAGGTGCTGTAATAATCAGAGATGAGTTCATAGCCTAATTCATGCTCTGCGACTGATTTTTGTAAATCACGAGGCGAATCAGTTGAAACTCCGACAAGCTTAAATCCGAGTGCTTTTAATTTTGGCTCAATTTTTTTAAGCTGGCCCATTTGAGTATTACAAAATGGACACCAACCACCACGGTAGAAAAACAGCACCGTTTTTTCACCATCGAGATACTTAGATAGTCGCTCCGATGAGCCATCGGCCTTTGTGATATCGATATCCGGTATGGTTTGCCCATTAAGTAATGGAGAGACTCGTTCAGCATTTTCTGAAATGGTTTTTGCAAAAAGTGGAAACGACAGCAACATCACAGCCAGTAAAAAAACGATTTTTTTCATATTATTGTCCATTTGATTTTTTGATTGCTTATATGACCTTTGAAGTTGAAACTTTCTTTCAAAATGACATGTCATTGTATATGGTGTTTTCGCTTTTTTGACAATTAGAGGATTATCGTTACGTGAAAAGTTTTATTGTGCTGTGTTTTGGACTTGCAAGCTTTTTTGGGATTGCCATTGAACGGGTTGACATCCCGCGTTCGCAACGTATTGAATTAAAAGATGAAGCGACGCAACGAGTTTATCCAATTTATATTAAGCTACCGCGAACGTATAACAAGAATAGCAAACAAACATACCCTGTTATTTACATGACCGATGGTATGTATAGTTTTCAAATCGCGTCAGGTACAACACGCTATACGATGAATAGTGGGGCCATGAAAGAGGCTATTTTAGTCTCAATTGGGTATTCAAAAGGGTCGCGCGGGCCATCGAGTCGGGTGCGAGACTATACTCCATCAAAAGACAAATCATGGAAGTTAACTACTGGTCAAAGCGAGTTGCATCTTAAGTTTATTGAGAAGACGGTGATTAACTATGTTGATGCTAATTACCGAACGATGCCTAATACGCGAACGCTAGTCGGAAATTCATTGGGCGGGTTATTCACAAGCTATGCTTTGTTGATGCGATCCGACATGTTTTCAAGTTACATTATCGGTAGTCCGTCGGTATGGTATAACGATGAATATATATTAGGCGTCTCTTCGAGCGCGTCCATTGCCAATAAAAAAGTATATATTGCCGTGGGGTCGTTAGAGAAACCTCAATACGGACTTGAACATGACATGGTGGCCGGGGCTACGCAACTTGCTGATAAACTGGGCAAAGAAATA
This sequence comes from uncultured Pseudoalteromonas sp., assembly GCA_947493455.1. Taxonomy (GTDB): domain Bacteria; phylum Pseudomonadota; class Gammaproteobacteria; order Enterobacterales; family Alteromonadaceae; genus Pseudoalteromonas. The sequence continues at coordinate 118,653 of CANLRB010000001.1, read as the reverse complement.
CCCGCGACAAACATTAAATTACATATCATCGATGGGGCAAAGCATGAAACGGCATTCGCCACGACCTTAATTCAGGGTCTTGATTGGCTTTATGCAAAATAATCTTTTGGGGGTCAGAGTTAAAATAGGGTGTTGGTGACGCTGACGCTAATTGTATTTGAAATTCGATAAATCACCTTTTAACAAAATTGCCTGATTGTAGACAAAATCGAATTATAGCGGTAACTTGATTGTAAAATAGTATGATATGGCATTGTTATATATCGATTTATTAGTCGCGATAAGAAATAACAACGCGCTATGTATCATAATTAACCGCTTAGTCTTGGTATTTTATGCTTTATTTAGTTGTTACCTTAATTCTCGTTTTATTGAGTATTGTTTTATTCCTGCCGCGATTTCAGCCTATGACAGACCGTTATAGTTTGGGCTTTAACTTTTTTCTCACCTTGATTGCAACACTTGTCGGTGTATTGTTGGCTATATCAATAACCAATTTTGATTCAGAACGTCGTGAAAAAGAAGATATGATCAAACTATTGCATGCGTCTATTTCGTCGATCGAGACTTGTCACGACTATAGTGAAGAATTGCTTGAATTTAGCGGCTCTTTAAAAAAAGGAAGTGCAGAATTTCATCAGTTTTTTGATAAAAACCCGCTTCCATATCCTTCGTATTTAGATACGGTTTTAGCGCAAAACATAATTAGTAAGAACATGTCGCAACAAACACTTGCTGATTTTAATGAAATATTAATTAATCTAAAACGTGGTAAAGACGTCAATGGTGCGCTTTATATACAGTTATTAAACGAAGTAAAGAGTATCTTAAGCGCTGAAATTTCGTACCAGCAAGGCGATCTTTCACTGCAACAATTACAAGTGAAATTGGGCGACATTAAGCGTCGCTCATTGTCACAAGTTAACTTGTTGGGAACACCACAGTAAGCGCGTACGTTTACATATTGCTACTTAGCACATGGTAAATAGGTTGACACCCACCGAATGTTGGAGATAGATTGGTAAAATAATTCATTTATATTCAATTGACTAGGTGGTTAAGGATGATTGCTCGAATTGTTTACTTATTGTTTTTCAGTCTATTTATAGTGCCATTTAAAAGTAGTGCAATCTCTATTTTTGCCCTTAACGCGGATTGTAAGGCCCAAAACAACGGGGTGATCTCAGTTAAAGTTGAAAAAGATTTCCCCTCTCATCAGCGGTTTGATGAGCAAAAAAGTAAAGAATTAATAAAGAAAAAACTTTATGCAAAACTTTTAAAAAGGGCAAAAGAGCATAACGCAGGCCAAATTAAACTTGTAAAATCGACTCTTCGAGAAGATTACCGCTCTAACGGGAGTATGTATTGGCTGGCGCAAGTCAAATTTAAAGTGGTTGAAAGTTGCCAAAATGGGTTGTTGAATGAGCAAAATTTCTTGGCAGGGGAATTACTCGCTGATACAAATACTGACAGTATTGAATTCAAGGTAGTACATCATGCTAAAACTAAAAAGAAAGCAATTGCGCTAACAACGCCATCATTAACTCAAAACGCTATATTTGGTATTCCATTTGGCACATCGTTCAATGAATTTGAACAACAAGTTGGCCGATTTAGTGTGTATTGGCAAGTATCAAAGCATCAAAAAATTACATTACTTGGACGAAATCACGCATTTATATTTGAAAACAATAAGTTTGTCGGTTATCAATATGCGCCTTATTTATTGCCTGCGCAACTAAGTAATCATATTGAAATCGTCGAGCAACCTGCCAATTTGCTGCTGAAAAATGGCCACTCTGTTGCTCTAACCGACATTGTTGAGCAAAGTAAATCTTTGTCTCATCAGTTTCCTGATATTAAATTTCGCAAATATAAATATGACAATGAACGCTTTGATAAAAAAATAGCGTCGCTTGCAATTGGTAATACGTCGGTCAACTTTAAGCAAAATTCAAATGCAACATGCTTTATGGGCGCCAAAAGTATTGAGGCGTATATTGCACAACAAATAGAGCATTTAGATTTTTATTATTATGACAACGACGGTAAAAAGAACTTACTCACTTTCTGCAGTGAAGTTATTGCCCTCAATAAAGGTGGCTTGGTTAACAAGTTAACACTTCATGCGCCGTTTACCACCGAAGGATATGAATTAACTGCTTTTAGTATGTTCGCGAAACAGTCTAAACCATGGCAATTTGGTCCAATACAGTATGGCCTCGCAGAAACAGAACTGTCACAGCGAACAGGAGTTTCTCAGTTTATTGAGCAATATGAATACGACTCACAAGATTGGTATGGCGAGTTTTATGTTGAGAACAATCAAACTATCGCCGCATCCTTGTATCCTAACTAGCTGGTTAACAAGGGTCGGAGTTAAAATAGGGAGTTTGTGGCCCTGACAAAAAACTGTTTATCAGCACTTCAAAAAAGTGTTGGCTGATCAAATAAATCTGCATGCTGGCGCCATGCAAAGTCGAGTTGATTCATGAGTGAATAACCCCTATTTGAGCCGAAAATGGCTAAGTTAATGTAAATTAAATAAATATATTTGTTTCAAAAATATGGACAAAAATATTTTTTAAAGGTACGGTTCACTTTTGTTTCATTGTATGTAGTTGTTATTAATGAAAGAGTTTGCTGAGATACTGTTTGATACCCTATTTATATTAGAAACCATTGTTGTTTACCCTGTCATTGATATAGCGTTAAATGAAGCTTTGTTTTTTGTGCCAAACTTAGTTATCGCATTTGCCTTTATATGGTTTATTAAGAAGAGAAAGTCGAGACATTTTAGCTACCGCACGTTTCGCGCTGCTTTTTTAAGTACTCGTATTTGGTGGAGTAAATCCAGTCGTATTGATTACCTTTCATTGTTTGTTAATTCAATTTGCTTAGCAAGTGTCACCTATATTATTGCCCGTAATTTTTCTGGTACAGCGACGGCAGACAGTTTGGCTGTTACAAATATGTTGGTGACGGCTTTCGGTCAAATTGAATCTCCCGTTAACACTTTCGAAGCAATCTTGCTAACAAGTGTTACGGCATTTATCGTCTATGACTTTTTTAATTATTGGTATCATCGCACACTTCACGAAGCATTATATTTATGGCGCATTCACAGCCGCCACCACAGTGCGACTAACTTAACACCCTTCACTAACTTTAGAGCGCATCCATTGGAAGCTATTTTAAGGTTACCAATTACTTACTGCGCTAGTTTGTTAATATCGGGAAGTTGCAACTATTTACTCGGTGGTTCAGCCTCGGAACTACTTATTTTAGGCACAAATGTGTTCGGCTTCTTTATTTTGATATTTGCTGGAACGTTAGTTCATTCTCATGTTTTTTTATGTTTTCCGCGTTGGTTGAGTCATATCGTGGTAAGCCCTGCTATGCATCAAGTTCATCATAGTTGTCTAGCTCAACATCGCAACAAAAACTACGGCAGTAATTTGGCTATCTGGGATTGGTTTTTTGATACTCTCTATTTACCCGCTAATGATGAAAAAGTTGTATTTGGCTTATCTCAGAACAATAGGTGTCAGGGAACATTTAAATCGTTTTTGTTTACAAACTCTATAAAACACTAAAAAGGAAAAAAATGAAAAAATTAATTATCGGTACTATGGTCGCTGCAATCTCAACATTTGTATTGCAAGATAAATTAGTGCGCAGTGACATTTTAGTCGTCGACACACTTAATATGACAGGTAACTATGCTGTTAAGAACTTTAGCACGGGACGTTCACGAGCAAATGGTAATCGCGCAACGGGTAGTAGCATCGTAACCGAAAAAGGTTGTTCTGCAGTATTAAACGCACTCAATAGCGCACTTGAGTTGAATAAATGTAACTAATAAATCAATAGTTTAGACTAATTTTAAAAAATTGATTTAGTCGCGTCTATTCAAATAGGGTCAGAGTTAAAATAGGGAGTTTGTGACTCTGACCCTAATTCACTATTAGTTGAAGATGCGGCGCAGGCGACTTGAAGAGGTGCAACCAATGCGAACGTATTCGGCATATTCGGGCGACTTAAACCCATTAGGATTACGCGCAGCAATATTTCCCAGTTTTGAACACTTACGATCAAGTTCCGCAGTTGATAATTGCTTTGTTTTTGCAATGCTCGGAATGTTGGTATTTTTAGGTGCTTGGCTTACATTTGCCTGATGTACTTTTACCTCTTTTACATCCGCATTTTTCGGTGCGTCACTTTCGTTTTGAGAAAAATGTACTATGCCATTTTCGTCAACCCACTTATAGATAGCTGCATCGCTTTGTACAGCAAAAATCAGTAAAGAGAATAAAATGACCAGCTTCATAGTCGCATTCCTTTTATTATTTTAACGGAGGAATTCCATTTTATTGTTGTCTATTTTGTACTTGATAGTGATTTCTATTTTAATCAGTGTCACTGAATTAAGTACAAGGCGCTGGTAATTTTACACGACCAAATTATTAAAAAGCAATTTAAAGGTTTTAATAAATTGTTATTTTTTCATATTTTTTGATAAGTTAGGGGGAAAGGCTAATATAGCTACAAACTCATTGATAATCTCAATCCGAGCAAACGTTCGTTGTCTCGTTCAATTTTTCTGAATCCTGAATTGTCGATACCAAATGCTTTTCCTTTACGCTCTTTGTATTGCAAATATAGGTGCGCCGATATGATGTTTGTAAATTGATAACCGAGCGATAAGTTGGCATCAAATCGAGTATCCTTTAAATCCATATCAAAGCGGTTCTCAGCAACACCAATACGCTCATACTCTTTGTGATCGATAGAATCCCAATAGTGATGGCGTAATCGGGCGCTTAATTGCCATGAACCGATATCCAGCTGCGATGTCAGCTCCATTGAGTGACCCAAGGCATAGTAGTAGTTTTCTTGCCACAAAACTGGTTTTGTAAACCACCAACCACTTTGTTTATCTGCGAGAGCCGCATTTTTTGTAAAAGGGCGCACCATAGCAAAATCAAATGCGAAATCAAATTGGGTACGTAGTTGATATGTCAAAGTTTTATAGCTTGATTCAACCGTGAACCCAGCTAGGTTAATTGCACCATAAAAATCCTCATTATCACCTTTACCAAAACTGACAAGATTGAGGCCACCCCAAAGGCCTGCAATAAGTCTGTGGTGGTTTTGTTGATTGTTAACGAAGTTGGCATAACCGGCGTAAACTAGTTTAGCGTGAGTGGTATAAACATCAGAGCCTTCACTTGAAAAACCGAGTTCAAAGTTAAGTGTGGCGATTACCGGATCGCTAAACCAAACTTGTTGATGCTGTTGGTAGCTAAGCGGCAGATTATCGGTGCGTGTGTTCAATCCAAGCAAGGCGATAGTTCTTGCATCACTATACTGGGTGCCGTTTGAATAAAGTAGATCGGAATACAGGTCAAAGCGTTCTTCGCTCGCTTTAGCAAAACCAAAACTTTGTGCAAAATTGCGATAGGGGGCGTTATACCCTTTGTCATAATACCAATTCTCAAGGCTTAGAGACGGATTTAGAATACTTGCCAAAATATGGGCTGAGCGACTTTGTTTACGCTTTAACATTTCACTGGTTTGAAAAAATACCTCCCCTAAGAATGCGCCACCGAACATGGTGGTAACATGATCATTAATACTGACCACCTCTTTATACTCAATCACTCCCTCCCAGACAAGCGAACCAACGATGGGGCCAGTAAGTGATTGATAAAAACTTAAGTCGTTCTTTCTAAATGCTTGATGGTAGAATGAACCTGCATACGTATGCCCCCAGTTCATGGTGAAGTCATTGTTATCTAACTTCCAAGCATCTTTTGTCGTAAAGCGGTCCCAAGTATGATTTAAAAAGCCATCCTCAATTTCATAGTCCCAATCCAGTTGCATGGTTTCTTCTTCAAGGCTGTACATGCCAATGCCGAGTAACATGTATGACCCGAGTTCCCACCAAGCAGCATGCCAATCACCGTCAAGTCTGCGCTCTTTTACGACAATTATGTTGTTAGTTCGTGACGCAGTCGATTCGGCATTGGTGAGTTGAACGTCTGCATTTGCAAGCACTTTATGTGAGTAACCACTTAGCGCGAAAGCAATTAATAATGTTTTGGCTAAATTGACTTCCATGCACTTAACTTTTTGATTCTAGTTACTAATAAGCATAAACCAGATTTCAAAAAATGAGCGGTAATTTGCATGCTATTTAATTTCGTATAGGTAAATATCACTATCGGTTGGGTGGTATTGGGTACACAAAACACCTTTCGTCTGATTTAAACTGACTGTTGTGATAACATCACATTGATCGTTAACTACACGTTTAGATGACGGGGTAAGCGCACTATCAAAAATGGTAAATTCAGAGCCAGTTTCGCTTGCTGTTTGCAGTAATAGCCCGTTATTCGTATAGAGTGCATTGATGATTGGCGCCGTTGAATTGCTCGACTTTTCACCCCAAAAAAGGGCTGACTCAGTGACACCCAATAACACTTTATTGCTATCACGGGCGAGAAAAAAAGCGTTTTTGACATCTAAGTCGTGCATCTCATGTGTTATTAAATCCAATTCTTTACTTTGGCCATCACGCAATTTGTAGAGCAACGTATTGTGCTCACTCCAGCTATAAATTCGCTGCACGGCGCTAATATTTGGCAATTGTGTTGTGTTTTGCGTTGCGACATCAAAAATAATAATTGACCCGTCAACTACAAACGCCAGTTTCTCGCCTTCAGGAGACCAAATTAGCGGCGGAATAAACCCCACTTTGTTTGGGTTGTCGTAGATCAGGCGGGTGCCATGTGTTGTTTTCAAAAATATTTGCGGAAACCCATTACGGGTTGATAAAAATGCGAGTTGCTGTTTCGCATTTAATGCTGACTGGTAGTCGGAAAACTTACTATCAATAACAGGCGTTATTTGGCTATTATGCAACGCAATAATATCCATATCTCGGGTTGCCGTATCGGCGATAATTTTACTGTCGTTTATCGCAATATGAGACAGAAGTTGGGGAGATGAAAATGTCACAGTGCTCAAGTGACTATCTTTATACAGCAGCTGTTCGGCAATCATTTGATTGTTTACAACTAAACCTTTGTGCTTTGGCGACCAACTAAGGTTTGTAATATCGGGCAATTGAACTGCAATCGTTTCAAGCTTGTGCTCGTTTTCCATTAACTTAAAATAGCTTTGTTGACCATCAAAATAGTGTAAATACAACCCGTGAGGACTTGATGCGAGAGACACATTGATGATGCGCTCGCTTAATTCGGTAATTGAGGTTACGGTTTGCGTTGCCAGACTGATTTTTAGCAAATGGTAAGCGTCATTTTCGGCAACTAAGTACACCGCACCTTTGTGAGATGCTAACGCACCTGCATGTCGCCATTTATCAAGCGTCATTATTGGTGCAATTTTGCCATCTATTGCGCTCAGGTCAATTTTGACCTCACTGAGCTCAATGTCTCCTGATGCATTTTCAGTAACAAGCAAAACTTGATTTTGAGTTAACCAAATATGCTCAATGATTTCGTTGCTGCTATTTATTGACAGCTCGTTACCCTGACCATCTAGGTTGTTAACTATTAAGCTGTTTCGGTTTGTTTGTTTTATATAACTAAAAACGTTGCCATTTGGTGAAATCTGAGCATTAAATTCGGCATCTTTGGTAAAGCTCAATTGTTTTTGGGTATAACTCAGGGGAGCTTGTTTTTGAATTGGGTTGATAATAACGAGTGTTGCAAGTAATAAACCCAATAAGATAACAATTGCGCCATAAATAATGAATGGCGGGATAGTTTTTTGCTCGTTTAACTCAGTTGACGTCGTTTCTACGGTTTCATTTTCTTTAATGTCAATTTTTGTGACACCCTGCAACCGGTAGCCAAGTTTTGGATGAGTGAATAAAAACTGCGGGTTTTGACTTGTCTCTCCGAGCGCTTTACGCAGAATTGCAATGATGCGCTGTAATGAACTCGGCGAAAAAACACGATTCGGCCACACTGTATCAAACAGCATTTGTTGACTAACGACCTCATTATGGTGCTCATGTAACAGACATAAAACGGCCATCGCTTTTGGCTCAATTGGCTGTGTTTGCCCTTCATTGGTCAGTGTTCCTTTGTTTGGTTCAACTAAAATTTGACCAATTTTAAATGCCGGTGTTAATTCGTAACCCACTGTTTTATATAACCCTAAACTTTTCCTAAGGTAAAAATAATGTTTTTTGCATTGCTCGTTTTGTGGTTGTTGCGCAAAGGTAACAAAAAAACGAGGAGTAATTATGAAACACTATTTTTATTTAATAATATTTTTTATTTTATCGATGGCGCATGCTAGCGCAAGTGAACTAGGTCAGCAAATAAAACTGCAATCTAAAATTCTTAATGCAGAGCGAACTATTCGGGTTTCATTACCCGCAAATTATCAAACTGAAGGATTTTATCAGTTCCCAGTGTTGTATTTAACTGATGCAGAAAGTCAGTTTGACCATCTTGCTAGCACCATTCACTATTTATCTGGCACCATAAGTCCTATGATCGTTGTTGGTATTTCGCAGCAGCAACGCTTTAGCGAGTTGGCGCCATTTACGAGCGAAAAAACCGAGAGCGCAGCGAGCGCTCAGTTTTTTGATTTTATTACCAACGAAGTAAAACCGTACATTAACAAGCATTATCGAACAGCGGACTTTGATATTTTACTCGGTCATTCGCTTGGTGGTGTGTTTACGCTTAATGCGTATTATCAAAAGCCATATAGCTTTTCCGCATTTATAGCACTTGCACCATCACTTGCATGGGGAAATGAAGTCCTACTCGACTATTTACCTAAGTCGTTTGCCAATAAAGAGCAGCCGTTCCTTGCCATACATCTTGAAGGGGAAAGTACCTTTGCAACACCGAAAAAGAGTTTTGATGCGCTCAGTAAATTGATTAACGCACAATCACATTTGCGCGCGACCCATACGATTGAATTGCTCGATGGTGAAGACCATATGTCGGTTGCGCATTTGGGCTCGTATAAAACGTTAAAAGGATTATTTAGTAATTGGTTTTTGTCATTGCCAAAGTTGAGTGAAAAAGAGAACGCGTTAACACAGCATTATCAGGACTTAAGCGATAAACTCGGTTATTCGGTAAAGCCAACGGAATATGATTTATGGGCGTTGACTTCGGCTTTAATCAGCCAGAAAAACTTACCAATGGCACTTTCCGTTGCACAGCAAGCAAAAGCGTATTATCCAAAATCACATTTTTCGTATTCGCTGCTTGCTGACGTTGCACAGGCACAGCAAAATAACACTTTGGCAAAACGCCATTTAACAACGGCCATTCAATTTGCTAAAAGCGACATAGAAAGACAACAAAAGTATCAAGCGCGTATGGACAAGCTTTAGCGTAAGAATTCCTTGCAAAGCGACTGGGCTCGCCGTTTAATTTACAGTTAAGCGACGAGTCACCAGCGAGTCTGTATATAAAGATTTTAATACTAATTATCAGCAGTTAAGCAAAATAGCGTCGTGATAGAGTGATTTCGAATTCAATCGCATGGAACAACACTATTCGTTGGGCCTGGTATACACTTCAAGCAACGGGAAATCGTGCTCGCCAAATGAAATTGTGATCGAGACAATTTCACCGCCTTTAAAACGCTGTAAAAATTCGGTCGGTTGTAAACGTGTACCATCGGCAAAAAGACCGAGGATTTGTTTTTGATTGAGCGAACGTCCGCCTGTTGCTAAGTTTTGAACAGTGATCACTGCCTTTCGAATACCCGACTCACTACTCATCGAAATCGTATTAAGTATGTCAAAATCACTGGCATCGGGTTGAATATTTGCGTCGTTGGCAAAGGTATGATTGAGCTTTTGCGAAATCGCATAGTCAACTTTTAATACACTGTTGTCGGCAGCATATAAAGAGAGCGAAAATACACAAAGAACAACAGCCACTAATTTAAACATCTTAAATCCTTATAATTTTTTTGTCAGTTATAAACTTAGCAGGATTTAAGCGATTGAGGTAAAAAAACAGACACGGTAAAACCACTTTTTTCACTTTGCTGGTGGTTGCTAAGGTGAATACGGCCACCATGTGCTTCAATGATGTCCCGGCAAATTGCAAGGCCGATACCGCTCCCTTGTTGCTTGGTTGAAAAATAGGGGGTAAATGCTTGTTCCATAATGTCACTCGGCATTCCCAAGCCATTGTCGTGTACTTGAATGCAAATTTGGTCATGTTGCGAACGCAATGTCAGTGTTACGCGCGTCACTTCTTCCGCTTGATGTGCGTTTTTAATGAGGTTGATCAAAACCTGTTCGAGCTGCTCTTTGTCGGCATAAATTGGCGTCGTGTTAAGCTGATTGTCAATTTTAAAGTCAAATAGCTCTTGTAATGTTGTAAGCAGCTCTTTGTTTTCGATCTTGCAGATGTTTGGTTGTTTTATTTTTGCGAGTTGGCTGTAATCTTGAATAAATTGGCCGAGGTGGTTTATACGCTTTGAAATACCATTAAAAACACGTTCCAGCTGCGGATTGTCGAGCTCTTTTGCCACAAATTGACCACTGTGACAGAGCGAACTGATTGGGGCGATTGAATTATTGAGTTCATGGTTGATAACCCGAATTACTTTTTTCCATGTCAGTAACTCTTGTTTATTAAGTTGTTCACCAATTGGTTTAAGGAGTACTAACGTGTGTTTCACCCCATGCAGGGCAACGTTTGACGATGACAAATGCCAAGCTTGGTTGATGTGTTGTTGGTCTGGTAAATAAATAATTGCATCTTGCGCTTTATCGCGGGCGTCACTAAGTGGCGCGCTTAATACATGATAGTGATCAACGCATAACGACTCTATGGTGGTGCCAATTAAATTATCGCGACGATGAAAAAAGGAGTCCGCTGCTAAATTAGTAAAAATTAGCTCATCGCGATGATTAAATAAAAGTGTGACCACGTTAGCTGCGTTTACCACCTTATCTAGTAGCAGCTCCCGTTGGTAAAGGTGCTGGCGCTCTTTACGTAATTTGTCGATGACAGTATTAAAGAAGGCTATTTCTTTGTCAAAATCCTGATTTGACGTTGCCAAACTAATCGAAAAGTCACCATCGTGCAGGCTTTGTAGTCCTTGAAAAATAGTGGTTGCGAGTTGCTGATTTTGTTTTTTAATACGATAAAAATGCAAACCGACCAACACAGCTAACAAGGCGCTGACAATAGAAAATAGTACAAACGAATATGGCATTAAAAAAATGCAATTGAGTGCAAATAGCAATTGGTAAACGACAAGTTTTATCACAATAACCCTTGATCTGGCTTGCAAATATTGTATTTTTCAATGCGGCGGTAGAGGGCTTGGCGTGATAAGCCAAGTTCTTTCGCTGCACTCATGATCACCCAGTTGTGTTTCGTAAGTGCATGTTCAATCTGGCTTGCTTCATCGCGCGGTTGTAAACTCGATTTTGCGCCGAGATCGGTTGCCGACACGTTGTTATTCGATGCAAAAATTAATGCGCGCTGACATGCATTTTGTAACTCGCGTACATTGCCTGGCCAAGTATGTGTTTTGATATAGGTGATTGCATCTTCTGTAAGTTTAAATTGATCACCAATAAAATGTTTGGCAAGTACAATGGCATCTTCACCGCGTTCACAAAGTGGTGGCAAAGTGAGTTCAATTGTATTTAAACGATAATACAGATCTTCGCGAAATAGCCCATTTAGAACATCGGCATTCAGGTTGGCATTGGTCGCGCTTAATACGCGGACATCTACTTTTTGCGTGGTACTTGAACCGATGCGCTCAAACTCGCCGGTTTGCAGTACGCGCAGTAGTTTCATTTGCCCAACTAATGACAAATTACCGATTTCATCTAAGAATAAGGTGCCGCCATCGGCAGCTTCAAAGCGGCCGATGCGTCGCTCGTTAGCACCTGTAAAAGCGCCTTTTTCGCAGCCGAATAGTTCGGCTTCCATTAAGTCGTGTGGGAGGGCGCCCATATTGACTTTAATTAAAGGGCGCTGAGCGCGCGGACTATGATGATGAATAATATCTGCTAGTTGTTCTTTACCAGCGCCATTTGGCCCGCTGATCAGTACGTTAATATGCGACTTGGCCACTTTTTTGGCTTGAAAGAGTAGGTCGCTCATGACTTGGCTTTGATAAATAAATTGCGGTTCATGTACTGGCTTAGCCACGTCGTGTGCTGTGTACTGTGAAATCAAGGCGAGTAATTTGCTGTCGTCCCAAGGTTTGGGTAAGTAATCTGCGGCCCCTGCTTTGACTAAACTTACGGCACTATCAAGCGAGGTCCATGCTGTGAGTAAAATAATCGGTAAATTGGGCTGCTCCTGTCGCAGTGAGTTAAATAAAGCATGGCCTTCATCACCGGAAGTCATGCCTTGGCTAAAGTTCATATCTTGGATGACTAGATCAATATTTTTTTGCCTAACAGCTAGTAATGCATCTTTTGCATTACTAGCTGATGTAACACTGTGATTGTGTAAACTAAGCAACAAGTCCAAGGCGTCAAGGATATCTGGGTTGTCATCGACTATAAGAATGTTGCTCATAATACTCGTGTTATTGTTTTATTCATTGGATTTGCGTTACCTTAAATTGAGCGTGTCGCAATCACTGGCGGTATACGGCTAGTTTGCCATGCTGGCAACAAGGTCGCTAGTGTTCCTGAGATAAAAATCACAGCGGTAGCAAGTAAATACAGCCACAAGCTAGGTTTATTTAAGGTAATTACGCTGCTAAGTAACATATTCACGGCTACAACTGCAAACACACCGACAATGAGACCAAACACGGTTAAAATCCAATTTTCGCCGAGTACATAGATTAAAATATCGCGCTTACGGGCGCCGAGTGCGCGACGAATGCCGATTAGTCTTCGTTGTTTAGTAATATGGAATTGAGCGTGAGCAAAACTACTAATTGCTGTGACTAAAACCATTAAGGCGCACAGTAGCGCAAATAATTTTGCAAGGCCGATATCATCACCGAAAAAGATTTCTAAGTATTTATTGAGACTTGCGACCTCTCGAATATCGCGATCTGCTTGCAGTGAAATTAAAGTGTCTTTTAATTGGGCTTGAACTGATTCAAGCATACCAGGCTCAACGCGAATAAAGTAATGATTCATCCAATTTGCACCGGTAAAAATCTGACTTTTGAAAAAGCCGTATTGATTGTCAAGTGGCTGGTTAGCTCGTATTTTAAAGTCTTCGACAACACCGACGATATGTCCGCGGTTCGTCACTTTGCCAAGCGCCGACTCTTCGCCATACAGCGCTTTTGCGAGCGAATGCGTTACGACAATAGGGGCTTCATTTGAATTCGCAACATTATCGAGTTCAGTTAACTGTCTGCCTTCGACTAGTTTTAAGTTAAATACATTCGTTAATGATCCATTAGAATAGAATTCGGCGACATAACGTAGGCCATTATTTAATTGTTCTTGTTCAGGGTTGTTAACGTCATGCATATTGGAATTGAATCCACCGAACTGCATCGGCCTTTGGTTAGATGGCGCAACGTCAATTACCCCCGGTATTTCTTTAATTGTTGCGATATCGCGATTAATAACAGATAAATAAAAGTCGCGATCAGCATAATCCGGTGAAGTAGGTACAAAATCAATTAAGATGGTATTTTCTTTATCGATGCCTGTTTGCTGTGTGAGTTTTGCATGGGTATCAAGAGTTAAAATACCGCTATTTACGAGTAGGGCAAGTGTTAACGCTAACTGTAGTAGCAAGAGCCCCGTTGTAAACTTTCGCAGCAGCAATGATTTAATTAATGCTTTGATATTCATGTGAAATCCTTATTTTAGCTCAGCAGAAATAGATTGCTTGTTGGTACGAATTAACGAGTAGAGGCAGCTTAAGTTGGTGACGACGATTGCCAATATAAACGACAGTATAAGAATTTCGTAATCAAGCACCGCAAGGTTTTGTAATTGCGGTAAAAATGTGACAGACAGTTGCAAAAAGCACCACGCCAGTAATAGACCCATGATTGCACTGATGACTCCAAGTACACAGCTTTCGACCAAGCCTTGTTGCAATAGATGCATGCGACTGGCACCGATAGCACGGCGTAGACCATGTTCGAACAAGGCACTGTGTTGGCGCGATAACAGTAAACTACTGGCATTAAATACGCATACAGTTAAGAATAAAAAACTGACCAGTGCAAACGCATAGACTTTAGAGTCAACAATATTAAGATGTGCAAGCCACGCATTAACATCATCCAATTGGTTGATAATTTTATTTGGGTGTTCGCCGTTATCTTTTAAATTTTGACTGTAGGCGTCTAGGTAATTTTGAAATTCTTTCTTTTGTTGCTGATTTTCAACTTCAACCCAAGCTTGTAAGTAGTATACATTTTTAGTGCGCGTATCACTTATTTGTTGCCACGAGTCTGTAGAAGATGAACGTGCGTAAATAGGTAAATTTTCGTCAATCGCAGTTTCGAGTGGTACAAATAAATCATCGGTGTTATTGAATGCGGCTTGCTCAGTTGCATGATAAAACAGTGGGCGTAAATACCAAGGCTTTAATACACCTACAACGGTATAGTTGGCACCGTTTAATTCCAGTGTTTTACCAACTGAGTTACCACCACCAAATACGCGTTTATTAGCAGAGTCACCAATAACGACTTCATAGCCAGAATTACCTTGGTATGCTTGTCCGTAGGCAAAAGGTGCATCGGTTAGGTTAAAAAAGCCGTCACTGGCAGCGCGAATTTGCACATTAATGCGCGAAGCTTCAGTGCTTTGCAGATCGCGAATATAACCGCCACTGGCATAAATAACTGCCGTATTCTTAACCATATCGGCATTTAAAATATGGTCTGCATCGCGGTAGCTCAAAATATAAAATGGCTGTTCATGAGGATCTTCATTAGGCCACGTATTCATACTGACATGGAATAGTTTGTCACTTTTGTGCGGGATCGGATCTGAGGTCATTGTGTGCACCAACGCAAGGTTTGCACTTAATAGACCAATTCCGAGCGCAAGTGTGAAGGCCACAAGTGCATAAAGCTGTGGCGTGCGACGAAAATTTTCAAAGGCAAGTCGAAAGTTATACCGTAGCATTATCCACCTCCACACTCGCCGCGGTGGCGATGTTTTGCTGTGGTGCATACACGCCAAAATCAGAAATCTCACCATCGATAATTTGAATATTACGGTTAACTGCACGTGCCTGATCGGGGTCATGCGTTACCATAATAATGGTAGCGCCTTCTTGATTGAGCTGATGTAAAATCTCCATCACTTGGCGCGCCATTAATGAATCTAAATTACCGGTTGGCTCATCAGCAAGCAGGATTTTAGGCTCGCCAGCAAGTGCGCGGGCAATTGCTACACGCTGTTGTTGACCACCCGACAATTGGCTTGGCAAGTAGTTAGCACGTGCCGCTAAGCCGACTTTCTCCAGCGCTTGCTCAATACGATATTTGCGTTCTTTAGACGAAAAACCGCGATAGCGCAGTGGCATATCAACATTGTCAAAAATTGTGTAGTCAGGAATTAGGTTATAGCTTTGAAAAATAAAACCAATTTTTTCATTGCGTAGGCGTGATAATTGATTGTCATTCAGCCCTTGGATATTAACACCATCGAGTTGATATTCGCCTTGATCAAAGGGGTCGAGTAATCCTGCAATATTTAAAAAGGTTGATTTTCCTGAACCTGATGGGCCTGTCACCGCAACAAACTCACCTTGTTTTACATCAAGAGAGAAGTCTCTCAGTGCATGGGTTTTTATAGTGTCACTTTGATAAATACGTGAAATATTGTTCATAGATAACATATGTGGTGTCCTTCTTATAGCTGCTCTATGAGCAAGTTTTGTGTGTTTTTAAACTGACTGTAATCAGAAATGATAATTTGTGCGCCTTTTGTTAGGCCTAGTACTTCAACATACTCAACACTTCGCAAACCTGTAACGATTGGGGTCTTGGTAGCAAGCCCAGTTTGGTCGATTAAATAAACATAGTCGCCGCCGCTTGAGCCTAAAAATGGGCCGCGTTTTACTTTGAGTACATTTGCTTTTTTCTCGAATTCAATACGGGCAGCTAAGCGTTGATTTTGTCTTAACTTAATTGATTCATTAGCGGGTAAACTGACTTTAACTTGAATTTGGTTATTCACGATTTCTGGAGAAATAGCGATAATTTCGCCGCTCAGCTGTTTGTCACTTAGCTTCATTGAAACCGCAAGTCCTAAACCAAGATCATCGGCGTAAAATTCAGGCACAAAGAGCTGCGCTTCAAACTCAGATAAATCGACTACTGTCATCAATGCGGTATTGGCGGCAACTTTATCTTTGTCATCCACTAACCAGTTACCAACAATGCCGTTTACTGGCGATGAGATAGTAAGGGCGCCTTGGCGACGCTTTAGTTCATCGAAAGCGATTTGTTGTTTTTTAACGCTATAGTCGCGATTTTTGCGTTCAAATGCGAGACGCTCTTTACTTAGTTCAACGCGCTTTTTAGCATGGTTATAGAATAACTCCGCTTCGAGCAAGGCATCTTGAATTTTGGCAAAATCGACCTGGCTCATTACTTGTTTTGAAAATGAAATTTGCGCGCGTTCGTTCTCTCGCTTTGCAGCAACGAGTTTCACATTAGCGGAGTCTAGGCTACGTTCTAAATCAAGTAGGGCTTCTTTGTCTTGCAATGCGCCGCGTTCGGAATCGAGTTTTAACTGCTCAAGGTTTGCTTGTTGTTGCGCAATCAGTGAATTGAGTTCAGGGCTGGTAACATGCGCTATCGTTTCACCTGCGGCTACACTTTGACCGGGTTTGGCAACAAACGTCACTTGGCCTGTTTCGGTACTGTACATTTGCGGTGAATGGGCGGCAATTACTTTACCGTTAACTGCAATATCACGCACAATATCACCGAGCTCGACTTTCGCGGTTAAAATATCACGCTGCTTGACTGATAGAGCACCTTGCTGCCACGCTGAAATCGCAGGCTTTAAATAAACCCCTGTTAACAAGATAACACTCATTACCAATGTTATTTTCACAACCGTTTTTTTATACCAAGGTTGTTGAATTGGGGCGACAATCTCGTCTTGTTTTTCTGTTCCCGCTATCATACTTAATCCGTTTAAATGTGAATGTTACACTTGATACAGCAAGGCCTGTGCCAGAAAATAAACTGTTTTAATCTATTGATTTTATTTGATATTTGTATTTTTGTTTGAATTAGGGTGTCCGATCGGACACTGGGGGTGTCCGCAGATTGTCCGAAGTGACCGTGGTGGACACTCACTATTATAAAAAAATATATTGACATATTATGTCAAAGCATGGCAGTTTAAATAACAGACAGTGAGTCGTAATAAAAGGAATCTTGACATGGATTTACAAGAACTCTCAATTAAATTAGCCCATTATGAAGCCGACGGCGTTAGCTTCGAATCCTTTATCATTCATAACAATAATCAAGATGTTATTCAGATTATTGTCGATGGCAATGATGAACTGCCGATATTCGTAACACAAACTCAAGAACAAATACTGTGTATTTGTTATTTATTCGACGGTTCAGAAATCAAACAAGAAAAAGCGCTTGAACTTAATGACGTATTACTGCGCTTAAATGTGCCAATGCCACTGAGTTCGTTCGCGAAGATTGATGATAAGTATGCTGTGTATGGCGCACTCGCCACATCGTCGTCACTTGAGCAGATAGGTCACGAGGTTGTTACCTTAGCTGCGAATTCAATCGACGCATTAGAAGCTATTTCTGATTACTTAATCGATTAACCGTCAATAGGAATTGTTATTATGAGTATATTTCAAAAATTATTTACAGCCATTCGAGGCGGTGCCCGTGAAGTGGGTGAAGGGTTAGTTGACGCAAATGCCATTCGCATTTTCGAGCAAGAAATACATGATTCGGAACAAGCCCTTGCAGCTGCGAAAAAAGGCTTAACTGAAGTTATGGCAAAGGAAATGCAGACTAATCGCACGATTAAGATGTTAGATGAAAAAATTGCTGAGCACGAAGATTATGCAGCGCAAGCACTTAGTAAAGATCAGGAATCGTTGGCAATGGAAATTGCATTAAAAATTGCTGATTTTGAAAATGAAAAGGCGCAGCATGTTACGAGCTTATCGGGTTTTCAGTCCCATATAACAAAATTAAAGCAGCAAATTAAGGCTGCCGAAAAGACCATCAAAGACAATCAACGCCAGTTGACGATGGTAAAAACAACAGAAAGTGTACAACAAGCAACCATGGCTGTGAATGACACTTTAGTGACGAACCAATCATCAATGGCGTCTGCAAAGCAATCGCTTGAACGCATTAAACAGCGTCAAGCTGACCGCCAAGATCAACTCGATGCGGCTGAAATGCTTGCTGCCGAGACAAACGGAGATGAGTTAGCAGATAAAATGCACGCCGCAGGAATTGGTAAAGATGCGCAGCAAGGTTCAGAGATATTAGCTCGTATTCGCGCTAAATCTGAGCAGTCATAAATTACGTTGAAATACTGAGTTAAAAGGAGTTAACGTGGTCAAAGACAAGGATTCGTGGCAGCGACAAGAGCAGGCTGTAAGAGCGACACAGCTTGCTTTTGACTTGAGCTCTGAAGTACAAAAATTTATCAAAAAATCAGCAATTGATAATGAATTGACGCCATCAGATATGATCCGCAGTATTTTGCAACTTGATGTTAAATCAAAAAAAACACGGCAGCGCCTAAGTTTTAATCTAAGTGATGACGAAATAACGGAACTTGCTAAGCGGTTTAGCGTAGACAAAACGGATAAGCGTGCTGTTAAACAAAAGGTGGCAGACTTACTTATTGAATACTGCCAAAAAAATACCCGTTAAATTCAACGCTCGTTGAATCTTATATTTGTTTAAATACTAGGACTGTATGTTATGGAATTCTTAAACACAGCTTTTACCTTCCCAACGGCTGTATTTAGTACCTTATTGTTAATCGTTATTTTATTTTGGGCGATCACCTTGCTTGGTTTTGCCGATATTGACATGTTTGAAGGCGATATCGACGTTGATGTTGAGGGGGATAGTAGTTCGTTTAAATTTGGCTTCTCTGAAGTGCCAATTACTGTGTCATTGAGTATTGTCATTATGATTAGCTGGTTGGTGTGCATTTATGCTCATCAATTTTTCTCATATCTACTCGGTGACGGTATCGTTTTTTATTTATTGGGACTTGCTATGGTGATAGCGAGCTTTATCGCCGCATTGCCACTTACTGCCGCAATTTTGCATCCACTAAAACGCTTCTTCAATAGCAAAAATACGGTGACAAAAAATGATCTACTTGGACTTGAGTGTGTTATTGCAACCAGTTACGTCAATGAGAACTTTGGTCAAGCACGCGTCATGTATGAAGGTGCAGAGCAATTGATTGAAGTACGTCATGAAAATGAAAATGAGCTCAAAGCGGGCGATATGGTGGTATTGCTCGAGCATTTAGAAGAAAAACATTGTTATACAGTTGCTGCGAAACCTTGGTAAGTAGTGGTAGCACCGATTTAAATTTACGTTTTACATTATATTAATTGTTTAGTTAGGAATTAACATGGAATTTTTAGATAACCTCATGCCCATTTTAACATTCGCGGGTATCGCAATAGCCATTATATTTGCTATTTTACTGATTATTGGAAAGTTTTATCGCAAGGTCGAACAGGGACAGGCGCTAATCATAAACAAAATGAAAAACGAACCTGATGTGACGACCACGGGCGGGATTGTATATCCGGTAATCCATAAAATGGAAACGATGGATATTTCAACGAAACGCATGGTATTAGAGCGCCGTAATAGTAGCGGTCTGATTTGTAGCGACAATATTCGTGCCGACATCGCAATTACCTTTTACATTCGCGTTAATGAAAACAAAGATGATATTTTGCGTGTTGCAAAGCAAGTCGGTTGTGCAAGAGCGTCTGAGCCTGAAACACTGCAAGAGTTGTTTGAAGCGAAGTTTTCTGAAGCGCTGAAAACCGTTGGTAAACAACTAGAATTTGAAGAACTGTTTACTCAACGAGACAAGTTCCGCGACAAGATAAAAGAAGTCATTGGACAGGATTTATCGGGCTACACCCTTGAAGATGTTGCGATTGATTATCTTGAGCAAACTAAAATTGAAAACCTTGACCCGCAAAATATTTTAGATGCAGAAGGGATCCGTCGTATTACCGAAAAAACAGCGCGTCACAACATTGAAACTAATCAATTAAAATGTGATGAGCAAGCTAAAATTGAAATTCAAAACCAAGCCGCACTCGAGAAGTCATTAGAAGTTGAGCGTCAAAAAGAAGATGCCAAAGCAAAGCAACAGCGTGAAATCGATACAGTACAAGCACGTGAATCAGCAGAAGCAGAGCGCGTGCGTCAAGAAGAGCGTTTAAAAGCAGAAGAAGCGCGCATTAAATCTGAAGAAGCGATAGCGATTTCTGAAGAGAATAAACAGCGTGAAGTAGATATTGCTGAACAAAACCGCTTGAGAGTATTGGCTATCGAACAAGAAAAAGTAGCCCGTTCTCGTGAAATTGAAGTAATTGAACGTGAAAAAGAAACTGAAATCTTGCGCATTAATAAAGAAAAAGCACTCGAAGTTGAACGTAAAGAAATAGCCGACGTACAACGTGATCGCGTTGCAGTTGAAAAAACGGTGGCCGAAGAGAAAGAACGTATTAAAGATGTACAAGTGCTAGCGGCAGCAGAGCGTGAAAAAGAAGCGATTGTTATTCGTGCCAAAGCGGAAGCAGAAGAAGCATTAGTAAAAGACATTGAGGCTGCAAAAGCACAAGAACAAGCAGCTGATTTTAAAGCAAGAGAACTTGAAAAAATGGCTGAAGCTGAACTGCGCATTGCCAATCAGCAAGCTGAATCGAAGAAAATCCTTGCCCAAGCTGAACAAGTTGAAGTGGCAGCGGAAGGTCTCGCCGAAGCTGAAGTTATTAAAGCAAAAGCCCAAGCCAACGCAATGCAAGGTGAAACGGATGCCAATGTACTGCGTCAGCAATTAGAAGCAGAAGCACAAGGTAAACGTGAAATTGGTTTAGCCGAAGCGCAAGTACAAAGTGCAATGGCCGATGCACAAGAGAAACAAGGTGAAGTGGAGGCCTTAAGTCTTGAACGCCGCATGACAGCCGAAGCAAAAGGATTGGAGGAAAAACTACAAGCACTGAATGCGATGGACAAAGACGCCCGTGATTATGAAAGCTTTACCCTGCAATTGAATCAATCAAAAGAGTTGACGCTTGCACAACTTGAAAGCAATAAAGAGATTGCTGCGCACCAAGCGCAAGTGATGGCAAAAGCACTAGGCGATGCCGATATCAATATTATGGGTGGCGATGGCCAATTCTTTAATCAATTCATGAATGCAATTTCGCTCGGGAAGTCAATTGATGGCCTAGTCAATGAAAGTCAAACTGTGCAAACGGTGTTTAAAGAACACTTAAATGGTGAGCGCAATCTAGTTGAAGATCTAAAAGGTGTTCTGGGCGGTGCGCAGGCATCGAGTGAAACAATTAAAAACATCAATATGAGCAAACTATTAAATCAACTCAGTGATTCATCTGGTGACAATTCACACTTGTTAAGTTTGCTAAGTGCAGGCCTCAACGGTCACACAAAACAAAGCGAAACTCAAGAGTAATACCAAGGTGAGATTAAGGCGGGGTTGCCCGCCTTTTTTAGTGCACAGATAACTAGGACAAGTAATAATGACGGACTCAGCACAACAAGCACTCGAGCAAGGCTCATACGAATTAATTAAACGCCGACTCAGTAATTTTGGCGCGGACTTAAAGCAGCATATTGATGCGCTCAATCAAGAACGCGCTGACACTTTTGGTTGCACTGAGCTGCAGGTGAAAGGGCGGGTCAGGGTGCGCACAGAATACAATAGTATTCCGCGCGATATTGTGATTATTGGCGACAAAGTTATTTTTGCTTACAACGTGTTTTTAGGTATTAAAAAAAATACCCATGTTGATAGTGTTTTTAGCGTGCACAAACTCGTTTACCAAGATGACCACTATGAGGTAGAGCCGTACCCAACGCAAACTAAATTCTTGACTGATAATCGCTTCTTGCGCGATTTTGAAGAACTCTATACGTACTATAAAGAGACCCGCTTACAGCATTTGTTCCACCAAAACGGTAAGTTGTTCGCGTGTTTTCAAATTGGTGATAAGTTAACGGATGTACGTGTTTTTCGTTGGCAAATAGAAAGCGACAATACGCTTAATTATATTGATAACCGCGGCGAGCGAGAACTCAACCTCAGTGAAGATTATGACTTTGAATGGCAATCAACAGGTCGTGAACATCATGTTGAAGGGCGTTTTGGTCATATAAATGTTTTGGATAAGGTTTTTGTTGACTGCCTCAATGGCCAGTTGACTATAAAACAGCATAATAATACCGACTCGCAAGAAGGCGTCTATTGTGAATCGGTGGAAGATAAAAACCAATCTCTGGCAGATTGTCAGCTAGAATATGCCGAACTCGGTGGCCTTATATTGCTTAAGGTGTTGCCGTATCGTGAAAAGCAATGGCGGTACTTTGTTTATAATACCCGTAATCACCAAGTATTGCGTCAAGATGCACTGGGTGATGCGTGCGTTCAGTTACCTGATGATCACGGCGTAATTTTTCCAGGCGGCTATTATTTACAATCTGGGCAAACTCGTTATTTTGATGAGAAAATAGAAAACCTCGAGTTTCATAAGCAAATTAAATCGCCTAATGGCGAAGATGTGCTTTATGTATTTTATGAACCTAATGAAGGGCGCTATGCACTTTTTGCCTACAATCTAATTGATAAAAACCTCCAGAACCCAATTTACTGCCACGGCTATGGACTATTTGAAGATGGCTTAACGCTGACATTTAAGGCCGACAGCGATGAAGCAGAACGCGTGCATCCCATTCAAATATGGCAAAGTCCATTTTTCTCCGCAGAATTTGCGGCCAATGCCCCAGCGCCAACATCATTGCTTGGCAAAATTGGTAACCCTGATTTGGTACGCTGTATTTCAGATCTTTATTCGGTTTGCAAAGCGATAAATGAGCAACAGGCGAGCCTCAATCACTATGAAGATTTAATCGCGGGCAGTCGGGCTATTTTTGATCGTTATCATTGGCTAAATGATGATAAATTTGCATCAATTAATGACACCTTGCATCAGGTTTTTGAAGCAGCTGAGCAGGTGCTCGATGAATTTGAAAAAGTCAGCGAGATCCAAAATCGCGCAAAGACTGCGTTAGGTGAATTTGAAAAAAACTTACGAGAGCAGGTTCGTCAAATCCGTCCTGATAGCTTTAAGCTAGCCAGTGAGTTTGTTGCTGCTATTGACTCTTTAAAACAACTTACAGGTCGTCTGATTAGCTTAGAAGACGTTAAGTTTATTGATGCCGAGCGCCTTAGCGAATTACGTCAAGAGATTGACCAACACGCGAGCGATTTAAACACTGCAACAGCTCGTTTTTTGCAAGATGAAAAAGCGTTAGCCCCTTACAAAGAAAGCCTGCGAGAATTTGAACAACAAACCGAAAAAAGTAATGCCGTTGCTGAATTAAATCAAATACTTGATGGACTCAACAAGCAAAGTCAAGAGCTCGATCTCTTGAACCACACCATGCTAGATTTGGATATTGAGGATAGCCGCGTTCGGACGCAAATTCTCGAAGATATTAGTGCTATTTATGGTTTGGTTAATCGCGCGAAAGCCAATGCAGAGAACAAGAAAAAAAGTGTTGGTAGTGTTGAAGCGAGCGCTGAATTTGCCGCTCGTTTTAAGTTGTTTTCGCAAAGTATTACGAATGCATTAAATAATGCCAAAACACCGGAACAATGTGACGAGCAGTTTTCACGCTTATTAATCCAACTTGAAGAGCTTGAATCGCAGTTTAGCGAGTTTGACGAGTTTCTAAGTGAAATTGTTGCAAAGCGAGATGATGTTTACGAAAGCTTTGAAAGTCATAAACAGCAACTTATTGATGCACAACAGCGCCGCGCTCTCACATTAGGCGACGCAGCAGAGCGTATTATCAGTTCAGTGGTGAGACGCAGCCAAAAATTTACCGATATTGACAAGTTAAATAGTTATTTTGCAAGTGATGCGATGATTGCCAAACTACGCACGCTAGTTGAAGAGCTGCGTTCATTAGGTGATGATATTCGCGCTGACGATGTTTTGGCCAAGCTAAAGTCAGCAAAAGATCAAGGTGTGCGTACACTTCGTGATAAGCAAGATATTTACAGCGATGGCGGCAACTCCGTATCGATTGGTAAACATCAATTTAGTGTTAATAATCAACTGTTAGATCTCACGCTATTGCCGCGAGATGATCAATTGTTGCTGCATTTAACAGGCACCGACTATTTTGAAGCAATTCCGTGTCAACAAACACAGCATAAGCTCGCCAGTGTGAGGCATTTATGGCAACAAAATTTAGTCTCTGAGACCGATACTATTTATCGTGCCGAATTTTTAGCTGCCAGTATTTTGTACTCAGCACAGTCCGGCGACAGCGACTTTTCATTGCATGATTTGTACGTGGCGCAGGAAAACAATACGTTAGAAAAGTTGGTACAAGACTATGCTGAGCCACGTTATCAAGAAGGATATGAAAAAGGCATTCACGATCACGATGCATACCTAATTTTAAGTTCATTGCTAACGCAGAAAAAACAATTGGGTTTATTAACCTACGCGTCAAATGTGCGTTTGATGGGCCTTGCTTTTTGCGTTGAACTAGAACAAGGTCCGCGTGCAGTGTTGCGCCAGCAAGCCCATAATGCGGTATTAATGAATACACAGTTCGACGATAGCCGCTTTTTAGCAATGCTCGTTAGCGATGTTAAAACGCGTTACCAGCAATTTAAAGCCAGCATTTTGTCATTTGCAGCGATGTTAGGAGATTGTAACGACCAGTTAGTCGCAAGTTATGTCATTCATCAATTAGCGGCGCAAACAACTGAGCAAAGTTCGTTTGTGTTGCAAAACAATGCTAAAACGTTAGCCGAACAGTTTATTGCAACAAGTAAAAGTAAAGGCATTTTTCAGCAAATCGAAACGACATTAAGCAATTTGTCGACATTGGATGAACGCGCTGTACTCGCTTGCAATTGGCTGCATGCTTATTGTAAAGGTAACGAAATAGAGCCTGAGTATGCCAATGAAGCCGCACTTTATGTTTTAATGGACCACTTAAAACAGGCCAAGTTTGAAACTAAACGCATTACCATTAATAGTGAAGTTGGCCCGTTAATAGGTCAACATACGCAAATTAAAGAACAGCATTTGCGCCTCGATTATGCTGAATTTAGTTCACGCTTAAATACTTATCTAGCCTCTCAAGTTGATGAGTTTAAAATGTATCATCAAATGCGTAACGAGGTGCTTAAACAACAAAATGAACGTCTGCAGCTTGACGAATTTAGAGCTAAGCCTCTGTCGTCATTTGTGCGCAACCAGCTTATCGATAAAGTTTACTTTCCAATTATTGGCGACAATTTGGCAAAACAAATTGGGGCTGCCGGTAAAGCGAAACGTTCCGATTTGATGGGCATGTTGTTGCTTATTTCGCCGCCTGGATATGGTAAAACAACACTTATTGAATATGTTGCGAATCGTTTAGGTTTGACCTTTGTGAAGGTTAATTGCCCATCGATAGGTCATGAACAAGTCTCACTCGACGCATCGCAAGCGATGAATGCAACGGCTGCCAAAGAGATTGAGAAAATAAACCAAAGCTTTGAGATGGGTAATAACGTGATGTTGTACCTTGATGATATTCAGCATACAAATCCAGAGTTTTTACAAAAATTTATTTCATTGTGCGACGGTTCACGGCGGATTGATGGTGTGTGGAATGGCAAAAGTAAAACTTATGATTTGCGTGGCAAAAAGTTTGCCGTTGTGATGGCGGGCAACCCATATACTGAATCAGGTGAGAGCTTTCAAATTCCGGATATGTTGGCTAACCGTGCCGATATCTATAACTTAGGTGATACTTTAGCGGGCTGTGAACATGAATTTGCAATGAGTTTTATTGAAAACTCGCTTACTTCTAACAAGGTTTTAGCGCCGTTGGCTAACCGTAACATGCAAGATTTGTATAAGTTACTGCGTATTAGTCAAGGTGAAGATATATCGATTAATGAATTAGAGTATCAATATTCACAAGCCGAAGCGAACGAGATTGTCCAAGTGCTCACTAAACTATGTAAAATTCGTGAAACCATATTAGTTGTAAATCAACAGTATATTGCATCTGCTGCGCAAGATGATCAGTATCGCACTGAGCCCGCATTTAAGCTGCAAGGTAGCTACCGCAATATGAATAAAATGGCAGAAAAAGTTGTCGCTGCAATGAATGACGAGGAACTTGAGAACCTCATTTCAGATCACTATCGCGGTGAGGCGCAAACACTTAGTAAAGGAAGCGAAGAAAACTTATTAAAACTGGCAGAATTACGCGGTACGTTAGATGCGCAGCAAAGCGAGCGTTGGCAACAAATTAAAGAGGATTACCAGCGTATGAATCGGTTATCCGAGGCAGGTTCGCCGGCAATGATGGCAGTACAAGAACTAGCACACTTGCACGATGCGCTCAACTCAATTGGCGACAAACTGACCAGTAATAATTTGACGCGCGATTATAGTACCCAGATATCTAGTTTGATTGATAAGTTAGCATCTCAGCTAAGCGCGCTTAATAACAACGACACACTTGCTAATATTGATCAGACGTTGCAAAACACTTTAGCACAAACTCCGTATTTAGAGGTCTTGCAACAACATACTGAACAAAAATCACAAAGCAATACGCTTAGCCAACAGTTGATCACGGCAATTAACGGTTTACCCGCAGAAATCAGCAGAAAATCACAACTCGATGATTTGATTAATGTAATCGCTAATACACAATCAAAAGACGATATCGTGCAAAGCATTGAGCAGCTGGGGCAACAGCTAGAAAGCGGTGAGCGTTATCATGCTATAACTGATGCATATAAACAACGAAGTGAGCTGGCAGAGCAGAGTCAACAACAAATTGTAAGTCAACTGCAACAAATGACGTCGAAAATAAATGAGTTGTGTGATGCTCTTGCTCAACAGCAACAACACAGTGAGGCCGGGCAAGGCAAGTTGCTAGAAGCCTTAACCGAAACATCGCAACAGGTAAAACAAACGGTCCATGTTGAGCCCGATCCGCAGGTAGGATATGCCGTACAAGCGATTGCTGATACCTTAGACAATTCGCTCATTCCTGTGCTCAAAATTATGCAGCATAAGATTAGACTCGATCATGACGTATGGAAAAAAGTCGATGCCGTGTCGACACAGTTAAAACAGCTTGATTCGAATTACCAAGAACCGGAATCACCAATGACGTGTGAAGACAAGGAAATCGTTCAATAGCCCGCTTGTTACGTTATAATTGCGCGCCTAAACTGTGGCGCGCATAAAAGAGCGTCACCTTAAATACGGGGATGTAGGACGTGAGTCATCATTATAAGCAAATTAAACTGGGCAAACGGCTGGCAAAAATCGCGCAGTTGGTTACGGATAGTGATACGCAGGTGTGGGACTGTTGTTGCGATCATGGCTTGCTTGGACTTCATTTACTGACAGCGCATCAAACGCGTTTTGTTCACTTTGTAGACTGTGTGCCCAGTTTAATAGATGCGGTTAGTGAGCAGTTAGTAGCGCGAAAGCTCGTATCGCGCAGTCGCACTTATTGCATTGATGCGGGCAATTTACCAATCTCGACTGATGCAGCGCAATTGATTATTATCGCAGGCGTTGGTGGTGATTTAATGGCGTCGATTGTTGCGCAAATATCTCGGCAATACCCTGATAAATCGCTTGAATTTATACTTTGCCCGGTGCGCCACCAGGTTGATTTACGCGATACATTACGTGCGTTACAGTTCTCACTAATAAACGAACACTTGGTGTTTGAAAATGGCCGTTATTACGAAGTCATGCGGGTATCAAACCAAATAAACCAAACACGCACTATCACACGTTTTGGTGAGGCGATTTGGGGTGCAAACGGGGCTGAAAGTTATCACCATGCAATCGCTTATTTACAACAAAATAAACAACACTTTGAGCGTATGCGCGCTAGCGATCGCGAAAATACCGATGATATATTGAACGGGTACAATCAGATTAAAATTACCCCTTTTTAATCTTCACAAATTGTTGCAAAGAGGGGCACGATTTTGCGCCCATTCCGGTTTATTTATGGCATACTAGCCTGATTCGCCTAGGATAAATATATACAAAACGGACACGATAATGAGCAAACTCTCTTTCACCCTCATCATTGTTTTAATGACAACGCTATTAAGCGCATGTGGCTCGTCAGGTGGGGGAATCGATGATGATAAAAACCTTGCGCCAACGGCGGTGCTTGGTGACGATATCAATATCATTGTTGGCGAAGAAGTGTTACTTGATGGGCGAGAAAGCTTTGATCCCGAAGGCAAGGTATTGCGCTATCAATGGCAATTGTTGTCAAAACCCGTTGCGAGTTCTTATGAAATCCCAACACTTCATTTAGACGACCCGTCAATTCGCTTCGTTCCGAGTGCAGAAGGTCAGTATGTATTTATGCTCACAGTGAGTGATGGAAAGTTAAGTTCACGCCCTGAACAAATAAATGTTAATGTTACAGCGCCTTATACCAAGAGCAATACTGAAATTAAGCCAGAGCCTGTGTTATCGCATTCCTGCAGCGATTATTTAGGGCACTTTGACGCTCACACGCTCGATACAAAAAGTGCCATGAGTTATGTGGGCGAATTGCAAGTGACGATGCAAAACGGCAACTGTACATTTACCGCATTTGGTATTCCATCGTTTGATGTAGCTACACATCAAATCACCCAACAAGGTTTTGCGTCTCGGATAATTCCACATGAGCGCGAAACGTTTGCAGCAGCGACAAGTTCAGCGGCGACGCTCAACATAGGGCCTGGTGTGATGCGCGATTCTCAATTGCATACTTTGCAAAAGGAGCCTGCAACGCAAGGCGCAAATACCACAATCTCAGTTACGACAAACGCGGTGTTTTTAAACGGCCTGATGATAGATAATTTATGTGTTAATGATAGCGCTTTGACGGCATGTCAGCAGTCAACAAAGATCAACAATACAGCGTATTACCAAGTTAATTTGACGAGTTTGATTGCAAGTCGTTGCACGGTGAGCCGCAACCCAGTTATTGGGTTTACCGAAAGCGGTGCAGCAATTGTGGCCAATTGCACTGATTAACAATCAATGCGGTTAAAAGGGCGATAAATTAATGCAAAGTGGCGGATTGTTTGATCTAGTTTAAGAATACGCTCGACGGCGAGTTTATACTCTTAAGTGTTAAATAACATTGCTATAACACTCAAGGAGAGAACCATGAAAGCTGCTGTCGCCCATCAATTTAAACATGCTCTTGAAATTCAACAAGTTGAAAAACCCATTGTCGGTGCCAAAGATGTATTAGTTAAAATTCATGCTTGTGGCGTATGCCACACAGATTTGCATGCATGCCACGGTGATTGGCCTGTAAAGCCCAAATTACCGTTGGTGCCAGGCCATGAAGGGGTTGGTGAAGTAGTCGAAGTGGGCTCGCAAATAAGCCATATTCAAATCGGTGATCGGGTTGGTATACCTTGGTTATACAGTGCATGTGGTCACTGTGAATACTGTTTAAGTGGCGATGAAAACCTGTGCTTATCACAGCAAAATGCGGGCTATTCGGTGGACGGCAGTTACGCTGAATATTGTAAAGCACACGGTGATTACGTTGTTAAAATCCCCGATGGCGTGAGCTATGTTGACGCTGCACCGCTATTTTGTGCCGGTGTGACAACGTATAAAGCTCTTAAAGTATCAGAGATAAAGCCCGGTCAATGGGTTGCCATTTTTGGCGTTGGTGGGTTAGGCCATTTGGCGGTGCAATATGCCGTTGCGATGGGACTGAATGTGGTTGCAGTTGATACTGGCGATGACAAACTAGCGCTTGCAAAATCACTTGGCGCAACGCTTTGTTTAGATTTTAATCGTGATGATGTCAACGGCGAAATCGGTCGGCAAGTCGGTGGTGTTCATGCAGCAATTTGCACGGCAGTGAGCAAAGCGGGCTTTGAACAAAGTTATAAGGCGGTGCGTCGCGGTGGTAAATGCGTTTTGGTTGGTTTGCCCCCTGAAGAAATGCCATTGCCAATATTTGATACTGTGCTTAATGGCGTGAGTGTAGTGGGGTCGATTGTTGGTACGCGTAAAGATCTTGAAGAATGCCTAGATTTTGCCGCAAGGGGCAAGGTCAAAGCAATTACCATAGAAAAATCGTTAGATGACATTAATCAGGTCTTCGAGCAAATGATCGCGGGTGAGATTAACGGCCGCGTTGTGATGAAATTCGCCCAATAAAATCACAATCAATCGTACACAGCCAGTCTTGCTAGATTGGCTTTTTAGCTTTAGCGAAGCACTTCATAAATGACTTGGCTCGTAAAGCCATGTCACATACCCGAATTTAGCGCCGAGTACGACGCCATTAAGCTATGAACCTCCAGCAATAAAAGCGATATCAAAGAGTATTAAAAGATCAATAAAACGATGAAACATCGCTCAGCTTAGCATCGGTTTGTCTATATGTGCACTACTGAGCTGTAAAAATAATTATTTATTCAGGGGGTTACACTAAACGTAGCGCGCTTGGTAATCTTTTTATAAATGTGTATGCTGGTGGTATTTAAAAAAGGAACTTATTTTATGTCACTACTTGATTGGGCGTTAATTCATTTGTTCAGCGCCTTATTTTGGCTTTGGATCCTTAATTGGGGTGGGGCAAAATGGCTTGAAGGATGGCGCGCATTTTTCTTTATCAGTTGGTTTGCAGCCCGCTGGAACGCAGAGCAATTACGACTATACGCACTTTGCTTATTGTGCTTACAGTGTATTTGGTTTGTAATTGGCGTATTTGTACCAAGTTGGCGCGGGTTTCCATAAACCCAACGTGTTATGGTTTAGCTGCTGTGTAGTTAGGTTTACTCTTCGCTGCTTAATCAATCAGAAAAAGTGGCAAATAGCGTGATTCAGTTGTGCATTGCCACTGATGCATGTCTTTACCGAGTTTGGCCATGGTCAAGGCATTAAGGCATTAAGGCAAATAAAGCCTTCAATCATATTTTTTAAATCACCCAATTTGCATTGTTCGGTGTGCCATGCCATGGCCATGTCGATGGCGGCCTGCCACTGTGCTTGTTGGCCATTAACGAGGGCGTTGATGGCATTGATTAACGGTAAAATATACTGTTGTACATCTTTGTCTTTGGTGTTTTGTGCATGTGTCAGAGCGCTGTCTATCTCGCTTTGACAAAAGGATTGTTGTGTTCCGAGTTTTAGCAATAGTCTGTCGTACTCGAAACATGCTTTATGCATCATACTACTTGTTTTAAAGTCTGGCGTAATCGTGATAAGTTTTTGTAATATCGCTTTATCACCAAACAATAAGCACACATTTAATTCTTCTTGAATCGTCCAATCATTGTTGTGCGTTTTTAGCTCAGCGTCAAAACCTCGTAAATACGCAAACGGCGCTGCTTTTTCAAAATTGGGTTTTACTTGATTGAAGTTTTCGAGCCCGTAATTTCCATAGGCAAGGTAAAAGTAAAAGCTAGGAACTTTAAACGCTGCTTTTTTTATTTTTTCACTTTCTTCGTTTTGGTCATTAACGATAGCGAGCCATTTAGGCAAATACTTATTGGCCCTTTCCATGTGGTAATGAACTGATTCAGGGTCATTCGTTAGAATGTTTAATTTCAACATTTTCATTTTCTTAAGTTGGCAGAGCTTGTAGTTTTACGCCAACGACAACGCTACTTTCTTCGATTTTCATAATTGAAGAGGTTGCTTCGATAACCAATGTTAAATTTGGACTATTTTGGTTTTAGTGCAGGTAGAGTCGTTTCGCAACGCAATTATCTGTTCCATTTTCATTAAATCCGCCAGTGTTTACCCGCCAAAATGCGTTTTTTTATGGCGGGTTTGCATCACATTGTAAATTTTAAAAGGGCCGGGCACTACTGTGCTGTTTTATTCGCAGCTCTATTAACGGGTGTTATTGTTCAATTAATACCACTACCGATTTACCTTGCTTGGCGGCGTCTCTAAATGTGACGAAATATTTATCGCGTACCATTTCGTATGCATCTGGATTGACTTCATCGATGCCATCGCCTTCGATTTCGCTAATGAGTCTTTGCCCTAATGGGCTGTCAATATCAAAGTTATATTCTTGTTGCATTACGGTGAATAAGTCGTTCGCCATGTCTGCAGGGAAAAAACCAAATGGTCCGCTGATGTCGGCATCGGGCGGGAGCAGTTGATGAGGGTAATAGTTAAACGAGGCCACTAATAAAAGTTGGCTATTACCGGCAATGGTATCCCATAGTTGCAATGCAGGCTCAAAACCACGCATATTCAGCTCAAGGGTTTGCCAACGCGTTGCTTGTTTATCTGTGATATCAAGCAAGGTTTGATATTTTTGCTCATCGCTGCCGGCGAGGTGCGTCGGGTAACAGGTTTCATCAATAAGATATAAGTGAATTAAGCTACTCATTTTCTTCTTCTTCGGTGTTTAATCTATTAAAAATAGTGGTAAATAGAGTGATTCAGTTGTACATTGCCACTGATGCATGTCTTTGCCGAGTTTGGCCATGGTCAAAGCGTTAAGACAAATAAAGCCCTCAATCATGTTTTTTAAATCACCAAATTTGCATTCATCGGTATGCCAAGCAATGGCCATGTCAATGGCAGCCTGCCACTGTGCTTGTTGGCCATTGACGAGGGCGTTGATGGCATTAATTAACGGTAAAATATACTGTTGTACATCTTTGTCTTTGGTGTTACGTGCTTGTGTCAGAGCGGTGTCTATCTCGCTTTGACAAAGAGGTTGTTGTGTTCCGAGCTTTAATAGAAGGTGGTCATATAAGTAGCAAGCTTGATTTATAATAAAATCTTCGGCGAGCGACCAATCGCTATGCGCTAATTTGTTAATGGTTGTGCTGTCGCCAAATAGAATCACAACATTCATTTCTTGTTGGATGGTCCAATCGACCTTACTTGTCTTTAGCTCAGCGTCAAAACCTCGTAAATACGCAAACGGCGCTGCTTTTTCAAAGTAGGGCTTTACTTCGTTGAAGTTTTCGAGTGCGTAATGTGTGTAAGCGAGTTCCAAATAACAAGAAGTGAGATTAAACGCAGCTCTTTCTCTTTGCTCTAAGGTTTCAGTTGTTTGATTGATTATCGGAAGCCAAATTTTAATGTATTCTGGATTGTCATCAAGGTAATCCGTTAAATCATCACTGGTTAGATTATTTAGTTTTAACATTAGGTTTTCTCAATAGGTAAAGGTTGTAATTTACCGCCTATGATGGCGCCATTATCTTCAATTGCTTCGATAATTAACTTGTTAATTTTTTTATTGCTTTTCTCAGCTCTCAGTATATCTCGAGCTAATTGGCTCTGTTGCGGGTCTTTCTGAGACTTTTTCATGCTCTCAAGAGTTTTTCCTATCCATTCATCTGTCATTTGGAAGCCTTTTGTTGATGTTTTTGTCAACTTTGCCCCAGGTCCTTTTGCTTCAACAATAAAGTATTCTAATACGTTACCATTTTGGTCTCGCTTTGCCCATATTTGGTCAAATCCAGGGCCCGGTCCAAAGCCGAGTTCCATTTGCGCCGGCGGAGGGGGTTTACTAAAGTGCTTTGCCATATACGCACTTGCTGCCCGTTCACCTTTTACCTCAGTTAACTTGGCTTTAAATGCGCCAATTCGCCTGCTTGAGTCACCATTTTTGATAGCGTCTTCGAGTTTCTTTTTGTAGCGTGCTGCATAGTCAGCTAGGTTACGATAGTGCCTATCAAGAATTGGATTTCGCGCGTGTTTTACAACACTGACACCGGGCATTTGATTCCCGGTTGGTGCATCGGCTTCTTTCGCTTTGACTAAATTCGGTTGGCCGACAATTCCTTCAACAGGTTTTGGGCCATTGTATTTTGCGAGCGCACTATTTACTTGATCACGAATAGTACGAGTCGCGTTCGTTACGCCTTGTTCAACTTTAGGCATAATGGATTTGAGTTTTGTTGACACCTCACTCAGGGCATTGAGCGTGGTGCTAGGTAACAGCGTTCGATAAACCGCACTATTTCGAATCCCATCGAGTGCGTTGATGGTGGTTTTTATTAGCTCTTTAACTTGCTGTGCGGCGTCGCGGCCAAGGTTGTTCCAGTCGAGTTGGCGTAAGTAGGCAATCGGGTCGCCTTTACTTATTTTACGCATCACTGCAAGTGCGGCGTCGAGTGAGCTGTCGCTGTGTTTTAAAATGACCTTGCCAACCCCTTTTATGGCCGAGCCAAGCACAGGCACCAAGCCAATACCAGTTAACGCTATGCCTACCCAACCGCTGTTGTCATTGGCTTTGTCATCATCTGTCAGTAGCATCACATTGGCAATAATGTCACGTACGTCCATCGCTTGGTCAACAAATGGGATCATTGAAATGATACTGCCGACCACAATTTGTGAGGTGCTTGGGTTTTGATTGAAATCACCTTGTAGTGTACCCCAAGTCCATTCGCCAGCTTGGTTGGCAATTGCCATGGCTTGGTCAAATAAGGCAACTGGTTGTTTGTCGTTTATCTGCTGTTCACCAAGGGCAATTGCCGTTGCTACCGGCAGTTGACCAAACAGCGGATTTGCTTGGCCTGTGACGGTTGGAACATAAACGCGGGTGTCTTCACCCAAGATGACTTGGTAGCGACCGACTGGTTGGTTTTGTAATTCGCATACGCCACTGCTATCGAGCGCACCGCTCAGCTCGGTGCCTTCGTCAAATAATATGGTATACGGGGCGTTTTCTACCGGACTGCCATCTTGATAGCGGTATTCAATACGCAATGTTTGTGCGCTGCTGTTACGTGCTGTAACAGTGTTAGGGTTGATAGGAGTAGTCCGTGAAATGGGTGACAATCTACTCACTGATGGCATATTGGCACGGCTTGGTGCGGTAAAATTATAATCAACGGGCCCATCAAAGTGGGTTAATGCCCCTTTTAAGGTGATCAATTGAGTCGCAATGATCTCAACGTCACCGGTGCGGCTGAGCTTTATTTCACCGCCTGCGTTATGTAAGCGAATCGCGCCATTGCCACGGCCTTCAATGCGAATGTGGTTGCGGCTTTTTATTAACGCGCTGCCATTTGGCGTGCTCAAGGTTAAGTCACCTTGGCGTGAAGTGAATTGCAATTGGTCATTACACAGTAACCGCTCAGGCTGGCGGCTAACAAACGAGGTTGAGCCATTACTTTGACTCATAATATGGGTTGCGTTGGCGTCGATATGCATCGTACTACACAGGCCAATCGCCGCGTTTTGGCTGGTTAACTGAATATTTTTTTCACTGTCAATTGTGGTATCGCGCTCGCTAACAAGGGTGATGTCGTCATTATCGCTGGTGACTGACAATGCACGAGCTGCGTGCAAGCTAATACTGCCGAGCTGGCTTAGCCAATGAACAAAATGGCGTCCTGAGCGGGTTGCATTAAGCTCAATAAAATGTTCGCTATCTAATGTTTTTAGAATAATTTTAGGCACATTGGGATCATCATCAAAGCACAATTCACTGTGCGACAAGCTGACAATTCGATTGAGGTATTGCTGCGCATTTGTAACCACCGACGGCTGCAATTGGTTGTCGGCGAACCCTAAAATATAGGCCTTGTTTGGATCGTTGTTAACACAGCCGATTAACACTTTAGACTGCTCTACTAACGGAAAATGCCACCCGGTTGCCTGATTTTGATTTGCACAGACATAAAGTGCCAGCTGCGCCAGCGCGCTACTTGATTGGCTGTGTGGGCGAGCCACGTTATCAAATGCAGTGCGTATACGGTATCGGCCGCTGTCGTCAAGCATCGCAGAGCGGCTTAGTGATTCAACGGTTGCGGCAAACGCCACTGGCTTTGGGCTTATTGTGGGCC
The DNA here is from genome assembly GCA_947493455.1 of uncultured Pseudoalteromonas sp. Taxonomy (GTDB): domain Bacteria; phylum Pseudomonadota; class Gammaproteobacteria; order Enterobacterales; family Alteromonadaceae; genus Pseudoalteromonas. Next base: position 82,556 of record CANLRB010000001.1, on the reverse strand, counting down.
GCTTAAGCTTAAAGGGTTTATTGCGTGCAATGCAGGTGACTTTATTGGCATAGCGGGTATGGCGGGCATCTTGCCCCGATTGATTTTGTTGGCTTAAGGTATGGCTGACATGAATACATAGGTAGTCACCACTGACGCCCGTGCCCGCGTTGTCGAGCAATGAAAACGAACAGCCTGCAAATATTTCAGGTACATTACCAGTCAAATATATCACTTCGGCGTGAGCGTGTAGGGCATTGGTTTGCTGCTGAGCTTGTTGCGCGGCTTGCGCGGAACTCCCGGCAACCGGTTCAAAGTAATTGCAATCTGTGGGCTGGTTACCTTCATGCTGTTGCCCTGGCATTATACTCATGGCGGTATTGGCATGCATTTGGCCATGTAAACTGGCATGGCTAAAGCCGACAAAATTGGCGCTGCCGCCACTATCTGTTTCAACATGGTTTAAGCCATCGCGCAGTACCACTTCGCTTAACCCGCGACGAATATATGAGCTCGTTAGATTGCTGTCGGCAATCACCACCGTTTCGTTTTCGTTGTCGCTTTCAAACCAATAGAATAAGCCATACTGAGAAAGCAGACGATGAAACAGTGCCAAATGGCTTTCCATGGCTTGAATAAACATGTCTGTATTTGGCAAGGGGTTGCTTAAGCGCCAATCTACTTGCGCATCGGTATAGCCTGCTTCATTTAGCAGCTGCAATAATACTAATTGCAAACTCGTGTCGATGATCACGCGACTGTGCGAAAGTTCACTCAGCAATTGCAGCCGCGGCTTTACGGTGAGCGTAAGTTGCATCAAGTCGTGACTAATTTTTTGCTCAGTGATTTGGAATATCGCGAAATTACGAACGCTTATTGCGTTATCTACACTGATGTTACTTAAACTAATATGACTGCCAAGCACGAATGAAGCCCGCTCGTCGGGGTGACATTCAATGGTAACGATAAACTCGCAATCGCCCGATAACTGCTCGGTGCCACGCATCTCGACAACTTGGTAATGAGACGTATTACTATCAATTTCTACAATAAATTTGCACATAATCCTTCAGTGCGTTTTGCCGTGTAATTGTTACAAAAAACAAAACAAAAACCTCTGTTTTATTGCGTAAATTGCAACAGGCGTTTCGCGTCCTTGTTAACTGTTGATATTTAAGGTTATTTTTGTACCTTTTTTGACGTTACCGAATTATTTTGAATAAATCAACCATTAACAAATGTACCTAAAAGGTGTTGACATGCGTTTTTTGACGGTGTAAATTTCTCAGCCAATTGCACAGAGTGTGAAAAAACGTAAACACACTTTGGTTCAATTTTGCTGTGGAAGTGTGTTTGTACGAAGGATGTCGCAGCGTGTATTGATGATGATTTGACCTGAAGTTTGGTGTGGCGAATGTGCTAGCCAAATGGTGGCTTAACAATACAAACTCTAATAATAAAATTGATGTGCTACGGAGGGTGCTAGTTTGACTTACCAATATTTAACCTTTTCGCAAATGAGTGTGAATTTGCGAACACGCAATTACCCCAATATTCCCGATTTAGTTTAGCTTAACGGCCAGATTGGTGCGCTCGCTCGTTGTTAATTTTTTTGTGATAGTGCGCAGACCGCGCGCTATTTAGTTGTAATAACAATAGGTAATAATAAATAATGATCAAATATAAACAATTATTATTCGTGTTAGTTTTATCTTTACTTTGCTCTGCTTGTATGACGACACGTGTCAACGTCGATGTCACGGCAGCGAGCGATCTTAATTTAAATCAATTCAACGAACCTTTACCTGTGGTGCTTAAAGTTTACCAACTAAGCGAAGTGCAAAGTTTTAAAACTGCAACATTTGATGAATTATGGAAATCAGATCGCAGTGTACTCGCTGACTCACTGATCACAGTTGAAGAACGCACGATAAATCCATCAGAAACAACCCGCATTGAGTTTGAACAGGACGAACGCGCCAAATTTGTTGGCTTTGTGGCCTTATTTCGCGATACCGAAGAAGGTAAGTGGCGCGCGTATCAAGACCTCAATACCGGCCCCGTTAAACTATCAACGTCGCTCGATATAAGTGTGTCGAACAATGTGCTGGTATTACCTAATGGTGTAAGCGAGTAGCGTGTGAGTAATCAAGTGCATAAACCGGTTTGGGCCGAAGGCGTGTTGCTTGCGCAGCAGCATTTTCAGTTACACGACGCCTATAACGAACATCAACATTCAACCCGTTTAGCCATGTTGCATCCGCACAGCTATGGGGTGGATCAGCTAAGTGTTGATTTGCCTATGTTAGAGCGCGGTGTGTTGAGCATAAGTCAATTGCGTATGGTATTAAAAAATGGCGAATTGATTGAGTTCACTAAACACGGCGCAAACACACTGACTTTTGATATTGCAGCTGATACCGTTGAGCAGGTTGTGCACTTGGCAATCCCCACCAATAAAGTGGTTAGCGAGATTGAAGGCTATAGTCATTCAGGTCATTTAACCGCGTTTAAAGGCAAGTATGTACAAATTGCCGACGAGCACGATACCACCCGAATTCGCGAGTTACTGGTTGCCGAACATAATTTAATGTTGCTTTCGAGTAATGAGTCGTTTCGCAATTTTGATTCTCTACCCCTGTGTAAAATTATTCGCGACGAAAACGGTCAGTTTGTGCTTGATACGAGCTTTGTTCCACCAACTCTTTCGGTGGCGAGTAATCCGTTTTTAAGTCAGCTATTGCATCGCACCTGTAACTTGGTGAATGCAAAAGTAAACGTGCTGCTTAGTCGACGTAAGAATTTTGGCAACGTCGCTGATTTTGGCCCGCATGAAATGAATACCTTTTTACTGCTGAACGCGATGGCCCCGAGCGCAAAATTACTCGATCACTTAAACCAGCAAAGCCAACTCCATCCTGAAAAACTCTACGAGGCGCTGCTTGAGCTAGTGAGCCGTGTGTGCTTGTTTGAGCACGCTGATTTGAGCGATAACTTGCCAGTCTATCAGCATGATGAGTTAAGCCAAGTTTTTGCACAGTTCGACAACAGTATTACAACCTTACTTGATGGTGTGGTACCGCGCAAAATGTCGACCTTGGCATTTGAGCGCGTATCGAATGCAATATACCGCATCGCCACCATTGACTCCAGTGTGCTCGATACCTGTGATTTTTATATCGCTGTCCTGTTTGAAGCAGATTCAACAAAGTGGATCGACACCTTCTGCGAGCAAGTCAAACTAGCGTCGTCAGAAACGTTAGAAATTATGATCGCCAGCTCACTGCCGGGTGTGTCGCTCAGCCATTGTCAACGCCCGCCTAATCGCTTGGCAATTAAAAGTGGTTACGAATATTTTAGAGTTGAACCCCATGGCAGCAGTTGGCAACAAGTGCTCGAGGAACAGTCGTTAAGTTTATTTGTTCCGTTTGATTTGCAAAGTGCCACGATTGATATTGTCACGGTTAACCGTTAACGCCCAAGGATCCCAAATTAAGTATGGAAACGCTCGCAGAACACCCAGACTTACATGCTTGTATTGCCCCTGTATTGGCGCAAATAGTGCCGTTGCAACACGGTAGTGACAAGCTCACCGACATGCACACATATCACTCAGGTGTCCTCGATGCATTTGACCAATTTGAGCGCGCCTGTTACTCGCGCCAAATTACTGCATCAATCATGCAAGAAGCTAAGTTTGCGCTGACGGCGTTAATTGATGAAATGGTGCTGACATCACAGGTTAGTTTTCGCATTGATTGGATGTCGCGGCCATTACAGCTCACGTTTTTTGGCAATAACCGTGCAGGTGAAGAGTTTTTTGAACGCATGGATAACATTCGTCGCGCCGGTGAAGCAAAGCGCACATTGTTAGAAGTGTATTTTGTGTGTTTGCAATTGGGTTTTCAAGGTATTTACAAGGTTAAGGGACTTGAGCAATTAAAGGCCTTGATGGTGGATTTACGTGGTCAGCTTGAAGATTATACCGGGCCTGTGCCGATTACGTTAGCCGAACATGGCGCACCGGAAGAAGGCTTTGCGATGAAGGTCGGCCGACATGTGCCGTACTGGCTGATTTTAACCATTTGCGTGTGTTTTATTGTGGTGCTATTTACCGGTTTTCACTACGTTATTAATCAAGGCGCCAGCGACAGTAATACCCATATCGATAAAAAAATTGAAGTTTTAACTCAACTTGACAATACAGGGCAGTAACATGGTAGGCAGTTCAAGTAAAAGCGGATTAGTACACTTTCTTTTAGGCTTGCTTTCGTCAAGAGCAACAGGGCAGTTGATTGGTTTAGTGGCCATCTTAATGATAGTGTGGTTTGCCGGTGGCTATCTTGGCCTCGATACCGTTAACAAGCGTTTGTTTGCTATGGGCGCAGTGGCCGCTGCGTTTATTATATTTATTTTTGCGCGTTGGTTGTGGACGCGTCGCTCTGGTGAGCGGTTAGCCAGTGAGCTGGCTGGCCACAATGCCCAATCAGATGCCGAAATTGCTGAAATATCAGAAAAAATGCAGCAGGCGCTCGACTCGCTTAAAGCGTCGCACTTAGGGGCCGGCTATCGCGGCAGTACCGCTTTGTATGCCCTGCCTTGGTACATGATCATCGGCCCGTCAGCGGCGGGTAAAAGCACCTTGTTCGCCAACTCTGGTTTGCACTTTCCATATTCTAAATCGAATCAAGTCCATATTCAGGGTTTTGGTGGTACGCGTAACTGTGATTGGTGGTTTTCAGATCAAGCCGTATTGATTGACACAGCCGGGCGTTATACCACGGAAGAGAGCGATAATGCTGAATGGTTATCGTTTTTAAATTTACTAAAAAAATACCGTCCTAAATTACCCATCAATGGCGTGTTAGTTGCCATCAGTGTCGCTGATATTTTAACCGCCGACAGTGAACAAGTACGACAGCATGTTAAGTTAGTGCGCGAACGCATTCAAGAATTGGTTGACCAACTCGGCGTTATCTTTCCTGTTCATATTTTGTTTACTAAAACTGATTTGATCAGTGGTTTTGAACCGTTTTTTAATGATCTTGACGCCGCTCAACGTGAACAAGTATGGGGCACGTATTTACTTGATTTAAGTGAAGAGCAAGAAAACGACGCAGCGCAGCTGTTTGAAACGCGCATGAACGACCTTTACGGTCGTCTTTGTGAGCAACGCATCAGCAAAATGGCGCGTGAACAAAACCCGCAGCGTAAACAACTTATTTTTGATTTTCCCAACCAATTTTTAAGTGCCACCGAAAAACTGACCGAGTTTGTAAACTTACTGTTTAAAGAAAACCCCTATCAAGAGGTACCTTGGTTCGCCGGTGTGTATTTTACTTCTGGTACGCAAGAAGGCACCCCGATCGAAACAGTAAAAAGCGGTGCATTGGCAAAGTTTAGAGCCGTTTTATTTGAACACAAGCAAGAAACAATCACTCAAGCGTTCTTTATTAATCGTGTGTTTAATGATGTGGTCTTTCGTTTACAAGGCTTGACCCGTGGCAACCGCAAGCGCCGTATTGTGCAGCGTTGGTTAAAAGGCATTACCGTAACAGCAGCCCTTGGCTCGATAGCCGGTGTTGCCGCCTTATTAATGACCTCATTTACCAGTAACCAACTGTTAATTAATCAGGGTGAAAACGCGGTGGATGCGGTGGTTCAAGCACGAGTCGATTCGGCGCCTCAATCGCAACAGATCGACGTTACTTTAGCGCTCTTTGCACACTATCAACAGTTGTTGCAGTATGAAAAATCACTGCCATGGCATTTTATATTTGGGATTTATGAGGGCGACGAAACGTTACCGCGTATTGAACAGGTGTTACAGCATCAAGTTGTACAGCTTATTGGCGATCCCTTGGCGGCGCAAAATGATGTGTTATTGGCAAAGTTTGAAAATGCCTGGCTGAGTGAATATGATGACGAACAACGCCGAGCAGCACGTCATAATTATTACGAGGCCGTCAAATTACGGTTAATGATGAGCAGCGATGTTGATAAGCTTGATGGCCAGTTTGTTAAAGCGCAGTTCGTTGACAAATTTAGTGCCTTGCTTGCAATTGACTCAACGAATGAAGAGCATGAAAAGTTATTTGCACAGCTCGACCAAGTATTCGATTTTTATTTGGCAAAAGGTATTAAATCGCTTGCTGACGACACCTCGCCAAGCTATTGGCCGCGCCGAGATGAACGTATAACGGTGGCACGTTCTGCGCTTATCACCCAGCCTGAATCCGATGTGCTGTATGCACAACTTAAACAACAGCTGTTACAAAAGAAAAAGCCACTTACGCTCAACGCCATGCTCGATGGTAAAAACAAACGTATTTTATATTCTGACTATAAAATTCCGTATTTGTTTAGTGCCGACGCATGGCAAAATGCGGTCTACCCGCATATTCAAAAGACTGCTGAACGCGCATTTTCCGGCGATTGGGTAATGGGAACAGCAAGTGATGAACAAACCAGTGGCGAAGTTGATAAAGCGAAAACCCACGCACTGGCGATGGCTATTCGTGGCCATTATTTTAATGATTACGCGACTACTTGGTTTGAATTTATTGAATCGATCGAAGTGGCAAAGATGTCGTCAATCAGTAATGCAAGTTTGCTGATGGCACGAATTAGTGCAACAGATGGCCCCTTGGTTGACTTAATGGCTGTGATTAATCGTAATCTACGCCTTTACGATAGACCTGAATTGATCAAGCAACATACAGCCAAAATAGATATTTTGGCCGATAAAATCACCCCAGCGATGGCCAGCCTCAGTAATATACAACGCACGCGCGCCCCAGAAGTGGAGCAGCGATTTGCCGATTTACGTCGTTACGCAAGTCCTACCGGTGACGCCAAATTGTCTGATTACTTACAACAATATTTGGCACAACTTGGCGATTTTCACAAAGACTTAAAAACTTTAGCGGCGAGTGACGGCGATGATCACGTGGCGATGGAATTTGTACAAAACTTGTTGTCAGATGCGCAAAAAGACAACGCGTTGCAATCGAGTTGGATTATTGTTGAAAGCCAAATTCGTGGTTTAGATCCAACCAGTCAAAATGCCTTAGGTAAACTGCTTAAAGCACCCATTTTAGGGGCTGTTCGAGCAATTATGGATGATGCGAAGCAGCAGCTTAACGTGCAGTGGGAAAACCAAGTTTATATTGCGTATAAAGACAATTTACGCGGTAAATATCCGTTTAATAGCAGCGGCAGTGACGCTGCTGTTGAAGATGTATCAGAATTTTTAAATAGTCAAAATGGCACCTTGTGGCGCTTTGTTAATGATTATTTAGGTGCATTTATTACCCTGCGTCGCGGTAAATGGATTGAAAAAACATGGAACGGAGTAGCCTTAGGTTTTGATGATAAAACTCTAGAAAAGCTGACTGTTGCAAACAAAGTGACGCGTGCCCTGTTTCCAAAAAACAGTACGGAGTTAGGCATTAAGTTTCAAATGATGCCAATTCCACAAAAGGGCATACGTGAGACCTATTTCGGCTTTAGTGAGCAGTCGTATCGCTATCGCAACGAACCTGAAGAATGGCGCAAATTTAGCTGGCCTGGTGAAGGCAGTATTGAAAAAGCGCGTGTACACGGGCAAAACAATCAAGGCAAACGGTTATCGTTTGAAGCAACCGGGCCGTGGGCACTCATTAAGTTGCTCTCTAAAGCGCAGATGACCTGGGTAAAAGGGGCTGAGTTTAGAGCTGTATGGCAGCTTGATGATAAACACCAAGAACAAACAATAAACGTTGAAATGGCGCTGCGATCAAGCCGCAACAGTGGCATTTTTAGTAAATACATTTTGAATTCATTTTCAATGCCTAAGAGCTTATTTGCGACACCAACGGTGCAGGTAAGCAGCTTGGACAAACCAATTAAGTAGGGGGCGACGTGTTTAATTTATTTAGCAAAAAGAAATCAGCTCCCTTAGTCAAAGCCCAGCACTTTGGTTATATGGGCAAGCATCCACTGCGCCCTGATTTTGTTAAACTCAATGTTGATTCGCGCGAAATCATCAGTTTTGATCATTGGTTGCAAGAGGGGTTTGCATCGACAAGTCGAATGCAACAACAACGCGTTGAGCACGTTGCACAAACATCGCTGTTTTTTATTTCAGGCAGCGACCAGCAAAGTGGTTTTATTGGCGTATTGCAGCCTAGTGAAGATTCAAGCAAGCGAAAATACCCGTTTTCGAGCTATGTAATTTGTACGAACAATGAGTATCAACAACATCCCGCTTTTTTATTCTTTTCGCAGTTTAACGCACTCACGACCGGACTCAATATTCATCAGCGCATCGTTGAAAGTGAGTCGACTGAACAAATGGCAATGCGCTGCGCGGAATACGATACGCTGCGCTCACCACTGAGCGCTGAGATTGATTATCAAGTGGCGATGGCGCAATTGAGTCAAGTGCAAATGAGCGAGTTTTGGTCGGCGATAGGCTATAGCGATATTGAACGCCGTGCACAGCTGGTATCGCAATTAGCGGGTGTGATTAACACCATCGCCAATCGCGGCTGTTTGCGAAGTCAGCTCGGTATTAAATTGCCGATGCCGCAGTTTTCAGAACAAGGTCGTATGGTTGGCAGTGTGTGGCTTCACTTTATAACAAATATGGTGGCCGATCATAATTGGCAACCGTGGTGGTTTTATCAATTGGGTGACGAACAAACAAAGCCGAGTTTAGTGCTTTTTTGTCGTCCTGTTCCTGCTTCGTACTTTGATGCCGTGTGGCACAGCGAAAGCCGAGGCGATGCCATTATTGACCTTACCGTATGGCAGCCGAATTTAGCGATCCCGCCAGCATGTGTTGAGTTTGCAGGTGCAGATAATATGAATGTATTTGATGCACTGCGTCGCTGGAGCAAACTATGAGTGCGCCATATCAATTTGACTCGTGGCAAGCATGGCACGAAGCAATGCTTGCGCCACTCGAACCACAACAGTGTGGTGAAGATTTAAAATACGATGATGGTTTTAAGCAGTTAAAAGCCTCGTCGTCAGGCTTCGGCGAGCAAGACTTTAAAGCGTTGTTTATCTTAGGAAGTGAACTGGTTCAGCAAAAAAGTAAAGATTTACGCCTTGCGTCGTACTTGTGCCTTGCGGCAACGCATGAGTTTGGTCTTGTTGGATTTTATCATTCACTCACGGTATTTAATGATTTGGTGCGTGATTTTGGCGTCAGTTGCCACCCACATAAAGCAAAAGCGAAATCATTTGTACATGTTTGGTTTTTGCAGCAACAAGAACGCCTTATTGCTCTTGCCGAGCAGCAGCAAAATGTGCCGGCGCAGCTGTGGCACGAATTAAAAGATCAAGTAAGCCGTTATGGCGATGAATGCGTCAAGCTACTTGATCCCGAATCAGGCCCACTGGCTACGATATCATCTTGGGCGCAGCAAGGATGCAGCAAAAATCCAGTTGTAGTCAGTGAGCCTAATGTAAAAGAAAATCCGCCTCAAACGAGCAATGACAAAGCAACTCAAACGGCTGCAGCTCCAGCTGCGACGCAGCGCGGCGCAGCGCAAGAACTGACACTTGAATCTGACTACATGGCAGTCGTGCGTCAATTGTTGGCGTTTGATCGAGAACAAAAAAATTGGTCGCGTTTATTACAAATCGCGCGGGCAACGCGATGGGCCACGATGAAATTACCACCCAACGAGGGTGGAAAAACGCGGATACCGGCGCCACGCAACACCGCTTTTACGCGGATTGAGAATGCCCTTGCTGATGATTTATATGATGATGCAATCCTTGCCGCAGAAGCACTGTTTATGGAAGGTGCGATGCATTTTAATCTTGATTTGCAAATGCATACGTTAGCTGCGTTAAAAAAGGCGAATCGCAACGCGCTAGTAACTTGGTTAACCGAACAAATACGGTTGCTGGTCAAGCGTTTACCTGAACTAACTGAGCTTAAATATGACGACGGCTCGGCATTTTGTTCTGCAAAAAGTAAGGCGCAAATTATTGAGATGACAGATCAAGAAAATGCGTCACCTACTGTCGCAAGTGACGACCCTTTGCTGCAAAAACAAAATGAACTGCTTAATTTGGTGGAGAGTGAAGATCTCACCAAGGTGCTCACTGAGATTGAAAGCCTTACCCAAAATAATGAGGTGAGCCGCCTACGAGCACAATTATTAACCGCCAGAGTATTAATTAAGGCTGAAAAAGCACCTCAGGCCTTGCCTTTATTCAATCACTTACTCAAATTGGTTGACGAATGTCATTTAGTGATGTGGCAACAGCAACTGGCAATGGAAATTTGGCGTTATGCCATGCAGTGCTTCAAGGCCTTAGCGCAAGGCGACGATGAGCAAGAATTTAGTCAACAAGCAATCGAAATTGAAAAGAAAATGCTTGTCACTAACGTAACGACAGCCATTGGCTGGATATAACACAGCCAACGAGGCCAAGGCCAAGATTTGCGCTGACAACTAATGACTTAAATTAAGGAATAATGATGTCTGACACGTTTCAAAAAGAAATTCCAAGATCGCGTATCAACATTGCACTCGAACTCGAAACTGATGGTGCCACGCAAAAAAGTGAACTGCCACTTAAAATGTTAGTGGTTGGTGACTATTCGAACGGCGCAAATCAAGCTGATTTAGCCGAGCGTGAGCGCATTGCTATCAATAAAAATACCATTGAGCAAGTGCTCAAAGATATGTCACCAAAAACGCAGTTTCAGGTTGAAAATAAAATCAAAGGTGAGGGCGATATCGGTGTTAACTTAACCTTCGATTCGTTTAAAGCATTTGATCCTGAGCAGGTCGCCTCGCAAGTTCCTGAGCTCAACAAGATGATGTCGATGCGTAACTTGCTGCGCGATTTAAAGTCGAACTTACTCGACAACTCAACGCTGCGCAAAGAGCTTGAACGCGTATTGCAGAGCCAGCCAGAACTTGACGAATTAAAGCGCCAACTCGATGAAGTCGCGCCGCTGTCGTCAGACGCAGAAAAACAACCAGAATAAGCATAAGGAAGTGTAATTATGTCGATGCATGAAGAACTAAACGTCGCGGCGAAAGTAGAGCAAACACTGCCGAGCTCAACCTATGAAACGATTTGTGATCTGGTTGATATGGCGCCTGTAGCAGACGAAATTCGCCTTGATGATTTTAAAGACGCAAGTAACCTTGCAGAAACCAATACCAACGAACGACTGACTGCTGCAATCAATGTCTTTTTAGATATGGCAAGCCAAAGCAGTGCAACGGTATCGCGCATTGATAAAGTGCTACTTGATGAATATATTGCAAAAGTTGACCGTATTATTTCAGCGCAGTTAGATGAAATTTTACATCATCCAGAATTTCAAAAAGTTGAGTCAGCGTGGCGTTCACTGCGCTATCTAATTAATCGCTCGCCAATCAATGCCAACGTTAAAATTGAGATGCTAGATGTTGATAAAGAATCACTGCGTGAAGATTTTGAGGAAGCGCCTGATACAACCCAGTCAGCACTTTATAAGCATGTTTATACGGCTGAGTATGACACCCCAGGGGGCGAGCCCATTTCGACTATGGTATCGAATTTTGAGTTTGATTGCTCGGCACCTGATATTTCGTTATTACAAGAAATTTCACGCGTATCGGCGGCGGCTCATTGTCCATTTTTAGCCAGCGCCGGTGCCAAATTCTTTTTGAAAGATTCACTTGAAGAAGTTGCTAAAATTCAAGATTTAGGATCGTATATGGAACGCGCAGAGTTCTTGCGCTGGAAAAACTTCCGTGAATCTGAGGATTCGCGCTATATCGGTCTTTCATTCCCACGCTTTTTAATGCGTCTGCCATATGGCGACTTAAATCCAATTCGCAACTTTAATTACCAAGAAGATGTGGCGAGTGACGATCATGATAAGTATTTATGGGGCAACGCGACATTTGCTTTTGCGGCAAATATTGTACGCAGTTTCCATGACAATGGTTGGGCGGTTAATATTCGTGGTCCACAATCGGGTGGTCGCGTTGAAAACCTGCCGCTGCACTCATTTGAAGCTGGGCGTGGATTTGAAACTAAAATCCCAACTGAAGTCCTAATTTCAGAAACCAAAGAGTTAGAATTTGCCAACCAGGGCTTTATTCCTCTGAGCTATTACAAAAATTCGGACTTTGCGTGTTTCTTTTCAGCCAATAGTACGCAAAAGCCACAAGTATTTGAAACGCCTGAAGCGTCGGCAAATGCGCGTATTAATACGCGCTTACCTTATATCTTTTTGGTGTCGCGTATTGCCCATTACTTAAAGGTTATCCAGCGTGAAAACATCGGTTCAAGCAAACCGCGCCATGAGCTCGAGCAGCAGCTTAATGATTGGTTAGGGGCGTTGGTGACTAAGATGAATAACCCTGATGAGTCTTTGATAGCGACGCACCCACTGAAAGACGCCAAAGTGACGGTCACTGAGATCCCAAGCAACCCAGGTTATTACCGCGTAAGCACCTATGTGGTTCCGCATTTCCAAGTTGAAGGAATTGATGTACGCCTTGCTCTAGTCGGCCAAATGCCAGGCGAAAAGTGAGCGTTGCCTGAGCCGCCAATGAAGCAAATTTAATGTGTTAATTGGCGGTTTGTGCTTATACAACGCAATTACTGCGCCAATTATGCTGATGCTGAGTTTGCATTTATGGGGTCACTAGTAGGTGTCATTGGTAGTGCAGGCGCAATACATTGTTTTTTGTTTGTGCATATCGGAGACATTGTAGTCAATTGCTCGCGACTATCTTGACGATACTAGCCATACAAATGCTGTTTTTAGTACCGGTTTTTGACTGCATTGAGCGGGTTAAAAGGCACAAGAATTAAAAAATTGCCCCGAATTGGTTGCAGCCAATTCGGGACATGTTTCCCCAATGGCATAAAGCGCGCCGCTTTTTGGGGAGCAGGCCAAGTTGCCTTGGCCTGCCATATGCCACTTATAGGAAACAAACTTAATTTTAAAAGGAGAAATGTGAAATGGCAATTCCAGCGTATATGTGGTTAAAGGATGACCAAGGAAATGACGTAAATGGTTCAGTAACAGTTGCTGAGCGTGAAGGTTCGATCGAAATTTTACACTTTGATCACGAATTACGTATCCCAACTGATAACGACACAGGTGAACTAACCGGTACGCGTAAGCACGAACCGTTTGTGATCACTAAAGCTGTTGATGCTGCAACCCCTTATTTATATAAGGCGTGTTCAAATGGTCAAACTTTAAAACAGTTGGAACTTAAGTGGTACCGTATTGATGATACAGGTACAGAACGCGAGTATTTCCGTCACACATTGGAAGATGTAAAAATCACGTCGATCACACCAACAATGCACAATGTGAAAGACCTTGATAAAGAGCGTTACCCGCACCTAGAAACTGTGTGCATGCGTTACAAGCGCATCACATGGACATACCTAGATGGCAATATTGAATTCTCAGACTCTTGGACTGAAGGTCGTTAATTAATTCATTTAGACCGCAAACTCAGGGCACTACGGTGCCCTATTTCTAATTTTTGTTAGGTACAATATGGCGTTATTTAATATTTTGGGCCGAGACGGCGTGCGCACAGGTCAACAAGAAAGCGAAGTGCTACACGCACAAAGTGTGGTGACACATTTAACTTCGTTACTCAATGCGCGACGCGGTGTCTTACACCATTTGGCTGATTATGGCTTACCTGATGTGGAAGATATTTATGAAGGTTTACCCTATTCACAGCATGAACTGGCTCTTGAAGTAAAAAAGCTGATTGAAAAATACGAGCCACGGGTGAGCCGGGTTAACGTAGTACCCATTGATATCAAAGAAGACAATTGCGTTATCCGCTTTGATATCACTGCGTATTTAAGCTCTGGTAAGACAATTCGATTAAATACACGGTTTGCCTCTGGCGGCAAAGCGAATGTGTCGCCGGTGCAAAAGCGTGATAACGGCTATCAAAATAGGCAACAGGGTTTTTAACATGCAACAGTATTTTGATGCACAAATGCGACTACTCAATATTGCGGGCAAGCAATTTGCCGAGCATTACCCTGAGCACGCAGGTTTTTTAAATATTGATTCACTAAAGGATCGTGACCCCCACATTGAACGCTTGCTCGAAGGGGTGGCGTATTTAAGTGCTTATACACAAAAGCGCCTTGATGAAACCTTACCCGAAGTATCGGAGCATGTATTAAGGCAATTGTGCCCATTATTGGTGGGCGATTATCCATCCACGACTGTGTTGCAGTTTCAACCGCTGTCGATGATGCAATCGAGCTTGGCAATTAAGCGGGGCACTACGGTCAAAAATGGCAGCCCAAATCGCGAAAATCTCACCTGTTACTTTTCGACTGTTACCGACACCACACTCGTACCCTTGACTATTGAAGCGGTTGATTATAACGAAAACCATCGCGGCGGTGAGCTGTCAATTACGTTGCAATGGTGTTGTCGCGGCGAAAAAGAAAATTACGATTTACGGTCATTACGTTTTTACTTACATGGCGACACGCCGCTTTCAAGTAGTTTAAGCCAGTTTTTGACCACAGCAGTGCGACCGGTTACGGTTGATTTTGGTGCCGAGCACCGCGAATTTGATTGCCAGTTACGCGACAGTCAGTGCCGCCATAGTTTTGCCGAAATCGACGGCGCTGTTTTACCTACTGCGGCCCAATCACACCCAGGTTACAGTTTATTACTCGACTATTTTAATGCCAAAGACCGCCATTACTTTGTTGAACTCAGCGGACTTGACGAGGTGGTGTTTCCAAAAAATAACCACCGCTTTACGCTTAAATTTGAAAGTGCGGTCAAACTGCCGCCGGGGCATCAGCTCGGCACCGATAATATTCGCCTTAACTGTGTGCAAGCGGTTAATTTATATGAACAAGATGGTGAACCAATCCATATTGAGCATAACAATAACGAATATATGGTTGTTGCTGACAAAGACAACACCCAGTATGTACATACCTTTAGTGTGGATAAAATTGTCGGTCGTAATGCACACACTGGACAGGAGTTTGACTACCTATCTCGATACAAAAGCGTATTTCAAGATGAAACGCGTCTCTATTCGTTGGTCCAGCGCCAAGTGAGTGGACCGATTGCCACTTACTATGTGCAAGTGCCGCTTGTAAAGCAATCTAATCAAGAAACCTTGTCACTGTCACTAACTGCATTTAACGGCGGTTGGCCACGTCAGCTTTTGCAAGAAGGCGACTTAAATAAAGGGCAAAATGATATGCCCCATGTCGTCAAAGTGGGCAATATTACGCGTCCAAGCCAATACACGCCACGGCCTCAACAATGCCAGCACTGGCAACTGATCAGCATTTTAAATCTTAAGTTTTCGCAGTTTACCTCAGCGCTAGAATTGCAAAAGCTATTGGCTGTGTTTGATTGGTCAAAGCGCAATGAAAATCGCAACCGCATTGAAAGTATTAAGTCGGTGACAACAGCGCCTGTGAGCCTTGTTAAACGCGGTGTGTTTATTAAAGGCATTGATATTAAGCTGGAACTCGATGAAGCAAAATTTGTGTGTTTGGCTGATATTCATCACTTTTGCACGGTATTACATCAGTTTTTTATTTTGTATGCGCCGCTTAATGAATGTGTGCAAACCACCGCCGTGTGCCTACCAAGTTATACCCAGTGGCAATGGGATATTGCCTCCGGCAAGAGTCGTCAAATATGAATAACGCGGCGCGTGTAGCAAACCCAACCTGGGCCAAAATTCCCGATGCGATCAGTGAATTGCTTGAAACCCCATGGCGTTTTAGCTTGTTTCGAGCAATGAGCTTGCTTGAACAACATTGGGCAATCGACGGTGAAATTGAGTCGGGCATTAGTCAGCGGGTGCGGTTTAAACCATCCAAAGAACTCGGTTTTCCTGCGGCCGATGTTCGCGCGTGTTTTATTTGCCCACATGGGTCTGGGGTGATCACCCTAGAAACATCCTTTTTAGGCTTATACGGGCTTGATGCGGCGATGCCACATTATATTTTAGAGCAAGCCGCGCTTGATGATGACTGTGGTGCGCGCACTCGCCAGTTTTTAGATATGTTTAATCATTTTATTTACTGCCATGTTTTTCAAGCTTGGAAAAAAGGCCAAGTAACCTGTGACGGCATTGGTGCACAGCAGTTTGATGCAATGCTCGATGCGGTGCTGCTCAGTATGGCAAATAATCGCGTGCATAGTGGTGTATCGAGCCTTAAGCAAAATAGTGCAGCAGGGCTTGGTCAGCTATTAAAAGTGCAATTAAATTTACCCTGCATTGAAGTGAATGACAAAACGCCGCGTTGGCATGTTATTTCTACTCCCAGCAAACTTAATCATGCCGACAGTGCGGTGCTAGGTGAAAGTAGCATTTTGGGATCGCGGGCGCTTAGCACAGGCGAAGCGGTTGCCATTCAGATTGGCCCTGTAGAAGAGGGCATTGCAAAGCAATTACAGCCCACTGGTGAGCTAGGGCAGCAGCTTTATATGTTGCTGCAAAATCAATTGGCAAGCCTAGTGCCATGGCGCGTGGCAATTGAGGTTGAAACATCATCAATGTCGGCTAAAAAACTTGGCCAACAACAAATATTAGGACAAGACACCTGCTTGGGTGATGTGTCACAAAAATTACAACAATTAGAGTTTGAACAAGTGCAATTTGAGCGTGCTTATAACGCTCGTAGCAGCACGCAATTGAATGTTCACGGATCAGTATAAGGAAACGAAATGGACGCAAAAGGTATTAAGCAACTCATCGATAAATTGAATACGCACACGGCAACGGCGCTAGAAGCAGCAGCTGGGTTTGCGACAAGCCGTGGCCACTATGAAGTGCTGCCTGAACATTTACTCATTAAACTGATGGAAGAGGGCAGTCGTGGTGATCTTGACTGTATTTTCGAATTTTTTAATCTTGACCAAGATGCTATATGGCATGACACGCTGACGTTCTTGAGTGAACAAAATAGTGTAAACCAAAGTAAACCGGTTTTTTCAAGACGCTTATATGAATGGTTAGAGCGTGCGTGGCTAAGCGCAAATGTAAAACATCAAAGCGATTGGATCACCGGTGCGGCTTTAGTTGATGCCTTTATTGAATTGGTTCCTCTTAGTCCTGCTACACAGTTAGCGGCGCATTTTAGCAAGCTCGACGGGCACTTTTTAGCCGAAAAGGTTGACAAAATTTGTCAAGATTCGAGCGAGCGTAAGCAAGCTAAACCAAACGCAGAGCGGGCGATGCCAACCCATGATACGCAGCAAACGGGGCAAGCGCTGAACGACTATTGCGATGACCTCACCGCCAAAGCACAGCGCGGCGACATTGATCCGGTACTCGGGCGCAATGACGAAATTCGTATGGCGATTGATGTATTGTGTCGTCGTCGTAAAAATAATCCAATTTTAGTGGGTGAGCCGGGTGTTGGTAAAACGGCTGTTGTAGAAGGGCTGGCGCAACGCATTGTTGAAGGGCAGGTGCCCCATGAGCTCAAACAAGTTCGTATTATGGTACTCGACATGGGATTGTTGCAAGCGGGTGCGGGCGTTAAAGGTGAATTTGAGCGCCGCTTAAAGCAAGTGATTGATGAGGTTAAAAGTTCGCCTGAGCCAATAATCATGTTTATTGATGAAGCGCATACTTTAATTGGCGCTGGCGGCGAGGCTGGAATGAGTGATGCGGCTAACTTATTAAAACCTGCCCTTGCTCGCGGTGAGTTGCGCACTGTAGCGGCAACAACTTGGAGCGAATACAAAAAATACTTTGAACGCGATGCTGCACTAGAGCGCCGTTTTCAGTTAATCAAAGTGGAAGAGCCTAGTTTGCAAGCTGCAAAGCTGATGTTAAGTGGCCTTAAAAAGCGCTATCAGTCACATCATCAAATTACCATTACCGATCAAGCAATCGAAGCGGCTGTAAGCTTATCATCGCGTTATATTAGTGGTCGTTATTTACCTGATAAAGCGATTGATGTACTGGATACGGCAGCAGCGCGCGTGCGCATGTCGGTCGCCACTGAGCCAAGTTCAATTGAAGCAGAACGTGAACATATACGATATTTAGAACAGCGTATTAGGACCCTTGAAAATGAACAAGCACTGGGGGTCAGTGAGCAGGAGACGACGATTGCGCAACTACACACCGAATTAGCAAACGCACAGCAACACCTCGATACATTGCAATCAGCGCGCAACGAGCAAATTGCGGTATTGCAACAAATCAATGCGCTTGATGACACCGCACCGCTTGATGAGGTTAAAGCACTACGCGATATTTTAAAACAACACAACAGCGACGGTAATAGTGTGCATGTTGAAGTTGACGCCGATGCGGTCGCGCAAATTATTGCTGAGTGGACTGGCGTGCCAGCAGGCTCGATGGTTAAGGATCAACTCGATACCCTGATCAAACTTGAAAGCACCATGGCTCGGCAAGTAGTAGGGCAAGACGGGGCGTTGTTGAACATCGCCGAGCGCTTGCGCGTTGCTAAGTCGGGCATTGGCAATGAAGATGCACCACTTGGTGTGTTTTTACTTGCCGGACCTTCCGGCGTTGGTAAAACTGAAACGGCACGAGCGCTGGCTGAGCACCTGTTTGGTGGTGATAAATTTTTAGTCACGATTAATATGAGCGAGTATCAAGAGGCGCATACGGTATCGCAACTCAAAGGCTCGCCTCCGGGCTATGTTGGTTATGGCGAGGGTGGCATACTCACTGAAGCGGTGCGCCAGCGTCCGTATTCGGTCGTACTGCTCGATGAAGTTGAAAAGGCCCATATTGATGTAATGAGCTTGTTTTATCAGGTGTTTGAACGCGGTGTCATGCGCGATGGTGAAGGCCGTGAAATTGATTTTCGCAATACCGTTATTTTAATGACCTCGAACTTGGCCGCTGAACAAATCATCGAGTTGTGTACGCCGCCTGAGAGCCCACTAATCGATGATAATGAATTAACTAGTGAGTTTGATAACGCGTCTGAGGTGGCATCCGTTGATGGTGATAAAATGCCAGATGAGCAAACGGACCCTGCGTGGCAGCGACCTACGCTAACAGCCCTTTCGCAATCGATAAAACCATTCCTACTTAATCACTTTGCGCCCGCCTTACTGGCGCGAATGGAAATTGTGCCGTATTACCCGCTTGATTCAGATGCGCTTAAACAAATTGTAATGCTCAAGTTAGAAGCAATTGCAACGCGGTTGCAGGCGCAACATCAAATGGCAATGCGAGTTGATGGTGCGGTTGTGGCGCAACTGAGCGAGCAGTGTCAATTGAGTGATAGTGGAGCGCGCCGTGTTAATGCGGTTATTGAGCAGCAAATATTACCTGGCATCGCTAAATCTTTACTCGGCTTTATGGCTGAAGAAGATATGCCCGATGTAATGACCCTGACCCTTGATGACGAGCAGCGCATTGACGTTATTTTTGCTGATAACACAGCATCTTGATGCGAAATTAGGAGCGAAACATGGGAACTGCCAATTATCTTCATTTAACAAAAGCAAATCAAAATCACTTTAGCCTTGAAGTGACTGGCTTGCCAAGTGAACTATTACAGGTACTGAGTTTTCATTCAGAGCACGATGGTTTGTGCGAAGACTTTTACTTTGATATTGAAATGCAAAGTGCGGAGCCAATTAACGCTGGACATGTGATTGGCAAAGACATCACTTTAACCACAGTATGGGGCACTGAAAACCGGACTATTTCGGGCATTGGCAGTTACTTTATTGCCCATGGCCAAAGCCATCAAGGGTTTCATTACACCGTGCGTTTGGCATCGTTTTTAACCTTACTGAAGCACAGCCACTCGAACCGCATATTTACCGATATGACACCTGCGGCAATTGTGCGCACTGTGCTGCAAAAAGCGGGGTTTCCGATGGCAATTTTGCAAATGCAGGCACAGGGACCGCAGCTTGATATGGTGGTGCAGTATGATGAAGACGACTATCAGTTTGTCACGCGTCTGATGCGTCGCTATGGCTTTGTATACGGGTTTGTTGAACAAAATGAAGGGCGCGCACAGTTTGTGGTGTGCGAAAATAGCGCAGATTTTGCCGCTAAATTTGATGCCATTGACCTCAGTTATGTGGCGCCATCTGGGCAAGTTCGCATTAGCGAGACCATTTTTGCCTTTAGCGAAAAAGCAACGCTGCACTGCAACAGCGTAAGTTATAACGATTACAACTATGAGGCACCGGCTGATTTAACGCTTAATAGCCAAAGCCAAAGTAAAACGCCCGGTGCTGGTAGCGACAGCCGTTATGGTGAAAATTATAAAGCAACCGGTGCGGGTAAAGCGCTTGCTGATGTGCGCATGACCAGTTTAGACTCCATGCGCCATCAGCTTATTATTGATAGTGATTGCCGCGCATTGCGCCCCGGGGTGATTTTAAATGTATATGATCACGACAGCTATAATGGCCGTTATTTAGTGGTCGCAGTTGAACACAAAGGGGATCAGGGCGCCGGTGTTGAATATGGCAACCATGTAAAAGGACTGACCTATAAAAACCAAGCGCGAATTTTACCCATAGGTCAGGACTTTAAAGCGCCATTACTGCCGCAGCGACGCGCATTTGCGACTTTTAGCGCCTTTATTGAGCAAGAAATAGACGATAAAGGGCGCTACATTGTTAAGTTGCCATTTAACCAAGATGGCGAAGGGCAAGAAAGCCGACCTACGCGGTTAATGCAACCTTATGGTGGTTCGGGCCATGGCATGCACTTTCCACTTACCGCGGGGACCGAAGTATTGGTTTGTGGTGAGAATGGCGATTTAGACCGACCGATTATTTTGGGCGCCTTATACAATCAAAATACACCGAATCCAGTCACCAGCGCTAACGCACACCAAAATAAGCTAGTCACCAAGGCTGGCCATAGCCTAGTGATGGACGACCAAAATGGTCAAGAACATATAGAGCTCGCAACCGATGGCAGTCAAAACAGTTTGAAATTAGACGCCACAGATGGCGCTCATATGGCGCGTTTACAGTCGCTCGACGGTGAAATACACGTACAGGCTAAACACGCGGTGAGCTTTAAAGCGGGCGAAGATATGGTTGCCGATGCAGGCAATGATATAAAGCTACAAGCGCAAAACCAAATACAAATGCAAACCCGTGAAAATGATATTTCGCTGACTGCCGCCGGTGATATTCAAGCAACCAGTGATGCCAATATTCGCCTGCAAGCCAATGACGGCGGCATTGATATCAAAGCGGATCAACATATTCAGTTTCAAGCAGAACAAGATACCACGTTGCTCAGCAGTAACGGCAACATTCATGCTCAAACCGACACCGGTAATATAGAACTTGCCAGTGGCAATAACATTACGTTAGTAGGCACCGGGCAAGGCTCTATTCAACTGAGCCAAGGAGGCGGCAGCATCGAAATTGATGCCGCAGGTAACTTAACCATAGATGCGCAAAACATCACCTTAAGTGCCGCCAATATTACTGTAAAAGGTAATGCGATTTCAGATAATTAAGGATAATTTATGTCAGTGAATGTACTGCCAACAAAAAAAATAACCACGCAAACAGTGGCAAAAGTAGCGCAAATTGACAGATATGGCAGAGTTCGCGCCATTTTTTTAGAAGATCACACAAGTATTCCGGTGTTTTCACAGTTATGTAGTGTGCCACCGTGTGAAGTAGGGCAGTGGGTTTCGCTGCAGTATTGTGAGCAAGGACTGCTGGTGATGGGGCGCATTCTTGGTGAGCATGACTTGCCATCAGCCGACTGGCAAAGTGATGACGGTGACGTGGCACTGCGCGGCGCAAAGTCGCTTAATGTAAGAATTGGGCAAAGTCATTTTCAGTTAACTGATTGTGGTTCAGTCACGTTAAATGGGGTTGATGTCAATGTTGATTCAGAACAAGACCTCAGCTTTACCGGCTGGCCAATAAGGTTGAATTAAGATGGCGTTTACAGCACTCACTAAATTAAAACAACATAACAAACGGATTAAAAACTTATGTCCGCTGATTGAGCGCTATCAGCAAATGGGTTTTTATTTAAGTGATACCGTTGCTCGTTTTGAGAAACAATTGCTCAATCATGTTTATGCCGTTAACGACGATGACAACAGCGCATTTTTTAATGGAAAATCACTCGAAGAGGTGATAGCGCTCGGTTGGCCTTATATACTTGAGCTGAACAATGAATTTGCTGAGCATCGCCCAATTTACAATATATTGGCAAGTTATGTATTAGCGCCGATGGATCAGGCAAGCTGTTTAGCTACGTTAAAAGCGCAGCCTGAACATAACCTTGAATTAATATCGAGCGACGCCGCGCATTGGCAGGTTGAGCTTGCGACAGCCCACAAAAATGCCGTTTTGCAATCGCCGGAACACTATGGTGCTTATGCGAAATGCATGTTGTTTAGCTGTCCGGTGACCGAACTCGATATAAAACAAAGTCACGCTAGTGGCGACTTTGATATGTATTATGCAGCACTGGTCAGTGCCCATTGTCAGTCACTTGAAAAGTTACAAGACTATTTATTTCATGGTTTTAGCCAAACGGATTGCCCAGAGCAACAGAGCGAGATATTGGCTTTGGCAGGGCTCGGTCATGATCCGCGATGGTACGACGTGCTATTTTCATTTTGTACTAATAACCCGGGTTATACGAGTTATGTGTTAAGTCACTTTTATCATAAGGCTGCGCTCAAAGTGATGGTGTCATTGTTTGAAGTGCCGCAGTGCCAAGATGCCGCCTATGACGCGTGGTTGGTGTTAACAGATGAGTCGCTAGCCAAAGTGCCGGCTTTGGAAGATGTTGATAACAAAGACAGGCATTCACCGCACCTATGTATAAGTGAATATGACGCTGAACGGGTGCGCCAAGAACTCATTATGCAGCCGGGCGATTACTTGATGGGCGGCGTTAGTTTTAGCAAGCAAACTAAAGCACGGGCATTACGCAGTTACGGTGGTAAATTGGTGCAGCGGGCAATGGCAAATGAATTAGCGTTGTCACTTGGCATGGCAGCGTTTTTTGCGCCGTTGTCGACATTGCAATGGCAGCGCATGCGCCAGCCGAGTCAACAACCGAGCACAAGCGAAAAGGCAACGGATCATGCATAATATGACCGACTGGGAAATCGCCTTTTTTCCGACCCATGATCAGCATGGTAACCAAGCCCAGCTATTAGTTGTTAAACAAAGCTTTGAATTTGACAAAAAGGGTAACGTGATGACCTTGTCACCTAGTTTACCTATTGTCATGGCAGACGAATACAGTGGTGAGCCGTTAAAAAGTGGGCTTAAAAATGCAAGCGAAGTTGTGCCTTATAAACATGGCTTTGAATTTTACGGGACGTTTGCCTCGTACCCGCCAAAAGGCAAACAAGCCCGCGTTGTGGAAGTTAATGTAAGCCTGAGCACTGGCCAATTGGATACCAGTAAAACGCTGCGAGTGACAGGGGAGCGCCGCTGGCGGCGGTCACTGCTCGGGTTGGTCGCCAGTGATCCAAAACCTATTTGCCGGGTTGAATTAAACTACGATGTTGCGTTTGGCGGTAGTGCTGAGCAACACAGCCACAGCGAAAACCCCATTGGTCGTGGTTATAAACTCAAAAACAAACACGCTCATGGCGCCATTTTACCGCAGGTTGAATATCAAGATCACGTGTTGCGTAAGCCGAGCCACAGTACTCCCGTTGCTGGATACAGCCCGCTGCCAAACCACTGGCAACCGCGTTTAGCATTTCAGCCCAAAATTGAGCAAGAAGGTGCAGCGACCGCAGCTTCTCTTTTTCAAGCAGCTCCAGCACCGCGCTACTTTAATGCGGCGCCACAGGATCAAATTATCGACCAACCTTATGGCGATGGTTGGCAGCTGCACATGACCGGCTTTTTTTGTGATCATGATTACGGCAATACCATTTCAGTGGCCCTGCCATACCAGCCGCTAAAGGTAAAAATGATGACCAAACAAAAAGAAAAACGCATTCCACTGACATGTGACACCCTAGTGGTTGACAGCGACAATATGCAATTTTCACTGTTATGGCGGACATTGCTGCCGATGGATGCCCTCAATCCCAACAATGAACTAGCCCTAATGAGCACGGAGGCCCTATGCTGACTTATTTAGCCCATATTAACGCAACCGGCACACGCAAAAGTGCCTTATATACTGCAATTGCAAATCAAATGCATTTTATAAAAAGCTTTACTGATGAAGAAAACCAAGTTGGCGCAAAAGTAGTGCTGAGCGAACTCGAAGGTATGTCGTATGAAATTCGTTTACGTGCCTTGATTGAAAGCCTATTTGCGACGATTGATTTACCTGAATTAGTGGCTGGGCGCACTGAGCATACCTATATTGCGGTGTCGCATATTCACTTTGTGTTACCCAACGACACCTATGGCAAGCCGGTTCTTAGTAACTTGCAGTTGCAATCATTGCTCCACCCTTATGGGTTTGCCAATCATATTGAAATTAGCCAAAGTGCCACAATGGATAAAGTGGCAGATATTCCCAGTTTGGCTTTGGTGATATGTGCCGACTCACCGATTTCCGATAATATTACCCCTGAAAACTTGAGCCCTAAAGGTGAAGGCGCCTGTGCTTTTTTAGCTGTGCCAGAACATAACTTGTGCATTACTCCCTTAAGCGGAACGCATATTGAGCAAGTGAGCGCGTGTTTTGAAAGTAGTGACGATGTGATTTTGTTTATTGGTAATGAAGCGCGCAGTTGGTTGTATGAATGGTATGAGTTAGTGCGACAAGTTGGCTCAGATAGCGCCTATCCGGGGCATTTTATTGATATGGCACACACCACAGGGCGCTGCGGCGCGGCGCAGTGGTTAATGAGCATCGCGGTGGCTGAGTGTTATTTATCAAGCCCGTTGTTTTTTGGCAAAGCACTGTATTTAGTTGATGACAGCCATAATCAAATCGTGCGTGTAACAAGGAAAGCAGCATGACATCATATATTAATGGGCAGCTTGGTCGCGAGCTTGATACCGTACAATACGATATTGATGCACTGACCGCCGATGTGCGCAAAAATGGCAGCGTAACGTGGCGTACCAATAACCCAACCTTGATCCCGTTTAATTTAAGTGCAAAACAAAATAATGCCATTGGCCGTGCAGCAAATGCTGCCATTTTTATTAATGAAGAAGATGGCCGCAATGCTTTTTTTGCTGAATTAGACCGGCCTTACTATCAGCGCCGGCCATTGGCGAAGGCGATTAAGGCATTTTTGCCTGATTATGTTATTCCACCTGCGCAGTGGGATGAAGAAAAAAAAGAGCCCATTTTACCTTGGCTGCACGACGCAACGGGCATGGATTTAAACGAGCCTGTAAGCGATAAAAACGCGCTCTATGATTTTATTTGCAGTCAACTTGGCTGGCGCGCGGGCACCGTAGAGCGCATTGAAAAAGACCAGCAACAACAAGCGCAGCAAGTGAGTACGGTCACCGCGCAAAACGTGCTAATAAATGGCAAAACCGCAGTTCACAGCCAAAGTAGCGGTGTGCTCAATACTGTGGATGTATGTTTAACCACGGTAGGCAATTCGGTGATCCCCATTCCTTATGCAAATGTAGCACGCTCGAGCGATGTTACTAATGTTGCGCAAACCGTGAAAGTAAACGGCAATGGCATGGCGCATATTAGCAGCTATTTTAGCCGTAGCACCGGCGACGAAGCCGGCGACAAAAAGGGCGTAGTGAGTGGTACAAACCGCGGCAAAGCACAATTTTTAAGTGGCTCGCACAATGTGTTTATTGAAGGCTCTCCGGCAGCAAGACAGAGCGATTTAATGGTGTCGAACAACTGTAACACGCCGATTTCAACGCTGACCCAACCGGGTGCCCCCATGACGCAAGAGCTGCGAGAACGGTTATTGCAATCAGAAGCGGTGGGGGATCCTCATAAGGCGCTAACAGCCTTGATGTTATATGCACAAGGTGATGACCCACTGCCGGGGGCTGGTAAATTGGCGCTCAAGCAGCAAGCTTTTGAGCGGAGCTATTTATTTGAATCGGGTAGCGATAACGGACGTGAACAACACGTAAAAATTCCCAGTGTTGACGAGCCGTGTCAACTCGATTTACGTTTGCCATGTGCAAATGCTGATGATGTGGTGATCCCCTGTGGTTTTATTGAAACTCAATCGTTAGAAGAAGAAAAACAAGAAGCCGAGAAGACAGCGTTAATGGCAATTTTGCCGCAGGTGTTTACGCAAACCTCTTTGAGTAAAGCAACCGCCTGTGCGCCCGATTACATTGAAAATTTAACAGGGTTACCGGCGCATGCGGCCTGTGGCTACCTTTATATTTTTGTTGATGGCTATTTATGGCGTGAGCTTGCCTGTCTTGGTGAGAATAAATATAGCGATGTTGATTTGCAACTCGAGCACAGTAAAGATGTACGTAAGTTTCGCTCTCGACCAACCGAAAAAATACTGATACCAACGCGTACCCGTGGCTTATATCACAGTCAAGCAGGTTTACAGAGTTGCTGTGTTGAAATTGCGTTTTCGCGCGTGCAGTGGAGTTGGCAGTATATTTGTGATTTAGGCGGCATGTTTGAAACTGACCAACGCTTCACTAACACCCCTTTGATGGCTAAATGCATGGATGCAATACGCGCAGCCCGCCTGCGCGGTGAGCGCTGCCAACTATTTGATTTTGCAGGCCACACCAATCCAACCAATTGCGATTATGTTGCAACTGAAAATGGCCAAAATCAGCTCTACCTTCACGACATGATTGGGATTGCCCAGCGTCAATACTTGCATTTAGACACCTTGTTCAATTTGCTCGAAGTAGAATACTCTAATGCAAAAGATAAGCCTTATTATGATTCAGCATTGCTTGCCTATCAGCTTTATTTGAACGAAAAATTACATAAGCGGGCATACGACTATCAACGGGGTGGTTATCACTTAGTTGATCAGTCATCAGAGGCTGATGATTTACGCGATATTGCGGCGCTATTAGATGGTAAAGAAATAGAAAAAGTACTTATCAGTGATTTTGTTCTTGAAGTATTGGATTTGTACCTTGAAAAGCGAGTTGAATTAGCTGACTTTTTTAATGAGGAATATGAAAAAGAAGCACTCTCACTTATCTGCAACCGACAAAATATTCACGCACCGACTAATTGGCATTATGCGGTACGCGATTTAAGTACTCTACCGGTTGATAGTTATGCCCACGGTTTATTGTGCATGTATAACATATTGAACCGGTTAACTGAGCCCATGAAGCACTTGCCAGTTTTTATTAAAGCGATTGACGATGGCCATAAAAAATATGTGCTAAAAGATCGCATGAAAAAAATTGAACGAAAAACTTACCAGATAATGAAGCGACTCGCATTAGATGAACATAGTTGGCTGCGAAGTGATTTTTGTGCTGATGAAAATGCGTTTGGCGATAACCTTGTCAATAATGAGCCAGAGCCGTCAGATCCAGGCCGTAACCCGGGTATTTTCGACCCACATAAATTAAAACAAACGCTTGAAAAAGCAGTTGAACCGGATATGGCTATCTTGGCGTCGCTAGTACTCGGCGCTAAGGTTGCCAAAGCATCGTCGTCGTTGTCGATTGCACTTTTAACATTTTGGAAAAATAATCTGATTGAATCGCTAAAAGCAAGCGATAACGCAACCCATATCACTTTTAAAGTTGTTGGCCCGACTTTGAAAAGCATGGGCACAGACGTTTTTAAAAAAATTGAAATAACTAATTTTGGCCAAATACCACCTGGCTATGTGATGCTGGGCAACGATATTGTAGAGCACACTCTATTTAACAAACCACGTTATCGGGGGGCGAAAAAAGCGCTCGAAAATGCCATTGATGCCCTAAATAATGGCCGTGAAGTGGATAAAAAAGATTTACGTATTATTGAAAAATATGCACCACATGGCACGCATACGAGCACCAATGGACAACGTAATGTGGTCGTGACAGACCGAAAAACCGGAGCAGAGATTGGAGTAACAACACGCGCGGGAGCACGTGAGTTAATTCAAAAAGGGCTCGATATGAAAGGGTTTTTAGAAGATTTACGCACACTTGAAATAAAAGTGTTTATCGTACCTGAATCTGAGGTGCCCAGTATTTATGCCCATCAAATTCACCAAGAAAACCCCATAGGCAGAGTGAGGGGCTTGCGTTTAAATAAAGTGGGTCGTGCTTCTAAACGTTTTCATAATTTAGTGCCCGGCGCCTTGTTTTTGATTGATTTATTTACCACTTCACACATGTATGACGAATATAAAAAGAATTTTGAAGGTCGGGGAGAAGCGTATGCATACATGAAAAATTTAGCCTCGCTTTCAGAATTAATGGTTGCTGGCGCACAAGTTTTTGAGTCATACATATCGTCTAATACGATGATGTCTAAAGAGCTAGCAGCAGAGCGCGCGAAAGTCTACAACAAGGCTTTGTCTAAAATGAAGCATTCAATGAAAATTACGCGATTGACTGTTGCAGGCGGGATAGTTGGTGCGTTGTCATCAGGTGTTGCTGCATGGGATGCTTGGCGTTTATTTCAAAAACAAGATAATGACGCGGCAGTTTGTGGGGCCATTTCTGCAGGGCTAGGTTTCGGTTTGGCCGCTGTGGCGGCTATTGGATTGGCGGGCCCTGTGGTATGGGCATTAATGCTCGGTACACTGGCTTTTGGTATTTTATCGTCAAAATTTGAAAACAGCGACGTTGAAAACTGGGCTGAATTCGGGCCATTTTCTGCTAATAAAACCAAACGATTAACGCGATTTCTCGCCTTTAAAAATAGTCGGGCATATTATAACTTTATTACGTCAGTGCTGATGAGTCCAAGTGTTAAAATTGACCGTATCGCCCAGTCAAATAATTTTATTATTTATATACATACGCCACTTTATGATGAACTGGAAAGTGATGTTTATATTCATGTTAGTCTTGATGAAGACCAGTTTATTCGCGGGTTTTGGTGCGAAGTGAAAAAGTTTCACGTGCCGATTAATTACACTTTTAAAAATAAAAAGATTCGCCATAAAATCGAAGAGCCTACGGAAATTAAAAATGAACATGATAAGGTTATTCGCCTAGAATACGAAGCTTACTTTAATATGCGTCATGTGGACTATATCTACGCTAAAGCCAGTTTAGTTCATAATGGCTTGCACTTGCCGCAAAATCTTGAAGCGTATGAAAATGTCACAGATGAACAGATGGCAAGCGGTCAACCTGTTGATCAGTTGGTTAATCAACCAGCTTGGGCGAAAGATAAATATAGCAACAAGTTTTTCTCGCGCATTGCCGATGACATAGTTGATTTATTTGAGTAAAGGAATATACAAATGGGTTTAAATTATTGGTGGTTTAAAAAGAGCGGACACGCTTTGCCACATCAGCGCGTGTTTAATCATTTTTTCAAAACAGGCGACTGTGATTCTGGTGATATAGCTTTCAATGGTGTTAATTTTATGCGCCCAATAAGCGACAAATTTTACAAAAGTGAAAGTGGTAAAGCTTATTGTAAGCGCGGAGAGCGTTATCATTTAATTCCAAGTTTAACAGACAATATTCTCGGATTAATATGTGCTGTGTTACCAATATTATTAGGTTGTACAGGTGCACTGCTGAGTGTGTTGTTTATCTTTCCTGCTTTATATTCCGAAACAATGGATTACCCTTGGTTGTTCTTGATTATCGTATTGTCATGGAATTTATTCTTTTTAAATTTCACGTTTCTAAGAGATATCATTCTTAGTCCATTTAAAGGTGCGTATATAGATCGTCAAAACCAAACCATTAGTTTTACCTGGCGCGTAAAAGGCAATCCGGAAAAAAATGAATTTGGCCACGCGACTTTTCCGCTTGCTGATATTGATGCTTTTTACTCACTGCAACTTAAAAATCAACATGGCGGTAGCACCTATACCTTGTGTTTAGCGCACAAAGACCACGACACCTATGGTGGAGCGTTTTTACAAATACCGGTGCGCGATAATGCCGGCAACCCAAACTATTGTCGTATGGAGTGGGAATACTTATTGCGGTTTGCCGATAATACGCGGCCATTACCAGATATTCCTGATATTGAAAAGTTTCGTCATCTCGATCCGATTACCGCAGCGATTGATAAAAAGAACCAGCGGCCCGAATTTTACTGGCGAAAAATGCATGTAATGCAACAAGTTGCGATAAAAGAGGATGTTGAATCAAGAGCGTATGCCTTTAATTTTGATGTTGCATATGACAACCCCAAAAAATATGCGAATAAAGAAATCGACAAACCATGGTTAGAATGGCCGATTCGGCGACGTTATTTTGATGACGATGCGGCGATACCGTTATGGCGAAAAAAAGCCAACCGGCTATTTCGGCAGCTTACTCTTGGGCTTAATTAATTAGAACGACATTTTTAAGGAAGAGAATGGGTTTAAATTATTGGTGGTTTAAAAAGAGCGGGCAATCTTTGCCACATCAGCGCGTGTTTAATCATTTTTTCAAAACAGGCGACTGTGATTCTGGTGATATAGCTTTCAATGGTGTTAATTTTATGCGCCCAATTAGCAACAGAGCTTATGAAAATGTTGGACGAAAACCATATTGTAAGCAAGGAGAGCGTTATCATTTGATTCATAGTATTACGGGAAATGTTTTTACATTATTGTTGACTATTGCACCAATAGCATTGGGCGGGGTTGGCGCTTTAGTGAGTGTATTATTGATTATTCCTGTATCTTATAGCCCTGAAGAAAGCTATCCTTGGCTATTTCTTGCCATTGTGTTGTTATGGAATCTATTTTTTTTGAATTTCACCTTTTTATGGGATGCTTTATTTAGCCGCTTTAAAGGCGCGTACATAGATCGTCAAAACCAAACCATTAGTTTTACCTGGCGCGTAAAAGGTAATCCGGAAAAAAATGAATTTGGCCACGCGACTTTTCCGCTTACTGATATTGATGCTTTTTACTCACTGCAACTTAAAAATCAACATGGCGGTAGCACCTATACCTTGTGTTTAGCGCACAAAGATCACGACACCTATGGTGGAGCGTTTTTACAAATACCGGTGCGCGATAATGCCGGCAACCCAAACTATTGTCGTATGGAGTGGGAATACTTATTGCGGTTTGCCGATAATACGCGGCCATTACCAGATATTCCTGATATTGAAAAGTTTCGTCATCTTGATCCGATTACCGCAGCGTTTGATAAAAAGAACCAGCGGCCCGAATTTTACTGGCGAAAAATGCATGTAATGCAACAAGTTGCGATAAAAGAGGATGTTGAATCAAGAGCGTATGCCTTTAATTTTGATGTTGCATATGACAACCCCAAAAAATATGCGAATAAAGAAATCGACAAACCATGGTTAGAATGGCCGATTCGGCGACGTTATTTTGATGACGATGCGGCGATACCGTTATGGCGAAAAAAAGCTAACCGACTATTTCGGCAGCTTACACTAGGGCTTCACTAATTGACTAACGCGATAGTACACTCATAACTAACATTGGACGCTGTTTTATTCTATGGTGAGTTCGCGAACATGCGCTATTTTTTCGCCATCAAAAATAAATTCAAAATGTTGAGTTTGAATGGCTGATGTAACAAAACTTGGTGACATGAGTCCCCAACAAATGGCGCCCTCATTTCTAACTGAGCGATACTGTAAACCTGCATCATTTGCTTTTTTTAAGTGTGCACCAAATAAACGCGACTCAGTGTAATCATCTGGGTGGTGCAGCGTATCAAGTGTTGTTGCATCTATCAAAGACGCTGAGAACGTCACTTTAAGGCAGCGCATATCGATGGTGTCGTAATGCAGGTTTTCAATATTGCGAAAGTAATTTTGTTGATGATAGCGAGTTTCGGCAATGGCGGTTAAATTGCTATCGGCCAAATACAGCATACCGAATGAGCCGTCACTAAAGCGCGAGCCATTGGGATTGACATGAGTAAACGGCGCTGTTGCATAATTAACGCCTTGAATACCAAACGGAATTTGCTCGCTTGGAATTAACGACAAATCACCGAGTTGATTGAGTATGCGCGGGTTTGTTAGTGCTTGCAGCGCATAGGCGGTTTCAAACTCGTCGTGGTCAAGCACATCATCAAATAAGGTAATCGGCGGAAATTTAGAGTTGACCATACGATAGGCTACTTGCCCATGTAACTTGATATAGCTGTGCGTATCTACCACTGGCCGTTTCTCATACTGTCGATGCGTTTAAATACTTCATATAAAGCGCCAAAATTACCGGTACTGATAATAGAAAGTGGCGTTCTGCCGTTAAAATACGGGTTATGATTGATCATATTCATATAGCCGTACACGTTATCGGGGTTTGAAAATACCATTCGTAGTGCTTGATGAATATTTGCCAAATAGCTCAGTCGTTCAAGCTGATCGTTATTTAATGATACCGCGTTGAGATCTTTTTGATAGCGATGAAAGGTGCTTTTGGATAGTCCTAAAATGGCCTGCTTTTGTAATGCTGAACAGCCCCATTTCTCAAGAATATTATTACCCAGCTTAAACGCAACACTCGGATTAATGTGTGGTGCATGTTGGGTTTGTGCGACCGTTGCCATAATTAAACTCCCAAAGTGAACTTTAACCAAATAATAGTCTCATCTGGGGTTGTAGTCAATGTTTGGTTTTATATGATTTTTTGTTTTATATGGTGCTGGCACGCAACTGTTTAAGTGTAAAAAGCGTATTAGAGAGTTTTACATCGAGCGTTTATATCGAAATTGATATAAACGCTCGACGTAACGACACTGATATAACAGAGCTGAAATAACAAAGCGGGTAGAGCAAAGCGTCTACAAATAATATGATCTAACTTGGTGGTAGTTCGAGTTTGATAAGGGTACGTTGATTTAAATTAAATTTTGCATTTAGGTCGCCAAAATGCTGCGCAACAGCTTTAGCCATATACGACTCTTGATTATTGGTATTCGTCTAGCCAAGCCATTTGAATGGCTTCAAGTACCCGTTCGCCGCAATGGTTTGGGTCGTCGTCAAATTCAGGTAATGCCATGACTTTTTCTCGCAATTGAGTAAAGCGCAGCGACATAGGATCAAGCGTTGGATCGTTGTCATATAGGTATTCGGCAATTTGAACTGATTGAGACCATTTTAAACCCATTTGGAAGCCCATTGTTACGCGCAATCTTATATAGAGTGTAGTTGAAATTAGCAATTAGAGATATCGCAATTTTTGCACCAGTTGCTAAACTTATCGAATTAGGTGGTGTGTTGGAGTGCTGTGTGAATTGGCCCGCCCGAATTTTATTTGCATGTATTGTACTGATTACGAGTGAGCTTAATGCTGCGCCGTTAAAAGTGGTGTTTGTTAGCCCAGGCCATGAGAAAGTAACTAGTCAGCATAATACAACAGGCGAATTTTGGCCTAATGTGAGTGCGTTTATGCGCGCTGCCGCAAACGACTTAAATCTAAAGCTTGTTACTTTCTATGCCGAGCGCAATCATATTTTAATGAAATCGTATTTAAATGACATTATTGCCGAGCAACCTGATTACGTTATTTTAGTGAACGAAAAAAACGTGGTTGATTCACTTGTATTAGGATTGACGCGGGCACAAATACCCGTGTTTATGTTACTGAACAAATTAAGTGAACACGAGCTTTCGCAATTAACAAAGGCTGAGCGCAGCTATTATATAGGTAGTGTGACTCCCAATAATGATGATGCAGGCTATCGTTTACTTAATAGTTTGTTGGACTCTTATAGTAAACATGCACAAGCCGACGACAAACCGCTAAATTTGCTTGCGCTGCACGGCGATTATACCACCCCAGCATCAATAGAACGTGCCGCAGGGCTGAATGCGGCATTGAAAAACTATAAGAATATTAATTTAGTTGACAGTACCAGTGCTGAATGGTCAAAACATACGGCATTTAATAAAGTTCGCGGTATATTAAACAAAGTACGAGTGGATTTAATTTGGGCTGCTAACGATGCAATGGCCTTTGGTGCAAAACAAGCGGTGCAGATTGTAAAACCACAAAACACAGTGCTCATTGGTGGCATTAATTGGGATACTGATGACGCACATTATCCAGTGGATATTTCATATGGCGGGCATGTAACACTGGGTGCTTATGCGCTTGTCATGGTTTATGATATGCACAACAAGCAACTGCCACTTGAATCATTTCATCAACAAGCAGCGATATTTGAATCGAGTTTAGCCTGCCATAGTAATACGTTTAAGCAACAGGTACGTGAAAGGCGATTTGAGCGCTACGACTTTACGCAGTTTAGCTACGGCCATGCTGCACGACGTGAGTTTACCATTGCCAACTTAGTCGCTACTGCCCACTAGAGCTGCTTATGCATGCGTTTGCACTCGAGTTCATCGCCATTTGCTAATGCTTGTTTGGCGTCTGCGTGTATTTGGTAGCCAAGGCGCGAATAAAAGCTCAGCGCATTAAGTGAGCCATTTAACCAAAGGTGACGTATATGTTTTTGTTTTGCAACCTCTTCGAGGTGCATCATCAGGCGCGTGGCGATGCCGTAGCCACTGTGCTTTGGGTCAACGTATATCGCTTGAATACATTGCTCATTGAGTAACAAAATAGCAAACCCGACCACCTTACTGCCGCGTTTGGCGCAAATACAACAAGTATTACCGTTACTTATTACTCCCTGCAGCCACTCAATACGTGACGACGTTGGCTTAGGCGACCAAGAATGACGCAATGATTCACTGTAGTACTCGTTATCAATTGCATGTACGGCGCGATAATGTATATCGACCATGTGCAGCGCGTCTTCCTTTTTTGCCAAAGCCAGTGTGATTTGTGCCACGTAATATGCTCCTTATAGGTTAATGGTTTCGCCTTCGTTCATAATATAAACATCATTCGGGTACTGCATTTTTTGTTGCATATGGAGCAGCCTAAATAATGCTGAGTGCGAACTGTGATCGCCCATTTTCCAACTGTGGTTGCCATAGCCCCAAGGGATCATTACTTTGCAATTAAGGTCGCGCGCTGCCGTCAAGGCATCTTCTGGTGTGGTATGTACATAGCGATACCAGTCACCGTATTCTGGGTGATAGTACGAGGCAATCGGTAGCAAGCAAATGTCAATGTCGCCGTATTTTTGCTGTATATCTTTAAAGTGTTTGGAGTAGCCGGTATCTCCTGCAAAAAATAGGGTGTGGCCACTGTGTTCTAACAACCAACCGCCCCATAGGGTTTGATCATCATCGTTATAAATAAACGGGACTTGAATGCGACTGCTAAAGTGATGCGCTGGTACAAAGTGCACTTGTGTGTGTTTAATTGCTTTTTTGCTATACCAGGCCATTTCATTAATTTGAAAGCCGTTATTGGCAAAGTGTTTGGCAAACCCAAGTGGCACAAGGTAGTGCACTTGACTGCCAATGCGAGTGATGTCGTCTTTATTAAAATGGTCGTAATGAATATGTGAATACAATACCGCATCTGTTTTTTTAAGCTCGCTGTCATCTAGCCATTTTACAGGTGCTCTATTGTTGCCACCGATTAGGCTAAATGCCCAGTTTACCGGCCAATCAAACTGATCGCTAACAGGGTCAATCAATATCTGGCTGTTATCGGGAGTGGTGACTTTAAACCCAGCATGACCAAACCAATGCACCTCAAAGCCGGTCGCAAGGCCGATACTTGGGTTATCGCCAATATAGCTGCACGACTCCATAGGGGCTTCGCACTTTATTTTCGTTGTGGGCGGGTAACAGTTTTCTTGGCAGGTAATTGGGTAGTTCTTTTTTCCTGGATACAAATTTTTATAAATCGGCGTTTTGTTCGACTGTTGCTTGGTTTTTACTACAGAGTGAGTGTCAATCTGTACATTAACTTGATTTGGTGTACTACATGCACTTAGCAGCAGGGCGATGACTGCCGGTAAAGGTCGTAATTTCATTATTCGCTAATAATCTTTAAACAAAGTTGCTGTTTCTATTTAAAAGGTTATCAAACCAGCCTGCGATATAAAACGTACAAATGTAACAAATTGCACTTGCAGTTATTCTGTATGTATATACAGTTATCTGTTAGTGTTTAGGCGTTTTAGTTTTAGAGATAAATAATGGAAAAGTTTAAAACGATATATGGCCGTGCCGTTGAGCGAAAAGGCTCAGAGGCTCAGTTGCAACAATTGCTGTCAGCACCGATGAGCTCTCGGGCATTGTCACAACTCAGTGACGACCTCTGGCTTGAGGCATTTACCAAAAAAATCTTCCAAAGTGGTTTTTACTGGTCGGTCATTGAAAAAAAATGGCCGGGGTTTCGTGAAGTATTTTGGGATTTTAATATAAATAAATTGTTGATGATGTCGCCCGAGCAACTTGAAAATGCTGCAAGTGACGAGCGCATAGTGCGCAACTTTAAAAAAGTCCAAACTGTTGCAGCTAATACTTATATGATCCACGAAGTCGCTGAAAAAGAAGGCAGCTTTAGTGATTTTGTAGCAAGTTGGCCAAACGATAATATTGTTGAATTGTGGTTATATTTAAAAAAGCACGGTGCGCGCCTTGGCGGTAATACCGGGCCGTATGCGCTGCGTGCTATGGGTAAAGATACCTTTTTATTGTCGCGAGATTGCGAAAATTACTTGCGTGCCCATGATGTGATAGATGGCGGTTTGCACACTAAAAAGTCGCTTGTTGCTGCGCAGGGCTTTTTTAATGAGTTGCAACAACAAAGTGGCTTGCCGCTACAAATCTTAAGTCAAATAGTCTCTTTGAGTACCGGCGATAATATTGTTGGAATGCAAAAGTAACGATGTAATTTAGGTAAAAAATAAAAAAGCACGTTATTTTTAATAAAATCACAGTGCTTTTTATTGAGCGTTTTTTACCTTTTCGATGTTGTTAACAATTAAACAAATTTCTTACCTAACTGTTATTTTCCTCAGTGCCTTTTGCTCACTGTCTTTGCTTGTTATTTATAAAAAAATACAGACGCTAAAGTAACTTAGCGTTTATTTACACAGTTAACATTTAACTAACCCGGTGTGTCGAAATGTGTTAAAAATACACACTTTGTTACCTAAAACACACGATTTGCAGCCTATCTTGTTTATCTGAGCGTTAAACTATTTCCTACTTCCATGCGACTAATTTAGTTCTATAGTCGAATTCGTTGTGAACAATACAACAGACAAGGGAACGCAATGAACATAACAACCGCAGCGCTTAAAAATCCGGCCACAGTCGCTATTATAGTGACCCTGTGCGTGGTTTTAGGATTAGTAAGCTTTACCAAACTACCTATTCAATTATTTCCTGATATTGAGCGACCGCAAATCACGGTGTTTACCATGTGGCGACAAGCATCGCCAACGGAAATTGAGTCTGAAATTCTCGAACCACAAGAGGACGTGCTGCAAGGGTTGCCGGGATTAACGTCACTGCGTACTTTTGCTAATCAAGGTGCCTCATTTATTAATCTTGAATTCTCCCTCGAAACAGACATGGATAAAACGCTGATTGAAGTGATCAGCAGAATGAATCGCTTACCGCCGCTACCGCGTGATGTAAATCCACCCGTAATTAGTTTAGGCGGGTTTAATGGCGGAGCGCCTGCGTTAACTTATTTCTTTTTACAGGCGTTACCCGGTAATGACAAAGACGTAAAACAATACGCCAGTTTTTTTGAAGACAATATTCGCCCGCGACTTGAAAGCATTCAAGGGGTTGCCCGTGTTCAGTTGCAAACCGGTAACTCAAACCAACAATTACAAATAGAATTTGACCCTTATCGCGCGGCGGAGCTTGGCATTAACTTAACCCGCGTGAGCCGTTTAATAGGCTCAGCAAATGACGCGTCAGGCGGTTTTGCCGATGTTGGCCGTCGCCGTTATACCCTTCGTTTTGCAGGACGCTTTGACCCAACTCAGTTAGGTAATTTGGTACTGGAATGGCGCGATGGCAAACCGATTAAGCTCAATGATATTGCGACTATTAATGTGAGCCGCAGCGACGATAATGGCAGTGCCGTACAAAACGGCAACCCGGCCATGTCAGTGCGTATTGACCGTGAAAGTGGTGCCAATGTATTGGCGACACTTGAACGTGTAAAGGCGGAAGTTGACAAAATCCGTAGTCAATTGCTCGAGCCAGAAAAACTGACCATGGTGCAATCATTTGACGCATCTGTTTTTATTTACCGTGCAATTAATCTGGTGACCAGTAATTTGCTACTTGGTATTTTGCTTGCGGTTGGGGTGTTATGGTGGTTCTTGCGCCAGCGCCGTGCAACCTTAATTGTTGCCCTTGCCATTCCTATTTCAATTATGACGACTTTTATTGTACTCAATATTACCGGACGTTCGTTGAATGTTATTTCCCTCGCGGGACTTGCTTTTGCAACGGGCATGGTACTTGATGCCGCCATTGTTGTACTTGAAAACATAGTGCGGCTGCGCAGTAATGGTAAATCAATTGGTGAGGCAGCTGACAAAGGCACACGTTTGGTAGCCGGTGCTTTAATGGCATCAACAGCTACAACGATTGCAATATTTATTCCGGTTATTTTCTTAAAGGATGTGGCTGGGCAGTTTTTCGCAGATCTCGCACTAACAATCGCCATTGCGGTATTTATTTCGATGCTAGTGGCATTGGCAATTTTACCCGTTGCCGCCAAAATGTGGTTACGAGAGAGCCAAAATGACGATCGTTTAGCAACATTATGGCAAGCGATATCGCAAAAAATTGTGTGGTTGACTAACTCAACTAAAAAGCGCATGAGCGTGATTGCAACACTGATGGTTGCGCCGGTGGCGTTGACCATATGGTTGTTGCCACCGCTTGATTATTTGCCCCCAGTTAAACGCGATGCCGTGGATGCGTTTGTTCGCTTGCCGACAGGGTCAACACAGGCATTTGTTGATGAAGAATACATCAAGCCACTGGTTGAGCGTTTGCAACCTTATATGGATGGCACCAAAGAACCTGCGCTTAAAAATTACTATATTTTGAGCTTTCCGGGCAATGCGAATTTAGGTGTGAGGGTAAAAGACCAATCGAAAGTAAAAGAGCTTGAGCGCATAATGCGCGACGAGATTTTAATTGATTTGCCTGATACTCGGGTGTTCTCACAGCAAGGCAACTTATTTGGCGGCTTAGGTAATGGTCGCAGCATTCAAATTCATTTGCAAAGCCGTGACACTGACGCCCTTGCTGATGCCGCAGAAGCCGCGCGTGATATTGTACAAAAACGCTTTGACGGTTCAAATGTCAATGTAAACCCGGGCACCCGAGATGCTGAACCTGAACTGCGTTTATTGCCAAATGATCGTCGTATGATGGAAGTGGGCTTTAACCGAGCGGATCTTGCCCAAATAACGCGTGCTATGGGCACAGGGCTTTACGTTGGTGAGTATTTTGACGGCGATAAGCGCCTAGACATGATATTCAAAGCACAAGGTTGGCAAAACCCAGAAGAACTGGCTGCGATGCCAATTACGACACCGAGTGGCGATGTCGTGCAGTTGGGGGAGTTAGTTGATGTTACGCGCACGGTTGGGCCATCACGTATTCAGCGTATTGACCGCCGCCGTACCATAACTTTAAATGTTAACCCGCCTGAAAATATGTCACTACAACAGGCTATGACGATTATTGAAAGCGAAATTGAACCACAAATTACTGCATTAATGCCAAGCGACGGTGCTATTAATTACGGTGGCAGTGCCGACAGCCTCAAACAGTCAATTAGCAATATGGGACAAAACTTTGCACTGGCACTTGGTTTATTGTTTGTATTAATGGCTGGCCTGTTTAAGTCACTCAAAGACAGTTTAATGGTGACACTCGCAATTCCATTGGCAACCGTTGGCGGCGTTGTGGCGCTGCAAATTATGAACTTGATTCATTTTCAACCGCTCGATTTATTAACCATGATTGGCTTTATTATATTGCTTGGGTTGGTTGTGAATAATGCCATTTTGCTGGTGGATCAAACGCGCCAGGCTGAACGTGATGGGCTAACACGTTTTGCAGCCGTTGAACAGGCGCTCACATTGCGCTTACGACCTATTTTTATGAGCACATTAACCAGTATTTTTGGCATGTTGCCACTACTTATCATGCCGGGCGAAGGCAGTGTGATTTACCGAGGGCTGGCGGCTGTCATTGTTGGCGGCATGGTGTTCTCAACCTTATTTACCCTTATTTTACTGCCAGCACTGCTCAAGCAATTTAGCACACAAGCGCGCAGCAAGACGCTTGAACTTAACCAAACTCAACATGCATCAGCTTAGGAGAGCCAAGATGAACATTAAGTTATTTACACCATTCATTATTGCGGCGGCTCTTGTGAGTCACAGTGTGATTGCAAATGATGCGCCAAAGCGTCCAGCACCTTTGGTTGCCGTTAGCGAAGTTGAACAGGCTGAAATTGCCGAACAAGCTTGGGTGCCGGGTACAGTAGTAAGTCGCTTTGACTCTCGCTTAAGCACCGAAGTCGCCGGTGTTGTTAAGTGGGTTGCCGAAGTCGGCGAGGAATTTGAAAAAGGCGATGTTGTTCTCAAACTCGATGATGCATTTTTACAACTTGAATTACAGCAGGCTAACGCCACGATTAGCCGTTTAGAAACGCGCGTATCGCTGTTGCAAAAGCAGCAGCAACGTTTAACTAAACTCGGCAAAAATGCCGCCCTTGATGCCCTTGATGAAAAAGCGGCAGATCTTGAAATGGCGCAGCAGGAATTACTACAAGCTGAATTGGCGGTTAAACGCATTGAGTTACAGTTAACCAAAACAGCACTGCGAGCGCCGTTTTCGGGCACTGTGGTTGAACGCTATAAGCAAGTGGGTGAGTACAGCCAATTAAATAATGCAACCGTGCGTTTGGTGAGTATGAATAACTTAGAAGTTAAAGCAAATGCACCGCTTAACCATACTCAGTTTAATCGTATTGGCGATACGGTGGTTGTACGCCAAAAAGGCACCCAATTGGAATCTAAAATTCGTGCCCTTATTCCGGTTGGTGATGAGCGCAGCCGTACCATGGAAGTGCGCATCGCGTTAAATAACCACACTTTGCCAATAGGCAGCGCTGTGCGCGTATCGCTCGCAAGTAGTGAGAGTCATCAAGCGCTGACGGTGCACCGTGATGCACTTGTGCTGCGTCACGATAAGGTCTATGTAAACGTGATTGACGACGAGCTCAAAGCGACTCAAGTTACCGTGATCCCTGGCAGTGGTTTTTATGATTACATTGAAGTAAAAAGTACCCAGTTGAAAGCAGGGCAAAAAGTGGCTGTACGCGGCAGTGAAAACTTACGTGATGGTGTGACAGTGCGCTTAAAAGAGAGCAAGCAACTGACTGCGTCCGTCAATTAATTTATGCATTTGGTATATTGATAAGCCTTAGGCGCACCTTTTTCATTTTTTCGGTGCGCCTTTTTTATTTGTGTGCAGAGGCGCAGCTAGACGTGCCAATTACTGACCAAAAGGATGCACTTTAGATAGGGTAACTAATTGGTCTCGAATTGGTTTTAATTGCTCCGCGTAAAGTAATAACGATTCGATCCCGGTTTGAAATCGACTTTGTAATTGGCCGGTTCGATCATTGTTTGGTGACGGCCAAGGCGCCGTTAAAAATTCACTCACGTTTTGCACAATTGCATGTTGCGGACACCAAGTTAAGTGCGTGTTTTTAGCACTATACGCCTTTAACTGACTAACTGGGCTCGCACCTGCGCCCGAATCTGATACGCCAACTGCAAAGGCTGGTTTATGTCCAAGTGGCAAACCACCTGCAGAGCCATTTGCGCATAGTAGTAATAGGTTTACCAGTGCAGGTGGTAGTGAGCCGCCCCATTCAGGTGCAATAATGATAATGCCATCAGCTCCGTAGAGTAAGTCGAGTACATGGGCTTTTTGCTGTTGTAGTTCATTCGATTGGAATTGTTCATCGCCATAATGTGAAAGCAGCGCTGGAAATTTCGCCAGTTCGATAATGTGGCTGTCAACAGTACTTAATTGAGCAAGTACATTTTCATTTATTTTATTGGCGAGTTTAACGCTATTAGAGTTAGGGCGATGACTGCCGCTGATGATAACGATATTCATAGAAAAGTTCTTTTAATTTATAGGCGTTGCGCACATCATTAAGG
The DNA here is from genome assembly GCA_947493455.1 of uncultured Pseudoalteromonas sp. Taxonomy (GTDB): domain Bacteria; phylum Pseudomonadota; class Gammaproteobacteria; order Enterobacterales; family Alteromonadaceae; genus Pseudoalteromonas. The sequence continues at coordinate 40,456 of CANLRB010000001.1, read as the reverse complement.
TGATATTATTGTTCCCTTCAACCAATGTTGTTATGGGCTCTGACGGAGAGAGGTGTACTGTTTGCAACAGTAAATTGGCATATTTTTTGTTGATTTCATGCAAGTTCAGTGTGATTTGTGCAACCAATAGCTGTGCGTCGTTAATATAGCTCTGAATAGATAACTCAACGTTATTAGTTTGAATATGTACCTCGTCGCCTACCACAACTGAGTAATTATCTTGAATGTGCAGTTTACCATCGACAATCAGTGTCACATCTAGTTTGACGTTGATTTGATGCCCAGGTTGAAAGCATGCTTTTTTTTGCTTATTGAGCCGCTCGATATAAACGCCGCCAAGTGGACTACTCATGAGATGATTCAGACCTTTATTTCTTTCTTTTATTATTGTTTTTGTCATTGCACATTAAGCATAGCAAAGCCAAATAGCAGAAACTAGGGTGCAGACAAAGGTAACGTTAGCTTAAAATTAACCCCTTTCTTTGGTGTCGAGGTGAGTTCTATACTGCCACCAAGCACGTTGGTAACTAAGTTATACACGATATAAAGCCCGAGCCCGCTACCGCCTTCGCCCATTTTACTGGTAAAAAAGGGGTCGAACACCTTGTTTTGGGCCTTACGTTCAATGCCAACGCCATCATCTTGGTACAAGAGCTCAACTTTGTCATTTTGTGGTGTAAACACGGTTATTTTGATGGTGCCGTGCGACGTGCCATCAAAACCATGTTTAATTGAATTTGTAATGAGGTTCATCATTATTTGCTCAAACGCGCCGGGGTAACCGTCGAGGGCGATGGGGTCATTTATGATCAGCTCAAAATGATGATGGTTTTGTTTGATCATATTATGCAAGGTGCGCTCAATTTCGATTAACGTGTCGCCTAAATTAAATTCACGGCGACGATTACTGGTTTGATCGACAGAGACGTGTTTAAAACTTGTCACCAACTCACTTGCTTTATGGCAATTACTAATGGCCATAGTAAGCGCTTTCTCACTATCACCGAGCAAGTCAATCAATGAATTTTGCGAGAGCAATTTTGAATTGAGTTGCTCGTTAATTTCATTAATTTTGTCAAGTGCATACGAGCTACTTGTGATTGCAATTCCGATTGGTGTATTGAGTTCGTGTGAGACCCCGGCGACTAAGCTACCGAGCGAAGCCATTTTTTCACTTTGAATTATTTTAGTCATGGCATTTTCGAGCTCGAGGTGTTTTTGCTCGAGTTCAAAGGTTCGCTCTTTGACTCTGTGCTCAAGTTGCTCATTGAGCTCATTAACTTTATTTTGATTAAAAATAAGCTCTTCGTGCTCTTGCTCAAGAGTGCGATAACTCAATACCAATTGATCTGCCATTGTATTGATCGCCTTTGCAAGTTCATCAAATTCCTTGGTTGTTTCCGGTTTTAGTCTGTGGTCGTAGGCGCCGTGAGCGATTTTTAAACTGGCTCGTTTAACACGTTGCACTGGTAACGACAAAAAGTGAGCCACGATAAAGCTTATCAGTACCGCCAGTACAAAACTGGCACTAAGTTGATATAAAAAGTAGTTTTTTTGCACGTCAATAGGGTGCATTATCGAATCAATTGATTCTTGTAGCGTCACTTGCCAATTTAAAAACTGGATTTCTTGTTTCGCTAAATAGGGTGACGTTGCAAATTGGTGTAGTTGATTTTTAAATGCCAAATGAGAATCGGCGATTACGGTGTCTGCTTCAACTACTTGAATGCGATAGGTTTGTTTTATATCTTTTGCGAATTGATTAATAAGTTGTTGTATCACAGCGGCTTCAATTTTAAGTCGCAAGTAGCCAACTGTGTCGCCCAATCCATTACGGATTGGTGATGATACCGTAAGCCCCCGCGGTATGCTGGGCTGATTATAGTTAAAGTATACTTGTGGCAATTCGTTATTTTGTTGCTGAATAAAGTAAGGAAGTTCAGCCTCGCTAGTCGCCTCTGAAGTAACGTTTGTATCGAGTACATTAAGTCCATTTAGATCGATAATCGCGGCTGACGTCACGTTGAGAGGGTCTTTTACAATGACGCTGCGCAGAATTTCGAGAATATCACGACGCGAGTAGTCTTGTTGTGTTTTTTCTAAAAAGTAATGAAGTTGTGGAATATTGCTATCAACACGCACGTACTCAATTGTTTGATAAAGGTAGTTGTAAATATGCTGGCTTGCTTGATTGGAAATTATCGCGCGGGAGTGCTCGCGGTGTTGCTGGATTTGCTTAACACTTTTGGTATAAGAGAGGTATGACAAAATGGCTGACGGGACAAGCAGCAAAAATAACAGGAGCAGGATCAATTGCCATTTAAGTTTCACGGTAAATATGTCTCATTTAGCAGTAAACTTGCATTGATCGGTTGCTTTAAGATCCCTTGTTCAATATAAAAATCGTTATACATAGTCACAATTGAATGTAACGAATTTACACTCTCGACATTAAATAGTGTTTTGTTATCGGTGCTGTTTAACAACTTAATTCCGTCGAGGCTGATTGTGTTAGGGTTTTGTTGTAGCGTAGCGCCGATTATTTTATTGCCTTGTGCTCTATTTTCGCGCCACCAAGTTTGCGCCTCAAACCATGCGGTGGTAAATGCACTGACGGCTTGCCCATTGGTGCTGGCAAATTCACCACGTACCACCACAACGTCGGTTATTAAGCCTGGCGTGTGTTGACTTGAAAAAACGACGCTTGCACCGTACTTTTTGGCTTGATCAATATACGGGTGCCAAGTATGGGCAAAGTCAATTTTTTGTTGATTAATAAGCTCGGGTGCATTAGATGCATCAATATTAACGAGCTCTACCTCGTCAACGTTAATACTTTGCTGTTTTAACATTTCACGTACAAACAGCTCGCCAAATCCGCCAAGATTGGTCCCTATCTTTGAACCTTTTAATGCAGTGATTGGTTTCGTCGATATAATCGCATCCCCGCCATTAGATTCATCGGCTGCGATAATCACCCTGGCTTGTTGGTATTGTTGTGCAAGGTTGATGACGTCGCCCAATGAAACCGCGATAAATTGATATTGACCCGCGGCAAAATTAGCCAACATGCGATTCGTGTTATTGGGCAGGTCAATAGTGACATCAAGATTGTGCTTTTTAAATATACCGCGTTCTTTTGCAATAATAGCCGGATAGTAGCCGGGCCAAAGGTCGATAGCCATTGTGACCTGCGTAGGCTTTACATTTGTTTGTTGTTGCTCTTGGGTACACGCAAGCAGCAAAGTGCCTATTGTGGAACAAAATGCTAATTTGACTATCTTAGAAAAAAGCGCAGACATAGTTGCTGAGATACCTATTTAGAAAAGTGAATAAACGCCTTAGTAATTGTAGTACGTGATTTGCATTTGTTATTGTTTTATATCATATCTTACTATTATTACTGGTTTATTGACTGAACAAAATTTAATAATAACGATAACTAAAAAGAGAGATACAATGTTAAAAAAAATACTGATCGCCGTAGGTGTTATTGTCGCCTTGCCGTTTATTGCTGCGTTATTTGTTGCCAATGAATACCATGTAGAACGTACCGTGACGATTAACAAGCCCCTACCTAGTGTGTTTAACTATATTAAGTATTTAAAAAACCAAGATAACTTTAGTAAATGGGCAAATATTGATCCAGCCATGACAAAAAGTTATCGCGGTACAGATGCTGAACCTGGGTTTGTATCAGCATGGCAAAGTGACCATCCAGAAGTGGGGCACGGTGAGCAAGAAATAATTAAATTAGTTGAAAATCAACGAATAGACTATGAACTGCGCTTTTTAACCCCCTTTGAAAGTACCTCTCCGGCGTTTATGATAACTGAGGAAAATGGAGATAAAACGACGGTAACTTGGGGATTTAGCGGCCGTCTTAACTATCCTATGAATTTATTAATTGCCGTGATGGACTTTGAAAATGCAATTGGAAATGACTTGCAAGTTGGTCTTGATAATCTAAAGGTTATTTTGGAGCAGTGATGTTTCAAAGTACCAATAAAAAATTGGTACTACTTAATTATTTCTTACGTTTTTTCGCTGAAAATGGGCTTAATTTCTTTAACCTCCAGTGAAAAAGGGCCTCTTTGCTGAGAAGAAATTAAAAAGCCGATCGATGTTACATCGGCAAAGTTGAACGGTGTTTTTGGCGTGAATTTTCGACCGCGAAACATCAGCGCAACGTCGTGTTCGGTAATGATGACGGATTGCCAGTTATTACTTTCATTATGAGGTAAATAGGTAACAAAGGCTGGCCCGTCGTAATATTGGTCAACACGCATTCTGAACTGAAACTTCTTTCCGTTCGGCTTGTATGTAATTTTTAGCGCGTTTGGAACTGTGTCTTGAAATGAAAAAGGGGTTCTAAATGACGCAAATCCGCCATTGTTTTCAAGCGACACCTTACCTTCAAAAATGAGATTATTGCGCACTGTAACCCTGCTGCGTGACACACCTCCCATCACATCATCATTAATTACAAACCAATTTAAACTATCTAAATCAATGTCTTCGCTTTTTGCTTTCAAACTTGCACTCATCAGTACACTACTTACTGTAAATAAAAAATAAACCAACTTTTTGAAGACCATAAAAAATGCCTTGATTCAAAGTTTGTAACATTAAACAGCGGTACGTATTTAGTTATTAATAAGATCATTGCCGATATTGGTTTTAGAGAAAAAAGTACAAAGTCGAGTTTAAATTCGCGCGAAAATTGTAGAAAAAATCATTTTTTTTAAAATTAATCAGAACTTTTTGTTATACACGAAATTTATTTGGTTATAAGTTAGCCATTCTGCTACTTAGAGATGGATTGAGTATCGTAATTTTCTTTGTAATTTAATTGTTAACAGATAAATCTAATTCTTTGTCATTACTCTTGTTTAAAGCACTTGCTCCGCCTTTATTTACACCTAAATCTTTGTTTTTAAATGCTTACCAAGCATGTATCGAAAATGGGTTTATTTGTTAATGAAAGTTTGATTAATGTTAAATGTGTGTTACTTTTTTTAAGCGCGATGAGGTGCGAACTAATTTCCATTTGGGGGGAACATGAATAAAAAACGAATGCGAACACAGCTAAAAACCGTTGGTGTGTTATCGCTTGTTGTTTCTGGCTGGGCAGCCCAAGCAGCAAATATTGATTGCAGTGGTATTGAACAATGGCAACCGGGCAAGGCCTATACGGGTGGCCAAAAAGCACAAAAAGATCAGGTCGCCTACGAGGCAAATTGGTGGACTCAAACAGATCCGGCGACTCATTCAGGGCCTTGGCAAGATTGGGATAAACTAGGCCAATGCGCAGGAACTGATATCAACCAACCACCGCTTACCGAGCTGTTATCGCCAATGAGTGGTTCTTCATTTACCGAAAATGACAGCGTTGTCATTGAGGCGTCAGCATCTGATAGTGATGGGTCAATTGTAAAACTAGAGTTTCTAATTGATTCGCAAGCGATTGCAACACTGACTGCGCCACCGTACCAAACAAATTGGTCGGCAACATTGGGTGAGCATACTCTACAAACGCGCGCAACAGATGATAAGGGTGCGACAACCTTATCGCTGCCGTCGACAATAACGGTGACGCAAGCAGATGTTGGTAACCTGAACCCAACGGCATCGATTTCTGTTAAATCTGGTTCAACGAATTTGCAGCTAAATGACAGCGTTGTCTTTACTGTGGGTGGAGAAGATCAAGACGGTCAAATTACGCAACTTGAAGTGTTTGTGAATAATACATCGCGTCATGTAGTGTCGGGCGCAAGTGGCGAATTTGAGTTTATTGGTCAAGCGATAGGCGATTATGTGATTAGTGTTGTCGCGACAGATAATTTAGGCGGCGTTTCAAGTGAAGCACAAGTCATTGTTAAGGTGTCAGACAGTAGCACCCCGCCGAGCGAGCGCGATGCATGTAAACCCGAAGGGCTTTACCAAACACCAGGTGTAAATACACCGTATTGTTCGATATACGACCAAAACGGCCGTGAGAGCATGGGCCTTGATCATCCGCGTCGTGTGATTGGTTACTTCACAAGTTGGCGTACGGGCAAAAATGGCCAGCCGAGTTATTTAGCAAATGACATTCCATGGGACAAATTAACTCATATTAATTATGCGTTTGCTCATGTGGATGCAAATAATAAAGTGTCGATTGGCGATCCAAATGCGCCAGGCAATGCGGCAACTAATATGGAGTGGCCTAATGTTGCTGGTGCCGAAATGGACCCTAGTTTTTCGTATACCGGTCATTTTAATTTGCTCAATAAATTTAAAAAGCAGCATCCGGATGTAAAAACCCTGATTTCTGTAGGGGGCTGGGCAGAGACTGGTGGCTACTTTGATGCAAATGGCAATCGCGTAGCAAATGGCGGTTTTTATACCATGACCACCAATGCAGACGGTTCTGTCAATACACAAGGGATCAAAACGTTTGCACAAAGTGCTGTTGAGTTTATTGAAAAATACGGCTTCGACGGCGTGGATATTGATTATGAATATCCGTCATCAATGCAAGATTCTGGTCACCCCGATGATTTTCCAATTTCTAATTCGCGCCGCGCTGGGTTAAACGCATCCTACCAGGTGTTGATGAAAGCACTGCGCGAAGCACTCGATAAAGCAGGCGAAAAAGCGGGTAAGCACTATATGCTAACGATTGCATCGCCGTCGTCAGGCTACTTGTTACGAGGAATGGAAACCTTCCAAGTGACTCAATACTTAGATTACGTCAATATCATGTCATATGACTTGCACGGTGCGTGGAACGATCATGTGGGTCATAATGCTGCGCTTTTTGATACAGGTAAAGACTCTGAACTCGCCGCTTGGAATGTATACGGCACGAAAGAATTCGAAGGCATCGGCTACTTAAATACCGATTGGGCCGTGACGTATTTTAGAGCAGGCTTGAGTGCAGGACGCATTAATATTGGCGTTCCGTATTATACGCGTGGCTTTAAAGAGGTAGCTGGCGGCGAAAATGGTTTATGGGGTAAAGCGGCACTACCAAACCAGGCTGAGTGTGCAAAAGGCACAGGTGTGGGTGAGAAAAATAAATGTGGCAACGGGGCTATCGGTATCGATAACTTGTGGCATGACCTTGACGATAATGGTCAAGAAATGCCTGCGGGAAGCAACCCTTTGTGGCATGTTAAAAATCTACAAAATGGTGTGGTCGGCAGTTACATCCAAGCATATGGATTAGATCCGCAAAATGATCCGAATGACAAACTTGTTGGCACGTATACGCGTCATTACGATGATGTGGCCGTCGCACCTTGGTTGTGGAATGATACCAAAAAAGTGTTCTTGTCGATTGAAGACGAAGTTTCAATGGCAACGAAACTTGATTACGTCATCAACAAAGGGCTTGGCGGCATTATGTTTTGGGAGCTCGCAGGCGATTTTGACTACGACAGCGCTAAAAATGAATATGTAATGGGTTCAACAATGACGCGCTTGGCATACGATAAATTTAACCAAGCGGGCAGCCAGTACGACATTCATAAAGGGGAAAAATCCCACCAATTGCCGAGTTCGTCCGTCGATGTAAGTTTTGTTGCAAAAGACTTTCCAGTCGGCGACGACAACTACCCAATATCACCAACATTTAGCTTTACTAACAATTCATCAATTGACTTAAGCGGCGCAAAAATTTCATTTGATGTACCTGTCGCAACCTCAGCGATTTTTAAATCGAATTGGAATGCGCAAGAAAAGCTAGGTATGGCTGTTGATATTAATCGTTCGAATGCTGCTGGCAATAATATTGGTGGATTTGAAAATGAGTTCCATCGATTTTCAATTACGCTCAACAATGAATGGGGTGGGGCGACCAAATCATTTGCACCCGGGGAAACAATTAACGCGCAAGTGATGTACTACATGCCAATCACTGGCCCGGTTAACTTTACCTTTGAAAAAGACGGTCAAAGCTATGCGATGGCATCGGAATACCCGACGTTACCAACAGCACAACCTGGCAATGGAAACGGCGGTGGCAACAATAGCGGCCAATGTGAAGGCGTAAATATTGCTGATATTCCTGTTTACCCGAACTTTCCACGCACCGATTGGGCGGGCAATCCGTCTCATGCGAATGCTGGGGATTTATTGCTCGATAGCGCTAAAACCGCGGTTTATAAAGCAAAATGGTGGACTGCCACGGAGCCTAGCAGCTCTGCCGATTGGGACAAAGTTTGCAGTTTGTAATTGATTAAAGCAGGGAGTATTCCCTGCGTATTTTGGAAGGTTTAGCAAATGAACATAAATACAGTACCAAAATACGCCGCAGCTGCGAGTGTGGTTATTGCAAGTGTGATATCTCTAAACGTTAGTGCGCACGGATTTATGGATAGTCCAAAGGCACGGCAGGCGTTTTGTCAAGCTCAAGGGGGCTATTGGTGGCCACAAGATGGCAGTAATATTCCAAATTTGGCGTGTCGAGCCGCATTCTTAGAGTCGGGACATGTGCAGTTTATTCAAGAACATGAGTTTGCGGTGAATACACCGGATTATGAAAACCAGGCAGCCGTTGAAGCCAACATTCCTAACGGTACATTGTGTGCCGCCGGAAGTGATGAAAAGCGCGGTATGAATTTACCCTCAGTCCATTGGCTGCGCACTAAAGTGACGCCAAATCAAGACGGGAATATTAAAATACGCTATCGCGCGACCACACCGCATAATCCGAGTTTTTGGCGGTTTTATCTTACCGATAGCACCTTTAATAGCGCGACCGACACGCTTGGTTGGGATGATCTAACCTTAGTGCAAAGTCATGATAATGTTGCCTTCGTTAAAGACGCCGACGGAAAGCGCTTTTATGAAATGTACGTGGCGATTCCACCTCAATTTAGCGGTGATGCGATTTTGTATTCTCGCTGGCAACGTAATGATGTGGTTGGAGAAGGCTTTTACAACTGCAGTGATATTAAGATAGTGCGTGACAACGGCGAACCGCAAGTTTGGTATAGTCTAGGTTTTTACTTGCGTCAAGGACAAACCGCAGTTGCGGGTGATTCGGTGCAATTTAGATTGTTTGACGAACTTGGCACTGAAGTCATTAATACGATATTTGCGATTACTCAAGCGAATTTAGCAAATTGGCAACAGCAATTAGCCGAGCAGCTTACGCGTGATTATAGTGGGTTACTGAATATCGGGGTGAGCAATGAACACAATGACATCGTGTTTGATGTTAATAACGTATTGTCAAACCAAGTGTTTAGTAAGAATAAAGAATATAGTTTTGTGCTCAGCGTCAACTCCCAGTCTGAGAATACCGCACCGATTGTTAACGACATTGATGCGGTGGTGATGGATGAAAACAGTGAAGTACTGGTCCATGTGCACAGTTTTGACGAACAGAACGATCCATTAACCTATCAATTTACCGTACCGGGACCACTTACATTCCGCCAAGATGGTCCAAACATTACCTTAGTCGCGCCAGAAGTCACGCAAGATCAATCAGTTGTTGTGAGTGTTGCGGTATCTGATGGCAAACTGACGACCTCGAAATCGTTTAACGTGACGATCAAAGATACGCCGACGTCAACAGATCCAATATGGCAATCGTCCGTCGCCTATAACGCCGGTGACATCGTGCTATATAGCGGCGTTCGCTATCAAGCCAAATGGTGGGTCAAAGGCGAAGTGCCAAACACAAGTAATGCATGGCAAAAGCTCGCTAGTGACGGCAATTCAAATTGGCAAGCCAGTGTGGCTTATCAAGGTGGCAGTATCGTGACGCATCAAGGCAATCAATATAAAGCCAAGTGGTGGACCCAAGGTGATGAACCTGGCAAGTCCAATGTGTGGCAAAAACTTTAAGAAATTAAATTGGTTAATTTCTTGCGCAGTACCCAAGACACATCGCTTTTACAGGGTGTAACAAACAAACTTTAATAGAGAATAATTATGTATAAGAAACTCGCACTTGCTGTAGCAACAGCACTGTGTGCAGGCCAAGCTATGGCTGCACCATCGGCTCCTAGTTTAAGTTGGGAAGACCAAAAGTATTCATTTGTCGACGTTAATATTGATGGTCAAGGCTCTTACAAGTCTTTGGTCACGCGTAAAGACGTTGTTGATATCGCAATTAAATGGAATGCATGGAGCGGCGAAGGCGGCGACAGTTATAAGGTTAAGTTTGATGGCGTAGTCGTCAATGAAGGAACACTGGCAGCAGGGACCAAATCAGGCACCATTTCGTTTCCATATACCAAGTCTGGTCGTCACGACTTAACGGTTGAATTGTGTCAAGGGAATGTGTGTGCTGCCAGTGCCGCGAAACCAATTGTTATTGCTGATACTGATGGTGGTCATTTAGCGCCGCTGCCGATGAATGTAGATCCAAACAACGGCAATTATGGCACAGAGCCAGGTACGGTCGTCGGTGCTTACTTTGTTGAGTGGGGCATTTATGGTCGCGATTTTGATGTCACTAAAGTACCGGGTCAAAACTTAACGCACATTTTGTATGGTTTTATTCCAATTTGTGGTGCCAATGAGTCATTGAAAGAAATCGAAAATGGCAATAGCTGGCGCGCATTGCAAAAAGCATGTGGCGATTCAAGTGATTATGAAGTTGTTATTCATGATCCGTGGGCCGCAATTCAAAAGTCTTTACCTGGAGTGGATGCTAAAGACCCGATCCGAGGCACTTACTCTCAGCTCATGGCACTTAAACAGCGCTACCCAGATTTAAAAATACTCCCTTCAGTAGGCGGTTGGACACTATCCGACCCGTTTCATGGCTTCACAGAAAAAGCAAATCGCGACATCTTTGTTGCCTCAATGAAAGAGTTTTTAAAAACGTGGAAGTTTTATGACGGCGTTGATATTGACTGGGAATTTCCTGGTGGTGGTGGCCCAAATGCGAATTTAGGGGATCCCGCAAAAGATGGCCAAGCGTATATTGATTTAATGAAAGAATTACGCGCGATGCTCGATCAACTTGGCGCTGAGACCGGCCGCACCTATGAGTTGACCTCAGCGATCGGCATGGGTTACGACAAAATTGAAGACGTAAACTATTTACAAGCTGCCCAACACATGGATTACATCTTTGCGATGACCTATGACTTTTATGGTGGCTGGAACAATGTAACAGGGCATCAAACATCCCTGTATTGTGGCAGTCATATGAGTCAAGGTGAGTGCGACGGTACAGGAGTTGACGACAAAGGTGAACCGCGCAAAGGACCTGCATACACAGCTGATAATGGTATTCAATTACTATTGCAACAAGGCGTAGCGCCAGAAAAAATCGTACTTGGTACGGCGATGTATGGTCGAGGATGGGAAGGTGTTTACCCAGCAAATGCAAGCGACCCAGCAAATCCGATGACAGCGCCAGGTAATGGCAAGTTAACAGGTACCAAAGCACAAGGTGTATGGGAGGCTGGCGTCATTGATTATAAAGGTATTAAGAGCTCGATGATAGGGAGTTCGGGTACTGGAATAAACGGTTTTGAAGTCGGTTATGACGACGTTGCCGAAGGGGCTTACGTGTGGAACCAGTCAACCGGTAAACTCGTAACATACGATAGCCCGCGCTCTGTTAAAGCAAAAGGGCAATATGCACGCAACCTAGGTTTAGGTGGATTATTCGCCTGGGAAATCGATGCCGACAATGGCGATATTCTAAATGCAATGCACGAGGGACTGGCAACGGTTGGTGGTAACTCAAAACCGGTTGTATCAGTTCAGTCGTTATATACTATTAAATCAGGTGAAAGCGTTACTATTAATGCAACGGCAAGTGATCGTGATAATGATCCGTTAAGCTATTTATGGAGTTATGATAATGCGTTGACGGTGAGCGGTGAAACAACCGACTCACTGCAAGTAACGGCACCTGCGGTAGATGTTGATACAGATTATGTGGTATCAATTGCGGTAAGCGATGGGATAGATACGGTATCGAAATCGGTCACTGTGCGCGTGCTATCTGATGTTGTAGTCATTAATGAGCCACCGGTTATATCGCCAATCGCAGATGCTATGGTCGATGAATCGCAATCTACTAATGTCGCTGTTGTAGCGACTGACGCTAATAATGATCCACTGACTTATACGTGGACGGTACCTGCTGGGCTTACATTGTCGGGATTAGGTAGCAACGTTACCCTTGCTGCTGGCAATGTTGATGCCGATACCAATTATACTGTTTCAGTTGCGGTAAGTGATGGTATTGAGACTGTGAATGCGTCGTTCGTAGTCGCGGTTAAAAATGTCACTTCAGGTGGTAATACGACATGGGATGAGACTAAAGTCTACAATACAGGCGATACCGTGGTTTACAATGACGTAGAGTATCGCGCTAAATGGTGGACACAAGGAGATCGCCCAGATGCAGGTGGCCCGTGGGAGGAAATTATTCCCGACGACGGTACGGTACGTGCTTGGCGCGCAGATCTTGTATATAACTCAGGGGATCAAGTGATCTTTAATAATGAGGTATATACAGCCCAGTGGTGGACGAAAGGTGAACAACCTGGTAGCAGTGCCGTATGGGTTAAGTAGTAAAATTGTAATTCTCGGTTCTACTTGATCAAAGGTGGCTTCGGCTGCCTTTTTTAGTATGCAGTAAACAGGTATATGTTAATTTTAGGCAGCGCTATTGCTTAACCAAGCTGACAGTAACAGCCCTTAGCATTTGCGGCTATCAGGGGATGTTTATAACCAAAGCTCAAATTATTGAGCACAGTTTGCACGTAACCGGCTGTTTCGCCGCAATAAAGCCCTGCACCATAGGGGCCAAAATAAAGCAGGTCATTATTGTCGTCGATTAAGGCCACAGCGGGGGTTGAGGGAAGTATTTTGTGTTCTGCCAATGACAGTTGAATAATCTCAAACTGATTAATTTGTGCATTTTGGTGCGCCGCTAAAATATGTTGCTCACTGTTAAGGTTGCAATTGCAATTAGCTTGAGAAATATGAATAAGTCGCTTGCCTGAGTGGGTGTTGGTGAGCGATGACAACGTCTGACTAAGTTGTACCGCTGTGATATCTGTGAGCTTGCCTTGTGGGTCAAACAAAGTGAGTTTTTGTTTGGTTAAGATATAAAAAGCGCTCGTAGTAAATACTAGCCATATAACAACTAAAACAACGTGTTTTACGTTAATCGGCGAATGAACTTTATTTGAATCGCTCAATATTTTGCTCCAAGTCGCTGGCAATAAAATTAATGCTACTTGCTTCTTGGTCAAGTACTGTTACTTTTTCCATATCAGTCTGAATTGTATTGTGTAAGCTTTCAATACTGTTGGCGATATCGTCAGTTGTGGTCGATTGTTGGTCAACTGCTGTTGCAACGTTTACTGCAATATGACTGGCTTGCTCGACTAAACTTGAGGCACGTTCTATTTGGGCCCGAGCATTGTCAGCTTGCGAGATAACGGACTCAACAATATCAATGCTTTGTGTCATCGATTCTGTTGAAGACTGCGAGTAACTTTGGAGCTCGCTTAAGGTTTGATTTATTTTGTCGGTGCTTTCTTTGGTTCGTGTTGCAAGTGCGCGAACTTCATCGGCAACGACTGCAAAACCGCGCCCTTGTTCGCCGGCCCGAGCTGCCTCAATTGCGGCATTGAGCGCAAGTAAGTTGGTTTGGTCAGCGATACCGGTAATCTCTGATAAAACGGTAGAAATGGCATCGGTGGAACTGGCAAGTTTCGCGATTTGTTCATTAGTAGTTTTTAACGCTAATGTCAAAGACTGATTTTTGTCGCTTATTGCTGAAATTTCGCGATTTGAAACTTGGGTTAAGTCATTCGCATCTTGCATTTGTGCACTTAAATTGGATGAATCTTGCGCGATATTAGCAACCGTCGTCGTGAGCTGCTCAGTGGCACTGGCAATGCTTTCCATTTCTTTACGACGGTTATCCGACGAATTAGCGAGTTGATCTTTGGTACTATCTAAATTGTTTGCGTGGCTATTAAGTTGAACCACTTGGCTTTTTACACTATCTATAAGGTGGGCAAGCAGAGCAATGAGTTCACTAAATGATGTGAGCGTTGTTTTGTCTTGCGTATTGACTGAGACGGTGAGATCTATGGTGTTTTGCTCACTTGTGATTGCATTTGTAACACGCGCAAGTTCAACACCTGTGGTGCTTTCATCTTTCATTAGTTTTGCAATGTAACCGGCCACGATAGCCTCGGCAATCGCGTATACTGCATGGATCATGACAGTACTAAAGTAAAGCCGGTTGGCATCGAATATATACACACCCGAGTTACTTTTTTGTAGCATATAAAAAGATACGTGATGGGCTGCAACGACAGCGATGGCGCTAATAAATACACGCCAATCTTGATAGATAATAAGTAGTGCCATCAAAATAAATATTTCAAAGTGAACTTCGATTAAACCGTTTGCCTGATGAATATGCAGTGCGGCGTAGACCATAGCACCAATTGCTGACACATGGCGAGTTAATGGTGCTTGGGGGGCACTTTGATTCAAGTAAATAACCAGTGCGAGTGTTGGCACGCCAATTATAAAAGCAGACAAAAAGCTCTCGTAAATAAACCCCAATAAAAGGCTTTCTATAAATAAGACAGCAAATACTGAAACAATCAGTCGGTTTGTAGATGTCATAACGTGCCCCTTAAATTGCTATTAATTAGTGTAGTCAAGCTTATAAATTTTTCATACTCGATGATTGAGGCAAGAGGTGTTTGTAATCACTTGTAATATTTTTGTGAATAAAAATATGTGAGTATGAAAATGAGATGAAAAACGGACGAAGATTCATCTTGCTCAGGGATTTGTGTTGTGAACTGTAAACAAAGAACAAAGGATTGAGTGCGCTTAATTATGTAAGTGGAGTTTTAGTTCATGGCACAGCAACAATCTATCGACTTATCAGAGATATCATTTCGGGCGGAAAAAGCAAACGATGCCCCTTTTTTGAAACAGCTTTATTGTGTGTCGCGTGATGTTGAAATTGCAACCATAGACTGGCCAACACATATGCTTCAGGCCTTTTTATATCAGCAATTTGAATTACAAACCGAGCATTTTAAGCAAGTGTATGACAATGCCAAATTTAATTTAATCCTGTATCGCGGGCAAAAAATTGGCCGCATTTATGTGCAACGAAGTAAGTATAAACTCCATGTCATTGATATCACATTGCTTAGAGAATACCGTAATCTTGGTATCGGACATTACGTGCTGTCGAATTTGGTCGACACAGCACTGCAAGCCGGCATCGGCATGTCGCTTCGTGTAAAGCAATTTAATCCAGCTAAAAACCTCTATGTGCGTCTTGGCTTTATGACAGTGAAGCAAGAGCAAGATGCACTCTACATGGAACGAGCCCCCTATTTTTCGTCCCAATCACCTAGCAATACACATCATACATTGCAAGGAAATTCATTATGATGCAAAAAGAAATGGAACACGACACTGTGGCGGATATGTATGCCAATCAAGTTGATTGTAAGTTGCAAACTGGCATGCTGAATGAGCTATTGCGAAAACAACTTGCGCCGAGCACAAATGTTGTAAAAACAAGCGAAACTCGCTTGCAGTCGAGTGAGATGGATTTGTCGAGTGCGACCACGAATACAGTTGACTATATTCTTGATAACGCGACTGTAAACCGCACTTTATTGCATGAAAAACTGAGTGAACTCTATTTCCAGCAAAAGCGTGTTTATGATGCGCTTGATATTGACCCTGCTTTATTGAGTCGTCAATTTATAAGTCATTCAGGGCTTATACTATCGCCAGATCATTGTGTAACGACACAGCTCGATGATATGCGGGTACATGCATTTATCAGAGGCATTGATAAAGCGATTAAGTCGCAACTAGAAAACCAGTCCAGTATTAGCATTGTATACCCTGCTTGTGGACCATTTGCTCCCTTGTTACTGCCATTAATTGCGCACTATCAAAGTCAAAACTTGTATTGTTCATCGCAGTTGCGCATAACGCTGATTGATATTCAGCCAGGTGCGATTGCCAGCTTACAAGCGTTGATACGCGAATGGCGCATTGGTGATTATATTGAAAACATCGCATGTATTGATGCGACTTTGTATCCGCTTAGAGACAACCAATTCGATTTACTTGTACTCGAAGCAATGCAGCATGGTTTTAGTCGCGAAGGCCATTTTTTATTGGCCCGTCATTTTTGTCGTAGCTTAACTGATACAGGTGAGATGTTGCCGCAAAAAGTGACCATTTCGGCTCAATTAAATTGTGCCCAGAGTGAGTTTGTAGAGCAATGGCGAGAAGCCGAGTGCGTATCTTATCACAATACACAAGCTGATATTTTAGTTCAGCGAGTCGTGCTAGGCGATATTCTTGAACTAACCAAGCACAGTGTTTTGTCGTTAGGAGAGCGGGTTCTTGATAAGCATACACGCTTAATTGAATGTGGCCAAGTATCGATCCCGCACATTGATGAGCATCAAGGGGAGCAAACCTTATTGCTATGCACACAGGTAAATGTGTATGAAAACGAGAAAATTTACGAATATGACTCCGGCATAACTCACCCTTTACCTGAACAACAAGTCTGCATTAACTTTACACCACGTGAACCGCGTGATGGTGATCTCTTAGTTAAAACGGGTGATGATATTAAATTTTACTACCGTCTTAATGGGTTGCCCGGTTTTTTGGCAACTTGGAGCGAGTCTGCTGCTCAGGGGAGAGACTCGTGAGTGTAACTGAAAACAGCGGGCAGAAACTTCGTATTGTGGTATTTGCTGGTGATAATTTAGCGGTGTCAACAATTCAATATTTACACCATACCGGACAGCTTTGTGGCGTTGTGGTGCCAGCACAGCAAGAGCCTTACTTTCAACAGTTGGTGCAGTGGCTTGGTCAGATGAACATTGCTTTTACATTTTTTGACGATAAGCAGTGGCAATCGGATATTGAGGGGTGGCAACCAAACTATGGCCTTAATTTTTCGTTTGATGTGCATGTACTTAGCCAAAGTATAAAAGGCCTTGAAATACATTCCTTTTTTACGACCCCAAACGCGCAATATATTAATTCACACAGTTTATTTTGCCTAATTCGTGATGGCAGTAATACCACTGAATTAGTGATTGAACGGCTTGATGTAAAAAATGGAATGCACGACAAAATATGCGGGCTCAACATTGAATTACATGTACTTGAAACATTACAAAGTTTAGAAAACAAACTTGCACAAGCAATACCGCAACTTGTTGATTCTTGGTCACGGAAAATCAGTGGCGTAAACCGGCCTAGCACAGAGCCATCACACCCAGTGCAAGACTTGAAAGTATTATCAGAAGGTGACTTTGTGGTCGATTGGAAAACCATGTCGGCACAACAAATTAGCCAGTTAGCAAGGGCGAGCAATGCTCAATTTGGTGGCTGTCGGGTGTCGCTAGCCAACACCGAATTGGGCTTGTTTCAAGCCACGCCTGTTTCGCATTCAACCTTTGGCGTTCCCGCCGGTACTGTATGCCATGTGGGAGAGCCAGAGGGAGTAATCGTAGCAACACACGATGGCGCTATTCGCATTGACATTTTGTCTAATGCCGATGGCATTTTTAGTGGTATTAACTTTTTTGACCGTTTTGGCATTGATGCCGGCATGGCGTTTGACCTAAGTATTAAACGGGAACAATAGAATACAAGGAGAACAATATGGCAGAGCCATTTATTGGTGAAGTTGACCTATACGGGTTTAATTTTACACCTGAAAAGTGGTTGCCTTGTACTGGGCAGTTACTTGCAATTAGCTCTAACCAAGCCATGTTTTCGTTATTGGGAACACAGTTTGGTGGCGATGGACGAACAACATTTGGTATTCCTGACCTACGCGGCAAAATGGCGATAAGCCAAGGTACTCGAGTCGGGACGTCACATCATTGGAACGTGGGAGATCAAGGCGGCCAAGAGTCGCAAACATTATCAGAACAAAACCTTCCACAACACAACCATACAGGGTCAATCACTTCGTTTAATTTTAATACAACGATTCAAGCCTCAACGCAACACGCAGATGCGGATGTACCCAAAAACGGCTACGTGTTGGCTGGACCTGAAACTGGCGAAGCGTTTTTTAGGCCAGATAAAGGCGATGCGCCAGTTCTGCTTGGCGGTGTAGTCGAAAGCGGCAGTATAAATGGCAATGTAACCATTGATAAACAGGGCGCGAACAACAGTTTTGGTTTATTACAACCAAGTCAAGTGTTGAATTATTGTATTGCACAATATGGGCTTTTTCCGTCACGAAGCTAAGTGAAATGCAATTAAAAGTCATTCGATGTGAGAAAAAATATTTTAGAAGGACACAGTTATGTCAGATCCATTTATTGGTGAAGTAAGATTATTTGGTTTTAATTTTAATCCACGCGGTTGGTTTACATGTGCAGGGGCATTATTACCTATCTCAACTAATTCGACGTTGTTTTCATTGTTAGGAACGCAATTTGGGGGGGATGGGCGTACTACATTTGCTTTACCCGATTTGCGTGGGCGCGCCGCAATGAGTAAAGGCCGCCATCCAGGTAGTCATTTCGATTGGCGTATGGGCACTGCGGCAGGATTTGAGACGCACACATTATCTATTTTGGAAATGCCTAGCCATAATCATGGCGCGACGTTTATACCGACGAGTAATCCAAACGTAACGGTAGAGGTGTCGACCGCCGGTGCCACCGAAGATACGCCGGCACAGGGCAGTTATTTAGCTAGAAATGATGGCGGTAGAAATGCAGGGGTGGCTATTTATCGCAGTACTTTGGGCGACAACCCGGTCGAACTAGGTGGTGTGACGACCACCGCGGGTACCGGTGCGGTGACAGTTGGCTTAACAGGTAATAGCCAAAGCTTTAGCATAATCCAGCCTGTGCTGACACTTAATTATTGTATGGCAAATGTAGGTGTTTATCCGCCACGAAGTTAGTAAGTTAATTATTTGTTTCTGAATTTGAGAAACTAACAATTTGAACTATGATAAAAAAGCTCCAATTTTATGGGGCTTTAGCTGTTAGAACAGGATTTGTATATAAATACAAAAAGGTTAGGATATGAGTATTAAGTTGTTCAATAATATACTCTGCACACTCATCGTGGTGTGTAGTTTTGGGCTTTTTAGTCACGCGGCTTCAGGTGTGAAATACCAAGAAAAACAGCGAGACCGTACAGAGCTGATAATTATCGCGAGTGATATAGAAAACAAAGCTGACTTTTATCGAACAACACACTCCGGCACGACTGTGGTTGAACTGTCGAGTTTTAATGACTCAATTGATGAATTGCAAGCTATTTTAGAAAGGCACAACCAACTCGATGCGCTACATATTATTTCGCATGGTAAAAATGGCGAAGTTTCATTAGGCCAAACGCCATTAACCGAAAGTGCTTTTCTAAATAACCCTTCTCTAATTGACTCATTCAAGAGTGCAATCAAACCCAGTGGTGATATTCTAATCTATGGTTGCGATGTTGCAAAAAGCGTTACTGGACAACGTTTTGTCGATTTTATTGCAGAAAAAACCGAGCGCCATGTTGCTGCATCGAAAGATATTACTGGCAGTGAACTAAAAAAAGCAAATTGGCAGCTAGAGTATCAAGTCGGTGACATTGATTCGACCCTCCCAGTTTTGCCGCACGTGTTAGATAACTATCAATTTACACTGCCAACAGTGACCTATGCGGGGCTTGGTTTTAGTGACTCTGGTGGTTCAGGATTTAAAAGTTTAACAGATGCAAACCTCGTCGTCAGTAATGACTTTACGCCAGACAGCGGTGACATGTTTTACAACAATACTGTTGCTACTAGTAAAACACTAGTCATTAAAACGGATGGTGTTGATGCGGGTACGTTGGATATAGATGCATTAATACTGTACGCATTCAATGTAAATGGCATTACTATCGATAGCACATCGACAATTGCGTTTAAAGATGGCGGCGGTTCTACTTTGCAAACCATGACCTTAAACAGCAATAAATTCCTTGCTCAAAATGCAGATACCGATATTTTCTCCTTGTTTGATAATAATACGACGTCGCCAGTATTAGGTGTTGCACAAATTGATTTTAACTTCGTTATTAATGGCTGTTGCGTAAATGGTAACAATTTTTCTAGTTTAACCTTTAAAAATATTACCTATTCTAACCCAACCCCGCCGAGCTCGGGGCCAACCATTACCGGTGTTACTTATGATTCCTCAAATGGTAACTTGGTTGTCACAGGCTCTGACTTTGATGCGAACCCCGGTGGTGCCAATGATATCACAGTCAATAAATTGACCATTACCGGTGAAGGAGGTGGCGGCAGTGCATACACCTTAACATCAGGCATCAATATTGAGCGCGATTCTGCAAACCAATTTACGGTGCCAATAAGCGGCATAGATAAATTACGTGTAGATGCATTACTAAATAAAAATAGCACCACAGCTGACGATGGCACCACTTATAACCTAGCAGCAGCTGACGATTTTGTTGCGAATGTAACGGCGGGAGATACCGCCATTGCGACTAATGCTATTATTGTGAGCAATTATGCAAACCCAAGCATTACGTCATCGACATATGACGCAACAACGGGGGCGTTAGTTGTTACAGGGACTGGCTTTTCGAGTATTAATGGCAGCAATAATGATGTGGTTACAACGACCTTGACACTGACCGGAGAAGGAGGCTCGACCTATACACTGACATCAAGCAACGTGGATGTGACATCAGCTACCCAATTTACACTTACCTTGAATGCAACTGATAGAATGAATGTAAACGGTTTACTAAATAAAAATGGTGCTAATGCAGAAGGTGGACAAGCTTATAACTTAGCCGCTGCGGATAACTGGATGGCAGGGGGCCCTGCCAATGTGAATATCGCCGATAGCGCAGCAACCGTGAATGTGAGTAATGTGACGTCACCCGCGATTACATCGGCGACTTACAACCATGGCACTGGAGTATTAACAGTCACTGGCACAAATTTTGTAGCTTTATCTGGTGGGGCGAATGATGTTGATGTATCGACGCTGACACTTTTAGGTGAAGGGGGTAATGCACATGCGTTAACTTCTACTGACGTTGAAATCACCAGTGCAACAAGTTTTACAGTCACCCTTAATGCAGCAGATAAACTCGTAATTAATGGCTTGTTAAATAAAAATGGCACGCAAGCAGATGATGGTGCGACTAATTATAACCTTAATGCCGCTGATAATTACTTACCGGCTGTTGCAGCATCAACGAATATCGCAGATGCAACGAACGCGGTAACCGTATCGAATGTTGTGGCACCTACTATTTCATCGGCAACCTACAATGCAGGAACCGGCACCTTGGTGGTGTCAGGAACTGGTTTTGCGCGTAAATTTGGCGCAACCAATGATATTGATGTGTCATTGCTTGCGCTCACTGGCGAAAATGGCAATAGTTACACTTTAACCACGAGTGATGTTGAGCTTACTTCCGAAACCCAGTTTACTATTACCCTTAATGCCAATGATAGATTAGAGATAAATGGACTGCTGAATAATAATGGCACGGCATCGGGAAATGGCACTACTTACAATCTAGCAGGCACTGAAGATTGGCAAGCAGGTGCGGCAACGAATGCAATCATTGCGGATTTAACGCTTAATGGCATTACGGTATCAAACGTGCAAATTCCGACTGTAAGCTCGGCGACGTATGATTTCTCGACCGGACAATTAGTTGTCACTGGAACTAATTTTGTTAAAAAACCGGGCGTGACCAATGATGTTGACGTAACCAAGATCGAATTAAAAGGGCTCGGTAGTGGCACGCGAACACTTACGACAACTAATGTTGAAATTACGAGCGCAACGAGCTTCTCAATTACCTTAAATTCAGGCGATAAAACTGCGGTAAATGCATTGTTGGATACCAATGGTACGCAAGCTAGCGATACTGTAGTTTACAATTTAAATGCGGCGGAAGATTGGTTAACCGGTGCAGCCGCCGCAGCCTCGATCGCGGATACGGTTGGCAACGGGATTACAGTGAGCAACGTAGCGGTGCCCGCCATTACCTCAGCAACCTATGATTCTTCTACCGGCAATCTAGTGGTAACTGGTACTGATTTTGAAGCCAAATCTGGTGCGCTTAATGACATCACCGTAAGCAATCTAACGATCACCGGTCAAGGTGGCGGTACCTACACCCTCACAAGTAGTGATGTCGAAATAACCTCAGCATCACAATTTACTGTGTCACTGAATAGTACTGATAGGTTAAGCATTGATGCGTTATTGAATAAAAATGGCTTATCTTCTGATGGCGGCACGACATACAACTTGGCTGCAGCGGATGATTTTGTTGCCAATGTGACGGCAGGCAATACCGCTGATTTGACGAGCAACGCTATTACCGTGAGTAATTTCTCTAATCCTACGATTACCTCAGCGACATACGATGCATCGACGGGGGCGTTGGTCGTTACGGGAACCGGCTTTTCAAGTGTTGTTGGCAGCAATAATGATGTGGTAGCAACGACCTTTACGCTGACTGGCGACAGTGGCGCGACGTATACTCTTACGTCATCTAATGTGGATGTAACATCGCAAACTGAGTTTACGCTTACCCTTAATGCAACTGACTTAGTCAATGTAAACGGTTTACTCGATAAGGATGGACTGAGTGCGTCAAGCGGGCAAGCCTACAATTTGGCGGCTGCTGACAATTGGCTAGCTGGTGGCCCGAGCACTGTCGACATTGCAGATAATGCGGCAACGGTCACTGTGAGCAATGTTATTGCACCGACTCTGACATCGGCAACCTATGATGCCTCAACCGGCGTGCTGGTTGTAACGGGAACTAATTTTGTGGCATTTCCAGGTGCTGCGAATGATGTCGATGTATCGCAACTTTCCATTAGGGGCGAAGATGGTGCTTATGTGCTGACATCGCCCGATGTCGAAGTGAGCAACACGACTAGCTTTACGATTACGCTTAGTGCGGCCGACAAAATAATCGCTAATGGCATATTTAATAAAGATGGCGTGCAAGCCGATGATTTAAACGTTTATAACTTAGCTGCCGGAGAAGACTACTTATTGGCAGTGGCTCCTGCATCGAATATTCAAGACTTGACGAATGCCGTAACAGTGTCAAATGTGTCTATACCGACTATTACATCAGCAACCTATAATGCTGGAACCGGCTCATTTGTGGTGACGGGCACAGGGTTTGCCCGTCGCCTCGGTTTGACCAATGATATTGATGTGTCATGGCTGACGCTGACAGGTGAAGGTGGCAATAGTTATAGCTTGACTTCACCTGATGTAGAACTTGATTCTGAAACACAGTTTACGGTTACCCTTAACGCTAGTGACACACTTGAGGTTAACGGGTTATTGAATAAAGACGGCGTCACGTCAGGCGATAACACAACCTACAATTTGGCTGGCGGAGAAAATTGGCAAGGCGGCGCTGCATTGAGTGCCACAATCGCTGATTTAACGGGTAACGGGATTACGGTATCCAATACGCAAATACCGACAGTGACGTCGGCAACCTATGATTTTGCGACCGGGCAATTGGTGGTCACTGGCACCAATTTTGTTAAAAAGTCAGGTACAACCAATGATATTGATGTGACAAAGCTGACCTTAACCGGCCTTGGTGGCGGAACGCGAACCCTGACAACAACGAGTGTTGAAATCACGAATTCAACGAGCTTTGCGGTAACCTTAAATTCGGCCGATAAAACCGCCGTGAACGCTATTTTGGATAATGACGGCACCCAAGCAAGCGATGCGACTCCATATAACTTAAATGCGGCCGAAGATTGGTTGGCAGGTGCTGCGGCAAGCTCAAATATTGTTGATGCCACGGGCAATGGTATTACGGTGAGTAATGTGCCTGTACCGACCATTACATCAGCAACGTATGATTTCACAACGGGTGCGTTAACAGTAACGGGCACTGACTTTGAAGCTAAATCAGGTGCCGCGAACGATGTTGATGTGTCATTATTTACGATTACCGGTGAAGGCGGAGCGAGTTATACGTTGACAACGAGTACCGATGTTGAAATTACCAATGCGACATCGTTTACAGTGACACTGACGGGTACCGATTTACTGGCGGTAAATGGCTTATTAAATAAAAATGGTCTTACAGCGGATGGCGGTACAACCTACAATTTGGCCGTAGCAGATAATTTTATCGCCAACGTCACAGCTGGCAATACGGCTGATTTAACAGGCAATGGCATTACTGTATCAAATTATGCGCAGCCTACAATCACCAGTAGCGCCTATGATACAGCGACCGGAATGTTAGTTGTTACCGGTACGCATTTCGTTTCGCTTACAGGTGGCAATAACGATATTGATGTGAGCCTATTAACCGTGTTTGGTAATGGTGGTTCAAGTTATTCATTGACTTCCAGCGACGTTGACATTACTAATGCCACATCGTTTACAGTGACACTCAATGCCACTGATAGAGTTAACGTGAATGGGTTGCTAAATAAAGATGGCTTGAGTGCTGACGACAGTACGACTTACAATCTCGCTGCAGCAGATAACTGGCTGCCAGGGGCGCCAAGTACGCTTGATATTAGTGATTTGACGCTAAATGGCATCACGGTGAGTAATACGACAGCGCCAACCATAACTTCGGCTACCTACGATGCGACTACTGGGGTTGTGGTTGTAACTGGAACGCGTTTTGTTGCGCTCCCTGGCGCTACGAACGATATAGATTTATCGCTCTTAACGTTCACAGGCGATGCGGGTGCAACTTACACCTTGATGGCGAATACTGATGTTGAAGTATCGTCAGAATCGAGCTTTACCTTTACCTTAGCCAGCGACGATAAACTTCATGTTGACGGATTGCTGAATAAAAACGGTGTTACTTCTGATGTATCGGGGACTACTTACAACCTAAGCGCAGCGGATAACTGGATGCCAGGGGCTGCAGCGAGCACCGATATTACTGATGCAAGCAATGGTGTTACCGTATCGAATGTGACAGTGCCAACGATTACTTCAGCATCTTACGACTTTACAACAGGCACGCTGGTAGTAACGGGCTCTCAATTTAGAAAATCTGCGGGCACCAATAATGACGTTGATGTGTCTCTCTTGTTATTACTCGGGCAAGGCAGCAACAGTTATAGTCTGACGAGCGGTGATGTTGAAGTGAGCTCGGCAACTGAATTTACAGTTGTACTTAGCGACACTGATAAGATTAATGTAAATGGCTTGCTCAACAAAAACGGAGTCAATGCCGAAGACACAACGACCTATAATCTTAGCGCAGCTGATAATTGGATGCCGTCAGCATTGCAAACGACTAATATTAGTGATGCAACCAACTCTGTGACGGTGAGTAACACTGTCGCTCCTGCAATCACCAGTGTTTCTTACGATCGTAGCACTGGGGTAGTAACAATCACCGGTACAAACTTCGTTAAACTGTTTGGTTCGAATAATGACGTTGACTTATCGTTATTAACTTTCACAGGCGAAAATGGCGCGACGTATACGTTAACAACCGCCGTTGATGTAGAGATAACGTCGTCAACGAGTTTTAGCTTTACCCTAACCGGTGCCGATTTAAATGCGGTTAATGCGCTGATGACGGCCAATGGCGTAACCGCCGATAGCGGTGCGACTTACAATCTGGCTGCTGCTGATAATTGGATGACGGGTACAGCCGCGAGCACAAATATTGCTGATCTCACTAGTAACGGCATCACGGTCAGCAATGTGCCGTCTCCATCGATCACAAGTGCAACATACGATGCGACCAACGGCATATTGGTTGTAACAGGTAACGACTTTGTTGCAACGAGTGGTGCGACGAATGATGTCAATGTGACTAAATTATCGATTACTGGTGAAGCGGGTTTAAGCCACACGTTAACTACAGCAAACGTCGAAATTGACTCAAGCACACAATTTACTGTGACGCTCAATATGGCAGACAAGCTGATTGTTAACGGCTTGCTTAATGCTACTGGGCTTACTTCAGACGACGCGACGGCCTATAACCTTAGCGCGGCTGATGACTTTATTACGGCGATTGGTGCTGACGATACCAGTGATGTAACAAATGGTATTACTGTGTCGAACATTTCGGGGCCGTCGATTACATCAGCGACCTACGATTACGCGAATGGGCTTTTGACGCTAACGGGCGTTGGCTTTGTAAATAATATTGGTGCCACGAACGACATTGATGTCTCGCTAGTTACTATTACAGGTGAAAACAATCAAAGTTATACCTTAAATGTGACCGCTGATGTTGATGTAACAAGCGATACCAGTGCACAAATTACGTTAGCTGGCAGTGACAGAACCAATGTGAATGGACTACTAAACAACGATGGTAGCCAGTCTGATGATTCTGCGACGTTATACAACTTAGCTGTCGCAGATGATTGGTTGTTTGCAGGACCTAGTAGCGTTGATATTAGCGACGCGACTGCAGGTGTTACCGTAAGTAATATGACGTTGCCGAGCGTGACAAGTGTTACCTATGATGCATTGACGGGCATATTTGTGCTCACAGGAAGTCAGTTTGCAAACTTCCCTGGAGTAACTAATGATATCGATGTCTCGCAGTTATCGTTTATCGGTGAGCAAGGCGCTAGTTTTACTTTAGATAGCACCTTGGATATTGAAATTTCATCGATAACCAGTGCAACGATAACATTGTCAGATGCAGATAAAACCCACATAAACGGGTTATTCAACAAAGATGGCACTCAATCCGATTCAAGCTCAACTAGCTATGTAATGAATGGCGCTGACAATTGGGCTCCTGCTGCAGCGCCGAGTGCATCAACATTATTTAGTAATATTCCAGTTACAGTTTCGAATGTGATGGCACCTGCAATAATATCGGCAACCTATAATGGCGTTACGGGTGAGTTCATTGTAACCGGTACCGAGTTTAGCCGTTTACCTGGCACAACGAATGATATTGATTTAACTAAAATCAGTATCACAGGAAACGGGGCGAGAACCTATACGATATTAAGTGGCACAGCTGATATTACAAGTGCAACAAGTTTTAGCTTTACTGTTAGCGGGACTGAGAAAGATTCGATTGATACTCTGCTCAATAAAAATGGCGCAGAATCAATTGATAACACAACATACAATATTTCCTTTGCCGATGATTGGTCGTTAAGCGCAGCACCATCAGCAGATATTGCTGATACGACTAACGCGGTAACTGTAACGAATTCAGCTAAGCCGGATGTGCTACTGAGCGCAAATGGTAGCACGATTGCGGAGTCAGGCATTGTTGTGACGTTTACTGCAACATTGTCGGCACCAACAACAAATGATGTCGTTGTTAACCTTGGTTTCACTGGTACTGCGACACAGGTTGCTGATTATGCAGTGAGCTCTTCAACAATTACTATTTTAGCGGGGCAAACAAGCGCGAATACGACGATTACGTCAGTTGATGACAACGCGGTAGAAGTGACCGAAACCGTGATCGTGGATATCACATCGATTGACAATGATTTTGCAAATGAGTCAACACCGCAGCAATCGACGATTTCAATTGTTGATAATGATACCGCAGTAGTGTCCTTATCTGTAGGTTCGAGCAATATCGCAGAGGCTGCGGGTACCGCGACGTTAACTGCCACCCTTGACCAAGTTAGCTACGAGACAGTTGTAGTTAATTTAAGTTATTCAGGTAGCGCAGTACTTAATTCTGATTATTCGTTCTCAAGCAATACCATCTCAATCCCTGCTGGCCAAATAAGTGGAACAGCAACAGTGACCGCAATTCAAGACAGTCTTGTCGAAGGCGGTGAAACTGTGATTGTCGATATTGATTCGATAACTGGCGTGAGCGCTGTGGAAAATGGCTCGCAGCAGCAAACCATTACAATTACTGATGATGAAATGGTGTCGCTAACATTGAGTGCAAGTAGCAATACAATTGCTGAGGCAGGCGGTGTTAGTACGCTCACAGTGATGTTGAGTGAGCCAACCTATGAAAATGTTGTGGTGAGTTTGGGCATAAGTGGTAATGCGACAAGCGGGTCTGATTATACGGCACCCGCATCGAGCGTAACCATAACGGCAGGCCAAACCACAGCAACCACAACTATTACGGCGACCCAGGATAGCTTAGTGGAAGGCCCTGAAAGCGTGATTATTGATGTCACAGGTGTGACCGGCGGTGCGGCAAACGAAAGCGGCACGCAACAACAAACTGTGATCATTACCGATGATGAAACGGTCGGAGTGACCTTGAGCGTCAACAGTAGCAGTATTTCAGAGGCAAGTGGCACGGCGACACTGACGGCAACGTTAAGTGAAGCCACGTATGAAGATGTAATCGTGAATATCGGTTTTAGTGGCACTGCGATCAATGGCACCGATTACACGGCATCGTCTGCGAGCATCACGATTACTGCGGGTCAAACGAGTGCAACCACAGTGGTTACGCCAAGCCAAGACAGTTTGGTTGAAGGCCCAGAAACTGTGATTGTTGATATTACGGGTGTAACCGGCGGTGCGGCAAGCGAAACAGGTACGCAACAGCAAACAGTGACCATTACCGATGATGAAACGGTGGGCGTGACCTTAAGTGTCAACAATAGCAGTATTTCAGAGGCAAGTGGCACGGCGACACTGACGGCAACGTTAAGTGAAGCAACGTATGAAGATGTAATCGTGAATATCGGTTTCGGTGGCACCGCCATCAATGGAACCGATTACACCACGTCGGCTACGAACATCACGATTACTGCGGGTCAAACGAGTGCAACCGCAATGATTACAGCAAGCCAAGACAGCTTAATTGAAGGCCCAGAAACTGTGATTGCTGATATCACGGGTGTCACTGGTGGTGCGGCAAACGAAACTGGTACGCAACAGCAAACAGTGACCATTGATGATGATGAAACGGTCGGTGTGACCTTGAGCGTCAACAGTAGCAGCATTTCAGAGGCAAGTGGCACGGCGACACTGACGGCAACGTTAAGTGAAGCGTCTTATGAAGATGTGATAGTAAATATAGGTTTCAGTGGCACCGCCATCAATGGCACCGATTACACCGCGTCGGCTACGAACATCACGATTACTGCGGGTCAAACGAGTGCAACCACAATGGTTACAGCAAGCCAAGACAGTTTAGTGGAAGGCCCAGAAACTGTGATTATTGATATTACGGGGGTGACTGGCGGTGCGGCAAGCGAAATAGGTTCACAACAGCAAACAGTGACCATTGACGATGATGAAACGGTGAGCGTTAGTTTAAGCACAGACCGCACTGAGATTACTGAAGCAAATGGCTCAACTATAGTGAGTGCGACGTTAAGCGAAGCTACCTTTGAAGATGTGGTGGTGAATTTAGACTTCGTAGGTACTGCAACTAAGGGTGTTGATTATTCGGCGCCGGCATCGAGCTTAACAATTGCTGCAGGACAAACAACAGCGACTACGACCATCATCGCGAGCCAAGACTCACAAATCGAAGGTGCTGAAACAATTGTTATCGATATTTCGGCGGTGAATGGCGGGGCAGCGACTGAGAACGGCAATCAGCAAAGAAACGTTGTAATTAACGACGATGACACGGTCAGTGTAAGTTTGGATATTAGTCGTGATGATATGGCTGAAGCTGGTGGGTCAAGCACCCTTAGTGCAACGTTAAGTAATGCGACCACAGAAGATGTAGTGGTGAACTTAGGGTTTAGTGGCACTGCAGCTCGCGGAGTGGACTATGTCACGCCAAATACGAGTTTAACAATTGCAGCCGGACAAACCTCGGCGTCAATGACGCTTACTGCAAGCCAAGACTCGCTAGTAGAAGGCCCTGAAACGGTAGTTGTAGACATTACAAACATCACTGGAGGCAATGCAACTGAAAGTGGCACGCAGCAGAAAACGATAACGATTAACGATGACGAGACTGTGGCTGTGAGTCTAAGCGCAAGTAGCGTTGAAATCGCTGAAGAAGCGGGTACAAGTACGCTGACGCTTACGTTAAGCGAAGTCACCTTTGAAGATGTTGTCGTTAATTTAGCTGTGAGCGGAACTGCGGTCAGCGGCACCGATTATACATTGACAAATGCGAATGTAACGATTATCGCGGGTCAAACAAGTGCGACGACCACCATCACGGCAAACCAAGATACTGTTCTAGAGGGTCCCGAGACGGTCATTGTTGATATTGCCGACGTAACAGGCGGCGCGGCAAACGAAACTGATACCCAGCAACAAACGATTACGCTTATTGATGACGAATTAGTGAGTGTGAGTCTTAGCGCTAGCGGGGATGAAATTGCGGAAGAAGCTGGTACGAGTAGCGTCACGGTAACGTTAAGTGAAGCAACATTTGAAGATGTTGTGGTGAGTTTAGGTATAAGCGGAACTGCAATCAATGGTGCTGATTACGCTGAAATAAATACTAATTTGGCGATTAAGGCTGGACAGACGTCAGCTACGGTCACCCTCGTTGCGCTGCAAGACAATACTGAAGAAGGTAGCGAAACGATCGTTATTGATATTGACTCAGTTTCAGGAGCGCGCGCGATGACACCTCAGCAAGTTACTATTTCAATCATTGATGACGATAATGAAACTGCGCCAGACAATGCTGCGCTTGACGAAGACTCATCTACATTGATTGATGTTCTGTTAAATGATGTTGGACCAGGCAGTACGTTGAACCCGGCCAGCGTTACGATTACTGTCGCCGCGATGAACGGGAGCACCAGTGTTAATACCGCCAATGGCGTAATTACATATACGCCGCAGGATAATTTCAATGGCGTTGATTCATTTGCGTATCAGGTTACTGATTTAGCAGGCAATACATCGAAGGATACATTAGTAACCTTGACTGTTAATCCGGTTAACGATGCACCTTTTGCAGCTAATGATATGGTATCGCTTAATGAAGACAGCAGCTTGCTAATCGACGTACTAGCAAATGATAGCGACATTGATAATAGTCTTGATATTGATACAGATTCAGTAACGATAGTGACAAGCCCAGCAAATGGGGAAGTGTCTATTACTGAAGGAAAAGTTAATTATGTACCGGCAATGAACTTTAACGGCAGTGATAGCTTTACTTACCAAATTTCAGATAAAGCTGGTGATACGTCTAACCTAGCGGTAGTCAGTATCAATGTGATTGGCTTGAACGATGCGCCGTTAACTACTGCTGATAGTGCAGCCTTAGATGAAGATACTACAGTAGTTATTGATGTGCTTAGTAATGACACTGATATTGATGGGCAAATTGATATTGCATCAGTCGATATCGTTGCTGAGCCTAAAAACGGACAGGTTTCTGTTGATTTAGACGGACGCGTGACCTATCTGCCGAGTAAGGACTTCTTTGGTACTGACTCATTTA
Source organism: uncultured Pseudoalteromonas sp. (assembly GCA_947493455.1). Taxonomy (GTDB): domain Bacteria; phylum Pseudomonadota; class Gammaproteobacteria; order Enterobacterales; family Alteromonadaceae; genus Pseudoalteromonas. Next base: position 9,085 of record CANLRB010000001.1, on the reverse strand, counting down.
CATATACCGTAAAGGACGACTTGGGAGCGACTTCAGATGAAGCCCTTGTGAGCTTGACCGTTGCAAGTGTTAATGATGCACCGGTGAGTCAAGATGATACTGTGATCATTTTGGAAGATGCGCCACATGGTATTAACGTATTGGGTAACGACAATGATGTTGACGGTACGATAGAGAATGTATATGTGATATCGCAACCAGAGAATGGCATCGCACGGGTAGATCAAGCAACTAAACAAATTGTTTATACACCAAATAGTAACTTTAATGGTTTCGATACCTTTACTTACCAAACTGATGACAATGAAGGCATTCGCTCAAATATTGCAACAGTCACATTGACGATTGAACCAGTTAATGATGAACCACTTGCAAATGATGATAGTGCTGAAACAAATGAAGATCAGGCACAAACAGTTAACATCTTAGCAAATGATACTGATATTGATGGCCAGCTTGACGAGACTTCAGTTCAAATTGTGATGATGCCAGTAAATGGTAGCGTGTCAGTGCAAAGCGATGGCAGTGTGGTTTACACGCCAAATGCTAACTTTAATGGCAATGATAGCTTTGTTTACAGTGTATCGGACGACCAGGGAGCAACTGATACAGCAAGTGTTACCATTAGGGTAACAGCTGTTAATGATGCGCCAACTGCACAAGGACAAAGCATAACTACGTCTGAAGATACTCAGTTACAAATTATGTTAAATGGCTCGGATATCGATAATAATGAACTCACGTTTGAAATTGTTTCATCACCGAGTAACGGAGAGTTAGTCGGTACTGCGCCAAATCTAACGTACGTTCCAAACGATGATTTTTACGGTATTGACCGCTTTACTTTCATTGTGAGTGATGGCGAACTTAGCTCAGAGCCTGCAACAATTCAAATTACGGTTGGTGGAGAAAATGATGCGCCAATAGCCAATGACGGCACACTTGAGCTTGATGAGGATACAACAAAGAGTGTTGAATTGACTGCAGTTGATTTAGAGAGCGACGAGCTGACGTTTACCCTCATTAGCAATCCAAGCAATGGTGTATTAACTGGAGATGCACCGAATCTGAGTTATACACCGTCGCAAAACTTTAATGGCAGCGATAGCTTTACGTTTAGTGTGAGTGATGGTGAATTGACGTCAAACACAGCGACGGTTTCGATTAACGTGATGCCGGTAAATGACGCACCAGAGACATTTAGTTCTAGTGTGGCGACGAGCGAAGATACCGCTGTTGCTGTGACACTTAGTGGTGCCGACATTGACGGCGATGCGCTTGGCTTTAGCATTGTTGCAGCGCCGACACGCGGACAACTATCAGGTCAAGCCCCTAATTTGGTGTATACACCAAATGCGAACAGTAATGGTAGTGATAGTTTTACGTTTGAAGCATTTGATGGTGAACTCAACTCGGAATTGGCGACGGTATCAATTTCAGTTGCGCCAGTGAACGATGCGCCGATTGCAATTAATGATGCAGTTAGCCGTACAAACTGGCAGTCATTTACAATTGACGTTCTGGCCAATGACACTGATGTTGATGGTGACATCCTGTCAGTGATAGGTGCAACCAGCACGATCGGCACCGTGGCAATAATCGCTAATGGTTTAGCTTATCAACCGATTGACGGATTTATCGGTGAAAGTGTGATTGAATATCAAATTAGTGATCAGTCGGGGGCGACTGCCAGTGCGTTGGTAACAGTTAACTTTAACATTGAAGATGATGGGCTACCCACCATAACGCCGCCGGCAGATATCACGACCAATGCGACTGGTTTATTTACACGTGTAGAGTTAGGTGTTGCCAGCGCGGTTGATGCAAGTGGCAATGCGATTGCGGTGCAACTTGAGCGCGCATCGAACTACTTCAAACCGGGTATCACCTCAGTTCGTTGGCGCGCAACTGACAGTGAAGGGCGCACTGCAGTTGCAACACAGCGGGTCTCTGTTGCACCACAAATCTCTTTTGAAAAAGACCAAACGGTACGCGAAGGCAGTGCGGTCTCTATTGATTTGTTCTTAAATGGTTTGTCACCAGTGTATCCACTTGAGATACCGTATTCGGTAAGTGGTAGTGCGGATCTTGATGACCATACCTTGCGCGATGGTTCTGTGATAATAAACTCTGGCCAACACGCGCGTATAACATTTAGCACCTTGATTGACGATGCGATTGACGATGATGAGACGATTTTGATTGAGCTTGACAGCAGCTTAAACTTAGGCTCAAAAGCAAGTCATCGAATTGTAGTTGACGAAGATAATATTGCGCCGACGGTTAGTATTGTCGCGAATCAAGCTGGTGAGCAACGTATTATTGTTAACCAACAAGACGGGACCGTGGTTGTATCAAGCTCTGTTATGCATCCGGATACTAACACTGAATTTGGTTTCATGTGGAATAATACTGAAAACGTATTGCTTGATTTAGACAGTGATGATTCAACCTTTACGTTTGATCCGAGTGAAATCGCGTTAGGCATTTATCATATCGACTTAGTTGTGACTAATTTGGATGAGCCTGCGTTACAAAGCAGCGATCAAATAACGCTTAAATTAGAAACAACACCTACCGAGTTAGGCGAAGGTGATAGTGACGGTGACGGTATTCCTGATAACATTGAAGGGTTAGGTGATGCTGATAATGATGGTATTCCAAACTACTTAGATTCAATTAATGAGTGTAACGTGATGATCGCGACACGCGACAGTGATTCAGACTTTTTAGTTGAAGGTGACCCAGGTGTGTGCATTCGTTTAGGTGATTCGGCACTTGTCGGTAATTCGGGCGGGGTACGTATTGTTAGTACACAAATCGTTGATAGCGACGCGGTAAATAGTGGTGGTTTGTTTGACTTTATTGCAACCGGCTTACCGATTGCAGGGCAAGCATACAATGTTGTGCTGCCGCAATCTCAGCCGATCCCTGCAAATGCGATTTACCGTAAATTGTCGCTCACAGGAACGTGGCAAAACTTTGTTGAAACCAGCAGTGATCAGTTGCAATCGGCCATGGGCAGCATGGGGTATTGCCCGCCACCGCAAGATGCAAGTTGGACACCGGGCTTAACTGAAGGTGATTGGTGTGTGCAACTGACAATTACCGATGGCGGACCTAATGATGCGGATGGCAAAGCAAATAACATGATTGTTGACCCAGGTGGCGTTGGTGTGATGAGTACCGGTAATTCGCAACCTATGCTGACTAATGACGAAGCACAAACGCGTACTAATGTCGCAATTACCATTGATGTATTGAGTAATGACAGCGACAGTGATGGCGATATTTTAGTGGTGTCATCAGCAAGCGCGTTACTGGGCATGGTAACCATTGTTGATAACATGCTTTACTATGAACCGCAGCCTGGACATTTTGGTAGTGATACCTTGACGTATGGTGTAAGCGATGGTCAAGGTGGTACGAGTGCCGCACAAGTTGCCGTTACGATTGTGCCAAATCAAATGCCAGTTGCCGTGGATGACAGTGCAACGACGCAAACAGGTGTGAGCGTGACGATTGCGGTACTTAGTAATGACTCAGATCCTGAAAACGATGCGCTAACGATTAGTTCAGCGACAGCAAGTAATGGTTCTGTAGAAATTAATAATGACAATACCTTAACGTATATACCAAATGCAGGGTTTAGTGGCAGCGATACCATTAATTATCAAGTGCAAGATGAGTTTGGTGCCACGGCGCAAGCCATTGTGACGGTGACAGTGACAACGCCACCGGTTGTTGAGCCGCCAAAACGTAAAAAGTCATCAAGCATGCAGTTTGGTTTGTTGTTGCTAATGATGCTTGCAATAGCTCGCAGGCATTATCGATTAGCCTGTATACGAAAGTAACTTGCGAATAGGGTATATAAAAGCCTCTAAGTTTTACTTAGGGGCTTTTTTGTTTTTAGTGGTTTTAAATTTAATCTAATTGCCGGTAAAAATGTTACTGCGCATCGTTAGAATCGTTGCTTAGATCCATCGCAAACGATTTGTTTCAAGCTGTGTATTATTTATATTTTATGTATATTCAATGTGAAATAAATGTTGAGCTAAACTTTAACTTGTTGTAATTTGTGCGGGTTTTTATTTATGGAAAAATTCCCACTATGCAAGGAAAGCAATTAGCGCGTTTGGTCGCAGCTGTAATTTTTATTATCTATTCTAACTTTTTTATATCTGCGATTGCGGCGGATGTGCCCGATGTTACGAATCTACGCTGGCCCGCGACAAGCGACGGCTTCAGATTAACTTACAATTCTAATTCGGTTCCTCCGATACTTAATAGCAAACGTTATGAAGGCGAATCTAGTTGTGATCTTTATGACATGATGGTTAAAGACGTTAAACTAGAATTTTTACCGTTCATGCAAACTACCTACAGTAAAGATTATACAATTGATGCGACGAGTTATAAAAGTTGTCCGGCGGCTAGATATGGCTGGACAGGCGGATGGTCTGGAAGTATGGCACTCTCTGCACTACGGTGCGAATTAGTAGAAGGCACTAATGATTGTAGGTACGTACGATCTGACCCATTATCTACTCAATATCGAGTTAGAGCGCTTAAAAAATGTCCGGCGGCAGCCCCTTTTGAGTTAAATACGGTTCCTGTACTTACTCGTTCGGGTACAAAATGTGCTGAACCTTTGCAATGTGAATATCCATTTGAGCCTGAAATAATATATGATTCGGATGGGTACATAATTAAAACGCAATGTGTTACGTTTTGTCCAGTTGGTCAGACATTCGAATCTGACTATGGGCAATGCAGACCTAAAAAAGAACAACTAAATACGCCTCATTGCGCTGAGAAAGTTCTAAACCCGATAAACGCGCGTACAGGAGCAAAGTCGCAGACTTTTAATCAAAAGTTAAACCTTCCTGGTGAATTCCCACTTAATTTTGATATGTTTTACTCGTCACAAAATGCGCCTGAGTTACGTCATCAAGTTTTAATTAATCGGTTCAAGTCAAACCAAGAGCCAGCGACAAATTGGGTGAAGTATACTCAACCAAGTGATTATAAAGGACCAAAATATAATGAGTATTTAAATCTCGATTATTTTACCGAGCAGTCAAAACTCGGATACAAGCAATGGCTACACCCGTATCAAATGCGGTTGTTTATAAAAAGAGGCGGCTATGCAGTATTAATAGACAATAATAATAATTATATTGAATTTGGCAGTGGGCGAAATTTTAAGTTTGAGCCAAGTGGCGGAGTATTGGCAAGTAATTCTATTGGTTGGCTGTATACAAAGCCAAATGGAATGAAATATCAATTTGGCCTAAATGGATTGATTGACAAAATTATACATCCTAGTGGTGAACACCACAGAGTAACGCATAACGGAAATGGGCAAGTAGCGGCTGTTACCCATTCGCTCTATGGCACCGCTTATTTTACATATAATGATAAGCTGTTGAACAAAATTACGTTGCCTGGCGGTAATGAGATTAATCTTAATTACGATGACAATCATAATCTAATTTCAATTACTGGACCTACGGAATCTACTGCGTTCAGTTATCAAAACGAAAAGTTTTTATTTTCTCTCACAAACGCTGTTAGTTCAACTAACGGGACGGGAAGTTGGCAGTATGATTCGATAGGTCGCGCAATATCTTCTACGAGTTCGAAAGGAGGTTCTGGAACCGTTAGTTATGGCATTAATAAGGTAACGGTTGCTGGAGAAGAGAATAAAGAAATTCATTATGTAAATGGATTACCAACAAAAATAACGGGTAATCAATGTAATAACAACCAACAACAGCCTGAAATCGATTCAATTGAAATGGATAATAAAGGGCGCATAATCAATCAAATTGACGAGCTTGGTGAGCAAACTTCGTATAGTTACGATAGTTTTAATTTATTGGCAAGCATTACAACAAAAGCTGAAACGGAATTTGCTCAAAAAACGAAATACTTTTACCACGATGCACCATTTTACAATAAACTCCGATTGATCTTATATCCTAATGGCGCAGAGTTTCATCAAAAGTTCGATGATAATGGGCAATTGTTGTCGCAAAAATTAATTGATGGAACGAAGAAAAAATTAGTTTTTTATAATTATTATGCTGATGGAAAATTGAAAAGTGTAGATGGCGCGCGAACCGACACGCCAGATATTACAACATATTATTACCATAATGATGGGAAAATTTCGGCAATAGCAAATGCAATTGGGCATGAACACAAATTTTTAGAATACAGTAACGGAGGATTTGTTTCTAAGACGAGCGACTCGAATGCGTCTATTTCAGATATCGAATATGACAGTAAAAATCGCGTTACACAAATTAAAACTGGGGAACGGATAACCCAATATACGTATGATAGTGTGGGGAATATTCAAACTGTTACGGTAAACGGAATTAAACTAAAGTATACCTATGAAAATGGTCAGTTTTTAAAGTCTATTGAAGACTTACAAGGTAATCAAATTAGCTTAAAACTTGATGAAAGAGGAAATGTACTCGCGACAAAGGTTATTGGACAAAGTGGTGCTATTTTACTTACGCACACTTATGCTTATAACAGTGCTGACCGCGTGAGCCACAGTACAAATGCTGCAGGGGAAAGTTGGCAATATCTATATGATGCCAAAAATAATTTGGTGCAGCAGATTGACCCAAATAATCAAAGCACTTTTAACACGATTGATAATTTTAGCAGGACCACGGCATCATCGGATCCGCTAAATCAAAAAACGCAATTTACTTACAATAATAGTAACCAATTGACGCAAGTAACCGATGCGTTAGGTCGGGTAACCCATTACGAATACAATGGTTTTGGTGAGGTGACAAAGCGTATCAGCCCTGACTCCGGCACGACGACTTATGATTATGACACGGCAGGTAATATGTTATGGCAACGTGATGGGAGAGGGATTAAAACCAGTTATACCTATGATGCACTTAACCGGGTAACGAGTATTACTTATCCAACAGCGAATGAAAATATTTATTTTGAATACGATGATGCAACACCGGGTCGCTTTGGTATTGGCCGTTTAACTAAGGTCACTGACAGTAGTGGTACTCAAGAATATTTTTATAATCAATTTGGTGACGTCATTCAATTTGATAAAACGAATAGCACTGGCACGCATACCAGTACTACCCGCTACGAATATCTAAATAGTGGCCAATTGAGTGCGATTGTTTATCCAAGTGGTCGGCGTATTGAATATACCTATAATAATTTAGGTCAAGTGACGCATGTTGCCACCCGGTTTAACGGCCTTGCACAGCAACTTGCAAGTAATATTCAATATTTACCATTTGGTCCGCTCTCTCGACTTGATTATGGTAACGCTAAACAGTTGACTCAGAAGTTTAACCAAGACTATCAGTTGATAGACAAACATGTGACGGGTGTTTACAACCAAAAGCTGAGCTACGATGCGCTAACAAACATAAACTCAATCGAAGACTTGTTGGTGCCGACACAGTCGCAGCAATATAGTTATGATTTGGTAAGTCGCTTAACAAACGCGACAGGTAGTTATGGTGAGCTAGCGTTTGATTACGACGCAATTGGCAACCGAACAAATAAAACAAAAGATACCGTTCAATCACCCTATATTTACCAAAATGGCAAGCTTCAAGAAGTTAATGGTCGACTTTATGAATATGATGCAGCGGGTAATACCGTGGCAGATGGTAAAGGTACCTATTTGTATAATGCGCCAGGCAGGCTGACGAAAGCAACGATACTCGGAGTTGACTATCAATATACTTACAACTATTTGGGCCAACGTGTCGTTAAAAAAAGCGGCGATACCACCCGTTTATATCATTATGACTTATCGGGCCTAGTGCTTGCGGAGAGTGATGGCGCAGGCAATACTTTGGTGGAATATGTGTATTTAAATGGTAAACGCTTAGCGCTTATTGCGGAGCAAATTTATTATGTACATGCAAATCATATAGATGCACCGCTGACACTAACGGATCAAAATGGTGATATTGTATGGCAAGCCAACTATACCCCATTTGGTGTGGTCAATATTACAACCAACCTGTTGAGCGAAGAAATGACCGCCCGCTTCCCGGGGCAATATGCCGACAGCGAATCGGGGCTGTATTACAACTACTTTAGGGATTACGATCCCGAATTGGGACGCTACATTCAGTCAGATCCGATTGGTTTAGCGGGTGGGATTAATACTTATGGGTATGTTGAAGGGAATCCTGTTAAGTACACAGACCCTTTAGGTCTTGCGATTTGTTTAGAAACTACTGATGCAATAGGAGCTTTACATCAGAGAATTTCAGTAAAAAATGAAAAATTTAGATATAGTCAATCCTTTCGCGTAGATAAGGGTTTTGAGGGTATTATATATGACGATACTTATTCACAAGATAAAGTATTAGATTCTAAATGCTTTTCCACAACCAAAGAACAGGACTTGGAAGCGGTCGATTTATTGTCAAAAGGCCTAGATACAAGAAAGCCTTATTATTATGTTACAAGTAATTGTAGAAGTTACTCACAAAATCAATATTTGAAGTTATTTGATCACTTTTTAGGTAAATAGGCTAAAATGAAGAATTCAATTAAATATGTACTTTCAGTACTTTTTATAATTACCTTGATGATTTTATACTGGGTTTTTATTCATAAGCATAAGATTAACATAGATTTATTTCCACAAAACTTTGTTGTCGTTCTATATGATGGCGGAAAGGTAAAGAAAAAATGTGAAATAAACAACGCATCTAAAGAATACAAAACCTTATATAACTTCGTTGATAATAATAAAGGTGGTTGGTCGCTTGATTATCAAATGAGAATGCCATCGGTTTCATTTATGAGTCCTTCATTAAATATAGAGCTAAGAGAAAAAAGAATTCAAATCAGTTTTTTAGAGCAAGGAAGCAAAGGAAAAACCCATGTTTATCGTGAATTAGACACTTCCCTAATTCTCACAGAAGTTTGTGGGATTAAATTATAGTAATGAACTTTTGAATCCAAAGCCTCGCTAGCCGCTGTCTTTCATACACAAATCCCTCGATGAAAATCGGGGGATTTTTTTTGAACTTATTTTACATGGCTCGATCTGATC